>NZ_CP117425.1:1120000-6449812 GCF_030687295.1 Pseudomonas beijingensis | reverse complement strand
GCACTGCTGCCAAAGTTCCACTGACACGGATATCCCCTAAGTTGAAAGCCGGTGAGGCAAAAACAAGCGGCCATTGTAGCGAGCAGACGTGCACTTATCCACACGCAGGTTGCTCATCGCTCATGATTTATCAATGCGTTAACTGAGAGAAAGGCGACCGGCGGTCAGTGGATAAGCTCTGTGGATAACCGTGCCTGAGGTCGTTGCACAAGTGGGGGCGAAACTCGGTGGATAACCGCCCTGTGGATAACCATGCATTCCACCCACAGCTTATCCGACAGCGCAGCACAGGCTGGACACCGCTTTCCCCTGTAGTTGTCATTCTCTGTACATGGCGGATTACAAGGTCTGAGCCTGGTTATCCACAGAAAGGTGGCGCCCTTGCTTTTATAAGCTTTACAGAAAAGCTTTAAATAATTCCCTTCTTTATTTCTATATCTAGCGCTGTGTGATGAATCCGCCGAAAGCGGCTGGATATCTATTTAAAGGAAACGCTGGTTGGAAATTGACCTAGAGGCTTGCTTTCTCTAGAATCCCCGGTCTCTTAAAACGGGGGCCATTCCGGCCCGTTGTGGACGAACCAGGTAACACGACATGAAACGTACTTTCCAACCAAGCACTATCAAACGCGCTCGTACCCACGGTTTCCGTGCTCGCATGGCTACCAAGAACGGTCGTGCCGTCCTGTCGCGTCGTCGCGCCAAAGGTCGTGCGCGTCTGGCAGTTTGATAATCCGGCACTGGAGGTGAGTCAGGACTTCAGTCGGGAAAAGCGTCTGCTTACACCCCGGCATTTCAAGGCAGTCTTTGACTCCCCTACCGGCAAGGTTCCGGGGAAAAAACTCCTGCTCCTTGCGCGCAGTAACGATCTCGATCACCCCCGACTAGGGCTGGTTATCGGGAAAAAGAGCGTCAAGCTCTCCGTTCAGCGCAATCGCCTCAAACGTCTGATGCGCGAATCGTTCCGCCTGAACCAGGATTCACTGGTTGGATGGGACATTGTTATCGTCGCGCGCAAAGGTTTGGGTGACGTAGAAAACCCCGAATTGATTCAGCATTTCGGCAAGCTCTGGAAGCGTCTGGCACGCAACAAGCCAGTACCAGCAGTCAACACCGAAACTGTAGGGGTAGACAGTCCTGATGCGTAAACTGGCACTCGTTCCGATCCAGTTTTATCGCTATGCCATTAGTCCTTTGATGGCCAGTCACTGTCGTTTCTACCCCAGTTGTTCCTGCTACGCGTACGAAGCCATAGAAAATCATGGCCTCCTGCGCGGTGGCTGGCTGACCTTTCGTCGTTTAGGTCGCTGTCATCCGTGGAATCCCGGCGGTTATGACCCGGTTCCGCCTATCCCTACCTCCCGTTCTTCTTCGATGGCCGAGTAATCATGGATATCAAACGCACGATCCTGATCGTCGCCCTGGCAATCGTGTCCTACGTCATGGTCCTTAAATGGAACCAGGACTATGGCCAGGCTGCCCTGCCGACTCAGAATGTTGCAGCCAGCAATACCGCACCGAGCCTGCCGGATGCTCCAGTTGGCAACAACGCTGCCAGTAATGACGACATCCCCCGCGCGGCAAGCGATACCAGCGCTCCTGCCGAAGCCCCTGTGGCCGTAAGCAAAGATCTCATCCAGATCAAAACGGACGTGCTTGAGCTGGCAATCGATCCACAGGGTGGTGACATCGCCCAGCTGAAACTGCCGCTGTACCCACGTCGCCAGGATCATCCGGAAATCCCGTTCCAGTTGTTCGACAACGGTAACGAGCGCACCTATCTGGCCCAAAGTGGCCTGATCGGTACCAACGGCCCGGATTCGAACCCCGGCCGGCCGCCCGGTCTACTCTGCCGAGAAGAAGACTTATCAACTGGCTGACGGTCAGGACCAACTGGTCGTGGATCTGAAGTTCAGCAAGGATGGCGTCAACTACATCAAGCGTTTCACCGTGAAACGTGGCATGTACGACGTAACCGTTTCTTATCTGATCGACAACCAGAGTGCCCAGCCTTGGTCCGGCGCGATGTTCGCGCAGCTCAAGCGTGACGCCAGCGACGATCCTTCCTCCAGCACGGCCACCGGCACTGCGACTTACCTGGGCGCCGCCCTGTGGACAAGTTCGGAGCCGTACAAAAAAGTATCCATGAAGGACATGGACAAGGCCCAGCTCAAGGAAACCGTCCAAGGTGGTTGGGTTGCCTGGCTGCAGCACTATTTTGTAACAGCCTGGATTCCGCAGAAAGGCGACAGCCACGTCGTCCAGACGCGTAAAGACAGCAAGGGCAACTTCATCATCGGTTACACCGGCCCGACATTGACTGCCGCGCCAGGTGCAAAAGCCGAAACCAGCGCCATTCTGTATGCCGGTCCAAAAAGCCAGGCGGTGCTGAAAGAGTTGTCCCCAGGCCTGGAACTGACCGTGGACTACGGCTTCCTGTGGTTTATTGCCCAGCCGATCTTCTGGCTGCTGCAACATATCCACAGCATCGTCGGTAACTGGGGCTGGTCGATCATTTTCCTGACCATGCTGATCAAGGGGATTTTCTTCCCGTTGTCGGCCGCCAGCTACAAATCCATGGCGCGCATGCGTGCAGTGGCACCGAAACTGGCCGCCCTGAAAGAACAACATGGCGATGACCGGCAGAAAATGTCCCAGGCCATGATGGAGCTGTACAAGAAAGAGAAGATCAACCCGCTGGGTGGATGCTTGCCGATTCTTGTGCAAATGCCCGTGTTCCTCGCGCTTTACTGGGTTCTGCTGGAAAGCGTGGAGATGCGTCAGGCACCGTTCATGCTGTGGATTACCGACCTGTCGATCAAGGATCCGTTCTTCATCCTGCCGATCATCATGGGCGCGACCATGTTCATCCAGCAGCAACTGAACCCAACGCCTCCGGACCCGATGCAGGCGAAGGTCATGAAAATGATGCCAATCATCTTCACCTTCTTCTTCCTGTGGTTCCCGGCGGGTCTTGTGCTGTACTGGGTTGTGAACAACGTGTTGTCCATCACTCAGCAGTGGTACATCACGCGTAAGATCGAAGCGGCGACGAAAAAAGCCGAGGCGTAACTTGCTCTGTGGATAACCACACAAAACGCCCCCTAGTGGGGCGTTTTGCTATCTGCCATTTTTGTCTGGATACCGGTTTATGAGCGCACCGCGTGAAACCATCGCCGCCGTTGCCACCGCCCAAGGTCGCGGCGGTGTCGGCATCGTCCGTATTTCGGGGCCCTTGGCCAGTGCCGCAGCCAAGGCAATCAGCGGTCGTGAACTCAAGCCGCGGTTCGCGCATTACGGCCCGTTTTTCAGTGATGACCAGCAGGTGCTGGACGAAGGGCTGGCCTTGTATTTCCCAGGGCCAAACTCGTTCACCGGCGAAGACGTGCTGGAACTGCAAGGGCACGGTGGTCCTATCGTGCTGGACATGCTGCTCAAGCGTTGCCTTGAACTGGGCTGCCGCCTGGCCCGTCCGGGTGAGTTCAGCGAACGGGCTTTCCTCAACGACAAGCTCGACCTGGCCCAGGCCGAGGCGATTGCCGATTTGATCGAAGCCAGTTCTGCCCAGGCCGCCCGCAACGCATTGCGTTCCTTGCAAGGAGCGTTTTCCCAGCGTGTGCATAACCTCACCGAACAATTGATCGGCCTGCGGATCTACGTCGAGGCGGCGATCGACTTTCCGGAAGAAGAAATCGACTTCCTCGCCGATGGCCATGTGCTGAGCATGCTCGATAAGGTGCGCGATGAGTTATCCACAGTACTGCGCGAAGCCGGGCAGGGTGCCTTGTTGCGCGACGGGATGACTGTGGTGATCGCTGGACGACCGAATGCCGGCAAGTCCAGCCTGTTGAATGCCCTGGCCGGCCGCGAGGCGGCGATTGTCACCGAGATCGCCGGCACCACCCGGGACATCCTTCGTGAACATATCCACATCGACGGCATGCCGCTGCACGTGGTGGACACGGCCGGTTTGCGCGACACCGAGGACCAGGTGGAAAAAATCGGCGTCGAACGGGCGCTCAAGGCCATCGGTGAAGCCGACCGGGTATTGCTGGTGGTGGATGCCACCGCGCCGGAAGCGGACGATCCTTTTGCTTTATGGCCTGAATTCCTCGAGGTCCGTCCAGATCCGGCGAAAGTCACCCTGATTCGCAACAAGGCCGATTTGACTGGGGAAGCGATCGCCCTGGACGTCAGCGATGACGGGCACGTAACCATCAGCCTGAGCGCGAAGTCGGCGGGTGAAGGCCTGGAGCTGCTGCGCGAGCACCTCAAGGCCTGTATGGGCTACGAGCAGACCTCTGAAAGCAGCTTCAGCGCTCGCCGACGGCATCTGGAAGCGTTGCGCCATGCCAGTGCAGCCCTGGAACACGGTCGGGCGCAGCTGACCTTGGCGGGGGCTGGTGAGTTGTTGGCCGAAGACCTGCGCCAGGCGCAACAGTCCCTGGGGGAAATTACCGGTGCCTTCAGCTCCGATGACTTGCTGGGCCGGATCTTTTCCAGCTTCTGCATCGGTAAATAGCCCCACCTCTGCAACCGGGTTTGTCCTCGAAAGCCAATCGAGTGCAACGCAAACCCGGTTCCTCCTCTCTTTTTTAAACCGATTGCCCTTGGTGGCGGCTTACCTGTGGATGCTGCTGCGACCTCGTAGCGGCTGTTTTTGTGGATTAAGCCCTGTGAATAACTGCCATTGAGGTCGGTTGATAAGCGGCCTCCAAAACTGAAGATAACCGCCTCTGTGGATAACCACCTCATTCATCCACAGGCTTACACCGGTTATCCAAGCCCCTCACTGGCACATGACCACAGGGTTTTGAATCTCTGTACATATTGAAAAATAAGGCCTACAGAGCTTTATCCACAGATAGTGGGGTCAGTAAGAATAAACATAAAAACAAAGATTTTATAAATTTCTTTCTTTTTTATATTTTTTTAACCGCGAGTTCTCCACAGCTGGTTAAATTTTGTGCAAAGGGTTCTTTAGAAAGGGCGAAGTCCCTATACTTGCCGACCTGGCTCGAAAAACGCCCAGGGCCAGACTCAAAACCTATTTCCGAATTACCTGAATAAAGCAGGCACGAGGTGCGTGGTGGATTTCCCTTCCCGTTTTGAAGTCGTCATCGGCGGCGGTCATGCCGGTACCGAGGCAGCACTTGCATCAGCACGCATGGGGGCAAAAACCCTGTTGCTGACGCATAACGTGGAAACCCTCGGTGCCATGAGCTGCAACCCTGCCATTGGTGGCATCGGCAAAAGCCACCTGGTCAAGGAAATCGATGCCCTTGGCGGTGCGATGGCCATGGCCACCGATAAGGGTGGTATCCAGTTTCGCGTATTGAACAGCCGCAAAGGCCCGGCCGTGCGCGCTACTCGCACCCAGGCTGACCGAGTCCTGTACAAAGCCGCTGTCCGTGAAATCCTGGAAAACCAGCCGAACCTGTGGATATTTCAACAAGCGGCCGATGACCTGATCGTCGAGCAGGGCCAGGTCCGCGGTGTGGTCACGCAAATGGGCCTGCGTTTCTTCGCCGATTCCGTGGTGTTGACCACGGGTACCTTCCTCGGCGGACTTATCCACATCGGTTTGCAGAATTTTTCTGGCGGTCGCGCCGGTGATCCGCCGTCGATTGCTCTGGCTCACCGTCTGCGTGAGTTGCCATTGCGTGTCGGGCGTCTGAAAACCGGTACGCCACCTCGCATCGACGGCAAGTCCGTGGATTTCTCGGTGATGACCGAGCAGCCTGGCGATACGCCGATCCCGGTGATGTCGTTCATGGGCAACAAGGAACAGCATCCACGGCAAGTCAGTTGCTGGATCACCCACACCAACGCCCGCACCCACGAAATCATCGCGGCGAACCTCGATCGTTCGCCGATGTATTCCGCTGCCGGTGAAATCGAAGGTGTCGGCCCGCGCTATTGCCCGTCGATCGAAGATAAGATCCATCGCTTTGCCGACAAGGAAAGCCACCAGGTGTTCATCGAACCGGAAGGTTTGACCACCCATGAGCTATATCCGAACGGGATATCCACAAGTCTGCCGTTCGACGTGCAATTGCAGATCGTGCAATCGATCCGTGGCATGGAGAACGCGCACATCGTGCGTCCGGGTTATGCGATCGAGTACGACTACTTCGATCCGCGCGATTTGAAGTACAGCCTGGAAACCAAAGCTATCGGCGGTCTGTTCTTCGCCGGGCAGATCAACGGCACCACCGGTTACGAAGAAGCGGGTGCCCAGGGTTTGCTCGCCGGAGCCAACGCCGCACTGCTCGCCAAGGGCAAAGAAGCCTGGTGCCCGCGCCGCGATGAGGCGTACATCGGTGTGCTGGTGGACGACTTGATTACCCTGGGTACCCAGGAACCGTATCGGATGTTCACATCCCGCGCTGAATATCGCCTGATCCTGCGTGAAGACAACGCCGACCTGCGCCTGACCGAGAAAGGTCGCGAGCTGGGTCTGGTGGATGACGTGCGCTGGGCCGCGTTCTGCAAGAAACGCGAGAGTATCGAACTGGAAGAGCAGCGCCTGAAAAGCACCTGGGTTCGTCCCGGTACCGAGCAGGGCGATGCCATTGCGGCGAAATTCGGCACTCCGCTGACCCATGAATACAACCTGCTCAACCTCTTGAGCCGTCCGGAAATCGATTACGCCGGGCTGGTGGAAGTCACCGGCCAGGGAGCGGAAGATCCGCAAGTGGCCGAACAGGTCGAGATCAAGACCAAGTACGCCGGTTACATCGACCGCCAGCAAGATGAAATCGCCCGCCTGCGCGCCAGCGAAGACACCAAGCTGCCTGTGGATATCGATTACACCGGCATTTCCGGGTTGTCGAAAGAAATCCAGAGCAAGCTCGGCGCGACCCGTCCAGAGACCCTGGGCCAGGCCTCGCGCATTCCCGGCGTCACGCCAGCGGCGATTTCCCTGTTGATGATTCATTTGAAAAAACGCGGCGCGGGCCGCCAGTTGGAGCAAAGCGCTTGAGTTCGATGGTCACCTCGCAACACGCTGAAGAGTTATCCACAGGTGCCCGTCAGCTCGGCGTCAGCCTGACCGAAGCCCAGCACGCGCAATTGCTGGGTTATCTGGCGCTGTTGATCAAATGGAACAAGGCCTACAACCTGACCGCCGTGCGTGATCCGGATGAAATGGTCTCGCGGCATTTGCTCGACAGCCTCAGCGTGATGTCCTTCATCGAAAACGGTCGTTGGCTGGACGTCGGCAGTGGCGGTGGCATGCCGGGCATCCCGCTGGCGATCCTGTTTCCCGACTCGCAAGTGACCTGCCTGGACAGCAACGGCAAGAAGACCCGCTTCCTGACCCAGGTCAAACTCGAACTCAAACTGGATAACCTGCAAGTTATCCACAGCCGCGTCGAAGCGTTCCAGCCTGCCGAGCCGTTCAACGGGATCATCTCCCGGGCGTTCAGCAGCATGGAAAACTTCAGCAACTGGACTCGCCACCTGGGTGACGCCGATACGCGCTGGCTGGCAATGAAGGGCGTTCATCCGGCCGATGAGCTGGTAGCATTGCCGGCAGACTTCCACCTCGATAGCGAACACGCCTTGGCCGTACCCGGTTGCCAAGGCCAACGCCATCTGCTGATACTGCGCCGCACGGCATGATTGGGAACACAAGCAAGAATGGCTAAGGTATTCGCGATAGCGAACCAGAAAGGTGGTGTGGGCAAGACCACCACCTGCATCAACCTCGCAGCATCCCTGGTCGCGACCAAGCGCCGGGTGCTGTTGATCGACCTCGATCCACAGGGCAACGCCACCATGGGCAGCGGTGTGGATAAACATGGCTTGGAAAACTCCATCTACGACGTCCTGATCGGCGAATGCGATCTGGGCCAGGCCATGCACTTCTCCGAACATGGCGGTTATCAACTGCTGCCGGCCAACCGTGACCTGACGGCGGCCGAAGTGGTGCTGTTGGAAATGCAGATGAAGGAAAGCCGCCTGCGCAGCGCCTTGGCGCCGATCCGGGAAAACTACGATTACATCCTGATCGACTGCCCGCCATCGCTGTCGATGCTGACCCTCAACGCCCTGGTGGCCGCCGATGGGGTCATTATCCCCATGCAGTGCGAGTACTTCGCCCTGGAAGGGTTGAGCGACCTTGTGGATAACATCAAGCGCATCGCCGAACTGCTGAACCCGGACCTGAAGGTCGAAGGCCTGTTGCGGACCATGTACGACCCGCGCCTGAGCCTGATGAACGATGTCTCGGCCCAGCTCAAGGAACACTTTGGCGAGCAGCTCTACGACACCGTCATCCCGCGTAACATCCGCCTGGCCGAAGCGCCGAGCTACGGCATGCCGGCTCTGGCCTACGACAAACAATCCCGTGGTGCGCTGGCTTACCTGGCCCTGGCGGGCGAGATGGTTCGCCGTCAGCGCCGCAACCCACGCACCGCTGCAGCCCAGCCAACTTAAGGAAACCCCATGGCCGTCAAGAAACGAGGTCTCGGACGTGGACTGGATGCACTGCTCAGCGGTCCGACTGTCAGCTCGCTGGAAGAACAGGCCGTACAGGCCGACCAGCGCGAGCTGCAGCACCTGCCCCTGGACCTGATCCAGCGCGGCAAATACCAGCCGCGCCGAGACATGGACCCGCAGGCGTTGGAAGAATTGGCCCAGTCGATCAAGAGCCAGGGTGTGATGCAGCCGATCGTGGTCCGGCCGATCGCCAATGGGCGCTTCGAGATCATCGCCGGCGAACGTCGCTGGCGCGCCAGCCAGCAGGCTGGCCAGGAAACCATCCCGGCGATGGTCCGCGATGTGCCGGATGAAACGGCCATCGCCATGGCGTTGATCGAGAACATCCAGCGTGAAGACCTCAACCCGATCGAGGAAGCCGTGGCCCTGCAGCGCTTGCAGCAGGAATTCCAGCTGACCCAGCAACAGGTCGCCGAGGCGGTGGGCAAGTCCCGCGTGACCGTGGCCAACCTGCTGCGCCTGATTGCGTTGCCGGAAGTCATCAAGACCATGCTGTCCCATGGCGACCTGGAAATGGGTCATGCCCGGGCATTGCTCGGTTTGCCGGAAAATCAACAGGTTGAAGGGGCGCGACACGTTGTCGCACGCGGCCTCACCGTGCGCCAGACCGAGGCACTGGTTCGCCAGTGGCTCAGTGGCAAACCGGCACCTGTCGAGGCCCCCAAGATCGATCCGGATATCGCCCGCCTCGAACAACGCCTGGCCGAGCGCCTGGGCTCTGCGGTGCAGATTCGCCACGGGAAGAAGGGCAAGGGCCAATTGGTGATCGGTTATAACTCCCTCGATGAGTTGCAAGGCGTCCTTGCGCACATTCGCTGAAACAATTGCTCTTGTAGCGCGCAGTCGGAAATCACTACCTGGCAGTTGAATAGGGGCAGAACCGCCCCTATACTCTGCGCGCATTTTGTCGGCACAAATTATGCCAAGTTATTGAATTATGGCGGCCGACTATTGGAGAGCAAAAGCGATGGAAACCCGCACGCCAAACCGCTTGCCGTTCCATCGTCTGGCAGTTTTCCCGGTTCTGATGGCTCAATTCACCGTCGTACTGATCGCCGCATTGGCGCTCTGGCAATGGAAAGGAGTCGTCGCCGGATACTCAGGACTTTGCGGAGGCCTGATAGCCTTGCTTCCCAATATTTACTTTGCTCACAGGGCCTTTCGGTTTTCCGGCGCCCGAGCAGCCCAGGCTATCGTCCGGTCTTTTTATGCCGGCGAGGCGGGGAAACTGATTTTGACGGCAGTGCTGTTTGCACTGACGTTTGCAGGTGTGAAGCCATTGGCGCCGCTGGCTGTATTCGGCGTCTTCGTGCTGACCCAACTGGTCAGCTGGTTCGCTCCCCTGCTAATGAGAACAAGACTTTCGAGACCTTAGGGCGTTTGAGGCAACCATGGCAGAGACAACCGCTTCGGGCTATATCCAGCACCACTTGCAGAACCTGACCTTCGGTCAGCTACCCAACGGCGGCTGGGGCTTTGCCCACACCGCAGCAGAAGCCAAGGAAATGGGCTTCTGGGCTTTCCACGTCGATACCCTCGGCTGGTCGGTCGCACTGGGCCTGATTTTCGTTCTTCTTTTCCGCATGGCGGCCAAGAAGGCGACCTCTGGTCAGCCAGGTGCACTGCAGAACTTCGTTGAAGTACTGGTCGAATTCGTCGATGGCAGCGTGAAAGACAGCTTCCATGGCCGCAGCCCGGTGATTGCACCGCTGGCACTGACCATCTTCGTCTGGGTGTTCCTGATGAACGCCATCGACCTGGTACCGGTCGACTGGATTCCTCAGCTGGCCATCCTGATCTCCGGTGATGCACACATCCCATTCCGCGCCGTGTCGACCACCGACCCGAACGCGACCCTGGGCATGGCGTTCTCGGTTTTCGCACTGATCATTTTCTATAGCATCAAGGTCAAGGGCATCGGCGGCTTCATCGGCGAACTGACCCTGCACCCGTTCGGCAGCAAGAACATCCTGGTTCAAGCCCTGCTGATCCCGGTGAACTTCCTGCTGGAATTCGTGACCCTGATCGCCAAACCGATTTCTCTGGCACTGCGTCTGTTCGGCAACATGTATGCCGGCGAGCTGGTGTTCATCCTGATCGCTGTGATGTTCGGCAGCGGCCTGCTGTGGCTCAGCGGCCTGGGTGTAGTTCTGCAGTGGGCGTGGGCTGTGTTCCACATCCTGATCATCACCCTGCAGGCGTTCATCTTCATGATGCTGACCATCGTCTACCTGTCGATGGCGCACGAAGAAAACCATTAAGGCCAGTCTCGACTAGTCTGATGTCCTTCCCGGTCAAACGGGAAGGGGCCCGACCAGGGCATGAAACGATTTGTTTTACCGCTTTAATCTAAAAAACCTAAACCATACGACGTAAAAGTCGGGAGGAAAGATGGAAACTGTAGTTGGTCTAACCGCTATCGCTGTTGCACTGTTGATCGGCCTGGGCGCACTGGGTACCGCAATTGGTTTCGGCCTGTTGGGCGGCAAGTTCCTGGAAGGCGCAGCGCGTCAGCCAGAAATGGTTCCAATGCTGCAAGTCAAAATGTTCATCGTGGCCGGTCTGCTCGACGCCGTGACCATGATCGGTGTTGGTATCGCGCTGTTCTTCACCTTTGCGAACCCGTTCGTTGGTCAAATCGCTGGCTAATTACTCGGATGTCTCGAGTAGATTGGTGTGATGGACAACGTAACTGCGAGGTGTTGGCGTGAACATTAATGCGACCCTGATTGGCCAGTCCGTTGCGTTCCTGATTTTTGTACTGTTCTGCATGAAGTTCGTATGGCCTCCGGTCATTGCGGCATTGCACGAACGTCAAAAGAAGATCGCTGATGGTCTGGACGCTGCCAGCCGTGCAGCTCGCGACCTGGAGTTGGCCCATGAGAAAGTGGGTCAGCAACTGCGCGAAGCGAAGGCTCAGGCAGCTGAAATCATCGAGCAAGCCAAGAAACGCGGTACCCAGATTGTCGACGAAGCCCGTGAACAGGCTCGCGTCGAAGCTGACCGTGTGAAGGCTCAGGCTCAAGCCGAGATCGAACAGGAACTCAACAGTGTCAAAGACGCGCTGCGTGCCCAAGTGGGTAGCCTGGCCGTTGGCGGTGCTTCGAAGATCCTGGGTGCCACAATCGATCAAAACGCGCACGCAGAGCTGGTTAACCGACTGGCTGCTGAAATCTAAGCGAGGGCGATCATGGCAGAACTGACCACGTTGGCCCGACCTTACGCTAAGGCGGCCTTCGAGCACGCTCAGGCCCACCAGCAACTGGCCAATTGGTCAGCCATGCTCGGCCTGGCAGCAGCGGTGTCGAAAGATGACACCATGCAGCGCGTGCTCAAGGCCCCGCGACTGACGAGCGCAGAAAAGGCCGCCACGTTCATTGACGTGTGCGGCGACAAGTTCGATGCCAAGGCACAGAATTTCATTCATGTCGTTGCCGAAAACGACCGTCTCCCGCTTCTGCCGGAGATCGCCGCTCTTTTCGACCTGTACAAGGCCGAGCAAGAGAAATCGGTAGACGTGGAAGTCACCAGTGCTTTTGCATTGAACCAAGAACAGCAAGACAAACTCGCCAAGGTTCTCAGTGCACGACTCAACCGGGAAGTGCGCCTGCAAGTCGAGGAAGACAAGTCCCTGATTGGGGGCGTTGTCATCCGCGCCGGCGACCTGGTTATCGATGGCTCGATTCGCGGCAAAATCGCGAAACTTGCCGAAGCATTGAAATCTTGAGTTTGAAGGGGCAGCAGAGCAATGCAGCAACTCAATCCTTCCGAAATAAGTGAAATTATCAAGGGCCGCATCGACAAACTCGATGTGACCTCCCAAGCCCGTAACGAAGGCACTGTCGTAAGCGTATCTGACGGCATCGTGCGGATTCACGGTCTGGCCGACGTCATGTACGGCGAGATGATCGAGTTTCCGGGCGGCGTCTACGGTATGGCCCTCAACCTGGAGCAAGACTCTGTAGGTGCCGTGGTATTGGGCGCGTACACGACGTTGGCTGAAGGCATGAGCGCCAAGTGCACCGGCCGCATCCTCGAAGTTCCGGTTGGTAAGGAACTGCTGGGTCGCGTTGTCGACGCACTGGGTAACCCTGTTGACGGCAAAGGTCCGCTGAACAACACCGAGACCGACGCGGTCGAGAAAGTTGCTCCAGGCGTGATCTGGCGTAAGTCGGTAGACCAGCCTGTACAGACTGGCTACAAGGCTGTCGATGCCATGATCCCTGTCGGCCGTGGCCAGCGTGAGCTGATCATCGGTGACCGTCAGATCGGTAAGACCGCTCTGGCGATCGACGCGATCATCAACCAGAAAAACAGCGGCATCTTCTGCGTCTACGTGGCAATCGGTCAGAAGCAATCGACCATCGCCAACGTGGTTCGCAAGCTGGAAGAGAACGGTGCTCTGGCTAACACCATCATCGTTGCCGCCAGTGCTTCCGAATCGGCCGCACTGCAGTTCCTGGCACCGTACTCCGGTTGCACCATGGGCGAATACTTCCGCGACCGCGGTGAAGACGCGCTGATCGTTTATGACGATCTGTCCAAGCAAGCAGTGGCCTACCGCCAGATTTCCCTGCTGCTGCGCCGTCCACCAGGCCGTGAAGCCTACCCAGGCGACGTGTTCTATCTCCACTCCCGTCTGCTGGAGCGCGCATCCCGCGTTTCGGAAGAGTACGTAGAGAAGTTCACCAACGGCGCCGTGACTGGCAAGACCGGTTCCCTGACCGCTCTGCCGATCATCGAAACCCAGGCTGGTGACGTTTCCGCGTTCGTTCCGACCAACGTGATTTCCATCACCGACGGTCAGATCTTCCTGGAATCGGCCATGTTCAACTCGGGCATCCGTCCTGCTGTGAACGCCGGTGTTTCGGTATCCCGTGTGGGTGGTGCCGCTCAGACCAAGATCATCAAGAAGCTGTCCGGTGGTATCCGTACCGCCCTGGCCCAGTACCGTGAACTGGCGGCATTCGCCCAGTTCGCTTCTGACCTGGACGAAGCGACCCGTAAGCAACTTGAGCATGGTCAGCGCGTTACCGAGCTGATGAAGCAGAAGCAATACGCACCGATGTCGATCGCTGACATGGCGCTGTCGCTGTATGCCGCTGAGCGTGGGTTCCTGACTGACATTGAAATCGCCAAGATCGGCAGCTTCGAACAAGCGCTGATCGCTTTCTTCAACCGCGATCACGCCGATTTGATGGCCAAGATCAACGTTAAAGGTGACTTCAATGACGAAATCGACGCTGGCCTCAAGGCCGGTATCGAGAAGTTCAAGGCCACCCAAACCTGGTAAGCCGCAGCGGGAGCCGCAAGGCTCCCGCTTGCTAACCTGATAGGTGTTACATGGCAGGCGCAAAAGAGATTCGCAGTAAGATTGCGAGCATCAAAAGCACGCAAAAGATTACCAGCGCCATGGAAAAAGTGGCGGTCAGCAAAATGCGCAAGGCACAAATGCGCATGGCTGCTAGCCGTCCTTATGCGGAGCGCATCCGCCAGGTGATTGGTCATCTGGCCAACGCCAACCCGGAATACCGCCACCCGTTCATGATCGACCGCGCCGTCAAGCGCGTCGGTTACGTTGTGGTGAGCAGTGACCGTGGTCTGTGCGGTGGCTTGAACACCAACCTGTTCAAGGCCCTGGTCAAGGACATGGCGGTAAACCGCGAACAAGGCGTCGAGATCGATCTGTGCGTGGTCGGTAGCAAGGGTGCGGCTTTCTTCCGCAACTTCGGCGGTAACGTCGTCGCTGCTATCAGCCACCTGGGTGAAGAACCGTCGATCAATGACCTGATCGGCAGCGTCAAGGTGATGCTGGATGCTTACCTGGAAGGCCGGATCGACCGCCTGTCCGTGGTATCCAACAAGTTCATCAACACCATGACGCAACAGCCGACCGTGGAGCAGTTGATTCCACTGGTGGCGACCCCGGAACAGGAACTCAAGCACCACTGGGACTATCTCTACGAACCGGATGCCAAGGAGCTGCTTGACGGCTTGATGGTCCGCTACGTGGAGTCGCAGGTCTACCAGGCGGTGGTCGAGAACAACGCAGCTGAACAAGCGGCGCGGATGATCGCGATGAAGAACGCTACCGACAACGCCGGTGATTTGATCAGCGATTTGCAGCTGATCTACAACAAGGCGCGTCAGGCTGCGATCACCCAAGAGATCTCGGAAATCGTCGGCGGCGCTGCCGCGGTTTAACGGTTCAAATATTCAGAGGATCCAGCTATGAGTAGCGGACGTATCGTTCAAATCATCGGCGCCGTTATCGACGTGGAATTCCCACGCGACAGCGTACCGAGCATCTACGACGCCTTGAAGGTTCAAGGCGCCGAAACCACCCTGGAAGTTCAGCAGCAGCTGGGTGACGGCGTGGTTCGTACCATTGCGATGGGCTCCACCGAGGGCTTGAAGCGCGGTCTGGACGTCAACAACACTGGCGCAGCCATCTCCGTACCGGTCGGTAAAGCGACCCTGGGCCGGATCATGGACGTACTGGGCAACCCGATCGACGAAGCTGGCCCGATCGACACCGAAGAGCGCTGGGGCATTCACCGTCCTGCGCCAACCTTCGCTGAACAGGCCGGTGGCAACGAACTGCTGGAAACCGGCATCAAGGTTATCGACCTGGTTTGCCCGTTCGCCAAGGGCGGTAAAGTGGGTCTGTTCGGTGGTGCCGGTGTAGGCAAGACCGTAAACATGATGGAACTGATCCGTAACATCGCCATCGAGCACAGCGGTTATTCCGTGTTCGCCGGTGTGGGTGAGCGTACTCGTGAGGGTAACGACTTCTACCACGAGATGAAGGATTCCAACGTTCTGGACAAAGTGGCACTGGTCTACGGCCAGATGAACGAGCCGCCGGGAAACCGTCTGCGCGTAGCCCTGACCGGCCTGACCATGGCCGAGAAGTTCCGTGACGAAGGTAACGACGTTCTGCTGTTCGTCGACAACATCTACCGTTACACCCTGGCCGGTACCGAAGTATCCGCACTGCTGGGCCGTATGCCTTCGGCAGTAGGTTACCAGCCGACCCTGGCTGAAGAGATGGGCGTGCTGCAAGAGCGCATCACTTCGACCAAGCAAGGCTCGATCACCTCGATCCAAGCGGTATACGTACCTGCGGACGACTTGACCGACCCATCGCCAGCGACCACCTTCGCCCACTTGGACGCCACCGTCGTTCTGTCCCGTGACATCGCTTCCCTGGGTATCTACCCAGCGGTAGACCCACTGGACTCGACGTCGCGCCAACTGGACCCGAACGTGATCGGCCAGGAGCACTACGACACCGCTCGCGGCGTTCAGTACGTGCTGCAGCGTTACAAGGAACTGAAGGACATCATCGCGATCCTGGGTATGGACGAGCTGTCGGAAGCCGACAAGCAGTTGGTAAACCGTGCTCGTAAGATCCAGCGCTTCTTGTCGCAGCCGTTCTTCGTGGCTGAAGTCTTCACCGGTGCCTCGGGTAAATACGTTTCCCTGAAAGACACCATTGCTGGCTTCAAAGGCATCCTCAACGGTGACTACGACCACCTGCCAGAACAAGCGTTCTACATGGTCGGCGGCATCGAAGAAGCGATCGAGAAAGCCAAGAAACTGTAATCCCGGCGCCCGGCAACGGGCGCTAATTTAGGTTGAGGCAATCAGATGGCTATGACAGTCCATTGCGATATCGTCAGTGCGGAAGGGGAAATCTTCTCCGGTCTGGTCGAGTTTGTGGTTGCGCACGGTGAGCTGGGTGATCTTGGTATCGCCCTGGGTCACGCACCGCTGATCACCAGCTTGAAGCCAGGTCCGATTACTCTGACCAAGCAGGGCGGGGAACGGGAGGTGTTCTACATCTCCGGTGGTTTCCTCGAGGTTCAGCCGAACATGGTCAAGGTCCTTGCCGACACCGTGCAACGTGCTGCCGACCTGGACGAAGCCTCCGCTCAGGAGGCCGTCAAGGCCGCTGAGAAGGCCCTGCACGAGCGCGGCGCGGAATTCGACTACGGCTCTGCTGCCGCACGTCTGGCCGAGGCCGCAGCCCAGCTGCGCACCGTCCAGCAGATCCGCAAGAAGTTCGGCGGCTAAGCCGTCCGCTTTCTGTGCGATTGATTAAAAAGGGTAGCCTCGGCTACCCTTTTTTCTTTTCCCCACATTCATTACCTGGTCGCAGCCGCTGACCACCCAGGATTGGTAGCCAGTCATGTCTCTTGAAATCGTTATCCTCGCGGCCGGCCAAGGCACCCGCATGCGTTCGGCGTTGCCCAAGGTCTTGCACCCGGTCGCCGGCAATTCCATGCTCGGCCATGTTATCCACAGCGCGCGGCAACTTGATCCACAGCGCATTCACGTGGTGATCGGCCATGGGGCCGATGCGGTACGCGAACGCCTGGCGGCGGATGACCTGAATTTCGTCCTGCAGGACAAACAACTGGGTACCGGCCATGCGGTGGCCCAGGCCG
Organism: Pseudomonas beijingensis; assembly: GCF_030687295.1. Lineage (NCBI taxonomy): Bacteria > Pseudomonadati > Pseudomonadota > Gammaproteobacteria > Pseudomonadales > Pseudomonadaceae > Pseudomonas > Pseudomonas beijingensis. Next base: position 6,432,855 of record NZ_CP117425.1, on the reverse strand, counting down.
TCCCGTTCATTACCGCCGATACGGTGCTGATTCTCTACGGCGATGTGCCGCTGATCGAAGTCGAGACCTTGCAGCGCCTGCTCAAGCACGTCGCCCCCCAGCAGTTGGGCCTGCTGACCGTCGAGCTGGATGACCCTACCGGTTACGGTCGCATTGTGCGTAGCGCCGACGGCCAGGTGACGGCGATTGTTGAGCAAAAGGACGCCAACGAAGCCCAGCGCGCGATCACCGAGGGCAACACCGGAATTCTCGCCGTGCCGGCCGAGCGCCTGGGCGACTGGATGAGTCGTCTGTCGAATAACAACGCCCAGGGCGAGTACTACCTGACCGATGTGATTGCCATGGCCGTTGCTGATGGGCTGGTCGTTGCCACTGAGCAGCCGTTGGACGCCATGGAAGTGCAGGGCGCCAACGATCGCCGGCAACTGGCCGAGCTGGAGCGCCACTATCAATTGCGCGCCGCCCGCCGCCTGATGGCCCAAGGCGTGACCCTGCGCGATCCGTCCCGTTTCGATGTTCGCGGTGAAGTCAGCGTGGGGCGCGACGTGGTAATCGATATCAACGTCATCCTCGAAGGCAAAGTTTTCATCGAAGACGACGTGGTCATCGGCCCGAACTGCGTGATCAAGGACAGCACCCTGCGTAAAGGCGTGGTGATCAAGGCCAACAGCCACCTCGATGGCGCGGTCATGGGCGAAGGCAGCGATGCCGGCCCGTTTGCGCGGTTGCGTCCCGGCTCCGTACTGGAAGCCCGGGCCCATGTGGGTAACTTCGTCGAGCTCAAGAACGCTCACCTGGGTGAAGACGCCAAGGCCGGCCACTTGACCTACCTGGGTGACGCTGAAGTCGGCGCCCGCACCAACATTGGCGCCGGCACCATCACCTGCAATTACGATGGCGCCAATAAGTGGAAAACCGTCATGGGTGAGGATGTCTTCATCGGCTCCAACAACTCTTTGGTGGCGCCTGTGGATATCTCTAGCGGTGCAACCACGGCGGCCGGTTCGACCCTCACCCAGAATGTGGATAACGGCCAATTGGCGGTGGCACGCGCTCGCCAACGCAATATCGACGGTTGGAAGCGGCCGGAAAAAATCAAGAAGCCCTAAAGTTATCCACAACCCCTCTGTGGGAGCGAGCTTGCTCGCGATAGCGGTGTATCAGGTAAAGCATCATTGCCCGACATGGCCTCTTCGCGAGCAAGCTCGCTCCCACAGTGTTTGGGGATTTCTGAATTTTTCTTCTCCCGCCTTGACGATATCCCTTCAATAGGTTTTGATTGCTTACGTTATCTTTCGAATCGAAACTTATCCCGTCATGTCGAAGCGCAATACACCACAACGCCGCCACAACATCCTTGCTTTGCTCCAAGAGCAGGGCGAGGTCAGTGTGGATGAGCTGGCCAAGCGCTTCGAAACCTCGGAGGTTACGATTCGCAAGGATCTAGCTGCCCTGGAAACCAATGGCCTGCTGCTGCGTCGCTACGGTGGCGCGGTGCCGATGCCGCAGGAGTTGGTGGCCGATAACGGGCAAACCGTCTCCAAGTACAAACTCGCCATTGCCCGGGCCGCCGTGAAGCGGATCCGCGAACACGCGCGGATCATCATCGACAGCGGCAGCACCACCGCCGCCATGATCCCTCAACTCGGCCAACAGCCGGGCCTGGTGGTGATGACCAATTCCCTGCACGTCGCCAATGCCTTGAGCGAACTGGAGCACGAGCCGGTGCTGTTGATGACTGGCGGCACGTGGGACCCTCACTCCGAGTCGTTCCAGGGGCAGGTGGCCGAGCAGGTTCTGCGTTCCTACGATTTCGACCAGTTGTTCATCGGCGCCGACGGCATCGATCTGGTTCGAGGTACCACCACTTTCAACGAACTGCTGGGCCTGAGCCGCGTGATGGCTGAGGTTGCCCGGGAAGTCATCGTGATGGTGGAGGCCGACAAGATCGGCCGCAAGATCCCCAACCTGGAGCTGCCGTGGAGCAGCGTCCATACCCTCATTACCGATGATCGCCTGCCCGTAGAGGCCCGCGATCAGATTCAGGCCCGCGGCATCACCGTGATCTGCGCGCCTGTCAGCCAGGAGAAATAGCATGTGTGGAATTGTCGGCGCCGTTGCTGAACGCAACATCACAGCAATCTTGCTCGAAGGCCTCAAGCGCCTGGAATACCGCGGCTACGACAGCGCCGGTGTGGCGGTGTACACCAACGACGAGAAGCTTGAGCGCATGCGTCGCCCGGGCAAGGTCAGCGAGCTGGAGCAGGCGCTGGACGCCGAACCGCTGCTCGGTCGTCTGGGCATCGCCCACACCCGTTGGGCCACCCATGGCGCGCCGTGCGAGCGTAACGCTCACCCGCATTTCTCTGGCGACCTGGCGGTGGTGCACAACGGCATCATCGAAAACCATGAAGCCCTGCGTGAACAGCTCAAGGCGCTCGGTTATGTGTTCACTTCGGACACCGACACTGAAGTCATCGTCCACCTGCTCAACCACAAGCTCAAGGACCTGGTGGACCTGACCGTCGCCCTCAAGGCCACCGTCAAGGAGCTGCACGGTGCCTATGGCCTGGCGGTCATCAGCGCGAAACAACCCGATCGCCTGGTCGCAGCCCGCAGTGGCAGCCCATTGGTGATCGGCCTGGGTCTGGGGGAAAACTTCCTGGCTTCCGATCAGTTGGCGCTGCGTCAGGTCACCGACCGTTTCATGTACCTGGAAGAAGGCGACATCGCCGAGATCCGCCGCGACAGCGTGCAGATCTGGGATCTCGATGGCAAAAGCGTAGAGCGTGAGACCGTCCAGTACCGCGACGGTGCCGAAGCCGCCGACAAAGGCGAGTTCCGCCACTTCATGCTCAAGGAAATCCACGAACAACCGGCCGTGGTGCAACGTACCCTGGAAGGCCGCATGAGCCAGAGCCAGGTCTTGGTCCAGGCGTTCGGTCCACAGGCGGCCGAGTTGTTCGCCAAGGTCCGCAACGTGCAGATCGTGGCCTGCGGCACCAGTTATCACGCTGGCATGGTCGCCCGTTACTGGCTGGAAGAGCTGGCCGGTATCCCGTGCCAGGTCGAAGTGGCCAGCGAGTTCCGCTATCGCAAAGTGGTCGTGCAACCCGACTCGTTGTTCGTGACCATTTCCCAGTCCGGCGAAACCGCCGATACCCTGGCCGCCCTGCGCAACGCCAAGGAACTGGGCTTCCTCGCCAGCTTGGCGATCTGCAACGTCGGCATTAGCTCGCTGGTGCGTGAGTCCGACCTGACCCTGCTGACCCAGGCCGGCCGTGAAATCGGCGTGGCGTCGACCAAGGCGTTCACCACCCAGTTGGTGGGCCTGTTGTTGCTGACCTTGTCCCTGGGCCAAGTTCGCGGCACCCTGGGTGAAGGCGTCGAGGCCAAGCTGGTGGAAGAACTGCGTCGCCTGCCGGCCCGCCTGGGTGAAGCCTTGGCCATGGACAGCACTGTGGAAAAGATCGCCGAGCTATTCGCCGAGAAGAATCACACCCTGTTCCTGGGCCGCGGCGCGCAATTCCCGGTGGCGATGGAAGGGGCCTTGAAACTCAAGGAAATTTCCTACATCCACGCCGAGGCCTACCCGGCCGGTGAACTCAAGCACGGCCCGCTGGCGCTGGTGGATAACGACATGCCGGTGGTCACCGTCGCGCCAAACAACGAGCTGCTGGAAAAGCTCAAGTCCAACCTGCAGGAAGTCCGCGCCCGGGGCGGTCAGTTGATTGTCTTTGCCGACGAAAAGGCCGGCATGACCAATGGCGAAGGTACCCACGTGGTGCACATGCCGCACATCCACGACATCCTGTCGCCGATCCTCTACACCATTCCGTTGCAACTGCTGTCGTACTACGTCGCGGTGCTCAAGGGGACTGATGTGGACCAGCCGCGTAATTTGGCTAAATCGGTAACGGTTGAGTAAGGCTGTAGCGCAGGCAAGGGAGCCAGCCTGTCGGCGTGGACCCGAAAACCCTCACAGAAAAAAAACCCCCTGAATTCAGGGGGTTTTTTATGGCTGACAGTAAAGTTTTGTGCCGGCTCAGGCCAGGAACAACGATTCAATTGCGTCTTGGCCGCCAGCCCTGTTCGTCGTATTCACAGCGAGCCGCTGAACAACCGCGTTGACAACATGGGGCATAGGTGATGAGATCAAGTCATACGACAACGTATGACCAAAAAAATAATAAAAACGAAAGGCGCAGTCATGTCTTCTACATTTACCGCCCAGCGAGTTTGTAGGTTACCGTCCCCACGCGTTATCGCGGGACGCCAGCTATCTTTCCCTCTTTCCCGAAAGCCCCGTGCGGGCTCGCAAGTGCAATCCAATTTCCCGATCCCAGCGTTCAGGCCTGCGCGCCTGCCTCACCAGGCGTTAGCGCTGGGCGTGCTCGTTTTTTGCTCAATTTCAACCCCACAATGAATGGCAGCACCTGGAGAACAATAATGAAGAAAACACTCTGCGCCTCTTTGATCGCCTCCTTCCTGAGCTTGACCGCTGGCACGGCGATGGCCGCCGACGCCAGCGATTGGCCAAGCCGTCCGGTGCAGGTGGTGGTGATTGCCAACGCCGGCGGTGACACGGATTTCAACGCACGAATGATGGCCAAGTACTTCACCAAGCTCACCGGCAAATCCATGGTGGTGACCAATATGGCCGGTGGGGGCGGGACGATTGCCGCCGATGCGGTCAAGAGCGCGGCGCCGGATGGCAATACCATCCTGTTCACTCACACCGGCCAGTTGATCGTCAACGAAGTCGCGGGACTGTCGGAGGACCGCTTTGATGCGTTTGATATCTCCTGCATCGCCGGCGTCGACAAAGGCGCGGTGTTCGTCTCGGCGAAAAGCTCGGGCATCGACAGCCTCGACCAACTGATTGAAAAAGCCAAGGCCAAGCCCGGCACCATCACCTACGGCACCGAGATGGGCAACTTCTCTCATCTGCAGGGCCTGATGTTCGAGAAGCTCGCTGGCGTGAAACTGAAAATGGTCGACAGCGGCACGGTGTCCGAAAAAATCGTTGCCTTGCTGGGCAAGCGCATCGACCTCGGCGCCATCAGCTATGGCTCGGTCCAGGATTACATTTCCAGCGGCAAGATGACCGCCCTGGGCCAGCCCAACGCTGAGCGCAACGCGCTGCTGGGCGACGTCAAGACCTTCAAGGAACAAGGCGTGGACCTGATCCTGGACAAGCCTTACGTCGTTGCCTTCCCGAAAGGTACGGACCCGGCCATCGTCAAGAAAATGGCCGACACCATGAAGAAAATCACCGAAGAGCCGGAATATGCCGAGGAACTGAAGAAGTCCTTCAAGCAGCCGGTCAGCTTCCAGGGCCCCGAAGAAGCCATCGCTACATTGAATAAAACCCGCGACAGCTTCATGGAGTTCAAGGACGAGATGCGTAAAGCGAAATAATTTTGCGTAACGGTTCGGGTGCGCGCCACGCTGGCCAGCGCCCGACAACCAGTCCTTCCCAGCAAGAGGAGCCTGTATGGATTCCTATAAAAGAAAAGAGCTGATTGCCGGCCTGGCCATGCTCGGCGCCGGTGTAGCTTATCTGGTGTTGACCATGAACCTGCCGCGTCGCGGTTTCGTCGATGCCGCGTTTGTACCCTGGCTGCTCGCCATCGCGTTGTGCCTGTTGGGCGCGTTGCAATTATGGGCGTGGCGAAAGCTGCCGGACAAAAGCCCTGAACCGGCGGAAAAGCCTGAGTCGATCGATTATCCAACGGTCTTCAAATCCCTGGCATTGGTGCTGCTTTTTACAGCGCTGCTGGAGACCGTGGGTTTCGTGATCATGACGGTGCTGTATCTCTATGCCCAGTTCATCGTACTGACCCCCGCGGAACAAAAGGTCAAGCATCTTCAATACGCGTTGATAGCGGTCGTTTCGGCAGTTCTGATTTTTTACATTTTTCGCCATGGCTTCGACTTGCTCCTGCCTGTCGGTTTATTGGATTTCTAGGGGACGGCCATGATTGAACTCATGCAAACAGGCTTCGCGGCCGTACTTACACCCTACGTTTTTCTCCTTATCACCCTCGGCGTTGCGGTGGGGATCGTTTTTGGTGCGGTGCCCGGGCTCTCGGCTACCATGGCGATCGCATTGTGCTTGCCGCTGACCTACTCGATGGGGCCAGGTCCTGGCCTGGCGTTGCTGGTGGCACTGTTCGTCGGCGCCACCTCGGGAGGGCTGATATCGGCGATATTGCTCAACATACCGGGAACGCCGGCCTCCATCGCGACGACGTTCGATGGTTGGCCGCTGATGAAACAAGGCCATGGCGTCAAGGCCCTTGGGATTGGCGTGGTGTTCTCGTTTCTCGGCACGATTTTCAGTATCGCGGCGTTGATGTTCATCGCCCCGATCCTGGCGGAACTGGCCCTGAGCTTTGGCCCGCACGAATACTTTTCCATCGCGATTTTCTCGCTGACATTGATCGCTACGCTGTCCACCGGCTCGCTGGTCAAAGGCTTGTTTGCCGGTGCCCTGGGCTTTGCCTTCTCCACGGTGGGGATCGCCCCGGTCGAGGCCATCCGTCGCTTTACCTTTGACCTGCCGAGCCTCAATGGCGGCTTCGCCATGTTGACGGTCATGATCGGTATGTTCGCCGTCGCCGAAGTGCTGAAGTTTGCTGAGAGTGCGCGCCTGAGCCACCGGGCCAAACCACAGCACGTCAGCATGAAAGGCGTGAAAGGTTTCGGCTTTTCGATGAAGGAATTTGTCGGCCAACTGCCCAACGCCACTCGTTCATCCCTGATTGGCCTTGGTATAGGCATCTTGCCCGGCATCGGTGCCGGTACGTCGAACATCGTCTCTTACATCGTGGCCAAGAAACGCTCGAAAACCCCTGAGGAATTCGGCAAAGGCAAGATCGACGGCGTGGTCGCCAGCGAGACCGCTAACAATGCCGGCATCGGTGGCGCGATGATTCCGCTGCTGACGCTGGGCATTCCCGGCGATACCACCACGGCGGTGATGCTGGGCGGTTTCATGATCCACGGCATCCAGCCCGGGCCCCTGCTGTTCATCAGCCAGGCACCGCTGGTCTACACGATTTTCGCCGCGCTGATCCTCGCTTCCGTGCTGATGCTGGTGCTCGAGTTCTACGGCCTGCGCATGTTCATCAAACTGCTGGCGGTGCCCAAGCACATTCTGTTGCCGATTATCCTGGTGCTCTGTGTGGTCGGCGCCTTTGGCCTGAACAGCCGAATCTTCGACGTCTGGGCGGTGTTGCTGTTTGGCTTGCTGGGGTACGGGTTCGTCAAAGCCGGTTTGCCGATTGCACCGTTCATCATCGGCTTCATCCTCGGTCCGATGGCTGAAACCAACTTGCGCCGTGGCTTGATGCTGTCCGATGGCAACTTCGGCGGCTTCCTGACCAATCCCATCTCAGCGGGCTTTCTCATCTTGGCCGCCGCCTCCATCTCCTGGCACCTGGTGACGGTCATTCGCAACAGGAAAAGCGCTGCTATCGAATTGATGCGCAGCTAGCCCATTGCAATTGCTGCTGTAACACGAACCCGTGTTGCAGCAGCCGAACCCAAACGTTCGGAGCATAGCCATGCAAGACACGCCTCAACTGTCTTCTGCCGATGACGATCGCATTGCCTGGGTGCGCGTGGCCTCGGTTTTTCTGCCATTGGCCAACCCCATCAGCGATGCCAAGGTGCTGACCGGTCGGCAAAAGCCAATGACCGAAATCGCTATTCTGTTTGTGGAAATCGAAACCAGGGACGGCCACCGTGGCCTGGGGTTCAGCTATTCCAAGCGCGCCGGTGGCCCGGGGCAATTTGCCCACGCCCAGGAAGTCGCCCCCAGCCTCATTGGCGAAAACCCCAGCGACATTTCCAAATTGTGGGACAAGCTCTGCTGGGCGGGGGCCTCGGTGGGGCGCAGCGGCCTGGCCACCCAGGCGATCGGTGCGTTTGATGTCGCCCTGTGGGATTTGAAAGCCAAGCGGGCCAATCTTTCCCTGGCTCGCTTGCTTGGCGCCCATCGCGATTCTGTCCAGTGCTACAACACGTCGGGTGGCTTCCTGCACACCCCTCTTGAACAATTAATGATCAATACCGACCTCTCCCGGGAAAAGGGTATCGGGGGGATCAAGCTCAAAGTCGGCCAGCCTGACCAGGCGCTGGATCTGCACCGGGTCAGCACCATCCGCAAACACTTGGGGGATGACTTCCCCTTGATGGTCGACGCCAACCAGCAATGGGACCGACCCACTGCACAGCGCATGTGCCGACGCCTTGAGCCGCTCAACCTGGTCTGGATCGAGGAACCGCTGGATTGCTACGACGCCGAAGGTCATGCCGCGCTGGCCCAGCAATTCGATACGCCGATCGCGACCGGTGAAATGCTCACCAGCGTTGCCGAGCACTGGGAATTCATCAAGCTGCGCGCGGCCGATTACCTGATGCCCGACGCGCCCCGTGTCGGTGGCATCAGCCCTTATCTCAAGGTCCAGGCATTGGCCGAGCAGGCGGGGCTGATGATCGCGCCGCACTTTGCCATGGAACTGCACATCCATTTAGCCGCCACCTATAGCCGCGAGCCCTGGGTGGAACATTTCGAATGGCTGGAGCCGCTGTTCAACGAGCGCATGCAAACCCGCGATGGACGCATGCTCGTGCCGACCCGGCCAGGGCTTGGCCTGTCGCTCAGCGAACAAGTCGCCGGTTGGACTGCGCAACAGGTCGAGATCGGCCAGCGCCCTTGAGGAGGTACGATGCCGTCGCTGTTGAGTCAGGAGTTGATCGAAAACATCGAGCGTTTGGTCGGTCCCGCCGGGCTGGTGCGCGATCCCGAACTCATGCAGGGCTACCTGACCGATTGGCGCAACGCTTATCAAGGCTTGGCCGCGTTGGTGGTGCGCCCTGGCAGCACCGAGGAAGTGGCGGCGGTGGTGCGGCTTTGCCATGACGCTGGGGTGGCGCTGGTACCTCAAGGAGGCAACACTGGGTTGTGCGGAGGTTCGATCCCGGACGCTTCCGGTCGACAGGTGGTGCTGTCCTTGACCCGGATGAAGCGCATCCGTGAGATCGACCTGGCCAATGAAACCATCACGGTCGAGGCCGGGGTGATATTGCAGCAGCTACAGGACGCCGCCAGCCAGGCCGGTCGCCTGTTTCCGCTGTCGCTGGGGGCTCAGGGCAGCTGCACGGTGGGCGGTAACCTGGCGACCAATGCCGGCGGCACGGCGGTGCTGCGCTACGGCAACATGCGTGAGCTGACCCTCGGCCTGGAAGTGGTGCTGCCTGACGGTCGCGTCTGGAATGGCTTGCGGGGCTTGCGTAAAGACAACACCGGCTATGACCTCAAGCAGTTATTCATTGGTTCGGAGGGCACGCTGGGCATCATCACGGCGGCGGTGCTGAAACTGTTTCCGGCGACCCACAGCACGGCGACAGCCTGGGTGGCGCTGCCTTCGCCGCAAGCGGCGGTGGACTTGATCGGCCATGTTCGCAGCCTGTGCGCCGACCGCCTGACGGGCTTCGAGATGATGTCGCGCCAGAGCTTGGACTTTGTCCTGGACCATGTGGCGGGTTGCAGTGATCCACTGGAAACCAAACATCCCTGGTACGCGTTGATCGAGCTACGTGACACGGTGCCCGATGCGCCATTGACGCTGTTGCTTGAAAACGGCCTGGCTCATGCTTTTGAGCAGGGTTGGGTTACCGATGCGGTACTTGCCAGCAACCAGGCACAGGCGGCGGCGCTGTGGGCACTGCGCGAAGGTATTTCCGAGGCGCAGAATCATGAGGGGCCGAGCCTCAAGCACGACATCAGCGTGCCCGTGAGCCGGATACCGGAATTCATTGAACGCACCGACAAAGCCCTGCAACAGGACTTCCCGGGCGTGCGCATCGTTTCCTATGGCCACATGGGCGACGGCAATCTGCACTACAACATCAGCAAGCCGGTCGGCGATGCGGACGCTTCGTTCAAGGCCCGCGAACACGCGATCATGCAAGTCATCTACCGTATGACCCGTGCTTTCAACGGCAGCATCAGTGCTGAACATGGGCTGGGACAAGCCAAACCCGACGCGGCGGTCCGCTTCAAGGATCCTCTGGAGATGGAGCTGATGCGTACCATCAAACGTACGCTGGACCCGACCGGGCTAATGAACCCCGGTAAGGTCTTCACTGCCGGACTGGAGTGATCGAGTAGGTCGCTGCTGGCCTTCCTCGCTCGAATATCAGACGGCTCTGATTGCGCTTTCCCGCTAAGCGCTACTCCAGAAAACACCGATCAAACAGATAAACGCTACCCGGTTTGAGATTTTCCACCGTGCGTTGCGGGCGGCCGCCGTCGCCGCTTTTTTTGCGACCGGTTTCCTGCAAATAACCGGCCTCGGTCATCTTCAGCAAACGCTGGCGCATGCTGGTCTTGAGCACCGGGCGATCGAGCACCACGGAGAAAATGCTCACCGCTTCCGGCGCGCTGAATTCCGGGCCCAGGAACATCAGCGGCAGGCTGCTGTAGAGGGCTTTGGACAACAACCGCTCCTGGACCGCCGCCACCAGGCTGTTGTGGTCGAAAGGAAGTTTGATCGAGGCGTCTGCGACGTCCTTGAGGGGAAAAAATCCCTGGTGTTCGGCGAGCTGGACCGCCTCGCTGACAATCGCCAGGTAGAACGTCGAGGATGACCAGCAGCGCGGATCGCGGAACGCGTCGCCGACGGTGCCGACCTGTTCGATCCACGCCAGCGGCATGCCGACCTTGTTTGAATTGCGCAGGCGCTCCACGGCGTCGTTCAGCGTCAGATCTTCTACGCCACCATTGACCACGATCCCGGGCAGCGCCCAATGACCGGCGAATGGCTCGGCTTCCCGTCGGTTCAGGAGGATTTCCAGCGCCTGGGTCTCCCGGCAGAAGCGCAGCACACAGAGGTCGATGGTGTGCAGATAACCGCGCGCGGGGGCTGTGCTAGTGGGCATGTCGATTTCCGTGGGTAGCGTAAAGGTCATAGTTTAACGGGTTCATGCCGGGTGCCATCCAGTCGCTGGGAAGCGGCTTGCCCAGGGCCAGTCGTTCGCGAACCACCGTGCTGCGTACGTGGATCTTTTCCTCCACGCAAAGGATGGAGAAACGCGCCAGCAATTCCTGGCCGCGATAGAAGGTCGGCAGCCGATCCGCGACATCCCGACCCACCACCAACGCGATCCGCTTGCCGTCCAGGGCCAGGCTGTCGGCGAGGTGGGCGAGCAGGGTGTAGCTGTAGATGGCGCCTTCAACGCCACGGGCCACGACCTGCTCCACCCGGCTTGCCCGCACTTCGGCGCAGCACAGCGGCTGAACCTTCTCGACGATCGATTCCAGCCAGTTCAGGCGCACCTCATAGTCGACCATTTGCTTGCCATCGGGATGCCTGAAGCTGGGCACCACCAACACGCGTCTGGCCTGGCGCGAGGCCTCGATCATCACTTGGGCGTGTCCTGCGTGAGGCGGATTGAAGGCACCGCCATAAAGGGCTATCTCGAACATGGCTTATCCTCTTTTGGTACATGACATGTACTCTATCAGCAAAATCTTTTTGATGAAAACCTGCTCTGCTCTGAACCATATCCATTGAATAAAAGAACAATCATCAAAAATATTTTCTGCAAGTAGGTTGTCATGAAAGTACACCTTGTGTACTCTCGTTGCCATGAAGAGGAGAAACCCAACATGAACAGCTTGACCCGGAAAACAGCTTCCTTCGATGTCGATGCGCAAAAAAGCTTCACGCCGCTGTGCCCCGATGAGCTTCCTGTGCCGGGCGGTGACCAGATTGCCGGTGAGCTGAATTTCATCGCGTCCCTGGCCAGCCTCCGTATCGGCAGCAAGGACGCCCATACGCCCCTGGCCCCGTGGGTGGTCGCCGATCAGGCACAGATGTTCGTGCCCACCGGGCTCGAGCACGCCGACATCACCTGGGTCAGCCACTGCGTTCCTGGTACCGAAGGTTTCGCCTTGCTGGATCAACTGCCGACCCCTTATGACTACGACTATTTCGTCTGGAAGGGTGTCGAGCCGGATTTGCACCCGTATGGCGCCTGCTACCACGACCTGCACGGCAAGCTGTCCACCGGGGTGATCGAGTACCTCAAAGGCCTGGGTGTGGAGCAGGTCATTGTTGGCGGGCTGGCGCTGGATTTCTGCGTCAAGACCACCGCGCTGCAACTGGCCGCCGCTGGCTTCAAGGTGATCATTCACCTCCCGGCCTGCCGGGCCATCAGTGAGCAAGGGGCCGTTCAAGCCATTCACGACATGCAGCAAGCCGGCGTCTCGGTTGCCGCGACTCGCGAAGAAACCATCTGCCTGGCAAACGCATAAGGACGAACCATGGACAGTGCATACGATTCAAGCAACGGCGTCATCCAGAGCCTTCTGGATACCGACTACTACACCTTCACCATGATGCAGGCGGTCTTGCACCAGCACCCGAATGTCGAGGTGGAATACCAGTTCATCGTGCGTTCCAAGGAGCGGCTCGGTCACCTGATCCCGGACATTCGTGTGGAGTTGGAGAAGCTCGCTGGGTTGCAGTTGCGCGAGGGAGAGCAGCGGTTTTTGTTCAACAAGCGTTTCCGTGAGTACCTGACACCAGACTTCGAACAGTTTCTTGGCCTGTTTCGCTTCAATTTGCGCTACATACACGTTGCGGAAGTCGACGGCCAACTGCACATCCGCGTCCGTGGGCCGATGCTGCACTGCATCATGTTCGAGCAACCGGTGTTGGCGATGGTCAGCGAATTGCGCAACCGCGAGAAATACCCCGAAGTCGAGTTGGCCGACGTCACCCGCAAGCTGTACCAGAAGTTCGAATGGCTGGAGAAAAACGCCAGTCGTGAAGAGCTCGCCGAGTTTCGCGTTTCAGACTTCTCCACCCGGCGGCGGCTGTCGTTCAGGGCCCAGCGGGAGGTGGTGAATGTCATGCGCAGCGATTTTCCTGGGGTCTTTGTCGGCACCAGCAACGCGCACTTGGCTTACGAATTCGATCTCCCGTTGATCGGCACAATGGCTCACCAGTGGCTGATGGTGCACCAGCAACTCGGGCGCTTGCGCGAGAGCCAGAACGCGGCGTTGGAAAACTGGGTGCGCGAGTATCGCGGCCGCCTCGGTATTGCCCTGACGGACTGCATCAGCACCGACTTTTTCCTCAAGGATTTCGACCTGTACTTTGCCAAGCTCTACGACGGCTTGCGCCAGGACTCCGGTGACCCGATCGTCTGGGCCGACAAGGTGCTGGGGCGCTACCAGGAGCTGGGCATCGACCCGCGGACCAAGGACCTGATGTTCTCCGATGGCCTCAATTTCGAAAAGTGTCTGCCGATCCTGCGTCATGTTCGCGGCAAGGCCAGATTCGGCTTTGGCATGGGCACCAGCCTGGCCTGCGATGTCGACGGCGTCGAACCGCTGAGCATCGTCATGAAACTGGTGCGGGTCCACGGCGAGCCGGTCGTGAAGTTCTCCGACGACCCGATCAAGAACGTCTGCGAGGATGCCTCGTTTCTGCGGTATGCCGCCCAAGTGTTCAACGTCGCCCTGATCAATCCACAGTTGGGAGCCTGATATGACTACGCTTCAACAAGAGCGCATTGCCCGGGAACTGGGCATCGACCGCCAACTCACCCAGGGTGGCGTAGCCACCGAGATTGCCCGCCGCATCGAATTCATCAAGCAGACTTTGCGCGAGTCGGGTTGCCAGTCCCTGGTCTTGGGGATCAGTGGCGGCGTCGACTCGCTCACCGCAGGGCGTCTATGCCAATTGGCGGTTGAGCAACTGCGGGGTGAAGACTACGCGGCGCGGTTTATCGCCGTCCGGCTGCCGTACAAGGCCCAGGCCGATGAGCAGGACGCCCAGGCTTCCCTGGACTTCATCCGGCCGGACGCGATCACCACCAGCAACATCGCCGCGTGTGTCGACGGGCTGATGGGCAGTATCGCCATCGATGGCTTGCAGCCTTCGGCCGAGCTCACCGACTTTGCCAAAGGCAACGCCAAGGCCCGGGCGCGGATGCTGGCGCAATACGCCATTGCCAATCTGAGCAATGGATTGGTGGTGGGCACCGACCATGGGGCAGAGGCGGTGATGGGGTTTTTCACCAAGTTCGGCGACGGCGCGTGCGACCTGGCACCGCTGTCCGGGCTGACCAAGACCCAGGTGCGGTGGTTGGCCGACGCAATGGGCGCTCCCGCGTACCTGGTGCGCAAGGCACCGACTGCGGATCTGGAAGACCTGGCGCCCGGCAAGTTGGATGAAGTGGCGTATGGCTGCAGCTACGAGGAAATCGATGCGTACCTGATGGGCGAAGAGGTGTTGCCCCAGGCGCGACAGCTCATCGAACGCGCCTACCTCAAGACGGCCCACAAACGAGCATTGCCACGCGTTCCTGCATAGTTGTAATAGGGTTTTAATGGGACCTTTGGCCTCGAACGGAGTGGCAAATGAAACAGGCAATTGGCATCAAGGATCGCGTACGCATCAAGCACGTCGAAGTGCTCTCGGACGATTGGTACGTGCTGCGCAAGACCACCTATGACTACCTCGGCCGCAATGGCCAATGGCGCGAACTGACGCGCGAGACCTATGACCGGGGCAACGGTGCCACCATCCTGCTGTACAGCAAGGCCAAGCAAACGGTGGTGTTGACCCGGCAATTCCGCTTCCCGGCCTTCGTCAACGGCCACGATGACCTGTTGATAGAAACCTGCGCCGGCCTGTTGGACAACGACGACCCGCACACCTGCATCCGCAAGGAAACCCAGGAGGAAACCGGCTATATCATCCAGGACGTGCGCAAGGTGTTCGAAGCCTTCATGAGCCCGGGCTCGGTGACTGAGCGGGTGCATTTTTTCGTCGGCGAGTATTTCGACGAAGACAGACAGCACGAAGGCGGTGGCCTTGAAGCCGAGGGCGAAGAGATCGAAGTGCTGGAGCTGTCCCTCGACCACGCCTTGGGCATGATCGAGACCGGGGAGATTTGTGACGGCAAGACCATCATGCTGTTGCAGTACGCCAAGCTGCATCGGTTGCTGGATTAACCCCAGGCCTGCTGCGGGCGGAGCGCACCGCCGCCGAATCTTTCGCGATAGGCGGTGGGCGGCAAGCCGATAGCGTTCCGGAACGCGGCCCGGAAACTCTCCACCGACCGATAGCCGCAGGCCTGGGCGATGTCGGCCGTGCTCTGGTCGGTGCTTTCCAGCAGCGCCCGCGCCCGATTCAGGCGTTCCTGTTGCAGCCAGGTCTTGGGCGGCAGGCCGGTGGTCTCGACGAAGCGCCGCAGGAAGGTGCGCTCGCTCATGGCGACGCGGGCGGCCATGTCGCCGACGCTCAAGGGCTGATCCAGATGCTCGCGCAGCCACTGCAGGACGCGGGTCAGTTCGTTGCGTGGCGACTTGCTCACGGGCGCGACGATGAATTGTGCCTGGCCACCGGTCCGTTGCGGCGCCATGACCAGGCGCCGGGCCACTGAGTTGGCGATGTGTGTGTGCCGAAGTCCCGGGCAATCAGGTGCAGGCAGGCGTCGATGCCCGCCGCGCTGCCCGGCTGAGGTGATCAATGGCCCGGAGTCGACATACAGCACATTCGGGTCAACCTTGATCAGCGGGAATCGCTCGGCCAGCTCCGCGCAGAATTGCCAATGGGTGGTCGCGGTCTTGCCGTCGAGCAGCCCGGTGGCGGCCAGGGCAAACACCCCCGAGCAGATCGACAGCAGGCGTGCGCCGCGTGCGTGGGCGCGGCGCAGTGCTTGTAACAGCGCTTCGGGAGGCGGTTCGTGGTGGCTGCGCCAGCCGGGGATGATGATGGTGCGCGCGCTGTCCAGGGCTTCGAGCCCCGCGTCGACGGCTATTCGAAGGCCTCCCAGGGCATGCATCGGTCCTGGATCGACGGCGACGATTTGATGGCCGTACCACGGTACATCCAGTTCCGGACGCGGCAGGCCGAAGATCTCCAGGGCGATGCCAAACTCGAATACGCACAGGCCTTCATAAACGAGGATCGCCACGGTTCCGGGGTGAGCGTGCATTTGGCGTGATTCCACCGTTTATTGTCTTGCGCTGCACTGTAGCGGACGGGCCCGTCACCCTACAATCGATCGCAGGCAATCAGGAAAACCAAGACGGTTGAGCCTTTGCACAGGTGGATAAGGGACGGGAAATGAAGAAAGTCGCCGTGGTGGGCTGCACCGGTGCAGTGGGCATGACCATGCTGCAATTGCTTGAAGATACCGATTATGAAGTGGTCTGCATGGCCTCGGGGCGTTCGGCGGGCAAGCGCTTGAAGGTGGGTGATGTCGAATACCTGATCGAAGCCTTTTCGGTCGAGGGCTGCGCCTCGTGCGATATCGTCTTCCTGTGTGTTTCCGGGGCCTTTGCCCTGGAGTACGGCGAGCGTCTGGCTGAGAACGCCTACGTCATCGATAACTCTTCGGCCTTCCGTTATCACCCGGCCATTCCACTGCTGGTGCCGCCCATCAACGGTCACCGTTACAGGGGTGAAAAACTGATCGCCAATCCCAATTGCTCATCGGCTATTGCGTTGATGGTGCTGGGTCCTCTGCATGACGCGTTCGGGCTGCAGAGCGCGATCATCTCTACGTATCAGGCCGCCAGCGGTGCGGGGCAGCCGGCGATGCTGGAGCTGCGGGAGAAGGCCGGGTCCTTTAGCGACTATGGCGACCGCGATGACAGCGAGTACTTCGCCCATAACCTGGCCTTCAACGTGATTCCCCAAGTCGATTCGTTCGAAGCCAATGGTTACACCCGTGAAGAAATGAAAGTGGTCTGGGAGCTGCGCAAGGTGCTCGACGAACCGGCGCTGGCGATCAGTACCACCGCAGTGCGGGTGCCGACCTTGCGCTCCCATGCCGAGAGCCTCAGCCTGCGGTTCAACACACCCATCCAGTCGCTGGAGCAGGTGCGCGAGCTGTTACGCAGCGCGCCGGGGGTTGAGGTGGTGGATGAGCCGGAGTTTGGCGCTTATCCGATGCCCATGACCTCAACCTACAAGCACGCGGTGGAAGTCGGGCGGATTCGCTACAACCTGATCTACGGCGAGCATGGGTTGGACTTGTTCATCAGCGGCGACCAGTTACTACGGGGGGCGGCATTGAACGCATTTGAAATCATGCAGTTGATCAAGCATTGATCAAATCCGGCCTTGAACATAAAAACGCGCAGCCAGTTTCAATGGCTGCGCGTTTTTTGTTCAGCTGGATTGGGCCTCGCTGTCTTCCTGCATGTCGTCCAGGTATTGCGGCTGGTCCGTCTGTTCCGGCAGTTCGGTCACGACGCTGAAGTCGCTGATCTCGATGGCGCCGACCCCATGCCCGAGCAAATGGAAGGAAAACGCCTTGCGCTGCTGCGGGTTGTCGAAACTGATGTTCATCACCAGGGGCTGGTCGGGTGTCACCGCCACCTCGGTCGGCAGGTCCATCGACACATCCTGCTCGAACTCCTTGGCCTTGAGGGAAATGTAGGCGGCATGGTCAGCCTCTACGGTGCGGATGGTCAGGCTGACACGGGTCTGTGAGCCCTTGGGCATTTCCAGGTATTGGGCACCGATCAGGTTGTCGGTCCAGTCGTTGGTGACCTGGGCCGGCAGTGGGATTTTATCCGCGCTCCCGAACTGATAATGCTGGTTCAGGGGCGTGCGTAACAGGGTCTGGTCCAGGGCCGTGGCCCGGGCGCTGATCAATCGGGCGCGCTGGCCGCTGTATTGCCCGCCGTAGGTGGCGCGGTCGGCGATGAAGCCTGCACTGCTGTAGTAACGGCAATGCTGAAGGAAATCGCACTCGGTGAACGTGCCCTTGCCGTCGTGGTAGCGCAGCTTGCCGTTGGTGAACGACATGATTTCCCGGCCCTTCGGGTAATCCCTGAACAGCGAGCGACCGGACAACGATGTGGGCACCGTAAAGCCGAAGTAATCGAGGATCGAGGCGGTCAGGTCCACGTGGCCGTAGGTGCCTGACTTGATCCGGGGCAACGGTTCCGGCGCCAACGTCAGGTTGAACCCCCAGGACGAGGCCAGCCGCACATCGTCGATGCCATGGGATTCGTCCGAGGTGATGACCACCAGGGTGTTGTCCAGGATGCCCTGGCGTTCCAGGCCTGCCAGGAAGTTCGCCAGTGCGTCGTCCAGGTAACCCACGGCGGCCTGCTTGGCGGTGTCGTAGCGTTGGAGGTAGTCATCCGGTGCCGAGTAGGGCTGGTGCGTGCCCACGGTCAGCAGGGTCAGCATCCAGGGCTTGTCCGCTTGTTGCAGTTGCCCGACGTAGTCCAGCGCGCCTTCGAAGAAGGTCTTGTCGTCCTTGCCCCAAGGGAATTCCAGGTAGGCGGGGCGAGTGAACCACTCCATGCCCAGGGTCGTGTCGAAGCCGATGTGCGGCATGATCCGGTCCTTGGCCATGAACCGCAGGCCCGCGCCTTGGAGGAAATGCGTGGAAAAGCCGTTCTGGCGCAACTGGGCCGGCAGGCAGGCTTGGTTGCGCTGGGTCTGGTTGAGCATTTCGACGCCTTTGGGCGTGCCGTCGTCAAGCTTGTCGTAGTCGCCACACAGCATCGCGTACAGGCCACGAATGGTCTGGTGGCTGTGCAGGACGTAATCGGGGGTGTTCATGCCGCGCTCGGCCCAGGCGCTGAGGTGCGGCATCAGGTTTTCCTGGTAGCTGCTTTTCAAGGCTTGGCGGTTGGCGCTCACATAGGCGCCGGGAATGCCCTCCAGGGCGATGACCAGGACGTTGCGCGCCCGTCCCGGTTCGGCCAGCAGTTTGGTGCCATCGAGGTCCAGGCGGGTCAGCCCCGCCATGGCTGGGGCGGGGTCCACGGCATCGCCATCGAGCCATTGCCGGGCTTGGTCCTGCCCGGCGGCGATACCTGCGGTGACGAGTTGGTGAGGCAGGTTGAATACGTTCCATTGGTCCGCTTCGCTGGGACGCCAGGCCTGCAGCGCACCATGGCTCAGCAGGAGCAACACGGGCACGGCCCAGGCGTGGCGAGGCAAGCGTGGCGCCTGGTGTGGGCGGCGGGTCCATTGGGTCACGAGCCAGAACGCCAGCGCGGCCAACTGGATCGCCGCCAGCCAGGGGTGGGCGAAGCCGCCGCTGGTAGAGTTTTCAACGAACTGCGGGTCGGTCAGGTAATGGATGTCCGAAGGATTGGGCATCCGCCCGACCGCACTGACCAACTCGATGCTGGCCAGCGTCAACGCGCTCCATGCCAGCAATACCGGCAGTGTCAGCCACCAGGGACGACGGTAAAGCAACGCGATCAGTAACCCACCGATACCCAGGTCCGATAGATAGCCCAGTGGGTCGGACCAGCCCAAGGCGAGACGCAGGCCCATGGGAACGAGTAATACGCAGCCAATCAGGGTGATGAGGGCGGCGCGGGGGTGGGTTGAAGCGCGATAGATAATATTCACAAGCAACAGGCCTTTCAGTTGAAGCCAATCCATTGAACAACACACTCACCCTGTGGGAGCGAGCTTGCTCGCGATAGCGCTGTGTCAGTCCATATGGATTGCCGCTGACCCGACGCTATCGCGAGCAAGCTCGCCCTCAGTGGGTTCTTCCTTCGGTCATGAAACTGTCATGAGAAGGGATGGTACCAAGGGCTGCCGTCGCTGGTCGGGCCAATGTCCCGGTGTCCGGCTGCGTTACGCTGTGGTTCACTGGCGCAGGCCTCTACAATGGCCGCGTGGCGCCGCTTTGAGGCGTGTAGAAAACTTGTATCAGGATTTCTCATCGGGGGATGGATGGACAGGTTCCAGGAAATGCAGGTTTTTCTCGCCGTGGCCCAGGCGTCGGGTTTTTCGGCGGCCGCGCGACGCCTGGGGCTATCAGCGGCCAGTGTCACGCGGGCGGTGGCGGGGTTGGAGCAACGTATCGGCACGCCATTGCTGGTGCGCACTACTCGCAATGTGTACTTGAGCGAAGCCGGCCAGCGCTTTCTCGAGGACTGTCGGCGGATCCTGAGCGATTTGCAGGAAGCCGAGGATTCGGCGGCCGGCAGTCACGTTCAGCCCCGCGGGCAATTGACGATTACCGCGCCGGTGCTGTTTGGCCAGTCGTTTGTCACGCCGCTGTTGGTGGATTACCTGCACCGGTTCCCCGAGGTCAGCATTAACGCCTTGTTGTTGGATCGTACGGTCAGCCTGGTGGAGGAGGGCATCGACGTTGCCCTGCGCATTGGCGACCTGCCGGACAGCAACCTGCACGCCGTGCGGGTCGGTGAAGTGCGGCGAGTGGTGTGCGGATCCCCGGATTTCTTCGCGCGGCACGGGCGGCCCCGGCATCCGGATGATCTGGAGCAAATGCCGGTGGTGGCGTCGTCGGCCACTGGCCAGGTCAAAAGCTGGAGCTTCATCGATTCAGGCCAACCGTTGGCCGTCCGGCCCGTGCCTCGGCTGGTGGTGACGGCCAACCAGGCGGCGATCACCGCCGCCTGCCAGGGGCTGGGAATGACGCGAGTCCTGTCTTACCAAGTGGCGGGCAACGTGGCCGCCGGTGAACTGGAAATCGTCCTCGCCGATTTCGAATTGCCGCCGCTGCCGATCCATGTGGTGTACCAGGGCGGACGCAATGCGCCGGTGCGGGTCCGCAGTTTTGTCGATTTTGTCGTCAGTGCGTTGCGCGAACATCCGGCCTTGAGCGGCTGACGTATTATTTCTCTGGCTGAAACAATGGATTGCATTTGCGGGTTATTCTCTTGTTTTGGCTCGGAGCGGAAGATGACCCCATCGACGCCGTTGTGCTGATGGCGTCACTTCCAACGGAGTCGACCATGAACCCTATCAAGCACTATCACTTCCCGCTTTCCGGCCATTCCCATCGCGTTCAACTGATGCTTTCGTTGCTCGGGTTACCGGTCGAGGAGGTCTTCGTCGACTTGGCCAAAGGCGCGCACAAACAGGCGGATTTCCTCGCACTCAATGCGTTTGGCCAGGTACCGGTCATTGACGATGACGGCGTGGTGCTGGCGGATTCCAACGCGATCCTGGTGTACCTGGCGCATAAATATGGCAAGGGCCGCTGGCTGCCCACCGATCCGGTCGGCGCCGCGCAGGTGCAGCGCTGGTTGTCGGCGGCGGCCGGGCCGATCCATGCGGGGCCGGCCACGGCGCGACTGATCACGGTGTTCGGCGCGGCCTACAACGCCGAGGACGTGATTGCCCGGTCCCACAACGTGTTGAAAGTCATCGATCAGGAATTGAGCAGCCGTGAGTTTCTGACGGGTGATACGGCGACTGTCGCGGATATCGCCGGCTACAGCTACATCGCCCACGCACCGGAAGGCAATGTGTCGTTGGAAGACTATGCCAACGTGCTGGCCTGGCTGGCACGGATCGAAGCCTTGCCCGGGTTCGTGGGCATGCCGCGTACGGTTGTCGGGTTGCAAAAGCACCCATGAGCATTTGAATGGGTCGCCCTGTGGCGAGGGAGCTTGCTCCCGCTGGCTGCGAAGCAACCCCCTGAAAATGGCGCGCGGTGTGCCTGGCATGGCTGCGGTGTCGGCTTTGGGGCTGCTGCGCAGCCCAGCGGGAGCAAGCTCCCTCGCCACAGAGTTTCTCTTCGACGCGGGGGGCGGTAATCTGCCGGTCTTTGTGGGTGGTGAGGCTCCATGACGTTTCTTTCCCGGCTCTCCCTGGCCCTCGCCGTGTTGCTTTTAGGGGGCTGCGAACAACCCCCGGCCCTTGATCAACAACTCTATATCTGGCAACGCCAATGGACCCCGGCTCATGGGCTGGCGCTGCGCCAAAGCCACAGCGACTTTTCCACGCTGCGGGTGCTGGCGTTGCAGGCTTTTCCCGGGGCGGGCTGGCGCCGTGCACGGATCGATCCGGCCCTGCTCAAGGCGGACGGCCGTCCACTGATCGTCGTGATTCGCCTGGACGGCCAGCTCAAGGCCCTGAACCAGGACGAGGTCATCGCGCAAATCCAGCAAGTGCTGGGGGATTGGCAAGCCCAAGGCCTGACGCCGGTGGGCGTGGAGATCGACCACGATGCCGGCAATGCACGGCTGCCGGCCTATGGAAACTTCCTCGGCCAACTGCGGCACATCCTGCCGGCCAACCTGCGGCTCAGCATCACGGCGCTACCGGCCTGGCTCGACAGCCCCGCCTTGCCGGGGTTGCTGGAAACGGTGGACAGCAGTGTGCTGCAGGTCCACGCGGTGAGTGATCCACGGCAAGGGCTATTCGATCCGAAACAGGCCCGGCACTGGGCGCAACGCTGGAGCAAGATCACCCCGCGGCCGTTTTATCTGGCCCTGCCAGCCTACGGTGTGGCGCTGCTGACCCAGGAGAGCGGCGTGCCGGTGGTGGAAAGCGAGGTGCCGATCGATCGCGCTGGCGAGCGTCGAGAGTTGCTGGCCGATCCGCAACAAGTGGCCGGGCTGGCGGCGGATTTGCGGGCTGATCCGCCGCACCATCTCGCCGGGCTGATCTGGTTTCGCCTGCCCCTGGCCGGCGACCGACGAGCCTGGAGCTTGACCACGCTCGGCGCCGTCGCCCGGGGCGATCACCTGGACAGTCGCCTGGCGTTGGAGTGGGCGGAGCAGGGCGGTTTGTACGATATCCGCCTGGTCAACCAGGGCAATCTCGACAGCCCCTGGCCCCAGCGTCTGACACTGGCTGTTGGCGCGTGTGACGGCGTCGATGCCTTGGCCGGTTATACGTTGCAACAAGCCCCCGGACTGCTTACCTTCACCCGCATTCAGGAAGGTCGCTTGGCTGCCGGCGCCCAACGGGCAATCGGCTGGGCGCGCTGTACGAAAATCGACCAAGGAGGTTTCAATGTTTACCCGTAAGTGGCCTCGTCACCTGCTGTGCCTGAGCCTGTGCCTACCGCTGGCTCCGGCGCTGGCCTGCGGGCCGGATTTCCCGATGCGTCTGCTGGATAACCGCGCCCAGACGCTGGCGCAATTGCCCGAAGGCAGCTTTCGCTTCGAAGTCAGCCGCCTCGGCCAGGCGCTTGCCGGGCTCAAGCCGGCCACCGAGGCGACGCGCAACCCGGACTACAGCTATGACGACCTGCCTTCCTACGTAGAGCAACGCAACCAGGCCGAGCGGATTGGCTTGACCCCGCCGCAACAAGCGGTGGTGGAGCGCTTGCGGGCGCTGACCGATATTGACCAGGTGGCGGCTGAAGCGGCCAAACTGCCTGATGAGCTGCGCCTGTATGCCCTCGGCGCGGCGGCTTTTAACCTTGGTGAGCATCAGCGTGCCGTGGAAGCCTTCCAGCAACTGCTGACGTTACCGGCTGACCAGCGTCGGTTGCGCAGCACCTGGGCCGCGTACTCTCTTGGACGGGCCTTGTTCGCCGAGAGTACCGGGGCGGGCAGCGGCGACCCTGTGGCCTTGCGGGATCAGGCGCGAGCAGCGTTTCGCCAGGCCCGGGAAATGACTATTGCTGGCTTCAGCGATCCACTGGAACTGGGCATCGCCAGCCTTGGCGAAGAAGCCCGGGTGGCCTACACCGCTGACGACTGGGACAGCGCCATCGCCCTGTATGCGATCCAGAACCTGCAAGGATCCCCGGTCGGCTACAGCTCGTTGCTGCAATTGGCCGGTGATTTGAGCGTCCAGCCGGATGAGCGCTTGAATGAACTGCTCAAGACCAAAGCGGTGCAGCGACTGGTCACCGCCTACCTGCTCAGCCGGATCGGCTGGTGGGACGGTGAAGAACCCTCGGGCGAGAAAAGGCTGGTCAAACTGCTGCAGGCCAACGCCCGGGACAATCTGGAGGATGCCGACCGTTTGGCGGCAGTGAGTTACCAGCACGGCGATTACGCCAGCGCCCAGGCGTTTGTGCAAAAGGCTCCCGACACAGGCCTGGCCTGGTGGGTGCGCGCCAAGTTGGCCTTGCGCGACGGCGACAAGGTGGCCGCGGCGGCGGCTTATGCCAAGGCGGCCCAGGCGTTTCCGAACGATGAGTCCTGGGGCAGTCGGCGCACACCGGATTGGAATTACGAATCGGTGCAACCCAAGTGCCGGGTCGAAGGTGAAAGCGCGATCCTGGCCTTGCAGCGCGGTGATTACCTGCAAGCCTTCGATCAGCTCTATCGCGGCCAGAGCAACTATTGGTACGACGCTGCCGCCGTTGCCGAGCGTGTGCTCACGGTGGATGAGCTCAAGCAGTACGTCGACGCCCAAGTCCCGGCGCCACCGGCGTTGAGCCAGGAGGATCGGGATAACTACGTGCCGCTGCCGGTGGCCGCGAGCCTGCGCAATTTGCTGGGCCGTCGTTTGCTGAGGGAAGGGCGCTTTGAGGAGGCGCCGGCTTATTTCGATAACCCGGACCTGCAGAACAAGGCCCGGGCCTATGGGCAACTGCGCCAGGACGCGGAGTCCAAATGGTGGCCAACCCGGCGAGCCGAGGCGTATTTCCATGCGTCCTGGATGGCGCGCAACTGGGGCATGGAGCTGCTCGGCTATGAGATGGCGCCGGATTACGCCAGCCTTGGCGGCAATTACAGCCTGGAACCGGTCGAGCTGAACGTCGGGCCGCTGGTGGCCGAAGGTGAAGTGCAACGCCAGCAGGCCAGCGCCGCGCAGCCGGACATGCGTTATCACTATCGATTTGTCGCCACGGCGCTGGCGAGCCAGGCGGCGGATAATCTGCCCCATACCAGCCAGGCGTTTGCGGCGGTGCTGTGCAAAGCGGTGGGGTACAACTCCAGCCTTGAGGAGCAAAGCGCGTTGTATCAGCGCTATGTGAAGGAAGGCCCGTACGTGGATTGGGCCGGGGATTTTGGTCATCAATGCCAGCAACCGGATTTCAGCACGGCGAACAAACGCTACGTGACCCAGGCCCTGGACCCGATTCGCTCGGCGCTGCGCCCTTACAAGGTTTGGCTGGAAGTGGGCGGGGTCGTGTTGGTGGTGGCGGTGGGGTTGGGGCTGATCAGCCGGCGCCAGCGCAAGGCGCGGATGTCGGCCTCCTGAGATAAGGAACCCTTGTGGGAGCGAGCTTGCTCGCGATGAGGACATCACATACGCCCTTGTAGCGTCTGCAATGCCGCCATCGCGAGCAAGCTCGCTCCCACAGGGGCGGGTGTTATCGCCAGTGGGGCGTGTTCCTACATCTGCGTCGCCATCCCCTCCACATTCATGGCCGCCTGGCGCAACGCTTCCGAGCGGGTAGGGTGCGGGTGGCAGGTCAGGGCGATGTCCTCGGCCGAGGCGCTGAACTCCATGGCCACGCAGTACTCACCGATCATCTCACTGACGCTGGGGCCCACCAGGTGCACGCCAAGGATTTCATCGGTGCGTTCATCGGCCAGGACCTTGGCGAACCCTTCGGTCTCGTGGTTGATCTTGGCCCGGCTGTTGGCCGTGAACGGAAACTTGCCGACCTTGTAGGCGCGGCCTTCGGCCTTGAGTTGTTCCTCGGTCTTGCCGACGCTGGCCAGTTCCGGACGGGTGTAGATGACGCTGGGGATCAGTGCATAGTTGACCTCGGCGGCCTTGCCGGCGATCTGTTCGATGCAGGCCATGGCTTCGTCTTCGGCCTTGTGGGCCAGCATCGGTCCGGACGTCACGTCGCCGATCACCCAGACGCCGGGGGCTTCGGTGCGGTGACGCTGGTTGGCGAGCATGCCGCGTTTATCGGTGCTCAACCCGACGTTTTCCAGCCCCAGCCCTTGCGTGTAGGGCCGACGGCCGATGGCGACCAGCACGTAATCGACATCCAGGGTCTGTGCCTCTCCGCCCGCCGCCGGTTCGATCTGCAATTGCACGCCGCTGACCGAGGTCGTGGCGCCGGTGACCTTCGAACTCAACTTGAATTGAATGCCTTGTTTAGCCAAGGCCCTTTGCAAGGTCTTGCCGGCCTCGCCGTCCACGCCCGGGCAGATGCGATCGAGGTATTCCACCACCGTCACCTGGGCGCCCAGGCGCCGCCAGACCGAACCCAGTTCCAAGCCGATCACGCCTGCGCCGATCACCACCAGATGCCGAGGCACTTCACCCAAGGCCAAGGCACCGGTGGAGTCGAGGATGCGCTGGTTATCGATGGTCACGCCTGGCAGCGGCATGGGTTCCGAGCCGGTGGCGATGACGATGTCCTTGGCGTTCAGTTCGGTCTTGCTGCCATCGTCCGCGGTGACGGTTACTTTGCCTGGCCCGTCGATGTGGCCCCAGCCTTTGATCCAGTCGACCTTGTTCTTGCGAAACAGAAACTCGATGCCCTTGGTCAGGCCCGTCACGCTTTCGTCTTTCTGCTTCATCATTTGCGCAAGATTGAGGGTGGGACTGACTTCAATGCCCAGGTTGGCGAACTCCGCTCCCGTGGCTGCTTCGTACAGTTCCGAGGCGTGCAGCAATGCCTTGGAAGGCATGCAACCGACGTTCAGGCAGGTGCCGCCCAGGGTGGCCCGGCCCTCGACACAGGCGGCCTTCAACCCTAACTGACCGGCCCTAATCGCCGCGTTATACCCGCCGGGCCCGCCGCCCAGAATGACCACGTCGTAGTTGCTCATCGCTATTCTCCCGCTTGGCCTGAGAAAAAATTATGAACGTAATATGAGCGTTTCCACGGATCTCGGTCAAGGCTTAAGTCAAGAGGTCGGTGTGGGGCCTTGTCATGAAGAATTCAAAACGGAAATTTCACAGCAATCGTTATAAGGTAACGGCATATAACAGAGCGTCGGTGGCGTCTGTCCACGGGCCCTGATTCTGATCGCCACGAAAGCTGGGGTGGTATGCAAGTCGATCTAGATATCGAGGGGACACAAGTGGCCGAATGGCCGCGTTTCCAGCGAGCGTCGTTTCAAGGGCGCCGCTTGAAGCGGATCGCCTACGCCTTGGGAAGCGTGGCGGGCTTGGGCTTGGTCCTGGCATTTTTTATTGGGGTGTTTTCGCCGCAATCGCTGTGGCCGGCCTTGCTGGTCAGCCAAGGTGCGGGACTGTTGGTGCTGGTGGCGGGCTTGCAATCGGCCTGGTGGGTGGCGCAATGGCGCAGCAAGGCGTTGTTGCCGGCTGTGGATAACCTGCCGACGGAAAACGAGCCTGTTGATAACCCGGGTTGGTATGAGCGGCTGCTGGATAGCATCGGTGCCCGTTCAGTCGGCCTGCTCAAGCAAATCGGTGCGCCTGCGTTGTGGCTGGCCGGTTGGGCCGTGCTGGTATTACTCAGCCTGGAGCAAGCCTGGAACCTGCAATTGCCGGCTGCCGCCCTTGGCGTCTCGGCCAGTGTAGGGGCGGTGCTGTCGTTGTTGTTGGCGTTCGGGCTATTGGTGTTCGAGCGGCAATTGGCCCAGCAGTCCCCGGTGGAATGGCCGGAAGCGCCAGCGCTGGGGCAACTGACGCGAGTGGCGATCATCGTGTTGGTGCTCGGCGCCCTGTGCTTGCTGTTCGTCGCAGAAACGTCCATCTGGCCGGTGCGCCTGGCGGTGCTGATGGGGCTATTGCCAGGGCTGGTGGCGGCGGAGTTGTTGTTGCGCGCGGTGCTGTCGTTGTTCATCCCGCGCCGGGACGCCCTGGAGCCGACGCCGCTGGGCCGCAGTGTCATCGCCGATCTGCTGCGCTGGCCGCCGCAACCTTGGCTGGCCTTGCAACATGAACTGCACAACCGTTTCGGCATCGATCTGCGCCAGATCTGGGCCTTCAGCTACATGCGCCGGGCTTTTTTGCCGGTGTTGGCGTTGGTGGCGCTGGTGGGCTGGTTGTTGACAGGCGTGCACGAAGTGCCGCTGCAGGGGCGGGGCATCTATGAGCGCTTTGGTAAACCGATAGAGGTATTCGGGCCCGGCCTGCACGTCGCCTTACCTTGGCCGTGGGGCAGGGTGCTCAACGTCGAGAATGGCGTGGTGCATGAACTGGCGACCAGCGTTGCGGATAGTCGAGCGGTTGTCGAGGCTGAACCGGCGGAGGGGCCGGCACCGGCCATTGCCAATCGGTTGTGGGACGCCAGTCACGTGAACGACAAGTCCCAAGTCATTGCCAGTCGTCGTGCTAACCAACAGAGCTTCCAGATCGTCAACATGGACGTGCGTTTTGTCTATCGCATCGGCCTGACGGATGCCGCGGCGTTGGCGGCGACTTACAACAGCGCCGATGTGCCGACGCTGATCCGCAGCACCGCCAGCCGCATCCTGGTGCATGAGTTTGCTTCGCGTACGTTGGATGGTTTGTTGGGCGCCGACCGTGTGAGCCTGGCCGACGAAATCGGTCGCGCCGTACAGGCGGATTTGCAGACCCTCGACAGCGGTGTGGAAATCCTGGCGACGGTGGTGGAGGCGATTCATCCGCCGGCCGGTGCGGCCAATGCCTACCACGGCGTACAGGCGGCACAGATCGGCGCCCAGGCATTGATCGCCCGGGAGCGTGGTGCGGCGGCGGAACAGACCAACCAGGCGCAATTGCAAGCCAGCATCGCCCATGACCAGGCCAGCGCCACTGCGCGGGAAATCAACGCGACCGCCCAGGCGGCCGATTTGCGTTTCAACGCCGACCGCAAAGCCTACGCCACGGCAGGGCACGCTTTTGTGCTGGAACATTACTTGAGCCAACTGAGCCAGGGCCTCGGCAATGCCCAGTTGCTGATTCTCGATCATCGCCTGGGCGGTAGCAACAACGCGCCGACCATCGACTTGCGTACCTTCACGCTGCCGGCCGACCCCGCGTCGCCGCGTAACCCTGTCCCGTCAGGAGCTGCCCATTGAGCCAGTCCCCTTCACACGGTCACCACGACCACGCCGGTCACGATCACGGTCATGGCGGTCATCACCACGGCCATCATCACCACCATCACGGCGACCCGCAGCAGGCCGGGCCATTTCCTTGGCGGCGGATGGGCTGGGCGGTGCTGCTGGTGGCATTTGCCGTTGCGGCCGCGAGCTTGGTGCAAGTACGGTCGGGGGAGGCCACGGTCATTACCCGTTTCGGCAATCCGGCCCGGGTGCTGCTGCAACCTGGCCTGGGATGGCGCTGGCCAGCGCCGTTCGAGGCGGCGATCCCGGTGGACCTGCGATTGCGCACCACGTCCAGCGGCCTGCAGGATGTCGGGACCCGCGATGGACTGCGGATCATTGTCCAGGCCTACGTGGCCTGGCAGGTGCAGGGTGACCCGGACAACGTGCAGCGTTTCATGCGTGCGGTGCAGAACCAGCCGGACGAAGCCGCACGGCAGATCCGCACGTTTGTCGGCTCGGCGCTGGAAACCACAGCCGCCAGTTTTGACCTGGCGAACCTGGTCAACACCGATGCCAGCCAAGTGCGCATCGCCGATTTCGAAGCGCAGTTGCGTCAGCAAATCGATCAGCAGTTGCTCACCACTTACGGCGTGCGGGTGTTGCAAGTCGGTATCGAGCGCTTGACCTTGCCCTCGGTAACGCTGACCGCAACGGTGGACCGCATGCGGGCCGAGCGCGAGACCATCGCCACTGAGCGCACCGCCATCGGCAAACGCGAAGCGGCGCAGATTCGCTCCGCCGCGGAACGTGATGCCCGTGTCGTGCAAGCCGATGCCGCGGTAAAGGCTGCGGATATCGAAGCACAATCCCGGGTAGAAGCGGCCGAGATTTATGGCCGGGCGTACGCCGGCTCTCCCCAGCTTTACAACCTGCTCCGTTCGCTGGACACCTTGGGCACCATCGTCAGCCCGAGTACAAAGTTGATTTTGCGCACCGACGCCGCGCCGTTCCGTGTCCTGGTAGACGGGCCTGTTTCCGTGGAAGGCAAAGGTGGAACACAACCATGAGTTTGGTTCCACGTGGAACAAACGAGTTATCCAGTCCGTGGATTCAGGCCGGTCGCTTGGCGTTTCTGGCGCTTTACGCCGTCACGGTGTTGGCGGCGTTGGCCTGGGTCTTTTCCAACGTGCGGCAGATCGACCCGCAGAATCGTGCAGTGGTGCTGCATTTTGGCGCCTTGGATCGAATCCAGAATGCCGGCCTCTTGTTGGCTTGGCCGCGCCCTGTGGAGCAAGTGGTCCTGCTGCCAGCAGCGGATCGGGTGCTTGAGCGGCGGGTGGAGAATCTGCAGCGCTCGGACGCGGCCTTGCAGGCTGATCGTGTGGCCAGTTTCGCCATGCCGGTCAGCGATGCATTAGCCGGTTCTGGTTATTTATTGACCGGTGATGCCGGCGTGGTGCAACTGGATGTGCGGGTGTTCTACAAGGTCACCGACCCTTACGCTTTCGTCTTGCAAGGCGAACATGTCCTGCCGGCGCTGGACCGACTGGCGACCCGCAGTGCCGTGGCCCTGACTGCGGCCCGGGACCTGGACACCATTCTGGTGGCTCGGCCCGAACTGATGGGCAGTGACAACCAGGCTGCCGAGCGCCGCGAACGCTTGCGAGGCGATCTGGTGCAGGGACTTAACCGACGCCTGGCTGACTTGGCGGCGACAGGGCAGGGGCTGGGCATCGAAGTGGTGCGGGTCGACGTGCAATCGAGTCTGCCCGGGCCGGCGGTGAGTGCTTTCAACGCGGTACTGACCGCCAGCCAGCAGGCCGATAAAGCTGTGGCCAACGCCCGGACTGAAGCGGAAAAACTCACCCAGGCCGCCCGTCAAGACGCCGACCGTGCCGTGCAAGTCGCCCATGCCCAGGCCAGCGAACGGCTCGCCAAGGCGTCGGCCGACACGGCCACGGTGCTCGGGCTGGCGAAGACCCAAGGAAGCGATCCGCAAATGCTGCTGCGCCTGTATCGCGAACGCATGCCCGCCATCCTTCGTCAGGCCGGTTCAGTGACCACGGTCGACCCGAAAGACGATTCTCGTCTGATCATCCAGGGAGCCGGCCAATGACCGCTCAAACACCTGCTGTACCGATGTTGTCCTCGGCTGAGCAACGCATCGCTGCTCGGCAATTGACCTTGGCGATGCTCGCTCTCGGCTTGCTCGCGCTGGGTCTGGCCTGGCGCGGCTGGTCGCCGGAGCAGAGTGGTGTCAGCCAGTTGCTGTTGGGTTTCGCCTCGCTGCTGGTGGCGGTGCCGGTGATGCGTTCGGCTTGGTACAGCTTGCGCTATCCAAGCCTGCACGGGATCACCGACCAACTGATCGCCCTGGCGATGCTCGGCGCCTGGGCCACTGGCGATCTGCTGACGGCGGCGTTGCTGCCGATCATCATGATCTTCGGCCATGTGCTGGAAGAGCGCAGTGTCATCGGTTCCCAGGAGGCGATCCATGCCCTTGGCCAACTGACCCGCAGCCAAGGTCGCAAGGTACAGGCCGACGGCTCGATCATCGATGTCGACAACGCGACGCTCCAGGCCGGTGATGTGGTGGAGGTGCGCGCCGGTGACCGGGTGCCGGCCGATGGTCGGGTGCTGTCCGGCCAGGCCAGCCTCGACACCGCGCCCATCACCGGTGAGTCGGTGCCGCTGGAGGCGGTGGTCGGCACGGAAGTCTTTGGTGGCGCGATCAACCTCGATGGCCTGCTGCGGCTGGAAGTGACCCGCACCGGTGCAGAATCCACCCTGGGCAAAGTCATCGCCTTGATGCAAAACGCCGAACGCTCCAAACCACCCATCACCCGCTTGCTGGAACGATACGCCGGTAGTTACCTGGTATTGGTGTTGTTGCTGGCGGCAGTGACCTGGTTCGTGACCAACGATGCCCAGGCGATGCTGGCGGTTCTAGTGGCCGCGTGTCCTTGCGCGTTGGTGCTATCGGCACCGGCCACTGCCATTGCCGGGATCGCCGTGGCGGCGCGCCACGGGATCCTGATTCGCAGCTCGGCCTTTCTGGAAGAACTGGCGGACTTGACCTCATTGGTGGTCGACAAGACCGGCACCTTGACCTATGGCGTGCTGCGCCTGCAATCCATCGACCATGCCCGGGATGCTCACGCATCGTTGTTGCTGCCGTTGGCCGCCAGCCTCGGTTCGGCCAGCAGCCATCCGGTCAGTCGTGCGTTGGCGGGGTTGGTGGAACAGGACAGCTGCCTGGCGCTGACGGACATTCGCGAGCGCCAAGGGTTGGGTGTGGTCGCAATGACGGCCCAGGGCGAAGCGGCGCTCGGTCGGCCGGAATTGTTTGCACAGCTGGGCATTCAAACCTCAGCGGTTCCTGAGCACGACGGCCCGATTGCCGGCTTGGCCCTGGACGGGCAGTTCCTCGCCTGGCTGCTGTTGGCCGACAGCGTCAAGCCGGAGGCACAGGTGGCCATGGCCGAGCTGCGGGAGTTGGGCTTGGGCCGTCAGTTGTTGTTGACCGGCGACCGCCAGAGCGTGGCCACGAACCTGGCCCGGGATGTCGGCATCGGCGATGTGCAAGCCCAGGCTTTGCCGGAAGACAAACTCAAGCGGGTCATGGCTGAAATCGACCATGGGTTTCGTCCCATGGTGGTGGGCGATGGCATCAACGACTCCCTGGCGCTCAAGGCCGGGGTGGTGGGCGTCGCCATGGGCGCGGGCGGTGCGGACATCGCCCTGGCATCGGCAGATATTGTGCTGATTGGCAGCGACCTGCGGCGCCTCGGCACCTGCGTGCGACTGAGTCGCCAGTGTCGGCGCACGTTGCAGGTCAATGTGATCATTGGCTTGGGCTGGACGCTGGCCATCGTTGCCTTTGCCGCCTTCGGCTGGCTGGGCGCGGCGGGGGCAATGATCGCTGCGCTGCTGCACAATCTCAGTACCCTGCTAGTGTTAGGTAATGCCGGGCGCTTGCTGCGGTTCCAGGAGCCACTGCTCAAGATCCAAGCGAAGGGCACCGTTGGGTAGGGTCAGCGAACTGTGCGCTGTACTTGCAGTCTGCTATTGGAGAGGGCGTGCCACCGCAGAAGTTACCCGCCACAGGGAGTGATTTGGGACAGCGATAGAAAAAGGCTATAAATTCGATAGCCTGCTATTTTTCTAGCATGGTCTACCCTCATTTCAGACGTCTGAAACAAGGGGGATTTTCCATGCTCGCGCAACTTCCACCGGCCTTACAGAATCTGCATCTACCGCTTCGGTTGCGGCTCTGGGATGGCCATGAATTTTCACTGGGGGACGACCCCAGCGTCACGATTGTGGTCAAGGACCCGCAAATGGTCGCGCAATTCACCCACCCCAGCCTGGACGCATTGGGGGCGGCGTTTGTCGAAGGCAAGCTGGAACTCGAAGGTTCGATCCACGAAGTCATTCGGGTCTGCGATGAATTGAGCCAGGCGTTGGTGGAGGACGATCCCGACAACCAGCCGGTGCGCTCGGTCCACGACAAGGAAACCGACGCCAAGGCGATCTCCTACCACTACGATCTCTCCAACGCGTTTTATCAGCTATGGCTCGACAGCGACATGGCCTATTCCTGTGCCTATTTCGAGACGGGCAGCGAAACCCTCGAACAGGCCCAGCAAGCCAAATTCCGCCATTTGTGCCGCAAGCTGCGACTGCAACCGGGTGACTATCTGCTGGATGTCGGGTGCGGCTGGGGCGGCCTGGCGCGTTATGCCGCACGGGAGTTCGGTGCTAAGGTCTTCGGCATCACCCTGAGCAAGGCGCAACTGACGCTGGCTCGGGAGCGGGTCAAGGCCGAAGGCCTGGAGGATCAGGTCGAGTTGCAACTGCTGGATTACCGTGACCTGCCCCAGGACGGCCGCTTCGACAAGGTGGTCAGCGTGGGTATGTTCGAGCATGTCGGCCACGCCAACCTGAAGCAGTACTGCAAGACGCTGTTCGGCGCCGTGCGCGAGGGTGGGCTGGTGATGAACCATGGCATCACCGCCAAGCACACCGACGGGCGTCCGGTCGGTCGTGGCGCGGGCGAATTCATTGAGAAGTACGTATTTCCCAACGGCGAGCTGCCGCACCTGTCGATGATTTCCGCCCACATCAGCGAAGCGGGACTGGAGATCGTCGATGTGGAAAGCTTGCGCATGCACTACGCACGTACGCTCGATCACTGGAGTGAGCGCCTGGAGGACAACCTTGAGGCAGCGTCGAAGGAAGTGCCGGAGCAGGCGTTGCGGATCTGGCGTCTGTACCTGGCCGGCTGCGCCTACGCGTTCGCCAAGGGCTGGATCAACCTGCATCAGATCCTGGCGGTGAAGGCTCATGCCGATGGTAGCCATGAGTTGCCGTGGACCCGCGACGACATCTACACGCCTTAGAGAATCGGCGAAATAAGCCGGGCGATCCGCATGCCGACCTTCTGTAGGCGGTGGGTCTCCCGGCTTTCCTGTTTGTCGATTTCCTGGGCCTGGGCGAAATCTGCTTCGAGCATCTGCTCGACTTCGGTGGCGAACGGGATATCGACGGTGAGCAGCATGACCTCGAAGTTCAAGCGGAACGAGCGGTTGTCCAGATTCGCACTGCCAATGGCGCTGATTTCCCGGTCGATCAAGACCACTTTCTGATGCAGGAAGCCCGGCCCATAACGGAACATCCGCACACCGGCTCGTACCGCTTCAAACGCATACAGGCTGGAAGCTGCGTAGACGATCTTGTGGTCGGGCCGCGAGGGCAGGAGGATGCGCACATCCACGCCCCGCAGTACAGCCAGGCGCAAGGCTGCAAACACTGCTTCGTCGGGGATGAAGTAAGGCGTGGTGATCCAGACGCGTTCGCTGGCGGCGTGAATGGCCTCGACGAAAAACAGTGAGCAGGTTTCATAGGCATCGGCCGGACCGCTGGCCAGCAACTGGCACAGCACGCCGTCGTCCGGGTAGCTGTCCGGCAGGATCAGCGGGGGCAGGGAGCGGGCCGCCCAGAACCAGTCTTCGGCGAACGACTCTTGCATACTCGCCACTACCGGCCCGCTCACTTGCACATGGGTGTCGCGCCACGGTGCCAAGGGTGGTTTGTCGCCCATGTATTCGTCACCCACGTTGTGCCCGCCGACAAACCCTTGCACACCGTCCACCACCACGATCTTGCGATGGTTGCGAAAGTTGACCTGGAACCGATTGAGCCAGCCGCTGCGGGTGGCGAACGCTTTGACGTGGACACCCCCGTCGCGCAAGGCTTGCACGTAGCGGTGGGGCAGGGAATGGCTGCCAATGCGGTCATAAAGCAAATACACCGCCACGCCTTCGGCGGCTTTCTTCAAGAGCAGTGTGTGCAGGCGTTGACCGAGGCGGTCGTCGTGAATAATGAAAAACTGAATCAGCACAGCTTCTCGTGCCTGTTCGATGGCCTGGAAAATCGCCTCGAACGTGGCGTGGCCGTTGACCAGCAAACGCACCTGGTTATTCGCCAGGCACGGTGTGCGCCCCAGTTTCGGCATGGCCCGCAACGAGGCGTAGGCCTGGGAGGCGCGAGCGGTCAGGGCTTCTTCGACCCACGGGCGCCAGTTCAGCTCGGAGATCGCCTTGCGCATTTCTTCGTTGGCTTGCCGACGCGCCTTGATGTAGCCATCGAACGTGCTGCGGCCGAACACCAGATAAGGAATCAACGTCAGGTAGGGAATGAAGGTCAGCGACAGGGCCCAGGCAATCGAGCCTTGGGCTGTGCGCACCGTCAGTACGGCGTGGACGGCGGCGATGGAACCCAGGGTATGGATCAGCGCGATCAGGTAACCGAAAACATGCGGGCCGAAATAATCCATGGGGCAGCCTTGCTCCTGAAGTTTCAATGCTTAACAGACCATGTTCCAGGGCGAATGTCGCTAATTAATTCACTGGTTTGAGCCCTGAACCGAAGCCCGTGGGCGGCGTCTAACGGCCACTTGTCCTCTGGAGTTCGTGTAATGAATGTTCGTCTGCTGGGTGTGGCCTTGGCGATGGGTTTGTCGGTTCCGATGGCGGCTCAGGCGCAGATGCTCCAGCCGGGTTTGTGGGAATTGACCACCAGCAACATGAAGGTCGATAACCAGAACCTGCCGGACCTGCAACTGATCCTCGGCCAGTTGCAAACCCAGATGACCCCGGAGCAACGGGCGATGCTGGAAAAGCAGGGGATTACCATGGGCGGTAAAGGTATTCGCGTATGCCTGACCCCGGCGCAGGTGCAAACCAATGACATCCCGCTGCAAGACCCGCAATCGGGTTGCAAGCAGCAGATCACCGAGCGCACCGGCAATCAATGGAAGTTTCGTTTCAGTTGCCCAAAGGCCCAGGGTACTGGGGTCGCGACGTTCCAGAGCGATCGTGAATTCACCACCAAGGTCAACGGCACGTTCAATGCCACCGGCATCCAGCAGAACGGCAGCCTCGACACGCGCGCGGTATGGCTGGGGCAGGATTGCGGCACAGTCAAGCCGAGGGCTTGAATCGGGTATGAGGTAATCCCTTGGTGAACTTGTGGGAGCAAAGCTTGCTAGCGATGCAGACAACTCGGTGAATCGCCAAGCGCATCACCGCTCATCGCGGGCAAGCCTTGCTCCCACAGTGCTCGATCAAGGCCGGCTCAGTGCCTCATACAACGTATTGAGGTTGTATTCGAACAGGCCGGTGAATGTGCTGGCCGGTCCGCTGGCAGCGAGTGCATCGGAGTACAACGTGCCGCCGATGTGCGCGCCGCTCTCGTCGGCGATCTGCTTGAGCAGGCGTGCATCCTTGATGTTTTCCATGAACACCGCTTTGACTTTCGCCTGACGGATCTGGGTAATCAGCGCCGCGACTTCCGCCGCCGACGGTTCACGTTCGGTGGATAAACCCTGGGGCGCCATGAACTCGATGCCATAGGCTTGGCCCAGGTAACCGAATGCATCGTGGGAGGTCACGATCTTGCGATTACCGGCAGGCAATGTACCGAGCTTGGTCTTGGCTTCGGCGAGCAGGGCGTAGATCTTCTTCAAGTACGCTTGGCTGTTGCGTTCGTAATCAGCTTTGTTGGCCGGGTCGGCCGCCTCCAGTGCCTTGGCGATGTTGCTGACGTACAGCTCGGCGTTCGCCAGGTTGTGCCATGCGTGCGGGTCGGGAATGGTCTCGCCATCCTCATCCAGTGACCGTGGGATGACGCCGCGGCTGGCGCTGATCACCGGGGCGCTGGTTTCGGTGCTGGTCACCAGGCGATCCAGCCATGGCTCGAAGCCCAAGCCATTCTTGATGATCAGTTTTGCCCTGAGCAACGCCTTGGCGTCGTCTGGCGTTGGTTCGTAGGTGTGCGCATCGGCGTCCGGCCCGACCATGTTGGTGATTTGAATATGCTCACCGCCGACCTGGCGAGTCATGTCGGCGAGGATGCTGAAGCTGGTCACGACCTGGAGCTTTTCGGCGGCGGACACGGACATGGACAGCATCAGACTGAGTAGCACGAGCAGAACGCGCATCGGGAGACACCTCATTGGGATGTGAGCAAAGGCGGGCGGCGCAGCAAACCGTGCACCGGACCGAATACCACCGACAACAGATACAACACGCCTGCCACCAGAACGATGGACGGCCCGCTGGGCAGTGAGTAATAGAAAGACAGCAGCAGGCCAAGCCAAACCGAGAGGCAACCGAGCAGCCCGGCGATCAGCATCAGTAGCGGCAGGCGACGGCTCCAGAATCGCGACGCGGCGGCTGGCAGCATCATCAGGCCGACCACCATCAGCGCGCCGATGGCCTGGAAGCCGATCACCAGGTTCAGCACCACCAGGGTCAAGAACACGCCATGGGCCAACGGACCGAGGCGACTGACGGTTTGCAGGAACAATGGGTCCAGGGTGTCGAGCAGCAGCGGTCGATAAATCAACGCCATCGCCACCAGGCTGGCGCCGGAAACCCACAGCATGCCTGTAAGTGTCGGACCGTCTACCGCCAAGGCCGAACCAAACAGCAGGTGTAGTAAGTCCAGGCGTTTGCCGGCCATGCCGAGGATCAGCACGCCGGCCGCCAGGGAAATGGGATAAATCGCCGCGAGGCTGGCGTCCTCCCGTAGGCCAGTGCGCCGGGTAATCCAGGCGGCGAGCCCGGCCATGCTCAGGCCCGCGCCCAGGCCGCCCAAAGTCAAGGCCGGCAGGCTCAGCCCGGCGAACCAGAACCCGAGGGCGGCGCCGGGCAGAATACCGTGAGCCACGGCGTCACCAATCAAGCTCATGCGCCGAAGAATCAGGAATACGCCCAACGGCGCCGTGCTGCACGCCAACACCAGACCACCTAGCAAAGCCCGGCGCATGAAGACAAACTCTTGGAACGGTTGCCAGAGATGAGTGGCCGCAAGCATCAGGCCACCCACGTATGGGGTTGTTGGGCAATCAAGTCGACACTGCGGCCCAGCACGCAGCCGGTGTTTTTTATGAGCAGCGTATGGGGGACATGTTGGCGGACCGCTGCCAGATCATGACACACCACCACGAGGGTCCTGCCTGCGGCGTGCCAGCGATGAATGTGCTTCCACAGCAGTGCTTGGCCTTGTTCGTCGAGGGCGGCGTGGGGTTCGTCGAGCAACAGCAAGGGCGCTTCGGCCAAGCCCAAGCGCGCGAGCAGGGCACGTTGCAACTCGCCTCCCGACAGCGCCATCAGTGGACGATGCTCAAGGCCGTTCAGTGCCCAGTCCTCCAGTACGGTTTGCAGCAACTGTCTACGCATGGCTGGTGTGTGGCGATTGCCCCAAGAGCCGGCCGCCACCAGGTCTTGCAAGCTGATGGGGAATTGCCGATCCAAATGTTGCTGCTGGGGCAGGAATGAAATCCCGCCACGCCGTGGAACATTCAACGCGACTTTTCCGGCTAGCGGCTTTTGTAGCCCCGCGAGCACTTTCAACAGGCTGCTTTTGCCCGAGCCGTTGGCACCGATGATGGCGGTGAGGCTGCCTGCCGGTCGCTCCATGGCGAGGGGCGGTGTAAGGGGTTGTCCGGGCGCACCCCAGCGCAGTGCTTGGCAGTTGATCATGATGGCTCCCGGGTCCAGCGGCTTTGCGCCACGGCGTCATGGGCATGAAGGCTTTCGGCGTGCACGACGCGGACATCCAGGGCGGTGATCGCCGATGAGCGGGTCAGGGCCGTGCTCAATCGCCGCGCGGCGTCTTCGCAGAACATCAGGTTTTGGCCGTTGGCCAGGGCGAATGCTTGTTCATCGGCGCGTTTGACGGCGGTCTGTACGGCGGTACCGAGAGCTGCTTCGGCCTCGTTGATGAAGGACTGCAGGGGCAATTCCTCGACATCGGCGTTAAGGCGCAAAGTCAGGGTCGCGGTACTGCGCTGGCTATGAGGAGTGGCGACAATGCCGTTCGATGAACCCAACCAGGCGAGAATTTCGGCGTGCTCAAGTTTCTTGTTGGCAAAGTCGTCGACGAATTGCTGTTGGATCAACTGTCGGGCAAGGGCTGCCGAACAAGGGCAAGTCGAAGAATAGGGGATCTGAATTTTCAGTTCCACGTGGAACATTTTGTTTTTCAGGTGAGCTTCGATGCTCACCGGATAACTTTTCCAGCCCGACAGCGGGCTGACTAGCGCCGGACGTTTGAGCAGCAGATCGGTATGCACGCTGAGCGAAGCCGCCTGGGACAAGCCTTCATGGCTATCGAGAAATTGCTCGAGGATTCGGCGCAATAGCGCTGGCGACAGTGGTGTCTCTTCAAGTAGCCCCAGCGCCAGGTATAAGCGCGACATATGAATGCCCCGCGCCTCGCCGTCATCGAGACTGACACCGGCATCGGCCGTTGCTCTGAGACGCTGGCCGTCAATCAACACTGGCGTTGCGATGCCACACATGCCTACCCAATCAAGGGGCAGGGTTTGACGTGAAACCTGCGCAGCCACGTCGGGCAGCGTTAACGCATTCATGGTCAAGGCCCATCGAAGGTTCAAAACTAGATGTTATAGTATAACGGTAAATTTTAAGAAACCTTTTCCATGAAAGGAGTTTCATCTCCCCAACAACCGCCACGTTCCACGTGAAACATCAGCGCGATGAGTCCTGGCAACCGTTCATGCGGCCGCATGTAAATGCGCCGGTGCTACCGCCCGAGCTTGAAAAGCGATTGAGGGTTGTCCAGCCCACACGCCGACTGTACCCCACCCAACTTTCTCCATCGGACGCCAAGCCGGTAAAGAACGTGAGCTGACCGTAACGGCTGTTCGTTTGCGCCCAGTACCGGCGACTGGCGGCTTCAAAGCCGCGCAAATAGATCGTGTTTCCAGCCGTCGCGACGCTATAGGCATTGCCCTGTATATCCACGCAGGCCAGCAAATTCGCGCTGCGGGTGCAGTTGGCCAAGAGCGGAGTTTGGGCCGCAGCGCCTAGCGCCCACAGCAACAGCGGGACGGCAAAAACGATTTTCAGATGATTGTGCATGGATTGATCTCAGACCAATGAGAGGACTGGCGGGGCTGGCTGAATCGTATCGTTATACTATAACATAAAAACTATCCAGGCCCTGAACCTAGCCAAACCCTGGAAATGAGCCGTCGTCGAAGCGGCCGCCCGATGAGGATATACCGATGCCCAATCGCCTTCCCGTAACCGTGCTGTCCGGATTCCTCGGTGCCGGTAAAAGCACGCTGCTCAACCACGTCCTGCGCAATCGCGACAATCTGCGAGTTGCCGTGATCGTCAACGATATGAGCGAGATCAACATCGATGGCAGCGAAGTCCAGCGAGATGTCACCCTGAGTCGTTCCGAAGAGAAATTGGTGGAAATGAGCAACGGCTGCATCTGCTGCACGTTGCGTGAGGACCTGCTCGAAGAAGTCGGGCAACTCGCCAGGGAAGGGCGTTTTGATTACCTGCTGATCGAATCCACGGGTATTTCCGAGCCGTTGCCAGTGGCGGAAACCTTCACCTTTCGTGATGAAGAGGGCCGAAGCCTGGCCGATGTGGCGCGACTCGACACCATGGTAACGGTGGTTGATGGGGTGAATTTCCTGCTGGATTACCAGGCCGCCGAAAGCCTGGCGTCACGGGGCGAAACCCTGGGAGAGGAGGATGAGCGCTCGATCACCGACCTGCTGATCGAACAGATCGAGTTCGCCGACGTGATTCTGATCAGCAAGATCGACCTGATCAGCCAGCACGAGCGGGAAGAACTGACCGCGATTCTGCGGCGTCACAACGCCCAGGCGCAGATCATTCCCATGGTCATGGGGCAGGTGCCACTGGGCAGAATCCTCGACACAGGCCTTTTCGACTTCGAACGCGCCGCCCAGGCACCTGGTTGGCTGCAGGAACTGCGCGGTGAGCACGTGCCGGAAACCGAGGAATATGGCATCGCCTCGACCGCTTATCGGGCACGCCGGCCGTTCCATCCCCAGCGGTTCTTCAACTTCATCGACCGGCCGTGGCCCAATGGCAAACTCCTGCGCTCCAAGGGGTTCTTCTGGCTGGCCAGCAAACCTGAGGAGGCGGGCAGTTGGTCCCAGGCCGGCGGTTTGATGCGGCATGGCTTCGCCGGGCGCTGGTGGCGGTTCGTGCCGAAAAACCAATGGCCGCAGGATGAAGAGAGCACAGCGGCGATCATGAAGAACTGGCTGGCTGCCACAGGCGATTGCCGTCAGGAGCTGGTCTTCATTGGTCAGGACATTGATTTTGGCCAACTCGCCGCTGAACTGGACGCTTGCCTGCTCACCGATGCGGAAATGGCCCAGGGCGTCGAAAGTTGGCGTTTGTTGCCGGATCCGTTCGGTCCATGGCGTGAAGAGGTTGCAGCGTGATGCTGGCGCCCAGTCTGAAAAGAGCGGTGCGGGTGCGGCAGGTCCAAGGTGATACGCCGGGGATATTCACGCAGATCCTGGAGGATGGCACCAACCTGGCGGTCTGGCAGCGACAGCTTCCCGCACACATCAGCGACTTCGCGGCCATGGTGCTGGCGATGGACCAGCCGTTGGCTGAGTCACGGGTGCTCGACTTGCCAGAGGAAGACTCCCAGCCAACGCTGCACGGCTTGGCCGCAGGTTTCAGCGACCTGCAAGGCTATGAAGGCTTCATCGCCGATGTGTCCTGGCTGGTCAGTGCGTTTGCCTGCCTACTGGGCGCCCAACGGGTCGGTCTGCGCCTGCGCACGCTGGACAAGGCCATGTGCCCGCGCTTCCACGTTGATCACGTGCCGGTGCGGCTGCTGACCACCTATGCGGGCGTCGGCAGCCAGTGGCTCAAGGAAGAGGCCATGGATCGCCGGCGCCTGGCACAGCCTGAGGCAGAGCCGGCGGATCCGCTGGTGATCCAGCAGTTTGGTTGCGGTGATGTCGGCTTGCTTAAAGGCGAAAAATGGCACGGTAATGAGGGGTTTGGCTTGATCCATCGCTCGCCGGAGCCCGCGCCGGGGGAGCGCCGATTGATTCTCACGCTGGATTGGCTCGCTTAAGGCTTGAGCCAGGTGCCCTGGCTTTGCCCTTCGCAAAATGGCTGCAGGTAAGCGGCATCGGTCGCCACGCCGTAATAGTGAATATCCTGGCGGTAAGGCATATTGGCGACCTGGGCGTTGCTGCAGACGCCGAATGCGCCGCCAGGGCATTGATCGACGTATTGCACTTCGACCTTCTGGCCGGCAAGGTTCGGCTGGCAGAAGCCGTCGGCAAACAGCTTCTGCGGAATGCTGCGGTTCTGTTGGCAGACTTTCACATCGAGTCGCTCCGCCTGGCTGTGAACCACGCAGGCCTGGGCCAGCGCCTGGTTCGACGTCAGTGCCAGTAATAACCAACCGATCATTCGCATCTTCACCTCCACCGAAAGCCGTCGATTATGTTGCAGCACATTCCCACCCATGTCATCGCCGGTCCCTTGGGCGCCGGCAAGACCAGCCTGATCAGGCATCTGCTGGCCCAGCGTCCGGCCAACGAGCGCTGGGCGGTGCTGATCAACGAGTTCGGTCAGATCGGCCTGGATGCCGCGCTCCTGACCCAGGCTGGCGATGGTATCGCACTGGGGGAAGTGGCCGGCGGCTGCTTGTGCTGCGTCAACGGCGCGCCGTTTCAGATCGGACTTGGGCGTTTGCTGCGCAAGTCCCGGCCGGATCGGCTGTTCATCGAACCCTCGGGCCTGGGTCATCCTGCGCAGTTGATGCAGCAACTGAGTGAGGCGCCATGGCTCGGTGTGCTCGCGGTACAACCCTGTGTAGTGGTGTTGGATGCCCGGGCGATGGCGAACGGCAAGCCCTTGCCGGACGCGCAACGACCAGCCTTGGCGGATGCCGGACTGCTGGTGCTGAACAAGTCCGAGAGCCTCA
The DNA here is from genome assembly GCF_030687295.1 of Pseudomonas beijingensis. Classification (NCBI taxonomy): domain Bacteria; kingdom Pseudomonadati; phylum Pseudomonadota; class Gammaproteobacteria; order Pseudomonadales; family Pseudomonadaceae; genus Pseudomonas; species Pseudomonas beijingensis. The sequence goes on along the minus strand of NZ_CP117425.1, from coordinate 6,389,900 downwards.
CGCACGCCGATCGCGAACGGGTGACGGCGCAACTGTCAGGGTCTGTGTTGTACTGGACGCAACAGGCTGCATTACCGATAGATCGATTGCCAGGCCTTACGGCTCGGGGCAGCGGGGCTGTGGATAACTTGAACCTGCCCAAGCGTCTGGGCCAGATCCCGGCCATCTGGACCGACCCGACGCAGCCAATCTGCCTGCACCAGCAGCAGGACGGTGGCTGGAGTATTGGCTGGCGCTGGCACCCAAGCCAACGCTTCGACGCAGCGGTGCTGACGCGATGGCTACAAGGCCAGGACTGGAAACGGGCGAAGATGGTTATCCACAGCCACGACGGTTGGGTTTCAGCCAATGCGTTGGAGGGGGCGTTGCTGGGCTGGCAAGCCAGTGAGTGGCGCCAGGATTCCCGGATCGAGCTTATTTTCGATCAGCCGCAAGACGTCGATCGCCTGCAAGCCGGTCTGGTGAATTGTCGGTGTTCTTGAGTCAGCCTTGTTTCAAGGCTTCCACTTGTTGTGTTCCTGGCGCCACTGGCTCAACTCGATGACTTCGGCCCTGGGCCTGGTCTGGGCCGGTTCAATGGGCGCTGGCGGGGTTTCTTCGAAAGGCATCGGGTAGGGCGCTAGTTCTATTTGCGCGCTGTGGGCACCGAACTGGGTGATGGTGCCCGAATGACGGCTTTCGCCGGTGACGGTGAACTCGAAGGTGTAGACGCGAGCCAGTCGTCGTCGACCCTTGGCGTCCTTCACGAAGCCGATTTTTTTCAGCGCCACGTTGCCGTCCAGTAGCTCGATCTTGAGGTTGGCGCAATGCTGCATGACCCTCGCCAACGCCCGCTCGCGCAAGCCATGGTTGTGCCACAGCCAGGCACCGCCGGTAGCCAGCAGCATCAGCACGAAGATGTTTCCAAGGGTCAGCATGAACGAAGTGCTCCAACAAGTTGCTGTCAGCTTAACTGTCTCGCCGGTCTGTCGTACAGGCTGCGTTTAGTCGCATACTGCGCGGCTTGAATTTCAATCGTTTTACGGAAACTTCCCGCATGAAACGTACGCCTCATCTGCTTGCCATTCAGTCCCATGTGGTGTTCGGTCACGCTGGCAATAGCGCTGCGGTGTTTCCGATGCAGCGGGTCGGCGTGAATGTCTGGCCGCTCAATACCGTGCAGTTTTCCAATCACACCCAGTACGGCCAATGGACCGGTGAGGTGCTGGCGCCAGAGCAGATACCAGCGTTGGTAGAAGGCATTGCAGCCATCGGTGAGCTGGGTCATTGCGATGCGGTGTTGTCCGGTTACCTGGGGAGTGCGGCTCAGGGGCGGGCGATCCTGACGGGGGTGGCGCGGATCAAGGCTGCCAATCCCAAGGCGCTGTACCTGTGTGACCCGGTCATGGGACATCCAGAGAAGGGCTGCATCGTGGCGCCCGAAGTGAGCGAATTTCTCCTGGAAGAAGCCGCTGCCGTGGCGGACCTCATGTGCCCGAACCAACTGGAACTGGACAGTTTTTCGGGGCGCAAGGCACAGTCGTTGTTCGATTGCCTGGCCATGGCCCGCGCGTTGCTGGCCCGCGGCCCGAAGGCGGTGCTGGTCAAGCACCTGGCCTATCCCGGCAAACCCGATGACAGTTTCGAAATGCTGCTGGTGACCGCCGATGGCAGCTGGCACCTGCGCCGTCCACTGCTGGCTTTCCCGCGCCAGCCGGTGGGCGTGGGTGACCTGACGTCGGGGTTGTTCCTGGCGCGGATACTGCTGGGAGACAGCCTGGTGGCGGCGTTCGAATTCACCGCCGCGGCGGTGCACGAAGTGCTGCTGGAGACCCAGGCATGCACCAGCTATGAGCTGGAACTGGTCCGCGCCCAGGACCGGATCGCCCATCCACGGGTGCGGTTCGAGGCTGTGCCAATCAACCTCTGATTGCAGCTGCTAATCCCTGCGGGAGCGAGCTTGCTCGCGATGGCGGTCTAACAGTCGACATTGATGTTGAATGTAATGGCCTCATCGCGAGCAAGCTCGCTCCCACAGTTGTTTTTTAAGTGGCTGGTTAAGGCCCGTCCGCCTTGATCTCCTGGTAGCGTCTCTCCAGCTCCTGGCGGATTTGCCGGCGTTGCTGGGCTTGTTCGTAGCGGCGTTTTTCTTCGCTGTTTTGCGGCTGCAAGGGCGGCACGGCAGCGGGTTTACGCTGGTCATCCACCGCAACCATGGTGAAGAAGCAACTGTTGGTGTGGCGCACCGAGCGTTCGCGAATATTTTCGGTCACGACTTTGATGCCCACTTCCATCGACGTGTTGCCGGTGTAGTTCACCGAGGCCAGGAAGGTCACCAGCTCGCCGACATGGATCGGCTCACGGAAGATGACCTGGTCAACCGACAGGGTCACCACGTAGCGTCCGGCGTAGCGGCTGGCGCAGGCGTAGGCGACTTCGTCGAGGTATTTGAGCAAGGTGCCGCCATGGACATTGCCAGAGAAGTTGGCCATATCAGGGGTCATCAACACCGTCATCGACAGCTGGGCGTTTCCGGGTTCCATAACGTACTCACGGTTCAAGGCAGTCATTCGGGAGTGCACCTCTACGGGTGCTGGGGAGTGGCCTGCGAACAGGGCACCAGGTTTTAAAAGCCACCGATATCGGGACGCTGCGCCTGTGGTTGCCGTCACGCGCCGATGGATCTGTTTCCATATATTGCACCGTCTTTTTGTCAGAAGTCGCGGTGTTACCCTTCAAAAGCCCGTTGCGAGGGCAATTCCTACAGAGGAAACGGATTTCTCCAGCTCTGCAGTGAGTCATTTTGAACAGGGAGCCTCGACATGCATGCCATCAGCTTCATTCAGGATTTGGCGATCATCATGATGGCTGCGGGGTTGGTAACCGTACTCTTTCATCGTTTCAAACAACCGGTGGTACTGGGCTACATCGTGGCCGGCTTCATCATTGGCCCGCATACGCCACCGTTCGGTTTTATCCACGACGAAGACACGATCAAGACCCTGGCAGAGCTTGGGGTGATATTCCTGATGTTTTGCCTGGGCCTGGAATTCAGCCTGCGCAAACTGTTCAAGGTCGGCGCCACGGCCTTCATCGCGGCGTTTCTCGAAATTGTGCTGATGATCTGGATCGGCTATGAAATCGGCCGTTGGTTTGAGTGGAGCACCATGGATTCGCTCTTCCTGGGCGCGATCCTGGCCATTTCCTCCACCACCATCATCGTCAAGGCCCTCAACGACCTGAAGATGAAGAACGAACGCTTCGCGCAGCTGATTTTCGGGGTGTTGATCGTCGAGGACATCCTGGGCATCGGCATCATCGCCTTGCTGTCGAGCATTGCCGTCAGCGGCACCGTGAGCTCCGGCGAGGTGTTTTCCACTGTCGGCAAGTTGTCGCTGTTCATGATCGTCGCGTTGGTCATCGGCATTCTGCTGGTGCCGAGGGTGCTGGCCTACGTGGCGAAGTTCGACAGCAACGAAATGCTGTTGATTACCGTACTGGGCCTGTGTTTTGGCTTCTGCCTGCTGGTGGTGAAGCTGGAGTACAGCATGGTGCTCGGGGCGTTCCTGATCGGTGCGATCATGGCCGAGTCCCGGCAACTGCTGAAGATCGAGCGGCTGGTGGAGCCGGTGCGTGATCTGTTCAGCGCGATCTTCTTCGTCGCCATCGGGCTGATGCTCGATCCGGCGATATTGCTGCAGTACGCCTGGCCGATTGCAGTGATCACGGCCGCTGTGGTGCTCGGCAAGATGCTGTCCTGCGGCCTTGGTGCCTTTATCGCCGGCAACGACGGACGCACCTCGCTGCGCGTTGGGATGGGGCTTTCGCAGATTGGCGAATTTTCCTTCATCATCGCGTCGTTGGGGATGACCCTGCAGGTCACCAGCGATTTTCTCTATCCGGTTGCGGTCGCCGTCTCGGTGTTGACCACACTGCTGACGCCGTACCTGATTCGAGCTGCCGACCCGTTGTCCGTCAAGTTGGCGGCGGTCATGCCACAACGGCTGACGCGAGTGCTGGGGATGTATGGCGAATGGCTGCGTAGCATCCAGCCCCACGGTGAAGGGGCGATGGTGGCGTCGATGATCCGGCGAATTTTGCTGCAGGTCGGTGTCAACTTGGCGCTGGTGATTGCGATTTTTGTCTCGGGTGGTTTTTTCGCCGAGCGGATGTCGGCTTACCTGCAAGCATGGATCAGCGACCCAAGCTGGCAGAAAGCACTGATCTGGGGCGGGGCGTTGCTGCTGTCGCTGCCGTTCCTGATCGCCGCGTATCGCAAGCTCAAGGCGCTGTCGATGCTGCTGGCGGAGATGGGCGTGAAGCCGGAGATGGCTGGCCGCCACACCCAGCGCGTGCGTCGAGTGATCGCCGAAGTGATCCCGATTCTCTCGCTGTTGGTGATTTTCCTGCTATTGGCAGCCTTGTCGGCCAGCATTCTGCCGACCAACAAGTTGCTCGTACTGATCGCCGTGGTGGCGACTGCCGTTGCGGCACTGCTCTGGCGCTGGTTCATCCGCCTGCATACGCGGATGCAGGTGGCCTTGCTTGAAACCCTGGACAATCACAAGGAATCGTCCGGGCATTGACTGGCGGCGGGGCTCAGCTTTCCAGCCAGACGTCCCGCGCCCAGTGCCAGACCGATTCCCAGGTTTCCTCGGCGATCAGTTCTTCTTCGGCCTGCCACAGCACCACCGTGCCGTCCTCTTCAACGCAGTAATAATCGTCGCCGTCCTGGCAGATCGGGATCAGGCTGCGGTCGACACCGGCGTCCCAGGCATTGGCGGCCACGTCCGGCAGGTAGGTGTGGGACTGTGGATCGGTGACGGTCACCGGTTCCAGGCTGCCGTAGACGACATCGCTGACGGTCAGCAAAAACTCCCTGAAGACGAATGGGATATCGATGAACAGCTGCTCTTCGATCTCTACCAGTAAGTCTTCGTCGGGCAATTCCAGCGGGACCGGTACGGGCTCGTTGGCTTCACGCAATTGTTCGATGATTTCTTCCACGTCCGGGGATCCTCTTTCTCGATGGCGCGGTTTTATATGGAGCGGTTTATACAGTAGCTCGCTATAGATGCAACCGCGAAATAGAAAACCCCGGCCTGAGCCGGGGTTCTTTTATTTCAACATGCAAAACGGGCAAAGGTTCAACCGTTCTGGCGGATACCTGCCACCAGCCAAGGCTGGTCATCGCCCTGGGCACGTTCCATGTTCCAGCTTTCGCTGAACGCTTCGCCCTTGTCGAAGCGAGAATCCTTCGACACACCGCTGAAGGTCAGGGTGGCGATGGTCTTGTCGGCGCGATCGTCGACGCCATCCAGTTGCACCTGCAGGTTGTCGATGTAGGTTGACTGGAAGCCATCACCCAGCTCAGCCCGCTCGCGCTTGAGGAATTCCAGCAGTTGCGGGGTCACGAACTCGGAGATCTTGTCCATTTCGTTCGCGTCCCAATGTTGCTGCAGGGACATGAAGTGGCTGCGCGCGGCTTCGATGAAGCGTTGCTCGTTGAACCAGGCCGGCGCATTGATGACCGGACGGGCGGCCACAGGCGCTGCCGAACCCCCGAAGATCGAACCACTGGCAGGCGGCTGCTGGTTGAACACTTCACGCTGCATCGGCGCGTGGCCGGCCGGAGCGAGTTGCTCCTGCTGCTTGCGACGACGAGCGGCAATGAAACGGAAGACCAGGAAGGCGATGACCGCCATGATCAGGATGTCGAAGATCTGCATGCCCTGGAAGCCGTCGCCCATGAACATGGAGGCGAGCAGGCCACCGGCGGCGATGCCGGCCAGGGGGCCGAGCCAGCGCGAAGCGCCGCTGGCCTTGGTAGCGGCGCCTGCGGCACCGGCCGCGCCTGCGGTGGCAGCGGTAGAACCGGCGGCAGAAGACGGCGCCATCTGGCTGGTCTGGTGAGTCGGGGCTGCTCCCGAACTTTTACCACCGCCAAAGCGCTTGGCGGCATTGGCGTCGATGGCCATCGTCAGGCCGATGCACAACGCCATGGCGATGCTAAGAAAACGTTTCATATAAAGGCATTCCCATTTGTGGATAGCACGCGCGCCATGTTGCACAGCTGAACTGTTGCTGGCTAGCAGCAGAGTGTTTCGGGCTTTTGCGTGACAGGTGAGGTTCAGCTTCAGCTATGCAAGAGGGCCTGTTCGCTTTGGGCTGTAGGAAAGGGGAACAAGTTCTATCGGAAAACTAGTATGGGTAGAGGAAGGTATCTGTGGGAGCAAGGCTTGCCCGCGATAGCGATCTATCTGACGCATCTATGTTGGATGCGCCACCGCCTCGCGGGCAAGCCTTGCTCCACAGGGTTTAGCAAATCCTTAGATCGCCTCGAGCTTGGCATACCCCAGCATCAGCCACTTGCTGCCTTCGCTGAAGTTCACCTGCACCCGGGCCTGGGCGCCGGCGCCTTCGAAGTTGAGGATCACGCCGTCACCGAACACCGAATGCCGCACGGTCTGGCCGAGGCTGAAGCCGGTTTCCGGGATATCGCTGCCGCCGAACAGGCTGCTGGTGCTTTGTTGCTGGCCGCCACCGAATGGTCGGCTGACACTGTTGGACAGCCGGACTTCTTGGATCAGGCCCTTTGGCACCTCACGTACGAAGCGCGACACCTTGTTGTAGGTCTCGCTGCCATACAAACGTCGGGTTTCGGCGTAGGTCAGCACCAGATTCTGCATGGCGCGGGTGATACCGACGTAGGCCAGGCGCCGTTCCTCTTCCAGGCGCCCCGGTTCTTCCAGGCTCATCTTGTGGGGGAACAGGCCTTCTTCCATGCCCACGAGGAACACGTAGGGGAATTCCAGGCCCTTGGCGCTGTGCAGCGTCATCAGCTGGATGCTGTCTTCATGTTCGTCGGCCTGGGTGTCGCCGGCCTCCAGGGAGGCATGGCCCAGGAAGGCCGAGAGAGGCGACAGGTCCGCGTCTTCTTCGGTGTTCTCGAAATTGCGCGCGGCGCTGACCAGTTCCTCAAGGTTTTCCACCCGGGCTTGGCCTTTCTCGCCTTTTTCCGCTTCGTGGTAGGCGATCAGGCCGGACTGCTCGATGACGGTCTGGGTCATCAAGTGCAGGGGCATTTCCCCACACTTGGCGGCCAGGTCTTCGATCAGGTCCATGAAGGCCTTCAGGGCGCCGGCGGCGCGACCGGTCACACCCTTGTTGGTCACCAACTGGCGTATGGCTTCCCACATGGATACGTGACTGTGGCGCGCGTGATCGCGAATCGCCTCGACGGTTTTCTCGCCGATGCCCCGCGTCGGCACGTTGATCACCCGCTCCAGGGCCGCATCGTTGCCGCGACCTTCGATCAGGCGCAGGTAGGCCATGGCGTTCTTGATTTCAGCACGCTCGAAGAAGCGCTGGCCGCCGTAGATGCGGTAGGGGATTCGTTCGCGCAGCAATGCCTCTTCCAGCACCCGCGACTGGGCGTTGGACCGGTACAGAATGGCGATGTCGCTGCGGGCCAGGCCGGTTTTCAGCGCGCTCTCGATGGTTTCCACCACGTAGCGGGCTTCATCGTGTTCGTTGAAGGCGGCGTAGAGGTTGATCGCCTCGCCTTCGCCGCCATCGGTCCACAATTCTTTGCCCAGGCGCCCGGTGTTGTTGGCGATCAGGGCGTTGGCAGCCTTGAGAATGCCGGCGGTGGAGCGGTAGTTCTGTTCCAGGCGGATGACTTCGGCGTCGGGAAAGTCCGCCGAATACTGGTGGATGTTCTCGATCTTGGCGCCACGCCAGCCATAGATCGACTGATCGTCGTCACCCACCACCATCAGGCTGTCGCCGCCCTTGGCGAGCAGCCGCAACCAGGCGTATTGCACGGCGTTGGTGTCTTGGAATTCGTCCACCAGCACATGCCGGAAACGCTTTTGGTAGTGGGCCAGCAGCCCTGGGTGGTCGCGCCACAGGTCCAGCGCCCGTAGCAGCAATTCGGAAAAGTCGATCACCCCGGCACGCTGGCACGCCGCCTCGTAGGCTTCGTAGATGCTGCGCATGGTCGCCAGGAACAGGTCGCCGCTGGCCTGGATGTGCTGCGGGCGCAGGCCTTCGTCTTTCTGGCCGTTGATGAACCATTGGGCCTGGCGGGCCGGCCAGCGTTGTTCGTCCAGGCCCAGCTCGCGGATCACCCGCTTGACCAGGCGTTGCTGGTCGTCGCTGTCCAGGATCTGGAAGGTCTGGCTCAGCCCGGCCTCCTGCCAATGCGCCCGCAACAAGCGGTGCGCCAGGCCGTGGAAGGTGCCGACCCACATGCCGGCGGGATTGATGCCCATCAGTTGTTCGATGCGATGGCGCATCTCGGCCGCGGCCTTGTTGGTGAACGTCACCGACAGGATCGAATGGGGCGAGGCGTTCTCGACCTGGATCAACCAGGCGATACGGTGCACCAGCACTCGGGTTTTACCGGAGCCGGCACCGGCCAGGACCAACTGACGACCCACGGAGGCGGCTACGGCCTGACGTTGGGCATCGTTGAGGGAGTTCAGCAGAAGGGAGAGATCATCGCGCATCGGGGCATTCTAGGGTGCGGCGTCACCCCGGGCAAACCGAGCTTTGCATCAACCGATAAAAGACCGCTTGGTGATGACCGGCGGGTCACAGGCTACAGGCGTTGATGGGACTCGCCCGGGAGGGTCGCCACCCAATGAAATAGCGACTTTTTTCAGTGTTTTTGTGAGCTGGGGCAGTGTGGGATGGCCCATGGCTTGTGTATGCTCGGTGCTCGTTTCGGGTTCTCCACGCTCCACTGAATAAGAACAAGAACAGTGCCAATGACCCTCAATTCCGATCCGGCGGGGCCCAGTGTGGAACCACGGGTCATCTGCAAGCAGTACGCCACGGAGATGGCGGTCGAGCGCACACGTCTGCTGTATCAAGGCTCGCTGCTGCCTACGCTGTTCATGCTGCTCAACGGTCTGGTCTGCGCTGCGCTGTTATGGGAGCCGCGACGCTATTTTTTGGTCAGTGTCTGGCTCGTCTGGTTGTTGTCACTGGTGGCGTTGCGAGTGATCCAGGTGGCGGCTTTCGATTCGGCGATGCCAAGCCGCCAGGCGCACCCGATCTGGTTGCGGATGTTTTTGCTGGGCTCAGCGATGACCGGCCTGACGCTGGCCGGGGCCGGGATCGCGCTGGTCCCGGCCGACAGCTTCCAGCAGCAGGCCTGGGTGTTCGGCCTGATTGGCGCGGCCGCGCTGTCGGCCAGCGTGGCCTATGCCGTGAGTCTTCCGGCGTTCCTGTCCTTCGCTTTGCCTTGCCTGTTACCGGCCATCGGCTATCTCTTCTGGGGCGGCGATGAGCAGCAACGTGGCTGGGGCTGGCTCGGGCTGATTGTGCTGGTTTCCTTGAGCGTGGTGGCCTGGCAAGTCAACCGCTTGATCCAGAGTGGCATGCTGCGACGCTTTCAGAACCAGGCCCTGATCGAGCATCTGCAGCAGACCCAAACCCGCAGTGCATTGCTCAACGAGGCGCTGGGCCGGGAGGTCGAGCAACGTCGCTCGGCCGAGGAGAAGCTGCGGGCGGCCCAGGTTGGCCTGGAGGCGCGAGTCGCGCAGCGCAGCCTTGAACTGGAGGCCGCCAGCCAGGCCCTGAGCAAGAGCGAGGCGCGCCTGGCCTTGGCCCTCAAAGCCAGTGAGCTGGGGTTGTGGGATTGGAACCTGCAGACTGACGAAGTCCATCACACCCAGCTCAAGGAGCTGTTCGGGCTGGAGCCCGAATACGTCACGGCGATGCTCAGCCACCTGACCCCGCGCCTGCACCCCCAGGATGTGCCGGCACTCAAGCGGGCCCTGGTCGAACACCTCAAGGGCCGTAGCGAGGATTACCAGATCGAATACCGTGTGCGTCACGGCGATGGTCACTGGGTCTGGATCGAAGACCGCGGCCGGGCCGTGGAGCGCAGCGCGAGCGGGCGGGTGCTGCGCATGGTTGGCACCCGGCGCGACATCAGCGCCAGCAAGGAACTCGAGCAGCAACGGCAGCTGGCGGCCACGGTATTCGAGGCCGCCAGCGAAGGCATTGTTATTTTCGACCCCAACTACCTGCTGCTTGCCGCCAATCAGGCGTTCACGCGGGTCACCGGTTTCAATATCGAGGACATGCTCGGGCGCAGCGTGGTCGACCTGCCGTGCAGTCGCGATGCGCGCCGGCACTACCCGATCATTCGCCAAGCGCTCAAGCAGCACGGCACCTGGCAGGGCGAGCTGGTGGAGGCGCGGGCCAACGGCGAGCTGTATCCGCAATGGCTGCAATTGAACGTGGTGCGCAATGCTCGGGGAAATGTCAGCCATATCGTGGGCTTCTTCGCCGATCTTTCGGCCCGACGCGAATCCGAAGAGCGGATGCGCTACCTGACCCATTACGACGAGCTGACCGGGCTGGCGAATCGTTCGCTGTTTCGCGAGCGCCTGAACGAAGCTCATCAGCGTGTGCGCCAGGGCGGACGGCGCAGCCTGGCGTTGCTGCATATCAACCTGGACCGCTTCAAGTTGCTCAACGACAGCCTTGGTCATGACATCGCCGACCAGTTGTTGCAGAAAATGGCGCGGCGCCTGATCAATGCACTGCCCGAGGCGGACACCATCGCCCGGTTATCCGGCGATGAGTTTGCGGTGTTGTTCGATGCCTACGGCAACCTTTCAAGTCTGGCCCGGGTGGCGACCCGGTTGGCCGCCAAGCTGCGTGTGCCGCTGACCATCGAAGGCCATGAACTGGTGCTCAGCGCCTCCATCGGCATCAGCTTGTTGCCTGACAACACGCGGGAAATTGCCACGCTGGTCAGCCAGGCGAATATGGCCATGCAGCATGCCAAGCATTTGGGCGGCAACAATTTCCAGTTCTACACCGACAGCCTCCAAGCCAGCACGCTGGAGCGCCTGCAACTGGAAAACCAGTTGCGCAAAGCCTTGGAAGAGCAACAACTGAAGGTCTTTTATCAGCCAAAATTGTGTCTGGCGACCGGTCGCCTGAATGCCGCCGAGGCGCTGGTGCGTTGGGATCATCCGGCCATGGGGCGGGTGCCGCCGGGGGATTTCATTGGCCTGGCCGAAGAGACCGGCTTGATCGGGCCGATTGGCGAGTTCGTGTTGCGCCAGGCCTGTTGGCAGGCGTGCGAATGGCAGCGTCAAGGGCTCGAGCCGATCAGGGTGTCGGTCAATCTGTCGGTGCATCAACTGCGCCAGGGCAAGCTGGTCAGCCTGGTGCGACAAGTGCTGGAAGAAACCGGCCTGGCGCCCCAGTACCTGGAACTGGAGTTGACCGAGAGCCAGCTGCTCGACAGCGTTGAACACATCATTGCCACGTTTCAGCAATTGCGTGACCTTGGGGTCAAGCTGGCGATCGACGATTTTGGCACCGGTTACTCATCCCTGAGCTACCTCAAACGCATCCCGGTGGACTACGTGAAGATCGATCAGGCATTCATTCGCGGGCTCGGCGAGGGCAGCGTGGACACCGCCATTACCCGGGCAATCATTGCAATGGCTCATGGACTGTCGCTCAAGGTAGTGGCCGAAGGTGTAGAGCGGCAGGAGCAGCTCGATTTCCTCAGGAGCGAGTGTTGTGACGAGGTGCAGGGGTATCTGATCAGCCGGCCGGTGGAAGCTGAGGGGCTGGCCGGTTTGTTGCGAATGCAACACTTGATTGAATGAATATGATCCCTGGTTGGAACTTCCCGCCAGACGATTTTATTGTCTGACGGGAAGTGATGAACATGCGCTTAGTTGGTCACTAGTACTTCATCGATGTGGTGCAGCAGCTGATCTTCGAAAAAAATGCTCACGCCGGTGACATGAGATTCGCCCAGCACTTTGTACTCGACGACTTTGTCGGTGATGACCGGCAGCGAAATTTCGTTGGAATGTTCGAGTTTCAATTCCAGTCGCAGATCGAAGGACTTGTCCTGCATTTGGCTTCGTACCAGCTTTGGCGTAATGCCCGTGTGGGGTACGGTTACAGTGCCAAAGGTACGGAAAGAAGCGGTACCTGGCATGCGATCGATTTGTGCGGTCCAATCTTTAGTTGTGATGGTCATGATAGTAACTCCTGTAGTTAAGTTGATTGCGTCCTGCGGGAGCCAATATATCGACTTCGACTGGATAGTGTCTGGGGGAATTGAGATTGGTATTGTAAGTAGAAGTTAGTCGATGATGAGTTAACAGGTTCTTCGTTGAGGTCTATTGTCTATTACGGCTGGGATAGGTTGTTGGGGGATAGTCAGTAGTCAGTGATTGATTAAACGATTTTTCGCCAGTCAGAGGTTCAGGTCGCGCTTGGAAATCAGCGGATCGGCGACACAGAGGGTCTGCGCCACGACACAGGCTGCTACATCTGGCGATCCTCGGCCAAAACAAAGGGGCCGCGAGGCAATCCAGTTACGTTTTGGACGGGCAAAGCGCCAATTCTTGTAGTATAACTACAAGCTTGCTACATCCCGGCATCTGCCCATAACAAGAGTCCAGCCCCTTGAACCTGTTGCAACACATCGCCCAGTCACGCCACTTGCTGCGCAAGTCGGAGCTGAAAGTCGCCGATCATGTACTGCTTGATCCTGCGGCCGTGATGCATAGCTCCATGGCCGATCTTGCCCACAGCGTCGGCATCAGCGAACCGACCATCGTGCGCTTCTGCCGGGCCATCGGTTGCTCGGGTTTCCAGGACTTGAAACTCAAACTGGCGCAAAGCCTGGCCGCCGGCGCGAGCTTCGGTCAGTTTGCGATCCATGAAGATGACTCAGTGGCGGACTACAGCCTGAAAATCTTCGACACCACCCTGCATACGCTGATGGAGGTTCGCGAGAAGCTCGACCCGGTGGCATTGCAAAAAGCTGTCACGGCCATGTCCCAGGCCCAGCGTGTCGAGTTCTATGGCTTCGGTGCTTCGGGCGCGGTGGCGGCCGATGCCCAGCACAAGTTCTTCCGGTTGCTGCTGACGGCAGCGGCCTATTCCGATCCGCACATGCAGGCCATGTCGGCGGTGACCTTGAAGCCCACCGATGTGGCGATCTGCATTTCCCAATCGGGCCGTTCCAAGGATCTGCTGATCACCGCGAACCTGGTGCGCGAAAGCGGGGCCTCGCTGATCACCTTGTGCCCGAGCCAGACGCCACTGGCTGAGCTTTCCACAGTGAACCTGGCCATCGACGTGCATGAAGACACCGAGATCTACACGCCACTGACCTCACGCATCGCCCACTTGGTGGTGATCGACGTATTGGCAATGGGCGTCGCTATGGCCCGTGGCCCGAGCTTGGTCAACCACCTCAAGAGCGTGAAGCGCAGCCTTCGCAGCTTGCGGCTGTCGCCCAAGTCGGTGAAAGCGCTGGACGACTGACCGCTGGTCTTGAAGTTGGGGACTTCTGTGGCGAGGGGATTTATCCCCGCTGGGCTGCGAAGCAGCCCCTCGAGCAGCCATTAAAATCACCTGGCACACAAGAAAAGCTGAGGTCTGCTGCGCAGCCCAACGGGGATAAATCCCCTCGCCACAATGAATCGGGCGCGCCTTAAGTGAGTAGCATTGTTCGGCACAGAAGGTGCGTTTGCCCGAATTCATCGTTCTGTAACCCTCGCGCCGCCAAACCGTCATCCCGCGCCGTCATCGTAAAGCTCCCGTATACGTCTTGGGAGTCTCGACATGACCCAGTCCTACGAAGAACGCAGCGCCGTCAAAACCCGTCGTCAGCAAGAAGACCAGCGCCGCATGGCGTTCCGTCGTGCCATCGAAGACCGCTATGAACAGCGCCAGCTCTTGGCCGAGATCAGCGAATTTCCTGACGCGGCAGAGTTCAATTACTGGCAGGCAACACCGGCGGCTTCCCGTCGAAACGCTCAACCAGGCCGATGATCTGAGCGCGCTCGCCGCGTACGAACGCCAGGAAGGCGTGGGCCACCGGTGACAGGCGCTTGGCCCTGGCCTGTACCAGGCACCAACTGCGGTACAGCGGCAATTCCTCCACCGGCAACTCGATGAGTGCGCCGGACGACAGTTCCCGGCTCACGGCGTGGCGCGTCAACAACGCCACGCCCAGCCCGGCGACCACGCACTCGCGCTGGGCCTCCGCCGACGCCACTTCCAGCGTCTGGGTGAAGTGCACCCGTTTCTCCTTGAAGTATTCCTCGCAGGCCAGCCGCGTGCCGGACCCCGGTTCGCGCACCAGCAGCGTGTAGGGCTCCAGGTCCTGCAAGCGCAGCGGACCCAGGTGGCACAGCGGATGATCGGGCGGCGCCACGGCGACGATCGGATTGTTGAGAAAGGGCAGGAACTCCAGGCCCATGTCCTGGGGCACCATGGACATGATCACCAGGTCGTCACGGTTGTCCGAGAGGCGTCGGATGACCTGGCCGCGATTGACCACCGTGAGGTTCAGGTTGACCTCCGGATGCTGGCGCTTGAACGCAGCGAACAGGTGCGGGACGAAATACTTGGCGCTGGACTCCACCGCCAGCTTCAATTGGCCTTGCAGCGAACCCTGCATGTCCGAGAGCTGCATATCGAGGTTTTCCAGGCGCCCGAAGATGTCTCGGCTGGCACGTTGCAGGGCTTCGGCGGCTTCGGTCATGTAGAGTTTTTTGCCGACATACTCGAACAAGGGCTGGCCAATCAGCTCTTCCAGGGATCGAATCTGTAGGCTAACGGCCGGTTGTGTGAGAGACATTTCGTCGGCTGCACGGCTGTAAGACCTCAGGTCGCACACCTCGTTGAAAATCTGCAATTGACGCAATGTCATACGCATCAATGACTTACGCATTTCCTAAGCACTCTGGAGTGAGACGAATAGCGCAACTATAAGTCTTTGCTTATGCATGACCCAATAATTATTCATTTTTGTTAATCCCCAGCCAGGACTAGTGTGGAGCTGCGACCAATTGTTACATCTGGTCACGCGTCGGCCTGGAACCCAGGCCGTGGTATCACCGGCTCAAGGGAACCTCCAATTGATAACAAAGATCCTGATCGCCAACCGTGGTGAGATTGCCGTCCGCATCGTGCGCGCTTGCGCCGAGATGGGCATTCGCTCGGTCGCGGTCTACTCCGACGCGGACCGCCATGCGTTGCATGTCAAGCGTGCGGACGAGGCCCACAGCATCGGTGCCGATCCGCTGGCCGGCTACCTCAACCCGCGCAAACTGGTGAACCTGGCGGTGGAAACCGGCTGCGATGCCTTGCACCCAGGCTACGGTTTCCTTTCGGAAAACGCCGAGCTGGCGGACATCTGCGCTGAACGCGGCATCAAATTCATAGGCCCCTCGGCGGAAGTCATTCGTCGCATGGGCGACAAGACCGAAGCGCGCCGCAGCATGATCAAGGCCGGTGTGCCGGTCACGCCGGGCACCGAAGGCAACGTATCGGGCATTGAAGAGGCGCTGACCGAAGGTGATCGGATCGGTTACCCGGTGATGCTCAAGGCCACGTCTGGCGGCGGCGGTCGCGGTATCCGTCGTTGCAACAGCCGCGAAGAACTCGAACAGGCCTTCCCGCGAGTCATTTCCGAAGCCACCAAGGCATTCGGTTCGGCGGAAGTGTTCCTGGAAAAATGTATCGTCAATCCCAAGCACATCGAAGCGCAGATCCTGGGTGACAGTTTCGGCAACGTGGTGCACCTGTTCGAACGCGACTGCTCGATCCAGCGCCGCAACCAGAAGCTGATCGAAATCGCCCCGAGCCCGCAACTGACCCCCGAGCAGCGCGCCTACATCGGCGATCTGTCGGTGCGCGCCGCCAAGGCAGTGGGCTACGAGAACGCCGGCACCGTGGAGTTCCTGCTCGCCGAAGGCGAGGTGTATTTCATGGAGATGAACACCCGGGTGCAGGTGGAACACACCATCACCGAAGAAATCACCGGTATCGACATCGTTCGCGAACAGATCCGCATCGCCTCCGGGTTGCCGCTGTCGGTCAAGCAGGAAGACATCTTGCACCGGGGTTTTGCGTTGCAGTTCCGTATCAACGCCGAGGACCCGAAAAACAACTTCCTGCCCAGCTTCGGCAAGATCACCCGCTACTACGCCCCTGGCGGCCCGGGTGTGCGCACCGACACAGCGATCTACACCCGGCTACACCATTCCGCCGTTCTACGATTCGATGTGCCTGAAGCTGGTGGTCTGGGCGTTGACCTGGGAAGAAGCGATGGACCGTGGCCTGCGAGCCCTGGATGACATGCGCCTGCAGGGGGTCAAGACCACCGCCGCGTATTACCAGGAGATTCTGCGCAATCCGGAATTCCGCAGCGGTCAGTTCAATACCAGCTTCGTTGAAAGCCACCCTGAGCTGACCAACTACTCGATCAAGCGCAAACCCGAAGAGCTGGCCCTGGCCATCGCCGCCGCCATTGCCGCCCACGCAGGCCTGTAAGGAAGTATGACCATGTCCAAGAAGATCTTTGTTACCGACACAATCCTGCGCGACGCCCACCAATCGCTGCTTGCCACCCGCATGCGCACCGAAGACATGCTGCCGATCTGCGACAAGCTCGACAAAGTTGGCTATTGGTCGCTGGAAGTCTGGGGCGGCGCGACATTCGACGCCTGCGTGCGCTTTCTGAAGGAAGACCCGTGGGAGCGCCTGCGCCAACTGCGCGCGGCGCTGCCCAACACTCGCTTGCAAATGCTGCTGCGCGGCCAGAACCTGCTGGGCTATCGCCATTACAGCGATGACGTGGTCAAGGCGTTCGTGGCCAAGGCTGCGGTCAACGGCATCGACGTGTTCCGTATTTTCGATGCGATGAACGACGTGCGTAACCTGCGGGTCGCCATCGAGGCGGTGAAGGCCGCCGGCAAGCACGCCCAGGGCACCATCGCCTACACCACCAGCCCAGTGCACACCATCGACGCGTTCGTGGCCCAGGCCAAGCAGATGGAAGCCATGGGTTGCGACTCGGTGGCGATCAAGGACATGGCCGGCCTGCTGACCCCGTATGCCACCGGCGAACTGGTGAAAGCGCTGAAGGCCGAGCAATCGTTGCCGGTGTTCATCCACTCCCACGACACCGCCGGCCTGGCCGCGATGTGCCAGCTCAAGGCTATCGAAAACGGTGCCGATCACATTGACACCGCGATCTCCAGCTTCGCCTGGGGCACCAGCCATCCGGGCACCGAGTCGATGGTCGCGGCCCTTAAAGGCAGTGAGTTCGACACGGGGCTGGACCTGGAGCTGTTGCAGGAAATCGGCCTGTACTTCTACGCCGTACGCAAGAAGTACCACCAGTTCGAAAGCGAGTTCACCGCCGTAGACACCCGCGTCCAGGTCAACCAGGTACCGGGCGGGATGATTTCCAACCTCGCCAACCAGTTGAAAGAGCAGGGCGCACTGAACCGAATGAACGAAGTGCTGGCGGAGATCCCGCGCGTGCGCGAAGACCTCGGCTTCCCGCCGCTGGTGACCCCGACCTCGCAGATCGTCGGCACCCAGGCGTTCTTCAACGTGTTGGCCGGTGAGCGCTACAAGACCATCACCAACGAAGTGAAGCTCTACCTGCAGGGCGGCTACGGCAAGGCGCCGGGCTCGGTGAGTGAAAAGCTGCGTCGCCAGGCCATCGGCAGTGAAGAGGTGATCGACGTGCGTCCGGCCGATTTGCTCAAGCCGGAAATGACCAAGCTGCGTGGCGAAATCGGTGCGCTGGCCAAGTCCGAAGAGGACGTGCTGACCTATGCCATGTTCCCGGACATCGGTCGCAAGTTCCTCGAAGAACGCGACGCCGGCACCCTGACTCCGGAAGTGCTGCTGCCGATCCCCGAGGCGGGCAGCGTCAGCTCCGCAGGCGGCGAAGGCGTGCCGACCGAGTTCGTCATCGACGTTCACGGCGAAACCTACCGCGTCGACATCACTGGTGTAGGCGTCAAGGCCGAAGGCAAGCGTCACTTCTACCTGTCCATCGATGGCATGCCGGAAGAGGTCGTGTTCGAACCGCTCAATGAGTTTGTCAGCGGCGGCAGCAGCAAGCGCAAGCAAGCCACTGCGCCGGGCCATGTCAGCACCACCATGCCGGGCAACATCGTCGATGTCCTGGTCAAGGAGGGCGACGTGGTGAAGGCCGGCCAAGCGGTGCTGATCACTGAAGCCATGAAGATGGAAACCGAAGTGCAGGCGGCCATCGCCGGCAAGGTCACCGCCATTCATGTGGCCAAGGGCGACCGGGTCAACCCGGGCGAGATCCTGATCGAGATCGAAGGCTGACTGAACAGCCTCGATACAACGTTTTAACCTCGGGGGGGCATGTGCTCCCCTTTTTTTTGCCCGCGAGAAGGTCAGAACATCATTCGCCACTGCCCCATCAGCGCACCGTTGCGGTTGTCCTGCCCTGTTTCGCCGCTGTAGTTCAGTCCCAGGGTATGACGTGGCGATACGGCCAGGTCCAGTCCTGCTTGCAAGAGAAGGCTGTCGCGGTCCAGCTCGACTCCTTTGATGAGGTAGACATTGCCGCCGTTAGCCAGGCGTTGATGGGAGCTGCCCCTGATGTCGCCGTATAGGTGTTTCCAGCCGACATCGACGCACGGCGTCAATCGCATGCCTTGGTCGAAGACAAAAGGACGGGCGAGGCGCAGGCCCAGTTCGCTGTTGTAGTGTTCCTGGGTTTGGCCGTTGTACTGCAACGCGGCGTCGCCACCTTTTTCCGAGTAGGCGTCGCGTTGATAGCGTTGGTAGCCCACTTGGACGTAGGGCTCTATATCGAATTGTCCGACGTCCAGGTTGTAGCCGACCTGTCCAAAGACCTGTTGCGTTGTGGCGTTGTAACGACCCTTGAGGCGGTCCCTGAATCCATTGAACACGACATGGCGCTTGGTGCTGCCGTCATGATTGCCATAAACAGCGCCCAGGCGCAGCGCCAGCGGACCGTCCTGGCGCAAGGCATAGGCACCTACGAGCCAACTGTCGAGTGCTCCGTCGAATTGATAGCTGTCCAGTCGTGTCTGGGTCTTGCTGCCGATGATGCCCAGTCGCCAATTGGGGCTGATGGCCCAGTCGGTTCCCAGCATCAGGCCCTTTGTCGAATGTTTAAGGGCATAGCTGCCCAATTGCTTGGCGAGGCGGCCGTTGTTGCCGATGGCCTGGACCCAGACCTGACCGTCGCCCCGTGTGTTTCCTGCTTGTGTCGAGTCCATGGCCGAGAGCACGCCGGTGCTGGTCGGTGCGACGCTGCTCAAGATGGCGTTGCCCAGTTCAGCGGTGTGGTAGCCACTCAGTTGATCAATGGCGTTGGCCGCCGTAATCATATTGGTGCCGAGCAGGGCATTGATGGCGGTATTGGGTTGTGCTGCGGTATTGATGGTTCTTGGTGGTTCGGTGGGAATGTGTGTCGCGCCATGGTTGTCTGGCTTAACCGCAGACACCTGAGCGATGGCCGGGGCGACAATGGGGCTTGGCTCTGGCGGTGCCACCTGTTGCGGCTCCTCGATACTGGCCACGAATTTTCGTGCGTTGTCCGTGGTTGCTGCATCTTCAAACGGAACTTTATTACGCGTGTAGGTCAGGCCCACCTGTTTTGCGGTGTAGTCCACCGTCGCTGTCATGAACGCAAGTTCATTGACGATCGCCCCGAACTCTCCATCCACCTTCTTTGCATCGATCACGACGTGATTGCTGGTGTCGATGTATTCACCGGGCACGTTGACGATTTTCAGCGATGCATTGCCCAGTTTCGCGGTGCCGCCGACTTTGATCGTGGCGCTGCCGCCGTTTGGATGGATGCCGTAGAGCAATGTTGCGCCTGGCGCCAATTCAAGATTCCTTTTGATCGTAGGCGCCCCTCTCTCGGGGTCGACCGCCAACTGGCCTTGCACCTTCAGCGCGTTGACGGTGCCAGGACCGCTAAACGTGCCAGTCTGGTCCACGAAAACAGACTTGCTCACGCTTCCCTCGTTCTGAAAGTCGCCGGCAACCTCTATTTCGGCACCAATTTGGCCGAGGTTGCGAAATTGGGTGTCCGCCGCAACCCGGCCTTTATGGCTGAAACTGATGTCGCGCGACCATTCGCCTTCCATAGTCGTGAACTTGGGCGGTCTGCTGGACGCCTTGGTCGAATTTTCGGGTTGGGTTTGCGGCTGGGGGGCTGTTTCAGAGGGGGTAGCAACAGCATCATGGGTCGATTGCCGGGCCATCGAAACATCGGCGCAACCGAGCGCCAAGGCAATCGCCAGGGCGAGGTGTCGGAGTGGGTACACAGGTGGGGTAGGCATCGTGCGGTCTCTCATAAAGGGAACCCGCACTTTAAAAATTCACCCCGGAACGCGATGCCAGCCATCTCCTTGCGGTGGGCAAGATACAGCGGATGAAATCTGTAGGCTGCCTTTGCTGCGACCAAGGCATCGTTGCGGTGGCTTCCATGGACTGAGGCATTGCCCTACAGCATGTGTAGATCTTTCTGTTTGATTGAAGTCTGAGGGGCGTCTACAGGTCATGCAGATCAAATTTGGTCGGACGCGGCAGCATTAGGGTTATGACCTGGAGTATTTCGCCAACGCCGCGCATCTGTTGTTGCAGGATGGTTGCGATGCGCTGGAAGTGTTGGGGGGGGCATCGGTGGGTGTGATCTCCAAGCTTCACTTGCTAGCGATTCGGCTGCACGTCAGGCGACCTTAAAATCCCACCTCAGCTCAACGATTATTCAGATAAGCCTTCCCATAATGCCGCTCCATCCGCGCTTGAATCAGCTCCAACGCAATGGACATCAACCAGTAAATAATCGCCGCCGTCGTCAGCATCTCGATATACCGATAGCTGGAGCGACCATAAGACTGCGCCAAGAACATCACCTCCCAAACCCCCATCACCGAGATCAACGAAGAGTCCTTGAGCATGGAGATGAATTGGTTGGTGGTCGGCGGGATGATGGTGCGCATGGCCTGGGGCAGGGTGACGCGCCAGAAGATCACGGTTTCGCTCAGGCCCAGGGCGAGTGAGGCTTCGCGTTGGCCATTGGGGACGCCGAGAATGCCGGCGCGGAAGATCTCGCTCAGGTAGGCGCCGTAGTTCAACGACAGAGCGATGATCCCGGCGGCAATCGCACCTGGGACCACGCCCAGTTGGGGCAGGCCCAAGTAGATCAACAGGATCTGGATCAGCAGGGGCGTGCCGCGAAAGAACGACGCGTAGAAACTGGCGATGCCGAATGCCACCGCGCTGCTGGACAGCCGCGCCAGGGCGGTGATGAAGCCCAGCAATGACGACGCAACGATCGAGCACAGGCACAGAAACAATGTCAGCACCGCACCCTGCAAAAAGCCATTGGGCGCCAGGTGCACACCCAGCAGGTTCGGCAGTTTGTCGAGGATAATGGAGAACTTGAGGTCGAAGCTCAGGAAGAAACTCGCGAACAGCACCAGCATGGCCGCCCAGGTCAGGTACAGCCGGGTACGAAAACCGAAGATTTTTTGCAGGCGTGATTCAGCCACCGGTGGCGGTGGCTGAGGGGGTGGAAAAGAAGTCATTGGGTGATGTCGGCGCCGATCCATTTCTGCGAGAGTTTGCTCAAGGTGCCGTCCTGTTTCAACTGCGCAAAGACTTCACGCACCTTGCTGTCCCACTGCGCATCGCCCTTTTCGATGGCCACCGAGTTCGGTTCGGAGTAGAGCGACTCGCCGGCCAGTTTGAAGCGCTTGTCTTCGGTCAGGCGCGGCTGCGCGGTTACCAGGTTGGTCAGTACCGCGTCCAGGCGCACCCCGGCGCCCAGGCCCAAGTCCTGGAACGCCACGTTGTCAGTGTCGTACGGAGCGATCTGCACGTCCTCGAACGGATAGCTCAGTTGGGTATCCTCGGCGCCTTCGATCACCAGGTTCTTGTTCAGGTAACTCTCGTAGCTGGAGGCGCTGGTGAGGCCGACCTTCTTGCCGCTCAAGTCCTTGGCGCCGTGGACACGGTCATCCTTGGCGTTAACCACGATCACCGCGGGCGAGGCGTAGTACTGCACCGGGAAATCGAACACTTCGGCGCGGGCCTTGCTCGGCGTCATGGAGCAGATGCAGATGTCATAGCGCCCGCTCCAGTGACCGGCCGCGATCACGTCCCAGGACGGCGTCTCCAGGCGCAGCTTCACCCCCAGTTTCTGCGCCACGGCCTTGGCGACGTCCACGTCAAAACCGTCGAGCTGGTTCTGGTCATTGAGGAACGAGAAGGGCGGATAGCTTTCCATCAGCACGCCGACCAGCTCTTTTTTCTGTTCGATGCGATCCAGCGTGGCACCGGCGAATGCTTGCGAAGCGGCGGTCAGCAGCGTCAGGCCCAGGGCCAGCAATGGTGGTAATTTCATGGGAAGGCCCTGTTAGAAAAATAAGTTGTAGTTCTCTGAATGGTGCGTATTAAATAGTTATAAGAACAACTCCGGTAGTGAGTATTTTTCATAAGCTTATGAGTGAATCGCATATGGGCGCAGGAACGACAGTTATTCTCGATGGCGGCATGGGCCGCGAACTGCAACGCCGGGGCGCGCCGTTCCGGCAGCCTGAGTGGTCGGCCCTGGCCTTGAGCGAAGCGCCCCAGGCGGTTGAAGCCGTGCACGCGGCCTACATTGCCAGCGGCGCCCAGGTGATCACCAGCAACAGCTATGCAGTGGTGCCGTTCCATATTGGCGAAACGCGTTTCGCCGCCGAAGGCCAGGCCTTGGCTGCGCTGGCTGGCGAGTTGGCGCAACGGGCGGTACAGGCTTCAGGCAAAGCAGTACGGGTGGCCGGGTCATTGCCGCCGCTGTTCGGTTCCTATCGGCCGGATCTGTTCGACGCCTCCCGCGCCAGTGAACTGCTGGCGCCCCTGGTGAACGGCCTGGCGTCCCATGTCGACCTGTGGCTGGCCGAGACCCAAAGCTCCACGGTCGAAGCGCGGGCGATTCACGCCGGCCTGCCGAAAGACGGCAAGCCGTTCTGGCTGTCGTTCACCCTGAAAGACGAAGACACCGATGAAGTGCCACGCCTGCGCTCCGGCGAGCCGGTGGCGGACGCTGCGGCGGTGGCGGCCGAACTGGGCGTCGAAGTGCTGCTGTTCAACTGCAGCCAACCGGAAGTGATCGGCGCGGCCATCGATGCGGCGCGGGACACCTTCGAGCGCTTGGGGGTGAAGATCGACATCGGTGCCTACGCCAACGCCTTCCCGCCGCAACCGAAGGAAGCGACGGCCAACGACGGATTGGACCCGTTGCGCGAAGACCTCGACCCACCGGGTTATCTGCAATGGGCGGCGGACTGGCGCAAGCGCGGGGCCAATCACCTGGGCGGCTGCTGCGGGATCGGGCCGGAGCATATTGCCGTGTTGGCGCAACAGCTGGACTGAGCTGCCGACAGGACATCCAAGCTTACGATTCTCGTCGCTTGCTCGGCGATGCCTATACATATGTATGTCATTCGCGCTTCGACGACGGGATAGGGTCCGGTTTTCTCAATCCAAACCGGACCTTTGAATGTCTATTTTTCCCGAACATGAGCTAGGCGCGCCATCGAATACCCCTGTTGTCTCCCTTAAACCCACCGACGTGTTACCCAGCGGCCTCGACAGCGCGGCTCAAGGCGACCTGCTCAGCCCCATGGGAAAAGAGCAGGCCAGGTTATTGGGCTTGCTGGACACCAACCAGGCGAAACTGGCGCGTCTGTTCGCCGGCCTTCCCACGTTCGACACCGTGCTCAAGCGTTTGCTGGTCGACACGCTGCAAACCAAGATCCCCTCGCACAAGTTACGGGCCTCACGACCTGCGGAGATCGATCCGGACTTCTGCTATGTGGGCCACTTCAAGGCTGACTCGAACGGTGGGCGTGCACTGACGGCCTCGGAGAGTTTTACCGACGTCCTGTGGCGATGCTTGCAGGCGGACACGCCCGCGACCTACACGGACGGCGGCGTGGGTTTCTTCACCCGCCCAGACTCGGTGAAGGAAGCCGACAGTCTGTTTGTCGGCCCGCTGGATTTACAGGATCTACGGGCCATGGAGGCGGTGCTCTATCTCGCCAACCCCACCACGAATGAACGCGTGAAGCGCCAGTTTCGCGACGACTTGACCCAGTTTCGCAATCGCCACTACCGCGAAGACACCCTTGAGCTACCCACCACGGCTGCGGCTTTCGCGCATTGGCTTTCCCTGCGATTCCTGCATTTTTTCAATCTGTACAAAGTCGATCGGGGGCCGGCCAGCGGACTCACACCGAGTGAGCGCATTCAGCAGAAAGATGAAGATCGCTTGCTGGACATCATCACCACCCATCCCGCCAAGGCGGACCGAGACCGGTTGCTGCTGGCCCCCATCCCCCATGTCTACAGCGTGATGCTGGACATGGGCACGGCCGCCCCGCAGAAATGGCCCGCGGCGATGGTGATCAAGTTTACCGACCGCCTGACATTGTTCCTGTACTCCCTGGAAGGCGGCATACAGCGCTTCCGCTCGGTCCAGGACCTGACCAGCAATGTGCAGCCGACCCACGACGGGCAGGAGCGCACGATCCTCGACATTTCCTCCGAGCTGTCCGGGCATGTATTCGAAGTCGCGGCCGATGACCTGCTGCAGTTGCAAAGCGCTGCCCTGGAAACGGTCCTGAATGCGCCAGGCAACGAGACGGTCCCGTTGAACACCTTCGCGCAGCGTGCGGAAAGTGCGCTGGGCCTGCCCATGTTGGCACTGTCCGGGCCCCTGGCGGTGCGCCAGCAAACCCTGGTGGAAAACAATCGTCCGGGTTTCTACCGGGCCGCGACCCGTTCCGAGCAGGCCCACTATCGTCGCCTGGAGGGGCAGGTATTCAAGGCGGTCTACGCCTTGGGCGGCGGTGTCCAGACGCTGCTGCAGTTCGCGCGCCAGCAGATCAGGCAGTACCTTGAGCGCACCGTGAACCCGGGCATTGAGCCGGACCCGGACAACACCATGGTCACGCTGTTCCAGGGCGGCAGCGCCCGTCCGAGCCAGTTCCGCACCAGCAGCCTGACCCAGTTGATGCTCGATAACCTGCGCCCGCATCAATACCCGAATGCGATGAGGGAAGTCCTGCCGGTTTATCTGCTCGATCGACATGGCCAACGTGTCAAACACCCGGCCAATGGCTTTTTTGTCACGCTGACGGGCAAGCAACTGGCCGAGATGGCGAACCAGCTTGATATCGGGGGCCGTTACGAAACCCTGCTGCGCAAGGAGATGAATAAACCTCGCTACAAGGCCGCCTGGCAGGCGGCGTATCTGGCTAATTTGCAATTCAAGGGTTACGAGGCTTCGCTCAGGGGCGACGAGGTGTTCAAGGCCACCGTGCTCGATAAGGCTTTCGACCCACCGAGGTCACGCAAGCGGGTGGCTTTCTGGCTGGACACGGTGCTGCGTTCGCCGACAGCGGCGGGGCGTGCCTGGGTCGATGGGCGCAAGGTCTGTGTCCATGGCCTGGTGCTGGGCGGCAGCGTGGGGGCGGGTGGGCAGCAAGATGCGCTCAACAATGCAGTCAGCATCGATGGCGTGTTGATTTTTTCCGATCAGGACGGCCCGGATATCCAGGGCACCGTGGGCGTTTATTTTCCGGACAGCCCCGGTGGCGATGATTTTCGTGAGTTCGCCGACCTGAGCGACGGCATTGCCGAGTTGTTGCCGGAAAAAGAATGGCAGGCGTATTTCCATTCGCGTATTTCCACGCTGGACCCCACGCAGATAAAGCGTTCATTGGGGCAGCAGGGCGGTCGTCCGCTGGTTCGTGGGGTGTTGCTCAATGGCGATCTTTTTGAAGAGCTCCACCGAGCCTACGTCGACTTCCAAAGCGCCTACGCGGATCACCGCTCCAACAGCAACCGGGATATCAGTCATCAAACCGCGGCGAAGCTGGCGATGATGACGGTCGAGATCATTTTTGACTTGGCCGGGCTGCTGCTGGTGCCCGGTTTCCAGATGCTCAAGCGCGCCATCAACACAGGTCTGCTGGTGCTCAGGACCGGTGCCGTGCCCACGAACCTGCCCACCCTGGCGTTCGTCGATCGCGTGGCAAACCATGTGCAGAAAGGGCTGGCCGGTGGGGTGAGCGTGCCGGTACGCGGCCGGTCCACTTTCCTGGCGGTGACGGCTCGCCAAAACCAGGCCGAAGCGCTGGGCGGACTGCCGCTGGAAGAGGCGCTCTATCGCCGTTATGCCGTGACGGATACGTCGCTGTTACAAGGCGTCACCCCGGACCCTCAGGGGTTTTATCGCCCCACGATCACTCAGAACGCCACGGGGGAGCGTGACCCGTCCGGTGTATGTGCGGCAACCCGACGGGACGGTGTTCCGGGTGCACGACCATACGCGGCTGAGGGCCACCGAGGCCACCATTGTCGACCCGGTTACGGGGTTGAGCATCCGCTCCAGTGGCGTGAGCAGAAGTACCGTGGCGCGCATGCCCGATGGCGAGTGGCGCTCGGTAGGCCATGGTTGGGGCGGTGGCAAGCGCTCACGGGAGACGTCCCCTCAGCCAGGCCCCTCGAATCCCAAGAGGCCTGCCCCATCGTCTCGCACCGCTGCCGATCTGGTACGCACGTCTGGCGAGTGGGACGTCGAGATCATGGATCTGGTCCCGGCCCTCATCACCCGGCTGCCGAATTGGCCACGCAACCGCAGCTTGTTGATCATCGAGCAAAGGCCGGACCGTCAAGACTGGTCAGTGCGTTTTACGCCGGGACAGGGTGAACGGGCTTATCCGGCGATTAATCATCCGCTTCGATCAGACACCGATGTCGTTTTGAGCCGAATCGGTGAGAACCATTACAACCTGATGTTGGGGGAAGAGGTCGTCGAGTTCGATGCCAACGGAGACTGCTTCTTCAATGCCACCGCGCGGGGACTGAATGAGGGGCCGGCGTCGGAGCGGTTTTCGATGCAGGGATTGCGCAACGACCTGGCCGATTACATCGATCTGCACCCGGAGGTGCATGACTACCTGGTGGGCGCAACCCTCCGGGCTTCAGCAAGCGCTCTCTGACAATGCACGGACGCTGGCAGATATCATGGACCAGTCGGCCGTGCTCGATCTCACCCGAATCATCTATGGCGGTGACAATCCAAATGGCTTGTTCCAGCCGCTGCGCAATTACTTGGACCTGTATGCAAGAGAAATGGAGCGCAGGGTATTGAACCAGGCCCAAGTGGCTAACTTGCCGCCGGAGATCCTGCAATACATCGGGCAATTTTTATCACCCCGCCCGCCGGGAATCCTGGCGCTGAGCAGCATTCCGTATTACGCGCAAAAGGATCAGGCCTTGCAGGCGTTCTTCGAGGATGTGCTGCTGCAGCCCATCAACAGTCGGGAAATCGCCGAACTGCTCAATAATGAATACCTCATGCTCACTCAGGACGTGGTGCACATCATGCTCGAGTACGGTATCAGGGCCCGTGACCTGACAGACCATCATCCTCGCAATGACATGGCCTTCGTCAAATACGATGAAGCCGTGCATGGTCGGGCTCAATCCCGATCAGCTCGAAGAACTACTCGATGGTAAGTATCTGGTAGATCACGATGATCTCGAAAAAGTGAGTAGTCGATACGAGCATGAAACGGGCAAGGTCATCGACGACGATGATCTGATGGACCAGTTCAAATACTACGACAGGGTCGAAGACCTCACGGACCTGCTCACTGTGACCCTCGGGCGTCACCCCGCCTTGTTGAGGCGGGCCCAGATCCTGCTGCGCAGTCCCGTGATCGGTTCCAATTTGGGCGGCCTGTTTCCGGTGAAGAATCTTGCGGCATGGATACGTAATCCGGCGCTGTCTGACGCGCGTCTTCAAATCATTGCCGCCTATGCCGGCAGTCGTTATCGAGAGGTGGTGAGAAGCGGCCGCATCGATATTGATTGGATGCGGCCGTTCGATGACGCCAACCTGCGCTACCTTGTTTACCACCAGAAGGCCTTTGTGAGTTTTTGGGATTTTCTCCAAGGTGCGCGGTATCTCGATCAGAGCAATATGTCGACGGCCACGGGGCTGTTCAGCGTTGCAGGTCAGATGGCTTCCAATAGCCGGATCGCGGTTTTGTTCGAGATCCCGTACCTCTGGCAATCCATTCAAACCATGCCCGGTATCTCAGCGCGTAGCGCCTGGCGAATCTGGGAAGACCTGGTGGGGCCGCAATTCAGCGATGAGAATATCCGGCAAACACTGGCGCGGCCTGATTCGCTGAGTTCCGAGTCGGCGTTCACCAGCGCGTTGATCGACAGCCTTGCCGCCGATGAAGCCCGCGCCCATCAGGTTATTCTCAGCGCTTATAACGTGACCCCGAGACAGGTGCTGGCATTTCTGCACAACTTTGACTTTCCAGGAACGCTTGCCGAACACAGCCGCCTGACGCTCGCGCTTTACCTGAGTCGTCATGGAACGATACCGGACTGGGCCTGGCAATACGTCGGACCGGGGGTGACCCCCGAATCGCTTCGATCATTCCTGGCTACACGCAAAACGCCGATACCCGAGTGATGTACCGTAACAAGGGCCCTCGCCACAGGGGCGTTGTGTAGCGGAGATTAGGTTTCCAGCCAAAAACCGTGGCGAGGGAGCTTGCTCCCGCTGGGCTGCGCAGCAGCCCCAAAAAGGCTGAACGCAATCACCTGAGCCACCGAGGCGGTAGGTTTAGGGCTGCTTCGCACCCCAGCGGGAGCAAGCTCCCTCGCCACAGGGGTGGTGGTGTGGCGGGTATTGGGTTTCCAGCCAAAAACCGTGGCGAGGGGATTACAGTCCGCCATAGGGTAGGTGGTCGGCAGTTGACTTAGGATCGACACTCCACCAAACCACGCACTTGCCCGTCCTCACGCTGGTTCTCGTCGCTCAACCAGCGCTCGAACCCGGCGCCGATGGCGGGCCATTCCGAATCCAGCATCGAGTACCAGGCGGTGTCGCGGTTCTGGCCCTTGACCACCATGTGTTGGCGGAACACGCCCTCGAACGTGAACCCCAGCCGCTCGGCGGCGTATTTGGAGCGGGCGTTGGCGTTGTTGCATTTCCACTCCAGGCGACGATAACCCAGGGTGAACGACTCCTTGGCCAGCAGATAAACCGCCTCGGTGCTTTTCGGCGAGCGCTGCATCGGCGCGCCGAAGGTCACGTGGCCAATCTCGATGCGGCCCTGGGTCGGGACTATGGACATGAGGCTGAGAATGCCCTGCACCTCGCCGCTGGCGCGGTCGATCACGCTGAAGAAATACGGGTCGGTGTTGGCGGCGTGGTTGTTCAGCCAGGCATCGAACGCGCCGCGATCCTTGAACGGGCCATAGGGCAAGTAATCCCAGAGTTTCGGGTCGGCGCCGGGGCCTTCGAGGGCTTGCCACAGGCCATCGGCATGCCGCGCCGGGTCGAGTTTTTCCAGGCGGATGAAGCGCCCTTCGAGCAATTGCGCAGACGGCGCCGGGACACCTTTCCAATCAGCGAGTGAAGTCGACATAAGGCGCTCCTTAAAGGGCTTTGCGAAATTGAATGTAGCCTGGGCGCTCGGCGATGCGCTCGTACAGCTGGATCGCCGTGGCGTTGGTTTCGTGGGTCAACCAGTGCACCTTGCAGCAGCCATCGGTCTTGGCGGTGGCGTAGACGAATTCGATGAGCTGGCGACCTACGCCGGTGCCACGGCGCTGTTCCGTCACCAGCAAATCTTGCAGGTAGCAGGAGTTCTCGATGCTCCAGTTCGAACGGTGGTAGATAAAGTGCACCAGGCCCACCGCCGTGTCGCCCTGCCAGGCCAGGGCAGCATGGGTCGGTTCACGCTCATCGAGCAAGCGCTGCCAGGTGCTTTGGCTGACCGCCTCCGGCAGTTCGGTGTTGTAGAAGCGCAGGTAGGCGTGCCACAACGGCAGCCAGGCGGCGTGATCGTCGGCGCTGACGCGGCGGATGTCGAGTTGGCTCATGTTCACTCCTTGGACGATTGTTCAGGCATCAGGTGGGCGAGGGCCCGGTCCTGTGGATCGGGGCTGGTGGCGAGGCCGTTGCGTACCCCGGCGACATCCTCGGGGCTGCGGTTCTGGCTGAGCTTGCGCTTGCCTTCCAGGCGCTGGATGGGCAGGGCGAAGCCGACGATGGCCTTGAGCATGCTGTCGATGTACTCGGCCGGTGCGTCATCGAGTTTCCAGGGGAGGGCGCGAGCGCTTTCGTGGCGGTCGGTGAGGGCGCTGACCAGGTTGCGCAGGCGATGGGCGTCGCTGAACACCTCGGCGCTGCCGTAGGCGTGTACGGCCACGTAATTCCAGGTCGGCACGACCTTGCCGTGTTCAGCCTTGCTTGAGTAGAAAGCCGGGCTGACGTAGGCCTCGGCACCGGCGAATATCACCAGGGCCTCGGCGCCGGCTTCCAGGTCGCGCCATTGTGGATTGGCCCGGGCCATGTGCCCGTAGAGGCTGCCGTTCGGCCCCTGTTGCGTGTCCAGCAACAGCGGCAAATGGCTGGCCTGCAAACCGTGCTCACCGTGGGTGACCAACACAGCCAGGCGGCAATCGCCCATCATCTGGTGCAACTGGGGCAGGTCGTCGACGGCAAAGGCTTTGGGGTTGTACATGACGATTTTCCTTGGCGAATGCGAGCATCCTAGGCAGGCTATTGGTCTGTTGTAAGAGCCACTTCCGGCCAATTCGATAGGTCCATTCGTGAGGACTGTCATGCACAACGCCGTGCCGCCACTGTCATTCAACCCCGCCGGCATCGAGTTGGATCGCCGCCAGGGGCTCAGCCGTCAGCTGTACCAGGCATTGCGTGCCCGAGTGCTGGACGGACGCCTGGCCAGCGGCACGCGCCTGCCGGCCAGCCGCGACCTGGCGGCGGCCTTGTCGATCTCGCGCAACAGCGTGGTGCGCGCCTACGACCAGCTCTACGCCGAAGGTTTCATCGAAGGGCGGGTTGGTGATGGTACTTACGTGGCGAAACTGTCCTCGACAACATTGCCGCTGAAAAACATATCCACAAAAGTATCCACAGGGTTTTCAACAGACTTACCCACAGCCTTATCCACAGACTGGCTCGATTTGCCTGTGATTCCATCCAGTAAAGTTATCCACAGCGGTGTGTTGAATCGTGTCGAAAACCACCATTTGCCCCAACCGCCCAGTGGCCCGCCGCGAGCATTCAGGGTCGGTGTGCCGGCTTTCGATCTGTTCCCTTTCGACGTCTGGGCCAAGCTGAATGCGGCTTTCTGGCGCAAGCCGGACCTGCAACAGCTGTGTTATGGCGATTCCCAAGGGGATGCGCGCTTGCGCGGGCTGATCGCCGCTTATTTACGCAGCTCCCGGGGGCTGCACTGCACGGCTGAACAAATTGTGATCACCAGTGGCGCACAGCAGGGCATCAGCCTTTGTGCACAGCTGCTGGTGGACCCGGGCGACGTCGTGGCGGTGGAAAATCCCGGCTATCGCGCGGCCGGGCATGCGTTCGCCGTTGCCGGTGCCGATGTCCGGGGCGTGCCGGTGGATGGCGATGGTTTGGATTGCACGGCGCTCGATGGGTTGAGCCACTGTCGGCTGGCCTACGTCACCCCGTCCCACCAGTATCCGACCGGGGTCGTCATGAGCCTGCCACGGCGCCTGGAACTGCTGGCCTGGGCCGAACGCAACGACGGCTGGATCGTCGAGGACGACTACGACGGCGAGTACCGCTACAGCGGCGCGCCCCTGGCGCCCTTGGCGGCACTGGATCGCCAGGGGCGGGTGCTCTACGTCGGCACGTTCGGCAAAGTGGCGTTCCCGGCCTTGCGCCTGGGCTACCTGGTGCTGCCGCCAGGCCTGGTCAACGCCTTCGCCCGGCGCCGCGCCGTGGACGTGCGCCACTCCGAAGTCAGCACCCAGGCGGTGATGGCCGAGTTCATGGCCGCCGGGCATTTCCAGCGGCATATCCGGCGGATGCGCAGGGCAGCCCTGGCCCGGCGGGACGCGTTGCTGGCGGGCTGGCCGAAGGCCGTTGCGGGTGTCGGCGCCATGCCCACGGTGGTGGCCGGGCTCCATGTCACGGTGCCGGTGGACAGCATTGAACGTGAGCACGAGCTGATCGCCCAAGCGGTCAGCGCAGGCGTGGAAGTCAATGGCTTGAGTAGCTACTGGTTGCCGGCGACAACGTCGTCCCAGGTACGCGCCGGCTTGGTGCTGGGGTTCGCAGCGGTCCCGCCAGCGGCGATAGCCGTCGCGCTGGCGAACCTGGCAACTGCCTGGAAAATCTGAAGACGCGGAACCAGGACATCTGTGGATGCCCTGGTTTTTACCGTCATGATTGTTTTGAAAAAAACACTTCCTTGGCCTGATCCACGGCAATTTCGCTGCGGTAATGCTCCATCAGTTGCCGCTGATTAAGTGCTTGGGTGGACTCGACGCTTATCCCTTGACTGACCTGCTCAGGCGTTCTCAAACGCGCGGAAAGGAACGCATGAGGCGGCACCCAGTTTCTCGAGTAATGGAAATCGGCAAACCAGAGGGTCTTATTGGTGGTCAGGTCCTTGATCTCATATCGGTCGAGATAGCCATGCACAGGGACTTTGATGCGTTGTCGATTTTTTTGCTTGGTAATGGAAATCTGGTTTCGGCTCTTAAGCCAGATGATGTCGCTCATGGTCGGCGGGCGCTGCTTGATGACGTTCAGTACGGTTTCGAAGCTTTCGTCGTGAAGGGTTTTCGATGCCTTCTTGAGTGCCGTGCGCGTGGATTGCGCCACACGTTGTTGATCTGCCGAAATGCCCACCGTTTCGTTCGACGCATTGTCCAGGCCCTTGGTGATCGCGATGGCGACTTTCTCCATTCGGTTGGCGTGTGCGTTCAGAAGCAGGCCGATACCGGTGGGCGACCGCTCTGGTTTCTTCGTGTATTGCTCGACCTGCGCCTTGAACGCCATCAATCCGTCGAGCAGCGCCTTGCCCTTGGTGATGCTGGTGCCCAGCGCCGGGACGGCCAACGGCGTATCGGTATTCACATGGGGCAGCCACTCGCCGGTTTCCTTGCGATGGAAGGTGGCGATGATGCGATCCGTGAGAGGGTGTTTGACGTCGACCCAATCGGTTTCTTCCAGGGTCTTGGTCAAACGGGGTTCCCCGCTGACCAGGCCCCAAAAACGCGCCCGGATGAATTTCTTCCTGGGCCTTGGGCGTTCCCGATAAGGGCCGGCTTCGCTTCGCCGGTTGCTTCTTTCATCGAGGGCGCGGGCCAACTGATTCAACGCCCGTTTTTTAAGATTGCCGACCTGCCTGCCCAGTCGATTGAGTTCGGTTGAACGGACGCTGTCCTTGTATTCCTCGCCCAGGTATTGGAGATGTTCTTGGATGGCGGTGAACTGCTCCGTCAGGCTGCCGAATGTATCGATCTGCTCGTCCAGGCGGATCACGCTGCGTTCATCGATGGCGTCGTGCAGGCTTTGAAATGCGATCGTGGTGTTATCGACAAGCTGGTTCATGTCGGCCCAGCCTTCGGGAATGTCGGGGATGCTTTCCAGTGACAAGCAGAGGTGGCGATACATGTCCAACTGGATGAGCCGAATCGCATCGCTCGTGTAGGACGGCATCCTCCCCCGGTGTTGCCGGAGCAGTTCAACGCCTTCGCGCCCGACCTTCCTCAGCCTGGAGAAGCGCGTCTCCATGTAATCCAGGCGCTCGATCATGTCGTCACCGATCCTGATCATGCTGTCGGCGGCATCAACGTGTTCTTGCTCCACGTGCTCGATGTTCGAGGTGGTCATGTCCACGGCGGTTTTCAGGGCCGGGGCGAATCGCTCCTGTAAGGTGTCTATCTCTTCGAACGTGAAGTTGATTTGCGCGTTCAGGTAACCGAGCCTGGCTTGAGGTGCGTCGGGCCTCGATTGGAAGACGGGCCACTGAATCAGGATCTCCAACGCTTCTTCATAGCTTTCCCGCTGGGTTTTCAATGTACTCAAATAAACGTTGCGCCGGGCTTCCCTGGAAGCGCCCGATGCCTGGCTCATCTCCTTGGCGTTCATGGTCAGCAGCTTCTGGTTCTGGGTTTTCCTTTCCTCGAACCGGTTCAGTTCGGCAAGCAGTCGGTTACTGAGGCGTTTCGCATCCGCGATGACTTTCTGCCTGACACCTTTTGACCCGCTGCCGCGCAAACGCAGGCGAGTGTCGACACGCCATTCGCCTGCCGCATCATTGATCAGCGGAGGGCCGGTGCGCGTGGACTCGTTTGCATCGACGATGGACACATGCTCGCCCTCCACCGTTACGTCGAACCACTGGCTGGCGATTTTTGCGTACCAGTTCCCGCCCTGCTGGTAGAGCCCTTTGAGCGCGCCTTCGATCATGGGCTGTTCGGCGTTTTCAGGTTCGCTCACGCTGAAGGATTCAAGCAGCTTGGCGCGTTTTGCGGGTTGGTCTGTCAAGGCACCGCTAGCGCGGATGGCGTCATAGTGCTCAGGTGACGGTTTCTTTTGCGTTAACGGGGCGAGCCGCTCGATCACGAGTTCAGGTTTTGTCGGGCTTTGCGATTCATGCACGACCGCTGGCGCCGCCGGTCGACGGCTGTCCGCGTTTTCCCTGGCGCGGTCGATGGCGTGAGTCGTGATCGCCATGGCCATGTTCAGCAGCAGGTCGATGAAGGCTTCCCAAGTGGCTTGGCGGTTGGAGGCTTCGTCGCTCTGGGTCAACGTTTCAAGGTCGTCCAGGATTTGCCAGAGCCAGGCCGCGGTACCCACGGAGCTGCCCAGGTAAGGCAGCGCCAGATTGAAAATCAACCAGCCGGCCTGTTTGAAGGTGGCCCACCGATTTTCGCTGTTGGACACCGATTGCCGATCGGCCAGCTCGACCAAGGCATCGGCGTTGGCTTTGAACAACTGCGGCAGGAAATCAGCCCCCAGGGTTTTCTCGCTCAAACCGATGGGGGCGCTATTGAGCCACGACGACACAGGGTCGGCCGCAAACTCCGCAATGGCCCAAGGCGAAGGCAGGGCGCCGGGGAAAACGAACCGGCTGTAAGTGTCACGTACCCCATCGGGCAGCCACGCCAGTACCGATTGGCGCAAGGAGGCGGTTTGCCGGATGGCGTAGATCAGGTTGCTGAACGCCGGGTACTGACACAGCTGCGGCTCAAGCAATGGTCGATAAAGCAGGCAGGGGCCGGCATCCGGCTCTTTCGGGCCGATCACGAACATGTTGGTGACGACGTCTGCCGAGGTGCTCAGTGCATGCTTGGATTCGAACGCCAATTGGCGCAGGACGATGGTTTGCCCATCGACCTGGCGCTCGGATGCCTTGGGCTCCATCAGCGCGGCGACATAACGGTAACCCCGTTCATCGATGTCCCCCAGGCCCCGGATTTTGCTCTCCAGCGCCAGCAGCGGTAACTGGATGCGTAACTGAGCGGTGTAGAGGCTTTCGCGGCGGGTGGATTCGGCCGGATCGTCGAGGAGTTTGTTCTTGATCAGGGTGGGATAAACGCGACCGATGTCGATTTGGGTGACGAGGCTTTCGACGTAATCGGCGGTCATCCATTCGGGCAATGCATGGCCGTTGAGTGACCTGACTATTTTGTCCCCCAGGGGCAGCGCAATCAGGTTTTGCAAGGCCAGCTCAACGAGGCTGAACCGCGTGGTCTGGATTTTGCCGGGGACCACGAACGTTCCCCAGACCACCGGGCTGCGTATCTGGACCTCGATGTTTTCCAGCTCGAGGGTCGAGGCGTCGGCATGGTCCGACAGCATCTGCTGCTTGAGCCTGTTCAACGCGTACTGCTTGATGGAGGGAATACCCTCCAGGTAGGTCTTGCCGGCATGGGCGCTGCTCAGCGCCGAAAGGTTCTTCAAGTGTTGGGCGAACAGGAACTGGTCGGATGTCGACGCGGCTTGCAACCAACCGGGAATCTGTTTCTGAAACCAGTCCTCGGCAGGTTCGTTATTCCTGTTCGGTCCGTCGTTGTCCGCCTGTTCGCTCTCGTCGGCGATCAGGCCTTCCAGGAACCCGGGATCGCCGATGACTTTGACCTGCATGGCGATCAACCCGCAGGCCTTGTGATCGAAAACATTGCCGTCGGGTTCATAGAGCCGCCACTGGATTTGTGTGCGGTTGGCACTGTTCAGATGAGTCGGCAAGGATTGACCCAACGCCTCTAGTGAAGCGAACTTTTCATAACCGTTGCGCAGCGAGTACGTAAGAATGACTTCTTTGCGGTCGATCTTTCCGATCAAGACCACGATCGAGTTTTCGTTCACGCGGCTGACCGTATCGCCGTCCGTTTCATCGATATCGATCAAATAGGCATGGCTGTCATAGCGGTCATGGCGCTTGCGGTCCTGCAGGTCCGGGTAAAGGAACAACTGCCTGGCCATGTCGCATTCAGTCGCCGTCCAGCCCGGGACCTGGCTGACGTTCCAGATCTTGCGCAGGTTGCTGGAGAGCTCATGCCAGCGAGGGCCGGTCGTGCCGAGTGGCGTGTTCCAGTACACCAGTTGTTGTTCCTGGAAAGCGGACGTCATGGCGGGGACCAGTTCGTTGATCAGCAGCCCGATCAGGGTGATACGCACCGGCAGATGCACCGGCGGAGAAGTGAGGGGCAACTTTGTCAAAAAATGCAGCCCCTCGATCAGCAAGGTCGACTCGCTCTCGCCTACACGCTCGGCCAACAGGTCGCTGAGGGATTTATAGCGGGTGGGAAGCTCCACGATGTTGCCGTCGACGACGTCCCAATTCGGTTCGCCGACCACCGTATTGTGTGGATCGAGGTCCAGCGTCGAGTACATTCTCTTGAGGGCTTTGCGCAGCAGCAGGCTGGCAACCTCCGGGGAGGTGGGCCCTGCAAGCATTTGATTGAGCACCGCCTCCCTGAGGGTGACTTCGGAGGTAAAACTCATGGTGGTTGTGACGGTTTCTGTCATTTGGCTTTCCCTGTCTGGTGATACGTGGAATCCCCGAAACCGAGTGCTTCGGGGGTTCCATGCTAGGGAGGGGCATGACAGCGAAGGTGGTAACTATGTATACGCAGCCGTACGGCGTGCTGGTCACCCGTGTTTTTTCTGGAAGAACACCTCCTTGGCTTGGTCCGCGGCAATTTCACTGCGGTAATGGTCGATCAATTGACGCTGGTTGAACGCCTTGGTGGGGACGAGCGGGGAGACTTTCTGGTCGATTTGCTCAAGGGTTTTCAAGCGCCCGGACAGAAACGCATAGGCCGGCACCCAGTTGGTCGAGTAACGGAAATCGGCGAACCACAGCGTTTTATTGGTTTTCAGGTCCTTGATCTCATACCGGTCGAGGTAGCCGTACGGCGGGGTCTTGATCCGTTGCCGGGTCTTTTGTTTGGTAATGGAAATCTGGTTGCGGCTTTTAAGCCAGATGACGCTACTCATGGTCGGCGGGCGACGCTTGATGACGTTCAGTACGGTTTCAAACCCCAGGACGTGTAGCGCGCTCGCCTCCTTTTCCAATTGCAGGCGCAAGGCTTCGGCCGAGCGCCGTTGTACGGCGGGAAGCTCAGCGGTCTCGTTGGACTCGACGCCTTGCGCCTGGTCGAGGGCCTTTTGAATGGCCGCGCTGACTTTTTCCATCCTGCCGGCATGGGCGTTGAGGATCATCCCGATGCCGGCGGGCGTTTGGTGCGTCTGTTCTACGGTTTGCTCGATCTGTGCCTTGAACGCCGTCAATCCGTTGATCAGGTCGGTGCCCTTGATGATGCTGGTGGCCAATGCCGGGACGGCGGCCGGCGTGGCGTCGGGCTTGACGTGAGGAATCCATTCGCCGGTTTCCTTGCGGTGGAACGTGACGATGATCTCGCCCGAAAACGGATTCTTCACGTCGACCCAATCGGTTTCCTCCAGGGTTTTGGATAAACGCGGTTCGCCACTGACGAGCCCCCAGAAGCGCGCCCGGATGAATTTTTTCCGGGGCCTTGGGCGCAGATCGTAAGGCGAGCTCGCGATGCGCCGGTTGCTTCGTTCATCGAGGGCGGCGGCCAAATGGCGCAATGTGCGTTTTTTGACCAGGCCAATCCCGGTGCGCAATCGAGTGAGTTGTATCGGGCGGGCGCTGCCCTTGTATTCATTGGCCAGGGTATTGGAGATGCTCGTCGATAGCCGTGAACTGTTCGATCAGGCTGCCGAAGGCGTCGATCTGCTCGTCCAAGCGGATCACGCTGCGCTCATTGATCGCGTCGCGCAGGCTTTGGAACGCCACCGTGGCGTTATCGACGATCTGGTTGATGGCCTCCCAGCCTTCGGGCATCGACTCGACACTTTCAAGGGACAGGCAGAGGTGGCGAAACATGTCGATCTTGATCAGTTGCAGGTCGTCACTCGTGTACAGCGGCATCTTTTTACGGTGTCGTCGGACAAATTCGAAACCTTCGTGACCCACCTCCTTGAGCTCGGCGAAGCGGGTCTCCATGTAGTCCAGGCGCTCGATCATGTCGTCACCGACGCGGATCATGTTCTCGGCAGTATCGATATGCGCTTGCTCCAGCACCTTGACCCCGGAGGTGATCATGGCCTTGGCTTTGCCCATGACCGGGGTGAAGCGTTCGTTCAGCGCATCCATCTCCACGAAGGTGAAGTTGACCTGCGCGTTCAGGTAGCCGAGCCGGGTGCGAGGGTAGTCGGGCCGGGACTGGAACACCGGCCATTCCAAGAGGATCTTCAAGGCTTGTTCGTAGTTTTCCCGCTGGGCTTTCAAGGTGTTGACGTAGGTGTCGCGCTTGGTTTCCTTGGCCGCGCCCGTCGCCTCGTTCATTTCCTGCGCCTGCATGGTCAGCAGTTTCTGGTGCTGCGGCTTCTTGGCCTCGAACAGGTTCAGTTCCAGCAACAGCTCGATTCGGCGACGTGTCGCTGCGGCGATGACTTTCTGCCTGATCCCTTGCGACCCGCTGCCGCGTAGACGCAGACGCGTATCCACGTGCCACTCGCCCTGTGCATCACCCATCAGGGGAGGGCCTGCGCGGGCAGGGTCTTTCTCATCGATGATCGACACCTGTTCGCCCTCCACCAGCACCTTGAACCATTTGCCGGACAGGTTGGCGTACCAGTCGCCGGCCTGCTCATAGAGCCCTTTGAGCGCGCCCTCGGTCTGGCGCTGGCCTGGGTCTTGGGGCGCTTCGAGGCTGAAGCTGTCGAGCAGCTTGGCGCTCTCCCTCGACCGGCCCACCAAGGCGCCGCTGGAGCGAATGGTCGCGTAGTGTTCGGTTGGCAACGTCGTGCTGGCAAGCGGTGCTCGTTGCTCTATCACGAACTCAGGTTTTGGCTTGGGCAGGTTTTCGTGCACCACTACTTCCGGTGCCTCTGGCCGGCGCGGACGTCGGGCGGCCCTGGCGCGGTCGATGGTGTGGGTAATGATCGCCAGAGCGATGTTCAACAGCAGGTCGGTGAACGTCTCCCACTTGGCCTGGCTGTCGGCCCCTTCGCGGCTCTGCGTCAACTGTTCCATCTCGTCGAGGATTTGCCAGAGCCACGTTGCGGTGCCGACGGCTGTTCCCAGGTATGGCAAGGCCAGGTTCAGGATCAGCCAGCCGGCACGCTTGAAGGTCTGCCAGCGACTCTCGTGGTTGGAGATCGATTCACGATCGGCCAATTCGACCAAGGCTTCGGCGTTGGCCTTGAACAACAGCGGCAGAAAATCCGTTCCCAGGGTCTTGTCGGTCAAGCCGATGGGCCCGCTATTGGCCAAGGACGTCAACGGCGCGGCCACGAACGCCACGATGCTCCAGGGGGAGGGGAGCAGGTCCGGGAACACATAGCGGCCGTAATCGTCACGCACCCCATCGGGCAACCAGGCCAGCACCGATTGGCGCAAGGCCGGCGTTTGCCTGATTGCATACAGCAGGTTGCTGAACGACGGGTATTGGCACAACTGCGGTTCGAGCATCGGTCGATACAACAGGCAGGGCCCGGCGTTCGAATCCTGCGGCCCGATGACGAACATATTGGTGACCACGTCCTCCGAGTTGCCCAGTTGCAGTTCCGGGACGAAGGCCAGTTGGCGCAGGACGATAGGGTTGCCGTCCACCTTGCGATCGGCTTCGTCAGGCTCCATCAGGGCCGCGACGTAACGGTAGCCCTTTTCGTCCAGGTTACCCTGGCCACGGATTTTGCTTTCCAGCGCCAGCATCGGCAGCTGAATGCGCAACTGGTCGGTGTAGAGTTTTTCGCGGCGGGCCGACTCCGTTGGATCGTCGAGCAACTTGCTCTTGACCAGCTCAGGATAAACGCGACCGATATCGGCCTGGGTGATGAGGTTTTCGAGGTAGGCGACGGTCATCCATTCGGGTAATTCACTGTCGTCCAGCGACCTGACGGTTTTGTTGCCCAGGGGCAGCGCGATCAGGTTTTGCAAGGCCAGCTCCACCAGGCTGAACCGGGCCGTGTCGACCCTGCCTGGTACCACGAAGCTCCCCCAGATGACCGGGCTGCGCACCTCGATCTCGATGGTTTCCAGATCGAGCTTCGCGGCATCGGCATGGTCGGCGGTCATCTGGGTTTTCAGTGCGTTCAACGCAAAGGCCTTGATGGCGGGAATATCGTCCAGGTAGGTTTTGCCGGCGTGGGCGTGGCTCAAGATCGACAGGTTCTTCATGTGCTGGGCAAACAGGACCTGGTCGGACGGCGATGCTGCCTGCAACCAATGGGGCATCTGTTTTTGAAACCAGACCTCCACCAGGTCGTCATTGGCATCGACGCCGGGGGCCTGGCTGTTTTCGCGGAACGTCAACATGTCCGGGACGTTGGAAGCACCGATGATCTTGACCTGCTCGGCGATCATCCCGCAGGCCTTGTAATCGAAAATATTGCCGTCGGGCTCATACAGCCGCCATTGGATTTTCCGGTAGCTGTCCGGGGCCAAGTGGGCGGGGAGCGACTGCCCCAAGGCCTGCTGGGTCTCGAACCTCTCATAGCTGTTGACGATCGAGTACTTGAGGATGACTTCCTTGTTGTCGATCTTGCCGATCAGCACCACGATGGTGTTGTCATCCATGCGTTGCACTTGATCGCCGTCGATGCCGTCGATGTCGATCAGATAGGCATGGGCGTCATAAAGGTTATTGTCCTGGCGGCCTTGCCGGTCGGGATAACGGAACAAATGCCTGGCCATGGCGCATTCAGCCTCGCTCCAACCCTTGACCCGCTTGACGTCCCAGGCGGTGCGCAATGCACTGGAGAGTTCATGCCAGCGCGGGCCGGCATCGCCCACGGAGGCATTCCAATAGGCCAATTGCTGTTCCTGGCAGGCCGTCAGCATGGCCGGCTGCAGCTCGTTGATCAGCCGTCCGATCTGGTCGATACGCACCGGCAAATGCACATCGGGGGACGTGAGGGGGAGTTGGGTCAAAAAGTGAAACCCTTCGATCAGCAGCGTCGGGCCGCTGTCGATCAACAGCCCGGCGAGCATGTCGCTCAGGGTCTCATAACGGGTCTGGCGTTCGACGATTTCGCCGTCGACGATGTCCCAGGCCGGCTCGCCGACCACGGTGGTGTGGGGGTCGAGGTTGAGCGTGGGGTAGAGCTTCTTGAGGCCGTCCCGCAGGAGGATGGCGGCCACCTCGGGGTAGGTGGGGCCGGCGAGCAACCGGTTGAGCACGGCGTCCTTGGGGTTGATTGCGGGCTTGAGGCGTGTGGGTGCAGAGCTTTGTGTCATCGGAGTCTCCCTGACTTGTGCGACGTGGAGTCCCGGAGCGAAACGCTGGGGGACTCCATGCTAGGGCGGCACAAGACAGGGAAGGTGGTAACTATGTATAGCGCGCCGTACTCCTATGGCGCACGCCAACCCCGTGGCGAGGGAGCTTGCTCCCGCTTGAGCGCGAAGCGCTCACAAAGCAGTCAACCTCACTGTCCAGATTTAATCCGCGTCCAGGCACGCGTGCGTGCACGCTCGGCATCCCTGGGCAACGGTTGCAAAGTGTAGAGCGTGGTCATGGCCGCTTCAGTCGGGTACAGATTGGGGTTGCCACGGATCGCCGGGTCGACCATCTCGGTGGCGTCCTTGTTCGGGTTCGGATAACCGACAAAATCACTCACCGGCGCAATCACCTGCGGCTGCAGCAAATAGTTGATGAAGGTGTAGGCGTCGTCCGGGTTTTTCGCGCCTTTGGGGATGGCGAGCATGTCGAACCAGATCGGCGCGCCTTCCTTGGGCAGACGCATGTCCACCGTCACGCCGTTCTTGGCATCCTTGGCGCGGTTGGCCGCCTGGGAGAAGCTGCCGGAGTAGCCCACCGCCACGCAGATATCACCGTTGGCGATGTCAGCCATGTACTTGGATGAGTGGAAATAGGTGATGTGCGGACGGATTTTCATCATCAGCGCTTCGGCCTTGGCGTAGTCCGCCGGCTTCTTGCTGTTGGGGTCCAGGCCCAGGTGCTGCAAGGCCAGGGGCAGGATCTCCGACGGCGAATCGAGCAGCGCCACGCCGCACTGCTTGAGCTTGCTGATGTTCTCTTCCTTGAAGATCAGGTCCCAACTGTCCACCGGCGCGTTGTCGCCCAGGGCGGCCTTGACCTTGTCCGGGTTGAAGCCGATCAGGATGGTGCCGTACATGTAGGGCACGGCGAACTTGTTGCCCGGGTCGTTGGCTTCGATCAGCTTCATCAGCTTGGGATCGAGGTGGTTCCAGTTCGGCAGCTTGCTGCGGTCCAGGGGTTGGAACACCCCGGCTTCGATCTGCTTGGCCAGGAACACGTTGGACGGCACCACCACGTCATAGCCGGAATTACCCGTCAGCAGCTTGGCCTCCAGGGCCTCGTTGGTGTCGAAGATGTCGTAGACCAGCTTGACCTGGCTGTTCTGCGCCTTGAAATCCTCCAAGGCCTTGGGCGTGATGTAGTCGAACCAGTTGTAGACGCGCAAGGTGCGTTCCTCGGCCTGGACAGCGCCGCAAAGCAGCGCGGCGCACACGGCTGGAGCCATTAAACGCTTGAGTCTGTTCATGCTGTTATTTCCTCATGGGGCGCTTTGGAAACCTTCAAGAACGTTCACGGCATTGATGCCGATTTCTGCCACCGCGTAACCGCCTTCCATCACGAACAGCGTCGGCTTGCCGAGCGCCGCGATGCGTTTGCCCATCGCCAGGTAGTCCGGGCTGTCGAGCTTGAACTGCGAGATAGGGTCGTCCTTGAAGGTGTCCACGCCCAGGGACACGACGATGACGTCGGCGTCGTAACCCCGGATTTGCCCGCAGGCCTGCTCCAGCGCCGCGCTCCAGGTGTCCCAGCCTGAGCCCGCCGGCAAAGGATAGTTGAAGTTGAAACCCTCACCTTCGCCCTCGCCATGCTCGTCGGCATAGCCCAGGAAAAACGGAAACTCCGCCTCCGGATGGCCGTGGATCGACGTGAACAACACGTCGCTGCGCTCGTAAAAAATCGATTGGGTGCCGTTGCCGTGGTGGTAATCCACATCGAGGATCGCGACCTTCTTATGGCCCTGGTCGAGAAAGGCCTGGGCGGCGATGGCGGCGTTGTTGAGGTAGCAATAACCGCCCATCAAATCACCGGCAGCGTGGTGCCCCGGTGGGCGGCACAAGGCAAAGGCACTGCGCGCACCACGCTGGATGTCCGCCTGGGCGGTGAGGGCCACTTGCGCGGCGCTGTAGGCCGCCTGCCACGTGCCAGCGGTGATCGGCGCGCCGGCGTCGAAACTGTAATAACCCAGTTGGCCGTGCAGGCTGGTGGGTATGACTGTGCGAAAGGTCCGCGCTGGCCAGGTGAAGGGCAACAAATCGCCGTCGCGGTTGTACTTGGCCCAGCGGTCCCAAGCGCCTTTGAAGAATTCCAGGTACGCCGCGCTGTGGATGCGCTGGATCGGCCCCAAGCCAAAATCCTGCGGCGCCTCCACCGGCCCCAGCCCCTGCGTCTTGACCCGCTCCAACACATGATCGGCCCGGGACGGCATCTCGAAACAGGGCATCAATTGCCCGTCCATCAACTCGCAGCGGCCGTGGTGCAGGTGGTGATCGTCTGAGTAGATCGTCAGCATTTTTTTGTTCTCCGCAAGGCTGGTCGGTTTAGACACAGTCTTGCGGTGTGCGGGGTTTTGGAGAACGGCAGGAGAGGCCAAAAGGGGATCGAAATGGCCAAAAGGTTTGACCGTAAATCGCCCCTTGTTGGCGCGGGTGTGCGCGGGGTTGGGGCATGGGGGCGGTGTTAATCAGGCAAGAGATTATGAGTATAGCCGCATTTCTTTTTTGATTTTGAGCAATAAGCCAGGTCGATTTTAAAAAGAGCGCGGACATGGGCTAGCTGTTCTTTAAGATGAGCTTGAGCCATGCCTTTAGTATCTTCAGAAAACATAAGATGGTAAATGGCGGGCCAAGTCACCGCTGCGTCAGAAAAGTATAATGCCTTGCGAGGTCCCACAATTGAGATGCATTCGGTAGTAGAGAAAAGTGCAGATAAAAATTTTTCATGGATCATGGAACAAGCGGATAAGAAGAGGCGACGTTTCTTCAGGTGAGGTGCCAGGATTTTTGCAAGATCTATATAACTCACCTTGTCCTGATTGGTGGTAAATAATCCATGTTTGTTCCCGTGAGCTGAGATGTGTAGGTACCGATATCTCGACTTTCCGAACTCTGTAACAGCT
Source organism: Pseudomonas beijingensis (assembly GCF_030687295.1). NCBI lineage: Bacteria > Pseudomonadati > Pseudomonadota > Gammaproteobacteria > Pseudomonadales > Pseudomonadaceae > Pseudomonas > Pseudomonas beijingensis. The sequence goes on along the minus strand of NZ_CP117425.1, from coordinate 6,345,508 downwards.
TCGATGAACTGATCCCGCGTCCTGACATAGCAGTATATTGGTTTTTTTTCGTGTAGCCTCAAGACTGAAGAAATAACGCTGCCTTCGAAGCGACCATTGCCTTCATCGTCAGGGTTTAATGTTTCAATAATGAAAACGTCAGGAACAGTGGCCATTTACAGGTACTCAAGTGGTCTTGCTTGTCATTGATAATGTCTTGATCACATAAGGGCGCGTGACTCAGCTCTGTCGAAAATAAAAAACACTGTTGGCCTTGAATTTGTCGGCGTACCAAGCAACGCCAAGGAAGCTCTTCGTCGCTTTTTTTTCTCCAGAAGGAACATCTTCCTGGTTCTTCAGGTAGTCTTCGAATTTTATGTTGTGGTTGGGAAATATTTTATTTAGTTCACTTAGCTTTTCTCGTCCGCTTTCAACGGATATAGACTTGCTTTTTTTTGAAAATCTGTTCGGGTACAGTAAATTAAAAGAGGAAGAGAGGCTCCAGTGATTGGATACCCTCGGATCATTGAAATATTGGAAGTGTCTGTTATAAGTGTTGGTGAATAGAACGAAATCTACGTGATCGAATCGTTCGTGTCCGATTGGGCTGCTTTCAGTAAAGAATCCACCCTCCCCAAATAGGTACCCACGCCACAGCTGCATGTCAATTTCGTCGTGACAGCATACAATTAATATATTGGTGTCGTCTGTTCTGCATTGTTTGACTTTTTCTTGGGTGGACTCAAGAAAATCTTTCATTACGTTATCTAGATTTTTCCCTTCTTTGACAATTTTGCCTTTCGACATCAGGCGCTCACCCACCTCTCCAAGCGCCTGTTCGCGGATTGGCATTCTATTTGAAAACGTAAGCGTCACTTCGTCAGGGAGGCGTGTCTCATCTTTGTAAGAGGCACATTTTACTTCCAGATTATATTTTTTTCCTTTGACCGTTACGCTGAAGTCTACGTCTTTAGGGGGAGTGATTTTATCTTCGTAGACGAATGCCGCATCTGGATAGTCGATGAACTCGCTCATGGCTGTCAGCTCGCAGGCAGCCTGTATATATTGACTCTCGTTAAAAGCTCCGGCGCGAACTTGTAATTTGTCTCGGATGAGACGATTGATTTTCTTCTCGCCTATTTTAGCCTGAAGAGCGTTGAGGATTTTATTTAGCGAGTGCAGGTATTCGTCGTAGTGAATACTTGTTTTTACAAGGTAGTGTTGGTTGTCGGTAATTTCACTAAGGTGGTCGAGTAGCATGCGTCATAGTTCCTTGTTCATCTATTAGGTGAACGAAATCAGCAGGGTGAATGAGGTGTAGCTCTGGCATTGGCTATTCAGGGCTTGATAGCGGGAAGCGAAAGGGCTTTACGAATGTCGTTCACGTATTCGTAGAAGTTCTCACTGATTCCGAACAGTCCTTTGTGAATCTTGCGAACAAGCACCTCATCTTGCTTGGCGATTTCGATGAACAAGGCGAACGTCAAGGAGATGCCCCGTGGCAGTTTCAGGTAACCCTTGTCTACCAACTGCTTGGCACGCAACTCAAGCAACGGGAGGTTCCCCTTGAACACAGCATCCACCTTATCGATGCTGTCCAATTTAAGTTCGGTACTGAGGTAGCGGTCATATTGGATGGTGTGGACGCTTTCATACCACTCCGGAAGAATCTCGATTCCGAATTTTTTCGCCAGCTCGGCATCCATCGCCGAAACCAGCAAATTCGACCGGGCGTAGGTGGTGATGTAGTTGTAAAACTCCCGCTCCAAGGTCTCAAGGATCAAGGTGTTTTTCGATTTGCCAAGCGTACTGGCCACAGCGGCGATGGTCTTGTCCAAGCTGCTGCTCAGGTTGCGCAGGGTGTAGGAGACCGTTTCGGCCTTTTCATCGCTCATAGGGAACAACTCCAGTAGCGTTCCTCCGAAGCAGAGGAGATGGAATCATCCTGCGCCTTAAAAACCAAATTATCAAGATTGGTTCATAAATAATAATATGGTTCTTTTTTATTGAGTGAATCTCGACTGATTTGCGACGCGCTTTATTCCAAGGCGCGTAGGGCTTTGCGAAACCACTCAGCGCAAAGGCCGGGTCGCTAAGCATCCCGAGGTGGTCGCAGAGTGGGTACCCAGCCCCAATCCCCTGTGGGAGCGAGCTTGCTCGCGATGGCGGTAGCACGTTATATGCCCGGACTAAGGGTGTACACGGTCCGTGGCCAGAGATTGCTCCCGCTCGGCGGCGCAGCCGTCGTAAACCGGCCGACGCGGTATTTCCGAAGAAATGCGCCAGCCTGTTTTGGGGCGGCTTCGCCACCCAGCGGGGATAAATCCCCTCGCCACGGGTGGTGTAGCGGTTAGCGAGGGTCGACGTTATCCAGCGCTCGGTTCGCCAGCAATGAACTCATCTCGATCAATTGCTGGATGCCGAGGGCGATGTGGCGGCGGGGGCCTTCCAGGTCGAAGGCCAGGTTGCTGATCATCGCGTCGGCGGATGCCAGGTTTTCGCTGAGGTTGGCGAGCAGGCATTCGTTGTCGGCGTTTTTTGCCACGGTGAAGAGCTGGCCCGGTTTGGATGCATCTTCGGGTTTTTCCGGTTTCGGTTGCAGGTAAAAATCCAAGGCGCGCCTTTCTGCTTCGTCTTGTTTCTTAGTTTTGGATTTGGTGGACGCAGAGCTGCGATCTGCTTCGGGGGGATTCGGTGTTGGCTTGAACATGTGCTGATACTCCATGGTTAAGCCGCAACCTCTTCCCTACTAAAAGAAGGGTGGCGGCTGTACGCAGGTTAGTAGACCGGGGAGATCAGCATTGCCGGCGCGCCGAAGCGCCCTGCGCACAGCCACCATCAAGGACAGGTTAGGAACCTGTTTGGATGGAGTGCTCGTGCATCTTACTGACACAACCTCGGGCTACTAAACCCGACCACTGATGGGCAGTGGCAGGGAAACGATAGAACCCATGGGCAAGGCGCACAAGCGGGCGGATTCTGGCGTAGTTGTAGGCAATGGCGCAAGGATTCGTAGCTTGGTGGAAGGGGGGCGGTGGGAGAATAAACAAGCCTTCGTAATGCCCAGGATTCGGGGCGAGGAAGCGTGGCTCTCACCCGGTGGGGCAGCGGTTTTTCTGTAGGAATGCGCCGGCCGTTTTGGGGCTGCTACTCAGCCCAGCGGGAGCAAGCTCCCTCGCCACAGGTTGAGCGTCGTTGACCGTCCCGAGCTGATCCCAGAATGAGCACACACCGCCAACCCCTGTGGGAGCGAGCTTGCTCGCGATGGCGGCAGCACGTTACCTACCTAATCTGAGGTAAGCATCCGCACTACACCCGCCTGCCACTCAGACCTTGATCCGTTTTAACCACTGGTTCACGCGTTCGCAATCAAAGAACGTCGGGTCGAAGATCTCCCCGTACCATTCCACCGTAGCGTCGTGCTCGGGATGTTCGGGGTTGGTCATGGCCTCTAAAAACACTTCGTAACCCGGCCCTCCACCCACGTCTTCCGGTGGGCAGGCATTGGCGCCCTCGAGGCAGTACGGCACTTGAGGACAGGCAGTAGCGGGTAATGGTTTTTTCGACCTTGATACGGTGATGCCACTCATCACCGAAGTCATAGAGATAATTGAATGTCCGCTTTCCGTTCAGTGCCTTGATCAGTGTTTTACGAGCTTCCAGATTCACCGGCGGCCCCCAGCCATCAGGATCGGGCACGCCGTAATTCTCACCGGCAATTTCAAATTCATGCAGATGGTAATCGCCCCAACCCATCACGATCTGGATCACCTGATGCAACCTGCCCAAGGTAATGTTTTCAGGCACTGCGAACCGACGCCAAATCGTTGGAGTCATCCACTTCAGCTCGATGTGCAGGAGCAACAAGTCGCGCTCGGGCTTAGGCAAGGGAACAATTTTAGCCATGGGTCAGGCAGCCTCGCAGTGTTTTGTGAGTGTGAGAGACACGTCTCAGGGCGGCAGCTATCGGGTGCTCGGCGATGCGTTCCGGTACGTAGGTCAAGACCTGCGGGTTCAGGCCGTTGAGTTTGGTCGAACCCCGCAGGCTGTATGTCGCAGCGGCTCGTTCTCCGCCGGCGTCGGAACCAGCAAACAGGTAATTTGCGACCCGATGCCTCGGCGCGCAATGCCCGTTCGGCGTAGCTATTGTCGATTTCGACTCGACCATCATCGCAGTGAGCTTTGGTGGTGGACAGCCTGAGTCAGGTAGCTTTCGCCATTTGAGCTTCGATTTCTGCGAGCAAACCTTGAATCAAGCCTGCCGCATAGCGCTGTGCGCTAATCAGATCGTCTTCATCTTCGCCGCCATGAAACCGTGCGTATGCGACTGACCCTACCTTTTCAAACCCATCGCTGAATTTATCGTCGCCAAAGCGCCGGGCCAATGCAGCCAACCCATCGCTCACGGCCTCTGCATGCTGCCCCGTGCGAATTCGCTCAACAAAAAGCCTGGCCACGTTTTCAAGTGAGCCTGAGTATTGAACTACATGGATGAGGTCCGCTGCATCTTTGTTCTCTTGCCGCTGGTCAAGGGCAATAGCTTTCAGAATCACAAATGCAGGCACGTCTGCAAACCGTATGATGTCGACCGACATTCCTCCGCCGTCGAGCAGTTGAGCACCGACCTCTTTTTCTTGATACCAGTCGTGCACGATTCTGGCGTGTTTGATGGTCAGTGCTGAGACCTGCTCGCCGCTAACGCTCACGGCCTTTCCAGGTTGCTCGTCACCGGCATCACGTAGTAGCTCTACGACGACCTCAATATGCTCATCAACTTGTCTGCGCCATCTCCAAGACGTTGGTTTTCCATCCTCGACCCAACGTACAAAGCCTCGCGCCTTCAACTGATCGGCAAGGCTGGCGTATTCGTTGCCGGTCGCCAGGACTTCTAGGTTCAGCACAAGGTCTACATCAGACGTACCCGCATGCATTGGCACCTCTGGTGGTGCCTCTGGGGTCAGGTAGCGAGGCACTAGGCCGCCGATTAAGCGCAATGTGTCTTTCAAATTACCAAACGCACTGAGTAGTGTGAGTAAGGTCCTCTCACAGGCGTTTGTCATATCAACGTCGTACCCCGCAGCCGTGCGGGGTTTCAATTCCTTGCCCATTCAACCTCCAAAAATTTCCTAATGTGCTCAGCCAGCTCTTTGTTTCGCCCTCGACCATCAAGGAGATCGAGATACAGAATGTATGGGCTTACAAAATATGCAGGGAATTCGGGATGGGACTGCCTAAACAGCAAGCTAGCGCCTTCACGCTCTGTGATGGTGACGTTCGGCCCTTTTTTTGCGGGCTTGAGCCTGAGCATATCGGCCATGTCTTCTGCATAGCCCTTAGGGACAATCAGGTCGACAGTGTCTGTGCTTGTTAGCAATGGTGCGAATACGTTGCCAGCAGCGGTCCCTGTGAATGCCCATGGAAAATCGATCTGCTTTTCGGCAACTGTTTCTGCAACCCGTGCAAGCAGGTGCTTTGGGCTTTCCACAAACGTATACCAAGTGGATGAATTCTCACGTGCTCGTGCCTGCCATTGCTCGGCCCACGCGTCGAGTAACGCTCCTGGGTTGATCAATCGTCTGCGTCGGGTTGGACCTCCACCTACTGATTCGCACCATTCGCGCTGAGTCAGCTCTTGAAGCACCAGGGAGCAGGTGTATTGAGAGGTCTCTGCTAAATTTGATAGCTCAGTGCCCGTCAGCCATTCATGGCTGTGCACTAGCAGCGAATGAATGACATTTTCGCGAGCACCTGTAAAAAGCTGTAACGCTCGCCTTGAGGCGCTGGGTTTTGATGGTCGCTGTATATCAATTAGCCAAGAGTCATGCTTGAGGTAGAGGCTTCCACCTAGCTCAAAAAAAGCGATATCTCTCTCTTTCAATTCTTTTTTTGCGCCAGGGCTCAGCGACTCCGCTGCAATCATCCGGACACTGTCCATATCGTGGAGTCGATTTCGTTCAAAACTGTCCAGGCGCCAGACTGCGTCTCGGATGTCTCGAGGGTAAGCACTGCCAATGACCTCGACGAGAATCTGTAGATCTTTAGCTGACGTGCTCAGCTCGATCACAGCATCAGGGCCTGCGGCTAGACCTTCATGCCCTGCGTGCACTTTAAGGCGCGCCTCGTGCCCAAAAGCGTCAGTGAGACTGTGCCCTAAGCTATCCAAGACCTGACTCTCAAGCTTGGAGCTCCAATCATGATGTTTTTCCATATCTTAGCTCCTTTCCCATCTTTAGCTGCCCAGCAAAACTTTCAGCTTGAGCAATATATTAGCTTAAATTCAATATTTAGCTGGGCAGCTAAATATAGCATTCAACCTAAAAAAGATCATTTTTTGATCTGTAAAGCTCTTGGCGAGCAAGAATGGGCTTGTAGCTAGTGATCCTCAGGAAATTAGCCGTCCTTCGAGAAGGCAGTAGAGCTGCATACCTAATCTGAAGACGTACGCGGTCCGTGGCGACAGAGCTTGTTTGCGCTCAAGTCAGTCCGACGCCTCGGGCGCAGCCGCCGTAGGTTGGCAGCCGCGCCGGTCAAATGATGGAATCAAGATCCAGCGTATACGGTTCACCAATGGCATACCCGTGACCACCACGGATCAATTCACTGCCGTCATCCATGGCCGGTGCCATCGCCAGTTGCTCCGCCACCCTGTTCTCCGGATGCGCCTGCCAGCGAGCCAGGTTGTGGGCCAGTTGCTCAGGTTGTTCCGACAAGCTCCCATAGACGTCTTTTTCCCTCACCGACGCGGTACGCAGTGTCGCCAGGCGCGCGCGCGTACTGTGCAGCTTGTCGACCTCGCGGATGAGCGCAACGTTGAGGGCGCCTTCGCTACGTCCATTGGGCGCGCTCCTTCCCGCCAGGCGACGCTCTTCATCGCGCAACTGTTGGGTAATCCGCGCCAGTGCATTGTCGATCCATTCATATTCGCGTCTTGTCACCAGCGTACTTCCGCTGATTTGCGCTTGCTGCCAGCGCCGCAAGGTCGCCCAGCAAGCGGGGATGTAGCTGGGGACCATGAAGTGGTTGCCGGTCTGGATGAGTTGGGCCAGTAGGGCCGGGCGGTCCGGCAGGCCATGTTTATGTTCGAGGGCCACGTCGCAGGCGGCGTGTTGGGTGATGGTGTCGCAACGGGGCATCCACAGAATGGAGGAGCGTTCCTTGCGACCGAATTCCACCGGCAGGAAATGCCGCAAGGTGCCGTGGTGTTCATACGGTTCGCCCGTCCAGCGAGTGATGCCCGCGACGAATACGGAAAGCCCGACCGGTACGTTGGCGAATGCAAGGGCCAACCCTGTGCCATAAACGCCTCTCTGGGTATTCATCCAACTGCCGGGCACGCTGGGTATCGGGTCGTTGTGGTTGACCATTCGGTAATGCACCAGGGCTTCGGCGTTTTTTGTGAAGGTGGCATCAGCGGCGCGGGGGGCGCCGTAGGTGTAGAGCTGGAGGGTGTAGCCTTCCGGTCTGCGCCGCAGCATTTCTGCGAGTAGCAAGGCCACCGCGCCGCCCAGGCTGTGGCCGCAGATCAGCAGTTTTTGCCCTGCGTAGAACCGGTCCAGATAACGCGTCACGAAGGCCGCAGTTTTTTTGGCGGCGCCATAGAATCCTCGATGCACCTGGCCCACACCTTCTTCAAACGGCACTTGACGTGCATCGGCGTCGCGCAGGAAGTCGGCGAGTTGCTGGGTGCCGCGCACGGCTATCAGGATCAGCTCATCGTTGTGGGTGATGTAGGCCTGGGTATTTGTACTGTTTTCCTCGCCGGTGTCGTCGAGAAAATGGACTTTGGCGGGATGTTCCTGACGCAGCCCCAATGCGGGATCATTGACCGCGTAGAGCGCCGGGTCGAAGGGCACGATCTCCAGGCGTCTGGAGTAGGGCACGTCTTCATACAGCGGGTAGTAGGGCTTTGTCTGGCCCGGATAGAACTCCCCGAGTTCTTCGAACTTGGCCAATGCGTCGGCGAACCAATTACCCACGCTTGGCTGCCGAGTGAAGCTCACCGGCGTTGTTATCGGCGCCTTTTCAGGTTTCTGGCCGAAGGGGCAATAGGTCAGCGTCGACAACAGGGCCAGTTGATACAAGTTGAGCACGCAAAACTCGGGGGGCGTGGACAGCATGGGACGCAAGGCGCGCAACGGTCGTATTTCAAGCACCGTGTGTCTGTGCGGCATCAGGGCCACGCCGAGCTTGCCATGTTCGCCCATCAGCCGTGCCGGCCCTGCCGGGTGCGGGTAATGGCGGTACACCTCGGGGGGCAAATGGGCGACATGCTTGACCAGATGCCGAACTTCTACCTGGAAAAAATCATCTGCGCAGGCTTGTGCCGGATTTTCCCGAGTGCGGGTGGCATTTGGGTTCAGGTAGCGGGTTTGCTCGGCGCGAACTTGCAGTTCGGTGATCTTGAGAGGGTAGTGGGCTCTACGCTGAAGTTCTATATAGAGCTTTTCCTGCTCTTGATACTGTTGCTCGAAGGCAAGGGCAACCGGCCCGGCATAGTGGTTCGTGACTTTACCGATACCCGTGGCATCCAGGTTGCCGGGGTATTTTTGTCCTTCCGAATCGGTAGCGACATAGGACAGTCCCGCATAAGGCTCGCCAGAGCCCAATTCATCGACGAGCTGAAAGCTGGTCCATCTACCCCCTGCAGGGCAAGTCAAAATGCGATTGCTTAGCCTTGATTCCAATTCCTTTTGAAACGACGTCATACGTGATCTCCTTATTCCGTACAGCCGGGATAAATAGTGCATTTGCGTCCGTCAGGCATCTGAAAACCGCTGAAGTCTTTGTAATTACCAAAACAAAATGCGTATGGATCTTCGAAGTTATCGCCCATGCAGCGTTTCCAGCCGTTAGGCACCTTCACCCAGGTATCCCCCATGTAAGGGCTCTCCTCGCGGGCCAACTTGATCTTCATCCTCACGGTCTTGCCCGGTAGCTGATCGAGGGTGTACGCCGAGAAAGGACGCCCGCGCCCAAGCACGCCCTGAGGGTCGGTTTTTTTGCAGTCGAGGATTTTTCTGAGGATGCGAGGTTTGCCTGAGGTGCGGAACAACCATTGGCATTGGCCGTAAAAAGTGCTTTCGCCCGCTTCGCTGAAAGCGCCTTTGTATTGTTCTTCCAGCGCATCGCGAATCACGATATTGGCCGAGTCCTGACTGATATCGCTCCAATCCTTACCGTAGGCGGAGTTGATCTCGAGTTCGATGCGATCGATCACCAACGGGCAACCCATGCGGGTTCGGCGAATAACGATTTCGGAATCAGGTGTGTAGGCCTTGCGCCACTCCCTGTTGAATACCGGCGCCTTGTTATACCGGGTCTCGACGGCGCAGGTTTCGCCTGGAGCGGGTACGTAGTACACCGCGGCACGGTAGGCAAAGTCAGGCGGCAAGTCTGCCGTAAAAATGAACGTGTTCGGTTGTTTGGCGGCACAACCCATCGTCAGCGCCAGGCAGCCGCTCAAACACGAAATTCGCAGGGCATATTTCATAGCGGCGCATCCCCTTGCCAGAATGCCGTCATCAGGCGTACCCGTTGAAAATGCTCGTCGGGGCTTTCGGCCGGGCGTACTTGCCAGTACGACGCCGGACTATGGGTGGGTGCATGCAGGCACTGAGTCAGCAAGAACTCCAACTGTTCAGGGGCCTGCCAGTGCCATGCCTTGGCCTGATCGAGCGTGGCACGCAACCACGTCTCTGGATCCCGTTGCTCGGCAAGTGTGGCGAAGGCCCGGACATGTTCGGCCAACAGGAAGCGGCGGGCATTGAGGAGTCGAGTTTGTGTCGCCTGCTGCGCGGTAGCAGGCACCTGCAACCAAGGCGGCGAAGCAGGCACTGGGTATGTCCCCGGTGCCGGGTTATGCATGCTTGCCCAGCCAGTGTCCTGCCAGTAGCAGACGCTTAGCGCTGGCCCGAGGTAGGCCGGATAGGCTTCAACGGGCAGATGTTTGAGCGCCCGGGCCAGGACGCGGTTGTCATGGAAGCGGTACAGCGCTTGATGAGGGCGCTCTCCGATAATCAACCGCTCACGCCAGTGCTCCATCAACGTTGGCAGGCCCCCTTTGGGAAGGCTGGCAAGCCAGCCCCAATGGCTGTCAGGCCGGTCGAGCAGTTCATTGACAGGTTCGTCGCCGGGCCGCTCGACGATGAAGATAAAGGGCCCGGTGTCACCGAGTTCAGCAACCAGGGTTTGGCCGTACACACTCAGGTATTGGTCGGGACGACTGCTTTTCAGCAATGTTTGGCGCATGTGATGCTCATTTTCTGAGTCCAGCACAACGCACAAGGCATGACCAAGACGTTGCTGTTCGATCAGCCATCGATGCGGGAGTGAGCGTTTCATGCGGCGGCCTCCGTTGGGCATAAACCCTCACGGCAAGCCTCGCAGAGGGGGCAGAAATCCAGTCCCGCTGCTTTGCTGGCCGCTATCAGGGCTCGTTGGGTGGTGGCGAGCACTGGCAGGGGGGCCGTCAGGGGAGCCGTCGAACCAGGCGTGAACGACGATGCGGTGATACCGGCCATAGGTGCGCCGCCGATCTGGATTGCACTGCTGCTGTAGATGCCGCTGTGGTCGATCACGATGTGCTGGCCGCCGGCTTTCAAACTGAGGGTCGCCCCAGCTTCAAGAACCACATGGGCACCCGCCTTGATATGCACCTGTTGACCGGCCTCGACGGCCAGTACCTGATCAACGCGGATGTGGCGGTTGGCGACGCGCAGGTAGTCATTGCCTTCGACCTGGACCGTGCGGTTGGCGGCCGTGGTCCGATGCTCCTCGGCGTGCAGGACGGTGATGCTGTTGCCCTTGATGGTTTCCCGCCGCTCGTTGCCAATCTCCAGTCGGCTGTCGTTTTCAATCTTCTGTTCCATGTCACGCTGGGCCCGTAGATAGATCAGCTCCTGACCTGCGCGATCTTCCAGATGCAGCTCGTTGAAGCCATTGCCGTCCGGCGAGCTGCAAGAACGAAACACGGTACGGGTCTTGTGCGCAGGCAACGGGTAGGGCGAGGCATTGGCGCTGTTGGTCAGGCACCCGCTGATCAAAGGCTTGTCGGGATCGCCTTCCATGAACGTCACCAACACTTCCATGCCCACCCTCGGGATCGTGACGCCGCCGTAGCGGTTGCCTGCCCAGTTCGAGGCGACTCGCAACCAACAACTGCTGCCGTCGTCGAAGCGTTTCGCGCGATCCCAGAAGAACCTGACCTTGACCCGGCCATACAGGTCGCAGTGGATATCTTCGCCTTGGGGGCCGGTGACGATTGCTGTCTGGCTGCCCGATATACGTGGTTTCTTATAGACCCGCGGCGAACGAAAGACGGCGTCCCAAGGCGTGGCAACGAAGCGATTGCGATAGCCCTGATTGAGGTGGTCTTCATGCCTGCCCGTATCGCAGGGGGGCATTTCTTCCAGCACCTGCGGCTGTTTGCCTTGGTGATGCACTTCGGTCAGGAGCCATAGGTCATTCCATTCCTGGCGAGGGTGCTCACTCAATGTCAGGAAGTGTCCCGTCGTCAGTGCCGGCTGATCACTCTTTCCTTCAGCTTGGCGGTAGTCGGCGCGATGGCGTTCAAAGGTCCGCAGGCTCAATAACTTGCCGCGTTTTTCCTGGGTAAAGTCGCCTGGATAATCATAGGTTTCCAAGTCCGGCCGGACTTTTCCGAGGTTAGGCTGGCAACTGCTCTCCAATAGGAACGTCGACTTCTTGAAATCGTAGTCACGACACGTGACGCGGCTGGTTCGGGTCTCCAGTCGCAGGCCAAAACGATGGATAACCGGTTCGTCGTAAACCATGCCGCTGTCGTGTTTATAAGCAGTGCAGTGTTTAAGCCGGGGGAATACGGTCTGGTCATCACCCAGTACCAGCAGATGGCCCGAATCACTGTGCTGAAAATGGTAATGCAGGCCTTCTTCGTGACACAGCCGTTGGATGAAGTGCAAGTCAGATTCGTGGTATTGCACGCAGTACTCGCGAGGCGGATAACGTGCGTTCAACTGGAAGCGATGAGCGTCGCTAAGAATGCCGTGTTCCTTGAAAATCAATGTGATGATTTGCGGCACACTGGTCTGTTGAAAAACTCGCTGATTGGTGCGGTGCTCCAAGTAAGCCAGTCGTGGCACTAATCTTATTTTGTAATGCGTTAAACGTTTGCCCGAGTCACCTTGTGCAAGACGATAAATCAGTCCGTGAACACCGCTGCCCTGTTTATCGAATGTTAGAAAGGCCTGCCTGTTTAATAAATTTTCCAAATTCATATTTCTTTGTTCGCTGACGAGTTCAATGTCGAACGAATAAGGGGCGCTGATGGCTTCGTGACCCTCGAAGGCCACGACTTGGAGGTCATGTTCGAGATCGGCAATCGTGAGGCGGAAGTTGGGCAAATCAAGGGTATGGAACATGCGAACGTCCTTGGGCTGTGGCTTTGGCTCCTGGTCTCATTGAAGCAGCCTTGATCAGGGTGCGCGCACGCACCGGTAAAAAAAGAAAAGGATGTAGGAATTTTCTTTGAGAGAAAAAATGATCGCGAACGAAATAATTTGAAGTGATTTTTCGTTGACTGGCTTGGAGTTCTCAAATTTGTTAAAGGCCGCCTCGACGTCGGAAGTTTCAGGTGGTCTCAATATGGATGTGTCTCTTTGGAAAAGAGGAAAGTTCCTACTTTTTTATGTGGAAAACCTTGGCATTCTTGGCGGCGTTCGGTAGCTAAGAAAATAACGTGATTGCAGGAAAGATGTCTGGATGTGTTTAACGAAACTTCCTACAAGTGAGGCTGAATATTCATCTTGAATAGCCATGCCGTCCAAATTGCCCATGCCACAAACCAATTGTCTTAGCAGGGTCGTGAATGTCGTATTCCGAAAAACTGTTCGCCCATTATCTGGCTCTCGCCAAAACGCCCGTTTCCAAGGAGAGTTTTGCGGGTGCGGACGTGCGCTTTTCAAATGAATACGAAGCCTTGGAACGTGAGGTGGGCAAAGCTCAGTCGATGCACGAAAGTGGCCAGGTCGACTGGCTGAAGATCCTGGAGGGAGGTGAAGCGCTGTTGCGCACCCAGTCGAAGGATCTGCGGGTGGCGGCTTGGCTGGTTTGGGCGCTGTATCAGCGTGAATCATTCCAGGGCCTGCTGGCCGGGCTCGGTCTCTTGCAGCACTTATGTGAACACCATTGGCTTGAAGTTCATCCGTTCAAGAATCGAACCCGTGCCGCTAGCATCAATTGGCTGATGCCTCGCCTGGAGCAAGCGTTCGGCGATGATATTGCGATCAAGGAGCAGTTGCCGATGTTCCGTCATCTGGCGGAACAGCTGGAAGGCCTCGACGCTGCTTGCGCCGTCCACTTGGGGGATGACGCACCTCTACTGTTGCCGCTGTGCCGGCGTCTTAACACCATGATCCAGCGGGCCATCGAAAACCGACCGCAGCCTGGTGCCATTGGAACGGTTGTGGCTCAGGTAAAACAAGTTGCCACCCAACTGCTTACCCCCGGCGCTCCGATCGAAAACGAAAAGGAAGCTCACAAGGCCCTGCGCGCCCAGCAGGATGGGGCGCGTCCGTTATGCATCTGGTGGCTCAAACAAAAAGCGACGGACGCTCGTGCCCTGCGCCTCAATCGCACCCTGCTCTGGCTGGCCATCGATGTATTGCCCGAGCGCAACGCTGAGCAGGTCACCCAGTTGCGTGGCCTGCCGGTGGACAAACTCAAGGCTTATCAGGACCGTCTCCAGCAGGGTGATTACGCAGACCTGCTTGTGGAGATCGAGGCGAGCCTGGCGACGGCACCGTTCTGGTTCGATGGCCAGAGGCTTGCCTGGGAATGCCTGCAAGGGCTGAACGCCGAGTTGGCCATGCGTGAAGTGGAAGTCCACTTCGCATTATTCATCCAGCGCCTGCCGGGCATTATCGAATTGCGTTGGCATGACGGTACGCCGTTCGCCGATTCGGCCACACGGGGTTGGATCGCTGCCCAGGTCATGCCTCACCTGCAAAGGCCCGGCGGGGCACCCACAGCCGATGTCGCCGACAACCAGGCGCCTTGGGAGCTGGCGCTGGAGGAGGCCGAGGCGATCCTGCGCAAGGACGGTCTCAAACCTGCCGTTAAGTTGCTCAGGCAAGCCATGCAAAGCGCCAATGGGGCACGCGAGCGATTCCTCTGGCAGTTCGCGCTGGCTCGCCTGTGCTTCTCCGCCAGGAAATACGAACTCACCAAGGTTCAGCTGGAGGCCCTCGATCAGACGCTACGAAACGCAGGCCTGAGCACCTGGGAGCCTGCCCTGGAGCTGCAGGTGCTGCACTTGTTGCACAGCTGCTGCGAGTTGTTGCCACAAAACCACTCTGTACGTGAGTGCAAGGAAGAGACCCATCGCAGGTTGTGTCACCTCGACCTGGAACGGGTTATTGAATAGACCTCCGGGTCCAAAATTGTAAGGAGAAAGTCATGGCCAAAGAAGGCTCGGTCGCCCCCAAGGAACGCATCAACGTCACCTTCAAACCTGCTACCGGCGGTGCTCAGGAAGACATTGAACTGCCGTTGAAACTGTTGGCGATCGGTGACTACACCCACCGCAGGGATGAACGCAAGGTCGAGGATCGCAAGCCGATTGGCATCGACAAAATGACCTTCGACGAAGTGTTGGCCAAGCAAGCGCTGAGCCTGACCCTGAGCGTACCGAATCGTCTCCAGGCAGAGAGCGGCGCTGAGGAACTGCCTGTACAGCTGCGCTTGAACTCAATGAAAGACTTCAACCCGGCGAGCCTGGTCGAGCAAGTGCCGGAACTCAGCAAACTGATGGCGCTGCGCGACGCGTTGGTGGCGCTCAAGGGGCCGTTGGGCAATGCGCCGGCGTTTCGTAAAGCCATCGAAGGCGTACTCGCCGATGACGATTCCCGCCGCCGCGTACTGGATGAGCTGGGTCTGGATACCACCGCGAAGAGCGCTTGATTCTTTCAGCCAAGGAAGCCGAAACATGAATACCCATGCAGTACAGCAGCAGAGCCAGGACAACGCGGACTACAGCATTCTTGAAAGCATCATCGCCCAGACCCGCCTGACCCCGGACGATGAAGCCTACGACATTGCCAGGCGCGGTGTGTCTGCGTTCATCGAAGAGCTGCTCAAGCCGCAAAACAGCGGCGAGCCGGTCAAGAAAGCCATGGTTGACCGCATGATCGCCGAAATTGATGCCAAGCTCAGCCGCCAGATGGACGAAATCCTCCATCACCCGCAATTCCAGGCGTTGGAGTCGGCGTGGCGCGGCTTGCAGTTGCTGGTGGACCGCACTGACTTCCGCGAAAACATCAAGATAGAAATGCTCAACGTGTCCAAGGACGATTTGCTGGACGACTTCGAGGACTCGCCGGAAGTCATGCAGTCGGGCCTGTACAAGCACATCTACACGGCTGAGTACGGCCAGTTCGGTGGGCAGCCGGTGGGCGCGGTCATCGCCAACTATTTCATGTCCCCAAGCTCGCCGGACGTGAAATTGATGCAGTACGTGTCCAGTGTCGCCTGCATGTCCCATGCGCCATTCATCGCCGCAGCCGGTCCGAAATTCTTCGGCTTGGAGAGCTTCTGCGGACTGCCGGACCTCAAGGACCTGAAAGACCATTTCGAAGGCCCGCAATTCGCCAAGTGGCAGAGCTTCCGTCAATCGGAAGACGCCCGCTATTTCGGCCTGACCGTACCGCGCTTCCTGTTGCGCACCCCCTACGATCCCCAAGAGAACCCAGTCAAATCGTTCGTCTACAAGGAAACCGTTGCCAACAGCCACGAGCACTACCTGTGGGGCAACACGGCGTACGCGTTCGGCACGAGGCTGACCGACAGCTTCGCCAAATTCCGCTGGTGCCCGAACATCGTCGGTCCCCAAAGCGGTGGGGCGGTCGAAGACCTGCCGTTGCACCACTTCGAAAGCATGGGCGAAATCGAAACCAAGATCCCGACCGAAGTCCTGGTGTCCGATCGTCGCGAATACGAACTGGCCGAGGAGGGCTTCATCTCCCTGACCATGCGCAAAGGCAGTGACAACGCCGCCTTCTTCTCCGCCAGCTCCGTGCAGAAATCGAAGTTTTTCGGTAACAGCGCCGAGGACAAGCATGCAGAGCTGAACTACAAGCTCGGCACACAGTTGCCTTACATGATGATCGTCAATCGCCTGGCTCACTACTTAAAGGTGCTGCAGCGCGAGCAACTGGGCTCCTGGAAAGAGCGTACGGACCTGGAGCGTGAGCTCAACAACTGGATTCGCCAATACGTGGCTGACCAGGAGAACCCGAGTGCCGAAGTCCGTGGCCGTCGTCCGCTACGTGCCGCGAAGATCATCGTCAGCGACGTGGAAGGTGAACCGGGCTGGTACCGCGTTAGCCTCAACGTTCGGCCTCATTTCAAGTACATGGGCGCCGATTTCACGTTGTCGTTGGTTGGCAAGCTGGACAAGGCGTAAGCACCCATGACTTACGGCAGCCTTTTCGAGCGACTGGCTGGTAATTCTGAAAAGCGCAGGGGGTTGAGCCGCGAGGTTTGCACCGTCACATCCGTTGCTGCGCATCTGGCCAAGATGCTCAGCACTCGGGCAGGTAGCGTGCAGACACTCGCGGATTATGGGCTGCCGGACCTCAATGACATGCGCTTGAGCCTGCACGACGCGGGGAGCCAAGCCCGCAAGGCGATCGAGACCTTCATCAAGGCCTACGAACCACGCTTGCGCAATGTCTGTGTCTTTTTAGTGCCGAGTAACGCCGATCAGCTTCGCCTTTCCTTGCGCATCGATGCGTTGTTGGATGTGGAAGGGATCAAGCGGCAGGTCAGTTTTTCCGCGTGCCTGGACGGCAGCGGTCAGGTCAAGGTCAGACAAGGATAGCCATTGATGTCGTTCAACCATTACTACCAGAGCGAGCTGACGGCGCTTCGCCAGTTGGGTCGACGTTTCGCCGAGCGTAACCCGGCCTTGGCTCCCTTCCTGGGACAGGCCGGACGGGATCCGGATGTAGAGCGGCTACTGGAGGGGTTTGCATTTCTGACCGGGCGACTGCGCCAGAAGCTCGATGACCAGTTGCCGGAGCTGAGCCATTCGCTGATGCAGCTATTGTGGCCGAACTACATGCGGCCATTGCCAGCCTTTGGCATTTTGCAGTTCGATCCGCTGCAGCGATCCGGCCCCGCACTGCGGGTCGAGCGCGATACGCCGGTAGAAAGCAAGCCTGTCCAACAGGTGCGTTGTCGTTTCCTGACGTGTTACCCCACCGACGTCCTGGCGCTTGATCTGACCCGGTTGAGTTACTCAGTGAAAGGGGAAGGGTCGCTGTTGAGCCTGCATCTGGAAATGCGTTGCGACGGTCATGTGGGCGAGCTGCAACTGAGCCGTTTGCGTCTGCACTTGACCGGCGAGCGCTACATCAGCCAGATGCTCTATCTCAGCCTGTTACGTAACCTCGAGGGTATCGAGCTGATCCCGCTGGACGGCACCGGCGAGGCCCTGCGGGCGGCAGATGGCAGCCCAACGACGTTCAGGCTCCCCGCCGACCGTGTCCAGCCGGTAGGGTTTGCCGAAGAGGAAGCGCTGGTTCCGTATCCGCTGAATACCTTTCGCGGCTATCGCTACCTGCAAGAATATTTCGCTTTCCAGGACAAGTTCCTGTTCGTCGACATCGATGGCCTGGACGTGATCAACGCCCTGCCGCACGGCAGCATCGAACAGACGCGTGGCCTGGAGCTGCGCTTCGATATTGGTAAAAGTGGAATCCAGCGGATGCGCCCGACGCTGGATAACATCAAGCTGTACTGCACGCCGATCGTCAATCTGTTCAAGCATGACGCCCAGCCGATCCGCCTGGACGGCAAACAGGATGAGTACCTGCTGTTGCCGGCCGATTACGACCAGGCGCACTGCGGCGTGTTTTCGGTCGAAAGCGTCACCGGCTGGAGTCCCGGAGGCCTGGGTTATCAGGCCTATGTGCCGTTCGAGTCTTTCGAGCACGATTCAAGCTTCGATGTACCCCACAGCCGCCCCTACTACAGCGTTCGCCAGCGGCCTTCGTTGTTGCACGACGGTCTGGACACTTGCCTGGGCTTTGGCGTCCGGCACACTCACCCGCATGAAACCCTGTCCATTGAGTTGATGTGCACCAACCGGAACCTGCCTCGCGAGCTCAAGCCGGGTGACATCGACCAACCCGGCGAAAAAAGTCCCGAGGCACTGAGTTTCCGCAACATCGGTCCGGTCACGCCAAGCTTCGCGCCGCCACTCAACCGCGACTTCCTCTGGAAGCTGATCAGCAACATGTCGCTCAACTACTTGTCGCTGGCAGACGTCAATGCGCTCAAGGTGATTCTCGAAAGCTACGATTTTCCGCGTTACCACGACGAGCAGGCAGAGAAAGTCAGCAAGCGTTTGCTGGAGGGGCTCAAGTCCATCCGGCACCAGCACGTCGACCGCCTGCACCGAGGCTTGCCGGTGCGTGGCTTGCGCACCGAGCTGACTATCGACCCGCAAGGTTATATCGGCGAGGGCGATCTGTTCGTCTTCGCCTCGGTCCTCAACGAGTTCTTCGCGTTGTATGCCAGCCTCAATTCGTACCACGAGCTGCGGGTGAACAGCACACAGGGAGAGGTGTACCAATGGACACCCCGCATGGGCCAACAGCCGCTTCTCTAAGCGTGCTGACACGAGAAATACGCGAGTACTCGTTATTCCAGGCTGTGTTGCTGATCATCGATCGGCTGCGCGAGGCTCACCCTGGCCTGGATGATGAAGCGTTGTACGACCGGTTGGAGTTCCAGGCCAACCCAAGTCTGGGGTTTGCGGCCAGCGACATTGATCGTGTGGAGTTTTTCGAAGAACACGGCCAGGCGCGGGCGCGTCTGTGCTTGAACCTGATCGGGCTGGTGGGGGCAGGGTCGCCGCTGCCAGCGTTCTATGGTGAGCAGGCCCTAGGGGAGGAAAAGGACAACCCGACACGCGACTTCCTCGACATCTTTCACCATCGTCTCCAACGGCTGATGTTGCCGATCTGGCGCAAGTACCGTTACTGCGCAAGTTTTCAGAGTGGTGCCCGAGATCCATTTTCCGAGCAGTTGTACGCGTTGATCGGTTTGGGGGGCGAAGAGATTCGCAAGGCCGGCCAACTGAACTGGAAACGTCTGCTGCCATACCTGGGCTTGCTGAGCTTGCGTGCCCATTCGGCGGCGCTGATCGAGGCGGTACTGCGTTATTACTTCAAACACGCTGAACTGAACCTCGAACAGTGCATCGAGCGGCATGTGGACATCCTTGACGAACAGCGCAATCGCCTGGGGAGCGCCAACAACCTGCTCAGCCAAGACCTGGTGCTCGGCGAACGGGTGCGCGACCGCAGCGGCAAGTTCCGGATCCATATCTGCGAGCTGGACTGGCAGCGTTTCCACGAATTCCTGCCCATCGGAAACGGTTACCAGCCGTTGTGCTCGCTGGTGCGATTCACCCTGCGTGATCCCCTTGAATATGACATTCGCCTGGTCCTGCGCCAGCAGGAGATTCGTGAGCTGTGCATCGGTGAACAGAATACCTGCCGCCTGGGATGGACCAGTTGGCTGGGACACGAGCGCGCCGATGGCGTGGTGACCCTTGGCAGCAAAATTCATTAGGAATGGATGACATGATCAACGTAGACCTTCAGCAACTGATCCAGGCGTTGGACGCCGAAACCAGGCGCGATCTGGAGCGCTCTGCCGAGCAATGCGTGGCCCGTGGCGCAGACAAGGTCCTGGTGGAAGACTTGATACTGGGCTTGTTGGAACGTCCCCAAGGTCTGCTGGCGCTTTCCTTGCAGGATGCCCAGGTCAGTGCGGGCGAGCTGAGCGCGGCCCTGCAATCACGGATGGGGCACAGCGCTTCGCGCAACCCGGTATTCGCCCCGGAACTGGTGCAGTGGTTACAGGATGCGCTGCTGGTGGCCAATCTCGAACTCGGCCGTAGCCAAGTCGGACAAGCCGCGTTGCTCCTGGCGTTGCTGCGCAACCCCCTTCGCTACGCCGGGAGTGCTTATCTGGCGCTGCTTAACCGGCTGAGCATTGATCGGCTGAAAGCGTTCGCCTTGTCGCAACAGGCTCAACCGGTTGCCGGCCTGCCCACCCCGCCGGACGGCTCCCTGCTGGCGCGCTTTACCCATGACCTGACCCGACAGGCCCGCGAAGGCCAACTCGACCCGGTGCTTTGTCGCGACGGCGAAATCAGGCAGATGATCGATATCCTCGTTCGGCGTCGCAAAAACAATCCAATCGTGGTCGGTGAAGCGGGGGTGGGCAAGACCGCCATCGTTGAAGGGTTGGCGTTGCGTATCGTCGCCGGGGACGTACCCCCGGCGCTTGAGGGCGTTGAACTGCTTTCGCTGGATATGGGGCTGCTGCAGGCCGGTGCCAGCATCAAAGGTGAATTCGAGCGTCGTCTCAAGGGGGTGATCGACGAGGTCAAGGCTTCGCCAACATCCATCATCCTGTTCATTGACGAGGCCCATACCTTGATCGGCGCAGGCAACAACGCCGGGGGCGCCGATGCGGCGAACCTGCTCAAGCCGGCCTTGGCCCGGGGCGAGCTGCGAACGATCGCGGCCACCACCTGGACCGAGTACAAAAAATATTTTGAAAAAGACCCAGCCCTGGCCCGTCGTTTCCAACCGGTGCAATTGCACGAGCCGACCGTCAGCGAGGCGGTGACCATCCTGCGTGGCCTGGCCCGGGTCTACGAAAACAGTCATGGCATTTACCTGCGCGATGACGCGGTGGTCGCGGCAGCGCAATTGTCGGCTCGCTATCTGGCCGGTCGTCAGTTGCCGGACAAGGCCGTCGATGTGCTCGATACCGCCTGCGCTCGCGTGCGCATCAGCCTGGCCGCTGCCCCGCAAAGTCTGGAGCGATTGCGCGGCGAATGGGCCGAAGGCGAGCGCCAACGCCGGGCGCTGCGGCGCGATGCAGAGGCGGGCCTATCAATTGATCTTCAAGCGTTGGAGGCGCTGGAGGTGCGTCTGGCGGCCATTGAAGACGAGCGCCAAACGTTGGAAATCCAATGGACCGAGCAACGTATCCTCGCGGAACGTTTGCTGTCGCTGCGGCAGCAATTGGCCGGGGCACGGGAAAGCGCAGTGGACCAAGCCCTCAGTATCGAAGCCCTGGCGGCGGCGGTGGATGAAACACACGGCACGCTGGTGGCCGCGCAAACCCATGAACACCTGGTCAGCTTTGAAGTTTGCCCGCGACTGGTCGCCGAAGTGATCAACGCCTGGACCGGTGTACCGCTGGCGCAACTGGCGCGCGAGCACAACTTGAAAATCGCCAGTTTTGCCACAGACCTGCGTGCTCGCATTCGCGGCCAGGAACCGGCCGTGCAGGCGCTTGATCGCGCGTTACGCGCTGGCGCCGCAGGCCTGAACAAACCCGATGCTCCGATGGGCGTATTTCTGTTGGTGGGCCCCAGTGGTGTCGGCAAGACCGAAACGGCACATGCCCTGGCCGACCTGCTTTATGGCGGTGAGCGGTTCATCACCACGATCAACATGGCCGAGTTCCAGGAGAAACATACCGTTTCCCGACTGATCGGAGCGCCGCCGGGTTACGTCGGTTTTGGCGAAGGCGGCATGCTCACCGAAGCCGTGCGGCAAAAGCCCTATAGCGTGGTGTTGCTCGATGAGGTCGAAAAAGCCGACCCGGATGTGTTGAACCTGTTCTACCAGATCTTCGACAAAGGCCTTGCCAATGATGGGGAAGGGCGGGAGATCGATTTTCGCAACACCCTGATTCTGATGACATCGAACCTGGGCAGTGAGCGTATTGACGAGCTGTGCGAAAACGGCGCACAACCGAGTGCCGAACGCCTTGAGGAATCCATTCGCCCGATCCTTATCGACCATTTCAAGTCAGCGCTGCTGGCCCGCATGTGTGTGGTGCCGTATTACCCGGTCAGCGGGCCCGTGCTGCGTGAACTGGTGGAAATCAAACTCAAGCGCCTGGGCGAGCGGCTGCACCGTCGTCAATTGGGCTTCAGTTACTGCGAGCATTTGGTGAGCCACCTGGTCGAGCGCTGCAGTCGCAATGACCGTGGCGCGCGGCTGATTGACCAACTGCTCGACCGGCATGTCACGCCGCTGGTTGCCGACCGGTTGCTCGCGGCCATGGCCGGTGGCGAACCGCTGCGGCATGTACACGCGGTGCTCAACGGCGATGCCAGCGTGTCGTGTGAGTTCTCCTGAGATGAGCGCCATGTTCAATAAGCTCTCGCAGCCGCTGGACTATGCCGAAGCGCTCTTGGCGCAGTTCTCCAGCCTTTCACGTTTGGCGGACGGTGCGGAGTTGGTAGGGCATTTCATTCAGGGAGTGGCACGGCTCAGCGGCTGTGAACTGGTGCAGTTGTATTTGCTCGATGCCACCGGTACCCGCCTGGAACTGAACACCGAATGCCTGGACGGCCAGTTGCAGTTTCGTGACCCGCAAAGCCTGTCCTCCGATTACCACACTGAGCAATTGCTGCAGTTTTCCCTGTGCCAGAACCGTGTGGTGTGCCTTGGCGCGTTGAGCGACAGCGTGCACGAAACCCGCTTCCTGCCTGCCCGGGCCACGCCCTGGCAATCGCTACTTTGTGTACCTTTGATCGACCCGGGAGGGAGCGTCGCAGGCCTGTTGTTGTGTGCCAGTGTTCAGCATCTCGACTTGCATGGAGCCGCTGAATCCCTGGGGTATCTCGGGGCCTTCGTGCTTGGCCAGCTGCATCAGCTGCAGCGTCTGCGCCGTCCGGCCGAGGCCTCTGTTACCTCAAGCCTGCCGAGCGGCATCAGCTACGGCCTGATCGGCAAGAGCATGGCCATGCGCAAGACCTGCTCATTGATCAGTAAGGTACTGCACAGCCCCTATACCGTCTTGCTGCGGGGCGAGACCGGTACCGGCAAGGAGGTGGTGGCCCGGGCTCTCCATGACAACGGCCCGCGTCGATCCAAGGCATTTATCGTGCAGAACTGTGCCGCGGTTCCCGAGAATTTGCTGGAGAGTGAGCTGTTCGGCTATCGCAGGGGCGCGTTCACCGGTGCCGACCGAGACCGTGCCGGACTATTCGACGCGGCCAACGGCGGCACGCTGTTGCTCGATGAAATTGGCGACATGCCGATGTCCCTGCAAGCCAAGTTGCTGCGAGTGTTGCAGGAGGGCGAAATTCGTCCGTTGGGCTCCAACGACACTCACCACGTCGACGTACGCATCGTTGCCGCCACTCATCGCGACCTTAAACAGTTGATGGAGGAGGGCAAGTTCCGCGAAGACCTTTATTACCGCCTCGCACAGTTCCCGATCCAGTTACCGGCGCTGCGTCAGCGCGAAGGCGACATCATTGAGCTGGCGCGGCATTTTGCCGACAAGGCTTGCACGCTTCTGCAGCGTGATCCGGTGCGCTGGTCAGACGCGGCGCTCGATCACCTGTCTGCCTACGGCTTCCCGGGAAACGTCCGTGAACTCAAGAGCGTCGTGGAAAGGGCTGTGCTCCTGTGCGAGAGCGGCGAACTGCTCATCGAGCATTTTTCGCTGCACATCGACCCCCCCTCCGAGCGCGGTCGTATCAACCTGCGTGAGCGGATGGAGCAGATCGAGCGTGGTCTGTTGATCGATTGCCTGCGCGAGCACTCGGGTAACAAAACCCGCGCCGCCCGCGAACTCGGTCTGCCGCTGCGCACACTGATCTATCGCCTCGCGCGCCTGAACGTCCAGCGCGGTGATTTCAATGGTTGATCCTTCCCTCGCGCTATTCGTACACGTTCCAGCCCGTCCCTTTCATCCTGGAGACTTATTGATGCCTGTCTTTCCCTGGAGAGCCGTCCTGTTGGCGATTCTCGTGTCATTCGCCCTGGGCGGTTGCAACGCCAATTATAAATTCAACGACAGTGGTTATCGCCCTCTGGGTGATCCACAGGCGGTCAATCGCGGCAAGTGACGCCAAGGAGCCTTTGATAGATGGAACTTGTTTTCGAAATGCTCAACGCCAGTCAGTTCGTCCCGTCACGGCTGTGCCAAAAGACCTTCGGTCCGGCCGGTGGCGTGATCGGGCGGGGCGAGGGCTGCCACTGGCTCATCCCTGACCGAGAGCGCCTGCTGTCCAAGCGTCACGCGTACGTCAGTTTTCGTGACGGCGCATTTTTCCTGACCGACACCAGTGGTAATGGCACGACCCATCGTGAAAGCGGCGTGCGCCTGCCCAAGGGCGAGCCGGTACCGATACTGGATGGGAATGCCTACATCATGGGCGATTTCGAGATCCTCGCACGGCTGGTCTCCGGGCCAGCGGGCAATCTTGCCGAAGCGAGCCGTCCGAGTCCGGTCGACAGTCTCATCCCGGATGACGCCTTTCTGGAGCTCGATCCGCTGCAGGCGCTGGATCAGCAGGAGCGGGCCTTGCTGGACATCGATGAGCTGATAAACCCTGCTCCCGTGCCTACGGACGCCCTTGAACGGCCGGACTATGCGCGTATCGACATGGAAAGCCTGCTCTTGCCGGAGCTGGTCGCAGCGCCAGTCGAACCAGGACCTGCCCCCATCCCGCCCAACGAAATTATTGGCCACCTGCGCGACGGCTTTTGGCAGCGCTTCGGTACGGCCTTGGGCATGGATCTCGAAAGCCTGGATGGCAAGGCCCGCGAGGCCCTGGCGATCAACGCCGCGCTACTGCTCAAGCAAAGCATTCAGGGCTTGCAACAGAGCCTGCGCACTCGCTCGGAATTGAAAAGCGAACTGCGCCTGGCCCAGACCTATGAAGAACAGGTTCGCTTGATTGCCAGCCTGCAAATCGACCATCACGGATGACGTCCATGCCGCACTGCACGATGCACTTATCCAAGATACTGACGACGCTCACCACGACCCTGCTGCTGGCCGGTTGCACCACGCTGTCGCCTTTTTCGACGATGACCAAGCTCAACCTCACCCTGGCGGCCAGTGATCGACTCAACCCCGATCTCAATGGACGACCATCGCCCGTGGTGGTGCGGTTGTTCGAACTCAAGCACCCGGTGGCTTTTGAAAACGCAGATTTCTTCAGCCTTTATGAGCGCGCGAGGGAAACACTGGCCCCTGATCTGGTTTCCAGTGAAGAGCTGGAACTGCGCCCAGGTGAAACCGTCGAGCTCAGGCTCGGTATCACTGGGAGCGGCCGTTACGTCGGCCTGCTCGCGGCGTACCGTGACCTGCCGCACGCCCGCTGGCGCTACACACTGCCGGTGGCTGCGACGCAGGTGACCGAAGCGCGCCTGACCCTCGACGAGGATGGAATCGCCAATACGCTTGAGCGACTGGCCAAGGTGGCTGACCGATGAATCACGATAAGGTCATCTGGCAGGAAGGCATGCTGTTGCGCCCGCAACATCTGCAACACAACGATCGCTATTTCGACCACCAGTTGAAGGTTCGTACTCGGTTGCTGGCCAGTTACGCCTGGGGATTCCTGGCACTGGAGATCGATCTGCAATTCCTCAACATGGGGCAGCTGGTGGTCAGCCAGGCCAACGGGGTCCTGCCGGACGGCAGCCTGTTCGAACTGGGTGGCAACGCCGAGCCGCTGGCCCTGGAAGTGCCGTCCAATACCCGCAATACGCCGATCTACCTCGCGCTGCCATTGGTGACCGGCAATCACATCGAGTCCCGTCGTCCGGAGCAGTCTGATGTGCTGGCGCGCTATACCCTCTACGACGCGCAGGTGACCGACTCCAACGCCGGAGAGGCCGGCGGGAGTCAGATCAGTTGCGGCCGTCCGGACCTGCGCCTGCTATTAGGCGAGCAGCAGAGTGATCATGCGTTCGTGAAACTCAAGCTTTGCGAGGTGCTCGATACCACGGCCGATGGGGTGATCAGGCTCGATCCGAACTTTGTGCCGACCTTCATCCAGGCTCGCTCTTCCCACTACTTGCTGTCGTGTCTCAAGGAGATCATCGGCATGCTTGCCCATCGAGGCGACACCCTGGCTGAGCGGATCCGTTCCAGTGGCAAGGCCGGTGGTGCGCAAGTCGGCGATTTCATGATGCTGCAACTGATCAACCGCAGCGAACTGTTGCTGCGTCATGACCTGGATCTGGAGCAGGTGCACCCAGAAACGCTGTACCGAACGCTGCTGGCGCTGCTGGGTGACTTGGCAACGTTCTCCAGTGACAGCAAGCGCCCACCGCTCACCAACCGCTATCAGCACAGCGACCAAGGCGCGTGTTTTCGAAGCCTGCTGCAAGCGATCCGCCAGGTCTTGTCGATGGTGCTTGAGCAACACGCTATCGAGCTGCCACTGCAGCCGCGCCAATACGGAATCATCGTCTCGCCGGTGCCGGATCTGTCGCTGCTGGACACCGCTTCGTTCGTACTGGCGGCAAGTGCCCACTGCGACGGCGAAGAGCTGCGTCATCGATTGCCGGCGCACCTCAAGGTCGGTTCGGTGGAACGCATCCGCCAGTTGGTCAACCTGCATCTGCCCGGCATCAAGATCAGGCCTTTGCCCGTGGCCCCGCGGCAGATTGCGTTCCATGCCAACAAAACCTATTTCATTCTCGAGCCCAACGCCGAAGACCTGGCGCAACTGAAGCGCTCCGCAGGTTTTGCATTCCATGTCAGTGGCGATTTCGCCGAGCTTGAACTGAATTTTTGGGCCATCAGGAACTGAACCAAATGGATCAGGAACATCTTCAGGACGAAACAACGGTCCTGCTCGACCACCACGGGCAACGTCCCACTTCAGGGCCCTTGACCGACGCTGGTGCACCGCCGCGCTTCGAACAGTTGCAAGAACGCATGATCTACGCCGCGCACCTGCCGCAGTCCCAAGCATTCACGGTCAGCCTCAATCCGCTGGTCGCGGCGGCGTCCGGGTTGCTGTCGCACATGGTTCAGCTCAAGCACGGTCGTGAACGCGAGGACCTGCACGCTCTTAAAGGAGAACTGAAGCGCGGCTTGGAGCAGTTCGAAGCCTGTGCCTTGCAGGGCGGTGTAGAAAACAGTCAGTTGATCGCCGCACGTTACGTGCTGTGCACGGTGATCGATGAGGCGATTGTCACCACGCCGTGGCGCCACGGGGGCGGTTGGTCACAGATAAGTCTGCTCAGTACCTTCCACAACGAAACCTTCGGCGGCGAGAAAGTCTTTCAATTGCTTGAGCGCCTGTCGAAGAACCCCATCAAGCACCTGCCCATGCTGGAGTTGTTGTACCTGTGCCTGTCCCTGGGCTTCGAGGGTAAATACCGGATTCAGACCCGCGGGATGCTCGAACTCGAAAACCTGCGCGACGCCCTGTATCGGCAGATTCTCCAGACCCGTGGCGACACCCCGCGTGAACTGTCGCCTCACTGGGAGGGCTTCGACGGTGCGCGCCGCCGTCCGGTGCGCATTGTCCCGGCCTGGACGGTGGCGGTGTTCACGCTGGTCTGCCTGGGGGTGATGTATTCGAGTTTCGCCTGGGTATTGGACGAGCAACGCAAAAGCGTATTGCAACCTTATCAACTGTCAGAACCGGTCGCTGCTCAGCCGCTGCCGTAAACAGGGACGTGTCATGAAATTGCTTTTCAGGAAAGCCGGCGCCTGGGTGCGCCAAACCTGGGTTTGGACGCTGCTGCTGGTGCTGTGTGTCACGCTGTTGGTGTGGTTCGCCGGGCCACTCCTGGCCGTCAATGACTACAAGTTCTGGGCGAGCCCGACGGCGCGATTGCTGACCGCCAGCGTGCTGGCGCTGGGCTGGGGTCTGGGCATGGTTTTCGTCAATGGGCGTGCCGCTTCAAACGCGAGTCCCCAACAGAATGTCCCCGACCAGGCTCGGGCCCTGCTCCAAGCCAGGATTGACGATGAGCGGCGCGAAGTGCGCTCGCGCTTCAAGCAGTCCTTAACCACGTTAAGGTCCTCGAACCTTTATGCCGGCCGCAGCGATTTGCCCTGGTACCTGCTGCTAGGCCCGCCTGCCAGCGGCAAGACCCGTCTACTGGATTGCTCGGGCCTGGAGTTCCCTCTCAATAGACCAGAGCGCAGCGCTGTCAGCGACGCATCCGGCACTCGGTATTGCGATGGGTATTTTTCCGAGCACGCCGTGCTGATCGACACCGCTGGGCGTTATCTGACCCAAACGGACAGTGAGGTCGACGGCAGCGGCTGGGCCGTATTGCTCAAACTGTTGCGCAAGCGCCGCCGCAGTCGTCCGTTGAACGGCGTACTGGTGACGGTGCCATGCGAAGTCCTGTTGCTTGGCGGCGAGGATGAAGTCACTACACTGGCCCGCCAAGTTCGTGGTCGCCTGCAGGAGCTGCAACGGCGACTGCACATCGATGTCCCGATTTACCTGGTGCTGAGCAAAGCGGACAGCGTGCCCGGCTTCAATGAGTTCTTTGATTCGCTGACTCGCGAGGAAAACGACCAGGTGCTGGGCGCGAGTTTCAGTCGGGCCCCGCACGGCAGCGACATCACCCTGTTACGTACCGAGTTCGAAGCGCTGCTGCATCGGCTCAACAGCCAAATGATCATGCGCATGCATCAGGAGCGCGACACATTGCGCCGTAGCCGCATGCTGGATTTTCCTCATCAACTGGGACAACTCGGCAACAGCTTGTGCCTGCTGGTCGAGCAGGCGTTCAGTGGCAACGTTGGTACGTTGCGTGGTTTCTATTTGACCTGCGCATCGTCGCCGGACCGCACGGCGATCTCGACCGCCGAGCCTGGTAACGCAGGCTTGGGTGCCAGCCATACCGCCCCTGGCCGGCGCTCGCGGTTCATTCATCACCTGCTCAGCCGGGTGATTTTTCCGGAAGCCGATCTGAGCGATCTCGTTCAACGCGAACGCCGTCGTATCCATTGGGGCCAGCGGGCGTTGTACTTGGGGGCGCTGACGGTCGTTGGCTTGTGCGGGCTGTTGTGGGCGAACGGTTTTTCAACCAATCACGAGGGCCTGGACAGCTTGCGTACGCTGGCGCAGCGCTGGGATCGGCAGCAATCGACCCGAATGAGCACCGATGATTGGACCGCGATGCTCGAATCATTGGATATCCGCTTCGAGGCCACTCAGGTTTTTCCACCCTCCAGTGCGGTGCCGGTGTATGAGCGTGTCGGTCTGTATCAGGGTGAAGCGACCAAGGCTGCGGTGACCGATGCATACGAGCGCGAATTGCAGGTGCAACTGTTACCAAGGATCGCGCAGAGGCTGGAGGAACATGTCCGCAACAACCGGGATGATCGCGGGCAACTGCTCAATAGCCTGCGTGCGTACTTGATGCTGGGCTTGAAAGAGCGTCGCGATATCGCCTGGCTCAAGGATCGGGTGGCCAAAGACGGATCGCTTCGTTACCCCGGCAACTCGGCGCTGCAAGAGCGCTTGAATGCTCACTTTGCGCGCCTGTTGGAGCTGCCCTTCATCCATGTGCTCAACGAGCCGCTGGTGGCCCAGGCTCGGGAGGCCCTTCGGCGTGAGTCCTTGGCCGCCGTCGTGTACAGGATGCTGCACGAACAGGCCAGTCCTCTGCCGCCTTACCGACTCAGCCAACACCTGGGTTCACAAGGTGCGCTGCTGGTGGGCACCGACCGTGTGATTCCCGGTTTCTACACCCGCCAGGGCTACGAACGCTACTTTTCGGTTCAGGGCGCGGCCTTTGTCACCGAACTGCTGCGGGACAACTGGGTACTGGGTGAGGGCGAAGGCCTCAGCGGCATGGACATGCGTCGTCTGATGGTCGAATTGGAACAGCTGTATTTTCGTGATTATGCCGACCACTGGAGTGAAGCCGTCGGCCAGGTCGCCCTGCAAACCATCAGTCATGTGGGTGAGGGCGCCGAGCAACTCGCGGGCCTGACCTCGGCTCATTCGCCGATCCTGCGGCTGCTGGTGCAAGTGCGCGAAAACACCCGTTTCCAGACTGTTGCCGAGCCACTCGGAGACCTGACGCCAGCGGCAGGAAAGGGAGGAAGGGCCGTTAAAAAGTTTGCCACCGTGGCGGGGAAAGCCGCTGCGTCCCTCACCGAACATCTGCCGGACACCGCGCAAAAATCCTTGCGACGGCGTTTCGAACCGCTGCATCGCCTGTTGGACGGGGAGGGAGCGCCCACGGCTGACCTGGTCCAGGCTTTGCGGGCCCTTGATGACGTGCAATTGCAACTGGCGAACCTGGCGCGGGCCAGCGCACCGGAACAAGCGGCCTTCGAACTGGCCAGGCTGCGCATGGGTGGCCAGCGCGACGCGTTGAGCAACCTTCGTAATGCCTCTGCTCGTCTGCCGCGGCCGGTCAATGCGTGGTTCAACGTGCTCGCTGAGGACAGTTGGCGCTTGGTGCTCAACGACGCGTACCGCTACCTGAACCAGCGTTATCAGAGCGAGCTGTACAGTTTTTACGGCAAGGCGATCAACAAGCGGTATCCGTTCAGCGCCCACAGCGCCAGCGACGTCGCGCTCAACGACTTCCGCGAGTTCTTCAAGGACCAGGGCATCGTCGATCGATTCTTCGACCATTACATGCAGCCCTTCGTCAGCGGCCCCGCGGGGCGCTATCGCCTGCGCAGCATCGACGGCCAGAGCTTGCCGATGTCCCGGGCCTATCTGGAGCAGATGGCGACCGTGCATACCATTCGCCGGAGCTTTTTCGCCGAGAACCCGACCGAACCGCAAGTGCAGTTCAAGCTTGAACCGTACACCCTGGATCCGGTGGTGAGCCGTGCTGAATTCCGCTTTGGCGACCTGACGCTTGAGTACCGCCACGGTCCGATCCTGCCGATGGCGTTTACTTGGCCAAGCGACGCGCAGAATGGTCGAACCGCCCTGGTGCTGGACAAAATGGTCGGACGCGGCGTCGGCATCGAGAAGAATAGCGGGCCGTGGTCGCTGTTTCGGCTGTTCGATCTGATGCAGAGCGAATACCTGGTCGGGCGTGATGTCCGCGTATTGAAGGCGGATTTGGGTGGCCTGCGCGCCAATTATTTACTGACGAGCCAGCGCACGCCGAACCCTTTTGATATGAGTGTGCTGCGCACCTTTCGCCTACCGGTGCAGCTTTGAAGCAGCCCGGCCCCTGGCGCAGCGCCGCGCGCACCGATCCTGGCAAGACCCGAACACGTAACGAGGACGCCTTTCTTGACTGCCCACAACAGGGCGTGTGGGCGGTCGCCGACGGCATGGGCGGCCACTCGGGCGGCGACATCGCCAGCCAATTGATCGTTGCCAACCTGACGGAGCTGCCCTTGTATCAGGACTTGGATGAACGTTCGAAAGCGGTGCGCCAATGCCTGCGCCGGACCAACCGACGACTGAGCCAGGAGCTTACCGTCACTGACGATCATCCCGGCATTACCGGCAGCACGGTGGTGGCGTTGTTGCTGGAAGGGAACCGCGGAGTCTGCGTCTGGGCGGGCGATAGCCGTTGTTACCTGTGGCGCGGTCGACGGTTGTACCAACTGACCAAAGATCACTCGCTGCAACAACAACTGATGGACACGCAACACATCAGCCGCGATGAAGCCGGTGCCCATCCTGCGGCCAAGGCATTGACCCGGGCGGTGGGTGCCGCGCCAGAACTGACGTTGGAGGTGCTGGAGCTGGATGTTCACCCGGGCGATACATTCTTGCTGTGCAGTGACGGCGTGTACCAGGGCCTTGGCGCGCAAGCCCTTGGCAATGCCTTGGGCCTGGCTTCGCCATGTAGGGTGCTGGAGCAACTTTTCGCTGACGTCTTGCGTGGCCCAGCGCGGGATAACCTGACGGCCGTCGTGATCCGACCGTGAGTGAAGAGGGTGGTCATTCCACGTATTTCGCCTTCGCCAACGCGGTGCCCGCTGTGACATCCGGCCAGCGTTGCGTCAGCGAAGTACCGGACATACTCGCAGGACGTTATCGCCTCGAACGCTTGCTTGGGGCTGGCGGCATGGGCGTCGTTTACCGCGCGCGGGATCTGTTGCACGAACAATACGCCGATCCCGATCCGTACCTTGCGCTGAAGATGCTCAGTGAGGCATTCAATGGGGCAGTCGATGCGAGTGCGCTGCTCTACAGCGAGTTCGCCCTGATGCGGCGATTGCACCACCCGAATATCTTGCGCCCCTACACCTTCGAAGTGGATGCCGCCCAACGGCGAGCGTTCATTACCATGGAACTGATGCGCGGCATGACCCTGGACCAGCTGCTTTGCGAACGGCCCCTCGGGTTACCTTGGCCGGAACTGAAGGCGATCGCCGTGCCGCTGCTCGATGCCCTGGCGTACGCCCACAGCCGTGGCGTGCTGCATGGCGACATGAAGCCAAGCAACGTCATGTTGAGCGAAGAAGGGCTGCGTTTGTTCGATTTCGGTTTGGGCCTGGCCGAGGGAGGGGCCTCGCAGCACCTGCCAAACCTGAACCGTGAACGCCTCAACGCCTGGACGCCGGGTTACGCGGCGCCTGAACTGCTTGACGGTGCGCCCTTGTCAGCGGGTGCCGATGTCTATGGTGTGGCTTGCGTGCTGTATGAGCTGGCGAGCGGCAAACACCCGTTCCAACGCTTACCCGCCATCCAGGCCCGCGATGCCCGGTTGGAACGCGCGCTCAAGGCACCGCGCAACCTGCCCAGGCGTTGCTGGCCGGCGCTACGGATGGCGTTGGCGTTTGATCCGGGGCAGCGGCGTATTAGTGCGGCTCAGTTACGTGATGCCTTGGGTGATGTTTCGTCTTGGTGGTGACATCCCCTGTGGGAGCAAGCTTGCTCGCGATAGCGGTCCGTCTGACCCGGTGGTGTTGAATGTGTCGCCATCATCGCGAGCAAGCTCGCTCCCACAGGGGGGCGGACAAGAATGCTGTGAACGAGCTTGCTCGCGAAGGCGGCGGTACATGACACACCGGGCTTCAAGATGTACGCGGTCCTGTGGCGAGGGAGCTTGCTCCCGCTCGGCGACGCAGCCGTCGTGACCAGGCTGACGCGGTTTGTCTGGAGGAATGCGTCAGCCTGTTTTGGGGCGGCTTCGCCGCCCAGCGGGAGCAAGCTCCCTCGCCACGGGATCTGCGTTTCGCCTCAAATCGTGTGCTCAGCCAGCGTTCCGCTCTGCCTCTTTCTAGCTGGCATTCAGACGGATAATTTGATGGTTTATGTTATTGCGGTTTATGAAGCCAGGAAGAAAAGTCGGATATGTAAATTTCATCCAGCGTTAGCGTCGGCGGTATATTTTCGATACTGTCAGCTATCTCGTCATAAGGCGCTGGCAAGACATAGCAGAGGCCGAAGTCCTCGTTGAGGATTATGACGCCATTGAATATGCGCTGGCGTTTGGTCAGTTTTTTTATTTGGTCAAAAGGCATTCCTGTAGAAAGCGTGTTCTGGTAAAGCCCTTTGTATCGCGCGTTGCAACCGATTGAAAAAATTGTTCCGTCAGGAAGGATCGAGAGGGTGAGCGTACTATCGATTACGTACGCTGTTCTAGTTTCACCGTCAGGTAGCGTGTAGCTCTTTATCTCGACTTTATGACGCTCATAAAGCTCATTCATGTAGGTCGAGATATTGTCTTGCAATAAAATGTTCGCAATTGAATGTTTGGATTTTATGTCGGCTGCAAAATCAATCATTTAAATTCCACCGTACATTAACGTGCCGTTTAAGAGGGCGGCAGCACATACATACCTGACTTCAAGATGTATTCAGACCGTGACGAGGTAGCTTGCTCCCGTTCGATGGCGCAGCAGTTTTCTGTAGGAATGCGCCAGCCTTTTTTTTGGGGCGGCTTCGCCGCCCAGCGGGAGCAAGCTCCCTCGCCACGAGGATTTGTGTTTAACCTGCGCCTAGTAATTTGTTTGCAAGCGCCAAGTCGAACTGCTTGTTCCCAAATATTGATTTAGTTGCCAGGGCTTTCTTGAGCACATCCGAATCCAGGCTCAGATTATTTTTGTGCGCTGCAAAAACAATCGTCAGGAATGGAAACGCATAGTTATCCGGCTCAGCCAACACGTCATCGATTAATGCGGGCGAGCCAAGAACGCTGTGCTCTGCCTTGGGCAGGTAAAGTTTCTCGAGCCGTTCGGTTATTTTTTTGACGGTTGCGCTGATGGCTTGAGGGGACGGGGTTCTGATGATGCCGCCCAGCTCGTCACCGAATTGTTTTGCATCTTCCGACAAGGAACTCTTCGACAAAAACGACGCGTTCAGCAGCCGGCTCTGGTAGGGCGGGGATTGCTCTTTGCAGAAGCTGAAGGCCTCGCAGGTATGGATCTCCAACCCGGCGTAATAACCATCGGCCTTGGTCAGGTGTTGAACGTAGATTTCCCCCAGCTTTTCCTTGGCCGCAAGCAGGCCAAGTTTGTTTTTGCTGGCCTTCAGGTCCAAGTGGGCTGCCGTTGTTTGCTTCAGCGCCGCCAGTAGCTCCACTTCCAGGTGCTTGCGAATTTCCATACTCATGGCGTAGACCCGAGCGAGCCTCGTGGGGCAATCACTTCATGCTCATCTGTTGGCTCGATTGGCATACAAATGTCAAAGCTTGTCCAGGCTAGCAACCGTGGTGGTGTAGAAGGCCACACCCGACTTGTCGATGACTTTTATTCTGCCGCCTTCTTCCTTGAGGTCTTTGAGGTACGGACCGAACGCTATTTCGTCGGGCGCGGTCCGCAGAATTTCTTTGTCGAGTACCGGTGTGTCTTTCCTCAAGACTTTAAGGTTCATGAGAAAGCAGTCGATGGTTAACTGGCATTCCAGGGCGCAGACATAGTCCGACCCTTTTATTTTTTTCTGCTTGAAGGTCCACTCGTTTTTATAGTGGTTGCGGCGGAACTCATCCATGGCGTTTTTCAGCAGATCA
Source organism: Pseudomonas beijingensis (assembly GCF_030687295.1). Lineage (NCBI taxonomy): Bacteria > Pseudomonadati > Pseudomonadota > Gammaproteobacteria > Pseudomonadales > Pseudomonadaceae > Pseudomonas > Pseudomonas beijingensis. The sequence continues at coordinate 6,310,781 of NZ_CP117425.1, read as the reverse complement.
AGGGGCAAGGCCATGTGTGGGCGGCATTGTTCCAGGCCCTCCAGCAACCGTTGTATAAAGAACTCATTGAGCTCGTTGACCGATGTGCATTTTTTATACAGTTCGGTATCCAGGCCAACATTGACGATGAGCGCACCGCTGGAGTTTACATAGGGCTCATTGACGGCATGGCGGGTGCCGACAAAGCAGATTTTCTTGAAGTTGGGCGTTTCGAACTTTTCTGCACTCAGGCTGCGCTCAAGAAAATTGCAAAGCGATCGGCTTTGGTCGCGAAACGGATGAATAATTTCGTCGCTGAATTCGCCCAAGTCTGGGTACAGGTAGATTTCTTTTAAGATCATGGTCTTGAATGCCTCGCTGGGTCTAGTTCCTGCCTGCGTCGATTCGCGGTTCTTCGCTCAAAATCTCGACGTTCCAACGAGCAAATGGGCCGCCCGGCTCTTTTTTGATGACTCTGGATTCGTAACGTCCTCTTGAAATCCAATACTCATACGTAGACCTGAGCGAGCCTCGTGAGGCAATCGCTTCACAGGCTCGTGGGTAGGTTATTTCCAGGCAGCATGGTAAGCCTGTCCAGCGATGACGCCACCGGCTCTATTGGCCTGTGAGTTCAGCAAGGAATTCCTCAAATGATTCGCATACGAACGCCAGATCTTCTTCATCCATCAAGTACAGATAAATATTTCCGAAGTCAGCTTCCTTAACGGATAAGAGGAAGGAGTTACCACCCTGATCGTACGCAAAGGGGATCATCTGCTTTAACGACGGAACGTCGTCCGTCAAGTCGCGATAGACCGTTTCGATAGGGGCTTGTCCGTATTTGATCGGCGTGAATCCACCCAGCAAGAAATCATTTTCGCTATTGCTCTCAGACAAATCGCCGCCGTTGTGCTTTAGATAAAATTGCCTAAAGGCTATCGGTAATTCCACATTGAATTTTTCTTGGAACTCATTCAACTCTTGCACAGAGAGGGCGCGTTCGGATTCTTCGAGGGTCAGCCGCATTTGGATGCTCCTTTTGTTCTGCTCTTGAAACGAGCTGGGTGGGTATAGGCCTTGCCCGTAGCTGCTTTGTATTGAGCTACGCCGCCGTTATGGCTTATGCCGTTGTGGGCGTTTTGCTTGATGAGTTGCATCGTGCCTGTGTTGGTCTTGGGATCGTAATCATCCAGGTGGTGCCATACATGACCGGACGGCGTAGTTTTTTGACTCAATTTGGCCGCCTTGTTTGCGGCCTCGAAGTCCTTCCCATAGTCCCCGGTGTATTCAATTCTAACGATTGGGTTCACGCCGGGTTTTTTGTTGTAAAGCGCGTTACTTTCAGAATAGTCGAGACCTCCACCGGGTGTCTTCGTGACGCCTGTGTACCCGCGGTCTTTCAGTTTTATCAGCGGGTCGACTGCAAGACCTAGAGGGTCTGCATAGCCGATAGGGTTGGGTGCATAGGCATAAAAATTAAGGCCTCCGGCCAAGCCTATTGGGTCGGGCGTAGTGAAGCGACCCACGTCGGGATCATAAAACCTGAGAACGTTGTAGTGCAGCCCAATTTCTCGATCGAGGTACTGTCCCTGGAACCTCAGGTTTTGCTCTTCGATGAAGTAGGGTTCACGAATTTCCTGAAGGGGGTTACCCCACACCTCAAATCGAGCTTGCCAGACGCTTCGTCCGTCGGCTTCTGTGAGTTGTTCTGGCAGGCCGTTCAGGTCGTTGTGGTAATAACGGACTTTCTGATGCGCGCCGTATCCATCGATCCGTGCAAGGGGTTCGTAGGTGTTATCCGTATAAAGATAAAGGCTGGTCTGGTTGTACCGACTTTCCTGCAATAAGCGCATGCCGTCCCAGGTGAAGCAGGTTTCGCCCAGCGGGTAACCATTGTTGTCGTGCTCGGCCTTGGCGATGCGCCGGCCCAGCGGGTCGTAGGCCATTTTCACGACGCTGCCATTGTCGTTGCGCACTTCAATCAAGCGGCTGTTGGCGTCATAGGCGAAGTGTTGCACGCCGCGTTTGGCGCTGCGTTTTTCGATCATCCGGCCGAAGGCGTCGTAGCGGTAGCGCTTGTCCTGGTAGGTCAGCAGTTTGTTGTGCACCACCAGCCCGGCGCCGGGGGCTGGGCCGTCCAGCAGGTTGGCGGCGGCGTCGTAGGTGAAGGTTTCGCGCTGGCCGTGCAGGCTGTCCTGGCTGGCGATGATGCGGCCGGTGGCGTCGTAGTGCAGTAGCTGGCGCTGTTGCGCGGCGGGTTGCTGGTCGAGTTTGCCGATGAGGTTGTCGGCGGGGTCATACTCGAAGTGTTGTTGCACCGCCGCTGGCAGCAGCGAGGGTTGGCTGCTGTGGCGGCGTTGTCGCGTGCGCAGGCGGCCGCTGCGGTCGTATTCGCTGCGGGTGCTGATCTGCCCTTGGGTGCGCAGCACTTCGCGGTGCAGGCGGTCGCGTTCGAAGTCGCTGATGACTTGGCCGTCGAGGTTGATCTGGTGCAGGTGGCCGCTGCCGTAGTACAGGCGATTGACCCAGCGGCCATCGGGCAGTTGGCTCTGGATCAGGTTGCCGAGTTCGTCGTAGTGGTGTTGCAGGCTGCCGGCGGCGCTGTTTTCGGCGAGCAACTGGCCGAGGGCGTCGTAGGCGAAGCTCAGGGTCTGGGCGTTGCCCTGCAGGTCGGTGAAGGTGACGGCGATGAGTTGGTCCAGCGGGTCGTAGCTGTATTCAGTGCGGCCATCGTCGGTGACTTTGGCGATCAGCCGGCCCGCGCCGTCGCGTTCCAGGCGATGGACGATGGGCGCCGGCGGTGCTTCGGGAATGATCGCCAGGCCCGTGCCGTACGGCGCAGGCATCGCCGTCACTGCCGCGACGTTGTCGAGGCGGTCGTAGTCGTAGCGCTTGGCGCTGCCATCCAGGTCTTGTTGTTCGGTCAACCGATCCCCGGCATCCCAGGCAAACCGGTAGCTCTCGCCATTCTCATTGGTCAGCGCTTGCAGCCGGCCGAAGCTGTCGTAGGCGAACTGCACCTGCCGGCCCTGGGCGTCGGTGCGTTGGCGAACCTGGCCGCGGCGGTTGTGTTGGTAGAGCGTGGTGTGCCCGGCCGGGTCGGTGTAGCCGGTGAGTAAGCCTGCGGTGTCGCGCTGGTAGTGCTCGGTGCGGCCGTCCGGCAATTGGCTGCCGAGCAGGCGCCCTTGGGCGTCGTAGCTGAATTGGGTGCGTTCGCCGAGGGCGTCGGTGATGGTCTGCAGGTAACCGCGCGCGTCGTAGCTGAAACGCGTCGGGTAACCCGAGCAATCGACGTGTTCCACCAATTGCCCGAACGGGTTCCAGCGCAGCTTTTTGCTTTTGCCGGTGGCGTCGATGATCTCCACGACCTGGCCATGGGCGTCGTAGCGGTAGCGGGTGACATGGCCCAGCGGGTCGGTTTCCGCGGTGCAGTTGCCGCGTTGATCGTAGCGGTACTTCCAGCTGTGGCCGGCGGCGTCGGTGTCCACCAGCGGCAGGGCCCAGTGTTCGAGCCAGAGGGTGGAATCGCTGCGGCCCAACGGGTCGGTTTCGCTGATGAGGTTGCCGGCGTCGTCGTAGCTGAATGAGTACTGGCCGCCCTGTGGATCGGTGGCGCTGAGCAACTGGCGCTCATCGTTCCACTCGAACAGCCACGTCTGGCCGAGGTTGTCGCTGAACCGGGTGATCTGGTGCTGGCTGTTCCAGTGCCGGGTGCTGACCCGTTGCAGGCTGTCGCTGATGCGGGTGATGCCGGCCTTGAGGTCATAGTCGAACTGGTAGGTGTCGCCTTCGTCGGTCCAGTGGCGGACCACGCGCCATTCCTGATCGTCGATCAGGGCCCATTCGTAGAAGCAGTGCAGGCCGGTGGGCAACTGGTGCTCGACCATTCGTTGCCCGGCGTCGTAGCGGAAGCGCCGTTGCACCTGGCCGGTGGCGTCGCGCACTTCGGCGAGGGTGTTGGCCGCGTCGTAGGCGTAGCTGACCAGCACCTCTCGCGTTTGGTCGGGGTACAGTCGTTCGATGTGGGTGACGCGTTCGCCTGCGCGGATCAGCTCGATTTGCACCAGGTCGAAGGTGTCGCGCAGCCGCACCAGGCGTCCGGCGTCGTCGTAGTCGAGGTGGATGCGGTTGTCGTTGCGGTCGCCCAGTTGGCTCAGGCGCAGGTGTGATGGGTTGGCTGGCGAAGGTTCGAACAAACGGTACAGGCCGTCTTCGCTTTCGATCAGCAATTGCCCGTTCACATGGCGGCGCACGGCCAGGCCTTCGCCGGCGCTGAACACCGCGCCGCCCAAGGGGATGGAGCCCATGTCGATGGGCCGGCCCTGTTCGTCGGTGTAGACCAGGGTTTCGCCGCCGTCGGGGTGGGGCTGGATTTGCACTTGGACTTCGTAGGCGACGCTCCAGCCGGCGCCGAACAAACTGTCGCGGCGTTCGTCGCGGCTGTTGTACACGCGTTGCCAGTCAATCGGCAGGATGCCGGGCAAGACGAAATCCAGCTCTTCGTCACCGCCCAATACTTTGGCGCCCGTGGCGGCATGCACCGGGTTCGACGAGCCCATGGCGGCGTTGGCGGCCGCGTTCGCGGCGCTGCTGGCGGCCATGGACACCGCGCCGCCCACCAGCATGCACGGCAGTTTGCTGAAGAACTTGCCCTTGCCGCCCTTGAGCATCAGCAACGCGGTGACCGCCAGGCCCACGCCCGGGGTCTTGCCGCTGCGGATCTCGCGCACCACCACCGAACCGCCGCCAATGGTCACGTTGGGCGAAATCAGCCCGGCCGACACCACCGTCGCATCGCAGGTGCTGCGGTCGCCACTGCGCACGGCGGGCTGGCCGTTGATGGTGACCTTTTCCGAGCCTTCGGCCATGAACTGCGGTGGCATGGTTGGATGCTTGGTGCAGATCACCAGGTCTTCCGGCCGGGTCTCTGTTCCGGGGGCGGGCGAGGCGACAGTGGGGCGCCACATCTGCGAGAAGAAATTCCCGGCCATGTCCAGATAGCTAGGCTCTTCTTCCGGCTCGGGCATGTCCAGCTCGGTGCCGGCCGGCGCGACATGGGAAACCACAGCGCCGGCGGCGCGGGCCGAGGGGATGTTGTTGGTGAAGGTGTCCTTGGAGCCGGTGAGGATGTTGGCCTGCACCGTGGGCGGAAAGAGGGCGTTGCCGATCCCCTCGCATAAATTGCTCAGGCCTTTGTCGGCCCCGGTCTTGCTCATGGCCAGGCCGACGACGGTGCCCACCACCAGGCCCAGGACGAAGCAGCCCAGGCCGCCGGTGACCACGGTGATGCCCGTGGCCGCGACCACGGCGGCGGTCGCCAGGGCGGTGATCGCAATGTTGGCCGCCACCTCCAGGACGCCGCCGAGGATGTCGGCCATCATCGAGGTGTGGTTGAGTGCATCGCCCAGGCGGGCGGCCCAGAGCGCGTCAGACATGCAGGTCGCTCAGGTGGCTGATGACAGTGTGTTCAAGCAATTGGATGCCTTCCATTGCACCGGTGTCCTTGTGGGTTACGGCATGCTCATCAAGGCCATTCTCAGGCGCTTGATCAGTTTCGGGGTCTTGAGGCAATCGGCCGGCCGTTTGTTGCCCAAGGCGGGCACGGTCTGTTCCAGCCACCATAAGCCTTCCTTGAGCCCCCTTTTGCCATACAGCACCACGGCCATGTCGAGGTGCTCGTCCATGGCCTTGGCCAGCGTACGGGCGTTGTCGTCGAGGTAGTCCTCTTCGTACAGCCGCACGAATGTCTGCCAATCGGCGTCGCCGACGTATTCGTCTTCCAGTCCCATTCTAAAAACCCGCAAAGGAAATCAAGTTGCTGCCGGTCGGGTTTCGCGCCGACGGCGCCAGGATCCCATCATAGCCATTAGCCTTGGCCCAGGCGCCGATTTGATGGGTCTGGGTGTATTTGTCGCCGGTGATGCTCTTGAGGGAAACACCCAATTGCTTGCGCACATCGGACCGGGTCAAATCCAGGACATTGTTAAGCTGCACTTCCTTGCTCACCAGCACCCGGGTGGAGAGGTCCACACCCCAGTGATTGACTTCGCCCATGGCGGTCTTGCGTGAGTTGGCGCCATAGACACCGCCCAGGCCCGGGGCGGTGTAGCGGTGCCGGGCTGCGACGTTCCATTTGTGCGCCGTCCACGTGGTGCTGATGCGCCCTGGTTCTTCAAAGCGATAGACCGTCCGGTTGACCTTGCGACCCTTGGGTGGCGTCGAGCATTTCATCAGTCCTGACGGGTCGATCCAGCTCACCGGGTTCGGCGCGTACTGGTAGAGGTTCAGCCCTCCCGCCAGGCCGATGGGGTCCGGTGTGGTGAAGCGGCCGATGTCCGGGTCGTAGAAGCGCAGGGTGTTGTAGTGCAGCCCGGTTTCGCGGTCCAGGTATTGGCCCTGGAAACGCAGGTTCTGCTCTTCGATGTAATAGGGTTCGCGCAATTCTTCGGCCGTGCCGCCCCATATCTGGTGACGGGCGCGCCAGAGTGTGTGGCCATCGGCTTCCGAAAGCTGTTCGGGCAGGCCGTTGAAATCGTTGTGGTAATAACGGACCTTCTGCTGGTCGCCCAGGCCGTCGACGCGCGCCAGGGGTTCGTGGCTGTCGTCGACATAGATGTAGAGGCTGGTCTGGCTGTCGCGGTGTTCTTGCAACAGTTGCAGCGCATCCCAGGTGAAACGGGTGCGGCCGAGCACAGTGCCGTGGCGGTCGTATTCGGTCTTCTCGATGCGTCGACCCAGCGGGTCGTAGGTCATTTTGACGACCGAGCCATTATCGTTGTGAACCTCCACCAGGCGTTGTTCGGCGTCGTAGCGAAAACGTTGGACGCCACGCCGGGCGCTGCGTTTTTCGACCATGCGACCGAAACCGTCATAGCGGTAGCGCTTGTCCTGGTAGGTCAACAGGCGGTTATGCGCGACCCGCCCTGCACCGGTCGTGAGCCCGTCGAGCAGGTTGGCGGCGGGGTCATAGGCAAAGCCTTCACGCTGGCCCTGGAGGTTGTCCTGGCTGGCGAGGATGCGGCCGGTGGCGTCGTAGTGCAGTAACTGGCGATGGGCGGCATCGGGTTGGCTGTCGAAGCGCTCCACCAACTGGTCGCTGGCGTCATAGCCAAACAGCGATTGCGCCGCTGGGGGCAGCAGCGTGGATTGGCCTTGCTGTCGGCGCTGGCGGGCGCGCAGGCGACCGCTGCGGTCGTATTCGCTACGGGTGCTCAGGCGTCCTTGGGTGCGCAGCACTTCGCGGTGCAGACGGTCGCGTTCGAAATCGCTGATGACCTGGCCATCAAGGTTGATCTGGTGCAGGTGGCCGCTGCCGTAGTGCAAGCGGTTCAGCCAACGGCCATCGGGAAGCTGCGTCTGGGTCAGGTTGCCCAGTTCGTCGTAGCGATGTTCGAGGCACCCGGCCCAACTCTGTTCGGTTACCAGTTGTCCCAACGCGTCGTAACCGAAACCCACGGTTTGCACTTCGCCGGTCTGGTGGGTGAAGGTGATGGCGTTGACTTGGTCGAGCGCGTCATAGCTGTACTCGGTACGCCCGTCTTCGGTGACTTTTGCCACCAGCCGTCCCACCGCATCGCGCTCCAGCTCATGGATGATGGGGGCGTGTGGCGAGAGGTCCAGGTCGGTGCTGCCAGGCACCGCGAGGGCCTCTACGCGGGTGACGTTGTCCAGCGGGTCGTAGGCGTAGCGCTTGAGACTGCCATCCAGGCTGTGTTGAGCGCTCAAGCGGTCGGCGGCGTCCCAGGTAAATCGGTAGCACTCGCCATTTTCGTTGGTCAGCGCCAATAGACGCCCGTAGTTGTCGTAGCTCAGTTCCACCCAACGGCCATGGGCGTCGGTGCGCACCTGCAGTTGACCGCTTGGGGTGTGCTGGAAATTCGTCGTGTGCCCGGCGGGGTCGCTATAGCCGATCAACTGTCCGCTCGCATCGCGCTGGTAGTGCTCAGTGCGCCCGTCCGGCAGTTGCTTGTTGAGCAAGCGGCCTTGATCGTCGTAGCTGAAAAGCGTCCGTTCCCCCAGCGCATCGGTGCTGCTGAGCAACAGCCCGCGCTCGCAGTAGCTCAAGCGTGTGGTGTAACCGGAACAGTCGGTGTGTTCGCTCAGTTGCCCAAGGGCCGTCCAGCGCATGGTTTTGCTTTTGCCGGTGGCGTCGATGACCTCCACCACCTGGCCGTGGGCGTCGTGGCGATAGCGGGTGATGTTGCCCAGCGGGTCGGTTTCCCGAATGCGATTGCCCCGTGAGTCATAGCGATACTGCCAGGTGTTACCCGCGGCATCGGTTTCAGCCAGGGGCAGGGCCCAGTGCTCGAGCCACAGTGTGGATTCGCTACGCCCCAGCGGGTCGCGGGTTTCGCAAAGGTTGCCCGCTTCGTCATAGCTGAACTGATGCTGCCCGCCGTTGGGGGCGGTCGCCTTCAGTAACTGGCTTTCTTCGTTCCACTGGAAGGTCCAGGTGCGGCCCAGCGCGTCGGTGGCTTCGGTGATTTGATAGCGAGCATCCCAGCGACGGGTGCTGATGCGATTCAATCCGTCGGTGATGCGCGTGGTGCCGGCTACCAGGTCGTAGTCGAAGGTGTAGGTATCGCCGGCGTCGGTCCAGTGACGAACAACCCGCCATTCCAGGTTTTCAACCAGCGCCCATTCATAGAAACAGCGAAGCCCGGTGGGCAGCTGGTGTTCCACCATTCGCCGCCCGGCATCGTAGGCATAGCGACGCTTCACCTGGCCGTTGGACTGACGGACCTGTTCCAGATTGCCCTGGCCGTCGTAGCCATAGTGCATCAGCACTTCCCGGCGTTGATCGGCATAGAGGCGGTCGATCCGGCTGACCCGCTGCGGCCAGCGCTCGTCATACGCCAGCGCGATGCGGGTCAGGTCGAAGGTGTCGCGCAATTGCGCCAGGCGTCCGGTGTCGTCGTAGTCCAGGTAGATTCGATTGTCGTTGCGATCACCCAGTTGGTTCAGGCGCAGCAGCGCTGCATTGGCGGGCGAGGGTTCGAACAGCCGGTACAAGCCGTCGGCGCTTTCGATCAGCAGTTCGCCGTTGGCATGGCGCCGCACGCTGAGGCCTTCACCGGCACTGAACACGGCGCCGCCCAGGGCAATCGAGCCCATGTCGATGCGCCGACCCTGTTCATCGGTGTAGACCAGCGTTTCGCCGCCTTCGGGGTGAGGCAGGATTTCGACGCGCACTTCATAGGGCACGCTCCAACCTGCCCCGAACATCCCGTCATGGCGTGCGTCGCGGCTGTTATAGAAGCGCTGCCAGTCGATCGGCAAGATGCCGGGCAGGACGAAATCCATCTCTTCGACATCGCCCAGTACCTTGGCCCCGGTGGCGGCATGCACGGGGTTCGAGGAGCCCATGGCGGCATTGGCCGCGGCGCCCATCGCGCTGCTGACGGCCATGGAGGCCGCGCCGCCCACCAGCATGCACGGCAGGTTACTGAGGAATTTGCCTTTGCCGCCCTTGAGCATCAGCAAGGCAGTGACGGCCAACCCTACGCCCGGGGTCTTGCCGCTGCGGATCTCGCGCACCACCACTGAGCCGCCGCCAATGGTCACGTCAGGGGAAATCAACCCGGACGACACCACGGTCGCATCGCAGGTGCTGCGGTCGCCGCTGCGCACGGCGGGCTGGCCGTTAATGGTGACTTTGTCCGAGCCTTCGGCCAGGAACTGCGGCGGCATCGGCGGATGCTTCATGCACGCGATCATGTCCAGCGGCTTGGGCACGGCACCGGGCGCGGGCGTGGCGACGGTGGGTCGCCACATCTGCGAAAAGAAATTCTCGGCCATGTCCAGGTAACTGGGTTCGGCTTCTGGCTCGGGGGCCTCAAGCTCGGTACCGGCCGGCGCGACATGGGATTGAATCGCCCCGGCGGCTCGGGCGGCCGGGATATTGTTGGTCAGGGTGTTGGTGGAGCCGGTGAGGATATTGGCTTGCACCGTGGGGGGGAACAGAGCGTTGCCGATGCCCTCGCATATATTGCTCAACCCCTTGTCGGCTCCGGTCTTGCTCATGGCCAGGCCGACGACGGCGCCCACCACGGCACCGAGCAGGAAACAACCCAACCCGCCCGTGGCAACGGTGATGCCCGTAGCGGCCACCACGGCCGCCGTCGCCACGGCGGTGATCGCAATGTTCGCCGCCACTTCCAGAACGCCGCCGAGGATATCGGCCATCATCGAGGTGTGGTTCAGTGCGTCGCCCAGCCGGGCGGCCCAGAGTGCATCAGACATGCAGGGTGCTCATCAAACCGGAACGTCGAACAACAGCGAACCCTTGATCGTCGCCCAATGCGCGGCTTCGGCGTCGCCGAGTTTTTCCGCTTTCACATAGCTCAAGGCAAGCATCTTGCGGGTGCCCGGCAATACCAGCGCCAATTGGTACTGGAAGACCTTTTCGTTGCCTTTGTTGAACTGGCTACGCAGTTCGATGGCTTCGACTTCCTGGTTCGCGCCCACGCGCAGGGTGGCGCCCGGTTGGCAGCGCAAGTCCTGGACCTGTTTTTCCAGGCGCTTGAGCTGGTCGTCGAGGTTGCTTTGCAGGGTTTCGCCCTCAGCCAGCAAGCTGCGGCTGACGATCAAGGAGGTGCCCAGTTCAGGGAACTTGAGGATATTGATCGTCGCGTCCAGCAATTCGCTGGGCGGCAATTGGAGCTGGAATTCATTGAGGCGGTAAGTCATGGCGCATAAATCTCGAAGTTAGCCCTTGGGGAACGCGGCGCTGATGTTGGCGTCGATGCTGCCCTTGACGCCCTGGCCGTCCGGCGTGGCACCCGGGCCGCCGCCGTTGTTCAGGTGCAGCACGCCGCCGGTGTTGAACTCGGCATCGCCGCTGGCGTAGAAGCTGATCTGCACGCCGGTCAGGTTGATCTGGCCGCTGGCGTTGAGCTCCAGGATGCTTTCACCGCACACCAGGCGCAGGTTCTCGCCCACTTCGATGACGTAGCTCTGGCTGATGCTGTCGGTCTTGCGCTGGCCCACCGAGAGGATGTCTTCCTGCTTGACGATGCGCAGGCGGTTGTTGCCGATGGTCACCGTTTCGTTGTGGCCGATGCTTTTGTTTCGGTCGTGGCCCACCGAATGGCTCTCGTCCACCTCGACTACGATGTCCTGGTTGCGCTCGGCATGGATGTACAACTGCTCGGCGCCCTTCTTGTCTTCCATGCGGATTTCGTTGAAGTTCGCCGGCGTGCCACCCTTGCTCGAACGGCTTTTCATGCCGCTCTGGGTGGCGTTTGCTGGCAAGTCATAGGGCACGGTCTGTTCGGCGTTGTAGACGCGGCCGGTGATGATCGGTCGGTCCGGGTCGCCCTCGAGGAAGCTGACAATCACTTCCTGGCCAATGCGCGGGATCTGCATCGAGCCCCAGTTTTTTCCGGCCCAAGCCTGAGACACCCGAATCCAGCAGGAGCTGTTTTCGTTGGATTGGTCGTGCCTGTCCCAGTAGAAATGCACCTTCACCCGGCCGAACTGATCGGTCCAGATTTCCTCGCCCTTGGGGCCGACCACCAACGCGGTCTGCGGGCCTTTGACGATGGGGCGATGGGTGGTCGCCATCGGGCGATAACTTTGCTGGGCGTCGATGCAGGTCAGGCTGCTTTCGAACTGCGCAGTCGGCGCACCGCCACCGGTTTCGCCGCTTTCCTGGGAGAGGTAGTAGCGGGCACCGACGATCAGGTATTCGCGGTTCTGGTCCTGGCGGCTGAAGCCGGTGAGGCTGAACAGATGCCCCGAACCCAGGCCCCGGGCATTGCCGGCCAGCTCGACTTGCTCGTGCAGGGTCTGCAAGGCTTCGATGCGGGTGCGGGCGTAGTGTTCGCCGTCGGCGCTTTGCACGTAGGTGCCCGGGTAGTCGTACAGCGGATAGTCGCCGGCGGTGTGCGGGCGAGGCATGGCCGAGCGCACGTCGATGCGCGCGCTGGGGCGCTGGAAGTCGTAGTCGTTGAGTTCCAGTGAACCGGGTTGGACTTCCTGGGCCAGGTGCCAATCGTGGATGTGGTCGCGCTCGCGCTGTTGCTCGTTCTTCGGGTAGTACGGCACCGAACCGTAGCCGGGGGCAGTGGTGTGGGCGCCATAGGCGTCGGCCAGTACCAGTACATGACGGCCCTGTTCATGGCGGAAGAAGTAGTAAATCCCTTCTTGTTCCATCAGGCGGCTGACGAAATCGAAGCTGGTCTCGCGATACTGCACGCAGTATTCCCACTCGCGGTAGGACTGGCTCAAGGCGTCTTCGAAATCGGAAAACCCAAGGTCGCGGAACACCTGCTTGATGATCTGCGGAATGGTCAGGTTCTGGAAAATCCGGCAATCGGAGGTGCGGGTCAGCAACCACAGCCACGGGCGCAAGGTGGCCTGGTAACTGGCGAACTGGCCCTGGTCGACGTTCTGGCTGCAACGGGCGACGATGCCATGGAAATAGCGTTCGCCACCGCCATCCAATTGCAGACTCACGCACATGGGCTTGCCGAGCAGTTGGTTGAGGTCGATGGCGTTGTCCAGCGAATGCAGCTGCAACTCATAGTTGAACAGCCGCCCCAGCTCTTCACCGCCGCCCATGTCCTTGAGCAACAGGACCTCGGGCCCGAGGGGGCTGGTGATCTTGGCCAGGCGTGAGGCTTGGTTGAATAACATCGAGTGTCTCGTGCAAGTTGTAATGGCTGAAGGAACGCAACACCACTGCGGAAGATGCCACTGTGGGAGCGAGCTTGCTCGCGATGGCGGCGTATCAGTCAACATTGATGTTGAATGTACTTGCGCTATCGCGAGCAAGCTCGCTCCCACAGGGTTGTACGGTGTTCCTTACCGTCAGGCCGCGTCGCTGAAATCGTACTGCAATTCGTTGTCCACCGCGCTGATCCGCACCCCGGCCAAGGCCTTGCCTTCGAGCATGCGGGTCAGGAACTCGCGGCTCATGTCCGGCAGCAGGCTGTTGGTCAGGATGGTGTCGATCATGCGCCCGCCGCTTTCGGTTTCGGTGCAACGCGATACGATCAGGTCGACCACTGCGTCGTCGTAGTCGAAGGCCACTTTGTGGGTGCTCTCCACGCGCTTCTTGATGCGGTTGAGTTGCAGGCGGGTGATGGCCTTGAGCATCTCGTCGCTGAGCGGGTAGTACGGGATCGTCACCAGGCGACCGAGCAAGGCCGGCGGGAAAATCTCCAGCAGCGGCTGACGCAGGGCCTTGGCGATTTCTTCCGGCTCGGGCACGTTCTGCGGGTCTTTGCAGACCTGGGCAATCAGCTCGGTGCCGGCGTTGGTGGTGAGCAGGATCAGGGTGTTCTTGAAATCGATCACCCGGCCCTCGCCGTCCTCCATCACGCCTTTGTCGAACACCTGGAAGAAGATCTCATGCACGTCCGGGTGGGCTTTTTCCACCTCGTCCAGCAGCACCACGCTGTACGGTTTGCGCCGCACGGCTTCGGTCAGCACGCCGCCTTCGCCGTAGCCGATGTAGCCCGGAGGCGCGCCCTTGAGGGTCGACACGGTGTGGGCTTCCTGGAACTCGCTCATGTTGATGGTGATGACGTTCTGCTCGCCGCCGTACATGGCTTCGGCCAGGGCCAGGGCAGTTTCGGTCTTGCCCACGCCGGAGGTGCCGGCGAGCATGAACACGCCAATCGGCTTGCTCGGGTTGTCGAGGCCGGCGCGGGAGGTCTGGATGCGCTTGGCGATCATCTGCAAGGCATGGTCCTGGCCGATGATGCGTTTTTTCAGGTGCTGGTCGAGGTTGAGTACGGTTTCCAGTTCGTTGCGGGCCATGCGGCCCACCGGGATACCGGTCCAGTCGGCGACCACCGAGGCCACGGCCTGGTAATCCACGGTCGGCAGGATCAGCGGGGTTTCACCTTGCAGGGCGGTCAGGCGCTGTTGCAGGTCAACCAGTTTCTCGCGCAGTTCGTGGCTGGTCTCGCTGCCATCCTCGCTGTCCACCACGCCGACGCGCTCGCGCAGGGTGGCGCGGGTGGCGAGCAGTTCGTCCACCAGGGTCTTCTCTTCGGCCCAGCGGCTTTCCAGCTCGGCCAGGCGCTCGCGTTCGGCGCTCAGCAGGTTTTCGCTATGGGTCTGACGAGTGCCGATGACCACGCCAATCGCGTGCTCACGGGCGATGATTTGCAGCTCGGTTTCCAGGGCTTCGATGCGCCGGCGGCTGTCGTCCACTTCGGCCGGCACGGCGTGCAGGCTGATGGCGACGCGGGCGCAGGCGGTGTCCAGCAGGCTCACGGATTTGTCCGGCAGCTGGCGCGCGGGAATGTAGCGGTGGGACAGCTTGACCGAGGCTTCCAGGGCTTCGTCGAGGATCTGCACCTGGTGGTGTTTTTCCATGGTCGAGGCCACGCCGCGCATCATCAGCAGGGCCTTGTCTTCCGACGGCTCGGCCACTTGCACCACTTGGAAACGGCGGGTCAGGGCCGGGTCTTTTTCGATGTGCTTCTTGTACTCGGCCCAGGTGGTGGCGGCCACGGTACGCAAGGTGCCGCGGGCCAGGGCCGGCTTGAGCAGGTTGGCCGCGTCGCCCGTGCCGGCGGCGCCACCGGCACCCACCAGGGTGTGGGCTTCGTCGATGAACAGGATGATCGGCTTGGGCGAGGCCTGGACGTCTTCGATGACCTGGCGCAGGCGCTGTTCGAATTCGCCTTTCATGCTCGCGCCGGCCTGCAACAGGCCCACGTCGAGGCTGCGCAGTTCCACGTCCTTGAGGGCCGGCGGCACGTCGCCGGCGACGATGCGCAGGGCGAAGCCTTCGACCACGGCGGTCTTGCCCACGCCGGCTTCACCGGTGAGGATCGGGTTGTTCTGCCGGCGGCGCATGAGGATGTCCACCAGTTGGCGGATCTCTTCGTCACGGCCGACGATGGGGTCGAGCTTGCCGCTGCGGGCTTGCTCGGTGAGGTCGACGGTAAAGCGCTTGAGGGCTTCCTGCTTGCCCATGGCGGCCGGGGCCATGGCGCCGCTGGCTTCGCCTGGCACGGCGCCGGCATTGAAACCGTCGCTGGCGGTCAGGGCGTTTTCCGGCGAGTCGCCGACGTATTCGTCAAACCGCTCGCTCAGGGCTTCGACCTTGACCTTGTCGAACTCCGACGACAGGCCCAGCAGCGCGTGGCGCAGGCTCGGGGTCTTGAGGATGCCCAGCACCAGGTAACCGGTGCGCACCTGGCTTTCGCCGAACATCAGGCTGCCGTAGACCCAGCCGCGTTCCACGGCTTCTTCCACGTGGGACGACAAGTCGGTGATGGACGTCGAGCCCCGTGGCAGACGGTCCAGGGCTTCGGTCAGGTCACGGGCCAGGCGCGCCGGCTCGATGTTGAACTGGCGGATGATGCGGTGCAGGTCGGAGTCCTGCAGTTGCAGCAACTGGTGAAACCAGTGGGCCAGTTCCACATAAGGGTTACCGCGCAACTTGCAGAACACGGTGGCGGCTTCGATGGCTTTGTAAGCCACGCTGTTGAGTTTGCCGAACAACGCGGCGCGACTGATTTCACCCATGCTCATGGCTCCTTGAGGTCTGTGAGGTGTTGGCCTGTTCGGCGTAATGCCGGGCCAGTATTAAATCGTTGGCATCTGTTTCGGGGCGGCCCAGCCAGGTATTGAACCCCAGGCGGAAACGACCATTGAGCTGCAGGGCCGGGACTTCGGACTGTTCCAGGACCAGGTTCAGGTCCCAGTCCAGCTCGTGGCCCAGGTATTCGGCGACCCAGGCCACCAGCTCGTTGAACGGTTGGCTGCCGGGCAGCATGCCCATGTAGTCAACGAGCTTGAGTGGCCCCAGGCGAATGCGGAATTTGTGTTGGCGATCCCACACGAAGCGGCCCAGGCAGAAGTCCACGCCCAGCTGGGCGTTGACACCGACGCGGCTGCGTTCCGGCAGTTCCAGCCATTGGCCGACGTATTCTTCGATCTCCACCGGCAGGCCGAAGTACTCGCTGAGAATGGCCTTCAAACCATCCGGGTAGCGGGTTTGCGCCGACAGGTGGCCGCTGTAGTGCAGCTTCGCCGTGTCGGGGATCAGCCCCTGGTTGAGCAGGCTCGGCATGCCCCGGCCGCTGAGGGCCGCCAGGCGCGCCGACCAATAGTCGTCGTCCGGACGGTCATGGCTGACCGTCGGCCGCGCTTCGGCCCAGGCCCGGTAGAACAGGCTGAGCAGGCGATGGTGAAATACATCGAGGAAGCGCTTGCTGGTGCTGTCGGCGTTGTTGCGCTGGCGTTCGCGCACGTATTCGGTGATGTGCAGCGGCATCGGGCCGTTGGGGCCGCCGAGGCCGAAGAAGAACTGCTCCAGGCGCGCCGGCGTACCATCGCCGCCTGGTTGCACCGAGGCGAGGGTGGCCGGGGCGAAGGTGCAATCGGCCTGTTGCCCGAGGCGCAACGGGTCATCGGCCAGGCGCAGGGAATGGCCCAGGCGCGGCAGCTCAGGGGATTCGCACTCGATGCGCCGCAACGCCTGGAAGAAGTCGTATTCCCAGGGTTCCTGGTGCATCGCCTCCAGGGTACTCACAGGGTCGGACGACGTCCGGGCTTGGCTTTCCATCGCATGATCTCGCCGCGTTCGGTGGTACGGATCACCGTCTCGGTAAAACTGTTGATCGACACGTAGCGTGCCAGGAAGCGCTCGAACACCGCACCGAGCAGGAACACCCCGGTGCCGCGAAACGCGTTTTCATCGAATTCCAGGGTGATCTCCAGGCCTCGACCGAACACGATCGGGCCGGGCATCGGCAAGCGCCGGGTGCATGCCTTGCTGCTGACTTCCCGCAGACCTTCGATCTGCAATTGCAGCGCTGCGTCATTGCTGTCGCCGTACAGGCGCAGCAGTTCCCGCAGGGCGGCGGCGCCTTGGCCTTGTTCGCTCAACGACAAGTAGTTCAGCGACAACTGGCTGATCAGCCGCCAGGCCTTGGCATCGTGGGCATGGCTGGCCCGTGGGCGACTGGGACCTGCCACGCAACGCACGGCGCCAACCGGCGCACTGTCGGCCAGGGTGAAGTCGGTCTTGCCGTTGCCCACGCTCATGAACAGCGGCAGGTCGCGGTTGGTGCACAACGCCGTCACGCCCAGCTGGCGCAGGTCGTGGCGGTACGGCGCTTGCTGGCTGTCCACCAGGCTGACGAAGGTTTCGCTGCCGATGTAGGTCGAGCGCGGGCCGTTGCGCCGCTGGTCGCTGGACAGCACGCGCGGTTCGCGGCGTACGGTGTAGTAGGCCAGGTCGCGGCCATAGCGGGACGGATCGCGCACGGCGTAGAACGGCAGGAACGGCTGCTCTGGTCCGGTGCCGTGGCCGGTGAGGCCGCTCAGCGAATGCACTTCGAAATCCATCGGCCGGGTGCGGTCGGCGATCACGTGGTGTTCGTTGACCCGCTCCGACAAGTGAATGCGATCCAGGCGCTTGGGAAACAGGTTGATGGCCGGGGTGCAGAACGGCAGGAACTGCGAAGCTCCGACGCTGCCTTCCAGGCTTGGATCGTGACGGTCGAACAGCACGATCAACTCCAGTTCCTGGCCGTCGCAACGCTTGACCGCCCGGCTTAGCTGAGTGAAGTCGACAAACAGGAAGCGGTGGGGCAGGGCGAAGTATTCCTGCAACAGGCGATAGCCCTGGAAGGCTCGCGACACCACCGGCAGCGCGGCGTCGGCATCGTCGAAACCTCGCGAGCGCAACGCATCCTGGGGCAGGCGCTCCACCCAATCGCCGCCGGGCTTGCGGGCGAACACCGCGCAGGCATTGCCCAGCAGTTGTTCGTAGAGGCGGAAAGGTTGTTCGTCGGCGCCGCTCAAGTACAGCGGCAGGTTGTCCAGGGCCAGGCTGTTGAACGGCAGTTCGGCGCCGGTGCGCAGTGTGATGCGCAGCCCGGCCTTGGCTTTGGGTTCACTGGCGGCCAGGCGCCCGAGCACGGCGGACGGGTTGCCGAAGTATTCAGCCTGGCTGACCTGCAACGGCCACAACGTCACCGCGTGGGCGGTGCGGTACTCGCAGCAGGTCTGGGTTTCGCGACCCAGGGCGGCGCGCAGGACGGTATCGCGGGGCAGCGGGAAACCACTGCTCAGCGAGCCTTCGTCCGGGTCGGCCTGCATCTGCACCACGGTCATCGACGGTGTCGGCGCCAGGTAATGCGGGTAGGCGATTTCCAGCAGGTTATGGGTGAAGGTCGGGTATTCGGCATCGAGCTTGAGCTGCACCCGTGCCGTCAGGTAGGCGAAGCCTTCCAGCAGGCGTTCGACATACGGGTCGGCGCAGTCCATGCCGGACAAGGTCAGCCGACTGGCGATCTTCGGGTATTCCTTGGCGAACTCCGCCGCGCTTTCGCGCACGTGGTGCAGTTCCTGGTTGTACAGCTCCAGCAGGCGCGGGTTCATGAGCGTCTCCGCTGGTCGGCGTTGACCACGCGCACGTGGCCGGTTTCCAAGTCCAGGTCGGTTTGCAGCATCAGGCGCAGCGGCACCGGCTGGGCCCAGAGGTCGCCTTCGATCTCGAAGCTCAAGGCGTTGTGGTTCATCTCAGCCGTCGCCCGGGCCCGTACCCGCAGGGTGTGACGCAGGATGCGCGGTTCGAAGGTGGCAATGGCCTGGTGGATCAAGGTTTCCAGGGCCGAGACATCGACGTTCGACGCGCTGTTGCCGGCCAGCGCCGGCAGGCCGAAATTCACCACCGACGTACCTGCCGGGGTATGCAGCGTGGCATCGGCGTCGAGCAATGACGTGGTGTTGAGCAGCCAGGCCAGGTCACGCAGCACCGAGGCTTTCAACTGGGTGAGCGACAGCACGCGCTTGTCGGCGCTTTCCTTGGGGTTGGTCGGATCGTCGTCGGTCAACCGGTCCAATAGGGAGGGTTGGAGGCGATCGCGGGTGGCGATTTCGGTTACCACGTAAAAAGGGCCACAAAGTTTTTCTGATCAAGGGCGCCGGCCATGCAACGGCCGCCACCGGCCACAATCGATGCCTCCAGCCGGCCTTCGATTTGTCTGATGGCTTGGTATTGAGAGCGACATTCAGTGCTGGGCGCCGGTTCTGGTTCGAAATGCTGCACGATGATGATCAAGGCGTTGTTAAAACGCTCGACGCGTGGCAAGCCTTTACGGTCGACGCTCAAGTGGCAGGGCCACGGCATGTCCAGCGTGAGCAGGCTTTGGTCTGGTTTGCGCAAGGCACAACGTTGACCGTGGTTTTCCAGGGTCAGGGTCTGGCCGGCGAGATCGACCTGAACGCTTTGTGCAGCCGCAGGGTCGGTCTGTTCGGCGCAAGCGTTCAGGCTTAGGAAAAGACTGCTCGACAACGCCGCCAGCAGCGCTCGTTTGATCATGGCAGCTCCCAAAACCAGACTTGCTTTGAGCGATGAGCCTGATCGGCGAAGTCGCCGGTGACTCTGCCGCGATTCCATAGGTCGATATGGTCGCCGGTACGGGCTTCTTCGGATTGCCCGAGCCGTGCAAAACAGTCCTTGAAGAAAATGATTCCTGTCTTCTGATTGAGTGTGCGGCGGTCCTCGGCGCTTCCGGTCAGAATCGTTGGACGACCCAGATGATGACGCCAAAGCCAGCTGGCCAACGACTCGGCGCCCCGAGCATGTTCGTGTGCACACTTGGGTTCGCTGTAAGTCGACTTGTTGACCTTGATCGTCTGTTCCGCATTGAGCGTGATGCTCATCCGGATAGCGCACTGATTATCCCAAGGCCCGTCACAGGGTGTGGAGGTGGTGGGATAGCTGTTCCACAAATTGATAAACGAAGGCTTGGCCATGACTCAGATACCACGTGGGAAAGGGTTGGATTCGAGCAAGCACCAAACACCCCCGGCGCGTGGCACCGGGGGCGTGTTCGATTACACCTTGACGTTCTGACGGATGTTCCAGCCGAACTTGACCGGGCCGCCTTCCTTGGTGCCATCGGCTTTCTGTGGCTGGTAGTCCACCAGCACCTTGGCGAAGTTCAGGGTGACGTTTTCGGTCAGGCGATCATCGCTGCCCGAGCCGCCGGTGCTCAGGGAAGTGACCAGCACTTCTTCCAGGTTGATGATCATGTACTCGACCTGGCTCTCACCACCGGCCTTGCGCACGGTCAGCTTGACCTTGTCGATGTGCTTGCCGCTGGCGCAGTGCATCATCAGGTTTGGCGACGCCTTGTCGACGAACTTGGTCAGGGACAGGTCCTGGACGTTGACCTTGCCCGCACCACCGCCGCTGCCCACGTGCATGTTGCCGGACTGGGACATGCCCCAGCTCCAGTTCAGGACATCGATCTCGTCCTTGTGGGCCTTGTCCATGGACTCGCCCTTGATGTCGCCGATCTTGATGAAAATATCAACAGCCATGTTTTCTCCCTGTGTGGTTTCTAACCACATTGTTTGGTTGACGCTGACCTTGCGAAATTACTGCCGTTGAACGCTACGAAGGCGATCTCCAATTCACTGAAGATCCTCTGTGGGAGCGAGCTTGCTCGCGATAGCGGAGTGTCAGGCATGCTCATGACAACTGATCCACCGCCATCGCGAGCAAGCTCGCTCCCACATTGGCCTTGTACCGTTCAGTAAAGCTTTACGCGCCCTTGGCCGAAGGCAGTTTCGATACCAGGCGCAGCGACACGGTCAGCCCTTCGAGCTGGTAGTGCGGGCGCAGGTAGAACTTGGAGTTGTAGTACCCCGGGTTGCCTTCGACTTCTTCAACGATCACTTCGGCGGCAGCCAGTGGATGCTGGGCCTTGGTGGTCTCGGTGGAGTGCGCCGGGTCACCGTCGACGTAGTTGAGGATCCAGTCCTGCAACCAGCGCTGCATCTCGTCCTTCTCTTTGAAGGAACCGATCTTGTCGCGCACGATGCACTTCAAGTAGTGAGCGAACCGGCAGGTGGCGAACAGGTACGGCAGGCGTGCGGCCAGGTTGGCGTTGGCGGTGGCGTCCGGGTCGTCGTATTCGGCCGGTTTCTGCAACGACTGGGCGCCGATGAACGCGGCGAAGTCGGTGTTTTTCTTGTGCAGCAGCGGCATGAAACCGTTCTTCGCCAGTTCCGCTTCACGGCGGTCCGAAATGGCGATTTCGGTCGGGCACTTCATGTCCACGCCACCGTCGTCGGTCGGGAACGTGTGGGCTGGCAGGTTTTCCACTTCGCCGCCGGATTCCACGCCACGGATGCGCGAGCACCAGCCGAAGTGTTTGAACGAACGGTTGATGTTCACCGCCATCGCGTAGGCGGCGTTGGCCCAGGTGTACTTGGAGCTGTCGGCACCGTCGGTGTTTTCTTCGAAAGCGAAGGCTTCCACCGGGTCGGTCTTGGCGCCATACGGCAGGCGCGCCAGGAAGCGCGGCATGGTCAGGCCGATGTAGCGCGAGTCTTCCGATTCACGCAGCGAGCGCCAGCCGGCGTATTCCGGGGTGGTGAAGATCTTGGTCAGGTCGCGCGGGTTCGACAGTTCCTGCCACGAGCCCATGCCCATCACGGTCGGCGATGCCGCCGCAATGAATGGCGAGTGCATGGCCGCGCAGACTTTCGACAGCTCGCCCAGCAACTCGACATCCGGTGGCGACTGGTCGAAGTAGTAGTCGCCCACCAGGCAGCCGTAAGGCTCGCCGCCGAACTGGCCGTATTCTTCTTCGTACATCTTCTTGAAGAGCGGGCTCTGGTCCCACGCGGTGCCCTTGAATTTCTTCAGGGTCTTGTGCAGGTCGGTCTTGGAGATGTTGAGCACGCGGATCTTGAGCTGCTCATCGGTCTCGGTGTTGTTGACCAGGTAGTGCAGGCCACGCCAGGCGCTTTCCAGTTGCTGGAAGTCCGGGTGGTGGATGACCTGGTTGACCTGGGCGGTGAGCTTGGCGTCGATGGCGGCGATGATCGATTCGATCGACTTGATGGCGTCGTTGGACACCAGGTCGGTCTGCGCCAGGGCCTGCTCGGCCAGGGTGCGCACGGCCGTCTCGACGGCTTCGCGGGCGCGCTCGGTCTTGGGTTTGAATTCTTGCAGCAGCAGGGACGCAAACTCGCTGGTTTCTTGAGTGGCGCCCAGGTTTTGCACGCCTTCGCGGGCTGTATTGTCAGTCATGATCATTGGTCCTGTGCTGGCTTCGGCGCGCTCGCCAGGGCCTGCAACAGCGCTGGGTCCTTGATCGCCTTCATGATGATTTCTTCGGCGCCGGTCTTGCCGTCCATGTAGGTCAGCAGGTTGGCCAACTGGGTGCGCGCTTCGAGCAGCTTGTTCAGCGAGTCGACCTTGCGGGCCACGGCCGCCGGGCTGAAGTCGTCCATGCTTTCAAACGTCAGGTCCAGGCTCAGGTTGCCTTCGCCGGTCAGTTCGTTAGGCACATGGAACGCCACGCGCGGCTGCATGGCCTTGAGGCGCGAGTCGAAGTTGTCGACGTCGATCTCGAGGAACTTGCGGTCGGCTACCGCTGCCAGAGGCTCGGCGGGCTTGCCGGCGAGGTCGGCCATGACGCCCATGACGAAGGGCAACTGGACCTTTTTCTCGGCGCCGTAGAGCTCGACGTCGTACTCGATCTGCACTCGAGGCGCGCGGTTGCGCGCGCTGAATTTCTGAGAACTTTGCTTCGCCACGTTGCTGCTCCTGGTCGCTTGAGCGACGGTGTTGGCGTCATCGGGGGTGCCGGTGACGTGACTGCGTGATCCGCTCGCTTTTTATTCGCTGTCTGGGCCGCGCAGGTTTTCAAATTGACTCATGCCGTCGGGAATCAGGTTGCGCACAATGGCCGCGAAATCGGCGTGCACCAGATTCTTGGCCCGATTCAACAGCACCGGCAGCGGGCTGGAGGGCTCATGACGGGTGTAGTAAGCGAGAATTCGGTCCAGGCTGCGCAGCACGTCGTCACGGTTGTTGATGTCGCCGCTGACGGTGCTGTCGCTGGTGTGGCGCGGTGCGCTTGGCGCGCTGGCATATTCTGTTGTTGCGGCGCTGTCGTCGCTCACGGAATCGGGCAGGGCGCTGTCGCCACTCTGCGGGGCGAACTGACCGAGAATCTGCAGGGCCATCTTCAACGGTTGCTTCAACGGGCCGAGGTCCACGCCTTGGGCGGAACCGACCTGGTCGCTGACCTGCTGCTCGATGGCTTCGGCGGCGCTGCGGGCTTCGAGCAGCGGCGGCGCGGGTAATTTCCAACTGCTCGGGATCGCTGTCGAGCAGGGCACCGGCGAGTTGTTCGGCGCCGAGGTTTTCATCCGGAAAACTTTGCAGGCCACTGGCGTTGGCGGCGGCGCGCAGGCTGACGGCACCGAAGGTCCGCGAACGGGTCAGGATGCTTTCGCGCAGCAGGCGGAGAGTGACATCGGACGTCAGGCCGGCGAGGGCATTGATGCGCACGGTGGGGTCATTGTCGTCATCGGCGTCCAGGCGCGGATGCAGTTCGGCCCAGTATTGCTTGAGCAACTCGCTGATCAGCGTCAGCACACGGGCCATGCCCGGCAGGCCTTCGAGGGCCAGGGAGCTTTGCATCAGGAAATGGGTGATGCGCAGGTCTTTGCTGCGTTGCAGCAAGTCCAGGCTCTGCTGCTGGATGCTGCGCCATTCAGGGGGTTCGGCAGGCAGGATCGAATCGCCCATGCTGCGCTCGGGTTGGCCCCGGGAGTCGCGCTCCAGGCGCAGGAAATCCGCGTCATATTCCAGATCTTCACCGCACGGCGAAGTCGCGGAAACGGCGGCGAGCAACAAAGGCACATCCACTTGGATCGATCTCCCTATCACCCGCTTGATAGAAGTCGGGCAGTTCACACGCAAGTTTCGGATAAAACTTCACATGTTCCTTGACGATAATGGCCCTTTAGATCTGCAATGATTTTAAAGTGCCATCATCTATATTCAAGAAGTTGTGCATTTTTGGTGTAGTACTTATCGCTTGTCAAGGTAAGCTATTTCACCAGTGTAGCCCCTCTGTAACAGTTGTGATGCGCTTAACAGCCTGCCCGACCTACCGGTCGAAGCGGCAACTGACGTGGGGTTTTTGTCACGCAAGCCGGTTATGATCAGCAATCATGCTGGCAAAAAGCCGTTTTCACGGTTGTTGGCAAGGTTGCCGGCGGGTTGTCAGGGCCTGACCCCTCACTCCCGCCCGCGCGCGAAGTATTCAGCAAGGAGGCAAGATGCCGCTGTGTTTGACTATCACTAGTTATCACAAAATTACCCCAGGCCAGTGTTCTGAAAAGTCCATGGATCAGGGGGTGATGGCAATTGGCCGTAATTCCGATAATGACTGGGTATTACCGGACCCCGAGCGTCTGGTTTCCGGTAAACATTGCGTTATCCAATACAAAGACGGGCGTTATTATTTAACCGATAACAGCACTAATGGTGTGGAATTGGTCAAGGCCGGCGTCCGCCTGCGCAAGGGCAACAGCGAGCCCCTGCAAGACGGCGAAGTGATTCGCATCGGTGATTATGAAATCCAGGCACGCGTGGATTTCAACCTGCCGGTCACCGACAGCAACCCGTTCGCCGAGTCGCCCAGCAGTTTCGAGGCCCTGATGGGCCAGCAGAGCGCCCCCGCGCATACGCCGTCGCCGATCCAGGTGGCCTCGCCTGCGCATTTCCAGGGCGTGTCGGCCATGGACACCCTGCCGGACCTGTTCGACTTCTTGACCCCAAGCAGTGTCCCGCCGGCCACCCAGCCTGACCATGTCCCGGCCGAGCAACACAATTTCCGCCCGCCGACGCCGATTCCCCGGCCGAGCCCACCGCCGGTGGTCGAGCCAGTGATACCGCCGTCCGCCTCGATGATTCCGGACGACTGGGACCCGTTCAGCGACAAGCCTGCGTCGGTGGCGGTTGCTCCGCTGCCCGTGGCCTCGCCGCCGGTGCCGCTACCGCCGGTGGTTGAACCTGTCGCGACGCCTGTTGCGCAGCCTCCGCTCGTCGACATCTTTGCTGAAATCAGTGCTCCGCCGCCGCCCGTGCGTGAAGCGCCGGTGACCCGCGTCGAGCCCCCGGTCGCACCTCCGGTTGCTCCGGTTGCTCCGGTTGCTCCGGTTGCTCCAGTCGCCCCGATTGAGGCCAACCAACCCGACTTGCTGCAAGCCTTCCTGCGCGGTGCCGGGCTGGATCAGTTGCGCCTGGACAAGGCCCAGGCCGAAGCGCAGATGGAAAGCATTGGGCGCAGTTATCGTTTGATGGTCGAAGGCCTGATCGATGTCTTGCGCGCCCGCAGCAGCCTCAAGGGTGAGTTCCGCATCCAGCAGACGATGATCCAGCCGGTGGAAAACAACCCGCTGAAATTCGCCCCCAATGTCGATGAAGCCCTGCTGTTGCTGTTGCGCCACGGCAACCAGGCGTTCATGGCCCCGGACGCGGCGGTGCGTGACAGTTTCGATGACTTGCGGGCCCACCAACTGGCGGTGATGGCCGGCGTGGAAGCGGCGATCAAGCATTTGCTGGGGCGCTTCGAGCCAGCGCAACTGGAAGAACGCATGGCCAAGCCCGGTGGGCTCTCCGGTATTTTCAGCGGCTCGCGGCAGGCCCAGTACTGGCAGCAATTCACCGAGCTCTACAGCAACATTTCCCGTGAGGCCCAGGAGGATTTCCAAGATCTGTTCGGCCGTGAATTCAGCCGCGCCTACGAAGAACACAGCACACGACAGCGACGCCGTTGAGCGGCGCTGTCCTATAACAATATTGATAAGCCAACAACGGATAGCTCAAACGTCATTGAGGACGCAGGATGATTCCCAGGTTTTTACTCGCAGTCGCCACCGCGCTTCTGCTGACGGCGTGCGCCAAGGATGCGGCCAACCCCCAGCCCGAAGAAGCTGAGGCCGACACTGCCGCCATCGAGCTGCATTTCCATGCCATTGCCGGCCTCAACCCCGGCGCCACCGGCCAGCCGGCCCCGGTCCGGGTGCGCATTTTCGAACTGAAAAATGCCGCGACCTTTGGCCGTTCCGATTATTTCGCCCTGGCCGAACGGGCCCAGGCCACGCTGGGCGCCGACCTGATCGACCAGGACGAGGTTGCTGATCCAGCCCGGCCAGCAACTGAGCCTGCAACGCGACCTCGACCCCGCCACGCGACACATCGGAATACTGGTGGGCTATCGCGAGCTGGACCAGTCGCTGTGGCGCACGGTGATGAATGTCCCGGCGCGTGAATACACCGAATACCAGATCAGCCTCGACGTGCGCGCCGTGCGCAGCGCCGTCGTCGTTCCCCCATCCAGCCCTGCCCAATAAGCAATCGGAGCCCCCATGTCCTGGAACAATCGCGTGGTCTGGTCGGAAGGCATGTTCATTGGAACGCAGCACTTCCAACAGCACGACCGCTACCTGGAAAACCCTCATCGACGCACGCAGCCGCCCATTGTCGGCCGGCGCCTGGGGTTTTTCCGAACTGCTGATCGACCAGGGCCTGCTGGCCCAGGGCAAGCTGGCGATCATCTCGGCGCGGGGCCTGCTGCCGGACGGTACGCCCTTCAACATTCCCCAGGATGACCTGGCGCCCACACCGCTGAACGTCGATGACAACCTGCGTGACGGCCTGGTGTACCTGGCCTTGCCGCTCAAGCGTGCCGGCGCCCGTGACACCGTGGACGAAGGCGAAGACCTCGGTGCTGCGCGGTATGTGAGCCAGGTGTGCGAAGTGCGCGACGACAACGCGCCGTTCGAGAACCGTGCGCCAGTGGCCCTCGGCTCCCGGGCCCTGCGGTTGTTGACCGAGCAGGATGGCATCGGCGACTACGCCGCCATCGGTGTGGTGCGCATCAAGGAAAAACGTGCTGACCGTGCCTTGGTGCTCGACGACGCCTACATCCCGCCGCTGCTGGATGTCATCGCTTCCAAACCGCTGGCGGCGTTTCGCAGTGAACTGCTGGGCCTGCTGCATCAACGCGGTGAAGCCTTGGCCGGGCGGGTGGTGGCGTCCGGTGCCGGTGGCGCCTCGGAGATCGCCGATTTCATGCTGTTGCAACTGGTCAACCGCGCTCAGCCGCTGATCCAGCACCTGAGCCAGTTGAGCCCGCTGCACCCCGAGCGCTTCTACAGCGAACTGGTGAGCCTGGCCGGGGAGTTTTCCACGTTCACCGCCTCCGGGCGACGACCGCAGCAATACCCGCCGTACCAGCACGATGACCTGGCGCTCAGCTACGCGCCGGTGATGCAGGCCCTGCGCGAAGCCCTGTCGATGCTGATCGACAGCAAGGCGACGCCGATTCCGATTGTCGAGAAAGCCTACGGCATCCACGTGGCGATGCTCGCCGACAAGACCTTGCTCGACAGCGCCAGTTTCATTCTGGTGGTGCGTGCCGATGTACCGGCCGAAACCCTGCGCAGCCGCTTCGGCCAGCAGAGCAAGGTCGGTTCGGTGGAGCACATCCGCGATCTGGTCAACCTGCAACTGCCGGGCATCGGCCTGCTGCCGTTGCCGGTGGCGCCACGGCAGCTGCCGTACCACGCCGGTTCCACCTACTACGAACTCGACCGGGGCAGCGACCACTGGCAGCAGTTGAGCAACTCCGGCGGCTTTGCGTTCCACATCGCCGGCCAGTTCCCAGGGCTGAACCTGGCTTTCTGGGCGATCCGAGGATAAACCGCGATGAGCAACGACGATCGTACCCAATTCATGCCGACGCCCGGTGGCCGTGGCGCCGATCCATTTCGCCCGGACCCTGGCCGTCCGGACCCGGGTCGTCCACAGCCTGCGCCGCTGTCGATGCCGGCCGCGCCGGTCCTGACCGGCAAGGCCGAGGGCCTCAACCCGTTGGAAAGCGCCGCCGGCCCGCTGCTGGCGCTGCTGACGCGCCTGCGCAACACCATCGCCCACCCGGCGCCGGCCAGTTTGCGCGCACAGCTGCTGGCCTATCTGCGCCAGTTCGAAGAGCGCGCCGAGGCCGCCGGTGTGGTGCGCAACGATGTGTTGCTGGCCCGCTACGCCCTGTGTACCGCGTTGGACGAAGCGGTGTTGAGCACCCCGTGGGGCGGCACCAGCGACTGGGGCAAGCAAAGCCTGCTGATCACCGTGCACAACGAAGCCTGGGGCGGCGAGAAGGTGTTCCAGCTGCTGGAGCATTGCCTGCAAAGCCCCCGCGAGCGCCTGTATCTGCTGGAGCTTTTGTACCTGTGCATGTGCCTCGGTTTCGAGGGGCGCTACCGGGTAATGAACGACGGTCGCAGCCAATTGGAAGCCTTGCGTGAGCGCACCGCTGGTGTGATTCGCAGCGCCCGGGGCGACTACGAGCGCGAGCTGTCGCCGCACTGGCGCGGTGTCACCGTGGCCCGCGACCGGTTGGCCCAGTTCATGCCGCCATGGATCGCCGTGGCTATCGGCGCGGCCCTGCTGCTGGCGTTGCTGTTCGGCCTGCGCATGAAACTGGCCTCCGATGCCGAGCCGGTGTTCAAGAACATTCATTTCCTCGGTGAAATCCCGGTGCAGACCATCGACCGCCCTGTGGTGCAGCCGAAAGTGGTCGAGCGCCCACGTCTGGCCGGCTTCCTCGCCGATGAAATCCGCGCCAACCGCATTGCGGTGGAAGACGCCGTCGACCGCTCGGTGGTGACCATCCGCGGCGATGAACTGTTCGCCTCGGGCAGCGCCAGCATCAAGGACGATTTCCAGCCGCTGATGCTGCGCATCGCCGATGCGGTGCGCAAGGTCAAGGGCCAGGTCCTGGTGACCGGGCACAGCGACAATCGGCCGATCGCCACCCTCCGGTTCCCGTCCAACTGGGCGCTGTCCGAAGCGCGGGCCCAATCGGTGCTGCAAATTCTGTCGGCCAAGACCGGCCAGCCCGAGCGCTTCAGCGCCGAAGGCCGCAGCGACACCGAGCCGTTGGCGTCCAACGCCACCCCAGAGGGGCGTGCGCGCAATCGTCGGGTTGAAATCACAGTATTGGCGGAGGGGGTCGAGTGAAGGCGTTTTTCAGTTTTATGACCCGCTGGGTCATTCCATTGCTGGGGCTGATCGCCCTGAGCCTGATCATCTGGTTCGTGGGCCCGCTGCTCGATTGGCTGGTGCCTGAAGGCCGCCGCTGGGCCTTGATCATTCTGGTGTTCGCGGTGTGGATCGCCTACCGGGTGTTCCGCATCATCCAGGCGCGCCGGCAGGCCGCCGAAGTGATGCGCAGCCTGGCCGCGCAAACCCCACCCGACCCCACCAGCATCGCCACAGCCGAGGAGCTCGAGACCCTGCGCCAGCGCATGGACGAAGCCTTGGCCCTGCTCAAGAAAGCCAAGCTGGGCGGTGACGAGCGCCGTAACCTCTACGAGCTGCCGTGGTACGTGATCATCGGCCCGCCGGGTTCGGGCAAGACCACCGCGCTGGTCAACTCCGGGCTGCATTTCCCGCTGGCCGCGCAACTGGGCGCCGGTGCCGTGCGCGGCGTGGGCGGTACGCGCAATTGCGATTGGTGGTTCACCGACCAGGCGGTCCTGCTCGACACCGCTGGCCGCTACACCACCCAGGACAGCGACGCGACCATCGACAAGGCCGCGTGGCTGGGCTTTCTTGGCCTGTTGAAAAAACAACGGGCCCGACGCCCGATTGACGGTGCCTTCATTGCCATCAGCCTGTCCGACCTGCTGCTGGGCAGCGACGCCGAGCGCGCCGCCCATGCCGCGGCAATTCGCTTGCGCATCCAGGAGCTGTACACCCAACTGGGCGTGCGTTTCCCGATCTACCTGATGCTGACCAAGCTCGACCTCGTGCCGGGGTTCATGGAGTATTTCGATACCCTGAGCAAGGAAGAGCGCGCCCAGGTCTGGGGCATGACCTTTGCCCTGGACGATGGCAAGAGCAACGACAGCCCGCTGGCGCACCTGCAAAGCGAATTCACCGGCCTGGAGCAGCGCCTCAACGACCGTTTGGTGGAGCGCTTGCAACAAGAGCGCGACCCGGCGCGCCGTGATCTGATCTACGGCTTCCCGCAGCAGTTCGGCGCCTTGAAAGATTGTCTGCAAAGCTTCCTCGAAGGCGTGTTCAAACCCAACGCCTTCGAAGAGCGCGTGTTGCTGCGCGGCGTGTATTTCACCAGCGGCACCCAGGAAGGCAGCCCGATCGACCGCTTGATCGGCTCCATGGCCCAGAGCATGAACCTGGACCGTCAGCACCTGGCGCGCCAGACCGGCACCGGGCGCAGCTACTTCATCGAAAAACTCTTCACCGCCGTGGCCTTCGCCGAGCGCGGGCTGGTGGGCGTCGACCCGAAAGTCGAGCGTCGGCGCAAATGGATCGCCCGGGGTGTACTGGCTTCCACGGTGGTGCTGGTGTTGGTGGTCAGCACGCTGTGGTGGGTCAGCTACCGCGCTAACCAGGCCTACATCGCCCAGGTCGATCAGAAGGTCGCGCCATTGGGCCAGACGGTGCAGAACCTCAGCCCGGCGCAACGGGATGTGCTCGCGGTGTTGCCGCTGCTTAACGCCGTGAAGCACCTGGCCGACGACGCCCCGAGCTGGGCCGAAGGCCTGGGCCTGTATCAGGGTGACATGCTCGAAGCCGAGTCCGGCAGCGTCTACCGCAAGCTGCTGATCGCGGTGTTTGCGCCACGCCTGCTGACACGCATCGAAGAGCAACTGCACAGCGGCGGCAATTCGGATTTCCTCTACGAAGGCTTGAAGGCCTACCTGATGCTCGCCGACACCGAGCATTACGATGCCGATTTCATCAAGGCCTGGATCGCCCTGGATTGGGATCGCAGCCTGCCGCGGGACTTGCCAGCCGAGCAACGCCAAGCCTTGACCGCGCATTTGCAGGCACTGTTCGAGCGGCGTCCGCCGCTGGCGCGCCTCGACACGCGCCTGGTCGAAGACCTGCGCCGCCAGTTGCAGCAATTGCCGGTAGCCCAACGAGTGTATGACCGGATCAAGCGCCAGAAACTGCCCGAAGGCATCCCGGACTTCCGCATCAACGAAGCCGCCGGGCGTGACGCGGCGCTGGTGTTCAGCCGCAAGAGCGGCAAGCCGTTGGGCGAGCCGCTGAGCGGGTTCTTCACCGTCAAGGGCTACCGCCAGGGCTTCTTGCTCACCAGCCTGAGCCAGACCGGTACCCTGGCCGAAGAGCAATGGGTACTGGGCCACGAAGAGGCCGATCAGCAGAACGTCGCCAGCCTGGCCGCCGATGTGCGTCGCCTGTACTTCCAGGATTATCTGCGCCAATGGGACGCCTTGCTGGCCGACATCGACTTTGTGCCGATCACCAGCGTGGCCCAGGCCGCCGACGTGCTGCGGGTGATTTCCGGCCCGACCTCGCCGTTGAAAAAACTGCTGGTGGCGGTGGCGAAGGAAACCGACCTGCAACAGGATGAACGCCTGCTGGCCGCCCAAGGTACACCGGTGGAAGGCGGTGTGGACAAACTCAAGGAGCGCCTGGGCAGCTTGCTCGGCCAGGAGCAGGCGACGCCCAACGCGCCGGCGGCGAGCGATGACCCGATCACCGCGCACTTCGCCGAGCTCAACAGCATCGTCAGCAAAAGCGAAGGCGAGCCGGCGGCCATCGATGGCTTGCTGGCGGACATGAACGCTTTGTACGTGCAGGTCAGCGCCATGGTCGGTGCCAGCGGCGACGCCTTGCTCGGCGAGGCCAAGAACCAGGCCTCGGCCGCTGCCACTCGGGTCAGCCTCAACGCCGAACGCCAGCCGCCGCTGGTGCAGGGCCTGGTCAAGTCGGTGGTCAACTCCACCACCAACAGCATGATGGGCGGGGTGCGCAACCAACTGAACGCCGCCTGGACCAGCGAAGTGGTGAACATCTATCGTCAGTCCCTGGCCGGGCGCTATCCGATGTCGCCGGGCAGTGCGCGGGACGCGACCCTGGATGACTTTGGCCAGTTCTTCGGCGTCGGCGGGGTGATGGACAACTACTTCCGCAAGTACCTGCAACCCTACGTCGACACCTCGACCCCGACCTGGCGCTGGCAACCGGGCGCGGCGCAGAAGCTCGGCATCGCCCCTGGCGTGCTGCAGACCTTCCAGCGCGCGGCGACCATCCGCGATGCGTTCTTCCGTTCCGGCGGCACCCAGCCGATGGTGCGCTTCGAACTCAAACCGGTGGCGATGGACTCGACCATCACCCAGTTCCTGCTCGACCTCGACGGCCAGCAACTGAGCTACGACCACGGCCCGAGCCGGCCGACCGCCATGCAATGGCCGAACCCGGGCAGCATCGGCGTGGTGCGGATCTCGATCATGCCGCCGTCGTCCAGCGGTCGCTCCGGCATCACCCTGGATGGGCCGTGGGCCTGGTTCCGGCTGCTGGAGCAATCGGACCTGACCGCCGGCAACTCGCCGGACCGCTTCAACCTGCGGCTGCGGGTCGATGGTGCCAGCGCCTCTTACGAATTGCGGGCCAACAGCGCCTTCAACCCGTTCAAGAGCCGGGTGCTCAGCGGCTTCAGCCTGCCGGAGCGGCTATGAGTACGCCGGGCTTCTACGGCAAGTTGGCCAGCCGCGGGGACTTTGTCAGCCGTGGTTTGCCCCAGGGGTTTATCGGTCCGTGGGATTCGTGGTTGGCGGCGGGTTTGCTCGCCAGTCAGAGCAGCCTCGGCGAGCGCTGGCTGGATGCCTATCTGGTCAGCCCGCTGTGGCGCTTCATGGTCGCGCCCGGTGTGTGTGGCCCGGACGCCGCCGTTGGGGTGGTGATGCCGAGCATCGACCGGGTCGGCCGTTATTTTCCGTTGACCGTCGCGGTGCTGCTGGAGCCCGACGCGGACCCGGCGTCGGTGGTGGGCGGTGCGGACGAGTGGTTCGAGCGGGTGGAGAACCTGTTGCTGAGCACGTTGAGCGTGGAGGCCAGTTTCGAGGCGTTCAACGAACAGCTGGAAACCCTCGGCAGCCCGATGTATTTGCCGCGCACGCCAAGCAGCCGTTTCGCCAGCCTGCATCGCTTCGATGCCACCGACCCGCAGCGGCGCATGAGCGCTCTGGCCGAAGCGGCCTGCGAAGGCGTGAGCTTGTGGTGGGGCCAGGGATCGGAGCGCATTGCCCCGGGTTTGATGCGCTGCCAGGGATTGCCGGCAGCCGCTGATTTTGCGCAATTTTTGCTCGGCCAAGAAGGTGTTGTGTAGATGCGTCCAAGTGCCGGAAAAGCAATCAAGTCTGCAAGCAAGAGCCATGTCGGGATGGTCCGTCAGGTCAACGAAGACGCCTGCCTGGACCTGCCGGAAAACGGCCTCTGGGTGGTGGCCGACGGCATGGGCGGGCACGCGGCGGGCGACTACGTCAGCAGCCTGATCGTCGACAGCCTGCGCGGCATTGCCGTGGGGCGTTCACTGGATGAGTACGTTGCGGCGCTGCAAAGCGACCTGCTGCGGGTCAACGCCGCCGTGCGCGAAGAAACCGCCAACCGTGGCGTGACGATGATGGGCAGCACCGTGGTGGTGCTGGCCGCCCGGGACCTGCGTGGCATGTGCCTGTGGGCCGGTGACAGCCGTTTGTATCGCCTGCGCGACGGCGTACTCGAAGGCATCTCCCGGGACCACAGCTATGTCCAGGACTTGCAGGACAGTGGCCTGCTCAGCGAAGCCGAGGCGCGGGTCCATCCACGAGCCAACATCGTCACCCGGGCCATCGGCGTCGAGGCGCAACTGAACCTGGCGCTGACCGAACTGCTGCTGGTGCCTGGCGACAGCTACCTGTTGTGCAGCGACGGGCTGACCAAGACCGTCGAGGATGATGAGATCCGCGAAGTCTTGAGCCACGACGAGCCCGGCGAAATCGCCAGCAGCCTGGTGTCCCTGGGCCTGATGCGCGGTGCGCCGGACAACATCACCGTGGTGGTCGTGAAGGTGCCGTCATGAGCTTGACCCTGAACATTGTCATCCCCGGCTACGACATCGAAGGGCCGATCGGCGAAGGCGCGATGGCCAGCGTGTACCTGGCGACCCAGCGTTCGCTGGAGCGCAAGGTGGCATTGAAAGTCATGGCCGCCGCCCTGGCCGCCGACCCGACCTTCTGCGAACGTTTCCTGCGCGAAGGCAAGACCCTGGCGCGCTTGTCGCACCCGCACACCGTCACCATCCATGACATCGGCAACGTCGGTGAGCTGTATTACATGGCGATGGAATACCTGCCCAACGGCACGCTCAAGGAACGCATCGCCGCGGGCCTGACGCCGGAGCAGGGCCTGACCTACATTCGCCAGATCGCCTCGGCCCTGGGGTATGCCCACGGACTGGGCCTGGTCCACCGTGACGTCAAGCCGGCCAACATCCTGTTCCGCGCCGATGGCACGGCGGTGCTCTCGGACTTCGGCATCGCCAAGTCCTTGGACGACCGCACCCAATTCACCCAGGCCGGCTTTGCCGTCGGCACGCCCAGCTACATGAGCCCGGAACAGGCCCGTGGGCAAGACATCGACGGCCGCGCCGACCTGTACGCCTTGGGCGTGGTGCTCTACGAAATCCTCGTCGGCAAACTGCCGTATACCGGCAATGACGCACTGTCCACAGCCCTGGCGCACCTGACCGAACCGTTGCCGGAGTTGCCGGTGCACCATGGTCGTTACCAGGATGTGCTGCGCAAGCTATTGGCCAAGGATCCGGCGGAGCGTTTCCCGGATGCGGCGGCGTTGCTGCGGGCGCTGGATAACCTGCCAGAGGAATCGTCGGAGGCGACGCTGATCCGACCGTTGTCGTTTCAACTGCCGACCACGCCACCGCCGGTGGATGACTTGGCGGGCTTGACGCCCATGTCCATCGACATTCCCAGCGGCCCGGCTTACTCACAACCGCAGCCTCAACCGCAGCCCAAGCCCGTTCCGCCGCCAGTAAAACCGACGGTTCAATCCTCGGTGTCGGAGCAGCGCAAGGGGCCGGTGTTCGCCCTGGCCGCCGTGGCAGTCGCCGTGGCGCTGGCGTTGGGTGGCGCGGGTTATTGGTGGTTGGCCGGTGATGATGGGAAAGAGGTGAAGAAGCCGGTGACCACGACGACCTCGGTCAAGCCTCCCGAGGTGTCCCGGCCGAAGGCTCCCGAGGTGCCAGCGGTTAAACCTCCCGTCACCCCTGCGGCCCAG
Organism: Pseudomonas beijingensis; assembly: GCF_030687295.1. Taxonomy (NCBI): domain Bacteria; kingdom Pseudomonadati; phylum Pseudomonadota; class Gammaproteobacteria; order Pseudomonadales; family Pseudomonadaceae; genus Pseudomonas; species Pseudomonas beijingensis. The sequence continues at coordinate 6,275,887 of NZ_CP117425.1, read as the reverse complement.
CCACCCGTGGCGGCCGAGGCCGACGGCGGCCAGCGTCCGCTGCTGATGGCCGGCAAGAAAACCCTGTTCCAGCGCGTGCTCAGCAAGCCGGGGGCGAAACTCGCCGAGGCGCCGGGCGCTGCGCCCGGCAAGGCACTGCCGGCGTTTTCGGTGTTGTACGTGTATCAGCGCAAAGACGTGGATGGCAGCGCTTGGGTGCGGGTCGGCGCGGCCACCGACGGGCGCAGCGACGGCTGGTTGCCCGCAACCCAAGTCAGCGACTGGAAGCAAAGCCTGGTGCTCAAGTTCACCGAACGCTCTGGCCGTGCGCCGGTGATGTTCCTGCGTCAGCCTGGCGAAGTGGAAAAGCTCCTGGCTAACCCATCGGCCGCCAAGAACGTCTTGCTCAAGGCCCAGCAGAGCCCCCAGCAAGAGCAGCAAGTGTTGGCCCTGGAACCGGCCGCCAGCGCGGTACCGCAGAACCAGTTCTACCTGTTGCCGATCTTCGATTCCCGCGAAAGCATGGATGAGAACGGCCAGCCGGTGCAGTTGCTGAACGTGGCCTCCATCGACCCGGGCAACACCCCCAAGGCTGCGGGCAACACGCCGATCACGACCGCCAATGCCGACGCGTTCCGTACGGCGGTGGTGCTGGTGGTGGACACTACGGTGTCGATGCAGCCCTACATCGACCAGGTCCGCGACGTGGTCCACGCACTGCAAACCCGCATCGCCGAGCGCGGCGAGTTGGACAGTGTCAGCTTCGGCATGGTGGGTTTCCGCAGCAGCATCAAGAAAACCCCGGGGCTGGAATACGTCGCCAAGACCTTGATCACCCTGGAGCAGGGCCGCGACCCGCAACGCTTCGTGGAGCTGGCGCGGCAGGTCAAGGCCTCGACGGTGTCGAGCCATTCGTTCAACGAAGATGCGTTCGCCGGGGTCATGGAAGCCGTCGAAGGCATGGACTGGTCCGGCTACGGCGGGCGCTTGATCCTGTTGGTCACCGACGCCGGCGCCCTGCGCAAGAACGATCCGTTTGCCGCCACGCAAATGAACGAGGCCGAAGTGCGCCAGGCGGCGCTGGGCAAGCAGATCAAGATCTACGCCCTGCACCTGCTCAGCGACGCCGGCAAGAAAACCCATGCCGGCGCCCAGAGCCAGTACCGCATCCTGACCGCCGACGCCAACCCGCAGATCGGCGACCTGTACATTCCGGTGCCGGGCGCCGATGTGCGCAAGTTCGGCGAGCGCGTCGATGAGATCGGTTCGGTGTTCGCCGACCTGGTGCATCAGGTGCGCAGCAACAAGCCGCAAGCCGTGCCGCTGTTGAGCGCCGCGCCGAGCCTGGCCGACAAGTCGGCCGCGGTCGGCTACGCGATGCACATGGATTTCCTGGGGCGCAAATCCGCCAGCCAGGCGCCGCAACTGGTCAGCGCCTGGACCGCCGACCGCGACCTGACCAACCCGGCGCTGCCGGCGTTCCAGGTCTGCGTGATGCTGACCAAGCTGCAACTCAACGACCTGCAGCAGTCGCTGAAGCTGATCGTCGACGCGGCCCGCAAGACCCAGAGCTCGCCCAAGGATTTCTTCCAGGAAATCGCCAGCGCCAGTGCCTACATGAGCCGCGACCCATCGGCTTTGCGCAAGGGCGGTAACCTGGCCGACGGCGGGATTCTCGGCGAGTACCTCGAAGGGCTGCCGTACCGCAGCAAGTCGCTGAACATGACCCAGGACTTGTGGTTGTCCTTGAGCGTGGCCGAGCAGGAAGACTTCATCGACGAGCTGGATTCGAAAATCCGTCTCTACGAAACCTTCCACAACGACCTCGCCAACTGGGTGCGTTTCGGCGATGCCGAGCCGGGTGATGCCTTGTACCGCGTTCCGTTGTCGACGCTGCCGTGATGCTGACCCTGAACGCCGTGCACAAAAGCCGGGGCGCCGGCAGCCAACGCTACAGCCTGGTGATTCCACGGCTGCATTTGCGCGGCGGTGAACAGTTGGCGGTGGTCGGCCCCAGCGGCTGTGGCAAGAGCACCTTGCTGGACCTGCTGGCGCTGGTGTTGGCGCCGGATCAGGCCGGGCAATTCGACTTCACGCCGGCCGACAAGCCGCTGGACATCGCCAAATTGTGGCGTGCGTCGCAACAGGGCACCTTGGCCGAGCTGCGCAGCCGTTACCTGGGTTATGTTCTGCAAACCGGCGGCCTGTTGGGCTTCCTGGATGTGCGCGGCAACATCGCGTTGTCGCGCAAATTGCTGGGCTTGAAGGATGACGCAAGCGTGACGCGCCTGGCTGGGCAGTTGGACATTGCCGATCAACTGGACAAGAAACCGGCGGACTTATCCGTCGGCCAGCGCCAGCGGGTCAGTTGTGCCCGGGCGTTGGCCCATGGGCCGCGCCTGCTGCTGGCCGATGAACCGACCGCCGCCCTCGACCCGCTGAACGCCGAGCGCGTCATGCAGTTGCTGGTGGCCCAGGCCCGCGAGCACGGCGTCTGCTGTGTGGTTGCCACCCACGACGAAGCGCTGGCCCGCGCCAGCGGTTTGCAGGTGCGGCGCATCAGTTGCCGTCGCGATGTCGACGGTGGCGTCACCGCTACGCTCGGGGAGGCTTGCTGATGCGCGGCGCGCTGGTGGCTTCCCTGGCCTGGCAGGATTACCGCAACGATGCCTGGCTGTCGGCTTGCTCGGTGCTGGCCTTGGTGGCGGTGGTGGCGCCGTTGCTGGTGCTGTTCGGCCTGAAGTTCGGCCTGGTCAGCAGCCTGACCGAGCGCTTGCAGAACGATCCGGCCACCCGGGAAATCATCCCCTTGGGCGGCGGTCGCTTCAGTGCCGAATTCATCGACCAATTAAGTCAGCGCGGCGACGTGGCCTTTGCCTTGCCGCGCACCCGGCAGATCGCCGCGACGGCGGATTTGAGCAGCGATGCTTCGGCCGTCACGGTCGAGATGATTCCCACCGCCGCCAACGATCCCTTGTTCGAACATTTGCCGGTGCCGCAAGGCTTGGATCAAGTGGTGCTCAGCCAGACCGCCGCTGAAAAGCTCGGCGCCAAGGCTGGCGATTGGTTGCAGGCCAGTTTCGGCCGGCAGGTGGCCGGTCGCAGCGAGGCGCAGCGCACCCGTGTGCAGGTGCTGCACGTGCTGCCCTTGGAAGCCTTCGCCCGGGACGGTCTGTTTGCACCGTTGGCGTTGCTGGAGGCGGCTGAGGATTACCGTGACGGCCGTGCCGTGCCCGCGTTCGGTTGGCCGGGGGATGCGGTGGGTGTGAGCGGGCAACGGGTCTACCCGGCGTTTCGTTTGTATGCCCGCAGCCTCGGCGATGTCGAGCCGCTGCGACAGTATTTCGCCGGGCAGAACCTGCTGGTATCGACCCAGGCCCAGACCATCGCACAAGTGCAATCGCTGAGCCGCAATCTGTCGATCGTGTTCTGGATTATTGCCGGGTTGGCGCTGGCCGGCGCGTTCGCGGCGATCTTCGCCGGGGCCCTGGCGGCGGTCGAGCGCAAGCGCCGGGAGCTGTCGGTGTTGCGCCTGCTGGGGGTTTCCACCGCGGCGCTGTTGCTGTTCGTGGTGTTGCAGGCACTCTACAGCGCCACGTTTGCGGCCCTGTTGAGTGCCGGCCTGTATGGCCTGGCGCAGTCGGGCCTGAATTATTTATTTGCACAGATGCCCGGCGAATACGCCAGTCATCTGTTGGTGCGTCACTACACCTTGGCCCTGGTGGCCGTGCTCGGCGTCAGCGCCGTCGCGGCGGCTTGCGGCGGCTGGCGGGTGGCGCGCATCCAGGCGTGTGAAGGAATTCGCGATGTATAAATTATTGGGCGCCGCCGTGGCGCTGAGCCTGGCCAGTATGGGCATGGTTGGCCTAGTGCATGCCGATGAAGGCACGGACAAGCTGGACAACCCCAAGCCGCTGCCCGACGACGTCAGCCTGCCGCTGCCGTGCGAAGGCCAGATGGTGTTCCGCTACGTCTACATCCTCGCCCAGGGCACCTTGGACGACCGTGAGATCAGCCTCGGTTACCCGTTCAGCGAAGGCGAGGCGGGCTATCAACAATCGTTCATTTCCGGCTACCGGCGCGACTTCATCAACGGCCAGTTCACCCTCAAGGACCTGCCCAAGGACTGGAACAAGACCATCACGCCGTTGATGCCCAAGACCGACGCCAAGACGCCGCTCAAGCCGATGCTGTACTTCATCGGCAAGTACGAGGTCACGGCCCGGCAATACGCCCAGGTCATGGCCCAGGCGCAATCGTTGGCCAGCGGTGAGCCAGCGCCGGCCTGTGAAACCCTGCAAGCCGATCTGCCCCAAGGCGTGGCGGGGCGTTTGCCCAAGGTGAAACTGTCGAAGTTCGAGGCCGAGCGCTTCTCGGCGGTGTACAGCGCCTGGCTGATGAAATACCACAAGGACCTGCTGCCGGTGAGCGGTCGCGGCACCTCCGCCGAAGACGGCGGACTGGGTTTCGTGCGCTTGCCGACGGAAGTCGAATGGGAATTCGCCGCCCGTGGCGGCCAGGCCGTGAGCCGCCAGGACCTGGAAGGACGTCTGTTCCCACGACGCCTGGAAGGCAGTGAAAGCGACGGGCCGCTGGCCGACTGGGCGGTGTTCAACCAGGTCGCCGGTGGCACCGGACAGGCGGCGCGGCTGATGCCCATCGGCACCAAGCTGCCGAACCCTATCGGTTTGTTCGATGTGGTGGGCAACGCTGCCGAGATGGTCCAGGAATCCTTCCAGTTGGTGCACGCCGGTCGCCGCCAGGGCGCCTATGGCGGCTTCGTGGTCAAGGGCGGCAACTACCTGGAAGGCGAGGGTACGTTGTTCACCGGCATGCGCCGCGAATACCCGTTGTTCGCCGCCGATGGCACCGAGCAAAGCAACGAAACCACCGGTTTTCGCGTGGCCGTCGGGGCCTTGTCGGCGCCGCGTTCGCGCTACAAGGAATTGTTCGCCCAATGGCAGAAAGAAGGCCGGCTCGCGTCGCTGACTGACGCCATCGATGACGCCGACGACCCGACCAAACGCCTGGACAGCATCATCGCCGCCAGCGTCGATCCGCGCCTGCAAGCGGAACTGGGGCTGGTCAACGAAGAGCTCAAGCGCAACGTCTCGCTCATCGCCCAGCAGCGCGAGGAAGCGGCGGGCAACCTGATCCAGTCGTCGGCCCTGGTGGCCGAGACCGTCAACAACTACAACATTCGCCTGACCAATCTGCAGAACAGCCGGCAAGCCGCGCTGGACGCCAAGGACGAGGCCAGCGCCACGCTGTTCGCCACGGCCATCGACAATGGCCGCAGTGCGCTGGATGGCGCGGTGGCGATCTACATCGACAACCTGGCGACCGGCACGCGCTACACCGATGCCGTGATCCAGGCGCAGTTCCAGCGCATCAAGGAAGAGCTTGAGCGCAAACCGGTACTGGGCAAGAGCCTGGTGGCGCGTGCAACGTTATTCGTTCGTCATGTCGGGGATTATCGTCAGCAAAAACGAGCCGACCCGGCGGCGATATTGAAGGAATTGCTCGCATCGAACGCTCAGCGGTCTTGAGCGTTCGTTGTCAGCGAGCTTGGAAGGGACTCAGGCGGCGATAGCGCCGCGCTGAGCGGGTCAATACTTAAACGAGAACACAACTATGCTTTTCTCCCGTAAACCATTTGCTTCGGTTTCCAAGCGTCACTTGCTGATGGTCGCTGTCGGCTTCAGCACCGTACTGACCGGCTGTGCCACGTCGCCGACCTCCAAGGTTGCTTCGAGCACCAAGGTCGAGTACTACCCGAACTGCTACGAGCCGGTGCAGCACTTGCGCTCCACCGAAGGCAACATGACCAAGTCGGTTGTCACCGGTGCGGCCGTTGGTGCGGTCGGCGGTGCATTGCTGGGCGTCTTGACCGCCGATAAGGAAGACCGTGGCCGTAACGCCGCCATCGGTGCCGCGGGCGGCGCCCTGGCCGGTGGTGCCGCCGGTTACTACACCGAGCGCCAGAAGCAGATCGCCGATGACAACCAACGCATCGCGTCCTACGCCGCTGACGTCAACAAAAGTGTCTCCGACATCGACCGCAGCACTGCCTACGCCAAGACGTCGCAGCAGTGCTACCAGAACGCGTTCAGCAAACTGGTTGCCGACCGCAAGGCCAAGACCGTCAACGACACCGAAGGCCGCAAGCGCCTGGCGGAAATCGTCGCTGGCCTGAAAGAGTCGAACGACCTGATTGTTGCGGTCAACGGCAAGGCTTCCGAAGACCTGAACAACTACACCCAGGCTTACGAGAAAGACCTGCAGCAAGTGGGTGTGCAGCGTACTGATGTGGTGACCGTGGCTACTGCTGAAACCACGCCGGTTGTGGCTCAGACCAACACCAAGAAAAAGAACAAGAACGTACAACCGGCGAAGAAGAAAGACCTGCCGACTGTTCCGAAAGAAGCGGTAACCACCGAGAAAACCCTGCAGACCGCCAAGGCCAAGCAGGATGAAAGCAAGCAGGTTGCCAGCGCTGGTACCTCTCAGGTCAACAGCATGTGCAAGAACCCGGACCTGGGCGACTGGGCACCGGTTCCTTGCCCGAATGTTTGATTGAGTGATTGCGGCTGATCATTCCCTCGGGGAGTGATCAGTGCACAAAACCTGTGGGAGCGAGCTTGCTCGCGATAGCGTCGGTTCAGTTGGCATTAATGTCGACTGACTCACCGCCATCGCGAGCAAGCTCGCTCCCACAGTTGTTTTGTGCTGGCTGAAATATCTGCTCCAATCCCCAATCCGCCTGTGGGAGCAAAGCTTGCTCGCGAGGCGGCCTGACAGCCGACCTGTCTCTCCGGTTGTGCCCCAATCCAACTGTGGGAGCGAGCTTGCTCGCGATGGCGGCCTGACAGCCGGCCAGGATTTTGTTGACCGGGTACATATCCATTGCTGCGGTAACGGCTACTTAGGGTTCCGCCCTTACGGCGGCTCACTTTTTTTCAGACGCCAAAAAAAGTAAGCAAAAAAGGCTTGCCCCACCACTCGGTGCCTCGCCTAGGCTCGGCATGCCCGAACGCAGGCATTGCTCCGTGGGCCCGCCGCGAAGGGCCATCCATGGCCCAGCGCGGCTATCCCGGCATCCATGCCGGGATGCCCACTCCACAATGCCTGCGTTCGGCCATCGTGGTTAACGGGGCGTCCGAGATCAACGTCCACCGCGAGGCGGCCTGATAGCCGACCTGGTTCTTGATCAGACCGCGTTCCTCCTGTGGGAGCGGGCTTGCTCGCGAAGGCGGCCTTACAGCCGGCCTATCTCTCCCGGCTGTACCCCGATCCAACTGTGGGAGCGAGCTTGCTCGCGATGGGGCCGTATCAGCTTGCATCGATAGTGCCTGATACACCGCCATCGCGAGCAAGCTCGCTCCCACAGTTGTTTTGTGTCGACTGCTATATCCGCGACAACACCCACTTCCCCTGTGGGAGCGAGCTTGCTCGCGATGGCGTCAGCTCAGCTTGCATCAAAGCAAAGTGCTACCCCTCGGTCCCAGGCGCCGCCATCTCCTTGGTTTCCAAATGATCCAACGCCCGCTCAACCAACAACTGCACCCCATCGGCCATACGGCTGATTGCCAGGGCGACACAGCGGCGTGAGTCGTCCCACGTCGTCGGCCAGGTCGGCGGCGATGGTGCTGATGGAGAGCAGGTCTTCGGAGGCGTTGGCGAGCAGGGTTTCGGTGTCGATGTGGGGCGAGACGATGAAGAGTTGGTTTTTGTCGGGTTCGGGCGGTGAGGCAGGCTTGGGCTTGAGGTAATAGTCGAGGGCGCGGGTGGCGGCGTCATCGAGCTTTTTTTCTTCCTGCGCTTGGAGGCGGGATTTGTGACCGCTTTGCGGGGGATTCGGAGTTGCCTTGAACATAATGAAGCTTCCTGGAAGTGGAGCCGGCACCCTCCGATTGCACGTCGAAAAATGGGTGGCAGCTGTACGTAGGTGTGCAAGACCGGTCCAGGAGCCCGGCAGACCCGAAGGTCTCCCACGCGCAGCCGCCATAACAGTCGGCGAGCATAAAAAAATGCTCAGCGAATAGCCATAACGAATACGTTCCTAGATCGGACTTGCACGTCCGTGTCACCGTTTTTTGCGATGACGAACAGAGGTTAGCGGCGCTCGAAAGCGCTGCCTAGTTCATGAACAGCCCGGCGTATTGAAGGAAATGTCCGAGGAGCAGGAAGGTAAAAAAGATCAAAAGATCGCAGCCTTCGGCAGCTCCTACGGAAATCGATGTAGGAGCTGCCGTAGGCTGCGATCTTTTGATTTTTGGTTTCGTGACTTGGCAGTCATCTTTCGCGAAAACCAGCTTATCTTCCGACAAATCGATACGATGATGGCGTTGCGCCGAAGAATCGCTAAACTGCCAGCCATTGATCTTTTCTCACGAGGCTGTGCCCATGAAATTTCGTTTTCTGCTGTGGATGCTGGGGTTGTTGATGGGCAAGGCCAGCCGGACCAATCCGGCGTTCCAGCAGCAGTTGGGCGACAAGGAGTTGGTTTTCCAGCTACAAACCCTGGACGGTAAGGTCGCCCGGCATTTCACCGTGAAAAACCAGCGCATCACCAGTCAGTCGGGCATCTACCCAGAGCCTGCGTTCGCCATCGCCTTCAAGGACGCGGCCTATGGCTTCGCCACGATGCAGGCCAAGAACAAGCAGTTGGCGTTCATGACAGGGATTCAGGACAAGTCGATCCAGATCAAGGGCAACCCGGCGCTGGTGATCTGGTTCCAGGGGCTGACCAAGTACTTGAAGCCGAAGAAGGCCAAGCCCAAGGCTTGATTGGTTTGGCCTGAAAGGCCAATGATTTGGCCGCCAGGGATCATGGCTCTGTCAACCCTGACAGGTGTGTGGACCGGTGTTTGGGCGCTCCATTGATGATGAAGCCAGCGTGGTTTCATACACCTTGATGGAGTAACGATCATGGCCTATGCATCAAGCGCCGTTCAAGCTGGAACGCTCGACCCCACCTTTGCCGAAGGTGGGGTGCTGACGCTGCCCACCCGCGAATTAGGAGGCTACCGCACGTTAGCCATGCTGCCGCTAGCTGAAAACAAGCTACTGATCACCGTGCTCATACCGGAAAAACCCGGCGCTTTCGGACTGTCTAAAGTGAACGAGGATGGGTCGATCGATAGGGAGTTTGGTGGAGCCGGGACGGGCGTGGTGGAATTCTCCAAAGAAAATACATATGTGGACGAGATCGTCGACATCTGCGGCCTGAGCGATGGTGGATGGCTGGTGATGGGCGGATATGCATCGTTCGGTGATTCCGGCATTTATGTCGTGCGGTTCTTGGAAGATGGGCGGCTGAATACACTCTTTGGCGAGGACGGTGTGCGCTGGCTTCCGTTTCGTCTTGAGCCAAAGAGTGGAGGTATGGAAGATGGGCCGCTGACGTTTAGTTGGCGGGACCGAGAACCCTCCGCACAGGCTCCGCGATCTTCAGGCAATAATGGCTCTTCTGCGGTTGAGCAGCCGGATGGAAAGATCATTCTGCGCAATGTGGTCAATAGCGGCTCCGACGACCTATCGCACTGGGTGGTGCTTCGTCTTAACCCGGATGGCTCTACTGACGAAACGTTTAATGAGACTGGATCCGTGGTCATCGAGTTTCCAGGTGTGCCCCGTGTCGCTACCAGTGTCAAAGGTGTTGCCCTTCAATCAGATGGCAAGGTGTTAGTTTTCGGGGATTTTTTCCAAAACACTCTGGCTTCCAGTATTTATGTGGCGCGTCTGGATGCAACGGGACGTTTCGATACCAGTTTCAATGGCGGCGTCGGCGTTGTGACCGTTCCGAATCTTCATTATGCGAACGCGAATGCGATGGCGCTGAGAGAAAGCGACGACGCGATTGTTGTTGCAGGGGATTGTTGGCCCAATCCCGATCAAGGCTTCGACAGGCATGGTCTGATGTTCGTGTTAAGTCGCGATGGATTCTTCGATTTTGCTTTCAATAGCGGGCAGCCACTGTTCTCTAAGTTGGTGGATAAGGGGCATGACTGGTATCGCTGCGCATGGCAGGCAGACGGTTCCATCGTCGTCGCGGGCACTACCGGCAGGGGGGGTGTTGAGACGGGGGTGTTAGCGCTGACAGCGCGTTTGCGCTCTGATGGTTCGCTGGACCCGACCTTCAATGGCAGTGGTTTTGTGCGTTTTAACGAAGAAGGCTATGAGGCGACTGTCGAGGATATGGGGCTAATGCCTGACGGACGGATTGTCGTTGGCGGTTTTACGCGGCGACCCGGCGCCGTATATTGGGGCCGCACCTTTGGAAGCTGGTTCATACGCTACCTGGCTTGAATGGCTATGGATCGGTGGCGGGGGAAGCCAACTCCCCTGCCACAAAAAGCTCCACTCCCAACCTGCAATCAGTGGCTGAACTGCGAAGCCAGTTCCCGCAGCAGCACTTCAGCCTCAAGCACTTTGCTGACCACGTCGTTGGCCTTTTCCCGGGTCAAGCCCACGCGTTCGAGCAACGCGTCCGGGATTTCTTCATCCGGGCCGGAGCCGATGCTGCGGGCGCGCAGCAGGCGCACAGCCAGGCACACCAGGTTCGGGTAGGCGGCGTATTCGCCGTCGTAGTGCGGATCGTGCTGGAAGCGCAGGGCGGTGGCCAGTTCGTCGGGCATGTCCCAGTAGCGCATCAGCCAGGCGCCGATCTGTTCGCGGCTGATGCCCAGCAGGTGCTGTTCCACGTAGCTGTGGCACAGGTGCGGGTTGACCTCCAGGTGCCGGCAGATCAGCGAGAAGTGCGGCGGGAACACGTGGGCCAGCAGCAGATAACCGAAGTTGTGCAGCAGGCCGGAGAGGTAGGTCAGGCCGCCTTCGGGGCGCTGGGCGCGGGGCATGGCGCGGGTCAGGCCTTCGATGACGGCGGCGGTATAGATCGACTGGTGCCAGTACGGCGTGGTGTGTTGCGGGTGGTCCTTGGGCAAGCTGAGGGTCTTGCCCAAGGCCAGGCCCAGCGCCAGGTTGATCACCAGGTCGAAGCCCAGGACGCGGACGATGGCGTCCTCTACCGAGCGAATCTTGCCGGGCGAGGCGTAGTAGGGCGAGGCGGCCCAGCTCACCACTTGCGCGGCCAGGGCCGGGTCGGTTTCCACCACACCGGTGATGTCGTCGATGGTGGCGTCGGGGTCGACCCGCAGCTTGATGATCTTTTGCGCGGTTTCAGCCAGCGGCGGGATCTCGATGGTTTCTTCCAGCCGTTGCTGGATACGCCGGGCGGTGAACGCCTGTACGGCCTGGGTGATTTCCGCGCGGTCGTCGTGCGGGCGGTCCAGGTTGGGGGTGATGTTGCTCACGGCTTCGCCGAACGTCGCGGCGCTGGCCTTGGTGAGCATGGTCTTGAACGCTTCGCTGGTCACTTCCAGCAGCAGCCCCGGCTCGCCGGAGTTGATCAGCAGCTTCGGTTCGCGCAGCAGGCTTTCTTCGTACAGGCACGGTGAGCTGGTCAGTGCCGGCAGGCCGGGCAGCAGGCTCAGGCTGTGTTTGCCGAGCATGCGCTCCAGGCGTTCGGTCGGCACCGCCGTGAGCTTGCGACCGGTGAGTTCGGCCAGGCGATTGAGGTCCAGCAGCTGGCTTTGCGGAAACAGCACCATGAGCGCGCCAACGGCATCGTGCAGCAACACCGCCTGGACTTTGCGGGCAGGGTTCAGGCCGGGGTGTTCGAGTACTTCGTCATAGCCGATGCCCAATTTCTCGAGCAACAGCCGAATAACAGACGGAGCGTGCGGGGCTTCGGGGACGAGGGCAGCTTCTGTCATGGTCTGTATCCGTTTTCCTACAAGTTGGTCAGTATAACCAGCTTGTCCGGCACGCGGGTCTTGAAAACTGAGCGCGTGCTCACACTTGGCCGTATTGCTGCCCATGACGCAGCCAGCGATCCAGCAGCGGGCTGACGTGGTCGGGCCAGCGTTCCAGCAGGGCCTGGGCGGCGTCGCGTACGGCGGGGAGCAGATCGGCGTCGCGCATCAGGTCGGCTACCTTGAATTGAAGCAGACCCGTCTGGCGTGTGCCGAGCATTTCACCGGGGCCGCGCAATTCGAGGTCTTTTTCGGCGATGACGAAACCGTCGTTGGTTTCGCGCATGATCCCCAGCCGTTGGCGGCCGATCTGCGACAGCGGCGGGTGATAGAGCAAGACGCAATGGCTGGCGGCGCTGCCCCGGCCCACCCGGCCGCGCAGTTGGTGCAACTGCGCCAGGCCCAGGCGTTCGGGGTTCTCGATGATCATCAGGCTGGCGTTGGGCACGTCCACACCGACCTCGATCACCGTGGTGGCGACCAGCAATTGCAGGGCGCCGGCCTTGAATTCAGCCATCACCGCGGCTTTCTCGGCGGGTTTCATGCGGCCGTGGATCAGCCCGACCTTCAACTCGCCGAGGGCGGCGGTGAGGTCCTCAAAGGTGGTTTCGGCCGCCTGGCAGGTCAGTTCTTCCGACTCTTCGATCAATGTGCACACCCAATAGGCCTGCCGACCCTCGGCACAGGCGCTGCGCACGCGCTCGATCACCTCCACCCGTCGGGTATCGGTGACCAGCACGGTATTGACCGGCGTGCGGCCGGGGGGCAGTTCGTCGAGGATCGAGGTGTCGAGGTCGGCGTAGGCGCTCATTGCCAGAGTCCGCGGGATCGGCGTGGCGGTCATGATCAGTTGATGAGGGCACATCCGCCCGCCGACGCCTTTCTGCCGCAGGGCCAGGCGCTGTTGCACGCCGAAGCGGTGCTGTTCGTCGATGATCACCAGGGCCAGGTTCTTGAATTGCACTTCGTCCTGGAACAGCGCATGGGTGCCGACCACCATCGGTGCGCCTTCGGCGATCTGCGCCAGGGCGGCGGCGCGGTTCTTGCCCTTGAGCTTGCCGGCCAGCCAGGCGACTTCGATGCCCAGCGGTTCGAGCCAGCGCTGGAAGGTGATGAAATGTTGTTCGGCGAGGATTTCGGTGGGCGCCATCAACGCCACCTGATAACCGGCCTCCAAGGCTTGCAAGGCCGCAAGGGCGGCGACCACGGTCTTGCCGGCGCCGACATCGCCCTGGATCAGCCGCAGCATGGGCTCGGGCTGGCTCAGGTCGTAGGCGATTTCGTTGCCGACCCGTTGCTGGGCGCCCGTGGGAGTAAATCCGAGGTTGGCCAGGTAGCGGGCCGGCAGGTCCCTGGCCTTGGGCATGGCCGGGGCGCGCAGGGAACGCAGGCTTTCGCGCAGGCGTTGCTGGGACAGTTGATGGGTCAGCAGTTCTTCGAACGCCAGGCGGTGCTGGGCCCAGTGATGGCCGAGGGCGAGTTCGTCGACATCGGCGTCGGCAGGCGGATGGTGCAGGTAGCGGATCGCATCGGCCAACGGCGCCAGTTGATAATCCCGGGCCAGTTCCGTGGGCAGCCAGTCGGGCAGGCTGCTGGGGCCAAGCAATGTCAGGGTTTGCTGGCAGAGCTGGCGCAGGCGTTGCTGGGTCAGGCCTTCGGTGAGCGGATAGACCGGGGTCAGGGTTTCATCCACGGGCGGCGGTTCGTCGCCGGTAATGCTGCGGTATTCCGGGTGGTAGATCTCCAGCCCCGATGCTCCGGGCCGCGCCTCACCGTAGCAGCGCACGCGGGTACCGCGCTTGAGGCCTTCCTTCTGAGCATTGCTGAAGTGATAGAAGCGCAGGCTGAGCCCGCCAGTGCCGTCCTGCAGGCGCACCACCAGGCTGCGACGGCGGCCCATGACCACGTCGGCGCCGCTGACGGTGCCTTCGATCACCGCATCCTGCCCCGGGCGCAGATGGCCGATGGGCACCACGCGGGTGCGATCCTGATAGCGCAACGGCAGGTGAAACAGCAGGTCCTGGAGGTTTTCCAGGCCGACCTTGGCCAGTTTTTCGGCCATGGCTTCACCGACACCCTTGAGTGTCGTGACCGGCACTTTCGACAGCTCAGTCATGGCAGCGGCTTACTTGGCGGCAGGCGGCTTGGCCACGGAGCACAGGCGGATCGAGTCGGCGAGGATTTCGATGGCCTTGGGCCGCGGGAAACTGGCGCGCCAGGCGATGGCAACGGTGCGGAACGGAACGGGCGGCGTCAGCGGGCGGACTTCGATCACGCCGGGGGAGTAATGATGGCTGTCCACCGCCGACAGCGGCAGGATCGAAATGCCCAGGCCGGATGCGACCATGTGGCGAATGGTTTCCAGGGAGCTGGATTCCACCGTGGTGTGCTTGGCGCCTTCGCTGCCCTTGGTCAGGGTCGGGCAGGCTTCGAGCACCTGGTCGCGGAAGCAATGGCCTTCGCCGAGCAGCAGCAGGCTCTTGTCGTTGAGCAGGGCGGCGTCGATGGTTTTTTTCTGGGTCCAGGGGTGTTGAGCCGGCATCAGGACGTAGAACGGTTCGTCGTAGAGCGGCAGGGTCAGGACATCGGCTTCGTTGAACGGCAAGGCGATGATGATTGCGTCCAGCTCGCCGTTGCGCAGCTTGTCGCGCAGCACGTGGGTGAAGTTTTCTTCGATGTACAACGGCATCTGCGGGGCAACCCGGTGCAGTTGCGGAATCAGGTGCGGGAACAGATACGGGCCGACGGTGTAGATCGCGCCGACTTTCAGCGGGGCGGTCAGTTGGTTTTTGCCGGCCTGGGCCAGTTCGCGAATGCCTTGGGCCTGCTCCAGGACTTTCTGTGCCTGGGCAACGATGCCTTCGCCCACCGGGGTCAGGCGCACGGCGCTTTTGCTGCGCTCGAAAATCAGCACACCGAGTTCGTCTTCAAGCTTTTTCACACCCACCGACAGCGTCGGCTGGCTGACGTGACAGCGCTCGGCCGCATGGCCGAAATGCTGCTCTTGGGCGAGGGTCACGATGTAGCGTAATTCTGTGAGGGTCATGGCGAGCGTCCGTGAAGTTGCGAGCCAAGCATACCGGCTGCAATCGATAGACGCACGTTATCAGACTGGGGGCGCGGTGTGACACTGTCGAATGTCTGTGTGGACAGGGATTTATTTGAGAATGTGGAATTGTCTGTGGGAGCAAGGCTTGCCCGCGATGAAGTTAACGCGGTGCTCACTGGAACCGAGGTGCCTGTATCGCGAGCAAGCTTTGCTCCCACAGATGTCCTGGCTCCACAGATGTCTTTGCTGCGAATTACCTGGGCTCCAAAAACCTCGTTACTAGAAACAAGAAGCCCCTGTTACAGGGGCTTGCAAATTTGAGGTCAACGCCGGCGCTTGTCGATGGAGTACACAAACGGTGCCGTCAGTTCGATGGTGCCGTTGGTCAGCAGCTCCGCCGGTGGCTTGGGCAGCGGTTGGGCGCGGCGGATCATTTCCAGGGTGGCCCGGTCCAGCAACTCCGTGCCGGAACTGCCCACCAACTCGAATGACAGCACGTTGCCGTTGGCATCCACCACGAAACGCAGGCGGTTGGTGCCTTCCTTGTTCATTTGCTGGGCCCTGGGCGGGTACTTCTTGTACTTGCCCAAGTGCGCCAGCAGCGTGCCCTGCCAATTGGCCTTGGCGGCTGTTTGCGCAGGTGACGGGCCAGGCGCCGGTTGCGCGGACTTCTCGGTCGGTGCCTGGGTCGGCTGGGTGTCGCTCGGTTTCTGCTCCGACGGCTCTTCCTTCGGCGGCTCCGGCTTCTTCTCGACCACGGGCTTGGGTTTGGGCGGTTGAGGCTTGGGCTTGGGCTTGACCGGCTTGGGCACGGCGATTTCCGGCTTCGGCGCATCGGCAAGCTTAGGCAGCGGCAGCTCTTCCACCGGCTCGGGCGGTTGCGGCGGTGTGACGACTTTTGGCGGTGCCGGTGGCGGCGGGGCGGGCACTGGCGCCAGCTCGACCATCATCGCCTGGGGCGGCAATTCGATGGGCGGGCGCGAGGTCCAGTTCAGCGCCAGGGCGATGGCGAGCGCATGCACGCCCAGCACGACCACCAGGCTACCGCTGTAACGCGTCAGCTTTTGGCGCGTCGTGATCATTGCTTGGGCGCCGTCTCTAGGCCGACCAGGCCGACCTTCAGGTAGCCGGCGCTTCGTAGCGCGTCCATCACGCTCATCAGGTCGCCGTAGTCCACGCCTTTATCGGCCTGGAAGAAGATCGTCGTGTCTTTCTTGCCTTGGGTCTTGGCGTCGAGGGTCGCGCCGAGGGTATCGGCTTTGACCTCGTCCTCACCCAGGAACAGGCGTTGGTCGGCCTTGACGCTGAGGAACACCGGTTTTTCCGGCCGTGGCGAAGGCTTGGCCGTCGACGCCGGCAGGTCGACTTTGATGTCCACGGTGGCCAGCGGGGCGGCCACCATGAAGATGATCAACAGCACCAGCATCACGTCGATGAACGGCGTGACGTTGATTTCGTGGTTCTCGGCCAGATCGTCGTCTGCGCCTTCTTTCAAATGCAGGCCCATGGCCGATTACCCCACTTTCACCATGTGCGGTTGCGCGCCGCGCTCGGGCGGCAGATGGTCGAGGTCGCGGCTGACCAACAGCAGGACTTCGGCCGAAGCGTCGGAGACTTGGGCCTTGTAGCCGGCAATGGAGCGGGCGAAGACGTTGTAGATCACCACGGCTGGAATGGCCGCGACCAGGCCCAATGCCGTTGCCAGCAGGGCTTCGGCGATGCCGGGGGCGACGACGGCGAGGTTGGTGGTCTGGGTCTTGGCGATGCCGATGAAGCTGTTCATGATGCCCCAAACGGTGCCGAACAGGCCGACGAAGGGGGCAGTGGAACCGATGGTGGCGAGCACGCCGGTGCCACTGCTCATGTTGCGACCGCAGGCGGCAACCAGGCGCTCAAGACGGAAGCTCACGCGTTCCTTGATGCCTTCCTTCTCGCGGCTGTTGGCCGACAGGCGCATCTCTTCGAGTGCGTCATGCACCAGCAGGTTGGCGAGGGTGCCTTCCTTGGCGGCGGTGGCGCTGGCTTCCTTGAGGGTGGCGGCTTTTTTCAGGGCGGCGATTTCACCGCGCAAGCGACGCTTGGCCCCCAACAGCTCGAAGCCTTTGGCAATCCAGATGGTCCAGGTGATGATCGAGGCGATGGCCAGGCCGATCATCACGATCTTGACGATGATGTCGGCGTTTTTGTACATGCCCCATGGCGACAGGTCGTGGGCCATGCCCAGGGTGTTGTCGGCTTCGAGCACTTCAGGTGCCTGGGCCTCGACGGCTTGGGCCGGATCGGTGGCTACCGGCGTCGCAACGGGAGCGGCCGGGTCCGTCGGTGCCTGGGCGGCAGCAGGTGCGGCGGTCGGGGTTGTGGCTGGGGGCGTGGCGGGCGTCTGTGCATCAGCGAACGCGGCGGCAGGTGCCAGCAGCAGGCTGAATAGCAAGGCGGCTACCGTGCTCCAGGCACGAGGTCGATTGGTTGGCGAAGCGGGGGATAGAGAGCGTTTCATGCTGGCCGGACCTGAGAAAAAAAGAAGGTTGATGCTCTTCCAGGCCTCGTGGGCCGAGAACAAAAGTGGCGAGCATTATTGCAAGTAATTCTTGTTAACAAAAGTAATACAGTAACTTTTTTTCTCACATGGCTAGCCGCTCATCCCCTACGGAGGCTAGTCTGCGGCTTTGCCAGAGGAGTTTTTAATGTCCGCGCCTTCTGTTTTGATTGCCGGCTGCGGTGATATCGGCGGCCGCCTGGCCCGCCAATTATTGGCCGAACGTTGGCAAGTCCATGGCTTGCGGCGTACGGTTTCGAGCCTGCCGACCGGCGTCATCGGGGTGGCAGGGGATTTGTTCAGCGAGCAATGCCCCGTTGATTGGCCCATCGGTCCGCTGGACTACCTGGTGTACAGCGCCGCCGCCACCGACCACGACGAGGCGGGCTATCGCACGGCTTATGTCGAAGGGTTGCAGCATGTGTTGGGCTGGTTGAAGCAGCATGGCCAGCGGCCCAAGCGCCTGTTGTTTGTGTCCAGCAGCAGTGTTTATGGGCAGCAGCAGGGCGAGTGGGTGGATGAAACTTCGCCTACCGTGGCCGGCGGTTATTCCGGTCGGCTGATGCTTGAAGCCGAACAAATCGCCCTGGACAGTGGCATCCCGGCCAGTCGCGTGCGCCTGACCGGCATCTATGGGCCGGGTCGGGAGTGGTTGCTGAGCCAGGTGCGCCAAGGTTATCGCGTGGTGATCGACCCGCCGCTGTACGCCAATCGTATCCATGCCGACGATGCCGCCGGCTTGCTGGCGTTTCTGCTGGAGGCTGATCGCCAGGGCCAGGTGTTGGACGATTGCTACATCGGCGTCGATGACGCCCCCGCGCCACTGGCCGAAGTGGTGGGCTGGTTGCGGGAATACATGGGGGTTACCGAGTGGGCCGAAGACGCCAGCGTGCGTCGCGCCGGCAGCAAGCGCTGCAGCAATGCCCGGGCGAAGGCCTTGGGGTGGACGCCGCGTTATCCGAGTTTTCGCGAGGGGTATGCGGCGATTCTGGAAGGGCGTTGCTGACTTACAGCCACCCCAAAACAAACTGTTGGAGCGAGCCTGTGGGAGCAAAGCTTGCTCGCGATGACGTCGCTACATACAACACTTCTGTTGGCTGTAAAACCGCTATCGCGAGCAAGCTTTGCTCCCACAGGCTCGCTCCCACATTAGGGAGTTCGGGTTACTGCTTTTCAAGCACCCACTTGCGATCACCCGGTGTGAATGACGGCATTTCATCGGCCAGCGCGGCATTCACGGTCTGGAAAATTTCCAGCTTCTTGCCGTCGCGAGCGAAGATCCAGGTGTTGCCCTGGCCGTTCTGTTGCAGCCAGATGTTGTCGTTGCCGCCACTCATGGAGGCGCAATCGCCCGCCAGGCATAAGGCGTAGCGATCGGCGCCGGGCAGGCCGCTGACCTGGCCGTCAGGCTGGAATTGCACGGTGGCGCCTTGGCCGGGGCCGTTGACGATGTTCCAGGTGCCACCGAGGTAGGCGGCATACAGCGCCCGTTCGAAACTGGCGCCGATGGGTGCGCCTTCCGGCACCTGGACTTGCGCACGGTCGAACACCTGCTGCGGTTCGTTCTCGGTAGCCGCCTGGCTCAACTGGTCGCCGTCACGCTTGAGTTCGCTGGCGGAGCTGCCGTAAAAGTCGACTTTCCAGGCGCCGTCTTCTTCGCCCAGCAACTTGCCTTCGACGTTTTCAAAGCCGTTGGTGTAGCGCGCCTGGCCGGCCCGGGTGTTGACGTCCCATTCCAGGTTAGGGCCATAGCCTTGCAGCGCTTCGCGCAGCGGGCCGCCTTTGGCTGCAGCGTCGATGGCCGCCTGGTTGATCCAGGTGCCGCTGATGTCACGGTCGGCAGGGTCGCTGGCGCAACCGCCCAGAAAGAGGGCGAGCAGCGAGAGAGCAAGCGCTTTGCGCATGGTGGAATCCTTTCAAGACGAAAACGGCGCAGCGGGGGAGGCTGCGCCGACCTTATTACTCGATGACCAGGATGGCATCCATCTCGACCTGCGCGCCCTTTGGCAGGGCCGCCACGCCAATGGCGGCGCGGGCAGGGTAAGGCTGATCGAAGTACTTGCCCATGATCTCGTTGACCTTGGCGAAGTGGCTCAGGTCGGTGAGGAAGATGTTGAGCTTGACGATGTCCTTGAACGAACCGCCAGCAGCTTCGGCCACGGCCTTGAGGTTTTCGAACACCTGCACGGTCTGGGCCTCGAAGCCTTCCACCAGCTCCATGGTTTTCGGGTCCAGTGGGATCTGGCCCGACATGTACACGGTGTTGCCGGCCTTGATCGCCTGGGAGTAAGTACCGATGGCGGCCGGGGCCTTGTCGCTGGTGATTACAGTCTTGGTCATTGATGACTCCTTGTAAGCAATAGGGCTGTTGAGGCGCTATGCGCGCATCCGAGTGATGCGGATAACGCCGGTCAGGGCGCGCAGTTTCTTGATCACGCGGGCCAGGTGCACACGGTCGTGCACGCTGACCACCAATTGGACGACGCTGATGCGGCCATCGCGCTCGTCCATGCTGATTTTTTCGATATTGCCGTCGGCGGCGTTGACGCTGCTGGCCAGCAGGGCGATCAGGCCACGCTGGTGTTCCAGCTCGACCCGCAACTCGACATTAAATTCGCCGGTGACATCCTTGGCCCAGGAGAGCTGGATGCATTTTTCCGGGTTGTGGCGGATTTCGCTGATGTTGCGGCAGTTGTCCAGGTGCACCACCATCCCCTTGCCGGCGGACAGGTGGCCGACAATCGGGTCGCCCGGGATCGGCGTGCAACACTTGGCATAGCTGAGCACCAGGCCTTCGGTGCCGCGAATCGCCAGCGGGCCTTCGGGGCTTGGCAGCTGTTCGCCTTCGCCAAGCAGGCGGCGGGCGACGACATAGGCCATGCGATTGCCCAGGCCGATGTCTTCGAGCAGGTCTTCGATCAATTCGAGGCGGTATTCGTGGAGCATCACTTGCACGCGCTCGCCTGGAATCTTGTCCAGGGAGCTGTCGAAGCCGTTCAGGACCTTGTTCAACAGGCGTTCGCCGAGGCTGATGGATTCGGAGCGGCGTTGCAGCTTCAGCGCGTGACGAATGTGCGTGCGGGCCTTACCGGTGACCACGAAGTTGAGCCACGCCGGGTTGGGCCGTGCGCCGGGGGCGCTGACGATCTCCACCGTGGAGCCGCTTTGCAGCGGCTCGGACAACGGTGCCAGGCGACGGTTGATGCGACAGGCGATGCAGCTGTTGCCGACGTCGGTGTGCACCGCATAGGCGAAGTCCACGGCCGTGGAGCCTTTGGGCAGCTCCATGATCCGGCCTTTGGGCGTGAACACGTAGACCTCGTCCGGGAACAGGTCGATCTTCACGCTCTCGATGAATTCCAGGGAGTTGCCGGCGCGCTGCTGCATTTCCAGCACACCCTTGACCCATTGCCGGGCGCGGGCGTGGGTACTCTTGGGTTGTTCGTCGCCGCTGGATTTGTAGAGCCAGTGGGCGGCGATGCCGTTGTTGGCCATCTCTTCCATTTCGCGGGTGCGGATCTGGATTTCGATCGGGACGCCGTGCATGCCGAACAGCGTGGTGTGCAGCGATTGGTAGCCGTTGGCCTTGGGGATCGCGATGTAATCCTTGAAGCGCCCCGGCAACGGTTTGTACAAATTATGTACAGCACCGAGCACGCGATAACAGGTATCGACCTTGTCGACGATGATCCGGAACGCGTAGACGTCCATGATCTCGTTGAAGGCCCGACGCTTTCCGCGCATTTTCTTGTAGATGCCGTAGAGGTGTTTCTGTCGCCCGCTGACTTCGCCTTCGATGCCGTCGATGGCCAGGCAGTGGCTCAGGGACTCTTCGATCTTGTTGACGATTTCCTTGCGGTTGCCCCGGGCGCGCTTGACGGCCTGGTTGATTCGCGCCGAACGCATCGGGTGCATGGCCTTGAAGCCCAGGTCTTCGAACTCGATGCGGATCGCGTGCATGCCCAGGCGGTTGGCGATGGGCGCATAGATTTCCAGGGTTTCCTTGGCGATGCGCCGGCGTTTTTCGCCGGAGAGTACTTCCAGGGTGCGCATGTTGTGCAGGCGGTCGGCGAGCTTGACCAGGATCACGCGGATGTCGCGCGCCATGGCCATGGCCATTTTCTGGAAGTTTTCGGCCTGGGCCTCGGCCTTGGTCTCGAAGTTCATCTGGGTCAGCTTGCTGACCCCGTCGACCAGTTCGGCCACGGTTTCGCCGAACTGCGCTTGCAGCGCTTCCTTGGCAATGCCGGTGTCTTCGATCACGTCATGCAGCATCGCCGCCATCAGGCTCTGATGGTCCATGTGCATGTCGGCAAGAATATTCGCCACCGCAAGAGGATGCGTGACGTACGCTTCGCCGCTGCGGCGGCGTTGGCCGTCGTGGGCTTGTTCAGCGTAGAAATAGGCTCGGCGGACCAGGTTGACCTGGTCCGTGCCGAGGTAGGCCGATAAGCGATCGGCGAGGGCGTCTATGCTCGGCATGATGATGACTCCTGCCGTTTGCTGTGACCCCGCGCCGTGCTACGTCGACCAGGCATAGGCTTAGACCGCCTCGTTGGACTCGTCCTCGAACGCTGCGAACAGCGGTTCGTCTTCGACGATTTCAGCGTTGGCGATGAACTCGTAGCTCATCAGGCCTTCGGCGATTTCACGCAGCGCTACCACGGTAGGCTTGTCGTTTTCCCACTGGACCAATGGCTCTTTGCCGCCGGTGGCCAGTTGACGGGCACGCTTGGTAGAGAGCATGACCAGCTCAAAGCGGTTTTCCACGTGTTCTAGGCAGTCTTCAACGGTTACGCGGGCCATGGTATTCCTCGGAGCGAATGCAATATGCGCGCTGCCCGGTTGGGCGAGCGGACTCGACAGTTTAAAAAAACACCAGCGTTTAGGGAAGCGCTGATTTTTTAACCAAACCCCTCGGCGCGCTGCGACTACCAATGTAAAGCCGTCGCAGCGGTTTTGGGAAGGGCTGATCAGCCCAACAATTCGGCCAATAATTTACCGAAACGTTGCTGCTGGCGTTTCTGTTGCAGCTGGCTGGCGCGGAAAATCGCCTTCAGGTCGTCCAGTGCGTGGGCGAAATCGTCGTTGATGATCAGGTAATCGTAGTCGACGTAGTGGCTCATTTCGCTGACCGCTTCGCGCATCCGGCCTTCGATGATTTCGTCACTGTCCTGGCCGCGGTTGGTCAGGCGCTGGCGCAACGCCTGCTGGCTCGGCGGCAGGATGAAGATCGAGCGGGCCTGGGGCATCAGCTTGCGCACCTGCTCGGCGCCTTGCCAGTCGATTTCCAGGATCAGGTCGTGGCCTTCGTCGAGGGTCTGCTGCAAGTAGCTTTGCGAAGTGCCGTAGAGGTTGCCGAAGACTTCGGCGCGCTCCAGGAAGTCGCCGTGCTCGGCCATCTTCACGAACTCTTCGCGGTCGACGAAGTGATAGTTCACGCCATTCACTTCCCCCGGGCGCATGGCACGGGTGGTGTGCGAGACCGAGACGCGAATTTGCGGCTCGGCGTCGATCAACGCCTTGACCAGGCTGGTCTTGCCGGCGCCCGAGGGCGCGGAAATGATGTAAGAGAGTGCCGGTGCTGTGGGTCATGTCGGGTTAGCCTTACTCAATGTTCTGCACTTGTTCGCGCATTTGCTCGATCAACACCTTGAGGTTGACCGCTGCCTGGGTGCTGCGCGGGTCAAAGGCTTTGGAGCCCAGTGTATTGGCTTCGCGGTTGAGCTCCTGCATCAGGAAGTCGAGGCGGCGACCGGCCGCGCCGCCGGACTTGAGCACCCGGCGAACTTCGATGATGTGGGGTGCTCAGGCGATCCAGTTCTTCGGCCACGTCGCTCTTTTGCGCGAGCATGACCATTTCCTGTTCCAGGCGTTGCGGATCCAGCTCGGCCTTCATGTCGGCGAAGCGGTCGAGGACTTTCTGGCGCTGGGTGGCGAGCATCTGTGGGACCAGCTCGCGCAGGGTGCTGACGTCTTCTTCGATGGAGGTCAGGCGCTCGTTGATCAGCCGGGCCAGCTCCGCGCCTTCACGCTCGCGACCGGCCTTGAGTTCTTGCAAGCCTTGGTTGAACAGTGCCAGCGCCTCGGCGTTCAGCGCTTGCGGGTCGCTCGCGTCACCCACCAGCACGCCGGGCCAGGCCAGGACTTCCAGCGGGTTCAGGGCTGCCGGATTCTTGATCAGGCTGGCGACGGTTTCGGCGGCGGCGACCAATTGCGCGGCGCGCTCGCGGTCCACTTGCAGGGCTTTGCCGGTGCTTTCTTCGGTGAAACGCAGGGTGCATTCCAGCTTGCCCCGGGACAAGCCCTGGCGCAGCGCTTCGCGCACTCCGCCTTCCAGGTCGCGGAAGGACTCGGGCAGGCGCAGGTGCGGCTCCAGGTAACGGCTGTTGACCGAGCGCAGTTCCCAGCTCAGCGTGCCTTGGGCACCGGCTTTTTCGACGCGGGCGAAGGCGGTCATGCTGTGCACCATGGAGGTTCCTCGCAATGCAGGCCGGCACGACGGTGGTCGTGGGCCTGGGATCTGTAGATAAAAGCCCGAGGGCAGCAAAGGCGCAGGATTGTAGCGCAGTGGGACGCAAGCGCCCAAACAGCTCCGGCAACAAAGCGCTGCAGCCCGTCGGCCGGGGTTTTGAGCGCGCTCACCTGCCGCGTCAGTTTTTTTAAACTGCCCTCTGGCGGCCCACGGCTCTATAATGTCCGGCAGTTTTCCGTCCTCTGTACAGGTGTTCCCTATGAAACGTCCAAGTGGTCGCGCTGCCGATCAGCTTCGCTCGATCCGCATTACCCGCAACTACACCAAACACGCCGAGGGATCTGTACTGGTCGAATTCGGTGATACCAAGGTCATCTGCACTGTTAGTGTCGAAAACGGCGTGCCACGGTTTCTCAAGGGCCAGGGCCAGGGCTGGTTGACCGCCGAATACGGCATGCTGCCGCGCGCCACCGGTGAGCGGAACCAGCGTGAGGCCAGCCGTGGCAAGCAGGGCGGTCGTACCCTGGAAATCCAGCGCCTGATCGGCCGTTCGCTGCGCGCCGCGCTGGACATGTCCAAGCTGGGCGACGTGACGCTGTATGTGGACTGCGACGTGATCCAGGCCGACGGCGGCACACGTACGGCCTCCATCACCGGGGCCATGGTTGCGCTGGTCGATGCCTTGAAAGTGATCAAGAAGCGCGGCGGCCTCAAGGGCGGCGACCCGCTCAAGCAAATGATCGCCGCCGTGTCCGTGGGCATGTATCAGGGCGAGCCGGTGCTGGACCTGGATTACTTGGAGGACTCCGCCGCCGAGACCGATCTGAACGTGGTCATGACCAGTGCTGGCGGTTTCATCGAAGTCCAGGGCACCGCCGAAGGCGCGCCGTTCCAGCCGGAAGATTTGAACGCTATGCTGGAATTGGCGAAGAAAGGCATGAACGAGATTTTCGAACTGCAAAAAGCCGCATTGGCTGACTGATTGTTTCGCGCTTCAGACAAGGAGAGTGTCATGAGTGATGAGCAAGTCCTACTGCCCCAGCCGAGCAAAGAGGCGCGTCAATGGGCAATGTTTTGTCACCTGTCCGCCTTGTTGGGGATCTGGATTCCGTTTGGCACGCTGATCGGGCCGTTGGTGCTCTGGCAGCTCAAGCGTGAATCCGACCCGTTCATCGATGCCCAGGGCAAGGAAGCGCTGAACTTCCAGATCACTGTGGCGATTGCCTCGGCGATCTGCCTGCTGTTGATGATCGTGGTGATTGGCTTCTTCCTGTTCGGCCTGGTGGCCATCGGTGCGCTGGTGCTGACCATCATTGGCGGCGTGAAGGCCAATGAAGGGCTGCCGTATCGGTATCCGTTTACCTGGCGGTTGGTCAAATAACGATCAGTAAACGCCTGTCCCTGTGGGGGCGAGCTTGCTCGCGATTGCGATTTTTCATTCAACATCGATGTTGGTTGATCCGCCGCCATCGCGAGCAAGCTCGCTCCCACAGTAGAAATGGGTGTCCACAAAAAAACCGACACGGCTGTCGGTTTTTTTGTGGCTGCGAAACGACACTCAGATCGTCAGCGTCCAGTCGTAATCCACGATCAGCGGCGCATGCTGTGAGAACCGTGGCTGGCGCGGCAGGCGGGCGCTGCGTACGAAGCGGCGCAGCCCGGGCGTCAGCAACTGGTAGTCGAAACGCCAACCGAGGTTGAGCATTTCGGCCTGCTCGTTGTCCGGCCACCAGCTGTATTGGTCGCCTTCGCGGCTGACTTCACGCAGGGCATCGACATAACCCATGTTGCCAATGATCTCGTCCATCCAGGCCCGTTCCGGCGCCAGGAAACCAGGAGATTGTTGGCTGTCACGCCAGTTCTTGATATCCAGCTTCTGTTGCGCCACGTACAGCGAGCCACAATAGATGTACTCGCGACGTTTGCGCCGCTGTTTATCCAGGTAACGGGCGAAGTCGTCCATCAACTTGAATTTCTGATTCAAATCTTCATCGCCGTTCTGCCCCGAAGGGAGCAGTAAGGTCGCGATGCTGACCTTGTCGAAATCGGCTTGCAGGTAGCGCCCGTAGCGGTCCGCCGTCTCGAAACCGAGACCGTTGATGACAGCCTTCGGTTGCAGCCGCGAGTACAAAGCCACGCCACCCTGGGCGGGGACTTCGGCATCGCAGGCATAAAGGAAGTAACCATCCAGTTGGAAGGCTGCATCGTCCAGTTCAAAGGCGGAGGCGCGGGTGTCCTGCAGGCAGATGACGTCGGCATTCTGTGCTTGCAGCCAACTGAGCAAACCACGCTCGACTGCAGCCTGAATACCATTGACGTTCACACTGATGATCCGCATAAATGGCCCCAAAAATCACGTGCGTGTATGATACACGGCGTGTACCTATTTAGCTAAATCCGCGGTATTTGAGGCTTTTTTCATGCAGGCGTATCAGCGCGATTTCATTCGCTTTGCCATCGATCGCGGCGTTTTGCGCTTCGGTGAATTCACCCTCAAGTCCGGGCGCACCAGCCCGTACTTCTTCAATGCCGGCCTGTTCAACAGCGGTACTGCCCTGGCGCAGTTGGGGCGTTTCTACGCGGCAGCCATCGTCGAGAGCGGCATCCCGTTCGACGTGCTGTTCGGCCCGGCCTACAAAGGCATCCCCCTGGCCGCCACCACCGCCGTCGCCCTGGCCGAACACCACGGCCGCGACCTGCCCTGGTGTTTCAACCGCAAGGAAGCCAAGGCCCACGGCGAAGGCGGCAGCCTGGTCGGCGCGCCGCTGACCGGCGAAGTATTGATCATCGACGACGTCATCACCGCTGGCACTGCCATTCGCGAAGTGATGCAGATCATCGGTTCCCAGGAAGGCGCCAAGGCGGCCGGCGTGCTGATCGCCCTGAACCGTCAGGAGCGCGGCAACGGTGAGTTGTCGGCGATCCAGGAAGTGGAACGCGACTTCGGCATTCCGGTGATCAGCATTGTGTCGCTGAACCAGGTGCTGGAGTTTTTGGCCGACGATCCGCAACTCAAGCAGCATTTGCCGGCGGTGGAAGCCTACCGCGCCCAGTTCGGCGTCTGAAATGGCTCCTGATTTTGATCTTGTGGCGAGGGAGCTTGCTCCCGCTGGGCTGCGCAGCGGCCCCAACATTTTGGCGATCGCTGCGCAATCGAGCGGGAGCAAGCTCCCTCGCCACAAAAGCATCATCTGAAAAAGAGGTGCAAAAAAAGACCCCGCTCAACCAGGTTGAGCGGGGTCTTTTTTTACCGGTGTCGCTTACGGACGCTTGCGATTACTGATCAACGTACCCACACCTGTATCGGTGAAGATCTCCAGCAGAATCGCATTCGGCACCCGCCCGTCGATGATCAGCGAGCTGCCGACGCCGCCCTGTACCGCTTCCAGCGCGCAACGGATCTTGGGCAGCATGCCGCCGTAGATGGTGCCGTCGGCGATCAGGTCGTCGACCTGTTGGGTCGACAACCCGGTCAGGACCTTGCCGGTCTTGTCCATCAGGCCGGCGATGTTGGTCAGCAACATCAGCTTTTCAGCTTTCAGCGCCTCGGCAACCTTGCCCGCCACCAGGTCGGCGTTGATGTTGTACGACTCACCGTTGGCGCCCACGCCGATCGGCGCGATGACCGGGATGAAGTCACCCTTGACCAGCAGGTTCAGCAGGTCGGTGTTGATGCCGACCACTTCGCCCACGTGACCGATGTCGATGATTTCCGGCTGGGTCATCTCCGGGGTCTGGCGGGTGACGGTGAGCTTCTTCGCCCGGATCAGCTCGGCGTCCTTGCCCGTCAGGCCAATGGCGCTGCCGCCATGGCGGTTGATCAGGTTGACGATGTCCTTGTTGACCTGACCGCCGAGGACCATTTCCACCACATCCATGGTCTGCGCATCGGTCACGCGCATGCCGTCGATGAAGTGGCTCTCGATCGACAGGCGCTTGAGCAGGTCGCCGATTTGCGGGCCGCCGCCGTGGACCACCACCGGGTTGATGCCCACGGCCTTCATCAGCACGATGTCGCGGGCGAAGCCGGTTTTCAGCTCCTCGCTTTCCATCGCGTTGCCGCCGTATTTGATCACCAGGGTCTTGCCGACGTAGCGTCGGATATAAGGCAACGCTTCGGACAGGACCTTGGCGGTGTTGGCGGCGGCTTCGCGTTCGAGGGTCATTCAGGGCTCCGGTAGTGCTTCAAAAAATCAAAACGGTAGTTGGAGATCAGGTGCAACACGTTT
Source organism: Pseudomonas beijingensis (assembly GCF_030687295.1). Lineage (NCBI taxonomy): Bacteria > Pseudomonadati > Pseudomonadota > Gammaproteobacteria > Pseudomonadales > Pseudomonadaceae > Pseudomonas > Pseudomonas beijingensis. Next base: position 6,247,803 of record NZ_CP117425.1, on the reverse strand, counting down.
GAGTTGGGTGTGGAACACGTCCTTGATGCGCTGCAGTTCGGCCTCGTTGTCGGCCTCGAAGCGCAGCACCAGCACCGGGGTGGTGTTGGACGCGCGGACCAGGCCCCAGCCTTGTGGGTAGTCGACCCGCACACCGTCGATGGTGGTCAGTTCGGCGCCTTCGCCCCACTGGGCGTCGTGCAGTGCATCAATGATGCTGAATTTGCTCTCTTCGGTCACATGGATATTGATTTCTGGCGTAGAAATATCGTTCGGGAAGGTTGCGAACAGCTCTTCGGCCGTGGATTTTTCCTTGCTGAGGATCTCCAGCAGGCGCGCGGCGCTGTAGATACCGTCGTCGAAACCGAACCAGCGCTCCTTGAAGAAGATGTGGCCGCTCATTTCACCGGCCAGCAGGGCACCGCTCTGTTTCATTTTCTTCTTGATCAACGAATGACCGGTTTTCCACATCAGCGGACGACCGCCATATTCCTTGATCAGTGGCACCAGGCGACGGGTGCATTTCACGTCGAAGATGATTTCGGCGTTCGGATTGCGCGCCACCACGTCACGGGCGAACAACATCAGCAGGCGGTCGGGGAACACCACGCTGCCGGTATTGGTCACCACGCCGACGCGGTCGCCGTCGCCGTCGAAGGCCAGGCCCAGGTCGGCGTTGGTTTCCTTGACCTTGGCGATCAGGTCTTGCAGGTTTTCCAGCTTGCCCGGGTCCGGGTGGTGGTTAGGGAAGTTGCCGTCCACGTCGCAGAACAGCGGGATGACTTCGCAATTCAGGGCTTCGATCAGTTGCGGGGCGATCACGCCGGCCGCACCGTTGCCGCAGTCGACCACCACTTTCAGGCGTCGGGCGAGCTTCACGTCCTTGACGATCTCGTCGTTGTAGCGCTCGAGGATGTCGACCTTGGTCACGCTGCCCTGGCCGCTGCTCAGGTCGTTGGTCTTGAGGCGGGTGTGCAGGGCCTGGATCTGCTCGTTGGCGAGGGTGTCGCCGGCAATGACGATCTTGAAGCCGTTGTAGTTCGACGGGTTGTGGCTGCCGGTGAGCATCACACCGGATTTGCCGGCCAGCACGTTGGCGGCGTAGTACAGCGCCGGGGTCGGTACCAGGCCCACGTCGCTGACGTGGCAGCCACTGTCGGCAACGCCTTTGATCAACTGTTCTACCAGCTCAGGGCCCGACAAGCGGCCATCACGGCCGACGCACACGTTCGGTTCGCCCTGGGCCAGGCTCTGGGAGCCAATGGCGCGGCCGATCCAATAGGCGGTTTCGGCGGTGAGGGTTTCCGGTACCACGCCACGGATGTCGTAGGCGCGGAAAATGCTTTCAGGGAAGATCGGGGCGATTGCGGCTGGGGTGTTCATGGGCGGGGCGCTCTATCAGGAAAGTGACTGGACAGGCCGGCACTGGGCGTCGGCAGGCTCAAGCTGAAGGGTATGACGGCGTTTTTGACAGAGAGTTCGTGGTGGGAAATTGCCATGAGACAGCGTTACCCCGGCCTCGCTCGCCTAATACATTGATTCCGGATGGGAAACCTAGCAGAAAGCCATTGCGCATTTTTTGTCCTGAAACAGAAGCTTAACAAACGGGCCGGGCAGGACGCCCGGCCCGGAATCGCACGGTCAATGGCTGCCGGAATGCCCGAAACCACCGGCGCCGCGCTGGCTCTCGTCGAATTCCTCGACCAGTTCGAAGTGGGCTTGGACCACCGGCACCAGCACCAACTGCGCGATGCGTTCGCCCACGGCAATGTTGAAGGCCGTCTGGCCGCGGTTCCAGCACGACACCATCAATTCGCCCTGGTAGTCGGAGTCGATCAGGCCCACCAGGTTGCCCAGCACGATGCCGTGCTTGTGGCCCAGGCCCGAGCGCGGCAGGATCAGCGCGGCCAGGCCCGGGTCGCCGATGTACACCGACAGGCCGGTAGGAATCAGCAGGGTCTGGCCTGGTTCCAGGATCGTGTCCTGCTTGAGCATCGCCCGCAGGTCGAGGCCGGCGGAGCCCGGTGTGGCGTATTGCGGCAGCGGGAATTCGCTACCGATGCGTGGGTCGAGGATCTTGGCTTGTAGGGCGTGCATGACATTAAACCTGGTTCAGACGTTCGGCGATAAAAGTGATCAGCTGGCGGGCAATCTTGCTCTTGCTGGTCTGGGCGAAAAGCGTGGCGTGCAACTGGCGGTCGATCACGCTGCAGGCGTTTTCTTCGCTGTTGAAGCCGATGCTCGGGTTGGCGACGTCGTTGGCGACGATCAAGTCGAGGTTCTTGTCCTTGAGCTTGCGGGCGGCGTAGTCGAGCAGGTGTTCGGTCTCGGCGGCGAAGCCGACACTGAACGGACGGTCGGGGCGGGTGGCGATGCTGGCCAGGATATCCGGGTTGCGCACCATTTGTAGTAGCAGGCCGTCACCGCTTGTAGGGTCTTTCTTCAATTTTTGCGGGGCAACGACTTCGGGGCGGTAGTCCGCTACCGCAGCCGAGGCGATGAACAGGTCGCACGGGATGGCCGCTTCGCAGGCCGCGAGCATGTCCCGGGCACTGACCACGTCGATGCGCGTGACCCGGTCCGGGGTCGGCAGGTGCACCGGGCCGGTAATCAGCGTCACCCGGGCGCCGGCTTCCACGGCGGCTTCGGCCAGGGCGAAGCCCATTTTCCCGGAGCTGTGGTTGGTGATGTAGCGCACCGGGTCGATGTTTTCCTGGGTCGGCCCGGCGGTGATCAGCACATGCTTGCCGGTCAGGGCCTGGCGCTGGAAGCAGTCGGCGGCGCACTGGGCCAGGTCCGTGGCTTCGAGCATGCGCCCCATGCCGACATCGCCGCAGGCCTGGCTGCCTGAGGCCGGGCCGAAGACTTTCAGGGCGCGGCTTTCCAGCAATTGCAGGTTGGCCTGGGTGGCCGGGTCGCGCCACATGGCTTGGTTCATGGCGGGTGCAACGGCGACCACGGCGTCGGTGGCGAGCACCAGGGTGGTCAGCAGGTCGTCGGCGATGCCTTGGGCCAGACGGGCGATCAGGTCGGCCGTGGCCGGGGCGATCAGCACCAGGTCGGCCCATTTGGCCAGTTCGATATGGCCCATGGCGGCTTCGGCCGCCGGGTCGAGCAAATCCAGGTGGACCGGGTGCCCGGACAGGGCTTGCATGGTCAGCGGGGTAATAAACTCGCTGCCACCACGGGTCATGACGACCCGTACTTCCGCGCCCTGGTCGATAAGCCTGCGAACCAGCTCGGCGCTCTTGTAGGCGGCAATGCCGCCGCCGACGCCCAGAACGATGCGTTTCCGATACAGCCGCTGCATAGGCCTGCCTTTCGATTTCAGTGGTCAGTGCAAGGCGAACCCCTTGGCAGCAGCTGCCAGGGTGCTAATCGCCTGCAAAAAAGATGGGCTACGATATCACAGCGACCGCTACGGAACAGCGGCGCCCACAATCAGGGAGATGCCATGAGTATTCGCGATTGGCCTGCGGCCGAACGGCCACGGGAGAGGTTATTGGCGCTGGGGGCGGGGAGTCTTTCGGACGCCGAGCTGCTGGCGATTTTTTTACGCACCGGCGTGTCGGGCAAAAGCGCTGTGGATCTGGCGCGACAACTGTTGATTCAATTTGGCAGCCTGCGCGCACTGCTTGAAGCGGATCAGATCACATTCAGCAATCACATGGGGCTCGGGCCGGCGAAGTTTGCCCAACTGCAGGCGGCTCAGGAAATGAGTCGGCGGCATTTGGCTGAACGGGCGCGGGAAAAGACCATGCTGGAAAGCCCGTTCGCGGTGCGTGAATACCTGAAGTCCATGCTGCGCCACGAGCCCCACGAGGTGTTCGGTTGCCTGTTTCTCAATTCCAAGCATCAGGTGCTGACCTTCGAAGCGCTGTTTCGCGGTTCTATCGACAGCGCCAGTGTCCATCCCCGGCAGGTGGTCAAGCGCGCCCTGGCCCACAACGCCGCTGCGTTGATCCTGTGCCACAACCACCCCTCCGGCAACACCGAGCCCAGCCAGGCCGACCGGGTGCTCACCGAGCGGCTCCAGGAGGCCCTGGAGCTGATCGACGTGCGGGTGCTCGACCACTTCATTGTTGGCGATGGGGAGCCGCTGTCGATGGCGGAGTATGGGTGGATGTAGGCCCGATTAGGCTTGAACAATTCCTTGTGGGAGCAAAGCTTGCTCGCGATAGCGGTTTTACAGCCAACACAAGGGTTGTATGTGACGACGTCATCGCGAGCAAGCTTTGCTCCCCCCAGGCTCCCCCGGAGGGGCTCTGGGGGGGGCGGGGTTACTTGAGGCTGACTTTGGCGTAATCCTGCCGCCCAAACGGGCTCACCGAATAACCCTGCACATCCTTGCGGGTCAGCGCGAAGGCGGTGGGGTGGGCCAGGGGCAGCCACAGGGCCTGCTGCTGGATCTGTGCCTGGGCCTGCTCGTACAGCTTGGCACGCACACCTTGTTCGCCGGTGGTCTTGCCGGCGCTGATCAGTTTGTCCAGGTCCGGGTTGCAGTAGCGGGCGAAGTTGGTACCGGATTTGACTGCCGCGCAGGAAAACTGCGGCGTGAGGAAGTTGTCCGGGTCGCCGTTGTCACCGGCCCAGCCCATGAACAGCAGGTCATGTTCGCCGGCCTTGGCGCGGCGGATCAGTTCGCCCCATTCGATCACGCGGATTTCGGCCTGGATGCCGATTTCCGCCAGGTCCGATTGCAGCAACTGCGCACCAAGGCTCGGATTGGGGTTGAGCAGGCTGCCGGAGGGACGGGTCCAGATCGTGGTCTTGAAGCCTTCCTTCAAACCGGCCTTGGCCAGCAGGTCACGGGCCTTCGCCGGGTCATGGGCGTAGCCGGGCAGGCTTTTGGCGTAGCTCCAGGTGTTAGGCGGGTAAGGGCCGTTAGCGGCTTCGGCGGTGCCTTCGAAGACGGTCTTGAGGTAGCTGGCCTTGTCGAACGCCAGGTTGATGGCTTGTCGCACCTCAGGCTTGTCCAGTGGCGGGTGCTGGCTGTTGATCGCCACGAACGCGGTCATGAAGGCTTCGGTCTGGGCCACGCTCAGGGTCGCTTCCTGTCGGGCGGCTTGCACGTCCAGTGGCTTGGGCGACAGGGCGATCTGGCATTCGTTGCGGCGCAATTTCTGCAGGCGCACGTTGGCGTCCGGCGTGATGGCGAAGATCAAGGGGTCCACTTGGGGCTTGCCGCCAAAATAATCCGGGTTGGCTTTGTAGCGAATCGAAGCGTCTTTCTGGAATCGGTTGAAAATGAACGGGCCGGTGCCGACCGGCTGGTTGTTGAGTTTCTCCGGCGTGCCGGCCTGCATCAACTGATCGGCGTATTCGGCTGAATAGATGGAGGCAAAGCCCATGCTCAACGTCGCCAGGAAGGTCGAGTCGGCGTGATCGAGGGTGAAGCGCACGGTCAGCGGGTCCAGGGCGTCGATTTTCTTGATCAGCACCGGCAATTGCATGGACTGGGCGTGGGGGAAGCCGCTTTGCGCCACCTTGTGCCACGGGTTCGCCGGGTCGAGCATGCGCTCAAAGCTGAACTTCACGTCCTCGGCGGTCAGGTCGCGGCGCGGCGTGAAGTAATCGGTGTGATGGAACTTGACCCGTGGCCGCAGCTTGAACACGTAGGTCAGGCCATCGGTGGAGACTTCCCAGCGCTCGGCCAGACTGGGGACCACCTTGCCGCTGGCGGTATCGAAATCCACCAGGCGATTCATCAGCACGTCGGCGGAGGCGTTGGTGGTGGTCAGGGAGTTGTACTGGACGACATCGAACCCTTCCGGGCTGGCTTCGGTGCAGACGCTCAGGGCGGCGGCCAAGGCCTGCGGGGTGATCAGCAGAGGGGCGAGCAACAACGGTAGGGCAGCGAGGCGCATGGTCGGTTTCCTGTGCAAGTCGAAGGCCCATCTGCGAGTGCAGTCTGGAAAAGGCCTACCCTAGTGGGCTCGCTGCCAAATGACTATCCCCTTTTTGCATTTTCCGGCACGCTGCGGCGACGGTGTGGATGGCCAGAACCTGCCGCGCGTGAAAAAAACCTGCGTGCAGCGACGAGCGGTCAGGGGCCGTGCCAGCCTCTGCCCCCGCCGTCCGGGGCGGTTAGTCGATGCTTCTCCAGGAAGACAAATCACATCGGCTGTTGTTGCGCTGTGGTCTTTCTGGTATAAAGCAGCGCTCTTTTCTAGGGGCCCGGTTCCTTCACTGTAGGTGTAGCCGGTAAGACCCTTAAAGAAACGCGGCGCCTGGCGCCAAATGACTGAGAGATTAAGCGGCCAACCCATGCCGGGTTGGGCATGTGGTTTTAGAGGGCTGAGGCATGTCGAGAGTCTGTCAAGTTACCGGTAAGGGTCCGGTGACTGGGAATAACATTTCCCACGCAAACAACAAAACCCGTCGTCGTTTCCTGCCGAACCTGCAGCATCACCGCTTCTGGGTTGAAGAAGAGAAACGTTTTGTGCGTCTGCGCGTATCTGCCAAGGGCATGCGTATCATCGACAAGCGTGGCATCAGTGTCGTGCTGGCCGAACTTCGTCGCGATGGCAAGGTTTAAGGGAGCTAATCATGCGTGAATTGATTCGTTTGATCTCGAGCGCCGGTACTGGTCACTTCTACACTACCGACAAGAACAAGCGTACTACCCCGGACAAAATCGAGATCAAGAAATATGATCCGGTTGTTCGCAAGCACGTGATCTACAAGGAAGGCAAAATCAAGTAATTGATTTTTCCGTCTTACAAAAAAGGCCCGTATCGCGAGATACGGGCCTTTTTTGTTGCGTTTGGATCTTGTGGATCAACCGCATTTAATGCCGATGATAATGCCGTCGACATCGGTTACAAGGTTGATGCGGCGCGGGCGCAGATCGTAGGTTATCGGGTGTTTTGGGCCTGCGGGGCGAACCGGGGCTCCGTTGGCCAGGGCGCGAACTTCTTCACGCAGCTCAGGGGTGTATTTTTGGCCAATGGTGTACTGGGCGATAGCGATATCGCACTGATCGTTTGGCGTCGGCACGACAACGGTGTCGTTTTGATTAGGCATTTCTAGCTTCCTTGCTGATAGTTAAAAAGTTAAGGCACTCACCGGTTGGGTGGGGCGCGCATCCTGCGCGTCCCGCTGTGAGGATAAATTGCGCGGTGCCTATGGCAGGTTTTAATCGTCACCGCGGTTATTGACCAATGATTAAGTGTCACGGTCTTTTACGGTGTGGTTCAGGCCTGCTCGAACACCACATAGATCTTGCGGCACGGCTCCAGCACTTCCCAGGTGCCCTTGAACCCGGCCGGGATCACGAAGCGGTCGCCGGCCCGCAGGGTCTTGGCGTTGCCATCGTTGTCCCGCAGCACGGAAACGCCCTGGACGATCTCGCAGTATTCATGCTCGGTGTAATTGACCATCCATTGGCCGACGGCGCCTTCCCATACGCCAGCGTTCATCTGGCCGCAGGGGCTGCTGTAGTGGTTGAACACGGTTTGCTCGGGATCGCCCTTGAACACCTTGGCCGGATCCGGGCGATAACGTTCGGCGGTGGTATTGGCCTGGCTGAAGTCGACGATGTCCTGAATGCTCATGCGGGTGATCCCCAGTGATCGTGTGGAAGGCCTCGAGTCTATGTTTATTAAAACGAACATCGCAAGGCCGTTTGCCACTGTTGTGTCAAATATATTGAAACATGACCAGCCGCTGGTTTAGGGTGGCGGGTGCCCTAAGCCGAAAACGGCGCCGAAAACAGCTGGCCGGGCAGAATTCTTTTGAGCGCTGCGCATTGCGCGGCGTTCGTACTCAATAAGAGGAGGACACACGCATGACCACCCTGACTCGTACCGATTGGGAACAACGCGCCCGCGACCTGAAGATCGAAGGCCGCGCCTTCATCAACGGTGAGTACACCGATGCGGTGTCCGGCGAAACCTTCGATTGCCTCAGCCCGGTCGATGGCCGTGTGCTGGGCAAGATCGCCAGCTGCGACGTGGCCGACGCCCAGCGTGCTGTCGAAAATGCCCGCGCCACCTTCAACTCTGGTGTCTGGTCGCGCCTGGCGCCGAGCAAGCGCAAAGCGACCATGATTCGTTTTGCCGGCCTGCTCAAGCAGAACGCCGAAGAGCTGGCACTGCTCGAAACCTTGGACATGGGCAAGCCGATCAGCGACTCCTTGAACATCGATGTTCCCGGTGCAGCTCAAGCGTTGAGCTGGAGCGGTGAAGCCATCGACAAGCTCTACGATGAAGTGGCTGCTACCCCCCACGATCAGTTGGGCCTGGTGACCCGCGAGCCGGTGGGGGTCGTGGGCGCTATCGTGCCGTGGAACTTCCCCTTGATGATGGCCTGCTGGAAGCTCGGCCCGGCGCTGTCCACCGGTAACTCGGTGGTGCTCAAGCCCTCGGAAAAATCCCCGCTGACCGCCATCCGCATTGCCGCACTGGCGATTGAGGCCGGCATTCCGAAAGGCGTGCTGAACGTGCTGCCGGGCTACGGTCATACCGTCGGCAAGGCCCTGGCCCTGCACATGGACGTCGATACCCTGGTGTTCACCGGTTCCACCAAAATCGCCAAGCAACTGATGATTTACTCCGGCGAATCGAACATGAAGCGCATCTGGCTGGAAGCCGGCGGCAAGAGCCCGAACATCGTGTTCGCCGATGCCCCGGACCTGCAAGCCGCGGCCGAATCCGCCGCCAGCGCCATCGCCTTCAACCAGGGCGAAGTCTGCACCGCCGGCTCGCGGCTGTTGGTGGAGCGCTCCATCAAGGACACGTTCCTGCCGCTGGTGATCGAAGCCCTCAAGGGCTGGAAACCGGGTAATCCCCTGGACCCGGCCACCAACGTCGGCGCGCTGGTGGATACCCAGCAGATGAACACCGTGCTGTCCTACATCGAGGCCGGTCACAGCGACGGCGCCAAACTGGTGGCCGGTGGCAAGCGCATCCTTGAAGAAACCGGCGGCACGTATGTCGAGCCGACGATTTTCGACAGCGTGAGCAACGCCATGAAAATCGCCCAGGAAGAGATTTTTGGCCCGGTGTTGTCGGTCATCGCTTTCGACACCGCCGAGCAGGCCATCGAAATCGCCAACGACACGCCGTATGGTCTGGCCGCAGCGGTGTGGACCAAGGACATTTCCAAGGCTCACCTGACCGCCAAGGCCCTGCGTGCCGGCAGCGTATGGGTCAACCAATACGACGGCGGCGACATGACCGCGCCATTCGGTGGCTTCAAGCAGTCGGGCAACGGTCGCGACAAGTCGCTGCATGCGTTCGACAAATACACCGAGCTGAAGTCGACCTGGATCAAGCTCTGACAGGGGCGCCATGCAGTACTGATTCCCTCTGTGGGAGCGAGCTTGCTCGCGATAGCGGTACAACAGTCGACGAATTTGTTGAATGTCGCGCCACCATCGCGAGCAAGCTCGCTCCCACATTGGTCGGGATGAGCGGAAGATTGGCGGCCAACACAAATCCTCTGTGGGAGCGAGCTTGCTCGCGATAGCGGTATGACAGACGACGACTTTGTTGAATGTTGCTCCGCCATCGCGAGCAAGCTCGCTCCCACAGTGGTTTTGGGTGATGGCTGAGATTGATAACCCTCCACAGGAGCGTGGAAATGCGTTGGGCAACCTATTTCGCCGTGCTGGCGTCCGTCCTGAGCGTCGGCCTGGCCCTGGGCGTGAGCATGCCGTTGGTGTCGCTGCGCCTGGAGGGCTGGGGCTATGGCTCGTTCGCCATTGGCGTGATGGCTGCCATGCCGGCCGTGGGGGTGTTGCTCGGGGCCAAGGTATCGAGCCGGCTGGCGGCGCGGTTCGGCACGGCGGCGTTGATGCGCCTGTGCCTGTGGGGTGGCGCGGTGTCCATCGGGTTGCTGGCGCTGCTGCCCAGCTATCCGGTCTGGTTGCTGCTGCGCCTGATGATTGGCGTGGTTCTGACTCTGGTGTTCATTCTGGGTGAGAGCTGGATCAACCAACTGGTCATTGAAAAATGGCGTGGACGGCTGGTGGCGCTGTACGGCAGCAGCTACGCCCTGAGCCAGCTATCCGGCCCGCTGCTGCTGGGCGCGCTGGGGACCGATCATGACTACGGGTTCTGGGTGGGTGTCGGCCTGCTGTTGGTCGCACCCTTGCTGTTGCTGGGTCGTAGCGGTGCGCCGAGCAGCGAGGCCGGCAGCGTCACGTTCGGCGATTTGTGGACGTTTTGCCGAGGTTTGCCGGCGATTGCCTGGGCGGTCTCGTTGTTCGCTGCGTTCGAGGCGATGATCCTCACGTTGCTGCCGGTGTATTGCCTGCGCCAGGGCTTCACGGCCGACATTGCGTTGGCGATGGTCAGCACCGTGGTGGTCGGTGATGCCTTGCTGCAGTTGCCCATCGGCGCCCTGGCCGATCGCGTGTCTCGCCGGGCCCTGTTGACCGGGTGCGCGGTGGCGCTGATGTTATCGAGCCTGGCGGTTCCGCTGCTGATCGATACGTTGTTGATCTGGCCGCTGTGGGTGCTGTTCGGCGCCAGTGCGGGCGGTTTGTTCACGTTGTCGCTGATCCTGATCGGCGAGCGTTATCGTGACGATGCGCTGGTGCGGGCCAACGCCCATGTCGCGCAACTGTGGGGGCTCGGTTGTCTGATCGGTCCACTGGTGGCGGGGGCGGGCAGCCAATGGGTCAGCGGACATGCACTGCCTTTGTTCATGGCGGCCGGGGCGTTCGGGCTGGTGATCCTGTTGTTGTGTCAAGGGGCGTTTGGGGCCACCCAACCCGCCTGAATATCCCGGAACCCCTGTGGCGAGGGGATTTATCCCCGCTGGACTGCGCAGCAGTCCCAAACATCTGAATCCAGCCAGTCGGATCGGTGCAGATCACCCTTTTTTAGGGTCGCTTCGCGCGCCAGCGGGGATAAATCCCCTCGCCACAGAGGTTTGTGCAGACCTACAACATCCGCTCCAACCCGATCGTCGTGCTGAACCAGGCATTGAACCGGCGCCACCAGCTGCCCGGCTCGCGGGCCAGGTCGTGGATCTTGCCGTTGTCTTCTGTGGTCCATACCAGCGTTCCATCTTCCAGCCTGGCCTGATAACTCAGGGCCGGCGCCATGCCTTGCAGGGCCAGTTCACGCACTTGGCCGGCGAGTTCAGGGCTGTCGACCAGCACCCCGACTTCGGTGTTCCACAGCACTGAGCGCGGGTCGAAATTGAACGAGCCAATGAAGGATTTCTGCTGATCGAAGATGATCGCCTTGCTGTGCAGGCTGGAGTCCGATTCGCCGTAGGATTTGCTGTAGAACAGGTGCGGGCTGCTGCCGGAATCGCCCGGTTGTCGGCGCAACTCGAACAGGCGCACGCCATGCTGCAGCAGGGCCTTGCGGTACGGCGCATAGCCGCCGTGCACGGCGGGCACGTCGGTGGCCTCCAGGGAGTTGGTCAGCAGGCTCACCGACACGCCGGCATCGGCGCGACTGGTCAGGTACACCAAGCCTGGCTGGCCGGGGACGAAGTAGGCGGAAATCATGATCAGTTCTTTGCGCACGCCCGTCAGCTCGGGGGCCAGTTGGGTGGTCAGCAACAGCTGCGGGTCCGGTTCGTCCTTGGCCAGCACCTTGCTGGGCGCGTCCCATAGCGCCTTGTTCCAAGCCCAGATCAACTGGTCGCGCCAAGTGTCCAGGCGCGGTTGGGTCTTGTAGGCGGTCAGCTGCTGGTAGAGCGCGTGGTTTTCCTTGTGGGTTTGTTCCAGGGACTCTTGCAGGCGCAGGCGGCTGTTGGCCAGGTCCTTGGGCGTGGGGCGATGGGACAGGAACTGTTCGATGGGTTTGCTCAGGGCGCTGTTCCAGTACTGGTCGAAGCTGTGGCCCAATTGTTCGGCCACCGGCCCGACGCTGAGCAGGTCGATGTCGGTGAAGTTCAGGTTGGGTTCGGCGTCGAAATACTCATCGCCCAGGTTGCGACCGCCGACGATGGCCATGCTGTTGTCCGCCAGCCACAGCTTGTTGTGCATCCGCCGGTGCTGCAACGACAGGTTGAACAGGCGTCCGAGGCTGCGAGTCACGCCGGTGGCGCGTCCCAAGTGCAGTGGGTTGAACAGGCGGATCTGGATTTGCGGATGGGCGGCGAGGGTGGCGATGATCTGATCCTGGCCGTCGCTGGTGGTGTCGTCCAGCAGGATCCGAACGCGCACCCCCCGGTCGGCGGCCTTGAGCAGTTCATCCACCAGCATCCGCGTGCTGATGCCGTCATGGACGATGTAGTACTGCAAATCCAGGCTGCCTTGGGCGTGGCGAATCAGCTCGGCCCGAGCGGTGAAGGCCTCGGTGCTGTCCGATAGCAGCCGAAAGCCCGAGCGCCCTTCATGGGAAGCGGCCTGGGCCTGGACCGAGCGGCCGAACGAGGACTCGGTGGCCGGCAGGGCCTGGGAGGGCTCACGGGTGATATCAAGACCGGCGCAGCCGCTCAGCAGTGAGGCGACTAACAGTAGCGCAGGCAGGATCGGTCTGGATCTCACGTAGGATCGTTCCGCTTGTTCACATTGATCGGCTGTTGGGGGCTGCTTCCCTGGATAAAGTTCAGACGACGTCGCGCTGGGTTTCGTTCAACAGCGCGATAGCGGCGGCTCCGACCTTGCGTACGGCCTCTTCGATCTGGGCCGTTGGCTTGGCAGCGTAGTTCATCCGCAGGCAGTTGCGGTACTTGCCCGATGCCGAAAAAATACTGCCGACGGCGACCTGCACGCCTTGCTCCAGCAGGACCCGATTGAGCTTCAGTGTGTCGAAGCCGTCGGGCAACTCGATCCACAGCATGAAACTGCCCCGTGGGCGACTGGCACGAGTGCCCGAGGGGAAGTAGCGGCTGACCCAGTCGATCATCACGTCGCGATTGCGCTGGTATTGCGTGCGCATCCGCCGCAAATGGGGTTCGAAATGCCCGCCCTTGAGAAATTCGGCAATGGCGATCTGCGGCTGTGGCGCGGTGGAGCCGGTGCTGATGTATTTCATGTGCAGCACCCGCTCCAGGTACCGGCCTGGCGCGACCCAACCAATGCGCAGGCCAGGCGCCAGGGTCTTGGAAAATGAACTGCAGAGCAGGACGCGGCCGTCTTCATCGAAGGACTTGATGGTGCGTGGGCGAGGGTATGTGTAGGCCAATTCTCCATACACATCATCTTCGATGATCGCCACGTCGAAGCGCTGTGCCAGGTTCAGCAGTGCGCGTTTATTGGCGTCGGGCATGATGTAGCCCAGCGGGTTGTTGCAGCTGGGGGTCAACTGTATGGCCTTGATCGGCCATTGTTCCAGGGCCAGTTCCAGTGCTTCCAGGCTGATGCCGGTGAGTGGGTCGGTGGGAATTTCCAAGGCCTTCATGCCCAGGCCCTTGAGGGTTTGCATGGCCCCGTGAAAGCTGGGTGAGTCCACCGCGACGATATCGCCTTGTTCGCAGGTGGCGCGGATGCTGACCGACAGAGCTTCGTGACAGCCGGTGGTGATGATCAGATCGTTGGGCCCCAGTTGGCAGCCAGAGTCCAGCGACAGCCGGGCGATCTGCTCGCGCAGTGCGAGGTTGCCGTAGATGTTGTCGTAATACAGGCCGGGCATGTCTTGCCGGCGGCTGATCTGCGCCAAGCTGCGCAGCAGCGGCTTCATGGTCGGTGAGTTGATGTCCGGCATGCCCCGTCCCAGCTGCACCACATCCGGGCGCGGTACGGCGCGTATCAGTTCCAGCACCTGGTCCCACTGGGAAATATCCACAGGGCGCTGGGCCGGCCGGCCTACCACCGGCAGGTCCGGCAATTCGCGGCCCACGGGTACGAAGTAGCCGGACTTGGGCCTAGGCATCGCCAGTCCACTGTCCTCCAGCACGCGATAGGCCTGCTGCACCGTACTCAAACTGACCCCATGTTCCGTGCTCAATGCCCGCACAGACGGCAGCCGGTCGCCGGGGCGGTAGAAGCCCTGTTCGATGCGGGTGCCGAGCAGTTCGGCGAGGTTCACGTAGAGGGTCATGGTGCGCTCCCGATGAGGTGGACAACTGCAACCGATACAGTTGAGGTGGAAAATGACGATTCAGTGCCGTAAATATCGAATCTGTATGCTTATAAAAGAAACTGGTTGAATCTGTATCGTTTTCGGTCGTCCGCGCATCATGAAACCTCTGGCTACCCAAGTAAACAGGAGCGATCAAAATGAACGGCTTGAGCGATGTGCGGCTGACGTTACACAGTCAGGAACTGGCGGCAGGGCAGGAGAAGGGGCTGCGCAGCGCGACATTGCGCAATGCGCCGTCCGGCCTGAGCCGCTGGGCCCTGTTCTGGCATCGTCTGCATACACGCAAGGCCTTGTTGGAACTTACACCCGAACAGTTGCGTGACGTCGGGCTGAGTCGGGAGCAGGCGCGGGAGGAGGGGCTCAAACCGTTCTGGCGGCTTTGAAGCGGTGTGGGTCCTGAGATTGCTATCGCGGGCAAGCCTTGCTCCCACAGATTTGCTTGCTCCCACAGATTTGAAATTGACCTGTGGGAGCTAGGCCTGCCCGCGATAGCGTCATCCGTAGTGCTGAAGTTCTTTAAACCAACTCTTTCAATCGATGCCACAACATCCCCAGCGCCAACAGCGGTGAGCGTAAATGCTTGCCACCCGGGAAGGTCATGTGCGGAACCTGGGCGAACAAGTCAAAACCGCTGCTCTGCTGCCCGCTGATGGCTTCGGCCAACAGTTTGCCGGCCAGGTGCGTGGCATTCACCCCGTGGCCGGAATAGGCTTGGGCGTAATACACATTGGGCTGGTCCTTGAGCCGGCCGATCTGCGGCAAACGGTTGGCGCCAATGCCAATCATCCCGCCCCATTGATAATCGATGTTCACCTCCGCCAATTGCGGGAACACCTTGAGCATCTTCGGACGCATATAGGCGCCAATGTCCTGCGGGTCGCGGCCGGAATAGTGACAGGCCCCGCCAAACAGCAAGCGGCGATCCGCCGAAAGCCGGTAGTAATCCAGTGCCACCCGTTGGTCGCAGACGGCCATGTTCTGCGGCAACAGCGCCTGTGCCTGGGCCTGGCTCAAGGGTTCGGTGGCGATGATGTAGCTGCCGGCCGGCAGGACTTTACCGCCGAGTTGCGGATTGAGTCCATTGAGGTAGGCGTTGCAGCCCAGCACCAGGGTCTTGGCGCGGACTGAGCCCTGATGGGTGTGCACTTTCACCTCGGTGCCGTAGTCGATGCGTGTGACCGCCGATTGTTCGAACAGCCGGACCCCCAGTTGCTGCGCGGCGGCGGCTTCGCCCAGGGCCAGGTTCAACGGATGCAAATGACCCGAACCCATGTCGATCAGTCCGCCGACGTAGCGATCCGAACCCACGACGCTGTGCATTTCGTCAGCTTGCAGCAGTCGGGTTGGGTGGCGATAACCCAGGCTGCGCAATTCTTCGGCGTCTTCGGCGAAGCCTTCCAGGTCGCTGGGTTTGTTGGCGAGGTCGCAGTAGCCCCAGGTGAGATCGCACGGGATCTGAAAACGCTCGACGCGCTGTCGGACGATTTCCACAGCCTCAAGACCCATGAGTTTCATCTGGCGCACGCCATCGGTGCCGATGATCGGCGCGAACTGGTCGAGGCCGTGACCGACGCCACGGATCAATTGCCCGCCGTTGCGCCCGCTGGCGCCCCAGCCGATCCGGTGCGCTTCCAGCAGCACCACGCTCATGCCGCGTTCGGCCAGTTCGATCGCCGTGTTCAACCCGGAGAACCCGCCGCCGACGACGCAGACATCCGCCCGCAACTCACCCTGCAGCAGCGGATGGTCCGGTTGCGGCAGGCTGCTGGCGGCGTAGTAGGAGGCGGCGTGCGCGTGGTTCGGGGCGGGTTGCTGAACACGGGCGTTCATGTGCGTAATCCTGATTATTGTGTTTGAGAAATTTTACGGAGCATAAGCCGGGGATTCCTTTCTGGGCAACACCGGTCGGTTGGCGCTGTCTGGCTCTCGGCCTTTAAGGCAGAATCCCGGTTTGTCCCTCTCGGTAACCGCCTCGATGAGCTGCAACAGTCAAAAAATCCGCACGCTACGCCAGCAGATTCCCACGTTCGAGTGCGTACCGGGCTGCCATGACTGCTGCGGTCCGGTCACCACCTCGCCCGAGGAAATGGCCCGCTTGCCCCGCAAGACCCGCGCCGAACAGGACGCGGCCTTGGAAGCCCTGGACTGCGTGCACCTGGGGCCCAACGGTTGCACGGTCTACGACGAGCGGCCGCTGATCTGCCGACTGTTTGGTACCACGGCGACCTTGCCCTGCCCCAATGGCCGGCGGCCGGTGGAGCTGATCCATCCGCGGGTCGAGAAACAGATTCATGAATACATGGCCAGCACCCGGCAGGTGTTGGTCTAGCAGGCAGCGATACCGAGTCGCGGCCTTCGCGAGCAAGCTTGCTCCCACAAATGGATCTTCATTGCTCACAAGAAGGTATTCACTGCCGCACGATGTGGGAGCGAGCTTGCTCGCGAAAGCGGCCGTCCAGATAACCATTGCCTTGAGCCAGACTCAATCCGGAATCGGCAGGTTCAAGCTCTCCTTCACTTCTTCCATCACGATGTAGCTCTTGGATTCGCGCACGTGGGGCAGTTTGAGCAGGATATCCCCCAGCAGCTTGCGGTACGACGCCATCTCGGAAATCCGCGCCTTCACCAGATAGTCGAAATCTCCTGACACCAAGTGACATTCCAGCACGTGAGGCAATTTCAGCACGGCGCGTCGGAACTCTTCGAAGGTGTCGCCGGACTTGTAGTCGAGACTGATCTCGACAAACACCAGCAGGCTGCCCTTCAAGTGCTGCGGATTGAGCCGGGCGTTGTAGCCCATGATGATGCCCTCGCGCTCCAGGCGCCGGACCCGCTCGGTACAGGGCGTGGTCGAAAGGCCGACCTTTTCCCCCCGCTCGGTGAAGGAGATCCGTCCGTCCGCCTGGAGAATCCGCAGGATGTTGCGGTCGATCTTGTCCAGCTCGCGTTTGGTCTGGGTGTTGGTACGCACAGGTGATGCGCCTCCATGAAAAGGGGTTTTGCCGAGAATTCTCGCCAAATATAGGTGTTTATATAGTGAAAAGCACTGGCTGATCTTTTTTACACTGCGCCCATCAAAGCTATGTACAACAAACGTCAGCGGATCATCCGCGATGAGGGCATCAACATGCGCGTTCTGGTCTTGGGTAGCGGCGTCATCGGTACCGTCAGTGCTTATTATCTGGCCCGTGCCGGGTTTGAAGTGGTGGTGGTCGACCGTCAGCCAGCGCCTGCCATGGAAACCAGTTTCGCCAACGCCGGCCAGGTGTCGCCGGGTTATGCCTCGCCGTGGGCCGCGCCGGGCGTGCCGCTCAAGGCCATCAAGTGGCTGCTGCAACGCCATGCGCCACTGGCGATCAAGGCCACTGCCGACATCGATCAATACCTGTGGATGGCCCAGATGCTGCGCAATTGCACCGCCAGCCGCTATGCCATCAACAAGGAGCGCATGGTGCGCCTGTCCGAGTACAGCCGTGACTGCCTCGACGAGCTGCGCGCCGAAACCGGCATTGCCTACGAAGGGCGTAGCCTCGGGACTACACAGCTGTTCCGCACCCAGGCCCAGCTCGATGGCGCGGCAAAAGACATCGCTGTATTGAAAGAGTCTGGCGTACCATTCGAAGTGCTCGACCGTGAAGGCATCGCCCGGGTCGAGCCGGCCCTGGCCAATGTCACCGACATCCTGGCTGGTGCCTTGCGCCTGCCTAATGACCAGACCGGCGACTGTCAGATGTTTACTACGCGCCTGGCGGAAATGGCGGTGAAGCTGGGTGTGCAATTCCGCTTCGGCCAGGACATCCAGCGTCTGGACTTTGCCGGTGACCGCATCAACGGTGTCTGGATCGACGGCAAGCTGGAAACCGCCGACCGCTACGTCCTGGCCCTGGGCAGCTACTCACCGCAACTGCTCAAGCCGTTGGGGATCCGCGCGCCGGTGTACCCGCTCAAGGGCTACTCCCTGACCGTGCCGATCACCAACCCGGCGATGGCCCCGACCTCGACCATTCTCGACGAAACCTACAAAGTGGCGATCACCCGGTTCGACAATCGCATTCGCGTGGGTGGCATGGCGGAAATCGCCGGTTTTGACCTGTCCCTCAACCCACGTCGGCGCGAAACCCTGGAGATGATCGTCAACGACCTTTATCCTCAGGGCGGCGATCTGGCCCAGGCCAGTTTCTGGACCGGCTTGCGCCCGACCACCCCCGACGGCACGCCCATCGTGGGTGCCACACCGTTCAAGAATCTGTTTCTGAATACCGGCCACGGCACCCTCGGATGGACCATGGCCTGTGGTTCCGGTCGCCTGTTGGCCGACCTGATGGCGAAGAAAAAGCCGCAGATCAGCGCCGAAGGCCTCGATATTTCCCGTTATGGCAGCAAACCCCAGGAGTCTGCAAAACATGTCAATCCAGCGCCAGCTCACCAATGACCGCATGAGCCAGGTTGTCGTGCACAACGGCACCGTTTACCTGGCGGGGCAGGTCGGCGACGACATGAACGCCGGTATTGAACAGCAGACTCGTGAATGCCTGGCCAATATCGAGCGTTTGCTGGATTTGTCCGGGACCGACAAGACGCGGCTGTTATCGGTGACGATCTACCTGAAGGACATCGAGGCCCACTTCCAAGGCATGAACGCCATCTGGGACAACTGGTTGCCCAAAGGCGTTGCCCCGGCCCGGGCCACGGTGGAGGCCAAGCTGTGTGAGCCAGAGATCCTGGTGGAGCTGTCCGTCGTGGCTGCGCTGCCTTAGTTCCGGCCTAAACGATCCCTCTTCCGGCGCTGTGGTTGGTTCACCCTGCCAGCCCGCGTCGGTTTTTTATTCATGACCGCCTAGAAGCCTGCCGCCATGCGTCCTGCCCGTGCCCTGATCGACCTCCAAGCCCTGCGTCACAACTACCAATTGGCCCGCGAAGTCACGGCGGCCAAGGCCCTTGCGGTAATCAAGGCCGACGCCTACGGACACGGTGCGGTGCGTTGCGCCGAGGCCCTGCAGGACACGGCGGACGGGTTCGCCGTGGCCTGTATCGAAGAAGCCTTGGAACTGCGGGCCGGCGGGATCCGTGGGCCGGTCCTGCTGTTGGAAGGTTTTTTTGAAGCCGATGAGCTGCCGTTGATCGTCGAGCACGATTTCTGGTGCGTGGTGCATTCGTTGTGGCAGCTCGAAGCGATTGAAAAAACCGCGCTGAGCCAGCCGATCACGGTCTGGCTCAAGCTCGATTCCGGCATGCACCGGGTCGGCCTGCATCCGGCGGATTACCAGGCGGCCTACCGTCGCCTGCTCGCCAGCGGCAACGTGGCAAAGATTGTCTTGATGAGCCACTTCGCCCGT
Source organism: Pseudomonas beijingensis (assembly GCF_030687295.1). NCBI lineage: Bacteria > Pseudomonadati > Pseudomonadota > Gammaproteobacteria > Pseudomonadales > Pseudomonadaceae > Pseudomonas > Pseudomonas beijingensis. The sequence continues at coordinate 6,228,494 of NZ_CP117425.1, read as the reverse complement.
GCCGATGAATTGCACGACCCCAGCAGCACCGAGCAACTGGCGATATTCGACAAGGCCCGCCAGGGCCTGGTGGCGCAGATCAGCCTGCGCAACTCACCGGCGGTGCTGGGCTGGCCGCAGATACCCAGCGACTGGGTGCGCCCGGGCATCATGCTCTACGGGGCCACGCCCTTTGACGAGCCCAATGCCGTCGCCTCGCGCCTGCAACCGGTGATGACCCTGGAGTCGAAAATCATCAGCGTGCGCGAATTGCCCGCCGGCGAACCGGTGGGCTATGGCGCCCGCTTCGTCACCACGCAACCGACTCGGGTTGGCGTGGTTGCCATGGGCTATGCCGACGGCTACCCACGCCAGGCGCCCACCGGGACCCCGGTGCTGGTGGATGGACAGCGCAGCCAGCTGGTCGGCCGGGTGTCGATGGACATGCTGGCTGTCGACTTGACCCATATCCCCCAGGCCGGGCTCGGCTCGGCCGTGGAGTTGTGGGGCAAAAACATCCTCGCCAGTGACGTCGCCAAGGCCGCTGACACGATTCCCTATCAGATTTTCTGCAACCTGCGGCGGGTGCCACGGCTCTATTCCGGGGCCTGACACAAAGCGTAACCTACCGAAAGTCGCTTCACCGCACAGGATTCGGGTCAAAGTGTTGTAAATACTGAACGCTGTCGCCATGATAACGGTCACTTTCCACACAACCTGATTCCCTGGAGGCTCCAGCATTGGACGTCGGTGAACGACTGCAATCCATTCGTAAACTCAAAGGCCTTTCCCAGCGTGAACTCGCCAAGCGCGCGGGCGTCACCAACAGCACTATTTCGATGATCGAGAAGAACAGCGTCAGCCCCTCGATCAGTTCGCTGCGTAAGGTCCTTGGCGGGATTCCCATGTCCATGGTCGAATTTTTCTCCGAAGAGATCCTTCAGGAAAAACCGACCCAGATCGTCTACAAAGCCAACGAACTGATCGACATCTCCGATGGCGCCGTGACCATGAAGCTGGTGGGCCGAGCACATCCGAGCCGGGCGATTGCCTTTCTCAACGAGATCTATCCGCCGGGTGCCGATACCGGTGAAGAGATGCTCACCCATGAGGGCGAGGAAACCGGGATCCTGGTGGAAGGGCGGCTGGAATTGGTGGTCGGTGTCGAAACCTTCGTGCTTGAAGCTGGCGACAGCTACTATTTCGAAAGCACCAAGCCCCACCGTTTCCGTAATCCGTTCGACGTGCCGGCGCGACTGATCAGCGCAGCCACACCGGCCAATTTCTAGACCAAGAGGCGCCAGGCCCGCGTGGCAAAGGCGCCCACTTGTTGGGCTGTCATGACAAACAAGACCCTTGCGACTTTGGGGTTGTTTCAGAGTGACAGGCTTACCGCTATACTTGCGCCCGCCTGCAAACCGTGGCCGCAGGCGTGACTAGCCACCATTGAGGGTGTACGCGTGAACCTAATTATGAAAATGCTGGCTGCACCAGCAACCGTATTGGCCCTATGGGCTGCGACCGCTCAAGCGGCGCCGAACGACGAAATCGCCAAGCGCCTTGAACCCGTCGGCCAGGTCTGCGTCCAGGGCAAGGAATGCAAGGGTATGGAAGTGGTGGCTTCGGCTGGCGGCGCTGGCGGTGCCAAGAAGCCGGCTGACGTGATTGCAAAACATTGCAATGCTTGCCACGGTACTGGCCTGCTGGGCGCGCCGAAAATCGGTGACAAGGCTGCCTGGAAAGAGCGCGCCGATCATCAGGGCGGTCTCGACGGCATCCTGGCCAAGGCCATCACCGGCGTTAACGCCATGCCGCCAAAAGGCACCTGCGCCGACTGCTCGGATGACGACCTCAAGGGCGCCATCAAAGAGATGTCTGGCCTGTAATACGCCGACATCCTTCACAAAAAAGCCGCTTACGAGCGGCTTTTTTGCGCCCGGGATTTTTCGGGGCTGTTCATCGCAACCAAGACCCGGCAAGCTCGGTCCAACCCACATTCATGGAATGTCCTGGAGGGTCCGATGGTGCAGTTGTGTTCAATCGAACAGGCGGTGGATGACGTGCTCGAGCGCCTGCCCGCGCATATTCACCTCGGCATGCCCCTGGGGCTGGGCAAGCCCAACCTGTTCGCCAACGCGCTGTACCGGCGCATCGCCCAACTGCCCGAGCGACAGCTGACGATCTACACCGCCCTGAGCCTGGGTCGGCCGAACCTGGGCGATGGTTTGCAGAAGCGCTTCCTCGAACCCTTTATCGAACGGATCTTCGGTGATTACCCGGAGCTGGATTACCTGGCCGACCTGCACCGGGACAGCCTGCCGGCCAACATACGGGTCGAGCAGTTTTTCATGCAGCCTGGCAGCCTGCTGCACAGCGCGTCGGCCCAGCAGGACTACGTCAGCAGCAACTACAGCCATGCGGCCCGGGACATCAACGCCGCCGGCTTGAACCTGGTGGCGCAACTGGTGGCGAGCGCCCCGGAACACCCGGATCGCCTGAGCCTGAGCTGCAACCCGGACATCACCCTCGACCTGCTGCCGATGATCGCCAAGCGCCGGGCGGCCGGGGAGACGATTCTCCTGGTCGGCCAGGTGCACAACGATTTGCCCTACATGCCGGGCGACGCGGAAGTCGGCATCGACGCTTTCGACCTGTTGATCGACGAGAAAGACAGCCACACATTGTTTTCCACGCCGAACATGCCGGTGGGCTTCCAGGACCATTTGATCGGCTTGCACGCCAGTACCTTGGTGCGCGACGGCGGGACGCTGCAGATCGGCATCGGCGCCATGGGCGATGCCTTGACGGCGGCGTTACTGGCGCGCCAAGCCGATAACGCCGGTTACCAGGCGCTGCTGGCGGACCTGAACCTTAGCCAGTGGGCGCAACTGATCGAGCGCGAGGGCGGGGTCGAGCCGTTTGCCAAAGGGCTGTACGGTTGCAGTGAAATGTTCGTCAACGGTTTGCTGGTGCTGGCCGAGGCCGGGATCATCCGGCGCAAGGTCTACCCCGACGAGCCGACCCAGGAACGGGCCAACGCCGGGACCCTCGACGAGGCGGCACAACCCGACGGTATCTGCATACACGGCGGATTCTTCCTCGGTCCGCGCAGTTTTTATGAGCGCCTGCGCGAGTTGCCGCAGAGCCGTCTGCTCGAATTCAACATGACGCGCATCAGCTACATCAACGAGCTGTACGGCCAAGAGCAGCTCAAGCGCCTGCAGCGCCTCGATGCCCGTTTCATCAACACGGTCTTCACCATGACCCTGATGGGGGCCGGGGTGGCCGATCAGTTGGCAGACGGGCGGGTGCTCAGCGGCGTGGGCGGGCAGTACAACTTCGTTGCCCAGGGCCATGCGCTGGAAGGCGGGCGTTCGATCCTGCTGCTGCGCAGTTGGCGCGAGGCCGGGGGCGAGATCAGCTCGAACATTGTCTGGGAGTACGGTCATTGCACGATTCCTCGGCACCTGCGCGACATCGTGGTGACCGAATACGGCATCGCCGACCTGCGCGGCAAGACCGACGCCGCGGTGATCGAAGCATTGCTGAACATCAGCGATTCACGCTTCCAGCCCGGGCTGATCGAGCAGGCGCAAAAAGCCGGTAAGTTGCCGAAGGATTTCCGCCTCGATCCGCGGTTCGCCGACAACACGTCGGAGCGGTTGCAGGCGATCCAGGCACGGCATCCGAATCTGTTTCCCGAATACCCGCTGGGGTGTGATTTCGACGCAATAGAGCGGGATCTGTTGCGAGCGCTGAACTGGCTCAAGAGCAAGTTCAAGCTCACCGAGATCCTGGAGCTGGGCAAGGCCGCGCTGGATGCGCCGGAGCCTTCGGCGTTTCCCGAGCATTTGGAGCGGATGCAGTTGGCGAGCCCCGAGGGACTGAAAGAAGAGCTGGCCCAGCGGTTGTTGCTCGCCGGTCTCAAGACCACTGCGCAACAACCAGCCTGAAACTCTGTGGGAGCGAGCTTGCTCGCGATAGCGGTGTATCTGTTACATAAAATGTGTCTGATAGGCCGCTATCGCGAGCAAGCTCGCTCCCACAGGAGGCACAGGGTTATTCGATGAAGGTGACAACGCCGTCCGCCAGCGACTTCACCCGAGCCAACGACTCGACGCGATAACCCTGGGCATCCAGTTCCGCGCGGCCGCCCTGGAACGACTTCTCGATCACGATCCCCAAGCCTGCCACGGTGGCGCCGGCCTGCTTGATGATGGAAATCAGCGCCTGGGAAGCTTTGCCGTTGGCCAAAAAGTCATCGATGATCAGCACCCGGTCACTGCTGGTCAGGTGACGTGGGCTGATGGCGACGGTGCTTTCGGTCTTCTTGGTGAACGAATACACGGTGGCCGACAGCAGGTTCTCCGTCAGGGTCAGGGACTGTTGCTTGCGGGCGAAGATCACCGGTACGCCAAGGTTCAGCCCGGTCATGATTGCCGGGGCAATGCCCGAGGCTTCGATGGTGACGATCTTGGTGATGCCCGAATCCTTGAACAGCGCGGCGAATTCGTCGCCGATCAGCTTCATCAATTGCGGGTCGATCTGGTGGTTCAGGAAAGCGTCGACTTTCAGGACCTGATCGGAAAGCACGATGCCTTGTTCACGAATTTTCTGGTGCAGGGCTTCCATGAAGCCTCCTCTGATGACGCGTCAGCGCCTGAAGTCGGTAAAAAGTAATCAATTCTAGCGCTTTAACATTGCGCGTATATCCGCCAGGGCACTGTTGCCACGAACGACTTTGACTTCCGTCGGCGTGTCGTCGTTGCCTTCCCAGGCCAGGTCGTCCGGCGGCAGCTCATCGAGAAAGCGGCTGGGGGCGCAGTCGATCACTTCGCCGTATTGCTTGCGCTTGGCGGCGAAGGTGAAGGCCAGCGTCTGGCGTGCCCGAGTAATACCGACGTAGGCCAGGCGCCGTTCTTCCTCGATGGTGTCGGCCTCGATGCTGGAGCGGTGCGGCAGGATTTCTTCTTCCATGCCCATGATGAACACGTAGGGAAACTCCAGGCCCTTGGAGGCGTGCAGCGTCATCATCTGCACGCCTTCGGCGCCTTCTTCCTCTTCCTGCTGGCGCTCGAGCATGTCCCGCAGCACGAGTTTGCCGATGGCGTCCTCCACCGTCATGTCGCCGTCTTCGTCTTTCTCCAAGGTGTTCTTCAATGCCTCGATCAGGAACCAGACGTTGCTCATGCGGTAGTCGGCCGCCTTGTCGCTGGAGCTGTTGGTGCGCAGCCAGTTCTCGTAGTCGATGTCCATCACCATGCTGCGCAGCGCTGAAATCGGATCTTCCCCGGCGCACTGTTCGCGGACCTTGTCCATAAAGCGCTTGAAGCGCGCCAGGCGATCGGTGAAGCGGCTGTCCAGATGTTCGCCCAGGCCGATTTCATCGGTGGCGGCGTACATCGAGATCTTGCGCTCGGTGGCGTAGTTGCCGAGTTTTTCCAGGGTGGTCGAACCGATTTCCCGGCGCGGCACGTTGATCACCCGCAGGAAGGCGTTGTCGTCGTCCGGGTTCACGATCAGGCGGAAGTAGGCCATCAGGTCCTTTACTTCCTGGCGTCCGAAAAAGCTGTTGCCCCCCGACAGGCGATAGGGAATCTGGTGATGCTGCAGTTTCAGCTCGATCAGCTTGGCCTGGTAGTTGCCGCGGTAGAGGATCGCAAAGTCGCTGTACGGCCGGTCGGTGCGCAGGTGCAGGCTGAGTATTTCCATGGCCACGCGCTCGGCCTCGGCGTCTTCGTTGCGGCAACGGATCACACGGATCTCGTCGCCGTGGCCCATCTCGCTCCACAGTTGTTTTTCGAACTCGTGGGGGTTGTTGGAAATCAGCACGTTGGCGCAGCGCAGGATGCGGCTGGTGGAACGGTAGTTCTGCTCCAGCATCACCACTTTGAGCGACGGGTAGTCGTCCTTGAGCAACATCAGGTTTTCCGGCCGCGCGCCGCGCCAGGCGTAGATCGACTGGTCGTCGTCGCCCACCACGGTGAACTGGTTGCGTTTGCCGATCAGCAGCTTCACCAGCAAGTACTGGCTGGCGTTGGTGTCCTGGTATTCGTCCACCAGCAGGTAGCGGACCTTGTTCTGCCATTTTTCGAGAATGTCGGCGTGGTCCTGGAACAGCTTGACCGGCAACAGGATCAGGTCGTCGAAGTCCACCGCATTGAACGCCTTGAGCGTGCGCTGATAGTGGGTGTAGACGATGGCGGCGGTCTGCTCCTTGGGGTTGCGGGCGTTTTCCAGGGCTTCGGGCGGCAGGATCAGGTCGTTTTTCCAGGCGCCGATCATGTTCTTGATCTCATCCACGCCGTCGTCGCCCGAGTATTCCTTCTGCATGATGTCGGTCATCAGGGCCTTGACGTCGGTCTCGTCGAAAATCGAGAAGCCCGGTTTGTAGCCCAGTCGCGCATGCTCCTTGCGGATGATGTTCAGGCCCAGGTTGTGGAAGGTACACACCGTCAGGCCGCGACCTTCGCCGGCGCGCAACAGGCCGCCGACCCGCTCTTTCATTTCCCGGGCGGCCTTGTTGGTGAAGGTCATGGCGACGATGTATTGGGCGCGGATGCCACAATTCTGGATCAGGTGCGCGATCTTGCGGGTGATTACGCTGGTCTTGCCGGAGCCTGCACCGGCGAGCACCAAAAGAGGGCCGCCGACATAGTTCACGGCTTCTTGCTGCCGGGGATTGAGTCGGGACATGACAGAGTCAGGGAGTCGTTTGCGAAATGGGCCGGCATTTTAACAGGCTCTGAGAATTGTGCTGCTCTGTCCGACTTGTGACGCACACAGGATTGTCATTTGCCGCTTCTGCCACTTTCACGCAGGATGTGGAACCAATTGGGTCCTGCGCGGCATTTGGAGCGGGAAAAACCACCGAAAGCGCGTGTTTGAGAACCGTTGGCATTGGTCATTGCCCATCGGCAGGTCATAATGCCCGGCGCCTACCACCTTGCAGAGTCTAGGGAGTCAGCTTGTCAACGCCTGTCGAACCCTTGCGTTTGCTGTTATTGGCCCAAGAGCCAGAGTGGTCAGCAATATTGCGCGAGTGCCTGGTGCCCATGGGGCCCTCGGTCGTGTTGATCAGCGCCCCGAGCTGGGAGTCAGTCAGCAGCCTGTTCGAAGACAATCGCAACGCGGTGTTGTTGACCGTAGCGGCGTTGCAACCAGCGCCGGGCCGTTGCAGCCTGCCGACCATCCTGTTGCTTGAGCACGAGCCGGCGGCTGCCCCCGACGGCGTCAGCGACTGGCTGGTACGCGACGTGCTCGACAGTGCGACCCTGCGTCGTTGCCTGCGCCATGTGCGCGAGCGCGGCGTGCTGGAAAACACCTTGCAGCGCCTCGCCGAACAGGACCCGTTGACGGGCATCGCCAATCGCCAGGGCTTTCAGACCTTGCTGGCGGCGCGCCTGGCGGAAAACGACGGCCGTGGCCTGGCGCTCGGTCACCTGGACCTGGACAACTTTCGCCACGCCAACGACGCCCTCGGCCACCAGGCCGGCGACCGCTTGATCTTGCAAGTGGTGTCGCGGCTCAAGGGTTCACTCGAGGCCGGCGATCAATTGGCGCGGCTGGGCAGCGATGAATTCGCCTTGCTGATCGACACCCGTCGCGCACCGCAGCGGGCCGAGTGGATGGCCGAGCGGATTACCGAAGCATTGGCCGAGCCTTATTGGGTGGACGGCGAAAGCCTGCTGATCGGCTGCAGCCTGGGGGTTGCCCATGCTCGCGCCCAGGCTGGCGCCGATCCGCTGATGTGGCATGCCCACATCGCCATGCAGCAGGCCAAGAGCACCCAGGGCTGCACCTTTCATATCTTCAACGAACGTATCAATCGCAATGCCCGCAGCCTTGCCGACCTGGAAAGCGAACTGCGCCGGGCACTGCGCCGCGACGAGCTGGAGCTGCATTACCAGCCGCGGCTGGACCTCGATGGCGGCCACATCGTCGGCCTTGAAGCCCTGGTGCGCTGGCGTCATGGTGAACGCGGCTTGCTGCCACCGAGTGAGTTCGTGCCGCTGGCTGAACAGAGCGGCCTGATCGTGCCGCTGGGCTACTGGGTGATTTCCCGGGCGCTGCGGGACATGCAGGCTCTGCGCGAACGGGGGCTGGCGCCGTTGCACATGGCGGTCAACCTGTCGTTCCGGCAGTTCCAGGACAGCCAGTTGTTGCCGACCTTGAGCCGGCTGATTGCCGAGCGAGGTGTCGAGGCGCAATGGCTGGAGTTCGAACTCACCGAAACTGCCGTCATGCGCCGCAGCGAATTGGTCAAGCAGACCATGGATGCCCTGGGCCGCCTGGGGGTGCGCTTCTCCCTGGACGACTTCGGCACCGGGTTCTCCTCATTCGTGCACCTCAATAGCCTGCCGATCGCCTTGCTCAAGATCGACAAGAGCTTCGTTGGCGGCATGGAGCAGCGCGAAGAGAACCGCAAACTGGTGCACGCCATGATCAACCTGGCCCACAACCTCAACCTGGAGGTGGTGGCCGAAGGTGTGGAAACCCAGGAACAACTGGACCTGCTACGCGGTTTTGGTTGCGACCAGGTGCAGGGTTTCCTGATCAGCAAGCCGTTGCCGCTGCCAGAGTTGGTTGAGTACCTGACATTTGACGGCAATCAGCAGCCCATACTGGAAATGAGCTGACCCAAAACCCTGTGGGAGCGAGCTTGCTCGCGATAGCGGTGTGTCAGTCAAAGTCGATGTGACAGGCCTATCGCCATCGCGAGCAAGCTCGCTCCCACAAGGGAAATCATTCAGTCTGAACGACCTCGAAGCCCTGCTGCCCGGGTTCACGCCTGATCATCCGCTTCATCTTCCATTCAAACGCCAGGGTCAGGCTCACGGCCGCGCAGGCCAGCCCCAGAGCCAGGCCCCACCAGACACCTGTCGGTCCCCAGTTCAGGTGGAACGCCATCCACCAGGCCGACGGTGCGCCGATCAGCCAATAGCAACCCAGGCCCACCAGGAAGGTGGTCTTGGCGTCCTTGAGCCCGCGAATGCAGCCCATGGCGATGGTTTGCGTGCCGTCGAACAGCTCGAACCACGCCGCCACCGCCAACAGGCTCACGGCCAGGTTGATCACATCGCGGAACGCCGGGTCGTCGTGGTCCAGGAACAAACCGATCAATTGATGGGGCAACAGCCAGAACACCATGGCAAACGCTAGCATCGCGGCCGCGCCAAAACCAATGCCGACTCGACCGGCCAGACGCGCCATCAACAGCTGCCCGGCGCCGTAGTGCTGGCCGATGCGCATGGTGATGGCATAGGACATCCCGGCCGGCACCATGAACGCCACCGAGACGATTTGCAGGGCGATCTGGTGGGCCGCCAACGGCGTGCTGCCCATGGTGCCCATGCACAGCGCGGCGAACGCGAACAGCCCGACTTCCACTGCGTACGTGCCGCCAATCGGCAGACCCAGGCGCCACAGTTCCTTGAGGTATTGGCGATTGGGCCGCGACAGGCCATCAAGCAGCGGATAGGCACGGTAGGCCGGGTGCCGATGGATGTGCCAGGCCAGCGCCAGGGCCATGCAATTGGCGACGATGGCCGTGACCAGGCCGATGCCCATCAAGCCGAGTTTCGGCAGGCCGAACATGCCGGTAATGAGCGCGTAGTTGAGCAGGAAGTTGGCCACCGTGCCGCCCAGGCTGATCACCATGACCGGCGTGGCCCGGCCGATGGCGCTGGTGAAGCCGCGCAGGGCCATGAAGCTCAGGTAGCCGGGCAGGGCGAACGGCAGCGCAAGCAGGAACTGTCCGGCGGACAGCACGTTGGTTTCGGTCTGGCCGAACATCAGCAGCACGGGCTTGAGGTTCCACAGCAGCAACCCGGCCATCAACGCCATCAACCAGGCCAGCCAAAGCCCGGCCTGGGTCAGCCGGGTGGCGCCTTCGACATCGCCCGCGCCCTGGCGGATCGCGACCAGGGTGCCCACCGCGGCGATCACGCCGATGCAGAAGATCGACACGAACGAATAGGTGGCCGCCCCGAGCCCGCCACCGGCGAGGGCTTCAGGGCTCAGGCGCGCCATCATCACAGTGTCGGTCAGCACCATCAGCATGTGCGCCAACTGCGAGGCGATCAACGGCCCCGCCAGCCGCAGGATGGCCCAGAGTTCGGTACGCACCGGATGCTGCATGATCATCACGCTCCATGTTTAAACAAGGCAGTAAAGCGACGATTCTCGGCGCTCTCGGCGGATTGCACAAAAGGATAAAAAAGATCGCTGGCATGATTAAAACTCATGCTGGACGGGTTTCTGGTAGGGTTTGCAGACCACGCCATGGAGCTTTTGCGATGCCCCGTCGTCTTCCTCCTCTCTATGCGTTGCGGGCATTCGAAGCCGCGGCGCGCTACAGCTCGTTCACCCGGGCCGCCGAAGAACTGTCGATCACCCAGAGCGCCGTCAGCCGGCACATTCGCACGCTGGAGGATCACTTTGCCTGCCGGCTGTTCCAGCGCAGCGGCCGCAACCTGCAATTGACCGAGGCGGCGCGATTGTTGTTGCCGGGCGTGCGGGAGGGCTTCATGGCGCTGGAGCGGGCCTGCCACACCTTGCATGGCGAAGACGGCATCCTGCGCATGAAAGCGCCTTCCACGTTGACCATGCGCTGGTTGTTGGCGCGCCTGAGTCGCTTCCGGCATTTGCAGCCCGGCAACGAGGTGCAACTGACCAGTGCCTGGATGGACATCGATTCGGTGGACTTCAACGTCGAGCCCTTCGATTGCGCCGTATTGCTGGGCAACGGGCATTTTCCGGCGGACTGGGAGGCCAGTTTGCTGTTCCCCGAGGAATTGATCCCGGTGGGTGCGCCGAACCTGTTGAACGATCAGCCTTGGGATGTGGCGCGGTTGGCCAGTGCTGAACTGCTGCATCCGACGCCGGATCGCCGGGACTGGCGCAACTGGCTGCAACGCATGGGCCTGTCCGACAAGGTCTCGCTCAAGGGGGGGCAGGTGTTCGATACCCTGGAGCTGGGCATGATCGCTGCGGCGCGTGGCTATGGGGTTTCCATGGGCGACTTGTTGATGGTGGCCGAGGACGTTGCCCAGGGACGCTTGAGCCTGCCCTGGCCGACGGCTGTCGCCAGCGGTGAGCACTATTACCTGGTCTGGCCGAAAACCCGGCCGGGAGGTGAACGTTTGCGCCGGCTCAGCGACTTCCTCCAAGGCGAGGTCAAGGCCATGCAACTGCCCGATGTACAGCGCCTGGGCTGAAACGTTGAAGTTGGCGTGCTAGCCACTTGGCATTAATCCGTCCAAACCGCTCAAGTATTTGGCGTTGCCGCCGAATCCGTGAAGATGGAACCCTCGTTCAGAAAGGGTCTACTCACACCTCACCCGAATAAAATGCCGAGCGTGCGACGTGATCAGGATGATCCGGTCTCTCGGCCAGGAGCCGTCATGTCTCAACCCCGCGCCCGAATCGCCTCACAGCTAGGCCTTGCCCTCGCCGTGATACTGGCGATCGTGATCTCCGGCAGTACCGTCTTCGCCTTGCGTTCGCTGGACACTGCCAACCTTGCCACCCGTGAAGAGCACTTGGCCAGCGAAGCGCGCCTGATGGCCGATCAGCTCAATACCTTCCACAGCACCCTGCGCGAGAGCACTCAGCGCTTGGCCGGTCTGTTCGAAAAGCGCTTCAGCGCGGGCCTGAGCGTGCATCCGGACCAGCCGGTGACGGTGGCGGGCGTACAAACTCCAGGCTTGAACCTGGGCAGCGAAGTGTTGAACAACAACTTCAAGGAAGTGGACGAGTTCAAGGCGATGACCGCCGGGGTGGCCACAGTCTTCGTGCGCAGCGGCGACGATTTCATCCGCGTCAGTACCTCGGTCAGTAAACAGGACGGTACACGGGCCATCGGCACCGTGCTCGACCGCGCCGGCCCGGCCTACGGCCCGGTGATCAGTGGGCAGAGCTACATTGGTCGGGCCCTGCTTTTCGGGCGCTTCTACATGTCGCAGTACACGCCTGTACGCGACAGCAGCGGCAAGATCATTGCCGTGTTGTACGTAGGCTTCGATTACACCGACGCGCAGAACGCGCAGTTCGAAAACCTCAAGCGCTTCCGCATCGGCCAGACCGGTTCCCTGGCGCTGCTGGACGAACAAAACAAATGGCTGGTGCCGCCCGCCGGCGTGCAGGCGCTGGACAACGCTACCGCGGCCATCACCGGCTTGATCAAAAAGCCGGGCAAGGGCGCGTTCTGGGCCGATACCGCCGAAGATTTCTACAGCGTTGCCGTACCGTTCGAGGGGGGGCCGTGGGCGGTGGTGGCGAGCATGCCGAAAACCGAGATCCGCGCCGTGACCTGGAGCGTCGGTATGCAACTGGCCATCGGCAGCCTGCTGGCGATGCTGTTGGCGGTCGGTTCGGCGATGTGGTTGTTGCGCAGCAAACTGGCACCGCTGGGGGATCTGGTGCGCCAGGCCGAGGCGTTGGGCGCCGGCGACCTGAGCGTGCGCCTGAATGTGTCGAGCCATGACGAAATCGGTCAGTTGGCCCGTGCCTTCAACCAGATGAGCCAGGCCCTGTCGACCATGGTCGAGCACATCCGCAAGGCCTCCCAGGAGGTCAACAGCCGCGCCCAGGCCCTGTCCGGGTTGTCCAGCGGAGCGTACGAAGGCATGGAACAGCAGTCCGGCGAGATCACCAGCATGGCTGGCGCCGTGGAGGAGTTCAGTGCGACCTCCTTGAACATTGCCGACAACATGGGCAACACCGAGCGCCTGGCCCAGGAAAACGCCCAGCAAACCCGCATTGGTCGGACCTCGATGGATGAAGCGTCGTCCTCCCTGGAGCAAATCGCCGGCGCGCTGAACAGCACGGCCACGGTCATCAATACCCTGGGCCAGCGGTCCCAGGAAATCGGCGGCATCGTGGGGGTCATTACCTCGATTGCCGAGCAGACCAACCTGTTGGCCTTGAACGCGGCCATTGAAGCTGCCCGCGCCGGCGAGCAGGGCCGTGGTTTCGCCGTGGTGGCCGATGAAGTCCGCAGCCTGGCGTCCCGCACCCGCCAGGCCACGGACGAAATCTCCAGCATGATCAACAGCATCCAGCAGGAAACCGGCAATGCCATCAGCACGATGGAGCAGGGCAATTTGTTGATGCAGGAAGGTCTGTCGCGCAACGCCAATGTGGCCTCGGCCCTGGCGCGCATCGACGAGCAGAGCCGCTCGGCTGGCCAGCAATTCGCGGCGATCACCACCGCCACCCAGGAACAAAGCAGCACCGCAACCCTGCTCAGCAGCAACCTGCAGAGCATTGCCATGGCCAACAGTGAACAGCGCCAAGTGGTCTCGAACCTGGCCCTCACTGCCAAGGAGCTGGAAAAACTGGCCCAGGACCTGCGCCAAGAGGTTGATCGGTTCCGCTGAGGCTTCCTGTCACAAGCCCGCTCCCAGAGATTCCCTGTGGGAGCGAGCTTGCTCGCGAAGGCGGCTTTCCAGCCACACCCCTGCCAGCTGACTCACCGCCATCACGAGCATTCACCACCGTCCTCTCAGCTCAACGCTGAACCTCAAGCCAATCCCTCGCCACGGGTTCTGGGTTGTCCGAGCTGACGTCATCGCGAGCAAGCTCGCTCCCACAAAAAGCTGTCGATCGTGTAGTCGTGCTTTTTTAAGGTTATTGCTGTTTTTAAGCTTGCTGAAACGTTTCTTCAAGACTATAAAAACCGCACAACTCCAATAAAAGGTCGCGTCCATGACTCCGCTCAAACTCCTCGTTACCCTTGGCGCCCTGGGCGCTGCTTCCCAGGCGATGGCTTGGGATTACGTCCTGCTGGATACCGATAAAGCCGCCCAACCCTGGCAAATCACCAGCCAGCAACTCGGCGTGAAGACCGACAAGCCCTTTTCCGTGACGATGCGCACCCTGCACGGCGGCCGGCAGGAAGGCGTCAGCGTGGTCGACATCGACAACGGCACCCTGAAGCTTTCAGTCGTCCCGACCCGTGGCATGAACGTGCTGCAGGCGTCGGTCGGTGATGTGCGCATGGGTTGGGATTCGCCCGTCAAGGAAGTGGTCAACCCGGCGTTCATCGAGCTCAACGGCCGAGGCGGGTTGGGCTGGCTCGAAGGCTTCAACGAGCTGGTTACCCGCTGCGGCTACGAATGGGTCGGCCATCCCGGCATGGACAACGGCGAGCTGCTGACCCTGCATGGTCGCGCCGCCAATATCCCCGCCAACAAAGTCACCTTGCACATCGATGAAAAACCACCCTACGCCATCACCCTGCAAGGCGAGTTGAAGGAGCAGGCGTTCAAGAAGGTCGATTTCTCGGTGCAAACCGAACTGGTCACCGAGCCCGGCAGCGTGACGTTCGCGCTCAACGACACGCTGACCAACAACGGCGATTACCCGAAGGAATACCAAGCGCTCTACCACAGCAATTTCAGCACGCCTTTCCTGGAGCAAGGCGCTCGTTTCGCGGCCCCGGTCAAGCAGGTCTCGCCGTTCAACGACAAGGCCAAGGGCGACTTGCCCGATTGGCAAACCTACCGGGCCCCGACCAAGGATTACGACGAAACCGTTTATAACGTCGTGCCCTACGCCGACGCCAAGGGCGACACTCTCACCGTGCTGCACAACAAGGCCGGCAGCCTCGGGGTATCGGTAGGCTTCAACACCAGCACGCTGCCCGTATTCTCCCTGTGGAAAAACACCGATACCCAAGGCCAGGGCTACGTGACCGGGTTGGAGCCAGGCACCAGTTTTTCCTATAACCGCCGCTATCAGCGCCCCCTGGGCCTGGTGCCCACGATCGGGCCGAAGGAGCACAAGCAATTCCAGATCCATTACAGCCTGTTGGCGGACAAGGGCGCTGTGGATAAGGCGCTCAAGCGCATCGATGCGATCCAGAACGGTCAAAAAACCGAGGTACGGCAAACACCATTGGTAGACCTGAGCAAACCGTAAAGCGGTCAAGCCGTAGCCGGCCGATACTGCAACGCTTCGGCCAGGTGCTCGCGGCGAATGCTCCCCGCTTGCTCCAGGTCCGCCAGTGTCCGGGCGACCTTGAGCAAGCGGTGAGCGGCACGTAGCGACAGGGTCAGCCGCTCGCAGGCGGTTTCCAGCCAGGTTTCATCGGTTGTGGATAACTTGCAGTGTCGGCGCAAGCCGGGCAGGTCGAGGAAGGCGTTAGCGCAGCCCTGGCGCTTGTGCTGGCGTTCCCGGGCTTCGGCTACGCGTTCCGCGACCGTGGCCGTATCGTCTCCGGGGTCGCGCTTGGGGTTCAACGCCGTGGCCTCCCGGGCGACGGTCAGGTGCAGGTCGATGCGGTCCAGCAGCGGGCCGGAGAGTTTGTTGCGGTAGCGCTGCACCATGTCCGGTGTACAGGCGCAGCGGCCGCTGGGCTCGCCAAGATAGCCACAGGGGCAGGGATTCATCGCCGCCACCAACTGGAAACGGGCAGGGAAGCGGACTCGATCCCGGGCGCGGGATACCACGATGTGCCCGGACTCCAGCGGTTCTCTCAAGACCTCCAGCACCTTGCGGTCGAATTCCGGCAGCTCATCCAGAAACAGCACGCCATGGTGGGCGAGGGTGATCTCCCCTGGCTGCGGCTTTGACCCGCCACCCACCAGCGCCGGGCCGGAAGCCGAGTGGTGTGGCTGGCGAAACGGGCGTTGCGGCCAATGGCTCAACGGCACGCAACTGGCCACCGACTGGATGGCCGCGACTTCCAGGGCTTCGCTCTCGGCCAGCGGCGGCAACAGCCCTGGCAAGCGGCTCGCCAGCAGGGTCTTGCCGGTGCCGGGTGGCCCGCTGAACAACAGGTTGTGAGCCCCCGCAGCGGCAATCAGCAAGGCCCGCTTGGCCCCGGCCTGGCCTTGTACTTCATTCAGGTCCGGGTAAGGCTTGCTGGCCGAGAGCAGTCCATTGGAAACGAACGGCTCGACCGGCGTGTGACCGTTGAAGTGCGCTACCGCTTCGAGCAGATGATCCACGGCGATCACCTTCAGCCCCGACGCCAGACAAGCTTCCTCGGCATTGGCCCGTGGCACCACCAGCGTGCGCCCGGCCTTGCGCGCCGCCAGCGCCGCAGGCAATACCCCGCGCACCGGTCGCACCGCGCCGGACAAGGCCAGTTCACCGAGGCATTCCACGTCGTCCAGCGTCAGGGTCGGCACCTGCACGCTGGCCGATAGGATCCCCAAGGCGATGGCCAGGTCGAAGCGCCCGCCGTCCTTGGGCAGGTCCGCCGGCGCCAGGTTCAGGGTGATGCGCCGCGCAGGAAAATTCAGCCCCGAATTGATGATCGCGCTGCGCACCCGATCCTTGCTTTCCTTCACCGCCGCTTCCGGCAGGCCAACCATCGTCAGCGACGGCAAGCCATTGGCCAGGTGAACTTCAACGGTAACGGCAGGAGCCTCGACCCCCACTTGGGCGCGGCTATGGACAATGGCGAGCGACATGAATCGTTCCTTGAGTGAATGGGGGGCCGCGTCCTGCGGCTTTTGAAGGTTAGTCGTGGGATGAGTTTGGGCATGGCAATTGAAGGGGGAAATTTTGGCAGGATGTTGCGGAGCGCTGAGCAGCCTGAGTGGCTATAGAGGGTGGGTGGCATGACGCCATTAAGGTCCCAGTTCTCTTCTACACTCCTAGTTACTTAAAGGGAGGGGGTCGCATGAAGCTCTTGACTTGGCTGATAGCAATTATTGTGTTGGTGGGGTGTGCAGGTCATAAAGGGACGGATTACCAGAATGCCAAATTGCACATGCTTTACATTGATGGGGATGGAAACCTCATTGATCCAAACCAAAAAACAATCATCGGTGAACGAGGCGATCTGAAGAAAACAAAAGCCGATGAGAAGATGTATCTCGAGAGGATTTTTCAGAATTATATAGCGCTCCGAAACAAGGATAAAAAATTAAGAATTACCTTGTTCATACACGGCGGCTTGAATAATTTTTCTACAGCGGTTGATCGTCCTGGAAGAATGGTCGATGACATGCTCGCTGATCATCAATACCCTATCTTTATTGCTTGGAATTCCGATTTCTGGCCTAACTATGCTGACCATCTATTTAGAATTCGAAAAGGGCTTAATAGACCGGTGCTGGGTGCGATGACCTCTCCCGTTGTGTTGATCGAGGATTTAGGGCGGTCCTTGGTCAGGGTTCCATCATCGATGTACAAGGAAATTTCAGACCCGGTCGCGGTGTCCAAAAGCGTCAATAGCGTTGATGAAGCAGACTACCAGAGAAGAGTTGATAAACTGGACGATATGGGATTTCAAGTAAGTAATTCGCCACCCCATGTCGGTGTCGGCAGTGATTACTATACCGTGTGGAATCCAGTCAAGTTGGGGATGGCCCCCTTGGTCGACGGCTTTGGAACCGGGGCATGGGATGGAATGCTGCGTCGTACTGACTTGGTGCTGACTAAAAATATCGCGTTTGAAGGCGATTTAATCACCGAGCCAGATAAAGAGTTCAAGGGGCCGGTTCGCTACGCTGATACAGCCGTTACCGCACTGCTCCATCGTTTGGAAAAAAAGGGCGATCAACAGGGTTCCCTATATCCCGTTGATGGGAGTGAGATAAATATTGTTGGGCATAGTATGGGGGCGATCGTCGCGGTTAATATCCTTGCCAGGCATCCGGATATTAACGTGAATAACCTGGTGTTTATGGGCGCTGCAGCGCGGGTAAAAGAAGTCGAGAACGTTGTTGTGCCTTGGTTGGTAACAAGACCTGAAGTGGACTTCTGGAATTTGAGCTTGGACCCATACAGAGAAATTGGTGAAAATTTCTTTCATGACTTCATGCCGCGCGGGAGTCTCTTGAACTGGATTGACTATACGTTTGGCGAAGTCAATTCATTCAAGGATCGAACGGCTGGGTCTTGGTGGAATATGACGCGGTTGGCTGAAGATGTTTTCCCGAATGCCCAGGTTGTTGATGACGTGGCATGTTACAGACCGCTGCGCAATAGGGTGCACTTAACTCGCTTCCCCATCGATAATCACGGTAAGTGGCCACAAAAACATGGAGAGTTTGCAGACTACAAGTTCTGGCGGGAGAGCTACTGGATGGCTGAGTCTGCGGTGAAACTGGACAGGCCATAAAGGTTCACGGTAGCCAATGTGAAGAGCGCGGAGCGTTAAGGCGTTCCGCGCTTATCCTGTGCAACTCCCTTGGCATTCTGCTGACAGTGTCTTCAGGTTGTGGACCTTTCCGCTTTCTTCACTATCACGGGGGCTCTACAAAAAGCTCCGTCGGCGGGCAAATTGTCCGGGACCGGCCCTCTGCTAGACTCGATTTTGCCCAGTCGGCACTTGGCGGTATCAACGGCACAGGGAGGAAGTGGCCATGAACGATCTGCTGGCTTTGTTAACCGACAAGCGCTTCATGCCCCACGGACATTGCTATATGTGGCGTCCGGATCTGCTGTGGACCAATGTGATCGCCGATGGCTTGATCACCCTGTCCTACGTCACCATCCCCTTCACCCTTCTGTACTTTATCCACAAGCGCAAGGATGTGCCGTTCGATTGGATGCTGGCGGCCTTCGGCGTGTTTATCCTGGCCTGCGGGACCAGCCACGTGATGGAAATCCTGACCATTTGGCAGCCTTATTACTGGTTGTCGGCACTGGTCAAGGTGATCACCGCGATTGCCTCGGTGATTACCGCCATCCTGCTGGTCCGGCTGGTGCCGGCGGCCCTGAAGATTCCCAGCCCGCGGCAATTGGCCAAGGTCAACGACGAGTTGCGCGAGGCGCAGGCCGAGCTGGTGACTACTGCGCGCCGGGCCGGCATGGCGGAGATCGCCACCAATGTATTGCACAACGTGGGCAATGTGCTCAATAGCGTCAACGTGTCAGCCCAAGTCCTCTACGAGAAGGTGCACACCTCCAAGGGACCGGGGGTGGCGAAGGTCGTCCAGTTGATGAAGGAACATCCCGATGACCTCGGCGACTTCATCAGCAGCGACCCGAAAGGGCGCGCGCTACCGGACTATCTCGACAAGCTGGCCGACGCGCTGGCAATCGAGCAGCAGGTCATGATCGCCGAATTGGCGCAGTTGACCCGCCGGATCGACCACATCAAGGAAATCGTCGCCACCCAGCAATCCTATGCCGGCAATGCCAGCGTCCTGGAGCCGGGCTCGTTGCGAGAGCTGCTTGAGGATGTCGTGCGCATTTGCGATGTGTCCCTGGCCCGCCACCACATCACCCTGATCAAGGAATTCAGCGATATCCCGCAAATGCCATTGGATAAGCACCGAGTGCTGCAGATCCTGGTCAATCTGATCAACAACGCCAAGCAGGCGCTGGACGCAGGCGTGAACCGTCCGCCACAGATCATCCTGCGCCTGGAGCTCGTTGACGATGAGCGTGTGCGGGTCGAGGTCGAGGACAATGGCGAGGGGATTTCCCAGGACAATCTTGCGCGGGTGTTCGAGCACGGCTTCACCACGCGTGTCGGCGGCCACGGCTTTGGTTTGCATAGCTGCATTCTGGCGGCGCACGAGATGGGCGGCGACCTGACCGTGCAGAGCGCCGGGCCGGGCCGCGGCGCGCTGTTTAGCCTGGAGCTGCCGCTGGCGCTCACACCGGACCAGGCTCAGCGGGCGGCGAATGCTTGAGTGACCTGTCAGAGCCTGTAACGTGAGCCGGGGGGGTTAATCCTGTACCGGAGCCAATCGTGCTTCCAGCTCGGCGACCTTGGCCTCCAGGCTTTCGAGCCGTGCCCGGGTCCGGGCCAGCACGACCATCTGGCTGTCGAATTCCTCCCGGCTGACCAAGTCCAGCTTGCTGAAGCCGCTTTGCAGCAAGGCCTTGAACTGGCTTTCGATTTCGCTTTTGGGCAGCGACGTGTCGCCACTCAAAATACGGGAGGCGTGGCCGCTCAGGGCGTCGAGAAGGTCTTTGGGCGCAAGCATGTGCAGGTGTCCTGGAAACGATGGCGGGCAGTGTACCACGCAGTGTCTATAGTCAATTGGCGAGCCAGGGATGCACGCTTTTCGCGCATGGGGTCGGGCGGCGCTGCACTGTTGTTGTGCGTATCGCTGCGGTTCGTGGTGCGGTACACGTCGAACAGGTGCCCAAGGGGCTGAAATCAGAGGGTTTGGGTGCAGATGGCAAGGTTTCTGCTTAGAGGCTGATGACCCATGCACTGATGCAGTCGCTGTGACGAATGCAGTGCAGCAGGCGGAACGGGGAGTTTCGTCAGGATCGGTTAACTGGCACCTGTCGGGCAACTTGGGCCGACGACGCGTTACAAAGCCAGGCACTGCGCTTAGACTTGAGTCGGGTTTGTTTTCCTGGGGCAAGTCCACCAATTCGGGAGAAAGTTTCATGAAGCTAGTCACTGCCATCATCAAGCCGTTCAAGTTGGACGACGTGCGCGAGTCGTTGTCCGAGATCGGCGTGCAGGGCATTACCGTTACTGAGGTCAAAGGCTTCGGTCGGCAGAAGGGTCACACCGAGCTGTATCGCGGCGCGGAATACGTGGTCGATTTCCTGCCCAAGGTGAAGATCGATGTCGCTATTGACGACAAGGACCTTGACCGGGTGATCGAGGCAATCACCAAGGCCGCCAACACCGGCAAGATCGGTGACGGGAAGATCTTTGTGGTCAATCTGGAACAGGCTATCCGCATCCGTACCGGCGAAACCGATACCGACGCTATCTAAGCCGCCAAACCCAACGCCCCAGGAGAAAACAATATGACTCTGCGTAAATTCGCAGGGCTAGGAGCCCTGTTGTCCTTCGCAATGCCTGGCCTGGCCATGGCAGAAGAAGCGGCAGCCCCTGTCCTGAACTCCGGCGACACCGCCTGGATGCTCACGGCCACGATTCTTGTACTGTTCATGACCATTCCCGGCCTGGCACTGTTCTACGGTGGCATGGTCCGCTCGAAAAACCTTCTTTCCGTGATGATGCAGTGCTTTGCCATTACCGGTCTGATCAGCGTTCTGTGGGTCATCTATGGCTACAGCATCGCGTTCGACACCACCGGCATGGAGCAGGGTGTCGTCAACTTCAATTCCTTCGTTGGCGGTTTCGGCAAAGCGTTCCTGGCGGGTGTGACGCCAGCCAGCCTGACCGGCCCGGCGGCGCTGTTCCCTGAAGCGGTGTTCATCACCTTCCAGATGACGTTCGCCATCATCACCCCGGCCCTGATCGTCGGTGCATTTGCCGAGCGGATGAAGTTCTCCGCCATGCTGATCTTCATGGGCGTGTGGTTCACCCTGGTGTATGCACCGATTGCGCACATGGTCTGGTCCGGCAACGGCGGCCTGATGTGGGACTGGGGCGTGCTGGACTTCGCCGGCGGCACCGTGGTGCACATCAACGCCGGTATCGCCGGCCTGGTGGCGTGCCTGGTACTGGGCAAGCGCAAAGGCTTCCCGACCACGCCAATGGCGCCGCATAACCTGGGTTACACCCTGATGGGTGCGGCCATGCTGTGGGTCGGCTGGTTCGGTTTCAACGCCGGTTCCGCTGTCGCTGCCAATGGCACTGCCGGCATGGCGATGCTGGTGACCCAGATCGCGACCGCTGCGGCGGCGCTGGGCTGGATGTTTGCCGAGTGGATCACCCACGGCAAGCCAAGCGCGCTGGGCATTGCTTCGGGCGTGGTGGCCGGCCTGGTTGCAATCACCCCGGCTGCCGGCACCGTGGGCCCGATGGGCGCCCTGGTCATCGGCCTGGCGGCGGGCGTGGTGTGCTTCTTCTGCGCCACCAGCCTCAAGCGCAAGCTCGGTTATGACGATTCCCTGGACGCCTTCGGCGTGCACGGCATCGGCGGTATCCTCGGCGCGATCCTGACCGGTGTGTTCGCAGCGCCCGCCCTGGGTGGCTTCGGCACCGTGACCGATATCGGCGCGCAAGTGTGGATTCAATTCAAAGGCGTGGGTTTCACGGTGGTCTACACCGGGATCGTCACCTTCATCATCCTCAAGGTCCTGGACGCCGTCATGGGTCTGCGTGTCACTGAGGAAGAAGAGGCTGTGGGCCTGGACCTGGCCCAGCACAACGAGCGTGGCTACAACCTGTAAGTACGCGCCATAAAAAATGCCCGGTTCGCCGGGCATTTTTTTGTCTGGAATTTGTCATTGCTCACAAGGTACCGCGGTTTTTCCGACGCCTTTTGTTGTGGATGCGACATAGGTTTTTATACCGCCAAAGGCTTACACCGAAGCAAGAATATTAGGGCCTTTGTTTTTTCCCAGAGCGCGCTAGAATGCGCGCCGAACGTGCGGAGATCTGTATGTGGCAACAGACGCTGATAACCCTGCGGGCAAAGCCCCGGGGCTTTCATCTGGTGACGGACGAGTTGCTGGCCGGCCTGCCTGAACTCCAGGCCTGTCGTGTCGGTCTGTTGCATCTGTGGCTGCAGCATACCTCGGCCTCGTTGACCATCAACGAGAACGCCGATCCGGCGGTGCGTCGAGACTTCGAACGATTTTTCAATCGGCTGATCCCACAAGGAACCGCCGACTATGAGCACAACGACGAAGGCCTGGACGACCTCCCGGCGCACTTCAAGGCCAGTGTGCTCGGTTGCCAGCTCAGCCTGCCGGTGACGGCGGGACGGCTGGCATTGGGAACCTGGCAAGGTGTTTATCTGGGCGAGCACCGTGATCACGGCGGTGCTCGTAAAGTCCTCGCCACCTTGTACGGTGAAGGGGCATAACCGCTGATTGCCGGCGGATGTTGAATTTTTTCTGGCAGCCTTCGAACAGATGGCGAAGCTGGGCTATAACTAATCTGCTTTTCGCAAGTCATGAGGTAGAACATGAGCGACGATGATCTGGAAAACGACGACCTCGAAGTAGGCGACGAAGACGAGACCGAAGAAGGCCTTGAAGTGGCGGCTGAAGACGTTGCCGAAGACGATGGCGCCGATGTCCCGGCACCTACCGCCAAAGGCAAGGCCAAGGCAGCCGTGTCGGTCGACGAGTTGCCGAGCGTAGAGGCCAAGAACAAGGAGCGTGATGCGCTCGCCAAGGCCATGGAGGAATTCCTGGCCAGGGGCGGTAAGGTGCAGGAAGTGGAAGCCAACGTGGTCGCTGATCCGCCCAAGAAGCCTGACAACAAGTACGGCAGCCGCCCGATCTGAGTATTTGCTTGTTGCTTGCTGAAAAAGCCCGCCGTCGCTGCGGGCTTTTTCATGGGCCAGATAATGTCTCGGACCAGCGGGCGCGGAGCCGCAGGACACAGCAGATCCAGGGTGGGAGCGAGCTTGCTCGCGATAGCGGTGGGTCTGCTGGCAGTGATGTTGGATGTGCCGTCGCCTTCGCGAGCAAGCTCGCTCCCACAAAGGGTTTTGGCGGCTGCGAAGCAGGGTTCAGGGTTGGCTATGCCATTGGGTCAGCAATCCTGGTAATTCGGTCAGGCTGCGGATTTCCGCGTCCGGCGCGTGGTCGGCATTCCAGGGTTTGCCTGCCGGGTTGAACCACACCGCGCGCAGGCCGGCCTGTTGGGCACCGGCGATGTCGTCGCCCGGGTGGTCGCCAATGTGCACGGCGGTCTGTGCCGTGGCGCCGCCGCGTTGCAGGGCTTCGTGGAACAGCCGGGCGTCAGGCTTGGCGATGCCGATGTCTTCGGCGCACAAGGCGAACTTGAAGTAGTCCGCCAACCCCAGGCGTCGCACGTCGGCGTTGCCATTGGTGACCACGCCGAGGGCGAAATGATTGGCCAGGATTTCCAGGGTGGGCTGCACCTCGGGAAAAATCTCCAGTTGGTGGCGGGCGTGCAGGAATGTCTCGAAGGCCTGGTCCGCCAGTTCGGAGGCTTGCCACTGGTCGTAGCCGGCTTCCTGCAAGGCACGGAACAGCACCCGTCGGCGCAACGCACTGATGCGATGCTTGAGGTTGGGTTCTTCGCGCAACACCTGCTCGCGAATCGAAAAAAGATGCTCCACCGGCAGGCCGCCCAGGTTCGGTGCGTTTTCGGTCAGCCATTGGCGGAGTATGGCTTCGGCGCTGGCGATTACCGGGGCGGTGTCCCACAGGGTGTCGTCCAGGTCGAAAGTGATGAGCTCGATGGTCATGATTCGTCGCCCTTGATGCGTTTGGCCCTGGGGTGGGCACTGTCATAGACCGTCGCCAGGTGCTGGAAGTCCAGGTGGGTGTAGATCTGTGTGGTCTTGATGTCCGAGTGCCCCAGCAGTTCTTGAACGGCGCGCAGGTCCTGGGAGGATTCCAGCAGATGGCTGGCGAAGGAGTGCCTGAGCATGTGCGGGTGCAGGTTCTGCCCCAGCTCGCGTTCGCCGGCGGCCTTGACCCGCAATTGAATCGCCCGCGGGCCGAGGCGCCGACCGCGTTGGCTGACAAATACCGCGTCGTCGGCGGGGTTGGCCAGGGCTCGCAGGGGCAGCCATAGCTCCAGGGCTTCACGGGCCTTGCGACCGACGGGCAGCAGGCGGGTCTTGCTGCCCTTGCCGAGCACCTGGACCATGCCGTCGGCCAGGTCCAGTTGCTCCAGGTTAAGCCCCGTCAGCTCTGAAAGCCGCAGGCCCGAAGAATAGAACAGCTCGAGAATCGCCTGGTCGCGCCGGGCCAGGAAGTCATCCTCGACGGCGCCTTCAAGCAATTGCAGGGCGCGGTCGGTGTCGAGGGTCTTCGGCAGCCGGCGTTCGCCCTTGGGCGGCGCCAGGCCGGTGGCCGGATCGTGATCGCACAGGCCTTCACGATTGAGGTAGTGATACAGGCCGCGTACCGCCGACAACAGGCGGGCCAGGCTGCGGGAGGACTGCCCCTGCTGATGCAGGCGGGCGATCAGGCTGCGCAAGCGCTGGATGTCAAGGGCCGACCAGCTGCCGATGTTCTGCTTCTGGCACCAGCCCAGGACTTTTTCCAGGTCACGGCGATAGGCCAACAACGTGTGGGGCGACACCTGACGCTCACTGCGCA
Organism: Pseudomonas beijingensis; assembly: GCF_030687295.1. Lineage (NCBI taxonomy): Bacteria > Pseudomonadati > Pseudomonadota > Gammaproteobacteria > Pseudomonadales > Pseudomonadaceae > Pseudomonas > Pseudomonas beijingensis. The sequence continues at coordinate 6,203,633 of NZ_CP117425.1, read as the reverse complement.
GGTGTTCGCAGTAGGCGTCCAGTTGCCGTTCCATCGTCAGCGTACCGAGCGCAGCGAACCGGCAACCCGTGGCAGCACCCGGCCGGTGACTTCGGCGATGTAGCTCAAAAACAGCGTGCCCACCGAACTCTTGTAGTGCTGCGGATCGCGGCTGGCGATGGCCAGCACGCCGTGCACGCCCTGGTGGGCGATGGCGACGACGGCGGTGGAGCCGATCTGCTTGCGCTGTTCTTCGCCAAAGAGGAAGTCCAGTTCATGTTCGCGCAGGCTGCCGCTGACGCTTTTGTTTTCCGTGAGCAGGCCGCCGATGGCCGTTTGCGCTTCGGCGTGGGTCACCCAGCGGCCCACCGGCATGGCGTTGTCGCCGAACAGGATCAGGCTGACAAAGGGCACCTGGAAATCCTGGCGCAGGCTGTCTTCGACGCTCATGACCAGGTCTTCCAGGGTGCTGGCGTCCATCAGGGCCAGGATCAGCCGACGGGTCTTGTCGAAGAGTCGGTCGTTGTCCCGGGCCACGTCCATCAGGTGTGAAAGCCGATGGCGCATTTCGATGTTGCGCTCGCGCAGGATTTTCATCTGGTGCTCCACCAGCGACACGGTGTCGCCGCGCCGGTGGGGGATGCGCATCGTCGCAAGCAGTTCTTCATGCTCGACGAAGAAGTCCGGATGAGCTTCCAGGTAAGCGGTCACGGCCGCGGCTTCTGGAAAGCTGGGAGATTCGTCGGGCTGTGGGGCTGGAACCTGTGGCTGATCGGTCATGGGTTTGGCTCACTCAAAGACGAACTTGTCCTTCGTATACGCGCACTGCCGGGCCGGTCATCATCACCGGTTGGCCAGGGCCTGCCCATTCGATGGACAGGCGCCCGCCGGGCAGGTCGATCAACAATGGCGAATCCATCCACCCCTGGCTGATCGCAGCGACGGCAGCGGCACAGGCGCCGGTACCGCAGGCCTGGGTTTCCCCGGCGCCGCGTTCCCAGACGCGCAATTGTGCGCGGTGGCGGTCGATGACTTGCAGGAAACCGACATTCACCCGCGCCGGAAAGCGCGGATGGTGTTCGATTTTCGGCCCCAGCTCATGCACCGGGGCGCTGTTGATATCGGTCACTCGCAGCACGGCGTGGGGGTTTCCCATGGAAACCGCCGCCAGCTCCACCGGGGTGCCGTCGACGTCCACCTGATAGCTCAGGGCCTGGCTCGGTGCCTGGAAGGGGATGTCCGCCGGCACCAGGCGCGGAGCGCCCATGTTGACGCCGATCTGGCCGTCGCTGCGCACATCCAGTTCAATGATGCCGCTCTTGGTCTCGACGCGGATCTGCCGCTTGGCGGTCAGGCGCTTGTCCAGCACGAAGCGGGCGAAGCAGCGCGCGCCGTTGCCGCATTGCTCCACTTCCGAACCGTCGGCGTTGAAGATCCGATAACGGAAATCCACATCCGGGTTGTTGGGCGCCTCGACGATCAGCAACTGGTCGAAACCGATACCAGTGTGCCGGTCGCCCCATTGCTTGGCATGCTTGGGCAGGATATGCGCGTGCTGGCTGACCAGGTCGAGGACCATGAAGTCATTGCCCAGGCCGTGCATCTTGGTAAAACGCAGCAGCATGGTTTTACTCCGGCAGCAGGCTTTCGCCGGCAAACAACTCGGCTACCGTCTCACGGCGACGCACTTCGAATGCCTGATCACCGTCCACCAGCACCTCGGCGCAGCGGCCGCGGGTGTTGTAGTTGGAACTCATGACAAACCCGTAGGCACCGGCCGAATGCACGGCCAGCAAGTCGCCTTCTTCCAGCGCCAGCTCCCGACCCTTGGCCAGGAAGTCACCGGTTTCGCAGATCGGCCCGACGATGTCGTAGGGGCGGGCTGCGGTGTCGCGAGGGCGCACGGCGGTGACGTCCATCCACGCTTGGTACAGCGCCGGGCGGATCAGGTCGTTCATCGCCGCATCGACGATGGCGAAATCCTTGTGCTCGGTGTGCTTGAGGTATTCGACCTGGGTCAGCAGCACGCCGGCATTGGCCACGATGTAGCGGCCGGGCTCGAACATCAGCGCCAGGTCACGGCCTTCGAGGCGCTCGCGCACCGTCTTGATGTAGTCGGCCACCAGCGGCGGCTCTTCATCGCGATAGCGCACGCCGACACCGCCACCCAGGTCGATGTGGCGCAGGTAGATACCGCAATCGCCGAGGCGATCGACCAGCGCCAGCAGGCGGTCGAGGGCATCGATGAACGGTTCGAGGGTGGTCAGTTGCGAGCCGATGTGGCAATCGACACCCAGTACTTCCAGGTTCGGCAACTGGGCGGCGCGTACGTACACGTCCTCGGCGTCGGCAATGGCGATGCCGAACTTGTTTTCCTTCAGACCGGTGGAAATGTACGGGTGGGTGCCAGCGTCAACATCCGGGTTCACGCGCAGGGAGACCGGCGCGCGGACGCCCAGCTCGGCGGCAACAACCTGCAGGCGCTCCAGCTCATCGGTGGATTCGATGTTGAAGCAATGCACACCGACTTCCAGGGCGCGGCGCATGTCTTCACGGGTCTTGCCGACGCCGGAGAAGACGATCTTGTCGGCGCTACCGCCAGCGGCCAGCACACGCTCGAGCTCGCCACCGGAGACGATGTCGAAACCGGCACCCAGGCGCGCCAGGACATTGAGCACGCCCAGGTTGGAGTTGGCCTTGACGGCGAAACACACCAGGTGCGGCATGCCGTCGAGGGCATCGGCGAACGTCCGGTACTGGGCTTCGATGTGGGCACGGGAATAGACGTAGGTCGGCGTGCCGAAACGTTCGGCGATCGCGGACAGGGCAACCCCTTCCGCGAACAGCTCCCCGCCACGGTAGTTAAAAGCGTCCATGGCGTTCCCTTAGTAAGTGGTGTGGGTGTCGTGCGAGTGTGTCTTGGATTGCGACGACTTGGCCTGTTCTTCAGGGGACTTGCTGTCATCAGGCAGGTACAGCGGACCTTTTTGACCACAGGCTGTCACGAGGCAGGCAACCGCGACGAGCGCAGCAAGGGAAGAGATCAGGCGCTTCATGGCGAAATCCTTGAAAATGCGTTAATTGCGCCGGAGTATACCGGCCACCCGTCAGCTTGCCTATGCAACGGGGCGCCCGTCCGGCGGCGTTGGTCGTCGTCAGTGGGTATATCCTTTGCAATCGCCGGGAAGCGTCCGTATCTTGCGGCGCTTGAGCATGAGCAGACATTTTCGAGGTTGCCACAATGAGTTTGACTGAAGCCCGTTTCCACGACCTGGTCGATGCGACCCAGCAAACGCTGGAGGATGTGTTCGACGAGAGCGACCTGGACATCGACCTGGAAAGCTCCGCCGGCGTGCTGACCGTCAAGTTCGAAAACGGCAGCCAATTGATCTTCAGTCGCCAGGAGCCGTTGCGGCAGTTGTGGCTGGCGGCGGTCTCCGGTGGCTTTCATTTCGACTACGACGAGGAAAGCGAGCGCTGGATGTGCGACAAGAGCGAAGAGCAACTGGGCGAGATGCTCGAGCGCATCGTCAAGCAGCAGGCGGGCGTGGAACTCGAGTTCGAAGGCCTGTGACGGCGTGAGCCAGCCCCCGCCACGGCCGCCCAAGCCGCTCTACAGCAACGTCAGCCCCGCCGTGCCGTCGCCGTGCACCAGCGTGTGCAAGCTGGATGAGCAGAAGATCTGCCTCGGTTGTTTCCGTCATGTGGAAGATATCCGGGAATGGCGCTCGGCCGATGATGAGCGTCGGCGGGTCATCTGTGCCGAGGCGGCTAAACGCAAATCTCTGGTGTGATCGCCCACTGTGTGGGAGCAAGGCTTGCCTAGTAACCCTGTGAGAGTAAAGCTTGCTCGCGATACAAGCGCCTCGGTTCCAGAGAGACCTCGCTGTATTCATCGCGGGCAAGCCTTGCTCTCACAATTCCCTCGCCACAAGGGTTTAGTGCCGTCCATGGGCAGGGCAAATCCTGCCTGACTTGTTTATTTATTGAGCTGTGATAGTGTCCGGCTACGCCTCAACTCATCGAGGCCCGTGAAAACCCCGTCTTTTTGTGGCGGGGTTTTGCTTTTTTTGTGCAGAAGAAAGGAGTCTGCCTGGATCATGACCGCACCTTCCATCACCCTTACCCGCCTGGACGTACAGCGTCTGGAGCGCCTGATCGACAGTCTTGATGAAACGCTGCCGGGCGTGATCGCGTTGCAAACCGAACTGGATCGCGCCGAGAACGTGGTGGGCCACGAAGAAGTGCCTGCCGATGTCGTGACCATGAACTCACGCGTGCACTGCCGCGAAGAAAGCAGCGGCAAGGACTATCACCTGACGTTGGTTTATCCACAGGACGCCAATGCCGACGAAGGCCGGATCTCGATCCTGGCGCCGGTGGGCAGTGCCTTGCTGGGCCTGAAGGTCGGCCAGCACATCGACTGGCCGGCCCCGGGTGGCAAGACGCTGAAGCTGACCTTGCTGGCCGTCGAATACCAGCCCGAAGCAGGCGGCGATTTCCACCTCTGAGCGCCGGGTACTTCAGACCAGGGCCAGCGCCTCGTTCAGGGCGCGTTCCAGGTCGGCCTTGTAGCGCAGGTACAAATTGCTTGAGCAAGCCCCGTCGCCCACCAGCCCCGAGAGGTCCAGGTCGGTGATGTAGCAGCGATAGCGCTGGGCTTCGCGGCGCTGTTCGACGATCTCCCTGGCGACCACGCGGAACAGTTGGTCGCCATGTTCCAGTTCGGAAAACTCCTGCTGATCGCAGTACAGGGTAACGTGCACTTGCCCGTGCGCGGCTTTGCCGATGATCGCCTGCACGTCATAGAACGGCTTGTTGACCGGGGTCTGTGGCGCTTGTCGCGCTTCGATCCGGCGCGCCCGACCGCCTGACGGCAGCAACTGGTAGTACAGGGTTTCCAGGGTCAGCGGCTGGGCGGCGTCCAGCGGCAGCAGCGCGTCGCGACGGTACAGCACCGATTGCAGGAAGCGCTGCAGCGGCACCAGCAGGCTTTGTTCGTCGTGATACGGCACGCGTTGTTGCCAGAGTGCGTTGAACTCATCGAGCACGTACAGATCGGCTTCGTCCTCGTTGGTCCGGTAGAACACCTGGATGCACTCGGGCTGGCCCATGGGCAGGATCAGCGCCAGGTCGTGGTCTTCCAGGGCCATCGGGTCCAGGTGCAAGGGGCTGTAGGCCGTCAATTCTTCGCCGAGGTAGTCCATCAGCGCCGACAAGCTGCCCAAGGCCACGTGATTAACCTGGCCGGGCACCAGCTCCAGCACGTGATAGTGTTGCTGGACCTGAAGCAGATAACGGTGATTGAGCCTGCTCAACAGCAGGGTCTGCGCCGTTTCGATGACGTCTTCGACGCGCCGCGCAATGAATTGGGCGCGGTTGTGGCAGAAGCAGCGCACCTGCAAGCGCGGCTGGCGCTGGGTGACGGGCAGGTCGTTGAGGTAGTCGCGCAGGCAATCGAGCAGGGCGTGTTCGCCGTCGAAACGGTTGACCAGCACCTCATTCCAACTGTTGAGCGTGACCTGGTCGAGGGTCAGCACCAGGTTTTCCCGGACCCCGGCATAGCTCAGGGAGTCGGTCCGCTCGGTGGTCATCAGGATGTTCAGGTCGCGGTGGTGCTTGAGCGGGTCGACGCCGACGTTCACCAGAATCAACACTTCGCTGGGCACGCTGGCGCGCAGCAATTGCGCTTCATCCACCGTGGCCAGGGGCAGGGCGATGGACTGTTGCAGACTGCCCAGCAGGTTGAACAGTTCGAACTCGCTCAGGTCGCTGTCACCTGGGTGCAGCGCCAGACGCGTGCTGCTGTCGATCACGCCGTTGCGGTGGCACCAGGTCAACAGCTCCAGTAATTCGCGGCAACGCTTGATGGGCGCGAAGTTCTCCCATTCCAGGGCGTTGAGGCTGCCGTTGTACAGCGCCCACTGGTTCTGCCCCGGTTCTTTCTTGTTGGGTGACTGCACCAACGTCAGGGTGTCTTCGGCCAGGTCCGGGGCAATGCCGGGGTTGATGAACTCGACCTTGTCGGCCTTGCGCTCGAAGGCGGCGTACAAGCGCCGGCCAAGCACGTTGAGGTCGCGCTTGTTGATCAGGCTGACGGTTTTCTCGGTACGGGCGAACTGGCTCAGGAAGCGGTAGCTGTGGGTGAGTTCGTTGACCAGTGCGCGCCGTTCGTGGCTGACCTGGCGGACTTTCCACTGGCTGCGGCTGTCCAGCAACGCCAGTTGACGCTGGTCCCAACCCCATTCCCGGGCCAGTCGCTCTAGCAGTACCCGTTGCCAGCCACTGCTGCGCGCCTGGCCGGTGAGTTTGCGATTGACCTTCAGGTACAGCGCGCGGCGGATCAACTCCAAGCGTTCGGGTTCGCCACGGGCATTGAGGTATTCCTCGATGCGGCGGTAAACCACCATGTACGGGTCCAGCTCTTCCAGGTCCAGGCGATTGGCGAACACGGCCTGCTTGAAGCGCAGGCTCAGGCAGCGCACGTTCGGGTGTTCGCTGGCATAGACCTCGGTCAGCAGCAGCTTGAGCACGGACTTGTAGGGCGATTCTATGCCCTTGAACAACTGCCAGAGCCCAGCGCCGACGAATTCGCCCGGTGGAATGTAGGCCAGGTGCCCCAGGTCCAGGGTTTCATCCGCGCGGATGAAGCGTTTGGACATCAGTGTGTGGGTGTACTGCTCGTAGTTTTCTTCTTCATAGACCGGCACCAGCCACCAGATCGGTGTGCGCCCGGCCAGCCAGATCGCGGTGCGGTAGAACTCGTCCAGCAGCAGGTAGTGCTGGGTTGTGCCGCAATCGTCGGAACTGAGCTGGTTGTCCCGCTCGCCCCGCACGAAACGCTCCGGGTCGATCAGGAAAAAGTGAGCTTCGGCGCCCTGGGTCGCGGCCCAGATCTCCAGCAACTGGCATTTCTTGCGCAGCTCGGCCAGTTCATCGTCGCTCAGGTCTGGCCCGTGGCACACCCACACGTCCATGTCGCTCTGGTCGGCCTGGGCCAGGGTACCGAGGCTGCCCATCAGGAACAGGCCAAGGATCGGCCGCGGCGGGTTGCTGCCGTGCCGCGGCTTGTAGGAAAACGAACGGGTCAGCCGCTGGGCTTCGGCAAGGACGTTGGCGTCAGGCTCGTAGTTCGACAGCCCGGCAGGTGTGCTGCCGGAGACGTAGCCAGGCAGCAGCGGATGGTTGACGTGAAAAAACAGCGGCAGCAGCGTCAGCACGCCTTGCTGGCGGGGCGACAGGCCTTCGAGGGCGCGCTCCATCCGTACGGTGTTGAGCTTGAGAAAACGTGCGCGCAACTGGCTCAGCACCTTGCGGTCGATTCCCTCGTCCAGATCGGGGCGTATTTCGTGATTGCGGGTCATGTCTGCTCAAACCGGCTCGCGGCGTCGAACGTGGGGTGATGGCAGGTTAGCGCCCGATCTTGGGAATACTTAAGCTGAAAACAGGATTTTTGATGGCGGTTTTTTACGCCGGGCGTAAGTGCGCCTGCGGAAATCCCGTAGAGGAGATTTCCGTGGGCGGCAGGAGGGTCAGGCGGCTTCTTGTTGAACGCTGAGTATCGTCAGGACGGTTTGGACATTTTGGGCGGCGTCCCGTCCCAGGCTGGTCAGGTAACCACCGTCGGGCTGGGTGATCAGGTCTTTCTCGTACAAGCGTTGGGCAGCGGCAATCGCTTTAGGGGCAGCGGTCTGATGAATTTTCAGGCCTTCCTGGGAACTGTCCAGGTTGAAGAGTGCAAGGATTTCCAGTTCGGCAACCAACTCAGGGGTAAACGACATAAGGACTCCAGACTTTCTAGGAATTTGGTCGACAGCGTCACTAAGGTGAGCGCACTCGGCCGAGCTGTCCAGTGTCAGTGGCATGCTTTTTTTGTTTAAAGCGATTCTTTGTGGCCCCTTAGGAGCTGTCGAGTGTAACGAGGCTGCGATCTTTCCCCTGGCGCTTGAGTCTCAAGTGAAAGATCAAGATCAAAAGATCGCGGCCTTCGGCAGCTCCTACAGGGCGCAGCCCAGCGGGAGCAAGCTCCCTCGCCACAGGGGCAGCGTTGCCTTTCGGATCAGTTCTTTTCCGGCGGCAACTCAGGCAAGTTGCGCAAGGCGGCTTCGTACCACTGGGTATTAAACGCACGATCCTCTTCCAGGATCGCGTCGATTTCCACCGCCAGCACATGGGCCATCAGGTTGAGAATTTCTTCGCGTTCATAACCCACCAGGGTCAATTTATTGAAAACGGCCTTGGCCGCTGGGGGGTTGTCACTTGCGATCTGGTTTTCAATCGCCTCGATCAGCGTGTCCTCGACGAATTCTTCTTCGTCGCTATCGATATCGGTTGGCTCGCTCATGGCAGGCTCCTGTAAGAAAGTCGCCAGTTTACCTGCATTCAGCGGCGTGATGCGCCTGGCAGGAAATGCCCCGACGGTCTATAACGCAAGGCTGCCAACCCCGCACGGCCTGGAGGCTTTGTAATGCTCAAGCTTTATGGTTTCTCTGTCAGTAATTATTACAACATGGTCAAGCTGGCGCTGCTGGAGAAGGGCGTGCCCTTCGAAGAAGTGCAGTTCTTTGGCAACCAGACGCCGGAAGCCCTGGCCATCAGCCCGCGTGGCAAGGTGCCGGTGCTGAAGACCGAGCAGGGTTTTATCAACGAGACCAGCGTCATCCTCGAATACATCGAGCAAACCCAACCGGGTAAGGCCCTGCTGCCGGCCGACCCGTTCGAGCGCGCCCAGGTGTTGGCCTTGTGCCGGGAAATCGAGCTGTACATCGAGCTGCCGGGGCGGGCCTGCTATGGCGAGGCGTTTTTTGGCATGTCGGTTGCCGATGCCATCAAGGAAAAGTCCAAGGCCGAATTGTTGCTGGGGGTCGCCTCGCTTGGCCGGCACGGCAAATTCTCGCCCTACGTGGCGGGCGATAGCCTGAGCCTTGCCGACCTGTATTTCTACTACAGCCTTTCGCTGGCCTTGCAAGTGGGCAGGAAGGTCTTCGATATCGATTTGCTGGCGGACATGCCGGCGGCCAAGGCGCTGATGGAGCGCTTGGAGCAAAACCCGAACGTACAGCGGATTGCGGCGGACAGGGAGGCAGAGATGCCGGCGTTTTTGGCGATGATTGCCGCCAAGAAGTGAGTTTTTCGATGTTCTGAAGGGCGCTATCGCAAGCAAGCTCGCTTCCACATGGGATCTCTACATGTTCACAATATTTGTGTTCACTGGAGATCCACTGTGGAAGCGAGCTTGCTCGCGATGCTTTTGGCTTTTAGCGGCTGGCGATCAGCGCCTGGCCACGCACCACGGCCGCCTTGACCTGCGCCGGCGCCGTGCCGCCAATGTGGTCACGGGCATTGACCGAGCCTTCGAGGGTCAGCACCGCAAACACGTCCTGCTCGATCTGGTCGCTGAACTGGCGCAGTTCGTCCAGGCTCATTTCCGCCAGGTCCTTGCCGGTGTCCACGCCGTACTTCACGGCATGGCCGACAATCTCATGGCAATCGCGGAACGGCAGGCCACGGCGCACCAAGTAGTCGGCCAGGTCGGTGGCGGTAGAGAAGCCACGCAGGGCCGCTTCGCGCATCACCGCGTGCTTGGGCTTGATGGCCGGGATCATGTCGGCGAAGGCCCGCAGCGAGTCGCGCAAGGTATCGGCGGCGTCGAACAGCGGTTCCTTGTCTTCCTGGTTGTCCTTGTTGTAGGCCAGCGGCTGGCCTTTCATCAGGGTCAACAGGCCCATCAGTGCGCCGAACACCCGGCCACTCTTGCCGCGCACCAGCTCCGGTACGTCGGGGTTTTTCTTTTGCGGCATGATCGAGCTGCCGGTGCAGAAGCGGTCGGGCAAATCGATGAATTGGAACTGCGCGCTGGTCCACAGCACCAGCTCTTCGGAGAAGCGCGACAGGTGCATCATCGCGATGCTCGCGGCGGCGCAGAATTCGATGGCGAAATCGCGGTCCGAAACGTTATCCAGCGAATTGCCGCCCACGGCGTCGAAGCCCAGCAACTGCGCGGTGTATTCACGATCGATCGGGTACGTGGTGCCGGCCAGCGCGGCGCTGCCCAGGGGCATGCGGTTGGTGCGCTTGCGGCAGTCCACCAGGCGCTCGTAGTCGCGGCTGAGCATTTCGAACCAGGCCAGCATGTGATGCCCAAACGTTACAGGTTGAGCGGTTTGCAGGTGCGTGAACCCCGGCATGATGCTCTCGGCCTCGCGCTCGGCTTGTTCCAACAGGCCTTTTTGCAGGCGAGTGATTTCGCCCAGGATCAGGTCGATTTCATCGCGCAGCCACAGGCGGATGTCGGTGGCGACCTGGTCGTTACGGCTGCGGCCGGTGTGCAGCTTCTTGCCGGTCACGCCGATGCGGTCGGTCAGGCGTGCTTCGATGTTCATGTGCACGTCTTCAAGGTCGACGCGCCAGTCGAACTGGCCGGCTTCGATTTCCGTCTCGATGGTCTTCAGGCCGTCGATGATGCTGTCGCGCTCGGCATCGGTCAGCACGCCGACCTTGGCCAGCATGGTGGCGTGGGCGATCGAACCCATGATGTCGTGGCGATACAGGCGCTGGTCGAAGTTGACGGAGGCGGTGAAGCGGGCGACGAAGGCGTCGACGGGTTCACTGAAGCGGCCGCCCCAGGACTGATTGGTCTTGTCAGTGCTCATGAATTCGCTCGTGATCGGCTGTGGAAAAAGTAGCGGTTAAAGGCTGCGGCGGATGATAGCAGGGTTGCCGGGACTGGCGCTGGCACTGGTCGGCAGGTTTTTTCGCTCCAAGCCTGGGATCCAAGAAGGTTTTCGCACAACGATATTTTTCGATTGAGCAATATCGTCGTGGCAACCGTCTACAGTGGACGGTAGGACTTTTGCTTTTTCCATCCATGGCGCACCGGACAAATAGAAGAAGGGGGAGCTCATATTGGTCAGATCGACAGTTAACAATCCCTACGGCGACGCCGTGCGACAACGGGCCTCGGGCATCGGTCGGCAAGCGCTGGTAAAGATAGACAACCGCCTCGCGGCACTTTTTGGCCCTCGAACGAGTCTTAGCGTGGATCGCGGTGACGGATGTCACTTCCCCTGTCTACGCTATCCTTGTGCGAGACTCACGCAGGAATCCAGCGCAATATGAATGTCCTGATCGTTGATGACGAACCACTGGCCCGCGAGCGCCTGAACCGAATGGTTGGCGAGCTCGAGGGTTACAGTGTCCTGGAGCCGAGCGCCACCAATGGCGACGAGGCATTGGCCCTTATTGACAGCCACAAGCCGGATATCGTGCTGCTCGACATTCGCATGCCTGGCCTGGACGGCCTGCAGGTGGCGGCGAAGTTGTGCGAGCGAGAGTCGCCGCCCTCCGTGGTGTTCTGTACCACCCGGGACGACTTTCCCCCCGAGGTGTTGCAGGCCGGTGCCGTGGGCTACCTGATCAAGCCGGTGACGTCCGAGGCGTTGCTCGACGCCTTGCGCAAGGCCGAGCGCCCCAACCGTGTGCAACTGGCGGCGCTTGACCCGTCCGGCCGCCGAAAGCGGTAGCGGTCCGCGCAGCCACATCAGTGCGCGCACCCGCAAAGGCATCGAGCTGATCCCCTTGAACCAGGTGGTCTACTTCTTCATTGCCGACCATAAATACGTGACCTTGCGCCATGAGAGTGGCGAAGTGTTGCTGGACGAACCCCTCAAGGCCCTTGAAGACGAATTCGGCGAACGCTTCGTACGCATCCACCGCAACGCCCTCGTGGCCCGCGAGCGCATCGAGCGCTTGCAACGCACCCCCCTTGGACATTTCCAGTTGTTCCTCAAAGGCCTCAATGGCGACGCGCTGATTGTCAGCCGGCGGCACGTGGCCGGCGTGCGCAAGATGATGCAGCAGCTTTAAGCCAGGCGGTCCAAGGCGTCCAGCGCGTTTCATTTCCGGGATCTGGCGGCCAGGGAGGCCTTGGGGTCGTGATTCAAATCAAAGCGGTTTTGACTGAGCTGTTATTATCTGCCGTATCTTTTAAGTACGGATTGATCCATGTCCCCTCGCGAGATCCGCATCGCCACCCGTAAAAGTGCCTTGGCCCTCTGGCAGGCCGAATACGTCAAAGCCCGCCTGGAAGCGGCCCATCCCGGCCTGATCGTGACCCTGGTGCCCATGGTCAGTCGCGGTGACAAGCTGCTGGATTCGCCGCTGTCGAAAATCGGCGGCAAGGGCCTGTTCGTCAAGGAGCTGGAAACCGCGCTGCTGGACAACGAAGCCGACATCGCCGTGCATTCGATGAAAGACGTGCCCATGGACTTTCCCGAAGGACTGGGCCTGTTTTGCATCTGCGAGCGGGAAGACCCCCGCGATGCGTTCGTCTCCAACACGTTTTCCAGCCTCGAGGCGCTGCCTGCCGGGAGCGTGGTCGGCACGTCCAGCCTGCGTCGCCAGGCCCAATTGCTGACACGTCGTCCGGACCTGCAAATCCGTTTCCTGCGCGGCAACGTCAACACGCGCCTGGCCAAGCTCGATGCCGGCGAGTACGACGCCATCATCCTCGCCGCCGCCGGCCTGATCCGCCTGGGCTTCGAAGACCGCATCACCTCGGCCATCAGCGTCGACGACAGCCTGCCGGCCGGTGGGCAAGGGGCGGTGGGTATCGAGTGCCGCAGCGCCGACAGCGACATCCATGCCCTGCTGGCGCCGCTGCACCATGCCGACACCGCCACGCGAGTATTCGCCGAACGCGCGCTGAACAAACACCTCAATGGCGGCTGCCAAGTGCCAATCGCCTGTTACGCCGTGCTGGAAGGCGAACAGGTCTGGTTGCGTGGCCTGGTGGGGGATCCCAACGGTGGCCGGCTGCTCAGCGCCGAAGCCCGGGCACCGCGCCAGGATGCCGAAGCGTTGGGCGTGCGGGTGGCTGAAGATCTGCTGAGCCAGGGCGCCGCCGACATTCTCAAGGCGGTCTACGGCGAGGCCGGCCACGCGTGACGGGTTGGCGGCTGTTGCTCACCCGGCCGGCGGACGAGTCGTCGGCGCTGGCGGCTGCCTTGGCCGAAGCGGGGGTCTACAGCAGCAGCCTGCCGTTGCTGGAGATCGAGCCGGTCCCGCTGTCCGATGCCGGACGGGCGACCTTCCAGGCACTGGACCAATACGCTGCGGTGATTGTGGTCAGCAAACCTGCCGCACGCCTGTGCGTCGAGCTGCTGCGCCAATACTGGCCCCAGCCTCCAGACCAACCGTGGTTCAGCGTGGGCGCGGCCACCGGGCAGATCCTTGCCGATGCCGGCCTCACGGTGTTTTATCCTGATAACGGCGATGACAGCGAAGCCTTGCTGGAGCACTTGGTCTTGCGCCAGGCTGTTTCGCGGCCCGACCCCAAGGTCTTGATCGTGCGGGGCGAAGGTGGGCGTGGCTTGCTGGCAGAGCGTTTGCGCGAGCAAGGTGCTAGTGTCGATTACCTGGAGTTGTACCGCCGCCACTTGCCCAGTTATGGCGAAGGGGCGTTGCCGGCGATAGTCGAAGCGGAACGCTTGAACGCACTGGTGGTCAGCAGTGGGCAGGGCTTTGAGCATCTGCAGCGGCTGGCCGGCGATGCGTGGCCGGCCCTGGCGCGGTTACCGTTGTTTGTTCCAAGCCCAAGGGTTGCCGAGATGGCGCGTGCCGCCGGGGCCCGAACAGTTGTGGATTGCCGTGGCGCCAATGCCGCGGCTTTGCTGGCGGCGTTACGGGAACACTCCGTGCCGTTTTCTAATGCAAAGGATGGATACGTGAGCGAAACAGCCTTGCCAAAAGAAGATCTAGACCAGCCAGCGATCGATGCGCCGGTTGAAACCCCGCCCCCAGTGGCGCCGCGTCGCGGCAACGGGTTGGCCATTGTTGCCTTGCTGCTCGGCGCCGCCGGGGTCGCCGTAGGCGGTTGGGGCGTGTGGCAGGTCCGTCACCTGCAAACCAATAACCAGCAACAATCCGCCCAGGTCCAGGCGCTGAGCGACCAGGCTCAGACCCTCAAGCTCAACGAGCAACGCCTGAGCGAGCGCCTGGCGCAATTGCCTCCGGCCGAAGAGCTGGAGGAGCGGCGCCGCCAGGTGGCCCAGTTGCAAGGTGATCAGCAGCACTTGAACCAGCGCCTGGAAACCGTGCTGGGTGCCAGCCGCAAGGACTGGCGCCTGGCGGAGGCCGAGCATCTGTTGCGCCTGGCCAGCCTGCGTCTTTCCGCCCTGCAAGACATCACCAGTGCTCAGGCGCTGGTCCAGGGTGCTGACGAAATCCTGCGCGAGCAGAACGACCCCGGTTCGTTCGCCGCCCGCGAGCAACTGGCCAAGACCCTCGCTGCGCTGCGCAGCACCGAACAGCCGGATCGCACCGGGCTGTTCCTGCAACTGGGCGCCCTGCGTGACCAGGTGCTGCAACTGACCGAATTGGCGCCCGAGTACAAGGACCGCGGTGAATCGTTGCTGGGCCTGACCGCCGATGGCGATGGTGCCAGCCGGTGGGCACAGTGGTGGGACCAGATCTCGCGCTATATCCGCATCGACTTCAACGCCGACGAGAACGTCCGTCCGCTGCTGGCCGGGCAAAGCCTCGTGCAAGTGCGCCTGGCCCTCAGCCTGGCGTTGGAGCAGGCGCAATGGGCCGCCCTCAATGGTCAGGCACCGGTCTACACCCAGGCGCTGACCGAGGCGCGGGACGTGTTGAAGAACAACTTCAACCAGGACAATCCGCAAAGCAAAATCATGCTCGAACGCGTGGGTGAGTTGTCCAAGCAACCGGTGACGGTGGTCACCCCGGACCTGACGGGCACGCTGAGCAGCGTCCAGGCCTACCTTGAGCGCCGCAATCTCAATACCCAGGAATCGGTCAAGCCGCTGCCCGCGCCAGGCGCGCAGGAGGCCACGCCATGAAGCGTCTCTACGTGATTCTGTTCGTGGTCATCGCCGCCGCCGGTTTGCTGGGCGTGGCGATTGCCGAGCATTCGGGTTACGTGCTGGTGGCGTACAAGAACTTCCGTTATGAAGCTGGCCTGTGGGTCACCCTGGCCCTGGTGGCGGTGCTTTGGCTGTCGGGTGTGGCGAGGCCTGCGGGCGCTGATCGGGTTGGTGACCACGTCCAGCGGCGTGGTCAATCCGTGGTCGCGGCGCAACCGCAGTCGTCGGGTGCAAGTGGCGATCGAGCATGGCCAGTTGGACCTGGCCGAAGGTCGCTGGGCCAGTGCCCAGCGCCATCTGCATCGTGCCGCCGAAGCCGCGCGCCAGCCGCTGCTCTATTACCTGGGTGCCGCCCGTGCGGCCAACGAACAAGGGCTTTACGAACAGAGCGACAGTTTGCTGGAGCGCGCCCTGGAGCGTCAGCCCCAGGCGGAACTGGCCATTGCCCTGACGCACGCTCAACTGCAGACGGACCGAGGCGACACGGACGGCGCATTGAGCACGCTGCAGGCCATGCATGAGCGCCATCCTCATAACGTCCAGGTGCTGCGTCAATTGCAACGGCTGCACCAGCAGCGCGGCGATTGGTCGGCGGTGATCCGGCTGTTGCCGGAGTTGCGCAAGGATAAAGTCCTGCCGCCGGCCGAGTTGGCTGAACTGGAGCGGCGTGCCTGGGGTGAAAACCTGACCCTGGCGGCCCACCGTGAAGAGGATGGCAGCGTCGGCTTGCAGTCGCTCAATCGCGCCTGGCAGCAACTGACCTCCGCGCAACGCCAGGAGCCGGCGCTGGTGCTGGCCTATGCCGAGCAACTGCGCCAGTTGGGCGCTCAGGTCGAGGCCGAAGAGGTGCTGCGCGGCGCACTCAAGCGTCACTATGACAGTCACCTGGCGCGGCTGTATGGGTTGGTTCGCGGCAATGATCCGATCCGCCAGTTGCAAGCGGCCGAAGGCTGGCTCAAGGACCACCCGGCCGATCCGAGCCTGCTGCTGACCCTGGGGCGCCTATGCCTGCAGAACAGCTTGTGGGGCAAGGCGCGGGATTATCTGGAAAGCAGCTTGCGGGTCCAGCGCAATCCCGAAGCCTGCGCCGAACTGGCGCGCCTGCTGGCGCAACTGGGAGATGCCGAGCGCAGCAACCAGTTGTTCCAGGAGGGGTTGGGGCTGTTGGATGAGCGGCTGCTCGCCGCGCCGCTGCCGGTTCCGGCCCAGGTCTTGTCGACGTGAGAGGGGCATGACCCATTCTTGAAAGTGGCATGAATCATTGTGGCGAGGGAGCTTGCTCCCGCTCGGCTGAGAGGCCTGTGGTGAATTGAAGATCGCCATCGCGAGCAAGCTCGCTCCCACATTTGATCCCTGGCAACCGCCAACCCCCTGTGGGAGCGAGCTTGCTCGCGATGACGTCCCCCCAGGCTCCCTCTCCACGGGTTGGTGGAAACCTTGAATAAGGGGTGCGAATACCGCCCCGGTTTTGGGGGCTTTGGTCATACCTTCGGCAAAGTCCTACAACCGACCGCGCCGAATCCTCCTCGGCTTGTCGGGAATTCCCTACACCCTTGGTGAAGTGTCTGCGCGGGGCTGCCTTGAAAGGCCCGAGGGCTTTCCTCTACCGTAACTGCTTGTCTCTTCTGTTACGGAATCGCCATGTCTTTGGCCAGCTCACGCTTCTTGTTTCTCATGGCTTCCATCGCCGCCGCCCTGGCTTTGGGCATCAGCACGTATCTGGAATATTCGGTTGGCCTGACGCCTTGCAGCCTGTGTGTCTTGCAGCGGTTGTGTCTGATGCTGTTCCTGGCGAACAGCCTTGTGGCGTGCGTACACGGTCCAGGTCAAAGGGGCAGCTTTTTCTATGGGGCGGCAGGGTTGGTTTCTGCGACGGGAGGAATGGTCCTGGCCTGGCGTCAGGTCTTGATGCAAGGTCATTCGTTCGAGCCGTTGTCCGATTGCTCGATGCAGCTCAACCCGACGGGTTCCTGGTGGTGTGCGCTGCAGCGTGTCCTCGACGGTACCGTCGACTGCGCGAATATCACCTGGACGTTGCTCGACCTGAGCATCCCCGAGTGGAGCCTGCTGTTTTTTCTCGCGGTGTCCAGTGCGATGACCTATCTGCTGCTGCGCCTTGTCTGGAGTGCTCTGGTACAACCGCTCAGCGGCGAGACGTCGCAGTTGGTCCGGGCCCTGGATTAAACACTTGTATGAACTTTATCTCCTGCGTACCTTGAAGCCATTGTCGTGCGGGCATAATCTGGCCCGCACGTGTCATTGGAATTGTGTCGCTCGATCATGTTGTGTCTGGCTTGTCCCTGATCATCAGACGTGCACAGGCTGCGAGTGGCATGACTCACAAGGGAAGAAATCACCATGCTCGAAAGTTGTCAGAATGCTCAGGAACGCTGGGGTGGGGTGCATCAGCTGATCGACCGCTGGCTGCAGGAGCGTCACGAACTGGTTCGGGCCTACGATGCGCTCGGTGCCAGGCCTGAAGCCCTGAGCGAAAGCCGCAAACCCTTGCAGGAATTCTGCGGCGTGCTGGTCGACTATGTGTCTGCCGGTCATTTCGAGATCTATGAACAACTGACGGGCGAGGCCAAGGCCTTCAACGACAAGCGCGGCCTGGAACTGGCCGAGACGATCTACCCGCGCATCGATGTCATCACCGAGAAGCTGCTGGCGTTCAACGACCTGTGCGATGAAGGCAAGTGTGTGGCGGAAAAATTCAAGGAGCTGGGCGGTTTGTTGCACGAGCGTTTCGAATTGGAAGATTGTCTGATCGAAGTGCTGCACACCGCTCACAAGGAAGAAGATACCGTCCAGGCTTGAGGGTTCGCGGTCCTGAAAAAACGGTGCGCATTGCGCACCGTTTTTTATTGGGCCAGCCTCAGGTTGTCGCGCCCAGCAACTCGATCTCAAACACCAATGGCGTGTACGGCGGGATCACATCCCCGGCCCCTTCGGCGCCATAGGCCAGGGACGAGGGAATCACCAGTCGCCATTTCGCGCCGACCGGCATTTGCGGCAATGCACTGCGCCAACCGTCAATCACGCTGTCGAGATTGAACCACTGTGCCTGGCGGTTGGAATCGAACACGGTGCCGTCCGGCAGTCGACCGGTGTACAGCACCTGGACCTTGCCGTGAGGGCCGGCCTTCGCACCATGGCCTGGTTTGATTTCAGTCAGCAGAATGCCGTCTGCAAGTTGCTGAACCCCGGGCCGGCTTTTTTCTTCGGTGAGAAATTTCTGCTCGGTTTTCAACGCGGTGTCGATCTGCGGCGTTGCCGATGGCGCGTTCAGTTGCGCTTGGTGCTCGGCCAGGATCTGTTCGATGCGTTCATCTTTCAGGGCCAGCGGTTTGCCCAGGTAGGCCTGTTGCAAGCCTTCGACCAAGGCTTTGATCTGCAGGTCCGGCACGTCCTGGCGCAGGCGTTCGCCGAGGCTGGCGCCCAGGCTGTAAGCCAAATCGTGGGCATCATTTGCGTTGGTTTTTTCAACGGCCTGGGCCGTGGCGCAAGCCATGCACAGGAATAAAAACAGGTGACGCGACATGTGTGCTCTCCGGCCTCGAATCGAGGAATTATGCCAGTGCCGATATCTGTAGAGGTGGATTGCCAAGACACTGGCGCAGAAGATTTTTCGTCCCTTGCAACGCAACGTCTTATGTAGTGTCAACATGCCCTAGCGGCGGTTGAAGCAGAGGTCTAGTATGAGCCGCACTCACGTCAGTCAGGAGGTAAACCATGTCGGCCACCAAGAAGCCTGTAAACAC
The DNA here is from genome assembly GCF_030687295.1 of Pseudomonas beijingensis. NCBI lineage: Bacteria > Pseudomonadati > Pseudomonadota > Gammaproteobacteria > Pseudomonadales > Pseudomonadaceae > Pseudomonas > Pseudomonas beijingensis. The sequence continues at coordinate 6,185,011 of NZ_CP117425.1, read as the reverse complement.
TCCGTTGCACTTGCTCCAACAACTCTCGGGCAGCCTGCTCGAACATCTGGAAAATGCCTGCTCCCAAGCCCTGGCTGATGCTGAAAAACTGCTCGCCAAACTGGAAAAGCAACGCGGCAAAGCGCAGGAAAAACTGCACAAATCGCGCACCAAATTGCAAGACGCAGCCACCGCTGGCAAGGCCAAGGCACAAGCCAAGGCCAAAGATGTCGTGAAAGAACTCGAAGACCTGCTCGATGCCTTGAAGGATCGTCAGTCCGAAACCCGCGCCTACATTCTGCAACTCAAGCGTGATGCCCAGGAAAGCCTGAAATTGGCCCAGGGTGTCGGTCGCGTGCAAGAAGCCGCGGGCAAGGCGCTGTCGCTTCGTGCCGCCAAACCTGCCGCTGTATCGGCCAAGAAGCCGGCGGCTAAACCCGCCGTGGCAAAAGCACCGGCCAAAGTCGCTGCCAAGCCTGCCGCCAAAGCACCGGCCAAAGCCGCCACCAAGCCGGCTGCCAAACCCGTCGCTGCCAGCGCTGCAAAAACGGCGGCCAAAAAACCAGCGGCCAAGGCTGCTGCCAAGCCAGCCGCAAAAACGGCGGCCGCTAAACCTGCTGCTGCCAAGCCCGCTGTAAAAGCCGCTGCTAAACCAGCCGCTAAACCGGCAACAAAAGCTGCCGCCAAAACCGCCGCCGCAAAACTTGCCACGCCGAAAACCGCAGCCGCTAAACCGGCTGCCAAAGCGGCGGTGAAATCCACTGCCAAACCTGCTGCCGCCAAGCCAGCGGCCAAGCCTGCGGCAACCAAACCGGCTGCGGCCAAGCCTGCTGCGAAAACCGCTGCCAAACCCGTCGCTGCCAAAGCGCCTGCCAAAGTGGCGGCTAAACCCGCTGCCAAACCGGCCGCTGTCAAACCTGCTGCCGCGAAGCCAACGGCTGCCAAGCCAGCCGCCGCGAAGCCAGCTGCTGCTAAACCGGTCGCCAAGCCCGCCGCGAAACCGGCCGTGAAAAAACCAGCCGCTGCAAAACCTGCGACTGCGCCAGCCGCCAAGCCAGCGACACCGGCTCCGACCGCGACACCTGCGCCAACCGCCAGCACTCCGGCCACGGCGACCAGCCCAGCCGCCGTTGCGCCGACCACCACCAGCACCCCAACCAGCGCTTCCTAAGTGCCGGACACCGCGACGCGCAGCTGATGCAGCGCGTCGCGGCTCGCTGGTTTGGCATTCGCCGCCAGCCCCCGCAGCCATTGGGCTGAATCGTTCTGTTGTGCCCCCGGCCAATCCTTGGCCAGCGCTTCCAATCGCTCCAATAATCGCCGTTCGGCTGCCAATTCCAGTTGCTTGACCTGTTCGCGCAGGCCATTGAGTGCCGTGTCCTGGAGGGCGCCGGCTTTCCATTGGTTGCGAAGCGTGCGCAGTGGCCGCACCACCTCGGCATCCCACGGCTCGGCCACTTGTCGAAGCTGCTGCAGACGGTGTTCATCGCAGGTCACGCCGCGTTGCGCCAGCCAGAGGCCGCAAAGCAGCAGGCAGACGTTGGCGCCGGCGTCTTGTGACGCCAGGCACGCAGGCTCTACGCCAGGCTTGGCATAGAGGTCGAGGGAAAAGCTCCACAGGTCAGGGGACATCGTGCTACTCGCGCCAGTTGCGAGCGAAGCTGGTAGACTCCGCCGCCATTATGATCCGACTTCAGAACCTGACTTTACAGCGTGGCCCGCAACGTCTGCTAGAAGACGCCGAGCTGACCCTGCACGCCGGCCACAAAGCCGGCCTCATCGGTGCCAACGGCGCCGGCAAATCGAGCCTGTTCGCCTTGCTGCGCGGTGAGCTGCACCCGGACTCGGGCGATTGCCTGCTGCCGGCCGACTGGCGTATCGCTCACATGCGCCAGGAGGTCGACACCCTCGAGCGCCTGGCGGTGGACTACGTGCTCGATGGCGACCTGCGCCTGCGTCAGGTGCAACACGACCTGGCGGCGGCCGAAGCGGCCCACGACGGTGCCGCACAGGCCCGCCTGCACGCGGAACTCGACAGTGCCGACGGCTACACCGCCGATGCCCGCGCGCGCAAATTGCTCGCCGGCCTGGGCTTTACCAATAAACAGATGGACCGCCAGGTCGGGGACTTCTCCGGTGGCTGGCGGATGCGCCTGAACCTGGCGCAGGCCCTGATGTGCCCTTCGGATCTGCTGTTGCTCGATGAGCCGACCAACCACTTGGACCTCGACGCCATTATCTGGCTCGAAGACTGGCTCAAGAGTTACCCGGGCACGCTGCTGCTGATTTCCCACGACCGCGATTTCCTCGACGCGGTGGTGGATCACGTCGCCCATGTCGACCAGCGCAAGCTCACCTTGTACCGCGGCGGCTACAGCGCCTTCGAGCGCGCTCGTGCTGAACGCCTGGCCCAGCAACAGCAGGCCTACGAGAAGCAACAGGCGCAACGTGCGCACATGGAAAGCTACATCGCCCGCTTCAAGGCCCAGGCCACCAAGGCCCGCCAGGCCCAGAGCCGGATCAAGGCGCTGGAGCGGATGGAAGAGCTGTCGGCGGCCCACGTCGATTCACCGTTCGATTTTGTCTTCCGCGAATCGAGCAAGATTTCCAGCCCGTTGATCGACCTGTCCGACGCGCGCCTGGGCTACGGCGACAAGACCGTGCTGGAGAAGGTCAAGCTGCAACTGACCCCGGGGGCGCGGATCGGTCTGCTGGGCCCCAACGGTGCCGGTAAGTCGACCCTGATCAAAAACCTCTCTGGCGAACTCCAGCCATTGGCTGGGCGTTTGACCCGAGGCGAAAACACCGTCGTTGGCTACTTCGCCCAGCACCAACTCGACTCCCTGGATTCCAAGGCCAGCCCGTTGCTGCATCTGCAACGATTGGCGCCGACCGAGCGTGAACAGGTCCTGCGCGATTTTCTCGGCGGTTTCGATTTCCGCGGGGCGCGCATCGACGAGCCAGTGTTGAATTTCTCCGGTGGCGAAAAGGCACGCCTGGCGCTGGCGTTGATCGCCTGGGGCCGGCCGAACCTGTTGCTGCTCGACGAACCGACCAACCACCTGGACCTGGAAATGCGCCTGGCCCTGACGATGGCCCTGCAGGAATTCAGTGGTGCGGTGTTGGTGGTGTCCCACGATCGGCATTTGCTCAAGAGCACCACGGATAATTTCTTCCTGGTCGCCGACGGCAAGGTCGAGGAGTTCGACGGCGATCTGGAAGACTACGCTCGTTGGCTGGTGGAATACCGCCAGCGCAACGCGCCGGTCAGCAGCACGCCGGTCAACCCGGACAAGACCGACAAAAAGGCCCAGCGCCAGGCCGCCGCCGCGTTGCGTCAGCAACTGGCGCCGCACAAGCGCGAGGCCGACAAGCTCGAAGCCGAGCTGGGCAAGCTGCATGAAAAGCTGCAGAAAATCGAAACCAGCCTGGGCGACAGTGGTCTGTACGAGGCGGCGCGCAAGGATGAGTTGCGTGACCTGCTGGCTGAACAGGCCAGGTTGAAGGTTCGGGAAGCGGAGCTCGAGGAGGCTTGGATGCAAGCGCTGGAACTGCTGGAAACCCTGCAAGCGGAGCTGGAGGCGTTGTCCTGATGGAAGCGTTGGCGTTGCCTGTCCCTGTCCTATGGATCGAGCCGATCTGGCTCGGTGTGCAAATCCTGCTGATCCTGGTGGCCGGTTATGTCTCGCAGCGCTTCGTCGCGCGTGCGCTCACGGGCCTGGGCGAGCGTTACCCGCTCCCACCGCAATTGGTGATTATCCTGCGGGGCGTGCTGCGCTGGCTGATCATGGGCACTGCGGTGCTGGTGGTGCTCGAACGCCTGGGCGTCTCGGCCACAGTGCTGTGGACGGCTCTGTCGGGCTTCGTCGCAGTGGCGGCGGTGGCGTTCTTTGCCATCTGGAGCGTGCTGTCGAATCTGTTCTGCGCCGTTTTGATCTACACCGTCGGACCGTTTCGCCTGGGCGATGTGGTCGAACTGGTGGACACCACCGACAAGCCCGGCATCAAGGGGCGCGTGGTGGCGATCAATCTGCTGTACACCACGCTGATCGAACCCGAGGAACTCGGCACCGGCAGCGCCATGGTGCAGGTGCCCAACAGCCTGTTTTTCCAGCGTTCGGTGCGGCGCTGGCGTGGCAGCGAAGCGTTTCCGGTGGGTGGGCTCGTCGAGTAAAGGACTGCTGCGCAGCCCGGCGGGAGCAAGCTCCCTCGCCACGGTGTTCACATTGGCTTAGATACTTGGGCAAAAAACGGTGGTCAACGACGTGACGGCGCATTAGCTTAGTCGTTTCGACGAATCCGAGCCGAGGTGTGCAATGTTGCTGGAAACATGGCTGGCGTTTTTTGCCGCCTGTTGGGTGATCAGTCTTTCCCCAGGTGCCGGTGCCATTGCATCGATGTCCAGTGGCTTGCGATACGGCTTCTGGCGCGGTTACTGGAACGCCTTGGGCCTGCAATTGGGCCTGGCGTTGCAAATCGTGATCGTCGCCGCCGGTGTTGGCGCGATCCTCACGGCGTCGGCCACCGCGTTCTATGCGATCAAGTGGTTCGGCGTGGCTTACCTGGTTTACCTGGGTGTCAAACAATGGCGAGCCATTCCCGGTGACATGACTGACGACGCGGCCCCGCGGCCCATCGGCAAGCCCCTGGCACTGGTGTTTCGCGGCTTTCTGGTCAACGTCAGCAACCCCAAGGCGCTGGTGTTCATGCTGGCGGTGTTGCCGCAGTTCATCAATCCCCATGCACCGTTGATCCAGCAATACCTGATCCTGGGCGTCACCATGATCGTCGTCGATCTCATCGTCATGGCCGGCTACACCGGGTTGGCGTCCAAAGTCCTGCGCCTGTTGCGCACCCCGAAACAGCAACGGCGGATGAACCGTGCCTTCGCGGGTCTGTTCATTGGCGCGGCGGGTTTGCTCGCGACGATCAGAAAGGCCGCTGCATAAAGCAAAACCCGTGGCGAGGGAGCTTTTGTGGGAGCAAAGCTATGTGGGAGCAAGACTGTGGGAGCAAGGCTTGCCCGCGATTGAGGCGATGAGGTCTTTCAGAAATAGAGTCGCTCCATCGCGGGCAAGCCTTGCTCCCACATAGCCTTGCTCCCACAAGACCTCTGCGCCACAGAGCATTCGCTCAGTGATTCAGCGCAGGATTACCGGCGCCGTATCCCGAGGCAGGTTATTGCGCTGCACCGGTTCGCGGGGCTGTTCGTAGCTCGGGCCACCAAGCTGTTCGCTTAGCTGCCGCGCCACGTCTTCCCCCAGGGCCTTGGACACTTCGCGCACCACCCGTGGACGGTTGAGGCTGATGCGCACGTCCCGGTGGTTCAGCAACTTGGTGTCCTGGCCTTCGCCCATGGCTGTAAAGGCCGAGGTGATTTCGTAGGTCTTGGTGTTGATCAGGCTGAAATCCGCCACCAGGGTCAGCGCCAGCACGGCCGAGTAGCTGTCGGTATTGGCCAGCTCGTTGATGTCGCGGGTGAAGTCGATGTCCGACACCGTGCCGAACAGCACGTAGTCGGCACCCTTGAAGTTCCCGGCCTTGATGCGCTTGATCACGTCATAGACGTCGCCATTGGACGCCGCCGTGTGGGGCGTCCCCTGGGTCAGCTGGAACATCCCGCTGCGCAGGATCTCGCCCTTGATGTCGCCGGTGAACTTGCGCAGTTCGCCCTGCTCGATGTAGCTGCTGGTGGCTTCCATCTCGTCGTAGCTCGAGGAAGCGCTGGCGCTGTAGGGGTTCGCCTGGAAGTTGCTCTGCGCCGAAACGGTGTGGATGTACTCCTCCACCCGTTCCTGGTACGCAAGGTCGGTCACCGCGACTTTTGGGGCCGCCTGCGCGCCAAATGCGCAGGCCAGGGCCATGATGCCTATCCATGTGCGCATGGCTTAGCGCTCCGTGGTCTTGCGGATTTCTTTTTCGTCCATCCACTCGGCCAGACCGCTCTCGACGTCGATCAATTGCAGGCTGAATTTGTAGAAGACGTCCTTGTAGTCGCTGCTGCGCTTGACGATCGAGCTGATGGAGCCCTCAAGGCGGTACTTGGCAGCGATCATGTTGCCGGTCTTGGCCACGGTGCTTTTCTTGTACAGGCCGCTCTGGTTCTGCAGCTTGAGCTGGTCGACCTGGCTGTCCATGGCGGTGTTGTCGCTGGCGAAACGGGCAGCGCCGGTCTTCATCAGCTGGGTCTTGATGCTGGTGGTGATTTCGCGGGTGTCGATGTATTCGCTGGTCTTGTTCTTCACGTCATAGACCTGGACCACTGGGCGACCCTGCAGGATGCCGGACTGGGCCAGGGAGCGGGTCATGGACTCGGCGATCATTTGCAGGTCGGTGGAGCCGAACTCGTTGGTCACGGTTTCCACGGCCTTGGTATCGCCGTAGCTGATGTTCTTGTTGCCCAGGACCGGCGAGTTGTTGGCACAGCCGCTGACCAGCAGGGCGGCGAGGGCGAGGGAGGAAATGCGTACGAACATGTGGGTGCTCTCGAAAACTGAATAAAAGGTCTGTGGCGAGGGGATTTATCCCCGTTCGAGTGCGCAGCGCTCGCTTAAAATTGGGGCTGCTGCGCAGCCCAGCGGGGATAAATCCCCTCGCCACAGGAAATGTGCATCTGTCTCAAGGGGTATTGATTTCCAAACGGAAATCCACGGCCTTGGGTGTGGGCGCGATGGCCGGCAGGAAGCTGGTCTGTTCGCCGTACAGCGTCAGGCTTTTCCAGGTTTCTTCCTCGGCGATTGGAAAGCCTTCCGGCCCCAGCCAGGCAAAGCGGTAATACATCGTCTTGTTGTTGTAGCTGGTGTTGCTCAACTGGACATTGACGGTCAGGTAACCGTTTTCCCGGGCCACGCGCATGGCGCCGACCACGATGTTCTTGGTCTTGCCCATCGCCACGACCTTGCTGGCGGCGCTGCCCGGCTCCGGTGGCGGCGGGGTGGCGCAACCGGCCAGCAAGGCCAGGGCGCCGACGGCGATCAGTTTTAAACGCATGTGAACAAGACTCCGTTCTTAAGGTTGCTTGAGGGCAATGGCGGTCGGGTTGGCGCTTGGCATCACCTGGGCCGCCAGGCCACCGGCGAACACCTGGTTGCCCACCGCCCGCAGGCTGATGACCTGGTAGCGCTGGTCGACGGTGACCTTGACCACCGAACCGCCCACCGCGCTTGGCAAGGTGACCTGGTGCTCGCCTTTCTTCAGGCGCAGGCGCACCACCTGGGTATAGTCGGGCAGGGTGCGCCAGGTCCGCGTGTCGGCGCCTTCGAGTACCGCCGAGGTTAGACCCACGGCCAGGCCGGCCAGGGGGTTGGTTTCGTTGATCTGCTTTTGCGCCACGCCACGGGTGACGGCGCGCACGGTGGTGCGCAGGATGATGCCCGGCATGTCGTCGCGCAGGGCCCGGCGGGACATGGCGGTGGTGCTATTGAGCTGGGTCAGGTCCAACTGACGGCCGTCGACACCGATCTGGCCGAAGGTGGCCGTGGAGGTGTCGGGCTTGATCAGCGGGAACGACAACGGCGTGATCACCAGGTTGCCGCTGATCGGCAAGGGCAGGGGAATGCGGATCGAATCCCGGGACGGTGCCAGGCCGCTCTGCACGACGATCAGGATGTCGCTGTCATCGCTTTTGGCGGCGGGTTTGTCGAGGTCGCGCAGGGCCTGCTCCAGCAACGGAGTGTTGGGGCGCAGTTCGGCGGCCTTGCGATAACCCGGTGCGGCCAGGTCCTTTTCACCCAGGGCTTCGTAGACGAAACCGGCCAGGTAATGGCTGAACGCGCTCTGGTAGCTGTTCTTGAGGCTGACCACTTCCGGGGCGTCGAGGCTGGCCACCGGATAACCCTGGAGGTCCTTGTATTCGGTCTTGACCCCTTGTTTCTCGGCTTCTTCCTCGCGCTTGAGGTATTCCTTGTCCCGCAGGTCGGCGATCACCGCTTCGCGTTCGTGGGTCTTCTTGATCTGGGTCCGCGCGCCGTCGAAGTCATTCACCGCCAGCAGATTCAGGGCCATCTGCGTGGTCAGCATGACCTTTTCGTAATCGTAGCCTTCATAGCGGCGGACTTTATCGTTCACCAGGAAACTGCCGAACTGGGCCAAGTACTTGGCCGAGTCGAGCTTGACCGCGTCTTCCCACTGGCCAACCTGCTGGTCGGCGCTGTTCCAGGCTGTCTGGCTGCCGGACAAGTCGCCCTTGGCACGCAGCAGCTCACCTTTCTCGAAGTAATACAGCAGGTCTTTGTCTTGGCTGGAGTTGTTCTTTTCCAGCAGGGTCAACGCGCCGTCGACGTTGCCGGACGCCAGTTGCTGGTTGGTCTGGGCCAATTCACTGTCGTAGTTGCGAAAGGCCGAGCAGCCGGACAACAAGGTGATCGCGCCAAGGGCGACCGAAAAAACGGCACGGGATGCCATGAACATTTCTTCCCTGATAGCAGCCGGGGTGTGCGGGTCGGGCTGGAGCGATCCCACGGACAAGCGTCGGGACGCTGCCGGTTCCTCATAAAAAGAGGAGCTTTTATGCCATCGAATGATAAGAAGGCGAGGGATTATAAACATGGCGCTTGGCTATGTAATGGCTTTTCAATTCTGAAATGCTGTTTTTGTGACATCACCTCCAAAGCATGAAATCCGATGAAAATCGGCCCCTCAAACACATCGGCCCTTGAGCCAAAGCCATTGGAAGTGAACAATGTGTTACTTCTTATTACCAACCGAGAGTCATTCATGACTGCGCCGTTCCGTTTCCTGGCCTGGCTTGTACTGCCATTGCTTGCGCTGAGCAGCACTCCGCTGCTGGCCGATACCGTCGAGAGTGCCCCCCAGGCGCTGCATTTGTTGGATTACATTGGGGCGGATTACCCGGCGACGGTCGAGATGGGCAAGGTCATCGACGATGCGGAATACCGCGAGCAACTGGAATTCACCCAGGCGCTGGAAGGGCTGATCGCCGGCCTGCCGGCCAAGCCGGAAAAGGCTGAGCTGGTCCAAGGCATCGGCACCTTGCGCGCGGCGATCACTCAGCGCCAGGACGGCGGCGATGTCGCCCGCCTGGCGCGGCAACTGGGGGCCAGGCTGGCGGTGGCGTATGAAGTCAGCCAGGCACCGGTCATCACCCCGGACCCGGCCCGCGGCGCGCCGTTGTATGCGCAGAATTGTTCGGTGTGCCACGGGGCCAACGGCGCCGGCGACGGTCCTGCCGGTGTCGGCCTGGAGCCGCCGCCGTCCAACTTGCGCGACGCCCAGCGTCTGGATCGCCTGAGTCTCTATGGGATCTACAACACCCTCGGCATGGGCATCGAAGGCACCGACATGCCGGCGTTCGCCGATCAGCTCGACGACCGTCAGCGCTGGGACCTGGCGACCTACATCGCCAGCTTCAGCGCCGACCCGGCCGCGGCCAAAAGTGAACAGGTCTTCAACCTCGCTGACCTGGCGCGCCAGACTCCTGCGGAAGTCCTCGCCGCGCAAGGCCCCGCAGCGGCGGCGACATTCCGTGCCCAGCGCGCCCAGCCGCCGCAGGTGCAACGTGGCCCGGCGCAGTTGCTCGACTACACGGCCGCCACCCTGGATAAAAGCATCGCGGCGTATCGCGCCGGTGGCCATGACCAGGCCTACGACCTGTCGGTAGCGGCTTACCTGGAAGGGTTCGAGCTGGTGGAAAGCTCGCTGGACAACGTCGATGCCAACGTTCGCAAGGACACCGAAAAGGCCCTGATGGCCTACCGTCAGTCGCTACAGGACGGTTTGCCGGTGGAGCAGGCCGAGCAGCGCCTGGACGCGGCCAAGGCCAAGTTGAAGGAGTCCGCCGGCCTGTTGGGCGGCGATGGTTTGAGCTGGTCGCTGAGCTACATCTCCGGGTTGCTGATTCTGCTGCGCGAAGGGTTGGAAGCGATCCTGGTTGCTGGCGGCGATCCTGGCGTTCCTGCGCAACACCGGCCAGCAGTCGGCGGTGCGCAGCGTCAACGTCGGTTGGGGCCTGGCATTGCTGGCCGGTTTGGCGACCTGGGGCCTGGCGGCGTATGTGATCGATGTCAGCGGCGCCCAGCGCGAGCTGCTCGAAGGCGCGACGGCGTTGTTCGCCAGTGTGATGGTGCTGTGGCTGGGGGGTGTGGATGCACGACCGGCGTCACGCCGCGGCCTGGCAGGATTACATCAAGAGCAGCCTGGTGGGCGGCGGTGGTCGTTTTGGTTTTGCGATCCTGGCGTTCTTCTCGGTCTATCGCGAACTGTTCGAAGTGATCCTGTTCTACGAGACCCTGTGGCTGCAAGCGGGTCCTGCCGGGCATAACGCCGTGCTGGCCGGCGGCGCGACGGCGCTGGTGTTGCTGGTGGGGCTGGCCTGGGTGATTCTGCGTGGCTCGGCGAAACTGCCGCTGGCGCTGTTCTTCAGCATCAACGCCGCGTTGCTGTGCGCACTGTCGGTGGTGTTCGCCGGCCATGGCGTGAAGGCGTTGCAGGAGGCCGGGATCTTCGGCACCCACCCGGTGGCGTTCTTCGATTTCGACTGGCTGGGCATTCATGCCGATGCCTATTCGCTGGCCGCTCAAGTGGTGGCGATCCTGGCGATCATGGTGTTGTATGGGCGCAGTTGGGTGGCGGAGAAGCGTCGGGTCCAGGTTTCCTGAAAAGCATTCGCTGCGCTCATAATCGCGAGCAAGCCTTGCTCCCACAGACTATGGGAGCAAGGCTTGTGGGAGCAAGGCTTGTGTGGGAGCAAGGCTTGCCCGCGATGCTTTTCTTTTCAATTTAGAGGAAACCACTCAATGCGCGTATGGATCGACGCCGACGCCTGCCCCAAGGCAGCGAAGGAACTGGTGGTCAAGTTCGCCCTGAAGCGCCGATTCGAGGTGGTACTGGTGGCCGGTCAACCGCAGATCAAGCCGGCCCTGGCCTGTGTGAAATTGATCGTGGTGCCCAGCGGCCCTGACGCGGCGGACGATTACCTGGTAGAGCACGCCGTGCCGGGTGAGCTAGTGATCTGCAGCGACGTGCCCCTGGCCGACCGGTTGGTGAAGAAGGGCGTCGCCGCCCTGGACCCGCGGGGCAAGGAGTTCGATGCGCAGAACATGGGCGAGCGGCTGGCGGTGCGCAACCTGTTCACCGATTTGCGTGAGCAGGGTCATGTGGGCGGCGGTCCGGCGGCCTATAGCGAGCGGGACAAGCAGGGGTTTGCCAATGCACTGGATCGGATCCTGACGCGCCTGACCCGAATCGCTTAAGCCTGGCTCGACCTCCTGCGGGAGCGAGCTTGCTCGCGATAACGGTGTGTCAGCCAATACACATGCAACTGAACTGACGCCATCGCGAGCAAGCTCGCTCCCACAGGGGTAGTGGTGGTGGGGTCAGGCGTCGTTCTCGTGGGTCAGCTCCAACACCCGGTCCACCAGTTTGTTGATGCCTGAAGCCGCTTCGCTGATGTTCTGTGCCAGCATGTAGGCCGGGGTGCTGACCAGTTTGCGCGCGCGGTCTTCGACGATGTCGGTTACCGCGCACTCTTCGTGAGTGCCGCCCATTTTGCCCACGGCTGCCGCGGTGTCCGGGTCGTTGCCGATGGTGCACGTCACCCCCGGGCCATAGATTTTTGCCGCCAGGGCCGGTGAGATGCAGATCAGCCCGACCGGTTTACCCGCTTCGGCAAAAGCCTCGGTCAAGGCCAGGACCTCAGGCTGGACAGTGCAACCGGCGCCTTCGACAGCAAAGTTGGAGAGGTTTTTCGCCGAGCCAAAACCACCGGGTACGATCAGAGCGTCGAAATCCTCGGCGTTGGCTTCGCGCAAATCCTTCACGTTGCCCCGGGCGATCCGCGCCGATTCCACCAACACGTTGCGACTCTCGGGCATTTCCTCGCCGGTCAGGTGATTGATCACGTGCAGTTGGGCAATGTTGGGGGCGAAGCACTGGACTTGCGCCCCGCGCTGATCGAGGCGCAGCAGGGTGATCACGCTTTCGTGGATCTCGGCGCCGTCATACACGCCACAGCCGGAAAGGATCACTGCAATTTTTTTGCTCATGGGCTTTTTTCTCCAGATTCATGGCGTTAAATGTCTACTAATTTGTCACTCGTTGCCATAGGGGGATCGGGCAGCTACACCTAATCTGCCGACTATCTCCCTGCCTTGCATGCCCGGGTTGCGTCATGAACTTCATCCTGTATGCCGTGCCGTTCTTCTTCGTGCTGATTGCCGTCGAGTTGCTGGCCGATCGTTGGCGGGGCGTGAGCCACTACCGCGTGGCAGACGCGATCAACAGCTTGAGCACCGGCGTGCTGTCGACCACCACGGGCCTGTTGACCAAAGGCGTGGGGCTGGTGACCTACGCCTTTGCGTTGAAACACCTGGCCGTCATCGAATTGCCTGCCGACCGGGCCTGGACCTGGGTGTTCGCCTTCGTGCTCTACGACTTCTGCTACTACTGGCTGCACCGCATGGGCCATGAGCGCAACATCCTCTGGGCCGCCCATTCGGTGCATCACCAGAGCGAGGACTACAACCTGTCCACCGCACTGCGCCAGACCAGCACCGGGTTCCTGTTGAGCTGGATTTTCTACGTCCCGCTCGCCGTACTGGGTGTGCCGCTGGTGGTCTTCGTCAGCGTCGCGGCGTTGAATCTGCTGTACCAGTTCTGGGTCCACACCCAACACATTCCCAAGCTCGGCTGGCTGGAGTGGTGCTTCGTGACGCCGTCCAATCATCGTGCCCACCATGCACAGAACCCTCTCTACATGGATCGCAACTACGGCGGGGTGTTCATTATTTGGGACCGTCTGTTTGGCACCTTCCAAGAAGAAGACGATAACGAACCGGTGATTTTCGGCGTGACCACGCCGCTGGCGAGTTGGAATCCGTTGTGGGCCAACCTGCAGTTCTATGCCCAGCTGTGGGCCGATGCGCGGCGGACCGGGCGTTGGTGGGACAAGCTGCGAATCTGGTTCATGCCCACCGGTTGGCGTCCGGCGGACGTTGCAGCCCAGTACCCGCTGAACAAGCCGAACCTGAGCCAGTTCCGCAAATTCGCCGTGCCGCTGGACCTGCGCCAACAGTGGTACGTGGGGCTGCAGTTCTGCGTCTACATTGCCTTGGGCAGTTATTTGATGAACCTTGAAAGCAGCCTGCCGGTCGCCGCCCTGGTGTTGGGGTGGGGGGCGGTGGCGTTCGGTCTGTTCGTGTTGGGCGTGGCCCTGGAGAATCGCCCGTGGGCGCTGAAGCTGGAGCTGTTGCGGCTGGCCTCGAACCTGCCGCTGGTGTGGCTGGCGCCCTTGACCGGGTTGTGGCCGGTCAGCGCGGTGATGAGCCATGGGGCCTGGGTCGGGCTGCTCAGCTACAGCCTGCTCAGTGGCATCGGGCTGTATTGCTGTCGCAGCCGATTTACTCGGTTGGCGTCGTAGGTGCGTCGGACCTGGTTTGTTCCAGGCGTTCGGCTTCGAGGACTTTCTTGGCCAGACGCGCATTCTTGATGCGCCGGCGCAGCCACAGGACCAAGCCTAGCACCAGCAGCGCGCCGAGTACCCACAACTCGTATTTCTTGATGCTGCCCAGCATGCCTTCGAGCACCGCGCCGAAGTGGTACGCGGCGGCGGCCAGGGCCGTGGCCCAGATCGCCGCGCCGATGCCGTTGAGCAGCAGGTAGCGGCCCGGCGGATAGCCTGACAGGCCGATCGCCACCGGCATCACCGTGCGCAGGCCGTAGACGAAGCGGAAGCTCAGGACCCAGATGTCCGGATGCCGGCGAATGTGCTCCAGCGCGCGATCCCCCATCAACTGCCAGCGCGGCTTGCGCGCCAGGAGCTTGCGGCCGTGCTTGCGCCCCAGGAAATACCACAGCTGATCGCCGGCGTAACTGCCGCAGAACGCCACGACCACCACCAGGTTGATGTCCATGTAGCCACGGAACGCCAGGAAGCCTGCGAGCACGAGGATGGTTTCGCCTTCGAAAAACGTGCCGATAAACAGGGCCAAGTAGCCGAAGTCATGCAGAAATTGTTGGAGCATTGTCTGGGTGCTGGCGAAATGAACGCGCAGCCTAACCCTTCGGGCACATTCAGGAAAGTATCGAAATGTGTCTCGACGTGAACAATTCCTACAGAAGACAATGACTGCGACTACCGGTCGCGCTTAAGCACAACTGTCACGCGTTCGTCATAATGGTCGCTTATAACTGTCACGCTCGCCCGTCTGCGGGCTCAGGAGTCTGCCGTGAGCTTTACCCCCGCCAATCGTCTGTTCCCTGCTACCCGCCTGCGTCGTAACCGTCGTGATGAGTTTTCTCGTCGGCTGGTGCGTGAAAACGTGCTGACCACCGATGACCTGATCCTGCCGGTATTCGTGCTGGATGGGGAGAACCGTCGCGAAGCGGTGGCGTCGATGCCCGGGGTGGAACGCCTGACCATCGACCTGCTGCTCGAAGAAGCTGCCCACTGGGTCGAACTGGGTATCCCGGCGCTGGCCCTGTTCCCGGTTACGCCGCCGGCGCTCAAGTCCCTGGACGCCGCGCAAGCCTGGAACCCTGAGGGCATCGCCCAACGTGCGACCCGTGCCCTGCGTGAGCGCTTCCCGGAGCTGGGGGTGATCACCGACGTGGCGCTGGACCCGTTCACCACCCACGGGCAGGACGGCATCCTCGATGAAGAAGGCTACGTGCAGAACGACATTACCGTCGATGCGCTGGTCAGGCAGGCGCTGTCCCACGCCGAGGCCGGTGCCCAGGTGGTTGCGCCGTCGGACATGATGGACGGGCGCATCCAGGCGATCCGCGAAGCCCTCGAGGTGGCCGGTCACGTCAACGTGCGGATCATGGCCTATTCGGCCAAGTACGCCAGCGCCTATTACGGCCCGTTCCGCGATGCGGTCGGCTCGGCCCTGAACCTGGGCAAGGCCAACAAGGCCTCTTATCAGATGGACCCGGCCAACAGTCAGGAAGCCTTGCACGAAGTGGCGGCCGACTTGTCAGAAGGGGCAGACATGGTCATGGTCAAGCCTGGCATGCCCTACCTCGACATTCTTTGCCGGGTCAAAGACGAATTCAAAGTGCCGACCTTTGTTTATCAGGTCAGCGGCGAGTACGCCATGCACATGGCCGCGATCCAGAACGGTTGGTTGGGCGAAGGGGTAATCCTGGAGTCCTTGACCGCTTTCAAACGCGCAGGCGCTGATGGCATCCTGACTTACTTTGCTGTGCGCGCCGCCCAATTGTTACGAGAGCAGAAATAGCCTCCCAGGAACTTGCGATGAATACCGAAGGACTCTCCGAAGTTGCCGTAAAAGACGCTCAACCCGTGGTCGAGCAAGTTGCCGAAACGCCGCCGGAGCTGGAGCCTGCTCCCCCGGCTGTCGTCGAGCCCATCCCGGCGCCGGCAATTGCCATTCCGAACCTGGATGACAGCAGCCTGTACATCCATCGCGAGCTGTCGCAACTGCAGTTCAACATCCGCGTGCTGGAGCAGGCGCTGGACGAGTCCTACCCGCTGCTGGAACGGCTGAAATTTCTGCTGATCTTTTCCAGCAACCTGGATGAGTTTTTCGAAATCCGCGTCGCCGGCCTGAAGAAGCAGATCACCTTCGCTCGTGAACAGGCGGGTGCCGACGGTTTGCAACCGCACCAGGCCCTGGCCCGCATCAGCGAACTGGTCCACGGCCATGTGGACCGCCAGTACGCGATCCTCAACGACATCCTGTTGCCGGAGCTGGAAAAGCACCAGGTGCGCTTCATCCGTCGCCGCAACTGGAACACCAAGATCAAGACCTGGGTGCGCCGCTATTTCCGCGACGAGATCGCGCCGATCATTACGCCGATCGGCCTCGATCCGACGCACCCGTTCCCGTTGCTGGTCAACAAGAGCCTGAACTTCATCGTCGAACTGGAAGGCATCGACGCCTTCGGTCGCGATTCCGGCCTGGCGATCATCCCGGCGCCACGCCTGTTGCCGCGCATCATCCGCGTGCCGGAAGACGTTGGCGGCCCTGGCGACAACTATGTGTTCCTGTCGTCGATGATCCACGCCCACGCCGATGACCTGTTCCAGGGCATGAAGGTGAAGGGGTGCTACCAGTTCCGTCTGACCCGTAACGCCGACTTGTCGGTGGACACCGAGGACGTCGAAGACCTGGCCCGCGCCTTGCGCGGCGAGCTGTTCTCCCGTCGCTACGGCGATGCGGTGCGCCTTGAGGTGGCCGACACCTGCCCGAAACACTTGTCCGACTACCTGCTCAAGCAGTTCAACCTGCACGAGACCGAGCTGTATCAGGTCAACGGTCCGGTCAACCTGACCCGACTGTTCAGCATCACCGGCCTGGACAGCCACCCGGAACTGCAATACCTGCCGTTCACGCCGCAGATCCCGAAACTGCTGCAAAACAGCGAGAATATTTTCAGCGTGATCAGCAAGCAGGACATCCTGCTGCTGCACCCGTTCGAGTCGTTCACGCCGGTGGTCGACCTGCTGCGCCAGGCCGCCAAGGACCCCCACGTCCTGGCGGTGCGCCAGACCCTGTACCGCAGTGGCGCCAACTCGGAAATTGTCGATGCCCTGGTGGACGCGGCGCGAAACGGCAAGGAAGTCACGGCGGTGATCGAATTGCGCGCCCGCTTCGATGAAGAATCGAACCTGCAACTGGCCAGCCGTCTGCAAGCGGCCGGCGCGGTGGTGATCTACGGCGTGGTCGGCTTCAAGACCCACGCCAAGATGATGCTCATCCTGCGTCGTGAGGCCGGTGAGATCGTGCGTTACGCCCACTTGGGCACCGGCAACTACCACGCCGCCAACGCCCGCCTGTACACCGACTACAGCCTGCTGACCTCTGACGATGCCTTGTGCGAAGACGTCGGCAAGCTGTTCAGCCAGTTGATCGGCATGGGCAAGACCCTGCGCATGAAGAAACTGCTGCACGCGCCGTTCACCCTGAAAAAGGGCATGCTCGACATGATCGCCCGGGAGACGCAGTTCGCCCTGGACGGCAAGCCGGCCCACATCATTGCCAAGTTCAACTCGCTGACCGACCCGAAGATCATTCGTGCGTTGTACAAGGCCAGCCAGTCGGGCGTGCGCATCGACCTAGTGGTGCGGGGCATGTGCTGCCTGCGGCCGGGCATCCCGGGGGTGTCCCACAACATCCATGTACGCTCGATCATCGGGCGGTTCCTGGAGCATACGCGGGTGTTCTACTTCCTCAACGGCGGTGAGGAGCAGATGTTCCTGTCCAGCGCCGACTGGATGGAGCGCAACCTCGACAAGCGGGTCGAGACCTGCTTCCCGGTGGAAGGCAAGAAGCTGATCCTGCGGGTCAAGAAGGAATTGGAAAGCTACCTCACCGACAACACCCACAGCTGGAGCCTGCAGTCGGATGGTCGCTACATCCGCAACACGCCGACCGGCAACCAGAACCCGCGCAGCGCCCAGGCGACCTTGCTGGAGCGCTTGAGCAGCCCGGTGTTGGCGGTTCGTTAAACGCTCGGAGACGAGCTTGGCTTTTGTGGCGAGGGAGCTTGCTGTGGCGAGGGGATTTATCCCCGTTGGGCTGCGAAGCAGCCCTAAAACCTGGCAGCGCGGTGTGTCAGATCTACTGAGCCCAACCTCCCTGGGGCTGCTTCGCAGCCCAGCGGGGATAAATCCCCTCGCCACAAGAGATCGGTGTTGTCGCTGGACTCAGTGAATGTTCAGCACAATCCCGACCCGGGTCAGCCAGTCGGCTTCCTGGGCGAAGTCGGCCTGGGTCAGCTGGTTTTCTTCCAGCCAACCCTCGGGGAACATCACGTCCAGTTGATCGCCGTCGGCGTGCAGGGCCACTTGCGGCATTTCCTGGGTGCCACGGATGTGGTGGAACAGGATCGCAAAACGCAGCAGCACGCACAGGCGAATCAGCTTGATGCCGTCATCGCCGAACTCGGCGAATTTATCCTTGGGAATGTTGCGTCGATGGCCGCGCACCAATAGCGCGAGCATCTGTTGGTCTTCCCGGGAGAAACCCGCCAGGTCCGAGTGCTCGATCAGGTAGGCGCCGTGCTTGTGGTAGTGATAGTGGGCGATGTCCAGGCCCACTTCATGGACCTTGGCGGCCCAGCCCAGCAATTCGCGCCACACCCCGTCGTTCAAGTCCCAGTCGTCAGCCACCTGGTCGAAGGCATGCAGGGCTTTGCGTTCGACCCGTACAGCCTGCTCCAGGTCAACGTGATAACGCTCCATGAGCGAGCCCAGGGTGCGTTCACGCACGTCTTCGTGATGATGACGCCCCAGCAGGTCGTAGAGCACGCCTTCGCGCAGGGCGCCCTCGCAGTGGTCCATGCGTTGCAGTTCGAGGGCGTCGAAAATCGCTTCGAGGATCGCCAGGCCCGCCGGGAAAATCGCCCGGCGGTCGGGCTTGATGCCTTCGAAATCGATCTTGTCCGCTTCACCGAGCTTGAATACTCGGCGCTTGAGCCAGGCCAGGCCCTCGGCGTTGACCTCGCCGGTACCGTGGCCGCCCGCCTTGAGCGCCAGGCCGATGGCGCGAATGGTCCCCGAGGAGCCGATGGCTTCGTCCCAGGTCAGGCGGTGCAGGGCGTGTTCGATGCTCATGATTTCCAGGCGCGCCGCCGTGTAGGCCTGGGCGTAGCGGGCCGGGGTGATCTTGCCGTCGCGGAAATAGCGCTGGGTGTAGCTGACGCAGCCCATCTGCAGGCTTTCGCGCAGCAGCGGTTCGAAGCGCTGGCCAATGATGAATTCGGTACTGCCACCACCGATGTCCGCCACCAGGCGCTTGCCCGGGGTATCGGCCAGGGTGTGGGAAACGCCAAGGTAGATCAGGCGGGCTTCTTCACGGCCGGAGATGACTTCCACCGGATGGCCGAGGATCTCTTCGGCGCGACGGATGAATTCGCCACGGTTGCGCGCTTCACGCAGGGCGTTGGTGCCCACGATCCGCACCGCGCCCAGGGGCATACCGTTGATCAGTTGGGCAAACCGCTTGAGGCAATCGAGCCCGCGCTGGATGGATTCTTCGCTCAGTTGGCGTTCTTCGTCGATGCCGGCGGCCAACTGGACCTTCTCGCCGAGCCGCTCAAGAATGCGGATTTCCCCGTTCTGGGCCTTGGCGACGACCATGTGGAAGCTGTTGGAGCCCAGGTCGATGGCGGCGATCAGGGACAGATTCTTGGCTTGGGATGGCGGCATGGTCAAAAAGTCTCGGTCGATAACCTCGCCATCCTGCCACGATCGACGACCGCCGCCAACGGATGCTGCTGGGTTTCGGTCGGTGACGGTTTTGGATAGAAGCGATAATTACGCAGGAAAGTATTGTAGGAAAGTACCTATTGTTTTATGGGTGGTAGTAGTTTCCTACGATAAATGATGATGTTTCCTGCTTATCTTTAAGCGGCTTTTCCCGATACTTTCGCTCGGCAATTTCGCCGTGATGTTAGTTGTTGCGACTGTTGGGTTTCAGGAAGAAGTTCTGCCTGCTGAGTTAGGTGTGATAGGGGGAAGGAGTTCCCAGGCGTTGCATGATTAGCATCCAATTGATGCTATTTGAAGGAAATAGTAATGAAAAACAAATATGGTTTGGCGGCAATCACGCTTCTTGCATTGGCCTGCACCAATGCCCAGGCGGCTGACTTGCAAGTGACAGGTAGCATTGTTCCTGGCAGTTGCTCGCTGAATATTCCTACGTTGTCGGTCGATTATGGACGAATCGCTATCACGGATTTGAGCCCTGTCGATTACACCAAACTGAACAAACTGAATACGGCGTTCAACATCACCTGTGATGGACCGACACTTGTTGGTTTAACTGCTAGCGATAATCGGGCGGGCAGCAGAAAGCATGAAGCCATGGAAGTTATCAATCCTGGCCTTGCTCATCCGCTCAATAGCTTCGGGTTGGGGACAAACGCGGATGGCGATAAAATTGGCGCCTATAGCCTGCATGTGCGTAACTATTCGGTGGACGGAGGCACTGACTTCAAAACCATCCTGTCCGGAACTTCGTCGGCTTGGATCGGCGCTCAAGATTTTCTCCGTAGCGTGCCCCAATACGTTCTCACGTGGTCTCCAAATAGCGTCACTAGCCCGCACCTTTTGACATCAGTCACAGGTGAGTTGGAAATCGAAGCAGCGATCAACAATACAACCGAACTGGTTGTGCGGGATGACCTGCAAATAGATGGCAGCGCAACGCTGGAACTGAACTACATCTGATGTTATTGCCAGCCCCGATCCCGGGGCTGGCTCTTTGCTGGATATATTAGCTCTGCACGGCTGATCGATGCTGACGAAGGAAAGGTCAGGCGTCAGGTTGTGGCCGTTTCGAGCATTTTATTCAGATCTATGTATCGCTCCATGAACTTCGATTCGTGGCGGGAGAGTGTGCCTTGGACTTTTTACTGAAACTTGGATTTGCTTTGCGTGCAGCGCTGTACCTGGGTTGTTTTGTTTGCGGCTCGGCGATGGCTGCCGGCATGCAACCGGAAACCACGGTGGTTATCTTTTATGAAGAGCATGGCGAGGCCAATATCAACCTCACCAATACCGATGCCGGCCCAGCGCTGCTTCATTCAAAGATTGAACACATACCGGAAGACCCCGAGCTGTCGGTGATCGTGACGCCGCCGATCATGCGGGTCGATGCCGGTGAAACGCAGTTGGTCCGTTTGATCGGGGCCTTCAAGGAGCCGCTCAAGACCCAGCGTCTCAAGCGTGTCACTTTCGAAGGGATCCCGCAGAAGAAATCCGATGGCGGTGCCACGGTGGGCATCAACATTCGCCATAACTTGCCGGTGATCATCCATCCCAAGGGTTTGCCTCGGCATCAGGCGCCCTGGGAACTCTTGAAATGGACAGTCGACGGGGAAAACCTGGCGGTGCAGAACGACAGCCCCTACGTCGTGCGCTTGTCGGAGCGGGTGCATCTGAACCCACCGAACACCTCGGTTTCCCTGCCCCGCACCTATATCTTGCCGGGCGAGACCCTGACGGCCGCGCTCAAGGAGGCTGTGCCCGAGCTCACGTCGGTCACGATCCAGCCCGCGACGCTGTATGGGTTTGCGATTGGCAATTTTGATGCGCCGGTCGTGAGTCGATGATGAAGGTCATGTACGCGGCGCCGCGCCTTATCGTACGCAACAGCGGTCGTCGGTGGGTTTGCGGATGGACGGGCAAACGACTCTGGTCACGCAAGTGGATCTTGTCCGCAGCGATCTGGTGCGGGACCGATGGCTATGTGCTCGCGCAGGAACAAGAGGCTCAGTTCGGTGCCTCGATACTCTCTTCCCGAGGCGTCGACCCCGGTGTTTCGGATTACTTCCGTACCGCGCCGCGTTTTCACGAGGGCACACGCGTCGTGAGCCTGCGGCTCAACGGCAATCAACTCGGGTTGACCGAGGCGCAATTCGATCGCGATGGTGAGCTGTGCTTTACCCAAGGTTTGTTGGAGAAGGCCGGTTTGCGCGTGCCTGCTGCAATGATCAACCAAGGGGAAGGGGAAGCACCGACCTGCCATGACTTCCTTGCGCAATACCCCAATACGGTCGTGAGCCTGCGCCCCAATCGCGAAGAGGTCGCACTGGTGGTCCCGAGCGAGGCCTTTCGAGAGCAGGGGCTGAGCGAGGAAATGTTCGCCCGGGGCGGCCTGGCAGGGCTGCTCAACTACGATGTGCTGGGCCTGGAAAGCCAATCGCGTTCAGGCGGCGCAAACCGTTATCTCTCCCTGGCCACGGAAGCCGGCTTCAATCTGGGGGACTGGATTGTCCGCAGTCGCCAGCTTTACACCTCGATCAACGGGGTGCAACGCAGCGAGCATCTGTACGCCTATGCCCAGCGCGACCTGCTGCCTTTGCAATCGACTTTCCAGGTCGGACAGCTTTCCAGCAACAGTCCGGTGTTCGGTGGTGTGCAGTTCTCCGGTCTGCAGTTCTTTCCCGACGGCGTGAAGCGCGGCGGTGGCGCCAGTGGTGCCGTGGTGGAAGGGTTGGCCTTGAGTCAGTCCCGGGTGGAGGTCCGTCAGTCCGGTGCGTTGATTTACACAACGCTGGTGCCGGAAGGCCCCTTCACCCTCAGCAATTTGCCGCTCCTCAACGGCACCAGCGATCTTGAAGTGAGCGTGATCGAAGACAGTGGCGCAGAGCAGCGTTTTGTCGTGCCGGCGGCGTCGTTCCGGGGCACGGTTCCCGTTCAGTCGGGTTATTACCTTTCCCTGGGCCAGGTGCGTGGGTCAGGAGAAAGCGAGGGCGAGCAACCGTTGCTGGCGATGGGGAGCGCAAGCTGGGGGCTGGGGCAGAGCTCGGCGGTCAGCAGCGGCCTGGTGGGTGCGCAGACGTATCAGGCGATGGGGCTTGGGCTCGATACCCGACCACTGGCGAACCTTTCGGTTGGCGCGCGCAGCAACGTCTCCCATGACAAGGCCAGCGGCAGGTCCGGCGCGCGCAGCAGTCTTTCCCTGGGCACGGCGCTGGCCGACAACCTCGACCTGACACTCAGTGCCACCCGGCAGACGCCGGGCTACCGCGAAGTTTCAGAGATTCGTTACGTCGACAAAAATATCGAGCGGGATGATTTTCTGGCGTCGCGCTTCAAGAACCAATACACGGCCGGACTCAGCTGGTTCGATCCGGCGTTGGGTGGTTTCTCGATGGGTTACTCCCAATCGTCGCAATTCGATGACCAGACGTACGCGCGCTTGTACGGCTCCTGGAGCAAATCGTTCAAGCATGCCAGCGTGAGTGCCCACATTGATTCGGCGGTGGGCACATCAGGGTCATACGACGAGGGTGTGTCGGTACGCCTGCAGGTCAGCGTACCGCTGGGCAAGGACCGTCGCGCCCGTTCCTCTCTAAGGCATCAGGGCAGCCGTTCGACCCTGGCGGCCGCCTACAGCGAGCGCGTCAACGAATACCTCAACTATGAGGTGGGGACCGAGCAGGGGCTTAACCATTCGCAATCCCTGACGCGAGGCAGTGTCAACGCGACGCCACGTTATGCGCAGGTCGGGCTGGCGGCCAGTCAAGACCGTTTCAGCACTAATTACAGTGGCTACCTCAAAGGTGGTGTCGTAGCGCATGGACAAGGGGTGACCTTTTCCCCTTACCGGGTCCAGGAAACGTTCGGCGTTGTTTCCTTGGGGGGGGTTCCAGGGGCCAGGATCAGCACACCGCAAGGCCCGGTATGGACGGACGCGAAAGGGCAGGCGGTCATCGCCAGTTTGCCCGCCTACAACAACAGTCGTCTCCAAGTGGACACCCGGTCGCTGCCCAAGCGCGTGGATATCCAGAACGGCACCAAGGTCCTGAGCGCCGGACGCGGTTCATTCAATGCCGTCGACTTCTCGGTGGTCAATGTTCGCAGGCTGTTGCTGCATGCCCGCGACGAAGGCGGTCAGGCGCTGCCGCAGGGTGTCTCGGTACTGGCTGAAAATGACGACTTCCTGACCAGCGTGGCTGGCGACGGCATGATTTTCCTTGGCGACATCGATGGGCAGCAGGCCCTGAAAGTTGCGTTGTCCGGAGCCAGGACCTGCCAGCTTCAATTCGAACTGATGGAGAACAACGATGAAGATCTTCCCTATGAGACCGCTTCGGCGGTATGCCGTGACCTTCAGTCAAATGAGGCACTGGCGACTGCCGAGGAACCTGAGTTGCCTGAGTTGCTTGATGCTGATGCTGATGCTGACGAACCCAGCGAAAGCTGAACAATGCAGTGTGTCGCTGAGCCAGGATCGGGTCGATTATGGTCGCCTGCACTCCGGCGAGCTGCTTGTCGAGCAGCCGGGCCAGGCTGAACTGGCGCTCGGCAAGCGAACCCTGAACCTGAGTGTGGTCTGTCCCCAGCCCACCGCGATGGCTTTGCGTTTCGACAGCCCTGGCGCCGGCCCCGAAGCCTTCAGCCTGGGGCTCCACGGCAGTTTCACGCTAGGCCTCAAGCAGCCCCGGCTGGACGGGCAGGCCGTCGAACTGTTCCAAGGACGTGCGCGTTCCCTGGAGCAGGGCAGCCGTCTGTTGCCTGGCCAGACCCTGGTCGCCCGGCAGGGCGGTGTACCCATCCAGGGGCGGATGTTTACGGCGCAAGTCGAGATCGAGACCTACTTGCCAGCCAGTGCGACCCGGGTGCGTGATGAAACCTTGATTGACGGTCGTGGCCGCTTCGAGCTGGTCCCCGGCCACTGAACGTCACGCCGCCGGTTCCACGGTACCGATGAAGTTCGCCAATTCGGCTGTCTGCGGATCGGCGAACAGCACCTTGGGATCGCCCACCTCATGCACCTTGCCCTGGTGCATGAACACCAGTTTGTCGCCCACTTCCCGGGCGAAGCGCATTTCGTGGGTGACCATGATCAGGGTCATGCCTTCCTTGGCCAGTTGCCGCACCACGCTGAGCACTTCGTTGACCAGTTCCGGGTCCAGGGCCGAGGTGATTTCGTCGCACAGCAGCACTTTCGGCGACATCGCCAGGGCGCGGGCAATCGCCACCCGTTGCTGCTGGCCGCCGGACAAGCGGTCGGGGAAGGCATCGAATTTCTCGCCAAGCCCGACCCGTTCCAACATCTGCCGCGCCAGCACGGCCGCCTTGGCCTTGGGCACTTTTTGCACAACCTGCGGCGCCAGCATCACGTTCTCGCCCACCGTCAGGTGCGGGAACAGGTTGAACTGCTGGAACACCATCCCGACTTTCTGCCGCAGGCTGCGCAGGTCGGCGCGGGCGGCATCGAGGTATTCGCCGTCGACTTCGATCACGCCGTCGTTGATCGATTCCAGGCCATTGAGGGTGCGCAGCAAGGTGGACTTGCCCGAGCCGCTGCGGCCGATGATCGCCACCACCTGGCCTTCCTCGACGCTCAGGTCGATGCCTTTGAGCACGTGATGATCGCCGTAGTATTTATGCAGGGCAGTAATTCTAAGCAGAGGCATGCAGTCTCCTTTCCAGGTAGCGCGCACTGAGGGACAAGGGGTAGCAGAGCAGGAAGTAACCGAGGGCGACCAGGCCGTAGACCATGAATGGCTCAAAGGTGGCGTTGGCGAGCATGCCGCCGGTCTTGGTCAGTTCGGTGAAGCCAATGATCGAAGTGACGGCGGTGCCTTTGACCACCTGCACGGAAAAGCCCACGGTCGGTGCCACGGCGATGCGCAGGGCCTGGGGCAGGATCACGTAGCGCAACTGTTCCAGCGGGTTGAGGGCCAGGCTCGCCGAAGCTTCCCACTGGCCGTGGGAAATCGAGTCGACACAACCGCGCCAGATCTCCGCCAGGTAGGCGCTGGTAAACAGCGTCAAGGCAATGGCCGCCGCCATCCACGGGGAAATCTCTACCCCGGCCAGGGCCACGCCGAAGAACACCAGGAAGAGTTGCATCAACAGCGGCGTGCCTTGGAACAGCTCGATGTAGGTGCGGGCAATGTTACGGGGCAGGGCGCTTTTGGAGATGCGCAGCACCATCACCAGCAAGCCGATCACACCTCCGCCGATAAACGCCACCAGCGACAGCGCCAGGGTCCATTGCAGGCCGGTGAGCAGGTTGCGCACCACGTCCCAGAAGGTGAAATCGCTCATGGGCGGCTCCCGGTGCTGCTCTTGTATAGGCAGCGGCGACCCACCCAGTTGAGGAACTGGCGGATCAACAGCGCCATGCACAAGTAGATGAGCGTGGTCAGGGCGTAGGTTTCGAACGCGCGGAAGTTGCGCGACTGGATGAAGTTGGCGGCAAAGCTCAACTCTTCGGTGGCGATCTGCGAACAGACCGCCGATCCGAGCATCACGATGATGATCTGGCTGCTCAGGGCCGGCCAGACCTTGCCCAATGCCGGCAGCAGCACCACGTAGCGCAAGGCTTCGAAGCGGCTCATCGCCAGGGCCGCGGCCGCTTCGAGTTGCCCCCGGGGGATGGCCTGGATACCGGCGCGGATGATCTCGGTGGAGTAGGCGCCGAGGTTGATCACCATCGCCAGCACCGCCGCCTGCCATTCGGAGATCTGCAGGCCCAGGGATGGCAAACCGAAGAAGATGAAAAACAACTGCACCAGGAACGGCGTGTTGCGGATCAATTCCACGTACACACCGAAGATCGCCGCGAATGGACGAATGTTCCAGGCCCGCACCACGGCCCCGACAATGCCCAGGCCGACCCCGAGCAACGTGCCAATGGCGGTCAGTTCCAAGGTGAACAGCGCACCACGCAACAGCAGCTCGGTGTTTTGCACCACCGGCAGAAAATCGAACTGATAAGCCATGCTCAGCCTCTCAAGCGACGGTCAGAGATCGGCCGGCAGCGGCTGCTTGAGCCAGGTCTGGGAATTCTTCTCCAGGCTGCCATCGGTCTTGGCGGTGGCGAGGATCTGGTTGACCTTGTCCAGCAGCGCCGGCTCGTTCTTGTTCACGCCCACGTACACCGGCGAGTCCTTGAGTTTCACCTTCAACGCCGGGACGCGCTTGGGGTTGCGTTCGCTGATGGCGACCATCACCACGTTGCCGCTGGCGATCAGGTCCACCTGGCCGGCCAGGTAGGCGGCGATGGTCGAGTTGTTGTCTTCGAAGCGCTTGATGGTGGTGCCTTCGGGGGCGACTTTGCTCAGTTCGATGTCTTCGATGGCGCCACGGGTGACGCTGATGGTCTTGCCCTTGAGGTCGTCCAGGGTGTTGATGGCGGCATCAGGTGGACCGAACACGGCCAGGTAGAACGGCGCGTAGGCGCTGGAGAAGTCGATGACTTTTTCGCGCTCCGGGTTCTTGCCAAGGCTGGAAATCACCAGGTCGACCTTACCGGTGGTCAGGAAGGGGATGCGGTTGGTGCTGTTGACCGGCGTCAGTTCAAGCTTGACCTTGAGCTGGTCGGCCAGCAGTTTTGCGGTGTCGATGTCCAGGCCGCGGGGTTTCATGTCCGGGCCGACCGAACCGAATGGCGGGAAGTCCTGGGGCACGGCGACCTTGAGGGTGCCCCGCTTGACCACGTCGTCCAGGCCGTCGGCATGGGCGGGCAACTGACTAAGCATCAGGCTGGCAAACAGGGCTGTGAGCAGGACGCTGCAACGCTGAATCATGGCGAATCTCCGCAATCGGTGATGTGATTTCTGCGTTCGGACAGAGCACAGGCCATGCCAAGGCGACTTTCCATCGGCCGAAGCCACGGTTTTGCTGGTGGGGAGCGGTCTTACTGGTCTGAACAGTTGTGCCGCGTTTCGCACCGTTATCGGGCGTCGGCATTTGTCGCCGAACCCTGCTGGGGCACGACTTGCCGGGGGCGGCGAATAGCTTTACAACTAGCCGCTCACTGGCCCGGTTCGTCTGAAAAAATCATGAATTCCATCGCTCGTGCCGTTCCTGAAGTGGCCCTGCAAGCCATCCGCAAACTGATCGTCGATGAAGGCTTCGGCCCGGGCGATGCGCTGCCGTCGCAACGGGACCTGGCGCTGCAACTGGGCGTGAGCCGGGCGTCGCTGCGCGAAGCGCTGTCCTCCCTGAGTGCCTTGGGCATGATCAGCGTGCAGCCGGGCAAGGGGGTGTTCGTGCAGGCACCGGTAGAGGCTCCACGCGGCGAGTCGGCGCCGGGCTGGCCGTTCGCGGCCCAGATCTCGCCGGTGGATATCTTCCAGTTGCGCTACGCCCTGGAGGGCTTTGCGGCGGGGTTGGCTGCAGTGACACTCAGCGCCGATGAGCTCGACCGGCTGCAAGACAATGTCGAAGCCATGCGTCGGGAATTGAAGGTCGGGGATTTCGACGCCGCCGCGCGGCTGGATTTCGAATTCCATCGGCGCATCCTGCTGGCCAGCGGTAACCAGGCGATGTTGAGCATCCTCACCGCCAGCGCTGACATCTTCCTGGAAAGCCAGAAGCTACCGTTCATCCGGGCGGAGCGGGCGATGGAAACCTGGCAGGAGCATCGCAAGATCCTTCGCGCCCTGGCCCGTCGGGCGTCAGGCGCCGCGCAAAAAGCCATGCAGGAACATGTACGTAACGCTGCGCTGCGTACCGGAATTTCCTTCGTGGCGCCTGTGGCCTCGTGACTTGAGCTATACCCAAATACATCTGCCGCCATAGCGAGACTCAATCAACTCAAGCTTCCTGAACCTGGGAAGGGCAGCTATGATGGGCCACGTTTTTTTGCTGATTACCCCGGAGATTTCCATGAGCAGCGATCTGATCAAACACGTTAGCGACGCTAGCTTCGAAGCTGACGTACTCAAGGCCGAAGGCGCAGTGCTGGTCGACTATTGGGCTGAGTGGTGCGGTCCCTGCAAAATGATCGCCCCGGTCCTGGACGAGATTGCCGAGACCTACAAGGGCAAGCTGACCGTTGCCAAGCTGAACATCGACGAGAACCAGGAGACTCCGGCCAAGCACGGCGTGCGTGGTATCCCGACCCTGATGCTGTTCAAGAACGGCAACGTCGAAGCCACCAAGGTCGGTGCGCTGTCGAAGTCGCAACTGGCCGCTTTCCTCGACGCCAACATCTAAGCGCCGAATGCCATTGAAAAAGCCCCGCAAATCGCGGGGCTTTTTCGTTATTCAGGGCTAGACGCTCGCAAACCCAGGTGTTACATTCGGCCCCGCACTGGTTTCTCCATTGCCCCCTGCAAGCCGTCGCCGACGCTCTCCTTTCGAATAAGTACGCGATCCTGTCGCCTTCTCCGCGGCGCGGCCTCATTAAGCCAAAAGCTTAATTTCCCCCCTCCATAAATGATTACGTCATTCCTATATGAATCTGACTGAACTCAAGCAAAAGCCGATTACCGAACTGCTCGAATTGGCCGAACAGATGGGCATAGAAAATATGGCCCGTTCGCGCAAGCAGGACGTGATTTTCTCCCTGCTCAAGAAGCACGCGAAAAGCGGCGAGGAAATCTCCGGTGATGGCGTGCTGGAGATTCTCCAGGACGGCTTCGGCTTCCTTCGCTCCGCAGACGCTTCCTATCTCGCCGGCCCAGACGATATCTACGTCTCGCCGAGCCAGATCCGTCGCTTCAACTTGCGCACCGGTGACACCATCGTTGGCAAGATCCGCCCTCCGAAGGAAGGCGAGCGTTACTTCGCCCTGCTCAAGGTCGACACGATCAACTACGACCGTCCGGAAAACGCGAAGAACAAGATTCTCTTCGAGAACCTGACCCCGCTGTTCCCGACCGTGCGCATGAAGATGGAAGCCGGCAACGGTTCCACCGAAGACCTCACCGGTCGTGTCATCGACCTGTGCGCACCCATCGGCAAAGGCCAGCGCGGCCTGATCGTGGCGCCGCCGAAAGCGGGCAAGACGATCATGCTGCAGAACATCGCGGCCAACATCGCCCGTAACAACCCTGAAGTTCATCTGATTGTGCTGCTGATCGACGAACGTCCGGAAGAAGTGACCGAGATGCAGCGCACCGTACGCGGCGAAGTGGTTGCCTCGACGTTCGACGAGCCGCCGACCCGCCACGTGCAGGTTGCCGAAATGGTGATCGAGAAGGCCAAGCGCCTGGTCGAACACAAGAAAGACGTGGTGATCCTGCTGGACTCCATCACCCGTCTGGCCCGAGCCTACAATACCGTGATCCCGAGCTCCGGCAAGGTGCTGACCGGTGGTGTCGATGCCCACGCGCTGGAAAAACCCAAGCGTTTCTTCGGCGCCGCGCGGAACATCGAGGAAGGCGGCTCGCTGACCATCATCGCCACCGCACTGGTTGAAACCGGTTCGAAGATGGACGAAGTGATCTACGAGGAATTCAAGGGCACCGGCAACATGGAGCTGCCCCTGGATCGTCGTATCGCCGAAAAGCGTGTGTTCCCGGCCATCAACATCAACCGTTCCGGCACGCGCCGCGAAGAGTTGCTGACCGCCGACGACGAATTGCAGCGCATGTGGATCCTGCGCAAGCTGCTGCATCCGATGGATGAAGTCGCCGCCATCGAGTTCCTGGTCGACAAGCTGAAAACGACCAAGACCAACGATGAGTTCTTCCTGTCGATGAAGCGCAAGTAACACGAAGCAACGCTTCAAAAAAAGAGCGCCCCTGACCGGGCGCTCTTTTTTGGGCTGGATTTATATCAAGGCAGACAACTTTTTGCAGGCTGGCAGTGTCCTTGTTTTGGCATTTGTATTTTTAAACGATTTAAACGACAAGGAGCGTTATGCACACATTTGGCAATCGCCGTGACATCGACGGCTTGAGGGCCTTGGCCGTTATTCCGGTGGTGCTGTTTCACTTCGGTTTCAGCACGTTCAGCGGTGGTTTTGTCGGGGTCGACGTCTTCTTTGTCATTTCCGGATTCCTGATCACCAGCATCCTCTTCCGTGAGATTGGCGCGCAACGTTTCAGTTTTGTCGATTTCTGGGCCCGGCGTGCGCGACGCATCCTGCCGGCCTTGAGCCTGGTGTTGTTGGCAACGTTGGTCCTGGGGTGGTTATTGCTGACGGCCAAGGATTTTTCCGAGCTTGGCCGGACGGTTCGTTACCAATCGCTGTTCATTTCAAACATCTTGTTCATGCGTGAAGACGGCTACTTCGAGCCGGCGTCGGACCTGAAGCCGCTACTTCATACCTGGTCGCTGGCTGTTGAAGAGCAGTACTACATTTTCTTTCCGTTGCTGATGGTGTTGTTGATGCGCCATGTTCGTCATTGGCGCTGGATGCTGTTTGCCGTATTGCTGGTTTCTTTCGGGCTGAATATCGCCTACATCGACCGCAAGCCTGACGTGACGTTCTTCTCGTTGCCGACACGGGCCTGGGAGCTGTTGTGTGGTGCGATGCTCGCGGTATTGCCCACCTCAAGACATGCCGTGAGGCCGTGGCTCTATCAACTGGCGGGTGTGGCCGGGTTGGCGGCGGTTCTGGTGGCGGTGTTCACCTTTGACAGGACCACGACGTTCCCGGGTTGGGCCGCTTTACTGCCTGTCCTTGGCGCCACCGCGCTGATCTGGTCCGGGGCACAGGGTTCGACCTGGGTGGCTCAACTGCTCGGTACCAGGGCGCTCGTCTGGATTGGTTTGATTTCCTATTCCCTTTACCTGTGGCATTGGCCGGTCTACGTCTATGCCAATGCTGTTTCCATCGACGGTATCGAACATCTGGAGGCCGTAGGCTGGATACTGCTGGCGTTGAGTCTGGCCTGGCTGAGCTGGCGCTTCGTCGAGCTTCCGTTTCGTGAGAAGCGCTTGTTGCCCGGACGCAAGCCGGTGCTGGTGGGAGGCTTGCTGGCCATGGTCGCCCTGGCGGTGACAGGTTCGGTGGTGCGTTCGGCGGATGGCTTTCCTCAGCGCCTTACCGGCAAGGCGTTGGAGTATGCGCAGGCGCGGGAGTGGAAGGCCGGGCAGATGAAATGCATGCTGGTGACCTCGGACAAGAACCTGGACAAGGCGTGCCTGGTTGGTGCGACCAAAGAGGCCCCGGCGACTCAACTGTTCTGGGGCGACAGCCATGCCGCGGCATTGTTGCCGGCGATTGAGAGCAATGCCACACGTGAGGGGCGCCCGGTATGGCTTTACAGCATGAGCGCCTGTCCGCCGATCCTGAGCGACGACGTGCGCCAGCGTTGCAAGGACTTCAACGAAAGGACCATGGAGCAGGTTCGCCACCTGCAGATCAAGGATGTAGTGCTGGCTTCCAATTGGAGTCTTTACGTCTACGGTCGTGAGGACGGCGACAGGAAAGTTTTGCTCAACCCCCGCGACAATACGGCCGAGGCCGAGGCGCGCATGGCCGCGGCGCTCAAGGCTCGGGTGGCGATGCTAAGGGCGGCGGGCGTGCAAGTCTGGTTGTTCAAGGAAGTGCCGCTGCAGCGCAAGGGCGCCGTTAATCGATTGACGAGCCTGGCCCGGGTCGGACGTTCGGCCGAAGGGTTGGGGCGCCCGCTCCAGGAGCACTTGACCCGCCAGCACTTTCTCAGTGCCTTGTTCGAGTCGATGAGCGCCGCCGATCCAGGCGTGCATGTCATCGATCCGACGCCGCTGATGTGTGCGGGACAGATCTGCAGCATTGAGGTCAATGGTTACTCACAGTACAAGGATGAGGATCATCTGTCTGATCTCGGCAGTACCCGACTAAGTCCACTGTTTGCTCCAGTGCTGTTGGGTACAACCGAAAATTGATCGCGCCGCGCACGCGCGGGCTGCTGTTTGGGCGTTAGAGCAGGTAGGATGTACGCCTATTTTCGGGGTGGCATCTCAATGAAATTCAAGGATCTTCGGGATTTCGTGCAGCAGCTTGAGCAGCGCGGCGAGTTGAAACGCATCCAGGTTCCTATCTCTCCAGTGCTGGAGATGACGGAAGTCTGCGACCGCACGCTTCGGGCCAAAGGCCCGGCGCTGCTATTCGAGAACCCTACGGGCTACGACATTCCAGTGCTGGGCAACCTGTTCGGCACACCGGAGCGCGTGGCCCTGGGCATGGGCGCCGAAGCCGTCAGCGAACTGCGCGAAATCGGCAAGCTGCTGGCGTTCCTCAAGGAGCCCGA
This sequence comes from Pseudomonas beijingensis, assembly GCF_030687295.1. Lineage (NCBI taxonomy): Bacteria > Pseudomonadati > Pseudomonadota > Gammaproteobacteria > Pseudomonadales > Pseudomonadaceae > Pseudomonas > Pseudomonas beijingensis. The sequence continues at coordinate 6,152,671 of NZ_CP117425.1, read as the reverse complement.
GCCGCCAAAAGGCCTGAAGGACGCTTGGTCCAAGCTGCCGATTTTCCGCAAGATCATTTCCATGGCGCCGAAAGTCGTCAAGGACGCGATCTGCCAGGAAGTGGTGATCGAGGGCGACGATGTCGACTTGGCCATGCTGCCGGTGCAGACCTGCTGGCCGGGCGACGTGGCCCCGCTGATCACCTGGGGCCTGACCGTCACCAAAGGCCCGAACAAGGACCGCCAGAACTTGGGCATCTACCGTCAGCAGGTGATTGGCCGCAACAAGGTCATCATGCGCTGGCTGAGCCACCGGGGCGGGGCGCTGGACTACCGTGAGTGGTGTGAAAAACACCCCGGCCAGCCCTTTCCGGTGTCGGTGGCCCTGGGCGCGGACCCCGCGACCATTCTCGGTGCCGTCACGCCCGTGCCCGATAGCCTTTCCGAGTATGCGTTCGCCGGTCTGTTGCGCGGCAACCGTACCGAGTTGGTGAAATGCCGTGGCAATAACCTGCAAGTGCCGGCCACCGCTGAGATCATTCTTGAAGGTGTGATCCATCCCGGCGAAATGGCCGATGAGGGGCCGTACGGCGACCACACCGGTTACTACAACGAAGTCGACAGTTTCCCGGTGTTCACCGTCGAGCGCATCACCCATCGGATCAAACCGATTTACCACAGCACCTACACCGGCCGTCCACCCGATGAGCCGGCCATTCTCGGCGTGGCGCTGAACGAAGTGTTCGTGCCGATCCTGCAGAAGCAGTTTCCGGAAATCACCGATTTCTATCTGCCGCCGGAAGGTTGTTCGTATCGCATGGCCGTGGTGACCATGAAGAAGTCGTATCCGGGGCACGCCAAGCGCGTGATGCTCGGGGTCTGGTCGTTTTTGCGACAGTTCATGTACACCAAGTTCGTTATCGTCACCGACGACGATATCAACGCACGGGACTGGAACGACGTGATCTGGGCCATCACCACGCGCATGGACCCCAAGCGCGACACGGTGATGATCGAGAATACGCCGATCGACTACCTCGACTTCGCCTCGCCGGTGTCTGGCCTGGGGTCGAAGATGGGGCTCGATGCCACGCATAAATGGCCCGGTGAAACCACTCGCGAGTGGGGCCGGGTTATCGTCAAGGATGAAGCCGTTACCCAACGGATCGATGCCATCTGGAATCAGTTAGGAATAGATTGATGCGTGTAACCTTGCAGCCTTCCGGGGCGGTGCTGGAGATACGGCCCGCCGAGCGGATTCTCGATGGCGCGCGGCGCCTGGGCTATGAATGCCCGCAAAGCTGCCGCAACGGCAACTGCCATGTCTGTGGTGCGTTGCTGGTGGAAGGCCGTGTGCAACAGGCGGGCGAGGTGCGCGATCACGGTGAGATCTTCACGTGCATCGCCGAGCCGTTGGAGGACTGCGTGGTGTTGTGGGATGGCGTGCTGTCGCCGGGTGAACTGCCGGTACGCAACCTGGCGTGCCAGGTGATCGAGTGCGCCGATGTGGGCGGCGATGTCTGGCGAGTGCGCCTGCGGGCGCCAGCGGGCAAGCCACCGCGCTATCACGCCGGGCAGTACCTGCTGATCGAACGGGAAAACGGCGAAAAATCGGCGTTCTCCCTGGCCTCGGCGCCGCATTCCGGGCGCGAGCTGCAGTTGCACGTATTGGTGCGCGAAAGCAGTGCACGGGCGCTGCTGGAACAACTGCAACGCAACCCCAGCGTGCGCGTCGAAATGCCTTTTGGTGGCACCCATTTGTCCGAGCTGCCGGACGGGCCGTTGGTGTTGATCGCCGCCGGTACCGGCATGGCGCAGATGCACAGCTTGATCGAGCATTGCCGCGCGGCGGGTTTCAAGCACCCGGTGCATCTGTACTGGGGCGTGCGGCGGCCGGACGATTTCTATGAAATCGAGCATTGGGACGAATGGAAAAAACTGCCGAACCTGTTCCTGCATAAAGTCGTCAGCGACTTGTGCGGCTGGGAAGGGCGTTGCGGGATGCTCCATGAAGCGGTGTGCGAGGACCTCAGCGATCTTTCCGGCGTGCACGTCTACGCCAGCGGCTCGCCGGCCATGATCTACGCCACGCTCGATGCGCTGGTGGAAGCCGGCATGGACGCCCATCAAATGCGCGCCGACGTATTTGCGTATGCGCCGCGGGCTTGAGCCGCATTCATTAGCACAGGCTCAGGTCTGCTTTGTGGCGAGGGGATTTATCCCCGTTGGGCTGCGACGCAGCCCCTGAAACCATAACGCAATTGACTGACACACCGAGCAATCATGTTTTGGGGTTGCTTCGCAGCCCAGCGGGGATAAATCCCCTCGCCACAAGTTATATACCCAACGATATTTCTATTCGATATTTAGTCTCAGGGCTAGATACCGATAACGTATATAGCGCGTGGATGGCATTTAACTTGCCTTGATCCCCGTGAACGTCAACCTCATGACGACCCCCATTCACTTTCCGACCCGCGAGGAGCCAACCGCTACCGGCCATGAGTGCTATCGAATCCGCCATCACCTGTGCCTTGTACCCGCCACGACTCGAGCTGGGGCCGCAGTTGACCCGTGAGCAATTGCTCGCCTCGATGCAATTGACCATGAGTCTTCACCAGGGCGGCCCTGTCTGGTTGTTCGCTTACGGTTCACTGATCTGGCGGCCGGAATGCACGGCAGTGGAGCGCATGCGCGGTCGGGTCCATGGTTATCATCGCGGTTTGTACCTGTGGTCCCACGAACACCGTGGCACCCCGGAGTTGCCGGGGCTGGTGTTCGGATTGGATCGCGGCGGCTCGTGCAGCGGGTTCGCCTACCGATTGCCGGAGGAGAATCTCGAAGACTCGCTGTTTGCCCTCTGGCAGCGCGAGATGCCGGTGCCGTCCTATCGCCCGCACTGGCTCAGTTGCCGTCTCGAGGATGGCAGCCGGGTGCAAGCCTTGGGATTTGTGCTGGAGCGGCACCTGCCCAGCTATGCCGGCAACTTGCCGGACCATGTGCTGAGCCAGGTGTTCGAAAGTGCCTGCGGGCGTTACGGCACCACTCGCGATTACGTCGAGCAGACCGTCCACGCCCTGCGTAGCCACGCCATGCCAGACCGAAGTCTGGAGGCGCGGCTCAAGCGCTGCCAATCAGCGCTGGATCAGGCGACCGCTTCGCGGCTCTGACTGGCGATTTGTTTGTGCCACAGGGTTGGCGCGAGGAATGCCATCGCCAGCAGGCACGCACCGATCAACAGCACAAACCCACCGTCCCAGCCAAAATGGTCCACGGTGTAGCCCATGGCGGCGCTGGCCGCGACCGAACCACCCAGATAACCAAACAGGCCAGTGAAACCCGCAGCGGTACCGGCGGCTTTCTTCGGCGCCAGTTCCAATGCCTGCAAACCGATCAGCATCACCGGGCCGTAGATCAGGAAACCGATGGAAACCAGGGCGATCATGTCGACGGTCGGGTTGCCGGCCGGATTCAGCCAGTACACCAGGGTTGCCACGGTCACCAAGGCCATGAACACCATGCCGGTCAGGCCACGATTGCCACGGAAGATCTTGTCCGACATCCAGCCACACAGCAGCGTGCCAGGAATGCCCGCCCACTCGTAGAAGAAATAGGCCCAGGAGCTCTTGTCCACCGTGAAGCCCTTGGCTTCCTTGAGGTAGGTCGGCGCCCAGTCCAGCACGCCGTAGCGCAGCAGGTAGACGAAGACGTTGGCCATGGCGATGTACCAGAGCATTTTGTTGCGCAGCACGTACTTGACGAAGATTTCCTTGGCGCTGAATTCGTTCTCGTGGCTGGCGTCGTAGCCTTCCGGGTAGTCGTTCTTGTATTTCTCGATCGGCGGCAAGCCCACCGATTGCGGGGTGTCGCGCATGGTCGCGAAGGCAAACACCGCAACGACGAGCGCTACGGTAGCAGGCACATAGAATGCCGCGTGCCAATCATTGAACCAGGCCATCCCCAGCAGGAACAGCGGACCGATCAGGCCGCCGCCGACGTTGTGCGCCACGTTCCACACCGACACCACGCCGCCACGTTCCTTCTGCGACCACCAGTGCACCATGGTCCGTCCGCTTGGCGGCCAGCCCATGCCTTGGGCCCAGCCGTTGATGAATAGCAGGATGAACATGATGGTGACGCTGGACGTTGCCCAGGGCGCGAAACCGAACACGAACATCACCCCCGCCGAGACCAGCAAGCCGAAGGGCAGGAAGTAACGCGGATTGGAACGGTCGGACACCAGGCCCATGAGGAACTTCGACAGCCCGTAGGCAATGGCGATGGCCGACATGGCCAGGCCCAGCTGGCCACGGGTGTAACCCTCGTCGATCAGATAGGGCATGGCCAGGGAGAAGTTCTTGCGCAGCAGGTAATACCCGGCGTAGCCAATGAAGATCCCGGCGAAGATCTGCCAGCGAAGGCGTCGGTAGGTGCTGTCTATTTTTTCTTCAGGCAGGACTGCCTGGTGTGCGGCAGGTCGAAAGAAAGCAAACATTCAAGTGCTCCAGGTTCTTGTTATGGCGGCGGATGCGAATGTTACAGTTTCGTTACCGAAAATAGCATTGCTCGTTGTCGCATAAACAGCGGAAATTTCGATTAGTCATGTTCTTAAGTGAACATGTCGCTCAGGCATAAGCGAAGGGCGCCGTAGGAAATGTCTTCGCAAAGCCCTTTCATGCCCCGTATCGGTGAAAACGGGGCAAATCGGTGGGAAACATCCTTCACCCAAATGGGAAGTCTCGCTATAGGGCCCATGAGTCATGGCCTTTACCCTTTACGTCTCTGAATTCAGGTGAGGGGTAGGGGTATGAGGTGGTGTGTGGTGATGCTGTTGCTGTGCTTGTCCGGCATGAGCGGGGCAGCGGATGTGTTGTTGGTGCCCGAACACAATCCCAAGCCGGATTACCCGACGACTCTGGTCCGGCAGGGCATCACGGGTGTGGCCCGGGTCGGCTTCATGGTGCATGCCGATGGTCATGTCGATGAGATCGCGATCCTGCACAGCGATCATCCGGACTTTGCCGAAGCCGCACGGGAGGCCGTGAGCCAATGGCGCTTCAAGCCCTGGACAGTGGACCACGAACACCCGGCGCAGACGCACGTGGTAGCGCCCTTCGAGTTCCGTCTGGATGGCTTGCCGCTGGATACGAATAAATGGATCAAGACCTGGAAATGCTCGGACATCAACGCACACGCCAAGGGCCAGCGATGGGAACAGGACTTGCTCCCGTTCCACTACACACGCCTTTATTTGTCCAATGCGTTTCTCGTCAAACAGCTACCGGAAAACGAGCGCCTGGCCTTGATCGCCCGGTTCAACAGGCTCCTGCCCTCGATCGTGCAGCGTTGTGGGCGTTTTCCTGCGACACGGTATGTGCGGATGCTGCCGAAGGAGATTCGCGAGTTGCTTTAGCTGCTGTAGGAGGCATCGCCGTTGACGATGCCCCCTACTTGTTCATTCTGGCTTGAAACCGGGTTTTCCGTTTTGTTCTCGCCAGAACTCAATGCTGTTAAGTATTCCCAGGGGCGTATCTTCAACTCCCTTGCTAGGGTAAAAAATAATATCGGTTCCATCTGGATGCTCTGAAGTGTCGACAATCTGATGTACTAGCGCATCGAGTTCGGTCTCGGATGAGTATTCTTTATTAAATAAGCGCTCGATAAGGTGTAGGAACTCTTTGCGAGTATATTGTTCGTACGGTTTTTTAATCATTTTCGCTCACCATTGCTTTTTGAGTGAATAGTAATATGGCTCTTAGGCGTCGTGATAGCCATATTGTCGATATTGTATACATCACCGCCCTCGCCAATTGGGTGCACATGATGTATCTCAAACTTTTCTCGTCCCCCTACCTGTTCGTTACGCGGCGCATATGGAGAGTAGCCGTCTTTCATTATCGCCTGATTTCGAGAGCTGAATTGTTTGATTAACTCTGGTTCGTTTGCAACAGCGCTCCATAATTTTTCTCTAAAGCTATCAAAATCTTTCATTTCTTGACCACGCAAGCTATCCGCTATCTGGCTGGGAATCGGAACGCCGCTTGATTCCCTAGCGGCGCTCATCCAATCTGGGCCGACTGTTTGTCCGGCACCGGTCACTGTCCCTGGCTCATAACGCGGCCCGGTACGACTCGCCATGACATAGACTGGCTGAATTCCCGATTCCATTGGGAATACCAGCACATAATCGTCAATGTCAGCGTCATCGCAGGTTGGATGCTCGTCTATTCTCCCCTCTATCTGGGTAATCCTGGCCCCTGGAAGGATCCTGATTTCCGGCTGCGTCACAGGCAACTCAGTCGATCCAAGGAGACTATCCCCTGGAGGGCTGTTCGGCGTCCAAGTCAGTGTCCTTGGAAGAATCCCCTCTGTCGTGAAAGTGTAGAGATTGGTGTGTGGATCAAGTGTTATGTATCTGATCCGAACCTCGTTGGATAAACTTCCACCGGTCGGTGAAAGATAAAACTGAGTATGCTCCCCGCGAACCGATGACACGACGCGAAGCGGTAAATGACCTGTTTCAGTATTTGGAGTTAGTTTGAAATTCTCATCCAGTTGGGACAGCGGAATACTGATCACCACTGGATTACGCTGAAGCTCGCTATTGCCGATTGTCGGAGAGTAAGACACCGCCACGCCAAATACCGTCAATGGACCACCCGCCAGGGTGGCACTCGCCTTCTTCAGTAGATCTATGGCGCCTTGCAACGAAACGGGCGAACCCTCATACCCAGCGATCAGGCCGTCGGGAGTCGTCATGAGTGGCCGTGCTGATGCCAGCGTGCCGCTGGCGGTGGATAGCTGTATATTTTCGATGTGATGTTTCAACCGAAAAGTCGCATCGATATCGGCTTGTGCTTTACGCAGCGAAGTCTTCCGTGAATCACTCGTCAATACATTGAAAAGATTGCCTACTGCGTGCTCTGCTTTGGTTGCGTCCCGGTGCGCGATAGACAGTTCCCGGTGCTTTTGCTGCATCCAAGGCAGTTTTTGATTGATGTCTTCAGGCTGGGCTTGGTTGAACTGATGGAGCAGCGCGTTGAAACGGTCTGCCAATGCCGCCGCGATTTTCTGTTTTCGTTCTTGTTCGGCTCGTTGCGCCGCAGCTCGGGCTTGCGCTTGCTTTAGTGCTTGTGCTTTTTTTTCGGCTGCAACACGTAGCTGTTCTTGTAAGCGTTCGGCTGCTAAAGCCCTGTCGATGAGTCCGGTAAAGGCGTTAGTTGTTTTTATTAAATGTCGAACGGATTCTGAGTGAAGAAGGGATACATGGTAGTCCTGCCATCGCTTTCCTAGGTTTGTTTTTGCCTGTAGCGCCACAAGATTGTTGAGGGCATCGAGCTCAGGTTTACTCAAGGGAGGCTTGATGTTCGGATTGGCTTTCGCAAAAGCAGCGATAGCTGCACGCTCAGTTGCAATAATCTTGGCTAAGGCTGCTTTGTAGTTCCTAAGCGACTGGGAGGAGGTTAGCCCGCCTGTTGCGCCTAGCGTCGATGAAACTTTTCTTAGCAAAAAGCCTGGAAGAAGCTGGAGGTGAGTATTTTTTTCCTGATTGATAATCCTAAGTTTTTCATTTGCTGCTGATGCGGAATCACTTTGCCCAGATTTGACAGCAGCCTGCTCGACTTTTTTTGATGCGTGTTCCAGTTGTCCAGCAAGGATGTCATTTTGCAATGAAAGCCGTTTCAGCTCCAACGCTGATCGGTACGCGTTATCGATCGCTGAGTAAGCGACGGCGATATTGGGTGGGGAGGTCTGCAGGCTTTCCATTACTCTTTTGAAAGACAATTCCTTCATTAGGAAGAATGGATTGTGACCATACAGCGAGTAAGCATTTTTGGTGCGTGCTTGATACTCGGTTTCTTTGGAGTGAATAGATTTTAGCGTTACTTCATGCTCTGTCTTCGCTTTTTCCAAAGGCGAAAGCGGACGAGCACCTATTGCTGATTTTTTCGCTTGCTCGAGTTCTTTTATGGTCGTTTCGGTAAGTTTTATAAATATATTACGATACTCGGAATCGATGACTTTGCTGTTTTCGATTCGCTCTCTCATCATGTCATCCCATGCGTAGGGGATAGACGCGTTGTGTCTTTTTGAACTTCTAGTGACCCCTCTGGGAGGCCCCTCGTACGGACCCCAAGCCCCTTGGAAATATCCCTCAGTGAAATTATTACCTTTGATCGATAAAGGACCTATTTCGTATGAGCCGGGGCCTAACTGCTTATGAGGCCCTAAATATGTATTCGCATCGCACATATGACTTATCCATGTCGGTTTTCCGTACTGAATGGCTCCCCGCTGCTGCGAGTTGCTGTTGTGTGCGAAGAAGGTTTACGTTTTTTTTCGGTGAGGGTGCGGTATATATCTACCGCCAAATCAGCTTTTATTTATGGCAGCTGAGATAAAAAAAAGGCCAGAACCACCTCATCAGTGGTTCTGGCCTTTTTGTCCGACGGGTTTCAACGCACCTGAACAACCACCTTCCCCACCGCTTTGCGCTGCCCCAAGTCATTGATCGCCTGAGCGGCATTACTCAGCGGATACACCTGCGACACCAGCGGCTTGAGCTTGCCCTCGGCGAACCAGCCGAACAATTGTTGGAAGTTGGCGGCGTTGTCCTGGGGCTGGCGTTGGGCGAAGGAACCCCAGAACACACCCACCACCGCGGCGCCCTTGAGCAGGGCCAGGTTCACCGGCAGTTCGGGGATGCGCCCGCTGGCAAAGCCGACCACCAGCAGCCGGCCGTTCCAGGCGATGGCGCGGATGGCCTGGTCGAACAGGTCGCCGCCCACCGGGTCGTAGATCACATCGGCGCCCTGGCCGTCGGTAAGGCGTTTGATTTCATCCTTGAGGCTGGTTTCGTTGTAGTTGATCAACTCGTCGGCGCCAGCGGCCTTGGTCACGGCAAGTTTCTCCGCGCTGCTGGCGGCGGCGATCACCCGAGCACCCATGGCCTTGCCGATTTCCACGGCGGCCAGGCCAACGCCGCCGGAGGCGCCGAGCACCAGCAGGGTTTCGCCGGGTTGCAGGTTGGCCCGTTGCTTGAGGGCGTGCATCGAAGTGCCGTAGGTCATGCTGAAGGCGGCAGCGGTGTTGAAGTCCATCGATGCCGGGATCGGCAGCACGTTATAGTCTGGCACCGCCACTTGTTCGGCAAAGCTGCCCCAACCTGTCAGCGCCATCACCCGGTCGCCGACCTTCAAGTGGCTGACTTTCTCACCCACCTCGCTGACCACGCCCGCCGCTTCGCCGCCAGGAGAGAACGGGAAGGGTGGCTTGAATTGATATTTGCCCTCAATGATCAGCGTGTCCGGGAAATTCACCCCGGCGGCGTGCACGTCCAGCAGCACTTCGTTCTTCTTGGCGACGGGGCTGGCGACGTCTTCCAGCACCAGCGATTCGGCGGGGCCGAATTCTTTGCACAGCACGGCTTTCATCAGGGCTATTCCTTTGGGAGTGATGGCCGATAAGTGTAGGTGTGAGAGACAACGGGTCAACGAGCATGCCCCGCCCTGATAGCCGGCCATAAGCTTGTGCTTGAACGGCGGGTCGGTATGCTGGGCCGCAAACTGGATGAGGAATCAATTGTGAAAGCGTGGATCATGTTGATGCTGGCCCTGTCGCTGCCTGTGGCGGCGATGGCCGAAGAGGCCAAAGAAGGCGAGGCGCCGAAGGTCAGTTACATCACCCTCAGCCCGCCCTTCGTGGGCAATTATGGCTTGGACGGCACGGCGAAGCTGAAGGTCTACAAGGCTGATGTGGCCCTGCGTGTGACCGGTGACGCCGCCGCTGCGGCGGTCAAGGCCAACGAGCCGCTGATTCGCAACCAATTGGTGGCGTTGTTCGCCCAGCAGACCACCGAGGCGATGAACAACCTCGAAGCCAAGGAAAAACTACGTCAGGAAGCGTTGAAGCAGACCCAGCAGGTGATGAACGACGAGACCGGCAAGCCGATGGTGGATGATCTGTTGTTCAACAACCTGATCATTCAGTAAATCTAACGTCGTCTGGGACGGCCCTATCGCGAGCAAGCTCGCTCCCACAGGGGTTTTGTGATCGACGCAAAACCCCTGTGGGAGCGAGCTTGCTCGCGATAGCGGCCTATCGGACAGCGAATCGCTCAAGGTTTCAGCGCAACCACCGCCGCCCACTGCTCAGCCGTCACTGGCATCACCGAAAGCCGCGAGCCTTTCTGTACCAGCGGCATTTGCGCCAGGGCGGTCTGTTGCTTGAGGTAGTCGAGCTTCAGCACGTGACGGAACGTCTCGACGTGGGCCACGTCGATCGCGGTCCAGGGGTTTTTGTCCGGGCTGGCCTTGGGGTCGAAATAATGGCTGTCCGGGTCCAGGGCCGTCGGGTCGGGATAGGCCGCCTGGATGATTTTGCCGATCCCGGCAATGCCCGGCTCGGGGCAACTGGAGTGGTAGAAAAAGAACGTGTCGCCCACCACCATGGCTCGCAGGAAATTGCGCGCCTGGTAGTTGCGAACGCCGTCCCATCGGGCCTGGCCGAGCTTTTCCAAGCCTTGGATAGACAATTCATCGGGCTCGGATTTCATCAGCCAATAGGCCATGATTGCTACTCCTGGGCGGTGTTGAAAAAAATAGTTCAGCGATTTTATGACAAACCGACAGTCGGTTGACGCCAGAGTTTGCGTGTCGGGGCCGGTTGCCGCAAAATGCCGGCCTTCCAAGCTTGACGCTGCTGCACGGCCAATAAGAAAACCGCTGCTGTCATCGTGTGTGATATGCCTTGAGGGGGGCAATCGATGAAACGCAAACCGGATTTGTTGTGGATCTTGGTCATTCTGTTCGGTCTGGGTGTCGTGACCACGGGTTACGCCCAAAGCCTGTGGTCCAACAAGACCGAGGCGCCGGTGGACATCACCCAACCCGCGCCATCGCTCAAACGCTGAGCCCGCTTTCCAGGCGCCGCTGATTCCCGCGGCGTCTACCCCGCGATATACCATTGCCTGTCGCTGACCGTTCCCTGCAGCGGCACGTCCCAGCTTGCCTTGCGCCAATCGTTCGACCTTCTGGCATTCATGGGCCAGCCCCAACAGCGTGGGCTTGCGCCACTGCTTGCGTCGCGCCAGGTACGCCAGGCTGCGATCGTAAAAGCCGCCGCCCATGCCCAGTCGACCTCCCGCATCGTCAAACCCCACCAATGGCAACAACACCAGGTCCAACGTCCAGACCTTGCGTTGCCGGGCGATGTTCTTGCGTGGCTCGGGGATGCGAAACCGGTTGGGCTGCATTTTTTCGCCGGGGTGGATGCGCTGGAACACCATCTTGGTCTGCGGCCACGGGCTGAGCACTGGCAGGTAAGTGGCCTTGCCCCGGCGCTGGGCCGCGCGCAGCAGCAGGCGCGGGTCGATCTCGCCATCGTTGGGGCAGGTACAGGGCGATGTGCTTCGCGCGGCGGAACAGCGGATGCTGGGCCAGTTGTTTGTACAGCCCGCGGGCGGCTTGCCGTTGCTGGGCGGGTGTCAGGGCGCGACGGGCCTGACGAAGCAGGCGTCGAAGTTGCGGGCGGGGCAGCAGCGCGGGTTCAGTCATGTCGAGGCTTCACGCAGGGGCGATGCCGCACAGCGTAACCGCAAAACAGGACGCTCAGAAATGCCTGCGCCCAGAAACGACAATGCCAGTTCACATGAACTGGCATTGTCTGGAGTCAGGCTCCCCGGATGAACCGCTGTCGGCTTAGCCCTTGAACCCGAAAGTTCAAGGTGGAAGTTGCAGGGGGCGTTAAGGCTTTCCGTCAAGCGGACATGCACACCGGCCCCAACGTGCAACCCCCGTGGTTGTGCGTATCGGCTCAGGGACATCACCAACTGGCAAGCACCCCAGGGAGTGAAGCGAGTATACCCCAGGCAGCCTCGCGAATCAGCCCTTGGTGACGTCCGGATCGGTGGCGAGCACCAGATCCACCCGATCGAGCAGGTCGCGCACCTGTTCACGGGTCGAGCCGCTGACCTGTACGTCCGGCGTATCCTGGCGATGCAACAGGTCGTGGGTGATGTTCAAGGCGGCCATCACGGCGATGCGGTCGGCACCGATGACTTTGCCGCTGCTGCGGATCTCGCGCATCTTGCCGTCCAGGTAACGGGCGGCGCTCACCAGGTTGCTACGCTCTTCCTGGGGGCAGATGATCGAATATTCTTTGTCGAGGATCTGCACGGTAACGCTATTGCTTGAACTCATGAGTCTTGCTCCAGGGCCTTGAGGCGCGAAATCATCGATTCGACCTTACGCCGGGCGATTTCGTTTTTTTCAATGAGGTGCGCGCGTTCCTCGCGCCAGGTTTTTTCCTGAGCTAATAGGAGTCCGTTTTGGCTCTTAAGTTGCTCGACCCGGTCAATTAGCAGTTCGAGTCTGGCCATCAGCGCTTGCAGGTCGGTGTCTTCCATTGTGTCCACTGAAGATTGTGTCTGATGGAGGGATGTGGGTCGCACAGCCTCTGAATAGTCTTGGCGAGTCTGTCGATGTAGGATACAAGGCCTCCATTCTAGACATAGCGCCGTCTGGCGCCTAGCTGCCCATGCCCATTCAGAATTCCCCGTATCAAGCATTCGCCACCCTGCTGAGCACCAGCGGTCATCCTGTCTCGCCTGCCGAACTGCATGGCCTGTTGCTCGGGCGCAGTTGCGCCGGCGCCGGCTTCGATGCCGACGGCTGGTTGGCCGACGCCGCCGAGCTGTTGGAAGGCGAGCCGGCGGACAACGTTCGTAACGCGCTGATCGGCCTGCAGGAAATGGTCAAGGGCGAGCTGACCAGCGACGACATGACCGTCGTCCTGCTGCTGCCCACTGACGATGCCCCCTTGGCCGAACGTGCCGCGGCGCTGGGCCAGTGGTGCCAGGGCTTCCTCGCCGGCTTCGGTCTGACCCGTCGCGAATACGCGCTGAGCGAAGAGGCCAAGGAAGTGTTGCAGGACTTGGCCGCGATCTCCCAGGTCCAGGATGCCCTGGAAGAGTCCGATGACGGCGAAAGCGACTACATGGAAGTGATGGAGTACCTGCGGGTCGCGCCATTGCTGCTGTTCACCGAGACCAAGAAAACCGATGCAGCGGCCCCCAAGCCGTCCTTGCATTAATTAGAGGGAACCCCGTCTGCCCATGATTCATATCCCGAAATCGGAATACAGCCGTCGCCGCAAGGCCCTGATGGCGCAGATGGAACCCAACAGCATCGCAATCCTGCCCGCCGCCGCCGTTGCGATCCGCAACCGCGACGTCGAGCACGTCTACCGCCAGGACAGTGACTTCCAATACCTCAGCGGCTTCCCCGAGCCGCAAGCGGTGCTGGTGCTGATGCCCGGCCGCGCCCACGGCGAGTACATCCTCTTTTGTCGCGAGCGCAACGCCGAACGTGAGTTGTGGGACGGCCTGCGCGCCGGCCAGGAAGGGGCGATCCGTGACTACGGCGCTGACGACGCATTTCCCATCACCGACATCGACGACATCCTGCCGGGCCTGATCGAAGGCCGCGACCGGGTGTATTCAGCCATGGGCAGCAACCCTGAGTTCGACCGGCACCTGATGGAGTGGATCAACGTGATTCGCTCCAAGGCCCACCTCGGCGCCCAGCCGCCGAACGAATTCGTTGCCCTGGATCACTTGCTGCACGACATGCGCCTGTATAAATCGGCGGCGGAACTGAAGGTCATGCGCGAAGCGGCGCGGATCTCCGCCCAGGCGCACATCCGGGCGATGCAGGCGGCACGTCCGGGGTTGCATGAGTTCAGCCTGGAAGCCGAACTGGATTATGAATTCCGCAAGGGCGGGGCGAAGATGCCGGCCTATGGCTCGATCGTCGCGGCGGGGCGCAACAGCTGCATCCTGCACTACCAGCAGAACGACGCGCTGCTCAAGGACGGCGACCTGGTGTTGATCGACGCCGGTTGTGAAATCGACTGCTATGCCAGCGATATCACCCGTACGTGGCCGGTCAGCGGCAAGTTTTCACCCGAGCAGAAGGCGATCTACGAAGTGGTGCTGGCCGCCCAGGAAGCCGCGTTTGCCCAGATCGCACCGGACAAACACTGGAACCAGGCCCACGAAGCGACGGTCCGGGTCATTACCGAAGGGTTGGTACGCCTGGGGTTGCTGGAGGGTGAGGTGGACGAGTTGATCGCCAGCGAGGCCTACCGGGCGTTCTACATGCACCGCGCCGGGCATTGGCTGGGCATGGACGTGCATGACGTGGGTGAGTACCGGGTCGGCGGCGAGTGGCGGGGTACTGGAAATCGGCATGACGCTGACGGTGGAGCCGGGCATCTACATCAGCCCGAACAACCGCAGCGTCGCGAAGAAATGGCGCGGCATTGGCGTGCGCATCGAGGATGACGTGGTAGTGACCAAAACCGGTTGTGAAATCCTGAGCCGAGACGTGCCGAAAACGGTCGCCGACATCGAGGCCCTGATGGCCGCCGCCCGGACGCAAGCGGCATGAGCCGGGTCAACCTGGCGATCATCGGCGGCGGCCTGGTCGGCGCGAGCCTGGCATTGGCCCTGCAGGCCGGTGCCAAGGCCCGGGGCTGGAAAATCATGCTGATCGAGCCTTTCGCCCCCGGTGACGCTTGGCAGCCAAGCTACGATGCCCGGTCCTCGGCGTTGTCCTACGGTGCCCGGCAGATTTATCAACGCCTGGGTGTGTCTGGCAGGAGATTTCCCGTCGCGCCGAGCCGATCAAGCAGATCCATGTGTCCGACCGCGGGCGGTTTTCCACGGCGCGGCTGTCGGCCATGGAAGAGGGCGTGCCGGCGCTGGGTTACGTGGTGGAAAACGCCTGGCTCGGCCAGTGCCTGTGGCAAGGTCTGGACCCAGAGGTGGTCAGTTGGCGCTGCCCGGCGCAGGTGACCCGCATGGAACCACTGGTCGGCGGTTATCGCCTGACCCTCGACGACGAAACCACCCTGGAGTGCGACCTGGCCGTACTGGCCGATGGTGGTCGCTCCAGCCTGCGCGAGCAGTTGGGCGTCGCCGTGCGCAGTCGCCCTTATGACCAGAGCGCCTTGATCGCCAACATCACCCCCAGCGAAGCCCACAATGGCATGGCCTTTGAACGCTTCACCGATGACGGCCCGATGGCCTTGTTGCCGCTGCCGGAGAATCGTTGCGCGTTGGTCTGGACCCGCCAGGGCATGGACGCACAACGGCTGGCGGCCCTCGACGAACGCAGCTTCCTCGCCGAATTGCAGGGCGTGTTCGGTTATCGCCTGGGTACGCTGAAGCAAGTGGGCGTGCGACACCTGTACCCGCTGGCGCTGGTGGAGGCCGAAGAGCAGGTTCGTCCGCACCTGGCGATCCTGGGCAATGCCGCCCACAGCCTGCACCCGATTGCCGGGCAGGGGTTCAACCTGTCCCTGCGCGATGCTCAGGCCCTGGCCGATGCCTTGCTCGACAGCGACAGCGAGCCGGGGGATTTTGCCGTGCTGCAAGCCTATCGCGAGAGCCAGCGCATGGACCAGGCCCTGACCGTGGGCTTCTCCGATCAGGTCACGCGGCTGTTCGGCAGCAGCCTGCCGTTGGTGTCCCTGGGCCGTAACCTCGGCTTGCTGGGCCTCGACCTGCTGCCGCCAGCCAAGCGCTGGTTCGCCCGCCAGGCCATGGGCCTGGGGACGCGTCCCGATGCTTGAGGCTGGGGTGGTCATTTCTTTTCATGGGCGGCTGATGTCGCCAGCAAAACAGGCTTAGAGCATGGAATTGCGTGCAGATCTGCTGATTGTCGGCGCCGGTATGGTCGGCAGCGCCCTGGCGCTGGCGTTGCAGGGCAGTGGCCTGCAAGTGCTGTTGCTCGACGGCAGCCCGATGAGCGTCAAGCCCTTCGATCCCCAGGCCGCGTTCGAGCCCCGGGTCAGCGCCTTGTCGACGGCCAGCCAGCGGATCCTCGAGCGCCTGGGCGTCTGGGACGGCATCACCACCCGGCGTGTCAGCCCTTACACCGACATGCACGTCTGGGACGGCAGTGGCACCGGGCAGATCCATTTTTCCGCCACCAGCCTGCATGCCGAGACGCTTGGGCACATCGTTGAAAACCGCGTGGTGCAGGACGCCTTGCTGGATCGGCTGCATGACTGCGACCTGGGCTTGCTGGCCAACGCCCGCCTGGAGCAGATGCGTCGTTCCGGCGACGACTGGCTGCTGACCCTGGCCGATGGCCGCACCTTGCGCGCGCCCCTGGTCATTGCCGCCGACGGCGCGAATTCCGCTGTGCGCCGCCTGACCGGCGTGGCGACGCGCGAGTGGGATTACCTGCACCACGCCATCGTCACCAGCGTGCGCAGCGCCCGGCCGCATCGAATGACGGCATGGCAGCGCTTCACCGACAACGGTCCGCTGGCGTTCCTGCCCCTTGAACGTGACGGCCAGCACGATTGGTGCTCGATTGTCTGGTCCACCACCCCCGAAGAAGCACAGCGCTTGATGGCGCTTGATGACACCGCATTCTGCAACGAACTGGAACGCGCCTTCGAAGGCCAGCTCGGCACGGTGCTGAGTGCCGACCCGCGCCTGTGCGTGCCGCTGCGCCAGCGACATGCCAAGCGCTACGTGGCCGAAGGGCTGGCGCTGATCGGCGACGCGGCCCATACCATTCATCCGTTGGCCGGGCAGGGGGTGAACCTGGGCTTCCTCGACGCCGCCGTGCTGGCCGAAGTGCTGCTGCACGCGGCTGGCCGTGGCGAGCGGTTGGCGGACGTGAAGGTGTTGAGCCGCTACGAGCGGCGCCGCATGCCCCATAACCTGGCGCTGATGGCGGCGATGGAGGGGTTCGAGCGGTTGTTCCAGGCCGATCCGCTGCCGGTGCGCTGGTTGCGTAACACCGGGCTGAAACTGGTGGACCGCCTGCCTGAGGCCAAGGCGTTGTTCGTGCGCGAGGCACTGGGATTGATTGGGGATTTGCCGGATTTGGCCAAGGCCTGAAATCTGTATTGGGGCTCATGGCCCTATCGCGGGCAAGCCTTGCTCCCACAAAAGCTTGTCCCACATTGCACACCTGTGGGAGCAAGAGCTTGTGGGAGCAAGGCTTGCCCGCGATGGCGGACCCAAAATACTGCGCATCTCCAGGCTGCAACATTTGGAAATGTGTCCGCCCACTGTTCGATTGTGGTGCCAAATGTGAGTCCTTATCATTTGCGCTTCGTTCATAATCCAGAGACCGCTACCATGTTGGCAACCAAGCGCCTGCTGTCCGCCCTCGTCTTGACACTGATCGGCTCCACTGCCGCCCAGGCCGCCGATGAGGTGGTGGTCTACTCCTCGCGTATCGATGAACTGATCAAGCCGGTCTTCGATGCCTACACCAAGAAGACTGGCGTGTCGGTGAAGTTCATCACTGACAAGGAAGCGCCGTTGATGCAGCGGATCAAGGCCGAAGGCGAGAACGCCACCGCCGACCTGCTGCTCACCGTCGACGCCGGCAACCTCTGGCAGGCCGAGCAGATGGGTATTCTCCAACCGTTCACCTCCCCGGTGATCGATGCCAACATCCCATCCCAATACCGCGCTTCGTCCCACGCCTGGACCGGCTTGAGCCTGCGGGCACGGACCATTGTCTACTCCACCGAACGGGTTAAACCCAGCGAATTGACCACCTATGAAGCGCTGGCTGGCAAAGAGTGGGAAGGCCGCCTGTGCCTGCGGACCTCGAAAAAGGTCTACAACCAGTCCCTGACCGCCACGCTGATCGAAACCCACGGCGCGGAAAAAACCGAGGAAATCCTCAAGGGCTGGGTCAGGAACCTGTCCACCGACGTGTTCTCTGACGACACCGCATTGCTTGAGGCGATCAACGCTGGCCAGTGCGACGTCGGCATCGTCAACACTTACTACTATGGCCGCCTGCACCAGCAGAAGCCGGACCTGAAAGTGAAATTGTTCTGGCCGAACCAGGCTGATCGCGGCGTGCACATCAACCTTTCGGGGATTGGCTTGACCAAGCATGCACCGCATCCGGAAGCCGCGAAGAAACTGGTGGAGTGGATGACCACGCCGGAAGCGCAGAACATTTTCGCCGACGTGAACCAGGAATTCCCGGCCAACCCGAAGGTCGAGCCGTCCAAGGAAGTGGCGGCCTGGGGCAAGTTCAAGGCCGACACCCTGCCGGTGGAAGTCGCGGGTAAACGCCAGGCCGAAGCCATTCGCATGATGGATCGTGCCGGCTGGAACTGAGACCAGTCCTGTCCAGTTCATTGATAACATGTGGCGAGGGAGCTTGCTCCCGCTGGAGGGCGAAGCCCTCCCAGAGTATCCGCGGGCCATGGCCCGGAACTTTGGGGCTACTTCGTAGCCCAGCGGGAGCAAGCTCCCTCGCCACGTGACCGATTGTTTAACGAGAGTATTCCTTGGCCCACCCCGCCCAACGCCGCTGGTACCCCCTGGTCTTCGCCATCGCCGCGCTGGTCCTGTTGCCCCTGAGTGTGCTGCTGCTGTCCTGGCAGAGCGTCGACCAGCAGATATGGTCCCATTTGTGGGACACGCAGATGCCGCGCTTGTTGGGCAACACCCTCACGTTGATCCTTGGCGTGGGTGTGGGTGTGACCTTGCTGGGTGTCAGTCTCGCCTGGCTCACCAGCCTGTGTGAGTTCCCGGGGCGTCGCTGGCTCGATTGGGCATTGATGCTACCGTTTGCGATTCCGGCCTACGTATTGGCATTTGTCTTCGTGGGCCTGCTGGATTTTGCCGGCCCCGTGCAGACGCTGATGCGTGAATGGTTCGGCAGCGGCCTGCGCCTGCCCCGGGTTCGCTCCACCGGCGGGGTGATCCTGGTGCTGGTGCTGGTCTTTTACCCATACGTGTATCTGCTGGCGCGCAGTGCCTTCCTGGCCCAGGGCAAGGGCTTGATGGAAGCCGCCCGGGTGCTGGGGCAGTCGCCGTGGCAGGCGTTCTGGCGCGTGGCGCTGCCGATGGCCCGGCCGGCCATCGGTGCGGGCGTGGCGCTGGCGCTGATGGAAACCCTGGCGGATTTCGGCGCGGTGTCGGTGTTCAACTTCGACACCTTCACCACCGCCATCTACAAGACCTGGTACGGCTTCTTCAGCCTTTCCAGCGCTGCCCAACTGGCCAGCTTGCTGTTGCTGGCGGTGATGTTGGTGCTCTACGGCGAACGCCGGGCCCGTGGCGCCCACCGGGCCAGTAACGAGCGGCCCCGGGTCAAGGCGTTGTACACGTTGCGCGGCCTCAAGGCCGTGGCGGCCAGTGGCTGGTGCTTTCTGGTGTTTGCCTGCGCCTTTGTCATCCCGGTACTGCAATTGGTGGTGTGGTTCTGGCAACGGGGTCGTTTCGACCTGGATGAGCGTTATGCCGGGCTGATCGTCCACACTCTCTACCTGGGCGGCCTGGCGGCGCTGGTCACCGTTTGCGTGGCCTTGCTGCTGGCGTTCGCCCGGCGGTTGGCGCCGACCCGGCCGATTCGTGCCGGCGTCGGCCTGGCGAACCTGGGGTATGCCTTGCCCGGTTCGGTGTTGGCGGTGTCGATCATGCTTGCGTTCAGCTATCTGGACCGTGAGCTGGTTATCCCGCTGTCGACCTGGCTCGGCGGTGCAGGCAAACCGTTGTTGCTGGGCAGCCTGTCGGCGCTGTTGCTGGCGTATCTGGTGCGCTTCCTGGCCGTGGCCTACGGCCCGTTGGAGAGCAGCCTGGCGCGAATTCGTCCGTCCTTGCCCGAAGCAGCACGCAGCCTTGGGATCAGTGGGCCACGACTGTTTTTCAAAGTGTATCTGCCATTGCTGTTGCCCGGAACGTTGAGCGCGGCGTTGCTGGTGTTCGTCGATGTGCTCAAGGAAATGCCCGCGACGCTACTGATGCGCCCGTTCGGCTGGGACACGCTGGCGGTGCCGGATCTTCGAGATGACCAGTGAAGGCGAGTGGGCCCGGGCCGCGCTGCCGGCGCTGACGTTGGTATTGGTGGGGCTGTTGCCGGTCATCGGATTGATACGACGTTCGGCCCATCGAAACAGCTAGGTGTCAGTCCTACCTCATGCGGCTACAATGCGCGGCATTCGGTGCGGTCCGTCTGTCGGACCGGGCAACTGAGAACGTCAGAAAACTCCTTTTTTCAGACGTTCGCGCTACGCAGTGTCCGTCCGCACCTTCGCCAAGCCCGGAAGGAGAAACCCATGGGACAGCGTACGCCTCTGTATGACCTTCATCTCGCCCTTGGCGCGAAGATGGTCGATTTTGGCGGTTGGGATATGCCTTTGCATTACGGCTCGCAGGTCGAAGAACACCATCAGGTGCGTCGCGACTGCGGTGTGTTCGATGTATCCCACATGACCGTGATCGACGTCGCTGGCCCCCAGGCCAAGGTCTGGCTGCAGCGCTTGCTGGCCAATGACGTCGACCGCTTGCAGGACACAGGCAGTGCCTTGTACAGCGCCATGCTCAATGAGCGCGGCGGCATCGTCGACGACATGATCATCTACCGTGTCGGGGACGGCTATCGGCTGGTCTTCAACGCCTCGACCCGCGATCAGGACCTGGCCTGGATGCAGGCACAGCTCGGTGACTACGACGCGCAACTGCATGAGCGCCCCGAGCTGGCGATGCTGGCGATCCAGGGGCCCCACGCCCGACAGAAGATTGCCGAGCTGGTCACACAATCCCGTGGACAAATCATCCAGCAACTCAAGCCTTTCGAAGGGCGTGCCGACGGCGAATGGTTCATCGCCCGGACCGGCTACACCGGCGAAGATGGCCTGGAAATCGTCCTGCCCGCCCAGGAAGCCCCGAGTTTCTTCAACGACCTGGTCGGCGCCGGTATTTCGCCCATCGGCCTCGGTGCTCGCGATACCTTGCGCCTGGAAGCGGGCATGAACCTCTACGGCCAGGATATCCACCCGGACGTTTCACCGCTGGCCTCGAACATGGCCTGGAGTATCGCCTGGGAACCGGCGAGCCGTCAGTTCATCGGGCGTGGTGCGCTGGAAGCCGAGCTTGCCAGCGGTGTGCAGCACAAACTGGTCGGGCTGGTGTTGGAGGAGCGGGGTGTTTTGCGCGCCCATCAGGTGGTTCGCATCGCCAATGTTGGCGAAGGGGAGATCACCAGTGGTAGTTTTTCTCCTACGCTTAGCAAGTCGATCGCCCTGGCACGTGTTCCGATGGCTACTGCCGACCGGGCCGAGGTAGAAATTCGCGGTAAGTGGTACCCGGTACGGGTGGTCAAACCGACCTTCGTCCGCCATGGCAAAACCCTGATCTAACCTTTTGCGGCGGGCCGCTGGCCGCTGACACTTTCTCTTGAGGACACAGAATATGAGTGATATCCCTGCCGAACTGCGTTTTGCTGAAAGCCATGAGTGGGCCCGCCTGGAAGCTGACGGTACCGTCACCGTGGGCATCAGCGATCATGCACAGGAAGCCTTGGGCGATGTGGTGTTTGTCGAGCTGACTGAAGTCGGTAAGGTGTTTGAAGCTGGTGACCAGGCCGGTGTGGTTGAGTCGGTCAAAGCCGCTTCCGATATCTACTCCCCGATTGCCGGTGAAGTGATTGCGGTCAATGAGGCGTTGGGCGGTGAGCCGGAACTGCTGAACTCCGATCCGTACGGCGCCTGGATCTTCAAGCTCAAGCCAAGCGACAAGGCCGAGATGGACAAGTTGCTCGATGCGGCCGGCTACCAGGCCGCTATCGGCGAATAAGGACCACTGTACCTGTGGGAGCGAGCTTGCTCGCGATAGCGGTGGATCAGCAGCATTGATGTGGGCTGACACGCCGCTATCGCGAGCAAGCTCGCTCCCACAGGGGGGCTGGGACAGCCTTGGGGGTTTCACCGGCCAAAAAAAGCCGCTCAATCGAGCGGCATTTTTTATTGGCCGGAAATCAGTCCTGGGCGACGGCGTTTTTCGCCAGGATCGCGTTGGCCAGTTCCATGTCGGTGGCTTGCAGGCCTGGGTTGTCGGCGCGAACTTTCTGCATCGCCGCTTCCAGGTAAGGGCCACGGATACCGCCATCACTGGCGACGAAGCTGCCGGCATCGTCCTGGGCGGCGACGATCAGTTTGTGATCCTTGAAAGTCAGGTAGGTGGAACCGGTGGTCGCACCGGATGAAATGACGTTACGCCAAAACGTGTCGGCCATTGCCGAGCCAACAGGTAGAGACAGCAAGGCTAGGGTAGCGACAGCAAGTTTGAGACGCATGATAGGTGACTCCACTGGGTTAACTATGACGTTGGATTACCGGCGTCTCGATTCAGTTCCATGACGTGTCAGTCAGCCCGTTCCACCTGCAGCACCGCGCCGTCCTGCGCCATCACCCTGACCCGCGTGCCAACGGACGACTCGGGTCCCTTGGCCAGCCAGACACTGTCGGCCACCTTGATCTTGCCGCGGCCATCGACAATCGCTTCATGGACCAGGAAGACCTTGCCGATCAGTTCCTGTCCGCGCAGGTTCAGGTGCGGCTGATCGCTTTGGCGCACGGCGCTGCGCTGGCGTTGCCACCAGTACAGCGCCGTGGCGATGGCGAACAGGCCGAACAACAGGAACTGCAGCTCCCACGGTATCTGCGGCAGGATGAACGTGAGCACGCCGACTGCCGCGGCGGCCATGCCGATCCACAGCAAGTACCCCCCGGCGCCGAACACTTCAAGGATCAGCAGGATAACGCCCAGCGCCAGCCAGTCCCAGTACGACAGGTGTTGCAGGAACTCCCACATACGCGTGCCTCAGGCTTTCTTGCTGTCGAAGGTGGCCTTGACGATCTCGCCGATGCCACCGACCGCACCGATGACCTGGCTGGCTTCCAGCGGCATCAGGATCACCTTGCTGTTGTTGGCTGACGCCAGTTTGCCCAGCGCATCGATGTACTTCTGGGCGACGAAGTAGTTCACGGCCTGCACGTTACCGTCGGCAATGGCCTGGGACACCACCTGAGTGGCCAGCGCTTCAGCTTGCGCCTGACGCTCGCGGGCCTCGGACTCCAGGAACGCCGCCTGGCGGCTGCCCTCGGCCTCGAGGATCTGCGCCTGCTTCTTGCCTTCGGCGGTGAGAATCGCCGACGCTCGCAGGCCCTCGGCTTCCAGGATCTGGGCACGCTTGATACGTTCGGCTTTCATTTGCCCCGACATGGCGGCCATCAGGTCGGCCGGCGGGCTGATGTCCTTGATCTCGATCCGGGTGATCTTGATGCCCCACGGTGCCGTGGCTTCATCGACGGTGCGCAGCAATTTTTCGTTGATACCGTCGCGCTGGCTCAGCATCGCGTCCAGTTCCATGGACCCCAGCACGGTACGGATGTTGGTTTGCAACAGGTTGCGGATGGCGTGTTCGAGGTTGTTGACCTCGTAGGCCGCCTGGGCCGTATTGACCACTTGGAAGAAGCACACGGCGTCAATTTGTACCGTGGCGTTGTCGGCGGTAATGACTTCCTGGGGTGGGATGTCCAGCACGCTTTCCATGACATTGATCTTGCGCCCGATACGATCCATCACCGGGATGATGATGTTCAGGCCGGGCTTGAGGGTGT
This sequence comes from Pseudomonas beijingensis, assembly GCF_030687295.1. Taxonomy (NCBI): domain Bacteria; kingdom Pseudomonadati; phylum Pseudomonadota; class Gammaproteobacteria; order Pseudomonadales; family Pseudomonadaceae; genus Pseudomonas; species Pseudomonas beijingensis. The sequence continues at coordinate 6,129,232 of NZ_CP117425.1, read as the reverse complement.
TGGTGTAACGGCCGAACCGCTCGACAGTCCATTGGTAGCCCTGGGGCACGACCTTGAAGCCCATGAAGAGAATGGCGACCACCAGGCCGATGAAAAGTAAAAGTACGCTACCGATCTGCATGACGGTTCCCTGTGCGAATTGAGATGGACCTGCGAGCCCTTAGTGTAGGGCAAGCGGCCATTATCCTCACTCTGTGGGAGCAAAGCTTGCTCGCGATGCAGGCGCCTTGCTTCCCAGGGAGACCGCGTTATCTTCATCGCGGGCAAGCCTTGCTCCCACAGTGGGGATAAACCCTCTCGCCACAGGTGCTGCCACAACTACTTCTGCTCGCTCTGTGGCGTCACCCGCAGCACTTCCTCGACAGTGGTCAAGCCCGCCGCCACCTTTTGCGCCCCCGACAGCCGCAGGCTGCGCATGCCTTCCTTGAAGGCCTGGCGGCGCACCGCCAGAAGGTCGGTGTCGGGGTGGATCAAGGCCTTGACGCTGTCGGTCAGTTGCATGATTTCGTAGACGCCGGCGCGACCACGGTAACCGGTGTCGCGGCATTCCAGGCAGCCAACGGCTTGTTGGGCGTTGCTCGGCAACGGTGCCTGCCAGGGCCGGGTCAGGGTCTGCCAGTCATCTTCGTCGAGGGTCAGCGGGGCCTTGCATTGTGGGCACAGGGTGCGCACCAGGCGCTGGGCCATGACCCCGAGCACGGTGGCCTTGATCAGGTAATGGGGCACCCCCAGCTCCAGCAAACGGCTGATGGCACTTGGCGCGTCGTTGGTGTGCAGGGTCGACAGCACCAGGTGCCCGGTGAGCGCCGCCTGGATCGCCATTTCAGCGGTTTCCAGGTCGCGGATCTCACCGATCATGATGATGTCCGGGTCTTGCCGCATCAGTGCGCGCACGCCGGCGGCGAAGGTCAGGTCGATGTTGTGCTGGACCTGCATCTGGTTGAAGGACGCCTCGACCATTTCAATCGGGTCCTCGATGGTGCAGAGGTTCACTTCCGGCGTCGCCAGTTTCTTGAGGGTGGTGTAGAGGGTGGTGGTCTTGCCGGAGCCGGTGGGCCCGGTTACCAGGATGATGCCGTTGGGCTGGCGGGTCATGTCCTGCCAGCGGCGCAGGTCGTCGGCGGAGAAGCCGAGCTGGTCGAAGTCCTTGAGCAGCACTTCCGGGTCGAAGATCCGCATGACCATCTTTTCGCCGAACGCCGTGGGCAAGGTCGACAGGCGCAATTCCACTTCGCCGCCGTCCGGGGTCTTGGTCTTGACCCGACCGTCCTGGGGTTTGCGTTTTTCCGCGACGTTCATTCGGCCCAGGCTCTTGAGGCGGCTGACGATCGCCATCGTCACCTGCGGCGGGAACTGATAGACGGTATGCAGCACCCCGTCGATGCGAAACCGCACGGTGCCCTGCTCGCGGCGCGGTTCGATGTGGATATCGCTGGCGCGCTGTTGGAAGGCGTACTGGAACAGCCAGTCGACGATATTGACGATGTGGGCGTCGTTGGCGTCCGGTTCCTGGTCACTGGCGCCGAGGTTGAGCAACTGTTCGAAGTTGCTCAGGTTGCTCGGTTGCTGATCGACCGTGGTGGCGCCGCTGACCGACTTGGCCAGGCGATAGAACTCCACGCTCAAGCGCTGGATATCCACCGGGTTGGCGACCACCCGCTTGATCGGCAACTTGAGCACGTGGGTCAGGTCGGCTTCCCAGCTGCTGACGTAAGGTTGTGCGCTGGCGACGGTGACGGCGTCACGATCGACCGCTACCGCGAGGATCTTGTGGCGCTGGGCAAAGGCGTAGGACATCAAGGGTGTCACGGCCGCCACGTTGATTTTCAGCGGGTCGATGCGCATGTAGGGTTGGCCGGCCTGCTGGGACAACCACAGGGTCAGGTTCTCCAGGTCCAGGCGCTTGCCAGGGCGGCTGAGATCGTCCAGGTGCTGGTTGGCAATGAACTCCAGCGGATGCAGCTGGCTATTGGCGCTGTGGCGTCGGCGGGCGTTGAGCGCGGTTTCGGCTGAATCCTGGCTGATGAAGCCTTGGGTGACCAGTTGGCGCAGCAGATCATTGAGGTCCAGCCAGCGGTCCTGAGTGGCGTGTTTGGTGGACATGCGGGTTCCTATTGGACAATTGCAGCAAAGCCGCGATACAGACGCTTCGGCGTCTTCGCTCGGTCTGCAAAAGAATAGTCCCGACCCGGTGGTCCGTTGGGCCACTACCCGACCAATGCGTTACCAGGTCTTGCCCGTGGGGCGCTCAACCGGCCGCCTGGGTCGGCTCAACCCTCGTAAATTCAGCGCTTTGCAGGTTCACCGAGCACATGCCGATCAGGTTGCGTAATTTTTCAGCGATCACCTGGGCTCGGTGCCAACTCAGCCCGTCCATGACGATCTCCAGCGACAGCAGGTCATCGAGGCGCTCGACGCGAACCTGCTGTGGCGTCAGGCCCTGTAAGGCAAACAGGTTCAAGGCCCGGCACAGCAGGTCCGGCTCGGCCTCGGCCAGCATCTGGTAGTGCACGCGGCAATGAGCATTGGCGACATGCCAGACATCGGCGCGGGTCGGGGCAGTGGCAACGGCTTCAAGTGGGGGCATGTTCGGTCTCCTTGGGGGCGGAGAAATATTTACATGCGTCGTGGGGTATTTCTTATCTAAGATGGGTGGATCTGGCGATACTACGAATCGCCTTATTCTCCAAATCAGTCATTTTGGGTTTATTTATGCAAAGCCAGCTGGATAGCTACGACCGCCGGATACTGGCGCTGCTGCAAGAGGATGCCTCGCTGTCCAGCGCGCAGATCGCCGAGCAGGTTGGCTTGTCTCAGTCGCCGTGCTGGCGGCGGATCCAGCGGATGAAGGAGGAGGGCATCATCCGCGGGCAGGTGACCCTGCTGGATCGCAAGAAAATCGGCCTCAACACGCAGATCTTCGCCGAAGTGAAACTCAACGCCCATGGCCGTTCGAACTTCACCGAGTTCACCGAGGCGATCCGCGGCTTTCCCGAAGTACTGGAGTGTTACGTGCTGATGGGGTCGGTGGATTTTCTGTTGCGCATCGTCACGGCGGACATCGAGGCGTATGAGCGATTCTTTTTCGAAAAGCTGTCGATGGTACCGGGGATCCAGGAAGTGAATTCGATCGTGGCGCTGTCGGAGATCAAATCGACGACGAGTTTGCCGGTGGTGCGCTGAAGCTTGTTTTTTGTGGTGTTTGGGGGTGGCCTCATCGCGAGCAAGCTCGCTCCCACAGTTGATCTTCAGTGGCCACAAGATGTGGTTACAACACTGAACCCCTGTGGGAGCGAGCTTGCTCGCGATGGCGGTATCACAGGCGCAGCAAAGTCTTCCAAGCCCGATTCTGATACACCGCAATGGCCTGCTGCTTGCGCGCATCCAGCGTTTCGTCGGTGATCGGCTGGTTGGCCAGTTGCGCCAGTTTATTCAGCTCGCCATAGAGGCGATCCATTTCCGGGATCTCCAGTACATGGCGGGCGTGGTGTAGCCAGGCCTGGATGCGTTCGATGCGCGGCAGTTGCTCGGCGAGGTCTTCCGGCTGCTGCTGATAGCGTTGCAATTGCAGGGACGAGGATTCTTCGCCCAGCAGACGCGGCAGCCAGCTGCCCAGTTGCGCCGCGCCCTGGCGATTGCCACGGGTGTTGCGCTCGGCGGCCCAGCTGCGCGCCAGCAGCCAGCGTGAAGTATTGAGGGAAAACAGGCCCCAGCGCGGGTCTTGCAACTCTTCCAGGAACTGTTCCGGCGCGGCCTTGCGCACATCTTCGTCGTCCAGGCCGGCCTGGACCAGCGGGCGCCAGTCTTCCAGCAACGCGTCCAGGGCCAGGCGCAAGTCGTGGGTCGACTGGCGTGGCGCGGCCTGGCCGAGGCTGCTGAGCAGGGCGCGCAGTTCAGCGAGGTTTTCCACCCAGTCCTGCAGCAGGCGCCAGTGGCCGTTGAAACGGTATTGCTCGGCCAGGCGCTGGCTGCTGCCGAGCAAATGCCAGCTCAGTGCGGCGAAGGCGTCATCCAGCGGCGTTTCGGCGGTCAGTTGCGGGGCCGGCAGGCTCAAGGCGTAGCTGCTCGCGTCATGCAGGCGATAGCCTCGCTCGGCCTTGCTGATGTCGCAGGGCATCAAGGGCAGGGTTGCGGCCAGCTCGGCGGCCAGTTCCAGCAGGGCGGCGGGCACGCCTTCGCGTAGTTCCAGCTCCAGCTCACAGATTTCTTCCTTCTGCTTGCCGACCACGACGTGGCCCAGGTCCAGGGCGGCTTCGATGACCACCTTGCTTTTGCCACGGCCCCAGGCGATTTCAGCGCGTTCGCGAACGAAATCGGTGGTGAAGATGGCCTTGAGGGTTTTCTTGTCCAGGTCGGCCAGGGCCTCGGGCCAGCATTCGCCGTCGAGCTTCTTCAGGTCGAGCTTGGCCTTGGGCAGGTGCCAGTCGTACTCGTTGCGCTCGGACAGGCCGGCGACGCTCTGGCCGCGGGTCTTGAGGGTCTGGATCACCTCTTCGCCGTCGCGACGCAGGCGCAGGGCGACCTTGGCCTGGGCCAGGTCACGCTCTGGCGTGTCGAAATACTGGTTCATCAATTCGTGGCGTTCCCAGCCACTCTTGTTGCGTTTTTTCAGCAGCGGATGCTCGCGCAAGGCTGCCAGGGTCTCGCGGCTGACGCGGAGTTTGATTTCGGTTTCTTTCTGCATGGCCGGAAAATCCAGGGATCGGGTGCGCAGCCGGGGGAAGGTGTGGCTGCCAAGGCCGTGCAGTGTACAGGACTCCTCCCTCCTACGCGCCGCGACGGTTTATTCCTGGGTCCAGATGGTTCTATGATGAACGTCAATCTGTAAGCTCGGAGCCAGCGATGCCTTTGCCGTCCATGAAAGATCAATTCGCTGCCCTGATCGCCACGCCTTCGGTCAGTTGCACCCAACCAGGGCTCGACCAATCCAACAGTGCCGTGATCGAGCTGCTGGCAGGCTGGCTCACTGAGCTGGGGTTCTCCTGTGATATCCAGCAGGTCAGCCCTGGCAAATTCAACCTGCTGGCCAGTTTCGGCAGCGGTCCCGGCGGTCTGGTGCTAGCGGGCCACAGCGACACGGTGCCGTTCGACGGCGCGTTGTGGCAGACCGATCCGTTGAAGCTCACCGAGGTCGATGGCCGTTGGGTGGGCCTGGGCAGTTGTGACATGAAGGGCTTTTTCGCCCTGGCCATCGAAGCGGTCAAGCCGCTGCTGGACCAACCGTTCAAGCAACCGCTGCTGATCCTCGCGACCTGTGACGAAGAAAGCTCCATGTCCGGCGCCCGGGCCCTGGCCGATGCCGGCCGGCCCCTGGGGCGGGCTGCGGTAATCGGTGAGCCGACCGGCCTCAAGCCAATTCGGATGCACAAAGGCATCATGATGGAGCGCATCGACATTCTCGGGCGTAGCGGCCATTCGTCCGATCCGCGCCTGGGCCACAGCGCACTGGAAGCCATGCACGATGCCATGGGCGAATTGCGCGGCCTGCGCCTGCAATGGCAGCGTGAATTCCGTAATCCGCAGTTCAGCGTGCCACAACCGACCTTGAACTTCGGCTGCATCCATGGGGGCGACAATCCCAACCGGATCTGCGGCCAGTGTTCCATGGAATTCGACCTGCGCCCGTTGCCGGGCATGGATCCGCAAGTGCTGCGGGCGGCGATCCGGCAGAAGCTCGAGCCCATTGCCGAGCGACACCAGGTCAAGATTGATTACGCGCCACTGTTCCCCGAAGTGCCGCCGTTCGAGCAGGCCGAGGACGCCGAGTTGGTCCGCGTGGCCGAACGGCTGACCGGCCATCGCGCCGAAGCAGTGGCGTTTGGCACCGAAGCGCCTTATCTTCAGCGCCTTGGCTGCGAAACCCTGGTGCTCGGCCCTGGCGATATCGCCTGTGCCCACCAACCGGGCGAGTACCTTGAAATGTCACGTTTGCAACCTACCGTGCAACTGTTGCGGCAGTTGATCGGCCATTACTGCCTGACGCCGGCCACCGCCGGTTAAATTGCGCCCTTGCGGGCCCGTATTCATCACATGAGGAGAGCGCGCGTGTCGCCAAGCCTGTTCCGACGATAACCACCAGCCCCGTTGTGCGTTCTGTTTCGTCTTTGTTTTGGCTGTTATTTATTACAGGTCCAGGTTCATGCCCGAATACGTCAATTGGCTTCGCCACGCTTCGCCCTACATCAATGCCCACCGCGATTGCACCTTCATCGTCATGCTGCCCGGCGACGGGGTGGAACACCCGAATTTCGGCAATATCGTCCATGACCTGGTGCTGCTGCACAGCCTCGGCGTGCGCCTGGTGCTGGTCCATGGTTCGCGTCCGCAGATCGAGACCCGCCTCGCTGCACGGGGCCTGACGCCCCATTACCACCACGGCATGCGTATCACCGATGCGGCGACCCTGGAGTGCGTGATCGACGCGGTCGGCCAGTTGCGCATCGCCATCGAGGCACGCCTGTCCATGGACATGGCCTCTTCGCCCATGCAGGGCTCGCGGTTGCGGGTCGCCAGCGGCAACCTGGTCACCGCGCGTCCCATCGGTGTGCTCGAAGGCGTGGATTATCACCACACCGGTGAAGTGCGTCGGGTCGATCGCAAGGGCATCAATCGCCTGCTGGACGAGCGTTCCATCGTGCTGCTGTCGCCGTTGGGTTATTCGCCCACCGGAGAGATCTTCAACCTGGCCTGTGAAGACGTCGCCACCCGGGCGGCCATCGACCTGGCCGCCGACAAGCTGCTGCTGTTCGGTGCCGAGCAGGGGCTGATCGGCGAGGATGGACGGCTGGTGCGCGAATTGCGCCCGCAACAGGTCCCCGGCCACATGCAACGCCTGGGCAGCGACTATCAGGCCGAACTGCTGGATGCGGCGGCCCAGGCCTGTCGTGGCGGCGTCGCCCGTAGCCATATCGTCAGCTATGCCGAGGACGGCGCGCTGCTGGCTGAACTGTTCACCCGCGATGGCAGCGGCACCTTGGTGGCCCAGGAGCAATTCGAAGTGGTGCGCGAAGCGGCCATCGAAGATGTCGGCGGCCTGCTGGACCTGATCAGTCCGCTGGAAGAGCAGGGGATTCTGGTGCGTCGCTCCCGCGAGGTGCTGGAGCGCGAGATCGAACAGTTCAGCGTGGTCGAGCGCGAAGGCATGATCATCGCCTGCGCGGCGCTGTACCAGATCGCCGACTCGGATGCCGGGGAACTGGCCTGCCTGGCGGTGAACCCGGAATACCGCCACGGTGGCCGGGGCGATGAGCTGCTGGAGCGCATCGAAACCCGGGCCCGTGCCCAAGGGCTCAAGACGCTGTTCGTCCTTACGACCCGCACTGCCCACTGGTTCCGCGAACGCGGTTTCGAGCCCAGCAGCGTCGACCGCCTGCCGGCGGCGCGGGCGTCGCTCTACAACTATCAGCGTAATTCGAAAATCTTCGAAAAATCCTTGTAGGACAGCCGTCGGAAACTTTGCGCTACCGCGATCTTCTTGATTTCAGACAATGAGCAGCTAGTCTGGAACACGTCAAGATCGCGGCATGCGCGCGCTGTCTTGAACAGGAATCGAAGGCGCAGGAGGCGCGCAAACAGATCTCGCCGCCAAGAATTCGCGGGTCTCGTAAATCCCCGACGAATCATCGTTCAGTAATTCTCTGCGTCGCCGATAAGGCATGTCACGGCCTGATGGTGCTGTGATGGCACTCATATGTCGAAACGAGCTGAAAACTGTTGAAACAATTCTTTTTGGGATTATAAAGAATCCATTATCCTGCGGGCCGGTGTAGAGGGGTTAGACCATAGTCGTAGCCATAAATGCTTACGATTGACTTGTCAGTCACGGTCTGGCGCTAATCGCGCATCCGCGGATTCCGGGCGTTCGATCCGGAGCCAAAGAGACACAAGAATTAGAAAACGAGAGGAGCGAAGCATGAACAAGTCCACCTTGGCCCTGGCCGTGGCCGTTGGGGTTCTGGCGCAGCAGGCAGGCGCCGCGGGGTTTATCGAAGACAGCAAGGCGTCTGTCAGTTCTCGTACGTTGTATTTCAATGACGATTTTCGCGAAGGCACTACCAATGACCAACGTGAGACGGCTACTGGTCTGAAGTTCGACTACAAGTCCGGCTTCACTCAAGGTGTCGTTGGTTTTGGTATCGATGCTCAGGCACTGGTGGGTATTCATCTCGATGGCGGCAAAGGTCATCACCCGGATAACAACACCTTTGTTCCAAGCGAGACCAACGGTTCGGCCGTGGATAACTGGAGTCGCCTGTCCGGTAACGTAAAGGCGCTTTTCTCCAAGACCGAGGCTCACGTAGGTGGTGCACTGGCGCCTAACCTGCCGATCCTGGTTGCCAGTGATGGTCGTCTGCTGCCGCAAACGTTTGAAGGTGGCACCATCACCTCCAAGGAAATCGACGGTGTGACCTTCAACGCTGGTCAATTGGAACACGCCGTTGGCCGCGCCGGAACTAACAGCACCGGCTTGTCGGTGAACGGCGCCAGCGAGGACAGCAACCAGTTCCGCTACGGCGGCGCCGACTGGAAAGTCACCAAAGACCTGACTTTGCAGTACTACTACGCCAACCTGCAGGATTTCTATAAACAGCACTTCCTGGGCGCGGTACACGTTTTCCCGATCAGCGAAGGCCAGTCGTTCAAGACTGACCTGCGTTACTTCGACAGCAGCTCGGATGGCCGTAACGGTGAAGCGGGCTATCAGTTCAACAACAATGGTGGCTATTTCAAAGAACGGGGTGTGGTCGACAACAAGACCTGGAGCGCCATGTTCACCTATACCCTGGGTGGCAGCGCATTCCTGTTGGGTCACCAGCAAGTCGGTGATGACGGTGGCTTCGTCTACCTGAACCAGGGCGGCCTGCTCAATGACAGCGGTCGCAACGAAGGGGCTGGTGGTTCGAGCTTCTACTTGTTCACCGACAGCATGATCCATCAGTTCATTCGTGCGGGTGAGAACACCACCTTCGGTCAATACTCGTATGATTTCGCTGGATTGGGCGTTCCAGGCCTGAAGGCAGCGATTGCCTATCTGCACGGCGACGACATCAAGTCGGCTACCGGCGGCAGCGACACGTCCGAGTGGGAACGTGACATGCGTCTGGACTACGTTGTCCAGCAAGGTCCGCTCAAAGGCTTCGGTACTACCCTGCGTCATGGTTCCTACCGTGGCAGCAGCACCGGTATTGCCGACCGTGATCAGACCCGCCTGATCTTCAACTACACTTACAACTTCATGTAAGACGTAGCGAAGTAAAAAAGCCCCGCCCGGCAACACGCCGGGCGGGGCTTTTGCATTTTTGGCTCAACGAGCCGGATATCGCTTTATTCCTTGGACTCCGTCGCGTCCTTGCGCAGGATGAACGCGCTGAACGCCAGGAAGTCCCCCAGGTGCTGGGTAATGATCGCGACCATGATCGGCAATTGCAGGGCTTGGTAGTCATGCACGGCGATATTCCTGAAACCCACCATGTTCTTCAGGTTTTTCACCAAACCTTCTTCCACCCAGCTACTTTGGAAAAGCAACTCGAACACATCCCGGGAGCTTTGCGGGATACCCAATCGCTCACGTCGAATCAAATGCTGTCCCATATCCAGTGCCGCTTCACACGCACGCTGGATGTTCAGGACTGCCGAATCCTGGCGAGTGAAATCGGTGGCAAACGTAGCGGGATCTTTCTCGTACTCCTCCCGCACCCTGGCGACGCAACGCTCGATACTCGCTGCTTTATTGATCAGTACGTCATCGGCCATACACGCTGCCTTCTTCCTGAATATCCTTGAGCAACCCCGCCCGAGCCTCATCGAGAGCGGTTTTTTCGCTGAGAATAAAACACTCGAACAACCCCGCCTGTACGTCTCTGGCCCAGAGCCTCTGGCCTCGGGTCACAATCTGGTATTGCATGACGGTTGTTGCCCCGCGTAAATCAATCAGATCCACCGGACTGCCCGCGATATCCGCCAGATCACCTGAAAGCTGCCATAACGACACTGGATCGACTTCACCGGACAAAAGCACAGCCAAATCGACATCGCTGTCAGGCCCGGCGGTGCCCTGTGCATGGCTACCGAACAGGTAAACCGCCAGCAGTCCAGGGAGATGGTTTTGCAGATGAGTCAGCAAGGCTTGAGTGTTCATGTTGCCTATCCTAGCCGCTCGTCCTGAAATCGCGTCAATAATTTCCGCAGTGTGGGTACAAAACAAAAAAAGCCCCGCCCGGCAACACGCCGGGCGGGGCTTATACGTTTTCGAGTCAGGCCCACCCCTGTAGCCCTCCTCGAAACTTCTCCTCTTTTCAGCAACTCGAGGCCTTCTCGAACCTCGTTGACGATCTTGTGCCGGTATGCGGAATGGCGCCAGTGAACAGTTTTTTATATTCACTAATGATCTAGATAAATGGATATTCATTCTTTTTAATGCAATCGAAACCGGTGCAAAGTTGGGCTCACAACAACCTCATCCAGGAGCCGCACCATGAGCCTCAGACTTGGCGACATCGCCCCCGATTTCGAACAGGATTCCAGCGCCGGCAAGATTCGCTTTCACGAATGGCTCGGCGACAGCTGGGGTGTGCTGTTTTCCCACCCGGCGGACTTCACGCCGGTGTGCACCACCGAGCTAGGCCTGACCGCCAAGCTCAAGGACGAGTTCGCCCAGCGCGGGGTCAAGGCCATTGCGCTCTCGGTGGACCCGGTGGACTCGCACCACAAGTGGATCGAGGACATCAACGAGACCCAGAACGCCGTGGTCAATTTTCCGATCCTGGCCGATGCCGACCGCAAGGTGTCGGACCTGTACGACCTGATTCACCCCAACGCCAGCGACACCTTGACCGTGCGCTCACTGTTCGTGATCGATCCGAACAAGAAGATTCGCTTGACCATCACTTACCCGGCCAGCACCGGGCGCAATTTCAACGAGATCCTGAGGGTGATCGATTCCCTGCAACTGACCGACAACTACAAAGTCGCCACCCCGGCCAACTGGCAGGACGGTGATGAAGTGGTGATCGTGCCGTCGCTCAAGGATGAAGAGGAACTCAAGCAGCGCTTTCCCAAGGGCTACCGCGCCGTGAAACCCTACCTGCGCCTTACCCCGCAGCCCAATCGCTGAGACAAAACCTGGTCCTGGACCTGAACCTGTGGGAGCGAGCTTGCTCGCGATAGCAGTCTATCCGACACATTAATGTTGGCTGACACACCGCTATCGCGAGCAAGCTCGCTCCCACAGGGGGATTACTGTGCACCAAGGGTTTTCGGCCGTTCCGACGGCCTTTTTTTATGCCCCGAATAAAGTCATACGTATATCTCTATATGGAATAATCAAATGAATAAATATGATTTAAAGATATATAAATCCCCTGTTATGGTTTGACCCATACAGCGAGATCGCGCCGCGAATCGCACGTGACAGTTAAGGAAGGGTAGGCATGTTGGTCGTCTCACTCGGTGGCAGTCCCAGCCAACGCTCCCGCTCCGGGGTGCTGCTGGAGCGGTCGCAACGCTGGTTGCAGCAACAAGGTGTGGAAGTGGTGAGTTATCAGGTGCGCGATTTCCCGGCCGAAGACTTGCTCCATGCCCGTTTCGACAGCCCGAAGGTGGTCGACCTGCTCCAGCAGATCGAAAATGCCGACGGTCTGCTGATTGCCACGCCGGTGTACAAGGCGTCTTTTTCCGGCGCGTTGAAGACCTTGCTGGACCTGCTGCCGGAACGGGCCTTGGCCCATAAAGTGGTGCTGCCGATGGCAACCGGCGGCAGCATCGCCCATATGCTGGCAGTGGACTACGCCCTCAAGCCGGTGTTGTCGGCGCTCAAGGCCCAGGAAATGCTCCATGGGATCTTTGCCGAAGACAGCCAGATCGCCTACGGCGAAGGCAGTGCCCAGGCGCAATTGGCGCCGGCCTTGCAACAGCGCCTGGAAGAGGCGCTGGAACAGTTTTTCAGCGCCATGGCCCGTCGGCCCAGGCCGCTGGACCCCAATGTATTGAACGAACGTTTGCTGAGTGCTCGCTGGAGCATTTGAACCCGAACACCCCTGATTCACCTCACCTTACTCAGCCGCCAACGGCCCAGCAGGTGCAGCCAAAACCCCACAGCAAAAAGGAGAGGCGCCATGCGCACTGTCATTTTGCGTCGCGGGCTGGTCGCTCTGTTTGCTGCGGCTGTGTCCTTCGGCGTCATCGCTCAAGCTCAAGCCGAGACCTTGCGGATCGGTTATCAGAAATACGGCACTCTGGTGCTGCTCAAGGCCAAGGGCTCATTGGAAAAACGTCTCGCCGCCCAAGGCGTGGATGTGCAATGGACTGAATTTCCCGGCGGCCCGCAGTTGCTGGAAGGCTTGAACGTCGGTTCCATCGACTTCGGCGTGACCGGTGAAACCCCGCCGGTGTTTGCCCAGGCCGCGGGCGCCGACCTGCTCTATGTTGCTTACGAACCACCGGCGCCCACCAGCGAAGCCATCCTTGTGCCCAAAGGCTCGGCCATCCAATCGGTGCAAGACCTCAAGGGCAAGAAAGTCGCGCTGAACAAAGGCTCCAACGTCCATTACCTGCTGGTGCGGGCGCTGGAAGACGCCGGCCTCAAGTATGCCGATATCCAGACCGTTTTCCTGCCGCCGGCTGACGCCCGTGCCGCGTTCGAACGGGGCAGTGTGGACGCCTGGGTGATCTGGGACCCGTACCAGGCTGCCGCCGAACAACAGTTGCAGGCACGCACCCTGCGTGACGGCAAAGGCATCGTCGATAACCACCAGTTCTACCTCGCCACCAAACCTTATGCGCAAAAGAATCCCCAGGTCATTACCGCCCTGGTGGAAGAAGTGCGCGCGGTGGGGGAGTGGTCCAAGGCCAACCCTGAAGACGTGACCCAGCAGGTATCGCCGCTGCTCGGCCTGCCGGCGGACATCACCCTGACGTCGGTGAAACGCCAAGGCTACGGGGCGCTGTTCCTCACGCCGGAAGTGGTGGCGGCGCAGCAAAAAATCGCCGACAGCTTCTACCAGCTCAAATTGATTCCCAAGCCCTTGAGCATCAAGGACGTGATCTGGACGCCGCCGGCGGCCGTTGCGAACGCGCAGTAATTCGATCCCTTAGGAGACCACTCCATGAGCCTCAATATTTTCTGGTTCCTGCCTACCCACGGCGACGGCCATTACCTTGGCACTGCCGAAGGCGCCCGCGCCGTCGATCACGGTTATTTGCAGCAGGTCGCCCAAGCGGCGGACCGCCTGGGTTTCGGCGGCGTGTTGATCCCCACCGGGCGTTCCTGCGAGGATTCGTGGCTGGTGGCCGCTTCGTTGATTCCGGTGACCCAGCGCCTGAAATTCCTCGTCGCCCTGCGTCCCGGGATTATTTCGCCGACGGTGGCGGCACGCCAGGCCGCGACCCTCGACCGGTTGTCCGGCGGACGGGCGTTGTTCAACCTGGTGACCGGCGGCGACCCGGACGAACTGGCCGGCGATGGCTTGTTCCTCGACCACGAACAACGCTACCAGGCCTCAGTGGAATTCACCCGGATCTGGCGCCGAGTGCTGGAAGGCGAAACCGTGGATTACGACGGTGAACACATCAGTGTGAAGGGCGCCAAGCTGCTCTATCCGCCGATCCAGCAACCGCGTCCGCCGCTGTATTTCGGCGGCTCGTCGGAAGCCGCCCAGGACCTGGCGGCCGAGCAAGTGGAAATGGTGCTGACCTGGGGTGAGCCGCCCGCCGCCGTAGCGCAGAAGATCGAACAAGTGCGCGCCAAGGCCGCGAAGCTCGGCCGCACCGTGCGCTTCGGCATCCGTCTGCATGTGATCGTGCGCGAAACCAACGCCGAAGCCTGGCAAGCAGCCGACCGGCTGATTTCCCACCTGGACGACGACACCATCGCCCGTGCCCAGGCGTCCCTGGCGCGCTTCGATTCGGTGGGCCAGCAACGCATGGCCGCCCTGCACGGTGGCCGTCGCGACAAGCTGGAAGTCAGCCCCAACCTCTGGGCCGGTGTCGGCCTGGTGCGCGGCGGTGCCGGTACCGCACTGGTGGGCGATGGCCCGACCGTGGCGGCGCGGGTCAAGGAGTACGCCGATCTTGGCATCGACACCTTCATCTTCTCCGGTTATCCCCACCTGGAAGAGTCTTATCGCGTGGCGGAACTGTTGTTCCCACACCTGGACGTGGAGCGTCCGGAGCTGCCGAAAAGCCAGGGTTATGTGAGCCCGTTCGGTGAAATGGTCGCCAACGACATCCTGCCCAAAGCCGCGTCCCAGAGCTGAGGCGGCCATGAAGAAAATTATCCACAACCTCGCGCCCTGGGCAGTGCCGCTGCTGTTGCTGGCGGTCTGGCAACTGTCGGTGTCGGCCGGTTGGTTGTCCACGCGGATCCTGCCGGCACCCGTGGCGGTGATCGAAGCTGGGGTGAACCTGGTGCGCAGCGGCGAGATCTGGACGCACCTGGCCATCAGCGGTTGGCGGGCGGCGGTGGGTTTCCTGATCGGTGGCGGCATCGGCCTGGCCCTGGGCTTTATCACCGGTTTGTCGAAATGGGGCGAACGCCTGTTGGACAGCTCCGTGCAGATGGTGCGGAACGTGCCGCACCTGGCGCTGATTCCGCTGGTGATCCTGTGGTTTGGCATCGATGAGTCGGCGAAGATTTTCCTGGTGGCCCTGGGCACGTTGTTTCCCATCTACCTCAACACCTACCACGGGATTCGCAACGTCGACCCGGCGCTGGTGGAAATGTCCCGCAGCTACGGCTTGTCTGGCTTGCGCCTGTTTCGTCAGGTGATCCTGCCGGGCGCCTTGCCTTCGATCCTGGTGGGCGTGCGCTTTGCCCTGGGTTTCATGTGGCTGACGCTGATCGTTGCGGAAACCATCTCCGCCAGTTCCGGCATCGGTTACCTGGCGATGAATGCCCGGGAGTTCCTGCAAACCGATGTGGTGGTATTGGCGATTCTTCTGTACGCCGTGCTGGGCAAATTGGCCGACCTGGCCGCTCGCGGGCTTGAGCGGGTCTGGCTGCGCTGGCACCCGGCGTACCAAGTGAGCAAGGGAGGTGTGGCATGACCGCCCAACAACCTCCGCGCCTGCTGCGTGGCATTCCGCTGGCGGTGCGCAAGCTGCAAAAAACCTTCGGCACGCGCCAGGTATTGCGCGACATCGACCTGCATATCCCGGCCGGGCAATTCGTGGCCGTGGTCGGTCGCAGCGGCTGTGGCAAAAGTACCTTGCTGCGTTTGCTGGCTGGCCTCGATCAGCCCACCGGTGGACAGTTGCTGGCCGGTTCTGCGTCGTTGAGCGATGCACGGGAAGACACGCGGTTGATGTTCCAGGAAGCGCGTTTGCTGCCCTGGAAAAAAATCATCGACAACGTCGGTCTCGGGCTCAGGGGCAATTGGCGCCCGCAGGCGTTGCAGGCACTGGAAGCGGTGGGCCTGGCCGACCGCGCCCATGAGTGGCCGGCGGCGCTGTCCGGCGGCCAGAAGCAACGGGTGGCCCTGGCTCGCGCGTTGATCCATCAGCCACGCCTGTTGCTGCTCGACGAACCCTTGGGAGCGCTGGACGCCCTGACCCGTATCGAGATGCAGCAACTGATCGAAAACCTCTGGCGGCAACACGGTTTCACGGTGTTGCTGGTGACCCACGACGTCAGCGAAGCGGTGGCGATTGCCGATCGGGTGATCCTGATCGAGGACGGTCAGATCGGCCTCGACCTGGCCATCGCCCTGCCGCGTCCACGGGTTCGCGGCTCTCATCGCCTGGCGAGCCTGGAAACCGAAGTCCTCAACCGTGTGCTGTCCTTGCCCGGCCAACCGCCGGAACCCGAACCCGTTTCACCCTTGCCCACGCAATTGCGTTGGGCTCAATAACTTCATCCAGACAGGAATCGACACCATGACTATCAAAGCCATCAACGTACGCAACCAGTTCAAAGGCACCATCAAGGAAATCGTCGAAGGCGACGTGCTGTCGGAAATCGACGTGCAGACCGCTTCCGGCATCGTCACGTCGGTCATCACTACCCGCTCGGTCAAGGAGCTGGAGCTGGCGATCGGCAGTGAAGTGATCGCCTTCGTCAAATCCACTGAGGTGTCTATCGCCAAGTTGTGAAGGATGTTTCACCCACAGCCCCGGACGGCGTGAGCCCTTCGGGGTTCTTTTTGGTGGCCGGTGAATACGCTTGGTGAGGTTAGAAGGGGGCCTTTGTGGCGAGGGGATAAATCCCCTCGCCACAGGGGTCAGGGGGCTTCACGCTTGGGGAGATACGGCGGCAGATACAGTCCCAGGTACGCATCGAACACCCGCATGCCTTCTTCGGCCATGCGCGGGGTGATCTGGCCGTGCTGTTGTATCGAGCGGGCGTAGACGCGGTCGCCCAGTTCCATGGCCAGGGCGAACACGTCGACGTCTTTAGGCAAGGGCGGCAGGGCGAAATGGTGGTCGAATACCTTGTGCATCAAGTCACTCAGCTCAAGGTCGTGCTGGCGGTCGGCCTGGGTGACTTCGGTCAGGCCGTGCTGGGCCAGGATCAGCTGGCGAGCGGCGGCGTCCTGGCTGTAGATGGCGAGCATGCGCTGTTCCACCAGCCGTGACAGGTCGTGCCAGTGGTTCAGCGCTGCATGATCGATCGGTGCTTGCAGGCCCGCGCGAAAGGCGGCGTGGACATCGGCGGTCAGGGCTTCGAGCAGGGCCGGGACGCTGGCGAAGAAATGGTACACGGAAGAGGGCGGGATCCCGGCGCGCTCGGCGACGCTGTAGATCGACAGGCTGGCCACGCCTTCGGCGGCAAGCAGTGTACGGGCGGCATCGAGAATGGTGTCGATCCGGGCCTGGCTGCGTGCGCGGGGTTTGCGGGGTGCGGCGATGCGTGTCATGAAGCTCTCCTGCGGGGCTGCCGGGCATTGTACGAGTCGGGTCCGGTGTTGTCTTCCCGGCCGCCATCGCGAGCAAGCTCGCTCCCACATTGGGTGTGTGCTGACCCTCAAATCATGTGCACCGCAAATCCCCTGTGGGAGCTGAGCTTGCTCGCGATCCGCCGAAGGCGGCCATTCAACCAGCATCCATAAAAAAACGCCGCAGGCCATAAGGCCTGCGGCGTTTCTTTTTTACCGCAACCGCTTACACGGTATGCAGGTACCAGTTGTATTCGAGGTCGGAGATGGAGTGTTCGAACTCCTCCAGCTCACTTTCCTTACAGGCCACGAAGATATCGATGTATTTCGGATCGATGTACTTGGCCATGACTTCACTGTCGTCGAGCTCGCGCAGTGCATCGCGCAAGTTGTTCGGCAGGCTTTGCTCGTTCTGCTCGTAGCTGTTGCCTTCCACCGGCGCACCGGGCTCGATCTTGTTGACCAGGCCATGGTGCACACCCGCCAACACTGCCGCCATCAGCAGGTAGGGGTTGGCATCGGCGCCGGCGACGCGGTGTTCCAGACGCACGGCATCGGCCGAGCCGGTGGGCACGCGCAAGGCCACGGTGCGGTTGTCCAGGCCCCAGGTCGGCGAGTTCGGCACGTAGAACTGTGCGCCGAAACGACGGTAGGAGTTGACGTTCGGGCAGAGGAAAGCCATCTGCGCGGGCAGGGTCTCGAGCACACCGCCGATCGCGTGACGCAGTGCGGCGTTCTGCTCGGGATCCTCGCTGGCAAAGATATTCTTGCCGTCTTTATCCAGAATCGAAATGTGGACGTGCAACCCATTGCCCGCCTGGCCCGGATACGGCTTGGCCATGAAGGTGGTGTCCATTTCATGGTCGTAGGCGATGTTCTTGATCAGGCGCTTGAGCAGGACCGCGTAGTCGCACGCCTTGATCGGATCGGCCACGTGGTGCAGGTTCACTTCGAACTGCGCCGGGGCACTTTCCTTGACGATGGCGTCGGCGGGAATGCCTTGCTCCTTGGCCCCTTCCAGAATGTCCTGGAGGCAATCGACGTATTCGTCGAGGTCATCGATCAGGTAGACCTGTGTCGAATGCGGGCGTTTGCCGGAAATCGGCGAGCGAGGCGGTTGTGGGCGTCCATTCACGTTTTCCTGGTCGATCAGGTAGAACTCCAACTCGAATGCGGCGCAGATGGTCAGACCCAGTTCATCGAACTTGGTCACGACCTGTCGCAGGACTTCACGCGGGTCGGCGAAGAAAGGTTCGCCTTCGAGTTCGTGCATGGTCATCAACAGTTGCGCAGTAGGGCGCTTCTGCCAAGGCTCGTTGCACAGGGTGTCAGGGATTGGATAACAGATTCGGTCAGCATCACCGATGTCCAGGCCCAGGCCGGTGCTTTCCACCGTAGAGCCATTGATATCCAGAGCAAATAAAGAGGCCGGCAGGTTGATGCCTTTCTCGTAAACCTTGTGGAGGCTGGTGCGTTCTATGCGCTTGCCGCGCACCACACCATTCATATCCGCAATCAGAAGGTCAACGTACAGAACCTCAGGATGTTCCTTAAGGAACGCGTTCGCTTCGTTAAGCTGAACGGCACGCGGGGGTACCGACATGATGCAACACCTTTGTTGTTAAAAATATCAATCATTGATCTCTTCGAAAGCCAGTCAACCCGAACGGCATGCCGAAGTCAAGCAGGGCCTTTTTTGCCCTAAAAAAGCACCTGCAGGGCTTTTTTGAGGCAATTTAGGGCGTTTTTTTCCCTTTAAGGGCCTTGGCGCCCGCAGGCTTGAGCGGGCCGTGTTGTATTTTTTACGGGGGTGTTGTGTAAAAAAATGAACAAGGCTAAGCTCGATTCAAACCCATAACAGCAATAATACCGGGGTGCTTCATGTCTCGCCTGCCGTTAATCGGCGTCACCACCTGCTCCAAGCAGATGGGTCTGCATGCTTATCACGCCAGTGGCGATAAATATTCCCGGGCTGTCGCGACAGCCGCCAAGGGCTTGCCAGTGCTGCTCCCGTCCTTGGCGGATCTGTTCGCGCCGTCCGATATTCTGGACGCCCTGGACGGTATTCTCTTTACCGGCTCTCCTTCCAATGTAGAACCTTTTCACTACCAGGGCCCAGCCAGCGCGCCGGGCACTGCCCATGATCCTGCACGGGACGCCACCACCCTGCCGCTGATCCGCGCCGCTGTCGCGGCGGGCGTCCCGGTGCTGGGCATCTGCCGTGGTTTCCAGGAGATGAACGTAGCCTTTGGCGGCAGCCTGCATCAGAAGGTTCATGAAGTGGGAACGTTTATCGATCATCGTGAAGACGATACTCAAGCGGTGGACGTCCAATACGGTCCTGCCCACACCGTGCATATCCAGCCTGGCGGCGTACTGGCAGGCCTGGGGTTGCCTCAATGGATAGACGTCAACTCGATCCACAGCCAGGGTATCGAGCGCCTGGCACCTGGCTTGCGGGCCGAAGCGGTGGCGCCGGACGGCCTGATCGAGGCTATTTCGGTATTAAAAGGCAAGGCTTTTGCTTTAGGTGTGCAATGGCACCCTGAATGGGAGGTAAGCTCTAACCCGCACTACCTTGCGATTTTCCAGGCATTTGGCGATGCCTGCCGCGCAAGGGCAACACAACGCGACGCGGATGCGTCAAACAACGCCTGACGACTAATAGCAGTCAGGAAACTCACGCCTAGAGGCATTTATGAGTAACAACCTCGACCAGCTCACCGATTGGTTGAAAGACCACAAGATCACAGAAGTCGAATGCATGATTGGCGACCTGACCGGTATCACCCGGGGCAAGATCTCGCCGACCAACAAGTTCATCGCCGAGAAAGGCATGCGTCTGCCCGAGAGCGTTCTGCTCCAGACCGTTACGGGCGACTATGTCGAAGACGACATCTATTACGAACTGCTCGACCCGGCTGACATCGACATGATCTGCCGCCCGGACGAGAACGCCGTATTCCTTGTGCCATGGGCCATCGAGCCCACCGCCCAGGTCATCCACGACGCCTACGACAAGCAGGGCAACCCCATCGAGCTGTCGCCGCGCAACGTGCTCAAGAAAGTGCTCAAGCTCTACGCCGACAAAGGCTGGCAGCCCATCGTCGCGCCGGAAATGGAGTTCTACCTGACCAAACGCAGCGACGATCCGGACTTTCCGCTGCAACCGCCCATTGGTCGCTCCGGCCGCCCGGAAACCGGTCGCCAGTCTTTCTCGATCGAAGCGGCCAACGAATTCGACCCGCTGTTCGAAGACGTCTACGACTGGTGCGAGTTGCAGGAACTGGACCTCGATACCCTGATCCACGAGGACGGCACGGCGCAGATGGAAATCAATTTCCGTCATGGCGATGCCCTGTCCCTGGCCGACCAGATCCTGGTGTTCAAGCGCACCATGCGCGAGGCGGCACTCAAGCACGACGTGGCGGCCACGTTCATGGCCAAGCCCATGACCGGCGAGCCGGGCAGCGCGATGCACTTGCACCAGAGCATCATCGACAAGGAAACCGGCAAGAACGTCTTCTCCAATGAAGACGGGACCATGAGCGATCTGTTCCTGCACCACATCGGCGGCCTGCAGAAGTTCATCCCCGAGCTGTTGCCGCTGTTCGCCCCCAACGTCAACTCGTTCCGCCGCTTCCTGCCGGACACCTCGGCACCGGTGAACGTGGAGTGGGGCGAAGAGAACCGCACCGTGGGCCTGCGCGTGCCGGATGCTGGGCCGCAGAACCGTCGGGTGGAAAACCGCTTGCCGGGCGCCGACGCCAACCCGTATCTGGCGATTGCCGCCAGCCTGCTGTGCGGCTTCATCGGCATGGTCGAGGGCATCAGCCCGAGCGCGCCGGTGGTGGGCCGTGGCTACGAACGCCGCAACCTGCGTTTGCCGCTGACCATCGAAGACGCCCTGGAACGCATGGAAAACAGCACCACCATCGAGAAATACCTGGGCAAGAAATTCATCACAGGCTACGTCGCGGTCAAGCGGGCCGAGCATGAAAACTTCAAGCGCGTCATCAGTTCGTGGGAGCGGGAATTCCTGCTCTTTGCCGTCTGAAGCGCCGGGCGGAGCTGCTTAAGGCAGCTTCGCCCTCACCGATCACAGGAGAATTCGCATGACCCGCAATAACCCGCAAACCCGTGAATGGCAGGCCCTGAGCAACGATCACCACCTGGCGCCGTTCAGCGATTTCAAGCAGCTCAAAGAGAAAGGCCCGCGCATCATTACTCACGCCAAGGGCGTCTACCTCTGGGACAGTGAAGGCAACAAGATCCTCGACGGTATGGCCGGCCTCTGGTGCGTGGCCGTCGGTTATGGCCGCGACGAACTGGCCGACGCCGCCAGCCAACAGATGCGCGAACTGCCGTACTACAACCTGTTCTTCCAGACGGCCCACCCGCCGGTGCTGGAATTGTCCAAAGCCATCGCCGACATCGCCCCTGAAGGCATGAATCATGTGTTCTTCACCGGCTCCGGCTCCGAGGGCAACGACACCATGTTGCGCATGGTCCGCCACTATTGGGCGATCAAGGGCCAGCCGAACAAGAAAGTCATCATCAGCCGCAAGAACGGTTATCACGGTTCGACCGTCGCCGGCGCGAGCCTGGGCGGCATGACCTATATGCACGAGCAGGGCGACCTGCCGATCCCGGGCATCGTCCACATCGCCCAGCCTTACTGGTTCGGCGAAGGCGGCGACATGAGCCCCGAAGAGTTCGGCGTGTGGGCGGCCAACCAGTTGGAAGAAAAGATCCTGGAGATCGGCGTGGACAACGTCGGTGCCTTCATCGCCGAGCCGATCCAGGGCGCCGGTGGCGTAATCGTGCCGCCGGACAGCTACTGGCCGCGCATGAAGGAAATCCTCGCCAAGTACGACATTCTGTTCGTGGCCGATGAAGTGATCTGTGGCTTCGGCCGTACCGGTGAGTGGTTCGGTACCGATCATTACGGGTTGAAACCGCACATGATGACCATCGCCAAGGGCCTGACCTCTGGCTACATCCCCATGGGCGGGTTGATCGTGCGCGACGACGTGGTCGCGGTGCTCAACGAAGGCGGTGACTTCAACCACGGGTTTACCTACTCCGGTCACCCGGTGGCCGCGGCGGTGGCCCTGGAAAACATCCGCATCCTGCGCGACGAGAAGATCATCGAGCGTGTCCACAGCGAAACGGCACCCTATTTGCAGAAGCGTTTGCGGGAACTGAACGATCATCCGCTGGTGGGTGAAGTACGCGGGGTCGGTTTGCTGGGGGCGATCGAACTGGTCCAGGACAAGGCCACGCGCAAGCGCTACGAAGGCAAGGGCGTGGGCATGATCTGCCGGCAGTTCTGTTTCGATAACGGGCTGATCATGCGCGCGGTGGGCGACACCATGATCATTGCGCCGCCGCTGGTGATCAGCAAGGCCGAGATCGATGAGCTGGTGACCAAGGCGCGGCAGTGTCTGGACCTGACCCTCAATGCATTGCAAGGCTAAGTGCTAGGCTCTGAGCGAGGTGCCTGCAAGGGCCTCGCCCAGCGTAAACAAAAGGCTGGGCTTGTGTTGAAAGCCTGGCCTGTAACTTGCCAGACTACCCGCTGTTCAAGTTGCCCGCGAGCCGGCTGCTGAACGTGGCTAAAAAGAATAACTGGAGCATCAATCCATGAAGGCATTAGGTATGAAGATAGCTGGCAAGACCCTCCTCGCCATGTCCCTGATGGGCGTGATGGCGGGCGCCGTCCAGGCGGACGACAAAGTGCTGCATGTCTATAACTGGTCCGACTACATTGCGCCGGACACCGTCGCCAAGTTCGAGAAAGCAACGGGGATCAAAGTCGTCTACGACGTGTTCGACAGCAACGAAACCCTGGAAGCCAAGTTGCTGGCCGGCAAGTCCGGTTATGACATCGTGGTGCCGTCGAACAATTTCCTGGCCAAGCAGATCAAGGCCGGCGTCTACCAGGAACTGGACAAGTCCAAGCTGCCGAACTGGAAGAACCTGGACACCGACCTGCTCAAGGCTGTCGGCGATGCCAGCGACCAGGGCAACAAACACGCCTTCCCTTATATGTGGGGCACCATCGGCATCGGTTACAACCCCGAGAAGGTCAAGGCCGCATTGGGCGTCGACAAGATCGACTCCTGGGACACCCTGCTCAAGCCCGAGAACATCGCCAAGCTCAAGAGCTGCGGCGTAAGTTTCCTCGATTCGCCAACCGAAATGATTCCGGTGGCCCTGCATTACCTTGGCTACCCGACCGACAGCCAGGACAAGAAGCAATTGGCCGAGGCCGAAGCACTGTTCCTCAAGTTGCGTCCATCGATCGGTTACTTCCACTCGTCCAAATACATTTCCGACCTGGCCAACGGCAACATCTGCGTCGCCGTGGGCTATTCGGGTGATATCGAGCAATCCAAGAGCCGAGCTGCCGAGGCTGGCGGCAAAGTGAAAGTGGCCTACACCATTCCCAAGGAAGGTGCCGGTTCGTTCTACGACATGGTCGCCATTCCCAAGGATGCCGAAAACGTCGAGGCCGCTTATAAGTGGATGAACTTCATCATGCAGCCGGAAATCATGGCGGAGATCACCGACAACGTGCGTTTCCCTAACGGTAACAAGGCCGCCACCGCTTTGGTGGACAAGGAAATCTCCGGCGACCCGAGCATTTATCCATCGGATGAAGTGAAGGCCAAGCTGTACGCCATCGCTGACCTGCCGTCGGCAACCCAGCGGATCCTGACCCGCAGCTGGACCAAGATCAAATCCGGTAAATAAGCCGGCCTGAAGCATCCTCCTGTTGTTGCTGGCATCGCGGCGGCGGCAACAGGAGCATTCAATAACTAAAAGTTTTGCGGGATCGGTTTATCGAGGGTAAGTTGCGCGCCGGTTTTGTTGCAGGGCCCATCGTGGCCAAGTAACGGGGGCAACTTGGGCCCAACTATTTAAGAGGACCTCCACGTGCCAGTCTTTTCTTTGTTACGCAACGCCTTGCTGGTCGGTGCCGGCCTGACGCTCGCTGTCAGCGTCCAGGCCGCCTCCACCGTGCATATTTATAATTGGTCGGACTACATTGGCGAGACCACCCTGGCGGATTTCGAAAAAGCCACGGGCATCAAGCCGGTGTATGACGTGTTCGACTCCAACGAAACCCTGGAAGGCAAGTTGCTGGCCGGGCGCACCGGTTACGACGTGGTCGTGCCGTCCAACCACTTCCTGGGCAAGCAGATCAAGGCCGGGGCGTTCCAGAAGCTCGACAAGGCGCAGTTGCCCAACTACGCCAACCTCGACCCTGTGCTGCTCAAGCGCCTGGAAAAGAACGACCCGGGCAACCAGTACGCCGTGCCTTACCTGTGGGGCACTAACGGCATCGGCTATAACGTCGAGAAGATCAAGGCGGTCCTGGGCGTCGACAAGATCGATTCGTGGGCCATGTTGTTCGAGCCGGAAAACATCAAGAAGTTGTCCAGCTGCGGCGTTTCGTTCCTCGACTCGGGCGACGAAATGATCCCGGCGATGCTCAACTACCTGGGCCTGAACCCCAACAGCGAAGACCCTGAAGACTACAAGAAGGCCGAGGCGCAGTTGCTCAAGATCCGGCCTTACGTGACCTACTTCAACTCCTCCAAGTACATCTCCGATCTGGCCAATGGCGAGATCTGCGTGGCGGCCGGTTTCTCTACGGCGACATCTTCCAGGCCCGCGAACGTGCCAGTGAAGCCGGCAAGGGCGTCGATATCGCCTACGTGATTCCCAAGGAAGGCGGCAACCTCTGGTTCGACATGCTGGCGATCCCGCGTGACGCCACTAACGTCAAGCAAGCGCATGCCTTCATCAACTATGTGCTCAAGCCTGAGGTCATCGCCCAAGTCAGCGACGTTGTCGGTTATGCCAACCCGAACCCGAAGGCTGGCGAACTGATGGACCAGAAAGTACGCACCGATGAAGCGGTTTATCCACCGCAAGCGGTCGTCGACAAGCTCTATGTCAACTCCGAGTTGCCGCCCAAGATCCAACGACTCATGACCCGCAGCTGGACCAAGGTCAAGTCGGGTAAATAACCTCAACACCCTTGTTCGTCCGCGTGGGGCGAACTGCAAATTTTGTGGGAGTTTCGTAAATGGCAGTTGCCTCCGGCGCCTATAAGAAAGCCCTCGAGGGCGACCAGACACCCAAACAGGTGCTGGTCAAAATCGACCGGGTCACGAAGAAGTTCGACGAGACGATTGCCGTGGACGATGTGTCCCTGGAAATCAAGAAAGGCGAGATCTTCGCCTTGCTCGGCGGTTCGGGATCGGGCAAATCCACCTTGCTGCGCATGCTGGCCGGTTTCGAGCGGCCCACCGAGGGACGGATTTTCCTCGACGGTGTGGACATCACCGACATGCCGCCCTATGAGCGGCCGATCAACATGATGTTCCAGTCCTACGCCTTGTTCCCGCACATGACCGTGGCGCAGAACATCGCCTTCGGCCTGCAACAGGACAAGATCCCGAAGGCCGAGATCGATGCCCGCGTGGCGGAGATGCTCAAACTGGTGCAGATGAGCCAGTACGCCAAGCGCAAGCCGCACCAGCTCTCCGGCGGCCAGCGCCAGCGTGTGGCCCTGGCCCGTTCCCTGGCCAAGCGGCCGAAGCTGTTGCTGCTCGACGAGCCGATGGGCGCGCTGGACAAGAAGCTGCGCTCGCAGATGCAGCTGGAGTTGGTGGAGATCATCGAGCGGGTCGGCGTGACCTGCGTCATGGTGACTCACGACCAGGAAGAGGCCATGACCATGGCCGAACGCATCGCGATCATGCACCTGGGCTGGATCGCCCAGATCGGCAGCCCAATCGACATCTACGAAACCCCGACCAGCCGGCTGGTCTGCGAGTTCATCGGCAACGTCAACATCTTCGAGACCGAAGTGGTGGATGACGCCGAAGGCCACGCGGTGCTGACGTGCAAGGACCTGGACCGCAACATCTACGTTGGCCACGGCATCAGCACCTCGGTGCAGGACAAGTCCGTGACCTACGCCATTCGCCCGGAAAAACTGTTGGTTACGTCCGAGCAGCCGACCTGCGAGCACAACTGGTCCAGCGGCAAGGTCCATGACATCGCCTACCTGGGCGGCCACTCGGTGTTCTACGTCGAGCTGCCGAGCGGCAAGTTGGTGCAATCCTTCGTCGCCAACGCCGAACGCCGTGGCCAGCGTCCGACCTGGGGCGACCAGGTATTCGTCTGGTGGGAAGACGACAGCGGCGTGGTACTTCGCTCATGAACATGCGCAAATTCAAACGCCGACTTGATCGAATAACGCCCGGTGGCCGCCAACTGGTCATCGGGGTGCCTTTCATCTGGCTGTTCCTGTTCTTCATGCTGCCGTTCTTCATCGTCTTGAAGATCAGCTTCGCCGAAGCCGACGTGGCCATCCCGCCGTACACCGAGATCTACAGCTACGTCGACCAGAAGCTGCAGGTGCTGCTCAACCTCGCCAACTACGCGATGCTGAGCGAGGACGAGTTGTACATCGCTGCCTACCTTGGCTCGCTGAAGATGGCCCTGATCAGCACGGCCTTGTGCCTGTTGATCGGCTACCCGATGGCCTATGGCATCGCCAACGCCCGCAAAGAGATGCAGACGGTGCTGGTACTGCTGATCATGATGCCCACCTGGACCGCGATCCTGATCCGCGTCTATGCGTGGATGGGCATCCTCAGCAACAACGGCTTGCTCAACGGCTTTTTGTTGAGCATGGGCTGGATCAGCGAACCGCTGCAGATCCTCAACACCAACCTGGCGGTGTATATCGGGGTCGTCTACTCCTATCTGCCGTTCATGATCCTGCCGTTGTACGCCAACTTGGTAAAACATGACGCCAGCCTGTTGGAAGCCGCGTCGGACCTGGGTTCGAGCACCTTCAACAGCTTCTGGAAAATCACCGTGCCGCTGTCCAAGAACGGCATCATCGCCGGCTGCATGCTCGTGTTCATCCCCGTGGTGGGCGAGTTCGTGATCCCGGAACTGCTGGGTGGCCCGGAAACCCTGATGATCGGCAAAGTGCTGTGGCAGGAATTCTTCAATAACCGAGACTGGCCGGTGGCTTCCGCCCTGGCGGTGGTGATGCTGGCGATCCTGATCGTGCCCATCATCCTGTTCAACCGCAGTCAGGCCAAAGAAATGGAGGGCAAGGAATGAAGCGCTTCAGTTTTTCAAGCCTGATGCTGGTGCTGGGTTTGCTGTTTATCTACGCGCCGATGCTGATCCTGGTGATCTACTCGTTCAACGCCTCGAAGCTGGTGACGGTGTGGGGCGGCTGGTCGATCAAGTGGTACGTCGGCCTGCTGGACAACAGCCAGTTGATGGGCTCGGTGATGCGCTCGCTGGAAATCGCCTGCTACACGGCGATTGCCGCGGTGGCCCTGGGTACGCTGGCGGCTTTCGTGTTGACCCGCATCACCCACTTCAAGGGCCGCACGCTGTTCGGTGGCTTGGTCACCGCGCCGCTGGTGATGCCGGAAGTGATCACCGGTCTGTCGCTGTTGCTGCTGTTCGTGGCCATGGCGCAGATGATCGGCTGGCCCCAGGAGCGTGGCATCGTCACGATCTGGATCGCCCACACTACGTTCTGCGCGGCCTATGTGGCGGTGGTGGTCTCGGCACGCTTGCGTGAGTTGGACCTGTCCATCGAAGAGGCGGCCATGGACCTCGGTGCGCGGCCGTGGAAGGTGTTCTTCCTGATCACCATCCCGATGATCGCGCCGTCGCTGGCGGCGGGGGGCATGATGTCGTTCGCCTTGTCCCTGGATGACCTGGTGCTGGCGAGCTTCGTTTCCGGCCCTGGCTCGACGACCTTGCCGATGGAAGTGTTCTCGGCCGTGCGCCTGGGGGTCAAACCGGAAATCAACGCCGTGGCGAGCCTGATCCTGCTGGCGGTGTCGCTGGTGACCTTCCTGGTCTGGTATTTCAGCCGCCGCGCCGAAGAAAATCGCAAGCGCGCGATCCAGCAAGCCATCGAAGAAAGCGCCGCCGACTCCTGGAAACAACCGCAAGTCCGCCGGGCCGAGACCGCACCGGTCTAACCCGACACTGGCGCCAAATGTGGGAGCGGGCTTGCTCGCGAAGACGGAAGTACATTCAACATTCATGTTGGCTGATACACCGCTATCGCGAGCAAGCCCGCTCCCACAGGTTTTTTGGGGCACCTGCAAATCCGCGGTCGAACGCAAATCCCATTGTGGGAGCGAGCTTGCTCGCGATAGCGGTGTGTCAGTCGACGAAGAGGTTGAAGGTCAGTCCGCCATCGCGAGCAAGCTCGCTCCCACAGGTTTTTTGGGGCGCCTGCAAATCCGCGGTCGAACACAGATCCCATTGTGGGAGCGAGCTTGCTCGCGATAGCGGTGTGTCAGTCGACGAAGAGGTTGAAGGTCAGTCCGCCATCGCGAGCAAGCTCGCTCCCACAGGTTTTTTGGGGCGCCTGCAAATCCGCGGTCGAACGCAAATCCCATTGTGGGAGCGAGCTTGCTCGCGATAGCGGTGTGACAGTCGACGAAGAGGTTGAAGGTCAGTCCGCCATCGCGAGCAAGCTCGTCCCCACAGGTTTTTTGGGGCGCCTGCAAATCCGCGGTCAAACACAGATCCCATTGTGGGAGCGAGCCTGCTCGCGATAGCGGTGTGTCAGTCGACGAAGAGGTTGAAGGTCAGTCCGTCATCGCGAGCAAGCCCGCTCCCACAGGTTTTTTGGGGCGCCTGCAAATCCGCAGTCGAACGCAAATCCCATTGTGGGAGCGAGCTTGCTCGCGATAGCGGTGTGACAGTCGACGAAGAGGTTGAAGGTCAGTCCGCCATCGCGAGCAAGCCCGCTCCCACAGGTTTTTTGGGGCGCCTGCAAATCCGCGGTCGAACGCAGATCCCATTGTGGGAGCGAGCTTGCTCGCGATAGCGGTGTGACAGTCGACGAAGAGGTTGAAGGTCAGTCCGCCATCGCGAGCAAGCTCGCTCCCACAGGTTTTTTGGGGCGCCTGCAAATCCGCGGTCGAACGCAAATCCCATTGTGGGAGTGAGCTTGCTCGCGATAGCGGTGGGCGGGTTATTCGCCGCTCACTTCTTCAACGCGTCATGGGCCTCCAGGGCTCGCAGGGAGTAGATGTACGCCGCGCCGGCATTCAGTGACACGGCGGTGGCCAGGGTGGCGGCGATTTCTTCGCGGGTGGCGCCGGCCTTGATGGCGGCGTCGGTGTGTACGCCGATGCAGCCGTCACAGCGGGTGGTGATGGCGACGGCGATGGAGATCAGTTCGCGGGTCTTGGCATCGAGCACATTGTTCTCAGCCGCGGCTTCGTCCAGGGCCATGTAGGCCTTGACCATCTTCGGATTGCTTTTGCCCAGGGCGCCAAAGGCGCTCTTGATGGTGGGCAGCAGCTCGGACCAGTTATTGAACATAGCATTGACTCCTGTGGAAGAGGCGGGGGGAATGAGCCCCTGTAGTCTTGACCATCCATGACGATCAAGCCCGGTTAACGATGGAAAAAGACCTGCGCGTCCGATTCAGGGCGCCCTGGCCGGCAACAGCTTCAAGGTGCCATGGGTATTGGCCGTCACTTCCTCCTCGGCCAGGTGCGCCTGGTGATACAGCCCCTCGATGTACGCCTCGGCCTGATCCTCGTAATGCTTGTCGAACGGTACGCCGCTCTGGCCAACGGGGTTGATGGTGACGCTGTGGCTCGGGTCGGCGAAGTCGATGATGCGCCGGGTCGAAGGCCCATAGGTCACCGGCCACGGCGCCGGGCCGATTTTGGCGGAGAGGTTGTTGGGCACTTCATGGGTGCCCGGCGCGGCGAACGGGCCGACGTTGAAGATCCGGTCCAGTGGTTTCTGCAGCCCCAGCGGGTGGCCGTGGGTCAAGGTGTGGGCCTTGCCCCATCGCCATTGCGTGGCGTCTTCGCCGAGGGTGGCCTTCAGGTGGGCGAGGCTCTTGTCCCAGGCCTTTTTCACGGTATCGGCACGGGTTTCCGTGCCGAGGGTCGTGCGGTCATCCCACCATGGTGAATCCTCGGAGGCCGCGAGGCGTGGCAGGGCTGCGTCGATCACCCGGGTCGACAGAGCGGTCTCGAAGAACCCATCGCCCAGTTCATCGTGCAGGGCGGCGTCGGCCAGGTTGAACAGGAACTGGTTGAACAGCGTGGCGCTGATGGAGTCCAGGGGATAATCGCCCGGCCATTGGGCCAGTTGCTCCACCCATTTGCGTTGCTGTGGGTCGCTGACCACTTCACGCAGCACCGGCAGTAAAGGCGCGAGCAGGCGAGGGCCGTAGGCGGTGGTGGTGCCCAGTTGCAGTTTCTGGGTAGCTTCCAGGTCCCACTTCGCCTGCTTGTCGCTGAGCTGACGGTTGAGTTGCTGGCCACGGTCGGCGAGGTTGTAGTAACCGGGAATCTCGATGCCGCTGGCCGGCACCGGCTGGAAATTGGCCGAAATGATGTAGCCCCGCGCCGGATTCTCTTCCTGGGGATTGCTACTGAACGGATAGAAGCCTTCCTTTTCCGCCTCCGGGCTACTGCCATCGAGGATGAACCCGGGCTTCACGCCGACTGGACGTTTGGGCAATTGCGCCGCGGCCCACCAGCCGATATCGCCCTTGGCGTTGGCCCACACCACGTTCAACCCGGGGGCGTGGATATTGGCCGAGGCGCCACGCGCCTTGGCCAGGGTATCGGCGCGGTTGAGCTGGTAAAAGGCGTCGAGGATCGGGTTGCGACTTTCCAGGAACCCCCACCACATGGCGACCGGGGTCTTGCCGGCGTTCGCACCGAGGGCATCGTTGACGATCGGACCGTGGGGCGACTGGCGCAGCACCAGCGTCACCGGTGCCTGGCCCTTGACCGCGATCTGCTGCTCGCTGCGAGCCATGTCGACCCATTTGTCGCGGTACCAGACCTGCTCGGGATTGTCCGGGTTGACCTTCTCGGCGATCAGGTCCAGGTCGTCGTTCTGGAACATGGTGACGCTCCAGCCGAAATCCTTGTTCATGCCCAGCGTCGCAAAGGGCAGCAGCGCCTGGTACTGCCCGTAGAGTTCGAAACCCGGAGCCGACAGATGCGCCTCGTACCACACCGACGGCGCGGAAAAGCGGATGTGCGGATCGCCCGCCAGCAACGGCTTGCCGCTGCGGGTACGGCTGCCGGCAACCGCCCAGGCGTTGCTGCCCTCGAATTGCGGCAGACCGTTTTCGGCCAGGGCTTGCTCGCTCAGGCGGGCCAGGGCGTTGAGGTCTTTCCAGTCGGCGGCGGCCAATGGCAGGCCAGTCTTGCGACCTTCGTCCAGCACGCCCTGGGGCTGCCAGTCGAGGTCGAAGATGTTCAGGTACTCGGCACCCAGTTGATCGCGCACATAGGTCAACAGGGGTTCGGTGCGAAAGGCGGCGGCAAAGCTGTAGGCCATGTAGCCGGTGATGCTCACGGTGTCTTCAGCAGTGAAGGGACGCTTGGGAATGCCCAGCACATCGAACTCCACGGGCCGGGTGTGGCTGTCCTGGTAGGCATTGATCCCGTTCAGGTACGCTTGCATGGCGATCCAGGCCGGGGATTGCGGATCTTGCTCGGTCACATAGGCCGCGGCGCGCTCGCTGATGCGCAGGCTGCGCATCAGCTTGTCGGTGTCCAGCAGCTTTGGCCCCAGTACCTCGGCCAACTCGCCCCGGGCCAGACGGCGCATGAGCTCCATTTGAAACAGCCGGTCCTGGGCATGGACATAACCGAGGGCGCGGTACAGGTCGGTTTCGTTTTCGGCGCGGATATGCGGCACACCGCGTTCGTCGTAGCGCACTGTCACCGAGCCCTGCAGCCCTTGCAACTGCATCGTGCCCTGGCGGGTGGGCTGCTTGCTGTAGAGGTAGCCGCCCGCGACGATGATCGCGGTGACGATCAATGACAGGAAGGCGATGAGGGTGCGTTTCATGGTGAGTCCTTATTCTGGTGACAGCGGTTCCATGGCCTCGCTGTTGATTCCCTGTTTAGCATACGGCTGCTTCCCGGCGCATCGTCCGTCGGAGGGATTTTCTCCAAGTCGCCTCGCGGGCGGGAGTATAGGCGGTGGAAAGTCTCGGGCAGCGACCGGGTTTTGGAGGCCGGCGCCGCGAGTCGGGAGGCTATCGTCGATCGGCGCGGCAATCACGTCGGCCGTCGTCGAAGCGCAAAGGGATGTGAGTCGGCGTGTGTCGCGAGGGCCGGCCACAGGAGGCTCCTGCGACCGGCGTAGCTAGAAGGGCGGTTTCAACCGGTGATCGTCAAGCCAGCGAAGGATGGCTCGGCGAGTTCATCAGCTTGGCCGGGTGGTGGGTGTTGGTTCGTTGGACGGCCCGCCCTGGGGCCGTGCTTCGCCGCGTTCCGCCAGCTCCAGATTGTTGTCCGGGAGCGCGTTCTTGGATCGCGTGGTGAGGTTTTGGACCTTGTTGGCGCCCAGGTTGAGACCCGCGATAGCGGTTTGGGGAACGATCTGGGTAAAGCCGCGAGCCACGTGGTAGGTGTTCTCCAGATTGCGCCGCAAGCCTTCCGGCTGGGTATGAGGGAGGGTGTCGCGGTTGGGATGCAGGACGTTCTGCAATGGCACGTTTGCACGCTGGGCGAGGTTGTCCTCCTTGTCTTCATTCATCGCCTTGTTTTCCAACGGGGCTGCCACGCTGTTGGCAAAGAACGGGAACAGGGTCAGGCCGGAGTTGTAGAACGTCGCGACCACCTGCTCGAGTTTTTTCTGCACCGGGGCGTCGTCGCCCGCCTCGGACGCGCCGCCCACTGCGGTTCGCAGGGCGATCCCTTCGCCGACGCTGACGAACCGGTTGGAGAGGTCGCTGAGGTTGGTCATGCTGATAGGGTTGAGTTTGTCCTTCGCCTCGGAAAAGGCCTTGGGCAACAGTTCGCCCCAGTTCCGGTTTTCTTTTGTGACCCGATAGGTGGGAATCTGCTCGTCACCATGGGTCTGCGCATATTTCGCCACGGCCTGGCCGCCCGCCATGAAGGTGCCGCCCACCGCCGAAGCGAGGCTGCGGGCGGCGATACCCGAGGCGTTTACCGAGCTGAACTGATCCAACGTGTCGCGCACCGCGTGAGCGGCCCCGAAGGCAAGGTAGCCGGTGAAGTCACCGCTCATGGTGCCAAAGTTGTTGGCGTTCTGTTTCAGTTTGAACTCGTCGCGCTTTTGCGCCTGGGAAGCGTCGAGTGTCGCGAATTGCGGGTTGGCGACCCGACGCCCGTTCACGGTGATCTCCTGCAAGGGCTTGGGGTACACCGCCAACGGGTCGACTTTGGCCAGGCCCTTGCCGATGGTCTTGTCGACCACCACCTGGACAAACGGGCGAATGCCGTCGCTGATCACCTTGTGCGCCGTACCAAGGACGGCTGAGGTCGCGGCGACATGTTTGCCATAGGCCGTATCCGCCATCGCTTCATCGATCGCCGCGGTGCTTGCGCCGAAGTGGCCGGCGGACGCAACGCCCTGGGGAATTCCCGCGTCGACGAAGACCGCCAGGCCAGTGACGAAGCCGGTCTGGGTCTTGAGTTCGGCGACATGGTCCTGGCGCGCGATGTTCTTCAAGGCGGTGTCCAGCCCATCGTTTGCCTTCGTCGCCTTATCGAGCTTGCTCGGGGTGGCTGGCTTGGCCTCATCCTTTTTCAGCAACTCACCGAGCTCCGTGCGCACTTCCTGCAGTTGGATCAATTGATCCCGCGCGCTGTCCTGCTCGGCCTTGGGCAGGGCCTCGTTGCTGGCGGCCTCTTGCGCGTGGGCGATACGGCTGTCCAGGAACGTGCTCAGGCGTGTGGGCATTTCCTCGGTCATGGCCTTCACCACACCCTTGGCGTAGCCCCGGAAGGCGGCATGGCTGCGCTCCAGGTGCGCAAGGTCCTCATGCCCCTGGGAGTTGTCGATGACTTCCTGGCATAACGAATGATAAGCCCCGAGGGTGTTGCCCACGCGCTCGCAATGGGCATCCCAGACGGCTTTGAAACCGCCGCTGGCGTCCCGTGCTTCTTCGCTGCTGTTCAGGTATTTGTCGAGGGCGGTGGTGAAGTCTTCGGTTTCCTTGCGGCCCGACAGCATCGGGTGCGTCTTGCCGCCCAGCTCGGCCAGATGCTGGTGCATGTCCTGATAACTCGTTCCAGGCGCGTAGCTCAGTGCCTTGCCTTCCAGGGTCATATGTGCCCGGGCAAAGCCGATGGGATCTGCTTCAGGGTCCTTTTTGCCCAGCCTGCCGATCATCCCCTCCAGGCGGGTCTTTTTGCTGGCGAAGGCCTGCTGCGTCGAATCGGTGGAACTGCCGGTGAAATGGTAGGGCACCAAAGGGGTCGTGGAGGGACGAACCTGCTCGGCAAGGTTGCCTCCCACCGGTCTGATTTCATCGTCCTGCTGTTGGCGCAATGCCGCGAGGCCTTGGTTCTGGCTTACGGATAAATCTGCCATGGTTTTCTCCTAGAGCGACAAGGCGCTGTTGAGTCCTGAATGACGCTTGATGGGGTTTGGCGCCTGGGCAGGCTTGGCGTCGCGACCCGTGTCGGGGCCGTCGAAGAAGTAGCCATCGCGCCAAATCAGCGCCATGTCGGCAGCCCCGCCCATCAGCCCGAGCAGGCGTTCGGCCGTGAGGGTTTCCAGGGGGACGTGGCCGATCAGGATCACCTGTTCGCTGTCGCGGTTGTAAGACAGGGAAGGGCAGAACGCCCCGCTCAGCAGGTACAGGTTGGTTTCCAGCAGCCGTTGCAGGACCGCTTCGCGATTCGCCACGGGCAACGGCCCGAAGCCGCAGTAGATGAACACGTCTCCTTCGCCCGCGCCTGGGGTGTGCTTCAGGGAAAAGTCCACATCCTTGACCGACAGGTTCGCCTGTTCGTAGAACGCTGACGGGGTGGGAATCATCGTGAGTGCGCAGAGCTGATCGATCAGCTTGCAATAGGTGGGTGACGCCATGAGTGACCTCGCATTGTCATCCAGGCGCCGACGAGCGCCTGCTGCCCATGGTGAGTGACACCCGCGGCATTTCGGTTCCAACCGAGCGCCGTTGCCGCCCAATGCCAGCGCGCTGGATGATCTGCGTGGAACCAGTGTCCTGTGATCTGCCACCCAATGGCGCCACCTCATTCAAGGTCGACCGCCCATGTCCCGATCACTTGCACCTTCGCCGGCTCTTCGCTTCGTCCCCAAAGGGTTGTCCATGCTGGCCATGGGGACCTTGCTGTATGGCTGCCAGCACCTCGAACCGCAGTTGACCATTGGCGATCCTTCCGCCAACGAGCCTTATCGTTCGCAACTGCGCTGGCTGGAGCCGGCGCCTACGGACACCATCATCCAGATCAGTGAGTTGGCCCCGCAAAGCGGCGGTAGCCTGTGGGCGCGCATGCGCCAGGGATTTTCCTTGCAGGCCAAGACCCAGGGTGTGGCGCGCGTCGATGAGCAGCGCCGCTGGCTGATGGCGCGTCCGGCGTTTCTCACCCAGACCGGGCGTGCCGGCAGCCGTTACTTGCACTTCATCGTGGGGGAACTGAACAAGCGCAACATGCCGCTGGAACTGGCACTGTTGCCGGCCATCGAGAGCGGGTTCAATCCGAACGCCCAATCGCCCGCCCAGGCCATGGGCCTGTGGCAATTCATCCCCGCCACGGGACGCCGTTACCAGTTGCAGCAGCGAGGCGACTATGACGAGCGCCGGGACATTCCATCGTCGACGCGGGCCGCCCTGGATTATTTGTCCTATCTGCACGATTACTTCGACGGCGACTGGCTGCTGGCGCTGGCCGCCTATAACGCCGGGGAAGGGCGGGTACGCGACGCAATCACGCGCAATCGCGCCCGCGGCCTGGCGACCAATTATTGGAACCTGTCGTTGCCCGGTGAGACCCAGAACTATGTGCCGCGGCTGCTGGCGCTGTCGCAACTGGTGAATGCGCCCGCGGACTATGGCGTGAGCCTGGCGCCCATCGTCGACCAGCCATATTTCCAGATGGTCGCCTTGGCGCAGCCCGTGGACCTGGCGCACCTGGCGCTGTTGTCCGGTGTTCATGAGCGAGAGTTGCGCATGCTCAACCCCGCCGCGCGTGGCCGGGCCCGGGGGCGCTTGCTGATGCCCTTGGAAGCGTCGCGCCGGTTGCAGGCCCAACCGGACATGATCGCCAAGGCGGCGCTGCCCCGCGTGCCTGGTAGCGAAGAGCCCATGGTTGGCGCTCCCGATACCGGCGCGGCCGAGCCGCAGGTGGCAGAGGTGGCCGCGCCACCAGGAGTTTGAGCCGATCGTCACCTTCCAGAAGCGGAACGCGGAGCGTCCCTGGCGACATTCCCACGCAGGAGCGTGGGAACGATCGATCCGCGCCAGCCGGCTACTAATTCTTCCATCCGGGGTCTACAGGCAGCCCATCGCGACATTGGCCAAGCCGCGTGCGCGCGGGTCCATCAAGACGTAGGAGCCAATGGTGTTGCAGGCGAAGCCGAACGCCACCCCGCGTTCAGGGTCGGCAAACCCGATAGTGCCTCCGGCGCCCATGTGGCCGAACGCCTCGCCTGCCCATGCCGTAACTGCCGTTCGCCACGTCTGGCTGGTTGAGCATGATGCCCAGGCCAAAACGCGTTGGGGTCTGGATGGTCGGATCGTATTCGGCGCTGTGCTCGCACAACATTTCGTTGAGCAACGGCGACTCCAGTAATCGCCCGTCGAGCAGGCCGGTGTAGAACGCTGCCAGGCTGCGGGCATTGCCGTGTCCGTTGGCCGCGGGTTGGGTCATGCGTTTCCAGCCGGTTTCGTTACTGCGCCCCAGTACCATCGGCGGATTGGCGAAGGCCAGGGCACTCATGGCGGTCGGCGCGTTGAGCACATCGTTCAGCACCCGGCCAAAGGCTTCATCGTCGATCTCGTCCTTGGTGCGCGCCATGTAAGCGCAGCGAGCGATGGTCGCATCGTCCAGGCCGATGTGGAAATCCAGCCCGAGCGGCACCGCCACGCGCCGATGAATGCTTTGCGCCGGCGTCAGACCATCCACCCGGCGTAGCAGCTCGCCGAGGATCCAGCCGAACAGCAAGGGCGAATACGTCTGCTGTTCCCCTGCCGCGGCCCAGGGATGCTCCTCGGCGATCAGGTCCGTCATGGTGTTCCAGTCGTAGAGGGTTTCCGGTGCCAGGGGCGTGCGCAACGCCGGCAGCCCGGCGCGATGGCAAAGCACCTGGCGCACTGTGATCGACGCTTTACCGGCGTTGGCGAAGGCCGGCCAGTAGTGGCAGACCGGCGCGTCCAGATCCAGGCGTCCTTCGCCGACCAACTGCATGATCGCCACCGCTGTGAAGGGCTTGGTGCAGGAAAACAGATTGAGCAGCGTGTCGCGCTGCCAATGGCTGTCCGGTTCCGGCCCGGCAATGCCGGCCCACAGGTCGATAACGGTTTCGCCGTCAATCTGGATGCAAAGGGCGGCACCGCGTTCGAAAGGGCTCTGCATCAGTCGGATAAACGCCTCTTTGACCGGTTCGAAGCGGGTGTCGCATTGGCCATGGATAGCAAGTGCACGCGTCATGTCAGCTCCACGCAAGGGTTGGTGTTTTTCCTTGAGTGACGCCAGCTGTGCAAACGGTTCACCGACGGGTCCAGATCCCACAGGGATCTTTTTGGCCAGCCTTGCCACTCAAGGAGCAACGATTCATGCCCCTGGAGAGTGTTCATGGCTTACGAGCGTACCCTTGATTTCAATAGCGACGCGTTTCGCGGCGAGGCCTATCGGCATTATGCGGCGCTGCGCCAGACGTCTCCGGTGTTCCTCAGCCAGGCCGAAGGACAGTTGCCGATGTGGTACGTCACCGGTGCCCGGGAAGTCGAGGAGGTGCTGCTGGACAACGAGCGCTTCGCCCGTGACCCGTCGCGGATCGATGCGCAGTTCGCCGCGATGCTCGGTGGCGAGCAATCGATCGCGTTCCTTAACGAACACATGCTCAACCGTGATGGCGACAGTCATCGCCGCTTGCGTCGCCTGGTCAACAAGGCCTTCACGTTGAAGGCGGTGAACGCTCTGCGGCCGCGTATCGAGCAGATCGCCGAGACGTTGCTGGAGCCCGTGCGGTCGAGCGGGC
The DNA here is from genome assembly GCF_030687295.1 of Pseudomonas beijingensis. NCBI lineage: Bacteria > Pseudomonadati > Pseudomonadota > Gammaproteobacteria > Pseudomonadales > Pseudomonadaceae > Pseudomonas > Pseudomonas beijingensis. The sequence goes on along the minus strand of NZ_CP117425.1, from coordinate 6,091,316 downwards.
GAATGGACGTGGTGAGCCAATATGCATTCCCGTTATCGATCACCGTCATCGCCGAATTGCTTGGCGTCCCTGCGCAAGACCGTGACGATTTCCGCCGCTGGTCCCACATGATCGTCCAGCAGGTGGGGCACGACCTGAGCGAGTTGCAGCGTTGCTACAACGAATTCGCCGGCTACATGCTTGCATTGATAGACCAGCGTCGGGCGCAGCCGGGCGACGACCTGGTGTCGGCATTGGTGCAGGTCGAGGAAGAGGGCAGCATGCTCAGCCAAAGTGAGCTGTGCAGCATGATTGCGCTGCTGATCATCGCCGGGCACGAAACGTCGGCGTCGATGATCGGCAATGCTGTGCACATGCTCGTGCAGCACCCGAAGGCGCTGGCGCGATTGCGCGATGAGCCGAAGTTGATGCCCGGCGCGGTCGAAGAGCTTCTGCGTTATGACTCGTCGGTGGAGCGGGCCATGGTCCGCTTCGTCACCCGGGACACCGAGCTGGCCGGGCAGCGTTTGCTGCGCGGGCAACTGCTGATTGCGGTGGTGGGTTCGGCCAATCGTGACGAAGCGCTGTGTGCCAATCCTGACACGCTCGACATCACTCGCCCGGCCTGCCCACACATGTCTTTCGGCAAGGGCACTCACTACTGCCTGGGCGCCTCGCTGGCCCGGCAGGAGTTGGAAATTGCATTGAATACGCTTCTTCGGTGTTGCCCTGGGCTGCGATTGACGGTCGATCCCAGCGCCGTACGCTGGCGTTACGTCCCCAACTTCCGGGGGCCGGAGGCGTTGCCGGTGTGCTGGTCGGTGGACTGAGGCGGTTGCTGCCGGGAGACGCCCAGGTGACGGTGCATGCGGTTTACTTGAGAGGGCGTATGAATGTGTGGCGAGGGGATTTATCCCCGTTGGGCTGCGAAGCGGCCCTGAAGCCTGCCGCCGTGGCGTGCCTGGCTGGTCGCAGTCAACCTTTTCGGGGCTGCTGCGCAACCCAGCGGGGATAAATCCCCTCGCCACAATGGATCGAATAAACCCTGGGTGAGTAGCGTTGTTTGTGACTGTGCAGAAAATGGCACAGGCCTCTGCCTGATAAAAAAAACGGCTCGTCCGACGTCAAGCCGGACGAGCCGTGGACTCACGCCAGGCTGGCCTCCTCGGTTTGCGCCGGCGCTGAAAGGGGGGTGGGTGCCGTGTCGCTTGGCGTCAGGTGCAGTCCATAGAGCACGACATCCGCACGCGTGTCCGCGAACCGGGCAATCCCTGGAAAGCGTCCCCATTGCGTTGCGCCAAGTCCTTGTACGCCGCGTTTGCTGGCCTCGTTATGCTCGATGATCCAGGCCACCAGCGTCTCGAAACCATACCGTTTGGCCAACACCACCGCGGCTTGGCCAAGGCGAATGCCGACGCCGCTGCCGATGTGGTCGTTGCGCACGTAGATCGACACTTCGCCGGTCAATCGACAGGCCTGGGCGCCCCAGCAGAAGCGGTTGACGATCAACCAGGCGACGACTTCGCCAGCGCGTTCAAGCACGTAGATCGGATCGCCCTCCTTGACGAAACAGTCGACGAAGAACGTCATTTCCTTCAGGGAAAACGCTCTGAGTACGGGGGAGCTGGTCCCCCCCAGAGCGCTTTCGTTGAAGATATCTGTCATCACCGGCAAGTCGTCGGGGGTGTAGCGACGCACGCCGCGTGGCAGGTCGGGCCGGCTGTTCAAACGATTCTGGGTCATGGTCGGGCTTCTCCGTAGACGCTTCGCTTGAGTTGTTCACGCGCGCGAAACAACCTTGAGCGCACGGTGCCAATGGGTACGCCCAGCCGTTCGGCAGCATCGCGATAACTGCTTTCAGTGTCCACGGCGGTCCACAGGGTATCGCGCATGTCCTTGGGCAGTGCGTCCATGGCGATCAGCGTGCGGTCCAGCAATCGACGGTTATCGCACAGTTCACTCAAGTCAATGTCGTCACTGGACTCGTTGAACTCGCTTTCATCGAAAGTGCTCAGCGGCGGCTGTGCGTAGAAGCGGCGGAAATGGTTGCGGATCAGGTTCAGGGCGATACCGCACAACCAAGTGTCCTGCTTTGCCAGCCCTTTGAACTTCTGCTGGTTACGCCAGGCTTCCAGGTACGTGAGCTGGATGATGTCGTCGGCGTCGTCTTGGTTGAGTACGCGTTTTTGCACAAACAGACGCAGTTTGCGTTCCTCGCCGAAGCAGATGCCTGGCGCACCCGTGGGTGCCGGGGAGGTTTGCGGGGGGGCCATGAGATTCAGGCTGGTCATCAATAAATCCCTCTGAGTAGGTTCCGTAGCGTCGATGCAAATGTCGACGTTTCCCCTGTCAGCAGGACCTGTGCCAAGCCAAATTTGTTAGTTATCTATTTGATAAATAAGTCTTTTTATCTAGTGCTTTTGCTCTATTTGTGCAAGGGCATGCACAGCCGTCCCGAGCCCCACTGCATGAAATTGCACCGAGCGAACGCTTGGTCGGGAAGCCCTCTCGAACCGGTCAGAAAAGGCCACGGCCGCCGATGGAACCGAATGCCGGATCGCCGCCACCCACTGAGCGTCCGAAACCACGCTCACGGCCATCATGAAAGTAGAAGCCCCGACCAATGCGCGTATTGCCGTCAACCTTGCCCAGGCCGCTTCGGCCGTCGTGGGCATGGGCAAGCCTGTCGAATCGTTCCAGGCCGTGCAGTCCAATTCGATGGAGGAGGTCGGCATGACCTTCAGCCATCACGTGGAGCGCAATACCAAGGCACTGAGCCAGCGGCGCATCCGCAATGCCCGCAGCGAGGTGGGCCAGGTGCGGGTCGAGACGCGCGAGCAGTTGGAGGAGTGGTACGACCAACTCGGCCATCCAGGCAAGCAGAGCCTGGGCGCGATGGCCGCCCAGGCGGGTCTGTTGTTGCGTGGCGAGCCGGTGCTTGAGGAGGTGGTGCAGTCCACCGGTGGAGACCCGGCCCGTACCGACCTGATCCTGCAACAAACATTGCGCGATGCCGAGGTGCAAGGGCGTCTTGTCGAAGCCCAGCGTGCTCGCGACTACCTGCAGTTATTGCGCGAGCGTTATGGCGCGCAGATCCAGGCGGGCATGAACATCGCCGAGGCATTGCGCGCTGCGGGCGGCGATCCCGAACTGCGCCAGGCGGTACGGCGGCTCTACTACGACACCGTGGTGCTCAAGCAGTCATTGCCCACCATGATGCAGGCATTGCTTGGCCTGTTCGGCGAGGCGGCGTTCGTGCCGGGGCTGGATATGATGCGCCGGGCACTGGCTGACGACATCGCCGCACACACGCCTTCACGCCCTACCGCCCTGTTGCGCACGTTGTTGATCGGCCTGGCGGCCTCGACGCAACTGGGCAGTGTCCTGCATAGCTGCCGCCGTTTGCTGGAGCAGTTGGCCTACAGTTGCCCGGCCAGCCAGCTCACCGCCGTGTTGCTGCTCCAGCGCATGCTGGGGTTTGTCAGCAGTGGCCTGTCGGCGGCGGAAGTACGGCGCATCGGCCGTGAACTGGGGGGCGACCAGGAGCGGGACCAACTGGTCTCCCTGAACGGCCTGTATCCCTTGCTCAAGCGTTTGCCGCTACCCCTCTGGCGTGATGGCAAAAGCCGACAGACCGCATTGAAGAATCTGTTGGTGCTGCTCGATGAGCGTTCCCGTGGCGAGCCCCGAAGCCAGACCGCTGTTCCGGTGATTGGAGCGCGCTCATGATCGCCCTGTTGAACAAAGTCGCCAATGAAGCGGTGCGGCGCATCGAGGTGGTCGGGGCGTTCGTGGTGCTGGGCATTGTGTTCATGCTGATCCTGCCTTTGCCGACCTCGGTGGTCGATGCGCTGATCGCGATCAACATCTGTATTTCCTGCCTGCTGATCGTGCTCTCGCTGTACCTGCCACGCCCGCTGGCGTTTTCCTCGTTTCCGGCGGTGCTGCTGTTGACCACGCTGTTCCGGCTGGCGTTGTCGGTGGCCACCACCCGGTTGATCCTGCTCCAGGGCGACGCCGGTCATATCGTCCAGGCGTTCGGGAATTTCGTGGTGGGGGGCAACCTGGCGGTCGGGTTGGTCATTTTCCTCATTCTGACGGTGGTCAACTTCCTGGTGATCACCAAGGGCTCGGAGCGGGTCGCCGAAGTGGCGGCGCGTTTTACCCTGGATGCGCTGCCGGGCAAACAAATGTCCATCGACAGCGACCTGCGCGCGAACCTGATCGACGTCAGCGAAGCCCGGCGGCGACGCGAGGAATTGAACAAGGAAAGCCAGCTGTTCGGTGCGATGGACGGGGCGATGAAGTTCGTCAAGGGCGATGCCATCGCGGGCTTGGTGATCGTCGTGATCAACCTCATCGGCGGCTTTTCGATCGGCATGATGCAGCACGACATGAGCGCGTCCGAATCGATGCATTTGTATGCCGTGTTGACCATCGGTGACGGCCTGATCGCGCAGATTCCGGCACTGCTGATTTCCCTCACCGCCGGCATGATCATCACCCGGGTTTCGCCGGAAGGGCAGCCGGCAGGTAGTAGCGTCGGCAAGGAAATCGCCCAGCAGTTGACCGCCGAGCCCAAGGCCTGGGTGATCGCGTCGGTGGGAATGCTCGGCTTTGCGGCCTTGCCCGGTATGCCGACGTTGGTGTTCATTGTCATCGCCTTGATCACCGGCACCGCGGGCATCCTCCAGCTGTACACGCGCGCCCGGCAGGCCCGTCAGGGCGACCAGCCAGCGGATGTCGTCGCCCCGGCACAGAACGGCGCGGAAGACCTGCGCAGCTTCGACCCGACCCGTGCCTATCTTTTGCAGTTTTCCAAAGCCATGGAAGGCAACGCGGCGGCCGAGGACGTCATCCAGGCGATCCGCAAGAAACGTAATGCCCTGGTGGCCGGTTTTGGCCTGACCTTGCCACCCTTTGAGATCGAATACAGCGCGCTGTTGGAGGACGACGAGTTCCGCTTCTGCGTGCACGAGGTGCCGATGTTGCGGGCAACTTTCGGTGAGCGTGTGGCCGTGGCGCGCGGGCCGCTGCCGTTCGAAGCCCGCGACGGGCAGGTCGGCAGCGAGGTGCGTGACGAGCACCAGTGGCTATGGCTGACGCCTGACGATCCGCTGTTGGCGGACGAGCGCGTGGAGGCGGTGTCGGCCGGCGAATTGCTGGTGGAACGCATGAGCCGCGCCATGTTCGCCACGGGCCCGCAGTTCTTGGGCCTTCAGGAGAGCAAGTCGATTCTCAGTTGGCTCGAAGCGGGCCAGCCAGAGCTGGTGCAGGAGCTGCAGAGAACCATGCCATTGGCCCGTTTCGCCGCCGTGCTCCAGCGCCTGGCCGGCGAAGGTGTCCCGCTGCGCGCGGTGCGTCTGATCGCCGAGTCCCTGATCGAACATGGGCAGCACGAGCGTGACATCGGTGCGCTGACCGACTACGCACGCATTGCCCTGAAGTCGCAGATCTATCACCAGTACCGCGATGAAGACGGCCTGCACGTGTGGCTGTTGACGCCGGAAACCGAAGGCCTGTTGCGCGACGCGCTGCGCCAGACCCAGACGGAAACTTTTTTTGCCCTGGAAAGCCTGCATACCCGCGCCTTGGTGATGCAGTTGCGCGAAGGCTTCCCGTTGCGCGCCAGGCGCGTGGCCGTGCTGCTGGTGGCGCAAGACCTGCGGGCACCGCTGCGCGATTTGTTGCGCGACGAATTCAATCACGTGCCCGTGCTCGCCTTCAGCGAGTTGCACAGCAACGCCCAGGTCATCGTGCTGGGACGTTTTGACCTCGAGCAGGAAAAACTACAGGTGGAGGATGCCGCGTGACGGTCGGCCTTGGCGCACCGGCAGCGCAGCCACTAGGTAACGATGCAAATCCAGGTGCGGTCGATGGCCTGGCTATGACAGAGGACGGGCACCGCCGGTGCCCCGTCGTACAACCGGAGCGTGGGCGAACGTCTGTCGCCCCTTGAGGAATTGGCCATGTTCGAACTGCGTGTCTTGAGTGGTCTGCACCGAGGTGCGGCGTTGCCGCTGGTGGGCGAGCAATGGGTGGTCGGGGCGGCGGAGGATGCCGACCTGGCGCTTTACGATCCGGGCATCTGCGGGCGTCACGTAGGCCTGCGGCAGGTGCAGGGCCAATGGCTGCTGGAGCTGCTGGAGGGTGCGGTTTGCGATGGACAGGGCCAACCTTGGACGCCGGCCGAGCCCTTGCAGAGCAATGCCCCGTTTGCCGTGGCAGGCGTCTGGCTGTGTCTGGCCCCGGCCGATCAGCCCTGGCCCGAAGAGGCGGCGCTGGATGACGCTGCGCATCTGGCGACGGCGCGGGAAACCCCGAAACCCGTCGTGCGGCCATCGTGGCCCAAGCGCCTGGCAATCGCTGCGGCGGTGATCACCGTTGCGTCCAGCGCTTGGGCCTTTACCAGCCAGCCGGCGCAGACCGCGACGCGCAGCCCGGCCCAGCAGCTCAAGCACAGCAAAGTGGCATTGGACAATGTCGAGGCGGTCCGCCTGGAACTCGATCGCATGTTGCAGGAACGTGATCTGGGTGCCGGCGTGCGGGTCGAGAACCAGGGCGACCAGTTGGTCCTGGTGGGCGAGCTGCCGCGCCCACGCCTGGCGATGGTCGAGCGGTTGATCGAGCGTTTCTACGATCGCTACGAGACACCAATCGGGATTACGGCCAACGTGAAGGAGCGACTGACGCAGTTGCCGTTCCAGATCGCCCAGATCGTGGGCGGCAAGCGTGGCCACGTGGTTACGGCCGATGGACGTCGGCTGTTCCTGGGCGACCAGATCGATGGCCTGCGCTTGACCGCCATCGACAGCGGCAAAGTCACCTTCGAGGGTGACCAACGCTACGAGGTCACGTGGTGATGACGCAGGCGGCCATCGCGCGACTGGAGGCCTGGGAGGCCGGGCAACTGGCGCACCTGCGTCGCTTCGCGCCGGTCATGGTGCGCGGACGGGTGCAGCGGGTCAGCGGCATCCTGTTGCAGTGCCGGCTGCCGGGGGCGCAGATCGGCGACCTCTGCCGGGTCGAGCGCGACGCCCGCGAACCGCTGCTCGCCGAGATCGTCGGCTTCGACCAGCACGATGCCTTGCTCAGCGCCTTGGGAGGCCTGGAGGGTGTCCGGGTCGGTGCGGCGGTGGAGCCACTGGGCATGCCCCATCGGGTGTGCGTGGGGCCGCAGTTGCTGGGCCAGGTGTTGGATGGCTTCGGCCGGCCACTGGTGGACGGCGGCGCCGGGGCGTTCGCCGGACCCCATGTACTGCAAGCCTCGCCAGTGATTGGCGAGGCCCCGGCACCTACCGCGCGCCCGCGTATCCAACGGCCCTTGATGACCGGCGTACGGGCCATCGACGGCCCGCTGACACTCGGCGAAGGCCAGCGTGTGGGGCTGTTCGCCGGCGCCGGTTGCGGCAAGACCACGCTGCTGGCGGAAATTGCCCGGAACGTTGACTGCGATGTCATCGTCTTCGGCCTGATCGGCGAGCGTGGGCGCGAACTGCGCGAATTTCTCGACCATGAGCTGGACGATGAACTGCGTGCCCGTGCGGTCCTGGTGTGCGCTACCTCCGACCGCTCCAGCATGGAGCGCGCCCGTGCGGCGTTCACCGCGACGGCATTGGCCGAGGGTTTTCGCGCCCGGGGCCAACGGGTCCTGCTGCTCATCGATTCGCTGACCCGCTTCGCCCGGGCCCAACGTGAAATCGGTCTGGCCGCTGGCGAGCCGTTGGGGCGCGGCGGCCTGCCACCGTCGGTCTACAGCTTGCTGCCGCGCCTGGTCGAGCGCGCCGGGTTGACCAACGAGGGCGCCATCACCGCGTTTTATACGGTGCTCATCGAGCAGGATTCCATGAACGATCCGGTGGCGGATGAAGTGCGGTCGCTGCTCGACGGTCACATCGTGCTGTCGCGCAAGCTCGCCGAGCGCGGCCACTACCCGGCAATCGACGTGCTGGCCAGCCTCTCGCGAACCTTGGCCAACGTGGCCGAGGCAGAGCACCTGCGGGCGGGCATCAATGTGCGTCGATTGCTGTCGGCCTATGAACAAATCGAACTGATGTTGCGCTTGGGCGAATACCAGGCCGGCGCCGACCCCTTGACCGACCTGGCGGTGGAGTCCCGTGGGGCCCTGGACGCCTTCCTGCGCCAGGACCTGCGTGAGCCGGAGCCGTTTGCGTCGACGCTCGCCCATCTGCAGCAGTTGACCGCTTATGTCCCGGGTTGATCTGGACACCCTGGCGCCGATTCGCCGCCACCGTGAAGCGCAGGCCGAGCGGGCGTGGCGCCAGCAGCGCGAGCTTCTGCGCGAGCGCGAAGCCGCGGTTGTCGCCGCGCGGGCGCGCATGCAGGCGACCAGCGAGGAGCAGGCGCTGCAGCGCGAAGCGTTGTACGGCGAGCACCGTGGCCGGGCGCTGAGCGTGTGCGAACTCAATGCCTGGAGTACCCAGGAGCGTCGTTTGATCGGCGAGCTGGCCGAGCAAGCGCGGGCGTTGCAGGCACTGGACGATGAGCAGGCGCAGCAGGCAAAGGACACGGCCGCCGCCCAGCAGCGGCTACAAGGGCGCCGACGTGATCTGGAAAAGCTCAGCGCAATGATGGAGCACTGGGTGGAGACCCCAAGCGATGAATGAACGTACCGTGCGCGGTGGGCCGACACCGCACAGCAACCCCTCGGCAGCGCCCGTCCGGCATCCGCCTCGGGCGTATGAGCAACCGCCCGCCCAGGTGAGCCGGGCCATCCGTCCGGCGGCGCGCGACTCTGCTCCTGCAACCGGGCGCGACCCCGACGTGATGGCAGGGCGCAGTGACGGCTACTGGTTTCGCCAGTGGGCCGATGCGCCACGGGGCGGCACGCAGGATGACACCGCAGGCACTGGTTCGCTGGCGGGCCTGGTGAATCTTTCGAGCAGCGAAGTGGAGGCGTTTGTCGACCAGCTCACGCCACGCTTGCGCGCCACGCTCGACCAGCAACTGGACCTGCTGCTGCACCTTCCCAATCTGGGCCGCATCAAGGTGTCCGCCCGCCGGCTGGGCGGGGCGTCCGGGTGGGACATCGGCCTGACCGGCGAAAGTGCAGACGCACAGGCGCGGTTATCGAGTCGATCCGGCCGTCTCGAAGAAGCGCTGACCCAGAGCCTGGGCCAACCAGTGAGCGTGCGCGTAGCGCAGGAAGAAGAGGCAAGCGCGACATGACCGTCCATGCATTGACGCTGCCGCCGGTTGGTATCGAGGACGCCACTGCCCGGCGGCTATTGGGGATCGGTGTCAGCTTGCCCTTCGAGGTGGCGGGTGAGACGGGCCTGCTGGAACTGACCCCGGGTGGCGCGGCTGGGGGGGCGCCGTGTGTGTTGGCGTGTGCCCATGGTGTCTTCACGCTGGATGAGCCCGGCGCCGTACTCAGCCTGTTCGGTGAATGTCCGGTGGTCTTGCCCGCCGACCCCGGACCGGATGACGCGTGGTTCTGGTCGCTGTTCCAGCAAACCCTGAGCGAGCCCCTGCGCCTGGCATTCGGCTTTCTCAAGCCAACGGCCGAGCCTGCCGTGCCGGGCATTGTCTGCCGGCTCGACGTGAGGGTGGGCGCGGCCCGCGTCACGAGCCATCTGCAAATGCCCGGGACGACCCTGCTGGGGCTGCTTCGCGCCGCCCCTTGGCAGCGGCGAAGCGCGCCCGGGTTCGCGGGTTTTGCGCTGCATGTTCCGTTGGAACTGGGACGCCTGGCACTGCCTGCCGGGCAGTTGGCGACGCTGCGCCCCGGTGATGTGCTGGTGCCGGAAACCGCCTTGTTCGACTCATCCGGCCAAGGGCTGATTCGCCTGGGCCGGCATTGTTTGCAGGTGCGGGTACACAGCCGTGCCGCGCCGTTGCGCCTGACCTTGCTCGCTCTGGAGGAGACCGTTATGAGCACCACTGCCGACACCGACATCCTGACACCGGACTGGGACGATACCGCCCGCTACGAACCTGAGGCCCAAGCCCCCGAGGCGGCCGATCAGCCAGCCTATGGCGTCGCTGAAACCGAGGAGGCGCCGATGACGGAGCCGGTTGCTGCCGATCTGCCCGAGCGCTTCGACGACCTGCCGCTGGCGCTTACGATCCGCTGCGGTCATTTGAACCTGACATTGGGCGAGCTGCGCAACCTGGCGCCTGGCGCGGTGTTGCAAGTGCAGGGTGCGACACCGGGAACAGCGGCGCTGTTCTATGGCGAACGAGCCCTGGCCCATGGCGAGCTGGTCGAGGTCGATGGCCGGCTGGGCCTGCAAATCGCTCGCGTGGATGTGGCTGGATGAGCTTCCAGGGGGTCGACCCCTTTCTGCTGGCGCTGTTCATCGGTGGGATCTCGTTGGTCCCCCTGCTGCTGATCATCTGCAGCGCCTTTCTCAAGATAGCCATCGTGCTGACGATCACCCGTAACGCCATCGGCGTACAGCAGGTGCCACCCAATATGGCGCTGTATGCCATTGCGCTGGCCGCGACGCTGTTCATCATGGCGCCGGTCGGTCACAACATCGCCGAAGAGCTGAAGGAGCGACCGTTGGATTTCAGCAGTACCGAGGCGCTGCAAGGTTCTGCTCTGAACGCGATAAAACCGTTGCAGGCGTTCATGTCGCGCAATACCAACCCGGACATCCTCGCCCACCTGCTGGAAAACACCCAGCGGATGTGGCCCAAGGAACGCGCCGAGCAGGCCAGTCGCGACGACCTGATGCTGCTCATCCCGGCCTTCATGCTGTCGGAGCTCGAGGCCGGCTTCCAGATGGGCTTCCTGATCTACATCCCGTTCATTGTCATCGACCTGATCGTGTCCAACCTGCTGCTGGCGCTGGGCATGCAGATGGTCGCGCCCATGACCATTTCATTGCCGCTCAAGCTGCTGATTTTTGTCCTCGTGCAGGGCTGGACGCAATTGCTCGACAGCCTCTTCTATTCCTATCTTTGAGGACGTGCGATGGACGCGCTGACGTTGTTTAAGGAAGGCATGTTGCTGGTGGTCCTGCTCTCCGCGCCGCCCTTGATCGTGGCGGTGATCGTCGGTGTGCTGACGTCCCTGGTGCAGGCCTTGATGCAGATCCAGGACCAGACCTTGCCCTTCGGCATCAAGCTGGTGGCGGTCGGGCTGACCTTGCTGGTCACCGGCCGCTGGATCGGCGTGGAATTGCTGGGACTGCTGCGCCGGGCGTTCGAAATGATGGCCAACACCTGATGACGGCCCAGGCTTTCGTCCCGTACTTCGACTTGCTGCTGTCGATCGCGCTCGGCATGGCGCGCATCTACCCGGTCGCTTACCTGGTCCCGGTGTTTTGCTTCCAGCACCTGCGAGGCTTGCCGCGCCATGCCGTGGTGTTTGCCCTGGGCATGTTGCCGGCGCCCGGCATTCGCCAGGCGCTGATCGACGCCCAGGTCAATTGGTTGTCCCTCGCCGGGTTGATGTTCAAGGAACTGGTGCTGGGTTTCTTGCTCGGGGTGCTGCTGGCGATGCCGTTCTGGTTGTACGAATCGGTGGGCGCCTTGCTGGACAACCAGCGCGGCGCGCTCATCGGTGGTCAGTTGAACCCGGCGCTCGGCACCGACACCACGCCCTTGGGACACCTGTTCAAGGAGATGACGATCCTGCTGCTGGTCGCCACCCTGGGCATTGGTACGTTGACCCAGGTGATCTGGGACAGCTACCTGGTGTGGTCGCCCACCGTTTGGTTTCCATTGCCTGGCGCGGACGGCTTCGGCGTGTTTCTCGGGCTGCTCGCCGAAATGTTCATGCACATGATGCTCTACGCGGCACCCTTTATCGGCTTGCTGTTGCTGGTGGAGTTCAGCCTGGCGCTGCTCAGCCTGTATAGCCCGCAATTGCAGGTGTTCGTGCTCGCCATGCCGGCCAAGAGCCTGATCGGCCTGGGCTTCCTGCTGTTCTACCTGCCCACCCTGTGGGATGCGATGACGGGCCGTCTTGGCCGCTATGGCGAAATCCGGCATCTGCTTCACCTGTTGTTGCAGGCGCCCTGAAGGAGGGCTTCGCCCATGAGCGAAGACAGTGGTGAAAAGACCAAGCGGGCGACGCCCAAGAAGATTCGCGACGCGCGCAACAAAGGCCAGGTCGGCCAGAGCCAGGACTTGAGCAGCCTGCTGGTGCTCGCTGCGATCACTGAAGTGGCATTGACCCAGGCCGACGACAGCATGCAGGCGTTGGAAGACCTGGTGGCGTTCCCGCTGCACCGGCTGGATGTCGACTTTGTACGGGCCTTCGAGGAGACCTTGGCCCATGCCGGTGGCGTGCTGCTCAATTTCACCTTGATGACCGTGGGGCTGGCGATCGTCACGCGCCTGGTGGCCGGTTGGATACAGTTCGGCTTCCTGTTCGCTCCCGAAGCCCTGCAGCCTGACCCGAACCGCTTGAACCCGATGAACCAGGCCAAGCAGATGTTCTCCGGCCAGGCGCTGATCAACCTGTTCATGGGGCTGATCAAGGCCGTGTTTATCGGCAGCGTGATTTATCTGGTGACCCTGCCGGCACTCGGCTCGTTGATCAGTCTGGTCAACGGCGACCTGCACAGTTACTGGCGCGGGTTGGCCAGCCTGTTTCGACACATCATGCACGTTTGCCTGGGCGTATTGCTGGTGCTGGCGATTCTCGACTTCGGCCTGCAGAAATATTTCTTCGCCAAGCGCCTGCGCATGAGCGAGGAGGAGGTGCGCAAGGAGTTCAAGGAAATGGAAGGCGACCCGCACGTAAAAATGCATCGCCGCAGCCTGGCCCGGCAATTGGTCGACCAGCCCGTCAGCAAAGAGACCAAGCCGGTGGAGGACGCCGACATGCTGGTGGTCAACCCCACCCACTTTGCCGTCGCGCTGCTGTATCGCCCCGAGGAAACGCCGCTGCCGCAACTGATCGTCAAAGGCGTCGATGCCGAGGCCCGGGCGCTGATCGAACGGGCCAAGGCGGCGCGGGTCCCGGTCATTCAGTGCATCTGGCTGGCACGAACGATCTACCGCGAAGACGTCGGTGGGTATATCCCCCGGGAAACGCTCCAGGCGGTTGCGCACATTTATCGGGTGCTGCGCGAGCTGGATGACGAGGCCAAGGGCGAGGTGATCGAGATTCCGGAATTGAACCTGCGTTGAGGTCGATGGAACCGATGCACGCGCGCTCGCCACTCAGGTAGTGAGCCAGGCTCGTCTGGCCGATACCGGCCTGCCGACAGTGCTCACCACACACCGACTCGTGGAGGATTTCCCATGCCTGATCAACGTTCCCTGACGACCCCCATAAGGGGCACAGGTGCCCTGCACGGCATCGACAGCTTATCGCGCTCACCCTCACTGAACCAACGGCCCCGCGAGGCGCAGCAGCGCCAGGGCAGCCAAAGCCTGCACACACGGGGACGTTCCTCCTCGACGCCACCTCCGGTGCATCAGCGTGAGCGTGGCCGTACCCGAACGCGGGACGCCAACCATGCGGCGGCGCCGAATGAAGCTCAACCGCTGGATGACGCGCAAACGTCCAACGCCACTCCGGCATCGCGCACTCAGGACTACTCTTTCATGAGCGAGATGGAAACCCGTCAAAAGGAGGCGATGGAAAAGCAGTTCGGTCTACAGATGCAGATGGAAGAGCGCCAGAGCGCCCTGATGCTGATTAAAAGCTCTGCCGACATGGCCAAGTTGATGAGCGATACGGTGACCGAGGTGACCAAGGGCTTCATGGACAGCGCAAGGAAAGTCATGCAGGAGGGTGGAGAGGCGATGAAGCTTCGATAAACATCTCCAATGCTGACCATCTGGGGAAAATGATGAACCTGTGGCGAGGGAGCTTGCTCCCGCTTGAGTGCGAAAGCACTCACAAAAAATGGTCTGCTACGCAGCCCAGCGGGAGCAACCTCTAGCCATGGGTTCATCGACTTTTGTTCTATGGCCATCTAGCCCAGTCGGGTACGGCTTGTGTTGAGCGAGGTCGGACGAGGTCCGCCCGGCGTCGCAGGCACCGCCAAGCGTGCACGAACCTCGCCGACCTGGGCGATGAAGCCCACGATCCAATGGCAGAACCGCGCTTCGTCGAGCATCGCCAGCGGGCAATGGGCGCACAGGCGAACGCTGCTCTTATCGTCCAGGGCCAGCCAGCTGCCACCGAGCAGATCCAAGCGAAAGTTGAGCTCCAGCAAGCGCTTGTGCAGGCCGGGGGCGTGGGCAGGTACATCGATCGAGCAATGAAGGATGGCGACGTCGCCGTGATCGGGCAGCTCGATGACCACCGCCTCGCGGTTGCTCGTGTCATACAGCGCACATACGCCACCTTCCAGCTGCAAGTCCGCATGCAGGTGTTGCGCGAGGGCCGAGATCAAGCGCTGGGCAAGCGGTGCGACAGTCATGGAAAACCTCCCTCATAAAGTTTCTGGATGAATCTCTGGCCACGGGTTCAGCGTTGTTCCTGAGTGAACAGCATCGCCCTCAATAAGTGGCCGAATAATCGTCGAGGTCTTCCAGGCCCAGCAGCGATAGCTGACGGGACTGGATTTCATCGAGCAGCTCAGTGGACAGCGGCGCGTCGGGCAGTGCCTGCCAGACCACGAGCGCTCGCTGCGGATCGAGAAATACGAACAGCTGCGCGTAGTCGGTCGGGTGGGCGAAGCGCCGTTCCAGCGCATGCTGGATCTGGTTTGCGCGTAGCGCCTGGCTTTCTATCTGTAAGGCGAGCCCGACGCTGTGAGGCTCGCGTCGCAGACAGAACTCAATGCCCGGGGCTATTTCCCAATACGTCGCGATGCCGGCGATGATGTTCTTCTGGAAGGCCTGGCGAGTGCTCACGCTGTGTACCGAAAAAGACATAGCGTTTCAGTTCTCCAATGGGACGACCGTATGGTCCAGTGGGTGTTCGGGGGAGCCAAGGCCGCCACGCATACCGGGCGACCACCAGATCACCAGTCGACCGTTGTCTGGTTCGGCCCGGCTGCAGGCCTCGCCCTGGCAGCCCGAGCGGTTCGCGCAGCCGGCGAACACCGGCAGGCTCAGCAATAAAACGAGCAGCAGTGACGTGCGACTCATGGCAAGGTCCTCGCGCTGGTTTGCAGGAGAGAAGGGCGCTCGCCGCCGGGCGTGCGCGTGGGTTGTTTCATGACCACGAACACTTCCGTTTCCTCGCCAGGCTCAAGCCACACCTTCGGCCAGGCGGAGGTGGCCAGGGTCCAGCGGCTGCCGCAGCTCGCCTCGTCGAAGCGCAGCCGCCGCTGGCCGTCGTTGCGCACCACGCCCACGGCGATGCCGTAATCGGGGCCTGCGAACCATTGCGCCCGTGCGGCATCCAGGGATAGCCCGGGTTGCAGTGCGCACAATGTGTCGGGCGAATAAGGAATCGACGCAGCCTGCTTGAACGTGGCCGGAATGTTGCCGTCGGCGAGCTGGGCGAGCACATCGCTGACTTCGATACGGCCGACGGGACGGGTGCCGTTGCGACGCTCTTCCAGGCGAGCCATGGCGCTGTCGACCTGCTCGCGGTCAAGGGCGGAGATATAGCGGGCCGGGTCGACCTGGTCGCCGATCAGGCGGGGCGTCAGGATGAAGACCCGTTCGCGACGGCTGGTCTCGCGCGTGGTCGAGGAAAACAGCAGCGGCCCGATCAGCGGGATGCGGCCCAGCCACGGCACCCGTTCGAGGTTGTCACCGGTCTCTTCGGTATGAAAACCGCCGACCACCAGCGACCGGCTTTCCCCCATGACAGCCTGGGTGCTGACCACGCCCCGGCGCACGCTGGGCGTCTGCTGGCCGACCTCCGAGGGCTCGATGCGGCCGTCTTCGATGTCCAGGGACATCTGGATCTGGTTGCGGCCCCCGGTCTCGATGGCATGGGGCACGACCTGCAGGCTGGTGCCCGCCGTGATCGGCTCGACGGTGGCTACGCGCTCGCCGATGGCGGAGATGTACTCGGTGCGGCTGAAGTCGATGACCGCCGGCTGGTTCTCCAGGGTCAGAACCGATGGATTCGCCACCACCGAGGCCAGGCCGCGGCCTTCCAGGGCACGCAGTTGCGCGGAAAAATCACCGTAGTCCTGAATGAACACCGTCGAGCTGGCACCGGGGCGAATCATCGAGGCCCCACCGATCAGATCGCCGC
Source organism: Pseudomonas beijingensis (assembly GCF_030687295.1). Taxonomy (NCBI): domain Bacteria; kingdom Pseudomonadati; phylum Pseudomonadota; class Gammaproteobacteria; order Pseudomonadales; family Pseudomonadaceae; genus Pseudomonas; species Pseudomonas beijingensis. The sequence goes on along the minus strand of NZ_CP117425.1, from coordinate 6,075,244 downwards.
TCTCGACGTTCCAGTTCGAGGCCAACTCGGCCAGTTGCGTGCGGTCGATGTCGAGGATGATCGCATCGATCTCCACCAGCTTGCGCGGGACGTCCACATCGCGAATCAGCGGCGTGTAGATTTCCCGTCGCTTGGGCGCGTCGTAGATGAGCACCGCGTTGTTGCGCACGTCGGCTTCGACGCGGATCTTGCCCCGGCCGCCTCCACCGCCGCTCGCGCCGGACGGTACGCGGTTGGTGTTCGGGCGACCCATGCCGTTCAATGCCAACTGTTCGATGTTGCCCATGGTCGCCGATTGCTGGGCCTGCATGTTCTGGAACGATGCCTGGGGCGAGGCCGTTTGCATGCCGCCGGACACGGCGCTGCGGCTTTCCAGCAAACCTTTCAGGATGCTGGCGACCCCGGGAATGACCAGTGTTTCGCCGCGGTACTTGACGTTGCGGTCGGCGGCGGTGGCATAGCGCAATGGGAAGCTGATCACTTCCTGCTTTTCCTCGGGGGTCTTGCGTGCTTCGGCAAACTGCGTCACCAGACGCACATAGCGTTCCGGGCCGGAGACCAGGACCACGCCTTCGTCGGGCAATTCACCCCAGCCGAAGCGTGGATCCAGCAGGCCGATGTCGGTCAAGGCTTGCTTCATGTCCGGCACGGCATCGGCGGACACTTCCAGGCGCGTGGAGTCCTGGTTCTGCAAGGGGCTGACGTACAACGTGTTGCCGTACATGAACCACTGGAAGCGATTTTCCAGGCCGAGCCTGTCGAGGAACGCCTGGGGACTTTCAGCGCGCATCCGCCCGTCGACGGTGCCTTTCACCGTGCCATCGATCACCAGTTGCACCGCGAAGGTATTGGCGAAGTCGCCGAGTACCTTGGCCAACGGTGTGCCCTGGGCGTCGTAGGCGTAAGGCGTGTTCTTCCAGTCGGTCGGTATGGCCGCCTGTGCCGGCATGCCCGCGCCAAGCGCGGCCAATGCCAGTGCGACCAGCGCAGGTGTCGCCCAGCGGCGTGGGATCGACTGGCGAAGGTGTACCTTGCCTGCGGTCATCGAGCGGTACGGTATAAGCCACCTGTTAGGCATGGCGGATTCCTGTTCCGAGCAAGTGAGAGTGCGAGAGGCGTCGCGCCACAGGCGCTGCGACGGCACGTTGGTCTTTATTGAGAATGGATTGCCAGGTGTCACGCTGGTTGAGCAGGGCTTCGAGCGCCTCGATCAGGTCGTCGATATGCCCGTCCGGCGCCAATTGCGTCAGCAGCCATAAACGACCGTCCTGCGGCGAACGGGCCAGCGCGCCGGGGAATCGCGATAGGCTTGGGTGCGCCAGCCGAAGCAGGTCTTCCAGAAGCACCTCATGGGTCATCGGGACAGTCAGCTCGACCGATACCAGCACGGCCTCGTCGAGCTTGCTGAAGGTCGCCTCGCCATCGTCGATGACAAGGCTGAAGCGTTCCGGGCCATCGCCGCTGGCGCTCCAGCGGGTGAGCTGTGTTCGCAGCTCATGGCATTGCATCGATGATCGCCTTGGCGAGGTTGTGATGGGCCGTGGTCTGTTGAGTCGCCGCGTTCACTGCCACGGACATGCCGTTCATGCTCGTCAGGAATGAATGCATGTCGTCGAGCGACTGACTTTCTGCCGCGTTCATCGCAGCGTTGTTGACGTTGTCGGTCGCGCGTTGGAAGTAGGTGTCGAGGCGGCGCTGGACGGCATCGGTGGAAGACATGGGCGGTTCCTCTGGGTTAGGCATGTTCACGATGTGAGTGGTGGTCAAGCCATGGGCGGTTCCGCGTAAATGAGGAAAAAACTGGGGAGGTGGGGCTTGCTTGTGATGGAGGTGGCTCAGTTAGCGTCGGGGGGCTGTGCCGCCGTCATCGCGAGCAAGCTCGCTCCCACAGTTTTTCCGGGGTGTTCACAGGCAGCGCAGCCACCAGAAATCCCTGTGGGAGCGAGCTTGCTCGCGATAGCGGTAGGTCAGTTTGCAGGGAGGTGTGGTGGATCAGGCAGGCGCAGGGCTTTGACAGCGGTGGGCCAGTCGAGCAGGAATGTGCCGCCTGGCGTTTCCAGCTTCAGTTGCTGTCGTTCCATGTCGGCATCCGCCACCGGCGTCCAGGGGCGCCTGCCATCGGTGCCCAGGCTCTGCGTCAGGCTCGCCAGGTCTTCGGGATGGCAGCGAAGGGTGACGCTGACCGGCTCGTCCTGGCGCGACGCCAACTGGCGAACGAGCGCATCGATGCGCGCCTGTTCCGGGACTTCGTCCAACAGCGTCCCCAGGGCCTCGTTGACCAGGTGAGCAGCACTCGTCTCGATCCGCTCCCACATGGCTTGGCGCTGGGCTTCCCAGGCGGCGAGCAAGGTTTCGGCCTTTTCCCAGAAGCGGGCTTGGGCCTCAAGCACGGTCGCGTCCGCCTCTGCGCTGGCGCGCTCAAGCCATTGCGCAGCCTGCGCCTGGGCCTGTTCGAGGATGACCTGTGCGCGGGCACAGTCCACCAGGGTTTCGCGCGATATATAGGGCTGCGACAGGCCCTGGCCATCGGGGCGCAGTTCAAGCGAACGCCGAGCGAGCATCGTGTCTCTCCGTTTGGATAGGGGCCGGGGCTGCCAGGCTTTGCTCAGCCTTCCAGCAGGCGGACTGCCAAAGCGTGTTCAGCTTGGCGGCTGGCGGTTGAGGGGCGGGCACCGATTCGAGGGCACTGATTCTGTCGCGTGGGAACGCCAGGCGCGCACGTTCCCAGGCCCGTTCACCCAGCCAGGCACGCAGCAGTGCGAGCGGATCCTGGCCTTGTTCGAGCCAGTGCCCCGGCCGCAGGGCTTTGGCGGTGCGCTCGCACCAGGCCCGGTCCTGCGCCGAAAGGGCGTGTGTCGCCGTTAACGGTGCGCAAGTGCTCGCCACCAATTCGCAGGCAAGGGGCAAGGTCCGGGGCGTACCGCAGAACAGCGCTTGCAGCGCCGGACTGGGTTGTGGTGGCGTGCACGGGGGTCATGCCGAAGGTGCGCGCAAGCGCGACGTGGTGCCCCCGGGCGAGGGCGTCGATTTGCGGCGCGGTCAGCCGGCAAAGCGCCGACGAGTACCAGGCCCGGTCTGCCTCGCGCCAGGCGTGGCTCCACCAGCGCACCCATTCAACTTCCGCCGTCATGCGGCAGTCCCGTTACTGTCGGGCTTGGCCCCCGGGGTTTTCACGGCAAACAACCCGGGTGTCGCGCTGCTTTGAGGTGAGGCGGGCGTCCCGGCTGGCTTGGCGAGCGTGTGGCCGAGAAACCGTGGCAGCACCAACACGCCTTTGCGCCATAGCCGATAGAGGCCATACAAGGCACCCATCAGGATGCCGAGCAAGGTGATGCTTGCCGCCACGGTCACCGCCCGCCAATAACCAATGTCATCGGCCTGCATGAGGAAGGGGCCGAAGTACGCCATCTTGCGCTGTTCCTGATAGGGGGCGGCGGGAACGAATACCACCGATAACTTGGTCGGGTTCTGAGTGGCGTCGGCCATGCCGGGAATCCCGCTGGCGACCAGGTTGCGTACGCGGGGAGTAATGCTGTCGGGGTCCAGGGCACTGGTGTGCTTGATGAAGACCGAGGCCGATGCAGGCTGGACCGGCTCACCCGGAGCCACCCGTTCCGGCAGGACCACATGAACCCGGGCAAGCACCACGCCATCGATTTGTGAAAGCGTCGATTCGAGCTCCTGGGACAAGGCATAGATGTAGCGGGCACGCTCTTCCATCGGCGTGGAAATCACCCCTTCCTTGCGGAAGATCTCCCCCAGGCTGGAGCGGGACCGACGCGGCAAGCCGGCGGCTTCGAGTACCTGGACGGCACTGTTCATGTCGGCTGGCTCGACCAGTACGGTCAACCCGTCTTTGTCGACTTGCTTGCTCGCCTCCACGTTCTTGTTCGCCAACTCGGCGATCACTTCGTTGGCATCCTGCTCGGAAAGATGGCTGTGCAATGCCGTCCGTTCGTCGCAACCGGTGAGCAGCAGGCACAGCAACAGTGTGGAGAACGCGCGCATGGACATGACCGGCCTTCCCTTTACTGGAGATTGGTGAGCTTCTCGATTGCCTGGGAGCCTTTGCTGACTATTTTCGCGGTCATCAGGCTTTCCAGGTGGAAGGACGACAACGACCGATTCGACTGCAACATATCCTGCGGGTCGGCGCTGCGGACGGCCTTGATCATGTCGCGGTTGGCGCGTTCATCCAGGCGCTGCAATTCGCTGGAGCGGCTCGACAACGAGTCAATGATGCGTGCCGCGACGTTGTTTTCGCTGTCCGGGGCGGGAGCTTTCTCGCGCATTTGTGCGTTGAACCAACTGACATCGCTGGTCTCGGCGCTGGCCTGTGGCCTGGCGCTCGTTTTGGCGGAAGTGGAGGCGAGGTTGCTGGGGTCGATGGCATGTATGTCCACGGAATGTCTCCTGTTGTTCAAATAGCTGGAATTCAAAGAGCGGGTGCCTTCAGGCGCACATCCGCCTCAAGACGTTGCGAGCGCTACCGGTGACGCTCAGGTGAAACTCGATTTCTTCCCGGCTGCGCCGGGCGCGTTGGCGTAGCGGGGACTGCTGGCCGGCCAAGCGGGCCAGCGCGGAGTCCAGTTCTTCCAGGGCAAGCTGGAACAAGCGAGTTTCGCGCGCATCCAGCGCTGTGCCGCGGGAAATGCGTTCGGTCCATGTCCACCGTTCCGTGTCGAGGGCTGCCGGTGGGGGATAGCGCGCCGGGTGCTGGTCCATGAATGCCGCGATCTCGAACAACAGGTCCTGGTCATCCGGTTCATACCGCGCCTGGCCGTCACTTTCGTCGATGTCCAGCAGCGTCAGCAGTTTCCTTCGGCCCAGGACTGCGATGATCTTGAGCAGCAGCGACAGGCTCGCGTCATGACGACCGCGCCGCGTGGCGTGATCGCCCTCCATTTCCCAGGCACCGAACAACGCGCCACAGAAGGGGTTGTTGGCACTGCCGAAATCGCTTTGGCTGTCGAGATCGTTGTCACCGATGGGTTGCCGGCGATGGGCGAGCATCTGGGCCAGATCGTTGAACAGGTCTTCATTGGAATAGGCGTCATCGATGTCGACATCGAGATTGGAACCGGTGCCGCTGTTGATCTCTTCCAGGATGTCTTCCAGCACCAGGCGCAAAGGGTCTTCGGTTTCTGCGGTCAATCTGTCCTGGGGGTTGCGCCAGCCGAAGCGAGACTGTCCGCCGGTCGAACCCTGTTCGTCACCCCACTGGACGAGCGACGCCCGCAACCGGTCGCCGGCCCCATGCAACGCCAGGTGCTCGGCGACCACGTTCGCCAGGCCCGGAGGAGTCTGGGCGGGGCGCTGCGTGGGCTCGTCATGGGACAGGTCTCTGAGAGCACGAAGGCTGTCTGGCATGTCAATGTGCATAAGGCCTCCTGCGCATCGCGCTTGAGGTTGCCCCGCCGAAGCGGGGACTGAAGCGGATGGGTCAGAATCGTATGCCTTTGGATGCCTCCCCCATGGCGGTGATGGCCTTGGTTGCGGTGTCCATCGACCCTGCCGCGATTGCGTTCATGGTGTCGGCGACCAGTTTCTTCTGGTCGAATTCGGATTTCATGGTTGTCATCGCAGCGGAGGTCGCGTCCATCTGCTGCATGGCAGCCGTGGAAGCCGCGAGAGAAAGTCCACCAAAACTCATAGTCGTATCTCCGGGTTGTGGAATGGCGAGACGATCGTGAGCGTCTCGACGGTTAAGTGGCGACCGTTGCGTAAACGGTTCCACCGATCCCACTCAACTCGTCGATATTTGCAGGCACTTCATTCGGTAATACAGCGTACGCCGGGCGATACCCAGTTCGGCGATAACCTTGTCGATGCAGTGATGGTGGCGGCGCATGCAGTCCTCGATGAGGATTTTCTCGAACTGCTGCAGGTGCTCTTTCAACTTGAGCGTTGAACTGCTGTGTTCCAGTGGTTCGGCGCGGGGCAATGCCGGCAAGCCGAGCACGTATCGCTTGGCGGCGGATTGCAGCTCGCGGATGTTTCCAGGCCAGGCGTAGCCGAGCAGTTGGCGCAACAGCGTTGGCGACGGTGCGACATAAGGCCGGTCAAGTGCCTGTGCCTCCCGGCGCACCAGCGACTGGAACAGCGGCACGATGCGCTCCTTGCGGCTACGCAGTGGAGGCAGCTTGAGGCTGATGATGTTCAGGCGAAAATACAGGTCCCGGCGAAACTCGCCACGTTCGACCATTTCTCCCAGCGGGCACTGGGCGGAGGCAATAACCCGCATGTTCACCGGGATGTTCTGGGTCGAGCCCAGCCTTTGGACCGTCCTGGATTCCAGGACACGCAGCAGCTTGGCTTGCAGCCCCAACGGCATGCTGTCGATTTCGTCCAGGTACAGCGTGCCGTTATGCGCGGCTTCGACGAACCCCGCGCGATTTTGGCTGGCGCCGGTAAACGCGCCGGTGTTGGCCCCGAAGAGCTGGCTCTCCGCGAGGGTTTCAGGAATGGCGGCGCAGTTGATGGCAACGAACTTGCCGGAGCAACCCGACATACGATGGATCTTTTCTGCCAGCGTGTCTTTACCCGTGCCGGTTTCGCCGCGCAGCAGCACGTCGATCATGAGCGGGGCGACGCATTGGACAAACGCCTCAAGGTTGAGGGCATCTTCTTTATGGGGATTGGAAAGTGCAGCGCATAGCAGCTTTTGCATCACTGACGATTCCATTTCTTGTTTGGTTAGGAGGGTCGACAAGTTGAAAGATCAAAAGGCGTATGGAACTTCCTCTAGTTAGCGCCGCCGCGCGCTGCACGGGTAAAGAACATTTTGTTGGTCACGAGGTTTAGAGAAGAGATTAAAAAAAAGTTCATACTGGCACGGCCGCTGTTAATCGATTCAGCTAAACGGTCGGCGGCCGTCAATTGCCCTGCACAACCCGTCTGGCACGGGGCACAGGCCGAAAAGGAAGGGTAATGGCGTTCTTTGGAAAAATTGGATCCGACAAACGGTTCAGCCCACGCCCTTACTTTGAGTAAGAGCTCTAGAGGCGGGCACTAGGTTCAACTTTGTATTCTCACCCAAGAGGAGGCTGGCAATACGTGATGTAGTTAACACTTCAGTTTGAAACCGACCACGGGCAATAACAGCCCACGGCCAATGTGTGAGTCGCGTTAACTTCCCGGCCGGCACTCAACGCCTCGAGAATCGGTTCGATGAAGCTGTTGCTCGAATTGCAGGTCAGGCCTTCGCTGTAGGGGCCGAAGTACGCCAACTGGCCGCTGCGATCCCAGATCGCCACGGCCGGGCTGGCGGGAATCTGGTTTGAGCCGGGGAGCGCCGAGAGCGGTTTGAGGCTGTTCAGGGTGGCCGGTAATTGACCCTGGCTGCCGGGCTTTTGTACCGCATAGAACTCAACGCCTTGCGGTACGTATTTATCGACCAGTTCGGCCAGGTGCTGCTGGTTGCCGACGTTGCACGGGCACGCCGGGTCCCAGAAATGCACCAGGCGGATCGCGCCGGGGCCGGCCAGGTCGGCAGGCAGGCGCAGAGGGTCGCCGGAAAACACCGCCGTGTGTTGACTGAAGGTCCGCAGGAAACGGCCTTGGAACCAGTCGTAGGCCGCCCACAATACGATGGCGCATCCGAGGGCAAGCAGGCTGGCAAGCAAGGTCGTGCGATGGGACGGGCGCATGGAGTCGATCCTCTGAAGCCGCGTAGCTTGCCATGCTTGCCGCGACAGATGAATATCACAGGCTTGTAAAGTCTGTCTCGCGCGCTGCGCCCATGTCTGGAAACCTTGATGCCTGCCACTTTCGATCCCGATCTCCTGCGTGCCAGCCTGCAACCGTTGGCCCAGTGGCAAGCCCTGTCCGAACAAGCCCAGGCTTACCAGCGGTTCTATGGGCTGGATTTTCCCCAGCGCAGCGTGCGCAAGGGATTGGGGCGTTTCGAGGTGGGCGGGTATGAGGTGGTCAGTCAGGTCTGGTGGCCGGAAAAAGCCGTGGCGACGTTGTTTGTGTTCCACGGTTACTACGATCACATGGGGCTGTACCGGCACTTGATCGAATGGGCCTTGGAGCAGAAGTTCGCGGTGATCGCCTGCGACCTGCCGGGCCATGGCCTGTCCAGCGGCGAACGCGCCAGCATCGAGGATTTCGCCGAGTACCAGGCCACCTTGCAGGGGCTATTGGCCGAGGCCACGACGCTGGACCTGCCGCATCCTTGGCACCTGTGTGGGCAAAGCACCGGCGGGGCGATCGTGGTCGATCACGTGCTCAACCACGGCGCGCAGAGCCCGGCCCAGGGCCAGGTCATCCTGTTGTCACCCCTGGTGCGGCCGCGGGCCTGGGGTTGGTCGCGCCTGAGTTATTACCTGCTCAAGCCCTTCGTCACTGGTATCGCCCGGCGTTTCAGCGAGAACTCCACTGACCCGCAGTTCCTGCCATTCCTGCAAGCCGATCCGCTGCAGCCATTACGTTTGCCCACCGCATGGGTGGGGGCCTTGGGGCAATGGATCAAGCGTATCGAAACCGCCCCGAGCAGCCCGCGCCAGCCGTTGATCGTGCAGGGACAGGCGGACATGACGGTGGATTGGGTGCACAACCTGCAAGTGCTGCGCGGCAAATTCGACCGGCCGCAGGTGCTGATGTTGCCTGAAGGGCGGCATCACCTGGCGAATGAGGCGCTGGCGATACGGCAAGAGATGTTTGGGTTTTTGACGAAGCGGATGAGTCGGGTTCGGCGGTGACCGGGCTATTGCTATCGCGAGCAAGCTCGCTCCCACATTGGATCTGTGTGCTCGCGAATCTGAGTTCACTCAACACCCTGTGGGAGCGAGCTTGCTCGCGATAGCGGTGCTGAACTATTGCCCGAGAGTCTGCCCCACCGCCAACCCCGCCCGAATCGCCGCCAAAGCCGCTTGATAATAAGCCTGGCCCTCAGTCGATTCGGCGAAGGTGGCGAACTCTTCCAACTCGGTATCCGTCAGGTCACGGTAGACGTACAGCAATGTGTTGTTCAGGTCCGCGCCGATCTGTTCCATCAGTCGCTGGCGCTGGCCGTTGAGCATGCCCTGGGCCTGGCCGGCCCCCAGGAGTCCCGGGATCATCGAGCTCAGGCTGTCGGCCGCCACGCCGGCGATCGCCAGGCTAACTTCGGCGCCGGCTTCGCGGGCGGGCAGGGCCTGGGCCAGGTGGCCGATGATCAACAGGCGGTTGTCACTGGCTTGCATCTTCGGCAGGCCCTTGGCGTTTTTCGCCAATTGATCGCGCCGGGTCGCCAGCAACTCGGCTGCCACGACTTTGCGGCCCAAAGGCGATTGGAAGAAACTCAGGGCCGGCTGAGGGTCACGAAGATTCTTGCGCATTTGCGCTTCGGCCCGCTGATCCATGGCCTGGGGGGCGAAACGTTGATTGCTGTTGTTCACCAGCGCCTGGAACACCGCCGCCGGCAGGCTGCTCTGGTAGCGCTGCTGGGCGGCGCTCAAGGCATCACTGAAATGCGCCCGCTGTTCCGGCCAGCCGGCGACCTTGTACAACTGGTCGTAGCTGTCTGCCCAGGCGGGCAAAACGCAGAACATCAACAGTGAGAAAAGCAAACGGCGCATAGGGACTCCTGTCAGCAGCCGACTATTCTCCGTGGGGTGTGGGGTCTTGTCGAGAATTCGTATCAAGTTCGTACGGCGGTGCTATCTGGCAGCAAAGAAACCTGCTGAGCGTCGCTGTCGGTTTTGCAGGCACAGGAATACTATGCGCGCCATGCAAATACCTTCTGATCACCCGCTGCTGCTACGTATCGTCGACGACCTGGCCGAGCGCGGCTGGTCGCAGCAGAATCTCTTCCTGCCGGAGGCGCTTACCCGCGCCCTGGCGGCCGAATGCCGCCAGCGTGCCGCCGAGGGTGAGCTGGCTCCGGCAGCGGTCGGTCGCGGACCGTTCTCGGAGATTCGCGAAGGGATTCGGGGGGATCGCATCCAGTGGATCGAACCTGGTCAGGCGCAAGCCTGCGACCATTACCTGGCGCTGATGGACAGCCTGCGCGAGGCGATGAATCGCGGGCTGTTCCTGGGGCTGGAGGATTTCGAAAGCCATTTCGCCCTGTACCCTCCCGGTGCGTTCTACCTCAGGCACGTCGACCGCTTTCGCGACGATGACCGGCGCATGGTGTCGGCGGTGCTCTACCTCAACGACGACGATTGGCTACCGGAGCACGGCGGCCAGTTGCGCATGTACCTGGACGAAGGCGTGGAGCGTGACGTGGTGCCCATCGGCGGCTGCCTGGTGGTGTTCCTGTCGGGAGACATTCCCCATGAAGTCCTGCCGGCCACGCGCAATCGCCTGTCCTTGACCGGTTGGTTCCGCCGTCGCGGCAATGAGTTGTTCTGAATATGGAAAAAATCCTGGTCAGTCGCTGCCTGCTAGGCCATCGCGTGCGCTACGACGGCGGCGCCAGTGGGCCGTTCGATCAACTCCAGCAATGGCTCGACGAAGGCCGGGTCGTGCCGTTGTGCCCAGAAGTCGCCGGCGGCTTGCCCACGCCTCGGGCGGCGGCGGAGATTCCTGGCGGGCAGGGCGGGCGAGTGCTCGACGGTCAGGCGGTGGTGATCACCACCGAGGGCGAGGATGTGAGTGCGCAGTTCCTGTCCGGTGCGAATCAGGCGCTGGAACTGGTGCGTGCCCATGGCATCCAGATCGCCGTGCTCAAGGCCAACAGCCCATCGTGCGGCAACCTGCTGACCTATGACGGGACGTTCAGCGGTGTGAAGGTCCGTGGCGAAGGCGTGACGGCGGCGTTGCTCAAGCGCCATGGGGTGCGGGTGTTCAGCGAGCTGGAGTTGGCTGAAGCGGCGGCGGCCCTCAAAGCCTTGAGTAACGAGTAATCTTGAGCAGCGCAGCGCTCTGCGACAAGGAACTCTCTGTGGGAGCAAGGCTTGCCCGCGATACAGGCGCCTCGGTCTCTGAAAGACCGCATCGATTCATCGCGGGCAAGCCTTGCTCCCACAAAGTCTCTTGCTGCAGGGCTAGAGCTGCTCGGCCAACTGCTCAATCTGCTCCTGCCGCTCCGCCTGGCTCAACCGCGCCTGGGGATTGAGCGACGACCATTGCGGATGCGCCCGGGCCTTGTTCAGGGCTTCGGGCAGCTTGCCTTCGCGCCAGGTCTTGTCCTGGGGCGTGGCGATGCGGATGCTGTCCATCGCCGCGTGGCCGCGCAGGTTGAGGGCTTGCAGCAATTGCCGTTGGCGCAGGGCCAGCAAGCGCAGCACGCCGTCGTCCACCGTCAGTTCCCGTTGTCCCTTGAGTTTGCCCATCAGCCGGTTGCCATAGCTGCGGGCGGTTTGCAGGGTGCCGCCGACAATGGCCCCGGCCAGGGCCGCGGCACCGAGGGTCAGGCCACCCACCAGCAAGTCCACCCCGGCACCGGCCGCCGCGCCCGCCGCGATCCCGCCGCCGACGCGTACGCCCAGTTGCTTGAGGGTTTCGGGGTTGAACAAATCATCGCCCCAACGTCCGTCGAGCAGCGGCAGGTCGCTGGCAGCCGCGTCCTGGGGACGGAACGCATAGAGCTTGAGCAGCGCTTCGACGCAGCGCTGTTCGCGCTGACGTACCGCGTTGCGCAGTTCACTAATGGCCTCGCGTTCCAACTCGACGTCGCTGGCCACGCTGCGTCGGCAGGCGGCGCAGTCGATCAGCAGTTCGGCGATCAAGCGCGCCGCGCTCTGCTGGCGGGCCAGGCGTTGGGCCTGTTGGTCGGCGACCAGTCGCTCCAGTTGCCCACGGGCGCTTTCCAGCAACAACGCGAGGCTTTCATACAGGCGTCGCTCGCCGTCCTCGGGCGGGGCGACGCTGTCAAACCGCACCAGGGCGTGCAACCCCAATCGCGCCAGGGCTTCGCGCCAGTCGGGCTCGCGATGGTGGGCGCTGCTGACGAAATTCAACACCGGCAGCAGCGGTTTGCCGCAACTGGCGAGGACTTCCAATTCATCGCGGTACTTGGCCAGCACCGGCTCCCGGGCATCGATCACATACAGCCCGGCGTCGCTGGCGAGCAGTTGCCGCAGCACCTTGGCTTCCTGTTCGAAGCGTTGCCGTGCCTCGCTGCCCTCGAGGAAGCGGGCCAGGCGCGCCGGGCCGTCGAGGCGTTCGCCAGGGCGCTCCAGGCGCTCGAGGTAATCGAGCAGGGCGATGGCGTCTTCCAGGCCCGGCGTATCGTACAGTTCCAGCAGCGCTTCGCCGTCCACCGACAGGCGCGCACCCTCGACATGCCGGGTGGTGCTCGGGCGGTGGGACACTTCGCCGAAGCCGACGTCGCGGGTCAAGGTTCGCAACAGCGAGGTCTTGCCCACGTTGGTGTGGCCGACCACGGCCAACTTCAGCGGTTTCAGGGGCTCAGTCATGGCCGGTCTCCAGCCAGTTCAAGGGCATGCAGTCGGCGAAGGGCAGTTGCAACTGCTGCAGCGCGTTGTGCCAGTCGCTCAGGCGCTCGGCATCCAGCGCTTCGCCGGGCGGCGCTTGCAACAGCCAGACGCGGGTAGCGCTGGCGCTGCGGGCCAGCTCGGCGATCAGCGCCAGGCTGCCACGGTCCGGTGATCGGCGGGGGTCGCAGGCTATCGCCAGCCGCGCCGGGGGAAAGCGCGACAGTTGTTCGAGGAGTTTGTGACGCGACTCGCGGCTGTCGAGGATGCCAGCACTTTTCACGGTTTCGGGCAGTTTGGGCGGCCAGGGCCGATCGTCCAGTTCGATCGCCACCAGCAGCGCGCCGTCGCTGTCCATTGCACTGACGGCGCTTTCAATGGGATGCAATTGTGCGGGGGGTGCGGCGTCGTTGACGCCCAGGCGTTCGCTGCTGGGCATCAGTCGTTCGCGCAGTTGAGCGTAGCCCGGCAGGTTCAAGTCCAGACGCAGCGTGGTCCGGGCCACGTTGCCAGCGCCACAGGCACAGCAGCGCCAGGCACAGGCGCGGCACCACGCCATAGACCAGCAGCACGCCCACCAGCCAGGCGGCCCAGGCCTGGCGGGCGCTCTCGATGTTCAGGGCGCCGTCGCCGCTGGCGCGGATCATCTCCTCGGTCGGCACGCTGAAACCCAACAGGGCGGGCAGTGCACCAAGCGCCTGGGTCATGGCGACGAAGGTCTGGCCGCCGAGAATCGTGGTTTCCCAGACGAAGCCGTAGCGCCGGGTCGCCATCAGCATCAGGACAATGACCAGCGCGCTGAGCATCGCCAGCAGCCACAAACCGTTGACCAACGCGCCGAGGACCCAGCGATTGAGCTTGTGCCGTTGCAACAACAGCAGCAGGGCCGGTGCCAGTTGGGCGGCCTTGGCATCGCGGGCGAGTTTTTCGCTGAGCCACAGCCACAGGCGTCCCAGTGCGGCACCTTGCTCACCGGCAAAGATCAGGCCCAGGGCCCAAGAGATGAGCAGGATCAGGTTCAACCCCAACAGACTGCCCAAGGCCCAGAACACATTGACCGGTGTTTGCCCGTCGCCGAGGGCGGCAAAGCCCAGCCCAGCGCCGCTGATGACGGCGAGCAGCGCCAACGTTACCAGCGCCAGGCGTGCCCCTTGCAGCCAATGGCGCAGGGCTTGGGTGAGGCCATCGCGTTCGGCCAGCCAGCGAGCGCGGTGGCCGATGCGGGTGGAGAGATCGCCGCCTGCCGCACGGGCCAGGCGATTGGCTTCCTGGTCTTCGAGCGGGCCGGCATGCTCTTCACGCAGGCGGATCGTCTCGGTCAACCAGAGGTTCTGCAGTTCTGTCACGGGGGCTTCCGTTGCTCGAATGAGGGTTGAGCATAACCGCTGTGATGCCTGTCGGGGTACGCCGGGCCTCTGGTATCCTCGCGACCATGAACAAAACTCTCCCCCTAAGCCTGATCGCAGCCCTCGGTGAAAACCGTGTGATCGGCGTCGACAACAGCATGCCCTGGCACCTGCCGGGGGATTTCAAATACTTCAAGGCCACCACCTTGGGCAAGCCGATCATCATGGGGCGCAAGACCTGGGATTCCCTCGGTCGACCGCTGCCGGGGCGCTTGAACATCGTGGTCAGCCGTCAGCCGGACTTGGTGCTGGACGGCGCGGAAGTGTTTTCCACCCTGGAAGCCGCGGTGGCGCGGGCCCAGGCGTGGGCTCTGGAGCAGGGCGTCGACGAGCTGATGTTGATCGGCGGCGCCCAACTGTACGCCCAGGCCTTGGAGCAGGCGGATCGACTGTACCTGACCCGCGTGGCGCTGAGTCCGGAAGGGGACGCGTGGTTTCCAGAATTCGATTCGAGCCAGTGGAAGCTGGTGTCGAACCAGCCGAACCCGGCTGAAGGGGACAAGCCGGCCTACAGCTTTGAGGTGTGGGAAAAACTGTAAGCCCTGTGGGAGCTATGCCTGTGGGAGCAAGGCTTGCCCGCGATCCGGGCGCCTCGATCCATGGAAGACCGCGTCGCTTTCATCGCGGGCAAGCCTTGCTCCCACAGGTATCAGGCAATCAAGCGTGCACCAACTCCCCATGCTCGTCGGCATCGAGCAACGCCTTGTCGGTCTGCTGCATCACCTGGCTGGTAATCGCCCCGGCGGTGATCGAGCCGCTGACGTTCAACGCCGTACGCCCCATGTCGATCAGCGGCTCGACGGAAATCAGCAAGGCAACCAGCGCGACCGGCAAGCCCATGGCCGGCAGCACGATCAGCGCGGCGAACGTCGCGCCGCCACCGACCCCGGCCACTCCGGCCGAACTCAACGTAACGATCGCCACCAGCGTTGCGATCCAGACCGGATCAAGCGGGCTGATGCCCACGGTCGGCGCGACCATCACCGCCAGCATGGCCGGATAAAGACCGGCGCAACCGTTCTGGCCGATGGTGGCGCCGAACGAGGCGCTGAAGCTGGCAATCGCCCGTGGAATGCCGAGACGACTGGTCTGGGCTTCGATGCTCAACGGGATGGTGGCGGCGCTGGAGCGGCTGGTGAAGGCGAAGGTCAGCACCGGCCAGATCTTGCGGAAGAAGCGCAACGGGTTAATCCCCGCAGCGGACACCAACAGGCCGTGGACCACGAACATCAGGCCCAGCCCGAGGTACGACACCACGACAAAACTGCCGAGCTTGATGATGTCCTGGAGGTTGGAGCCGGCCACCACCTTGGTCATCAGCGCCAGCACACCGTACGGCGTCAGCTTCATCACCAGGCGCACCAGGCGCGTCACCCAGCTTTGCAGGGTGTCGATGGCGTTGATCACTTTCTGGCCTTTTTCCGCGTCATCCTTGAGCAACTGCAACGCCGCGACCCCGAGGAGCGCGGCGAAGATCACCACGCTGATGATCGACGTCGGCTTGGCCCGCGCCAGGTCGGCAAAGGGGTTCTGCGGAATGAACGAAAGCAGCAATTGCGGGATGTTCAGGTCCGCGACCTTGCCGGCGTAGTCGCTCTGGATCACTTGCAGGCGCGCCAGTTCCTGGGTGCCGGCCACCAGGCCTTCGGCGGTGAGGCCGAACAGGTTGGTCAGGCCGATGCCGATCAGCGCGGCGATGGCGGTGGTGAACAGCAGCGTGCCAATGGTCAGGAAGCTGATCTTGCCCAGGGACGAGGCGTTATGCAGGCGAGCCACGGCGCTGAGGATCGAGGCGAAGACCAGCGGGATCACGATCATTTGCAGCAACTGCACGTAGCCGTTGCCCACCAGGTCGAACCAGCCGATGGAGGCCTTGAGCACCGGGTTGCCGGCGCCATAAATCGTGTGCAGGGCGATGCCGAACACCACGCCCAGCACCAGTGCCAGTAGCACCTTCTTGGCCAGGCTCCAGGTGCGGTGACGGGTTTGCGCCAGGCCATACAGCAAGGCGAGGAACACCAGCAGGTTGAGGATCAGCGGCAGATTCATCAAAAGAGACTCCGATAAGACGTGCCAGTCGCCCGAAGCTGCGACTGTGAGTCGGGAAGCCTAACAGCCTGATAACTAATGAATTAATACTAAAAACGCATGTAGATTGTCGTTTATGGAATAAGGACTTGGCGTTTGCGGGTATGCCGCTGGCGTTATCAGAACGCAAGCAGTCGCGGCTGGGCGAGGACTGTCATACGCATTTGTTAGCGTCGAGTTCTTTGAACCTGGGAGAAATGCCGATGAAGCTCGCACCTCGTTTTCTCGCTGTCGCCTTGAGTCTTGGTCTTGCCGGCCAGGTGCTCGCCACCGAGCTCAAGCACTGGCCGGCGGAACAGGCCAAGGCCCTGGACGCGATGATCGCGGCCAACGCCAACAAGGGTAACTACGCGGTATTCGACATGGACAACACCAGTTACCGCTACGACCTTGAGGAATCGTTGCTGCCGTTCATGGAGAACAAGGGCCTCATCACTCGGGAAAGCCTGGACCCGTCCTTGAAGCTGATGCCGTTCAAGGACACGGCCGACCACAAGGAAAGCCTGTTCAGTTATTACTATCGCCTGTGCGAAGTGGATGACATGGTCTGTTATCCGTGGGTGGCCCAGGTGTTTTCTGGCTTTACGCTCAAGGAGCTCAAGGGCTATGTCGATGAGCTGATGGCGTCCGGCAAGCCGGTGCCGACTACCTATTACGATGGTGACAAGGTGGTCCAGTACAACGTCAACCCGCCGAAAATCTTCACCGGCCAGGCCGAGCTGTACAACAAGCTGATGGAAAACGGCATCGAGGTCTATGTCATGACCGCCGCTTCCGAAGAGCTGGTACGCATGGTCGCCTCGGACCCGAAATACGGCTACAACCTCAAGCCGCAGAACGTGATCGGCGTGACCACGCTGCTCAAGGACCGCAAGACCGGCGAGCTGACCACCGCCCGTAAGCAGATCACCGCGGGTAAATATGACGAGAAGGCCAACCTTGGCCTGGAGTACACACCTTATCTGTGGACCCCGGCGACCTGGATGGCCGGCAAGCACGCGGCGATCCTGACGTACATCGACGAATGGAAAAAACCGGTGCTGGTGGCGGGTGACACACCGAGCAGTGACGGCTACATGCTGTTCCACGATGTGGACGTGGCCAAGGGCGGTATTCACCTGTGGGTCAACCGCAAGGACAAATACATGAACCAGATCAACGGCATGATGGCCAAGCACGCCGCGGCCCAGGCCAAGGAAGGTCTGCCGGTGACGGCGGACAAGAACTGGGTGATCGTCAAGCCCGAAGACATTCAATAAGACCCACGACCTTCTGTGGGAGCGAGCTTGCTCGCGATAGCGATGGTTCAGTAACGCCTTTGCTGGCTGACACACCGCCATCGCGAGCAAGCTCGCTCCCACAGGAGTACCAGGGACTTGAAAATAGGTGAACCCGTGGCTAGGGAGCTTGCTCCCTCGCCACAAAGGATCACTGGGTTTCATGGCATCAAAAAAAGCCCCGCACTTGGCGGGGCATTTTTATTGCGGCTAACGACGCTTACAGGCCGTCAAGCATCGCCTTGTTACGCACCGCGCCCTTGTCGGCGCTGGTGGCGAGCAGGGCGTAGGCCTTGAGGGCCGTGGTGACTTTGCGCGGACGCACTTCCACCGGTTTCCAGCCCTTGTTGTCCTGTTCGATGCGGCGCCCGGCCAGTTCTTCGTCGCTGATCAACAGGTTGATCGAGCGGTTCGGAATGTCGATCAGGACCTTGTCGCCATCGCGCACCAGGCCGATGGCACCGCCAGCCGCCGCTTCCGGCGAAGCGTGGCCGATGGACAGGCCCGAGGTGCCGCCGGAGAACCGACCATCGGTCAGCAAGGCGCAGGCTTTGCCCAGGCCTTTGGACTTCAGGTAGGACGTCGGGTAGAGCATTTCCTGCATGCCCGGGCCGCCTTTCGGACCTTCGTAGCGAATGATCACGATGTCGCCGGCCTTCACTTCGTCAGCGAGGATGCCGCGCACGGCGCTGTCCTGGCTTTCGAAAATCTTCGCGTTGCCTTCGAACACGTGGATCGACTCGTCGACGCCGGCGGTCTTCACCACGCAGCCATCCAGGGCGATGTTGCCGTACAGCACGGCCAGGCCGCCTTCCTTGGAATACGCGTGCTCGACGCTGCGGATGCAGCCGTTTTCACGGTCGTCGTCCAGGGTTTCCCAACGGGTCGACTGGCTGAACGCGGTTTGCGTCGGGATACCTGCCGGACCGGCCTTGAAGAAGTGATGCACGGCCTCGTCGGTGGTCTGGGTGATGTCCCACTTGGCAATGCCTTCGGCCATGGTCTTGCTGTGCACGGTCGGCAGGTCGGTGTGCAACAGGCCGCCACGGGCCAGGGAGCCGAGGATGCTGAAGATCCCGCCGGCACGGTGCACGTCTTCCATGTGGTACTTCTGGATGTTCGGCGCGACCTTGCACAGTTGCGGCACATGACGGGACAGGCGGTCGATGTCGCGCAGGTCGAAATCGATCTCGGCTTCCTGGGCCGCCGCCAGCAAGTGCAGGATGGTGTTGGTGGAACCGCCCATGGCGATGTCCAGGGTCATGGCGTTTTCGAACGCCTTGAAGTTGGCGATGTTGCGCGGCAACACCGACTCGTCGTTCTCGCCGTAGTAGCGCTTGCACAGCTCGACGATGGTCCGGCCGGCTTGCAGGAACAACTGCTCGCGGTCGCTGTGGGTGGCAAGGGTCGAACCGTTGCCCGGCAGGGCCAGGCCCAGGGCTTCGGTCAGGCAGTTCATCGAGTTGGCGGTGAACATGCCGGAGCACGAACCGCAGGTCGGGCAGGCGCTGCGCTCGTACTCGGCAACCTTCTCGTCAGAAGCGCTGGAGTCGGCGGCGATCACCATGGCATCGACCAGGTCGAGGCCGTGGCTGGCGAGCTTGGTCTTGCCGGCTTCCATCGGGCCGCCGGAGACGAAGATCACCGGGATGTTCAGGCGCAGGGCGGCCATGAGCATGCCCGGGGTGATCTTGTCGCAGTTGGAAATGCACACGATGGCGTCGGCGCAGTGGGCGTTGACCATGTATTCGACGGAGTCGGCGATGATCTCGCGGCTCGGCAGCGAATAAAGCATGCCGTCGTGGCCCATGGCGATGCCGTCGTCCACGGCGATGGTGTTGAATTCCTTGGCCACGCCGCCGGCGCGTTCGATTTCCCGGGCAACCAGTTGACCGAGGTCCTTGAGGTGGACGTGGCCCGGTACGAACTGGGTGAAGGAGTTGGCAATGGCGATGATCGGCTTCTTGAAGTCGTCATCCTTCATCCCCGTGGCGCGCCACAAGGCACGGGCGCCGGCCATGTTGCGGCCATGGGTGGATGTTTTCGAGCGGTAATCAGGCATGGAGCACTCCGGGCGGCTAATCAGGTACTTATCAGGTATCAATGGGGAAGTGAGCTTCTGTCGACGTCTGGAGCACCCGGGTTTGGCCGTGTGTCCGGAAGTGGCCGATGACTTTGCAGGATCGCTGCGCGCCTCGGCATGAGCTCATAAACCCGCCGGGGATGAATGGCGATGAATGCCACGATTCTACACCGCTGGCGCCAGGATGAAATGACGCAAAGCGCTGATCGCACGCCAATGTCGTGCGCGGGATGACGACTGGCAGGGTTCAGCCGGCCAACAGCCCCCTGTTACGCTGCCGGAGCAGGGCATTGAGTGCCAGCCCCAGCAGGCTAAGCAGGACCAGGCAGAGGGCCAGGGTCAGCTGTAAGTCCAGCGGGGTAAGGCTGATCACGGCACTGGTCAGCCCGCCGACAATAAAGATCAGTACGCTACCGGCCGAAGCGGACGTACCGGCCTGCGCCGGAAATAGCGTCATGGCTTGGTTGTTGGCTGCCGCCCGGGCAATGGTCGTTCCGGCGGTGCACACGATCATGGGCACTAACAGAGTGGTGACTGACAAGCCCAGGTGATTGGCGAGCCCCAGCATCAGGAGACCTGCGGCGAGGATCAGGCCCAGCCCCGTGATGATTTGCGCCTGTGGGTCGATTCGATTGCTCAGCACGGACGCCACCGCGCCCCCACCGATATAGGCCAGCCCATAGCCCAGCAGTACCAGCGAAAAAGCCTCGGGTGATAAGTGCAACTGGTCGATCAGCACCAGGGGGGAAATGACGATGAACGAAAAATGGCAGGAAAAAGCCAGCGCCGAGGTTAACCAATAAGCGATGAAACTGAAGTCACCGAAGACCTTTCGATAGGATGCGATGATATTGAAACGCCTGGATTGACTGCCGGACGGGGAGCGTTCAAGCAAATGACAGGCGCTTGCGAATACGCCAATTGCCAGGGCAATGAACACCAGGAAGCTGCCGCGCCAGCCCATCCAGCTTTGCAGCCCGGTGCCAGCCAGAGGCGAAACGGAAATGAAAATCCCCCCGCAGGTGACCAGCAAGACTCGCAATCGCTGCTGTTCTTGTCCGGTGAACAGGTCTTGGATCAGCGCTTGGGACAGCACGAAACAACCGCACCCCAAGGCCTGGACGACACGGAAGAAGAGAAAGGACCAGTAACTGTCGGCGAGTACGCAACCTGTTGCTCCAACCGCTGAAACGGCGATCCCGATCAACAGCAGGTTTTTTCGTCCCATAACGTCGGAAAGCGGACCGATCAGCAGTTGCGAAAGGGCGATGCCCACCGCGAACAGGCTGACGGACAGGGCAATGTCCGGCGATGGACGTTCAAAATACTCGGACAGGGCGGGGAACGAGGGCAGCACGACATCGATTGGAAAGACGCCGAGCAATGTCAGCGTCAACAACAAGCCGACGGTGGCCGGTTTGCGGGCAGCCAGGCGGTTTTGCGGATCAGTCATGAGGCGTTCCAAGACGTACCTGAGGGGGCACTTTCAATCCTAATGCGTCATGTCCGCCAGTCACGGGGAGATTGAGTAGGACGGTTCTGGTAATTTCGTGGGGTGGCTCCTACAGACTTATTCAGACGCGCAAAAAAAATCGCAGCCAAGGCTGCGATCAGGTTGTCAGTCGGGGGGCTCAGCGCTACGGCACCGGCCCCGCTCGGCCTTAGCTGTTGGGCAACAACCGGCAGGTGATGCTCTTGATGTAGCGGGTTTCGGCAATGGCCGGGTGTACCGGATGGTCTGGCCCCTGGCCGCCGCGTTCGAGCAGTTGGATGTTGCGGTCCAGATGACGGGCGCTGGTCAGCAGGATGTTTTGCAGGTCGTCTTCGGGCAGGTGCATCGAGCACGACGCGCTGACCAGGATGCCGTCCTTGCTGAGCAGGCGCATGGCTTGCTCGTTGAGGCGGCGATAGGCGCCTTCGCCGTTCTTCAGGTCTTTCTTGCGCTTGATGAAGGCCGGTGGGTCGGCCACGATCACGTCGAAACGTTCTTCGCTGGCCTTGAGCTCCTTCAAGGCCTCGAACACGTCGCCTTCGATGCAGGTCAGCTTCTCGGCGAAGCCGTTCAACGCGGCGTTGCGCTCGACACCGTCGAGGGCGAAGGCCGAGGCGTCGACGCAGAACACTTCACTGGCGCCGAACGCCGCGGCTTGTACGCCCCAGCCGCCAATGTAGCTGAACAGGTCCAGTACGCGCTTGCCCTTGGCGTACGGGGCCAGGCGTGCGCGGTTCATGCGGTGATCGTAGAACCAGCCGGTTTTCTGGCCTTCCATGACTGGCGCTTCGAACTTCACGCCGTTCTCTTCCAGGGCCACCCATTCCGGCACCAGGCCGAACACGGTCTCGACGTAGCGGTTCAGGCCTTCGGCGTCACGGGCCGCGGAGTCGTTCTTGAACAGGATGCCGCTGGGCTTGAGCACCTGGGTCAGGGCGGCGATCACGTCGTCCTTGTGGGCTTCCATGGTGGCCGAAGCGATCTGCACCACCAGGATGTCGCCGAAGCGGTCGACCACCAGGCCTGGCAACAGGTCGGAGTCGCCGTAGACCAGGCGATAGAACGGCTTGTCGAACAGCCGCTCGCGCAGGGACAACGCCACGTTGAGGCGATGCACCAGCAGTGACTTGTCCAGCGGCAGCTTCACGTCGCGGGACAGCAGGCGGGCGCAGATCAGGTTGTTGGGGCTCATCGCGACGATGCCCAGCGGCTTGCCGCCGGCGGCTTCGAGGATGGCCTGGTCGCCGGCCTTGAAGCCGTGCAGGGGCGTGGCGGCCACATCGATTTCGTTGCTGTAGACCCACAGGTGGCCGGCGCGCAGGCGACGGTCGGCGTTGGCTTTGAGGCGCAGGCTAGGCAGGGACATGACGTCGCTCCGGAAAAAAGAGCGGGAGTATACCGTGTTGAAGTGTACGGCGGGTTTGAAGGGCGATGAAACGTGGAGGCGTGCCCTGTCGGCAATCCGACACGGAACCTGTGGCGAGGGGATTTATCCCCGCTGGGCTGCGAAGCAGCCCTAAAATCCGGGAGCGCGATGCATTGGCCTGACCGAGCCAGCTATTTGGGGACCGCTTCGCGCTCCAGCGGGGATAAATCCCCTCGCCACAGGTACATCGTGTTCCCGGCTCGACAGTTTGGCAGTGGCCTCAAGTTATCAAGCGGACAACGCGCTGATCAACTCGCGGTTGAACGCCGGGATGTCATCGGGTTGGCGGCTGCTGATCAACGTGCCGTCCTTGACCACTTCCTTATCGACCCAGTTCGCGCCGGCGTTGACCAGGTCATCCTTGAGGGTCTTGTAGCTGGTCATGGTCTTGCCCTTGACCAGCCCGCTCGACGCCAGCAACCAGCCGCCATGGCAAATCACCGCAATGGGCTTGCCCGCCGCCTCGAAGCCCTTGACCAGTTTCTGGGCGTCGGGGTCGATGCGGATGGTGTCGGAGTTCTGCACGCCACCGGGCAGCACCACGGCGTCGTACTGCTCGACATTGGCGGCCTTGAAGGTCAGGTCGATCGGGAAGTCGTCGGCCGGCTGATCATGGTTCCAGCCTTTGACCTGGCCTTCGCGGGCCGAAATGATGTCCACCTTGACGCCGGCCTGTTCCAGCGCCTGCTGGGGGCCGGTCAGTTCGGCTTGTTCAAAACCGTCGGTCACCAGGATGGCGACACGTTTGTTGTTCAGGGAGCCTGGCATGAAAAAATCTCCTCAAGCTGAGTGGCTGGGTTGCCGATTCAAGCCTGTAGGCAGGCTTGGCTGTCGGCCCTGTAAAGTCCGAAGCCGATGCCTGGATGAAAGTTCCGCCGATCTACCCGGCGGTATATCGGATCCATCTTTCAGGGTTAGAATCCCCGCCTGACCCAGAGTGTGTACTCATGTCCAAAGAACTTTCCGCCGAACAGATCCAACAGTCCCTGCAAGGGATCAGTGTGCCGCCCCAGCCGCAGATCATGGTGGATCTGCAGATGGAGCAGTACATGCCCGACCCGGACCTGGAGACCATCGCCAAGTTGATCTCCCAGGACCCGGGTCTCTCGGGGGCCTTGCTCAAGATCGTCAACTCGCCGTATTACGGCCTGCGCAACAAGATCACCTCGATCCAGCGCGCGGTGAACCTGCTGGGCAGCCGTTCGATCATCAACCTGATCAATGCGCAGTCGATCAAGGGCGAGCTGCACGACGACGCCATCGTGACCCTGAACCGCTTCTGGGATACGGCCCAGGACGTGGCGATGACCTGCCTGACCCTGGCCAAGCGTGTCGGCCTGGAGAACGGTGACGAAGCCTATGCCTTGGGGTTGTTCCACGATTGCGGCGTGCCGTTGATGCTCAAGCAGTTCCCCAACTACATGAGCGTGCTGGAAGAGGCCTACGCCAATGCCAGCGCCGAGTGCCGGTTGGTGGACACCGAGAACCGCGTGTTCAACACCAACCATGCGGTGGTCGGCTACTACACCTCCAAATCCTGGCGCCTGCCGGATCACGTCAGCCAGGCCATCGCCAACCACCACAACGCCCTGGCGGTGTTCAGCGACGACTCTTCACGCAACAACAGCCAGTTGAAAAACCTGCTGGCGATCCTGAAGATGTCCGAGAACATCTGTGCGTCCCACCGGGTGCTCGGCAATCAGGCCGAAGACCATGAGTGGGATAGCGTCGGCAGCCTGGTGCTCGACTACATCGGTTTGTCGGAATACGACTTCCAGACCCAGAAACAGGAAATTCGCGACCTCGCCTCTCGTTGAGTGCGCGGCGTCGCCTGACGCGAGAACCCCATGCCAGAACTGCCGGAAGTCGAAACCACCCGTCGCGGTATCGCGCCCCACCTTGAAGGCCAGCGGGTCAGTCGCGTGGTGGTCCGCGACCGCCGCCTGCGCTGGCCAATCCCGGAAGATCTCGACGTGCGGCTCTCGGGCCAGCGCATCGTGCAGGTGGAGCGGCGGGCCAAGTACCTGTTGATCAATGCCGAGGTCGGCACGTTGATCAGCCATCTGGGTATGTCCGGCAACCTGCGCCTGGTGGAGGTTGGCATGCCGGCCCTCAAGCACGAGCACGTGGACATCGAGCTGGAGTCCGGCCTGGCCTTGCGCTACACCGACCCTCGGCGTTTCGGCGCGATGCTCTGGAGCCTCGACCCACTCAATCACGAGTTGCTGATTCGCCTCGGCCCCGAGCCGTTGACCGATCTGTTCGATGGCGAACGGTTGTTCCAGCTTTCGCCGGGGGCGCTCCATGGCGGTCAAGCCGTTCATCATGGACAACGCGGTGGTGGTGGGCGTGGGCAATATCTACGCAACCGAGGCGCTGTTCGCCGCCGGGATCGACCCGCGCCGGGCCGCGGGGGGCATTTCCCGGGCGCGTTACCTGAAGCTGGCGATCGAGATCAAGCGCATCCTCGCCCATGCCATCGAGCGCGGCGGCACCACGTTGCGGGATTTCATCGGTGGGGACGGCCAGCCCCGGCTATTTCCAGCAGGAGCTGTTCGTCTACGGCCGGGGCGGGGAGTTGTGCAAGGTCTGTGGCACGGGGCTGCGGGAAATCCGCCTGGGCCAGCGCGCGAGTGTCTGGTGTCCACGCTGCCAGAGCTGATGCGTCCGACGGTCTATAGTCAGTAGTCAACTGCTTTAGCCGAAGGATCGCCCGATGAAACCTCTTCGACCTGTCGTTCTAGCGCTGCTGCTGAGTATCGGTTTGCCTGCCCTGGCAAGCAGCGGCAGCGGCGACCCGCGCTACACCATCCAGAATCCGCCGGCTTTTGCCATGATCGGTGATCTGCTGATCGCTCGCCCACTGCTGCTCGCCGCCACGGTGATCGGGGCTGGGGCGTTCGTGGTGTCGTTGCCCTTTACCGCGCTGGGTGGCGGGGTCGGTGATGCGGGGAAGGCGTTGGTGGTGGACCCGGCGAAGGCCACGTTCGTGCGGTGCCTGGGGTGTGTGGGGGAGGGGTTTGAGCGGCAGGAGTGACAGTTGGTTTTGGGGTGTGGCTGATGGCCTCATCGCGAGCAAGCTCGCTCCCACAGGGATCTGCTGTGTCTACACCATTGGGGGCTGAAGCAAATCCCTTGTGGGAGCGAGCTTGCTCGCGATGGGGCCAGCAGGGCCGCCCAAAATTCAAGCCTTGCCAGTGATCTTGCGATATTTCGCCATCAACTGCTCTTCCGTCTCCGGATGAGCCTCGTCCAGCGGGATGCAATCGACCGGGCAAACCTGCTGGCACTGGGGTTCGTCGTAATGGCCGACGCACTGGGTGCACAGGTTCGGGTCGATGACGTAGATCTCCTCGCCTTGGGAAATGGCCTCGTTCGGGCATTCGGGTTCGCAGACGTCGCAATTGATGCAGTCGTCGGTGATGATCAGGGACATGCAGGCTCCTGCCGGGGCGTTTGGCCCGGGCATCTGAAAACGTATGGGCGCAATTGTGCCGCATTGGCGAGCGCAGTGCACGCGGGCGCGATGGACTGCGTAGCGCTGCGAGGTGGCTCGCAGCGCCAGCCGGTTATTTCTTGAAGCGCAGGGTCAGCGCATCGGCCACGGCCGGGTGGACGAACTTGGTGATATCACCGCCCAACGCCGCGATTTCCCGTACCAGGGTCGAGGAAATGAAGGAGTAGCGCTCCGACGGCGTCAAGAACAGGCTCTCGACGTCCGGTGCCAGTTGGCGGTTCATGTTGGCCAGTTGGAACTCGTACTCGAAGTCCGAGACCGCACGCAGGCCGCGCAGGAACACATTGGCGTTCTTTTCCTTGGCAAAGTGGGCCAAAAGCGTCGAGAAACCGACCACTTCCACGTTGGGCAGGTGTTTGGTGACCTCGCGGGCCAGTTCCACACGTTGCTCCAGCGGGAACAGCGGGTTCTTCTTCGGGCTGGCGGCGACGGCAATGATCACATGGTCGAACAGGCGCGCGGCGCGTTCGACCAGATCGCCATGGCCCTTGGTAATAGGGTCGAAGGTACCTGGGTACAACACTCGGTTCATCGCGTCGTCCTGGCGGGAGTCCGTTGGGGAGTCGGATGGTATCGCAGCCTTCTCGGTCGGCCAAGTCGGCTGTTGGATAAGAAAGCACTATAGACGCTGCGAATAGTCCAGATATCCATGCAATGTTGCGCACCTAAGTAAGCAGATGAATCTGTGGCGAGGGGATTTATCCCCGCTGGGCTGCGAAGCGGCCCTGAACCCAGCCACTGCAGTGTGCCAGGCTGGTTGCATTCAGCCTTTTTGGGGCCGCTGCGCAGCCCAGCGGGGATAAATCCCCTCGCCACAATGATTCAAACCATCCTTTAATTTAAGTGAATAGCCTTGGGATATTCATGGCGTTTTCAGGCGTTCGGCCAGGGCCGTCGCCAATTGTGCGGTCAGCCCATACACCGATAATTGCGGGTTGGCGCCGATGCTGGTGGGGAACAGCGAGCCGTCATGGATCGACAGGTTGCCCAATTGGTGATGGCGGCCCAGGCTGTCGGTGACGGCGGTTTTCGGGTCCTCACCCATGGCGCAGCCACCCATCACGTGGGCACTGCCCAGGCGCGTGCGGTACAAGGCCAGGTCGAGCCCGTCGATCAGCGTGCGGGCTTCGGCCAGGGTCTTCACGTAGCGGGCGTCGTTGTGCAGGGGCATCACTGCCTTGGCGCCGCCGGCAAACTGGATCTCGGCCATGCTGTGGAAGGCCCGGCGCAAGCCGTCCCAGGTATACGGCGAAACGGGGTAGTCGAGCACGGGCGTGCCGTCGCTGCGTAACTCGACGCGACCGCCGGGGCTGTCTGGGTGAAAACCGTCGCGCAACAGCGCGAGCATGGCGTGGGTGTGGGGCAGTCGGGACATGTGCAAGGCGTTCTCGGGGCCGAACCCACCCAATAACGTGGTCGCGAGGGCCGGGTGCAAGGGTGGGACTTCGAGCTTGTAGGACATCTTGCCGGTGATCCCGTCCTGCCATTGGAAGTGATCCGAATAAATCGATTGCGGCGCACCGTAGAACGGGTTGATGACCTCGTCGAATTGCCCTGCGGACATGTTCACCAAGTGCAGGAAAGTGCGCTTGCCCAAGCGTTCGTGCGGGTCTGGCGCCGCGGAGCGCAACAGCAGGCCCGGGCTGTTGATGCCGCCGCCCGCCAGCACGTAGTGCCGCGCCTTGATGGTGATACGCCGCCCGGTCGGCACCACGCAACGCTCGTCCATGGCCTGGCACTCGATGCCTACGACGGCATCGTTTTTGATCGTCAGGCGCTCGGCCCGCGCCAGGTAAAGCAGCGCGCCACCCTTGTCCAACGTGGCCGGGATGGTGGTGACCAGCATCGACTGCTTGGCGTTGGTCGGGCAGCCCATGCCGCAATAACCCAGGTTCCAGCAGCCGCGGACGTTGCGCGGGATGACGTGCCAGGCGTAGCCCAATTGTTCACAGCCTTTGCGGATCACGTCATTGTTGGCGTTGGGCGGGACGAACCACGGCGCCACGCCCAGGCGTTGTTCCATCTGCGTAAACCAAGGCGCCATCTCGACGCGGCCGTGGCCCTTGACGTTGTGCTCGGCGGCCCAGTGGTCGAGGGTCTGGTCGGGGGGGCGGAAGCTGGAGGTCCAATTGATCAGCGTCGTGCCACCGACCGCCCGGCCCTGGAGAATGGTGATGGCGCCGTCCTTGCTCATGCGCCCGAGGCCTTCCTGGTACAGGCTGCTGTAGGCCTGGTCTTCGAGCAGCTTGAAGTCATGGCTGGTCTTAAGCGGCCCTTCCTCGATCAGCAACACGCGGTAGCCGGCAGCACTGAGAATTTCCGCCGTGGTGCCGCCACCGGCACCGCTGCCGACGATGGCCACGTCGGCTTCCAGGGTCAGATCTTCGGTCAGCTGCGCGCCGTTGTAGGTGGTCCAGCCACGAGCGAGGCCTTCGCGGAAGGGATCGGGTAGGGGCATGTTCAGGGCTCTCTTATTGTTATGAGATTGCGATAGGCCCTTTGTGGGAGCGAGCTTGCTCGCGATAGCGGTGTGTCAGTCAATCGATAGGTGGCTGATGCGACGCTATCGCGAGCAAGCTCGCTCCCACAGGGGGTCGGGGTCTGGCTTTCAGACCGTTGGCGGTCCTGGATACCCGCAATGCGCCCAGGCTTCGGATTGGGTGTACCAGGCCATCATCACCAATTGCAGCAACGAACTGTGGCCTTGTCGCAGCAGGTCCAGCGAACTGTTTTCCCACCGGTCGAGGAACTGGCGGATGTCATCGGCACTGGCATTTTCCCACGCCCCCCAAACCCCGGTCAGGGGGCCACGGGTCACGCCCAGCGTAAGCACATCGAACAGCTGATGCGTGAGCTTGAGCATGGCGGGGGACAAGTGGGCCAGGCTTCTGTCCAGGCTGCCCAGGGTCGCGTCAATGGCGGCAGGGAGCTGCCCGATGGCCATTGCACCGTCCAGCATCACGGGGATGACGGCGCGTAAAAACGCCAGGTCGCTGTCGCGCAGTGCCGCCAGGCCGTTGGCCGGTTGGCTAGGCGAGCAACCGCTCAGGCTGGCGCCCAGCCCGACGGTGGCCAGGAAGGCGCTGGCGCCGAGGCTGAATTTCAGCAGGCCGCGCCGTGACAGCGCGGGGGTATCAGTGAGGCTGGGGTTCATTGTTGTGATTACCCGGCAAGAGACGCGTCAGCGGACAAACAGCTTCTGGATCAGCTTCTGCAAGGGCTTGCCGTAGGGCGGATAAATCAGCTTCGCCGCGTTGAATCGCTGTTTGGTCAGCACGCCCTTGGCCTTGCTGAAGGTCAGGAAACCCTCATGCCCATGGTAATGCCCCATTCCCGAGGGCCCGATGCCGCCGAACGGCATGTCATCCTGGGCGACGTGCAACAGCGTGTCGTTCAGGCAGACGCCGCCGGAATGGGTTTCGTGGAGCACACGATGCTGTTCGGCCTTGTTGTAGCCGAAGTAGTAGAGCGCCAGCGGGCGGGGGCGCTGATTGATGTAGGCAAACGCCTGGTCCAGATTGTCATAAGGAACGATGGGCAGCAGCGGGCCGAAGATCTCGTCCTGCATGACGGTCATCTCATCGTTGACGTTGAGCAGCAGACTATGGGCCATGCGGCGGCCCTGGCCTTGTTCGAACAGCTCGATCAGCAACGCGCCCTTGCCGGTGGCGTCGCTGATGTAGCCGTTGAGCCGCGCCAGTTGTCGTTCGTTGATGATGGCGGTGTAGTCCGGGTTGTTCGCCAGGGTCGGATAAAACCCGCGGACCGCCTCGCGATACGCCTCGACGAACTCGCCGACGCGGTTCTGCGGCACCAGCACGTAGTCCGGGGCGACACAGGTTTGCCCGGCATTCAGGGTTTTGCCGAAGGCAATGCGTTCGGCGGCGTCCTTGATGGGGACATCGACCGACACGATGGCCG
The DNA here is from genome assembly GCF_030687295.1 of Pseudomonas beijingensis. Taxonomy (NCBI): domain Bacteria; kingdom Pseudomonadati; phylum Pseudomonadota; class Gammaproteobacteria; order Pseudomonadales; family Pseudomonadaceae; genus Pseudomonas; species Pseudomonas beijingensis. The sequence continues at coordinate 6,045,666 of NZ_CP117425.1, read as the reverse complement.
GCGATTTCCCACCCAGCTCCAGGGTGACCGGGGTCAGGTTTTCGGCAGCGGCGCGCATGACATGTTTGCCAATGCTGGTGGCACCGGTGAACAACAGGTGATCGAAGGGCAGCTTGGAAAACGCCATGCCCACCTCTGCCTCGCCGAGCACCACGCACACCAGGTCTTGGGGGAAGACACGGGCCAGCAATTGCTTGAGCAGCAAGCCGGTCGCCGGTGTCGATTCGCTGAGCTTGAGCATCACCCGGTTGCCGGCCGCCAATGCCCCGACCAGTGGCCCGATGGCCAGGAATAGCGGGTAGTTCCACGGCACGATGACCCCGACGACGCCCAACGGCTGATAGATCACCTTGGCTGAGGCCGGTTGAAAGGCCATGCCTACCTTGCGTCGGGAGGGTTTCATCCAGCCTTGGAGATGGCGGCTGGCGTAATGGATGCCGTGCAGGCTCGGCATCAGTTCGGCCAACAGGGTTTCGTCGGCGCTGCGGTGGCTGAAATCCTGGCTGATGGCGTCGATCAAGGCTTGTCGTTCGTTGCTCAATACCTCGCGCAGTGCCTTGAGCCATTGTCGGCGCTGTTCGGCCGGTGGCATCGGGTGGGCAGCGTAGGCCTGGCGCTGGGCATCGAAGAGCGACCGCAGCTCCTCCAGTTGTTGTTGAGACTCGTGCAGGTAGGCAACGTCGGCAGGCATCGTCAGGCACCGGATATTATTAGAATGGGTGTTTTCTAGAGCTTATACTCTAGAAAGTCAATGACATCCGCAACGGCTGTGGGTTTTTCCTGTGACCGATAGGTCGTAAGATGCCGATCAATGCCTTCGTCGAATTAAAGCCCAAACCATGGCCCCACGAATGAAAACCAGCGAGCGCATCGTGCAAAACAGCCTCGAGCTGTTCAACCAACAGGGTGAGCGCAGCGTCAGCACCAATCACATCGCCGCCCACATGGACATGTCCCCGGGCAATCTCTATTACCACTTCCCCAACAAGCAGGCGATCATCGCCGTGCTGTTCAGTGAATACGAGAATCTGGTGGACAGCTTCCTGCGTCCGCCCCAGGGCCGGGCGGCCACGGTGGATGACAAGCGCTTCTACCTGCAGGAACTGTTGGCGGCCATGTGGCGTTACCGCTTCCTGCACCGGGACCTGGAGCATCTGCTCGACAGCGATCCGGACCTTGCGGCCCGCTATCGGCGGTTTTCCCAGCGCTGCCTGATCCACGGCACCGCGATCTACGAGGGCTTTGTTGCCGCCGGCATCCTGAAGATGGACCGGGTGCAGATCGAGTCCCTGACCCTCAACGCCTGGATCATCCTCACGTCCTGGGTGCGGTTTCTGTGCACCACGCGGGAAAATTTCAGCCACCTGAGTGAGCAGGCCATCAAGCGCGGCGTCTATCAGGTGCTGGTGCTGGAAGCCGGTTTCGTGACCGACCAGGCCCGCGAGGCGGTGGATGCGCTGTTCAATGAATATTACGTCCCACTGGCCCAGACCCTGGAGGAAGGGCAGTAGGACCGACCCCGACTCAGCCACAGGAGCTCACCATGCCCATCGCGCAACTCATCAGCCCCCAAGCCCTCGAACAGCGGCGATCACAGCCCGGGCTGGTCATCCTCGATTGCCGTTTTGCCCTGGAAGATCCGGATTACGGCCAACGCAGCTATGCCGAGGGCCACATTGCCGGGGCGTCGTTCGCGGACCTTGAGCGCGACCTGAGCGGGCCGGTGACCAAAGGCGTGACCGGGCGTCATCCGCTGCCGGAGCCCGAGGCCTTGATCGCGCGTCTCAAGGCTTGGGGGCTGGATAACGACAGCGACGTCGTGCTGTATGACGACGGCCCCGGCGCCTATGCCGCCCGGGCCTGGTGGCTGCTGGCCTGGCTGGGCAAGCGCGATGGTGTGTACATCCTCGACGGTGGGCTCAAGGCCTGGCACGCCGCCGGCTTGCCCTTGAGCCTGGATCCGCCGCAGAACAGCCTCGGGACTTTCACGGGGGCGCCGGATGCGAGCCTGCTGATCAATGCGCAAGCGCTGCAACAACGTCTCGGTGAATCGGCCATGACCCTGCTGGATGCCCGGGCGCTGCCGCGTTTCAAGGGCGAAATCGAGCCGATCGACCCAGTGGCCGGGCATATCCCGGGCGCCCAGTGCGCAGCGTTTACCGACAACCTGGGCGCCGATGGACGCTTCTTGCCGGCTGATCAGCTCAAGCAGCGCTTCGCCGAAAAACTGGGCGAACGTTCGCCCACCGAACTGGTGGCGTACTGCGGCTCCGGTGTGACGGCGTGCCACAACCTTTTTGCCTTGTGCCTGGCAGGGTATCCCTTGGGGCGGCTGTACGCCGGCTCGTGGAGTGAATGGATCAATGATCCCCAGCGGGGCGTGGCGAAGGGCGAATAACGCTCACCCCTCCAAGTCTCTGTGGGAGCGAGCTTGCTCGCGATGGCGGTGTGTCAGACAACTTCAATGTCGCTGCCCCACCGCTATCGCGAGCAAGCTCGCTCCCACAGGGGATTCTTAGTGAGCATCCACTCCGCGAACACCCCGGAAAAAACTGTGGGAGCGAGCTTGCTCGCGATGGCGGTGGGTCAGTCAACCTCAATGTCGCTGTCCCACCGCTATCGCGAGCAGGCTCGCTCCCACAGTGATTTTTGTTGTCTGCGAATCGTCAGCCGCGCCCCAGGCTGGCCAGCCAATCAGGGATCCGCCGCTCCAGGTAATACCCCGGGCGCCGCAGGGTTCCGTCGACAAAACCCACATGCCCGCCCCGGGCATGCAGTTCAAGTTGGGTCGAGGCGGATAACTCGCCGGGTTCGGGCAGGCTGTGGGGAAATACAAAAGGATCGTCGGCGGCCTGGATGACCAGGGTCGGCGTGCTGATGCCCGCCATGAAATAGCGGCTGGAGGCGCGGCGGTAGTAGTCCGCCGCGTCGGAGAACCCGTGCAGCGGCGCCGTCACCCGGCCGTCAAAGTCCCAGAAGGTGCGCATGTTCTCCAGCGGGCCAAGCGCCGACAGGGTCGCCAGGCCTTCGTGGCGTCCGTCGTGCTGGAACCGGCGTTGCTTGTTGCGCACATAGGTCACCAGCTGTCGCATGAAGTGCGCCTGGTAGAACTTGGAAAATCCCTGGCCGATGCGATCGGCGCACTGGTCGAGGCGAAACGGTACCGAGACCGCCACCGCGCCTTGCAACTGGCTGTCGCGGCCGGCTTCCCCCAAGTGCTTGAGCAACACATTGCCGCCCAGTGAATAACCCACCGCAAACAGCGGCGCCAAGGGCCGTCGGGCACGCAAGTGGGCAATGGCGGCGGCCAGGTCTTCGCTGACGCCCGAGTGATAGCTGCGGGGTAGCAGGTTCGGCTCGCCCGAGCATCCGCGCCAGTTCAAGGCCGCGCTGGCCCAGCCCTGGCGACCGAGTGCCTGCTGCAACCCGGCCACGTAAGGCGAGTTGGAAGAGCCGGTCAGCCCGTGCAACACCAACACCAGCGGCGCCTCGGCGCTGTGTGGGCCGTGCCAGTCGAGGTCGAGGAAATCACCGTCTTCCAGCCACAGGCGCTCGCGTTGGCGCTCGATGTGGGTGGTCTGGCGCCATAACGGGCCCCATAAGGTCTGCAGGTGCGGGTTGCCAAGGCCCGGAGCAGGGACGAAACGTTCAGATGCGGCGGACATCATTATTATTCTCGATGCACGGGGCAGCCGTTCAGCCCATGTCCTTTGTCAGACGCTGCCACAACGCGTAATACACCCGTCCTGATTTCTGCTCGCGGTGCAAGCGCCAGTTGCCCGGCAAGCCCAGGGTGGACGGGGCGGTCTCGCTTTCAGTGTAGACCCAGGCATCCTCGGCCAGCCACTGACGTTCCTCGAGCAAGGCGCAGACGGTCGGCAACAGGTTCTGGTTGAAAGGCGGGTCGAGGAACACCAGGTCGAAAGGCGTCGCCGGTTGGCTGTCCAGGTAGCGCAGTGCGTCGGCGGTTTGCACCTGACCGACGGTGCAACGCAGGGTGCCCAGGTGTTCCTTCAGGCTGGAGACCGCCAGGTTGCTGGCGTCCAGCGCCTGGCCCATGGCGGCGCCACGGGACAGGGCCTCGAGAAACAGCGCGCCGCTGCCGGCGAACGGGTCGAGCACCCGGGCGCCTGCCACGTAGGGCGCGAGCCAGTTGAACAGGGTTTCCCGCACGCGGTCAGGGGTGGGGCGCAACCCTGGGGCATCCGGGAAGCTCAGGCGCCGGCTGCGCCATTCGCCGCCGATGATGCGCAACTGGTTCACACCGTTGTGCACGGGTTTCTTGCTGGAATTCGATGGGCGGGCCATTAGTGCTCCGGAACCCCGAGCGGCTGCTCGGCAGGTTTGTCAGTAGGGGGCGGCAACGGCTTTTGCGGCACGCTCGGGCCGGCGGTGACGATGACCATTTTATCGGTACTCAGGTGTTTGTTCAGCGCGGCCTTGACCTGCTCGACCGTCAGTTCCTGGGATTGGCGCATGAAGTCTTCCAGGTAGCTGAGCGGCAAGTCATAGAAGCCCATGGCGCCGAGCTGGCCGACGATGTCGGCATTGCTGGCGGTGGACAGCGGGAAACTGCCGGCCAACTCACGCTTGGCGTCATCGAGTTCTTTCTGGGTCGGACCGTTCTTGAGGTAGTCGGCGAACACGTCCTGCACCAGTTTCAAGGTGCCCTCGCTCATCTCGGCACGGGTTTGCAGGTTGATCATGAACGGGCCGCGGGCCTGCATCGCCGTGAAGCCGGAGTACACGCCGTAGGTCAGGCCGCGTTTTTCGCGAACTTCAGTCATCAGTCGCGTGCCGAAGCCACCGCCGCCGAGGATCTGGTTGCCCAGGGACACCGCGGCATAGTCCGGATCGTCGCGGTCGATGCCCAGTTGCGCGAGCATCAGGTTGGTCTGCTTGGACGGGAACTCGATGTGCCCGATGCTCGCTTTCGGTTCTACCGGTGGCGGGGTTTTCGCCAGGGCCGGGCCCTTGGGCAGGGCGGCGGACACCTGGTTGGCAATCGTTTCGGCTTCGGCGCGGGACAAATCCCCCACCAGCGCAATCACTGCGTTGCCGGCAGCGTAGGCCTTGGCGTGGAAAGCGCGGGCCTGGGCCAGAGTGATCGGTGGGATGCTGTCGGCGGTGCCGTCGCTGGAGTGGGCATAAGGATGCTCGCCGTACAGGCGCTTCATCAGTTCCAGGCCCGCCAGTTTGCCGGGGTTCTGTTTCTGGTACTCGAAACCGGCCAGCATCTGGTTCTTGATCCGGGCGAAGGAGTCGGCGGGGAAGGTCGGTTTGCCGACGACTTCGGCGAACAGCTTCAAGGCCGGTTCACGCTTGTCGGCTGCGCTGAGACTGCGCAGGGACGCTACGGCCATGTCCCGGTAGGCACCGTTGCCGAAGTCCGCGCCGAGGCTTTCGAAACCTTGGGCGATGGCGCCGACGTCCTTGCCGGCCACGCCTTCGTTGAGCATGGCGTTGGTCAGCAGGGCGAGGCCGGGGGCGTCGCCGTCCTGGCTGCTGCCGGCGGCGAAGGTCAGGCGCAGGTCGAACATCGGCAATTCCCGGGCTTCGACGAACAGCACCTTGGCGCCGTCAGCGGTTTTCCAGGTTTGTACGTCGAGCTGGCGCCGGCTGGGCGCCTTGTCGTCCAGTTCGGCCAACGATTGCAGCTTATTGCCGGACTTGGCCTTGTCCAATGCCTGGCTGGCGTCGGAGTTGCTCGACGGCGACAGGTAAAAGGCCAGGGCGCAGGCCAAGGCGAGCAAAACCAGGCCGATCAGCACCAGGCGCGATGATTTGCGCTCATTCATGAGCTTTCTCCTCGGGCAGGACGTGCGCAACGCTCAGGCGCGAGCGGGTGAAATACAGCTGGGCTGCCTTCTGGATGTCTTGCGGGGTCACGCTTTGCAGTTCAGCGAGCTCTGTGTCCATCAGCTTCCAGGACAAGCCGACGGTTTCCAGCTGGCCGATGGCGGTGGCCTGGCTGGTGATCGAGTCGCGCTCATACACCAGGCCGGCGATGACCTGGGCGCGCACGCGTTCCAGTTCGTCGGCGGTCGGGGCAGTGGTTTTCAACTGCTCAAGCAAGCGCCACAAACCTGCTTCGGCCTGGGCGAGGGTTTTGTTTTTCTGCGTGTTGGGTGTCGCCGACAAGGTGAACAGCGTGTCGCCGCGGGTGAAGGCGTCGTAGTTCGACGAGCCGCCGGACACCAACTCCTCGCCGCGCTCCAGTTGGGTTGGGATCCGGCCGCTGTAGCCGCCGTCCAGCAGGGCTGAGATCAGCCGCAGCGCGTTGACCGACGTCTTGTCCGTCGCGGTGGCGATGCTCGGCACGTTGAAGGCCAGCATCACGCTGGGCAGTTGGGTCTGCACATGCAGGGTGATCTGGCGCTCGCCGGGTTCGGCCAGCTCCAGGGGGATTTTCGCCACCGGCACCGCGCGCCGGGCAATCGGGCCGAAATAGCGCTGGGCCAGGGACTTGACCTCGTCCGGTGTCACGTCGCCGACCACCACCAGGGTCGCGTTGTTCGGGGTGTACCAGGACTCGTACCAGTGGCGCAGTTCCTCGACGGTCATCCGGTCCAGGTCGGCCATCCAGCCAATGGTCGGCGTGTGGTAGCCGCTGGCCGGGTAAGCCATGGCCTTGAAGCGCTCGTAGGCCTTGGACATGGGCTTGTCGTCGGTGCGCATGCGGCGCTCTTCCTTGATCACCTCGATCTCGCGGCTGAACTCCTCCGGCGGCAGGCGCAGGCTGGCCATGCGGTCGGCTTCCAGCTCGAAGGCCACGCCCAGGCGGTCGCGGGCCAGCACCTGGTAGTAGGCGGTGAAATCGTCGCTGGTGAAGGCGTTCTCTTCGGCACCGAGGTCGCGCAGGATCAGCGACGCTTCGCCGGGGCCGACTTTTTCACTGCCCTTGAACATCATGTGCTCAAGGGCGTGGGACAAACCGGTCTGGCCTGGCGTCTCGTAGCTGGAACCCACCTTGTACCAGACCTGGGAGACCACCACCGGCGCACGATGGTCTTCGCGCACGACGACCTTCAGGCCGTTGTCGAGGGTGAATTCATGGGTGGGTTGTGGGTCGGCAGCCAAGGCTGAAAGAGGCAGACAAACTGTGCTGAGCAGCAGGCCTGCGGCGCGGCGGGCAAGAGCATTCATTCGTGTTTAAACCTGTTGGGTTGCCTGCTAGGTCTTAGCCTCAGCAGGCGAGGAGGTGCTAGGATACTGATCCGTTTTACTGGCGGCCACGCCTATCGGGCCTTTTATCGGCCCGGGGTTGTCTGGGTTCTCCGGAGAAACGCTGGGTTTGCTCGTTGATCCCGGCGTTTTCGCCGATGATGCCGTACCAGTCCTTCGAAAAAATCGACTTTGAGGCGTCCTGGGGACGCTTCGACAAAATGTTGCGCGTGAACAAGCTGGATGAAACGCAGTCTGTTCAGCATTGAATATTTATCACCGAGGCGCCCTCGTGGCGCGTCGCTACCGTGAGATAGCCGTCCTCCATGTTTGGTTCCAACGACGACAAGAAGACCCCAGCTGCGGCTGGCGAGAAAAAAGGCCTGTTCGGATGGCTGCGCAAGAAGCCGCAGGAAACCGTCGTCGAACAGCCACAAGCGCTGCCTGAGCCCGCCGCCGAAGCGGTGGAAGAGGACGCCGCGCCAATCATCCTGCCGATTGCCGAACCGATCCTGCAACCGGTCGCCCCTGAGCCTGTGGCCGAACAGCCGCTGACCCCGCCCGTCGAATCCACTCCCTGGCTGACCCTGCCGGTTGCAGAAGAGCCGGTGGCGCTGGTCGAAGACGAGCAAGCCGCGCATATCACCCCACCGATTCCGGCCGCGACACAACCTGTCGTGGTACAGGGTGTGGCGCCGATTGCCGAGGCCTCGACGGTTGTCATTGCACCTGTCGCTTCGCAGTCCGCCCCTGAACCTGAACCAGAACCCGCTCCGGTTGAAGCTTTGGTCCCAGTCGAGCCGGCCCGCACGGCTGAAGAGAACAAAGTCGGCTTCTTCGCCCGTCTCAAGCAGGGCCTGTCCAAGACCAGCGCCAGCATCGGCGAAGGCATGGCCAGCCTGTTCCTGGGCAAGAAAGTCATCGATGACGAATTGCTGGAAGACATCGAGACCCGCCTGCTCACCGCCGATGTCGGTGTCGAGGCGACCTCGGTGATCATCCAGAGCCTGACCCAAAAGGTTGCTCGCAAGCAACTGACCGACGCCGACGCGTTGTACAAATCCCTGCAAGGCGAGTTGACCAACATGCTCAAGCCGGTGGAACAACCACTGGTGATCACCTCGCAGAACAAACCATTCGTGATTCTGGTGGTGGGCGTCAACGGCGCCGGCAAGACCACCACCATCGGCAAGCTGGCCAAGAAGCTGCAACTCGAAGGCAAGAAAGTCATGCTGGCTGCCGGCGACACCTTCCGCGCCGCCGCGGTCGAACAGCTGCAAGTGTGGGGCGAGCGCAACAAGATCCCGGTGATCGCCCAGCACACCGGCGCCGACTCCGCTTCGGTGATCTTCGACGCGGTGCAGGCGGCCAAGGCCCGTGGCATCGATGTGCTGATCGCCGACACGGCCGGTCGTCTGCACACCAAAGACAACCTGATGGAAGAATTGAAGAAGGTACGCCGGGTGATCGGCAAGCTCGACGCCGATGCGCCTCACGAAGTGCTGCTGGTGCTGGACGCCGGTACCGGCCAGAACGCCATTAACCAGGCCAAGCAATTCAACCAGACCGTCGAACTGACCGGGCTGGCTCTGACCAAGCTCGACGGCACCGCCAAGGGCGGGGTGATTTTCGCCCTGGCCAAGCAGTTCGGCCTGCCCATTCGCTACATCGGCGTGGGCGAAGGCATTGACGATTTGCGCACCTTTGAAGCCGAGCCCTTTGTCCAGGCACTGTTTGCCGAACGGGAGCACTCATGATTCGTTTCGAACAGGTCGGTAAACGCTATCCGAACGGTCACGTCGGCTTGCATGAGCTGAGCTTTCGGGTCCGTCGGGGCGAGTTTCTGTTTGTCACCGGCCATTCCGGCGCCGGTAAAAGTACCTTGCTGCGCCTGCTGCTGGCGATGGAGCGGCCTTCCACTGGCAAACTGCTGCTGGCCGGCCAGGACCTGAGCACCATCAGCAATGCCCAGATCCCCTACCTGCGGCGGCAGATCGGTGTAGTGTTCCAGAATCACCAGTTGCTGTTCGACCGCACGGTGTTCAACAACGTGGCGTTGCCGTTGCAGATCCTTGGCCTGTCCAAGGCCGAGATCATCAAGCGGGTGGACTCGGCCCTGGAGCGCGTGGCCCTGTCGGACAAGACCGACCTGTATCCGGGCGACCTGTCCACCGGCCAGCAACAGCGCGTCGGCATCGCCCGCGCCATCGTCCATCGCCCGGCCTTGCTGCTGGCGGACGAACCCACTGGTAACCTCGACCCGCGCCTGGCGGCGGAAATCATGGGCGTGTTCGAAGACATCAACCGTCTGGGCACCAGCGTGCTGATCGCCAGTCACGACCTGGCGTTGATCGCGCGCATGCGTCACCGCATGCTCACGTTGCAGCGCGGACGCCTGATTGGTGACGGGGAGGCCGGCGTATGAGTGCTACTCGCAGCCCGAAAGTGGCCGAACGCGTGGCCCCGAAGGCCTCCGATCCGCAGCCGCAAAAGAAAAAACGCGACGATGACGACGGCCCGGACTTCGCCACGCTGCTGCGCGCCTGGATCGAAAGCCATCGCGCCAGCCTGCTGGACAGCCTGCGGCGCCTGGGCAAGCAACCCATCGGCAGCTTCTTTACCTGCATGGTGATGGCGGTTGCCTTGAGCCTGCCTATGGGCCTGTCATTATTGCTGAATAATGTGGAGCGCCTGGGCGGCTCCTGGCAGCGCGCGGCGCAGATTTCCCTGTACCTGCAGATGGACGCCAGCCCCGGCGAAGGCCAAGCGTTGCGTGAGCAGATCAAGGCCATGCCGGGCGTGGCCGAAGCCGAGTACATCGGCCGCGAGCAGGCGCTGGAAGAGTTCCAGCAACAGTCCGGCCTGGGCGACGCCCTCAAGGAGCTGCCGGAGAACCCGCTGCCGGGCGTGGTGCTGGTGACGCCGAACGAGGTCGACAAGCCCGCCCTTGAAGCATTAAGACAAAGACTTTCCGAGTTGCCGAAGGTACAACAGGCGCAACTTGATCTAGTCTGGGTCGAGCGTCTTGCGGCGATCCTCAAGCTCGGCGACCGGTTTGTCTTCGGTCTGACGGTGCTGCTGGTTTCTGCATTACTTTTGGTGATAGGCAATACCATTCGTCTTCATATTGAAAACCGCCGCACCGAGATAGAAGTGATTAAACTCGTCGGCGGTACGGACAGTTATGTACGCAGGCCCTTCCTTTATATGGGGGCGCTGTATGGCTTCGGTGCCGGGATTCTGTCCTGGGGCGTATTGGCGTTTGGCCTGGACTGGCTGAACGATGCGGTAGTGGGGCTGGCCGGTTTGTACGGCAGTGATTTTTCGCTGGCCGGAGTGCCAGTCGCCGACGGTCTGTCGCTCTTGCTTGGCGCGGTGCTGTTGGGTTATATCGGTGCATGGATTGCGGTCGCACGCCACTTGCGTGAGCTTGCGCCAAAATAGGGTTTTTTGCGCGTATTGACCTTTCGGTTTTTGTGGGAACTTGTCTTAGGGTTCCCGGTCAATTTTCGCAGTGCTGAACTGCACGAGTTATGTGAGTCGGAGGTTTTTTCGTATGACCACTTCTTTGCAACCTGCTTATGCTCTGGTCCCGGGTGCGAACCTGGAGGCCTATGTGCACACGGTGAACAGCATTCCATTGCTGACGCCCGAGCAGGAGCGTGAACTGGCCGAGAGTCTCTATTATGAGCAGGATCTTGAGGCGGCTCGGCAGATGGTGCTCGCCCACCTGCGTTTTGTCGTACATATCGCCCGCAGCTATTCCGGCTACGGGCTGGCCCAGGCCGACCTGATCCAGGAAGGCAACGTCGGCCTGATGAAAGCGGTCAAGCGTTTCAACCCGGAAATGGGCGTGCGCCTGGTGTCGTTTGCGGTGCACTGGATCAAGGCGGAAATCCACGAGTTCATCCTGCGCAACTGGCGCATCGTGAAAGTCGCGACCACCAAGGCCCAGCGCAAGCTGTTCTTCAACCTGCGCAGCCAGAAGAAGCGTCTGGCCTGGCTGAACAACGAAGAAGTCCATCGCGTGGCTGAAAGCCTGGGTGTAGAGCCTCGGGAAGTGCGCGAGATGGAAAGCCGCCTGACGGGCCATGACATGGCCTTCGACCCGGCTGCCGAAGCGGACGACGACAGCGCTTTCCAATCGCCGGCCAACTACCTGGAAGACCACCGGTACGACCCGGCGCGTCAACTGGAAGACGCCGACTGGAGCGACAACTCCAACACCAACCTGCACGAAGCCTTGGAAGTGCTGGACGAACGCAGCCGCGACATCCTCTACCAGCGCTGGCTGGCCGAGGAAAAGGCCACGCTGCACGACCTCGCGCAGAAGTACAACGTGTCGGCAGAGCGGATTCGCCAACTTGAGAAGAGCGCGATGAACAAGCTCAAGGTGTCGATTGCGGCTTGACCTGCGATAGCGGCAACAAAAAACGCCCCGATCAGTGATGATCGGGGCGTTTTTGTGTGCGCTCAATCTCGGATTCGCCGCAGACCCCCTGTGGGAGCGAGCTTGCTCGCGATGGCGGCTTATCATTCAATATCGATGCTGCCTGACCCTCCGCCATCGCGAGCAAGCTCGCTCCCACAGTTGAATGTCGGTGTTTGGTCTACTGCGCCCAAGGCGCCCGCCGCGCATGATCGAGCCCCAGCAAATAACTGTCGCCTCCCAACTGGCTCATCTGCTGGCGAATCCAGCCCGCCCGCCGTAGCACGTAGGGGCTCGGCCGGCTGGCGCTCCATTTGCGCGGGTTGGGTAATACCGCCGCCAGCAGGCTGGCCTGTTGCCGGGACAAGGCGTCGGCGCTGGTGCGGAAATGATGCCGTGCCGCCGCTTCCGCCCCGAACACACCGTCATCCCACTCGACGCTGTTGAGGTACACCTCAAGGATCCGCTGCTTGGGCCAGAACACTTCGATCAGCGCGGTGAACCAGGCCTCCAGCCCTTTGCGCAGCCAGCTGCGGCCCGACCACAGGAACAGGTTTTTGGACACTTGCTGGCTGAGAGTGCTGGCGCCGCGAATCGAACCGCCACGGCCATTGTGGGCGAAGGCGGCCTGGATCGCGCCGATGTCGAAGCCCCAGTGCTCGGGGAATTTCTGGTCTTCGCCAGCGATCACTGCGACTTTGAGGCTGTCGGAGATCTGGTCCCAAGGCTGCCAGGTGCGTTGCAGGTCGATCGGTTCACCGCCGAACCAGGATTCAACCTTGCGCTCGATCATCAACGCCGTGAACGGCGGCGGCACCACGCGAAACAGCAGCACCAGCACAACGCTGCCGACGGCGAACCAGAGCAGGGCTTTAAGGAATCGTCGAAACAATGTACGCAGCATAGAGATGGCTTGGCCGAACCCGTCGAGCGGGCCATTATACAGACCCTGTCCACCGAGTCTGCTGGTGTTCCCATGTTGCGTAGCTTTCTGATGCTGGCGGCTTTCTTCGGTTTCACGGGCGTGGCGCTGGGTGCATTCGCCGCCCATGGCCTGAAAAACCGCCTGAGCGCCGATTACCTGGCGATTTTCCACACCGGCGTCACCTACCAACTGGTGCACACCCTGGCGTTGCTGGGCGTTGCGCTGCTGGCCACGCACATTCCCGGGCGCATCGTCACTTGGGCCGGAATTTCCTTTGTCATCGGCATCCTGTTGTTCTCCGGCAGCCTGTACCTGCTGACGCTCACGGGCATCAGCAAGCTGGGCATCATCACTCCGTTGGGTGGCGTGGCGTTCCTGATCGGCCTGGTTGTGCCTGGGGCTTGCCGCCTGGCGGCTGGGCTGACCTGCCGGTCCATTTCATGACGAATGGCTTGGGTCACCCAGACTGATCGGGCTAGAATGCCAGCCCCTAAAAATGATGACGGCATCCGGCATGCGCATTCAGTTGAACGGCGAACCCCCTTGAACTGCCCGACGGTGAAACCGTTGCGGCCCTGCTGACCCGTCTGGAACTTACCGGACGCCGCGTCGCGGTGGAGCTCAATCTGGATATCGTCCCGCGCAGCCAGCACGCCGAAACCACGTTGAACGATGGCGACAGCGTCGAAGTGGTCCACGCCATCGGCGGTGGCTAGTCGCCTCGGTTTCGCAGCATTTCGCAAGAACCTCACCCCAACAGAGGATTTCCCATGAGCATCGTTCGTAGCGACAAGCCCTTCGTCCTGGCCGGTCGTACCTACCAGTCGCGCTTGCTGGTAGGTACCGGCAAATACCGCGACATGGAAGAAACCCGCCTGGCCATCGAGGCCTCGGGCGCCGAGATCGTGACCGTCGCCGTGCGCCGGACCAACATCGGCCAGAACCCGGGCGAACCGAACCTGCTGGATATCCTGCCGCCGGATCGCTACACCATCCTGCCGAACACTGCCGGCTGCTTCGACGCCATCGAGGCCGTGCGCACCTGCCGCCTGGCCCGTGAGCTGCTCGACGGCCACAATCTGGTGAAGCTGGAAGTACTGGCGGACCAGAAAACCCTGTTCCCCAACGTGATCGAAACCCTCAAGGCCGCCGAAACCCTGGTCAAGGAAGGTTTCGACGTGATGGTCTACACCAGCGATGACCCGATCATCGCCCGTCAATTGGCGGAAATCGGCTGCATCGCGGTCATGCCGCTGGCCGGCCTGATCGGCACTGGCCTGGGGATCTGCAACCCGTACAACCTGCAGATCATCCTGGAAGAAGCCAAGATCCCGGTGTTGGTGGATGCCGGTGTCGGTACCGCCTCCGACGCCACCATCGCCATGGAGCTGGGTTGCGAAGCGGTGCTGATGAACTCTGCCATCGCCCATGCGCAGCAGCCGGTCCTGATGGCCGAAGCCATGAAGCACGCCATCGTCGCCGGTCGCCTGGCGTACCTGGCCGGCCGCATGCCGAAAAAACTTTACGCCAGCGCCTCCTCGCCGCTGGATGGTCTGATCAAGTAAGAGCCATTGATGACTGAATCGAACGACACGCCGGTCCTGCCGGAAGACGGCGAAGAGCGCCAGCACCGCCGCATCAAGAGTTTCGTGATGCGCGCCGGGCGCATGACTGAAGGCCAGCAGCGCGGCCTGGAGCAGGGCGCGCCTTTATTCGTCCTGCCCCTGGCCGACGCACCGGTGGATTTTGACCAGGTCTTCGGCCGCTCGGCTCCGCGCTCGCTGGAAATCGGCTTCGGTATGGGCCACTCGTTGCTGGAAATGGCCGCCGCTGCGCCGGAGCAGGATTTCATCGGCGTGGAAGTCCACCGTCCCGGCGTCGGTGCGTTGCTCAACGGCGTGCTGACTCAAGGGCTGACCAACCTGCGGGTCTACGATTGCGACGCCATCGAAGTGCTCAACCGCTGCGTGGCCGACAACAGTCTTGACCGGTTGATGCTGTTTTTCCCGGATCCTTGGCACAAAAGCCGGCACCACAAGCGCCGTATCGTCCAGGCATCGTTCGCTGAACTGGTGCGCAGTAAATTGAAGGTCGGCGGTGTGCTGCACATGGCCACCGACTGGGAACCCTACGCCGAGTACATGCTGGAAGTGATGAACGTCGCCCCGGGTTATCGCAACCTGGCCGAAGACGGCAAGTGCGTGCCACGACCGCCGCCGAACGGCCGATCACCAAGTTCGAGCGCCGTGGCGAACGGCTTGGGCATGGGGTTTGGGATTTGAAGTTCGAGAAGGTGGCTTAAACACCGAAGCCCCTGCTGAAACGGGATCCCCTGTGGGAGCGAGCTTGCTCGCGATGGCGGCATGACAGTCAACATTGATGTTGGATGTTATGGCCTCATCGCGAGCAAGCTCGCTCCCACAGTTGTTTTGTGATGGCTGTCGGATCAGCGCCGATCCGCCACCACGCCAATCAACACCAGCACCACCAACAACACCGGCGCCAGGCTGTAGTTGTTGAACTGGCTCAAGCCCCTGACGATCCACGGCGTGGCATAGATCAGCGCGGCGCCGCTGCCGATCATGCACAGCAGGGCGATCAACGGGACGCGCAAGGCGCCGGCGATGCTGCCCAGGCGTTGTTCGACCCAGCCCTTGATGTCGGCACCAAACAGCACCAGCAGGCAGCCTACCAATGCCAGGGAGATTTCCGACAGGTTGCTGCGGCTCCAGCGGGATACGGTGGCCAGCAGGTCGAGTACCAGATCCATTCGATTTCCTTGTGTTGATCAGCTCAGAAATGTCTGTAGCAAGTCATTGAGAAACAACTGTCCGCGCTCGGTGGCCGCCAGACGTGTCGGTTCGACCTGCAACAACCCGCTTTGTTCGGCCTCGCGCCGGCCTTTGGCCAGGCTTTGCAGGGGCAGCCCGGTGCGTTCCGGGTACAGCCGCGCTTCCACGCCCGCAGTCAGGCGCAGCGCGTTCATCAGGAACTCGAACGGCAGTTCTTCATTGGCCAGGGTTTTCTCGCCTGCCTGGAAGCTTTTGGCCGGGTTGAGATAGTCCTTGGGCAGGCGGGTCTTCCAGGTGCGCACGATGCGCCCGTCCGGATGGCTGAGCTTGCCGTGGGCGCCGGCGCCGATGCCAATAAAGTCGCCGAAGCTCCAGTAATTGAGGTTATGTCGCGCCGCCCGATCGGGCTGGGCGTAGGCCGAGACTTCGTATTGAGCGTAGCCGTGTTCGGCCAGCAAGGCTTGCCCGGCTTCCTGGATGTCCCACAGCGTGTCGTCTTCGGGCAAGGTCGGCGGCTGGTTCCAGAACACCGTGTTCGGCTCCAACGTCAACTGGTACCAGGACAGGTGGGTCGGTTTCAAGGCGATGGCTTGGCGCAGGTCGCTCAAGGCGTCGTCGAGGGACTGATCGGGCAGCCCATGCATCAGGTCCAGGTTGAAGTTGTCGAACCCGGCTTGTCGGGCCATGCCAGCGGCGCGCACCGCCTCGTCACCGTTATGGATCCGGCCCAGGGCTTCGAGCTTGGCCTGCTGGAAGCTCTGGATGCCAATGGACAGGCGATTGATGCCCAAGGCCCGGTAAGCGACGAATTTTTCTTGTTCAAACGTGCCGGGGTTGGCTTCCAGGGTGATTTCAATGTTCTGGGCGAACGGTATCCGTGCCTCGACACCTTTGAGCAACCGCCCCAGGGCCTGGGCACTGAACAGGCTTGGAGTGCCGCCACCGAAAAAGATCGAGCTCAACGGGCGACCGTAAACCGCGTGCAAATCCTGGTCGAGGTCGGCCAGCAGGGCGTCGACGTATTCCTCTTCCGGCAGTTGCGGGCTGGCGGTGTGGGAGTTGAAGTCGCAATACGGGCATTTGCGCACGCACCACGGGATGTGGACGTACAACGCCAGGGGCGGCAGCACCGGCAGTGGCGCCCGAGGCGTTTGTACACCGCCATGGATCAGCGGTGCGGGAGCGTCGTCGATCATTGCAGGCCCAGGCGTTGACGCAGCAGGGCCATGGCGCGGGCGCGGTGGCTCAGTTGGTTCTTTTCCACCGGCCCCAGCTCGGCGCTGGAGCAATCGCGCTCCGGCACCCAGAACAACGGGTCATAGCCAAAACCGTGCTCGCCGCTGGCTTCGGTGAGAATGCGCCCGGGCCACAGGCCTTCGCAGAGGATCGGCAACGGATCGTCGGCGTGGCGCACCAGGGCCAGCACGCACACGAACTGCGCGCCACGCTCGGCTTCGGGCACATCCTTGAGGGCGTCGAGCAGCTTGGCGTTGTTCGCCGCGTCACCTTTGCCATCAGCGTAACGGGCCGAGTAAATGCCCGGTGCGCCGCCGAGGAAGTCCACGGCCAGCCCGGAATCGTCGGCCAGCGCCGGCAGGCCCGAGATGCGCGCGGCATTACGGGCCTTGAGGATGGCGTTCTCGACGAACGACAGGCCGGTCTCTTCCGGTTCCACCTGGCTGAATTCGCCAATCGAGCGCAACTGCACCGACCCGCCGAGCATGGCCTGCAGTTCCTTGAGTTTGCCGGCGTTGTGGCTGGCCAATACGAGTTGGGTAAGGTTGATCATTGGCCCGGGAACAGTTCCTGGTTGAAGTTGAGGGTGTTGATCTTGTCGCCGGTTTGCACCTCGATTTCGAAGGTCCGGACTTCCTGTTGTTCCACCGGGTACTGGGCGATGTAGTAGATCGCGCCTTGCTCAATCACTTGCTTGAATTTCAGCGGGACGGAGCTGCTGGTGAGATCCTTGACCGAGCCGCTGACTTGAGCCATCAGAGGCTTGCCGCCCTTGATCACCGAAACATTGATCACGCCTTGATTCTTGCCGCGAGTCAGCTCGGCTGCCTTGGCAATGTCCGGCGTCAGGAAGGTGGAATTGAAGGTGTTGTAATGCACGGTGATATCACCGAATTTTTCCATCCGCTCGGCCTTGATGACATCGGCGGCCAAGGCGCCAACGCTCAGGCAAGCGGTGATGAGAAACAACGCTAGACGTTTCATGTCGTGCTCCTGGTAAGGCCGGGGGCTCACACCGCGACCTGATGATCGGCAAGGCCTGGGCTGCTGACCCGATAGATGCCTATTTCACCTAACAGATTAGGCCATAGCTTGCTGGCCCACCCGTGGCGGTGCTGCTGGTCCACGGCCAGGCGATCGATGACTTTGGCTTCACGTTCGCGGCACAGCGCTTCGAAATCCTCGAAGGTACAGAAGTGGATGTTCGGCGTGTTGTACCAGGTGTAGGGCAGGAAATCCGAGACCGGCATGCGGCCCTTGCTCGCCAGGTACCAGCGGCAGCGCCAGTGGCCGAAGTTGGGGAAGGTGATGATGCACTGGCGCCCGACCCGCAGCATTTCGTCGAGGATCTTGTCCGGGTAGTGCACCGCTTGCAGGGCCTGGGTCATGACCACGATGTCGAAGCTGTTGCTGGCGAAGTTGCCCAGGCCCTTGTCCAGGTCCTGCTCGATCACGTTGATGCCCTTGGCCACGCATTCGGCGATGTTGTCCGGGTCGTTTTCCAGGCCGTAGCCGGTGACTTGCTTGTTGTCTCGCAGCCAGGTCAGCAGTTCGCCGTTGCCGCAGCCCAGGTCGAGCACGCGGCTGCCGGCGGGGATCCATTCCTGGATGATGTCCAGATCGGCTCTCATGGCGTCCTCACAGCGTTATACGGTTCATGTAGTTGCCGAACGCCTGCAGGTAGCGCGGGATCGGGATCAAAAAGGCGTCGTGGCCCTGGGGCGCGTCGATTTCCAGGTAGCAGACGTCCTTGCGCGCGGCCATCAGCGCGTCCACCAGCTCCCGCGAGCGCGCCGGGGAGAAGCGCCAGTCGGTGGTGAACGACATCACACAGAATTTGGCGGTGGCATTGGCGAAGGTTTTCGCCAGGTTATCGTCGAAGTTCGCCGCCGGATCGAAGTAGTCCAGCGCCTTGGTCATCAACAGGTAGGTGTTGGCGTCGAAACGCCCGGAGAACTCTTCACCCTGATAGCGCAGGTAGCTCTCGACCTGGAACTCGACGCTGTGGAAGTCGTAGTTGAGCTTTTCGCTCTTGAGGCCACGGCCGAATTTCTCGCCCATGGAGTCGTCGGACAGGTAGGTGATGTGCCCGACCATCCGCGCCAGCATCAACCCGCGCTTGGGGATCACGCCGTGTTCCTGGAACGAACCGCCGTGGAATTCCGGGTCGGTGAGGATCGCTTGGCGCGCCACTTCGTTGAAGGCGATGTTCTGCGCCGACAGCTTGGGGGCCGAGGCGATTGCCAGGCAATGACGCACGCGGTCCGGGTAGGTGATGGTCCATTGCAGGGCTTGCATGCCGCCCAGGCTGCCGCCGATCACGGCGGCCCACTGGCCGATACCGAGGCGGTCGGCCAGGCGCGCCTGGCTGTGGACCCAGTCTTCCACGGTCAGCACCGGGAAATCGGCGCCGAAGGGCTTGCCGGTGTCCGGGTTGAGGCTGCTGGGGCCGGTGGAACCGTTGCAGCCGCCCAGGTTGTTCAGGCTGACCACGAAGAACTTGCTGGTGTCGATGGGCTTGCCCGGGCCGATGCAACTGTCCCACCAGCCGGGCTTGCGGTCGTCGACGCTGTGGTAGCCGGCGGCGTGGTGATGCCCCGACAAGGCGTGGCAGATCAGCACGGCATTGCTCGCCGTGGCATTGAGGGTGCCGTAGGTTTCGTAGATCAGGTCATAGGCTGGCAACGAACGGCCGCAGGCCAGGGCCAGGGGCTCGCTGAAATGCGCCGTTTGCGGCGTCACCAGACCAACGGAATCGGGGGGAAAGGCAGCTGGCATCGACCCTGCTCGCGTTGAAATGAGGCGTAAGTCTAAAGACCGCTGTGGCGGGCGGCAAGCAAAGGGCGGCGCTGATTGTCCGCCCGGCGCAAACCCCGTGGGAGCAAGGCTTGCCCGCGATGAGGACGATGCGGTCTTCCAGGGACCGAGGTGCCTGTTTCGCGAGCAAGCTTTGCTCCCACATAGATCGGTGCTGACCGATCAGGAGGGTGTGGATCAGATCAGCAGCCGCAGGATCTCCGGCATCATGGTCATCGCCGCCAGGTTGTTGATCACCAGCATATCGATCAGCTTGAACACCATGAACGCCAGGATCGGCGAGATATCCAGGCCGCCGAGGTTCGGCACGATGCGGCGGAACGGCGCCAGGGCCGGCTCGCAGATCTGGTTCACCAGCTCTGCACCCGGGTTATGGCTACCCGGCGCGACCCACGAAAGGATCACGCTGATGATCAGGGCGAAGAAGAAAATCTTCAGGAACAGCGCGGTCACGCCAATGATCGACCAGATCAGCAATTGCAGCGGGTTGCCGGTGGTGCCGTAGGTCAGCAGCAGGGTCAGGGCCATCAGCGCCAGTTGCACGAGGATCGCCAGGACCAGCGACGACATGTCCAGGCCGAACAGGCTCGGGATGATCCGGCGCAGCGGCTTGAGCAGCGGCTGGGTAGCCTTGACGATGAACTGGCAGAGCGGGTTGTAGAAGTTGGCACGTACCAGTTGCAGCACGAAGCGCAGCAGCACGATCAGCAGGTACAGGCTGCCGAGGGTTTGCAGCACGTAGACCGCTGCAGTGTTCAATCCAATCATGAATGGCTCCTTATTGGCCCAGTTGTTCGGCCATTTCGGCCGAGCGGTGCGCGGCGGCGCCGAGTGCTTTTTCCACCAGAGCTTCGAAGCCCCCGGCCTGGAACGATTTGATGGCCGCTTCGGTGGTGCCGGCCGGCGAGGTCACGCGGCGACGCAACTCGGCCGCATCGACGTCGCTGGACACCGCCATGTGCGCGGCGCCGAGGGCGGTCTGCAAGGTCAACTGGGCGGCGGTTTCCCGGGTCAGGCCAAGCTTTTCGCCAGCGGCGGTCATGGCTTCGATCAGCAGGAAGAAGTACGCCGGGCCCGAGCCGGAGACGGCGGTGACCGCGTCCAGTTGCTGTTCGGTGTCCAGCCACAGGGCCAGGCCGACGGCGGACAGCAGCGTTTCGGCCTGCTGGCGTTGTGCGGTGGACACTTGGGCCGTGGCGAACAGGCCGCTGACGCCCTGGCGCAGCAGCGCCGGAGTGTTGGGCATGCAACGTACGATCGGCTGCTCGCCGAGCCAGTTGTTCATGCTGGCGCAGGTGATGCCAGCGGCAATCGACACCACCAGTTGATGGGGTTTGAGGCTCGGACGCAGGGCCTCGCAGACGCTTTTCATCGCTTGCGGCTTGACCGCCAGCACGATGACGTCGGCGCCGTCGATGGCCTGGGCGTTGTCGGCAAAGGTTTCGATGCCGTGTTCGGCACTCACTCGGTTGCGGGTCTCTTCACCCGGATCGCTGGCGCGGATCAGCGAAGCGTCCAGGCCCTTGGCCCGCAGGCCGCCGATCAGGCTGGCGGCCATGTTGCCGGCGCCGATGAAGGCAATACGCGTGTTGCTCATGACAGGTCCTTATAAAGAGATGAGTCGGCCATGGTTCAGGATTGACCGTAGTCGCGGGCGCCAAACAGGGCAGTACCGATGCGCACCCAGGTGGCGCCCTGGGCAATGGCCGACTCGAGGTCGTGGCTCATGCCCATGGAAAGCGTGTCCAGCGGCAGTGCCAGGCTGGCTTGCAGGCGTTGAACGGCGGCAAAGGCGGCATCCTGCGCGGCACGCTCTTCGGTGGGTTCGGGAATCGCCATCAGCCCACGCAGCTTCAAGCGTGGCAAAGCGCTGATGGCGCTGGCCAGGGCGGGCAGGTCCGCCGGGGTGCAGCCGGATTTGCTGGCCTCACCACTGACGTTGACCTGGATACAGATGTTCAGCGGCGGCAACTCGGCCGGGCGCTGCTCGGACAGGCGCTGTGCAATTTTCAAGCGATCCACGGAATGCACCCAGTCGAAGTGTTCGGCGATAGCGCGCGTCTTGTTCGATTGAATGGGGCCGATGAAGTGCCAGATCAAGGGCAGGTCGGTCAATTCGACCTGTTTGCCCAGGGCCTCTTGCAGGTAGTTCTCGCCGAAGTCCCGCAGGCCGGTGGCATAAGCCTCACGCAGGGCCTGGGCGGGCTTGGTCTTGCTCACGGCCAGCAGTTGGACGCTGCCTTCGGCACGCCGGGCGGCCTGCTCCGCAGCGCGGATGCGCGAACTAACCTGAGCGATGTTGTCTGCTATCGTGGACATAAAGAAGCGCCAGCGGTGAGGTTCGCGGCATTCTACTGGAATTGAGGAGCGCTATGGATATCACTGAGTTACTGGCGTTCAGCGCCAAGCAGGGGGCGTCGGACCTGCATCTGTCCGCCGGCCTGCCGCCGATGATCCGCGTGGATGGCGATGTGCGGCGGATCAACCTGCCGGCGCTGGACCACAAGCAGGTCCATGAGCTGATCTACGACATCATGAACGACCGGCAACGGGTGGATTACGAAAAGTTTCTGGAGACCGACTTTTCCTTCGACGTGCCGGGCGTAGCGCGATTCCGGGTCAACGCCTTCAATCAGAATCGCGGCGCGGGGGCGGTGTTCCGGACCATTCCGTCGAAAGTCCTGACCATGGAAGACCTGGGGATGGGCGAGGTGTTTCGCAAAGTGACCGAGTCGCCGCGCGGGCTCGTGCTGGTGACCGGGCCGACCGGTTCGGGCAAGTCCACCACCCTGGCGGCCATGATCGACCACCTCAACAGCCACAAGCACCATCACATCCTCACCATCGAAGACCCTATCGAATTCGTTCACGAACCGCGCAAATGCCTGATCAACCAGCGCGAGGTGCACCGCGACACCCAAGGTTTCTCCACGGCCCTGCGTTCAGCCCTGCGGGAGGACCCGGACGTGATCCTGGTGGGCGAGATGCGCGACCTGGAGACCATCCGCCTGGCGCTGACCGCCGCCGAAACCGGGCATCTGGTATTCGGCACCTTGCACACCACATCGGCGGCCAAGACCATCGACCGGGTGGTGGACGTGTTCCCCCGGCGACGAGAAATCCATGGTTCGCTCGATGTTGTCGGAGTCGTTGCAGGCGGTGATTTCCCAGACGCTGATCAAGAAGATCGGCGGCGGCCGGATCGCGGCGCATGAAATCATGCTGGGGACCTCGGCCATCCGTAACCTGATCCGTGAAGACAAGGTGGCGCAGATGTACTCGTCGATCCAGACCGGCGGCTCGCTGGGGATGCAGACGCTGGATATGTGTTTGAAGGACTTGGTGAACAAAGGGTTGATCAGTCGCGAACATGCCCGGGAGCGGGCGCGTACGCCGGATAACTTCTAGGGAGTTTGCAGCGTTTTTGCGGGTCCCATCGCGAGCAAGCTCGCTCCCACATTTGGTCCGAGGTGTTCACAAATTATGTGACCACTGAAGATCAAATGTGGGAGCGAGCTTGCTCGCGATGGGGCAGTCAGCCGCGACACAAATACCAGATCAGCGCTGAACCACGCGCAGTGCACCCGGTTCTTTCGGCAGAACTCGCTTGGCGACCACGTAATGAGTGTTCCAGTACGGCTTGTTCAGCGTGTCGATGGTCACCGACTTGCCGCGGCGCGGGGCGTGGATGAAGCGGTCGTTGCCCAGGTAGATGGCCACGTGGTTGACCCGGCGGCTCTTGAGCTTGAAGAAGATCAGGTCGCCAGGCTTGAGGTCCTTGCGCTCGACTTTCTCGCCATGGCCGGCGGCCATCGCGTTGGACGTGCGCGGCAGGTCGAACGTGGCGTCGTTGAACGCGTATTTCACCAAACCACTGCAATCGAAACCTTTACTTGGGCTGCTGCCGCCCCAACGATAGGGTGTGCCGAGTACATTCACGGCGCGGCTCAGGACATTGCTGGTCGTCTTGGTCGCCATGGGTGGCACCAGTCGGCTGCGGGCGGTGCTCACGCGCTGGACGCTTTGCTTGTTCTTGCTCGAAGGAGCAGAAACATGGGATTTCGGGGTATAGCCGTTGACGTTGGGAAGACGTTGCTCACGATTGGTGGCGTGGGCGGCCAGGGGCAATAATAGGCAGATGGTTAGCCATGTCTTGAAAAATGGACGCATTAGGCAGGGCTCTTAAAGGTTAGCGCGCAACTTTATAACAGCTTTTTTTGCGATTCCGAGGCCGTTTGTCGATTCGAAACCTGGCGCCAACCCCCCATAATTGCGACAAGTTGACCCGATTGTCCGACAGAAGCCAGACACCACGGGGGTTTCCTTGGTTCAAAGTCGCTCAGGACCGCTTGTCGGCGAGACACAAAAAAGTCACAAAAAGTCCGAACAAATTTTTCTATCGAGGCAAAAGAGGCCATTCATGAACAGCTATCAGCAGGACGCAATCCGCGATACCCACAGCAAAGTCATTGGCTACCTGCTGTGGATTTTCGGTTTCACCGGCGCTCACCGCTTCTATTACGGCAAGCCGGTCACGGGTACGATCTGGTTCTTCACCTTCGGCCTGATGGGCATAGGTTGGCTGATCGACCTGTTCCTGATCCCGGCCATGGATCGCGAAGCGGACCTGCGTTTTACCCCAGGGCCGATCGAGTACAGCGTGGCGTGGATTCTGCTGACGTTTCTCGGGGTGTTGGGCGTACACCGGATGTATCAGGGCAAATGGCTCAGCGGGATTATCTACCTGCTGACCGGCGGGGTGTTTTTCCTTGGGGTGCTGTATGACTTCTGGACGCTGAACGATCAGGTCTCGATTGGGAATGCGCAGAAACGTGGGGCGTTCCAGTAAGACCGAGTCGCCTGCATCGCGAGCAAGCTCGCTCCCACACTGGATCGAGGTGTTCACAGATCATGTGGTTCACCGAAGATCCCCCTGTGGGAGCGAGCTTGCTCGCGATAGGAGCGGCGCGGTATCAGGCCTGGTGAGTAATCCGCCCATCCATCAAGGTGTAGCGCACCACCCCCGGCAGGCTGTGGCCGAGGAACGGGCAGTTGTCGCCCTTGGAACGCCAAGCTTCACCGGCCACGGTGGACGCGGCTGGGTCGAACAGCACGAGATCCGCTGCCGCGCCAACCGCCAGTCCCCGCCGGCAATTGCAGCGCCTGGGCCGGGCCGGCGCTCAGGCGCGCCAGCAAGGTCGGCAGGTCCAGCAAGCCATCCTCCACCAGCGTCAGGGCCAGCGGCAGCAGCAGTTCGACGCTGCTGATGCCAGGCTCGGTGGCGCCGAACGGGGCCAGCTTGGCATCGCGTTCGTGGGGTTGGTGATGGCTGGAGATGGCCGAGATCACCCCGGACTTCACTGCCTCGCGCAAGCCGTCGCGGTCGGCGCGGGTGCGCAGCGGCGGCTGGACGTGGTAGACGCTGTTGAAGTCGATCAGCGCTTCGTCGGTCAGGATCAACTGGTACAGCGCCACATCGGCGGTCACCGGCAAGCCACGAGCCTGGGCCTGGGCGATCAGCGCCGCGCCGCGGGCACTGGTCAGTTGGCTGAAGTGGGCGCGCACGCCGCTTTGTTCCACCAACAGCAGGTCCCGGGCCAGGGCCACGGTCTCGGCGGTTTCCGGAATGCCCGGCAGGCCGAGGAAACTGGCGGTCGGGCCTTCGTGGGCCAGGCCACCTTCGGCCAGGTCGTGGTCCTGGGAGTTGAAGATCACTGTCAGGCCGAAGGTCGCCGCGTACTCCAGGGCGCGGCACAGGGTACGGGTGTTGCGGAAACTGTTCAGGCCGTTGCCGAACGCCACACAACCGGCGTCACGCAGGGCGATGAGCTCGGCCAATTGCTCGCCGTCGAGGCCTTTGCTCAGTGCGCCAATCGGGAAGACCTTGGTGTTGCCGGCTTCGCGGGCGCGGTCGAGGATCAGTTCGGCCACGGCCGAGGTGTCCAGCACCGGTTTGGTCTGCGGCGGGCAGCACAGGCTGGTCACGCCACCGGCAGCGGCGGCCCGGGTTTCGCTGACGATACTGCCTTTGCGGCTGTAGCCCGGTTCGCGCAGGGCGACGTTCAGGTCTACCAGGCCGGGAGCGGCCACCAGGCCTTGGGCGTCGAGGATGTCGACCGCGACAAAACCCGTCGGTGCCGCGCCAAGGGCGACGATCTTGCAGGCATCGATATGAATGTCGGTCACTTGATCCAGGCCACTGGCTGGATCGATCACGCGTGCGCCGAGAATGCTGAGCTTCACTGGGCGTTCTCCTGGTCGAATTGGCGCTGGGCCGTTTGCCCGCTCATGGCCATGGACAGTACGGCCATGCGGATGGCGATGCCGTAGGTCACCTGGTTGAGGATCACCGAGTGCGGCCCGTCGGCCACCGCCGACTCGATCTCCACGCCGCGGTTGATCGGCCCCGGGTGCATGACGATGGCATCCGGCTTGGCCCCGGCCAGGCGCGCCGTGGTCAGGCCGAACAGGCGGTAGAACTCGCCTTCGCTGGGCAGCAGGCCGCCGGTCATGCGCTCGCGTTGCAGGCGCAGCATGATCACCACGTCGACATCCTTGAGGCCTTCGGTCATGTCGGTGTAGACCTTCACGCCGTATTGCTCGACGCCGATGGGCAGCAGGGTTTTCGGCGCGATCACGCGGATGTCCGGGCAGCCAAGGGTCTTGAGGGCCAGCATGTTCGAGCGGGCCACCCGCGAGTGCAGGATGTCGCCGACGATGGCCACCGACAGGTTCTCGAAGCTGCCCTTGTGCCGACGGATGGTCAGCATGTCGAGCATGCCCTGGGTCGGGTGGGCGTGACGGCCGTCGCCGCCGTTGATGATCGCCACTTGCGGGCACACGTGCTCGGCAATGAAGTGCGCAGCGCCGGAGTCGCCGTGACGCACGACGAACATGTCGGCGGCCATGGCTTCGAGGTTGCGCAGGGTGTCGAGCAGGGTTTCGCCCTTGCTCGCCGAGGACGTGGACACGTTGAGGGTGATCACGTCCGCCGACAGGCGCTGGGCCGCCAGTTCGAAGGTGGTGCGGGTGCGGGTGGAGTTTTCGAAGAACACGTTGCACACGGTCTTGCCGCGCAGCAACGGGACTTTCTTCACCGCCCGGGCGCCGACTTCGAGGAACGAGTCGGCAGTGTCGAGGATTTCCGTCAGCAGCTCGCGGCGCAGGCCGTCGAGGGACAGGAAGTGCCGCAGCTGGCCCTGATCGTTGAGCTGCAGCGGGCGCTTGGTTTCGAGAGGCGTCATCGCGATGGACTCTTACAAGGGCAGTTAAAGGGCAAGGTCTTGCAGTTCGAGTTGCAGCGGCGACGGCCCGGAGAGCTTGACCCGCTCATGGGCGGCCAGCGTCAGCGTCGCACCGACCACGTTCGGCCGGATCGGCAGCTCGGCGGCGTCCAGGTCCAGCAGGCATACCAGTGTCACGCTGGCTGGGCGGCCGTAGTCGAACAGTTCGTTCATGGCGGCGCGGATGGTCCGGCCGCTCATCAGCACGTCGTCGATCAGCACCAGGTGCTGGCCTTCGATCTCGAACGGCAGCGCCGAGGGGCGTACTTGCGGGTGCAGGCCGTTCTGGCTGAAGTCGTCGCGGTAGAAGGACACATCCAGGGTGCCCAAGGGCGATTGGCTGCCCAGTTCATCGAGCAAGGCCTGGGCGACCCAGACGCCACCGGTGCGAATGCCGATGTAGCGCGGTTCGCTGATGCCGCGTTGTTCCAGGTGTGCCGTGAGACGAATCGCCATCTGGCTGATCAGTTCGGCAGGATTGGGCAGGCTCATGCTGGCTCCTTCAGGTTCCCGGGCCGGTGGTGAGTGGCGCGGCTTATCGCTAAAAGAAAGCGCCTTGGCGGCGCTTTGTAAAAAATCAGGTTTCAAACAGGGCGGTGTTGGCGTCGAGCCAGCCTTGCAGGAGCAGGGCGGCCGCAATGGCGTCCACCGGATTGTCGCGGTAACTACCTTTCTGCCCGCCGCGCACCAGGCGCTCGCCCTTGGCCTCGAAGGTGGTCAGGCGCTCGTCATGGGTATAGAAGGGCAGGTTGTAGCGGCCATTGAGCCGGCGGGCGAACTTTTCGGCGCGCAGGCACATGTCACTGGGTGTGCCGTCCATGTTCAGCGGCAGGCCGACCACCACGGCATCGGGTTTCCACTCCTTGATCAGCGCTTCGACCTGGTTCCAGTCCGGAACGCCATTCTGCGCCTTCAAGGTGCACAACTCGCGGGCCTGGCCGGTAATGACCTGGCCGACCGCTACGCCGATCTGTTTGGTGCCGTAATCGAAGCCCAGCAGCAAGCGCAGGGCCATCAGGCGTGTCCTGCCTGGCTGGTGAGCAGGCTGAGGTTGACCCCCAACCGGCTGGCCGCCGCTTCCAGGCGCAGTTCGCTGCTGGTGTTGAACAGGATGTCGGCGTCGAACGGGCAAGTCAGCCAAGCGTTGTCGGCCAGCTCGGCTTCCAGTTGCCCGGGTTCCCAGCCGGCATAGCCGAGGGCAATCAGGCTTTTTTCCGGGCCGACGCCGTCGGCGATGGCGAACAGCACGTCCTGGGAGGTGGACAGCGACACGCCGTCCAGGTCCACCGTGGCCTGGTATTTGGGACCCGACGGATGGAGCACGAAACCGCGGTCGGTCTGCACCGGGCCGCCGATGAAAATCGGCACATGCTGGCACAAAAGTGGCGGTTCTACGTCGGGGCGCAACTGCTCAAGAATGTCCGCCAGGTTCAGCTCCTGCGGGCGATTGATCACCAGCCCCATGGCCCCATTGGCCGTGTGCTCGACGATGTAGGTCAAGGTATGGGCAAAGTTCGGATCGGCCATGTGCGGCATGGCGATCAGGAAGTGATGCTTGAGGTAGGTGGGGCTGACGTTTTTCATAGGCGCTAGTGTGGCGGCGCAGGGCCGAACTGACAAGCTGGGGATGTGCAGGAAATGCCTCGATCTGGAAGGCGACACCGATCAAATGTGGGCTGTGTGGGAGCAAAGCTTGCTCGCGATCCAGGCGCTACGGTCCTCAAGAGACCGCGGCGTTTTCATCGCGGGCAAGCCTTGCTCCCACAAAGCCCGCTCCCACAAGGGGATTGGCGGTGGGTCAGTTACTGGACAGGCGATCGCCCCGGGCGAACTTCCAGGTGCGGATGATTTCCAGCCGGTCGATGTCCGACAGGTCCCCGGTAAACGGTGCGAACGGTGCCGCCAGGCGCACGATCCGCTGGGCGGCCTGGTCCAGCAGCGGCTGGCCGGAGGATTCCAGTACCAGCACTTCATACAACGAGCCGTCACGGTTGATCGAGACCATTAGCCGCAGGTTGCCGTAGATCTGCTTGCGTCGCGCTTCGTCGGGGTAGTTGAGGTTGCCGATGCGCTCGACCTTCTTGCGCCACTCGTCCTTGTACCAGGCCCCCTTGTCGCGCATGGTCGAGGCGGCGCTCAGGCGGTGGATGCGCGGGCGCTTGGCGTAGAGCTGTTGCTCCTGGGCCAGTTCGGCTTCCAGGCTGGCGATGTCGCTGGACAACTGGGAACTGTCGAAAGTCGGTGCCGGGGCCTTGGGCTTGGGGTCGGGCTTGACCTCTTCCTTGACCGGGGCTTTTTTCGGCTTCGGCGCCACGGTGGTCACGGCCGCCTTGGGTGCCGTCTCCTGCACTTCGGGCTTGGCCGCTGGCGGCGGGGTGACTTTCTGCACCGTGTTGTCCTGGAATGGCGCGATCTCGGTGGTCTTGGGAATCGCCTTTTTTTCCAGGGTGCCGCTGCCTTGCTGGTTTTCCTGGGCGAGGAAATCGGCCTTCTTGGGCTTGGTCTCGCTCTTGAAGGTGGCCAGGGTAATTTCCAGGGTCTGGCTGATCTGCTTGGGCTCGACCGTGGCAAACCCGACGCCCAGCAGCAAGGCCAGGTGGATCAGCGCCGCCAGGAACAGGGTAAAACCGAGGCGATCAGCCGGGCGCACGCCACGATGGGCGAGCTCTAGGGGCAGATCGGACGGAAGTGTCATGACAAGGAAACCAACATCGCGTTTTTTTCAGGCCGGGCATGATAACGCAATGTGGGTTTCCTTCAGCAGATCTGGATCAACGAGCCTTGAGCTTCTGATCGATGGCATCCATCAGCATGCCGCCGATGTCCGTGCCAAAGGCGTTGTCGATCTCGCGAATGCACGTCGGGCTGGTGACGTTGATTTCCGTCAGGTGCTCGCCGATCACGTCCAGGCCCACGAACAGCAGGCCTTTCTCGCGCAGGGTCGGGCCGACCTGGGCGGCGATCCAGCGGTCCTTCTCGGTCAACGGCCGCGCCTCGCCACGTCCGCCGGCCGCCAGGTTGCCCCGGGTTTCGCCAGCGGCCGGGATACGCGCCAGGCAATAGTCCACCGGTTCGCCGTCGATCATCAGGATGCGCTTGTCGCCATCGACGATGGCCGGCAGGTAGCCCTGGATCATGATCTGCTGCTGGCCGTGCAAGGTCAGGGTTTCCAGGATCACCGACAGGTTCGGGTGGCCAGCTGTGTGCCGGAAGATCGAGGAGCCGCCCATGCCGTCCAGAGGCTTGAGGATCACGTCGCCGTGATGGTCGGCAAATTCGCGCAATACGTCCGGGCGACGGCTGACGATGGTCGGCGGCGTGCACTGCGGGAACAGCGTGGCGAACAGCTTTTCGTTGCAGTCGCGCAGGCTCTGGGGCTTGTTGACCACCAGCACGCCGGCGTTTTCCGCTTGTTCCAGCAGGTAGGTGGAATACACGAACTCCATGTCGAACGGCGGATCCTTGCGCATCAGGATCACGTCCAGGTCGCTGAGCAGTGCGTCGCTTTCGTCGCCCAGCTCGAACCACTTCTCAGGGTTGGCGAAGACCTTCAGCGGCTTCATCCGCGCCCGTGCCTGGCCTTCGGCCTGGTAGAGGTCGCGCTGCTCCATGTAGAACAGCTCCCAGCCGCGCTTCTGAGCGGCCAGCAGCATGGCCAGCGAGCTATCCTTTTTATAGGAAATGCTGGCGATAGGGTCCATGACAATGCCGACGCGTACGCTCATGGCTTGGTTCCTCGAAAAGTGATGGGCACATAATGGCGTGAAAAAGTGGCGTCAGAGTGGCGCCCGGAAGTTTGGCGGTCAAGGAAAAACCACCGCGCCGAGCGGCCGATAGATCGGCGATGGAGACTGTGCTAAAAAGGCTGCCATGTGACGTGCGGGCCTTGAACATCAAGGGTTTGCGCTGTCGATCACACTTACGCGTTAAAAATCGGTTCGCAGTGGCAATGGCAGAGCATCTCACGCAGCAACCCAGCGCCTTGAAGGTCATGGTCATCGACGACTCGAAGACCATCCGCCGCACCGCCGAAACCTTGCTGCGCAACGTGGGCTGCGAGGTGATCACGGCCATCGACGGTTTCGATGCCCTGGCCAAGATCGCCGATCATCATCCGGGCATCATCTTCGTCGACATCATGATGCCGCGCCTCGATGGCTACCAGACCTGTGCCCTGATCAAGAACAACAGCGCGTTCAAGGCCACGCCGGTGATCATGCTGTCGTCCCGGGATGGGTTGTTCGACAAGGCCAAGGGGCGCATCGTCGGTTCCGATCAGTTTTTGACCAAGCCGTTCAGCAAGGAAGAACTGCTGGGAGCGATACAGGCCCATGTCCCGGGCTTTGCCGCTGTCCAGCCGCACCAGGCACATCAATGACACTCGGCCAACGGGCCTGGGGTCGACAAGAAAATGGGGAACACCATGGCACGAGTTCTGATCGTCGATGATTCGCCGACTGAAATGTACAAACTGACCGGCATGCTGGAAAAGCATGGTCATCAGGTCCTGAAGGCCGAGAATGGCGCCGATGGCGTGGCCCTGGCCCGCCAGGAAAAACCCGACGCGGTGCTGATGGACATCGTCATGCCCGGCCTCAACGGTTTCCAGGCCACGCGCCAGTTGACCAAGGACCCGGACACCGGTCATATCCCGGTGATCATCATCACCACCAAGGATCAGGACACCGACAAGGTCTGGGGTACGCGCCAGGGGGCGAAGGACTACCTGACCAAGCCGGTGGACGAAGAAACCCTGATCGCGACCTTGAACAAAGTACTGGCGGGTTGACGGCGCGGCCATGAGCCAATCCCTGACGGCCTTCGAGCTGCTGCTGCAGATCGACCGGCGTTGCCGGCTGCTGGGGGCGGACCTGCCTTCCCAGCCGACCCACCGCGTTGGCTGGAGCGGCATCGGTTTTCGCCTGGGCGAGCACTGGTACGTGGCGCCGATGGGCGAAGTCAGCGAAGTGCTGCACGAGCCACGTCACACGCATTTGCCCGGGGTCAAGCCGTGGGTGCGTGGCGTGGCTAACCTGCGCGGGCGCTTGTTGCCGTTGATGGATTTGTGCGGGTTCTTCGGCCATGAGCTGTCCACCGTGCGCAAGCAGCGGCGGGTGCTGGTGGTGGACCACGACGAGGTGTTCGCCGGGTTGCTGGTGGACGAGGTCCTCGGGCTGCAGCACTTTGCCCAGGACAGCCTGGAACCGCTCCTGGTGGACGATCTCGACGGTCCGGAGGCGGCCTTCGTCCAGGGCCGGTTCGGCGGCGAGCGCGAGTGGCAGGTGTTCAGCCCGTTTGCCCTGGCGCGGTCGCCGGGGTTCATGGATGTGGCGATTTAACAAGAGACAGCGCAGGCCCCTTGTGGGAGCGAGCCTGTGGGAGCAAAGCTTGCTCGCGATGGTGGCGCCTCGGTTGACGAAAAACTGTGTCGCTCTCATCGCGGGCAAGCCTTGCTCCCACAGAGCCACACTGATTGAGCAGGCTGCACAACACTACAGTTAGTTAATAGCAGTGAGTTGGACTGGGCAGCACAGGCGAGAACCGATGATCAAAGCAAAAACAGGCAAGCCACTGGAAGCGTCGCGCAGTCGTTCGCAGATCATCGTGCTGTTCGTCGCACTGATCGTCTTTCATCATGCTGCTGTTCGCCAACTTCGCTTACCTCAACACCCAATCCACCTACGACAAACAGTACATCGGCCATGCCGGTGAGCTGCGGGTGCTGTCCCAGCGCATCGCCAAGAACGCCACCGAGGCCGCTGCCGGCAAGCCCGCGGCGTTCAAGCTGCTGAGCGACGCGCGTAATGACTTCGCCCAGCGCTGGGGTTACCTGAAGCAGGGCGACCCGGTGACCGGCCTGCCGCCTGCGCCCGCCACCCTGCGCCCGCAGATGCGCGCCGTGCAGCTGGATTGGGAGCGCCTGCTCAAGAACACCGATGCCATCCTCTCCAGCGAGCAGACCGTGCTGTCACTGCACCAGGTGGCGGCGACCCTGGCCGAAACCGTGCCGCAGTTGCAGGTCGAGTACGAAAAAGTCGTCGAAATCCTGCTGCAACGTGGCGCGCCGGCCACCCAAGTGGCCATGGCCCAGCGCCAGTCGCTGCTGGCCGAACGGATTCTCGGCGCGGTGAATACCGTGCTGGCGGGGGACGAAAACGCCAGTCAGGCCGCCGACACCTTCGGTCGCGACGCGGCGCGTTTTGGCCAGGTGCTCAATGGCATGTTGCAAGGTGACCCGGCCCTGAAGATCTCCCAGGTCCAGGATCGCGATGCCCGGGCGCGGCTGAGCGAAATCAGCGAGCTGTTCGAGTTTGTCTCGGGCTCGGTGGATGAAATCCTCGAGACCTCCCCGGAGCTGTTCAAGGTCCGCGAATCGGCGGGCAACATCTTCAACCTGTCACAGACCCTGCTCGACGAGGCTTCGCACCTGGCCACGGCCTTCGAAAACCTCGCCGGCGGGCGTTCCGTCAATACCATCGGCGGTTATGTGCTGGGGCTGATGGCGCTGATGTCGATCATCCTGATCGGGCTGGTAATGGTCCGTGAGACCAACCGCCAGTTGCACGAAACCGCGGAAAAGAACGAGCGCAACCAGAACGCGATCATGCGGCTGCTGGATGAAATCGAGGACCTGGCCGACGGCGACCTGACCGTCACGGCCTCGGTCACCGAGGATTTCACCGGCACCATCGCCGATTCCATCAACTACTCGGTGGACCAGCTGCGCGATCTGGTGGCGACCATCAACCTCACCGCCGGCCAGGTCGCCGCCGCCGTGCAGGAAACCCAGGCCACGGCGATGCACCTGGCCCAGGCGTCCGAGCACCAGGCCCAGCAAATTTCCGAAGCTTCGACTTCAATTAATGAAATGGCCCAGTCCATCGACCAGGTCTCGGCCAATGCCGCCGAATCGTCGGCGGTGGCCGAGCGCTCGGTGGAGATTGCCAACAAGGGCAACGAGGTGGTGCACAACACCATTCATGGCATGGACAACATTCGCGAACAGATCCAGGACACCGCCAAGCGCATCAAGCGCCTGGGTGAGTCATCCCAGGAAATTGGCGACATTGTCAGCCTGATCGACGACATCGCCGACCAGACCAACATCCTCGCCCTCAACGCCGCCATCCAGGCGTCCATGGCCGGGGATGCCGGGCGCGGGTTCGCGGTGGTGGCCGATGAAGTGCAGCGCCTGGCCGAGCGTTCTTCGGCGGCGACCCGGCAAATCGAGACCCTGGTGCGGGCGATCCAGGCCGACACCAACGAAGCGGTGATTTCCATGGAGCAGACCACCACCGAAGTGGTGCGCGGTGCGCGGCTGGCCCAGGATGCCGGCGTCGCCCTGGAAGAGATCGAAGGCGTGTCCAAGACCCTGGCGGCGCTGATCCAGAGCATCTCCAACGCGGCGCAGCAGCAGACCACCTCGGCGGGGCAGATTTCCTTGACCATGAACGTGATCCAGCAGATCACCACGCAGACTTCGTCGGGCTCCACCGCCACGGCTGAAAGCATCGGCAACCTGGCGAAAATGGCCAGTCAGCTGCGCCGTTCGGTGTCGGGGTTTACCTTGCCGGCGAAGCCTTCGGTCGAGGAGGACAAAGCGTGACCAACCGGATCCATCCGTTGGAAAAGGCTTTTTGTGGCGAGGAGGTTTCTGTGGGAGCAAGGCTTGCCCGCGATGAAGATAACGCGGTACTTCGGGAACCGAGGTGTTTGCATCGCGAGCAAGCTTTGCTCCCACAGATCAATCCCTTTCCTGCAGGCGTGTTGTGTTCTCCTGATTGGAGTGGTTATGGGTGATCGGCACGACTACGTGGCCCTGGAATGGGTCAAGGGCGAGATTGCCGAAACGCTGAAGCAGGCGCATCTGGCCCTCAACCGCCTGGTGGACGATCCCCAGGCGTCGGATGCCCTCGGGCAATGCCTGGCCTGCATTCACCAGGTCCACGGCGGCCTGCAGATGGTCGAGTTTTACGGTGCGGCGTTGCTGGCCGAGGAGATGGAGCAGCTGTGCGCCGCCCTGCAGGACAACCGCGTCACCCATCGCGACGAAGCCATCAGCCTGTTGAGCCAGGCCCTGGGGCAGTTGCCGATCTACCTGGATCGCATACAAGGCGCCCGCCGCGATTTGCCGCTGGTGGTACTGCCCCTGATCAACGACCTGCGCAGTGCCCGGGGCGAGAGCCTGTTGTCGGAAACCAGCCTGTTCAGTCCCGAGTTGCCCGATATTGCGCCGCTGGGCAATGAGGCCTTGCGGCGCCTCGAACCCGCCGACCTGCCAAACACCTTGCGCAAATGGCGCCAGACCCTGCAAATGGCCCTGGTGGGCCTGCTGCGCGAACAGGATGACGCGACCCACCTCGGTTACCTGGCCAAGGTTTTCCAGCGCTTGGAAACGTTATGCGCCGGGGCACCGCTCAATGCGTTATGGCAGGTGGCGTCGGCGCTGGTCGAAGGCATGCGTGACGGGCGCATCGCCAACAGCCCGGCGCTGCGCAGCCTGTTCAAGGAAGCCGACAAGGAACTCAAGCGCCTGCTGGACCAAGGCATGCCCGGCATCAATCAACCGGCACCGCCCCACCTGCTCAAGAGCTTGTTGTTCTATATTGCCAAGGCCGAACACCCCAGCGGGCAGATGCAGATCATGAAAGAACGCTACTCACTGGACGACGCGCTGCCCGACAGCGCCATGGTCGACGAAGAACGCGCGCGCCTGGCCGGGCCCGACCGCGATGCCATGCGCTCGGTGCTTGCCGCGCTGTGCGAGGAGTTGGTACGGGTCAAGGAGCGCCTGGACCTGTTCGTGCGCAGCGATCGCCAGCACGCCTCGGAGCTGGACAGCCTGCTGGCGCCGCTGCGGCAGATTGCCGACACCCTGGCGGTGCTGGGCTTCGGCCAGCCGCGCAAGGTCATCATCGATCAACTGGCGGTGGTCCTGAGTCTCGCCCAGGGCCAGCGCGAGCCGGACGACGCGACCCTCATGGACGTTGCTGGGGCCTTGCTCTACGTCGAGGCGACCCTGGCCGGCATGGTCGGCACCGTCGAGCCCGAGAGCCGTGAAGACACGCACCTGCCCACCACCGACCTGACCCAGATCCACCAGATCGTCATCAAGGAAGCCCACACCTGCCTGCAACAGGCCAAGGACATGATCGTCGACTACATCGACGCGGACTGGAACAGCGAGCAACTGCAACCCTTGCCGGCGCTGCTGACCCAGGTGCGCGGGGCACTGGCGATGATCCCCCTGAGCCGTGCCGCCAGCCTGGTGGAGGCCTGCAACGCGTTCATCCGTGACCATCTGCTGCTGGAGAAGGCGCAGCCGGGTTGGGAAGAACTCGACCACCTGGCCGACGTGATCACTGGCCTCGAATACTACCTGGAGCGCCTGAGCGAAGACCCGGAAACCCCTGGCGAGCCGTTGCTCGATGGAGTCGAGCGGAGCCTGGCCGCGCTCGGTTATTTCCCTGACGAAGCACGGGTACCGGTGCTCGATGATGTGTTGAGCGCCAACGAAGCCCAGGTCATGCAGGACTTGCAGGAACTGGATGACCCGCAGACGGTGCAGTCCTTGGCCCAGGTGCTGGCCAGCCCGGTCTCGGCGGTCAATCCGCCGGCCAAGAGCACCCCGGGCAGCCTGTTGCCGCCACCACTGGACGAGAGCCCGGTGGACGACGAGTTGCGCGAGGTCTTCCTCGAGGAAACCGCCGAGGTGCTCGACGTCCTGCGTGAATACTTGCCGCGCTGGAGTGCGCATCCCGACGACCACGGTGCCCTGAGCGAACTGCGCCGGGCCTTCCACACCCTCAAGGGCAGTGGTCGGATGGTCCGGGCGCTGGTGCTGGGTGAACTGGCCTGGGCCGTGGAAAACCTGCTCAACCGGGTACTGGAGCGCAGCGTCGAGCCGCAGGCGTCGGTCCGTCAGTTGATCGAAGACACGGTGCAGTTGTTGCCGGCCCTGGTGGCCGAATTCGCCGCCAATCGGCAGCGCCAACGCGACGACGTCGACCGCCTGGCCGCCCGCGCCCATGCCCTGGCCAAGGGCGGCGATGCAGACGATGAAGACGATGAGCAGGACGTGGCTGCGCTCGATCCGCTGCTGTTGAAGATCTTCGACAACGAAGCCCAGGGCCACCTGACCAGCCTCAATCGTTTTCTCGACCAGGCGGCCGACCATCTGCCGTTGCAGGCCAGCGATGAATTGCAGCGAGCCTTGCACACCCTCAAGGGCAGCGCGTCCATGGCCGGAGTACTGCCCATCGCCGAGCTGGCCGGCGCGATGGATGAACTGGCCCGGGAATACCGGGCGCACCTGATCGCCCTCGACCTGGATGAGGTGGAATTGCTCCTGGAGGCGGACGGACTGCTGCGCCGCGGCCTGCGCCAGTTGCACAGCGAGCCGCTGGCGCCGATCCCCGGCGCCGAGGATCTGATCCAGCGTGCCCAGGCTCTGTTGGCCGAGCGTCTGCACGCCGCCAACAGTGCGCCGGACAAAGCACTGCGAACCAAGCGCGATCCACAACTGATCAACAACTTCCTCGCCCAGGGCATGGACATCCTGCTGGACGCCGAAAGCCTCTTGCAGCGATGGCAGCAGCACCCCGGTGAAGGCCAGGAACTGAGTGCGCTGCTGGATGAACTGACCACCCTCGGCGAAGGCGCGCACCTGGCCGACCTGCACCCGGTGGACGAACTCTGCGAAGCCTTGCTGGACCTCTATGGCGCGGTGGAAGAAAGCAGCCTGGCGGTTAGCGATGAATTTTTCCAGCAGGCTCAGCTCGCCCATGAAGCGCTGATCGACATGCTCGATGAGCTGGCGGCCGGGCAACATGTGCGTCCGCAGCCCGAGCGGGTAGCGGCCCTGCGTCGCCTGCTCCAGGAGAGCCTCGACCCGTCGGCCACCGGCCTGATCCGCAGCGACGGCAGCCGCACCCTGAGCATCCGCGAACTGAGCCACGCGACGGCGGAAATGGAACGTGACGCGTCCGCCGAGACCTCGATGGAAGAAGATGACCTCGCGTCGATTTTCCTCGAAGAGGCCCAGGACATCCTCGAAAGCGCCGCCCAGGCCCTGCAGCGCTGGTTGGCCGATCCGGACAACGGTGCGCCGCTGTCCTCGCTGCAACGTGACTTGCACACCCTCAAGGGCGGCGCGCGGATGGCCGACATCCGCCCGGTGAGCGACCTGGCCCAGGAGCTGGAAAACCTTTACGAGGGGCTGGTGGATCGGCGCTACAGCTACAGCGAGGAGCTGGCGCAACTGCTCGGCAGCAGCCACGAACGCCTGGACCTGTTGCTCGGGCAGTTGCAACAGGGCCAGCCGTTGGGCGATCCCGTTGCGCTGATCGACTCCATCCGCAGGTTCCGCCAGGACAAGCCGAACGCCATCGAGACGAGCGCCGCGACCCGAGCCGACGGTGCCGGCCATGATCCCGAGTTGCTGGAAATCTTCCTGGGAAGAAGGTTTCGACATCCTCGACAGTTCAGGCGCGGCGCTGCTGCGCTGGCAGGAAGAACCGTCCAATCGCCAGGCCGTGGAAACCCTGCTGCGGGATTTGCACACCCTCAAGGGTGGCGCGCGGATGGTGGAAATCGTCCCCATCGGCGATCTGGCCCACGAGCTGGAAAACCTCTATGAAGGCCTGTCGGCGGGCCTGCTCCAGCCGACCCCGGCGCTGTTCGCCTTGCTGCAAAGCAGCCATGACCGACTGGCGCAGATGCTCGACGCGGTGCGCGCCGGCCATTCGTGCCCGCTGGCTGATCGGCTGATCGCGCAGATCCAGGCGGTGAATCATCCCCAGGAAAGTGCTGCACCACAGGCTGTCCCGACACCGGAGCCGATCACTGCGCCCATCGCCAGTCAGCCAGCGGCGCCCCCCGCCAGACAAGACCCCGGCGCAGCGGGCGACGGTGCGGACATGGTCAAGGTCTCGGCCGAACTGCTCGACGACCTGGTGAACCTGGCGGGCGAAACGTCGATTTTCCGTGGGCGCATCGAACAGCAGGTCAACGACGCACGCGTGGCCCTGGGCGAAATGGAAACCACCATCGAGCGCA
Source organism: Pseudomonas beijingensis (assembly GCF_030687295.1). Classification (NCBI taxonomy): domain Bacteria; kingdom Pseudomonadati; phylum Pseudomonadota; class Gammaproteobacteria; order Pseudomonadales; family Pseudomonadaceae; genus Pseudomonas; species Pseudomonas beijingensis. The sequence goes on along the minus strand of NZ_CP117425.1, from coordinate 6,006,963 downwards.
TGCGCGACCAGTTGCGGCGCCTGGATACCGAAACCCAGGGGCGAATTCTCAGCCGCCAGCAGGTGGAGGCCGAGCGCCTGGGCTACGAAGAGTTCGACCCGCTGGAGATGGACCGGCATTCCCAGTTGCAGCAGTTGTCCCGGGCGCTGTTCGAGTCCGCCTCGGACTTGCTCGAACTCAAGGAGACCCTGGATCGCAGCAATCACGATGCCGAGGTCCTGCTGCAACAGCAGGGGCGGATCAACACCGAACTCCAGGAAGGCCTGATGCGCACGCGCATGGTGCCGTTCGAGCGCATGCTGCCGCGGCTCAAGCGCATCGTCCGGCAAGTGGCGCAAGAGCTGGGCAAGGACGTGGAGTTCGTGGTCGGCAATGCCGACGGCGAGATGGACCGTAACGTCCTGGAGCGCATGGCCGCGCCCCTGGAACACATGCTGCGCAACGCCGTCGACCACGGCCTGGAACCGGCCGACGTGCGCATCGCCGCCGGCAAGCCGGCGCGAGGGCGCATCAGCCTCGACCTGTCCCGGGAAGGTGGCGACATCATTTTCGACATCCGTGACGACGGTGCCGGCGTGCCGCTGGAGGCGGTGCGGAGCAAGGCGATCAAGCGTGGCCTGCTGGCGCCGGACAGTGACATCAGCGACCGCGACGTGCTGCAGTTCATCCTGCAGCCGGGATTTTCCACTGCGGAAAAACTCACCCAGATCTCCGGGCGTGGCGTCGGCATGGACGTGGTCCACGAAGAGGTGCGGCAGTTGGGCGGCAGCATGATCATCGATTCCACGCCGGGGCAGGGCGTGCATTTCCGCATCCGCCTGCCGTTTACCGTGGCGGTGAACCGGGCGTTGATGGTGCATTGTCACGAAGATCAGTACGCGATCCCGCTGAACGCCATCGAAAGCATTGTCCGGGTGTTGCCCGCCGAGCTGGATGGCTATTACCAACTCGATCCGCCGACCTACACCTACGCCGGGCAACGCTATGAGCTGTGCTACCTGGGCGAGCTGTTGAAAACCGGCGCACGGCCGAAGTTGCTGGGCCAGAGCCAACCGTTACCGGTGCTGCTGGTGCAGTGCAACGAGCGGCACGTGGCTGTGCAGGTGGACGCTATCGCCGGAACCCGGGAGATCGTGGTCAAGAGCCTGGGGCCGCAATTCTCGGCGGTGCAGGGCTTGTCCGGGGCGACGATCCTGGGGGACGGCCGGGTGGTGTTGATTCTCGACCTGCTGGCGCCGATCCGCGCCTTGCCCCACCAGGTCCCGCGCCGCCAAGTGCCGGCTGAAGGCGAGGGCGAACCGCAACGGCCACTGCTGGTGCTGGTGGTGGATGACTCGGTGACGGTGCGCAAGGTCACCAGCCGCCTGCTGGAGCGCCATGGCATGCACGTCCTGACCGCCAAGGACGGCGTGGATGCCATGGCGCTGCTGGCCGAACACGCGCCGGACCTGATGCTGCTGGACATCGAGATGCCGCGCATGGACGGCTTCGAAGTGGCCACGCAAGTGCGCAACGACCCACGCCTGGCGCACCTGCCGATCATCATGATCACCTCCCGCACCGGCCAGAAACACCGCGATCGCGCCATGGCCATCGGCGTCAACGACTACCTGGGCAAGCCGTACCAGGAATCGGTGCTGCTCGACAGCATCGCCTACTGGAGCAAAAACCATGCATGAACATCGCGCCAGCCACCTCACCGGGTTGCTGCTGCCCCTGGCCGACCGGCATCTGATCCTGCCCAACGTGGCGGTGGCCGAACTGATCGACTACCAAAGCAGCGCCTTCGATCTGGACACGCCGCCGTGGTTCCTGGGCTGGGTGAGCTGGCGCGAACGGCAGATCCCGCTACTGAGCTTCGAGTCGGCCTGCGGCCAGAAAACCGTGATGGGCGAGCGCGTGCGCATCGTCGTGCTCAATGCCCTGGGCGGGCGGCCGGAGTTACGCTTCATCGCCCTGCTGGTGCAAGGCATCCCGCGCTCCTGCAAGCTCGACAGCCAGTTGAGCTACGTCGACGTGCCGCTGTGCGGGTTGGAGCAGGCGGCGGTACAGGTGGGTGAACATGTGGCGAAAGTGCCGGATCTGCTGGCGTTGGAGGAGTTGGTGGTGGCGGCGGGGTTGGTTCAGCACCACAAACCCTGAACCATGCACATCTCCACTGTGGGAGCGAGCTTGCTCGCGATGGCGGCTTGACAGCCGGCCTGGCTCTTGCGGGCGGTGTACACCCATCAGACCTGTTTGGGCTGGACCTGTTTGAGCAAGACCTGTGGGAGCAAAGCTTGCTCGCGAAGGCGGCGGCACATTCAGCATTGATGCAAGCAGACCCGTCGCTATCGCGAGCAAGCTCGCTCCCACATTGATTTATGTCGATTACTGGAATTCAGGCATGCCGCCGATTTAGCGACATATTAATTAATAGGTCCCATAAAGGGTCTGATCAGTCCCTTTATGGGACTTATTTATGCTCAAAGCTTGATAGGTCCCAAAAAGGGACCTATCGTTCCCTTTTTGGGACTCTTGGTATCCTCCATGAATCACCTCTCTCTCAGTAATGCTCTTTTCACTGCCACCCAGAAACGGGTCTTGGGTTTGTTGTTCGGTAAGCCGGATCAAAGCTTCTATACCAACGAAATTGCCCGCTGGGCTCAAGTCGGTAAGGGCAGCCTCATGCGGGAGTTAGAGCGCCTGCAATGCTCAGGTGTGCTCACCATGACGCGTCAGGGCAATCAAACCCATTACCAGGCCAATCCACATTGCCCGATTTACAGTGAACTGTTGGGCATTGTGCAAAAAACCAGCGGTATCGCCGAACCGTTGCGTCAGGCGTTGGAACCTTTTTCAGAACAGCTGAGTTGGGCGTTCGTCTATGGCTCCATTGCTAAAGGCCAGGCAAACGCATCCAGTGACATAGATCTCATGCTGATCGGTGAAGGCCTGCACTACAGTGAAGTCATGGAGCGGCTCATGCCCTTGGAAGAGCAGTTGGGTCGCCCGCTTAACCCGACTCTCTACACGCCCCAGGACTGGGCTGTGAAATTTGCCGCTGGCAACAGTTTCGTAGTGCGTGTAGCGAAGCAGGACAAGATCAATTTGCTGGGTGAAGACCCTTTGGAAACCAAGGATGGGCAAGCAAGAAAACCTGGAGAATCTGTTACGTAGCGGCGGCCTGAAAGCCGAGCCATCGGATCGTCAGGAATGCGAGGGCTTGATGCCGCCACCAATCGAAAGGTAACCATCAATCTGATGGGAGCGGGCTTGCTCGCGAAAGCGGAGTGTCAGCCACCTCAATGTCGACTGATACACCGTTTCGCGAGCAAGCCCGCTCCCACAAGGTAAGCATTTCAACCTGATAAATCGGCTCGATCGTACCCGCGTGGATACGATCAGGGGTGGGAGCTTGCTCGCGATGGCGACAGAACAGTCAGCATTGATGTGGCCTGACCCACCGCTATCGCGAGCAAGCTCGCTCCCACATTTTTGATTTGTGTTCATCGTGAACCATTACGCCAACCGTAACGATCCGCCGCGGAGCTTGATTGATGCCCTCGGCCCAACACTCCTAATGTGACCCCCACGACAGCGAACCCGTGGAGTGGTCATGACAACAACAATATCCCCCGACTCGCGCTGGACGCGGCGGCGCAGCGAGAAGCAGCGGCGGCTCGGGCTGGTGAAGGGGCTGGCCGACGGTGTGGTGTTGCCCACCGACAAGATCGTTGCGGCGCTGGAGGCGTTGATCCTGCCCGGCGACCGTGTGGTGTTGGAGGGCAATAACCAGAAGCAGGCGGATTTCCTCTCGCGCTCCCTGGCCAAGGCCGACCCGGGCAAGCTGCATGACTTGCACATGATCATGCCCAGCGTCGGTCGTTCCGAGCACCTGGACCTGTTCGAACGCGGCATCGCCCGCAAGCTCGATTTCTCCTTCGCCGGCACCCAGAGCCTGCGCATCAGCCAGTTGCTGGAAGACGGCCTGCTGGAAATTGGCGCGATCCATACTTACATCGAGCTCTATGCCCGGCTGGTGGTGGACCTGATTCCAAATGTGGTGCTCTCGGCCGGTTTCATGGCCGACCGCGCCGGCAATATCTACACCGGCCCCAGTACCGAAGACACACCGGCGCTGATCGAGCCGGCGGCTTTCAGTGACGGCATCGTCATCGTCCAGGTCAACCAGTTGGTGGACGACGTCAGCGACCTGCCGCGTGTCGACATTCCCGCGTCCTGGGTCGATTTCGTGGTGGTGGCCGACAAGCCGTTCTACATCGAGCCGCTGTTCACCCGTGACCCACGCCACATCAAGCCTGTGCATGTGCTGATGGCGATGATGGCGATCCGTGGGATCTACGAAAAACACAACGTCCAATCCCTCAATCACGGCATCGGTTTCAACACAGCCGCCATCGAATTGATCTTGCCGACCTACGGCGAATCCCTGGGCCTGAAGGGCAAGATCTGCCGCAACTGGACCCTCAATCCGCACCCGACCCTGATCCCCGCCATCGAAAGCGGCTGGGTCGAAAGCGTGCATTGCTTCGGCACCGAGTTGGGCATGGAAAACTACATCGCCGCCCGCCCCGACGTGTTCTTCACCGGCCACGACGGCTCGCTGCGCTCCAACCGCATGGTCTGCCAACTGGCCGGGCAGTACGCGGTGGACCTGTTCATCGGCGCCACGCTGCAAGTGGACGGCGACGGCCATTCCTCCACCGTCACCCGGGGCCGCTTGGCCGGCTTCGGCGGTGCGCCGAACATGGGCCACGACCCCCGCGGTCGTCGTCACGGCACGCCAGCCTGGCTCGACATGCGCCACGGCGATGGCGAGGCGCCGTTGCTCGAACGGGGCAAGAAGCTGGTGGTGCAGATGGTCGAGACGTTCCAGGAGGGCGGCAAACCGACCTTCGTCGAGACCCTCGACGCTGTGGACGTGGCGAAGAAAGCTGGCATGCCCCTGGCGCCGATCATGATCTACGGCGACGACGTCACCCACCTGCTGACCGAAGAGGGCATCGCCTACCTGTACAAGGCTCGCTCCCTGGAAGAACGGCAGGCGATGATCGCCGCCGTGGCCGGGGTCACCACCATCGGTTTGCGCCATGATCCGAAAGACACCGCGCGCATGCGCCGCGAAGGGCTGATCGCCTTGCCCGAAGACCTCGGCATCCGTCGCACCGACGCCACCCGCGAATTGCTCGCGGCCAAGAGCGTGGCCGATTTGGTGGAATGGTCCGGTGGCCTCTACAACCCGCCCGCCAAGTTCAGGAGCTGGTAAATGCACGCCTTCAACCTGCAACCGAAAAAACTGTCCTTGGCCGAGCACCTGGCGGACATGGCGGTGGATGCGCTGATCGACGAAGCCGACCTGTCACCTAAACCGGCTTTGGTGGACCGTCGTGGCAATGGCGCCCACACCGACCTGCACCTGGGCCTGATGCACGCCTCGGCGCTGTCGCTGTGGCCGGCGTTCAAGGAAATGGCTGAGGCCGCCCTTGAATGCGGCGAAATCGGCCTGCCGTTACGCGAAGCCCTCGGGCGCATCGGCCGTGAGGGGGAAGCGGCGATGCTCACGACCACCGACGGCGTGAATACCCATCGCGGGGCGATCTGGGCCTTGGGCTTGCTCGTGGCGGCGACGGCGCTGGAGCCTGAATCCAACGTCGCCAGTGCCGTCACGCTACGTGCCGCCCGTCTGGCCTTACTCAACGACCGCTACGCGCCGCAACCCCTGAGCCACGGCGCCCAGGTCGCCCAGCGCTACGGCGTGCGCGGTGCCCGGGAAGAAGCGCAACTGGCGTTCCCGGCGGTGACGGGCCTGGGCCTGCCGCAGCTCAAGCGCAGTCGTGCCGTGCGGCGGGGGCGGGGCGAGCAGAACGCCCGGCTCGATGCCTTGCTGGCGATCATGACCACCCTGGCCGACACCTGCGTGCTCTACCGCGCCGGCGAGCCGGGTTTGCAGGCCATGCAACAGGGCGCCAGAGCGGTGCTTGATGCCGGTGGCAGTGCGAGCCTGGGCGGTCGTCGTCAGTTGCACGCGCTGGACCAACAACTGATTGCCTTGAACGCCTCGCCCGGTGGCGCTGCCGATCTGCTCGCCGCCTGCCTGTTTCTCGACCGTATCGAACGCGGCGATGGCCTCTTCCCTGGAGTGTGCTGATGGAAACCTTATCCTTTGAATTCCCCGCCGGGCAGCCGCCACGGGGCCGGGCGCTGGTGGGCTGCGTCGGCTCGGGCGACCTGGAAGTGCTGATTGAACCGGGTCTGGCGGGCAAGCTGACCATCCAGGTGCAGACCTCGGTCAATGGCAGCGAGCAACGCTGGCAACATCTGTTCGCCCGCATGTTCGACGGCCAGACGCCACCGGCCCTGTCCATCGACATCCATGATTTCGGCGCCACCCCTGGCGTGGTGCGTTTGCGCCTGGAACAGGGCTTCGAGGAGATCGGCCATGACTGACAGCGCAGCGTTGCTCAACAAGCACAGCTTCGTCGAACTCGGTGCCCGACAACGGGCCAAGGCCTTGCTCGATGACGGCACGTTCCGTGAGTTGCTCGACCCGTTCCAGCGGATCATGTCGCCGTGGCTCTTGCGCCAAGGCGTGGTGCCGCAAAGTGACGACGGCGTGGTGATCGCCAAGGGCACGCTCGAGGGCCTGCCCGTGGTGATCGCCGCTATCGAAGGTGCGTTCCAGGGCGGCAGCCTCGGCGAAGTCGGCGGGGCGAAGATTGCCGGTGCGTTGGAGCTGGCGGCCGAAGACAACCGCAAAGGCATTGCGACCCGCGCTGTGCTGCTGCTGGAAACCGGCGGCGTACGGTTGCAGGAGGCCAACCTCGGGCTCGCGGCGATTGCCGAGATCCATTCGGCGATTGTCGATTTGCGCCAGTACCAGCCGGTAGTTGGCGTGGTCGCCGGCAGCGTCGGTTGCTTTGGCGGCATGTCCATTGCCGCTGGGCTGTGCAGTTATCTGCTGGTGACGCGGGAAGCGCGGCTGGGCCTGAACGGTCCACAAGTGATCGAGCAGGAAGCCGGCCTCGACGAATACGACTCCCGCGACCGCCCGTTCATCTGGAGTCTGACCGGCGGCGAGCAGCGGTTCGCCACAGGATTGGTGGACCGTTATGCGGCCGACGATGTGACGCAGATCCGCCAACAGGTCAGCCAGTTGCTGCACCTGGGCGTGCCCGCGCAACACCGCAGCGGCCAGGCCGAGTTGTTCCTGCAGCGCCTGGCCCGCTTGGACACTGCCGTGCAAATCGAACCGGTAGCGGTTCGTCAGCTGTATCAGGGAGAGCGCCCATGAATGCGTATTCATTGAGAGGTTTGCGCTGGTTCGAGGCCTTGAGTGGCGGTGCCAGCGCGGTGCAAGGCTTGCCGGCTTCGTTGAAAGTTGCCGACGTCAGACTGGGCGAGCAAACCGTACGCCTGCTCGCGGTGGTGGCTGATCCCGACAACCGCTTCCCGCGGGCACGCAACGGCGAAGTCGGCTTGCTGGAAGGCTGGGGCCTGGCCAAGGCGGTGGATGAGGCGATTGACGCCGACCGTGATGCGGTCAACAAGCGTGCGCTGATCGCCATTGTCGATGTGCCGAGCCAGGCCTATGGCCGGCGCGAAGAAGCCCTGGGCATTCATCAGGCCTTGGCCGGTGCGGCGGACAGCTACGCCCGCGCCCGATTGGCCGGGCATCCGGTGATTGGCTTGCTGGTGGGCAAGGCGATGTCGGGGGCGTTCCTGGCCCACGGCTACCAGGCCAACCGGTTGATTGCCCTGCGCGATCCGGGCGTGATGGTCCACGCCATGGGCAAGGCTTCGGCGGCGCGGGTGACCTTGCGCAGTGTTGAAGAGCTTGAGGCGTTGGCCGCCAGTGTGCCGCCGATGGCCTATGACATCGACAGTTTTGCCAGCCTGGGTCTGTTGTGGGAAACCTTGTCGGTGGAACAGATCGAGCAGCCGTTGGCGGAGGATCTGGAGCGGGTGACGGCGTGTCTGCTCCAGGCGATTGAAGATGTAGAGGCGGGGGCGCGGGATCTGAGTGGACGTCTGGGTGCGTACAACCGCATCGCGTCGAGCCGGGTTCGCCAACTGCTGAGAGAGCAGTGGTGAGTACGTTTCTGGCCCATGATCTGCTGTGGGGGATGACCCCGCAACAGTTGCCAGCGGATGCGCCGGCATGGGTGGTCGAGTCGATCACCGCCGGTCAACCGGTGGTGGTTCGGCGAGCGCTGATGACGCCGGATCGAATCGCGGTCGGCGTGCGCGGGCGCTTGCGCGAGCAGCGTTATGCAACGTCGATGGCGATCACGGCGATTGCCCGTCGTGTCAGGCCGGAAGACCTTTGTCACGTTGCCTCGACTCGCGACTTGCCAGCCCTGCAAGCGCTGTCCCAACTGCGCCCGCTGCTCGACGCCAGCGGCTGGACCTGGGGCGTCAGCGGTAGTGCCGGGTTCGAGCTCGCCACGGGGATCGAGGCGCTGCATGAGCGCAGTGACCTGGACCTGATCCTGCGCACGCCGCACTGTCTGGATCGGCTCCAGGCCAGGAAGTTGCTGACGCTACTGGATGCCTCGGTATGCGCTGTGGACATGCAATTGCAAACCCCTTGCGGCGCCGTGGCCCTGCGCGAATGGGCGGGTTCGTCCCGTCGGGTCTTGCTCAAGGATGACGTTCAGGCCCGGCTGGTGAGCGATCCTTGGCAACCTTCAGTGGGGCAGGTCGCGTGAGCAGCCTCTTCGTCTTTCCCGGCCAGGGTGCGCAGCGAGTGGGCATGCTCCATGGGTTGGCGCCGCGGATCCTGGACGAGGCGGGGGATGTGCTCGGTGAAGACGTCCTGCGACTGGACAGCGCCGAGGCGTTGCAATCGACCCGTGCGGTGCAACTGTGCCTGCTGATCGCCGGCGTGGCGGCGGCCCGCCGATTGCTGGAACAGGCCCCAGCGCCGGACTATGTGGCGGGGCTGTCCATCGGTGCGTATCCGGCGGCGGTCGTTGCCGGGGCGCTGGGCTTCGAGGATGCGCTGCGGCTGGTCAGCCTGCGCGGCGAGTTGATGCAACAGGCGTATCCGCAAGGCTACGGCATGACCGCGATCATCGGCCTGGACCTGGCGGCAGTGGAAGCGTTGCTGGCGCAGGTGCACAGCGACCGCACACCGGTCTACCTGGCCAACATCAATGCGGATAATCAGGTGGTTATCGCGGGCAGCGACGAGGCCATGAGCAGCGTTGCCAAACAGGCGCGAAGCCTGGGTGCGGGCAAGGCTTGTCGACTGGCGGTGAGCGTGCCGTCCCATTGCCCGTTGCTGGAGACCCCGGCGCAAGCATTGGCCCAAGCGTTTGCCGATGTGTCATTGAAAGTACCGGCCTTGGGTTATCTCAGCGGCAGCCGTGCCCGGCCGGTGATCAAGACTGAGGCCCTGCGCGACGACCTGGCCTTCAACATGTGCCGCGTCGTCGATTGGCGCGGCACGGTGCAAAGCGCCTACGAGCGCGGCGTGCGGTTGCAGATCGAACTGCCGCCCGGTGCGGTATTGACCGGGCTGGCGCGCCGGGTATTCGAGCAGGGCACGGTCATGGCTTTCGACGGCGCCCGGCTCGATACCTTGCAGGCGCTGTTGCGTGAGGAGGGAAGCCGCCAACCCTAGACCACCGACTCAAGCTGGCGAAGCACAAAAACAACAACTTCGACGATGCATTTTGAGGATTAAAACAATGATTATTTACGGTGTGGCGTTTCTGGCCTTTTGTACCCTGGCGGGTATTTTTATCGGCGAGCTGCTAGGCAAATTGATCGGCGTGCCGGCTAACGTCGGCGGCGTCGGCATTGCGATGCTGCTGTTGATCGGCCTGGGCAGTTACCTGAGCAAACGCGGCTTGTTCAAGGGCAAATCCGAGGCCGGCGTAGAGTTCTGGAGCGCGATCTACATCCCCATCGTGGTGGCGATGGCGGCGCAGCAAAATGTCTACGGTGCGCTCAAGGGCGGGCCGATGGCGATCCTGGCCGGGACCCTGGCGGTGGTGATTGCCTTTGCGTTGGTGCCGGTGCTGGTACGCATTGGCAACAAAGATCCTCAGGCCGATGTTTCCGTCAAGACGGTCGGGTGATTGCCATGTACGAATCCATGATGAAAGTCATCACCGGCTACGGCCTGATCAGCGGTTTTGCCATTGTCGGCATCACCATGTGGGTGTCCTACTGGATCAGCGACACGTTCACCAAAGGCCGCCTGCATGGTTCGGCCATCGCCATTCTGCTGGGGCTGGTGCTCTCCTACATCGGTGGGGCGATGACCGGCGGGCAGAAGGGCGTGGTGGACATCCCGCTGCTGTCCGGGATTGGTTTGCTGGGCGGTGCCATGCTGCGGGACTTCGCCATCGTCGCCACGGCGTTCGGCGTGAGTGTCGAGGAACTCAAACGCGCCGGCTTCGTCGGGGTGCTGGCGTTGTTCGTCGGCGTCGCTACGTCGTTCATTGCCGGCGTGGGCGTGGCGATGGCCTTCGGTTACACCGATGCGGTAAGCCTGACCACCATTGGCGCCGGGGCGGTGACCTACATCGTCGGGCCGGTGACCGGGGCGGCGATCGGGGCCAGTTCCGAGGTGATGGCCCTGTCCATTGCCGCCGGGTTGATCAAGGCGATCCTGGTGATGGTGGCGACGCCGTTCGTGGCGCCGTTGATTGGCCTCAATAACCCACGTAGCGCGGTGATTTTCGGTGGTTTGATGGGCACCTCCAGCGGCGTGGCCGGTGGGTTGGCGGCCACCGATCCGAAGCTGGTGCCGTATGGTTGCCTGACGGCGGCGTTTTATACAGCGCTGGGGTGCTTGTTGGGGCCTTCGTTGCTGTTTCTGATCATGCGGGGGTTGCTGGGGTAGGGCTTTCAATCCTCATTGAAAGTATTGGCGCCATCGCGAGCAAGCTCGTTCCCACAGTTGACCGCGTGTCCCTGTGGGAGCGAGCTTGCTCGCGATGGGGGATAACTGGGTTTCAAGCCTGGCGATTGGCATACATCCGGCACTCGGCCAACAGCGCCAGCAGGTTCGGATCCCGCTCCTTGGCCTTGAGGAACACCACGCCGATGTGCTGCTGCAGCCGGTACTTTTCCTGCAACGGGATCAGCTTCACCCGGTTTTCATACACCGCCGCAATCCGGCCCGGCAGCAAGGCATAACCCACCCCGGAGCTGACCATGCTCAGCAGGGTGAAGATGTCGTTGACCTGCATCGCCACCTTCGGCTCGAACCCCGCCTGCTTGAACACCCGGACGCCGTCCTGGTGCGTGGCGAAGCCCTGGGTCAGGGTGATGAACGTCTCGTCGCGGACTTCGGCCAGGTCGACTTCGCAGCGCTGGGCAAAGGGTGAGTCGGCTGGCGTGGCGAGGAAAATGTCATCGCAAAACAGCTCGATATGCTCGCAGTCCGGGTCGTTGACGCTGTCGTCCAGGGACACCAGGATCGCATCGACTTCCATGTTCTTGAGCTTGTACAGCAGGTCGATGTTGGAGCCCATGATCAGGTCGATATTGAGTTCGCTACGGCGGATCTTCAGGCCCATGATCAACTGCGGCACGGTCTTGACCGTCAGCGAATACAGCGAGCCGAGCTTGAAGCGCTCGGCGGAGAAACCGGCGGCTTCGCGGGTCAGGCGCACGCTATCGACCACGTCCTGGATCAGCTTCTGCGCACGCTCCTCCAGCACGTAAGCGCTTTCCAGCGGCGTGAGGTTGCGGCCTTCGTGCTTGAACAACGGGCAGCGCAGGGCGCTTTCCAGCGAGTGAATGGCCCGGTGCACACTGACGTTGCTGGTCTGCAACTCGGCCGCCGCCCGCGCCAGGTTGCCGGTGCGCATGAAGGCCAGGAACACCTCGAGTTTTTTCAGGGTCAATTCTTCGTCGATCAGCATGGGGCGGACTCTTATTCGTATGACCTGATTGTGCCCCAATAGGTCTTTGTGGCGAGGGGATTTATCCCCGCTGGGCTGCGAAGCGGCCCCAATACACCTAAATGCGTTCAGCCTGACACGCCGAGGTGACAAGATTTGGGGCTGCTGCGCAGCCCAGCGGGGATAAATCCCCTCGCCACAAGGTATGTCTCCAGGTTTGAAAAGCAAACCATTGCACTTTCAATCGCCAGGCCTGAGCCTTGGCACCTGTTTCTAAATGTGAGGTGGTATTGGATGTATCACGGGGAACGACTCAACGCCTGGACGCACCTGGTGGGGGCGGTGGCGGCGTTTATCGGCGCGGTGTGGTTGCTGGTAATCGCCGGGATGGCGGGCGATCCGTGGAAGATCGTCAGCGTGGCGATCTACGGGTTCACCTTGTTGGCGCTGTACAGCGCTTCGACGGTCTATCACAGCGTGCGCGGGCGCAAAAAAGAAATCATGCAGAAGGTCGATCACTTTTCGATCTACCTGTTGATCGCGGGCAGCTATACCCCGTTCTGCCTGGTGACCCTGCGCGGGCCTTGGGGCTGGACGTTGTTCGGGATCGTCTGGGGACTGGCGGTGATTGGTATCTTGCAGGAAATCAAGCCGCGTTCCGAAGCGCGGATCCTGTCGATCGTGATCTATGCGGTGATGGGCTGGATCGTGCTGGTGGCGGTCAAGCCCCTGCTCGCGGCCTTGGGCAGCACCGGGTTCGCCTGGCTGGCCTCGGGCGGCGTGTTGTACACCGTCGGCATTATCTTCTTCGCCCTCGACCACCGGTTGCGCCACGCCCATGGTATCTGGCACTTGTTTGTCATGGCCGGCAGTCTGTTGCACTTCGTGGCGATTCTGTTCTATGTGCTCTGACGCCTGAACACCGTTGATCCATTGTGGGAGCGAGCTTGCTCGCGATTGCGGTGCATCAGCTTGCATCCATGCTGAATGTTGAACCGCAATCGCGAGCAAGCTCGCTCCCACATTGATCTTCAGTGGGCGCAGGAAACTAGAAATCCCCCCACAACTGCTGCGCCACCGCCAACGCCACCACCGGCGCGGTTTCGGTGCGCAGCACACGGGGGCCGAGGCGGGCGGCGTGGTAGCCGGCGGTTTTGGCCTGCTCGACCTCGGCCTCCGACAACCCACCTTCGGGGCCGATCAGGAACGCCAGGGTCGACGGCCTGGCATGGCTGACCAGCGGCTCGGCCACCGGATGCAGCACCAGCTTCAGTTCGGCCTCGGCCTGCTTCAACCAATCGGCCAGCAGCAGCGGCGGGTGGATCACCGGCACGGTGGAGCGCCCGCACTGTTCGCAGGCGCTGATCGCCACCTGGCGCCAGTGCAGCAGGCGTTTGTCGGCGCGTTCGTCCTTGAGGCGTACTTCGCAGCGTTCGCTGAAAATCGGTGTGATCTCGCTGACCCCCAGCTCCGTGGCTTTCTGGATCGCCCAATCCATGCGCTCGCCCCGGGACAGGCCCTGGCCGAGGTGAATGCGCAGCGGCGATTCAGATTGGCCGGCGAACTGCTCGTCCAGTTGTACCCGCACGCGCTTCTTGCCGACTTCGGCCAAGGTGCCGCGAAACTCTTGGCCGGAACCGTCGAACACCTGCACCGCATCGCCCTCGGCCATGCGCAGCACCCGGCCGATGTAATGGGCCTGGGCTTCAGGCAGTTCATGGTCGCCGAGGCCCAGGGGGGCGTCGATGAAGAAGCGGGACAGTCTCATGTGGAGTCTCTGCAAGAAAAAATGATCGTGGTTGAAGCTCGCGGCCTCATCGCGGGCAAGCCTTGCTCCCACAGTGGGCTCGCACTTCTCTGTGGGAGCAAGGCTTGCCCGCGATGGCGGTCGCCCAGGCTCAGCCCGGGTCGCGATAGCCCGGGTGAAAGTCCTTCGGCACCGACACGCTGACCTTGTCCCGAGTGGCGATGTCGATGCCTTCGCTGGCCACTTCTGCGAGGAAATCGATCTGCTCAGGGGTGATGACATACGGCGGCAGGAAATACACCACGCTGCCCAGCGGCCGCAACAATGCACCGCGCTCCAGGGCATGCTGGAATACCGCCAGGCCACGCCGTTCCTGCCACGGGTACGCGGTTTTGCTGGCCTTGTCCTTGACCATTTCAATGGCCAGCACCATGCCGGTCTGGCGCACTTCGGCGACGTTCGGGTGATCGGCCAGGTGCGCGGTGGCGCTCGCCATGCGCTGGGCCAAGGCCAGGTTGCTGTCGATGACGTTGTCTTCTTCGAAGATATCCAGCGTCGCCAGGGCCGCCGCGCAGGCCAGCGGGTTGCCGGTGTAGCTGTGGGAATGCAGGAAGGCGCGCAGGGTCGGGTAGTCGTCGTAGAACGCGCTGTAGACCTCGTCGGTGGTCACGCACGCCGCCAGCGGCAGGTAGCCGCCGGTCAGGGCCTTGGACAGGCAGAGAAAGTCCGGGGTGATGCCGGCCTGCTCACAGGCGAACATTGTCCCGGTGCGGCCGAAGCCAACGGCAATTTCATCGTGGATCAGGTGCACGCCATAGCGGTCGCAGGCTTCGCGCAATAATTTCAGGTACACCGGGTGGTACATGCGCATGCCGCCAGCGCCCTGGATCAGCGGCTCGACGATCACCGCCGCCACTGTGTCGTGGTGCTCGGCGAGGGTCTGCTCCATAGCGGCGAACATATTGCGCGAATGTTCTTCCCAGCCCATGCCTTCGGGGCGGTGGTAGCAGTCGGGGCTCGGCACCTTGATCGTGTCCAGCAACAGCGCCTTGTAGGTTTCAGTGAACAACGGCACATCGCCCACCGACATCGCTGCGATGGTTTCGCCGTGGTAACTGTTGCTCAGGGTGACGAAGCGCTTCTTGTCCGGCCGGCCGCGATTGATCCAGTAATGGAAGCTCATCTTCATCGCCACTTCGATGCAGGACGAGCCGTTATCGGCGTAGAAGCATCGAGTCAGGCCCTCGGGCGTCATCTTCACCAGGCGCTCGGACAGTTCGATCACCGGTTGATGGCTGAAGCCGGCGAGAATCACATGCTCCAATTGATCGACCTGGTCCTTGATGCGCTGGTTGATGCGCGGATTGGCGTGGCCGAACACATTGACCCACCAGGAACTGACGGCATCGAGGTAGCGCTTGCCTTCGAAATCTTCCAGCCACACGCCTTCACCGCGCTTGATGGGGATCAGCGGTAGCTGTTCGTGGTCTTTCATCTGGGTGCAGGGATGCCACAGCACCGCGAGGTCGCGTTGCATCCACTGGTTATTCAGGCCCATTTACAGTCTCCTCGAGGCGGCTCGCGGCGGGCGCGGGCAAAACAATCGCGCAAGCCTATGCAATGGCGGCCCTGGGGACAACCCATTGTGTCATTGGCGCTACTTTGAGTGAGGCGATAGACGTCGCTGGCGGCGTTATGATGGCTGTCGTATTCTTCGCCGTTCCCTGAGCATACTTGCTCGAAAAACCGCGAGCCGCCTGGCTCGAAAGCTGAAATTTCCTACGTTTAATCCGGAGTTCGTTGAATGTCTGCTGGTTGGCTGCGCGCCTGTGCGCTGGTAATGATAGGGCTGTTCAGCGTTTCGGCGCTGGCCAAGGACAAACAACCGACGGCCATCGTCATCGGCGGCGGCCTGGCGGGGCTCACCGCGGCCTATGAGTTGCAGAACAAAGGCTGGGCCGTGACGCTGCTGGAAGCCAAGCCGAGCCTGGGCGGTCGCTCGGGCATGGCCACCAGCGAATGGATCGGCAACGAGAAGACTCAGCCGGTGCTGAACAAGTACGTCTCCACCTTCAAGCTGAGCACCACGCCGGCTCCGGAATTCGTGCGCACCCCCAGCTACCTGATCGACGGCACCTACTTTACCGCCGCCGACCTGGCGACCAAGCAGCCGGCCACCGCCGAAGCCCTCAAGCGCTACGAAACCACCCTGGATGATCTGGCGCGCTCCATCGAAGACCCGCAAAACCCGGCGGCCAACAACACGTTGCACGCGTTGGACCAGATCACCGTGTCCAACTGGCTCGATCGCCTGCAACTGCCGGCCACGGCGCGTCAGTTGGTGAACCAGGAAATCCGTACCCGTTATGACGAACCTTCGCGCCTGTCGCTGCTGTATTTCGCCCAGCAGAACCGCGTTTATCGCGGCGTGTCCGACCGCGACCTGCGGGCCTCGCGCCTGCTCGGCGGCAGTCCGGTGCTGGCCCAGGCGTTCGTCAAACAACTGAAGACCATCAAGACCAACTCGCCGGTGTCGGCCATCTCCCAGGACAAGGACGGCGTGACCGTGAAGGTCGGCAGCGTTGGCTACCAGGCTGACTATGTGGTGCTGGCGGTGCCGTTGCGGGCGCTGAACAAGATCCAGCTGACCCCAGCCCTGGATGCCCAGCATCAAGGCGCGATCAAGGGTACCAACTACGGCTGGCGCGACCAGATCATGCTCAAGTTCAAGACCCCGGTCTGGGACAGCAAGGCGCGCATGTCGGGCGAGATCTACAGCAACACCGGCCTGGGCATGATGTGGATCGAGCCGGCCATGAAGGGCGGCGCCAACGTGGTCATCAACCTGTCCGGCGACAACGCCCGGGTGATGCAAGCCTTCGGCGACAAGCAGATGGTCGATCAGGTGCTGATCCGCCTGCACGCGTTTTATCCACAGGCCCGTGGCGCGTTCACCGGCTATGAGATCCGCCGCTACAGTACCGACCCATCCATGGGCGGCGCGTACCTGGCCTTTGGCCCGGGCCAGATCAGCAAGTACTGGCGCCTGTGGGAAAAGCCATTGCAACGCGTAGCCTTTGCCGGCGAGCACACCGACACCTTGTATCCGGGCACTCTGGAAGGTGCGTTGCGCAGCGGCCAGCGGGCAGCCAGCCAGGTTGAAGACCTGGCGGCCGGCAAGTCGTTTGAACCGGCCAAGGTGGCTCCGGCGGCCACAGCGGCAGCGGCCGGTGCGGTGGCCGCGAAGAAGGGCAACTTCTTCAGCAACCTGTTTGGCGGTTCGGATGACGACAAGAAGCCGGAGCCGGTGAAGGCGCCAGAGCCGGTAGCACCTGCTCCCGTGCCGGCCCCCGCCCCAGCGCCGGCCCCGGTGGAGCCTCCCGCGCCAGCCCCGGCGAAGGTTGAGCCGGCCAAGAAAGCCGCGACCAAACCAGCGCCGAAAAAACCAGCCGCCAAGGCCCCGGCTAAAAAAGCGCCGGTGAAGAAAGCTACGCCGGCGAAGAAACCGGCGGCCAAGCCGGCAGCGACAACGCCGACAGCGACTGAGACCAAGGCTCAGTAAGGCTCGGTGACAGAAAAAAGCGCGGCATGTCAGCCGCGCTTTTTTTTGCTTGAGCCACTATCGCGGGCAAGCTCGCTCCCACAGGGATTGCGCTCGGCCAGTGTGGGAGCGAGCTTGCTCGCGATGAGGCCCGTCCTGATATCACGCATTGTATTGGCTTTAATCTTTCCTTAACCCACCCCCTCCAGACTCAAGATCGTATTTCTCGATATTTCAAAGCGAAATTTTCCGCTTTAAATCGATAGATAACTCGCTAGTCTTGATCGCAGTTTTTACAGGATATGAGCAATGCAGCTTCGCAACTCTTCTTCTCGCTATGGCTGGGTCAGTATCGCTGTGCACTGGGGCGTTGCGCTGGTGGTGTACGGGCTGTTCGCCCTGGGCCTGTGGATGGTCGGCCTGGATTACTACAGCACCTGGCGCAAAGATGCGCCGGACCTGCACAAGAGCATTGGCCTGGTGCTGCTGGCGGTCATGTTGCTGCGGGTGATCTGGCGGTTTGTCAGCCCGCCACCACCGACCCTGCCAACCTATGGCCGCCTGACCCGCGTCGGCGCCAAGCTTGGCCATAGCGCACTGTATCTCGGGTTGTTCGCCGTGATGATTGCCGGTTACCTGATTTCCACCGCAGACGGTGTCGGGATTCCGGTGTTTGGCCTGTTTGAAGTACCCGCGCTGGTGTCCGGACTGCCCGATCAGGCAGACGTCGCCGGTGAGATTCACTTCTACCTGGCATGGGCGCTGGTGATTTTTTCCGGCCTTCATGCGTTGGCAGCATTGAAACACCACTTTATCGACCGTGACGCGACCCTCAAGCGAATGCTGGGGCGCCAAGCCTGATGTTCAACCTCGACTCCAAAGGAATAGAAAGCATGTTGAAAAAGACGCTCGCCGCCCTGGCAATTGGTTCTGCCCTGCTGTCGGCCGGTCAGGCCATGGCTGCCGACTACGTCGTCGACAAGGAAGGCCAGCACGCCTTCGTCGACTTCAAGATCAGCCACCTGGGCTATAGCTACATCACCGGTACCTTCAAGGACATCGACGGCAAGTTCAGCTTCGACGCCGCCAAGCCTGAAGCCAGCAAGATCGAGTTCAACGTGAATACCGCCAGTGTGTTCACCAATCACGCCGAGCGCGACAAGCACATCGCCAGCGCTGATTTCCTGAACGCCAGCAAATTCGGCAAGGCCACCTTCGTTTCCACCAGCGTCAAATCCACCGGCAAAAACGCCGATGGCAAGGAAACCGCCGATGTGACCGGTGACCTGACCCTGCTGGGCGTGACCAAGCCGGTTGTGGTCAAGGCCACCTTCCTGGGTGAAGGCAAGGATCCATGGGGCGGCTACCGTGCGGGCTTCGAAGGCACCACCAGCATCAAGCGTTCGGACTTCGGCAAGCAGAAAGACCTGGGTCCAACCTCCGATGCGGTCGAACTGTACGTCTCGTTTGAAGGTGTCAAAGCGAAGTAACCTTCGCGCCTGACAAAAAGCGCCCCTGGTCTTGCGATCAGGGGCGTTTTTTATTGCCACATGAAAATCGAATAAACAGCGCAGGACTTCTGTGGGAGCGGGCTTGCTCGCGAATGCGGTGGGTCAGTCGATAAAATATTGCCTGATAGAACGCATTCGCGAGCAAGCCCGCTCCCACATTTGGAATTGTGTAGGACCAAAAAAATGCCCCAGGTCGCGAGACCTGGGGCTTTTTTTACGGCTTGGAAAAACTCAGCGATTGCGCGTCAGCAATGCCGGTTTTTCGCCCCGTGGGCGGCTTGGCAGTTGATCCAGCTGCTCAGGCGTCGGGAAGCGATCGGCTTTCGATTCCTTGTGCATGATCTTCGGCTGGTTGCTGCGCGGGTTCTGCACGGCGGGTTCCTGGCGAGGCTGGTCGTCACGGGCCGGACGGCGCGGGCGGGTGTCGTCGCGACGGGCCTGGCCGTCACGCGGGGCGCCGTTGCGTGGGCCGCTGCGCTTGGCCGGCGGGGTGCCGGTGGACGAGCCGTTGCTGTTGCGCGGACCGTTCTGGCGGCCTTGTGGCTGGCCACTGCGCGGAGCGCCTGCACCGGCGCCCTGTGCCGGGGCACCTGGGCGACGACCGCGGCCCTGGGCCGGTTTCTGCTGCGGCACGTAGTCGACGCGGTTACCGAAGTTGTCTACGTCGTCGTCCAGGAACTCGTCTGGAGCACGATCGGCTGCGGCGCGCGGGGCCGGGCGCTGCTGCTCACGGGCCGGGGTGCCTTCGCGGGGCTTCTGCTCGCGGGCAGGGCGTTCGCCGCGGCCATTGCTGTTGCTGGCCGATTTTTCCTTGCCCTTGTCCTTGCCTTTGTCTTTGCGACCGCCGCCACCACCACCGCCGTTCGGGCCGTCACCGCGTGGGCCACGGGCATTGCGCGGATTGCGCACATCCGGACGTTCGCGTACTTCAGGCTTCTCGGCCTCGATGGTGCTGGCATCGAAGCCCATCAGGTCGCCGTCGGCAATTTTCTGCTTGGTCATGCGCTCGATGCTTTTGAGCAGCTTTTCTTCGTCCGGCGCGACCAGCGAGATCGCTTCGCCCGAACGACCGGCCCGGCCGGTACGGCCGATACGGTGAACGTAATCTTCATCAACGTTCGGCAACTCGAAGTTGACCACGTGGGGCAACTGGTCGATGTCCAGGCCACGGGCGGCGATGTCGGTGGCCACGAGGATGCGCACTTCGCCGGCCTTGAAATCGGCCAGGGCCTTGGTACGGGCGTTCTGGCTCTTGTTGCCGTGGATCGCCACGGCTGGCAGGCCATGCTTGTCCAAGTACTCGGCCAGGCGATTGGCGCCGTGCTTGGTACGGGTGAACACCAGGACCTGTTCCCAGGCGCCAGCGGTGATCAGGTGCGCCAGCAAGGCACGCTTGTGGCTGGCCGCCAGGCGGAACACACGCTGTTCGATACGCTCGACCGTGGTGTTCGGCGGCGTGACTTCGATGCGCTCCGGGTTGTGCAGCAGCTTGCCGGCCAGGTCGGTGATGTCCTTGGAGAACGTCGCCGAAAACAGCAGGTTCTGGCGCTTGGCGGGCAGGCGGGCGAGAACTTTCTTCACGTCATGGACGAAGCCCATGTCGAGCATGCGGTCGGCTTCGTCCAGCACGAGGATTTCAACGTGGGACAAGTCGACGCTGCCCTGGCCGGCCAGGTCAAGCAAGCGACCGGGGCAGGCCACCAGTACATCGACGCCACGGGACATGGCCTGGACCTGGGGGTTCATGCCGACGCCGCCAAAAATGCAGGCGCTGACGAACTTCAGGTCGCGAGCGTAGACCTTGAAGCTCTCGTGTACCTGGGCCGCCAGTTCGCGGGTAGGGGTCAGGACCAGTACGCGCGGTTGGCGCGGGCCATGACGCTGGGATTTGTCTGGGTGACCGTTGGGAAACAACCGCTCCAGAATCGGAAGGGCGAAACCGCCGGTTTTACCAGTACCTGTCTGCGCCGCGACCATCAGGTCGCGACCTTGCAACACGGCGGGAATGGCCCGCTGTTGCACCGGGGTAGGCTGGGTATAGCCGGCGGCTTCGATGGCGCCGACTAAAGCCTCGGAGAGACCGAGGGAAGCAAAGGACATGAGTAATCCTGTTTTAGTGAGGGCCTGGCCCAATGGGATAGTCTTGCCGGGCGCGAATGACGCTCAACCAAAAGACGTCATCCCGTCCGGTCCTGCCGGGCCTCGAGGGCGGGTCCGGACAAGGCTCGCGCGGGCTGTAGGCTGCGCTGTAGCGGTGTCGGGATGCCTTTTGCAAGACCGGGCGTCCGGGCGTGAGCCTGGCGGGAAGGCCGGAGTATAACAGAGCAAACGCCCCGCGCCGCTTTCCTGCTGCTCAACGGTTTATTTCAGCGCTGGCCCGGCTGGGCGAGGAGGCCTTGGTCATCGGACCTGCGCCGTAGCGGGCGCTCAGTTCTGCATAGGCCGGTTCGCGCTTGAAACGCTTGAGTTCGGCACTGAAGCGTTGCACCAGCAAATCCATCCCGGCATTGCGCCGCACCGCCAGGTATTGGCTTTGACGGCTTATCACCGTCGGGTTTTCGGTAATCTGGTCGCCCAACTGCATATGTTCGAGCACATGCCGGCCGACCCTGCGGTCGGTGATGAGCAGGTCGATCCGACCCAGTTGCAACTTACCGAAATTGGCTTCGTGGGTGGGCGCCGTTTCCCGTTTGAACAGGGTCGATTCACTGAAGGCCTGGCTGTACAGGTAACCGGGCGAGGTGCCGACGGTCAGGCCGCCCAGGTCGTCGAGCGTGCGAAAAGGATGGGGGCGGGCGTTGGCGTAGAACATCACGAATTCCACGTCCGACAGCGGTTCGCTGGGGTAAAGCAACAGGGCATCGCGCTCATCGCTGTGGAAAATGTCCAGCGCACCGTCCGCCAAGCCCTGTTCCAGCATCGCCAGGCAACGCTTCCAGGGCAGGAACTGCCATTCCACGTCGATGCCCAGGCGCTTGAACACAATGGCCGTGGTTTCGTAGTCCAGGCCGAGCATTTTGCCGTTCTCTTCGTAGACATAAGGTGCCCAGGGTTCGGTGACAATGCGCAACTTCTCGGCCTGGGCGGTCACGCTCAGGCACAAGAGAAGAAGGGCGGTTAGCAACTGGACAATGGCGGGCATGGGCCTGAGGTTACGACGAGAGCTCATCAAATAGCTAGAGCGCTCTGGCCTGCGCCTTGATTGCCTTTTGTGCTCATGGATGGCCTCGCGGTGTTCACCCGATGCAAACGCATTTGCTTAAGGCAGGCGCCCACCGAATGAAAAAAGGCCTTGGTTTTCGCCAAGGCCTCTTTTTACCACTGCGTTAAGTCAATCAACGCGGCAGCTTGAGGTTTTTCCATACCGCGAGGCTGGGCTCGGCCTGGTTAAGGGTATAGAAATGCAGCCCCGGTGCACCGCCTTGCAGCAACCGCTCACACATTTGTGTGATGACTTCCTCGCCGAAGCTTTGGATGCTCGCGGAGTCATCGCCATAGGCTTCCAGTTGCTTGCGGATCCAGCGTGGGATTTCTGCACCGCATGCGTCGGAGAAGCGCGCCAGCTTGCTGTAGTTGGTGATCGGCATGATGCCCGGCACGACAGGAATGTCGACGCCCAGCTTGCGGATACGTTCGACGAAGTAGAAATAACTGTCGGCGTTGAAGAAGTACTGGGTAATCGCGCTGCTGGCGCCAGCGTTGGCCTTGCGCACGAAATTGCGCAGATCGTCTTCGAAGTTGCGTGCTTGCGGGTGCATTTCCGGATACGCCGCCACTTCGATGTGGAAGTGTTCGCCGGTTTCTTCACGAATGAAGCTCACCAGTTCGTTGGCGTGGCGCAGCTCACCGCTGGCCATGCCCATGCCCGAGGGCAGGTCGCCACGCAGGGCAACGATGCGCTTGATGCCAGCGGCCTTGTATTGGGACAGCAGGCTGCGCAGGTCGTCCTTGCTGTCGCCGACGCAGGACAGGTGCGGCGCGGCCGGGATTTTGACTTCGCTTTCGAGCTGCAACACGGTGTTCAGGGTGCGGTCACGGGTAGAACCGCCGGCGCCATAGGTGCAGGAGAAGAAGTCGGGGTTGTAGCTGGCCAACTGGCGGGCAGTGGCGATCAGTTTTTCATGCCCAGCATCGGTCTTCGTCGGGAAGAACTCGAAGCTGTAGCGACGGTCTTGGGACATGGTCGTATCCTTGGAAACTCGTAAGCCGGAGAGGCCTGCATATCCCTTGTGGGAGCGGGTTTATGTGGGAGCGAGCTTGCTCGCGATTGGCATCGCCTCGGTCCGATAGCTGGACCGAGGTGTCTGCATCGCGAGCAAGCTTTGCTCCCACAGGCCCGCTTCCAAAGGGAAGGGCGCCGATCAGTAGCGGTAAGCGTGCGGCTTGAACGGGCCTTCGACGGTGACGCCGATGTAGTCAGCCTGTTGCTTGGTCAGTTGGGTGACCACGCCGCCGAAACCGCGAACCATTTCCAGGGCCACTTCTTCGTCGAGTTTCTTGGGCAGTACTTCCACGGTCAGGCGCTCGGCTTTCTGGGCCGGCGACAGGTCGGCGTACTTCTGGCCGAACAGGAAGATCTGGGCCAGGACCTGGTTGGCGAACGAACCGTCCATGATGCGGCTTGGGTGACCGGTGGCGTTGCCCAGGTTGACCAGGCGACCTTCGGCCAGCAGGATCAGGTAGTCGTCGTTCTGTGGGTCGAAGCTGCCAGTGCCGGTGCGGTGAACCTTGTGCACCTGTGGCTTCACTTCTTCCCATGCCCAGTTCTTGCGCATGAAAGCAGTGTCGATTTCATTGTCGAAGTGACCGATGTTGCAGACAACGGCGCGCTTCTTCAGGGCCTTGAGCATGTTGGCATCGCAGACGTTGACGTTGCCGGTGGTGGTCACGATCAGGTCGATCTTGCCCAGCAGGGCCTTGTCGATGCTGGCTTCGGTGCCGTCGTTGATCCCGTCGATGAACGGCGAAACCAGCTCGAAACCGTCCATGCAAGCCTGCATGGCACAAATCGGATCGACTTCGGAAACCTTGACGATCATGCCTTCCTGACGCAGGGACTGGGACGAACCCTTGCCCACGTCACCGTAGCCGATCACCAGCGCTTGCTTGCCCGACAACAGGTGGTCGGTGCCGCGCTTGATGGCGTCGTTGAGGCTGTGACGGCAGCCGTACTTGTTGTCGTTCTTGCTCTTGGTCACCGAGTCGTTGACGTTGATGGCCGGGATTTTCAGCTCGCCCTTGGCCAGCATGTCCAGCAGGCGGTGTACGCCGGTGGTGGTTTCTTCGGTCACGCCGTGGACCTTGTCCAGCACGGCCGGGTATTTCTTGTGCAGCAGCTCGGTCAGGTCACCGCCGTCGTCGAGGATCATGTTGGTGTCCCATGGCTGGCCATCCTTGAGGATGGTCTGCTCCAGGCACCACTCGTACTCTTGTTCGGTCTCGCCTTTCCAGGCGAAAACCGGGATGCCGGCAGCGGCGATGGCGGCAGCGGCCTGGTCCTGGGTCGAGAAGATGTTGCAGGACGACCAGCGGACTTCGGCGCCCAGGGCAACCAGGGTTTCGATCAGCACGGCGGTCTGGATGGTCATGTGGATGCAGCCGAGGATTTTTGCGCCCTTCAATGGCTGTTCGCCAGAGTACTTGCGACGCAGGCCCATCAAGGCTGGCATTTCGGATTCGGCGATGATGATTTCGCGACGGCCCCAGGCAGCCAGGGACATGTCGGCGACTTTGTAGTCGGTAAAAGCGGCAGGCGTGATAACAGCGCTCATGAAGAGCCTCCATTCGTAATGTATGCGAATGGGCGCCGTTGTGCGTTTAGTGTCCGTGCGGGCAGGCCCGTACAAACAACGCCCCATCCGAGCCTGACAGGTCGAGCCTGCTGCAGCGCCCCTCGGACAGGTGGCGGGAACGGTCCAAAGGGTGGACCGGTAAAGCGGTGGCGATTATAACGGGCTAATCGGATCTTCCAAAAGGGTTTCTGTCGGGCAAATCGAAATTGCCGATGACAGTTATAGGGGCAGCGACATAGAGCCTGTCCGCCCGGTCTGCCATGATGCTGCAATCCATTGGCCAGACGCTCAGGAGTGATCATGAATTTCCACACCCGCAAATGGGTCAAGCCCGAAGACCTCAACCCCAACGGCACGCTGTTCGGCGGCAGCCTGTTGCGCTGGATCGACGAAGAAGCGGCGATCTACGCCATCGTCCAGCTTGGCAACCAGCGCGTGGTCACCAAGTACATCTCGGAAATCAATTTCGTCAGCGCTTCGCGCCAGGGCGACATCATCGAGCTGGGCATTACCGCCACCGAGTTTGGCCGCACCTCCATCACCCTGACCTGCGAGGTGCGCAACAAAATCACCCGCAAAAGCATCTTGACCGTGGAGAAGATGGTCTTCGTCAACCTTGGCGAAGACGGCCTGCCCGCGCCTCATGGGCGGACCGAGATCACCTACGTCAAGGATCAGTTCAAGGACGATGTCGTCGCGTGAGATCGGCGGCGCGCTCATCGCGAGCAAGCTCGCTCCTACAGGGGTTCTGGGCCGGTCACAGGATAAGCGTCCACCACCAATCCCCTGTGGGAGCGAGCTTGCTCGCGATGACGATTGCGCATCCAGCATCGATGCAAACTGACCCACCGCTATCGCGAGCAAGCTCGCGCCCACATTTGAGTGGGGTCCCACTGAACAGCTCCGAACGCCGCGTGTCGTAGGTACATCACGCCACCGGTTCAGGAGCTGTATGGACACCCACGAAGAAGGCAAGACCCCTGATCTTTCGGCGCAGGAACAGCACGAAGTCGACCGTAACCAGCCACCGCGGGCCGCAGTGCTGCATGAAATCATCCGCACCCAGGGCAACCAGGAACTGGAGCGCAGTATCGCCGCGCTCTGGTGGTCGGCCCTGGCGGCGGGGTTGACCATGGGCCTGTCGCTGATGGCGATGGGCTTGCTCAGCTCCCGGCTGCCGGATCACGAGGGCTTCAAGGTGATCGCCAGTTTCGGTTACTGCGCCGGCTTTCTCGCGGTGATCCTGGCCCGCCAGCAACTGTTCACCGAAAACACCCTGACCGCCGTGCTGCCGATCATGAGCAAACCCACGCTGGGCAACTTCGGTCGGTTGCTACGGCTTTGGGGGGTGTGGTGTTGGTGGGCAACCTGTGTGGCACCTTGCTGGTGGCCTACGTGATGTTGCACCTGCCGATTTTCGACCCGCGCACCGACCAGGCTTTCCTGGAGATCGGCCGCAAGGTCATGGAGAACGACACCGGCCAGATGTTCGCCAAAGGCATCATTTCCCGGCTGGATGATCGCCACCATGGTCTGGATGATCCCCTCCATGGAAAGCGCCAAGATGTGGATCATCATTCTGATCACCTACCTCATGGCGCTTGGGGATTTCACCCACATCGTCGTCGGCTCGGCCGAAGTGTCCTACCTGGTGTTTGCCGGCCAGTTGTCCTGGGAGGATTTCTGGATGGTCTTCGCCGGGCCGACATTGGCAGGCAACATCGTCGGCGGGAGTTTTATCTTCGCTTTGATCAGCCATGCGCAGATCCGCAGTGAAGTTGGCCTGCCCAAAGACAAACCCTCAGCTACGACAGCGCGGCGCAACGACTCGGAGTAGGCACAAACCTGATGTCAGGCGCCCCGTTCACGGGCAGGGCCGACGTCCCAGGCCCTCAAACAACGACTGCTGCCAAGCGTCGTTGGCGATGAATAAAGAACAAGGCGGTCAATACCGTGAGGCCGCCGACCGCTGCTCCGGTCCACGGTAGATCCGCCAGGTCGGCACCACTGGCCACCACCAATCCACCCATCCAGGCCCCGGCCGCGTTGCCCAGATTGAATGCGCTCTGGTTGAGCGTGGAGCCGAGGTTCGGTGCTTCATGGGCCTGGTCGATGATCAGCAGTTGCAGGATTGGGCACAGGGCGAAGGCGAAGATGCCCCACAGCACCAGGGTGATCGCCGCCGGGATCACCGACCGGCTGGTCTGGCTGAACGCGGCCAGCACCAGCACCACGGCCAAGGCCATGCCCACCAGCGCAGGCAGCAGGCGCCGGTCCGCCAGGCGCCCGCCGAGGAAACTGCCCGCCGTCAGACCGACGCCGAACAGCAGCAACATGACGGTGATGCCGTGGGGGCTGACACCGGTGATGTCCTGCAGGATCGGCGCGATGTAGGTGAACACGCTGAACAAACTGGTGGAGGCCAGCACGCTCATGCCCAGGGCGAGCAATACGTTGACCTTGCCCAGGACCTTGAACTCGCTGGCCAGGTTGGCTTTGTCCATGGGGATTTCCTTGGGCAGCCAGACCCATTGGGCGATGGCGGCGATCACGCCGATGATCGAGACCGCCCAGAAGGTCGAGCGCCAGCCGGCGTATTGACCCAGGGCCGTGCCCAACGGGACGCCCAGCACGTTCGCCAGGGTCAGGCCGGTGAACATCATGGCAATCGCCTGGGCTCGTTTGTTTGGCGCCACCAACCCGGCTGCCACCACCGAACCAATGCCAAAGAACGCTCCGTGGCACAGTGCGGTGATGACCCGGGCGGCCATCAGCGTGGTGTAGTTCGGCGCCAGGGCGCAGAGCACATTGCCAAGAATGAACATCAAGGTCATGCCCAATAGCGTGGCCTTGCGCGGCATGTTGGCGGTGCCGATCGCCAGGATCGGCGCGCCGAACACCACGCCCAGGGCGTAGCCGGTGATCAGCAGCCCGGCCTGGGGAATGCTCACGGCCAGGTCCCGGGCGACATCGGGCAACAGGCCCATGATGACGAATTCAGTCGTGCCGATGCCAAAAGCGGCAACGGCCAAAGCAAGCAAGGCGAGTGGCATGCGCAAGGTCTCTGTCTGTAGTCTTGACGCCCGGATCAGGCATACGCATGCCGGCGCCCCGGTTCGAGTGAACGGGACAACAGCGAAATTATTGGAATTGGCTTTATGCGCAACTGAGTGCGGCGTGATCGGCTTGCAGTATAAACGATAGCGAATCAATTCATGAGTCCCGCTGATCGTAGGAGCGGGAGCCAGACAAGGAGCGTGCCGTGCTTGCGACGGCTTTGGTGTTGGTAGCGGCGCTGTTGCATGCGGCGTGGAATACGCTGATCAAGTTCAGCGGCGAACGTTTGCTGGTGGTGGCGTGCATGGACAGTGTCGCCTTGCTGGTCGTCGCATTGGCCCTGGGTTTCGTGGCATGGCCGCCGTTGGAAATCTGGCCGTGGATCCTGGCGTCGGCGGCGTTCGAGCTGTTGTACCGCTATTTGCTGATCCAGGCTTATCGGGTCGGTGACCTGGGGTTGGTCTATCCACTGATGCGTGGCCTGTCGCCGCTGGTGGTGCTGGCCCTGACGTTTGTTTTCGCCGGTGAAGCGCTGACGACCCAGCAGGTCATCGGTATTTTGCTGATCCCGTTCGGCATGCTTTGCCTGTTGTGGCAGGGCGGTGGCGGTGACCGGCTGCCCTGGTCGATGTTGCCGGTGGTGGCGTTGATCGGCCTGTGCATCGGTTGCTACACCTTTATCGACGGCCACGCCCTGCGGCGTTGGTCCCAGCCGCTGGACTACCTGGTCTGGGTCACGCTGCTCAGTGCCTGGCCGTTCCCATTGCTGGCGCTGGTGAGCAAACGGCCGGCGTTCATGCGATTCTGGCGCGAACAATGGCGGCTGGGGTTGGCGGTCGGATTCTGCGTATTGTTCAGCTACGCTCTGGTGCTGTGGGCCATGCAACTGGGCTCGATTGCCGAAGCGGCGGCGCTGCGGGAGATCAGCGTGATCCTGGTGGTGCTGTTCGGCATGCGTTACTTGAAAGAACCTTTCGGTTTGCCGCGGCTCTTAGCCTGCGGGCTGGTGTTGGTTGGCATGCTGGTGATGAAGTTCTGACCGATATGGCTGACGTTCGATTTTCTATAAAACTCAAAAAAGGAAGTGCGGTATGACGGTTGCCCTGTGGTGTGTATTGATTGCTTTTCTCCTGCCTTACTTGTGTATCGGGATCGCCAAGGCCGGTGGGAAATACCGGTTGCAGGATAACCACGACCCCCGGGATTTTCTCGACTCGCTCGAAGGCGCTCCCCGACGTGCCTTCGCCGCGCAACTGAACAGTTTTGAAATCAGCCCGTTCTTTGCCGCCGCCGTGATCGTCGCGCACCTGGCCGGCAATGCCGAGCTGGTGACTATCAACGTGTTGGCGGTGCTGTTCATCACCAGCCGTCTGCTCTACATCATTTGTTATCTGGCGGACTGGGCGATTCTGCGTTCGCTGGTGTGGTTCGTGGGGGTGGGGTTGGTCTTGAGTTTCTTTTTCGTTTCGGTCTGAGCCTGGTTCCTGAGTCCCGGTGTCTGTGCTGGCCCCATCGTGAGCAAGCTCGCTCCCACAGTTGATCTCAGTGAATACATATTTCGTGTACACACCCGATCCAATGTGGGAGCGAGCTTGCTCGCGATGAGGCCGGGACAATCACCCCATCCCTCAAGGATTGGCGGTCACCGCGTTCGCCACCTGCGGCACCGACGGCAGCGCCATGCCCTTGGGCCAGAGCATCCAGATTTGTCCCTGTTGCTTCATGTCCCCGGCCAACTGTCCGGCGGCTTCGCCGGTGCCCCAGAACAGGTCCGCCCGCACTTCGCCGGTAATTGCACCGCCAGTGTCCTGGGCGGCGACGGGCCGGTTCAAGGTGCTGCCATCGGGGCGAGTGGTGGATAGCCACAACAGGCTGCCCAGCGGAATCACCTTGCGGTCCACCGCCACGCTGTAGCCGGCGGTCAGCGGTACATTCAACGAGCCTCGCGGGCCTTCGTTGCTGTCGGGGTTGCGGTTGAAGAAGACGTAGCTGGGGTTGCTGCCGAGCAATTCGGGAATGCGGTTCGGGTTGGCCTTGGCCCAGGCACTGATGGTGCCCATGGTCACGTCTTCTTTTTTCAGTTCGCCTTGTTCGACCAGCCAGCGTCCGATGGGGCGGTAAGGATGGCCGTTCTGGTCGGCATAGCCGATGCGCAGTTGGCGGCCATCAGCCAGTTGAATGCGTCCCGAACCCTGGATTTGCAGGAATTGCAGGTTCATGGGGTCGGTCAGCCAGGCAATGACCGGTGCCTTTACGCCATTGGTTTCGATGGTGGCCGCATCGTCGTACGGCTTGAGCACGCGACCTTCGAGGCGGCCGCGCAGGCGTTTGCCCTTGAGCTCAGGGTAGAGGCTGTCCAGCGACACGATGATCATGTCCTCCGGTACGCCGTACACCGGGATATTCGCTGTGGCGGTCTGGGTGAGGCTGCCGGGGTAGACCGGCTCGTAATAGCCGGTAATCAGGCCGTTGGGGCTGTTGTCCCCCGAGCGCAGGCCATACACGTCCAGGTTCTGTTTCAGGAAGTTGCGTACAGCCACGGCGGTTTGTGGCACTTTGGCCGCTGTTGCACAGGTCGGGCCCCAGGTCGCATCGGCCTTGAGCCGGGTGCATGCGCTGCGCCAGGAACCGAAACCGGCCAGCAGGTCTGCATCGGACACCGCAGGCAGCGCCTCCCAGGGTGCGCTGACATAGGTGGCGAGGGCGTGGGTCTGCGGTTCCTCGACCTTTTCGCCGCGATTACAACCGGCCAACAGGGCGATCAGCGGTAGGGTCAATGCCAGGCCTTTGTGCCAGGGCTTGATGCGGCTGTTCATGAAGATTTCCTTTGCAGCCATTCGAGCGCTGTCAGGCGCTCGAACAACCCGTATTGTTGATAGGGGCATTGGTCTTTACCGATGACCCGAGGATACTAACCGCCGTTCCCTGCCCCGAGGCCAAGATGTTTGTAAAACGATTTTCCATGGCCGTGCTGGCCTGCCTGATGTTGTCCGCCTGTGGCGGCGTCGATCCCAATTCTCCCCTGGGCCAGCGCAAGGCGATCTTCAAGCAGATGCTCAAGACCAACGAAGAACTGGGTGGCATGTTGCGCGGCCGCGTGCCGTTTGACGGCGCACGTTTCGCCGAGGGCGCGGCGCAACTGGACCAATTGTCCCATGAACCGTGGAAGCACTTTCCACAAGTACGCGAGCAAGACCACACCAGCGCCCGGGATGAGGTCTGGCAAAAACAGGCGCGCTTCCAGGAGCTGGCCCGCAGCCTTGAAGCCGCCACCGGTGAATTGCTGATCGTCAGCAAGATCCAGCCCTACAGGGCCAGCAACCTGGGGCCGGCGGTGCAGAAGGTCGAAGATGCGTGCAGTGCCTGTCATAAAGAATTTCGGGATTATTGATTTTGAAGCAGCTGCAAGCTGCAAGTGTGGAGCTTTGAACTTGCAGCTAGAAACCTATTTATCCAACTCATCCACCGCTTCCTGCAGCTCCTTGCGAGAGGCCGCCAGCTTGTCCTTGCGTTTGTTGATCCGCTCGGCGTCGCCTTTCTTCATGGCCTTTTCCAGGTCGGCCTGACGCCGGCTGACCTCGTGCTTGGCATCGAGCACCTTGTTTTCACGCTCCTTGCGCAAGGACGCATCGGTGCAATGGGTGGTGACTTCACTCAATGCGGTTTCCAGGCCTGCCTGCTGGTCCTGGTTGCCACGGGACTTGGCCAGTTCGATCTGGTTGATGATGCCCTGGCGCTTGGCCGCGCAGCCGGTGAGCTCCGGGGTCTGCTCGTCCGCCATCAAAGGGGCGGCCATGGCGCTGCACAAGAGCATCAGGGCAGCGGGGGACAGGAAATTCATAGCAACTCCGTAAAAAAATCGCGAGCGGTCGGTAACAGATGCGCTGTTGGAACGCATCTTCGCCCCTTGGGTTCAACTACACGGGCCCCGGATTAAAAACCGTCGATCCCGGCGGTGCGTAATTCGTCACTCAAGGCCAGTACCTGCGGGTCGCGAAAAAAGGCGCTCAATTGCGCCGCGCGTCCCGGTCCGATGCCGGCTTCGGCTTGCCATTGTTCGGTACTGCGTTCAGCCAGCCCTTGCCACGGCCCTTCCAGCCGGGCCTCACCGATGGGCGGCAGGCCCAAGGCCTTGAGCCATTGCCCGAAAGGGCGTTGCCGGGCGCTGTCGAGGCTGGCGAGCAGGCGCGCGCTACTGCGTTCGCCGAAGCCGTCAATGTTAGCAAGCTCGGCGGCATCGAGGGTCAACCAATCCAACAATCCGTGGAGCCGACCGGCAGCCAGGAGTTTTTCCCAGGTGCCGGGGCCGACATGGGGCAGGGCGAGCCCGTGCTTGCCGCTGAGCCAGTTCAGGCGTGCGAGGAATTGGCTTTCACAGCCCGGCGTCGCTTGCCAGCAACTCAAGAAGTGATGATCGCTCGCTGCGGGGGCATTGACCTCCTGGCGCTCAAGGCTGCGCAGCACCACCTCGTCGAGTCGCGGAATGGTCAGCCCGGCCAGGCTGATGGCGACCCGATCGCCGGGACGGATGTCCATCGCCTCCCAGCGCTTGAGTGAACTGACGCTCACCCGGCGAATCCACCGGTCGTCGAGCAGGGTTGGTTCAAGTTCCAACACCGGGGTGATGCGCCCGGTACGCCCGACCTTGAAGCGCACCTTGCGTACTTCGGCCAGGGCCTTGGCATATGGGTATTTCCAGGCCACGCTCCAGAACGGCGCCTTGGCTTGCCAACGGTCGGCGGATGGACGGCGGCTCTGGCGCAGGACGATCCCGTCACTGGCGAAGGGCAGCGGCGTGCGATACCAGTGGTCGCGCCACCGCTCGGCATCGCTCAGCGCCCGGACAGGCTGGTTGTAGTCGCGGGTGTCGGCGAAACCCAGCGCGCTCAGCGCGACCATCCGCTCGGGCAGGGTGCTGGGCCCTTCAGGCCAGTCCCAGACAAACAGGCCGATGGATGACGCCTCCTGCGCCGTCAAATTGCTACGCGCCATCAAGCCCGCCACGGTTGCGCGGGCGTTCAGACTGCCGCGGCTGGCTTGGACATGGCCGTCCAGGCGCCAGTACAGCTCGCCCTGAACGACCAGGTCCACGGGCTGGCGCAGTCGCTGTGCGATGGCGTCGATCTTGTGCGCATTGGCGGTCCAGTCATGCCCCAGGACGCCATCGCCGCGGCTGATTGCTTGATGCAAGCGGCCCTTGCGGTAAACCAGGGAGACCGCCACGCCATCGACTTTCGGCTGCGCCCAGACGTCCTCTCGACCGAGCAGCCAGGCCCCCGCGGCGTCGACGTCCTTGAGTTTTTCCAGGCCGGTATGGACGACGGGGTGCGTCACCTTTCCGCCCGCCGAGCGCAGGGGATCGTCGGGCGCCGCAAGATTGAAGCAACTGCGCCATAGGCTCAGCTGTGTGCGGAATTGATCATAAAGCTCATCGGCCACCAGCGACTGGCCGAGGCGGTGGTAACGGTCATCCCAGGTGTCGATTTGCTGTTGCAGCGCGGCGATCTCGGCCCGGGCCCGTTCAGCGGGCCAGTCGGGGCAGGGCGCGGCGACCGCGGGGAGGGCAATGAAGACGAGGCAGGCGAGGGCATACAGGATCGGTGGCATCGAGGCATCCTTGCTCGGTTGAGTCCCTGAAGGCTAGTCAGCGTCCCAGCTGTTGCGAGGGCCGGAGCGTTACCGGGTTTTGCGGCGCCTGATGGCAAACTCGCGGCGGTACAGTCCCGCGCGATTTAGCCGCGCAACTGTCCCTTGAACCGAGCAATGACCGGTGCAGAATGAGCCTTCGATCCACCTCTGCCTGGAGCGCCCGAATGGACCTGCCGACACTCGCTGTTTTCATTCCGGCCTGCTTTGCGCTGAACATGGCGCCGGGGCCGAACAACCTGCTCTCCATCAGTAACGCCTCGCGTTATGGCTTCGTCCGGGCGTGCAGCGGCGGCATCGGTCGGTTGCTGGCGTTTGCGATCATGATCGCCCTGGCCGCGGTGGGGCTCACCGCCGTGCTGCACACCTCGGAGCTGCTGTTCCTGGGGATCAAGCTCGTCGGTGCCGGGTACCTGTTCTATTTGGCCGTGCAGTTGTGGCGGGCCCAGCCCGAGGCCGACAGCGAGGCCGGACGCGTATCGATGAGCCGGGCCGGCCTGGCGCGCCAGGAGTTCCTGGTGGCTATTGGTAATCCGAAGGCGATTTTGTTGTTCACTGCGTTCCTGCCGCAATTCGTCGACCGTACAGGCACCGTCACCCAACAGTTCGCCGTGCTGGGCGGCTTGTTCCTGGCGCTGGAATGCATCGCCATCGGCTTGTATTGCTACATGGGGATTTATGCGCGGCGGCTGTTCGCGCGGCCCAGTGGTAAGCGTTTGTTCAACCGGATGTGTGCGGGGTTGCTGGCCAGTGCGGCTTCGTTTTTGCTGGTGGCACGGCGATCTTGAGCTTCGGCTAGGGAATTTTGTGGGAGCAAGGCTTGCCCGCGATGCAGGCGCCTCGTCACCACAGGGACCGAGTTGTCCTCATCGCGGGCAAGCCTTGCTCCCACAGATAAATGCCATCGTCACAAGGCCCCGGTATGAGAGTAGTCAAGCACCAGGCATGAAAAAGCCCCTGGCGACCAAGTCGCCAGGGGCTTTTTTTACACGCAGGTCTTACAGGCCGGCAGCAGCACGCAGGGCGTCGGCGCGGTCGGTTTTTTCCCAGGTGAAGGTGGTGAAGGTATCGTCACCCACGGTCTTGGTCTGCGGCGTGCGACCGAAGTGACCATAGGCGGCGGTGTCCTGGTACATCGGGTGCAGCAGGTCAAGCATGGTGGTGATGGCGTACGGACGCAGGTCGAACACTTCGCGGACCAGGTTGATGATCTTGTCATCGCCGATCTTGCCGGTGCCGAAGGTGTTCAGCGAGATCGATGTAGGCTGGGCCACGCCAATAGCGTAGGACACCTGGATCTCGCAACGCTCGGCCAGGCCGGCGGCCACGATGTTCTTGGCGACATAACGACCGGCATAGGCGGCCGAACGGTCCACCTTGGAAGGGTCCTTGCCGGAGAACGCGCCACCGCCGTGACGGGCCATGCCGCCGTAGCTGTCGACGATGATCTTGCGACCGGTCAGGCCGCAATCGCCCACCGGGCCGCCGATGATGAACTGGCCGGTCGGGTTGATGTGGAACTGGGTGTCCTTGGACAGCAACTCGGCAGGCAGCACATGCTTGACGATCAGCTCCATCACGCCTTCGCGCAGGTCTTTGTAGGACACATCAGGATTGTGCTGGGTCGACAGGACGACGGCGTCGATGCCGACCACCTTGCCGCCTTCGTAACGGCAGGTCACCTGGGACTTGGCGTCCGGGCGCAGCCAAGGCAACAGGCCGGATTTACGGGCCTCGGCCTGGCGTTGAACCAACTGGTGCGAGAAGGTGATCGGGGCCGGCATCAGCACGTCGGTCTCGTTGCTGGCGTAGCCGAACATCAGGCCCTGGTCGCCGGCGCCCTGGTCTTCAGGCTTGGCCCGGTCAACGCCCTGGTTGATGTCGGGGGACTGCTTGCCGATGATGTTCATCACGCCGCAGGTCGCGCCGTCAAAGCCGACGTCGGAGCTGTTGTAGCCAATGCCCAGGATGACGTCGCGAACGATCTGTTCCAGGTCGACCCAGGCCGACGTGGTGACTTCGCCGGCGATGATCGCCACGCCCGTTTTCACCAGAGTCTCGCACGCCACGCGGGCGAACTTGTCTTCAGCAATGATGGCGTCCAGCACCGCATCAGAAATCTGGTCGGCGATTTTGTCCGGATGCCCTTCAGACACGGACTCGGAGGTGAAAAGGGAGTATTCGCTCATCTCGATGTTTTCCTACAAGTTACCGTTGGTGAGTGTCGCCAGTGGGTCGCTGAAAGTGGCGAACCTGGATCTGGAAACCATTACGTAAGCCTACATAGAGGCTTTCCCCGGGCACGAGGCCCGCTGCGGTGGCCCAGCGGGCCAGGTCGTCTTGTTCAAAGCCTAGCCAGAGATCGCCGCAGGCTTCCCTGGCCCAGCTCTGGTTGTGGCTGCATAACTCGGTCACCAGCAGGCTGCCGCCCGGTTGCAGCAGGCCGGCCATGTGCTTGAGCGCCTCGGCCGGCGCGGCGAAATGATGCAGCACCATGTTCAATACTACGCAGTCGGCCTGCAGGCTCATGCCATCCAGCGCATCGGCCAGTTGCAGGTGCACGTTAGTCAGGGCCTCGCGTTCACAGACCTGGCGCGCCAGTTCGAGCATGGCCGGGCTGTTGTCCAGCGCCGTCACCTGGCTGAAGCGTCGCGCCAGCTCCGGCAGAAAAGCACCGTCGCCGGGGCCGACTTCGATTGCCGTGGCCGTGGGTTCGAAGCCCAATTTGTCGAGTAGCGCCACGACGCTCTCACGGTATTGCGGCAAGCCGGCGATCAAGTCTTGCTGGGCACGAAACTTCTCGGCGACCCGTGCGAAGAAGTCCTGGCTGGCGGCGGCCCGTTGCCCGTGGACCTGGGCGATGCGCGCCTGCACATCCGTCGGCAGGTTCAACGCGTCCACTTCGTCCAGCAGTGCCGCGTGCAGCTTGCCGCCCAGCAGCTCGGTGTGGGGCAGGGCGCGGCGATAGAAAATGGCGTTGCCTTCCCGGCGGGTCGCCACCAGGTCGGCCTGGGCCAGGACCTTGAGGTGGTGGCTCATGCCGGACTGACCGATGCCGAAGATCTGCGCCAGCTCCAGCACACCGAACGAATCGTTAGCCAGGGCGCGCAATACATTGAGCCGCAACGGGTCGCCGCCGGCCTTGCAAAGGGCCGCCAGCTCATCGCAGTCGTCATGGCGAATGGAGGGCGCGGGTAGGTTCATCGTGGGGCAGTCTGTTTCACTAGTGGGTAGTCCGTTTCAGTGAGGCAGTCTAGTGAGGGGTTTGGATCATCGCAAGTTCAATATCAAAAAGTTTTGATATTGGTTGATAAATGGCACTTCCCAGACCGTGCTTGACTCTACAAGCCATCAGCGGAAAGGTTTCACCTGGCGAATGCGACTTTATCCACCGGAAAAACGCTCCAGGATGACTATCTGTCATTGCCCCGGGGCGGGTGGGTGAGGGAAAATGCTCGCCTTTTTCAGTTCCGTTTTATTCATTCTCGATTCAATACCCGCAGGAGAACAGCGATGCCCAGCCGTCGTGAGCGTGCCAATGCCATTCGTGCCCTCAGCATGGATGCCGTGCAGAAAGCCAACAGCGGCCATCCCGGTGCCCCCATGGGTATGGCGGATATCGCCGAGGTGCTTTGGCGCGACTACCTCAAGCACAGCCCGAGCAACCCATCGTTCGCCGACCGTGACCGCTTCGTGTTGTCCAACGGCCATGGCTCGATGTTGATCTATTCGCTGCTGCACCTGACCGGCTACGACCTGTCGATCGATGACTTGAAGAACTTCCGCCAACTGCACAGCCGCACCCCGGGCCACCCGGAATACGGCTACACCCCAGGCGTGGAAACCACCACCGGCCCGTTGGGCCAAGGCCTGGCCAACGCCGTGGGCTTCGCCCTGGCGGAAAAAGTCCTGGCGGCGCAATTCAACCGCCCAGGCCATAATGTCGTCGACCACCACACCTACGTGTTCCTGGGTGATGGCTGCATGATGGAAGGCATTTCCCATGAGGTCGCTTCCCTGGCCGGCACCCTGGGCCTGGACAAGCTGATCGCTTTCTACGACGACAATGGCATCTCCATCGACGGCGAAGTCGAAGGCTGGTTCACCGACGACACCCCCAAGCGTTTCGAGGCCTACAACTGGCTGGTGATCCGCAACGTCGACGGTCACGACCCGGAAGAGATCAAGACCGCCATCGAGACCGCGCGCAAAAGCGCCCAGCCGACCCTGATCTGCTGCAAGACCACCATCGGCTTCGGCTCGCCGAACAAGCAAGGCAAGGAAGACTGCCACGGCGCGCCACTGGGTGCCGAGGAAATCGCCCTGACCCGTGCCGCGCTGAAGTGGAACCATGGCCCGTTCGAAATCCCGGCCGACATCTATGCCGAATGGGACGCCAAGGAAAAGGGCCGTGCGCTCGAAGCCGAGTGGGACCAGCGTTTCGCCGCCTATTCCGCCGAATTCCCTGAGCTGGCAAACGAACTGGTGCGTCGCCTCAGCGGCGAGCTGCCGGCCGACTTCGCCGAAAAAGCCTCGGCGTACATCGCTGAAGTCGCCGCCAAGGGTGAAACCATCGCCAGCCGCAAGGCCAGCCAGAACACGCTGAACGCCTTCGGCCCATTGCTGCCGGAGTTGCTGGGCGGTTCGGCCGACCTGGCCGGTTCCAACCTGACCCTGTGGAAAGGCTGCAAAGGCGTCAGCGCCGAAGACGCCAGCGGCAACTACATGTACTACGGCGTTCGCGAGTTCGGCATGAGCGCGATCATGAACGGCGTCGCGCTGCACGGCGGCCTGGTGCCTTACGGCGCTACTTTCCTGATGTTCATGGAATACGCCCGCAACGCCGTGCGCATGTCGGCGCTGATGAAAAAACGCATCCTGTATGTGTTCACCCACGACTCCATCGGCCTGGGCGAAGACGGCCCGACTCACCAGCCGATCGAGCAACTGGCGAGCCTGCGTTGCACACCGAACCTGGACACCTGGCGCCCGTGCGATGCCGTGGAGTCGGCCGTGGCTTGGAAATACGCGATCGAGCGTAACGACGGCCCATCGGCGCTGATCTTCTCCCGCCAGAACCTGCAGCACCAGAACCGCGATGCCGACCAGATCGGCGACATCGCCCGCGGCGGCTACGTGCTCAAGGATTGCATCGGCGAGCCAGAGCTGATCCTGATCGCCACCGGTTCCGAAGTCGGCCTGGCCGTCCAGGCCTACGACAAGCTGACCGAGCAAGGCCGCAACGTACGCGTAGTGTCCATGCCGTGCACCAGCGTGTTCGATGCCCAGGACGCTGGCTACAAGCAGGCGGTACTGCCGCTGCAAGTCAGCGCACGGATCGCCATCGAGGCTGCTCACGCCGATTACTGGTACAAGTACGTGGGCCTGGAAGGCCGCGTGATCGGCATGACCACCTACGGCGAATCGGCACCTGCGCCGGCGTTGTTCGAGGAGTTCGGCTTTACCCTGGACAACATCCTGGGTCAGGCTGAAGAGTTGCTGGAAGACTGATCCGAAGTCGCGTCGTCCGGGCTGACGCCATCGCGAGCAAGCTCGCTCCCACAAGGATCTCTACCGACCCTGTGGGAGCGAGCTTGCTCGCGATGGCGATGGCTCAGGCAACGCTGCCCTGATGGATTCACCCTGGTCAGAGAACCCCCATGCCCCAACCGCGTCCCTACAAAGTTGCACTCAACGGCTACGGCCGGATAGGTCGTTGCGTCTTGCGTGCGTTGTTCGAGCGAGGGGCCAAGGCCGGTTTCGAAATCGTGGCCATCAACGATCTGGCCGACATGGCCAGCATCGAATACCTGACACGCTTTGACTCCACCCACGGCCGGTTCCCCGGCGAAGTGCGGGTCGAGGGCGATTGTCTGCATATCAATGGCGACTGCGTGAAGGTCCTGCGCAGCGCCACCCCCGAGGGCATCGATTGGGCGTCCCTGGATGTCGATCTGGTACTCGAGTGTTCCGGTGCTTACCACACCCGCGAAGACGGTCAGCGTTTCCTCGATGCTGGCGCACCACGGGTGCTGTTCTCCCAACCGATGGCCAGCGAAGCGGATGTCGACGCCACCATCGTCTATGGCGTGAACCAGGATTGCCTGACCGGCGACGAATTGCTGGTGTCCAACGCGTCTTGCACCACCAACTGCGGCGTGCCGCTGTTGCGCCTGCTGGATCAGGCCATTGGCCTGGAATACGTGTCGATCACCACCATCCACTCAGCGATGAACGACCAGCCGGTGATCGACGCCTACCACCATGAGGACCTGCGCCGCACCCGTTCGGCGTTCCAATCGGTGATTCCGGTGTCCACTGGTCTGGCGCGCGGCATTGAACGGCTGCTGCCGGAACTTGCCGGGCGAATTCAGGCCAAAGCCGTGCGGGTGCCGACGGTCAACGTGTCCTGCCTCGACATCACGATGCAGACCGTGAGCGATACCGACGCCACCGAAGTCAACCGGATCCTGCGCGAAGCCGCCACCAGCGGCCCGCTCAAAGGCCTCCTGGCCTACACCGAGTTGCCTCACGCCAGTTGTGATTTTAATCATGACCCCCATTCGGCCATTGTCGATGCCAGCCAGACCCGGGTTTCCGGGCCGCGGCTCGTGAACATCCTGGCCTGGTTCGACAACGAATGGGGGTTTGCCAACCGAATGCTGGACGTTGCCGAGCATTACCTGCAAACCGCTTCTAAAAAACCTGCTCTCTAAACAGTTACCCAGGAATTGCGACCCATGACCGTGTTGAAGATGTCCGACCTCGATCTGCAAGGTAAGCGCGTACTGATCCGCGAAGACCTCAACGTCCCCGTCAAGGACGGTGTTGTCACCAGCGACGCGCGTATCCTGGCTTCGCTGCCGACCATCAAGCTGGCCTTGGAAAAAGGCGCGGCCGTGATGGTCTGTTCCCACCTGGGCCGTCCGACCGAAGGCGAGTTCTCGGCGGAAAACAGCCTCAAGCCTGTGGCCGACTACCTGAGCAAGGCCTTGGGTCGTGACGTGCCATTGGTGGCTGACTACCTGGGCGGCGTCGATGTAAAGGCCGGCGACGTCGTGCTGTTCGAAAACGTACGCTTCAACAAGGGCGAGAAAAAGAACGCCGACGAACTGGCCCAGCAATACGCCGCCCTGTGCGACGTATTCGTCATGGATGCCTTCGGCACCGCTCACCGCGCCGAGGGTTCGACCCATGGCGTGGCGAAGTTTGCCAAAGTCGCCGCCGCAGGCCCCCGTTGCTGGCTGCCGAGCTGGACGCGCTGGGCAAGGCCCTGGGCTCTCCGGCCCAGCCGATGGCCGCCATCGTGGCCGGCTCCAAGGTCTCCACCAAGCTCGACGTGCTCAACAGCCTGAGCCAGGTCTGCAACCAACTGATTGTCGGTGGCGGCATCGCCAACACCTTCCTCGCCGCCGCCGGTCACCCGGTTGGTAAATCCCTGTATGAGCCGGACCTGCTGGATACCGCCCGGGAAATCGCCGCCAAGGTCAGCGTGCCGTTGCCGGTGGACGTGGTCGTGGCCAAGGAATTCGCCGAAAGCGCGACGGCCACCGTCAAGCTGGTGGCCGACGTGGCCGAGGATGACATGATCCTCGACATCGGCCCGCAAACCGCAGCCAACTTCGCCGAACTGCTGAAATCCTCCCAGACGATCCTGTGGAACGGCCCGGTCGGCGTGTTCGAGTTCGACCAGTTCGGCAACGGCACCAAGGTGCTGGCCCAGGCCATCGCCGAAAGCAACGCGTTCTCTATTGCTGGCGGTGGCGACACCCTGGCGGCCATCGACAAATATGGCGTGGCCGAACAGATCTCCTACATTTCCACCGGTGGCGGCGCGTTCCTCGAATTCGTCGAAGGCAAAGTGCTGCCCGCCGTGGAAGTCCTGGAAAGCCGGGCCAAGGCCTGAGGTTGCGTTGACCAGGCAAAGGAGTGTTCTGATGGTCAAGACGTTCACGTTGCTGCTGGCGGCGACGATGCTGGTGGCCTGCTCAAGCAGCCCGGAGGCCCCGGCCCCGCAAACCGGCACGCCGACGCCCGAAGAAGGCTGTTACCAGGCCGACTGGCAGGCCGAGACCAACCCGGTGTTGAACAAGCGTTCCGGACCGGACGGCCTGGACAAATACGAGACGCAAACCCCGGCCAAGGAACATGGTTGTCCTTGACGGGTCTGACTCTTAACTCATGGCGGACGGCGTGTGCCGGCCGTCGAGGAACACGGATGAAAGGCTTGATCGCCGTTGTGGCGTTGGCATTGCTGGCCGGTTGTTCGCAACTGGGTTTTTTGCAGTCGTCCGAGCCCGTTGCAGAGGGCTGGACGAGCTGGACCTGTGACAGCGAGGCCAAAGTGCTCTGGCGTTACGCCGATGCTGCCCGCAAGGGAGTCGATGTACGCCTGGGCGGCGCGGATAAGGTGTATCGCCTCACGCTTGAACCGGGTGTCGAAGGTTCGCTGTACAGCGATGACATGCTGGCATTTCACGTCAAAGGTGAGGAAGGCCTAGTGTACTGGGTCGCCACCAATGACTTGATTGGGCGGGGTTGCAAGGCGCAGTAATACGATTGAACTGATCCACAGTGATCCAAATGTGAAAGCAGATCCAATGTGGGAGCGAGCTTGCTCGCGATAGCGGTGTATCAGGCGACAGTGATGTTGAATGTGCTGGCCTCATCGCGAGCAAGCTCGCTCCCACAGGGATCGCATCAGTATTTGGTTTAGCGACACCGAACACGCAGGCCGGGGTCACCCCCGATCCGCAATGACTTGAATAGCCGCCGCCGCTCCGGCAGGCTGGCACGATTAACGACCCTCGACCGGGAGAGAGACACAATGGCACTTATCAGCATGCGTCAGATGCTGGACCACGCAGCCGAGTTCGGCTACGGCGTTCCAGCCTTTAACGTCAACAACCTTGAGCAGATGCGCGCCATCATGGAAGCCGCTGACAAGACTGACTCTCCGGTGATCGTCCAGGCTTCGGCTGGTGCCCGCAAATACGCCGGCGCGCCATTCCTGCGTCACCTGATCCTGGCGGCGATCGAAGAATTCCCGCACATCCCGGTGTGCATGCACCAGGACCACGGCACCAGCCCTGACGTCTGCCAGCGCTCCATCCAACTGGGCTTCAGCTCGGTGATGATGGACGGTTCCCTCGGCGAAGACGGCAAGACCCCGACCGACTACGAGTACAACGTACGCGTCACCCAACAGACCGTCGCCATGGCCCACGCCTGCGGCGTGTCGGTGGAAGGTGAGTTGGGTTGCCTGGGTTCGCTGGAAACCGGTATGGCTGGTGAAGAAGATGGCATCGGCGCCGAAGGCGTGCTGGACCACAGCCAGATGCTGACCGACCCGGAAGAAGCCGCGGATTTCGTCAAGAAGACCCAGGTCGACGCCCTGGCCATCGCCATCGGCACCAGCCACGGCGCCTACAAGTTCACCAAGCCGCCTACCGGTGACGTGCTGGCCATCGACCGTATCAAGGAAATCCACAAGCGCATTCCCAACACTCACTTGGTGATGCACGGTTCTTCTTCGGTGCCGCAGGAATGGCTGGCGATCATCAACCAGTACGGTGGCGACATCAAGGAAACCTACGGCGTGCCGGTTGAGGAGATCGTCGAAGGTATCAAGTACGGTGTGCGCAAGGTCAACATCGATACCGATTTGCGTCTCGCTTCTACCGGTGCCATGCGTCGGTTGATGGCGACCAATCCTAGCGAGTTTGATCCGCGTAAGTTCTTTGGCGCGACCGTGACGGCGATGCGTGATGTGTGTATTGCGCGTTATGAGGCCTTTGGTACGGCGGGGAATGCTTCGAAGATCAAGCCGATTTCTTTGGAAGCGATGTATCAGCGTTATCTGAAAGGTGAGTTGAACGCTAAGGTTAACTAAGGCTTCAACGTTGTAAGAAAACCCGCAGTGATGCGGGTTTTTTTATGTGTGGGATTTGTGTGTATATCCGTTTTTTGGGTAACGGCTACTTATGGTTCCACCCTTACGGCGGGTCACTTTCGAAAAGCCCGGAAGCCGGCCCAGTCGAAAGCAACCAAAGCGCTCCTGCCCCACCACTCGGTGCCGAGCCTAGGCTCGGCATGCCCGAACGAAGGCATTGCTCCGTGGGCCCACTGCGCAATACCTGCGTTCGGCCATCGTGGTTAATGGGGCGCGAAAATCTACGTCCACCGCGAGGCGGCCTTATAGCCGACCTGGCTCTTGGTGGGGGTCTCGCTCCCACATTGGATTTTCAGCAGCCACAAAATGCATATACGCCACAGAACATCTGTAGATCTTTACAGTAGGTCACGATGGCGTCGGTATACCGATGGGCAATTTCCGGCGAAGCCTCTGTGGCAATGTAACGATAGAGCGCAGCTAACTGCTCAAGGGCTTGCGGTGCAAACTCGACGGTATGGGCCATTTACGATTTTACGGTGGCGTTCTGGTGTCCTGCAGCCAATCGAGAGCGCACCTCATCAACGCTTAGCGTGCGCGAGGGGTCAGCTTTCAAGGCATCGTAAGCTGGGGCTACTTGACCTACGAGCCAGTTTTCCAAAGCACGATCACGAGCCAGCAGCGCCCGAAGGCCATCACGAATGACTTCACTTTCAGTGGCGTACTCGCCAGCAGCCACCTTGGCTTTCACTACGTCAGCCATCTGGTTAGGCAGCGTGATGCTGAACTGTTGAGTGCTGCGCATGATGAGCCTCCTGAATAAGATAGGATTTAATCCTATTCTGATCAAAAGAATATGCACATGACCTCCTGTCATCCTCGATGACTTTACAGGCGGATTAGGGGTGAGCTTGCTCGCGATTACGGTGGTTCAGTTGATGAAGATGTTGAATGTATTGGCCTCTTCGCGAGCAAGCCCGCTCCCACATTGGCCCCAGCGGTGTATATGAATTTTGTGTGTGCTGAAGATCCAGTGTGGGAGCTTGCTCGCGAAGGCAGTGTCATAGTCGATGAAGATGTCGAATGTGCTGTCGTCATCGCGAGCAAGCTTTGCTCCCACAGATCTGGTGGGTGTACGAGCAGGAGAGTCAGGTCGGCTGTCAGGCCGCCTCGCGAGCAAGCTTTGCTCCCACAGATCTGGTGGGTGTACGAGCAGGAGAGTCAGGTCGGCTGTCAGGCCGCCTCGCGAGCAAGCTTTGCTCCCACAGATCTGATGGGTGTACGAGCAGGAGAGCCAGGTCGGCTGTCAGGCCGCCTCGTGGTGGACGTTGATCTCGGGCGCCCCGTTAACCACGCTGGCCGAACGCAGGCATTGTGGAGTGGGCATCCCGGCATGGATGCCGGGATAGCCGCGCTGGGCCATGGATGGCCCTTCGCGGCGGGCCCACGGAGCAATGCCGGAGTGAGGGCATGCCGAGCCTAGGCGAGGCACCGAGTGGTGGGGCAGGAGCGTTTTGGTTACTTTTGCGCTCTTCAAAAGTGACCCGCCGTAAGGGCGGAACCTAAGTAGCCGTTACCAAAGAAATGGATATACACACAGATCCTGATAGCGCTGTGTCAGTCGCCATCCATGCTGCTGACCCAGCGCTATCGCGAGCAAGCTCGCTCCCACAGGGGATCATCTCCCGCCGGGAGGGCTTTATTGGTCTTCGAGGCCGCGTTGTTCGATGACGCCGAACAC
The DNA here is from genome assembly GCF_030687295.1 of Pseudomonas beijingensis. Classification (NCBI taxonomy): domain Bacteria; kingdom Pseudomonadati; phylum Pseudomonadota; class Gammaproteobacteria; order Pseudomonadales; family Pseudomonadaceae; genus Pseudomonas; species Pseudomonas beijingensis. Next base: position 5,962,172 of record NZ_CP117425.1, on the reverse strand, counting down.
GTCGGTGACATCCTGGACCAGGATCCGAGCAACATTGGTGAGGGTGTTGAAGTCGCTGGCGGCCGAATCGCGCAACGTGGCGCAGGCCATGAGGGTCAGGTAATCGAGGGTAGCGTGCAGGCGTTCGCTGGCGCAGGCATGGAGTTCGGTCAGTGGGGCGGTGCGGTCGATGAACAGGATGGGTTGTGTGGTGGCGATCGGGGTGAGTGGAGTGAAGCGGCTGAGCAATTGTTCGGCTTTCATGACAAACCTCTAACTCAAGAAAAGTATTTGCCACCGTTTGCTGCGAAACAAATTGGGTGGCAGCCATGTGCGGGTTCGCAGACCGAGGAGTTAGAGAAACCCGGCAGACCCGAAGATCTCCCACACACAGCCGCCATAAAAAGCCGAACGTAGGCAGGATTCGCCTATGTCGATTTTTGACGGTCGTGATTCTAACTCACCAGGGCTGCGAAACCCTTGCCCACTGACCAACGCCAGCAGACCCACCGAACTATAGAGGAGATTTTCGAAGCCAAAATCGACCTGTAGGACGCACCGGGCCCTTGTGGCGAGGGAGCTTGCTCCCGCTCGGGGGCGCAGCCGCCGTAAAACCGGGGCATGCGGTGGGTCTGGCGGAAAGGGGGCTGCTTCGCAGCCCAGCGGGGATAAATCCCCTCGCCACAAGAGGGGATTTCCTACGAGATTTTCGGAAGTGAAATTTCAGGTGTTGTGATCGATATCCAGCACACTGAACGTCACTTTTCCGCCCTCGCTGGTATAGCCGGTGTTGTCCTGCACGTAGACCCCGGCCTTGAAGTACAACGGCTTGACCCGCCAAGTAGAGCTGATGGTGGTGTACCAGCTACGACCCGCTGCAGTAATGCCCAGGTCGCCGGTACGATCAAGGTGGAGCCGGTAACTGAAGGCTTGATTAAGTTTTACACCGGTGGCGACGGTGATGACCCGGCCTTCGTCGTCATTGGGGCGCATGCGCACTTTGGCGACGATGTCCCCGGTGCTGGTGGCATCCTTGTATTGGTATTCCAGCTTCACCATGGGTTTGCTGCTGTCCTTGGCATGGATCTGACCAATCACGATCTTGCCACTGCTGGGCACCTGGTTGACGACCAGTTTCGCACGCAATTGGTTGTCGGCATCGGGGTACAGCCAGTTGCGCAGGGTGCCGTCTTTGTAGGTCTCACGCAATTCGCTGCGGGGGTAGATCGCATTTTCAGTCTTGCTGCCGGTAACCGGTGACCAGAAGTACACCGTGCTGCCTTCAGAATTGAAATATTTATCCCTGAACCCATCCACCAGTCGAGGTGTTTCGATGGTCTTCGGCGGGCTGCCCTCGGGAATGCTCAGGTTCCAGGTTGCAAGATCGACCATGTTCGGATCCTTTCTGAGAAGAAGAAATGATTTACGCCACAGCCGGAGGCTCTAAGACGCGGTTTTGCTGAGGCCAGGAGGGGGCGCGGGCGAGCAATTGGCACGGTCGTCCGGCGGAGGGTTGGCGTCAGCAGTCCGTCAGAGTAGGGATTGTCGATTTTGTGCCGCAGATAATTGACCGTTAGTCGGGAGTGTCAAAATTTCTTTGAACGATGGCTTTTTGACGTTGCCCTTCGATGTTGCTCGCAAAGGCGCGAGTCGGCTACGAGCAGGCAGCGATCCATGCTGCTGCGCGAGGGGGAAGGCTTAGAGGTTGTGATCGATGTCCAGAAGGCTGAACGTCACTTTTCCACCTTCGGTGGCGTAGCCGGTATTGTCCTGCACGTAGACTCCGGCCTTGAAATACAGCGGCTTGGTGCTCCAGGTGCTGCTGACGGTGCTGCTCCATTGGTATCCGGCACCGTTGATGGTCAGCAGACCTGCGCGGTTGAGGTGGATCAGGTAAGAAAACGGCTGGTTGAGTTTGATGCCCGTGGCGATGGTGATCACCTGACCCGTTGCGTCGTCGGGGCGCATGCGCACCTTGGCGACGATGTTGCCGGTGGAACTGTAGGTCTTGTACTGGTATTCCAGCTTCACCATGGGGCTGGTGCTGTCCTTGGCGTGGATCTGGCCAATCACCAGCTTGCCGGTGCTGGGCACTTGGCCGACGGTCAAGGTGGCGGCCAGCTTGTTATCCGCCGCGGGGTAAAGCCAATTACGCAACGTACCGTCGCCGTTGGTTTCGCGCAGTTCGCTGCGTGGGTAAATGGCGTTGGCCGTCGTGGCGCCTGTCACGGGAGCCCAGAAAAACACGGTGCCGGTTTCAGAGTTGAAATATTGGTTCTTGAAGCCTTGAACCAATTGTGAGGTTTGAATGGTTGCCGGTGGGGCGCCTTCGGGAATGCTCAAGTTCCAAGTTGCGAGATCGATCATGTCCAAGTCCTGCGTGTCGAGATGTAAAGGTGTACGCCGTAGCGGGAGGCTTTAAACCGCCCTTTTGAAGCGTTTCGGAACGCTGGACTGGGCTTTTTTTGTTGACCGTTCGGCGGATGTTTGACGTCAATTGTTCGTCGATGGTGTCATTGCAGTTTCTGTGCCTGAGCAGGGTGACCGTTAGTCGGCTATTTCGGGCTTTGTCTGGATGATGGCGTGATGACACCTACTGCTTTTCAAAATCCCGGTCTAGAGTGAGGGGACAGTATTTGTCCGCTTTGCTACGTAAAAACGGACGTGGCGCCCGATAAGAGAAGCAGCATGGAATGCGCGCAACCAACGCCCGGCGAAGGCAGCTCTGTCCTTTTGATTGTTGATGATTACCCTGAAAACCTGCTCAGCATGCGGGCCTTGTTGCAGCGCCAGGATTGGCAGGTCATGACGGCGTCCTCGGGGGTCGAGGCGCTTAATCTGCTGCTCGAACACGACATCGACCTGGTTCTGCTGGATGTGCAGATGCCCGACATGGACGGTTTCGAAGTGGCGCGCCTGATGCGCGGCAGCCAGCGCACGCGGCTCACGCCGATCATTTTCCTGACCGCCAACGAGCAATCCCAGGACGCGGTCATCAAGGGCTACGCCAGTGGCGCCGTGGATTACCTGTTCAAGCCCTTCGATCCGCAAATCCTCAAGCCCAAGGTCCAGGCGTTGCTCGAGCACCAGCGCAATCGCCGGGCCTTGCAGCGCCTGAGCCAGGATCTCGAAGCGGCCAGGGCCTTCAATGCCTCGGTGCTGGACAACGCCGCCGAAGGCATCCTGGTGGTGGATGAGAACGGCTGTATCCGCTTCGCCAACCCGTCCACCTGCCGCTTGCTCAATGCCACCGCCGAGCAGTTGCAGGACATGCCATTCCTGGATTTCCTGCAGAAACCGCACATCCCCGAGTGGGTCGATTCCGATATCCACAATGCCTATCGGCGGGGTGAAACCTGGCGATTGCATGACGCGGTGCTGCGCACGGCGCCCGGCCAGCAGGTGTCGGTGGCCTTGTCCTGTGCGCCGCTGCCCTCGGAACAGAAGGCGATGGTGGTGACACTCCAGGACATGTCCGTAGTTCGCCACTTGCACCAGCAGCTCGAATACCAGGCCGTCACGGACCCGCTGACCGGCTTGCTCAACCGCCGGGGCTTCTACCAGACTGCGGAAAACCTGTTGATGCGCAGCGAGCGGCTGGAAAGCAACTGGGTGCTGCTGTACCTGGACCTCGACGGCTTCAAGCGGGTCAATGACTCGCTGGGGCACGACGCCGGGGACCGGGTCTTGCGCTGGGTGTCGGAGCAGTTGAAGGCGTGCCTGCGCCCCTTCGACATCCTGGCGCGACTGGGCGGTGACGAGTTCACGGCTCTACTGGACTTGGAGTTTCCCGAGCAGGCGGCCAAGATCGCGGAGAAACTCATCGAGCGCGTCGCGATCTGCCAGCAGATCGAAGGCATGGACGTGGCGCTTGGCGCCAGCATCGGCATCGCGACGTACCCGGACTGTGGCGCCAACCTCGATGGCTTGCTACGGGCGTCCGATATCGCCATGTACGAAGCCAAGCGTGCCGGTCGCCAGCAATACCGTTTTTACGACCACGAAATGAACGGTCGAGCCCGTTCACGGCTGATGCTGGAAGAGAGCGTGCGCTCGGCCATCGAGAACCGCGATTTCAATATGGTCTACCAGCCGCAGGTGAACATCGTCGATGGGCGAATCCGCGGGTTCGAGGCGCTGTTGCGCTGGCAGCACCCGAGTGTCGGCGACGTGCCGCCGGGCCTGTTCCTGCCGTTGCTGGAAGAGGCGCGATTGATCAGCCGGCTGGGCAGCTGGATTTATCATCGCAGCGCGGCCCAGCGCAAAGTCTGGGAGCGGTTGTTCGCTGACGACCTGGTGTTGGGGGTAAGCCTGAGCAGCACTCAATTCGGCATGCCGAACCTGGTGACCGAGTTGCGCCAGGTCCTGGAGCGCCACGCCTTGAAGCCGCGACAGTTGGAGGTCGAGGTGACCGAGGATGCGCTGATGCGCAATCCCGATGAAACCCAAAAGCAATTGCGCCTGCTGCGCCAGCTCGGGGTGCGCGTGGCATTGGATGACTTCGGTTCGGGGCCTTGTTCGCTGACGCATCTGCGCGATCTTGAACTCGATACCCTCAAGCTCGATCGGCACTTGATCGCCCGCTTGCCGGGGTCGCCCAGGGATGCCGCGTTGGCCGCATCGGTCATCGACCTGTGTACGCAGTTGGGCTTGCGGGTAATCGCCGAAGGGGTGGAAACCCGCGAGCAGTATCAGTGGCTACAGACCCATGGCTGTGAGTTCGTGCAGGGGTTCCTGGTGGCGCGACCGTTGATGGCCGAAGACACCAATGCCTTCGCCAAGCCCTTCGACTGGAGCGCGGTGCTGGCCTGAATTCGCTACACTGGCGGCCTCTTGTGACTGTGCTGCCCTTTGATGACCGCGCTCAAATACCTCCAGGCCTACCCCGCCGCCCTGCAAGCCCAAGTTCAGCAATTGATCGCCCAGGACCGCCTGGGCGATTACCTGCAGCAGCGCTACCCGGGTCGGCATCCGATCCAGAGCGACAAGGCCCTGTACGGTTATGCGCTGGACCTCAAGCAGCAATACCTGCGTAACGCGCCGGCCATCGACAAGGTGTTGTTCGACAGTCGCCTGGACCTGACCCACCGCGCCCTCGGCCTGCACACCGCGGTGTCGCGGGTGCAGGGCGGCAAGCTCAAGGCCAAGAAGGAAATCCGCATCGCGGCGCTGTTCAAGGACGCGGCGCCCGAGTTCCTGAAGATGATCGTGGTGCACGAGTTGGCGCACTTCAAGGAGTCGGACCACAACAAGGCCTTCTACCAGCTCTGCGAACACATGCTGCCGGGCTATCACCAACTGGAATTCGACCTGCGGGTGTACCTGATCTGGCGGGACCTGCAACCTCACAAGGACTGACTGAATGGACGTGAGCAAGACCAAGACCAGTTTCTACCGTCGCCTGTACGTGGCTTACCTGATCGACAGCGGCCTGGCCAGCAACGTCCCTGCGCTCACCGAAGCCACCGGCATGCCCCGGCGCACGGCCCAGGACACCATCGCCGCGCTGGCTGACCTGGATATCACATGTGAGTTCGAGCAAGAGGACGGCGCGCGCAACCATGCCGGGCGCTATCGGATTCGCGATTGGGGGGCGATCGATCGGGGGTGGATCGAGGGGAATTTGCAGCGGATCAAGGCGGTGCTTGAGTATCCCTGACCTGTCGGTGTCTGGGCTGGCCCTATCGCGAGCAAGCTCGCTCCCACAGTCGATCGTTGTTCACCGCAGACCCCTGTGGGAGCGAGCTTGCTCGCGATGGCGACCTCAGGGCCGATGCATGCCAATGTGCGGAATCCCATCCTCCATGTATTCCACCCCCACCACTTCAAACCCGTACCGCCCGTAGTACCCCTGCAGATGCGCCTGGGCCGACAATGAGATCGACGTGCCAGGCCAATGTTTCTCGGCCTGCTTGAGCGCTTGTTCCATCAGCGTGTGGCCCAACCCCTGGCCGCGTGCCTGAGGGGCGATGACCACGCGCCCGATCACCACGTCACTGTTTTGCGAGTGCGGGTCGAGCAAGCGCAGGTAGGCCACCAGGTGGTTGTCGTGCCAGGCCATCAGGTGACAGGTGTCGCCCTCCAGGTCCAGCCCGTCAACGTCCGGGTAGGCGCAGTTCTGCTCGACGACGAATACCTCTGCGCGCAATTTGAGGATGGCATACAGCTGTTCCTTGCTCAGGTCGCTGTGATGTTTGCAGACCCACTCGATATCCATTTTTTGAATTTCCTGAAGAACCTGATGCCGATAGTAAGCGTGCTTGGCCCGGAAGTCTCTTGCTCACGCGACCGGAAAATCTGTGACAAAGGCCAAAATGCCATCATTCCTTTGTCGCGGTGCTGTCGTCTTTGTGTAATCTTCGTGACAGCCCTGCGCAGCGGTTCCAATGAGCTAATGTTAGGACCGGGTGTCTGAGGACGCCTGTTGAGTTTCGGCTAAAAACAAACCGGGCTTTGAACCCGTCAAGGACGTTTGGCATGCCGCGATTGCATCGAGCTCTTGCATTGATCGGGTTGCTGTTGCTGAGCTACGAGGCTTGCGCACAGAAGTTGCGCCTGGTCGCCGATGCCTGGCCGCCCTTTACCGATTCCACCTTGATCAATGGCGGCCTGGCGACCGATATCGTCAGCACCGCCCTGGCGCGGGCCGGCTATGCCACGGACTTCGAACAGGTGCCCTGGGCCCGGGCGATGCTGGGTATCGGCGAGGGCCGCTATGACGTGCTGGTCAACGCCTGGTACAGCGAGGAACGGACCCATATAGGCCGGTTCTCAGCCGAATACCTGCTCAACCGCGTGCGTTTCATCAAGCGCAAGGACGAGGCGATCCAATTTGATAGCCTGCAACAGCTGCGTGCTTATCCCATCGCCGTCGTGCGCGGTTATGCCTATGCCAAGGACTTCGATGAAGACCCGAAAATGCAGAAAGTCCCGGTGCATAACTTCGCCATGGCGGTGCGCATGCTGGCTGCCGACCGTGTGAAGCTGACCCTGGAAGACGAGTTCGTCGCTCGCTATTACCTGGCCCGGGAATCGCCCAAGGTGCGCAGCGCCGTGGAGTTCCTGCCCAAGCCCTTGAGTGAAAACAGCCTGCATATCCTGGTCAGCCTGAAGAACCCGGAGCATGAGCAGATTGTGGCCGGGTTTGATCGGGAGATTGCGGCGATGAAGGCGGATGGCAGTTATGCGCGGTTATTGAAGGCGCATGGGATGTAGGGGGCCTGGACTGGCCCTATCGCGAGCAAGCTCGCTCCCACAGGGGCCTGCTGTGACACAAAGTCTGCGTACACCAACAATCCACTGTGGGAGCGAGCTTGCTCGCGATGAGGCCCATCCAAACACCACAGTCCTCAAGCCTCGCTGGTGTCCTTGATCAGATGCGCCGCCAAGGTCCGCAATGGCCCTAGCTGCCGACAGATCAACCCCAGTTGCGTCTGTACCAAACGCTGCCCCTCGTCGATCTCATCCGGCATCTGCTCAAGCTCGCTGGCCAGGGCTTCCTCTTCGTCGCTCTGGATTGCAATCGGTTGTTTGCTCGCCAGGCCCCGGGCGATTTCGTCGATGCTCGCGGCCAGTTTCACCCCGGCACCGTCGATCAATTGTTCGCGTATTTCCGCCGGCAGTTCGGTGCCCCGGTGGGCGCCCAGGCCTGAGAGGTAACTGAGCAAGGTGTGGGACAGCACCAGGAAGCGGAACCCCACATCGGCTTCTTTGCGGAAATGTCCCGGCTCCATCAGCATGTTCGCCAGTGTGGTGGACAGCGCGGCATCGGCGTTGTGGGCGTTGCGTCGGGCCAGGCGGTAGGCCAGGTCGTCGCTTTTACCGGCTGCGTATTGCTGCATGATCTGGCGCAGGTAAATGCTGTTGCAGGTCAGCGTGTTGGCCAGCACTTTGTTCAGTCGCCGACCTTGCCAGTCGGGCAGGAACAGGAAGACCGCCAGCCCGGCGATCAGGCTGCCGAGCAAGGTATCGAACAGCCGCGGCAGCAGCAGCCCATAGCCGTCGCCCACCTGGTTGAAGCAGAACAGCACCATGATGGTGATCGCCGCCGTCGCCAGGGTGTAGCGAGTGGTGCGGTTGGTAAAGAACACTACCCCGGCGGCAATGGCAAAGCACGATTGCACCAGCGGATTGGGGAACAGGTCGAACAGCGCCCAGGCCACTGTCAGGCCAATGGCGGTGCCGATGATCCGCTGGCCGAGCTTGCGCCGGGTGGCACCGTAGTTGGGTTGGCAGACGAACAGCGTGGTGAGGATGATCCAATAGCCCTGGGACGGGTGAATCATGTGCACCACGGCGTAGCCCACGCTCAGGGCCAGGGGCAAGCGCAAGGCATGCCGGAACAGCAGCGAGGTGGGTGTGAGCTGGGTGCGCAAACGCAGCCAGACGTCCTTGAGGTTGCGCGGCGAGCGGTCCAGCAGGCTGCTGTCGGTGGCGTCGGCCAGGGCGTCGGGGTTGCTCGCGTCGCTGAGCAGGCGGTCCATGGTGCCCAGGTTCACCGACAGGGCGCGCAACGAACGCAGCAAGCCGCGCCAGGCGGGGTTGCTCTGGATGCGCAGGTGTTCGAGGGACGCGTGCAGGTCGTCGAGGGCCTCGGCGAAGGTGTGGTCGTAGACGAACGGCTGACGCAGCTGGATCGACTCGGCCAACGCTTGGCAGGCCTTGCCTTGCTGGCGCAACAGGCGCTGGCAGCGGAACAGCACGTCGCTGTGGAAAAATGCCTCGGCCAGGGCGTTGTAGGGGTAGTGAGACGAGCTGGCGCGTTCGTGGATGTCCTGGGCCAGGAAGTACAGCTTCAGGTAGCGGCTGACTTTCGACCCGGGTCGGCCATTGCCGACGCGGTGCAGGATGATTTCCTTCGCGCTGTTGAGCGCGGCGACCACCCGGCCGTTTTGCTGGGCCAGTTCCAGGCGACGGGCTTCGACGTCCAGTTGGCGGATCGGCTCCAGGAGCGACGATTTGAGCTTGAGGTAGCGCCCCAGTTCGCGAAACAGCCGCGCCAGGCTTTGTTGCACAGGTTGGTTGGAAAACAATGCCTGCCACACCACCGACAGCAAGCCGTACCACGCGGCACCGACGACCAGTAGCAGGGGTTCATGCCAGAAGTCGTTGACCGCGCCGCCGCGCTGGTCCACGCCGATCATGGTGTAGACCGAAAGAATCAGCGTGCCCGAGGCGATTGCGCCATAGCGCTCACCCAGGGCGCCAAGCATGGTCAGGCCAAAGGCGGCCAGGGCCAGGGCGATGATAAACAGGACGGGGTAGGGGAACAGCAATTCCACCGACAGCGCCGCGACGGTGAAACACACCAGGGTCACGGCCAGCGCGTTGAGACGGCCTTGCCAACTGTCATCGGTCTCGGCCAGGGCGCTGGCGATGATGCCCAGGAACAAGGGGATCAGCAGTGCCATTTCATCCAGGTACCAGCACAGCCCCATGCTGCCGGTCAGGGCGATGAAGACCCGCACGCTATAACTGAACTTATCCAACGCCCAAAGGCGACGCAAAGACTGGCTAAACGAGTTCGCTGACATGAAGTGCACGGGCCTGACGGGCAATGACGCTAAATTGAGGCAGTAATGACGCTGACGCAATGGCGGCGATCACATCTGACAGCAAAAAGTGTTCCTTCACGTGTGAATGCGATTCAGAAAACACCATAGCCCACTGTGGGAGCGAGCAAGCTCGCTCCCACAGGATTATTGTCCACACTCGAATTGTGTTGGCTCAGACGTATTGCGCCGCCGCATAGCCCGAAGCCCAGGCCCACTGGAAGTTGAACCCGCCCAGGTGCCCGGTGACGTCCAGCACTTCGCCGATGAAATACAGGCCAGGGCTTTTCAATGATTCCATGGTCTTGGACGAGACTTCCCGGGTGTCGACGCCGCCGAGGGTGACTTCGGCGGTGCGGTAGCCTTCGGTGCCAGCGGGGACGACGTTCCAGCTCGCCAGTTTCTCGGCGATGTCCGCCAGCTCCGCGTGGGTGTACTGCTTCATGGGTTTGGAGACGAACCAGGTGTCGGCCAGCAGGTTGGCCATCTTCTTGGTGAACAACTCGCCCAGCAGAGTCTTGAGTTCGCTGTTGGGGCGTTCGGCCTGTTGCTGCTGCAGCCATTGCGGCACGTCGTGGTCAGGCAACAGGTTGATCTGCACCGTGTCCCCCGGTTCCCAGAACGAGGAAATCTGCAGGATCGCCGGACCGCTCAGGCCGCGATGGGTGAACAGGATGTTCTCGCGAAAACTCTGGTCGTTGCAGCTCACCAGGCAATCGACCGAGGTGCCCGACAGTTCGGTGCACAGGGCCTTGAGCTGATCGGTGATGGTGAACGGCACCAGCCCGGCGCGGGTCGGCAGCAGCGCATGGCCAAACTGTTTCGCCACCTGATAACCGAAGCCGGTCGCCCCCAGGGTCGGGATCGACAGCCCGCCGGTGGCGATCACCAGGGACTGGCAGACGGTGGCGCCGAGGGTGGTTTGCAGCAGGTAGCCGCCGTCGGTTTTTTCGATCTGCGTGATCGACGTGTCCAGGTGCAGGCTGACGCCGGCCTGGTCGCATTCATCCAACAGCAGGCCGAGGATGTCGCTGGACTTGTTATCGCAGAACAACTGGCCGAGCTTTTTCTCGTGATAGGGCACGCCGTGCTTGGCCACCAGCGCAATGAAATCCCACTGGGGTATAGCGGGCCAGGGCCGATTTGCAGAAGTGCGGGTTCTGCGAGAGGAAATTGCTCGGTTCGGTGTACATGTTGGTGAAATTGCAACGCCCACCGCCGGACATGAGGATTTTCTTGCCGGCCTTGTTGGCGTGGTCCAGCAGCATCACCTGCCGCCCGCGCGCGGCCGCGGTCAGCGCACACATCAACCCTGCGGCGCCAGCGCCAATGATCACGACTTCGGTAGAGCGCAAAACGGTGTCCTCTCACAAATTCTAATTTCACCGAAAACCACTGTGGGAGCGGGCTTTGTGGGAGCAAAGCTTGCTCGCGATCCAGGCGCTGCGGTCCTCAAGAGACCGCGGCGTTTTCATCGCGGGCAAGCCTTGCTCCCACACAGCTCGCTCCCACAGTTTGATCTGTTTGTCAGGCGATTGGATTACAGGATCCGCACCCGCAACGAGCGGCCCTTGATCTTGCCATCGTTCAGGCGTTGCAGGGCCTGTTTGGCGATGCCGCGTTCCACGGCCACGTAGGCCTGGAAATCGAAGATCGCGATCTTGCCGACCTGGGCGCCGGGGATGCCGGCTTCGCCGGTCAGGGCGCCGAGGATGTCGCCGGGGCGCACCTTGTCCTTGCGCCCGGCGCCGATGCACAGGGTGCTCATGGCCGGTAGCAGCGGGCCGCCGCCCTGGGACTTGAGGTTGTCCAGTTGGTCCCAGCTCAGTGGCGACTTCTGCAGTTGCTCGATGGCCTGGGCGCGGTGGGCTTCGGACGGCGCCACCAGGCTGATGGCGATGCCTTTCTCACCAGCGCGACCGGTGCGGCCGACGCGGTGGATGTGGATTTCCGAGTCCCGGGCCAGTTCGACATTGATCACCATGTCCAGGGCGTCGATGTCCAGGCCACGGGCCGCGACGTCGGTGGCCACCAGCACCGAGGTGCTGCGGTTGGCGAACATCGCCAGTACCTGATCGCGGTCGCGCTGTTCCAGGTCGCCGTGCAGGCCGACGGCCGAGATGCCTTTGGACGTCAGGTGATCGACGGTTTCCTGGACCTGCTGCTTGGTGAAGCAGAACGCCACGCAGGAGGCCGGGCGGAAATGCGCCAGCACCTTGACCACCGCGTCCATGCGCTCCTCGGGGGAGATCTCGTAGAAGCGCTGCTCGATCTGTGCGTCGGAGTGAAACGCCTCGGCTTTCACTTGCTGGGGGTTGCGCATGAACTTGGACGACAGTTGCTTGATCCCCACCGGGTAGGTGGCGGAGAACAGCAGCGTCTGGCGGCGCGTCGGGATGTCGAGATGGCGTCGGAGCCCATCGCGCGGTCGGCTTCGTCGAGGATCAGCGTGTTGAGGCCGTCGAGCACCAGCGAACCCTTGCGCAGGTGCTGCTGGATGCGCCCCGGCGTGCCGACGATGATGTGGGCGCCGTGTTCGAGGGAAGCGATCTGCGGGCCGAAGGACACGCCGCCGCACAGGGTCAGGACCTTGATGTTGTCTTCGGCGCGGGCCAGGCGACGGATTTCCTTGGCGACCTGGTCGGCCAGCTCGCGGGTCGGGCACATCACCAGTGCCTGGCAGCCGAAGAAGCGCGGGTTGATCGGGTTCAGCAGGCCAATGCCGAAGGCGGCGGTTTTGCCGCTGCCGGTCTTGGCCTGGGCGATCAGGTCCATGCCCTTGAGGATCACCGGCAAGCTTTGCGCCTGGATCGGCGTCATTTGGGCATAACCGAGTGATTCGAGGTTAGCCAGCATGGCGGCGGACAGCGGCAAAGTATTAAAAGCGGTGGCAATGGTGGTCACGGGACTGGCCTGCAAAACAAAATGTCGCGCAGTGTAGCAGCCTCGTGCCACTTTCTTCGAAAGTTCTGGACGAGCTGTGGGGGCAGGGCCTGCCCTGGGGGGGCGGGCAATTCCAGAAACGTTGGGAGCTCTGGAGCTGTGGGAGCAAAGCTTGCTCGCGATGCAGGCGGCGCATTTCCACCAGGAAAACCGAGTCGCCTGTATCGCGGGCAAGCCTTGCTCCCACAAAAATCTGCACACCACGAAGCGACCTAGTGCTCGATATGCTCATCCGGCCGCTTGACCCGCCGCCCATCCTGCTTCGACAACTGGGAAAAAATCGTCGCCGCCAGCATCGCCATGACTCCCACCGTCACGAACGTCAGTTGGAACGCCCCCAGCACCGTCTCGACCCCATCGTTGCCAACCTGGGCCGTGAAGCCGCCGAGCAGGGCGCCGGCGCAGGCCACACCGAGGCTCAGGGACAGTTGCGCGACCACCGACAACAGGCTGTTGCCGCTGCTGGCGCTGGCGTCGTCCAGGTCGATCAGGGTCACGGTGTTCATCGCGGTGAATTGCAGCGAGTTGATCGCCCCCAGCACTGCCAGTTGCGCCAGCAGCAGCCAGTACGGCGTCTGTTCGCTGACCAGGCCCATGCTCGCCAGCATCACGCCCAGGGCCAGGGTGTTGCCGGTCAACACGGTGCGGTAGCCAAAGCGCTCGATCAATGGCCGGGCCACGGACTTGGCGACCATGGCCGCCGCCGCCAGGGGCAGCATGCTCATGCCGGCCTGGGAGGGCGAGTAACCCAGGGCCACTTGCAGCAGCAACGGCACCAGAAACGGCAGGGCGCCGCTGCCCAGGCGGGCGAACAGGTTACCGAGGATGCCCACGGCGAAGGTCCGGGTCTTGAACAGCGACGGTGCGAACAGCGGGTTCTCGATATGCCCGGCTCGCAGCCAATAAGCCGCCAGGCAGGCCATGCCGCCGAACAGCAGCAACATCACCCGTAAGTGTGGCAGGTGCAGTTCACCGAGGCCTTCCATGGCAATGGTGATCAACACCATTGCCGCGCCGAACAGCAAAAAGCCCAGGCCATCGAACCGCGTGCGCTCGCTGCCGCGCAGGTCGGGGATGAACTTCCATACCGCATAACAGCCAATCACGCCCACCGGCAGATTGATCAGGAAGATCCAGTGCCAGGTCAGGTACTCCACCATCCAGCCGCCCATGGTCGGGCCGATCAGCGGGCCGAGCAGGCCGGGAATGGTGATGAAGCCCATGATCCGCACCAGTTCCGAACGCGGGTAGGCCCGCAGTACCACCAGCCTGCCGACCGGTATCATCAGCGCACCGCCCAGGCCCTGGATCACCCGCGCACCGATCAGCATGCCCAACGAATGGGACAAGGCGCACAGCAGCGAGCCGAAGCTGAACAGCAGGATCGCCCCAAAGAAAATCTTCTTGGTGCCGAAGCGGTCGGCGATCCAGCCCGAGGCCGGGATCAGCAGCGCCACGGTGAGCATGTAGGCAATGATCACGCCCTGCATGCGCAACGGGTTCTCCGCCAGGTCACTGGCCATGGCGGGCAGGGCGGTGTTGAGGATGGTCCCGTCAAGGGACTGCATGAAGAAGGCAATCGCCACCACCCATGGAAGCCAGCGGGCGGTGACGGCGTCGAGCGGGGCGCGGTTGGGCATGGGACCTCTTGTATGACACGTTGATCAAGTGCGAACGCCGTTGTGGCGAGGGGATTTATCCCCGCTGGGCTGCGAAGCAGCCCCAGAGCGATTACCTCGCTGAGTCAGGCTGAACTCAGTCATCCTTTGGGGTTGCTTCGCAACCCAACGGGGATAAATCCCCTCGCCACAAGTAATCTCCTTCACAGGCTTGCGTTAGGGCTACAGGGTCAAGGTCAACCGCTTGACCAGCGCCCCCGGCAGCAACATCGAGGCCGTGGCCCGCCGGCTGTAGGTGCTGCCCGAGAGCAGAAGTTCCCGCTCCCGGGTCAGGCTTTCGAGTTGCGAGCCGAGCAGGCTGTAGACGCTGTCGTCGAAACGCATGGTACTGACCGGCGCGACGATCTGGCCATTCTCGACCCAGAACGTGGCGAAGCGGGTCATGCCGGTCAGGCGCGCCGCCGGTTGGTCCGAGTAGTTCAGGTACCAGAGGTTGCTGATGTACAGCCCGGTGCCCAGTGCTTCGAGGATGTACTTCTGCTCCAACTGCCCGCCCTGCATGTCCAGCGCCGTGGGGTATTCGTAGCTGCTGGCGCCATTGGCCGCGAGGCCGTATTCGGCGGCGCTGCGGGAGTTGATCAATTGCGCATTGGCCGTGCCTTTGGTGATCAGCCCCAGGTCATCGCGGGGATAACCTTCGTCGGAAAAGGCCGGGCTCAAGGAACCGCTGACCTGCTCGCTCAGCCACACGTTGGGGCTGAAGTGGGCTTCGCCGGCGTAGAACTTCTGCAACGGGCTCTGTTTGCTGGCAATGGCCTGGGCTGAAAACCCGCCCCAACTGAGCATGTCGATGATCTCTTCCAGGGCGGCCGGTGCCAGGTAGGCGCGGTATTCGCCGGGTGGCAACGTGCGCAGCGGGCGGCCGAGAAATTCCAGTTGCTCGCGGGCCTGTTCGAAGCGCTGGGCAAACCCGTCACTGCTCCATTCATGCCCGGCGTAGCGGGCTTTCACCGCTTGGCCATTCTCATGGAACAGGCTGAAATCGAAGTTGAAGCTGTTGGCCTGATGCCAGCCGAACGCGCCCGAAGAACTGGCGAAACCTCGGCTGATGGGCCCGGCAGCGTAGAAGCCCACCAGGTCGAGGCCTTCGGCGGCGCGGGTGATTTCCGCCACGGCCTGTTCGGTGTCCGGCAGCGGATGGTCCTGCACGTTGTGGCTCTGCCAGTGTTCGGGGTTGAGTAGCAGGTAAGGATCGGCGGGCAGCAGCGGCAAGGTTTCGCGCAACTGCTGCAGGCCTTCGGCCAGACGTTGCAGGTCGGTCTCGGGGTCGCCGGACAAGGTGATCTGCAGATCGGCGTGGCGGCCGTCGTCGATCAGTTTGAAAGTGACGTTGGCCTGTTGCACCTGTCCGGCCTGGCGGACCTTGCCGTGGTTGAAACGCACGAAGGCCGAGGACTCGGCGGCGTAGCCGAGGGTGAACTGTTCAGACTCACGAAGGGCATCGCGCAGCCAGTCGACCAACACCTTGAACGCCCCGGCCTGATTATTGACAGTGCTCATCAGGCATCTCCCCCAAACACATCAACGTTGCTGAACACACAAGCCGGCGAGGCATGGCCGACGCGGATGACCTGGTTCGGTTCGCCCTTGCCGCAGTTCGGCGTGCCCAAAACCTGGAGGGTACTGGCATCGCCCACGGCGCGCAGACTCTTCCAGAACTGCGCGGAAATGCCCCGGTAGTTGGGGTTCTTCACCACGCCCTTGAGCTCGCCGTTCTCGATCAATTGGCCCCACTCGCAGCCGAACTGGAATTTGTTGCGGGCGTCATCGATGGACCAGGAGCGGTTGGTGCGCATCAGCACACCGTGCTCGATGCCCTGGATCAGTTGTTCCAGGGACTGGTCACCGGGTTCGATGTTCAGGTTCGCCATGCGGTCGATGGGCGGGCGGTTCCAGCCGCAGGCGCGGCTGTTGGCGACACCGTCAAGGCCTGCGCGGAACTGCGACAGCGCCCCGCCCAGTGGACGCAGCAACAGACCTTCGCGAATCAGGAACTGTTTGCTGGCGGCGCTGCCGTCGTCGTCATGGCTGTAGCTCGCCAGCTCTTCGGGAATGTCCGGGTCGAAGGTCACGTTCAACAGGCTGGAGCCATATTGCAGGTGGCCGAAATCGTTGGCCTTGACGAAGCTGGTGCCGGCGTAATTGCGCTCGTCCCCGAGGATGCGGTCCAGTTCCAGCGGATGGCCGATGGACTCATGGATCTGCAGCATCATCTGGTCGGGCATCAGCAGCAGGTCGCGGGGGCCTTGCGGCGTGTTCGGCGCCATCAGCAACTGCAAGGCCTGGTCGGCGATTTTTTTCCCGGCACCGATCAGGCCACAGCGGCTGATCACGTCGAAGCCGCCTTGCTGGCCGAAATTTTCCCGGCCCAGGGTGCGGGTCTGGCTGTCGTTACCGTCGAAGGCGGTGACTTCCAGGGCCGGGTAGATGAAGCGTTGGGCCTGGCGCAGTTCAGCGCCGGCACTGTTGAGGTAGATCTGCTCGACCTGGGTCAGGCCAATGCTGGCCTGCCAGTTCACCAGGCGCTCGTCCTGAGGCACCGCGGCCGATTCGTCGCCGAGCAATTGGTAGCAATCGCTCAGGGGCGGGAAGGCCTGGTCGAAATGCGGCGAGAAGTAATCGGCGCGGTCGCTGGACACGGCTTGTTCGCGCAGGTCGAGCAGGGCATGGGGCTTGAGCAGGCGAGCGTGTTGCTCGGCGCGTTCCAGTGCCGCTTGCAGGCCGGCCTGGGACAGGTCGTTGGTGGCGGCATACGCTTCGACCCCGTTGACCCGCGCGGTGAGCATCGCACCTTCGTCACGGTTCAGGCTGGGCGGTTCGGCGACGTTTTTGCGCACCGACAAATGCTGGCCGGATTCGCGCACGTAACGCAGGGAAAAGAATTCAGCGTCCGTGCGCAAGGCAGCAAAACGCTCCTTGAGCCGGGGGTAAAAGTCGAACATGAAACCTCCTTGTCTGAGTGGCGATGCAGCGAGGTGCGGCGTGTCGACGCGGTGGCTCTAGAGTAGGCCTGGGGCGGGGGAGGGATCAAGGTGGGAAGGAATCAAGGCGTGTCAGGTTGGACGCCATCGCGAGCAAGCTCGCTCCCACAGTGGAACTTTGGTGGGCACAAAGTTTGTGTCCACCACCAATCCCTTGTGGGAGCGGGCTTGCTCGCGATGGCGGTGTGGCAGTCAGCGAAGAAGTTGGATGTGCAGGCCTCATCGCGAGCAAGCTCGCTCCCACATTGGATCTTTGGTGGGCACAAAGTTTGTGTCCACCACCAATCCCCTGTGGGAGCGAGCTTGCTCGCGATGGCGGTGTGGCGCCTTACTGGGCTGTAGGCCCCACTTCACGCAACGGCTTGCCGCGCACTGGCGCGTCGCCGGCCACGTAGTACGGTGCGGTGCTGCGTGGCAGGGGCTTGCGGCCGCGGATCTTGTCGGCGATTTTCTCGGCGATCATGATCGTCGGCGCGTTCAGGTTGCCGGTGGTGATGATCGGCATGATCGAGGCATCCACCACGCGCAGCCCTTGCATGCCATGCACGCGGCCTTCGCCGTCTACCACGGCCATGTCGTCGGTGCCCATCTTGCACGAGCAGGACGGGTGGAACGCGGTTTCGGCGTGCTCGCGGATGAACTGGTCCAACTGCTCGTCCGTTTGCACGTCGATGCCTGGGCTGATCTCACGACCACGGAACGGATCGAGCGCCGGCTGCTGCATGATCTCGCGGGTCAGGCGGATGCCGTCGCGAAATTCCTGCCAGTCCTGCTCGGTGGCCATGTAGTTGAACAGGATGCTCGGGTGCTGGCGCGGGTCCTTGGACTTGGCCTGGATCCGCCCACGGCTCGGCGAACGCATAGAGCCCATGTGCGCCTGGAAACCGTGTTCCTTCACGCCGTTGCTGCCGTTGTAGTTAATCGCCACCGGCAAAAAGTGGTACTGGATGTTCGGCCAATCGAAATCCGGACGGGTACGGATGAAACCGCCGGCCTCGAACTGGTTGCTGGCGCCGATGCCGGTGCCGTTGAACAGCCATTCGGCACCGATGGCCGGCTGGTTGTACCAGAGCAACGACGGGTACAGCGAGACCGGTTGGGTGCAGGCGTATTGCAGGTACAGCTCGAGGTGATCCTGCAGGTTTTCGCCGACGCCCGGCAGGTCGTGGACCACCGGGATGTCGAGGCTTTCCAGCAGCTTGGCCGGGCCGACGCCGGAGCGCTGCAGGATCTGTGGCGAGGCGATGGCGCCGGAACACAGCAGCACTTCCTTGCGCGCCCGGGCTTCGACACGCTCTTCAGCGGCGCCCACTAGATAACGCACGCCGACCGCGCGTTTGCCTTCGAAGATGATCTTGTCGGTCAGGGCGTGAGTGACGATGGTCAGGGTCGAGCGCTTCTTGGCGACGTCCAGGTAACCGCGCGCGGTGCTGGCGCGACGGCCGTTGGGCGTGACAGTCCGGTCCATCGGGCCGAAACCTTCCTGCTGGTAGCCGTTGAGGTCTTCGGTACGCGGGTAACCGGCCTGCACGCCGGCCTCGACCATGGCGTGGAACAACGGGTTGTTGCCCGCCTTGGGCGTGGTCACGCTGACCGGGCCGTCACCGCCGTGGTAGTCGTTCGGGCCGATGTCCCGGGTTTCGGCTTTACGGAAATACGGCAGGCAATCCAGGTAGGTCCAGTCTTCCAGACCCGGCAGCTTGGCCCAGTTGTCATAATCCAGGGCGTTGCCGCGGATGTAGCACATGCCATTGATCAGCGAAGAACCGCCCAGGCCCTTGCCGCGACCGCATTCCATGCGGCGGCCGTTCATGTGCGGCTCCGGATCGGTCTCGTAGGCCCAGTTGTAGCGCCGGCCTTGCAGCGGGAACGCCAGGGCGGCGGGCATTTGCGTGCGAAAGTCCAGGCGATAGTCCGGGCCGCCGGCTTCGAGCAGCAGGACGGTGACGCCTTCGTCTTCGGTCAGGCGAGTGGCCAGGGTGTTACCGGCCGAGCCGGCACCGATGATGATGTAATCGAATTCTTGGGACATGAAATGCACCCTCTTGTTGAATTGGGTTCAGGTCTCGGTCGCCTGTGGCGAGGGGATTTATCCCCGTCCGACTGCGCAGCAGTCGTAAATCAGCGACTGGGTTTGTCTGAAGAATGAGGGGCCTTGAGAGGGGCCGCTACGCAGCCCCACGGGGATAAATCCCCTCGCCACAACAGCGTTCACTCAAGGCCTCATGTCAGATCAGAACACCGACGTGTAATCGCCCAACTCGACCTGTACCGATTTGATGCGGGTGAAGTTGTTCAGCGAACTGATCCCGTTCTCACGGCCCACGCCCGATTGCTTGTAGCCGCCAACCGGCATTTCAGCCGCCGATTCACCCCAGGCGTTGATCCAGCAGATGCCGGCTTCGAGCTGGTGGATTACGCGGTGGGCGCGGTTCAGGTCGCGGGTCACGACGCCGGCGGCCAGGCCGAAGTCGGTGTCGTTGGCGCGGCGGATCACTTCTTCTTCCGTTTCGTAGGTGAGGAGGCTCATCACCGGGCCGAAGATTTCTTCACGCACGATGGTCATCTCATCGGTGCAATCGGTGAACACGGTCGGGGCGACGAACGCGCCCTTGGCGAATTCGCCGTCGGTCAGGCGACTACCACCGCACAACAGGCGCGCGCCTTCGGCTTTGCCTTTCTCGATGTAGCCCAGCACGCTTTCCATGTGGGCGAAGCTCACCAATGGACCGAAATTGGTGTTTTCGTCCTCTGGGTTGCCGACGCGGATGCGCGCCACGCGTTCGGCGATCTTGGCTTCGAAGGCGGCCTTGAGGTGGCTCGGCACGAACACGCGGGTGCCGTTGGTGCAAACCTGGCCGGAGCTGTAGAAGTTGGCCATCATCGCGGTGTCAGCGGCGCGATCCAGGTCGGCGTCGTCGAAAATGATCAGCGGCGACTTGCCGCCCAGCTCCATGGTCACGTCCTTGAGCGAAGAGCTCGAGGCGCTGGCCATGACTTTCTTGCCGGTGTCGGTGCCGCCGGTGAAGGAGATTTTTTCGATGCGCGGGTGCTCGGTCAGCCAGGTGCCGACTTCACGGCCGCTGCCGGTCAATACGTTGAACACACCCGCTGGAACGCCGGCCTCGGTGTAGATCTCGGCCAGTTTCAGGGTGGTCAGCGAGGTGACTTCGCTCGGCTTGAAGATCATCGCGTTACCGGCGGCCAGGGCCGGTGCGGATTTCCACAGGGCGATCTGGATCGGGTAGTTCCACGCGCCGATACCGGCCACCACGCCCAGGGGCTCGCGACGGGTGTAGACGAATGACGTGGTGCGCAACGGAACCTGCTCGCCTTCGATGGCGGGCACCAGGCCGGCATAGTATTCCAGCACGTCGGCGCCGGTGACGATGTCGACGTATTTGGTTTCGGAATAGGCTTTGCCAGTGTCGAGGGTTTCCAGGGCGGCCAGTTCATCGTTGCGCTCGCGCAGGATATCCACGGCGCGGCGCAGGATGCGCGAACGCTGCATGGCGGTCATGGCGGCCCAGACTTTCTGGCCCTTTTCGGCGCTGACCACGGCGCGCTCCACGTCCTCGAACGTGGCGCGCTGCACCAGGGCGAGTACTTCACCGTTGGCCGGGTTGATGGCTTCGAAAGTGGCGTCGCCGCTGGCATCGCTGTACGCGCCATCGATGTAGAGTTTTTGCAGTTCGAAACGGGCCATAAAGTCCTCGCAAGTGCATGAGTGGTTGGCTGCCCACCGAGCGTGTCGTTTACAGCTGACTACGCGCTGCGGTGGGGGTTCAGGAGTCGAGCGGTTCTGTGTGCTCTGGCGCCCCTGCTTTGGCCAGTTGGAAATCCATGTATTCATAAGCGATCTGGTGCGCCTGGGCGGTGTCGAACGCGTCTCCCGACAGCGCTCCGCGCAGCCACAAACCGTCAATCAACGCGGCCAGGCCCCGTGCCGCGCTGCGTGCCTGATCAACGGGCAACACGCGGCGGAACTGGCAGCACAAGTTGGAATACAGACGGTGATCGTTGATCCGCTGCAACCTGTGCAAAGACGGGTGGTGCATGCTGGTGGCCCAGAAGGCCAGCCAGGTTTTCATTGCCGGGCCATTGACCTGGCTGGCGTCGAAGTTGCCTTCGATGATCACCTTGAGGTGAGCCCGGGGGCTTGCATCCTCCAGCGCTTGGCGGCGCGCGGTGACGTTCTCGCTCAGGACGCTCATCAGGTACTGGGCCGTGGCCGCGATCAGGCCGTTCTTGTCCTGAAAGTAGTGACTGATGATGCCGTTGGAGACACCGGCCAAACGAGCGATCAGCGCAATGCTGGCATCCCCCATGCCAACCTGATCGACCGCTTGCAACGTGGCTTCGATCAATTGTTGGCGGCGGATGGGTTGCATACCGACCTTGGGCATCTAGCACATCTCCTTAGGCCCGCAGGCGGACGAGTGCAGTCCGTCATGGCGAGGGCCAGTCTATTTTGTTTTGATTGAACGTTCAATCAACAAAGAATAAGCTCTGCGACAATTCGTCGCGATTTGCCGAAATTTCCTACGCGTAAATGGCGCAGAAGCGAGACATCAAGGACCCAAGACCCACGCATTAAGGGGACAAGGGCTTTAAGGGTGTCTTTATAACACCCGCCGGTCGGCTGCCCACTGACCGATTGGTCGGGTACCGCGTTGCCTTGTCCTTCTCTCGCACTGCCTGGAGCATCCGTGCAATGAGTTCTGCCTTTCTAATAAAGACCCCACCGCAAAAGGTGACGGTCAACGGTTGGGTGTTCTACACCTCCACCGCGTTGATTCTGCTGCTGACAGCCATCCTGATTGTCGCCCCGCAGGAGGCCGGCCGATTGCTCGGCATCGCCCAGGCGTGGTTGTCCCGCAGCTTTGGCTGGTACTACATGGTCGTGATCGCGGCTTATCTGGTGTTTGTGGTCGGCCTGGCGTTTTCCTCCTATGGCAAGCTCAAACTGGGCAGCAAGGATGACACCCCGGACTTCAGCTACGGCGCCTGGGCCGGGATGCTGTTTTCCTCTGGCATTGGCATTTCCTTGCTGTACTTCGGCGCCTCCGAGCCGCTGGACCATTATTTCAACCCGCCCGAAGGCGTGGCCGGCAGCCAAATGGCCGCGCGCCAGGCCGTGCAGCTGACGTTCTTGCACTGGGGGCTGCACGGCTGGGCGATCTACGCCTTGGTGGGCCTGGCCGTGGCGTATTTCGCCTACCGGCACAACCAGCCGCTGGCGCTGCGTTCGGCGTTGTATCCGCTGGTGGGCGAGCGCTGGGTCAAGGGTGCGGCCGGTCACGCGGTGGACGGTTTCGGCATGTTCGTGACGTTGTTGGGGCTGGTGACCAACCTGGGGATCGGCTCGTTGCAAGTCGCCTCCGGACTGGAAAATCTGTTCGGCATGGAACACAGCAACACCAACCTGCTGATCGTGATCATCGTGATGAGCACCGTGGCGACCATCGCTGCGGTGTCCGGCGTGGAGAACGGCATCCGCCGCTTGTCGAACCTGAACATCGTGCTGTTCAGCGGCCTGCTGATTTTCGTCTTGCTGTTCGGTCCGACCCTGCACTTGCTCAATGGCTTCGTGCAGAACATCGGCGATTACCTCAACGGTGTGATTCTCAAGACGTTTGACCTGTACGTGTATGTCGACGACAGCGCCAAGTCTGATCGTTGGCTGGGCCTGTGGACCTTGTTCTACTGGGCCTGGTGGATTTCCTGGGCCCCTTTCGTCGGCATGTTCATCGCACGTATTTCCCGTGGCCGCACCGTGCGCGAGCTGGTGGCGGGTGTGCTGTTGATTCCCTTGGGCTTTACGTTGGCCTGGCTGTCGATTTTCGGTAACTCGGCCCTGGACCTGGTGATGAACCAGGGGGCGGTGGAACTGGGCAAGACGGCGCTGACGCAGCCGTCCATGTCGATCTACCAGTTGCTGGAGTATTACCCGGCGTCGAAGGTCGTGATCGGCGTGTCGATCTTCGTCGGTTTCGTGTTGTTCCTGACCCCGGCCGACTCCGGCGCGGTGATGATGGCCAACCTTTCGTGCAAGGGCGGTAGCGTCGATGAAGATGCACCACACTGGTTGCGGATCTTCTGGTCGGTGGCGATCACGCTGGTGACCATCGGCCTGCTGTTCGCCGGTAACTTCGAAGCCATGCAAACCATGGTCGTGCTGGCCGGATTACCGTTCTCGGTGGTGCTGGTGTTCTTCATGTTCGGGCTGCACAAGGCCATGCGCCAGGATGTGCAGGCCGAGCAGGAGCGGGCGGAGTTGGCGGCGCTGGGGCGGGTCTTTAGCTGACCCATTCCATGGTTGTAAACACTGTTGTGGCGAGGGGATTTAGCGAAACGTCGCACCGCCCCGCTGGGCTGCGAAGCAGCCCCAAAACCGGACACCGCGGTGCAACAGGTGAACCCAGTCAGCCGGCTTACGACTGCTGCGCAGCCGAGCGGGGATAAATCCCCTCGCCACAGGAGTCCGCGTTCAGCTTGAGTACCTGCACAAACAAAAACGCCGCGATCATCTCGCGGCGTTTTTGTGTGCGTGGGCTCAGCCCAGGTTCTTGCCGAGCAGTGCGTGGTACAGCTCGCTGTCGCCCAGGATCCCGACGACTTTCTGGTTATCGTGGAGCACCAGTTTGTTGCCGGTCTGGTAGCGGATCTGCAGGGCGTCGCGCATGCCGATGTTGGAGTCCACCAGGGTTGGACGCCGGCCCAGGTCTTCCACTGCCTGGCCCGGTGCCCAGTTTTGCAGGTCCAGGGCCGCGCCGTTCTGCCGGGCGCCCTTGATGGTGTTGCCTTCGGCCAGGTCGAGCCAGGAGTCGCCGCCCGGATCCAGGCAGACCGAACCGTTGATGCGCTTGCAGTTGTCCAGGGTGCGCATCAGGCTGCGGCCGCACAGGACGTTGAGCGGATTGGTATGGGCGACGAAGGTGCGCACATAGTCGTCCGCCGGGTTCAGCACGATTTCTTCCGGTTTGCTGTACTGGATGATCCGGCCATCCTTCATGATCGCGATACGGCTGCCCAGCTTCAGGGCTTCGTCGAGGTCGTGGCTGACGAACACGATGGTCTTGCTCAGCTTGCGCTGCAGTTCCAGCAGTTCGTCTTGCAGGCCTTGGCGGATCAACGGGTCGAGGGCCGAGAACGGTTCGTCCATCAGCAGGATGTCGGCGTCCATTGCCAGGGCGCGGGCCAGGCCGACCCGTTGCTGCATGCCGCCGGACAATTCGTCGGGCTTCTTGTTGCGCCACTGGGTCAGGCCCACCAGCTCAAGCTTCTCATCCACCAGCTTGCGCCGTTCCTTTTCCGGGCGGCCCTGCATTTCCAGGCCGAAGCTGATGTTCTCGCGCACCGTCAGCCAAGGCATCAGGGCGAATTTCTGGAACACCATGGCGATACGCTTGGTGCGCATCATCTTCAGTTCTGCGGGGGTGCAGGACGCAATGTCGATCTGCCGGCCTTCGTGCTCGACGAACAGCTTGCCGCGGCTGACGGTGTTCAAGCCGTTGATGCAGCGCAGCAGGCTGGATTTGCCGGAGCCGGAAAGGCCCATCAAGACACAGATTTCGCCTTTCTCGATATCCAGGCTGGCTTTTTCCACGCCGACGATTTGCCCGGTTTTCTTCAGGATTTCGTTGCGGGTCATGCCCTGGTCGAGCAGTTTGAGGGCCTCGCGAGGGTCCCTGGCGAAGATCACGTCAACGTCTTCAAAGCGAATTATGCTCATGCGTCACCCCCTACTTTGGCGTCGGGTTGTTTGCAGATTCGGTCGAGCATGATCGCCAACAGGACGATCGCCAGGCCGGCTTCGAAGCCCAGGGCGATATCGGCGGTGTTCAGTGCGTTGACCACGGGTTTGCCCAGGCCGTCGGCACCCACCAGCGCGGCAATCACCACCATCGACAACGACAGCATGATGCACTGGGTGATACCGGCCGCGATGCTCGGCATCGCATGGGGCAGTTCAATGCGCGACAGGAGTTGGCGACGGGAGCAGCCAAAGGCTTTGCCGGCGTCCATCAGTTCGTCCGGTACGTCGCGGATGCCCAGGTAGGTCAGGCGGATCGGCGCGGCAATCGCGAACACCACCGTGGAGATCAGACCCGGGACCACACCCAGACCGAAAAGGGTCAGGGTAGGAATGAGGTAGACGAAGGTCGGTACGGTCTGCATCAGATCGAGCACCGGACGCATCATGGTGTAGAACATCGGCTTGTGCGCGGCAACAATGCCTAGCGGCACGCCGATCAGCACACAGACCAGGGTCGCGAACAGCACCTGGGCGAGGGTTTCCATGGTCTCTTGCCAGTAACCCAGGTTGAGAATCAGCAGGAAGGACGCGATGACGAATACGGTCAGGCCCCATTTGCGCTGGATAAAGTGCGCCAATAGCGCGATGAGGCCGATCAGGGCCAGGGGGTTGAACCAGGTCAGCGCAAACGTCACGCCGTGAATCATCGTTTCCAGGAACAGCGCGATTGCGTCGAAGGTGTTGGCGCCGTTTTGCGTCAACCATTCGACAAAGCCCGCGATGTACTGGCCCAAGGGTATTTTCTGATCAATAAGCATGGTAGTGAACGTCCGCATGCAAGGGAATAAACAGCCCGGACGAGCGAACTCGCCCGGCATAACATAGGCAGTTATTGCGCAAGTTTGGCTTTCACGGCTTCCAGGCCAGGTTTACCGTCAATGGTGGTCACGCCAGCGAGCCAGGTATCGAGTACCTGTGGGTTTTTCTTCAGCCAGGCCTTGGCGGCGGCCTCAGGTTTCATCTTGTCGTCGAGCACGTTGCCCATCAGCGTGCTTTCCATGTCGACGGTGAACTCCAGGTTTTTCAACAGTTGCCCAACGTTGCTGCATTCCTGGCTGTAGCCCTTGCGGGTGTTGGTCGCCACGGTAGCGGCACCGAAATCGGGGCCGAAGAAGTCATCGCCGCCGGTCAGGTACTGAATCTTGAAGCGGGTGTTCATCGGATGTGGCGCCCAGCCGAGGAACACCACGTCGGTGCCACGCTTGGCGGCGCGATCGACCTGCGAGAGCATGCCCGCTTCACTCGACTCGACGACTTTGAAGCCTGCGTCCTTCAGGCCGAAGGCGTTCTTTTCGATCATGCTCTGGATCAGGCGGTTGCCGTCGTTACCCGGTTCGATGCCGTAGATCTTGCCGTCCAGCTCTTTCTTGAATTTGGGGATGTCGGCGAAGTCATGCAGGCCCTTGTCATACAAGGCCTGGGGCACGGCGAGGGTGTATTTGGCGCCCGTGAGGTTGGTGCGCACGGTTTCCACGGTGCCCGCTTCACGGTAGGCCTTGATGTCGTTTTCCATGGTCGGCATCCAGTTGCCGAGGAATACATCCATGTTCTTGCCATCGGCCAGGGACTTGTAGGTCACCGGCACGGAAATCATGGTGGTCTTGGTCTTGTAGCCCAGCGCGTCCAGCACCACGCTGGTGGTCGCCGTGGTCACGGTAATGTCGGTCCAGCCGACATCGGAGAAGTTGACGGTACTGCACTTTTCGGGTTCTGCAGCGTTGGCCAGCATCGGAAGACTCAGCATGGCGGCCAACAACAACGGCTTGGAACCTTTCATGGGTGGACTCCTGGTTTTTTATTGGCGTTGTCCGGTCAGGACAACCGCGCTTAATTGGATGTTGCGGTTGGTGGCGCGTGGGCACTCTCTGACACGCGGCCTTGCAAACGAGCCGTAACTGATCATGTACCAGTGCAAATCTGACGCCTACAGGGTGGGTCGTATCCAGTACAGGGATGGTCGCATCCAGTGTCGGTGACGTCGTTTACAGATTTTTTCCGCCCCCGACGGGCCTCTGACACGTAGAAAAACGCCGTAAAACCGGGGTCGGGGACCCGCGGCGTTGATGGGCATGATTGCGTCGGTGTCAGACGTCGGGCGCCAAGGCAAAAACCGGATGATGCGGCCATCCCGGCGTTGAGCGTAGCAGCTCCGTCACCGGACGCTCCTGCGCCCGGATGTGCCTGTTCTGGAGGTTATCGGCAATGGCAATCAGCGTTTTCGACTTGTTCAAAATCGGTATCGGCCCGTCCAGTTCCCACACCGTGGGCCCCATGCGTGCCGCGGCGCTGTTCGTTGAAGCACTGAAGGCAAAGGCCCTGCTCCATGATGTGCGTCGGGTCGAGGTGCAGTTGTTCGGTTCATTGTCGGCCACCGGCATCGGCCATGGCAGCGACAACGCCGTGATCATGGGCCTGATGGGGGAGTGGCCGGACGCAATCGACCCGTCGCAGATCGGCCCGCGCATCGAGCTGCTGCGTGAAACCCAGACCCTGCTGCTCGACGGTCGCCTGCCCGTGCCGTTCATCTGGTCCCGGGACATGCGCCTGATCGACGAGAACCTGCCATTCCACCCCAATGCGATGACACTGGTAGCCGAGGGTGCCGACGGTGAGCTGCACCGTGACACTTATTACTCGGTTGGCGGTGGCTTTGTCGTTGATGAGGCCCAGGCCTCCAGCGGCGTGGTGGATCTGGACAGCACTGAGCTGCCTTACGATTTCTCCAGCGCCGAAGAATTGCTTGAGTTGTGCCGTACCCACAACTTGCGGGTGGCCGAATTGATGCTGGCCAACGAAAAGGTCTGGCGTTCCGAAGAAGAGATCCGCAGTGGCCTGATGAAGCTGTGGCGGGCCATGCAGGATTGCGTCGAGCAGGGCCTCAAGCACGAAGGCATCCTGCCGGGCGGCTTGAATGTGCGTCGGCGGGCGGCCAAGTTGCACCGCAGCCTGCAGGAGCTGAACAAGCCCAATGTCATCGGCTCGACCCTCAGCGCCATGGAGTGGGTCAACCTGTTTGCCCTGGCGGTCAACGAGGAGAACGCGGCCGGTGGGCGCATGGTCACGGCGCCGACCAACGGTGCGGCGGGGATCATCCCGGCGGTGCTGCACTACTTCATGAAATTCAGCGAAGCGGTCACCGACGCCAACGTCGTGGATTATTTCCTCGGTGCGGCGGCCGTCGGGATCCTGTGCAAAAAGAACGCATCGATCTCCGGCGCCGAAGTCGGTTGCCAAGGCGAGGTGGGATCGGCCTGCGCCATGGCGGCGGCAGGCCTGGCGGAAATCCTCGGGGCCACGCCAGAGCAACTGTGCAACGCCGCGGAAATCGGCCTGGAACACAACCTCGGCCTGACCTGCGACCCAGTGGGCGGCCTGGTGCAGGTGCCGTGCATCGAGCGCAATGCGATCGCCGCGGTCAAGGCCATCAACGCCGCCCAAATGGCCTTGCGCGGGGATGGCCAGCATTTCATCTCTCTGGACCGGGTGATCCGTACCATGCGTGATACCGGTGCCGACATGCATGACAAATATAAAGAGACATCCCGCGGTGGTTTGGCGGTCAGTGCGGTGGAGTGCTGAAATCGCGTTCGCACAACCCGTTGTGACAAGAGGGACTCTGTGGGAGCAAGGCTTGCCCGCGATGGCGGCAGTAGACTCAACATGGATGTCGACAGACATACTGTCATCGCGAGCAAGCTTTGCTCCCACACAGATTCCCTTTATCCACGAGATCGAAAATCGCTCGTAAAATGAACACCCATCCACAAATGCGCCACCTTTTGGCGCGTCGCAAACAGACAAGCCCCCCGTTGTCGAGCCAGCCGCTGAATCGCGCTCGACCGTCCGTCACCCGCACCTGTGGTGCTACTCCTTGCGCAAGCCGCGCAGCCCAGTTCCCACAAGTGCTACCGAACTGCTCACAGCCTTCTGTGATCCGTACCTGCCGCCACTGATGGCACCTAAAACCTGCACTCGATGCACGCCTTATATAGACAGGCCGCGATGTCGTTTTCAGGATTTATTGAACACACATTCAATTTTAGGCATGGCAATTGCTCTATCCCGATAAAGCCCTGTCTCGCGCAAGAGAACGTGGCAATAACAAGAGCCTCCGCCTGAGGCCATCACCCGCTTTGTGTGAGGAGATACCGCGATGACGACGTCCAACTCCGGGGCCCAACCCCAGAACCGTGCGCCTCAATCCATCGGCTTTTTGCTGCTGGACAATTTCACGCTGATTTCCCTGGCGTCCGCGGTAGAACCGCTACGCATGGCCAACCAACTATCCGGTCGCGAGCTGTATCGCTGGACCACCCTTACGGTCGATGGCGGCCAGGTCTGGGCCAGCGACGGTTTGCAGATCACCCCCGACGCCTCCATGCACAAGGCGCCGCCCCTGGACACCGTCATCGTTTGTGGCGGCATCGGCATCCAGCGCACCGTGACCCGTGAACACGTGTCGTGGCTGCAGAGCCAGGCCCGCCAGTCCCGTCGCCTCGGCGCGGTCTGCACCGGCAGTTGGGCCCTGGCCTGCGCCGGCCTGCTGGACGGTTTCGATTGCAGTGTGCACTGGGAATGCCTGGCGGCGATGCAGGAAGCTTTCCCGCGGGTATCGATGAGCACCCGCCTGTTCACCCTCGACCGCAACCGCTTCACCAGCTCCGGTGGCACCGCGCCGCTGGACATGATGCTGCACCTGATCAGTCGTGATCACGGTCGTGAGCTGTCGGCGGCGATCTCTGAAATGTTTGTCTACGAGCGTATCCGCAACGAGCAGGATCACCAGCGTGTGCCGCTCAAGCACATGCTTGGCACCAACCAGCCGAAGTTGCAGGAAATCGTCGCGCTGATGGAAGCCAACCTCGAAGAGCCGATCGACCTGGACGAACTGGCGGTGTACGTCGCCGTGTCCCGGCGCCAGCTGGAGCGGTTGTTCCAGAAATACCTGCACTGCTCACCGTCGCGCTATTACCTCAAGCTGCGGCTGATTCGTGCGCGGCAACTGCTCAAGCAGACGCCGATGTCGATCATCGAAGTGGCGTCGGTGTGCGGCTTTGTCTCTACCCCGCACTTCTCCAAGTGCTACCGCGAATACTTCGGCATACCGCCAAGGGACGAACGCGTCGGCTCCAACACCACACAACAGGTGGCAATGATGCCGCTGCCGCAGGCGCTGGTGTTGTCGCCATTGTCCGGGCCGCTGTCGGCGCTGAGTCAGGCGCGTAATGAGTCGACGTTTGCCAGTGTGAGGCTCTAAGACCTCAGCGCCTTCATCGCGAGCAAGCTCGCTCCCACAGTTGGATTGGGGGGTGGCCAGAGAGAGGTCGGCTGTAAGGCCGTCTTCGCGAGCAAGCCCGCTCCCACAGGGGAAACGCGGTCTCACCAAGAACCAGGTCGGCTATCAGGCCGCCTCGTGGTGGACGTTGATCTCGGGCGCCCCGTTAACCTCGCTGGCTGAATGAAGGTATTGCGCAGTGGGCACCTCGGCATGGATGCCGAGGTAGCCGCGCTGGGCCATGGATGGCCCTTCGCGGCGGCTCACGGAGCAATGCCTTCGTTCAGGCATGCCGAGCCTAAGCGAGGCACCGAGTGGTGGGGCAAAGCGCTTTTGCTTACTTTTGGCTGGTCCGGCTCCCGGCTTTTCCAAAAGTGAGCCGCCGTAAGGGCGGAACCCTAAGCGGCCGTTACGCAAAAAATGGATATGTACTCAGTCAACAAAACCCTGGCCGGCTGCGAGGCCGTCATCGCGAGCAAGCTCGCTCCCACAGGTTTTATCAGCCGCTAGCCGCTATGGGTCTGGTGGTATTGCGTCAACGCCGGCAACAACTGCTTGTCGAACGCCTCGCGCACGGCCGGCAGGACGGTGGCGCCGCTGGTGTACATGTCCTTGACCATCTTGCGCAATTCATTGGCGCGGGCCGTATCCAGCCCCCGCACGGCATATTCGCAGGCCTGCTCGGCAGTGGCACCGCTGGGTATCTGCAACCCCAGGGCCTTGAGGTGGCCCAGCAGGTCTTCCTGGTCGATCAAATCGGCGTGCATCATGACGCTTTTCCTTGTTCAGGGATTGGGGTCGTGTCTCGATTCTGGTAGCCACCCGAAGCGGCGGCAAGGGCAAATGGTCGCAATGTCATGAATGACTATGGAGGCGTCGTTTTCGGCTAACTTGCCCAGACCTGGACTGGGCACACTGGCCCCAAGCTGAATCACGATGGTTTGGTCACCCTCGCGCAACAGCTCCTCCAGTAACGCTCCTGCCCCGATCCTGTCACGGCTTGATCGGGGATTTTTTTGCCTGTGAAAATCAGGACGTGATGGGGTGTTTGACAGGGCGCTATCGCGAGCAAGCTCGCTCCCACAGGGGGGCTGTGGCGTTCACAGAACTCAATGTGGGAGCGAGCTTGCTCGCGATGAACGATGACGCGGTCTACCTCTGCAACACCAGAATCCGCGACAACAACTCATCTCGATCCACATAGCACCCCTGGAAATGCCGGGCTCCGGAGGCCGGGTCGAAGGCGTTGCGGGCGTGGAGGGTGCGGCGATTGTCGAAGCACCAGAGCTGGCCGGGTTCGAGGCGCTGCACCAGGCGAAAGTGTGGCTCGCGGGTCAGGGCGATGAAGCGGCGGTAGGCACGGTAAAGCCTGGGCATCTGCTCGACCGAGGTGTCGAACGGCCCTCGCAGGAAGTTCGCCATGCGGATTTCCGAAACCTGCCCGAGGGCATCCAGGGCGATGATCGGCGCCAGGCAGCGGTAGTCGCTGCGGCGGTCCTTGTTGCGAAATTCCACCGGGATCTGGCAAAGGGCGTCGAAGGCCTCGGGGTCTTCTTGGCGCAACGCCTCGGCAATGGCAAAACCGTCGACAAAAATGCTCTCGCCACCGTCAGCGTCATTCACCAGGCAATGCAAGAACTGCAGCCCCGGCTGCAACTCCCGGGTCGGCAGGTCGGTGTGCAGTGGCAGGTTGAAAGCGGTGTAGGCGTTGCTGTCGGCATCGGCCTTGGACTGCACGTTGAACAGCACGCCGAAGTTGCTCTCGCGGATGAAGGAAATGCGCTGGGCAATGCGTTTCAGCGAACCGGGTTCGGTGGGCACGCCACGCACTTGGGTCAGGCCGATGTCGCGCACCGCCAGCAACCAGTGCAGCAACGCATCGGCATCGTCCATCAGCGCCGGGTAATCGAACACCGGCAGTGGCAGGTCGTGCCGCCACAGCTGGCACCGCGGCTTGTTCGCCAGGCGCTCGGCCCGGGATTGATCGTCGTAGGCGTGGGCGCGCAACCAGCCCGGGTCGAAACGGCTCTGGTGGCCGTCCTGCCAGTCCACGCAGAGACAGCCTTCGGTGTCGAGACGGACCGCCCTGGGTGACATCCCTTCCGGGACGTCGACGATTTCCAGCACCTGCTCGCGGGTGACGCTGTAGACGCATTGGGCGCACGGGCAGTTGTCCCGCAGCCATGGGTGATGAAAAGGGCTGGTCCGGCCATCGGCCCACGTCACTTGCACCTGGTCGGCCAAGGGGGTTGCGGCGGTCAACGCGAAGATCAGGGGATAACGGCGGAAGTCGGCAAAAGCGGCGGCGGTGTTCATGCGATCTCCTGTTCAAGGCTTATCGGGCGGGGGGCAGGGCGATGACCCGGCCGATGTACGCCGGGGGCGGCAGGTCGGATTGCTCGTCGAGCAGGGCGTCGAGCCGGGCCAGGGTCTGCTGCGTGAAGGGCGCCGAGCGCGGACCGGCGAGGTCGACGTGCAGCAGCATCTGCTCATTGCCGGCCAACTCTTTATCACCACCAACCAGGTGCAGGCTGTGGTAGAGATGCAGGCGTTTGGCGTCGTGGCCGATGATCTGCGTGTGCACTTGCACCTCGGCCCCAAGCTTCACTTCGTGCAGGTAATTGAGGTGAAGTTCGAGGGTGAACAGCGAGTGGCCGCTGGCTTCGCGGTTCTGGCTGTCCAGGCCGAGCCGGTCCATCAGCGCGTCGGTGGCGTAGCTGAAGATCAGCAGGTAGAAGGCATCGCGCAGATGGCCGTTGTAATCGACCCATTCGGGGAGGATGGGGGTTTGGTAGGTGGTGAGGGTGGGCATGGTCCTGGTTCCGACAGTTGTGGTGACTGGGCTGGCGCTATCGCGAGCAAGCTCGCTCCCACAGGGGATCTTCTGAGTGAAATAAAATAGTGTTCACACCGCGAAATCCCTGTGGGAGCGAGCTTGCTCGCGATGGGGCCAGACCTGCTGGCCCAAAAAGCCCAGGATTACTCGCTGAAGGCCATGCCATGTTTGGCTTTGGTGGCCTTCACCGCCTCCAGCACTGCCAGCAGGCAATCATCACGATAGCGCTCCAGGGCCGAAATGCTGTGGTTGCCCAATTGCTCGCTCGTGCCATCCACCACATCGTCGATCAGCTTCTCGGTCAGTTCCGGCGCTGGCAGGTAGGTCCACGGCAGTTGCAGTGCCGGGCCGAACTGGGCCATGAAGTGCCGCATGCCGGCATCGCCGCCGGCCAGGGTGTAGGTCAGGAACGTGCCCATGAACGACCAGCGCAGGCCGGCGCCAAAACGGATGGCATCGTCGATTTCCCCAGTGGTAGCGACACCGTCGTTGACCAGATGCAGGGCCTCGCGCCACAGCGCTTCGAGCAGGCGGTCGGCGATGAAGCCGGGCACTTCCTTGCGCACGTGCAACGGCCGCATGCCGAGGGATTCATACACCTGCATCGCCGCTTGCACGGCTTCGGGCGCGGTGTTTTTGCCACCGACCACTTCCACCAGCGGCAATAGATAGACGGGGTTGAACGGGTGCCCGACCACGCACCGTTCCGGGTGGGTGGAGTTTTCATAGAACTCGCTTGGCAGCAGCCCCGAGGTACTCGATCCGATCAGTGCATCTGGCTTGGCGGCGGCGCTGATCTGGGCGTGCAGTTCGAGCTTGAGTTCCAGCCGCTCGGGGGCGCTTTCCTGGATGAAGTCGGCGTCGCGCACGCATTCTTCGATGGTGGCGACAAAGCGCAGGCGATCCTGCGAGGCGCCAGGGGCCAGGCCTTGTTTCTCCAGGGCGCCCCAGGCGTTGGCGACGCGTTTGCGCAGCGCGGCTTCAGCGCCGGGGGCCGGGTCCCAGGCGACAACGTCGAGGCCATGGGCCAAGGCCCGGCTGACCCAGCCGCTGCCGATCACGCCGCTGCCCAGGGCGGCAAAGGTCTTGATGTCGGTGATGAAGCTCATGGTGATTTTCCTGAAGAAATAGTTCGGTGATTCCCTGTGGGAGCAAGGCTTGCCCGCGATGGCGGCAGTAGATTCAACAGGGATGTCGACTGACATACCGTCATCGCGGGCAAGCCTTGCTCCCACAGGTTGTGTCCCTAGGGGGAGATAAGTGTTTGGTCAGCCGCGCTGAGTCAGACCCATTTTCTTGCGCCCCTCAGCGGGCGTGAGCACTCGCGCCCCAAGGCGACTGAGGATTTCGCCAGCCCGCTCCACCAATTGGCCGTTGGTGGCGAGCACGCCTTTGTCCAGCCAGAGGTTGTCTTCCAGCCCGACCCGCACGTTGCCCCCCAGCAGCACTGCCTGGGCGGCCATCGGCATTTGCATGCGGCCGATGCCGAAGCCGGCCCACACTGCATCGGCCGGCAGGTTGTCGACCATGGCCTTCATAGTGGTGGTGTCGGCCGGTGCCCCCCACGGGATGCCCAGACAGAGCTGGAACAGCGGGTTGTCCAGCAGGCCTTCCTTGATCAGTTGCTTGGCGAACCACAGGTGGCCGGTGTCGAAGATCTCCAACTCGGCCTTGACCCCCAGTTCAGTGATGCGCTTGGCGCCGGCCCGCAGTTGCGCCGGGGTGGAGACGTAAATGGTGTCGCCGTCGCCAAAGTTCAGGGTGCCGCAATCCAGGGTGCAGATTTCCGGCAACAGCTCCTCGACATGGGCCAGGCGAGTCAGCGGGCCCACCAGGTCGGTGTTGGGGCCGAACTCCATCGGGTTTTCGCCAGCGCCGATCTCCAGGTCGCCGCCCATACCGGCGGTGAGGTTGACGATGATGTCGACGTCCGCCTCACGGATGCGCTCCATCACTTCGCGGTACAGCGCCACATCGCGGCTGAACTTGCCGGTCTGCGGATCGCGAACGTGGCAGTGGACCACCGTGGCCCCGGCCTTCGCCGCCTCGACGGCAGCGGCGGCGATCTGTTTCGGGGTGACCGGCACGTGCGGGCTCTTGGCGGTCGTGTCGCCAGCACCGGTGAGTGCGCAGGTGATGATGACGTCGTGGTTCATGGTGCGGATTCCTTCAGGCGTGGTAAGTCACTGCGCAGCCCTTTGGCGCTGCGCAGATGGATAACGGTGGGTCAGTTACTGGTGAGTTTCAGGTTGTCGGCGGCCGGCTTGCCGTCGAAGGTGGTCACGCCTTCGAGCCAGCGCTGCTTGTCTTGCGGGTGATCCTTGAGCCATTGCCGGGCCGATTCGAGGGGATCCTTGTGATCGAGCAACGGCTGCATCATCCGGCTCTCGTCTTCGGCGGTGAAGGTCAGGTTGCTCAGCAAGCGACCGACGTTCGGGCATTGCTCGGCGTAGTTTGGCGCAGTGACGGTCCACACGGTGGCCATGCCTTCGTTCGGACCGAGGGCGTCTTCGCTGCCGGTGAGGTAGGTCATTTGCACGTTGACGTTCAT
This sequence comes from Pseudomonas beijingensis, assembly GCF_030687295.1. Classification (NCBI taxonomy): domain Bacteria; kingdom Pseudomonadati; phylum Pseudomonadota; class Gammaproteobacteria; order Pseudomonadales; family Pseudomonadaceae; genus Pseudomonas; species Pseudomonas beijingensis. The sequence continues at coordinate 5,926,558 of NZ_CP117425.1, read as the reverse complement.
CGGATGCGGCGCCCAGCCGAAGAACACCACGGCTTCCTTGCGTCGTACGGCGCGGTCCACGGCGGCGAGCATGCCGGCTTCGCTGGATTCCACCAGTTGGAATTTGCCCAGGCCGAACTGGTTCTTGGCGATCATCGCCTTGATCTGGGTGTTGGCGCCGGAACCGGGTTCGATGCCGTAGATCTTGCCGCCCAACTCTTTTTCGAATTTGGCGATGTCGGCGAAGGTTTTCAGGCCCTTGTCGGCCAGGTAGGTCGGTACGGCCAGAGTGGCGCGGGCGTCCTTGAGGCTGGGCTGCTCCAGCACCTTGACCTGCTTGGCCTCGACGAATGGGGTGATGGTCTGGGTCATCAACGGGTTCCAGTAGCCGAGGAACAAGTCCAGGCGCTGGTCGCGGATGCCGGCGAAGATGATTTGCTGGGAGGCGCTGGTCTGCTTGGTCTTGTAGCCGAGACCGTCGAGCATCACTTGGGTCAGGGCGCTGGTGGCGATGACGTCGGTCCAGTTCACCACGCCCAGGCGTACGTTCTGGCATGCGGCGGGCTCGCCCGCCATGACCGCGCCATTCAGGAAAACGGTACCGCTGAGTGCAAGGACGCAGGAGCTGATCAGTCGTTTCATGTCGGGTTCCTCGGCAGCTTATTGTTATGGGTTCCGGCATCTGCGTGCCGGTGATGCCAAGTTACGCAGCCCCACGCCTGGCAAAACGCACAGCGGCGACGTGCTCTTGCACTGCGGCGACCTAGTGTCCTGTTTCACGAATAGGGGCCTGCAGCGCTTGAACAGCCCTTGCAACTGGCGTATCAAGATCCGCACGCTACCCGCCAATCGAGTGCGCTCCATGTCCCAGGATTTCTACTTCTTGTTGATGCCGGGCTTTTCAGCCATCGGCTTCATTTCGGCCATCGAGCCGTTGCGGGTGGCCAATCGTTTTCGCGGCGAGCTGTATCGCTGGCATGTGCTGAGTATCGATGGCGGGGCGGTGCTGGCGAGCAACGGCATGTCGGTCAACGCCGATGCCGCGCTGGAGCCCTTGAAGAAAGGCGCGACCCTTTGGGTGGTGGCGGGGTTCGAGCCGCTGAAATTCGCCACCCCGGCACTGGAGCGCTGGCTGCATCGGTTGGACAGCGAAGGCGTGATCCTGGGCGGCATCGACACCGGCAGCGTGGTCCTGGCCGAGTCGGGGCTGCTGGAAGGGCATCGCGTGACCTTGCATTGGGAAGCGATCGAGGCGTTCAAGGAGTCTTATCCACAGCTTGGCGTGACCCAGGAACTGTTCGAAATCGACCGGCGCCGCATCACGTGTGCGGGCGGCACCGCGTCCATCGACCTGATGCTCGATCTGATCGGCCAGGCCCACGGTTCGGAACTGGCGATCCAGGTCAGCGAACAGTTCGTGCTCGGCCGCATCCGCCCGCGCAAAGACCACCAGCGCATGGAAATCGCCAATCGCTATGGCGTTCGCAACAAGAAGCTGGTGCACGTCATCGGCGAGATGGAAACCCACAGCGAACCGCCCCTGAGCACCTTGGCGTTGGCCGAGTCGATCAACGTCACCCGCCGCCAGCTCGAACGCCTGTTCCGCCTGCACCTGAACGACACCCCGAGCAACTTCTACCTGCGCCTGCGCCTGGAAAAGGCCCGGCAGCTGCTGCGCCAGACCGACATGAGCGTGCTGGAGGTGAGCATCGCCTGCGGCTTTGAGTCACCGTCGTACTTTACCCGCAGCTATCGGACACGGTTCGCGCGCTGCCCGCGGGAGGATCGGCGACAGGTGGCGAGAAATTAAACGCTTCAATGGCGAGCGCATCGAAAACAATTAAAAACATCTTGATTTAGATTGTTTGTGGCGGCTGCTGTGATTTTTTTAAAGACTGTCCTTCGTTAGTTTCGGCGGGCAACGCGTTGTCCGCCAATCCAATAATGCTTGTTGTCGTCGGGTGCTGAATAAGCGTCAGGCGAGGTGCTGTGCGTGAGAAAAAGTGTCTGGCTTTTTTGGTTGTTGCTATTTATGAGTCGCGCGGCACAGGGGGAAATTGCCCACCCGGGTATCTTGGTGGACTTCAAACAATTACGGTACATCAAGGAAAATATTTACCGTGAACCTTGGAAAAGTGCTTATGAGAGAGCTTTGCAGGACCCGTTGGCCGATAAAGCCTACGAGCCCACTCCTTGGGCGACTGTGGAGTGCGGTTCGTATTCAAATCCTGATAATGGTTGTTCGGATGAAATTAGAGACGCACGAGCGGCCTACACACAGGCGTTATTGTGGCGGTTGAGCGGTGACCCTCGATATGCCGAAAACGTACGAAAAATCCTTAACGCATGGGCCGAGACGCTGACGGGGGGACACACTAACAGTAATGGTCCCTTGCAGGCTGCCTGGGGGGCAGAGTTGTTTACTCGGGCTGCTGAGATTGTCAAATATTCCTATGACGGATGGCCCCAACCGGAAAAAGACAAGGTTACTCGGCTGTTTGCGAGGCAATATTATCCTGATGTGCTACGTGCTTTTTCTGGCGGTTATGTTTGCTATAACAAAAATTGGCATGCAAGCGCCATTGAAGCGATGTTCAATATTGCTGTATTCAATAAAAATCAAATATGGCTTGATGACGCTGTTGCGAAGTGGCGTAGCCTCGTTCCGTCCTATATCTATCTTTCCTCAGATGGCGCGCGTCCGAAAGACGCTCCGTGGTGCCCGCGAAGCAACGCGCAAATCAATGCGCACTGGAGCAACCCTGAAACCTACGTAGAAGGTTTGACGCAAGAAAGTTGTCGGGATTTTGAGCATGCGGCTTATGGTTTGGCGGCAATAATCAATGTTGCGCAGAGCGCTCGTTTACAGGGGCTTGATTTGTATCAGGATCAAATCAGTCAGGCCGCGTTACGTATCCCTAAGGCGATGGAATTGCACAGTGCCTATCAAAACGGTGACCAGGCAAAATTATGCAAGGCCTATGATGGATACAAGAACGATACGGTCGGTACGTTCGAGATAGGCTTCAATCACTACGCGCTGCGCGAAGGCCTTTCCCTGCCGCAGACGTCGCTTTTCCTGCAAAAGCACCGCCCCGTCAAAGGCAAATTTCATTACCTTTGGGAGACCCTGACTCATGGGTCCACGGGACTCATCCCCTAAGAAACAGTCGTATTTGGTTGAGAGGTTCCGGACGGGCGGAGCGGGTTTGACAGGCATTTATAGTCAATTATACTCGCGACTATAAATTATACCTGTTGCCATAATTGAGTATAAAACCATGTCCAAGCACCCCGGTTTTGTTTTCCGGCGCCCCGATCTGGCCCGCAATATTGTCGACGGGCTGGTCGGCGGCGGGATCCAGGATTACACCTCCGGCCTGTTCCTGGCCGCGCCAAGGCGTACCGGAAAAAGTACCTTCCTGCGCGAAGACTTGATTCCCGAATGTGAAGCCCGTGGCTGGCTCGCTGTCTACGTCGATCTCTGGGCCAACAAGGAGAAGGACCCAGCCGACCTGATCGCCTCGGCTATCGCCGGTGCCCTGGTGCCTTATGAAAAGGGCATCCGCAAGCTTGCCAAGTCCATGGGTATCGACAAACTCAGTTTCTTGCGCACGTTGTCCTGGGATTTCAGCCTGCCGCAACTGCCCGAAGGCGCGACGCTGACCCAGGCGCTGGAGTTGCTGCACAGTGCTGCCGGTAAAACCGTGGTGTTGGTAATCGACGAGGCCCAGCATGCGTTGACCACCGAGGCCGGCGTCAATGCGATGTTCGGCCTCAAGGCCGCTCGCGATCAGCTCAACCAGGGGCGTGAGGGTGATACCAGCGGCCTGCGGCTGGTGTTCACCGGCTCCAATCGCGACAAGCTCGCGCACTTGGTACTCAGCCGTAACCAACCCTTCTACGGGTCCAGCATCACGCCGTTCCCTTTATTGGGCAAAGCCTTCACCCAGGCCTACACCGTCCATTTGAACGCACACCTGGCCCAGACCAACCAGTTCAACGCCGATGACCTCGACCAGGCCTTTGAGCTGGTAGGGCGTCGTCCCGAGATGTTGCGCAGCGTCATCGGCGAAATTGCGCTGGAACTGGGTGAGGCGAGTCATTTGGGTGAATTGCTGCGCAATAGCGCCGAAATGCTCCGCGCTGGCGTCTGGACCGAGTTCGAGAGTGCCTGGAACGCCCTGACGGTGCCGCAACGCGCCGTGCTGCAGGTCATGGCCGAGCGCTCGCAAAACAACGAGCCCTTCGCGCCTTTCACCGATTCCACGCTGGAGGCGGTGGGCAAGGCGCTGAAGAGCATGGGCAGCGAAGTCGTGCCCGGTACCCAGACCATCCAATCGTGCATCGACGCGCTGCGTGACAAGGAGTTGGTGTGGAAGTCCAATCGCGGCGGTTATGCGCTGGAGGACAAGGCGTTTGCCGATTGGTTGAAGGGGTATCGCCAGCAGCAGAATCGGTCCTGACCCGATTAGCGGTCGAGCATAGTGACCTGTGGCGAGAGGGGGGTTGTGGGAGCAAAGCTTGCTCGCGAAACAGTCGACTCGTTTTCTGAAGGACCGCATCGCCTCCATCGCGAGCAAGCTTTGCTCCCACAAAAAACTCTCCACAGGTGCTTGTTCGGCTGATAGAGGTCTATTTCTTCATCAGTGCCGAACACGCCGCTTTATAAGCCTCATGCTGATACTTGTTCAGCGTCGCCGGCAGGGCGAAGTCATGTTTCTTGCTCTGCGCATTGAGGGTCTGCGGCGACAGCAGCGTTACCTCACAGCCTTCCAGCAACTGGAAAACCCCTTCGATCTTGAACGTGGTCGGCCCACCGGCGAACTCGCCTTTCTTGCTGCGTTTCTTGATGGCGATGCGTTCGATGCCGTTGTCCGCCACGAACGCCCGCACCTGGGCGGCGAACGCCTTGACGTTGGCGGCGTCGTCATCGTCGTCCAAGGCGATTTTCTTGGTGTTCAGCGCGACGTGGCTCAGCGCCTGTTGATCCAGCGAGGCAACGGCGATGATCGCTTCGCTGCCTTTGATTTCGATACCGCAAGTTTTCATGTGAAGCCCTTTGCTCGATGGTGACGTGCAGCTTACAGCTCCAACTGGTCAGCCCGGATACCAAAGGCCGCGGCAATTTTTTCGCGGGTGGCTCGGCGAGGCCTGGTGACCGACTCTTGCTGGGCAAACGCCGGCTGAGAAAATACCCAGGCGCCTGGCGACTTTATCTTGAGTCAGGTTCAAGTGTTCGCGCCAGGCACGAATGGGCGTGGCACCGTCGACGATACGGCTGACGACTTCATGGGGAATCAAGTTGTTATCCATAGGGTGGGGTTACTCCTGCCCAATCGACTCCAAAAACTCTGACCGATCATCGCTCACCTGGGCCATGCAGTCGTTTTCGGCGATTTTGTAGGCTTCGCTGCCGGGTTTGGCCGGGAAGGCGGCGATGGCGCAGTCGGCGTCGCGCTGTTTTTGCCACAGTTGTTGGGCGGCCTTGACCTTGGCAGTGATGTCGTTGAACTGGGCCTTGTCGCTGGCGTAGCGGGTTTGCAGGCGCTCGAAGAGGCTCTGCAGGTTTTCGCCCAGCAATTGTTCGGCGGCGGTTTTGCCATAGGCCGAGCAGGCCAGGGTCTGGACGTCGTTTTCGACTTCGTCGCAGGGGTTGGGCTCGGTGTCTTCGGTTGCGTGTGCCAGGGTGCTGATCAGTGCCAAAGCCAGGAAGATTGATTTCATCGCGTTGCCGCTCAAGTCCAGTGAAAACCAGTGATGCGGCGGATTCTGGCGCAAGCGTCGGGTAAAGAACAGACGGGCAGGGTGGGCCTGTCGTAGCCCATTGTCGTGGATTGACGCTTTCGGCAATTCCCCTGTCGTTTTTGCACCGGGTCGCAACGGCCCTCAGGCATATGCTGGCCCCAAAGCGCCGGCACACGATTCGGCGCATGAATCGCTGATAAAAGGGGACTGCCTGATGAGCCCAGCCGAATTGCACGCCGACAGCATCGTTATCGACGGGCTGATCATTGCCAAGTGGAACCGCGACCTGTTCGAAGACATGCGCAAGGGCGGCCTGACCGCAGCCAACTGCACCGTGTCGGTGTGGGAAGGTTTCCAGGCCACCATCAACAACATTGTTGCCAGCCAGACGCTGATCCGCGAGAACAGCGACCTGGTGATCCCGGTGAAAACCACCGCCGACATCCGTCGCGCCAAGGAGCAGGGCAAGACCGGCATCATCTTCGGCTTCCAGAACGCCCACGCCTTCGAAGACCAGCTCGGCTACGTCGAGATCTTCAAGCAGCTGGGCGTGGGTGTGGTGCAGATGTGCTACAACACCCAGAACCTGGTCGGTACCGGTTGCTACGAGCGTGACGGCGGCCTGTCGGGCTTCGGTCGCGAGATCGTCGCCGAGATGAACCGTGTCGGCATCATGTGCGACCTGTCCCACGTCGGTTCCAAGACTTCCGAAGAAGTCATCCTCGAATCGAAGAAACCGGTGTGCTATTCCCACTGCCTGCCGTCCGGCCTGAAAGAGCACCCGCGCAACAAATCCGATGAAGAGCTGAAGTTCATTGCCGACCACGGTGGTTTCGTCGGCGTGACCATGTTCGCGCCGTTCCTGGCCAAGGGCATCGATTCGACCATCGACGACTACGCCGAAGCCATCGAATACACCATGAACATCGTCGGTGAGGACGCCATCGGCATCGGTACCGACTTCACCCAGGGCCACGGCCAGGATTTCTTCGAGATGCTGACCCACGACAAGGGCTACGCCCGTCGTCTGACCAGCTTCGGCAAGATCATCAACCCCCTGGGCATCCGCACCGTGGGCGAGTTCCCGAACCTCACCGAGACGCTGCTCAAGCGCGGCCATCCTGAGCGGGTGGTGCGCAAGATCATGGGCGAGAACTGGGTCAACGTGCTGAAAGACGTCTGGGGCGAATAACCGCCGCCGCATCGCTAATCCTCTACCTGCGGCCCTCTGCGCCGCAGGCAATACCACGAATTTCCGGAGTCAAGTTTTCATGGCCAAAATCGCCCCGCAACTGCCTATCGAAGTCGACAGCGAAACCGGTATCTGGACGTCCGACGCCCTGCCAATGCTGTACGTACCGCGTCACTTCTTCGTCAACAACCACATGGGCATCGAAGAAGTGCTGGGCGCCGACGCCTACGCCGAGATTCTCTACAAGGCCGGCTACAAATCCGCCTGGCACTGGTGTGAAAAAGAAGCCGAATGCCATGGCCTGGAAGGCGTCGCGGTGTTCGAGCACTACATGAAGCGCCTGTCCCAGCGTGGCTGGGGCCTGTTCAAGATCCAGGACATCGACCTGGACAAAGGCACCGCCAGCGTCAAGCTCGAACACTCGGCATTTGTCTATGTGTACGGCAAGGTCGGACGCAAGGTCGACTACATGTTCACTGGCTGGTTCGCCGGTGCCATGGACCAGATCCTCGCCGCTCGCGGCAGCAAGATCCGCACCGTGGCCGAGCAGGTCTACGGCGGTTCCGAAGAAGGCCACGACGACGGCCTGTTCATCGTCAAGCCGTTGTAAGTCGAGGATCGCACCATGGCTTTTGAAGCAATGTTCCAGCCGATCCAGATCGGCAAGCTGACCATCCGCAACCGCGTGCTCAGCACCGCGCACGCCGAGGTCTACGCCACCGACGGCGGCATGACCACCGACCGGTACGTGAAGTATTACGAAGAGAAGGCCAAGGGCGGCATCGGCCTGGCGATCTGCGGTGGCTCGTCGGTGGTTGCCATCGACAGCCCGCAGGAATGGTGGAGCTCGGTGAACCTGTCCACCGACCGCATCATCCCGCATTTCCAGAACCTGGCCGACGCCATGCACAAGCATGGCGCCAAGATCATGATCCAGATTACCCACATGGGCCGTCGCTCGCGCTGGGACGGTTTCAACTGGCCGACCCTGATGTCGCCGTCCGGCGTGCGTGAGCCGGTGCACCGTGCGACCTGCAAGACCATCGAACCGGAAGAAATCTGGCGGGTGATCGGCAACTACGCCCAGGCGGCACGGCGTGCGAAGGCCGGTGGCCTGGACGGCGTCGAGCTGTCCGCCGTGCACCAACACATGATCGACCAGTTCTGGAGCCCGCGGGTCAACAAGCGTACCGACGAATGGGGCGGCAGCTTCGAAGGCCGCATGAAATTCGGCCTGGAAGTGTTGAAGGCCGTGCGCGCCGAAGTGGGCGACGATTTCTGCGTGGGCATGCGCCTGTGCGGCGACGAGTTCCACCCGGACGGCTTGTCCCACGAGGACATGAAGCAGATCGCCAAGTATTACGACGACACCGGCATGCTGGATTTCATCGGCGTGGTGGGCTCGGGTTGCGACACCCACAACACCCTGGCCAACGTCATCCCGAACATGAGCTATCCACCGGAGCCGTTCCTGCACTTGGCCGCCGGTATCAAGGAAGTGGTCAAGGTCCCGGTGCTGCACGCGCAGAACATCAAGGACCCGAACCAGGCCACGCGGATCCTGGAGGGCGGTTACGTCGACATGGTCGGCATGACCCGCGCCCACATCGCGGACCCGCACCTGATCGCCAAGATCAAGATGGGCCAGATCGACCAGATCAAGCAATGCGTCGGCGCCAACTACTGCATCGACCGCCAGTACCAAGGCCTGGACGTGCTGTGCATCCAGAACGCCGCGACGTCCCGTGAATACATGGGCGTGCCGCACATCATCGAGAAGTCCACCGGGCCGAAACGCAAAGTGGTCGTCGTTGGTGCCGGCCCGGCCGGGATGGAAGCGGCACGTGTGGCCGCCGAACGTGGCCACGATGTGACCCTGTTCGAGAAGAAGGAATTCATTGGCGGGCAGATCACCACCGCCTCGAAAGCTCCGCAACGGGACCAGATCGCCGGTATCACCCGCTGGTTCCAGCTGGAGCTGGCGCGGCTGAAAGTCGATCTGCGCCTGGGCGTGGCGGCAGACGCGGCGACCATTATGGACCTGCGTCCGGACGTGGTTGTGCTGGCCGTCGGTGGGCATCCGAACGTGGAGCAGAACGAGCACTGGGGCGCCGCCGAAGGGCTGGTGGTCAGCAGCTGGGACGTGCTCGACGGCAAGGTTGCGCCGGGCAAGAACGTGTTGGTCTACGACACCATTTGTGAGTTCACCGGCATGTCGGTGGCCGACTTCCTCGCCGACAAAGGCAGCCAGGTCGAGATCGTCACCGACGACATCAAGCCGGGCGTGGCCATTGGCGGGACGTCGTTCCCCACCTACTACCGCAGCATGTACCCCAAGGAAGTGATCATGACCGGGGACATGATGCTGGAGAAGGTCTACCGCGAAGGCGACAAGTTGGTGGCGGTGTTGGAGAACGAATACACCGGTGCCAAGGAAGAACGCGTGGTGGACCAGGTGGTGGTGGAAAACGGCGTGCGGCCGGACGAAGAAATCTACTACGCGCTCAAGGAAGGTTCGCGCAACAAGGGTCAGATCGACGTTGAAGCCCTGTTCGCGATCAAGCCCCAGCCATGCCTGGAGCAGAGCAGCGAGGGCTACCTGCTGTTCCGCATCGGCGACTGCGTGGCCCAGCGTAATACCCACGCGGCCATCTACGACGCCCTGCGGTTGTGCAAGGATTTCTAACGGCTTGCACATGATCCTGTGGGAGCGAGCTTGCTCGCGAAAGCGGTGGGTCAGTCAATGTAAATGGGACTGACAGAATGCAATCGCGAGCAAGCTCGCTCCCACAGGTACCGAGTAAGGCATCTCGACCTGCAAGACCCTGAGGTCTTTGGGAGCAACACCTATGTTGAACACCCTTCTTCCAATCCTGCTGTTCGCTGCCCTGGGCCTTGCGGTCCTCGGCGCCTTGCGGCGGGTGAACATGTGGCGCCGGGGACGACCGGCCAAGGTCGACCTGATCGGCGGTCTCTTTGCCATGCCCAAGCGCTACATGGTGGATTTGCACCACGTGGTGGCGCGGGACAAATACATTGCCAACACCCACGTGGCCACGGCCGGTGGTGCGGTGGCGTCGGTGGTGCTGGCGATCCTGGTCCACGGGTTTGGCCTGCATAACCGCTTCCTCGGCTATGCGTTGCTGTTGATGTCGGCCGTGATGTTCGTCGGTGCGATCTTCGTCTACCTGCGTCGGCGCAATCCGCCCGCCCGGTTGTCCAAGGGCCCGTGGATGCGCCTGCCGAAAAGCCTGCTGGCCTTCTCGGCATCGTTCTTCCTGGTGACCTTGCCGGTGGCGGGCATCCTGCCGGAGAACTTCGGCGGTTGGCTGGTGGCGGCGGTCCTGGGTGTCGGTGTGTTGTGGGGCGTGTCGGAATTGTTCTTCGGCATGACCTGGGGCGGGCCGATGAAGCACGCCTTCGCCGGTGCCCTGCACTTGGCCTGGCACCGCCGTGCCGAGCGCTTTGGTGGCGGCCGTTCCACTGGCCTCAAGCCGCTGGACCTGAACGATCCCGCCGCGCCGCTGGGTGTGGAGAAACCCAAGGACTTCACCTGGAACCAACTGCTGGGCTTCGATGCCTGCGTGCAGTGCGGCAAGTGCGAAGCGGCCTGCCCGGCGTTCGCTGCCGGCCAGCCGTTAAACCCGAAAAAACTCATCCAGGACATGGTCGTCGGCCTGGCCGGCGGCACCGATGCGAAATTCGCCGGCAGCCCGTATCCGGGTAAACCGGTGGGCGAACACGGCGGCAACCCGCACCAGCCGATCGTCAACGGCCTGGTGGACGCCGAGACCTTGTGGTCCTGCACCACCTGCCGGGCGTGCGTCGAGGAATGCCCGATGATGATCGAGCACGTCGATGCCATCGTCGACATGCGCCGCCACCTGACCCTGGAAAAAGGCGCGACGCCGAACAAGGGCGCCGAGGTCTTGGAAAACCTCATCGCCACCGACAACCCTGGCGGCTTCGCCCCGGGTGGGCGGATGAACTGGGCGGCGGACCTGAACCTCAATCTGCTCAGCGAGAAGAAATCCACCGACGTGCTGTTCTGGGTCGGCGACGGTGCCTTCGACATGCGCAACCAGCGCACCTTGCGCGCCTTCGTCAAAGTGCTCAAGGCGGCGAAGATCGACTTTGCCGTGCTCGGCCTCGAAGAACGCGACAGCGGCGACGTGGCCCGGCGCCTGGGTGACGAAGCGACCTTCCAACTGCTGGCCAAACGCAACATCCAGACCCTGGCCAAATACAGCTTCAACCGCATCGTCACCTGTGACCCCCACAGCTTCCACGTGCTGAAAAACGAATACGGCGCCTTCGATGGCAACTACCTGGTGCAGCACCACAGCACCTACATGGCAGAGATCATCGACGCCGGTGCGCTGAACCTCGGCCAGCACAAGGGCGACAGCGTGACCTATCACGACCCGTGCTACCTGGGCCGCTACAACGGCGAATACGAGGCACCGCGCCAGGTGCTGCGTGCCCTGGGTATCGAGGTCAAGGAGATGCAGCGTTCCGGTTTCCGTTCGCGTTGCTGCGGCGGTGGCGGTGGTGCGCCGATCACTGACATTCCAGGCAAGCAGCGGATCCCCGACATGCGCATGGAAGACATCCGCGAAACCGGCGCCGAGTTGGTGGCCGTGGGTTGCCCACAGTGCACCGCGATGCTCGAAGGCGTGGTCGAACCGCGGCCGATGATCAAGGACATTGCCGAACTGGTGGCCGATGCGCTGCTGGAAGACGCGGCCCCGAGCAAGCCCGTGACCCCAGCCAAACGTGAACCCGCGGAGGTGCATTAATGAGCGACATCATCCGCCGCGACCCTCGCGCCGAGTGGATCGCCCGCAACCGTCTGCACCCGCTGCACGCGGCCATGCAACCGGTACAGCACAGCTGGATGGGGCCCAACGGCATCATCCGCAAGAACGTCCATGGCATCGGCTTCATTGGCCCCAACGGCATCAAACGGATTGATCGCAGCGGTGCCCAGCAGGGTGGCGCGAGCAAACGCACCGCTGCCGTTGAAGTGCAATTGCCGCTGCATCAAGTGCCGCAACCGGCGTTCCATATCTGCGTCGTTCCGGACATGGTCGGTGGCCGCCTCAGCAGCCACGACCGCGACCTGCTGGGCCTGGCCCATCAGTTGGCCGGCAGCGACGGCGCGGTGCTGGCCGTGGTGTTCGGCGAGCACAAGGAAAGTGCCTTCGCCACGGCGGGCGTCGACCGCTTGCTGGTGCTTGAGGGCGAGGCATTCAGCGGTTATGCACCGGAACAACGGGTGCAGGGCCTGCGGGCTGTGGATAACCAGTTCAACCCACGCCATTGGCTACTGCCCGACAGCCGCACCGGTGGCGGCGAACTGGGCCGACGCTTTGCCGCAGCCCTGGGCGAACGCCCAGCCACGCGGGTCTGGCAGGTCAAAGGCGAGGAGTGCATCGGCCGCGCCGGTGCGGGCCTGCAAGACTTGGCCCGACCGCTGGCGCGCTTGATCCTGGCGGCGGCCGAATGCGCCGAACCGGTCAGCGAAACCCGCCACGAAGCCTTGCCGGTGGAGTTATCCACAAGCGTGGCCCGCAGCTTGTCGCGTATCGAAGATCTTGGCGCGGTGGCGGTGGACCCGGGCGCGATCCCGATGGCCGAGGCCGAATTCATTTTCTCCGGCGGCAACGGGGTCAAGGACTGGGCGCTGTTCCACCAGACTGCCGCGGCCCTGGGCGCCACCGAAGGCGCTTCGCGGGTGGCGGTGGACGACGGCTTCATGGCCCGCGATCGCCAGGTCGGTGCGTCCGGCACCTGGGTCACGGCGCGGGTCTACGTGGCCGTGGGGATTTCCGGGGCGATCCAGCACCTGCAAGGCATTGGCGCTTGCGACAAGGTGGTGGCGATCAACCTCGACCCGGGCTGCGACATGATCAAACGGGCGGACCTGTCGGTGATCGGTGACAGCGCGGCGATTCTCCAGGCCTTGATCGCGGCGGTAGAGGCTTACCGCAACGAAGCCAAGCGCGATGCGGCTTAAGCTAAGGATTCAATCATGAGTACTCAAGTGATCAGCCTGGTGTCCATCGGCGCTCACCCCACCTCCGGTCGGCCCCGCCGTGCCGAACAGGACGCCCGGGCCGTGGAACTGGGCCTGCAACTGGCCGGCAACGACCTGCAAGTGCTGCACGCCGGCGACGTGGCCGAACCGGCGCTGCGCGCCTACCTGGGCATGGGCCTGGACGAACTCCACGTCCTGGAAAATCCCGACGGGGCCGATGCCCTGCCAGCCCTGACCGATTACCTGCGGGACGCTGGCGCCCAAGTGGTGCTCACCGGCAGCCAGGCGGAAACCGGTGAAGGTTCGGGCATGCTGCCCTTTTTGCTGGCGGAAAACCTCGGTTGGCCGTTGGTGGTGGGGTTGGCCCAGGTCGAGTCCATCGACAACGGCGTGGCCCTGGTGCTGCAAGCCTTGCCCCGCGGCCAACGGCGCCGTCTCAAAGTGCGCCTGCCGTTCCTGGCCACTGTGGATAACGCTGCGCCAAAACCTCGGCAAAGCGCCTACGGCCCGGCTCGGCGCGGGGCGCTGCATGCCGAGGAAGTCGAAGTGATCGACGACACCTTGCTGGCGGTGGCGACCCTGCAAACCGGCCAAGCCACGCCAAGCGCCTGAAAGTGATCAAGGCCAAGAGCGGCGCTGACCGCATGAAAGCCGCCACGGCCAAGGCCAGCGGCGGAGGCGGGCAAGTGCTCAAGGGCGTGAGCCCGGAGGCGGGCGCCGAGGCGATCCTCAAGTTGTTGGTGGAGGAAGGGGTGGTTCGCTGAGCCCGGACTCACCGCATGACCCCTTGGGAGCAAGCTTTGCTCCCACAAGGCTAGCTCCTGAGGAGATGCGTGTTACCCACAATCCCTGTGGGCCTCTCTGTGGATAACCTGTTCGACACTCGTCGCACACGGCGCCAACCGGGTCGTCCAGGCCTGCGCTTAAAAAACGACCGCTGTCAGCCAATTGGAGCCCATCAATGGAAGTTGAATTTCGCCCGGCCTTGCCCACGGATGCACGGGAGATCGCCCGTCTGTTCCGGATTTCCTCAGAGGGTGCGTCGGATTACATCTGGAGCCAATTGGCAGAGCCAGGGCAGGACCTTCTGGAAGTGGGGGCCGCTCGTTATGCCCGAGAGAATGTCGATTTTTCCTACCAGAACTGTTTTGTCGCCCAGGTCGATGGCCGTGTCGTCGGCATGATGCACTGTTATGTGACCCGTGAGGATCCGCTGGCGGCGCCGGTGACCGATCCGGTCCTGGCGCCCTACGCCGACATGGAAGTGCCCGACACCCTCTATATCTCAAGCCTGGCCCTGCATGAAGGCTGGCGTAACAAGGGGCTCGGCGTGCGCTTTCTCGAGCTGGCGCAACAGCGTGCCGATCAGCCGGCGCTCAATGGCTTGAGCCTAATCGATTACGCCGCGAATACCGGCGCCCGGCGTTTTTATGAACGCCATGGCTTTGGCATCGTCAAAACCTGTCGGGTTGTCCCGCATCCACTGATTCGGGTGACGGGGGAGGCGTACCTCATGCATCGGCCTTGATCGCCATGGCGGCTTCACCAGAAACCCTGTGGGAGCGAGCTTGCTCGCGATAGCGGTCTGTCAGTTAACGATGAAGGCGACTGCCAGTCCCTCATCGCGAGCAAGCTCGCTCCCACAGGGGATTGGTGGAGCCCCTGGGGCTCCTGCCAAGCCCAGTCATTGTGGGAGGTTCGGTTTACCCACAATCCCTGTGCGCGCCTCTGTGGATAACCTGTTCGCCCCTCGCTGCACCCCATGCAAACCAGGCGCTCCAGGCCTTCGATCAAAAAGTAGCCAGTCTAAGTTACGGTTTTTATTGGCTTTTGTTTGTGAGTAACGACCCCTTCCAGCTGAAACTTGCCCCCAATCTCTGTTGGCGCTTCTGTGGATAAGATGTTCGCTCAACGCTGTAAGCCAGACGGGCCGGGGCGTTTAGAGGATTGATCATTAAATGATCGAATGATCGGTTTTCCCCGAAAAATCCCACCAAAACCCCGATTTACCAGCCGTTGCGACAGTTTTCCACAGAATCGTCAAAATTACCCCCAAACCCTGTTGGCGCTTCTGTGGATAAGGTGTTCGCTCACCGCCACAGCCCAGGAATTTCGGGGCTTACAGAGATATGGTCAAAAAACAACCAATAAGCCAGGAAAACCGCGGTTGTCCATAAGTCACGGTTTTTATTCACTTTGCCGTAGAAAAATGCCCAACCTACGCACACTTGTCCCCATTTGCTGTGGGTGGTCATGTGGATAACTTGTTCGCCAAACGCTGCAAGCCACGGCCGGCATAGCGCAAATCGCGATAGATCAAATTTCATACAGTTCTAAGGAACCACCTTGACGCAGGTCTGTCGGCTGTCTTCACTTCCATGGCACAAGGACATTGCCACTTTATCCACATCAGGTTCAGGGAGAACACATGATGGATAGCCAGCCCCCCCGCACGCACCCGCTTCCCCCACTGACCTGCGTCCCGGCACCGCCCACTTCGCTGCACAAACGCATCCATCGTCGCGCCGCCAATCAGCGTGCGCGTCTATAGCATCCGGTTTTTCCCCCTGTAGCACCGCTGACTGCCGCTGGCCCCTGCATGGGACAGTAGCCAGGCGTTCGTGCGCCTATCGATTTGCAGGCAACCGCAGAGTTGCCCCTTCTGCCTGAGAGGACTTGAACATGACACGGATCTCAACCCCCATCAGTGATATCCAGGAACACTACGACGTGATCGTCATCGGTTCCGGCTACGGTGGCGGCATTGCTGCCTCGCGCCTGTCCCGGGCCGGACGCAAGGTGTGCCTGCTGGAGCGTGGCCGGGAAATGCAGCCCGGCGAATACCCCAACACCCTGCTGGCGGCCACCGAAGAACTGCAAGTCCATGATCCCGACGGTCACATTGGTTCGCGCACCGGCCTGTTCGACCTGCACGTCAACGCCCAGCAGAACGTGGTGGTCGGTTGTGGCCTGGGCGGTACGTCGCTGATCAATGCCAACGTTGCGCTGGAGCCTGAGCCTGGCGTGTTCGAGGACCTGCGTTGGCCGCAGGCGGTACGGGACCACCAGGACACGTTGCTCAAGGACGGCTACGCCCGGGCCCGGGAGATGCTCAAGCCCAACCCCTATCCGGCGTCGGAGCCGAACCTGCCCAAGCTCGACGCCCATAAGAAGTCAGCCGATTACCTCAAGCAAGGCGCGCATTTCTACAAGCCGCCGATCAACGTGACCTTCGACAAGTTGCCCAACAACCCCAACCACGTCGGCGTCGAACAGTTGCCCTGCAACGGCTGCGGCGATTGCGTCTCGGGCTGTAACAACAAGGCCAAGAACACCACGCTGATGAACTACCTGCCGGATGCCTGGAACCACGGCGCGGAGATTTTCTGCCAGGCCGAGGTGCGGCACCTGGAGCGCGACGGCGACGGCTGGATCGTGCACTTCCAATACCTGGACAGCGGCCGCGAGCTGTTCTCGGCGCCCACGTTGTTCGTGCGGGCCGATATCGTGGTGGTGTCCGCCGGCACCCTGGGCTCCACCGAAATCATGTTGCGCTCGCGGGCCAAGGGCTTGTCCATGTCCAACCAGTTGGGCGAGCACATGAGCGGCAATGGCGACATCCTCGGCTTCGGCCACAACTGCGACCAGGTCATCAACGGCATCGGCTTTGGTGCCCATTCGGCCAAGGAGCTGGAACCGGTGGGGCCGTGCATCACCTCGATCATCGACATGCGCACCGAAGGCGACTGGCGCAGCCGCATGGTCATCGAGGAAGGTTCGATTCCCGGCGCCCTCGGCCAGGCCATGGTGCCGAGCATGGCGGCGTTTGCCGAAATGATCGGCGTGCCCACCGATACCGGCTTCGGTGCCAGCCTCAAGTACAAGGGCCGCGAAGCCGAGAGCTTCCTGCGCGGGCCGTATCACGGCGCGCTGCACAACATGCAGACCTACCTGATCATGAGCCATGACAACGCCAAGGGCCGCATGCTGCTCGACAACAAGGACCAGCTGCGCATCGACTGGCCTGGCGTCGGCGAACAGGAGAACGTCACCCTCGGCAACGAGCGGCTGCACCAGAGCACCAAGGCCCTGGGCGGGATCTGGGTCGAGAACCCGATCTGGACCAAGCTGCTCAAGCACAGCATCGTCTCGGTTCATCCCCTGGGCGGTTGCGTGATGGGCGAAGACGCGACGCAAGGGGTGGTCAACCACAAGGGGCAGGTGTTCAGCGGCGCCAGCGGCACCGATGTCTACCCGGGCCTGTACGTGACCGACGGTGCGGTGATCCCCACGTCCCTGGCGGTCAATCCGCTGCTGACCATTTCGGCGGTGAGCGAGCGCAACATGGGGCTGCTGGCGGCCGACCGTGGCTGGATCATCGACTACACGCTGCCCTCGGCCCCGCGCAAAGCGGTGGCGCCGCCGACCCTCGGCGTGCAGTTCACCGAAACCATGAAGGGCTACTTCTCCACGGCCTTCACCCAGGCCCAGGGCACCGATCTGAGCCTGTACGAAGCGGCGGCCAAGCGGGGCAAGGCCGACAACTCGCCCATCGAATTCACCCTGACCATCACCGCCGCCGACCTTAACCGCCTGATCAAGGAGCCGGAGCACGCCGCGACCCTGGTGGGCACCCTCGATGCACCGCTGCTCTCGCCGCAGCCGCTGGTCGCCAGCAATGGGGTGTTCAACCTGTTCGAGCAATACCAGGAGCAGGTCGGCGTGCGGCACATGAACTACGACATGAAGCTGACCGCCGAAGACGGCAGTGACTATTACTTCAGTGCCTTCAAGACCGTGCCCGAGGACAACGGCGTGCTGAACGTCTGGCACGACACCAGCACCCTGTACGTCACGCTCTATCGCGGGCCGGACAAGACCGGCGCGGTGATCGGCTCCGGGGTGATGCACATCCTGCCGGCCGATTTCGCCAAGCAGATGACCACCATGAAAGTGCTCAACGCCCGCAACGAGCGTGAGCGCGTGGAGGCATTGGCGCGGTTCGGAAAATTCTTTGCCGGGATCCTGTGGGAGAGCTACGGCGGTGTCTTCGCCGGCGATGTCTATTTCAACCCGGACGCGCCGCCCCGACTGAAACGGCCGCTGGATGCACCGGCGCCGGTGGTGCATTTCTTCCCGACCGACGACAACGTCGAGCTGCGCCTGACCCGTTACCAGGCCGGTACCAAAGGCCCGGTGATGTTGGTCCATGGCCTGGGCGTGGGCTCGAACATTTTCTCCACCGACACCATCCACACCAACCTGCTGGAATACCTCTGCAAGCACGAATACGACGTCTGGCTGCTGGATTTGCGCGTGAGCATTCTGCTGCCGGCCAGCAAGAACGAATGGAACGGCGACCAGGTGGCCCAGTACGATTTCAAGGCCGCCATCGAGCAGATCCAACAGGCGACCCTGGCCCGTGACGTGCAATGCGTGGTGCATTGCTATGGCGCGACGACCTTCTTCATGTCGATGCTGGCGGGCTTGCAAGGGGTGCGCTCGGTGGTCTGCTCGCAGATCGCCGCCGACACGGTGGTTGCCACCGCCACCGGGCTGAAGGCCGGTTTGCACTTGCCGGGGATGCTCGATGCTATCGGCATCAAGTCCCTCACGGCCTACGCCGACACCAAGGAAAGCTGGTTCAACAAACTTTACGATAAGGCCCTCAACGGCTATGCCCGGATCGAGGCCCAGGGCTATTGCACCAACCCGGTCTGCCATCGCATCACGTTCATGTACGCCTCGCTGTATCGCCACGACACCCTCAACGAAACCCTGCACGACAACCTGCATGAGTTGTTCGGCGAGTCGAACATCCAGACCTTCGAGCACCTGGCGCTGATCGTGCGCAAGGGGCACCTGGTGGACTTCAAGGGCAACGACGTCTACATGCCGCATTTCGATCGGTTGAAGTTGCCGATCTGCTTCATCAGCGGCGCCGACAACCAGTGCTACCTGCCGCAAAGCACCCTCAAGACCTACGAGCGACTGTGCGAGATGCACGGCCCGCAGTTGTTCAGCCGCCACGAAGTGCCGGGGTACGGCCACATCGACTGCATGTTCGGCAAGGACGCGGTGGTGAATGTGTATCCGATCATCCTTGAGCACTTGGAGAAGACCGCGCTCGGTTGACGCAAGACCGAGTCGCCTGCATCGCGAGCAAGCTCGCTCCCACAGGGGGCTATGTGCCGCTGAATTCGTGCACGCCACACATCCAGTGTGGGAGCGAGCTTGCTCGCGATGGCGATCACCAGAGCGCTGCATCTCGTGAGTCGGGAATAAGGAAAAAGGATGCCCATGAATACTTACATCCGCTGGTTCCAACGCATCATCTGGGTCGGGATTGTCATGAACATGTTCTTCGCGATCCCGGCGCTGTTCGCGCCGGCATTGCTGACGTCCATGATCGGCCTGCCCCCCGTATTGTCCGATCCCTGGCTGGAGAACGCCGGCATGTTGCTGGTGGGGATCAGCCTGTTCTACATGCCTTCGGGGTTCAACGCGCCGCGTTTCGTGGTGCATTCGTGGTTGTGCGTGCTGTCGCGGCTGGTGGCGGTGGTGTTCTGGATCTACTTGATCAACACCAACAACCAGGGCCAATTATTCAAACCGATGTTGATGGGCGACCTGAGCATGTTCCTGATCCTGGGCGTGCTGCTGTACCTGGGCAGCCCGGTGGACAATCGTCCGCTGGCCTTGCTTTGCGCCGGTTGGCGGGAATGGCGCGCCGGCTGGGCGCTGCGCTGGCAGAGCCACGGGTTCAAGGTCGGCATGTTGGTGGTGGTATTGCTGCTGGGTTTCATCGGCTACCAGACCTGGTACCAGATGATCCGAGAGGTGCCGCAACCGGACTTCGCCTCCGACGAAGACCATTACAAATACGCCGCCATCGGCCTGGGCATCGAGGCGCGGATTCCCTACTACCTGTTCGCCGTGCTGCCGCAGATGTGCCCGGAAAAACTGCCCAAGCCGGGCGGCTACGAAGTGTTCGGGTTCCTCTATGAAAACGGCAACGACCTGCCTATCGGCATGGCCAAGCGGCACCTCGGTTACCCCACCGTCGAGCCCAACTGCGCCCTGTGCCACACCGGCTCCTACCGGGCCAATGCCACTGACGTCGCGGTGCCGGTCGCTTCCGCGCCGGCCAATACCCTGCAACTGCAGGCCTTCCAATGGTTCGCCTACGAATGTGCCAGCGACCCGAAATTCACCCCCGATGCGGTGATGGCGGCGATCAATGGCAAGTTTCAGCTGGGCTTTTTCGAGAAACTGTACAACCGTTACCTGATCATCCCGATGGCCAAGAGTGCGCTGCTCAAGCAGAAGCAGGCCTACGCTTGGCAGAAGCTGCGTCCGGCCCAGGGGCCAGGGCGGACCGACACCTTCAACCCGACCAAAATGGTGGTGTTCGGCTTCCCGGATGACTCCACCATCGGCACCGTGGATCTGCCACAGGTCTGGAACCAGAAACCCCGCGAGTCCATGTACCTGCATTGGGATGGCAATAACAACAAGATCCACGAGCGTAATTACGCAGCGGCCATGGCCGTGGGCGCGACGCCGGAATCGGTGCTGCCACCGAGTTTCAACCGGGTGACCAACTGGCTGTTGGGCCACAAGGCCCCGGCCTGGCCGTTCGCCCTGGACCAAGGGAAAGTCGCCCAAGGCAAACCGATCTGGGAGAAAAACTGCGCTGGCTGCCATGATTTCGGCCGCAGCGACACCGGACAGGTCACCACCAACATCGACCAGTTGGGCACCGATCCCCATCGCCTGAACTCCTTCACCACCGGCCTGGTGGCGGCGTTCCACGGCTTCAAGAAACCGCCGTTCGACTTTGGCGCTTACCGCAAGACCCAGAGCTACAGCAACACCCCCACCGATGGCATCTGGTTGCGGGCGCCGTACCTGCACAACGGTTCGGTGCCGACCCTGTGGGATTTGCTGCAAGCGCCGGAACAGCGGCCGCAGGTGTTCTACACCGGCTCCGACATCTACGACCAGGAGAAGGTCGGCTTTATCACCAGCGGCGCGCAAATGAAGGCGTCGGCGGATTTCAAATACGACACCCGCCTGGAAGGCAACCACAACGGCGG
The DNA here is from genome assembly GCF_030687295.1 of Pseudomonas beijingensis. NCBI lineage: Bacteria > Pseudomonadati > Pseudomonadota > Gammaproteobacteria > Pseudomonadales > Pseudomonadaceae > Pseudomonas > Pseudomonas beijingensis. Next base: position 5,905,500 of record NZ_CP117425.1, on the reverse strand, counting down.
CCACCTGTATGGCACGCAGCTGTCGGACGTCGACAAACGGGCCCTGATCGAATTCATGAAGACCCTGTAGCCCAGGGCACAACGAAGGAGCGTTCACATGTCATTACTGCACCATTGGGAACATGAGTTCGACAAGGTCAAGGTCCGCCTGCACGGGTTGGTCACGCGTCTGGAAATGTCCTGGAAAAAACTCGTCAACGACCTGGAACCCGAGGAGTTCCAGGCCATCGTCAAGCTGCTGCAGCGAGGCCACGACCAGGCCCGGCACGTCATCGAACATGGCGACCTGCCGGACGACGAACCGGCCGTGCCCTGGGAGTTGTCCCACGGCTTGTCGATCCTCAAGATCGGCAATGCCACGCCCTTGCCGCAAAGCGAGGACGAACTGCCGACCCGGGTGCTCAAGGACGGCACCTTGCTCGGCTGTCGCAAATGGGAACTGCTGGACCTGCTGTGGAGCGAGGCGTTGCTCAAGTGGATCGAGAACCTGCGCCATCACGCGCCGTTCGCCACCAACCCGGCGCTGGTGAAAATGGACAGCGACGTGGTGCTGGCCATCGCTGGCGACTGGGGCACCGGGCCGTTCGACAGCCACGCGCCGGCGGTGGCGGTGGCCAACCAGATGCAATTGGCCCTGGCCGATTTCACCATCCACCTGGGCGATGTGTATTACGCCGGCACCCATTCCCAGGAAGACGTCGACATGGTCGGCTGGCCCCAAGGCAAGCACGGCTCGTTCACCCTCAATTCCAACCACGAGATGTACAGCGGGGCCCACGGCTATTTCAAGGAACTGTCCAAGCGTTTCCCGGTGCAGCAAGGCACCAGCTACTTTGCCTTGTACAACGACGACTGGCTGGTGGTCGGCCTGGACAGCGCCTACGCCTCGGATGCGATGAACCTGTACATGGACGGTACCCTCAACACCCAGCAGATCGAGTGGATGAAAACCCTGCCCAAGCGCAAGAAACTGATGGTGCTCAGTCATCACCAGGGCTTCGATATTTCCGGGCACAACAAGACTGCGCTTTACCAACCGGTGTGCGATGCCCTGGGGCGCGAGCCGGATTACTGGTATTGGGGGCATTTGCACAACGGCATCTGCTACGCGCCCCAAGGCGGGTTGCACGCGCGCTGTGCCGGACATGGAGCGATCCCTTACGGCACCACCAGCGAGCTGAACGGGCATGCCCGGGTGCTGTGGTCGGAGACTCAGTTGGCGGGGGACGAGGCGTATCCGCAGCGGGTGTTGAACGGGTATGTGAAGGTGCGGCTGAAGGGGGAGGAGATTGTCGAGACGTTTTATGGGGAGGATGGTTCGGTGCGGTGGTCTTCACAGTAATCGGGTGAACGGGAGACCGCTATCGCGAGCAAGCTCGCTCCCACAGGTTTTGTGAACGACACAGAACCCCTGTGGGAGCGAGCTTGCTCGCGATGCTTTTGACTTAGCCCTGGACCGGAACGCCCTTGAGGTACGGCGCAGGTTCCGCCCCCAGGTTGTTGAGCATGCGCTCGCTGTACCAATCCACGAAGTTCACCACGCCGAACTCATAGGTCTTGGAGTATGGGCCAGGCTGGTAGGCGGTGGAGTTGATGCCGCGCTGGTTCTCTTCGGCCAGGCGACGGTCCTGGTCGTTGGTGGCGTCCCAGACTTCCCGCATGCGCGCCACGTCGTAGTCCACGCCTTCGACCGCGTCCTTGTGCACCAGCCACTTGGTGGTGACCATGGTTTCCTGGGCGCTGATTGGCCACACGGTGAACACGATGATGTGGTCGCCCATGCAGTGGTTCCACGAGTGCGGCAGGTGCAGGATGCGCATCGAGCCCAGGTCCGGGTTCTTGATGCGACCCATCAGCTTGGCGCAGCCTTGCTTGCCGTCCATGGTCATCGACACGGTGCCCTTGAGCAGCGGCATGCGCACGATACGGTTACGCAGGCCGAAGCTGGCGTGGGCGTAAGGGATCTTCTCGGCGTCCCAGGCGGCGGCAGAAGCGGCCACGTGGTCCTTGAAGGCCTGGTCGGCCCGCGGGTCGGTGACGTCGTCCCATTCCAGCAGGGTCTTGAGCAATTCAGGGTGCGAGGCGTTGCAGTGGTAGCATTCGCGGTTGTTTTCCAGCACCAGTTTCCAGTTGGCTTTTTCCATCAAGGTGGTTTGCACCGCCACCTTGGTGTTCTCCATGTCGTACGGTTCCATGTAATGGTTCAGCGTCGACAGGAAGTCATCGATGGCCGGCGGGTTTTCGGCCAGGCTGATGAAAATGTAGCCGCCAGCGGTCTTTACGTTCACAGGCTTGAGGCCGTACTGCTTCATGTCGAAGTCGGCGCCCATCTCGGTGCCGGCGAACAGCAGGCGACCGTCCAGTTCGTAGGTCCACTGGTGGTAATGGCAGACCAGTTTGGCGACTTTGCCCTTTTCACTGGTGCACAGCCGCGAGCCACGGTGACGGCAGACGTTGTGGAAAGCGTGGACCACGCCGTCGGCGCCGCGAATCACGATGATCGGGTTCTTGCCGACTTGCAGGGTCAGGTAGTTGCCCTTGGCCGGGATTTCGCAAGTCATGCCGGCGATCAACCATTCTTTCTGGAAGATTTCCTGCATGTCGATATCGAACAGGCGCTCATCGCTGTAGAACGGTTGTGGCAGCGAAAAGGTGCGCTCGCGCTCTTGCAGCATTTGCGCGGTGGCCTTGCGTGCGGGTTCCAGCGGATCGCCCAGGCTCAGGGTAGTGGTGTCCATCGTTTTATCCTCGTGGCCCTCTAAGCGGAGCCGGTGAAAATGACTAATCGGTTGTGCTACGCAAGGCAGAAAACTTTGTTTATCTGTTGGGGCGAGTGTGGGGCCGCGCAGGGGCCGAACCTTATCCATGGGCGACATGGCCCAATCTGTTCCCGACGCGCAAGCCCCGGTAGTTAAGGGCTGGTCGCGATAAGTATGTGAATGTCGCAGATAGGTAAATGGTCACCCAGGCGCCTGCGCACAATCGCCATCATGAAGGCCGACAGTCGGCCGTGGAGATCAGCATGTCCAATAACTTCCTGAACCCGGTCACCACCCAGACCTGGGCCAATGGCCGACATATCGTACGTTGCGTCAAAGTCATCCAGGAAACCTGGGATGTGCGCACCTTCTGCTTCATGGCCGACCAGCCGATCATGTTCTTTTTCAAGCCGGGGCAATTCGTCACCCTGGAGCTGGAAATCGAAGGCCAGCCGATCATGCGCTCCTACACCATCTCCAGCTCGCCGTCGGTGCCCTACAGTTTCTCGGTAACCATCAAGCGCGTGCCGGGGGGCAAGGTGTCCAACTGGTTGCATGACACCCTGCACGAAGGTCAGGAGCTGGCGGTGCACGGGCCGGTGGGGTTGTTCAACGCCATCGACTTCTCCAGCCCCAAGGTGCTCTACCTCAGCGGCGGCGTCGGCATTACCCCGGTGATGTCCATGGCGCGCTGGTACTACGACACCAACGCCAATGTCGACATGACCTTCATCCACAGCGCCCGCTCGCCCAAGGACATCATCTATCACCGCGAGCTGGAGCACATGGCGTCGCGGATCGACAACTTCAGTTTGCACCTGATCTGCGAAAAGCACGGTCTTGGCGAACCCTGGGCTGGTTATCGCGGCTACCTGAACCACAAGATGCTCGAGCTGATGGCGCCGGATTTCCTGGAGCGCGAGGTGTTCTGCTGCGGCCCGACGCCGTACATGAACGCGGTCAAGCGTCTGCTGGAAACCGCTGGCTTCGACATGAAGCGTTATCACGAGGAATCCTTCGGCGCCACGCCACCGGAAGCCCGCGCCGACGCCGTGGAACAGGCCGAACAGGCGGCCGACGCGCCGGAAGTCGATGCTGCGGACCTGCACTTGGTGGAATTCACCTCTTCGGGCAAGAGCATCCGCGTGGGGCCGGGCGAAACCGTACACGCCGCAGCCGCCAAGCTCGGCATGATGATCCCCAAGGCCTGCGGCATGGGTATCTGCGGCACTTGCAAGGTGCTGAAGCTGGGCGGGGAAGTGGAGATGGAGCACAACGGCGGGATCACTGAAGACGACGAGGCCGAGGGTTACATCCTGTCGTGCTGCAGCGTGCCGAAGGGGGATGTGCGGATCGATTTCTGACCTGCCCATCCGCGTAGCGGTGAGCACCTCCTGTGAGATCAAGACCTGTGGGAGCCTGTGGGAGCAAGCTGTGGGAGCAAAGCTTGCTCGCGATGCAGACGACGCGGTCCATGGGAGACCGCGTCGCTTTCATCGCGGGCAAGCCTTGCTCCCACAGGCTTTGCTCCCACAGTGAGCCCCTTTCACCACGGGGGCATGACAGGCCGGGGGACGGCTTTCCTAACCCGCCATCACTTCCCGAACATCCGCCGCCAATTCCCGCACTCGCGCCTCTTGCGTATCCCACGAGCACATGAAGCGTGCGCCGCCCTTGCCGATGAAGGTGTAGAAGCGCCAGCCCTTGGCGGTCAGCGCGGCGATGGCCGGTTCCGACAGTTGCAGGAACACGCCGTTGGCCTGGACCGGGAACATCAGTTCCACGCCAGGAATGTCGCTGACCAACTCTGCCAGCAATTGCGCGCAGTGGTTGGCGTGGCGGGCGTGCTTGAGCCAGGCGTCGTTCTGCAACAAGCCGACCCAGGGCGCGGACAGGAAACGCATTTTCGACGCCAGTTGCCCGGCCTGTTTGCAGCGGTAGTCGAAGTCTACGGCCAGGTCATGGTTGAAGAACAAAATCGCTTCGCCCACCGCCATGCCGTTTTTCGTACCGCCAAAGCACAACACGTCCACACCGGCCTTCCAGGTCAGGTCGGCCGGTGAGCAGCCGAGGAAGGCGCAGGCGTTGGAAAAGCGTGCGCCGTCCATGTGCAGGTTCAGCCCCAGTTCCTTGCAGGTGGCGCTGATGGCGCGGATTTCATCCGGGGTGTAGACGCTGCCGACTTCCGTGGCCTGGGTCAGGGTCACGACCCGAGGCTTGGGGTAGTGGATGTCCTGACGCTTGAGGGCGATCTCACGGATCGACTCGGGGGTCAGCTTGCCGTTTTCGGTGCGTGCCACCAGCAGCTTGGAACCGTTGGAGAAGAACTCCGGTGCGCCGCATTCGTCGGTTTCGACGTGGGCGGTTTCCGAGCAGATCACGCTGTGGTAACTCTGGCACAGCGAGGACAGGGCCAGGGAGTTGGCCGCAGTACCGTTGAACGCGAAGAACACTTCGCAGTCGGTTTCGAACAAGGCCCGGAAATCGTCCGCCGCGCGGTGGGTCCACTCGTCGTCGCCGTAGGCGCGTTGGTGACCCTGGTTGGCTTCTTCCATGGCCGCCCAGGCTTCGGGGCAAATGCCGGAATAGTTGTCGCTGGCAAACTGTTGACTCTTGTCGGTCATGGCCTTGCTCCTTGAATAGAGAGTCCTGGGTAAAGAGATCCCTGGCGGAATGCCCGGGTGGGGCGTTCCCTGGTTCGGCGTGTTTGGGTCCACAGCGCCGTGGTCGATCATGGTTCGGCGTGCTTGAGTCCGTCGCGCCGTGGTCGATCATGGCTCGGCGTGCTTGAGTCCGTCGCACCGTGGTCGATACTGGTGCGCACTTTACCCAAGATTAGCGGGGGAACACACCGGATGTTTCTGTCAGAAAATCACAAAGTCATCGGGCCGCTGCACGCATGAGTCGGCGCGACGGTGCCCTGGACCTGCTCAAATGGCTGGCATTGTTGTCGATGGTGCTCGATCACCTGCGATATGTCGGTTTTTCCGTCGATTGGCTGTACGTGCCGGGACGCCTGGCATTCCCGTGGTTCTGCCTGGCGATGGCGGCGAACCTGGCGCGCGACGGTGCCAGCACCGCTCCATGGCGTTACCTGGGCTGGTTGTTGTTATTCAGCGCCGTCAGCGAAATCCCCTACCGCTTGTTCATTCCTGGCCCTTCCACGCTGAACGTCATGCCGACGCTGGTGCTTGGGCTGGTTGTGGCGCGCTGTTGGCAGACGCCCACCTTAGAGGCGCGATGCCTGGCGGTGACGGCGTTGCTGCTGGCGGCGCTGTTTTCGTCGCAGCTGATGTTCGGTTTCTTTGGTGTGTTGCTGCCGTTGGCGATGTTGCTGGTATTCAAGCGTCCTTTGTATATGGCCTTGTTGCCGGGGCTGGTCTGCGTGGCGGCCAATCAATGGCGGGTGTTGTATGGCGCGGCGTGGCTGGGGGATGGGGTGGCGCTTTGGGGGTTGGTGGCCTGCCTGATCGCGCCATGGCTTGGGTGGGTGCTTTTGCGACACGCGGGTCGTTTTCATCCACCGGCGATGCGGCGTTGGGCCTATGGCCTCTATCCCGCGCATTTCCTGGCCTTGCTCGCGGTTCGCCAGATCGCCGCATAGCCCTGTGGGAGCAGCCTTTTGGGAGCAATGCCAGTGGGAACAATGCCTGTGGGAGCAAGGCTTGCCCGCGATGAAAGCGACGCGGTCTTCCATGGACCGAGGCGCCTGGATCGCGAGCAAGCTTTGCTCCCACAGTGCTATCGCGCAGCCCTTGCTCCCCGACTCTTTGAGCGCATGTCGTAAACGCACCTTTGCGTGGCGTCCATAGGCATTTGACATGCCTGCGCCAGCCATACCATCGCATCCAAAGGGCACGACCGAATGGTCCGTGCCTCACCGAGACGAAAGGCGCACTGCCGCCGCTGGGAGAGACGCGATGTTCAGCAAACAAGATCAAATTCAAGGCTACGATGATGCGCTGCTGGCGGCGATGAACGCCGAAGAGCAACGCCAGGAAGATCACATCGAGCTGATCGCGTCGGAGAACTACACCAGCAAGCGCGTGATGGAGGCCCAGGGCAGCGGCCTGACCAACAAGTACGCCGAAGGTTATCCAGGCAAGCGCTACTACGGTGGCTGCGAGCACGTCGACAAAGTCGAAGCCCTGGCCATCGAGCGCGCCAAGCAGTTGTTCGGTGCCGATTACGCCAACGTCCAGCCGCACTCCGGCTCTTCGGCCAACAGCGCCGTGTACCTGGCCCTGCTGCAGGCCGGCGACACCATCCTGGGCATGAGCCTGGCCCACGGCGGTCACCTGACCCACGGTGCCAAAGTGTCGTCCTCGGGCAAGCTCTACAACGCGGTGCAATACGGCATCGACACCACCACCGGCCTGATCGACTACGACGAAGTCGAGCGCCTGGCGGTCGAGCACAAGCCGAAAATGATCGTCGCCGGTTTCTCCGCTTACTCCAAGACCCTGGATTTCCCACGTTTCCGCCAGATCGCCGACAAGGTCGGTGCCCTGCTGTTCGTCGACATGGCCCACGTGGCTGGCCTGGTTGCCGCCGGTCTGTACCCGAACCCGCTGCCGTACGCCGACGTGGTCACCACCACCACCCACAAGACCCTGCGCGGTCCCCGTGGCGGCCTGATCCTGGCCAAGGCCAACGAAGAAATCGAGAAGAAGCTCAACGCCGCGGTATTCCCGGGTGCCCAGGGCGGCCCGCTGATGCATGTGATCGCCGGCAAGGCGGTGTGCTTCAAGGAAGCGGCGGAGCCTGGCTTCAAGGCTTATCAGCAGCAAGTGATCGATAACGCCCAGGCCATGGCTGGCGTGTTCATCAAGCGCGGCTACGATGTAGTGTCCGGTGGCACCGATAACCACCTGTTCCTGGTCAGCCTGATCCGTCAGGGCCTGACCGGCAAGGATGCCGATGCTGCCCTGGGCCGCGCCCACATCACCGTCAACAAGAACGCCGTGCCGAACGACCCGCAATCGCCATTCGTGACTTCGGGCCTGCGCATCGGTACTCCGGCGGTGACCACCCGTGGCTTCAAGGTTACCCAGTGCGTCACGCTGGCCGGCTGGATCTGCGACATTCTCGATAACCTCGGCGATGCCGATGTCGAGGCCAATGTCGCCCAGCAAGTGGCGGCCCTGTGCGCGGACTTCCCGGTTTATCGCTGAGTCGGTTTTGGAGTAATGACTATGCAACGCTATTCGGGCTTCGGCCTCTTCAAACACTCACTCAGCCATCACGAAAACTGGCAGCGGATGTGGCGCACGCCGACCCCGAAAAAGGTCTACGACGTGGTCATCGTCGGCGGTGGCGGGCATGGTCTGGCGACCGCCTACTACCTGGCCAAGGAACACGGCATCACCAACGTGGCGGTGGTCGAGAAGGGCTGGTTGGGCGGCGGTAACACCGCGCGCAACACCACCATCGTGCGCTCCAACTACTTGTGGGACGAATCGGCCCACCTGTACGAACACGCGATGAAACTCTGGGAAGGCCTGTCCCAGGACCTGAACTACAACGTGATGTTCTCCCAGCGTGGCGTCTACAACCTGTGCCACACCCTGCAGGACATCCGTGATTCCGAGCGTCGCGTCAGTGCCAACCGCCTCAACGGCGTGGACGGCGAGCTGCTCAACGCCAAGCAAGTGGCCGACGAGATCCCGTACCTGGATTGCTCGAAAAACACCCGCTACCCGGTGATGGGCGCCACCGTCCAGCGTCGCGGCGGCGTGGCCCGTCACGATGCCGTGGCTTGGGGCTTTGCCCGGGCGGCGGACGCCTTGGGCGTGGACCTGATCCAGCAGACCGAAGTGATCGGTTTCCGCAAGGAAAACGGCGTGTGCATCGGCGTGGAAACCAATAAAGGCTTCATCGGCGCCAAGCGCGTCGGCGTGGTGACTGCCGGTAACTCCGGGCACATGGCCAAGCTCGCGGGCTTCCGCCTGCCGATCGAATCCCACCCGCTGCAAGCGTTGGTGTCCGAGCCGATCAAGCCGATCATCGACAGCGTGATCATGTCCAACGCCGTACACGGCTACATCAGCCAGTCCGACAAGGGCGACCTGGTGATCGGTGCCGGTATCGACGGCTACAACGGCTACGGCCAGCGTGGCTCGTACCCGGTGATCGAACACACGGTCCAGGCCATCGTCGAGATGTTCCCGGTGTTGTCCCGCGTACGCATGAACCGCCAGTGGGGCGGCATCGTCGACACCACGCCGGACGCCTGCCCGATCATCTCCAAGACCCCGGTGCCGAACATGTTCTTCAACTGCGGTTGGGGCACCGGCGGCTTCAAGGCCACCCCGGGCTCGGGCAACGTCTTCGCTGCCAGCCTGGCCAAGGGTGAAATGCACCCACTGGCCGCGCCGTTTTCCATCGACCGTTTCCACAACGGCGCACTGATCGACGAACACGGCGCTGCTGCCGTCGCCCACTAACAGGAGAAATCCCTATGTTGCACATCTTCTGTCCTCACTGCGGCGAACTGCGCTCCGAAGAGGAATTCCATGCATCCGGCCAGGCGCACATCCCGCGCCCGCTGGATCCGAACGCCTGCACCGACGCAGAGTGGGGCGACTACATGTTCTTCCGTGACAACCCACGCGGGTTGCACCATGAACTGTGGGACCACGTCGCCGGTTGCCGTCAGTATTTCAACGTGACCCGTGACACCGTGACCTACGAGATTCTCGAAACCTACAAGATCGGCCAAAAGCCGCAGTTCACCGACAAGGCTGACAGTCCGAAAGCGGCTGCACAGGCTCTGGGAGAGAAGGTATGAGCCAGATCAATCGCCTGTCCAACGGCGGACGGATCGACCGCAACAAAGCGCTGAGTTTCACCTTCAACGGCCAGACCTACAAAGGCTTCGAGGGCGATTCCCTGGCCGCTGCGCTGTTGGCCAACGGTGTCGACATCATCGGCCGCAGCTTCAAGTATTCGCGGCCGCGCGGCATCTTCGCCGCCGGTGCCGAAGAGCCGAACGCGGTGCTGCAGATCGGTGCCACCGAAGCCACGCAAATCCCTAACGTGCGTGCCACGCAACAGGCGCTGTACCAAGGCCTGGTCGCCACCAGCACCAACGGCTGGCCGAACGTCAACAACGACATGATGGGGATTCTCGGCAAGGTCGGCGGCAAGCTGATGCCGCCGGGCTTCTACTACAAAACCTTCATGTACCCGCAATCGTTCTGGATGACCTACGAGAAGTACATCCGCAAGGCCGCAGGGCTGGGTCGCTCGCCGACCGAGAACGATCCGGACACCTACGACTACATGAACCGTCACTGCGACGTGCTGATCGTCGGTGCTGGCCCTGCAGGCCTGGCCGCCGCGTTGGCCGCCGCTCGCAGTGGTGCGCGCGTCATCCTGGCCGATGAGCAGGAAGAGTTCGGCGGCAGCCTGCTCGACTCCCGCGAAAGCCTGGACGGCAAGCCGGCGACCGAATGGGTGGCCGCTGTTGTCGCTGAACTCAAGTCGATGCCGGACGTGGTACTGCTTCCACGCGCCACGGTGAACGGTTACCACGACCATAACTTCCTGACCATCCACGAGCGCCTCACCGATCACCTCGGCGACCGCGCACCGATCGGCCAGGTTCGCCAGCGCATCAACCGCGTTCGCGCCAAGCGCGTGGTGCTGGCGACCGGTGCCTGCGAGCGTCCACTGGTCTATGGCAACAACGACGTGCCGGGCAACATGCTGGCCGGCGCGGTGTCCACCTACGTGCGTCGCTACGGCGTGGCACCGGGCAAGAAACTGGTGCTGAGCACCAACAACGACCACGCCTATCGTGTGGCTCTGGACTGGTTCGACGCCGGCCTGCAAGTGGTGGCCGTGGCCGATGCCCGCAGCAATCCGCGTGGTGCGCTGGTGGAAGAAGCCCGCGCCAAGGGCATCCGCATCCTCACCGGCAGCGCCGTGGTCGAAGCCCGTGGCAGCAAGCGCGTCACCGGGGCACGTGTTGCCGCGATCGACGTTCGCGCCCACAAAGTCACTAGCCCTGGCGAGTGGCTGGACTGCGACTTGGTGGCCAGCTCCGGCGGCTACAGCCCGGTGGTCCACCTGGCTTCGCACCTGGGCGGCAAGCCGATCTGGCGTGAAGACATCCTCGGTTTCGTACCGGGCGAAGCACCGCAAAAGCGTGTGTGCGTTGGCGGTGTGAACGGCGTCTACAGTCTCGGCGACAGCTTGGCCGACGGTTTTGAAGGCGGCGTGCGCGCGGCCAGCGAAGCCGGCTTCAAAACGGTGGAGGGCGTGTTGCCCAAAGCCCTGAGCCGTCACGAAGAACCAACCCTGGCGCTGTTCCAGGTGCCTCACGAAAAATCTACTGCACGGGCGCCGAAGCAATTCGTCGACCTGCAGAACGACGTCACTGCCGCCGCCATCGAACTCGCTACCCGCGAAGGCTTCGAGTCGGTGGAACACGTCAAGCGCTACACCGCACTGGGCTTCGGTACCGACCAGGGCAAACTGGGCAACGTCAACGGCCTGGCCATCGCGGCCCGTTCGCTGAACGTGAGCATCCCGCAGATGGGCACCACCATGTTCCGTCCGAACTACACGCCGGTGACTTTCGGTGCGGTGGCTGGCCGGCACTGTGGGCACATCTTCGAACCGGTGCGCTTCACCGCGCTGCATGCATGGCATGTGAAAAACGGTGCCGAGTTCGAAGACGTCGGCCAGTGGAAGCGTCCTTGGTACTTCCCGAAGAACGGCGAAGACATGCATGCCGCGGTCAAGCGCGAATGCAAGGCCGTGCGTGACAGCGTTGGCCTGCTCGATGCCTCGACCCTGGGCAAGATCGACATCCAGGGCCCGGATGCCCGCGAGTTCCTCAACCGCGTGTACACCAACGCCTGGACCAAGCTCGACGTGGGCAAGGCCCGCTACGGCCTGATGTGCAAGGAAGACGGCATGGTCTTCGACGACGGCGTAACGGCCTGTCTGGCGGACAACCACTTCCTGATGACCACCACCACGGGCGGCGCGGCACGCGTGCTGCAATGGCTGGAAATCTATCACCAGACCGAATGGCCGGACCTGAAGGTGTACTTCACCTCGGTCACCGACCACTGGGCAACCATGACCCTGTCGGGTCCCAACAGCCGCAAGCTGTTGAGCGATGTCACCGACATCGACCTGGACAAGGACGCGTTCCCGTTCATGACCTGGAAGGAAGGCCTGGTGGGCGGCGTGCCGGCGCGGGTGTTCCGGATCTCGTTTACCGGTGAACTGTCGTACGAAATCAACGTGCAGGCCGACTACGCCATGGGCGTGCTCGAGCAGATCGCCGAGGCCGGGAAGAAGTACAACCTGACCCCGTATGGCACCGAGACCATGCACGTATTGCGGGCCGAGAAGGGCTTCATCATTGTCGGTCAGGACACGGACAGCTCGATGACGCCGGATGACTTGAACATGGGCTGGTGCGTCGGCCGGACCAAACCGTTCTCGTGGATCGGCTGGCGTGGCATGAATCGCGAAGATTGCGTGCGTGAAGACCGCAAGCAACTGGTGGGCCTCAAGCCGATCGACCCGAATGTCTGGCTGCCGGAAGGTGCGCAACTGGTGTTCAACACCAAGCAGGCGATCCCGATGACCATGGTCGGTCACGTGACCTCCAGCTACGCCCACAACTCCTTGGGTTATTCATTTGCCATGGGTGTGGTCAAGGGCGGCCTCAAGCGGATGGGCGAGCGAGTGTTTGCGCCATTGGCCGACGGCAGCGTGATCGAGGCAGAGATTGTTTCTTCGGTGTTCTTCGATCCGAAGGGGGATCGGCAGAACATTTAAACCTTAAGCCCTGTGGTGGGGGCATGTGGGAGCAAAGCTTGCTCGCGATGCAGGCGACACGGTAACCATCAGACCGCGTCATCGTTCATCGCGGGCAAGCCATGCTCCCACAGCCCCACGCATCGGCAGGTCAAAGCAGAATTCAAGACAGGTGCTCCATATGACCGCAGTCAACGTGTACCAACAACGCCCAACCACCGGGGCCAAGGCCGAGTCGTCGCTGCACCATGCCGACCTCGCCAGCCTGGTGGGCAAGGGTCGCAAGAACGCCGGCGTGACCGTGCGCGAGAAAAAACTCCTGGGTCACCTGACTATTCGTGGCGACGGCCACGACCCGGCGTTCGCCGCCGGCGTGCACAAGGCCCTGGGCCTGGAATTGCCAGGCGCCCTGGCCGTCATCGTCAAGGGTGAAACCAGCCTGCAATGGCTCGGCCCGGATGAGTGGCTGCTGGTGGTGCCCACTGGCGAAGAGTTCGCCGCCGAGCAGAAACTGCGTGACGCCCTCGGCGACCTGCACATCCAGATCGTCAACGTCAGCGGCGGCCAGCAGATCCTCGAGCTGTCCGGCCCGAACGTGCGCGACGTGCTGATGAAATCCACCAGCTACGATGTACACCCAAGCAACTTCCCGGTGGGCAAGGCCGTGGGTACGGTGTTCGCCAAGTCGCAACTGGTGATCCGCCACACCGGCGAAGACACCTGGGAACTGGTGATCCGCCGCAGCTTCTCCGATTACTGGTGGCTGTGGTTGCAGGATGCCGCGGCGGAGTATGGGTTGAGCGTGCAGGCCTGAAGCACTGCAATCTTTGTGGGAGCAAAACTGTGGGAGCAAAGCTTGCTCGCGATACAGGCGCTTGAGTTCCAGATAGACCGCGTTGTTTTTATCGCGAGCAAGCTTTGCTCCCACAGATAAATCCTCCGCCACAGGTTCTGTGTGTGGCGGGGGGTTATCCATAACGAACAGGAGTCACCGCAATGAGCCGCGCCCCAGACACATGGATCTTGACTGCCGACTGCCCCAGCGTGCTCGGCACGGTGGACGCGGTGACCCGCTTTCTGTTCGAGCAGGGCTGCTATGTCACCGAGCACCATTCCTTCGACGACCGGCTCTCGGCGCGTTTCTTCATTCGCGTGGAGTTTCGCCAGCCCGACGGTTTTGACGAGCAGGCCTTTCGCGCCGGCCTGGCCGAGCGTGCGCAAGCCTTCGGCATGGTCTTCGAACTGACGCCGCCCAACTACCGGCCCAAAGTGGTGATCATGGTCTCCAAGGCCGATCACTGCCTCAACGATTTGCTCTACCGCCAGCGCATCGGCCAGTTGTCCATGGACGTGGTAGCCGTGGTCTCCAACCATCCCGACCTCAAGCCGCTGGCCGACTGGCACCAGATTCCCTACTACCATTTCCCCCTGGACCCGAACGACAAGCCGGCCCAGGAGCGACAGGTGTGGCAGGTGATCGAAGACACCGGTGCCGAGCTGGTGATCCTTGCCCGCTACATGCAAGTGCTGTCGCCGGAGTTGTGCCGCAAGCTCGACGGCAAGGCGATCAACATCCATCACTCGCTGCTGCCGGGCTTCAAGGGCGCCAAGCCGTATCACCAGGCCTACAACAAAGGCGTGAAACTGGTGGGCGCCACGGCGCACTACATCAACAACGACCTGGACGAGGGCCCGATCATCGCCCAGGGCGTGGAAGTGGTGGACCACAGCCACTATCCCGAAGACCTGATCGCCAAGGGCCGGGACATCGAAGGGCTGACCCTGGCCAGGGCCGTGGGGTATCACATCGAAAGAAGGGTGTTCTTGAACGCCAATCGCACGGTCGTTCTTTAGAACGACATCGCGAGCAAGCTCGCTCCCACAGGGAGTACGCGATCAACTGTGGGAGCGAGCTTGCTCGCGATGAGGCCCTTCAGACAACAAAGACACAAGCACTACCCGAGCAATCAACGCGCTGCCTGCCTGGGCAACGCAGTTCCACAAAAACAACAGCGAGGTGAAAGCATGTCTGGTAATCGTGGTGTCGTGTATCTCGGCAACGGCAAGGTCGAAGTACAGAAAATCGACTATCCAAAAATGCAGGACCCGCGCGGCAGGAAGATTGAGCACGGTGTCATCCTGCGCGTGGTCTCCACCAACATCTGCGGCTCCGACCAGCACATGGTCCGCGGTCGTACCACTGCCCAGACCGGCCTGGTCCTGGGGCACGAGATCACCGGTGAAGTGATCGAAAAGGGCAGCGACGTCGAGAACTTGAAAATCGGTGACCTGGTGTCGGTGCCGTTCAACGTCGCTTGCGGGCGCTGCCGTTCCTGCAAGGAGCAACACACTGGCGTCTGCCTGACCGTCAACCCGGCCCGTGCCGGCGGTGCCTACGGTTATGTGGACATGGGCGACTGGACCGGCGGCCAAGCTGAATACGTGCTGGTGCCATACGCCGACTTCAACCTGCTGAAACTGCCGGACCGCGACAAGGCCATGGAGAAAATCCGCGACCTGACCTGCCTGTCCGACATTCTGCCGACCGGCTACCACGGCGCCGTCACCGCCGGTGTTGGCCCTGGCAGCACGGTCTACATCGCTGGTGCCGGCCCGGTTGGCCTGGCGGCCGCCGCTTCCGCGCGCCTGTTGGGCGCGGCGGTGGTGATCATCGGCGACGTCAACCCGGTTCGCCTGGCTCACGCCAAGGCCCAGGGTTTCGAAATTGCCGACCTCTCCACCGACACCCCGTTGCACGAACAGATCGCCGCGCTGCTGGGCGAGCCTGAAGTCGACTGTGCCGTCGATGCGGTAGGCTTCGAAGCCCGCGGCCATGGCCATGACGGCGTCAAGCACGAAGCCCCGGCCACCGTGCTCAACTCGTTGATGGGCGTGGTCCGCGTCGCCGGCAAGATCGGCATCCCCGGCCTCTACGTCACCGAAGACCCGGGCGCCGTCGATGCGGCGGCCAAAATGGGCAGCCTGAGCATCCGCTTCGGCCTGGGCTGGGCCAAATCCCACAGCTTCCACACCGGCCAGACCCCGGTGATGAAGTACAACCGCCAACTGATGCAGGCGATCATGTGGGACCGCATCAACATTGCTGAAATCGTTGGCGTGCAGGTGATCAGCCTGGATGACGCGCCGAAGGGTTATGGCGAGTTCGATGCGGGCGTGCCGAAGAAGTTTGTGATTGATCCGCATAAGTTGTTCAGTGCGGCGTAAGGTTGGAAGCAAGACGGGAGAAGGGCGACAGTGATGTCGCCCTTTTTATTTTCATGATGAATGGAGCTTTTCAATCGCCGCTTTTCGATTGGCCTTGGTTAGGGGGGCGACGGCTCTGCGTCCCTGATAATTTCACCGCGTGTTTGTCCTGAATACCAAAATTTCGACTGTGTATAGGTGGGTGGCGGTGCGGGAGTCGGGGGTAGCAGCCCCTCAATTCTTTGCCGATACCTCTCCAAGTCGTCACGATACTTGTTTCGGTTGTGCTGTATGTCTTCCAGAAGTTTAGAAAATCCAGTGCGTCTATTACGAGGTACTCGCCCCAACTTAATGATGTGGGCTGCTTGTATCTCTTGTTTAATAATATTGGTGCTGTCGTTGATAAGAGACCGCTCGAGCTGCCAGATGTCTGCATCGATAATGTCTGAAGTCAAAGGCCGTTTCGGTGAAAATTGCACCATAGGCTGTTTGATAAAATCCCCAGGCACTTTCTTGAACGAAATACGCAATTTGACGCCGTGAACCATAAAAATATCTTTAGGTGTCCTGATTCCTACCCAATTAACAAGTCCTTTGAAGGGGCTGGTAATAATATTGAAATGCCCCGTTGGATCGCTCTTATTAATGGGGTCGCCCTGGCCATACGCGTAAGGATTCAACCCACCTTTTCCAAATGGGCTCATCGAATCCGGACTATTGAACCGCATCAGCGTTGGGTTAAACGCCCGATAACCATTCCCCAATAAATAGTGCCCGGTCACCGGGTCCGGCCGTTCGCCGTTGAAGCCGAGCAGGCTGAGCAAGCCGCTTTGCGCAGCGTGATGACCGTAGGGGGTGTAGGCGAGGGGATGAGGTTGCGTGGCATCGAGCGCATGCAATACCGAGCGTTGCGGATCGGTGCCCAGCAAGGTGGTTTCGACGACGCCATCCTGGCGCTGTTGTTGGGCCAGGAGCTGGTCGTCCTGCTGGAAAATCGATCGTTGTACCGAGCCCTGGATTTCGCTGGTCAGACGCTCCTTCAGGTAGAAGCGCTGGGTGCGGGCCTGGGCCGATGGCGTGGAATCGGCCAGGCGATCCAGTGGGTCGTAGCGGTAACGGCAGAGCAAGGTTTCATCTGTGGAGGACATGGGCTTTGCTCTGTGAGAAATACAGATAGCACTATCATGTTCAGGCAGAAGGCCGGTTGTCTAGCTAGCAGAAGTGTTAGGTGCGGCTGCGTGGCCTATCTCCAACGATAGACCTAATTACTTATCGGCTTGGGTCTCTTATTGAGCTGGCATCTTGCGAAATTTTGTGATGCACATTGGCATTGGCATTGGCATTGGCATTGTTTTGAATGGAGGCGGTGGACGAGTGCTTTTTATATGTTGCACTTGGTTGAACAGGTGGTTTTTTTTTCTGCGATATTCCCCCAATATTTAAAAGGTTTTCTTTTATCTTCGGCCACAGCGGGCCGGCTTTTCGCGCGGTGCGTAGGGCGATGACACCGCGGGCAGCGGCTCCTCCCACTAACGCAGCCGTGCCTGCGGCCGAAACATAGGCTCCGATCGGCCTGCCTGCCAGCTGCATGATTGCTCCGACAGCACTAGCTATGGACCCAGACAGACTGATACGGGTAGCCACCAGCGCAATTCCCGTCACTTTAGGCCCTAGAATCATCCCCGCAGGAACAATGCTGTGCAGTGCAATAGTTAAACCGCGTTGTACGGCAGTCAATATTGATATGGCGAACTCGCCCGTTGGGTCTGCGTGGTTAATAGGGTCTCCCAAAGCATAGGCGTAAGCGTTTACTCCACCTTTATTAAATGGGCTGCGCCTGTCCGGGCTATTGAACCGCATCAACACCGGATTGAACGCTCGATAACCATTGCCCAACAAATAATGCCTGGTCACTGGGTCCGGTCGTTCGCCGTTGAAGCCGAGCAGGCTGAGCAAGTCGTTTTCCGCAGAGCGGTGGCCGTAGGGGGTGTAAGCGAGAGGATGAGGCTGTGTGGCATCGAGCGCATGCAATACCGAGCGTTGCAGGTCAGTGGTGAGCAAGGTGGTTTCGACAGCATCATTCTGGCGCTGCTGTTGCGCCAGGAGTTGCTCGTCCTGCTGGAAAATCGATCGTTGTACCGAACCCTGGATTTCGCTGATCAGGCGCTCCTTCAGATAGAAACGCTGGGTGCGGGCCTCGGCCGATGGTGTGCAATCGGCCAAGCGATCCAGTGGGTCGTAATGGTAGCGGCAGAGCAGCGTTTTGCGGTTCGCCGACATGGGGTCGTTCTCTGGAATGGAAGTCGCTTTATTCCGGCGTCACTCTCGTGGCCTGCATGCCTTTGTCGCTCTTCTCGATTTCAAAGAAGACCGTTTGCTTCTGTTTCAATGTTCTATAACCCTCGCCGGCTATCGCCGAGTAATGAACGAACAAGTCCTCGCCTCCTTTGCCGCAGGTAATGAAGCCATAGCCCTTTGCATCGTTAAACCATTTAACGGTTCCTTTGATTCGGTCGTTCATTTTTATTATTCCTGTTTGCCCGAATGATGAAAGGCACAGGGACTGTGGTTTGCCCATAGCCTTGTTTTTTCGTTGTCACGGCTGCAGCTTAGGGACCGTATGAACAGCTGCCTACTGTCAACGTTGACAGTAGGCAAGACCGAGAGGGAATAAGGGCTTGCGCGTTGATAGTCGGATGACTGCCGCCGCGGTCAGGCCATGGCGTGTGCCTGCAAGCGTCGGCCAATCACATCCAGCACATCGCAGCCGTCGCGCAACGGAATCGCCAGGAGCAGGGCGAAGTCGTGGAGGACGACGGCGTCGGAACTGAGCTCTTCGCGAAAAGCGATGTTTTCCAATAGTTGGGTCACGGCACTGATGCGGTAGGCAGCGGTTTCGTGGAGGACGTCGAGGGGGGCCTGGGTGTCGATGAGCAGGGCGGCGGGGGAGCAGTCGACGTCGGTGAGGGGCATGTATCGGTTCATGGCTAGAGCCTTTATTGATTAATAAAATTTGGACTTCAGGCCGTAGTGTTTCGAGTCGCCAAACCCGAGTCGCCATGTGGACGACGGGACGAACTATAGGCATCGCCGATTGGCTGGAGCAAGGCTCGCTGTTGCGAGGGATTTCCCAAGTAGTTGTAAGATTTTTAGTCGTGAGTATTCACGTATGTACACCGCCCCATTGTGGCGAGGGAGCTTGCTCCCGCTCGAGTGCGAAGCGCTCGCCGTTGGTATCCGAGAAGCGGGGGCCGCTTCGCAGCCCAGCGGGAGCAAGCTCCCTCGCCACGGTTACTGCCGGGCCGTTGCGGTCTCGACCCGTTCGCAGAATTCAGGGTAGAACCCTTTGGCGCTAGGGCCTTGGCAATAGGTTTGCGCCTGGGCCAGGGCGTCGGCGCTGAAACTCAGGCTGCGAGGCATGCCGGCAAAGGTTTCGTAGCCGCCTTGTTGGGTCTTGATGGCGTCAAACCCCCGCATGTCGTAGACCAGTTCCACGTCATCATCGGCAAGGATCCGCGCCTTGACCGTCACTTGCGTGTACTGCTTGCCCCCTGGCGCACCATTGAGCGCCGCCAGGCCGTGGCCGACAACCCGCAGCATATGCGGAACCCAGGGCTCGCAGTCATCCGCGCAAGTGCCAGGACGGTAGCGCACGGTCAGCGTGTGTTGGTCGCCGGTCACCTCGGTCAGGGTCGGGTCGGAGCGCTTGATGCGGTGCTCGATGGTCATCCAGGTCTTTTGTTCTTCGCTGGTGCCATCGGCCAGTTCTGGATTCAGCGGGCCGCGCTGGCATTCGTTGACGCCCAGGACGATGAGCATGCCGGTCAGGATGACCGCGAGGGTGGCGCCGCCGATTTTTACGTTCATGGACACACTCTGCTGGAGGAAACCGCACTGTACGGTAAATGGTGCAGGCGATGGCAGAGTGCTTAGAGTGGTTGTACTGGAACAGTGACGCGGTTGCCATTACCGATCAATAAATCAAGTTGAAATAGTCGCCGTCCATCAACCTGCACATTCGGGTATCCGCGCTTTCGCAGCGATTGCTCACCCACTTTGAAAAGGCCGGTTCCAGGATTTGTTGCTCTTCCAACTTCAGATTGATTGCCCCGTACCTGCACGTGATGGTCGCTCGGGTGGCCGCATGCTCGTCGTCATCTCTATGGATAACGTACTCGGCCCCTTCGAATTGCAACGATACCGGGTCGACCACGTCCACCAGGCTTTCGCTTTCCCATTCGTGCTCGTCCTGTACATCGACGAAGAAAATATCTTCCACCGATTCGATGTTTCTATGGATGTCAGTGACGGCGGGGCAGGTTATTTCACCGGCATGGACGGGGCCGATAATCAGCAAAAGCAAGATCGCGCCTCCAGCCAGTATTTTTTTCATGTGCCAGGCTCCAGGGCTCAGTTCGACGATTCACGGCTTGGTCGGGCGGGCTACTGTCTATGTTGGCAATCATTTATGTCAATTTAGAACTGTATAGGGATATTTGGTAACTTTTGGCTATATAAAAAGTGCAGGTTTCGTTAAATTCAGACGCTTCTGACGGCCTATGAAGAATTTTCTGTAATGGCTATCGGCCACCCATGTAATACGTTTAGGAACAATCATCGTCCGTACCAGTCCAACGCACGCTTTACGCCGCTCTTTATGGGCGGCTTTTTCATGCTCAAGAGGATGTCCCGGATGAAGGTTTCACGAGGTTTTGCACTGTCTTGGTTGTTGATACTGGCCGCCAGCCCGGCCTTCGCGCAGTTCAGCCTCAGCGATGCCGCCAATGTGGTGTCGGCCATGCAGGGCAGCTCGGGTGAGGAAGAGGGCGCCGTAGCCGCCGCGCCGAAAGCGGCCGGGTTGCTCAACACCCTGGGATCGGAACTCAAGATCACGCCGGAACAAGCCATCGGCGGCGCCGGTGCGATGCTGGGGCTGGCGAAGAATCGGCTCAGCGAGCCGCAGTTTTCCGAGTTGAGCAAGAGTGTGCCGGGCCTGGATCAGATCGCCGGAAACAGCGCCATCGGCGGGCTCAATGGCCTGGGCGGTTTGCTCGGTGGCGGGTCGGACAAAAATGCCTTGCTCGACGGCCTGCTGGGTAACGTCAAGGACACCGGTGACCTGAACAATGCCTTCAGCGCGCTGGGCATGGACAGCGGCATGATCGGCCAGTTTGCCCCGATTATTCTGCAGTACCTTGGTCAACAGGGGGTTGCCGGTTCGTTGTTGCAGAACCTGGGCGGTATTTGGGGGAGCGGCGCGGGGGTGTGATGAGGGTGGCGACATCTAAAATCCGCCACGGGGTATCAGAATTTCAAGCTGAAGTAGTCGGTGTTCATCCGTCTACATGTGTTGGTGTCCCGGCTGGCGCAACGGTTGGCCGCTGAGGGCAAAGACGTCGGCTGATAATCCAGCGTGAGATTGTTCTCGCCGTAATTGCAAGTGATGGTCACTCTCCTCTGTGTCAATTCATCTTCGTCGGGTTCATGGATCGCGAACTCGGCGTCGTTGAGTTGCTGTACCGCTGGGTTGGCCTCCTGTTCCAGGTCCTGACCCTGCCATTGGCGGTCATCCTGGATTTCTACTGTTTCAGTGGTGCCATGGATCTGTATCGCAGCCGGACAAGTGACTTCTCCGGCATGAACATGGCCGATGATCAGCAGGCACATTCCAGCGCCGCCGTCAGTTATAAAGTTTCGCATTGGGTTGTCTCCACAATGTGTCCCGGCGACATGTTTGCGGCTGTGGCTGGCGAGGGATACTGTCAGAGTTGACAGTTTTTTATGTTGATTTGGAATTAAAATTTGCTGTTTTTACTCGTGGCGGTTGCTAAATGAGTTCGGCAAGCTTGGGCAAAATAATCTGGGCTGATCAGGCCCCGTTTTGCACCAAAAGTTAGAAAATCAGATTAAATGGGCTTGCTGATCTCTTGGTCGAGACTCGTTAACGTTATTTCCTGACGCGTCCTGTTGGTGAGTCTTGCCCTGATTGTTCGCTAACAGCAGATCGGAAAAGTAAGCCGGTTTCACCATAGGCATAGTCAATATCTAATTGGTTTATTGCAAGTGGAGAGTGTGGGAATTCACGGTGATATACCCAGGCGGCAGTACTGAAATCTCTGTGTAATTCTTGGATTCTCCATTCAAGTTTGTTGACTTCGGCTTGGAAGTGTTGCTGGTTGTTTGCGAGTAGCTGGTGTTGTGACTCTATTGTCTTCTGCTGCTGTTCGATGATGTTTTTTTGTGAATCGATTATTTGCATTAATTCATCTTGCTGCGCAGCGGTGTGGGGTGCGGATTTCTGAAGTGGGATTGGATTTAGACTTTCCCTTAATGTGCTTACCTCTGGCTCCTTTCCTAGAATGAGTTTTATGTTTTGTCGTATCCATTGCCATCTCAACCCCGGCACATGCCCGGTCCGGTCCTCCCTGTTTGTAGGGTCTCCCCAGCAATACGCATACGCATTCAACCCACCCTTTCCAAACGGACTCCAACTGTCCGGGCTGTTAAACCGCATCAACACCGGATTGAACCCGCGATACCCATTCCCCAACAAATAATGCCCGGTCACCGGATCCGGCCGTTCGCCGTTAAACCCAAGCAAACTGAGCAAGCCGTTTCCCGCTGGGCAATGGCCATAGGGTGTATAGGCGAGGGGATGAAGCCGGTTCGCATCGAGTACATTCAACACCGAGCGCTGCTGATCGGTCGCCAACAGGGTCGTATCGACCTTCGCATTCTCGCGCCGAAGTTGCGCCAATAACTGGTCGTCATGCTGGAAAACGCTTCGCTGCACGGCACCCTGTATCTCCGTCGCCAATCGGCTCTTGCAGTAAAACCGCTGAATTCCAGCTTCAGCAGAAGGCGCACAATCGACCAGACGATCCAGCGGGTCGTAGCGGTAGCGGCACAACACGGTTTCACGAGGGGCAAAAGGCATGCTCCGAACTCCATGCAAGATTCAAAAAACCGGACCTCCAGCATCGGAGGTTTTTCAGCGGTTGCTCACTATCGAAACTGCTAATGTTTGGGGGGCAAGCATCAAAGACTATCGGCCGAGCTTCGATCTTTGTCATCCTCCGACTGGTTTTTATCCCTCGCGTATAAATTCCTGTACATCGGTGATATCAGAGAATTTTATTTTTGTCGCCCGAGGCGGACTAAAGTCCTTGATTTTGTTTTGATTGTGAAATTTGCGGGCGACATTGAAGTATTGTTTTTTTAAAGGTCGTCTCATTTCTGAGTTTTCTATTGTCTTTGCTATTATTTGTGATTCTGTTAGTTGAGGGTTGGTAGAGCTAGCGGGGATGTATGAGGGGTCAATACGAATTCTTTTTTGACGGAGGCTCTCTAGCTCGCCAGGCAGTGTGAGTAGCTCTTCGGGTCTCCCATCCTTTGGAGTCGTTATTTGTAGGTTTTTTATAGTGTTGTCTTGGGCTTGAATGAGTGACGAGTTTAACGAGTGTGAGCTTGGTTGGGTCGCGATAACTGTTGGTGTTTGAATCGTGGTTTTGTGGGCTTTTGGAACTCTATTGAATAGTCTCCTAAAGTATTTCCCGATCCTCCAAACATGCCCTGATGGATCCACGCGGTTTCTCGGGTCCCCTGCGCAATAGCCATACGCATTCACCCCCCCTTCCCCAAACGGACTCCAACTATCCGGGCTGTTAAACCGCATCAACACCGGATTAAACCCCCGATACCCAATTCCCAACAAATAATGCTCCGTCACCCGATCCGGCCGTTCGCCGTTAAACCCAAGCAAACTGAGCAAGCCGTTTCCCGGTGGACGATGGCCATAAGGTGTATAGGCGAGGGGATGGAGCCGGTTCGCATCGAGTACATTCAACACCGACCGCTGCTGATCGGTCGCCAACAGGGTCGTATCGACCTTCGCATTCTCGCGCCGAAGTTGCGCCAATAACTGGTCGTCATGCTGGAAAATACTACGCTGCACCGCGCCCTGTATCTCCGTGGCCAATCGGCTCTTGCAGTAAAAGCGCTGAATACCGGACTCAGCAGAAGGCGCACTATGGACCAGGCGATCCAGCGGGTCGTAGCGGTAATGGCACAATACGGTTTCGCCAGAAGTGGAAGGCATGCTCTGTGCTCCGTGCAAGGTCCAAAAACCGAGCCTCTAGCATCGGAGCTTTCTCAGCCGCTGCCTACTATCAGAACTGTTAGGTTCCAATCCCTTCGTTGCGCAACTCAGCGATGCGCCGGTCCTTTTCAGTCCAGAGCTTATTAACCCAGTCCTGCACGTGCTGGCGAAACACCGGGTCGTTTTCGTAGTCGCCCTGCCACAACGCCGGGTCCAGTTCGCGGGTCTGGATGTCGATGATGACCCGCGGCACCGCGCCGCTGATCAAGTCCCAGAACCCGGGAATGCGCGCTTGCGGATAGACCACGGTCACGTCCAGTACCGCGTCCAGTTGCTCGCCCATGGCCGCCAGCACGAACGCCACGCCACCGGCCTTGGGCTTGAGCAGGTGGGTGAAGGGCGATCGCTGTTGTTGGCTTTTGGTGGCGGTGAAGCGGGTGCCTTCGAGGTAGTTGACCACGGTGACCGGTTGGCGCTTGAACAGCTCGCAGGCGGCCTTGGTGATTTCCAGGTCTTTGCCGGCCAGTTCCGGATTTTTCGCCAGGAACGCCTTGGTGTAGCGTTTCATGAAGGGGTAATCCAGTGCCCACCAGGCCAGCCCCAGGAACGGCACCCAGATCAGTTCCTTCTTGAGGAAGAACTTGAAGAACGGCGTGCGCCGGTTGAGGGTCTGGACGAGGGCGGGGATGTCCACCCAGGATTGGTGATTGCTGATCACCAGGTAAGACGTATCGCTGCGCAGCTCTGCGCCGCCGCGGATGTCCCAGTGGGTGGGGATGCACAGGGCAAAGATCAGCTTGTCGATCTCGGCCCAGGTCTCGGCGATCCACATCACCGCCCACGAGGCATAGTCGCGAAAGCGCCCGGGCAGGACCAGTTTGAGCAGGGCGAACACCATCAGCGGCCCGAACAGCACCAGGGTGTTGAGCAACAGCAGCAGGGTGACGAAACAGCCGGTGAGCAGGCGGCGCATAGATGACTCTTGCAAACGGGTGGGCGGGCCATGATAAGCAAGCTTCAGGTGGTAGGCCAAATCCGTGTGGACGAAAGTTTCACTTGGGCTTGGCTAAACTGGGCTGGCTTTTTGTGGCGAGGGGATTTATCCCCGTTGGGTTGCGAAGCAACCCCCAAAACAGTCAACTCGAATAGCCAGGTGTACCGCGATGTCAGGCTCTCAGGGGGCGCTTCGCACCCCAGCGGGGATGAATCCCCTCGCCACAGAGGTAGCGCTTGGCTGGAGTTTCTCTTGACCATTGCTATCGAAATCAACCGAACGAATTCATCAGCCACGGTCTAAAACCCCACTCCCACAATGGAAGCCCTAACTCCATGAAGTCAGTCCTCGCCCTGCTTTCCCTGATAGCCCTTCCAGTGCTGGCCGCCGAGCCGACCCTGTACGGGCGCTATGAGTACATCGCGCTGCCGGAAATCGGCGGTCAAGTGCTCAAGGCCAAGATGGACACCGGCGCCCTGACCGCCTCGCTGTCAGCCAAGGACATCGAGACCTTTACCCGTGACGGCGATGATTGGGTGCGCTTCCGCCTGGCGACCAAGGATGCGGACAACAAGGTCTACGAACACAAGATCGCCCGCATCAGCAAGATCAAGACCCGTTCCGAAGAGGATGAGGACGACGACGAAAAAATCGCCCCCACCAAGCGCCCGGTGGTCGATCTGGAGCTGTGCCTGGGTAATGTCAAGCGCACCGTTGAGGTCAACCTGACCGACCGCAGCAGTTTCAATTACCCGCTGTTAATCGGTGCCAAGGCATTGCGTGAGTTCGGCGCGGCGGTGAACCCGGCGCGGCGGTTTACGGCGGATAAGCCGGACTGCTGATGGTCGGAGATAACCATGGAGTAGTCCAGAATGCCGATCAAGACCCCTAAAAAGTATGAGACGATTTCCGAGGTGTAAGCGGCTTGGGTATTGTTGTAGTGATGCTTAGTGAGTTGAAATGCGCGGGCGTTATTGGCGAATTTTTTGAAATAAGTCGATTCCGGTAAACCTTCTTATATATTCGGCTCGAGTCTGTCGTATGTGTCGAACTGTCTCGATGTGTTGGAATTCTAGTGGTGCAGTTGAATTTAGGTAGTTGTATTTCTTTACCGCGCTTACGCTGTTTAGGTTCGTAAAGTGAGATATGGTTATGTCAAAGTGGGATGTGTCGAGGAGTGGCTTTCCGTCGATTAGAACGCGATATTCTAGGTAGGGGTTTGGGTATTCTTCAAAGTGATACCCCCGCTTCGCCATTTCATAGCCTCTCAGACTTTCTGTTAGATCGGTAATGTCGTCGGTGACGGTGTAGGCGTTTTGGTTTTGTAGTGCTCTTTCGTTCTCTTTTATCAAGGTTGTTGTGTCCTTTATTTTTTTGCGCCTTTGGACATGTCGTGCTCTATTTTTTAATTGTTTGATGGTGAGTGCTTCAGGTCTTAAGATTCCTTTCGGGAGCGAATATTTTTGTCCTGTTGGATTTTTAAAGAAAATGCTCATGAATGGTTTAATTGAAATATGGCCCGAAGGATCCGTCCCGTTAACTGGATCTCCTGCGCAATAGCTATAAGCATTTAACCCGCCTTCCCCAAACGGACTCAGACTGTCCGGACTGTTAAACCGCATCAACACCGGACTGAACCCCCGATACCCATTCCCCAATAAATAATGCCCGGTCACCGGATCCGACCGCTCGCCATTAAATCCAAGCAAACTGAGCAAGCCATTTCCCGCCGGGCGATGGCCGTAGGGTGTATAGGCAAGGGGGTGAGGCCGGTTCGCATCGAGTACATTCAAGGCCGACCGCTGCTGATCGGTCGCCAGCAGGGAAGTATCAACCCCTACACCCTCGCGCCGAAGTTGCGCCAGCAACTGATCGTCGTGCTGGAAAACGCTACGCTGCACCGCGCCCTGTACCTCGGTAGCCAATCGGCTTTTGCAGTAAAAACGCTGAATCCTGGCCTGCTCAAAAGGCGCGCAATCGACCAGACGATCCAGCGGGTCATAGCGGTAGTGGCACAGCACGGTTTCGCGAGGGAAGTCCGGCATCGACTGAGCTCCGTCTGAAGTCCAAAAAACCGACCTCTAGCATCAGCCGTTTTCCAGCGCTTGCCTACTATCAGAACTGTTAGGCATGACCGCCAACCGCTGACAAACTCGACTGCCGATTGACTCCCCCCAAGCCTTGCGGCACCGTTCCGGCAACTTTACTGCCGGGCTCGCAAGCCATGCCTCATATCCTGATTGTCGAAGACGAAGCCGCCATCGCCGATACGCTGGTGTTTGCCCTGCAAGGGGAGGGGTTTGACACCACCTGGTTGAGCCTTGGCGCGGCCGCCCTTGAGCACCAGAAACGCACCCCGGCGGACCTGATCATTCTCGATGTGGGCCTGCCGGATATCAGCGGATTCGAGACTTGTAAAAATCTCAGACGTTTCAGCGACGTTCCGGTCATCTTTCTGACAGCCCGGGATGGCGAGATCGACCGGATCGTGGGCCTGGAGATCGGTGCCGACGATTACGTGGTCAAGCCCTTCAGCCCCCGCGAGGTGGCGGCCAGGGTCCGGGCGATCCTCAAGCGCGTGGCGCCGCGTCCGGCGGCGGAGTCGAGCACGGCGCTGTTTCAGGTCGATGCCGACCGTGTGCAGATCAACTATCGCGGCACACCGCTGAACCTCACCCGCCACGAATTCCGTCTGCTCAATTGTCTGCTGGAGCAACCCGAGCGGGTCTTCAGCCGTGAGCAATTGCTCGATGCCCTGGGCGTTTCCAGCGATGCCGGCTACGAGCGCAGCATCGACAGCCACATCAAGAGCGTGCGCGCCAAGTTGCGCCTGGTCCGGGCCGAGGCGGAGCCGATCCAGACACATCGGGGCCTGGGCTACAGCTACAGCCCGGGGCACAGCTGATGTCGCTGGGGATCCGGATTTTCCTGGTGTATGTGTTGTTTATCGCCTTGACCGGTTATTTCGTGCTCAACACGGTCATGGAGGAAATCCGCCCCGGCGTGCGCCAGTCCACCGAAGAAACCCTGGTGGACACCGCCAACCTGATGGCCGAGATCCTGCGGGACGATTTCAAGGCCGGCACCCTCAACCAGAATCGCTGGCCACAGCTGCTCAGAGCCTACGGCGAGCGCCAGCCGGCGGCGACGATCTGGGGCCTGCCGAAGAACCAGGTCAGCCATCGCATCTACGTCACCGACGCCAAGGGCATGGTGGTGCTCGACTCCAGTGGCGTGGCGGTGGGGCAGGATTATTCGCGCTGGAACGACGTCTACCTGACCCTGCGCGGCCACTACGGCGCCCGTTCGAGCCGCAGCGATCCTGACGATCCTGCGTCTTCGGTGATGCACGTCGGCGCGCCGATCCGCGACAACGGCCGGATCATCGGCGTTGTTACCGTCGCCAAGCCCAACAGTTCCTTGCAGCCTTATGTCGATCGCACCGAGCGGCGGCTGCTGCTCTATGGCGCCGGCTTGGTCGCCCTGGGCTTGTTGCTGGGCGGCTTGCTGTCGTGGTGGCTCAGCGCGGCACTGCGGCGCTTGACGATCTATGCCCAAGCGGTCAGCCAGGGGCGTCGGGTGGAAGTGCCGCATTATCGTGGCGGCGAGTTCGAGCAACTGGCCGGCGCCGTGGAGCACATGCGCACCCAGCTCGAAGGCAAGGCGTACGTCGAGCGTTACGTGCACACGCTCACCCACGAACTCAAAAGCCCGTTGGCGGCGATTCGCGGCGCCGCCGAACTGCTGCAAAGCGACATGCCCGCCGCCCAGCACCAGCGTTTTGTCAGCAACATCGACAACGAAAGTGCGCGCATGCAGCAGTTGATCGAACGCTTGCTCAACCTGGCCCAGGTCGAGCAGCGCCAGGGGCTGGAGGAAGAAGTCGCGGTGCCGTTGGCAGCGTTGATGGCTGAGTTGCTGGAAGCACGCGGCGGCTGGATCGAAAGTCGCCAGTTGACGGTTGAACAGCACATCGCTGCCGACCTGACGCTGACGGGTGAGCCGTTCCTGTTGCGCCAGGCCTTGGGCAATTTGCTGGAGAACGCCCTGGACTTCACCCCCGTCAACGGCCTGCTACGGGTCAGCGCCGAGCGCCGTGGGAACCGCGTCGAGATCCGCCTGTTCAATCAGGCCGCGCCGATTCCCGACTACGCGCTGCCGCGCCTGAGCGAACGCTTCTACTCCCTGCCGCGCCCGGACAGCGGCCGCAAGAGCACCGGCCTGGGGCTCAACTTCGTGGAGGAGGTGGTGCAGTTGCATGGGGGGCAGTTCAGTATTGGCAATGTCGAGGGTGGGGTGGAGGTGGTTTTGCGGTTGCCCTGAAACCGCATTTACTATCTGATTCAGCACCATCCTTTGTGGGAGCGAGCTTGCTCGCGATAGCGG
The DNA here is from genome assembly GCF_030687295.1 of Pseudomonas beijingensis. NCBI lineage: Bacteria > Pseudomonadati > Pseudomonadota > Gammaproteobacteria > Pseudomonadales > Pseudomonadaceae > Pseudomonas > Pseudomonas beijingensis. The sequence goes on along the minus strand of NZ_CP117425.1, from coordinate 5,876,276 downwards.
GGTGTCAGTCAGCATAACTGGCACTGACCCACCGCTATCGCGAGCAAGCTCGCTCCCACAGAGGTGCCTGGTTCTGCTTCTCCACACAATCTCCACATTCCCCCCATAAACGCCTCACACAGCCACCCCAGACTCTCCCTCATTCGAACAGGGAGAGCCCCACATGAACCGCAGTCTCGCCATTAAACTGGGCATGATCGCCCTCTTGATTCTCTTGCTGATGATCCCGCTGTTGATGATCAACGGCCTCATCGACGAGCGCCAGGAATTGCGCGACGGTGTGCTGCAGGACATCGCCCGCAGCTCCAGCTACAACCAGCAACTGATCGGACCGATGATCGTGGTGCCGTTTCGCAAGAGCGTGAAGGTCTGGAACACCAACGAGAAGACCGGCGTGCGTTTCCTGGAAACCGTCGAGCGCACGGGCGAGTTGTATTTCTTGCCGGAGCAATTCGAGCTCGACGGCCAGGTCCGCACCGAGACCCGTGCCCGGGGCATCTACGAAGCGCGGATGTTCCACGCCGATAACCGCATTGATGGCCGCTTTAAGGTGCCTGAGCGCTACGGTGTCGCCGCCAAGGACTTTGCCGACTACCGCTTCGACGAACCGTACCTGAGCGTCGGCATCAGCGATATTCGTGGCATCGAGAATGCGCTGACCCTGACGCTGAACCAGCAGACCGTCGACTTCCTGCCCGGCTCGCGACTCGGCTGGCTCGGGCAGGGCGTGCATGTACCGCTGCCGATGATCACCGCCCAGGGTGGCCCTGAGCTGACCTTCGGTTTTGATCTGCGGCTGCAAGGCACGGGCGAGTTCCAGATTCTGCCGGTGGGCAAATCCACCAAGGTGCACCTGTCGGCGGACTGGCCGCACCCGAGCTTCATCGGCAACTACCTGCCCAGCAATCGTGAGATCAATGAGCAGGGTTTCAGTGCTGACTGGCAGACCTCGTTTTTCTCCACCAACCTGCTGGAGACGTTGCAAGCCTGCGAGCCGAGCGATGGTTGCGAAGCGTTCCGCAGCCGAGCCTTCGGGGTGAGCTTCATCGACCCGGTGGACCAGTACCTCAAGAGCGACCGGGCGATCAAATATGCGCTGCTGTTCATCGCCCTGACGTTCGCCGGCTTCTTTCTCTTCGAAGTGCTCAAGAGCCTGGCGGTGCACCCGGTCCAGTACGCCTTGGTGGGTGTGGCGCTGGCGTTCTTCTACCTGCTGCTGTTGTCGTTGTCGGAGCACATCGGCTTCACCCTGGCGTACCTGGTATCGGCCAGTGCCTGTGTCGTGCTGATCGGGTTTTATGTCTGCCATGTGCTGCGTAGCGTGAGCCACGGCCTGGGGTTCTCGGCGGGGCTGGCGGGTTTGTACGGTTTGCTCTACGGCCTGTTGAGCGCTGAGGACTATGCGCTGCTGATGGGCTCGCTGTTGCTGTTTGGTTTGCTGGGCGTGTTCATGGTGCTGACCCGCAAGCTGGATTGGTATGGGGTTGGGGCGAAGCCGGCGGCTGCGATGAACTTCGAGTTGGGAGAGGTGAAATGAGCCGGTCGTTGGGGTTGCGTGAAGATCAGCGCGAGGGGGAAAAGTTGGTGGCGCTGATTGCTGGGTTGTTTCCTCTGGATCCGGTGCGCTGCCATCGCGGGCAAGCCTTGCTCCCACAGGTTGAGTGGGTCCATGTGGGAGTTAACCTACTCCCACAGGTTGAGTGGGTCCATGTGGGAGTTAACCTACTCCCACGGATTGAGCGAGGTCTATGTGGGAGCAAGGCTTGCCCGCGATAAGGCCGGCTCGGCTAACGCAGAGCTAGATCCTGGGCACCGTCTCAAGCATCGAAGGCCGCAAGCTCACCTCGGCAAACCACGCCGCCAATTGCGGGTTGGCCTCGCGCCATTCCAGATCGGGATGGCGCAGGTCCAGGTAGCCGAGGGCGCAGGCCACGCTGATGGAGGCCACGTCGAAATGGCAGGCCAGTTCGGCAATCGCGTCGGCTTCGAGCAGGCCCAGGGCACGGCGAATCTTGTCCCGTTGCGCATCGAGCCACTCGTCCCAGTGTTTTTCCACAGGACGTAGCGCGGTTTCGTAGCGGATCATCACCGCCGCATCCATGATCCCGTCGGCCAGGGAGGCCAGGGTCAGGCGTCGCCAGCGGGACGCGCCGTCCCGGGGGATCAGCGGGTTGCCGACGTGCTGGTGGTCGAAGTAGTCGAGGATGACGCGGCTGTCATGGATCACCGTCCCGTTGGCCAGGCGCAGGGCCGGGATCTTGCTCAACGGGTTGTCGTGGATCAGCGCCCGGTCCGGCTTGACCGGGGTGAGCTGGCTGAGCTGCAACGCCACGCGGTCTTGCTGGCCGGTTTCGTGCAGCAGCACCAGGACCTTGCGCACGAAGGGTGAGGCGGGGTTGTGGAACAGCGTCATGGTGGGGGTGGGCATGCGGGTATCCTCGATGAACGGCCAGGGGCTTAGCCTAGACAGTTCCAAGGCGACTGGCGAGGGGCCGATTGGCCTGTGGCGTCCAATGTGGGAGCGAGCTTGCTCGCGATAGCGGTGAATCAGCTTGCATTGAAGTTGACTGACGCTCCGCTATCGCGAGCAAGCTCGCTCCCACAGGTTTCGTGCCACGTTGAAATCATCCCCGTTTGAATAAGCCCCAAGCCCCCAGTACCGTCGGTATCCCCAGCCCAACCCAGCTCACCGCATCCCAGCCTCCATCACCGAGCAATGCGCTGAACAACCCCGCCGCGCTAAGCGCACCGATCATCAGGGGAATACCAAACACTTTCCAGAAACTCGACTGCCGAGGCCTCACGAGGCGACCTCCGCGCCGACGGTTGCGCGCTTGGCCGCTTTACGCCGCACCAGCCACAGGTAGACGCCGCTGCCGAGGACAATGATGGTCAGCACATCGAGGGTCGCCCAGAAGATCTGCATCGGCCGGCCACCGTAGTCGCCGAAGTGCAATGGCAGGGACAGGCTCATCATGTCCATGTACCACGGTCGTTCGGCGACGGCGGTGACGTCCAGGGTGGTGGCATCGATCAGCACCGGCGTGAGCAGGTGCGAGGTCAGATGGGTGTCACCCTTCATGAAGACGCTGTAGTGGTGCTCGCTGGAAAACAGCGTGCCGGGGAAGGCGATGAAACTCGGCTCCATGCCCGGCGCGACGCCTTTGGCGATGTCCAGCAACCGGGTGGCCGGCGCCAGTTGGGTCAGTGGCGGGGCGTTGCGGTAGGGTTCGACCATGGCGCTGAGGCTGTCGTTGCGCCACGCGGCGATGAGCAGGTCGGCGCATGCCGCGATGACGCCGGTGACGCCCACGGTCAGCGCCCAGACCAGCGTGACCACGCCGATCAGGTTGTGCAGGTCGAGCCAGCGCAGGCGCGTGGATTTGTCCCGGCGCACCGTGGCGAACTTCAAGCGGCGCATGAACGGCAGGTACAGGACCACCCCGGAGACGATGGCAATCACGAACAGCAACCCCATGAACGCCAACAGCAACTTGCCCGGCAGCCCGGCGAACATGTCCACGTGCAGGCGCAGCATGACCATCATGAAACCTCCGTTGGCCGAGGGCATTTCCAGGGCCTCGCCGGTACGCCCGTCGAGCATGAAGGTGTGGGAGGCGTTGGGTTCGGTCCCTGGTGTTGGCGCCATGATGGTGATGACGCCGTTGGGCTCGTCATCGTCCCAGCCAAAATACTGGACCACTTCTCCCGGGCGATGGGCCTTGGCTTTTTCCACCAGTTGCGCAAGGTCCAGCGGTGGCGTGCCGGCCGGCATTTCCCGAAGCTCGGGGGCGTCGCCCAGCAGGTGTTCGATTTCATGGTGGAAGATCAATGGCAGCCCGGTGATCGCCAGCATCAGCAGGAACACCGTGCAGATCAGGCTGGTCCAGGTGTGGACGAAAGACCAGCGGCGAATGGTTTTGCTTTTCATGAGCGATCCGAATGCAAGAGGGCACGATCTCTGAGACCCGTCAGTCACGCTGCGAAACCTGTGGGAGCGAGCTTGCTCGCGAAAGCGGTGTGCCAGACAACATCAATGTCGACTGTTACGCCGTCTTCGCGAGCAAGCTCGCTCCCACAGGGATTTCATTTGTCTGACGGATCCCAGTTACAGGCGCCCTCAAAAGGTTTACGCAAATGCTAACCGTTTACCATTTGTAATTCACGCTGGCGACGACGTTGCGTTGGTCGCCGTAGTAGCAGTAGAAACCGTCGCAGGTGGACAGGTAGTCCTTGTTGAATAGGTTCTTCGCGTCCACCGCCACCGAGACACCTTTGAGCGAACGGTTCAAACGGCCCAGGTCGTAATGGGCCGAAGCGTCGTACACGGTGTAGGAGCCAACATGGCCCCAGTCGGTGTTGGTGGTGTTGCCATAGGTGTCGCCGACGTAACGCACACCGGCGCCGACCCCGAAGCCGTCCAGCGGGCCGTGGTGCCAGGTGTAGTCGGCCCAGGCGGTGGCCTGGTTGCGCGGTACCTGGCCCATGCGCTTGCCTTTTTCCGCCGAGCCGCCCTTGGTGATTTCGCTGTCGTTGTAGGTGTAGGAACCGATGAGCTTGAGGTTGTCGGTCACATCGCCCGAGGCTTCCAGTTCCAGGCCGCGCACCTGGACTTCACCCACCTGGCGGGTGACGTTGTTTTCGGTCACGGAGTTGTTTTTCTGGGTCAGGTCGAACACCGCGGCGGTCAGCAGGGTCTTGGTGCCAGGCGGTTGATACTTGATACCGGCTTCGTACTGTTCGCCTTCTGTCGGCTTGAACGCTTCGGTGCTGCTGACGGTTGAACCTGCTGCCGCCTGGAACGACTGGGCGAAGGAAATGTAGGGCGTCACACCGTTATCGAAGACGTAGCTCAACGCCGCGTTGCCGCTGAATTTCTTGTCGCGTTGGGTGTTGGTGACGTTGTTCAGGTTGTGGAACTCGGTGCCGGTGTGAATCCAGTCCTCACGACCGCCGAGGGTCAGGCGCCAGTTGTCCAGGGCGATCTGGTCCTGGACGTAAAGGCCGGTCTGGTGGGTCTTCTGGTTATAGTCGTACATGGTGAAGTACTGGACGTTGGAGAAATCCTGTCCGTAGATCGGGTTGTGGATGTTGCTGGTCGGCACGCCAGTTGAACCCCAATCCCAGCGCGAATTGCTGTTGGAGCGCTGGTGATCCAGGCCCAGCAGCAGGGTGTGGCTTAGGGCGCCGGTCTGGAAGTCGGCCTGGAAGTTGTTGTCCACGGCGAACTGGCTGATGTCTTCGTTGATGACGCTGGCGCTGCGCTTGACGTTACCGTCGGCGTCCACGGATTGGTCCGGGCCCGCAGGAAAAAACGCTCCGCCAGCGGAGATACCCTGGGTTTCCAGGTCGCTCTTGGTGTAGCGCAGGTTCTGGCGGAACTGCCAGGTGTCGTTCAGGCGGTGTTCGAACGCATAGCCGAGGGCGTAGTAGGTCCGGTCGTAGAATTCCCAATCCGGGTCGCCGAGGTTCTTGTGGTGGGAGATCTTGCCCGCCGGCGAGGACAGCTTGGTGCCTTGCAGCGGCAGGAATTGCCCGGTGATGCCGGTGTCGTCGCGGGTGTACTGGGACAGGAAGGTCAGGCGCGTGTCGTCGTTGATGTTCCAGGTCAGGCTCGGCGCGAGGTTGTAGCGCTTGTCCGGGATGTGATCGACCTGGGCATTGCTGTCGCGCACGGTGCCGCTGACCCGGTAGAGGAGCTGGCCTTCGTCATCGACTTTGCCGGTGCTGTCGAAGTTGATCTGCTTGTGTTCGTAGCTGCCAGCCTGCAGCTCGACTTCATGGCTGCTTTCGGCCTGCGGGCGGCGGCTGACCATGTCCAGCATGCCGCCGGGTGGCGTCTGGCCGTAGACCGACGAGGCCGGGCCGCGCAGCACGGCGATGCGTTCAAGGTTCCAGGGCTCGATTTTCGGCGTGATGTAGTTGCCCTTGGGCAGCGGCAGGCCATCGAGGAATTGGGTTGGTATGAAACCGCGAACCAGCAGCCAGTCGTTGCGCGAGTCCGAGCCGTAGCCGCTGCTCTGTACGCCGGCGGTGTAGCGCAGGGCGTCATTGAGGTTGAGGACAGAACGGTCCTCCATCTGTTGGCGGGTAACCACGGAGACGGAGCGCGGCAGTTCGACGATCGGCGTGTCGGTCTTGGTGCCGGCGGCGGTGCGGGTGGCGACGTAGCCCTCGGTCGGGCCCCAGGCGGTTTCACTGAGACCGGCACCGATCACGCTGGTTTCCGGCAAGGCCATGACGCCTTCCGGCACGGCCACCAGGCTATAGGTACCGGCGCTGCTTTGTTCCAGTTGCAGGCCGGTGCCGCGCAAGGCCGCGCGCAATGCGCCGGTGGCGTCGAACTGGCCCTGGACCGGGGCCGAGGTCTTGCCGGCGGCCAGGGACGGATTCAGGCTCAGCGCGAGACCGGCCTGGCTGGCGATCTGGTTCAGGGTGCTGGCCAGGGGCGCGGCGGGCAGGTTGTAAGTGCGCACGCTCGTGGCTTGTTCGGCGGCCAGCAGCGGGGCGCTGGTCAACGGGACGGCGAAGGCAATGGCGACGGCCAACAGGCTGGGGCGCAACAGGGTGTCTAGCGGGCGGGACATACGGCGGCTCCTGAATGGAAATATTTCTCAATTGCCTGGGTGCCGGATGAAAGTCGAAAAGTGATAGGGCTGGATGAAAATAATTTAGATTCGTTTTGCAGCGGGGCTTTGTGGTGGGGCGAATGGCCTCATCGCGAGCAAGCTCGCTCCCACATTGACCGGGTCGCCCACGAGTCATCCTGTGGGAGCGAGCTTGCTCGCGATGAGGCCATCACTGACACAAAACCATTCAGGGCTTGGCTTCAACCCGTGGCCCCACCACCACCCACCACCGTGTGTGATGCTCGACCTGCACCGGCAAGGTCGGCAGCAGGGCGGCCAGGGCCAGGTCGGTGTCGTGCAGCGGGAAGCTGCCGGTGATGCGCAGATCGGCCACTTGTGGCTCGACGCCGAGGTAGCCGCGCCGGTAACGCCCCAATTCATGGACCAGGTCTTCGAGGCGAGCGTTGTCCACCACCAGCATGCCGCGGGTCCAGGCATCGGCGCCGGGGCTCAGGGCAACAGTCGGCCCGAGGCCGTCGCGGCGCATCAGCACTTGTTGGCCTTCGCGCAGAATCTGTTCGATGTCCGTGGCCTGGGGATGCGCCGCCACGGCGGATTTCAACACGCTCAGGCGCGTGCCTTCGTCTTCACGCTTGACCAGGAAGCGTGTGCCCAACGCGCGCAGGCGGCCTTCGCGGGTCTCGACGATGAACGGACGTGGGTCGTCGTGGCCGGTTTCTACCAGGATCTCGCCTTCCTGCAGGACGATGCGGCGCTGCTTATCATCGAAACGCACGTCCAGCGCACTGTGGGTGTTGAGGTTGATCAGCGTGCCGTCGGCCAAGTGCAGGGTGCGTTGCTCGCCTGTCGCGGTGCGCTGATCGGCCAGCCAGTAATCCAGCGGCAGGTAACGATCCCCGGCAAACAACGCCAGACCGATGACCGCGACAACACTGGCCAGGCCACTACCCATCTTGCGTATACGCCGGCGAATGCTCACCCGCGATTGCAGCAACGCCGCCCGCGCCGGCCCGTTGGCCACGCTGAAGCGCTGGTCGAGCATGCCCAATTGCCGCCAGGCCCGGGCGTGTTCTTCATCGGCGGCATGCCAGCGGGCGAACGCTTCACGCTCCTGGGCGCTGCTCGCGTCCAAAGACAACTGCCAGGCAATGGCGGCATCCAGCACGCTGGCCGAGACCGGTTTGGCATGGGCCTGGCTCATGTCGGCTCACCGTACAGGGCGATGTAGCACTGCCGGATGCCTTGGGCCAGGTACTGCCGTACCCGCGGCACCGAAACCCCCAGGCGCTTGGCGATCTCGGCGTGGCCGAGGCCGTCGAGGCGGTTATAGAGAAAGGCTGCGCGGGCCTTGCTCGACAGTTTGCCGAGCAGGCGATCGATGGCCTTGAGGTCTTCCAGGATGATTTGCTGTTCTTCCACCGAGGGTTGCTCGGCTTCGGGGATCAGCATCAGTTCGGTGAGGTAAGCCTGCTCCAAGGCCGCGCGACGGAAATAATCGAACAGCAGGCCCTTGGCGATGGCCACCAGAAACGCCCGGGGTTCGCGGGGCGCCTTCAGTTCCTCGCGACCCAGCAAGCGCACGAAGGTGTCCTGGCTCAGGTCCTCGGCCCGGTGCGCGCACGCCACGTTGCGTCGCAGCCATGCCAATAGCCAAGCGCGATGGTCACGGTACAACGCACCAACCAAATCACTATGAGGACTGGGGACTGACGACACGGAGCATCACCGAAGTTTTAAGTAACGAGAATTGTTCGCGATTGTGGCAGAGGCGGGGGCGGGAAAGCAATTGGCGCTGGTCGGGACCTGATCTGTGGGTCCAGATAAGTCTGTGGGCCCAAATAGATCTGTGGGCTCAAAAAGATCTGTGGGAGCAAGGCTTGCCCGCGATGCAGGCGACTCGGTCAGTCTGTCAATCCCAGGCGATACCATCGCGGGCAAGCCTTGCTCCCACAGGTAAACCACCTTCGGAGCAGAGGATTTAGAGCGAAGGCGCCTGCTGCCGTCGTTTCCAGTGGCTCAGGCGTTGTTGCAGGTCCAGCGGGCTGTGGATCTGTTGCTGGCGGGCGCGGCTGAACAGGATCAGCGCCAGTTCCGCCGTGGCCAGGGCGTCGGCGCTGGCGTTGTGACGGTCGAAGACTTGCAGCTTGAACCAGTCGATCCACTCATCCAGGCCCGCCTTGCGCAGATGAGCCTGGGGGCAAAGCATCGGGGCCAGGTCCGCCACGTCGAGGAACGGATGCTGCAGGCGATGACCCAGGTAGTCTTTCAAGGCGCGACCGAGCATGTGGGAATCGAACGGCGCGTGAAAGGCCAGCAGCGGGCTGTCGCCCACGAACTCCATGAACGCCAGCAGCGCCTCGGCCGGGTCGCTGCCGGCGGCGATGGCACTGGGCGCCAGACCATGGATCAACACACTGGGCCCGAGCTTTTGCTGATCGCACTGCAAGGTCCGTTCGAATTGCTGGCTGAAGTCGATGGCGCCGTCTTCGATGACCACCGCGCCGATGGACAGCACCTGGTCCTTGTTCAGGTTCAACCCGGTGGTTTCCAGGTCCAGGACGACCCAGCGTTGTTCCCGCAGGTTGCCTTCACCCAAGGCTGAAGCCGCCGGCAAGCGTTCCAGGCGCTTTTGCATTTCTTCGGGCACCATTGGCTGGGCTGGGCGCAACCAGGAAAAAATGCTCACAACTGATACCTCAACGTCAGGCTGCTTTGCAGGCGTTGGGCCTGGCGCAGGGATTCGCGCAGGATGCGTCGGTCCAGATGGTTGAGGCTGTCGGGGTCGACGCGGTTGGAATAGGGCAGGTTCTCGCGGGTTTGCAATTGGTGTTGCTGCATGCGGGTCTGTTGGATGAAGTGATAGGCCTCTTCATAGGCTGCGCCATCGAGCGGTTCGATCACTTCCTTGACGACCAGTTGCCGCAAGCGTTCCAAGGTGTTGTTGGCTTCGATGCCATTGGCCAATGCCAGTAGGCGGGCGCCGTCGACGAAGGGCGTCAGGCCCTGCACTTTCAGGTCCAGGGTCGCCTTTTCGCCATTCTTGCGGCTCAGCACGAAATCCCTGAAGCGTCCCACGGGCGGGCGATGACGCAGTGCGTTCTCGGCCAGCATGCGCTGGAACAGGCGATTGTCGGCCACTTGTCCGAGGATCTGCTGGCGCAACTGCTCGCACCCTTGCTCATCGCCCCAGACCACCCGCAGGTCAAAATAAATGCTCGAGGCCAGCAGGTTTTCCGGCGTCGCTTCGCGAATGAATGACGCGAAGCGCCGGGCCCATTCGGCGCGGGACAGGCACAGCTCGGGGTTGCCGGCCATGATGTTGCCCTTGCACAAGGTGAACCCGCACTGGGCCAGGCTCTGGTTGATCTGTTGGGCGATGGGCAGCAGCAGGCCGCGGATCTGCGCGGCATGGGCGGCATCCCGGGCCTCGAACAAAATGCCATTGTCCTGGTCGGTGTGCAGGGTTTGTTCGCGCCGGCCTTCACTGCCGAAACACAGCCAACTGAACGGCACGCCCGGGTCGCCCTTGTCGGCCAGGGTCAGCTCGATGACGCGGCACACAGTGTGGTCGTTGAGCAGGGTGATGATGTGGGTGATCTGGGTTGACGACGCGCCGTGGGCCAGCATGCGCTCCACCAGTTGACCGATCTCGCCGCGCAGGGCCACGAGGTTTTCCACCCGGGGGGCGTTGCGGATGGTCCGGGCCAGGTGCACCAGGTCGACGCGCTGCAAGGAAAACAGATCGCGCTCCGAAACCACGCCACACAGACGCTGGTCCTTGACCAGGCAGACGTGGGCGATGTGGCGCTCGGTCATGGCGATGGCTGCGTCGAAGGCGCTGTGGTCCGGCGAGAGGAAAAACGGTGCCTGGGTCATGTGTCCTACGATGGCCTGGGAAAAATCCCCGGAACCATCGGCCACCACATGCCGCAGATCGCGCAAGGTGAAAATGCCCACCGGTGCTTTCTGCTCATTCACCACCACGATGCTGCCGACCTGTTGCTCGTGCATCAGCTTCACGGCTTCGCGCAGCGGTGTGTCCGGGCTGCAACTGACCGGGTGGCGCATCGCCAACTCGCCCAGCCGCGTGTTGAGGGAGTACTGGGTGCCCAGGGTTTGCGCGGATTTCTGCTGGACCTGCTGGTTGACCTGGTCGAGCAGACTGCTGACCCCGCGCAGAGCGAAATCGCGAAACGGGGCGGACAGGGCGAACAGCTTGATGAAGGCCTGCTTGTTCAGTTGCAGGCAGAACGTATCTTCGCCGGCCCGGTGCTCGGTGCGCGTGGCCCGCTCGCCCAGTAGCGCGGCAAGGGGGAAACATTCGCCGGTGGTGATCTCGAAGGTGGTCTCGGTGCCACCCTTGGCCGAATGCGGACGTTCGCCCACCACCCGGCCCTGCTTGACGATGAAGAAGTGTTCCACCGGGCCGTCAGCCGGCTTGATGATGGTGTCGCCCGGGGCGTAGAAACGCAGCAGGCATTGCTCCACCAGATAGGCCAGGTGGGCGTTTTCCATTTGGTTGAACGGGGGAAAACGCTGGAGAAACTGCAGCGTCCCCTGGATGTTTTGCAACACCGCGGTTTTCCCTGCCTGGATGAAGGCGTCCGCTTTTTTCATAACCATTACGCAGTCTTATTCGAATTGTTGTGGTCGGATCTGTTCACCATGGTCGGCCCCTCAGCGCGGGGTGCCCATTGGACGTAAGTCTAGGTCGCTGCACAGGGGCGGACTTACGGAAAAGTCTTACGCCAAGCGTCAGAAAAATCTTCATTGAATGTTCTTGGAAAAAAATCCGACGAAGTGCACATTGAAGCGCCGCAGAACGATGTCTGACCACTGTGCCAGAGGATCGATTTAAAAAAGTAGAGAGCACCATGCCCGACCACGATATTTTGAGTGACGATGAGCGCGAGGCGCTGAGTGCCGTCATGTTGGAACCTGACCTGCCGCCGCAGCGCGTCTTGATCGTTGATGACGACAGGGACGCTCGTGAGCTGTTGTCGGAGATCCTGGCATTGGACGGGATTCACTGCATGACCGCCGCCAGTGGCGAAACGGCACTCAAGATGCTGGAAACCAAGCCATCGATCGGTCTGCTGATCACCGACTTGCGCATGGGCAATGTCGATGGCCTGGAACTGGTCCGCCTGGTGCGCGAGTCTCCGCGGGCGGCGCTGCCGATCATCATCGTGTCAGGCGATGCCGACGTGAAGGACGCCATCGAAGCCATGCACTTGAGCGTGGTGGACTTTTTGCTCAAGCCGATCGATACCGACAAGCTGTTGGGGTTGGTCAAGCATGAGTTGGGGATGGATCTCTAGCCCATCGTCTGTGGGAACAAGGCTTGCCCGCGATGCAGGCGCCTCGGTTCACCAAGGACCGCGCCGCCTTCATCGCGGGCAAGCCTTGCTCCCACAGATAAATCCCCCCGCCACAATGACTCAAACATCAGCCAGGGTTTGATGATTTTGCAATGAAAAAAGCCCTGATCTTTCGATCAGGGCTTTTTTGTGCCGCGTGTCTCGTCCTGAATAAGGTTTACACCTTCTGACCTATCCTCAGGAGGAACCAATGGATTCAGGAAGAAGGCGTAGTCAGCGTGATTACACGCTGGGCTTTAAATTGGCGGTTGTCGATCAGGTTGAAAAGGGCGAACTGAGTTATAAAGAGGCTCAACGGCGTTATGGAATTCAGGGCCGGTCGACTGTGTTGGTATGGTTACGCAAGCATGGGCGGCAGGACTGGAGCCAAGGCGCCTCCATTCGTGCCCAGAGGAACCGACCGATGGCCGAGCCAAATTTGCCGCTGACACCAGAGCAGCGAATCAAGGAGCTGGAAGAAAAGCTGGCCCTTGCCAACCAGAAAGCCCAATTTTTTGAAGCTGTCGTTGACGTGCTGAAAAACGATTACGGTGTTTCTGTCGTAAAAAAGCGATCCGGCAAGTCCTCAGCCAAGGGCAAATCGAAGGCCTGAGTGTCACCAGGGCTTGCCAGTTTCTGGGCATCTCACGGCAGGCGTATTACAAGCGCAATCGAGCTTACGACGCGCAAGCTAGCCATGCGCAAAAGGTGCTGGGGTTTGTGCTGGAGGCACGCCTTGAAATGCCTCGGTTGGGCACCCGTAAGCTGCATGGGCTAATGCAAGCCGAACCTGAACTAACGCAAACGGTAGGCCGAGATCGATTGTTCGATATTCTGCGAGACCATCGACAACTGGTCCCACGCAAACGCGCTTATCACAAGACTACCGACAGTCATCATCGCTTCCGTCGACATCCGAATCGGCTCAAGCCCGGCCCTGACCAAGTCACTGCCACCGGCCCGGAACAGGTGTGGGTGGCGGATATAACCTATTTACCGACCGAGCAAAGCGTCGCTTACGTAAGTCTGGTCACTGATGCGTTCTCGCGCAAAATAGTCGGCCATCATGTGCATGAAAGCCTGCATACCGAGTCAGTCATCCGGGCGATGACGAAAGCTCTTCGACACCGAAGAACCAATCAGCCACTGGTACATCACTCCGATCGGGGCTCGCAATACTGCTCTGATCTCTACCAAAAGCTGCACGCCAAGCATGGCGTCAGGTGTTCGATGACGGATGGCTACGACTGCTACCAGAATGCCCTAGCGGAACGAGTGAATGGGATTCTGAAAACAGAATTTCTTTTACACCGTCCCAAAGACCTCGCCCAAGCCAAGCGCATGGTTGAGGAATCGATAGAAATCTATAACCGTAAGCGACCTCATTTGGCCCTGAAATACAAAACGCCCGATGCGGTGCATCGGGCGTTTTGAGACTGAAACAGGTGTAAACCTATTTCAGGACTAGACAGCGTCTACCGCTCAATCACAACCCATTGGCTGCCTTGAACTCGCGACGACGACGGTGCAGCACCGGCTCGGTGTAGCCGTTAGGCTGTTTGGTGCCTTCGATCACCAGCTCGACCGCCGCCTGGAAGGCAATGTTGTTGTCGAAGTCGGGCGCCAGCGGCCGGTACAACGGGTCGCTGGCGTTCTGACGGTCGACCACCGGCGCCATGCGCTTGAGGCTTTCCATCACCTGGTCTTGCGTGACGATGCCATGGCGCAGCCAGTTGGCGATGTGCTGGCTGGAGATACGCAACGTCGCACGGTCTTCCATCAGGCCGATGTCGTTGATGTCCGGCACCTTGGAGCAGCCCACGCCCTGGTCGATCCAGCGCACCACGTAGCCAAGGATGCCTTGGGCATTGTTGTCCAGTTCGTTCTTGATCTGCTCCGGCGTCCAGCTCGGGTTGACGGCCAGCGGGATGGTCAGGATGTCGTCCACCGAAGCGCGGGCGCGCTTGGCCAGTTCGGCCTGGCGGGCGAACACGTCGACCTTGTGGTAATGCAGCGCGTGCAGCGCAGCAGCGGTCGGCGAGGGAATCCACGCGGTGTTGGCGCCGGCCAGCGGATGAGCGATTTTCTGTTCGAGCATCGCCGCCATCAGATCGGGCATGGCCCACATGCCTTTGCCGATTTGCGCGCGACCTTGCAGGCCGGCGCTCAAGCCGATGTCGACGTTCCAGTTTTCATAGGCGCCGATCCACTTCTCGGCTTTCATGTCGGCCTTGCGCACCATCGGGCCGGCTTCCATGGAGGTGTGGATTTCATCGCCGGTACGGTCGAGGAAGCCGGTATTGATGAACACCACGCGCTCGCTGGCGGCCTGGATGCAGGCCTTGAGGTTGACCGTGGTACGGCGCTCCTCGTCCATGATCCCGACCTTGAGGGTGTTGCGGGGCAGGTTCAGCACGTCTTCGACGCGACCGAACAGCTCGTTGGTGAACGCGGCTTCTTCCGGGCCGTGCATCTTCGGCTTGACGATGTACACCGAGCCGGTGCGGCTGTTGCGGCGCGAAGTATTGCCGTTGAGGCTGTGGATCGCCGCGAGGCTGGTGATCAGGCCGTCGAGGATACCTTCCGGTACCTCGTTGCCGTGCTTGTCCAGGATCGCGTCGATGGTCATCAGGTGACCGACATTACGCACGAACAGCAGCGAACGACCGTGCAGGGTCACGCCCGAGCCGTCGACGGCGGTGTAGACACGGTCAGGGTTCATGGTCCGGGTAAACGTCTGGCCACCCTTGGCGACTTCTTCCGACAGGTCACCTTTCATCAGGCCGAGCCAGTTGCGGTAGATCACAACCTTGTCATCGGCATCGACGGCGGCGACCGAGTCTTCGCAGTCCATGATGGTGGTCAGCGCCGCTTCCATCAGGATGTCTTTGACGCCGGCGGCATCGGTCTGGCCGACGGGGGTGCTGGCATCGATCTGGATTTCGAAGTGCAGGCCGTTGTGTTTCAGCAGCACGGCGGTCGGCGCCGAGGCATCGCCCTGCAAGCCGATCAACTGGGCATCGTCACGCAGGCCGCTGTTGCTGCCGCCTTTGAGGGCGACCACCAGTTTGCCGTCGACGATTTTATACGCGGTGGAATCGACATGGGAGCCGGCCGCCAGGGGCGCGGCTTCGTCGAGGAAGGCGCGGGCGAAGGCGATGACCTTGTCGCCGCGTACCTTGTTGTAGCCTTTGCCTTTTTCCGCGCCATCGGCTTCGCTGATGGCATCGGTGCCGTACAGCGCGTCGTACAGCGAACCCCAGCGGGCGTTCGAGGCGTTGAGGGCGAAGCGGGCGTTCATCACCGGCACGACCAGCTGCGGGCCGGCCATGCGGGCGATTTCGTCATCGACGTTTTGAGTCGTGGCCTGGAAATCCGCGGCTTCTGGCAGCAGGTAGCCAATGTCTTGCAGGAAGGCTTTGTAAGCCACGGCGTCGTGGGCCTGGCCGGCACGGGCCTGGTGCCAGGCATCGATCCGCGCCTGGAAATCATCGCGTTTGGCGAGTAGGGCTTGGTTCTTCGGGGCCAGGTCATGAATGACCTTGTCGGCACCGGCCCAGAACGCGTCGGCGGTGAGGCCGGTTCCGGGAATGGCTTCGTTATTCACGAAGTCGAACAGGACTTTGGCGACCTGCAGGCCACCGACTTGAACGTGTTCAGTCATTGCTTGCCTCACTCTGCTCAGCTATTTCGCTTTTCAGCTCTTCGATTTTGACAATGAAGCCTCGGGACATTTAAACCACAAACCCCGGAACCAGTACATGCCATCGCTGGCGGCTGGGTATTCAAGCCTTGCTGACGGGGCTTTTCAGGGATGCGACTGGCCTTAAGCAGACATCGGTACAACAGGGGTGTCGCGATTATGTAGTGCGCGCTGCGGCATACTACATGATCAATTGCGGTTGTGAAAATTAGACTAATTGCGTCGTTCCGCGACCGACTAAAGTGTTACGGTCACGTCGGGGCACGGGATGTTCTCAAAAAACAGATGGATTGTTCCAGATAAATCTTAAGGTTTGTACACGATATCTCTGATGTCATCCTGTGGGAGCAAAGCTTGCTCGCGATACAGGCACCTTGGTTTCAGAAGAGTCGAGTTGATTTCATCGCGAGCAAGCTTTGCTGCCACAGGGGGAGGTATAAATCTCCAGGCCACCGTCTGCTCGCAGATCAGCTGCCTATACTGTCCGTTCCACAACAAGAGGACTGCGCCATGGACCACCTCGTCATCACTGTTTTCGCCCCGGACAAGCCCGGGCAGGTCGAGCGCATCGCCGATTGCATCGCCGCCCATGGCGGTAACTGGTTGGAAAGCCGCATGTCGCGCCTGGCCGGGCAGTTTGCCGGGATCCTGCGAATCAGCGCCCCGGCCGAGACTCATGAAGAACTGATCGAAGCCTTGCAGGGGCTGTCGACCCATGGCATCCGTGTGTTGATCGCTGAAAGCGCCGTTGAGGAGTCCCGCACTTGGAAACCCATCACCATGGAACTGGTGGGCAACGATCGTCCCGGCATCGTGCGGGACATCACCCGCTTGTTGAGCGAACAGGGCGTCAATGTCGAGCGTCTGGTGACCCATGTCCGGCCGGCACCCATGAGCAGCGAGCTGCTGTTTCATGCCGAGGCGATCCTGGGCGTGCCCTTGACCCTGTCGCTGGAAACCTTGCAGGAGCGCCTGGAAACCTTGGCCGATGAATTGATGGTGGAGCTCAAGCTCAGCGACGAAGCGTAATGAAGGTTATCCAAGAAAAAACTGCGCCTGCCTGTGGATAACCTGTAGAGACCCGGCTCCAGCCCACGCCCGCCGGGGCTCAGCGGTCAATGATCAAAAAATCACCAGTTTTCAAGGGGTTGTGCACAAACGGCGGGGATCACGCTGTGGATAACCTTGGGAAGGATAAACGCAGGCCACGCCAGACGTGGCCTGTAGAGGTTTGTGTGTTTTTTGATCAGCTGCGCCGGCGCATGCTGATCACCGCATCGACGCTGTACACCGCCAGCCCGGCCCAGATAAACAGGAACGCCACCAGTGTGCTGGACGACAGGTGCTCACCGAACAGCAGCACGGCGAGCAGCAGCACCAGCGTCGGCGCGATGTACTGGAGAAAACCGATGGTAGTGTAGGGCAAATGCCGTGTTGCGGCGTTGAAGCACACCAACGGAACCAGCGTCACGGGACCCGCCGCCACCAGCCACCAGGCTTCGGAGGTGGTCCAGAAAGCGGCCTGGGCACTGGTGGCCGTGGGGTTGAACAGCAACCAGGCGATGGCGATCGGCACCAGCATCCAGGTTTCCACCACCAGCCCCGGCAATGCCTTGACCGGCGCTTGTTTGCGGATCAGCCCATAGAAACCGAAGGTCAACGCCAGCACCAGCGACACCCACGGCAGGCTGCCCACTTGCCAGACTTGCTGCGCCACGCCGACCGCCGCCAACCCCACCGCCAGCCATTGCATGCGGCGCAGGCGTTCGCCGAGGAGCACCATGCCCAGCAACACGTTCACCAGCGGGTTGATGTAGTAACCCAGGCTGGCTTCGAGCATGCGCTCGTTGTTCACCGCCCAGACGTAGGTCAGCCAGTTGGCCGCGATCAGTGTCCCGCTCAGGGCGAGGATCGCCAGGCGCTGTGGATTGTCTCGCAATTCGCGCCACCAGCCCGGATGTTTCCAGACCAACAGCAGCGCCGCGCCGAACAGCGCCGACCACAGCACCCGGTGGATGATGATTTCCACGGACGGCACGCTGGCGATGGCCTTGAAGTAGATCGGGAACAGACCCCAGATGATGTAGGCGCTCAGGCCCAGGATATACCCGCGACGCGGGTTGGCGGCTTGCATGCAGAATCCTTGCTTAGGCAGCTAACAAAGGGATGATTGTAAGGAGATTTGTCAGGTTGTGCTGTGAACCTTGTGAACGTTTCAGCGCAAATCCCTCGTGGGAGCGAGCTTGCTCGCGATGGCGATCGAACATTCGACACCTCTGTCGACTGACACACCGCTATCGCGAGCAAGCTCGCTCCCACAGGGATTTCAGTGATTGCTGGAACCCAGTCGGGTCAGAACAGCTTCAACGGCTCTTCATTGAGTGCCGCCAGTTGCTCGCGCAACGCCAGCACCTGGTCGCCCCAGTAGCGTTCGCTGCCGAACCACGGGAAGCTGCGGGGGAAGGCCGGGTCGTCCCAGCGCCGCGCCAGCCAGGCGCTGTAGTGCATCAGGCGCAGGGCGCGCAGCGGTTCGATCAGCGCCAGTTCACGCGGGTCGAAATCATGAAACTCCTGATAACCGTCCATCAACTCCGATAACTGCCCCAAACATTCCTGGCGATCGCCGGCGAGCATCATCCACAAATCCTGCACTGCCGGGCCCATGCGGCAGTCGTCCAGGTCGACGATGTGGAACACCTCGTCGCGGCACATCATATTGCCCGGGTGGCAATCGCCGTGCATGCGGATGTTCTGGTGGGGCGTGGCGGCGTAGACCTCTTCGACGCGCTTGAGCAGGTCCCGGGCGACCGACTCGTAGGCCGGTAGCAGGCCGCGGGGAACAAAGCCGCTTGCCAATACGGTGGCCAGCGAATCATGGCCGAAGTTTTTCACACCCAAGGCTTCA
Source organism: Pseudomonas beijingensis (assembly GCF_030687295.1). Lineage (NCBI taxonomy): Bacteria > Pseudomonadati > Pseudomonadota > Gammaproteobacteria > Pseudomonadales > Pseudomonadaceae > Pseudomonas > Pseudomonas beijingensis. The sequence goes on along the minus strand of NZ_CP117425.1, from coordinate 5,857,718 downwards.
CGATGCTCGAACGGCCGGGTCGCCCCGAGCGCGTGCAGGCGCCCGAGCAATTGTCCCAGGCGATAGAGTTGGTCGAGATTGCCCGGCTCCGGTGCCCGGCCACCGCGACGAGGAAACAGGGTGAAACGAAACCCGGCGTGTTCGTGCAGGCTGGCACCGTTGTGGATCAGCGGCGCCACCACGGGCACTTCGTACTCGGCCAGTTCGAAGGTAAAGCTGTGCTCTTCCAGGATCGCTTCGTTGGTCCAGCGCTGGGGGCGGTAGAACTTGGCGATCAGCGGCTCGGAATCTTCGATGCCGACCTGATAGACGCGGTTCTCGTAGCTGTTGAGGGCCAACACGCGGGCATCGCTGAGAAAGCCGATGCTTTCAACGGCATCGAGCACCAGGTCGGGCGTGAGGGTTTCAAACGGATGGGACATGCTGACTCCTGCGCAGCGGCAGGGCTGCCGCGTCCGGCCCAGCATGGTAGCGCAGACAGAGGCAGATAGGTGGTGGCTGTGCTGAAGCTATCGCGAGCAAGCTCGCTCCCACAGGGTCTTCGGTTGTACCGCCGATCCCTGTGGGAGCGAGCTTGCTCGCGATGAGGCCCTATCAGGCGCCGATGACCCCGCCATCTTCCCGGGTAATTACCATCACCGATGAGCGCGGCTTGCCGTTGGGCAGGTGCTCAGGGAACGTCGAGCCGCCGCTGGGATGCTGGATCCCGACGAACATCGTCTTGTAGTCCGGCGCGAAACTGATCCCGGTCACTTCGCAGCCTACCGGCCCGACCAGGAAGCGGCGGATTTCACCGCTGTTGGGGTCGGCGCAGAGCATCTGGTTATTGCCCATGCCAGCGAAGTCCCCGGCGTTGCTCGAATCGCCGTCGGTCTGGATCCACAACCGTCCACCCTTGTCGAAGCCCAGGCCATCGGGGCTGTTGAACATGTTCTGGGCGTTGATGTTGGACGAGCCGGCTTTCGGCGTGCCGGCGTGTACCGCCGGGTTGCCGGCGACCACGAACAGATCCCAGGAGAAGGTCTTGGAGGCGTGATCGTCGCGGTCGGTGCGCCAGCGCAGGATCTGTCCGTAGACGTTCTTGGCCCGAGGGTTTGGCCCGTCCACCGGTTGGCCAGCATCGCCGCGCTTGGAGTTGTTGGTCAGGGTGCAATAGACCTGGCCGTCCTTGGGGCTGACCACGATCCACTCCGGACGGTCCATGCGCGTGGCGCCAACGGCACTGGCGGCCAGGCGCGCATGGATCAGCACTTCGGCCTGGTCAGCGAAACCGCTGCTGGCGTCGATGCCATTCTTGCCGTGGGTCAGCTCGATCCACTGGCCCTTGCCTTTGGGGTGGTCCGGGTTGCCGTCGCCGGCATCGAAGCGCGCCACATACAAGGTGCCGTGGTCCAGCAGGTTGCGGTTGGCTTTGGCATTGCGATGGTTGATGCGCTCGCGGCTGACGAACTTGTAGATGAATTCGCCGCGCTCGTCATCGCCCATGTACACCACGGCACGACCGTCATTGGTTTGGGCCAGGGCGGCGTTTTCGTGTTTGAAGCGGCCCAGGGCAGTGCGTTTCACCGGCGTGGATTCTGGATCGAACGGATCGATTTCCACCACCCAGCCATGGCGATTGAGTTCGTTGGGGTTCTTCGCCAGGTCAAAACGCGGGTCGTGCAGGTGCCAGTTGATTTCACTGCTGGTAACGGTGGCGCCATAGCGTTTTTGTGCCGCGTCGAACTGCAGGTCCGTCTTGCTGCTGCCGAAGCAGTCAGTGAAGTTTTCTTCGCAGGTCAGGTAAGTGCCCCACGGCGTCATGCCGTTGGCGCAGTTCTGGAAAGTCCCCAGCACTTTCTTGCCGCTCTTGTCGGCGCTGGTTTTCAGCAGGTCGTGGCCGGCTGCCGGACCACGCAGGCGAATCGGCGTGTTGCCGTGGATCCGGCGGTTGTAGCGCGATTCCTGGACGAACTGCCACTGGCCGCGACGACGCTGGATCTCGATCACCGACACACCTTCGGCGGCTTGGGCCTTGCGCACGTCTTCGGCCGACTGCGGCTGGCCGCCGTGAGGGAACAGGTATTGGTAGTTGGTGTACTCGTTGTTGATCGCCATCAGCGCGCGGTTCTTGTCGCCGGGGAATTCGAACAGGCTCATGCCGTCGGTGTTGTCGCCAAACTGCTCTTCCTGAGCACGGGCTGTTCCATTGCCACTGGGGTCGAACGCCGGTGCATTTTTGCGCAGTGGCTGGCCCCAACTGATCAGCACCGAGGCTTTGTAGCCCGGCGGCAGGGTAATGGTGTCGGCCGTGGCGGCGGCAATGCTCTTAAAGCCCAGCAGCCGGCTGTTGCCTTCGCTCACGGCGGCGGCCAGCACGCTGCGGCTCAGCAGGTTGCCGCCCAGGAACATCGCCGCGCCGCACAGGGCGCCGGCGCTGATGAAACTGCGCCGGCTCAGGCCGACGATCTTTTCCAGGTCGGTGGATTGGTTTTCTTCTAATAGGCTCATCATCAGGCTCCCTGCTGGTTTTGGCAGTCACCTTAAAGCGGGTCGATGAAGCTATTGTTGCAGCGCGCTACAGCGGTGTGCCGAGCAGCACATTTGTCGCACAAAACGTCACTTGCACCGGTGAGTCGACGGCCAGGTTCTGCGCTTGCAACTGAAGCGGGTCGGCCAGGGCGCATAGCGTCTGGCCGTTGGGCAGGCCGATGCGCACTTCGCTGGGGCCGTCCTGGGCGGCGTCGATTTGCTCGATCATGCCGCGCAGTGTGTTGGTCCCCGGTTTTTCCGCGTGTTCGACTGGGTGTAATTCCAGCCAGCCGGCCTTGATCAGCGCCACCACGTCGGTGCCGACACCCAGCTCCAGGCGCAGCGTGCTGTCGTGGGTGATCTGCGCTTCGATGACCAGGCCCCGGGGCAACTCCAGGCGTACCCGGTCGTTGTGGCCCTGGGCCTCGATGGCCAAGACCTTGCCATGCAATTGATTGCGGGCGCTGGTGCGCAGCATCAGGCGACTGAGCAGGCCCAGGTCGCCGGCGTCTTCGCTGGCTTCCAGCAGTTGCGCCTGCAGTGCTTGCAGGCGCTGATACAGGCGCAGCACGCGTTGCCCTTCCTGCGACAGCTTGGCGCCGCCACCACCCTTGCCGCCGACGCTGCGTTCCACCAACGGTTGGTCCGCGAGATTGTTCAATTCATCGATGGCATCCCACGCTGCCTTATAGCTCAGGCCCGCGCTCTTGGCAGCGCGGGTGATTGAGCCCTGTTCGGCGATGTGCTGCAACAGGGCGATGCGTTGGGGGCGCCGAACGATGTGCTGAGTCAGGAGCGTGGGCAATGACATGACGGGAGCTGCGTGCAAAGGTCGATGAGCGGACGTTGGCGCCTTGGACGTGGCACGTCAAGCCGGCTCACCGGGTTTCGGTGTGCGGGCCAGGCAGTAGACATCGACCCGTGCCGCGCCGGCATCGAGTAGCAGGGCGGCCAGTGCCTGGGCGGTGGCGCCGGTGGTGAGCACATCGTCGACCAATGCCAGGTGACGGTTGCGTAACGCTGCCTGGGGCCCGAGGGCAAAGGCTTGGCGCAGATTATGTCGGCGGGCCTTGGCGTCGAGGGCCTGTTGGGCGGGGGTGTCGTGGGTGCGTCGCAGCAGGTTTTCTTCGCAAGGGATCGCCAGCGGCCCACTGAGCCAGCGGGCCAGCAGCGCCGCCTGGTTGAAACCGCGCTGGCGCAAGCGCCGGGTCGCCAGTGGCACCGGTACCAGGGCGTCGGGCCGTTCCAGCCCTTCGTCGAAGTGATGTTGCAGCGATTGCGCCAGCAGTTCGCCCAGCAGCCGACCCAGGGGCCATTTCGCCTGATGCTTGAAGCGGGTGATCAGGCTGTCCACCGGGAAGTCATAAACCCAGGGCGCCAGGACCCGCTCGAAGGCCGGCGGCCGCGAGACACATTGGCCGCAACGCAATCCGGCCATGGGCAGTGGCAGGGCGCAAATGCTGCATTGATCACCGAGCCAGGGCAGCTCGCTTTCGCAGGGGGTGCAGATAGGCTGCGGCGTATCGGTGCTTTCGCCGCACAGCAGACAGGGTTGTTTATTTTTTAACCAGATGTAAACCGGTCCTTTGTATCGTGGTTGACAGCGCATGACTCTTCCTTAAATATGCCGAACATCCGTGTCGCGCCTGTGGGTATTCCATACCCCAGACGCCAGCCAAGCATAATCAAGGAAATGCCCATGAGCGCCAGCACCACTGCCAACCTGCGTCATGACTGGTCTTTGGCCGAAGTCAAAGCACTCTTTGTCCAGCCATTCAATGACCTGTTGTTCCAGGCGCAGACCGTGCACCGCGCGCACTTCGACGCCAACCGCGTCCAGGTTTCCACGTTGCTGTCGATCAAGACCGGCGCTTGCCCGGAAGATTGCAAATATTGTCCGCAGTCCGGTCACTACAACACCGGCCTGGATAAAGAGAAATTGCTCGAAGTGCAGAAGGTCCTCGAAGAGGCTGCGCGGGCCAAGGCCATCGGTTCGACCCGTTTCTGCATGGGCGCGGCCTGGAAGCATCCGTCGGCCAAGGACATGCCGTATGTGCTGGAAATGGTCAAAGGCGTGAAGGCCATGGGCCTTGAAACCTGCATGACCCTGGGCCGCCTCGACCAGGAACAGACCGAAGCACTGGCCCAGGCCGGCCTGGACTACTACAACCACAACCTCGATACCTCGCCGGAGTTCTACGGCAGCATCATCACCACCCGTACCTACAGCGAGCGCTTGCAAACCCTGGCCTATGTACGGGATTCGGGGATGAAAATCTGCTCCGGCGGCATCCTGGGCATGGGCGAGTCCCTGGACGACCGCGCCAACCTGCTGATCCAGCTGGCGAACCTGCCGGAGCACCCGGAATCGGTGCCGATCAACATGCTGGTCAAAGTCGCCGGCACGCCGCTGGAGAATGCCGAAGACATCGATCCGTTCGATTTCATCCGCATGCTCGCCGTGGCCCGGATCATGATGCCCCAGTCCCATGTGCGCCTGTCCGCTGGCCGTGAAGCGATGAACGAGCAGATGCAAGCCTTGGCATTTTTTGCCGGCGCCAACTCGATTTTCTACGGCGACAAGCTGTTGACCACCGCCAACCCGCAAGCCGACAAGGACATGCAATTGTTCGCACGCCTGGGCATCCAGCCTGAAGCCCGTGAAGAACATGCCGACGAAGTGCACCAGGCGGCGATTGAACAGGCGCTGGTGGAGCAGAAGAGCAGCGAGCAGTTCTATAACGCCGCTGTTTGAGTTGACGCAAAACCCAGTGTGGGAGCGGGCTTTGTGGGAGCCAAGCTTGCTCGCGATGAACGATAACGCGGTCTTGCCATAGACCGTGGAGCCCTCATCGCGAGCAAGCTCGGCTCCCACAAAAGCCCTCCCACAGGGATCTCACCCGTCTTAAATAAGTGGTTCGCCCCGAGGCCTGCATGCCCTTCGATCTCGCCGCACGCCTGGCTGCCCGTCGTGCCGACAACCTCTACCGCCAGCGCCCGCTGCTCGAAAGCCCCCAGGGCCCGGAAGTGGTGGTGGACGGCCAGCCGCTGCTGGCGTTCTGCAACAACGATTACCTGGGCCTGGCCAGTCACCCGCAAGTGATCGAGGCCTGGCGCGCCGGCGCGGCGCGTTGGGGTGTCGGGGGTGGCGCTTCCCATTTGGTGATCGGCCACAGCGGTCCGCATCACGCGCTGGAAGAGGCCTTGGCCGACTTGACGGGGCGTGCGCGGGCGTTGCTGTTCACCACCGGCTACATGGCCAACCTCGGCGCGGTCACCGCGCTGGTGGGGCAGGGCGACACGGTGCTGGAGGACCGCCTCAATCATGCTTCGCTGCTCGACGCCGGGCTGTTGTCCGGCGCGCGTTTCAACCGATACCTGCACAACGATGCCCAGAGCCTGGCCAGCCGCCTGGAGAAAGCCACTGGTAATACCCTGGTGGTCACCGACGGCGTGTTCAGCATGGACGGCGACATTGCCGACCTGCCGGCCCTGGCCCGCGAAGCCAAGGCCAAGGGCGCCTGGCTGATGGTCGACGATGCCCACGGTTTCGGCCCGCTAGGGGCCAACGGCGGCGGTATCGTCGAGCATTTCGGCTTGAGCCAGGAGGACGTGCCGGTATTGGTGGGCACCTTGGGCAAAGCCTTCGGCACTGCCGGGGCCTTTGTCGCGGGTAGCGAGGAACTGATCGAAAGCCTGATCCAGTTCGCTCGCCCCTACATCTACACCACCAGCCAACCGCCGGCCCTGGCCTGCGCGACGCTCAAGAGCCTTGAACTGCTGCGCAGCGAGCATTGGCGGCGCGAGCACTTGCAGGTGCTGATCCGCCAGTTCCGCCAGGGCGCCGAGCAGATCGGTCTGCAATTGATGGACAGCTTCACACCGATCCAGCCGATCCTGATTGGCGATGCGGGGCGGGCCATGCGCTTGTCGCAGATGTTGCGCGAGCGCGGGCTGATGGTCACGGCGATCCGCCCTCCCACCGTACCGGCTGGCAGCGCTCGTTTGCGCGTGACCCTGACCGCCGCCCACAGCGAGGCCCAGGTGCAGCTATTGTTGAACGCACTGGCTGAGTGTTTTGCCCTGTTGGGACCGGAGCCAAGCCATGCGTGATCGATTGATTTTGCTGCCCGGCTGGGGCTTGGGCGTTTCACCGCTGGAACCGCTGGCGGCGGCCTTGCAAGGGCTCGACGAGCACCTGCGCGTGGAAATCGAACCGTTGCCGGCATTGCTATCGAGCGATCCCGATGAATGGCTCGAAGAATTGGACGCTACCGTGCCCCAGGATGCCTGGCTGGGCGGTTGGTCCCTGGGTGGCATGCTGGCCTCGGCGCTGGCGGCGCGTCGGGGTGAGCGCTGCTGCGGCCTGCTGACCTTGGCGAGCAATCCGTCCTTTGTCGCCCACGAGCAATGGCCGAGCGCGATGGTCGGTGAAACCTTCGATGGCTTTCTTGCCGGGTGCGCTGCCGACCCACGCCAGACCCTCAAGCGTTTCAGTTTGCTGTGTGCCCAAGGCTGTAATGATCCGCGCGGGTTGTCGCGGTTGTTGTTGGCCGGGGCTCCGAGCACTCCGCCCGAAATATTGATGGCCGGGCTCGAACTGCTGGCGCAATTGGACACCCGCGCCGCATTGCAGCGCTTCCGTGGCCCGCAACTGCATCTGTTTGCCGGGCTCGACGCCCTGGTGCCGGCCGAGGCCGCGGGTGATTTGCTGGTCTTGCTGCCGGATGTCGAAATCGGTCTGATCGAACAGGCCGGCCACGGATTTCTTCTGGAGGACCCCCACGGTGTCGCGGGCGCGATCCAGGCTTTTTTGCATGAGTCCGGTGATGACTGATTTGTCTCTTCCCAAATTGCCCGGCGCCTTGCCTGACAAGCGCCAGGTCGCGGCTTCGTTTTCCCGTGCAGCGACCAGTTACGACAGCGTGGCCGAACTGCAACGCGACGTCGGCCAGCAATTGCTAGGCCGCTTGCCGTCCTCATTCATGCCGCAACGTTGGTTGGACCTGGGCTGCGGCACCGGTTATTTCACTCGGGCGCTGGGCGCGCGTTTCGGTGAGACAAACGGATTGGCGTTGGATATCGCCGAAGGCATGCTCAACCATGCGCGTCCCCAGGGTGGCGCCGCGTATTTTGTCGCCGGTGATGCTGAGCGGCTGCCTTTGCAGGCGGCGAGCTGCGACCTGGTGTTCTCTAGCCTGGCGGTGCAATGGTGTGCGGATTTTGCCGCGGTGCTGAGCGAGGCCCTTCGCGTGTTGAAACCGGGTGGGGTGTTGGCCTTTACCAGTCTATGCGTGGGCACTTTGTACGAATTACGCGACAGTTGGCGTCAGGTGGATGGCTTGGTGCACGTCAACCGTTTTCGTGGGTTCGAAACGTATCAGCATCTTTGCGCGGCCAGCGGGCTGAATGTCATCAGTCTTGAAAATTGTCCCCATGTGTTGCATTACCCCGACGTGCGTAGCCTGACCCATGAATTGAAAGCTTTGGGTGCCCATAATCTGAACCCTGGTCGCCCTGGCGGCTTGACGGGCAGGGCACGGATCCTCGCGCTGGTTGAAGCCTATGAGCAGTTTCGTCAGGCCAAGGGGCTGCCGGCGACTTACCAAGTGGTCTACGCCGTTTTGGAGAAACCGCTATGAGCCAGGCCTATTTTATTACCGGCACTGACACTGATGTAGGCAAGACCACCGTCGCGGCAGGCCTGCTGCACGCGGCGCGACAGGCTGGCATGAGCACGGCTGCGGGAAAACCCGTGGCCTCTGGCTGCGACGTGACGCCCAAGGGCCTGCGCAACGCCGATGCCTTGGCACTGCTGGCCGAATGCTCTGTGCCGTTGACTTATGCACAGGTCAATCCAGTGGCGTTCGAACCGGCAATCGCGCCGCACTTGGCCGCCCGGGAGGCCGGCGTTGCCTTGACGGTGCAGTCGCTGCTGGGCCCGATGCGTGAAGTGCTGGCGCTGCGCGCCGATTTCAGCTTGATCGAAGGCGCGGGCGGTTGGCGCGTGCCGCTGTCCGGCCAGGACAATCTTTCCGACCTGGCGATCGCGCTGGGCTTGCCGGTGATCCTGGTGGTGGGCGTGCGCCTGGGCTGCATCAGCCACGCGTTGTTGACCGCCGAGGCGATCGCCCGTGATGGCTTGCAGCTTGCCGGTTGGGTCGCGAACATCATCGACCCGGCCACCTCGCGCCTGGAAGAAAACCTCGCGACTTTGGCCGAGCGACTTCCGGCGCCCTGCCTGGGCCGGGTGGCGCGGATCCAGAGCGTGACGGCCGAAGCCGTGGCCGAACACCTGCAACTGGATCTGCTGGACTGAGACCCCGCCAAGGTTTTGCCTATGACGCGGCACTGTGCCATTAGTGTTTTTGTCGGGCCTTTTCCCGGGGCTTCTGATTCAATGGCCCCTGTCGACCCTTCAAGAAGACGAGCTCTGCCATGGAAATCTCAGGAAACACCGCGTTCTATGCCGGTCTGAGCACGATTCAGACAGGGCAGAACCGCGTCGATCAGGCCTCCAGCCAGATCGCCAACAACACAATCGAGCGTTCGGTCACCAGCCAGTCGTCCGAAGTCCAGGTTGATCGCCTGCGTTCGGTGGATCGTAGCCAGCAGTCGGATCTGGCCAGCAACATGGTCGAAATGGCCCAAGGCAAGTTTCAGGTGCAGTTGGGTGTGAGCGTCGCCAAGGCATCCGACGAAATGCTCGGTACGTTGATCGATACCTTTGCCTGATCCTGTTTTTTCAGATTGACCAAAACGCCGCGATTATTCGCGGCGTTCTTGTCTCTAACGTCTTATTGCTCAACTAATCTTTTCCTACGCACACCGCGGATTCTTCAGCGCGATAGATTTCCTGTGTCCGACATTTTTCTCCGGCTGATGACGAACGGCAAAAGATCGGCGCTTGACAAGATTTGGGCGTAAACGTATGTTTCAAACAACTGTTTGACCGCTACAACAAATCCACGCGGTCGTTCATTCCCGGTTACATCAGCAGAGGTTTATCGCTATGCCTGACTACAAGGCCCCCTTGCGTGATATTCGCTTCGTTCGTGACGAACTGCTTGGCTACGAAGCGCATTATCAGAGCCTTCCGGCTTGCCAGGACGCAACTCCGGACATGGTTGACGCCATTCTCGAAGAAGGCGCTAAGTTTTGTGAGCAGGTGCTGGCTCCGCTGAACCGTGTGGGCGACATCGAAGGTTGCACCTGGAGCGAGTCCGGCGTGAAAACCCCGACCGGTTTCAAGGAAGCCTACAAGCAATTCGTCGAAGGCGGCTGGCCAAGCCTGGCCCACGATGTCGAGCATGGCGGTCAAGGCTTGCCGGAGTCCCTGGGCCTGGCGGTCAGCGAGATGGTCGGTGAAGCCAACTGGTCGTGGGGCATGTACCCGGGCCTGTCCCATGGCGCCATGAACACGATTTCCGAGCACGGCACGCCTGAGCAGCAAGAGGCCTACCTGACCAAGCTGGTTTCCGGCGAATGGACCGGCACCATGTGCCTGACCGAACCGCACTGTGGCACCGACCTGGGCATGCTGCGCACCAAGGCCGAGCCTCAGGCCGACGGTTCCTACAAGGTGTCCGGTACGAAGATCTTCATTTCGGCCGGCGAACACGACATGGCCGACAACATCGTCCACATCGTGCTGGCACGCCTGCCGGACGCACCGGCTGGCACCAAGGGCATTTCGCTGTTCATCGTTCCAAAATTCCTGCCTAACGCCGACGGCTCCATCGGCCAGCGCAACGCGGTGAGCTGTGGTTCCCTGGAACACAAGATGGGCATCCACGGCAATGCCACTTGCGTGATGAACTTCGACGCGGCCACCGGTTACCTGATCGGCCCGGCGAACAAAGGCCTGAACTGCATGTTCACCTTCATGAACACCGCACGCCTGGGCACCGCGCTGCAAGGCCTGGCCCACGCCGAGATCGGCTTCCAGGGCGGCCTGAAATATGCCCGTGATCGCCTGCAAATGCGTTCCCTGACTGGCCCGAAGGCGCCAGACAAGGCCGCCGACCCGATCATCGTGCACCCTGACGTGCGTCGCATGCTGCTGACCATGAAGGCCTTCGCCGAAGGTAACCGGGCGATGGTGTACTTCACCGCCAAGCAGGTCGACATCGTCAAGTACGGCGTGGACGAAGAAGAGAAGAAAAAGGCCGATGCGCTGCTGGCGTTCATGACGCCGATCGCCAAGGCTTTCATGACCGAAGTCGGTTTCGAATCGGCCAACCACGGCGTACAGATCTACGGCGGCCACGGCTTCATCGCCGAGTGGGGCATGGAGCAGAACGTTCGCGACAGCCGCATCTCGATGCTGTACGAAGGCACCACTGGCATTCAGGCCCTCGACCTGCTGGGCCGTAAAGTGCTGATGACCCAGGGCGAGGCGCTCAAGGGCTTCACCAAGATCGTCCACAAGTTCTGCCAGGGCAACGAAGGCAACGAAGCGGTCAAGGAGTTCGTTGAACCCCTGGCTGCGCTGAACAAGGAATGGGGTGAGCTGACCATGAAGGTCGGCATGGCGGCCATGAAAGATCGCGAAGAAGTCGGCGCGGCATCGGTGGACTACCTGATGTACTCCGGTTATGCCTGCCTGGCCTATTTCTGGGCCGACATGGCGCGCCTGGCGGCGGAAAAACTCGCCGCCGGCTCCACCGAAGAAGCCTTCTACACCGCCAAGCTGCAGACCGCGCGCTTCTACTTCCAGCGCATCCTGCCGCGGACCCGTACCCACGTAGCAACCATGCTGTCGGGCGCCAACAACCTGATGGACATGAAAGAGGAAGATTTCGCGCTGGGCTACTAAGCCTTACGCGGCTCTTCACAAGCCGCTGCTTCTTCGGGAGCAGCGGCTTTTTCATGTCTGCCGTAGATCCCACATTGGAATGTTCATAGCCACTAAATCTGTATCCGCCGCAGTTCCTTGTGGGAGCGAGCTTGCTCGCGATGGCGGTGTGTCAGCCCGTGGATGTGGTGACTGAACAACGCTATCGCGAGCAAGCTCGCTCCCACACTGACCAACTGTGATCCTGAAACAATATTCATCCAACCCAACCCTAAGAAAACTGTCCCCTCTGCCGTTACAGCGATGGCAGTGTGACATCTGTCACATCTCGCGTGCCTTACTGCTCCAGTTACAGGCACAATGCCATCTTTTATCAGCCGGGTCGGAGCTTTACCCTTTGCCGCGTTCTTCCGCTGTACGTCTGAGCCATTTCCTACCGTCATTGCTGCTGTTGGTGGCGGGGCTTGCGGCTGCCTACGTCAAGGACCTCAACGTTTTCTTCACCTCGCTGTTCAACGTTCTCCCCACGCTGGTGTTGTTACTGGGCGGAGCGTATTGCGCGGTCTACCGACGTCAACGTGAACTGTTTCTGATGGTCACGGTGTACATCGCCTACTTCCTCCTGGACACCCAGACCGACTTCTATCGCGATAACGGCAAGGTGCGCGAAGACGCAGCGGTGGTATTCCATCTCGTCTGCCTGTTGCTGCCGCTGTTGTTCGGGCTGTTCGCGGCGTGGCAGGAGCGCACCCACCTGTTCCAGGACATGGTGGCGCGGTTCGCGGTGTTGCTGGTCTTTGGCAGTGTGGCGCTGGCCCTGGAGCAGAGTTTCCCCCAGGCCTTGCTGTTGTGGCTCTCGGAGATCCGCTGGCCGGCGTTGCACGGTGCCTGGATGAGCCTGATCCAATTGTCCTACCCGATGTTCGCCGCCGCATTCCTGCTGCTGGCCTGGCAATATTGGCGCAATCCCCGGCCACTGCACGCGGCGCAACTGGTGGGTTTGCTCGGTTTGTTCTGGATGCTGCCGAAGACCTTCATCCTGCCGTTCACCCTGAACATCATGTGCAGCCAGGTGATGCTGATGATCGCTGCGGCGGTCGCCCACGAAGCCTATCAAATGGCCTTCCGTGACGAACTCACCGGTCTGCCGGGCCGTCGGGCACTGAACGAACGCATGCAGCGCCTGGGGCGCAACTATGTGTTGGCGATGAGCGATGTGGACCATTTCAAGAAATTCAACGACACCCATGGCCATGACGTGGGTGATCAGGTATTGCGCCTGGTCGCCAGCAAATTGTCGAAGATCGGCGGTGGCGGTAGGGCATATCGCTACGGCGGTGAGGAATTTGCCCTGGTGTTCGCCGGCAAGACCATCGACGAGTGCATGCCCCATCTGGAAGTCATCCGCCAGTCCATCGAGACGTACGCCATCCAGCTGCGCAATCCCGACAGCCGTCCCCAGGACGATCAGCAAGGCCGCCAGCGTCGCTCCGGCGCGGGTGCGTCCAGCGTATCGGTGACGGTCAGCATCGGCGTCGCGGAACGCCTTGAGCAGCGCACTCCCGAAGAAGTGCTCAAATCCGCCGATCAGGCGCTGTACAACGCCAAGGGCGCGGGGCGTAACTGTGTGGTTGCCTTCGGCCAGAACCGCCGCGGCGCGGTGCGCATGGAAGCCGCCGCGGGTTGAGTGATGACGGCGCATTCAGCGTCTGGACTGTGATTGTGGGCCAGGGTGGCCGGCAGTAGGTTGAAACGATCTGCTACCGGAGAAAACCACCATGCCCGAGTACAAAGCCCCCCTGCGCGACATGCGCTTTCTGATTGATCACGTCTTCGATTTCCATGGCCGTTATGCCGAACTGGGCGCCAGCGATGCCAGCCCGGACATGGTCAGCGCGATCCTCGAGGAAGGCGCCAGGTTCTGTGAGAACGTGCTGGCGCCGCTCAATCGTTCCGGTGACGAAGAGGGCTGCCATTTCGACAACGGCATAGTCACTACGCCTACAGGCTTCAAGCAGGCTTTCGCACAGTACGTGGAAGGCGGCTGGCATGGCTTGGCGGCGGACCCGGCGTATGGTGGCCAAGGCTTGCCCAGCTCCCTGGGCCTGGTCATCAGCGAGATGATCGGTTCCAGCAACACGTCCTGGGGCATGTACCCGGGCCTGACTCACGGCGCCATGTCGGCGATTCACGCCCACGGCACGGCGGAACAGAAACAGACCTACCTGAGCAAACTCACCGCCGGCCAGTGGACCGGCACCATGTGCCTGACCGAAGCCCATTGCGGCACCGACCTGGGCATCATCAAGACCCGCGCCGTGCCCCAGGCCGACGGCAGCTACGCGATTTCCGGCAGCAAGATTTTCATTTCCGCCGGCGAACACGACATGAGCGATAACATCATCCACTTGGTGCTGGCCAAGCTGCCGGACGCCCCCGCCGGGACCAAAGGCATCTCGTTGTTCATTGTGCCCAAGTTCCTGCCCGACGCCACGGGTGAGGCCGGGCCACGCAATGGCGTTTCCTGCGGCTCGATCGAACACAAGATGGGCATCAAGGCCTCGGCCACCTGCGTCCTGAATTTCGATGGGGCCAGGGGGTTCCTGATCGGCGAGCCGAACAAGGGCCTCAATTGCATGTTCACCATGATGAACCACGCTAGGCTCGGCACCGGTATGCAGGGTTTGTGCCTGGGGGAAGCGAGCTTCCAGGGGGCGATCAAATACGCCAACGACCGGTTGCAGATGCGCGCGCTGACCGGCCCCAAGGCACCGGAAAAAGCCGCCGACCCGATCATCGTCCATCCCGATGTGCGCCGAATGTTGCTGACCATGAAGGCCTTCAACGAAGGCAACCGGGCACTGACGTATTTCACCGCGCAACTGCTCGATACCGCGCACCTGAGCCCGGACGCAACCGCCCGGCAGGAGGCTGAGGACCTGCTGGCGTTTCTCACTCCGATCTGCAAGGCCTTCATGACCGACACCGGGCTGGAGGTGACCAACCACGGCATGCAAGTGTTCGGCGGCCATGGCTTCATTCGCGAGTGGGGCATGGAGCAGTTGGTGCGCGACTGCCGCATTGCGCCGATCTATGAAGGGACCAACGGCATTCAGGCCTTGGATCTTTTGGGGCGCAAGGTGCTGGGTAGTCAGGGCAAGTTGTTGCGTGGCTTCACCAAAATCGTCCATAAATTTTGCGCTGCCAACGCTGGGCATCCGCAGCTCAAGGATTTCGTCGAGCAACTCGACGGGCTCAACCAGCAATGGGGCGAACTGACCACCCGGGTCGGCATGGCCGCCATGAAGAATCCGGATGAAGTGGGTGCCGCCTCGGTGGACTATCTGATGTACAGCGGCTACATCATCCTGGCCTACCTGTGGTTGCGCATGGCCTTGGTGGCCCAGGCGCAGCTCGACAGTGGCACTGCAGATGGCGATTTTTGCCGGGCCAAATTGGCGACGTGCGAGTTTTACTTCAAGCGTCTGCTGCCGCGTACCGCCGCCCATCGGGCTGCTATCGAGGCGGGGAGCGATTGTCTGATGAAGCTGCCGGCGGAGTTGTTTGCACTCTGACTGATCCGTGGTGAGGGAGCTTGCTCCCGCTGGGCTGCGCAGCAGCCCCTCTTTGTGAGCGCTGCGTACTGGAGCGCCAGCCCGGTCAAGCGGAAGCAAGCTCCCTCGCCACGATAAATATTCAAGCCTTTGTGATGACTAAAAATAACAAAACAGTCATGGGTTGACCCTATGTGTCGCAAAAGTTGTTGAGGTACACTCAGGTCATTGCGAAAACCGTTTCTTACGAACCAATTGTTTAGATCTTGCGAGGTTTGCCATGGCTGACTACAAAGCGCCCCTGCGCGATATGCGCTTCGTCCTCAATGAAGTGTTCGAGGTCGCGAAACTCTGGGCTCAACTGCCGGCGCTGGCCGACACCGTAGACGCTGAAACGGTCGAAGCGATCCTCGAGGAAGCCGGCAAGGTCACCAGCAAAAGCATCGCCCCCCTCAGCCGCGCCGCTGATGAAGAAGGCTGCCACTGGGCCGACGGCGCCGTCACCACGCCAGCAGGTTTCCCACAGGCCTACAAGACTTACGCTGAAGGTGGTTGGGTCGGTGTCGGCGGTGATCCGGTGTACGGCGGCATGGGCATGCCCAAGGCCGTTTCGGCCCAGGTCGAGGAGATGGTCAACTCCGCCAGCCTGTCCTTCGGTCTGTACCCGATGCTGACCGCTGGCGCTTGCCTGTCGATCAACGCCCATGCCAGTGAAGAACTGAAGGCGGCGTACCTGCCGAACATGTACGCCGGCCTCTGGGCCGGTTCCATGTGCCTGACCGAGCCTCACGCCGGTACGGACCTGGGGATCATCCGCACCAAGGCCGAACCCCAGGCCGACGGCTCCTACAAGGTCAGTGGCACGAAGATTTTCATCACCGGTGGCGAGCACGACCTCACCGAGAACATCATTCACCTGGTACTGGCGAAGCTGCCGGACGCGCCGGCAGGCCCCAAGGGTATCTCGCTGTTCCTGGTGCCCAAGTTCATGGTCAATGCCGACGGCAGCCTGGGCGCGCGCAACGCGGCCAACTGCGGGTCGATCGAACACAAGATGGGCATCCAGGCGTCCGCCACCTGCGTGATGAACTTCGACGAAGCCGTGGGTTACCTGGTGGGGGAGCCGAACAAAGGCCTGGCGGCGATGTTCACCATGATGAACTACGAGCGTCTGGGGGTTGGTATCCAGGGCCTGGCCTCTGGCGAGCGTTCCTACCAGAACGCCGTCGAATATGCCCGTGACCGCCTGCAAAGCCGTTCGCCCACTGGTGCGCAGAACAAGGACAAGGTCGCTGACCCGATCATCGTCCACCCCGACGTGCGCCGGATGCTGCTGACCATGAAGGCCTCGAACGAGGGTGGCCGGGCCTTTTCCACCTACGTGGCGATGCAACTGGACACCGCCAAGTTCAGCGAAGACCCGGTCACCCGCAAACGCGCCGAAGACTTGGTGGCGTTGCTGACCCCAGTGGCCAAGGCTTTTCTGACCGACCTGGGCCTGGAAACCACCGTCCATGGCCAACAGGTGTTCGGCGGCCATGGTTACATTCGTGAATGGGGCCAGGAGCAACTGGTGCGTGACGTGCGCATCACCCAGATCTACGAAGGCACCAACGGTATCCAGGCGCTGGACCTGGTAGGGCGCAAGATCGTCGGCAGCGGCGGCGCGTTCTACCGGTTGTTCGCCGATGAAATCCGCCATTTCACTGCCACCGCGAGCAGCGACCTGGAGGAATTCGTCAAGCCGTTGAACAGCGCGGTCGACACGCTGGACGAATTGACCGACTGGCTGCTGGACCGGGCGAAGAACAACCCGAATGAAATCGGCGCGGCGTCGGTGGAGTACCTCCAGGCGTTCGGCTACACCGCGTACGCCTACATGTGGGCGCTGATGGCCCGGGCGGCCTTGGGCAAGGAAAGCCAGGATGATTTCTACGCAAGCAAACTGGGTACGGCGCGGTTCTATTTTGCCCGCCTGCTGCCGCGTATTCATTCCTTGAGCGCATCGGTCAAGGCGGGCAGCGAGTCGCTGTTCCTGCTGGAAGCCAGCCAGTTCTGAAATGATGACGATGTGTAAGCATTTGCTTACACATCGTGCTGGCGTTTTCCCTCTATCGGCAGATTGGATCCAGGGCTAATCTAGCTTCCAAGGACGTAGCGCAGGACGCGCAAAGGCAACAACACGGACACGTAGGATTCTGCCAGGACGGCGGAGTGAAATGGATGTCAGGGAAACAGTCTGCAAAGCCCCGCTTCGGCGGGGTTTTCTTTTGTCTGCGTTTTTTTTCGTGAGTGGATTTGGCCGTTCGGCCGCCAGCCTGATTGTTTTTCACTGAACCCTGACGAGCGGTCGTGGGTCAATGAGCTATATGGCAACGTAGCCATCGCCAATCAGGAGTCATCCATGGATATCATTCGAATCATCATCGCCATTCTGCTGCCGCCGTTGGGGGTATTCCTGCAAGTCGGTTTCGGCGGGGCGTTCTGGCTGAATATCCTGCTGACGCTGTTGGGTTACATCCCGGGCATCGTGCATGCGGTGTATATCATCGCCAAGCGCTGAATTCATCGGTCATGAAATCCTCCTGTGGGAGCGAGCTTGCTCGCGATAGCAATAGTCCAGTCAACATGTCCATAGACTGACACACCGCTATCGCGAGCAAGCGCGCTCCCACAGTTTGCTTGGCTTCCTATAGATCGCCGTCCATCACCTTGCGATAAAACAACCACTCATGCTCCAAAGCATGCGCCTGGTTCGCAGCCTTGCGAAAACCGTGGCGCTCATCCGGATAGTAGTGCGCCTCGACCGCAACGCCGTTGGCCTGTAAGGCACTGACCATGTCGCGGGTTTGCTGCGGTACCACCACGGCGTCCAGCTCACCCTGGAAAAAGATCACCGGCACGCGGATGTTCCCGGCGTGCAGCAGCGGGGTACGGGCGCGGTAGCGTTCAACGTCCTGCTGCGGGTCGCCGATCAGCCAGTCCAGATAATCACCTTCGAACTTGTGCGTGGCCCGGCCGAGGGCGACGGGGTCGCTCACGCCATAGAGGCTGGCGCCGGCCCGGAATACCTCATGGAACGCCAAGGCGCAGAGGGTCGTGTAGCCACCGGCACTGCCACCGCGGATGAACGCATGACGGCCGTCGATCAGGCCTTGTTCATCCAGGTAGGCGACCACCGCACAGGCATCCTCGACATCCACCACGCCCCAGTTCAAATGCAACGCCTGCCGATAGGCCCGGCCATAGCCGCTGCTGCCGCGGTAATTGAGATCGGCAACGGCAAAGCCGCGCTGGGTCCAATACTGGATACGCGGATCGAACAGGGGATAACAGGCTGAGGTGGGGCCGCCATGAATGAACACCACCAATGGCGGTTTCGAGGGTGCATTCATGGCCGGGTAAAAGAACCCGTGGGCCTCACCTGACCCGGAGGGATAGCGCAGGGTCCGAGGACGGCTGATCTGTTCGTCGGGCAATGGCGCGACGCCGCCGGCCAGCACCGCCACTTCATGACTCTGCCGCTCGATGGCAATGACTGCCGCTGGGCGGGTCGGCGAGGCGGCAACGGCGTAGATGAACCGCTCATCCAGCGCCAGGCTGCGAAAGCGGCTATAGGTGCCGGTGAAGTCCTCACCGGCCTGGTCATCGCGACACAGGCCCAGACGCCCGAAACCCGCTTCGGTCCAACTCGCCAGGTAGGTGCGTTCATCCAGCGGCAGCCAGGTACAGCCTCCCAGTTGCCATGGCGCCGGGGCGTGATCGGCTTCGGCGGCGGGCAGTGGTTCCAGGCCTTGAGCCGACTCCCTCCAGGGCTGCCAATAACCACCGCGATCAGTCAGGCAATAAAGGCGACTGGCCGTGTCGAAGCGCGGTTGCTGGATGGACTCTTCTTCACCGTTGCCCGCGACACAGCGCGGCTCTCCCCAGCCCGAAGCATTGCGCTCGGCCAACATCAACCGCGTTGCTGTCCAGGGTTGATGCGGGCGGCTCCACTCAATCCAGGCGAGCCGCTGACCGTCCGGGCTCAGGGTCGGCGAGGCGTAGAAATCGGCGCCTTCGGCCAGCAGATGTCGTTGATGATCCGCCAACCCGATCGACACCAGGCGATGCTGGTTGGCTTGTTCTTCCACCGCCAGTACCTGGCCGTCGGCGAAACCAAGATCCCCGTAGCGGCACTCACCGGAGGTCAGCGCCACGGGGTGTTCGTCGTTCAGGGATTGGTGATACAGCTGCTGGTCGGCCTCATTGACGAACAGCACACCGTCGTGGCTCAGGCAGAATGATCCACCGCCGTATTCATAGACCCGGCTGCGCGCGCTGAACCCGTCCGGCGTCAGGCAGCGGGGCATGGCATCTTGCCAATGCCAGAGCCGACAGGCACCGTCCGCGGGGCGGTATTCATTCCAGAACAAGCCCTGGGGCCCGACCTGCAGTTCGGCGAAGTCGGTGCCGGCGGCAACCGCCTGGGCGGCGCTGAAAGGCTCAGCCTTTAGCGATGAGGCGTGAGTTTCGTTCATTGCGAAAGGCCAACTGTTCAATGGTTTGCGTGGCGTGTTCGGCGTCTTCACGCGCCTTGAGAATCACCCCGTGGTGCTCGGATTTGCTGCACACCGGGTCGGCATTACTGGCGTCCCCCGTGAGCATGAACGCCTGGCAGCGACAGCCGCCGAAGTCCTTTTCCTTTTCATCGCAGGAGCGGCACGGTTCGGGCATCCAGTCATAACCGCGGAAACGGTTGAAGCCGAACGAGTCGTACCAGATATGCTGCATGCTGTGGTCGCGCACATTGGGAAACTGCACCGGCAATTGTCGGGCACCGTGACAGGGCAATGCCGTGCCGTCCGGTGTGACGGTGAGGAAAATGCTGCCCCAGCCGTTCATGCAGCCCTTGGGGCGTTCTTCATAGTAGTCCGGCGTGACAAAGATCAACTTGCACGGATTACCTTCAGCTTCCAGCTTGGCACGGTATTCATTGGTGATGCGCTCGGCACGCACCAATTGTTCCCGGGTGGGCAGCAGGCCGACACGGTTGAGCTGCGCCCAGCCGTAGAACTGGCAGGTGGCGAGTTCGACGAAGTCGGCTTCCAGGGCGATGCACAACTCGATGATGCGGTCGATCTTGTCGATGTTGTGCCGATGGGTCACGAAGTTCAGCACCATCGGATAGCCGTGGGCCTTCACCGCCCGGGCCATTTCCAGTTTCTGCGCGAAGGCTTTCTTCGAGCCGGCCAAGAGGTTGTTCACCTGCTCGTCGCTGGCCTGGAAACTGATCTGGATATGGTCCAGGCCGGCCTTTTTGAAATCGCTGATTTTCTGTTCGGTCAAGCCGATGCCGGAGGTGATCAGGTTGGTATAGAAACCCAGCCTGCGCGCCTCGGCAATCAACTCGGCCAGGTCCTGGCGCACCAACGGCTCGCCACCGGAAAAACCCAACTGCGCGGCGCCCATCTCCCGGGCTTCGCGAAACACCTTGAACCACTGCTCGGTGCTCAGCTCCTTGCCCTGCTCGGCGAAGTCCAGCGGGTTGGAGCAGTACGGGCATTGCAATGGGCAGCGATAGGTCAGTTCGGCCAGCAGCCACAGCGGCAGGCCGACTTCCGGCTTGGGCGGCAGGCCGGTAGTGTCAGGCAAGTTCGATCCAGTGCTGTGCACGGGCGACCTCCATGAATTGCTCGATGTCATCACCGAGTTCAGGCACGTCGGGAAACTGCTTGGCCAACGCGTCGATGATCGCCGCGACATCCCGCTCACCGTCGATCAGGCCACCGATCAGTGCAGCGCTGTCGTTCAACTTGATCATGCCTTCAGGATAGAGCAGCACGTGGCCTTTCTGGGCCGGTTCGTACTGGAAGCGATAGCCGGGGCGCCAGCGCGGGGTTTGGCTGCGGTCGAAACTCATAAGGTAATTCCTTTGTGCCAAACCCGTTGGTCGGTCACGGTGTGATAGGGCGGGCGGTTCAATTCGTAGGCCATGGTCATGGCGTCGAGCATGCTCCAGAGGATGTCCAGCTTGAACTGAAGAATCTCCAACATGCGTTCCTGCCCTGCGCGGGTGGTGTAGTGCTGCAAGGTGATCGCCAAGCCATGCTCCACGTCACGCCGGGCCTGGCCCAGGCGGGTGCGGAAGTATTCATAGCCGGCCGGGTCGATCCATGGGTAATGCTGGGGCCAACTATCCAGGCGCGACTGGTGGATTTGCGGGGCGAACAGTTCGGTCAGCGAGCTGCTGGCGGCTTCCTGCCAGCAGGCCCGGCGGGCGAAGTTGACGTAGGCATCCACCGCAAAACGAACCCCTGGCAGCACCAATTCCTGAGAGCGCAGTTGATCGGGATCCAGGCCCACCGCTTGGCCCAGCCGTAGCCAGGCTTCGATGCCACCGTCTTCGCCGGGTGCGCCGTCATGGTCGAGCAGGCGCTGGATCCACTCGCGACGGATTTCCCGGTCCGGGCAGTTGGCCAGGATCGCGGCGTCCTTGAGCGGGATGTTCACTTGATAGTAGAAACGATTCGCGACCCAGCCCTGGATCTGCTCGCGAGTGGCACGGCCTTCATACATCGCCACGTGGTAGGGGTGATGGATGTGGTAATACGCGCCTTTGGCACGCAGGGCCGCTTCGAACTCGGCGGGGGACAGGGGGGTGTCAGTCATTTCGGTCTCCAGGGAATGCCTGTGGGTTCTGTGGCGTCAGGGTTGGCCTCATCGCGAGCAAGCTCGCTCCCACACGGGTTTTGCTGTGAATCAGGTAGCCAGTACGACTCGGACTACTGTGGGAGCGAGCTTGCTCGCGATAGCGTCCGGTCAGCCAGCATCAATGGCGGCTGAGATCCCACAACCCCGCTCCCACAATCGTCCCGCCTTTCCTACAACTCAATACTCATTCCGTCGTAAGACACTTCAATCTTTCGGCGTACAAGTTCAGCCCGCTCGGGTGAGTCTTCGTCGAGGATCGGGTTGGTGTTGTTGATATGAATAAGGATCTTGCGCGGCAAGGGCAGTTGCTCCAGCACTTCGATCATTCCGCCGGGACCGTTCTGTGCCAGATGACCCATTTCCCGACCGGTGCGCGTGCCGACGCCACGGCGCTGCATTTCATCGTCGTCCCACATCGTGCCGTCCACCAACAGGCAATCGCTGTCGGCCATGATCTCCAGCAACGCCCCGTCAACCTGGCCCAGGCCCGGGGCGTAGAACAGCTTGCCGCCCGTGCGCAGGTCTTCGATGATCAGGCCAATGTTGTCGCCCGGGTGCGGATCGAAGCGGTGCGGTGAATAGGGCGGTGCGGCGCTGCGCAATGGCAACGGGGTGAACCGCAGGTTCGGGCAGGCCGGGATGATGAAACTCTGGTCGAGCTCGATGCGGTTCCAGCTCAACCCGCCGTTCCAGTGGGTCAGCATGTTGAACAGCGGGAAACCGGTACTCAGGTCTTCATGGACCATGTCGGTGCACCAGACTTGGTGGGGGCAACCCTCACGCAGGCTGAGCAGGCCGGTGGTGTGGTCGATCTGGCTGTCCATCAGGATGATCGCGCCAATTCCGGTGTCGCGCAGGGCTCGGCCAGGCTGCATTGGGGCAAAGCCCTGGAGCTGGGCACGAATGTCCGGGGAGGCGTTGCACAGCACCCAGTTCACGCCGTCATCGGACAGGGCGATGGACGACTGGGTACGCGCCTGGGCCCGCAGGCTGCCGTTGCGAAAACCTGCGCAGTTGGCGCAGTTGCAGTTCCACTGGGGGAAACCGCCGCCGGCGGCGGAACCTAGAATCTGGACAAACATGGCTGCTCCATCTGCAAACCGAAATAAAAAACGCCCCGGCTGACCGAGGCGTAGTGCTGCGTGCTTAACCGCCCGCGGCAATCAGCGGCTGGCGAAGTACATAGTGACTTCGAAACCGATACGCAGGTCGATATATGCGGGTTTGGACCAGGACATGGGAATACTCCTTTGGTTGGGGGACTTTGGTTCGATGGAACGGGTGAGATCTATACATATAGTCCACCTCCGTTCGGAGATGTTCAGATGCTTAGGCGCCTATGTTACTAAATCTGACAAATTCGTTCGCCGCGATTCTCGAAGAAAGCTCATTACAGCGGCTGCAATGATCACTGCGCCCCTTGCCAGTGTTCTGGCGGGCAGGTGCCGTTGCTCAGGCAATGCCATCCCCCTTGCGCATCGATTAAACCCTGGGCGGCAGTCTCGAGCTGGGCGCGATCCAGGCACAGGATGGCAGCGGACAGTTGCTCAAGATAATCCGACGGGCGGCCGACCAGCTTGCCTTGCCAGAGCAGTTCGGCGGCCTGGGCGAAGGGCAGGGCGGTGCTTTGGAGCTGGGCGGCGAGCGCCTGCTGCTGGCCGCTCAGGGAGGAATCATCGAACTGCTGGATCAGCGCCGGTAACCCAGCCAGGAATTGCTCGATGTGGGCGATCAACTGCACCGCCGAGAAGCTGGGCGACTGGACGCCGAACAGCAACCCGGTTTGCCCGTCGACCTGCTTCAAGCCGCTGAACACCGCATAACCCAACTGCAACTCGACGCGCAGGCGCTGGTAGAACGGCGTCTGGCACAGCTGCGCCAGCAACCGCCAGGCGGCTTCGTCTGCCAGCGCCAGGGTGGCCGTCGGGCAAAACAGCAACACGGCCGATTCTTCACCGTGGGTCTGGCGCCTATGCCAGATGCGTTGCCTACGCGACGCCGTCGCAAGGCTGACGTCCACGCCGGCAATACCCGGTACACGGGCCAGCGCTGGGCCAAGCGCCCCTTGGGTGGCGGCCGACAGACCGATGGACAGCCCGTCCCAGCGGGCCGTTGTCCACACGTTCTGGTCGCTGTCGGGCAATGGCAACACTGACGATTGCCGGCAATGATTCGGCAGCGCCTTCAACAGCTGTCGAATCGGCATCGACGGGGGGGCGTCACCGGTCCGGGCCATTGACAGCGGTTGGGCAAGCTTCGCCAGAACGTGTTCAAGCACCAGTGGCACCGGCGTCTGCAAACCGACCAATTTCAACAGCCATTGATGAGCGGACGCTTCGAAACTGACGTCCACGCCGGCCTGGCCTGCATCTTCACGCACATCCTGCAGCTGCCGGTCGAGCCTGGATTGAACGTCGAGCGGTGCCTGGGTCGTCAGTTGCCAGCGCAGGTACACCGCGCCTTCACGACCGTTGTCTGGCAGCGCCTGGCTGAACTGCATGGGCGAGCGTTCCCGCCGGCCCCGGGAGCGATCCTGGGCGAAGGTGCGCAAGCCGCGGTGGGCGCTGGTCTGGCCGCGTATCAGCCCGGCGCGAGGCGCTTCGCTGGGTGTTTGCAGGAACGGATTGGGCGCGGGCAATTGCCAGGGTTCCACGGCGTTCTCGACGGGGTGCAGTTGCCTGAGGATTTCCCTGAGCCGAACGAGGTCATTTGCCAGCAGCGGCGCGTCACGTCCTTCACCGTCCCAGCGGGCCAACTGCAAGGCCGATCCTGTCTCCTGTCGACGCTGCAACAGCGCGGTGAATTCCTGGCGCAACGGTGCCCAGTCATCCTGGGCGGCAAAGAAGCCTAACCAGTCGTGCAGCAACGGCTCGATTTGCACCGCCGCCTGCGCGTTGCCGTGCTTGCATTCGATGTGCAGCAGCGCCTGGTCGGCAAACTCATACAATGCGGTGGCCTTGAGGCTGTCCGCCAGGCCACGCTGACGCAACGTGGCAAGCAGGCCACCCGGTTTGCTGGAGTTCAGCCACGTGCAGAGAAAGTCCAGGGCTTGGGGCGAGGCGGCGGGCAACGCTTCGAAGGCGAACAGCAAATCGAGACAACCTTCGCGGACCTGTTGATAACTTGTCTGGGACGACGCCATCAGCTTAGGCGGCGAGAGTCTGGCAACCACTTCACCGGTCGGTACATGGCTGCCGAACTGTTCCGCCAGCGCTTTCAAGGTCTCGATGCTTTGCGGGCCGGCCAGGCTCAGGATCATCTGGCCGCTTTGGTAGAAACGGCGATAGAAGTCGTGCAATGCCGTTTGGAATTCTGCGTGCTCCACCGCGAGACTGTCGCGATTGCCGGCATGAAAGCCCCGCAGCGGGTGGGACGCTGACACGCCGTCGTACAAGGCAAGCTGTCGCTGGGCGGCTGCATCCTGGGACCAGGCGATGAACTCTGCGTGCAGCACTTCCCGTTCGCGCAATTGATCAGCTTCATCCAGGCGTGGCTGAGCGAGCATGTCCCACAGCCGTTGCAACCCGTCGGCGAAGGTTGCGGGAGGGAGCTCGAAGAAAAAATCCGTGGTGCGTTCACTGGTGCGTGCATTGACCTGACCGCCGTGCCGCTGCACGTAGGCCATCAGGTTTTCCCCGGCGGGAAACCGTTCGGTGCCGAGGAAGAGTAGATGTTCGAGCAAGTGCGCCATGCCCGGCCAAGCCAGAGGTGCATCATGGCTGCCAGCGGCGACGCGCAGTACCGCGGCGCTGCGCTTGAGACCCGGGACATGACGCAAGGGTCACCCGCAAGCCGTTGACCAGGGTTTCAGTGTGGGGGCGGAGGGAATCGGGGACCGGCATGGGCGCTTCCAAAACAAGGATGCGCCCATGCTAGCGGATCAGGGCCCTTTCTCAATCCTCAATCAGTGTTTGTGCAGGTCGTCGTAAAGCTCGGGGCGGCGATCATGCAGGTAGTTGTAGGCCGCGCGGGAGTCGTCCAGCAGTTGTCGATCCAGTTCACCGACGATCAAGGCCTCGTCCAGCCCCGCAAGCGCCGGGCGACCGCCGTTCGGTGCGGCGATGCTGCTTTGGCCGCAATACTGCAATTCACCTTCGTGGCCGCAGTAGTTGGCGTACGCCACGAAACACTGGTTCTCGATGGCCCGGGCACGCACGGTGACGTCGGCGATGAATTCGTAGGGCTGCATGTTGGCGGTTGGCACCAGGATCAGCTCGGCACCGGCCAGGGCCAGGCGTCGGGCGTTTTCCGGGAATTCCAGGTCGTAGCAGATCAAGAGGCCGAGTTTCCAGCCGTTGAGCTCGACGATGGGCAGCGCGGCGTCGCCGGCGCTGAACATGGCGTGATCGAGGTCGCCGAACAGGTGGCTCTTGCGGTAGTTGGCCAGGCGCTCGCCCTGGGCGTCGATCAGTTGCACGGCGTTGTAGATCTGCCCATCTTCGCTGCGTTCAGGGTAGCCATAGACAATCGCCAGGCCGGCCGCCTTGGCAATGCGGGCGATCTGTTGCGCCCACTCGCCGTTGTAGACCTCGGCCAGTACATTCACCGCATCGACACCGATGTTGTAGCCGGTCATGAACATCTCCGGCAGCACCAGCACATCGGCGCCCCTGGCTTCCAGCGCCACCTGATGCAGGCGTTGCAGGTTGCCGGCCGGATCCAGTGGCAGCGGTGGGCATTGGTAGAGGGCTACGCGCATCGAAAACTCCTTTTATTCGGGCAGGGCGATCGGACCGATCTCGTGGAACACATCACCTGGACCCGGGTTCTCGGCGTGAGTTTCACCGCCGAAGTGCTTCATGATTCCCCACACGGCATTGAGTGAGGTCTGTACCGCGCCTTCGACCCAGGCGGGTGTCCATGAGACGTCATCGCCGGCGATAAAGATCCCGCGTTGTTCGGCCGGCATGTCGTCCTGCATGAAATGCGCGTACATGCGCTGGTTGTAGCGATAGTGGCCGGGCAGGGCGCCTTTGAATGCACCGAGGAAATGCGGGTCGGCTTCCCAGGACACGGTGATCGGATCACCGATGATCCGGGCGGCGATGTCCACCTTGGGGTAGATCTTCTTCAGGGCATCGAGGGCCAGCTTCACGCGTTTTTCCACCGGATGCGGAAGCATTTTCAGCGCATCGCTCATCCAGGAATACGACAGGCAAATCACCCCTGGCTTGTCGTCGCCGTTATCGAACAGGTAGGTGCCACGAGTGAGACGGTCGGTCAGGGTCATGCTCATCAGGTCGCGACCGGTTTGCGGGTCCTTGTCCTTCCAGAACGGCCGGTCGACCATCACGAAGGTCTTCGACGATTGCATGTAGCGGGTGCGGTCCAGGGCCATCCACATTTTTTGCGAGAACAGCGCTTCTTCACATTCGATCTGGGTGGTCAGCAGCCAGCTCTGGCACGTGACCAGCACAGCGGCGTACTCGCGGGTGTTTTCCCAAACGTCCGTCACGCTGAAACGGCCATCGGCCGCACGGGCAATACGCTTCACGCCGCTGCGTGGGGCGCCCAGGTGCAGCGAGTTCAGGCTGGTCCCTTCGGGCCAGTGCGCACAGCGTTCCGGCACGTGGTTCCAGATGCCGTGGGGCACCTGCTCGACGCCGCCGACCACCAGATGCTGGTGGTCGTCGCAGTTGGTCATCACGACGCGGAAGATTTCCAGCATCGAATTGGGGAAATCCGAATCCCAGCCACCCGTGCCGAAACCGACCTGGCCGAACACTTCGCGGTGCTGGAACGAGAGCTTGGCGAACGCCTTGGAGGTGGCGACGAAGTCGTAGAAGGTGCGGTCATCCCAGAGCGGCACCAAGGTGTTCCACAGTTCCTTGAGGCGTGGCACGTCGCGGTCGCGGATTGCCTGTTGGATGTCGCCGAAGCGCGAACCATCCTCCAGCGCATCGGCCCAGGCGTCGGCGACTTCCTGGAACAGCGCAGGAAGGTCCGCCAATTTCTGTGCGTAATAGGTCTGGCCTTCCAGATCGATGACCGTGCTGCCGGACGCCGGGGTCAGCGGGTTGGGGAACGGTTTGGTCTCCAGGCCCAGCTTGTCGACGTAGTGGTAGAACGCGGTGGACGACACCGGAAAACGCATACCGCCCAATTCGGCAATCACCCCTTCGGCGCCGTTGAACGCCTGTGAGCGCAGGCGCCCACCCATCTTCGATGCTTCGTAGACCACGGGCTTGAGCCCCAGCTTCATCAGCTCGTACGCCGCCACCAGACCGGCGATCCCGGCACCGACAATCGCCACTTCCGTACCGTGGTTGTGGGCGGGAATACTGCCCAGGCCAGCCGGGTGCTCGATCCAGTCGTCAAAAGCGAAAGGAAAGTCCGGCCCGAAAATGGTGATGGGCTTCTTACCGTCTGCTGGGTGGCGATTGTGCTTGTTCATGGCGGACCTTGCTGGGCGACTCGACGCGGTGTTCGCGTCTGAGTATAGGAAAGATGCCAGCCATTCTAGGGAGGGTGGAACACGTTAATAAGACACAATATGTCGTCGTTTTGAGCGGCTTGCAGTCACTTTGACGTTTTGATGAGTCGTAATGACGAAGCAGGTTCTCTGTGGGAGCGAGCTTGCTCGCGATAGCGGTCTGTCAGTCATGAAGATGTGGCTGAATCAACGCCATCGCGAGCAAGCTCGCTCCCACAAGGTAAGTCACAGGCCCTAGACCGGCTGGCCCCGATCGATCTTGCTGCTGAGGATGATCGAGGTGGTGGTCTTCTCCACTCCGTCCACGCTGCCGATCTGGTCCAGCAACTGATCCAGTTGCTCCGGTGATTCCGTGCGCAACCAGGCGACGTAGTCGAACTCACCGCTGACCGCGCACAGCTGCTGGACCTGGGCCATGGCGCTCAAGCGTCGCAGCACGTCCTTGCCCGAGCGCGGTTGGACCTTGATGCCGACGTAAGCCTGCAAACCGCCGTCAATCACCCGTTGGCCCAGGCGCACGCCATATCCGGTAATCACCTTGGTCTTTTCCAGGCGCGCCAGCCGCGAGGTCACGGTCGTGCGGGCGATGCCCAGTTGCCGGGCGAGCATAGCGACGCTTTCCCGGGCGTTGATTTGCAGCGCCGCGATCAGTTGCCGGTCGATTTCGTCGAGGACGGGAGGGCGGGTGTCAGTCAAAGGGGGGCTCCGGCGCAGGCATCGATGGCGAGCATGTTACAGGCTCCCGCGCTCGAAATAGCGGATGGCGGGTAACGCCAGTGCTCGCCACGCAAAGGCGAGGTCCGCCTGGGACGACCTGAGCCAGATACCTTCCTGGCAAATCAGTTGTTCAGCGGGCAATTGCAATAGAACGTCCAGCAAGACCGACTGCACCGAGCCTTGATCCTCGCTGCTTTCGGTTTCCCAATCGTGCTCGAAACACCGTATCTGCACGTGTTCTTCGTCGAAGCTTTCGAACTGAGGCCGATTGCCCAACCATTGCGGATGTATCCGCAGCGTATGCGCCTGGACATCGAGGAGCAGCAATTGCCAGCCCCGGTAGCTTCCACACTGTTCTGCCACATCGGTTGCCATACAGGTCAGCGCCAGATAGCGGCTGTTGGGTGACCAGACCATCGAGGGTGCCAGATCAACCAATGCGCAACCCGAGGCCGTTAGCAGGTGCCCGCCGAGACGGGGCGTACCGGCACGTACCCAGCTGTCGGCGTATTCCGTCTCGCTGCCGAACAGCCAGGCGGCATCCTGATCATTCGGTGCAGGTTGGATGAAATCACCCTCGGCGGTGGCCGCTTGCGGGCGATCCACCAGGCGCCAAGGCTCGACGGTGCTGAGCTGTGACGCTGTCGGTTGCAACTGCACCGTGTTGTAGAACAGTCGGGATTGTTCGTTTGGACGAAAAAAGGACGAGTCGCTGCCAACCTCCGGCGCGGCGACGTTGAATCGCTGCATCGGGCTGCTTTCCCTATTGTTATCCAGCCGACCTTGAACGACCGCCAGGCTCAGCCGACCATCGCGAAAATCGAGTATTCGCTCTACCCACATCGCAGGTCCTTCCAGCAAGCGTTGCTCCTGCAAGTCTGCTACCACCGCGTGGGTTGTAACGGTCGTTGAACCGTCGAAGGGTAGCAGCGCCAGGTAGCGCCCACATTCGGAGACCCGATGATCCAGCAACCAGGTTCCAGGCACGGACCAGTCGCCGATCCTGCAGCGATAGCCACCCAGGCCTTCGCGATTGTCACCGAGCCATGTCAGGACAGCGCGCACGTCGCCCTGCAACGGTTGCGTCTCGATGCAGGAATCGCCTCGCCGGCCCTTGCTGTCCAGCGGCATCACAATCGCCATGCGGGTCAGCGTGAACTCACCGACCTGCACGCGCCCCTGGGCGTCATGACCGGTCTGGGTTTCGGTATCGCCATGGATACTGTCCAGGCGATAGCCATAAAGGCCGGATCCTGGGCGCGGATAATCGAGGTACGCGCCGATACGCACATGGTCGGCGTCGAGGCCCAGCAGTTCATGCCAGTAGAAGGACGGTTCCGCGGCGCTCTTTACCCAGGGCGAGGGCAGGGCGCGCCAGCCGGTGTCGAGCCGCCACAACCAATACTGGTCGCCCTCCGCTTGACCGCCTTGTTCCTGGGCCAGGCACACCAGAGCGCGTTGATCGGTGCTCCATATCAGCGGTGCGTCTGTCGCCATCAGCAGATCGGACGGTTGCCCGTTGACGCTGACGGTATAGCGCGGCGAAAGCAGGGGATCCAATGGCTGGGCCAAGTCACGAAAGGTAGAGGGCAATGAGATATTACCCAGCAGGCACTGCTGGCCATCAGTGGAGCGCCGTTCAAAGGTCTGCTCAGGATGCCAGTCGGCTTCAAGCCACAGGTCGGCGACAGGCACCAGAGGGGTGACGCTAGCCGTTTGCAGCAGCTCATCGAGTCGGGTTTCGCGAATGCTGTTATCCACCAGCGGGCTATGGCGTCCGCTCAACCGGTCGAGGTCAAAAGCGTCCAACTCCCAGAGTTCGCTGTCGGCGCAGCGGTACAACAGGCGTTGCTGACGGTCGAGGACCACCAGTCCCCATGCCTGTCGGGACGGCACCGGTGCAGCAAAGTAGCGCCCGTCGCTGGAGAACACTGCCGAGGAACCAATGCCTTGCAGGAGCACACCGTCGGGAAACAGATAGTCGCAATACGTCGGGCCGCCCATGGCGATCTCGCCGTGGTTGAAGACCCGGATCGGTTCGCCTTCAGGGGTCAACAGCGGCTCGTTTCCACCCCAGGCACTCGGCCCTTTGCTGGAAACGGGCGCCAACCCAAGGCGCCGTTCCCAGCGACTGACGCAGGCGAGCCCGACGATGATGCCGAAGATCGCCACCAGGATGCCCCACCACTCGGGCAACGCCCGGCCCAGGCTGAAGCCCAGGCCGAACACGGCGCCGACCGTCAATCGCGCAACGCCTCGGCCCATCTCCAAAAAGCCCAGGCGAGCGGCCAGGCCCATCAGCAGCCCGAGGCACACCACCGCCAGCAAAGCCAAAGGGGGCGGCAGTATGGTGACGAAAAAGGCCGGCACCAGGAGGATGCCGAGTTGCCAGAACAGTTCAAGAAACAGTCGGGGGAGGCTGGTGGTGGCGATGATGGGCGTCTCGGTGAGGGAGGGGGCGTTTATCGTAATGGAGTGAAAGATGCTAGCGGGAGGACGCTGTATACGCAAAAGCCGCGCAATGCGCGGCTTTCAAGATGGTGGGCCCACACGGACTCGAACCGTGGACCAAAGGATTATGAGTCCTCTGCTCTAACCAACTGAGCTATAGGCCCTCAGTAGGTCGCGGATTATAGCGACGGTTTCTCGGCTGTGCTATCCGAAAAATCCGATACGGTCACACGAAGAAACGTTGCGGCAAACTCGTCGGCGCACAGGGGCAGGCTGACGATGTAGCCCTGGATCTGTTCGCAACCTTCTTCGGTCAGGAATTGCTGCTGGGCCAGGGTTTCGACACCCTCGGCGATGATGGTGAATTGCATGCTGCGACCCAGGGCGATGATTGCCCGCACGATGGCCGCGTCGTGGGGGTCGTCGGGCAGGCCACGGACGAAGGACTGGTCGATCTTGAGGATGTCCAGCGGCAGGCGCTTGAGGTAACTCAGGGAGGAGTAGCCCGTGCCGAAGTCGTCGATGGCCAGTTGCACGCCGAGGTTCTTCAGTTGGTGCAGCACCGTCAGGGCCTCTTCGGCCTGGCTCATGATGAAGTTCTCGGTAATCTCCAGTTGCAATAAGTCGGGCTGGAGCTGGTGCTCGCGCAGCAGTTGCTCGATTCGCCCCAGCAAGTTGGGTTGGCGCAGTTGGGCGCCGGCCAGGTTGACCGACAGTGGGCCTAGGCTTTCGTAAGTGCTGTTCCATTCGCACAGTTGCCGGCAGGCGCGCTCCAGTACCCAGTCGCCAATTTGCAGGATCATGCCGTTTTCTTCCGCCAACGGGATGAAGTGTTCGGGCGGGACATCGCCAAATGTCGGGTGATACCAGCGAATCAGCGCCTCGGCGCCCACCAGTCGGTTGTCGACGAGGCTGATTTTCGGTTGGAAGGACAGTGACAGCTCGTTGCGTTCAATCGCGCGGCGCAGTTCGTGCTCCAAGGCCACGCGCTCGCTGGCCTGGGCGGTGAGGTCGCGGGTGTATTTCTCCACCCGATTGCGGCCCTTGGCCTTGGAGCGGTACATCGCCGCGTCGGCATTCTTGACCAGCGTGGCGACGTCGCAGCCATCCTGCGGGTAGAGGCTGGTGCCGATGCTGGCGCTGATGAAGAACTCGTGCTCGCCGGCCTGGAAAGGTGCGGTAAAGCAGTTCAACAGTTTCTGGGCGATGTGCTCGGCATCGCTGGGCTGCTGCAGGCCCGGCAGCAGGATAATGAATTCGTCGCCGCCCAGGCGCGCCACGGTGTCGATGTCGCGCAACTGCTCGCGCAAGCGCACGGCGATGCCCTTGAGCAGCAGGTCGCCGACCGGGTGTCCGAGGCTGTCATTGATGTGCTTGAAGCGGTCCAGGTCCAAGAACAGCACGGCACCCTGGCTACCGTTTTCCTGCTGGCTGTTAAGAGCCGCCAGCAAGCGGCTTTCGAACAGCGTGCGATTGGGCAGGCCCGTCAGCGGGTCGTGGTGAGCCTGGTAATCGAGCCGGGCCTGGGCGTGCTTGAGACTGGAGATGTCGGCGAAGACCGCGACGAAATGGGTGATTTGTCGGTCCCGATTGCGTACCGCGCTGATGGTCAGCCAACTGGGGTACAGCTCGCCGTTCTTGCGCCGGTTGGAGATCTCTCCCTGCCAGTGCCCCTCCGCGGTCAACTGGTGCCACATTGCCGCGTAAAACGCGCTGTCATGCAGGCCGGAAGCCAACAGCCGGGGTGTGTGGCCCAAGGCTTCGGTTTCGCTGTAGCCGGTGATTTCAGTGAAGGCTCGGTTCACGGCACTGATATGTTGTTGGGTATCGGTGATCAGCACGCCCTCGGCAGTGCTCTCAAACACGGTGGCGGCCTGTTGCAGTTTTTCCTGCATCATGTGGCGTTCGGTAATGTCCCGGGCGATGGTCAGCATGTAGTCTTCGTTGCCGATGGGCAGTGGGCGGCTGGACACTTCGCAGAGCCGTATCTGCCCGTCGTTGCGACGGATATGGCAGCTGAAATCCCTGACGAAGCCGTCCCGTTTCAGCAGGTCGAGCATCTGCTTGCGCTCGTTGAGATTGACCCAAATGCCCAGGTCCAGGGTGGAGCGGTCCACCGACAGGGCGCTGTTGAAGCCGGTAATGCGGCTGAACCCTTCGTTGACTTCAATCAGCAAACCGTCGCTTTGCCGGGACAGCAGCAGGCCATCGGGCGAGGCGTGGAACGCCTTGGCGAACTTCTCTTCGGACGTCTGCAATTGCTGCTGGGTTTCCTTGAGCTGGCTGATGTCTCGTACCACCACGACCAGGGCTGGCGTTGTGTCGAGGTCAAAGGGCTCAGCGGAGATCAGCCCGGTGAACACCTGGCCGTTGTTTCGGCGAAAGGGCATTTCCAGGTTGCGAATACTGCCGGCCTGCAAACGCTGCAACAGGCTCGGCCCCACGCCTTGGATGCCCCAGATATTCAGTTCGGTTGCGTTGCGCCCCACCACTTCTGCGGCACTCAGGCCGATCTGCTCTTCGAAGGCCTTGTTGACCTCCAGCAGGCAACCGTCCAACAGCCGTGCAATCACCAGGATGTCCGGACACTGGCGGAACACCGAGGCAAATTTCTGCTCCGAAAGACGCAGTGCTTCCTCGGTGCGCTTGGCTTCACTGATATCGATCATCAATCCGCGCATCAGCGGTTCGTGTCCGTGCTCGATCAGGCTGACGATGTCGCGCACCCACAGGCAGCGACCATCGGCCGTGATTACCCGGTAATCAATGCAGTGGTCGCGACCCGCCAGCACTTCATGATCGCAGTAGGTCTGGGCGCGGATCAGGTCGGCCGGATGAATGATGTTGCGCCAGAAGCCGGGGACCAGCCAATGGGAGAGGGGATAGCCCAAGAGGTCTTCGGCGTGAGGCGACACGTAGCTGTAGGTGAAATCGCTGACCCTTGCTTCCCAGGCAATGGCCGACAGGCTCTCCACCAACCCGCGGTAATGGTATTCGCTGCTACGAAGCTCCTGCTCAAGCTCGACCCGCCGGGCGATTTCCGAGCTGAGTCGGCGATTGATGCGAATCACCACCGCCAATATGCCGACCAGGAGCAGCAGCGCAGGCAGGCCGTAAAACAGTAAGTCTGACCAGAGCTGGCGATAGTCGTGCACATTGCCGATCCACTTCTGCTGGATCTCGGCGACCTCGGCCGGGCTCATGTCTGCCAGGACTTTGTCCAGGATGCCCACCAATACCTTGTTTGTCGCGAGGAACGGCCATTGCCAATTGATAGCGATAGGGCGTTTCCCCGCTGACATAGAGACCTTCGAGCTTGAGCTGGCGCAGGCTCCAGACACTGGAAGCCAGATCGCCCACTACCGCGTCCACTTCATCGGTTGCCAGCGCTTGCAGGGCTGAACTGACGTTGGGCAGCGCCACGAGGTTCAGGTCGGGATGATGGTTGCGCAGCAATTCATGGGGGGCATAGTTCTCCACTACGGCGATTTTCAGCCCGTATAGCTCCTTGAGGCTGTGGGGCTGGGCGCCACCGCGATGGGCCAGGATGACAATGGGGAAATCCAGGTAGGGGCGGGTAAATGCCAGGTAATTCTGGCGTTCCGGGGTGGACATGATGCCCGGCAATAGGTCGATCTTGCCCTGTACGACCTGCTCGAGCACGGCAGTCCAGCTGGCCGGGCTCGATGGGCGTGAGCCTGACAGCCAAGCGTTCACGGATGATCTCGATGTAATCGGCGGCCAGGCCCTGATAGCGGCCTTGATCGTCGCGAAACTCAAACGGCGGCCATGAGGCGTCGATACCCAGGCGCAGGTCGGGGTGGTCCTTGAGCCAGCGGAGCTCCTCATCGGTGAGCGTCAACGCGCCAGCTGTTGCGGTCCAGGTGATCAATGACAGCAAAAGCGCGGCCGTCAGTCTGGGCATCACTGTCTCGTCATGGCTTGGGAGGATGATTCGAGTGTAGACGGGCAACAGGGGGGTGAGGAGCGTAACGAAGGGGATTTTATCTGTGCATAACAAAACCCCCGGCAGGGCCGGGGGTTTTGAAGGTCACTCGTCGAGGAAGGAGCGCAGATGCTCGCTTCGCGTCGGGTGGCGCAGTTTGCGCAACGCCTTGGCTTCGATCTGGCGAATCCGTTCACGGGTCACATCGAACTGCTTACCGACTTCCTCGAGGGTATGGTCGGTATTCATGTCGATGCCGAAGCGCATGCGCAGTACCTTGGCTTCACGGGCAGTGAGGCCGGAGAGTACTTCGCGAGTCGCTTCCTTGAGACTCTCGACCGTGGCGACATCGATCGGAGACTGCATGGTGGAGTCTTCGATGAAGTCACCCAGATGGGAGTCTTCGTCATCGCCGATCGGGGTTTCCATGGAGATCGGCTCTTTGGCGATCTTCAATACCTTGCGGATCTTGTCCTCAGGCATTTCCATGCGTTCGCCCAGCTCTTCCGGCGTCGGTTCGCGACCCATTTCCTGCAGCATCTGCCGGGAAATGCGGTTGAGCTTGTTGATCGTCTCGATCATGTGCACCGGAATACGGATGGTGCGGGCCTGGTCGGCGATCGAGCGAGTGATCGCCTGACGGATCCACCAGGTGGCATAAGTCGAGAACTTGTAGCCGCGACGGTATTCGAACTTGTCCACCGCCTTCATCAGGCCGATGTTGCCTTCCTGGATCAGGTCGAGGAATTGCAGGCCGCGGTTGGTGTACTTCTTGGCGATGGAGATCACCAGACGCAAGTTCGCTTCGACCATCTCTTTCTTCGCGCGACGGGCCTTGGCCTCGCCGATCGACATGCGACGGTTGATGTCCTTGATCTCGGCGATGCTCAGGCCAGTCTCGGCCTCCAGCGCACTGAGTTTCTGCTGGCAACGAATGATGTCCGGCTGCAAGCGGGCAATGGCTTCGGCGTATTTGCTCTTGCCCTTGGCCAATGCATCGGTCCAGCTTTCGTCGACTTCGTTGCCTGGGAACTGGCGCAGGAAATCAGCACGTGGCATGCGGGCGTCACGCACGCAAAGCTGCATGATCGCGCGCTCTTGCTGACGCAAGCGATCCAGGGCACTGCGAACACGCTCGACCAGGCCTTCGAATTGCTTCGGCACCAGTTTGATCGGCATGAACAGCTCGGCCAGTGCCAACAGCTCAGCAATCGCCTGCTTGTTGTTGCGGCCGTGCTTTTTCAGCGCCTTGCGGGTGATTTCCATCTGGTCGGACACAGCGCCGAAACGCTGTGCGGCGATGACCGGATCCGGACCACTTTCGGCTTCTTCCTCGTCGTCGCTCGCTTCGGCGTCGTCGTCATCGGTGTCGTCGTCGGCCTTGACGGCTTTCGCGTCGATCGGCGGCGGCACTTCGGCGGCAGGCGGCGCAATGCCGTCGTCCGGGTCGATATAGCCGCTCAGGACGTCGGACAGGCGGCCACCTTCGGTGGTGACGCGGGTGTACTCCGAGAGAATATGGTCAACCGTGCCAGGGAAGTGCGCGATTGCGCCCATCACTTCACGGATGCCTTCTTCAATACGCTTGGCGATTTCGATTTCGCCTTCACGTGTGAGGAGCTCTACCGTACCCATTTCACGCATGTACATGCGCACGGGGTCCGTGGTGCGACCAATGTCGGTCTCGACCGCTGCCAACGCTGCGGCCGCTTCTTCAGCGGCCGCCTCGTCGGTATCGGCGTCGGCCAGCATAAGGGCATCCTTATCTGGAGCAACCTCGAATACGTTGATCCCCATGTCGTTGATCATGCGGATGATGTCTTCCACCTGTTCCGGATCTGAAATATCCTCCGGCAGGTGGTCGTTGACCTCCGCGTAAGTCAGGTAGCCCTGCTCACGACCCAATAGGATCAACTCTTTGATACGAGACTGCTGTTGCGCTTTTCCGGACATAACACCCTATCCACTGAAGGTCTTGGCGGGCAAAAAACAAGCCGAGGATTATACCTGAGCTGTGACCTCACGCGCCAGTTGAGGTCGGGTTTGATGCGCAAACATTGCGGCTGAGTAAGTCGCGCAATTGGTTTTTCTCTTCGCTGGTCAACTCGCTCTGGCGAGCTTTTCGCAGAAGTTGTTCCAGGTTTCGCTCGCGTTGGCGGGCGGACAAGCTAGTAATGGTGTCGAAAAACTGTTGTTCAAGGTTGTCTCCCTCAATCAGCCATTCCTTCTCGGCCAGGGCCTTCAAAAGGCGTCCCTGCTCGGTCCCGTGCCACCGTGCGATCAACTGGAAAGAGTTTAGCTTGGGGTTCTTCTGCACGGCTTCAAGGAGTGCCACCAGCAATTGCGTATTGCTGTGGTCCTCGGCGGCGAAGTGCCCTGCGTCCTCGACTTTCTCCGCCAGTTGCGGGTGGTGCAGCAAGGTGCGCAAGGCGGCCAGTGTTGGTGGTTCGACGGCGGCCGGCACGCGCGGGGCACGTGGCTGGTCGCGATCGCCGCGCTTGCCGTTCTTGTCCCAGGGTTTCTTGTCCCATTTCTTGCCGCCGCTGCCAGGTTTTTTTGGCGTCCATTCCTGCTGCGGGGCGTAATCCTGCTGGGGTTGATGATAGTCGGCGAAATCCGGCATCGCGTCGTAATCGATGCCTGGGTCATATGCCGGCGGCGCCTCCTGGGGGGCGCTGTGCACCAGTTGGTTGACCGCTTCGCTGTTGAGACCGGTGATCTCGGTCAGGCGCTGGCGCATGAGTGTGCGCAGATTGGCGCCGGGCACCTTGTCGATCAGCGGCGCCGCGAGGGTGGCCATGTGGGCCTTGCCTTCGAGGGAGCGCGGATCGGCTTCTTCGGTCAACTGCTGGAAAAAATAGTCGGCCAGCGGTTGTGCGTGCTGGTTGATCCGCGCACGGAATGCGTCGGTGCCTTCGGAGCGTACCAGGGTGTCCGGGTCCTCGCCCTCGGGCAGGAACAGGAAGCGCGCCCGGCGTCCGTCCTGCAGGCACGGCAAGGTAGCCTCCAGTGCGCGCCAGGCGGCATTGCGGCCGGCCTGGTCGCCGTCGAAGCAGAACAGCACGTTGGGCACGACGCGAAACAGGCGCTTCATGTGCTCTTCGCTGGTGGCCGTGCCCAGGGTCGCGACGGCATTACGCAGGCCTTGCTGGGCCAGGGCGATCACGTCCATGTAGCCCTCGACGACGATGATTTCGTCGAGATTGCGGTTGTTCTTGCGCGCTTCGTACAGGCCGTAGAGTTCCTGGCCCTTATGGAACACCGGGGTTTCCGGGGAGTTCAGGTATTTCGGCTTGTCATCGCCCAGCACCCGGCCACCAAAGGCGATGATCCGTCCGCGTGTGTCGCGGATCGGAAACATGACCCGGTCGCGGAAGCGGTCGTAGCGCTTGCCGGTTTCGGCATTTTCGATCAGCAGGCCGGCGTCGATCATGGCGCGCTGTTGCAGTGTGTCGCTGCTTAGATGCTTGTACAGGTTGTCCCAGCCGGGCGGAGCGAATCCGAGCCCGAAGTCCCGGGCGATTTCGCCCGTCAGGCCGCGGCCCTTGAGATAATCCACCGCGGCCTTGCGTGCTGGGTGGCTTTTGAGAGCCTGGCGATAAAAGTCGGCCGCCGCCGTCAATAGTGGGTAAAGCGGCGAATCGGTCGGTTGGCGTGGTTTGTGCGGTCGACCGCTTTCTTCGCGGGGTATTTCCATGCCCGCGGCTTTGGCCAATTCTTCGACAGCCTGGGGAAAGTCCAGGTTGTCGTGGTCCATGATGAAGCCGAGGGCATTGCCGCCCGCGCCGCAACCGAAGCAATAGTAGAACTGCTTGTCGGGGCTGACGCTGAAAGAGGGCGTTTTCTCTTTGTGAAACGGGCAGCAGGCCGTGTAGTTCTTGCCTGCTTTTTTCATTTGCAGGCGAGAGCTGACCACGTCGACGATGTCGGTGCGGTTCAGGAGGTCGTCAATAAAGCTCTGGGGAATCAGCCCGGCCATGGCGTTCTCATCATCACTGCGCGAAATATGGACCCGAAGTCGGCAGGCGTAACCGGGTCTGGGTTTGAGGCACGCTGAATCGGTGGCTCGACCGGGTCGTCTGCATCATCGCTGTCGGGAAGTGTATCTGCCGATTATCCACTGACGTTAATCACTATCAGTATTCGACTGTTTGAATGTGTTGCGCTGAGTCCGGTAACGGCCGGTCAGGCCTCGGATAGCTCATGAAGCGGGCACGCAAGCAGGTGCCTTGGGCTGATCGTCGTTAGAGGAATCAGGGTGTGCTCGTCGGTAGCCTTGGAAGGCTCGTCAGGAAAGACGTGCACCGCTGGCAAAAGAGCCAGGTCTGACGCGGTGAAGCGGGTTGTCTTGGTCGCGTCTGCGGCTTCGACGGTGAAGCATCAAGCGTTATTCCGCAAATGCCATAAGCCCGGCTTGAGGGCCGGGCTTGGCAGAAGCTTGCTACGGACGTCTGTGTATTAGTACAGACGTACGGCGCGGCGCTGCTCGCGCTGAACTTTCTTGGCGTGACGCTTAACAGCGGCTGCTGCCTTGCGCTTACGCTCAGAAGTCGGCTTCTCGTAGAATTCGCGGCTACGAACTTCAGCCAGAACACCGGCTTTTTCGCAGGAGCGCTTGAAACGACGCAGAGCTACGTCGAAGGGTTCGTTCTCTTTTACTTTGACGGCTGGCATCCAGAGCTACCTTCATTCATTACCGGGGTCAACATCCTCGCGGCAAAAGAGCACTTGAAGACGTCGGTTTTTAAGGGTTGCGGATGTTAACCCCTCAACGCTCGGAATGCAAAGCCTCTGATCGAAAACCGCTGGTCGGGGCACAACGCGGCGACTATTATGCGCGCCTTCGAATTCAGCCTCTACAAGGCGCAAACCCATGCTAGTACTGGG
Source organism: Pseudomonas beijingensis (assembly GCF_030687295.1). Classification (NCBI taxonomy): domain Bacteria; kingdom Pseudomonadati; phylum Pseudomonadota; class Gammaproteobacteria; order Pseudomonadales; family Pseudomonadaceae; genus Pseudomonas; species Pseudomonas beijingensis. The sequence goes on along the minus strand of NZ_CP117425.1, from coordinate 5,817,729 downwards.
ATTAGAAACCTCCTGCGACGAAACCGGTGTCGCACTTTACGACAGCGAACGCGGGCTGCTGGCCGATGCGCTGTTCAGCCAGATCGACCTGCACCGCGCCTACGGCGGGGTGGTGCCCGAGCTTGCCTCCCGCGATCACGTCAAGCGCATGCTGCCCTTGATCCGCCAGGTCCTGGCCGAAGCCGGCTGCGTGCCGACCGAGATCGATGGCATCGCCTACACCGCCGGCCCGGGCCTGGTGGGGGCGTTGCTGGTGGGCGCTTCCTGTGCCCAGGCGCTGGCCTTTGCCTGGGGGATTCCGGCCCTGGGCGTGCACCACATGGAAGGCCACTTGCTGGCGCCGATGCTGGAGTCGCAACCGCCAGAATTCCCGTTCGTCGCTTTGTTGGTCTCGGGCGGCCATACGCAGCTCATCCGGGTTGATGGAATCGGCCAATACGAACTGCTGGGCGAAACCCTCGACGATGCCGCCGGCGAAGCGTTCGACAAAACTGCCAAAATGATGGGCCTCAATTATCCCGGTGGGCCGGAAATCTCCCGGCTGGCCACACAAGGGGTCGATGGACGCTTCGTGTTCCCGCGGCCGATGTGCGACCGTCCTGGCCTGGATTTCAGTTTCAGCGGGCTGAAGACGTTCGCCTTGAACACCTGGCAACAGCGTGTCAGCGCCGGGGACGACAGTGAGCAAGCCCGTTGCGACATCTCGCTGGCGTTCCAGCAGGCCGTGGTGGAGACTTTGACCATCAAGTGCAAGCGTGCCCTGAAGCAGGCCGGGCTCAAGCGCCTGGTGATCGCCGGAGGCGTGAGTGCGAACAAGGCCTTGCGGACATCGCTGGAGAAAATGCTCGGTGACATGAAGGGCGACGTTTACTACGCGCGGCCGGAGTTCTGCACAGATAACGGCGCGATGATTGCCTTTGCCGGCTGCCAGCGTTTGCAGGCTGGCCAGCAGGAAAGCCTGGCAATCAGCGTGCAGGCGCGTTGGCCCATGGAGCAGTTGCCCCCCTTGTGAAACGGCATTTAAAAATGCCGTTCGCGCCCGGCGAACAGGTCGCGTAGATTGCCCCGGTGGCGCCAGACGATCAGTGCAACCAGCGCGGTCATGGGCAGCAAGGCCGCCGGCTCCTGCCAGGCCAGCAACGGCAGGGTCAGCGGCGTGGCGATCAGCGCGGCCAGGGAGCTGGTGCGGGTCAGGTAGAACGTCAGCAGCCAGGCGCAGACAGCCAGCAGGGCGGCGGGCGGGTATAGGCCCAGCAGCATGCCGGCGGCGGTGGCGACACCTTTGCCGCCACGAAAGCGAAAGTACAGCGGGAATAGATGGCCGATGACGGCACAGACGCCGATCCAGGCCTGTTGCTGCAACGAAAGCCCTGCAAGGCTGGCGATCAATACCGGGACAAGGCCTTTGCAGAGGTCGCCCAGCAGGGTCAGGATGGCAAGTTTGCGTCCGGCCAGGCGCAGCATGTTGGTGGCGCCGGCATTGCCTGAGCCACTCATTCGCGGATCCGGGCGACCGGTCAGGCGGCTGAGCAAAATGGCGAAGGACAGCGAGCCGAGCAGGTAGGCGAGAATCGCCAGTAACCAAAACATGCTAACTATTCCGGGCGAGGACGCCCTGATTCTAACGGGGCATCGCGCCCTTGTCGTGCTGCGGAGAAGAGTGCTTGGACAGAGTGTTTATCGAGGGCCTGGAAGTCGACACGGTAATCGGTGCCTACGACTGGGAGCGAGGCATCCGACAGTGCCTGCGGCTTGACCTGAGCTTTGCCTGGGATAACCGCCCGGCCGCCGCGGGCGACGACCTGACCCTGGCACTCGACTACGCCAGCGTTTCGTCGCGCATCCAGGTGTTTGCCGAGCAGGCGCAGTTCCAGTTGGTCGAAACCTTCGCCGAGCGGCTGGCCCAGGCGCTCATGGACGAGTTCAAGATCACCTGGCTGCGTCTGAAAGTGACCAAGCCTGGCGCCGTGTCGGCAGCCAGCGGTGTTGGCGTGGAGATCGAGCGCGGATGTCGCTGACTCAGGTTTTTCTCGGGCTCGGCAGCAATATCGAGCGCGAAACCCATTTGTGCGCCGGTCTTGAGGCCTTGGCCGGTTTCCTCGTGGACATACGCTGTTCGGCGGTGTTCGAGAGCCAGCCGGTGGGGATCAAGAGCGGACCATTCTTCAATTTCGTCGTATCGGCCTTCACCGACTTGCCGCTGATGGAGCTGGACCGTCGCCTCAAGTTCATCGAGGCGGACAACGGTCGTTACGCGCCGGACCGCAAGGGGTTGCCGCTGGATATCGACGTGTTGTTGTATGGCGAACAGGTCGGCAACTTCGATGGGCTGATCCTGCCGCGCGCGGAAATCCTCAAGAACGCCTTCGTCCTGTGGCCTTTGTCGTTGATCGCACCGGATCGGATTCATCCGGGTGTGGGCAAAAGCTTTGCCACGTTGTGGGAAGAAGCGCAGATCGACCAGGTACTGGCGCCGGTGGCTTTCGAATGGCGAGGTCAGCCGTTGACGCCGTCGAATCTGTTGTGAGGCGGCTGCCGTCATCGCGAGCAAGCTCGCTCCCACATTAGAATTTCAGCGGGCGCATATCTTGTGTTCAGCCGAGGTCCACTGTGGGAGCGAGCTTGCTCGCGATGACGGCGGTACATCCGGCACAAATGCAAGTTGACCCAAAACCCCCGTCAGCTAGCCGCCTCCTTGTAGGCCTTCAACACCCTTAGGCGCTCGCGCTTGATCGCCTCGCCCAGCTCCGGCCCCTTGAAGCCCTTTTCCAGCAAAGGCTGCACCGCCACCCCCCGAGCTGCCTCTGCCGCCCCCCGCAAATAATCAGCCTGTGGATAACTTCGCTGCTCCAGCCCCTTGCGCCCCCGCGCATCCATCTCGCATGCCGCAATGAATTCCTCGAAGCGCTGGGGGCGACGGTACACATCAAAACTTTGTAGCAGCTCAAGCAGCGTAGACGCCTTCAGTTCAAGGGCGCGATGGCCATGGGTGTGGTACTGGCCAACCAATAACGCCAGTTCCTGACAGTCGCGCGGTGCTTTGAAGCGTTCGTTGACAGCTTTGATCAGCTTCAATCCCGTGTGCTCATGGGCGATGTGTCGCGGCCATTCGTGTTGAGGCGTCAGACCTTTACCCAGGTCATGGAGCAGGCAGGCCCAGCGGACCGTTAACGGTTGTTGGTGCAGTGCTGCTTGCGCCAGCACGCTCAGGGTATGGATGCCGGTATCGATTTCCGGGTGATGGGCTTCAGGCTGCGGCACGCCGAACAGCGCATCGACCTCGGGCATCAAGACCTTGAGGGCCGTGCAGTCGCGCAAGACCTGGATAAATACCTGTGGTTGTTTTTCCATGAGGGCGCGGGAAATTTCTTTCCAACTGCGCTCAGCCGTCAACGCCTCCAGTTCGCCGGACTCGCTGAGCTGGCGCATCAGTTCGAGGGTTTCGTCCGCCACCTTGAAACCCAGCGGCGCATAACGCGCGGCAAAGCGGGCAACCCGCAAAACTCTGAGCGGATCTTCGGCGAAAGCGGGAGAAACGTGACGCAGTATCCGGGCTTCCAGATCGCGCTGGCCGTGGTACGGATCGGTCAGGTTGCCATGGTCATCTTCTGCCATGGCGTTGATGGTCAAGTCCCGGCGAACCAGGTCCTCCTCCAAGGTCACTTCAGGACTGGCATGGAACACGAAGCCGCCATAGCCGCGGCCACTTTTGCGCTCAGTGCGGGCGAGGGCGTACTCCTCGCCAGTCCTCGGCTCGAGGAATACCGGAAAATCGGCCCCCACGGGGCGAAAACCCTTGGCGAGCATTTCCTCGGCGGTGGCCCCCACCACGACCCGATCGACGTCAGTGACGGGAATGCCCAGCAGGCGATCGCGAACGGCGCCGCCAACTTTATAGATCTGCATAAAAAACCTCCGTTGGTCCGACAGGATAACCTTTGCGTCAGACGTCCGGAGGCGAAAACGGGATCAAAGATGAATGACGGCCAGGTCCAGGCGGCCATAGTCGCCTTCGGCTTGTTCGCTTCTGGGGGGCACGTGATGGGTTTTCATCACTTGGTCGCCTTGCAGGGTTTCCAGGTGGATGTCGAAACCCCAGAGCCGATGCAGGTGCTTGAGCACTTCATCGGTGGAGTCACCCAATGGTTTGCGGTTGTGCGCCTGGTGCCGCAGGGTCAGCGAGCGGTCTCCGCGGCGATCGATGCTGTAGATCTGCACATTAGGCTCGCGATTACCCAGGTTGTACTGCGCCGCCAGGGTTTCGCGGATGATGCGGTAGCCGCTCTCATCGTGAATGGCGGGTACCACCAGGTCATCTTTCTGGTCGTCATCGAGGATGCTGAACAGTTTCAGATCGCGAATCACCTTGGGCGAAAGGTACTGCAGGATGAAGCTTTCATCCTTGAAACTGCTCATGGCGAATTTAATGGCGGACAGCCAGTCCGAACCGGCAATTTCCGGGAACCAGTGACGATCTTCCTCGGTAGGGTTTTCGCACATGCGTCGGATGTCGCGATACATGGCGAAACCCAGTGCGTAGGGGTTGATACCGCTGTAATACGGGCTGTCGAAGCCAGGTTGGAATACCACGCTGGTGTGGGACGTCAGGAACTCCATCATGAAGCCGTCGGTGACCAGGCCTTCGTCGTACAGGTCGTTCATTAGCGTGTAGTGCCAGAACGTGGCCCAGCCTTCGTTCATCACCTGGGTTTGGCGCTGTGGATAGAAATACTGGGCGATCTTGCGCACGATGCGCACGATTTCCCGCTGCCAGGGCTCCAGCAATGGTGCATGTTTTTCAATGAAATAGAGAATGTTCTCCTGGGGCTCGGCAGGGAAGCGGGCATTGTCTTTTTCGTTGTATTTGTCCGCACCTTTGGGAATGGTGCGCCACAGATCGTTGATCTGTTTTTGCAGGTGCTCTTCGCGGTCCTTCTGGCGCCGACGTTCTTCTTCGGCGGAAATCGGATACGGTCGTTTGTAGCGGTCCACGCCGTAGTTCATCAGGGCGTGGCAGGAGTCCAGCAGGTCTTCCACCGCGTCGATACCGTGGCGCTCCTCGCATTGCATGATGTACTGCTTGGCGAACACCAGGTAATCGATGATCGAACTGGCATCGGTCCACGTGCGGAACAAGTAGTTGCCTTTGAAGAAGCTGTTGTGCCCGTAGCAGGCATGCGCCACCACCAGGGCCTGCATGCAGATGGTGTTTTCTTCCATCAAGTAGGCGATGCAGGGGTCGGAGTTGATCACGATCTCATAGGCCAGCCCCATCTGGCCGCGGCTGTAGGATTTCTCGGTGCTGAGGAAGTGCTTGCCGTAGGACCAGTGGTGATAGCCCAGCGGCATGCCGACCGACGCGTACGCGTCCATCATTTGCTCGGCGGTGATGACCTCGATCTGGTTGGGGTAGGTGTCGAGGGCATAACGGTCCGCGATACGGCTGATTTCGCGGTCGTAGGCCTTGATCAGCTCGAACGTCCATTCGGAGCCGGTGGAAATGGGCTGGCGTTTCTGCTCTTTTTTGGCGGTCATGTCACTAACCTGCGCTGGAAGAGTTCACGGAAGACCGGGTAGATATCCCCGGCCGAGACCAGTTGCTGTTGGGCAAACGTGTCGGAAAAAGCTTCGGCAATCCGTTCGTATTCGTACCACAGGGCTTGGTGTTCCCGTGGGGTAATTTCCACATAGGTGTAGTACTGGACGAACGGCATGATCTGGTTGATCAGGATGTCACGGCAGATCGGTGAGTCGTCGTTCCAGTTATCTCCGTCCGACGCCTGGGCCGCATAGATGTTCCATTCGTTGGCGGGGTAGCGTTCGGCCATGATTTCCTGCATCAGCTTCAACGCGCTGGAAACGATGGTGCCACCGGTTTCCCTGGAGTAGAAGAACTCCTCTTCGTCCACTTCTCGGGCGCTGGTGTGGTGGCGAATGAAGACCACATCGATCTTGTCGTAGTTTCGTTTCAGGAACAGGTACAACAGGATGAAAAAACGCTTGGCGATGTCCTTGGTGGCCTGGGTCATGGAGCCGGACACGTCCATCAGGCAGAACATCACCGCCTTGGAACTGGGGTTTGGCTGTTTCACCAGCAGGTTGTACTTGAGGTCGAACGTGTCGAGGAACGGGACGCGGTGGATGCGTGCGCTGAGTTTCTCTATTTCCGCTTCAAGGTCTTGAATGTCGCCAAAATTGTCGGGTTCTTCGCATTTCAGGCGAGCCAGCTCTTCCTTGGCTTCGCGCAGTTTGGCCCGGCTGCTGCCCGACAGCGCGATGCGCCGGGCGTGGGCCGAACGAAGGGTACGGATAATGTTGATGCGTGAAGGATTGCCTTCATTGCTGATACCGGCACGCACGGTCTTGAAGGTATCGGTACCAGTCAGGTTGCGCTTGACCAGGTTCGGCAGTTCCAGATCTTCGAACATGAACTCCAGAAATTCTTCCTGGGTGATCTGGAAGACGAACTCATCCATACCTTCGCCGGAATTGCCTGCCTTGCCAGGGCCCTTGCCGCCACCTCCACCCTGAGGCCGGGGGATGTGCTCGCCACTGGTGAACTCCTTGTTGCCAGGGTGCACGACGGTCTGTTTGCCGCCGCGACCATGGTGAAGCACCGGCTCGTCGATGTCGCGGCCGGGGATGCTGATCTGTTCGCCGTGTTCCATATCGGTAATGGAGCGCCGGCTGACCGCCTCTTCGACGGCCTTCTTGATGTGGTCACGGTAACGCCGCAGGAACCGCTGGCGGTTCACCGTGCTCTTGTTCTTGCCGTTAAGGCGTCGGTCGATCACATAGCTCATAGGCCCCTCCGGGGGAGCTTCAAGTCGTAAGCCTCAAGCCGTAAGGGGCGTGGCGTCGAACCTTGGGCCCGACGCCGTTCCCTTGCAGTTTGTAGCTAGAAGCTTGCCGCTGCTTATTGCGATTTCCGGACCCGCAGGTACCACTCGGAAAGCAGTCGTACCTGTTTGTCGGTGTAGCCACGTTCGACCATGCGTGTGACGAAGTCGTTGTGTTTTTGCTGGTCCTCCTTGCTGGCCTTGGCGTTGAAGCTGATGACGGGTAGCAGGTCTTCGGTGTTGGAGAACATTTTCTTCTCGATGACCACCCGCAGCTTTTCATAGCTGAGCCAGGTTGGGTTCTTGCCGTTGTTGTTGGCCCGGGCGCGCAGCACGAAGTTGACGATTTCGTTGCGGAAATCTTTCGGATTGCTGATGCCCGCCGGTTTTTCGATTTTTTCCAGCTCCTCGTTGAGGGCCACGCGATTGAGTATCTCGCCGGTTTCCGGGTCACGGTATTCCTGGTCCTGGATCCAGAAGTCTGCGTACAGCACGTAGCGATCGAAGATGTTCTGGCCGTATTCGCTGTAGGACTCCAGGTACGCCGTCTGGATTTCCTTGCCGATGAACTCGATGTAGCGCGGCGCCAGGTATTCCTTGAGGAAACGCAGGTAGCGTTCGCGGGTTTCGGCCTGGAATTGTTCCTGTTCGATCTGCTGTTCCAACACATACAGCAGGTGTACGGGGTTGGCCGCGATCTCGTGGGGGTCGAAGTTGAAGACCTTGGACAGGATCTTGAACGCGAAGCGTGTGGACAGCCCATTCATCCCTTCGTCGACCCCCGCGTTGTCGCGGTATTCCTGGATCGACTTGGCCTTTGGATCGGTGTCCTTTAGGTTTTCACCGTCGTACACACGCATCTTCGAATAGATGTTGGAGTTTTCCGGCTCCTTGAGACGCGACAGCACCGTGAACTGGGCCAGCATCTTCAGGGTGTCGGGGGCGCAATGAGCCTTGGACAGCGAACTGTTGAACAGCAGCTTGTCGTAGATCTTCACCTCGTCGGTCACGCGCAGGCAGTACGGCACCTTGACGATATAGATCCGGTCGATGAAGGCTTCGTTGTTCTTGTTGTTGCGGAAGGTATGCCATTCCGACTCGTTGGAGTGAGCCAGCAGGATGCCGGTGAACGGAATGGCCCCCAGGCCCTCGGTGCTGTTGTAGTTGCCTTCCTGGGTGGCGGTCAGCAGCGGGTGGAGCACCTTGATGGGCGCCTTGAACATTTCGACGAATTCCATCAGGCCCTGGTTGGCCCGGCACAGTGCACCCGAATAGCTGTAGGCGTCGGCGTCGTTCTGTGGGAATTCTTCCAATTTGCGAATATCGACCTTGCCCACCAGGGCCGAAATATCCTGGTTGTTTTCGTCCCCCGGTTCGGTCTTGGCCACCGCGATCTGGTTGAGGATCGACGGGTAGAGCTTGACCACCCGGAACTGGCTGATGTCACCGCCAAACTCGGCCAGGCGCTTGGTCGCCCATGGCGACATGATGGTACTGAGGTAGCGGCGTGGAATGCCGAAGTCTTCCTCGAGGATCGCGCCGTCTTCGGTGGCGTTGAACAGCCCCAGGGGCGATTCGAACACCGGCGAGCCCTTGATGGCATAGAAGGGCACTTTTTCGATCAGTTGTTTGAGTTTTTCGGCCAGGGACGATTTACCGCCACCCACGGGGCCGAGCAGATAGAGGATTTGTTTCTTCTCTTCCAGGCCTTGGGCGGCGTGGCGGAAATAGGACACGATCTGGTCGATGCATTCTTCCATCCCGTGGAAGTCCTCAAAGGCCGGATAGCGGCGAATCACCTTATTGGAGAATATCCGCGAAAGCCTCGAGTTGGCCGAGGTATCCAGCAGCTCCGGTTCTCCGATGGCCAGCAACAGACGTTCCGCAGCCGACACATAGGCACTGCGGTCCTGCTTGCAGAGTTCGAGGTATTCCTGCAGCGAGTATTCCTCTTGCCGCGTGGACTCGAAACGTTGCTGGAAGTGGCTAAAAATGCTCATGACGTCACCTCGCTCGATACGTGGAGCCGGTGTCGGATCAATCAGTCGATGCTGGACAGCCGCTGGGAATCCAGTTGCCGTTTACCCCCCAGAATGCTTTCAAGAATGCAGGCTCCTGAAAGCTGACTCCCGATGACCCGCGCGCCGGTGTACCGGCTCTCCCCTGTTTTGGATGGCCTGAGGCTAAGGATAGTTCGGAATCACGGAGGTAAAGGTGGAATACGTAATTAGTTGTGGCAGACCGTTCGTCTGCCAGCGTCCAAACCCACGGTTCACGCGGGCTTGGGCGACATAAAAAATTATTCCTGATTGCCTTGAGCTATTTCTGCAGGATAAGTCGTGCGCCATAGCTCAAAACCGCCGTCCAGGCTGTAGACGTCGCTGAAGCCTTGGCTGATCAGATAGGCGGCTGCGCTCTGGCTGGAGTTGCCGTGATAGCAGACCACGACGGTTGGCGCATCGAGGTCGGCGGCACGGATGAAGTCGGCGATGGAATGGTTATCCAGATGCTGGGCGCCACTGATATGCGAAGCCGCGAACGTGGCTGGGTCGCGAACGTCGACGACGACCGCGCCTTGCTCGCGCAGGGCCTGGGCCTGTTCCGGGGGGATGCGTTTGAATTCGGTCATGAGGGACTCCTGTAGCTTGAGCGCAACACCGGTCAAACGGCGGTGCCGGTCGGCAATGGTGCAGTGGTCGGGTGATGGATTGTGGCGTGGCCCTGTTCGTCGCAATCGCAACGCAGCTGCTCGCCCGTGTCGACGTTCATCAGCGTCATGGCGCTGCCCCACACGCAGCCGGTATCGAGGGCAAATACGCCGGGTTCGTCGGATTGACCTCCCAATGCCGCCCAGTGCCCGAAAATGATCTTCAGGTGACGGGTCTTGCGCTCGCTGTGCTTGAACCAGGGGGCATAGCCAGGTGGTGCGGTCTCGATGCCTTCCTTGCCCTTGAGATCGAGCTTGCCGTCGCGGGTGCAGAAGCGCATGCGCGTGAAATAATTGGTGATGACGCGAAGGCGGGCGCTGCCGGTGAGGTCGTTGTCCCACTTGACCGGCTCGTTGCCGTACATGCCATCCAGGTAAGGGGCGAACAGATTGTCGTCGCGCAATGCCTGTTCCACCCTCGGCGGCGCACTTGAGCGCCTTGCGCAGGGACCACTGGGGCGGGATGCCAGCATGGACCAGCGCGAGGTTGCGTTGCTCGTCGTAATGCATGAGCTTTTGCTGGCGCAGCCACTCCAGCAGTTCAATGCAATCGGGGGCGGCGAGTATTTCGCTCAAGGTATCGGATTTTTTCAGGCGCTCGATGTTCTGCCAGGCGGCCAACAGGTGCAGGTCGTGGTTGCCGAGCACACACACCAGCGACTGGCGGATGCTGTAGAGAAAGCGCAGCGTCTCAAGGGACTGCGGACCCCGGTTGACCAAGTCACCCACCAGCCACAACGTATCTTTTTTGCGGATCGAAGGCGACGCGTTCCAGCAGGCATTTGAGCGGGTCGAGGCAGCCTTGCAGGTCGCCGACCGCATAGGTGGCCATTAGTGCAGGGCTCCGGGCACGGCCAGGCGAAAGGGCTTGATGACGGCATCGAAGCGTGTGCCATCCTCGGCCAGCATCTGGTAGGTACCCTGCATGGTGCCGACCTTGGTGGTCATCACCGTCCCGCTGCTGTAGCTGTGGCTTGCGCCGGCGTCGATCAACGGCTGCTGGCCAACCACGCCTTCACCGCGCACTTCTTCGACATGACCGTCGCCGTCGGTGATGACCCAGTGCCGCGACAGCAGCCTGGCCGGCAACGAGCCGTTGTTGCGCACGGTAATACTGTAGGCGAAGGCGAAGCGGTCATGCTCGGGTTGCGACTGTTCTGCCAGAAAACGGGTGGTGACGCTGACGTCGACCTGGTAACGAGGATCAGACATGCAAATAAGGCCTTAAAAACGAAGCGGGACGCGGGCGCGACTCAGGAGATCAGTCTAGGCCAAGTATCGGGTAGTAGACCAGACTGGCGTACTGCCCGATAGCGCTCGTCACCCGTTCAGTTGGCGTCGGCTTGCGGAGCGGCCTGTTCGCTGAGCTTGTCGGCCAGGCGTACGAACGCCGCCAGGTCCAACTGCTCGGGGCGCAGGCTGCCGTCGACGCCGGCGGCTTCGATTTCGGCGCTGCTGAGCAACAGTTTCAAGGTGTTGCGCAAGGTTTTACGGCGCTGGTTGAACGCTTCGCGCACCACCCGCTCCAGCAGGCGATGATCTTTGGCCGGGTGTGGCAGGACAGCATGGGGCACCAGGCGGACGATGGCCGAATCGACTTTTGGCGGCGGGTTGAATGCACCCGGACCGACGTTGAACAGGTGTTCGACCCGGCAATGGTACTGGACCATGATCGACAGGCGACCCCAGTCGCCACCGCCAGGGCCGGCGGCGAGGCGCTCGACCACTTCTTTCTGCAGCATGAAGTGCATGTCGCGGATCAGACCGGCATTGCTCAACAGATGGAAGATCAACGGCGTGGAAATGTTGTACGGCAGGTTGCCCACCACCCGCAGGCTGTTCGGCTCGGCGTTCAGGCTATTGAAGTCGAACTTCAGCGCGTCGCCCTGGTGCAGGCTGAAGTTGCTCTTGCCGGCGAACTGTTGGTTAAGAATCGGGACCAGGTCTTTGTCCAGTTCCACGACGTCCAGTTGCGCGCCGCTGTCGAGCAGGCCCTCGGTCAGGGCGCCCTGGCCCGGCCCGATTTCCAGCAGGCGGTCGTCGGGCTTGGCCCGGATGGAGCGCAGGATGCGATCGATCACGCCGGCGTCATGCAGGAAGTTCTGGCCGAAGCGCTTGCGCGCGCGGTGTTGGTATTGCTCGGTCATAAATGGGTCTCGGCCATCTGGTAGGCGGTTTCCAGCGCGACTTGCAGGCTGCCCGTATCGATCTTGCCGCTGCCGGCCAGGTCCAGGGCGGTGCCATGGTCCACGGAGGTACGGATGATCGGCAGGCCTAACGTCACGTTGACGGCCGCACCGAAGCCTTTGTACTTCAGCACGGGCAGGCCCTGGTCGTGGTACATCGCCAGCACCGCATCGCAGTGCTCCAGATATTTGGGGGTAAACAGAGTGTCGGCAGGCAGCGGGCCACGCAGGTCCATGCCCTCGCTGCGCAAGCGCTCCAAGGTGGGTTCGATGATGTCGATTTCTTCACGGCCCAGGTGTCCGCCTTCGCCGGCATGGGGGTTGAGCCCGCAGACCAGGATGCGTGGCCGGGCGATGCCGAATTTTTCCTGGAGGTCGGCGTGCAGGATGCGCGTGACCCGTTCCAGGCGTTCCGGGGTAATGGCGTCGGCGATGTCCCGCAAGGGCAGGTGGGTGGTCACCAGGGCCACACGCAGGCCACGGGTGGCGAGCATCATCACCACTTGCGCGGTGTTGGTCAGCTCAGCCAGGAATTCGGTGTGCCCGGAAAAGGCAATCCCGGACTCGTTGATCACGCCCTTGTGCACCGGAGCGGTGATCATGGCGGCGAACGCTCCGTCCAGGCAGCCTTGGCCAGCGCGGGTCAGGGTTTGCAGGACGAACGCGGCGTTGGCCTGATCCAACTGCCCGGTGACGACCGGGGCGCCCAACGGCGTATCCCAGACATACAGGCTGTTGGCGGGCGCCGGAGCATCCGGCCAGGCCTGGGGTGACACCGGCAGCAGGTCAACAACCACCCCCAGTTGCGCGGCCCGCTCAAGGAGCAGCTCGCGACTGGTGATAGCTATCAGGGGATGTGGCTGGGGTTGCGAGGCGAGCAGCAGGCACAGGTCGGGACCGATGCCGGCTGGTTCGCCGGGTGTCAGCGCGAAACGCTTGGGTTTCACTGCGCTGCCTGGTCTGCACCAGGAAGTTTGATTTCAACGTAGGCTTCGTCGCGAATCTGACGCAGCCAGGTTTGCAGCTCTTCGTCGTATTTGCGGTTACGCAATACGGTCATCGCCTGCTGTTCGCGCGCCTGGGTGGTGCTGTCGGTGGCGCGGCGGCCAAGGACTTCCAGCACGTGCCAGCCATAAGGGCTCTTGAACGGCTTGGACAGCTGGCCTTGCGGCGTGTCGGCCATGACCTGGCGGAACTCGGGAACCAGCGCATTCGGGTCAACCCAGTTCAGGTCGCCACCGTTGAGGGCCGACCCCGGGTCTTCCGAGAAGCTCTTCGCCAGTTCGGCGAAGTCTTCGCCCGCTTCGATGCGGTCGTAGAGTTTCTCGGCCAGGCGCTTGGTCTCGGCTTCGCTGCGAATCTCGCTTGGCTTGATCAGGATGTGGCGAACATGTACTTCGTCACGGACCTGGGTTCCGCCACCGCGTTTTTCCAGCACTTTCAGGATGATGAAGCCGCCTGGCGTGCGTGCTGGCTGGGTGATGTCGCCCACGGCCATGGCGCTCAGTTCACGGTCGAACGGAGGTGGCAGTTGAGCGGGCTTGCGCCAGCCCATGTCGCCGCCTTCCAGGGCGTTGTCGCTGCCCGACTTGGCTATAGCCATCTGGCCGAAATCAGCGCCTTGCTTGAGCTGCTGGTAGACATCCATTGCCTGGCGATAAGCGCTCTGGATGGCTTCGGAGTTGGCGCTTTCCGGGGTAGGAATCAGGATGTTCGCCAGGTGCAGCTCTTCGGAAAGCTGCATCTTGCCCAGGTCGGACGCAAGGAAGTTCTTCACTTCCTGCTCCGACACCTGGATGCGTTCGGCGACACGGCGCTGGCGCACACGGCTGATGACCATTTCGCGGCGGATCTGATCGCGGGCGTCCTCGTAGGAGAGGCCGTCGCGAGCCAGGGCGGCGCGGAACTGGTCGATGCTCATGTTGTTGCGCTGGGCAATGGTGCCCACGGCCTGGTTCAGTTCTTCATCGGTGATGCGAATGCCGGAACGTTCGCCAATCTGCAATTGCAGGTTTTCGACGATCAGGCGCTCGAGCACTTGTTGGTCCAGCACGCCCGGAGGCGGCAGGCCACCGCCGCGCTTGGCGATGGTTTGCTGCACTTCATGGACGCGTTGGTCCAGCTGGCTCTGCATGACCACGTCGTTGTCGACGATGGCCACCACTTTATCGATGGACTGTACCGCGGCGTTGGCCGCGGTACCCAGGAACAGCGCGCCCAGCATCAGCGGGCGCAGACAATCAGAAAGCTTGATCTTCACGTTCACGATAACCTTGGATGCCTTTGTCGAGGAAGCTCTCTACCTTGGCGCCGGTCAGGCCGCCGAGTCCCTTCAGAACAATTTGGAGGAAGACGCCGTGGTCGCCTTTTTCGTTTTCCGGGGCGGCCTGACTGAACTCTTCATAGTCGACCCAGTAACGGTTGATCAGGCGCAGTTTCCAGCAGCAGTTGTCGTATTCGAAACCACCGAAGGCTTCCAGGGTACGGTTGCGGTTGTAGTCATACTGCCAACGGCTGATGACGTTCCACTGCGGCACGATCGGCCAGATGACCGAGAAGTCGTGCTGCTTGATCTTGTAGTAGTCTTTCACGTAGCCAGGTGTGCCTGGTGTGCCGTAGTCGCCGCCGCCCACTTGCCACTGACCGGTAGCCTCGTCGTAGCGGACTTGGTCGTTGCGATAGCGGTAGCCAGCGTTGATGACCTTGTTCGGGTTGTCTTCCGGCTGATAATGGAACATCGCGCTACCCGAGCGAGGACTGCGGGTGTCTGGGTCCCAGTTGTAGGTGGCGGTGGTGCGCCAGTCGCGATTCCAGCGGTATTCGTATTCCAAGGCATACGGGGAAACGTCCGACTTGGCGTCCTCGCGTGTCTTGAAATCGATGCCTGGCAACTGCACTTCGCGATCCTTGAAGTACAGGGCTTGGCCGACGCTGACGCGTTGGCGTTCGAAGCCGTTTTCTTCGATCCAGCGGCTGGTTACGCCCAAGGACAGTTTGTTTTCGTCGCCGACACGGTCGGAACCGGTAAAGCGGTTGTCCCGGAACAGCGAGGAATAGCTGAAAGTCGATTCGCTGGTATCGAAGACCGGAATGTCGCTCTGATCCTTCTCTGGTACATAGAGGTAGAACAGGCGTGGTTCCAGGGTCTGGCGATAGTTGGTGCCGAACCACTGGGTGTCGCGGTCGAAATACAGGCCACTGTCAATGCTGGCGATCGGAACGCCACGGCTTTGGCTGCTGCTGTAGGTGCCGCGCAGACGATCGGCCTCGGCGCTCTGCGAAGCAACCTGCGATTTACCTCTGCTGTCCAGATCCAAATCATATTGGGTGTACTGGTATTTCAGAGACGGCTTGATGTAGCCATAGGTCGCTTCCATCGGCAGGCTCATGACCGGTGCCAAATTCAGGCGATTGCCATTAGCCCGCGCAAGGCCGCGGATGTTGTTATCCAGCCACGGTGTTGTATCACCTTCTTCGTTGCTGTAAAGGCCATTCCTCAAGTCCCGATCAAACCGAACCAATTCCGTCTTGTAAGCGAAATCCAGGCCGTAGGGATGCTGAGGTAGTGCGCCATCAAAGGTTATTTGAGGCAGACGGTTATAAGGCGTGATCTTCGAAATCGTCGCCATCTGATAAGCCTGGGCATTCAAGCGGGCAACATAATTATCACCCCGATAGCTGATGGCCCCTTGCTGGTTTACATAATCCCTGGACTCGACGCCGATCTGATCGGTCTCCAGATCCTGGAAGTAGTAAGGATCGCTGATCTTGGTGTAATCGACTTCCGTCAGCACGCGCGAATCGAGCCCGCCCTTGTGCTGCCAGTTGTACATATAGCGGGTCTTGCTGTAGTCGGACTGCTTGGCGCGCTCGTCTTCTTCATCATTAAGGTAAGCCGCACCGAACTGACCTTCGCTGGACTTGGTCAGGTAGCGGAACTCGCCTTCCATCAACAGGCCACGCTTGCTCATGTAGCGCGGGTACAACGTGGCGTCGTAGTTCGGTGCCAGGTTGAAGTAGTACGGGGTGACCAGCAGGAAGCCGGTATCGGTGCCGCTGCCGATGGTCGGCGGCAGGAAGCCGGACTGGCGACGGTCGTCGATCGGGAAATAGATATAAGGCGTGTACAGGACTGGAATGTCCTTGACCCGCAGCGTCACGTTGGTCGCGGTGCCGAAGCCGGTAGCCGGGTTCAGGGTGATGTTGTTGCCCTTGAGCGTCCAGGCGTTGCTGCCCGGCTCGCACGTGGTGTACGTACCGTCCTTGAGACGGATGATCGCGTTCTCGGCGCGCTTGGCGTACAGCGCGTTACCGCGGATGCGCGACTTGTGCATCACGTATTCGGCGTTGTCGACCTTGGCTTCGCCGGTGTCCAGTTGTACATCGGCGTGGTCGCCGACGATCAGCGTACCGTTGTCGCGAACCCGCACGTTGCCGCTCAGCTCGCCACGGTTCTCGGCCTGGTACAGGCTGGCCTCGTCGGCCTCGACCTGCATGCTGCCCTGGCGCATGACCACGTCACCGGCCAGGGTCGCCACCTGTTCTTCCTGCTGATAGCGTGACGCCTTGGCGCCGAGGAAGGTGGGGGCGTCGCTCTTGGCGGTCTTGTCATTCATGCCAGGACGCGTCGGCTCGATATAGGCACCGGCGCAGTACGGACCGGTTTCAGCCAGTTGCGCCGGGGTGAGGTTCTCTCGTGGAACCCAATCCAGGTGGCTGTAGTCTGCACTGCGCGACTTCAGACCTCGGCCCTTGGCTTCGGTAACGAGCATCGGCTTTTCGCCGGCGACCTCGCCCGAGCTGCTGTCGGCCGCAGCCGCGCCGCTATCGGAAACCGCGCTGCCGTCATGCACGGGACGCGGCGGTAACGCGGCGGCCGGTGTCTTGGGCGCACAGTCCCAGGCACCCGAAGCGGAGACGGAGCAGTCATACTGCTGCGCCGCGACGACGAATGAAGAGGCCAGGGGTTGCAGGGCCAGCAGACTGCCGGTGACCAGCAACGGAAATTTTTTACGAAACGCGGGGGATTTCAATGCCATCTTATTAGTCCGGGCTTCCTGCGTGCCATCTGCCCGCGGTGTGGGCCGCACGCCTCTCGATGGTCTGAAAAAGATGCTGGATAATAAAGCATGACCCGCTTGACGGCTAGCGCCGTCGGAGACCCTTGCAATGCCCGACCAAGATGTACGCTTGCAACACCTGAAACTTTGGCTCGATGAACAACTGCCGATCCTTTTCACTCAACAGGGCTGGGGCGCCGTACCCCCGGCCACGTTGACCGCCGCCAGCAGTGACGCGAGTTTCCGGCGGTACTTCCGCTGGGAAGGCGAGGGCCGCAGTTTGATCGTGATGGATGCGCCACCGCCCCAGGAAAACTGCAAACCCTTCGTGGATATTGCTTTTTTGCTGGCGAAATCCGGCATCAACGTGCCGAAAATTTATGCCGAAGACCTCGATCGCGGCTTTCTTTTGCTCAATGACCTGGGCAATCAGACCTATCTGGATGTGATCGACGGCGAAAATGCCGACGATTTATTCGCTGATGCCCTGCAAGCCTTGTTGGCTTTCCAGCAACTGCCGATGGTCGCGCCGTTGCCGAGCTACGACGTCGCGTTGCTGCGTAGGGAGCTGGAATTGTTTCCCGAGTGGTACGTCAAGCGCGAGCTGGGCATCGAGTTCGATTCGGCCCAGCAGCAACTCTGGCAACAGGCCAGCGAGCTGTTGATCGACAGTGCCCTGGCCCAGCCCAAAGTGCTGGTGCACCGCGACTACATGCCGCGCAACCTGATGCTCAGCGTCCCGAACCCCGGTGTGCTGGACTTCCAGGATGCGGTCTATGGCCCGGTCACCTATGACGTGACCTGCCTGTTCAAGGATGCTTTCCTCAGTTGGCCCGAAGCGCGTGTGCGTGGCTGGCTGGAGACTTACTGGCAACAGGCCGGCGTCCTCGGCATTCCCGTCCAGCCGGATCTCGAGGATTTCCTGCGGGCCAGCGATTTGATGGGCGTGCAGCGTCACCTCAAGGTCATCGGGATCTTCGCGCGCATCTGCCACCGTGATGGCAAGCCACGTTACCTAGGCGATGTGCCGCGCTTCTTTGCTTATATAGAAGCGGTCATTGCCCGGCGTCCTGAACTGGCGCCGCTCGAAGAGCTGCTTGGCAGCTTGCGCCAATCGGCCGGAGCAACGGCATGAAGGCGATGATCCTGGCGGCGGGCAAGGGCGAGCGCATGCGCCCCTTGACCCTGACCACGCCAAAGCCGTTGATTCGCGTGGGTGGCGTCCCCTTGATCGAGTACCACTTGCGGGCGCTCGCCAAGGCCGGGTTCTCGGAGATCGTGATCAATCACGCCTGGCTCGGCCAGCAGATCGAAGATCACCTGGGGGACGGTTCAGGTTTTGGCGTGAGCATTCGGTTTTCGCCCGAAGGCGAGCCGCTGGAGACCGGCGGTGGGATTTTCCGGGCTTTGCCGCTGCTGGGCGATGACGCGTTTGTGGTGGTGAACGGCGATATCTGGACCGACTACGATTTCAGCGCCTTGCGCAGGCCGCTAGAAGGGCTGGCACACCTGGTGCTCGTCGATAATCCAGAGCATCACCCGGACGGCGATTTCATCCTGGCCGACGGAAAGGTTCACGATGGGCAAACGCCTGCCGACAACCTGACCTATAGCGGCATCGCCGTCCTGCACCCGCGGTTGTTCGACGGTTGCACAGGCGGTGCCTTCAAGCTCGCACCGCTGTTGCGCACGGCCATGGCTGAGGGGCGCGTCAGTGGCGAGCACCTGAAAGGGCATTGGGTCGATGTCGGTACCCATGAACGGTTGGCGCAGGTCGAAACCTTGATAGAAGCGAGCGGTTGATATGTGGTGGCCAGGGACTCTGATTGGAGCCGGGGCGGGCTTTGCCATAGCCAGCATTCCGGGGGCCATGCTTGGTGCGTTGTTGGGACAGGCGTTAGACCGGCGCCTGAACCTGCAGGGCTGGGCACAAATACGTGAGCGGCTGGGCGGCCGCCCGGCGTTGCGCAACGATGAGTTGTTGTTTGTATTGCTCGGACGCCTGGCCAAATGCGATGGGCGTGTGGTCGACGGCCACATCCAGCAGGCTCGCCAGGAGATGCGGGCGCTGGACCTGAGCGAATCTGCGCAGCGCCGGGCGATCGCGGCGTTCAACCGTGGCAAGTCCGGAAACGATCGCTTGCGCGGTTACATGCGCCGCCTGGCCGTCCAGCCCCATGCGGCTGAAGGGGTGCTGCGCGCCTGTTGGCGGATGGTCTGGGCCGATGGGCGTGCCGGTGTCAGTGAGCGGGAGCTGGTGGCCCAATGGGGCCGCTGGTTGGGCTGGACGCCGCAACAGGTCCAGGCGCTGGCGGCCGATTACGAACCGCAGAAACTGTCGCGGCCCAACGCCGGCGTGACCTATCAGGAAGCCCTGCGCTTGCTGGGGGTTTCGGCCACCAGCGAACCGTCGCAGATCAAGCGCGCTTACCGGCGGCTACTCAGTCGGCATCACCCGGACAAGATTGCCGGCAGCGGCGCGACACCGTTGCAGGTGCGTGAGGCCACCGATAAAACCCGGGAGTTGCATAACGCCTATCGACTGATTCGGGAACGGCGGGATTTTCGGTAGCGCTGCGGGGAGCATTTGTGGCGAGGGGATAAATCCCCTCGCCACATTCTGCCTCCGGTCTGATGTCTGTAGTGCCCCTTACTCCCCCGGCTTCTGCGGATTCAACCAACCCCGAACCCGCCGAAACAGCTGTTCCTGCTCCGCCGACGGGTTCGGCAGGGCCTTGAGGGACACTTGGCTGAAGGTCGAACCTTTCAAGCGCTTGCTCCCCTGCAAGCGCTCCAGCGCCGCGTTGCGATCCAGCGGTTTGTCCATGTAGAAGATATCGGCGGTCGCCAGCTTCAAGGTTGGGGTCAGTTCGGCCAGGCCGGGGTTGGCAGTGACCGGCGTCTGCGCAGCCACCATCACGAAGCGTTCGACTTGCGAGGGCTGCTTTTCACTCAAGTAACGCGCGGCCCAATAGGCGCCGGTGCCATGGCCCAGCAGCACGATGCGGCGTGCGCTTTGCTGTTCGGCGTAGGCCAGCGCCGCATCGATACGGGCGAAGATGCGCTCGGCGTCGGCCTTGGCGTGCTCTTCATCGTTTGGCGCAACGACCGGATCCACCGCATCGGCTTCGCCGCCTGCGACCTGTTCGATCGGCGCCGAAGTGGTGGCGTCCGGTGCCGCGGCAGCGGTGTCGGCCGGTTTGGTCTCGGGCGGTGCTTCCACTACGCGTGGTGCAATGACGTCGCTTTGCAGGTCCGGCAGGGTGATACTCAGGCTGCTCCATTCGACATCGGGCAACTTTTTGCGCAATGGGCCGACGACTTGAGGCCAGTCAGCTGTTTCACCGGCCCCGGGGATTATGATGACCGCGCCCCTGGGTTCACTGGTATTGGCCGGTTTCCACAGCGCCAGGAAGGTGTCGCTGCCGGTCTGCAACTGCTGCTGTTCCTGGGGCGGGATTTTTCGTCCAAGTGCAGCCGCTTCTTCCTGGCTACGCTCGAGCAAAGGCTGGCGCTCGACGGTTTTTTCTTGGGCAGGTTGCTCGGCGGCGGGGGCCGTTTCGCTGGCCTGGACAGAAAAGGCACTTGGCAGGATCAGCGACAGGCACAATGCTGGCAACGCCAGGCGATAAACAGAGGGCATCGGATATTCCATGACCAGAAGTATTTCCGGCAGCCTAATGGGTTGGTCAGTATTTGTCAGTGCATGAGACTTCGATGATGCGTTTTTGCTGCCTGTGGGTTATCGGCTGTTTATGGCTTCCCTTGATGGCGTGGGCCGCGCCCGCGCCGTCGGCGCCTGGGGTGCAATTGAATGCAGGGCAGCGCCAATGGCTGGTGCAACATCCGCAATGGCGGGTCGGCCTGGTCTTGCAGGCGCCCTATGCGCAATACGACCGGCGTTTACAGCGGTTGTCCGGTACCAACGTCGAGTTGATGCAGTGGCTGGGCAAGGCCTTGAACGTCGAGCTGACCTGGCGCAATTTCCAGGACGTGGCGCAACTGGAAGCCGCGGTGCGTGCTGGCGAGGTGGACGTCGCTCCGGGCCTGACCCAATCCCCGGGCGGGCTCAAGCTCTGGCAGTTTTCCGATCCCTACATGCGCGTGCCGCAATTGATCGTCGGTGCGCAGAAAGGGGCTGAGGGGGTGGAGTTGGAAAAACTCGACGCCCAGGCCCGTGTCGCGGTGCGCATGCCCAGCGCCACGGCTGATTACCTGCGCAGCAACTACCCGACGCTGAACCTGCAAGGCGTGCCGATGGAGCGTGAGGCCCTGCAATTGCTGCTGACCCAGCAGGCCCGATACGCGGTGGTCGACGAAGCGCAGTTGGGGCGGTTGATGGTCGAGCCCGAATTCGCCGAGCTGGCGGTGGTGGGCGACATTGGTCTGCCGCAGTTGCTACGGGTGGCCACACGCCGGGACTGGCCGGAGCTGGCAGAAATCATCGACAGCGGTTTGCAGGCGATCCCGGCCAAGGAGCTGGAGCAGTTGCACAGCCGTTGGCTCAAGCCCAAATACCCACGCCTGACCGAAACCCCGGGTTTCTGGCAGAACCTGACCCTGTTGATCCTGGCCCTGCTGCTCAGCAGTGTCGCCATCGTGTTCTGGCAGCGCCGCCAGCAACGTGGCCTGGAGCGCCGTCTGCGTGCCGCGAGGGAAGACATCGCCCAGCGTGCTGCCAGCGAAGAAGCCTTGCGCCTGACGCAGTTTTCCATCGACCAAAGCACCGTCGGCATTCTGTGGGTCAATTGGGACAGCCACGTGCGCTACGCCAACCGAGCGGCCGAAACCATGCTTGGCTACGCTTCGGGCGCCATCATCGACCGGCCCTTGATCGACTTCGAGCCGGGCTTGCACATGGACCGCTGGTTGAACCTGTGGAAGCGCGCCCGGGCCAGTGAAGAGGGGCCGCAGAGCTTCGAAACCGAGTGCGTGCGAGCCGACGGCAGCATCCTGCCGGCCGACGTGTCCCTGAGCTTCCTGCGTTTTCGTGACGCCGAATACCTGGTGGTCTACCTCAATGATGTGACCGAGCGCCGACGTGCGCTGGCGGCGTTGCGCGAAAGCGAGGCGCGGCTGCAAGGCATCGCCGCCAATGTGCCGGGCCTGGTCTTTCGCCTGGAGCGGGCGCCGGTGACCGGCCAGATCGACTTTGCCTACATCAGCGAAGGCAGCGAAAGCCTGGTGGGTTATTCCCCTGCAACCCTGGCCCGCAGCGACACCGGGCTACGCAGCCTGGTGCACCCGGAGGACAAGGCCGATTATCACCGCACCCAGGACCAGGCGCTGGACACCGACAGCGATTGGTCATGGCAGGGCCGCATCCTGACCCGCGAAGGCCAGGAACGATGGGCCGAGATCAAGGCGATCACCCGTCGTCTCGAGGATGGCGCCTATGTCTGGGACGGTATCGTCTGGGACATCACCGACAGCAAGCGCATCGAGCTGGAACTGGCCCGTTCCCGGGAGCAGCTGCGCGAATTGTCGGCGCACCTGGAAAGCGTGCGGGAAGAGGAAAAAGCCCGTATTGCCCGGGAAGTCCACGACGAGCTGGGCCAGATGCTGACGGTGTTGAAGCTTGAAACTTCCATGTGTGAATTGGCCTACGCGCAACTCGACCCGGGCCTGCATGAGCGGCTTAACAGCATGAAGCGTTTGATTGCCCAGTTGTTCCAACTGGTGCGGGACGTGGCGACGGCGTTGCGCCCGCCGATCCTGGATGCCGGTATCGCCTCAGCCATCGAATGGCAGGCCCGGCGCTTCGAGGCGCGTACGCAGATTCCTTGCCTGGTGCAGGTGCCGGACAATCTGCCGCCCTTGAGCGATGCCAAGGCCATCGGCCTGTTTCGGATTCTCCAGGAGGCGCTGACCAACGTGATGCGCCATGCCCAGGCGCATACCGTGGAGTTGACGCTGGCTCAACAAGGCGCTGATTTATGTCTGACGGTCAGCGACGACGGTGTAGGATTTATTGCCGATACCAGCCGGCCGACGTCCTTTGGTCTGGTCGGCATGCGTGAGCGGGTGCTGATCATGGGCGGTCAATTGACCCTGGACAGTGAACCGGGGGAGGGGACGACCTTGTCGGTGCGGGTGCCGTTGCATGAGGTCTGATGGTCTTGGGTCGCCTGGGCTGGCCCTATCGCGAGCAAGCTCGCTCCCACATGGTTGCGGGGTGGATTCAACACCTGTGTTCAATCACCCATCCAATGTGGGAGCGAGCTTGCTCGCGATAGCGATGGATCTGTTGGCAAGGATGTAGAGCGTAAAGTAGCCATTGCGAACACGTTTGCGATGAGCCCCTGAATCTGGAGAGCAATGTGATCCGTGTACTGGTAGCCGAAGACCACACCATCGTCCGGGAAGGCATCAAACAGTTGATCGGCCTGGCCAAGGATCTGGTGGTGGTGGGAGAGGCGAGCAATGGCGAACAATTGCTCGAAACCCTGCGTCATGTGCCCTGCGAAGTGGTGCTGCTGGACATTTCCATGCCCGGTGTCAACGGGCTGGAGGCGATCCCACGGATCCGGGCGCTGAACAATCCACCGGCCATCCTGGTGCTGTCGATGCATGACGAGGCGCAAATGGCCGCCCGTGCATTGAAAGTAGGGGCCGCTGGCTACGCGACCAAGGACAGCGACCCGGCCCTGCTGCTCATGGCGATTCGCAAGGTCGCGGCCGGCGGGCGCTACATCGACCCGGACCTGGCCGACCGTATGGTCTTCGAAGTCGGCCTGACCGACGCGCGTCCGCTGCACTCGCTGCTGTCCGAGCGCGAGTTCTCAGTCTTCGAACGCCTGGCCCAGGGCGCCAACGTCAACGACATCGCCCAGCAACTGGCCCTGAGCAGCAAGACCATCAGCACCCACAAGGCGCGGCTGATGCAAAAGCTCAACATCACCTCATTGGCGGAGTTGGTGAAATATGCGATGGAGCACAAGTTGCTCTGAACTTCACCATTCCCCCTGGGTTTTGTGTTGGCATATCCATTTGCGACACACCCCAACAGCGCTTTTTGCCCCTGCTTGCAGCTTGCCGCTTAAAACTCGCCGCTGCATTTACCCAATCCCGCCATCCTTGTAGGGCAATCCCTACCCCGACTCTTCCATCCGGCTGAGGCGATTCTCTCCTGCGTCCCGATTTGCGCGGACCCCAGGCTCCACTAGGCTTGATTCACAAGCAGTCATCAAAACAAAAGGTGCGGGTATGAGCCAGGTCGATTCAAGCGCGGGGGCCAGCGATGTGCTGGTCAGCTTTCGTGGTGTGCAGAAGAGCTACGACGGCGAGAACCTGATCGTCAAAGACCTTAACCTGGACATTCGCAAAGGCGAATTCCTGACCCTGCTCGGGCCTTCAGGCTCCGGCAAGACCACCAGCCTGATGATGCTCGCCGGGTTTGAAACCCCAACCGCCGGCGAGATTCTGCTGGCCGGGCGCTCGATCAACAATGTGCCACCACACAAGCGCGACATCGGCATGGTGTTCCAGAACTACGCCTTGTTCCCCCATATTACTGTCGCCGAGAACCTCGCTTTCCCGTTGACCGTGCGAGGCCTGAACAAGAGCGACGTCAGCGATCGGGTCAAGCGCGTCCTGAGCATGGTCCAGCTGGACAGCTTCGCCCAACGCTACCCGGCGCAATTGTCCGGCGGCCAGCAACAACGGGTGGCCCTGGCCCGGGCGCTGGTGTTCGAGCCGCAGCTGGTGCTGATGGATGAACCTCTTGGTGCGCTGGACAAGCAATTGCGCGAACACATGCAGATGGAAATCAAGCACCTGCATCAGCGCCTTGGCGTGACCGTGGTCTACGTGACCCACGACCAGGGCGAAGCCTTGACCATGTCCGACCGCGTGGCGGTATTCCACCAGGGCGAAATCCAGCAGATCGCCCCACCGCGCACCCTGTATGAAGAGCCGAAAAATACCTTCGTCGCCAACTTCATCGGCGAAAACAACCGTCTCAACGGTCGCCTGCACAGCCACACTGGCGATCGTTGCCTGGTGGAGCTGGCGCGCGGCGAGAAAGTCGAGGCCCTGGCGGTGAACGTCGGCCAGCCCGGCGAGCCGGTGACCCTGTCGATCCGTCCGGAACGGGTGAGCCTCAACGGCGTCAGCGAACACTGTGTCAACCGCTTCTCAGGGAGGGTGGCGGAATTCATCTATCTGGGCGACCACGTCCGGGTTCGCTTGGAAGTCTGCGGCAAGAACGACTTCTTCGTGAAACAGCCGATTGCCGAGCTCGATCCCGCGCTCGCCGTCGGGGACGTGGTTCCGCTTGGCTGGCAAGTCGAGCATGTGCGTGCGCTCGATCCCCTTTTAGAGGCGAATTGATCGCCCCCTGCTGTACCAACACCAACCCTGCACGTGGAGAGAACAATAAATGTTGAGATCCCTGAAGTTCACAGCCCTGACACTGGGCATGATGGGTACGGCAAGCGCGATGGCGGCGGGCCCGGACCTGACCGTGGTGTCTTTCGGCGGGGCGAACAAGGCGGCTCAGGTCAAAGCCTTCTACGCACCGTGGGAAGCGGCCGGCAACGGCAAGATCGTGGCTGGCGAGTACAACGGCGAAATGGCCAAGGTCAAGGCCATGGTCGATACCAAGAGCGTTTCCTGGGACCTGGTGGAAGTCGAGTCCCCGGAATTGTCCCGTGGCTGTGACGAGGACATGTTTGAGCAACTCGATCCGGCCCTGTTCGGCAAGGCCGAGGATTACGTCAAGGGTGCCATTCAGCCTTGCGGCGTAGGTTTCTTCGTATGGTCGACCGTGCTGGCCTACAACGCCGACAAACTCAAGACCGCGCCGACCAGTTGGGCGGACTTCTGGGACACCAAGCAATTCCCGGGCAAGCGCGGCCTGCGTAAAGGTGCCAAGTACACCCTGGAATTCGCCTTGATGGCCGACGGCGTAGCGCCGAAAGACGTCTACAAGGTGCTGGCTGGCAAAGATGGCCAGGATCGTGCGTTCAAGAAGCTCGACGAGCTCAAGCCAAACATCCAGTGGTGGGAAGCCGGCGCCCAGCCGCCGCAATACCTGGCTTCCGGTGACGTGGTCATGAGCTCGGCCTACAACGGCCGGATCGCTGCGGTACAGAAAGAAAGCAACCTGAAAGTGGTGTGGAACGGCGGCATCTACGACTTCGACGCCTGGGCCATCCCGCGCGGCCTGGACAAGACCCGTGCCGAAGCGGCGAAGAAATTCATCGCCTTCTCGGTGGCACCGCAGCAGCAGAAAACCTACTCGGAAAACATCGCCTACGGCCCGGCCAATACCCAGGCTGTGCCGTTGCTGGCCAAGGATGTCCTGAAAGACATGCCGACCACCCCGGAAAACATCGCCAACCAGGTGCAGATCGACGTCAGCTTCTGGGCTGACAACGGTGAGCAACTGGAGCAGCGTTTCAACTCCTGGGCGGCCAAGTAACTCGACGGTCTGAAACCGGATGAGATCCATGTGGGAGCGAGCTTGCTCGCGATAGCGGTCTGTCAGGCACCTCAGTATTGAGTGTGCCGCAGCCATCGCGAGCCAGCTCGCTCCCACAGGTTCCTGCATCAACTCGGGTGTTTCAAAAGAACAGAGGCGGTCCGCCGCCCCTGTAACGATAAAAAGATTTGCGGAGTTCGCCATGGCCATCGCCGTTCCACTGAACGCGGGCACCAGCCCCACCCTTAAGCAGCGGCTCAAGCGTGCCGAGCGGGTCAACCGCTGGAAGGCCCAGGCCTTGATCGCGCCGCTGGTGCTGTTTCTGTTGCTGGTGTTTCTGGTGCCGATCGTGGCGCTGCTGTTCAAAAGCGTCAGCAACCCGGAAGTGGTGGGCGCCATGCCCCGCACCGTCGCTGCCGTCGCGGCCTGGGACGGACGCGGTTTGCCGGGCGAGCCGGTGTACAAGGCTGCCAGTGAAGACCTGGCCGAAGCCCGCAAGAATCAGACCCTGGGCGACTTGTCCAAGCGCTTGAACATGGAACTGGCCGGCTATCGCAGCCTGCTGACCAAGACTGCTCGGGCGTTGCCGTTTGCCACCGAGCCGGCTTCCTATAAAGAAGCCATGGAAAACCTCGATGAGCGTTGGGGCGACCCGGCGTATTGGCAGGTGATTCGCCGCAACACCAGTGACGTCACCCCGTATTACCTGCTGGCGGCCGTCGATCACCGCATCGATGACCTCGGCGAACTGGCCCCGGCCACCCCCGACCAGGCGATTTACCTGGATATTTTCACCCGTACGTTCTGGATGGGCCTGGTGATCACCGCGATCTGCCTGGTGTTGGCCTATCCGCTGGCCTACCTGCTGGCGAACCTGCCGTCGCGCCAAAGCAACCTGTTGATGATCCTGGTGTTGCTACCGTTCTGGACCTCGATTCTGGTGCGAGTCGCCGCGTGGATCGTGCTGCTGCAGTCGGGCGGCCTGATCAACAGTGGCCTGATGGCCATGGGCGTCATCGATAAGCCCCTGGAACTGGTATTCAACCGCACCGGTGTCTATATCTCCATGGTCCATATCCTGCTGCCGTTCATGATCCTGCCGATCTACAGCGTGATGAAAGGTATCTCGCCCACCTACATGCGAGCGGCGATTTCCCTGGGCTGCCATCCGTTCGCCAGTTTCTGGCGGGTGTACTTCCCGCAGACCTATGCCGGTGTCGGCGCCGGTTGCCTGCTGGTGTTCATCCTTGCCATCGGCTACTACATCACGCCGGCGCTGCTGGGCAGCCCGAACGACCAGATGGTCAGCTACTTCGTCGCGTTCTACACCAACACCAGCATCAACTGGGGCATGGCCACGGCGCTCGGCGGGCTGCTGTTGCTGGCGACCATCGTGCTTTATCTGATTTACAGCTGGCTGGTGGGCGCCAGTCGCCTGCGCCTGAGCTAAGGGGAGATCGAAAATGGTGAGTCCTTACATGTCCCCCATCGAACGGGTGTGGTTCTACAGTCTGCGCATACTCTGCGGGTTGATCCTGTTGTTCCTGATCCTGCCGGTGCTGGTGATCATTCCACTGTCGTTCAACTCCGGCAGCTTCCTGGTGTACCCGCTGCAAGGCTTCTCGCTGCAGTGGTACCACGATTTCTTCGCCTCGGCGGAATGGATGCGGGCGTTGAAGAACAGCATTATCGTGGCCCCGGCGGCGACCTTGCTGGCGATGATCTTTGGCACGCTGGCGGCCATTGGCCTGACTCGCGGTGACTTCCCAGGCAAGGCGCTGGTGATGGCCTTGGTGATTTCACCCATGGTGGTGCCGGTGGTGATCATCGGCGTTGCCAGCTACCTGTTCTTCGCACCGCTGGGGATGGGCAACAGTTTCTTCTCGCTGATCGTGGTCCATGCCGTGTTGGGTGTGCCGTTCGTCATCATCACGGTGTCGGCGACCTTGCAGGGGTTCAATCACAACCTGGTTCGCGCCGCCGCCAGCCTCGGGGCTTCGCCACTGACGGCATTTCGTCGGGTGACCCTGCCGTTGATAGCCCCAGGCGTGATCTCCGGCGCCCTGTTCGCCTTCGCGACGTCGTTCGATGAAGTGGTGGTGACCCTGTTCCTGGCCGGCCCTGAGCAGGCCACGTTGCCACGGCAGATGTTCAGCGGTATCCGCGAAAACCTCAGCCCCACCATCGCGGCGGCGGCGACCTTGCTGATTGCTTTCTCGGTGATTCTGCTGCTGACCCTGGAGTGGTTGCGTGGGCGTAGCGAGAAGCTGCGTACTGCCCAGGTCTGAGGCCCAACGCAAAACCAATGTGGGAGCGGGCTTGCTCGCGAAAGCGGTGTGTCAGTCGACATTTATATTGAATGTTCCGCCGCATTCGCGAGCAAGCCCGCTCCCACAATGGATTTGCGGTGTATTCATGGGCTGAATGGAAGACAACCTTAAATACCGAGCTATCCTTGTGCCAGCCCATACTCGAATAAGAGGCCGCGCACATGAGTCTTTCCTCATTCAAGATCGCCCATAAACTGATCACGGGTGCCGCTGCCATCGAGCAACTGGCCGCCGAGTTGACGCGACTGGATGTCGACAATCCGCTGATCGTGACCGACGCGGCGCTGGTCAAGTCCGGCACCGTGGAGCTGGCCCTGCAACACCTGGGCGGACGCGACTACGAGATTTTCGACCGGGTCATGCCGGACCCGGAAATCGCCATTGTCGAGGACTGCATGCAAGCCTACCGCGACGGCGGTCACGATGGCCTGATCGGCCTGGGCGGCGGCAGTGCCATCGACATCGCCAAGTGCGTGGGCGTCTATGCCGGGTACCACGGCGAGCTGCAGGATATGTTCGGCGTCGACCAGGTGCCGCGCAAAGGCCCGCCCATGATTGCCATCCCCACCACGGCCGGTACCGGTTCGGAAGTCACCAACGTGGCGATCCTCTCCGACAAGGCCGCGCAACTGAAAAAAGGCATCGTCAGCGATTTTCTGTTGCCGGACGTGGCGTTGGTCAGCCCACAGATGACCCTCACTTGCCCGCGCAGCGTCACGGCTGCCAGCGGCGTCGATGCGCTGGTGCATGCGATCGAGGCCTACCTGTCGCTGAATGCTTCGCCGATCACCGATGCCCTGGCCATCGGCGCAATCAAACTGATCACCCGCGCCTTGCCCAAGGCCTATGCCAACCCCGCGCACCTGCAAGCCCGTGAGGACATGGCCACGGCCAGCCTGATGGCCGGCATGGCATTCGGCAATGCCGGGGTCGGGGCGGTGCATGCGCTGGCCTATCCATTGGGCGGGCGCTTTCACGTGTCCCATGGCGTCGCCAACGCCTTGTTGCTGCCGTATGTCATGACGTGGAACAAAATGGCCTGCGTCGAGCGCATGCGCGACATCGCTGAAGCCATGGGCCTCAAGACCGCTCACCTGAGTGATCTGGAAGCGGCCGACGAAGCCGTGGAGGCCATGGTCGCGCTGTGTGCCGCCGTGGAAATTCCCAAGGGCTTGAGCGGCCTGGGCGTGACCGAGGACGTGATTCCCTCGATGGCGCTGGAAGCGGCGGGGATCGAGCGTCTGATGCGCAACAATCCGCGCCAACTGAGCGCCGCCGATATCGAGAAGATCTACCGCGCGGCGTATTGATCGACGGTCACGGTGGGCGCGCCAAATCTGGAGGTATACAATGCGCGCCATCGTGATTTCGCTCAAAACAGGTGCGTCATGCAGCCCTTCGCTATTGCTCCGTCGATTCTCTCCGCCGACTTCGCCCGCCTGGGCGAGGAAGTGGACAACGTTCTGGCCGCCGGGGCCGACATCGTGCACTTCGATGTCATGGACAACCACTACGTACCCAACCTGACCATCGGCCCGATGGTCTGCGCAGCGCTGCGCAAGTACGGCGTCACCGCGCCGATCGATGCGCACCTGATGGTCAGCCCGGTGGACCGCATCGTTGGTGACTTCATCGAGGCCGGTGCCACCTATATCACCTTTCACCCTGAAGCCACGCTGCACGTCGACCGCTCCCTGCAGTTGATCCGCGAGGGCGGTTGCAAGGCCGGCCTGGTGTTCAACCCGGCCACGCCCCTGGACGTGCTCAAGTACGTGATGGACAAGGTCGACATGATCCTGCTGATGAGCGTCAACCCTGGCTTCGGCGGGCAGAAGTTCATCCCGGGTACGCTCGACAAGCTGCGCGAAGCCCGTGCGCTGATCGATGCCTCGGGCCGTGATATCCGCCTGGAAATCGACGGTGGCGTGAACGTGAACAATATCCGTGAAATCGCCGCGGCCGGCGCCGATACGTTCGTCGCGGGTTCGGCGATCTTCAACGCACCGAACTACGAAGAGGTGATTGCAAAAATGCGCGCCGAACTGGCCCTGGCGCGCCCATGAGCGGCTTCGAGCAGCTGTTCCCCGGCAGCTTGCCGCGTCTGGTGATGTTCGACCTCGATGGCACATTGGTCGATTCGGTCCCGGACCTCGCGGCGGCCGTGGACAGTATGCTGCTCCAGCTCGGACGCCCGCCCGCCGGCATCGACTCGGTGCGCCACTGGGTGGGTAACGGTGCGCCGATGTTGGTGCGCCGGGCCCTGGCCAATGATATCGACGCCCAAGGGGTCGATGATGCCGAGGCCGAGCGGGCGCTGGGGTTGTTCAATGAAGCCTACGAAGGCGATCACCCACTGACAGTGGTCTACCCCGGCGTGCGGTCCACCCTCAAGTGGCTGAAACAGCAGGGCGTGGAAATGGCCCTGATCACCAACAAACCGGAACGCTTCGTCGCACCGCTGCTGGACCAGATGAAAATCGGCCGTTATTTCCGCTGGATCATCGGCGGCGATACCTTGCCGCAGAAAAAACCTGACCCGGCCGCGCTGTTCTTCGTGATGAAAATGGCCAACATCCCGGCCTCCCAATCCTTGTTCGTCGGCGACTCGCGCAGTGATGTGCTGGCGGCCAAGGCGGCAGGGGTCAAATGCGTAGCGCTGAGTTACGGCTACAACCACGGCCGGCCCATAGCCGAAGAGTTTCCGACGCTGGTGATCGACGATTTGCGTCTGTTAATTCCCGGTTGCCTGGACCCGGCGGCTGAGATAACGTTGCCCGACGCTGTTCAATCCTCTTCTGGAAACGCCATCGTGGTGGTCACTCGCAAACTCTGGATGAAAGTCATGAAGGCCCTGGCCCGCTGGCGTTGGCGCGCCTGACGTGATCCTGGCCGGTTATCCGGCGCGTTTGCATACCTGACTGTCAGCTCCTCTTGCCACGAGGCACCCCATGATCCGCGAAGAATTCCTGCGTCTAGCCGCTGCCGGCTACAACCGCATCCCCCTTGCCTGCGAAACCCTGGCCGACTTCGACACGCCGCTGTCGATCTACCTCAAGCTGGCCGACCAGCCCAACTCCTACCTGCTCGAATCGGTGCAGGGCGGGGAAAAGTGGGGCCGTTACTCCATCATCGGCCTGCCGTGCCGTACGGTGCTACGGGTCCATGACCATCGCATCAGCGTGACCCACGACGGTGTCGAAATCGAAAGCCACGAGGTCGAAGACCCGCTGGCGTTCGTTGAAACCTTCAAGGCCCGCTACAACGTGCCGACCATCCCCGGCCTGCCGCGCTTCAATGGTGGCCTGGTGGGGTATTTCGGCTACGACTGCGTGCGCTACGTGGAAAAGCGTCTGGGCGCTTGTCCAAACCCCGATCCGCTGGGCGTGCCGGACATATTGCTGATGGTCTCCGACGCCGTCGTGGTCTTCGATAATCTCGCTGGCAAGATGCACGCCATCGTTCTGGTCGACCCTTCCCGGGAAGATGCCTACGAGCAAGGTCAGAAAAGCCTGCAGACGCTGTTGGAAAAACTCCGTCAGCCGATCACGCCGCGTCCCGGCCTGGATTTCAGCAAGCAGTCGGCGGCCGACCCGGTGTTTCGTTCCAGTTTCACCCAGGACGATTACGAACGGGCCGTCGATACCATCAAGGAATACATCCTCGCCGGCGACTGCATGCAGGTGGTGCCATCGCAACGGATGTCCATCGACTTCAAGGCCGCGCCCATCGATCTCTATCGGGCGCTGCGCTGCTTCAACCCGACCCCCTACATGTACTTCTTCAACTTCGGCGACTTCCATGTCGTGGGCAGTTCGCCGGAAGTATTGGTGCGGGTCGAGGACAACCTGATCACCGTGCGACCGATCGCCGGCACTCGCCCCCGTGGCGCCACGGAGGAGGCTGACCGGGCGCTGGAAGAGGACCTGCTGTCGGACGACAAGGAAATCGCCGAGCACCTGATGCTGATCGACCTGGGGCGCAATGACACCGGGCGGGTCTCGGAAATCGGTTCGGTGAAACTCACCGAGAAGATGGTCATCGAGCGCTATTCCAACGTGATGCACATCGTTTCCAACGTTACCGGCCAGTTGAAGGCCGGGCTGACCGCGATGGATGCCTTGCGGGCGATCCTGCCAGCGGGCACCTTGTCCGGCGCGCCGAAAATCCGGGCGATGGAGATCATCGATGAACTGGAGCCGGTCAAGCGCGGGGTGTACGGCGGGGCCGTGGGTTATTTCGCCTGGAACGGCAACATGGACACCGCGATTGCCATTCGCACCGCGGTCATCAAGAACGGTGAACTGCACGTGCAGGCCGGCGGCGGTATCGTCGCCGACTCGGTGCCGGCATTGGAATGGGAAGAAACCCTGAACAAACGCCGGGCGATGTTCCGCGCCGTGGCGCTGGCCGAGCAGACCTCCAGCGACTGAAGGCCTGCAGCAAACAACTGTGGCGAGGGAGCAAGCTCCCTCGCCACAGTTCCTTCACGCAACTCGATCAAAATGTGGGAGCGAGCTTGCTCGCGATGAGGGCGTCCTATTCAATCCATCGGTCGACTGACACCCCGCTATCGCGAGCAAGCTCGCTCCCACAGGCTCTCCTCGATCAGAAGTCCAGGCTGACCCCCAGGCTCACCCCTTGCTGGGTCATGTCATCATCCTTGCGCAACGTATAGCCGCCCCGCAGCGCCAGGTCCTTGGTCAACTTGTGGCTGACCCCCAGGCTCAGGCGGTTCAGGTGGCTCTGTGGCGTATAGCCTTCCAGCGTGAAGTCATTGGCCGGCAGGCTGTTGAGGGCGATGTTGACCTTTTGCGTGTCGTCTTCGTACTCGCGTTCGTGGGCATATTCGCCAAACACCTGGGTCTGCCGGGTGATGTTGTATTTGCCCTGCAAGCCAATGCCCAGGCGTTTCGAGTCGCGGGTCTGGTCATCGAAGGTCAGGGCCGTGGAGCGGTTGCTCTTTTCCGAGTAGCCATCGACTTCCACCTTCGCATAATCAGCGCTGACAAACGGCGAGAGATGCCATTCGCTGCCCGGCTGGGCGATGTCGTAGCCCAGCCGCGTGCTGAATGCCCAGAGATGGCCGTCCGTGTCGCCTTTCTCCTGCGCTTCGTTGACGCCCAGGTCGAACTTGCGCTCCAGGTTGTCATAATCCAGCTTGCCGCCGGTCAGCGCCGCATCGGCCCACCAGCGGTTTTGCTGGAACTGGGCGAAGGCGGTGGCCAGGTAGCTGTTGAGCTTGTACTGCGAATCGTTATGGCCTGCCTCCATGTCCTGGCGGTAGAGACCGGCGGCGACACCTACGCGCCAAGCCTCGTTGAGGCGATAGCTGCCGCCGACGTTGAGGCTGTAGCCGCTGCCGTCGGCGCTGGCGCCGCTGCCCTGGCTGTCCATGTCCAGATGCTGGCCGCCACCGGCGACGATGGCTCGCCACTGGCCGACCGCCTGCCAGTCCTCCCAGTCCGATTGCCACTGGCTGCGCAACTCATCCTGGTGAGCCCGCAGGGTCGAGTGGGCCATTTCCGGCAGCAGCGTCAGCTCCCAGGGCGCCGCGAGCAGGGAAAAGGCGTAGTCGGCGATCAGTTTTTGCCCGGTTTCGGTTGGATGGACCGCGTCGTTGTAGATCAGCTTGGTGGGATCAGGCGTGGCACTGTTGATGCCATAGGTGGCGTTTTCCGTGCAGCCGTTGCCGCTGAAGCAGGTCGCGGTGAGATTCTCGCCGGTGGCGAGGCCGAATCTTGCTGGATCGGCGAAGCTTTCCTTCAGCAAAAGAGGAATGTTCAGTGGAATGATTTCGGCGTCGATGCCTTGCAGGCGCGTGATCAGTTGTTGGTTGAACTGATTGCCCAATTGCGAAAAGGTGTCCTGCAAGGGGCCGCCGTTGAGGGCCGGGGTCAGGCCCAGGTCGGGCAACAGCCAGACCATCACATAGCGGGCACCGGCCGTTTGCAGTACCTGGACGCTGTCGGCCAGGCGGTCCGCGGCGGCGTTCGCCTGTGCGGTGTTCAATACCCGGCCTTGAAGGAAGTCGTTACCGCCACCGGAAAGGTAATACAGCGCATTCGGATCGGCGCGCAGGCCATTGGATTGCAGGTAGCCGGGACGGCTGCGCTCGCCGGTATCGGACACACCGGTAATCGATTCGAGGATCTGGTCGGTACGATAACCGCCCACCGCCCAGTTATTGCCGTCTGCCAGCCCTTCGTTGGCGCGGACCGCCGAAGTGGAGGCAGCGGTCTCGTCGGCGGAATAGCCCAGGCGCCCACCGAGCAGTTGGGTGGAGTTGGCCGAATAGGCTTCACCGCTGCCGTCCGCATAGATCGGACCGGTCCGGTTGGTATAGCGCGCGGTCGAGCCGGGCGGGCCGTTCGGGTCGGCGAGTTGGCCAGCGTCGTTGAGGCTGTCGCCGAACACGATGAATTTGGAGTACGGGTTGGGGGCGGCGCTCGCCTGGGCGCAGGCCATTGCCAGTAAGCAACCGGCAATCGGTACGAACAGC
Source organism: Pseudomonas beijingensis (assembly GCF_030687295.1). Taxonomy (NCBI): domain Bacteria; kingdom Pseudomonadati; phylum Pseudomonadota; class Gammaproteobacteria; order Pseudomonadales; family Pseudomonadaceae; genus Pseudomonas; species Pseudomonas beijingensis. The sequence continues at coordinate 5,782,684 of NZ_CP117425.1, read as the reverse complement.
GTCTTCTTTATCATGGCAAAGTCCGTTTTTATCTTATTGTTGTTAGAAAACGAAACGACAGTACCAAAAACTTTCGGCGTTTTGCCATCTATCCGGAACGTCGCGATTGTTTCAAAGCCCTTCGAGAACGGTCATATTGCGTGCTCCGCCCAGCTAAGCTACTGTGCCGGAACGTATGAACGAGACTTCCCCTGTGTCGATTGTCAGCAAACTTCTGGATCAAATGATCAAGGCACACGCCCGTTGGCGTTGGCGCGCCTGAACAATCTCCGCCGGCCTCGCCGGACCTGTACCGATTTGCCTTCTTCACCCGCTGTAGAACCGCTTCGCCGGGGCATCAATCGCCTCGCCAAGCGCAGCAGCGTGCGGGTCACTCTCTGAAGGCTGTGTTTAAAGTCAGTGAATTCAATAGGTTGCTTACGCCATGTTGCTGATGATCGATAACTACGACTCTTTTACCTACAACGTTGTGCAATACCTTGGCGAGCTGGGCTCCGAGGTCAAGGTCGTGCGCAACGACGAACTGACCATCGCCGAAATCGAAGCCCTCAAGCCTGAGCGCATCGTGGTTTCCCCCGGCCCGTGCACGCCGACCGAAGCGGGCATTTCCATCGAGGCCATCAAATATTTCGCCGGCAAGCTGCCGATCCTGGGCGTCTGCCTGGGACATCAGTCGATCGGCCAGGCGTTCGGTGGTGATGTGGTACGCGCCCGACAAGTCATGCACGGTAAGACTAGCCCGGTATTCCACGAGGACAAGGGCGTGTTCGAGGGACTCAATCGTCCGCTTACCGTCACCCGCTACCACTCCTTGATCGTCAAGCGCGAAACGCTGCCTGACTGCCTGGAGCTGACGGCCTGGACCCAGCTTGAAGACGGCTCGGTGGATGAAATCATGGGGCTGCGCCACAAGACATTGAATATCGAGGGTGTGCAATTTCATCCCGAGTCTATTCTCACCGAGCAGGGCCACGAGCTGTTCGCCAACTTCCTCAAACAAACCGGCGGCACGCGCTAAGGACTTTTCATGGATATCAAGACAGCCCTGAGCCGTATCGTCGGCCATCTCGACCTGAGCACCGACGAGATGCGTGACGTGATGCGCGAAATCATGACCGGCCAATGCACGGATGCGCAGATCGGCGCGTTCATGATGGCCATGCGCATGAAGAGCGAGAGCATCGATGAAATCGTCGGCGCCGTTTCGGTGATGCGCGAACTGGCGGACAAGGTCGAACTCAAGACGCTGGACGGTGTGGTCGATGTGGTCGGCACCGGTGGTGACGGCGCCAATATCTTCAACGTTTCCACTGCCTCGTCGTTTGTGGTCGCGGCGGCCGGTTGCACCGTTGCCAAGCACGGCAACCGCGCAGTCTCGGGCAAGAGCGGCAGTGCCGACCTGCTGGAGGCGGCCGGCATCTACCTGAACCTGACGCCGATTCAAGTCGCGCGCTGTATCGACAATGTCGGCATTGGTTTCATGTTTGCCCAGACCCATCACAGTGCCATGAAACACGCTGCCGCGCCGCGCCGTGACCTGGGCCTGCGTACGCTGTTCAACATGCTCGGCCCGCTTACGAATCCGGCCGGTGTGAAGCATCAGGTGGTTGGGGTGTTCAGCCTGGCGTTGTGCCGGCCGTTGGCAGAAGTTCTGCAACGCCTGGGCAGCAAGCACGTGCTGGTGGTCCATTCTAAAGATGGCCTGGATGAATTCAGCCTGGCGGCGCCCACATTCGTGGCCGAACTAAAAAATGATCAGATCAGCGAGTATTGGGTCGAACCTGAAGACCTCGGCATGAAGAGCCAGAGCTTGCACGGCCTGGCGGTCGATGGCCCGGCCCAGTCGCTGGAGTTGATTCGCGATGCCTTGGGTCGCCGCAAGACCGAGAACGGCCAGAAAGCCGCTGAGATGATCGTGCTCAATGCCGGCGCTGCGTTATACGCCGCCGACCACGCCAGCAGCCTCAAGCAAGGCGTGGAACTGGCCCATGATGCACTGCACACTGGCCTGGCCAGGGAAAAACTCGAAGAGTTGGGTGCATTTACCGCCGTATTCAAAGTGGAGAACGAAGGATGAGCGTGCCAACGGTTCTGGAAAAAATTCTGGCTCGCAAGGCCCAGGAAGTGGCAGAGCGCAGTGCTCGCGTCAGTCTGGCCGAGCTGGAAAACCTGGCGCGTTCAGCGGATGCGCCGCGCGGTTTTGCCCAGGCTCTGATCGATCAGGCCAAGAAAAAACAGCCGGCGGTGATTGCCGAAATCAAGAAGGCCTCTCCCAGTAAGGGCGTGATCCGTGAGCACTTCGTTCCAGCCGACATCGCACGCAGCTACGAGAAAGGCGGTGCGACCTGCCTCTCGGTGCTGACTGACGTCGACTTTTTCCAAGGCGCCGACGACTACCTGAAGCAGGCGCGGGCGGCGTGCAAGTTGCCGGTGATCCGCAAGGATTTCATGATCGACCCGTATCAGATCGTCGAGGCTCGGGCGCTGGGCGCCGATTGCGTGCTGTTGATCGTTTCCGCCCTGGATGACGTGAAAATGGCCGAGTTGGCGGCCGTGGCCAAGAGTGTCGGGCTGGATGTCCTGGTGGAAGTCCACGATGGCGACGAGTTGGAGCGAGCCTTGAAAACCCTCGATACCAAACTGGTCGGCGTGAACAACCGCAACCTGCACACGTTCGAAGTCAGCCTGGAAACCACCCTGGACCTGTTGCCGCGCATTCCGCGCGATCGCCTGGTCATCACTGAAAGCGGCATCCTCAACCGGGCCGATGTCGAGCTGATGGAAGTCAGCGATGTGTACTCGTTCCTGGTGGGCGAGGCATTCATGCGAGCCGAGAACCCGGGTGCGGAATTGCAGCGACTGTTCTTTCCTGAACGAGGCCTGCCGGTGAGCGGCTCGACGCTGGACTGATCCATGTCGCCAGTGATTTCCCTCACCGTCGAAGCTGGCCTGCAAGCCGAACAGGACCTGTTGGCCAGCATCTGCGCGGGCGACGCCGAGTTCAGCCTGCTGTTCTGGCAACCCAATGATCGCGCGCTGGTCATGCCGCGGCGCTTGAGTCGCCTGCCAGGGTTCGAACACGCCTGTGAAGTATCGGCCTCCCACGGCTGGCCAGTCCTGCTGCGCGAAACCGGCGGTGAGCCGGTGCCGCAGTCGGCCGCCACCGTCAATATCGCCCTGGTCTACGCCCCACCACGCAGCGAAGGCGACCACGGCCGCATCGAAACCGGGTATCGCCGGTTGTGCGACCCCATCTGCCAGTTGTTGGATGAATTGGGCGGGGTGGCTTCGCTGGGAGAAGTGGAAGGGGCCTTTTGCGACGGGCGCTTCAACGTCAACCTCGACGGCCGGAAAATGGTCGGCACCGCTCAGCGCTGGCGCCAGAGCAAGGGTGGCCAACGTCCGGTGGGTCTGGTCCATGGTGCGCTGTTGCTGGAGAACGAGCGCGAGTCCATGGTCGCGGCGGTCAATCGCTTCAATGAAGCCTGTGGCCTGGAGCAGCGAGTGCGGGCCGAAAGCCACATTGCCTTGTACGAAAAATTCCCGGCGCCTCACGCGGTGGCGCGACTCGAGGCGCTGTACCGGGAACGGCTGACCCAGCTGCTGGGGGCTTAACGCGTTCCGAACACCACCATGGTCTTGCCTTTGACGCTGACCAGGTTGCGCTCTTCCAGGTCCTTGAGTACGCGACCGACCATTTCACGCGAGCAACCGACAATCCGGCCAATCTCCTGGCGGGTCACCTTGATCTGCATGCCGTCCGGGTGGGTCATGGCATCGGGCTGCTTGCACAATTCCAGCAGGCAACGTGCGACACGTCCGGTAACGTCGAAAAATGCCAAATCACCGACCTTGCGGGTGGTATTGCGCAGGCGCTGTGCGATTTGTCCGCTGAGGACGTAAAGAATGTCCGGGTCTTGCAGGGACAGTTCTCGGAATTTGGTGTAGCTGATTTCCGCAACTTCACATTCAATCTTGGTTCGCACCCAGGCACTGCGCTCCTGCTCCTTGCCCGCCTGTTCGAACAACCCCAACTCGCCGAAGAAATCTCCGGAGTTGAGGTAGGCGATGATCATTTCTCGACCGTCATCATCTTCTATCAGGATAGTGACCGAGCCCTTGATGATGAAAAACAGCGTGTCGGAACGTTCTCCTGCGCAAATGATGTTGTGTTTGGCTGGATAGCGGCGACGCTGACAATGCATCAAGAGTTTGTCGAGATTCTTGATCTTGAACGTGGGAGTAATGGCAACCATGGTTGTATCCCGAAAGACTGCGCGGTGTAGTGGTTTGATTTTTATGGAGGCGAATGGCTATCGATAAAAGCTGGCCATACGCCAGCGAGTTGGCGCCAGCTTAACAGAGGCGTCCTTAATAGATTCGAGAATTTACCTACAGACTGACAGGACGAGCTTCCTAAGACGGAGAGCAGTCAGGGCGAGGTGCTGTGCTAAGCTGGCGACCCTTTTTTAACAGTGGAGTCTTGGCGATGAAGGCACGCATCCAATGGGCTGGCGAAGCCATGTTCCTCGGTGAGTCAGGCAGTGGTCATGTGGTCGTCATGGACGGCCCGCCAGAAGCCGGTGGTCGGAACCTGGGTGTTCGGCCGATGGAAATGCTCCTGCTGGGCGTAGGCGGTTGCAGCAATTTCGACGTGGTCAGCATCCTCAAGAAATCCCGCCAGGCCGTCGAAAGCTGCGAAGTCTTCCTGGAAGCGGAGCGTGCCACCGAAGATCCAAAGGTATTTACCAAGATCCACATGCACTTTGTGGTGAAGGGGCGAGCCTTGAAGGAAGCCCAGGTCAAGCGGGCCATCGAACTGTCCGCCGAGAAATACTGCTCGGCTTCGATCATGCTCGGTGCCGCCGGAGTCGAAATCACCCACGATTATGAAATCATCGAATTGGGTTGAGTCGATCTCAATGGCGAAACCCGCAATTCGCCGCATTGAAATCCTGAGCTAAAGAAAAAAGGCGACTCCCACTGGAAGTCGCCTTTTCTATTTGCGTGGAATGAGGATGGCTATCCAACCACCGTCAAATCCTATAAGTGCTCTTGGTCATGACCTTGGCCAGCAGGCTCATGCCGAACTTCACCGGGGCCGGAAAACGGAAGCCGCCGGCATCAAGCGCACTCTCGGCATGGTGTTCTTCATCTACGCGCATCTGCTCGAGGATCGCCCGGGACTTTTCATCCTCGGCCGGCAGTTGCTCCAGGTGTTCATTCAAGTGCTTGCACACTTGATGCTCGGTCGCGGCAACGAAGCCGAGGCTGACTTTATCGCTGATCAGGCCGGCGACGGCGCCGATCCCGAATGACATTCCGTAGAACAGCGGGTTCAGGACGCTGGTGTGGCTGCCCAGCTGGCGAATGCGTTGTTCACACCAGACCAGGTGATCGATTTCTTCCTCGGCGGCGTGCTCCATTGCCTCACGCACCTGGGGCAGCTTTGCTGTCAGCGCCTGGCCCTGATACAGCGCCTGGGCACAGACTTCGCCGGTGTGGTTGATACGCATCAATCCGGCGACATGGCGGGTTTGCTCGTCACTCAGTTGCGCGTCCGGTTGCACGATAGCCGGTGATGGGCGGTACGGCTGGCCACTGAAGGGCAGCAGGGTGCGCATCGCGGTATCGGCTTGCAGCAACAGACGGTCAATCGGCGAGTAGTGACGTTGGGTAGTCATGCTTACCTCCGGGAAAAATCACAGCGGCCAGTTTTACCCAATCGGCCGCCGAAGATTTGCGTTGGGTCAGGGGTATCAGCCCGGTGGCCAGTTCATCTGGCGCTGACCCAGCACATGCATATGAATGTGATAGACCGTCTGCCCGCCCAGTTCATTGCAATTCATCACCACGCGAAAACCTTCTTCACAGCCCAATTCCAGCGCCAGGCGCTGGGCAGTGAAAAGAATGTGCCCGGCCAGGCCCTTGTCTTCTTCGGCGAGGTCATTGAGCGTGCGGATCGGTTTTTTCGGGATGACCAGAAAATGCACGGGTGCCTGCGGGGCGATGTCGTGGAAGGCCAGTACCTGGTCATCCTCGTAAATGATCTTTGCCGGGATTTCCCGGTTGATGATCTTGGTAAACAGAGTATCCACAGCTGCTTTCTCCGTTGGGTTTGTCGAGGTCCAATATCATGAAGGCTCCGGTTGAGGCGCCTGGTTGTTCAACGTGAAGGGATCAGCGCGGGCAATAAGCCTTGTTGATCACGCCGGCGATGGTCCGGACCAGCCATCGCGATCCCAATCGCGGCAGTGCGGCCAGCCAGCGATTGCGGCGTCCGGGAATGATGATGGCGCGGTTCTTGTCCAGTGCGCGCACGGCGTACAGGGCAACTTCCTCCGGGCTCATCAGCAACTTGCTGTCGATGAGTTTCTGTTCGTCCATTTGTGCCTTGGAGAAAAAGCCGGTCCGGGTCGGACCAGGGCAAAGCACCGAGACCTTGATCGCGCATTTCTTCAATTCAACTCGCAAGGCTTCGGAGAAGTGCAGTACATAGGCCTTGCTGGCGTAGTAAGTACTCATCCAGGGACCAGGCTGGAATGCTGCGATCGAGGCAACGTTGAGGATCTGGCCGCCGCCGAGCAGCGCCATGCTATTACCGATGGCGTGACAAAGCCGTGTCAGGGCGAGGATGTTGACTTCGATCAGGTCCTGCTCGGTCATCCAGTCCTGGCCCAGGAACGGCCCGCTGGTGCCGATGCCAGCACAATTGACCAGCAGATCGATCTGCCGCTCGCCTTCCTCCAGTTCCAGCAGGAAGCCGGAAAGCCTCAGCGGTTCGCCCAGGTCACAAGCCCGGAACAATACCTCCACGCCAAACCGCTGAGTCAGTTCGATTGCAATACTTTCCAGCCGATCACGCTGTCGAGCCACCAGTATCAGGTTACGGCCGCGCCGGGCCAGCGCTTCGGCCATGGCCAGGCCGATACCGCTGGAAGCGCCAGTGATCAGTGCGTAACGGGTCATGCAGTTCTCCATCGCAACAGCCCGCCGCCAAATGACTGGGCTGTCACCGGCATGAAGCGCGCTTATTGTTCCTCTTCTGCTTCATAGTCTACAGAAGGCGGAGCGGGCTCGGCTGCCTCAGCGGCGGGCTCTTCAGCGGTTTCGTTGCTGGACTCGCTGCTTTCGTAGCTGCTCAGGCTGCTGCTGTCGTAGTCTTCCTGAAGGGCTCCGAAGATGCCTGCAAACGTGGCCACGAAAATCAAGACGATCATTACCAGCCAGAGCGAGGCCAACAACTTGACCGCCGTGGTATTGCGCGGTGGTGGCGGGCCATACTGGTTTGCGCCGGTATTGCCTGGAGCGATGATGAGGATGAACGGGAAGATGCTGCCCACGAAGGGAACCAGGTTAATCAGCCACAACCACCCCGACCAGCCGAGATCATGCAGGCGCTGGACGTTGAACTGGATACTCACGAAGGCAAAGGCAAGCACGACGACGGCGGCGAGCAGGCCGCCGACGATGAGTCCCGCGATCGAGTCGGAGGCCAGCAACCAGGCCGTGGCTAGCCAGAAGCCCACGCCGACCAAAGGCAGTATGGCCAGGGTCAATACCATGGTCCAGGCGAGGTAGCGCAGACGCCCGATACGTCCGTCGAAGCTGAAGGGTTTGAGCGTGCTGTACTCGGCAAGCGCTTCACCGACTTCGGCGCGGGGAGGCGCGTAGGGCGAGGCTGGCTCGACGATCGAATCGGGATGGCGTCCGCTCGGTTGCCGTGGCGCGTCCTGTACTTCGCCAAGGCTCAGTTGGACGACGGGTTCGGCTTCGATCCTGGCATCGATTCCGCTCTTGTTGAGGGCTTCCAGGTACTGCTGCGCCTCGTTCTGGGACAGGTTGCTTTTAAGGGACACCTTGCGACCGGTGAACAGTCGTTCAATGGCGGCGACGTCGCTCTTGAACAGCTCGGCGAGGTTGAGTTTGGCGGTGGTGGTATCGACGCCCGGCATCAGGCCGCCGTCGAATACGATGTTGAAACGGGTTTCGCTCATGCCCGGCATCCTTGTCTCTGAAAGTTAGGTAGTTGTTTGTTCGGGCTGGTTCAGCGGGGCCATTGCCCGCCAAGCTGCGCCGCCCGGGCTTGTGCCTGACGGTATTCTTCATCCAGGCGCGCCACCAACTGATCGACGCTGGGCAAATCATCGATTTCACCCACACCCTGGCCTGCGGACCATACGGTTTTCCAGGCCTTGGCTTCGTCGTTCAGCGGTTTGAGTTTCGAGCCAAAATCCACCTCGCCTTTGTTCTGCAGGGCGGCGAGATCGAAACCGGCGTTCTCCAGGCTCTGGCGCATGAAACTCGCCGGCACCCCGGATACCGCAGGAGTATGCACGATGTCTGCGGCTCTGGATGTGAGCAACATCTCTTTATAAGCGTCAGGTGCGTGGCTTTCGCTTGTACCGATAAAACGCGTCCCGAAGTAGGCCAGATCCGCGCCGAGCAATTGTGCGGCCAGAATCTGATGGCCGTGGTTCAGGCATCCCGCAAGTAGCACGGTCTTATCGAAAAACTGCCGGATCTCGGCAATCAGGGAAAACGGGCTCCAGGTCCCGGCGTGTCCGCCTGCGCCGGCGGCTACGGCGATCAGGCCATCGACACCGGCTTCGGCGGCTTTCTCGGCATGCCGTCGGGTCGTCACGTCATGGAACACCAGGCCGCCGTAACCGTGCACCGCGTCCACCAGCTCTTTCACCGCACCCAGGCTGGTGATGACAATCGGCACCTTGTGTTCGATGCAGATGGCCAGGTCGGCCTGAAGTCGCGGATTGCTGTGATGAACAATCAGGTTTACCGCGTAGGGCGCCGGATTTTCCAGGGTCGCCAGGCCTGCTTCGATTTCTTCCAGCCAGGCCTTGAAGCCGCTGCTTTCGCGCTGGTTCAACGCCGGAAAGCTGCCGACAATGCCATTGCGGCAGCAGGCCAGCACCAGTTGTGGATTGGAAATCAGGAACATGGGCGCCGCCACGACGGGCAGGCGCAAGCGCTGTTCAAGCAGAGCGGGCAACGACATTGGAAGTACCCCGGATAATGGATGCTGATTGGAGATTAGAACGGTCGGACTACGACCAGAATTACGATAGCCAGCAATATCAGAACCGGCACTTCATTGAACCAGCGATAAAAGACATGGCTGCGGGTGTTTTCGCCACGGGCGAAGCGCTTCACCTGGGCACCGCACATGTGGTGGTAACCGATCAGCAGCACGACCAGGGTCAACTTGGCGTGCATCCAGCCTCCCTGGGTGAAGTAGGCGCCGGCGTTGAGGCTGAGCAGCCAGATGCCGAATACCAGGGTGGCAATCATCGCCGGGCCCATGATGCCGCGGTACAGCTTGCGCTCCATGACGCTGAAACGTTCTTTGCTGACGTTGTCTTCGCTTTGGGCGTGATAGACAAACAGGCGAGGCAGGTAAAACAGGCCGGCGAACCAGCAGACCATGCTGACAATGTGAAGTGCTTTGAGCCACAGATAGAGCATTTTAGTTATTCCCAGGTTCACGGTAGCTCCGATAGTAGAGGTTAGAGCGGCCACACGTCACCTTGACGGTTGTCGCCGCGCCCTGCGGCCCCTATCATCGACGGCTTTCCAGTGGGTTCGTTGAGGGCAGGTTTATGGTCAAGGTCGGTATCGTCGGCGGCACGGGTTACACCGGTGTCGAACTGCTGCGTCTGCTGGCACAGCATCCGCAGGCTGAGGTGGTGGTCATCACCTCCCGATCCGAGGCCGGCCTGGCCGTCGCCGACATGTATCCGAACCTGCGAGGCCACTACGACGGCTTGGCGTTCAGCGTTCCGGACGTCAAGACCCTCGGCGCCTGCGATGTGGTGTTCTTCGCCACGCCCCATGGTGTCGCCCACGCCCTGGCCGGTGAACTGCTGGCCGCCGGGACCAAGGTTATCGACCTGTCGGCGGACTTCCGCCTGCAGGACGCCGATGAGTGGGCCAAATGGTATGGCCAGCCCCACGGTGCGCCTGAACTGCTCGAGGAGGCGGTCTACGGCTTGCCGGAAGTCAATCGCGAGAAAATCAAGCAGGCACGACTGATCGCCGTGCCGGGTTGCTATCCGACGGCGACGCAGTTGGGGTTCTTGCCGCTGCTTGAAGCCGGTCTTGCAGATGCTTCGCGCCTGATTGCCGACTGCAAATCCGGCGTCAGCGGTGCCGGGCGTGGCGCCAGTGTCGGCTCGCTGTATTCCGAGACGTCGGAAAGCATGAAGGCGTACGCGGTCAAAGGGCATCGCCACCTGCCGGAAATTCGCCAGGGGTTGCGCCGGGCTGCGGGCAAGGACGTTGGCCTGACCTTCGTGCCGCACCTGACCCCGATGATTCGCGGGATCCATTCCACCCTGTATGCAACCGTCGTCGATCGTTCGGTGGACCTGCAGGCATTGTTTGAAAAGCGTTACGCCAACGAACCGTTCGTCGACGTAATGCCCGCTGGCAGCCATCCGGAAACCCGTAGTGTGCGCGGTGCGAACGTTTGCCGGATCGCCGTGCATCGTCCGCAGGACGGTGATCTGGTAGTGGTATTGTCGGTCATCGATAACCTGGTCAAGGGCGCGTCCGGCCAGGCCGTGCAGAACCTGAACATCCTGTTCGGGCTGGATGAGCACCTGGGGCTGTCCCATGCGGGGATGTTGCCTTAAAGCAGTTTGCCGCTGCTCTGCAAATAGTTGACCGATTTTCTAGGAGAAGCGGATAATGCCCGCCATCACGCATTATGGCGGCGTAAGCGCCGGGAGATATTCAGCATGAGCGTCGAAACCTTCACCCCCACGGCTTTGCAATTCACCCACGGTGCTGCGCACAAGGTGAAGAGCCTGGTCGATGAAGAGGGCAATGATCGTTTGAAGCTGCGCGTATTTGTGACGGGCGGCGGTTGTTCCGGTTTCCAGTACGGCTTCACTTTCGATGAGGAAGTGGCCGACGATGACACCATCGTCGAGCGCGAAGGGGTCAGCCTGGTGGTCGATCCGATGAGCTTCCAGTACCTGGCAGGTGCCGAGGTGGATTATCAGGAAGGTCTGGAAGGGTCGCGTTTTGTGATCAAGAACCCCAACGCCACCACGACCTGTGGGTGCGGTTCTTCGTTCTCGATCTGAGTGCTTCAATAAAAATGCCGCAGAGCCTTATGGCCCTGCGGCATTTTTTTGTCCGCAACTTTGATCTCAGGCTGGATAGATGGCGCCGAGTATGCGCAGGCCACGGGCGCCCGTGACACTTGGACGATTGCCTGGAATGCCTTCAAGGCAGCAATGGGCGAGCCAGGCGAAAGCCATGGCTTCGACCCAATCCGGGTCCACGCCATACACCGTCGTACTGCTGACTTTGGTATCCGGCAGTAACTCAGCCAGGCGTTTCATGAGCGTCTGGTTGTGTGCACCGCCGCCGCAGACCAGCAACTCCTGGGTATTCGACTGGGCATGCTGCAGTGATTCGACGATGGTCAGGGCGGTCAGTTCGAGCAACGTCGCCTGCACGTCCTCCGGGGCGAAGGCTGGCAACTGCGACAAGTGCTGGCTCAGCCAAGGCAGGTTGAATACCTCGCGGCCGGTACTTTTCGGACCTTTGGTGACGAAGAAGGGGTCGCTGAGCAGCGTCTTTAGCAGAACTGGTTCGACTTTTCCGCTGGCGGCCCATTGGCCGTCGCGATCGAAATGCTCGCCTCGTTGTTGATGGATCCAGGCATCGAGCAATACGTTGCCTGGGCCACAGTCGAAACCGGCTACAGGTTTTGCGGGTTCTATCAGACTGAGATTGCTGAAGCCGCCGACATTCAGCACGGCACGATGACCGGCTCGTTCTTCGAACAGTGCTTCGTGAAACGCCGGTACCAGTGGAGCGCCTTGTCCGCCAGCGGCGACATCGCGGCTGCGGAAATCGCTGACGACGGCGATGCCGGTCAATTCGCTCAACAGGGCCGGATTGCCGATTTGCACGGTAAACCCACGGGCCGGTTCATGGCGAATGGTCTGGCCGTGGCTGCCAATCGCCGTGATGTTTTCAGGCTTGAGTCTTTGTTCGTTGAGTAGGGTATGGATACCCTCTGCGGCCAGCTTTACCCAGCTTTGCTGGGCAATGGCGGAGCGGGCGATCTCATCGGGCCCACTGCTGCACAATCCGAGCAATTCGGCGCGCAGAACGGCGGGCATGGGGATGTAGTGCGTGGCGATCAATTTGATCGCCGGGACCAGTTCAATCAGTGCGATATCCAAGCCATCCAGGCTGGTCCCGGACATCACACCGATATAGAGCGCCATGGCTTAGCGCTTGCTCGAGGCCAGCATGGTGGCTTTCTCTTGATCCATGCGGGCCATCAAGGGCTGGCTTTGAGCCAGGAAGCGCGCGCGCTCGCCCTTGGCGATCGGATCGGCCATCGGCAATTTCTGGCCAAGCGGATCGACGTGGACGCCGTTGACCTGGAACTCATAATGCAAGTGCGGGCCGGTGGACAGGCCGGTGGTACCGATGTATCCGATCACCTGGCCTTGCTTGACGGTGCCACCAGTCTTCACGCCCTTGGCGAAGCCCTGCATGTGGCCGTATAGCGTGCGGTAGGTATTGCCGTGCTGGATGATCACGGTATTGCCATAGCCACCGCGGCGTCCTGCCAGCAACACCTTGCCGTCGCCCGCAGCCTTGATTGGTGTACCGCGAGGGGCGGCGTAGTCGACGCCTTTATGCGCGCGAATCTTGTTCAGAATCGGATGCTTTCGGCCGGCGGAGAACTTCGAACTGATGCGAGCGAAATCAACCGGTGTACGGATGAAGGCCTTGCGCATGCTGTTGCCGTCGGCGGTGTAGTAGCTGCTGTTGCCCTGCTTGTTGGTGTAGCGCACCGCGGTGTACGTCTTGCCGCGGTTGGTGAAGCGCGCGGAGAGAATCGGGCCGTTACCGACGCTCTTTCCATTGACCACTTTTTGCTCATAGATGATGTCGAACTCGTCGCCCTGGCGAATGTCCTGGGCGAAGTCGATGTCGTAGCCGAAGACGCTGGCCATGTCCATGGTCAGGCTATGGGAAAGGCCGGCACGAGCGGCCGACTGGGACAATGAACTGTTGATGACGCCATGAACGTAGGCCGAGCGAACGGTAGGCTTGGCGGTGACGCGGTTGAATACATAACCCTTGTCATTTTTGGTCAGGGTGATGCTTTCCAGGTCGCTCAGCTTGGTGTGCAGATTGGTCAGCTGTCCATCTGGATTGAGTTCGAATTCGAGTTTCTGGCCACGTTGCAGTTGAGCGAATTGCTTGGCTTGCTTGTCGCTGGCCAGGATTTCGTGGACCGATGTCGAGGGCAGGCCAACCTTTTCGAAGAGGGTGGAAAGCGTATCGCCCTTGGCAACAATCACTTCGCGATGGTCCGGTCCTTTCTTTTCTTCCGCGACAGGCGCTTCTACCTGGGCGGTAGCCTTTGCAGTGTCTTGCGGGCTGTTTTCAATCTGTGCAAAAGGAGAGGCGGCCGGTTCGTTTGTGGCTTGAACGGCTTCGGCGGCGTCTTGTCCTTGTGTCAGTTGTTCAGCAGGACTTTCCAGTTCAAGGCTCAGAGTCGTTTTTTTGGCTTCAACATCGCTGGAGGGAAACACCAGCAGCGCCAGGCTTAGGAGGGCTGCGATGCCACTTGCGGCAAGCAGGTGGGTCTTTGGGTAAAGCGGCGGCGCTTTAGACGGTTCTGGGGTCATAAGTAATTTTGACTTTTGAAAAGATGAATTGGAAAAGATGAATGACATGATGAAGATGAAATAACTGTATAAAATATAACCAAAACCCCTGCGAAGCAAGCCCACGAACGCTCTGTTCTGTGGATTGGCGTCCGTGCGCCGGGCATGCCTTGTATTTGGTGTGCGATCTTGTATGGTTGGGGCCCTTTGAATCTGAGCCTTACGGGTCTGTTATGAAGTCGGTTGAAGAGCAGCTAGCGCTGATCAAGCGTGGTGCGGAAGAATTGTTGGTTGAGTCCGAGCTGATCGAAAAGCTCAAGCGCGGGCAGCCGCTGCGTATCAAGGCCGGCTTCGATCCGACGGCGCCCGATCTGCACCTGGGTCATACCGTGCTTATTAATAAGATGCGCCAGTTCCAGGATCTGGGGCATCAGATCATCTTCCTTATAGGGGACTTCACCGGCATGATCGGTGATCCGAGCGGCAAGAGTGCTACGCGCCCGCCGCTGACCCGTGAACAGGTTCTCGATAACGCCGAGACCTACAAGACTCAGGTTTTCAAGATTCTTGATCCGGCCAAGACCGAGGTGGCGTTCAACTCCACCTGGATGGATCAGATGGGGCCGGCGGATTTCATTCGCCTGACGTCTCAATACACCGTGGCGCGCATGCTCGAACGCGATGATTTCGACAAGCGCTATACAACCAACCAGCCAATCGCCATCCATGAGTTCCTCTATCCGCTTGTGCAGGGTTATGACTCGGTCGCGTTGCGCGCGGACGTTGAGCTGGGCGGCACCGATCAGAAGTTCAACCTGTTGATGGGGCGTGAGTTGCAGCGTGGTTATGGTCAGGAGGCGCAGTGCATCCTGACCATGCCATTGCTGGAAGGTCTGGATGGTGTGAAGAAGATGTCCAAGTCCTTGGGCAACTACGTGGGCATCCAGGAAGCGCCGGGGGTCATGTACAGCAAGCTGGTCTCCATTCCTGACGTGTTGATGTGGCGTTACTTCGAACTGTTGAGCTTCCGCTCCATGGATGAGATCAATGCGTTCCGTGCTGATGTAGAGGCCGGGGCCAATCCGCGGGACATCAAGATCAAGCTGGCTGAAGAGATCGTTGCGCGTTTCCATGGCGAGGAAGCTGCGGCCAATGCTCATCGCGCGGCGGGTAATCGTATGAAGGATGGCGAGCTGCCGGATGATCTGCCAGAGATCGAATTGACTGCTGCCGAGAATATGCCGATTGCGGCAGTCCTTAATAAAGCAGGTCTGGTCAAGAATGCGGCAGTGGCGCGAGACCTTCTGGGTTCGGGGTGGTGTGCGTATAGATGGTGAGGTTGTGGATCGCACCTATATATATGAGCTGGGTTCTACTCACGTATGCCAGGCTGGCAAGAAGGCTTTCGCACGTATTACGTTGAAAACCGAATAAAGCTGAAAATAGGTGTTGACGGCAGATTCTGGACGTCTATAATTCGCCCCACTTCCGGCGCAGTCGAAACGGAAAACTCCTTGAGATTCAATGAGTTAAGTAAGTTTCGAAGGGGTTTGGCTTCAGTTCATCGAAGCCTGGAAGGAGCAGATAGGGCAGTGTTATTTGGCTCCATCGGCGGTTCGATCTTCTCGGTCGAAAGCGGTGAAAAAGAGGTGTTGACAGCAGCGAGTAACGCTGTAGAATTCGCCTCCCGCTAACGAGAGATCGGAAGCGCAAGTGGTTGAAGTTGATAAGGAAACTTTGAAAACTTCTAAAAATAACCGCTTGACAGATGCACGGGGCGCTGTAGAATGCGCGCCTCGGTTGAGGCGAAAGGCTCAGCCAACCGCTCTTTAACAACTGAATCAAGCAATTCGTGTGGGTGCTTGTGGAGTCAGACTGCTAGTCAACAGATTATCAGCATCACAAGTACTCCGCGAGAAATCAAAGATGTAACCAACGATTGCTGAGCCAAGTTTAGGGTTTTCTCAAAACCCAAAGATGTTTGAACTGAAGAGTTTGATCATGGCTCAGATTGAACGCTGGCGGCAGGCCTAACACATGCAAGTCGAGCGGTAGAGAGGTGCTTGCACCTCTTGAGAGCGGCGGACGGGTGAGTAATGCCTAGGAATCTGCCTGGTAGTGGGGGATAACGCTCGGAAACGGACGCTAATACCGCATACGTCCTACGGGAGAAAGCAGGGGACCTTCGGGCCTTGCGCTATCAGATGAGCCTAGGTCGGATTAGCTAGTTGGTGGGGTAATGGCTCACCAAGGCGACGATCCGTAACTGGTCTGAGAGGATGATCAGTCACACTGGAACTGAGACACGGTCCAGACTCCTACGGGAGGCAGCAGTGGGGAATATTGGACAATGGGCGAAAGCCTGATCCAGCCATGCCGCGTGTGTGAAGAAGGTCTTCGGATTGTAAAGCACTTTAAGTTGGGAGGAAGGGCATTAACCTAATACGTTAGTGTTTTGACGTTACCGACAGAATAAGCACCGGCTAACTCTGTGCCAGCAGCCGCGGTAATACAGAGGGTGCAAGCGTTAATCGGAATTACTGGGCGTAAAGCGCGCGTAGGTGGTTCGTTAAGTTGGATGTGAAAGCCCCGGGCTCAACCTGGGAACTGCATTCAAAACTGTCGAGCTAGAGTATGGTAGAGGGTGGTGGAATTTCCTGTGTAGCGGTGAAATGCGTAGATATAGGAAGGAACACCAGTGGCGAAGGCGACCACCTGGACTGATACTGACACTGAGGTGCGAAAGCGTGGGGAGCAAACAGGATTAGATACCCTGGTAGTCCACGCCGTAAACGATGTCAACTAGCCGTTGGGAGCCTTGAGCTCTTAGTGGCGCAGCTAACGCATTAAGTTGACCGCCTGGGGAGTACGGCCGCAAGGTTAAAACTCAAATGAATTGACGGGGGCCCGCACAAGCGGTGGAGCATGTGGTTTAATTCGAAGCAACGCGAAGAACCTTACCAGGCCTTGACATCCAATGAACTTTCCAGAGATGGATTGGTGCCTTCGGGAACATTGAGACAGGTGCTGCATGGCTGTCGTCAGCTCGTGTCGTGAGATGTTGGGTTAAGTCCCGTAACGAGCGCAACCCTTGTCCTTAGTTACCAGCACGTAATGGTGGGCACTCTAAGGAGACTGCCGGTGACAAACCGGAGGAAGGTGGGGATGACGTCAAGTCATCATGGCCCTTACGGCCTGGGCTACACACGTGCTACAATGGTCGGTACAGAGGGTTGCCAAGCCGCGAGGTGGAGCTAATCCCACAAAACCGATCGTAGTCCGGATCGCAGTCTGCAACTCGACTGCGTGAAGTCGGAATCGCTAGTAATCGCGAATCAGAATGTCGCGGTGAATACGTTCCCGGGCCTTGTACACACCGCCCGTCACACCATGGGAGTGGGTTGCACCAGAAGTATAGTCTAACCTTCGGGGGGACGGTTACCACGGTGTGATTCATGACTGGGGTGAAGTCGTAACAAGGTAGCCGTAGGGGAACCTGCGGCTGGATCACCTCCTTAATCGACGACCGCAGCTGCTTCATGAGCTCCCACACGAATTGCTTGATTCATTGAAGAAGACGAAAGAAGCAGCCCGAAATTGGGTCTGTAGCTCAGTTGGTTAGAGCGCACCCCTGATAAGGGTGAGGTCGGCAGTTCGAATCTGCCCAGACCCACCAATTTTGTGTGGGAAACGCCTGTAGAAATACGGGGCCATAGCTCAGCTGGGAGAGCGCCTGCCTTGCACGCAGGAGGTCAGCGGTTCGATCCCGCTTGGCTCCACCATAAACTGCTTCTGAAAGCTTAGAAATGAGCATTCCATCCAGGTGATGGTGAATGTTGATTTCTAGTCTTTTGATTAGATCGTTCTTTAAAAATTTGGGTATGTGATAGAAAGATAGACTGAACGTTACTTTCACTGGTAACGGATCAGGCTAAGGTAAAATTTGTGAGTTGCTCTTAGAGCAAGATCGAATTTTCGGCGAATGTCGTCTTCACAGTATAACCAGATTGCTTGGGGTTATATGGTCAAGTGAAGAAGCGCATACGGTGGATGCCTTGGCAGTCAGAGGCGATGAAAGACGTGGTAGCCTGCGAAAAGCTTCGGGGAGTCGGCAAACAGACTTTGATCCGGAGATGTCTGAATGGGGGAACCCAGCCATCATAAGATGGTTATCTTGTACTGAATACATAGGTGCAAGAGGCGAACCAGGGGAACTGAAACATCTAAGTACCCTGAGGAAAAGAAATCAACCGAGATTCCCTTAGTAGTGGCGAGCGAACGGGGACTAGCCCTTAAGCTTCTTTGATTTTAGCGGAACGCTCTGGAAAGTGCGGCCATAGTGGGTGATAGCCCTGTACGCGAAAGGATCTTAGAAGTGAAATCGAGTAGGACGGAGCACGAGAAACTTTGTCTGAATATGGGGGGACCATCCTCCAAGGCTAAATACTACTGACTGACCGATAGTGAACTAGTACCGTGAGGGAAAGGCGAAAAGAACCCCGGAGAGGGGAGTGAAATAGATCCTGAAACCGTATGCGTACAAGCAGTGGGAGCCCACTTTGTTGGGTGACTGCGTACCTTTTGTATAATGGGTCAGCGACTTATTTTCAGTGGCGAGCTTAACCGAATAGGGGAGGCGTAGCGAAAGCGAGTCTTAATAGGGCGTCTAGTCGCTGGGAATAGACCCGAAACCGGGCGATCTATCCATGGGCAGGTTGAAGGTTGGGTAACACTAACTGGAGGACCGAACCGACTACCGTTGAAAAGTTAGCGGATGACCTGTGGATCGGAGTGAAAGGCTAATCAAGCTCGGAGATAGCTGGTTCTCCTCGAAAGCTATTTAGGTAGCGCCTCATGTATCACTGTAGGGGGTAGAGCACTGTTTCGGCTAGGGGGTCATCCCGACTTACCAAACCGATGCAAACTCCGAATACCTACAAGTGCCGAGCATGGGAGACACACGGCGGGTGCTAACGTCCGTCGTGAAAAGGGAAACAACCCAGACCGTCAGCTAAGGTCCCAAAGTTATGGTTAAGTGGGAAACGATGTGGGAAGGCTTAGACAGCTAGGAGGTTGGCTTAGAAGCAGCCACCCTTTAAAGAAAGCGTAATAGCTCACTAGTCGAGTCGGCCTGCGCGGAAGATGTAACGGGGCTCAAACCATACACCGAAGCTACGGGTATCACGCAAGTGATGCGGTAGAGGAGCGTTCTGTAAGCCTGTGAAGGTGAGTTGAGAAGCTTGCTGGAGGTATCAGAAGTGCGAATGCTGACATGAGTAACGACAATGGGTGTGAAAAACACCCACGCCGAAAGACCAAGGTTTCCTGCGCAACGTTAATCGACGCAGGGTTAGTCGGTCCCTAAGGCGAGGCTGAAAAGCGTAGTCGATGGAAAACAGGTTAATATTCCTGTACTTCTGGTTATTGCGATGGAGGGACGGAGAAGGCTAGGCCAGCTTGGCGTTGGTTGTCCAAGTTTAAGGTGGTAGGCTAGATCTTAGGTAAATCCGGGATTCTAAGGCCGAGAGCTGATGACGAGTTACCCTTTGGGTGACGAAGTGGTTGATGCCATGCTTCCAAGAAAAGCTTCTAAGCTTCAGGTAACCAGGAACCGTACCCCAAACCGACACAGGTGGTTGGGTAGAGAATACCAAGGCGCTTGAGAGAACTCGGGTGAAGGAACTAGGCAAAATGGCACCGTAACTTCGGGAGAAGGTGCGCCGGTGAGGGTGAAGCACTTGCTGCGTAAGCCCACGCCGGTCGAAGATACCAGGCCGCTGCGACTGTTTATTAAAAACACAGCACTCTGCAAACACGAAAGTGGACGTATAGGGTGTGACGCCTGCCCGGTGCCGGAAGGTTAATTGATGGGGTTAGCTAACGCGAAGCTCTTGATCGAAGCCCCGGTAAACGGCGGCCGTAACTATAACGGTCCTAAGGTAGCGAAATTCCTTGTCGGGTAAGTTCCGACCTGCACGAATGGCGTAACGATGGCGGCGCTGTCTCCACCCGAGACTCAGTGAAATTGAAATCGCTGTGAAGATGCAGTGTATCCGCGGCTAGACGGAAAGACCCCGTGAACCTTTACTATAGCTTTGCACTGGACTTTGAATTTGCTTGTGTAGGATAGGTGGGAGGCTTTGAAGCGTGGACGCCAGTTCGCGTGGAGCCATCCTTGAAATACCACCCTGGCAACTTTGAGGTTCTAACTCAGGTCCGTTATCCGGATCGAGGACAGTGTATGGTGGGTAGTTTGACTGGGGCGGTCTCCTCCTAAAGAGTAACGGAGGAGTACGAAGGTGCGCTCAGACCGGTCGGAAATCGGTCGTAGAGTATAAAGGCAAAAGCGCGCTTGACTGCGAGACAGACACGTCGAGCAGGTACGAAAGTAGGTCTTAGTGATCCGGTGGTTCTGTATGGAAGGGCCATCGCTCAACGGATAAAAGGTACTCCGGGGATAACAGGCTGATACCGCCCAAGAGTTCATATCGACGGCGGTGTTTGGCACCTCGATGTCGGCTCATCACATCCTGGGGCTGAAGCCGGTCCCAAGGGTATGGCTGTTCGCCATTTAAAGTGGTACGCGAGCTGGGTTTAGAACGTCTGAGACAGTTCGGTCCCTATCTGCCGTGGACGTTTGAGATTTGAGAGGGGCTGCTCCTAGTACGAGAGGACCGGAGTGGACGAACCTCTGGTGTTCCGGTTTCACGCCAGTGGCATTGCCGGGTAGCTATGTCGGGAAAGATAACCGCTGAAAGCCTAAGCGGGAAACTTGCCTCAAGATGAGATCTCACTGGGACCTTGAGTCCCCTGAAGGGCCGTCGAAGACTACGACGTTGATAGGCAGGGTGTGTAAGCGCTGTGAGGCGTTGAGCTAACCTGTACTAATTGCCCGTGAGGCTTGACCATATAACACCCAAGCAATTTGTAACTCCAAGCCCAAAGGCAAAGAGACCAGATTGCGGTGTGTGAAGACGAAACGAACCGAAAGTTCGAGATACTCAAAAACAGCACACAAACTATCGCATACCCATTCGCTGGCACGTGACCGCAAGGCACGCACCGGCTACCGAATTTCTTGACGACCATAGAGCATTGGAACCACCTGATCCCATCCCGAACTCAGCAGTGAAACGATGCATCGCCGATGGTAGTGTGGGGTTTCCCCATGTGAGAGTAGGTCATCGTCAAGATTAAATTCCGAAACCCCTATCTGCTGACGCAGGTAGGGGTTTTGTTTTGCCCGCAGGAAAGTCATTTTGTGTTTCTATGCAACTGTCTTGTGCATGGCTATCATGCGGGCCTCATTATCAGGGCGCAGTCCGCATGCTCACGTTGCTAAAACTTCTGAAGGATGGCCGCTTTCATTCGGGGCAGGCGCTGGGTGTCGCATTGGGCATCAGTCGTAGTGCTGTGTGGAAGCAGTTGCAGCATTTGGAGGCGGATTTAGGATTGTCTGTACATAAAGTTCGAGGCAGGGGGTATCAGTTGGCTAAGCGCCTGTTGCTTTTGGATGCGGCAGAAATCTGCGCAAAAGGCCTTCATGAATGCCCTATCCATATATTTGACTCCATCGATTCCACTAACGCCGAGGCGCTGCGTTTCATCGAGCGTGGGGGGGCTGCGCCGTTCCTGGTCTTGGCTGAGCGACAGATAGCGGGTCGCGGTCGCCGTGGTCGTAAGTGGGTCAGTCCGTTTGCTGAAAACCTCTATCACAGCTTGGTGTTACGCATTGATGGCGGCATGCGGCAGATCGAAGGCCTTAGCCTGGTTGTCGGGCTTGCTGTCATGCATGTCTTGCGCGACATGGGCATCGCAGGGGCAGGGTTGAAATGGCCCAATGATGTCCTGGTGGGTGAGAAGAAGATTGCCGGCATTCTGCTCGAATTGGTGGGAGATCCTGCAGACGTTTGCCATGTCGTCCTGGGTGTAGGGATTAATGTAAACATGCAAGCGACTGATGAGGTCGATCAGCAATGGACGTCCATGTGTCTTGAGGCGGGCAGGGATTTCGATCGAAATGAGCTGGTGGCGCTATTGAGTGTGAAGCTACAACAATATCTGGAGCTTCATCATGCATCGGGGTTTGCTGCGATCCAGTCGGAATGGGAGCAATACCATCTTTGGCAGGGCCGAGCGGTGTCTCTAATTGCCGGTGTTAATAAAATTGACGGCATCGTGCTGGGCATTGATCACCAGGGTGCGCTGCGTTTGAAGGTAGATGGTGTGGAAAAAAACTTTAGCGGTGGTGAGCTCAGTTTGAGGTTGCGTGATGATTCTTGAGCTCGACTGCGGCAACAGCTTCATCAAATGGCGCGTGCTTCGCCCTGACGGAATAACACCGGTCGAGGGTGGCGTAGTCAGCTCTGACGACGATCTGCTGGCGAGTCTGAATGATGCAGGGAAATTCCAGCTCAAGAAGTGTCGTCTTGTTAGCGTGAGGACCTTGGCGGAGACGGACTCATTGGTTGCTTCGCTGGTTGATGTGTTCGGGGTGTCGGTGGTTCGTGCTGTGCCTGCCCGGGAAATGGCGGGTGTGAGAAACGGCTACGAGGATTACGAGCGGTTAGGTCTCGATCGATGGCTGGCCCTGCTTGGCGGTTTTCATCTCGCTTCAGGGGCGTGCCTGGTCCTTGATTTTGGTACTGCTGTTACGGCTGATTTCGTGGCGGCGAATGGGGAGCATCTCGGAGGATTCATTTGTCCTGGTATGCCGCTGATGCGCAATCAATTGCGTACCCACACGCGAAAAATTCGCTATGACGATATAGCGGCCGAGCGAGCCCACGAGAGCCTCGCTCCAGGTCGTGCGACTGTCGAGGCGGTCGAGCGCGGTTGCATGCTGATGCTCAGGGGATTTGTCCTGACTCAGCTTGAATTGGCGCAGCAATATTGGGGAAAGGATTTCGTGGTGTTTCTTACAGGGGGGGATGCCAATCTGGTTTCTGGGGTTGTTCCAGACGCCAGGGTGGTGCCTGACCTGGTTTTTGTTGGCTTGGCGATGGCCTGTCCTTTGTCTTGAGGTTTCTATGCGGTGGCTGTTTCTGTTGTTGCTGGTTTTGAATGTCTTCTACTACATCTGGCATCAGCAGGAGGCTCCGCTTCGCGCCAAGGATGTTACGCCGCTGAGTTTGTATCGCGGTTCGCAGCAGGATATTCATCTCTTGAGCGAAACGGCGGACGCCCTTGTCAGGCGTGATTCAGCCAGGCCCGGTGAGACGCCCAAAACCTGTGTCTACCTGGGTGGTTTTGCCCGTCCGGAGCTGGCCAGGCAGTTGGAGCAGCGTTTGGCAGCTTCGAGTGTCCTTGGTCGTTTCGTGGCGTCGGGTTCACAGAATGCCCCTGAGGGGGGAGGGTTCTGGATTCAGGTTTCCCAAGAAAGTGCGGCAAAGGTGAATGAAACGCTGCTTCAAAACCTTTCTAAAGAATTCAATGAGTTAAAACATAAAATAATGCCATGCGAGGGGGTTGCACCCGCAGGGTAGTTTGCATAGAATGGCGCCCGCTTCGCAGCGAAGACCTTTCCAGGTAAGCGATACGAAGCGACGTCAACGCAGCTAACCTCAGGTTTTTAATGAGAAAATGCTTGACAGAAGGCTGGCATGATATAGAATGCCGGCTCGCTTAGGAGGGGTTCCCGAGCGGCCAAAGGGATCAGACTGTAAATCTGACGTCTACGACTTCGAAGGTTCGAATCCTTCCCCCTCCACCATTTTTAGCGTGAGCTGCAAGCTCCGCGGGTATAGTTTAGTGGTAGAACCTCAGCCTTCCAAGCTGATGATGCGGGTTCGATTCCCGCTACCCGCTCCAAGTTTGCAGGTTGTGCAAAGTGTTTTGCTCTTGTAGCTCAGTTGGTAGAGCACACCCTTGGTAAGGGTGAGGTCAGCGGTTCAAATCCGCTCAAGAGCTCCATATAACAAGGCAGATATGCAAATATCTGCCTTTGTTTTAATGGCTTGTGTGACTCGCTAAATTCTTCTCCTAGGGGTGATTTCGATGGCTAAGGAAAAGTTCGAACGTAATAAGCCGCACGTCAACGTTGGTACTATTGGTCACGTTGACCACGGTAAAACCACGCTGACCGCAGCTCTGACCCGCGTCTGCTCCGAAGTTTTCGGTTCGGCCAAGGTTGACTTCGACAAGATCGACAGTGCCCCGGAAGAGAAAGCTCGCGGTATCACCATCAACACCGCTCACGTTGAATACGATTCGGCCGTGCGTCACTACGCACACGTTGACTGCCCAGGTCACGCCGACTACGTAAAAAACATGATTACCGGTGCTGCCCAGATGGATGGCGCGATCCTGGTTTGCTCGGCCGCTGATGGTCCGATGCCGCAAACCCGTGAGCACATCCTGCTGTCCCGTCAGGTAGGCGTTCCGTACATCGTTGTCTTCCTGAACAAGGCTGACATGGTTGACGATGCTGAGCTGCTGGAACTGGTTGAGATGGAAGTGCGCGATCTGCTGAGCACTTACGACTTCCCAGGTGATGACACTCCAATCATCATCGGTTCGGCTCTGATGGCTCTGAACGGCCAAGATGACAACGAGATGGGCACCACTGCTGTCAAGAAGCTGGTGGAGACTCTGGATAGCTACATCCCAGAGCCAGAGCGCGCTATCGACAAGCCGTTCCTGATGCCAATCGAAGACGTGTTCTCGATCTCTGGTCGCGGTACTGTTGTGACTGGTCGTGTTGAGCGTGGCATTGTCCGTATCCAGGAAGAAGTTGAGATCGTTGGTCTGCGCGATACTCAGAAAACTACCTGTACTGGTGTTGAGATGTTCCGCAAGCTGCTCGACGAAGGTCGTGCTGGCGAGAACTGCGGGGTGCTGCTGCGTGGTACCAAGCGTGACGATGTTGAGCGTGGCCAGGTTCTCGTCAAGCCAGGCACCGTCAAGCCGCACACCAAGTTCACAGCGGAAGTTTACGTTCTGAGCAAGGAAGAAGGCGGTCGTCATACTCCGTTCTTCAAAGGCTATCGTCCACAGTTCTACTTCCGTACAACTGACGTGACTGGTAACTGCGAGCTGCCAGAAGGCGTTGAAATGGTAATGCCTGGTGACAACATTCAGATGACTGTTACCCTGATCAAGACCATTGCGATGGAAGACGGTCTGCGTTTCGCTATCCGTGAAGGCGGTCGTACCGTCGGCGCTGGTGTCGTAGCTAAAGTCATCGAGTAAATAGTTGTAATGTCTTTTTCGGGCCGGCATAATGGTCGGCCTGATTTTGTTTTAGGTCAGTAGCTCAATTGGCAGAGCGACGGTCTCCAAAACCGTAGGTTGGGGGTTCGATTCCCTCCTGACCTGCCAGATTCACTTGGTGTGTCTGGCTTTCTTTTCACAGGATCTTCATAGATGACTCCTAAAGCTGAAGCTCAAGGCTCTCGCTTCGATCTGCTCAAGTGGCTAGTGGTAGTCGCTTTGGTGGTTATTGGCGTTGTTGGCAATCAGTATTATTCTGCTTCGCCGATCCTGTACCGCGTACTTGCATTGCTCGCCATTGCTGCTGTAGCTGCCTTTGTAGGCCTGCAGACAGCCAAGGGCAAGTCTTTCTTTGTACTCGCTAAGGAAGCTCGCACCGAGATTCGTAAAGTCGTATGGCCGACTCGCCAAGAAACCACGCAGACCACGTTGATCGTTGTGGCTGTTGTTCTGGTAATGGCGTTGCTGTTGTGGGGGCTTGATTCCCTGCTCGGCTGGCTTGTTTCCTTGATTGTTGGCTAAGGGTGTCCCGTGGCTAAGCGTTGGTACGTTGTGCATGCTTACTCGGGTTACGAGAAGCATGTCATGCGCTCGCTGGTAGAGCGCGTAAAGCTGGCTGGCATGGAAGATGGCTTTGGCGAGATTCTGGTCCCCACTGAAGAAGTGGTTGAGATGCGTAATGGCCAGAAGCGCAAAAGTGAACGTAAGTTCTTTCCGGGCTACGTGCTGGTACAGATGGACATGAACGAAGGGACTTGGCACTTGGTCAAGGATACCCCTCGGGTGATGGGTTTCATTGGCGGTACTGCCGATAAGCCTGCGCCGATCACGGATAAAGAGGCGGAAGCGATTCTGCGTCGAGTCGCTGATGGTAGCGACAAGCCGAAGCCGAAGACTTTGTTTGAGCCGGGTGAGGTTGTACGTGTCACCGACGGTCCATTCGCTGATTTCAATGGCACGGTTGAAGAAGTTAACTACGAAAAGAGCCGGATCCAAGTGGCAGTGCTCATTTTCGGTCGCTCTACTCCGGTAGAGCTAGAGTTCAGTCAGGTCGAAAAGGTCTGATTGAGCAGGCATCCCAACCCCGCAGCCCAAGGCTGTGGGGTTTTGTCGTCACTGGGATAAACGCGCAAGTAACCGGGGAGCCTTTCGAGGCGTTCGAACCCGTAATTGGAGTGCCTCATGGCCAAGAAAATTACCGCTTACATCAAGCTGCAAGTGAAGGCCGCTCAGGCTAACCCAAGCCCACCTGTTGGTCCTGCACTGGGTCAGCACGGCGTGAACATCATGGAATTCTGTAAGGCCTTCAACGCCCGTACTCAGGGTCTTGAGCCAGGTCTGCCGACTCCAGTGATCATCACTGTCTACAGCGACCGTAGCTTCACCTTCGAAACAAAAAGCACCCCAGCTTCGGTTCTGCTGAAGAAGGCTGCAGGTTTGACCAGCGGTTCCGCTCGTCCAAACACCGTTAAGGTTGGCACCGTTACCCGTGCACAGCTGGAAGAAATCGCGAAAACC
Source organism: Pseudomonas beijingensis (assembly GCF_030687295.1). Lineage (NCBI taxonomy): Bacteria > Pseudomonadati > Pseudomonadota > Gammaproteobacteria > Pseudomonadales > Pseudomonadaceae > Pseudomonas > Pseudomonas beijingensis. The sequence goes on along the minus strand of NZ_CP117425.1, from coordinate 5,756,288 downwards.
AAAAACGCGGATCTGACTGCAGCTGATATGGATGCAGCCGTGCGTACTATCGCCGGTTCTGCTCGTAGCATGGGCCTTAACGTGGAGGGTGTGTAATGGCTAAGCTGACCAAGCGTCAAAAGGCTATCGCCGGCAAAATCGAAGCAGGCAAGGCCTACAACTTTGTAGACGCCGCCGCTCTGCTGGCTGAGCTGTCGACTGTCAAGTTCAGCGAGTCGTTCGACGTTGCTGTAAACCTGGGCGTTGACCCACGTAAATCCGACCAGGTCGTTCGTAGCGCTACCGTGCTGCCACACGGCACTGGCAAGACCGTTCGTGTAGCTGTCTTCACCCAGGGCCCAGCAGCTGAAGCTGCTCTGGCTGCTGGTGCTGACCGCGTAGGCATGGACGATCTGGCTGCTGAAATGAAGGGCGGCGACCTGAACTATGACGTAGTGATCGCATCCCCGGATGCCATGCGCGTTGTGGGTCAGTTGGGTCAGATCCTCGGTCCACGTGGTCTGATGCCTAACCCTAAAGTCGGCACCGTAACGCCAGACGTAGCCACTGCGGTCAAAAACGCCAAGGCTGGTCAGGTTCGTTATCGCACCGACAAAAACGGCATCATCCACACTTCCGTTGGCAAGATCGGCTTCGACGCCGTCAAGCTGAAGGAAAACGTTGAGGCCCTGATCGCTGATCTGAAGCGTATCAAGCCAGCTTCTTCGAAAGGTATCTACGTCAAGCGCGTTACCCTGAGCACCACTATGGGCCCAGGTCTGGTCATCGATCAGAGCTCGCTCGACGCGTAAGACTCAGGTTGGCGCGAGCAATCGCGCCAATCAAAAAATTGGGGTCCCTGCCTGGCGGGGGCTGTCCAAGACCGTAGGCGACGCAAGTCTTAAACCACAAGCCTACGCAGATGGTGCTCCCGGTTCCTTACCGAATCAGACACCAAAACGACATTCGGTTTCGATCGGATGAAACGGTAACAAGCAGGAGTTAAACCCGTGGCAATTAATCTCGAAGACAAGAAGGCCATCGTCGCTGAAGTCAACGAGGCTGCCAAAGTCGCTCTGTCCGCTGTCGTGGCTGATGCCCGTGGCGTAACAGTAGGCGCAATGACCGGACTCCGTAAAGAGGCCCGTGAAGCTGGCGTTTACGTACGTGTCGTACGTAACACCCTGCTCAAGCGCGCTGTTGCTGGCACTGAATACAGTGTTCTCAACGACGTGTTCACCGGCCCGACCCTGATCGCGTTTTCCAAAGATCATCCAGGCGCTGCTGCCCGTTTGTTCAAGGAGTTCGCCAAGGGTCAGGACAAGTTCGAGATCAAGGCAGCTGCGTTCGAGGGCAAGTTCCTCGCAGCTAATCAGATCGATGTACTGGCAACACTGCCGACCCGCAACGAAGCCATTTCGCAGCTGATGAGCGTGATTCAAGGCGCCACCAGCAAGCTGGCTCGTACTCTGGCTGCAGTTCGCGAGCAAAAAGAAGCTGCCGCAGCCTAAGGCTGAGCACTTTCTTTCGCGCTTTTTTGTTTATTTCGATGGCCGCGTAGGCCGTCCCCCCAATTCAGGAAATACAGTAATGTCTATCTCCCAAGACGATATCCTCAACGCCGTAGCTGAAATGTCGGTTCTGCAGGTTGTTGAGCTGATCAAAGCTTTCGAAGAAAAATTCGGCGTTTCCGCTGCTGCTGCTTCCGCTGGTCCAGCTGCTGCTGCCGCTGTTGTTGAAGAGCAAACCGAATTCAACGTCATGCTGACCGAAGCTGGCGAGAAGAAAGTAAACGTGATCAAGGCAGTACGTGAACTGACCGGTCTGGGCCTGAAAGAAGCCAAGGCTGTAGTTGACGGCGCTCCTGCCATGGTTCTGGAAGCTGTTGCCAAAGACGCAGCTGACAAAGCCCAAAGCAGTTCTGGAAGAAGCAGGCGCTAAAGTCGAGCTGAAGTAAGCATCGACTTTGCGTCTCCAGCCCGAGCGTTAAGCGACAGGCTGATGGCTGGTGGCTCTTGCCACCGGCCTTTTTCCGTTATTGGCAGCCGACTGGGTCGGTGCTGATCGCGAGCTGTAACCACCCGATGTGGTGGCGCAAACCATGGGGTTTGCACGATTTTCTGGCTGCTCCCGTCGGGAGGGGCCAAACAAGCAGGTGACCAAGCTGGGGAACGCTGATGGCTTACTCATATACTGAGAAAAAACGTATCCGCAAGGACTTTAGCAAGTTGCCGGACGTCATGGATGTGCCGTACCTCCTGGCCATCCAGCTGGATTCGTATCGTGAATTCTTGCAAGCGGGAGCGACTAAAGATCAGTTCCGCGACGTGGGCCTGCATGCGGCCTTCAAATCCGTTTTCCCGATCATCAGCTACTCCGGCAATGCTGCGCTGGAGTACGTCGGTTATCGCCTGGGCGAACCGGCATTTGATGTCAAAGAATGCGTATTGCGCGGTGTGACTTACGCCGTACCTTTGCGGGTAAAAGTGCGCCTGATCATTTTTGACAAAGAATCGTCGAACAAAGCGATCAAGGACATCAAAGAGCAAGAAGTCTACATGGGTGAAATCCCCCTGATGACTGAAAACGGTACCTTCGTAATCAACGGTACCGAGCGTGTAATCGTTTCCCAGCTGCACCGTTCTCCGGGCGTGTTCTTCGACCACGACCGTGGCAAGACGCACAGCTCCGGCAAACTGCTTTACTCCGCGCGCATCATTCCTTACCGCGGTTCGTGGTTGGACTTCGAGTTCGACCCGAAAGACTGCGTATTCGTGCGTATCGACCGTCGTCGCAAGCTGCCTGCATCGGTACTGCTGCGCGCGCTCGGCTATACCACCGAAGAAGTGCTGGACGCGTTCTACACCACCAACGTCTTCCACGTGCAAGGTGAAAACCTCAGCCTGGAACTGGTGCCTCAGCGCCTGCGTGGTGAAATCGCTGTCCTCGATATCCAGGATGACAAAGGCAAGGTTATTGTCGAGCAAGGTCGTCGTATCACCGCTCGCCACATCAACCAGCTGGAAAAAGCCGGGATCAAAGAGCTGCAGGTGCCTCTGGACTACGTCCTGGGCCGCACCACGGCCAAGGTCATCGTGCATCCGGCCACCGGCGAGATCCTGGCAGAGTGCAACACCGAGCTGAACACCGAGATCCTGGCAAAAATCGCCAAGGCCCAGGTCGTTCGCATCGAGACGCTGTACACCAACGACATCGACTGCGGTCCGTTCATCTCCGACACGCTGAAGATCGACTCCACCGGCAACCAACTGGAAGCCTTGGTCGAGATCTATCGCATGATGCGTCCTGGCGAGCCGCCAACCAAGGATGCAGCCGAGACCCTGTTCAACAACCTGTTCTTCAGCCCTGAGCGCTATGACCTGTCTGCGGTCGGTCGGATGAAGTTCAACCGTCGTATCGGTCGTACCGAGATCGAAGGTTCGGGCGTGCTGAACAAGGATGACATCGTTGCGGTCCTCAAGACCCTGGTCGACATCCGTAACGGCAAAGGCATCGTCGATGACATCGACCACCTGGGTAACCGTCGTGTTCGCTGTGTAGGCGAGATGGCCGAGAACCAGTTCCGTGTTGGCCTGGTGCGCGTAGAGCGTGCGGTCAAGGAACGTCTGTCGATGGCTGAAAGCGAAGGCCTGATGCCGCAAGACTTGATCAACGCCAAGCCAGTGGCTGCGGCGGTGAAGGAGTTCTTCGGTTCGAGCCAGCTGTCCCAGTTCATGGACCAGAACAACCCGCTGTCCGAGATCACCCACAAGCGTCGTGTTTCCGCACTCGGCCCGGGCGGTCTGACCCGTGAGCGCGCAGGCTTCGAAGTTCGTGACGTACACCCGACTCACTACGGTCGTGTCTGCCCGATCGAAACGCCGGAAGGTCCGAACATCGGTCTGATCAACTCCCTGGCCGCCTATGCGCGCACCAACCAGTATGGCTTCCTCGAGAGCCCGTACCGTGTGGTGAAAGACGCCTTGGTCACCGACGAGATCGTGTTCCTGTCCGCCATCGAAGAAGCTGATCACGTGATCGCTCAGGCTTCGGCCACGATGAACGACAAGAAAGTCCTGATCGACGAGCTGGTAGCTGTTCGTCACTTGAACGAGTTCACCGTCAAGGCGCCGGAAGACGTCACCTTGATGGACGTATCGCCGAAGCAGGTAGTTTCGGTTGCAGCGTCGCTGATCCCGTTCCTCGAGCACGACGACGCCAACCGTGCGTTGATGGGTTCGAACATGCAGCGTCAAGCTGTACCCACCCTGCGTGCCGACAAGCCGCTGGTCGGTACCGGCATGGAGCGTAACGTAGCCCGTGACTCCGGCGTTTGCGTCGTGGCTCGTCGTGGCGGCGTGATCGACTCCGTCGACGCCAGCCGTATCGTGGTTCGTGTTGCCGATGACGAAGTTGAAACTGGCGAAGCCGGTGTCGACATCTACAACCTGACCAAATACACCCGCTCCAACCAGAACACCTGCATCAACCAGCGTCCGCTGGTGAGCAAGGGTGATCGGGTTCAGCGCAGCGACATCATGGCCGACGGTCCGTCCACCGATATGGGTGAGCTGGCACTGGGTCAGAACATGCGCATCGCGTTCATGGCATGGAACGGCTTCAACTTCGAAGACTCCATCTGCCTGTCCGAGCGTGTGGTTCAGGAAGATCGCTTCACCACGATCCACATTCAGGAACTGACCTGTGTGGCCCGTGACACCAAGCTTGGCCCAGAGGAAATCACTGCGGACATCCCGAACGTGGGTGAAGCCGCACTGAACAAGCTGGACGAAGCCGGTATCGTTTACGTAGGTGCTGAAGTAGGCGCAGGCGACATCCTGGTCGGCAAGGTCACTCCGAAAGGCGAGACCCAGCTGACTCCGGAAGAAAAACTGCTGCGTGCCATCTTCGGTGAAAAAGCCAGCGACGTTAAAGACACCTCCCTGCGTGTGCCTACCGGCACCAAGGGTACCGTCATCGACGTACAGGTCTTCACCCGTGACGGCGTTGAGCGTGATGCTCGTGCACTGTCCATCGAGAAGACTCAACTCGACGAGATCCGCAAGGACCTGAACGAAGAGTTCCGTATCGTTGAAGGCGCAACTTTCGAGCGTCTGCGCTCCGCTCTGGTCGGCCACAAGGCCGAAGGCGGCGCCGGCCTGAAGAAAGGTCAGGAAATCACCGACGAAGTTCTCGACGGTCTTGAGCATGGCCAGTGGTTCAAACTGCGCATGGCTGAAGATGCTCTGAACGAGCAACTCGAGAAGGCCCAGGCCTATATCGTTGATCGCCGCCGTCTGCTGGACGACAAGTTCGAAGACAAGAAGCGCAAACTGCAGCAGGGCGATGACCTGGCTCCGGGCGTGCTGAAAATCGTCAAGGTTTACCTGGCAATCCGTCGTCGCATCCAGCCGGGCGACAAGATGGCCGGTCGTCACGGTAACAAGGGTGTGGTCTCCGTGATCATGCCGGTTGAAGACATGCCGCACGATGCCAACGGCACCCCGGTCGATGTGGTCCTCAACCCGTTGGGCGTACCTTCGCGTATGAACGTTGGTCAGATCCTTGAAACCCACCTGGGCCTCGCGGCCAAGGGCTTGGGCGAGAAGATCAACCGTATGATCGAAGAGCAGCGCAAGGTCGCTGACCTGCGTAAGTTCCTGCACGAGATCTACAACGAGATCGGCGGCCGCAACGAAGAGCTGGACACCTTCTCCGACCAGGAAATCCTGGATCTGGCGAAGAACCTGCGCGGCGGCGTTCCAATGGCTACTCCGGTGTTCGACGGTGCCAAGGAAAGCGAAATCAAGGCCATGCTGAAACTGGCAGACCTGCCGGAGAGCGGCCAGATGCAGCTGTTCGACGGCCGTACCGGCAACAAGTTCGAGCGCCCGGTTACCGTTGGCTACATGTACATGCTGAAGCTGAACCACTTGGTAGACGACAAGATGCACGCTCGTTCTACCGGTTCTTACAGCCTGGTTACCCAGCAGCCGCTGGGTGGTAAGGCGCAGTTCGGTGGTCAGCGTTTCGGGGAGATGGAGGTCTGGGCACTGGAAGCGTACGGTGCTGCATACACTCTGCAAGAAATGCTCACAGTGAAGTCGGACGATGTGAACGGCCGGACCAAGATGTACAAAAACATCGTGGACGGCGATCACCGTATGGAGCCGGGCATGCCCGAGTCTTTCAACGTGTTGATCAAGGAAATTCGTTCCCTCGGCATCGATATCGATCTGGAAACCGAATAACACGTGACGCGAATCGAGAGCGGGGCTGTTTTGCCCGCTCTCTGCTCCGCCAGGAGGAAAGGCCTTGAAAGACCTACTGAATTTGCTGAAAAACCAGGGTCAAGTCGAAGAGTTCGACGCCATCCGTATTGGATTGGCCTCGCCTGAGATGATCCGTTCGTGGTCGTTCGGTGAAGTTAAAAAGCCGGAAACCATTAACTACCGTACGTTCAAACCTGAGCGTGACGGCCTGTTCTGCGCCAAGATCTTTGGCCCGGTGAAGGACTACGAGTGCCTGTGCGGTAAGTACAAGCGCTTGAAGCACCGTGGTGTGATCTGCGAGAAGTGCGGCGTTGAAGTCGCGCTGGCAAAAGTTCGTCGTGAGCGCATGGCGCACATCGAACTGGCCTCGCCAGTTGCCCACATCTGGTTCCTGAAATCGCTGCCGTCCCGTATCGGCCTGCTGATGGACATGACCCTGCGTGATATCGAGCGTGTTCTCTACTTTGAGAGCTACGTCGTTATCGACCCAGGCATGACCACCCTTGAAAAAGGTCAGTTGCTCAACGACGAGCAGTACTTCGAAGCGCTGGAAGAGTTCGGCGACGATTTCGATGCCCGCATGGGTGCCGAAGCTGTCCGCGAACTGCTGCACGCTATCGACCTGGAGCACGAGATTGGCCGCCTGCGCGAAGAAATTCCGCAAACCAACTCCGAAACCAAGATCAAGAAGCTGTCCAAGCGTCTGAAGTTGATGGAAGCCTTCCAGGGTTCCGGCAACCTGCCAGAGTGGATGGTGCTGACCGTTCTGCCGGTACTGCCGCCAGACCTGCGTCCACTGGTTCCGCTCGATGGCGGTCGCTTCGCGACTTCCGACCTCAACGATCTGTATCGTCGAGTGATCAACCGTAACAACCGCTTGAAGCGCCTGCTCGATCTGTCCGCTCCGGACATCATCGTGCGCAACGAAAAGCGTATGTTGCAGGAAGCCGTCGATGCGCTGCTCGACAACGGTCGTCGTGGCCGCGCTATCACAGGTTCCAACAAGCGTCCTCTGAAATCCCTGGCTGACATGATCAAGGGTAAGCAGGGTCGTTTCCGTCAGAACTTGCTCGGTAAGCGTGTTGACTACTCCGGTCGTTCGGTAATTACCGTAGGCCCGACCCTGCGTCTGCACCAGTGCGGTCTGCCTAAGAAAATGGCTCTGGAGCTGTTCAAGCCGTTCATTTTCGGCAAGCTGGAAATGCGTGGTCTGGCGACCACCATCAAAGCCGCCAAGAAGATGGTCGAGCGCGAGCTGCCAGAGGTCTGGGACGTTCTCGCTGAAGTGATTCGCGAACACCCGGTTCTGCTCAACCGTGCACCGACCCTTCACCGTCTGGGTATCCAGGCGTTTGAACCGGTATTGATCGAAGGTAAGGCTATCCAGCTGCACCCGCTGGTCTGTGCTGCGTACAACGCCGACTTCGACGGCGACCAAATGGCCGTGCACGTACCGCTGACGCTGGAAGCCCAGCTCGAAGCGCGTGCGTTGATGATGTCGACCAACAACATCCTGTCGCCAGCCAACGGTGAGCCAATCATCGTTCCGTCGCAGGACGTTGTATTGGGTCTGTACTACATGACGCGTGAAGCGATCAACGCCAAGGGCGAAGGTCGTGTGTTCGCGGATCTGCAGGAAGTTGACCGTGTGTTCCGTGCCGGTGAAGCCGCACTGCACGCCAAGGTCAAGGTGCGGATCAACGAAACCGTGAACGATCGTGATGGCGGCAGCGTGACCAACACTCGTATCGTCGACACCACCGTCGGCCGTGCGTTGTTGTTCCAGGTTGTGCCAAAAGGTCTGTCCTTCGACGTCGTCAACCTGCCGATGAAGAAAAAGGCGATCTCCAAGCTGATCAACCAGTGCTACCGCGTGGTTGGTCTGAAAGAGACCGTGATCTTCGCTGACCAGTTGATGTACACCGGTTTTGCCTATTCGACCATTTCCGGCGTTTCCATCGGTGTTAACGACTTCGTTATCCCGGACGAAAAAGCTCGCATCATCGGTGCTGCTACCGAAGAAGTGAAAGAGATCGAAAGCCAGTACGCCTCCGGCCTGGTAACCCAGGGCGAGAAGTACAACAAGGTAATCGACCTCTGGTCCAAGGCGAACGACGAAGTATCCAAGGCGATGATGGCCAACCTCTCGAAAGAGAAAGTCATCGATCGTCATGGCAACGAAGTCGACCAAGAGTCCTTCAACTCGATGTACATGATGGCCGACTCGGGCGCACGGGGTTCTGGCTGCGCAGATCCGTCAGCTCGCCGGTATGCGTGGCCTGATGGCCAAGCCGGACGGCTCCATCATCGAGACCCCGATCACCGCGAACTTCCGTGAAGGTTTGAGCGTACTTCAGTACTTCATCTCCACTCACGGTGCTCGTAAGGGTCTTGCGGATACCGCGTTGAAAACGGCGAACTCCGGTTACCTGACTCGTCGTCTGGTAGACGTTGCCCAGGATCTGGTCGTGACCGAGATCGATTGCGGCACCGAACACGGCCTGGTAATGACTCCGCACATTGAAGGCGGTGACGTTGTAGAGCCGCTGGGTGAGCGCGTATTGGGTCGTGTCATCGCCCGTGACGTATTCAAGCCGGGTACCGAGGACGTGATCGTTCCTGCTGGCACCCTGGTTGACGAGAAGTGGGTCGAGTTCATCGAACTCAACAGCATCGACGAAGTGATCGTACGTTCGCCGATCAGTTGCGAAACCCGCTATGGCATCTGCGCCAAGTGCTACGGTCGCGACCTGGCTCGTGGTCACCAGGTGAACATCGGTGAAGCGGTCGGCGTTATCGCTGCCCAGTCCATCGGTGAACCGGGTACCCAGCTGACGATGCGTACGTTCCACATCGGTGGTGCGGCAAGCCGGACCTCTGCAGCTGACAGCGTTCAGGTGAAAAATGGCGGTACTGTCCGTCTGCACAACCTCAAGCACGTAGAGCGCGTGGACGGCCACCTGGTGGCAGTGTCGCGTTCCGGTGAGCTGGCCATCGCTGACGACTTCGGTCGCGAGCGCGAGCGCTATAAGCTGCCTTACGGTGCTGTGATTTCGGTCAAGGAAGGTGACAAGGTCGACGCTGGTGCCATCGTGGCCAAGTGGGACCCGCACACTCACCCAATCGTTACCGAAATGAAAGGTACCGTGACCTACGTGGGCATGGAAGAAGGCATCACGATCAAGCGTCAGACTGACGAATTGACCGGTATGACCAACATTGAAGTACTCGACGCAAAAGATCGTCCAGCTGCCGGCAAGGACATCCGTCCGGCCGTGAAGATGGTCGACGACAACGGCAAGGATCTGTTGCTGCCAGGCACTGACGTAATCGCTCAGTACTTCCTGCCAGCCAACGCCCTGGTCGGTGTTGCGGACGGTGCGCGGATCGCGATCGGTGATGTTATCGCCCGTATCCCGCAGGAAACTTCGAAAACTCGCGACATCACCGGTGGTCTGCCGCGTGTTGCCGACTTGTTCGAAGCCCGTCGTCCGAAAGAAGCCTCGATTCTGGCTGAAGTCAGCGGCACCATCGCGTTCGGTAAAGAGACCAAGGGCAAGCGCCGCCTGGTCATTACACCGAACGACGGTAGCGATCCGTACGAAGAGCTGATTCCAAAGTGGCGTCACCTGAACGTCTTCGAAGGCGAACAGGTAAACCGCGGCGAAGTGATCTCGGACGGCCCGAGCGATCCACACGACATCCTGCGTCTGCTGGGTGTGAGTGCGCTGGCCAAGTACATCGTGAACGAGATCCAGGACGTTTACCGTCTGCAAGGCGTGAAGATCAACGACAAGCACATCGAGACCATCCTGCGTCAGATGCTGCGTAAGGTCGAGATCGCTGAATCCGGCGACTCGAGTTTCATCAAGGGCGACCAGATGGAACTGACTCACGTACTGGTGGAAAACGAGCGCCTGGCGACCGAAGACAAGTTTGTCTCCAAGTTCACTCGCGTGCTGCTGGGTATCACCAAGGCGTCGTTGTCCACCGAATCGTTCATCTCGGCGGCTTCCTTCCAGGAAACCACTCGCGTACTGACCGAAGCGGCGGTAACCGGCAAGCGCGATTACCTGCGTGGCCTGAAAGAAAACGTGGTCGTGGGTCGTCTGATCCCGGCCGGTACCGGTTTGGCCTATCACAGCGAACGCAAGCGTCGCCGTGATGCCGACAAGCCGTTGCGCGTAAGCGCCAGTGAAGTGGAAGCTGCACTGACCGAAGCACTGAACTCGAGTGGTAACTGAGTTCTGCGGTAATTGAGTGCCTGGCCCTGGTCGCCCCGTTCTGCGGATCGAGACAAATTGTCGAGATCCGGCGAGCGGGGAGGTCGGGGCCTTGCCTTGACTGGGGACAAGATCCTCTTTAGACTCTTGATCCCCTAAATTTGGCGGGAATTCGTTCCTGCCATTTTGCTTTTCTTGTAAGACAATAGCGTCGCAAGACAACAGTGGAGCTAGTAGATGGCAACTATCAACCAGCTGGTACGTCAGCCGCGTAAGCGTATCGTCGAGAAATCCGACGTGCCTGCGCTGCAGAACTGCCCGCAACGTCGTGGCGTATGCACCCGTGTGTATACCACCACGCCGAAAAAACCTAACTCGGCACTGCGTAAAGTATGCCGTGTGCGTCTGACCAACGGTTTCGAGGTTTCCTCGTACATCGGCGGTGAAGGCCACAACCTGCAAGAACACAGCGTGGTACTGATCCGCGGCGGTCGTGTAAAAGACTTGCCAGGTGTTCGTTACCACACCGTTCGCGGCTCTTTGGATACTTCCGGCGTTAAAGGTCGTAACCAAGGTCGTTCGAAGTACGGTACCAAGCGTCCGAAATAATCGGCCGTTTAGCAGTTTTTAATTTTATTGAGTCGATAAGAGTAAGGTCGGGCACGCATCTGCTGTCCCGGGCTAACCTGAAGACCGTTTGAGGGCTTATCAATGCCAAGACGTCGCGTAGCAGCCAAACGTGAGATTCTGGACGATCCGAAATACGGAAGCCAGATTCTCGCCAAGTTCATGAACCACGTAATGGAAAGCGGCAAGAAAGCCGTTGCCGAGCGTATCGTTTATGGCGCACTGGACAAAGTTAAGGAACGCAAGAACAGCGATCCCCTGGAAATCTTCGAGAAAGCTCTCGACGCCATCGCTCCGCTGGTCGAAGTGAAGTCGCGCCGTGTAGGCGGTGCTACTTACCAGGTTCCGGTCGAAGTTCGTCCGTCCCGTCGTAACGCCCTGGCAATGCGCTGGCTGGTAGACTTCGCCCGCAAGCGCGGCGAGAAGTCCATGGCTCTGCGTTTGGCTGGTGAACTGTTGGACGCTGCTGAAGGTAAAGGTGCTGCAGTTAAGAAGCGTGAAGACGTGCACCGTATGGCTGAGGCCAACAAGGCTTTCTCGCACTACCGCTTCTAATTTTAGCGTCACTCAATTTGCGAGGGCTTTATGGCTCGTACTACACCGATTAACCGCTACCGTAACATCGGTATCGTTGCTCACGTGGATGCTGGTAAAACCACCACCACCGAGCGCGTCCTTTTTTACACTGGCAAAAGTCACAAGATGGGCGAGGTGCATGATGGCGCCGCGACCACCGACTGGATGGTGCAGGAGCAGGAGCGTGGTATTACCATTACTTCTGCTGCCATTACCGCTTTCTGGAAGGGTTCCGAGAAGCAGTACAAGGACGAGCACCGCTTCAACGTCATCGATACCCCGGGCCACGTTGACTTCACCATTGAAGTAGAACGTTCCCTGCGCGTACTCGACGGTGCCGTGGTTGTATTCTGCGGTACCTCGGGTGTTGAGCCTCAGTCGGAAACCGTATGGCGTCAGGCCAACAAATACGGCGTTCCACGTCTTGTTTATGTGAACAAGATGGACCGTGCTGGTGCCAACTTCCTGCGCGTGATCGGTCAGATCAAGCAGCGTCTGGGTCACACTCCGGTGCCGATCCAGTTGGCTATCGGTTCCGAAGACAACTTCCAGGGTCAGATCGATCTGATCAACATGCAAGCTGTCTACTGGAACGATGCTGACAAAGGCATGGTCCCTGTTCGCAAGGACATTCCTGCAGAGTTGCTGGAAGAAGCCGAGAAGTGGCGCGGCAACATGGTTGAGGCTGCGGCCGAAGCCAATGAAGAGCTGATGAACAAGTACCTCGAAGGTGAAGAGCTCACCAACGAGGAGATCAAGGCTGCTCTGCGTCAGCGTACCATCGCTGGCGAGATCGTCCTGGCTGTTTGTGGTTCTTCCTTCAAGAACAAGGGTGTTCCCCTGGTTCTCGACGCCGTTATCGACTTCCTGCCTGCGCCAACCGACATTCCTGCCATCAAGGGTACTGACCCGGATGACGAGTCTGTCGAGCTGGAGCGTCATGCAGACGACAACGAGCCGTTCTCGGCTCTGGCGTTCAAGATCGCTACCGACCCATTCGTGGGTACCTTGACCTTTGTCCGTGTTTACTCGGGCGTGTTGAACTCCGGCGACGGCGTGATCAACTCTGTAAAAGGCAAGAAAGAGCGCGTGGGTCGTATGGTGCAAATGCACGCAAACGCTCGCGAAGAGATCAAGGAAGTACGCGCTGGTGACATCGCGGCCTTGATCGGCATGAAGGACGTCACCACTGGTGAGACTTTGTGCAACGGCGACAAGCCAATCATCCTGGTTCGCATGGACTTCCCGGAGCCGGTTATTTCGGTTGCCGTTGAGCCTAAGACCAAGGACGACCAGGAAAAAATGGGTATCGCTCTGGGCAAGCTTGCTCAGGAAGACCCGTCTTTCCGTGTCAAGACTGATGAAGAGACTGGTCAAACGATCATCTCCGGCATGGGCGAGTTGCACCTGGACATCCTGGTTGACCGGATGCGCCGTGAGTTCAACGTCGAAGCCAACATCGGTAAGCCTCAGGTTTCCTATCGTGAGCGCATCACGAAGAACTGTGAAATCGAAGGCAAGTTCGTTCGTCAATCCGGTGGTCGTGGCCAGTTCGGTCACTGCTGGATCCGTTTTGCACCTGCTGACGAAGGTCAGGAAGGTCTGCAATTCGTGAACGAAGTCGTAGGTGGTGTGGTTCCTAAGGAATACATCCCGGCGATCCAGAAGGGTATCGAAGAGCAGATGAAGAACGGCGTTGTTGCCGGCTATCCGCTGATCGGCCTGAAGGCAACAGTGTTCGATGGTTCTTACCACGACGTCGACTCCAACGAGATGGCGTTCAAGGTGGCTGCTTCCATGGCAACCAAGCAACTGGCCCAGAAGGGCGGTGGTGAGTTGCTCGAGCCGATCATGGCAGTAGAAGTCGTTACGCCTGAAGACTACATGGGTGATGTCATGGGCGACCTTAACCGTCGTCGTGGCATGATTCTGGGTATGGAAGATACGGTTTCCGGCAAGGTTATTCGTGCCGAGGTTCCGTTGGGTGAAATGTTCGGTTACGCGACCGACGTTCGTTCCATGTCTCAGGGTCGCGCAAGCTACTCTATGGAATTCAAAAAATACAATACAGCTCCGTCGCATATCGTCGAGACTGTTACCAAAAAGCAAGGCTGATTCAGCCCTTTAGGCAAGGAGTTAATTGTCGTGGCTAAAGAAAAATTTGATCGTTCCCTACCGCACGTCAACGTTGGCACCATTGGTCACGTTGACCACGGTAAAACCACTCTGACTGCTGCTCTGACTCGCGTCTGCTCCGAAGTTTTCGGTTCGGCCGTTGTTGCTTTCGACAAAATCGACAGCGCTCCGGAAGAAAAGGCTCGTGGTATTACCATCAACACCGCGCACGTTGAGTACAACTCTTCGATTCGTCACTACGCTCACGTTGACTGCCCAGGTCACGCTGACTACGTGAAGAACATGATCACTGGTGCTGCCCAGATGGACGGCGCTATCCTGGTTTGCTCGGCCGCTGATGGTCCGATGCCACAAACCCGTGAGCACATCCTGCTGTCCCGTCAGGTAGGCGTTCCGTACATCGTTGTCTTCCTGAACAAGGCTGACATGGTTGACGACGCTGAGCTGCTGGAACTGGTTGAGATGGAAGTGCGCGATCTGCTGAGCACTTACGACTTCCCAGGTGATGACACTCCAATCATCATCGGTTCGGCTCTGATGGCTCTGAACGGCCAAGACGACAACGAAATGGGTACCACCGCTGTCAAGCGTCTGGTAGAAACTCTGGACAGCTACATCCCAGAACCAGTTCGTGTTATCGACAAGCCGTTCCTGATGCCAATCGAAGACGTGTTCTCGATCTCCGGTCGCGGTACTGTTGTGACTGGTCGTATCGAGCGCGGTATCGTCAAGGTTCAGGATCCACTGGAAATCGTAGGTCTGCGTGACACCACCGTCACCACCTGCACCGGTGTTGAAATGTTCCGTAAACTGCTCGACGAAGGTCGTGCTGGCGAGAACTGCGGCGTTCTGCTGCGCGGTACCAAGCGTGACGACGTTGAGCGTGGCCAGGTTCTGGTCAAGCCAGGTTCGGTCAAGCCGCACACCAAGTTCGAAGCTGAAGTGTACGTTCTGAGCAAAGAAGAAGGCGGTCGTCACACTCCGTTCTTCAAAGGCTACCGTCCACAGTTCTACTTCCGGACCACTGACGTGACCGGTAACTGCGAACTGCCGGAAGGCGTTGAAATGGTAATGCCAGGCGACAACATCAAAATGGTTGTCACCCTGATCAAGACCATTGCAATGGAAGACGGTCTGCGCTTCGCTATCCGTGAAGGCGGTCGTACCGTCGGCGCTGGCGTCGTAGCCAAAATCATCGAGTAAGCTCTTTTTGAGTCAGCTTCGATGAGCTGAAAAAGCCCCCGCCCAGCGGGGGCTTTTTTATTGGGTTGACACCTATATGGGGCGTCTATAGAATTGCGCCTCCTTTTAACGGGCGTATTGCGCTCGGTGGGAATAGCAGCCGGAGTCTGAAATCCAATGCAAAATCAGCAAATCCGTATCAGGTTGAAGGCTTTTGACCATCGCCTGATCGACCAATCCACCCAGGAAATCGTGGAAACCGCGAAACGTACTGGTGCTCAAGTGCGTGGTCCAATTCCACTGCCTACCCGTAAAGAGCGGTTCACCGTTCTGGTCTCCCCGCACGTCAACAAAGACGCGCGTGACCAGTACGAGATCCGTACTCATAAGCGCGTTCTGGACATCGTCCAGCCAACGGATAAAACCGTTGATGCACTTATGAAGCTCGATCTTGCGGCCGGTGTGGAAGTGCAGATCAGCCTCGGCTAAGACTCGGTCTTAGTCGTGTAACGCTCTGAAATGGGCGGCCATAGCGGGTGAAAGCCCCGTACACTCATGAGGTTTACAACATGACTATTGGTGTAGTCGGTCGTAAATGCGGTATGACCCGTATTTTCACCGAAGAAGGTGTCTCCATTCCGGTCACGGTCATTGAGATCGAGCCGAATCGCGTCACCCAGTTCAAAACTGAAGAGACCGATGGCTATCGTGCAGTGCAAGTCACTGTCGGCGAGCGTCGTGCTTCGCGTGTAACAGCAGCTCAGGCTGGCCACTTCGCCAAGGCGAACGTTGCCGCTGGTCGTACCGTAATGGAATTCCGTCTTGAAGAAGGCGAGTACCAGGCCGGCGATCTGATCAACGCTGAAATCTTCGCCGCTGGCCAACTGGTTGATGTAACCGGTCAGTCCAAGGGTAAAGGCTTCCAAGGTACGATCAAGCGTTGGAACTTCCGCGGGCAAGATAACACCCACGGTAACTCCGTATCCCACCGCGTTCCAGGCTCTATCGGCCAGTGCCAGACTCCTGGTCGTGTATTCAAGGGCAAAAAAATGTCCGGTCATATGGGCGCTGAGCGCGTGACCGTGCAGTCCCTCGAAGTAGTGCGCGTGGACGCTGAACGCAATCTGTTGTTGGTCAAGGGCGCTGTTCCTGGCGCTACTGGCGGCAACTTGGTTGTACGTCCAGCAGCCAAGGCTCGCGGTTAAGGGGAAGCTGACATGCAATTAAATGTAAATGACGCTCAAGCGATCGAAGTTTCCGAACTGACATTTGGCGGCGAATTCAACGAGACGCTGGTTCACCAAGCAGTCGTGGCCTACATGGCCGGCGGCCGTCAAGGTAGCAAGCAGCAAAAGACCCGTTCCGACGTTTCCGGTGGCGGCAAGCGCCCATGGCGTCAGAAAGGTACTGGCCGTGCTCGTGCCGGTACTATCCGTAGCCCAATCTGGCGTGGCGGCGGTACCACTTTCGCAGCTCGTCCTCAGGATCACTCCCAGAAGCTGAACAAGAAGATGTACCGCGCAGCAATGCGTTCCATCCTTGCTGAGCTGGTGCGTACTGATCGTCTGGTCGTGGTTCAGGACTTCGCTGTTGAAGCACCGAAAACCAAAGATCTGCTGAACAAGCTGAACGGCATGGGCCTGACTGACGTCCTGATCGTGTCTGACGCTGTTGATCAGAACCTGTACCTGGCTGCTCGCAACCTGCCACACGTCGACGTTCGTGACGTGCAGGGTTCCGATCCGGTCAGTCTGATCGCATACGACAAGGTGTTGATCACCGTGTCGGCCGTGAAGAAATTCGAGGAGCTGCTGGGATGAACCAGGAACGCGTATTTAAAGTTCTGCTTGGCCCGCACGTTTCCGAGAAGGCTACGGTTCTGGCAGACAAGAAAGGCCAGTTCGTTTTCAAGGTTGCGACCGACGCAACCAAGCTGGAAATCAAGAAGGCCGTCGAAAGCCTGTTCAGCGTGAAAGTAGAGCGCGTGACTACCCTGAACGTTCTGGGTAAAAGCAAGCGCACTGCTCGCGGTCTGGGCAAGCGTAATGACTGGAAGAAGGCAGTTATCTCCCTTCAGCCAGGCCAAGATCTCGATTTCAGCAGCAGTGCTGAGTAAGGAAGGGGTGCATCATGGCAATCGTTAAATGCAAACCGACTTCCCCTGGCCGCCGTTTTGTGGTCAAGGTGGTCAACCAGGAGCTGCATAAAGGCGCTCCTCACGCACCGCTGCTCGAGAAAAAATCGAAGTCTGGTGGTCGTAACAACAATGGCCGTATTACCACTCGTCACATCGGTGGTGGTCATAAGCAGCATTATCGTCTGGTCGACTTCCGTCGCAACGACAAGGATGGCATCGCTGCCACCGTCGAGCGTATCGAATACGATCCAAACCGTACTGCTCACATCGCTCTGCTGCTGTACGCAGATGGCGAGCGTCGCTACATCATCGCGCCTAAAGGCGTGAGTGCTGGCGACCAGCTGATCGCAGGTGCCCTGGCACCGATCAAGCCGGGCAACGCTCTGCAACTGCGTAACATTCCAGTTGGTAGCACCGTACACGGCATCGAATTGAAGCCAGGTAAAGGCGCACAGATCGCTCGTTCCGCTGGTGCTTCGGCTCAGCTGATCGCTCGTGAAGGTGTCTACGTGACCCTGCGTCTGCGTTCTGGTGAGATGCGTAAGGTACTGGCTGAATGCCGTGCGACCCTGGGCGAAGTCTCGAACTCCGAGCACAGCCTGCGTTCGTTGGGTAAAGCTGGTGCCAAGCGCTGGCGTGGCGTTCGCCCAACCGTTCGTGGTGTTGCCATGAACCCGGTTGACCACCCACATGGTGGTGGTGAAGGTCGTACCTCTGGTGGTCGTCATCCGGTATCGCCATGGGGCTTCCCGACTAAGGGCGCGAAGACTCGTGGTAATAAGCGTACCGACAAAATGATCGTCCGTCGTCGCAAGTAAATAGAGGGATACGACAGTGCCACGTTCTCTGAAAAAAGGTCCTTTTATTGATCTTCACCTACTGAAGAAGATCGAAGTGGCGGCGGAAAAGAACGATCGCAAACCAGTTAAGACCTGGTCGCGTCGTTCGATGATCCTGCCACAAATGGTCGGTCTGACCATCGCAGTACACAACGGTCGTCAACACGTCCCAGTTCTCGTGAACGAAGACATGGTCGGCCACAAACTGGGCGAGTTCGCCGGTACCCGCACTTATCGCGGGCACGTGGCAGACAAGAAAGCCAAGCGTTAAGGGGTTAGGAAATGGAAGTAGCCGCTAAGTTGTCGGGCGCTCGAATCTCCGCCCAGAAAGCCCGCTTGGTCGCCGACCAGATCCGCGGGAAGAAGGTGGGCGAAGCGCTCAACCTGTTGGCTTTCAGCAGTAAGAAAGCCGCCGAGATCATGAAGAAAGTGCTGGAGTCGGCCGTAGCCAACGCCGAGCATAACGAAGGCGCAGACGTTGATGACCTGAAGGTCAGCACCGTTTTCGTCAACGAAGGGCGTTCGCTGAAGCGCATCATGCCACGTGCCAAAGGCCGTGCTGATCGCATCGTCAAGCGGTCTTGCCATATCACTGTCAAGGTTGCTGACAAGTAACGGAGTCGAAGAGATGGGTCAGAAAGTACATCCCATTGGCATTCGCCTGGGAATCGTCAAGGAGCACACCTCCGTCTGGTACGCAGACGGTCGGACTTATGCGGACTACTTGTTCGCTGATCTGAAGGTGCGTGAGTATCTCCAAGACAAACTAAAAAGCGCGTCCGTAAGCCGTATCGATATCCATCGTCCGGCGCAGACTGCACGTATCACCATCCACACCGCTCGTCCAGGTATCGTTATCGGGAAGAAAGGTGAAGATGTTGAGAAACTGCGTCAGGACCTGACCAAGCAAATGGGTGTGCCTGTGCACATCAATATCGAAGAGATCCGCAAGCCGGAGCTCGACGGTATGCTGGTTGCGCAGAGCGTAGCTCAGCAGCTGGAGCGTCGCGTAATGTTCCGTCGCGCTATGAAGCGCGCTGTACAGAACGCCATGCGCATTGGTGCCAAAGGCATCAAAATCCAAGTGAGCGGTCGTCTCGGCGGTGCTGAAATCGCACGTACTGAATGGTATCGCGAAGGTCGTGTGCCACTGCACACCCTGCGTGCCGACATCGACTATGCCAACTACGAAGCTCACACCACTTACGGTGTGATCGGTGTAAAGGTTTGGATCTTCAAAGGCGAAGTAATTGGTGGTCGCCAAGAAGAACTGAAACCACAAGCACCAGCGCCTCGTAAAAAAGCTGCTAAGTAAGGGGTACGCCAAATGTTGCAACCAAAGCGTACGAAGTTCCGCAAGCAGATGACCGGCCACAACCGTGGCCTGGCATTGCGCGGTAGCAAAGTCAGCTTCGGCGAGTTCGCGCTGAAGTCTGTTGCTCGTGGTCGTCTCACCGCTCGTCAGATCGAGTCAGCGCGTCGTGCTCTGACCCGTCACGTAAAACGTGGCGGCAAGATCTGGATCCGTGTATTCCCGGACAAGCCTGTCACCAAGAAGCCACTCGAAGTTCGGATGGGTAAAGGTAAGGGTAACGTGGAGTACTGGGTTGCCCAGATTCAGCCAGGCAAAGTCCTGTATGAAATCGAGGGTGTTTCTGAAGAGCTGGCGCGTGAGGCTTTCGCCCTGGCTGCTGCAAAGCTGCCGCTCGCCACCTCCTTTGTTAAACGGACGGTGATGTGATGAAAGCGAATGAACTTCGTGAAAAATCAGCACAGCAGCTGAACGAGCAACTGCTCGGCCTGCTGCGCGACCAGTTCAATCTGCGTATGCAGAAAGCAACTGGCCAGTTGGGGCAGTCTCATCTGCTCTCGCAAGTTAAGCGTGACATCGCTCGCGTGAAAACTGTGCTCAACCAGCAGGCAGGTAAGTAATCATGGCTGAAGCCGAAAAAACTGTCCGTACGCTGACTGGCCGTGTTGTCAGCGACAAGATGGACAAAACCATCACCGTTCTGATCGAGCGTCGCGTTAAGCACCCGATCTACGGTAAATACGTTAAGCGTTCGACTAAGCTGCACGCGCACGACGAAACCAATCAGTGCCACATCGGCGACAAAGTCACTATTCGTGAAACTCGTCCGATGGCCAAGACCAAGTCTTGGGCGCTGGTTGATGTTCTCGAACGCGCTGTGGAAGTCTAAGGGCTAGGGGTCGGAGAAATTATATGATTCAGACTCAATCCATGCTCGATGTGGCCGATAACAGCGGCGCTCGCCGTGTTATGTGCATCAAGGTGCTGGGTGGCTCCCATCGTCGTTACGCTGGTATCGGTGACATCATCAAAGTTACCGTCAAGGAAGCAATTCCTCGCGGTAAGGTGAAAAAAGGCCAAGTGATGACTGCTGTTGTAGTCCGCACCCGCCATGGCGTTCGTCGTGCTGACGGCTCCATCATCCGCTTTGATGGCAACGCTGCTGTTCTGTTGAACAACAAGCAAGAGCCGATCGGCACCCGTATCTTTGGGCCAGTGACCCGTGAACTTCGTACTGAGAAGTTCATGAAGATCGTCTCGCTCGCCCCAGAAGTGCTGTAAGGAGATCCGACATGCAAAAGATTCGTCGTGACGACGAGATCATCGTGATCGCCGGCAAAGACAAAGGTAAGCGCGGTAAGGTGCTGAAGGTTCTTGCTGACAACCGTCTGGTTGTTGGTGGTCTGAACCTGGTCAAGCGTCATACCAAGCCTAACCCGATGTCGGGCGTACAGGGCGGTATCGTCGAGAAAGAAGCGCCACTGCACGCTTCCAACGTCGCCATCTTCAACGGCGAAACCAACAAGGCTGACCGCGTTGGTTTCAAAGTAGAAGACGGTAAGAAAATTCGTGTCTTCAAGTCGACCCAAAAAGCGGTTGATGCTTGAACACTGCTAGGTAGAAGACCATGGCACGACTAAAAGAGATTTACCGGAAGGAAATCGCACCGAAACTTAAGGAAGAACTTAAGCTTTCGAACGTGATGGAAGTTCCGCGCGTTACCAAAATCACCCTGAACATGGGTCTGGGCGAAGCGATCGGTGACAAAAAAGTCATCGAGCACGCTGTTGCTGACCTGGAAAAGATCACCGGTCAGAAAGTCGTCGTGACTTACGCTCGGAAATCCATCGCTGGCTTTAAAGTCCGTGAAGGTTGGCCGATCGGCGTCAAAGTGACCCTGCGCCGTGAGCGTATGTACGAGTTCCTGGATCGTCTGCTGTCGATCTCCCTGCCTCGGGTTCGCGACTTCCGCGGCCTGAATGCCAAGTCCTTCGATGGTCGTGGCAACTACAGCATGGGCGTTAAAGAGCAGATCATTTTCCCGGAAATCGATTACGACAAGATCGACGCTCTCCGCGGTCTGGACATTACCCTGACCACCACTGCTCGGACGGATGACGAAGGTCGCGCACTGCTGCGCGCTTTCAAATTCCCGTTCCGCAACTGATTGGAGTAGGAAAATGGCCAAGAAGAGCATGAAGAACCGTGAGCTGAAGCGTCAGCTCACCGTTGCCAAGTACGCCACCAAGCGTGCAGCGCTGAAAGCTATCATCGTTGATCTGAACGCAAGTCCAGAAGCGCGTTGGGAAGCTACCGTAGCCCTGCAGAAGCAGCCACGTGACGCAAGCGCCTCGCGCATGCGTAACCGCTGCCGCCTGACTGGTCGTCCGCACGGCGTGTACCGCAAGTTCGGCCTTGGCCGTAACATGCTGCGTCAAGCTGCAATGCGTGGTGACGTTCCAGGTCTGGTTAAAGCCAGCTGGTAAGCACTGTCAAAGTCGCGACGTGCGGGATTGCAAGATCCTGACCGTCGGTGACCTTGAACTTGAATCAAGCCCCTATTGGGGCTTGATTCATTTGTGGGGTGTGTCTAGAATACCCGGCTCGCCTGAGCCCGTGTTTTTGTTGCACGGATGCGCTCGGCGACACGTACTAGCCGAAAGGCTAATTTTTTGTGTATTAGGAGCGTCTAGCCCATGAGTATGCAGGACCCGTTAGCGGACATGCTAACTCGTATCCGTAATGCCCAGATGGCTGAAAAGTCCGTCGTAAGCATGCCATCTTCTACGTTGAAGGTAGCTGTTGCCAAAGTCCTGAAGGACGAAGGTTACATTGCGGGTTATCAGATCAGCAGCGAAATCAAGCCTCTGCTGTCCATCGAGCTGAAGTACTTCGAAGGCCGTCCGGTCATCGAGGAAGTGAAGCGCGTTAGCCGTCCAGGCCTGCGTCAGTACAAGTCCGTCGATGATCTGCCAAAAGTTCGTGGCGGTCTCGGTGTGTCTATCGTCTCCACCAACAAAGGTGTGATGACGGATCGTGCTGCGCGCGCTGCCGGTGTCGGCGGCGAAGTTCTTTGCACTGTGTTCTAAGGGGGGATAAGCATGTCACGCGTCGCTAAGAACCCCGTTAAGCTGCCAGCCGGTGTCGAAGTCAAATTCGCAGGCCAACAGCTTTCGGTGAAGGGTGCCAAGGGCACTCTGCAACTGAACATCCATTCGTCCGTTGAGATCGTTGAAGAAGCTGGTGAGCTGCGTTTCGCTGCTCGCAATGGCGATCAACAGACTCGCGCAATGGCTGGTACCACTCGTGCGTTGGTAAACAACATGGTCCAAGGCGTAAGCCAAGGCTTCGAGCGCAAGCTCCAGCTGGTCGGTGTTGGTTATAAAGCGCAAGCAAAAGGCACAGTGCTGAACCTGGCTCTTGGCTTCTCGCACCCAGTGGATTATG
Source organism: Pseudomonas beijingensis (assembly GCF_030687295.1). Classification (NCBI taxonomy): domain Bacteria; kingdom Pseudomonadati; phylum Pseudomonadota; class Gammaproteobacteria; order Pseudomonadales; family Pseudomonadaceae; genus Pseudomonas; species Pseudomonas beijingensis. The sequence continues at coordinate 5,733,558 of NZ_CP117425.1, read as the reverse complement.
AACTGCCGGAAGGCATCACCGCTGAGACTCCTAGCCAGACCGATATCCTGATCAAGGGCATCGACAAGCAGCTGGTAGGTCAAGTGGCCGCCGAGATCCGCGACTTCCGTCCACCAGAGCCGTACAAAGGCAAAGGTGTGCGCTACGCGGACGAAGTCGTCCGTCGTAAAGAAGCCAAGAAGAAGTAGGGCATAGCAAATGACCGACAAAAAAGTTACTCGACTGCGTCGCGCTCGCAAAGCACGCCTGAAAATGCACGAACTCGAAGTCGTGCGTCTCTGCGTGTTCCGCTCGTCGCAGCACATCTACGCCCAGGTCATTTCGGCCGACGGCAACAAAGTCCTGGCAAGTGCCTCGACTTTGGATAAAGAACTGCGTGATGGCGCCACTGGCAACATCGACGCGGCCACTAAGGTTGGCCAGCTGGTCGCTACGCGTGCTAAAGCCGCTGGCGTCTCGCAGGTGGCTTTCGACCGCTCTGGCTTCAAGTACCACGGCCGCGTCAAGGCGCTGGCTGATGCTGCTCGTGAAGCTGGGCTGGAGTTCTAAGTTATGTCAAATAACGACCAAAAGCGCGACGAAGGCTACATCGAGAAGCTGGTTCAAGTTAACCGCGTAGCCAAAACCGTTAAAGGCGGCCGTATCTTCACTTTCACTGCGTTGACCGTAGTGGGTGATGGTAAAGGCCGTGTTGGCTTCGGCCGTGGCAAGTCGCGTGAAGTGCCTGCTGCGATCCAGAAGGCAATGGAAGCTGCTCGCCGCAACATGATCCAGGTTGATCTGAACGGCACCACTCTGCAGTACGCAATGAAGTCCGCCCATGGCGCTTCGAAGGTGTACATGCAGCCTGCTTCTGAAGGTACCGGTATCATCGCTGGCGGCGCTATGCGTGCTGTCCTCGAAGTTGCTGGCGTTCAGAACGTTCTGGCCAAGTGCTATGGCTCGACTAACCCAGTAAACGTGGTTCACGCCACTTTCAAGGGTTTGAAAGCAATGCAGTCTCCTGAATCCATTGCCGCCAAGCGTGGCAAAAGCGTCAAGGAGATCTTCTGATCATGGCTACCGTAAAAGTTACGCTGATCAAAAGCATGACCGGCCGCATCCCTAACCACAAACTGTGCGTTAAGGGTCTGGGTCTGCGTCGCATCGGTCACACTGTAGAAGTCCTGGATACTCCCGAAAATCGCGGGATGATCAACAAGGCTTACTACATGCTGCGTGTCGAGGGTTAATCGATGAAACTCAATGATCTGAGTCCAGCGCCGGGTTCCCGTCGCGAAAAGCATCGTCCGGGCCGTGGTATCGGTAGTGGTTTGGGCAAGACCGGTGGCCGTGGCCACAAAGGTCAGACCTCCCGCTCCGGTGGCACCATTGCTCCAGGCTTTGAAGGCGGTCAACAGCCGCTGCATCGTCGCCTGCCGAAGTTCGGTTTCGTTTCCCTGAAAGCCATGGACCGCGCAGAAGTGCGTCTGTCCGAGCTGGCCAAAGTGGACGGCGACATCGTCACCGTGCAGTCCCTGAAGGATGCCAACGTGATCAACCAGAGCGTTCAGCGTGTGAAAATCATGCTGTCGGGCGAAGTTGCTCGTGCTGTCACCATCGGAAAGGGAATCGGCGCCACCAAAGGTGCGCGTGCGGCTATCGAAGCAGCTGGCGGCAAGTTCGAGGAATAAATGGCTAAGCAAGGTGCTCTCTCTGCGCTCGGCAAAGGCGGTATGTCTGAACTCTGGGCTCGTCTGCGTTTTCTGTTCCTGGCGATTATCGTCTACCGAATAGGCGCACACATCCCGGTTCCAGGTATCAACCCGGACCGACTCGCGGACCTGTTTCGACAGAATGAGGGGACCATTCTTAGCTTGTTCAACATGTTTTCCGGCGGCGCGCTGGAGCGGATGAGCATCTTTGCACTGGGGATCATGCCGTACATTTCGGCATCGATCATCATGCAATTGATGTCCGCTGTCAGCCCGCAGCTGGAGCAGTTGAAGAAGGAAGGTGAAGCTGGCCGTCGCAAGATCAGCCAGTACACCCGCTACCTCACTGTCGTCCTCGCTCTTGTTCAAGCTGTTGGCATGTCCATCGGCTTGGCGGGGCAGGGCGTAGCGTTCACTGGTGACTTTGGCTTCCATTTCGTCGCGGTAACCACTTTTGTGGCGGGTGCGATGTTCATGATGTGGCTGGGTGAGCAGATTACTGAGCGTGGTGTTGGCAACGGTATCTCGATGTTGATCTTCGCAGGTATCGTCGCCGGTCTTCCGAGAGCGATCGGGCAGTCTTTCGAGTCTGCGCGTCAGGGTGATATCAACATCTTTGCCCTGGTTGCCATCGGTTTGCTGGCAGTAGCGATTATCGGTTTCGTGGTGTTCATTGAGCGTGGCCAGCGTCGTATTGCTGTTCACTACGCCAAGCGTCAGCAGGGCCGCAAGGTATTTGCTGCGCAGACCAGCCACTTGCCGTTGAAAGTGAACATGGCCGGCGTTATCCCGGCTATTTTCGCGAGCAGCATCTTGCTGTTCCCGGCTTCGTTGGGTGCCTGGTTCGGCCAGTCTGAAGGTATGGGCTGGTTGCAGGACATCTCGCAGTCGATCGCTCCTGGTCAGCCGTTGAATATTCTGCTGTTTAGTGCAGGGATTATTTTCTTCTGCTTCTTCTATACGGCGTTGATGTTCAATCCGAAAGACGTAGCGGAAAACCTGAAGAAGTCCGGTGCCTTTATTCCGGGCATCCGTCCAGGTGAGCAGTCGGCGCGCTACATTGATGGCGTTCTGACTCGTTTGACCTTGTTCGGTGCTCTTTACATGACGGCCGTCTGCTTGCTTCCCCCGTTCCTGGTGGTTGCGGCAAACGTACCGTTCTACCTTGGCGGGACCTCGTTGCTGATCGTGGTCGTGGTTGTGATGGACTTCATGTCCCAAGTACAATCGCACCTCGTTTCGCACCAGTACGAATCCCTGATGAAGAAAGCCAACCTGAAGGGCTACGGCAGCGGCATGTTGCGCTGAGTAGCGTCCATAAGGTTCGAGGAGTTGGTGATGAAAGTTCGTGCATCGGTGAAAAAGCTGTGCCGTAACTGCAAGATTATTCGCCGCGAAGGTGTTGTTCGGGTAATTTGCAGCGCGGAACCGCGTCACAAACAGCGCCAAGGCTGAGTGTGATTGTGCTTTAAGCCCGGCAGCTAGTGCGCTGCCGGGTTGATTATTTGTTATTACAGCGATATTATCTCGCGCCCTATTTCTTGGCTTCCGGGGCGTAGGTAGCTGTCAATTGGAGTCCCACTGAATGGCCCGTATTGCAGGCGTCAACATTCCAGATAACAAGCATACTGTTATCTCGCTGACCTACATCTATGGTGTTGGTCGCACTACTGCACAGAAAATTTGTGCAGTGACTGGGGTCAACCCAGCGGCAAAGATCAAAGATCTGAGCGACGAGCAGATTGAACAGCTGCGTGGCGAAGTGGCGAAGTTCACCACTGAAGGTGACCTGCGTCGCGAAATCAACATGAAAATCAAGCGCTTGATGGACCTCGGTTGCTATCGCGGTCTGCGTCATCGTCGTGGTCTGCCAGTACGCGGTCAGCGTACCAAGACCAACGCGCGTACCCGTAAAGGTCCGCGTAAGCCGATCCGCAAGTAATCGCCCCAGCGAATCGACAGGAATTTAATCATGGCAAAACCTGCTGCTCGTCCTCGTAAAAAAGTTAAAAAGACAGTGGTTGATGGCATCGCCCACATCCATGCTTCTTTTAACAACACCATCGTGACCATTACCGACCGTCAAGGTAACGCTCTTTCCTGGGCTACCTCCGGTGGTTCGGGTTTCCGCGGTTCCCGCAAGTCCACCCCGTTCGCTGCTCAAGTAGCTGCTGAGCGTGCTGGTCAAGCTGCGCTGGAATATGGCCTGAAAAACCTCGACGTCAACGTCAAAGGTCCAGGTCCAGGTCGTGAATCCGCAGTCCGCGCTTTGAACGGCTGTGGCTACAAGATCGCCAGCATCACCGACGTGACGCCAATCCCGCACAACGGGTGCCGTCCGCCGAAGAAGCGCCGCGTGTAATCCAGGAGATTGTAAAGAATGGCTCGTTACATTGGTCCAAAATGCAAACTCGCTCGTCGCGAAGGCACCGATCTTTTTCTGAAGAGCGGCGTGCGCGCGATCGAATCGAAGTGCAACATTGAAGCAGCACCTGGTATCCACGGCCAACGCCGCGGTCGCCAGTCCGATTACGGCACCCAACTGCGTGAAAAGCAGAAGGTCCGTCGTATCTACGGCGTTCTCGAGCGTCAATTCAGCGGCTACTACAAAGAAGCTGCTGGCAAGAAAGGCGCAACCGGCGAAAACCTGTTGCAACTGCTCGAATGCCGTCTGGACAACGTTGTATACCGTATGGGTTTCGGTTCTACTCGTGCCGAATCCCGTCAGCTGGTATCGCACAAGTCGATCAGCGTTAACGGTCAGACCGTAAACGTTCCGTCCTACCAGGTTCGTGCTGGTGACGTGGTTGCTGTTCGCGAGAAAGCAAAGAACCAACTTCGCATTGTCCAAGCTCTCGATCTGTGTGCCCAACGTGGCCGCGTAGAATGGGTAGAAGTAGACACTGAGAAGAAGTCGGGCGTTTTCAAGAACGTTCCTGCTCGCAGTGATCTGTCCGCCGACATCAACGAAAGCCTGATTGTCGAGCTCTACTCCAAGTAAGGGCTAGAAAATAGGTGCATCCATGCAGATTTCGGTAAATGAGTTCCTGACACCCCGCCATATTGATGTGCAGGTTGTCAGTCCAACCCGCGCCAAGATCACTCTCGAGCCTCTCGAGCGTGGTTTCGGCCACACCCTGGGCAACGCGCTGCGCCGCATCCTGTTGTCCTCAATGCCCGGCTGTGCAGTAGTCGAGGCCGAGATTGACGGTGTGCTCCACGAGTACAGCGCCATCGAAGGTGTACAGGAAGACGTAATTGAAATCCTGTTGAACCTGAAAGGTCTGGCTATCAAGCTGCACGGTCGTGACGAAGTTACGCTGACCTTGTCGAAGAAGGGTTCGGGGGTGGTTACCGCTGCCGATATTCAGCTGGATCATGATGTCGAGATCGTTAACCCCGATCACGTAATCGCTAACCTGGCGTCTAACGGCGCCCTGAACATGAAGCTCACCGTAGCTCGTGGTCGTGGTTATGAACCGGCAGACTCGCGTCAGAGCGATGAAGACGAAAGCCGCAGCATCGGTCGCTTGCAGCTTGACTCTTCGTTCAGCCCAGTTCGCCGTATCGCATACGTGGTGGAAAACGCCCGTGTCGAACAGCGTACCAACCTGGACAAGCTGGTTATTGATCTGGAAACCAACGGTACCCTGGATCCTGAAGAGGCTATCCGCCGTGCTGCAACCATTCTGCAACAGCAGTTGGCTGCGTTCGTCGACCTCAAGGGTGACAGTGAGCCAGTGGTTGTCGAGCAGGAAGACGAGATCGATCCGATCCTGCTTCGCCCGGTTGACGATCTGGAACTGACTGTACGTTCGGCTAACTGCCTTAAGGCGGAAAACATCTACTACATCGGCGACCTGATTCAGCGTACCGAAGTAGAGCTGTTGAAGACTCCGAACCTTGGCAAGAAATCCTTGACTGAAATCAAGGACGTTCTGGCCTCCCGCGGTCTGTCCCTCGGCATGCGCCTCGACAACTGGCCGCCTGCAAGTCTTAAGAAGGACGACAAGGCGACTGCCTGATCGTCGTAATCACCGAACGTTGTGTTTGGTAAGGAATGAACCATGCGTCATCGTAAAAGTGGTCGTCACCTGAGCCGCACCAGCTCGCACCGCAAGGCCATGTTCCAAAACATGGCGGTGTCGCTGTTCGAGCACGAGCTGATCAAAACTACACTGCCGAAAGCCAAAGAACTGCGTCGCGTTGCTGAGCCGCTGATCACTCTGGCCAAGACAGATAGCCTGGCTAACCGCCGTCTGGCTTTCGACCGTACTCGTTCGAAAGCTATCGTTGGTAAGCTCTTCAACGACCTGGGCAAGCGTTACGCTACCCGTGAGGGTGGCTACCTGCGCATCCTCAAGTGCGGTTTCCGCGCTGGCGACAACGCGCCTATGGCGTACGTCGAGTTGGTTGATCGTGCTACCAGCGGTGAAGCTGTATCCGCTGAGTAAGTCGGCAACAAACAAAAAACCGGGCCTTGTGCCCGGTTTTTTGTTGCCTGCTGAAAAGTACTTAGGCCGTTTCGCCTGGCTCGGCTATCGGCAAGTCTTCATCATTAGATAATGACTATCGATGTCCATGATTTAATGAATTTGGATACTGTCATTAACATGATCGATACTCCTTTCCAGCCGATTAGCCGGCAGTTTGAAGACCGACCTAGGAAGATTGCGCATGAGCCAGATCAAAACGCTTACGACCGCCAGCGGCGCTCCAGTCGCCGATAACCAGAACTCTCGTTCCGCCGGCCCGCGCGGCCCGCTGCTGCTCGACGATTTTCACCTGATCGAAAAGCTTGCTCACTTCAACCGCGAGAACATCCCCGAGCGTCGCGTGCACGCCAAAGGGTCGGGGGCCTACGGCACCTTTACCGTCACCCAGGACATCACCCAATACACCAGCGCCAAGTTGTTCGAGTCGGTCGGCAAGCAGACACCGACCTTCCTGCGGTTTTCCACCGTGGGTGGCGAGCGTGGTTCGGCCGACACTGAACGCGATCCACGCGGTTTTGCCCTGAAGTTCTACACCGAGGAAGGTAACTGGGACATCGTCGGCAACAACACGCCGGTTTTCTTCATCCGCGATCCGTTGAAATTTCCAGACTTCATCCATACCCAGAAGCGTCTGCCGCAAAGCAACCTGAAAAGTGCCCAGGCGATGTGGGATTTTCTGGTCGTATTCGCCTGAGGCGCTGCACCAAGTCACCATTCTGTTCTCTGATCGTGGCATTCCAGATGGCTATCGCCACATGCACGGCTTTGGCAGCCACACCTACAGCCTGATCAACGCACAGGGTGAGCGGCATTGGGTGAAGTGGCACTACAAGACCCTGCAAGGCATCAAGAACCTCGCGCCGGCAGAAGCGGCACGTCTGGCGGGTACCGACCCGGATTACGCCCAGCGTGACTTGTTCGAGGCCATCGAGCGCGGTGACTTCCCGAAATGGCGCGTCTGCATCCAGATCATGAGCGAAGCCCAGGCTGCGGCTCATTACGAGAATCCGTTCGACGTGACCAAGACTTGGTCGCAGAAAGAGTTTCCGTTGATCGAAGTGGGTGTGCTCGAGCTCAACCGCAACCCGTTGAACTACTTCGCTGAAGTCGAGCAGGCGGCGTTTGGCCCGAGCAACATGGTGCCAGGGGTTGGCCTCTCACCGGATCGCATGCTGCAGGGGCGCGTCTTCGCCTACGCCGATGCGCACCGCTACCGTGTGGGCACCAATCACCAGCAATTGCCGGTGAATGCGCCACGTAGCCCGGTTAACACTTACCAGCGCGACGGCGCCATGGCGTTTGGCAGCAATGGCGGGGCGGCACCGAACTACGAGCCTAATAGCTATGTGGAAGCGCCGAAGCAGGCCCCGCGTTATGCGGAGCCGGCACTGGCCCTCAGTGGCGCGGCGGACCGTTACGACCATCGCGAAGACACCGACTACTACAGCCACGCCGGTGCGTTGTTCCGCTTGATGAGCGATGAGCAGAAAGCCCTGCTGATCAACAACATCGCAGGGGCGATGAGCGGTGTGTCGGCGGATGTGGTTGACCGTCAATTGCAGCATTTCTTCAAGGCAGATGTCGCCTACGGAGAAGGCATCGCAAAAGCCTTGGGCGTAGCGCTTAACTAAGTCTAAACGAGAAGCAGAACCGCCCTCATTAGGGCGGTTTTTGCGTTATTTAGCTTGGTTTTCTCGGATTTTCTTCGCTTTTATTGCGTTGAGGCCGTGACCTTGCGGTCAGCTTGGTTCAAACTACAACCTTTAAAAGCTTGTGGAGATGTAGGGCGATGCAAGGTCACCCAGACGTAATCGATTACCTCAACACGTTGCTGACCGGCGAGCTGGCAGCCCGTGATCAATATTTCATCCATTCGCGGATGTACGAGGATTGGGGTTTTACCGAGCTCTACGAACGTATCAACCACGAGATGGAAGAAGAGACCCAGCACGCCGATGCACTGATGCGCCGGATCCTGATGCTCGAAGGCACGCCACGCATGCGCGCCGATGACCTGGATGTCGGGACCACCGTGCCCGATATGTTGGCCGCTGACCTGCGCTTGGAATACAAAGTTCGCGCCGCGCTGTGCAAAGGCATTGAGCTCTGCGAGCAGCACAACGACTACGTGACCCGCGAGATTTTGCGGATCCAGCTCAACGACACCGAAGAAGACCACACCTACTGGCTGGAGAAGCAGTTGGGTCTGATCAAGCTGATCGGGTTGGAGAACTACCTGCAATCGCAGTTCTGACGCACTCATTGTGGGAGCGAGCTTGCTCGCGATAGCGGTGGGTCAGTCAGCAGAAATGTGGCTGACATACTGATCGCGAGCAAGCTCGCTCCCACAGGGAAACAAACAAAAAGCCCCTGCCATCGATGAGATGACAGGGGCTTTTTCGTGCTCGGGTGGAATCAGTCCCGATCACGCTCCAGCAGCGGCTTGAGGTAGTAACCGGTGTAGGACTGCTTCATCTCGGCCACTTGTTCCGGCGTACCCACGGCAATGATCTGGCCACCCTTGGAACCGCCTTCCGGCCCCAGGTCTACCAACCAGTCCGCGGTCTTGATCACGTCCAGGTTATGTTCGATCACCACCACGGTGTTGCCGTGGTCGCGAAGGCGATGCAGCACGTCGAGCAATTGCTGGATATCGGCGAAGTGCAGGCCGGTGGTCGGCTCGTCGAGGATATACAGGGTCTTGCCGGTGTCGCGCTTGGACAGCTCGCGCGGACAGCTTGACCCGCTGGGCTTCACCACCGGACAGCGTGGTTGCCGACTGCCCCAGCTTGATGTACGACAGGCCGACATCCATCAGCGTCTGGAGCTTGCGCGCCAGGGCCGGCACCGCGTCGAAGAACGCCCGGGCCTCTTCGATGGTCATCTCGAGGGTTTCATGGATGTTCTTGCCCTTGTATTTGATCTCCAGGGTTTCGCGGTTGTAGCGCTTGCTCTTGCACACATCGCACGGCACGTAGATGTCGGGCAGGAAGTGCATTTCCACCTTGATCAGGCCGTCGCCCTGGCAAGCCTCGCAGCGCCCACCCTTGACGTTGAACGAGAAACGCCCCGGGCCATAACCCCGTGAACGCGACTCCGGCACGCCGGCGAACAACTCGCGGATCGGTGTGAACAGCCCGGTATAGGTCGCCGGGTTGGAGCGCGGTGTACGGCCAATCGGGCTTTGGTCGATGTCGACCACCTTGTCCAGGTGCTCCAGGCCCTTGATGCTGTCGTGAGCGGCGGCTTCCAGGGTGGTGGCGCCGTTCAGGGCCGTGGCGCTGAGGGGGAACAGGGTGTTGTTGATCAGCGTCGACTTGCCGGAGCCGGATACACCGGTAACGCAGGTCAGCAGGCCGATGGGGATTTCCAGGTCGACGTTGCGCAGGTTGTTGCCGCGAGCGCCCTTGAGGGTCAGCGACAGCTTTTTGTTGCGCGGCGTACGCTTGGCCGGGACCTTGATCTTGACCCGGCCCGACAAGTATTTGCCCGTTAGCGAGTCGGGGTGCGCCATGACTTCGGCGGCCGTGCCCTGAGCAACGATATGCCCGCCATGCACGCCCGCGCCGGGACCGATATCCACCACGTAGTCGGCCAGGCGGATGGCATCCTCGTCGTGCTCGACCACGATCACCGTGTTGCCGATGTCCCGCAGGTGTTTCAGGGTCCCGAGCAGGCGATCGTTATCCCGCTGGTGCAAGCCGATGGACGGCTCGTCGAGGATGTACATCACCCCCACCAGACCGGCGCCGATCTGGCTGGCGAGGCGGATACGCTGGGCCTCGCCGCCGGACAAGGTATCTGCGCTGCGATCGAGGGTCAGGTAGTCCAGGCCGACGTTCACCAGGAACTGCAGGCGCTCGCGGATTTCCTTGAGAATCTTGTCGGCGATTTCGCCACGCCGACCGGTGAGCTTCAAGCCGCCGAAGTAATCGGTGGCGTCGCCAATCGGCAGGTTGGTCACCGCCGGCAGCGTCTTCTCGCCGACCCACACATGCCGCGCTTCGCGACGTAGTCGGGTGCCACGGCAATCGGGGCAGGGCTGGGTGCTGAGGAACTTGGCCAGTTCTTCGCGCACGCTGGCCGACTCGGTCTCGCGGTAGCGTCGCTCCAGGTTCGGCACGATGCCTTCGAACGGGTGGGAGCGCTTGACGATATCGCCACGGTCGTTGAGGTATTTGAAGTCGACGTTCTGCGAGCCGCTGCCGTGCAGGATGAATTTCTGCTGGTCGGCGGGCAACTCGTTGAATGGCTTGTCCAGGCTGAACTTGTAATGAGCCGCCAGCGAACCGAGCATCTGGAAGTAATAGACGTTACGCCTGTCCCAGCCACGAATCGCCCCTTCGGCCAGGGTCAGCTCGCCATTGACCAACCGCTTGGTGTCAAAGAACTGCTTGACCCCCAAGCCGTCGCAGGTCGGGCAGGCGCCGGCCGGGTTGTTGAAGGAGAACAGCTTGGGTTCCAGCTCGCTGATGGCATGGCCGCAGATCGGGCAAGCGAAGCGTGCGGAGAAAATAATCTCTTCGCCGGGCTCGTCGTCCATCGGGGCGACCAGGGCGATGCCATCGGCCAGTTTCAGCGCGGTCTCGAAGGATTCTGCCAGCCGCTGTTGCAAGTCGGCGCGGACCTTGAAGCGGTCGACCACGACATCGATCGAATGCTTCTTCTGTTTATCCAGCTTCGGCAGTTCGTCCAGCTCGCACAGCTTGCCGTTGACCCGGGCCCGCACGAAGCCCTGGGCGCGCAGTTCTTCGAAGACCATCAGGTGTTCGCCCTTGCGCTCGCGAATCACCGGCGCCAGCAGCATCAGCTTGCTGCCTTCGGGCAGGGCCAGCACCAGGTCGACCATCTGGCTGACGGTCTGGGCTTCCAGGGGAATGTCGTGGTCGGGGCAGCGGGGGATACCCACCCGTGCATACAGCAGGCGCAGGTAGTCGTAGATCTCGGTGATGGTGCCGACCGTCGACCGGGGGTTATGGGAGGTCGACTTCTGTTCGATGGAAATGGCCGGCGACAGGCCTTCGATGGTGTCGACGTCGGGTTTTTCCATCATCGACAGGAACTGCCGGGCGTAGGCCGACAGCGACTCGACATAGCGTCGCTGGCCTTCGGCGTACAACGTGTCGAAGGCCAGGGATGATTTGCCGGATCCGGACAGGCCGGTGATGACGATCAGCTTGTCCCGTGGCAGGGTCAGGTCGATGTTCTTCAGGTTGTGGGTACGGGCCCCACGAATCAGGATCTTGTCCAAAGTGGCCTCGCTCGGCGGGCGTCGAAAACGTAGGAGTATACGGGCAAATACTGGATGGATGCACACTATTGCAGGCGCGATTGCAGCCATACATGAAGACTGCGCGGCAAACGGTCGCCATATACCCTCTCAATCGATGGGACTGGTAGAATCGCCGCCGGTTCACATGAGGTTTTTCCATGCAAGATCCCCACAGCGAACGCATGAGTCGTGGTGAGACACGCGCAGCAAGCGGTCTGGCCCTGGTGTTCGCCTTCCGTATGCTGGGCATGTTCATGGTGTTGCCGGTGCTGGCGACCTATGGCATGGACCTGGCGGGCGCGACCCCGGCCCTCATCGGCTTGGCGATTGGCGCTTACGGCCTGACCCAGGCGATTTTCCAAATTCCGTTCGGGGTCATTTCCGACCGCATCGGCCGGCGTCCGGTGATCTACCTGGGGTTGATCGTCTTCGCCCTCGGCAGCGTGCTGGCGGCCAATGCCGACTCGATTTGGGGTGTGATCGCCGGACGCATCCTACAGGGCGCCGGGGCTATTTCCGCGGCCGTCATGGCGCTGCTGTCAGACTTGACCCGCGAACAGCATCGGACCAAGGCCATGGCCATGATCGGCATGACCATCGGTCTGTCGTTCGCCGTGGCCATGGTGGTCGGTCCCTTGCTGACCCGGGCCTTTGGCTTGTCCGGCCTGTTCCTGGCGACCGGTGCCATGGCGCTTGTGGGGATCCTGATCGTGGCGTTCATGGTGCCGCACGCCACCGGGCCGTTGCAGCACCGGGAATCCGGGGTGGCGCGCCAGGCATTGATCCCGACGCTCAAGCACCCGGACCTGTTGCGCCTGGACTTGGGTATTTTCGTGCTCCACGCCATGCTGATGTCCAGCTTCGTGGCCTTGCCGCTGGCCTTGGTCGAGAAGGCCGGCCTGCCCAAGGAACAGCACTGGTGGGTCTATTTGACCGCGCTGCTGATTTCGTTCTTCGCCATGATTCCTTTCATTATCTATGGCGAGAAACGACGCAAAATGAAACGAGTTTTGCTCGGCGCCGTCGTGACGCTGATGCTCACTGAGCTATTCTTCTGGCAGTTCGGCGATAGCCTGCGGGCCCTGGTGATCGGCACGGTGGTGTTCTTCACCGCGTTCAATCTGCTGGAAGCATCGCTGCCATCGCTGATCAGCAAGGTTTCGCCGGCGGGCGGCAAGGGCACGGCGATGGGGGTCTACTCCACCAGCCAGTTCCTGGGCTCGGCGTTGGGCGGGATCCTCGGCGGCTGGCTGTTCCAGCATGGCGGTTTGTCGGTTGTGTTCCTGGGATGTGCCGCGCTGGCTGCACTTTGGTTAGCCTTTGCTGTTACCATGCGCGAACCTCCCTATGTGACGAGCCTGCGCTTGCCCTTATCGCCCGAGGCGATTCGTGAGGCTGGCCTGACCGAGCGTCTGAAGGCCGTCGTTGGAGTAACCGATGCAGTGGTGGTCGCCGACGAAGCGGCCGTTTATATCAAACTGGACACCGAATTATTGGATCGCGCGACGCTCGAGCGCCTGGTGAACAACCCGGCCCCGACCACGTGCGAAGCCTAGGAGAACGTTATGGCCCGTGGGGTTAACAAAGTCATATTGGTCGGTACTTGCGGCCAGGATCCCGAAGTTCGCTACCTGCCGAACGGCAACGCCGTGACCAACCTGAGTCTGGCGACCAGCGAGCAGTGGACCGACAAGCAGACCGGCCAGAAGGTCGAGAAGACCGAATGGCACCGCGTGTCGATGTTCGGCAAGGTGGCCGAGATTGCCGGCGAATACCTGCGCAAGGGTTCGCAGGTGTACATCGAAGGCAAGCTGCAGACCCGCGAGTGGGAAAAAGACGGCATCAAGCGCTACACCACCGAAATCGTGGTCGACATGCAAGGCACCATGCAATTGCTGGGTGGCCGTCCTCAGGGCGACCAGCAGCAAGGTGGCAACAACTACCAGCAGTCGGCCCCGCGTCAGCAGGCTCCTCGTCCGCAGCAGTCGGCCCCACAGCCACAGCCACAGCGCGAGCGCCCGGCGGCTCCACAGCAGGCCGCGCCGCAGCCGGCTCCGGATTTTGACAGCTTCGACGACGATATCCCGTTCTGATCTGCATAAGATCCAGTGGTAACGGCGCATGAGGCGTTTTAGTCGATGAGGCACCTCACTCGCTGATACTTTAAAGTTCGATAAAAGCCCTCTTCGCTGCAAAGCCAGGAGGGTTTTTTTCGCCCTGTATAAAGCCGAGATATCGCGAGATGGACCCAGGTGATGAGCAGCGCGGATTAACGGACTATGCCGCGAATTGATTAGTCATAAATAATCTTCTGATAGACCGGCGTTTGCTTGGCGCTGTGCTTGATGCGTCGTACTGAGCTGCCGGTGATGAGTTGCCCGCCGAGAAGAAGATTGCCACGAGGAGATCGCGGTTCGAAAAGCTGTTGTCTCAATACCCTTATCGCTTCTGCGCCTAACTCATCGCGGGGCACGTGAAGCGTGGTGAGCGGTATATCGTTGATGTCCGCCAGGTTGAACCCGTCCATGCTCATCACTGAAACATCGTGAGGAACCCTCAAGCCGGCATTCTGGAGCGCTTTAACTGCCCCGGCTGCCATAAAGTCACCCCCGGCCAGGATGGCAGTTGGTCGGTCGTCAGGTGCGCAGTTTTCGATGAAGGCCGCTATCCGCGCTTCAGATTCAGCACTGCCGAAACCCTCGCAAACCATTAGGTGTCTTGCTTCGACAAATTCGAGATTCTGCTCCTTCCATGCATCACGAATTCCACGTATCCGCAGGTCCATCGTGTACCGCCTGAGGCACTGGAGGGTCAGTACATTTCGGTGCCCCATCTGAAACAGATAATTTATCGAATAATGACCGATTAAAAAGTGGTCGGGCGATATCGAGGGCAGGCGCATGCTGCGATCAATGCAGTTGATCAGCACCGTCGGCTTGCTGAGGTCGGCGGCAAGTTGGTGTATGTGCGGATCATCAATACCAATCAGGATCGCCGCACCCGTGTCCTTCTGGTTCATCTTTTCCAAAAACAGTAATGCGTCGCTATCGACCTCTTCAAGCTCGCAGTAGCGGACTCGAACATCATGTTGCGCGACCGCCTGCGTGATGCCCTGGATCACTTTGTAGTAGAAGATATCAGAGCGTACGTTGAAGGCCCGCGAGGGCGCGAAGATGGTCAGCCCGTTGAGCAGGAAACGACCGTTGGCGAGGCTTTCCATTACGCCCTGCTGACGAGCCGCCGCTAAGACTTTTTCTCTCGTGGCCGGGCGTGTATTTGATTTGCCAGCAAGCACCCGCGACACCGTTGCGATGGACAGGCCAGTCTGTGCCGCGATTTCAGCAATGTGTAATTTCCCCACCGCGGCTTATCCATTGAGACAATTTATGTAAAAACTTTCATAGCAGAAAAAGGCCCACAATCCTAGCGTTCTTGGGTTTCTGCCAAGCTGCGGTAGAGAAGAATGTAAATTTATACACGCTTGCTTCTGTACGAATCATGAGCAGGTGCCATAGCGTCAAGCCTCAAATAAAAACAAAACGCCGGAAAATCCGGTGACAGGCGAACTTGATGACTATCGATATCGAACGCAATGCTCGACTTTCGGCCAAGCTAAAATTCATCCCGCATCTGCGTTGGTGGATGCTTTCCCTGTTTTTGCTCGGCGTCACTGTCAACTATATAACCCGCAACTCATTAGGCATCTTGGCCCCGGAACTGAAAACCACGTTCAGCATGTCGACTGAACAATACTCGTGGGTGGTCGCCTCTTTCCAACTGGCTTATACGGTTTTCCAACCCATCTGCGGGTGGTTGATCGATGCGATCGGGCTCAAGCTCGGCTTCGTGATATGCGCCGTCGTATGGTCAGTGATGTGCCTTCTTCATGCTGGGGCTGCGAGTTGGGTGCATCTGGCGATTCTGCGTTTTTTTATGGGCGCTTCGGAGGCTGCGGCGACACCCGCCAATGCCAAGGCGATAGGGGACTGGTTTCCAAAAAAAGAACGACCTATCGCCGCGGGCTGGGCGGGGGTTGGCTTTTCTTTGGGGGCGATGCTCGCCCCTCCCATCATCTATCTGGCTCATGTATCGCTGGGCTGGCAGGGCGCATTTCTAATCTCCGGGGGGATCGGACTGGTATGGGCTGCCGTCTGGGGATGGCTCTACCACGCCCCCAATATCCACCCGCGCTTGTCGCCCAATGAGTTGAAGCACATCCAACAAGACGGCGAAAAAATCGGCCAGCAGATGCCGTTCTTTAAAGCGTTGAAAAAGATTGGCCGGGACAAGCGATTTTACGGTATCGCGCTTCCCGCCTTCATGGCAGAACCAGCATGGGCCGTCATGAGTTTTTGGGTGCCGCTGTATCTGGCCAACGAAAGAGGAATGGACCTTAAGCAAATCGTACTGTTTGCCTGGGTTCCGTTTCTGGCGGCGGATCTGGGCAGTATCGCCAGCGGTTATCTATCACGCGCTTACCATCGTTTTTTCAAATGCACCCGGGTGAACTCGATCGTCGCCAGTTCAATCACCGGCGCCTTCCTGATGTTTTCGTTAGCCGTGATGACACAGGTGCAAGACCCTTATGTTGCGATTGCGCTTATTTCAGTCGGCGGTTTTGGCCACCAGATTATTTCCTGCATGTTAAGTGCACTGGTCGTCGAAACGTTCGATCGGGATGAGTTGGCGACTGTGAACGGAATGCGAGGCTCATGCGCGTGGATTGCCAGCTTTATTTTCTCGCTGATCATCGGTGTCAGCGTGGACAAAATAGGATTCAACCCATTGTTCATTGCAATGGGGCTCTTTGATTTTATAGGTGCGTTTTTCATGATTTTGTTTATCGCAGACAGAGCGTCCAAACCTAAAGCGGTGCGTGCACAATGAAGTCACTTAAAGTCTGGACGTTACAGGCCCAGGAAAAAGGCTACATCGAGCTGCTGGTTGAGGGCCGGCATCTATTTCGAATCTATATCCTTGAAGACGGTTTGGCGCGTGTTCTGCTTATGCGTGCAGGCGCGTTGGCACTGGATCGGACCTGGAGCATTGCGCCCCGGGAGGACGTCGCCTGGCAGGGCCGGGCCCGCGAGTCGGTAGCGGATTTCTCTTTGCCCGCGTACCGGGTCGAAACGCTTCAGGACCGGTTGGTGCTCACCACCCAAAAACTACGCATCACTGTGCATCAGCCGCTGTGGTTACAGTGGGAATACCATGATGGCCAGGCCTGGAGGCCGTTGGTCTCGGATCGGCCCACCGGTGCCTATTCGCTTGACGCTCATGGTGAAGGCCTGGAGCATTACCAGCTTCGCGCGCCTGAACATCGCTACTACGGGCTCGGCGAAAAAACCGGCGATCTGAACCGCACCGGCAGACGTTTTGAAATGCGTAACCTGGACGCAATGGGATATGACGCTGCGAGCACCGACCCGCTGTACAAGCATATTCCCTTTGTCATCACGCACCAGGAACACGCCAGCTTCGGGATGTTTTATGACAACCTGAACACCAGCCTGTTTGATCTGGGTAACGAGCTGGATAACTATCACCGGCCCTATCGTCGGTACAAAGCGGAGGCCGGCGACCTCGATTACTGGGTACTTGCAGGCCCGCGCATACTGGATGTGACGAAGGCTTTCGTCCGTCTGACCGGACGCACCTTGTTTCTGCCTAAATGGAGCCTGGGCTACAGCGGCTCAACCATGCATTACACCGACGCTGAAAATGCCCAGGAACAGTTGCTGGAGTTTCTTGATCTGTGCCGTCAGCACGATATTCCTTGTGACTCTTTTCAACTGTCATCCGGGTACACCTCCATTGGCGAAAAGCGCTATGTGTTCAACTGGAACCATGAAAAAGTCCCGGACCCCAAGGCGCTGGCCCAGGCCTACCGAGAGGCCGGCGTCAGACTGATTGCCAACATAAAGCCTTGTCTGCTGCAGGACCACCCGCGCTACGCCGAGGTGGCCAAGCAAAAGATGTTCATTACCGACTCTGAACACGACAGGCCAGAGCGGTCGGTCTTCTGGGACGATGAGGGCTCTCATCTGGACTTCACCAACCCGGACGCTGTCAGTTGGTGGCAGTCAAATGTCACGTCACAGCTTTTGGAACTGGGCATTGAATCTACATGGAACGATAACAATGAATTCGAAGTGTGGGACGGCGAGGCGCGCTGCCAAGGCTTTGGGCGCGAGATAGCAATCAAACATATCCGGCCCGTCATGGCATTGCTGATGATGAGAGCGTCTTTAGAGGCCCAACAGCGCTTCTGCCCGTCAGAGCGGCCCTACCTCATCTCACGCTCAGGTTGCGCTGGCATGCAGCGCTATGTTCAGACCTGGAGCGGTGATAACCGAACCAACTGGAAAACTCTTCGCTACAACACCCGCATGGGCCTGGGCATGAGCCTGTCGGGGTTGTACAACGTGGGGCACGACGTGGGTGGGTTCTCCGGTAATAAACCGGATCCCGAGCTGTTTGTCCGTTGGGTCCAGAATGGTGTGATGCACCCGCGCTTCACCATTCACTCCTGGAACGACGATGGCACCGTCAATGAGCCATGGATGCATCCAACGGTCACCGATGCGGTCCGTGACGCTATTGGCCTCAGATATAGGTTGATGCCTTATTTCTATACCTTGCTGTGGCAAGCCAGTCACGAAGATGAGCCCATTTTGCGACCTACGTTTCTTGACCACGAGCACGACCTTCAAACGTTCAAGGAAAACGACGAGTTCCTTCTGGGTCGAGACGTTCTCGTCGCCAGCGTTGTAGAGGAGGGCGCACGCGAGCGCGAGGTGTGGCTACCCCTGAACACGACCGGATGGTGCGACTGGCACACCGGTGACTGGTACGAAGGCGGCCAGTACGTTTCGCTGGATGCGCCTTTGGAACGTTTGCCATTGTTAGTGCGAGGGGGCGCTGCGATAGCGACCGGTGAGTGCCACAAGCTTAACGATCCCTCGCTTGATCGACGTCGCGAGCTGGTGATTTTTCCTGCACCTTCAGGCACCTCCAGCGGCGTGTTATTTGAAGATGACGGCATCAGTCATGGCTGGAAAAACGGCAATAGCCTGGAGATCAGATGGACCATTGAATATGGTCTGGACTTCATTGATTTGAAGATCTCTAAAACGGGGGATTTTTGTCCGGCGTGGGAGCAGCTCGAGGTGTCCTTGAAGGGAGCGGACGCGAGAACCCTGCGAATCAACGGCCATAGCGGCTGGGCTTTAAAATTGGCCGACATTGCGGAGCATGAACTTCATTGATCACCTGAGAAATCTTTGCCCTCCCAGTTCGGGAGGGCAAATCCAAGGGGCATCGGAGGCTTTCATATCTCCTAGGAACCGTGCATACGAGTTTCCCTGCCTCAGCTCACAAATCCAGATCCAATACCTCCTGCATCCTCTCGCCAATCGACCGTCTCAACCACTCGGCATGGAACGCCATGTCCCGCACCGTTACATCCCCAAACCGCAGTGCGATCGGTTTGCCATTGGCTCCGGCGAAGCACACCTCAAAGTGACAAACGTTGGCGGAAGCGGTCGTTATGTAAGGCCGGATGGAATGGATGTCACTGTACGGCACGCATTCTTCGGTGGTTGGTCGGGCAGGGCGGCGTTGGGTGAAGGTCAGGCGTTGCTGGCGCTCATCAAAGCAGAAGCCAAGCACTTCAGGCCCGGAGGCGAGCCAGTTGAGCATGCAGACGGCGACGAATGCGCTGATGAACATGAGGACTAAAAACAGGGGATCTTCGATCACGCTTGTGTGAATGGGCGACAGGCCTTGTCCGACATGAAACAGCTCCATCGATAGCACGGCGAGTCCGTAGACCGGCAATGCCAGCAACACCACCACGGCATACAGCATGGTACCCAGGTATCCCGGCCTGGATGCTTCGCTTGAGCAATCCCACGTAGATGGGTGCCGTGGCGCCGATGCCGCAGTGTCGGTCAGGAAGGGAGATTCAACCAGGCGCAGCGGGCGTTTGCGTTTCATGCGGCTGGCTCTTGGGAAAAATACCCGGCCATTCTTATCGTGATTGCCCAGCGACGACTAGTAGCGTCAGTCATCGCAAGCAAATAAAAACCGCGCTTTGGTACTCGAAGCGCGGTTCCCTTTGCCGGCCATTGGGGTGGGATTGCACCTCAGCGGCTGGTCGTCAGAAATTGCTCGGTGCTCACCACACTCGCGTAGGCAAACCCCAGCGACGCCATGAACGCCGCGTGCACCTGGGCGGCCGGTACAACGACGCCGTTGAATTCCAGATCGAGGGTGGCGCAGGCATCGTGGATCACCGTAACGCCGTAGCCCAGGTCCGCCGCTGCCCGCACCACGCCATCGACGCACATGTGGCTCATGCTGCCGACCACCACCAGTTGCTCGATGCCGTGCTGGGTGAGGAGGGCTTGCAGTTCGGTTTCGCGAAACGCATTGACGAAGTGCTTGAGGACCACCGGTTCGTCGGCGCGGTTGAGCACTTTGGGGTGCAATTGTGCGCCTTCGGAGCCTGGGGAGAAGAAGGGCGCGTCGTCGGAGGTGAATTCGTGGCGGATGTGCACCACGCTGTTGCCAGCCTGGCGAAAGGCTTCGATCAACCGTACGGCGTTATCAGCGGCGGCGTCGGCACCGACCAGTGGCCATTTTCCCTGGGGGAAGTAGTCGTTCTGGATATCGACTACGATGAGCGCTTGCTTGGACATGAGGGCTTCCTTGATCAGGTGGGGTAGGGCGCCAGTATTGGCGTTTACCGCCGGGTCGAGGATTGGCCGCAACGACAATAAGCGAGGGAAAACTGACAATGGCGCAACAAAGGGCAGTCGCCGAGCTTGGGGTGCTCATCTACCCCGGCGCGCAAATGGCGGCGGTGCATGGCTTGACCGATCTGTTCGCCGTGGCCCAGCGGATCGCGGCCGAGCACGCCAGTGCACCATTGCCACGGTTGCGGGTCAGTCACTGGCAGACCGA
This sequence comes from Pseudomonas beijingensis, assembly GCF_030687295.1. Classification (NCBI taxonomy): domain Bacteria; kingdom Pseudomonadati; phylum Pseudomonadota; class Gammaproteobacteria; order Pseudomonadales; family Pseudomonadaceae; genus Pseudomonas; species Pseudomonas beijingensis. The sequence goes on along the minus strand of NZ_CP117425.1, from coordinate 5,713,129 downwards.
CAACGGCGAGACGCCGCGGCGGGTGTTCGACAGCGAAACCGGCCCGGCGGGCCCGTTGGTGGCGTTGCTGATTCCGCCGTCCCTCGCCGGTTTCGACGACGACCTGGCCTCGCCAACGCTGATGGATTGGTTGCGTGCGCAGCATGCGGGCGGCACCGTGCTGGGCGGTGTGTGTGTCGGCTCGATCCTGTTGGCTGAAAGCGGCCTGCTCGATGGGCGCAGCGCCACCACCCATTGGACCTCCGCCAAGGATTTCGCCGCCCGTTACCCGAAGATCAAGCTCAACGCCGACAAACCCATCGTTGACGACGGCGACCTGATCACCACCGCCGGGCTGATGGCCTGGTCGGAACTGGGGCTGCGCCTGGTAGACCGCCTGCTCGGGCCCAGCATTGCCACGCGCACCGCGCAATTCCTGGTGATCGAGCACAGCGACAGCGCGAGCCAGTGCGGCAGTAACTTCGCGCCCATCCTTGGCCATGGCGACGGGGCGATTCTCAAGGTCCAGCATTGGTTGCAAAGCAACGGTGCGGTGGAGGTTTCCCTCGGCGCGATGGCCGAAAGGGCCGGGCTGGAAGAGCGCACCTTCCTGCGCCGGTTCCGTGCCGCCACCGGGCTCAAGCCCACCGAGTACTGCCAGCACCTGCGGGTTGGCAAGGCCCGGGAAATGCTGGAGTTCACCAATGGCACCATCGACCACATTGCCTGGACCGTTGGCTACCAGGACCCCAGTGCCTTTCGCGCGACGTTCAGGAAAATCACCGGGTTGGCGCCGAGTGATTATCGGGCGAGGTTTGGGGTGAGTCCGCCGGGTTCTTCAAAGCAGCAGTGACTCCTTTGTGGCGAGGGGATTTATGTGGGAGCAAGGCTTGCCCGCGATGAAGGCGCTGCGGTCTTTCAGAAATCGAGGCGCCTGTTCGCGGGCAAGCCTTGCTCCCACATAAATCCCCCTCGCCACAGAGGGCTGCGTATGTAGCCCGCCATCGTGCAATTTGCCAGATGCCGGCCGTATGTCGTGCAGAATGAAACAGGCTCGGTGCTATCAACTGCTCACAATCCGCCCGCTTGGCTGACCATCATCGCCCTTCACCTCGTTGGCCTGATCTCTGCACCTCCCTTGTCCAAAGCCATCGAGCGCAGGAAAAAGGGCACCGCATGACATCAGTCAATCGCAACAAACGGGTCGTGGCCTATTCGGTCAATCCACAAGCGCCGCGCCATGAGGTCGAGACCAACCGTGCACTGGCCCAGTGGCTGGCACAGATCCTGGGATGGGCGTACGGCGACAGTCATGACCCCCAGTCCGGTCACGATCTTTATCTGTTGCCCACGCAAACCCTGATCGGCACAGAAGCCTTGATGCGCCTGGGGGTGAAGGGGCCGGAGGATGTGTGGGGTGGCTATGTCGAGCATGATTTTATCTGCACCAAGGCGATTACCCACGGTCTGTTGAATAAGGATGCCGAGGCCCCCAAAGGCTGGTCGCCGCTGTTTGCCAAGCTCACCCGAGGCGCAGTGCTCGATGGCGTAACGGTGTTTTCGCTCAAGGACGCCCGCCCGGCCGCCGAACATTTGCTCTACACCGGGCCGATCCGCATCAAGCCGATCCATGCCTGTGCCGGACGCGGCCAACGGCTGATCAAGAGCCTGGCGCAATTCGATGAAATCGTCGCCGCGCCTGACGCCCAGGCGTTGTTTGGTGAAGGGGTGGTGTTGGAACAGCACCTCAACGAGGTCAAGACCCAGAGCGTTGGCCAGAGCTTCATCAACGGCCAGGTCCTGAGCTATTGCGGCGTGCAACACCTGACCCATGACAGCCAAGGGGTAGAAGTGTACGGCGGGTCGGACCTGCTGGTGGTGCAGGGCGGCTATATCGAGTTGCTCAGGCTTGAACTGCCCGACGATGTGCGCGAAGCGGTGCGGTTGGCGCAAGTGTTCGATGACGCCGCCAACCAGGCCTACCCGAGCTTTTTCGCGTCGCGGCGCAATTACGACATCGCCCAGGGACTGGATGCCGCTGGCCAGCCCCGTGGCGGTGTGCTGGAACAGTCGTGGCGCATGGGCGGGGCCAGCAGCGCCGAACTGGCGGCATTGCAGGTGTTCGTCGAAACGCCTGAAACCAGCGCGGTGCGAGTGTCCTCGGTGGAGACCTACCTCGACCAACCGCTGCCAGCGGGCGCCAGAGAGGTGTATCGCGGCGCGGCGGAAAATGGTGATTTCCTACTCAAATACGTAACGGTTCAATCCTATGACGGCTAGAAGCGAAACGATCCAGATTGCAATTGATGACGAGCATATGAATGGGACCTTCCTGAGTCCCAAATCGAAGGTACCAGGCGTGTTGTTCGTACACGGCTGGGGCGGCAGTCAAGAGCGGGACCTGGAACGGGCCAAAGGCATCGCCGGCCTCGGTTGCGTGTGCCTGACCTTCGACTTGCGCGGGCACACCGGCGGGGCGGGTATCCCGTTGTCGCGGGTCACCCGTGAGGACAATTTGCGGGATCTGTTGGCGGCATACGACCGCCTGCTCGCGCACCCAGCCTTGGATACCTCGGCGATTGCCGTGGTGGGTACCAGCTATGGCGGTTACCTGGCCTCGATCCTGACGTCGCTGCGCCCGGTGCGCTGGCTGGCCCTGCGGGTCCCGGCGCTGTACCGCGACGAGCAATGGCACACGCCCAAGCGCGACCTGGACAAGACTGACCTGCTGGATTACCGCAGTACCCTGGTGCACGCGGGCACCAATCGCGCCTTGCACGCGTGCTCGCAGTTCACCGGCGATGTGTTGCTGGTGGAATCGGAGACCGATACCTATGTGCCCCACGCCACGATCATGAGCTACCGGGCGGCGTGCCAGCAGACCCATTCGCTGACGCACCGGATCATCGACGGCGCCGACCATGCCTTGAGCGACCCCGTGTCACAACAGGCCTACACCTCGATCCTGGTGGACTGGATCACGGAAATGGTGGTGGGAGAGCGGTTGAGCATTATCCAGGCGCGGTGATCGTGGGGTGTCTGTGGGGGCCTCATCGCGAGCAAGCTCGCTCCCACAATGGACCTGTGTGAACTCAATATTTCGAACCCTGCACATCCCCTGTGGGAGCGAGCTTGCTCGCGATGGGGCCAGTCCAGGCAACCCATCACTTGAGCCCGGGCTTGACCCGCAACGCCTTGGCCTTCGCCTCTATCACCAGGTACATCACCACGGTAATCAGCAACGGCAGGATGAAATAGATCGCCCGGTAAGCGATCAGCCCCGCCAACAGGCTGCCCCGCGATACCTCATGTTGCAGCAGGGCAACGAACACCGCTTCCAACACCCCAAGCCCCGCCGGAATGTGGGTGATGACCCCGGCGATGCTGCTGATCAGCAATACCCCGAGTACCACCGGGTAATCCAGTTTGCTGGGCAGCAAGGTGAAGATCACCGCCGCCATCAACGACCAGTTCAGCGCACCCAACGCCAGTTGCAGCACCGCCATGCGCAGCGACGGCAGGTTGATTTCCATGCCGCGAATCGTCCAGGCCCGACGCTTGGAAAATCGACAGGCCACGAGATAACCAGCGCTCACCAGCAACAACAGCGCGCCGACACCTTGCAGCGCGTCGCTGCTGAGTTTCCAGCCCGGTGGCATGGTCACCAGGCCGCTGCTGAACACCACCCCGGCCAGGGTCATGTAGCCGAACCAGTTGGTGGCCAGGCTCAGGCCGAGGATCTTGGCGATGTTCCCGCTGCTGACCCCCAGCCGCGAATACAGCCGATAGCGCATGGCGATGCCACCGACCCAGGCGCTGAGGTTGAGGTTGAAGGCATAACTGATCACCCCCACCGGCAAGATCTGCCGCCAACCGAGTTTCTGACGGATGTAGGTGCGTCCGATCAGATCGAAGCAGGCATAGGTGATGAAGCTGGTGACGGTCAGTGCGGCGGCGATGATCAAGGTACGCACCTTGAAATCGGCCAGGGTGGCCAACACTTCGGACCAATCGATACGCCGGGCCAAGGCCGTGAACAGTACGATCAGCAGCAGGAAAAACGCCAGGGTCAGCGGTCTTTTCCAGCGGCTCCAGCGGGATTTGGGCTTGGCCTGTTCCGGCGCATGGGCATCTCTCGGCGCGGTGTGCGCTTCAGAGTGGTTCATGGGGTTCGCTCCGGACCGCCGTCGGCGGCGAAAAAGGTTTCAGACGCGGTTTATGGGCCGGCAGCCAGCCGGCCCAGGCCGGGAAATGGCGCAAAAAGTGGAACACCATGAAACCGATGGTCATGCGCCACAGCAGGCCCCGCGGCGCATGGTTTTCAGGCATGGCGGTGCAGTGTTCGCGACTCAGGTGGTCGAGGCGTTCGAACAGCTCGCGGTTGAACGTCCGGTCGCGGATCAGCACGTTGGCTTCCAGGTTCAGCGACAGGCTCAACGGGTCGAGGTTGCTCGAACCGACGGTGCTCCAGTCCTCATCCACCAGGGCCACTTTGCCGTGCAGCGGCCGCTCGCAATATTCATAGATTGTCACGCCAGCCTTGAGCAGATAGTCGTAGAGCATCCGCGCCGCGAGCTTGGCGATCATCATGTCCGGCTGCCCTTGCAGGATCAGCCGCACCTCCACGCCGCGCCGGGCGGCGTTGCGGATCTCGCGCAGTAATCGGTAGCCGGGGAAGAAATAGGCGTTGGCGATCACCACCCGCCGCTGGGCGCTGCGCAGCACTTGCAGGTAGACCTCTTCGATGTCGGTCTGATGCTCGTGGTTATCCCGGTAGACCAGGCGCACCTGGCCGTCATGGTCGCTGAACGCCAGCTCGTTGCGACGGCTGCGGCGGCGTTGCCACCAGTATTTGGCCCGGGCGGGGCGGCCGCTCTGCAACAGCGCGAAGTGATGGATATCCACCACTGCTGGGCCTTTGACTTCCACGGAATAATCCTGCTTGGCCTCGGGGCCGAAATCCCCCAGGTGGTCGGCGGAAAAATTGATCCCGCCGATGAACGCAATCACCCCGTCCACCACCACAATCTTGCGGTGCAGGCGGCGAAACCAGTTGGTGCGGATCCCCAAGTGCCGGGGCGCAGGGTCGAACATCTGCAAACGCACCCCGGCGTCGCTCAACGAGGCCAGGAAATCGGTGGTCAACTCACCGCAGCCGAAGCCATCGAGGCTGACGGTGATGCGCACGCCACGCTGGGCCGCTTCCACCAGCAGGTCCCGCAGTTCGTAGCCGACCTTGTCCTCGAACAGAATGAAGGTCTCAAGAAGGATTTCTGTCTCGGCCCGGCGAATGGCCTCGAAGACCCTGGGGAAATACTCCTCGCCATTTTCCAGCAGCGTGACGCGATTGTTGCCGTGCCAGCCGTATTCGATATCGGCCAGCGCCGGGTTGCGTTCGGTGGGCGTCGTGTCGACCTGTTCCACGGTCGCTTTGTCCATCGTCGCGCTCATAATTCGATCTCCACCGACAGCGGTGCGTGGTCGGAAAGGTGCGACCAGGGTCGTACGTTCAATACCTTGGGATGACGGGCCTTGAGGTTGCGCACGTAGATGCGGTCCAGGCGCAGGATCGGCAGGCGGGCCGGAAAACTGCGGGCCGGTTTGCCCCACTGTTCGGCGAACACTTCCCGCAGGCCGCAGGGCTCGAGCAGTTCACTGGCTTTGCCGCGCCAGTCGTTGAAGTCGCCAGCGACGATCACCGGTGCGTCGGGCGGCAATTCGCTCACGTGCTGGCAAAGCAGCTTGAGTTGCTCGACACGATGACCTTCGCGCAGCCCCAAGTGGACGCAGATGGCATGCACATCCTGTCCATCGCCCGGCAGGCGCAGCACGCTGTGGAGCATGCCGCGGTTTTCATGGCCGCTGATGGACACATCCAGGTTGTCGTGGCGGATGATCTGGAATTTCGACAACAGCGCATTGCCATGGTCGCCCGCCGGGTACACCGCGTTGCGACCATAGGCGAACTGTGGCCAGAGGGTGTCGGCGAGGAATTCGTATTGCGGCATGCTCGGCCAGTTGCTGTAGCGTTGGGGATGGTGCTCGTGGGTGCCGTGGACTTCCTGCAAAAACACCACATCGGCGGACACACTGCGCACCGCTTCGCGCAGTTCCGGTAGGATGAAGCGCCGGTTCAGAGCGGTGAAGCCCTTGTGGGTGTTGACGGTCAGCACGGTGAAACGGTTGACCCGGTCGAGGTCCCGGGGCCGTTGTTGGGTCGGCTCATGGGCCGCTTCGGTGTGTTCCGGACGGTTCATGGCAACACCCCTTCGGCCGGTCGTTCGCCGGGCGTGGTGGCCAGGTCCTTGTCCAGATGAAAGCGTTCCAGCAAGTGGCGTGCGTCGTAGGGCGCGCGGACTTTGATGTCGTTGTCGAAATAGCAGAACACTTCCCGGCTTTTGCGTGCCCGTGGTTTCTTGTCCGGGTCGATCAGGTGCGCGTCGCTCGGCTGCCTGCCGTGGCTCCAGGCCTCGATCCGGTCGCCCCAGCGCTTCAACGCCTCGTCGGTGTAGCCGCTGGCGTACAGTTCCTCGGCACCGTGCAGGCGCAGGTAGACAAAATCGCTGGTGACGTCTTCGCGATAGGGCCACTTGCCGGCGGTGTCGGCGATCACCAGGGCCACGTCGTAACGCTTGAGCAGCGTGATGAAATGCGGGTCGATAAAACTTTCATGACGGATTTCCACGGCGTGGCGCAGTGGGCGCTTTTTGTCAGTCGTGGTGCTGGCGTGGCCGTCCAGGCGCGGCTCGTGCTCGCGGGCCAGGGCGGCGGCGCCTTCGGTGTCGTGGGGCAATTGCTTGAGGAAGTCTTCGAACAGCTCGGGGTCGAATTTGAAGCTGGGCGGGAACTGCCAGAGGATCGCCCCCAGTTTCTCCTTGAGTTCCAGCACGCCCGAGGCGAAAAAGTTGGCCAAAGGCTTGCGGATATCCCGCAGGCGCTTGATGTGGGTAATGAAACGCGGGGCCTTGACGCTGAACACGAAGCCGGGCGGTGTCTCGGCATACCACTGGGCATACCGTTCGGGGCGTTGCAGGGCGTAGAACGATCCATTGATTTCGATACTGTTGACCGCTCGCGAGGCGAATTGCAATTCCCGTTTCTGGATCAGTCCCTTGGGGTAGAAATCCCCCCGCCAAGGTGTGTAGCGCCAGCCGGAAATGCCAATGTGGATCGCCGTCATGTATCCCTCCCGTGCCAATGACCTCGTACCGCCTGTGTCTTTTGATGACCGCCGCGCGTGCTGGAAAGTTTCGATGGAGTGCTCGGCGGTGGAGGGGCGTTCCCCGTTGTGTGGGAGCAAGGCTTGCCCTCGATGGGGGCGCCTCGATCTCTGAAAGACCGCAGCGCCTGCATCGCGGGCAAGCCTTGCTCCCACATAAATCCCTGCCACAGGGGGTGTATTGACCCTTCGAGCGAACTTGCCGGCCCGTTATTGATCAGTTCCTTACCGATCCCGTGTGAAGGAGCCTCGCGTTTTGTCTCGATTGAGCACTGTATTGCTGATGTTCCTGCTGGCCCTGTCCGGCACCAGCGCCTACGGGACCGCCGCCGTCCCTGGCACCGCCAAGCCCGATGAACCACCCGCCGAGCCCGCGCCGCTGGTGCAGGGCGGTTTATTGGGGGCCATCAGTTCGAGCATCGACGACGTCCAGGACAAACTCGAGCTCAACCAGAGCCTGGTGGATGCCTGGCGCCTGCGGGCGGACCGGGCGGCGGATGAGGTGGACCGGCTGGTAGACCAGACGTCCCGTTCGTCCTGGCGTGTGGCAGGGGATTTCCTGTTGCTCTCCGGCGTGTGGCTGGGAGCGTTTGCGCTGCTATGGGCCGGTGCGCGATTGCTGGTGCGACGTCTCGGTCGGCGTCGTTGGTTGCGTACCCGCCAGCGCGTACACGACCTGCTCGGTTATCTGCTGCCCTATACCTTGCCGGCGGTGGCCTGCCTGCCGCTGACCCTCTACGTCAGTCACTTTCTGCAAGTCTCGGTCGGTCGCGCCCTGGCGCTGTGCTTCGCCTACGCCACCAGCAGCGGCATTTTTTCCACCTCGGTGTTGCTGTGCGTGATCGTGATGTTCAACGCCGGCCACAAACGCCGAGCGGTGGCGATGATCCGGCGTTTCGCTCCCCGACCGTTGTTCATGATCGGCTTTCTCGCCGCCCTCAGCGATGCCCTCACCAGCCCGCAGATCGCCCGGCAACTGGGCGGCAACATCACCAGCAGCATCGCGGTGTTCACCGGGTTGTCGGCATCGATGATCTTTGGCTGGCTGGTGATCCACATGCGCCGCCCGGTGGCGCACCTGATCCGCAACCGCCCACTGGCCCAGCGCTTGAAACAGCCGGCCTTGCAGGAGTCGCTGCGGATCTTTTCCGGGCTCTGGTACTGGCCGATCCTGCTGATGGTGCTGGTGTCGGCGGTGAGCCTGATCGGTGTCGGCGAGGACAACCAGAAAGCCCTGCGCTGTGCGCTGTTCACCACCATCCTGCTGATCGCCACGGTGTTCCTCAGCACGGTGTTCCAACATGTCTTCAAGTCGCCCAAGGCCGAGGCCATCCAGCGCAACAGCGCCTACAAGGGGCGGCTGTTGAGCTTGTTGCACGCCTTGTTGCGGATCGTCATGGCGGTGGTATTCATTGAAGTCCTCGGACGGATTTGGGGCATTTCCCTGTTCGAGTTCGCCTCGCGCAATGCCATAGGCCGGGCGATCAGCGATTCCTTGAGCCGCATCGGCCTGATCTTCCTGGTGACCTGGCTCACGTGGGTGGTGCTCGACACGGCGATCCAGGAAGCCTTGAAGCCGCCGCTGAACAAGCGCGGGGCCCGCCAGCCCAGCACCCGGGTCAAGACCATCCTGCCGCTGTTGCGTAACGCGGCGAAAATCATCCTGGTGGTGATCTGCGCCATCACCACCATGGCCAACCTGGGTATCAACGTCGCGCCGTTGCTGGCCGGTGCCGGGGTGGTGGGGCTGGCGATCGGTTTCGGCTCGCAGCAACTGGTGCAGGACGTGATCACCGGGCTGTTCATCATCATCGAAGACACGCTGTCCATCGGCGATTGGGTGGTGCTCAGCTCGGGCCACGCCGGTACCGTCGAAGGCCTGACCATCCGCACCCTGCGCCTGCGCGACGGCAAGGGGTTCGTGCACTCGGTGCCGTTCGGCCAGATCAAGGCCGTGACCAACCAGTCCCGGCAATTCGCCTTTGCATTCTTCTCCGTACAGTTCACCTACGACACCGACGTGGACGAGGCCATCGAGTTGATTCGCGAAGCCGGGCGTTCGATCGCCGAAGACCCGTTCCTCAAGTTCAACCTGCAAGGGCCGCTGGATGTGTTCGGCGTGGACAAGATGGACCTCAATGGCGTGGTGCTCACGGCGCAGTTCCGCACCGTGTCGGGTGGGCAGTATGCGGTGAGCCGAGCGTTCAACCAGCAGTTGAAGAAGCTTGTGGATAACCACCCGGCGGTCCACTTTGCGCAGACTTATCCACAGCAGGTGGTGATGCCGCGGCGGTTGGGTGAAGAGCCGAAGGCGGGGGATGAGCTGCCTGATCAAGCTCAATGACTGCTGAGATTTTTGGTGGGGCTTATGGCCTCATCGCGAGCAAGCTCGCTCCCACAGTAGGTTTGTGGTGAATGAACAACCCCTGTGGGAGCGAGCTTGCTCGCGATGAGGCCCGCCTAGACACCCTCAACCTCTCTGAATGAGCTTGCTCTTAACTTCAGCCATCCCTTGAGCATCCAACTCCACCCACAGATGCTGCTTGCCGGCAATCTGCGCCGCCACCGGCACCCCATCCCGATACACCAGCCGATTACTCGCCAGCGCCGGCACTTTTGCCCCCGGCAGCAAGGTGCCGGCCAGGTTCAGTGGGTCGACCCCGCACACTGCCACCAGGCTGCCGTCGGTGGGGCGGCGGCGGGTTTCGCGCAGCAGCGGGATGGCTTCGGGCAGGGCGAATTGTTCGCCCGCCAGGCCGCTGACAAAACGCCCGCCGCGAATCTCGCCCCGCGCCTCCAGGCGATGAAATGTGCGCAATAGCTCGCGCCAACTCGGCAACCAATCCGCCTCCCGCTCCAGCAAACGCCAGAACACCACGCCGTAACGGCGCAGCAGGGTCATGGCGATGTGTTCCAGGGTTTCCGGCGCGGTGGGTGTGGGTCGATTGCCTTCCACGGGGGCGGGTTGGCTGCGGCGCAACAAGGCCCAGCGCCCGGCGTCGTCCATCCCGCCGACAAACGCGCCGCGCCCGCGTCGGCTGCTGCGGGCCTGGCGTTTGCTGGCCGGGGTGATCAGCGCGCGCAAGCCGGCAAAGCTGTCGGCATTCACCAACCCGGCGCCCACCAGTTCCTGCAAGGCGATTTCCAGTTCGCTACGCAGCAGATGGGCTTCGTGGGCCAGCTCGTCGAAAAACAGTGCGCCGTGTTCGCTGAGGGCCTGATGGACTTTTTGCGTCTTGGGCGACAGTTCATCCACGGCCGTTTGCCCGGCCAGACTGCTCCACAACGCCACCTGGTTGCGCGGCAGCAGCACCACCGGCGTACTGCGCAGGGCGCTGGCGGAAGGTTTCTGGCGCGCGCTCAGGCGCGTCCATACCCACTTGCCGCTGCGGCACAGCTCGTCGAGCCAATTGGGCGAATAGTCCTTGATCCGCCCGTGCAGCAGGTCGCTGTCCCAGGCTGACGCGGCGGCCGGGTAGCCCTCGAACTGGCCGAGGATCGACGGCAGCACGGCATTGCCCCGGCCTTGGGTCGACGACGACAGGTGCTGCCAGTCGAACAGAAACCGCATGAAGTCCTGCAACATCACCGGCTCGATTTCCCGGCGCAGGCGCTTGACCGTGTAGCGATGGATCCGCGCCAGCAAATGCCGCTCGCACCATTCCTCCTGCCCGGTACCCGGCGTGAAGCGCCCACGCAGCACGTAGCCTTGCTGTTCGAGTTGCGCCAGGGCCTGGGTGACCTGCGGCGTCGACAACCCCAGCGGGTAGGCGATGGCCTTCAATGGCAGCGGGCCAAAGGCACTGAGCCGGGCCCGAAGTATTTCCACCAACGCTTCGTCGCTGTCCCAGGCTTCATCGAAACCGGCCAGTGGGGCCAGCGCCGGTTGCCAGGGAGCCTGTGGATAAAGGGCTTGCAGACAGGTCAGGCGTTCCAGCGGCACCCACAGACCGCGCTCGGCGCTGATCTGCATATGGCTGGCGCGACCACTCGCGGCCAGGGCCTGCAACCAATCCAGCCATGATGCGTGGGCGCCGGCTTCGCTGTCGGCGATGCAGGCCAGGCTCATCAAGGCTTCGTGCATTTCATCGAGATTGGCCGGCGTCGGCCAGGCCTCATCCCGGACCGACTGGATGGCCTCAGCGTCCAGTGCGCCAAGGTCGTCGGTGGATTGTGGATCGCTCCAGCGCCGGTTGATCACCGCCTGGGTCCGCCGCTCTTCCAGCGGCGCGTCGTCGAGAAAGGTGTAGGGACGGGCGCTGAGAATTTCCGCTGCCAGGGGCGAGGGCGCCGGCAGGTCGCGGCTGATCAGGCGAATCTCGCCCGCTTCCATGCGTCGCAACAGCGTCAGCCAACCTTCGCTGTCCATGGCTTCGTGCAGGCAATCGTCGAGGGTCTGTTCCACCAGCGGGTGATCGGGGATCTCCCGCTCGCCGGCCAGGTTTTCCAGGCAGGCGATCTGGTCCGGGAACACGCTGGCGATCAGGTCTTCGCTTTTCATCCGCTGGATCTGCGGGGCGACTTTGCGCCCGCCGGTGTAGCGCGGCAAGGCCAGGGCCACGCCAGCGTTCCAGCGCCAGCGCACGCCGAACAGCGGCGCATCCAGCACCGCCTGGACCAGGATCTGTTCGGCGCTGTGACTGTTGAGGTAGCGCCAGACTTCATCCAGCTCGAAGCTGTGGCTGGTGGACAGCGAGAGCACGATGGCGTCTTCGCTGGCGGCGGCCTGCAATTCGAAGTTGAAGGTGCGGCAGAAGCGCTTGCGCAAGGCCAGGCCCCAGGCGCGGTTGATGCGGCTGCCGAACGGCGTATGGATGATCAGTTGGGTGCCGCCGGACTCGTCGAAAAACCGCTCCATCAACAGCGTGTCCTGGGACGGCAGGGCGCCGAAGGCCTGGCGCGCCGGGGCCAGGTAGTCGACCAGTTGTTCGGCGCTGGCGAGGTTCAGGCGCAAGGTGCCAGTCAGCCAGTCGAGGGCCGGTTGCAGGTTGCCCGGCGTGGCGCCGAGCAGCTGATCGAGCTGGGCTTGCAGGCGTGCCACGGCCCAAGACAATTCGTCGCTGCGCCCCGGGGCTTCGCCGAGCCAGAACGGGATGGTCGGCGGTTGGCCCTGGGCGTCTTCGACCCGCACGCGGCCGGTCTCGACGCGGATGATGCGGTAAGACGTATTGCCCAGTTGGAACACATCGCCGGCAATGCTCTCCACCGCGAAGTCTTCGTTGACGCTGCCGATGTTCAAGCCCTGGGGTTCGAGCAGCACGCTGTAGTCGGCGTTGTCCGGAATGGTGCCGCCGCTGGTCACTGCCGTCAGTTTGCTGCCCCGGCGCCCGCGCAGAGTCCGGGTCACGGCGTCGCGGTGCAGGTAGGCGCTGCGCACGCCCTGGCGACCGTTGAGGCCTTCGGCGAGCATCTGCAACAGCGCCTGGTAATGCCCTTCGTCCAGCGCCGCGTAGGGCGAGGCGCGACGGAAGGTTTCTAGCAGCGCTTGTTCCGGCCATTCCTGGCAACTGACTTCGGCGACGATCTGTTGGGCCAGCACATCCAGCGGCGCCTTGGGGATGTGCAGGATGTCGAGTTCGCCACGGCGTACGCAGTCGAGCAGGGCGGCGCATTCGATCAAGTCGTCGCGGGTGGTGGCGAACAGACGTCCCTTGGGCGTGCCGCCGACCTGGTGGCCAGAGCGTCCCACTCTTTGCAGGAATGCCGAGATCGAACGGGGTGAGGCAATCTGGCAGACCAGGTCGACATCGCCGATATCAATGCCCAGCTCCAGGGAGGCGGTGGCGATCAGCACCTGCAGTTCGCCGCGTTTGAGGCGTTGTTCGGCGTCGAGGCGAAACTCTTTCGCCAGGCTGCCGTGGTGGGCGGCCACGGCGTCCTTGCCCAGGCGCTCGCTCAAATGGCGGCTGAGGCGTTCGGCCAGGCGCCGCGTGTTGACGAACACCAGGGTGGTGCGATGTTCCCGGGCCAGCTCGGCGAGGCGGTTGTAGACCAGTTCCCACACGTCATTGGCCATCACCGCCGACAACGGCACCGGTGGCACCTCGATGTCCAGGTCCCGGGGGCGAGCGTGCCCGATGTCGACGATTTCACAACTGCGTCCTTCGCCGACGAGAAAGCGGGACACCGCTTCGATCGGCTTCTGCGTGGCGGACAGGCCGATGCGCATCAGCGGTTCGGCGCACAGGGCTTGCAGGCGCTCCAGGCTCAAGGCCAGGTGGCTGCCGCGCTTGCTGGCGGCGATGGCGTGGATTTCGTCGACGATCACCGTGCGGGTGCTGGCGAGCATCTGCCGGCCGGAATCGGAACCGAGCAGCACGTAGAGGGATTCGGGGGTGGTCACCAGGATGTGCGGCGCGGTCTTGCGCATCGCCGAGCGGTCTTTTTGCGGCGTGTCGCCAGTGCGCACGGCGGTGGTGATCGGCAAGGGCGGCAAGCCCATCTTTTGCAACTGCTCGGTGATGCCGGCCAGGGGATTCTGCAGGTTGATCTGGATGTCGTTGCTCAGGGCCTTGAGCGGCGAGACGTAGACCACCAGGGTCTGGTCCGGCAGGCCGCCCTGTTCCAGGCCGCGGTGCACCAGGTCATCGAGCACGGCGAGAAACGCGGTCAGGGTCTTGCCCGAACCGGTGGGCGCCGCCACCAGCACCGAGCGTCGCTGGCCGATCAGCGGCCACGCCCGGGCCTGGGCGGCGGTGACCGTCGGGAATGTCTGGCTGAACCAGGCGCGAACGGCGGGGTGAAAGCCTGCCATGGCGTGGTCGGCTGGGAGAGGCAGATTCATGGGGGAGTTATGCGGGTGACTTGAGGAAGATGCAAGTACCGTCCGGGATCTCTATTGCCTGTTCGGGCACCATCGCGAGCAAGCTCGCTCCCACAGAGAGCGCATGCACACTGGAGATCCCCTGTGGGAGCGAACTTGCTCGCGATAGCGGCCTCAAGGCGCACACAAATGCTGGATCTGCACTTTACGGATGACGGTTGCGCACTAAACCCGCAAAATGCAACGATTCCGACAACGCCTGCGGGCGTTATCGACCAAATTCTTGTGCCAATAAACTGGGCCTGCTGACTTTATGCGAATGCGCCTTATGTTACTGGGCGGCGGAAATGCCCTTGGGCAGGCGCTGATTCGCCTCGGTGCAGAAGAAGACATCGGTTTTCTTGCCCCCCGCCCGCCCGAAGACGGCTGGGATGCCGCGAGCCTGACGCAACTGCTCGACGACACCCGTCCGGACGCCTTGATCAACCTGGCGTACTACTTCGACTGGTTCCAGGCCGAGGCTGTCAGCGAGCAGCGCCTGGCCAGCCAGGAGCGCGCCGTCGAGCGCCTGGCCGGGCTGTGCCAGCATCACAACATCGTCTTGCTGCAACCGTCCAGCTATCGGGTATTCGACGGTTCCCGTGCCACGGCCTACAGCGAGAAGGACGAACCCGTGCCCTTGGGGGTGCGTGGCCAGGCGCTGTGGCGGATCGAACAAAGCGTGCGCGCCACCTGCCCGCAACATGTGCTGTTGCGTTTCGGCTGGCTGCTGGACGACAGCGCCGATGGCATCCTCGGCCGCTTCCTGGCTCGGGCCGAGCAGCCCGAAGAGCTGTTGCTGGCCGACGACCGCCGGGGTAATCCGACGCCCGTGGACGATGCCGCGCGGGTGATCATCTCGGTGCTCAAGCAACTCGATTGCGCGGCGCCGCTGTGGGGCACCTATCATTACGCCGGGCATGAGGCGACCACGCCGCTGGCGCTGGGCCAGGCGATCCTCACCGAAGCCCGCGCCCTGCATCCGCTGGCCATCGAGTCGCCCACGCCCCAGGCCCACGCCGCACGGCCGGACGCCGCGGAAGAGCCGCAGCACGCGGTGCTGGCTTGCAAGAAAATTCTGCACACTTTCGGGATCAAGCCCCGCGCCTGGCGCGCAGCACTCCCGGGCTTACTGGATAGGTTTTATCGCCATGGCTGAAGGCCCTGTTTTAATCACCGGCGGCGCGGGTTTCATTGGTTCGCACCTGACCGACGCCTTGCTCGCCAAGGGGCATGCGGTGCGCATCCTCGATGATTTGTCCACCGGCAAGCGCAGCAACCTGCCCCTGGACAACCCGGCGGTCGAACTGATCGAAGGCGACGTCGCCGATGCCGCCCTGGTGGCCCGGGCCGTGGCTGGTTGCAGCGCTGTGGCGCACCTGGCGGCGGTGGCTTCGGTGCAAGCCTCGGTGGACGACCCCGTGCGCACCCACCAGAGCAATTTCATCGGCACCCTGAATGTCTGCGAAGCCATGCGCCAGAGCGGGGTGAAACGGGTACTGTTCGCCTCCAGCGCGGCGGTCTACGGCAACAACGGCGAAGGTCAGTCCATCGACGAAGAAACCCCCAAGGCCCCGCTCACGCCCTATGCTTCGGACAAGCTGGCCAGCGAGTTCTACTTCGATTTCTATCGCCGCCAGCATGACCTGGAGCCGGTGGTGTTCCGTTTTTTCAACATCTACGGTCCGCGCCAGGATCCGTCCTCGCCATATTCCGGGGTCATCAGCATCTTCAGCGAACGGGCGCAGAAAGGCCTGCCGATCACCGTATTCGGCGACGGCGAGCAGACCCGGGACTTTGTCTATGTCGAAGATTTGGTGGACTTGCTGGTGCAGGCCATCGAGAAGCCCGAGGTGGAAGTGGGCGCGGTGAACGTCGGCTGGAACCAGGCCACGACCCTCAAGCAGATGCTCGAGGCCCTGGCCGCCGTGGTAGGCGACCTGCCGCCGATCAGCTACGGCCCGGCGCGCTCCGGCGACATCCGCCATTCCCGGGCCAACAACCATCGGTTGTTGCAGCGCTTCAGTTTTCCACAGCAAACACCGATGAGCGTGGGGCTGGCGCGGTTGTTGGGACGCTGAGTTTTCAGTCGCCACAAACCTGTGGGAGCGAGCTTGCTCGCGATAGCGGTAGGTCAGCCAACATCATTGCTGGCTGATCCACCGTCATCGCGAGCAAGCTCGCTCCCACAGGGATGTTCGTGCCTTTAAGTTCGGCTTAGAACTTGTAACCCAACCCCACCATGTAGATGAACGGATCCACATCGACATTCACCTTGGCCCGGGTACCGCCCGCCACGGCGTTATTGTCCACATAGGCGGTGGTGTCGATGTCGATGTAGCGGATCTGGCCGTTGATCATGATGTTGTCGGTCAGCATGTAGTCGGCACCGACTTGCCAGGCCATGCCCCAGCTGTTTTTCGCCCGGAAGTTACTGAAGCCATTGGCGCTGGCTTCGCTGCCGACGTGTTCGTCGTAGATCCAGGTGTAGTTGATGCCGGCGCCGACATAAGGCTGGAACGCCGACTTGGCATCGAGGGGGTAGTAGACCAGGCTCAGGGTCGGCGGCAGGTGCTTGAGGCTGCCGAGCTTGCCATTGGCCGCGCCGAGGGCGGTGCCTTTGATTTTCACGTCGTGCTCGAACGGCGAGGCCGCCAGCAGTTCGATACCCCAATTGTTGGTCAGCATGTAAGCGAAGTTCAGGCCCAGTTGCGTGTCGCTGCTCATGGTCGCCTTGCCACCCAGGTCGGCGCCGGCCAGCGGGCCACGGTCGACCTTGACGCTGGAACTGTCGGCTTCCGGGTTGACGGTGATGGCACCGGCGCGAACGATGATGTCGCCGGCCGTATGGGCCTGGGCGAGCGGGGCAGCGAGGGCGAGGGCAACGAGGGAAGCGCTGAGCAAGGACTTGTGCATGGGGGCTCCAGAGGGCATCGAAATGTGATGTCCTATGGTACGAAGCCGTCTAGCCCGGTCTTTTGACACAGCTCAATGAGTCAGGGGGTGTTTAATTGACTCAGCTCAATAAAAGCGTTGATGAGAACACTTGAGGGCCCCATCGCGAGCAAGCTCGCTCCCACAGTTGATCGAGTTTCTTCAGAAGGAATCCGGTCGACTGTGGGAGCGGGCTTGCTCGCGAAAGCTATTTCAAAGGCGATACATAACCACCGGCTTCACTCCGGCAGCTCATACACATAAATCTTCTCGGCCTCCATCTGATACCCGGCATCGGCCAGCTCACTGGTAGACGGCTTGACCTGCATCGGTCCTTCGACCCAATACGGTTGGTACAGCTCGTCGAGCTTGACCCCCACTTCGCTTTTCACATGCACGATCTGGTTCGACGGCGGTGGCGGCACGTGGATGCAGGCGCCGAAATACGGCACCAGCAAGAAGTCGGTGGTGCGGCCTTCCTCGCTGACTTCCAGCGGCACGATGTAGCCCGGCAAACGAATCTTCTGGCCGTCGAGTTCCTTGACCACTGGCGCATTGGGCAAGTCCTGCTTGGCCGCCGGCGCGGACTCGGCGGCCAGGGCGTCGCTCATCTTCGACAAGTCGTGCAGCGGCGTCATGTTCGGCACTTCCGGCGGTGCATCCGGCGGGATCATTTCCGACCAGGCCAGGTCCCTCGGCTCGGCCGCCCACAGCGGCAGGGCGACCATCATCAACAGCGCGAGCAGGGCGCGGGGCATCTTCAAAGTCCTCATAGACGGATCGACAGGCCGTCGGCCAACGATTGGCGATAGGCGCGCCAGGCCGGCACGCTGCCCATCAGCAGGGCGGCGACCAGGATGCCAGCCAGCAGCGTCCATTCATATTCGCTCGGCCAGCCCAGCGGCAAGTACAAGCCGTAGGCCGACTGCACGTAACCCTGGGCGGCGGCGATGCCGATGTACAGCAACGCCAGCCCGGCGGTGACCCCGGCCAGCGCCAGGGCAAAGGCTTCGAGCACCAGCAGCGTCGCAATATGCCACGGCCGCGCGCCCACCGAACGCAGGATCGCCATTTCCCGGCGACGCTCGTTGAGGCTGGTGAGAATCGCCGTGAGCATGCCGATCAACCCGGTCAGGACCACGAACAGCGAAATCACGAACAGGGCTTTTTCCGCTGTGCCCATTAAACTCCACAGTTCCTGTAGCGCTACGCCCGGCAAGATCGCCAGCAGCGGCTCACCACGAAACTCATTGATCTCGCGTTGCAAGGCAAAGGTCGAAATCTTGCTGTTGAGGCCGAGCATGAACGCGGTGATCGCCTGGGGCGTGAGGTCCATGTTGCGGGCCTGGTCGGCACTGATGCGCCCATTGCCCTGGGCTGGCACGCCGTTTTTCCAGTCAATGTGGATCGCCTCCATGCCGCCGAGGCTGATGTGCAGCGTGCGGTCCACCGGCGTGCCGGTGCGCTTGAGGATCCCGACCACGGTGAAGGGCTTGTCGTCATGCTTGACCAGGCTGATCGCCGCCACGCCGTGGGCCAGCACCAGTTTGTCTCCCAACTTGTAGTGCAGCGCCTCGGCGACTTCGGCACCGAGCACCACTTCGAACGGATCGGTGGCGAACGCCCGGCCATCGGCCAGTTCCAGGTGTTGCTGGCGGCCGTACTGGTAATGCTCGAAGTAGGCCTCGGTGGTGCCCATCACCCGATAACCGCGGTGGGAATCGCCAAGGGACATGGGGATCGCCCACTTCACTTTCGGGTTATTGGCGAACTGCTCGAAGCTGTCCCAGCGGATGTTGTTGGTGGCGTTGCCGATGCGAAACACCGAATACAGCAGCAGGTTCACCGAACCGGAGCGGGCGCCGACGATCAGGTCGGTGCCGCTGATGGTGCTGGCGAAACTCGCCCGCGCCTCGGTGCGCACCCGTTCCACCGCCAGCAGCAGGCACACCGACAGGGCGATGGCGAATGCGGTGAGGATCGCGGTGAAGCGGCGGTTCGCCAGGCTGGCCATGGCTAGACGGAACAAATACATCTCAGACCTCGAGTGGCGTGGCGGCGCGATTGAGATCGGCCAGCGAGAGGTGGCGGTCGAACAGCGGCGCCAGGCTCTGGTCGTGGCTGACGAACAACAGGCTCGACCCGGCCTCGCGGCATTCAGCGAACAACAGCCGCAGGAAGTTTTCCCGGGCGTCGTAATCCAGGGCCGAAGTCGGTTCGTCGGCGATCACCAGTTCCGGTTGGCCGATCAATGCCCGGGCGGCGGCGACCCGTTGTTGCTGGCCGATGGACAGCGAGTCGGCGCGACGCTCCAACAGGTTCGGATCGGTCAAGCCCAGGTGGGCCAGCAGCGTGGCGGCGGCTTGATCGACACTGCCATGTCGCTGGGTGGCCCGCTGCGCACGGAGCTTGGAAAAGTGGCAGGGCAGCTCGACGTTCTCCCGTACCGAGAGAAACGGCAACAGATTGAACTGCTGAAAGATGTAGCCGGTATGGTCCACGCGAAAGCGGTCGCGGCGGCCGGCGCCCAGTTCGCTGAGTTCTTGGCCGAGCAGGCGAATGCTGCCGCGATCCGCCGTTTGCACCCCGCCCAGCAGCCCCAGCAGTGTGGTCTTGCCGCTGCCGCTCGGGCCCTTGAGGAACAAGGTTTCACCCGCTTCCAGGCGAAACGCCGGGATATCCAGCAAAGGCGGATGTCCGGGCCAACTGAAGCCCAGGTCGGAGAGTTCGATGAGTGCTTGGGTCATGTTTGCGCTTCAAAGTGGAACCTGCGGGGGACCTGTGGGAGCTGAGCTTGCTCGCGATGAGGCCATCACATTCAACTTGGATGTTGACTGTAGGACCGCTATCGCGAGCAAGCTTTGCTCCCACCAGGCTCGCCCCTACATGGGTTTTGCGGTGAATCAGAATTTCAGGGTTGGCGCCTTGGCCGTCACTTCCCCGCCCTGCTGGCCGCTCGGGCCGATCAGTTGCACCAGGATTTTCTGGGTGGCCGGGAAGATCTTGAACAGTGGCGCCAGGTCCAGATGGGTCAAGGAGCCAGGCGCGACGCAACGGAATTGGTAGTGGGCGTGGATTTCGCTGTGTTCGTGGTGCTCGTCGCCATCATCATCGGCATGCTCTTCGTGGTCCGGTTCGTCGCCGAACAGCGGGCTTTCCAGTTCCTGCTGCTCCAGGGTGCACTTGGCATCGGCCAGATTGATCAGCGCCGCGGGCTTCTCCAACTTCGCCCGGACAGCGGCCACCTTGGCTTTGTCGGCGTCACTGGTAGCGGCGTGTTCGAAGCCCACGAGGTTCATCGCCGGACTTTCCAGTTCCAACTCCAGGATCTCGCCGTCTAGTGAGGCGTTGAGGCGGGCGACACCGTGTTCGTGGGCCCCAAGGCTGCTGTGCTCATGGTCATGATCGTGTTCGACCGCCGCTTGAGCGACAACCAATGGCAGCAGGGCGAACGGCAAAGCGAGAAGCAGACGACGCATGACGAGTCTCCGAAAAAGTTATGTAATCTTATAACGAAAGTGCGGAGAGTTTGACCGTCTGCTTGGCGTCGCGCAAGGGCCATGGGAGCATGGGTACATGAAATATTCAGGAGCACGGTGATGTTGCGGATACGCGGAACCGTCGGCGAATGGCCGGTGGACTTGACGATCGAAATGGATGAGGGCGACTGGGCGCAGCTCGGCGCGCAGCTCGGCGCGCAGCTGCAAGTGGCCAAATCCGAAGGCACGACGGCACCGGCGGCCAAACCGGTTAACCCGGACGATGCCCAATGGCAGATCGCCAAGGAACTGCTGCGCAAGGCCGGGCAACTGAGCGGCCCAGACTTGCTGGAACAGCTCGAAGGCCTGACCGGCAGCGCCTCGGCGGGCAAGCGCCTGTTGGTGCGCTTGCGCCATAGCCCGGATGTAAAAGTCATCAGTGGCGGCGACACACCGCTCTATAGCTGGCACGAAACCGCGTAGGAGCTGTCGAGCGAAGCGAGGCTGCGATCTTTACCCTGACGCTTGAATCTCAAGCGAAAGATCAAAAGATCGTAGCCTTCGGCAGCTCCTACGGGTAGACGTCAGTACAACGCCGCGAACAACTTGCGCCGATAGGTCGTCACCAGCGGATGGTCGTTGCCCAGCAGTTCGAAAACCTGCAACAAGGTCTTGTGGGGCAGGCCTTCGCTGTAGCTGCGGTTACGCACGAACAGCTTGAGCAGCGCGTCGAGGGCCGCTTCGTACTGCTGGCGCGCCAGTTGCTGGATCGCCAATTGGTACACCGCTTCATCGTCTTGCGGGTCTTTTGCCAAGCGCGCCTTGAGGTCGGCGGCGTCCGGCAGGTGCTTGGCCAGGCCGAGGAACTGGATCTGCGCCTTGGCGCCGGCGAGGGCGGCCTTGTGTTCGTCGCTTTTCACTGCGTCGAGCACGGTCTGCGCTTCATCCAGCTCGCCGCGCTCGGTCAGGCAGCGGGCATACAGGATCAGGGCCTTGGCGTTGGTGTTGTCTTCACCCAGCAATACCGTGAGCACGGCTTCGGCGTCGGCGAAACGACCGTCGTCGAACAGCGCCTGGGCCTGTTCGAACGGATCGGCCGCAGCCGGTGGCGGCATCTGCACATGGGGCTCGAGCATCGCCCGCACCGCCGATTCCGGCTGGGCACCGGCAAAGCCGTCAACGGGCTGGCCGTCCTTGAACAACACCACCGTCGGCAGGCTGCGAATGCCGAAGCGGGCGACAATGTCTTGCTCGATGTCGCAGTTGACCTTGGCCAGCAGCAATTCACCCTGATAGCTCTCGGCAATGGTTTGCAGCATTGGCATCAGTGCCTTGCACGGCGCACACCATTCGGCCCAGAAATCCACCAGCACCGGTTTGTGGAAAGAGTTGGCGATCACCGACTGGTCGAAATCAGCGGTGGTGGCGTCGAAGATGTAGGGCGTTTCCTGAGTCATGGGCAATCTCGTAGAGCGCTTGAATGGGGCAACTATACGGCTTGGTGGGGGTGGCTGAAAGCCGGGAGGCCGTGAGAGGTGTATTGATTGAAAAGGCCTCATCGCGAGCAAGCTCGCTCCCACAGAGGGCGGTGTCCTGCGCAAAATATGGGAACACCATGAAACCCTGTGGGAGCGAGCTTGCTCGCGATGCTCTTGAGGCTAACGCCGCGCGTGGTACAGGCTTACATGCCGAAACTCCTCCGGCTCAGCCAAGTCCGGCAACGTCATGGCTTCAAGCATTTCGATGCGCCGGTACAGCGGATGCTGGAAATCCCGCACCCGGGAATCGGCCACCAACGCCTCGCGACCACGGCTGAGAAACTGGTCGAGCAGCGGCAGGTTGGCCCGATCGTAGAGCACATCGGCGACCAGGATCAGGTCGAAACGATCAGCCTCGGCAAAAAAGTCCGTCGAATAACCCAGCTTCACGCCATTGAGCGCGGCATTGGCCTGGCACGCGGCAATCGCCAGTGGGTCGAGGTCGCAGGCCACCACTTCCAGCGCCCCGGCCTTGACCGCCGCGATGCCCGCCACGCCGGAGCCGGCGCCGAAATCCAGTACCCGCTTGCCTTCGACCCACTGTGGCTGTTCGGCCAGATGGCGGGCCATTGCCAGGCCGCTGGCCCAGCAGAAACTCCAATAGGGCGGCTCGTGGAGAATGCGCCGGGTTTCTTCCGGGCTGAAGGCGCGGTCCATGTTGTCGCCGTCGATCAGCCACAACTTCAAGTCGGTGCCGGGTAGCGGACAAACCACCAGGCGTGCGTCGCCCAGCAACTCACCCAATGCGCGTTGCAGGTCCTGCGGTGCACTCATGGCGCTTTGACGAATTGCAGGGTGCCCAATGCCTGGGTGGTCGGTTGGCTGATGCGTTGCTCCGGCAAGTGCAAGATCAACTGGCCGGACTGGCTGGCGCGGCCACGCAGTTCCACGCGGGCGCCGACCGGGAAGGCTTGCGGGTTGAAGCGCAAGCGGAAGGGCAGGGCCTGGTTGGTGCCGATCAGGCTGGAGCTGGCCAGCAGTTGCTGTGGACGGTCCTTGTCATCGATCACCAACAGCGCCAGTTCCACCTCAGCGCCGGCCGGTACGCCTTGTAGGGTGCCGCTCAACTCGCGCTGATGCGCCGGCAGCGGCCCCAGTTCGGTGGCTTGCCGGGCCTTTTCCTGGGCCTGTTTCGGCGCGGGGGCCGGGGCGGGAGCGGCGGGCTTGGGGGCATCGCTGCTGCACGCCATCAGCAGGCTGAAAAAACTGAGCAAAACGAGCGATCGTAGCGGCATGTGTGGCTCCAGCAAGGTGAATTCCATGGATCTGACGGTAAGCCCGTCTGTATACCGTAAACCCTATGGCTTGTCTTGCCAGTGGGATGCGCTACCATGGCCCTCCCTTTTTTTGTTGCCTGCCACCATGCACTGTCCCTTCTGCGGTGCCAACGACACCAAGGTCATCGACTCGCGACTGGTCGCCGAGGGCGAACAAGTCCGCCGCCGCCGCGAATGCCTGGCTTGCGGCGAACGTTTCACGACGTTCGAGACCGCTGAACTGGTGTTGCCGCGCCTGATCAAAACCGACGGCAGCCGCCAGCCGTTCGACGAAGAAAAACTGCGCGCCGGCATGCAGCGCGCCTTGGAAAAACGCCCGGTGAGCGTCGAGCGCCTGGAAGCGGCGCTGGTGCACATCAAGCACAAGCTGCGGGCGACCGGCGAGCGCGAGGTCAAATCCTTGGTGGTCGGTGAGCTGGTGATGGCCGAGCTGCAGAAGCTCGATGAAGTCGCCTACATCCGTTTCGCCTCGGTGTACCGGCGCTTCCAGGACCTGAACGAGTTCCGCGAAGAAATCGACCGCCTGGCCCGCGAACCGGTGAAACAATGACCGTCTCGGCGCAGCAGGCCGTCCTCGACGCCCACTACATGGCCCGCGCCCTGGAGTTGGCGCGGCGCGGTCACTACACCACCCACCCCAACCCCCGGGTCGGTTGCGTGATCGTGCGTGACGGGCAGATTGTCGGCGAAGGCTGGCACATCCGCACTGGCGAGCCCCATGCCGAAGTCCATGCCCTGCGCGCTGCCGGCGACAGCGCCCGGGGTGCCACGGCCTACGTGACCCTCGAACCTTGCAGCCATCACGGGCGTACCCCGCCGTGTGCCGATGCGTTGATCAACGCCGGCGTGGCGCGGGTGGTGGCGGCGATGCAGGACCCGAACCCGGAAGTCGCCGGTCGGGGGCTGCAACGGCTGGCCCAGGCTGGTATTGCCACTGAAAGCGGCGTGTTGGAAGGCGAGGCGCGCCAGCTCAATCAGGGCTTCCTCAAACGCATGGAGCACGGCCTGCCGTTCGTGCGGGTCAAGCTCGCCATGAGTCTGGATGGCCGCACCGCCATGGAAAGTGGCGAAAGCCAATGGATCACCGGCCCGGCCGCACGCTCGGCGGTGCAACGCCTGCGGGCCCAGGCCAGCGTGGTGCTGACCGGCGCCGACACGGTGCTGGCGGATAACGCCCGGCTGACCGTGCGCGCCGATGAGCTGGGGCTCGATGCCGAGCAGACCGCGTTGGTCATGAGCCGTCCGCCGCTGCGGGTGCTGGTGGACGGGCGCCTGCGGGTGCCGCTGGATGCGGCGTTTTTCAAGGCCGGCCCGGCGCTGGTCGCTACCTGCATGGCGGTAGAGGAACAATACGCCAACGGTCCCGAATGCATGATCGTGGCGGGCGATGACGGCCAGGTCAATCTGCATCGGCTGCTGGTGGAGCTGGCGGGGCGGGGCGTCAACGAGGTGCTGGTGGAGGCCGGTCCGCGCCTGGCGGGGGCATTTGCCCGGCAGGGTCTGGTGGACGAGTTCCAGATTTTCATCGCCGGCAAGTTTCTCGGATCTACGGCGCGACCGTTGCTGGACTGGCCGCTGGCGCAGATGAAAGACGCCCCAGCGCTGAGAATCACTGAAATCCGCGCCGTGGGCGATGACTGGCGAGTCATCGCCGTTCCCGTTCCACCGGCCAGCGTATAATTCCCGGCTTTCGCTCACGCGACGGCCTGTTCTCGAGGAGGACTCCATGTTTACCGGCATCATCGAATCCATCGGCAGCATCCGTGCACTCACCCCCAAGGGCGGCGATGTACGGGTCTACGTCGAAACCGGCAAGCTCGACCTGAGCGACGTCAAGTTGGGCGACAGCATCGCGGTAAACGGCGTCTGCCTGACCGCCGTTGAACTGCCGGGCAACGGCTTCCTGGCGGACGTCAGCCGCGAAACCCTCGACTGCACGGCCATGAACGACCTCAAGAGCGGCAGCCCGGTCAACCTGGAAAAAGCCCTGACCCCCACTACTCGCCTGGGCGGGCACCTGGTCAGTGGACATGTGGACGGCGTCGGTGAAGTGGTTTCGCGCACGGATAACGCCCGGGCCGTGGAGTTTCGCATCCGCGCCCCGAAGGAACTGGCCAAGTACATCGCCCATAAAGGCTCGATCACCGTCGATGGCACCAGTCTGACGGTCAACGCGGTGGATGGCGCCGAATTCCTGCTGACGATCATTCCCCACACGTTGAGCGAAACCATCATGGCTTCGTACCGGCCAGGTCGCCGGGTCAACCTGGAAGTCGACTTGCTGGCCCGTTACCTGGAGCGCCTGCTTTTGGGCGACAAGGCCGCAGAGTCTGGCTCCCCACAAAAGCCGGGTAACATCACTGAAAGTTTTCTGGCCGCCAACGGCTACCTCAAATCCTGACCCAAGGGGGTGCCGCGTGGCGCTCAATAGCATCGAAGAACTGGTCGAAGACATCCGCCAAGGCAAGATGGTCATCCTCATGGATGACGAAGACCGCGAGAACGAAGGCGACCTGATCATGGCCGCCGAGTGCTGCAAGGCCGAACACATCAACTTCATGGCCAAGCACGCCCGTGGGCTGATCTGCATGCCGATGACCCGCGAGCGCTGCGAGCTGCTGAAGTTGCCGCTGATGGCTCCGCGCAACGGCTCCGGTTTCGGCACCAAGTTCACCGTGTCCATCGAGGCTGCCGAGGGCGTGACCACCGGTATCTCCGCCGCTGACCGCGCGCGCACCGTGCAAGCCGCCGCGGCGAAAGACGCCAAGGCCGAAGACATTGTCAGCCCCGGCCATATCTTCCCGCTGATGGCCCAGGCCGGCGGCACCCTGGCCCGCGCCGGTCACACCGAAGCGGCCTGCGACCTGGCGCGCATGGCCGGTTTCGAACCCAGCGGCGTGATCTGTGAAGTGATGAACGACGACGGCACCATGTCCCGTCGCGCAGAACTGGAAAACTTCGCCGCCGAACACAACATCAAGATCGGCACCATTGCCGACCTGATTCACTACCGGATGATCCACGAACGTACCGTTCAGCGGATTGCCGAACAGCCGCTGGACAGCGAACTGGGCCAGTTCAACCTGGTGACCTACCGCGACTCGGTGGAAGGCGACGTGCACATGGCGCTGACCCTGGGCACCGTGTGCGCCGACGAACCGACCCTGGTGCGCGTGCACAACATGGACCCGCTGCGCGACCTGCTGATGGTCAAGCAACCCGGCCGCTGGAGCCTGCGGGCCGCCATGGCCGCTGTGGCCGAGGCCGGCAGCGGCGTGGTGTTGCTGCTCGGCCACCCGCTCGATGGCGACGTGCTGCTGGCGCACATCCGCGAAACCGCCGACCAGGCAGCGGTAAAAAAACCGACCACCTACAGCATCGTCGGTGCCGGTTCGCAGATCCTGCGTGACCTGGGCGTGCGCAAAATGCGCCTGATGAGCGCACCGATGAAATTTAATGCGATATCCGGTTTCGATCTGGAAGTTGTAGAATACGTGCCCTCCGAATAATGGCCCGGAGATTTCGGCATTGTTGTCCACTTAAGGCTGGTTAGATTCATCGTGGCGAGGGAGCTTGCTCCCGCTTGGGTGCGCAGCACCCACAATAGGGCCGCTGCGCAGCACCCACAATATGGGCCGCTTCGCAGCCCAGCGGGAGCAAGCTCCCTCGCCACAAAAGCTTGAAAATGAACAGCATGTTGGGATTTCCGAAGCTGTATTCGTGGCTAATATCACTGAAGGGGCGCGTATAGAACGCGCTCTGGCTCTTTAAGAGATCTGACGAATGACCCTGAAGACCATCGAAGGTACCTTCATCGCCCCCAAAGGCCGCTACGCTCTGGTAGTGGGCCGTTTCAACAGTTTCGTGGTCGAGAGCCTGGTTGGCGGTGCGGTCGATGCCCTGGTTCGCCATGGCGTGAGCGAAAGCGACATCACCATCATCCGCGCCCCTGGCGCCTTCGAAATTCCGCTGGTTGCGCAGAAAGTCGCTCAAAAGGGCGAATATGCGGCGATCATCGCCCTGGGCGCGGTCATTCGTGGCGGTACTCCGCACTTCGAATACGTGGCTGGCGAATGCACCAAGGGCCTGGCCCAGGTGTCCATGGAATTCGGCGTGCCGGTCGCTTTCGGCGTGCTGACCGTTGATTCCATCGAGCAAGCCATCGAACGTTCCGGCACCAAGGCCGGTAACAAAGGCGCCGAAGCTGCCCTGTCCGCCCTGGAAATGGTCAGCCTGCTGGCGCAGTTGGAGGCCAAGTGATTAGCGACGAAAGCGATCGTTTCAACCCGCGCGATCCAAAGCCTGCAGACGCCGGCAAGCCATCGAAAAGCGTCAAGCGTCGCGAAGCCCGTCAGCTCGCGACCCAGGCGCTGTATCAATGGCACATGGCCAAGCAATCGCTGAACGAGATCGAAGCGCAGTTTCGGGTCGATAACGATTTCAGTGATGTCGACGGGGCTTATTTCCGCGAGATCCTCCACGGCGTGCCGGCCCACAAGACCGAGATCGACATCGCCCTGGCCCCTTGCCTGGACCTGACCATCGAAGAGCTGGACCCGGTTGAACTGGCGGTGTTGCGCCTGTCCACCTGGGAACTGATGCAGCGCGTCGACGTCCCGTACCGTGTGGTGATCAACGAAGGGATCGAACTGGCAAAAGTCTTCGGTTCCACCGATGGCCACAAGTTCGTCAACGGCGTGCTCGACAAGCTGGCCCCACGTCTGCGTGAAGCTGAAGTGAAGGCGTTCAAGCGCTAGTCAGCGCTTGATATCCGCATGGGTGAGTTCGAGCTGATCCGTAATTACTTCGCCGCCGCGCCGTGCGCGCAGGGCGGCGAGGGCGTTGCACTGGGGATCGGCGACGACTGTGCCCTGCTGGCCGTTCCTCCGGGGGAACAGTTGGCGGTCTCCACCGACACGCTCGTGGCCGGTGTGCATTTTCCAGACCCGTGCGACCCGTTCCTGCTCGGCCAGCGCTCGCTGGCCGTGGCGGTCAGCGACCTGGCCGCCATGGGCGCCAAGCCTTTGGCCTTTACCCTTGCCCTGACCTTGCCGACGGTGACCGCCGATTGGCTGCAAGCCTATGCCTGCGGTTTGAACCAGATGGCCCAGGCCTGTGGCGTGGCGCTGGTGGGAGGGGACACCACCCGTGGGCCGCTGAGCCTGACCCTGACCGTGTTCGGCCATGTGCCGTCCGGCCAGGCCCTGACCCGCAGCGGCGCGCAACCCGGCGACCTGCTGTGTGTCGGCGGCGAGCTGGGCAATGCCGCCGGTGCCTTGCCGTTGGTGCTCGGCCAGCGTCGCGCCGAACCTGCGCTTGCCGAATCGCTGCTGGCTCATTATTGGTCGCCGCGACCCCAAGTCGCCTTGGGCCTGGCGTTGCGGGGCAAGGCCAGCGCGGCGATGGACATTTCCGATGGCCTGCTGGCTGATTGCGGGCATATCGCCTTGGCGTCCGGGGTGGCATTACAGGTTGAACGTGACCGACTGCCGCTGTCCAACGCTCTGGTAACGTTTTTTGGTCGTACGGAGGCCACGCAGGCCGCCCTGAGCGGCGGTGACGATTACGTGCTGTTGTTCGCCGTGCCACCGAGCCGATTGTCGGCGTTGCAGGCCGAAGGCTGGCCGATCCACGTGATCGGCAGCGTGCTGGCCGGGCAGGGCGTCACGCTGGTCGACAGCGGCGGGCACGACATCACCCCGCAAATACGGGGCTATCAACATTTTCGGGAGACACCGTGACAGATCATCCCAACCAGGTCCCGGCAGAGTTCGTTCCGCCTTCGGTCTGGCGCAATCCTTGGCATTTCCTGGCATTTGGCTTCGGTTCGGGCACTTTGCCGAAAGCACCGGGCACCTGGGGCTCGCTGGTTGCGCTACCCTTCATACCGTTGTGGCAGATGTTGCCGGACTGGGGCTACTGGTTGATGCTCGGCATCACCATGCTGTTTGGCTTCTGGCTGTGTGGCAAAGTGGCGGACGACCTGCGGGTGCACGATCATGAAGGCATCGTCTGGGACGAAATGGTCGGCATGTGGATCACCTTGTGGCTGGTACCGGAAGGTTGGTATTGGTTGCTGACGGGTTTTCTGGTGTTCCGTTTCTTCGATATCCTCAAGCCATGGCCGATCCGCTGGATCGACCGGCATGTGCACGGAGGTGTCGGAATCATGCTCGATGATGTATTGGCCGGGGTTTTCGCCTGGCTGGCAATGCAAGGATTGGTGTGGAGTTTCACCTGAAGGAGCCAGGCATGGGCGTAAGCCGCGCACTACTGCTGTTGCTGTGTTTAGGGGCCTGTGTGGGGGCAGGGGCGGCCGAGTCGGCGCCATTGCCCGATAAGGTCCGCGCGGCCAGCGAGGAGTGGGCCGATTACACCCAGGCCGATGGCCAGGGCATGGGCTGGGACATCTTGCGCGCGGTGTTCGAGCCTGAAGGCATCAAGCTGGAAATCCGCAGCGTGCCCTACACCCGCTCGATCGGGTTGGTGCAGCGCGGCGAGGTCGATGTGCAGGTCGGCGCCTATCGGGATGAGTCCGAAGGCGTGCTCTACCCGAAGTGGCACTACGACGTCGATCACATCTATGCCCTGGGGCTGGCCTCCAAACCGACGCCCACCCTGGCGACGATTGGCAGCTATCGGCTGGTATGGATGCGCGGGTACGAATACAACAACTACCTGCCCAACATCCGGCGTTTCAATGAGATCCACCGGTCGGTGGGGATCTTGCCGATGCTGATTCATGAGCGAGCGGATTTTTACATCGATGCGTCAATGGAAATCGAGGAAGTGCTGGCCAAGGCCGAGGATCCCAAGCAATTCAAGCTCTCGCCGCTGATCAACTTGCCGCTGTACCTGGGCTTCGCCAACAATGAAAACGGGCGTACGTTGCGTGCACTGTTCGACCGACGCATGGAAGTGCTGGTGAAGGGCGGTCAGTTGAAACCGATTTTCGAACACTGGAAGCAACCCTATCCCTTTGATGAGCACGGCAAGCCACCGAAGCCGTAATCAAACTTATCGATGATCATCAGCGATAATTCAGCCTAAGCGTCGGTCGGATCGTGCTGTTACAATGCCCGCCTCTGCGAATCTCCAGTACTAGATCAGGAGCACACCGGTGCCTGTCGTTTTTGTTGCCGCTTCCAAGCTGCCAACGCCCTTTGCGCAATTCACCATGCATGGTTTTCTCGATGAAGCCACCGGCCGCGAGCACGTCGTGTTGAGCCTGGGTGATTTCGCCGACGGTAGCCCGGTACTCGGCCGCCTGCATTCCGAATGCCTGACCGGCGACGCCCTGTTCAGCCAGCGCTGCGATTGCGGTTCGCAACTCGAGGCCGCGCTGCAGGCCATCGCTCGCGAAGGCCGTGGCGTGTTGCTGTACCTACGCCAAGAAGGCCGTGGCATTGGCCTGCTGAACAAGATCCGCGCCTATGAGCTGCAAGATGGCGGCGCCGATACCGTGGAAGCCAACGAACGCCTGGGCTTTGCCGCCGACCTGCGTGACTACAGCATCTGCCTGCCGATGCTGGAGCATCTGGGCGTGAAGTCGTTGCGCTTGATGACCAACAATCCACGCAAGGTCAAGGCGTTGACCGACATGGGCATCGTGGTGGCCGAGCGTGTGCCGCTGCACACCGGTCACAACCCCCACAACAAACTCTACCTGGCGACCAAGGCCAGCAAGCTCGACCACATGATGGGTAACGAGCACCAAGGCGAGGTTGACCGGGCGTGACGCGCGGTCAGGTCCGGCGGCGGCTGTCGGTCAGTTGGTGGAAATACCTGGCCCTGGCCTTGCTGCCACTGTTTGTGATCAATGCGGTGTTCGGCCAGGGCGAAGCGATTCTGCCGGTGCTGGCGATGCCGTTGTTCATTGCTGGCGTGGCATCGATGTTTGTCAGCCTGCGATTCTTCGGGCCGTATAAACAGGCCTTGATCGCCACCCAGAAAGCCCTCGACACCCCCGAAGAACCACAGGCCTGGATCGACCTGGCGGCCCGTCGCCGCGCCGCCTTCCTGGTGGCTGGGCTGCCGGCCTGGGTCGGCGCCCTGGCGGTGTTCGTGGGCCTGGAAGCGGTGCCGTTGATGCTGCTGGCGTTGTCGACCACCGTGTTGTTCTACCTGTACCGCATCCCGCGTCAACTCGGCTGATGAGCCGCTGGCTGGCGGTCTTGCTGCTGGCCGTCAGCGCCTCGACGATGGCGACCACGCGGGTGGTCAGTCTCGCACCGTCGCTGTCGGAGATCGTCGTTGAACTGGGTTCCGCCGACCTGTTGGTGGGTGTGCTGGATGGCGGTGATCGC
Organism: Pseudomonas beijingensis; assembly: GCF_030687295.1. Classification (NCBI taxonomy): domain Bacteria; kingdom Pseudomonadati; phylum Pseudomonadota; class Gammaproteobacteria; order Pseudomonadales; family Pseudomonadaceae; genus Pseudomonas; species Pseudomonas beijingensis. The sequence continues at coordinate 5,681,595 of NZ_CP117425.1, read as the reverse complement.
CCGCCGGCGCTCAAGGACCTGCCCTCGGTAGGCCGTTACGGGCAACTGGACATGGAGCGCTTGCTCAGCCTCAAGCCCGATCTGCTCCTGCTCTGGCCTGGCAGCGTCGGCCCGGCCCAGCGCGAGCAACTCAACGGCCTGGGCATCCCCATCCATGTCGCCGAGCCCCGCAGCCTCGACCAACTCATTACCCAAATCGAAGCCATCGCCAACCAGCTCGGCCGCCCGGACCGGGGCATGCAACGAGCGGCGCAGTTGCGCGTGCGGCTTGAGGCGTTACGCCAGCGCTATCGACGGGACCCGCTGTTGCCGGTGTTCTACCAGGTCTGGGACCGGCCGCTGTACACCGTTGGTGGCGGGCAGATCATCAGCGATGCGCTGACGGTGTGCGGGGCGCGCAACGTTTTTGCCGACCTGAGCCTGCCGGCACCGCAGGTGAGTGTGGAAGCGGTGCTGCAACGCAACCCGCAAGTCATCCTGGCCACGGAACAAGCGCAGCTCGATGCCTGGAAAGCCTGGCCGGTGGCGCAGGGGCGGTTGTTGTTGGTCAATGACAAGGGCCTGGAGCGGCCCAGCGGGCAGATGATCGAGGCCACGGCACGGTTGTGCGAGTTGATTGCGCCAGACAGGTAGACCGCGGCGCGCCCTTCGCGAGCAAGCCCGCTCCCACAGTTGGAATGCGTACCCTGTGGGAGCGGGCTTGCTCGCGAAGAGGCCCGCTCAAACATCACAAATCCTGGATCAGAGCGCAGGTGTCCAAGTCACCCCAAACACCCACGCCCGCCCATCCTCCCGATACCCATACTGGCCGCCTTCATGGCTATACAGCGCCCGGCTGTAGCTCTTGTCCAACAGGTTATCCACCTTCATCTCCAGCTTCACCTCCCGGGTCAACGCCCAACTGCCACGCAACCCGAGCAAGGCATAGCCGCCCAGGGCATTGCGGTTGTCTTCATCGTCGTAGCTGCCGCTGACCGCTTGCCAGGTGGCGCCCAGGCCGAGGCGGTCGAATTGCCGGTCCAGGTCCAGGCTCAAGGTCCGTCGGGCGCGGCGGGCCAGGGTGTGGCCGCTGTCGCGATCGCGCGGGTCGATGATGGCCAGGGCCAGATTGCCCTGCCAGCCGAACACATCCTGCAGGTAGGCCATTTCAAAGCCGTTGTTCCGCGCCGAGGCGACGTTCTGCGGGCGCGAGTCGCGGCCAAAAATGATCGCGTCCTCCAGGTCGGTGCGGTACAGCGAGGTTTCCAGGCGGGCGCTGTCGCTCAGCTGGCTGCGCCATTGCAGTTCGTAGCTCTTGGCCGTCTCGGGTTTCAGGTCAGGGTTGCTGAAGTCCGGGTAGTACAGGTCGTTGAACGTCGGTGCGCGGAAGCTCTCGCTGTAGGTCAGCAACAGGTCGTTGTCCGGGTTGATCGGCACGGTGAGGGTGCCGCTCCAACTGTTCTGGCCGCCAAATTGCTGGTTCTGGTCGCGACGCAGGCCCAGTTCGGTGGAGAAGGTTTCGGCCTGGAAACGGTGCTGGATAAACGCGGCACGGTTCCAGCGACTGTCTTCATCGAACGGCGTGCTGCTGTTGACCCGGTCCTGATACCAGTCGCCGCCGACGATCAGGCTGTTGCGCTCGTCCAGCGTCACGTCGTTCTGCCAGGTCGCGGAGTCGCGGTAGGTGTTGAACACCTCACGGACGTCGCTGAGCTTGTCGAAGGTCTTTTCGCGGTTCTCGCTATGGCCCAGTTCCAGGCGGGATTTCCAAGTGTCGTTGATGCGCCCGTCTACATAGGTGCTGAAGCTGCTCACCGCAAACTCGCTGTAAGGTTGTTGGGGCAGGGATTCGAAGGTGCTCGGGTCGAAGCGGCCGAACGGGTTGTCGTATTCGCTTTTGCCGCGGTTATCCAGCAGGTTCAGGCCAATTTCCAAGTCGTCGCTGACGGCATGACTCAGGCTCAGGCTGAAGGACCGGTTGCGGTTGGCATCGTCGTCGCGGTCGCTGGCGTAGGACTCATGGGTTCGATTGGCCCCGGCGCTGTCGTCGAGGCTGGCGCCGAGGTTGAAGCGGGTCTGCTCGTCGCCGCCGGACAGGCCCAAGCTGCGCTCCCAGGTCTGGTGGCTGCCGACACCCACATGCAGGCGCGGTTGCAGGCCTTGCGTGTTGCCGCGCCGGGTGAAAATCTGGATCACCCCACCGACCGCGTCGGCACCGTAGATCACCGAGCGCGAGCCGCGCAGCACTTCCACCCGTTCGATCTGGTTGATGTTCAGGCGTTGCAGGTTGCTGTCGCCGGAGGTGGCGTTGCCGATGCGCTGGCCGTCCACCAGCACCAGGCTCTGGGCCGATTTGGTCCCACGAATGTAAATCCCCGGCAGACTGCCGCGCCCACCCAACGGCGCCACTTGCACCCCCGGCACACGGCTGAGCAAGTCCGTGACACTGGCCGGCTGCAAGCGGTCGATGTCGTCGCGGGTGAACACGGTGTTGGCGGCACTGCTGTCGTTGCGGGCCTCGACCTGGCGGTTGGCGCTGATCACGATGTCGGGCAGCTTCAAGGCCTGGTCGCGTTCGAAGGTGTCGGCCAGCAGGTCGGGGGTGGGGAGCAGGGAGAGGGTGAGGGCGAGGCGGAGTTTCATGGGGTTCCGGACATTTCTGGTCTGCACAAACCCTTGCGGGAGCGAGCTTGCTCGCGATGGCGGCAGATCAGTCAATTAATCCATTGGCTGATGCACCGCTATCGCGAGCAAGCTCGCTCCCACAGGGGCTTGTGTTGGCTGAACTTACAGGCCCAACAACTGCAACCGCAGCCGCACCGCCGCTTCGATCCCTGCCTCATCCAACCCGCATTCGGCCAGCATCTGCGCCGGCTTGGCGTGTTCGACGTAGCTGTCCGGCAGGCCCAGGTGCAGCACCGACTTGAGGATGTTCTCCCGGGCCAGGAACTCGCTGACCGCCGCGCCGGCGCCGCCCATGATGGCGTTTTCCTCGATGGTCACCAGTAGTTCGTGACTGCCGGCCATCTCGCGCACCAGGGCTTCGTCCAAGGGTTTGACGAAGCGCATGTCCACCACGCTGGCATCCAAGGTCTCGGCGACCTTTAAGGCCTCGGCCAGTTGCACGCCGAATACCAGCAGGGCGGTTTGCTTGCCCTGGCGGCGGATCACGCCCTTGCCGATCTCGATGGGTTCGAGGTCGGTCGAGAGGGTCGCATTCGGACCGGTGCCACGGGGGTAGCGCACCGCCGCCGGGCCATTGAACAGGTGACCGGTGGTGAGCATCTTGCGCAGTTCGTTTTCATCGCTCGGGGTCATCACCAGCATGCCGGGGATGCAACGCAGGAACGACAGGTCGAAGCTGCCGGCGTGGGTCGGGCCGTCTTCGCCCACCAGGCCGGCGCGGTCGATGGCGAACAGCACGTCGAGGTTCTGCACCGCCACGTCATGGATCAACTGGTCGTAGGCCCGTTGCAGGAAGGTCGAATAGATCGCCACCACCGGCTTGGCGCCTTCGCAGGCCATGCCGGCGGCGAGGGTCACGGCGTGCTGCTCGGCAATCGCCACGTCGAAGTAGCGCTGCGGGTAGCGTTCGCTGAACGCCACCAGGTCCGAGCCTTCCTTCATCGCCGGGGTGATGCCCACCAGGCGTGGGTCGGCGGCGGCCATGTCGCACAGCCATTGGCCAAAGACACCGGAATACTTCGGTCCACCGGCCTTTTTCGGCGCGGCCGCCGGAGCGTCCAGGGGTTCGAGCTTGGTGATGGCGTGGTAGCCGATCGGGTCGACTTCCGCCGGGGCGAAGCCTTTGCCTTTCTTGGTGACCACGTGCAGGAACTGCGGGCCCTTGAGGTCGCGCATGTTGCGCAGGGTGGCGATCAACGTGGGCAGGTCATGGCCGTCAATGGGGCCAATGTAGTTCCAGCCCAGTTCTTCGAACAGCGTGCCGGGGACCAACATGCCCTTGGCGTACTCTTCGGTGCGTCGGGCGATTTCCCAGGCGCCGGGCAGGCGCGACAACACCTTTTTGCTGCCTTCGCGCATGCTGGCGTAGGTGCGGCTGGAGAGGATCTTCGCCAGGTAGTTGGACAACCCACCGACATTGCGCGAGATCGACATGTCGTTGTCGTTGAGGATCACCAGCATGTTGGCGTTGACTTCCGGCGCGTGGTTCAGCGCTTCGAAGGCCATGCCGGCGGTTAGTGCGCCGTCGCCGATCACGGCAATGGCCTTGCGCTCGCTGTTTTGCAGACGGGCGGCAATGGCCATGCCCAGGGCGGCGCTGATGGAGGTGCTGGAGTGGCCGACGCCAAAGGTGTCGTATTCGCTCTCGGAGCGGCGCGGGAAGGCGGCGATGCCGTCCTTCTGGCGCAGCGTGCCCATGCGCGCGCGACGATCGGTGAGGATCTTGTGCGGGTAGGCCTGGTGCCCGACGTCCCACACCAGCCGGTCGTCCGGGGTGTCGAACACGTAATGCAGCGCGATCGTCAGCTCGATGACGCCCAGGCCCGCGCCGAAGTGCCCACCGGTCTGGCCGACCGTGTAGAGCAGTTCCAGGCGCAACTCATCGGCCAGGGTTTCCAGCTCGGCTTCACCCAGGCGACGCAGGCCGTCCGGCGTGTTGGCGCGGTCCAGCAGGGGCGTGGTCGGGCGTTTGCGGGGAATCTCTTGAAACGTCGTGGGCATCAGGCGAATCGTTATAGGTATAGAAAGAGGCGGCAGTTTACCTTATGCATCGCAAGCTGCCCACGCGTTGGCCGGAACTTGGCCGATACGCAGTCTAAAGAGGTTGACCCCTTATCAACTGCGGCGTTCGACGATATATCGCGCCAAGTCGCGCAACGGTTCGGCCGCCGCGTCAAAGGGTCGCAGCGCGGCCAGGGCCTGATCGCGCAACTCCAGGGCGTAGGCTTTCGCGGCGTCGAGCCCGAGCAGGGCCGGGTAGGTCGGCTTGTCCCGCGCGATATCGGCGCCCTGGCGTTTACCGAGGGTCTGGGTATCGCTTTCGACGTCGAGGATGTCGTCCTGCACCTGGAACGCCAGGCCGATGGCCCGGGCGTAGGTCTGCAAGGCTTGCAACTGGGCGGGCGTGGCCCGGCCGCTGGCCAGGGCGCCGAGTTTGACGCTGGCCTCGATCAAGGCGCCGGTCTTGTGCCGATGCATGTATTCCAGGGCGCTCTGGTCCAGTTTCAGGCCCACCGAACCGAGGTCGATGGCCTGGCCGCCGACCATTCCGGCGGGGCCGGCCGCCAGCGCCAGGGCGCTGACCATGTCCAGGCGGATCTGCGCCGGGCAATCGCTCAGGGCCGGGTCCAGCAGGGCGCTGAAGGCCAGGCTCTGCAGGCCGTCGCCAGCCAGGATCGCGCAGGCTTCGTCGAATTGCTTGTGGGTGGTGGGCTGGCCGCGACGCAGGTCATCATCGTCCATGGCCGGCAAGTCGTCGTGCACCAGCGAATACGCATGGATCAGCTCCACCGCACAGGCGGCGCCGTTGGCCTGTTCGGCCTGGCCGCCCAAGGCTTCGCACGCGGCGTAGGCCAACAGCGGCCGCACACGCTTGCCGCCGTTCATCACGCTGTAGCGCATGGCTTCGTACAGGCGCGCCAGTTCCGGGCTCGGCGCGCTGAACAAGGTATCCAGTGCAGCATTGACCCGGGCCTGGCTGCTGGCCTGATAGGCGCCGATCATTCAGGTTGTTCCGCGTCGAAAGGCTCTTCGGTCAGCTCACCGTCGCGCTCGAGCAGCAATTGCACCTTCTGCTCGGCCTGGGCCAGCGCCGCCTGGCAGTCGCGAGTCAAGCCGATACCCTGCTCGAAGGCGGTCAGCGAGTCTTCCAGCGACAATTCGCCGTTCTCCAACCGTTCGACCAGCGTTTGCAGGTCGGCCAGAGATTGTTCGAAATCCAGTGCAGCTTTTTTGCGGGCCATGGCGGCTATTCCGGTTGACTGTTAAACCGGCGCGACACTAGCAGACATGGGGTGTTCGGGCAAATCAGGGCGCCAGGCTACCCCCTATCAGCGAGGAGCCGAGAGTCTGTGGCGAGGGGATTTATCCCCGTTGGGTTGCGAAGCGACCCCAAAGCTGAGTACTCACTCCATCTGACACACCGAGGTGTTAGCTTTTAGGGCTGCTTCGCAACCCAGCGGGGATAAATCCCCTCGCCACAAAGATCTTATGCGTCTGGATAATTTATGCGGTACCGCGTGCTGCGCCCGCCGCCAGGCATCCGCTCCAGGCAGCCTTTCTCCAGCAGCTCCGTCAGATGCCGGGTGGCCGTCGCCTTGGAGACCTTGGCCACGGCTTGGTATTGAGCGGCGTTGATCCCCTGTTCGAACCCCTTTTCACCGCCATCGAGCAACCGATTCAGCACTTTGGTCTGTTCAGGCGTGAGTGCCGAAGCGCGATGGGCTTGCCAGAACCGCGTCTTACCCAACACGCTTTCGATCTGCGTCATCGCTTTGTGCAGGCTGCGCAACAGGGTCTGCAGGAACCAGATCAACCAGGCCGTGATATCAAGTGTGGCTTTCTGACTGCTTTCGAGGATTCGGTAATAGCCGGCGCGGTCTTCCAGGATACTCACCGACATGGCATAGAAACGGATCGCTTGGGCTTCGCCCTGGGCCAGTGCCAGGTCGGTCAGGGTACGAGTCAGGCGACCATTGCCATCGTCGAACGGATGCAGGGTGACAAACCAGAAGTGAGCAATACCGGCACGCAACAACGGATCGAGCTCGGCCTGATGACGGCTGGCCTCGAACCAGTCGACGAACGTTTGCAATTGCTGTTCAAGGCCCTGGCGAGGCGGCGCCTCGAAGTGAACGGTAGGTCGGTCCAGTCGACCTGAGACCACTTGCATCGGTTCGTCACCGCGCAACGCACCTACGCGGATCTGCCGATGGGCAAGGTGGCTCGTTTGATCAGGAAACAACCACTCGTGCCATTCCAGCAAGCGCTCGATGGTCAGGGGCTGGTTGAAGTGCCGGGTCGCGTCCAGCAACAGGTTCGCCAAGCCTTCGCTGCGTTGGCTGACCGGCGTGTCATTGCCTTGTTCGAGGCCCAGGCGCCGGGCCAGGGAAGAGCGCACCGAGCCGACATTCAATTGCTCTCCTTCAATAGCCGAGGAGGTCACGATGTTTTGCAGCAAGGCATCCAGTTCGTTCTGGGCGCTGAGCGAAGTCGTGACCGCGCCGGCCATGCCGAGCAATTGACCCTGGGTCTGCACGCATTCGCGAAGCAGCGGTGCCAATGTTTCAGCTTGCCAGTAAAAACCGGGCCAGTCGGGCTGTTGCCAGATCCAATGGAATGCCATGCGCCTATCCAAAGATGAATGAGCCGAATAATAACGCTATTCGGCTCATTTGGTGAGCCGAATAAATCCTCGATTCGGCTCACGCACCCTTCAGTACGTGATTTCCCACACAGAATCGCGCGTTCCCCGATTGTGGAAAATCCGCCGAATAGCTACTCTTCGCGCCATCTACGGCCCCCTTGCGACGGGGCCTTCAGACGAAACCCGAATAATGACAAGCAGCGCCGAGGAAGGGCGCCGGGTTGCGTTGTGCATGGCAGGAGGCATACGTGCGTTTTCTTTCTTTATTGATCGTGTTGCTTGGCGCGCCGTTGGCGTGGGCCGAGCCTTCGGCCGAGCTGTCGGAACCGGTCGGGGGCTGGCGCTACAGTGGCTTGCTCGATCGCACGGAAAACCCGCAGGTCGCCTATCCCACCCCGCCCATCGACCGGGGCGTGCAGCGCAACCGCACGATGATCGAGGGCCGGATCAAAGACATGGGTACGGCTCGCCAGCCCCATAGCCTGGCGGTCAACGGCAATCCACTGAATCTCTATACCGACGACGAGGGGCGTTTCGCCCGGCCGTATGCGTTCGGCGCCGGCTCCAACAGCGTCGAGGTGCGCAGCTCCGAAGGCCAGTCCCTCAAGCGCGTGCAATTCTATGAAGCCAACAACCTGCGCACCCCGGCGCAGATCCGCGTGGTGCTGGGCTGGGACGACCCCAAGGCCGAGCTCGACCTGCATATCGTCACCCCCGACGGCCAACATGCGTTCTTCGGCCGGCCGGCGCTGACCAACGGTGGAGGCCTCGACCCGGATGGCGTCGACGGCCCCGGCCCTGAAATGTTCACCATGACCGCGCCGATGCACGGCACCTACCTGGTCTACGTGAACTATTGGGGCAACTACGGCAGCGGCGGCTACAACTTTGATGAGAGCAGCAACCAGAACGAGGTGATCACCTCGCAGATCAACCTGGTGCTCAACGAAAACACCGTCGATGAAAAACGCGAGACCTTTGTCGTGCCCCTGCGCGCCATTGGCGATTTGTTGCTGGTCAAGACTTTCAACTACTAAGTATCCGCTCCACGGATGAACAGGCCCTTGTGAATATGAGCGACAACACTGCTTCCCCGACCACGCCGACACCTGTCGCCAAACCTGTGCGCCGCTGGCCGGCGATACTGATCGGGCTGTGCCTGGTCGCCGGTGTGGCCGCCGGGTTGGGTTGGTTCATGACCAAGCCCAAGGCGCCGCCCATGGAGTTGGCGTTGGACAAACTCGGCCTGAGCCGCCCCGACGGCTTGCTTGAGGCCCATTCCCTGAGCCAGTTGCCCAAGGATCTGTTGGCGGTGCCGTTCCTCAAGGCCACGCTAACCGAGGATTTCGTCTTCTATTACGAGGCCCACGCCGACCGCCTCGGGCTGATCGGCAGCCTGCGCCGGATCATCTACGAGCATGACCTCAAGCTGCAGGACAGCCTGATCGAAGCGCTTTTCGACCAGCCGGCCGATGTCGCGCTGTGGCGCGGTGCGGACGGTCGCCTCAAGGATTTCCTGTTGGTGATGGATCGCGGCGGCCTGGCGAAGATGCTGGAACCGCTGGCGAAAGTCGCACTGGATGACACCCAATTGAGCAAACTCGGCGACCTGAAGGTGGGCGGCGACGAAGTCGCGCTGTATCAGCTCAGCTATAACGCCAGCAAATCCCTGGTCTTCGCCTCCCACGGCGACAAACTGGTCGTGCTGTCCAACCCGACCAAGCTCTACGACAAAGGCAATGGCCCTACCGACGAACGTGGCATGGTCTCGACCCAAGCCCTTGAGGCGCTGCTGGCCGGGGAAAAGCTGTTCCCCGAAGCCTTCGGCCTGCCGCCCAAGGCGCCGGAGGTCAAGCAGCGCATCTCGGTCAACGCCAGCGTGCTCGCCATGGGCTACCAGCGTTTCATCCCGAACTTCGCCGGTTTGCGTTTCGACATGGACGACAAGGGCTGGCACAGCTTCCTGGCCATGGACGAGCTGGAAAACCAGCCGGACTTCGACTTCAAGCCGATCTGGCAAGCCATGCCCATGGGTGCCAGTGCCTGTGTAGCCTTGCCCCTGGCCGCCGAGCAACAGAAACCGTTGCTGGTCAGACTCGGCGCCGACGACAAAGCCGCCCAGGCCATGGTCGACCATGTGGCCGGCGCCGCAGGCCTGTGCTGGTACGCTGATTCGCGCCTGTACACGCCGCTGTTGGTGGCGAGCCTGAATGAAGACGACGGCAAACTCGACGCCGACCTGGGCAACCTGTTTGGTTCGATGGTCGGCGCCTATGAAAACAATGTCGCCGAACATGCCTTCCCGGTGGTCGAGAAACAACAAGGCTCGACCCACCAGTGGCTGCGGCAGGTCAGCTCCAATTTCGGTCCTTACCTGGCCAAGGAAGCGGAGCAGCCCGAAGCGATTACCGGCAAAGCGTTCCTGCGAGTCAGCCTGGCACGCCACGGTTCCACATTGCTGTTCTCCCTCGATGACAAATTGGTGGACAAGGCTCTCGGCACCCTCGACAAGCGCTTCCCGCCCATGGCCGACGTAGTGCCAAAGGACCTGCTCATGCCGGTCTACTTCGGTCCGGATTCCATGGCGCAACTGATGCAGCGCGAAACCCTCGACAGCTTGCCCCAGGACATGGAACCGGTGTTCTACAACGCCGCGCAAACCTACCTGATCCCGAAACTGCGCACCCTCGGCGGCTACGGCAAATACGCCCTGACCTTGCCTGAAGGCAGCGAGCCGGATGGCCATTGGCAGTGGCTGCCGCTGGAATGGAAAGCGCTGTGACAGCACTGATCCGCAACCCCGCGTTGACGCTGCTGCTGGCGTTGCTGCTCGGCGGGCCTGCGCTTGCCGTCGAGGCGCCGGCGCTGGACGTGCAGCAATCCCAGGTCTTTCGCGCCTGGTTCGTGCGCATCGCCCAGGAACAACTGACCAAAGGCCCGAGCCCGCGCTGGTACCAGCAGGACTGCGCCGGGCTGGTGCGTTTCGCCGCCAACGAAGCGCTCAAGGTCCACGATGAAAAATGGCTGCGCAGCAACGGCCTGTCCAATCGCTACCTGCCGCCGGAACTGCCGCTCAGCGATGGGCAACGGCGCCTCGCCCAGCAATGGCAGCAGGGCGGCGGCAAGGTCGGGCCCTACGTCAACGCCATCAAGCTGATCCAGTTCAACAGTCGCCTGGTGGGCCGCGATGTCGCCCAGGCCCGTCCTGGCGACCTGATGTTCTTCGATCAGGGCGACGACCAGCACCTGATGATCTGGATGGGCCGCTACATCGCCTATCACACCGGCACCACAACCCCTACCGACAACGGCATGCGCTCCGCAAGCCTGCAACAACTCATGAACTGGAAGGACACCCGATGGATACCCGACGCAGCCAACCCCAACTTCATCGGCGTCTATCGACTCAACTTTCTCTCCCAATGACCGGTGCCCGCATGCTGCGCTTGTGTTCAAAATTGCCCCTGCTGTTTGCCCTGTTGCTGGCACCTGTCGTGAATGCCGAAGACACGGTGGAGCCCAGCGGCTACACGCCGGTGTCCGGTGAAAGCTTTTTCCTGCTGGCCGACAGCAGCTTTGCCAGCGACGAGCAGGCCATGGTTCGCCTCGAAGCGCCGGGCCGCGACTACCGTCGGTTCCGCATGGAGCCCTACGGCGGCGCCGACATCCGCGTCTATCGCATCGACAAGCCGCTGGATTTCCTCAAGCGCCAGAAGAACCTGCACCGCGTCGTCAGCGACGGCCAGTTCAAGGGCGAAGGCCTGTCGAACACCCTCGCGTACCTGTGGGACAACTGGTACCGCAAGTCCCGTCGAGTGATGCAACGGGCGTTCTCCTACGAGTCCCGCCAGCAAGTCACCGAAGAAGTGCCGGAATTGAAGGTCGGCAACGCCCTGGTGGCGCCGACCCCGTACGACGCGCCGGCACAGTTCGCCTTGATCCCGGGTTTGCCGGTGGTCAGCCAGTTCCGTTATCCGCTGTGGCAGGCCAAGCCGATCCAGCCGCCGGCCGGCGTCAATCTGGCCGGCTCGTCCAGTGACTTCGTCAGCGTCGCGCCGGGCAACGTCTATGTGCCGCTGGGCCAGGTTGAAGCCAGGCCTGTACCTGGTGGAAGCGCTGATCGGCAAATACCGCGCAACCACCATGGTCTTCGTCTCCAACACCGTGGCCGTGAGCAAGATTGCCGGCGATGAATTGCTGGTCTGGGCCGCACGCAAGCATGAAGGGCGTTCGGTGCCCAAGGTCAACGTGCTGTGGACCGACGGCCTGGGCGTGATGAGCAGCGGTGCCACCGATGAAGACGGCCTGCTGCGCCTCAAGCACGTCAGCCCGGAGCGTTCGTTCGTCATCGGTGAAGACGAGGAGGGCGGGGTATTTGTCTCGGAAAACTTCTACTACGACAGCGAAATCTACGACACCAAGCTCTACGCCTTCACCGACCGGCCGCTGTACCGGCCGGGGGATTGGGTGTCGCTGAAAATCGTTGGCCGTGAGTTCAAGAACGCCCGTGACTCGGTGCAACCGACTGCCGCCGACGTCAATGTCAGCGTGCTGGACGCCACTGGCACCGCGCTGCAAACCCTGGCCCTGAAGCTGGATTCCAAGGCCGGCACCCAAGGCCGTTTCCAACTGCCGGAAAACGCCGTGGCCGGCGGCTATGAATTGCGCTTCAGCTACAAGGACCAGCTCTACAGCAGCGCCTTCCGCGTGGCCGAATACATCAAGCCGCACTTCGAGATCGCGCTGAACCTGGCCAAGCAGGACTACCGTACCGGCGAGCCGGTCAAGGGCAGCCTCGTGTTGCTCTACCCGGACGGCAAGCCGGTGGTGAATGCCAAGGTGAGCCTGAGCCTGCGCGCCCAGCAACTGTCGATGGTGGATAACGAGCTGCAATACCTGGGGCAATTCCCGGTGGAACTGACCAGCAGCGAAGTGACCACCGATGCCAAGGGTAACGCGATCCTCGACCTGCCGGCCGCCGACAAGCCGAGCCGCTACACCCTCACTGTGTTCGCCAGCGATGGCGCGGCGTATCGGGTCAAGACCACCAAGGAAATCCTCATCGACCGTGGCGCGGCGAATTTCCGCCTGAGCGCTCCCCAGCGGTTCAGCGCCGTTGGCCAGAAGGTGGCGTTCAGCTACGCCAACGAAGGCGGCAACGAACAAGCCAAGGCCGTGACGCCGGGCAGCTACGCCTGGGTGCGCCTGGAAGACCAGAGCACCGGCGAAGGCAAGCTGGCGGCCAAGGACAAGGGCTTCAGCCTGACCTTCGACCGCCCGGGCACCTACAACCTGACGCTCAAGGACGACCACGGCCGAGTCATCGGCGCCGCCGCCCATGCGGTGACCGGCGAAGGCATCAAGGCCGTGCCGGGCACGGTCGAGATCGTCTTTGACAAGCCTGAATACAAGACCGGTGACGAAGCGCTGGCGCTGATCACCTTCCCGGAACCGGTCAGCGATGCGCTGTTGTCGCTGGAGCGAGACAAGGTCGAGGCCACGGCGCTGCTGTCCAAGGGCGGCGACTGGCTGAAGATGGAAAAACTCAGCGACACCCAATACCGCGCGCGCATTGCCGTGAAGGATAGCTTTGCACCCAACCTGACCTTCTCGGTGCTGTACACCAAGGGCGGCCAGTACAGCTTCCAGAACGCCGGCATCAAGGTGGTCACGCCGCAGATCGATGTGGCCGTCGTCACCGACAAAGCCACTTACCGCCCCGGCGACACGGTGACCGTGGACCTGAGCACCCAGTTCGCCGGCAAGGCGATCCCGGCGCACCTGACGGTCAGTGTGGTGGACGAAATGGTCTACGCCCTGCAACCGGAAGTGGCGCCGACCATCGACCAGTTTTTCTATCACCCGCGTCGCAACAACGTGCGCACCAGTGCCAGCCTGTCGTTCATCAGTTACGACGTGGCGCTGCCAGGCAGCCCTGGCGCGCCGGGCAAGGCCAACCGCAGCGAGCGCGGGGTCAAGGTGCTCGAGCGGCCACGGCGTGAAGACGTCGACACCGCCGCCTGGCAACCGGAGCTGGTCACCGACGCCAATGGCAAGGCGCGCTTTACCTTCAAGATGCCCGACTCCCTGACCCGCTGGCGCATCACCGCCAAGGCCATTGCCGACGATGGCCAAGTGGGCCAGAAGAAGCAGTTCATCGCCTCGGAAAAACCGCTGTACCTGAAGTGGAGCGGCCCGACCCGTTTCCGCACCGGCGACAAGCCGCAGTTGGGTCTGTTCGCTTTCAGTCAGTCTGAAAAACCACTGAAGGCCGAACTGCTGATCCGTTACGCCGGCGCTGAACAGCGCGTGGCGGCGGAGCTGAAAAACGGCATCAACTACGTACCGCTGCCGACCATGGAACTGAGCAGTGGCGACTTGAGCGTGCAGTTGCAGTTGAACGGCGAAACCCAGGACGCTCTGGCCATGCACTTGAACGCCAGCGGCAACGGTTGGCAAGTCACCCAGAGCCAGCGTCTTGACGTGGCCAGCGGCGACACCCCGCTGACCCTGCCGGCCGACGCCAGCGATATTCGTCTGCGCCTGGATGACAGCCCGCAAGCGCTGTTCCGTTCGGCCCTCGACGACCTACTGAGCTACCCCTACGGTGGCGTCGAGCAGACCGCTAGCCGCCTGTTGCCGTTGAGCATCGCTTATCCGACCCTGGCGTCGAACCCGCAGATCCGCGACCGCTTACGGTTGATCATGCAAAACAGCCGCTTGCGCCTGGTGCAGATGGCCGGACCGTCGGCGAGCTTCACCTGGTGGGGTCAGGACGGTGAGCCGGATGCCTTCCTCACCGCCTATGCCTATTACGCCGACTGGCACGCCAGCAAGGCCCTGGACCTGAACCTGCCGCCGGAACACTGGCAGCGGGTGCTGGAGGTCTACGCCAAGCAGGCCGGTGATACGCCGCTGCTGCAACGTGCGTTGATCCTGTCGTTCGCCAAGCAGATGCAATTGCCGGTGAACACTTTGCTCAGCGGCCTGATGGATGACCTGGCGAAGGCCAGTGAAGACAGTACCGAGAGCGTGCTAGATGGCGGCGAAGACAGCCTGGTCATGTACGCGCCTGATTCGGCCCTTGGCCTGGCCAGCGCCCGTGTCCTGACCGCGTCCCTGGCGAAACAGGCCAAGGTACCGTTGCCGGCGGCCTTCAGCCGTCAAGCCGATGCGGCGCAACAGCAACTGGAACTCAGCCCGCAGCCGTTCGTTGAAGCCTTGTTGCTGTCGCTGCAAAACTTCGATCAGGCTCGCGCCACGGCCTTGCTGGAGCGCGTCCTGCCGCAGCAGTCCACCCTGGAACGGGCCCTGGCCCTGACCTGGTTGCAGCGCAGCATCGAACAGGCGGCGCCGGCCGTGGCCCTGGCGCCGGGCGAAGGCTGGGCCGCCAAGCAGGGCGCGACCGGTGAAACCTACTGGCAATGGCAGGGTGCGCAGCTTCCAACGACGCTGACGTTGACCGGTGCACAGGAGCGTCCACTGCAAGCGGCACTGAGCTTCCAGAGCCAGCAACCGCCAGTGGCGCCAATGGCGGTGTCGATCACCCGACGCCTGTCGCGTCTGGTGCCGGGCGACGAGGCCTTCACCTTCAAGCTCGAAGCCGTGGGCAACAAACCGTTGTCCAGCGACAGCCTCTACCTGGATGAAGTGATCATCAACAGCAAGGCCTCGACGCCACTGCGCTACGGCATGCTCGAAGTGCCGCTGCCGCCGGGCGCCGATGTGGAACGCACCACCTGGGGCATCCAGTTGCAGGGCAAGGCCGACAGCGAACCGACGTCCCTGGAAAAGGCCCGCTTCGAGCCCGGCCAGATGGCGTATGCGGTACCGGTGGACGCCCTCAGTGGCGAGCTGCGCCTGCGGCACTTGGTGCGCTTCTCCCAGAAGGGCCAGTTCACCTTGCCGCCGGTGCGCTTCACCCAGGTATACGCGCCGCAGAATCAGGCGCGGGAACAGAAACCGGCGCTTGGTCAGGTTACGGTCAACTGACATGCGTCAGCTGTGGGTTGGGTGGCTGTTGTGCTTGATCCCTGCGCTGGCAACGGCGCAGGACGAGCCGTTGCGCCTGGCCTTCGACGGCCAGTTGCTGCGGGTGAATCAAACGCAGGTGCTGGATCGCCAGCCGCTGCCTGCTTCCTTGCAGGCACCGTTGGGTAGCCTGTGGAAGCTGTTTGTCTACGCCTGGCTGGTGGACACCGACGCTCGCGAACCGGTCTATGAGTGCCGTGGCGAGTCGAAGGAAGAAGTCTATTGCTGCAACGCCGGGCAGAGCATCGGTCGCGACCAGGCGCTGGTGAAGTCCTGTGGCTTGTATTTCGAGCCGCAGCGGCTCGGGTTGTCGGCTTCGAACTGGCGCGATTACTGGCAGGCCCGCCAGGCGCCGGCCTGGTTGTTGGACCTGCCGACCTTGCAGCCCCAGACGCAGGTGCCGGTCGCGGAACTGCTCAAGGCCCTGGCCATGCTGCCGGCCCAGGACCAGGCTCGTCGGGTGCTGCTGGATGTGGTGCTCGGCGCGGCGGACGGGCGGCTGGTGGGCGAGTTGGGCAGTCGCCTGCGGGTCAAGACCTGGAGCTGGCTGGGTGACCAGGGGCCTTCCTCCCGGCAGGGCGGTTTCGCCGGTTGGCTGGCCGACGGCACGCCGGTGTGGGCCGGTGGACGCGGCACCAGCCAGCAGGTCCTGAAGGTCTACGGGGAAGGTTTGGCGACGGCATTGCCATCCCGCTGGCCAGCGGAAACCGGGCGTTGCGTGGAAGTCGGCCTGTTTGCCCGCTATCCGTTGCAACGGGTGATGACCGGTGACCGGCCGGCCACGCCGGGCCAACTGCGCGGTGATTACCGCGTCGAGTTCACCAACGGCAATCAACTGGACATCCACAGCGATGGCGAGCTGTTCCTGATGCCCGGCAAGCTGGTGGCGCGCCTGGACCGGGAGGAATACGTCGCCCGGGTCTTGCAGCGCGAAGCCAAGGCCGAACCTGCCGAAGCCGCCAAGGCCCTGGCCGTGGCGATCCGCACCTATCTGCTGCAAAACGCCCAACGCAACGGTGATTGCCTGAGCATTGACGACAGCAGCCATCGCCAGCGCGTCGCGCCCCGTCCGGCGGCACCGGAAACCCGCGCCATTGCCGCCTGGACCAGCGACCTGGTCCTGGCCGGCACCGATGTCACCTACCACTCCGACCAGCCCGGCCCGGACAAATTGTCCTGGGCGCAAGCGGTGGAGCAAGCCAACGCCGGCCACCGCTACGACGCCATCCTGCTGCACGCCTATCCGCGTGCCAGCCTCAGCCGCTGGGACAACCCGGTGGCCTCCTGCGAGGCGCTGCCCGCCGCCCAGGATTGGTTGCTCAAGCAGCGTCGGGGCTGGCGTGAGCGGTTGGAAAGTGAAGTGGGCTACAACGAAATCAGCGCTTTCGCCGTCTGCCGCGTCGCCTTCGGCCGGCCTTATGTCGACCGCGAGCGCCAGCGCATCTATGTGCGCGGCGTGCTGTCGCTGCAAGACCGTCTCGACCTGACGCATGAATATTTGCACCTGGCCTTCGAAGCTCACCCCAACGGCCAGGACGAAACCTATATCGAAGGGCTCGCCCGTCACCTTTTGCTGGAATAGACCATGACACTCCGTTATCCACAGGTCTTGCTGTTGCTCTGCGCCCTGACCGCGTTGCCATCGGCCATGGCCGCCGACTCCATCAAGCTCGACACCCCTATCGGCGGCTGGCGCAGCGGGGCGCCGGGCGGTGAAGGCGAAAGCTTCAGCCAGACCGTCAACTACCCGGCTTCGTCAGTCAACACGCCCCCGGGCCAGGCCAACACCGCCCGCATCACTGGGCAGATCAAAGGCGCGCCCAAGGGCAGCAACGCGCCGGGCCAGTTGATCGTCAACGGTGTGAGCCTGCCACTGAAGCTGGATGAGGAAGGTCGTTTCGACCGGCCGTTCTCGTTCCCCAACGGCAGCAACAGCGTGGAAGTGCGCAGCGCCGATGGCCAACAGCGCCACCGCACGCAATTTCTCAACACCAGCGGCGGCGCTACACCGGCCAAGCTGCGGGTGTTGCTGACTTGGGACAGCGACGGCACCGACCTGGACCTGCATCTGGTCACCCCCGATGGTGCGCACATCTGGTACGGCGACCGCGCCGTCGCCAACGGCGCCGCCCTCGACGTCGACGTCACCACCGGCTACGGCCCGGAAATCTTCGCCATGCCCGCGCCGATCAAAGGCCAGTACCTGGTGTATGTGAATTACTACGGCGGCGGTTACCGCAGTGAGGAGGACGGCGAAGAAGGTGAGGGCGGTGGAGAGCAGGCGCAACAAGCCCTGACCACTGCGCAGGTCACCGTGATCACGGAGGAAGGCACGCCGAACGAGAAAATGGAAACCTTCGTCGTGCCGATGCGGGCGGTGGGGGAGCTGACGTTGGTCAAGAGCTTTAGCTATCCGTAAGGCATCGTCGCAGCCACAACTGAATTTACAGCCTGTGGAGATCCCCTGTGGGAGCCGAGCTTGCTCGCGATGACGGTCTTGCATCCAACATCAATGCAAGCTGACCCACCGCCATCGCGAGCAAGCTCAGCTCCCACAGAGGATCTATGGTGGATGCCTGATCTGTGAACGCTCCCACATTGGATCTGTGGTGGACTGAGGATTTGTGACCACCCCAAAAAACCTGTGGGAGCGAGCTTGCTCGCGATGGCGTCGGTAAATCCAACCTCTCTGCAAACTGATGCACCGCTATCGCGAGCAAGCTCGCTCCCACAGGGGGGGATGTCGGCATTTGTGATAGAGAAAAATCTCACGCGTGAGCTATTGTGAGGTTTGGAAAGTACCTGTAGTGTTTCTCACGCGTGAGTTTTTCACAGTGGGGTCAGTACCATGCCAACCAGCGCTCCATCAGATCCGTCTGACGGGTCTGTGACCGATTCAGCGAGCCGCACGGGAGCGCGCGCCAAACCCGCCGCGAAAAAACCATCGAGCTTCTACATGAAGCAGATGCGCGCGGGCCTGAGTGCCGCCGGGTATGTGAAACACGAGACTTGGGTGCTTCCCGAAAACAGAAGCCTGCTCAAGCAAATGGAGAAACAGCTACGCCAACCGATTCTGGCTGGCTCATTCATGTCGGAGGATTACATGAGCGCAGGTAATAACTGGAACATCGATCGCCTCTACAGCGCCCTTCAGGCCCTGGACGAAGTGGTCGCGAACGACATCACCCTCTCCCTCGTCCAAGGCTCCGAATCCAGCATCAAGCTGGAAATGAATGACTTCGGTGGCTTGCCGATCTACATCGCTGTGGTCGGCGACCAGATCATCGTCGACACCGTCCTGGTGGATGTCGAGTCGATCAGCGACGTGGCGGCATTCAACGACGCCGTGTTGCGCAGCCGTGAAATGTTCCCGCTGTCGTCCATCGGCATCGAGACCATGCCCAACGGACAGGTCGTCTACAACATGTTCGGCGCGTTGAGCTCCGACTCCAGCCTGACCAACGTCGTCACCGAGGTCAAAACCCTCGTCGACAACGTCCAGCGCGCCAGCGAAGCGTTCGAACGCTTCTTCATCTAATTCGCCGAATAGGAACCATCCAATGACTCAGTCCATCTGGAGCAAGTTGTTCACCGCACTGCGTGGCGGTGCCAGCGAAGTCGGCGAATCGATCGTCGACCAACAGGCCCTGCGCATCCTCGATCAGGAAATCCGCGATGCCGACAGCGCGCTGGCCAATGCCAAGCGTGAGCTGGTCACCATCATGGCCAAGCACAAGCTGGCGACCGATCGTGTTGGCGAATACAACGCCAAGATCAAGGACCTGGAAGCCAAGGCCCTGGCCGCGATCCAGGCCAACCGCGAAGACCTGGCACTGGAAGTGGCCGAAGCCATTTCGACCCTGACCACCGAACTGGACGCCGAGCAAAAGCACGCGACCGAATTCGGCGGCTACGCGGACAACATGCGCAAGGACATCACCAAGGCTGAAAGCCGCATCAAGAGCCTGCGCCAGCAAGTGGACATGGCCAAGGCCCGCGAAAGCGTGCAGAAGGCCCAGGTCAGTGCCTCGATCGCCAGCGGCGGCGCCAATGGCAAGCTGGAAACCGCCGTCGGTACGCTCAACCGCCTGCAAGCCAAGCAACAGCAACGTGCTGCTGAACTGCAAGCCCAGGACGAACTGGCCGAGGCTTCGACCGGCTCCGACCTGGAACGCAAGCTGCGCGACGCCGGCATCACGCCGAACGAAGGCAGCGCCAATGCGATTCTGGAGCGCTTGAAGAAAAAATCGGCTGAGTGATCGGTTCGGCCTGATCAATCAAGGCAGGCCAAGCACAAAACCTGTGGCGAGGGGATTTATCCCCGCTGGGTTGCGAAGCAACCCTAAAATCTGACACCTCGGTGTGTCAGTTAGGTAGCGTTCGCTGCTTTGGGGCTGCTTCGCAACCCAGCGGGGATAAATCCCCTCGCCACAAGGACTGTGCCTGGCCGGCCTGCTCATCGGATTTATTGTCTCCAAGGTATTCTATCCAAGCGCCGCAACAGGTTTAATGCTGTCCGGCCACTACGCTCGAGCCCTCTGGCGCCAGAGTGATGATCCCGCCAGGAACCAAGCCCCACGGAGTCAGGGACGAAATGTCGATTTTCCTTTTGTTGCGCACGTACGCATCGTCCTTCTTCCATCGGTTCGGCTGGGCGGGCCTGGCCATTGCGTTGGGCGTGCACCTGGCCATAGCCTGGATCGGCCTGGTGCTGCTGGGCGAGCAACACCTCATTGCCGCCGCCACGTTTATCTACTTCTATCTCACCACCACGCTCACCGTCGGCTATGGCGATCTGTTGCCACAGACATCCGCCGGGCGAATTTTTGTGGCGACCTGGATCATGCTCGGGGGCATTGCCCTGTTGACGACGGTCATCGGCAAAACCACCAGCAGCGTCATCGATGTATGGAGAAAAGGCATGAAGGGCAAAGGCGATTTCACCGGCCAGGTCGGCCATACGGTGCTCATCGGTTGGGAGGGCGCCTCCAGCGAGCGGGTCATCGAACTGCTCCTGCAGGACGAAACCTCCAATGACAACCTGATCGTCATCTGCGATTGCGATCTTGAAGAAAACCCCATGCCCGGCAAGGCCTCGTTCATCAAAGGCGACAGCCTGTCCTCCGTCGCGCTGTTGCAGCGTGCCGGCGTACCGGGGGCCGAACGCGTGCTGGTGCGCACCCATTCCGACGACCTGACCCTGGCCACCGTGCTGGCGGTCAATCAACTGGGGCCTGCCGGGCACGTGGTCGCCCACTTCAATGACAGCGAAATCGCCGCCCTTGCCAGCGCCTATGCGCCGAGCCTGGAATGCACCTCCAGCATGGCCATCGAAATGTTGGTGCGGGCCTCCCAGGATCCAGGGTCGTCGGTGGTCATCAATGAGTTGCTCTGCGTCGGCGAAGGCGCCACGCAGTACCTGATGAAACTGCCCGAGGCGTTTGAAGCGACGTTCGGCGAGCTCTACACCCGGATGAAAGAGCAGCACAACGCTACGCTGATCGGCTACCGCGCCCAGGGCGCCCGACACCCAGCGATCAACCCGCCTGGCACCACGCGCGTTGTGGGCGGAGAACTCTTCTACATCGCCTCCACGCGTCTCAAGGAAATTTCCCATGGGGTGGTTTAAACAGTTGATGGGGCTTGAGGCCCCGAACGCGAACCCGACAGCCAGCCACGGCGCGCCCGTCACCGGGCCGCTGGGCTTGGCCTCCGGCAAGCAGGTCATGTTCGATGCCACGCTCAAGTTGTTGCTCGACGGCAATAGCAACGTGGTCATCCCGGGCTCCCAACAGATCTGGAGCCTGGGCATCGTTGACCTTGGGCAGTCGAACTGGCTGTCGCGCTGCTACATGAACGACGAAGACTACTGGCTGCAAGTGCACACCAGCGGCGACATCGCCGGGCAGGTCGAGTCGGTGATCCTGTTCAACTACCTCAGCTACGTCACGATCAACAGTGAAGCGGAATTGCGTCGCCTGGCCGGTCCCGAAAGCCTGATCGGCCTGCCGACCTACACCCATGACGGCGTCGAGTACACCCGCGAATGGGGCACCGAGGCGGGCCAGACGGAACTGGTGACGTTGAGCGAGCGCGTGAGTAATCCGGATGAGGCCTACAGTGTCGAGCACCGTTCGATGCTGTACGCCCGCGACACCGGCCTGACGGACCGCCGGGAGTTTTTGCTGTTCTCCGTCGAAGAAGACGCCGAAGGCACCGTCAGCCTGAGCACTTCGCTGGGTATTTCGCTGTACACCACTGACCTGAACACTCTTTGAATAAGGAAGAAGTCCATGCTTGAAGCGCTCTCCATTTCCCTGAACAAAGCCGCCGTGCTTGGCTTTGTCATGTACATCCTCGGCGCCGCCGTGCTGTTCGCGCTGTTCCAGTTCATCTACACCCGCGTCACGCCGCACAAGGAGTTCGAGCTGATTCGCTCGGGCAACGTGGCCGCGGCCATCGCCCTGGGCGGCGCTGTCATCGGTTTCGCCATTCCGGCCAGCAACGTGATTGCCTACTCGATCAGCATGCTGGACTTCGTCGTCTGGGCGGTGATCGCCGCTGTCGTTCAGTTGCTGGCGTTCCTGGTGACCAGCCTGGTGCTCAAGGGCGCTTCCGCACGCATTAAGAATGGTGAAATTGCCGCGGGTATCTACATCGCTGCCGTGGCCATCAGCGTCGGCATGTTGAACGCCGCGTGCATGACGCCTTCCACGAACTGATTGCGCCACGGAGATCCCGATGAAACGAAGCAAGTACGTCCAGCTTTCGCTGGCCGCGTCGGTCGCCCTGGCGATATCCGGCTGCGGGCCAACGGAAAAAACCTATAAGTTGCAGAAGAAGTACAACTTCCAGTCCGTCCAGCAATGTGTCGATGAAAAGCTGCCGGTGGACATTTGCGCCGACGCCTACATGAGCGCCATGAGCGAGCATCGTCGCATCGCGCCGACGTACGCCAGCCAGGCCGATTGCGATGCCGACTTCGTGCCCGATTGGTGCCAGCAGGACTCGGCTGGCCAGTTCATCCCCAAGCTGGGTGGCTTCGAGCTGAGCGCCGATGGCGAAGTCACGCAATCCCAGGTCGACGCCGCCCGGGCCCAGCTGCCGCCTTCGGAAGCGAACGTCGGTGGCTCAGGCTTCGGCAACCTGCTGACTGGCATGCTGATCGGCAACATGTTGAGCAGCAACCGCAACAGCTATTACTCCGAGCCGGTCTACCGTTACCGCGATGATCGCGGCAGCTTCGGGTCCTCGACGCTCAGCCAGCGGGTTTCCAGCGGCTCGACCTTTACCAGATCCAATCAGGCGCGCTACGGCAGCTACACCGACACCATCAAGAGCAGCAAGGCGATGGCCGTCGCTTCGTCCACGTCTCGCGGTGGTTTCGGCAGCAAGTCCAGTGCCCGCAGCGGTTGGGGCGGTTCGAGCAGCTCCGGCGGTTGAGGAACCAGCGCCATGAAGAAGATCCATTGCGCAGAACGTCCTGACTGGAAACAGACCGCCGAACAGCTCGGCTTTCTGTTCCACACCATCGACGACGAACCCTATTGGGACGAAAGCGCGTACTACCAGTTCACCCTCAAGCAGATCGAGGACGACCTGGAAGACCCGACCACCGAGATCCACGAGATGTGCATGGACCTCGTGGCTCGCGTGGTCCAGAGTGAAGAATTGCTGGAACGCCTGAGCATTCCCGCACCGTTCTTCGACCTGGTGCGCACTTCATGGCTGGAAGGCCACCCGCACCTGTATGGGCGCATGGATTTCTCCTACAACGGCACGGGCCCGGCCAAGCTGTTGGAACTCAACTACGACACGCCGACCAGCCTCTACGAGGCGGCGGCGTTCCAGTGGGGTTGGCTGGAGCAATGCATCGAGCGCGGCGTGCTGCCGGCCCATGCCGACCAGTTCAACAGCATCGACACCAAGCTGCACCAGGCCTTTGCCCAGTTGCAGCTCAAGGAGCCGTTCTATTTCGCCTCGATGAAAGGCTCGGTGGAGGACAAGGGCACCACGGACTACTTGCGCCTGATCGCGGAAAAAGTCGGCATCCAATCGCGGCACATCGATATCGAAGACATCGGCCTCAACAGTGACGGGCGTTTCGTGGATCTGGAGGAGCGCTGGATTCCGCACCTGTTCAAGCTGCACGCCTGGGAGTTCATCTTCCATGAGCCCTTCGGCGCCGCGATTGCCGAGTGCGATACGCAGTTTTTCGAGCCAGCCTGGAAGTCGATCATCTCCAACAAAGGCATCCTGCCGCTGCTGTGGGAATTCAACAAAGGCCACCCGAACCTGCTCGCGGCCCACTTGGATACCGACACGAGCAAAGCCGTGCCCAAGGGCTGGGTGCGCAAGCCGTTCTTTTCCCGGGAAGGCGCCAACATCGAGCTGCAGACCGCTGATGGCTTGATTGTAAAAGAAGACGGCCCCTACACCGACGCACCGTTCATCCTCCAGGAATTCGCCCCGCTGCCGAAGTTTGACGACAGCTACACCCTGATCGGCTCCTGGGTCATTGGCGATCAGGCGGCGGGCATTGGCGTGCGGGAAGACAACAGCTTGATCACCAAGGATTCGAGCCGGTTCTTGCCGCATCTGATCCTCGACTGATCGATTGCAGGCCGCTCCTGTGGCAGGGGATTTATCTGTGGCGAGGGGATAAATCCCCTCGCCACAGAAGCTGTGTGCCAATGGGCCAAATACTGAACCCCCCTGTGGGAGCGAGCTTGCTCGCGATGGCGGTGGATCAGCCAACATCGATGTCGACTGACCTGGCGCTATCGCGAGCAAGCTCGCTCCCACAGGTTCGGGTGTTTGCCGCAGACTTCCCTCAGGTCCACCAGTACCGCACCAAGTGGAAGAAGATCGGCGCGGCAAAGCAGACCGAGTCCAGTCGATCGAGCATGCCGCCGTGGCCTTCGATCATGTGGCCCCAATCCTTCACGCCGCGGTCGCGCTTGATCGCCGACATGACGATGCCGCCGGCAAAGCCCAGCAGGTTGATCAGCAAGGCAATGAGGAACGACTGCCAGGGATTGAACGGCGTGATCCACCACAGCGCGCCACCGATCAGCGAGGCCAGGAAAATGCCGCCGACAAAGCCCTCCACGGTTTTCGACGGCGACAGGTTCGGCGCGATCTTGTGTTTGCCGAACAGCTTGCCGCAGACGTACTGCAACACATCCGACAACTGCACCACGATCACCAGGTACGCGATCAACAACAGGTTGCGCCCTTCGAAACCGGCGATGTCCAGCGTCAGCAGGGCGGGCACGAAGGAGATGCAGAACACCGCGATCATCAAGCCCCACTGAACCTTCGAAGCGCGCTCGAGGAAGTGCGTGCTATCGCCGCCCAGGGACGCCAGGATCGGCAGCAGCAGGAACACATACACCGGGATGAAGATCGAAAACAGCCCGTACCAGTCGTAGTAGATCAACAGGTATTGCAGCGGCAGCGCCAGGTAGAACGCCGCCACCAGCGCCGGATAGTCACTGCGCCGGGTCGGGGTCAGGGTGAGGAATTCCCGCAGGGCATAGAACGACACCGCGTAGAACAGCAAGATGACCGCCGCGTTGCCGAGCCAGAACGCCACGCCGATCACCAGTACCATGATCCACCAGGCATTGATCCGCGCGTTGAGGTTATCGATAACCGAGTTCGGCGCGCCTTTGGTGCGCAGCTTGAGAATGAAACCAACCAGCGAAGCCAACACCAGAATGGCGCCGATCCCGCCAAACAACATCAGGGTATATCGATCCATGTCAGACGTGCTCCGGGGCCAGTGCCAGCAGCGCGGCGCGGCTGCGTTCGAGAAATTGCTCTTTGCTTTCACCTTCTTCGATGCACAACGGCGCGCCGAAACTGGTGGTGCATAACAGCGGCAGAGGCAAGACCCGACCTTTGGGCATGACGCGGTTTAGGTTGGCGATCCACACCGGGATCACCTCGACCTCGGGATGAGCCTTCATCAAGTGATAGATCCCGCTCTTGAACGGCAGCAGGCCTTCGTCGGGGTTGCGCGTGCCTTCGGGGAAGATGATCAGCGAGTCGCCGTTCTCCAGGGCTTCGAGCATGGGCTGCAAGGGGTTGTAGGAAGGATCCTTGCGCTCGCGGTCCACCAGCACGCCGTTGAACACCCGGTTGATGATGTAGCGACGCATCGGGCTGGTTTGCCAATAATCGGCCCCCGCCACCGGGCGGGTGAGCTTGCGCAGCGCTGGCGGCAGCGAGGCCCAGAGCAACACGAAGTCACCGTGGCTGCTGTGGTTGGCGAAGTAAATCCTTTGCACCGGCGTCGGCGCGCAACCGAGCCACAGGCTGCGAGCGCCCGTGACCATGCGGGCGGCGGAGGTGATGAGGTTGGCGACCACGGGTTCGAACATGAGGATTCCTTGTCCTGAGAAACATAAGCCTGACTGTGGCGAGGGAACACTTCCTTTGTGGCGAGGGGATAAATCCCCTCGCCACAAAAAACTATCTACAGACCTGACGCCAGCCAGGGACTGGCCAGGATGAAGCCCAGCACCAAGACCACTTGTACAGCCAATAATCGCGACTGCCGCCGCAGCAACAACAACGCGCCATGCCGGCGTTCGGTCCAGAGACGGCCGGCGCGTTCGGCGGGTTGCAGGCCCAGCGAGGTGAGGGCCTGATCCAAGGTATAGGTGCGTTCGGCCAGGGATTGGGTGCTGTCCGCCATGCGCTGGAACAGATCGGCGTCAAACGCCACGCGCAACGCCCAGTACTTTTCCAGCACACCGAGTACCAGTAGCGCCGCACTCAACAGCAGCAACCAAGGATCGATAACCCCCACCAGCCATTGCCCCAACCCCACCAGCGCCGCCAGCAGCGTCAGCCCGGTGGACAACTGGTCCAGCGAATGACCCCGGCGCAACAGGCTCGCCACGGTGTGCAGCTCCATATCAGTGATCATGGACATTCTCCCGGCTTCTGGATAAGGCCTCCAACGCCTGACGGTGCGCCCCGTGCAAAACAATCTGCGGGCGAACTCGCTGGATTTGCACGATCGCCGCATCAACGTTCGCCGCTCGGCCGCTGTGCAACAACCAGGCGACCACCGCCGTGGCGCTGCGCGAATAACCCAGGGCGCAGCAGACCAGCACCGGCCCGTGCTGGCGCAGGCTTTCGATGGCCTCTGCCGCTTTCAGGCATTGCTCGGTGGTCGGCGCCGTCAGGTCGAGCACCGGCAAGGCACGATAGGCGATGCCCGTGCTGTCTATGGACAGCTCCGCGCAGAGGTCGAGCACGCCGGTAAACGCACTGTCCTTCAACTCCATCGGCGTAGGGATTCGCCCCAGCCAGACATTATCCGCCACTTGGTCCGGCTGCGGATGCTTGCGCGTCCACCAGCGGGAATTGATCCACGCCGCCGCCAGGTACGGCGCCAGCAACCAGCGCACCGCCGGGCTCAAGCGACCATCGGCACGCTTCTGGAACCCGTCGGCACCGAACACCAGGTAATTCAGCGCCACCATGAGTACGGCGACCGCCGGCCAGATCAGCCAGAGCCACGCGCCGCCCAAGGCAAACGCCGGAATGAACAGCGCCGCCGCGCCCACGCCATAACGCAAGGCCAAGCGTCGACGGGCAGGATCGGCCGCCAGACGCGCACTCAGCAGCGGACTCGGCCGATCCAACGGCCACAACCAGACACACAACCAACCGGCCAACGCACCCGTGGGCAGGTCGATAAAGTGATGTTGATACGTGGTCAGCACCGACACGCCAATCAACGCGAACCAACCGTGCATCAGCCAACGCCAGAAGCCTTGCAGATGCCGCTGATAACACACCCACAGCACCACCAGCAGCGCGATGTGCAGCGATGGCGCCTGGTTGAACGGCTTGTCGAACCCCGCGAGCACGTCGAACAACCAACCGAACAGCCCATCCATTTCCGGCCGGGGGAAGGTGAAGCGCAGCGGCCAGAGCAGGAAGCAACTGACCGCAATCACCTGGGCCGTGAGCAGGCGCAAGGCATGGCGCTTGAGTTCGTCGCGGCTGGTGGGCAACAGCAAGGACAGGCCGTACAGCAAATCGATCGACCAGTACGGCACGATGGTCCAGGCCATGAACGGCATGTGGCTTTCCCAGGCGAACACCAGCGTGCCGACGTCGTCACGCTGGGAGGTGACCCAGGTGGCAAAACCGTAGGTGCTGAAGAACAGCGGCGCCAACAACAGCAGCCACAGCACTGCCGGTTTCAGCAGTGCGGGTTCGCGGGCCGGAGCGATGACGGCGCTCATTACTGCACTCGCTGCGCCAGCGAAACGCTGAAAATGCCCCATTCATCGACACGCAGGGTGATCTTGCGAAAGCCCGCCGCCTCGACCAATTGGTCCATCTCCGCCTGCGTGCGCCGACGCATCACCCAAGCCTGCCCGGCGCGGTGACTGGTGAGGGCACGGGCGATCAGTTCCAGTTGCGGGTGCCACGGCTGACCGGTGTAGACCAGGAAACCGCCAGGCTCCACGGCTTCGGCCAGGCCCGCGAGGGAGCCGCCGACCAGTTGGTTGTCGGCAAACAGTTCATACAGGCCGGACACCACGGCGAGGGTTGGTTTTGGTTCCAGCGCCGCCAGATCCTGGCGGTCGAAGGCATCACCTTTGACGAAGCGAGCGATATCGCCCAAGCCTTTTTCAACGATCAGCGCACTGCCGTCGCGCACGTTGATGTCGCTGTAGTCGCGCAGCAGGATCGACTCGGGCAACGGGCTGACGCCTTGCAGCGCTTCGAGAATGTAACGGCCATGGCCGGCGGCGATGTCGACGATGCGCACTTCGCGGTCTTGGGCGCGCAACTCGGCCATCGCCAGGCGCAGCAACTCTTCAACGTGCAACTTGCGTTGGCGAATGCCGCGCCAGCCGATGGAGTTCAGGTAGTTCTGGTCGATCATCTTGCCCAGCGCCGAGGTGCCGGTGGGGCGGTTGCGGTAGACGTAATCCAGGGTGCTGCCGGAGTCGAACCCGGTGTCGAAGCCCAGCTTCACCCCGGCCGACAACTTGCTGCCAAAGCGCATGCTGGCGCGGGTCATGCGCCAGTAAAGGTCACGCAACGAGTTGTGGGGCAGCGGCGTGGCCAGGGTTTCGGCTTCGGCGCAGGTCGCGCCCAGGCGATCGGCGTCCAGCAGGGAAGGGCGGTCCAGCGGACGGGCGAAGTTTTGCAGGATGAAGCGACGGGCACTGGCAACGGCTGGCGCACGGTTCTTCTCGCCGAGGGTGTCGTGGAAGAACCCCGGCAGAATGTGTTTTTCCTTGTGCAGGCTGCCCAGGCGTTCGAAGAACTGCTCCTGGGGTTTGCGGTGCACGACAAAGTCCGAGCCGGAGATCAACAACTGCGTCGGCACCTGGATCGCCTGGGCATCGGCCACCACGCGGTCGGCGGCTTCGTACAGGCCCAGCAGTACGTTCACCGAAATGGCCTTGGTGATCAGCGGATCGCTGTCGTAGGACGCCACGCGCTCCGGGTCATGGCTGAGGAATTTCGCCTTGACGTAGCTGTTGACGAAAAAATTGCCACGAAACTTGCGCATCAGCGCCAGGCCCGGACGAGCGAACGGCACGTAGAGCTTGACCTTGAACGCCGGCGACGCCAGCACCAGCGAACGAATGCGTGGCGCGTAGTCGTGGACCCAAGTGGACGCGATCACCGCGCCGACGCTTTGTGCGACCACAGCGATGTTCGCTTCGTCGATCTGATGCACAGCGCCGATGTGATCGCAGAAGGTCTGCACGTCCCGCGCACTGGTGGCGAAGCTCGGGCTGTCGCCCCGTTCGCCCGGCGACTGGCCATGGCCGCGGGCGTCCCAGGCAAAGAAGTCGAATCCGGGCAGGTCCAGTTCATCTACCAGGTGCGCGATGCGCCCGGAGTGCTCATGACCACGATGGAACAACAACACAGCCTGACGGGGTTCACCCGCTGCCGCGTCGACAGCCGGCCAGTGTTGGTAGAACAGTTCCACGCCATCGTGGGTGGTGAATGTCCGGTGTTGGGCTTCGCGCATTGCAAGTTCCTTTATGCTGAGGGAGCGTTTTCCTTCACCTGGCCCAGGCCATGACGGACCCGATTGACCAAGGTATAAACCAGCAGGGCGGCAACCACCGCCATCACACCATTTATCCAGAACGCCCCGAGCCAACCCAGGGCAATGCCGGTCGCCAACACGCCAAACACAAAGGCGCGGTCACTCTTGCCCATCGGCCCGTCGTAGCGCCGCGAAGCCCCCACCATCGGCCCCAGCACGCCTGCGTATTCGCTGAACAACGCCAACAGCGTGACCAACAACACGAGCAGAAGACTGGTATCGGCAAACAAGGCAAAAGGCAGGATCAAGGCAACGTCGGCGATGATATCGCATAGCTCATTGAGGTAGGCACCCAGATGCGATTGTTGACCAAACTCCCGCGCCAGCATGCCGTCCACGGCATTCAAGGCCATGCGCAGGAACATCCAGACCGGGACCAGCACGAAAATCCACGGATGGCTGGCGAACCAGGCAATGACCGCCCCCACCAATACCGAGACGACACCCGCGAGCAGGGTCACCTGGTTGGCGGTGACACCGTTGTTGTAGAGGCGTTGAACCATGGGGCGCAGCAGGTTTTGAAAGGCAGGCTTGAGTTGGTAGATGGAGGGCATCGGGGTGAGATCTCGGCCGGTTGCGGGGCTGGGCTTATACAGATGGAAGATTACGATAGGTTGAGGGGTTGCTGGCGGGTATTTCTTGAGAATGAGTGCGGGTAGGCATCTATTTGCGCATTTATCCGCGCAAGACACCCTGGGACATGTGAAAAAACACTAACCCTGTGGCGAGGGAGCTTGCTCCCTCGCCACTATCCCGACCTCACCAAAATTCCCCTGTGGGAGCGAGCTTGCTCGCGATAGCGGAGTGTCAGTCACCCTCAATGGCAGCTGACCCACCGTCATCGCGAGCAAGCTCGCTCCCACAGGGTTAATCGGTGGCTTAGATGTTCCAACCTCACCCCCAGCCATTAAAAAAACCACCCCTTTGGCACCGATAACATCGTTTCTCGGGCGCGAGGCTTTTCCCTATATTGGCCCTCAGATCCGGTGGATGGCTCAACGTCCACCCCCTCAGTGTGAGTAGCCTCAATGAACAATAAACCTGACAGCACAGGGCTTGATAATGCCGGCGCGGGAACCCGGGCGGTTTGGGGTGGGGAGCAAGTCAGGCACCCCTACAACGCCACGCAAACCCCCATCGTGGCCAGTGCCGCGTATGGTTACGACGACATCGACGTCTGGTACGACGTCGCCTTGGGCAAGGCCCCGGGCTTTATCTACAGCCGCATGAGCAACCCCACCGTCGAGACCCTCGAAGCCAAGATCCGCGAGTTGGAAATGGCCGAGTCCGCCGTGGCCTTCAGCAGTGGCATGGCGGCGATCAGCAGCGTGCTCTACACCTTCCTGGCCCACGGCGATCGGGTGGTGTCGACCAAGGACAGTTACGGCGGCACCAACAAGATCTTCGAAGAATTCCTGCCGCGCACCGGCGTAGCGGTGACCTTGTGCGAGACCTTCGATCACGACGACCTCGAGCGTGAAATCGCCAAGGGCTGCCAGGTGCTGTACCTGGAAACCCCCACCAACCCGACCCTGAAAATCCTCGACATCCCGCGCCTGGTGGCGGCGGCCAAGCGTGTCGGCGCCGTGGTGGTGGCGGATAACACTTTCGCCACGCCGCTGAACCAGAGCCCACTGGCCTTGGGGGTGGACGTGGTGATTCACAGCGCGACCAAGTTCCTCAGCGGCCATGGCGATGTGCTCGGTGGCCTGGTGTGCGGCAGCGAAGCCTTGATGGCCCAGGTGCGGCATTACCGGGAAATCAACGGCGCGAGCCTCGACCCGTTCTCGGCCTACCTGATCATCCGTGGCATGAAGACCCTGGCGCTGCGCATGCGCCAGCAACAACACAGCGCCCGGGCCCTGGCTGAATTCCTTTGCACCGAACCGCTGGTGGAGGCGGTGAATTATCCCGGCTTGGCCAGTCACCCGAACCACGCCGTGGCCTGCGCGCAGATGTCCGGCTTCGGCGCCATCGTCAGTTTTGTCCTGGTCGGCGGCATGGACACGGTCAAGCTGCTCCTGCCACGCCTGCGCTTCGCCCATTGCGCGGGCAATCTCGGTGCGGTGGAAACCATCTACGGCCCGGCCCGCACCACCAGCCATGTCGAGAACACCTTGGAAGAACGCCAGGCCCTGGGCATCTCCGAGGGCTTGGTGCGGGTTTCGGTGGGCATCGAAGACACGGACGATCTACTGGACGATTTGAAACAGGCCTTCGCCTTTGTCAAAAAATCCCTTGATCCGCAACTCAATGAAGTCCTCACCGAAACCGTAAGCTGAAGTGTGAATGTTGCTACTCCGCGACAAGGCTGTCAGCGGGGCGTTCATGAATAGGAATAATAATAAAAGCTCAGTGGCGCTTGTCGTACTTGCGCAGACGTAGACGCGCGCCCTGACATTTCATGAGAAACAACCATGTCCATAACAGAACAACAAACGAATACGCGGACCGGCTTCAAGCAGGAAATGCAGACACGCCATATCGTCATGTTGGCATTAGGCGGCGTCATTGGTACCGGGCTGTTTCTCACGTCCGGCTACACCGTCAACCAAGCCGGCCCCATGGGCGCGGTGATCGCCTACATCATCGGCGCGCTCATGGTCTACATGGTGATGATGTGCCTGGGCGAGCTGGCGGTGCAGATGCCAGAAACCGGCTCTTTCAGCACCTACGCCACGCGTTTTCTCGGGCCCGGCACCGGCTACACCGTGGCCTGGCTGTATTGGCTGACGTGGACGGTGGCCATCGGTTCCGAGTTCACCGCTGCCGGCATCCTCATGACCCGATGGTTTCCCGACACGCCGGTGTGGATCTGGAGCGCGCTGTTCGCCGGCGTGGTGTTCCTCACCAACGTGGTGTCGGTGCGTTTGTTCGCCGAGACCGAGTTCTGGCTGTCGTTGATCAAAGTGCTGACCGTGGTGGTGTTCCTGCTGATCGGCGGTGGCGCGATTCTCGGCCTGTTGAACATCGACCAGGCCCACAGCATCGGCTTGAGCAATTTCACCCGCGAGGGACTGTTTCCTACCGGCTTCATGCCCATTGCGATGACGTTGCTGGCGGTGTCCTTCGCGTTTTCCGGCACTGAACTGATCGGCATCGCCGCCGGCGAAACCAAGGACCCGCAACGCAATGTGCCGCGCGCGATCCGCACCACCGTGCTGCGCCTGGCAGTGTTTTTCGTCGGGACCATTTTTGTCCTGGCGACTTTGTTGCCCCGCGAGCAAGCCGGCCTGGTGGAGAGCCCGTTCGTCACGGTGTTCACCTACATCGGCATTCCGTACTCCGCCGACATCATGAACTTCGTGATCATCACCGCCCTGTTGTCGGCGGCCAACTCGGGGCTGTACGCCGCCTCGCGCATGCTCTGGACCCTCAGCGACCAAGGCCACCTGCCCAAGCAATTCTCGGCCCTGACCCGCATGGGCACGCCGCTCAACGCGATCATCGTCAGCATGGCCGGCGGCGCCGCCTCGTTGCTCAGCAGCGTGTTTGCCGCCGACACCATCTACCTGGCGCTGGTGTCGATTTCCGGCCTGGCCGTGGTGGTGGTGTGGATGAGCATCGCCGCGAGCCAGATCGCTTTCCGTCGTCACTACGTGGCCAACGGCGGCGACATTCGCAACCTCAAGTTCCGCGTTCGCGGTTATCCGTGGGTGCCGCTGGGGGCGCTGGTGTGCTGCAGCCTGGCGTGTGTCGGGATCGCCTTCGATCCGGAACAACGGGTGGCGCTGTACTTCGGCTTGCCCTTCATCGCCTGGTGTTACTTCGTGTATTACATTACCCGTAAAAGCCGCGAGCGACGCTTGTCGGTCGCCCTTGTGGCACAACCGTCCGACGCGTTCTAAGCCGCGTCGACGGGGCGGGCAAACGTGCCCGGTGCGTGGGGGTTAACGAGGTAAGACCATGAAGCAAAAAACGTTGCCCCCGTTGAACTGGCTGCGGGCGTTCGAAGTGTCGGCCCGCTGCCTGAACTTCACCCACGCTGCCGACGAATTGTTTTTGACCCAAGGTGCGGTCAGCCAGCAGATCCGCCAGTTGGAAAGCCACCTGGGGGTGGCGCTGTTCAAGCGCTTGCCCCGCGGCTTGGGCCTGACCGAGGAAGGCCAGGCGTACCTGCCGGTGGTGCAGGACGCGATCACGCGACTGGCGGTGGGCACCAACGAGATCTTTGGCCAGCACAAGCGCCGGCCAATCAAAGTGCGCGGCAGCCTGGCGTTTTTCGTGCACTGGCTGGCGCCGAAACTGGTGGATTTTCGCCAGGCCCATCCGCATGTCGACATCCGCTACACCAGCAATATCTGGGTCAAGGAACTGGACGGCGAAGACGACATGGAGATCCGTTGGGGCCACGGGCAATGGCCGGGCCTGGTGTCCCAGCGCCTGACTTGGGACACCTTGTTCCCGGTGTGCTCGCCGGCCTTGATGGCGACGCTGAAGGTGCCGGCGGACGTGGCCAAGCACCCGTTGCTGCATGTGTTGGGTTACGAAGAGGGCTGGGGTTACTGGCTGAAAATGGTCGGTGCCGACAGCGTCGATTCCTCGACCGGCATGCAATTCGACACGCTGGTCTGCACCTTGCGCATGGCCGAACTGGGGCAGGGCATCGCCCTGGCGCGGTCGTCGATGGTCAGTGACATGCTCGGCGATGGACGCCTGATCGAACCCTTCGCCCAGCGCATCGAAGCCAGCGAATCGTTTTACCTGGTGCGCAGTTCCGGAGCCGAACAGCACCCGGACGCGGCGCGGTTTTCCACCTGGCTGGTGGAGCAGGCACATCGTTTCAAATGAACCGTTTTCAGAAGAATATCCGGAGCTGACCATGCGCTATGTGAGTACCCGAAATTCAACCGTGCAGGTCGACTTCGAACGCGTCGTGCTGTCGGCCATCGCCGAGGACGGCGGGCTGTTCGTTCCCGTCGAACTGCCGCAATTCGAACCCCAGGACATCGCCAACTGGTCCACCTTGGCCTATGACGAACTGGCCTATCGAGTGATGCGTCCATTCGTGGGCGAGGCGATCCCCGAGGCTGACTTCAAACGTGTGCTCAAGGAAGCCGGCAGCCAGTTCAGCCATCGCTCCCTGGCGCCGTTGCATCAGGTGGATCGCAACGAGTGGGTCCTGGAATTGTTCCATGGGCCGACCCGTTCCTCGAAGGATTTTGCCGCGCAATTGCAGGCGCGGCTGGTGCAGTACTTCCTGCGTAAACGCGGGCGTCGCGCCGTGGTGATTGGCGTCACCAACGGCGACACCGGCCTGGCCGCCATCGAGGCCTTCAAGCACTGCGACGAGACCGACGTGGTGGTGATTTATCCCGAGACCGGCGTACCGCAAGACCAGCTTCAAGACCTGCAAGCGACGGCACATCCGCGGGTGCATCAAGTGGCCGTCGATGGCAGTTTCGATGAATGCCAGACCTTGGTCACTCAACTGTTCCGCCAGCACGAGGCGATCAGTTTCAACTCCAGCAACTGGGTCAGTGTCATGGCGCAGTTGGTGTTTTATTTTCACGCTGTTTTGCAGCTGGGCGGCGGCCAGCGGCCCATCGGCTTCAGCGTGCCGGCGGCGAGTTTTGCTGAAGTCTATGCCGGCTACATCGCGCAGAAGATGGGCTTGCCGATCACGCAGATGATTGTTGCGACCAACCAGAATGACGCGTTGCATCAGTTCTTTTTGAAGAACCACTACTCGCGATTGCGCGCCAGCAAGACCCTGTCGCCGGCCATGGATTTGTCGATTTTTTCCAACCTGGAGCGGTTTCTCTGGGAGCTCTACGGCCACGATGATCAAGCGGTCAGCGCGCTGATGCACACCTTCGAAACCCAAGGCGAAATGACCATCGCCAACGAGTTCTGGTTGCAGGCGCGGATGATCATCGACTCGTACGCGGTCAGTGATGAACAGACGCTGGAAGAAATCACCTCGCTGCATCGCGACACCGGTTATGTTATCGATCCACACACCGCCACCGGCGTGCTCGCGGCGCGCTTGTACCGGCGCAGTCTAGTGGCGCCGATGGTGACCTTGGGCGAGATCTCACCGGTCAAATCGGCGGTGCTGCTCGGTGAGCTTGGAATCAACATTACGGCACAACAGCGTTCGACTTCCGAGCATGGCCCGGCGCAGATTCATCGCATCCGGCCGGACGATCTCGGTGCTCTCCATCAACTGCTCGGCGCCCTATAACCGGATGCCCCATGAAGCGAATTCTCGACCCCCTCGACGAACGCATCATCGCCGAACTGCGCCTCAACGCCCGCGCCGCCCACGCCGAACTGGCGGCCAAGGTCAACCTCTCGCGCAACGCCGTGCGCCAACGCATCGAACGCCTCGAACGCGACGGCGCGATCCAGGGTTATACGGTGCGCACCGGGGAGGGTGCGCAAGCGTCGTCGAGCATCAACGCCGTGATCTTCGTCTACCGCTACGACCGCATGCGCGGTGCCGAGGTGTTGCAAGCGTTGCAGGCGATGCCGGAAGTGCTGCAGTGCGATGTGATGAGTGGCGAGTTTGATTTGATGTTGCGGGTCGGCGCGGCGAACCCGGAGCGGGTGCATAAGGTGTGGAAAGAGATCTCCGCGTTGCCCGGGGTGGAGAACACCGTGACGTCGTTTGTGTTGTCGTCGGTGGTCTAGGCACGCTATCCGTCCAAATAGAGACCCCTTGTGGAGAAGGAGCTTGTGTGGCGAGGGAGCTTGCTCCCGCTGGGCTGCGCAGCAGCCCCAACCAGGTTGACCTCAATCAACCTGACCCACCGCGCTGCATGATTTGGGGCCGCTGCGCAGCCCAACAGGAGCAAGCTCCCTCGCCACAAACGCGGCCGGCGGTGTGTCAGCCAAGCAGATGCATGCCTAACACCAATGGCCCAAACACTGAAAATACCTGTGGGAGCGAGCTTGCTCGCGATAGCGGTACACCAGCCACCATCGATGTGCCTGACCTGGCCCCATCGCGAGCAAGCTCGCTCCCACAGGGATCTGTGTCCGATCAGTGAGTCCCAGCATGCTGATGCTGTCCGCAGATGCCGCAGCCACTCCAAACCCGTGGCGAGGGAGCTTGCTCCCGCTGGGCTGCGCAGCAGCCCCAACCAGGTTGACCTCAATCAACCTGACCCACCGCGCTGCATGATTTGGGGCCGCTGCGCAGCCCAACGGGAGCAAGCTCCCTCGCCACAAAAGCGGCCGGCGGTGTGTCAGCCAAGCAGATGCATGCCCTAACACTGAAAAATCCTTGTGGGAGCGAGCTTGCTCGCGATAGCGGTACACCAGCCACCATCGATGTGCCTGACCTGGCCCCATCGCGAGCAAGCTCGCTCCCACAGGGATCTGTGTCCGATCAGTGAGTCCAGCATGCTGATGCTGTCCGCAGATGCCGCAGCCACTCCAAACCCGTGGCGAGGGAGCTTGCTCCCGCTGGGCTGCGCAGCAGCCCTAACCAGGTTGACCTCAATCAACCTGACCCACCGCGCTGCATGATTTGGGGCCGCTGCGCAGCCCAACGGGAGCAAGCTCCCTCGCCACAAAAGCGGCCGGCGGTGTGTCAGCCAAGCAGATGCATGCCCTAACACCAATGGCCCAAACACTGAAAAATACCTGTGGGAGCGAGCTTGCTCGCGATAGCGGTACACCAGCCACCATCGATGTGCCTGACCTGGCCCCATCGCGAGCAAGCTCGCTCCCACAGGGATCTGTGTCCGATCAGTGAGGCCCAGCATGCTGATGCTGTCCGCAGATGCCGCAGCCACTCCAAACCCGTGGCGAGGGAGCTTGCTCCCGCTGGGTTGCGCAGCAGCCCTAACCAGGTTGACCTCAATCAACCTGACCCACCGCGCTGGATGATTCCGGGTCTGCTTCGCAGCCCAGCGGGGATAAATCCCCTCGCCACAAAGCCACCCCCTATCAGCTTTTTTCCACACCTACCGCTTTGCCCGCCCCCTGGTCAAAACGCCCAAAAAATAGAGCAAATTGCCATATTTCACTGCCCAGCCCACCCCCCTAACCTAGATCCCAACAACCTCATCACCCGGATCAAGGACATAACAAAAATGACTGAATACAAACTCGCACTGGTCGGCTTTGGCGGTGTAAACCGGGCATTGGCTCAGCTCATCGCCGAGCGTAACGAAAGCTGGAAAACCGACCTCGGCTTCACCCTGAAAATCGTCGGTGTCACCGACCTGTTCCTCGGTTCGGTGATGGACCGCCACGGCCTCGACGCCGCCTCACTGGCCAAACTGCCCACCACCAAAGGCGCCATGGCCCAACTCCCCGGCGGCACCGTCGACGCCCTCAACGAAGCCGTGATCAAAGACTGCGGCGCCGACATCATCGCCGAAGCCACCTTCACCAACCCGGTGGACGGCGAGCCCGCCACCTCGTTCTGCCGCTGGGCCCTGGAGCGCGGCAAACACGTGGTCACCACCAACAAAGGCCCCATCGCCCTGCACGGCGCCGAACTCAAAGCCCTGGCCCAGCGCAACAACGTCGCCTTCGAATACGAAGGCTCAGTGATGAGCGGCACCCCGGTCATTCGCCTCGCCAAACAATCCCTGGCCGGCAGCTCGATCAGCGGTTTCGAAGGCATCCTCAACGGCACCTCCAACTTCGTCCTGACCTCCATGGAAGGCGGCCTCGGATTCGCCGAAGCCGTCAGCCAGGCCCAAGCCCTGGGCTACGCCGAAGCCGACCCAACGGCAGACGTCGAAGGCCACGACGTGCGCCTGAAAGTGGTGATCCTCGCCAACGAACTGCTCGACGCCAAACTCACGGTCAGCGACGTCACCTGCCGCGGCATCTCCGCCCTCAGCCTCGACGACATCGAAAAAGCCCGACAAAACGGCGCACGCTGGAAACTCATCGGCGCCGCCACCCGCAATTCCGATGGCTCCATCAGTGCCAGCGTCGAACCGCGCCTGCTGAATAACGACCACCCACTGGCCAGCATCAGCGGCGCCACCAACGCCGTATCGTTCACCAGCGAACTGCTCGGCGCCGTCACCGTTTCCGGTCCGGGCGCAGGCCGCATCGAAACCGCCTTCGCGCTGCTATCGGACATCATCCACATCCACCAATCGGCAACCCGCAAACAGGAGCACAACCTGTGAACGTATCGCGCTTGGCCCTGGCGGTCGTCGAACCGCACATCGAAGTCCTCAACCCGTTTGACGGCAGCATCGTCGGCACCGTCGCCGACGTGTGCGCCTCAGAAGTCCCACACCTGCTCGAGACCGGACGCAGCGGCGCTCGCGCCTGCGCCGCACTCCCGCGTCATCGCCGCGCAAGCATCCTCGAGCAAGCGGCACTGAACATCGAACGCGACGCCAAAGCCTTCGCCCGGCTGATCGTCGACGAAGCCGGCAAGACCCTCAAACAGGCGGAAAAAGAAGTCAAACGCTGCATCAACACCCTCAAGCTCTCCGCCGAAGAAGCCAAACGCAACGCCGGCGAAATCGTGCCGTTCGACGCCTACGAAGGCGCCGAATCGCGCCAAGGCTGGTTCACCCGCGAACCCCTGGGCCTGATCGTCGCCATCACCCCCTACAACGACCCGCTGAACCTGGTCGCCCACAAACTCGGCCCGGCCATCGCCGGCGGCAACGCGGTGATCCTCAAACCGTCCGAACTGGCACCGTTGTCGGCCCTAAAACTGGTCTCCTACCTGGTCGCCGCCGGCCTGCCTGAAACCGTGGTCACCGTCGCCACCGGCGGCGCCGAACTGGGCAAAGCCCTGGTCGCCGCCCGCGACGTACGAATGATCTCCTTCACCGGCGGCTTCGTCACCGGCGAACAAATCGCCCGCAGCGCCGGCCTGAAAAAACTCGCCATGGACCTCGGCGGCAACGCCCCGGTCATCGTCATGGCCGACTGCAACCTCGACGCCGCCGTCGACAGCTGCATCTCCGGCGCCTTCTGGGCCGCCGGGCAAAACTGCATCGGCACCCAACGCCTGCTCATCCACGCACCCATCTACGCCGCCTTCCGCGAACGCTTCGTCAACCAGGCCCAAGCCCTGGTGGTCGGCAACCCACTGCTCGCAGGCACCGACATCGGCCCAATGATCACCCAACAAGCCGCGCAACACGCCGAACAGGTGGTCAACGAAGCCCTGCAACAAGGCGCCACCTTACTCTGCGGCCACCGCCGCCAAGGCACCTGCTACGCCGCCACCGTCCTGGAAAACGTCGATCATTCCAGCCGACTCTGGCGCAATGAAGCCTTCGCCCCGGTGGTGGTGTTGCAGCCGTTCGAGACGTTTGATGAAGCTATCGCGTTGGCGAACGAACCTGAATACGCGCTTCACGCCGGGATTTTCACCAACGACCTCAACACCGCGATGAGCGCTGCGCGGCGAATTGAAGCGGGAGGCGTGATGATCAATGACTCGTCGGACTTCCGGTTTGATGCGATGCCGTTCGGTGGTTCCAAATACGGCAGTTTGGGCAGGGAAGGGGTGCGGTTTGCCTATGAGGAAATGACCCAGCCGAAGGTGGTGTGCCTGAATACGTTGGGTTGATGGGTCAGGTCGTTGGCATCGGGCAGGTTGGTCACCTACCCGATTTTTTTCGGCATCCAAAAGAGCCTCGATTCTTGCGCTTCACAAATATTTTTCAGGGGCTGTCGGCCAAATTGTCCAGGCTCATCTAAGCTGAATTTTCCTGGAATATGCGCCAAGTGCCTTCTCACACGAATGCGGCCAACCCGGCTTGCGGCACCGCTCAGCAGCCAGGCGGGAGGAAAGGATGCCGAACTTACTGGTGGTGGTTTGGGAATTCGATACACGCAGATTAAGAATCCCTGTCGAGAACAGTCTTCTCTGCATACAGCTTAGAATCGGGGCTTTGCTGTACATGGCGAGAACTGCCTTCGCCAAACATGTCGATCAACATAAGCTGAATTATTGCCTTGTCGTCGCCCCCGAGTATCTTTTCTCCAAGGAAATGCCTACCTCGTTTATTTCGGAGGAAGAAAAAGAAATCATCCGGGCAACATTGGCAGATATTTCAAACAGAAATCCATGGCTGATATTCGTCCCAGGCACGACGCTTTGGCTCAAGTCAATGCAGCGCCCAGACTCCAGGATGCGGAAAAGGGAAACCCAGCAGTTGAAATCGTGGGGGCAGGCCAGAAATATCAACAAGGCAAAATATGGTGTGGAAATGGATGCGGTCGTGAATGAAATCCCGGGGTGGGACCGCATGAACAAAGGGGTTTATGGCGATTATGCAACGGCTACGAAGGAGCGGATCGCAGAAGGTTCAAAAGCCGGCGACGGAATCGTTAGAAACACAGGTTTCATCATTTGGAATGGAAACGTTTTTTACCAGCATAAACGTTACCCCAATATCGGAAACGATGGGCTGGAAGAGCTGAATGACGCGCAGTTCTGGGAAAACAAGATATTCATGCCGGGCAGCTATCGGGAAACCCCAGCGGTCCATGGGCTGCAGATGGCTTTGGAAATATGCGCAGAACATTTCATTGGCGCGACGGTTTTGCATAAGAACAACGTCCTGGATTTCCATATCCTGGTCTCGGCCAGTATTGCTCTCGATGAAACTCGTGTAGGCGTAAAGCCTGGGGGGTACGTGGTTCATGCGGATTCAGAGGACAGTGCAGTTTACCGGCGCGAAGGCATGAACCTGGTTCAACTCCAAGCCATTGATGAAACCGAAATAGGCTTGTTGGGTGTTGAAGCCGGTCGCGCCAGGAGTTTTATTTGCGCGACTGCCTAGACCGAGCCTGACCCCGCCCGCCGAAAAATCTGCAGTGGATGTGAAAGCCAGAGCCGCGCTTGCCCGGGTATTGAGTGACTGAGCGTTCGCAGTCATCTCCATCAAAACAACTGACCACCGCCACAACAGACATTCCGCACCCCCCACTGTGGGAGCGAGCTCGCTCGCGATAGCGCTATACCAGCCAACATCAAAACCGCTGACTCACCCCCTCGCAAACTGCTCACGACGACCCGCTTCCCTTCATGCCGCCGACGGCGACGAATCTAAACCCCCGTGTGGCTCCCACCTTGCATTGGCCTATGCGCAAAACGCGCTGGCTCAGTTGACCGATCCCTCTATGCACTGCTTCCGCCCGTTGCCCCGTTACGCGCGCTTTTCACTGCGTAACGTTCACTGCACCGAGCGTGCAGCCAACGTCGCCGATCTCCCAAGGAACGAACTTCTGAAAACGTCCGAAGCTGAAACGTATCAGCTACGACAAAAAACCAAAATATGCACAAATGCATTTTTTGCTTGACCCGCATGCATGAGCCTCTATAAGGTGGCTTCACTGTATGCACATACAGTATTTCTAGATCGCTATTTATTTGAATCCATTCATGGACGAGGCAATAACCTATGAAAAACACCACTGAAAAATTCGGTGCAACCCCCCATCAACCCAGCCTCTGGACCCGCGCTGACGCGCTGAAAGTCCGGGCAGATGACCCCACCACCACTCAGCCGCTGGTCCGCGCGGATTTCCCGGTATTGAACAACGACGTGTTTATCTGGGACACCATGCCCCTGCGCGACTTGGACGGTAACGTGACGTCCGTCGATGGCTGGTCGGTGATCTTCACCCTGACGGCCGATCGTCATCCAAACGACCCGCAGTACCTCGACGAGGACGGTAACTACGACATCCTCCGCGATTGGAACGACCGTCACGGTCGGGCAAAGATGTACTACTGGTTCTCTCGTACCGGCAAGAACTGGGAATTCGGTGGCCGTGTCATGGCCGAAGGCGTTTCGCCGACCGCTCGCGAATGGGCCGGTACGCCGATCCTGTTGAACGACCGAGGTGAAGTGGACCTGTATTACACCGCCGTCACCCCGGGCGCGACCATCGTCAAGGTGCGCGGTCGGGTGGTGACCACTGAACACGGTGTCAGCATGGTCGGCTTCGAGAAGGTCAAGCCGCTGTTCGAGGCCGACGGCAACATGTACCAGACCGAAGCACAAAACGCGTTCTGGGGTTTCCGCGACCCATGGCCTTTCCGCGACCCGAAAGACGGCAAGCTGTACATGCTGTTCGAGGGTAACGTGGCCGGCGAGCGCGGCTCGCACAAAGTGGGAGAGGCAGAAATCGGCGACGTGCCGCCAGGTTATGAAGATGTCGGCAACTCGCGCTACCAGACCGCCTGTGTCGGCATCGCCGTGGCCCGCGACGCAGACGGTGACGACTGGGAAATGTTGCCGCCACTGCTGACCGCCGTCGGGGTAAACGACCAGACCGAGCGCCCGCATTTCGTGTTCCAGGATGGCAAGTACTACCTGTTCACGATCAGCCATACCTTCACCTACGCCGACGGCGTGACCGGGCCGGACGGGGTGTACGGTTTCGTCGCGGACTCGCTCTTCGGCCCTTACGTGCCGCTGAACGGTTCCGGCCTGGTGCTGGGCAACCCGTCCTCCCAGCCATTCCAGACCTACTCGCACTATGTAATGCCAAACGGCCTGGTGACCTCCTTCATCGACAGCGTACCGACCGACGAAACCGGCACGCAGATTCGTGTGGGTGGCACCGAGGCACCCACGGTGGGCATGAAAATCAAAGGGCAGCAGACGTTCGTGGTGGCCGAGTACGACTACGGTTACATCCCGCCGATGCTCGACGTCACCCTCAAGTAACAGCAACACCGGGGTTTCAGGTAGCGGGTTTGCGGTCGATGACAAAACCGTTGTGGATATGATCGAGATATCCCGCCTGATTCATTGCGATGTTGCTCGCAAGCCCCATTGAACAACGAGTCGTAACCCTCTTCGCGACTGGCTGCAAGGATGCAGCCGGTCGTGAATGCATTCCTCTGCAACGTATGTAGACAAGCTCCTCTGTGGGAGCGAGCTTGCTCGCGATAGCGGTGCATCAGCAACATTCCAGCCAGCTGTTTATCTTGACTCAATGAGATTAGCCACGACCGACATCGCCTTGCGCCATTGCCTACAACTACGCCAGAATCCGCCGGCTTGTGCGTCTTGGAGGGCGTCGGTAGTTTGAATCCTGTCACTGAGCATCAGTGATCGGGTTTAGTCGCCCGTCTCAACCTAAGGCGTACCAAGTCCCGTCGGACAGGCTGTGCTGTTCCTGTATTGATGGTGGCTGTGCGCAGGGCGCCCCCGGGCGCGCCGGGATTCTTAGGTTCACCGGTCGACTAACCTGCGCACAGCTGCCGCCCTCTCGTTTAGTCGCGAGGTGGCTGCAGCATCACTTAAGGAACCTAAGTCGATGGCAAAAATTACACCGAACCCTCCGACCACAGATGAGCATGTATCTCGCGCTCAGTCTGCTCGTAACAATAAGCTTGATGACGCTGCCAACCGGGCGTTGGATTACTACCTGAAGCCTACGCCGAAGGACGAAACGTCCGACAAACCCAACACCATCTTCCGCATCGCACCGGATGTTGATTCGGAATGTCTGCTGGCCAATCTCAGTGAAAACCTGGCTTCGGCGAATGCCATGATCAGTGATTTGGCGTTTGGTCTTGAGGGATCTCGACGGCATTTTGCGTTGGGGATTTTGCAGGTGATTGAGGTGAGTGAGCTGTTGGCGAATCGGGCTTTGGATATTGTTGAGGTGAGGTAGAAGGGCGAGGCACTCGCGCTTTGAAAGGAAAAAAGGTCTTGCTCAGCAAGGCCTTTTTTCGTGAGAGCTCGCGGCAATGGGCGTCAGGTATGGGAGCGCCGAGGGTTCGTCGCTCAATTTTGGCTGTGAATTTCATTTAATCGCTAATGTAGATCATGACCACAGCAGCGCCCTAGGCCGGTAACTATGCGGACTGGTCTATTAAATCGCTATTGTCGATGGCGCTTGCCGCAGTGTGCCTTGCTTTCATTTTGAATCGCCAGCCCATGTTATCTGAGCTGGGCATGTGCCCAGGAGTGTCTATGGCTGGCTTTCTGAAAGCTTTGATTCACACGG
Organism: Pseudomonas beijingensis; assembly: GCF_030687295.1. NCBI lineage: Bacteria > Pseudomonadati > Pseudomonadota > Gammaproteobacteria > Pseudomonadales > Pseudomonadaceae > Pseudomonas > Pseudomonas beijingensis. Next base: position 5,637,226 of record NZ_CP117425.1, on the reverse strand, counting down.
TGCTATCACCATTGCTACATTCACGTTCCGGATTCCGTGGAAAGGATGAGTACCAATATGCCAACGATGTGGATGGTTCGAGGTGATGGCGGTCGTCTCTATGACGACTTCAGGGATCGAAATCTGGCAGCCATCGGTTGGGCTCAGTTAGCACTTGCCGCAAAGCCTGGCGTTTCCCGAAAGGCCTTGATCCAAGCTTATAAGGAACTCCAGCCTGGTATTAAGGATGCTAGCGCCGTATCGGGTGCTTCTCAGGTGTTTCGTTTCGTTAACGAAATCAAAGAAGGCGATACGGTCGTCACTTACTCGCCTGCGAACCGGACCTACTTGGTAGGTCGCTTCACTGGCGCATGCCAGCTTCGTCCCGATCTGGCAGACGATGGGATGTCGTTGACCAGGCCTGTTGAGTGGTATCCGCATGAGGTTGATCGCGACAAGCTAAACAGCGTCAGCAGAAATAGCTTGGGGTCCACGCTAACCATATTTAACGTTGCGGAGGTTGCTCAGAAGGAATTGCTTGCCCTTGCTACCGGTAAAGACGTATCGGCATCGCCGAAGGACTTAATCGACGATCCCGAAGCTCTTGAAGATCCGCTGAAAGGTGTTCAGGAGATTGCTTTCGAGCGTATCAAGGACCAAATCAATAGCCTGGACTGGTCTGAAATGCAGGAGCTGGTTGCTGGCATCTTACGAGCGATGGGCTACAAAACGCTCGTCTCCCCGGCCGGTGCTGATCGTGGCAAAGACATCATTGCTTCGCCCGACGGCTTTGGATTTGAGCCGCCGCGCATTGTTGTTGAGGTTAAGCATCGAAATGTACGGATGGGGAGTAATGAGATCCGCAGCTTTCTTGGTGGGCGGCACAAGGAGGATCGAGGGCTGTATGTGAGCACTGGAGGCTTCACAAAGGAGGCGCTTTATGAGGGTGAGCGGGCTAACGTGCATCTGACAATGTGGACGCTGGATGAATTGGCTCGCACGTTGATGGCGCATTATCCAGCTACCGATCCAGAGACCAAGCGATTGGTGCCGTTGAGCTACTTTTACGTTCCTGCGTAGGGAGGTATTGCTCACCTGTCATGTCGCTAAAAAGCTATTTCGATAACTCGTTCCGTCCTTATATCGTCGCCAGCGACATGAGAACGGAGGGGACATACGGCGTTTCCATGATGGGTTGCGGTGATGGCCTACGTTGTTTTGCTCAACATTTTGCCCAGCAGGTCGTTAGCTTTATCAGTTCACCCTGATTAAGGAACTTGCCGTGTCCGAAAATGTTTACGCACCACCTTTAGCTCCACTGGAGACCGTCGTTCAGCCATCCGAATTCTATGTGGTGTCGCCAGCAAAGCTTTTGACACTGGCGACCCTGACGTTTGGCTTCTATTTCTATTACTGGTCATACAAAAACTGGAGCCTTTACAAGCAGTACAACCAGGCAGATATCTGGCCATGGGCGCGCGGCCTGCTGTGCATATTTTTCATTCACCAACTGTATCGCCAGGCGAGCGAGAAAATTCGCGGCAGCGGTCGCACATTTGAGTGGGATTACGAACAGTGGGCAACCGTATATGTCGTGCTGACGGTCGGTGCCAGCGTATTGAATTCAGTGGCGAAGCGCGTCGATAGCCTTGCATTTCTGGCCGGTTGGTTGCTGTTGGCGATTCCGCTGCGGGCCTATGTGGTGAGCCGAAGTCAACCGCTGATCAACTTCGCCGCCAATGATCCTCAAGCGTCGAGCAATTCGCGTTTCACCGTATGGAATTACCTCTTCATGGCGTCAGGCGTTTTGCTCTGGGCGCTGGCACTGTTAGGTGTCTGGGCCCTTTATCATTGAGCCGGATAGGGGGGGCGGAGACCCAGCCGAAGGTGGTTTGTTTGAACAAGTTAGGGTGAGGCGACGCGGTGTTTATTGAGGCGCGTGGGATTTGGGAGGGGCTGACGTCGTCTTGCGCCATTGCTTACAACTACGCCAGAATCCGCCGGCTTGTGCGCCTTGCGTCCCCTCGGTAGTTTGAGTCCGTCACTGCTCATCAGTGATCAGGTTTCGCAGCCCGGACTCTATAGGCGCACAACGTCACCTTCGAAAGCAGATCGCCCATGTCTGTGATTTCGTCAGAGGTGGCTGTGCGTGGGAGACCCTCGGGTCTGCCGGTCCCTAGAGTCCCGGTCTGCGAACCCGCGTACAGCTGCCACCCCAACTTCGTTTCGCAGCGAATGGTGGTAGCTCCAACAGACTCTAGGAGCTTTACCATTGCTAAAATTACACCGAGCCCGCCAGCTACCGACGAAACCGTGTCTCGCGTGCAGTCGGCTCATAACAAGAAGCATCGATGATGCAGCCAGCCGGGCTTTGGATTACTACCTGAAGCTTACGCCGAAGGACGAAACGTCTGACAAACCCTACACCATCTTCTGTTTCGCACCGGATATTGATTCGGAATGTCTGCTTGCCAACCTCAGTGAGACCCTGGCTTCGGCTAATGCCATGATCAGTGATTTGGCGTTTGGTCTGGTGATCTCGACATTTAGGGAGAGCTGACCCCAGAGAGGTAGGTATGCCAGGGAAATTGAGCACAACCCAATCCTTGGACATCTGGCCCTGCCTGCACTGTCTGAATCGCTCAAGCGTCGGCTGAATTGCTAGACTGGGCCGATTTGGCGCTCGCGATGCGCCTGACGTAGTACAAAAGGAATTTTTACCGATGTCTGCCCTCTCTGCGTTGCTCAACACCTACCGCTCCGCCTCCGTTACCGAACGCGAGAAAGGCACCTACTTCGAAGAGCTGATCTGCGCCTACCTGCGTAACGAAGCCACCTACAGTGATCTGTACGACAAGGTTTGGACATTCGCCAACTGGGCCAAGGAGCAGGGCCTCAGCGGTAAGGACTCGGGTATCGACTTGGTGGCACGAACCCAGGGCACCGGCGAGTACCACGCCATCCAGTGCAAGCTGTACGCCGAGGACTACAAAGTCCAGAAGAAGGACATAGACAGTTTCTTCACCGCCTCGGGCAAGGCGCCGTTCTCGCACCGCGTCATTGTTGCCACCACCAACAATTGGAGCGAGCACGCCGAGGATGCGCTGCAAGGCCAGCAGCCCCCTGTCAGTAAGATCGACCTACAAGCCTTGGAAGACAGCCAAATTGACTGGGCCAAGTATCAACCCAATCAGGCCGTCGCCCTCAAGGCCAAGAAGCAACTGCGCGAGCACCAGCAAACCGCGCTGAATGCCGTGGCCGTGGGCCTCAAGGACGCCGAACGCGGCAAGCTGATCATGGCTTGCGGCACCGGCAAGACCTTCACCAGCCTGAAAATTGCCGAGCAGCAGGCCGGCAAGGGCAAGCGCGTACTGTTCCTAGTACCCAGCCTGTCGCTACTCTCGCAGACCCTCACCGAATGGACGCAGGAAAGCGCAACCCCGCTCCACAGCTTTGCCGTCTGCTCCGACAGCGACGTAGGCAAGAAGCGCAAAGCAGAGGATGACGCCGTTCAGGTGTTCACCCACGAGTTACGCTACCCGGCCACCACTAAGGCAGATCGCCTCGCAGCGGAAATGCTCAAGCGCCATGATGCCGAGCACATGAGTGTGGTGTTCTCCACCTATCACTCCATCGACGTGATCAGCCGCGCCCAGGCTGATCATGGCCTTGCCGCTTTCGATCTGGTGATCTGCGACGAAGCCCACCGCACAACCGGCGCGACCTTCGACGATGATGACGAAAGCACCTTCGTTCGCATTCATGATGTCGACTACATCCGTGCCACCAAACGCCTGTACATGACCGCTACGCCGCGCATCTACGGCGACAACGCCAAGATCAAGGCCGAGTCTGGTGAAGTCACCCTGTGCTCGATGGATGACGAAGCGCTTTACGGCAAAGAGTTGTTCGTCATCAACTTCTCCGAGGCTGTTCAGCGCGGTCTGCTCACCGACTACAAGGTGCTGGTACTCACTGTTGAAGAGAGCGTTATCAGTCGTCGGCTTCAGGAACTGCTGAAGGACGAAGACAATCAACTCAAGGTGGACGACGCCGCCAAGATCGTCGGCTGCTGGAAGGCGCTGGCCAAACAAGGGCTAGCTGAAAATCTTGTGGGTGATGATCAGCCCATGAAGCGCGCTGTGGCCTTCTGCCAGGTCATCTCGCCTAACTACAAAGGAACCAAGCACAAGGTCAGCTCGATCAACATCGCCAGCATGTTCCAGTCGGTGGTTGAGGCTTACCAGGAGTCCGAAGAGATCGACGAGGGCTCGCGCATCATCTGTGAAGCAGCACACGTCGATGGCGGCATGAACGCCAGCCAGAAAGAAGCCAAGCTCAACTGGCTGAAAGAAGAACCACCCACCAACACATGCCGCATCCTTAGCAACGTGCGCTGCCTGTCTGAGGGCGTGGACGTACCGGCACTGGACGCGGTGCTTTTCCTCACTCCGCGCAACTCCCAAGTGGACGTGGTGCAATCCGTAGGCCGAGTGATGCGCAACGCACCAGGCAAGAAGCGTGGCTATGTGGTGTTGCCGGTGGTTATCCCAGCCAATACGGAACCCCATGTAGCCCTCAACGACAATCAGACCTACAAGGTCGTCTGGCAGGTGCTCCAGGCACTGCGCTCGCACGACGACAGCTTCGACGCCATGGTCAACAAGCTCGATCTGATCGGCTCTGACCCGCGCAAGATGGAAGTCATCGCCATCACCGACAAGGCCGAGAAAAAGACCAGGAAAGCTAGCGGCACCAGCAACGGCCAGGCAGGCAAAGGTCAGTACGGCATTGGTGAGAAACGCGCTAAGTACGACGTCGAAGGTCAGATGACCCAGCAGGCCGAATTGACCTACGAAGTGGGTGAAATCGAGAAGGCCATCTACGCCAAGATCGTCGACAAGTGCGGCAACCGCCACCACTGGGAAGACTGGGCCAACGACATCGCCAAGATCGCCCGCACCCATATCGACCGTATCCAGGGCATTTTGGAGAACCCTGTACACATCAGGGAGAGAGCGACTTTCGAGGCCTTCGCCGCTGAGCTGCGCGATGATCTCAACGACAGCATCAGCGATGGCGAGATCATCGAAATGCTCGCCCAGCATCTGGTAACCAAGCCAGTGTTCGATGCGCTGTTCGAGGAATACAGCTTCGCCAGCCACAACCCCATGTCCAAGGCCATGCAAGGCGTGCTGGACGCGCTCCATGAGCATCACCTGGCCAAGGAAGCCGACACACTGGAAAAGTTCTATGCCAGCGTTCGTCAACGCGCTGCCGGCATCGACAACGCCCAAGGCAAGCAGAAGATCATCGTCGAGCTGTACGACAAGTTCTTCCGCAACGCCTTCCCCAAGATGACGGAGCGCTTGGGCATCGTTTACACCCCGGTCGAGGTTGTGGACTTCATCCTCCACAGCGTCAACCACCTGCTGCAACAGGAGTTCGGCCAAACTCTAGGCAGTAAGGGCGTTCACATCATCGACCCTTTTACCGGCACAGGGACGTTCATCACACGCCTGATCCAGTCGGGTCTGATCAAGCCGGAAGAGTTGCCGCACAAATATAAGCATGAGATCCATGCCAACGAGCTGGTGCTGCTGGCCTACTACATTGCAGCCATCAATATCGAAGCTGCCTATCACGGCGAAGTGATCGACGAGTACACCCCATTTGAAGGTATCTGCCTGACCGATACTTTTCAGATGTATGAGAAGGACGATTTGGTAGATGCACTACTAGAGGACAACAGCGCCCGGCGTAGACGCCAGAAGGATTTGGATATTCGGGTGATTGTGGGTAATCCCCCCTATTCTATTGGGCAAGGTAGTGCAAATGACAACAACAACACGAATCTCGCTTACCCATCGCTCGATGCCTGCATCGCTTCTACTTACGCGGCACGCTCCTCAATGACGTCCGTGAAGAATATATATGACAGCTATATCCGTGCGATCCGCTGGGCCAGCGATCGTATTGGCGACGCGGGTGTGATCGGCTTTGTCACCAATGCTGGATACTTGGAATCAACGTCTTCCGACGGCATGCGCAAATGCTTGGCGGAGGAGTTCTCTAGCCTCTATGTGTTCCATCTGCGAGGCAATCAACGCACCAGCGGCGAAATCTCTCGGAAGGAAGGGGGCAAAATTTTCGGCAGTGGCAGCCGTACACCCATCGCCATCTCGCTTCTGGTCAAGAATCCCGAGGCGCAGACACATGGGCAGATTTATTTCCATGACATTGGCGACTATCTCAGCCGCGAAGAAAAGCTGGAGAAGATCGCAAACTACGTCAGCGTGGCCGGTATCGAACACTGGCAATCAATCACCCCGGATGAGCACGGTGACTGGCTCAAACAGCGCGACGATAGTTTCAGCCAGTTCATCTTGATGGGAGATAAGAAGGGCGATGCGCCCAAGCTATTTGACAGCTTTTCACTGGGTGTTGCGACCGGCCGAGACTCTTGGGCCTACAACACCAGCAAGCACAAGCTGGAAGTCAATATGAGCAGCATGATTGACTTCTACAATACCGAGGTGGAGCGCTTCAATGCGGCGCATCCGGGGATGGATACCAAAGCACGGCAGGCGAAAGTTGATGGTTTCATAGACACTAATCCGACCCGTATCAGCTGGACTCGCGCACTGAAACAGGATCTTGGCAGAGATCGCAGCTATGCCTTCGACGCCGACTGCATGGTGCCCGGTCTATATCGCCCCTTCACCAAGCAATGGCTGTACTTCAATCGTCGTTTCAACGAGATGGTCTACCAGATGCCGCGCATCTTCCCAGACGCCACATCTGAAAACAGAGCCATCATGGTTAAGGGAAATTGGCGGGGCGATGGCCAGATTGCTTATATGGTCGATAGCGTTACCTGCTTGCAGCCTGACGGCGGTGGTCAATGCTTCCCCCTCTACCTCTACGACGAAGCCGCTCAGGCTTGCGATGACGACCTTTTCGCTGAGCCGGTTGAGGGTGGCTTGCGCCGCCGTGAGGCTATCACGGACACAGGCCAGTCTCACTTCCACGCGGCCTACCCAGGTGAGCAGATCAGCAAGGAGGACCTGTTTTACTACGTCTACGGAATCCTCCATTCCTCGGACTACCGTGAGCGCTTTTCCGACAATTTGAGTAAAGAGCTGCCGCGCATCCCGGCTGTGAAAAAGGCTGCCGACTTCTGGGCCTTCAGCAAGGCAGGCCGCGCCTTGGCCGATCTCCACCTGAACTACGAAACCGTCGAACCCTATCCCCTGACCATCGAGGCCAGGGGCACGTTGAATGGCGCCGATTACCGGGTGGAAAAGATGAAGTTCGCTAAGAAAGGAGACAAAAGCACAGTCATCTACAACCACCGCATAACCCTCAAGGGGATCCCCGAGGCAGCTTGGGAATACGTGGTCAACGGCAAGCCAGCACTGGATTGGGTGATGGATCGCCAAGCGGTGCGTACCGACAAGGCCAGCGGCATTGTCAACGATGCTAACGATTGGGCAGTGGAAACTATGGGCAACCCCAAGTACCCACTGGAGCTGTTCCAGCGCGTGGTCACAGTGAGCGTGGAAACCCAGAAAATCGTCAAGGCGCTGCCCAGACTCGATATCGCTACAGATAACTAGTTGAGTCCGATAAAACGCTGAGCGCTCAGACAACTACTGCTCTGGTTGGGCCACTCTTTCCCAACCAAGGCAGGGCGCCTGCTGATTGCCAGCCCGGCACTCTCATGTTAAATAGTGTCCGTCCCAAGCGATCCCTATCGATCCGCAAAGGTCCGCCACGTCGCCCTGGTAACGACGTTAAAAACTTTCGCCTCGTTCGCATCCGCTGAACGGGCAGCATCAACTGCCATTGGTTGATTTGCGTATCTGGCCAACACTCCCAGCTCGTTCTGCCACTAGAAACCTTAGGGCCCTAGAACTTCTGTAGCCCACAACGATCTCCGACGCTACCGAACATTAATCTCGGAAACGCGTATATACCTATGCGTGCGGCAAATGCCCGTGCTCGCTATATAGCCAGCCGATATCCGCCTTGTAAGCGAACAACCAGCGCACCTTCCGAGCCCCCAAATTAAGGGCGATGGTATCCGTCTATTTTTAAGCGGACGCGATAGCTCTTAATTTGCGGGCTCGGACGGAAAAACTGGTTGTTTGCTGGGTCGTTACGCAGTGGCCAACGTGCAGCGGCGCTGATGAGTTTGATCCAATCGGCCAAGCTCAACGGGCATGATGTGTATGCCTATCTGAAGGACGTTCTTGCTCGTCTGCCGACGCAGCGGGCGAGTGAGATTGGGGAGTTGTTGCCGCATCGTTGGCAGCCGGCTTAATTGTGCAAGACAGGATGCCAGGACGCTTACGTTTTCTCACACTGAGACTAAAATCTAAACATCACAGGAACTGTTCAATAATTCTCAATAAATTCAACCGGGCTCAGCACGGTCCAACCCTCAATAGCAGGGTCGTCGGCAACATACATAGCTATACGACGCTCGGGCCAGGCAATCTCTACCTCCGCGATCACCTCCTCCTGGGCGTTCATGACTTCGTAACCAATCACCGGCACCCCAAAACCTTTGTGTCGACCGTGCATAAGCCCGCCATGCACTGCAAGATCGGCTAGTGCCATAGCCTGAGTCCAATCGTCAGCAACAATGCTCTGCTCGCGACGCAAACGATTAAGAATCTGCATGTTCTGAGTCGAGATAAACATGTGGTCATGCAACGGTTGTTTACGGTGACAGTCAATGCATAGGGGAAGGAGGTTTGCCGAGCTGTTGTCCTGCTTTACGCCGTTGACATGGTGAACGTGCAATAGATGACGTTGTTCTGTGAGATTCACAGCACACGCCTCGCAAGTGAATCCACAACGCCGACGTACATCAGCAGAAATTTCCGCCCAGTCCTTTGTGTAATCATTGCCGAGAGTACGCTGCGTCAAGCTGCGCGGCAGGTGGCGAAAGCTCGTACTGTAAGTTTCAAAGAACTTTCCAATTTCGAAACCATTCCAGATGGTCGAGTTTTTGCCTTCATGGCAATAATTCTGATAATTGAGCTTTTCCAAGCAGTTCTTACATACCAGCAGACGAGAGTCCAACTCCTCACGAACACCTCGGCTGTTCTTGCCGCTGATCGGGAAAATCCCGCTCAAATTATTAGTCACTACATAGCGCTCAAAGCGTCCTTTGCTGCGCATGTCGTTAAGCGTTTTGCAGTCTGCCACATGGAAACGCTTACCTTTATCTGGAGAAACCTGCACTACGTCAACTGGAGAAAATTGGTCAGGGATGTACAGCAATACCTGACGCCCATCGACACTCAGCAGCCCGTTGATGACATTCAAGTCGTCGAGTTGAACCTCGCGCCCCTCCAACAACGCAATATCGATAGGGTCAAGCTGTGCGGCCGCCGTCCAATCGAAATCAATCGTCTCCGTATCTAGCCGTTTGACCTGAGCCCACAGCTCGGAAAAATCAACGTTGATTTCCATCGAGCCTCTCAATGATCGTGCGGATCTGCAGCTCAGAGTTGGTGATCACTCGAAAGTTAACACGTCGTGAGCGGGCGGCATCCTCGGCGCTGTTACCTGCATCTACAAGGCGCCGTGAGGAGGAGTAGCCGACCGCCGCAAAGCTCGAACGCACCCATTCCCTATCTGCCCCGGATGTCAATTTCGATAGTACGTACTGCAACACCGAACGCGTCCGATCCTGTGATAGCGCCATGTTCGGAAAATAGGCTTCATCACCATGCCGTGTTCCCCAATCACTACTGGTATGCCCTTCGATACGAATCTCATCAATCGCCTCCCTATAGCGGGAAAGCACCGTCACATAACGCGGAAAGAAGTCCGAAAGCATTACCTGAAACTGTGTACTGAGCTCCGGCGAGCCTGAGCGAAACAGTACCTCGGGATTGTTGAAGATCACTTGCAGAGTGTTGCGATCTATCGATGCATTCCAACGTGGCAAGTCACTCTTAAACTCATTGTTCAGGTCGTTGTAGATTGCTACCTGCGTGTCCTTATAGGCGACCGCAATCTCTTTGATATTTTCTCGTTCGACTTGCACGTAGTACATATAGGCGACAGCGATGAACAAGAACATCATCATCAATCCGGACATCAGATCGGAAATGCCAATCCAGTGCTCGGCATCCTCCTTCTTCGAATGCCGACTGCGGAACAGATTGTCCAGAGTGCCCATTACGCACGCACCCTGCTTGCCAGTTCTGCATGATCATCAGCAATCCGGCGGGAGATAGTGGCTAGGGCCGATCCCATTTCCCTGAAGACTTTCTCCAACTCACGCCCGATGGCCTGATCCATAGCATTAAGCTGAGCCTGCAGAGATGCGTTCGCCCGTTCGGTAGCCTCCCTGACCTGAGCTTCCACTGATCCCATGGTGCGGTTCGCAGAACCTTGAATCAGTGACTCAGTCTGGCTGAGGTTGCCCTCTACGGTAGAGCGCAACGTATTCATCGCGGCGTCAACTGTCGATGTGAGGCTGTCCTGAATCTTCCCGGTCGCTTGCTTAAATACTTCCGTCAATGAGCTAGAGGCCTGCTCGACTGCCAGCCCCATTTGTTGCTCCAGTGACTTTGAATTATTCAGCATGATTTCTAGAGTGCCGCGCACAGAGGAGCCGAACTCCTGCGCCGCATCCTTCATGTTCTCGCTGATCTGTTCCGTCTGGCTGCTGATCACATGCGAGGCCTCAGTTAAGGCGGTATTGGTGAGGTCAACCGAGCGTCCAAACTCCATTGAGCCTTCATGCATGGTAGAGATGACGCCCTGCATACCATCCGAAAGAGACTTAGAGAGAGTATCCATATGCTGTTGCAGCTCTGGCACCGCGCTGGTGGCTTTATCGCGCATAGCAATGAAAACATCCAGATGCTGTTGCAGCTCCTGAATTTGGTGCTGATTGACCTGCAATACTGGTTCTAGCTTGCCGATAGCCGCTGGAATGCTCTGGCAGTGGTTATCAATTGAGCCAATGGATTGCTCGGACGTCGTCAACGAGCGACTGATCGCCTCATTAGCCGTTGCAGTACGTTCAAGCTCTCGCACAGCCGTTTCGATACGTGCCTCCAACACTTCTACATGCTGTTTGTACTGCTCCTGCCAGTCGACCATCTTGACGACAGCCTCGTTGAGCGCCTTGAAGTTGTCGCCGAACTGCTCCACCAGATGCTTATTAAAGTCCTGAATCACCTGTCGAAGTGCATTGATAACCGTCTCTGTGGCAGATTGCGCGAGCATCTCGCTAAAAAGGACCAATTGTTTAAAAAGTTTGTCCTGAAATTCGCGCTGTCCACGATCCAAGCCATTCCGAAAGTCGCCCATATCTGACCGCAACAACTTGAGTTGCCCCGCTACCGAGCCTTCCTCATTGCCAGCGAGCGAGTGGTTAAGAGCTTCTAACAATTTCTCCTGTCGGCTCATAACGCCGTAGATATGCTCAGGTGTAACCGAGTCAGGCTGCTCTGCCTTCTCCCGTGCGGGCTCAAACCACCAAGCATCCAAAGCCTTAAGCAAAATCGACAGTGTCATGCCGACCAGACTAGTGATAAAGGCGGTTTTCAGACCATCGAGAAGGTCCTCAATGCTGCTCTTAATGTCGTGTGAGTTGAAGTCTAGCAAACCGATCACGATACCGATAAAGGTACCCAGTATGCCCAGCGATACCAGTACCGCGGGCGCGTGCTCGACAAAAAAACCGTGCTTGCCGGTTTTGCCTTGAATGATTGCCATGGCAAAGATTGCCGCCATTACCCAGATGAACAACTCAGTCATCGTCCCCGCGGAGGCGGACCTCAGGGCACCCTCAAGGTATTGGCTTATCATTTGCAAACTCCAGAATCAGGCGCGGAAGAAAACCAGGGGAAGATGTAGCGCTCTCGAAAAAGTCCAGACTATGCGGTAGCCGGTTTTTCGGTTGGCGAGCGTGAAGGGGGTGGTGTAGTGAATGGTACGGTTAGCCCAATGCGATTTTAGTAGGCCGATCCGTAGCATCAACGGGATAAACCAGGGCAGCGTGCCCCGGGCCTGCGCAATTAGGCGGGTGATATCCATTTCCTGACCTTCAGTACTCCTGAGTTAACGAATATTACCGAAAATAATCATAAGTTGTTGGTGCTGATTGAAAACTGACGCTAGCACGCGACGAGTCTCGTGCCGGGTAGCTCTGCGCCTTGATGGTGGAAGTGATGCAGCGCCTTTGGTCGAGATAGGAGTACCCGCAGCCTTTTCCCTTTGAGCCTGCGAAGATAAAGATATTTTGCTGTGGCTAAGGCACCATCGTTAATGGCGAAAGACATTTACCGTCCCACATCAAGCTGCCCGGTGTGTGGCTGGATAAAGCGCTGGTTAAAAAGGCCTTATTTTACAAACGGTTCAGACATTAAAAAGCCGGCTTATGGCCGGCTTCTCGTTGACTGACTCAGTTCGTTTTTGACAAACCTCACCAGCCTTCAAAACGTACATCCGGCTCTTGCGGCCGGCTGTGGGACTTGGTCAGAAAGTGATCTGCCTTGTCGGTGCGAGGCGTGGGCTCGCAAATGTGGGGCGGAGGATACGCGGGTTTGCTTCAGAATCCCAGTGGTAAGTGGTGTGGAATCATTGGGTTATCGGTGATTCAGGGGGAAGGCAGGGGGCTGCTGCGCAGCCCAGCGGGAGCAAGCTCCCTCGCCACAAAAGCTTCTGCCACAGCTCCGGCTACAGCTCCTGCCACAATTCCCGCCACGATTTCTGGTCTTGGGTGGCTTAGTCGAACACCGGCGGTCTCCGTTTGTTGAGGGTTGACCACCAGAACACCCAGCCGATCACCCGGATGTGTTGCGCGTCGATCTGTTCGGCGCTGAAGACCTCGTCAGGATACGCAGCACAGTTATGACTACGCAGGCGTAGCCGATTACCGGGAATGCGGTGCAGGTATTTGATGCGCAGCATCCCATCATGCTCAAGCGCATAGATTTGACCATCAACGATTTGCGTCAGGCCGCGGTCGATGGCGAGGGTGGAGCCGTCTTCGATGCGTTCGGCCATGCTGTCGCCGACCATGGTGATGCAGATGGCGTCGCTGGGGTCGATTTCCAGGGATTCGAGGTGGCTGCGGGGCAGGCGGATGGATTGGTCGGGGATTTCGACGATGTGGGTTTTGGTTTCGCCGGGGGCGATGGGGACTTCCTTGTAGAAGGGCAGTTCGATGTCCGTGGGTTCCACCACGCTGTAGACGCCGTCGTTCTCGGCGGCTTCGTAGGTGGTGCCGGGGCCGAGGCCCAATGGGGTTTGCGGGCCTTCGCCGTGGGCGAGCCATTGCGGGCTGACGGTCAGCAGGCTGGCGATGGAGTGGATGCGCCCTGGCGGGATGCCACGGTTGAACCAGTTGTTCACGTGTTGGGATTTCACGCCGTATAACTTCGCGAAGTCGGCGGAACGGATGTTCGCTTCTTTTAGAAGGGCTCGGAAGCGGTCGCCACTGGAAAGTATTTTCATAAACGGAAAGTTTAGGGACGACTGTGTTTTCGGCAATAAACAAGTCGTGCAAATATATAAGACGATCTTTCCGTTTGCAGGATTTGAAAGGCGCGGGCTAAACGTGCTTAAACGGCGTTAATACAACTACGTATTAGCAATCATTAAGACATAAAAAAACCCCGGGGCAAACCGGGGTTCTTTATCAAGTTTGTATCAGCCTTTGTAGGCGGCAACCGACTTGGTGATGGCTTCGCGGGCGGCGTCTGCACCGGCCCAGCCTTCGATCTTGACCCACTTGCCTTTTTCAAGGTCTTTGTAGTTCGCGAAGAAGTGCTCGATCTGCTGGATCAGCAGTGGCGGCAGGTCGGTGTATTCCTTCACGTCGACGTACAGCTGCGACAGTTTGTCGTGTGGCACTGCGATGACTTTGGCATCGCCGCCGCCGTCGTCGGTCATGTTCAGGATGCCGACTGGACGGGCACGGATGACCGAGCCTGGGGCCACTGGGTAAGGGGTCACGACCAGCACGTCGAGGGGGTCGCCGTCGTCGGCCAGGGTGTTGGGGATGTAGCCGTAGTTGGCCGGGTAGAACATGGGGGTGGCCATGAAACGGTCAACGAACAGGCAGTCGCTGTCTTTGTCGATTTCGTATTTGATCGGGGCGTGGTTGGCCGGGATTTCGATCGCGACGTAGATGTCGTTCGGCAGGTCTTTGCCAGCCGGAATCTTGCTGTAGCTCATTGGGCGGTGCCCCCGTTAGTTGACCAAATGACTGGTCGGATTGACCAAAAAGTGGCGGCGATTATAGGCATATTCGGCCGCTGTTGCCACGTTACCAGGGTCTTAGAGACCTTAGTATGACGCCTGATAGACCGGATCTTCGGCTTGAAGTTGCCGCAGTCGGGCCAAAGGATCCTGGCGGTAGAACGCCTTGAGCTGTTCGTAGACCTTGGGATAGGCCTGGTGCAGCAGGTCCGGGGCGCTGAAGAAGTATTCGCTGGTGACGGCGAAGAATTCCGCCGGGTTTTCCGCGGCGTAGGGGTCAATGACGGTTTCTGCGTCGGGGTTCTGGTCCAGTTGGCGGTCGAGGTCGTCGAAGGCCTGTTGCATGGCGTCGGCCCAGTCTTTGACGCGCATGTCGGCGTGCAGCGGTGGCAGGCCGTTGGCGTCGCCGTTGAGCATGTCGAGTTTGTGCGCCAGTTCGTGGATCACCAGGTTGTAGCCGTCCCAGCCGCCGCTGGCCATCACGCCGTCCCAGGCCAGGATGATCGGGCCTTGGGGCCAGGCTTCGCCGCTGTGTTCGCCGTCCCATTCGTGCTCGATGCCGCTGGCGTCGCGGTAGCGTTGGGGGCTGAGGAAGTCGTCGGGGTAGAGGACGATTTCATGGAAGCCCTGGTACCAGTTCAAATCGCCAAGGTGCATCAGCGGCAATTGGGCCTGGGCGGCGAGCAGCAGGCGTTGTTCCTGGTGCAGTTCGACGCCGGGCAGGGCGGTGAGGTGTTTGTCGTGCAGGAACAGTACGCAGGCTTCCCGTAGCCACTGGTCCTCGGCGGCGCTGATGCCGTCGAGGAAGCTCAGTTGTTGGCGCACCCGCTGCCAGGTGTCCTCGGTGACGGGGTGTTTGGCGAGGGTGCGTTGGCGGCGCCAGTTGCTCAGGGACCACATGGCGATCAGCGCGGGTGGGCTTTGGAGGCGCGCTGGCTCATTTTGCTGCGCACCAGGCTGATGATCATCGGCAGCAGCGACAGCAGGATGATGCCGACGACCAGCAGCGACAGGTTCTGCTTGATGAAAGGCACGTTGCCGAAGAAGTAGCCGAGGGTCACCAGGCCGCCGACCCAGAGGACGGTGCCGAGGACGCTGAAGCCGAAGAAGCGCAGGTAGTTCATTTTGCCGACGCCGGCGACGAAGGGGGCGAAGGTGCGGATGATCGGCAGGAAGCGCGCCAGGGTCACGGTTTTGCCGCCGTGTTTGGCGTAGAAGTCGTGGGTTTGCTGCAGGTAGTCGCGGCGGAAGATCTTCGAGTTGGGGTTGCTGAAGAGTTTTTCGCCGGCGGTGCGGCCGATGAGGTAGTTGGTGCTGTCGCCGAGGATGGCCGCGAGCATCAGCAGGCCGGCCAGGAGGACGGGGTCCATGGCGCCGCCGGCGGCTACGGCGCCGGCGATGAACAGCAGGGAGTCGCCTGGGAGGAAGGGCATGACCACCAGGCCGGTTTCACAGAAGATCACCAGGAACAGGATGGCGTAGACCCAGGTGCCGTAGTTGGTCACCAGCATGTCGAGGTAGACGTCGAGATGCAGAATGAGGTCGAGGGGGTTGAAATCCATGCATAGCACCTGTGGTGGTGGCCCGACTCGGCAGGCTGGTGGGTCTGGCTTTGAGTATGGCTACAGAGTGTGTAGCTTTTTCTTACAAGCTGGGAAGAGCGGCATTATACGGTGGGGCGGGGGAAGTGCGGGGGGAGTTTGTAGCTGGGGATTTCGAGATGTTGTCTTGGGGTGAAACACCTGTGGGAGCAAAGCTTGCTCGCGATGCTGGCTATTCAGTCAACATTGATGGGCCTGACGGAGCGCTATCGCGAGCAAGCTTTGCTCCCACAGATCGATCTCCCATGGATATGTCTGTCACAGATATATCCATGGGCTGATTTCCCTCTGAACGGGTCAGATCCCTTCGCTGATCGGCAACACATAGTTCTTGAACTCGGTGTCTTCCTTGAAGCCAATCGACTCGTAGGTTTTCTGCGCGACTTCGTTGTTGCTGCTGGTGGAGACGCGCATGCGCACGGCGTTGGTTTCCTTGGCCATTTTTTTCGCGGTGCGGATCAGGTTGTCGGCCACCAGTTGGCGGCGGGCGTCTTCGGCGACGTAGATGTCGTTGAGGATCCATACGCGCTTGAGGGACAGGGAGGAGTAGCTCGGGTAGAGCTGGCAGAAGCCCAGCAGCCGGTTGTCATCGTCATCGGGCAGGGCCAGGTAGATCACCGATTCCTTGCGGCGCAGGCGTTTTTCGAGGAAGGCTCGCGACGAATCCGGGTAGGGCAGTGAGCCATAGAATTCCCGGTACTTGACGAACAATGGGGTCAGCAGGTCCAGGTGTTCCAGAGTTGCTTGGATAATCCGCATGGTAGGTCTCGTCTGCAAAGGTCGACAGATACTCAGACAACAATGTCGCGCTGCCGTGCTTTTGATGCTGCCTGAAAGCGGATCAAAAACGCAATCGGATAAACGGCTCAGTTTCGGGGCGGCGCCAGTAGGAAATTACCTTTCATATCGGCAGCGTTTTCCGACTCTAGAGTGTTTACCTGGGCTTCGTCCTTCAGATTGACCCCCGAAAGTTGCCGGCGACAGGCCTCGCGCATCAGGTAGATCAGGCGATGGGCCGCCATGCCGTAGCTCAAGCCTTCGAGGCGGACGTTGGAGATGCAGTTGCGATAGGCGTCGGTCAGGCCGACCTTGGGCGCGTAGGTGAAATACAGCCCGAGGCTGTCGGGGGAGCTGAGGCCGGGGCGTTCGCCGATCAGGATCACCGACATTTTTGCGCCGAGCCGCTGCGCTACTTCATCGGCCACCGCCACCCGGCCTTGTTCCACCAGGATCACGGGCGACACCGACCAGCCGTCAGCGGCGGTCTGTTCTTCCAGGCGCGCCAGGAACGGCAAGGTATGCCGATGCACCGCCAGCGCCGACAGACCGTCAGCCACCACGATAGCCAGGTCCACGCCGCCGGGATGGGCCGCCGCGTAGTCCTGCAGAGTTTGTGCGGAGGCCTCGTCGAGCCGCCGGCCCAAGTCCGGGCGCTGTAGATAGCTGTGGCGGTCGGCCGCCGCGCTGTGGAGCAGCAGGCTTTCACGGCCGCGTTCGGTTAACTGTGCGCGGATGCCCTGATGATCGAACGCCAGGTGCACCGCATCGCGGGCCTGGGCGTGGGCGTATTGGAAGTCCAGTTGCGCCTGGGTCGGCAGGCTGGTGCCGGTGCGGCCCAGGGCGATGCGCGCCGGGGTGAGGTTGCGCAGATTCAGCCAAGGGTTTTGTGGATCGACAGGTGATTTATCCATGGGCAGTGCTCTCATCCCAAATGCGCGAGGGCGTGACGAAACGCCGGTGGCAGGTTGTCGCCGAACCGCACCCGGCCATCGGCCTGGGTGAAGATGCCCATGTTCGCCAGCCAGGTTTCGAATTCCGGCGCGGGCTTGAGGCCCAGGGTCTGGCGGGCGTAGAGGGCGTCGTGGAACGAGGTGGTCTGATAGTTGAGCATGATGTCATCGGAGCCGGGGATGCCCATGATGAAGTTGATCCCGGCCACGCCGAGCAGGGTCAGCAGGGTGTCCATGTCGTCCTGGTCGGCTTCGGCGTGGTTGGTGTAGCAGATGTCGCAACCCATCGGCACGCCCAGCAACTTGCCACAGAAGTGGTCTTCGAGGCCGGCGCGGATGATCTGTTTGCCGTTGTACAGGTACTCCGGGCCGATGAATCCTACAACCGTGTTCACCAGGAACGGGTTGAAATGCCGCGCCACGGCGTAGGCCCGGGTTTCGCAGGTCTGTTGATCGACGCCGTGGTGGGCGTTGGCCGACAGCGCGCTGCCCTGGCCGGTTTCGAAATACATCAGGTTGTTGCCGAGGGTGCCGCGGTTCAGGCTCAGCCCCGCGTCGTAGCCTTCCTGCAAGACGTTGAGGTTGATGCCGAAACTGGCGTTGGCCGCTTCGGTGCCGGCGATGGACTGGAACACTAGGTCCAGGGGCACGCCGCGGTTCGCCGCTTCGATGGAGGTGGTGACGTGGGTCAGCACGCAGCCTTGGGTGGGGATGTCGTAACGCTGGATGATGGCGTCGAGCATTTCCAGCATGGCGCAGATCGACGCGGTGCTGTCGGTGGCCGGGTTGATGCCGATCATGGCGTCGCCGTTGCCGAAGAGCAGGCCGTCGAGGATGCTCGCGGCGATGCCGGCGGGTTCGTCGGTGGGGTGGTTAGGCTGCAGGCGGGTGGACAGGCGTCCGCGCAGGCCGAGGGTGCCGCGGAATTTGGTGACCACGCGGATTTTCTGCGCCACCAGCACCAAGTCCTGCACGCGCATGATCTTCGACACGGCGGCGACCATTTCCGGCGTCAGGCCGGGAGCCAGGGCCCGCAGGCTCTGTTCATCGGCGGCGTCGCTGAGCAGCCAGTCGCGAAAGCCGCCGACCGTGAGGTGGCTGACGACGGCAAAAGCCTGTTTATCGTGAGTGTCGACGATCAGCCGGGTGACTTCGTCGGCCTCGTAGGGAATCAGCACTTCTTGCAGGAAATGGCTGAGGGGCAGGTCGGCCAAAGCCATTTGCGCGGCTACGCGCTCGCCATCGTTGAGCGCGGCGATCTCGGCCAGGAAATCCCCGGAACGGGCCGGGCTGGCCTTGGCCATCAGGTCTTTGAGGTTGTCGAAGCGGTAGGTCTGGGCGCCGACCGTGTGTGCAAAACTGGCCATACAGGTTCTCCGTGACGGCGCCGCTGGGCGGCGCCGTGGTTTTCGGCACGTTACGGCTTAGTGCAAGGCTTCTTCGGCTTTTTGAATGGCCGCGAATTCCTCTTCGGGGGTGCCTGCGACCAAGTGATGCCGACTGTAGAAAGCAAAGTAAGCAATTAACACTCCATAGATGATCGCGGCGCCGATGACCACCCGTGGGTCCACCAAAAAGCCCGCCACCACGGCGATGCACGCCAGCACCAGGGCCACGCCTGAGGTGAAGATGCCGCCCGGTGTGCGGTATGGCCGGTCCATTTTGGGGCGACGGATGCGCAGGGTGATGTGCGCGGCCATCATCAGCACGTAGGAAATGGTCGCTCCGAACACTGCCACCAGAATCAGCAGGTCGCCTTGGCCGGTCAAGGACAAGCCGAAACCGATGATGCCGGGAATGACCAATGCCAGGACCGGTGCTTTGCTTTTATTGGTTTCCGAGAGCTTGCGTGGCAGGTAGCCGGCGCGGGACAAGGCAAAGATCTGCCGCGAGTAGGCGTAGATGATCGAGAAGAAACTGGCGATCAAACCGGCCAGACCGACGAGGTTGACGAAGTGGCCCATCCAGGTCGAGCCGCCGTAGGCTTTGGCCAGGGCTTCCACCAGCGGGTTGCCCGAGGCCATCAGCGCGTTGGAACCCGCGCCGCCCGGGCCGATCACCAGGATCAGCAGGGCGAAGGCCACCAGCACCAGCATGGCGCCGATCAGGCCGCGTGGCAGGTCGCGCTTGGGGTTCTTGGTTTCTTCAGCCGCCAGGGGCACGCCTTCCACGGCGAGGAAAAACCAGATCGCATAAGGGATGGCCGCCCAGACGCCGACGTAGCCGAAGGGCAGGAATGGGCTGGCGCCCGTGGCCGCGGTGACGGGGATGTCCAGCAGGTTGGCGACGTCGAAGTGCGGCACCATCGCCACCAGGAAAACCCCCAGCGCCAGGGCGGCGACGGCGGTGATGATGAACATCAGCTTGAGGGCTTCACCCACGCCGAAAATATGGATGGCGATGAAGACGATGTAGAACGCCAGGTAGATCATCCAGCCGCCAATGCCGAACAACGATTGGCAATACGCGCCGATGAACACGGCAATCGCCGCCGGGGCGATGGCGTACTCGATCAGGATCGCCGTGCCCGTGAGAAACCCGCCCCAAGGCCCGAATGCGCTGCGGGCAAAGCCGTAGCCGCCGCCTGCGGTGGGGATCATCGAGGACAGCTCGGCGAGGGAAAAACACATGCACAGGTACATCGCGGCCATCAGCAGCGTGGCCAGGAACATCCCGCCCCAGCCGCCTTGGGCCAGGCCGAAGTTCCAGCCGGCGTAGTCACCGGAAATGACATAGGCCACGCCCAGGCCCACCAGCAGGACCCAGCCTGCCGCGCCTTTTTTCAGTTCGCGTTGTTGGAAATATTCGGAGCCGACTTTTTCGAAGTCGACCGAGGACGTTGCCGGTTGCGGGTTTGCATGATCGCTTGGCATAAGGGTTTACCTGTTTTTATTGTTTTTTGGCCCTGTTGGAGCGGGGCTGCTCTTGGAACCGGTGTGTTGCATACAGCAGGGATGCAAGCTGGACCGCCGCCATCGCGAGCAAGCTCGCTCCCACAGTGGATCTGTTTCAACCCTGGAAACGAGTTATCCACAGATCCCTGTGGGAGCGAGCTTGCTCGCGATAGCCATCTAAAGGGCGAAGCAGGATGACCTGCCTCGCCCCAGGACTTAGAAGAACCCCAACGGATTGATGTCGTAGCTCACCAGCAGGTTCTTGGTCTGCTGATAATGATCGAGCATCATCTTGTGGGTCTCACGCCCAACGCCGGACTTCTTGTAGCCACCAAACGCGGCGTGCGCCGGGTACAGGTGGTAGCAGTTGGTCCAGACGCGACCGGCCTTGATCGCCCGGCCCATGCGGTAGGCGCGGTTGATGTCGCGGGTCCACAGGCCGGCGCCGAGGCCGAACTCGGTGTCGTTGGCGATCGCCAGGGCTTCGGCTTCGTCCTTGAAGGTGGTGATGCTCACCACTGGGCCGAAGATTTCTTCCTGGAACACGCGCATTTTGTTGGTGCCCTTGAGCAGGGTCGGCTGGATGTAATACCCGGTCGCCAGGTTGCCCTCGAGTTTTTCCACCTTGCCGCCGGTCAGCAGCTCGGCGCCTTCGCCCTTGGCGATTTCCAGGTACGAAAGAATCTTGTCGAATTGCTGCTCGGACGCCTGGGCGCCGACCATGGTGTCGGTGTCCAGCGGGTCGCCGCGTTTGATCTGCAGGACTTTGTTCATCACCACTTTCATGAACTCGTCGTAGATCGATTCCTGCACCAGGGCGCGGGAGGGGCAGGTGCAGACTTCGCCCTGGTTGAAGAACGCCAGCACCAGGCCTTCGGCGGCTTTCTCGATGAAGCTCGGCTCGGCCTGCATGATGTCTTCGAAGAAGATGTTCGGCGATTTGCCGCCCAGTTCCACGGTGGACGGGATGATGTTCTCGGCGGCGCATTTCATGATGTGCGAGCCGACTGGGGTGGAGCCGGTGAAGGCGATCTTGGCGATGCGCTTGCTGGTGGCGAGGGCTTCGCCGGCTTCTTTGCCGAAACCTTGCACCACGTTCAGCACGCCGGGCGGCAGCAGGTCGCCGATCAGTTCCATGAGCACGCAGATGCCCAGTGGGGTTTGTTCGGCCGGCTTGAGCACCACGCAGTTACCGGCGGCCAGGGCCGGGGCGAGTTTCCAGGCGGCCATCAGCAGCGGGAAGTTCCACGGGATGATCTGCCCGACCACGCCCAGCGGTTCATGGATGTGATAGGCCACGGTGTTGCCGTCGATCTCGGCGGCGCTACCTTCCTGGGCCCGCAGGCATCCGGCGAAGTAACGGAAGTGGTCGGCGGCCAGGGGAATGTCGGCGTTGAGGGTTTCGCGCACGGCCTTGCCGTTGTCCCAGGACTCGGTGATCGCCAGCACTTCGAGGTTGGCTTCGATGCGGTCGGCGATTTTCAGCAGGACCAGCGAACGGGCCTGGGCCGAGGTGGCGCCCCAGGCATCCGCGGCAGCGTGGGCGGCGTCCAGGGCTTTTTCGATGTCTTCGGCCGTGGAGCGCGGGAATTCGGCAATGGGCTGGCCATTGACCGGGGAGGTATTGGTGAAGTACTGACCTTTGACAGGCGCGACGAACTCGCCGCCGATGTAGTTACCGTATTTTGCCTTGAACGAAACGATAGCGCCTTCAGTACCGGGGTGAGCGTAACGCATGATGAGTTCTCCTTGGCTTTTGTGCTTATTGGGGAGCCGCGCAAATACGCGCTGGTACTTAAGCCTAGAGCAAAGGTCGGGCCATTGCCTTGCAGGGCCCGTAAATCAAGACTTTAGGAGGAGTGGGTCGGACAAACGGAAGGGCTGTGTGACGCTTGTGATACAGCGGGTGTGACAGTTTGTGCCAGATGCGAGACAGTCTGTGACTGACAGGTCGCGCCAGCATTGCAAAGGGGGTTGGGCTGGAGGATGCTGGACATTCAGCACAGCTCCTGCGGCAACAAAGGTCTGTGGGGGCAAGGTCTGTGGGAGCAAGGCTTGCCCGCGATAGCCTCGACGTGGTTCAACTGACCTGCGCGTCATCGTTCATCGCGGGCAAGCCTTGCTCCCACAGGGGCCAGGTTCGACAGTTGCTCCAGCAGGCCGCAACCTTCGGGGAGAACAATAAGAAATGCACAGCAACCATTTGAGTCGCCATGCCCAGCAAGTCCTGACAGTCACCCAGGGCAAGGCCCATTTGCAGGGGCCTGGCAGCGATCCGTCGATTGCCCGTTCCTGGCTGCGCTGCCTCGAGGACTATCACCTCGACCCGGCCCAGAACCTGGCGCCGACGGTGCTTGAACATGGCCGGGTACTGGAAAGCCGCGAACGCCTGCAACAGGTGCTGCACATCGCCGGCACGGAAATGACCAGCCTCCATCAGCAACTCTCCGGCGCCGGCCACGCGGTGCTGCTGACCGACGCCCGGGGCGTGATCCTCAACTGCGTCACCGCCCCCAGCGAACGGAAGATTTTCGAACGGGCCGGGCTCTGGCTCGGCGCCGACTGGAGCGAAGCCTGCGAAGGCACCAACGGCATCGGCACCTGCCTGGTGGAACGCCAGGCCCTGACCATCCACCAGGAAGAACACTTTCGCGGCCGCCACACCGGCCTGACCTGCTCGGCCAGCCCGGTGTTCGACCCCCAGGGCGAATTGCTGGCGGTGCTCGACGTCTCCTCGGCCCGGCCGGACGTGTCGCGCCAGAGCCAGTTCCACACCATGGCCTTGGTCAACCTCTCGGCGAAGATGATCGAGAGCTGCTATTTCCTCCGTTGCTTCGACAATCAATGGTTGCTGCGCTTCCACTTGCAGGCCGAGTCCGTGGGGCTGTTCAGCGAAGGACTCATGGCGTTCGACGGTGAAGGACGGATCTGCGCGGTCAACCAGAGCGCGTTGAACCTGCTTGGACACATTCGTGGCGGCTTGCTCGGTCAGCGGGTCGAGGACTTTTTCGACTGTTCACTGGACGAGTTGCTGGGCCGCGCCAGTGCCCAAGCCAGCGCCAGTTGGCCGCTGCGCACCCGTGACGGCCGGCATTTGTTCGCCGTGTTGCGTGGGCAGCCGCGCAGCGTGCCGGTGCCGGTCGCGCCGCTGCTCAAGGCCATCGAGCCAGCCCGCCTGCCGGGCATCTGCCTGGGGGATGCGGCGTTGCAGGAGCATTTTCGCAAGGCGCTGCGGGTGTTCGAGCGTGATGTGCCGCTGCTGATCCACGGCGAAACCGGCTCCGGCAAAGAAGCCTTCGCCAAGGCTGTGCACCACGCCAGCCAGCGCGCCGGCAAGCACTTCGTCGCCCTCAACTGCGCGGCCATCCCGGAAAGCCTGATCGAGAGCGAGCTGTTCGGCTATCGCGGCGGCAGCTTCACCGGCGCGCGCAAGGAAGGCATGCGCGGCAAGCTGCAACAGGCCGACGGCGGCACGCTGTTCCTCGATGAAATCGGCGACATGCCCCTGGCTTTGCAGACCCGTTTGCTACGGGTGCTGGAGGATCGCCAAGTGGTGCCCATCGGCGGCGAGCCCGAGGCGGTGAACGTGCGCATCATCAGCGCCACCCACCGGCAGTTGCTCGACCGGGTACGGGATGGCAGTTT
Organism: Pseudomonas beijingensis; assembly: GCF_030687295.1. NCBI lineage: Bacteria > Pseudomonadati > Pseudomonadota > Gammaproteobacteria > Pseudomonadales > Pseudomonadaceae > Pseudomonas > Pseudomonas beijingensis. The sequence continues at coordinate 5,613,136 of NZ_CP117425.1, read as the reverse complement.
TCGCGAAGATCTGTACTACCGCCTCAACGGCTTGGAAATCCCGCTGCCGGCGTTGCGCGAGCGCAGTGACAAGTCGCAGTTGCTGGATTTCCTGTTGGCTGAAGAGAGCGGGGCCGAGACGGTGGCCATCGACGAACCGGCGCGCCGGGCGTTGCTGGGCTTCGACTGGCCGGGCAACGTGCGGCAACTGCGCAATGTGCTGCGGACCCTTGCTGCGTTGTGCGATGGCGGGCGGATTGGGTTGGAGGATTTGCCGGCGATGATTCGCCAGCGCCCGGTGGCGCTGGTTGAAACCGTGGCGGAACGGCCGCTGGAAGATGCCGAGCGCCTGGCGTTGCTCGATGCACTGGAGCGCCAGCGCTGGCACATGACCCACACCGCCGAACAACTGGGGATCAGCCGCAATACCCTTTACCGGAAGCTGCGCAAACACGCCATCGCCCGCTGAACCGCGGACAGCTGATTGCTGATTACTGATTGCTGATTACTGATTGCTGTTGTGGCGAGGGAGCTTGCTCCCGCTGGGGCGCGCAGCGGCCCTGTTTTTTGGGGGACTGCTGTGCAGTCCAGCGGGAGCAAGCTCCCTCGCCACAAAAGCCGGGTTGTACATTCACCTGTGGGAGCGGGCTTGCTCGCGAAGGCGGCTGCACATTCAACATCACCGCAAGCTGATCCACCGCTATCGCGGGCAAGCCTTGCTCCCACAGACGCCCGCCTGTGCATCGGGGTTTAAACACAAGGTGCGATTTCCCCCTCCCTACGCTAACCTGCGGCCATGTTTTACGAGGTCGACTATGCACATCCATATTCTCGGTATTTGCGGCACTTTCATGGGTTCAATGGCCGTTTTGGCCAAGGAGCTGGGCCATCACGTGACCGGTTCCGACGCCAACGTCTACCCGCCGATGAGCACTCAGCTGGAAGCCCAGGGCATCGAGCTGACCCAAGGCTATGACCCGGCGCAACTGGACCCGGCGCCGGACCTGGTGGTCATCGGCAACGCCATGTCCCGGGGCAACCCGGCGGTGGAGTACGTGCTCAACAAAGGCCTGCCGTACGTGTCGGGCCCGCAGTGGCTGGCCGATCACGTGTTGCAGGGCCGTTGGGTCCTGGCCGTGGCCGGCACCCACGGCAAGACCACCACCAGCAGCATGCTCGCCTGGGTCCTGGAACACGCCGGCATGAGTCCAGGCTTCCTGATCGGCGGCGTGCCGCAGAACTTCTCGGTGTCGGCGCGCCTGGGCGGCACGCCGTTCTTCGTCATCGAGGCCGACGAATACGACAGCGCGTTTTTCGATAAACGCTCGAAATTTGTCCACTACCGTCCACGCACGGCGATCCTCAACAATCTTGAGTTCGATCATGCCGACATCTTCCCCGATCTGTCGGCCATCGAGCGGCAGTTCCACCATTTGGTGCGCATCATTCCGAGCGAAGGCCTGGTGATTCACCCGACCACTGAACCGGCCTTGCAGCGCGTCATTGAAATGGGCTGCTGGACCCCGGTGCAAACCACCGGTGCGGGCGGTCAATGGCAGGTGAAGTTGCTCAAGGATGATGGTTCGGCGTTCGAAGTCATGTTCGAGGGCCAGTCCCAAGGCGTGGTCGAGTGGGACATGACCGGCCAGCACAACGTCGCCAACGCCCTGGCGACCCTGGCGGCAGCCCGGCATGTCGGCGTGGTGCCGTCCATGGGCATCGCCGCGTTGAGCGCGTTCAAGAGCGTGAAGCGGCGGATGGAGATAGTCGCCGAGGTCAACGGCATCACCATTTATGACGATTTCGCTCACCACCCAACGGCTATCGCCACCACCCTCGACGGTTTGCGCAAGCGCATCGGTGACGCGCCGCTGATCGCGATCATCGAGCCGCGCTCCAACTCCATGAAGCTCGGCGCCCACCGCGATGGCTTGCCGGAAAGCGTGGTCGATGCCGACCAGGTGATCTGGTACGCCCCGGCCAACCTGGGTTGGGACCTCGGCGCCACCGCCGCGCTGTGCACGGGTGCCGTCGATTGTCAGCGATTCCCTGGAAGGCATCATCGAGCGCGTGAAGAGCCAGGCCCAACCCGGCACTCACGTGGTGATCATGAGCAACGGCGGCTTCGGCGGCCTGCACGGCAAACTGGCCGAGGCGCTGAAATGAGCAATGGCCCTGAACGCATCACGCTGGCGATGACCGGTGCCTCCGGCGCCCAGTATGGCTTGCGCCTGCTCGATTGCCTGGTGCGCGAGGACCGTGAGGTGCACTTCCTCATCTCCAAGGCCGCGCAACTGGTGATGGCCACCGAGACCGACGTGACCCTGCCAGCCAAGACCCAGACGATGCAGGCTTTCCTCACCGAATACACCGGTGCGGCGGCGGGGCAGATTCGCGTGTATGGCAAGGAAGACTGGATGTCGCCGGTGGCCTCGGGCTCCGGCGCGCCGGCGGCCATGGTAGTGGTGCCGTGTTCCACCGGGACGCTGTCGGCGATTGCCACCGGGGCTTGCAACAACCTGATCGAACGGGCGGCGGACGTCACGCTCAAAGGAGCGCCGTCAACTGATCCTGGTGCCGCGGGAAGCGCCGTATTCGAGCATTCACCTGGAACACATGCTCAAACTGTCTAACCTGGGCGTGACCATCCTGCCGGCCTCGCCGGGGTTCTATCACCAGCCGCAGACCATCGACGACCTGATCGATTTTGTCGTCGCGCGGATCCTCAATCTGCTGAACATTCCCCAGGACATGTTGCCACGCTGGGGCGAGCACCATTTGAGCAGCGATGAATAAGCTGCTGATCGTGCTGCTGGCGCTGCACCTGACCGGTTGCGCCACCGCCCGCACCCTCGACGCCGCCAAGCCTGGCGCACCGGTGGTGTACGCCGGGACGCGCCTGGATCTTTACGCCCTCAATGGTGGTTGCTGTGCCCAGGACCGCTTTGGAGCCGAGGCGCCGAGTTACCCAGGGCTGGATCTGCCGGGCAGTGCGCTGCTGGATACTTTGTTGTTGCCGTTGTCGTTGTTCACGGCATTAGGCGTAGGGTTCCAAGCGACAGGCGGGTTGTAACAAACACCACAGTGCTTGATCTGCCCAGAACCCGTGGCGAGGGAGCTTGCTCCCTCTGGGCTGCAAAGCGGCCCCAAGCTTTTTGAGCTGATTCAAATCTGAGGGCGACTGCTGCGAAGTCGAGCGGGAGCAAGCTCCCTCGCCACAACAGCGGGGGGCATCCAGCATGGATGCAAGCTGATCCATCGCTATCGCGAGCAAGCTCGCTCCCACAGGGATTGCATTCCTTCTGAAGAAACTCGGTCAACTGTGGGAGCGAGCTTGCTCGCGATAGCGCCTGTCCAGGCGCCGCATGATTATTTGCCAAGCTTGCGCAACTCATCCGACTCCACCACCCGCACCCCATCCTGTTCTTCCAGCGCCAAACGCCACATGGCCCTGGCCAGTTGGCAGGCTTCGATGCCGTGGTACTTGCCCGGGATCAGCCTCGACAACGGCCCGGCCAGTTGCTCGGCCAGGCGTGGTTCGACGCGGTCGCCCAGCAGCAGGGAAGGGCGGCAGATGGTCAACTGCGGCCAGCCCTGAGCCTTGAGTGCCGCTTCCATTTCACCCTTGACCCGGTTGTAGAAGATCGATGACTTGGCGTCGGCCCCCAATGCACTGATCACCACCAAGTGCCGTGCCCCCAGCTCCCGGGCGCGCTTGGCAAACGCCACGACCAGGTCGAGGTCCACTGCGCGAAAGGCGGCTTCAGAGCCGGCTTTCTTGATGGTCGTGCCGAGGCAGCAAAAGGCGATGTCGACCTGGCCGCTGAGCTGTGGCAGCACCTGGACCGGTTCCCCAACCGGGTTTTCCAAGTGTGGATGCTCGGCCAGTGGCCGACGTGAAGGCGCTAGTACGCGGGTGATGGTCGGCTCATTGAGCAGCCGGTCCAGTAGATGTTCCCCGGTCAGGCCGGTAGCTCCGGCGAGCAAAACATGCTGAGGCGTCAAGTACATAGTGTTTCCCCCTTGATACGGTTCAGCTTAGTTGCTCTTTGTCGCCTCGTCGTTCAATGCCGCACTTTGCAATGCTTTACGCGCCTGCTGTTTGCGCAGCAGTTGCCAGTGAGAGAGGACCGTTCTGGGCGCCCACATCTGCGGTTCGGAGGCTTCGAAATTGTCTGCTTGTTCGCGTTCGGCCACGGTGGCCTTGGCCCGCTTGAAGGCCTTTTCCAAGTCGTCGGTCTGGTTCAATGCCTGGGCGAACAGCGCATCGCCGAAATAGGTGAAGTTGGCTTCCTCGGAGCAGCCGAAGGACACCCGGTCGGCGCGGGAGGCGGTCATGATCAGCGTGCGTTCATCCTTGAGCGCCGGGATGAAGCCGCCGGAATAGCAGGCCGAGATCACCACGATCTTGTCGCGGTTCTTCAGCGGCGCCAGGACCGCGGCCAGTTCATCGGCGGGCAGGTCGGCCAGTTCCATGCGCGGTTGGTCGAGCACCAGCTCATGCTCGCTGGTGCCGTGGCTGGTCAGGTAGATGAAAATCAGGTCTTCCGGGCCACTGCGTTCGGCCAGGGTGGCAGCGGCGCGGCGCAGGCTTTCGCGGCTGGCCATGGGCCGATCGCCGAGGTGATCGCGGTGGTTTACCAGGCGGATCTGGCCGAATGCGCCGAAACGGCTGGCGAGCATGTTGGCCACATAGTCGGATTCGCGCAGGAACACGCTTTGCTTGCCGTCGCCGCCCAGGGTCAGGGTGTACAGTTCCACCGCCGGGGTCGAGGCCGGGATATTGGCCAGGGCGTCCTCCAGCAGGCGGCCCTGGGCCAGCAGGCCGAGTTCGAGCACATCCGGCAACAACCTGCCGTCCGCGTCGCGCACCCGTTGGCCCTTGGCCCAGGTGCCGCTTTGCACCGTGCCATCGGTCAACACCAACGTGCCGCGCCCGTGGTAGCTGTCGCTTTCGAACTGGCCGATGTAGAAGCTGCCGTCGGGCAGGTTCAGGCGGCCCTCGCCAGTAAAGCGCCAGTCATTGAATTGGCCGAGGTAATGGCTGCCGTCGGCGCCGATCAATTCGCCCTTGCCGGTCAGCGCGCCATCCTTGAACTGGCCGATCCAGACGTCGCCGTCGGCATTTTCGTAGCGACCGCGACCGTTGAGCTGGTTGTTCCTGAAACCGCCGATGTAGACATCCCCCTCGGCGCTGTTGAAGGTGCCCTTGCCCTGCAGTTGCCCATCGACAAAATGCCCGGTGAACTGGTTGCCACTGGCGTCGAAGCGCTGGCCTTCACCGTTGGGCTTGCCGTTGACGAAGGGGCCCTGGTACTGGCTGCCGTCGTCGAGTTCCAGGCGTCCGAGGCCGGAATAGCGGTCGGCTTTGAACTCGCCCCGGTAGGTTGTGCCGTTTTCCTTGAGCGTCCCTTCACCGTCCCGGCGGCCCAGCTTGAAGCCGCCGGTGTAGCTGCTGGTCGGTGTGGTCAGGCTGCCCTGGCCGTGGAACAGGCCCTGATTGAACTGGCCACGATAGACCTCGCCATTGCTGCCATGCCATTCCCCGGTGCCGTGCCACTGGCCTTTGTCGAACTGCCCGGCGTACCAACTGCCGTTGGGGTAGTCGATGCGCCCTTGGCCTTGCAGCAGGCCATCCACCAGGTCGCCGCGATAGCGGCCGCCGTCGGGCAGGCGCGCGTCGGGAGGCAGCGGCGATTCGCCGTCGCCACAGGCGGCGAGCAACAGGGTCAGGGTCAGTGGGACGAGTAAGCGCATAACGGGATCCAGGTCATCAGGCCACGAGTATGCCGCAGCTATGCCCCCTAGACATAGAAAAGCGATGCGAAACTGCCTGGACGGTTTCGCATTTGCGCAGGTTTACACGAAGCAGAGCGACAGCGGCTCGGCGATGTAGGCCGGTTTTTCCGAGCCTTCGATTTCCAGGGTGGCGGTGGCCTTGAGCAGCCATTGGCCGGGTTTTTTCTCGGTGGCGTCCACCAGGTCGACCTTGAGCCGGACCTTGGAGTCGACTTTCACCGGTTGGATGAAGCGCACGCTGTCCAGCCCGTAGTTGACGACCATCTTCACGCCCTCGGGCAGGATCAGGATGTCTTCCATCAGCTTGGGCATCAGCGACAGCGACAGGAAACCGTGGGCGATGGTGCTGCCGAACGGGGTCTGCGCGGCCTTGACCGGATCGACGTGGATGAACTGAAAGTCGCCAGTGGCTTCGGCGAACAGGTTGATGCGCTCCTGATCGATGGTAAGCCATTCGGAACGTCCAAGTTCCTTGCCGACATAATCTTTGAGCGCTGCAACGGGGACGTAGGGCATTGAGACTCTCCTTGGGTTCATCGTTTTACTTTTTCTGGAACGGGGATTGGCGGCCCCGGAGAACCACTGTAGATCAACATGACGCGCCGAGCAGGTCATCGACCATGCTTTTTACGAATGCCGAACCATAGCGCGGGCATGCTTATAATGCCGGCGCATTCTTTGCAATTGCGTTCACTTAACGTGTGCGTTTGATTTCGTGGCGAGGGAGCTTGCTCCCGCTGGGCTGCGCAGCGGCCCCATTTTATGAGCGCTTCGCACTCAAGCGGGAGCGAGCTCCCTCGCCACACAATCACGCCGTGAATCGAATTGGCGCGTTCATTGGGTCTGTTGCTGGGGGAGAGAGCGGATGTTGCTACGGGGCCTGACCTGGCTGGTGCTGTTTCAATTGCTGGGCACTGCGATCAATCATTTGTTTTTGCCGGTGCTGCCAGGGCCGATCATTGGCCTGCTGTTGCTGCTGGGCTATCTGGTGGTGCGCGGCGAAGTCAGCGAGCCGCTGAACCTGGCCGCCGGCAGCCTGCTGCGTTACTTGCCTTTGCTGCTGGTGCCGCCTGCGGTGGGGGTGATGGTTTATGCCGGGGCGATTGCCGCCGATTTCTGGGCCATCGTTGGCGCGTTGACCTTGTCGCTGGTGCTGTCCGTGGCGCTGACGGGGGTGTTGATGCAGCGCCTGGCCCGCCGTCACGTCGCCGCCCCGGAGGACAGCCAATGATGCTCGACTGGCAGGGCGCTTGGACCTCGGTGATCCACCATCCGCTGTTCGGCATCGGCATTACCTTGGGCGCCTATCAACTGGTGCTGGCGGCATTCGAGAAGACCCGCTGGGTGTTCCTGCAACCGGTGCTGATGTCGATGGTGCTGTTGATCGGCGTGCTGGTCGGCTGCGGCATCGGCTATGCCGAGTACCGCAAGAGCACCGAGATCCTCAGCATTCTGCTGGGTCCGGCCACGGTCGCCCTGGCGGTGCCGCTGTATTTGAACCTGCGACGGATCCGGCAGTTGTTCTGGCCGATTTTTACTACGCTGGTGATAGCCGGGGTGTTTGCCACGGGCTCCGCAGTGTTGCTGGGCTGGGCTTTTGGGGCCGAGCACATGATCCTGATGACCATGGCGCCCAAGTCCGTGACTTCGCCGATCGCCATGCTGGTGGCCGAGCAGATCGGCGGCGTGGCGGCCATGGCGGCGGTGTTCGTGTTGATCACCGGTGTGCTTGGGGCGATCCTCGGCCCGAGCATTCTGACCCGGTTGGGTGTCCATAGCCCTGAGGCCCGGGGCATGGCCCTGGGGCTGGCGGCCCATGCGGTGGGCACGTCGGTGGCGTTGCAGGAAAGCGAAGAGTCGGGTGCCTTTGCGGCGCTGGCGATGAGTCTAATGGGCGTGGCCACGGCAGTGCTATTGCCGTTGGTGGTGTCGATGACCGTTTAAGGATCTGGTTATGAGCTTGCCGCTTTTCCCGTTGAACACCGTGCTGTTCCCCGGTTGCATCCTCGACTTGCAGATTTTCGAGGCGCGCTACCTCGACATGATCGGGCGCTGCATGAAAAAGGGCGAAGGCTTCGGGGTGGTGTGCATCCTCGATGGCGAGGAAGTCGGCATCGCGCCTGAAGGCTACGCGCGGGTCGGCTGTGAAGCGCGCATTACCGATTTTTCCCAGCAGGACAATGGTCTGCTGGGCATTCGCGTGCAGGGTGGGCGGCGCTTTATCGTCCATGACAGCAGCGTCCAGGCCGATCAACTGACGGTCGCCGAGGTCGAGTGGCTGGAAGAAGAGCCGGAGCAACCGCTGCAGGATGAAGACGCCGACCTGGTGGCGCTGCTCAAGGCCCTGGCCGAGCACCCGATGGTCGAGGCTCTGAACATGGGCACCGAAGCGACCGGCCAGCAATCGCTGGCCAATCAACTGGCTTACCTGCTGCCGTTCAATGAGCTGGACAAGATCGACCTGCTGCAACTCGACGACCCGCAACAGCGCCTGGATGCGATCCAGGCGTTGCTCGATGAGTTGCAAGGTGAGCTCTTCGCCTGACACCCCTCATATCCACCGAACAACACCGCCCCCCCTGTGGGAGCGAGCTTGCTCGCGATAGCGGTGGGTCAGCTTGCATCAATGTCGACTGTGCAGCCGTCATCGCGAGCAAGCTCGCTCCCACAGTGGTATTGGGTTGGCTGCGGGATTGGCGTGCGCCACAAATCTCCTGTGGGAGCGAGCTTGCTCGCGATTGCCTAATAGGCATACCGCAACATCGCATGGGGCAAATGCCGCAGGGCGAAGAAGCTGAACACCGCCACCAGCGCCGGCAGGACCAGCCACCAGACTTTCGGCGGCATGGCCGGCAGCGGGGTCTGGCGCTGGCTCAACCACAGGGCGGCCGCACAGATGCTGGCGGCGAGCATCGCCCCGGCGACGATGTCGCTGGGCCAGTGCGCGCCCAGGTAGACCCGCGACAGGGCAATGGCCAGTGCCGGCAGGCAGCCCAGCAGCAGCCAGGTCAGGCGCAGGCGTGGCGGTTGACCGCGGCCGGCCAGGACAGCGAGGGTCAGGAACAGCGCGAATGCCCCGGAGGAATGGCCGCTGGGCATGCTGTAGCTGGTCAGCGGGTCGGTGAGGATTTCCGGGCGCACACGGGCAAAGAAGTGTTTGCAGCCGGTATTGGCCAGGGCGGTGAACAGCATCGTGCCCCCGGCGAAGATTGCCTGGCGCCATTGCCGTGCCAACAGCAGCAACCCGGTCACCAGGCTGCACACAATCAACATGTAGCGGAATTCGCCGATCAGCGTAAAGGTCACGGCGATTTCATCCAGCGTCGGGCCGCGATGCTCTTGGACCAGGGCCATCAAGCCTTGGTCGAACGCCGTCAGGTAGCGAAAGCCGATGAACAGGCCGATCAGGATCACCAGGCCGATGCCGGCGATCAGTGCTGTGGCATGACGATGGCGCCGCAGGGTGCTGTTGACGCTCAGCCCGATCATCACCGCGATACTGCCGATGACCACGCCGGCCTGGGGCCAGAAACCTTCGGGCAGCGGCAGGCGAAACGCCGCCCCGGTGGCCCAGCCCGGCAACAGGTAGGCCACGGTCCAGCCCGACGCGGCCAACACGCTGACGGCGGCGAAGCGCGGGAACGGCATGTCGCACATCCCGGCCACCATCGGCAACATCGGCCGTAGCGGGCCGATGAAACGGCCCACCAGCAGGCTGGCGATGCCGTAGCGCTGGAAATAGCTTTCCGCGGCGCTCATCCATTCCGGGTGATGCCGCAGCCCCGGCAGGCGCCGGATGTTCTGGTGGAAATGCCGGCCGAGGAAGTACGACACCAGGTCCCCCAGCAAACCCCCGAGCAGGCCCAGCAGCAGCGTCTCGCCCAAGGACAATGCGCCGCTGCCGGCCAGCACCGCAATCGCAAACAGCAGCACCGTGCCCGGCACGATCAGACCGGCGATGGCCAGGCATTCCACGCAGGCGACGATGAACACCGCCACCGCCAGCCATTGCGGGTTGACGGTCAACCAACCGGTGATGCTATCGAGCCATGGGCCCATAAGAACAACTCCATTGAATAGTGATGGGCATGCACCGAATCCCCTGTGGGTTTCTGTTGTGAACACAAAACCTGTGGCCACTGAACATCAACTGTGGGAGCGAGCTTGCTCGCGATAGCTGTGTGTCAGTCAGCCCCCATTCTGCTGACCCGACGCCATCGCGAGCAAGCTCCCCACAGGTAATTCAGGGTGTAACAAAAGTTCGCATCCACTGAAGATCCATTGTGGGAGCGGGCTTGCTCGCGAATGCTGTGTGTCAGGTACATCAATATCAACTGACACGCCGCATTCGCGAGCAAGCTCGCTCCCACAAGGGGGATGCGGTGTTTCATCAGGAAAGCAAAAAGTAATCACGCCCTTCGACCTGCCCCCGCCGCAACGGATTACGGGTACACCACGGGGCATAGGCCGCATCGACAAAACGGTAGGGCAGGTGCTCGTCCCGTCCCAGGGGAATGCCCAGGCGAGTGGTCTGGATCGCATTGACCGTTGGCACGCCCACGTCTTCCACCAGCAAGCGCTCGGGGTCGAAGCGCTTGGCGTCCCAGTCCGGCACTTTCAGCCCCAAAGCTTTGCATAACAGGGTCTGGCCGGCACAGAGTTTTTGCGGTGTACGCGGTCGGCCTTGGGCGTCGGGGTTGTTCAATAACATCTGCGCCAGGCTCGCCGGCCCGGACAGGGCATCGACCCACGGGTACGCCGATTTGATCAGCACCGCATTGCCGGGGCCCTGGGCGCTGAAGTTCAGCGAATCGCCGCCCCGGGCGTAGTACATATAGATGTGCCCGCCATCCAGAAATAAAGCCTTACGTTTTTCCGTGTAGCCCAGGGAGGCGTGGCTGCCCTTTTCCGCGAAGTAATACGCCTCGGTCTCGATGATCCGCGCGCTGAGCCACAGGTCGCCGACCTTGTGGCGGATGACTTTGCCCAGCAGGTCTTTGGCAAGCACCTGGGCGTCGCGGTCGAAAAAGGCGTGGGGCAGGGCGTTGGGCGATGGCAAATCGGTCATGGCGATAGACGAAGTGAGGCCAAAGGAAGTGCGATGATAGCAATGCAAAGCTTAATCACCGCTGAACACCTGCTTCAACCGGCTGTTTACGCCTGTTTTGCTTCTCCGCCGGTCACCACTGCGAGTCCATGCTGTTAGTCGAGGGTTACGACAGCTATAATCTGCCGCTTTCCCCATCGCCAAGACCACACAGACCATGACTGAGTCCGTTCTTGACTACATGACCCGCCTGGGTCGCGCCGCTCGCGAAGCGTCGCGCATCATCGGCCGGGCCAGCACCGCGCAGAAAAACCGCGCCCTGCAGGCCGCCGCCAATGCGCTGGACGCCGCGCGCGCCGAGTTGTCCGCCGCCAACGAGCTGGACCTGGCCGCTGGCCGGGCCAATGGTCTGGAGCCGGCCATGCTCGAGCGTCTGGCGCTGACCCCGGCACGCATCGACGGCATGATCGTCGGTCTGCGCCAGGTCGCGGCCCTGCCGGACCCGGTCGGGGCGATCCGCGACATGAGCTACCGTCCGTCGGGCATCCAGGTCGGCAAGATGCGCGTGCCCCTGGGCGTGGTCGGGATCATCTACGAGTCGCGGCCGAACGTGACCATCGACGCCGCGAGCCTGTGCCTGAAGTCGGGTAACGCGACCATCCTGCGTGGCGGCTCCGAGGCCATCCATTCCAACCGCGCCATTGCCGCCTGCATCCAGCGCGGCCTGGCCGAGGCCGATCTGCCGGCGGCCGTGGTGCAAGTGGTGGAAACCACCGACCGCGCCGCGGTCGGCGCCCTGATCACCATGCCCGAGTACGTCGATGTCATCGTGCCCCGTGGCGGCAAGGGCTTGATCGAACGGGTCAGCCGTGACGCCCGCGTGCCGGTGATCAAGCACCTGGACGGCATCTGCCACGTCTACGTCAGTGCCCACGCCGAATTGCCAAAGGCCCAGCGCATCGCTTTCAACGCCAAGACCTACCGCTACGGTATCTGCGGCGCGATGGAAACCCTGCTGGTGGACCAGGCCGTTGCCCAGGATTTTTTGCCCTCGATGGCCGCCCAGTTCCGCGAAAAAGGCGTCGAGCTGCGTGGTTGCGAGCGTACCCGGGCGATCATCGAGGCCGTCGCGGCCACGGCAGAAGACTGGGACACCGAATACCTGGCGCCGATTTTGTCGATCCGTGTGGTCGACGGGCTGGACCAGGCCATCGACCACATCAACCGCCACGGCTCGCACCACACCGATTCCATCGTCAGTGAACACCAGGGCGAAACCCGGCGGTTCGTGGCCGAAGTCGACTCGGCATCGGTGATGATCAACACCCCGACCTGCTTCGCCGATGGCTTTGAATACGGATTGGGTGCCGAGATCGGCATTTCTACTGATAAGCTGCACGCCCGCGGCCCGGTCGGTCTGGAAGGCCTGACCTGCGAGAAGTACATCGTGGTCGGTGATGGCCAGTTGCGCGGACAGGAGCCGGTCTGACTTGGGCGACCTCGAATCGCCGGCCGCTGTGACGACGACAATCCCGCCCCGGCGCATCGGTATCCTGGGCGGCACGTTCGACCCGGTGCACATCGGCCATCTGCGCGGTGCGCTGGAAGTTGCCGACGCCCTGGCCCTCGATGAGCTACGCCTGACGCCCAGCGCCCGGCCGCCTCACCGGGACATGCCGCAGGTGTCGGCGCAGGACCGCCTGGCGATGGTCGAGTGCGCGGTGGCCGGTGTGGCACCACTGGTGGTGGACGCCCGCGAATTGCAGCGGGACAAGCCGTCCTACACCATTGATACCCTGGAGCTGATGCGTGCCGAACTGGCCGTTGATGCCCAGGTTTTTCTGCTTTTGGGCTGGGACGCATTTTGCGGCCTGCCCACTTGGCATCGCTGGGAAGAGTTGCTCCAGCATTGCCACATCCTGGTGTTGCAACGCCCGGATGCCGACAGCGAGCCGCCGGATGCCTTGCGCAACCTGCTGGCGGCCCGCTCGGTGAGCGACCCGCTGGCCCTGAAAGGGCCGAGCGGACAGATTGCATTCGTCTGGCAGACGCCGCTCGCGGTATCCGCCACCCAGATCCGTCAACTGCTGGCCAGCGGTAAGTCGGTACGTTTCCTGGTGCCCGACGCGGTCCTGGCCTACATCGATGCGCACGGGCTTTACCGTGCGTCGAACTGAAAGAGGCGCGCTTCAAGGCACGTGAATGCGTGTAGCGAAGCGCCCGAACATACGAGCAAAACGAGTTTTATATGACTGACAAAGACGTAAACAAAGTAAAGCGCAAGGGCACGTTCAAGAGCGCCCCGCTGCCCGTAGAAGCCCACACCGGCGTGACGCTGGACGGCGAAGAGCTGGTCAAGGTGGCCGTGGCGGCCCTGGAAGACGTCAAGGCCCAGGACATCCAGGTGCTCGACGTTCGTGACAAGCAGAGCATCACCGACTACATGATCATCGCCACCGGTACCTCCAACCGCCAGATCGGCGCGATGCTGGACAAGGTCCGCGAAGCGGTCAAGGCCCAGGGCGTCAAGCCGCTGGGTGAAGAAGGCAAGGGCGACAGCGACTGGGTACTGTTGGACATGGACGATGTCATCGTGCACATGATGACCGCCTCGGCGCGCCAGTTCTACGACCTGGAACGCCTGTGGGCCGGTGCCGAGCAAAGCCGTTCGGCCAGCGCCGCGCACCACAGCCCGGAAAACCCCCATGAGCACTTCACCAAGCTCAACAAAGACCAGCAATAAGGGACCGCTGTGCGACTGCGCCTGATCGCCGTCGGTTCTCGCATGCCCAAGTGGGTGGAAGAAGGCTGGCATGAATATGCCAAGCGTCTTCCGTCCGAGCTGGCCCTGGAACTGGTGGAAATTCCGCTCAACACCCGTGGCAAGAACGCCGACGTGGCGCGTTTCATCCGCCAGGAAGGCGAAGCCATGTTGGCCAAGGTCGGGCCGAACGAGCGCATCGTCACCCTCGAAGTCCACGGCAAGCCCTGGAGCACCGAGCAACTGGCGGTGGAGCTCGATCGCTGGCGGCTGGACGCGCGCACGGTCAACTTCATGGTCGGTGGCCCGGAAGGGCTGGCGCCGGAAGTCTGTGCCCGGGCCGATCAGCGCTGGTCGTTGTCGCCGTTGACGTTGCCGCACCCGCTGGTGCGGATCCTGATCGGCGAACAGTTGTATCGTGCCTGGACAGTCCTGTCCGGGCACCCTTACCACAAGTAATCCTGCCCCATGCCCCAGCCGATCCGTATCAAGGACCACGAAAAAGACGCCCGTCTGGTACGGGGCCGCGTCGTGTTCGGCGCTATTACGGTGGTGGTGCTGATCGGCGTGCTGATTGCGCGTTTGTATTTCCTCCAGGTGATCCAGTACGAGTACCACTCGACCCTATCGGAAAACAACCGGGTGCATGTGCAACCGATTCCGCCGACCCGCGGGCTGATCTTCGACCGCAATGGCGTGGTGGTGGCGGATAACCGGCCCAGCTTCAGCCTGAGCATGACCCGCGAGCGGTCCGGCGACTGGCAGCAGGTGCTCGACGTGATCGTCGAAGTGCTGCAACTGACGCCCGACGACCGGGCGATCTTCGAGAAGCGCATGCGCCAGGGGCGACGGCCGTTCGAGCCGGTGCCGATTTTGTTCGAGCTGACCGAAGAGCAGATCGCCCTGATCGCCGTGAACCAGTTCCGCCTGCCCGGCGTCGAGGTGGTGGCGCAGTTGGTGCGGCATTATCCCCAGGGGCCACACTTTGCCCACTCGGTCGGCTACATGGGACGGATCAACGAGAAAGAGCTCAAGACCCTCGATCCGGTCAATTACAGCGGCACCCACCATATCGGCAAGACCGGTATCGAGCGCTTCTACGAGCCCGAGCTGCATGGCCAGGTGGGTTACGAGGAAGTCGAGACCAACGCCCGCGGCCGCGTATTGCGGGTGCTCAAGCGCACCGATCCGATCCCTGGCAAGGACATCGTCCTGAGCCTGGACATCAAGCTGCAAGAGGCCGCCGAAGCAGCGCTGGGCGGGCGGCGTGGCGCGGTGGTGGCACTGGACCCGAACACCGGCGAGGTGCTGGCGATGGTCAGCCAGCCGAGTTTCGACCCGAACCTGTTCGTCACCGGCATCAGCTTCAAGGCCTACGCCGAGCTGCGCGATTCCATCGACCGACCGCTGTTCAACCGCGTGTTGCGCGGCCTCTATCCGCCGGGTTCGACCATCAAGCCGGCCGTGGCGATTGCCGGGCTGGATGCTGGCGTGGTCACCGCGTCGACCCGGGTCTACGACCCGGGTTATTACCAACTGCCGAACTACGACCACAAGTACCGCAACTGGAACCGCACCGGCGACGGTTATGTGGATCTGGAAACGGCGATCATGCGTTCCAACGACACCTACTTCTATGACCTGGCCCATAAGCTGGGGATCGATCGTCTGTCGTCCTACATGAACAAGTTTGGCCTTGGTCAGAAAGTTTCCCTGGACATGTTCGAAGAATCGCCCGGCCTGATGCCATCCCGTGAGTGGAAGCGGGCGACCCGGCGCCAGGCCTGGTTCCCCGGCGAAACCCTGATCCTGGGGATCGGCCAGGGCTACATGCAGGCAACGCCCTTGCAATTGGCCCAGGCCACGGCGCTGGTGGCGAGCAAGGGCAAGTGGTATCGCCCGCACCTGGCCAAGACCATCGAAGGCCAGAAGCCAGTGGACCCGGACCCGATGCCGGACATCATCCTGCGCAACCCGTCGGACTGGCAGAAGGTCAACATCGGCATGCAGCAGGTGATGCACGGCGCTCGCGGCACCGCCCGCAAGGCGGCCATCGGCGCGCAATACCGCATTGCCGGCAAGAGCGGTACGGCCCAGGTCGTCGCCATCAAGCAGGGCGAGAAGTACGACCGCACCAAGGTCCAGGAGCGCCACCGCGACCACGCCTTGTTCGTCGGCTTCGCGCCGGCCGACGACCCGAAGATCGTCGTGGCGGTGATGGTCGAGAACGGCGAGTCGGGGTCCGGCGTCGCCGCGCCGGTGGTGCGCCAGATCATGGACGCCTGGCTGCTGGATGAGCACGGCCAGCTCAAGCCCGAATACGCAAGCCCCATCACTGCGGAGGCTACGGCCCGTGAAGAATAATTTCGACCGGATCCTCTCCAGCGAAGACGTGATGCGCCGTCGCGCCACCTTGTTGCAGCGCATGCACATCGATGGCCCGTTGCTGATCCTGCTGCTGACCCTGGCCGCGGGCAGTCTGTTCGTGCTGTATTCGGCCAGCGGCAAGAGCTGGGACCTGCTGGCCAAGCAAGCCACCTCGTTCGGCATCGGCCTGGTGTCGATGATCGTCATCGCCCAGCTCGAACCGCGGTTCATGGCGCGCTGGGTGCCACTGGCCTATGTGGTAGGGGTCTGCTTGTTGGTGGTGGTGGACATCATGGGCCACAACGCCATGGGCGCCACCCGCTGGATCAACATCCCCGGGGTGATCCGCTTCCAGCCTTCGGAGTTCCTCAAGATCATCATGCCGGCGACCATCGCCTGGTACCTGGCCAAGCGCTCCTTGCCGCCGCAGCTCAAGCATGTGTGCATCAGCCTGTTGCTGATCGGCATCCCGTTCATCCTGATCGTCCGCCAGCCGGACCTCGGCACCTCGCTGCTGATCCTGGCCGGCGGCGCGTTCGTGCTGTTCATGGGGGGGCTGCGCTGGCGCTGGATCCTCAGCGTGATCGCCGCCGCCGTGCCGGTGTCGGTGGCCATGTGGTACTTCGTGATGCACGACTACCAGAAGCAGCGGGTGCTGACCTTCCTCGACCCGGAGAGCGATCCGCTGGGCACCGGCTGGAACATTATCCAGTCCAAGGCCGCCATCGGCTCCGGCGGCGTGTTCGGCAAGGGGTGGCTGATGGGCACCCAGTCGCACCTGGACTTTTTGCCGGAAAGCCACACCGACTTCATCATCGCCGTATTGGGCGAGGAGTTCGGCCTGGTAGGCATCTGCGTGCTGCTGCTGATCTATTTATTGCTGATCGGCCGGGGGCTGGTGATCACTGCCCAGGCCCAGACGCTGTTCGGCAAATTGCTCGCGGGCAGCCTGACCATGACGTTTTTTGTTTACGTTTTCGTCAACATCGGTATGGTCAGTGGCCTGTTGCCGGTCGTGGGGGTGCCGTTGCCTTTCATTAGCTACGGAGGAACTTCGCTGGTGACACTACTGTCAGCGTTTGGGGTTTTGATGTCGATTCATACGCATCGCAAGTGGATCGCGCAGGTTTGAATAAGGTGAAGAGTTCAATGCAAGCAATGCGTGGCTGGTCGACGCGATATGCGCCGTGGATCGGCCTGGTCGGCTTCCTCGGCAGTGCGTCGCAGGCCTGGGCCGGTGAATACGAAGGCTCGCCACAGGTGGCCGAATTCGTCGGTGAGATGACCCGCGACTACGGTTTTGCCGGTGAGCAACTGATGGGGGTGTTTCGCGAGGCCGAGCGCAAGCAGTCGATCCTCGATGCGATCTCCCGGCCTGCCGAGCGGGTCAAGCAGTGGAGCGAGTACCGGCCGATGTTCATCACCGAGGCGCGTATCGCCCGGGGCGTGGACTTCTGGCGCCAGCACGAGGCGGCACTGACCCGTGCCGAGCAGGAATACGGCGTGCCGGCCCAGTTCATTGTGTCGATCATTGGCGTCGAGACCTTCTTTGGCCGCAATACCGGGAATTTCCGGGTGATCGACGCACTGTCGACCTTGGGCTTCGATTACCCGCCGCGTGCCGAGTTCTTCCGCAAGGAGCTGCGCGAGTTTCTGCTGCTGGCCCGCGAAGAGCAGGTCGATCCGCTGACCCTCAAGGGTTCCTACGCCGGGGCCATGGGCCTGCCGCAATTCATGCCGAGCAGTTTTCGCGCCTATGCGGTGGACTTCGATGGTGATGGCCACATCAATATCTGGACCAACCCGACCGATGCCATCGGCAGTGTCGCCAGCTATTTCAAGCGTCACGGCTGGGAAACCGGCCAGCCGGTGGTCAGCCGTGCCGACGTGCGTGGCGAGCAAGTGGACGAGGGCCTGACCGAGGGCATCGAGCCGACGAAAACCGTCGGGGAGTTGCGGGCGTTGGGCTGGTCGAGTCATGATGCGCTGCGTGACGACATGCCGGTCACCGCGATGCGCCTGGAAGGCGAACAAGGCCCCGAATACTGGATGGGCCTGAAGAATTTCTACGCGATTACGCGTTATAACCGCAGCGTGATGTACGCCATGGCCGTATATCAACTGTCTGAAGAGCTGGTCAAAGCACGGGGCGTCAAATAATGCGGGCATTGCCTACCCATCTACCCCTGAAGGCTAAACCCCTCAAACTCGTGGCGTTGGCTGCGCTGTCGCTGCTGGTCGTCAGTTGTTCGACCAGCCGTGCGCCGGTCCAGAAAAACACCACCGCCGTGCGTGCGACGCCGGGCCTGGACATCAACCGGGCCCACAAGGACGGCGCGCCGTGGTGGGACGTGGATGTCTCGCGTATTCCCGACGCCACGCCGACCCTGCACACCGGCCCCTACAAGGCCAACCCGTACACGGTGCTGGGCAAGACCTATTTCCCGATGGCCGACTCCAAGCGCTACGTGGCCTCTGGCACGGCGTCCTGGTACGGCACCAAGTTCCATGGCCAGAACACCGCCAACGGCGAAGTGTATGACCTGTATGGCATGAGCGCGGCCCACAAGACCTTGCCGCTGCCCAGCTATGTGCGGGTGACCAACCTGGACAACAACAAGAGCGTGATCCTGCGGGTCAATGACCGTGGACCGTTCTATTCCGACCGCATCATCGACCTGTCGTATGCGGCGGCGAAAAAACTCGGTTACGCTGAAACGGGCACCGCCCGGGTCAAGGTCGAGGGCATCGACCCGCAGGAATGGTGGGCCCAACGTGGCCGTCCGGCGCCTTTGATGCTCAACGAGCCGAAAGTGGCGCAAAATGCCGCGCCCACCGTGACGGCGTCCACCGGCACGGTCGAGCAATGGACGCCACCGCCGCAGCAACACGCCGCGGCCGTGCTGCCGGTACAGATCGATGCAAAAAAAAACGCTTCTGCAACAGCGTCTGGCCAGTTTCTGCAAGTGGGCGCGTTCGCCAACCCGGACGCTGCCGAGCTGCTGAGGTCCAAACTCAGCTCGATGGTGAGCGCCCCGGTGTTCATCAGCTCGATCGTGCGCAACCAGCAGACACTGCATCGGGTGCGCCTGGGGCCGATCGGTTCTCCGGGTGAAGTCCAGCAGGTGCAGAACAGCGTGCGCCTGGCCAATCTCGGCTCGCCGAGCCTGGTCACCGCTGAGTGATTGAATGAGGCCCGCTTGCGGTTGGAGCGGGTCAGGTTGTTGGCTCCATGAATAATAAAAGCCCGGCAAGGGTGTGAGTGAGCAACTTAAATACGCGGCAGCTCGTTAGAAAGCTGCCTGTTTAGTTCTGCCTTCGGGCAGTCCCATTAGCGATTTCGAGAGACGGATGAACATCACCACCTTTGCCAAACGCCTTTGCCTGCTAGTCCCGCTGCTTCTCTCACCGGCCGCGTTCGCGGTCGAGATGATGCCGGCGCCCCCTCAATTGGCCGCCAAATCCTTTGTGCTCATGGATGCCAGCAGCGGCGAGGTGCTGGTAGAGAACAACGGTGACCAGCGCCTGCCACCGGCCAGCCTGACCAAGCTGATGACCGCCTACATCGCCACCCTGGAAATCCGTCGCGGCCAGATCGGTGAAAACGATCCGGTGACCGTCAGCGAAAACGCCTGGCGCACCGGCGGTTCGCGGATGTTCATCAAGGTCGGTTCGCAAGTGACCGTCAGCGACCTGCTGCACGGCATCATCATCCAGTCCGGTAACGACGCGAGCGTCGCCCTGGCCGAGCACATCGCCGGCAGCGAAGATGCGTTCGCCGACATGATGAACAAAACCGTGGCCGACCTGGGCATGACCAACAGCCACTTCATGAACCCCACCGGCCTGCCGAACCCTGAGCACTATTCGTCGGCTCACGACATGGCGATCCTGGCCCGGGCAATCATCCATGAAGACCCGGCGCACTACGCCATCTACTCCCAGAAGGAATTCTTCTGGAACGGCATCAAGCAGCCTAACCGCAACCTGCTGCTGTGGCGCGACAAGACTGTCGATGGCCTGAAGACCGGTCACACCGAAGAGGCTGGTTATTGCATGGTGTCTTCGGCGGTGCGTGATGGCATGCGCCTGATCGCCGTCGTCTTCGGCACCAACAGCGAAGTGGCCCGGGCCGCCGAGACCCAGAAGCTGTTGACCTACGGCTTCCGTTTCTTCGAAACCCAGACCTTCTACCAGAAGGGCACCGAATTGGCCCAGGCCCAGGTCTGGAAAGGCTCGACCAACCAGGTCAAGGCCGGCCTGGCCCAGGACCTGACCATGACCCTGCCCAAAGGCCAGCTCAAGAAGCTTGCTGCGAGCATGACCATGAACCCGCAACTGACCGCTCCCATCGCCAAGGGCGACGTGATCGGTAAAGTCGAAGTCAAACTGGACGACAAAGTGGTGCACAGCGCTGACCTGATCGCTCTGGACGCGGTCGAGGAAGGTGGTATCTTCCGCCGCATCTGGGATAGCATCCGTCTATTCTTCTACGGCTTGTTCAACTGATTGATGTGTTGACCTGCATGGCCTCGTTCCCATCCGGAGCGGGGCCATGTGCGTTACCACGGCTTACGAGGCCGTTACGCCATGACAGACGAAGTAAAGGCGCCAAAAATCGAATTTCCCTGCGCGGATTACCCCATCAAGGTAATCGGCGACACTGGCGTAGGTTTCAAGGACAAGATCATCGCGATCCTTGAAAAACATGCCACCGTTGACCACAAGACCCTGGCCGAGCGCCAGAGTACCAACGGCAAGTACACGACGATCCAGTTGCACATCATTGCCACCGGTCAGGAACAGCTCTACGACATCAACAGCGAGCTGCGAGCGACCGGTTTCGTGCACATGGTGTTGTGATGCCGGGCACGCTGGGCTTTCGCGAGCTGGGCACGATGGCTTACGAGCCGGTCTGGCATGCCATGCAACGCTTCACGAACGAACGCGGCACCACCGCCGACGATGAAGTCTGGCTGGTGGAACATCCGCCGGTGTTCACCCAGGGCCAGGCCGGCAAGGCCGAGCACCTGTTGCTGCCGGGGGATATCCCGGTGGTGAAGGTCGACCGGGGCGGGCAGGTGACCTACCATGGCCCTGGCCAACTGGTCGCCTATCTGTTGTTGGATGTGCGCAAGCTGGGGTTTGGCGTGCGCGAGCTGGTCACCCGCATGGAGACGTGCCTGATCGAGCTGCTGGCCAGCTACGGTGTGACGGCGGCGGCCAAGCCGGATGCGCCGGGTGTCTACGTCGATGGGGCGAAAATTGCCTCCCTGGGTTTGCGGATCCGCCACGGCTGTTCGTTTCATGGCCTGGCGTTGAACGTGGACATGGACCTGGCGCCATTCCGACGGATTAATCCCTGTGGCTACGCAGGACTGGCGATGACCCAGTTGAGCGAACACGCAGGATCGATTGAATTTGCCGAGGTAAGTGCCCGGCTGCGCGCGCAGCTCGTCAAACACCTCGACTATGCTGAGCAGACGACCCTCACGGGCGGAATCGACTGATATGACTACTGATGCAGTGCAAACCATGATCCCGACGCTGGACGTCACCGAGCGTCCGGCCCCGCGTGCCAAGGTAGAGGCCGGCGTCAAGCTGCGCGGCGCCGAGAAGGTTGCACGCATCCCGGTCAAGATCATCCCCACCACCGAGCTGCCGAAGAAACCCGACTGGATCCGCGTGCGCATCCCGGTTTCCCCGGAAGTCGATCGCATCAAGGCGCTGTTGCGCAAGCACAAGCTGCACAGCGTCTGCGAAGAGGCCTCCTGCCCGAACCTGGGCGAGTGCTTCTCCGGCGGCACCGCCACGTTCATGATCATGGGTGACATCTGCACCCGTCGCTGCCCGTTCTGTGACGTCGGCCACGGCCGTCCGAAGCCCTTGGACACCAACGAACCGGAAAGCCTGGCCATCGCCATTGCCGACCTGAAGCTCAAGTACGTAGTCATCACCTCGGTGGACCGCGACGACCTGCGTGACGGCGGTGCCCAGCACTTTGCCGACTGCATCCGCGAGATCCGCAAGCTGTCGCCGAACGTACAGTTGGAAACCCTGGTGCCCGATTACCGTGGCCGCATGGACATCGCCCTGGAAATCACCGCCGCCGAGCCGCCGGATGTGTTCAACCACAACCTGGAAACCGTGCCGCGCCTGTACAAGGCCGCGCGCCCGGGGTCGGATTACCAGTGGTCGTTGACCTTGCTGCAGCGCTTCAAGCAGATGATGCCGCACATTCCGACCAAGTCTGGCTTGATGCTGGGCCTGGGTGAGACTGATGAGGAAGTTATCGAGGTGATGAAGCGGATGCGTGAGCATGACATCGATATGCTGACCTTGGGGCAGTACTTGCAGCCTTCGCGTAGTCACCTGCCGGTGCAGCGTTTTGTGCATCCGGATACCTTTGCCTGGTTTGCTGAGGAAGGGTACAAGATGGGGTTCAAGAACGTGGCTTCGGGGCCGTTGGTGCGGTCTTCGTATCATGCGGATGAGCAGGCTAAGTTGGTCAAGGCTGAGTTGCTCGGGTCCTGATTTTTTAGCGTTTGTTTTTGGGGTGGTGTGTATATCCGTTTCTTCGGTAACGGCTACTGATGGTTCCGCTCTTACAGCGGGTCACTTTTGAGAAGCCCGGAAGCCGGCCCAGTCAAAAGTAACCAAAACGCTTCTGCCCCACCACTCGGTGCCTCGCCTAGGCTCGGCATGCCTGAACGAAGGCATTGCTCCGTGGGCCGCCGCGAAGGGCCATCCATGGCCCAGCGCGGCTAACCCGGCATCCATGCCGGGTTGCCCACTGCGCAATACCTTCGTTCAGCCATCGTGGTTAATGGGGCGCCCGAGATCAACGTCCACCGCGAGGCGGCCTGATAGCCGACCTGGTTCTTGGTGGGACCGCATTTCTCCTGTGGGAGCGGGCTTGCTCGCGAAGGCGGTGGGTCAGTCTGCAGTGATGTTGGATGTGTCGACCTCATCGCGAGCAAGCTCGCTCCCACAGGTTTTTGTATTGTGTGCAAAGGTTGTGGGCACCCGCACACCCCCTGTGGGAGCGGGCTTGCTCGCGAAGGCGGTGGGTCAGTCTGCAGTGATGTTGGATGTGTCGACCTCATCGCGAGCAAGCTCGCTCCCACAGGTTTTTGTATTGTGTGCAAAGGTTGTGGGCACCCGCACACCCCCTGTGGGAGCGAGCTTGCTCGCGATGGCGATAGTGCAGCCGCATAAGTGCTGAACATGCCCCGCTCTTGCTTTGCTTTGCTTGCTTTGGATCTTGATCTTGATCTGGACGCCCCGTTAAACCACGCTGGCCGAACGCAGGCATTGCGCAGTGGGCATCCCGGCATGGATGCCGGGATAGCCGCGCTGGGCCATGGATGGCCCTTCGCGGCGGCCCACGGAGCAATGCCTGCGTTCGGGCATGCCGAGCCTAAGCGAGGCACCGAGTGGTGGGGCAAAGCGTTTTTGGTTACTTTTGGCGCTCTTCCAAAAGTGACCCGCTGTAAGAGCGGAACCCTAAGTGGCCGTTACACAAAAAACGGATATACACACGATCAAAAAGCCGGGAACCCCATGGCCCACACCTTAACCCCCCATCACCCCGTCCCAGCACTCCCTCAAGAAGGCATGATCGGAGTGATCGCCCCCGCCGGCCCCGCCCCCCTGGACACGGAAAAAGCCATCCAATGGATGCACGCAAGGGGCCATGAGCTGCGAATATTCCCCGGCGTCTACGAAAAGGACAACTACCTGGCCGGCAGCGACGAAATACGCCTCAACGACCTCCACGCCGCCTTCGCCGACCCAGAAATCAAAGCCATCATCTGCCTACGCGGCGGCTACGGCACACCAAGGCTCCTCGATCGCATCGACTTCGACCTCCTACGCCGCAACCCCAAACCATTCGTAGGCTACAGCGACATCACCGCCCTGCACCTGGCCATCAGCCGCTACGCAGGCTTCGTGACCTTCCACGGGCCGCTGCTCAACGCCGATCTGCTGGGCGACAAGGAACCCCCAACCGTCACCTCGTTTTTTAGCCTGCTGCGTGGGCAGCTGAAAGCCGGCAGCGCGCTGAACCACCCCGCCGCCTACCCATTGACCACCGTCGAGCCAGGCATCGCCCACGGACGTCTGCTGGGCGGCAACCTGTCGATGATTGCCGCGACCATGGGCACGCCTTATCAGATCGACGCTGAAGGGGTGATCCTGTTCATCGAAGACGTCAACGAGCCGCTGTATCGCATCGACCGACTGCTGACTCAGCTTCGGTTGGCCGGCACGTTGCACAAGTTGCGTGGCGTGTTGGTGGGGGATGTAGCGGGAGTTGATGTCGAGGCGTTGAACCGCTTGCTCAAGCAGACCTTCGAACCGTTGCGTATTCCGGTGGTGTCCGGCTGGCGCAGTGGGCATTGCGATCCGAACCTGACCTTACCCATGGGGGCGTTGGTGACGCTGGATGCGGGGGAGAAGCGGTTGGTGTTGGAGCAGGATGTGGTGGTCAGTCGCTAGTCATGTAGCGCCTGCGAATCAGTCATCGCGAGCAAGCTCGCTCCCACAGGTTGACCGAGAACCCCTGTGGGAGCGAGCTTGCTCGCGATATCGCGGTAGCCGCCATACGGCAATTCAGCGGCTACGCAACGCCTCCAGCAACTGATGCGTCGGATACCCGTCCGCCGGCCAGCCGAACGATTGCTGGGCGCCGCGGATGGCCTTGCGGGTGTTGGCGCCGATGATGCCGTCGGGGTTGCCCGCGTCGTAGTTATGCTTGCCCAGCAGGGTTTGCAGTTCGATGCGTTCGCTACGGCTCAGGGGCAGGTCTTCCTTGGGCCATTGGCCGTAGACCAGCCCGCCATCGGTAAAGCGCTTTGACAAAAGCCCGACCGCCAAGGCATAGGACGACGAGTTGTTGTACTTGAGGATCGCGCGGAAGTTATCAAAGATCAGGAACGCCGGGCCGCGATGGCCGGCCGGCAAGAGCAGGGACGCCGAGAGCTGCTTGTCCTCGGGGGCGATTGGCAAGCCGCCATATTCCGCGACGCCTAGCCGCATCCATTCAGAGACGGGCTTGCGGATAGTGCCATCGGCCAGCGTGTAGTCGAAGCCCTCGTTGAGCGAGACCTCGACCCCCCACGGCTGGCCACGTTGCCAGCCGGAGCTTTGCAGGTAATGCGCGGTCGAGGCCAGGGCATCGGTGGAGCTGCCCCAGATGTCGCGGCGGCCGTCGCCGTCGAAATCCACCGCATGGGTGTTGTAGGTGGTGGGGATGAACTGGGTCTGGCCCATGGCGCCGGCCCAGGAGCCGAGCATTTTTTCCGGCGTGATATCGCCTTGTTGCAGGATCTGCAGCGCGGCGATCAATTGCGCATGAGCAAAGCCCGGGCGCCGACCTTCGTAGGCCAGGGTCGCCAGGGAGTTGATCACCGACTTGCTGCCCTGGAACTGACCGAAGTTGCTCTCCATGCCCCACACCGCCACTAGCGCTTCGCGATCGACGCCATAACGCTGCTCGATGTTTTGCAGAACCTGGGCGTTCTGCTGGATCAGGCTCTTGCCCTTGTTGACCCGCAGTGGCGACAGCGCGCCATCGAGGTATTCCCACACGGGGCGGGTGAATTCCGGCTGGCTGCGGTCGGCCTTGATCACGCTCATGTCCGGGCTGACACCGATAAACGCACGGTCGAACAAATCGGCGCGGATCCCGGCGGCCAGGGCCTCCTTGCGAAACCCGGCCTGCCATTGCGCGAAGGTCTGGGTGGGCGCAATGAACAGGTCGTCACCGGTGGGCACCACAGGCGGCACGATGGCCGGAGCGGTCACGGTGGGAACAGTCTGGAGCGGTTGGGCGTCGGCGGCGGTAGGTTTTTCGGCGCAGGCGACAAGCAGGACAACGCTTGCGGCAACAATCATTTGGCGCAGTGGCCAACGATGGGAAAGACAGAAGGGCATGCACGGGTCCAGAAATACAATTCAGGTGCTGACCTTAACATGCGAAAGGGGCGTAGGGCTTGTCCGAGTGTTTCAAGCGGCCAGAAAGCAAGAAGCCTCCCAGTTGTCAGACTGGAAGGCTTCGCGGCGGTAGCTGCCCTTGCCCTTGGTGGGTCGTTCCTGGCGGCTGCGGAACAGGGGTTGGGCGACGATGGACTTGGCCTTGTTCGGGCCATGCTTGGATGGCTTTTTGCTCATGATGGGATCTCTCGTAGGGTGGTTTTTGCGGGGCAAATCATGGGACAGAGTTGGGGGGTTGTCCAGTCCCTGCATTGCGTAGGAAATGTCATTCAGACGAACACACGACTTGTGGTGCCGATAGGTGGGAGCAAAGCTTGCTCGCGATACAGACACCTCGGTTTCAGAGACACCGCGCTGCTTTCATCGCGGGCAAGCCTTGCTCCCACAGAGATGTCTTCGCCGCAGAACAGCCTTCAGTGCGTGCTTATTCGGCAGGTAACGCCAACCGCTGCCCAGCCATCAACAGCGACAACCGACTGAGGCTCATCCACGGCGAGCCGGCGGCCTGGCCCTTGATCTGCGCATCGATGCGCTGGGCCTCGAGCAGCAGTTGCGCCCAGCGTGGTGCGGAGTAGCGTTGCAGGGCCTTGCTCATCAGCGGTTTGCGCTTGTCCCAGACGGGCGGGCGGGCCTGGCTGAAGGCTTTGTCCAGCGGTACGCCCTGGCTGTATTGCAGGGACAGGTTGGCCAGCAGGCGCAATTCCCGGGCCAGGGGCCCAGAGGATCACTGGCGGCTCGACCCCTTCGCCTCGCAGGCCTTCGAGCATGCGCAAGGCATGGGCGGCTTCACCGTTGAGGATCGCATCGGTCAGCCCGAAGACATCGAAGCGCGCACTGTCGGCCACGGCGGCCTGCACCGTTTCCACGGTGATCTGCCCGCCCTCGGCCATCAACTTGAGCTTTTCGATTTCCTGGGCGGCGGCCAACAGGTTGCCTTCGACCCGGGCGGCAATCAGCTCCACCGCGTCCTGGCTGGCCGAGAGGCCAGCCTGGGACAGGCGTTGGCGGATCCAGCTGGGCAACTGGCTGACATC
This sequence comes from Pseudomonas beijingensis, assembly GCF_030687295.1. NCBI lineage: Bacteria > Pseudomonadati > Pseudomonadota > Gammaproteobacteria > Pseudomonadales > Pseudomonadaceae > Pseudomonas > Pseudomonas beijingensis. The sequence goes on along the minus strand of NZ_CP117425.1, from coordinate 5,586,150 downwards.
CACCGGCCAGATCTGCACGAACTGGGTCTGCGGGCCTTCGACCAAGGCCTTGCCCCATTTGGTCTTCTGCGCGCTGCCGTCGAGTTTCGGCAAGCTGATGAGCAGCACCGTGTCCTCGGCCGGGCGTGAGCAATACTCGATCAGCGCGGCGGCGCCCTTGTCCCCGGGCTTGCCAGACGGCAAACGCAGTTCCAGCAGGCGTTTTTCAGCGAACAACGACATGCTCGCCCCGGCCTGCAGCAGCGTGCCCCAGTCGAAACTGGCGTCGGCGGCGAAGACCTGGCGTTCGTCGAAGCCTTGCTGGCGAGCGGCGGCGCGGATGGCGTCGGCGGCTTCCTGGCACAGCAGCGGGTCATCGCCACTGATGATGTAGACCGGCGCGAGGGCGCCTTGCAGGTGTTTGCCGAGTTGAGCGGGAGCGAGCTTCATAAGAGAAAGCGAGCGGGGCGCCGGAGTGCCCCGCAAGGCTTATTCAGCCGGGATCTGCATTGGCGACTGTTGCGGGGTTTCCGCCTCAGCCTTGCGTGCTGCTTCCAGCGCTTCGGCTTCGGCCTTGGCCTTGGCGTCGGCGGTCTGTTGCAGCTGCTCCAGTTGGGCCGGGCTCAGCTGTTGCAGGCGCAGCATCATGCGCTGTACGAGTTCACGACGCATTTCGCCGCGCACTTCGATGGACTCCTGGTCGGAGCCGGTGATGTTGTTGCCATCGTGCAGGTAGACCTTCTGCACCTGCAGTTTGTCGTCCAACAGCATCAGGTCGTTCTGGCCGCGGATCTCATAGCTCAGCACGTTGTTCAGTTCGTACTCGGCCGAACGGCCGGCACCGGCATAGCTCAGGCTGCGCTGGCTTTGTTGTTCTCTGGCCAGCACCAGCTTGTACGGCGCACCGCTGTAGATCTTGACACCACTGTTCTCCAGGGTCTCGCGCAGCATCTTGACGGTGTCGCCATAGGCGTCCCGTGCGCTGAGGTCCAGTTCCTTGATCGCCAGCTCGGTGGTGCCGGTGCCGCGCAGTTGGAAGCCGCAGGCGCTCAACAGGACCGCCAGGCCCACTACCAGCAGATTACGTTTGATCATCTTGTTGCTCCCCTTGAACCCTATGGGGGTCGACCATGCGACCCCGCAGGTTGTATTCGGCGCCAGGCTTGAGCCAGGCGCCCGATCCAATTAGCTTGCGACGATGTTGACCAGCTTGCCGGGCACGACGATCACTTTGCGGATCGTCAGGCCATCGACAAAGCGCAGCACGTTTTCATTGGCCCGCGCGGCGGCTTCGACTTCTTCACGCGTGGCGGCGGCTGGCATCTCGATCTGGCCGCGCAGCTTGCCGTTGACCTGGATGACCAGGGTCAGGCTGTCCTGCACCAGAGCTGCTTCGTCCACCACCGGCCAGCGTGCGTCAATCACTGGATCGGTGTGACCCAGTTGATTCCACAGCTCGTGGCTGATGTGCGGGGTGATCGGCGCCAGCAGCAGCGTCACGGCCTCCAGGCCTTCGTGAATCAGTGCGCGATCCTGCTCGGTGCCTTGCGCGGCTTTTTCCAGCACGTTCATCAGCGTCATCACCTGGGCGATGGCAGTGTTGAATTTGTGGTTCTGGCCGACGTCATGGCTGGCCTGCTTGATGGCCAGGTGGATCGAGCGACGAACGGCTTTCTGCTCGTCATTCAGGCCAGCAACGTCCAGTTTGCCCGGCAGGCCCTGGCTGACGTGGGATTGGGCCAGGCGCCAGACGCGCTTGAGGAAGCGGTGCGAGCCTTCGACACCCGAGTCGGACCATTCCGCGCTCATGTCAGGCGGCGAGGCGAACATCATGAACAGACGGCAGGTGTCCGCACCGAACTGGTCGATCATCGATTGTGGGTCGACGCCGTTGTTCTTCGACTTGGCCATTTTCTCGGTGCCGCCGATTTCCACCGGCAGGCCGTCGGCGATCAGCTTGGCGCTGATGACCTTGGCCTTGCTGTCGCGTTCGAGTTCAACGTCGCTCGGGTTGAACCAGGTGTAGGCACCGTTGGCTTCGCGACGATAGTAAGTCTCGGCGATCACCATGCCTTGGGTCAGCAGGTTCTTGAACGGCTCGTTGGAGCTCACCAGGCCTTCGTCACGCATCAGCTTGTGGAAGAAGCGTGCGTAGAGCAGGTGGAGAATCGCGTGTTCGATGCCGCCGATGTACTGGTCCACCGGCAACCAGTGGTCGGCCGCGGATTTTTCCACCAGGCCGCCTTCATAGTGCGGCGAGGCGTAGCGGGCGTAGTACCAGGAGGACTCGACGAAGGTGTCCATGGTGTCGGTTTCACGCTTGGCCGGTGCGCCGCATTTCGGGCAGTTGCACTCGTAGAACTCGGGCATGCGTGCCAGGGGCGAACCAGCGCCGTCCGGTACGACGTCTTCCGGCAGGACCACCGGCAGTTGATCTTCCGGCACCGGTACGTCACCGCAGGTGTCGCAATGCACGATCGGGATCGGGCAGCCCCAGTAGCGCTGGCGGCTGATGCCCCAGTCCCGCAGGCGGAACTGGGTGCGCGAGGCACCGAGGTTCTTCTTGATCAGGGCGACTTCGATGGCATCGAAGGCACCGACGAAATCCAGGCCGTTGAACGCGCCGGAGTTGATCAGTTCGCCGTGTTCGCCATAGGCGTCCTGCCAAGGTGCCGGTGTCTGGTCGCCGGCGCTGGTGCGCACGACCGGTTTGACCGGCAGGTTGTACTTGTGAGCGAATTCGAAATCACGTTCGTCGTGGGCCGGCACGGCCATGACCGCGCCGTCGCCGTAGTGCATCAGCACGTAGTTGGCGACCCACACCGGCAGCTTCTCGCCGGTGAGTGGGTGCTCGACGAACAACGACGTCGGCAGGCCTTTCTTCTCTTGAGTGGCGACGTCGGCTTCGGCGACGCTGCCGCCCTTGCATTCGGCGATGAACGCCTGCAGCTCAGGGTTGTTGCGGGCGGCCAGGGTCGCCAGCGGATGTTCTGCGGCCACCGCCACATAGGTGGCGCCCATCAGCGTGTCCGGGCGGGTGGTGAAGACTTTCAGAGTGCCGGCTTCGCCAATGGAGGCGACGTCGTAGGGGAATTGCACTTCCATGCCCCGGGACTTGCCGATCCAGTTGCGCTGCATGGTCTTGACCTGCTCGGGCCAGCCGGTCAGCTCGTCGAGACTCTCCAGGAGTTCATCCGCGTAGGCGGTGATCTTGAAGTAGTACATCGGGATCTCGCGCTTTTCGATCAGCGCGCCGGAGCGCCAGCCGCGACCGTCGATCACTTGCTCGTTGGCCAGTACGGTCTGGTCCACCGGGTCCCAGTTCACGGTGCCGTTCTTGCGGTAGATCACGCCTTTTTCGAACAGGCGGGTGAACAGCCATTGTTCCCAGCGGTAGTAGTCGGGCTTGCAGGTGGTCACTTCGCGGGACCAGTCCACCGCCAGGCCCAGGCTGCGCAGTTGGGTCTTCATGTAGGCGATGTTTTCGTAGGTCCACTTGGCGGGGGCCACGTTGTTCTTCATCGCGGCGTTTTCCGCTGGCATGCCGAAGGCGTCCCAACCCATGGGTTGCAGGACGTTCTTGCCTTGCATGCGCTGGTAGCGGGAGATCACGTCGCCGATCGTATAGTTGCGCACGTGCCCCATGTGTAGCTTGCCGCTGGGGTAAGGGAACATCGACAGGCAGTAGTAAGTCTCCTTGCCTGGCTGTTCACTGACTTCAAAGGACTTTTGCTCGTCCCAGAACGACTGGGCGGCGGCTTCGATTTCACGGGGCTGGTAGTGTTCGTGCATGGCTACTTTTGTACTGAATGGGGTGGCCCAATCCTCTTCGTGGCCATGCTGGACGCAGACGACGCCGAATGCGGCGTTTTCGATGCCCAGGCAAGCTGGAAGTGGAGTTACAGGAAGCGCCGTAGCATACATGACCGCGCTCTACCGAGGGAAACCCTGATTGCGTGCTGGCCATCGACAGCGGCTGGCGAGGACCCGTATTCAGGGCCGTTGGTCGCGGCGCCCTGCCGGTTTGCCCAGCGAAGCTAAGCTTCTCAATGGGGAGTGAGTCTTATCTTCAATGAGGTGAGGGATGGTTGAATCACAACGAAAAGTCGCTACACCTGAGTTGTATGAAAAACTGATCGATCGTCTCGGGGTGGCCCTGGACGCTGCAAGAACCGCCGGTCGCTTGCGTGATGAACGTCCGGCAGAGCTGGAACTGCGAGGCTTGAGCCCCGCGGAGTTCGAACTGGTCAAGGCTTATCTCGAACAGGTCGGACATCAAACCCCCACCAGTGGGGCCCAGGTACTCAAGCGTCTCGATGCGCCCCGTTCGGCCAAGGTTGTATGGCTCAAGGACCGGACGCCTGACAAGGATGCTGTAAAGGTCCGGTCACTGCAGTTCAAGTAACGCCGGATTCACGCGTGTCGCTTTTTTTGATTCAAGGTTTTTTCGAATCTGTTGTCGCTTTGCGTCAACCCACCTAGGCTTCGGGCATCTATGGAGATGCCCGATGCCGTTTCGCTATTTCATCAAACAACTCTTATTGCCGCCCGGCATTCTTTTGTTGTCGTTGGCGCTTGCCTGGTGGTGGCGCCATTCACGGCCACGCCTGGCCCGCCTGTGTTTCGCCGTGGGCCTGGGCGGCTTCTGGTTGATGAGCCTGCCGGTGGTGGTGCAGTGGAGCGCCAAGGCCTTGGAGCGTGAACCGCCGCTGCTGCGCAATGAATGGGCGACCCTGGCCCAGCGTGCCGACGCCATCGTGGTGCTGGGTTCCGGTCGCGAACGCGGCGACCCGGCCTGGGGCGCCGACCAGCCCACCGGTGTGGGGCTGGAGCGTCAGCGTTATGCGGCGCGATTGGCCAAGGCTTCGGGCTTGCCCGTGCTGACCACCGGCGGCTTGCACTACGGCACCCCGCCCAGCGAGGCCCAACTGATGGCCGACTCGATGCGCGAGGATTTCGGCGTCGAGGTGCGCTGGCAAGAGGCGCGTAGCCGTACGACCTGGGAAAACGCCCAGATGAGCGCCGAGATCCTGCTGCCGGAAGGCATCAAGCGAGTCGTGGTGGTCACCCAGGCCTGGCACATGCCACGGGCAGTCTGGAGTTTCGAGCACTCGGGGTTTGAGGTGGTACCGGCGCCTGTTGGTTTCCTGGGGCAGGACAACGCCCGGCCACTGGGCGGCTGGATGCCGGAGTTCAAGGCGATCTGGCAATCCGGGCAGCTGATGAATGAGGCGGTGGGGTTGATGGGGTATTGGTTGTTCTATCGCTGAGCAGGGCTCTGGTGGGAGTGCTTATCTGTGGCAGGCATTTATCTGTGGCGAGGGGATTTATCCCCTCGCCACAGAGGATTGCCGAAAACCCTAAACGGTCCTGGCTATCCGACTTGTCATCAACGCCCAGCCCAGCAGCAACACGCACAAGATGATCAGCGGCCACGAGCGCCATTGCAGGTACGGCGTCAGGTCGTGCATCGGCACCACTTCGCCGTAGAGGATGCCGCGTTCGAATTGCGGGATCTGTGCGGTGATCTGGCCGAAGGGGTTGATCAGGCCGGTCACGCCGTTGTTGGTGGCGCGGATCATCCAGCGGCCGGCTTCCAGGGCACGCATCTGGGCCATTTGCAGGTGTTGCAGCGGGCCGATCGAGGTGCCGAACCAGGTGTCGTTGCTGATGGTCAGCAGCAGGTCGCTGCGCGCCGACAGGCTGGCGGCAAATTCCGGGTAGACCACTTCATAGCAGATGAACGGGGCGATCTGGTAACCCTTGGCTTGCAGCAACGGCTGGTCGGCCGGGCCCCGGGCGAAGTCCGACATGGGCAGGTCGAAGAAGGCGATCAGGCCGCGCAGGATGTCCTGTAGCGGTACGTACTCGCCGAACGGCACGAGTTTTTGCTTCAAGTAAGTACCGTCACCTTCGCCGGTCACGGTGATGCCGTTGTAATAACGCTTCTCGTGATGCACCAGTTGCCGAATCGGCACGCCGGTAATCAGCGCCGAATGCCGCTCGGCGGCGAAGCTGCCCATCATGTCCAGGTAGCCCTGGGCGGACTCCTTGAGCACCGGCACCGCGGTTTCCGGCCAGATCAGCAGGTCGACGCGCTTGGAGGCGAAGCTCATGTCGCGGTACAGCGCCAACTGCGCGTTGAGCTGCTCGGGGTCCCACTTCATGCTTTGTTCGATGTTGCCCTGGATCGCCGCGACGCTCAGCGGGTCGCCCGAAGGGCTGGTCCAGGCGTGGCCCTTGAGAACCACGCCGGCCACCCATGGACCGATCAACAGCAGCACGCCGGCGGCAATAAAGCCTCTGCGCCCGGTGCGGATCAACCGCGGCGCGTTGTATAGCAGCGCGGCGGTCAGGGCCAGGGTGAAGGAGATCAGCCACATCCCGCCCAACGGCGCAAGGCCGGCCAGGGGGCCGTCGAGCTGACTGTAACCGGAATACAGCCATGGGAACCCGGTGAGGAACCAGCCGCGAAACGCTTCCTGGCCCAACCACAGCGCGGCGAACGCCAGGGCATCGGCCAGTGGCGCCTCGTTGCGCCGCAACCAGCGCGCCCACAGCCAGGCGGGCAGGGCGAAGAACCAGGCGATGGCGGCGATGAACAACAGCATCAACAACCCGGCGAGCAGCACCGAGGCGCCGCCGAAGTTATGGATGCTGACGTAGATCCAACTGGTGCCGGCGCCAAACAGGCCAAAACCGAAACACCAGCCACGGCCCAGGGCCTGGCGTGGCGAGAGCTCGCGCAACCCGGCATAGAACAAGCCGACCGCCAGCAATGCCAGCGGCCAGATATCGAACGGCGCCAGGGCCAGGGTGGTGATCGCACCGGCCGCCACGGCCAGCAGGTTACCGGGCCAGCCGGGGCGGGTTATCCAGCGCATGTATGTCCTTAGCGGGTCTCGCAGGGGTTATCGGCCAATGGGTGACAGGCGCAGCAGGTGGATCCGGCGGCTGTCGGCATTGAGGATGCGGAAGCGCCAGGAGCCGATTTCCGTGGTTTCGTTGCGCTTGGGCAGGTGCCCGAAAGCACTCATCACCAGGCCGCCGACGGTGTCGAACTCATCGTCGGAGAATTGGCTGTCGAAGAATTCGTTGAAGTTCTCGATCGGCGTCAGGGCCTTGATCAGGAAGTCACCGCTGGGCAGCGGCTTGATGTAGCTGTCTTCCTCGACGTCGTGCTCGTCCTCGATGTCGCCGACGATCTGCTCGAGCACGTCTTCGATGGTGACCAGGCCGGCCACGCCACCGTATTCGTCGATGACGATGGCCATGTGGTTGTGGTTGGCGCGGAATTCACGCAGCAGCACGTTCAGGCGCTTGGACTCGGGCACGAAGGTGGCCGGGCGCAGCAGGTCCTTGATGTTGAAGCTGTCGCCGTTCTCCTGAAGGATCAACGGCAGCAGGTCCTTGGCCAACAGCACGCCCATGACATCGTCATGGCTCTCGCCAACGACCGGGTAACGCGAGTGAGCGGAGTCGACCACGGCGGGCAGGAATTCACGCGGGGTCTGGGTCGCCTTGATGCTGACCATTTGCGAGCGCGGGACCATGATGTCGCGTACTTGCAGGTCAGCGACCTGGATGGCGCCTTCGACGATGGCCAGCGCTTCGCTGTCCAGCAGTTTGTTCTGGTGTGCATCGCGCAGCAGCTCCAGCAGCTCCTGGCGGTTTTTCGGCTCATGGGCAAAAGCCTGGGTGAGCTTGCCCAGCCATGACTTCTGCCCGTTGCTCGATCGATCTTCGCTCATAGCGATTACTCTGAATCCTTTGTCGTTACAGTTGATGTATCAGTGTTCGTCGCCGGCGTAGGGGTCGGGATGACCCAGCTCTGCAAGCAACGTTCGTTCCAGTGCTTCCATTTCTTCGGCTTCGTCATCTTCTATATGGTCGTAACCCAGTAGATGCAAGCAGCCGTGAATCACCAGATGGGCCCAGTGGGCCTCAGGGGTCTTGTCTTGTTCCGCCGCTTCACGTTCCACCACCGGGACGCAGATCACCAGGTCGCCCAGCAGCGGGATGTCGAGCAGGTCGTCGGGAACGTCGGCGGGGAACGACAGCACGTTGGTGGCGTAGTCCTTCTGCCGCCAGGTGTGGTTCAGCTCACGACCTTCGGGCTCGTCCACCAGGCGGATCGTCAGCTCCGAGTCGGCGCTGCGCTGGCGCAGGGCCAGTTCGCACCATTGGCGGAACTGGGCTTCGCTGGGGGCGGCGTGTTCGCAGGCCACTTGCAGGTCGAGTTCAAGCATTGTGGCGATTGCCTTTGCTTTCGACCGAGTCTTCATCGACGCGATTCTCGAAACGCTCATAGGCCTCGACAATGCGTTGCACCAACGGATGGCGCACGACGTCCTTGGGCATGAAGTGCGTGAAGCTGATGCCCGGCACGTCCTTGAGCACCTGAATCACATGGTTCAGCCCGGACTTGGTGCCCTTGGGCAAGTCGACCTGGGTGATGTCGCCAGTGATGACGGCGGTGGAGCCGAAGCCGATCCGGGTCAGGAACATTTTCATCTGCTCGACCGTGGTGTTCTGGCTTTCGTCGAGGATGATGAAGCTGTTGTTCAGGGTCCGACCGCGCATGTAGGCCAGCGGCGCGACTTCGATGACCTGGCGCTCGATCAGCTTGGCGACGTATTCGAAGCCGAGCATTTCATACAACGCGTCATAGAGCGGGCGCAGGTACGGGTCGATCTTCTGGGCCAGGTCGCCGGGCAGGAAGCCGAGTTTTTCACCCGCTTCGACCGCCGGTCGCACCAGCAGGATACGGCGTACCTGTTCGCGTTCCAGCGCATCCACCGCGCAGGCCACGGCCAGGTAGGTCTTGCCGGTACCGGCCGGGCCGATGCCGAAGTTGATGTCGTTGCCCAGGATTTCCTTCACGTAGCGCTGCTGATTCAAGCCGCGCGGGCGAATCATGCCTTTTTTCGTGCGCAGGGCCACGGCTGGTTCCGACGGGGCGTGGTTGTCGAGTTCTTCGACAGCCGATTCCTGCAGGAACAGGTGGACCGTATCCGGCGACAGCTCGCTCCCCTTGGTTTCCCGGTAGAGACGGCGCAGCAGATTTTCCGCGGAGGTCGTGTGCTTGGGTTCGCCGATCAGTTCGAACTGGTTTCCGCGGTTGCGGATCTCGATGGCCAGGCGCTGTTCGATCAAGCGCAGGTGCTCGTCGAATTGCCCGCACAGATTGGCGAAGCGGCGAGCCTCAAAGGGCTCGAGAATAAAGCGATGTGGTTCGATGGGTGCGTTCAAGGTCGTTTTTAGCCGCCCAGGGGCAATTAAGGTGAAATCAAGGATAACGCCAGTAGGCTGGGTGCGAAAGCTCTTAAACAGGCGAATCTGATCACAGGGTTGGCACGCCCCATGGTGGGAGCAAGGCTTGCCCGCGATCAAGGCGCCGCGGTCTTCAGTGAGATTGCGGTGCTTCTATCGCGGGCAAGCCTTGCTCCCACAGGTCTTGCTTCCACAGAAAATAGTGTTTTTAGCAGGTCACTGGACCAGCGAGCCCCGCAGGGAGTGCGGTTGCGCGGCGTCGATGTGCACGTCGGCGAACTGGCCGATCAGGGCCGGGGTGTCGCAACGGAAATTGACGATGCGGTTGTTTTCGGTGCGCCCTTGCAACTCGCCGGGGTCTTTTTTCGAATAATCGGTCACCAGAATCCGCTGGACGGAGCCGACCATCTGTCGGCTGATCTCGAAACCTTGCTGGTTGAGGCGATGTTGCAAGGCGTTGAGCCGTTCTTTTTTCAGTTCTTCCGGGGTGTCGTCCGCCAGGTCGGCCGCCGGTGTTCCAGGACGCTGGCTGTAGACGAAGGAATAGGAAAAGTCGAAGCCCACGTCTTCGATCAGCTTCATGGTCTGCTGGAAGTCTTTCTCGGTTTCTCCGGGGAAACCGACGATAAAGTCCGAGCTGATGCAGATGCCCGGCACTGCCGCCCGCAACTTGCGCAGCTTGGATTTGTACTCCAGCGCCGTGTGGTTGCGCTTCATGGCCGCGAGGATCCGGTCGGAGCCCGATTGCACCGGCAGGTGCAGGTGCTTGACCAGCTCGGGGACCTCGGCGTGGGCCTGGATCAGGCTGTCGGAGAACTCCAGCGGATGGGACGTGGTGTAGCGGATGCGGTCGATGCCGTCCACCGCCGCCACGACGCGGATCAGCTCGGCGAGGTCCGCCAGGCGACCGTCATGGGTCAGGCCGCGATAGCCGTTGACGTTCTGCCCCAACAGGGTCACTTCGCGCACGCCGTTTTCCGCCAGGTGGATGATCTCGGCGATCACGTCATCGAACGGCCGGCTGACTTCTTCGCCGCGGGTATAGGGCACCACGCAGAACGTGCAGTATTTGCTGCAACCTTCCATCACTGACACATAGGCGCTCGGGCCATCGATGCGCGGCTCGGGCAGGTGGTCGAATTTTTCGATTTCCGGGAACGAGACGTCCACTTGCGGCAGCTTGGTCGCACGTGCGGCGTCGATCATCTCGGGCAGACGGTGCAAGGTCTGCGGGCCGAAGACCACGTCCACGTACGGGGCGCGATCACGAATGGCTGCGCCTTCCTGGCTGGCCACGCAACCGCCCACGGCGATGACCATCTCCGGGTTGGCGAGCTTCAGTTCGCGCCAGCGGCCGAGCTGGGAATACACGCGGTCCTGGGCGCGTTCGCGAATCGAGCAGGTGTTGAGCAGGATCACGTCCGCGTCTTCGGCACGGGCGGTGACTTCCAGGGCCTGGTGTTCACCCAGCAGATCGACCATGCGCGAGCTGTCGTACTCGTTCATCTGGCAACCGTGGGTTTCGATGTAAAGCTTCTTGGCCATGGACGGGTTCATCACGTGATTCAAAGAACCGCGCATTATAGGGAACAAGTCCCCCGGTTCCTACCGCTGCGCGAGCAGTGGCTATGCTATAGTTCGCGCCCTCATTTTTACCCGCCGATGTGTTTCGCCAGCCATGACCAAACGTGAAGCTCCAATCTACAAGGTGATTTTCCTCAACCAGGGCCAGGTGTTCGAAATGTACGCCAAGCAGATCTATCAAAGTGATCTGTGGGGCTTCCTGGAAGTGGAAGAGTTCGTCTTTGGCGAGCGCACGCAAGTGGTCGTCGATCCGAGCGAAGAAAAGCTCAAGGCGCAGTTCGAAGGCGTGGTGCGCAGTTTTGTGCCGATGCATTCGATCGTGCGCATCGACGAAGTCGAACGCCTGGGCACGCCGAAAATCAGCGAAGCCCGCGGCGCGGTCGGTAATGTGATGCCGTTTCCGATGCCGATGCCTGAGAAGTAGGGCTCAGGACCGAGTTGCCCCTAATCGCGAGCAAGCTCGCTCCCACAGTGGGTTCTCTGTGAACACAAGATTTGTGTACACCAGCGATCCAGTGTGGGAGCGAGCTTGCTCGCGATGAGGCCTTCAAGGCCTGGGCAATCATTCAGGGCAGCGGCGAGAAGGGCGTACGCCCGTCGGCGTTCTGCAATTCCATCAGGTATTTGCGAAAGATCTGGCCCAGCACCTGGGTCGCCACTTCCAGCTCGTCGCGGGGCATCTGTTCGGCGACTTCGTCGGCGGTGTCCAGGGCTTCTTCGGCGCCGTTGACCGCGGCCATCTTCAAGACGATGTAGGCCTGGACGTTGTTGGCCGGCACACCTTCGCCATGGAAGAACATGCCGCCGAGCTTGAATTGCGCCTGGGCATGGCCTTGCAGCGAAGCTTTTTCGAAGTAGTTGAGGGCCTGCTTGAGGTCGCGCGGTGCAGCCTTGCCTTCGTAGTAGAACTCGCCCAACTCGTATTGCGCTTGTGCATCACCTGCGTCCGCCGCTTTTTGACAGGCGTCGAGTGCCGGTGCGAGATCTTGTGGCTGGGTGTTGAGCGTGCAACGGCCCAGCGCCGGGATCAACAACGAGTTACCGCCTGCCTGTGCATTCGCCAGCAGCGGCTGAAGGAGCAACAGGCAGCCCAAGGCAAGGGTGCGGCCGGTGCGGTTCATGGGAATCGACTTACCTCTGAGGGGCGCGCGGACCCTCGGGGGATCCAATAAGCGCGCATTATGAAATAAGCGGGGCCATCCTTACAAAGTCTTTACTCGTTTTTCTGCTGCGCGGGGATGCTAATAGCAGCTTCAGGCATAAATACGTAGGAAAAGGGCGGGGGGTTGTCAGCAATCACTGACGCCAGCTTCAGCCAGCGTCAGTTATCCACAGGCTTATTTCAGCGCCGCGAAGGCCCGCTCGGCTGCATCGAGGGTGATCTTCAGCTCGGTCTCGCCATGGGCGATGGAGGTGAAGCCGGCTTCGAACGCACTCGGGGCCAGGTACACGCCGCCGTCGAGCATCAGGTGGAAGAAGCGCTTGAACCGATCGGCATCGCTGGCCATGACGTCTTCGAAGGTGACGATGTCATCGGCGCCACTGAAATACAGGCCGAACATGCCGCCTGCCTGGGTGGTCACGAAGGGGATGCCGGCCGCATCGGCACGAATCTGCAGGCCGTCGAGCAGGCGGGTGGTGTAGTCGGTCAGTTCGGCGTGGAAGCCCGGGCGGCTGATCAGGCGCAGGGTGGTCAGGCCGGCGGCCATGGCCAGCGGGTTGCCCGACAGCGTGCCGGCCTGGTAGACCGGGCCCAGCGGCGCGATGCATTCCATGATCTCGCGCTTGCCGCCGAAGCAGCCCACCGGCATGCCGCCGCCGATGATCTTGCCGAAGGTGCTCAGGTCCGGGGTGACGCCGTAATGGGCCTGGGCGCCGCCGAGGGCCACGCGGAAGCCGGTCATCACTTCATCGAAAATCAACACCACGCCATGCTGGTCGCACAGGCTGCGCAGGCCTTCGAGGAAACCCGGCGCCGGCGGCACGCAGTTCATGTTGCCGGCCACTGGCTCGACGATGATGCAGGCCACTTCCTGGCCGACTTCGCCGAGCATCTTCTCGACTTCTTCGAGGTCGTTGAACGGCAGGGTCAGGGTGTGTTTGGCGAATGCCGCCGGTACGCCGGCCGAACTCGGCACGCCCTGGGTCAGGGCGCCGGAGCCGGCCTTGACCAGCAGGCTGTCGGAGTGGCCGTGGTAGCAGCCTTCGAACTTGATGATGCTGTCGCGACCGGTGTAGCCCCGCGCCAGGCGGATCGCGCTCATGGTCGCCTCGGTGCCGGAGCTGACCATGCGCACCATTTCCATCGATGGCACGATCGAGCAGACCAGGTCGGCCATCTCGGTTTCCATCGCGGTCGGCGCGCCGTAGGACAGGCCATGGACCAATTGCTTGCGCACCGCATCCAGCACGTCCGGGTGGCTGTGGCCGAGGATCATCGGGCCCCAGGAGCCGACGTAGTCCACATAACGCTTGTCGTCTTCGTCGGTGACGTACGCGCCTTCGGCGTGCTTGAAGAACAACGGAGTGCCGCCAACGCTCTTGAACGCGCGAACGGGCGAGTTCACGCCGCCGGGGATGTGTTTCTGGGCACTGGCAAACAGGGTTTCGGAACGGGACATGGTTGGGCTCTCGAAAACGGAAAATGGACTATTTGATCTGTAGCAGCGCATTGAAGGCGCGGGCGCGGCGCGTCACTTCAGCACTGCTGTCGGCGCCGAACAGGCCGTGGACCACCGCCAGCAGGTCGGCCCCGTGGGCCACCAACGGGGCGGCGTTCTCCAGGGTGATGCCGCCGATGGCGCAGACAGGGATATGCAGTTTGACGTGCGCCTGTTCGAGCAGTTCAAGGTGTGCGCTGGGGGCGCCAGGCTTGGTGTTGGAGTTGAAGAAGCGCCCGAACGCGACATAACTGGCGCCTTCGCTGGCGGCCTGTTCGGCCAGTGCCAGGCTGGCGTGGCAGGTGGCGCCGACGATCGCCTTGTGCCCGAGCAGTGCCCGTACCGGCGCCAGTGGGCCATCGGTCTGGCCCAGGTGCACACCGACGCCCAGGCGCGCGGCCAGTTCGGCGTCGTCGTTGATGATCAACTGGGTCTTGTAGCGTTCGCACAGATTGCGCAGGGCTTCGGCTTCCCGCAGACGTCGGGCTTCGTCGTTGCTTTTGTCGCGGTATTGCAGCAGGGTCACGCCACCTTCCAGCGCCGCTTCTACATAAGCGAGGAACTTACCGGCCAGCAATTGGCTATCGGTGATGGCGTAAAGGCCACGTAATTTCATTCCACAGGCCTCCGGTGCTACGAGCAGAAATCCAGCGGCAGGCGACGCGGCACGAACTGGCCTTTGCCCAGTTGTTCGGCATCGCGCAAGGTGCGCCAGGTGTAATCCAGCGCAGTCTTGACCGCGCTGGCGAGCTGTTCGCCCTGGGCCAGCCGACCGGCCAGGGCGCTGGCCAAGGTGCAACCGGAACCGTGGTAGCTGCCAGGCAGGCGCTGGCAGGTAAAGGTTTCGCGGCGGCCGTCGCGGCTGTACAGGCGATTATGGACTTCATGTTCGTCGCCGTGACCACCGGTGATCAACAGGTGTTTGACGAAGGGCAGCAGTTTTTCCGCGCACTCGTCGGCGCTGCCCTCGGGCAGTTCGGCGAGGATGCGTGCTTCAGGCAGGTTGGGGGTGGCGATGATTGCCAAGGGCAACAGGCGTTCGCGCATGGCGTAGCCGACCTCATCCTTGCCCAGGCGCCCGCCACCGCCGGCACGCAACACCGGGTCGCAGACCATCGGCAGGTGCGGGTGCGCCTGGAGCAGCTCGACCACCGTGTCGACCATTTCCAGGGAGCCGAGCATTCCCAGCTTGACCGCCGCCACCTGGGCATCGTTGAGCACGGCATTGGCTTGCGCCAGCACCCACTCGCGATCGAGCACGCGGAAATCGCTGACGTTGACGGTGTCTTGCACGGTCAATGCGGTAACGGCGGGGGCGGCATGGCAACCCTGGGCGAGCAGGGCTTCGATATCTGCCTGCAAACCGGCGCCACCACTGGGATCGTGGCCGGAGAGGCAAAGGACAACGGGGCGAGAGCTGTAGATATTCATGGTGCGCGAGCTTACCACCAAACCTGTTTGATCGGCGCGCACCTGCGCCAGAGGAAAATTTATGTGATGGGGGAATTTCTTTGTGGCGAGGGGATTTATCCCCGCTGGGGTGCGCAGCAGCCCTAAACCTGACACTGCGGTGTGTCAGACAACTTGAATGGGGGCGCTTCGCACCCCAACGGGGATAAATCCCCTCGCCACAGAAACCATGTTCCAGGTCCAAACAGTCGAGTCCGGCTCCAAGGCGCTATTCAATCTGACCAAAGCAACAGCTCTATCTCAATGCTTTGCTCTGAAACGCCCGTTCTAGAGCCCTCTGTGGTAAAAAATTCGATGGTGCAAATTGGCCATCAACGGCTATGCTAGAGATGGATCCAACACATAACAGGTAATGCCGGTTTTACGTCTACTCAGGGAATGGGGGGCTTCCTGACTCAACCGGACAGGCCACGCTGGGGCTTCAATGCGCTATTTGCTGATGTTACTGCTGTGCTTGCCCCCTCTGGCAAGTGCCCTGGAATTCGATGAATTCACCCAAAACCTGCCCTTGGGTCATGCCCTGCAAGTGTTCGAAGATGCGGGCGGTACGGCGACGCTTGATGAGGTCCTGGCCCAGTCCGCGGCGGGCGCTTTCAAACCCCACGACAAAGCCACGCTGAACGCTGGTTACTCACGATCAGCCTTCTGGTTGAAAATCGACCTGCACTATCGTCCCGGCAATCCCGACGCCCAGCGCACCTGGCTGCTGGAATTGGCCTACCCGCCATTGGACCACCTCGATTTGTACCTGCCCGACGCGGCGGGGGCCTATCGCCTGGTTCGCCAGACCGGTGATGCATTGCCGTTCGCCAGCCGCGAGATCCGCCAGAACAACTATCTGTTCAGCCTGGCGTTCAAACCCGAGCAACAACAGACCGTCTATCTGCGTCTGCAAAGCCAGGGTTCGATCCAGGCACCGTTGACGCTGTGGTCGAGCACCGCGTACCTCGAGCAACAGCCGGTGCGCCTGTATGTGCTGGGTATCATCTATGGCGTGCTGCTGGGGATGCTGGTGTACAACCTGTTCATCTACCTGAGCGTGCGCGATACCAGCTACCTCTATTACATCTTCTATATCGCCTCGTTCGGCCTGTACCAGTTGTCGGTCAACGGTGCCGCCGTGGAGTTCTTCTGGCCGGACAACCCCTGGTGGGCCAACGCCGCGACGCCGTTCTTCATTGGCTGCGCGGGCCTGTTTGGCAGCCAGTTCGCCCGCAGCTTCCTGCAAACTGCCCAGCATGGCCGCTGGATGGACCGCATGCTGCTGGCACTGATCGGCTACAGCGCCGTGGTCATCGGCCTGTCGCTGATGACCAGTTATGCCCTGGCGCTGCGCCTGGCAACGGCGTTGGCGCTGGTGTTCACGGTGGCGATCTTTGCCGCCGGGCTGTTCGCCTGGTGGCGTGGCCTGCGGGTGGCGCGTTATTTCATCATCGCCTGGTCGGCGTTTCTGCTGGGGGGCATCATCAATACCTTGATGGTGTTGGGTTACCTGCCGAACGTCTTCCTGACCATGTACGCCAGCCAGATCGGCTCGGCCATCGAAGTGGCGCTGTTGTCCCTGGCCCTGGCCGACCGTATCAATGCCATGCGCGAACAGCAGGCCCAGACCCTGTTGGACGCCGGGCAGAAACTCGAAGTGCTCAACCAGCAACTGGCCCACGGCAACAAGCTCAAGGATGAATTCCTCGCCACCCTGACCCATGAACTGCGCACGCCGATGAATGGCGTGATCGGTTCCCTGGAGCTGATGGAAACCGTCGAGATGGACGAGGAACTGACCCAGTATCAGCAGACCGCCGCCGGGTCGGCGCGGGACATGATGCGCATGGTCAATGGCATCCTCACCCTCACCGAGTTGCAGGCCGGCAAGCTCAAGGTCTATCCCGCGCCGTTCAGTCTGCGTGGGGTGGTCGATGCGCTGCAGGTGCAGTTCGGCGCCAATGCCGCGGCCAAGGGCCTGGATTTCAAGGTCGACGTGGCCCCGGGCCTGACGGACCGGTTGCTCGGCGACAGCGGCAAACTGGCCCAAAGCCTGGAATGCCTGCTGGACAACGCCATCAAGTTCACGCGGGTGGGCGGCTTGGCCTTGCGAGTCAGCGGCCGGTCGACGGAGTTTGGTCGGGTGGTGCTGTCCTTTGCCGTCATCGACACCGGAATCGGTTTTACCGACTTGGGGGAAGCGACCTTGTACCAGCGCTTCTTCCAACTCGACGGCTCGATGACCCGCGAATACGGCGGCCTCGGTGTGGGCCTGGCCATCTGCCGGCAATTGGTGGAACTGCTGGGCGGGCGCCTGACCCACACCTCCGAGCCTGGTCGCGGCAGCCGTTTCCAGTTGGACGTGGAGTTTGACGTGGCCTTGCCGGCGGCGGTCCCGACGCCGTTTGCCTTCGGTGGCCGCCAAGGTTCGCGCCAACCCCAGGATTGCACGGTGCTGCTGGCGGATGACAACAACATCGATCAGTTGGTCATGCGCGGCATGCTGCTCAAGCTGGGTTATCGGGTGCGCACCGCCGACAGTGGCCGCGCCGCGCTGGAGCTGCTGCACGGCGAGCGCTTTGATGCGGTGCTGCTCGATTGCCAAGCGCCGCCGCTGGACGGTGTGTCGGTCTGCTGCCAGATCCGATCGTTGTCCGGCTGCGAGGAGCTGCCGGTGCTGGTGGTCAGCCCGAACGTGGGCCATGAGTGTTGCCCGTCGGGCGCGTTGATCGATTACCTGAGCAAGCCGGTGAAATTCGAGGCCTTGCAGGCGACGCTCCAGCGTCGGGTGCTGTGCCCCAGGCAGGGTGAAAGCGCCGATATTTAGGCGCATATGACACTTTGTTCGGCTTGGAGGCGGTGCTTAACTGAATCCCTGCCGATCGAGGAGCCCTGTCATGAACCTGCACCAGTTCGCTGAAACCCACGACGTCACCAATCAGCCGCCATCCCTGGATGGCGCGAACCTGTACCGCATCGACCTGCCGCTGCAACAGTGGTCGCAGCGCTTTGGGGCTGGCTGGGCGCAGGCGCGGATCGATGCGTATGGGGCGTTGGCCGGAGGGCCATTGATGGAAGCGGGCTTCCTGGCCAACCAGAACAAACCGGTTTTTTCCAGTCATGACCGTTACGGTCATCGCATCGATCTGGTGGAATTCCATCCCGCGTATCACCAGTTGATGCGGGCCGCCGTCGAGCATGGCCTGCCCAGTTTGCCCTGGGCCCATCCACAGCCCGGTGCGCATGTCGCCCGTGCCTCGATGACCTACCTGCACAGCCAGGCTGAAGCCGGTACTGGTTGCCCGTTGACCATGACTTTTGCCAGCGTGCCAGCGCTGCGCTTGCAGCCGGACCTGGCCGAGCGCTGGGTGCCGAAGGTGCTCGCCACCGAGTACGACCCGCGCAATGTCGGCATGGCCCACAAGCCCGGGGTGACCGTGGGCATGGCAATGACCGAAAAACAGGGCGGCACCGATGTGCGGGCCAACACCACCAAGGCCTATCCGGTGGGCGCCAGCGGCCCGGGCCAGGCCTATGAGCTGGTGGGGCACAAATGGTTCTGTTCGGCACCGATGTGCGACGCCTTCCTCACCTTGGCCCAGACCGACAAGGGGCTGACCTGTTTCCTGCTGCCGCGCCATCGCCCCGACGATACGCGCAATCAGTTCTACATCCAGCGCTTGAAAAACAAACTGGGCAACTGTTCCAACGCCTCCAGCGAAGTCGAGTTCCGTGGCGCACTGGCCTGGATGGTCGGTGAAGAAGGCCGAGGCGTGCCGACGATCATCGAGATGGTGGCCATGACCCGCTTCGATTGCATGGTCGGCTCCAGCGCCTTGATGCGCCAGGCGTTGACCCAGGCCAGCCATCACTGCGCGCACCGCAAGGTCGGCGGCAAGCTGTTGAGCGAACAGCCGCTGATGCAAAACGTCCTGGCTGACCTGGCGCTGGAAAGCGAGTCCGCCCTGGCCTTGAGCCTGCGCATGGGCCGGGCGCTGGACCACTTGAACGATGAGCACGAGGCCAAGTTCGCCCGGCTGGTGACGGCGGTGGGCAAGTACTGGATCTGCAAGCGCGCCCCCGCGATGATCAACGAAGCTGCCGAATGCATGGGCGGTGCCGGCTACGTCGAAGACAGCATCCTGCCGCGCCTGTACCGCGAAGCGCCGGTCAACTCGACGTGGGAAGGCTCCGGCAACGTGCAATGCCTCGATGTGTTGCGCGCCTTGTCCAAGGAGCCGGGTGTGCTGGAGGTCTTGTTCAGCGAATTGGGCGACGGCCACGGCGACAAGCGCCTGGCCGGCCACATCCATCAATTGCACGCGGCGTTCAAGGACACCGACGACATCCAGTACCGCGCCCGGCAATTGACCGAAGACATCGCCGTTGGCTTGCAAGCCAAACTGTTGCTCGAAGCGGGCAACAGTGAGGTCAGCGATGCCTTCATCGCCAGTCGCCTGGGTTCGACCGGCCGGGTGTACGGTGCCCTGCCTCGGGGCTTGGATGTAGAGGCCATCGTCGCCCGCTCGACCCCACACGGCTTTTAAACAACACACACCTGTGATGAATGGCAGTCCAGGGGCCGCTGAAGGTCCATTGTGGGAGCGAGCTTGCTCGCGATGGCGTCGGCCCATCCAACATCTGTGGTGACTGACACACCGCTATCGCGAGCAAGCTCGCTCCCACAGGGGATATGCGGTGGCAATTCTGGGGCTACTGAGATCAAGTGTGGGAGCGAGTCCACTACGCCACTGTTCCCGTCAGACGACGATGCAGGCAAGATGAAGGCCTGCAAGTCAGAACACAGGAAGCTGATCGTGACCGAAGCGTTTATTGTCGTTCAAACCGCCGAACAAGCCGTGGATCGTCTGGCGGCCCTGCACGAGCGTGCGACCACCGCGCTGAACCAGGCGCTGATGCGTTATCTCAAGGATCGCATCGAGCCGGATGCCGAGCAGCGTGCATTGTTTCGTTATCCGGCCCTGCGCCTGACCTATCACTGCCACGGCGAAGTCCCGCAAACCACCCGGGCCTACGCCAAGGTCCAGTTGCCCGGCACCTACAGCGTCACCGTCACCCATCCCGCCGCGTTCCGTAAATACCTGCTGGAACAGCTGGTCCCGTTGATGCACGACTTTACCGTCACCGTGGAAGTGGGCGTCAGCGAGCAGAACATCCCGTACCCGTACGTGGTGGAGCAGGGCGACGAACTGGCCGGCTCCGGTGTGACCGCCGCCGTGCTGGCGCGGGTATTCCCCAGCACTGACCTGTCGGCCGCCACCGATGGCATCGCCGACGGCCTCTATGACTGGGAAAACACCGACCCGCTGCCCTTGGCGCTGTTCGACGCCGCGCGGGTGGATTTTTCCCTGCGCCGGCTGGTGCATTACACCGGCAGCGACTGGCGCCATGTGCAGCCGTGGATCCTGCTGACCAACTACCACCGCTATGTCGACCAGTTCATCGTCCATGGCCTGGAGCAACTGCGCAGCGACCCGCGCTTTGTACGCATGGTCCTGCCGGGCAACGTGATCATCGACAAGAACATGGAGCACAGCGAAGCGTCGGCCATCGCCGCCGGGGTGGTCTGGCACCGCTACCAGATGCCGGCCTATCACCTGCAGAGCAACGACGGCCATGGCGTGACCCTGGTGAACATCGGTGTCGGCCCGTCCAACGCCAAGAACATCACCGACCACCTCGCCGTGCTGCGCCCGCATTGCTGGCTGATGATCGGCCACTGCGGCGGGTTGCGGCAGTCGCAGACCATTGGCGACTATGTGCTGGCCCACGCCTATATGCGCCGCGACGGGATCCTGGACCGGGTGGTACCGCCGAACATTCCGATTCCGGCCTTGGCCGAAGTGCAGATGGCCCTGCAGCAGGCGGCGGCGAACATCACTGGCGAGAAGGGCGACGAGCTGAAAAAACGCCTGCGCACCGGCACCGTGCTGACCTACGACGACCGTAACTGGGAACTGCGCTGGGCCCAGGAGCGGCCGCTGATCAACCTGTCTCGCGCCGTGGCGGTGGACATGGAAAGCGGCACCATCGCCGCCCAGGGTTATCGTCTGCGGGTGCCTTATGGCACGCTGCTGTGCGTCTCGGACAAACCGCTGCACAGCGAGATCAAGCTGCCGGGTTCGGCTAACGCGTTCTATGAGCGAGCGGTCAACCAGCATTTGAAGATCGGCATCGCGGCGCTGGACCTGTTGCGCACCGAACTCAACTCGTTGCATTCGCGCAAGCTGCGCAGCTTCGACGAGCCGCCGTTCCGCTGATCGGATGGTGGTCATTTAACGGTCGGGCCACTAGCATGGTCGGCCCTGACCGTTAGATGTTGTATTCGCCATGCCCCGTCCCCCACGCCCCGCTTCCCGTCGCCCTGGCGCGAAGCTCCCCGCCGCAGCCCCGCGCCGTGTGGCCAAGGCTCCGCCGGCCGAGCCAAAGCTGATCCTGTTCAATAAACCCTTCGATGTGCTGACGCAATTCAGCGACGGTGAGGGGCGGGCGACGCTCAAGGATTTTATCGACGTACCGGGCATCTACCCGGCCGGGCGGCTGGATCGCGACAGCGAAGGGTTACTGTTGCTGACCAACGATGGGCAGTTGCAGGCGCGTATTGCCGACCCCAAACACAAGCTGGCCAAGACCTATTGGGTGCAAGTCGAGGGTGAGCCGAGCGCTGAACAATTGCAGCGTTTGCGCGAGGGCGTGGAATTGAACGACGGCATGACGTTGCCGGCCGAGGCGCGGCAATTGGACGAGCCACAATTGTGGCCGCGCAACCCGCCGGTGCGTTTTCGTAAAAGCGTGCCCACGAGCTGGCTGGAGCTGGTGATCCGCGAAGGGCGCAACCGTCAGGTGCGACGCATGACCGCTGCGGTGGGTTTGCCGACACTGCGCCTGGTGCGGGTCAGGATCGGTGACTGGACGCTCGAAGGGCTCGACCAGGGCCAGTGGAAGGAAGTGCCGGCGCGCTTATAGCGTCCCGGATTCGATCAGGCCGATCACCACGCTCTTGATGATGAACGCGGCCACGCCGAGGCCCAGCACGAAAAACAGGATGAACGAGCCAAAACGCCCGGCCTTGGACTTCTTCGCCAGGTCCCAGACGATGAAACCCATGAAAATGATCAGGATGCTGACCAGGCCGGTCATCATCCACTCTTCGAAAACAGCAGGATCCATCAGGACACTCCGGCGTGGGCGGGATTGAAAAGGCGCGGCGAGTATAAGGCATGGGGGGCGGGTGGGGGATTGGCCTGCGGCGGTGTGTCGCAGCTATTCATCGCCTGGGCTGACGCTATAGACCCATGTGGGAGCGAGCTTGCTCGCGATGGCGGTAGCACATCCAACGTCAATGCAAGCTGAACCACCGCTATCGCGAGCAAGCTCGCTCCCACACGGATTTGCGGTGGGCGCGATTTCTGTGAGCATCCGGAACCCATGTGGGAGCGAGCCTGCTCGCGATGGCGCCTTCAACTGCGCAGATGAGTCAACGGCAGCTCGGTACTGTTAAGCACCTGGTTCAGCACAAAGCTCGAACGCACGCTGGTGACGCCATCGATCCGGGTCAGGTGCCCCAACAGCAGTTTCTGGTAATGGTCCATGTCCGGCACCACCACCTTGAGCTGATAGTCCGCGTCCATGCCGGTGACCAAGCTGCACTCCAGCACTTGCGGCAGGTTGCGGATGGCGGCTTCGAAGTTCTCGAAGCGCTCGGGTGTGTGGCGGTCCATGCCGATCAGCACATAAGCCGTCAGGCTCAGGCCCAGCAGCTTGCGGTCGAGCAGGGCGACCTGGCGGGTGATGTAGCCGTCATCTTCCAACTGCTTGACCCGTCGCGAGCAAGGGGAGGGCGACAGGCCGATGCGTTCGGCCAGTTCCTGGTTGGAGATGCGCGCGTCGCGCTGCAATTCCGCCAGAATGCTCAGGTCGTAACGGTCGAGTTTGCTCATCGGTCGGGCCTTTATCTTGATAATTGCGGCAGATTATCTATCCGGGGTTAAAAATTGCGCAAGTGATGTTTATTTAAGCAATCTTCGCAATCATCCGTCGGCACCCCAGGCTTATGCTTACCACCAAGATCACTGCTCGGACAAACAGTCCAGTGCAGCCCGCCCAATCAGGCCGGCTGCGGTCGCAGTACCCACCGGTACTGGCAGACCCCCGAGCTGCACACCGTCCAGAAGACGGCGTGAGGTGAGCCGACGTCATAAGCGTCGCGCACGGACGAAATTCTCAAGGGGAGGCCGACGGGTCTCCCTTTTTTATTGGGCGCAGATTCTGCTTTGGCTAGGGCGCGTCATATCCGCAAGAGCGCAGGCGTTGGCGGGTCAGGCGTTTGTCTGGATAGTCGTCGCCCCAGTTCAGATGCTGGTCATAGCGGGATTTGACGTGGGCGCAGGCGGCTTTGATTTTTGCGTCAGCCTCGGCCAGGGCGGTATCGGACAGGCGATTGATTTTCAGGCTCTGGAAGAAGGGCAGGATAAAGGCCTGATCCAGGTCGTAGCCCTTGGTGCCTTCGGGTAAGCGTTGGCCGGCGCTGACCGAGAACGGTTGTTTCAGACCGCTCTGGTTTTCCCAACACCAGTATTTTACGTCCTCTTCCCAGGATCCCGACGGGCCATGCCAGACGTTGTGGAAGCGAAGGCACTGCATGCTCCGGTGAGTGACCCAGTTGATGTCCTGCGGCCGTGCTTTGCTTGAAGTCACATCCATTAAGGCAAGTTGGTATTGGAGAAATTGTTCCGGGGTATACAAGGTGCCTTCTTCCCGCCCATCGAGCCAACCCTCTACGACGAGGGACAATGATGAGGCCAGTATTTCAAGCGCTCCGGCCCGAAAGCTGCCGGTGGTACCTGCCGTTTGCACATCACGTCGCTTGTCATAGTCGAAACCGCTTTCCAAGGTGCCACATGGCGTATGGCGCAGCGGTCCAGGCAGATCGTAAGAAAAACGCGGACTCAACGTTACCCGCTGCTCCCCTACTTCACACAACATACGGCTTAGACGTCTGTCGTTTTCCTGCACCAGCGGTGCATGCCCGCAGGCCGACAGGGCTACGGGCAGCAGCATCAGAGCACCAAGACGGATCCTCGTGACGAGGATCCGCATGAGGTGCCCTTGACCCCACCTGAATGGAATTGACATGCCTTCACTCCCTTGATTGGCTCATTGCGACAGATGCCGGTAGTCGTTACGGGTGAACGGAAGTCCTGTCAACCGGCGAAATCGATAGGCATCTTAGAGGAAAACTTTCAGCAGCCTGCGAAATAAACCCCGTGGCTGATAACCTGTCGCAGAACCGGCCTGGGCTTTTCCAGTCTTATCATCAGGCCCTGAACCGTTGTGAGGAATTTCATGAAGTCGCGCATCTGGCGTTTGGCAGGTGTTGGTCTGTTGTGGGCAAGTGTCAGTGCGCAGGGAATGGCCGACGATCAGCAAAACCGTGGCGGCCCGGATGGCAGTCACGGGCCGGACGGGCGCGGCGGCAACGGCCAGGGTTACTCGGGCCAGCCAAGGCCGCAGAGCAACGAAATCATTCGGGGCGACAACAGTCGCCAGTTCGAGGTCAAGCCGCAGCCGCAATACCAGGGCGGCCAGCACTATGACCGTGGGCCTCAAGACCCCAACGGCCATGGCCGCCCGCAGCCGCAGCCTGGCAACAACTTGCCCATTCAGGGCCGGCCCGACAGCGTGACCCAGACCCGTGAGCCGCAACCGGGGTATTACCGCGATATTCCTCGGCGCAACGATGGTTATCCGAACGCAGGTCCGCGTCCTGACCATGACGGCCGTCCCGATCGGCCTTGGCCCGGCCGGCCGGGTGGGCACGGCAACGGTTGGGGGCCGGGGCCGCAATACCGTCCTGGTTATGTGATCGACCGTTTCCCGGATCGCAACTACCGTGTGCCTTATCGCGGCCAGGACTATTTCTATTCGGGCGGCTACTGGTATCGCCCTCAAGGGCCGCGTTATGTGGTGGTCGCGCCACCGCGGGGCATCCGCACCCGTTACCTGCCCGATTACGCCCGGGAAGTGTGGATCGGCAGTTCGCTATTCTTCCTCGCGGCCGGCGCCTATTACATCTACGAAGCCAACACTCAGGATTACGTCGTGGTCGATGCGCCGGTCGCCAACCCGCAGCCGCAGCCCCAAGGCAACAGTTTCGATGTGGTGGCCTATCCGGCCAACGGCCAGTCGCCCGAGCAGGTCAATCAGGATGGCTACGACTGCTATCGCTGGGCGGTGCAGCAGAGCGGGTTCGATCCGCGCAACTACACCTACCCACCGGCACCTGAAGTGGTGCAGACCTATCGCCAGGCCCAGGGCAGTTGCTTGAGCAGTCGTGGGTATCAGGTGACGTACTGAGTTTTGAGAAGAGGGGAATGCCCGTTCTTGTGGCGAGGGGATTTATCCCCGCTGGGCTGCGGAGCAGCCCTCAGGTTCCACAACTCGGTGTGCCAGAACGGTTGAGTCGCTGCTTTGGGACTGCTTCGCAGTCCAGCGGGGATAAATCCCCTCGCCACAGGTTCGATGTTCGACAGCTTATGCGCTGGCGCGCTTCACCACTTCCGACGGATCGGCATGCACCAGAACCTCGGCCTTCGGGTAAGCACGATGGATGGCATCGGCGGCCTGGTCGCTGATGCCATGGGCCACTGACAGGGTCAGTTCCCCCGGCAACTCCAGGTGCAGTTGCACGAACCAGTGGTTACCGGAGACCCGCGTACGCAGGTCATGGGCGACGAGCACGCCGGGTACGGCACAGGCCAGTTCCAGCATGCGCTGGCTGACGTCGGGCGGCAGTTCTTCATCCATCAGCACCGCGAAGCTTTCCCGGGCGATCTGGATGGCGCTCCACAGGATGTACGCCGCAATGCCCAGGCCGAACCAGGCGTCGAGTTGATACCAGCCGAACCCGGCCAATACCAGCGCGACCAGGATGCTGCCGTTGAGCAACAGGTCGGAGCGATAGTGCAGCGAATCGGCGCGCACGGCGTTGGAACCGGTAGCGCGGATGACCCGATGCTGCAACGCCAGCAGCGCCAGGGTCAGCCCCAGGGAAAACACGATCACGCCGACGCTGAGCCAGGGCTCGTCCACCGGCACCGGCTCTTTCAGGCGCTCAAAGGCCTGCAAGGCAATCAATACCGCACTGCCGCCGATAAACAGCGCCTGGGCCATGCCGGCCAGGGATTCGGCCTTGCCATGACCATAGCGATGGTCATCGTCGGCGGGGCGCAGGGCGTAATGCACCGCCAGCAGATTGAGCAGCGAGGTGACGCCGTCCAGAGCCGAGTCGGTCAGGCCGGCGAGCATGCTCACCGAACCGCTGAGCCACCAGGCCAGGGCCTTGGCGACGATCAGGACAAGGGCTACGGCCACCGACGCCCGGGTGGCCAGGCGCAACAGGCGAGCGTGTTCGGTACTGGTGGTCATGGCGCGGTCGTTCCTTCTGCAGCGCCGGTCATGCGGTCGGTTTGAGACCGAGCGTGGCCAGTTGCTGCGCGCTGCCTTTGTGTTGGATCAGGCGAGGATCGCCCAGCGGGAAGCTGCGGCCCAGTTCGCGTTCCAGGATCGCCTGCAGTTTTTGGTTATTGACTGTGCCGTCGGGGTTGATGGCCGGCTTGAGTTTCTCTGGCTCGATCTGCACGCTGCGGCCCGGCTCGAAATAGATGGCGCCGGTGGCAAAGTCCACGGCGAACGCGATCAGGCCGGGGATGATGTAGAACAGCAGGCCGACGGCATCGAGGGCGGCGATGGCCGGGTCGATCTTGCCGTCGATCTGGCCGCGACGGTCCGGGTAGAAGATCGAGCCACAGGCGCTGATCTGGGTCAGCAGGGTGGCGACCAGCACGCCACCGATCACGCGAGAGGGAATACGCATAGCAATCTCCTGAACAGGTAGTAGAGGCGTTGCTGGTTGGAGTCCAGACCACGCTAAACAGTTCGCCGTTATACTCGGCCCTCTGTTTTGGAGCCAGCATGATTTCTTTGCCGATTGATGAAGTTTTACCCGCCCTGCGCCAAGCCCTGGCCTTGCGCCACGAAGCCGTGCTTGAAGCGCCGCCCGGTGCTGGTAAAACCACCCGCGTTCCCCTGGCCTTGCTGAACGAGCCCTGGCTGGCCGGGCAGACCATCCTGATGCTCGAACCCCGGCGCCTGGCGGCACGGGCGGCGGCCGAGCGGCTGGCCAGCGAACTGGGGGAGAAGGTCGGTGAGACGGTTGGCTATAGGATTCGCCTCGACAGCAAGGTCGGGCCCAAGACCCGCATCGAGGTGGTCACCGAAGGCATTCTCACACGCCGTTTGCAGGACGATCCGGCGCTGGAAGGTGTGGGGCTGCTGATTTTCGACGAGTTCCATGAACGCAGCCTCGACGCCGACCTGGCCCTGGCCTTGAGCCTCAACGGTCGGGAGTTGTTTCGCGACGACCAGCCGCTGAAGATCCTGCTGATGTCCGCCACCCTGGAAGGCGAACGCCTGGCCGGGTTGTTGGACAACGCGCCGATCCTGCGCAGCGAAGGCCGCATGTTCCCGGTGACGGTGCGCTGGGGCCGGCCATTCCAGCCTGGCGAGTTCATCGAGCCACGGCTGGTGCAGACCGTGCTTGAAGCACTGCACGATGAAACCGGCAGCGTCTTGGTGTTCCTGCCTGGGCAGGCGGAGATCCGTCGAGTCCATCAGCAACTGGCCGAGACCCTGGGCGAAGGCGGCAACGTCTTGCTCTGCCCGTTGTACGGTGAACTGGACCTCGCCGCTCAACGCGCCGCCATCGACCCGGCGCCACCCGGCCAGCGCAAGGTGGTGTTGGCCACCAACATTGCCGAAACCAGCCTGACCATCAATGGCGTGCGGGTGGTGATCGACGCCGGACTGGCCCGGGTACCGCGTTTCGACCCGGGCAGCGGCATGACCCGGCTCGACACCCAGCGCATTTCCCGGGCCAGCGCCACCCAGCGGGCCGGTCGCGCCGGGCGCCTGGAGCCGGGGGTGTGCTACCGGTTGTGGTCCGAAGACCAGCATGAACAATTGGCCGCTTACGGCAGCGCGGAGATCCTGTCGGCGGACCTGGCCGGGTTGGCCCTGCAGTTGGGACGCTGGGGTGTGACGCCGCAGCAACTGGTCTGGCTCGACGTCCCACCCGCCGCGGCGTATGCCCAGGCCCAGGACCTGCTGCAACGCCTGGGCGCGCTGGAGGGCGAGCAACTGACCCGCCACGGCCAGGCCATGTCCGAACTGCCGGCCCACCCGCGTATCGCCCACCTGCTGTTGCGCGGCCAGGCCCTGGGACTGGCGGACATGGCCTGCAACGTCGCCGCACTGTTGGGCGAGCGCGACATTCTCCGTGGCGCCGGCGCGGACCTGCACAGTCGCCTGGCCTTGCTGTCCGGCGAAGAACGGGCGGCGCGGGGCGCTCAGGGCGGGGTACAGCGGGCACGGCAACTGGCCCGGCAATATCGCGGCTATTTGCGGGGCAAGGCTGAAGAAGCCGTGGCCGATCCCGACCATCCGCGCTGGCTCGGCGCGTTGCTGGCCTTGGCTTACCCGGACCGCGTTGCCCAACAGCGCCGGCCCGGCGGCGCGGAGTATCGCCTGGCCAACGGCCGTGCGGCGCTGTTTGCCGAGGCTGACAGCCTGATGAAACAAGCGTGGCTGGTGATCGCCGACCTGGGCAGTCGCCAGGGCCAGCGGGAAGAGCGGATCTACCTGGCGACGGATTTCGACCCGGCACTGTTCGAGTCGGTATTGGCCGAGCAAGTGCGCACGGTGGATCAACTGGATTGGGACGAGCGCGAAGGCGTGCTGCGAGCCGAGCGCCAGCGCAAGGTCGGCGAACTGGTGCTCAGCCGCGAACCGTTGACCGGCCTGGATGAGTCAGCCCGTAGCCAGGCCCTGGTGAACCTGGTGCGGCGCAAGGGCCTGGAATTGTTGCCCTGGACCCCGGAACTGCGGCAATGGCAGGCGCGGGTGGCGCTGCTGCGTCGTCTGGACCTGGACACCAAGGGTGAAAGCGAGTGGCCGGACGTCAGCGACGGCGCCTTGCTGGACAGCCTTGAGCATTGGTTGATGCCGTACCTGGGCCGCGTCTCGCGCCTCAGCCATTTCGCCAACCTGGACCTGTCGAGCATCGTTCACAACCTGTTGCCCTGGCCCCTGCCGCAACGCTTGGATGAACTGGCGCCGCACCATTTGAGCGTGCCCTCGGGTTCGTCGATTCGCCTGGACTACAGCGAGCATCCGCCGATCCTGGCGGTGCGCTTGCAGGAACTCTTCGGCCTGGCCGACACCCCGCGCATTGCCGGCGGGCGGCAGGTGGTCAAGTTGCACCTGCTGTCCCCGGCGCGCCGACCGGTACAGGTCACCCAGGACCTGGCGAACTTCTGGCGCAGCACCTACGCCGAGGTGAAGAAGGATCTCAAGGGGCGGTATCCCAAGCATTACTGGCCGGATGATCCGCTGGTGGCGGAGGCGACGGCGCGGGTCAAGCCGCGTAAGTAATTGGGGCCGACACAAAACCTTTGTGGGAGCGGGCTTGCTCGCGAATGCGGAGTGTCAGTCAATAATTTATGTAACTGACCCACCGTATTCGCGAGCAAGCCCGCTCCCACAGTTGTTCGGTGATGGGGCTCAAATCACGGCATTGCCGGCAACAAAAACCGTGCTATCACCGGCAAATGATCGGAGATGCGCAAGGTGTCATCCTGCCTTACCTGGGCTTCAACCCGTTTGATCCGGGGGCTGTAGAACAGGTAGTCGACGGTGCGGTCGGGGCCGTTGAGGCCGGGGTCGTTCGGGTAGTGGGTCAGCCAGTGTTCGCGGTCGATGCCGCTGGCTTCGTTGTTGGTGGGGATCATTGGGTATTTGTCCCACAGCAGGTGCAGGGGGCTGTCGGCGGAGTAGGGCGTGCGTTGCTCGGACGGCAGGCGCCGGTACTGACCCAGGGGCAGCAGGTTGAAGTCGCCGCCGATCAGCCAGGGCGTGCCCGCGGATTCGAACTTGTCCAGTGCCTTGGTCACGGCGGTGATTTGTCTGGGCAGGGTTTCGTCCGGTTCGCTGGCCCGTTCCAGATGGGTGTTAAGTACTGCCAACTGGCCGCCGTCGCTCAGTGATAGATAACTCACCAACAAGGCATTTTTCGGCTGGAACTGACGGCTGATGAAATTGGCGTCGGCCACCGGCAGTTGCACCCGTTCGGCATGGTCGATGCGGTAGCGGCTCAGGGTCGCCAGTTGCCGGCCGACGCTGCCGAAGATGTGCGGGTCGGGGATGAAGTCGGCTTTCCAGTCGAAGGCGCTGGTGCCGCACGGATAGAGGTCGGCCAAGCGCTCTTGCAACAGCTTGAGCTGGTCCTGGTAATCGCTGGCCTTGGCGCCCTTGTCCAGTTCCTGGAGCAGCACGATGTCCGGTTGCTCGTCGCGGATGACCCGGGCCACTTCGTCGAGGCTGAAGGCCATGTCTTCCAGGGTCGGGCTTTCATCGTCGCCCTGGGCCAGGTCGTGCCAGAACACGTAGCGCTTGCCGGCGAGGAACTGGACGTTCCAGGTCATCACCTTCAAGGCTTGGCCGGGCGCCAGCTTTGCTGCGTTGGCGGTGCAACTGACCGGTACGGTTTCCCGGGGTTGTGGCCGCCAGGTCAGGCCGTAGATCGACAGGGCGGCCAGGCTGAGGATCAACAGCAGGCCCAGCAAGGTGTAGCGCAATAGACGGGTCATGGCTCGGCTTATGGGCGAAACGCAAAAGTGCTCCCGAGCATAACCGAGAGCGGTTCTCAAGCCCAAGCCCAGGCGCTCGCCGTGTGCGATCAGCGGCTCCCGGGCTTGGCTTCGATCAGCATGAACAGGCGGAACAGCACCACGGTGGTGAACAGTTGCAGGAAGCTGTGGATGCTGTCGATCAGCAAGCTGACCACGGGGTTCTGCGGCGACGGATACATCGAGACGCTGGCGCCCTTGAGCAGCCACAGCGGGGTCATCACACACAGAATGCACAACAGGACTCGCCAGAAATTGCCGCGAGACATGTTCAGGCTTTCCTTCATCGCCGCCAAGGGGGCCATGCCCCTGAGGACCAACAGGTATTCGCCGAAGGCCAGGGTCACCATCAGCCACAGGCCCGGCAGGAAGTACAACGACAGCCCCACCAGGATCAGCAGCGTATTGAGGGCCGTCAGCAAGGCAAAGCGTGGCCACAGGGTCAGGGCCATTGCGAGCAGATCGCGCGTGCGTGGCGCTTCACCGCGGCTGCGGGTGTCGAGAAACAGGATCAATGCGGCGGTGTACAGCGGGTACACCAGCAGCCCGACAATCACGCTGTAGCCGGGGAAACCCTCGGGGCCGAGGGCGCTGTCCACGCCTTGCTGCAGCAACGCCTCGAGTATCACCAGTGGCAGGCACAGTTGGGCGATCCGGCCCAGATGGCGCTTGAAAAAATACAAGGAGTCACGCAGTACTTCTAACGGATTCATGGGGCGGTATCGCAATTCAAAAAAGCGGTCCGACACTTTACCCATCAGGTGACCGCATAAACAAACGTAAACATCAGGTAAAGACCATTGAAAGCTTTCCGGCGAGCCCCATTACTGATGGGCACCGGTCTTTGGGATCGGAATGGTTTCTACCCGGCAATCGAATGAGGTCGCCATGAACAGCGAAGAACAAACCCTGATCGATGGACTGTTTTCACGGCTGCAACAGGCCGAAAAGGATTCAGCCCCGCGCGATGCCCAGGCCGAGGCGCGGATCAAGGAACACCTGGCGAGCCAGCCAGCGGCGGGCTATTTCATGGCCCAGGCGATCCTGGTGCAGGAGGCCGCGATCAAGCGCCTCGATGAGCAGAACAAGCAACTCGCCCAGCAGGTCGAGCAATTGCAGGCCGAGCTGCAACAGGCTCGCAAGCAAGCGCCGGCCCCCAGCGGTGGCGGTGGTTTCCTCTCGAGTATTTTCGGCGGCAGCCCGCGGGACTCGCGCCCGACGAGCGCGCCGGCTTCCAGCGGTGGTGGTTGGCGCGAACCGGCGCAACCGTCCTTCAATGCCCCGCCCCAACAGGGCTTCGGCGCGCCGTCCGGCAATTATGGCGCACCGCAGCAGGCCCCGGCAGCGGGCAGCTTCCTCGGCGGTGCGCTGAAAACCGCGGCGGGCGTGGCTGGCGGCGTGATGCTGGCCCAAGGCATCAGCAGTCTGTTCCACAGTAACCAGCAACCCCAGGAAATCGTCGAGGTCATCAAGGAAGAACCGGCGCAACCGGTCAACGACACTGCCAACAACGGCGACAACGGCTGGGGCGATGATTCGCGGGTGGCCGATAACGACGCCTACGGCAACGACCAGGGCGGGTTCAGCGACGCGGACTACAGCGACGATTCATCCTCCTTCGGCGACGACGACTCCTTCGTCTGACCTGCCATTCGTCCGGGGCGCCCTGGCGCCTCGGGCCGATTATTCGCGGAACAATCCTTCTGGCTGGCATACTGGGCGACTTTTCGGCCCTGGTGGTCTGCGTACGTGTGCATCCAAGAGGAAACGCGGTGAAAAAAATTGCAGTGTTCGCCGATGTCCAGAACCTCTACTACACCGTGCGCCAGGCTTACGGCTGCCATTTCAACTACGCCGCGCTGTGGGCCGATGTCAGCAAGCAGGGGCAGATTGTCGAGGCCTATGCCTATGCGATCGACCGCGGTGACAGCAAGCAACAGCAATTCCAGCAGATCCTGCGCAACCTGGGTTTCATCGTGAAGCTCAAGCCCTATATCCAGCGCAGCGACGGCTCGGCCAAGGGCGACTGGGACGTGGGCATCACGCTGGACATCATGGACGCCGCCGACCACGTCGATGAAGTGGTGCTGGCCTCCGGCGATGGCGATTTCGACATGTTGCTCGAACGCATCATCCAGAAGCACGGTGTGCAGGCCGTGGCCTATGGCGTGCCGGGGTTGACCGCCAACTCGCTGATCCGCGCCGCCAGTCGCTATGTGCCCATCGAAGGCGCGTTGTTGCTCAAGAATTGATTTTCACGGAGTTCAAAAGGTTTGGAACGCATCGCAGTCATCGACTTTGAAACCACCGGGATCACCCCGAGCAGCGGTTGCCGGGCGACTGAAATCGCGGTGGTGATGCTCGAGCAAGGCCGGATCGTCGACCGCTACCAGAGCCTGATGAATGCCGGCGTCCGGGTGCCGGCCTTCATCGAGCAACTGACCGGCATCAGCAACGCGATGCTGCGCAGCGCACCGTCGGCGGAAAAGGTCATGAACGAGGTCAACGAGTTCGTCGGCATCACGCCGCTGCTGGCCCACAACGCCGCGTTCGACCAGAAGTTCTGGGATTTCGAGCTGGGACGCATCAAGCGCACCCGCCTGCAGAATTTTGCCTGCTCCCTGTTGCTGGCCCGGCGCTTGATGCCGGCGGCACCGAACCACAAGCTCGGCACGCTCAACACGTTCGCCGGCTTGCCCCACACCGGCCAGGCTCACCGGGCCATGGCCGACGCCGAAATGGCCGCCAACCTCACCGCGCACCTGGCTTCGGAACTGCGGCAAAAGCATGGGCTGCGGGAGTTGTCCCATGATTTGCTGTGCAGTTTGCAAAAAGTGCCGGCGGCGAAGATCAACGAGCATCTCAAGCGGCATCGCGGGTTCTAAACACACCACAAAACAAAAACTGTGGGAGCGAGCTTGCTCGCGATTGCGGTGTGTCAGTCGACATGAATGTTGGCTGATCCAAAGCTATCGCGAGCAAGCTCGCTCCCACAGGGTTGGTCTGTGTTGAGCGGATTACTTACCGTTGCCTTCCAACTGCCCCAACGGCACGCGTTTTTCAATAGCGCTGGACAGCACGATCGAGGTCTTGCTGAAACCGAACTTGGCGATGCGGTTGATCAGCTCTTCCAGCTCGGGCATCGAGCCAACCGCCGCCTGCATGATCACGCAGGGGTCGCCGGTGACCCGGTGGCATTCGGTCAGTTGTGGGATCTTGCACAGTTCGTCGTAGGTCTTCTGGTTGCCGTGCTGGTTCATTCGCAGTTCGATGACGCACTGCACCGGCAGGCCGATCTTCGCCATGTCGACTTTGGCCTGATAACCGGTGATGACGCCGCTGGCTTCCAGTTTGCTCACTCGTTCGGCCACGGCCGGGGCTGACAGGTTCACTTTGCGGGCCAATTCGGCGTAGGACGCACGACCGTTTTCCAGCAGGGCGGCGAGCAGCATGCGGTCGTATTTATCCACGGGTTGGCTTCCAGATGACGTGACTTTCGAAAGCGCGGTTTATAGCGCCAATCTCCACGTTTTGAAAAGTGTATGGCCCGGATAAACAGGTTTTGTAGCTTAATTTCCGTCTGTCGCCTTTCTAGAATAGCGTCTCTCATTGTCCTGACTTCGAGCTGAACATGCCTGGCCCACGCCGTTTCCCCCTGCCATTGATCGCTGCCTTCTTTGCCTTGTATGTCATCTGGGGCTCGACTTACCTGGTGATTCGCATCGGCGTGGAACATTGGCCGCCTTTGCTGCTGGCCGGGATTCGTTTTGTGCTGGCCGGTTCGCTGATGTACGGCTTCCTGCGCTGGCGCGGGGCACCGGCACCGACCTGGGCACAATGGAAGGCCGGGGCCATCATTGGCGTGCTGTTGCTCAGTTTCGGCAACGGCGCGGTCAGTGTTGCCGAGCACACGGGCGTGGCGTCCGGGGTCGCGGCGTTGGCCGTGGCGACGGTGCCTTTGTTTACCTTGCTGTGCGGCTATTTCTGGGGCGCGCGTAATACCCGTCTGGAATGGGCGGGGATTGCGCTGGGCTTGATCGGCATCGCCATGCTCAACCTCGGTTCCAACCTGCAGTCCAGCCCGTTGGGGGCGACGTTGCTGGTGTTTGCGGCGGCCTCTTGGGCGTTCGGTTCGGTGCTGAGCAAACACCTGCCGTTGCCAGCGGGGGCGATGGCTAGCGCCGTGGAAATGCTGGTGGGCGGTGTGGTGCTGTTGATCGGCAGCGTGGCCAGCGGCGAACACCTGGAGAGCATGCCGCCGCTGGAAGGCTGGCTCGCCTTGGCTTACCTGACTTGCTTCGGTTCGATCATCGCCTTCAATGCCTACATGTACCTGCTCAAGCACGTGCGTCCGGCGGCGGCCACCAGCTATGCCTACGTCAACCCGGCCGTGGCGGTGTTGCTGGGCATTGTATTCGCCGGTGAAACCATCGGATTCGAGGAGGCCTTGG
This sequence comes from Pseudomonas beijingensis, assembly GCF_030687295.1. Taxonomy (NCBI): domain Bacteria; kingdom Pseudomonadati; phylum Pseudomonadota; class Gammaproteobacteria; order Pseudomonadales; family Pseudomonadaceae; genus Pseudomonas; species Pseudomonas beijingensis. Next base: position 5,550,987 of record NZ_CP117425.1, on the reverse strand, counting down.
CGATGTTGGTGATCATCGGTGCGGTGGTATTGATCGGCTTGCCGCAGTGGCGCAAACCCAAGCCTGCGCCGGCCGCCACCTGATTTAGGGTAAACTGCCGCGCATTGCACACCTTGCGCTGATTTTTCCTACGGTATCTCCATGACTTTCGCCACCCTTGGCCTGATCGAACCCTTGCTGCGCGCCCTCGAGACGCTCGGCTACCAGACCCCGACGCCGGTTCAGGCCCAAGCCATGCCGGCGGTGCTCGCCGGTCGCGACCTGATGGCCGCGGCCCAGACCGGCACCGGCAAGACCGCCGGTTTTGCGGTGCCGCTGTTGCAGTTGCTGACCACCGAAGGGCCGAAGGTCGCCGCCAACTCGGTGCGGGCGTTGATCCTGGTGCCGACCCGTGAACTGGCTGAGCAGGTCCATGAAAGCGTTCGTCAATACGCGCAAAACCTGCCGCTGAGCACCTACGCCGTGTACGGCGGCGTGAGCATCAACCCGCAGATGATGAAGCTGCGCAAAGGCGTCGACCTGCTCGTCGCCACGCCGGGTCGCTTGCTCGACTTGTTCCGCCAGAACGCGCTGAAGTTCAATCAACTGCAGACCCTGGTGCTGGACGAAGCCGACCGCATGCTCGACCTGGGCTTCTCCGAGGAGCTGGCGCATATCTACAAGGCCCTGCCGAAGAAGCGCCAGACGCTGCTTTTCTCTGCGACCTTTTCCGATGCGATCCGCCTGCTGGCCGGGCAGATGCTCAACGATCCGCTGAGCATTGAAGTGAGCCCGCGCAACGTGGCCGCCAACACCGTCAAGCAGTGGGTGGTGACGGTGGACAAGAAGCGCAAGCCGGAATTGTTCGTGCACCTGATGCGCAAGAACAAGTGGAAGCAGGTGCTGGTCTTTGCCAAGACCCGCAACGGCGTCGATGCGCTGGTGGAAAAACTCCAGGGCCTGGGTGTCAACGCCGACGGTATCCACGGTGACAAACCCCAGGCCACCCGCCAACGTGCGCTGGACCGCTTCAAGGCCAGTGAAGTGCAGATCCTGGTAGCCACCGACGTCGCCGCCCGTGGTTTGGATATCGAGGATTTGCCGCTGGTGGTGAACTTCGACCTGCCGATCGTCGCCGAGGACTACATCCACCGCATCGGCCGTACCGGTCGGGCGGGCTCGACGGGGGAAGCGATCTCCCTGGTCTGCGCCGATGAAGTGAATTTGCTGTCGGCCATCGAGATGTTGACGCGTCAGACGCTGACTCGCCAGATGGAACAGGACTTCGAACCCGAGCATCGGGTACCGGACACCGATGCCAGCGGCCAGGTGATCAAGAAACCGAAAAAGCCGAAGAAACCGAAAACCTCCGGTGGTGGCGGCAAGCGCAACCTGGGCAAGTGGGTGGACAGTGGCGACGCTGCGCCTGTGGAACCTTCGGTCAAGCCTGTGCGAAAAGTGCCGGTGTTCAACACTGGGCCGCGTAAGCGTAAGCCTTGATGATTCGCGGCGTCTGATACATCGCTATCGCGAGCAAGCTCGCTCCCACAGTGGTTCTCAGGTGTGCACAGATCCGGTGTCCGCTACAGATCTTCTGTGGGAGCGAGCTTGCTCGCGATGGGCGCGCCTCGATCTTCAATCCAGACGCTGTAACCACTCCACCATTCCCAACCCCGCCGCCCGGCCGCTGGCAAAGCACGCCGTGAGCAGGTAACCGCCGGTCGGCGCTTCCCAATCGAGCATTTCCCCGGCGCAGAAAACGCCGGGCACTTTCTTGAGCATCAGGCGTTCATCCAGGGCTTCGAACGTCACGCCACCGGCGCTGCTGATGGCTTCGTCCAGGGGCCGGGGCTTCACCAGGGTGATCGGCAGGGCTTTGATCGCCTGGGCCAGTTGTGCCGGGTCAGTGAAGCACTCGACCGGGGTGAGCTCGCGCAACAGTGCCGCCTTGACCCCGTCGATCCCCAATTGGCTGTGCAAGTGCTTGGCCATCGAGCGTGACCCACGCGGTTTGTTCAGGGCCTGGAGGATCTTATCCACAGGCCGGCCCGGCAACAGGTCCATATGAAGGGTCGCGCTGCCGTGTCGGTTGATGGTTTCGCGAATCGCTGCCGACAGGGCATAGACCAGGCTGCCTTCGAGGCCGGTGGCGGTGATCACGCATTCGCCGAGGCGTGGCACATCGTCGTTCAGGCCCATGGCGATGTTCTTGAGCGGGGCGCCGGCAAATTTGCTGATCATCAGGTCGCTCCAGGCCTCGACCTCGAACCCGCAGTTGCTCGGTTGCAGTGGCGCCAGCGCTACGCCGCGTTGTTCCAGCGGTAGCATCCAGGCGCCGTCGGAGCCCAGGCGCGACCAACTGCCGCCGCCCAACGCCAGCAAAGTGGCCTTGGGGCGCAAGGTTTTTTCACCGTCCGGCGAGGCGATGCGCAAGCTGCCATCGGGATTCCAGCCGAGCCAGCGATGACGGGTGTGGATCACCACGCCAGCGTCGCGCAGGCGTTTGAGCCAGGCGCGCAACAGTGGAGCGGCCTTCATGTCGGTAGGAAAGACCCGCCCGGAGCTGCCGACAAAGGTGTCGATGCCCAACCCGTGGATCCATGTGCATAACTCATCCGCCCCGAAGGCCCGCAACAGCGGTGCGAGGTTTGGCGCGCGTTCGGCGTAGCGGGACAGGAAGGCCGGGAAGGCTTCGGAGTGGGTGATGTTCATGCCGCCCACGCCGGCCAGCAGGAATTTCCTGCCCACCGATGGCATGCCGTCGTACAGGTCGACCTGCAGGCCGGCCTGGCTCAACACCTCGGCCGCCATCAGGCCGGCGGGGCCGCCGCCGATGATGGCGATGTTTGAGGAGGAGGGCTGGGCGGTCGAGGTCATGATGTGAACTGTGGGGGTTGGGATAGGCGGGGCATTCTATCAGCACAAATCCCTGTGGGAGCGAGCTTGCTCGCGATAGCGGTGTGTCAGCGAGATTGATGTGGCTGATACTCCGCTATCGCGAGCAAGCTCGCTCCCACATGGGAAGGTAGGTGTTCTTGAGAAGTCTGATCAAAAAATAGCCAAGCCTCTGCACGCTACAGGCGACATAGCCTGTAGGCCGTTTCGCTCAGGTTATCCACAGGCCGCTCCACAGGCATTGTGGGTAAAGCCCAGGTTTCAATGACAACCTGATGACGTCCAGACCCTTTGTGCGCTGTGGTGCAGGATCCCGTGGCGGCGGGCCAGGGCCTGGCGGTCCTTGCTGTAGCCTCCGCCGATCACGCCGACCACCGGGATGTCGCGTCCCAGGCAATGGCGCATGACGCTCTCGTCCCGGGCGGCGAGGCCTTCGTCCGTCAGCTTCAGATAACCGAGGGCGTCGTCCTTGTGCACGTCGACGCCGGCGTCATACAGCACCAGGTCCGGCTGGTAGAGCGGCAGCAGGTAGTTGAGCGCATCGTCCACCACGTTCAAGTAAGCGGCGTCGCCCATGCCCATCGGCAGCGGGATGTCCCAGTCGCTTTGCGCTTTGCGTGCGGGAAAATTCTTTTCGCAGTGCAAGGAAACTGTCACGGCGTCCGGGGTGTCATGGAGTATTCGGGCGGTACCGTCGCCCTGATGCACATCGCAATCGAAAATCAGCACTCGCGAGACCCGACCGCTGGCCAGGAAATAGCGGCTGATCACCGCCAGGTCGTTGAAAATGCAGAACCCGGCCGGGTGGTCGTAGTGGGCGTGATGGGTGCCGCCGGCCAAGTGGCAGGCCAGTCCGTGTTCGAGGGCTTGTTCGGCGGCCAGGAGCGAACCGCCCACGGCGCGTACCGTTCGGCGGGCCAGGGCCTCGCTCCAGGGCAGACCCAGTCGCCGTTGGTCTTCGCGGGACAACTCGCCGCCCATGTAGCGTTCGATATACCCACGGTCGTGGGCCAGGGCGAGAATGTCCGGCGGGCACAGCGATGGGCGCAACAGGTCCGCGTCGCGGGTCAGGCCGCTGTCCACCAGGTGATCGCGCAGCAGGCGAAACTTGTCCATGGGGAAACGATGTTCCGCCGGGAATTCGGGGCTGTAGTCTTCGTGATAGATCAGCGGTAGCGGCATGGTGTTTTCAGTAGTGATTGAGTGACGGATCCTACCAGCGATGTAGACTCTGGGGCATGGAAAGGGAGTGAAGATGGAGCCGATACTGGAACTGGAAAGCGCACGGTTGCTCTTGCGGCAGTGGCGCGATGATGACTTGCCGGAATTTGCCGCCATGTGCGCCGATCCGCAGGTGATGCGGTATTTCCCGGCGCGCCTGAGCCGCCTGGAAAGCGCCGCCCTGATCGGTCGCGTGCGTGGGCATTTCGCCGAGCATGGTTTTGGTTTGTGGGCGCTGGAACGCAAGGACACCGGGGCCTTCATTGGCTTTACCGGGCTCGGTGTGGTCGGGTTCGACGCGCCGTTCACGCCGGCCATCGAGATCGGCTGGCGCCTGGCCCGGGAGCACTGGGGCCTGGGGTATGCCAGCGAAGCGGCGTGGACCGCGCTGCGTTGTGCCTTCGACCAGTTGACGCTGGAAGAAGTGGTGGCGTTCACCGCCGTCGATAACCTGCCCTCGCAAAAGGTCATGCAGGCCATTGGCATGCAGCATGACCCGGCGGACGACTTCGAGCACCCGACACTCGCCGTCGGTCATCCTTTGCGTCACCATGTGCTCTATCGCATCAATCGTGAGCAGTGGTTGCAGACCCTGCACGGTTAGCCGACACGGACGTTTATACTGCCCGCCAAAATGGCCTGGGCCAACAATCGATCCACCGCCGTGGCTTAGCCTGCGCGGTATTGCGCTGTGTGAGGAAAGTCTGAATGAGCCACGTGTTGGAAGATCTGGTCGACCTGCTGACCCTGGAACCGATCGAAGAGAACCTGTTTCGCGGTCGCAGCCAGGATTTGGGGTTTCGCCAGTTGTTCGGCGGCCAGGTATTGGGCCAGTCGTTGTCGGCGGCCAGCCAGACCGTGGAAGAGGCGCGCCATGTGCATTCGATGCACGGTTATTTCCTGCGTCCGGGCGATGCCGCGCTGCCTGTGGTCTACCAGGTGGACCGGGTGCGTGACGGCGGCAGTTTCAGCACCCGCCGGGTGACGGCGATCCAGAAGGGCAACCCGATTTTCACCTGCAGTGCGTCGTTCCAGTACGACGAACAGGGTTTTGAGCACCAGAGCACCATGCCGCAGGTTGTCGGCCCGGAAAACCTGCCGTCCGAACTGGAGCTGACCCAGCAGCGCGCGCACCTGCTGCCCGAGCACATGCGTGAAAAACTGCTGTGCCCCAAGCCGATCGAGGTGCGCCCGGTCACCGAAAAAGACCCTTACAACCCGCAGCCGGCCGACCCGGTGAAATACGTGTGGTTCCGTGCCGATGGCGCCTTGGCGGATTCGCCGGCCTTGCACAAATACCTGCTGGCCTATGCGTCGGACTTCGGTCTATTGACCACCTCGATGTTGCCCCACGGTAAATCGGTCTGGCAGAAAGACATGCAGGTCGCCAGCCTCGACCACGCCTTGTGGTTCCATGCCGACCTGCGCGCCGATGACTGGTTGCTCTACGCCATGGACAGCCCGTGGGCCGGCAATTCCCGTGGTTTTTCCCGTGGCAGCGTGTTCAACCGCGCCGGGCAACTGGTGGCCTCGGTCACCCAGGAAGGCCTGATTCGTCACCGCAAGGACTGGGCATGAGCCTGTCCGAGGTTCGGCACTGGGTGTTCGACATGGACGGCACGTTGACGATCGCCGTGCATGACTTCGCGGCGATCCGCGTGGCCCTGGCGATTCCGGCCGAAGATGACATCCTCACTCATCTGGCAGGGTTGCCCGCTGAGGAAGCGGCGGCCAAGCATGCCTGGTTGCTGGAACACGAACGGGACCTGGCGCTGGGCTCCAAGCCTGCGCCTGGCGCGGTCGAATTGGTGCGAGAGCTGGCCGGTCGCGGCTATCGCCTGGGGATCCTGACCCGCAACGCCCGCGAACTGGCCCACGTGACCCTGGAGGCCATTGGCCTGGCGGACTGCTTCGCCGTGGAGGATGTGCTGGGCCGCGACGAGGCCCCGCCCAAGCCACATCCCGGTGGCCTGTTGAGACTGGCCGAGGCCTGGAACGTGGCGCCTGACACGATGGTGATGGTGGGTGACTATCGCTTCGACCTGGACTGCGGTCGTGCTGCAGGGTCGCGGACGGTGTTGGTGAACCTGCCGGACAATCCATGGCCGGAGCTGACGGATTGGCATGCGCGCGATTGTGTCGAGTTGCGGCGGATGCTTTTTGCTTGAGATTGATATTGGCTGGCTAGCCGCCATCGCGAGCAAGCTCGCTCCCACAATGGATCTGTGGCGAACGCAGAAAACCCTGTGGGAGCGAGCTTGCTCGCGATGAGGCCCTATAAGCCACCACAAGGCTTACCGCCCAAACAATACCTTTAACCCCTCCGGCGAATTGAACATCCCACTCCCATTGTGCCCGACCCCCGGCACTTCGATCAGCCGCTGGTTCAATCCCTCGGGATGACGCCGGGTCAGGTAGTCGAAAAAGAAATGCCCGCGCAGTAACCGATACGGACCTTGGGTTTGCGCTTCACAACCCTTGTCCAGCGCCGGATGCTCCGGGTCGGTATCCTGCTGCCCGAGCAGATAAACGATGTCGCGCTTGACGTAGTTCTCCTCCAGGCGGGCAGGCGTTTGCCCGCTGGCATAGGCGGGCAGGTCCTGCAGGCCGTATTTCCAGCGGTTGAAGCCAGGACAACTGGCCGGGTCGAACGCCATGGGCCGTTGCGCATCGAAGTAGGCATAGGACGATGGGTTGGCGATGACAAACCGCGGGTTGATCCGGTATTGGCCGTGGGCGAGCAGGGCATAGCGCTGCACGACTTGGGCGCCGCCGGAATGGCCAGCGATGACGATCTCCTTCACCTCGGGAAACTGCTGCCGATCACTGACCCGCGCGACGATGTCGTCGAGAACCTGGAAAGAACTGACCGGATTGGGCCCCGTGGACAAGCCACCGGCCATCCAGTCATTGCCCCGCCAGCGCAGCAGCTCATTGGGCAATGTGTGGCGAGCCACGTCCTGCTCGTTGAGAAATTGTGGGGCGATGATCAGCGTCGTGCCCTGTTGCCCGGCCTGCTCGGCCGCTTTTTCGGCGCTGTGCAGGTAGGTTTCGGCATTGCGCAGCCGACCATGAAGGATGATCAGTACGCGCTGGATAGACGCCGGGGGCGGGCTGACGGCGACGGCCATGGCGCCGCCCTTGAATTGCAGGCGCCCTTGGGCGACCACGTTGACGCCGTGTTCCTCGCCCTGGGCAACGGTGCAGCACAGCACCAGCCCGATCAACGCCCCCCACTTCATCTACAGGTTTTTCGCCGCGAACGTGTCGCACTGGCTGACCTGGCCCTGGGCGAAGCCGGTCTTGAACCAGCGCACCCGCTGCGCCGAAGTGCCATGGGTGAAGGAGTCCGGCACGACGCGGCCCTGGCCTTGTTGCTGCAAGCGGTCATCACCGATGGCGTTGGCGGCGGTCAAGGCTTCCTCGATGTCCCCCGGCTCCAGCCAGTTCAGGCGTTTTTGCGCATGGTTGGCCCAGACCCCGGCCAGGCAATCGGCCTGCAATTCCTGGCGTACCAACAAGCCGCCGTCGCCCTCCATCTGCCGGCCTTGCTGGCGGGCTTCCTGGATTTTCGCCGACACGCCGAGCAGCGTTTGCACATGGTGACCGACTTCGTGGGCGATGACGTAGGCTTGGGCGAAGTCTCCGGCGGCGGCGAAGCGTTGGGACATTTCCTTGAAGAAACTCATGTCCAGGTAGACCTGCCGGTCCGCCGGGCAATAGAACGGACCGGTCGCCGAGGAGGCCAGGCCGCAGGCCGAGTTGACTCGACCGCTGAACAACACCAGTTTGGGTTGCTGGTACTGGCGTCCGGCCTGCTGGAAGACCTGGCCCCAGGTGTCTTCGGTATCGCCGAGGATCGAGCGCACGAACTCGGCCTGTTCATCGTTGGCCGGTGGCGCCTGGCGGGTTTGTGAAGTGGCAGGCGCGGACTGGTCCATCTGCCCGGCCAGTTGCCCGAGAATCTGCATCGGGTCCTGGCCGGTGATCCAGCCGATGCCGACGATCAGGATAATGGCCGTCAGGCTCAATCCCTTGCCGCCGCCGAAACGCATCCCGCCACCGCCCCCACCGTCACCACGGGCGTCCACCACGTTGTCACTGCGGCGACCTTTTTTCCATAACATGTGGAAAATCCTCTGAATGACCCTGCTAAAAATGACTGCTGTGGCGATGAGTCTAGCTTTTAGGCGCCCAAGGTGCGCGCCGCGCTTGAGCTGTCAGGCAACGAAGGCGAGTTTTGGTTCAGCGGTGAGCCAATCCTGCCTGGCTGCGCAATTTTCATTACACTTCGAATTCAGAACTTATCGGTATGCTCGCTGGCCCAACAACTGCATCGTGCGTCACGGCCCTTACATCAAGCAACGCAGGTTTCCCTCATGACCGTCAGCACACCGCTCTCCGGCGTCAATCAGGCTTTCAAGGGCATCGTGCTTATTCTGGTTGCAACGTTCCTGTTCTCCAGTCATGACGCGTTGTCCAAATATCTGTCGGGTTTTTATCCGATCATCATGGTGGTCTGGGCGCGTTACGTGGTGCACACCTTGTTGATGGCGGGGATCTTCCTGCCGCGTTCGGGGTTGCGGGTTTTGCGTACCAAGCGCCCGTTGTGGCAGTTGGCCCGGGCGTTGTGCCTGCTGGGCACCAGTTTGTTTTTCACCACTGCGTTGATGTTCATCCCACTGGCGGAGGCGACGGCGGTCAACTTCCTTGCGCCCGTGCTGGTGACCGCGTTGTCGGTACCGTTGCTGGGGGAACACGTGACACGCGGTCAATGGATCGCGGTGATCTTCGGTTTTATCGGGGTGTTGATCATCGTCCATCCCGGCGGCGATCTGTTTACCCCGGCGGTGTTGTTGCCATTCTGTTCGGCGCTGTTTTTCTGTTTCTACCAACTGCTCACGCGCAAGCTCAGCGAGATCGACAGCCCGACCACCAGCAATTTCTTCGCCGGCCTGTGCAACACATTGGTGATGAGCGCACTGGTGCCGTTCTTCTGGCAAGTGCCGAGCCTGATGCACGGGGTGATGATGTTGGCGCTGGGGGCCTGCGGGATGACCGCGCACCTGATGCTGACCCAAGCCTTCCGCTTTGCCGCCCCGGCGCTGCTCGCGCCGTTCGGGTATTGCCAGATCGTGTTTGCCGGGCTGCTGGGCTGGTTATTGTTCAACCATACGCCGACGCTGACCACTGTGGTGGGCATCGCGCTGATCTGCTTGAGTGGGTTGGCGGCGGCGTGGCAACAGCGGCGGGCTTAACACCGATTGTGAAGGGATCAATTGTGGGAGCAAGGCTTGCCCGCGATGAGGGCACCTCGGTTCACTTAGGACCGCATCGTCTTCATCGCGGGCAAGCCTTGCTCCCACATTGGGATAAATAATCCCGGGCTGACTGCAATCAGTTTTCCAGGGTCGGCACCTTGCGCGGCGCCATGAAGTACAGCCAGGTCAGGGCAATGAAGTACATCGCCGGGATCAGGGTGAACAACACGGTGTAGTTGTTGTTGGTGATCGTGAGGATGTGGCCCACCAACTGGGTCATGAACATCCCGCCGATGGCCGCGCACATGCCGCCGAAGCCGAACACCGTGCTCATCATGTGCTTGGGCGTGTAGTCCATCACCAGGCTCCAGATGTTGGCAGTCCAGGCCTGGTGCGCGCCGATGGCCAGGGAAATGGCGAACACCGCCATCCACAGGTTGCTGGCACCGGCGGCCATGATCACGCCGATGATGCAGCAGGCGAACAGCAGCATGGACACCAGCCGCGCCTTGATCGGATTGAGGCCGCGGCCGATCAGGAACGACGACAGGATCCCGCCGCCCACGCTGCCGAAGTCGGCGGTGAGGTAGATGATGATCAGTGGGATGCCCATCTGGGTCACGTTGATGCCCAGGTTGTATTGCTGGTTCAGGAACGGCGGCAACCAATAGAGGTAGAACCAGAACACCGGCGCGGTGATCGAGTAGGCCAGGGCGAACGCCCAGGTGCCGCGCATGCGCAGGATACGTGAGAACGGTACGCGAACCTGGTCCGGTTCGTCCTGGGCCTGGATGTAGTCCAGTTCAGACTGTTTGACGGTGGGGTGGTCTTCGGGGTTGAAGTATTTCAAGCCCCAGAACAGCAGCCAGATCCCGCCCAGGGCGGCCATGCACAGGAACGCGGCCTGCCACCCCCACACGTGCAGCACCAGCGGCAGCAGCATCGGGGTGAACATCGCGCCGACGTTGGTCCCGGCGTTGAAAATACCCGTGGCCACGGCCCGTTCGCCCGCTGGGAACCACAGCCGGGTGGTCTTCACGCAGGCCGGGTAGTTGGCAGCTTCGGTGAGGCCGAGGATGAAGCGGCAGACCATGAAGCCCACTGCCGACGTGGCCAGGCCATGGGCGCCGGTCGCCAGGCTCCAGAGCAGCACGGCGCAGAAGAACACGCGCTTGACGCCGATCCGGTCGATCAGCCGCCCCTGCAACACGAAGCCGATGGCATAACCGACCTGGAACCAGAAGTTGATGTTGGCGTAATCCATCGCCGTCCAGCTCATTTCCTTGGCCAGGATCGGCTGCATGACGCCCAGGGCGGCGCGGTCGATGTAGTTCAGGGTGGTGGCGAAAAACACCAGGGCGAGCATGCCCCAACGGGTCTTGCCCACGGCCATGGCGCCGCGGATCTTGTCAGCGACGCTGCCGGTGGAGGCACCCAGGCCTGGGGCCAGGCGGGAACTTTGGGAAGGAATCATAGCGTGTACCCGTTTTTGAAATTCTTATGGTCGGTCTGGGTCTGTCCATCGACGTCGGCGATCAGGGCCTGGGCCGATGTGGGAGCGATGGTGCGCAGTGAGCAAAAAATCGTCAATTCGGCAATCGGCATTTTGTTCGATAATCGCCCAAAAAACTAACTGAATGGTACATATTAAATTGCTGAAAGAAACCGGCAGCTCAATAATCGGCTGACTCTTTTAAGAGCATTTTCAAAAGCGGCGCACCTTTTGTCGCCGATGCCTGTCCCGGGAGCCGACGTCATGCAGCGTTCCATTGCCACCGTATCCTTGAGCGGTACCTTGCCGGAAAAACTCGAAGCCATTGCCGCCGCCGGTTTTGACGGGGTGGAAATCTTCGAGAACGACCTTCTCTATTACGATGGCAGCCCGCGGGAAATCAGGCAGATGTGCGTCGACCTGGGCATCGCCATCACCTTATTCCAACCGTTTCGTGACTTCGAAGGCTGCCGTCGTGATCGTCTGGCGCGCAACCTGGAGCGGGCCGAGCGCAAGTTCGACTTGATGCAGGAACTGGGCACCGACCTGGTGTTGGTGTGCAGCAATGCCTCGGCCGACAGCGTCGGCGACGAGCAGATCCTGATCGATGACCTGCGCCTGTTGGCCGAACGGGCCGGTGCGCGGGGCTTGCGTATCGGTTACGAAGCGCTGGCCTGGGGCCGCCACGTCAATACGTATCAACAGGTCTGGAGCATCGTGCGCCAGGCCGATCACCCCAGCCTTGGGGTGTTGCTCGACAGCTTCCATACCTTGTCCCTCAAGGGCGACCCGAGCGCCATCGCCGAGATTCCGGGGGAGAAGATCTTCTTCGTGCAAATGGCCGACGCGCCGATCCTGGCCATGGACGTTTTGGAGTGGAGCCGGCATTTCCGTTGTTTCCCGGGACAGGGCGAGTTCGACTTGCCGGGGTTCCTGGCGCCGATCATCAAGAGTGGTTATACCGGGCCGCTGTCGCTGGAGATCTTCAACGACGGCTTCCGCGCCGCGCCGCCACGGGCCAATGCCGCCGACGGCCTGCGCTCGCTGCTGTACCTGGAAGAAAAGACCCGCCAGCGCCTGGCCGAAGACGAGAGCGCCATTGGCAAGGCCGATATCCTGTTCGCCACGCCGCCGGCCAGCGAATACGACGGCATCGAGTTCCTCGAGTTTGCCGTGGACGATAGCCTCGGCGCCAAGCTCTCCCATTGGCTGGAGCGCCTGGGGTTCGTCAAGGCCGGCCAGCACCGTTCGAAGAATGTCAGCCTGCTGCGCCAGGGTGATATAAACCTGATCCTCAACAGCGAACCGTACTCCTTCGCCCACAGCTTTTTCGAAGCCCATGGGCCTTCGTTGTGCGCCACCGCCGTGCGCGTGAAAAACAGTGCCAGCGCCTTGGAGCGGGCGGTTGCCTACAAGGGCCAGCCTTATCGCGGGCTGGTGGGGCCCAATGAGCTGGAGCTGGCGGCGGTGCGCGCACCGGATGGTAGCCTGATCTACCTGGTGGACCAGGAAGCCGACGTCTATGGCACCGATTTCAACCTGCAGCCGGGTGCGGTGATCGGGGCCGGGCTCAAGCGCATCGACCACATGGCGATGGCGCTGCCGGCCGACAGCCTCGACAGTTGGGTGCTGTTCTACAAGAGCCTGCTGGATTTCGAGGCCGACGACGAAGTGGTCTTGCCCGACCCCTATGGCCTGGTAAAAAGCCGTGCCCTGCGCAGCCGCTGCAGTTCGATCCGCTTGCCGCTGAACATTTCCGAGAACCGCAACACCGCGATCTCACACGCGCTGTCGAGTTATCGCGGCTCCGGCGTGCATCACATCGCCTTCGATTGTGATGACATCTTCGCCCAGGTCAGTCGTGCCAAAGAGGCGGGCGTACCGTTGCTGGACATTCCGCTCAACTATTACGACGACCTGGCGGCGCGTTTCGATTTCGACGACGAGTTCCTCAGCGAACTGGCCTATTTCAACGTGCTGTACGACCGCGATGCCCAGGGTGGCGAGCTGTTCCACGTCTACACCGAGCCGTTCGAGGGGCGGTTTTTCTTTGAAATTATCCAGCGCAAGAACGGTTACGCCGGTTATGGCGCCGCCAACGTCGCGGTGCGCCTGGCGGCCATGGCCAAGTCCCGCAGCGGTGGTTTGCGGCACGCCAAGTTGTAGGGAAATCGTAAACGCTGCGGTAAAGGGCAACGCCGTGGCTTCCTTCACTGCACGGTGCGGCCCATAATCGCCAGCCTGTGCAGTGATGGCCGTGAGCCCCGCAATGACTATGAATCCAGAGCTTTCCGCAGCGCTCGACGAACCCGTCGCCACGCCGCGCAAGAGTCGCAAGAACAACCCGGAAAAGACCCGGGAAAACATTCTTCAGGAAGCCATCGTCGAGTTCGTCCAGCAAGGCCTGGCCGGCGCCCGGGTTGATGCCATTGCCGAGCGCATCCACACCTCCAAGCGCATGATCTACTACTACTTCGGCAGCAAGGAGCAGTTGTACGTCGAGGTGCTGGAAAAACTCTACGGCGATATCCGCACCACCGAGAGCCGCTTGCATCTGGCGGAACTGGCCCCGGTCGACGCGATCCGGCGCCTGGTGGAATTCACCTTCGACCACCACGATCGCAACGTGGATTTCGTGCGCATCGTCTGCATCGAGAATATCCACAACGCCGAATACGTGAAGCAGTCAGGCACGATCAAGGCGATGACCAACACCATCCTCGATTCCCTGGGCGTGATCTTGCGGCGGGGCGCCGAAGAGGGCGTGTTCCGTGCCGGCCTCGAGCCGCTGGATGTGCATCTGCTGATCAGCTCGTTCTGTTTCTACCGGGTATCCAATCGCCAGACGTTCGGTGAGATCTTTCAGATCGATTTGTCGGACGAAGCGGTCAAGCAGCGGCATCGGCAGATGGTGTGTGAGTCGGTGTTGAGATACTTGCAGGCCTGACACCGAACCTGATGTGTGTGCGGGCTTATGTGGGAGCGAGCTTGCTCGCGATAGCGGTGGATCAGTCGGTATTGAAGTGACTGACACGCCGCCATCGCGAGCAAGCTCGCTCCCACAAGTCATTCCCACAAGGGATTGTCACCCGGTCTTAGTGATTCATGCTTTGAAAATGCGCCAGCATCCGCTGCGCATCCGGCGCCACGCCGCTGAACAGCTCGAAGGCCTTCACCGCCTGGAACACCGCCATGTTGCCGCCATCCAGCGTGCGGCAGCCGAGGGCACGGGCGTTGCGCAGCAGTTCGGTTTCCAGCGGGAAGTAAACGATTTCCGCAACCCACAACTCGCCCCGCAACAATTCGACCGGCACTGGCATGCCTGGCAGTTTCGCCATGCCCATGGGCGTCGTGTTCACCAGGCCATCGGCTTCGGCCATGGCGCTGGTCAAGTCATGCCCGGCCCGGGCGCGGCCGGCGCCGAAGTGTTGGTTCAGGTTATTTGCCAGGGCCTCGGCACGGCTGACCTCGACATCAAAGATACTCAGCGTCTGTACGCCTTCTGCCAGCAGCGCGTGGGCCACGGCCGCGCCAGCGCCACCGGCGCCCATCTGAACCACGCGTCGACGGGAAACATCACCCAGGCCGCGACGGAAACCTTCGGCGAACCCCAGGCAATCGGTGTTGTGGCCGATGCGTTTGCCATTCTTCCACACCACGGTATTCACTGCGCCAATGCCTCGGGCCTCGGGTGAAAGCTCATCGAGCAACGGGATGATCGCCTGCTTGCAGGGGAAGGTAATGTTCAGGCCGGTGAAGTTCATGCGCTCGGCGGCGCTCAGTAAATCGGGCAGGGCGCCGCTGTCGAGTTGCAAGGCATCGAGGTCGATCAGCCGATAGAGGTAACGCATGCCCTGGGCATCGCCTTCGCGTTCATGGAGGGCTGGTGTGCGAGAGGCCTGGATGCCCGCGCCGATCAGGCCGGCGAGCACAGTGATATTCGACATGCTCATCAACCCTTCAACCGCTGACTGAAATGTTCCAGGGCCAGGCGATAACCATGGCTGCCAAACCCGCACATCACGCCGATAGCGACGGATGAGACGAAGGAGTGATGGCGGAAGGTCTCGCGGGAGTGGACGTTGGACAGGTGAACTTCGATGACCGGCACTTCGCTGGCCACCAGCGCATCGCGGATCGCCACGGATGTATGAGTCCAGGCCGCCGGGTTGATGACGATACCGGCACACCGGCCACGGGCACCGTGAATCCAGTCGAGCAATTCGCCTTCCTGGTTGGTCTGGCGAAATTCCACGCCCAGGCCGAATTCTTCAGCGGCGCGGCCACACAGCGACGAGATGTCAGCCAGGGTTTCGTGGCCGTAGGTTGCCGGCTCGCGGGTGCCGAGCAGGTTCAGGTTCGGGCCGTTGAGCACCAGAACGATCGGAGGCATCGCAATTTCTCCACATTTTTATTGTTGGTGTCGGCGGGGTTTCAGCCGGTGGAGATAAATTGTACTAGATGGTTAATTTGGTCAAATAAAGCAGCGGTCATCGGGCAATAAGTGTTCGATGATCGAACATGACCATTGTTGGGAAGTGAGGGAGGGCAATTGTGGCGAGGGATTTTATCTGTGGGAGCAAGGCTTGCCCGCGATACAGGCGACTCAATTTCTACCTGTATCGCGGGCAAGCCTTGCTCCCACAGAGCTTTGCCCAGTCCAGCCCAGAGGGGAGATCGCCCCAGCGTTTAACGACGTGTCAACAACACCCCGGACTCCATGTGATGGGTCCAAGGAAATTGATCGAACAACGCGCAGCGCGTGATGCGGTGGGTGTCGTTCAGTTGCGCAATGTTCGCGGCGAGGGTGTCAGGGTTGCAGGAGATGTACAGGATGTTGTCGAAACGTCGGGTCAGCTCGCAGGTGTCCGGGTCCATGCCGGCGCGAGGCGGGTCGACAAAGACGCTGCCGAATTCATAGCTTTTCAGGTCGATGCCCTGCAGGCGGCGGAACGGCCGGACTTCGTTCAAGGCTTCGGTCAGTTCTTCGGCGGACAGGCGCACCAGCGTGACGTTATCCACAGCATTCTCGCTGAGGTTGCTCAACGCAGCGTTCACCGAGGTCTTGCTGATTTCGGTGGCCAGTACTTTGCGCACGCGGGTGGCCAGGGGCAGGGTGAAGTTGCCGTTGCCGCAGTACAACTCCAGCAGATCGTCGTTGCGTTCGCCCAAGGCTTCAAAAGCCCAGTTGAGCATCTTCTGGTTCACCGTGCCGTTGGGCTGGGTGAAGGCGCCTTCGGGCTGGCGATAGCTGAAGGTACGACCGCCGACGTCGAGTTTCTCCACCACGTAGTCATGGCCGATCACTTCCCGCTTGCCCTTGGAGCGACCGATGATGCTCACGCCCAGGTCGGCCGCCAGTTTCGAGGCAGCGACGTGCCAGTGCTCGTCCAACGGGCGGTGATAGCACAGGGTGATCATCGCATCGCCGGCCAGGGTGGTCAGGAACTCCACCTGGAACAGCTTATGGCTCAGGGGCGCACTGGCTTGCCAGGCGGCCTTGAGTTGCGGCATCAACTGGTTGATGCGCAGGCTGGCAATGGGAAATTCCTCGATGAGGATCGGTGTGCGCTTGTCGTCCTGGGAGAACATTGCGTAGTGCCGTTCGCCAGCCTCGCGCCAGAGACGGAATTCGGCTCGCAGGCGAAAGTTTTTCAGGGGCGAATCGAACACCGCAGGTTCCGGTGCATCGAAGGGCGCCAGCAGGTCACGCAAGCGAGTAACCTTGTCCTGCAACTGGGCGGCGTAGGCCTGGGAATCAAAAGTCATGCGTTGAACCAACCCAACTTGATCACGAACAGGATCGACAGAATGACCAGCGCCGAGTTCAGCTCACGGCCACGGCCAGACACCAGTTTGATGGCGGTCCAGGCGATGAAACCGAAAGCGATGCCGTTGGCGATGGAATAAGTGAATGGCATCGCCAGGGCAGTGATCACCACCGGGGCGGCGACGGTGATGTCATCCCAGTCGATTTCCGCCAGGCCCGAAGTCATCAGCACGGCGACGAACAACAAGGCCGGCGCAGTGGCGAAGGCCGGAACGCTGGCAGCCAGTGGCGAGAAGAACAGCGCCAGCAGGAACAGGATCGCCACCACGATGGCGGTCAGGCCTGTACGGCCGCCAGCACTGACGCCCGCCGCCGACTCGATGTAGCTGGTGGTGGTGGAGGTGCCCAGCAGCGAACCGGCCATGGCCGCGGTGCTGTCGGCGATCAGCGCACGGCCCATTTTCGGCATGTGGCCGTCCTTGCCCATCAGCCCGGCGCGCTTGGCGACGCCGATCAGGGTGCCGGAGTTGTCGAACAGGTCGACGAACAGGAACGCGAAGATCACGCTCACCAGGCCAATGTCCAGGGCGCCCTTGATGTCCAGTTGCAGGAAGGTTGGGGCCAGGGACGGCGGCGCGGAGATGATGCCGCCGAACGGGGTGAAGCCCATCAGGATCGAGACGAGGGTGACCGCCAGGATGCCGATCAGCACGGCGCCACGCACTTTCAGTGCTTCGAGGGCGACGATCAGGACAAAGCCGAGGGTCGCGAGGATCGGCGCCGGTTGTTTCAAGTCGCCGAGGCCGACCATGGTCGCCGGGTTTTTCACCACGATGCCGGCATTGTTCAGGGCGATCAGCGCCAGGAACAGGCCGATACCGGCGGCAATGGCCGAGCGCAGCGGCAGCGGGATGCTGTTGATGATCCACTCGCGAATGCGAAAAATCGATAGCAGGAAGAACAGTACGGCGGAGATGAACACCGCGCCCAGCGCCACTTGCCAGGTGTGACCCATGTGCAGGACCACGGTGTAGGTGAAGAAGGCATTCAGGCCCATGCCCGGCGCTAGGGCGATCGGGTAGTTGGCGATCAGGCCCATGACCGTGGAACCAATGGCCGCCGCCAGGCAGGTGGCGACGAACACCGCGCCTTTGTCCATGCCGGTTTCGCCGAGGATGCTCGGGTTGACGAACAGAATGTAGGCCATGGCCAGGAAGGTCGTGACGCCCGCCAGGATCTCGGTCCGCACGTTGGTGTTGTGTGCCTTGAGTTGAAACAGCCTTTCCAGCATGTCTGCTCCCCGTGGCGCGCCCGGCGCCGTGAATGTATCGACCTCAACAGCAAAGCACAGGTCGCCAGCGGCGCCCGGGAATTTTCTGCGGGTCGGAAAAAGCCGCGCATCATACCAGCAGCGTAGCGTTGTGGCTGCGATCGTCGTCGATGTTTTGCCAACGCGCCAAGTGGGCCATACTGCGCGCGGTTCCGGGAGGTCTCTATGGTTCACATGAATAAAAAACTGCTGGCGGCCATGAGCTGCGCGCTGGGCCTGTGGCTGCCCGGGCAGGCCGCCACTGCCGCGTCGGCGCCGCCCTTGAGTGAAGTCAAGGTGCTCAAGGTCGAGTCGCCGGCCTGTGGCTTCGAGGACATCGCCCAAGGGCAGGCGCAGACGCGTTGCGACCACGGCCCGACGATCAAGGTCTATGTGCTGGAGGTCGGCTATGGCCACCAGCCCCATGTCACCCTGGACGGCTTTGAAGTCGACGGCACCCGCTCGCCAGTGTGTGCGTACAGCAATGGCAATCTCAATGACTGCTCGGTGCGGACCAAAGTCGTCGGCTATTTGTACATCTTCGATCTGAAGGGCAAGCAAGAGGGCACCTTCAGCTTCAGCAACCAGTCGATCAACGCACCGGGCAACCGGATGTCGGCCGAGCTGTACATCAAATAGTCCGCCTCCCCGCGTAGGAACTGCATAAACGCTGTGTAGGAGCTGCCGAGCGCAGCGAGGCGGCGATCTTTCCTCTGACGCTTGAATCTCAATCGCATATCAAAAGATCGCAGCCTTCGGCAGCTCCTACACTACAAGCATCATCCAGCGGAGAGCGCCCATGATTCCTGGAACCAAGATCCCCCGAGCCCTGATAGCCGTCGCCGAGGGTGTCGACGACTTGCAGACGGTCACCTTGATCGACGTGTTGCGTCGAGCGCAGATCGAAACCGTGGTGGCGAGCATCGAAGGGCGACGCATGCTCACCTGCGCCCGCGGCACGCGCCTGACGGCCGATGGCATGCTGGTGGACGTGCTTGCGCAAGATTTCGACCTGATCGTCCTGCCGGGCGGCATCATTGGCGCCCAACACCTGGCGGCCCACCAGCCGCTGCAACAACTGCTCAAGGACCAGGCCGCCGCCGGACGTTTCTTCGCCGCCATCGCCGAAGCCCCGGCCCTGGCGCTGCAGGCGTGCGGCCTTCTGCGCCAGCGGCGCATGACCTGCTTGCCGGCAGTGAGCCAGCAACTGTCCGGTTGCAGCTTCGTCGATCAACCCGTGGTGGTGGATGGCAACTGCATCACCGCCCAAGGCTCGGCCGCCGCCCTGGCGTTCGCCTTGATGCTGGTGGAACAACTCAGCGGCAAGGGCGTGAGGAGCGTGGTGGCGGCGGAGTTGCTGGCCTGACAGACGTCAAGCGTGCTGTGGGAAGGGTTCGATCACAGGCTGTTCACGCCGCTCGGCCTGCCACAAATCGTAGTCAGTCTGGACACCCAGCCAGACCCTGGCCTTGCCGATCCCGGCCCGTTCCAGGCGCACGGCCAGATCGGGGCTGAAGGGCGCATGACCATGCAAGACCCGGGAGAGATGAGGCCGGGCGAAGCCCAGGTGTCGCGCCAGTTCGGTGACCGTGATGCCCAGCGCGGGCAACACGTCCAGCCGCAAGGTTTCGCCAGGGTGTGGCGGATTGTGCATGGGCATGTTCCAGCCTCCTGATCAGTGGTAGTCCAGATAATCGACCAGTTCGATATCGGACCCGATGAAACGAAAAATAACCCGCCAGTTTCCCGAAACCCCCAGCGACCAGTATCCATCCAGCTCACCCTTGAGCGGATGCAATCGCCATCCGGGAATATCCAAGTCGTTGGCGGCCTGCGCCCTGTCCATGAACTGGAGCATACGGGCCAGGCGTTTTCCGTGGTCCGCCCGGCTACCACGGGTCGACCCCGTCTCATAAAAGAGTCTGAGGCCTTTGTGCTGGAAGGATTTAATCATGGAATAGAGTGTAAGGCGATACATTACACTCGATGCGGTACATATATACCGCACAGGCCAGTTGAATCCATGCTTCTTGCGTTTTAGCCGCATCGCAATTGCCTTGAACGCTTCACCCCACCCTGAAGTCGTACCCCTTATGACGGCGGTTTCCCAAAACGCCGCGAGTACGACCAACCGTGAGGTGTTCCATGAGCGCGACCCTGTCCGAAGCGACGCCGGCGGCCTTCGTCCGTCATCCGATCCGTCTGACCCTCAATGGCCAAGTGCGCGAGTTGCAAGTGCTGGCCTGGACCACCTTGTTGGACCTGCTGCGTGAGCAGCTGGACCTGGTGGGCAGCAAGAAAGGCTGCGACCACGGCCAGTGCGGCGCCTGTACGGTGCTGCGCGATGGCAAGCGGATCAATGCCTGCCTGACCCTGGCGGTGATGTGCGACGGCGCCGAGTTGACCACCATCGAAGGCCTGGCCGGCGATGAGGCCTTGCACCCCATGCAGCAGGCGTTCATCACCCATGACGCGTTCCAGTGCGGTTACTGCACGCCGGGGCAGATCTGTTCGGCGGTGGGGCTGGCCAACGAGGGCAGGGCGCAGAGCCGCGCACAGATCAGTGAACTGATGAGCGGCAACCTTTGTCGGTGCGGCGCCTACAACAACATTCGCGATGCCATCGAGCAGGCGCTGCCCCTGTGCCGCCAACCCCAGGCGCAGGGAGGTGACCAGTGAACCCTTTCCAATACAGCAAGCCGGACACGGTGCAGGCGGCCGTCGATCTGTCGAGCCCGGTTTCGCGCTTCATCGCCGGCGGCACCAACCTGCTGGACCTGATGAAGGAGAATCTTACCCGTCCCGAGCACCTGATCGACATTACCGGGTTGCCCCTGGCGGATCTCAGCGAAACCCCGTCCGGCGGGGTGATGATCGGCGCATTGGTGAGCAATGCCGACCTGGCCTGGCACCCGTGGATCGAGCGTCGTTATCCGCTGCTGGCCCAGGCCATCCTGGCGGGCGCTTCGCCACAATTGCGCAACATGGCCAGCACCGGCGGCAATCTGTTGCAACGTACCCGCTGCTATTACTTCTATGACGCGAGCGTGCCGTGCAACAAACGCCGGCCCGGTAGCGGTTGCCCGGCCCGGAACGGTTTGAACCGGATCCACGCGATTTTCGGCGCCAGCGATCAATGTGTCGCCACCCATCCTTCCGACATGTGCGTGGCCTTGGCGGCCCTGGAAGCGGTGGTCCATGTCCTGGGTCGGGGCGGGGCGCGGACCATCGAGTTCGCCGACTTCCATCGCCTGCCCGGCGATGCTCCGGAGCGCGATAACCAACTGGCCGACGATGAGCTGATCACCGCCATCGAATTGCCTGCCGCCGGTTTTGCCGAGCATAGCCACTACCTGAAGATCCGTGACCGCGCCTCCTACGCCTTTGCGCTGGTCTCGGTGGCGGCGGCGCTGGAACTGGACGGGCCGGTGATTCGCCAGGCGCGCTTGGCCCTGGGGGGCGTAGCGCATAAACCCTGGCGCGACCGGGCGGTGGAGAGCTGGCTGATCGGGCAGACCGTCAGCCGCGAAACCTTCACCGCCGCCGCCGACGCGCTGCTGCAAAACGCCGAGCCGCTGGAACACAACGGCTTCAAGGTCAGACTGGCGCGCCGGGCGATTGTCCGCGCCTTGAGTGATGCCGCGCTGGGTTGCGCACCGCAGGGAGGACACACCTGATGAACGCTTCGAGCAAATCCATAGGGCAGCCACTGGACCGGGTCGATGGCCTGCTCAAGGTGACGGGCCAGGCCCGCTACGCCGCTGAATACCCCGAAGACGGCTTGCTGCACGGCAGCGTCGTCTCCGGCACTGTTGCCCGTGGCCGCGTGCTGCGCATCGATGCGTCCCGAGCCCTGGCGCTGCCCGGTGTGGTCGCGGTCATCGACCACACCAACCGGCCGAGGATCGCCAGCTACGACGAGCCGTATCAGGATGCCGATGCGGCGGACGGCTCGCCGTTCCGGCCGTTGTTCAACGATCAGGTGCTCTACAGCGGCCAGCCACTGGCCCTGGTGGTGGCGGAAAACCTTGAGCTGGCCCGGTACGCCGGTTCGCTGGTTGAAATCGAATACGAGGCCCAGGAGCATCAGACCGATCTGATCATCCTGCAAAACGACGCCCACCCGGCACCTGCTGAACTGCCCAAGCCCCGTGGGAATTTTCAGGGCGAGTACGCCAGCGCCGCGCTCAGCGTGGACGTGTCCTACAGCACGCCGATCGAACACCACAACCCGATGGAGCCACACGCCTCCACCGTGCTGTATCAGCCTGACGGCAGCCTACACATCCACGACAAGACCCAAGGCACGCAGAACTGCCAATCCTATGTGCAGAAGGTCTTCGGCCTCGAGAAAGAACAAGTGCGGGTGTTTGCCGCGTTTGTCGGCGGCGCCTTCGGTTCCGGGCTGCGCCCGCAGTATCAATTGCCGTTGGCCGTGATGGCGGCCATGGCCCTCAAGCGCTCGGTGCGGGTCAGCCTGACGCGCCAGCAGATGTTCACCTTTGGTTATCGGCCGCGCACCCTGCAGCGCGTGCAACTGGGGGCGGCGGCCAACGGTCGCTTGCTGGCCGTGGCGCACACCGCTATCGGCCAGACCTCGCGCTTCGAGGACTTCACCGAACACGTGGTGGAGTGGAGCGGCATGCTCTATCACTGCGACAACGTTGAGTTGACCTACAAGCTGGTGCCGCTGGACGTCTACACGCCCCTGGACATGCGCGCCCCTGGTGCCGCCCTCGGGTTGATTGGCTTGGAGTGCGCCATGGATGAATTGGCCTGCGCCCTGGCGATCGATCCGATCCAACTGCGCTTGATCAACTACGCCGAACGCAACGAGAACGAAGGCAAGCCGTATTCCAGCAAGGAACTGCGTGAGTGCTACGCCCAAGGCGCCCGTCGTTTCGGCTGGGACAAGCGCAACCCGGAACCGCGCAGCATGCGTGAAGGCCGGCAACTGGTCGGCTGGGGCATGGCCGGTGGCGTGTGGGAGGCCATGCAGCAGAAGGCCAGTGCCAAAGCCTCTCTGGATACCCATGGCAAGCTGACCGTCAGCAGCGCCACCACGGACATCGGCACCGGCACCTACACGGTCATGACCCAGATCGCCGCCGAGGCTTCAGGCGTTTCCCTTGAGAACGTCGCGTTTATCCTGGGGGATTCGTCGCTGCCAACCGCGCCGTTGCAGGGTGGTTCGTTCACCGTCTCGTCGGTGGGCACGGCCGTGCAGCAGGCCTGTGAAGCATTGAAGGAAAAGCTCCTGGCCGTGGCTCGCCAGGCCTGCCCGGCCTTCAGTGGCGCGACCCTTGAGCAAGTGACGTTTGTCGATGGCCAACTGCGGCTGGGCGAAGCGAGCGTCGCGTTAGCGGAGCTGGCGCAAAAAAGTGGCGAGACACCGTTGCAGGCCCAGGTCACCGCCGAGCCGGATGCAAAACGCCAGGCTTACGCCACGGCCACTCACTCGGCGGTGTTTGTCGAGGTATGGGTGGACGAGGACTTGGGCACGGTGAAGGTCAACCGAGTGGTCAGTGCCATCGCCGCCGGCCGGGTCGTCAACCCGAAAACCGCCCGCAGCCAGATTCTCGGCGGCGTGGTGTGGGGCGTCGGCATGGCCCTGCACGAAGAAACCCTGACCGATCACGCCCTGGGGCGCCACATGAATCACAACCTGGCGGAGTATCACCTGCCGGTCAATGCCGACATCGGAGACATCGAGGTGATTTTCGTCGAAGAACAGGACGCGATCGTCAATGCACTCGGGTCCAAGGGCGTGGGTGAGATCGGTGTCGTCGGGGTGGCAGCAGCGGTGGCCAATGCGATTTATCACGCCACCGGCAAGCGGGTGCGGGACTTCCCCATCACCCTCGACAAGTTAATCTAGTGGCCTGTGTGGCTAATTCGAGTACTCGAATTAACCGTACAGGCCACTAGGCTTTCGCTTCGTCCACCGGTTCGTGCATCCGGTCGCGGTTGGCCAGGGTCGGGAACAGCTTGATCCAGGTCCCGGTCACCAGCAGCGTGCCCACACCGCCCATGACCACCGCCGGCACGGTGCCGAACCAGTGGGCGGTGAGGCCGGATTCGAATTCGCCCAACTGGTTCGAAGCGCCGATGAACAGCCCGTTCACCGCGCTGACCCGGCCGCGCATCTCATCCGGGGTTTCCAGTTGCACGAACGAGGCTCGGATCACCATGCTGATCATGTCTGCCGCCCCCAACACCACCAGCACCGCCAGGGAAAACCAGAACGAGGTGGAGAGGCCGAAGGCAATGGTGGCGACGCCGAACACGCCCACTGCGGTGAACATCACCCGGCCGACCTTGCGCTCCACGGCAAACCGCGCCAGCCACAGCGACATCAGCAAGGCCCCGACCGCCGGTGCCGAACGCAACAGGCCCAGGCCCCAGGGGCCGGTGAGCAGGATGTCCTTGGCAAACACCGGCAGCAGCGCCGTCGCGCCGCCGAGCAACACCGCGAACAGGTCCAGGGAGATCGCCCCGAGAATGTCCGGGCGACTGCGGATGAAGCGAATCCCGGCCAGCAACGAATCCAGCGTCGCCTTGCCTTTGTTCAGCGGCGTCTGCCGGGCGGGCAGGTTGAGCATCAGGCAGCAGGCGATGATGTAGAGCAGCACGGTCGGCCCATAGACCCAGGTGCTGCCGAAGGCGTAGAGCAGGCCGCCGAGCGCGGGGGCGACGATGGTGGCCGATTGCTGGGCCGATTGCGCGGCGGCCACGGCCCGGGGAAACAGCGCAGATGGCACGATGCTCGGCAGCAACGCTTGGGTGGTCGGCATTTCGAAGGAGCGGGCGGCGCCCAGCAGGAAGGCGAGGATGAAGATCATTTCCCGTGTGACATTGTCGGTGGCGCTGCCAATCGCCAGCGCCAGGGCAATCATGGCCTGCAATGACTGGCAAATCGCCGCGACCTTGCGCCGGTCATAGCGGTCCGCCACATGCCCGGTGTGGAGCATGAACAGCACGCGCGGGGCAAATTCCACCAAGCCCACCAGGCCCAGGTCCAGGACATTGCCGGTCAGTTGATAGAGGTTCCAGCCGATGGCCACGGTGAGCATCTGGAAACCGCTGGCGGTGAAGATCCGGGCCAGCCAGAAGGCGATGAAGGGACGATGGTGACGGAGCAGCAGCGGTGCTTGGCTGGGCATCTATGACGGGTCCGGTGATGAAGGCCACGAGATTAGCACCGTGCTGTAACAGGAAGTTGCGGTGAGTGGAAAAATAGTTAGCCAAACATCGATCTTTCACACATTGCACTTTTTTGTGGCAAGGGGATTTTATCCCTCTGTGGGAGCAAGGCTTGCCCGCGATGGACGCGACTCGATTTCTGTAAGACCGCGTTGCCTGTATCGCGGGCAAGCCTTGCTCCCACAAAGCCTTGCTCCCACACATCCTCGCTTCAGCCAGCACTGAGACAACCTGCCACGCGACAAAAGACCACGCCGTCCATCGGCCATATTGCGACTACTCTTTGAGCATTGCTTGATCCAGATCAATGCCCTCAGGGGCGTTGGGCTGGCGGCCATCCGGCCAGAGTCCTGCGTTGTGACGGTTATAAAAAGAACGATTTGAAAAGCATCGCACTCCATATCCCTGGGGGCTGGTGCCAGCCCCGCCCGCAGCCGGTTTTACCTGACAGAGGAAGACTTATGTTCGGTTTGGAGGCGCTCGATCTCGCCCGAATCCAGTTCGCGTTCACGATCTCGTTCCACATCCTGTTCCCGGCCATCACCATCGGCCTGGCGAGTTACCTTGCGGTACTCGAGGGCCTGTGGCTCAAGACCCGCGATGACACCTACCGTGACCTGTACCACTTCTGGTCGAAGATCTTTGCCGTCAACTTCGGCATGGGGGTGGTGTCCGGGTTGGTCATGGCCTATCAGTTCGGGACCAACTGGAGCCGCTTTTCGGACTTCGCCGGTGCGGTGACCGGGCCTTTGCTGACCTACGAGGTGCTCACGGCGTTCTTCCTTGAAGCGGGTTTCCTGGGCGTGATGCTGTTTGGCTGGAATCGCGTCGGCCGCGGCCTGCATTTCTTTTCCACGGTCATGGTGGCGATCGGCACCCTGATCTCGACCTTCTGGATCCTGTCCTCCAACAGCTGGATGCAGACCCCCCAGGGCTACGAAATCATCGACGGCCGGGTGATCCCGGTGGACTGGCTGGCGGTGGTGTTCAACCCTTCGTTTCCTTATCGATTGCTGCACATGTCCACCGCGGCGTTTGTCGCCACGGCGTTCTTCGTCGGCTCGTCGGCGGCCTGGCATTTGCTGCGCGGCCGCGATACCCCGGCCATCCGCCGGATGCTGTCGATGGCGATGTGGATGGCCTTGCTGGTGGCGCCGATACAAGCGGTCATTGGCGACTTTCATGGTCTGAACACCCTCAAGCACCAACCGGCGAAAATCGCCGCCATCGAGGGCCATTGGGAAAACGTCGGCAATGAGCCGACGCCGTTGATCCTGTTCGGCTGGCCCGACATGCAAGCGGAAAAAACCAAATACGCCGTGGAAATTCCCTACCTGGGCAGCCTGATCCTGACCCACAGTCTGGACAAGCAGGTGCCGGCCCTCAAGGAGTTCCCGCCTGAGGATCGACCGAACTCGACCATTGTGTTCTGGTCGTTCCGGGTCATGGTCGGCCTCGGCTTGCTGATGATTTTCACTGGGCTGTGCAGCCTGTGGCTGCGCCGCAACGATCGGATCTATCAATCCAGGCCATTCCTCTACATGGTGCTATGGATGGGGCCGTCCGGCCTGGTTGCGATCCTGGCCGGCTGGTTTACCACGGAGATCGGCCGCCAGCCCTGGGTGGTCTATGGCTTGATGCGCACGGCCGATGCTTCGTCCGGCCACAGCTTCGCCCAGATGAGCATTACCCTGGTGCTGTTCGTCGTGGTGTATTTCGCGCTGTTCGGCGCAGGCTTGAGCTACATGATGCGCCTGGTGCGCAAGGGGCCGGAGGCCCACGAAGCCGAGCCGAGCGACGGTGGCCCGGGCCAGAAACGGACGCCGGCCCGGCCATTGTCGGCCGCCGATGACGGCGAAGGCGTGGATAAAACCGACCGCTCGAACAAGGGGAATTGAATCATGGGTATTGATCTTCCGCTGATCTGGGCCGTGGTCATCATCTTCGGCATCATGATGTACGTGATCATGGACGGCTTCGACCTGGGGATTGGCATCCTCTTCCCCTTCGTCAAGGGCGAGCGTGACCGTGACGTAATGATGAACACCGTGGCGCCGGTCTGGGACGGTAACGAAACCTGGCTGGTGCTGGGCGGTGCCGGGCTGTTCGGGGCGTTTCCGCTGGCCTACTCGGTGGTGCTTTCGGCGCTGTACCTGCCGTTGATCCTGATGCTCATCGGCCTGATCTTCCGCGGCGTGGCCTTCGAGTTCCGCTTCAAGGCCAAGGCTGAGAAGCGCCACCTCTGGGACAAGGCATTCATTGGCGGCTCGCTGACGGCCACCTTCTTCCAGGGCGTGGCGCTGGGGGCGTTCATCGACGGCTTCGAGGTGGTCAATCGGCAGTTCGCCGGCGGCTCCCTGGACTGGTTCACGCCGTTCACGGTGTTCTGTGGTCTGGCGTTGATCGCCGCCTACGCGTTGCTCGGCTGCACCTGGCTGATCATGAAGACCGAGGGCAAGTTGCAAGAGCAGATGCATGACCTGGCCCGGCCACTGGCGTTCGTGGTGCTGGCCGTGATCGGTATCGTCAGCATCTGGACGCCGCTGGCCCACGCGGACATCGCGGCCCGCTGGTTTACGTTGCCGAACCTGTTCTGGTTCCTGCCGGTGCCGATCCTGGTGCTGGTGACCATGTACGGTTTGTTCCGCGCGGTGGCGCGCAACGCCAACTACACGCCTTTCATCCTGACCCTGGTGCTGATCTTCCTCGGCTACAGCGGCTTGGGCATCAGCCTGTGGCCGAACATCGTGCCGCCGTCCATTTCGATCTGGGACGCCTCGTCACCGCCCCAGAGCCAAGGCTTCATGCTGGTGGGCACGCTGTTCATCATTCCGTTGATCCTGGTGTACACCTTCTGGAGCTACTACGTGTTCCGCGGCAAGGTGACCCATGACGACGGCTACCATTGAGGGCGCGAGCATGGCCAAACCTGACTTGAAAGACATCGAGGCCGCCGAACGCAAGCCGCTCTGGCAGCGGCTCGGCTGGCTGGCGCTGATTTGGACTGGCAGTGTGCTGGCGTTGTTCATCGTTGCCAGCCTGATGCGGATGTTCATGAATGCCGCGGGGCTGACCACCCACTGATTTCCTGTGGGAGCGAGGCTTGCCCGCGATGGGGCGACGCGGTCTCGCAGAAACCGAGGTGCTTGCATCGCGAGCAAGCTTTGCTCCCACAGGGAACGATTTATTTGCGGGCTTTGAGAATCACGAATTTCGGCGTGGCGGCTACTTGCTCGACGCCCCGGAACAACCGCGCCAGTTTGCTGTGGTAGCCCAGGTGCCGGTTGCCGACGATGTACAGCGCGCCGCCTACCACCAACGCTTCGCGAGCCTGCTGGAACATCCGCCAGGCGAGGAAGTCGCCCACCACTTGCTGCTGGTGAAAGGGCGGGTTGCACAACACCACATCCAGTGACTGCGCTTCTTGCCCGGCCAGGCCATCACCCGCCCGGATCGTCACTTCACGCTCGCCGAAGGCCGCACGCCAGTTCTCGGCGGCCGATTGCACGGCCATATACGACTCGTCCACCAGGGTGTAGCGAGCCTCGGGGTTTTGCAGGGCACTGGCGATGGCCAGCACGCCGTTGCCGCAGCCCAGGTCCGCTACCCGCGCTGTGCCGAGGTTTTTCGGCAGGTGTGGCAGGAATGCGCGGGTGCCGATGTCCAGGCCTTCGCGGCAGAACACGTTGGCATGGTTGAGCAGCTCGATCTTTGGCTCGTCCAGCCAGTAGCGCGTGGGGTAGGGCGACACGGTTGGCGCGATGCCGGGGGAAGAGGTGGGTGGCGTGGCGATCAACAGCCGCGCTTTTTTCACCGCCAGGGAGGCCTGCACCGGGCCGATGTAACGCTCCAGCAAGTCGCCGGCGGCACGGGGCAGGTGCTTGATCATGGCCCCGGCGATCACCTCGGCGCCCGGCGCCAGTTGGCCTTGCAGGCGAATCAGCTGTTCCTCCAGCAGGGCCAGGGTTTTCGGTACTTTGATCAACACGCGATCGAACGGGCCGGTCAACGGTTCGCTGGCGGGCAACGTCGGCACGGCATCGAAGGGCCGGCCATTGCGCACCAGGTTTTTCTCCAGTGCCTGCAAGGCCAGGAAGGAATCACCGCTGCTGGTCACCAGGACGTTGCCGGCCAGGCTGGCGGCCAGGGCGCCGAAGCCGTCATTGAGTACCAGGACCCGAGTCTGCGCGGCCGGTTGTTGTTCGGCCAGGTACGCGAGCAGGTATTCATCGGCCGCATCGAAGGCTTGCAGCGGCTCGTTCTGCTGTTCGGGTTGGCGGATCAGGTCGAGTTCGGCGAAAGGGCTGTCAAGCAGGGGCATGGCTGGGGACTCTGGAGATCAACGAATGTCCCGCTGCCTGGAGGTAGGTGTCTGTGCGGGACCGCCTGAATGAACGGCGTCGCGTGTAAAAAGCGGCATCATTCAAGAGGAACCGTAAATGGTACGTTTTTTTGTTGCACATTACTCGCGGGTTTTTCAGCTCGGCAATGCCTCTCTACTGTTCAAATCACATGGATTTGGGCTGCCTTGGCCACCGCCGAAATTTTATTGCTGACGTTCAGTTTTCGCATGCAACTGCACACATGGAAATTCACGGTTCGTTCGGAAAGGCAGAGAATCCTGCCCACTTCCGACGCCGTCTTGCCTTCGGCTGACCACCTCAATACTTCGATTTCTCTCGGGGACAAGTGGTAGTTCTGCTTCACTGCGACGGCGTCAGACAGTTTTTTGCTGGCGAGCGCGTGCAGCTTTTGACTGGCGAAGATGGCATAGCCAAGATTGCCATAGTGTTCCTCGATATCAATGGGACAATGGGTTCGTGCGAGGCTGAACAGACTGCACTGTGCCCCTTGGTCGTCATGAACGGCCTGGGTCCAGCCGTACTTGAGTCCCTGTCGATTAAGTTCTCGCCATAACTTGGGGGCCTGAGCGAAAACAGTCTCATCCCACATGATAGGGAGCGATGATTGATTGCAATGTGCTACTAATGGATCGTTCGACGCATAACCGTTTTGTTCATAAAGACGGTCCCATCCATAAGGGTAGTTATTCAGGTTCACCTTGCTGGTGTGCTTGTCGGGGCTTCCGAGATAGGCTCCGAATGCACAATATTCAAATCCCTGATTGTTAAAGAAATTAAGTACCAGACGATAGGCCGTCTGCAGGTCTTTTTCACAGGATAACTTCCTCAGCAACAAGTCTCTCCACCTGTCCATCGCTTTCTCCTGGGTTTGATTCGTCCATGCGGATCCAATCCATGATGCGAAATTTTAGTGTAGGACTATTCTTAACTTGTAGTGAATTTTTTTAGTTGCTTACATTTGGAAATATTTAAAGGAGTGAATATTTTATTTGGTATGTTTTACATGAATATAACTTTGTACAAGTTTGGTAAAGGATTTGGAGGTGGCGGTGGCAATTGTAGCTAAAATGCCATTACTTGCTGTCGGTGGTGAAGACGCCCACTTTGCGGGACACTGCATGTCTTGTCCCCTAGGAGTGGCTCATGACCGACAGCGCAGAGAAGTTCACCCGCCAAACCTTGCTCGATGTCCAGCCCGTGACGTCTCATTTGTTTACATTGCGCACGACCCGGGATCGCGGCTTTCGTTTCCGGGCGGGTCAGTTTGCCCGACTGGGCGTCGCCAAGGCGGACGGCACCACCGTCTGGCGGGCGTACTCCATGGTGTCGTCGCCGTTCGACGAGTTCCTCGAATTCTTTTCCATCGTAGTGCCTGATGGCGAGTTCACCAGCGAACTCAGCCGCTTGCAGCCGGGTGACGAACTGTTGGTGGAACGCCAGGCTTTTGGCTATCTGACGCTGGACCGCTTCGTCGATGGTCGGGATTTGTGGTTGCTGTCCACGGGGACCGGCGTGGCACCGTTTCTTTCGATCCTCCAGGATTTCGAGGTTTGGGAAAAATTCGAGCGGATCATCCTGGTGTACAGCGTGCGTGAGGCGCGAGAACTGGCGTATCAGGACCTGATCAAGGAACTGCCCCAGCGCGACTACCTGGCCGAGTACGCGCACAAGTTTCGTTTCATTGCGACCGTCACCCGTGAGCAGCACCCAGGGGCGCTCAGTGGGCGGATTACCACGTTGATCGACAACGGCGAGTTGGAGCGCGCGGCAGGCGTAGCGCTGACGCCTGAGCATTCGCGGGTGATGCTGTGCGGCAACCCGCAAATGATCGACGACACGCGCACGCTGCTCAAGGCCAGGGGCTTGCAACTGAGCCTGACCCGTCGTCCGGGCCAGGTGGCGGTGGAAAATTACTGGTAGGGCTGATGTCGATCAGTGTGGCGAGGGGATTTATCCCCGTTGGGCTGCGAAGCGGCCCCCAGTACTGTCGACCTCATCTACCAGAGAGCCGTGATGTTAGGTTTTAGGGCCGCTTCGCAGCCAGCGGGGATAAATCCCCTCGCCACAGGGGGTGGCAGTGACTGATCGGTTCAGGGCCGCTCGTTCTGAGCCTTGAGCAGGTCGCGAATCTCACCCAGCAACAGCTCTTCCTTGGTTGGAACCGGGGGCGCGCTGGGGGCTACGGCTTCTTCACGCTTGAGGCGGTTGATGGCCTTGACGCCCATGAAAATGGCGAACGCCACGATGATGAAGTCGATGGTGCTCTGGATGAATTTACCGTAGGCCAGTACCACGGCAGGCGCATCACCCTGGGCGGCCTTGAGGGTGATGGCCAGGTCACTGAAATCCACGCCACCGATCAGCAGGCCGATCGGCGGCATGACCACGTCTCCCACGAAGGACGAAACGATTTTGCCGAAAGCGGCACCGATGATGATCCCGACGGCCATGTCGACGACATTGCCTTTGACCGCGAAGGCCTTGAACTCGCTTAGCACGCCCATGAGTTATTCCTTGTAACAGATGAAAGATGAGTGGCAGTGTAAATCAGCCCAACGAGTCCTGCTCGAAACGCCTGCTTACAAAGCTTCAGTTATCGACCGGGGCTCGGATGAAAAGTTTACAAAGTGCCATCAATCGCGCGTGATACGCGGTTTCGCTCGCACGCCCTATAACGTTTTTTCTATCGGCACGGTACGGCATTTCTATTTAGGTTTTCCTTTTTCCGGCACTAGCCTCTGGATGGCGCACATGGATGCGCTCTATAACATCAGAGGAACATGCCTATGAACACTTCCCTCGGCCTCGGGGCTTATTCCCACCGCCGCGCTTTTTTTGTGTTGACCGCGAGCCTCCTATCCTTGTCTGTCAACGCGGCCACCCTGACCCGGGACAACGGTGCGGCGGTCGGCGATAACCAAAATTCGCAGACGGCAGGTCCCAACGGTCCGACCCTGTTGCAAGACGTGCAGTTGATTCAGAAGCTCCAGCGCTTCGATCGTGAACGCATCCCCGAGCGCGTGGTGCATGCCCGTGGTACCGGTGCCCACGGCACATTCACGGTGTCCGACGATCTCAGCGACCTGACCAAGGCCAAGGTCTTTGCCGCAGGCCAGGCCACCCCGGTGTTCGTGCGTTTTTCGGCCGTGGTGCACGGTAATCATTCGCCGGAAACCCTGCGCGACCCCCGTGGCTTCGCCACGAAGTTCTACACCGCCGACGGTAACTGGGACTTGGTGGGCAACAACTTCCCGACTTTCTTCATTCGTGATGCCATCAAGTTTCCGGACATGGTCCACGCTTTCAAACCCGATCCGCGGACCAACCTGGACGATGATTCACGCCGTTTCGATTTCTTCTCCCATGTTCCAGAATCGACCCGCACCCTGACCGAGTTGTATTCCAACTCCGGCACACCGGCCAGTTATCGTGAAATGGACGGTAACGGTGTGCATGCCTACAAGCTGATTAACGCCAAGGGTGAAGTTCATTACGTGAAGTTTCATTGGAAAAGTTTGCAGGGTTTGAAAAATCTCGATCCGAAAGAAGTTGTGAAAGTTCAGGGTCAAGATTACAGCCATATGACAAACGATCTGGTGAGTCATATTAATAAGGGCGACTTTCCAAAGTGGGACTTGTACGTCCAGGTGCTCAAACCAGAGGACCTTGCCAAGTTCGACTTCGACCCATTGGACGCGACCAAGATCTGGCCGGGTGTGCCTGAGCGCAAGGTCGGGCAAATGGTCTTGAACCGCAATCCGGCGAATGTCTTCCAGGAAACCGAACAGGTGGCGATGGCGCCGGCCAATCTGGTGCCAGGCATCGAGCCCTCCGAGGATCGTCTGCTTCAGGGACGGGTGTTTTCCTACGCCGATACGCAGATGTACCGCCTGGGCGCCAATGCCCTGCAACTGCCGATCAACGCCCCCAAGGTGGCGGTGAACAACGGTTAACCAGGACGGTACGATGAACCCAGGCAGCACCAGCACCGGGGTGAACTATCAGCCGAGCCGCCTGACGCCGCGTGAAGAACTGCAAGCGGCCCGCTACAGCCAGACCGCGCTGAGCGGCAGCACCCAGCAGGCGAAAATCCAGCGCGAGCAGAACTTCAAGCAGGCCGGTGATTTGTATCGTTCGTTCAGCAAGAAAGAACGTGATGACTTGATCGAAAGTTTCGGTGGCTCGTTGGCGACCACCGATGACGAGAGCAAGCACATCATCCTGTCGTTCCTCTACAAGGCTGATCCTGAGTACGGCACTGGCGTGGCCCGAGTCGCCAAGGGCGACCTGGCCCCGGGTCAAGGCGCTGGCGGAAAAACTGAGCGACTGATCCACAGCTTGGCAGGTGCATGAGCTGTGGGAGCAAAGCTTGCTCGCGAGGCAGGCACTG
The DNA here is from genome assembly GCF_030687295.1 of Pseudomonas beijingensis. Classification (NCBI taxonomy): domain Bacteria; kingdom Pseudomonadati; phylum Pseudomonadota; class Gammaproteobacteria; order Pseudomonadales; family Pseudomonadaceae; genus Pseudomonas; species Pseudomonas beijingensis. Next base: position 5,517,103 of record NZ_CP117425.1, on the reverse strand, counting down.
GGGTCTGAAACCAGACGGAGTCGACTGCATCGCGGGCAAGCCTTGCTCCCACAAACCTGCCCCCACAGTCATGTGCCAGAGGATACGTCACGATGGGTAAACTCCTTTTATCGATGCTTGTCGCCTGGTCAGCCGGCGTATTGGCCGATCAGCCAATACCCACTGAACCGGCGGCGGTACAGGAACAGCTGCAAACCTATTATTTCGACGCCGCTCGCCGGGGCGATGTGCCGATGCTCGATACTTTTATCGAGGCCGGTTATTCGCTGGATACCCGGGATGAGAAGGGCTACACCGCCTTGATTCTGGCGGCTTATCACGGCCACGGACCGGCGGTGGAGCGGTTGCTGGCTGCCGGGGCCGATGCCTGTGCCCAGGATAAACGCGGCAACACGGCGTTGATGGGGGCGATTTTCAAGGGCGAAGTGCAGATTGCCCGTCGTTTGCTGTCCACCGATTGCAGTCCGGACCAACGCAACGGTGCCGGGCAAACCGCCGCGATGTATGCCGGGCTGTTCAAGCGTGGCGAGTTGCTCGATGCCCTGAAAGCCAAGGGCGCCGACTTGGAGGCCAGGGACCCGTTGGGCAATACCGCGGCGGATCTGGCGAAGGGCGAAATCAGAATGCCGGCCCCTCAGTGAACCTTCACTGGGCTATCATCGCGGTTTTGACCCCGGAGTTCAGATGGCCAAGGCAAAGCGCATGTACGGCTGCACCGAGTGCGGCTCGACCTTTCCCAAATGGGCCGGCCAATGCAGCGAATGCGGGGCCTGGAACACCCTGACCGAAACCATGGTGGAAAGCGGCGGCGCGGCGGCCCCCACCGGGCGCACGGGCTGGGCCGGTCAGCAGGCGCAGATCAAGACCCTGGCCGAAGTCAGCGTTGAAGAAATCCCGCGATTTTCCACTGCGTCCGGTGAACTGGACCGCGTGCTGGGTGGCGGCCTGGTGGACGGCTCGGTGGTGCTGATCGGCGGGGACCCGGGCATCGGCAAATCCACCATCTTGCTGCAAACCTTGTGCAACCTTGCCACCCGCATGCCGGCGTTGTACGTCACTGGCGAAGAGTCCCAGCAACAGGTCGCGATGCGTGCCCGGCGCCTGGGCTTGCCCCAGGACCAATTGCGGGTCATGACCGAGACCTGCATCGAAACCATCATCGCCACGGCGCGCCTGGAAAAACCCAAGGTGATGGTGATCGACTCGATCCAGACGATTTTCACCGAACAGCTGCAATCGGCCCCAGGCGGCGTGTCCCAGGTGCGTGAAAGCGCGGCGTTGCTGGTGCGCTACGCCAAACAGAGCGGCACGGCGATTTTCCTGGTGGGCCACGTCACCAAGGAAGGCGCGTTGGCGGGGCCGCGGGTGTTGGAGCACATGGTCGATACCGTGTTGTATTTCGAAGGCGAATCCGATGGCCGCCTGCGTTTGCTGCGGGCAGTGAAGAACCGCTTTGGTGCCGTCAACGAATTGGGTGTGTTCGGCATGACCGACAGGGGCCTGAAAGAAGTCTCCAACCCTTCGGCGATCTTTCTCACGCGTGCTCAGGAAGAAGTCCCGGGCAGTGTGGTCATGGCAACGTGGGAAGGGACCCGCCCGATGTTGGTCGAGGTGCAAGCATTGGTGGACGACAGCCACTTGGCGAACCCACGGCGGGTCACCCTGGGCCTGGATCAGAATCGGCTGGCGATGCTGCTGGCGGTGTTGCATCGACACGGCGGGATTCCGACTCACGACCAAGACGTGTTCCTCAATGTCGTGGGCGGGGTCAAGGTACTGGAGACCGCGTCCGACCTGGCCTTGATGGCGGCGGTCATGTCCAGCCTGCGCAACCGGCCGCTGCCCCATGATTTGCTGGTGTTCGGTGAAGTGGGGCTGTCGGGGGAAGTGCGACCGGTGCCCAGCGGGCAGGAGCGGCTCAAGGAGGCGGCCAAGCACGGCTTCAAACGCGCCATCGTGCCCAAGGGCAACGCGCCGAAGGAAGCGCCGGCGGGGTTGCAGATTATCGCGGTGACCCGTCTGGAACAGGCGTTGGATGCGTTGTTCGAATAGCACTGGCCATTGCGGAAGAAATGTATGTGGGAGCAAAGCTTGCTCGCGATGCAGGCGACTCGATTTTGAAGGACCGCATCGCAGCCATCGCGGGCAAGCCTTGCTCCCACATGGATCCCCGTGCCAAGGGGCGGGGTAGCTCAGAGATGAATCAACGCCGCCAACTCCCGCTCCAGCACCCCTTCATCATGATCGTCCCGATTGAGATCCACCAATCGGCGCAAGTGTGCGATGGACTCCTGATCGATGCGTTCACAAACGAAACCCAGGTGACCATGGTCATCATGAGTCAACCGAACTTCCATTTTGATTTCAGCCTCAGGGCTCAAATGAATATCGGCTATGAAGGGCTGTTTGATATCGCCAAGCCAGGGCTCGGGCTTCTGGATCAGCAGTCCCTTGAGGGACAGATCCAGCAGCTCCACCGGCCAGATGAACGGGCCCTGGCTCAGGTCGATCCTGGCATGGAATTCAATTCGCACGAAGCGGCGACGTTCACTCATGACGCATCCCCTCTAAAGATTCATTGACTATAGACCCTACTGAGGGGGCCTCGTCACCGTTCGGCAACAGACAGACGAATGTCGAGTATGGCCTTTGTCCAGGTTAGCGCTAAACTCCTGTGGCTATCTTTCTTGTCCACCCTGGCTGGAATATAAAAATGAAAAACAATAATAGCCTGCTGCGCCATCTACCCTGGCTACTGCTGGCCGTCTTAGGAGCGTGCGCCCTGGGCGTCGTGGCCTTGCGCCGAGGTGAGGCGATCAACGCCCTCTGGATCGTCGTCGCCGCCGTGGCCATCTATCTGGTCGCCTACCGCTACTACAGCCTCTTCATCGCCAACAACGTGATGCAACTCGATGCGCGTCGGGCCACCCCCGCCGTGCTCAACAACGATGGCCTGGACTACGTCCCGACCAACAAACACATTCTCTTCGGCCACCACTTCGCGGCCATTGCCGGCGCGGGGCCGCTGGTCGGGCCGGTGCTGGCGGCGCAGATGGGCTACCTGCCCGGTACGCTCTGGCTGATCGCCGGCGTGGTGCTGGCCGGTGCGGTGCAGGACTTCATGATCCTGTTCCTGTCCACCCGCCGCAACGGGCGCTCCCTGGGCGACATGGTCCGGGAAGAAATGGGCCGCATCCCCGGCACCATTGCGCTGTTCGGCTGTTTCCTGATCATGATCATCATCCTCGCGGTGCTGGCGCTGATCGTGGTCAAGGCCCTGGCCGAGAGCCCGTGGGGGATCTTCACGGTGATGGCGACCATCCCGATCGCGATGTTCATGGGCATCTACATGCGTTACATCCGCCCGGGCCGCATCGGTTGAAATCTCGTTCATCGGCGTGCTGTTCTGCTGGGCTCGATCTGGCTGGGCGGGCAGATCGCGGCCGACCCGTCTGGGCCAAGGCTTTCACCCTTCACCGGATCCATCACCTGGATGCTGATCGGCTACGGTTTCGTCGCGCGGTACTGCCGGTGTGGCTGATCCTGGCGCCGCGGGACTACCTGTCGACGTTCTTGAAAATCGGCACCATCGTCGCCTGGCGATCGGCATCCTGGTCACCATGCCCGAGCTGAAAATGCCGGCGCTGACCACCAGTTCACCGACGGCACCGGGCCGTGTGGAAGGGCGGGCTGTTCCGTTCCTGTTCATCACCATTGCCTGCGGCGCGGTCTCGGTTTCCATGCTGATTTCCTCGGGCACCACGCCCAAGCTGGATAACGAAACCAACGCCCGCTACATCGGTTACGGCGGCATGCTGATGGAGTCCTTCGTGGCGATCATGGCGATGGTTGCCGCATCGGTGATCGAGCCGGGCGTGTACTTCGCCATGAACAGCCCGGCGGCGATCGTCGGCGGTGACGTGGTGGCCGTGGCGCAGACCGTCAGCACTGGGGTTTTGCAATCACCCCCGAAGCGCTGCAAGCGGTGGCCAAGGACATCGGCGAGACCACCGTGCTGGCCCGTGCCGGCGGTGCGCCCGACCCTGGCGGTGGGTATCGCGCAGATCCTGCACTCGGTGCTGCCGGGTGAGAACACCATGGCGTTCTGGTACCACTTCGCGATCCTGTTCGAAGCGCTGTTCATCCTCACCGCCGTGGACGCCGGTACCCGTGCCGGGCGGTTCATGCTCCAGGATCTGCTCGGCTCGTTCGTGCCGGCGCTCAAGCGCACCGAATCCTGGACCGCCAACCTGATCGCCACCGCCGGCTGCGTGGCGCTGTGGGGTTACTTGTTGTACCAGGGCGTGATCGATCCGCTGGGCGGCATCAACACCTTGTGGCCGCTGTTCGGCATCTCCAACCAGATGCTGGCCGGTATCGCCCTGATGCTCGCCACCGTGGTACTGATCAAGATGAAGCGCCAGCGCTACGTCTGGGTCACGCTGCTGCCGGCGGCCTGGCTGCTGATCTGCACCACCACGGCGGGCCTGATCAAGCTGTTCGACGCCAACCCGGCGATCGGCTTTTTTGGCCCTGGCGCGCAAATACAACGATGCCCTGGCTGCCGGCCAGATCCTGCCCCGGCCAAGATCATCGAGCAGATGCAGCACGTGGTGTTCAACGCCTACACCAACGCGACGCTGACGGTGTTGTTCCTGTTCGTGGTCTTCAGCATCCTGTTCTACGCGCTCAGGTCGGCATCGCCGCCTGGGGGCACCAAGGAACGCACGGACAAAGAAGCGCCATTCCAGCCCTGCCAGCACGCTTTACTAGAGGATTGCAACGATGTTCAATGACTTGAGTCGCCTGGTAAATACCTCGGTCAGGCCCCCGCCTGATGGTCGGCATGCCCGACTAACAACACTACGTCGAGCACATGCAAACCAAACACCCTGGACAAGCCGATGATGGACTACGAGCGTTCTTTTCGCGAACGCCAGGAGGCCCGTTACGGCGGCAAGGGTGGGCCCAAGTGTTGTTGAGTTGAGCTAAACCTAAACCCCATGTGGGAGCGGGCTTGCTCGCGAAGGCGTCGGGTCAGTTAACAGATAATGTGGCTGACACACCGCTTTCGCGAGCAAGCCCGCTCCCACAGTTGTTTTGGGTTGGTTTCAGCATTTGCATACGCCACAAAACCGCTTTCCTTTCAGGCATCAAGGAGATTCAGTTTGTCCTCTCCCATCCCGGTCACCATCCTCAGTGGCTTCCTCGGCGCTGGCAAGACCACGCTGTTGCGCCATCTGCTCAAGGCTGAGCACGGCTTGAAAATCGCCGTGATCGAGAACGAATTCAGCGATGCCGGTATCGACACCCAACTGCTGGGTGACGAGCCGGTGCAAGTCATGACCCTGGCCAACGGCTGTGTGTGCTGCACCATTCACACCGACCTGACCAAGGCCCTGTACCTGTTGCTCGAGCGGCTGGACAGCGGCGAGATCGCCTTCGACCGCCTGGTCATCGAGTGCACCGGCCTGGCTGATCCGGCCCCGGTGGCGCAGACTTTTTTCATCGACGAGGACCTGCGCGAGCGCTATATCCTCGACGGGATCCTGACCCTGGTGGACGCCGCTCACGCCGACATCCACCTGACCCAGGCCATCGCCCAGGCCCAGGTCGGGTTTGCCGACCGCCTGCTCCTGAGCAAGACCGACCTGGTGAATGCCGCCCAAGTCCAGGCCCTTGGCGAACGTCTGACGCGCATCAACCGGCGGGCGCCGATCAGGGTGGTCGAACACGGCAAGATCGACCTGGCCGAGCTGCTCGACATTCGCGGTTTCAATCTCAATGCGGACCTGGGCGCAGGGTTCAGCCTGCGACCGGTGGGCAAGGCAACCCCGGGTGATCGCATCAGCAGCCTGGTGCTGCGCACCGACAAGGCGCTGGATATCGACAAGCTCAGCGAGTTCATGAACCAGTTGCTGGAAGACCACGGCAAGCAATTGCTGCGCTACAAAGGCGTGCTGAACATCGCTGGCGAACCCCGTCGGCTGGTGTTCCAGGGCGTGCTCAAGTTGTACGGTTTCGATTGGGACACCGAATGGGCGCCCGACGAAGCCCGGGAAAGCGTGATCGTGTTCATTGCCGATGAACTGCCCGAAGAGAAGATCCGCGCCGGTTTCGAAGCCGCACTACTTTGACAGCTCCGTACTTGAGGTCACCAGCAGCGTGCGGCTAGCTCTTATCGTGGCGAGGGGATAAGTGCCCTCGCCACAACCGTTATGCGATCAGCAGTTTTTGCTCCAGATGGTCCAGATGCTCGTCCATCAGCCGCACCGCTTCATTGACGTTGCGGCCTTCCACCGCGTCGATGATCGCCAAGTGTTCCTGCCAGGCGCAATGTCGACGGGATTTGACCTCATGTCGCGCCAAGGCCAACGAGGTCAACGGCACCAGGCTGCCGAGAAATTGCCTCAACGGCGCATTGCCGGCCATGGCGGCCAGTTGCAGGTGAAACTCGCCGGACAGGCGTATCGCCGGGCCACGCTCGCCGCGGTCCAGGCAGTGCTGTTCCTGTTCCACCAGATCCCGAAGGCGTCGTAGATCCTGCGGTTGCGGCGCCTTGCAAGCCAGGCGCACCAGGGTTTGCTCAGCCAGGCGGCGAGCATGAAGGATCTGCCGGGTCTGCTCCAGGTCCGGCGCGGCGACTTGTGGCCGGTGGTTGGGCCGCAATATCACCACTTGCTGGTGGGACAGGCGCGCCAGGACACGGCGAATGATGCTGCGGCTGACACCGAACACGTCCCCCAGGCTTTCCTCGGTGAAGCGGCTGGCCGGGGCAATGCGTTGTTCGAGGATGGCGTCGAAGATCCGCGGGTAGATATCGTCCACCGACGGTTTGCCGATCCGCCCGGGCAGGGGCAGGGCGGCGAGTACATTGCGGTTATGTTGATGGGAAACGAGATTATTCATGGCGGTCTCCGCAGACCCAGGCTCAAGTGCCGAGGTTATCGTCCGGAATATTCAATTCGATGCCCATGCGCTGGCCTTCCCGAAGAATGTGCCGGCGCATTTCGGCGCTGGCCTGGGCGCTGTTCTTGCCACGGATGGCACGGACCACCGCTTCGTTCTCTGTCAGGCGTTCGGCCAGGTGCTCGGGCGAGTTGCGCAACACGTCGGCGCTTTGCTTGAGGGCGTTGCTGGTCTGCTGGACCACGTTCTGGAAGATCGGGTTGGACGTCAGGGCAAACAATTCTTCATGGAAGGCGATGTAGGCGTTGGCGCAGGCGTCGCTGTCGTTGGCTTCCAGGGCTTCGCGCATGTCCATGAGGGTCAGGCGCAACTGGCCGACTTCCTTGCTGCTGATGGACTGGGCCACCAGGCCGACGATGAAGGGTTCCAGGGTGTAGCGCAGTTGCAGCAGGTCTTCCAGGCTCGCGCCGGCCATGGCACTGCCTTCAATGGCGGCATCGCCGGGATTGGCCTCCAGCACCACGACGCCCTTGCCCGGCATCGAGCGCACCAGTCCCAGAGTTTCCAGGACAATCACCGCTTCACGCAGGCTGGGGCGGCTGATACCCAGTTGCTCGGCCAACTCGCGCTGGCCGGGCAGCATGTCGCCTGAGCGCCACTGGCCCCGGGCGAGGGCGGCGCGGAGTTTCTCCACCACGGAATTGACGACGGTCGATGAGCTGATCACATGTGACTCCTTGGAAATCAATCAGGCGATGCCGGCTCGCGGGCCGGCATCGCCATCTTTCAGAATTGCTGGTGATGGGCACTGCCCACCGGTTTTCTGGGTTGGAAGGTATAGCCTTGTTGGCCTGACAGCACCTTGCGCGCCCGAGGCACATCGATGTCTTTTTCCCAGCGGGCAATCGCCACGGTCGCCACGCAGTTGCCGATCAGGTTGGTCAGGGCCCGGCCAATGCCCATGAACCAGTCCACGGCCAGCACCAGCACCAGGCCGACCACCGGGATCGCCGGGATCGCGGTCAGCGTCGCCGCCAGGATCACCAGCGCCGAGCCGGGAATCCCGTGGGCGCCCTTGGAGGTGATCAGCGAGACCAGCAGGATGGTCAACAGATCGCTCAGGGCCAAGGGCGTACCAGTGGCGTTGGCGATGAAGACAATCGCCAGGGTCAGGTAGATCGAAAAACCGTCCAGGTTGAACGAGTAACCGGTTGGAATCACCAGGCCCACGGTGGAGCTGCCAATCCCCAGGTGCTCGAGCTTGCGCATGATTTGGGGCAGCACGGCGTCGGACGACGCGGTGCCGAGGACGATCAGCAGCTCTTCGCGCAGGTATTTGAGAAACGGCAGCATCGGCAGGCCCGACGCACGCATCACCAGACCGAGGATCAGCGTGACGAAGGCGATGCAGGTCAGGTAGAACAGGCCGACGAGGCTGCCCAGGTGCTGCAGCGAGTCCAGGCCATATTTGCTGGTGGTAAAGGCAATGGCGCCGAACACACCGATAGGGGCCAGGCGCACGATCATGCCCATGATGCGGAAGATCACATGGCTGAGTTCGTTGATCAGCCGCGAGATGCCGCTAGCTGCATCGCCCACCAGGTTCAGCGCGCTGCCGAACAGCACCGAAAACAGCAGGACTTGCAGAATGTTGTTTTCAGCGAAGGCGCCGATCACCGAGGTCGGGATCAGGTTCATCAGGAACTGGGTGGTGGTGACCATGTGCTGGCCGCGCTGGGCGATATCGTTCACGTCCGCGCTGGAGAGCTGCTCCAGGTGGATGTTCGCGCCGCTGCCAATGCCGGTGCTGAAAGCCAGGACCAGGCCGATGACCAGGGCGATGGTGGTGAGGACTTCGAAGTAGATGACCGACTTGAGGCCGATGCGCCCGACTTTCTTGAGATCACCGGCGCCGGAGATGCCGCTGACCACCACGCAGAATACGATCAGGCCGATGAGCATCTTGATCAGCTTGATGAAGCCGTCGCCGAGGGGTTTGAGCTGTGCAGAATATTCGGGAAGGGTAAGCCCACAGACGATGCCGAGCACCAGTCCGAGGACAACTTGTAGGAAGATCGACCGCGAGCACCATTTGAGCATGGGAGGGATTCCTGGTTCGGTGTCCTTGTTCGCCAGGGAGGCTGGCGTCGGGACTTCATTATTGTGGTCTTACCGGTTTGTCCAGTGCAGGGGCAGTCTAGGCGCTGTTTTCGCGGCTGTGCAAGCCCGATGGCGACGGTTTGGCTTTACCGGTCTTACCAGTTGCGGTGAAAACCCTGTGCTTGAGCCTTTTCCTGGCTGAAAAAAATTTTGCCGCCAGATGCCTAAGTGAGGAGATACACAAGACTGTGGCGAGGGAGCTTGCTCCCGTTGGGCTGCGCAGCAGCCCCAGGATGTTGCGGTCGCTGCGCAACCGAGCGGGAGCAAGCTCCCTCGCCACAGGGGGGGGTTACTGCCTTGCATTAAAATGCTCTACGGGTATTTGTCTCAAAGGACGCTCAGAATGAACATCGCTTTTGACTGTTCCTCCGTCTCGGCAAGATAGAGATAAGGCGAGCCCCGTAGCCTTAATCCCCCCACATGTTTTCTATTGGCCGTCATGAGCGAAATGCGGGTGTGACCGGGTTTGATAGTTTCCGGCGTGATGACCTTCTGTTGAAAGTCCATCAGGTTAAAAATCGTCGGGTTTTTAGTATTGGCATTCTTTGCGCCAAGTATTTCAAACCAGCTTTTACTGAGCAGTTTGTTGTAGTGCTCGCCGGTGTTTTTTATGGTCAGGAGATAACCGCCCGCCATATGCCGGAAATGCAGCCGCAAGGGCTCACCGCGCGTCCTCGGGTCTTCGGCGCGCATGCCAAGCAGGTGTGAATGATCTTGGGTCTGGGGTTTGCCGGTATAAAATCCACCGCTGAAAGAACTGACCGTCGCCAGCGCCGGTTTGCCATGCAGCCTTTCCAGTAGATTGATGTGAGCGCTAAACATATCAAGTGTTGCATAAAAGGAATGTTCACTGTCCATGTGAATATTGACTCCTGAAGTGGGTGATCAAGTTAAAGGTGGAAGACGCTGGATCTTATTGAGTTATTAATCACTTCTGGGGTTGTCTGTATTGCAGGACGTTAAAGGATGGCTGGCGTTAGTTGTTTGATCGTATGTTTTGCTCGTCAATAAAAAAGGCCCGCATCTTTCGATGCGGGCCTTTTTGGCTACGCGTTGGCGAGCTGATTAAGCGCCGTATACCGGCAGCTTCTTGCAGATAGCCTTGACCTTCTCACGCACGGCGTCGATGACCGCTTCGTTGTTCAGGTCCGCCAGGATGTCGCAGATCCAGCCGGCCAGTTCCTTGCACTCGGCTTCCTTGAAGCCGCGAGTGGTCACGGCCGGGGTGCCGAAGCGCAGGCCCGAAGTGACGAACGGGGAGCGTGGGTCGTTGGGCACCGAGTTCTTGTTCACGGTGATGAACGCCTTGCCCAGCGCCGCGTCAGCGTCTTTGCCGGAGATGTCCTGCTTGATCAGGGACAGCAGGAACAGGTGATTCTCGGTACCGCCGGACACCACGTCGAAGCCGCGCTCGATGAACACGCCGGCCATGGCCTTGGCATTCTTCACCACTTGTTGCTGGTAAGCCTTGAACTCAGGTTGCAGGGCTTCCTTGAAGCAGATCGCCTTGGCGGCGATCACGTGCTCCAGCGGGCCACCCTGGGCGCCCGGGAAGACGGCGGAGTTCAGCTTCTTCTCGATGTCGGCATTGGCACGAGCCAGGATCAGGCCGCCACGTGGACCGCGCAGAGTCTTGTGAGTGGTGGTGGTGACCACGTCGGCGAATGGCACCGGGTTCGGATAGACGCCTGCGGCAACCAGGCCGGCAACGTGGGCCATGTCGACGAACAGGTAGGCACCGACCTTGTCGGCGATTTCGCGGAAGCGCGGGAAGTCGAGGATCTGCGAGTAGGCGGAGAAACCGGCCACGATCATTTTCGGCTTGTGCTCGAGGGCCAGGCGCTCGACTTCGTCGTAGTCGATCAGGCCATTGCCGTCGATGCCGTACTGGATGGCGTTGTACAGCTTGCCGGAGGAGGAAACGCTGGCACCGTGGGTCAGGTGGCCGCCGTGGGCCAGGCTCATGCCCAGGATGGTGTCACCGGCCGACAGCAGCGCCAGGTACACAGCGGCGTTGGCTTGGGAGCCCGCGTGTGGCTGGACGTTGGCGTAATCGGCGCCGAACAGTTCCTTGGCGCGGTCGATGGCCAGTTGTTCGACCACGTCGACGTACTCGCAACCACCGTAGTAGCGCTTGCCCGGGTAACCTTCGGCGTACTTGTTGGTCAGTACCGAGCCTTGAGCTTCCATCACCGCGGGGCTGGTGTAGTTTTCCGAAGCGATCAGCTCAATGTGCTCTTCCTGGCGCTGAGCTTCTTGCTCCATGGCGGCAAAGAGATCGGCGTCGTACTTGGCAATAGTCAAATCACGGCTGAACATGGCGGTCCTCAAGGATCGGGGGCAGAAAAGGGGGGCATTCTAACCCAACCGGTTTTGGAAGGCATATGAAAGGAGGTCATGTCGCGGACGAATGGGTTTCACGCAGTGCTCGGCGTCGCCTGTACCGGCCTCATCGCGAGCAAGCTCGCTCCCACACTTGTTTGTGGGTGTCCTTGGAATCTACATACACCACAGATCCTTGTGGGAGCGAGCTTGCTCGCGATGAGGCCAGCCCTGACACCAAGCATCTCAGTCAAGCATGAACAACGCATCATTGCTGAACTGCGCTTCGAACCGATTGGCCGGCATCGGCCGGCCGAACAGGTAGCCCTGGACTTCGTCGCAGCCGTGCTCGCGCAAAAAGTCCAGTTGCTCATGAGTCTCGACGCCCTCGGCGATCACCGCCAGGTTGAGGCTGTGGGCCATGGCGATGATCGCCCGGGCGATCTGCGCATCCTGCTCGCCGGACGGCAGGCCGTCGACGAAGGTGCGGTCGATCTTCAGCACGTCGATGGGGAATTGCTTGAGGTAGTTGAGCGATGAATAACCGGTGCCGAAGTCATCGACAGCGATGCTCAGGCCCAGGTTCTTCAACCCGGCCAGGATCTGCATCGCCTCGCTGACTTCGCGCATCAGGATACTTTCCGTCAGTTCCAGCTCCAGGCAAGCCGGTGGCAGACCGGTGCTGCGCAGGATATTGGCGATGCGCGTGCCCAGTTGGCCGTCGGAGAACTGCCGGGCGGAAATGTTGACCGAGACCTTCGGCACCCGGACCTTGGCCTGGTGCCAGGTCCTGAGTTGCCGGCAGGCTTCGGTGATGACCCAGTCGCCGACGTCCACCACCAGCCCGAGTTCTTCGAGTACCGGGATGAAGTCCCCCGGTGGCACCAAGCCACGGCGCGGATGGCGCCAGCGCAGCAAGGCCTCGGCGCCGGTCAGGCGTTTGCCATCGCCGCTGAACTGCGGCTGGTAGTACAGCACAAACTCGTTCTGCTCCAGGGCGTGGCGCAGGTCGCTTTCCAGTTCCAGGCGCTCCAGGGCGCTGGCGTTCATGTCGGCCTGGTAGAACTGGAAGTTGTTCTTGCCACGCTCCTTGGCGTGGTACATGGCCGTGTCGGCGTTCTTCATCAACTGGCTCAGTTCGTTGCCGTCCTGTGGGCTCAGGGCGATACCGATACTGGCGGTGACGAAAAACTCCCGGCCTTCGAGCACGAAGGGCCGAACCAGGCTGGCGAGGATCTGCTCGGCCACGGTGATGGCCCGGTTCAGCGCCATTTCACGGCTGGCGCGTGGTTGCAGCAGCAGGGTGAATTCGTCGCCGCCCATGCGCGCCACGGTGTCGTCGTCGGCGACGCAGCCGAGCAGGCGCGTGGCCATTTCCTTGAGCATCCGGTCACCGGCGGCATGGCCCAGGGAGTCGTTGATCGGCTTGAAACGGTCCAGGTCGAGGAACATCAGCACGACCCAGGTCTTCTGCCGCTCGGCCGACTGCAGTGCGGTGTGCAGGCGATCCTGGAACAGCGTGCGGTTGGGCAGGTGGGTCAGGGCGTCGTAATAGGCCAAGCGATGGATGCGCTGCTCGCTGGCCTTGCGTTCGCTGATGTCGCTGAAGAAGCACACATAGCTGGCCAGGTCGCCTTCGTCGTCCAGCACGGCGGTGATGCCGACCCAGGCCGGGTAGTGTTCGCCATTGCGGCGTTTGAGCCAGACCTCGCCTTCCCAGGTGCTGTGCTGCTGCAACTGCTTGAGCACGTAGCGCAAGTGGGCTTCCTGCTGCTCGTCCACGGTCAGCATGTTGGGCAACTGGTCCAGCACTTGCGACACGGCATAACCGCTGACGCGACTGAACGCTTCGTTGGCCTGGACAATGTAGCCGGCCGGGTCGGTGATCAGGATCGCCGAGGTCGAGTGCTCGAAGACCGTGGCGGCCATGCGCAGGTCTTTTTCGGCGCGCCGCTGTTGGCTGATGTCGCGGCCGACGCCGAGCACGCCTTCGAATGCGCCGTGTTCATCCCACACCAGCACCAGCCGCAACTCGATGGGGATCTTGCGCCCGTCGGCACGCAGGCAGTCGAACAGGAACAGCTGGGTCTGCATCTGGTTGCGCAGCTCGGCCAGTTGATCAGGCTTGTCGAGGGCCTTGCTGACGCGGTCCATCAGGCTGTAGATGCCGGTCAGTTGTTGCGGATTGGCGATGATCGATTGCCAGCCGTTCTGGAAAATCCAATCGGCGGTGTAGCCCAGCACCGCTTGCACCGACGGGCTGACATAGTTGAGCGAAAGCTTGTTGTCGGTTGAGAAAATCACATCGCTGATGCTTTCGGCGAGCATCCGATAGCGTTGCTCGCTGTCGCGAAGCGATTCGCTGGCCTCGATCTGCTCGGTGACGTCCTTGGCCACGCCGATGATCCGGGTCACCTGGTCGTGCCGGTCCCGGGCCAGGGCTTGTTCGCGGATGTCGAAACAACGCCATTTGCCATTGCGATGACGAAAGCGCAGTTGGCATTGCAGCAGTTGCGTATAGCCGCCCCGCCGTTGTTCCTGGCGCAGGTTGTGGTAGTGATCGGCGTCGTCGCTGTGCAGCAGGATTTCCCAGAAGTACTCGCCCATCTGGTGCAGTTCGGTGCGGTCGTAGCCCAGGGTCTGACCCAGGTGATGGTTGCTGAAGATCATCCGCTGGCTGATGACGTCCTGCACGTAGAGATGGTCCGGCACGGTGCGTACCACGTCGGACCAGAAACCTTCGCGTTCGAGCAGCGAGAGATCGATCAGTTTGCGGCTGGTGATGTCGCTGATGCTCAGGATGACCGCGTTACAGTCTTGTTGTTTTTCCGGCAGGCGCAGCACCAGCCACAGGTGCTGGTCGCGGCCATGGGCGTCCTGGAGCTTGATTTCCAGTTCCAGTTGCTTGTGTTGGTCGAGCAACGCTTCGAGCAGTTTCGAGCCGACGGGGTTGTTGTCTGGCGTGCCCTTGCCGACCAGCAACTGCCAAGCCTGGGCACAGGAGTCGACGTTGAGCAGTTTCAACGCCATCTGGTTGACTTCGGTGACGTGAACTTCCTGGCGCAATTGTTCGAGTTGGTGAGGGGTTTGCAGCCAGGCGCGCAATTGATCGCCAGTGTGCAGGCCGGCCCGCTCAAAAAAGGCCTTGAGTCCCGACAGGTCCAGCACGCACAGGGCCACGCCGGTGCCTTCGAAAATATCCTGGTAACGTCGTCGACCTTCATGCAACTGCCGCTGGCGTCGGCGCATGTTCAAGAGCGCGATCACCGGCAGCAACGAAAATGCCAGGCCCAGCAGGCACTTGCCAATGAAGGCCGGCAGCAGTTGCTCGATCACCTGGCGACGGTCGAACAGCCCTCGCAGTTGCCAGTCGCTGCTGCTCAGGGGCACGGTCAGTACCGTGTTCTCCAGGTCATCCGGGGACAGATGGGTAGGGCTGCTCGAGGGCAGGCTCTCGTCGCGGCTGACGATCTGCTGGTTGAGACGGTTTTCCACCAGCCACAGCGGGCGCAGCCCCACATCGGCCTGCTTGGTCAGGGTGGCGAAAAAACTCGGGGTCAGACGCAAGGCCCAATAGCCCCGGCTGCTGCCGCTGGCCTGATGCAACAATAGATGAACGACGGAGCCGTCTTCGGCATTGCTGAAGTAATGGGCCTGGGCCCGGCTGCGCCGCACCAGATCAGCCAGGTAATCGGCGTCGTGGCTGTCGGTGTCGCTGTCACTGAGCACTCGGCCGGAAGGGCTCAGCAGTGCCAGGCTGCGTAATTCGGGTAGCGACTGCTGGAGTTTGCGCACCAGGGCCTGCTGTTCGTCGGCACTTTGTGGTTGCTCGACGATTGGTAGCAGATTGAGGGCGATTTGCGCGTTCAGCGCCATGTTCAGGCTGACCTGTGCGGCAAGATCGGCGGTGTAGTCGATGGTGTATTGGCGCTGTTGCTGTTGGGTTTCGCGCAGTTGGTCGAGCAGTTGCCAGAACAGCAAGCCGAGCAACAGCAGCACCAGTGTGGCCAGCGCGCCCTTCAGTGTCCCGCGCAGGGGCGAGCCGGGCACGGCGGTCGGTGCACGAGGGGACAGGGGCGGCGTGACATTAGACAAGCTGGGATCCTGCGGTTTGCTGGACTGGCGCGACACGCACTATAAGCCGGACGCCCGAAGGGCGGCTAGCATGCCTTGACTTGTGGCAAAGTGCCAGCCCCTGGCGGCTGGACCTTGACCGTCGGTTGAGGTAGCTTTGCCGGTCAAACAAGAGCGTTCCAGCTCCAGATCCCCAGGCTCTATCCGCCCGCAGGCATTGATGACCGTCAAGTGCCGGCGCCGCGCATGGCCTGGCTCGTTCTTTTCACCTGTCACTGACGCTAGGTTCACCATGGCTCAATACGTCTTCACCATGCATCGGCTGAGCAAAGTTGTTCCGCCGAAGCGGGAAATCCTGAAAAACATTTCTCTGTCCTTCTTCCCTGGCGCCAAGATCGGCGTACTGGGCCTCAACGGCTCGGGTAAATCCACGCTGCTGAAAATCATGGCCGGCGTCGATAACGAGTTTGACGGTGAAGCCCGTCCGATGCCAGACCTGAACATCGGCTACCTGCCCCAGGAACCTCAACTGGACCCGAGCAAGACCGTGCGTGAAGTGGTCGAGGAAGCGGTCAGCGTGATCAAGGACGCCCAGGCGCGCCTCGACGAGGTCTATGCCGCCTATGCTGACCCGGATGCCGACTTCGACAAGCTGGCCGCCGAACAGGCCAAGCTCGAAGCTATCCTGCAGGCCAGCGATGGCCACAACCTGGAGCGCCAATTGGAAGTCGCTGCCGACGCGCTGCGCCTGCCAGCCTGGGACGCGAAGGTCGAACACCTGTCGGGCGGTGAGAAGCGCCGCGTGGCCTTGTGCCGCCTGCTGCTGTCGGCCCCGGACATGTTGCTGCTCGACGAACCGACCAACCACTTGGACGCCGATTCCGTCGCCTGGCTCGAACACTTCCTGCATGACTTCCCAGGCACCGTGGTTGCGATTACGCACGACCGTTACTTCCTGGACAACGTCGCCGGCTGGATCCTGGAACTTGACCGCGGCGCAGGCATTCCGTACGAAGGCAACTATTCGGGCTGGCTGGAAGCCAAGTCCGATCGTCTGGCCCAGGAATCCAAGCAGCAGTCGGCCCATGAAAAAGCCATGAAGGAAGAGCTGGAGTGGGTGCGCAAAGGCGCCAAGGCCCGCCAGTCCAAATCCAAGGCACGTCTGCAACGCTTCGAGGAAATGCAATCCCAGGAATTCCAGAAGCGCAGCGAAACCAACGAGATCTACATCCCGGCCGGTCCGCGCCTGGGCGACAAGGTCATCGAGTTCAAGAATGTCACCAAGGGTTATGGCGACCGCGTGCTGATCGACAACCTGTCGTTCTCCATGCCCAAAGGTGCCATCGTTGGTGTGATCGGTGGTAACGGTGCGGGTAAATCCACGCTGTTCCGCATGCTGATGGGCAAGGAAACCCCGGATTCGGGCAGCATCGAAGTCGGCGAAACCGTGCAGTTGGCTTGCGTCGACCAGAGCCGCGAAGACCTGGACGGCAGCAAGACCGTGTTCCAGCAGATCTCCGACGGATCCGACCAGATCCGCATCGGCAATTATGAAATTCCGTCGCGCACTTACGTGGGTCGCTTCAATTTCAAGGGCGGCGACCAGCAGAAGTTCGTCAAGGACCTGTCCGGTGGTGAGCGCGGTCGCTTGCACCTGGCGTTGACCTTGAAGGAGGGCGGCAACGTCCTGCTGCTCGACGAACCGTCCAACGACCTCGACGTCGAAACCCTGCGCTCCCTGGAAGAAGCCTTGCTGGACTTCCCGGGCGCCGCCATTGTGATCTCCCACGATCGGTGGTTCCTCGACCGCGTGGCGACCCACATCCTGGCGTACGAAGACGATTCCCAAGCGGTGTTCTTCGAAGGCAACTACACCGAGTACGAAGCCGATCGCAAGAAACGCCTCGGCGAAGCGGCCGCCCAGCCGCATCGCGTCCGGCACAAGAAACTGGCCTGATTCGGTCGGTTGCAAAAAAACGGAGCCTTCGAAAGGCTCCGTTTTTTTATGGCCGGCGCAAATTCCCTGTGGGAGCGAGCTTGCTCGCGATAGCGCTGGAACAGCCAGCAGAGATGTCGAATGTGAAGCCGCCATCGCGAGCAAGCTCGCTCCCGCAGTTCTTGCAGGCTCCCACAGTGACTGTTAGCCCACTTGAGCGGGCATGGCAAAATCGAGCGAGAGTATGTTGGGGATCGTTGGATCGATCTCATACAGCAAGGCATAACCTGCGCCCGTAATACCAGTCAGCAGGCTGACGTCGGGCACCCGATCGCTGTTGAGAAAGGGGCCTTCGAAAAACTGCCGGGCGACTTCGCCGAGGGCCTGTTTGACCCTGCTGATGCCCTCGGGGTTATCGGCGTGCCGATACAAGTCATACAGGCAGATCAGATTGCCGAAATCGCCATGGCAAAGGTTATAGCCGTCACCCAAGCCATGCTGCCAGAGGTTGTTCTCGCAGCGCTGAATGTCGTTGAGCACCGTCTGCCGGGTGGTTTCGTCCAAGGCATCGCCCATCGACGTCATGAGTTGGCGCCTGGCGATGAGGATGCCACCGTCTCCGTGACACCACTTGGTGGCGTGGTCGACAGGGCCCAGGTCTCTCAGATCCAGCCAGAAACCCTCCCGGCTCAAGCGATTTTCAGCCTCCAGTACCTGGATGGCCAAGGGCACCAGCGCCCTATCGTCGGTCACGTCATAGGCTTTGCACAACGCATGGATGACGCCGGAGAGACCATGGGACAGGCCCGTCAACATGACGGAGCGGTCATCGCGTCGCAGAAGCTGGCCGTCTTCAACCAGGATCTGGTCCTTTATGTAAGCGACCATGCGCCGAATGGCCGGCAGCACATCCGCTTGCGCGGATAACCCATGGATATTGGCCAGCAGCGTCACCGCACCACAACAACCGCCCAGGAAGTCGAAATCGTAGTGTTCAGGCGGTACTTCAATCAGTTGGGTCAGCAAGTCGGCAATTTTTTTCGTTGTGTTTCGGATCGCCCGTTATCTGGCGACGATTGATGAGTAGATAGAGATAAGAACCCAGGCCATGGTACGCACTGACGGTCAGGTCGGCTTTGAAGAAGCCAAAATGTTGCTCCAGTGAGGCCAGTACCTGATCCAGAAGTGACAACAAGTGCGGTTTGCCGCTCACCTTGAACAGGCTCAGGTAAAACAACCCAATCCCGGCGATACCGGAGTACAGGCCGTGGTCCATTGGCGAGGGGTATTTTCTGTGGGTCGTGGGGTGCGTATGAAACGCCAGCCAACTGACGTCTGTTGCCGTTCCCTTGGTCGCAAGCGCTTCGAGGCGGGAGCTGATGCCGAGTATTGCATCGAGTCGATCCACTTGGGACGCATTTTTCAGGGAGGCACGTGATGACGGCTGTTCATTTGCCTCTGGATACAAACACATTTCGAGCAGTGTGAGTTGTAATGCCCTGTCGGCTGCAGACAGATTGGCTATTTTCTGTAAGCAGCCTTTTATCGGGGGTTGTACTTTCGTCATGTCTATTGTTTCACCTTGTGCGCTCATCAAAGAGTTGGAGTTGAGCGGCATGGTGAAACACGGAATGCTGGACCTTTGCAGGTCGGCTATTTCATAACGCGGGATGCCCTTTTCCCGATAGGGTTCTTGCAAGTCTTTCCACAGAGTTGCAAGCAGAAGCTCTCGGTCCAGCATGTTTTTCATGAAGCGTGGATGGCGGCTCAGCCCGATAAAGTCCGCATAACGTTGAGAGTTTTTGAACAATACGCGGGTCGATAGCTCGCCTGCGGATTGTTCAAGCATCTGCATAATCGTGTGCCGATGCGTCATCAATTCGCCATAAGCGTATTCAAAGCCGTGGACAAGTTCGGATTTATAAGTTTCATGTCCCTTGCGCTCACCCTGAAAAAGCGGCAAATGCTTTTGCACCAGGAGGTGTTCGAACTCGACTTTACGCAAGTGGTAAAAGCCATTTTCGAAAACCAGAGAGTGGCGGGTAGAAATGAATAACTCTTGCCGGGTCAGTCCGCTCTGGTCGTTATTGGATTTTTGTGAAAAAGGCACAAAACCGCTGGAGCATACTGACTGCTGGATCAATTTAAAGGTATTGGACAGTGCACAATCGGCAGGCAGGTCGAGTAGCAGGTCACTGGTGGACGCGGTGAACAAACACTCCAGGTCAATCATGACCGGGTTGTTGCCACACGCAATGATGTTCTCGTAATGGAAGTCGATGCCGTTGAGTGCATGGATGACGGCGATTTGTGCGCCCATTTTTTTATAGAACAGCGCCACATCCGCTGCGCTGGCACAAGGCGTGTTCTCGACCTTTTCTATCCAACTGTGTCGCTCTCGGCTGAGGATTCTTGGCGCGTGGATGGCAAAACAATCGTCGCCTGTCCCCTCACGTAGTTGTCCAAGCAGTTGATTGAAAAAAAAGTGCTTCACGGCTTGCTCTTGGCTTGTAGACCAATGAAAGTGCGCAGACCTTAACCAGGCAGACTGTTTCGCCACGACCATGGGGGTCACCCAGGCCGAACTCGATCGCCTCGATTTTCCGAGACGGGATCGAGAACTCCGTTTCCAACGCCTCAACATCGTCGGCGAAATCGAGAATGACGGCATAAAGATAGTTGAGGGTGTCTTCCAGCAAATCCAGCAGCAGTGTCGCCAGCACGGGATAGGATTCGAAAAATTTCAGCAACGGCAATGTGCGCAGGTGTTCGTTGAACCCGCCCAGATCAATGTCGTCGCCCGTCGGCGATCCGCGTATTCAGATAATGGACCAGGCTTTGTTCCGAGGTGCGTCCGACTCGGGCCAGGACATAGCTTTCAAGGCTTGCCAGCAGGGCGGTTTCATCAATGTGCAATGACGCGCCGACGTAGCGCTCATCCGCCTTGAACATGTCGACGAAATAAAGAAAAAAACGGTAGCCAAACCAATAAAAATTGTCGTTGCCGCTCAAGGCCTCTGTATCGACGTGAAGGCTGTCAAGCCGAGTGAGCTTTTCCTTCAGCGCCATCAAGATGGTTTCACCGTCGACAGGTAGGCACGGGGGGCTGATGGGTTCGTTGGCGTACGACGCCAGTTGGTCCCTGGTCAGCCCGAAATGATCCAGCAAGGCCTGATCATCAGCATGCAGGCGGGTCAGGTTGTTTTCAAAAAGGGCGATGTCGCCGTCGGAAGTGAATCTGTACCGGCCTCGCTGATTCAACTTCAAAGCGTTAACAAGCATGCTGTCGCTCCAGACATGGATAGAGCAGGCGTTGCCTGCTCTATGGTTATAGGTGTTGCCTGTTTTTATCAGTTGAAGGGCTTAGCAACCGAGTGTCGAGCATTCAACATTGGTGCACGTTCCAAAGGTGTTGCATTCCATTGTCGTTGCCAGGATCGACCCCAGGTTGTTGGCGGGCGCTTGATAAGCGTCGAATTCGCTGTAGAAGTCGCCGGACATGTTCAGGATCTGTTCGCTCATGGTGTTTTCCTCATCAGTTATCAAACATCAAGTACAGCCCATTGGGTGCAAGCAAACGCATCCGAACTGTAGGATGTTGGTGAAGTTGTTTTATAGGTGGGATTAGGGAGTATCAAGGACCTGTTGCGCAGGTCTATTTTGCTGGAGAAGGATTTAGCATAAAAGAGCAGTGTAGTTTTGGCTACCGCACTCGACAATGGTCCGTGCTGCTGACTCGATACCGAGGTTGTTTATCTGTTGGTAGGACTTGAAGTCGCCGTCAAAGTCACCTGACATTGCCATTATCTGTTCGCTCATTGTATATCTCCTTTTTGTTTTTACAGTGCACCGATGGCGGTGCGAGAAAAACAGTAGCATGGTCCTGATTTGGCGCAAACTTGTTGTTATGACCTCATGTTGCGGTTACATATGGCTACAGGCAAGTAACAGATTGTTGTCGGGTTTTAATGTTGGAGGCTTTAATCATGCTTAAAGAAGTCGGCAACATTATTGGAGATCTATCGTAACGACCTCAATGGCGAGATCCCCCACTGGTCGCTTCCATATCACTTCATCTCCAACCTTCGCCCCCAATAACGCCCGCCCCAGCGGCGAGCCCCAGTTGATCAAGCCACTGGCCGCATCGGCCTGGTCTTCACCCACCAATTGCACCCGTTGCTCATGATCCTGTTCATCAACAAAGGTCACCCAGTGCCCGATCCGCACTTGATCGGACGACGTCGGTGCAACGATTTGGGCGCTTTGCAGGCGCTGCTTGAAATAGCGCAGATCCCGTTCAAGGTCGGCGATCCGTTGTTTGTCCGCCAGATCTCCGCGGGCCGCCTGCTGGCTGCGCAGGGCCTGCAAATCGGCGACCCGGGCCTGGAGCTGGGCAAGCCCGGTGGGCGTGACGTAATTGGGTTGCGCGCTGACCTGGCGTTCGACCGGCTGGTCGGCCTGGGCAGCGGCGTTGTCTTCGTTGACGAAGGCGCGACTCATGGCATTTGCTCCTCTATTGGAGTTTGGGCCATGGTCGCAGGGTTTTGGTTTCGATAAATGTCTGTAGGCGACTCACGGCGAGCGATAAGCCCGGGCGGCGTCCTGGTCTTTCTGTTGCTGCCAGGCCCGCTCACGTTCGTCCCAATGACGTTCGCGATAGGCATTACGCTCTTCGCTCTCGCGCATGGCCTGGCACTGCCGGAAGCCATCGCTCCAGCCTTCGGCGTAGCGCGGGTCCTTGAGGTAACGTGGCACGTCTTTCCTGAATTGACCGGTGATCACCCCGGCGGCCTGCCGGCCACTGCTGCAACCATCGTCATAGCCGTCGGCGAACGCCGGTGGGTAACCCCGGGCGATCAAGTCTTCGTGGGTGGTTTCACAGCCACCGAGCAACATCAACACACCCAGTGCCATCACCGCGCGTTTCATTTCCGTTTTCCTGACGAATCCCGCCTACAACAAGTCTAGAAGTGGATTCGTCAGAAAGGCGTGAAAGCGCGGTGATCAATCCGTTGGTTGCGCAGGCCATTGTCAGTAGTGGTACCACTTCACCTCGAGCATCACCTCGTTCTCCGGTGAGGCCAATTGGCTGAATTCCCGCTGGGCGCTCAGGCGCAGGCCGAGGTTGCGGGACAATTCCCACTGCTGATTCAGGCTCAGGCTACGGCGCACTTCGCCGTTGACGAAATAATCGCCCTTGGCTTCCAGGCTCAAGTTGCCTAGCGGGTTTTTCCACAGCACGCCGCTGTTGAAGCCGGCGGCCGGGGCGATGAACTGGGCGAAGTCGTTGTTGTGTTCGACCCTCACCGTGCCCAGGGCAAAGCCCAGCACATCTTCGCCCAGCGCCCAGGTACCACCGGCACCGCCGTTGACGTGGCTGACCAAGGTTTCATCGTCGTGTTTGCCCGGCACCCGCTCCAGGCCGCCGGTGACCTGCCAGGACAGTGGTTGCAGCAGCTCGTTGCGTGGGGTCAGGGAGCGAATGGTCGCCAGGTCCAGTTGCTGCACTTGCCAGTCATTGCCTTCGTACTGGCGCAGTTTCAATTGCAGGATTTCGATCTGTGCCCCCAGCGGGAAACTTTCGGCGTTGTCGTTGAGGTCGTGATAGGCCATGCGCAAGCCATATTCGCCGAACGCCCGATCGCCCCGCGTGCCGAGGCCGGCCTGCCAGGTGCGCGATTGGTGACCGTCCTCGGGCAGGCCCGGTTGCGGGATGTCGAGTTCCGGTGGGGGGTTCTGGTTGATCGCCCGCAACAGCTCGAAGCTGCGCTGGGCCCGTTGTGGCTCGCGTTCCTGGCCGTTGGCCCGATAGCGCTCCAGGCGATACGCCGCGTCGATGATCAGCGCCTGGCGTTCGCGCGGCAGCGCCTTGAATGCCGGTGTTTGCAGTTGCTGCTGATCGGCGCTGACGTTCAGTACCCATTGCTGTTCATCATCGCTGAGCGGTTCGGCGCGGCTGAGCAGTTCCCGTTCCCGGGACGGTCGATATTGAATGCTTTCCACCAGGCCGGCTTCTTTCACCGCCTTGACGGTGTCGGTGGGAATCGCCGTCAGCGGGAATTGTTCGGTCAGGCGCAGGCCGGGGCGTGCCACTTGCAGCAATTCGAGCAGGCGATAGGAGCAGTTTTCGTCGAAGAAGAAATAGTCGAACTGGATCTGCTTGAGTTCCCAGACGTGCTCAACCATGCGTTCGGTTTCCGCCTGGCTCAGGTTGAGGCGGTATTCCCACAGGTCGCGGTTCTCCAGGCTACGGTACTCGGAGAGTTTTTCCTGGTACGGCACCAGGGCGAACAGGCCGGGATAGCCTCCCATCAGACCCTTCCAGGCATAGAGGATGCTGTTGTCGGAACCTTCGATGTAGGCGCCGAAGTTGATCGCGTAGCTGAGCAGGGCGGTCTTGTCGCTTTGCACATCGGCCTGGTCGATGCGCAACAGGGTGTGGCCGAACATCGAGGATGGGCTGTTGAGGTACGCGGCGGGGAAAATCATCACCGCGCTGTGGGGCGACACGTCCTTGAACCACTGGGTGAAGTCGCTGCAATTGACCGCCGGCAGGTCCGTCAGGTTGAGCTGCGCCTTCAGCCAGCGGGTGCGCGCCGGGTACACGCACTGGGCATGTTGCTGGCCGGCGCTGGCCGGGCCATACAAGGCTTGCAGCGTGGCGGTCAGTTCACGGTCAGGATGTTCGTTGCCGTCGGAGGCGAGGAAGAATTTTTTGTCGCTGATATAGCTGCGCCAGCCACCCAGCTTGGCGGTTTCGTAGTGGCCCAGGGAGATCCAGAATCGGTCATTGGCCAGTTGCTGCAAACGTTGAGGGTCGACATGAGGCGCGGCGGACAGTGGGGCGCACACACAGAGCGCCAGCCAGGCAAGGCGTTTGAGCATAGTCGGCTACTTGGAGAGTCGAAAAAAATAAAGACCGAGGGGGCCCCAAAAAGAAAACCCGCTCCCCGAGAGGAGCGAGTGCTGTCGAGCTTAAGCTTGAGGCGCGTACTTGGCCAGGCGAGGGTCGCTTTTCAGCACGGCCAGGGTGTTGGTATGCACATCTTCCGCCGTCACGTCAGCCTTGCTGAAGATCTGCTGGAAGTGCTCGTGGGTAACGGCGGAGAAGTGTGCGCGATCTTCCGGCGCTACACCCAGTACCACGGCATAGGTGGTCAGCGCTTCGCCCTGACCCTTGGCCATGTCTTCGGACAGCTCGTTCATCATGCCATTCATGGCCAGCCAGGACTTGCCACCGTAGGTCAGTGCCGCGTTGGTCGAGCACCCGTTGGTGCCGGAGGTCATGCCGAAGGTCGCGTTACCGGAAGTGCCGTTGGTGGTGGATGCCAGGAAGTGTGCCGGAGTGCCACGCTGACCTTCGAACAGCATGTTGCCCCAGCCGCAATCCGGGCCGCCCGGCGCCTGAGCCATGGCGTTGAGGGATACAGCGGTGAAGAGAGTACCGAGAAGAATCCGTTTCATAGCTATGTTCTCTTTATGTGCATACCAATGGACAGGGTCTGGCCCGTACAGCTGCCAGTGGGCCGGTTATTGTTCCAGCCGCGCAATTTGGAGTTTAGGCACGATCCGAGGGTTCCGTGACATTTTGCAAAAACATTACGGGGGATCGTCTATTTACGGGGCCCCGCCCGGGGTTTTCCCATTGACTATGCTTTGGCCTGAGGCGCTCCTTGCCAGTCAGGTACAGGCAGCGCCAGAATGCCGCTATCTGCCCCGCCTGATGTAAGGAAGCCCGATGCCTGATCCTGTTGCTGCCAGCTTGCGTCTAGCGCCCGAAGCGCTGACCCGTCCGTTTTCCGCTGAACAGTTCAGCTTCTCTACCACCAATGATCTGGAGCCCTTCCGCGGTGTGCTTGGCCAGGAACGTGCGGTCGAAGCCTTGCAGTTCGGCGTGGCCATGCCGCGCCCCGGTTACAACGTCTTTGTCATGGGCGAGCCCGGCACCGGCCGGTTTTCGTTCGTCAAACGTTATCTCAAGGCCGAAGGCAAACGCCTGCAGACCCCGGCGGACTGGGTCTACGTCAATAATTTCGATGAACCTCGCGAACCCCGTGCCCTGGAGCTGCCGTCCGGCACCGCCGGTGCGTTTATCGGTGACATCAACGGTTTGATCGACAACCTGCTGGCGACCTTCCCGGCGGTGTTCGAGCACCCGTCCTACCAGCAGAAAAAAAGCGCCATCGACCGCGCCTTCAACCAGCGCTACGACCGGGCCCTGGATGTGATCGAGCGCCTGGCGCTGGAGAAGGATGTCGCGCTGTACCGTGACAGCAGCAACATCGCCTTCACGCCGATGAGCGAAGGCAAGGCCCTGGACGAGGCGGAATTCGCCCAGTTGCCGGAAGCCGAGCGCGAGCGTTTCCACGAGGACATCTCCGGCCTGGAAGAGCGCTTGAACGAAGAGCTCGCCAGCCTGCCGCAATGGAAGCGCGAGTCCAGCAACCAGCTGCGCCAGCTCAACGAAGAAACCATCACCCTGGCCCTGCAACCGTTGCTGGCGCCGCTGTCGGAAAAGTACGCGGAGAACGCCGCGGTCTGTGGCTACCTGCAAGCCATGCAGGTCTATCTGCTCAAGACCGTGGTCGAGCAACTGGTGGACGACAGCAAGACCGACGCCATCGCCCGCAAACTGCTGGAAGAGCAGTACGCGCCGAGCCTGGTGGTCGGGCATCCATCCAGTGGTGGCGCACCGGTGGTGTTCGAGCCGCACCCGACCTACGACAACCTGTTCGGCCGGATTGAATACAGCACCGACCAGGGCGCGCTCTACACCACGTACCGGCAGTTGCGTCCGGGTGCCTTGCACCGGGCCAATGGTGGCTTCCTGATCCTTGAAGCGGAAAAAATGCTCGGCGAACCGTTCGTATGGGATGCGCTCAAGCGCGCCCTGCAATCGCGCAAGCTGAAGATGGAATCGCCCCTGGGTGAGCTGGGACGCCTGGCCACGGTGACCCTGACGCCGCAACACATCCCGTTGCAGGTCAAGGTCGTGATCATCGGCGCCCGCCAGCTCTATTACGCCTTGCAGGACCTGGACCCGGACTTCCAGGAAATGTTTCGCGTGCTGGTGGATTTCGATGAAGACATCCCGATGGGCGACGAGAGCCTGGAGCAGTTCGCCCAGTTGCTCAAGACCCGCACTTCGGAAGAGGGCATGGCACCGCTGACCGCCGACGCGGTGGCGCGCCTGGCGACCTACAGCGCCCGGCTGGCCGAGCACCAGGGACGCTTGTCGGCGCGTATCGGCGACTTGTTCCAGCTGGTCAGTGAGGCGGATTTCATTCGCCAACTGGCCGGTGACGAGATGACCGACGCCGGCCACATCGAGCGTGCCCTCAAGGCCAAGGCCACCCGTACCGGGCGTGTCTCGGCGCGAATCCTCGACGACATGCTGGCGGGGATCATCCTGATCGACACCGCTGGCGCGGCCGTGGGCAAGTGCAACGGGCTGACAGTGCTGGAGGTCGGCGACTCGGCGTTTGGCGTGCCGGCGCGGATTTCCGCCACGGTGTACCCGGGCGGCAGTGGCATCGTCGACATCGAGCGCGAGGTCAACCTTGGCCAACCGATCCACTCCAAGGGCGTGATGATCCTCACCGGTTACCTGGGCAGTCGTTATGCCCAGGAGTTCCCGCTGGCGATCTCGGCCAGCATCGCCCTGGAACAATCCTACGGTTACGTGGATGGTGACAGTGCGTCCCTGGGCGAGGCGTGTACGCTGATCTCGGCCCTGTCGAAGACGCCGTTGAAGCAGTGCTTTGCCATCACCGGCTCGATCAACCAGTTCGGCGAAGTGCAGGCGGTGGGCGGGGTCAACGAGAAGATCGAAGGCTTTTTCCGTCTCTGCGAAGCCCGCGGGTTGACCGGTGAGCAGGGGGCGATCATTCCCCAGGCCAACGTCGCGACCCTGATGCTTGACGAGAAAGTGCTGGCCGCCGTTCGCGCCGGGCAGTTTCACGTCTACGCGGTGCGCCAGGCCGACGAAGCCCTGAGCCTGCTGGTGGGCGAGCCTGCCGGCGAGCCGGATGAAAACGGCGAGTTCCCGGAGGGCAGCGTCAACGCCCGGGTGGTGGAACGGCTGCGGGTAATCGCGGAAATGATCAGCGAAGACGACATCAAGGAAGCGGAAAAGGAACTGGCGCAGCAAGCCTTGGCGGAGGCCAAGCCGGCTTGATGTTTTTCTGACCGCCGCAAGCCCCCTGTAGGAGCGGGCCTGCGGCAAAACAGCCTATGGGAAAACAGCCTGTGGGAGCAAAGCTTGCTCGCGATAACGGTTATCCAATCAACAGAAGTGTTGCATGTGACAACCCCATCGCGAGCAAGCTTTACTCCCACAGGCTTGCTCTCACAATCAATGTTTTGTGGATTAATGCTAAAAAGTGCCACCACTTTGGCGTCAATATTCACACTATGACCGCTCGGCGTATTCTGGTCTCGGAAACCCGTGGGGCCGGAACTTTTCTTCTATCCTCAGCTCAAGGATAACGAGAGTCATCATTGGATCGAAACAGCCTCCTCCCGAGGCTGAATACCGGATCTACCGAGGGGCGCCGCCATGTCGCGCAACCTTTGCCTCACTCGTCAATGCCTGGGCCTTGTCACCCGTATCGAATGCGCCATCCGCCCCCTGGCGGGAGATACCGGTATGTGGACCTTGCTCTTCGCCGCCGGAATGGCTGGCGAACAACCCTCCGCCATCAAGGCGCAAGGGCCATTTCCCGGCCCGACTGCCGCCGAATCCATCCTCGATACCATTGTGCAAAGCCTGACCCTGCACGGCTATGAGCTGGCCGACGACCCGCAGATCTGGTCCTTGCACATGCAGGCCCAACTGCGTGAAATCAATGGAGGCCGTTGTCGCAATGTCGGCGGCTTCGAGTTTCGTCCGCTGCATTGAAAGCCATCACCGTATGGATACTTGCGGAAAAATTTTGACACATGAGCGGGGGCCAGGGATGGCCCCGGCATTTGTGGGGCAGGTCGTGGCTGATATACTCGCCGCGATTTTTCAGCCCAGGTGTGAGATTCAATGGAACGCTTTATCGAAAACGCAATGTACGCCTCCCGTTGGCTGCTGGCGCCGATCTACTTCGGGCTGTCCTTGGGCCTGCTGGCCTTGGCACTGAAATTCTTCCAGGAAGTCTTTCACATCATCCCCAATGTGTTTGCCATGGCCGAGTCCGAGCTGATCCTGGTACTGCTGTCGCTGATCGACATGGCGCTGGTGGGCGGCTTGCTGGTGATGGTGATGATTTCCGGCTACGAGAACTTCGTTTCGCAACTGGACATCGACTCCGACAAGGAAAAGCTCAACTGGCTGGGCACCATGGACTCTTCATCGCTGAAGATGAAAGTCGCCGCCTCGATCGTGGCCATTTCCTCCATCCACCTGCTGCGCATCTTCATGGACGCCAAGAACGTCGATCCCGAGCACCTGATGTGGTACGTGATCATCCACATGACCTTCGTGGTCTCGGCCTTTGCCATGGGTTACCTGGACAAGCTGACCAAGCACTGAGGCCCGTTCATCGCACTGGCGCAACGCCCGCCTGGCGAACTGCAGGCGGGCGTTGTCGTTTCTGGCGGGTTGCTTTGACGTGAGGGCTCGTCACCCGCCGTGGCATCTGTGCTAGTCTGCTCGCCCTTTTGGTTCCGGGCGCTCCGGGAGGCGCTGTGTCACGCACGGCAACTCTCGAGCCGTCCGCACAGCGGAGCAGCATCATGTCCGAAGTTAACCTGTCCACCGACGAAACCCGCGTCAGCTACGGCATTGGCCGTCAGTTGGGCGACCAACTGCGCGACAACCCACCACCGGGTGTCAGCCTGGACGCGATCCTGGCCGGCCTGACCGACGCGTTCGCCGGCAAGCCAAGCCGCGTGGGCCAGGACGAGATGTCCGCCAGCTTCAAGGTCATTCGTGAAATCATGCAAGCGGAAGCCGCCGCCAAGGCTGAAGCCGCTGCTGGCGAAGGCCGTGCGTTCCTGGCGGAAAACGCCAAGCGTGACGGCATCACCACCCTGGCTTCCGGCCTGCAATTCGAAGTGCTGACCCAGGGTGAAGGCGCCAAGCCGACCCGTGAAGACCAGGTACGTACCCACTACCACGGCACCCTGATCGACGGCACTGTGTTCGACAGCTCCTACGATCGCGGCCAGCCAGCTGAATTCCCGGTAGGCGGCGTGATCCCAGGCTGGACCGAAGCACTGCAACTGATGAATGCCGGCAGCAAATGGCGCCTCTACGTGCCGAGCGAACTGGCTTACGGCGCTCAAGGCGTTGGCAGCATTCCACCGCACAGCGTGCTGGTGTTTGACGTCGAGCTGTTGGACGTACTGTAAGACCCTGTCCTGTCCGGTTTTACCACCGGACAAAAACTGTGGGAGCGAGCTTGCTCGCGATGGCGGTGTGTCAGTAACGAAAATGTCGACTGATTGACCGCCATCGCGAGCGAGCTCGCTCCCACAGGTTATTTGTGCTCATCCGTGAAACCTGCCGCTGAAATCCCCCGTAGGGCGCAACGCCCGGGCATAGCAAAACAGGAACAGATTGCGCACCAGTTCCTTGAGCACCAGCGGCTCACTGGAATTGAGGCTGTTGAGGTCCAGGTCTCCTTGGTCCTGCAGCTCGTTCAAGGCTTCTTCTTCAAGCACTGCACAGACTTCCCCGGTTTCCCGATGCAGGATCCTGAGGTAGGGATGTGGGCGGTCCAGCCAGGCATCGATCAAATAAGTCATGGTTCTCATCTCCTTGATGGGGTTCGATGAGAATAATTCTTATTCGCTAAATAGCAAGTCTCTATTGGCGTTGCGATTGTTTTTCTGACGATGGGTTGTGGTAGCTCAGGATGGCTGAGACTTGATTGGCGCCCGGGAAGTGGGGCTGAAGCGGGGAGGGTGAAGCTCCATCCCACGCGGGAGGCATGGGATGGAATACAGCAGAATCAGACTTTTCTGACGAACTCGGATTTGAGTTTCATCGGGCCGATGCCGTCGATCTTGCAGTCGATGTCGTGGTCGCCATCGCACAGGCGGATGTTCTTGACCTTGGTGCCGACCTTGACCACCAGCGACGTGCCCTTGACCTTGAGGTCCTTGATCACGGTGATGGTGTCGCCGTCCTGCAGGACGTTGCCGACCGAATCTTTCTTCACGGTGTCATCGGACGCCACTTCAACTTCGCCGCTGGCGGACCATTCGTGGGCACACTCCGGGCAGACCAGTTGGGTGCCGTCTTCGTAAGTGTATTCGGAATTGCATTTTGGGCAGGGAGGCAACGTGCTCACTAAGGTTCCTTGGGTATCAGGAGGGCAAAAGGGCGCACATTATATAGGGTTTTGTTGCGAAAGAGGGACGGTACTGCGTTCGGAGATCCTATGGCGAGGGGATTTGTGGGAGCAAGGCTTGCCCGCGATGGCGACGATGCGGTCCTTCAGAAACCGAGTCGCCGGTTTTGCGGGCAAGCCTTGCTTCCACACAAGCCTTGCTCCCACAAAAAGCCCTTGTGGATCAGTGAGTACGGGCCACCGCAAACTCGCTCAACTCCACCAGCGCATCGCGGTACTCGCTGGCCGGCAGGGCATCGAGGCATTTGATCGCGCGGGCGACGTAGTCGCGGGCCAGGTTCGCGGTGTACTCCAGCGAGCCGGAGGCTTCGACCGCGACACGGATGCTTTCCAGGTCTTCGATCCCGCCTTTCTGGATCGCCTGGCGCACCAGTGCTGCCTGTTCCGGCGTGCCTTCGCGCATGGTGTAGATCAGCGGCAGGGTCGGCTTGCCTTCGGCCAGGTCGTCACCGACGTTCTTGCCCAGGGTCTCGGCGTCGCCCTTGTAGTCGAGTAGGTCGTCCACCAACTGGAAGGCCACGCCCAGGTGGTCGCCGAAGGTGCGCAGCGCTTCGCTCTGCTCGGCGCTGGCGCCGGCCAGGGCTGCGGCGCTGTGGGTCGAGGCTTCGAAGAGCATCGCGGTCTTGCCGCGGATGACTTCCATGTAGGTTTCTTCGGTGGTGCTGGCATCGCGCACCTTGGACAACTGCAGCACTTCGCCTTCGGCGATGATGCGCGTGGCCTGGGACAGGATCTTCATCACCGGCATCGAGCCCAGTTCGACCATCATTTCGAACGAGCGCGAATACAGGAAGTCACCCACCAGCACGCTGGGGGCATTGCCCCAC
Organism: Pseudomonas beijingensis; assembly: GCF_030687295.1. Lineage (NCBI taxonomy): Bacteria > Pseudomonadati > Pseudomonadota > Gammaproteobacteria > Pseudomonadales > Pseudomonadaceae > Pseudomonas > Pseudomonas beijingensis. The sequence continues at coordinate 5,485,529 of NZ_CP117425.1, read as the reverse complement.
ATGGCATTGGCGGTCGAGCGGCCACGGCGCATGCCGGACATGTCGACCACGTCGTCGTGCAGCAGGGTCGCGGTGTGCAGGAATTCGATGGTGGCGGCCAGCAGGCGCATGTCGTCGCCTTCACGACCCAGGGCCTTGCCACACAACAGCACCAATAAAGGACGCAGGCGTTTACCACCGGCCGACGTGATGTAGTCGCCGATTTTCGATACCAGTGGCACTCGGGAAGTCAGCTGCTTCTTGATGATGCCGTCGACGGCGCTAAAATCGTCCGCCACCGCGCGGTAGAAAGCTTGGGGTTGCATCAGCGACAGGTGCTCCAGAAGGGTTGCGCGGCATGCTAGGACCCCCACCCAGGCCTGTCAAGGCGCGATGGACGGCTACTTGCAAGGCTGTTGCGGCTTGCGTACAATCGCGCACCCTGAACTTCCTGGGCAGCACCTGCCTTACGCAATTGCATCCGGGCCTTCCAGCCCATGCAGCCATGCCAGCCAATACCTCTTCTTATAAAGCGCTGGGTGAGCAGGATTATCGGAGAAATACCATGTCGTACGCAGTAATTGTTACTGGTGGCAAGCAATACAAGGTCGCCCCAGGTGAATACCTGAAGATCGAAAAACTGGAAATCGCTACCGGCGAATCCGTGACTTTTGATCGCGTTCTGTTGGTCGCCAATGGCGATGACGTGAATATCGGCGCTCCAGTCGTTGCTGGCGCTACCGTTGTGGCTGAAGTGATCTCCCAAGGTCGTCACGATAAAGTCCGCATCATCAAGTTCCGTCGTCGTAAGCACCACATGAAGCGTATGGGCCACCGCCAGTGGTACACCGAGATCAAAATCACCGGTATTCAGGCTTAATTTCAGCCTAATTCCTCACTAGGAGAATTGAACTCATGGCACACAAAAAAGCTGGTGGTAGTACCCGTAACGGTCGCGACTCAGAAGCCAAACGCCTTGGCGTGAAGATGTATGGCGGCCAGAAAATCATTCCGGGCAACATCATCGTGCGTCAGCGCGGCACCCAATTCCACGCCGGTTACGGTGTTGGCATGGGTAAGGATCACACCCTCTTCGCGAAAATCGAAGGCGTGATCAAGTTTGAAGTAAAGGGCGCGTTCAACCGCCGTTACGTGAGCGTTGTCGCAGCTTAATTGCGAGATCGCTGGAAAAGCCCTGTCTTGCGACGGGGCTTTTTCGTTTGTGGGGTGAGTCTCTTGCAAAACTGTTTGTATGGGCTGTCGGCGCTGCGGTTGGGGCGTGTCATCAGGTCGCTGCGCTCATTTTTGCAAGAGTCTTATGTCTTGTTTTTTTGGCTCGTCCGTATGGCGAGAGGCGTGTGTCATGAAGTTTGTTGATGAAGTATCGATTCGAGTGAAGGCCGGTGACGGCGGCAATGGCTGCATGAGTTTCCGTCGGGAAAAGTTCATTGAAAACGGTGGTCCGAACGGTGGTGACGGGGGCGACGGTGGCTCGATCTACATGCTCGCCGACGAAAACCTCAACACCTTGGTGGACTACCGTTACACCCGGCACTTCGATGCCGAGCGTGGCTCCAACGGTGGCAGCACCGACTGCACCGGCAAGAAGGGCGAAGACCTGATCCTGCGTGTGCCAGTCGGCACCACGGTGATCGATTCCGCCACCCAGGAAGTGATTGGCGACCTGACCAAGGCTGGCCAGCGTCTGCTGGTCGCCCATGGCGGCTGGCACGGCCTGGGCAACACCCGTTTCAAATCCAGTACCAACCGTGCGCCGCGCCAGACCACGCCAGGCAAGCCCGGCGAGCAGCGCGACCTGAAGCTGGAAATGAAAGTGCTGGCTGACGTGGGTCTGCTGGGTCTGCCGAACGCCGGTAAAAGCACCTTCATTCGCTCGGTGTCGGCGGCCAAGCCGAAAGTGGCTGATTACCCGTTTACCACCCTGGTGCCGAACCTGGGCGTGGTCAGCGTCGACCGCTGGAAGAGTTTCGTGATCGCCGACATTCCAGGGTTGATCGAAGGCGCTTCCGAGGGCGCGGGCCTGGGGATTCGTTTCCTCAAGCATTTGTCTCGCACCCGTCTGTTGCTGCACCTCGTCGACATGGCGCCGCTGGATGAAACCGATGCCGCTGATGCCGCCGAAGTCATTGTCAATGAGCTGACCAAGTTCAGCCCGGCCCTGGCCGAGCGTGATCGCTGGCTGGTGCTGAACAAGTGCGACCAGATCCTCGAAGAAGAGCATGAGGAGCGGGTCAAGGAAATCGTCGACCGCCTGGAGTGGGAAGGTCCGGTCTATGTGATCTCGGCCATCGCCAAGGAAAACACCGAGCGCCTGTGCCACGACATCATGCGTTACCTGGAAGATCGCGCTGATCGCCTGGCCAACGATCCGGCCTACAAGGAAGAACTGGCCGAGCTTGACCAGCGCATCGAAGACGAGGCCCGTGCCCAGTTGCAGGCGCTGGACGATCAGCGTGCCCTGCGTCGCAGTGGCGTGAAGTCGGTCCATGACATCGGTGACGACGATTGGGATGAGGAAGATGTGGATGACGAAGACGGTCCGGAAATCATCTACGTTCGCGACTGATCGTGTGCTGATGCCGCTCAGCTGAAGCCAGGACCTATGTGAGCGAATCCGTGGGAGCAAAGCTTGCTCGCGATAGCGGTTTGCAGCCAGCAAAGGTGTTGGATGTGACGAGGCCATCGCGAGCAAGCTTTGCTCCCACAGGCTCACTCCCTCAAGGATTCTTGGGGACGGGTTTAACTGGTCCTGCGCAGTGTTATCATCGCCGGCAAGCCGGTTTCCAAGGCGCCGCTCATTCGAGCGGCGTTTTGGTATCTGTAAAACGCAAATACGAATAATCCCATGGGCGGCGCTGGGTCGCGTCGTCCGCTGGCAAAGGTTGAAGATGATGCGGAGCAAGGTGACGGGTGCGCAGCGCTGGGTCGTGAAGATCGGTAGCGCACTGCTGACAGCGGATGGCAAGGGCCTGGATCGCCAGGCAATGGCGGTGTGGGTCGAGCAGATGGTGGCCTTGCATGAGGCTGGCGTCGAGCTGGTATTGGTCTCTTCCGGCGCTGTGGCTGCCGGTATGAGCCGCCTGGGCTGGACGTCGCGACCCAGCGCGATGCACGAGTTGCAGGCCGCTGCCGCCATCGGCCAGATGGGCCTGGTGCAGGCTTGGGAATCAAGCTTTGCCGAGCACGGTCGCCATACGGCGCAGATCCTGCTGACCCACGACGACCTGTCCGACCGCAAGCGTTACCTCAATGCCCGCAGTACCTTGCGGGCGTTGGTCGAGCTGAAAGTCATCCCGGTGATCAACGAGAACGATACGGTGGTCACCGACGAGATCCGTTTCGGCGACAACGACACCCTGGCCGCGCTGGTGGCGAACCTGGTGGAGGCGGACCTGCTGGTGATCCTCACGGATCGCGACGGCATGTTCAACGCCGATCCGCGCAATAACCCCGATGCGAAGCTGATCTATGAAGCCCGTGCCGACGATCCGGCGCTGGATGCGGTGGCGGGCGGCACGGGCGGTGCGCTGGGCCGTGGCGGCATGCAGACCAAATTGCGTGCCGCCCGTTTGGCGGCGCGCTCCGGAGCTCACACCATCATTGTCGGCGGTCGGCTGGAGCGGGTGTTGGATCGTCTGAAGTCGGGCGAACGCATTGGCACTTTGCTCTCCCCGGAACGCGGCATGCTGGCGGCGCGCAAGCAGTGGCTGGCCGGGCACCTGCAAACCCGTGGCACTCTGGTGCTGGACGCTGGCGCCGTGTCGGCCTTGTCCCAAGGCAACAAGAGCCTGCTGCCGGTGGGCGTGAAGCTGGTCCAGGGCAGTTTCCGTCGGGGCGAAATGGTGGTGTGCGTGGCGCCGGACGGTCGCGAGATCGCCCGTGGCCTGGCCAACTACAGCGCGCTGGAAGCGCAGAAAATCATTGGTCAGTCGTCTGATGCGATTGTTGGTCTGTTGGGTTACATGGCGGAGCCCGAACTGGTCCACCGTGACAACCTTATCCTCGTCTAAGGAAAAATCATGGGTTTGGCAAAAGGATTGATCGGCTTGCTGCTGGCAGTGCCGCTGTTGGCTTCGGCCGAGGAAATCGGCCAGGTGTCGACCGTGTTCAAGTTCGTCGGGCCCAATGACCGGATTGTGGTCGAGGCGTTCGACGATCCCAAGGTGGAGGGCGTGACCTGTTACCTGTCGCGGGCCAAGACCGGCGGTGTAAAAGGCGGTCTGGGTCTGGCCGAGGATCGCGCCGAGGCGTCCATCGCCTGTCGCCAGGTCGGGCCCATCAGCTTCAAGGGGGAGCTCAAGGACGGCGAAGAGGTGTTCCGCGAGCGCACTTCGTTGGTGTTCAAGACCATGCAGGTGGTGCGGTTCCTCGACAAGAAACGCAATACGCTGGTGTACCTGGTCTACAGCGATCGCGTGATCGAGGGCAGTCCGCAGAATGCGGTGACGGCCATTCCGATCTTGCCTTGGCGTTAACTGTCGAATGACGGGCGGGCCGATCGGCTCGCTTTTTTAATCTCCATGGATGTTGTTATGCCAATGGTCAGATCGACAGATCCAGGTGTGGGAGCGAGCTTGCTCGCGATGACGGCAATGCAGTCGCCATCTCCATCATCTGGCCCACCGCTATCGCGAGCAAGCTCGCTCCCACAGGGGAATTAGGGTGGGTACGGAAATTTATGCCCGCTGAATATCCAGTGTGGGAGCGAGCTTGCTCGCGATGACGGCAATGCAGTCGCCATCTCCATCGTCTGACCCACCGCTATCGCGAGCAAGCTCGCTCCCACAGAGGGGATTTATGGTGGGCACAAAATTCATTTCCGCTGAATATCCAGTGTGGGAGCGAGCTTGCTCGCGATGACGGCAGTGCAGTCGCCATCTCCATCGTCTGACCCACCGCTATCGCGAGCAAGCTCGCTCCCACAGGGGGATTTATGGTGGGCACAAAATTCATGCCCGCTGAATATCCAGTGTGGGAGGGAGCTGGTTAGGGGTAAATCGCAGGCAATAAAAAACCGACCCTGAGGTCGGTTTTTTAACGAGCGCGTCGCTTAGGCAGCAGCGGCAACGTTCAGGGCCTTTACGTGGCCATTCAAACGGCTCTTATGGCGAGCAGCCTTGTTCTTGTGGATGATGCCTTTATCGGCCATACGGTCGATAACTGGCACAGCCAGAACGTAAGCAGCTTGAGCTTTTTCAGCGTCTTTTGCGTCGATGGCCTTAACTACGTTCTTGATGTAGGTACGGACCATGGAACGCAGGCTGGCGTTGTGGCTGCGACGCTTCTCAGCCTGTTTTGCACGTTTTTTGGCGGAAGGTGTGTTGGCCACCGTCGAGCTCCTCGAAAGACTTTTTGGGAAATAGCAAACAAAATAGGCCGCGAATCATGCCGATGAGTTGAAGTCTTGTCAAGGGCGGGTGACGCGTTCCGCTGAATGGCAGGTGCTGCGCACCGAAGGATTTCTTTCCGGCGTGCGACCTGTAAACTCGCGGGCTTTGGCTCTGCACTGTTTAGCGGCGCGGAGTATCGCACAAGTGGGCGCGTTGTTCGCCTGCTGTTTATCGACAGGCAAAAACTCTTTTCATGAATCTGCTCAAATCGTTGGCCGCCGTCAGCTCTATCACGATGCTTTCCCGCATCCTGGGGTTCGTTCGCGATACGCTTATCGCACGGATATTCGGTGCCGGGATGGCGACGGACGCCTTCTTCATCGCCTTCAAGCTGCCCAACCTGTTGCGACGGATCTTTGCCGAAGGGGCCTTCTCCCAGGCCTTCGTGCCGATCCTGGCGGAATATAAAAGCCAGAAAGGCGACGAGGCGACCCGCACATTCATTGCCTACGTCACCGGTCTGCTGACCTTGGTGCTGGCGCTGGTCACGGCCGCCGGCATGCTTGCCGCGCCATGGGTGATCTGGGCCACCGCGCCGGGCTTCACCGACACCCCGGAAAAATTCCAGCTCACCTCCGACCTGCTGCGAGTAACCTTTCCTTATATATTGCTGATTTCTCTGTCGTCCCTGGCCGGGGCGATCCTCAATACCTGGAACCGCTTTTCCGTGCCGGCCTTTGTGCCGACCCTGCTCAACGTCAGCATGATCGTTTTCGCCGTGTTCCTGACACCGTACTTCGACCCGCCGGTGATGGCCCTGGGCTGGGCGGTGCTGGTGGGTGGCCTGGCGCAGTTGCTCTATCAACTGCCGCACTTGAAAAAGATCGGCATGCTGGTGCTGCCACGGTTGAACCTGCGCGACAGCGGCGTGTGGCGGGTGATGAAGCAGATGCTGCCGGCGATCCTGGGGGTGTCGGTGAGCCAGATTTCCCTGATCATCAACACCATCTTTGCCTCGTTCCTGGTGGCCGGCTCGGTGTCGTGGATGTACTACGCCGACCGCCTGATGGAATTGCCGTCCGGCGTGCTGGGCGTGGCCCTGGGCACGATCCTGCTGCCAACCCTGGCCAAGACCTACGCCAGCCAGGACCGCCACGAATACTCGCGGATTCTCGATTGGGGTCTGCGCCTGTGTTTCGTGCTGGTGTTGCCGTGCGCCCTGGCGCTGGGGATTCTCGCCGAGCCGCTGACGGTCTCGCTGTTCCAGTACGGCCAATTCAATGCCTTCGATGCCTTGATGACCCAGCGGGCACTGATCGCTTATTCGGTGGGCTTGCTCGGGATCATTGTGATCAAGGTGCTGGCGCCAGGGTTCTACGCCCAACAGAACATTCGAACGCCAGTGAAGATCGCCATTTTCACCTTGGTGATGACCCAGTTGTTCAACCTGCTGCTCATCGGCCCGTTGGCCCACGCCGGCCTGGCCTTGGCGATCAGCGCCGGCGCCTGCCTCAACGCCGGGTTGCTGTTTTACCAGTTGCGCAAGCAGAAGATGTATCAACCGCAGCCGGGCTGGGGCAAGTTCGGCCTCAAGCTGCTGGTCGCTGTGGCTGTGATGTCGGCGGTGTTGCTGGGGGCGATGCATTTCATGCCGGCCTGGGGCGAAGGGCAGATGCTCGAGCGTTTCCTTCGCCTGGGCGCGCTGGTGGTGGCCGGTGTGGTGGCGTATTTCGGCATGTTGCTGCTGATGGGGTTCCGTCTGCGCGACTTCAATCGCAAGGCCTTGGGCTGAGGACGGGACCTTGATAATCCCGGGCCGGGCAGCGGTTTTGTCGGTTCGATCACTTTGGGGTGCGGTGTTGCCTGTCGTCGGCCGCCGGGTGTGGTTATAATCGGCCACTTTATGAGCAAGAAGCGCGTTATGCAGCTGGTTCGAGGCCTCCACAACCTGCGCCCCCAGCATCGGGGCTGTGTCGCCACTATTGGCAACTTTGACGGTGTTCACCGTGGCCACCAGGCTATCCTGGCGCGACTGCGCGAGCGTGCGCTGGAGTTGGGCGTGCCCAGCTGCGTGGTGATTTTCGAGCCGCAGCCGCGGGAATTTTTCGCCCCGGACACCGCTCCGGCCCGTCTGGCCCGCTTGCGGGACAAGCTGCAATTGCTGGCCGCCGAAGGCGTCGACAGGGTCCTGTGCCTGGCCTTCAACCAGCGCCTGAGCAAGCTCAGCGCCGCCGAGTTCGTCGATACCATCCTGGTGGACGGTCTCGATGTGAAGCATCTGGAAGTCGGCGATGATTTCCGTTTCGGTTGCGACCGGTCCGGGGATTTCGATTACCTGCAACAGGCCGGTATCGCCCAAGGGTTCACCGTCGAAGCGGCGCAGACCGTCGAGATGGACGGCTTGCGCGTCAGCAGCACCCAGGTCCGCAATGCCCTGGCGGCGGCCGACTTCGAATTGGCCGAGCGCTTGCTCGGCCGGCCGTACCGGATTGCCGGGCGGATCCTGCACGGGCAGAAACTGGCGCGCCAATTGGGCACGCCGACGGCCAACGTGCAGCTCAAGCGTCGTCGTGTGCCGCTGACCGGGGTGTTCCTGGTGAGTGTCGAGATCGACGGCAAGACCTGGCCCGGTGTCGCCAACATCGGCGTGCGACCCACGGTCCAGGGCGATGGCAAGGCCCACCTTGAAGTACATGTTCTGGATTTTGCCGGCGATCTGTATGACCGGCGTTTGACGGTGGTTTTCCACCATAAGCTGCGTGAAGAGCAGCGTTTTGCCTCTCTGGAGGCGCTCAAGACGGCGATCCATGCAGATATCGCCGCCGCCCGTGCCCTTGTCGCAACCAGCGCCAATCGCTAATGAAGAGCCTTAAATGACCGACTATAAAGCCACGCTAAACCTTCCGGACACCGCCTTCCCAATGAAGGCCGGCCTGCCTCAGCGCGAACCACAGATTCTGCAGCGTTGGGACAGCATTGGCCTGTACGGAAAGTTGCGCGAAATTGGCAAGGATCGTCCGAAGTTCGTCCTGCACGACGGCCCTCCGTACGCCAACGGCACCATCCACATCGGTCACGCGCTGAACAAGATTCTCAAGGACATGATCATCCGCTCCAAGACCCTGTCGGGTTTTGATGCGCCGTATGTCCCGGGCTGGGACTGCCATGGCCTGCCGATCGAGCACAAAGTCGAAGTGACCCACGGCAAGAACCTGGGCGCGGACAAGACCCGCGAGCTGTGCCGTGCCTACGCCACCGAGCAGATCGAAGGGCAGAAGTCCGAGTTCATCCGCCTCGGCGTGTTGGGCGACTTCGCCAATCCGTACAAGACCATGGACTTCAAGAACGAAGCCGGCGAAATCCGTGCCCTGGCGAAAATCGTCGAGGGCGGCTTCGTGTTCAAGGGCCTCAAGCCGGTCAACTGGTGCTTCGATTGCGGTTCGGCCCTGGCCGAGGCGGAAGTCGAGTACGAGAACAAGAAGTCCTCGACCATCGACGTCGCGTTCCCGATCGCCGATGAAGACAAGCTCGCCGCCGCTTTCGGCCTGGGCAAGCTGGCCAAGCCGGCGTCGATCGTGATCTGGACCACCACCCCGTGGACCATCCCGGCCAACCAGGCGCTGAACGTCCACCCGGAATTCAACTACGCCCTGGTCGACGTCGGCGACAAGCTGCTGGTGCTGGCCGAAGAGCTGGTCGAAGCCTGCCTGGCCCGCTACAACCTCGAAGGTTCGGTGATCGCCACCGCCCCGGGTTCGGCGCTGGAGCTGATCAATTTCCGTCATCCGTTCTATGACCGCCTGTCGCCGGTGTACCTGGCCGACTACGTGGAACTGGGCGCAGGCACGGGCGTGGTTCACTCCGCGCCGGCCTATGGCGTCGACGACTTCGTGACCTGCAAGAAATACGGCATGGTCAACGACGACATCCTCAACCCGGTGCAGAGCAATGGCGTGTGCGTACCGTCGCTGGAGTTCTTTGGCGGCCAGTTCATCTGGAAAGCCAACCCGGCCATCGTCGACAAGCTGACCGAAGTCGGCGCGTTGCTGCACACCACCGTCATCGAACACAGCTACATGCACTGCTGGCGCCACAAGACCCCGCTGATCTACCGCGCCACCGCGCAGTGGTTCATCGGCATGGACAAGCAGCCCACCAGCGGCGACACCCTGCGCCAGCGTTCGCTCAAGGCCATCGAAGAAACCCAGTTCGTGCCAGCCTGGGGCCAGGCGCGCCTGCACTCGATGATCGCCAACCGTCCGGACTGGTGCATCTCCCGCCAGCGCAACTGGGGCGTGCCGATCCCGTTCTTCCTGAACAAGGAAAGCGGCGAGTTGCACCCGCGCACGGTTGAACTGATGGAAGTCGTGGCCAAGCGCGTCGAAGCCGAAGGCATCGAAGCCTGGTTCAAGCTCGATGCCGCTGAGCTGTTGGGCGATGAAGCGCCGTTGTACGACAAGATCAGCGACACCCTGGACGTCTGGTTCGATTCCGGCACCACCCATTGGCACGTACTGCGTGGCTCGCACCCGATGGGCCACGAGACCGGCCCGCGCGCCGACCTGTACCTGGAAGGTTCGGACCAGCACCGTGGCTGGTTCCACTCCTCGCTGCTGACCGGTTGCGCCATCGACAACCACGCGCCGTACCGTGAGCTGCTGACCCACGGCTTCACCGTCGACGAATCTGGCCGCAAGATGTCCAAGTCCCTGGGCAACGTGATCGCGCCGCAGAAGGTCAACGACACCCTGGGCGCCGACATCATGCGCCTGTGGGTGGCCTCCACCGACTACTCCGGCGAGATGGCCGTTTCCGAGCAGATCCTGCAGCGCAGCGCGGACGCCTACCGGCGGATCCGTAACACCGCGCGCTTCCTGCTTTCCAACCTGACCGGCTTCAACCCGGCCACCGACCTGCTGCCGGCTGAAGAAATGCTCGCGCTGGACCGTTGGGCCGTGGACCGTACCCTGCTGCTGCAACGCGAATTGCAGGAACACTACGGCGAATACCGCTTCTGGAACGTCTACTCCAAGATCCACAACTTCTGCGTGCAGGAGCTCGGTGGTTTCTACCTCGACATCATCAAGGACCGCCAGTACACCACTGGCGCCAACAGCAAGGCCCGTCGTTCGTGCCAGACCGCGCTGTTCCACATCAGCGAGGCGCTGGTGCGCTGGATCGCGCCTATCCTGGCGTTCACCGCCGACGAGCTGTGGCAGTACCTGCCGGGCGAGCGCAACGAATCGGTGATGCTCAACACCTGGTACGAAGGCCTGACCGAACTGCCGCAAGGCTTCGAGCTGGACCGTGCGTATTGGGATCGTGTGATGGCGGTCAAGGCTGCGGTCAACAAGGAAATGGAGATCCAGCGGGCGGCCAAGGCCGTCGGTGGCAACCTCCAGGCCGAAGTCACCCTCTACGCCGAAGACGCCCTGAGTGCCGACCTGGCCAAGCTGGGCAACGAGCTGCGCTTCGTGCTGATCACCTCCACCGCCAGCGTTGCACCTTTCGTGCAGGCGCCGGCCGATGCGGTGACCACTGAAGTCAGCGGCCTGAAGCTGAAGATCGTCAAGTCGAACCACACCAAGTGCGCCCGCTGCTGGCACTGCCGCGAAGACGTCGGCGTGAACCCGGAGCATCCGGAAATCTGTGGCCGTTGCGTCGACAACATCAGCGGCACTGGCGAGGTTCGCCACTATGCCTAACGCAGCGGGCCGTTTCGGACGGCTGGGCTGGCTCTGGTTGAGCGTGCTGGTACTGGTCATCGACCAGGCCAGCAAGTTCTACTTTGAAAGCTCTTTGACCCTGTACCAGCAGATCGTGATCATTCCTGATTACTTCAGCTGGACCCTGGCCTACAACACCGGGGCAGCGTTCAGTTTCCTGGCCGACAGTTCCGGCTGGCAGCGCTGGCTGTTCGCCCTGATTGCCCTTGTGGTCAGTGCCGTGCTGGTGGTCTGGCTCAAGCGCCTGGGGCGCAATGAGACCTGGCTGGCCGTGGCGCTGGCCTTGGTGCTCGGTGGCGCCTTGGGCAATCTCTATGACCGCATCGCCCTGGGCCACGTCATTGATTTCATCCTGGTGCACTGGCAGAACCGCTGGTATTTCCCGGCGTTCAACTTTGCCGACAGCGCCATCAGCGTGGGCGCGGTGATGCTCGCCCTGGACATGTTCAAGAGCAAGAAAACCGGAGAAGCCGTCCATGACTGAGCAGCGTATCGCTCAAAACACCGAAGTGAAGCTTCACTTCGCCCTGCACCTGGAAAACGGTGACACCGTCGACAGCACCTTCGACAAGGCTCCGGCGGTGTTCAAGGTCGGTGACGGCAACCTGCTGCCAGGCTTCGAAGCGGCGATCTTCGGTTTCAAGGCTGGGGACAAGCGCACCGTGGTCGTGCCACCGGAAAACGCCTTTGGTCAGCCCAACCCGCAAAACGTGCAGACCATGCCACGCTCCCAGTTCCAGGACATGGAGCTGTCCGAGGGCCTACTGGTGATCTTCAACGACGCGGCCAATACCGAACTGCCGGGTGTGGTGAAGGCGTTCGATGATGCCCAGGTGACCGTGGACTTCAACCATCCGTTGGCGGGCAAGACCTTGAACTTCGAAGTGGAAATCCTTGAGGTCAAGGCGGTTTAACGTTTGACGGGCAGCTTCTGCTGCCACCCGATTCACTGTGGGAGCGAGCTTGCTCGCGATTGCGGTAGATTATTCAACAGTGATGTTGACTGACACACCGCTATCGCGAGCAAGCTCGCTCCCACACTGAATTACATTGATTCAATTTCTTGCGCGCAAGACACGAGGCACAGCATGCAAATCAAACTCGCCAACCCCCGTGGCTTCTGCGCTGGTGTGGACCGGGCGATCGAAATCGTCAACCGCGCCCTGGAAGTCTTCGGGCCGCCGATCTACGTGCGCCACGAAGTGGTCCACAACAAATTCGTCGTCGAAGACCTGCGCAGCCGCGGGGCGATTTTCGTCGAGGAACTGGATCAGGTGCCGGATGACGTCATCGTGATCTTCAGTGCCCACGGGGTTTCCCAGGCAGTACGCAGCGAAGCCGCCGGCCGTGGCCTGAAGGTGTTCGACGCGACGTGCCCATTGGTGACCAAAGTGCACATCGAAGTGGCGCGCTACAGCCGTGACGGTCGCGAATGCATCCTGATCGGCCATGAAGGCCACCCGGAAGTCGAAGGCACCATGGGCCAATACGATGCCAGCAACGGCGGTGCGATCTACCTGGTCGAAGACGAGGAGGACGTTGCGGCCTTGCAGGTACGCAACCCCGAGAGCCTGGCTTTCGTGACCCAGACGACCCTGTCCATGGACGACACCAGCCGCGTGATCGACGCCCTGCGTGCGCGCTTTCCGGCCATCGGTGGCCCGCGCAAGGATGACATCTGCTACGCCACCCAGAACCGCCAGGATGCGGTCAAGCAACTGGCCAACGAATGCGATGTGGTGCTGGTCGTCGGCAGCCCGAACAGCTCCAACTCCAACCGGTTGCGCGAGCTGGCCGAGCGCATGTCCACCCCGGCCTACCTGATCGATGGCGCCGAGGACATGCAACGCAGCTGGTTCGAGGGCGTCGAGCGTATCGGCATCACCGCCGGTGCTTCCGCGCCGGAAGTCTTGGTGCGTGGCGTGATCCAGCAATTGCAGGCCTGGGGCGCAACCGGTGCCGATGAGTTGGCCGGTCGCGAGGAAAACATTACGTTCTCGATGCCGAAAGAGCTGCGCGTCCGCTCCTTGCTTTAAGTCCTTTTTCGCACAGGGCCTGCTCGGCTTTAACACTTTCCAGCCGGACGCGGCCGGAAGGTGCCAATATCACTTGATGATGGCTGACCGGCCCGCGTTTGGCGCAGACATGCAGCCTGCCGGCCTGGAAGGCGCCGCTGGTTTGCAGTGCTTCGCCCTGGCTGCCAAACCTCACCCGGCGTTTCACCGGCCAGTTGCCCATCACCCGAGCGTTTGCACGGCGCTCCATCAGCACGGTCTTCTCCTTGTCGTCCAGGGTGATGCGCCAGCCCCGGCCCCAATCATTGTCGATACCGCTGAGCACGACCGTCCGGTTACGCATGATGGCTTCGCTGCGCGCGCTACGCAGCCCGCTGATCAGCAACTGCGCGGTATCCTCGCGTTCGATGGACTCGATCAGCTCTTTGTAGCCCGCGCCGGCCCACGGTAGAACAATTGCGGCAATTGCCAGTCCCATGAGCAGTTCGATCAGGCTGAAGCCCTGTTGATACATGACGTCTCCTCCCTGGAGAGCGTGAAGCTACGCGACAGTGTAAGAACTCGATGTGGTGGGAAGCCTGTTGTGGCAGCAGCCCCAAGATAGCGGCCGCTACGCGCTGGAGCGCCAGCCCGGCCGAGCGGGAGCAAGCTCCCTCGCCACAAGCAGTGGTTTGTTCTAGCGTGTAGAAGCAGGTATAGCCGACGGCAACGGAGGGCATCGATGGATCTTCGTACAAAAGGTTTCACGCTGATCGAGGTGCTGGTGGCTCTTGGCGTGTTGCTGATCCTGATTACCATGGCGGTGCCGGCCTTTACCGGATCGATGCAGGGCACCAAGGCCGATACCGAGATTGGCGATCTGCGCCGGGCGCTGAACTTTGCCCGGATGGAGGCGATCGACCGCGGTGTCACCACACGTATCCGCCCTACGGTCGAGGGCAGCGTCTGGAACGGCGAACTCACGGTGTATGACAGTACTGGCTCGTCGCCCAATATATTGCGGGTTGTTCCAGCGATGAGCAGCGGCGCGACTCTGACGCTAACCTCAGAGGTGAGCAACATCGATTTCAACAACCTCGGTGGGTTATCGGCGCCGGCCACGCCGGTGAGCTTCAATTACGTGAGAGGGGCGCAGAGCAGGACGCTGAGTGTTTGCCTCAATGGACGAATCGTATTGGGTGGAAGTTGCGGATGAAGGATTGCAGTAAAAGGGCGCAGGCCGGCATGACGTTGATCGAAGTGCTGGTGGCAGTACTGATCCTCGGCGTCGGCTTGCTGGGGGCGGCGATGATCCAGCTCAATGCGCTCAAGTACACCGACAGTTCGCGCATGACCAGCCAGGCCAGCTTCATTGCCTATGACCTGCTGGACCGCATTCGCGCCAACTCCGGCGCCGACTACACCGTCGCACCGCCCAGCTCGCCGAACCTCAACGTGGCCCGGGACCAGGACCTCTACGACTTCAAGACCAACATCATCGCCTTCGGCGGCGCCACGGCCACTGGCACCATTGCCCTGAACCAGCGCGTCTACACCATCACCATTTCCTGGGACGACGCCCGGGCCGCCAACACCACTGACGCGGCCGAGGCGCGGCGCAGCTTTGTGCTGACCAGCCGCGTCGCCGTCGATCCGCCGGGGACGCCGCCATGAACAGGCGTTGCCGGGGATTCGGCCTGATTGAATTGATGATTGCCCTGGTGCTCAGCCTGATTGTCATCCTGGGTGTCGTGCAGATTTTCATCGCCGCCAAGAACACCTACATCAGCCAAAGCGCGGCGGCGGTGATGCAGGAGGACGCCCGGTTCGTCCTGAGCAAGATGGTCCAGGAGATTCGCATGGTGGGCATGTTCGGTTGTCTGGGGAACATTACCGATGCTTCCACGGCCAATGATTTTAATGCCAGCCAGATCACCCCGATCCGCTGGGATAACGCCAACCGGAGATTGACCCTGGTGACCGCCGACATAGGGAGTGGTGGTAGCGCTCCGACCTGGACCGTCGTCTCCGATTGCCGCACCTCGGCGACGGCCTATACCAACGCGCGGTTACCGGCGACGGGGCAGTTGGCCTTCCCGATCCGGCGACTGGTCTACAGCTTCAACAACAACCAATTGCTGCTGGGCAGCGGCGCTGGCAATCCGCCGACCCTGTCGGTGCTGGTGGACAACGTGCGGGCGTTCGACGTGACGTTCGGCGTGGCCGGCAGTGCGACGGACATCGCGGCGTCGAGCTATACCAGCAATCCGGCTGACCCGGCACTGATCCGCAGTGTGCGCCTGACATTGACGCTCTTTGATCCGAGGAACGCAGTGCGCGAGCAGACCTTCAATGTGGTTGCTGCCTTGCGCAACCGGTTGCTATGAAGGAGATGACTTCGATGGGGCAGGTGCACCGCCAGCGAGGCATGGCATTGCTGGTCAGTCTGGTCTTCCTGTTGCTGCTGACGCTGATCGGCCTCTCGTCGATGCAGAGCGCCACCCTCCAGGAAAAAATGACCAGCAGCGTCATGTTGCGCAACCAGTCGTTCCAGGTGGCCGAGGCGGCGCTGAGGTTGGGTGAGAGCGCGGTGCAGGTCGAAACGTACTCATTGCCGGTATGCACCACCACGACCCAGTGCGCGCCGCCGGTCGAGTCGGCGACGCTGACAGTGGCGGGGCGCGACCCAAGGTCGGGGGTGCTCTGGGTTGCCGCTGCCGGTGGGTTTTATGGCGTGCAGAATATCGGCACGACGCTCACGGCGGTCAACGTGCCGGTCAACACGTCGGCGACGCTGTATCGGATCACGGCGGTGGCGGTGGTGGGCAATAACCAGCGCAGCGTGGTGGAGAGCATCTATGCCAAATATTAAGGCGCTGCTGGGGATGTTGTGGGGGGCGTTGCTCAGTCTTTACCTGGCGGCGCCGGCCTATGCCTTCACGCCTTCGGATTCGCCGTTGCTGAGTGCGGCCGCCGTCACGCCGAACGTGATGTTGCTGATCGATGATTCGGGGAGTATGAACAACATCATCTGGGCGGCGGGGTTTGATCCGACGGCAACGCAAACGCGCACTTATGCCTGCAACGCCAGTAACAACTGCAACGATAGGTATGAGCTGGACCTGGACGATTCGAACATCCTGTTGTTGGGCCTGTTGCGTGGCGGCTGCTCGTCTGGCTGGTACGGTTTCTATCGTCCCAGCCTTGGCCGGATCTGTCTGCGGCTGCCGGACCCTGTAGGGAATGGTGATACCCGTTACACCGGTAGGTACCTGGCATATCTGGTGACCTTGGCCAACGGCTCGAGCCGGGACTTCACCACCGGTTCAATCCCCACCGACTATCGCATCAACGTGGCACGGGATGTCTCCAACGACCTGGTCGCCAATAACCGCGCCCTGCGTATTGGGCTCGCCACGTTCAATCCACCTAATTTCAGCAACTCTGGCCCCGGGGGCTACATCGCTCGCGCCATCAGCGACCTGTCACCGGTCACCGGCAGCGTGACCCAAACCCAGGCCAACAGCAACTACAGTGCCCTGCTCAACGCCATCAATGGTTTGGGCGCCGTCGCGAATACACCATTGGCCGAGAGCTATTACGAGGTCACCCGCTATTTCAGGGGCATGGCGCCTTACTACAATGGAACACCGGCGACCTATACCAGCCCGATCCAGTACCGTTGCCAGAAAAACTTCGGCGTGGTCATCACCGACGGCTTGCCCACCTTTGACCGAACGTTTCCCCGCAACGACCCGCTGGGCTTGGCCCGGTTGCCGAACTGGGATGGTATCAGCAGCAACGATGGCAACAATCTCAGCGGCGACGCCGAGGGCGATACGCTTTACCTGGACGACATCGCCAAGTTCGCCTTCGACGTCGACATGCGTTCCACCGGCACCGACGCCACGGGCAAGAGCTGGAACGCCACGGATTTTCCCCGGCAATACCTCAATACCTACACTGTGGGTTTTGCCGTCACCAACCAGATGTTGTCCGACGCCGCCCGCTACGGTGCGGGCAAGTATTATCCGGCGAGCGACAGCGAGGGCCTGAACTCGGCCCTGTCATCCGCCTTGAGCGACATCACCTCCAAGGCCGGCTCCGGGGGCGGTGGCACCACCAACGCCGCCACGTTGTCGAGTACCTCAAGCTACTACCAAACCACGTATGACCCCAAGGACTGGCGCGGCACCATCCGGGCGTTCGGTTTCACCACGGCGGGCACGGTCAACACGGCAGCGGTGCAGTGGACCACCGACACCGCCATCGTGCCCGGCGCCACGCCGCCGATCTATCAGTCCTGGAACACTGCGACGAATGTGCCGGTGACCCTGGCCTATGGCAATTTTTCGCCGGCCCAGCAAACCAGCCTCAGCCAGAACCTGCCCACGGGGATCACCGGCAATGATCTGGTGGAGTGGAGCAAGGGCGTCAACAAAAACCGGCCTGAAGGCGCGCAGCGCGCTGCTGGGGGACATCATTAATTCGCCGCTGGTGCTGGCATCGCCCAACGACCAGACCGCTGCGGACCTGCTCAACGACACCAGCTACAGCACCTATCTGACGACCAAGGCGACGAACATGAGCACCAGCCTGGTGGTGAATGGCAACGATGGGTTTTTCAGTGTCATCAACAGTGCAAACGGCACACGGCGTTATGCCTACATGCCTTCGAGCGTGCTGCCCTCGCTGCAGGACATTGCCGACACCAATTACATCAATGGCGTGAGCCACAAGTTTTTGGTGGATGGGCAGGTCGGCGTGTTCGATGTGCAATCGGGCAGCGCCTGGAAGACCGTGGCCCTGGGCGGCACGGGGGCCGGGGGCAAAACGTTCTTCGCGGTGCAGCTGTTCGATGCGGGCGGCGGGCAATGCGTTTCGGGCGCTGTGGGAAATCCGCGCGCCAACCGTTGCCAGCACGGCCAATGCCTTCAATGACCTGGGCTACGCCTACGCACGCCCTGAAGTCGCGCGCCTGGCGGACGGTCGCTGGGCGGCGTTCATCGCCAACGGCTATGGCAGCAACAGCGGCGTGGCGGCGTTGTACGTGGTGGATATCCGTGACGGTTCGCTGATCCGCAAAATCGTCATCAACAGCAGTGAGACCGATAACGGCCTGTCGTCGGTCAAGCTGCGGGTCAACTCCCAGAATGTGGTGCAGGCCGCGTACGGTGGCGACTTGAAGGGGCGGATGTGGAAATTCGACCTCAGCGGCACCTCGCCCACCACATGGGGCCTGGCGTTCGCCGGCCAGCCATTGTTCACCGCCCCCGGCGGCGCGACCCAGCCGATCACCGTGCAGCCTCTGCTGGCAGACAACCCCCAGGGCGGCACCCAAGTGTTTTTCGGTACCGGCAAGTTCAACGAAGCGGCCGACAAGCTCAACAAGGATCTGCAAGCGTTCTATTCGATCTGGGACGCCACGGGTGGCGGGGGGCAAATCACTGTGTCGAGCCTGCAGGCCCAGTCGATCACGGGGGTGTTTTCAGGCAGCACCGGGCAATTCGTGACCACCAGCCAGACCGACGTTACATATCCTGCGAGGAATGGCTGGTACCTGCCTTTGGTGTACAACAATGCGTTGACCGGGGAGCGGGTCATCAACCCGGCCAACCTGGTGCTCGGCCGCGTGATCTTTACCACGGCCGCCGTGGACACCACCGACCCTTGCGCCAGCTTCGGTACCGGCAAACTGATCGAGTTGGATGCGTTCAGCGGTAAGATGCTCAACTATGCGGTACTCGATACCAATAACGATGGTTCGCTCACCAGTCTCGACACGATTTCCGCCGGCGTGGTGTTCACGGGCGGCATCCCGACCCTGAGCGCCGTCGTCAACGCCAACGGCGCCACCAACATGATCGTGAACGATTCCGGTGGCGGTATCACCGACCTGCTGGGCAAAACCGTCGGCGGCAGCCGCCGTATCATGTGGCGGCAAATACAATGAGGGCAACGCATGCGAAGATCCAACCGGGGTTTCACCTTGATCGAAATCATGATCGTGATCGCGATCATCGGTATCGTGATCACCGTCGGCTATCCGAGCCTGACCGAATACATGAAGAAAGGCCGGCGCGCTGAAATTGCCGGGCTCTTATCCGAGCAGGCGCAAATTCTCGAGCGCTACTACTCGAAGAACAACCGCTACACCGATGCGACTGGCTTGAGCAGCGGCAACGATTTCTACACCATTAACCTGGTACCAACGGACCAGAGCTTCATCCTGACCGCTGTACGCAGGAGTGGATCGTCCATGGCGACGGACAAATGCGGTGACTTCAAAATCACCAATACCGGGGTACGAAGCATCGAGAACGCCGCCGCCGGGGTGACCGCCAAGGATTGTTGGGGGCGCTGAGTTTCTTTTATCCGGGCGCGCTTTTGCGCCCGTTGTTTTAGTGAGTCGAATCAGAACATGACCAGGCAACAGCAAGTGGTGATCGTCGGTGGCGGAGTCATCGGCCTGCTGACGGCGTTCAATCTGGCGTCCGCAGGGCAACGTGTGGTGCTGCTGGATCGCTCCAATGTCGGCCAGGAATCGTCCTGGGCCGGCGGCGGTATCGTTTCGCCGTTGTACCCCTGGCGCTATAGCCCGGCGGTCACGGCGCTGGCCCATTGGTCGCAGGATTTTTATCCTCAGCTGGGCGAGCGATTGTTCGCCGCCACCGGGATCGATCCGCAGGTGCACGTGACCGGGCTGTATTGGCTGGACCTGGACGATCAGGACGAAGCGCTGGCCTGGGCCCAGCGGGAAGGGCGCCCGCTGCGGGCTGTGGATATCTCGGCGGTCCACGATGCGGTGCCGGTGCTGGGCTCGGGTTTTTCCCGGGCGATTTATATGGCTGACGTGGCCAACGTGCGTCATCCGCGGTTGGTGAAGTCGCTCAAGGCTGCGTTGCTGGCGCTGCCTAATGTCACGCTTCATGAGCATTGCGAGGTCAGCGGGTTCATCCGTGATGGCGGGCGTGTCGTGGGGGTGGACAGCTCTGTCGGGCCGCTTCGTGGCGATCAAGTGGTGCTGGCGGCGGGGGCCTGGAGTGGTGAGTTGCTCAAGACGCTGGGGCTGAAGTTGCCGGTCGAGCCGGTCAAGGGGCAGATGATTCTGTACAAGTGCGCGTCGGATTTCCTGTCGAGCATGGTCCTGGCCAAGGGGCGCTATGCGATCCCGCGTCGTGATGGGCATATTCTGGTTGGCAGTACGCTGGAGCGCGAAGGTTTCGACAAGACCCCGACGCAAGTTGCGTTGGAGAGCCTGAAGGCTTCGGCGCAGCAGCTGATTCCGGCATTGGCGGGGGCTGAGGTGGTGGGGCATTGGGCTGGGTTGCGGCCCGGGTCGCCTGAAGGTATTCCCTATATTGGCGAGGTGCCGGGAGTTGCGGGGTTGTGGTTGAACTGTGGGCATTATCGCAATGGGCTGGTGTTGGCGCCGGCGTCGTGTCAGTTGTTTACGGATCTGATGTTGGGGCGTGAGCCGGTGATTGATCCTGTGCCGTATGCGCCGGCTGGGCGGTTGTAAGGTTCGGTTTTGATACAGTTCTTGTGCTCAGATTCAACTGTGGGGAGATCCAACTGTGGGAGCGAGCTTGCTCGCGATGGCGGCCTGATGGTCGGCCAGAATTGTTGATCGTGTACATATCCGTTTCTGCGGTAACGGCCACTTAGGGTTCCGCCCTTACGGCGGGTCACTTTCGAAAAGCGCGAAAGTAACCAAAGCGCTCCTGCCCCACCACTCGGTGCCTCGCCTAGGCTCGGCATGCCCGAACGAAGGCATTGCTCCGTGGGCCGCCGCGAAGGGCCATCCATGGCCCAGCGCGGCTACCTCGGCATCCATGCCGAGGTGCCCACTGCGCAATGCCTTCGTTCGGCCATCGTGGTTAACGGGGCGCCCGAGATCAACGTCCGCCCCGAGGCGGCCTAATAGCCGACCTGGTTCTCCTGGTCGTACACCCATCAGATCTGTTTGAGCAGGACCTGTGGGAGCAAAGCTTGCTCGCGAAGACGGCGGCACGTCCAAGGCTGATGCAGCTGATCCACCGCCATCGCGAGCAAGCTTTGCTCCCACAGGAATTTGCAGTGGCCGAAAATCTGTAGATCGTCACCGACCCAGTGTGGGAGCGGGGCTTGCTCGCGAAGACGGCGGTACATCCAACGCTGATGCAAGCTGACCCACTGCTATCGCGAGCAAGCTCGCTCCCACAGGGATTTGCAGTGGCCGCAAATCTGCAGATCGCCACCGAGCCCGTGTGGGAGCGAGCTTGCTCGCGATAGCGGTGGTCCAGTCACATGAATGTTGGGCTGACAGGCCCCATCGCGAGCAGGCTCGATCCCACAGGAAAAACGCGGTCCCACCAAGAACCAGGTCGGCTGTTAGGCCGCCTCGCGGTGGACGTTGATCTCGGCGCCCCGTTAACCACGCTGGCCGAACGCAGGCATTGTGGAGTGGGCATCCCGGCATGGATGCCGGGATAGCCGCGCTGGGCCATGGATGGCCCTTCGCGGCGGGCCCACGGAGCAATGCCGGAGTGAGGGCACACCGAGCCTAAGCGAGGTGCCAAGTGGTGGGGCATGAGCGCTTTGGTTACTTTCGCGCTTTTCGAAAGTGACCCGCCGTCAGGGCGGAACCCTAAGCAGCCGTTACCGCAGAAACGGATATACACACTGCCCTCACATCCAACCAGCCTTTGTGGGAATGGTCGGACAAGATTCCTGATTCGAGCCGAATTTTCCGACGAGTTCTGGCGGTTGCCGGGTGGGAAGAACTCTGGCTAACCTTTTCCCGTCGCTGCCAATTCAGCGTCCGGGCGTCGCGGCCCGTTAACTTGGTGCATAATTCCAGCCGACGACGGTGCTTCGGTATTTGTCGTTGTGTCATGGTTGGCTGTGCGTGGGATACCTTCGGGTATGCCGAAGCTCCAAGTTCGGTCCGCGAACCTGCGTACAGCTGCCACCTCCAATCGCGTCGCGGCGATCGGTGACAGCTCCAAAAACTTGGAGATGCACAATGATTAAAGATACACCCAACCCCCCAGAAACAGGTTCCTCGTCAACCCACGTCGATCCTGATCACCAAAAGCTCGATGAAGCCGCCAAACGCGCCCTCGACTATTACCTCGGCCCAAAGCCCGAAACCAAAAAGAAACCCGCCTCAACCCAGCTATTCACTGTCGTGGCCGGCATCGACACCGAATGCCTCCTCACCAACCTCAGCGAAACCCTGGCCTCTGCCAACGCAACGATCAGCGACCTGGCCTTCGAACTTGAAGGCTCGCGGCGACATATCGCCTTGGGGGTACAGCAGTTGATTGAGCTGAGTGAGTTATTGGCCAATCGTGTGCTGGACGAGCGGGTACCTGTGCCGGAGGGCTAGAGAACGGCGTTACAGAGGGTGAACGCCGAACCTGTGGCGAGGGAGCTTGCTCCCGCTGGGACCTGAGATCTCGGAGTGTCAGGTTGATTGAGTCGCTGCTTTTGGGGCTGCTTCGCAGCCCAACGGGGATAAATCCCCTCGCCACAGAGGCAAACGTGGGCTTCAAAACCGTGGCTCAATCCAGCCCAAGTTTCTTCAACCGATACCGCATCGACCGAAACGACAACTTCAACCGCTGCGCCGCCGCCGTACGGTTCCAGCGGGTTTCCTCCAGTGCTTGAAGGATCAGCTTACGCTCGACGTCTTCCAGGTAGTCCTCCAGATTGTCGACCTGCATCAAATCGGGTTTGCCCGCCTCGCCGGCATTATTGCCTTCGGCCAGGCGCAGGTCGTCGGCTTCGATCAGTTGTTGTTCGCACAGGGTGTAGGCCCGTTCGAGCATGTTCTCCAGCTCCCGCACATTGCCCGGGAAGCGGTAGTTTTGCAGCGCGGCCAGGGCCTGGGGATGGAGTTTTACTGCGGGGCTGCCGGTGTTGGCCGCCAAGCGCTGGAGCATGTGATTGGCCAGCGGTTCGATGTCTTCGCGGCGTTCGCGCAAGGGCGGCACGCGCAGTTCGATGACGTTCAGCCGGTAATATAGATCCTGGCGAAAGCGCCCGGCGGCGACTTCGGCGTCCAGATCCTTATGGGTGGCGCAGAGGATGCGTACATCCACCACTTCTTCCTGCTGGCCGCCCACGGCACGCACGGCTTTTTCCTGGATGGCTCGCAACAGCTTGACCTGCATCGCCAGAGGCAGGTCGGCCACTTCATCAAGGAACAGAGTCCCGCCATGGGCGGCCTGGAACAGTCCGGGCTTGTCTTCGATGGCGCCGCTGAAGCTGCCTTTGCGATGGCCAAAGAACTCGCTTTCCATCAGTTCCGTGGGAATCGCCCCACAGTTGACCGGCACAAAGCCCTGGTTGGCACGGGGGCCTTGTTCGTGGATCAGCCGGGCGACCAGTTCCTTGCCGCAACCCGACTCCCCACTGATGTACACCGGCGCCTGGCTGCGGGCGAGTTTTTCGATCTGTTTGCGCACGCTGCGCATCGGCGGCGAGTCGCCCAGAAGGCATCGCTCGATGGTGCTGGTCGGTGTGGCGACGGCTGGCAGGCGCAGGGCGCTGGTGACCAGTTCCCGCAGCCGCCCCAGGTCGACCGGCTTGGTCAGGAAATCGAAAGCGCCGGCCTTGAGGGCGTCGATGGCGGTTTCCAGGCTGCCGTAGGCGGTGATCATCGCCACGGGCAGTTGTGGATAACGTTGCTGGATGTGCTGCACCAGTTCCAAGCCAGTACCATCGGGCAGGCGCATGTCGGTCAGGCACAGGTCGAAGGCATCTCCCGCCAGCAGGGCTTGGGCCTCGGCAAGGTTCTTGGCGCTGCGGGTGTCGAGTTTCATCCGGCCCAGGGTGATGTCCAGGAGTTCGCGGATGTCCGGTTCGTCATCGACGATCAGGATTCGTTGCCGTGAGCGATTGTTCAAATCTGTTTCCGTCCGTGAGCAAAGGTGATGCGAAAGCAACCGCCGCCTTGGCGTGGTTTGAAGTCTAGGCGGGCCTGGTTGCTTTCGCACAGCTCACGGGACAGATAGAGCCCAAGGCCGGTGCCCTGGCTGCTGGTGGTGAAGAAAGGTTCGAACAAATGCGCCTGCTGCTCGGGCGTTACACCGGGGCCGTTGTCGATGATGTCCAAGGTCGACAGCTGGCTGTGGGGGGCGATGAACAGTTTCAACCAGGCCTCGGCCTGCTCATGGGCCATTGCGCTGTGGCGCCAGGCGTTGCGCAGCAGGTTGTCGAGTACCTGGGTGAGCTGGTCGGGGTCCATCAGCGTGGTGTAGTCCCCCGGGTCGATGCTCAGGTGCAAGCGCTGGTGTTCGGCCATGCTTTCGCGGGCCTGCCGGACGAATTGGTCGAGCCAGGTACGCAGGTCGAGACGCTGGGGTGTGGTTTGCTGGCGACGAGACAGCTGCAGAACGTTTTCAATGACGCGATTCATTCGTTGGGAGTGATCTTGAATAATCTGCGTCAGACGCCGATCCGCGTCGTTCAGTTCCTCTGATTCGCGCAGCAATTGCGCCGCGTGGCTGATGGCGCCCAAGGGGTTGCGGATTTCATGAGCGATACCGGCGGTCAGGCGCCCCAGGGAGGCGAGCTTGAGCTGCTGGGCATGCTGGGCAACCTGGGCCAGGTCTTCGAGGAACACCAGGATTTGATGCTGGTCGTTATGGCCCAGGGCGATGAAGCTCGGTTGCAGGGCCAGGCCCGTGCCCGTAACGGTCAGGCTGGACGGGCGCAGGCTGGGGTTGTTTCGCCATAATTGCAGGCGTTCGACCAGGGCAGTGGAGTAATCGTCGAGCTGCTGGCCGACCAGATCGTGCATGCCCAGCAGATTCAATGCGCTTTCGTTGGCCAACTGGACCCGACGCTCACGGTCGAGCACCAGGATGCCGGTGCGCATGCGTTGCAGGATCAGGGCGTTGAGCGCTTCCAGGCCGACCACTTCGCTGGCCCGTTGCTCGGCCAGGGTTTCGCTGGCTTCCAAGCGTCGGGTCAGGCCTTGCACCAGCAGCGCGGCGGCAAAACACAGCGCCCCGAGGGTACCGGCCTGCAAATAGCTGCTGGGACGGTTCGAGTCGCTCAAGCCAAGAAAAAAACTCGAACCGACGATGCCGAGGGTGGCGACGGCCGCGATCAACAGGCCGATCCTGCCGCGCAACAGCGTGTTACCGATGGCCACCGAGACGATGATCAGGTTGCCGATGGCACTGGGCACACCGCCGGCTGCGAAAAACAGCCATGAAAGCAAGAGCACGTCGGTGAGGGCCAGGCCGAACAGTCGGGCAGGGCGTCGGGTGTTCTCAAGGAACACCACCAGCAGGATGTTCAGTACCAGGTACAACCAGCTACCGCTGCGCAGCAGGTGGTCGTTGGCGAACTCCAGCAGGCGGTTGTCCATGTTGCTGGAGATCAGCAGCACCAGGGTGATGCCGATACTCAGGCGGTACAGGTGATAGAGGCGCAGCAGGCGCTGCGTCTGTTTGACGCGTGGGCTTGAGGCCTCAGCGCTCACGATTGCCCGGGCCTTGCTCGAGGTGAGCCTGGCTGCAATACCATTGTTGTTCGAGGGCCAGTGCCCGGTCGCGGGGCAGGTGTACGCCGCAATGGGCGCAGCGCACCATGGGCGGTGCGTCGTACTCTCGGGGAGCGTTCGGCGCGGAGGAGGCACCCTTGAACTTGCGCCAGAACCATACCGCGGCGGCAATCAGGGCGATCCAGAACAGTAAACGAAGCATGATGGGCAGCTTTTTGGCTAGAGATCAGGCAGTTTAGCCAAGGACTGGAACGGCGCACAGCGCAATAAAACCCGGGCACAAAAAAGGGAGACCCGAGGGTCTCCCTTTTTGCTGATGCCTTGGCCTCAGTCGAACAGGCCGAAGGTCATGTAGCTGAACCAGGAGCGGTCGCTGGATTCGTTCTCGGGTTCTTCTTCCTCGATCACGTCGCCATTTTCGTCCTTGGGCTTGAGTTCGTTCGGGATGGCTTCCTTGGCATCCTGGAACTGACGCTGCACGTCCTGGTTGGCGCGGGTTTCGCCAGGCGGCAACGGTGGACGGGACTCGATCAGGCCCAGGGTCGCCTTGCTCAGCCACGAACGGTTGTCGGCTTCGTCGACCCGTGGGGTGAACTGACCATCGACCAGCGACGGGTGATCCGGGTAGTTCAGCTTGAGGGTTTCCAGGCTGGTGGCCGCCAGGTCGTCCAGGTGCAGACGCTGGTAGGCTTCGGTCATCACCGCCAGGCCATCACCCACCGAAGGGGTTTCCTGGAAGTTTTCCACCACGTAGCGGCCCCGGTTGGCAGCGGCGACGTAGGCCTGGCGGGTCAGGTAGTAGTCGGCCACGTGGATTTCGTAGGAAGCCAGCAGGTTGCGCAGGTAGATCATGCGCTGCTTGGCGTCCGGCGAGTAGCGGCTGTTGGGGAAGCGGCTGGTCAGCTGGGCGAACTCGTTGTAGGAGTCGCGCGCGGCGCCCGGGTCACGCTTGGTCATGTCCAGCGGCAGGAAGCGCGCCAGCAGGCCGACGTCCTGGTCGAAGGAGGTCAGGCCCTTGAGGTAATAGGCGTAATCGACATTCGGGTGCTGCGGGTGCAGACGAATGAAACGCTCGGCGGCGGATTTGGCGGCTTCCGGCTCGGCGTTCTTGTAGTTGGCGTAGATCAGCTCCAATTGGGCCTGATCGGCGTAACGACCGAACGGATACCGCGACTCCAGCGCCTTCAGCTTGGCGGTGGCGCTGGTATAGCTGTTGTTATCCAGGTCGTTCTGCGCCTGTTGGTACAGTTCGACTTCGCTCAGGTTTTCGTCTACGACTTCCTTCGACGAGCAAGCAGCAGTCAATGCGAGGATGGCGATCAGCAGCAGGTGTTTCACTTGCATGGCGGCTTGCGTCCCTATGACGGCCGCTGTCTTGGGCGGGGCCGTCCTGTTATGATGAGCGCCCCGTTGAAAGCCTCGGGGCAAAAGACGCCGTATTTAACCACAAGCGCGCAGCCGAAACCAAAGGCTGTGCCGACGCCTAGTCCGAGCATGTCCGATAAAATAGAACTTCGCGCAGAGGTGCCGTCCGAATTGGGCGGCCAACGCCTCGATCAAGTCGCCGCACAACTCTTTGCCGAGCACTCTCGCTCGCGCCTTTCCGCCTGGATCAAGGACGGCCGCCTGACTGTGGATGGGGCGGTGATTCGTCCGCGCGACATCGTCCATGGCGGCGCCATCCTCGAACTGACTGCCGAGCAGGAGGCCCAGGGAGAATGGGTCGCCCAGGACATTGCCCTGGACATCGTCTATGAAGACGATGACATCCTGGTGATCAACAAGCCTGCGGGCCTGGTGGTGCACCCGGCGGCCGGTCATGCCGACGGCACGCTGCTCAATGCCTTGCTGCACCACGTACCGGACATCATCAATGTGCCCCGTGCCGGCATCGTGCATCGCCTGGACAAGGACACCACCGGCCTGATGGTGGTGGCCAAGACCATCCAGGCGCAGACACAGCTGGTTACACAGCTGCAAAGCCGCAGTGTCAGCCGCATCTATGAATGCATCGTGATCGGGGTCGTCACTGCCGGTGGCAAGATCAACGCCCCGATCGGTCGTCACGGCCAGCAGCGCCAGCGCATGGCGGTAATGGAGGGCGGCAAGCAGGCGGTCAGTCATTACCGCGTGCTGGAGCGTTTCCGTTCCCACACGCACGTGCGGGTCAAGCTGGAAACCGGTCGTACCCACCAGATCCGCGTGCACATGGCCCACATCAACTTCCCGTTGGTGGGCGACCCGGCTTATGGCGGTCGTTTCCGCATTCCGCCAGCCGCGAGCCAGACCATGGTCGAATCGCTGAAGAATTTCCCGCGCCAGGCGCTGCACGCGCGTTTCCTGGAACTGGATCATCCGACGACCGGCAAGCGCATGAGCTGGGAATCGCCGTTGCCGGATGATTTCGTCTGGCTGCTGACGTTGCTCAAGCAGGACCGCGAGGCGTTCATCGGATGAGTGACTGGCTGACACCCGACTGGCCCGCGCCGGCCCGGGTCAAGGCCTGCGTCACCACCCGCGAGGGCGGCGTCAGCCTGGCGCCGTTCGACAGCCTCAACCTGGGCGACCATGTGGGCGACGACCCCACGGCCGTCGCCGAAAACCGCCGTCGCGTCACCGATCCATTCGCTATCACCCCGGCCTGGCTGCAGCAGGTCCACGGCATTGCTGTGGTAGAGGCTGACCCAGCCCAGGTGGCGACCGCCGATGCCAGCTGGACCGCGACGCCGGGTATCGCTTGCACGGCGATGACGGCGGACTGCCTGCCGGTGCTGTTCTGCAACCGTGCCGGCACCCGCGTCGCGGCGGCCCATGCCGGCTGGCGCGGGCTGGCGAACGGTGTGCTGGAGGCCACCCTCGACAGCCTTGCCGTGCCCGCGGAAGAAATCCTGGCCTGGCTCGGCCCGGCCATCGGCCCGCAAGCGTTCGAAGTCGGGCCGGAAGTGCGTGAAGCCTTCATCGCGCAACTGCCTGAAGCGGTAAAAGCCTTTGCCGCGAGCCCCAATCCCGGCAAGTTCCTCGCCGATATCTATCAGTTGGCCCGCTTGCGGCTGGCGGCACGCGGTGTCACGGCCGTTTACGGGGGCGGTCTCTGCACCGTGACCGACCCACGTTTCTTTTCCTACCGCCGCAACCCGCGCACCGGTCGCTTTGCCTCGCTGATCTGGATCGAACGCTAGACTTCTCTGATCTGCATCAAGGGCGCCCGGCTTGAATCTTCCAGAATCGACCACATCTATAACGGTATCTGGCAGGTTTCTTCATTCAGGATGTTTTCAAGGTCCGGCCTGCTCATTAGGAAGGTGACCCATGCGTATTGATCGTTTAACCAGCAAATTACAATTGGCCCTATCCGATGCCCAGTCCCTGGCCGTCGGTCTGGACCATCCCGGTATCGAACCGGCGCATTTGATGCAGGCCATGCTCGAACAGCAGGGCGGCTCCATCAAGCCCCTGTTGATGCAGGTCGGCTTTGACGTCAACAGCCTGCGCAAAGAACTGGCCAAGGAGCTCGACCAGTTACCCAAGATCCAGAATCCGACCGGTGACGTGAACATGTCCCAGGATCTGGCGCGTCTGCTCAACCAGGCCGACCGCCTGGCCCAGCAGAAGGGCGACCAGTTCATTTCCAGCGAATTGGTGCTGCTCGCCGCCATGGACGAGAGCAGCAAGCTCGGCAAGTTGCTGCTCGGCCAAGGCGTGAGCAAGAAAGCCCTGGAAAATGCCATCAACAACCTGCGTGGCGGCGAAGCCGTCAACGACGCCAACCATGAGGAGTCGCGCCAGGCGCTGGACAAATACACCGTCGACCTGACCAAGCGGGCCGAGGAAGGCAAGCTCGACCCGGTGATCGGTCGTGACGATGAAATCCGCCGCACGATCCAGGTGCTGCAACGCCGCACCAAGAACAACCCGGTGCTGATCGGTGAGCCAGGCGTGGGTAAAACCGCCATCGCCGAGGGCCTGGCCCAGCGCATCATCAACGGCGAAGTGCCGGACGGCCTCAGGGGCAAGCGCCTGTTGTCCCTGGACATGGGGGCCTTGATCGCCGGTGCCAAGTACCGTGGCGAGTTCGAAGAACGACTCAAGGCGCTGCTCAATGAACTGTCCAAGCAGGAAGGGCAGATCATCCTGTTCATCGACGAATTGCACACCATGGTCGGTGCGGGCAAGGGCGAGGGGTCGATGGACGCCGGCAATATGCTCAAACCGGCGTTGGCCCGGGGCGAGTTGCACTGTGTCGGCGCGACCACGCTCAACGAGTACCGCCAATATATAGAGAAGGACGCGGCGCTGGAGCGGCGCTTCCAGAAAGTGCTGGTGGAGGAACCGAGCGAAGAAGACACCATCGCCATCCTACGCGGCCTTAAAGAACGCTACGAAGTTCACCACAAGGTGGCGATCACCGATGGCGCGATCATCGCCGCGGCCAAGCTCAGCCACCGCTACATCACCGACCGGCAGTTGCCGGACAAGGCCATTGACCTGATCGACGAGGCGGCCAGCCGCATCCGCATGGAAATCGACTCCAAGCCCGAAGTGCTGGATCGGTTGGAGCGGCGCCTGATTCAACTCAAGGTCGAATCCCAGGCCCTGAAGAAAGAAAGCGACGAAGCGGCGAAGAAACGTCTGGAAAGGTTGCAGGAAGAAATCGTTCGTCACGAGCGTGAGTATTCCGACCTCGAGGAAATCTGGAACTCGGAGAAAGCCGAAGTCCAGGGCTCGGCGCAGATCCAGCAAAAGATCGAACAGTCCCGCCAGGAACTGGAAGCGGCTCGCCGCAAAGGCGACCTCAACCGCATGGCCGAGCTGCAGTACGGGGTGATCCCGGATCTGGAACGCAGCCTGCAAATGGTCGACCAGCACGGCAAGAGCGAAAACCAGTTGCTGCGCAGTAAGGTCACCGAGGAAGAGATCGCCGAAGTGGTGTCCAAATGGACCGGCATTCCGGTCTCGAAGATGCTTGAAGGCGAGCGCGACAAGCTGCTGAAAATGGAAAGCTTGCTGCACCAGCGCGTGATTGGCCAGGAGGAGGCGGTCGTAGCGGTCTCCAACGCCGTGCGCCGGTCCCGCGCCGGGTTGTCGGACCCTAATCGTCCGAGTGGCTCGTTCATGTTCCTCGGCCCGACCGGTGTGGGTAAAACCGAGCTGTGCAAGGCGCTGGCCGAGTTTCTCTTCGACACGGAAGAGGCCATGGTGCGCATCGACATGTCCGAGTTCATGGAGAAACATTCCGTGGCACGGCTGATCGGTGCGCCACCGGGTTATATCGGCTATGAAGAGGGCGGTTACCTGACCGAGGCGGTGCGGCGCAAGCCGTATTCGGTGATCCTGCTCGATGAGGTCGAGAAGGCCCATCCGGATGTGTTCAACATTTTGCTGCAAGTGCTGGAGGATGGTCGCCTGACCGACAGCCACGGGCGCACGGTGGACTTTCGCAATACGGTGATCGTGATGACCTCCAACCTGGGCTCGACGCAGATCCAGGAGCTGGTGGGCGATCGCGAGGCGCAGCGCGCGGCGGTGATGGACGCGATCTCTACCCATTTCCGTCCGGAGTTCATCAACCGGGTCGACGAAGTGGTGATCTTCGAGCCGTTGGCCCGGGATCAGATTGCCGGCATTACCGAGATCCAGTTGGGTCGCCTGCGCAGCCGCCTCACCGAGCGTGAGCTGAAATTGCAGTTGAGCGGTGAGGCGTTGGACAAGTTGATTGCGGTGGGTTACGACCCGGTCTATGGCGCACGACCGCTCAAGCGAGCGATCCAGCGCTGGATCGAAAACCCGCTGGCACAGTTGATCCTGTCCGGGCGCTTCATGCCGGGCGAAACCGTGACCGGTACGGTGGAGAACGACGAAATCGTCTTCAACTGAAAGCCGCTACGGCCGTCGATTGAAATGGCCTTGCCTCGCAAGGCCATTTTTTTCATCAGGCCGTTGAACTCAAAGGAAAAGGCTTGTAAAGTGCGCCCCGCAGTACGTCACCCCAAGGGCGACTTCTCACTGAGAAGGAATCCAAAATAAGTTGCAAATCATTGTCTTGAAAGCAATTTAAGGGGTTGACAGAGGTTTTGAAGATTGTAGAATAGCGCGCCTCAGACACACGAACGCAGCGATGCGTAAGGGTAGAAGAGGTTGAAGCGAGCTTCAACGTTGTAGCTTAAAAATTGCAGTAACTTGAAATATCAGTTCCGTGATAGCTCAGTCGGTAGAGCAAATGACTGTTAATCATTGGGTCCCAGGTTCGAGTCCTGGTCACGGAGCCATTTCAATCGGGGTATAGCGCAGTCCGGTAGCGCGCCTGCTTTGGGAGCAGGATGTCAGGAGTTCGAATCCCCTTACCCCGACCATATTTGGGTCGTTAGCTCAGTTGGTAGAGCAGTTGGCTTTTAACCAATTGGTCGTAGGTTCGAATCCCACACGACCCACCATTTTTGAAACCAGCTCGCTGGAATCGAATCTTAAGATCAGAGGCCAAAAGCGCTGATCGAGGAAGGCGACTTGCGAAGGTCGCCTTTTTTTTACCGGGGTATAGCGCAGTCCGGTAGCGCGCCTGCTTTGGGAGCAGGATGTCAGGAGTTCGAATCCCCTTACCCCGACCATACTAAAAATCCTCGTATCGAAAGATACGGGGATTTTTTTTGCCTGCAATAAAGTGGATCGACTTAAGACATCGTACAACTTGCCGATAACCCAGCGACAGGGGCCTGGCCCCACCTCAGGCCACCAATAAAAAAGGCACTCCCCTATGTCGCTTCGTCAGTTGAATATCGCCCCCCGTGCCGCGTTGGGGTTTGCCTTGATCGCCGTGCTGGTGGCGTTACTCGGGGTGTTTGCGCTGGGTCAGATGTCGAGCATTCGTGACAGTGAAGTCGCCGTGGAAACCCAGTGGCTGCCCAGTATTCGTGAGGGGGGCGATATCCGCGAGTGGATGCTGCGGATCCGCACCATCTCCCTGCGCATGGCCCTGGACCAAGACCCGAAGAATATCCCGGTGTACCGCGCACAAATGGACACGCGCGACAAAGAACTGGGCGAAAAAATCGCGGCTTACGAAAAACTCGTCGTGACGCCTGAAGGCAAGGCCCTTTACGACCAGTTCAAGCAGACCTTTGCCGCTTACCGTACCGGTATCGCGCAATCCTTCACCTTGGCGGAGCAAGGGCGTCGGGACGAGCTGATCAAGCTGCTGCTGGTGGACATGAAGACCGTGGTGGACGGTTCCGGCAAGCAGCTCAACGATCTGGCGGAGTTGTTCTCCAAGCAGGTGTCCGTCGAGAGCCAGAAGTCCCAGGAGCACTACGCCAATTCCCGCATGATCGTCAGCCTGTTCATTGTGCTTGCCGCCCTGGCCACGGTGGCCCTGGCCATGCTGCTCACGCGCAGTATCGTCAAACCCTTGGGCGAGGCCTTGAATGCCGCGGAGAGCGTCGCCCGGGGTGACCTGACCCGGCCAATCGAGACCCATGGCAACGACGAAGTGAGCCGCCTGCTCAAGGCGTTGGCGGCGATGCAACAGAATCTGCGTGAGACCCTGCAGGGCATCAGCGGCTCAGCCGCGCAATTGGCCACCGCGGCCGATGAGCTGAACGCCGTCACCCTCGACAGCACTCAAAGCTTGCAGCAACAGAACAACGAAATTGAACAGGCCGCCACTGCCGTCACCGAGATGACCACCGCTGTGGAGGAAGTGGCGCGCAATGCGGTTTCCACCTCCGATGCCACCCGTCAGTCCAGTGAATCGGCCTCCCTGGGGCAGCAGCGGGTCAGCGACACAGTCGATGCCATTGGCGCCCTCGCCAGCGATGTGCAGGTGACCGGCGGCTTGGTGCAATCGTTGGCCAACCAGTCGCAGGATATCGGCAAGGTGCTGGACGTGATCCGCGCCATCGCCGAGCAGACCAACCTGCTGGCCCTCAACGCGGCCATTGAGGCGGCCCGGGCGGGTGAGAGCGGGCGTGGGTTTGCGGTGGTGGCCGATGAGGTGCGGGCGCTGGCGTATCGCACGCAGCAATCGACCCAGGAAATCGAGCAAATGGTCCAGGGCATGCGCAGCGGTGCCACCCAGGCACTCGATTCCATGCAGGCCAGCTCCAGTCGCGCCGCCAGCACCTTGGCCATGGCGGAGCGGGCAGGGGACGCGCTGCAGACCATCACGGCCTCGGTCAATGAAATCCACGAACGCAACCTGGTCATCGCCAGCGCCGCCGAAGAGCAGGCGCAAGTGGCCCGTGAGGTGGATCGCAACCTGGTGAACATTCGTGATTTGTCCGTGCGCTCGGCTTCCGGCGCGGACCAGACCAATGCCTCCAGCCATGAGTTGTCGCAGCTGGCGAATTCGCTGCGTACGATGGTGCAGCGGTTTCAGGTTTGATCGATGGATGGCTCGGACAGTGATCCTGCCCGAGCTCAAGTCTTGACTGTACCGCCCCCATCGCGAGCAAGCTCGCTCCCACAGGATGACCGCGATCAACTGTGGGAGCGAGCTTGCTCGCGATGACGGTGGATCAGCCAGCACCAATATTGCTGATCCAGCGCAATCGTCAGTAAGGCCTCAGTGCAACTTCAGCCTAGGCTCAGTCCCGCGCCCGATCTTGCTGCCCAGCATCAGCATGGCCGTGCGGAACATGCCGTACAGCGCCATCTGGTGCATGCGGTACAGCGACACATAGAACATCCGCGCCAGCCAGCCTTCGAGCATCACGCTGCCGGTCAGGTTGCCCATCAGGTTGCCCACCGCCGAGAACCGCGACAGCGAGATCAGCGAGCCGTAGTCGGTGTACTTGTATTCAGGCAGGGCCTTGCCTTCGATCCGCAGCTTCAGGGATTTGGCCAGCAGCGAGGCCTGCTGGTGCGCTGCCTGGGCGCGGGGTGGAACGTTGCGATCGCTGCCGGGTTGCGGGCAGGCGGCGCAATCGCCGAAGGCAAAGATGTTCTCGTCGCGGGTAGTCTGTAGCGTCGGCAGCACTTGCAGCTGGTTGATCCGGTTGGTCTCCAGCCCGTCGATGTCCTTGAGGAAGTCCGGTGCGCGAATTCCGGCGGCCCAGACTTTCAGGCTCGCGTCGATCACTTGGCCATCCGCCGTGATCAGGCTGTCGGCGGTCACCTGGCTGACGGCGGCGTTGGTCATGACGTTGACGCCGAGTTTTTCCAGGGTCTTGTGCACCGGTCCGCCGATACGCTCTGGCAGCGCCGGCAAGACCCGTGGGCCCGCCTCGATCAGGGTGATGTGCATGTTCTCCGGTTTGATCCGGTCCAGGCCGTAGGCGTGCAGTTCGTGGGCGGCATTGTGCAGCTCGGCCGCCAGTTCGACCCCGGTCGCACCGGCGCCGACGATGGCGACGCTGATGCGCTCGACGATATCGGTCTGTCCGGCGTGGGCACGCAGATAGTGGTGGAGCAATTGCTGATGGAAGCGCTCGGCCTGCTTGCGGGTGTCCAGGAACAGGCAGTGTTGCGCCGCGCCTTCGGTGCCGAAGTCATTGGTGGTGCTGCCGACGGCAATCACCAGGCTGTCGTAGCCCAATTCCCGAGCCGGCAACAGCTCGACGCCCGCCTCGTCATAGGTCGCGGCCAGCTGGATTCGCTTGCGCTCCCGGTCCAGGCCGCTCATGCGCCCAAGCTGGAACTCGAAGTGGTTCCATTTTGCCTGGGCGACGTAGTTGAGTTCGTCTTCGGAGGAGTTCAGGGAACCGGCAGCCACTTCATGCAGCAGGGGTTTCCAGATGTGGGTCAGGTTCGCGTCGACCAGCATCACACTGGCCGTGCCACGCTTGCCCAGAGTCTTACCCAGACGGGTAGCCAACTCCAGACCGCCGGCGCCGCCGCCAACGATGACAATACGATGAGTCATGGGGATATCTCGCAAGGCTAAAGGAATTCGGTGCCGTTACCCGAGCGAGCGCCAAGCGCTTCATAGCGTCAGGTAACTGATCAGTCGGCTCAACAGGCCCAGGCCGATCGTGATGGCCAGTACCACCACCAGGAGCATCCACGGCCGGAAAGGCCGGCGCTCGACTCGGTGCTGGGACAGTTGCAGGTACTCTTCGACATGCTTCTGGTCTTCTGGGTTCAGGCGACTGGTCATAAAGGCCTCGTCAGGTAGACGTTGCGAAAGGTGAAGACGTTACAGCGTCCGGCTAGCCGGCATTGAAAGCAGCGTAGCCGCTCGCCGGAACAGGTTCGACGCTCAGGCGGTCGTCCAGGCGATTGATTCCACTTTTTAACACTCGGGCGGTGATTCCGCCATGGCCGCGTACGGCCTGGAACGTACCTTCGCCGAGGTTTCGTTCCAGTCGTGCGCAGGGTTGGCACCAGCCGGTGGTTTCAAAGATCGCTTGGCCGATGCGAAAGCGCCGACCCTTGAGGCTGAACAGATTGATGCCGCTGACCACAATATTGCGCCGCAGCTCCTGAGGCAGTACTGGCTGGTTCTCGGGGCGGCCCATCAGCGAGCCGATCACTGCCAGGTGCTCCCACTGGATCAGCGTCACTTGTCGCGCATTGCGCGCACCGGGGCGGGCATGATCGCCGGTCAGTCCGGCTTCCAGGCGGGCCTCCACGGCGTCCAGTTCGATCATCGGCGCGTGGCCCTGGGGGCGCACGCCAATCCAGCGTACGCGGCCCTGCTGCGGCACGGCGGCGATCAATTCCTGTAAGGGGCTCACAGGCTGATCCCGACATCGAACACGATGCTGCGCCCCAGGTTACCCCGCAAAAAGTCCGGCGCGTCGGGGTGGGCGAACAGCACCCGGGCGAACGTCGGCCCTACCAGCGACAGCGAGCGCCAGCCCTGGCGCAGGTATTCGGTCGGCGGTGGGAAGTGACTGTTGAGGTCCAGCACTTCGCGCTTGAGGCTGGCGAAGGCGATGATGTCCAAGTCGCCCAGGTCCATGCCGCGCTCGGTGTAGTTGTGGGCTTTCTTGCGCAAGGTCGGGGCCAGGCGCATCAGGAACTCATTGGCCGGGATCCGCCGGGGCTTGGCTTCGCGCCGCACCAGTTGGCTCAGGGAGAATGCGCTGCGGCGGCGTTGCAGTTCATCGCGCCATTCGTCATTGAGGCGGCGACCTTCGTCGAGTACGAAAAACACCTCGAAATTGGCATCGCGAAACAGCACGTCCGGTGGCTCACCGGCCGGGGCGAACTCGTCGGCGCGATAAGGCACGTTCAGCCCTTGCAGCAGACGCTGGCAGACCCAACGCTCACGCTCCCATTTGCGGGCATTGGAGAGAAAGGCGTTGGCTTGCTCGGCCGCGATGGTCAGCAGGCGTAAGTAATCGGAGTCATCCATGGGCCCAAGCTTAGCGTTCAATTGCGACAAGCTGGAAGCGTTGCGTTGATTAATGGCCATTAGGGGGCGGGGTGTAGACTGCCGAGAGTTGTGGCGAGGGAGCTTGCTCCCTCATCACAGAAAATCGATGCAACAAGGGCAAGCGAAAGGAGTAGTCCCATGATCGGTGCCGAACTGCTCTCACCGCAAACCCTGGCGGCCGGTTGGCTGATGTATGTGCCGGTGTTGGCCTGGGCCGTGGTGCGGGCACCATGGGTCGAGCTGTTCACCGACAGCCGTCGCCAGCATTTGCTGTTCGGCACGGTGCTGGCGTTGTTCATGCTGTGGCTGGTGCGACGGGATTTCGACACCGGTGTCTCGTATCATTTCATCGGCATGACCGCGGTGACGCTGCTGCTGGACTGGCCATTGGCAATCCTGGGTGGCTTGTGCGCGCAGCTTGCGCTGGTGCTGCTGGGCCGTCAGGACATGGCGGCGGTCGGGGTCAACGGTGCGCTGCTGATCCTGCTGCCGGTGCTGGTCACCGAGTGTTGCGCGATCCTGGTGGAGCGCGCCCAGCCGCGCAATCTGTTCGTGTACATCTTCTGTTCGGGATTTCTCGCCGCCGCGCTTTCGGCGTTGGCATGCCTGCTGCTGGGGCTTGGCCTGCTGTGGTACGACGGGATATTCGCCATGCCTTACTGGCTGGAGGATTTCATCGGCTACCTCTGGCTGATCATCTTTCCCGAGGCTTTCATCAACGGCATGGTGATCAGTGCGTTGGTGGTGTTCAGCCCCGAATGGCTGGAGACCTTCAACCGCACGCGCTACCTGTCGGCACCGTGGAACGATGATGACAAGCCTTGATTCACGTCAAGGCTACCCCACCGCACGCCCTTCATGCTCTGGAAAACTTCCAGGAGTACAACCATGAGTGTTTATGAGTGGGCCAGGCAAGAGATCAGGCGTAGCCACGACGCCGCCATGGAGATCGGCTTCGATCCGGGCTTGAGCCTGCGGGCCTTGCTCAGTGCCATCGTGCAGCAGAGCAAGACAGTGCGCAGCGCTGAAGACCTGGCCGACGAGTTGAGTTTCCTCGCGGAAAACCTCGACGATGAGCAGGACTACGGTTTCATGCGGCCTTAGTGGTGTGAGCGTGGCTCGAAGTCTTCGCTGAACAGCTCATCCTCGGCGTCGGGGCTGACCGGAATCTTGTGTTCTTCCGACGCCCAGGCGCCGAGGTCGATCAGTTTGCAGCGATCAGAGCAGAACGGCCGGAATGTGCTCTCCGGGCTCCATTCCACAGGGGCGCCACAGGTTGGGCAATCAACGGTTGGGGTTTGGCTCATGATTGGCCTCCACGCAAAGTAAGGTAAAAGTGATGCAGGCGCTCGACCTCGCTGTGCAGCCAGGCGAGGTCGCGATCGTTGACCACCACGTCGTCGGCATGGTTCAGGCGATCCTGACGGCTGGACTGAGCCTTGAGGATTGCCTGGACCTGCTGTTCGCTGGTCTGGTCGCGCTGCAACGTACGTTCGATCTGCAGTTGTTCCGGCGCATCGATCACCAGGACCCGCTGGGTCATGGCGTACTGCCCAGATTCGATCAGCAGCGGCGACACCAGGATCGCGTAGGACGATTGTGCCTGAGCCAGATGATGGGCTATTTCCTCGGCGATCAGCGGATGTAGCAGCGCCTCGAGCCAGCGGCGCTCATCGGCCTGCTCGAAAATCAGCTTGCGCAGCGCCGCCCGGTCCAGGGTTCCGTCAGCCTGCAATACGCCAGGGCCGAAGTGCTCGGCGATTTTCGCCAGCGCCGGGCGCCCGGGTTCGACCACCCAGCGTGCCGCATGATCGGCGTCGATGACGTGCACGCCCAGGTCGATGAAATGCTGGGCTGCCGCGCTCTTGCCGCTGCCGATGCCACCGGTCAGGCCGAGAATCCAGGGTTTTTCCAGAGGGTTATTCATAAAAGATCGACATTAGAAACCGACAGACTGCCAATAGAAGTCGGTTATTTGACCACCCCAGAGCAAGGCAATCCAGCCGGCAATGGCCAGATAAGGCCCAAAGGGGATTTGCGTCGACCCGGGAGCGTCACGCAAGCGCAGCACAATGACCCCGATCACGGCGCCCACCAGCGACGACAACAGCAGCGTCAGCGGCAGGATCTGCCAGCCGCCCCAGGCGCCCAGCATCGCCAGCAGCTTGAAATCTCCGTAGCCCATGCCTTCCTTGCCAGTGATCAGCTTGAACACCCAGAACACCGACCACAGCGCCAGGTAGCCGGCCACCGCGCCCCACATCGCCTGGTCCAGGGAGACGAACAGCCCGAAGCTGTTGACGATCAAGCCCAGCCACAACAACGGCAACACCAAGGTATCGGGCAGCAATTGATGCTCGGAATCGATCAGGCTCATGCCCAGCAGGCCCCAGGTCAGCACCAACACCATCGCAGCGTGCCAGCCAAAGCCGAAATGCCAGGCGACGAACGCCGATAACGCGCCGCAGGCCACTTCGGTCAGGGGATAGCGCTTGCCGATGGGCGCGGCGCAACCCGAACAGCGGCCGCGCAGCATCAGGTAGCTCAATAGCGGAATGTTCTCCCAGGCGCGGATGCGATGGCCGCAGTGCGGGCACTGGGAATGGGGCAGCATGAGGTTGTAGACCGGGCCCGGGGCTTCGGCGGGCAGGCCTAGCAGCTCGTGGGCTTGCAGGCGCCATTCGCGGTTGAGCATCTTTGGCAGGCGCCACACCAGCACGTTGAGGAAGCTGCCGATGATCAGGCCGAGCAATGCCGCAACGAGCACAAAAGCCACGGGATACAGCACGAAAAATTCGCTCAGGGGCATGTCAGATCGCAGAGCCGAGTTGAAAGATGGGCAGGTACATGGCAACCACCAGGCCACCGACGACGACCCCCAGGATCACCATGATGAAGGGTTCCATCAGGCTGGTGAGGTTGTCCACCAGATTGTCCACTTCGGCCTCATAAAAGCTCGCCACCTTGTCGAGCATGTCGTCCAGCGCGCCGGATTCCTCGCCGATGGCGGTCATCTGGATGGCCAGGTTCGGAAAGATGCCTGAGGCGCGCATGGAAAAATTCAACTGCATGCCGGTGGAGACGTCCTGGCGGATGCGCTGCACGGCGCGCTTGAACACCACGTTGCCGGTGGCGCCCGATACCGAATCGAGGGCTTCGACCAGCGGCACGCCAGCGGCGAATGTCGTCGAGAGCGTGCGGGCGAAGCGCGCCACCGCAGACTTGTACATCAAGGTGCCGATCAAGGGGAGCTTGAGCAGCCACTTGTCTCGCCAGTCACGAAACGCCTGGGACCGCTTGAGGGCATATTTCACCCCGAAGAACGTCCCCACCAAGGCGCCAAGCAACATCCACCACCATTGCTGCATGAATTCCGACAGGCCGATGACCATCACCGTGAAAGCCGGCAGCTGCGCCCCGAACCCGGAGAAGACTGATTCGAACTGCGGCACCACCTTGACCAGCAGGATGCCGGTGACCACCGCTGCGACGAGTATCACTGCCGTGGGGTAGGTCATGGCTTTCTTGATCTTGGCCTTGAGGGCTTCGCTCTTTTCCTTGTAAGTCGCCACCCGGTCCAGCAGGGTGTCCAACGCACCGGCCTGTTCGCCGGCGTCCACCAGGTTGCAGTACAGCTCGTCGAAATATTGCGGGCATTTGCGCAGCGAGGCGGCGAAGCTGTTGCCGGCGGCGACTTCCTGCTTCACCTGGTCCACCAGCTTGCGCATGTTGGCGTTGTCGAAGCCTTCGCCGATGATGTCGAACGCCTGCAACAGCGGCACGCCAGCCTTGAGCATCGTGGCCATCTGGCGGGTGAAGAGGGCGATGTCCAGCGGCTTGATGCGCTTGCCCTTGCTGAATATCGAGGTGGATTTCTTGCGCACCTTCTCCGGGTTGATGCCTTGCTTGCGCAGTTGTGCCTTGACCAGGGCTGGGCTCTGGCCCGTCAGCTCGCCGGTCATTTTCGCGCCTTTGCGGTCTTTGCCTTCCCACGTATAGACGTCGGTTTTTACTGCCTTGACCGCCATGCTCAATCCTTGGTGACCCGGTTGATTTCTTCGAGGCTGGTGACGCCCTGCATCACTTTGAGCAGCCCCGATGTGCGCAGGTCATTGAAGCCGTCCTTGCGCATTTGCAGATCGATTTCCAGCGAGTTGCCCTCGGCCATGATCAACCGTTGCAGCTCGGGCGTGTTCTTGACCACTTCGTAAACCCCCACGCGCCCTTTGTAGCCGTGGTTGCACTGTTCGCAACCGACCGGCTCATAGATCGTGAATGTGCCGATGCGTTCCCGGGGGAAACCTTCCTTGAGCAAGGTTTCCTCGGGAACCTCGATGGCCTTCTTGCAGTGGTTGCACAGCTTGCGCGCCAGCCGCTGGGCGATGATCAGGTGCACGGCGGTGGCGATGTTGAACCCCGGAATGCCCATGTTCTGCAAGCGGATCAGGGTTTCGGCGGCGCTGTTGGTGTGCAAGGTGGAGAGCACCAGGTGCCCGGTCTGGGCGGCCTTGATGGCGATTTCGGCGGTTTCCAGGTCGCGGATCTCGCCGACCATGATCACATCCGGGTCCTGGCGCAGGAACGAGCGCAGGGCCTGGGCGAAGTCCAGCCCTTGGCGCGGGTTCACGTTGACCTGGTTGATGCCTTCCATGTTGATCTCCACCGGGTCTTCGGCGGTGGAAATGTTGATGTCCACGGTGTTGAGGATATTCAGCCCGGTGTACAGCGATACGGTCTTGCCCGAGCCGGTCGGTCCGGTGACCAGGATCAGCCCTTGTGGTTGCTTGAGGGCGGCCATGTACAGGTCTTTCTGGTCCGGTTCATAGCCCAGGGCATCGATGCCCATTTGCGCACTGGACGGGTCGAGGATCCGGATTACCACTTTTTCGCCCCAGAGCGTCGGCAGGGTGTTGACCCGGAAGTCGATGGACTTGGTTTTCGACAGGCGCATTTTCAATCGGCCGTCCTGGGGTTTGCGCCGCTCGGAAATATCCAGGCTGGCCATGACCTTCAGGCGGGCGGCAATACGGGTCGCCAGTTGGATCGGCGGCCGGGCCACTTCCCGCAGCATGCCGTCGGTGCGCACCCGCACCCGGTAGATTTTTTCGTAAGGCTCGAAGTGCAGGTCGGAAGAGCCGCCCTTGATCGCGTCCAGCAGCATCTTGTTGACGAAACGCACCACGGGCGCGTCGTCGGTGTCCTGGCCGCCGATGGAATCCTGCTTGGTGTCGTCGATCGACTCGATGTCCAGGCCGTCGAGGTCGGCATCGCCCATGCCTTCCAGGCCCGTACTTGTGGATTCGAAGAACTTCTCGATGGCGTCGCTGAGTTTTTCGTCCTCCACCAGGATGGCTTCGGTGGTCAGGCCGGTGCTGAACTGGATGTCATTGATGGCCTGGTGATTAGTCGGGTCGGAGATGCCCACGAACAGTTTGTTGCCGCGTCGCCACAGCGGCAGGGCATGGTGCTGGCGCACCAGTTTTTCGCTGACCAGGCCGGTGGGCTGGGCTTCTTTGTCCAGGCTGTTGAGGTCCAGCAGGGCGACGCCGAAATGCTCCGAGGCGATTTCCGCGACCTGACGGCTCTGGACCAGTTTGTTCTGCACCAGGTAGCTGACCAGGGGGATGCGGCTGCGTTGAGCCTGTTGATACGCCTGTTGCGCACTTTGCTCGGTGATCAGTTCGGCCAGCACCAATTGCTTGGTCAGGCCGCTGAGGGCGATGTCATTCATGGGGATACCGGACGCGGACAGTTCATGACTTATAGCCTAGTCAAGCATCGACGCCAAACCAGCGG
Organism: Pseudomonas beijingensis; assembly: GCF_030687295.1. Classification (NCBI taxonomy): domain Bacteria; kingdom Pseudomonadati; phylum Pseudomonadota; class Gammaproteobacteria; order Pseudomonadales; family Pseudomonadaceae; genus Pseudomonas; species Pseudomonas beijingensis. The sequence goes on along the minus strand of NZ_CP117425.1, from coordinate 5,442,870 downwards.
GCCAGGGTGACAAAAAACGTCAGATAGTGCGGTTGTGGAGGTAGGACGCCGCCGTTGTGCGGGTTCAAACCCCTTTATTGATAGGGCTTGAGGGTTGGCATGTGCCCTGCAATGGCCGTTTCAGGTCATGAGATTTCGACTCATGCATGGGAGATGTCTATGAATAAGCAAAAGGGTTTTACGCTGATCGAGCTGCTGATCGTCGTGGCGATCATCGGCATCCTGGCGACGTTCGCGTTGCCTCAATATTCCAGGTATCAAGCGCGGGCGAAGGCTACCGCTGGGCTGGGGGAAATCTCGGCGCTGAAGGTAGCGTACGAGGATCAAATGAATCAGGGCGTTACTCCAACGTTGGCCCTCATGAACGCCCCGACCACAACCAGCAACTGCACAATTTCGGTAACAGGTACGGCTACGACGGCAGGCTCTATCGTTTGTACCCTCCTGAACGCCCCTGCCTCTATAGCAGGTAGGACGATCACCCTCAGCCGCGATGTCAACGGCGCCTGGACATGCGCATCCACCGCACCCAGGGAATTCCTGCCGACCTCTTGCCCTGGCACCTAATACTCGCGCGGCGAGGGGCCCCGCTCCCTCGCCGTGCAAACCCTTCTTGATTCATCAGCTTAGCGGCAAGGCAGGATCGGCATGTTGCATGTTGAAAATGGGAGGCTCATGCAATTTGCATGATTCTGAATTTCATCGCTTCGCTTAACTTATTGATTTTTATGGAATTAATTAATCTCTTAAAACTGGCACAACCTTCGCACTACTCCTGATAACCCTGCCGGGATCCACCTCCGGCAGTTTTTGAGAAAAACAGGAGTTACTCGTATGAAGAAGTTCGCTATCACTGCCGCCGCTGCTACCGCACTGACCCTGACCATGGCTAGCGCATTCGCCGAGACCACTCAAGCAACTCAGGCGCCAATGATGCTGGCTGCGGGCGAAGTGACAGAGGCCAAGGAAGACGTTTCCGATACCTGGATCACCACCAAGGTCAAAGCTGACCTGGTCACCGAAAAAGGCATTCCTGGCAGCGACATCAAAGTCGAAACCAATAAAGGTGTTGTGTCCCTGTCTTCGATGACCAAAGTCACTGATGCACAAAAAGACACCGCCGTGGCGATCGCCAAGAAAATCAAAGGCGTCAAGGCCGTATCGGCTGACGGCCTGAAAGCCGAGTAAGGCTAAGACTTCTCGCCTGGACCGGGAGAAGGCACGGTAAGCGGGCTGAGTCATACGCTTGCCGTTGCTTTGGAGTTCATGCGAAAGGCCACACGGACGTGGCCATTACAGGCCCCCGGCATTCGTGCCGGGGGCCTGTTCTATTCTGGGGAGGGAAGAGTGTGCGGTCCGGCCGGGGAAACCGGGTTGTCCTTATCGCGAGCAAGCTCGCTCCCACAGGGATCGAGTTCTTTCAGAAGAAAGCGATCAAGCCTGTTCCCCCAGGGGATCGAGTTCTGCCGGAAGCAATGCGATCAAATGTGGGAGCGAGCTTGCTCGTGATGGCGGCGGTACATTCACCGCCCCCGCTTGCTGGTGATCTGCACCAGCCGATTCCCCTCGAAACGCAGGTACTGGTACATGCCGCTGTTGGGGCCGTAGGTCCATTCTTCCACCGGGTATTCCTCCCGGCGATTGACGCTGCGTTTATAGCCCAGGTCATCCCGTGCCGCGGGCTCCCCGCACTTTTGCAGCACTTCACTGGAGCGGTCGCCGACGCTGATCAACTGGCTGCCGCAGCGCAGCGTGTCAGCAGCCGATACCTGACCGGCGGCGAGCAACAGACCCAGGCTGAGCCCGTACCAGGGTTTCATCTTATTCGGCATCCAGATGCATAGGGGTAATCACCCGGCCATCGCTTTCAGCCTGGCCGAGGCTGGCGTCGATGAAATACACGCGGTCGTCGGCCAATTGGCCTTTGTCCACCAGGAAATCCTTGATGCTGCTGGCCCGTTCCTGCCCCAGCTGACGCAATAGCACGTCGCTGCCGCTCCAGAACTTGATCACGCCTTCGCGCAGTTTCTCGATACGGGCCTTTTTATCCAGTTGCGTCCATTCGGCCGGCGGCTGGGTCTTGAGGCGCGTGCGGTAGATGCCTTCGAGCAGCGGGGCCTTTTCATCCTCGGGCACTTCTATCAGCGAAGCCTGGGCCGGAACTTTGTCGCCCCGACGCTGGAGCATCTTGTAGTAGTTGTACTGGTATTCGCGCTCCAGGCGCTGGGCGGCGAGCAATGGTCCGTCGCTGCTCTCGGCGGCGGTGCCTTCGATCTCCAGGCGCAGCTCCGGCCGTTTGGCCAGGGCTTCGGAGAGTTTGAGCAGCGTGCCTTCGTTGTCCTTGCTCAGGTCGCTGGAGCCCGGCGCAAACGCGACGCTGCCCAGGTCCTCCGAGCCGCCGCCGGCCACCAGCCCGCCGATGAGCTTGAACGGCGCCTGGGCCGCGCGTACCACCAGGTTGCGCAGGGTCTGCCAGACGATTGGCATGACACTGAACTGCGGATCGTTGAGGTTGCCAGTGACCGGCAGTTCGATGGAAATCTTGCCCTCTGAGTCCTTGAGCAAAGCGATGGCCAGTTTCAGCGGCAGGCTCACGGCGTCCGGGCTGTCGACTTTTTCCCCCAGCTGCAATTGCTCGACCACCACCTTGTTCTCCGCCTGGAGCTGGCCCTTGGTGATTCGGTAATGCAGATCGAGATTGAGCCGGCCCTTGCGGATGCGATAACCGGCGAACTTGCCGGAGTAGGGCGTCAGGGTCGTCAGCTCGACCCGTTTGAAACTGGTGGCGATGTCGAGGCTGGCCATCGGGTCGAAGGGGTTGACCGCGCCCTTGATAGTGACAGGTGCGTAACGGTCGACCTTGCCCTTGACGTCCACGCTGGCCGGTTGAGCCTGGCGGCTGTCGATGGTGCCGATCTGGCCATTGAGTTGCTGGATGGCCGTGGCGAAGTTGGGCGTCAGGCTGAAGTCGGCGAAGTTGGCCGAACCGTCGTTGATGGCGATGCCGCCGATGTGAATGCCCAGCGGTTTTTCCTGGGACGCCGGTTTTGCCGCGGTGCTCTTCGTGCCGCTGTCGGCCGGTTGCGGGATCAGCAGGTCATCGACGTTGGTGGTGCGGTCGTCATTGATCATGAACCGCGCGTAAGGCTGGAACAGGTTGACCTTGTCGATGGACAGGCTGTCGCCGTGCTGATAGTTCAGGCCCTCGAGGACCAGTTTCTGCCACTTGAGGAAATCACGGGTCTTGAGGGTGTCGAGGGTGTGCAACTGATCGACCTGGGCGCGGCCGGTGACGGCGAATGCCAGCGGCTCGGTGCTTTTGAGGTCGACCGCCAAGTCACTGCCGAGCATCCCGGAGCGCAGCTCCAGGCGAATGAATGGGTTGATATACGACTGGGCGACACGCAGGTCGATGTCCTGGGTCTTGACCTTGAGCCTGGCGCTGATCGGGTTCAGGTTGACCTCGCCATCGGCCAGGATCTTGCCCTGTTTGCCCAGTCCGGTGTCCAGCTTGAGGGTAAAGGGCGAGCCATTGAGGGTGTCGTAGTTCTGCAGGTCGAGTCTCAGTGGGCCGACCTCCAGGGCCACGGCGGGCTGCGCCTGGCGGTCGGCCAGGTGCACTCGGTAGTCGCGCAGTTGCACGTCCTTCAACAGCACTTGCCACGGTTTGCTGGGCGGTGCCGGTTCAGCTTTTGGCGAGTCGGCCGCCGCCGGGGCGGATGCCGGTTCAGCCTTGACCTGCGGTTTGGCTGGCTGGCTGGCGAAGAGCTTCTGCCAGTCCAACTGCCCGTCCGCCTCGCGAGCGGCCCAGGTTTCCAGCTTCTGGCTGCGGATCTTGCCCACGATAACCTGCTGCTTGGCCAGGTCCACCGTGGTTTCGCTCACGTCCAGGCGTTCGAGTTTCACCAGTGGACGGCCATCGGGGGACTTGATGGCGAAGGGCGCGACACTGACGGCGACGTTGTTGAGCAGCAGCTCGGTGCCTTTGGCCAGGTTGAGCTTGTAATCGGCGTTGAGGTTCAGGACGCCGTTTTCCAACACCAGCGGTACGGCGTCGCGTACGTAGGGCCACCAGGCTTTCATTTGGCCGCCAGTGACCTTGAGCGTGCCTTGGGAGGCAATGGGTGTGAGGCTGAAATTGCCGGTCCAATCGATCTGTCCGCCCTGGGGGCCGGCCGCCACCAGAGTCATGTCGGCATTGTCGTCGGGCAGGGTACTGAGGTTCTTCAGCTCGAAATCGAGGGTGTCGTAGAGGAATTCGATGGGCTCGCTGGGGCGCAGGTCCTGGAAATGCACGTATCCGCCGGCCAACTTGATTCGATCGACCCGCAGGGGGAACGGCTTGGCCTCGGGATCGGCGGGCGTCGGTTCGCTGGCAGGCAGCTTGAACAGGCCCAGCAGGTTCAACTGGCCGTCCTTGGTGAACACGACTTCGGTCTTGGGCTTGTCCAGCTCGATGTCGACCAGATGCAGGGCGCCGGACCACAAGCTGTCGAGTTGCAGATTGGCGTAGAGCCGTTCGAAGCCGACCTGCTCCTTGCCTGGCTCGCCAATATTCAGGCCCCAGAGGGTGACTTCAAGGCTGAAAGGATTGAGTTCTATACGCTGGATCTGCGCCGGCACTGTCGCATGGGCGGCCAATTGCTGATTGGCGATGCGCAAGGCAATGCCCGGCAATATCAGAAAACCCAACAGGCTGTAGAGGGCCAGTGCGGTCAACAGGGCGCCGAAAGCGCGAATCAATCCTTTGGGCATGTGCGGCTTCATCTAGTGTGAATTCAGAGTGCCTTGGAGTATGGCATGCGTTTACGGTTCCGAAGCCACTGTGATTTAACAGATTTGTCCGTTTTGCGCGTAAGAATTCCGAGTCTGGCTTAGAGTTGGAGGATCAGCGTCTTGAGTGGCGGTTGTTGATCCAGGGAGGGAAAATCGCTGCCGGGTGCCAGCACGCTCCACTCGCGCACCGGTCGGCCAGCTTTTTCCGCACAACGCAACACCTGCTCGCGCCAGTCGTCCATGGGCACTTTTGCCAGGTTGTTGCAGCAGATCAGCACGCCATTGTCAGCGGTGGTGAGCAGCGCCGGTTTCAGCAGGCTTTGGTAGTCGCGCAACAAGTCGACAGTGCCGAAGGCACTTTTGGCCCAGGCCGGAGGGTCGAGCAGCACCAGGTCGTACTGGCGTTGCTCCAGGCGCACATAGCTGGGCAGTTTTTGCCCGCGACGCTGGCTGATGGGCAGGCCGGCCAGTTGGCGAATCGCCGGGAAGTAATCCGACTGCACGAATTCCATGGGTGGCAAATCGGGGTTGAGCAGGCCGTTTTCGCGGCCCACCGCCAGGTTGCCTTCGGCGAAGTCCAGGTTGCACACCTCCCGCGCGCCACCGGCCGCAGCGCTCAGGCCGACGCCACAGGTGTAGGCGAACAGGTTCAACACGCTTTTGCCACGGCTGTTTGCCTTGACCCAGCCTCGGGCGTTGCGCAGGTCGAGAAACAGCAAGGGATCCTGCCCGGCATGGCGGCCGCGAACGCGATAATTCAAGCCCCATTCATGCCCGACCAGGTCTTGCAGGGCGGCCTCGTCCGCCTGATAGACCGTGTCCTGGCGGTCGATGCGCGAATTGCCCCGGGCGCGGTCGTTGTAGACCAACAAGGTTTCCAGGCCCAGCCATTCGTTGACGAGGCCATGCAGTTGCAGCAGGTCGTCGCGCTCCAGTGACTGATGGAAGCTCTGCACCAGCAGTTGCGGGCCGTAGCGGTCGACGGTCAGGCCGGGCGCGCCTTCCTGGCTGCCGTGGAACAGGCGATAGCAATCGGTGCCTTGCTCATGCAATTGGCCGAGCAGTTCCTGACGCTGGTCGAGGGCGGCGCGCAGCGCCTGATTCAAGGAAGACATGCCGGGCGCGCCTTTGAGAAATGAGGCGCGGGAGTTTAGCAGTTATGGATACTCGGGTTGGGTATTGCATGCTGTTGAGTCGGGCTCTGACCTATGGCGAAGGGCTTTGTGGGAGCAAGGCTTGCCCGCGATGAAGGCGATGCGGTCTTTCAGGAATCGAGGTGCCTGTTTCGCGAGCAAGCTTTGCTCCCACAAAGCCCCTCGCCACAAGGACGCGGTACCTCAGGGGGAACCGCGTCGTTTGGCTTATCGATTCAAGCGCTTGTCGATCAGCCCCTCCACCACACTTGGATCGGCCAGGGTCGAGGTGTCGCCGAGGCTGTCGAGTTCGTTGCAGGCGATCTTGCGCAGGATGCGTCGCATGATCTTGCCCGAACGGGTCTTGGGCAACGCCGGTGCCCATTGGATCAGTTCCGGCTTGGCGAAGCTGCCGATTTCCTTGCTGACGTGGGCGAGCAATTCCTTCTTCAGCTCGTCATTGGCCTCCACACCGTTCATCGGCGTGACAAAGGCATAGATGCCTTGGCCCTTGAGGTCATGGGGGTAACCGACCACGGCCGCTTCGGCGATGTTGTCGTGCAGCACCAGGGCGCTTTCCACCTCGGCGGTGCCAATGCGATGCCCGGAGACGTTGATCACATCGTCGATGCGCCCGGTGATCCAGTAATCGCCGTCTTCGTCGCGGCGCGCGCCGTCGCCGGTGAAGTAGTAGCCGGGATAGGGCTTGAAGTACGTCTCCACCATGCGTTGGTGGTCGCCATAGACACTGCGAATCTGCCCCGGCCAACTGGATTTGATCGCCAGCACGCCGCTGCCGGCGCCGCTGATTTCCTTGCCCACCTCATCCAGCAAGACCGGTTGCACGCCGAACATCGGTTGGGTGGCGCAGCCCGGTTTGAGCCGTGGGGCACTGACCAGCGGGCTGAGCATGATGCCGCCGGTTTCGGTCTGCCACCAGGTATCGACAATCGGGCAGCGTTGTTCGCCTACGATGTTGAAATACCATTCCCACGCCTCAGGGTTGATCGGCTCACCGACGCTGCCGAGCAATCGCAGGCTTTTGCGCGACGTTTCCTGCAACGGTCCGGCCCCTTCGCGCATCAGCGCACGTAGGGCGGTCGGTGCGGTGTAGAAGATGTTGACCTGGTGCTTGTCAATCACCTGCCAGAAGCGCGAACTGCTGGGGTGGCTCGGCACGCCCTCGAAGATCAGTGTGGTGGCGCCGTTGGCCAGCGGGCCGTAGACGATGTAGCTATGGCCGGTGACCCAGCCGACGTCGGCGGTGCACCAGAACACTTCGTTGTCGCGGTAGTCGAGCACGTACTTGAATGTCATCGCCGCTTGCAGCAGATAGCCGCCCGTGGTGTGCAGCACACCCTTGGGTTTGCCGGTACTGCCGGAGGTGTAGAGGATAAACAGCGGGTCTTCGGCGTCCATCGGTTCGGGCGGGCAGTCGTCGCTGATGTCGTGCATGGCCTGGTGATACCAGAGGTCACGACCTTCAACCCAGCCCACCTCGCCCTGGGTGCGCTCGACCACCAGCACGGTGCTGACGTTCGGGCAGCTTTCCAGGGCCTTGTCGACGTTGCGCTTGAGCGGTATGAAGCGTCCGCCACGCACGCCTTCGTCAGCGGTGATCACGGTGCGGCAGTCGGCATCGAGAATCCGATCGCGCAGGGAGTCCGGCGAGAAGCCGCCGAACACCACCGAATGCACCGCGCCGATGCGGGTGCAGGCGAGCATGGCGTAGGCGGCCTCGGGAATCATCGGCATGTAGATGCAGACCCGGTCGCCTTTCTTCACGCCACGGCTTTTCAGCACGTTGGCCAGGCGGCACACATGATTGTGCAGTTTCTTGTAGGTGATTTGCGCCGATTCGGCGGGGTCGTCGCCTTCCCAGATGATCGCGACCTGGTCGCCACGGGTGTCCAGGTGACGGTCGATGCAATTGGCGCTGACGTTCAGCTTGCCGCCGGCGAACCAGGACGCGTCGCCGTTCTTGAGGTCATAGCGCTGGACGGTTTGCCAGGGCGTCATCCAGTCGAGAAAGCGCGTGGCCTGCTCGGCCCAGAAGGCGCTGGGGTGTTCGATGGATTCTTTGTAGAGCCGCTTGTACTCGTCCTGACTCAGTTGCGCAGCCCGGCGGACGGCATCGGCGTGGGGGTACTGGCTGATATCGAACATGACGGTTCCTTATTCTTGTTTTGCGACAAGTCATAAAGATGCGCCCAGTAGCCTGAGGGTTCAAGTCTGCACAAAGCAACTGTGGGAGCGAGCTTGCTCGCGATGGGGGTGGATCAGTAACACAGAGGTTGACTGACACACCGCCATCGCGAGCAAGCTCGCTCCCACAGGGATTAGCGGTGAACTCGATCAGCCGCGGTGACGCCCGCGGAAGTAGTTGATCAAGCCCTGGGTCGAGGCGTCATCGGCCGGGCTTTCTTCGCTGCCCACCAGGCGGTTGTAGACACCCTTGCCCAGTTCCTTGCCCAGCTCCACGCCCCATTGGTCGAAAGCGTTGATGCCCCAGACCACGCTCTGCACGAACACCTTGTGTTCATACAGCGCCACCAGTGCGCCAAGGCGCCGTGGGCTGATGCGTTCGACCACGAGGGTGTTGCTCGGACGGTTGCCCGGAATCACCTTGTGGGAGGCCAGTTTCTGCACCTCTTCTTCGCTGGCGCCCTTGTCCCGCAACTCGGCTTCGGCCTCGGCGCGGGTCTTGCCCAGCATCAGTGCCTGGCTCTGGGACAGGCAGTTGGCGTACAGCCACTGGTGATGGTCGGAAACCGGGTTGAAGCTGACGATCGGCACGATGAAGTCGGCCGGTATCAACTGGGTGCCCTGGTGCAGCAACTGGTGGTAGGCGTGCTGACCGTTGCAGCCGACGCCGCCCCAGATCACTGGGCCCGTGTCGGTCGACACTGGGGTACCGTCCTGGCGCACGCTCTTGCCGTTGGATTCCATGTCCAACTGCTGCAAATGCTTGGTGATGTTGCGCAGGTAGTGGTCGTACGGCAGGATCGCATGGCTCTGCGCGCCCCAGAAATTGCCGTACCACACGCCCAGCAGCGCCAGCAGTACCGGCATGTTCTGCTCGAACGGGGCGCTCTGGAAATGCTGGTCCATGGAATAGGCGCCGGAGAGCAATTCCTTGAAGTTCGACATGCCGATGGCCAGGGCGATCGGCAGGCCGATGGCCGACCACAGCGAGTAACGCCCGCCGACCCAGTCCCACATCGGGAAGATGTTCTCTTCACGGATACCGAAGGCCACGGCGGCGGCGTTGTTGCTCGACACGGCGATGAAGTGGCGATACAGCTCCGCTTCGGAACCGCCCTGGGCCAGGTACCAGGCGCGGGCAGCCTGGGCGTTCTTCAGGGTTTCCAGGGTGTTGAAGGATTTCGACGAGACGATGAACAGCGTGGTCTCGGCGCGCAGCTTCATGGTCAGTTCATGGAACTCGCTGCCGTCGATGTTCGCCAGGTAGTGGCAGCGAACACCTTTTTGCGCGTAGGACAACAGCGCTTCGGACACCAGTTCCGGGCCGAGGAAAGAACCACCGATGCCGATGTTCACCACGTCGGTGATCGGCTTCTCGGTGTAGCCGCGCCACAGGCCGTCGTGAATGCGGCCGACCAGGTCAGTGATCTGGTTCAGCACTTTGTGCACGTCCGGCATCACGTTGACGCCGTTGACCAGCAATTTGTCGCCCACCGGCCGACGCAGGGCGGTGTGCAGGGCAGGGCGGTTTTCCGAGGCGTTGACGATTTCGCCTTCGAACAGCGACTTGATCGCGCCCTTGAGGTCGACTTCGTTGGCCAGGCCCACCAGCAGGTCGCGGGTCTGGGCGTTGATCAGGTTTTTCGAGTAGTCGAGAAACAGGCCGCAGCTCGACAGGGTGAATTGAGTGAAACGCTGCGGATCGGCATTGAACGCTTCGCGCATGCTGAAATCCTGCATGGCTTTGCGGTGGTCATTCAGCGCTTGCCAGGCTGGCAGAGCGGTCACGTCATGAGGGGTTCGGTAATACGCCATCGCTGCGGGTTTCCTTTTTACTTGAACGACCTTTTGTACACTAAAAATTCCGGCGCGGCTCGAGGTGGGCGTCCGGACACTGCATCGACACGATCGCCAGACACAGGGCGACTACAGTAAACCTCGCGTTGCGATCTGTCTTGACTTTGTAAGACCGGTTCCCGGTACTTTTTTATACAACGAGGGTGGGAAAGGGCCGACAGACGGAGGTGTTGGGGATATTACTGGTCCACTGTGGGAGCGAGCTTGCTCGCGATGGCGGTGTGTCAGTCAGCATTACATCAACTGTCCCACTGCTATCGCGAGCAAGCTCGCTCCCACAGGGTTTTGTGGTGTTCAGGCGGGGGTGTCGAGATCCAGATGCAGGTTGTCGATCAGGCGCGTGGTACCGAGGAAGGCGGCCACCAGAATCACCAGGTCGCGGTCCTCGCTCAACGCTGGGCGCAGGGTCTTGGCGTGACGGATTTCCAGGTAATCGGGACGCAGGCCGGCGGCTTCGAGTTGCTTGAGCTGCGCGCCGATCAGCGCGGGGAAATCCCGCTGGCCCTGCTTGATTGCCTCGGCGATCTGGCTCAGGACGCGATAGACCACGGGCGCGACGGCACGTTGATCCGGGCTGAGGAAGCCGTTGCGCGACGACAGCGCCAAGCCATCCTCGGCGCGCACGGTCGGCTCGCCGATGATCTGGATCGGCATGTTCAAGTCATGGACCAGGGCGCGGATCACCGCCAGTTGCTGGAAGTCTTTCTGGCCAAACACCGCCAGGTCAGGCTGGACCATGTTGAACAGCTTGCTGACCACCGTCGCCACACCCTCGAAATGCCCGGGACGGCTGGCGCCGCACAAGCCTTCGGACAATTGCGGGACGCTGACCCGGGTCTGTCCGGCCATGCCGTCGGGGTACATCTCTTCGACGCTGGGGGCGAACAGCAGTTGGCAGCCGGCCTGGAGCAGTTTTTCCTGGTCGGCCGCGAGGGTGCGGGGGTATTTGTCCAGGTCTTCGCCAGCGCCGAATTGCAGCGGATTGACGAAAATGCTCGCCACCACGAAGTCGGCCCGTTGTGCGGCCTTGGTCACCAGCGCCACATGACCGCTGTGCAGGTTGCCCATGGTCGGCACGAAGGCGATGCGCTTGCCTTCGCCACGGGCACGGGCTACGGCGGCCCGCAATTCGCGTACGGTTTTGACGGTGTTCATGCGGAAAACCCGTGTTCGGCGCCCGGGAAGGTCGCCGCCTTGACTTCCGCGACGTAGGCACTCAGGGCGCCCTGGATGGAGGTTTGCCCGACCATGAAGTTCTTCACGAACTTGGGCACGCGACCGGTGATCGACAGCCCGAGCATGTCGTGCAGCACCAGCACCTGGCCATCGGTGGCGTTGCCGGCGCCGATCCCGATCACCGGGATCTTCACCGCCTGGGTGATTTCTTCCGCCAGTTCGCTGGGCACGCATTCGAGCAGCAACATCGCCGCACCCGCCTGCTCCAGCGCAATCGCATCGGCGCGCATCTGCCGCGCCTGGTTTTCATTGCGGCCCTGGACCTTGTAGCCGCCGAGGATATTCACCGCTTGGGGGGTCAGGCCCAGGTGCGCGCACACTGGGATACCCCGCTCGGCCAGCAGCCGAATCGAGTCGGCCAGCCACAACGCGCCTTCGACCTTGACCATGTGGGCACCGGCCTGCATCAGCATGGCGCTGTTGGTCATGGTTTGTTCGAGGGTGGCGTAGGCCATGAACGGCAGGTCGGCGAGGATCAACGCATCGGTGTTACCGCGTTTGACGGCGGCCACATGGTAGGCCATCTCGGCGGTGGTCACCGGCAGTGTGCTGTCGTGACCTTGCAGCACCATGCCGAGGGAATCGCCCACCAGCAGCACTTCGACACCGGCCTCATTGCAGGCATGGGCGAAGGTTGCGTCATAGCAGGTCAGCATGGTGATTTTTTCACCTTTTTGCTTGAGACCTTGCAGCGTGGTCAGGGTAATAGCTGGCATGAAAAAGTCCTCATTAGGCGCTCGTGAACTACTGCGAGTAACGCGCATGATTCGCCATTTATACAGGCGCACCTTCTATGCGTGGTGCTTGTAAGGCCTGGATTGCGCCCTTTAAACGCCGCGTTGGCGGCTACGGGACGCCTATAGTCGTGAGGAGCACTCGGGAAGTCAATTGGATGTGTTACCGCCGGGTGTTACCGGGGTTACTGATGCGTTTCAGCGTAGGAGTGTGTCCCCGGAATGACTGTCCAGTACCGCATCCTGTGGGAGCAAAGCTTGCTCGCGATGGCGGTGGATCAGAAGACGGTATGGATGTTCACTGGCCCACCGCAATTGCGAGCAAGCTTTGCTCCCACAAGAGGAACTGCTTCAGTTCGGTGGCAAGCGTTCCAGACCAACGAATGGGCACGCCGCAAGGAGATCCTTGAGCAGGCGCCCATCGGCCAGGCGCAAGTCGGCGGGGGCCAATTCGGCCAGCGGGTACAGGACAAAGGCCCGGGCCTGCATGTGGTAGTGGGGGACCTTGAGGCGAGGCTCGTCGATCAGGCGCTCGCCAAACAGCAGGATATCCAGGTCCAGGGTGCGTGGGCCCCAGCGTTCGAGGCGTTCGCGACCCTGTCCGGTTTCGATGGCTTGCAGCGCATCGAGCAAGTCAAGCGGTGCCAGGTGGCTGTCCAGCGCCGCCACCGCGTTGGTGTAGCGCGGCTGGCCGGGTAGCAGGGAATCGCTTTGATAAAACGCCGAGACCCCCACCAGTTGGGTGTCGGGCAATTGCGCCAGCGCCTGGACGGCACTGCGCAATTGTTCGGCGGGTTCGGCCAGGTTGCTGCCCATGCCGATGTAGATGCGTTCCATCGATTACTCGCCCGATGCGCTCGGTACGCCGGCACGTTTGCGCTTGGCACCGCTGCTGCGGCGGCGCTTGCGCGGGCCACTGGCGCCGTCATCCTTGCCGCTGAGTTCACGAATCATGTCGCGGCGCTCGCTGTCGTTGGCGTCCTGGTAATCGGTCCACCATTCGCCCAGGCCATCGGTCTGCTCGCCTGCGCTTTCACGCAGCAGCAGGAAGTCGTAGCCTGCGCGGAAACGCGGGTTGTCCAGCAGCAGGTCGGCACGTTTGCCGCTGCGCCGTGGCAGGCGCTCCTGCATGTCCCAGATCTCGCGGATCGGCATCGTGAAGCGTTTTGGAATAGCGATGCGCTGGCACTGTTCGGCGATCAACTCGTGGGCGGCTTCCTGCATCGCCGGGATCGGTGGCATGCCACGGTCTTGCAGGCGCAGCACCCGGGCCGGCAGGGCAGGCCAGAGCAAGGCGGCGAACAGGAACGCCGGCGTCACTGGCTTGTTCTGCTTGATGCGCAGGTCGGTGTTGATCAGTGCTTCGCTGATCAAGGTGTGGGTATAGGTCGGATTGTGCTCCAGGGCCTCGGCGCTGGCGGGGAACAGCGGATCGAACAGCTGCAGGTCCACCAGCATTTCGAAGGTATCGGCCGCGTTGCCTGACAGGAACAGCTTGAGCACTTCCTCGAACAGGCGCGCCGAAGGAATTTCCCGCAGCATCGGTGCCAGTTCGCGAATCGGCAGGGCGCTGTGTTTTTCGATGCCGAAATCCAGCTTGGCGGCGAAACGCACGGCCCGCAGCATCCGCACCGGGTCTTCCTGGTAGCGCTGCTTCGGATCACCGATCAGACGGATCAGGCGATTGCGAATGTCGTGTACGCCGTTGGCGTAATCGAGGATGCGCTCGCTGACCGGATCGTAATACAGGGCGTTGATGGTGAAGTCGCGGCGCTGCGCGTCTTCTTCCAGTGTGCCGTAGACGTTATCGCGCAGGATGCGCCCGCTCTCATTGCGGGAAGACTGGTTGCTGTCTTCCTCTTCATCGTTTTGCGGGTGGTTGGCGCGAAAGGTCGCCACTTCGATGATTTCGCGGCCGAAGTGGATATGGACCAGCTTGAAGCGCCGGCCAATGATCCGTGCATTGCGAAACTCGGCCCGTATCTGTTCCGGCGTGGCGCTGGTGGCGACGTCGAAATCCTTGGGCGTGATGTTGAGCAGCATGTCGCGCACGCAACCGCCGACCAGGTAAGCCTGGTAGCCGGCGTTCTGCAAACGTTCGACGATGTTCACCGCATAACGGCTGAACTGGGCCTTTTGCAGCGAATGCTGGCCGCTGTTGAGCACTTCAGGCGTGCTGCGAATGTGTTGCGTACGACGCAAGGGAGAACGGAATGACTGGAACAGCTTCTTCAGCATGGGATGCACTGTTTGAAGGAATATTCGGCCAAAAACGAAGAATGACCGCATGATGGGCGGGGATTCTAGCATTTAGTCGAGGGATGGTGTAGGACGGAGCAGTTTTGAGCTGCAAGCTTCAAGCGACAAGCTTTGTAGGCTTCAGGGAAGGGGAATGACAGAAACCACAAGGGGAGCCGAAGCTCCCCCAGAATTAGTTGCGTGCTCTGTTTTTATTATTGGTTTCGGGCTTCTTGTTTTTGTTGAGTGCCCGCGCCACGAGGTTTTCCCTTCGTGACCCTCCCAATCGGGAGCCAAGAGCAAACGGATTGCTTTGGTCGCTGTGTTGCAGTGATCAATCGATCCAACCAGTTCAGGCACCTGTCTTGAGACAGTTTTTATTGTTCTCGGCCTGGTTGTGGGGCAAGCCCCAAATACAACGCCTCTCCAAAAGAATCAGTTAGCTGCGCCTCTCGCCGTCTTGTTTTTATTGTGCGTGAGTCGATTCGTCTTATTTTTATTGTCTTTTGCATTGCTTGTTATTGTTCTTGTACCAAAGCTATAGCAGGGTGCGTGCCAACTTTTGCGAAACCCAGAGAAACCGGGGGTTCTATGGTTATAGCCATTTTTCCGAGGCGAAAAAAAGCCGGGGTTTCGTTACCGTAAACCCCGGCTTCTGTTACGTGAAAAAGACTGGGGTAACAGTTTTTTCACATTCATCAGTGTTCGAACCTTCCCTCTGTGGGAGCGAGCTTGCTCGCGATGGCGGCGTATCAGTTTGCACAAAGGGTGACTGACACACTGCCATCGCGAGCAAGCTCGCTCCCACAAATCAGCTTTCGCTGGTCGCCCCGGTCTTGCGCCGTGGGATCCCCAGGCGCTGGCGCCGTTCCCACAGGCACTTGCGGCTGACGCCCAGCTTGCGGGCCAGTTCGGTCTCGGTCATGTGGTCCTGATGTTCCAGGACGAAATGCTGGAAGTAGTCTTCCAGGGACAGGTCTTCGGTGGGTTCGTGGCTGGTGTTGTTGGCAGCGCCGCCCTGTTGTGGGGCCAGGCCGATGAATTCTTCATCGTCCAGATCACTCAGTTCAATGTCGATGCCCAGCAGGTCGGCAGAGATTTCCGGGCTCTCGCACAGGATCACTGCCCGCTCGACCGCGTTTTCCAGCTCCCGAACGTTACCCGGCCAGGCGTAATGACGAATGGCTTGTTCGGCATCCGGGGCGAACTTGAGGTCGGTACGGTTGACTCGCGCGCTCTGGCGGGCCAAAAACGCCTGGGCGATTTCATTGACGTCCGCGCCACGCTCGCGCAAGGCCGGAAGCTTCAAGGCGATCACGTGCAAGCGGTAGTACAAGTCTTCGCGGAACTGGCCGATTTTCGCCAGGCTCTTGAGATCACGGTGGGTGGCCGCGATCAGGCGGACATCGACCTTCTGCGACTGCACCGAGCCGACCCGGCGGATTTCGCCTTCCTGGAGCACCCGCAGCAACCGCGCCTGGGCTTCCAGTGGCAGCTCGCCGATTTCATCGAGGAACAACGTGCCGCCGTCCGCCGCTTCCACCAGCCCGGCACGCCCGGCGCTGGCGCCGGTGAACGCACCTTTCTCGTGACCGAACAGTTCGGACTCGATCAGGCTTTCCGGAATCGCCGCGCAGTTCACCGAGATCATCGGTGCCTTGGCCCGGCGCGACAGGTTGTGCAGGGCGCGGGCCACCAGCTCCTTGCCGGTGCCGGACTCGCCCTGGACCAGGACATTGGAGTCGGTCGGCGCCACTTTGCGAATCTTGCTGTACAGGTCCTGCATGGGCGGGCAGGAACCGATGATGCCAATTTCGCCGTTAGTGTTGCTGGCACCGGCTTTTGCAGAAGCGCTGGCCTTGCCAACGGGTTCCGCCGGGTTGCTGGTCGCCGCCTGTCGGTCGCGCAGGATGCGGGCTACGGCCTGGAGCATCTCGTCGTGGTCGAACGGTTTGGCGATGTAGTCCACCGCACCCATTTTCATGGAGTCGACCGCCGAGCGCAGGCTGGCGTAGCTGGTCATGATCAGCACTGGCGTGCCCTGGCCGAGCTTGATCAACTCGGTACCCGGTGCGCCCGGCAGGCGCAGGTCACTGACGATCAGGTCAAACGTGGGGATGCTGAAACGTTCTTGTGCTTCCTGCACTGAACCGGCTTCGCTGACCTGGTACTGGTTGCGTTCCAGCAGGCGGCGCAAGGCGGAGCGGATAATTGTTTCGTCTTCGACGATCAAAATGTGCGGCATTGATTCGATTCTCTCGACGGTCTCAGTTCACAGCGGACGTCGCTTCGACATGACGCGGCAAGGTCACCCGGATACGGGTGCCGCGTTGGCTCTGAACATCGGCCGGGCTGTCGATGGTGATTTGTCCATAATGCTCTTCAACGATGGAATAGACCAGTGCGAGGCCCAGACCGGTGCCTTCGCCAGGATCCTTGGTGGTGAAGAAGGGTTCGAACAATCGGTCCATGATGTTCTGTGGGATACCACTGCCTTCGTCTTCGACGATCAGGTCGATCGTGTGTTCGAAAGCCTCGCTCTTGACCCGCACCGCGCTGCCGGCCGGTGAGGCGTCCCGCGCGTTGGAGAGCAGGTTGATCAATACCTGGGCGAGCCGCTGGGGGTCGCCATCGACCCAATGGTCCGGGTCGCACAGGTTGAAGAATTGCACCTCGAAATTGCGCCGGTTGAGGGCCAGCAGACCAATGGCATCCTGGGCCACTTCGGCCAGGCAGACGGGCTCGTCATTGTGCTGGTGACCGCCGGCATGGGCGAAGCTCATCAGCGACTGGACGATGCGCGAAACGCGTTTGGTCTGTTCGAGGATCTGACCGCTGATTTCCGTCAGCTCACCGTCGTCCTCGCGCTCTTCGCGCAGGTTCTGCGCCAGGCAGGCGATGCCGGTGATCGGGTTGCCGATTTCATGGGCCACCCCGGCGGCCAACCGGCCAATGCTTGCCAGTCGTTCGGAGTGGACCAGCTTGTCTTCGAGCATCTGGGTGTCGGTCAGGTCTTCCACCAGCAGTACCAAGCCGCTGTTACCGGGTGCCAACGGCTCGTCGATCGCCGCCTTGTGCAGGTTCAGCCACCGGGTCTGGCCGTCGAGGGCCAGGTGCTGTTTGTGCAGGTGCTCGTCCGGCAGGTCGATGAAGCCTTGCAGCAAGCCTTTCCATGGCTCGCCCAAGGTGCTCAGGCGTGAACCGACCACGCGCTGGGCGGCGATCCCGGTCAGTTCTTCCATGGCCTTGTTCCACATCAGGATTTCCTGGTCCTTGGCCAGGGAACACACACCCATCGGCAGTTCCTGCAAGGTCTGGCGGTGGTAACGGCGCAAGGCGTCCAGTTCGGCAGCCAGGCCGGTGAGGCGCGAGTGGTAATCCTCGAGGCGGCTTTCGATGAAGTGGATGTCTTCGGTGACATAGTTCTCGCCACCGGCCTTGTAGGGCAGGAACGTCTCGACCATGTCCTGGGCCACGCTGGGGCCCATCAGGCCGGACAGGTTGGCCTCGATCCGGTCTCGCAGGCGCCGCAAGGCATACGGGCGGCGTTCATCGAAGGGCAGGTAAAGATCGCGCAGGGCCTGTTCGACTTCCTTTTGCGCAGCCTTGGCGCCGAGGGGCTTGGCCAGTTGCGTGGCGAACTCCTGGGGCGAGGCGGCGTGCAGCTCGCGGCGCTGCGGGCGACGAACGTTGTCCACCGCACAGGCTTCGGCGGCGCTGGCTTCTTCGCTGCTGGCGTTGGTGAACAGCGAGATCAGGGTGAACATCAGCACGTTCGCCGCCAGGGAGGCGATGGCCGCCATGTGCCAACTGGTGTCGTCGAGCACGTAGATCATGTTCAGCAGCGGAATATAGAAACCCTGCAAGTTACCCATCAGCGGCAGCAGCATCGCCACCAGCCACACCAGGATTCCCGCCAGCAGGCCGGCGATGAAGCCGCGGCGGTTGGCGGTCGGCCAATACAGCACCGACAGCACGCCGGGCAGGAACTGCAAGGTGGCGACGAAGGCGACGATGCCCAGGTTGGCCAGGTCCTGCCCGTCGCCCAGCATCAGGTAGAAACCGTAGCCGGCCATGATGATCGCGACGATCAGCGCCCGTCGAGTCCATTTCAGCCAGCGATAGATGTTGCCTTCGGCCGGTGGCTGGTAGAGCGGCAGCACCAGGTGGTTGAGGGCCATGCCCGAC
The DNA here is from genome assembly GCF_030687295.1 of Pseudomonas beijingensis. Lineage (NCBI taxonomy): Bacteria > Pseudomonadati > Pseudomonadota > Gammaproteobacteria > Pseudomonadales > Pseudomonadaceae > Pseudomonas > Pseudomonas beijingensis. Next base: position 5,424,503 of record NZ_CP117425.1, on the reverse strand, counting down.
AAGGCCAGCGTGGTGACGATAATCAAGCCGCTGGCCGCCGAGAGGCCGCCAACGTAGGCCAGCAACGCCAGGGCCTTGCTGTTGGCGGCGATGCCGATGCCCAGGGTGAAGTATTCCGGGTTGGTGCTGGCGCCCAGCTTCAAGCCGGCCCACAAGATCAACGGCACCGCCAGGCTCATCAGCAGCAGGAACAACGGCAGGCCCCAACTGGCGCTCACCAGCGAGCGCGGGTTGAGGTTTTCGGTAAAGGTCATGTGATACATGTGCGGCATCACGATGGCCGAGGCGAAGAACACCAGCAACAGCGTGCGCCACGGGCCTTCCTGCAAGGGCGTGTGCAGGGCGGCGAGGGCGGTCTGGTTCTGCAGCAGCCACACTTCCAGCTGTTGCGGGCCGTCGAACACGCCGTACAGGGCATAGAGACCGACGCCGCCGATGGCGATCAGCTTGATCACCGACTCGAAGGCGATCGCGAACACCAGGCCTTCGTGTTTCTCCCGTGTGGCGATGTGCCGGGAACCGAAGAAAATCGTGAACAGGATGATCAGTACGCAGAAACTCAACGCCACCCGGTGCTGCACCGGTTCGCGGGTCAGGATGCTGATGGAGTCGGCCACGGCCTGCATTTGCAGGGCCAGCAACGGTAACACCCCGACCAGCATGAAGATCGTGGTCAGGGCGCCGGCCCAGGTGCTGCGAAAGCGAAACGCGAACAGGTCGGCCAGGGAGGAAAGTTGGTAGGTGCGGGTGATTTTCAGGATCGGGTAGAGCAACACTGGCGCCAGCAGGAACGCGCCCGATACACCGAGGTAACTGGAGAGGAAACCATAACCGTACTGATAGGCCAGCCCGACCGTGCCATAGAACGCCCACGCGCTGGCGTAGACACCCAGTGAGAGGGTGTAGGTCAGCGGGTGACGGATGATCGCCCGGGGGATCATGCCCCGTTCGCTGATCCAGGCCACGCCGAACAGCACCGCCAGGTAGGCGGCGCTGATCAGGATCATCTGGGTCAGGCTAAAGCTCATCGGCATCTTTTTGGCTCTGCAGGATGAAGGTCACGACAATCAGGATCAGCCAGAGCAGATACGGCCGATACCAGGCACCCGTGGCATCGATCCACCAATCCATGATGGCCGGGGAGAACAAGTAAATCCCCACTACCAGGAGCAGGACCAAGCGATAGATATACATCCCGGCCTCTCTAATTTATGCGCGTGCCCGAAAACGTGCGGCGATGGTAACGGATGGGCGCCAAGCTGCAAGGGCCGTCAACGTATTTGCGCTTCGGGCAGGCTCAGTGTGCGCGGGATCTTGCCCGCGTCCCAGTGGCGAATGCCCCAGGCCAGCAGTTCCCGTGGGCTGGCGTCGAGCAGTTCGAGGCCCGGTTGCTGGCCTAGTGCGCGCAACGCCCGCAGCAACAGCGGCGTGGCCTGGTCGGCCGCCAGCGGCGGTGAACGGTAGGATTTGCCGAGCTTGTGCCCGTCGGGCTGGGTGATCAATGGCACGTGCAGGTAACGCGGTTGTGGCAAGCCGAGCAGTTCTTGCAAATAGAGCTGGCGCGGCGTGGAGTCCAGCAGGTCGGCGCCGCGCACGATATCGGTCACCCCTTGCCAGGCGTCGTCCAGGACCACGGCCAATTGATAGGCGTAGAGCCCGTCGCGGCGGCGGATCACGAAATCACCGACCTCACGGCCCAGGTGCTGGCGGAACTCGCCCTGGACCCGGTCGGTGAAGTGGTACTCAAGCTCAGGGACACGCAGGCGGATGGCGGCGTCCTCGGTGCCGTGCCCGGCATTGCGGCACAGGCCCGGGTAAATGCCTTGATACGCCTCCAGTTGCTTGCGCGAACAGGTGCAGGCATAGGCCAGGCCCTGGCTGAATAGCCGGTTGATGACCTGGTCGTAGGCATCATGGCGCTCGCTTTGGCGAACCATCTCGCCGTCCCATTCGAACCCCGTAGCTTTCCAGCGCCTTGAGAATCGCCGCTTGCGCACCCGGTTCTTCCCGAGGCGGGTCGAGGTCTTCCATGCGCAGCAACCAACGCCCGTCCACGGCCCGGGCATCGAGGTACGACGCCAGTGCGGCGACCAGTGAGCCGAAGTGCAAGTGGCCGCTGGGGGTGGGGGCGAAGCGTCCGATGTAGGGGGCGGTGGCAGTCATAGGGCGAATGTTACTGAGTCTGAGCGGTAGGGATATAACGCTTGCTGACGAAACCTATCCCTGTGGGAGCGAGCTTGCTCGCGATAGCGGTGGGTCAGCTTGCACCCGTATTGAATATGCCGCCGTCATCGCGAGCAAGCTCGCTCCCACAAGGGTATTGGGTGTACCGAAGGTGCCAGAAACAAAAAACGGAGCGTATGAACGCTCCGTTTCGGTGACAGTCTCGGCGATTACTTGCCGACCCTGTTTTTCCTTGATTTCCGCCAGGGTCTTGCAGTCGACACACATGTCGGCGGTCGGACGGGCTTCCAGACGCTTGACGCCGATCTCGACGCCACAGGACTCGCACCAACCGTATTCTTCGTCTTCGATCAGTTGCAGCGTCTTGTCGATTTTCTTGATGAGCTTGCGCTCACGGTCACGGGCGCGCAGCTCGAGGCTGAACTCTTCTTCCTGACTGGCACGGTCGGCCGGGTCGGGGAAGTTGGCCGCTTCGTCTTTCATGTGATCCACGGTGCGGTCGACTTCCTGCATCAAGTCCTGTTTCCACTTGTTCAGGATCTTGGTGAAGTGCGCGCGCATGGGGGCGCCCATGTACTCTTCGCCAGCTTGCGGGACGTAAGGCTCAAACCCGCTGAGCGACTGATTTTGATTTTGCTTTGCTTGGGTGGGCATGAATGGACCGCCTCTACTCTTGTAATCCACTACGCAGGATTGCTCCATCACCGACACCTGCCGGCCCTGCGGCTGCAAGCGGGCGAACTTACCAGATCAAATCGGGCCGCGCTACTCCCGGTTGTCGAGCCTGCGGCGGCCGGGGCCTGTAAAACGTGATCGGGTTCGCTTCGGTGGGGATGTCAACCTGCTCAATGCTTGATTCTAGTCAAGCCTGGGCCAATCGCAGGAGTCATTTCCTGCAATCCGAGGGCTCAGACCGCTTTGGGTTCGCGCGCGTTCCCGCAGTTGTTCCTGAGTTGGGTAGAATCGGTTCTTTTCCCCTGAAGGAAGGCCAATGGCTCAGCCCTACAGTGCGCGCAGCCGCGCCATCGAACCTTTCCATGTGATGGCGCTGCTGGCCCGCGCCAACGAACTGCAAGCCGCCGGGCATGACGTCATCCACTTGGAGATAGGCGAGCCGGATTTCACCACCGCCGAGCCGATCATCCAGGCCGGCCAGGCGGCGCTGGCGGCGGGCAAGACCCGTTACACTGCGGCCCGTGGCATCCCCGAGCTGCGCGAGGCCATCTCAGGTTTCTACAGGCAGCGCTACGGGGTCGACATCGATCCTCGACGTATCATGATCACGCCGGGCGGCTCTGGCGCGTTGCTACTGGCCAGCGCCTTGCTGGTGGACCCGGGCAAGCATTGGCTGTTGGCCGACCCCGGCTATCCGTGCAACCGTCATTTCTTGCGTTTGGTCGAAGGCGCGGCGCAATTGGTGCCCGTGGGGCCGGATGTGCGCTACCAATTGACGCCAGACCTGGTGAATCGCCATTGGGACCAGGACAGCGTCGGTGCGTTGGTGGCCTCGCCGGCCAATCCGACCGGGACGATTCTCACCCGGGACGAGCTGGCAGGGTTGTCCAAGGCCATCAAGGGCCACAACGGCCATCTGGTGGTGGACGAGATCTATCATGGCCTGACCTACGGCACCGACGCCGCCAGCGTGCTGGAAGTCGACGACGACGCCTTTGTCCTCAATAGTTTTTCCAAGTATTTCGGCATGACCGGCTGGCGGCTTGGCTGGCTGGTGGCCCCGTCGGCAGCCATCGGCGAGCTGGAAAAGCTTGCGCAGAACCTCTACATCAGTGCGCCGAGCATGGCCCAGTATGCTGCCCTGGCCTGTTTCGAGCCCGCCACGATCGAAATCTTCGAGCAGCGGCGGGCCGAGTTCGCGCTGCGCCGCGACTTTCTGCTGCCGGCCTTGCGGGAGCTGGGCTTCGGTATCGCGGTGGAACCGCAGGGGGCGTTTTACCTCTATGCCGATATCAGCGCGTTCGGCGGCGATGCCTTTGCGTTCTGCCAGCACTTCCTGGAAACCGAACACGTGGCCTTCACGCCGGGTCTGGATTTCGGCCGCCATCAGGCCAGCCACCATGTGCGGTTCGCCTACACACAGAGCTTGCCGCGGTTACAGGAAGCGGTGGCGCGAATCGAACGTGGACTGCGGAGCTGGCAAGGCTGATGCATTTTTCTCCTGCACTGGAAGAGGGGCGTCTGATTCGACGTTACAAGCGTTTTCTCGCTGATATCGAGACCGTTCACGGCGAACTCCTCACTATTCACTGCCCCAACACCGGCTCTATGCTCAATTGCATGGCTGAAGGCGCGCGCGTCTGGTTCAGTCGCTCCAGCGACCCCAAGCGCAAGTTGCCCGGCACGTGGGAAATCGGCGAAACCCCTCAAGGGCGGCTGGCCTGCATCAATACCGCACGGGCCAACGCCTTGGTCGAAGAAGCCTTGCGCGCCGGGGTCATCAGCGAACTGAACGGGTTTACGGGGCTCAAGCGTGAAGTGGCTTATGGCGTGGAAAACAGTCGTATCGATTTTCGCCTGGACTACGCTCAGGGCTCGGCCTGGGTCGAAGTCAAAAGTGTCACGCTGGGTTTCGATGGTACTAATGTGGCCGCGTTTCCCGATGCAGTGACCCTGCGCGGGGCCAAACATTTGAGGGAGCTTGCCTGCCTGGCTCGGGAAGGCGTGCGGGCAGTGCAGCTGTATTGCGTGAACCTGAGCGGCATCGAGGCGGTACGCCCGGCACACGAGATCGACCCGGCGTACGCCGCTGCCTTGCGTGATGCGGTAGCGGCGGGTGTGGAGGTGCTGGCCTACGGGGTTACGTTGACGCCCGAGCAGATGTGGGTGGACCGTGCGTTGCCGGTATTGCTTGAACCGCTACAGCTCGACCCAGATGCCTTGCTCGTCCTCCCGGCTGTCTAGCGCAGCCAGGAACTGACCGGCGCAGGGGCCGGCCACGCATTCACCGCTTTCGATCAGGAACAATGCGCCGTGAGTGGCGCACTGGATCAGGCTGGCGCTGGGGTCGAGAAACTGGTCGGGTTGCCATTCCAGTGGCACGCCACGGTGCGGGCAGCGGTTGAGATAGGCATACACCTGGCCGGCGCGTCGCACGGCCAGCACCTTGCGCCCATCGAGGTCGAAACCGCGACTGCCGTTGTCGGGCACTTCGGCGGCGCTACAAAGAAACTTCATGTGTGTCTCTATATGTCTGTCGGTGTAAATCCCTGTGGGAGCGAGCTTGCTCGCGATGACGGCGGCACATTCAACATCTCAGTGACTGACAGGCCGCTATCGCGAGCAAGCTCGCTCCCACATCGCTCTATGTGGCAAAAGATCGATGCTTGACGGTCAAATGAAAACAATTATCAAATGGCGCCTCCTTCGCAGGTGGCCGAGGATACTTGTCCCGGCCCAATCCTGCGAAAAACTTCTTTGAGGAAGCTGCCCGATGCGCCTGAACATCCGCGTTGTTGCGCTCTGTGTCGCACTGTTAGTCAACCAGGGGGCCGGCGCGGCTGAATTGCCGCAACGTTGGGTCAGCGCCGGCGGCGCCTTGTCGGAATGGGTCAGTGCGCTGGGGGGCGAGTCGAAGCTGGTGGGCGTCGACACTACTAGCCAGCATCCTGAAGCCTTGCGGGCCCTGCCCAGCATTGGCTATCAGCGACTACTGTCCGCAGAGGGCGTATTGAGCCTGCGTCCGCAGATCCTGGTGGGCACCGAGGAAATGGGGCCGCCACCCGTGCTGGCGCAAATCCGCAGCGCCGGTGTGCAGGTCGAATTGTTCTCGGCCACGCCAGACCTGCCGACCCTGCAGGGCAATTTGCAGCACCTGGGGCAATTGCTGGGGGCCGAGGCCGAGGCGACACGGCTGTTCGACCGTTATCAGGAACAGCTCGCCCAGCAACATGCCCGGGTGACCGAGGCCCAGCGCAAACAAAAGGCGCCTGGCGTATTGCTGTTGGTGGGCAGTTCCGGCGGCAAGCCACTGGTCGCAGGCCTGGGCACGGCCGCCGATTGGTTGTTGCAGCAGGCCGGCGGTCACAACTTGGCGACCCACAGCGGCTACAAGTCTTTTTCCGTGGAGACCTTGGCCAGCCTGAATCCTGAAGTGCTGGTCTTTGCCGACCGTGCCTTGAGTGGCGAAGAAGCGCGTGCGGCGCTGTTCAGGGAAAACCCGATTCTTTCCTCGACCCGGGCCGCCAGGGATGGGCGCGTCATGGAGCTCGACCCGACGCTGTTGGTGGGCGGGTTGGGCCCGCGGTTGCCGCAAAGCCTGGTGAAACTGACGGCAGGCTTCTATCCGGCTGCGTCGGCCACGGCGCCATGACCTCGTTGGTCAAGCCACGCACCTTGTTCATCGGCCTGGGCCTGCTGTGTCTGCTGGCGACCTGGCTGTCCCTGGCCCTGGGGCCGGTGAGCTTGCCGCTGCTGGACACCTTGCGCGCCGCCTTGCGCCTGTTGGGCTTGCCGGTGACCGCCGATGGCCTGGAGCAAGCCGAACTGATCCTCGGTCAGATCCGTTTGCCGCGCACCCTGCTGGGCTTGGCGGTTGGCGGGGTGTTGGCGTTGTCCGGCGTCGCGATGCAGGGGCTGTTTCGTAATCCCTTGGCCGACCCGGGGCTGGTGGGCGTGTCCAGCGGCGCGGCACTGGGGGCCGCGTTCGCCATCGTTGCTGGCTCGGCACTGGGCGGGTTGCCCGAAGCCTTTGGCCCTTACGTGTTGTCGTTGTGTGCGTTCCTTGGCGGGCTCGGCGTGACGGCGCTGGTCTATCGTCTCGGTCGCCGCAATGGCCAGACCCATGTCGCGACCATGCTCCTGGCCGGCATTGCCCTGACCGCGCTGTCCGGCTCCGCCGTCGGCCTCTTCACCTACTTGGCGGATGACGCGACCCTGCGCACCCTGACGTTCTGGAACCTGGGCAGTCTCAACGGCGCCAGCTACGCGAGGTTGTGGCCGCTGTTGCTGGTCAGCGCCGGCGTGGCGCTCTGGCTGCCACGCCGGGCTCGGCAACTCAATGCGCTGTTGCTGGGCGAGTCCGAGGCTGCCCACCTGGGCGTCAACGTCGAAGCCCTCAAGCGAGAGTTGGTGTTCTGTACGGCCCTGGGGGTTGGCGCGGCGGTGGCGGCGGCGGGCATGATCGGTTTCGTCGGGCTGGTGGTGCCGCATCTGGTGCGTCTGGTGGCCGGCCCCGACCATCGTGTGTTATTGCCCGCTTCAGTGCTGGCGGGGGCAAGCCTGTTGTTGCTCGCCGACTTGGTGGCACGCTTGGCGCTGGCCCCGGCGGAATTGCCGATCGGCATCGTCACGGCCTTCATCGGCGCGCCGTTCTTCCTCTATCTATTGGTACGAGGGCGTGCCTGATGTTGCGCGCACAGAACCTGCACATTCAGCGTGGCCGCAAAACCGTGCTGGCGGACATCGATCTGCTGCTCAATCCCGGCGAAGTACTCGGTGTGCTCGGGCCCAACGGCGCGGGCAAAAGTACCTTGTTGGCGGGCCTGTGTGGCGAATTGCGCCCGAGCCAGGGGCAGGTCTGGCTCGATGAGCGGCCACTGGCCCAATGGCACGGTGCCGAGCGCGCCCGTCGTCTGGCGGTCTTGCCGCAGTCCTCGACCCTGGATTTTGCCTTCCGTGTCGAAGAAGTCGTCGGCATGGGACGCCTGCCGCACCAGAGTGGCCGGCTGCGCGACGAGCAAATCGTCACCGCGGCGCTGCAAGCGGCAGACGCCGCGCATCTGCACGGTCGCAGCTACCTGGCGTTGTCCGGCGGCGAACGCCAACGGGTGCATCTGGCGCGGGTGTTGGCGCAGTTGTGGCCGGGTGAGGCGGGGCAGACCCTGCTGCTGGACGAGCCGACCTCGATGCTCGATCCGCTGCATCAGCACACCATCCTCCAGGCGGTGCGTGAATTCGCCAATCGCGGGGCTGCCGTGCTGGTGATCCTGCATGACCTGAACCTGGCGGCGCGTTACTGTGATCGCCTGTTGCTGCTCGCGTCCGGTCGGCCGGTGGCCCTGGACACGCCCCGGCATGTGCTGCGCCCGGAACCGCTCAAGGCGGTGTTTGGCCTGGACGTGCTGGTGCAAGACCATCCGGAGCGCGGGCATCCATTGATCATTGCCCGCTGAGGGCGCCCTGGAGGATACGGACGTGCGCCTGCTCCTGATTCTGGCCTTGAGTGTACTGACAGCGTGCCAGAGCCTTACGCCGCCTCCGCTCGGCGGACGGATTCGTGATCTGCACAACGGCCAGGCCGTGACGCCCCAGACATTGGTCGAACGCCTGGCAAAGGCGCCGCGGGTGGTGGTGGGGGAGCAGCACGACAATCCTGATCACCACGCGCTGCAGCTCTGGCTACTCCAGGCCTTGGCCGGGCAGCGGGCCCAGGGCAGCCTGTTGTTGGAAATGCTCACCCCCTCCCAGCAGCCACGCGTTGATTCGGTCCGCCAGCTACCTGCCTTGCCCAAGGATCTGCCCGGCGCGCTGGCCTGGTCCCCCGGCTGGGATTGGAGTCTGTATGGGCCTGTCGTCGAGTTTGCCCTGGCGCAACGCTATCCGTTGCTGGCCGCCAACCTGGACGCCGCCGAGATCCAGCGTTTCTATCGGCAAGCGCCCGGCTTGATGGGCACTCGCGCCAATGCCGCCACGGTGAAGGAACAGCTGTTGGGACAGATCCGAGAGTCCCACTGTGGTTTGCTGCCGGAGTCGCAAATGCCGCCGATGCTGGCCGTGCAGCAACAGCGTGACCGGCGCATGGCCGAACGCCTGCTGCAAGCGCCGACCCCGGCATTGTTGTTCGTCGGTGCCTGGCATGGGCGAAAAGATCTTGGCGTACCGCTGCATGCTCTGGATCTCGGCGCCAGCGAGGCACCGACCGTCCTGATGTTGGCCGAGGAGGGCCGTGACGTGACCTCCACCATGGCGGACTACGTGTGGTACACCCCGGCCATGCCACCCCAGGATTATTGTGCGCAAATGCGCGAACAGATTGGACAGTGACGTTTTTGCGGGCAAAAAAAGACCCGGCAAGAGCCGGGTCAAATAACCGTGATTAGCCTGATGAGGAGATATCTGAGAGTCCGAACCAAGGGCTGTTCAAATATCGACCAGTCTCGCGACCGGATGTGGTAATCATAGCGATTCTCATTACCATGTCAAACATTGTTTTTGCGATTTGTCGAAATAACCTCGCGGCCAGGGTTCGCTCTGGAAACGAAAAGGGCATCAGGCTTTGTGACGCGTCGAAAGGGCGTCCAGCTGTTTGTTCAGGGCTTCCTTGCGTTCGGCGGGGATGTCATTCCAATGCACATCCATCAATGCGCCCTCGATGGCGTACAGCAACACCTTGGACGCCCGGAAGCCGCGTGTGCGCACGGCGCGATAGGCGTCCACCGCCCCGAGCCGGCGTAGATCGGAAGCGCTGTGGATACCCACGGCGTGCAGCCACTGGGCCGATGTCTTGCCCAGATTCTTCAGGTGTTGCAGTTCATCATTCATCGAGCCTCCTTGCGACGGCCGACTGGTGCGGTGGGCAAGCTTCTGAGCAGTGTAGCGGTCAGTAGGAAAAGCGTGATTCTTTGGTGGGATTCGACGCAAAAGCTTCTAATGCATTACGCACGATGAAGTGGGAAGGGGCTGCATTCTCCAGCGCAAGCGGGGGCACTGGAGATCCGTTCGGTCGTGTCAGGTCTGCGCGTTGGCCGGCCCGGTTCAGACAGTGTCAGCGGGTACGGTAGCGCAGCCGGGTGCCGAAATTCATCGACATCAGGATCTCGTCGGCAGACAACTCAGGCGGGAAGTAGGCGCCGGATATTTGCGCATGGGCCAGGCTCGCGCCTTCCAATGACGATTTGCGGAAATCGATGCCGCGTAAATCGGCAGCGCGGAAATACGCATCGGTGAAATCGACGTCGTCCGCGTTCAGCTCCCGCAGATCGAGGCCACGAAAATCGCCGCCGCGCATGTCGACCGTACCTTGGGGGCGCTCCTTGTTGAAGCCGGAAATGTCATCTTTGCGCAGCAGGGCATAGAGCGGGCTGTTGAGAATCTTGGGGTGGCTCATTTCATATCACCTGTTGGTTTTATGACGCCAGTATAGTGCCACTATTTGACGGCCGTGAAGCCGGGCGTCGCTTCACGGCCGAAATAGTGATCTACAGGCCTGGCAGGCGCTGACGGATTTGCGCGACCACGATGTCGAGCGTGCCGCTTTCGTTGGTTTTGACCTGTTTGCTGCAGAGAATTTCCGTCGGGGTCAGGGCTTCGCGGCTGGACTGTTGTGCGGCGATGACCGCCAGATTCGCATCGGAGGGGTCTTGCTGGTCGGCCTGACGCTGCGCCAGGCGGCTTTCGATGACCGCTTGCGGCGCGTCGCAGTCGAGGATCAGGAACGGAGCGCCGGTGGCCTCGGCGACTTTTGCCGCAGCGTCGCGCTGATCGTGCTTGAGGTAGGTGGCATCGATCACTACCGGGAATCCGGCGCGCAGGATCGCCGCGGCGACTTCATGCAGGCGGGTGTAGGTGGCGCTGCTGGCGTCGCTGCTATAGATGCCGGCTTGTGGGTCGTTGGGGACCTGTTGCTGGCCGAACAGGCGCTTGCGCTCCACGTCCGAGCGCAGGCGAATGGCACCCAGTGCCTCGACCAGGCGCATCGCGACATGGCTTTTGCCAACGGCCGAAACACCGTGGGTGATGGCCAGGAAAGGCGAAGGGATGGTGCTGTAGCTTTCGGCCAGGTTGGCGTAGTTGCGGTATTGGCGCAGGGTGGTGGCGCGCTGCACCGGATCGGCTTCGGCCGGCATGCTGAACAGCGCGACTTTGGCCCGGACGAGGGCGCGATAGGCTTTATAGAAGTTCAGCAGTTCCAGGCCCTGGTAATCGCCGGTCAGTTCCAGGTACTGGCTGACGAAACGCCGCGCCAGGGACTTGAGACCACGGTCCTCCAAGTCCATCGCCAGGAAGCCGGTGTCGGCGTAGACGTCGGTGAAACGGAACGGTTCGTTGAATTCGATGCAGTCGAAAATCACCACTTTGCCGTCGATCACGGTGGCGTTGCCCAGGTGGATATCGCCGTGGCATTCGCGGATGAAACCTTCGGTCTTGCGCTGGGTGAACAGTGGCTTGAGGCGTTCGAAACTGCTTTCGGCCCAGGCTTGCAGTGCTTCGAGTTGCAACAGGTCGGCCTTGTCGTTGAGGAACGGACGGATCTGTTCGAAGTTTTGCAGCACCGGCGCCATCACGCTTTGCGGAGTGCCGGCGGCGTTGTCGGCCGGCACCTTGGGCGTGGAGAGGTGGAACTGGGCGATCTGCGCGGCCATCTCGTCGATGTGCGCGGTGGTCAGTTCGCCGTTGGCTTGCAGTGTGCTGAGCAATTGGCTCTGGGGGAACTGACGCATCTTCAGGGCGTATTCGATGGCCGGACCGTCTCCACCCAGTTGTGGCGCTTCGACGCTGCCGGTAATCGGCAGCACGTCCAGATACAGGTCTTGGGTCAGGCGCTGGTTCAGGCGCAACTCTTCGCCACAGAAATGCTGGCGAGCCTGGAGGTTGGTGAAATCGAGGAAGCCGAAGTTGACTGGCTTTTTGAATTTGTAGGCGTATGGACCGGTGAGCAATACCCAGGAAATATGGGTTTCGATGACCTGGAACGCTTCGACGGGATGCGGGTAGAGGGCCGGGTTTTGCAGGGCGGCGATCAGGGATTGGCTCACGGGCGGTCCTTCATAGACTGGAAAAATTCAAGGCCGTCATTATGGCCGCAAGCCGCGCTAACGCAAACCGCGTGGCGGGCTCATGTTGAACCGAAGCAAAGTGCGTATAATCCGCCGCCATGACTCGTACCCGATCCCCCCGTACCCCCAAGAAACCACCCGCCAGCCGCTTGCGGCCCTGGCTGGGCTGGGCCCTTAAACTCAGCCTGGTGGGCCTCGTCGTGCTCGCCGGTTTTGCGGTCTATCTCGATGCCGTGGTCCAGGAGAAGTTCTCCGGCAAGCGCTGGACCATCCCGGCCAAGGTCTATGCCCGGCCGTTGGAGCTGTTCGTCGGACAAAAGCTGAGCAAGGACGACTTCCTGACCGAACTCGATGCCTTGGGCTATCGCCGTGAAAGCGTGGCCAATGGTCCGGGTGCGGCCTCGGTCAATGGCAATACCATCGACCTCAACACCCGTGGCTTCCAGTTCTATGAAGGCATGGAACAGGCACAACCGGTGCGGGTGCGTTTTTCCGGCGACTACGTGGCTGCGCTGACCGGCGCGAACAACGCGAGTCTGTCGGTGGTGCGCCTTGAGCCACTGCTCATTGGTGGCCTGTACCCCAAGAACCTCGAAGATCGGATCCTGATCAAGATCGACCAGGTGCCGCCGTTCCTGCTCGACACGCTGATCGCCGTCGAAGACCGCGACTTCTACCATCACTTCGGCGTCTCGCCCAAGTCGATTGCCCGGGCCATCTGGGTCAACACCTCCTCGGGCCATATGCGCCAGGGCGGCAGTACCCTGACCCAACAGTTGGTCAAGAACTTCTACCTGACCAACGAGCGCAGCCTGACTCGCAAGCTCACCGAAGCCATGATGGCGCTGTTGCTGGAGCTGCACTACGACAAGCAGGAGATTCTGGAGGCGTACCTCAACGAGGTGTTCGTCGGCCAGGACGGTCAACGGGCGGTGCACGGTTTCGGCCTTGCCAGCCAGTTCTTCTTCAGCCAGCCGCTGTCCGAGCTCAAGCTGCATCAGGTGGCGTTGCTGGTGGGCATGGTCAAGGGGCCGTCTTCCTACAACCCGCGGCGTAATCCGGAACGTGCCCTCGAGCGGCGCAACCTGGTGCTCGATCTGCTGCAACAACAAGGTGTGGCGACAGCCGAGCAAGTCGAAGCGGCGAAAAAGATGCCGTTGGGCGTGACCAAGCGTGGCAGCCTGGCAGACAGTTCGTTCCCGGGCTTCATGGACCTGGTCAAGCGTCAACTGCGGGAAGACTACCGCGACGAAGACTTGACCGAAGAAGGCCTGCGCATCTTCACCAGTTTCGACCCGATCCTGCAGATGAAGGCCGAGGCCTCGGTCGAGGACACCTTCAAGCGGCTGGGCGGACGCAAGGGCGCCGACGAAGTCGAAGCGGCCATGGTCGTGACCAACCCGGAAACTGGCGAAGTCCAGGCCATGATCGGCAGCCGCCAGGCCAGCTTCGCCGGCTTCAACCGGGCCCTGGATGCGGTGCGTCCGATTGGCTCGCTGATCAAGCCTGCGGTGTACCTCACCGCGCTGGAGAAACCGAGCCAGTACACGCTGACCAGTTGGTTGTCGGACGAGACGTTCTCGGTCAAGGGCGCTGATGGTCAGGTCTGGAAACCGCAAAACTATGATCGTCGTTCCCACGGCACGGTGTTCCTCTACCAGGGGCTGGCGCATTCCTACAACCTGTCGACGGCTCGCCTCGGGCTGGAAGTCGGTGTGCCGAATGTACTCAAGACCCTGGCGCGCCTGGGGGTAAGTCGCGAATTCCCGGCCTTCCCGTCGATGCTGCTGGGCGCCGGTGGCCTTACACCGATCGAAGTGGCGGCCATGTACCAGACCCTGGCCAACGGCGGTTTCAATACGCCGATGCGCGGGATCCGCAGCGTGCTGACCGCCGATGGTGAGCCGCTCAAGCGTTATCCGTTCCAGATCCAGCAGCGTTTCGACCCGGCCTCCATTTATCTGATCCAGAGCGCGATGCAGCGAGTCATGCGTGAAGGCACCGGCAGTTCGGTTTATAACGTGTTGCCTCGGACCCTGACCCTGGCGGGCAAGACCGGTACCAGTAACGACTCGCGCGACAGCTGGTTCGCCGGTTTCAGCCAGGACCTGCTGGCAGTGGTCTGGCTCGGACGTGATGACAACGGCAAGACCCCGTTCACCGGCGCCACTGGTGCGCTGCAGGTCTGGACCAGTTTCATGCGCAAGGCCGACCCGCTGCCGCTGGACATGCCGCAACCGGACAACATCGTCCAGGCCTGGGTTGATTCGCGTACCGGCCAAGGCTCCGACGCCAATTGCCCGGGCGCCGTACAGATGCCGTATATTCGCGGCAGCGAACCACCACCCGGTGCAGCCTGTGGCGGCACGAATCCTGCCGAATCGGTGATGGATTGGGTCAAGGACTGGATGAATTAAGCAAAGAGGGTTTCAAGTGAACAAGTGGTTGATTCCAGCGGTAACGGCCGTGGCTTTGCTCAGTGGTTGCTCTACCGTACAACGCGGTTCGATTCCGGTCGTTGACTCCGGCACTGCCGTGTCCAACAGCGAGCGGGTCTCGGCCAATGGCGGTTTCCGTCAAACGACGGTGAAACGGCCGGTGCAGGGCCAGGTCCAGGCAATCCCGCAAGGCGACACCGGCGTCGTGGTGATGGTGCCCGGCGGAGGCGCGACGACTTCGGCGCCGATCAGCAGCACGCCGATCACGCCGGGCCCGATCACGCCAGGACCTATCGAAACCTCGCCGATCGATCAGGGCAGCTACAGCATGCCTTCGACGCCGAGCAGCATCCCGTCGGCAAGTTCCGGTGGTTTGTCTGCCGATGAACAACTGGACGGCCCGGTACTGGCTCTGCTGACCACGGCGCAACAGCAACAGGCCGGCGGTGACCTCAACGGTGCGTCCTCCAGCCTGGAGCGTGCCCAGCGTGTGGCGCCACGTGAACCCCAGGTGCTTTATCGCCTGGCCCAGGTGCGCATGGCCCAGGGTGATGCGCCGCAAGCCGAACAACTGGCCCGCCGTGGCCTGACATTATCCAGTGGTCGCCCGGCACTTCAGGCCAGCTTGTGGGAATTGATCGCCCAGGCCCGTGAGAAACAGGGCGATTCCGCTGGCGCGGCGTTGGCTCGTCAGAAGGCCAAGGTTTCGCTCTGATGGATACACGTTTTCCTCAAATCGCCGATCAGTTGCTGTTGATCGAGCGGGAGCTACGGGTCCAGGGCTGGTGGAGCGAGGTATCGCCTTCGGCGCAGGCGCTGGCCAGCGTCGAGCCGTTCGCGGTCGACACCCTGGATTTCGAGCAGTGGCTGCAATGGATTTTCCTGCCCAGGATGAAAGCCATCCTGGAAAACGACCTGCCGCTGCCCAACGCCTCGGGCATCCTTGCCATGGCCGAGATGGTCTATGCCCAGCGGCCAGGGCAGGGCGTCGAGTTGCAGCGGCTGCTGGCGCAATTCGATCGGTTGATCAGCGACGTCGGCTGACCGCCATTACTGGCAGTTCTCCTCGATTTGCTGGCGGGTCTCATCGATCCGCAGGCGCCGCTCTTCATCGGTGAGGCGGCGCATTTCCCCCTCCACGTCTTCGCGCACCCTGGGGTTGTTCTGCAATTGTGCCAGGTTGGTCCGGGCCTGTTCGCAGAACGCCTTGAGCTGGGCTTCCTGTTCGGCAACCTGTTTCCTGACCTGTTGGTCGATGGCCTTCTGGTCGCCAATGACCCCACCAGACGGCGGTGCCGCCGGTTTGGTGGCGGGTGGAGCGGACTTGATCACAGTCGTGGCCTCTGTGCCGTCGGGGGGCTGGGCGCCGAAATGGGTCACGCCCTGGGCGTCGACCCATTTGTAGACCTGGCCGGCCATGCATATCGGGCTCAGGCCAACCAGCAGGCTGGCCGTCAAGAAGATCATTCGCATGCTGTTTCCTTGTCTTGGGTTGCGCAATTGAAGCTAACACAGTTGCCGTTTAAGGGTTTTTTCTTGCGTTCTCATGCGCTTACTTCGAATAAAGCACATAGACGACTTGACTTGAAGGAGGCGAAACAGAAGAATCCAAAGTCCGCTGTAGAGGGACTGCCAGAAGCAGACCCACTCGGCAGATCATGAGGCGCACATCCGCGCCGACCTGTTACACCCGCAACGCGTTACCTCGCGCTGGGTGGGAAAGGCCCGCAACACTTGGGACGATCCCAATACTTGCTCAGTCAGTGCTGACGTAGTCGGCGACCACCGTCGCTCATGCTCTGCCGAGAAGTAAACCTATTAAGACCCGTCCCCTTTTTGTGGGTCGGTATTCTGGCGTTTTAGAGGTGAACAACGTGGAGCTTTTATCTGGCGGTGAGATGCTCGTCCGCTTTTTGCGTGACGAAGGCGTCAAATATATCTACGGGTACCCCGGTGGTGCTCTTCTTCATGTCTATGATGCCCTGTTCAAAGAACCGGAAGTGACCCACATCCTGGTTCGTCACGAGCAGGCGGCCACTCATATGGCTGACGGCTATGCCCGTGCCACCGGCAAGGCCGGCGTGGTACTGGTGACTTCCGGTCCAGGCGCCACGAACGCCATCACCGGTATCGCCACGGCGTACATGGACTCCATCCCGATGGTAATCATCTCCGGTCAGGTGCCCAGCACCATGGTCGGCACCGACGCGTTCCAGGAAACCGACATGATCGGTATTTCCCGGCCGATCGTGAAGCACAGCTTCATGATCAAGCACGCGTCGGAAATCCCGGAAGTCATGAAGAAGGCTTTCTACCTGGCCGAATCCGGTCGTCCGGGTCCAGTCGTGGTCGATGTCCCGAAAGACATGACCAACCCGGCCGAGAAGTTCGAATACATCTTCCCGAAAAAAGCCAAGCTGCGTTCCTACAGCCCGGCGGTCCGTGGTCACTCCGGGCAAATCCGCAAGGCGGCCGAAATGCTGCTGGCGGCCAAGCGCCCTGTGTTGTACTCCGGTGGTGGTGTAATCCTCGGCGGTGGCTCCGCGCCGCTGACCGAGCTGGCGAAAATGCTCAACCTGCCGGTCACCAATACGCTGATGGGCCTGGGCGCGTTCCCGGGTACTGACCGTCAGTTCATCGGTATGCTCGGCATGCACGGCAGCTACACCGCCAACCTGGCGATGCACCACGCCGATGTGATCCTGGCGGTCGGCGCGCGTTTCGACGACCGTGTGATCAATGGCGCGGCTAAATTCTGCCCGAACGCCAAGATCATCCACATCGACATCGACCCGGCTTCCATCTCCAAGACCATCAAGGCAGACGTGCCGATTGTCGGTCCTGTCGAGAGCGTGCTGACCGAAATGGTCGCCATTCTCAAGGAAATCGGCGAGGTTCCGAACAAGGAGTCCGTCGCCAGTTGGTGGAAGCAGGTCGATGAATGGCGCGGCGATCGCGGCCTGTTCCCTTACGACAAGGGCGACGGCAGCGTGATCAAGCCGCAGACCGTGATCGAAACCCTGTGCGAAGTGACCAAGGGCGATGCCTTTGTGACCTCCGACGTGGGCCAGCACCAGATGTTCGCGGCGCAGTACTACAAGTTCGACAAACCCAACCGCTGGATCAACTCCGGTGGCCTGGGCACCATGGGCTTCGGTTTTCCGGCAGCCATGGGCATCAAGTTGAGCTTCCCGGAGGCTGATGTCGCCTGCGTCACGGGCGAGGGCAGCATCCAGATGAACATCCAGGAACTGTCCACCTGCCTGCAATACGGTTTGCCGGTGAAGATCGTGATCCTGAACAACGGTGTGTTGGGGATGGTTCGCCAGTGGCAGGACATGAGCTACGGCAGCCGTCATTCGCACTCGTACATGGAATCGCTGCCTGATTTCGTCAAGCTGGCAGAGGCCTATGGTCACGTTGGCGTGCGCATCACCGAATCGAAGGATTTGAAGTCGAAGATGGAGGAAGCGTTCGCCATGAAGGATCGCCTGGTGGTGATCGATATTGCGGTCGACACCAGCGAGCACGTCTACCCGATGCAGATCAAAGACGGCTCCATGCGCGATATGTGGCTGAGCAAGACGGAGCGTACCTAATCATGCGACACATTATTTCCTTGCTTCTGGAAAACGAACCGGGTGCGCTGTCTCGTGTTGTAGGCCTGTTCTCGCAGCGCAACTACAACATCGAAAGCCTGACCGTGGCGCCAACCGAAGACCCGACCCTGTCGCGTCTGACGCTGACCACCGTGGGGCACGATGAAGTCATCGAGCAGATCACCAAGAACCTGAACAAGCTGATCGAGGTGGTCAAGCTGGTGGACCTGTCGGAAAGCGCTCACATCGAGCGTGAACTGATGCTGGTCAAGGTCAAGGCCACCGGCGCCCAGCGCGCCGAGATCAAGCGTACTACCGATATTTATCGTGGGCAGATCGTCGATGTCAGCGCCAGCGTCTATACCGTTCAGTTGACCGGTACCAGCGACAAGCTCGACAGCTTCATCCAATCGATCGGCACTGCCTCGATTCTGGAAACCGTACGCAGTGGCGTCACCGGGATTGCCCGTGGCGACAAAGTACTGAGCATCTAAACCAAATTAGCGAATGGCCTGAATGGCCGGATATAGGGGAAATTCATGAAAGTTTTCTACGATAAAGACTGCGACCTGTCGATCATCCAGGGCAAGAAAGTCGCCATCATCGGCTACGGTTCCCAAGGTCACGCCCAGGCGTGCAACCTGAAAGATTCCGGCGTTGACGTGACTGTCGGCCTGCGTAAAGGCTCGGCCACCGTTGCCAAGGCCGAGGCCCACGGCCTGAAAGTGACCGACGTGGCTTCCGCAGTTGCCGCAGCCGACCTGGTCATGATCCTGACCCCGGACGAGTTCCAATCTGCCCTGTACAAGAACGAAATCGAGCCGAACATCAAGAAAGGTGCCACCCTGGCCTTCTCCCACGGTTTCGCGATCCACTACAACCAAGTCGTGCCTCGTGCCGACCTCGACGTGATCATGATCGCGCCGAAGGCCCCGGGTCACACCGTGCGTTCCGAGTTCGTGAAAGGCGGCGGTATCCCTGACCTGATCGCGATCTACCAGGACGCGTCCGGCAACGCCAAGAACGTGGCCCTGTCCTACGCTGCTGGTGTGGGTGGCGGTCGTACCGGCATCATCGAAACCACCTTCAAGGACGAGACTGAAACCGACCTGTTCGGCGAGCAAGCCGTTCTGTGTGGCGGTACCGTCGAGCTGGTAAAAGCCGGTTTCGAAACCCTGGTTGAAGCGGGCTACGCGCCAGAAATGGCCTACTTCGAATGCCTGCACGAACTGAAGCTGATCGTTGACCTCATGTACGAAGGCGGTATCGCCAACATGAACTACTCGATCTCCAACAACGCCGAATACGGCGAGTACGTGACCGGTCCGGAAGTCATCAACGCCGAGTCCCGCCAGGCCATGCGCAACGCCCTGAAACGTATTCAGGACGGCGAATACGCCAAGATGTTCATCAGCGAAGGCGCCACCGGCTATCCTTCGATGACCGCCAAGCGTCGCAACAACGCCGCCCACGGTATCGAAATCATCGGCGAGCAACTGCGCTCGATGATGCCGTGGATCGGTGCCAACAAGATCGTCGACAAAGCCAAGAACTAAGTCGCGAACTTGAGTCGAAAAACGCGGCCTTGGCCGCGTTTTTTCGTTTGGGCGATGGCTTCTGGTATAAAGCTGCATCGTTTGCGGTCGAACCGTCGTCCCAGACATCTGTCGAATTTTTCACACCGTTGCAAGGTATTGTCCATGAGCGAACGTCCCGACGAGCCAAACCAGGCTCCTGACGCCGAAAGCCTGTTGCCCATCGATGAGCACATCGAAGAAGGCCATGACGCTGAAGGCCGTAAGGTCCGGCATCGTGGCATCTATCTGCTGCCGAATCTGTTCACCACCGCGAACCTGTTCGCCGGTTTCTATTCCATCATCAGTTCCATGAGTGCCCAGGCTGCCTTGAGCGCCGGCGATAGCGCAGGGGCGAGCCGTTACTTTGCGTTCGCCGCCATTGCGATCTTCGTCGCCATGGTGCTCGATGGCCTGGACGGGCGCGTCGCCCGCATGACCAATACCCAAAGCGCGTTCGGCGCCGAATACGATTCACTGTCCGACATGGTCGCTTTTGGCGTGGCGCCCGCCTTGCTGGCGTTCGGCTGGGCGCTGGGGGACATGGGCAAGGTCGGCTGGATGGTCGCCTTCATTTATGTGGCGGGTGCGGCATTGCGCCTGGCCCGTTTCAACACCCAGGTCGGCAAGGCTGATAAACGTTACTTCATCGGCCTGGCCAGTCCGGCCGCGGCGGGTGTCGTGGCCGGTGTTGTCTGGGCATTCAGCGACTACGGCATCCAGGGGTCGAAAATGTCGTTCCCTGGTAGCGCTGCTGGTTGCCGCGGCCGGGATGCTGATGGTCAGCAACATCAAGTACAACAGCTTCAAGGAGCTGGATCTGAAAGGGCGTGTGCCATTCGTTGCGATTCTGGCGGTGGTGCTGGTATTCGCGGTGGTGTTCAGTGATCCGCCGCGTATCCTGCTGCTGGTATTCCTCGCCTATGCCGCTTCGGGCCCGGTGCAATACTTGTTGCGTCTTCGCCGACGCTAAACGTTGCCTTAATGTAATTTCCCCCATACTCCGCAGTCTATTGGTACATCTGCCCTCCAATACTGCGGGAGTTGTCATGCTGATCAAGATCCCCAAGTCGTCCGACTGCCGTGAATCGGACGTCACGCCCGAATCCCTCTATCTCTCCCGTCGTCAAATGCTCGGAGCAACCATGGCAGGTCTCGCCGTGAGCAGCTTACCGCGATGGGCCAGCGCTGCCGAAGCGGCGCGTTATGCCGAGGGTCGAGCCGGGCAAGGCGCCGTCCTGGTTTGCCGAAAAATTGCCGTCCGTCCAATGGGAGGCGGTCACGGTCAAGAATGAGCCCATCACGCCGTTCAAGGACGCGACCCATTACAACAACTTCTATGAGTTCGGGACCGACAAGGGCGATCCGGCCGCCAATGCCGGCTCCCTGAAGACCGAGCCCTGGAGCGTGGTGGTGGATGGAGAGGTGGGCAAGCCGGGACGCTATGGGTTGGAAGACTTCATGAAGCCTTATCAGCTGGAAGAGCGGATTTATCGACTGCGCTGTGTCGAGGCCTGGTCGATGGTCATTCCGTGGATCGGTTTTCCCATCTCTGCATTGCTCAAGCAGGTCGAGCCGACCTCCAAGGCCAAGTACATCCGCTTCGAAACCCTGCAGGATCCGAAAGTCATGCCGGGGCAGCGTTCTGGTTTCGCCTTGATCGACTGGCCGTATGTGGAGGGCTTGCGATTGGACGAGGGCGATGAACCCGTTGGCTATCCTCGCGGTTGGGATGTACGGACGGGAGTTGCCAAACCAGAACGGCGCGCCGCTGCGGTTGGTGGTCCCGTGGAAGTATGGGTTCAAAAGTGTGAAGTCCATCGTGCGCATCAGTCTGGTGAGCGAGCAGCCGAAAACCACGTGGCAGAGCATCGCGTCTGATGAGTACGGCTTTTATGCCAACGTCAATCCAACGGTCGACCACCCGCGCTGGACCCAGGCGCGTGAACGTCGTTTGCCGAGTGGGCTGTTCAGTCCCAATGTGCGCGATACGCTGATGTTCAACGGCTATCAGGATGAAGTCGCTTCTTTATATGCAGGGATGGACCTGAGGAAGGACTACTGATGCGTTTTCCAGTCTGGCGAATTAGCGTCTTCATCGCCGCGGCAGTCTGGCCGTTGCTCTGGCTTTACGAAGCCTTGATGAATTCGTTGGGTCCTGACCCGGGCAAAGTGCTGGTGGATCGGCTCGGGTTGGGGACACTGATCCTGTTGTTGATCACCTTGAGCATGACGCCGTTGCAAAAAATGACGGGGTGGGCGGGGTGGATTGCGGTCAGGCGCCAGTTGGGTTTGTGGTGCTTTGCTTATGTTGTGTTGCATTTAAGCGGGTATGCGGCGTTCATACTGGGATTCGATTGGTCGCAGTTGGGCGTCGAATTGAGCAAGCGGCCTTACATTATTGTCGGGGCGCTTGGGTTTCTCGGCTTGCTGGCGCTGGCAGTCACATCCAATCGTTACAGCCAGCGGCGACTTGGCGTGCGCTGGAAGAAGTTGCATCGCCTGGTGTATCTGATCCTGGGGCTTGGATTGCTGCATATGCTGTGGATCGTGCGGGCAGATCTGAAGGAGTGGTCGATATACGCCTTTATTGGGGTCGTACTGTTGATGCTGAGAGTCCCGCCGGTTATGCGTCGAATCCCGCGTTTGCTGGGCAGGAAAGTGCCTTCTGCAACAAAAGCGTAATTAGGGGGTTGACGGCAGATTCTGGACGTCTATAATTCGCCCCACTTCCGGCGCAGTCGAAACGGAAAACTCCTTGAGATTCAATGAGTTAAGTAAGTTTCGAAGGGGTTTGGCTTCAGTTCATCGAAGCCTGGAAGGAGCAGATAGAGCAGTGTTGTTTGGCTCTATCAGCGGTTCGATCTTCTCGGTCGAAAGCGGTGAAAAAGAGGTGTTGACAGCAGCGAGTAACGCTGTAGAATTCGCCTCCCGCTAACGAGAGATCGGAAGCGCAAGTGGTTGAAGTTGATAAGGAAACTTTGAAAACTTCTAAAAATAACCGCTTGACAGATACACGGGGCGCTGTAGAATGCGCGCCTCGGTTGAGACGAAAGACTCAGCCAACCGCTCTTTAACAACTGAATCAAGCAATTCGTGTGGGTGCTTGTGGAGTCAGACTGCTAGTCAACAGATTATCAGCATCACAAGTTACTCCGCGAGAAATCAAAGATGTAACCAACGATTGCTGAGCCAAGTTTAGGGTTTTCTCAAAACCCAAAGATGTTTGAACTGAAGAGTTTGATCATGGCTCAGATTGAACGCTGGCGGCAGGCCTAACACATGCAAGTCGAGCGGTAGAGAGGTGCTTGCACCTCTTGAGAGCGGCGGACGGGTGAGTAATGCCTAGGAATCTGCCTGGTAGTGGGGGATAACGCTCGGAAACGGACGCTAATACCGCATACGTCCTACGGGAGAAAGCAGGGGACCTTCGGGCCTTGCGCTATCAGATGAGCCTAGGTCGGATTAGCTAGTTGGTGGGGTAATGGCTCACCAAGGCGACGATCCGTAACTGGTCTGAGAGGATGATCAGTCACACTGGAACTGAGACACGGTCCAGACTCCTACGGGAGGCAGCAGTGGGGAATATTGGACAATGGGCGAAAGCCTGATCCAGCCATGCCGCGTGTGTGAAGAAGGTCTTCGGATTGTAAAGCACTTTAAGTTGGGAGGAAGGGCATTAACCTAATACGTTAGTGTTTTGACGTTACCGACAGAATAAGCACCGGCTAACTCTGTGCCAGCAGCCGCGGTAATACAGAGGGTGCAAGCGTTAATCGGAATTACTGGGCGTAAAGCGCGCGTAGGTGGTTCGTTAAGTTGGATGTGAAAGCCCCGGGCTCAACCTGGGAACTGCATTCAAAACTGTCGAGCTAGAGTATGGTAGAGGGTGGTGGAATTTCCTGTGTAGCGGTGAAATGCGTAGATATAGGAAGGAACACCAGTGGCGAAGGCGACCACCTGGACTGATACTGACACTGAGGTGCGAAAGCGTGGGGAGCAAACAGGATTAGATACCCTGGTAGTCCACGCCGTAAACGATGTCAACTAGCCGTTGGGAGCCTTGAGCTCTTAGTGGCGCAGCTAACGCATTAAGTTGACCGCCTGGGGAGTACGGCCGCAAGGTTAAAACTCAAATGAATTGACGGGGGCCCGCACAAGCGGTGGAGCATGTGGTTTAATTCGAAGCAACGCGAAGAACCTTACCAGGCCTTGACATCCAATGAACTTTCCAGAGATGGATTGGTGCCTTCGGGAACATTGAGACAGGTGCTGCATGGCTGTCGTCAGCTCGTGTCGTGAGATGTTGGGTTAAGTCCCGTAACGAGCGCAACCCTTGTCCTTAGTTACCAGCACGTAATGGTGGGCACTCTAAGGAGACTGCCGGTGACAAACCGGAGGAAGGGGGGATGACGTCAAGTCATCATGGCCCTTACGGCCTGGGCTACACACGTGCTACAATGGTCGGTACAGAGGGTTGCCAAGCCGCGAGGTGGAGCTAATCCCACAAAACCGATCGTAGTCCGGATCGCAGTCTGCAACTCGACTGCGTGAAGTCGGAATCGCTAGTAATCGCGAATCAGAATGTCGCGGTGAATACGTTCCCGGGCCTTGTACACACCGCCCGTCACACCATGGGAGTGGGTTGCACCAGAAGTAGCTAGTCTAACCTTCGGGGGGACGGTTACCACGGTGTGATTCATGACTGGGGTGAAGTCGTAACAAGGTAGCCGTAGGGGAACCTGCGGCTGGATCACCTCCTTAATCGACGACCGCAGCTGCTTCATGAGCTCCCACACGAATTGCTTGATTCATTGAAGAAGACGATAGAAGCAGCTTTAAGCTCCAAGCTGATAGCTCACGCTAACAGTTACAAGCTCGAAATTGGGTCTGTAGCTCAGTTGGTTAGAGCGCACCCCTGATAAGGGTGAGGTCGGCAGTTCGAATCTGCCCAGACCCACCAATTTTGTAATGGGGCCATAGCTCAGCTGGGAGAGCGCCTGCCTTGCACGCAGGAGGTCAGCGGTTCGATCCCGCTTGGCTCCACCATAAACTGCTTCTGAAAGCTTAGAAATGAGCATTCCATCCAGGTGATGGTGAATGTTGATTTCTAGTCTTTTGATTAGATCGTTCTTTAAAAATTTGGGTATGTGATAGAAAGATAGACTGAACGTTACTTTCACTGGTAACGGATCAGGCTAAGGTAAAATTTGTGAGTTGCTCTTAGAGCAAGATCGAATTTTCGGCGAATGTCGTCTTCACAGTATAACCAGATTGCTTGGGGTTATATGGTCAAGTGAAGAAGCGCATACGGTGGATGCCTTGGCAGTCAGAGGCGATGAAAGACGTGGTAGCCTGCGAAAAGCTTCGGGGAGTCGGCAAACAGACTTTGATCCGGAGATGTCTGAATGGGGGAACCCAGCCATCATAAGATGGTTATCTTGTACTGAATACATAGGTGCAAGAGGCGAACCAGGGGAACTGAAACATCTAAGTACCCTGAGGAAAAGAAATCAACCGAGATTCCCTTAGTAGTGGCGAGCGAACGGGGACTAGCCCTTAAGCTTCTTTGATTTTAGCGGAACGCTCTGGAAAGTGCGGCCATAGTGGGTGATAGCCCTGTACGCGAAAGGATCTTAGAAGTGAAATCGAGTAGGACGGAGCACGAGAAACTTTGTCTGAATATGGGGGGACCATCCTCCAAGGCTAAATACTACTGACTGACCGATAGTGAACTAGTACCGTGAGGGAAAGGCGAAAAGAACCCCGGAGAGGGGAGTGAAATAGATCCTGAAACCGTATGCGTACAAGCAGTGGGAGCCCACTTTGTTGGGTGACTGCGTACCTTTTGTATAATGGGTCAGCGACTTATTTTCAGTGGCGAGCTTAACCGAATAGGGGAGGCGTAGCGAAAGCGAGTCTTAATAGGGCGTCTAGTCGCTGGGAATAGACCCGAAACGGGCGATCTATCCATGGGTTGAAGGTTGGGAACACTAACTGAGGACCGAACCGACTACCGTTGAAAAGTTAGCGTGACCTGTGGATCGGAGTGAAAGGCTAATCAAGCTCGGAGATAGCTGGTTCTCCTCGAAAGCTATTTAGGTAGCGCCTCATGTATCACTGTAGGGGGTAGAGCACTGTTTCGGCTAGGGGGTCATCCCGACTTACCAAACCGATGCAAACTCCGAATACCTACAAGTGCCGAGCATGGGAGACACACGGCGGGTGCTAACGTCCGTCGTGAAAAGGGAAACAACCCAGACCGTCAGCTAAGGTCCCAAAGTTATGGTTAAGTGGGAAACGATGTGGGAAGGCTTAGACAGCTAGGAGGTTGGCTTAGAAGCAGCCACCCTTTAAAGAAAGCGTAATAGCTAGTCGAGTCGGCCTGCGCGGAAGATGTAACGGGGCTCAAACCATACACCGAAGCTACGGGTATCACGCAAGTGATGCGGTAGAGGAGCGTTCTGTAAGCCTGTGAAGGTGAGTTGAGAAGCTTGCTGGAGGTATCAGAAGTGCGAATGCTGACATGAGTAACGACAATGGGTGTGAAAAACACCCACGCCGAAAGACCAAGGTTTCCTGCGCAACGTTAATCGACGCAGGGTTAGTCGGTCCCTAAGGCGAGGCTGAAAAGCGTAGTCGATGGAAAACAGGTTAATATTCCTGTACTTCTGGTTATTGCGATGGAGGGACGGAGAAGGCTAGGCCAGCTTGGCGTTGGTTGTCCAAGTTTAAGGTGGTAGGCTGGAATCTTAGGTAAATCCGGGATTCTAAGGCCGAGAGCTGATGACGAGTTACCCTTTGGGTGACGAAGTGGTTGATGCCATGCTTCCAAGAAAAGCTTCTAAGCTTCAGGTAACCAGGAACCGTACCCCAAACCGACACAGGTGGTTGGGTAGAGAATACCAAGGCGCTTGAGAGAACTCGGGTGAAGGAACTAGGCAAAATGGCACCGTAACTTCGGGAGAAGGTGCGCCGGTGAGGGTGAAGCACTTGCTGCGTAAGCCCACGCCGGTCGAAGATACCAGGCCGCTGCGACTGTTTATTAAAAACACAGCACTCTGCAAACACGAAAGTGGACGTATAGGGTGTGACGCCTGCCCGGTGCCGGAAGGTTAATTGATGGGGTTAGCTAACGCGAAGCTCTTGATCGAAGCCCCGGTAAACGGCGGCCGTAACTATAACGGTCCTAAGGTAGCGAAATTCCTTGTCGGGTAAGTTCCGACCTGCACGAATGGCGTAACGATGGCGGCGCTGTCTCCACCCGAGACTCAGTGAAATTGAAATCGCTGTGAAGATGCAGTGTATCCGCGGCTAGACGGAAAGACCCCGTGAACCTTTACTATAGCTTTGCACTGGACTTTGAATTTGCTTGTGTAGGATAGGTGGGAGGCTTTGAAGCGTGGACGCCAGTTCGCGTGGAGCCATCCTTGAAATACCACCCTGGCAACTTTGAGGTTCTAACTCAGGTCCGTTATCCGGATCGAGGACAGTGTATGGTGGGTAGTTTGACTGGGGCGGTCTCCTCCTAAAGAGTAACGGAGGAGTACGAAGGTGCGCTCAGACCGGTCGGAAATCGGTCGTAGAGTATAAAGGCAAAAGCGCGCTTGACTGCGAGACAGACACGTCGAGCAGGTACGAAAGTAGGTCTTAGTGATCCGGTGGTTCTGTATGGAAGGGCCATCGCTCAACGGATAAAAGGTACTCCGGGGATAACAGGCTGATACCGCCCAAGAGTTCATATCGACGGCGGTGTTTGGCACCTCGATGTCGGCTCATCACATCCTGGGGCTGAAGCCGGTCCCAAGGGTATGGCTGTTCGCCATTTAAAGTGGTACGCGAGCTGGGTTTAGAACGTCGTGAGACAGTTCGGTCCCTATCTGCCGTGGACGTTTGAGATTTGAGAGGGGCTGCTCCTAGTACGAGAGGACCGGAGTGGACGAACCTCTGGTGTTCCGGTTGTCACGCCAGTGGCATTGCCGGGTAGCTATGTTCGGGAAAGATAACCGCTGAAAGCATCTAAGCGGGAAACTTGCCTCAAGATGAGATCTCACTGGGACCTTGAGTCCCCTGAAGGGCCGTCGAAGACTACGACGTTGATAGGCAGGGTGTGTAAGCGCTGTGAGGCGTTGAGCTAACCTGTACTAATTGCCCGTGAGGCTTGACCATATAACACCCAAGCAATTTGTAACTCCAAGCCCAAAGGCAAAGAGACCAGATTGCGGTGTGTGAAGACGAAACGAACCGAAAGTTCGAGATACTCACAAGCAGCACACAAACTATCACATACCCATTCGCTGGCACGTGACCGCAAGGCACGAACCGGCTACCGAATTTCTTGACGACCATAGAGCATTGGAACCACCTGATCCCATCCCGAACTCAGCAGTGAAACGATGCATCGCCGATGGTAGTGTGGGGTTTCCCCATGTGAGAGTAGGTCATCGTCAAGATTAAATTCCGAAACCCCTATCTGCTGACGCAGGTAGGGGTTTTGTTTTTCCGCAATAAAAGCTTTGGACAAAAAAGGATGACCTGTAGAGGTCATCCTTTTTCACATCCTGGCTGTTAAGCCTCGGGTACGGGGCAGCTCAGATCCCCTTCCTTGCACTTGAGATAGGTCTTGAATGCCTCGACCCGGGCTTTGGTCTGGGCTGTGATGCAATTGCTGTAGATCAGCGGATAGACGCTGCCGCCCTTGACCCCGGAGGCGGAAAAATCGCATTCGGCGTCACGGAAGACTATCCAGGCGCGCTGAGCCTTGACCAGCATTTTCTTGGCCTCGGGATTGTCCTTCAGGCGTGCGGTGATCTGCTTGTACAAGCTGTTCAGCTCGTTGTCGGCGGCTTTGTTTTCTTTGGCTGCGCATTGGTTCATTTCGCCTTGAGTGATGGCGTCGGCGCAGTCATCGGCCTGAGCAACGGCGACAAAAAGCAGCGGCGTCAGGGCCAGAAGCAAGCGTGGGAACATGTTTGGTCTCTCCTTGAGGGGTTGAAAGCGCCGGGGGAGTGTACATCGCGCCATGCTCTTTTAAAGTCAACGAGCGCTAAACAACGGTCAGATACAACTTTCCGGTTGGCCTTGTGGTCTTACAAGCCTACTGTTGAAACACAGGAGGTGACTCATGCATTCATCCGATCGCATTGAAAGAAAGATCCTGCTCAAGGCCCCGCGCTCTCAAGTCTGGCGCGCCCTGGCCAATGCCGAAGCCTTCGGCCAATGGTTCGGTGTCGCCCTTGAGGGGAAACGGTTTGTGGCAGGTGAGCGGACCCAGGGGCAAATTACTTATCCAGGTTACGAACACCTTATCTGGGACGTAGCGGTGGAGCGGGTGGAGCCCGAGCGGGTCTTCTCGTTTCGCTGGCATCCTTACGCTGTCGAGCCGCAGGTGGATTATTCCCAGGAGTCCGAAACCCGGGTGCAATTCGAACTCGAAGACATGGATGGCGGTACCTTGCTCAAAGTCGTGGAGTCGGGTTTCAACAACATTCCTGAAGCTCGCCGGCTCAAGGCTTTTCGCATGGACAGCCGTGGCTGGGACGAGCAGATGGCCAATATTGAAGCATTCCTGCACAAGCCTTGAGTTGACAGGCTGACGGAGCTAAGGGTTTTCGGAGGGGCAGGTATAGCGAATGTCTTACACGCGATGGTAGCTATGTCGTCTATTTCATTTTGGATCCGAGGCGTAATCTGGACTTATCCACTGAAGCACAGGAAGTGCTCAGGATCAGGGACGATCGACCATGCAAGGATTAGCTATCGACAGGGAGTCGTAATGGTCTTGGAAAAACCCGCTTCGGCGGGTTTTTTTTTCGCCCACTGAAAAGTCAGCAAAGAGTCCTATAGCGAAACGCTTACACGCCGTTACTGCTTTCTCGTCTTTTTCCAAATCACCGGTGGGCCTAATCTATGTTCATCCACTGAGTACAGGGAGTGCTTAGGGTCATGGATGATTGGACCAGGCATGGAATGCCGGACAGGGAGTCAAATTGGTCCTCAAAAAACCCGCCTAGGCGGGTTTTTTTTCGTCTGTGGAAAAGTGGCCTGATCCTGTTTGTGTGCAGGATCAAGCGCTACTAGCTTGCAACGCCCTGGGCACGCAAGCGAGCGATGTCCTTGCTCGGCGAGGCGCCAAATAGGCGGCTGTATTCGCGGCTGAACTGCGACGGGCTTTCATACCCCATCTTGTAGCCAATTGACGAAACGTCGCAGTTCTCCGCCAACAACAACCGTCGGGCTTCCTGCAGGCGCAGCTGTTTCTGGTATTGCAGCGGGCTCATGGCGGTCACAGCTTTGAAGCGGTGATGCAGGGCCGAAGGGCTGAGATTGATCATTTGTGCCAGGCGGTCGATGCTCAGTGGCTCGGCGTAATGGGTATTGAGCCACTCGATGGCGCGGCTGATGCGATGGGTCTGGGTGTCGGGAATGGCGATTTCGTGCAAGCGCTGGCCTTGGGCGCCACGCAGCAGCCGGTAGAAAATCTCCTGTTGGGCCAACGGCGCGAGGGTGGCGATATCATCCGGCCTGTCCAACAGCCGCAGCAAGCGCAACACCGCGTCGAGTAATGGCGCATCGATGCGATCCAGGAACAACCCGCGTCCGCTTCTTTCAGCCGGCACGCCGATAGGGCTGGCGTCGGCAATCAGGTGGCAGATCTGTGCCGGATCGATGTCGAGACGAATGCACAGGTAGGGACGCTCGGGACTGGCTTCAATCACCTGGCCGGCCAATGGCAGGGTCACCGAGACGACGAGGTAATTGAGCGGGTCATACACGTAGCATTCGTCCCCCAGGCGCACTTCCTTGCGCCCCTCGATGATCACGCATAAACCAGGCTTGTGCACGGTGTGCAGTGCTTCGGTTGGCTGATCGCTACGGATCAGGTGCAAGGCTTCGATGGCCGTGGGGTGGACGCCAAATTCCGGTGCGAAGCGCATCATCAGGCTCGCCAGTTCGGCGCGACGAAGATTAACGCCGTCGTCTGGCGCAATGTGGATGGACGTGGATACCGACATGCCGATCAACCTCCCTGGCCAAATGAGTGGACCGCGCTAGTAAAACCGATTGCGCGGCTGTCGGCCAGAGTCGGTTTTATCGCTACAGGATCGTGCAAGTGCGCAGGAGGATCCGGCTAACCCTGGCCTCGGTCGGTTCCCTAATCTGGACCTGTCAAAACGCTCCTACCGGGGGCCAACACATCCAGACGAGGGAACCATCATGTCCGATATTCAAAATAAAGTAGTGGTCATCACCGGCGCCAGCAGCGGGATTGGTGAAGCCGCGGCGCGGTTGCTCGCGGCTCGCGGTGCTCGTGTCGTGCTTGGCGCCCGGCGCATCGATCGTTTGCAAACACTGGTGCAGGCACTCGAAGCCGCCGGCCAGCAAGCGGTCTGCAAGGCTGTGGACGTGACCCGTCGCGATGATGTCCAGGACCTGATCGACTTTGCTGTCGAGCGGTTCGGTAAGGTCGACGTGATCATCAACAATGCCGGGGTCATGCCGCTCTCCAAACTCGAGGCGCTGAAAGTCGAGGAGTGGGACCGTATGATCGACGTCAACATCCGTGGCGTACTTCACGGCATCGCTGCCGGCTTGCCGCTGATGCAGCGCCAGCGCAGCGGCCAGTTCATCAACATTGCGTCCATCGGTGCCTATGCTGTCAGCCCGACTGCCGCCGTGTATTGCGCCACCAAGTACGCCGTGCGGGCGATTTCCGAGGGTTTGCGCCAGGAAGTAGGGGGTGATGTGCGGGTGACGGTGATTTCCCCCGGCGTGACCGAATCGGAACTGGCCGAGAGCATTTCCGATGAAGGTGGACGTGCCGAGATGCGTGAGTTCCGCAGGATCGCCATTCCGGCCGACGCCATCGCCCGGGCGATCGCCTACGCCATCGAGCAACCGGCGGACGTCGACGTCAGCGAACTGATCGTGCGGCCCACCGCCAGCCCGTTCTGAGTCGAGTTGATCCGACAGGGAAACCCTCATGAGCGAGCGGTATCGCCAGGAGGGGAAACCTGACCCTTGTGGCGAGCCTAGCTCTGTGGGAGCAAGGCTTGCCCGCGATAGAGGCGATGCGGTCTTTCAGAAATCGAGGCGCCTGTTTCGCGAGCAAGCTTTGCTCCCACAGCACAGCACAGCACAGCACAGCACAGCACAGCACAGCACAGCACAGCACAGCACAGCACAGCACAGCACAGCACAGCACAGCACAGCACAGCACAGCAGTGCCTGACTGGGGCTTATCGTTACGCCCGTTCCAACCGCGCCGCAGCACGTTGGGTGATTTGCGAGCGCACCCGGAACGACTCGGCCGAACGCCGGTTTGCTTCTTCCAGCACGTGCGCCGGCGCGGTGTCGGGGCTGCCGGCGTTGAATGGCGGGGCAGGGGCGTATTCGAGTTGCAGTTGGACCAGTTCGGCGGTGTCCTGGTCGAACAGTTCGGCCGCCAGGGTCAAGGCAAAGTCGATCCCGGCCGTGATGCCGCCACCGGTGAGCAGGTTGCCGTCGCGAACCACGCGATCCTTGACCGGTGTCGCGCCCAGGGTTTGCAGCAGGCTGTGATAGGCCCAGTGGGTGGTGGCGCGCTTGCCTTGCAACAGGCCCGCCGCGCCGAGCACCAGCGCACCGGTACACACTGAGGTGATGTATTTCGCTCCGGCGGCTTGCCGCTTGATGAAGGCCAGCGTCTGCTCGTCTTCCATCAAGGGGCCGACGCCGGTCCCGCCGGGGACGCAGATCACGTCGAGTTTCGGGCAGTCCTCGAACGTGGTGGTGGGCAGCAACACCAGCCCGGTGCTGGCGGTGACCGGGGCCAAGTCCTTCCAGATCAGATGGACCTTCACGTCTGGCAACGAAGCCAGTACGTCATAAGGGCCGGTCAGGTCCAACTGCTGGACTTGGGGGAATAACAGCAAACCGATCTGCAGCGTCATGTCGCGTGCTCCTTTGGATGATGTGATGGCCGAGGGGTGGACGGTTTTACTTTAGATCCGTAGGCTCTGGCGTATACGCCAATAAGCCCACGAATCACGCCAATATGCCCCACTCACCGAAAACCGTTCATGTCCTGGCCTTCGCCAACGTGCAAGTGCTGGATGTCACCGGGCCTTTGCAGGTGTTTGCCTCGGCCAATGACCTGGCCCGCCAACAAGGCCTGCCGTTGCCGTACACGCCGACGGTTATCGCCGTGGGTGGCGGGGCGGTGATGTCTTCGGCGGGGTTGGCGCTGATGGCCGAGCCGCTGCCGAGCGAAGGCAGCGACACGCTGTTGATCGCCGGTGGCTGGGGCGTGTACGAGGCGGCGAAGGACCCGGCGCTGGTGGCCTGGGTCAAGGATCACGGCCTGCGTTCGCGGCGGGTGGCGTCGGTGTGCACCGGGGCGTTCCTGCTGGCCGCCAGCGGTTGGCTGGACGGACGGCGTGTGGTGACGCACTGGACCCGCTGCGAACAATTGGCCGAGCAACATCCGCAGTTGCGGGTCGAACCCAACCCGATTTTCATCAACGACGGTCCGGTCTGGACCTCGGCCGGGGTTACGGCCGGCATCGACCTGGCCCTGGCGCTGGTCGAGGAGGACCTGGGCCGCGCGGTGGCGCTGGAGGTCGCCCGGCACTTGGTGGTGTTCCTCAAGCGTCCTGGCGGGCAATCGCAGTTCAGTGTGACCTTGTCACTACAAAAGCAAGGCAGTCGGTTTGACGAGCTGCATGCCTGGATCGCCGAAAACCTCACCCGTGACCTGGGCCTGTCGAGTTTGGCTGCCGAGGTGGGCATGAGCGAGCGCAGTTTTGTGCGGCACTACCGCGCCGACACCGGCCAGACCCCGGCGCGGGCGGTGGAGTTGATTCGCGTGGAAACCGCTCGCCGTCTGTTGTCCGACACCGCCGTGTCGATCAAACGGGTGGCGGTGCAATGCGGCTTCGGCAGCGAAGAAACCCTGCGCCGCAGTTTCCTACGGGCCATGGGGGTGACGCCTCAGGCCTATCGCGAGCGGTTCGCCGTCAGCCCTCAAGCAGATCAAGCAATGCCTTGAGCGTGGCCTCGGGGGCTTCCTGGGGAATATTGTGGCCGACACCGGCCAGCACTCGCCGCTCATAGAAACCGGTGAAATGCTCGACGTCTTCATCGTGTGCCGGCGCGGGCCCCACGCCGTCGTCGGCGGCGCACAGGGAAATGCTCGGCACGCTGATGGCCGGTTGTGCTGCCAGCCGTTCCTCCATCCACTCCAGCGTCGGGTCGCCCGGTGCGTACATGAAACGATGACGGTAGGAGTGGATCACCACGTCGACGAAGTCCGGGTTGTCGAACGACGCGGCGCTGAGGGGGTACAGTTCAGCGCCGCGCTTCCAGGTCGGGGACCACAGGCGCCAAAGTAATTCACACAGTTCACGTCGATTTTGCGTCAGGCCTTCGACACCCCGTGCGGTATGGAAATAGTACTGGTACCACAACCGATGTTCGGTTTCCGGGTCCAGCGGCTGCGTGGAGCGGGGAATGTCCTGCAGGTTGTAGCCGTCGCCGGTCACCAGGCAGCGTACGCGCTCGGGCCACAGGGCCGCGACGATACACGCCGCCCGACCGCCCCAGTCGTAGCCGCACAGTGCCGCTTGGGGAATGGAGAGCGCGTGCATCAGGTCCAGCAGGTCCTGGGCCAACGCCGCTTGCTGGCCGGAGCGCAGGATGGTCGGGTTGTTGAAGCGAGTCGGGCCGTAGCCGCGCAGATAGGGCACGATGACCCGGTAGCCACGCTGGGCCAAGGCCGGCGCGACTTCATCGAACGCCCTGGGGTCGTACGGAAAACCGTGCAGCAGGATGACGGGGGCACCGCTGGCGGGGCCGTGTTCTTCGTAGGCGATGCGCAGCAACGGCGTGACGGCGAAGTTGATCCTGGGCTCAAGGTTCATGTCGGCCTCCGGCAGTGTGCGGTTGCGTTCAGGCAGGTTCCTGGTTGACGTATTTGGCCCGATCCGGGGTAAACGTCACGATCATGTTCGTGCTGGAACAGGTCAAGGTGCGCTCCTGGGTCAGGTCGATGTCCAGGTCTTCACCGCGCAGGCCCTGCCATTGGGCGAGATATTTGAGGCAGCCGAATTTTTCGTTTTTCTTCAGGCTGCGGCTGACGCCACCTTTCCAGCCCAGCACTGGCAATTCACCGGCCAGGCAGCGTTGCGCCAGTTCGGGAAACTTCATCGCCCGGTCGCGGCCGATTTCCCAGCACTTGATCAGGCCCCGGTCCTGGCCTTCCCAGAGGTCTTCGCGGGACAGGCCTGTTCGGGGTGGGGTGGTGATGGGGCGTTTGATATGAGTCATGTCAGATCCTTGAGTCGGGTTTTTATCGGGCAGCTCCGCTGCACCCGTGAGAGCATCGATCTTAGGAGGGGTTGGCGGGGCTGGCAACTTGAAAGGGGGCGTAACGATAAATGGGCGAATTGCGGTGATTGCTTCTGTGGCGAGGGGGTTTATCCCCGCTGGGCTGCGCAGCAGCCCCCTAAACAGCCAACTCAATCTGCCTGATGCACCGAGGCGCTGGTTACAGGGGCTGCTTCGCAGCCCAACGGGGATAAATCCCCTCGCCACAGTGGTGCGGTGTTCCTACAAAAAAATAGGTGAACCGGAATTTTCTGACGAGTCGCGTCGGTTGCCGGTTCGGAAAGGGTGGGGATAGGCTTTGCCCGTCGCTGCAAAATCAGCGACCGGGTTTGGTCACCCGTCCAATGTCAGGCGCACACGCGCCAACCTCAGCATGTCGGCGCTTTTTTGTGCGCTTGTCGGTATGCTTTGCGGTGGGCTGTGCGCGGGGCACTTTCGAGTGCGCCGGGTGCCTGACTTCCCGGTTGACCAACCTGCGTATAGCCCACCACCTCGTTTGGTCACGAGGCGAGTGAGCTCAACTTCAAGTCAGGAGTTTCACAATGGTCAAAATCACCCCCAACCCTCCACGCGCCGAAGACCTCTCTGCCTACACCACCCTCGATACAAAAAAACTCCGCGAAGCCGCCGACCGCGCGCTGAACATCCACTTGTCGCCCACCCCGCCCAAGCCCGACACCCAGGACGGCCAGGTTTTCACCGTGGTCCCCGGTCTCAACACCGAATCGGTGCTGACCACCCTGAGCGAAACCCTGGCCTCGGCCGATGCGCTGATCAGTGACCTGGGGTTCGAGTTGGAAGGTTCCCGGCGGCATGTTGCGCTGGGGATTCAGCAGTTGATCGAGCTGGCCAGATTGTTGGCCAACCGAGCGTTGGATGATATCGAGCTGGCCGACTCGACACGCTAGCTGGCGCAGTGCTTTTGTGGCGAGGGGATTTATCCCCGCTGGGCTGCGTAGCAGCCCCTCAAGAGTCCCCAATCAATCTGATACACCGGGGTGCAGCTTTTGGGGCTGCTGCGCAGCCCAGCGGGGATAAATCCCCTCGCCACAGTGTGTTCACTCGAAAGTGGTGCCGATCTCGCTCATGGCTGCCAATGATTCTTCTCCCCGCTCAACTTGCGATCCAGGAAGCTCGCCGCGCTGATCAACGCCAGGTGAGTCAGGGCCTGCGGAGTGTTGCCCAGGTGATAGCCGTGGCTGTCGAACTCTTCGGCGTACAACCCCAGCGGGTTGGCGTAGCGCAGCAACTGTTCGAATTCCAACTGGGCTTTTTCCACGCGACCGGCGCGGGCCAGGCATTCGACGTACCAGAACGAGCAGGCCGCGAATGAGCCTTCGATGCCGCTGAGGCCGTCGATGGGGCTGTCGTCGTTGCGGTAGCGATAGACCATGCCGTCGCGCACCAGGCTTTTTTCAATGGCATCGAGCGTCGAGAGCCAGCGAGGGTCGCGGGCGCTGACGAAGCGCACCAGAGGCATCAACAGCATCGAACCATCCAGGGCGGTGCTGCCCAGGCGCTGGATGAAGTGTTGATGTTCGTCGTTCCAGAAGTTGGTCCAGATGTCTTGGTAGATGGCCTGGCGTGTCTCGTCCCAGCGGGCGAATGGGGCGGGCAGGGAGCGTTTTTCGGCCAGGCGGATGGCGCGGTCGACGGCGACCCAGCACATCAGCCGCGAATGCAGGAAATGCTGTTTTTCGCCGCGCATTTCCCAGATGCCCACGTCTTTGTCCTGCCAGACCTTGCACACCTGGTCGACCACCTCGACGGTGTGTTTCCAGCCTTGATGGGAGATGGCTTCGCCGTATTTGTTGACCAGGTACACCGCGTCCATCAGCTCGCCGAAAATATCCAATTGCACCTGTTTGTAAGCCAGATTACCGATGCGCACCGGCTGCGCATTGCCGAACCCGCTCAAGTGCGACAGTTCGGTTTCCGGCAGCTCCAGCCTGCCGTCCAGGCCGTAGAGGATGTTGAGTTTGGTCGGCTGTTCACAACAGTCGCTGACCCGCCCGCGCAGCCAGCGCATATAGGCGTTGGCTTCTTCGACGAAGCCCAGGCGCATGAACGCGTAGACTGTGAACGAGGCGTCGCGGATCCAAGTGTAGCGATAATCCCCGTTGCGCTCGCCACCGCGGGTTTCCGGCAGGCCGAAGGTGGCGGCGGCGAGGATGGCGCCGTGTTTGCGCGAGGTCAGTAGCTTCAGCGCCAGGGCCGAGCGGTTGACCATTTCCCGCCAGCGTCCGCGATAGTTGGATTGGCCGATCCAGCCGCGCCAGAACGCCAGGGTCCGTTCCAGGCATATCGTGCTGACGTCATCCTGAAGCCGTGGGTCGTCGATGCCGCCCAGCAGGAACTCGGCGCTCTGGCCCTGTTCCAGGGTGAATTCGGCCACCGCCGCGTTGCCGTCCAGCGTCATGGACTGATCGGAGCACAAGCGCAGGCTCGGTTGCCCCTGCGCCTCGAAACAGATGTGGGCACCGTCCTGGCGCGCCGTGGTGGCGGCTCGGGCATAGTCGTGACGCACCGCGCAACGCAGGCGAAACGTTGCGCTGCCGATGGTCATGCCCACACGGCGGATCAACACCGGCAGATCATCCTCGCTATCGCCGATGGGCAGCAGGTCGGTGATCTCCACCACGGCGCCGTCGCTCAGCCAGCGGGTTTGCAGGACGTTGGTGTCAGGCAGGTAGATTTGTTGGCGACGGGCATCCGGCAGGTCTGGCGCGAGCTGGAAGATGCCCGCCTCCGGGGTGTCGAGCAGAGAGCAGAAAATCGACGGGCTGTCGAATTCCGGCCAGCAGAAAAAGTCGACACTGCCTCGGTCATTGACCAGCGCAGCGGTGCGCATGTCGCCGATGATGCCGTGGTTCTCGATGGGGCTTTGCGGTTCGTCATGATCAGCCATTGCCGCGAAACCCCGGATAAAGGCTCATCCCGCCATCGATGAACAGCGTGGTGCCCACCACATAATCGGACAAGTCCGAGGCCAGCCAGACCACCGCGTTGGCGACATCCTCCACATCGCCGACGCGACCGTAAGGAATCAGCTCCAGCAGCTTCTGCTCCTGCTCGCCCTCGGTGGCTTCACGGTTGATGGCGGTGCGGATGGCTCCGGGGGCGATGCTGTTGATGCGGATGCGCTGGTGGCTGGTTTCCTGGGCCAGGCTCTGCATCAGCAGATCGACACCGCCCTTGGACGCGGCGTAATTGACGTGGCCGGCCCAGGGAATGCGCTGGTGCACCGAACTCATGTGGATGATCTTGCCCGCGGCCCGGGACACGCCCTGGCGAATGCCCTGGCGGTTGAAGATCCGCAGGGCGGCGCGGGCGCAGAGGAACTGGCCGGTGAGGTTGGTGCCGATCACGGTGTTCCAGTCTTCCAGGCTCATGTCGACGGCGGGCGCGTCTTTTTGCAGGCCGGAATTGGCCACCAGGATGTCCAGCGTGCCAAAGGCTTCGAGGGTCTGGGCGAACAACTGTTCGACCTCTTGTTCCTTCGACACATCGGCACCCACGGCGATGGCACGGCCGCCATTGGCATTGATTTCACGGGCCAGGTCTTGCGCCGGGCCGGCGCTGGAGTGGTAGTTGAGTACCACCGCGGCACCGGCGTCAGCCAACGCCCTGGCCGCGCCTGCGCCAATGCCGGAACTGGCGCCGGTGACCAGGGCAACCTGGCGGGCGAGGGATATCTGCATGGTCTAGCACCTTGAATGGAGGGCCTTACCTGCTGACTGGTGGGAGGTGGGTGGAGTTCATTTGGGTGAAGCAGTCTTCATATTTCAGGTCCAAACACAAACCTGTGGCAAGGGGACTGTGGGAGCAAAGCTTGCTCGCGAAACAGGCGACTCGATTTCCGAAAGACCGCATTGCCTTCATCGCGGGCAAGCCTTGCTCCCACAATCTGCCTGCTACAAAGAATGTTTCTTCAGACCGGCTGTTACCAACCCCGCCCCGAATTCACCCAGAAATTCACCGACAACGACGTCGACACCGACTCCACTTGGTGGAACCAGCCTTCCGGCAAAAACAGCAAATCTCCTGCCTCCAGCGTCACGCGCATGAAGGTCACGTCGCGGGCGTGGGGAAAGCGTTGGTAGTCCGGCGCGTCCGGGTTGAAGTCACAGCCGTCCAGCCCGCCTTGGGGCGCCGTGGACCAGGTGCCGAGGGCTTCGCGGTGGTGAGGCGCGGCGAGGGTGAAGGTTTTCCGGCCCCAGACCTGGGCGAACAGGTTGTCGGTGTCGTCGCGGTGCAGCGGCGTCAGGGTGCCCTTGGGGCCGATCCAGATGCGCGGTGGGATGAACAGCGACGGGTCGAAGTAGGGCGGGTATTTGATCTGCTTCATCAGTTGCGCCGGCAGGATGTTGTTGCCCATGTAGGCCGGCGGTTCGCCGTCGGCGCCCTTGGCCGCCGGGTTGTCGAGGGAGGCGATGAAGTCGGCCATGGAGGTGGAGCGAAAATCCCGCTCGGTGGAGAAGGTCTTCTTCACGTAGTCGCCGTGGCGGGTGATGCCTTGCAGCTCGGCGAAATGCACCAGGGATTCTTCGCGGCTGAGCTTGAACAACGGCCAGTCCTGCAAGGCATCGCCGATGACCAGCGGAGTGCCGTGGGGCAAATACCGTGCCTGGAACTCCTGCACCGAGAGCCCGCTGCGAGGCCGCCGTTCCACGCTGCGTTGGGTCGGCAGGCTGGCGGTGAGTTTTTCGCTGAAGCGCGGCGGGGTGGGGTAGCGCTTGTTCATGTCGACCTTTTCCACCACGCCACCGCCATGCCGGGCATGGTCGATGATCTGCGGCAGCAACGTCGCCAGGCCCATGTTGCCGCCGATCTTCAGGCGACCGCTGGCGAACAGTTCCTCGACATTGGCCATGCCGGCCATGATCCCGAGGAAGTCCTTCTCCGCCACCTCGATGGTGACGTCGGGGCTGGTATGGCGGCCAGCTTCGGTGCGGCTGCTGGCCTTGACCTCGGACCAGTACGCCTGGTGCGGGCCGAACACGAATTGGAAGACGCCTTCGATACCAACGGCGCCGGCATTGGCGAACAGCTTGCCCAGGATGGTTTGCAGGTCCACGGCGGTCACTCTTGCGGGTTTTTGGTCTTAGCAGGTAACGAGGGCCCGGATCAGAAATTTAGGCCCCTCGTCGCTGCGTCATCGACCCTCGCCCTAGCGCGTCGCGACCATGAACACCCGGGGAAATGGCAGCAGCACCGTCCCATCGTCCAGGGCCGGATAAGCCTGTTCGATCGCCTGGAGATAGCGCGTCAGGTACTGCTCGCGTTGCGTCTCATCCAGCGGCTCGAGAAAAGGCCGCAAGGCGCTGCCCTTGAACCATTCCACCACGCCCGCGGCGCCGCCGGCCAAGGGGTGGTGGTAGGTGGTGCGCCACACATCGACACGGCTGCAGTGGGGCTTGAGGATCGAGTAATACATGCTGGGGGCCGCCATCTCGGTCCGCGATTCAGCCGCCGCGGCCAGTTGGCTGGCCCAAGGCCCGTTGGCTGCGATTTCCCGCATCAAGCGGTGGGAGGGCTGGTGCAGGTTGTCGGGCATCTGGATCGCCAGGCTGCCGCCGGGGGCGAGTTTGCCGATCAGCGCGGGCAGCAAGGTGGCGTGGTCGGGCAGCCATTGCAGCACTGCGTTGGCGAAGATCACGTCGAACGGCCCGGGTTCATCCCATTGGCCGATGTCCGCGGTGTCGAACGCCACGGCGGGCAAGCGTTTGCGTGCGGCGTCGACCATGTCGCTGGAACTGTCCAGGCCGCGCACCGTGGCGCCGCTGAAATGCTCCACCAACAGTTCGGTGGAATTGCCCGGGCCGCAACCCAGGTCGATCACCGAACGGGCCTGCGTGGGAGGGATGGCGGCGAGCAGGTCCCGGGACGGACGGGTGCGTTCCTGTTCGAAGGTGACGTATTGCTTGGCGGACCAGCCCATGGCGTTCTCCTGTGCGGTGTGCAGTGATCGAGGTTTCGCCAGTATAAGGTCGGGTGGGAAGATGAACCGAGTTATCGTTCATCGCGGGCAAGCCTTGCTCCCACAAGGTGCCGTCATCTCGTAGCGAACGTAACGGTTTTGACTAATTTTGTGGGTTACGATTTCGTTATCTTCCTTACACGACCGATCGGAGAAAACCGCAGTGACCCAACTGACCCTGCTGTGCCTGCCTTATTCCGGCGCCAGCGCGATGGTGTACAGCCGCTGGCGGCGCACGTTGCCGCAATGGCTGCACGTGCAACCGGTGGAGTTGCCGGGGCGCGGAGCGCGCTTCGATGAACCGCTGCACACCGACATGGGCCCGTTGGCGATGCAACTGGCGCGGGAGTTGTACCCGACGCTCCAGGCCCCGTACGCCTTGTTCGGTCACAGCCTGGGCGCGCTGCTGGCTTGTGAAATCGCTCATGCCCTGCGTGAGCTTGGCAGCCCGGAACCGGTGGCGCTGTTTGCCTCCGGCACCGCGGCGCCGACGATGCGGGCTGACTACGACCGCGGTTTCGCCGAGGCGAAAACCGACGCGGAGTTGATCGAACAACTGCGCACCCTCAACGGTACGAGCGAGGAGATCCTGGCCAACGAAGAACTGATGGACCTGACCCTGCCGATCCTGCGGGCCGACTTTTTGCTGTGCGGACGTTTCCAGCCACGCCAGCGGCCTTTGCTCAACTGCCCGGTGCATGTGTTCGGCGGCACGGCCGACAAGGCCACCACGGAGCAACTGATGGGCTGGCGCCGTGAGACGTCGGGCAGCTTTTCGGTAGACATGCTGGCGGGCGGGCACTTCTTTATCCATGAGCACGAAGCCAAGGTGCTGCGGCTGATCAAGGATCAGTTGAGCGTGCATCATCGGCGCCATGGCTTGGCTATCAGCGCCTGATTTGATTCCCCAGCTCATGCAAATGCAGCCCACATTGACTGGGGGTGATGCATCCTCCCCTGTGGGAGCGAGCTTGCTCGCGATGGCGTCGTGTCAGTCAACTAACCGCAAACTGACCCACCGCTATCGCGAGCAAGCTCGCTCCCACATTGCTCGGTCCCATATTTAGGTCTGCATCCTTTCTGAAATCCCCGCTCTGCTTCTCTTCCTGACACAAATTCCCAAACGCTAATTTTTCTGGTTTGCATTCGTTTCATAGGGACGACTTGCCTTTGTGCCTTGTGCCCACTGATTCCGGATACCTCAGAAATGAATGCTGAAGACGCCTTGAAACTTGCTCGCCGGTTTATCGGGTTGCCCCTGGAAAAGCGCCGGATGTTCCTGGCCGCGTTGGCCAAGGAGGGCGTGGAGTTCAGCGGTTTTCCCATTCCCCGGGGCGTCGAGGCCGAGGATCGCCAGGCGTTGTCTTATGCCCAGCAGCGCATGTGGTTTCTCTGGCAACTGGAGCCGGACAGCAGTGCCTACAACCTGCCGGGAGCGGTGCGGCTCAAAGGTGCGTTGAGCCTGCCGGCGCTGGAGCAAGCCTTCGCCAGCCTGGTGGCCCGTCATGAAACCCTGCGCACGGTGTTCCAGCGCCAGGCCGACGACAGCCTGCTGCAAGTGCCCTCCAGCACCGCGCTGGTGATCGGCCGCAAGGACTTCAGCGCCTTGCCAGCGGCCGAACGCGAGCAG
Source organism: Pseudomonas beijingensis (assembly GCF_030687295.1). Lineage (NCBI taxonomy): Bacteria > Pseudomonadati > Pseudomonadota > Gammaproteobacteria > Pseudomonadales > Pseudomonadaceae > Pseudomonas > Pseudomonas beijingensis. The sequence goes on along the minus strand of NZ_CP117425.1, from coordinate 5,382,001 downwards.
GCAGTGCGCCAGGCCGCCGAAGCCCAATCGCTGCAACCCTTCGACCTGTCCAGCGGCCCTTTGCTGCGGGTCGAACTGCTCACGCTCGATGAGCGGGAACATGTGCTGCTGCTGACCTTGCACCACATCGTCTCCGACGGTTGGTCGATGAACGTGCTGATCGACGAGTTCATCCGTTTCTACGACGCCCATGAAGCGGGCGTTGCCCCGCAACTGGCCGACTTGCCGATCCAGTACAGCGACTACGCCCTGTGGCAGCGGCGCTGGCTGGAGGCCGGCGAGCTGCAGCGTCAACTCGATTACTGGCAAACGCAGTTGGGCGACGAGCACCCGGTGCTGGAGCTGCCAATCGACTATCCACGTCCGGTGCTGCCGAGCTATCGCGGTCGTCGCCTGGAGCACGTGGTGGACGCCGCGTTGGTCGAGCAACTGCGCGGCGTTGCCCGCCAGCATGGGGTCACGTTGTTCATGCTGCTGCTGGGGACTTTCAATATCCTGCTGCATCGCTACACCGGACAAGACGACTTGCGGGTTGGCGTGCCGATCGCCAACCGCAACCGCCGGGAAATTGAAGGGCTGATTGGTTTCTTCGTCAACACTCAGGTATTGCGGGTGCAACTGGACGGCCAGACCCGCCTCGACGACCTGTTGCGCGACATCAAGGAAACCGCCCTCGGTGCCCAGGCCCACCAGGATCTGCCCTTTGAACGGCTGGTCGAGGCGCTGAAGCTCGAGCGCAGCCTGAGCTACAACCCGTTGTTCCAGGTGATGTACAACCACCAGCCGGAAGTGGCCGACGTCACCACGCTGAAAGTCGGCAGCGGCCTGGAGTTGGGCGTCATCGAGTGGGAATCCCGCAGCACCCAGTTCGACCTGAGCCTGGATACCTACGAAAAGGGCGGGCACTTGCACGCGGCGTTCACCTACGCCAGTGACTTGTTCAACCCCGACACCATCGAGCGCATGGCCCGGCACTGGACGCTGCTGTTGCGCAACATCGTCAACGACCCACAGCAGCGTGTCGGTGAACTGGCGTTGTTGGCGCCGGCCGACTATCGGCAGTTGGTGACGGAGTGGGGGCGCCACGACACGACCTGGCCGAGTGAGCGCCCGGTGCATGAGCTGTTCGAGTTGCAAGCTGAACGCAGCCCGGACGCCATCGCCTTGATCTGCGATGGACAACGATTGAGCTATGGCCAGCTCAACGCTCGATCCAATCGCCTGGCGCGCACGTTGGTGGCGGCGGGTGTCGGTCCTGACGTGTTGGTGGGCATCGCCGTCGACCGGAGCTTGGACCTGGTGGTCGCCATTCTTGCCGTGCTCAAGGCCGGCGGTGCCTACGTGCCGTTGGACCCCCAATACCCGGTAGATCGCCTGCGATTCATGATCGAAGACAGCGCCAGCCGTTTGCTCTTGAGCCAAAGCCATCTGCTTGAACGACTGCCTGTGCCCGACGGCGTGCGTTGCCTATGCCTGGATCAGGCCGAGTCCTGGGAGAGCGCTGAGCCAGGCAATCTGCAACGCAAGGTGTGGGCCGAAAGCCTGGCCTACGTGATGTTCACCTCCGGCTCGACCGGACGGCCGAAAGGTGTCGGTATCAGCCACGGTGCGCTGAGCAAGCACGCGTTCGCCTCGCAGTACTATTACGGCTTGAGCCGCGCCGACTGTGTGCTGCAATTCGCGACGTTCAACTTCGATGCCTTTGGCGAGCAACTGTTCGGCCCGCTGACCTGTGGCGCCTCGGTGGTGCTGCGGGGCAACGAGGTATGGGACAGCGAAACCCTGTATCGCCAGATCGTCGAGCAGGGCATCACGGTCATGGACTTGACCACCGCTTACTGGAACATGATCGCCAAGGAATTCGCCGCTGTCGGTCCGCGTGACTATGCGGCGCTGCGCCAAGTGCACAGCGGTGGTGAAGCCATGCCGCCCGAAGGCGTGCAGGCCTGGCGCCGGGCCGGGCTGGAGCAGGTCAAGCTGCTCAACACCTACGGCCCGACTGAAGCCACGGTCACGGCCACCACCCTCGATTGCAGCGATTATGTCTTCAATCGCCGGCCACTGCCGCTGACCTTGCCCATAGGTCAGCCGCTTCCAGGCCGGCATGCCTATCTGCTCGATGCGCACCTCGCACCTACGCCGGTGGGGGTGACCGGCGAGCTGCTGATTGGCGGCGAGTTGCTGGCGCGCGGTTACTTCCAGCGCCCGGCGTTGACCGCCGAACGTTTTATCCCCGATCCGTTTTCCACCAGCGGTGCGCGCTTGTATCGCACCGGCGACTTGGCGCGTTTCAATGCCTTGGGCGAAATCGAATACGTGGGCCGCGTTGACCATCAAGTGAAGATCCGCGGCTTGCGCATCGAGTTGGGCGAGGTCGAAGCACGTTTGCTGGAACTGGCGGCGGTCAGTGAAGCCGTCGTACTGGCGGTGCAGGGCGGCAGCAGCCTGCAACTGGTGGGTTATGTGGTGCCCCAGGACACATCGCTGGTGTCGGCCTCGGCGGATGAACAGGGCGCGGCGCGGGAAACCCTCAAGGCGCAACTCAAGGACCGCCTGCCGGACTATATGGTGCCGACCCAGCTGTTGTTCCTTGGGCAAATGCCGCTGAGTCCCAACGGCAAGCTCGACCGCAAGGCCTTGCCTTCAGCGGATGCCAGCCAACTGCAACAGGCCTTTATCGCCCCTAGCAGTGAACTGGAGCGAGGCATCGCCGCCATCTGGCAGGACGTGCTCAAGCTTGAACAGGTCGGCTTGACCGACAACTTTTTCGAGCTGGGTGGCGACTCGATCATCTCGATCCAGGTGGTCAGCCGCTCGCGTCAGGCCGGGATCCATTTCACCCCCCGTGACCTGTTCCAGCATCAAACCGTGCAAGGCCTGGCGAGCGTCGCGCAGCAGGGCGGCAGTGGGCTGGTCATCGATCAGGGACCGGTCATTGGCGAGCAGCCGTTGCTGCCCATCCAGCAAGTGTTTTTCGAGGACGCCATTGCCCAGCGTCACCACTGGAACCAGGCGGTCTTGTTGCGCAGCCATCTAACGTTGCAGGCACCGGCGCTGCTACAGGCCCTCAACGCACTGCTGGCGCATCACGATGCCTTGCGTTCGCGCTTCATCGAAACCCCTGACGGCTGGCGTGCAGAGGTGGCACCGATCGCGGTCGATCCTGAGTTGCTGTGGACGGCGGACAACCTGAACACCGCCGAGCTGGAAGCTCTCTGTGTCAAGGCCCAGCGCAGCCTCGACCTGCAAAATGGCCCGCTGCTACGGGCGGTGCTGGCGAGCATGGCCGATGGCAGCCAACGTTTGTTGTTGGCCGTGCACCACCTGGCGGTGGACGGCGTGTCGTGGCGCATCCTGCTGGAAGATCTGCAACGGGCTTATCAACAGGCCAGCGCTGGCGCCGTCATCAAGTTGCCGGCCAAGACCAGCGCCTACAAGGCCTGGGGCGAACATTTGCGGGCCTACGCCAGCACTGAGAGCGTGCAGGCCGAACTGACGTTCTGGCAGCAGCAACTGCAAGGCGCTGTGGTCGATCTGCCGTGGGATAACCCCCAAGGCAGCCGGCAAAGCCGTTACGCCAAAGTGCTGCACAGCCGTCTCGACAAAACCCTCACCCAGCAATTGCTGCAACAGGCTCCCGCAGCGTATCGCACCCAGGTCAACGACCTGCTGCTGACCGCCCTGGCACGGGTGATCTGTCGCTGGACCGGGCATGCCGACACCTTGATCCAACTGGAAGGCCATGGCCGCGAAGAGTTGTTCAGCAACGTCGATCTGACCCGCACGGTCGGCTGGTTTACCAGTCTGTTCCCAGTGCGGCTGACCCCGGCCGATAGCGTGGGTGCCGCGATCAAGCAGATCAAGGAACAGCTGCGGGCGATCCCGAACAAGGGCATTGGTTTCGGTGTGCTGCGCTACCTTGGCGACGACACTTCACGGGCCCGTCTCAAGGCCTTGCCATTGCCGTGCATCACCTTCAATTACCTCGGCCAGTTCGATGGCAGTTTCGATGCCCGGGAAGGGGCGCTGTTCAGCCCCGCGGGCGAAAGCGCTGGGCTGGAGCAGAGCCTTGATGCGCCCTTGGACAACTGGCTGGGTGTCGAAGGCCAGGTCTACGACGGCGAGCTTGACCTGCGTTGGACGTTCAGCCATGAGCAATTCAACGAGGCGACCGTCGCCCGCCTGGCCGATGACTATGCCCGCGAACTGGAAGCGCTGATCGACCATTGCTGCCAGGCCGATGCCATGGGCACCACGCCGTCGGACTTCCCGCTGGCGCGCATCACCCAGGTGCAGTTGGACGCGATCCCCGTGCCGGCTGCCGCCATTGAAGACATTTATCCCCTGTCGCCGATGCAGCAAGGCATGCTGTTTCACACCCTGTACGAGCAGGGCACCGGTACCTACATCAACCAATTGTGCGTGGATGTCGATGGCCTGGACCCCGAGCGCTTCCGTGCGGCGTGGCAGGCGACCATGGATGCCCATGAGATCCTGCGCAGCGGCTTCATCTGGCAGGGCGAGTTGCAGCAACAGTTGCAGATCATCCACCGCTGTCTGGCGCTGCCCTACACCGTGCTCGATTGGCGCGAACGCCATGACGCCGCCCAGGCCCTCAAGGATTTCATTGCCGCTGACCTGGCCCGGGGCTTCGACCTGACCCAGGCCGGGCTGCTGCGGGTCACGCTGATTCAACTGAGCGATGAGCGTCATCACCTGATCTTCACCAACCACCATATTTTGATGGATGGCTGGAGCAGCGCGCAGATGCTCGGCGAAGTCCTGCAACGTTATGCCGGTCAACAACCGCCGCGCCCGGTCAGCCGCTACGCCGATTACATCCAGTGGTTGCAGCGCCAGGACGCCGCCCTTAGCGAAGCGTTCTGGCTGGAGCAACTGGCCGATCTGCAGGAGCCGACCGTGCTCGCGAACGCTGCGGCGGCGAGTGCTGAAGTGCGCAGCGAAAGCGGCCACGCGCTCAAGCATTACACGCTGGCCGCGCCGCGCACGGAACGGCTCAACGCGTTCGCCCGCCAGCAGAAAGTCACCGTCAACACCCTGGTGCAAGCGGCGTGGCTGTTGCTGTTGCAGCGTTACACCGGCAGCGCCTGTGTGGCGTTCGGCACCACCGTGGCCGGGCGGCCGGCGGAGCTGGTGGGCATCGAGCAACAGGTCGGTCTGTTCATCAATACCTTGCCGGTGATCGCAGGCTCCCGCCCGGACCAGACGGTCGCGGCCTGGCTGGCCGCCGTGCAGGCACAGAACCTGAGCTTGCGCGAGTTCGAGCACACGCCGCTGGCGAGCATCCAGCGCTGGGCCGGGCAGGGCGGTGGTGCGCTGTTCGACAGCCTGCTGGTGTTCGAGAACTTCCCGATTTCCGCGGCGTTGCAACGTGGCACCGCCCAAGGTGTGGTATTCGGCGAAGTTGCCAACCAGGATCAGACTCACTACCCGCTGACCCTGGGCGTGACCTTGGGCGAGACGCTGGCGCTGCACATGAGTTTCGACCAGGCGCATTTCAGCGTCGCGACCATTGAGCGCCTGAGTGCGCAACTGTTGCACCTGCTGGAGCGCTTTGCCGACTCCGGCGAGCGTTGCCTCGGTGAGATCGCCCTGGCCAATGACGAGGAGCACAGGGCGCAACAGGCTGCCAACCACCCGCAGCCATACCCGACCGACATCGCCGTACACCAGCGCATCGCCCATCTGGCGGCGCTCAAGCCCGACGCGACGGCGGTGATCTTCGACGGCCAGCGGTTCAGCTATGGCGACATCGACCGGCGCGCCAACCAGTTGGCCCACGCCTTGATTGCCCGTGGCGTGGCCCCGGAAACCCGGATCGGCGTGGCCCTGCCGCGCAGCGAAGGGGTGATTGTCGCACTGCTGGCGGTGCTCAAGGCCGGTGCGGCCTATGTGCCGCTGGACACCAGTTACCCACGGGAACGCTTGGCCTACCTGATCGAGGATTCGGGGCTGGCGCTGTTGCTCACCGATTCCCGAGTGTCGGCGCAATTGCCGCTGGAGGGCGCCGATCAAGTGCTGGAACTCGATCGCCTGGACTTGAGCCTGCAATCGGCAGATGCACCGTCGGCCAGCGTCGATCCGCAGAACCTCGCTTATGTGATCTACACCTCTGGTTCCACCGGCAATCCCAAAGGTGTGAGCGTGGCCCATGGTCCGCTGGCGATGCATTGCCAGGCCATCGGTGAGCGCTACGAGATGCGCGACAGCGATTGCGAATTCCATTTCATGTCCTTCGCCTTCGACGGTGCCCATGAGCGCTGGCTCACCAGCCTGACCCACGGTGCCTCGCTGCTGATTCGCGATGACAGCCTATGGACCCCGGAGCAGACCTACAACGCGATGCGCGAGCACGGTGTGACGGTGGTGGCGTTCCCACCGGTGTACCTGCAGCAACTGGCCGAACACGCCGAGCGCGAGGGTAACCCGCCGAAGGTGCGCATCTACTGCTTCGGCGGCGACGCGGTGCCTAACGCCAGCTTCGAACGGGTCAAGCGGGCCCTGGATCCGGACTTCATCATCAACGGCTACGGCCCGACCGAAACCGTGGTCACCCCGTTGATCTGGAAGGCCGGTCGCGAGGTGGCGTGTGGAGCTGCCTATGCGCCCATCGGCAGCCGCGTTGGCGACCGCAGTGCCTATGTGTTGGACGCCGACCTGAACCTGCTGCCCCAAGGCATGGCCGGTGAACTGTACCTCGGCGGCAGTGGGCTGGCCCGGGGTTACCTGAACCGTCCGGGCCTGACCGCCGAGCGTTTTGTCGCCGATCCGTTCAGCACTGAAGGCGGCTTGCTGTACCGCACTGGCGACCTGGTGCGCCAGCGCGCCGACGGCACCTTCGATTACCTGGACCGCATCGACAACCAGGTGAAGATCCGTGGCTTCCGCATCGAACTGGGTGAAGTCGAAGCCAGCCTGCAAGCCCTCGACGGCGTGCGCGAAGCGGTGGTCGTGGCTCAGGAAGGGGCAGCTGGCAGTGGCAAGCGCCTGGTCGCCTACGTGGTGGCCGATGAGTCCGTGGGTGATGCTTTCGCCGAGCTCCTGCGCGAACAACTCAAGGCGACCTTGCCGGCGCACATGGTCCCCGCCTATCTGCTGCTGCTCGACCGCCTGCCGCTGACCCCCAACGGCAAGCTCGACCGCAAGAGCCTGCCCAAGCCCGATGTCAGTCAACTGCAGCAAACCTACGTGGCACCGCGCAGCGCTCTGGAACAGCAACTGGTGTCGATCTGGCAAGAAGTGCTCAAGCTCGAGCAAGTGGGCCTGCGGGACAACTTCTTCGAACTGGGTGGCGATTCCATCGTCTCGATCCAGGTGGTCAGTCGCGCACGGCTGGTCGGTATCCATTTCACGCCGAAGGATTTGTTCCAGCACCAGACCATCGAGGCCCTGGCCGCCGTGGTACAGACGGGCGCGCCTGTGCAATTGATCGACCAGCAACCCGTGACCGGCGAAACCGCACTGTTGCCGATTCATCAATGGTTCTTCACCCAGTCGATCCCCGACCGCCATCACTGGAACCAGTCGGTGATGCTCAAGCCGACCCAGGCGTTGGATGCCCAGGCGCTGGAACGGGCCTTGGATGCGCTGGTCGTGCACCACGACAGCCTGCGCCTGGACTTTATCGAACAGGGCGAAGGTTGGATCGCGCGTTATCGTGATGTCGAGGGGCGCCGGCCGCCGGCACGCTGCTCTGGCAAGCCGACGTCACCGATCTCGCTGCACTGGAAGTGCTGGGCAACCAGGCCCAGCGCAGCCTGCGACTGGAGGGCGGGCCGCTGATCCGTGCGCTGCTGGCGAACCTTGCCGATGGCACGCAGCGGCTGTTGCTGATTGTCCATCACCTGGTGGTGTGGACGGTGTGTCCTGGCGGATTCTGTTCGAAGACCTGCAAAGTGCTTATCGCCAGACCCTCGCCGGCGCGGCGGTGCAACTGCCGGCCAAGACCAGCGCGGTCAACGCCTGGACTGCAGCATTGCAGGGCTACGCCGCCAGCGCGCCCTTGCAGGCTGAGTTGGGCTTTTGGCAGCAACAGTTGCAAGGCGCCTCGGCGGGGTTACCGTGGGACAATCCCCAGGGCGGCCAGCAACACCGCCAAGCCGTGACGATCCGCACGGCACTGGATAAAACCCTCACCCGGCAACTGCTGCAGCAAGCCCCGGCGGCCTATCGCACCCAGGTCAACGACCTGCTGCTGACGGCGCTGGCGCGGGTGATCGTGCGCTGGACCGGTGATGACAGCGTGTGGGTGCAGCTCGAAGGCCACGGCCGTGAGGATCTGTTCACCCACGTCGACCTGAGCCGCACCGTAGGCTGGTTCACCAGCCTGTTCCCCGCGAAACTGACCCCGGCTGCCGATCTTGGCGCCTCGCTCAAGCAGATCAAGGAACAACTGCGCGCCATCCCCAACAAGGGCATTGGCTTCGGGGCCTTGGCGCACCTGGGCGATGAACATGCGCGTCAAACCCTTCAAGGCTTGGCGAAACCGCAACTGACCTTCAACTACCTCGGTCAGTTCGACGGCAGTTTCGATAGCGCCGACGATGCCTTGTTCGTGCCCACCACCGAACGCGGCGGTGAAGAAGTGAACCTGCAAGGCCCGCTGGGCAGCCCGCTGGCCCTCGACGGCCAAGTGTTCGGCGGTGAGCTGGACTTGAGCTGGACCTTCAGCGGCGACCTGTTCAATACCGCGACCATCCAGCGTCTGGCCGATGACTACGTGCAAGAACTCACGGCGCTCATTGCCCATTGCTGCGACAGCCACAGCGGTGGCGTGACGCCGTCGGATTTCCCGCTGGCGCGGCTGACCCAGGCGCAACTGGACACCCTGGTCCGACATCCCCAAGCCATCGACGACCTCTATCCGCTGTCGCCGATGCAGCAGGGCATGCTGTTTCACTCCCTACTAGGGCAAGGCAGCGGCGACTACATCAACCAGATGCGCCTCGATATCGAGGGCGTCGATCCGCAACGCTTCCGTGCGGCTTGGCAAGCGGTGGTCGATGCCCATGACATCCTGCGTACCGGGTTCTTCTGGCAGGGCGACCTGGCGCAGCCGGTGCAAATCGTCCAGCGTCAAGTCGAGGTGCCGTTCCGTGTGCTCGACTGGAGTGAGCGGACTGATATCGAGGACGCCCTGCAAACGGTTGCCGACGAAGAGCGTGCCCAGGGTGTGGAGCTGACCCTGGCGCCGTTGATGCGCCTGGTGCTGGTGCGCACGGCGACTGATCGGCATCACCTGATCTACACCAACCATCACATCCTGATGGACGGCTGGAGCAGTGCGCAGTTGCTCGGCGAAGTGTTGCAGCACTACCGCGGTGACAGCGTGGCCCGTCCGGCTGGCCGTTATCGCGATTACATTGCCTGGCTGCAACGCCAGGACGCGAGCCTCGGCGAAGGATTCTGGACGCAACAGTTGCGCACGCTGGACGAGCCGGTGCGCCTGGCCCAGGTGTTTGCGCGCCCGGCGCAGGACGTCTCGGCGAAGCTGTACGGCCATCACCGCATACAGCTGGATGTGCAGCAGACCCAACGCCTGGCCGAGTTCGCCCGGGAATCCAAAGTCACCGTCAACACCCTGGTGCAAGCGGCCTGGCTGTTGCTGTTGCAGCGCTACACCGGCAAGGCCAGCGTGGCGTTCGGCGCGACGGTGGCGGGGCGGCCGGCGGACCTGGTGGGCGTCGAGGGCCAGATCGGTCTGTTCATCAACACCTTGCCGGTCATCGCCAGCCCGCGTCCGGAACAGAGCCTGGGCGACTGGCTGCACAGCGTCCAGGCGCAGAACCTGGCCTTGCGCGAGTTCGAGCACACGGCGCTGTTCGATATCCAGCGCTGGGCTGGCCTGGGCGGCGAAGCCTTGTTCGACAACATCCTGGTGTTCGAGAACTATCCGATTTCCGAAGCCTTGGAGCAGGGTGCGCCTGAAGGCTTGCGTTTCGGTGCCGTGGATAACCTGGAACAGACCAATTATCCGCTGACCCTGCTGGTCAGCCTCGGTGCCGAGTTGGCGGTGCAGTTCAGCTACCAGTGCGCCAGTTTCACCGAGGCCTCTGTCGAGCAGATCGGCCTGCACCTGCAACGCTTGCTGCTGCAAATGACCGACGCCGGGCAACGTTCCTTGGGCGAGCTGAGCTTGCTCGACGAGCGCGAAACCCGCCAGCACGTGCAAGGCTGGAACGCCACCGCAGCCAGTTATCCACAGGCGCGTTGCGTCCATCGGCTGTTCGAGGCCCAGGCCCGCCAAACGCCGGATGCCACGGCGCTGGTGTTCGCCGAGCAGGCGCTGAGCTACGCCGAACTCAATGTCCGGGCCAACCGCCTGGCCCATCGTTTGATCGAACAGGGCGTGGTGCCCGATCAATTGGTCGGTGTCGCGCTGGAGCGCGGCGTGGAGATGGTTGTCGCCTTGCTGGCGATCCTCAAGGCCGGTGGCGCCTACCTGCCACTGGACCCGGCGTTCCCCCAGGACCGCCTGGCGCACATGATCGAGGACAGCGGCATCGAACTGCTGCTGACCCAACGTTCGCTGCTCAACCAGCTACCGCTATCCGGTGGGAGCGAGCCTGTGGGAGCAAAGCTTGCTCGCGATGGCGGTGGTTCAGTCAATGGTGATGGTGGGTGTACCGACGCTATCGCGAGCAAGCTTGGCTCCCACAGGCTATCCCCCACAGGGGCCGGGGTTGGGGTCGAGACATTGGTGTTGGATCAGGAGGGTGACTGGCTCGACGGTTATGCCTGCGAGGCGCCGACGACGCGTCTGGATGCGGAGCACTTGGCCTACGCGATCTACACCTCCGGCTCCACTGGCAAGCCCAAGGGCGTGATGGTGCGACATGGGGCGCTGGTGAATTTCGTCGCCAGCATGGCCCGCGAACCGGGCATCACGGCCGGTGATCGAGTACTGTCGCTGACCACGTTTTCGTTCGATATCTTCGGCCTGGAACTGTACGGCGCGCTGCTGAGCGGTGCCTGCGTGGTGCTGGTGGACAAGCAGAGCGCTCACGACCCCGAGGCGCTGCTCAAGACCATCGACCGGCAACAGGTCAGCGTGGTCCAGGCCACGCCGTCGACCTGGCGCATGTTGCTCGACCACCCGGCGTCCGCCTTGCTGGCCGGGCGCAAATGCCTGTGCGGTGGCGAGGCGTTGGCCGAGGACCTGGCCGAGCGGCTGCTCGATGTCGCCGGCGAGGTCTGGAACCTGTATGGCCCGACTGAAACCACCATCTGGTCAGCGGCCTACCGTTTGACTGAAGAGCAACGCGTGCCGTACCTCGGCCGGCCGATTGCCAACACGTCGCTGTACATCGTCGGCGATCATTTCGCGCCGAACCCGGTCGGGCTGATCGGCGAACTGCTGATTGGCGGCGACGGCCTGGCCCGGGGTTACCACGACCGGGCGGCGCTCACCGCCGAACGCTTCCTGCCGGACCCGTTCGGCAACGGTGCGCGGGTGTACCGCACCGGTGACCTGGCGCGCCAGCGTGGCGACGGCGTGATCGAGTACAACGGTCGGGTCGACCATCAAGTGAAGATCCGCGGTTTCCGCATCGAACTGGGGGAAATCGAAGCCTGCCTGCTGGCCCAGGACGCGATCCGCGAAGCCGTGGTGGTGCCCCAGCAAGGGCCGGGTGGCCTGCAGTTGGTGGCCTACCTGATTGCCGCCCATCCAGAGACTGCGGAACCTGCGACCCTGCGCGAAACCCTCAAGGCGCAGCTCGCGCCGTTGCTGCCCGACTACATGATGCCGGCGCATTGGCTGTTGCTCGAACGCTTCCCGCTGACCCCCAACGGCAAGCTCGACCGCAAGGCCCTGCCGCTGCCGGACGCCCGGCAACTGCTGCGTGCCTACGTGGCGCCACAAGGCGCGCTCGAACAGGGCATCGCCGACATCTGGCAAGACGTGCTCAAGCTCGAACGGGTAGGGCGCGACGACAACTTCTTTGAACTGGGTGGGCATTCCCTGCTGGCGACGCAAGCGACGGCGCGCCTGCAAATGCAGCAAGGCGCCGCGGTGCCCCTGGACTTGCTGTTCAGCACCACGTCCCTGGCCGACTACGCCGCACAACTGGCAGCCCACCTGACCCCTCACTCCAGCGCCGACCTGAGTGAGATGCATGATTTCCTGGCAGACCTGGAGACCCTTTGAATGACTCAGCTCGATAACCTGTCTCTGGTTCAGCGATTCATCCGTTTACCGCTTGCCCAACGGCAAGCGTTCCTGCACAAGCTGCACAGCAAGAACATGAGCCTGGCGGCGTTGCCGATCCCGGCGATGCGCGACGAATTCGAGACCCTGGACCTGTCCTACGCCCAGGAGCGCCAGTGGTTTCTCTGGCAACTGGACCGTCACAGCGCCGCCTACCACGTGCCCACGGCGCTGCGCCTGCGCGGTGCCCTCGACCTGCCCGCGCTGCAACGCAGTTTCGACGCCTTGCTGGCCCGTCACGACGTGCTGCGCACGGTGTTCGTCGACAGCCCGCAAGGACCCCAACAAGTGGTGCAGGCGCGTTTGAGCCTGGCGATCGAGCCGGAAGCAGCGGATGAGGCCGCGCTCAAAGCGCTGATCGACGACGAAATCTGCGGGTTGTTCGACCTGCAGCAAGGACCGTTGCTGCGGGTCAAGCTGCTGCAATTGGCTGCCGACGACCATGTGCTGGTGCTGACCCAGCACCACATCATTTGCGATGGCGCCTCCGCACGGATCATGGTCAACGACCTGGTCCAACTTTACGCCGCCCACCGCAGCGGTCACGCACCGACCCTGGCACCCTTGCCGATCCAGTACGCCGACTATGCGATCTGGCAGCGCAAATGGATGGAGGCCGGCGAGCTAGAGCGACAGCTGGCCTACTGGACCGAACGGTTGGGCGATGGCGGCGAAGTCCTGCCGTTGCCAACGGACCGCCCGCGCCCGGCACGGCAAAGCCATCACGGCGCACGCCTGGACCTGCGCTTCGACGCCGGGCTGACCCAGGGCCTGAAACACCTGGCCCAGCGCGAAGCCTCGACGTTGTTCATGGTCTTGCTGGCGTCGTTCCAGGCCTTGTTGCACCGTTACAGCGGCCAGTCGGACATCCGTGTCGGCGTCCCGGTCGCCAACCGCAATCGCCCGGAAACCGAAGGCCTGATCGGCTTTTTCGTCAACACCCAAGTGCTCAATGCCCAGGTGCGGGGCGATCTGCCTTTCGCGCAATTGCTGGCGCAGGTCAAGCAAGCCTCGCTGGGGGCGCAAGCCCATCAGGACCTGCCGTTCGAGCAGTTGGTGCAGGCCCTGGCACCGCAGCGACAGGCGAGCCACAGCCCGCTGTTCCAGGTGATGTTCAACCACCAGAGCGGCGGCACAGCCCAGGCTCTGCAACTGCCGGGGTTGCAGGTCGAGAGCCTCGACTGGAGCTCCCACACTGCCCAGTTCGACTTGACCCTCGACACCCACGAGACCGACGGTGAGCTGGCCGCGTCCCTGAGCTACGCCACTGACCTGTTCGACGCCAGTACTGTGCAACGCATGGCCGAGCATTGGCAGAACCTGCTGCACGGCATTGTCGCCAACCCCCGGCAACGCATCGGTGAGCTGCCACTGCTAACGGCCGCCGAGCAAAAGCAACACATCGCCCAATGGAACCCGGCACCGCGCAGCTTCCCAGGTGAGGCCTGCCTGCATCAGCGCATCGCCGAACAGGCGCGCTTGCGTCCTGGTGCCGTCGCTTTGCGTTTCAACGCCCAAACCCTGACCTACGGCGAGCTCAACGCCCAGGCCAACCGTCGCGCCCATCAGTTGATCGCCCACGGCGTCGGCCCGGATGTACTGGTGGGGCTGGCGGCCGAGCGGGGTTTCGACATGCTGGTGGGCCTGTTGGCGATCCTCAAGGCCGGCGGTGCTTATGTGCCGCTGGACCCGACGTATCCCCAGGATCGTTTGGCCTACATGATGCAGGACAGCGGCATCCGCTTGCTGCTGACCCAAGCGGCCCTGGTCGATCTATTGCCGGTGCCGGATGGCGTGCAGACGCTGCTGCTGGATGCTGATGTCAGTGCGTTTGCCGACAGCGATCCGCACGTAGCAATGGACGCTACGAATCTCGCTTATGTGATCTACACCTCCGGTTCCACCGGCAACCCGAAAGGCACCTTGCTGCCGCACCACAACGTGCTGCGCCTGTTCGAGGCCACCGCGCCATGGTTCAACTTCGGCGCGGCGGATGTCTGGAGCCTGTTCCATTCCTACGCGTTCGACTTCTCGGTCTGGGAAATCTTCGGCGCGCTGCTCCACGGTGGCGAGCTGTTGATCGTGCCATACGACATCAGCCGTTCCCCACAGCAGTTCCACGAGTTGCTGTGCGACGCCGGGGTGACGGTGCTCAACCAGACGCCCTCGGCGTTCAAGCAATTGATGCACGAAGCCTGCGCTGATGACCGGGCCAATGCCTTGCGTTACGTGGTGTTCGGTGGCGAGGCGTTGGACGTCAAGTCCCTGCGCCCATGGTTCGAGCGTTTCGGCGACGCGGCGCCGCAACTGATCAACATGTATGGCATCACCGAAACCACCGTGCATGTGACCTACCGTCCGCTGTCGCTGGCGGACCTGGAGCAGGACGCCAGCAGTCCGATTGGCGAACCGATTGCCGACCTGTCGTGGTACTTGCTGGACGGTGATTTGAATCCGGTGCCGAAAGGCTGCATCGGAGAGTTGTACGTCGGTCGCGCAGGCCTGGCCCGGGGCTACCTGAATCGCGGCGACCTCACGTCGTTGCGGTTCATCCCCGACCCGTTCGGCGACAGCGGCGCACGCTTGTACCGCACCGGCGACCTGGCGCAGTACCGCAGCGATGGGGTGATCGAGTACGTCGGTCGCATCGACCATCAAGTGAAGATCCGTGGATTCCGCATCGAACTGGGCGAAATTGAAGCGCGCCTGAACACCCTGGCAGCGGTGCGCGAAGCGCTGGTGCTGGCCCAGGAAGGGCCGAGTGGGCAGCAACTGGTGGCTTACGTAATCCCGGTCCACACCACCGAAGACCCAGCCAGTCTGCGCGAGCAGATCAAGACCCAGCTCAAGGCCGAGCTGCCGGACTACATGGTGCCAACGCACCTGCTGTTCCTCGAACAATGGCCGCTGACCGCCAACGGCAAGCTCGACCGCAAGGCCTTGCCAATCGCAGACGCCAGCCAGATCCAGCAGGTCTACGTGGCGCCACAAAGTGAGCTGGAACAACAGATCGCGGCGATCTGGCAGGACGTGCTCAAAGTGGAGCGGGTCGGCTTGAGCGACAACTTCTTCGAGCTGGGCGGCCATTCGCTGCTGGCGACGCAGATGGTCTCGCGCATTCGCCAGGCCCTCGGCCTGAACCTGCAACTGCGGCAGTTGTTCGAGAACGCCAGCCTGGAGGCCTGTGTGGCCGCGCTGGTGGACGGCGACGAGGCACGGCCGGCGAGCATCCCGCGGCTTGCCCGGGACGAGGCGCGGCTGCCGCTGTCCTACGCCCAGCAACGCCAGTGGTTCCTCTGGCAGATGGAGCCCGACAGCGCGGCGTACCACATTCCGGCGGCGCTGCGGATTCAGGGCGATCTGGACCTGGAGGCCTTGCAACAGAGTTTCGCCGCCCTGGTGCAGCGCCACGAGAGCCTGCGCACCACCTTCGTCCAGGTCGATGAGCAGGCGTTCCAAGTCATTCATGGGCAGATGAACCCGGTCGTGATCCCGCGCAGATTCTCGACGGTGGCAACGAACAGATCCAGGCCTTCGTCCGCCAGCAGATCGCCGAGCCATTCGACCTGCAAAACGGCCCGCTGCTGCGGGTCGGCCTGTTGCGGGTGGCGGCCGACGAGCATGTGCTGGTGCTGACCCAGCACCACATTGTCTCCGATGGCTGGTCGATGCAATTGCTGGTGCAGGAACTGATCCAGGGGTATGCCGCGTGCAGCCAGGGCGAGCCCTTGGCACTGGCCGAGCTGCCGATCCAGTATGCCGATTACGCGGTGTGGCAACGTCAGTGGATGGACGCCGGCGAACGGGAACGGCAACTGGCGTACTGGACCGATGTGCTAGGGGGGGAGCAGCCGTTGCTGACGCTGCCCACCGACCGGCCGCGCCCGACCCGGCAGAGCTTTGCCGGCGCCCGCCTGGCTATCGACTTACCGCAGGTTCTGGGCCAACAACTGCGACAGCTGGCCCAGCGCGAAGGCAGCACGTTGTTCATGGTCTTGCTGGCGTCGTTCCAGGCCTTGCTGCATCGCTACAGCGGCCAGTCGGACATCCGTGTCGGCGTGCCCATCGCCAACCGCAACCGGGTGGAGACCGAAGGCCTGATCGGCTTCTTCGTCAACACCCAGGTGCTCAAGGCCGAGGTCGATCCGCAGCAGCGTTTCAGTGCGTTGCTGGCGCAGGTCAAACAGGCGGCCATCGGCGCCGAGGCCCATCAGGACCTGCCGTTCGAGCAACTGGTCGAGGCCCTGCGGCCTGAGCGCAACCTGAGCCACAGCCCGTTGTTCCAAGTGTTGTACAACCACCAGAGCGTCGCGCGCCAGGCACTCCCGGCGCTGCCCGGACTGGTGATCAAGACCCAGGACTGGGAAAGCCAGACCGCCCAGTTCGACTTGACCCTCGACACCCTGGAAGCCGAGGGTGAACTCAGTGCGGCGCTGACCTATGCCACTGACTTGTTCGACGCCAGCACCGTGCAACGCCTGGCCGAGCACTGGCTGAACCTGCTGCACGGCATTGTCGCCGATCCTCGCCAACGCGTTGGTGAATTGCCGTTGCTGACGGCCGCCGAGCAACAGCAACACATCGCCCAATGGAACCCGGCACCGCGCAGCTTCCCAGGCGAGGCCTGCCTGCATCAGCGCATCGCCGAACAGGCGCGCTTGCGTCCTGGTGCCTTCGCTTTGCGTTTCAACGCCCAAACCCTGACCTACGGCGAGCTCAACGCCCAGGCCAACCGTCGCGCCCATCAGTTGATCGCCCACGGCGTCGGCCCGGATGTACTGGTGGGGCTGGCGGCCGAGCGGGGTTTCGACATGCTGGTGGGCCTGTTGGCGATCCTCAAGGCCGGCGGTGCTTATGTGCCGCTGGACCCGACGTATCCCCAGGATCGTTTGGCCTACATGATGCAGGACAGTGGCATCCGCTTGCTGCTGACCCAAGCGGCCCTGGTCGATCAACTGCCGGTGCCGGACGGTGTGCAAACGCTACTGCTGGACGCCGACGTCAGTGCATTCGCCGGCAGCGATCCGCAGGTGGCGATGGACGCCGAAAACCTCGCTTATGTGATCTACACCTCCGGTTCCACCGGCAACCCGAAGGGCACTTTGCTGCCGCACCACAACGTGCTGCGCCTGTTCGAGGCCACCGCGCCATGGTTCAACTTCGGCGCGGCGGATGTCTGGAGCCTGTTCCATTCCTACGCGTTCGACTTCTCGGTCTGGGAAATCTTCGGCGCGCTGCTCCACGGTGGCGAGCTGTTGATCGTGCCATACGACATCAGCCGTTCCCCACAGCAGTTCCACGAGTTGCTGTGCGACGCCGGGGTGACGGTGCTCAACCAGACGCCCTCGGCGTTCAAGCAATTGATGCACGAAGCCTGCGCTGATGACCGGACCAATGCCTTGCGCTACGTGGTGTTCGGTGGCGAGGCGCTGGACGTCAAATCCCTGCGACCATGGTTCGAGCGTTTCGGCGATGCGGCGCCGCAACTGATCAACATGTATGGCATCACCGAAACCACCGTGCATGTGACCTACCGTCCGCTGTCGCTGGCGGACCTGGAGCAGGACGCCAGCAGCCCGATTGGCGAGCCGATTGCCGACCTGTCGTGGTACTTGCTGGACGGTGATTTGAATCCGGTGCCGAAAGGCTGCATCGGAGAGTTGTACGTCGGTCGCGCAGGCCTGGCCCGGGGCTACCTGAATCGCGGCGACCTCACGTCGTTGCGGTTCATCCCCGACCCGTTCGGCGACAGCGGCGCACGCTTGTACCGCACCGGCGACCTGGCGCAGTACCGCAGCGATGGGGTGATCGAGTACGTCGGTCGCATCGACCATCAAGTGAAGATCCGTGGATTCCGCATCGAACTGGGCGAAATTGAAGCGCGCCTGAACACCCTGGCAGCGGTGCGCGAAGCGCTGGTGCTGGCCCAGGAAGGGCCGAGTGGGCAGCAACTGGTGGCTTACGTAATCCCGGTCCACACCACCGAAGACCCAGCCAGTCTGCGCGAGCAGATCAAGACCCAGCTCAAGGCCGAGCTGCCGGACTACATGGTGCCAACGCACCTGCTGTTCCTCGAACAATGGCCGCTGACCGCCAACGGCAAGCTCGACCGCAAGGCCTTGCCAATCGCAGACGCCAGCCAGATCCAGCAGGTCTACGTGGCGCCACAAAGTGAGCTGGAACAACAGATCGCGGCGATCTGGCAGGACGTGCTCAAAGTGGAGCGGGTCGGCTTGAGCGACAACTTCTTCGAGCTGGGCGGCCATTCGCTGCTGGCGACGCAGATGGTCTCGCGCATTCGCCAGGCCCTCGGCCTGAACCTGCAACTGCGGCAGTTGTTCGAGAACGCCAGCCTGGAGGCCTGTGTGGCCGCGCTGGTGGACGGCGACGAGGCACGGCCGGCGAGCATCCCGCGGCTTGCCCGGGACGAGGCGCGGCTGCCGCTGTCCTACGCCCAGCAACGCCAGTGGTTCCTCTGGCAGATGGAGCCCGACAGCGCGGCGTACCACATTCCGGCGGCGCTGCGGATTCAGGGCGATCTGGACCTGGAGGCCTTGCAACAGAGTTTCGCCGCCCTGGTGCAGCGCCACGAGAGCCTGCGCACCACCTTCGTCCAGGTCGATGAGCAGGCGTTCCAAGTCATTCATGGGCAGATGAACCCGGTCGTGATCCCGCAGATTCTCGACGGTGGCAACGAACAGATCCAGGCCTTCGTCCGCCAGCAGATCGCCGAGCCATTCGACCTGCAAAACGGCCCGCTGCTGCGGGTCGGCCTGTTGCGGGTGGCGGCCGACGAGCATGTGCTGGTGCTGACCCAGCACCACATTGTCTCCGATGGCTGGTCGATGCAATTGCTGGTGCAGGAACTGATCCAGGGGTATGCCGCGTGCAGCCAGGGCGAGCCCTTGGCACTGGCCGAGCTGCCGATCCAGTATGCCGATTACGCGGTGTGGCAACGTCAGTGGATGGACGCCGGCGAACGGGAACGGCAACTGGCGTACTGGACCGATGTGCTAGGGGGGGAGCAGCCGTTGCTGACGCTGCCCACCGACCGGCCGCGCCCGACCCGGCAGAGCTTTGCCGGCGCCCGCCTGGCTATCGACTTACCGCAGGTTCTGGGCCAACAACTGCGACAGCTGGCCCAGCGCGAAGGCAGCACGTTGTTCATGGTCTTGCTGGCGTCGTTCCAGGCCTTGCTGCATCGCTACAGCGGCCAGTCGGACATCCGTGTCGGCGTGCCCATCGCCAACCGCAACCGGGTGGAGACCGAAGGCCTGATCGGCTTCTTCGTCAACACCCAGGTGCTCAAGGCCGAGGTCGATCCGCAGCAGCGTTTCAGTGCGTTGCTGGCGCAGGTCAAACAGGCGGCCATCGGCGCCGAGGCCCATCAGGACCTGCCGTTCGAGCAACTGGTCGAGGCCCTGCGGCCTGAGCGCAACCTGAGCCACAGCCCGTTGTTCCAAGTGTTGTACAACCACCAGAGCGTCGCGCGCCAGGCACTCCCGGCGCTGCCCGGACTGGTGATCAAGACCCAGGACTGGGAAAGCCAGACCGCCCAGTTCGACTTGACCCTCGACACCCTGGAAGCCGAGGGTGAACTCAGTGCGGCGCTGACCTATGCCACTGACTTGTTCGACGCCAGCACCGTGCAACGCCTGGCCGAGCACTGGCTGAACCTGCTGCACGGCATTGTCGCCGATCCTCGCCAACGCGTTGGTGAATTGCCGTTGCTGACGGCCGCCGAGCAACAGCAACACATCGCCCAATGGAACCCGGCACCGCGCAGCTTCCCAGGCGAGGCCTGCCTGCATCAGCGCATCGCCGAACAGGCGCGCTTGCGTCCTGGTGCCTTCGCTTTGCGTTTCAACGCCCAAACCCTGACCTACGGCGAGCTCAACGCCCAGGCCAACCGTCGCGCCCATCAGTTGATCGCCCACGGCGTCGGCCCGGATGTATTGGTGGGGCTGGCGGCCGAGCGTGGTTTCGACATGCTGGTGGGCCTGTTGGCGATCCTCAAGGCCGGCGGTGCTTATGTGCCGCTGGACCCGACGTATCCCCAGGATCGTTTGGCCTACATGATGCAGGACAGTGGCATCCGCTTGCTGCTGACCCAAGCGGCCCTGGTCGATCAACTGCCGGTGCCGGACGGTGTGCAAACGCTACTGCTGGACGCCGACGTCAGTGCATTCGCCGGCAGCGATCCGCAGGTGGCGATGGACGCCGAAAACCTCGCTTATGTGATCTACACCTCCGGTTCCACCGGCAACCCGAAGGGCACTTTGCTGCCGCACCACAACGTGCTGCGCCTGTTCGAGGCCACCGCGCCATGGTTCAACTTCGGCGCGGCGGATGTCTGGAGCCTGTTCCATTCCTACGCGTTCGACTTCTCGGTCTGGGAAATCTTCGGCGCGCTGCTGCACGGTGGCGAGCTGTTGATCGTGCCGTACGACACCAGCCGTTCCCCACAGCAGTTCCACGAACTGCTGTGCGACGCCGGGGTGACGGTGCTCAACCAGACGCCCTCGGCGTTCAAGCAATTGATGCACGAAGCCTGCGCTGATGACCGGACCAATGCCTTGCGCTACGTGGTGTTCGGTGGCGAGGCGCTGGACGTCAAATCCCTGCGACCATGGTTCGAGCGTTTCGGCGATGCGGCGCCGCAACTGATCAACATGTATGGCATCACCGAAACCACCGTGCATGTGACCTACCGTCCGCTGTCGCTGGCGGACCTGGAGCAGGACGCCAGCAGCCCGATTGGCGAGCCGATTGCCGACCTGTCGTGGTACTTGCTGGACGGTGATTTGAATCCGGTGCCGAAAGGCTGCATCGGAGAGTTGTACGTCGGTCGCGCCGGCCTGGCCCGGGGCTACCTGAATCGCGGCGACCTCACGGCGTTGCGGTTCATCCCCGACCCGTTCGGCGACAGTGGCGCACGCTTGTACCGCACCGGCGACCTGGCGCAGTACCGCAGCGATGGCGTGATCGAGTACGTCGGTCGCATCGACCATCAAGTGAAAATCCGTGGATTCCGCATCGAGCTGGGCGAGATCGAAGCGCGCCTGAATGCCCTGGCAGCGGTGCGCGAAGCGTTGGTGTTGGCCCAGGAAGGGCCGAGCGGCCAGCAACTGGTGGGTTACGTGATTCCGGCGCAAGTCGGCGAGGACGAAGCCGGCCTGCGCGAGCAGATCAAGACTCAGCTCAAGGCCGAGCTGCCCGACTACATGGTGCCGACGCACCTGCTGTTCCTCGAACGATGGCCGCTGACCGCCAACGGCAAGCTCGACCGTAAGGCCTTGCCGACCGCCGACGCCAGCCAGGTCCAGCAGGCCTACGTGGCGCCGCAAAGTGAACTGGAACAACAGATCGCGGCGATCTGGCAGGACGTGCTCAAGGTGGAACGGGTCGGCTTGAGCGATAACTTCTTCGAGCTGGGCGGCGACTCGATTGTCTCCATCCAGGTGGTCAGCCGCGCCCGTCAGGCGGGCATCCGCTTTACCCCCAAGGACTTGTTCCAATACCAGACCGTGCAGGCGCTGGCGAGCGTTGCCCAGACCGGTGGACAGGCGCCGGCCATCGATCAGGCACCGAGCCAAGGGTCGACAGCGTTGTTGCCGATCCAGCAGGCGTTTTTCGCCGAGGCGATTCCCGAGCGTCACCACTACAACCAGTCGGTGCTGCTGACACCGGCCAGTCCGTTGCAAGCGTCGTTGGTAGAGCAGGCCCTGCAGGCGTTGGTGCTGCACCACGACGCCTTGCGATTGTCTTTCCGTGAAACCGCCGAAGGTTGGCGCGCCGAGCATCGTGAGGTGGCGGCGCAACAACAGGCTTGGGCGGGCAACGGTTTGCTGTGGCAACGTGACGTGGCCGATGCCAGCGCGCTGGAAACCCTCGCCAATCAGGCCCAGCGCAGCCTCGACCTGGACACCGGGCCGCTGTTGCGCGGGGTGCTGGCGACCTTGGCCGATGGCAGCCAGCGCCTGTTGCTGGTGGTTCATCACCTGGCGGTGGACGGTGTGTCGTGGCGAATTCTGTTCGACGACCTGCAAACCGCCTACCAGCAGTTGCTCGCCGGCCAAGCGCTGCAATTGCCGGCCAAGACCAGCTCGGTCAAGGCGTTTGCCGAGCAGCTGCAAGCCCATGCTCGCAGCGCGCAACTGCAGCAGCAATTGGCCTACTGGCAAGGGCTACTGCACGACGCACCGACCGACCTGCCGTGCCTCGACCCGGAGGCGATCGGGCAAAACCGTGAGGCCGTCACCGTTCAAACGCGGCTGGACGCGCACTTGACCCGGCAGTTGCTGCAAGAGGCGCCGGCGGCCTATCGCACCCAGGTCAATGACCTGTTGCTCACGGCCCTGGCCCGGGTGATCTGTCGCTGGACTGGCCACGACAGCCTGTTGCTCCAGCTCGAAGGCCACGGTCGCGAGGAGCTATTCGCCAACGTCGACCTGACCCGCACGGTCGGATGGTTCACCAGCCTGTTCCCGGTGCGGTTGTCGCCGGCCGTCGAACTGGCGGACTCGATCAAGTCGATCAAGCAAGGGCTGCGGACGATTCCCGACAAAGGCGTGGGCTTCGGTGCGCTGCGCTACCTGGGCGACGATGCCTGTCGGGCGGCCCTGGAAGCCTTGCCGGTGCCGCGCATCACCTTCAACTACCTCGGTCAATTCGACGGCAGTTTCGATCAGGACCAAGGCGCGCTGTTCAGCCCGGCCAGGGAAAGCGCCGGTGACGAGCAGAGCCCGCTGACCACCCTGGGCAACTGGCTGACGCTCAACGGCCAGGTGTTCGATGGCGCGCTGCGGTTGGGCTGGACGTTCAGTGCGCAACAGTTCGAGCCGGCGACCATCCAGCGCTTGGCCGATGACTACGCCCGTGAGCTGGCGCTGTTGATCGCCCATTGCTGCGACCCGACGAGCCAGGGCATGACGCCGGCGGATTTCCCTTTGGCCGGCCTGACCCAGGCGCAACTCGATGGCCTGGCGCTGTCGGCGCGCGGGGTGGAAGACCTTTACCCGCTGGCGCCGATGCAGCAAGGCATGTTGTTCCACAGCCTGTACGAAGCGGGCAGTGGCCAGTACATCAACCAGATGCGCCTGGACATCGACGGCCTCGACCCGCAGCGTTTCGAGGCGGCCTGGCAAGCGGCGGTCGACGCCCCATGACAGTCTGCGCAGCAGTTTTATCTGGCAGGGCAGCGAGCGCCCGGTGCAAGTGGTGCACAAGCAGGTGCGCGTGCCGTTCACTTCCTTGGACTGGAGCGCCCGCGCCGATGTCACCCAGGCGCTGGCCGAACGGGCGGACGCCGAGCGCGAGCAGGGCTTCGACCTGGCCTGCGCACCGTTGCTGCGCCTGGTGCTGGTGCGCATCGCTGAGCAGCGTTACCACCTGATCTACACCCATCACCACATCCTGATGGACGGCTGGAGCAACTCACAGTTGCTCGGCGAAGTGCTGCAACGCTATGACAGCCAGGCCCTGCCGCGCCCGGCCGGGCGGTATCGAGACTACATCGCCTGGCTGCAAGGCCGCGACGCCCAGGCCAGCGAAACCTTCTGGCTGGGGCAGCTGCAAAGCCTGGAGGCGCCGACCCGCCTGGCCGAGACCGGTTCGCGCCGCTGCAATCGACGTTGGAAAGCAGCCATGCCAGCCACTATCACGACCTGACGCCCCAGCAGACCCAACGCCTGAGCGAGTTCGCCCGTCAGCAGAAAGTCACCCTCAACACCGTCGTCCAGGCGACCTGGCTGTTGCTGCTGCAGCACTACACCGGGCATGCCACCGTGGCCTTCGGCGCCACCGTGTCGGGACGCCCGAGCGAGCTCAAGGGGGTTGAGCAGCAGATCGGCCTGTTCATCAACACCTTGCCGGTGATCGCCAGCCCGCGTCCGGAGCAACCGCTGAGCGCACTGCTGCAACAGATCCAGGGCCTGAACGTGGCCTTGCGCGAGCACGAGCACACGCCGTTGTTCGAGATCCAGCGCTGGGCCGGGCAGGGCGGTGACGGTTTATTCGACACCTTGCTGGTGTTCGAAAACTACCCCGTGTCCCAGGCCCTGCAAGCGCAGGCGCCCTCGGGCTTGAGCTTCGGCAGTGTGGCCAGCCAGGAACAGACTAATTTCCCGCTGACCCTGGCCGTCAATCTAACTGACATCCTGAGCCTGCACTTCACCTATGCCCATGCTGCTTTCCCTACACACACCGTCGAGCGCCTGGCTGAGCAGGTGGCCCACGTGCTCGCACAAATGGTGAGCCTGCCGGCCGACCGTTGCGTGGGCGACATCCAGCTGTTGGATGAGGTGACCCGCGACAGGCTGCTGCACGACTGGAACGCCACCTCGGTGGTGGAACCGCCTCGGCGCCCGGTCCATCAATGGATCGAGGCCCAGGCCCGCAGTACCCCCGACGCGTTCGCCCTGGTCAGCGAGCAGGAGACGCTCACCTACGCCCAGCTCAACGCCCGGGCCAATCGCCTGGCCCATGGCTTGATCGAACGCGGCGTCGGCCCCGACGTGCTGGTGGGGTTGGCGCTGTCGCGCAGCGTGCAGATGGTCGTCGGCTTGCTGGCGGTGCTCAAGGCCGGTGGTGCCTATGTGCCGCTGGACCCGGCTTATCCACAGGATCGCCTGGCGTACATGGTCGAGGACAGCGGCATCGCCTTGCTGCTCACTGAAACCGATGTGCTGCCGCTGTTCGGCGACGCTGCCGTGGCCGCGCTGCTGTTGGATCAGCCCGACCAATGGCTGGCCGGCTACAGCGAACGCGACCCGGGCGTAATCATCGACGGCGAGAATCTCGCCTACGTGATCTACACCTCCGGCTCCACCGGCAAGCCCAAGGGCGTAACCCTTCGCCATGCCGCCCTGAGCAATCACATGGCGTGGATGCAAGGTTGCCTGAAACTGACCGCCGATGACCGCGTCCTGCAAAAAACCGCGATCAGTTTCGATGCCTCGGTCTGGGAGTTCTGGCTGCCGTTGATGAGCGGTGCGCAACTGGTGCTCGCCAGCCCGCAGCTGAACCTCGACCTGACCACCCTTTGGGCCGACGTGGCGCGCTGGCGCATCAGCGTGCTGCAGATGGCGCCTTCGCTGTTGCAAGCGTTGCTGCCCCTGGCGACTCGCGAGCAACTGGCCTCCCTGCGCTTGCTGCTGTGCGGTGGCGAAGCCCTCAGCGCGCACTTGTCGCGCCAGGTCATGGCGCTGTTCGATGGCGAGCTGCGCAACCTCTATGGCCCGACCGAAGCGACCATCGACACCAGCAGCCATGCCGTGGTGCGCGGCAGCGAAGACGACGCCGAGCGGATCATCGCCATTGGCCGTCCCATCGATAACGTGCGCACCTTCGTGCTGGACGCGGCGTTGCAGCCTTGCGCCGCGGGCGCCGTCGGCGAGTTGCACGTCGCCGGTGATTCCCTGGCCCGTGGTTACCACCAACGACCGGCACTGAGCGCCGAGCGCTTCATCCCCGACCCGTTCGCGCCAACCCCGGGTAGTCGCCTGTATCGCACCGGCGACCTGGCCCGTTATGGCGCGGAAGGGGTGATCGAGTACCTCGGCCGGATCGACCATCAAGTGAAGATCCGTGGCCTGCGCATCGAGTTGGGGGAAATCGAAGCGCGCCTGCAGGCCGATGCCGATGTGCGCGATGCGGTGGTGCTGGCGCGGGACGACGTGAGCGGGCCGAACCTGGTGGCCTACCTGGTCGGCCAGGACAGCACGCTCGACACGGCCAGTCTGAGCGAACAACTCAAGACCCGGTTGGCGGCCCAGGTGCCGGACTTCATGGTGCCGACCCATTGGGTCTTCCTCGACCGCTTGCCGCTGACCCCCAACGGCAAGCTCGATCGCAAGGCCTTGCCGGCACCGGACACCCGTGCTCTGCAGTCGGCTTACCTCGCACCGCAGAGCGACCTGGAATGCCGGGTCGCGGCCATCTGGCAAGACGTGCTCAAGGTCGAGCAGGTCGGGCTGGGCGACGACTTCTTCGAGCTGGGCGGGCATTCGCTGCTGGTGGTGAGCGTGGTCTCGCGCCTGCAACTGGAACTGGGCCTGACCTTGACCCCGCAACTGATTTTCCAATTCCCGGTACTCGGCGCGTTCGTGGCGCAACTCGAGCCTGCCGGCGAACCCATGAGTACGTCGAAATTGAGCAAGCTTGAAGCGCTGCTCGATGAATTTGAGGAGGTTTGATGGACACCGCTGTCGCACAACGTATTGCCAGGCGCTTCATAACGCTGCCGCTGGAAAAACGTCGCTTGTACTTGCAGAAGATGCTCGAAGAGAACGTTTCCCCGGCGAACCTGCCCATTGCGCCCGTCAGTGCCGAGTTCGACACGTTGTCGCTGTCGTTTGCCCAGGAACGCCAATGGTTCCTGTGGCAGTTGGACCCCGAGAGCGCGGCTTATCACATGCCCACGGCCCTGCGCTTGCGTGGGCCGCTGGACATCGCTGCGCTGGAGCAGAGTTTCACGGCGTTGGTGGCGCGTCACGAGAGCCTGCGCACCACCTTCCAGACCCAGGGCGAGCAGGTCGTGCAGCAAGTGCATGCGGCGGCGCCGGTGCGTTTGCAGGCAGACACTTTGGAACAACGGCCGGACGAGACGCAACTGCGCCAGTTGATCGAAGCCGAAACCCGCCAGCTCTTCGACCTGCAACAAGGGCCGTTGCTGCGCACACGCCTGCTGCGGTTGGCGGCGGATGACCATGTGCTGATCGTGACCTTGCACCACATCGTTGCCGATGGCTGGTCGATGCAGGTGATGGTCGAGGAACTGGTCAACGGCTACGCCGCCTTCAGCCAGGGCCACGCGCCGGAACTGCCGCCGCTGCCGATCCAGTACGCCGACTACGCCATCTGGCAGCGGCACTGGATGGAAGCGGGCGAGCGCGAACGCCAGTTGGAGTACTGGACCGCACGCTTGGGTGGCCAGCAACCGGTGCTGGAATTGCCCACCGACTTCCCGCGTCCGGCGGTGATGAGCTATCGCGGCGCGCGGCTCGAACTTGCCATCGATGCGGTACTGGCCGGCGACCTCAAGCACATGGCCCAGCGCGAAGGCGTCAGCCTGTTCATGCTTCTGCTGGCCTCGTTCCAGACGCTGTTGCATCGCTACAGCGGCCAGAACGATATCCGCGTCGGCGTGCCGACGGCCAACCGCAACCGGGTCGAGACCGAGCGCCTGATCGGCTTTTTCGTCAATACCCAAGTGCTCGACAGCGATGTCCAGAGCCAGGATTCGTTTGGTGCCCTGCTGCAACAAGTGAAGCAGACAGCCCTGGGCGCCCAGGCTCACCAGGAGTTGCCGTTCGAACAACTGGTCGAGGCGTTGCAGCCTGAGCGCAACCTGAGCCACAGCCCGCTGTTCCAAGTGATGTTCAACCACCGGACCGAAGGCCCGGCGGGCGAGGGGCCGGTCGGTGCGTTGAAAGTCGAGGGGCTGCATTGGGACTCGCACACGGCGCAATTCGACCTGACCCTGGAAACGCTGGAGCACAGCGAAGGGCTCTCGGCAGGGCTGATCTATGCCACCGATCTGTTTGGTGCCGAGACGATTGCGCGCATGGCCGGGCATTGGCAGAACCTGTTGCGGGCGATCGTCGCCGACCCGGCGCAGCGCATCGGTGAGTTGCCGTTGCTCGACGCGGCCGAACGCCAGGCCCAGCTTGACGACGGCCAGCGCACCCCGTCGCCGGCATCCGAGGCGGGTTTTGTCCATCAGCTATTCGAGCTACAAGCGGCGCGCACCCCGGACGCCCCGGCGCTGGTGATCGACGGCGAACGCTGGAGTTACGGCCAACTCAATGCCCGGGCCAATCAGTTAGCGGGGAAGCTGCAGAGCCTCGGCGTGGGCCCCGATGTCCTGGTCGGCATTGCCGTGGAACGCAGCGCTCACATGCTGGTGGGCCTGCTGGCGATCCTCAAGGCCGGCGGCGCCTACCTGCCGCTGGACCCGGCGTTCCCCCAGGACCGCCTGGCGTACATGATCGAAGACAGTGGCATCGAGCTGCTGCTGACCCAAAGCTCGCTGCTCAGCCAGTTGCCCCTGTCCTGTGGGAGCGAGCTTGCTCGCGATAGCGGTGGTTCAGTCAATGATGATGCCGGGTGTGCCGACGCTATCGCGAGCAAGCTCGCTCCCACAGGGTCCGGTGTTGGCGTTAAGACATTGGTGTTGGATCAGAAGGGTGACTGGCTCGACGGCTATGCCTGCGAGGCGCCGGCGACGCGCCTGGATGCGGAGCACCTGGCCTACGCGATCTACACCTCCGGCTCCACCGGCAAGCCCAAGGGCGTGATGGTGCGCCACGGCGCGCTGACCAATTTTGTCGCGAGCATGGCCAAGGCGCCGGGCATGACGGCCCAGGACCGGGCGTTGTCGCTGACCACGTTCTCGTTCGATATTTTCGGCCTGGAAATCTACGTGCCGCTGATGGTCGGCGCGTGCATCGTGCTGACCGGCCAGCACGTCGCCCAGGACCCGTACGCGGTGTTGGCGCTGATCGCGGCGGAGCAGGTCAACGTGGTGCAAGCCACCCCGTCGACCTGGCGCATGTTGCTGGACAACGAGCACGCCGAGGGTTTGCGCGGCTTCAAGTGCCTGTGCGGTGGCGAAGCGCTGCCCCGGGAACTGGCCGTGCGCATGCTCGCCCTCGGCGGTGAAGTGTGGAACCTCTACGGCCCGACGGAAACTACCATCTGGTCGGCCCTGCACCCGTTGCAAACCCAGGCTGCGCAACCGTGGCTGGGCGGACCCATCGATAACACCGCGCTGTACATCGTCGGTGCCGATCTGATGCCGGTGCCCTATGGCGTGGCCGGTGAATTGCTGATCGGCGGCCAGGGCCTGGCCCGGGGTTATTTCCAGCGCCCGGCGCTGACTGCCGAACGTTTCGTGCCCCATCCGTTTGTCGCCGGCGAGCGTCTGTATCGCACCGGTGACCTGGCGCGCCAGCGTGCCGACGGCATCCTCGAATACCTCGGGCGCATCGACCATCAGGTGAAGATCCGCGGGTTCCGTATCGAACTGGGAGAAATCGAAGCGCGCCTGCTGGAACAGGACAGCGTGCGCGAAGCGGCGGTGTTGGCCCAAGAGGCACCGGGCGGTCAGGCGTTGGTGGCGTACATCGTTCCAAGCGCCGAGCTGAATGACCTGGACGCCACCGCCCAGAGCGACCTGCGTGACAGCCTCAGCGCAGGGCTCAAGGTCAACCTGCCCGACTACATGGTGCCGGCGCACATTGTGCTGGTGTCGCGCTTCCCGCTGACGCCCAACGGCAAGCTGGATCGCAAGCAGTTGCCCAAGCCCGATGCCAGCCAGTGGCAGAAAACCTATGTCGCGCCGCAGACACCCGTGCAGCAGGCGGTGGCGACGATCTGGGCCGATATCCTCAAGGTCCAGCGGGTGGGTCTGGACGACAACTTCTTCGAACTGGGCGGCCATTCCTTGCTGGCCACCCAGGTGATGTCGCGGATTCGCCAGCAACTCAATATCCAGGTGCCGTTGCGCCTGCTGTTCGCCCATCGCAGCCTGCGGGGGTTTGTCGAGGCCCTGGGCACGGCATCGGCGAATGATGAACCGAGCATTCCACGCATTGCTCGCGACCAGCCGCTGGCGCTCTCGTTCGCCCAGCAACGGCAGTGGTTCCTCTGGCAACTGGAACCCGCCAGCAGCGCCTATCACATTCCCGCCGCGCTGCATTTGCGCGGGCCCCTTGACCGTGCCGCGCTGCAACAGAGTTTCGATGCACTGGTGGCGCGTCACGAGAGCCTGCGGACCCGCTTCGTGCTCGACAATGAGCGTCCCCTGCAAGTGATCGATGCACCGGCGGCGCTGACCCTGGCGGTCGAATCGGTGCAAGCCGGTATCGATGAACCGGCCTTGCGCGGCTTGATCGAAGCCGAAACCCGACGACTGTTCGATTTGCAGCGCGGTCCGTTGCTGCGGGTCAAGTTGTTGCAACTGGGGGCTGATGATCATGTGCTGATCCTGACCCAGCACCACATCGTGTCCGATGCCTGGTCGATGCAGATCATGGTCGACGACCTGCTGCAGTTGTACACAGGTTTCAGCCAGGGCCGGCCCGTGGCGTTGGCGCCGCTGCCGATCCAATACGCTGACTATGGCCACTGGCAGCGGCAATGGCTGGCGGCGGGGGAGCAGCAGCGTCAACTCGATTACTGGATCGAGCAGTTGGGCGGCGAGCAACCGATTCTCGAACTGCCGACCGACCATCCGCGCCCGGCCCAGCAAAGCTATCGCGGCGCACGGCTGCCCATCGTCATCGAGCCGGCTTTGGCCGAAGGCCTCAAACGCCTGGCCCAACAGCACAACAGCACGCTGTTCATGCTCTTGCTCGCCGGCTTCCAGACCTTGCTGCACCGCTACAGCGGCCAGGACGACATCCGTGTCGGCGTGCCGATTGCCAACCGTAACCGGGTGGAAACCGAGCGCCTGCTGGGCTTCTTCGTCAACACCCAGGTGCTCAAGGCCGACATCGACGGCAACCTGCGGTTCGACCAGTTGCTCGATCAGGTCAAGCAACGCGCACTGGGCGCCCAGGCCCATCAGGATCTGCCGTTCGAACAACTGGTGGAACGGCTGGAACCGGCGCGCAACCTGAGCCACACGCCGCTGTTCCAGGTGATGTTCAACCATGCCAGTGAGGCCCGCCGGGATCTGTCGGTGTTGCCGGGCCTGAGCCTGGAGCAACTGACCTGGGACTCAGGCACCGCGCAGTTCGACCTGACCCTGGACACCTTCGAATACGCCGATGGCCTCAGTGCCGCGTTGACCTATGCCAGCGACCTGTTCGAACCGGGCACCATCGCCCGCCTGGGCGAGCACTGGCTGAACCTGTTGCGTGCCATCGTCGCCAACCCGACTCAGCGCATCGCTGAACTGCCGATGCTGGACGGCGTGCAGCGGCGCCTGATCGTTGAGGAGTGGAACCGCACCTACGCCGACTACCCGAACCATCTTCCGGTGCATCAGTTGATCGAAGCCCAGGTCGAGCGCGATCCTCACGCCGAGGCACTGGTGTTCGAAGGGCAGTCGCTGAGCTATGCCCAGCTCAACGCTCGCGCCAACCAGTTGGCCCACGCCTTGATCGCCCGCGGCATTGGCCCGGATGTGCTGGTGGGCATCTCGGTGCAGCGCAGCGTGGAGATGGTCGTCGGCCTGCTGGCGATCCTCAAGGCCGGCGGCGCCTACGTGCCGCTGGACCCGGAATACCCGCCGGAGCGCCTGGCCTACATGATTGAGGACAGCGGCATCGAGCTGCTGCTGACCCAAAGCTCATTGCTCAACCAACTACCGCTGTCCTGTGGGAGCGAGCTTGCTCGCGATGGCGGTGGTTCAGTCAATATTGATGTTGGAGGTGAGGGCCTCATCGCGAGCAAGCTCGCTCCCACAGGAGGGAGTGGTGTCACCACGTTGGTGCTGGATGGGGACGACGACTGGCTGCGGGGCAATCCCACCGACAATCCGCCATCCCGGGCCAGCGCCCAGAACCTGGCCTATGTGATCTACACCTCCGGCTCCACCGGCAAGCCCAAGGGCGCCGGCAACAGCCATGGCGCGCTGACCAACCGCTTGTGCTGGATGCAACAGGCCTATGGCTTGGAGGCCGGTGACAGTGTCTTGCAGAAGACCCCGTTCAGTTTCGACGTGTCGGTATGGGAGTTCTTCTGGCCGTTGATGACCGGCGTGCGCCTGGTCGTCGCGGCACCGGGCGATCATCGTGATCCGCAGAAACTGGTCAGTCTGATCCAACGGGAAAGCATCACCACCCTGCATTTTGTGCCGTCGATGCTGCAAGCGTTCGTGCTCGACGCCAACGTCAGTCGTTGCACCCGCCTGACCCGCATCGTCTGCAGCGGCGAAGCCCTGCCGGTGGATGCCCAGCAGCAGGTGTTCGCCAAGTTGCCCAATGCCCGGCTGTATAATCTGTACGGTCCGACCGAAGCGGCCATCGACGTGACCCATTGGACCTGCTGCGACGAAGGGCGCGATGCGGTGCCGATTGGCGAGCCGATTGCCAACCTGATGACCTACATCCTCGACGATGAACTGAACCCGGTGCCAAGCGGCGTCAACGGCGAGCTGTACCTCAGCGGCCAGGGCCTGGCCCGCGGTTATCACCGCCGTCCCGCACTGACCGCCGAGCGTTTCGTCGCCAGCCCGTTCGTGGCCGGCGAGCGGCTGTACCGCACTGGCGACCTGGCGCGCTATCGCCCTGACGGGGTAATCGACTACATCGGCCGGATCGACCATCAGGTGAAGGTCCGCGGGTTCCGTATCGAATTGGGTGAGATCGAAGCGCGCCTGCTTGAACATGAGACGGTGCGCGAAGCGGTGGTGGTGGCCCAGGACAGCCGCAGCGGCAAGGTGTTGAGCGGCTACGTGGTCGCTCACGCCGATGCAGCCGGCGACTGGTCGCTGCTGCGCGAGACGCTCCTGGCCCATTTGCGCCTGAGCCTGCCGGAGCACATGGTGCCGACGCACCTGACCCGCCTGGAACACATGCCGCTGAGCCCGAACGGCAAACTCGACCGCAAGGCGCTGCCGGCGCCGGACCTGGCCGAACGCCAAGAAGCATTCACCGCACCGGTCAACGCCATCGAGCGGGCGCTGGTGGACATCTGGCAAGGGGTGCTCGGCGTCGAGCGGGTGGGTACCGCCGACAACTTCTTCGCCCTGGGTGGCGACTCGATCAATTCGATCCAGGTGGTCAGCCGGGCACGTGCCCAAGGCATCGGCCTGACCCCCAAGGACCTGTTCCTACACCAGACCATCCAGGCCCTGGCACGGATCGCCACGGCGGCCGATGAAGGTGTGAGCGACCAAGGACCGGTCACCGGTGACAGCTCGCTGGTGCCGATGCAGCACTGGTTTTTCGCCAGCGATATCCCGCACCGCGATCACTGGAACCAATCGGTCCTGCTGACCCCGCGCGAACCTTTGGAGATCGCCCCTCTGCAACAGGCCCTCCAGCACGTGGTGGCCCATCACGATGCCCTGCGCCTGCGGTTCACCCAGGCCGACGATGGCCGCTGGCATGCCAGCCATCAGGCCGTGGATGAGCAATCGCTGGAGATCTGGCAACGCACCGCCCAGGACGCCGTCGAGATCGTCGCCATCGCCGACCAGGCGCAACGTAGCCTCGACCTGCAACACGGCCCGTTGCTGCGCTGCAGCCTGATCGCCGTGCAGGACGGCAGTTCGCGTCTGCACCTGGCGATTCATCACCTGGTGATGGACGGCGTGTCGTGGCGGGTACTGCTGGAAGACCTGCAAAACGTCTATCGCCAACTGCGGGCGAACCAGGCGCCGGCCTTGCCGGGCAAGTCCACGGCGTTCAAGGCCTGGGCCGCTCAGTTGCAGGACTACGCCCACAGCGAAACCCTGAACAAGGAACTGGATTACTGGGTCGGGCAATTGGATCAGCCTCTGCCACCGTTGCCGCGGGCTCGTCCCGAGGGCAGCCAGGCCGCGGCCCATGGCCGTTCGGTGAGCACACGCCTGGACGCCACCCAGACCCAGCGTTTGCTCAAGCAAGCGCCGACGGCCTATCGCACCCAGGTCAACGATTTGCTGCTCAGCGCCCTGGCGCAAGTGGTCTGCCAATGGACCGGGCAACCGGCCTGCCTGGTGCAGCTCGAAGGCCATGGCCGCGAAGAGCTGTTCGATGGCATCGACCTGAGCCGCACCGTCGGTTGGTTCACCAGCCTGTTCCCGGTGTTGCTGACACCGGCCAGCGACCCCGCCGAGTCGATCAAGCGGATCAAGGAACAACTGCGGGCGGTGCCGAACAAGGGCCTGGGCTACGGCGTCCTGCGTTACCTCGGCGCCGAAGCGGTTCAACAGCGGCTGGCAAAACTGCCGCCAGCGCGCATCACCTTCAACTACCTGGGGCAATTCGACCAGAGCTTCGATGAGCAAGCGCTGTTCGTGCCGAGTGAGGAGGGCAGTGGCGCAGGGCACGGCGATGACGTGGCGCTGGGCAACTGGCTGACTATCGACGGCCGGATCTTCAACGGCCAGTTGTCCCTCGATTGGACCTTCAGTGGCGATGTCTTCGACGAGGCCACACTCCAGCAATTGGCCGATGCCTACGCCGTGGCGTTACAACAACTGATTGATCACTGCTGCACCGACGGGCACCAGGGCCTGACACCTTCCGACTTCCCGCTGGCGCGCTTGAGTCAGTCGCAACTCAACGGCTTGCCGGTGCCGGTGGCGCAGGTGGAGGACATCTACCCGCTGTCGCCAATGCAGGACGGCATGTTGTTCCACACCCTGGCCGACGACAGCTCCGGCTTGTACATCAACCAGATCAGCCTGCCGGTGCACGGCCTGGACACCGAGCGTTTTGCCCGGGCCTGGACTTCGGTGATCGAACGCGAGGACATCCTGCGTACCAGTTTCCACTGGCAGGATGGCTTGAGCGTGCCGGTACAAATCGTTCATCGCCACGTCGAGTTGCCATTGCAGATCGAAGACTGGCGTGGACAGGACATCAGCGAGCAGGCCATCAGCGCCCGGGCGACCGCCGATTACCTGGCCGGTTTCGACTTGAGCCGCGCGCCCTTGCAACGGGTGCTGTTGCTGCGCCTGGAAGACGATCGCTACCAAATGATCTGGACCTGCCATCACATCCTCATGGACGGCTGGAGCAGTTCGCGCTTGTTCGGTGAAGTGCTGCAGTTCTACGCCCACGGACAGGTGCCAAGCCGCAATGGTCGCTACCGCGAGTTCATCGAATGGCTGCAACGCCAGGACCAGGGCGCGCTGGAACGCTTCTGGCGCAGCCGCCTCGACAGCTTGGAACAGGCCACCTCCCTCAACCAAGCGATGTTCCCGCGGCATGTCGCGGCATTGCCGGGGCACGAGGCGCTGTATTCGCGCTGGGACGTGGCGCAGACCGCGCGTCTGCAACAGGCCTGCCGCGCCTTGCAGATAACGCCGAATACCTTGATCCAAGGGGCGTGGCTGCTGTTGTTGCAACGCTTCACCGGGCAGAACACCGTGGTCTTTGGCGCCACCGTCGCCGGGCGTCCGGCGGGGCTGGTCAACGCCGACAACATCCTTGGTCTGTTCATCAACACCTTGCCGGTGATCCAGACCCTGGACGCCGAGCAGCCGCTGGATCAATGGCTGCAGCAGTTGCAGGCCTACAACCTGGATCTGCGCGAGCATTCCCATGCGCCACTGGCGGACATCCAGCGCTGGTCGGGCCTGGGCGGGCAGGGCTTGTTCGACAGCATCATCGTGTTCGAGAACTACCCCATCGACGAACGCCTGGGCGAGCAGCAGGACACTGGCCTGAGTTTCGGCGACTCACGCAATCATGACGTGACCAACTTCCCGATGGACCTGGCGGTCAACCTGGGCGACACGCTGTCCATCGAGTACCTGTTCCTGCGCAACGCCTTCAGCGTCGAAGCGGTGGAGCGAATCCGCCGGACGATGGAAGACACCCTGGAAGCGATGATCCATGCGCCCCACGCGTGCCTGGGCAACCTGCAGCGCTTGTCGCTGGAACAGTGGCAGGCCTTCGAGCAATGGAGCGCGGCGCCGAACGGCTGCTATCAGCCACAGTTGTTGCCGGAATTGATTGGCCGGCATGCCCAGTCGCGTCCGCAGGCCACGGCGCTGGTGTGTGGCGACGACTCGCTGGACTATGGCGAACTGGAGCGTCGGGCCAACCGCCTGGCCCACCGTTTGATCGAACTCGGTGCCGGCCCGGAAGTGGTAGTCGGCGTGGCCCTGGAGCGTTCGGTGGACATGGTCGTGGCGCTGCTGGCCGTGATGAAAAGCGGTTCGGCCTATGTGCCGCTGGACATCGATTACCCGCCCGAGCGCCTGGCGTTCATGATCGAAGATTCGGCCATGGCGCTGTTGCTGACCCACAGTCGGGTGCAGGGGCGTTTGCCTGATCTCGACGGTTTGGCGCGCCTGGCCATCGACGGTTTCGACAGCCGTGGCTACAGCGACTTGCCGCCGCGCAGCGGTTTGCTCGGCGGCAATCTGGCCTACCTGATCTACACCTCGGGTTCCACCGGTCGACCCAAAGGCGTCGCCGTGGCGCACGGGCCGATGAGCATGCATTGCCAGGCCATCGCCGGGCTGTATGACATGGACGAACACACCCGCGAACTGCATTTCATGTCGTTCGCCTTCGACGGCGCCCATGAACGCTGGCTGAGCACGTTGTTCAGCGGTGGCACCCTGGTGATTCGCGACGGCGCGCTGTGGACGCCGGAGCAGACCTTCGACGCCTTGCACCGCCACGGCATTACCATCGCCTGCTTCCCGCCGGCCTACCTCAAGCAACTGGCCGAATACGCCGCCCACAGCCAACTGGCGCCACCGCCGGTGCGGGTGTACTGCTTCGGTGGCGATGCGGTGCCGGACCAGACCTTCGAGCAAGTGAAGGCGGCGCTGCGTCCGCAATTCTTCACCAACGGCTACGGCCCGACGGAAACCGTGGTCACGCCGATGCTGTGGAAGGTGCCGGCCAGCGAGCGTTGCGAGGCTGCCTACGCGCCGATCGGGCGGGCGGTGGGCGAGCGCGCCTTGTATGTGCTGGACGACAACCTCAACCCGTTGCCGCCGGGCATTGCCGGTGAGTTGTACATCGGTGGCGAGGGCATCGCCCGTGGTTATCACCGTCGTCCGGACCTGAGTGCCGAGCGCTTCGTGCCAGACCCGTTCGGCCAGCCGGGCGATCGCCTGTACCGCAGCGGCGACCTGGTGCGCCAGCGCGCCGACGGGGTGCTCGATTACGTCGGGCGTATCGACCACCAGATCAAGGTGCGGGGTTTCCGCATCGAACTGGGGGAAGTCGAGGCCAGCCTGCGGCAACTGGACGACGTCAGCGATGCGTTGGTGATCGCCCGCGACAGTGCCTCGGGCAAGCAACTTATCGGCTATGTGGTCACCCCCGATGGGGTGGCCATCGGTGATCGGCTCAAGGCGGAACTGCGGGTGCAATTGCCGGATTACATGGTGCCGGCCCAGGTCATCTGCCTGGAGGCGTTGCCAGTCACGCCGAACGGCAAGCTCGACCGCCAGGCCCTGCCAGAGCCGGAATTCAAGGGCGCCGAGTATGTGCCGGGGCGCAACCGCGATGAGCAGCTGTTGGCCGAGATTTGGGCCGAGGTGTTGCAAGTCGAGCGGGTGGGCATCACCGATAATTTCTTCGAGTTGGGCGGTGACTCGATCCTCAGCCTGCAAGTGGTCTCGCGGGTACGCAACCATGGGGAGCTGAAGATGGAACTCAAGCTGCGGGACTTGATGCGCGGCCAGACCATCGAGGCGATTTTCGACCAGCGTTCGAACACGCTCGCCGTGACAGTCGAGGATGTGACCCAGGTGGCGGCCGAAGGGCAATTCAACCTGATTCCGATCCAGCAATGGTGGTTCGACCAGCGCATGAGCGAACCCCATCACTACAACCAGGCGTTGATGTTGCGGGCGCGCCAGGCGCTGAACCTGACGGCGCTGGAACTGGCGTTGCGCGGTATGCTGCAGCAGCACGACGCCTTGCGCCTGCGCTTCAGTGAGGTCGGCGGGCGTCAGCTGCAACATTACCAGGCGTTGGAAGAGATGCAGGCGCAGTGGGCCAGCGAACCCTTGCTGTGGCAGCACACCGTGGCCGATGAAGCCGAGCTGGAGTTGTATGCCGAACAGGTGCAACGCAGCCTCGATGTGCACAACGGGCCGGTGTGGCGCACGGCGCACGTGACCTTGGGCAGTGGTGAAATCCGCGTGCTGATGGTCATTCATCACCTGGTCATCGACACGGTGTCGTGGCGTTTGCTGCTGCAGGATCTGCAGACGGCTTATACGGCCTACTGCGACGGCCAGACACCGAACCTGCCGATTCGCACCAGCAGCTACCGGGCCTGGGCCGAGGGCTTGCAAGCCTATGCACGGGATTATCCGGCGCAGGAAAAAGCCTGGTGGCTGGAGCAGATCGACCAGCCGGGCAGCGAGTTGCCGTGTGACAACCTGCGGGGCAAGAACCAGGTGCAGTACCAGTCGGTCGCGCATTTGAGCCTGTCGGAGCAGCACACCCAGCAATTGCTCAAACAGGTGCCGGCGGTCTACCAGACGCAGATCAACGACGTGTTGCTGGCGGCGCTGAGCCGGGTGTTGTGCCGCTGGAGCCAGCAGCCTTCGGTGCTGATCCAGCTGGAGGGGCATGGTCGCGAGGACCTGGTCAAGGACATCGACCTGAGCCGCAGCCTCGGCTGGTTCACCAGCATGTTCCCGGTGCGCCTGACGCCGAGCCCTGAAGCCGACATCGGCACGTCGGTGCGGGCGGTGCAACGGCAGTTGGCCGCCGTGCCAAACAAGGGATTGGGCTATGGCGTGTTGCGCTACATGAGCGGCGAGCCGATGGCCGCGACCTTGGGCCGCGCGCCCCAGGCGCGGGTGACGTTCAACTACCTGGGGCAGTTCGACCAGAGCTTTGACGACAAGGCACTGCTGGTGCCGGCGGCGGAAAGCTACGGCAGCTGC
Organism: Pseudomonas beijingensis; assembly: GCF_030687295.1. Classification (NCBI taxonomy): domain Bacteria; kingdom Pseudomonadati; phylum Pseudomonadota; class Gammaproteobacteria; order Pseudomonadales; family Pseudomonadaceae; genus Pseudomonas; species Pseudomonas beijingensis. The sequence continues at coordinate 5,343,242 of NZ_CP117425.1, read as the reverse complement.
TACAGCCCCCATGCTGCGCTGGGCAACTGGCTGGAAGTGGTGGGGCAGGTGTACGACGGGCGACTGGCGCTGCGCTGCATCTTCAGCGCCCGCCGCTACCGTGCCGAGACCGTCGAGGGATTGATGCGCGCGTACCAGGAGGAACTGGAAGCGTTGATCGAGCACTGCGTGGCGCAGGCTGCTTAAGTCTTGGGGGGGGCTGTGGGAGCGAGCCTGCTCGCGATGGCAGCGCATCAGTCAACCTCGATGTTGGCTGGACCAAAGCTATCGCGAGCAAGCTCGCTCCCACAGTGGATCGTTGGTGCTCATGCATGCGATGCCCCACCACCATTCCCTTGTGGGAGCGAGCTTGCTCGCGATGGCGGTGTAGGAGTCAACCTCGATGTTGACTGAACCAAAGCTATCGCGAGCAGGCTCACCCCCACAGGGTTCTGTAACCGGTCTCATGGATTTTTCTGTCTTCTATAGTTTTTCACAAGGAACCCCTGCGATGTCCCTGCATCCAGAACTCAACGCCTTTCTCGACCTGGCCGAAGAAAGCCAGGCCGACGGTCCCGGGCCGTTTCACCTGTCGACGCCGGCCCAGGCCCGTGAGGCGTTCGAGCGCACCACCGGGCAATTGCGCTGGAACGCTCCGACGGATGTGCAGTGCGCCGTTCACGCATTCACCGCCCGTGACGGCGCGCCGCTGACGCTGCGTCTGTACCGTCCGGCGACGGCTGCGGCACAGGCACTGCCAGTGCTGGTGTACTTTCACGGCGGCGGCTATGTGGTCGGCAGCCTGGACTCCCACGATGGTGTCTGCCGCGAATTCTGCGCCCGGACACCGTGCGCGGTGTTGTCGGTGGGCTATCGCCTGGCCCCGGAGCACACCTTCCCGACCCCGCTGAACGACGGCGCCGATGCCCTCGACTGGCTGGCCCGGCAGGCCCGCGCCGAAGGCCTGGACCTCAGCCGTGTGGCGTTCGGTGGCGACAGCGTCGGCGCGACGCTGGCAACCGTGCTTGCGCTGCAAGCCGCCCGGGAACCCGCTTCCCTGGCGATCCAGCCGTGCTTTCAATTGCTCTGCTACCCGGTGACCGATGCGTCCACCAGCAGCCCATCCACCGAGCTGTTCGGCGAGGGGTATCTGCTGGAGAGCGAAACCCTCGAGTGGTTCTACCGGCACTACGCCAATGAGCCCACCGATCGTCTGGACTGGCGTTTCTCGCCGTTGCTGGCGCCCGGTTACCCAGGCATGGCCCCGGCCCTGATCGCCCTGGCCGGCCATGACCCGCTGCTCGACGAAGGCCGCGCCTACGCCCAGCGTTTGCGAGAGCAGGGGGTGAGCGTGGAGCTGATCGAATACACCGGCCTGATCCACGACTACCTGCGCTTGCAGAGCGTGGTGCCGGAGATTGACGAAGTGTACGCGCAATTGAGCCAAGCCTTGCGGACTGCACTCACTGCCTGAAACACCACAAATCCCTTGATGGGAGTGGTCTCAGGATTTGCATATGCCACTGATCTCCTGTGGGAGCGAGCTTGCTCGCGATAGCGGCAGGTCAGCCAGCACTTAAGTGCCTGATACACCGCCATCGCGAGCAAGCTCGCTCCCACAGTGGTTATGTGATGGTTCCAGGATTTGCAGGCACAAAAAAACCGGGCCTGGCCCGGTTTTTTTGTGTGTGGTGTTGCTTAGAAGTCGTAGGTCACGTCCAGCGAGGCCACGCGCTCCTGGCCGTAGTAGCAGCCGAACGAGTAGTTGCAGTTGGACACGTACTCGCGGTCGAAGACGTTCTGCACGTTCAGGCTGGTGGTAACGCCACGCAGGCTTGAGGTGGCCTTGCCCATGTCGTAGCTGATGGTGGTGTCGAACACCGTGTAGGCCGGGACGTCGAACGAGTTGGCCGCGTCGCCCGGCTTGCGGCCGGTGTGACGGGCGCCTGCGCCGAAGGTCAGGCCGTTGAGGACGGCCTGGGTGAAGTGGTAGTCGACCCACAGCGTGGCGGAGAACGGCGCCTGTTGCTCGCTGCGGTTGTCCTCGTTGCCGTAGTTGTCCTTGGTGTAGAACGAGTCGAGGTAGGTGGCGGCGGCCATGACTTCGATGTTGTCGATGGAGGATTTGACTTCCAGTTCAACACCCCGTGAACGCACCTGGCCCGACTGGATCGAGTTCTGGGGATCAGCAGGGTCGCCGGTGACCAGGTTCTTCTGTTTGATCTGGAACACCGAGGCGGTAATCATCGTTTTGTCGAACGGCTGATACTTCACACCCACTTCGTATTGCTCGCCTTCGGTCGGTTTGAAGGCGTTGCCGCTCGCGTCCGTGCCCGTGGTCGGCAGGAAGGATTCCGAATAGCTGATGTAGGGCGCCAGGCCGAAATCGGTGACATAGGTCAGGCCGATCCGGCCGGTGAACTTGTTGTCACGCAGTGAGGAAACAGTGCGTGCCAGCAGATCCTTGTTATCCACTTCGGCCCAGTCCTGGCGGCCACCCACGGTCAGAATCCACTTGTCCAGCTTGATCTGGTCTTGCAGGTAGACGCCGGTCTGGCGAACGGTGTTGTCCCATTGGGTGTCCAGCGTCGGGGTCACGCCGCTGGTGTCGTAGTTGTTGTTATTGCCGTACAGGTCGATTGGCGCGCCTGTGATGTTGTAGCCCTTGTATTTACGGTTGAAATGACGATAGTCCACGCCCGCCAGGGTGGTGTGCTCAAGGGCGCCGGTGTTGAATTTGTATTCCAGGTTGTTATCGACGGTGTAGGCGGTGTTGTGCTGTTGCCAGTCGAGTTTGTTACGAGTGGCCTGGGTCTGATCATTCCCAACGAAACCACGCAGATAGAAGCCCCGATACTGGTCACGCACATCGGTGTAACGGGCCGTGGAGCGGAACGTCAGGTCATCGGTGAGGTTGTGGCTGAAGTCGTAGCCAAGGATGAACTGGTCACGCTTGTAGTCGTTCCACCGCGTGTCGCCGGAGAAAAAGTCCCGGTCGATCCGCTGGCCGTTGGGGCCGCGCTTCAGGGAGCCGATCATCGGCAGCGCCTGATAGTCTTCCAGGCCGTCATCGCGCTGGATCTGCGCCAGCACCGTCAGCGAGGTGTCTTCGTTGGGCGCCCAGGTCAGGCTTGGCGCCAGCAGCATGCGTTCGCTGTGGGTGTGATCGACCTGTTGGTTGCCTTTTTTCCCCACGCCGATGACGCGGTAGCTGAATTCCTTCTGGTCGTCGATCGGGCCGCTGGTGTCGAACGCGCCGTTGATCCGGTCATAGCTGCCCGCGCCCAGTTTGATCTGGCTGCGCTGTTCAGTGGTCGGGCGCTTGGAGACCATGTTGATCAGGCCGCCGGGCTGGTTCTGCCCATAAAGCACCGACGACGGGCCCTTGAGCACTTCGATGCGCTCCAGGGTATACGTATCGATTTGCGGCGCGCCGCCCAGGCTGCCGGCATAAGGCAGGTAGGCGCCATCGAGGTACAGCTGTGTGGGGGCGAACCCGCGGCTGGTGATTTCGTCGGCGATGGCGTTGCGGTCGGTGAAGCCGCTGGTGTCCAGGCCCGGCGTGTAGCGCAAGGCCTGGGTCAGGTTGCGCGCGCCCTGGGTGGCGATCTGGTCGGCGGTGACCACGTTGATGGTCTGCGGGATCTCCAGGATCGGCGTGTCGGTCTTGGTGCCGGTGGCGCTGCGAGTGGCGACGTAGCCGTCCACCGGGCCGTAGGCCGATTCCGCGGATTTACCGGTGATGGTCGTGGCGCCCAGTTCCAGGGAATCGCCCGCCGTCCTGGCGCGCACGCTGGCCGTGTTGCCTTGGATAGTGAACATGACGCCGGTCCCCACCAGCATCTGCGACAGCGCTTGCGCCGGCGACAATCGGCCGCTCACCGGCTGGCTGCGCAGGCCCTGGACATCATCGGCGCTGTAGAGCACTTGCATGTTCGATTGATTGCTCAATGCCTGCAGGGCACTCGCCAGCGACTGCGCTGGAATGTTGAGGTCGACTTCCTGTGCCTGGACCTGTGCGCTGAATGGCATGGCCAGCGCCAGGCTGAACGCAGTGGCGCTGAAGCCTGGTTGCAACAGGCGGCGCATGATCAGTGCCTTGGTAAAACGTGGAATCCCCGGAGTTGCTGGCATGTGTTTCACTCTTGCAGGTTTTAGTTTTAATAGGGGTGTAGTTGTTATCAATTCTTAATTAGGACGCACGACCCCGGAAAAACCAGAATGAGAATCGTGATTATTTACGCAGATTGCAGTTCGGTGATGACGCGGCCGGCTTCCATGCGCACTAATTGGTCGGCCACGTCGAAGTAACGGTCGTCGTGGGAAATCACGATGATGGTCTTGCCCAGGCGCTTGAGGTCCGGCAGCAGCTCGGTATAGAAAATCCGCCGGAAGGTCGGGTCCTGGTCGGCGGCCCATTCGTCGAAGACCAGCACCGGGCGTTCTTCCAGCCACGCATTGACCAGCGCCAGGCGCTTGCGCTGGCCGGTGGACAGGTCGGTGGTGGTGAAGGCGCCGTCGCGCACACTGACCTTGTGAGCGATCTCCAGGCGTTGCAGGTATTGGTTGGCATCGTCCGGGATATGGGTGTCGCCCTGGACGATGTCGTCGAACAGGTAGTAGTCGGCGAAAATCGTCGTGAACAACTGGCGATAGTCGTCGCGGGTCACGGCCGTCACCACGTGGTCGTTGAGGCGGATTTCCCCTTGTTGCGGCGCATACAGGCCCAACAGCAGCTTGATCAGCGTGGTTTTACCGCAACCGTTTTCACCCACGATAAACACGATGTCGCCCTGGTCGATCCTCAGGTTCACCGGCCCCAGGCGGAACGGCGCGGCGCCTTCCACCGCCGGGAAGCTGTAGGCCACATTGCTCAGTTCCAGCGTCTGCACCGGCGTTTTCGGCTGGCCCTGGTCGTTGAGCAACAGGTGCGGTTCAGGGGAGGAAAACTGTTCCGACAGCTCGGCGATGCGGCGGAAGGCGATCTGCGCGCGGCTGACGATCGGCAGGGTGCCGATCAGGTGCTCCAGCGGACCTTTCATGTACAGCAACACCAGCACGAAACCGCTCATCACCGCTTTGTCGGCGCTCGGCCACAGCGATTGCAGGGCCAGGGCCAGGCCGATCACCACGAAGAACAGCATCGAGCCGAAGGTCTTGGCGATCACGAAGATGTTCACCGAACGGATCTGCGTGTCACAGATCTTGTCGGCGGTGTGCTCGATGCCCGAGACGAACATGCGTTGTCGACGAGGACGATGGATGCGCAGTTCCTTGGCGCCTTCGGCGATGGCGTTGTAGTGCTTCTGCAATTCGTCCTCGGAGTCGCGAGCCTCCATGAAGCCCTTGATCCCACGACCGCGGGCGATGTACTGCACCACGGTGCCGATGACAATCGCCACGACCATCATCAGAAACATCGGCCACGACAGCACTGCCAGGTAACCCATGCACCCTAGGGTGACGGTCAGGGAGATGGCCAGGGGGGCGAAGGCGAAGGCGAAATCGCTGATGGTGTCGACGTCGTGGGTCAGCACCGGGATCAGGCGATGGCTGCGGTAGCGTTCGATCGGCTGGATGGGTGCCGACAGGACTTTTTCCCCCAGCTCCTTGCGCAGCTTGGCGATGATCTTCTGGCCGACGTAGTTGGTGCCGATGTCGGAACAGATGGAACTGACCAGGGCCAGCAGGCACAACCCGGCGAACACGCCCACCACGGTGTGGCTCAGCCCACCGTCGGCGTGCAGCACCTGGTTGATGGTCGCCAGCGGCACGGTCACGCTCAGGCCACCGACCATGCCCAGCAGGATGGCGCCGATGACAATCAGCCGGAAGGGTTTGAGCAGGGTGAACAATTCATTGATCACCCCGCGTTTTGGTTGGCTCATGGAGGTTTCCCTGCTAGATGAAAAGGGCGAAGGCCATCGCGGGGCATTCACCACATGGCTGGAGGACGGCGGCACGCCGGGTTGGGGCGAGCCCACCTGTAGAACGATTGGGAGGGGAGGGAATTTATCCTGTGGGAGCAAGGCTTGCCCGCGATGAAGGCAACGCGGTTCTTTTTTGAGATCGAGGTGTCTGTATCGCGAGCAAGCTTTGCTCCCACATGGGGTCTCGCGAGCAAGCTTTGCTCCACATGGGGCCGCGTTGCGTTCGGTTTACATATCCCGCGCCACCCGAAAACCGATCCAGTCGCCGCGATCACCCGGCACCAGCGCATTGCGGTTGCCGGAGCGGGAGAACACCGGTGCTTCACCCCAGTCGTTGCCGCGAATGCGCTTGAACTCGCACTTGCCGGTCAGCCAGGCGCTGCCGTCGCTCGGCGCACCCACGTAGTTTTCGTTGTAGCAATCGGCGGTCCATTCGTAGACGTTGCCGTGCATGTCGTACACACCAAAGGCGTTGGGCGCGAAGCTGCCGGCCGGGGCGGTGAAGTTGTAGCCGTCGGCCGCGCCGTAGGTGTTGGCGTGCTGGGCGATGCTGTATTCCTTGCCTTCATCGAACGGGAAGGGGAACGGCCCGGTGCTGCCGCCGCGTGCCGCGTACTCGCGCAGGGATTCGCTGACCAGCCGGTAGTGCTTGCCGGTCTTTTTCGACAACCACGCCACGTAGGCATTGGCCTCGGCGAAATCCATGCACACCGCCGGGTGCCGGTCGGTGTATTGCTTGCGCGGGTCGCTGCCCTGGTAGTCCGGAATGCCAGCCTTGCACGCCCGACCGGGTCGTTCATCGCCGTCGGGCATGGTGTAGCCGGTGTCGCGCAGGTACGCGAACCATTCGCCCTTGAGCACCTGGAAGCGACTGATTGCCAGCGGCTTGGCAAACGTCACCGGGTGCAGCGGACCTTCGTCGGGCTCGCGGCCCACTTCGTCGTCCGGGGTGCCCATCTGGAAGGTGCCGGTGGGCAGCACAACCATTTCCGGGCAGTCCTTGCAGTCGCGAAAGACCTGGCCCGGTTGCGAGGCCTGGGCGCCGGAGGGCAGCAGGGCGGCGAGGGCCAGTGCCGGGAGTAGCGTCAAGGAAAAACTGTTCATCCATTTCTCTCGATAAAGTCAGGTTCAGAGTGTCTTGGCCAGCAAGCCCATGAAGCGATCGATCTCGGCTTCGGTATTGAGCAACCCCGGCGCGGTGCGGATTACCGGCCCCGCATCACGATGCACGGCGTCGGCGATCACACGGTTCTTCATCAGGTAGGCGGCGACCTCATCGCTGTCGCGGCCCTTGACCCGGAAGAAGCTGAAACCCGCTGACAGCTCCGGGCTCAGGGGCGTGACCAGCTCGATCTGCGGCTGTGCCTCCAGCTGTTTTTTCAGGTAGGTGTTGAGGGCGTGGATGCGCGCCTGCACTTCGGCCTTGCCCAGTTGCAGGTGCAACTTGAACGCTTCGTTCGCCGCCCAGCGATGTTCAAAGGCGTGGTAGCCGCCGGGCGTCATGGTGGTGGAAAACGCCGTGGCTTCGGAGAAGGTCGGAATGATCGGTGTGACGTACTTGACCTCTTCGCTACGGCTGCACACCAGGCCGGTGCCTCGCGGGCCGAACATCCATTTGTGAGTGCCGGCGATGAAGAAGTCGCAGTTCATCGCCGGGAAGTTCAGGTCCTCGACGCCGAACCCGTGCACGCCGTCCACCACGTAGATGATCCGTTGCTCATCGCTGCGGCCCAGGTTGTGCTTGTCCACCAGGGCACCGATTTTGTCGATGGGCAGCTTCACGCCGCTGCCCGAATGCACCCAGGTCATGCCCAGCACCCGTGTCTCCGGGCGGATGTTGCGCTCGATGGCCGTGAGGATTTCCTCGTGGCTGGCGTTGTGGGCGTTCTCGAACAGCTTGATTTTGCGTACCCGGGTGCCGTCCCGTCGGGTGCGCAGGTCGAGAATGGTGTGGGTGGCGTAATGTTCGTGGGTGGTGGTGAGGATTTCCTGATCGGCTGCCACATGGACGCCGCCGTAGATGATCGACAGGCCTTCGGTGGTGCTGCCGGTGAGGGCAATCTGCTTCGGGGTCGCTTGCAGGTAGCGACCGGCCCAGGTGCGGACGTTTTCCTCGCGTTCTTCGGTGACGCCCAGGTCCCAGTCCATCAACAGCCCGGGGTTTTTATCCAGGGCGGCGCGGTGCCGCTCGATGGCCTCGCGCACCGGGCGTGGGTGGGTGGTGACCAGGAAATTGGAGAAGTGCAGGTAGTCGGGGTCTTGGTCGAACAGTGAGCGCAGCTGTGCCCATTTATCCTTGGGCAGCGGTGGCAGGGGATCGGCGCCGGCCGTGGCGGGCAGGTTGGCAGCCAGGGGCAGGCCGGCAGCGAGGATTGCGGCCTGCTTCAGGAAGGTGCGACGCTCATTCATGGCTGGGCCGCCTTCTGGGTCGAGGCGATGGCGGGGCGGGAGGCTTTCTGGACCTGATCCCAGACCCGCAGGAAATTGCCGCCCCACAGTTTGGCGATATCGGCTTCGGAGTAGCCGCGGGTCAGCAGTTCGGCGGTGACGTTGCGGATGTCGCCGACGTTCTCCCAGCCTTTCACACCGCCGCCTTCGTTGAAGTCCGAGCTGATGCCGACGTGGTCGATGCCGATCTTGCGTACGGTGTAGTCGATGGCGTCCCCCAGGTCCTTGAGGCTGGCCTTGGGTTCCTCTTCGAGGATGCCGTAGAGCTGGCCGGCGTATTCGCCGAACTTCTGTTCCGGCCAGGCGGCGATGATCGGATCGCCGGGCATCAGTGCCATCGCCAGGTTGGGCAGCGGCGGCAGGTCGAAGCGTTCGCGCAGGGCGTTGAGTTTATCCTGGGTCTTTTGCGTCAGCGGGCGCAGGTATTGGGAGAAACCGACGATCTGCACCACGCCGCCACTGGCCTTGATCAGTTGCATTTCCTTGTCGCTGAGGTTGCGCGGGATGTCGACCATCGCCCGTGGCGCCGAATGGGAGGCCACCAGCGGCGTGCGGCTCAGTTGCGCGACTTGCTCCAGGGCCTGGGTCGACATCTGCGACACGTCGATGATCACGCCCAGGTCGTTCAGGCGTGTCACCGCCTGCTTGCCAATCTCCGAGAGGCCGCCGAGGGCGTCGGGCGAGTCGTTGAAGAACGGCAGCGGTCGTGAGGAGTCGGCCCAGTCGTTATTGCCGATGTAGCTGAAGCCGAACATGCGCATGCCGCGCGCCGTCCACAGGTCCAGCAGGTTCAGGTCGTGGCCCAGGGGGTAGGCGTTGAGCATGCTGATGAAAATCGCGAACTTGCCTTCGCCGTGCAGGCGGCGGAAATCATCCGGGGTGTAGGCAATGGCGACCTGGTTGGGAAAGTCCCGGACCAGGCCGGTGATGATCTTGTAGCGCACCTCCTGCTGGTTGCGCGCCTCTTCGACGAAACCGGCGGTGGGCTTGTGCGGGGCGTTGGGGCCGTTCCAGATCTCGGGCCAGCCGAACACCGTCAGTGCCGCGCCGGACAGCTGCCCGCGATTGGCTTTCACCAGGTCGAACTGGCCGCTGCCGTCCTTGTCGGCTTCATTGCCGGCGGTGCCGAAATCCAGCGGCACGGTGATGTGGCTGTCGAAGGACAGCAGGCGTTCGTGCAGTTCCCTGGCTTCTTTCATCACGTTGACCGGGTAGCCGGGATTGTCCCGCCACCAGTGGTCCCAGGCCGCGACGCCTGCACCGACGGCCAACGCCAGGGCCAGGGGCAGGCCGATGAAAAGAGCCTTTTTCGAACGAGGTGTTGTCATTGCCGATCTCAGTCAGGTTCGCCTTGGAAGGACAGGCGCGGGGCCTTTGCTATCTGGGGAGAACGAGTGGTCGGGCGGGAAATTTAGGTGCCCTTGGGGCCGCCATCGCGAGCAAGCTTTGCTCCCACAGGTGGGCGTGTTGCAAATTCCCTGTGGGAGCAAAGCTTGCTCGCGAGGCGACCTTACAGTTGCCCGGTTTCTTGCGAATGCACTCAAACCCATTGTGGGAGCGAGCTTGCTCGCGATGAGGCCTTCACAGCCCCTATAAATTTGTCAGCCCCCTCATCGTTCTAGCTTGGATAAAGCCCGCTCCAGGGCCGAACACAGGTAAGGCAATGACGATTTCTCGACGATGGTTCATGGCAGGCCTGGCGCTGACCGGTGCCGCCGTGCCTGCGGTGTATTACGGGCATCGCGAACTGACCCGGCCGGACCCGACCATCACCCCCGGCGAGGCCTCGTTCGACGTGGCCGACGTGGCGGGTCAGCGCCGGGCCGATACGTTGCGGGGCATCTGGACGATCCGTTTCACCGGCCGCGACGCCGGTCTCGAAGGCTTGCCCCAGGACGATCTACAGATCTTCCTCGATATCGGCCAAAGGGGCCGTGGCCTGGTGGGGTACCTCGACAGCGCCGAACGCTTGCGCGGTGCCGATGAGTCGCGTTACCGGGTGTTGGGCGACTTGGCCGGCACCGACCCGAAGCAACTGAGCTGGCGGTTGGTGAGTACTCGACAGGACGCGCCGGACTATGAATTCATCATGACCCTGGACGAAGTCTGGGCCGGCTTCGGCAATGCCGGCAGCGCCACCCTCAGCGGTCGGGCGTTGCGCCTGGACCGTCCCTTGGCGTTGCCTGAGCAGGACAATCAGTTCGTCGCCGTCAAGCAGCGCTTCCCCGAGGCCCGCGAGCGCACGCCGCTGAGCCCGGCGCTGCTGGCCTGGCTGGTGTCGCCCGAGCACCGGTTGTTCCACCAGCTCTGGCACGCCTCGCGGGACAAATGGCACACCCTGGACGAAGACAAGCGCAATGCCCTGCGCGGCATTGGCTGGCAGCCCGGCCCAAGGGATCAGGAGCGCGACGCCCGCGGCCCGCGCAAGGATCGCAACGGCTCGGGGGTGGACTTCTTTTTCATGCACCGGCACATGCTCGGCACCGCCCGTTCGTTCCAGCCGCTGCCGTCGTGGCCGCGCTTTCCTTTGCCGCAACCGGAGCTGGAGCGTGATCGCCAGGGGTTCGCCCGCTATTTCGACAACCACGACGGCACGGCCTTGCCGCCTACCTGGCTGGCCGATGGCGATGAGCAATACGCCCAGTGGGTCAGCGACATCAAGACCGCCGAGACCTACCACAGCAATTTCCAGGTCTGGGAATCGCGCTATCGCGACCCGCGCTACCTGTCGAAACTGACCCTGGGCCAGTTCGGCTCAGAAGTGGAACTGGGCCTGCATGACTGGCTGCACATGCGCTGGGCCTCGGTGCCGCGCGACCCGTCCAACGGCCATCCAGTGCCGTTCGCCCGCGACCCGGACGACTTCGCCGCGCGCTGGTATGCCCCGGAAAACGACTTCCTCGGCGATCCGTTTTCCTCCCACGTGAGCCCAGTGTTCTGGGCGTTCCACGGCTGGATCGACGACCGCCTCGAAGACTGGTTTCGCGCGCACGAGCGTTTCCACCCGGGGGAAGTGAGCCGGCTAAAGGTCAGCGGTGTGCCCTGGTTCGCCCCGGGCCGCTGGGTGGAAATCGCCGACCCTTGGCTGGGCCCGGACACCCACGGTTGCAGCACCACGCCGGGGCTGCAGCTCGGACGCTCGGTGGAAATGGACCCGGAAACCATGAAACTTGCCCTGCGCATTACGTTCGGCAGCGATGACAAAAAGCTCTCCGAACTGTTTCGCCGTGTGCCGCAACGACCGTGGTATGCGCGCAATCTCAAGTCCAAACCGGTTTAACTCCCTCTGCACGCTGTCCACAGAACTTAAGGCAAACACTGTTGTGGCGAGGGGATTTATCCCCGCTGGGCTGCGCAGCAGCCCCAATCATCAACACCTCGGTGTGTCAGATATTTTTGAGGGAGCTGGTTTGGGGCTGCTGCGCAGCCCAACGGGGATAAATCCCCTCGCCACAAATGTCGCTTGGCTTGAGGTTAGTGTGAGGTGCTAACGCGGCGCGGCAATGTCCAAGGCACGGTTTGCCAGCAGCTCACTCAGCTCGACCATCTGCTGGATCCCCAGGGCAAAACTCCGCCGTGCGCCTTCCAGATCAAAGGCCAGTTCGTTGGCCATGACATTGACCGAGGCAAGGGTTTCGCTGAGGTTGGCCAGCAGGCATTCCAAGTCCGCACTCTCTGCAACGGTGAACAGCTGGCCCGGCGGTGGAGTGGGTTTTTCAGGTTTGGGGTCGAGGTAGTAGGAGAGGGCGCGGTCGGCGGCTTCGTCGAGTTTTTTGGAATCGCCTTCGGGAGGATTGGGGGTGATCTTGAACATGGTGCAGCTCCTGATTATTCAAAGGGCGCTGCCAGACATCACTTGCAGATGATGGGTGGCAGCTATGCGCGGGTCTGCAAGACCGGGAAACCAGGAACCCGGCAGACCCGAAGGTCTCCCGCACACAGCCGCCATTGAGCGACACGGACGTGTCGATTGGCTTGTGGCTATGCGCCTGGTATTTCGTCGGGCTTGCAGACCCGATCACTGATGGGCAGTGACGGGAAACAAGTTATCGACAGGAGGTTAGGCGCACAAGCCGGCGGATTCTGGCGTAGTTGTAGGCAGTGACGCAAGGCAACGTAGCCTCACTCGAGAGTCCTACATGGTCGGATAAACAGAACCAAAGCCGAACACTATTTGTGGCTAGGAGATTTATCTGTGGGAGCAAGGCTTGCCCGCGATGCAGGCACCTCGGTCCTCGGAAACCGTGTCGTCTGCATCGCGGGCAAGCCTTGCTCCCACAGGAGATCACCCTAGCCACAATGTATTATTTGGCTTGAGGGGGGGTTCGAGGCCTACATCACCCGCCAGCCCCCGCCCAACGCCTTGTACAACGCCACACTCGCCTGCACCCGCGCCAATCTCAGCTGCACGTTCATGTCCTGGGCGGCGTACAGCGTACGTTGGGTTTCCAGTACGGTGAGCAGGTCTTCGGCGCCGGCCTGGTAGCGGCGCTGGGCGATGTCGAAGGCGGTCTGGGCCTGGTGCAGCTCTTCGCTTTGCCATTGTCGTTGGCGGTCGAGGCCGTTGATGCCGTTCAGGGCTTTTTCGACGTCGGCGAAGCCGTTGATGATGGCGGCGCGGTAGAGCTCCAGCAGTTCCTCCTGGCGGGCGCTGGCCCTGTCTCGTTCGGCACTCAGGCGGCCGTTGTTGAAGATCGGCGCGGCGATTCCGGCGGTGAGGTTGTAGACGTTGTTGCGCAGCAACTGGTCGGCGATGTCGGCGCCAGTGCCCAGGCTCAGGCCCAGGGTGACAGAGGGCAACATGGCGGCGCGGGCCACGGTGATGTCGGCCTGGGCGGCGGCGAGGCGCGCTTCGGCGGCGGCGATGTCCGGGCGACGGCGCAGCAGTTCGCTGGGCACGCCGACATCGATGGCCGGCCAGTGCAGGCGGTCGAAACTGTCGTCATCCAGCCTGACCGACTGCACCGGATGCCCCAGCAGCGTCGCCAGGGTGATCACGGCTTCCCGGGCCTGTTGCTGCACTTGGGGCACGCGGCGTTGCTGGGCCGCCACCAGGCTTTTTTGCTGGGACAGTTCCAGGGCCGTGGCGCTGCCGGCGTCGTAGCGGGTCTGCACCAGGTCGAGCACGCGCTGGGCGTTGTCTAGGTTCTGTTCGGCGATGCGCTGTTGCTCGCGCAGGGACAACGCCTGGGTGTAGCTGTTGGCGACGCCGCTGAGCAGGGTCAACTCCACCGTCGCCCGGTCGAACTGGCTGGCCGCCAGCGTGCTCAGCGCACTGTCCCGAGCCGCCCGTTTGCCACCCCAGAAGTCCAGCTCATAGGTGGCACTGAGGTTGGCGTCGTAGTAATCGATGGTGCGGTTGTTCCGATCCACGTCCAGCTGGCTGTAGCCCTTGCCCCGCAGCAACTCCTGGCGATTACCGTTGAGCCCGGCCGTGACCGCTGGCAGCAACGGCGCCCCGGCAATCACCGCGCTGGCCTGGGCCTGGCGCACCCGGGCCATGGCGGCGGCCAGGTCGTGGCTGTCCCGTCGCGCCTGTTCGATCAGCCGGTTCAATGGCGGGCTGCCGAAATGTGTCCACCACTGCTGGTTGTCCGCGCGGGCGCTGGGTGTGTCGAGGTGCTGCCAGGCCGGTGGCGGCTGGATGCCGCTGTCCGGTGCCGACACCGGGGTGGCGCAGGCCGCCAGCAACAGGCTGGCGGCCAGGAGGGTCAGGTGCGCTTTCATAGGGTGGGGTTCATTCACTGGTGAGGGCCGCGACCGGGTCGAGGCGGGCGGCCTTGCGGGCGGGCATGAAGCCGAAGACGACGCCGGTGACCAAGGCGCAGCCGAAGGCACCGAACACCGCCAGCCATTCAAAGGCCACGGCGATCTTGCCCAGCAGCAACGCGCCGCCCACCAGCAGGGCCAGGCCGATACCGGTGACCCCACCGACCACCGAGAGCATCACTGCTTCGGTGAGGAATTGGCGCAGGATGTCGCGCTGGCGGGCGCCGGTGGCCATGCGGATACCAATCTCGCGAGTGCGTTCGCGCACGGTCATGAGCATGATGTTCATCACGCCGATGCCGCCCACCAACAGCGAAATCGCGGCAATGGCACCGAGCATCAGCGACAGCGTGCCCTGGGTGCGCGCTTCGGCCTGGATCATCGCGGCGTTGTTGGTCAGCTCGAAATCCTGTTTGCCGTCGTGCAGGCGCAACAGGGTGCGGGAGATCGCCTGTTCGGCCTCCTTGACCTTGCCGGCGTCCCGGGCGGCGATCACCACGTATTCGGGATGACGCGTGCCGAACAACCGCACGCTGGCGGCGGAGTAGGGCACGGCGATGCGATTGTCGGCGTCCGAATCCCCGGAGCTGGCGCCTTTTTCCGCCAGCACGCCGACCACCTGGAACGGCATGTTCTCGATCAGGATGTAACGGCCGATGGGGTCGGCGACGTCCTTGAGCAGTTTCTGCCGGACCTTGTGGCCGATCACCGCCACCGCCGCGGCGCCGCGTTCATCGGCGTCGGTAAAGTAACTGCCCTCGGCCACCGGCCAATTGAAGATGGTCGGGAAATTCGTATCGTTACCGCCGACGTAGCTGGTGTGGTCGAGATTGCCGAAGCGCACACTGGCTTCGGCGCCGTTGACCGGCATGATCCGTTGCACTTCGGGCAGCTCGGCGAGGGCGGCGAGGTCGTATTCGCTGATGATGCCCTTGGCGGCGCGTGGGGTGGGCGCGATGCCGTTGAGGTAGATGATGTTCGAGCCGAACGCGCCCATCTGGGCCATGACCTGGCGCTTGCTGCCTTCGCCCACGGCCAGCATCACCACCACCGAGGCCACGCCGATGACAATGCCGAGCAGGGTCAGGGCGGTGCGAAAGCGATTGATCCACATCACCCGCCACGCCGCCTGCACCGCGTCCACCAGCTCACCTTTCCAGGCACCGTTGTGTTCGCTGCCGGCACTCAGGCGCTGGCGCAGGTCCACGGCTTGCAACGCCTTTGGATTGGCTTGCGCGTCGTGGGGCAAAGCGGTGGCGCTGTCGCTGATGATCAGCCCATCACGGATCTCGATGATGCGCTTGGCCCGGGCCGCCACTTCGCGGTCGTGGGTGATCAGGATCACCACGTGGCCCTGGCTCGCCAGTTCGTCGAGCAACGCCATGACCTCGATGCCGCTCTGGCTGTCGAGGGCACCGGTGGGTTCGTCGGCGAGGATGATGTGGCCGCCGTTCATCAAGGCCCGGGCAATCGACACCCGTTGCTGCTGCCCGCCGGAGAGCTGATGGGGACGGTTGCCGGTGCGGCTGGCCAGGCCCAGGCGCTCGAGCAGGGCGCTGGCCCGGACGTGGCGCTCGGCGGCGGAGGTGCCGGCGTAGATGGCCGGCATCTCGACGTTCTCCTGGGCGGTGCCGGAAGGAATCAGGTGATAGCCCTGGAACACGAAGCCGAACGCTTCGCGTCGCAGCCAGGCCAGTTCATCGCTGCCCAGATGGGCGACGTCTTCGCCGGCGAAACGGTACTCGCCGCTGGTGGGGCGGTCGAGGCAGCCGAGGATGTTCATCAGGGTCGATTTACCGGAACCGGAGGCGCCGACAATCGCCAGGAATTCTCCGGCGTGGATGGATAAATCGATGCCGCGCAGCACCTCCACCCGGGGGCTGTCGCCACCGCCGTAGGCCTTGCGAATGTCCCGTAGTTCGATCAGGGGCGTGTTCATTCAGCCCCCGCTGCCGACAGCCGAGTCGATCAGCACCCGCTCGCCCTCATTCAGGCCGTCGACGATCTGGGTGCGCAGTCGATCACTGACGCCGGTACGCACGGTCCGCGGCTGAACCTCGCCGTTCTCGGCCAGCACTTGCACTTGGCCGGCATTGTCTTGCAATGCGGCGCTGGGCACGGTCAGTACGTCTTGGGCCTGGGCGGCGACGAAAAACACCTGGGCAGTCATGTCGGTCATCAGCGCGCGGTCGGCGTTGTCGACGTCGAGCAACACGGTGTAGAGCACCACCCGTTCGCTGCCACTGCGCCCGCCGGTGGGGCTGCCACCCTGGCTGGCTTCCAGCGGGCGCGGTGGCACTGGCAAGATCTGCCGAACGGTACTGCTCCAGCGCCGGCTGCCGCCGGCCAGGGTGGTGAAGTAGGCGGTCATGCCTGGCTTGACGTGGCCGATGTCGGCTTCCGAGACTTCGGCCCAGACGGTCATGGGCGATAACCGGGCGATGCGCAGGATCAACGGGGTTTGCTGCTGGGCGTTGAGGGTCTGGCCTTCCCGGGCTCCGACGGCGACCACGGTGCCGCTCATCGGCGCATAGATGCGCGTGTAACCCAACTCGGCCTCGTCGCTGCGCAGGCTGGCCTGGGCCTGGCGGATCTGCGCCTGGAACATGTCGATGCGCGCCTGGGTCGCCCGCACTTCGGCCTGGGCGGTCTGCACGTCTTCCTCGCGGGTGGCGCCGCCGGCCTTGAGTTGCTGCTGGCGGCGGAATTTCTGCTGCGCCAGGTCGTGCTGGGCGCGCTGCTCCTGGAGCTGGGCCTTGAGGTTTTCAATCGAAAAACGCCCGGCGTCGAGCTTGGCTTTTTGCGTGGACGGGTCGATTTCCACCAGCAGTTGGCCTTCACGCACCTCGTCGCCGGCTTCCACGTGAATCTTCTGGATCTGCCCGGACGCCTGGGCGCCTACATCCACGTAACGTCGGGGTTGCAGGGTGCCGAGGGCGGTGACGCTGTTTTCGATATCGCCACGGGTAACGGGCGCGGTGACCAGGGGCGCACGGCTGGGCACGACCGCTTGCCACGCGGCGAAGGCCACGGCCGGAAGCAGGGCGAAGGTGAGAAGCCAGGCGCGTCGGGTAGGGCGGGGACGTTTCATGCAGGGTTCCGGCCGGTGATATCGGGCCCATCCCAGGAAGGGCGGGGACGGGGGGCTGTTCTGGTAAACGAGCGTTCCGGGCAGGAATTTAGTGGGGTGAAATACTTGGTAGCAGTTGAAACGACATGGCCCGTGGCGAGGGAGCTTGCTCCCGCTGGGCCGCGAAGCGGCCCCAGGACCTGAGTCCCCAGTTTTAAAAGTGTCGCCTGCTTTGGGCCTGCTGCGCAGGCCAGCGGGAGCAAGCTCCCTCGCCACACCAGCGGTACTCGGCGCCAATGGAAATAAACGAATCCGCCTAGATACAAACCAATGCTTTAAATCTATATGAGAATTACTATAAATTACGCGATTGAATCTGCCACTATCGTGCCATGCCCTTTTCCGGCATGCCGGGTGGCACAGGGATAGCTGTCGCAGTCATTGCGCACGGGAGTCATGTTGGAAAACTACTATCGCGAGCTGGTGTGTTTCCTGAACGCCAAGCTAGGCAACCGCCAGGCGGCCGAGGATGTGGTGCATGACGCCTATGTGCGGGTGCTGGAGCGTGCCAGCGACACGCCCATCGAACAGCCTCGGGCATTCCTCTACCGCACGGCGCTGAACCTGGTGATCGACGGGCATCGGCGCAATACCCTGCGCCAGGTCGAATCCCTGGATGTGCTGGACAGTGAAGAACGCTTCTTCACGCCGTCGCCCCACACCAGCCTCGATCATGGCCAGCGCCTGGACATGCTGCAGCGCGCCCTGGCCGAGCTGCCGCCGCTGTGCCGCGAGAGTTTCCTGCTGCGCAAGCTCGAAGGCCTGTCCCACCCGCAAATCGCCGAGCGCCTGGGCATTTCCCGGGCATTGGTGGAAAAGCACATCGTCAATGCCATGAAGCACTGTCGCGTTCGCGTGCGTCAGTGGGACGCGCCCTGATTCGATCGTCGCCGGTCACCCGGCGGTAAATTTTTTTTCATTGTCCTCGTTCCTCTCAACAGACGACTTGCCGGCGCCGCGAATGCCGGTCAGGTTCCCCAGGCTTTTCGTGCCCTGTTGAGGGGCTTTTCCAGAGGACACTGGACATGACACAGGCAATTGCATCGCCCATCGTTCACGACTTGATCGGCATTGGCTTCGGCCCTTCGAACCTGGCGCTGGCCATCGCGCTGCAGGAGCGGGGGCCGGTCCAGGGTGAACTGGACGTGCTGTTCCTCGACAAGCAGGCCGACTACCGCTGGCACGGCAACACCCTGGTGACCCAGAGCGAGTTGCAGATTTCCTTCCTCAAGGACCTGGTGACCCTGCGCAACCCCACCAGCCCGTATTCGTTCGTCAATTACCTCAAGCACCATGGTCGCCTGGTGGACTTCATCAACCTGGGCACCTTCTACCCGTGCCGCATGGAGTTCAATGACTACCTGCGCTGGGTGGCCGGACACTTCACCGAACAGAGCCGCTATGGCGAAGAAGTGCTGCGCATCGAACCGGTGCTGCACAACCAGCAGGTCGAAGCGCTGCGGGTGATTTCCCGGGATGCCCAGGGCGAAGAGTTGGTGCGTACCACCCGTTCGCTGGTGGTCAGTGCCGGTGGTACGGCGCGCATCCCCGAGGCGTTCAAGGCCTTCAGGGATGACGCGCGGGTATTCCACCATTCCCAGTACCTGGAACGCATGGCGAGCCAGCCATGCGTGAAGGGCCAGCCGATGAACATCGCCATCATCGGCGGTGGGCAGAGCGCGGCGGAGGCCTTCATCGACCTCAACGACAGCTTCCCTTCGGCACAGGTCGACATGATCCTGCGCGGCTCGGCCTTGAAGCCGGCGGACGACAGCCCGTTCGTCAACGAAGTGTTCTCGCCGGAGTTCACCGACCTGGTGTTCCAGCAACCCCACAGCGAGCGCGAGCGGCTGGTCAACGAGTACCACAACACCAACTATTCGGTGGTGGACATCGACCTGATCGAACGCATCTACGGGATTTTCTATCGTCAGAAAGTCTCTGGCATTGCCCGTCATGCGTTCCGTACCCTCACCACGATCGAGAAAGCCACGGCCACTGACGCCGGCGTGGAACTGGCGATGCGCAACAACGCCACCGGCGAGCTGACGGTGCGCCGTTATGACGCCGTGGTGCTGGCCACCGGTTACGAGCGGCAGATGCACCGCACCCTGCTGGAGCCGCTGGCGCAGTACCTGGGGGATTTCGAGGTGGATCGCAACTACAAGCTGATCACCGACGAACGCTGCAAGGCGGCGATCTACATGCAGGGCTTCTGCCAGGCCAGCCATGGCCTGAGCGACACCTTGCTGTCGATCCTGCCGGTGCGTGCCGATGAGATCGCCGGTTCGCTGTATGAGCATGGGAACAATCGCGGGCAGGCGCGTCCGGTGCGTGATCGGTTGCTCGCCGCCGTATAGGCCCTGTGGGAGCGAGTCACTCGCAAGAAATCTATCAGTCAACGCACCCCCCTGTGGGAGCGAGCTTGCTCGCGATGGCGTCGTGTCAGTCACTTCAATATTGGCTGAGCTGACGCCTTCGCGAGCAAGCTCGCTCCCACAGGTTCGGGTCCTGGCCTCCAGTCACTCACAGGAAATTCTTCAGAAACTTCCTACACTCATGTCATGCGTCTGTTCGACAGGCGCATCGACGGTTCGCTGTTCCCTCGTATTGGCAGTCTGAACCCGCAGCCGGTCACCCTGACTGAATGTGCAGTCGACGGTGTTCCGGGCCGACTACGCCAAGCGAAACACCTTGACCAGATGATGCTGCTTCTACGCACAGGCCTGGTGGCGCTGTTGCTGGGCTCTTTGAGTGTGGCGCCACCGGTGGACGCGGCGCCTGAGTCGTTGCAGGTGCTCGGGCGCTCCCACGTGGATGATTATTCGGTGTCCCTCGACGCCGCCGACTGGGCCTGGCTGCGCCAAAAGGGCACGTTGCTGCTGGGTGCCTCGGCGCCGGACTATGCGCCTTTCAGCATCACCGGCAATGGTCGCGACTACGAAGGCCTGACCGCCGACTATGCGCAATTGCTGGGGCAACTGTTGCACGTCAAGGTGCAGGTCCAGCGCTATCCGTCCCACGCCGAATTGCTCCAGGCCTTGCGCGGCGGTGAGATCGACCTGCTCGGCACCGCCAACGGCTTCGAAGCCGCCGATCCGGACCTGACGATGTCCCAGCCCTATGCCGATGACTTGCCGACCCTCGTGGCCCGCATCGACGACAGCCAGGACTTGCCCACGGACCTGGCGGGCAAGCGGGTGGCGATGCTCTATCACTACTTGCCGCCGGAAACCGTCGAGGCGTTTTATCCCGAGGCTTCCTTGCAGTTGTTCCCCTCGACCTTGAGCGCCATCGGCGCCGTGGCGTTTGGTCAGGCCGACGTCTACCTGGGGGACTCGATCAGTACCAACTACCTGATCAGCAAAAATTATCTGAACAACGTCCAACTGGCTGATTTCTCGCGCCTGGAAGTGCAGCCGTTCGCCTTTGCGGTCAATCGCGACAATGGGCGCGTGTTGCGCATCGTCAACGCCGCGTTGCAAGCCATTCCCGCCAGCGAACGCATGATCATCCTGCGGCGTTGGAGCGCTGGCGGGGCGAGCATGCCCGGTCAGCAGGCGCTGCATTTCAGCGTCAACGAGCAGCGTTGGCTGGATGCCCATCCGCGGATCAGGGTGGCGGTCAACGAAAACTTCCTGCCACTGACGTTCTTCGACGAGCAAGGCCATTTGCGCGGCATCGGCGCCGATGTGCTGGCCCGCGTCAGCCTGCGCACTGGTTTGAAATTCGATGTGCAGCGGGGTGATTCGGTTGATGATTTGATCGGGCAGATCAAGAGCGGTAAGGCCGACGTCCTGGCGACCGCCATCCCCAGTGCCGAACTCGAGGACGAGTTGCGCTTTACCCGACCGTACCTGGCGAACCCGTTCGTGCTGGTGGTGCCGGTCAGGGCCAAGGCGCTGACCTTGGACCAGATGGCGGGCAAGCGCGTGGCCCTGGTGCGTGCCAATGTGCTGCGCGAGTTCCTGCTGGAGCAGTTCCCCCGCGTGCAGCTGGTGGCGGCGCAGAATGCGGCCGACGCCATGGCCATGGTCGCCGCCGGCACGGCGGACGCTGCGATCAATCCGCTGATCAGCGCCCGCTACATGATCTCCCGCCAGTACCGCGACACGCTGCAAGTCACCAGCACCGTGGGCACCTTGCCCGCGCACGTTGCCCTGGCGACGAACCGGGGCGCCTTGGAGCTTTACTCGATCCTGGACAAGGCGTTGTTGAGCATCACGCCGGAAGAGATGGACGAGCTGACCAACCGCTGGCGCAGCGAGGTGGTGATCGACGACAGTTATTGGCTGCGCAACCGCACCCCGATCCTCCAGGGATTCGTCGTTGCTGCGCTGCTGTTGCTGGTGGCCTTGGGCTGGGGTGTTTATCTGCGGCGCCTGCTGGAACAATTGCGCGTGGCCAAGGAAAGCGCCGACGAGGCCAATCGGGCCAAGACCACCTTCGTGGCGACCATGAGCCATGAGATCCGCACACCCATGAATGCGGTGATCGGCCTGTTGGAGCTGGCGCTGAAGAAAGCCGACCAGGGCGTCGTGGACCGATTCGCCATCGAAGTCGCATCGGGTGCCGCCCACGGCATGCTGGACTTGATCGGCGACATCCTCGACATCGCCCGCATCGAGTCGGGCAAGCTGTCGCTGGCGCCGCAACGGGCCAATCTGCACACGTTGATCGAGTCGGTGGCGCGGATCTTCGAGGGCCTGGCCTGGCAGAAGCACCTGCGTTTGCACTGGGTGCTGGACGTCGGGGTCAACCGCGACGTGTTGATTGATCCATTGCGCTTCAAGCAGATCGTCTCGAACCTGTTGAGCAACGCCATCAAGTTCACCGACCAGGGCGAAGTGCGCCTGAGTGTGCGCGGCGAGCTGGACGCTGAACACGGGCGTCTTGGCATTTGCCTGCGAGTCGAGGACACCGGTTGCGGCATTTCCCCCGAGGATCAGCGCCGCTTGTTCAGCCCCTTTACCCAGGCCGGCCATCACCCTCAATCGGTCCGTAGCGGTTCCGGGTTGGGGTTGGTCATCAGCCGCACGTTATGCGAGATGATGGGCGGCACCCTGACGTTGCGCAGCGTGCCGGGGGAGGGCACGCAGGTCGAGGTTCTGCTGGACCTGCCCTTGCTCGATGCGCTGCCGGCGGCGCCTGCCGAGGTCGAGGCGCTGCTGCCGGTCCCGGCGCTGAGTATTCTGGTGGTCGACGACTACCCGGCCAACCGCTTGCTGTTGTCCCAGCAACTGGGCTACCTGGGTCATCGCGTCCGCGAGGCACAGAACGGTGTCGAAGGTCTGCAGGCCTGGCGCGGCGAACACTTCGATGTGGTCATCACCGACTGCAACATGCCCTTGATGAGCGGCTACGAACTGGCCCGGGCCATTCGCGACGAAGAGCGCGACCGCAACCTGTCGCCGGTGCTGATCCTGGGGTTCACGGCCAACGCCCAGCCCGAGGAAAAGGAGCGTTGCGCCGAGGCTGGGATGGATGATTGCCTGTTCAAGCCCATCGGCCTCAGGGCACTCAATGCGTGCCTGGCCTCGGTCATGCCGGATGCGCGGGCGCCCCAGTCCAGCGATGGCCTCGACTTGACCGGCCTGGAGCAATTGACCGGTGGTGACACGCGCGCCATCAGGGCGCTGTTGGAGGAGCTGGTCAACAGCAATGCCGAAGATCAAGCGCGACTGCTGCAGTTGGCCACCCGACAGGACTTGCCAGGCCTGGCGGACCTGGCACACCGGATCAAGGGCGGGGCGCGGATCATCCAGGCGCAACGTCTGATCGCCGCCTGCGAGGCACTGGAAAGCACTTGTCGAGAAGGCGACAGGTCGCTGCTTGCTGAAGCCGTGGAAGACCTTCGCCAAGCCATCGAGCACCTGGCGGAACGACTCAAGACCTACATGGAAGGCGTCGTAGCCGAGTAGGAACTGTAGGAGCTGACGAGTGCAACGAGGCTGCGATCTTTCCCCAGACACTTGAATCCCAAGCAAAAGATCGCAGGCTTCGCCAGCGCCTACAAAGCGCCGTGCAGGATAAATTCCATCGTCATAGGGGCTGTGTCTGGCTTCATTTTAGGAATAGTCCTACATCGCCCTTCAAACGCTTCCTCTAGCCTGAGCGCCCTTAATGTTCTTGAGCCGGTGCCTACCTGGCGCATTGCTATTGGAAAGCTTGCCATGCCGAACAAAGCACTCCGTATCCTGATTGCCGATACCCAACATACCCATCGAATCGTGCTGGAGCGTCTGTTCAACCAACAGGGCTATTTCCGGGTTGTCCCCGTGAGCCATTTGCAGGAGTTGCTGACGCTGGTGGAATACGGCAGCGAGCCGTTCGACCTGATTGTCGTCAACGCCCAACTGGCCGGTGGTGCACTGGATCTGCACGATTTTGTTGTCTATAACCCACAGGTTCGCCACGGGATGATTTACAACACGCAACCGGCCAGTCAGTCGCCGGTGCCTGTCGCGCGTCGATCGAGCCTGCACTTGAGCCAGGCGCCACTGCCTGACCTGGCTTCACTGCGGCGCTTGATGGAGCGGGTTGATCCTCAGGTCCATGAGCCGCTGCCAGCATGGGGGCGTCCCCTCAGGCAGGGGCATGGACACTGAACCTGACCGTTGGTCCGCCCTGTCAGGCCTGACAGGTGGCAAGGCCCGGCGCTTGTGCAAGAGTCCGGTGTGGTCATGGCGCCGGTGCCGTTTGTATTGTTTTGGGGAACTGCCTTGAAAGACGTGTTGATCGTGGATGACCACCCTGTCATACGAGGGGCGCTGCGGCTTATTTGCCAGAATGAGGCGTTCACCCAAATCAGGGACGCCAGCGGCGCGGCCGATGCCAGGGCCCTCATCAAGGAGGGCGCGCCAGACCTGGTGATCCTGGACCTGGTGATGAACGGTTTCGACGGCCTGGACCTGCTGGTCTGGATCATCGCCCAGTTTCCTGAATGCGGCGTGCTGGTGTTCACCTCCCAGGATGCGCAGCACTTCTGCAACCGCTGCATCTCGGCCGGAGCCCGAGGCTTTGTGACCAAGAAAAGCGACCTGAAGGAACTGACCAAGGCCATCCAGGCATTGAAGTCCGGTTATGCCTATTTTCCCCAGATGTCCGTCCGGCTGGACTTCCAGCAACGCAGTGAGCAACAGGCGCTGGAAAGCCTCTCCACCCGCGAGCTGTCCATCTTGCGCATGCTGGCCATGGGCATGCGCGGCAAGGACATCGCTGAAAGCCTGTTCCTGAGTCCGAAAACCGTCAGCACCTACAAGACTCGGCTGTTGGAAAAACTCGGGTTGCAATCCTTGGTGGGGCTGTCGGAGTTTGCCAAGCGCAATCATCTTTGAATGAGCTACCCCCAAACCTGTGGGAGCGAGCTTGCTCGCGATAGCGTTCTGTCAGTCGATGCATCTTCGGCTGAGACACCGCTATCGCGAGCAAGCTCGCTCCCACAGGTTTTTATTCGTCGTTCTCTGAGTAGAACGCTAAGGCCGGTTTTTGCTGTCTAGTGCTTCAAGGGTGTCGGTTTTAAGCTGTGTCCATCAAATCGCAGTACCTGATTTTGGAGACACAGCATGAAAAACATCATCGGCCTCTACACCAGCCCGCGGCCCCATTGGGTCGGCGACGGTTTCCAGGTGCGCACGCTGTTTTCCTACGACAACCTGGGCAAGCACATCAGCCCATTCCTGCTGCTGGACCACGCCGCCCCCACCGAATTCACGCCGACCAGCGAACGTCGTGGCGTCGGCCAGCACCCCCATCGTGGATTCGAAACCGTGACCATCGTCTACCAGGGCGAACTGGAGCACCGTGACTCCACCGGCAGCGGCGGCAAGATCGGCCCCGGCGACGTGCAATGGATGACCGCCGCGTCCGGCATCATCCACGAAGAGTTCCACTCCGAAGCCTTTGCCCGGCAGGGCGGGTTCATGGAGATGGTCCAACTGTGGGTCAACCTGCCCGCCAAGGACAAGATGGCCCCGGCCGGCTATCAGACAATCCTCAAGGGCGATATTCCGAACATCGCCTTGAAGGACAACGCCGGCAGCCTGCGCCTGATCGCCGGGCGCTTCGAGGGGCACCAAGGCCCGGCGCGGACCTTCACCCCCATCGACGTCTGGGACATCCGTTTGAATGCCGATAAAAACCTCACCCTTGATCTGCACGAAGGCCACAACACCGCCCTGGTGGTGCTGCGGGGCTCGGTCCAGGCCAATGGCCGCGAACGGGTCGAGGCCGGGCAGATGGCCCTGTTCGACCGGGCCGGCGACCAACTGAACCTGCAAGCCAATAACGACGCGGTGGTGCTGTTGCTCAGTGGCGAGCCGATCGACGAACCCATCGTTGGCCATGGGCCGTTCGTGATGAACAGCGAACAGGAAATCCACCAGGCCTTCAATGATTTCCACTCCGGGCGCTTTGGCCGGATGGATGACTGAACGCGAAAACAACAGCCACTTAGTACCCACTGTGGGAGCGAGCTTGCTCGCGATAGCGATCTAACTGTCCATGCATCATTGACTGACACACCGCAATCGCGAGCAAGCTCGCTCCCCACATGGGGATCTTCCACATGGGTATCTGCATGGGGATCTGCGGGGATCTCTACAGCGTCGTCAATCTGTGCCAATCTTCGCCAATCGCCCTCCTGGAGCTGTCCCGATGCTGTTTCTGATCTCCGAGCACCCGCTGCTCTGTGCCCTGGCGCTGCTGGTCTTCGACCTACTGATGTGGCACCTGGTCAGTGCGGATCGGATCTATTGGAAAGTCGGCGCAAGGCTGGTGATTTTTTCGTTGTTCAGCGTGCTGCTGTTCAATGAAGGCCTCAACCCCATGGTGCCGGCGCAGTGGGTCGACGACGTGCCTCGGCACCTGGCCGCTACCGGTTTGCAGATTACCTGGTGGCTGTTCGCCGCGCGAACCCTGACGGTGCTGATCGTGGTGGCGTTGATGCAGCGGGTCGGCCACACCGGACGCTTGTTGCAGGATTTGCTCGGCGCGGTGATTTTCCTGATCGCCGTCATCGCGGCCCTGGCCTATGTGCTGGATTTGCCGGTCAAGGGCGTGCTGGCCACGTCCGGTGCGATGGCGATCATCGTCGGCCTGGCCTTGCAGAGCACCCTCAGCGACGTGTTCTCCGGGATCGTGCTCAACACCACCAAGCCCTACCAGCTCGATGACTGGATTTCCATCGACGGCACCGAAGGCCGGGTCACTGACATCGATTGGCGGGCCACGCGCTTGCAGACCGCCCAGGGCAGCATGGCGGTGATCCCCAACTCGTTGGCGGCCAAGGCCAAGGTCATCAACTTCAGCCGACCCAGCGATGTCCATGGCTTGTCCATCAGCATCCAGGTCAGCCCTCACGCGCGGCCACAAACCGTGATCGACGCGTTGGAGCGGGCCATGATCGGCTGTCGTTCCCTGCTCGCCATCCCGGCCCCCAGCGTCGCCCTCAAAAGCAGCGGCAGCGGCGGGGCGGAGTATGAAATCAGCGGGTTCGTTGCCTCCATGGCCCTGAAACGCACGGTGCGCAATCAGTTGTTCGACCTGGCGTTCCGGCATTTGCAAGCATCGGGCGTGAGCCTGCTGTCCACCAGTGAAAGCGCCACGCCCCAGGTGGCGTCGCGGCCTCGGGTCTTACTGGAAAGCTCGAACATTTTCTCCACCCTGCGCCAGGATGAGAAAGACACCTTCAGCCAGAACATGACCCTGCAAACCTTCCGCGCCGGCGACGTGATCCTGGCAGCGGGGGAGGTCAGTGATCATCTGTTCATCATCGAGTCGGGGGTGGTCAGCGTGACCCTCATGCGCAACGGCCAGCCACTCGAGGGCGGGCGCATGGGGCCGGGAGAAGTGATCGGCGAAGCCGGGATCGTCGCCGAGCAGGCGGCCCTGGCGAATTTTTCCGCCAAGACTTTCTGTACCCTGTACCGCATCGAAAACAGTTACCTCAAGCCGTGCCTGGAGGCCCGTCGCGATATCAACGACGCGATGAAAAACCTCCTGGACGTGCGCATGCACCTGGCCCAGAACCTGACCCGCGAAGTCCCCAAGCCAATCGCCAAGAAGCGCTTTCTGCAATGGTTGCGCAGCCGGGCCTGAAGCCTATCTGAACGACAAGCACCGCTCCCTCGCTGTGTGGGAGCAAAGCTTGCTCGCGAAACAGGCGCCTCGATCTCTGAAGGACTGCATCGCACCCATCGCGGGCAAGCCTTGCTCCCACAATCCCGTCGCCACGATAGATTCGTGTTCTTCCCAAAGGAATAGCATCGGTCTGCCATTGGCCACCCGAACTTCCCAACAATTGGCTATTTGTACCGCGCCACTGCACGGCTAACGTAGCGCTACACCCAATTGTCCTGGAGTTCACCATGCAACCGCGTATCGATTTCTACACCGCTTCCCCCGACGCTTTCAAAGCCATGCTGGCCCTGGAAAACGCCGCCTCGAACCTGGGCCTGGAGAAGTCCCTGCTGGAACTGGTCAAGCTGCGCTCCTCGCAAATCAACGGCTGCGCGTTCTGCATCGACATGCACACCGCCGACGCCCGCAAGGACGGCGAGACCGAACGTCGCCTGTACGCCGTGACCGCCTGGCGCGAAGCGCCGTTCTTCACCGGCCGCGAGCGCGCCGCACTGGCCTGGACCGAAGCCCTGACCCGCCTGAGCGACACTCACGCACCGGACGCCGACTATGCCTTGCTGAGCGAGCATTTCAGCCCCAAGGAAATGGTCGACCTGACCGTGGCGATCAACGCCATCAATGGCTGGAACCGCTTGGCGGTGGGCTTTCGCAAGATGCCTGAGGCGTAATCAGAGAAAAAATACCTGTGTGGGTAGCCTGTGGGAGCAAAGCTTGCTCGCGATAGCGGTCCAACAGTCCATGCACCATTGACTGACACACCGCCATCGCGAGCAAGCTTTGCTCCCACATAGATTTAATCCTCATTTTAAGCTTCGGACGACAGGCGCCGTAATAGGTTTGCTTCTCATTAATAGTAACCATTACTATTCACGCCCCGTTCCCACAGCGCGCCGTGATGACCCCCAAGCTGCCCCGCAGACCCGGCTTTTTCGAGCACTACGAAGAGTTGATCGGCACCTGGACCCGTCGCCTGCGTAATCGCCAGCAGGCCGAGGACCTGGCCCATGACACCTTCGTGCGGGTGCTCGAGTCCGATTCGAGTGGGGTCGAGCAGCCACGGGCGTATCTGCATCAGACGGCGCGCAACATTGCAGTGGATGGCTATCGGCGCGAAGATCGACGGGGGGCCATGGAAGAGGCTGTCATCGACCCTGGTCAGTCGTTTTCGGGCGACCCGGAGCACTTCATGCATGCGATCCAACTGGCGGACTCCATCGAACGGGCGCTTGCCGAGCTGCCGGCCAACTGCCGCACGGTGTTCGTCTGGCAGAAGATCGAAGGCCTGACCCAGGCAGAAATCGCCGAGCGCCTGGGCCTGTCAAAAAACATGGTGGAAAAGTATATGATCCGCACCCTGCGGCATCTGCGCGATCGCCTGGACGGTCCAGGCCAATGATCCGTCGCCCTCTTTCACCTGAGCCACAGGACCTTCCATGATGGATAGCCGTGAATGCCCGTGCGGGCAGGACAGGGTTCGCGACGCGGCGGCGCAATGGTTCGTGCGTTTGCAAGCGCCTGCCATGAGTGTCGAGGAGCGTCAGGGTTTCGAAGCCTGGCTGGACGAGCATCCCAATCACCGTGACGAGATTCAATTGCTCCAGGGCATTTGGAGCGCCACGGACCTGCTGCCCAAGGAACGCCTGCGAGCGCTGTGCGAGCCACCTGCCGAACGTCCCAAGCGCCGGCCGCTGTTACGCTACGCCGTCGCCGCCGGGTTGCTGGCGGTGGCGGTCGGCCTGGGTCTGTTCAGTGGCTTGAGTTCTTCTACCGATTACAGCGGTGAGTTTGCCACCGCGCTCGGCGAGCGTCGGCATATTGCCTTGCCGGACGGTTCGGTGATCGACCTCAACAGCCGTAGCCGGGTGCGGATTCAGTTCGCACACCGTCAACGTCGGGTGGAACTGGCCGAAGGCGAGGCGTTGTTCACGGTCGAGCATGATGCCGGCCGGCCTTTCACCGTCGATGCGGGCAACGGCCAGGTGACGGTCACCGGGACGCGCTTCGATGTGCGCCGCGATGCCGACAAGACCCGGGTGGCGGTGGCGCAGGGCAGCGTCAAGGTCCGGGGACGCGGCGCGCCCAAGGCACCGTTCGTCAGCCTCACGCCGGGCCTCGGCACCCAGATCGATGCCCAGGGCAACGTCGCCGCACCGTACGCGATCAACGCCGATGCACTCACGGCCTGGCGCAACGGCAAGCTGGTGTTCAATGACGCGCCCTTGAGTGAAGTGGCTGAAGAAGTCTCCCGTTATCGCCTCCAGCCCCTGCGGGTCGGCAGTGCGGCGGTGGGTAAGCTGCGCCTGACCAGCGTGTTCCGCGCCGACGATCCCGAGGCATTGCTCAAGGCGCTGCCGAACATCCTGCCGGTGGCCGTGCGCAGTCTGGATGACGGCAGCCAGGAAATAATCGCACGATAAATTCAGGTTTTTTCCGAGTTCTTCGTCTTCTTGTCCAACTGCAACTGGTTTGCATTAACAGACGCGTATTCTTGCGATCAACAGGACAAGGTTCGACGTGAAAACAACCGCCAAAAACAACAACCGTACCTCCGTACGCTGGCTGCCCCTGGCCCTGACCCTGGCGGTCAGCGCCGCCGTGCCCCAGGCGTTCGCCGATCAGGCCGCCACCGCCATCCACATCCAGGCGCAGCCGTTGGGGCAAGCCTTGAGCCAGCTCGGCCAGCAGACCGCGTTGCAAGTGTTCTTCAGCCCCGAGCTGGTGGCGGGCAAGCAGGCGCCGGCGGTGGATGGCAACCTGTCCCCGGAAGCGGCCTTGCGCCAATTGCTGCAAGGCAGCGGCCTGCAATACCAGATCAATGACGGTTCGGCGACCGTGTTGCCGGCACCCTCGGCATCCGGTGCCGGCCCGTTGGAGCTGGGCGCCACTGAAATCCAGGTGGTCGGTGACTGGCTCGGCGATGCCAACGCCGAAGTGGTGCAGAACCACCCTGGTGCGCGTACGGTGATCCGCCGCGAAGCGATGGTGGAGCAGGGCGCCATGAACGTCGGCGACGTGCTGCGGCGGGTGCCGGGTGTGCAGGTGCAAGAGGCCAACGGCACCGGTGGCAGCGACATTTCCCTGAACGTCGGCGTGCGTGGCCTGACCTCGCGCTTGTCGCCACGCTCCACGGTATTGATCGACGGCGTACCGGCAGCGTTCGCGCCCTATGGCCAACCGCAACTGTCCATGGCGCCGATTTCCTCGGGTAACCTGGACAGCATCGACGTGGTGCGCGGCGCCGGGTCTGTGCGCTATGGGCCGCAGAACGTCGGCGGGGTGATCAACTTCGTGACCCGTGCCATTCCGGAAAAAGCCACCGGTGAAATCGGCACCACCCTGGAAACCTCCCAACGCGGCGGCTGGAAACACATCGACACGGCTTTCCTCGGCGGCACCGCCGACAACGGCCTGGGCGTGGCACTGTTGTATTCCGGCGTCAACGGCAACGGGTATCGCCAGAGCAACAACGGCAACGACATCGACGATGTCATCCTCAAGACCCACTGGGCGCCGACCGATGTCGACGACTTCTCGCTGAATTTCCACTACTACGACGCCAAGGCCGACATGCCCGGCGGCCTGACCCAGAAGCAATACGACGCGAACCCGTACCAATCCGACCGCGACTGGGACAACTTCAGCGGCCGGCGCAAGGATGTGTCGTTCAAGTGGATTCGCGAGATCAACGAGCGCACCCAGGCCGAAGTGCTGACCTATTACTCCGACAGCTACCGTGGCAGCACCATCGCCTCGCGGGATCAGCGCAACCTGGTGTCCTACCCGCGCACCTATTACACCTTCGGCATCGAGCCTCGGGTGTCCCACGTGTTCGACCTGGGGTCCACCACCCAGGAAGCCAGCGTCGGTTATCGCTACCTCAAGGAAGGCATGCACGAAGAGGCCAGCCGCCTGGCGTTGCGCAATAACGAACCGGTTGTGCGCCCGGGGGCCGACGGCCACGTCTACCAGGACCGTACTGGCGGCACCGAAGCCCACGCGGTGTACATCGATGACAAGATCGACGTCGGCAAATGGACTATCACCCCGGGCATCCGCTTCGAAAGCATCAGCACCGAATGGCATGACCGCCCGGTGCTCGACACCGCCGGCCGCCCCGTGCAGGAAAAACGCCGCAGCATTGACAGCAACGAACCGTTGCCGGCCCTGAGTGTGATGTATCACCTGTCCGATGCCTGGAAGCTGTTCGCCAATTACGAGACCTCGTTCGGCAGCCTGCAATACTTCCAGCTCGGCCAGGGCGGCGACGGCAACAACACCGCCAACGGCCTGAGCCCGGAAAAGGCCAAGACCTACGAAATCTGCACGCGTTACAACGATGACGTCTGGGGCGGCGAAGTGACGCTGTTCTACATCGACTTTGACGATGAGCTGCAGTACATCAGCAACGACGTGGGCTGGACCAACATGGGCGCGACCAAGCACCAGGGCCTGGAGGCTTCGGTGCATTACGACATGGCCGCGCTCGACCCAAGCCTCGAAGGCCTCACCGCCAACGCCGGTTTCACCTACACCCGCGCGACTTACGAAGGCCAGATCCCGAGCTTCAAGGGCCGTGACCTGCCGTTCTACTCCCGCCAGGTGGCCAACGTGGGCCTGCGCTACGACGTCAACCGCTGGACCTATAACCTCGACGCTTTCGCCCAGTCCAAGCAGCGAGCACCGGGCAACAGTGTGAACGCCGATGGCAGTTTCAGCGGTGACTACATCACCGATGGCACCGCCGATGGGCAGTACGGCGACATGCCGGGCTACGTGCTCTGGAACGTGCGCGCTGGTTATGACTTCGGTGCACAGCTGTCGAACCTGAAAGTCGGCGCCGGGGTGAAAAACCTGTTCGATCACCAGTACTACACCCGTTCCAGCGACAACAACTCGGGCATCTATGTCGGCGCACCGCGTACGTTCTTTGTGCAGGCGAGTGTGGGGTTCTGATCGAGTCAAGGGTTGAGTGAACTTTACGCTGTGGGAGCAAAGCTTGCTCGCGATGCAGACACCTCGGTCTCAAAAGGACCGCGTCATCTTCATCGCGGGCAAGCCTTGCTCCCACAGGGTCTGTAGAGAACTCAGACCTTCAACACTTTCCCACTGATCGCCACTGCCACCAGCGACAGTGCAATCAGCCCAAAGGCGAAACTCAAACTGCTGCCATGGGCGACAAACCCGATCAACGCCGGGCCGGCGAGGATGCCGGCATAGCCGATGGTGGTGATGGCCGGTACGGCGATCGCTTCGGGCATCAGGGTCTGTTTGCCGACGGCGGTGTACAGCACCGGCACGATGTTCGAACACCCGGCCCCGACCAACGCATACCCCAGCAGCGCCGCTTGCCACATCGGTGCGAGGGTCGCCAGCAGGAACCCCGCGGCTGCGATTGACCCGCCATAGATGATCACGCGCTTGGCACCAAGGCGATGCACCACCGAGTCGCCGGTCAGGCGGCCGACGGTCATGGTCAGCGCGAAGGCGGCATAACCCAACCCGGCATAGGCGGTATCCACACCCGGCTCGGTGGTCAGGAACACTGCGCTCCAGTCCAGCACCGCGCCTTCGGCCAGGAACACGATGAAGCAGAGGATGCCGATGAACAACACCACGCCATGGGGAATGGCAAACGCCGGTCCCGAGCTTTCACTGCCGTAGGGCAACAGGTGCGGCGCGGCCTTGAACAGCGCCACCAGCAGCACGCCATTGACCACCAACGTCGCCCCCAGCGGCGAAAGCCCCAGGCCGAGCAAGGCGCTGACGCCAGCCGCGCCAATGATCCCGCCGAGGCTGAACATGCCGTGGAAACCCGACATCATGGTCTTGCCACTGGCCCGCTCGACGATCACCGCTTGCAGGTTCACGGTCGAGTCCACGGTGCCGAGCCCGGCGCCAAACAGGAACAACGCGGCCACCAGCCAAGGCAGGGAGGTCATTGTCGCCAACAACGGCAACGCCAGGCAGATCAGAATCGTGCCGCCGCTGAGCACCCGACGGCAGCCGAACCGCCCCGCCAGTGCGCCGGAAATCGGCATCGCCAGGATCGACCCGACCCCCAGGCATAACAGCAGCAACCCGAGGGTGCCTTCATCCAGGTTCGCCCGCACTTTGGCGTAAGGCACCAGCGGCGCCCAGGCGGCGATGCCGATGCCGGCGATGAGGTAAGCGATGCGGGTGGACATCTGTTCCAGGCGTCCTGGAATAAAGGTGGGCGGGGGCGTGATGGCAGTCATGAAACGTCCTTGGCTTTCGTGCGGTGCGGTGGTGCAGGCAGGGGGCCTATGCTTGCATATCCACTGACCGCACCGCGACCCCAAGGTGCCGATCAACGCGCAGGCTTTGCTCCCGCAGCCTGTGCCAGCATAAAGTACCGGCCCTTGCTGGCTGATTTTGGGTCTGGTCCATGACGCAGTTTTATGATGCACGCGGCAATATTTATGGCGTCGTCTCCCCGCGACAGGTGCGTGACCATGGTATTGATCTGCCGCCGTCAGCCGCCCTCGCGGCACAGCGGCGCGAGTCCTGGACCACGGCCGCCGTGCATGCCTTCTGCGGTTGGGCGCCGGGCGAAGCACCGCCGGATGCCAAGGCCCATCGCAGCGACGGCCTGTTGGTCGGCCCGTTCCAGGATGAACCGCCCTTTGACGTTTTGATCGTCAACACCGATGGCACCCTGGCCGAACGCAGCGGCAACGGCTTGACGATTTTCTCCCAGGCGCTGAAAGAGCAAGGCTTGATGCCGAGCGAGGGTGATTGCTTGTTGCAGGTGCACCACGACAAACACCAGGGCTTGTCGCCGCTGCAGACATCGGTGCGAGCCGCCGAATTCGAGGGTGTGCAGGGCTTCTGGCTGGACTTGGGGAACCCGCTTTTTGGGCCTCAAGCCGTCGCTGCCCAACGCGTGGAGAGCGTGGTGTTCAATCAGCGCGATGTCAGTCGGGTGGCGGCACTCCACGCATTGAGTCCGGCGTGGGGCAACAGTCAGTTCGTGAACATCGGCAATCCGCATTGCGTGACCCTGACGGAGGCTGCCGAGGCGCTGCCGAGCAACACGCAAATGCGCGCCCCGGCGTTGTCGCAAAACCTGACCCGCATCGCTTATGCGGTGCCCGCTGGGGCCGGCGTTCCGTGCCCGGCGGGGGTGAATCTGCAATGGGCCTGGCGCGAGGCCGAAGGGCGGATCGTTGCCCGGGTGTTCGAGCGGGGCGAGGGGCCCACCGCGTCCTCGGGCACCAGCGCCAGTGCGGTGGCCAGTGCTGCGTGGCGGGTGGGCTGGGTGAAGGCGGGGGCGGTGAGGGTGGTGATGCCCGGCGGCACTGCGCCGATTTTGCTGGAAGAGGAGGCGGGTGAGTTGGTGCGGGTCAGGTTGTTTGGTACGGCGCGGCTTGTGGCATAGGGATTTCTGGACGTTTTGCGGTGCGGCTTATACCGCTATCGCGAGCAAGCTCGCTCCCACAAGGGGTCTTCAGTGGACATAAATGTTGTGTCCAACACAGATCCCCTGTGGGAGCGAGCTTGCTCGCGATGGCGGCGGGTCAGTCAAATGCATTTCAACAGACAGAACGCTATCGCAAGCTCGCTCCCACAGGTGGGTGGGGACATCAGCCCAGCTGCGGTCCGAACTCCACCACCGGCATCTGCCGTTTCATCAGCACTTCACCGTTGCGAATCGAGTACAGCGGCAAGCCCTGGCTGCGGATCACTTCGTAGTCGCTGTCCGCCGACAGGATCAGCAGGTTTGCCGGGCGGCCGGGCTCCAGCCCGTAGCGCTCGCCCAGGTTCATGGCCTTGGCGCTGTTGTCGGTGACCAGGTCCAGGGCGCTTTGCAGGTTGCGGTAGCCGAGCATGTGGCAGATATGCAGCCCGGCTTCCAGCACCCGCAGGATGTTGCCGTTGCCCAGCGGGTACCACGGGTCGACGATGGAGTCCTGGCCGAAACACACGTTCATCCCGGCTTCGAGCAGTTCATTGACTCGGGTGACGCCGCGGCGTTTGGGGAAGGTGTCGAAGCGGCCTTGCAGATGAATGCTTTCGGTCGGGCAAGAGACAAAGCTGATGCCCGAATGCCCGAGCAGGCGGAACAGCTTGGCGCAGTAGGCGTTGTCGTAGGAGCCCATGGCCGTGGTGTGGCTGGCGGTGACGCGGGCGCCCATGTCGCGGCTGCGGGCTTCTTCGGCGAGCACTTCGAGAAAGCGCGAATGCGGGTCGTCGGTTTCGTCGCAATGCACATCCACCAGACACCCGGTGCGTTCGGCCAGGTCCATGAGGAATTTCACCGAACTGACGCCCTGGTCGCGGGTGTACTCGAAGTGAGGAATGCCGCCCACCACGTCGGCGCCCATGCGGATCGCTTCTTCCATCAGCTCGCGGCCATTGCGGTAGGACTCGATGCCTTCCTGGGGAAACGCGACGATCTGCATGTCGATCAGGTGGCGACTTTCCTCGCGCACTTGCAGCATCGCCTTGAGGGCCGTGAGTTCGGGGTCGGTCACGTCGACGTGGGTGCGCACATGCTGGATGCCATGGGCGGCAAGGGCCTGGATGGTTTTCTTGGCGCGGGTGCTGGTGTCTTCCTGGGTGATGGTGGCCTTGCGCTCGCCCCAGCACTCGATGCCTTCGAACAGCGTGCCGCTCATGTTCCAGCGCGGTTCGCCGGCGGTGAGGGTCGCGTCCAGGTGGATGTGCGGTTCGACGAAGGGCGGGACCACCAGGTTGCCGCCGGCATCGAGGTCTTCCGGGCCGAGGCTGGGGGCTTCGGTCTGACGGGCGATGTTGGCGATCAGGCCGTTTTCCAGGTGCAGTTCATGCAAGCCTTCACGGTTGCGCAGGCGGGCGTTGATGATGTGCATCGGGCGAATCCTTTAGAGGTCTTGTAGGGGCGCGTCAGCGGTGCGAATACCCATTACGCCGATCAATAGCACATACGTTAGCGCGCCGGCAGCGATTCCTACCAGTGGCGCGACCCACGGCGAATTGAACGCGGCGACCGTGCCGAGCCCATAGGCCAGCAGCCCGGGCCAGTTGAATGCCGGCAACCGGGCTTCGGCCAGGCGTGGATAGCGGCCGCGCCAGCGGAAGAAGAAATCGGCCATGATCACCCCGCCAATGGGGGGGATCACGGTGCCCAGCAGGATCAGGTACGGCACCAGCATGTCGTACATGCCCAGCAGCGCCAGCAACGTGCCGATCACCGCGCCGCAGAGGGTCACGGTCTTGCGTCGGCGGGTGCGCAGCAGGTTGCAACCGGCCACGGCGAAGTTGTAGATGGTGTTGTCCTGGGTACTCCAGATGTTGAGCAGCAGCATCGCCATCGCCGCCATGGCGAAGCCCTGCAGCAGCAACACTTCGACCACGTCCGGTTGTTGATAGACGATGGCCCCGTAGGCGCCGATCAGCACCATCAGGCCGTTGCCCAGGAAGAAGCCAATCAGGCTCGCCAGCACCGCGACCTTCGCCGAGCGGGAGAACCGCGTCCAGTTGGTCGCCTGGGTCGCGCCGCTGACGAAGGTGCCGAACACCAGCGTGATGGCGGTGGACCAATCGAGGCTGCCCGTGGGCACCACCGCCAGCAAGCCGTCGAAGCCGCCGACCTTCACCGTCGCCACCCACATCGACAGCATCAGCAGCAACATCATGGCCGGCACGGCGAGGTACGAGAGGATTTCCAGCCCGCGATAACCGACATAGGCCGTGGCGCAGAACCCCAGGCCGAACAACACCATCAGCCACAGCACCGTGCCCTGGCCCAATTCGAAGTACTTGCCCAGCACCACCGCGGCGGTCGCCGTGCCCCAGGCGTACCAGCCGATCTGGGTGAACCCGAGGATCAAGTCACTGAGCTTGCTGCCCACCTCGCCGAAACAGAAACGCCCCATCAACACCGAATTGAGCCCGCTCTTGAAGGCGATGTAGCCCAGGCCGGCGGCATAGAGGCCCAGTAGCAGGTTGCCGATGACGATGACCGTGAGCATCTCGGCAAAACCGAACGCCACGCCCAGCTTGCCACCGGCAAACATCGTCGCGGTGAAGAAGGTGAAACCCAGCAGCACCATGGCCGTGGAGGCCAGGCCCTTGCGAGCGTGCAGCGGGACTTCGCTCAGGGGGTAGTCATTGCCCGGATCGTTCTGAGTCATGTGGCGGTCCTTGCGGGTGAGGGATGTCGCAAGCGTGCAGCGGCCGTGCCAAACGGGTGATCGCGAGATTATTT
This sequence comes from Pseudomonas beijingensis, assembly GCF_030687295.1. Taxonomy (NCBI): domain Bacteria; kingdom Pseudomonadati; phylum Pseudomonadota; class Gammaproteobacteria; order Pseudomonadales; family Pseudomonadaceae; genus Pseudomonas; species Pseudomonas beijingensis. The sequence continues at coordinate 5,305,636 of NZ_CP117425.1, read as the reverse complement.
ATAGACAATCCTGGGGATGGGGTGGGCGAAAGGGGCGAAAGCGGTGCGGCGGTGATTCAAGTTGGAACACAGTTCTCACTGTTCATGATCCGCCCCCTGTGGGAGCGAGCTTGCTCGCGATGGCGGTGTGTCAGTGACATTTATGTGGCTGAACTGACGCTATCGCGAGCAAGCTCGCTCCCACAGGGGATACGGTTTTTTCAGGTCAAAAAGCGCAACACCGCCGCGACGACGGCCTCCGGCGCATCCTCCTGAACCAGGTGTCCGGCGTTCGGCACAGGGTGCAGTTGCGCGCCTGGAATCAGCTGGTGCAAGGCCTGGCCGCGCTCGATGGGGATCCATTGGTCGTCCTCGCCCCACAGTATCTGGGTCGGGCAGCGTACGTTCGGGTACAGGCCTTCGACCTCGCGGGTGTAACGCTCGTCCATCTGCGCGATCTGCCGGTAGAACGCTGCCTGCCCCGGCTCGCCAAGCCACGGCTGCACGTAGGGCGCCAGTTCCGCGTCGGGGATGTCCCGTTTGATCGCGCCGCGAATGTAGGTCGGCACGATCGCCCGCTGAATGTAGTCGGGCAGGCCGCTGAAGGCCGCTTCATGCTGGCGGACATGCTGCACAAAGGGCGAACCCCAGGGCGACAGCGCCACGGGGTCAATCAGGGTCAAGCTGCGGTAGTCCTTGCCGTTGAGCAGGTGCGTGCGCAGGGCCGTGGCGCCACCGAAGTCATGGGCCACCACGTCCGGGCAATCCAGACGCCAATGCGCCAGCAATTGTGCGAGCAGCAGGTTTTGTACGCCGAGGGACACGTCGGCATCGGGTTGCGCGGATTGGCCATACCCCAGCAGGTCGAAGTAGTGCACCCGGTGGGTGGTGAAGAACAGCGGAGCGATCCGGTGCCACACATAGGATGAGAAGGGTGTGCCGTGGACAAACACCAGCGGCGGGCCATCGCCGTGGATGGCGTAGCGGATGGGGTGTCCGTTGAAGTCGTATGTTTGATCCAGCGGCCAGTGGGTCATGCTCGATACTCCCCTGAGAATGGCTCAGGGGACCAAGCATAGGCCAATGCTGACGGGACAGGAAAACCCAATGGCGGCGCTAGATTTTGTGGGAGCAAGGCTTGCCCGCGATGCAGGCGCCTCGGTTCCGAAGAGACCGTGTAATCCTTATCGCGAGCAAGCTTTGCTCCCACAGGTGGGACCCTACAAGCGGGCCCCAAAGGTTTTACTCGCCGTGGTAAATGCAACCGCTGGTGCAAGTCTCGTGGATGCGAATGGCACTGAGCTCTGGCAGCAACGGCTTCAACTCATTCCAGATCCACTTGGCCAACACTTCGCTGGTGGGGTTTTCCAGGCCAGGAATGTCGTTGAGGTAGTTGTGGTCCAGGCGCTCGTAGAGGGGCTTGAAGATCGCCTTGATCTCCGAGAAATCGCGAATCCAGCCGGTGTGCGGATCGATATCGCCGCTCAGGTGGATCGCCACCTTGAACGAGTGGCCGTGAAGGCGGCCGCACTTGTGGCCGTCCGGCACGTGGGGCAGGCGGTGGGCGGATTCGAAGGTAAACTCTTTGAAAATTTCCACAGGTTCGGGCTCTTTAAGGTAGCGGTCGCGAGGCAGGCGGCGGAGTTTATCAGTTTGATAACCGCGTTGCGCGACCGTGCTGACTAAAGGGTCAGCAAACGCTCGCCCAAGCCACCGTTGGCCGTCAGCTCCAGGAACTCGTCACCGAGCCGGCGGCTCTCGTCCATCGCCGTGCGCCAATATTTGCGGCGGCTCGGGTCATCGCCCATGAAGCGCTTGAAGTCGTTACGGTCTGGCAGTTTGCCGTAGGGCAGGCGCGCCAGGTATTCCCGCGACGGTGCCAGTAGCAACACGTCCTGCAGGCGGTCGACATTGCCCCGGCGCCACGGCAGGCCCTTGTCGAACCAGCCGGGAATGACCCGGTCGGTGAAGTGCGGATAGAGCACGATGTCCTCGCCGCTGTACGGCAGGTCGAGGTGGTAGTCCAGCAGACCGCCGTCGCGGAAGGTGCCGGCACCGGCGCCCGGCAGGTCGCGCACGCCTTCCATGACCATCGGGATCGAGCCCGAGGCCAGCAGAGCCTGGCGCAGGTTGCCGGCCGCCAAGGGCACGAAGCGCGACGGAAAGTCATTTAGCGGATGCAGGGGCGGGGCCAGGCGCGGGTCGTGGATGATCAACCGTTCGAAATGCCGTGACAGCCGCGCACGACCCCGCAGGTTGTCGGCGATCACCGACGACAGCCCCAGCCCCAGTCGGCCGCGATGATCCTGGGCGAGCAGGCCGTGGCTCTTGACGACCATGATGTTGAGCCGGTACCGCGGGTTATCGAGGATCGAAGTGTCGCGGCCGTCGAGCAAGTCATCGAGCATGCGTTGCGAGCTCTGGCTGACGCCGGCCATGGTCACGCCTTTGGCGAAGCTTTGTTCGTTGTACAAGGTGCCCAGGCGCCGGATCCCCTCGGCGGCATCCGGCAGGCAGGCGCTGGCGAAGCGCCAGGCCCCCACCGAAGCCCCGATCAGCGAGCGCTCCCGGGGCGCGGCGGGCAGCCATTCACCGAACAGCGCCAGGTCCAGCCCCTGGATGCCCAGGGCCTTGGGGCCACCGGCGGCACCGGGTAGGATGCCAACATCGGCGGCGTTCAGGCCGGCCTGGCGAATGCGCCCGAACGCACGGGGGCCGGCCTTGAGGGTGAGGGCGGGGAACTTGATGTGGATGGCGGTCATACCAGTCTCGAATGCAAACAAGCGGACAATTATAGCGACACAAAACCTTGTGGGAGCGAGCTTGCTCGCGATGGTGGTCTGTCAGTTGATATTGATGTGACTGAGCTGGCGCTATCGCGAGCAAGCTCGCTCCCACATTGATGTGGGTTCAATGATGGCGATTCAGTTTCAGTTAAGTTCATCCCGATACAGTCCCCCCTGTGAAAGATTATAAAAAGGAGACAACCCGTGAACCGCCTGACTGCCTTTTTCATCGCGACCCTCATGGCCCTCGGTACGAGCCTGGCTCACGCACGAGACCTGAGCGCGGACGAAGCCCGCAAACTGCAAGACGCTGGTACCATCCTGTCCTTTGAAAGACTCAATGCCGCTGCCCTGGCCAAACACCCTGGCGCCACCTTGACCGAGACGGAGTTGGAGGAAGAGTACGGCAAGTACATTTATCAGGTGGGCTTGCACGATAAGAAGGGCATTGAGTGGGACGTGGAATTGGACGCCACCAACGGCAAGGTACTCAAGAATCATCAGGATCTGTAATGAAGCTTAATTTATGCGCCCGCAGCCGATGGGCGCTGGCGCTGCTGGTGTTTTGTTCACTGGCCGTGGCCCGGGACCTGGATCAGGACGAGGCCTTGCAACTGCGTCAGCAGGGCGTGATCCTGCCGCTCGAACAGCTTCTGCAACAGGCGCTGGACCGCCACCCCGGCGCCAAGCTGCTGGAAGCCGAGTTGGAGGAGAAACACGGCGTCTATATTTATGAGGTCGAGCTGCTGGACACCGACGGCGTCGTGCGCGAACTGGACCTGGAGGCCAAAACCGGCCGCTTACTCAAAGATAAGGAAGACTGATGCGCCTGCTTCTGGTGGAAGATCACGTGCCCCTGGCCGATGAACTGATGGCCGGGCTTGCTCGCCAGGGCTACGCCGTCGATTGGCTGGCCGATGGTCGCGACGCGGTGTACCAGGGCAGCAGCGAGCCCTACGACCTGATCATTCTCGACCTCGGTCTGCCGGGCGTGCCGGGGCTCGACGTGCTGGCTCAATGGCGCGCCGGCGGCCTGGCCACGCCGGTGCTGATCCTCACCGCCCGCGGGTCCTGGGCCGAGCGCATCGAGGGCCTCAAGGCCGGGGCCGACGACTACCTGACCAAACCCTTTCATCCTGAAGAGCTGCACTTGCGGATCCAGGCGCTGCTGCGCCGCTCCCATGGCCAGGTCAACCAGCCGACGCTCAAGGCCGCCGGGTTGCACTTGGATGAGAGTCGCCAATGCGTGGTCCGCGACGGCACCGACATCCAGCTCACGGCTGCCGAGTTCCGCCTGTTGCGCTATTTCATGCTGCATCCCGAGCAGATCCTTTCCAAAAGCCATCTCGCCGAACACCTGTACGACGGTGAGACCGAGCGCGATTCCAACGTGCTGGAAGTCCACGTCAATCACCTGCGGCGCAAGCTGGGACGCAGCGTGATCGAAACCCGTCGCGGCCAGGGTTACCTGTTCGGCGGGCAGGCGCAGTGAGATCCATCCAGCGGCGCCTGAGCCTGGGCCTGATCGGTGTGATGGTGGTGGTCGGCCTGGTCCTGGCGCAGACCAGTCTGTGGTTGTTCGAGCTGGGCCTGCAGCGTTACCTGGAAGCCGGGCTGCGTAACGACAGCGAGAACCTGCTGGTGGCCCTGGTGCGTGGCCCGCAGGGCTTGCAATTGGATGAGCGCCGCCTGTCGCCGGCCTATCAGCGGCCGTTTTCCGGGCATTATTTCCGCATCGATTTTGCCGACGTGCACTGGCGCTCCCGCTCCCTGTGGGACCAGGAATTGCCCCGGCTCGACCACCCGGGCCTGCACAGCAACCTGCAACTGGGGCCCGAGGGCCAGAAGCTGCTGGTGCTGCGCACCGACTATCGGCGGCTGGGCCAGGCGATTTCCATCAGCGTGGCCCAAGACTACACACCGGTGCGTGACAGCTTCCGCCGGATGCAACAGATCGGCCTCGGGCTCGGGTTGGCGGGGCTGTTGCTGATTCTGTTGCTGCAACGCATCACCGTGCGCCGTGCCTTGCGTCCGCTGGACCGGGCCCGGGAGCAGATCGCTCAGTTGCAGCGCGGACAGCGTTCGCAACTCGACGAACAGGTGCCACGGGAGCTGGAACCGCTGGTGACGCAGATCAACCATCTGCTGGCCCACACCGAAGACAGCCTCAAGCGCTCGCGCAATGCCTTGGGCAACCTCGGCCATGCCTTGAAAACCCCGCTGGCGGTGCTGCAAAGCCTGGCGTCGAACGAGAAGCTCGACCCGAACCCCGAGCTGCGCAAACTGTTGCTCGACCAACTGGAGCAGGTCCGCCAGCGCCTGAACCGTGAACTCAACCGCGCCCGCCTGTCCGGTGATGCCTTGCCCGGTGCGCACCTGGACTGCGACGCCGAACTGCCAGGGTTGCTGGCCACGCTGAACATGATCCACGGCGAACACCTGCACCTGAGCTACGTCGCGCCACCAGGCCTGCACCTGCCCTGGGACCGTGAAGACTTGCTGGAGCTGTTGGGCAACCTGCTGGACAACGCCTGCAAATGGGCCGATGCCGAGGTGCGCCTGACCATGACCGAGACAGCCGAGGGTTTCAGCCTGGCCGTGGAGGACGACGGCCCGGGCATCCCCGCGGACCGCCGCGAGCAGGTGTTCAGTCGGGGTACGCGACTGGATGAACAGACCGATGGACACGGCCTGGGCCTGGGCATCGTGCGGGATATCGTCGACACCTGGGGCGGCCTGCTGGCGTTGGACGACAGTGAGTGGGGTGGGTTGAAGGTCGTGATCGAGTTGCCCAAGCGCTGACAGCCATTCCATGGCACAGCCTCCCTGTGGGCGAGCCTGTGGGAGCAAAGCTTGCTCGCGATAGCATTTTTTTTGGCCAACACAGATGTTGTAGGTGACGACGTCATCGCGAGCAAGCTTTGCTCCCACAAATCCCTCCATACAGGGGGGCAGGACTTGAAAACCCGCTCCACGGCCCTTGCAGCTTGCCGCCGCTTGCTGCAAAGTCGCGACCTTTTTGTCCGGTGGCTTTCCATCGCTGTGCTCTGAGGTAACGATGATAAATGCAGTAATTGCCGCGGTTGGCGTCATGCTGGTGCTCAGCCTGTCCCGCGTGCATGTGGTGATCGCGCTGATTATCGGCGCGCTGGTGGGTGGCCTGACGGGCGGCCTGGGGATCGAGGCGACGCTCAAGGCGTTCAATGCCGGCCTGGGGGGCGGTGCGACGGTGGCGTTGTCCTATGCTTTGCTCGGTGCCTTCGCCGTGGCGATTGCCAAGTCCGGCATGGCCCACGCCCTGGCGGACAAAGCCCTGGCCCTGGTGGATCGCCAGGATGCCGCTGGCGGTACGGGCGTCAAGTGGGTGCTGATCGGCCTGCTGGGGACGGTCGCGGTCGCTTCCCAAAACATCCTGCCGATCCACATCGCCTTCATCCCGCTGCTGGTGCCGCCGCTGCTCTACGTGCTGACCAAGCTGCAACTGGACCGTCGTCTGATCGCCTGCGTCATGACCTTCGGCCTGATCACCCCCTACATGTTCCTGCCGGTGGGTTTCGGCAACATCTTCCTTAATGAAATCCTGCTGGCCAATGTCGCTCGCAGCGGCGTCGACATCAGTGGCATCAATATCACGCATGCCATGGGCATCCCGGCGTTGGGCATGGTGTTTGGCTTGGCGCTGTCGTTTTTTACCTATCGCAAGAAACGCGTTTATGACTTGAAAAAAATTGCCCGGGCCGAGCAAGTGACCGTGCGCTACAACCCCCTGAGCCTGCTGGTGGCCGGGCTGGCGATTGCGGCGGCGTTCGCTGTTCAGTTGTTACTCGATTCAATGATCATCGGTGCCCTGGCCGGTTTCCTGATTTTCTCGCTGTCGGGGGTGGTGCGCTGGCGCGAGACCGACGATCTGTTCACCGAAGGCATGAAGATGATGGCGATGATCGGCTTCATCATGATCGCCGCCTCAGGTTTTGCCGAAGTGATGAAGGCTACCGGTGAAGTCCAGAGCCTGGTGGAAACCTCGGCGGCCTGGATAGGCCACAACAAGGGCATCGGCGCGCTCCTGATGTTGCTGGTGGGGCTGTTGGTGACCATGGGCATCGGCTCGTCGTTTTCCACGGTGCCGATCCTGGCGACGATTTTCGTGCCGCTGTGCCTGCAACTGGGTTTCAGCCCGCTGGCGATCGTCTGCATCGTCGGCACCGCCGGCGCCCTGGGCGACGCCGGCTCGCCCGCCTCGGACTCGACCCTGGGCCCGACCTCCGGCCTGAACATCGACGGCCAGCACCATCACATCTGGGACACCGTGGTCCCGACCTTCATCCACTACAACCTGCCGCTGCTGGCGTTTGGGTGGGTGGCGGCGATGGTGTTGTAATTCGAGACCGAGTCGCCTCAATCGCGAGCAAGCTCGCTCCCACAGGGGATCGGTGTGGACACAAGTGTTGTGGACGCCACCGGGCCCTGTGGGAGCGAGCTTGCTCGCGATGAGGCCCTTGAATTCAGCGACTCTGCCAACTGACCGTTCACCTTGTCCTACAGTTTTGCCGCGCGGTGCCGTTAATACAGCTAACCACGCCATAAAAACCAACAAGAGTGAACAGCATGCGCCTGAGCTTGAAGGCTAAAGTCCTGTCCCTTGCGATACTGCCGGTATTGCTGTCCGCCGTGATCATCAGCCTGACCACGGCCTTCATCTTGAAGGAGCAAGCGAGTAAAGAAGTCCAGGAGACCCGCGAGCGCCTGCTCAGCGAGGCCAAGGCCACGCTGCAGAACTACGTGGCGGTGGGCCTTACCGCCATCAAGCCGCTCTACGATGCCGCCGCGCCTGGCGATAACGAGGCGCGCGCCCAGGCGATCAAGCTGCTGTCGAATATCAGCTATGGCAAGGACGGTTATTTCTTCGGCTACGATTCCGAGACCATTCGTCTGTTCAAGGCCAACAGCCCCGATGGCGTGGGCAAGAGTTTCAAGGACAACCGCGACCCGAACGGTGTCTACGTCAACCGTGACCTGGTGAAAGTCGCCAAGGACGGGACGCATTACCTGGAATACAGTTCGCCGTTGCCCGGCAGCAAGGACTTGGTGCCCAAGCTCGGCTACACCGACTACTTGCCCAAGTGGGATCTGGCGGTCGGTAGCTCGGTCAACCTGGACGGCATCGAAGCCCAAGTGGCGCTGGTGGAAGCCAAGGTCCACGATCGCCTGCAAGGCGTGATCTTGAGCATCGTCGGGATCGCTGCGGTGGTGTTGCTGGTGATCGCGGTGGTAGGCCTGGTGCTCGCCAACACGATCCTGCGTCCCCTGCACCTGATGAAGGACAACCTCGACGACATCGCCGCGGGTGAGGGTGACCTGACCCGTCGGCTGACCATCACCAGCCAGGACGAGCTCGGCCAACTGGCCGGTTCGTTCAACCGCTTCGTCGACAAGATCCACGGCCTGGTGCGGCAGATCACCGACATGACGTCGCAACTGACCGGCCTGGTGACCCAAGTTTCCGAGCAGGCCCAGCGCTCCGAGCAGGCCATGGAGCGTCAGCGCCACGAAACCGATCAGGTCGCCACGGCGATTAACGAAATGTCCTCGGCCGCCCAGGAAGTCGCCCGCAGTGCACAGGGCGCCGCCGTCGCGGCCCAGCAGACCGACGAAGAAGGCCAGTCGGCCAAGCGCGTGGTGGCCGGCAGCATCCAGCAGATTCATGCGCTGGTGAACGATATCCGCAGCAGTGGCGTGTCCCTGGACAGCCTGCAGCAGGACGTGGCTTCGATTGTCAGTGTGCTCGGGGTGATTCGTTCGATCGCCGAGCAGACCAACCTGCTGGCCCTCAACGCCGCCATCGAGGCCGCGCGTGCCGGCGAGGCGGGGCGTGGGTTCGCGGTGGTGGCCGATGAAGTGCGGGCCCTGGCCAGCCGGACCCAGCAGAGCACCCAGGAAATCCAGGGCATGATCGACCGCCTGCAATCCGGCACCCATGCGGCGGTGGAAGCGATGCGCCGTTCCAGCGAGGCCGGTGATGGCACCTCGGAACGGGCCAACGAGGCGGGTGCCTCCCTCGACACCATGGCGCAGTTGATCGGCACCATCAACTCGATGAACGCCCAGATCGCCAGCGCCGCCGAAGAACAGACCGCGGTGGCCGAGGAAATCAACCGCAGCGTGCATCAGATCGCCGTGGCCGTGGACAGCGTCGCCGACGAAACCCAACTCGGCGCCCAGACCTCCCGCAGCCTGGCCGACCTGGGACAGCGCCTGGGTCAACTGGTGGGGCAGTTCCGGATCTGATTCCGGCGCAGCAGGAGCTGCCGAAGGCTGCGATCTTTCGCTCTCGATCCAGATGTTTTCGCCTGGGCTACCAGGCCCTATCGGAAGCGGAGGATCGCAGCCTTCGGCAGTTTCTGTCGGGCTCAACAGGCACAAACACAACCAAACCCTGTGGGAGCGAGCTTGCTCGCGATGGCGGTGTGTCAGTCAAATGAGTATTAGCTGATCCGGCGCCATCGCGAGCAAGCTCGCTCCCACAGTTGTTTGGTGGTGCCTGCATGATCGGATCAGTGTCAGAGCTAAGGTTCGCGCACATCCCGCATCAACAACCCAAACCGCAAATCCACCGCATCCGGGATCGGCACGTACACCACATGCCCATCCCCCGGTGCCACGTCGATGCCCTGGCCTTTGATGTCCTGCAACTGGTGCAGGTCGAAGTGGAAGTTGCCCTTGGGGGTCATCAGTTCCATGTGATCGCCCAGGCCGAAGCGGTTCTTCACCCGCACTTCGGCCAGGCGTTCGCGCCGTTCGCCGGTCAGTTCGCCGACGAACTGCTGGCGCTCCGAGACCGAGCTGCCGGTCTGGTAGTTCTGATATTCATCATGCACATGGCGCCTTAGAAAACCTTCGGTGTAGCCGCGCTGGGCCAGGGACTCCAGGTCGGTCATCAGGCTGCGATCGAATGCCCGACCGGCCACCGCGTCATCGATGGCCCGGCGATACACCTGGGTGGTGCGTGCGCAATAAAAGTGCGACTTGGTCCGGCCTTCGATCTTCAGCGAATGCACACCCATGCGCGCCAGGCGCTCGACGTGTTGCACGGCCCGCAGGTCCTTGGCATTCATGATGTAGGTGCCGTGCTCGTCCTCGAAGGCCGGCATGGACGCTTCCGGGCGGTTGGCTTCCTGGAGCAGAAACACCTGGTCGGTGGGCGCGCCGAGGCCCAGCGTCGGCTCCGGCTGATAGGTCTGCACAATGTCGCCCACGACGTTTTCCACCGCCGGTTGCGCCGAATACTTCCAGCGGCAGGCATTGGTGCAACTGCCCTGGTTGGCATCACGCTTGTTCATATAACCCGAGAGCAAGCAGCGCCCGGAGTACGCCATGCACAGCGCCCCGTGGACGAACACTTCCAGCTCCATGGCCGGCACCTGCTCGCGGATCTCGGCGATTTCCTCCAGGGACAGTTCCCGGGACAGGATGATCCGGCTCAAACCCTGCTGCTGCCAGAACTCGACGCTCGCCCAGTTCACCGTATTGGCCTGCACCGACAGGTGAATCGGCATCTGTGGAAAATGCCGGCGAACCAGCATGATCAACCCCCGGGTCGGACATGATCAGCGCATCCGGCGCCATGGCGATCACCGGTTCTAGGTCTTTGAGGAAGGTCCGCAGCTTGGCGTTGTGCGGGGCAATGTTCACCACCACGTAGAAACGCTTGCCCATGGCCTGGGCCTCGGCAATGCCCAAGGCCAGATTCCCGTGGTCGAATTCGTTGTTGCGCACCCGCAGGCTGTAGCGCGGTTGGCCGGCGTATACCGCATCGGCACCGTAGGCGAAGGCATAGCGCATGTTTTTCAGGGTGCCGGCGGGCGCCAGCAGTTCGGGGGCGGCGAGGGTCATGGTGGGGTCAGGTCGCAAAAAGTGCCGAGGGTACGCCAGGGCCGGCCAGGCCTTATTGACCTGAATCAATGCACAGCACAAACGTGAAGGCACTCCGGCGAGTCCTGGCGGACTAATGTGTATCCCGCCTTTGGACATGGAAAGCTGATGAATCGAAAGATGCTGCAAAACAAAAGCCCAGATGTTGCTCCTGGTGCTGGTCACGGTCGCCTTCATCTGGATTCTGCTGCCATTTTACGGTGCGGTGTTCTGGGCGGTGATCCTGGGCATCGTCTTTGCGCCGATGCAGCGCCGCCTGCAGTTGAAGTTCGGCTGGCACCGCAATGTCACCTCGTTGTTCACGTTGAGTATCTGTGTGGTCAGCGCGATCTTGCCGGTGATCATCATCAGTACGTTGCTGGTCCAGGAAGGCGCGGCGCTGTACAAGAGCCTGGAAAGCGGTGAGCTGGACATTGCCGATTACCTGGCCCGCTTCAAGGATGCCTTGCCGCCGTACTTCCAGCATCTGCTGGACCGCTTCGGCCTGGGCAACCTGAACGGCTTGCGCGACAAGATCGTCAAGAGCGCGATGCAGGGCAGCGAGTTCTTCGCCACCCAGGCCTTCAGTTTTGGCCAGGGCACGTTCCAGTTCCTGGTCAGCTTCTTCGTGATGATCTATCTGCTGTTCTTCTTTCTGCGCGACGGTGCGGAACTGGTGCGCAAAGTGCGCACGGCGATTCCCTTGGGGGAACACCAAAAACGCCGCCTGCAGTTGAAGTTCAATCGAGTGGTGCGGGCCACGGTGAAAGGCAACCTGCTGGTTGCCATCAGCCAAGGGGCGCTGGGTGGGCTGATCTTCTGGATCCTGGGGATTCCGACGGTGCTGCCCTGGGCGGTGCTGATGGCGTTCCTGTCGTTGTTGCCAGCGGTGGGGGCGGGCCTCGTCTGGGCGCCGGTGGCGGTGTATTTCCTGCTCTCGGGGGCGATCTGGCAGGGCGTGGTGCTGACGCTGTTCGGGGTGTTCGTGATCGGCCTGGTGGACAATTTCCTGCGGCCGATCCTGGTGGGCAAGGACACCAAGATGCCCGACTACATGGTGCTGGTCTCGACGCTGGGCGGACTGGCGGTGTTCGGGCTGAACGGCTTCGTGATCGGGCCGCTGATCGCCGCGCTGTTCATGTCCTGTTGGGCCTTGTTCGTCGAAAGCACGCCGCGTGTGCAGTTGCCCTAGGCACTCAATAGGTAGGGGCCGATACGTTGCGACAGTGCTTGGGCGGCGGGCAGTGAAGTCAGCGGGCCGCTGATGGTCACGCCGTCCTGCACCAGGTACCAGCAGGCCAGCAGTCCGAGCTCCCGGAGTGGGGCGGGGACGGCGCTGCCAATGACAGACATGATTTGAACCTTGGGCATGGGAAACCTCCATCAATCGATGGGGTTACCTTACGGCTCAGGGGGAAGGACGGAAAATCAACTGGCTCAATAGTAGGAATCGATGCCGCTCAATCGACGACCAGATCGAGCATGTGCACCACTTCCTGCTCGTTGAGCAGGCCCTTGCGCACCAGGTTTTCCGCCAGCAGGGAAAGGAACTTGGCGCTGCGGTGGCCTTCCAGCTGCTTGAGTTCGGTCAGTACGTTGTACACCTTGCTGGAAGTGCACAGGCCGACAATGCGATGGGGGTTTTGTGTAGGCATAGCTTCGTCCTTGTTGTTATGAAGCTGTTGTTGGCGGACAGTGCCAGTTTGCGGCCCTGTCATGACGCTCATGTGACAGCTTGGTGGTCGGAAAAAGAAAGCAGGATCCGGACCATATTGCCTTTTTGGCGCCGGATTATTGTTCCGGCAGCGACATCGGCCAGGCTTATATGGCCATTCACCTGTTTTTTTCCACAAAAAAAGCCCCTGGATCTTTCGATTCAGGGGCTTTTTTGTATTGCTGTCTGGCTCCACGACCTGGACTCGAACCAGGGACCCAGTGATTAACAGTCACTTGCTCTACCAACTGAGCTATCGCGGAATGGCGCGTATGTTACTGATTGGAAAAGAGAAGTCAAGCGTCTATTGCCGGACGGCGTATTCCTGATGCCCATTGACGGTCAATCAACGATTGGCAGTTACCGCAAGGACAGGAGAGGGCTACCATGGTTGCCCGGAAGTGGCAGGACGCACTGCCGGCCATTCGCCGACATTGAGGTACGTGCCATGAACCACCTGTTACCGCTTCACACAGCTCGTTGCGCCGAGGTGTGCCTGTGAGCACCGCCCAGATCAGTTTACCCAAGGGTGTGGGGCCTCACGCCGAGAAGCTGTACGACGCCATCATCCAGGCCAGCACCGCCGAGGAGCTGAACCGCGCCGGCGGCAAGGCCGAGGGGTTTGTCCTGGGGCTGGAAAGCACCAAGGCGATCAAGAGCCAAGTGGCCGAGTCGTTGTATGTCATCTATGACGATGCGGCGAGTCAGCGGGCGACGGAGCTTTAGCCTGATTTGAATAGGAGTGTCAGGCCAGACGCCTTTGTGGCGAGGGGATTTATCCCCGCTGGGCTGCGAAGCAGACCCAAGACAGTCAACTCACTCGGCCTGACATACCGGGTGGTCTGGTTTAGGGCCGCTTCGCGCCCCAGCGGGGATAAATCCCCTCGCCACAGGTTGGGGGGGCTACCGGCCCTGATAGGCACACTCAAAAAAAACGGGAAGCCCAATGGCTTCCCGTTTTTCATCCAGTGCCGAAAGCGTCAAATCACTTGAACGATGGCCTTGGTCACCGCATCGATGTTGTTCTGGTTCAGCGCGGCCACGCAGATGCGGCCGGTGTCCAGGGCATAGATGCCGAACTCGTTGCGCAGGCGCGTCACTTGCTCAACGGTCAGGCCGGAGTAGGAGAACATCCCGCTCTGGCGGGCGACAAAGCTGAAGTCGTGCTGCGGGGCGGCCTTGGCCAGCATGTCGGCCATCTGGTCGCGCATGCCGCGAATGCGCAGGCGCATCTCGGCCAGTTCGGCTTCCCACTGGGCCCGCAGCTCCGGGCTGTTGAGCACGGCGGCGACGATGCTGGCGCCGTGGGTCGGCGGGTTGGAGTAGTTGGTGCGGATCACGCGCTTGACCTGGGACAGCACGCGGGCACTTTCTTCTTTCGATTCGCTGACGATCGACAGGGCGCCGACGCGCTCGCCGTACAGCGAGAACGACTTGGAGAACGAGCTGGAGGCAAAGAAGGTCAGCCCCGACTCGGCGAACAGGCGCACGGCCGCCGCGTCTTCGTCGATACCTTCGCCAAAGCCCTGGTAGGCCATGTCCAGGAACGGCACGTGGTTCTTGGCCTTGACCACGGCCAGCACGTTTTTCCAGTCTTCCGGGCTCAGGTCCACGCCGGTCGGGTTGTGGCAGCAGGCGTGCAGCACAACGATCGAGCGGTCGGGCAGGGCGTTGAGGTCTTCCAGCAGGCCGCTGCGGTTCACGTCGTGGGTGGCGGCGTCGTAGTAGCGGTAGTTCTGCACCGGGAAGCCGGCGGTTTCGAACAGGGCGCGGTGGTTTTCCCAGCTTGGGTCGCTGATGGCGACGACGGCGTCAGGCAGCAGTTGCTTGAGGAAGTCGGCACCGATCTTCAGTGCGCCAGTGCCGCCCACGGCCTGGGTGGTGATGACGCGACCGGAGGTGATCAGCGGCGAATCCTTGCCGAACAGCAGGGTCTGCACAGCCTGGTCGTAGGCGGCAATGCCGTCGATCGGCAGGTAACCACGGGAAACGTGCTGAGCCACGCGAGCCGTCTCGGCTTCGACAACGGCGCGCAAGAGTGGAATGCGCCCCTCCTCGTTGCAGTAAACACCTACACCCAGGTTGACCTTATTGGTACGGGTGTCGGCGTTGAAAGCTTCGTTGAGGCCCAGGATAGGATCGCGGGGTGCCAATTCGACAGCGGAAAACAGGCTCATTAGTGCGCGGCTCTGAATGGAGAATGAGGGGACGTGTGACGCTCCAGCCGAATGCACTAGAGCGGTGCACAAACGGGGAGCTAGTATAGAGGCCATCACCCGGCACGGCGACAGGCGATTCGGTTTTTACGCTAAGTTTTTACGATTTTTTTCGACCGTTAGTCCTCTCGCAGCGTCAAAGTCTTCAAGGCGTGTAGGACGTTCGTCTTGAAAGCGAAGGCATTCACCTCCACATTGTGTGCATCCCAGCTTTTTCCTCGGGCGACATCAGTCGTTTCGGTCTTTCTCGTTCCTGTCGGCTGCCCGACAGGGGTGAATCCAGAGGTTATGTCATGTCTGAATTCCAGCTAGTCACCCGCTTCCAGCCCGCCGGCGATCAGCCGGAAGCCATCCGCCTGATGGTCGAAGGCATCGAGGCCGGGCTGGCGCACCAGACGTTGCTCGGTGTGACCGGCTCGGGCAAGACCTTCAGCATTGCCAACGTGATCGCCCAGATTCAGCGCCCGACCCTGGTACTGGCGCCGAACAAGACCCTGGCGGCGCAGCTGTACGGTGAGTTCAAGGCGTTTTTCCCGAACAACGCCGTGGAGTACTTCGTTTCCTACTACGACTACTATCAGCCCGAGGCCTACGTGCCGTCGTCGGACACCTTCATCGAGAAGGATGCCTCGATCAACGACCACATCGAACAGATGCGCCTGTCGGCGACCAAGGCGTTGCTCGAGCGTAAGGACGCGATCATTGTCACCACGGTGTCGTGCATCTATGGCTTGGGCAGCCCGGAAACCTACCTGAAGATGGTGCTGCACGTGGACCGCGGCGACAAACTCGACCAGCGCGCCTTGCTGCGTCGCCTGGCGGACTTGCAGTACACCCGCAACGACATGGACTTCGCCCGGGCGACGTTCCGGGTGCGCGGCGATGTGATCGACATCTACCCCGCGGAATCGGACCTGGAAGCGATCCGCATCGAGCTGTTCGACGATGAAGTGGAGAGCATTTCGGCGTTCGACCCGCTGACCGGTGAAGTGATCCGCAAGTTGCCGCGCTTCACCTTCTACCCCAAGAGCCACTACGTGACGCCCCGGGAAACCCTGCTGGACGCCATCGAAGGGATCAAGGTCGAGTTGCAGGAGCGCCTGGAATACCTGCGTTCGAACAACAAACTGGTGGAAGCCCAGCGCCTGGAGCAACGGACCCGGTTCGACCTGGAGATGATCCTGGAGCTGGGCTACTGCAACGGCATCGAAAACTACTCGCGCTACCTGTCGGGTCGCCCGGCGGGGGCGCCGCCGCCGACCTTGTATGACTATTTGCCGGCCGATGCCTTGCTGGTGATTGACGAATCCCACGTCAGCGTGCCCCAGGTCGGCGCCATGTACAAAGGCGACCGTTCGCGCAAGGAAACCCTGGTGGAATACGGTTTCCGCCTGCCCTCGGCGCTGGATAACCGGCCAATGCGCTTCGACGAATGGGAAAGCGTCAGCCCGCAGACGATTTTTGTCTCGGCCACCCCCGGCAACTACGAAGCCGAACATGCCGGCCGGGTGGTCGAGCAAGTGGTACGCCCGACCGGGCTGGTGGACCCGCAAGTCGAGGTGCGTCCGGCGTTGACCCAGGTCGATGACCTGCTCTCGGAAATCAGCAAGCGCGTGGCGGTGGAGGAGCGGGTGCTGGTCACCACGCTGACCAAGCGCATGGCCGAAGATCTCACCGATTACCTGGCCGATCATGGCGTGCGGGTGCGTTACCTGCACTCGGACATCGACACGGTGGAGCGGGTCGAGATCATCCGCGACCTGCGCCTGGGCACCTTCGATGTGCTGGTGGGCATCAACCTGCTGCGCGAAGGCCTGGACATGCCGGAAGTGTCGCTGGTGGCGATTCTCGACGCCGACAAGGAAGGTTTCCTGCGTTCCGAGCGCTCGTTGATCCAGACCATCGGTCGCGCGGCGCGTAACCTCAACGGCCGGGCGATTCTGTATGCCGATCGCATCACCGGCTCCATGGAGCGGGCCATCGGCGAGACCGAGCGTCGTCGCGACAAGCAGATCGCCTTCAACCTGGCCAACGGCATCACCCCCAAGGGCGTGTTCAAGGACGTCGCCGACATCATGGAAGGCGCCACCGTGCCCGGCTCGCGCAGCAAGAAGCGCAAGGGCATGGCCAAGGCCGCCGAAGAGAGCGCCCGCTACGAGGCCGAACTGCGCTCGCCGAGCGAAATCACCAAGCGTATCCGGCAACTGGAAGAGAAAATGTACCAGCTGGCCCGGGACCTGGAGTTCGAGGCTGCGGCGCAGTTGCGTGATGAGATTGGCAAGTTGCGCGAGCGGTTGCTGGCTGTCTGAGGTTTTGTGGTGGTTTTGAGGGCCTCATCGCGAGCAAGCTCGCTCCCACACTGGATCTACGGCGTTCACAAAACCCCTGTGGGAGCGAGCTTGCTCGCGATGGGCGCGACTCGGTCGACGACTGGCCACACAAATCCCGCTCTCACTGGAGCCCGCCCGCCATCGCCTGTTACCATTCGCCCCCTGTTTGATCTTTGCTTTTATATTCTTTCCGAGACATGCCATGACCACCGTCCGCACCCGCATCGCGCCTTCGCCCACTGGCGATCCCCATGTCGGCACCGCTTACATCGCTTTGTTCAACTATTGCTTTGCCAAGCAGCATGGCGGCGAGTTCATCCTGCGGATCGAGGACACCGACCAGTTGCGTTCGACCCGCGAGTCCGAACAGCAAATCTTCGATGCCCTGCGCTGGTTGGGGATCGACTGGAGCGAAGGCCCGGACGTCGGCGGCCCGCACGGTCCGTACCGCCAGAGTGAGCGCGGCGATATCTACCAGCAGTATTGCCAGCAACTGGTGGACATGGGGCATGCGTTCCCATGTTTCTGCACCGCCGAAGAGCTGGACCAGATGCGCGCCGAGCAAATGGCTCGCGGTGAAACCCCGCGCTACGATGGCCGGGCGCTGCTGCTGTCCAAGGAAGAAGTCGCCCGTCGCCTGGCCGCTGGCGAGCCCCATGTGATCCGCATGAAAGTGCCGAGCGAAGGCGTCTGCGTGGTGCCGGACATGCTGCGTGGCGATGTCGAGATCCCGTGGGATCGCATGGACATGCAAGTCCTGATGAAGACCGACGGCTTGCCGACGTACTTCCTGGCCAACGTGGTCGATGATCACCTAATGGGCATCACACACGTCTTGCGCGGCGAAGAATGGCTGCCGTCGGCGCCGAAACTGATCCTGCTCTACGAATACTTCGGCTGGGAACAACCGCAGCTGTGCTACATGCCGCTGCTGCGTAACCCGGACAAGAGCAAGCTGTCCAAGCGCAAGAACCCGACCTCGGTGACGTTCTACGAGCGCATGGGCTTCATGCCCGAGGCGATGCTCAACTACCTGGGGCGCATGGGCTGGTCGATGCCGGACGAGCGTGAGAAGTTCTCGCTGCAGGAAATGGTCGAGCACTTCGATCTGTCACGCGTCTCCCTGGGTGGGCCGATCTTCGACATCGAGAAGTTGTCGTGGCTCAACGGCCAGTGGCTGCGGGACCTGCCGGTGGAGGAGTTCGCCGCTCGTGTGCAGAAGTGGGCGTTGAACCCTGAGTACATGATGAAGATCGCTCCCCACGTGCAGGGCAGGGTAGAGACCTTCAGCCAGATCGCCCCGCTGGCCGGCTTCTTCTTTGCCGGTGGCGTGACGCCGGACGCGAAGCTGTTCGAATCCAAGAAGCTCTCCGGCGACCAGGTGCGCCAGTTGATGCAACTGATCCTGTGGAAGCTCGAAAGCCTGCGTCAGTGGGAGAAGGACAGCATCACCGCGACCATCCAGGCCGTGGTCGAGTCCCTGGAGCTGAAATTGCGCGATGCCATGCCGCTGATGTTCGCCGCCATTACCGGTCAGGCCAGCTCGGTGTCGGTGCTCGATGCGATGGAAATCCTCGGGCCGGACCTGACCCGTTTCCGCCTGCGCCAGGCCATCGATCTGCTCGGTGGCGTGTCGAAGAAGGAGAACAAGGAGTGGGAAAAACTGCTGGGCGCGATCGCGTAAGCGTTCGATGAGGCAGGGCATACCCCGGTTTTCCGGGGTTTGTCGGTAAGTGATTGTTATCCCGGCAAAAAATTTTTAGATTTGTTGAAAATAAATTTGACAGCCCTCCGATACGCCCTTAAGATTCGCCCCGTCCTCAGCGATGAGGGGCTATAGCTCAGCTGGGAGAGCGCTTGCATGGCATGCAAGAGGTCGACGGTTCGATCCCGTCTAGCTCCACCAATTTACACTTCAAGGCCTGGCCACACCGGTCTTGAAGCGATCAACACTCAGCGTTGATCAGTTGTATAGAAGGGTTTGCGTCCCCTTCGTCTAGTGGCCTAGGACACCGCCCTTTCACGGCGGTAACAGGGGTTCGAGTCCCCTAGGGGACGCCAGTTTTACAGAAGCGATGTTGCAAGACGTCGCTCCGCCGCGAGGCGAAAAATCCGGGGCTATAGCTCAGCTGGGAGAGCGCTTGCATGGCATGCAAGAGGTCGACGGTTCGATCCCGTCTAGCTCCACCAATTACAGGTTCAAGGTTTGGCCACACCGGCTTTGAATCGATCAGTTCTCAGCACTGATCAAGTTAGAAGGTTTGTGTCCCCTTCGTCTAGTGGCCTAGGACACCGCCCTTTCACGGCGGTAACAGGGGTTCGAGTCCCCTAGGGGACGCCACGATTACCCGCTCTGCGGGATTTTATAAGGGTCATTCAATTCTTGAATGGCCCTTTTGTTTGTCTGGCGTTCGGCCAATTCCCTTATCCTTTGAAAAAGTCTTCTGACCAGCGGTGAAAATTTCCGCTTGCGGAAAATTATTACATGGATAATATTTCAGTCGTAATATTCGGAGGCGACGATGAGCGATAAAAAGGCACAAACCCGTGAACGCATTCTCAAGGCCGCCAGCGATGCGCTGATTCAGCGTGGGCCGGCAGAGCCGAGCGTGGGCGAGGTGATGGGCGCGGCCGGGCTGACGGTGGGCGGTTTTTACGCCCATTTCGAAAGCAAGGATGCCTTGATGTTGGAGGCCTTCAAGCAATTGCTCAATCGGCGCCGCGGCTTGATCGCCGATATGGACGGCGAGCTGACAGGCGAAGAACGGCGCGCCCTGGTTGCCGCGTTCTATCTGTCGCGAAAGCACCGCGATTGCACCGAGCAAGCCTGCCCGATCCCGGCGTCGGTCGGCGAACTCGGGCGGCTGCCGGAGGCGTTTCGTGAGGTGCTCAATGAGCATATCGAGTTGATGGTCGCGCAGTTGGCGGCCAGCCCGGAGGACGCCGACAAGGCTTTGGCCGACATCGCCTTGATGGTGGGTGGCCTGGCCCTGGCGCGGGCATTGGGCCCGGGAGAGTTATCGGATCGTTTGCTGCGCGCCGCCAAGTCGGCGGTGCGTTGAGCTGAGGCGCGAGCCCTGGAGATGAGCGATGGACAGGTTGAGCTGGATTCGTAGTGTCAATGGCACGCTTGGCTGGGTGGCTCCGCACCTGGTGGCGAAGCAGATGCGTTCGTTGTTCATGCGCCCTCGGAACTTGCCGCCGCGAGATTGGGAGCTGCCGTTGCTGGCGACGTCCGAACGTATCACCTTACGCTTCGGTCTCTCGGCCTTGCGCTGGGGCAAAGGTCCGGCGGTCTTGTTGATGCACGGTTGGGAAGGGCGGCCGACCCAGTTCGCGGCGCTGATCACGGCCTTGGTGGATGCCGGTTACATGGTGGTGGCGCTGGACGGCCCGGCTCATGGTCGCTCGCCGGGTCGTGAGGCGAATGTCCTGTTGTTCGCCAGGGCCATGCTCGAAGCCGCCGCCGAGTTGCCGCCGTTGCAGGCCGTGATCGGGCACTCCATGGGCGGCGCCAGTGCCCTGTTGGCCGTCCAGTTGGGGTTGCGTACCGAGACGTTGGTCAGCATCGCCGCGCCCGCTCGCATTCTTGGGGTGCTGCGCGGTTTCTCCCGGATGATGGGCCTGCCGCCCAAGGCGCGTTCGGCCTTCATTCGCCAGGTAGAAAGCGATGTGGGCATGCCGGCCTCGAAGATGGACGTGGCGCATTATCAACTGGACGTGCCGGGGTTGATCGTCCATGCCGAGGACGACACGTCGGTTTCGGTCAAGGAGTCGCAGTTGATTCATGAGGCGTGGTTCGACAGTCGGCTGCTGCGACTGCCACAGGGCGGGCATCAGCGGGTGCTGGCCGATCCTCGTGTGATTGATGGGGTGTTATCACTGCTGGCCGGTCGCAGCCTGCAAGCGCGGCAATCGGCTTGATCATCCGTTACACTGCCCCGATCCAAATTCGACCGGGAGAGGGGCATGGGCTGGGATCGGGCAACGCCATTCATCATTGATCTTCAGGTCAATGCCGAAGACATCGACGGGCTGGGCCATGCCAACAACGCGGTGTACGTCACCTGGCTCGAGCGCTGTGCCTGGCGTCATTCCCAGCGCCTGGGCCTGGATCTGGTGGAATACCGGCGCCTGGACCGGGCCATGGCAGTGGTGCGGCATGAAATCGATTACCTGGCGGCCGCCTATGAAGGCGACGAACTGCAATTGGCGACCTGGATCGTCGACTGGGACCAGCGCCTGAAAATGACCCGGCATTTCCAGCTGGTCCGTCCCAGCGACAACGTCACGCTGCTGCGGGCCCAGACCACCTTCGTCTGCATCGAACTGTCCACCGGTCGGCCCAAGCGCATGCCGCAGGAATTCATCGAGGGTTACGGCGTGGCGCTGAATCCATCTGGCATCTTCATAGACTGACCCACTGCTATCGCGAGCAAGCTCGCTCCCACAGGGGATTGTGGCGGACTCCAATTCCGTGAACGCCCTGGAACCATTGTGGGAGCGAGCTTGCTCGCGATAGCGTCAGTCCATTCAACGTCAATGCAAGCTGACCCACCGCTTTCGCGAGCAAGCTCGCTCCCACAGGGGATTTGTGGCGGACTCCAATTCCGTGAACGCCCTGGAACCATTGTGGGAGCGAGCTTGCTCGCGATAGCGTCAGTCCATTCAACATCTATGCAAGCTGATCCACCGCTTTCGCGAGCAAGCCCGCTCCCACAGGGAATTTGTGGCGGACTCCAATTCCGTGAACGCCCTGGAACCATTGTGGGAGCGAGCTTGCTCGCGATAGCGTCGGTCCATTCAACCTATGCAAGCTGATCCACCGCTTTCGCGAGCAAGCCCGCTCCCACAGGGGATTTGTGGCGGACTCCAATTCCGTGAACGCCCTGGAACCATTGTGGGAGCGAGCTTGCTCGCGATAGCGTCAGTCCATTCAACGTCAATGCAAGCTGACCCACCGCTTTCGCGAGCAAGCCCGCTCCCACAGGGATTTGTGGGGAATGCCGGAAATGTGGGCAAAATCCGGTAAACTGCCGCACGTTTTTTCGTTGAGTGTGTGTTTCCATGCAAATTGCCCTGGCGCCCATGGAGGGGTTGGTCGACAACATCCTGCGGGATGTCCTGACCCGTGTTGGCGGGATCGACTGGTGTGTCACCGAGTTCATCCGCGTCAACGACCGTCTGCTCACGCCGGCCTATTTCCATAAGCTCGCCCCTGAGCTGCTGGCCGTTGCCCAGACCGCTGCCGGCGTGCCGTTGCGGGTGCAGTTGCTCGGCTCCGATCCGGTGTGCCTGGCGGAAAACGCGGCGTTGGCCTGTGAGTTGGGCTCGGAGGTGATCGACCTGAATTTCGGTTGCCCAGCCAAGACCGTGAATAAATCCCGGGGCGGGGCGGTGTTGCTCAAGGAGCCGGAACTGCTCAACGAAATCGTCGAACACGTGCGCCGCGCGGTGCCGAAACACATCCCCGTCACCGCCAAGATGCGCCTGGGCTTCGATAGCCCGGACGGCGCGCTGGTCTGTGCCACGGCGTTGGCCGAAGGCGGCGCGGCGCACATCGTGGTGCATGCGCGGACCAAGGTCGATGGCTACAAGCCTCCGGCCCATTGGGAATGGATCCCCCGCGTGCAGGAAGTGGTCAAGGTGCCGGTGTTCGCCAATGGCGATATCTGGAGTGTTGAGGATTGGCGCCGTTGCCGCGAAATCAGCGGTGTCGAAGACATCATGCTCGGTCGCGGTCTCGTTTCCCGCCCGGACCTGGCCCGGCAAATCGCCGCCGCCCGGGCTGGCGAGGACGTGGTCGAGATGTCCTGGGTCGAGCTGCAGCCGATGCTCCACGACTTTTGGCAGCAAGTGGTCGAACAACTGACACCGCGCCAAGCCCCGGGCCGGTTGAAGCAGTGGCTGGCAATGCTGACCCGCAATTACCCCGAAGCGGTCGAGCTGTTTACCGCGCTGCGCCGGGAAACCGACCTGGACGCGGTGGGGCATTTATTGGGTGTGCAGCGCACCAAAGCGGCCTGAAAAAATTTCAAAAAAACCTCTTGAAAAGTTTTTGGCGGACCCTAGATAGGGGTTACGCGATGCCGAATTCGGGTCGCGGAGACAAAAAAACTTGCTGAATTTTTCAGGAGATTTGAATCATGAGTACTGCATTTTCGCTGGCCCCGCTGTTCCGTTCCTCGGTAGGCTTCGATCGTTTCAACGACTTGTTCGAAACCGCCCTGCGCAACGAACCAGGTAGCAGCTATCCACCCTACAACGTGGAAAAACATGGCGATGACGAGTACCGCATCGTGGTCGCCGCCGCCGGATTCCAGGAAGAAGACCTGGACCTGCAAGTGGAAAAAGGTGTGCTGACCATCAGCGGCGGCAAGCGTGAAGCCAGCAACGACAGCGTCACCTTCCTGCACCAGGGCATTGCCCAGCGTGCGTTCAAGCTGTCCTTCCGGTTGGCCGATCATATCGAGATCAAGTCCGCCGGCCTGAGCAACGGTCTGTTGAGCATCGACCTGTTGCGGGTGGTTCCGGAAGAGGCAAAAGCCAAGCGCATCCCGATCAACGGTGCGCAGCGGCAACCCGCGCTGCAAAACTGATGCATCGCAACTGAAGAAGGGCGCCCAAGGGCGCCCTTTTTCATTTTGGAGAACGGTGGAAGATTCATTGTGGCGAGGGGATTTTATGTGGGAGCAAGGCTTGCCCGCGATAAAAGCGATGCGGTCCTTCAAATACCGGGTCAGCTGCAGTCGCGAGCAAGCTTAGCTCCCACATAAAACCCCCTTGCCACAAGCGTTCCCCGCAGTGTCTCCATGTCACGGCAACAACCGCTCAAACGCCTCCAGCGGCAGCGGTCGGCTGTGCAGGTAACCCTGGTACAAATGGCAATCGAGTCCTTGCAGGAACTGCAATTGCTCCAGGGTCTCCACACCTTCGGCAATCATCACCAGGTTGAGGCTGCGGGCCATGGCGACGATGGCCCGGATGATTTCGGCGTCGTTGGGGTCGCTGGTGGCGTCGCGCACGAATGACTGGTCGATTTTCAGCGTGTCCACCGGCAGGCGCTTGAGGTAGGTCAGCGACGAATAACCAGTGCCGAAATCGTCCATGGCGAAACTCACGCCCAGTTTCTTGAGCCGGCGCATCTTGGCGATGGTGTCGTCCAGGTTCTGGATCACGATGCCTTCGGTGATTTCCAGCTTCAGCATGGAGCAGGGCAGGGCATGGGTGGCTAGGCAGGTTTCAATGCGTTCGACGAAGTCGCTCTGGCGGAATTGTCGCGGGCTGATGTTTACGCACAGGCTGAATTGCTGTGGGTCGATCTTGCCCTTGGCGATCAGTTGCTTGAAGCCGTCGCAGGCTTCATCAAGGATCCAGGTCCCGACTTCGAGGATCAGGCCGCTGTCCTCCAGCACTTTGATGAATTCGTTGGGCGATTGGGCGCCGAGGTCCGGGTGATGCCAGCGCACCAGGGCTTCGGCGCCGACGATGCGGTTGTCCCGGGCATCGACCTGCGGTTGGAAATGCACGCTGAACTCGCCACGGGCCAGGGCCTGGCGCAGGTCGGTTTCCATGCGCAGCCGTTCGCTGGCGGCTTTTTGCATGGTGGTGTGAAACATCTGCGAGGTGTTGCGTCCCGAATCCTTGGCGCGGTACAGGGCAATGTCGGCGCGCTTGAGCAAATCGGTGGGCGTGGAGCCGTGGTCGGGGATCAACGCGATACCGATGCTCGGCGTGACCTGCAGTCGCTGGCCATCGAGAAACATCGGCTCAGAAAGCAATTCGCGCAGGGTGTCGGCCAGCGTCTGCACTTGCTTGCTGACTTCGTTACGCGAGCCTTCCAGGCCGCTGAGCAACACCACGAACTCGTCGCCCCCCAGGCGCGCGACAGTGTCTTCCAGGCGCACGCTGGCTTCCAGGCGCGCGGTGATGATTTTCAGTACGGTGTCACCCACGGGATGACCGAGGGAGTCGTTGATGTGCTTGAAGTGGTCCAGGTCGAGAAACAGTAGGGCACCGCGCAAGTTGTGGCGCTTGAGCAGGGCGATCTGCTGGCTCAGGCGGTCCATCAGCAAGGCCCGGTTGGGCAGGTTGGTCAGCGAGTCGTGGTAGGCCAGGTGGCGGATCTGGGCTTCGGCATTGCGCAGCAGGCTCACGTCCCGGGCGGTCAGCAGCAGGCACGCGGTCTCATTGAGGGTGATGGGCTCGACCGAGACCTCCACCGTAAGGATTTCCCCCCGTTTATTGCGCCCGAGCATTTCCTGGTGGACGACGCGGCCCTTGAGCTGCAGTTCGGCCAGCAGGGCCGCTCGCTGTTTTTCTTCGGCCCAGATACCCACCTCGTAGACCGTATGCCCGATCACTTCATCGGCGCGGTAACCGGTCAGCCGGCAGAAGCCATCGTTGACCTCAAGGTAGCGACCGCTTTCGAGCTCGGTGATGGTGATGGCGTCGGGGCTGGAATGAAACGCCTTGGCGAACTTCTCTTCACTGGCCTTGAGGGCGGCTTCGGAGCGTTGCTGCTGCGTGATATCGCGCAAAGTCGTGACGATGCACGGCTGATTGCCGACGTTGATTTGCCGGCTGGAAATCACACAGGTCAGCGGCTGGCCGTTCTTGTGGTGAACGACGATGGCGACATTGTTCAGCGATTGTTCGCGGATCACCCGTTCGATGCGTTGCAGGCTGCTGCCCGAGCCGCCCCAGAGGCCGATTTCGTCGGCGCTGAGACCGATCACGTCGCGGGTACTCCAGCCGAAGGTCTGAGTGAAACTGGAGTTGATCTCGAGGAACCGGCCGCTGTCCTGGTGGGTGACGCAGATCGGGTCGGGACTGACCTGGAACAGCGTGGCGAATTTCTCTTCCGAGGCGGCCAGGCTTTGTTCGCGCTCCACCTGGTCGGTGATGTCCAGCAAAGTCCCTGCCATGCGCAAGGGGCTGCCGTCGTCGTTGCGGTAGAGGCGGGCGCGGCTTTCCAGGTAGCGCGAGCTGCCGTCGGGCAGTTGCACGCGGTAGGTCAATTGATAATTGCCCGCCGGGCCTTCCCGCAGGCTGCGGTAGGCGTTGCGCATGTTGTTGCGTTCTTCCGTGGGCACCCCCTCGAAAAACGCATCGAATGATTCGTGGAACGCCTTGGGTTCCAGGCCATGGAGCTGCGCGGCCCGGGCCGAGCCGTAGAGCATGCCGCTGGGAATGTGCCAGTCCCAGGTGCCCAGTTGCGCCGAGTCGAGGGCCAGGTCCAGGCGCTCCTGGCTGTCCTTGAGGGCCTGCTCGGCCAGTTTGCGTTCGGTGGTATCGAGGAATGTGCTCAGAAGATAAGGCTGGCCCTCGAGCTCGACTCTCTGCGCGCTGAGAAGGCCGCTGTGGATCTGGCCGTTACTGGCCTGCAGTTCTACCTCCATACTCGTCATTTCGCCCTTGGCCTTGACGACCTCCACCAATTTTGCCCGCTGCTCGGGATGGACCCATAAGCCCAGTTCCAGGGTCGTGCGGCCGATTATGTCGTGCAGCGGCCAGCCAAACAGACTTTCGAAATACTGGTTGGCCTCGATGATCAGGCCATCTTCCTGGCGGGTCAGCAGCACCATGTTCGGGGTCAGGTGAAATAGCGTGGCGAAACGTTTTTCCGAGCTGCGCAGCGCCTGTTCCCGTTCGCGCTGATGGGTGATTTCGCGAATCACCCCGATCATGCGCGGCCGGCCGTGCTTGTCGGGCAGCACGCTGCCACTGATTTCCAGCCAATGCAGGCTGCCGTCGGGCCAGACGATGCGGTGATGCATCGCCTGTTCCAGTGGCGCCCCGGCCACTGCCGCGTGAAACGCGCGCACGGCCCTGGCCCGGTCTTCGGGTAACAGCAAATCGAGGTAGTCCACGTCCGCCGGCAACGGTTGGCGCGGATCGAAGCCGAACAGCGCCTGGGTGCCGCGGGACCAACTGATCTGGCCGCTGTCGATGTCCCACGACCAGGCGCCCAGCCGCGCACCGTTCAGGGCGGCCAGCAACTGTGGCGCGCTGTCCCAGCTTTGCTCGGACCGCTTCGGGTCGAGCGCCTGAATGCGTGGCAAGGGCGGGAGATGGTCAGCAGGTTTGGGCATTTCTAGCGAGCCTTGAGCGGTTTTGGGCATTAAGCACAAGCCTCCAAGGCCCTACAGGCGCGGCACAACCTATGCCTTTGTCCCTGGCAAATCGATTTGTGCGTCCAGTAAGGCCATGAAAGCCCGTGCGGCATTCGATAGCGTCCGTTCGGTGTGCAAGATATAGCCTAGCTGGCGACTGAGCTGTATGCCCGGCAAAGGAATGCGTGCGACCTGTTCGTCGAGCATGGTGCGCGGCAGAACGCTCCAGGCCAGGCCAATGGACACCATCATCTTTATGGTTTCCAGATAATTCGTGCTCATGGCGATGTTCGGCGTCAGGCCCTGGGCCTCGAACAGCCGTTGCACGATGTGATGGGTAAAGGTATTGCCCCCCGGGAAAACCGCTGGATGCAAGGCGATGTCCGCCAGGCTCACCGCGCCTTTTTCCAACAAGGCATGCTCCGGGGCGACCACGAAATCCAAGGGGTCGTCCCACACCGGCATGGCCCGTACCAGCGTGTGAGGCTCGGGGGCGAGGGTGATGACGGCCAGTTCCGCCCGGCCATGGAGGATTTCTTCGTAGGCCACTTCCGAATCCAGGAACTGAATATCCAGCGCCACCTGGGGGTAACGTCGGGTGAACTCCCGCAATAAGGGCGGCAGGCGGTGCAGGCCGATGTGGTGGCTGGTGGCGAGCGTCAGGCGTCCGGTCACTTCGCCGGTCAGGTTGGTCAGGGCGCGGCGGGTGTCGTCCAGCACGTTGAGGATCTGATAAGCCCGTGGCAACAGGGCTCGGCCCGCCTCGGTCAGGCCCACTTCACGGCCCAGGCGGTCGAACAGGCGCACCTTGAGTTGTTGTTCAAGACCCGCGATGCGCTTGCTGATGGCCGGCTGAGTCAGGTGCAGGCGTTCGCCGGCGCCGGAGAAACTGCCCGTCTCGGCGATGGCAATAAAGGCGTTGAGGTTGGCGAGGTCCATGGCGGTTCCAGTCGGATTCCAGTTGGTTATGCAAAGCATGAAAAATATGAATTTGAGTTATTTAATGTAACCCCATAGGATCAGCCTCACAAGCCAAGGGGTTATTGATTCGTTCAGGGCCCGGGGCATAGAAACAAGCTGATGAGGAAACCGTCTGATGGCCGGCAAAACGCTCTACGACAAGCTCTGGGATTCGCATTTGGTCAAGCAGCGCGACGATGGCTCGGCGCTGATCTACATCGATCGTCACATCATTCACGAAGTGACGTCGCCGCAAGCCTTCGAAGGCCTGCGCCTGGCCGGGCGCAAGCCGTGGCGCATCGATGCCAACATCGCGACCCCGGACCACAACGTACCGACCACGCCGGAGCGCAAGGGCGGCATCGAAGCCATTGCCGACCAGGTCTCGCGCCTGCAGGTCCAGACCCTCGACGATAACTGTGACGAATACGGCATCGTCGAATTCAAGATGAACGATGTGCGCCAGGGCATCGTCCACGTTATCGGCCCGGAGCAGGGCGCGACCTTGCCGGGCATGACCGTGGTCTGTGGCGACTCCCACACCTCGACCCACGGTGCTTTCGGCGCTTTGGCCCATGGTATCGGCACCTCCGAGGTCGAGCATGTGCTCGCCACCCAGTGCCTGGTCGCCAAGAAAATGAAAAACATGCTGGTGCGCGTCGAGGGCAAACTGCCATTCGGCGTGACCGCCAAGGACATCGTCCTGGCCGTGATCGGCAAGATCGGCACCGCCGGCGGTAACGGCCATGCCATCGAGTTCGCCGGCAGCGCGATCCGCGACTTGTCCGTCGAAGGCCGCATGACCATCTGCAACATGTCCATCGAGGCCGGTGCCCGCGTTGGCCTGGTGGCCGCCGATGAAAAAACCGTGGAATACGTAAAAGGGCGTCCGTTCTCGCCAAAAGGCGCGGAATGGGACATGGCGGTCGAGGCCTGGAAAGACCTGGTCTCCGACGCCGATGCCAAGTTCGACACGGTGGTTGAACTCGACGCGACGCAGATCAAGCCGCAAGTCAGCTGGGGCACTTCCCCGGGAAATGGTGCTGGCGGTGGACCAGAACGTACCGGATCCGGCCAAGGAAATGGACCTGGTCAAGCGCGACTCCATCGTCCGTGCCTTGAAATACATGGGCTTGAGCGCCAACCAGGCGATCACCGACATTCAGCTCGATCGCGTGTTCATCGGTTCCTGCACCAACTCGCGGATCGAAGACTTGCGCGCCGCGGCAGTGATCGCCAAGGGCCGCAAGGTCGCCTCGACCATCAAGCAGGCCATCGTGGTGCCGGGCTCGGGCCTGGTGAAGGCCCAGGCCGAAGCGGAAGGGCTGGACAAGATTTTCCTCGAGGCCGGTTTCGAATGGCGTGAGCCGGGGTGCTCGATGTGCCTGGCGATGAACCCGGACCGGCTGGAGTCGGGTGAGCATTGCGCCTCCACCTCCAACCGTAACTTCGAAGGCCGTCAGGGCGCCGGTGGCCGTACGCACCTGGTGAGCCCGGCGATGGCCGCGGCGGCGGCTGTCAACGGCCGTTTCGTCGACGTCCGCGAATTGATCTGAAGGAGCGCAGCATGAAAGCTTTTACCCAGCACACCGGTCTTGTCGCGCCTTTGGATCGTGCCAACGTCGACACCGACCAGATCATTCCCAAGCAGTTCTTGAAGTCCATCAAGCGCACCGGTTTCGGCCCGAACCTGTTCGACGAATGGCGTTACCTGGATGTCGGCCAGCCGTACCAGGACAACTCCAAGCGGCCGCTGAACAAGGATTTCGTGCTCAACGCCGAGCGTTACCAAGGCGCCAGCGTGTTGCTGGCCCGGGAGAACTTCGGCTGCGGCTCGAGCCGCGAGCACGCGCCATGGGCCCTGGAAGAGTACGGTTTCCGCAGCATCATCGCGCCGAGCTACGCCGACATCTTCTTCAACAACAGCTTCAAGAACGGCTTGCTGCCGATCATCCTCAGCGATGCTGACGTGGATGAGCTGTTCCAGCAGGTCGAGGCCAACCCCGGCTATCAACTGCAGATCGACCTGGCCGCCCAGACCGTGACCCGTCCCGACGGCAAGGTGTTGGGGTTTCGAGATCGATGCGTTTCGCAAGCATTGTCTGCTCAACGGCCTGGATGACATCGGCCTGACCTTGCAGGACGGCGAGGCGATTGCCGCGTTCGAGGCCAACCACCGGGCGAGCCAGCCTTGGTTGTTTCGGGATGCTTGATGGATTGATGTAGGCAGTACCGGCCTCATCGCGAGCAAGCTCGCTCCCACAGGGGATCTATGGTGTTCACAAGACACCTGTGGGAGCGAGCTTGCTCGCGATGGGGCCCGCCCAGGCAACACAACACCAAAAAGGAAACCATCCATGACCAGCACCGCCCACAGTCAGGTTGTACAAAAGCAATTCGGTGAACAGGCCTCGGCCTACCTGAGCAGTGCCGTGCACGCCCAGGGCGCTGAGTTCGCGCTGCTGCAGGCGGCGTTGGCCGGGCGTGGCGATGCCCGTGTGCTGGACCTGGGCTGTGGCGCCGGCCATGTGAGTTTTCACGTGGCGCCGCTGGCCGGTGAAGTGGTGGCCTACGATCTGTCCCAACAGATGTTGGATGTTGTCACCGCAGCAGCGGCTGAGCGTGGCCTGGGCAACATCAGCACGGTCCGTGGCGCCGCCGAGCGCCTGCCGTTCGCCGACGCTGAGTTCGACTTCGTGTTCAGCCGTTATTCGGCGCATCATTGGAGCGACCTCGGCCTGGCGTTGCGGGAAGTGAGGCGAGTGCTCAAGCCGGGCGGGATGATGGCGTTCATCGACATCCTGTCGCCGGGTACGCCATTGCTGGACACCTACTTGCAAAGCATCGAAGTGCTGCGTGACACCAGTCATGTGCGCGATTATTCGGCTGGCGAGTGGTTGCGCCAGGTCAGCGAAGCAGGGCTGCACACCCGCAGCACCTCGCGCCAACGCCTGCGCCTGGAGTACCACTCCTGGGTCGAACGCATGCGCACGCCCGAGGTGATGCGTGGGGCGATCCTCCAGCTGCAGCGTTCGATGGGCGATGAAGTGCGTGAATATTTTGAGATTGAGGCCGATGGTTCGTTCAGTACAGATGTACTGGTGCTGTGGGCCGAGCGATAGCATTTTTCCCGACCCGGCCTTGGGTACGAAGCCCAGGCCCGTGTCGACAGAGCAAACGAGGAAAGCATGAGCAAGCAGATTCTGATTCTCCCAGGTGACGGTATCGGCCCGGAAATCATGGCCGAGGCGGTCAAGGTCCTGGAGCTGGCGAACGACAAGTACGACCTGGGCTTCGAACTCAGCCACGACGTGATCGGCGGCGCCGCCATCGACAAGCACGGCGTGCCCCTGGCCGACGAAACCCTGGACCGTGCCCGTGCTGCCGATGCCGTGCTGCTGGGCGCCGTGGGTGGCCCGAAATGGGACAAGATCCAACGCGACATCCGCCCTGAGCGCGGCCTGCTGAAGATTCGTGCGCAACTGGGCCTGTTCGGCAACCTGCGTCCGGCGATTCTTTACCCGCAACTGGCCGACGCATCGAGCCTGAAGCCGGAAATCGTTTCGGGTCTGGACATCCTTATCGTCCGTGAGCTGACCGGCGGTATCTACTTCGGCGCCCCGCGTGGCACCCGTGAGTTGGATAATGGCGAGCGCCAGGCCTACGACACCCTGCCGTACAGCGAAAGCGAAATCCGCCGTATCGCCCGGGTCGGCTTCGACATGGCCCGTGTGCGCGGCAAGAAGCTGTGCTCGGTGGACAAGGCCAACGTGCTGGCGTCCAGCCAACTGTGGCGTGAAGTGGTCGAGCAGGTGGCCAAGGATTACCCGGACATCGAGCTGAGCCACATGTACGTCGACAACGCCGCCATGCAACTGGTGCGCGCACCGAAGCAGTTCGACGTGATCGTCACCGACAACATGTTCGGCGACATCCTGTCCGACGAAGCGTCGATGCTCACCGGTTCCATCGGCATGCTGCCGTCGGCCTCCCTGGACGCCAACAACAAGGGCATGTACGAGCCGTGCCACGGTTCGGCACCGGACATCGCCGGGCAGGGCATTGCCAACCCATTGGCGACCATCCTGTCGGTGTCGATGATGCTGCGCTACAGCTTCAACTTGAACGATGCCGCCGACGCGATCGAAAAAGCCGTCAGCGTGGTCTTGGACCAAGGCTTGCGCACCGGTGATATCTGGTCGCAAGGTTGTACCAAAGTCGGTACGCAGCAAATGGGCGATGCAGTAGTCGCCGCGCTGCGGAATCTGTAATCTTTCGGGCCCACCGCTTCGACGGTGGCCCACTTTTGTATAGGTGTAGTTGCGATGAAACGTGTAGGTCTGATCGGTTGGCGCGGCATGGTCGGTTCCGTGCTCATGCAGCGAATGCTGGAAGAGCAGGATTTCGATCTCATTGAGCCGGTGTTTTTCACCACTTCCAATGTCGGTGGCCAGGGCCCGTCCGTGGGCAAGGACACCGGTGTGCTCAAGGATGCCTACAGCATCGAAGAGCTCAAGACCCTCGACGTGATCCTGACTTGCCAGGGTGGCGACTACACCAGCGAAGTGTTCCCCAAGCTGCGTGAAGCCGGCTGGCAGGGTTACTGGATCGACGCCGCTTCCAGCCTGCGCATGCAGGACGACGCGGTGATCATCCTCGATCCGGTCAACCGCAAGGTCATCGACCAGCAGCTGGATGCGGGCACCAAGAACTACATTGGCGGCAACTGCACCGTCAGCCTGATGCTGATGGGCCTGGGCGGCCTGTTCGAAGCCGGCCTGGTGGAGTGGATGAGCGCCATGACCTATCAGGCGGCGTCCGGTGCTGGTGCGCAGAACATGCGTGAGCTGATCAAGCAGATGGGCGCCACCCACGCCGCCGTCGCCGATGACCTGGCCAACCCGGCCAGCGCCATCCTCGACATCGACCGCAAGGTCGCCGAGGCGATGCGCAGCGATGCCTACCCGACCGAGAACTTCGGCGTACCGCTGGCCGGCAGCCTGATCCCGTGGATCGACAAGGAACTGCCCAACGGCCAGAGCCGCGAAGAGTGGAAGGCCCAGGCTGAAACCAACAAGATCCTGGGTCGCTTCAAGAGCCCGATCCCGGTGGACGGCATCTGCGTGCGCATCGGCGCCATGCGCTGCCACAGCCAGGCGCTGACCATCAAGCTGAACAAAGACGTGCCTATCGCCGACATCGAAGGGCTGATCAGCCAGCACAACCCTTGGGTCAAGCTGGTGCCGAACAATCGCGAAACCAGCATGCAGGAGCTGAGCCCGACCAAGGTCACCGGCACTCTGAATGTACCGGTGGGCCGTCTGCGCAAACTGAACATGGGGTCGCAATTCGTCGGTGCCTTTACCGTCGGCGACCAACTGCTGTGGGGCGCGGCCGAACCGCTGCGTCGCATGCTGCGGATCCTGCTCGAGCGTTGATCGATTGCGGCTGTGAAAGAACCCGTGCCTTGTGAGAGGTGCGGGTTTTTTATTGGGGGCAGTTGTGTGTCAGGGCTGGCCCCATCGCGAGCAAGCTCGCTCCCACAGGTTTTGCGGCCACTGAATACCCCATGTGGGAGCGAGCTTGCTCGCGATGAGGTCAATCCAGGCACTGCAAATCCCCCTGCCAATTGCCTGCATACCGACCACCCGGTAAAGTGCCGCTCCCCACGTTTTACCTGAGGTAGACCCATGAGCCAGTCCTTTGATATTGCCGTGATCGGCGCCACCGGTACTGTCGGCGAAACCCTCGTCCAGATTCTCGAAGAGCGGGACTTCCCGGTCGGCGACCTGTACCTGCTGGCCAGCAGCGAATCGGCAGGCAGCTCGGTGATGTTCCGCGGTAAAAACGTGCGGGTGCGCGAGGTCGATGAATTCGACTTCAGCAAAGTCCAACTGGTGTTCTTCGCCGCCGGCCCGGCGGTGACCCTGAGTTTTGCCCCGCGGGCCACGGCGGCCGGTTGTGCGCTGATCGACCTGTCCGGCGCCTTGCCGCCCGAACAGGCGCCGCAGATCGTGCCGGAAGCCAACGCCCAGGTCCTGGCCGGTTTGAGTAAGCCGTTGCAAGTCAGCAGCCCCAGCGCGTCGGCCACGGCCTTGGCGGTTGTGCTGGCGCCACTGCGCGAATGCCTCGATCTGCAGCGCATCAGCCTGACCGCCAGCCTCGCGGTGTCGGCCCAGGGCCGCGTGGCTGTGAGCGAGCTGGCGCGCCAGACCGCCGAGCTGCTCAACGCTCGTCCGTTGGAGCCGAAGTTTTTTGACCGGCAGATGGCGTTTAACCTGCTGGCCCAGGTCGGCGCTCCGGACGAGCAGGGCCATACATCGCTGGAAAAGCGCCTGGTCCGCGAGTTGCGCCAGGTGCTGAATCAACCTTTATTAAAGATTTCCGTCACTTGCATTCAAGCCCCGGTGTTTTTTGGCGATAGCTTTAGCGTGACCGTGCAGTCTGCTAGCGCCATCGACCTGGCCAAGGTTAACGCGGCCCTGGAAGCGGCGCCTGGCATCGAGCTGGTGGAGGCGGGCGATTACCCGACTGCGGTGGGTGATGCGGTGGGGCAGGATGTGGTCTACGTTGGTCGTGTGCGCGGTGGGATCGACGATCCGGCTGAACTAAATATGTGGCTGACGTCAGATAACGTGCGCAAGGGCGCGGCGCTCAATGCAGTGCAAGTGGCTGAGTTGTTGATAAAAGACCTGCTGTAAAAGATACTTGGCAACAATTTGTCGAATGATTCTAGCTGGGCGCTATGCTTGGCCAGAGCGTTGAAGGCGAACATCCCTGCGGGGACTTGCCCGGGGCATGAGTGAAACGATCGCGCGCACCGTTGCTTCGGGGCTGCGCGCAATGCCTTACGGCAGCGGCATCAATACCTTCTCGCTGGCCGAGGAATGTTCAAACAAAGGAAGAGGCTATGGTTCAAGTTCGCAAACTGGTGTTAGCAATAGCGGCCGCCTCGGCGCTGTCCTCCGGTATGGCGCAAGCGCTCGGGCTCGGGGAATTGACCCTGAAGTCGACGCCGAACCAGCCCCTGGTCGCCGAGATCGAGTTGCTTGACGTCCAGCAACTGACCGCCGCCGAAGTCGTGCCGAGCCTGGCCTCGCCCGACGACTTCGCCAAGGCCGGGGTCGACCGCCAGGCCTTTCTCAATGACCTGAGTTTCACCCCGGTGATCAACGCCAACGGCAAGAGTGTCCTGCGGGTCACGTCCAGCCGGCCGTTGTCAGAGCCCATGGTCAAGTTCCTGGTGCAGGTGATGTGGCCCAACGGCCGTCTGCTGCGCGACTACAGCGTATTGCTCGATCCTTCCAAATTCTCGCCACAGGCCGCCGACGCTGCCCGGGCAAAACCGTCCCAGGTCGTGTCCACGCCGGTTACTGGGGCCACCAAGCCGTCCCAGTACACCACCACGCCGCGCGATACCCTGTGGGAAATCGCCGCCAAGGTGCGCAACGGTGGGTCGGTCCAGCAAACCATGCTGGCGATCCAGGCGTTGAACCCGAACGCGTTCATCAACGGCAACATCAACCTGCTCAAGACCGGCCAGGTGTTGCGCCTGCCAGATCCGGTGCAAAGCACGGCGTTGCCGCAACCCCAGGCCATCGCCGAAGTGGCTGCGCAGAACGCCGCCTGGCGCTCGGGGCGTCGTGGCGTGGCGGGTGCTGGCAAGCAGCAGTTGGACGCCACCAAGCGTGGCCGTGGCGAAGGCGCGCCGGCACAGGCGGCTGGTCGCGACAACTTGAGTCTGGTGTCAGCCGACTCGGCGAAGGCGGGCGGCAAGGGCAAGGGCGCTGCCGGCGATGCCCAGGCGCTCAGCAACAAGCTTGCAGTCACCCAGGAAAGCCTCGATTCGGCTCGCCGGGACAACGAAGAACTGAAAAGCCGCATGGCGGATCTGCAGAGCCAACTGGACAAACTGCAGCGCCTGATCGAGCTGAAGAACAACCAACTGGCCAAGATGCAGGCCGAAGGTGCCGCCGTTCCGCCTGCTGGCGAAGCACCTGCTGGCGAGGCGCCTGCGGCGATGTCCGCCGAGCTGACCCCTGCGCCAGCGCCACAGGCCCCGACGACTGCGCCTGCACCTGCGCCAGAAGCGACCCCGGAAGCGACGCCGCCTGCCGCACCGGTCGAGCCGACGCCTGCCGCGTCCAACGAGCAAAAATACAACGACCTGCTGACCAATCCGATCCTGCTAGGGTTGATTGGCGGCGGCGCGCTGCTTTTGCTGTTGCTGCTGTTGTTGCTCGCCCGTCGCCGCAAGGCCCAACAGGAAGCGGAAAAACACTTGCGCATGGCCCGGGCCCTTGAGGAGGAGGCTGACTTCTCCCCGGAGCTCGATCTGCCCCCGAGCAGCTTCGAGGGCATTGAGGTTCCACCGCCTAGCGTAAAACTCGAGCCAAAACCGGCCCCTGCGCCAGCGCCCAAGCCGGCCCCGGTGATCGCGCCTGTGGTGGTCACGCCGCCTATCGCCGCGCCATTGGTGGCGCCGGCCGCCGAGCGTTCCGACGACGTGCTGCCCCAGGCCCAGTCCCATATCGACCGCGGCCGCTTGAACCAGGCCGCCGACTTGCTTGAGCAGGGCATCAAGGCCGAACCCCAGCGCAGCGACTTGCGTCTGAAGCTGATGGAAGTCTACGGTCAGCAGGGCGACCGCGACGCCTTTGTCGCCCAGGAACGCCAACTGGTGGCCAATGGCGACAACTTCGCCCAGGTTGAACAGCTGAAAAGCCGTTTCCCGGCCATGGTGGTCGCTACCGCCGCTGCTGGCCTTGCTGCGGCGACAGTGGCTGCAGAGCTGGACGCGCAGTACGTCAAGGACCTGCTGGAAGACAAATCGCCCACCGATGAGGAGCTGGACAGCGCCTTCGACCTGAGCCTGGATGATCTGGAGACCCCGGTCGCGCCTGCACCGGAGCCTGTCGCCGAGCTGGACGCATTCCCGGAAGACGACGACCTGAGTTTCGAGTCGGTGCTCAAGCAGCAGACTGAAGCCAACGAAAGCCTGGACGACCTGTCGGAATTCGACCTGGACCTGGGCGCCGACGCGCCGACCCCGGTCGCGGCGCTCGATGACGAAGACTTCCTCCTGGATCTGGATGATGACCTCAAGGGCCTGGATCTTCCTGCAGCTGAAACGCCAGCCCTGGACGATACGCCAGCCGACGATCTCGAATTGCCGGCGGATTTCGATCTGTCCCTTGCCGACGAGATGGATGCCCCTGACCGGCCAAAGGATGCCTTCGAATCCGAGCTGGACGATGTAAACGCCGAACTGGATCGCCTGTCCGACAGCCTGGGTCAACCGACCTTCACCGCCGAAGATGCCTTGGTTGGCGCTGAAGACGAGCCGGACTTCGACTTCCTCAGCGGTACCGATGAGGTGGCGACCAAGCTCGATCTGGCCCAGGCCTACATCGACATGGGCGACAACGACGGCGCCCGCGACATCCTTGGTGAAGTCCTCAGCGAAGGCGATGCCACTCAGAAGAGCGAAGCGCAGGAAATGTTGTCGCGCTTGGTCTGAGAGGATCGGGTGAACAAGAACGGCAGCCGATGAGGCTGCCGTTCTTGTTTGGGGCAGGGGAGGTAATGGCGTTTGGGCTGGCCCCATCGCGAGCAAACTCAGCTCCCACAGGGATTTGTGCTGGACATAGGATATTGTGAATACCCGAGAACCCCTGTGGGAGCCGAGCTTGCTCGCGATGACGGCGGCATATTCAACATCTTCGCAAGCTGACCCACCGCTATCGCGAGCAAGCTCAGCTCCCACAGGGATTTGTGCTGGACACAGGATATTGTGAATACCCGAGCCCCCCTGTGGGAGCCGAGCTTGCTCGCGATGACGGCGGCATATTCAACATCTTCGCAAGCTGACCCACCGCTATCGCGAGCAAGCTCAGCTCCCACAGGGATTTGTGCTGGACATAGGATATTGTGAATACCCGAGAACCCCTGTGGGAGCCGAGCTTGCTCGCGATGACGGCGGCATATTCAACATCTTCGCAAGCTGACCCACCGCTATCGCGAGCAAGCTCAGCTCCCACAGGGATTTGTGCTGGACACAGGATTTGTGAATATCCGAGACCCCCTGTGAGAGCCGAGCTTGCTCGCGATGACGGCGGCATATTCAACATCTTCGCAAGCTGACCCACCGCTATCGCGAGCAAGCTCAGCTCCCACAGGGATTTGTGCTGGACACAGGATTTATGAGCACCCGAGCCCCCCTGTGAGAGCCGAGCTTGCTCGCGATGACGGCGGCATATTCAACATCTTCGCAAGCTGACCCACCGCTATCGCGAGCAGACTCAGCTCCCACAGGGATTTGTCTGGACACAGGTTTTTGAGCACCCGAGCCCCCTGTGGGCCGAGCTTGCTCGCGATGACGGCGGCATATTCAACATCTTCGCAAGCTGACCCACCGCTATCGCGAGCAAACTCAGCTCCCACAGGGATTTGTGCTGGACACAGGTTTTGTGAGCACCCGAGCCCCCCTGTGGGAGCCGAGCTTGCTCGCGATGGCGGCAGTCGATTCAACCCAGGACCCCTGGTTGCACTGGCATCCCGCCCCGACGGCCTTATAATGCCCGCCTTTGCGTACCTCAGCAGGCTGTAATTCCTTGGCAAACATAGACAACCCGGCCGCCGAAATGGCGGCCGACGGCTTTTTCCGGATCGCCTTGGGCGTTGAATACAAAGGCTCGCGCTACCGTGGCTGGCAGCGTCAGGCGTCCGGTGTATTGACGGTGCAGGAAACCCTCGAAAACGCGCTGTCCAAAGTCGCCGACTCGCCCGTGTCGCTGCATTGCGCCGGCCGTACCGATGCAGGCGTGCATGCCTGCGGCCAGGTGGTGCATTTCGACACCCAGGTCGAGCGTTCGATGAAGGCCTGGGTCATGGGCGCCAACATCAACTTGCCCCACGATGTCAGCGTCAGCTGGGCCAAGGTGATGCCGGCGCATTTCCATGCGCGCTTCAAGGCCATCGCCCGGCGTTATCGCTACGTGATCTATAACGATCAGATCCGTCCGGCGCACCTGAACGAAGAAATCACTTGGAACCACCGCCCGCTGGACGTCGAGCGCATGGCCGAGGCCGCACAGTACCTGGTCGGTGTCCATGATTTCAGCGCCTTCCGTGCCGGCCAGTGCCAGGCCAAGTCGCCGATCAAGGAGCTGCATCACCTGCGCGTGACCCGTCACGGCAAGATGATCGTGCTCGACATCCGCGCCAGCGCCTTCCTGCATCACATGGTGCGCAACATTGCCGGCGTGCTGATGACCATTGGTGCCGGCGAGCGGCCGGTGGAATGGATCAAGGAAGTGCTCGACAGCCGTGTCCGCCGTTCCGGTGGTGTCACGGCGCATCCGTTTGGCTTGTACCTGGTACAGGTCGAATATCGCGATGAGTTCGAGCTGCCGGAGCGTTACATCGGGCCACATTTCCTCACCGGCTTCTCGGAACTCGACGGCTGACGCCCTCCGCAGCATTTGTTACCATCCGGGACTTTCACGGATTTGCCTGAGGTTTTACCCACCATGCCCGTCGTTCGCAGCAAGATTTGCGGGATCACCCGCGTCGAGGACGCGTTGGCGGCGGTCGAGGCCGGGGCCGATGCCATCGGGCTGGTGTTCTACGCCAAGAGCCCGCGGGCGGTGACGGTGCAGCAGGCGCGGGCGATCGTCCAGGCCTTGCCGCCGTTCGTGACCCCGGTGGGCCTGTTCGTCAATGCCAGTCGTTGCGAGCTGGGCGAGATCCTCGATGCGGTGCCGCTGGGCTTGTTGCAGTTCCATGGCGACGAAACCCCGGCAGACTGCGAAGGCTGGCATCGTCCGTACATCAAGGCGTTGCGGGTCAAGGCCGGTGACGACATTGCCGCCGGTTGCGAAGCCTTTGCCAGTGCCAGCGGTATCTTGCTGGACACCTATGTAGAAGGCGTTCCCGGCGGTACCGGCGAAGCCTTCGACTGGTCGCTGGTGCCACAAGGCCTGGGCAAGCCGATCGTCCTGGCCGGCGGCCTGACGGCGGAAAACGTCGCCGCGGCCATTCGTCAGGTTCGCCCCTATGCAGTGGATGTGAGCGGTGGGGTGGAGCAGGGCAAGGGCATCAAGGATCCGGCAAAGATTCGTGCGTTCATGGCTGCTGTTCGCAACAGCCAGTAGTCAATGTGACGGCTGGCAGACTGCCGCCGTCCATACCTGCACTGTACAAAGCAGGCAGGCACCGCCTCCGGGTGGGCCGATAGCGTAGGGGCAACCGCGGTGCAGCGGTTGCCGGGATGGCAGAGGAGGTTGGGCTGCACGCAGGTCATGTTTCGCGCTGACCGTGGTGGCCGTTCGACCCTCGCCGCACAATGAATTTAGCTCAAGGGCATACGCGGGGCCGCGAACCAGAGCGTTCGGGCCGCCGGTACTGGAGAAAGAAAGCATGAGCAACTGGTTAGTAGACAAACTGATCCCTTCGATCATGCGTTCCGAGGTGAAGAAAAGCTCGGTGCCTGAAGGTCTGTGGCACAAATGTCCATCCTGCGAGGCGGTGCTGTACCGTCCCGAGCTGGAAAAGACCCTGGACGTTTGCCCTAAGTGCAACCACCACATGCGCATCGGCGCGCGTGCCCGTATCGATATTTTCCTGGACGCAGAAGGCCGCGTGGAGCTGGGCGCCGACCTGGAGCCGGTGGACCGTCTGAAATTCCGCGACGGCAAGAAATACAAGGATCGCCTGACCGCTGCCCAGAAGCAGACCGGTGAAAAAGATGCCCTGGTGTCCATGAGCGGCACCTTGCTGGGCATGCCGGTGGTGGTCTCGGCTTTCGAGTTCTCCTTCATGGGCGGTTCCATGGGCGCCATC
The DNA here is from genome assembly GCF_030687295.1 of Pseudomonas beijingensis. NCBI lineage: Bacteria > Pseudomonadati > Pseudomonadota > Gammaproteobacteria > Pseudomonadales > Pseudomonadaceae > Pseudomonas > Pseudomonas beijingensis. The sequence continues at coordinate 5,264,785 of NZ_CP117425.1, read as the reverse complement.
GTCGGCGAGCGTTTCGTTCGCGCCGCCAACCATGCCCTGGAAAACCGTTGCCCGATGATCTGCTTCGCCGCTTCCGGCGGTGCGCGGATGCAGGAAGCGCTGATCTCCCTGATGCAAATGGCCAAGACCTCCGCGGTCCTGGCGCGTCTGCGTGAAGAAGGCATTCCGTTCATCTCGGTACTGACCGACCCGGTCTACGGCGGTGTTTCCGCCAGTCTGGCCATGCTCGGCGACGTGATTGTCGGCGAGCCGAAAGCCCTGATCGGCTTTGCCGGCCCACGTGTGATCGAGCAGACCGTGCGTGAAAAACTGCCGGAAGGATTCCAGCGCAGCGAGTTCCTGCTGGAACACGGCGCCATCGACATGATCATTCATCGCCAAGAGCTGCGTCCGCGCCTGGGCAACCTGCTGGCGCAACTGATGGGCCTGCCGACGCCGACATTCGTCGCCGCACCGATCGAGCCGATCGTGGTTCCGCCAGTGCCTGCCGGGCTATGACCCAACGCACCCTGGGCGACTGGCTTGCCTACCTCGAGCAGTTGCATCCATCGGCCATCGACATGGGGCTGGAGCGCTCGCAAACGGTAGCGTCCCGCATGGGACTGGCCAAGCCGGCGCCCCGGGTCATCACCGTCACCGGCACCAATGGCAAGGGTTCGACCTGCGCCTTCGTGGCTTCTCTGCTGCGGGCCCAGGGGCTGAGCGTCGGTGTGTACAGCTCGCCGCACCTGTTGCGCTACAACGAACGGGTGCAAGTGAACGGCGTCGAAGCCACTGACGCCCAGCTGTGCGAAGCCTTTGCCGCGGTGGAAGCCGGGGCGAGGCGATACAACCCTCACGTATTTCGAGATGGGCACCCTGGCGGCGTTCTGGTTGTTTGCCCGTGCCGGTCTCGATGCGGTCGTGCTGGAAGTCGGTCTGGGCGGGCCTGGATACGGTCAACCTGGTGGACGCCGACATTGCACTGGTCACCAGCATTGGCGTGGACCATGCCGATTACCTGGGCAATACCCGCGAATCCGTAGCCTTCGAGAAGGCCGGCATCTTCCGCCAGGGCGCGCCTGCGCTCTGTGGCGATCTCAATCCTCCTCAGCCATTGCTGGACAAGGTTCGCGAGCTGAGCTGTCCGTTCTTTCTGCGAGGGCGGGATTTCGATCTGGCGATGACCGAGCAGCACTGGCAATGGCGCGGCAGCGATCTGCGCGGTAATCCAGTGGAGTTGCGCGACCTGCCACTGTTGGACCTGCCGATGGAGAACGCCGCGCTGGCGCTCCAGGCCTATTTGTTGCTGGGCTTGCCCTGGGAGGCCGGGCAAATCGTCCAGGCGTTGCAGGCGACCCGTGTGGTCGGGCGCCTCGACCGCCGTCAGTTCGATTGGCAAGGCAAACGCCTGAACCTGTTGCTGGACGTCGGCCATAACCCCCATGCGGCGCAGTACCTGGCCGAACGCCTGGCGCGGCGGCCCGTGGCGGGACGGCGCCTGGCGGTGTTCGGGCTGTTGTCCGACAAGGATCTGGATGGCGTTGTCGATGCGTTGGATGCTAGTGTCCAGCACTGGGCGGTGACGCCGCTGGATTCGCCGCGCTCACGTACGGCGGCTGAGCTGCAGGAGGCCTTGCAGCGCCACGGTGCTTCAGTGCAAGCCTACGCCAGCGTGGCTGACGCCCTGGAAGGGCAGTGCGCCCTGGCGACGGCCGATGATGAAATCCTGCTGTTCGGATCATTTTTTTGTGTTGCCGAGGCCCTTCAATGGTTGGCCCGGCGCTCCACGGAGGAAGCTGCAGATGGCATTGCTGGATAAAGCGTACAAGCAGCGCATGGTCGGGGCCCTGGTATTGGTGGCCCTGGCGGTGATTTTCCTGCCGATGCTGTTTTCCCGCCAGGACGAGCAACGCCAGGTCTCGGTCGACGCGCCAGCTGCGCCCCAGGCGCCTTCGGTGCCGCCCGTGCAGGTCGAACCGGTGGCCGTGCCCGAGCCCCAGGCCTTGCCTCAGGAGCCGGTGCCAAGCGACGAGGAACTGGCTGAGCAACCTGCTGCGCCTTCCACGCCGATTGCACCTGTTCCTGCCACGCCAGCTCCGGCTGCACCGAGCAAACCGGCTGTCGCGCCCGTGGCTGTTCCAGCGGCGCCGGCGATCAAACCGGCTCCGAGCCAGCCGATCACCGCCGCGCCGACCAAGCCGGACACGACCCAGAGTCGCGTGGACGCCAATGGCCTGTCGGTCAGTTGGTCGGTGCAACTGGCCAGCCTGACCAGTCGCGAAAGTGCCGAGAACTTGCAGAAAACCCTGCGCAGCCAGGGCTACAACGCCTATATCCGCTCCGCCGATGGCAAGAACCGGGTGTTTGTCGGGCCGTTGATCGAGCGTGCCGAGGCCGACCGCCTGCGTGATCTGCTCGGCCGCCAGCAGAACCTCAAGGGGTTCGTCGTGCGCTTCCAGCCTGAGCGCGGTTGACGGCGATTTAGCTGATTTGAATCACGCAGCTTACCGACAGCCCTGGGCTCTGCTAAAATGCGCCGCCTTATCCGTCTGTAGGCTGCACCGTGCCATTTACCTGGGTTGACTGGGCGATCGTTGCGATCGTCGCCATCTCCGCATTGATCAGTCTGAGCCGCGGCTTCGTCAAGGAAGCCCTCTCGCTGCTGACTTGGATCATTGCGGGAGTCGTAGCCTGGATGTTTGGTGGTTCGCTGTCCCAGTACCTCGCCGGATACATCGAAACTCCCTCGGCCCGCGTGATCGCGGGCTGCGCCATCTTGTTTATCGCCACCTTGCTGGTTGGCGCAATGATCAATTATCTGATCGGCGAACTGATTCGCGTCACCGGGCTTTCCGGGACGGACCGGTTCCTGGGCATGGCCTTTGGCGCGGCGCGTGGCGCGTTGCTGGTGGTCGTGGCCGTCGGGCTCTTGAGCCTGGGTCCGGTGCAGCAGGATACGTGGTGGCAGGAGTCCCGGCTCGTGCCACAATTTCTATTGGTCGCAGACTGGTCCAAAAACCTGATCCTGGGTTGGAGCAGTCAGTGGCTTGCCAGCGGTATCAGCGTACCCGCTGAAATACCGTTCAAGGAACACCTCTTGCCGACGGCCAAAACGCCGCAGTGAGTGTTGTTCAGTTCAGATCCATTAAGTAGGGGTTGCGTCGCATGTGTGGCATCGTCGGTATCGTCGGTAAGTCGAACGTCAATCAGGCGCTGTATGACGCGCTAACCGTGCTCCAGCACCGCGGCCAGGACGCTGCCGGTATCGTGACCAGCCATGACGGCCGGTTATTCCTGCGCAAGGACAACGGCCTGGTGCGTGACGTGTTCCACCAGCGTCACATGCAGCGTCTGGTCGGCCACATGGGTATCGGCCACGTGCGCTACCCGACCGCGGGCAGCTCGACGTCGGCTGAAGCCCAGCCGTTCTACGTCAACTCGCCTTACGGCATCACCCTGGCGCACAACGGCAACCTGACCAACGTCGAGCAACTGGCCAAGGAGATCTACGAATCTGACTTGCGCCACGTCAACACCAGTTCCGACTCGGAAGTGATGCTCAACGTGTTCGCCCATGAGCTGGCCCAGCGCGGCAAGCTGCAGCCCACCGAAGAAGACGTGTTCGCCGCCGTGACCGACGTGCACAACCGTTGCGTGGGTGGCTACGCGGTGGTGGCGATGATCACCGGCTATGGCATCGTCGGTTTCCGCGACCCCCATGGCATCCGCCCGATCGTGTTCGGCCAGCGTCACACCGACGAAGGCGTCGAGTACATGATCGCCTCCGAAAGCGTGTCCCTGGACGTGCTGGGCTTCACCCTGATTCGCGACTTGGCCCCCGGCGAAGCGGTCTACATCACGGAAGACGGCAAGCTGCACACCCGCCAGTGCGCGACCAACCCGTCCCTGACCCCGTGCATCTTCGAACACGTCTACCTGGCGCGTCCGGACTCGATCATCGACGGTATCTCGGTCTACAAGGCGCGCCTGCGCATGGGCGAGAAGCTGGCCGACAAGATCCTGCGCGAGCGTCCGGAACACGACATCGACGTGGTCATCCCGATCCCGGACACCAGCCGCACCGCGGCCCTGGAGCTGGCGAACCACCTGGGCGTCAAGTTCCGCGAAGGCTTCGTGAAGAACCGCTACATCGGCCGGACCTTCATCATGCCGGGCCAGGCCGCACGGAAAAAATCCGTACGCCAGAAGCTCAACGCCATCGAACTGGAATTCCGCGGCAAGAACGTGATGCTGGTGGATGATTCCATTGTGCGTGGCACCACCTGCAAGCAGATCATCCAGATGGCCCGCGAAGCCGGCGCCAAGAACGTGTATTTCTGCTCCGCGGCCCCGGCCGTGCGCTACCCGAACGTCTACGGCATCGACATGCCGAGTGCCCATGAGCTGATCGCTCATAACCGCACCACCCAGGACGTGGCCGACCTGATCGGCGCCGACTGGCTGATCTATCAGGACCTGCCGGACCTGATCGAAGCGGTGGGCGGCGGCAAGATCAAGATCGAGCAGTTCGATTGCGCAGTGTTCGACGGCAAGTACGTCACCGGCGACATCGACGACGCCTACTTGAACAAGATCGAGAACGCGCGTAACGATGCGTCCAAGGCCAAGACCCAGGCGGTCAGTGCGATCATCGACCTGTACAACAACTGAGTACGAACCGGCCCCGAGGGGCCGGTTTGCGTTTAACCGATTAAAGGAGTGACAGCATGAGTCAGGATTGGGATGCCGGTCGGCTGGACAGCGACCTTGAAGGCGTAGCGTTCGATACCCTGGCGGTTCGCGCGGGTCAGCACCGTACACCGGAAGCCGAACATGGCGATCCGATGTTCTTTACCTCCAGCTACGTGTTCCGCACGGCTGCCGACGCTGCGGCGCGGTTTGCCGGCGAGGTGCCGGGCAACGTCTACTCGCGCTACACCAACCCGACCGTGCGGGCCTTCGAGGAGCGCATCGCCGCCCTGGAAGGCGCCGAGCAAGCCGTGGCGACCGCCACCGGCATGGCCGCGATCATGGCCGTGGTGATGAGCCTGTGCAGCGCCGGCGACCACGTGCTGGTGTCGCGCAGCGTCTTCGGTTCGACCATCAGCCTGTTCGAAAAGTACTTCAAGCGGTTCGGCGTGGAGGTCGATTACGTGCCCCTGGCGGACCTGTCCGCTTGGGATGCGGCAATCAAGGCCAATACCAAACTGTTGTTCGTCGAGTCGCCTTCCAACCCCTTGGCCGAGCTGGTGGACATCGCCGCACTGGCGGAAATCGCCCACGCCAAGGGCGCCATGCTGGTGGTCGATAACTGCTTCTGCACCCCGGCGCTGCAACAACCGCTGAAGCTGGGCGCGGACGTGGTGGTGCATTCGGCGACCAAGTTCATCGATGGCCAGGGCCGTTGCATGGGCGGCGTGGTGGCCGGTCGTGGCGAGCAGATGAAAGAAGTGGTGGGCTTCTTGCGCACCGCAGGTCCTACTCTCAGCCCGTTCAACGCCTGGATCTTCCTCAAGGGCCTGGAAACCCTCGGCCTGCGCATGAAAGCCCATTGCGCCAACGCCCAGGCCCTGGCCGAGTGGCTGGAGCAGCAGGACGGCATTGAGAAAGTGCATTACGCCGGCCTCAAGAGCCATCCGCAGCATGCCCTGGCTGCGCGTCAACAACGTGGCTTCGGTGCGGTGGTGAGCTTCGAGGTCAAGGGGGGCAAGGAGGGCGCCTGGCGCTTCATCGACGCCACCCGACTGATCTCCATCACCGCCAACCTGGGTGACAGCAAGACCACCATCACCCACCCAAGCACCACCTCCCACGGCCGTCTGTCGCCCCAAGAGCGGGAAGCGGCGGGCATCCGCGACAGCCTGATCCGCGTCGCGGTCGGCCTGGAAGACGTGGCCGACCTGCAAGCGGATCTGGCCCGTGGGTTGGCGGCCTTGTGATCGAGTTGGCAACGCCGCCGAGCGGCACTCATGGCCGGGTAGCACTGGTTACGGGCGCCGCACGCGGCATCGGCCTGGGCATCGCTGCCTGGCTGATCTGTGAAGGCTGGCAGGTGGTGCTGACCGATCTGGATCGCGAGCGCGGTTCCAAGGTGGCGAAGACCCTGGGCGATAACGCCTGGTTCATCGCTATGGACGTGGCGGACGAGGCGCAGGTCGCGACCGGTATCGCCGAGGTGCTCGGGCAGTTCGGGCGGCTCGACGCGCTGGTGTGCAACGCGGCCATCGCCGACCCGCACAACATCACCCTGGAAAGCCTCGACCTGGCTTACTGGAATCGGGTCCTGGCGGTGAATCTCGGTGGGCCGATGCTCCTGGCCAAGCACTGCGCGCCGTATCTGCGTGCTCACAACGGCGCTATCGTCAACCTGGCCTCGACCCGCGCCGCGCAATCGGAACCCGACACCGAAGCCTATGCGGCGAGCAAGGGCGGTCTGCTGGCCCTGACCCATGCCCTGGCCATCAGCCTCGGACCGGAGATCCGGGTCAACGCCGTCAGCCCTGGCTGGATCGATGCACGGGACCCATCCCAGCGCCGCGCCGAGCCGCTGACCGACGCCGATCACGCCCAGCATCCCGCGGGCAGGGTGGGCACGGTAGAGGACGTGGCGGCGATGGTGGCGTGGCTGTTGTCGCGCAATGCCGGTTTTGTCACGGGGCAGGAGTTCGTGGTGGACGGCGGCATGACCAAGAAAATGATTTATGAGTGAGGGCGGTCGCGGGTGCCGTTTGAAACTGTTTTGAAAAAACTTCAACCCTGCTATTGACTTAGCTTCGGTACCTGCGTAAATTTCGCGGCCTCAGCGAAGCAAAGGGTGATTAGCTCAGCCGGGAGAGCGTCTGCCTTACAAGCAGAATGTCGGCGGTTCGATCCCGTCATCACCCACCATGTTTTACGAGAGTTTTGCGAAAGCAAGACGGAAGCTATCAAAAGCCTCCACCGACGCGCAGCGGTAGTTCAGTCGGTTAGAATACCGGCCTGTCACGCCGGGGGTCGCGGGTTCGAGTCCCGTCCGCTGCGCCATATTTTCCGAAGCAGGTTCGCCTGGTTCGAGATCCAGATCCCAGGGTTTTGATCAGACGAGTTAACTGGACGCAAGTCCATAGCGATACGCAGCGGTAGTTCAGTCGGTTAGAATACCGGCCTGTCACGCCGGGGGTCGCGGGTTCGAGTCCCGTCCGCTGCGCCATATCTGTTTCGAGGCCCACTGAACGCCTTGAAGCTACGGAAATAGCGGCCTTGAGCCGCTTTTTTCGTTTCTGAATTCCCTGAAATCTATCTCCAACCGCGGTTTTCAAGTACACCGCTGGCACAGCCTTTTACGATTTCTTGCACATCAATTTCGTATTGGTGCGTCTACCGCTGGGCGGTATCCCCCTTCTTGGCATTTCCGGTCCTTATCAACGCCAGGCAGCACCTGGCGGGGAGGAGGAGCACTCAACTAGATTGATAGAGTATTCGCTCTACCTGAATACAAGGCGAATCCCACTACCAGCCAGCCCTTTCGAGAATTACGAAATGATCGCCCTATGAATATTACATCGCCAGGAACAGGAACGTTATCGGCGAAAGTGTGTTTGGCGTGGTGAGGGGAGTGAGGGAACCTTTTATAAGTTCAAGCCTATGAGATTAACTTTTTCTTGGAGGGGGCCATTGTAGTCCCCTTCTTCATTTAGAGGGGTCGAGGCAATCCTTATAAGGTACTGATACGCGCTGATGGCTTATTGGTATCATTTTGGCGCTACAGTAAAAGCGTCACGTAAACTTAATGTGATCGTTTTTTCATGCTGTAACACTCTCCGTGATACTCCTTTCATGATCCTGCCGTTATGCAAATTTTATTATCCAGTTAATATCAAATTAATAGCACTTTGAGCATGCGTATTTACGCCGGCTGATGTGTCGCAGGTGTTGCACCCTTGTGGGCTTGCACCTTGCACTTATCCGTGCCCCAGAAAAAGGAGTTTTTCATGTCCGTTCAAGATGTCAGTTTTGTAGGCATAACTTCTAGGCCGCAAGACCCGAAACTTGCCGAAGCCTGGGACCAGGCGATCAAGCAGGCCAAGGATGCGGGCATTGAATGGGAGCGGCCGGAAGGCGACGACCGCTCGGCCCAGGACATCATTAATGACACGCCAGTGCTCAAGAACCTGGGTAACCAGAGCGATGTGAAGGATAACCTCAAGGACCGTGTCGGCGATTTCGAGACTGACCCCGATGCGGCCTACCGCGCCAAGCAGGTGCTCGAGCACGTGGAAAAATACGATGAGGGCGGTGAGCGGATTGCCAGCAAAGACATCGATAACGGCCGGGTCGACGGCTTCACAAGGGGCGGCGATGCCAAGCATGGCACCGAGGCGGGTCGCCTGCAGGATTTTGGTCGGCAAGGGTTCTCGCACCTCAAAGGCGAGCTCAAGGATCTGTCCAAGCCTGGTGATGATCCCAAGGTGCGCGAGCAGGCCGAGGCCTTGGGGATCAAGTGGGAGCGCCCTGAAGGGGATGATCGCTCCGCGCAGGACATCATCGATGGCAATGCCTTGCTCAAGAACCTCGGCAATCAGAGCGGTGTGAGGGACATGCTCAAGGAGCAGGTCGGCGATTTTGAAAATGATCCCGACGCGGCCTATCGGGCGACCCAGGTGCTCGAGCACATCGAGACTCTCAATGGCGAGGGGGGCAAGATTGCCGGCAAGGACGTAGGCAACGGTCGTGTCGATGGTTTCACCAAGAGCGGCGAAGCGAAGCATGGCACCGAAGCCGGCCGCCTGCAGGACTTCGGCAAGATGGGGTTTTCTGCCCTCAAGGGTGAAATCAAGGATTCGTCGTCGGCTGGCGACAACAAGGAAGCCCGCGAGCAGGCCGAAAAGGTTGGCATCGTCTGGAAGCGTCCGGAAGAGGATAAGCGCTCGGCCCAAGACATCATTGAAGACAACCCGCTGCTCAAGAACCTGGGCAACCAGAGTGGCGTCAAGGACATGCTCAAGGACCAGGTCGGCGATTACGAGAACGACGCCGACGCCGCCTACCGGGCTGCGCAGGTCTTGGATCGCATCACGATGTTCGATGACAAGGGCAATGCCCAGTCCGGTGGTGATGTGTTCAACAGCAGCGTGGACGGTTTCACCAAGAGCGGCGAAGCCAAGCACGGCACTGAGGCGGGTCGACTGCAGGATTTCGGCAAGGAAGGCTTTTCGAGCCTGCCGGAACTCAAGAAAACCGATGATATCGCCAGCTACAAGGATTACCTCAAGACCAACAAGGATGCCGATCCGGCGTCGCAGCAGATCGCCAAGTACGCAGCGATCCTCGATGAAAACTTTGAGGCCATCAAGGGCAAGACCGGTGCGGGCAAGTACCTGACTGCCGAGGATATCAAGGAGTACAGGAATCAGAATTCACAGCTGAGCGAGGAGACCAGGCAGGCACTGGATTTCTGGTCTCAGCCAGGTGCGTTCAAGGTCATCGACAACGCCAAGAAACCCACTGGACAAGAATCCTGATGGCGAACTGAGCAGGGGGGATGTCCAGAGTTGGCTCAAGAGTGCCAACGTGCCCAAGGATGCGACCTCCGTGACCGCGCTGCTCTCGGGGATCGCCGGCAACAATGCCTTGGCCAGGGTCGATACCGCAGGCTTGAACAAGGACGTGTTTGATCATCCGGAGAAATATTCGGCAGAGGAAAAGGCCGCTGTTCTGCAGGATCTCAAGGCCGCCCAGCAGTTGATTATCCAGGGCAGCGCCGCCGGGATGTGGAGGGATGACAAGTCGCAGGTCACGATTGCCAACAAGGTGCGCAGCCATCCCGATGCCCAGAAGCTGCTGGACGATGTCAACAAGCACATTGGTCTCTTGGAAAGTGATCCTGCTGTCAGCCAGTACATGGGCGAGCATGGCTCCAGTGAGCTGACCAAGCTGGTGGACGGTAACAAGGGGCTCAAGGAGTCCCTGCGAAAAAACCTACGATGACCAAATCAAGTCTGGCAAGTCACTTGATGCACTGTGGGAGGCCAAGTCCAAGGATGGCAAGACGACCCACACGGAAATTCTTGCCGAGTTCTTTGGTACGGCACAGACCCTCCAGGGCGCGTTGGGCATCAATAATGCCGGTGAGATCCAGGCCGCCGTCAAAGGCTCCAAGGCGAATGCCGAGTTGGAAAGCTTTTACGAGAAGTCGCTGGCTTCAGGCGATCGCCTGAATGAGCTGCTCAAGGACCATACCCCTGACGAAGCCATGAGTGCCTTCAGCCTTGAAGTCGCGCTGTACAACTCGGCGCTGGACCCTGAGTTCACCGGCAAGTTCGACACACAGCTCAACGAGAACTTCACCAGGATCGCCAAGGAAAATGCCTTCAAGGATGCGTCCTTCGACGACATGAAGGCGGCCTTCGGCGTCAATGGTGGGAGTGAGCTGGACGAGGAGAAGGTCAAGAAAATCATCGAGCAGATCAGCAAGGAAAACCCGCAGATGCTGGTCAATGCCGACGGCACCGTCGCCACGCCAGACCAGATCCTGACTAATTTCAGGGGGGACTGGGACCTGCTTCGCCAGGGCACCAAGACCCTGGATGCGCTAGATGTGTTCAGCAAGGATTCCTCGATCAAGGGCGCTGCCAGCAAAGGTGTCCTGCACGGTGTGAGTGGGCTGTTCATGGCCGGCGTGACTATCGCCAAAGGTGCCAACAACGCCGGTAAGCTGACCGAGCGGCAAATCGTCGACATCGCCACCGGCTCAGTGCAGGCCGCCACGCTCCTGGCTGAAGGGGGGCTGAAAAACTATCAGGAATACCTCAAGGATGTGAAAGGTAAGCTGACAGGTGATCGGCTCGGCGACCTGGGCAAGAAGATGGACGATCCGCTCAAAAGCGTGACCGCCAACCTCAAGGGCATGGAAAACGCGGCCAAGGGGATCGGTGGCATTGCCGCTATCACAGCCGGTGCCTACGGCATCTTCGATGGTGTCAAGGCGCTCAGGAAAGGCGATACGGTCTCCGGTGGCATGAATATCACGGCCGGTTCGTTGGGGATCATGGCGGGTTTGGCTTCGGTGGCTGAGGTGGGCGCCAGCGCGATGAGCGTTTCGGCGATTGCCGCTTCGCGAATCTCGATGATAGCGGGTGGCTTGGGCTTCGCGGCGGCGGGTGTGGCCGCGCTGGCGCTGCTCGTGCCGGGCTTGATCGAGGAAGGCAAGCAGGAGACGCGGGTGGGCAAATTCGCGGATGCCTTGAGCGATTACCTGACTCAGTACGAAATCGACGGCGTGCCGCAAGGCGATATCTGGGATATCCCTTACGAGGAGTGGCCGGGCGAAGATAGCACCATCGCTTCCTGACGCCGGCTCAGTCGGTCGCTGCTGCAGCATGATGGGTGGACGACCCCGGGCAATTGCCTCAAGGCATTGCCCGGGCCACCAGCGTGCTGGCGAGTGCCTGTAAGAAACTGGGGGGTTGTCCAGGATATGAAGCGTACTGAAGTTATGTGAAGTTGATTGCAACTGGCCATCAAGGCGAAGTTGCTAATCGAGTGGCTTTTATTTGGAAAAAGCTCTGTAGATGTATTTTATTCAGTGGCCACGCTGTTTATATCGTCTGCCCCTAGGCCTGTAAGTATCTGTTCGCCAGAAGTGTCAGGTGACGTACTTACTAGGGCGCTGACGCAGTCCCGTCTCATTAATGCAGGGGCGTGCTCCAGCCCTGCATGCGGTGATTTGAATTTTCTCTGCAAGCAAAAATATTACCCAAGTGTGATGTGGTTCTTGTTTTTCATCCGACCAAGGCAGTGGTGGGCCTGGGATTAAAACAAGTGTTAGACGTTGAACTGTAATGTTTGGCCCTTACTCTTCGCTTGGCAACATTAGTTGGCCGCTTGGCGGCTCAAATATTCTTATGTTAGGAGAAACAGCATGAGCACGACTCCCCCAGTAAGTTCCGGCAACGCTGACTCGGCTATCGCTAAGATGGAAGCCACCTTCAACATGGCGATCGAGAAATCGGCCAAGATCACCGAGCTGTCCACGGCCAAGAAAGCTGAGCTCGACGCTACCAAACAACGGCCTCAGAACTGATGCCGTCATGCAGGCGGCCCGACGGCTGCCTGCATGCTTGTTGGTTGCGGTGCTAGATCTTGAAAAACGACAGCTTACTTGTGCCTCACAGGTGTCTGTCCGCACGCCTCATTCCGGTAATACACCATGACAGCCCTGACTTTCTTCGCCACGGCTCCAGTCGTCGCTGCCACGGGTAAAGCTCTGCCAGTGCTGGGTATCACCCACGGTCTACATCAGGGGGTTTGCCTGTCCCTGGACAAGCCCGTCTACATGCTGGGCAGCGCCGCCAATGCTGATCTATTGCTCAGCGACGCAGGCATTGCCGAGCGTCACGTGGCGCTACGTTTCACCGAAGGCCAGGTGGCCGTTGAGGCCATTGGCGGCGATGTGTTCGTGCGTGGTCGCCGCGCCCGGGAAATTCTAGTTCCCGCAGGCAAGGGGCATCGAGCGCACCTGCCTGTGGACATCCGCATCGGCGAGGCCCGCCTGACCCTCAGTCACGGCGCCGCGAGCGTGGAGCCGATAGCGGCTGCGGTCACATCGCCCCCACAGCGTAGGACGCGGTGGTTCATCGCGCTGCTGCTGATGTTCCTGTGCGTGGGCGCTTTTGCTTTTCGGGATGAATCGGTTGCGCCGTTGGCGTTGAGCACCGCCGCCAAGGTCGCTCCGCCGACCGTGCACCCTGAATCGACGAAGACTGTCGCGCAGGCCAAGGCTTGGCTCGAACAGCAGCTTGGCGCGTTGGGCCTTCACCACATCAAGGTCGGCGAGGTCGATGGCCAACTCAGTGCCCATGGTTTTTACGGTCCAACCCAGAAGAGCCAGTGGCTGGGCCTGCAACAAGCCTTCGATAGCCGCTTTGGCCAGAAGGTCCTGTTGCTCCCCGATGTGGTGGCACGTAACGAAATCGCCAAGCCCCGCGTACGTTTTCAGGCGGTGTGGTTCGGCGATAACCCGTACGTGATCAACGACAACGGTGAGCGCCTGTATCCAGGGGCCGCCCTGAGCGATAACTGGATGCTCGAACGCATCGAGAACCATGAGGTGGTTCTCGCCCGCGGTGAAGAAAGGTTCACGTTGACCTTATGAGAATCGACCCTGGTGCTCCCTTACCGGCAACCGCCGAAAGAACCCCCGCGGTAGAAAGCCTCCAGCCGGCCAAGGCGCGCCAAGATGGACGCTTCGATGCAGTGCTGGGCAAGCGCGCGGTGTCGGCGCGTCGTTCGCTGCGGGCCGACATTGAGCAGTCGGGCGTCGTCGAGGGCATGACCGCAGAGTTGTTCGGCAGTCGCCGCTCAATGGAGATTCTCGAATACGTCTTGGCCAATGTGATCCCCATCCTCGATGCCGAGCCCGAAATCAAAGCGTTGGCCCATCAGCTCATCAGCGAAGAAATCGACCTGCGTCGCTTGCTCGAAGAACAACGTGCCCAGGTGGTCGAGTCATGAATCGCCAGGAGCAAGACTGCGTCGATCTGCTCAAGGGCATGGGCGAGCTGTATCGCCGCAGTGGCCAGTCGCAGCGTGCCTTGGTGCTGCTGTTGATCGCCGTCCAGATGACGCCCGCCGACACCGCGCTGCTGCGCAATCTGGTCATGGCCTTTACCGACAGCGGCCAGGCCGAGCGTGCCCTGTCGGCGCTGGACCGCCTGCTCGAACTGGAAGGCGAGTCCAGCGGCCTGTTGCTGTTGCGCAGTCGTGCGCTGTGGAGCGGTGGGCGCAAGGATGAGGCGCGCCAGTGCTTCAAACGATATCTTACCGCCCGCAGAGCCGCGCAATGATGTTCCTCGACCGCCTCAACGCCTTGGCCCGCATGGCCGCCCAGCGCAGCGACGTGATTGTCGTCGCCTTCATGCTGATGGCCATCGTGATGATGATTATTCCGCTACCCACTTGGCTGGTGGATACACTCATCGGCTTGAACATCTCGCTGAGCATCCTGATCCTCATCGTCGCCTTTTACATCAAGCACTCGGTGGAGTTCTCGGCGCTGCCGCCGCTGATTCTGCTAAGCACCCTGTTTCGCCTGTCCCTGTCGATCACCACCACGCGACTGATCCTGCTCGATGGCAACGCCGGTCACATCGTCAAGGCGTTCGGCGATTTCGTCATCGCCGGCCAGGTCGTGGTCGGTCTGGTGGTGTTTTTGATCATCACCGTGGCCCAGTTCGTGGTGATCACCAAAGGTGCCGAGCGCGTGGCCGAGGTCGCGGCACGTTTCACCCTGGATGCGATGCCAGGCAAGCAGATGAGCATCGACAATGACTTGCGCAACGGTGACATCGATCAGCATGAAGCCCGCCGACGCCGCTCGCGTCTGGAGCGTGAAAGCCAGATGTTCGGTGCGATGGATGGCGCCATGAAATTCGTCAAGGGCGATGCGATTGCCAGCCTGGTCATCCTGGCGGTCAACCTGCTGGGTGGCATGATGATCGGCATGGTCGAGCGCAATATGTCGTTTGCCGATGCGGCGCACACCTACTCGTTGCTGACCGTCGGTGACGGCCTGATCGCGCAAATCCCGGCGCTGTTGATCTCGGTCGCGGCCGGTATGGTGGTCACCCGGGTCAACAGTGGCACGACCGAAGGCAACCTGGGCAACGAGATCTTCCACCAGTTGGGATACAGCCCCCAGGCGTTGGGCTTGACCGCGTTTATCCTGCTGGGCGTGGCGCTGTTGCCGGGCTTTCCGGCCATCGTATTCATCGGGCTGTCGGCGTTGCTGGGCGTTGCGGCGTTCATGATCTATCGCCGCGACAAAGCGCTCCGGGAAGAGGTGGTCGAAGGCGTCAGCGAAGTCGCGACGCCCGAAGACGAACCGCTCGAACAGTACGCAACCCTGGCTAAGCCACTGGACAGCCGCGTGCTGCTGAGTATCGGCCTGGCGTTGGCCCAGGCTGCGCCCGAACTGCCGTTGCGCCAACGCATCGAAGCCTTGTGCCATGAGATTCGCGGCGACCTGGGTATCGAGGTGCCGGTGCCGGACATCTACATCGACCGCAGCCTGCCTGCCAACGGCTTTTCGGTCGAACTCGAAGGCGTGCCCATCAGCGAGGGCGAGATACCGGTTGATTGCCTGATGCTCAAGGACGATCTGGTGCACGTCCAACTGTTGGACATTCATGCGTTGGAGGCGCCGTCGCCGTTGCACAGTCGCCCGGCGCAATGGATCGAGCGCACTCACCAGCCGCTGCTTGAGCAGGCCGGTATCGGTTTTCTCAGCGCCGCTGAAGTCCTGCGGGCCATCCTCGAACGCAACCTGCGTCGCAATGCCGCGACCTTTCTGGGCATTCAGGAAACCCGCAGGATTCTGGAGCGCATGGAAGCCAGCTATGACGAGTTGGTCAAGGAAGTCTCGCGCAACGTGCCCTTGCAGCGTTTGGCTGAAACCCTGCGCTTGTTGATCGCCGAGGGTGTGTCGATTCGCAACCAGCGCGCCTTGCTCGAAGCCATGGTCGAGTGGGGCGCCCGCGAGCCGGATGCGGCGCGCCTGGCCGACCACTTGCGCGCCAGTCTGGCGCGGCAGATCAGCCATCAGTACGCCGATCGCAACCGGGTCATCACGGCCTTCGTGCTGACTCCCGCGGTGGAGGAACAACTGCGTGCTTACCTGCGCCGTGCCGACAACCCGCGCGAGTTGCTCAACGAACATGCCAGCCGTTCATTGCTGATCCAGTTACGTGCCGTTTGCAAGGACTTGGCCGAGGGTGATCGCACTGTCCTGCTGGTGCATCCCGAGTTGCGTCGCAGCCTGCGTCGACTGGTTGGTGCGGGGCGAGCTGGAGCTGGCGGTGTTGTCATTTCGCGAGCTGGCCGGCGAATACAACCTGCAGGCCATCGGTTCCATCAGCCTGACCGAAACGACCGGCCGCCGAACAGCCGACGACGCTTCCCTTACTTCAATGGCGACTGCTTGATGATGTGTTTTACGCTGTTTCGCGTCCCTGTCTGCGTCGGCTTCTGGATCGCTGCCGCGTCATCCATGCTGCTGCCGCAGCTGGCCAGCGCAGAGTCCATCGCCCCGGGCAGCCAGGTCACGCTGGACCTGGCCCAGGGCGAAGGGCGGATCCTGCGTTTCCAGGATCCGGTCGAGTCGGTGCTGGTCGCAGAGCCTGGTATCGCTGACCTGCGGGTGGTTTCGCCTGGCGTGATCTACGTGTTCGGCAAGGCGCCCGGACAAACCAACCTGATTGCCTTGGGGCGCCGAGGGTGAGGAACTGGCCAGCCTGAGCCTGGCGATCAACAGCGGCACCCAGGCCGTGACGCGGTCCCTGAAAGACCTGCACCCCGCAAGCAATGTCCAGGTGACCGCTGCCGGCAATCGTATGTTGGCCAAGGGCGTGGTCCAGAGTGTCGATGAAGCCACCGACCTCAACAGCCTGCTCACCAGCGACGGCCAAGGCTTGGGCTCGGCCCTCAACACCGCCTCCTACGCGGGCTCGGCCCAGGTGAACCTGCGGGTGCGCTTCGCCGAAGTCTCGCGGTCGGAGTTGTTGCGCTACGGCGTGAATTGGAATGCCCTGTTCGACAACGGTACCTTTTCCTTTGGTCTGTTGACGGGCGGAGCCCTGGCCTCCAGCGCGGCTTCTGGTGCCTCCAATGTGGTCAGCGCCGGGCTGGCCTCGGGCAATGTCAACATCGATGCGATGCTCGAAGCATTGCAAAGTAACGGCATCCTGGAAATCCTCGCCGAACCCAACATCACCGCCATGACCGGCCAGACAGCCAGCTTCCTGGCCGGAGGCGAGGTCGCGGTGCCGGTTCCGGTCAACCGCGACACCGTAGGGATCGAATACAAACCCTTCGGTGTCTCGCTGCTGTTCAACCCGACCTTGCTACCCAACGGTCGCATCGCCCTGCAAGTACGCCCGGAAGTCAGCAGCCTGATGGGCTCCAGCACTGTGGACGTGAGCGGCTACCAGGTGCCGTCGTTCCGCGTGCGGCGTGCCGATACCCGCGTCGAGGTCGGCAGTGGCCAGACTTTCGCCATTGCCGGGTTGTTTCAGCGCGAGAGCACCCAGGACATCGAGAAAGTGCCGATGCTGGGCGAGATGCCCATCCTCGGCAATCTGTTCCGCTCCAAGCGCTTCCAGCGCAACGAAACCGAACTGGTGATTCTGATCACGCCGTACCTGGTGGAACCGGTTCGCACCCGCAGCGTGGCCACGCCGCTCGATGCCCAGCCCGAGGGCGCGACCCATGCGTCTGGTGGGCCGCGCAGCAGCGACATGTTCGGTTTCTACATCAATTGAGCCAGGAGCGAGCATGAACCCTTCATCGTCCCATCTGTTTCTGGTCGCTCTGACGTTCGGCGCGCTCGTGCTGCTGAGCGCCTGCAAGACCCAGCTTGAACCGGTGAGTTATTCACCGGACTACCAGGCGTTCACCCACGCCGATGGTCGCATTGAGTGGGCGCCGGTGGCTTGCCTTGAGCCACCGGTCGAAGACAGCTTTTATACCGATCAAGCGCGCTATGTGCGCCTGCTGCCGCCCGGTTGTGCGAATAACCGGACGCTGCTGCAGATGGTTGAGCAACGTTCGGATGTGATCGAGGGGCGGGCTACCGGCCCAACCATGGCCGCGCCGGTGGGGCGGGCGGCCCAGGTTTACATCGAAGGTTATGACCGTGAGGAGCTGCGTCGCCGTCTGGCCGAACAGCAGGCCAAGGCCGACAAGCAGGCGGGCCAATGAACGCGTTTGGCTCAGCGGCTGCCGACCAACCCCAACTCCCGGGCCTGCATCGCAGGGTCCTGAATGGCCTTGATGCGTCGGGCCTCGGTCAGCAACCGGGTGTATTGCTTGGGCGTGATGTCTTCCAGGTTCTGAGTCTTGAGGTCCTCTTCGCGGCCGGCCAGCACCATGACCAGCAGGGCGTTGCGTTGGTGACTGGCTTGGACGCGGGGCGAGTCGCTAACTTCCTTGATGGTTCGCAGCGCCTGTTGCGCCTGGCCGCCCAACGCGTAGGCCAGTGCCAGGTTGCATTGCGTGTCCAGGTTGGTGGGCGCCAGGGCCAGGCTTTGGATGAATGCCACCTGGGCCACGGATGGCTTGCCCCGCAGCATTTGCGCCACACCCTGGCGATTGAACGCTTCGGGGTGGTTGCCCGCGCTGGCCTGGGTCAGGGAAGTGACCGCGCGCTCCAGTTTGCCCTGACGCAGTTGGGCGGTGCCCACGCCGAGCAACGCCGCGGCATTGTCGGGCTGACGTTCCAACGCTTGCTGGTAGGCGAGCTCGGCGGCCCGCGCATCGCCGTTGGCCAGGCGCGCCTCACCCAGTTTCAACCACGCCTCGATCCGGGCGTCCGGTTCCTGGGTGGCTTTTTCGTACAACGCGGCGGCGGATCCCACATCACCACGCTTTTGCAGGTCGCCGGCCAGTTGCATGTAGCGCTGGTAGCTGCCATCGGAGACCGGTGGGTGGGCGCAGGAGGCCAGGGTGATGCTGGCAAACAACAACGATGTGCAGGCAAAACGATTTGGCATGAACAGGGCTCTTTCGGCGAATTTTGCAGTGGGCAAAACCAAGGAGTGTTGAGCACTCAGGCGGAACAGGGTGACCGACGTTTAAGTCATCTTCTTGACATCATCCATAAGAGTGCCCGTTTTTTGTTCGGGGCGTACCCTCAGGCCGGCGGCGGGGAGCGCTTCCATGCGTAAGGTCTCGCGGGCGGCGATCGGCGTGGCGCTGGTGTTTATCGCGCTTAACCTGCTGGCCGCCGATCGAACGCAAGTCGACGATGCCAACCCGCAGCCGGACTGGTTCGCTCGGCCCTATGCCTATGTGTTGGTTGAGCAGGACGTGCGCGCCGCGCTGCAAGAGTTTGGCCGAAATATGGACCTGAGCGTCGTCATGTCGGACAAGGTACGCGGCAAATCGCGCAGCCGGATACGTGCCGAGTCCGCCGGCGACTTTCTGACGGCGCTGTGCGACTTCAACGGCCTGACGTGGTACTTCGACGGCAATGTGCTTTACCTCTCCGCCGACTCCGAAACCGATACGCGACGCTTCAAGGCCCAGGGCCGGCAGTTGGAGCAGTTGCAGGATTACGTCACCAGCCGGGATGTCTACGGCACGCATATGTCGGTGCGCACCGGACCCGATGGCGATGAGTTGCTCGTTTCCGGGCCGCCGGCCTGGCTGGCCATGATCGAGCAGCACTTCGACCAACCGCTTACGTCGACCCCGACGCCGATGGCGACGACTCGCGAGCGCGGCGTGCGTGTGTTCAGGGGCGGTGCGGTGACACAAGAGTGAAAGCACTCGCCTGTAGGCTCCATTAACCGATCGATCTTCCATCAACCCCGTCAAGGAGAACCACCATGTCAGTCACCCCCATCAGCGAAAATTCCGCTGTCACTGCCAACTCCGAAGCGCAGTTCAACGCAGCGGTGGACAACGCCAAGAGCGAGCTGAGCGATGGAGAACTCACCGAGGCCCTGATCACCCAGGCCGTCACGATTGGTGGCCAGTTCATCATCATGCCTCGTGCCCAGGAAATCCTGAACGAAGCCCAGTCGGACGATGACGAGTAGGCCCACGCCATGACGGTAAGTCTCGGAACAACAGCCACGGCGGCGCTGCCGCCGTCAGGAGGGCAGGTCGATTTGCAGGCCTCCCAGAACTTGTTCGAACACATGACAAACAGCGCCAAGGGCATGCCCGCCGGCGCCAGTCCGCACCAGATCGGCGAAGGCTTGATGGAGCGCCTGAATGGCTTCATCGACCGTTCGCAAAACTTCGCCAAGCGTGCCGATGCGCTGACCAACGGGCCGACGGCTGGCAACGCTGTGGCGCCCTCCGGTACGCAACAGATCGCGTCACTTCCTGAGGGCGCGGCGGGCGAGTCGGGAAAAAAGGTCGGCGATCAGCAGGTCGACCAGATCGTCCAATCGCTGGGCCGCATGTTCGATTACTCCATTGAAACTCAGATGGTCGTTCGTGGCGCGACGCAGATTTCCGGCGCAGCCAACACGCTCTTGAAAGGTCAATAAAGCCATGTCCCGCCGTTGCCATGCCGTGCGTCTGATGATTGTCCTTGCCTTTGCCAGCATGCTGCAGGGCTGCGATATCGACCTGTACACCAACCTCAGCGAGCGCGAGGCCAATGCCATGGTCGCGGTGCTGCTGCGCGAAGGTGTGCCGGCCTCGCGCAAGGTCCAGGAAAACGGCCAACTCACCTTGGTGGTGGACGAAAAACGCTTTGCCGAGGCCATGAGCCTGCTCGACGAAGCCGGCTTGCCGGGCCAGACCTTTTCCAACATGGGCGCCGTGTTCAAAAGTGGTGGCCTGGTGTCCTCTCCCGTGCAAGAAAGGGCCCAGATGGTCTATGCGCTCAGTGAAGAGCTCTCGCACAGCGTCTCGCTGATCGACGGTGTGGTCTCCGCCCGGGTACATGTGGTGCTACCCGACAATGACCTGCTCAAACGGGTGATTTCCCCGTCGTCGGCTTCAGTGCTGGTGCGCTACGACCCCAATACCGACATCAACGCCCTGATCCCGCAGATCAAGACCCTGGTGGCCAACGGCATCTCCGGCTTGAGCTACGAAGGGGTGTCGGTCACGGTAATCAAGGCCACCACCGGCAGCGGTCGGGCCAACGCACAGCCGCGCCTGGCCAGCTTCCTGGGCATATGGATGCTTGAAGACAACCTGCCCCGTGCCTGGATGCTGTTCGGCGTTCTGCTGCTGGTCGCGCTGTCGATGGTCGGTGTGTTGGGCTGGCAGCACTGGCAACGACGCGCCTCCCGTGCCTTGTATGAGCTGGAGGGCGTGAAATGAGTGCCGACGCGTTGCAGCAGTGGCACAACTTGATCGAACAGCCGCTGGATTTCGTCGGCACGCCGCCTCTTGCGGCGTGCTTCCCCGACGACCTCGGCAGTGCGCAGCTGAGTGCATTGCGCCAACAGCCGCGCTTCCAGGCGCGATTGATACGCCTGTTGCTCAGCCGCCATGCGCTGCAGGCTCCCGGTCACCTGCCGCTGCCCGATGTGGACGATCTGCCGGTGCTGACGCTGTCTCCCGAGGCCTTCAAACGCCTGCCGCGTCTGTGTGGCGCGATTGTGCATAGCACCACCCTGAGCCGCGAGATCCGTGGCGATGTGGTCAACCAGTTGCGCGATTCGCTGGGCAGTGACGTGTTTGCCCTGGCCCTGGCAAACCGGGCCCTGGGCGGCGGCGCCGATTTGCTGCGCCAGCCGGCTGAACTGCTTGAAGCCATCGACCATGATGGCGGCCGCTGCATCGCCGTTTGGCTGAGAGCCCAGCCAGTGCTACTTCAGCCCTGGCTGCGCCTGCGGTTTGCCGAACTGCCGGATGAGAGCGCACCGATAGGCTCCACGTCGGCAGCCAATGCCCAGGCCATCGTGCGCAGCGCCGCCTCGAACCTTCAACAGCCTGACGAGCAGGGGACCCGATGAGAGCGCTTCCGACCCGTCCTGCCGCCCGTATTCTGCGTGCCGAACAGGCAGACCTGTGGATAGACGGCTACGCCTTCCTGCAGGCCGCCCGTGACGAGGCTGAGGCCATCAGGCAAGACAGTGAGCAGTGGTTGCAACAAGCCCACGCCGAAGGCTTTGAAAGCGGACGCCGGGAGGGGGCCGAACAGGTCAGCGCACTGCTGGGCGAAACGTCGTTGAGGATCGATGCCTGGCTGGCCGGGCTGGAAACGTCCCTGGCCGATCTGGCGTTGGGCATTGTGCGCGAAATACTCGATGACATGGACGATGCCGAGCGCGTGATGCGCTGCGCCCGCAAGGCATTGGGGGCGTTCCGCCAGGACCAGGCCCTGACCCTGTTCGTCTCCCGCCAGGACGCCGAAGCGGTGCGTCAGCAGCTCAAACTGCAAGAGGATGGCTTGCCGGCGATTGCGGTGGAGCCAGACGATCGATTGCAAGGCGGTCAGGCACGGCTGAGCAGTCCGGTGGGTTCGGTCGAGCTGGGGCTTGAAGCCCAGTTGCTCAACCTGCGCCGTAACCTGCTGCCGTACGCCGACGAGGCACAGCCGTGACCACTATCCCCCACGACCTGCTGCCGCGCCTGGCCGAGCGTCTGGCCAATGCCCGACCGCGTCCCATGAAGGGCACCATCCGCAGCATCCGTGGGGTGCTGCTGCGCGCCAGCGTCGCCGGTGTGCACATCGGTGAACTGTGCCAGTTGCGCGAACCCGGCAGCGGCCGCAGCCTGGCTGCCGAAGTCATTGGCTTTGAAGATGACGAAGCGATCCTTTCGCCCATCGGCTCGATGGACGGCCTGTCGACTCGCACCGAAATCATCGCCACCGGCGAGACCCTGGGGGTGAGCGTCGGCGATGCGCAGCTGGGCCGAGTGATCAGCCCCATGGGCGAATTTCTCGATGGCAGCCCGCCGCTGGGCGTGTTGCAACGCTACCCCTTGCATGCCGAACCCCCAGCGCCGTTCAGTCGCCAACTGATCGCCCATCCGATGTCCTTGGGGGTGCGCAGCATCGACGGCCTGCTGACCTTGGCCCAGGGCCAGCGCATGGGTATTTTCGGTGAGCCGGGGGTGGGCAAGTCGTCACTGCTGGCGAGCATCGTGCGCAATACCAATGCCGATGTCATCGTGATCGCCCTGATCGGTGAGCGCGGCCGTGAAGTGCGCGAACTGCTGGATGTGCAGTTGGGCGCCGAGGCCCGGGCGCGTACCGTTGCCGTGGTCGCCACCTCCGACCGTCCGGCCGCCGAGCGGGTACGCGCCGCCTTTGTTGCCACGGCACTGGCCGAATACCACCGCGACCAGGGCCGCAACGTACTGCTGTTGATGGACAGCCTGACCCGCTTTGCCCGGGCCCAGCGGGAAATCGGCCTGGCGGTGGGCGAGCCGCCGACCCGACGCGGCTACCCACCCTCCTTTTTCTCCGCCTTGCCGCGCTTGCTTGAACGCGCCGGCCCCGGCGAGACCGGCAGCATCACCGGGTTGTATACCGTGCTCACCGAAGGTGATGCCTCGATGGACCCGGTGGCCGAAGAAACCCGCTCGATCCTCGATGGGCACATCGTGCTCAGCGCCGAACTGGCGCAACGCAACTTTTTCCCGGCGGTGGATGTGCTGCAAAGCCGTAGCCGGTTGATGGACCAGGTGTGTGACGACGAGCAACGCCACCTGGCCATGCGCATGCGCGAGCTGATGGCGCGGCGCAACGAGATCGAAATGCTGATCCGGGTCGGTGAATACGCCGCCGGGAGCGACCCACTGGCCGACGAGGCGATTGAGCGGCATGAGGCCATTGAGGCGTTCTTGCGCCAAGGAGCCAACGAGCCAAGCAGCCCCGATGAAACCCTGCGACACATGCGCAGGGTGATGGCTTGATAACCATGGAGGTCTTATGAAAACCAGTGACATGCGCAGCCTTCAAGCGTTGCGCCAATTGCGTGAGCAACGTGCGTCCAGCCAACTGGTCGCTCAGCAGCGACGCTGCCGGGAAACCAACGTGGCACTGGATGACGCCAAGGAAAAACTGCGCCTGCACCGTGAGACCCTGGCCCGTGAAGCTGAGCGTATCTACGGCTCGATCAGCGAAGGCATGTCGATCAGTGACTGGCGTATGGCCCAGGAGCACCTGGAGGCGCTGTACGAGGGCGGACAGCGACAGCTGGAAGTGAGCGTCAGTGAAGTGGCGCGCACCTTGGAAATCCACGAGCATCAGCGCGAAGTGTTCCGGGTTGCCCATGTGGCTCGACAGCGCCAGGCGCAGGCCTGCGACACCTTGCTCGAAGGCCGCGAGCGTGTCGAGCGCCTTATCGACGAACACCGGTTGGAAGCCGACGAAATTCCTCGCGCTGCCCTCGGAGGCCGTGCGTGAGCTGTCACCAACCCCCACTCTGGACACCTTTTGCCGAGTCATTGGCGCCTGTCGATCCCCAATGGGTGGACCTGCACAACCGCCTGCATCGTAGCCGCGAAACCTGGAAGGGCGAATGTGCAGGTCAGGCCATTGCTGTGCGCTGGGGTTGCGTTGCCGAAGCTGACGTCACGGCGGTTGAGCTGTTGCTGGGGCTGGGCGAGGAGGGCGACGCGTCGGCCATCAGGCTGCACCTGCCAGCGCAGGCACTGCACGCCCTGGGTATGCCCGTCGCCCTGGACTTTCAAACCTTGCCTGGCGCGATGCTGCTGGAGCTGGCCCTGCTGAGCCTGATCGAACCGTTGGAGCGCCTGACCGGGCAATCGATGCGTTTCATTGACCACGCCGACCCGGCTCACGCCGCCCTGGCCGCTCAACCTTGCCCGTTGCGCCTGGCCACTCAAGTCCAGCTCGATGGCTCGTCCATGCCCGTTGCGCTGCACTTGAGCGCTAACGCTGGCGAGCGGGTCGCGCAGTGGCTCGGTCGATATGCGCCGCCGGCTCCCCATGCGCTGACAGACCTGCGCCTGTGGCTGGTGGTCGAGGCCGGCGAAGCCGAGCTGAGCGTCGGCGAGCTGCGCAGCCTCAACCCGGGCGACGTGGTGATGCTCGACCCTTGGCCCATGGGCCAAGTGCGGCTGGTGGTGGCCCGTCGTCTGCACACCCGGGCCCGCCAGGACGGCACCAGGCTGACGCTGCTTGAAACACCGATGATCATCAATTTTTCCAAGGATTTTTCCGTGAACGAAGCACCCTCCATGAGTGAAACCCCTGACGGGCGAAATCTGGATTCGCGCCTGGACGAACTGCCACTGAAAATGGTTTGCCAGGCCGGCAGCGTCGAGTTGACCCTGGCGCAACTGCGCGAACTGGGGGAGGGCAGCCTGCTGTCGTTCACCGAGCAACGCCAGGACAACGTCGACCTGATGATCAACGGGCGTCGCGTCGGCCTGGGGCAATTGGTCAGGATCGGTCCAGGCCTGGGCGTGCGTGTGTTGAGCATCGCCGCGTCATGAACGGCTACCAGCCAAACCTGATTGAAATCATTGTTGTCGTCGCCACCATCGGTCTTATCCCGCTGGCAGTGGTGACCCTGACCGGTTTCATGAAAATCTCCGTGGTGCTGTTTCTGATTCGCAACGCTCTGGGCGTGCAACAGACGCCGCCCAACATGGTGCTGTACGGCATCGCCCTGATCCTGTCGGTCTATGTCACTACGCCGTTGCTGGGCGACATGTACCGGCAGGTGCAGGGCCGCGATCTCAACATCGAGAGCATCGAGCAGTTGACCGCGTTCGGTGATGCACTGAGGCCGCCATTGCAGGCGCACCTTTCGCGCTTCGCCAACGAAAGCGAGCGTGGTTTTTTCATCCAGGCCACGGAGACCATCTGGTCCCCTGAAGCCCGGGCCGATCTGCGCGATGATGACTTGGTGGTACTGGTGCCGGCGTTCGTCAGCTCCGAGCTGACCCGTGCTTTCGAAATCGGTTTCCTGCTGTACGTCCCCTTTCTGGTGGTGGACTTGCTGGTGGCGAACGTATTGATGGCCATGGGCATGTCCATGGTCTCACCTACGCTGATTTCCATACCGCTGAAGCTCTTTCTGTTCGTCGCCTTGAGCGGCTGGTCGCGCTTGATGCATGGCTTGATTCTTAGCTACGGGGGCACCTGATGGGCCAGGATGTATTTCTTTCGTTGATGAATCAGGCGCTGATGACGGTGCTGCTGTTGTCCGCCCCGGCACTGGCTGTTGCGATCATCGTCGGTCTGGGAGTGGGGTTGCTGCAGGCACTGACCCAGATCCAGGACCAGACCCTGCCGCAGGCGGTCAAGCTGGTGGCAGTGCTGCTGACGATCGTGTTCGTGGGGCCGCTGCTGGCCAGCCAGGTGCTTGAGCTGGGTAACCAGGTGCTCGACAACTTCCCGTTGTGGACGCGCTGAATGGCATGAATACCGAGCTTGCCAACCAGTTCATCGAAGTCGCCTACCCGGTCATCAGCTCGGCGGCGCTGTCTGCCAGCCGCGCCATGGGCGTGGTGGTGATCACCCCAGCCTTCAACCGCCTGGGCCTGACCGGCATGATCCGCAGCTGCGTCGCGGTATCCATTTCCATCCCCATGTTTGTTCCGGTGTATGGCGCTTTCACGGCACTGCCAGACCATGGTGGGTTTTTCCTGGCCGGCCTACTGATCAAGGAATTCCTGATCGGTATCCTCATCGGGCTGCTGTTCGGCATTCCGTTCTGGGCGGCGGAAGTCGCCGGCGAGTTGGTCGATCTGCAACGCGGCTCGACCATGGCCCAGTTGGTCGATCCCTTGTCGTCGGCAGAGTCCAGTGTCATGGCCACCTTGCTGACGGTGATGTTGATCGCCCTGTTCTTCATGTCCAGCGGCTTCATCATGATGGTCGACGGCTATTACCACAGCTATCTGTTATGGCCGGTGACCGAGTTCACACCGTTGTTTGCCAGCTCGGCGTTGATGGCGGTGCTGCAGATTCTCGACCAGGTGACCCGCATCGGCGTCATCATGGTCGGGCCGCTGATCATCTGCATGCTGGTCACGGACCTGATGCTCGCCTACTTGTCGCGCATGGCGCCCAACCTGCACATTTTCGACGTCTGTCGCTGCCGGTGAAAAATCTGTTCTTCACTGTGTTGATGGTGGTCTACATCAGCTTCCTGATTCCGGTGATGATCGAGCAACTCGGCGAATTCCGCGGTACGGTGGAGCTCCTGAAGACGCTGGCCGATTCGGTATGACTTCCCTGTTTCGGGCGAAGCGTCCATGAGCGATAGCAGCGAAGAGAAATCACAGCCGGCCACCAGCAAGAAGCTCAGCGAGGCGCGCAAGAAAGGCCAGGTGTCCAAGAGTCAGGACCTGGTCTCGGGCATGGTCATCCTGTTTTGCACGCTCTGCATCTCGATCATGGTGCCCAAGGCCCAGGCACAGATCACCGCGTTGCTGGACCTGATCGCGCTGATCTACATCGAACCTTTTCACACCGTCTGGCCACGGGTGCTGGACATCGCGGGGCAGTTGCTGATCAACCTCACCCTGCCGGTGGTGGCCGTGACGGTGGGGGCGGTGATCCTGACCAACATCATCAGCATGCGCGGCGTGGTGTTCTCGGTCGAACCCCTCAAACCGGACATCAAACGTATCAATCCGATCGACGGCTTCAAGCGCATTTTTTCGATGCGCAGTTTCGTCGAATTCCTCAAAGGCGTGATCAAGGTCGTACTGCTGGGGCTGGCGTTCTACGTGATCGGGCGCGGAGCCTTGCAGGCGCTGATGGAGTCCTCGCGCTGCGGCGCCGGTTGCATCGAATCAACCTTCTACCTGGTCCTCAAGCCTCTGGTGTTCACCGTGCTAGCTGCCTTTCTGCTGGTCGGGGCGGCAGACGTGATGATGCAACGCTGGCTGTTCGGCCGTGACATGAAAATGACCCGCAGCGAACAGAAGCGTGAGCGCAAGGACAGTGACGGCGATCCGCTGATCAAGCAGGAACGCCAGCGCCAACGTCGGGAAATGCAAGCCCTGGCCACCAAGCTGGGCGTGGGGCGTGCATCGTTGATGGTCGGCTCCGACCCTGGTTGGGTGGTGGGTATACGTTACGTACGCGGTGAAACCCCGGTGCCGGTGGTGGTGTGCAAGGCCGAACTCGAAGAGGCGGCGCAGATGCTCGTGCAGGCCAGGGGCCTGGGGATCGCCCATAGCCTTGATACCGTCCTGGCCAAGGACATCGCCCGACGAGCAGTACCGGGGGACCCTGTGCCGGATAATACCTTCCAGGCTGTGGCGGATATCCTGGTGGCCGCGCGGTTGATTTAAGAGTGGCTGCCGGGTGGTGCGGTACAACGAGGCAAGTGTCATGAAATGGAGAGCAGCGCTGCTTTATAGGGGTTGTAGGGCCAGTTGTCTGCCTGGGTACATCCCCCTGTAACGTTCAACGGTAATAGTTGATTCCCCTAGCGCTATCGGTGCCATGATCAGGAGGATGTCCCCTTGCGAATCGACAGCAATGCACGCCCCACAGATACCCAATTCCCTGATTCTGAAGCGGGTCAGCGCTTCGAGAAAATTCTTGGCGCGGCCCGCAAGCAAGTCAGCGATAAAACGCCTGACCCACGCGGTGCGGCAGACAAAGAGGCTTCGCCGTCCCTGCCTGACAAGGTGCTCCAGGCGTTGCGAGAAGCGGGCGGCACCATAGCTGAAGCGCTGAAGCCGCCTTATGGACGCACGCTGCGCGACGACGAAACCGTGCCGCTCCAGGATCTCGAGATTTTCATGGGATGGTGGACAGATGGCGAGGTGACGGCATACTCGGCTCGGGACAAGGAGGGCAATGAATTCACCATCAGCAAAGAGGCGACGCCTGATTACTTCGCCAAGGTTGATGCGTTGCAAAAGGGCAACGACGAAGGCTTTTTGTTGCGCGCAGATGGCGCGCTTCTATCAGCAGAAGCACTGGCGAGCGCAGAAATCTTGCCCCCGGATGAACACACTGGCTTTATCCGCCTGACGATCAACGGCGAAAAGATCAATGTCTCGAAGGATGTGACGCCCGACCTCTACAACCAATTGGTCTGGAAACAGGAAGGCTACCAGAGCAAGTTCTACGAGCAGAACAGTGAGGTCATCGATACGATCCGTGATCGATGGGACGACTGGAACGCCTCCGACAGCATTGTCAGTGACAAGGATTTGAGGAAGTACGCGGCCGATGAAAATCGAAGCGCGGAAGATCGCGAGGCGGCGCAGTTCCTGCTCGATAACAAAGGATTTTTTGACCTGCTTGATACCAAGGCACACAACAACAAGGCCGACGGCAAAATCAGCAGCAACGACCTGAATGCATGGCTACGACCTGTTGCCTCTAAAGCCGAAGATATCGGCGCCTATAACGACTTTCTGAAAGCCTCCCCGAATGCTGACGCAACCTCCCTGGAGCTTGCGAAACATTCGGCGCTGCTGCTGGAGAACTTCGACGAGATCAGCGAGCGGACCGATAGCGGTAAACACCTGACGCGTGAGGCCCTGCAGAAATACCTGGATGAAAACCCGAACATCAGTGATGACTTGAAGCAAGCCCTGACTTTTTGGTCGCAGGCGGGTGCGTTCGAAACGCTTGAAACCAGTGGGAAACCATTGGAGAGCAAACCCGATGGGAAGCTCGACAAGCGCGACATCCAGAACTGGCTGAAGAGCGCCAGCCCCAAGACCGCTGGGGATGCTCTGCTGTTCATCAACCAGATAGCGAATGCCAGCGGGGTCTCCGGCATTGATACCGGTGACCTGGGTAAGGACGTCTTCGAAAACCCTGGCAACTATTCCGCCGAACAGCGGGCTGCGGTGTTACAGGATCTGCTCAAGGCGCGACAGTTGATCATCGACGGTGCGGCTGCCGGTCTGTGGAGTGATGATTACGGTAAGGTTTCCATCGCCAACGCTGTGCGCAGCCATCCAGATCCCAACAAGCTCTGCTTGCCGATGTCAATAGCCACATTGACCAGCTACAAAGTGATCCCGAGGTGGTCAAGTTTCTTAATGAAACCACCTCGACGCAGATGGCCAATCTATTTGAGGCAGTACCTGGGTTAAAGGACTCGGTGCAAAAAAACTACGAAGACATCAAGTCCGGTGCAGCTCTTGATGCGCTATGGGACAAGCATACGAAAGACGGCAGCACTGACCAACAGGCGGTGCTGGCCGAATACTTCTCCAGTGCAACGCTTTATCAGGAAGCGCTCGGCATCAATGATCGGGCAGAGATTCAAAAGGGCGTCGGCGCCTCTCAGCATGCCCAAGCGTTCCAGGATTATTACGAGCACTCGCTTGCTTCCGGGACACGACTGGAAGAACTGATGCAAACCGGCACCTTCGAAGAAGCGGTCAGCACCTTCTCCGCGGAGGTCGCGCTCTACAACGCGGCACTGGACCCTACCGTCACCGCACGTTTCGACACGCAGTTGAACGACAATTTCAGCAGGATCGGGCGCGACAACGCCATGAAAGACGGCACCTTTGATGACCTCAAGCAAGCCTTGGGTATCAATGGCGGCGACGAACTTGACGAGGCAAAAGTCAAGACGATGGCCGAGACGCTTATCCAGTCCAATCCGGAACTGGTGACCAACCCGGATGGCACCGTCGCAACGGCCGACCAGATCGTCGCGGGCATCCGTTCTAATTGGGACATCCTGCGCCAAGGCACCAAGTCGCTTGCGGAACTGAAGTCGCCCTGGCTCAACCCCGACCTCAAGAACTTGTCCGACAAAGGGGTACTGCATGGCGTCAGCGGCATCTTCATGGCTGGCGTTACGATCGCCAAAGGCGCTCAGAATGGCGCAAACCTGACCGAACGAAACATCATAGACATCACCACAGGATCGGTCATGACGACGACCCTGCTCACCGAGGGTGGTGCCAAGAACCTGAAAAGCTATCTGAAAAACGTAGGCAACGCTGATCTTGATCCCAACATCAAAGCCTTTTTCGACGACCCCATAAAATCTCTCACCAGCATCGCCGACAAATTTGAAAGCGGTGCCAAGGGTATCGGCGGTTTGGCCGGCATAGTTGCGGGTGCGTACGGAATCTTTGATGGCGTTCAGTCGATTCGCAAGGGCGACCCCGTCAGTGGTGGTATCAGCATCACTTCAGGCGCACTGGCGTCATTGTCAGGCCTGGCATCCGCGATTGAGGGCGGCGCAGGCCTTTTTGGCCATCTGGCAGTCAGGGCGGCGATGGCCCCGCTGGCTGGAGTCCTAGGCACCGTGGCGGCGGGCGTCGGCGCGGTTGCCCTGTTGCTCCCGGGCCTTATTGCGGAGGGCAAACGGCAGACGCAGCAAGACCACTTTGGTGATCTACTCGGCGACTATCTGACGCAGTACGAAATCGATGGCGTGCAGGGCGGTGATTTCAGTGACATTCCCGATGAGGACTGGCCGCAAACCGACTAAAGCCTGTTCCCAGGCTTGCCCGGTGAGCCCTTGCCCTCCATCGGAACCCGTGTCGGATGGAGGGCTCAGCCCAACTAAAGTGCACACCATGTTTGGCTTTGCAGGGCTGGGCAGATGACTTGGTCGAAGGGAGACTCACTTTTTCCCCTCGCACGTTAAGTGTTATCAGGAATCGAGAGGAGTACTCCCCCGACGGCAGCAGGACTCAGTTCTTGCCTTTAATAGTGGATTCGAGCATTTCCCTGCTGCGTCTGTGGCATACCCGCGGAAGATCGGTAATGCGCAACCAACCGCGGGTGGCCAATGCCATCTTAGAACCCGAGCCTATCCCGCAGCCCGTAATACCAAGCCCCCATCGCCGCAAACGGTGTACGCAACAACTGACCGCCAGGGAAGGGGTAGTGCGGCAGGTCTGCAAACGCATCAAAACGCTCAGCCTGACCGCGCAGCGCCTCGGCCAGGACCTTGCCCGCCAGGTGCGTATACGTCACGCCATGGCCGCTGCAGCCCTGGGAATAATAAATGTTATCCCCCAGCCGCCCGACCTGCGGAAGACGCGACAGTGTCAGCAGGAAGTTTCCGGTCCAGGCGTAATCGATCTTCACATCCTTGAGCTGCGGGAAGGCCTTGAGCATCTTCGGCCGAATGATCGCCTCAATGTTCGCCGGATCCCTTGCGCCATACACCACGCCACCGCCGAAGATCAGCCGCTTGTCCCCCGTCAGCCGGTAGTAATCGAGCAAGTAATTGCAGTCTTCAACGCAATAATCCTGAGGCAACAGGCTGCGAGCCAACTCATCGCCCAAGGGCTCGGTAGCGATCACCTGGGTGCCACAAGGCATGGACTTGGCCGCCAGCTCCGGCACCAGATTGCCCAAGTAGGCATTGCCGGCCACGATAATGAACTTGGCCCTGACCTTGCCCTGCGGCGTATGCACAACCGGGCTGGCGCCACGCTCGATGCGCACCGCCGGCGATTGCTCATAAATCACCCCACCCAGGGACTCCACCGCCGCCGCTTCGCCCAGCGCGAGGTTGAGCGGATGAATATGCCCGCCACTCATATCGAGCATGCCGCCCATATACTCATCACAAGCCACCACTTCGCGAATACGCCGCTGATCCAGCAACTCCAGCTGGGTATGCCCGAAACGCTCCCATAAACGCTTCTGCGACTCCAGGTGGCCCATCTGTTTAGTGGTGAGGGCAGCGAATACACCGCCGTCCTTCAAGTCGCACTGAATCTGATACTTCTCCACCCGCTCGCGAATAATCCGCCCGCCCTCGAACGCCATGTTGCCCAGCAACTGCGCCTGCTGAGGACCGACACTGCGTTCGATTACATCAATGTCGCGGCTATAACTGTTAACGATCTGCCCACCGTTGCGACCCGAAGCACCAAAGCCGACCTTAGCTGCCTCCAGCACGGTGACCTTGAAACCGTTCTCCAGCAAAAACAGCGCAGAAGACAGCCCGGTGTAACCGGCCCCGATCACGCACACATCAGTCTCGACATCGTCCTGCAGAGCCGGGCGCGCCGGAACCGGGTTGGCCGATGCGGCGTAATAGGACGCTGGGTAGGATGTGTTCGTCATTCTGGAACCTCTGTTTTATATTTTTTACGAATGCAGCGATCCTACCCGAGATAAAAATCGGCCGCCAGCCACCTCCAAATCTTCGTTGCCCCGGTGAAATTAAATATTTTGCATATTCATAGGGTTAGGTGAAAAAAAGGTGTTGACACCCCTCCGGAATTCCGTAGAATGCCGCCTCACAGCAGGCACGTAGCTCAGTTGGTTAGAGCACCACCTTGACATGGTGGGGGTCGTTGGTTCGAGTCCAATCGCGCCTACCAAACAAAATCCGCTCTGCTGGGCGGTCTAGAAGGGGTAACCAGAAATGGTTACCCCTTTTTTGTTTCTGCGATTTTCAAAATGGTGAGCGTTTACGTAGGAGGCGTCTGAAAAACTCATAAAAAATCTCAATTAGTCCTTAAGCCTATCGCTGGTTTTGTTTTGTCGCGTTACGCTCTGAATGTCGCGATACCGCTCTCAAGAGCTCTGGAAGGCTTTGACTGTTAGCCTCTCCAAGCTGAAGAGAGGTAGCCGATGCTCCTTTAGTAAGCGCACTGATGGCGCTAGAATCTGGAATGTGTATCACCCCCTACCGAGCACTGGAGGCAATCATGGCCGGATCTGAAAAAGAAAAGCTCTCTGAAGAGGCTATCTGGAACCTGGAAGTTCAGATCCCGGACGTGGCAGCGGGCGCTACCCATGCAGCCTTTGTCCGCGCCCTTGCAGCTGGGCACACGGTACTCATGGTTGAGGGTTCCCACCTGGTTGAGTCGAAGGCTGACGGTAGCATCCGTGTAGTGGGTGAAGCCAAGCCCCGCCGTAAGGTAACTGTCGGAGAAGTCGTCAAGGTTCGTCGTCTCAGTGCCTGTGCCTAGGTTGCGGGTGTTTGCCGGTCCTAATGGTTCCGGTAAGAGCACCATCAAGGACCAGATTCCCTCCAATCTCATTTGCACCTATGTAAATGCTGACGAGATAGAGAAGGAGGCTAGAGCATCTGGCTTTGTTGATCTTTCTCAATTCAATGTCACTACAACTCAAGAGGTTGTGCGGAAGTTCTTCGCGGAGCACTCCTTGCTTCAGAAAATCGGACTGCAAGACCAGGCTCGGTTAATTGGTTTGAATAATCAGCAGGTCGATTTTCGGGGCGTTCAAATGAGCTCCTATTATGCTTCCGTGATTTCCGACTTTATCAGACATAACCTGCTTATCCAGACCGTCAACTTTACGTTTGAAACGGTGATGTCATTTAAAGACAAAGTTGAATTCATGCGTCTGGCACAGGCGAATGGCTACAGGACCTATCTCTACTTCGTGGCAACCGAGTCCCCCGAAATCAACATCAACCGGGTTGCAAACCGTGTTGATGATGGCGGCCATGATGTTGCGCAAGACAAGATCGTCGAGCGTTATTATCGCTCGCTTGAGCTGCTTCCTTCGGCAATCGCGGCTTCTGATCGCGCGTATATTTTTGATAACTCCGGAGAAAAAGCGGTCCTGCTGGCAGAGATCACGAACGGCACAGATCTTCAGTTCCACGAAGAAGAAATACCTGACTGGTTTATGCATACGTATGTAGACCAAGTCCTGTAAGTTAGCGCTCTGTGAGTGATAATCTACGAGTTCTTCTATAAGTAATATTGGATGCAGTCATGAAAAGCTGTTTGAGGACGCTCGGAGCTAGCCTCGCTAACAGAGTAGTGATTCCCGCCGCTTGGGTATCGGGGCTTGCGATGATAGGGCTTTTGTGGGGCGTGATAGAGTTTTCGCCCGGTAAGCTTACAGTCGAAGGACGTCAGCTCTTCTTGGCTTCTGTTTCTATTTTTTGCCTCGCCATATGGCACTTGATATGGCGCAAGAGACGAGCAAAAGCACTTGTAGCATCCATCAACCTAAAAGAAGGCCTGAGCCTTGACGATACTCAGTTGCTCGGCTATCCAAGCCCCATATTTCTTGCCTTTGATCTCTCCAACAAGAAACTCGCTCAATGCCAAAGCGCCACCGGCGAATATCAAATTCGAGACTTCACGTGGGTAATAGGCTGGCAGTGTGAGTGGCAACGGATTGACAGCAGGGTGTCGGGCGGGGTTCTTCAAATAGTCGATGGGGCGGGCATGAGTGTTCCAGCCGACGAGATTCGGCGTAGATTCATAAAATTCTCACTGGTTTTGACGGTTGCCGATACAAGTCATCCTCCCCTCCGTTTTCCAATGAACCGGAGCGCAGCTGAAGGGTGGTGTAGTCGGTGCAATGTACTGTTCAAGTGCTGAACACGAAGCATCACACCGGAAGATAAATATCTTTAGAACTCGCGGCAGGGGGAACCGGGGGGAACCGGGGGTAGACCCTGAGGAATCCCCGAATTTTCTTACAGGAAATCAAGAAGTTGGAATATTGAAGAGACCTGCATGAGTCGGCAGCTTGTATTGCACCACACAAAAACAAGATCCCGAACTCATGCAGGCCATCCGATTTTACACAGAGCGCTCGCTCAAGCACTTCCCTCTGTCCATTCCCGCCGCCTGACTAGTTGTGTCAGTTCATTACTGCAAGGCCGTCGTCTGACGCTGACGGGGCTAGGGCGGTCTCTGCCGGGTCGGGCTTACCCCAAACATGCCATCAAGCGAGTAGATCGATTGCTGGGTAATCAGCACCTCAGGGCAGAGCGTCCACTGTTCTACTGGGTGATGTTACGAGCGTTGCTGGGCTCGCTAAAACATCCATTGATTTTGGTCGACTGGTCTCGAATTGACGCCCCAGGGGACGCGTTCTTGTTGAGATCAGCGATCCCGTTGGCAGGACGCTCATTTCCCATTTATGAAAGTGTGCATGAGCGTGAGAGTTGCCCGAGATACCAAAAACGATTGCTCAGCACATTGGCCGAACTACTGCCTGACGGCTGTATTCCCATCTTGGTAACTGACGCGGGTTTTCGGCGTCCATGGATGAAGGCGGTGGCAGCACAGGGCTGGTATTACGTGGCTCGCATACGAAATCGTGAGCTTTATTGCAGTGATGGCGCTGACTGGCAACCCGTGAAAAGCCTATATGCTCTGGCCACTTCATCACCCAAATCGTTGGGCCATGTCGAGATGACCCGTATCGCTCCCCATTTCATCGACTTGTATTGTGTCCGGCACTCGGCCAAAGGCCGAAAGCATCAACGAGTCACAGGTTCAATCGCCAAAAATAAGCTCAGTCGACAGTCCGCCAGACGTGAACGTGAACCTTGGTTGCTGGCGAGCAACCTGGAGCACAGCGAGTGGAATCCAGCGAAAATCGTCGCAATTTATAAAAGGTGCATGCAGATTGAAGAAGGCTTCCGGGATCTAAAAAGTGAGCACTTGGGGTTGGGGCTGAACCTGCATAGAAGTCATTGCCCTCGGCGCATTGAGGCGCTGCTGTTGATTGCGGCTCTGGCCAATTGCCTCATCTTCCTGACAGGTCTACAGGCGCGTGAAAGCAAATTGGAACAGCGTTATCAAAGCAACAGCCTTAAAGATAGGCGAGTGCTTTCGCTGTGGCGTTTAGGGCTGGAGTGGACTTTGGTGGACGAGAGCATTTAGAAAAACTCGAGCAGGCCCTGCGCGACGAGGTGCATTATCAGGCGCAGAGCCTGGAGTAAATTTGTGGGGATCCCTCAGGGGCAGACCACGATTATGAGGAGGACTGATTACAGGTGAACTCTAGTGGTGGTCTGTCCCTAATTCTCACTGGTTCATACTCATTGGAGAGGTCTGGGCCAGGACGGTGCGGTTCCTCAGATTTCATTCCGCGACACGAAAGCAGTATTGCGCAGCGTGTCACGACGCGTCGTCAGCTTTAATAGCGAGGGACCGCGGGCGTCCAGTGACGCCTACCACAAGCCCTTTATCTTAGTGAACGCCAAGCTTAGCTCTAGCTCGACATGTTCTACGTCTCGCTCCGAGATGAATAGAGCCTTATTGCTTGAGTCGTTCAAGATTTCGCTTGCTCGATCTATCAGTTTTGCCGGGTCCATTCCCTGCTCTTGCGCGGCTGCGATTACCGCAACCAAAGCTTGCTGATAAATTTCATGATTTACATCAGACATCTCTAGCTCCTTGATCCGGCTCTATGCCGGTCATCCCGTGATACCCCAATCCGAGCCAAAATGCCACCATTGGTCTTGTAGGAGTACGGCGACAGACCACGTTTATTTGTCTGATCCTCAAACAATCGTCCTAGAAACTCGTATATTTCAGTCCTTGGGTTTTAGGCAATAGACTGGGATTTATTATTTCAAGCCTGCCCGTGGTAAAAGGTGATCGTCTCTTTTAAGGAGTCCGAAAACTCATAGATTTCATCAAGTGAATTAATAGGATGTCGAGTTTCATTTTTGTCTTTATCGAAAACGCCTAGATATTTTTGGGTTCTATTGAAGTGGAGTCTGGCGATCGGCTTTCGATTGTTATCATCCAATAAAATTCCAAAGTAGCTCTGGGTGTCTCTGTGTGCGATTCGCTTCGAGTCGATCACTGTGCGCACTATCGCCTTTATGATATGGAAACCTTCCAGCTCCTCCATTGTAGTAAGGACTCGATCCTCAGGCGCGTCATTTGTTTCTGGCTGGCTCGCGGACACAACCCGTTCAGCTGGAGTCGGTAGCGGAACGCCGCTGATCGCGGACTTCAAGCGATCGTTAATTTGATCGTTTAGGAACTGAGATGCAGCTTTTTTGGTAAGAAGCGCGAACTGCTCTCTTACTTTTTGAGTGATCACACCTTCATAGATCCGAGAAGCAAAGAAGCGCACAAAATCATCGTCGGGCTGGGTGAACTGGGCGGCCATTTCCCTTTTTATCTGGCCTACGTACTTTAATTCACCTGCTGCGTTAATGATTGATTCAACGTCAAATGCTGATTTTGTGAGCTTTTGCAATTCAGGTATCACGTGTTCGTCGATATCTAAAAGGTCTATCTCCAGAAATGGTTTTTCATCCATTTTATTGGGCGCGTCTAAATCGGTGAAGAATCGGTAGAGTCTGCCGTTAGTTAGGATTGATATTCTGGCGGTAGTGACATGGAAGTATCTGAATAACTGGCTCGCGTGATTTATATTCAACGACTCGCCAATTTTTTTAGTTTCAATAAGAATCTGAATCTGGCCATTTTTTAGGATGGCGTAATCAATTTTTTCGCCTTTTTTTGTACCAATATCACATATGTATTCGGGCACGACTTCGGAAGGGTCAAAAACGTCATAGCCAAGCACTGTGTGAATGAATGGCATTACAAAAGCGGTCTTAGTTGCTTCCTCAGTTTGGATTGTTGATGCTAACTGATTCACCTTCGCCGACATTGCGTTCAAGCGTTCTATAAATTCCATTTCCTAGCTCCGTAGCCATTTTCCCGAATGGGCCAATAGAGGCTTAACGCTACTACTTGTTAGGTTTACCCGATACTGGATTTTTATCCAGGCTGGATGGCCAAGCAGTCTAAGAGCGATAGAGGCGGCGAGGATGGAGCCAAGGCAGAGCTGAGCGCTCCGACGTCAAGGAAAACGGGGACAGACTACAATTGTGATACGGTTCGGTTACTCAAATCGTGGTCTGTCCCCGGTTTCCGTATTTGATTTCCAGTTAGACGCCGCCCTCCGTTACCGGATGCGGATGCGAGTGGTAGATTTTTGCATGGTGGCTATGCGACATTGCTCAGCTTGGATCATGTCGCATGGAGCTGAAAATGAAGGTCTTCGTAAGCTGGTCTGGTCAGCGTAGCAAGGTAGTCGCAGAGCTGATCAGCGATTGGATAAAGTGCGTGTTGCAGGCTTCACAGCCTTGGATATCTACACGTGATATTGACAAAGGCGCTATTTGGTTTTCTGAAATCTCAGATCAGTTGAAGGATACCGCAGCCGGGATAGTTTGCTTAACACAAGAGAACAAAAATAAGCCTTGGATATTGTTCGAAACTGGGGCGCTTGCCAAAGGGCTAAGCACAAATCGAGTCTGCACTTTCTTGATAGATTTGCAGAGCAGTGAAATTGAGGATCCCTTGGCGCAGTTCAATCACACATTTCCAGAGCGAACTTCTATGTGGGGGCTGACTTGCTCTCTAAATGCATGTCTTGACCAAAGTCGGCTTGATGAAAGAATTCTACGTCAGGTGTTTGATACGTACTGGCCTCAGTTTGATAAAAAGTTCAAAGAGGCCATTGAAAATACTCCTCAAGCGGAAAATGTGGAGCCAAGGTCAGAGCAAAGTATACTTGCAGAAATATTATCCAATACGCGGTCATTATCAAGTCGAGTCAGAGAGCTTGAGCACAGGCAGGCGGTCGCTGCAGATAAGTCGCCTAGTTTTACAAGTGGTTTTAAACCGGCGGAGGACTTCATAGTTGAGCTTGCGAATAACGACGCTGTAACCATCCAGGAAATTTTGCGGAAGGCAGAAGAACTAGGAGTGGAGCGAAGTGTGGTTGAAGATATTCTTTCTAAGTATAGGATGGTCATTTTTTCCAAACATACAAGGTCGCGCAAGCCATCCGGAAAAGAAGAATGAGTCAATTGTTTAATTGGCGCTAACCTCTCGCGGCGACCGCCGTAGCAACCCGCGCGCTGCCCAGCGTGATGTCCGAATGTCAATAAGTGGTGTGTGTCGGCCTAGGCCCCATCGCTACCGGCGTAGTGGCAATTTGGTTTGGGCTGGGGTATTACGGATGACCGGCATGGGCCGCCTTAAGGAGCGACAATGGGTTTAGCAATGAAGCATCAACACGAACTGGTAGCCATTCTTACCGCAGGAGCCGCTTTACAGCTCTCCGCGAAAGCAAAGCATCAACACGAACTTGTATCTCTTGCCGCCGCAGCATTGCAGGGTGGGTCTCATCTGACGCTTTCGGATGTTTCGATGAAACACCAGCATGAGCTAATATCCATAGCCACCGCCGGTATAGGACACGTTACTTTTAGGGGCTGATTATTCGTCACCGCAAAAAAGGGGACAAAAAAGGGGATACGAAAAAGGAAAAAGGGGACAGATTTATTTTTTTGCGTCATCGACTATGCTTCCTGTACGTGGTTCGAGTGGGCGGGGCGGGAGAGGGGTTGAGCACTTTGCTATCATCGGGTTGAGCGGTAAACGGTGCAGCGATAGACAGCGGGCATTGACGATGCCAGCATTCACATCTGGTGGTGTGTCGCTTGCGAGATTATCAATTGCCTCTAAGCCATTGATTTTGCTGGAATTTATCAACTTGAAATGGAGCGGCCTTAAGTGACCCCAGTGGTGCACGTGACAGCTGATCATCGCCCGACTTTTTTGCCTCTGAGCATTTCAGTTCGAAGTGTACGTTCTCTATAACATTTTTCCCGCTGTGCTTCTGAAGCGCACTGATAACCTTTGTCTCTTGAGCTTTGGGGGTGGTATCGTTGGGCTATCATGGTCTGGAACAAAAATTGTGAGGGGATTAATGCCTGATTTAAAGACCCGTATGCTCTTCATTAGCCATGCTTGGCAATATGAACAAGCTTACCTTACACTCGAAAGCTGGTTTGATGCGGCGCCAAATTTTTCTTGGAAAAATTGCAGTGTTCCTAGCACCCATGCGTTGCCAGATAAAACAACAGTTGGGCTGGCGGCAGGTATTACTCGCCAGATGAATCCAGCTCAGGGTGTATTGATCATCGCTGGTATGTATGCGGCTCATAGTGGTTGGATCGACTACGAGATATCCGAGGCGCGTAGGATGAATAAGACGATTATAGGGATTCGACCTTGGGGGCAGGAAAGGCTGCCGGTAAAAGTTCAGGAAGCTGCACGCGTTATGGTGAACTGGAATAGCCAAAGTGTAATCGACGCTGTTCGCCTGTATATTTAATTGACTTGGATGGTTGCGTGAATCACTCCGAATATCCTGCTATCTACAAATCAGCGTCTGATCTTTCTGCCGACTCACAGAAAGCGTACTTCAATGCTCTAAAATGGAACATGGGTTTTCTCATTTTGGCGACGGTTATTTCGGTAGCGAATTCGTCGTGTCCATGGGCGGCTATTACGCAGGCGTTAGTTCTCTTGGGTGCGCTTGGGTGTGCCATCTATCTGTATGTTGTTAAGCCGGATAGACACTGGTATTCGGCCCGAGCTTTGGCTGAGTCTGTCAAAACAAGTACGTGGCGATTCATCACCAAGGCTGAGCCGTTTACTAATCCCGACGAACAGGATCGCCACAACTTTGTTCTCCGACTTAAGCAGGTTTTAGACTCGAACAAAGACGTGGCTGGCAGTTTGAGTACGCATTTAGATGAGTCTCAAATTACCGATGAAATGGAGCGAGTACGTCAACTCTCGACCGCTGATCGGCAAGCGTATTATAGAGATAACAGGATTGTAGAGCAGCGAACGTGGTATGCAAAAAAAGCTGCCTTCAATAAGCGTAAAGCTGCTTTGTTTTATTTTTTGTTGTTTACAGTTATCGTTGTTGCGATTATTTTGGCTCTTTGTAAAATTAAGTTCTCTTCCGCGCCTTATTGGCCGACCGATGTGTTTGTGACTTTGTCAGCAAGTATGCTTAGCTGGATACAGGCGAAGCGATATCAAGAGCTAGCTGTTTCTTATGCGCTTACCGCTCATGAGATTGGATTTATTCGGCAATCCGCCAGCAGTGATATGGAGGATGGCGAGCTTTCTGTATTTGTTG
This sequence comes from Pseudomonas beijingensis, assembly GCF_030687295.1. Classification (NCBI taxonomy): domain Bacteria; kingdom Pseudomonadati; phylum Pseudomonadota; class Gammaproteobacteria; order Pseudomonadales; family Pseudomonadaceae; genus Pseudomonas; species Pseudomonas beijingensis. The sequence continues at coordinate 5,223,711 of NZ_CP117425.1, read as the reverse complement.
GTGATGCAGAGAATGCATTTTCACGTGAGCATACTCAGTGGATAGCGCGGCGGGATACATAAGGGGGAGCCAGTCTTCAATGTGTGGCGAATATGACACCGCCACCTTTTTCCCGTCAAAATCAACCCTGTATTTATGCGAAAAAACGGGACAGACCCTGAAGGGGGCCCACAAATTTACTCCAGGTTCTGCGCCTGATAATGCACTTCGTCGCGCAGGGCCTGCTCGAATTATTCTAAATGTACTCGTCCGCCAAAGTCCGTGCAGCAACGCCAATTCCAGCTCTAAGCGCCACAACGAAAGCCCCCGTCTATCTTTTTAGCTGTTGCTTCGATAAAAGCTGTTCCAATTTGCCTTCACGTGCCTGTAGCCTTGTCAGAAATATGAGGCAGTCGGCCAGAGCCGCAATCAACAGCAGCGCGTCAATGCGCCGAGGGCAACGGCTTCTATGCTAGTTCAGCCCCAACCCCAAATGCTCATTTTTATATCCCGGAAGCTTTCTTCGATCTGCACGCGCCTTTTATAAATCGCAACGATTTTCGCCGGACTCCACTCACTATGCTTCAGGTTGCTCGCCAGCAACCAGGGGGCACGTTCAGGTCTGGCGGACTGACGACTGAGCTTATTTTTTGGCGATTGAATCTGTGACTCGTTGTTGCTTTCGGCTTTCGGTCGAGTGCCGGACACAATACAAGTTGGTGAAATGGGGAGCGCTACGGGTCATCTCGACATCGGAAAAAAGGGGACGGAAAAAGGGAAAGATTTTTGCGAGCTCCATCGATTGGATCAACTGGCAGACTGCTAGAAAATAAATCTGTCGCCGTTGTCCGCCGTTGTCCGGCTCTCATCGGCAATACCTGTCCTTTGCCGCTTAGCGACTCACTTTTAGAGGGGTATTCGGGTGGTGGCTGTTTGCTTCCAATGCGCTATTATTTGCCTTCATCACTAAGAATGGATATTGAGCATGGACGAGGTATACGTCGAAATTGGCACATTAATTTCGAAAATTAACGACTACATTTCAAAAGGCCAAGAGCTGGATGAAACTCCAATTGCGGCTTTGATGGAGGCGCAGGTAAAGGTTGGAAAATCATGGTCTGGATCCTGGATAGGCCATCATTCAAAGATCTATTACGACAATTTAGAAACCCCGCCGCCTGGGGCTCACTTCAGCTCTGAGTGGGGTACTGAAAGCATGCTGGGCCGTGGGACAAGTGGGCACTGGGCGGAGTACGCTTTTGATGATGTGTACAACGAAATTCACCGAATGGCTGGTAATCCGGATTTATCTCTTTATAAAGAATATCATCTAGAAGGGGTGAGATTATTTGATAAAATAAAAAGGGAGCTGGAGGTTTTGCTAACAGTTGAGTCTGAGGCAACTGGCGAGCCATTTTATAAAACACTTTTAGATGAGCTGGCTAAAATACGACAGCTTAGCGAAACCAATTTTATATCTTTTGTGAGGCCAAAAAGTTTTTCTTCACGCGATTCGTTAGCCGTGAGTCAGGGGATAATGACTCCGCCTCACCTCAAGGTGATGGCTGAGTGCATGAATTTAAAAGCGCCATCTTCAGCTTGCAGCAGTTTGCTAATCGTAATGCAGAAAGCTTTTTCTTATTCCCAGCGTCAAACAAAAAAAATGAAGGAAAATTCTATGGTGGGTACAAATGTTTTTATCGGTCACGGTAGGTCTCCAGCTTGGCGCGATTTAAAAGATTTTGTTAAAGACAGACTTGGCCTTCCTTATGATGAGTTTAATCGCATTCCTGTAGCCGGCATAACAAATATTCAGCGACTGACACAAATGCTTGAATCTGCGGCTGTTGCATTTGTTGTGATGACGGCAGAAGATGAACAAGCTGACGGAGCTATGGAGGCGCGAACTAACGTTATACATGAGGTTGGATTGTTTCAAGGAAGGCTCGGCTTTACAAAGGCAATAGTACTTTTGGAGGAGGGGTGCCAGGAATTTTCAAATATTCAAGGGTTGGGTCAGATTCGCTTCCCAGCAGGAAATATTGGTGCAAAATTTGAGGAAATAAGGCTTGTTCTGGAACGGGAAGGTCTAATTGATGAATAGATCGTTTTTTTAATATTTGTGCATATGAAGTGGGCTAGCCCAAAAGATGGGCATGCCCGCTGTCGAAGGCAAACATTCCGGAATACTACTCTCTCCAGAATCTGCTCGGTGCTGCTCGTCTGCCATTTCACGGGAATTTTGGGTCTGGGACACTTCTCGGCGGGTCTTGCCGCGAGAGAAAAGTGGACACGAGGAAAAGGAGACAGATTAATTTTTAACGTCTGTCCCTTCGCTACGGCTTATGAAGGCTCGAACTTGTGCCGCGAAAGGCATTGACGCAAATTCCTACACAAACCTCGGAAACCGGTGCATTGCAGCATTTGGATATACAACCTATTGTCTTCCTGTCGCCCAGATGGCGATTCGGGTTTGGCGACTCGATTGAATGAAGCGCAGAAGCTCCTGCTACACTGCGGGGCTTTTTTGCAGTTGCAGACTGCTTTATGGCAGCTGTGTGCGGGAGACTTTCGAGTCTGCCGGTTCGCTTTCATTCCCGGTTCGCCAACCCGAGCACAGCTGCCACCCTTTCGTTTGGCGACGTTTGAGTGGTAGTCCTTGTCAATTGAATGAAGGTACTGCTCATGACCCGATACATGCCCATCACCGGCATCGACTGCATCCCCGCAACCCTGCTCATCGACACCGAAGCGCCTCTGGACGTCCTTTTCGAAACCGCCGATTACCGCATCCGCACTGTGACCCAAGTCTTGGAAAATATCGCGTTCCGCTCGGACATCAGCTCAGACACGGTGGTACTGACTGATTTTTGTAAATTGCTGACCACATCGTTACGCGATGGTTGTGATGTCATGGATGTGATTGGAAGACGATTGCGGGCGCAGGCGGCGGAATAATGAAGACGGGCGACTTATGAACCGCCCGTTTCATAAGAGGAGAACGGGACCGACTACGATTATGAGACGGTCGATTACAAGTGAACTCAAAATCGTGGTGTGTCCCCGGTATCTAATCCGATCGTCAGGCAGGTGAATGATTAGCCGCATGTCCAGGCTGAGCATGAAGATCAATGCCTAGCGCATGAATGACCTTGAGTACGGTATCAAATCTCGGCTTTGACCCGGGGGCGAACGCCTTGTACAAGCTTTCTCGCCCCATGCCAGAGTCCTTAGCGATTTGCGCCATGCCTCGGGCCTTGGCGACATAGCCGATCGCTCGGAGAAACTCCTCGCTATCACCATCAGCTAGCACCTGAGAAAGGTACTCACTGATTGCTTCGTCGCTATCGAGTAGTGCCGCCATGTCAAATGTCGTCAGGTGTTGGCTCATGTTCAAATCTCCTTGGCCAATTTCTTCGCTCGCCGGGATATCATCAGCACTCTGTGAAGACTTGTCACCACCCGCCAGTAGCACGATGACCACTACCGCGCATAGTGAAATAGACCCGATAGCCAGCGCCTACATCCACACGCAACTCTGAAATACCATCACCGACAGGTTTCACATCGCCCAGGTTACCTGCTGCGGCGCGATCAATGCGGCGGGCAATAGCGATTTTGCTCGCAGATCACGGACCGATGAATGCCAAGCAGTGAACGTCTGCGTTTGTTGGATGAGATAATTCATGAGTGGACCGTATCCAGTTGGATACTGGAAGTCAAGATGCTGATGCTGGTCGTCCCCCTGTATTCTCGATCCGGGGGGCTGGGGGAAACGAGGACAGACCACGATCTGATGATGAGTGAACTCAAAACCGTGGTCTCTCCCCAGTCTTTGCGTAGCAGCAAAAAGGAATCAGTGGGATGTATTCGAGGGCTTGTTACGGACTGCGCGGAAACGTCGAGAGGGCGGGTACGGCACGCATAAAAAAGCCCGCGAGAGAGGCGGGCTTATTCAGGGCTGACCTTCAAAGGCAATCGGACTTGTCTATCTGAAAGTCTGTGATCGGAGCACTGCTTGAGTCATTGATCGTGTATTTGATCAAGAGCCCTGACTTCACGAACTGTCCTAGACCTTTTTCATCGCAGGATACTGAGGCCGCAAGGGCCTTTTTGTCTTTCGTAAATGCGTCGGAATCGATTTCATCTTTCGAGGTTTTTGTAAGTGTGTAGGAGATACGCATGATCCCGTCGTTATAGGTTACCGAATCAAGACGTGTGTCATCGATCATCTTCGGGGACTGGGCATTCATGATGAGCGCGGTCCCTTTAAGCTGGCGTTCTCGCTCCTCCTTTTTGTCTTCCGAAGCAGACCGTGCATGCCAGAGTTGAAGCAGTACAAAGAGTGAGATCATTGCTGAAAAAAATAGGATGGGGCCGCGGTATTGCTTCAATTGGAATATCCATATCAAAAGGCTATCAGTTATTTGACCATGCCGTTCCCCTCATCTCAAGCTGGAAAAAATGCTGATGATTCGTGTGGGTAAAAAAGGATCGTGGTCTGTCCTCAGCGCCGCCCTGTTCCCTCGCAGGGCGTGCACTGGGCACGCTCGATGACCCGTGTGGCAATTGCCGGACACGTCAGCAGCTCGGCGAACAGTCGCCAGAAGAAATTGAGCATCGGTAATCCTGACCTGATAGCGTTGCGTGAACGGGTCATGGATGGGACAGCGAATGGGCAAAGCATGTGTTCCGATGTCTATTCGGAATGAGGACCCTTAATGCCGTACAACTACACAAACGGTCGCTACCTGGTCTTCAAAGGCCGGGGCAGTGATGGGGCGCCCTTTGGCCGGATTCACCAGGACGGAAAAGTTCGAAACCTCCTGGGTGAGCCGCTGTACTACATAGACATGGACGAACGTGCGTTCATTTCGGTCGATTTTGTCTTTCAGGGTGAAATACAAAAATGTCGCGACACGTTTTGTGTGCTCAGCGACAAAACGCTTTTCACATTTTCCGAGATGAAGGTTAAACCACTGGGAAACGAGACCGAGGAGCAGGCGCTTCACAGGGAGTTCAAAAGAAGGGCGCTAAGTTTGGCAGGGCAGATCGTTCAGGCGAAGAGTGAGATGGTGCAGGCACGCTTGGATATGACCTGGTCCAATTTAAACCCTTGCCGTCGTTTCGGTGCCTTCTTCACGAGCCGAGCCCGCAGGGAGCGAGCATCGCTAGGGTGGCCTTACAGTGGGCTGGAAAGTGATCATGAGTTCAAATCGGAGTCTGTCCCCGTCTCCTCATCCTCGCTCGCGACAATGGTTTTGTGGGCTGCGGATGCAAGGAAAGCGCGGGCAGACCACGATTATGAGGCGATTCGATTACACGTGAATTCAAATCGCGGTCTGCCCTCAGCTTTCTGGTTTCCGCCGATCGAGGTGGGTTCTATAGCGGCACTTGCAGGAAGTCCTCGTCGTAGCTCGCGCTGGGAAAACATCCAGTCAATCTATACTCCGCGTTTTGCCCGGACACTCGCCAAATTAATTGGGACTTAAATGAAAAAGGTAGTTTTGGCTCTCTCGCTGGTCACCCTAGTAGCCTGCATGCCTTATCAATCAGTCAGCTCGCCAGATCCAAATTGGATGCGTCTGGGTGGAGAAAAGCCTGAGGGCTATCCAAGGACGTTTGTTGAGAACCTGAGCGGCCATTGCGCTCTGGTTACCGAGTCATGGACTGATGGAAGAATCAACGGTCGTCTTCTGTGGACCAAGAAGCAGTCTCGAAAAGCTATTACCTGCCCATAGGCGCCTGTGTAGGGGCTGATTTCGCGCCGGGAAGAACGGACAAGACACGACTGTGAGACCGCCAAATTAATGTACGCAATATCGCGGGCTGTCCCAGTTTTTGCTGACCCCGCCCTTGGCTCGTAGCAGCGAAGTAATGGTGCTAAATTCTGCGCGTCCAGCGTGTGGGCCCATCTGGCTCGGCGGGATATTAACGCCTCTCTCAACCGATTTTGTGGATATGGAAATTCAATGAACACACCCAAGCTTTCGATTGCGCTGTCCTGTGCTGTTGCTGTTTTGATGTTGAGCGGATGCGCTGCCTCTGTAAAAAGCGGCGGGACTGAAACGCTCGTCATTCAGGAGTCAGCCAAGCAGAACCTGGTCTTGAACTTTGAAGGAAATAGCAAGGTTCAACAAAATGAGGACTGGCCTCGCTTGAAGCGGGAGTGGAATGATGCCCTGCAAGTCGAAGCGACTCGCGCCGGCTACAGCCTTACAGAGACTCAGGCATCAAGCCAAGCGGGCAAGGACGGTGTCGGTATCAAGATCAACGTGACCAATTTCCGTTACCTGACCCCAGGCGCTCGCTACGGAGCGGGGGTCATGGTGGGGAATGCGTGGGTCAATTCCAGTGCAGATTACTCGGACTTGAAATCAGGCCGCCTGATTGGAACTCGAACGTATGACACCTCGTCGTCTGCTTGGGAAGGTGTCATGTCGGCCATGACCCAAGAGCAGGTTCAGGCTATTTCTCAGAAAATCATAAGTGACATCAAGGGCGCAAAGGCCAAGTAATGCGATCTTGGTTAACCGGCGTCATGAGTAGATGAATAAAGCGGGTTGCGGAAGAGCACGGATGACTCAATGGAAAACACAGGGATTCTGGAGCAGGGCGTGGATCTATACGCTGTTGCTATTTCTCATAGGGTTTATCACTGATTCCGATGCGACCTGGTTGGGCGACGGCTCATCCAAGCCCAAGCGGGTCTTCAGCCTTGGCTTCATCGCGTTCTGTGCGTTGGTGGCTGTGTTTGAGCTGATAGTGCTGAATCACTTCTATGGTGTGAAGTAGGTGAGGCGAGGGTTAAAGGATTGAGGGGAGGCGGGGCAGATCACGATGATGAGGCGAACTGATTACAGATGAACTCAAAATCGTGATTTGTCCCCAGTTCTCTCACTGATTGGGGGGCATCGGCGGCGGAATAGGTATGGAACCCTGCATAGCGTTCTGCCGTGCGATGCATTCGCATCGAAGCCGATGAAGCAACGCGCCCGAGGACGATTAATCAATGCCCAAGAAACTTCAGGAAAGCAAAACAGCGACGGCTGCTGACATTGAGCGCTCTATCCAGGCACTGAACAAAATGGCTGAACGCCTCTGGGGTGATGGTCGGGAGGCTGAGGCGAAAGCCCTGCTCGATGCCTTGGATGCTTTAAACAGGGCGCTCGACAGGATCAGGGTTGGGGAGAGCCGCAGGGTTCTTCATTAATGCTTGAAGGGAAATGGGGGCGCTCACGATGTGACACGGACCTATTACAAGGGGCCCAAATCGTGGTCTGTCCCCGGTTTACTCCCCGGTTTACTGACGCTCCAGTCCAATTTTTAAAGCCTGAATCCAGTGACAACCTGCTGGGTGGGGGCACTGGATGACGTCCCATAACACTCTTGCCAAGCAGCGTTAAATTCATTGATTAAACTATAGGTTCCAAGCTCATAGACATCTATGGAGTCCGGGTCGGTCTTGGACTTTCTCATGGGTTGAACAATCATGCCCCGCACTGGAATGCCTGGATTAATCAGGGCAAGCAAGATTTTATTAACCAACGCTTTCTTTGCGTATACGTCTGAAGTTGATGTGCTTGCCAAGTTTCCGTTGCTTCCAAGCAGGCCGAGCAAGCAATAAAAAACCCAGCGTGTAGACATTTGTCGACCATAACTGGCATCGCCGAGATGGGCGTCCACACTTCCTTTACATTCGACAATGAGGTACTCCTCCACCGCGCCTGTTCGCAAATTTCGCTTGACCCATATTTGGTCTATCCCATTGGTTCGCCCTGATGAGGCTTTGCCAATTTTCAGCTGATAGTGGGTACCCATAACGGTTACCATTAGTTTGGCAGCGCCATATTCTCCTCTGTTCTCCGATGCGTAGTGTTTGGCATTTGAATCTCTTAAATTTGAATAATGGTTGTTAAGTCTATTGCCAGATTTTACGTCGTTTTTGCGAAATTTTAACCAGCCGGAAACCTCAGAATACGCGGCCGGATCTTTAGATAACGCATGCACGCACTGTTTTATATTTGGATGGTTAGGGCCGAGTAGATGAAGGTTTTTGGCGATGTAATCGCCAGCACTCTTTGATACGGGGTTGGAGAAGTTGAAGTTTGGCTGAATAGAGCTGCCCGAGGTGAAATATGCATCGGCGTTCAAGGCATTCTTTATTTGTTGAACATCATCCGTGTCGAGGAGAACTAATTGATCGGTACGCCAAGAAGCGTATTGAGCGTGAGGGTTGTAGGGGACGCAGTGCCTGTTTTGGAGCTGATTTATTGCCACGCTCTCTTGGCGCGAAGAACTCAGGTAGAACCCACCTAATTGACCGAGCGAGGTAAACGGATAGCCGCCACTATGGATGGCTGGGGACGGATTGCTCGATTTAGGTCCGCCAAAAAATACGGTATTGCGTTCTTGTATGATAACGTTGTTTGGTGCAAGTGATAGTATTGTGCTGTTTAAGATTTCACTCGGATCATAGCTGTTAAGATAGTTCATCGGATTCCATCCCGAAATTTAATTTTGCATTTTAATATAGTCGAGAAAACGTAGTCGTCAAATCGCAATCCGATTGTCGGGAGATATTTGAGCGCGCATTCCGAACAGATGAATCAAGAAGCTCAGGCATTGGAATTTGTGAGGGCTGGGTCTGTTCCCGGTTTCAAGTGGCCCCCGTTTGAGCATCTACAGTGTTTGGCCTGTGTTCAATGCCATCACCATTCCGCTGCCGCCACTCATCGACAACTTCTCCCAGTGTTTTAGGTACGCCATCACGTATCCAGGCCATAAAGCCTCTATCAAATTTAAACTTCGCGCCGCAGTGCTCCACCATGAATCTGCGGACGTTCTGTGTGTTTCGGTAATGCTTGCAAACTGGCGTCTCTCTTGTGAGCTGATCGCTGTGCCAATTAAAACTCATGGGGCAGGCTCCATGCTGAGTGGTCTGATTCATGAGTCCATGGCATGGGATGCTTGGCGTTTTGCAAGCGGTATCCACACGTCCACGTAACCCGTCCCTCGGGAAGGTTCGAAATCCGGACTGTACTGCTCGAACTCAGGCGCGTCGGCAAGTTCGTATTCGGATTCAGGCAACCAGTGATTGAAAATGGTGAAGAACGTCTGATGGATCGTCGAGATATGGCCTTGGTGTCGAAACACCACATAGTCTTGCCGTGGCACCCTGAAATACCGAAAAGCCGGAGGCAGACCGTCGACGCAGGACACCTCTGTGCCAGCAATGTACTCAAAACTACCGTCCAGTTCAGGATTGCAGCACAAGCCATAGCTCCAGTTGTTTACCTGATCGGGTACCTGTCCCAAGTAGGGGGAGAACGCTTGCCATAAGCCGACGATGCCTTCGTTCTTATCGAAGGTAAAACGCTCCCCCAGACCTGCGATGAAAAATGCTGCTTTCGTTTCAAAGCGAGGTTCAGAGAGTGTTGTGAGCTTCCTTTCTTTCATACGTAATGGCTCCACCAGCGAGAGATGTACGTCCTCGTGCCCACGCACCTGCTTCGGAGTGAAGCCAAACAGATCGCAGAAGGCGCGCGTAAAAGCTTCATGGGAGCTGTAGCCTGCATCCAGCGCTACTTGCAGGATATCCGGCGCACCTCGACGCAAGGTCAGTGCTGCTTGGCTCAAACGCCGTGCGCGGATGTAACGCATCACCGACCAGCCCGTCGACAGTGCAAACAAACGGGCCAAGGCAAAGGGAGACAGGTTGCAATGGCGCGCGACACGTCCCAGATCGAGTTGGGATCCCAGCTCCAACTCGATGTACCACAGGGCCCTTTCGATACTCAGCATGACGAATCTCCATGAATGCTGAAGCGACGTTATCAAATGAATGGGGACAGCATTTGATCGTTCTTGCGGTTTCTGCTTTCCATGCTGGAGCGTATGAACGACCCTCACGTCTCTTCGCTATGGTTTACGAAGGCTCATTGGTGCCTATCAAGAACGAGTCATAAGGCTACTGCCTACACTGGATTAACTCACTTATCGAAGGACACCGAATGCTCATCGTCTTCAGCGGCCTTCCCGGCACCGGAAAAACGACTATCGCCAATGATCTCGCCGCTACAACAGGCGCCGTGTATCTGCGGATCGATACGATTGAGCAGGCGATTCGAAACTCGGGCGCGCTTGCGCACGATGTGGGGCGCAGTGGCTATATGGTTGCCAATGAGCTCGCCCTGAGTAATCTTCGTTTGGGTCGCACAGTCATCGTTGATTGTGTCAATCCCGTCCTCGAAAGCCGAATCGCGTGGAGCGAAGTTGCCTCACGGGCGGGTAGTCGGTTGGCAAATATCCAAGTGATCTGCTCCGATAAACATGAACATCAGTGCCGGGTAGAAACCAGGAGAGGTGACATTCCTGGGCTGACGCCACCCACCTGGCAGTCTGTACTGGATCATGAATATGAGCCGTGGGATGAAGTTCCGTTTTGCGTAGACACAGCCCTGGTCTCTTCAATGCAAGCGGTCTCGATGATCATCAACCGATTCCTGCCTAATGAGTAGCGCAATTCCAAGGACAGACCCCAGCAGGTTGTGAGCATCGCCTCGTAAAGAATTGACCGGCGGTCCGACCCTTTGGAATTACTGCCGCCCGGGGGACTCAACTCATCGAGGAATATGTATTCCCCAATGGCGGTGAACACCGCCCGAGGTAAATGGAATGACGTCGTTCGAAGAATTCAGGGCCACATCCCATGAGCTTCTCAAAGAGCTGGATGCCGCAACGATAAAAATGATGATGCTAGTTTCTGCGAAAGAGGTATCCGGTCCTTCTTGGGAGGATGCTACCCAGCGGCATCATGACGCTGTAGATGCTTGGCATGCCTTTCTCAATATCCCTACGAATTTCTCGGCGAATCCGCCTCTTCCCTGAGGGCGCGGAAGGAAGAGGGCGGATCGAGCTTCGTTGTTCTTCTGTACGGAAGAGGCTACAGGGATCAGTTAGGCTCGTACGGCCACAGATTCAGGGGATAGATTTCCCTTCTTGGTTCGGGGTGAGGCGGGCAGGCGCATCCGGTTCTGCGATGCGCCGCCCCAACAACCACTCACTAAACACCCGCACCTCCACCTGCCGCTCCCGCCCCGGCACGCACACCACCGTATACCGCGCACCCGCCAAGCGGACCTCAGGGCGATAATCAACCAACTGCCCATTCGCAACAGCCTCAGCAACCAGCACATTGCTGGCGAGCACCAGCCCGTGCCCGGCGATTGCCGCCTGCAGGGCATGCTGCTCTTCGTCATAACGCCGGAAACGCGCGTTCTCCAGCCAGTCGAGGGTGTCGGCCTTGGCGCACCATGCCGGCCAGTCAACCGCTACGTTCGCGCTACTCAGCCACGGCACGTCGATCAGTTCGATAGGTGAGCTCGCTGTGGGCGGTTGCCACCCGGGGCGGCAGTAAACGCCGAAGTGCTCATCCAGCAAAGGCTGTTCGAACAGCTGTGGGTCCGGCCTGAACAGGGCGCGGATTGCCAAGTCGATGCTGGCGTCTCGTCGCAGGTCGACCACGTCGTTGCTGCTGTGCAGGCTGACGTCGATCTCCGGGTGCAACCGATGAAAGTCCCCGAGTCGGGGTATCAGCCACAGGCTGGCGAACGCTGGCGTTGTGCTCACCACCAGGGACTGCGCGGTACACGATGGCGACAGTATTTGCAGACCCTGCTGGATATCGAGCAGAGCGCGGTGCATGTAAGGGTGAAGGCGCTCGCCGTCGGCGCTCAGGCGCACGTTTTGGCTGGAGCGCTCGAACAGACGCACGCCAAGGAAGGCTTCAAGGCTTTTGACCTGATGGGAGATCGCCGCCGGGCTGATGTTCAGTTCCTGGGCCGCCGCCTTGAAGCTGCCCAGCCGTGCGGCGGACTCGAAGCCGCGCAAGGCGGTGAGGGGCAGTTTGGCGAACATGGCGGGTAGGTTACTCAGGTTGAGCGTGGCTCAATTTAGCTCAATTGTGCGCAGGGGCTCAACTTGCCAGGCTGTGGTCTCCCAACCCCCTCTTAAGGAACCTGCCGATGCAAGGCACGCCCCGTAAAATCCTCCAGGCCATCCTCTACGAAGCCGGCGGTGTGCTGTTCGTGGCACCGGCGCTGGCACTGACCTACGAACAAGGGATGGGCTATTCAACCCTGCTGTCGCTGGTGATTTCTGCCGTCGCGCTGGCCTGGAATATGCTTTTCAACGGTCTGTTCGAGTGGTGGGAGCGCCGCCAACCCAGCCGTCAGCGCAACTGGCAGCGACGGTTGCTTCACTCCCTGGGATTTGAAGGCGGCTTGACGTTGATTCTTACCCCGGTGATTGGGGCCTGGTTGGGCATCAGCTTGTGGCTGGCGCTGGTGACTAATCTGGGGCTGTTCGTATTTTTCTTTTTTTACGCGCTGGTTTTTCAATGGGTGTTCGATCGAGTGTTTGATGTTCCGCTTTCGGCGCAGGCTGATCAGGGTTCTGTCTCTAGCGCCCGCTGAGGCAGGCGCATGATTTGCCCAGGCGAAACGTTATCGGGGATCCAGGCAGGCACCTGCCTGGCTCTCTCTTATGGTTTTTCGAGTCGCTAATAGCACCAGCCATAAAAAAGAGGACAGCCATACGTAGAATCCGTAGCTGTAGCCCGTGACGGTCACTCGTCCGTCTCCATCATTCCACATGCTCGTGTACAGATACGACGATAGACCGAGGAGGGTGGCGCACAAGGCGCTGATCAGGCGTCGTCTCGCACTCTTGTGTGAGAAAAATGCCACGATGAAGAAGGGATTGGCCAACCAAGCAGCACTATCACCCAGTAGTGCTAGAAACCCGAAGCAAAGAGCTTCGTAGCCGTAGGTGACGCTCTCAAATTCCCATACTTCGTTTCGCGTGTTGATGGCTGGCAGCATGAGGCTGACGGCAAAAAGGGCCAAGCTCAAGTCTCGAGCTTCTAATCGAAGTGGGTGGAATTTCATCAGCTCTCCCTGCTGTATAAAAGTCATCGTCTGGCAAAGGCTACTCCAAGGACGCCCTTGCTTACATCAGAGCCAGGGACCGTTCACCAGGCGAGCCATTCCTGGCCGAAAGTCGTTACAATTTGGCTCGACGCGGGGTATTCGCAACGCGCTGCATTTCATTTGAATAAGGAAGTATTACGTGAAACGGAGTTTCTCCCTGGCTCTTGTCATCCTGGCTGCCACTCTCGGTGGCTGCGCCGCCAACAAGCCGGCCAATGATCCATCCTTGATTGGTTCATGGAAAGGCCTGCGGACAGAAAACGGCAAATGCCAGTTCCTCTCCTGGAAAAATGACTTCAAGCCCGACGGTCGTTTCACCATCACCTTTTTCCGGGATGCCCAGCAGACTCAGCCGATTCAAGCCGAACATGGCACCTGGTCAGCTGCCAATGGCAAGAACGAATTGAGAACCGATGGCGTGCGTATGCCAGATGTCTATACGTACAAGTTGATCGATGCCGACACGGTGCATTACGTCAGTGTGGCGTCAGACCCTTCCGGCGATTGCCAGGAAGATTATGACTTCACAGAGCGCCGCATTCGCGGTTGAACCCATTTTTGGGCACCTCGTTTAAATCAGCATTCTAGAGGGATCTCTTATGCACTCATTTTTCGCCAAGACTTTTGGCGGTCTTACGACCAGCTACTACATCCGCCAGTTTCTTTTTGGGCTGGTGTTCACCGTGATGATCATCTCTCTGGCGGCCAACGGCCCTGGTGGAATCGACGCGAAGCCTGGGCTGATCGTATTGGCGATCATCAACACATTACTATATCCGTATTCTCGATTCGTCTACGAAAGCGTTGTCGGCTACATCATGGGCAACAATGTTTTTTTCGTGAACGCACTGTTCATGCTGATCGTGAAGGTTTTCACCATGGCCATGTGCTGGTCGTTCGCGATTTTCGTAGCACCGGTTGGGTTGGCGTACCTGTTCTGGCGCAACAGCCGTTCGGCCGTTGAATAGGTCAATAGCTCAACGCGTTTGCAATTGAAAATTGGCGTGAACAGGGCAAACCTGAACAGACCACGATTATAGGTAAACTTTAATCGTGGTTTTTGCGCATTTCCCTCTTGATGGTCTGTTCGAGTGGTAGGAGCGCAAACAGCTCGGGCGAAGGCCGCAGTTCTCCCAGATAGTGGCGATTAAGTGGCATGATTAGCGCTCACCTAAGGAGAGGCGCATGCAATTTTTACAAAAGGAAAAACGCCATTACTTGACTGACGAGTTCATCGGCACGGACCAGGGGTGTGGCATATTCATACCAGCCAACAAAGCGCTCTACAGCTTCGTGCGAGAAAATCCCAGCCATACCGATCATGCGCAGGTGGCTTCAAAGGCGCTGATCATCGGTCGCAGTCTGGCGGCATCGGTCGAGCGCCGCACCAAGGATGAGGAGGATGGCTATGAGGGCTCCACAGGAGGCTTCTATTCGCGGTTGGCTAAATCTATTTGCAGCTCAGACGTAGGGTTGGAAGCGTCCCTTCTTCCAGTCGGGGAAAGGCTGGCCGGATCTGTCTGTACCGCCGTGGATAAGGTGCATTCCCGGCTCTGCGAGGCCATCAGTGCCGTCACGAACAAGGACGCGAGCAGCTTCGCTTCGAAGTATTTGCATTTCCATTATCCGACGTTGTTTCCAATGGTTGATTCGCGAGCCAGGGAAGCGCTGAAGTGGATCGTGGATGAGGAGGGGCTGGTTTTCGCTCCGACCACGGCGGGCATGTCAAAAAACTACGCGACCTACGTAGGCTTCTACATACGCGTTCGTAGCCTGTTTGAAGAGGAACTTGGCCGGGAAATCAGCCTCAGGCAGATGGATAATATTCTGCTTAATCGCTACGACAATTGGGTTTAGGAGACAGCATGATACGGACTGTGGTCGTTGCGTTCGCAATCGCGATTCTGAGCGGGTGCACGACGGGGCCCGCCTGGAAGATATCCAGTGAGAGTGAAGTATTCCCCAAAAGAACCAGTTTGATCGTCACAACTGGAAATTACACAGCGGGTAACTCGTTTCTTAATACTTCGAACATATTTCCAGTTGTACGTAAAGAGGGCGAAGAGATCTACGTCGGACTGATGTCCAATGGAGATGTTCGGATTCCGATCGTAACGGCTCAAATATGGATTGATCAGAACGAGGTATGGACAATCTCGTCTCAGGAGACCCCTATGATCTTGGGGAAGCCATCTCTGGAATATGTGTTGAGGCCACGTTCGGAGCTCACAAGGCAAGCCCAGGCGCAGGGTTTGAATATTCACAAAATATTGGGTGGTTGCGCAGTGACTGGAGGGGACAGAGCCAAGGCAATTCTTAAACAGATGCTCCAGGGCAGCGTTTTAAGATTCAGGACGATTGGTATCGATAAAAACGTATCTCCGACCCAGGAGGTAGTCTTGGACGAGTCGTTTTCTCAATCGCTCGGATGGGCTGGGATTGATCAGAAGAGTTTATAAACCTCTGCATTGCGTCTGGCGTGGGCTGTATCTAGCGTCAGCACTAGCGGTCCCGATGGTCATTAGCCGATTCCAATCGAATGCGTAGACCGGAAATAAAAGGGGATGGATTCTAGTGCTGTGTTGACGCGTTTCTTGAAGGGAGAGCGGTTTTGCTTGGATCAGTTGAGACTGCCTGGGAAATAAATCCGCCCCCCTTGTTACAGGTGCTAGAAGAACTCATCCAGAAGCCGATAAAAATAAATTCGGTCCTGATCGACTTCCAGCACTGCGTATCGCCGCAGAAATGGCGCTACCCATTGTTCTCCCAGTTCCTCGGCAATGTCCCGAGTTGTCAACGCCAGGTCCTGATATCGATCCGCAACGCCCAGCCGACCGCAATCAATGAAACCCGTAAAACGACCGTTGTCGACAATGATATTGGGCAGGCAAGCGTCGCCGTGGGTCACGACGAGGTTTTGTTCGGCTGGTTGGCGGTTTAGCAATTTTTCAAAGAGTAAGTCGGGGGCGAGTCCCTGGTGCTCTTCGTCCAATTCCTCCTGATCGACAAGCCCGGCTTCCATTCGGGCTCGGGCCTTGGCAATGCGATGGCTGGGGCTATGGTCGAAGGGGCAATCGACCGGGTCGAGTTGATGGAGTTGGCGCAGGGCGTCGGCCATGATGTTGACCTTGACCACCGCGTCGATGGGGGCCGACAGCAGGTCAACCCCCGGCACCGCGCTTAACAACAGCCAGCCCCTGTCCGTGTCGTGGGCTTCATCGAGGACATGGGCGCAAGGGGTGCCGGTAGAGGCCAGCCAACGCAGCCTAGCCGCTTCGTCGCGTAGCTCGCTTAACGGTCCGGCGGGTTCTGTCTTGATGAACAGGGCGGGTGCGCCGAAAGCATTCAGGCGAAAGACTGCGGCATCCGAACAGCCGACGGTCATTTGCTGCCAGCTGTGATGCTTGAAGCGCTGCCGCCAGCTGCTCGGGAGTTTCGCGATCATTTCTTCGTGTAGCGGGGTGGTGGTTGATTCGTCCTTGGTGTTCACCACAGCTCCTTGGAGGGTCTGGACCGACCGTTATGAAACCACACATTGGCCCGCCGGGGCAGGGTGTCATTGGTCGGCGACTGGTCTAGACCGGGGGTTGTACGGGGATAAAGGGTTGTCACGCAGGTTGATGACGACTACCCTGAAAATGTTCGGATTGTTACGAGAGATTTCGAGCGTGGCGATTTTCGGTCCACCCACTTAAGGACGAGGTGAGCACAATGTTTTCTCATGAAGGTACTGCAATAGAAGTGTTGCTCTTCATTTTTGGCTTTGCCGGGTTTGCCCTGGCTTTGTGGTTTGTTCATGCCTATTTCGAGCGAAAGGCTAGGGATGGTGTAAAAAAACAACATTTAGGTCATCGGGATAGTTGAGCATCGGCTGATTCTGCTCCGCAAAAATTCCACCTTCAGAAACAACAAGCCCGCACACTCATGACGAGGCGCGGGCTGTTGATGACCCAAGCCTGCAATCAGAGACGCATGCCTTTGAACGGGTTCCAGCCTTGCTCGCCTTTCACTTCCTTGAGGTAGTACGCGTAGTTGGCCATGAGTGCGTACATCATCGACATGGCGATGCTCAGGCCAGTGCTCAATGGCCGAGGAAACTCCATGCCAATGATGGCGAAAATCACGCTCAATGCGATGTGGATCGCCAGAAAAATACCAAACAGGGCCAGGTTTTTCTTCCACAGACCCAGGACGAACAGGTAGATAGGGCCGAAGAAAAACGCAATCACGTTGGCGTTGATGAGGATCTTCTTCTTGACGCCAGGCAACGTCTTGACGGCTTCCTTGTAGCGCGGGTCGTTTGGCGCACCGTAGGTGTCAAAGAAGTCGAAGCGCTCCTGCCATTTGGCGCTGTATTTACCGGTGCTTTGTACTTGTTCAGTCGTGCTCATTTTGCAAGGCTCCTGCTTTCCATAAGTAACTTTTCTTTCTTCCAAGAAATCCTGTGCTCTGTTTCTAGCGCATTGATTGCTTTGATCTTTGACGAAGGGCTCGAATGAGTCCCTGAAGTGCTTATTTTGCCGTTTTATGGCCCTTGGTGTGGAACATTCCGCACTGGCCCGCTTGAGCGGTCGTCTGGTCTGTGACGTGCTTCACTCTATTTTTTCAATTGGGGGGCGTCGGCCGAGCTTCAGGAGCGACTGACGCTGTCACCGTAGACACGGATCATGTCCAGCAGGTTCTTGACCCGCAACGGCAGGTTGCCGGCTGGATAGACCGCATGCATGCGCGGGTCTTCACCCGTGCTGGAGGTCAGCTTGTACTCGGGGAACACCCGCGCCAGGCGTCCCGCCGCCACTTCCGGCTCCGCCAGCCAGTCGGCCAGACGGGCAATCCCGGCACCGGCCAGCGCAGCCTGGAACACCGCCGCGCCGGAACTGAAACGAAACTTGGGGTGCACGCGAAAACTGCCGGCCTGGCCCGGCCCACGAAAATTCCATTCCTTGAGAATCCGCGGCGCCGTGTGCAGGATCAATGCGTGCTGTTCCAGCGCCTCGATGGACGCTGGCAGCCCGCATCGCTCCAGATAGCCAGGGCTGGCGTAGAGGTAGCGCGAATAGCTCCACAGCGGGTAGCCGATCAGGTCGCTGGATTGTGGAAAGGCGCCGCGAATCGAAAAGTCCAGCTTGCCCTTGACCGGATCGACCGCTGCATCGGTGAAGATCACATCCACGCTGACATCGGGATAACGCTGGCTGTACTGGGCGATCAACCCGGGGACCACTGTGTGGGCCAAGGATTCCGGTGCGGAAAAGCGGATCCAGCCGGTGGCCAGGCCGTTGAGCCCGGCCAGGTCCTCGTCCGCCTCACGTTGCAGATCGAGCATTCTGTAGGAGTGGGGCAGTAGCCGCTCGCCGGCCTCGGTCAGCGTCACGGCATTGGCCGAGCGATTGAACAGCTTGACCCCGCTACGTTCTTCCAGCCCTTGAATGGCGCGGGTCAGCGAGCTAGGGGAGCGCCCCAGGCTCCGGGCTGCGACGACAAAGCTGCGCTTGCGGGCCACCGTCGCAAAGGCTTCAAGATCAGCCAACATATCCAGTGCCATCGGCCACCTCATTGCACTTTTCACAATATGACATTGCAACACAAAAAAGCCCCTTCCGTTAGCCTTCCCGCTCTCACCACAAGGACGTAGCTAAATAGGAGCGATGGATATGTCAACGCTGGATGAAACACTTAGAAAAGCAACCGCCCTTGCGGGCGAAGCGACCCACGAATGGCTGGTGCCAAAAGCCCCCCTCTCGACAGAACTGCCTTTGGTCGAATTACAGATTTCCTACGAAGAAAAAAGAAAACTCCACGCCGAACTCAAGCATTTCGCAATCGGCGACAGCGCCTGCGGCCTGCGGCAGATGCCGGCCCTCGGACGCTGCCTGGAACAACTGCTGGCTCCGGAAAAATCCCGCTTGCTGCGTGACTTCCAGCACTGCGACGAGGTGGCGCTGGTGATCCGTGGCCTGCCGGTCGATGCGCAGTTGCCGGCGACGCCCTACGGCGGCGACCCGGATATTGCCGAACTGCCGGTGGTCGCAGGGGCGATCCTCGCGGTACTCGCCGTGCTCGGCACCTGCCCGGTGGGTTACCAGGGAGAGAGCGAGGACAGCGTATTTCGCCATGTCTCGCCCAGGCAGCAGCGGGAAACCGAGAAGAGTTCTTACGGCTCGCTCCTGGACCTGGGCATGCATGTCGACAACCCACACCTGCCGCTCAGCTGCGAGGCCGTGCAGCAGTTGTCCGCCTGTCCCGAGTACCTGAGCCTGACCGGCTTGCGCTGCGAACTGACGGTGCCGACACGGATCGTCGCGATTGCCGACGTGCTCAACATGCTGCCGGACTTCGTCGAGCAGGAGCTGCTGCGCCCGAGCTTTTCGGTACGCCGGCCGGACTCGTTCGACCACCAGGGCAAGGTCCTGGAACATGTCCCGCTGCTCTACCGGCCCAGCAGCGGCGGCCTGCACTGTCGCTACAACATGGCCAGCGTCAGCGCTCACTGCGAGCACTCGCGACTGGCCCTGCAACTGTTCGCCGCCGCCGCCAGTCACCCTGACGTGGTCCGCTCGGTACTGCTGCAGCCCGGCGACATGCTGATCTTCAAGAACCAGCAGACCTTGCACGCGCGCGATGGCTTCGCGCCGCGCTACGACGGTCTGGACCGCTGGATGCTGCGGGTCTTCGGCGTCAACGACCGCAAGCGTCTGCTCCCGATCTCAACCACCCACCCCTTTATCGCCAGAGCCTGATTCAATGTTCGATATCGTCCTGCTATGTGTCTTCGCCTTCGCCGCCGGTCTGATCGATGCGGCCGTCGGCGGCGGCGGCCTGATCCAGATCCCGGCACTGTTCAATGTGCTACCCAGCGCCCAGCCCGCCGCCCTGCTCGGAACCAACAAGGTCGCGGCGGCCTGCGGCACGGCCTTTGCCGCACGCTCGTTCGTGCGCAAGGTGGTGATCGACTGGAGCCTGGTAGTTTTCCTGCCGCCGGCGCGGCTTTTGTCATGGCCTTCGCTGGCGCGGCGACGGTATCGATCGTGCCGCAGGCACTGATGCGCCCGGCGGTATTGGTGCTAATCATGCTGATGGCGATCTATACCTTCTGGAAAAAGGACTTCGGCAGCCTGCACAAGCCCATGCACATCGGCACCAAGGAGAAGCTGCTGGCGGTACTGGTCGGTGGCGCCATCGGCTTCTACGACGGTTTGTTCGGACCGGGCACCGGCAGCTTCCTGATCTTCCTGTTCATTCGCTGCTTCGCCTTCGACTTCCTGCACGCCTCGGCGTCGGCCAAGCTGGTGAATATCGCCACCAATGTCGCAGCGCTGCTGTTCTTTATACCGAGCGGCAACGTTCTCTACTTGGTAGCGCTGCCGATGGCGCTGTTCAATATCCTCGGCGCGCTGACTGGCACCTGGCTGGCGGTGCGCAAGGGAGTGCCCTTTGTCCGCGCGCTGTTCCTGGTGCTGCTGGTGATCCTGATCAGCAAGCTGTCCTATGACCTGATCCTCCAAGGCTGATCTGGAAGGACTATGCAAGGATTTGACGTTTACCCACTTTGGCGGTTTGTCACGCGCAATCTCTAAGGCTCGGCGGGTTGAGTTGCCCATTGACCCGCCAAAAAGTGTTCGACAAGCAGATTCAGCCCCATACTCTCGGTTTTTGCACCGCAGATATTCAGAAGAGGCCCTGTTTTGTCGAATGTTGAACCCCACCTGCACGCGCTGACGTTGAATCACATCTACGACGGTTTCAAGCAACTGATCCCCATCTCTCTTTTCGTCGTCGTGTTCGGCGTTGCTTTCGGCCTGGCGGCTGCGCAAACGGGCTTGAGTGATACGTCAGCCGTGCTCATGAGCACCCTGGTTTTTGCCGGCGCTTCTCAATTTGCCGCGCTGGATCTGTGGGGACAGCAAGTTCCGGTCGTTCCCCTGATGATCACGGTCTTCGCCATCAACGCCCGGCACTTGTTGATGGGCGCGACGCTTTACCCCTGGCTGCGGGAGTTGCCCGTTGCCAAACGCTACGGTGTGATGCTGGTTGTGTCGGACGCCAACTGGGCAATGGCGATGCAGGCGTTCAGTCGGGGCAAGCCGGGGCTCGGGCTTTTATCCGGCGGCGGCATTGCACTCTGGGTCGCTTGGATCCTGGGCAGTTGGCTGGGGCTTCATTTTGGCAGCGCCATCGAGAACCCGGTCAGTTTCGGGCTCGATATGGTGATGGGCTGTTTCTTGTTGGCGATGGTTGTCGGCGGGAAAAAGAACCTGCGCATGTTCATCATCTGGACCGTGGCGGCCTGCTCATCGCTGTTGGCCTACTGGTATTTGCCGGCGAACAGTCATGTCGTGGTGGGGGCTTTGGCGGGAGGCGTTCTGGGTGCACTGTGGATGGAGAAACAACAATGAACATCGAAACGGCGGGTTATGGCACCTTGCTGATCATCTTGATAATGGCCGCGGTGACATTGGCGACTCGGTGGGGCGGTGTTTTCGTGATGTCGTTCGTGCCGATCAACTATCGGGTGCAGCAGTTCATCACGGCCATGTCCGGTTCGGTGCTGGTGGCGGTGCTGGCTCCGCTGGCGGTTAAAGGTGACAACGGCGCACGCCTGGCTTTGCTGACCACGGCAATCGTCATGTTGACATTGAAAAAACCGCTGCCAGCCATTGCGGCCGGCATACTTGCAGCAGCTTTAGCCAGACAGTTCTGAACGGCCAAGTCGCCCGCTTACAACCGGGCGACGGGGCCTCCTCAACACCCAGGTCAAAAACTCAGCGCAGATGCGTCCCCAAACGAGTGATCCTGTACACCCGTCATGAAGTGCAGCGACATTTCCTGTGGCGCCTCGATGGGTGGAATTTCAAAACTCCCCACCACCTGGCCCTGAAGCGCGCTCAGCCGCATCGACTCTTCTTCCTTTAACTTTGCCATTCTCGCGTGGTTCGCTGCGATTTCGTTGAGAGTTGACACGGTACATCTCCGTTTGCTGACCAAGCATTGATTAATTTGCCGCCGCGTCAGAATTACGTCGTTCTTGGCTGCTGAGACAGACCAGTGCAAGCCCTGAGCCAGACAGGGCCGCTGGGTGGTCACGACATTTGACAGCTGACGAATGGCGAGGCAGACGTACCTCGACGCTGGCAACGTTTCAACCATGCCTCAACAATAAGTCACTGATAATACAAACCGACCCTCGGACTGGGTCAGTCGGTTTCGGTGTTGTAGACGCTGGATGCATGTATTGAATGCCTGTTCAGCACGCCCACTGCGATTCCGATCAGGCTGGTGGCAACCGCCAGCAGCAGAATCACTTTTTGCGTCCCAACAGGCGCGGCCAGCGCCGCGACGAGCAGGCCAGCGAGCGGTTGCGACAGGTTATTAAGCAGCGTGATGACGCCGACGGTCTTGCCGAAGTCCTGGGGTGGAATGACTTGTTGGCGCAGGGTGCGGAAGTAGACGTTGAACATTTTGTCGAAACCGACGATCAGCAAGAAACCGACGACGTAGCCCCCTGTGTTCGGGCTGAGGGCGGTGATGAAGGCGCCGACGGCGATCAGCGTGTAGGAGAGGGCCCCCAGCAGCTTCAACGGCAAGGTCACCCGGGCCAGGATAAACAGGATGACGATGGTGGTCACCGCACCGGCCGCCTGCAACCCGGCGTAATCATCCTTTCCAGCGCCGTAGTGGCCGATGACCATGGCCGCCGACGTGGCGAGGGTGACACCGATGATCAGGTTGACGCCCACCGCCAGGCTGATGATTTTTTTCAGTTCCGCCAGGTTGCGAATGTGACCGAAGGCAACGCGCAGCGGGTTCAGCCAGAGGTCGTGATGTTGCTCGAAGGCTTCCAGGGTGACCGAGCTGGTGCGTTGCCAGTACCCCATGGCCAGGTCCGCCAGCAGGAACAGCCCGGCAATCGCCAGCACCACCCAATGCCACGCCCACACTTCAAGCAGCAGCGCAGCGATCAGCGGGCCCAGCACCAAGCCGGTCTGGTCGGCGATTTGCGAGTAGGACAGGGTCTTGGTGTAGGTGTAGTGCTTGAAGATGTACGGCATCACCACTTCGCGGGCCATGATGCCTTGCGTGGTCAATACGCCGCACAGGGCCGAGAGCGCCACTATCCAATAGATGCCGCCGAAGACGCCATACAGCACGACCGCCACGCCGCAGGCCGCGGCGCGATAGACCTGGCTGATGTGCAGGATGCGAATCGGAGGGAACTTGTCGCACAGTGCGCCGCAGATCGGGAACGCCAAATAGCGTGGCAAGGATTCGACGAAAAAGGCCAGGCCTGCCCAGGCGACGCTGTTAGTGGTTTGGAAAACAATCAGCGGGACGATGAACAGCAAGATCTGGTCGGCCAACCGGGAGAGGAACATCGAGGCGAAAAAAGCCAGGTAATCCTTGCGCATGGCGCTCCTTGATTGTTGTGTTCTGGTGTCATCCGGTTCAGGCACGCGGCGCGCAGTGTGATATGGAACTAATATCACGGTGAGTCTCTATATCTTTACAGGGGACATCCCTTTTTTGAGAGAACTGCCATGTTCAAATCGCGCTCGTTGATTGCTGCAGTGACCTGTTTCGCCCTGGTGGCGGGCCCTGGCATTGTTGTCGCAGACCCGGGCAACGGCAAGGGAAACGCTCAATTCGATCAAGGCCCCGGTCATGGACAGGGAGGTAAAGGCGGGCAGGGCAACAAGGGCGGTCAAGGAAACCCCGGTAACAAGGGCAATCAGGGCGGCAAGGGAAACCAAGGCGGTGGCGGCGATTGGCATAACGGTCCGAGCATCGACCGTGGCGGTATTTTGGGTGTGATTGGTGGCTATCGCGATTATTGGAGCCCCGGTCCGGCATTGCCGCCGGGCATCCAGAAAAACCTCGCCCGCGGCAAACCGTTGCCACCTGGCATCGCCAAGAAGCTCGACGGCCGGTTGCTGGGGCGGTTGCCGCACTATGACGGTTATGAATGGCAGCAGGTTGGCACGGACCTGATCCTGGTGGCGATCGCCACTGGCATCATCTATGAAGTGCTCAATGGCGCGTTCGACTGACCTGGTGCTTCAATAAAAGGTAAAGGGTGGCCTCTTCGGAGTGGTGCCCGTCAGTGAAACGAACCTCCTGTGGGAGCGAGCCTGCTCCCACGGGTCTTGTATCAGCTTTCGAGTTGTCGCAGGCGCTTGTACAAGGTGTTGCGGCTGACCCCCAGTCGGCGCGCCAGGTGGGAAATATTGCCGCCCACTGCCTGCAATTGACGGTTCAGGTCTTCGGCATCGTTGAGGTCCACGGTCAGCGGCTCCGGTGTTTCCACCGGTTCCATTTCCAGGTCGACAAAAAAATCATCGGGCAGGTGCTCCGGGCGGATCGGCTGTTCCTCGGCCATCGCCAAGGCCACTTGCAGCACGCTGCTGACCTGTCGCAGGTTGCCCGGCCACGGATGGCGTTCGAACAGGTCCAGCACCTCACGGCTCAGGCCGGCCCATTGGGTCGGTTCGCGGTGGTGTTCCCACAGGCGTTTGAACAGCGCCTGCTTGTCGCTGCGTTCGCGCAGGGGCGGCAGCTCCAGGGTCAGGCCGCCGATGCGGTAGTACAGATCTTCGCGAAACCGCCCCAACTGCACCTGTTCACGCAGCGAGCGGTTGGTGGCGGAGATGATGCGGATGTCCACCGGGAACAGCTCGGCGCTGCCCACCGGTTGCACGCAACGCTCCTGCAGGACCCGCAGCAGTCGGGCCTGGGTCGGCAGGGGCATGTCGCCGATTTCGTCGAGGAACAGCGTACCGCGGTCGGCCTTGCGGATCAGGCCTATGCTGCCTTTCTGGTTGGCGCCGGTGAACGCGCCTTTTTCATAACCGAACAGTTCCGATTCCACCAACTCGGCGGGGATCGCCGCGCAGTTGACGGCAATGAACGGCTGTTTGCAGCGCGAACTGGCCTGGTGCAGGGCTTTGACGAACACTTCCTTGCCGACGCCGGTCTCGCCATGGATCAGCAGCGGAATGTCCTTCTCCAGCAAACGCTCGGCCTGGCGCACGGCTTTCTCCACACGGCTGTCACCGAAGTGCAGGGTGTTGAGGCTGATGGCATTGCTGGCGGGCGCCGGCGCAGGCGTCGCCTCGGTGAAGACGCGGGCCCTGATCGACACCTGGCTCGGGCGCCTGAGCAAGCACTGGAATCGATTGCTGCCGGACGCTTGCAGGGCGAACGGCAGGCCGTCGGGTTGGTTCAGCAGTTCCAGCAGCGAGACCTTGAACAGGCTTTCGATACTGACCCGTGACAGGCTCAGGCCCAGCAGGTTGTCGGCCCGGCGGTTGGCGGACAGGACCTGGCCGCTCTCGTCGAAGATCAGCAGCCCGGCCCACTGGCTGTCGAGGTTGTTCAAGCCGGTATTGAACGTCAACTGGAAGTGTTCACCGCGAAACAGGTTGAGGATCAGCCGGTTTTCCACGGTCTGGCTCATCATTTTGACCATGCCCAGGGTGTGGGACGGCGGCAGGTAGCTGTCGCTGGAGACGTCCAGCACGGCGATGACCTTGCGCTCGGCATCGAAGATCGGCGCGGCGGAGCCGGTCATGAAGCGGTTGGCCTTGAGGAAGTGTTCATCGTGTTCGATGTGCACCGCCTGTTCGCAGGCCAGCGCGGTGCCGATGGCGTTGGTGCCGGTACAGCGCTCCATCCAGCTCGCCCCGGCGCTGAAGCCATGGGCCAGTTTCGGCTCGATGAAGCGCTGGGTGCCCCAGGAGGTCAGCACCTGGCCCTGGTTGTCGGCCAGCATGATCAAGCAGTTGGAGTTGCTCAGGATGTTCTCGTAATACGGCAAGACCTCCTGATGAGTGGTCTGCACCAGCGAATGCTGGCTCTCCAGCAATTGGGCGATGCCTTGGGCGGGCACCTGATCGAAGGCCGGCACGCTCTGGTGATTCAGGCCAAAGGCGCGGCAACGGGACCAGGAGGCCTGGATGATGGCCTCGTGGGACAAGGCAGGAGCTGGTGCGGCCATGGGGCACTCTCGCAGGAGCTGTTTTTATTGTTGTGGCAAGTCTCGCACAGACTCCTTGTGCTGGGGCAGATCCAGGCACTACTTAATATGCACCGACCCTGTGGGAGCGAGCTTGCTCGCGATAGCGGTGGATCAGTCACATTGATTCAACTGACCCACCGCTATCGCGAGCAAGCTCGCTCCCACAGGTCCTATTCAGTGTTGTTCAAAATTGTTCATTGTCAACCCGCGAATTGTTCAGTTGTTCAGTCATGGTTGTTCACTTGTGTTCATCAACGAACGTATTTTTCTGAAGGATTTTATAAAAAACCAATAAGATCAAAGGCTTTTGATTTATGGCACGGCTTTCGCTTTTAGATTCGGGTCGCTTGACTCCAAATAATAAAAAGGCCGAGCCATGTCATTAAAGCTTGAGCACATCTGTCGCACCGTCGAAGGCCAGACCTGGATCGACGATGCCAATCTGAGTTTCGAACCCGGATCCTTCAACGTCCTGTTGGGCCGCACGCTGTCCGGCAAGACCAGCCTCATGCGCCTGATGGCCGGTCTGGACAAGCCCGACAGCGGCCGCATCCTGATGAACGGCGTCGATGTCACCAACCGCCCGGTGCGGTTGCGCAACGTGTCGATGGTTTACCAGCAGTTCATCAACTACCCGACCATGACCGTTTTCGAAAACATCGCCTCGCCGTTGCGCCAGGGCGGGGTGTCCGAAGAGGTCATCCAGAGCAAGGTCCTGGAAACCGCAAAAATGTTGCGGATCGAGAAATTCCTCAAGCGTCATCCACTGGAATTGTCCGGCGGCCAGCAGCAGCGCACGGCCATGGCCCGGGCGCTGGTCAAGGACGCCGAGCTGATTCTGTTCGACGAGCCACTGGTGAACCTGGACTACAAGCTGCGTGAAGAGCTGCGTCAGGAAATGCGCGAGCTGTTCCAGGCCCGCCACACCATCGCCGTCTACGCCACCACCGAGCCTAACGAAGCGCTGGCTTTGGGCGGCACCACGACGATCCTGCATGAGGGTCGGGTGATTCAGAGCGGCAAGTCGTCCTCGGTCTATCACCAGCCACAAACCGTGTTGGCCGCCGAGTTGTTTTCCGAACCACCGATCAACCTCATGCCAGGGCGTATCGCCGGCAATGAAGTCAGCTTCGCCAACTTTGTCCACTTTCCGTTGAACGTCGACCTGCGCCCGGTGGGCGAGGGTGAGTTCCGCTTCGGCGTGCGCCCCAGCCATATTTCCCTGGTGCCGAGCAACGATGACGACCTCGAACTGGCGGTGACCGTCGAGGTGGCCGAGATCAGCGGCTCGGAGACGTTCCTGCACGTGCGCAACGAGCATTTCCTGCTGGTGCTGCACTTGCCAGGGGTGCATGAGTACGACGTGGACACGCCGATTCGCATCTACATTCCGACCCATAAACTGTTTGTCTTCGACGCCCAGGGCAAGTTGGTCCAAGCCCCTGGCCAGCGTATCGCGAGGGTTGCCTGATGGCCGAAATTCGTTTGCAGAACCTCGCCCACAGCTACACCAGTACCCCGGCGGGCCCCGAGGACTACGCGATCCGCGAGATGAACCACATCTGGGAGCAGGGCGGCGCCTATGCGCTGCTCGGGCCTTCGGGCTGCGGTAAGTCCACCTTGCTCAACATCATTTCCGGCTTGCTCAGCCCCTCCGAAGGGCAGGTGATGTTCGACAGCAAAGTCGTCAACGACCTGACCCCGGAACACCGCAACATCGCCCAGGTGTTCCAGTTCCCGGTGGTGTACGACACCATGACGGTGTTCGACAACCTGGCGTTCCCGCTGCGCAACCAGGGCATGGCCGAAGCGCGGATCCACACCAAGGTGCAGGAAATCGCCGAGGTCCTGGACCTGCAGAACCTGCTGGACAAAAAAGCCCGCAACCTCACCGCCGATGAGAAGCAGAAAGTCTCCATGGGCCGCGGGCTGGTGCGCGACGATGTGTCGGCGATCCTGTTCGACGAACCGCTGACGGTGATCGACCCGCACCTGAAATGGAAACTGCGGCGCAAGCTCAAGCAGATCCATGAGCAGTTCAACATCACCATGGTCTACGTCACCCACGACCAGTTGGAAGCCTCGACGTTCGCCGACAAGATCGCGGTGATGTACGGCGGCCAGATCGTGCAGTTCGGCACGCCTCGGGATTTGTTCGAGCGCCCGAGCCACACCTTTGTCGGCTACTTCATCGGCAGCCCGGGGATGAACCTGATCGAGGTCACGGCGCAGCCCGGTGGCGTCGGTTTCGCCTCGACTCACTTGCCGCTGTCGGACGCCTTGCAACGGCGGGTCGCCGAAGCCGAAGGCAAAAGCCTGAAGGTCGGTATCCGCCCCGAGTTCGTGCATGTCTGGGATGGCCCTTACGACGACGCGATGCGGGCTGACGTGGTTCACGTCGAAGACCTGGGCACCTACAAGATCCTGACCCTCAACCTCGATGGCGCACCGCTGAAGGTCCGCCTGGCCGAAGACAAGCCGGTGCCCGAAGGCACGGCGTATATCAGTTTTCCGGCCCAATGGCTGATGGTCTATGCCGATGAGTATTTGCTGGAACCGTTGAGCGAGGTGCAGCCATGAACAAGGTGCAGAACAACAAGGCCTGGTGGCTGGTGTTGCCGGTGTTCCTGCTGGTGGCTTTCAGCGCCGTGATCCCGATGATGACCGTGGTCAACTATTCGGTGCAGGACATCTTCGACCAGTCCAGCCGCTACTTCGTCGGCGCCGACTGGTACAAGCAGGTGCTGCTCGATCCACGTTTGCACGACTCGTTGCTGCGCCAGTTCATCTACTCGGCGTGCGTGCTGCTGATTGAAATTCCCTTGGGCATCGCCATCGCCCTGACCATGCCGACCAAGGGCAAATGGTCGTCCCTGGTGCTGATCATCCTGGCCATTCCGCTGCTGATCCCGTGGAACGTGGTGGGCACCATCTGGCAGATCTTCGGCCGCGCCGACATCGGTTTGCTGGGCTCGACCCTCAACGGCCTGGGCATCAACTACAACTATGCGGCCAACACCATGGACGCCTGGGTCACCGTGCTGGTGATGGACGTCTGGCACTGGACGTCGTTGGTGGCGCTGCTGTGCTATTCGGGGCTGCGGGCAATTCCCGACGTGTACTACCAGGCCGCGCGGATCGACCGGGCATCGAACTGGGCAGTGTTCCGTCACATCCAGTTGCCGAAGATGAAGAGCGTGCTGCTGATCGCCGTGATGCTGCGCTTCATGGACAGCTTCATGATCTACACCGAGCCGTTCGTACTCACCGGCGGCGGCCCGGGCAACGCCACCACGTTCCTCAGCCAGACCCTGACGCAGATGGCAATCGGCCAATTCGACCTGGGCCCGGCGGCGGCGTTTTCCCTGGTGTATTTCCTGATCATTCTGTTGGTGTCCTGGCTGTTCTACACCGCCATGACGCACTCCGACGCCAACCGTTGAGGCCCGCACGATGAGCAAGAGAAAGCTGATTCCGTTGCTGATCTACATTCTGTTCCTGCTGGTGCCGATCTACTGGCTGCTGAACATGTCGTTCAAGAGCAACACCGAGATCCTTGGCGGCCTGACCCTGTGGCCGCACGATTTCACCTTCCACAACTACAAGGTGATCTTCACCGACCCGAGCTGGTACACCGGTTACCTGAACTCGCTGTACTACGTGAGCCTGAACACGGTGATTTCCCTGGGCGTCGCGCTGCCGGCGGCCTATGCGTTCTCCCGCTATCGGTTCCTGGGGGACAAGCACCTGTTCTTCTGGCTGCTGACCAACCGCATGGCGCCACCGGCGGTGTTCCTGTTGCCGTTCTTCCAGCTGTACTCGTCGATTGGGCTGTTCGACACCCATATCGCCGTGGCCCTGGCCCACTGTCTGTTCAACGTGCCGCTGGCGGTGTGGATCCTCGAAGGGTTCATGTCCGGGGTGCCGAAAGAAATTGACGAGACCGCCTACATTGACGGCTACAGTTTCCCCAAGTTCTTCGCCAAGATCTTCATTCCGTTGATCGGCTCCGGCATCGGTGTCACGGCATTTTTCTGCTTCATGTTTTCCTGGGTCGAACTGTTGCTGGCGCGCACGCTCACCTCGGTGAATGCCAAGCCGATCGCGGCGGTCATGACCCGCACGGTGTCGGCGTCCGGTATCGACTGGGGTGTGCTGGCGGCGGCGGGGGTGTTGACCATCCTGCCGGGCATGCTGGTGATCTGGTTCGTTCGCAACCACGTGGCCAAGGGCTTTGCCCTGGGCCGGGTCTGAGGAGTCGATGATGGAATGGATGAACTGGACCGGCCCGACGGCGGCTTTTTTTGCGGTCATCGCCTTGCTGCTGGCGGGCATGACCACCTGGGAACTGCGTTCGCCGAGCATCCCTCGGCGCGGTTTCCTGCCGATTGCCACCACCCGTGGCGATCGGTTGTTTATCGGTCTTCTCGGTAGCGCCTACCTGCATCTGCTGGTGATCGGCGCCACCGACTGGAGCATCTGGATAGCGTTCGCGTTGTCTTGGGTGTGGCTGTTGGCAGTGATGCGGTGGGGCTAGTCGCAAAGGTTCGACGAAAGCTCTTAAACCCAAACAGGAGGTCTCTATGTTCGATAAAAACAATAAGCTGCGACATAGCGTTTCATTGGCAGCCATGCTGGCACTCAGCGGGCTGAGCGCTACGGCCTGGGCCGACGCCTATGAAGACGCCGCTAAAAAATGGATCGGCAGTGAATTCAAGCCGTCGACCCTGACAGCCGAGCAGCAGCTCGAAGAACTCAAGTGGTTCATCAAGGCCGCCCAGCCGTTTCGCGGGATGAAAATCAACGTGGTGTCGGAAACCATCGCCACCCACGAATATGAATCCAAAGTGCTGGCCAAGGCCTTCAGCGAAATCACTGGGATCCAGCTGACCCACGACCTGCTCCAGGAAGGCGACGTGGTGGAGAAGCTGCAGACCCAGATGCAATCGGACAAGAATATCTATGACGGCTGGGTCAACGACTCGGACTTGATCGGTACGCATTTCCGCTACGGCAAGACCGAATCGATCACTGACCTGATGGCCAATGAAGGCAAGGATTACACCTCGCCGACCCTCGACCTGAAGGATTTCATCGGCATTTCCTTCACCACCGCGCCGGACGGCAAGATCTATCAACTGCCTGACCAGCAATTCGCCAACTTGTACTGGTTCCGCGCCGACTGGTTCGAGCGTGCGGACCTGAAGGCCAAGTTCAAGGAGAAGTACGGCTACGAGTTGGGTGTGCCGGTGAACTGGTCGGCTTATGAAGACATCGCCAAGTTCTTCTCCGAAGACGTCAAGGAGATCGACGGCAAGCGCGTCTACGGTCACATGGACTACGGCAAGAAAGACCCGTCCCTGGGCTGGCGCTTTACCGATGCCTGGTTCTCCATGGCCGGTGGCGGCGACAAGGGCCTGCCCAACGGTTTGCCGGTGGACGAGTGGGGCATTCGCGTCGAAGACTGCCATCCGGTCGGTTCCAGCGTGACCCGTGGCGGCGACACCAACGGTCCCGCGGCCGTGTTCGCCACCACCAAATACGTGGACTGGATGAAGAAATACGCGCCACCGGAAGCGGCGGGCATGACCTTCTCCGAGTCCGGTCCGGTGCCGTCCCAGGGCAACATCGCCCAGCAGATCTTCTGGTACACCGCTTTCACTGCCGACATGACCAAGCCGGGCCTGCCGGTGATGAACGCCGATGGCACGCCGAAATGGCGCATGGCACCTTCGCCACGCGGTCCGTATTGGGAAGAGGGCATGAAGCTGGGGTATCAGGACGTGGGTTCCTGGACGTTCATGAAGTCCACGCCTGAGAAGCAAAAACTCGCGGCCTGGCTCTATGCGCAGTTCGTGACGTCCAAGACCGTGTCGCTGAAGAAGACCATCGTGGGCCTGACGCCGATTCGTGAGTCGGACATCAACTCCCAGGCGCTGACCGACCTGGCGCCGAAACTCGGTGGCCTGGTGGAGTTCTACCGCAGCCCGGCCCGCGTGCAATGGACCCCGACCGGGACCAACGTGCCGGACTACCCACGCCTGGCGCAACTGTGGTGGAGCCACATCGCCGAAGCCGCCAGTGGCGAGAAGACCCCGCAGCAGGCCCTCGACGGTTTGGCCAAGGATCAGGACGCGATCATGACCCGTCTGGAACGCTCCAAGGCCCAAGCCACTTGCGCACCTAAGATGAACCCTGAGCGCGACGCGCAATACTGGTTCGATCAACCGGGCGCACCGAAGCCGAAACTGGCGAACGAGAAGCCTAAAGGCGAAACCGTGAGCTACACCGAGCTGTTGAAATCATGGGAGGCGGCACGCAAGTAAAGCCCCGAATGTGAAAACGAACGGCACCGAAAGGTGCCGTTTTTTTGTCTGGGCTTACCGCGGCAGACAGACCGCCGCCATCGCGAGCAAGCTCGGCTCCCACAGGGTTTTGTGGCGAGCATAGAGGTTGTGTACCCCCTGGCCCCCTGTGGGAGCGGGCTTGCTCGCGAAAGCGGTGTATCTGTCACTGGGAGGCTGAATGTACCGCCGCCATCGCGGGCAAGCCCGGCTCCCACAGGGTTTTGTGGCGAACATAGAGGTTGTGTACTCCCTGGTCCCCTGTGGGAGCTTGCTCGCGAAAGCGGTGTATCTGTCACTGGGAGGCTGAATGTACCGCCGCCTTCGCGAGCAAGCCCGGCTCCCACAGGGTTTTGTGGCGAGCATAGAGGTTGTGTACCCCCTGGTCCCCTGTGGGAGCTTGCTCGCGAAAGCGGTGTATCTGTCACTGGGAGGCTGAATGTACCGCCGCCATCGCGGACAAGCCCGGCTCCCACAGGGTTTTGTGGCGAGCATAGAGGTTGTGTACCCCCTGGCCCCCTGTGGGAGCGGGCTTGCTTGCGAAAGCGGTGTATCTGTCACTGGGAGGCTGAATGTACCGCCGCCATCGCGAGCAAGCTCGGCTCCCACAGGGTTTTGTGGCGAACATAGAGGTTGTGTACCCCTGGTCCCCTGTGGGAGCGGGCTTGCTTGCGAAAACGGTGTATCTGTCACTGGGAGGCTGAATGTACCGCCGCCATCGCGGGCAAGCCCGGCTCCCACAGGGTTTTGTGGCGAACATAGAGGTTGTGTACCCCTGGTCCATTGTGGGAGCGAGCTTGCTCGCGAAAGCGGTGTATCTGGCACTGGGAGGCTGAATGTACCGCCGCCATCGCGAGCAAGCTCGGCTCCCACAGGGTTTTGTGGCGAACATAGAGGTTGTGTACCCCTGGTCCCCTGTGGGAGCGGGCTTGCTCGCGAAAGCGGTGTATCTGTCACTGGAAGGCTGAATGTACCGCCGCCATCGCGAGCAAGCTCGGCTCCCACAGGGTTTTGTGGCGAACATAGAGGTTGTGTACCCCTGGTCCCCTGTGGGAGCGGGCTTGCTTGCGAAAACGGTGTATCTGTCACTGGGAGGCTGAATGTACCGCCGCCATCGCGGGCAAGCCCGGCTCCCACAGGGTTTTGTGGCGAACATAGAGGTTGTGTACCCCCTGGTCCCCTGTGGGAGCGGGCTTGCTCGCGAAAGCGGTGTATCTGTCACTGGGAGGCTGAATGTACCGCCGCCATCGCGGGCAAGCCCGGCTCCCACAGGGTTTTGTGGCGAACATAGAGGTTGTGTACCCCTGGTCCCCTGTGGGAGCGAGCTTGCTCGCGATGGGGTCGGCAAGCCATGCACATAAACCAGCAGACAAAAAAAAACCGGCGCAACCGAGGTCGCGCCGGTGGTGGTGCCAGTGGCTGCGCGGATATTCGTGGGTCCGTGCAGCCACCGTTGTACCCGTGTCGGTTATGCTCGCTCCAGTGCCAGGGCCACGCCTTGGCCGCCGCCGATGCACAGGGTCGCGAGGCCTTTCTTGGCGTCGCGCTTGATCATTTCATGCAGCAGCGACACCAGGACCCGGCAACCCGAGGCACCGATAGGGTGGCCCAGGGCGATGGCGCCGCCATTGACGTTGACCTTGTTCATGTCCCATTTCAGTTCCCGGGCTACGGCCAGCGACTGGGCGGCGAAGGCTTCGTTGGCTTCGATCAGGTCAAGCTGCTCCAGCGACCAGCCAGCCTTGTCCAGGCAGCGACGGGTGGCCGAGACCGGGCCAATGCCCATGATGGCCGGGTCGACGCCGGCATTGGCGTATGCACTGATTTTCGCCAGGACCGGCAGGCCGAGGGCCTTGGCTTTTTCCGCGCTCATCAGGATCACGGCGGCGGCGCCATCATTCAGCGAGGACGCATTACCCGCAGTGACGCTGCCGTCCTTCTTGAAGGCCGGCTTGAGCTTGCCCAGGGATTCAGCGGTGGTACCGGCGCGCGGCTGTTCATCCGTGGCGAACGCCACGGGATCGCCTTTGCGCTGGGGAATCAGGATCGGCGTGATCTCATCGGCGAACCGACCGCCTTCAACGGCGGCGACGGCTTTCTGCTGGGACGCGGCGGCGAAGGCGTCCTGCTCCTCGCGACTGATCTCGTACTTGTCCACCAGGTTCTCGGCGGTGATGCCCATGTGGTAATCGTTGAAGGCATCCCACAAACCGTCGGTGATCATGCTGTCGATCATCTTCGCGTGGCCCATGCGCAGGCCGGTACGGGCGACCGGCAACACGTACGGAGCCAGGCTCATGTTTTCCATGCCGCCAGCGATGATGACCTCGGCATCGCCACAGCGGATCGCCTGGGCGCCCAGGTGCAACGCCTTGAGCCCTGAGCCGCAGACCTTGTTCAAAGTCAGCGCCGGCACGGCGTGGGGCAGGCCAGCGAGGATCGACGCCTGGCGCGCCGGGTTTTGCCCAGAACCTGCGGTCAGCACCTGGCCAAGAATCACTTCATCGACCTGCTCGCCGGACAAACCGGTCTGCTCCAGCAGGCGACGAATCACCGCCGCACCGAGTTCCGGGGCGGGAATGGCAGCCAGCGAACCCTGGAAGCTGCCGATGGCGGTACGGGTAGCGGCGACAATCACGACTTCTTGCATCGAATCTCTCCTCACTGGGCAGCGAACTGCATTTCAGGCACGTGGTCCGGCACGATCAACTTGCCGGCGGTCTTGGCGACGATTTCCTCGACGCTGACGCCTGGAGCGCGTTCTTTCAGGATGAAGGCGCCGTCCTGGATTTCCAGGTAGGCCAGGTCGGTCAGCACGCGCTTGATGCACCCGGCACCGGTCAGCGGCAGGCTGCAGCGCGGCAGCAGTTTCGACTCACCGTCCTTGGACGCATGGGTCATGGTGACGATGATGTTCTCGGCACCGGCCACCAGGTCCATCGCGCCGCCCATGCCCTTGACCAGCTTGCCGGGGATCATCCACGAGGCAATGTTACCTTCGACATCCACCTCGAATGCGCCGAGCACGGTCAGGTCGATGTGGCCGCCACGGATCATGGCAAACGATTCGGCCGAAGAGAAGATCGACGCGCCGATGCGTGCGGTGACGGTCTGCTTGCCGGCGTTGATCATGTCAGCGTCGACTTCGGCTTCGGTGGGAAACGCGCCCATGCCGAGCAGGCCGTTTTCCGATTGCAGCATGACTTCCATACCTTCGGGAATGTAGTTGGCGACCAGGGTCGGAATGCCGATGCCCAGGTTCACGTAGTAGCCGTCCTGCATTTCGCGGGCGACGCGTTGAGCCATTTGTTCGCGGGAAAGTGCCATGTTCTTATTCCTTCATTCGGGCCGGGGGCAGGGGGTCACTTGCGCACGGTGCGCTGTTCGATGCGTTTTTCGAACGTGCCGCAAATGACCCGGTCGACGTAGATGCCAGGGGTGTGGATCTGCGTCGGGTCCAGCTCGCCGGGTTCGACGATTTCTTCGACTTCCACCACGGTGATCTTGCCCGCTGTGGCGGCCAGCGGGTTGAAGTTCTGGGCGGTGTGGCGATAGATCACGTTGCCGAAATGGTCAGCCTTCCAGCCTTTGACGATGGCGAAGTCGCCAGTGATGGATTCTTCCATCAGGTACTGGCGGCCATGGAATTCACGCACTTCCTTGCCTTCGGCCACGGGGGTGCCGACGCCGGTGGCGGTGAAGAAGGCCGGGATGCCTGCGCCACCGGCGCGCATTTTTTCGGCGAGGGTGCCTTGGGGGGTGAGCACGACTTCGATTTCGCCGCTCAGCAGCTGCTTCTCGAACAGGGCGTTCTCGCCCACGTAGGAGGCGACCACCTTGCGGATCTGCCGGTCTTCCAGCAGCACGCCGAGGCCGAAACCGTCCACGCCGCAGTTGTTGGACACCACGGTGAGGTCGCGGATGCCCTTGCGCTTGATCTCGGCGATCAGGTTTTCCGGGATACCGCACAGGCCGAAGCCGCCGGCGATGACGGTCATGCCGTCCTTCAAGCCTTCCAGCGCTTGCTCATAAGAGCTCACGCGTTTGTCGAAACCTGCCATAGACACCTCTTTTATTCTTGATGGGGTCGCAATGGAATGCAGTGTTGCGCCAAGTCATATATTTGTTAAGTTGATTTTTAGATTGAATTAATTGATAAAACTCAATAGTTGCCTCCTTCCGTAGGAGCTGTCGAGTGCAACGAGGCTGCGATCTTTCCAATAACGCGTGAATCTCAAGCGAAAGATCAAAAGATCGCAGCCTTCGACAGCTCCTACCCAACCGGACACAAAACGACCATGACCCTCAAGCAAGTTCGCGCCTTCCTCGCCGTGGCCCAGAGTCTGAGTTTCGCCGTGGCCTGCGAGCGGCTGCACCTCTCCCAATCGGCCCTGAGCTTGACCATCAAGGCCCTGGAAGAAGGCCTCGGTGGCCGCTTGTTCAGCCGCAATACCCGCAACGTGGCGTTGACCCCCGAAGGTGAGTCGCTGCTGCCCCTGGCCCGCCGACTGGTGGCCGACTGGGACAACGCCGAGGACGAAATGCGCCAGCGCTTCACCTTGCAGCGCGGTCGCGTGACGCTGGC
The DNA here is from genome assembly GCF_030687295.1 of Pseudomonas beijingensis. Lineage (NCBI taxonomy): Bacteria > Pseudomonadati > Pseudomonadota > Gammaproteobacteria > Pseudomonadales > Pseudomonadaceae > Pseudomonas > Pseudomonas beijingensis. Next base: position 5,186,799 of record NZ_CP117425.1, on the reverse strand, counting down.
GGCGATGCCTTCGTTTGCCGGCAACCTGTTGCCGCCGATCCTCAAGACCTTCCGCGCCCGCTATCCGAATGTCAACGTCACGGTCAACGATGTGATCAATGAACAGGTGCTGGAAATGGTCCGTGATCGCCATGTCGAACTGGGCGTGGCGTTCGAGCCGATGCAGGGTTCGTCTTTGGCGTTCACGCCTTTGTACCTCGATCGCTTCGTCGCGGTGGTGCCGCTGGACTCACCGTTTGCCCAGCACGACGAAATCCACTGGGAAACCCTGCTGGAGCAGCCCTTCATCACGCTGCAACGGCCCTCCACCGTGCGGGTGATGTTGGAAGAGCATCTGCAGGCCCGAGGGATGAAGCTGCCCGTGGAGTTCGAGAGCCACCAGTTGGCGACCGTCGGGCGGATGGTCGCCAGTGGGCTGGGGGTGAGTGCCGTGCCGGCGCTGTGTGTCGGGCAGATGCATGAGCTGGGGGCCCGCTGCATCACCTTGAGCGATCCGGTGATCGAGCGAGCCATCGGGGTGCTGACCAAGCCGGGGCATGAACTGTCAGCGGCGGCGCAGGCGTTGTTCGATACGCTCAGGGATCAGGATATAGGGGCGCAGTTGACCGCGAAGTAGCCACAATTCCTGTGGGAGCGGGCTTGCTCGCGAAGGCGTCGGATCAGCCAGCATGGATATTGACTGACACACCGCCTTCGCGAGCAAGCCCGCTCCCACAGGGGGATTGCGTGGTGTCAGATCAATAGCGGTAACAGTTTCTCACAGGGTTCTTCCAGCTTGAGGTCCAACAGCTCATCAGCCCGGGTCTTGCCTCGGTTGATCGCCAGCAGCGGCTTGCCCTGGTCCTTGATGGCCCGGCACAGGCGAAACGCTGAATACGCCATCAGCGACGAACCCACCACCAGCAGGCCGTCCGCGTGCTCGACGGCTTGCATGGCGCGGGTCGCGGTGAGGGGGGCGACGTTCTCGCCGAAAAACACCACGTCGGGTTTTAACCGCTCGCCGCCGCAATGGGGGCAATGGGGGACTTGGAAGCGCGCCTCGAACGCGGGGTCGAGCAGGGTGTCGCCATCAGGTGCCTGTACCGCATCGACGCCGGCCAGGTAAGGGTTTTGGGTTTCCATCAATCGCTGAATCTGCTGTCGCTCGCTGCGCTGGCCGCAATCCAGGCACAACACGCGATGCAGGCTGCCGTGCAGTTCGATGACGTCCTGGCTGCCGGCCTGGTCATGCAGGGTGTCGACATTCTGGGTAATCAGGCCGGTGATGCGTTGCTGCGCCTGCAACTCGGCCAAGGCTTCGTGAGCGACGTTCGGCCTGGCCTGCCTGACCCGTGGCCAGCCCAGCATCGCCCTGGCCCAATAGCGCCGTCGTGCCTCGGCCTGGGCGAGGAACTCCTGGTACATCATCGGCTGTCGACCCCGACGCACGCCGTCGCTGTCGCGATAATCGGGGATGCCCGAAGGGGTGCTGATGCCGGCGCCGGTGAGCACGAGGAAGCGGCGCCCGGCGGTGTACGCCAGTAACTGATCGATGGGGGCTTGGTGAAAGTCGTCGGGCATGGAAGGTGTCTGCGCTGGCCTTGAGCCGTTGAGGTTAGCACCTGGAGCGAGCAGACGCCTTTCGTCGCCCTGGCTGCTGGTTTGTTCAAACTTTCCCCCGCGCCGCGATATCCACCTTTATGTGCGGTATTTCAGAACCGTCGCGCTGCGCCGCAGTGGCGACCAGGGCTAAGGAGAAGGAAATGGCAACGCCTAAAGAGAACCTGTTGGATTGGCTCAACGATGCCCATGCCATGGAACAGCAAGCGGAAAAAATGCTCAAGGCCCAGGCCGCGCGGCTCGAGCATTACCCGGCGCTCAAGACCCGGATCGAACAGCACCTGGAAGAGACGCTCGGGCAGCAGAAGCTCGTGGAGCAATGCATCCAGCGCCTGGGCGGCAGTACGTCGACGCTCAAGGACCTGGCCGGCAAACTCATGGCCTTTGGTCAAGCGGTGGGCGGGATGACGATGAGCGACGAAGTGGTCAAGGGCGCCATGAGTGGCTACGTGTTCGAGAACCTCGAGATTGCCTCCTACACCGTGTTGATCGAGGCCGCGAAAATGGCCGGCGATGTGGAGACGCAACGGGCCTGCGAACAGATCCTGCCACAGGAAATCGCCATGGCCGATTGGTTGCGCGACCACCTGCCGCAGATTACCGCGGCGTTCCTGGAGCGTTCGGCTACCCCACATACCGAAGCCAAACGCTGAGCAGCAAAGAGCGGTCGGCCCTGTGGTGTGGCTGCTCCTGAAACTGCCGAGAGAGGAAACGTATGAAGCGGACCCAGGGTGAAGTACGGGCCATCAATCGAGAGAGCTCAATGGTGGGTGTGTATGTGAAGCAAGAGGACCGCCATACGGTGCTGAAGCTGAGTTCAGCCAATGACATCGATATTGGCGACATTCTGGCGTGGGACAGCGGCACGGCCCTGGGCACCCAGTCCTATCACAACCTGACCAAGGGCTGGACTGCCGATGTGTATGTGGCCAACCACGGTGTAGCAACGGCGAACCTCGATGTCCAGTTTTGACGGCGCCTTCAACCCGTTACCTCGGGAGAAAGAGCATGAGCAAAGTAAAGTGCGGTTGCCCCGATTGCCAATGCGAGGTGGATCCGCAACGGATGTTCAACCACGACGGCGAGGCGTATTGCAGCCAGGCCTGCGCCGAACAACATCCCAACGGTGAACCTTGTCCTTCACCCGATTGCCATTGCGAGCGCAGCGGTAAGGTGGGGGATCGGAATGTCACCAACAACCAACTGGACGACGCGCTGGAGGAAACGTTTCCGGCGAGCGATCCGATTTCACCCTGAGCATTCTTGAATCCGGGTATCGGCGACAGGGTATCCGGACGCCGCAAGCCGGTCAGTGCGGTGGTGCAGGACAACACCGGCAGCCCGCGAGTTTTGGCTTCCTGGAACGGCGCGAGGCCAGGGTGACGAGACCGGTGCAATGGGGTGCCGGCGTGGCCCGGCCTTTGGCGGACAGCGTGGAAAGACACGCACTGTTTTTCCGTAGATCCATGTGGGAGCAAGCTTGCTCGCGATAGCGATCAATCACTCACTATCACTATCGCCTGATACACCGCTACCGCGAGCAAGCTCGCTCCCACAGGTTTTTCGTTGGATGAAGTTTTAGCGTTAAGACTGTTAATCGGTCGCCGCTTGTTTAATAGCCTGTTGCAATAAATATCAAGGGTACAGGTGTAAATAGAAGCGTTGACCATTCGTCGCCGTTTGCCGCGTTTCCTTAAAACCTTGGCGGCGTCATGTTTTCCGAATAAGACGAGTCAGCAAGATTCGTTGATATCAATTTAACGAGGTGAATGAAATGGCTAACACAGGTAATAACAACCCTGGCAATTTCGCTAACGATCGTGAAAAGGCATCGCAAGCCGGGAAAAAGGGCGGCCAGGCATCAGGTGGTAATTTTGCCAATAATCCTGAGCGCGCTTCCGAGGCTGGGCGCAAGGGTGGCCAGGCCTCGGGCGGCAATTTTGCCAACGACCCGCAACGCGCCGCAGAAGCCGGACGCAAAGGCGGACAAGCCTCGGGGGGTAACTTTGCCAACGACCCTGAACGGGCTTCTGAAGCCGGCAGAAAAGGTGGTCAGGCCTCGGGCGGCAACGTTACCAACGACCGGGATAAAGCCTCTGAAGCCGGCAAGAAAGGCGCTGAAAACAGCCGCGGTGGCGGTCGTAATTCGTAATGTTTCGCGGTCTCGCAGGTCCCGTGCCATTGGGCAGGGACCTGTTTCGGCGGTGATATTAAGTCGGGTATTCATGCCCGACTTCGCTGATGGATTTTATTGTTTGAAAATAAGCGAGTGTGCTTGAGTTGCAATAGACCACTCGTCCTCTGTTCTGAATAAAAACTAAATTTTATTCGTTTAACTTCTTCAGACTTTCATGGGCCTGCCGTCGGCAGTGTTCTCATGCCGTGTACCTGAACGAGGAGTTCAATCATGTTTTTACATAACAAAAGATTGCAGTACACCGTGCGTGTCGCTGAGCCTAATCCTGGCCTCGCCAACCTGCTGCTCGAGCAGTTCGGTGGGGCCCAAGGGGAACTGGCGGCGGCGTCGCGTTATTTCACCCAGGCCTTGTCCGAGGACGATCCGGGCCGCAAGGATCTGCTGATGGACATCGCCACCGAAGAGCTCAGCCACTTGGAAGTGATCGGTTCGATCATCGTGATGTTGAACAAGGGTGCCAAGGGCAGGATGGCCGAAGGGGTGGAGAAGGAAGGGCAACTGTACCGGGACATCAACGGTGCCGGTAACGACTCTCACATCACCAGCCTCTTGTATGGCGCCGGCTCGCCGCTGACCAACTCTGCCGGTGTGCCCTGGACTGCCGCCTATGTCGACACCATCGGCGAACCTACGGCGGACATGCGCTCTAACATCGCCGCCGAGGCCCGGGCGAAAATCATCTATGAACGGCTGATGAACCTCACTGACGATCCCGGCGTAAAAGAAGCACTGGGCTTTTTGATGACTCGTGAAATCGCGCACCAGTTGTCGTTCGAAAAAGCCCTGCATTCGATCCAGCCCAATTTCCCCCAAGGCAAATTGCCCGGTATGCCAGAATTCAGCCATGTGTATTTCAACATGTCCCAAGGCGAACCTTCCGTGCGCGGTCCATGGAACCAGGGCGACGATTGGGAGTTCGTTGAAAACCCAACGCCCGCCGTGGACGGCGGCGATGGGCTCGCCAGTGTACAGTTGAGTAAAAAAGACGAAGCGTTGTTGATGGACATGAAGGCACGGACGATGTCCAACCCCGATAGCGACCCCACCACAGGTGCCGACTTGGGTTCAGGGTTACAAGGTGACAAACTTTAGGAAACCGGCGAGGGGGCTTGGCTCCCTCGCCTGAACATTGCGTTTGATCGTTCAAGCCGTGGCGCGAACGACCAGACTTGGCCTGGCTAACCCCAGTAAGGACATTCGATGGACCAGCCCACCTCCCGGATCCGGTCGCCCTGGCGTACCTGGCTGGATCCTGTGCAAAACAATCTAGTGCTAGGGGTGACCTTCTGGCTGGGGCTGGCGGTGATTGCCGGGCTATTGCTCTACAGCGGTTACAACGCACTGGTGGGAGCAGACCGGCAAAACCTGGGCTACGCCGTGCTGGGCGGTACATCGGGTTTTGCCGCCACCGCCTTGGGCGCGTTGATGGCAGTGGTATTGCGGGACATCTCGTCCCGAACCCAGGACATCATGCTGGGTTTCGCCGCGGGCATGATGCTCGCAGCCAGTTCATTCTCACTGATTTTGCCGGGGATCGAGGCTGCACAGGTCATTTGTGGCAATCAATTGCTCGCCGCGTTTGTCGTCGTGGTCGGCCTGGGGTTGGGCGTCGCCTTGATGATCGGCCTCGACCGTTTCGTCCCCCATGAGCACGAGTTGAGTGGTCGGCGCGGCCCGCAAGCCGAGCGCATCAATCGCGTCTGGCTGTTCGTGCTTGCCATCACCTTGCACAACTTGCCGGAAGGCATGGCCATCGGCGTCAGTTTTGCCGATGGCGATTTCAAGGTCGGTTTGCCCCTGACCACCGCCATCGCCATCCAGGACATCCCCGAGGGCCTGGCCATCGCCATGGCGCTGCGCGTCACCGGCATCAGCACCTTGCGTGCTGCGCTCATCGCGGTCGGCTCGGGGCTGATGGAGCCACTGGGGGCGGTGATCGGCCTGGGCATGTCGTCGGGTGTGGCCGTCGCGTACCCCATCAGCTTGGGGCTGGCGGCGGGGGCGATGATCTTCGTGGTCTCCCACGAGGTGATTCCCGAGACCCATCGCAATGGCCATGAAACCCCGGCCACTCTGGGGTTGATGATGGGCTTTGCGGTGATGATGTTTCTCGACACGGCGTTGGGTTGAAGGCCTGCCAGATACCTGTTGGATTAGATCCTGTGGGAGCGAGCCTGCTCGCGATAGCGGTGGGTCAGTAGCGTTGATAGCAACTGATACACCGTTATCGCGAGCAAGCTCGCTCCCACATTGGTTTTGTGTGTTTAACCCGGATCCCTGTTCCTCACGACCTATACTCAACCCCGTGGATCACATGAATCCGGGGTGGCGCGACTGTGCTGCGTTCGCTGATGTTGGCCGTTGTGCTCGTTCTGGCGGGGTGCGCCGCGCCACAGCGCGGTCAATCGGTCGCCACGGTAGTGATTGCCCAGGACACGTGGCGGCAGGTGGACCAACAGATCATCGCGGCATCGAAAAGCGCCGTCGAACAGGCGGCACTCTACGCCCGTGGGTCGATGGAGCATTGGCGCGTGTTGGTCTACGAGCGCACCGAGGTTGAATTCATCCCCTGGTTCAGCAGCTATTGGACCCAGGAGTGGCTGGCGGTGAAGGTCAGTTGGTATGCCGCCAGCGCCGAAGGCGAGGCGGATTCCTCGGCCAGGCGCCTGGCGGTTTACCTGCAGGAACAGTATCGCGATCAGGTGCTGGAACCGGTGGCGGTGGAAATCGATCCCGAAGCGATCAGGGCCAACGCAATGGACTACTACCTGCGCCAGCTCAATCAGCAGGTCCAGGTCATCGCCCTGCGGCATCGCATCCCGAACGAACTGATGAACCGGCGCCTGCACGGCATCCCGGCCATCCGCCTGGGGCCGCCGGCGGCGCGTGACGCTTCGTTGTACGAGATGGTCCACACCGAACCGTTGACCACCCTGCCGGCCTATGCGGCCCTGATCGATCACGTCAACAAGGCTGCAACCACAGGTGCCGGGCCATCGGAGGCAGTGATCGCCACGGTGGCGCAACGCACCAGCGAAAAAATCGAGGCCCAGTTCGCCACGCGTGGGGCAACCGGTGCGGCGGCGGCCGTGGCCGGGAAGGCGGCCGGGGCGTTGATCTCGGTGGGCGTGGCGGGTATTCGCGCGATCATCCATGAGGGCGAGCGGCCGGAAATGGAGGCGCAGATCCGCAAAAGCCTGAGCGCTGCGTTCGACGAGGCGTGGTCCAAGTCACTCAAGCATCCCCTCAGCGGGGTGATGGCACCGGTGTACTACCTGGACGAAGAAATAGGGGGCAGCCTGGTGGAGGCTGACCTGGCCAATCGGGCGGTGGCACTGCCGGACATCAAACCGTGACGGGCCGGTTCATTCTGAGCCGAGGGTGACGCGACAGCCCTTGCGATGGCGGATCTGCTCGTCCGATGGACGTTCCTTGATGAATTCGAAACGTGGCTCGCCTTCGCTGTAGATCACCAGCCAACCCCATTCCAGCTCGCTTTCATCCTGCCCTGGCTTGGGCGGCGAGGCCCACCAGGGTTCTTTTTGCATGATCTGACGCATCGTCTGCTCCTGCCGATTGATCCTTTGAACTATAGACCGCTCGATTTGATGACCAGCGCCCATGAAAACGCTTGCTCCCACAAAGTCTGCACCCACAGATCCCCTTGCTACAGGGTTGTATGCCTGAAGCTTGATAATCAGTGTGCTCTGACCCCGTCCACCAGCGTCTAGCGTCTGTATCCCCGCACTCGAACGGGGAGTGACTGGACCCCGCGCGTATGCAAGCACTGTTGAACGAGATCCTCGATGCGGTTCGCCCCCTGATTGGTCAGGGCAAGGTAGCCGATTACATTCCTGCCCTGGGCACCGTGGTGCCCAACCAGTTGGGTATTGCCGTGTATGGCAATGATGGCGAGTTGTATTGCGCTGGCGACGCCGACACAGCGTTTTCGGTGCAGAGTATTTCCAAGGTGTTCAGCCTGGTGCAGGCCATCGGGCATTCCGGCGAAGCGATCTGGGAACGTCTGGGCCATGAGCCATCTGGCCAGCCCTTCAATTCCCTGGTGCAACTGGAGTTCGAGCGTGGTCGGCCGCGTAACCCGTTCATCAATGCCGGCGCGTTGGTGATCTGCGATATCAACCAGTCGCGTTTTGCGGCTCCGGCGCTGTCGATGCGTGATTTCGTGCGCCGTCTGTCGGGTAACCCGCAGGTGATGGTGGACGGCAAGGTCGCCGAGTCGGAATACCAGCACCGCGCCCGCAACGCGGCGATGGCGTACCTGATGCAATCGTTCGGCAACTTCCATAACGACGTGGAAGCCGTGCTGCGCAGTTATTTCAGCCACTGTGCCTTGCGGATGAGCTGCATCGACCTGGCGCGGGCATTCTGCTTCCTGGCCAACGATGGGTTCTGCAAGCACAGCGGCGAACAGATTCTCAGCGCCCGGCAGACCCAGCAGGTCAATTCCATCATGGCCACCAGCGGCTTGTACGATGAGGCCGGCAACTTCGCTTATCGCGTCGGCCTCCCGGGCAAGAGCGGTGTCGGTGGCGGGATTGTCGCCGTGGTGCCAGGAAGGTTCACCGTCTGCGTCTGGTCGCCCGAACTCAACGTCGCCGGCAACTCCCTGGCCGGCATGGCGGCGCTGGAAATGATGAGCCAGCGAATCGGCTGGTCGGTGTTCTAGTTTCCGGTCTCACAAAAAAGGGCCCGCTCCTGATCCAGGAGCGGGCCCTTTTGTTAGGGGATATCAGCAGAGGCGGTCGATGACCCGGACCTCGGACGTGTTCTGCATCGACTGCCAGGCCTGGGTCAGCGTTTGCAACACGCGGCCCATGAAGTCTTTGTCAGCGGCGGCCTTCTTGCCAACGTAGCCCTGGCCACGGCGGTACATCTTCAGCCGGGCACACAGCTCTTGCGTGTTCTTTTCGAACTCGTCTTCTTGGGTGTAGGGCGACAGGCAGTCCATGTGGACCTGGCCAGTCTTGCTGATCCACAGGATATGGCTGTCGAGTGTGTCCTTGTGTGCGGCGAACATGCGAGCCAGTTCATCAATAGATGGTTGATTATTCAGATTCATGTGTAAGCCCCTTGACCATTTGGTTGATCTGTCTGGTGGTTCGCAAAAACTTCGCTACTCGGTAAGTGCCTGCCTGCTACCGAAACCAGGCCGTCAGCGTTCGTCCGTCGAACTTCGACGGGGTCGTGCATCGGTTGTGTAGTGTTATCGAAGGGCTGCTACGCAAATGCGCTACAACGAAGAGAAACAGCGAAGAATCATCAGGCAGTGTCAACTTTCGAGGGTCGACCACGCGCGTCATGAGGATCTTCGCCGACGTTTCTCGTCCTTGTTACCGGACGGTCATGCCAGGTCAGCACCTTCAATCTGCCTTGTGGGCAGTCCCTTATCCATAAAACAGCTCGGCGGTCAGACGAGCTTGCTCAAACAGTTGCCTGTACTCCCGATCGGGGAGACGTCTGCATCATGCAAGGGCAAATCGGAGGCGTCAACGGTTTTGTAGTGATTATTTTTGCTCACTACATATTGTCGGACAAAATGGTTTGGGTATGAAGATTTTCAGTCAGACCTCGTCAATGTGGGAGCGAGCTTGCTCGCGATAGCGGTGGATCAGCCAACAGATAATTGACTGACACGCCGCTATCGCGAGCAAGCTCGCTCCCACAGGAGGAATCAGGGTGGGCCTGATTTTTGTTCAGGTGGCCTTGCTCGCCTTGCGCGGTGCGCCGCCGGTCTTGCGCTTGGCCGGCTTGCGTTTGTTTTTCCATGGCGTTGCGCCACGCCCGGCGGGGCTGGCCGGGCCGCTGATGGTCAGGCTCATGCCCTGGCAGCGGGCGACGTGCTTGCTCATCCAGGCGGCTTGCCGGGTGACGAACTCTTCAAGGCTCATTTCCCCGCTCTGCACCATGTCCAGGGCTTGCTCCCAGATGGCGGTGGTGCCCGGGTCGGCGATGGCCCGGGGCACGGCGTCGATGAGGCTGAAGGCCGCCGGTGTGGCGGACAGGGCCTTGCCGTTTTTCACCAGGTAACCGCGGTCGAGCAGCCCCTGGATGATCGAGGCTCGGGTCGCTTCGGTGCCGATGCCGGTGGTGTCCTTGAGCTTCTGTTTGAGCAACGGGTCTTCCACTAGCTTGGCGACGTTCTTCATCGCCTTGATCAGGTCGCCTTCGGTGAACGGCTTGGGCGGCTGGGTCCACAGGTCTTTGGGTTTCACCTCGTCCACCGCGCAATCGCGACCTTCGGCCAGTGCCGGTAAGGTTTGCGGCGCCGGTGCTTCACGGCCCTTTGCCGGCGCCAGAGCTTCGGGCAGGGCGCGTTTCCAGCCGGGTTCGACGATCTGCTTACCCACGGCACGCAGCGCCTGGCCGGCACAGTTGAAGTCAGCCTGGGTCCGGTCGTATTCGTGGTTGGGCAGGAACTGCGCCAGGTAGCGCGCGCGAATCAACGTATAGACCGCACGCGGCTTGCCGGTGAGTTTGTCGAGGTTCTTGGCGGCTGCGGTGGGAATGATGCCGTGGTGAGCACTGACCTTGGCGTCGTTCCAGGCCCGGGATTTGCGCTGCGGCTGCAAATGTTCGCGCAGCGGCGCCAGGCTTGGGTCGGCCTGGGCGAGTGCGGCCAGGATGGCCGGTGCTTCGCTGTGCTGGCTCAAGGGCAGGAAACCGCAATCGCTGCGGGGGTAGGTGATGAGCTTGTAGGTCTCATAGAGCGACTGGGCAATGTCCAGGGTTTCCTGGGCGCCGAGGCCGAGTTTCTTCGAGCAGACTTCCTGCAGGGTGCCCAGGTCGAAGGGTAACGGCGCCGCTTCGCGCAGGCGCTCGGTACGCACCTTCAGCGTCCGGGCGGTGGCGGCGTTGCTCATGGCCTGGGCGGCGTCCCGGGCCAGGGCCTGGTTCAGGCAGCGTTCCTGGTCGTCGCAGGCATCCGGGTCGGCGCGCCACTGGGCAGTGAACGCCGTGCCTTCGTGGCTCAGTTGCACGTCGATGGCCCAATAGGCCACCGGCACGAAGTTGGCGATGCTGCGGTCGCGGTCCACCACCAGTCGCAGCGTCGGTGTCTGCACGCGGCCTACCGGCAACACGCCTTGGTAGCCGGACTGGCGCCCCAGCAAGGTGAACAGGCGACTCATGTTCATGCCGATCAGCCAGTCGGCCCGGGAGCGCCCCAGGGCCGAGTGATACAGGTTGAAGGTTTCGACGCCCGGCTTGAGGGCGGCCAGGGCCTTGCGGATCGACGCTTCGTCCAGGGCCGACAGCCATAGCCGCCGGATCGGTCCGCGATACCGGCAATGTTCCACCAGCTCCCGGGCGATCATTTCGCCTTCGCGGTCGGCGTCGGTGGCGATCACCAATTCCTTCGCTTCCCCCAACAGGCGCTTGACCGCCTTGTACTGGCTGGCGGTTTTCGGCTTGACGGTCATTTTCCATTGCGCGGGCACGATGGGCAGGTCGGCCAGGACCCAGCGCTTGTAACGCGCGTCGTAGGCGTCGGGTGGGGCGGTTTCCAGCAGGTGGCCGATGCACCAGGTGACCGTGACGCCAGGGCCCAGCCAGCAACCGTCGCCACGGCGCGTGGCACCGAGCACGGTGGCGATGTCCTTGGCCTGGGACGGCTTTTCACACAGGTACAGCTGCATAGCGCCCTTTTCCTGAGCAGATTTCTTGGGGCTGTAGCATGGTCATAGATGGGCGCCGGGGCAAGTTTTATCTGTATGGATATACAGATAAAAGCGTTGCGCTGCGTTGCCAAGGAGGGGGCTGGCGTGACATTCGGCGGTCTGTCGGCACGCAGAATGAATTTCTCGCAGGGGGATGGCTCATAACTTCAAGGCGGTTGAAACCGCAAAGAAAGTTTATGAGGTCAAGGAGAGTCACTTTCATGAATTCGATGCCAAATGGCAACGGCCAGGCGACTACACGTTTGATTCTCGTGGTGGAAGATGATCCAACTATCCTGGAATTTCTCTGTGAAATCCTTGAGGAAGAAGGATTTGTCGTGGAGCCTCAGAAAAACGCTGATGATGCCTTGGAGTTCCTCGAAAAGAGCGCCCATTTCGTCGATCTGTTGCTCACCGACATCACCATGCCCGGCAAGATCGACGGCGCGGACCTGGCCAACCTGACCGGAGACCGCTGGCCGCAGATCCCGCTGCTGATCATGTCCGGCTTCGAGACGCCGGAAAGCGCCGGGATCAAGCACCACGCGTCGTTCATCGCCAAGCCCTGGGCCCTGGGACAGATGCTGGATCTGGTTGAGAGCACGGTGAAAAATCACGCCATCCACTAAAGTGATGCCAGAGGATGGAGGCGGCCGGGCACGTTTGGGTTGCAAGCGGCGATGGGCTCTATGACAATGCGAGTCATTATCAGTCGCGAATTATTCCATTGCCATGCCCGCCCACGATCTGTCCCTACGCAGTGCTGTCGACGTTCTGTACAGTGATCATCACAGTTGGCTCCAGGGCTGGTTGCGCAAGCGCTTGGGCAACACGTTCGATGCCGCCGACCTGACCCAGGATACGTTTGTGCGGGTCATCAAGGCGCGCACCGCGCTGGATATCCGTGAGCCGAGACCGTACTTGTCGATGATCGCCAAAGGGCTGCTGATCGACCTGTTTCGTCGGCGCTCGCTGGAGCAATCCTACCTCGAAGCCTTGGCCGCCATGCCGCAAGAGCAGCACCCATCGCTGGAAGAGCAGGCGATCCTGCTCCAGGCCCTGATGGAGATCGACCGTCTGCTCCAGGGGTTGGGGCCGCGCGTCAGGCAAGCGTTCATCCTGTCGCAGTTCGATGGCTTGACGTACCCGCAAATTGCCGAGCGCTTGGGCGTCAGCGTCCGCACGGTCAACAATCACATGGCCAAGGCCATGGAACATTGCTGCCTGATGCAGATTCAATTGCAGCTTTCATGAACCTGCCGCCCGAAGAGTTGCAAGCCATCCGTGTGGCGGCGCGCTGGTACGCCCGGCTGCATTCCGGCATTACGACCGACGCGGACCGGGCCGACTGGCGCGCCTGGCTCGCCGCCGATCCGTTGCACGGCCAGGCCTGGCAGCGCATGGCCGCGGTGGCCGAGCAGATGGCGAGTGTGCCGGGCGCCCTGGCGGCACCGACCTTGAGCGACACCCACCAGCGATCCCGGCGGCAGGTGCTGCGCAGCGCCTTGCTGCTGACGTCCGCCGGCGGCCTGGGCTGGTTGGGTTGGCGCAGTCAGGCGACGCAGAACCTGCTTTGCGATTACCGCACTGCGGTGGGTGAGCGTCGCGAGTTTCAGTTGGCCGATGGCAGCACGCTCATGCTCAACACCGACACCTCGATCAATGTTCGTTTCGATGGGCAGCAGCGGCGTCTGGAACTGTTGCGCGGTGAGGTGCTCGTGACGACGGCGGTCGATCCCTTGCGACGTCCGTTCAAGGTGGTCACGGGGCCGGCCGAGGTGCTGGCGCTGGGCACGCGTTTCATCGTCCGTAGCCAGGCGCGGGGCGGCGAAGTGGCGGTGCTGGAGAAAGCGGTCGAGGTGAGCCTGCCGGCGAGTGGCTCAAAGATGCGGGTCGAGGCCGGCCAGCGCCTGGATTTCAATGAGCGGTCGTTGGGGGCGCTGCGCGGCAACGATGTGTCGGTGGGTGCCTGGCAGAAGGGAAGCATCATCGCCATTGACCGGCCTCTGGCAGCGCTGCTGGGTGAACTGTCGCGCTATCGACCCGGTGTTCTGCGCTGGGATCCGGCGATTGGCGACTTGAAGGTGTCCGGTGTGTTTCCCGTCGATAACACCGATCTCGCCCTGGCCGCGCTGGAAAGTGGCTTTTCGTTGCGGGTGACCCGCTACAGCCGCTTCTGGGTCCAGGTCTCCGCTGGCGTCGGTGGTAATGCTGCGTAATAAAAAAACCAGCCCCTGCACTTTTCATCCTCATCGTTCGGCTCTTCCTCAGTGAGTTTTTATCGACCGTTTGGGGGAGGGGAAGTATGACGTGGGTGAGCGCGCCAGGCCGTCTGGTGTTTGCAGTGAAAATCGGTTTGCTGGCGGTCACGACTGCCGGTGCCACGGTCGTGAACGCCGGGTCGGCTCCAACGGCTGTGGCGCAGCAGCGTGCGGTGCAGGCCTACGATATCGGCGCCGGTAGCCTGGTGGATGTGCTGACCCGTTTCTCCAGCGCCGCCGGTGTCGCCATTTCGTTTGATGCCCGGCAACTCGAAGGTTTGCGATCGCCCGGCCTGAAAGGTTCTTTCGGCGTGGGCGACGGCTTTGCGCGCATTCTGGGGGGTAGCGGTCTGCAAGCTGCCCTCCAGGCTAACGGCACGTACGTGCTGCGCTCCGTGCCGGTCAGCGGTTCGGCACTGGAGCTGGATGCCACCACCATCGAGGCTCAGCGACTCGGGGCAACCACTGAGCAGAGCAATTCCTACACGACGGGCGCGGTCACCATCAGCAAGGGTGCGCACTCCCTGCGTGAAACGCCGCAATCGGTGACGGTGATCACTCGCAAGATGCTCGATGACCAGAACCTCAATACCATCGAACAGGTCATGGAAAAGACCCCCGGCATCACCGTCTACGACTCGACCATGGGCGGCAAGTATTTTTACTCCCGCGGGTTCCGCATGTCTGGCCAGTATCAATACGACGGCGTTCCGCTGGACATGGGCAACAGCTATGTCCAGGCCGACAGTTTCAGCAGCGACATGGCCTATTACGACCGTGTCGAAGTGCTGCGCGGCGCCGCCGGGATGATGAAGGGGGCGGGCGGCACGTCCGGCGGCGTCAACTTCGTCCGTAAACGGGGGCAGACCACGGCCCAGACCGAGCTCAGCCTTTCGGGCGGCACCTGGGACAACTACCGTGGGCAGGTCGATACCGGTGGCCCGTTGAATGATTCTGGCACCGTGCGGGGCAGGGCGGTGATCGCCGAACAGAGCCGGCATTATTTCTACGACGATGCTCGGCGCAAGGACCAGATCTATTACGGTGCCCTGGACTTCGATCTGTCGCCCGACACGACGCTCGGCTTGGGCATCGCCTATGAAGACGTCGATGCCAGCCCCTGCTGGGGCGGCCTTCCTCGCTACCGGGACGGCAGTGATCTGAAACTCAGTCGCTCCACCTGCCTGGACCCCTCGTGGAACACTTGGCGCAGCCAGCGGACCACGGTGTTCGGCGATATCGCGCATCAGCTCAATGACGACTGGGCCGTGAAGGTCGCCGGGGTCTATACGAAAAATACCCAGGACATCAAATACGCCTTTGCATCGGGCTCGGTGGCGCCCGGCACCTCGACCACCAACATGCTGGGCAGCATGTATGACTATGACCAGGTCGATTACGGCCTCGATGCCTACCTGGACGGCAAGTTCGACGCCCTGGGGCAGCAACATGAGTTGATCATCGGTTTTAACGCCAGTCGTTCGGACAAGGATGATTTCTTCTCAGTGGCACTGCTGCCACAGAAGCAGAATGTGTTCGATCCGGACCGACATATTCCCGAACCGGACGACAGTTACTTCATCGAAAACTCGACGCGCGGTGGTCCGGTCAAGACCGTGACCGAGCAGCAAGGGATGTATTCGACCCTGCGCCTGAAACTGGCGGACCCGTTGACGTTTGTCGTGGGCAGCCGGGTGAGCTGGTACAGCTCCAAGACCGACTCGGTGTTCCTCACCGGCGGTACGGAACACGCCAAGAGCACGGAGACGGGGCAAGTCACGCCGTTTGCCGCGGTGTTGCTGGACCTCAATGAGCACCTGACCGCCTACGCCAGCTATTCGGATATCTTCACGCCCCAGGGCAACTATCGCTCCGCAAGCGGCTCGGCGCTCAAGCCCCTGGTGGGCGAGAGTTATGAGCTGGGGATCAAGGGCGAGTGGTTCGAAGGACGCCTGAACAGCGCCTTCAACCTGTTCCGCACGCTGCAGAAAGACCAGGCCCAGACTGATTACTTCTCCAGTTGTGCGTCCTCGGACGGTTTTTGCTATGAGAACGCCGGCAAGGTGCGCGCCCAGGGTTTCGAAGCCGAGATCAGCGGTGAAGTCATCGAGCGTCTGCAACTGCTGGCCGGCTATACCTACACCCAGACCAAGACCCTCAACGACATTGATACCAGCCTCAACGGCGGCTCGTTCAACAGCTACGTGCCGCGACATGTGCTGCGCCTGTGGGGCGATTATGCCCTCGGCGGGGCGTTGGAGCGGTTCAGTGTCGGTGCCGGGGTCAATGCCCAAAGCGACAACTTCCGGGTATCGCCGGCGACCGGCGAGAAGATCACCCAGGCCGGTTATGCCGTGTGGAACGGTCGCGTTGGCTACCGCATCGATGACACCTGGTCGGTGGCCCTCAATGGCAACAACCTGTTCGACAAGCGCTACTACACCACGATTGGCACCGAGAGTTTCGGTAACTATTACGGTGAGCCGCGCAACTTCACCATGACTGTGAAGGCGCACTTCTGAGGCAGTGGCGAGGGCGCCAAGGCCCTCGCCACGGTGTTGCCCTCAGTTGGTATCCAAGTCCACGTTGCGGGTTTCCCGCAGGCAGATCATGCCCACCACCAAGCTCACCCCGGTAATCACCACCGGGTACCACAGCCCGTAGAAAATATCCCCGGTGTAGACCACCAGGGCGAACGACACGGTGGGCAGGAAACCGCCGAACCAGCCGTTGCCGATGTGGTAGGGCAGGGACATGGAGGTGTAGCGGATCCGGGTCGGGAACAGTTCGACCATCAACGCCGCCAGCGGTCCGTAGCACATCGCCGAGATGATGATCAGCGCCACGATCAAGGCCACGATCATCGGCCGGTTGATCTGCTGGGCGTCGGCTTGCTGCGGGTAGCCGGCCAGGGTCACCGCACCGCGCAGGGCGGCTTCGTCGTACCCTTCGAGTTTCACGTCACCGACGCTGATCTGTACCGTGCTGCCGGCCGGAGCCGCGACGCTGCTGTAGGGCAGGCCTTGCTTGACCAGGAAGGTCTTGACCTTGTCGCATGGGCTGTCGAAACGCGCCTTGCCCACCGGGTCGAACTGGAAGGTGCAGGTGGCCGGGTCGGCGACCACGGTGATCGGTGCCTGGCGGCTTGCTTGATCGATGGCCGGGTTGGCGTAGTGGGCCAGGGTCTTGAAGATCGGGAAGTACAGGGCGGTGGCCAGCAGCAGGCCGATCATCAGCACCGGTTTGCGCCCGACCTTGTCTGACAGCCAACCAAAAAAGATAAAGAACGGCGCGCCGATCACCACGCTGACGATCAGCAGGCTGTTGGCCAGGGCTGGGTCCATCTTCAGGAACTGGGTGAGGAAAAACAGCACATAGAACTGCGCGGCGTAGAAGGTCACCGCTTGCCCGGCGTTGATGCTGAACAGGGCGATCAGCACCACCTTCAAGTTTTCCCATTTGCCAAACGACTCGCGGATCGGCGCCTTGCAGCACTTGCCTTCCTCTTTCATTTTCAGGAAGGCCGGCGACTCATGCAGGCTCAGGCGAATCCAGGTGGAGATGCCCAACAGCAGGATCGACAGCAGGAACGGAATGCGCCAGCCCCAGACTTCGAATTGATCGCCGGTGAAGTAGCGGCAGCCCAGCACCACCAGCAGCGAGAGCAACAGCCCCAACGTGGCGGTGGACTGAATCCAACTGGTATGGAAACCGCGCTTGCCCATTGGCGCGTGCTCGGCCACATAAGTCGCCGCGCCACCGTATTCACCGCCCAAGGCCAAGCCCTGGAGCATGCGCAACACCACCAGGATGATCGGCGCGGCGATGCCGATGCTGGCGTAGTTGGGCAGCAGGCCGACGCAGAACGTCGCCAGGCCCATGAGGATGATGGTGGCCAGGAACGTGTACTTGCGCCCGATCATGTCCCCCAACCGACCGAACACCAGGGCCCCGAACGGCCGCACGATGAAACCGGCGGCGAAGGCCATCAGGGCGAAGATAAACGCGGTGGTGTCGTTGACCCCGGCAAAGAACTGCTTGCTGATCACCGCCGCCAGGGCGCCATAGAGGAAAAAGTCGTACCACTCGAACACCGTCCCCAGGGACGAGGCGAAGATGACTTTCTGGGTTTCCTGGCTGGTGCCGGCGCTACGCGTGGCTTCCAGGGGCTGAACATGCTCGGACATAGCGGTATCCCTCACAGTGATTGTTTTTGTTGTTCCACTGCGACGCCGGGGTGGCGTCTCCTGATTTGATACGTTCCTTTTGCTTACACATTTCCCCCTGTGGGAGCGGGCTTGCTCGCGAAAGCGGTGCGCCAGTCGACATCATCGTTAGCTGACACACCGCCTTCGCGAGCAAGCCCGCTCCCACAGGGGGGCTCTGTTGTTTTTCAGACCGTGGCAGGCTCCTTTTGGGGCGTGGTGATTCTTGTGTCCGCCTCAAGCATCATCTGCGCTGCCTTCTCGGCAATCATCAGCGTCGGCGAGCAGGTGTTGCCCGAGGTGATGCGCGGCATGATCGAGGCATCGGCGATGCGCAGGCCCTTGATGCCGTGGACGCGCAGTTGCGCGTCCACCACCGCGTCGCGATCCTGGCCCATGCGGCACGTGCCCACCGGGTGGAAAATCGTCGTGCCGATGCGGGCGGCGGCCTGGTGCAGTTCCTCTTCGGTTTGCAGGCCGGGGCCCGGCAGGTATTCCACCGGTTTGAACGCGCTCAGGGCCGGGGCCGCGACGATGCGCCGGGTCAGGCGGATGGCGTCGGCGGCGACCCGCAAGTCTTCGGGGTGGCTCAAGTAATTGGGTTGGATCAGCGGCGCTTCGTGCGGGTCGGCCGAACGAATGTCCACCCGACCACGGCTTTGCGGGCGCAGGTCGCAGACCGACGCGGTGAAGGCCGGGAAGCTGTGTAGCGGTTCGCCGAAGCGTTCCAGGGACAACGGCTGCACGTGGTATTCGAGGTTGGCCGAGGTCTGCTCCGGGCCCGAGCGGGCGAACGCGCCGAGTTGGCTGGGGGCCATGGACAGCGGGCCGCTGCGGTCGTACAGGTAGCGCAGGCCCATGCCCATCTTGCCCCACAGGGTGCCGGCGATCTGGTTCAGGGTGCGGGCGTTTTCCAATTGGTAGATCAGCCGTAGTTGCAGGTGATCCTGCAAGTTGCCACCGACACCGGGCAGCTCATGGGTCACGCCGATGCCCAGGCGTTGCAGCAGGCTGCGCGGGCCGATCCCGGAACGTTGCAGGATCCCCGGCGAGCCGACGGCCCCGGCGCACAGGACAATTTCCTTGCGGGCCTTGAAGGTCATGCCCTTGCCTTGCCAGCGCGCGCTGACGGCGTGGGCGCGGTCATCACGCAGCAACACGCGGTCGACCTCGACGTCGGTCAACACCGTGAGGTTGGCGCGCTGGCGAACCGGCTTGAGGAACGCCTTGGCCGCGTTCCAGCGCACCCCGGCTTTCTGGTTGACCTGGAAGTATCCGCAGCCTTCATTGTCGCCGCTGTTGAAGTCGTCGACGTTGGGGATGCCGCTCTGCTCGGCGGCGCTGCGGAAGGCATCGAGAATCGGCCATGACAGGCGCTGGCGTTCGACCCGCCATTCGCCGCCGGAGCCATGGAATTCGGATGCGCCGGCAAAGTGGTTTTCGCTCTGGCGGAACAGCGGTAGCACGTTTTCCCAGGCCCAGCCGGGATTGCCCTCGGCGGCCCAGCCATCATAGTCCGCGGCTTGGCCGCGCATGTAGATCATGCCGTTGATGGAGGAGCAACCGCCCAGGACCTTGCCGCGCGGATAGCTCAGCGCGCGCCCTTGCAGGCCTGGTTGTGCTTCGGTCTTGAAGCACCAGTCGGTGCGCGGGTTGCCGATGCAGAACAGGTAGCCGACCGGGATGTGAATCCACGGATAGTTGTCGCGCCCGCCGGCTTCGAGCAGCAGCACCCGGTGTTGCGGGTTGGCCGACAGTCGATTGGCCAGCAAGCACCCGGCAGGGCCGGCGCCCACGATCACGTAATCGTATTCATCGACGACAGGTTGCATTCGCGACCTCATTCTTGTTGTTGTGGGATCCATCCTAGTTGTTAGTTTTCGTCAAAAGAATGTTAGTTTTTGCGCAGCTGCTGTGTGTTTATAAACAGTCATGCCTTTCAGGCGTGTTCAAGGATCGCCTCATGTTCGACTGGAATGACCTGCGCTATTTCCTGGAACTGCAACGCAGTGGGCGTCTGTTGACGGCTGCACGACGGCTGAACACCACCCACGCCACGGTGGCCCGGCACATCGAGGCCATCGAGAAAAGCCTGGGCACCGCGTTGTTCGTCCAGCATGCCCAGGGTTATGAACTGACCCCTGCCGGCGAGACATTGCTCAAGCACGCCGAAGCCATGGAGAACGTGGCGTTGCTGGCCCAGGAGGACATCACCCAGTCCAGTGCGCCCTTGGGCAAGATCCGTTTGGGGGTGACCGAAGGTCTGGGCATCATGTTTCTGGCCAGTCGCATGGACGGGTTGTTCCAGCGTTATCCGGGGCTGGAGGTGGAACTGGTGGCGGTGCCGCGCTTTGTCAGCATCCTCAACCGTGAGGCGGAAATCAGCATCCACCTCGAACGCCCGGCGGCCGACCTGCTGGTGACGCGAAAACTCACCGACTACAGCCTGGCGCTGTACGCCAGCCAGGTCTACCTGGACCGCTCGCCAGCCTTGCGCAGCCGCGAAGACCTGGCCCGCCACGCCTGGATCGGTTATGTCGACGACCTGCTGTTCAGCCAGGAACTGATGTTCCTCAACAGCTTTTGCCGCAATCCCCGGGTGGTGTTCCACAGCACCAGCGTCATCGCTCAGCAGCAGGCCGCGCGCTCGGGCCTGGGGATCGCCGTGTTGCCGTGCTACATGGCCAGCGGGGACCCGACGCTGGTGCCGTTGCTGCCGGACGAAACCATCCGCCGCAGCTACTGGATCAGCACCCGCCGCGAACTGCACAAATCCGTACGCCTGCGGGTGTTGTGGGATTACGTGGTGCAGTTGTGCGAGCGCGAGCAGGGGTTATTACTCCCCTGAGCACGCAATGCCCGTGTGGCGAGCCGCTCTGGGGGAACAAGGCTCTGTGGGAGCAAGGCTTGCCCGCGATGAAGAACACACGGTCTATCTGTAACCGAGTCGCCTGCTTCGCGGGCAAGCCTTGCTCCCACAGAACCCATAGAGCCCACAGATAAAGCCCCTCGCCACAAAGGTCATTGATAGGCCGGCAACTGGCCGCCCAAGCCCCCTTTTCTGGCCCCCAATGACCTCAAGCCGACGTGCTGGCGTGCCTTAGTGTTGACCCACAACAAGAAAAGCGCAGCCAAGAGGGCCCCATGCCGGCAACGACACCTTCCACCTGGCTCAACCCAGCCGTCATCCTCCTGCTTGGCACCTTGCTCGCCGGCTGCGGCGAAGAAGCCAAGCCGCCCATGCCCACGGTGTTCACGGCCATGCCCAGCGATGCGGCACTGGCCCAGGTCTATGACAGCAGCTGCAAGCTCTGCCACGCCAACCCCAGCGCCGGGGCACCGTTGACCGGCGACACGAACGCCTGGGCCCCGCGGATCGCCCAGGGCGCCGAGACCCTGCTGGACCATGCGATCAACGGCTACAACGGCATGCCGCCGATGGGCCTGTGCATGCACTGTTCCGAAGAGCAGTTCCTGGCCTTGATCGCCTTCATGTCCGGTCAACACTTCCAATAATGAATACGGGTACTACGGCATGACGATGGACTACTCACGGCGTCGGTTGCTGCAACAGGCCGGCGTTGTCGCCGCCTTCACGGCGCTGGGCAGCCAGGGCGCCCTGGCCGAGCTGATGCGTGCGCCGCGGTTGATCCCGTGGCGCAACTGGTCCGGTGCGCAGAGTTGCCTGCCGGCGGCGCGGCTGGCGCCCAAGGACCTCGATGAACTGGTGCAGGTGGTGCGCCGCGCCGAAGGGCGGATTCGCCCGGTGGGTTCCGGTCATTCCTTCAGCGCCCTGGTGCCCACCGATGGCACCTTGTTGTCGCTGAGTTTTTTCAGTGGCCTGCTGGATCACGACGAGGCCAGCCTGCAAGCCGAGTTTGGCGGTGGCACGCCTATGTCCCGCATGGGCCCGGCGCTCAAGGCCATCGGCCAGGCGCTGCCGAACATGGCCGACGTGGATTACCAGACTCTGGCCGGAGCTATCGCCACCTCGACCCACGGCACCGGCAAGGCCTTTGGCTCGTACGCGTCCCAAGTGGTCGGCCTGCAACTGGTGACGGCCAGCGGCGAGGTGCTCGATTGCGATGCCCAGCGTCATTCCGACGTGTTCAAGGCCGGCCGGGTGTCCCTTGGCGCGCTGGGGCTGGTGACCCGCGTGCGCCTGCAGAACCGCGCCGCCTATCGCTTGCGCGAGCACCAGTGGGTGGCGAAGACCGAGGAGTTGCTCGAGGACGTAGACGCCAACACCCGGGACAACCAGCACTGGGAGATGCAAGTCGTCACCCATTCCGACTATGCGCTGTCGATCACCCTGAACGAGACCACGGATCCGGCCACGCCGCCGATCAGCCCCGAGGAGGAGGGCGGCAACGAATTCGTATCCCTGATCGAAAACCTCGACAAGTACGGCAGCGATTTTCCCGCGATCCGGCGAGCGCTGCTCAACAGCCTGCGGCTGGTGGCCGATTTCGATGACCGCGTCGGGGATTCCCATGACATCTACGCCAACGCCCGCACCGTGCGCTTCAACGAGATGGAGTACTCGATGCCGGCCGAACACGGCCCGGCGTGCCTGCGGGAGATCCTCGCACTGATCCGCGACAAGGACCTGCGTACGTGGTTTCCCATCGAATACCGCTACGTGAAGGCCGACGACATTGCCTTGAGCATGTTCGAAGGCCGGGACAGTTGCTCGATCTCGGTGCACCAGCATTACCAGATGGACCACCACAATTTCTTTGCCGCTATCGAGCCGATCTTCTGGAAGTACCAGGGCCGTCCGCACTGGGGGAAACTGCACTCCCTGAACGCCAAGGCCCTCCAGGTGCTATACCCGCGCTGGACTGAATTCATCCAGGTGCGCCAGGCGCTGGACCCTGGTGGCAAGTTCCTCAATGGGCATCTTTCATCGATTCTGGGGGTGAGCTGATTGGCTTCGATCGTCGCGGGTCGAGCGCTGGCTGGCCTGCAGCTGATGCATTTCTGTCAAACACAAAACCTGTGGCGAGGGGACTTATCTGTGGGAGCAAGGCTCTGTGGGAGCAAGGCTTGCCCGCGATGAAGAACACACGGTCTATCTGGAACCGAGTCGCCTGTTTCGCGGGCAAGCCTTGCTCCCACAGAGTGGCTCGCCACAGGTGCTGTGAAACACTCTAGAACGCAAACGGAATACTGATCTTGGCCCAGAGCATCTCGCCTTCGGGGCGGTTTTCCACGTCGAACTCCTTGGCCCAGCGAATTTCGGCGCTGGCGTACTTGAGGAAGGTGAAATGCAGCGCCGGACCTATGGCGAAGACCTGGCCGCGTACGCCATCGTCCACGTCCTGCCCGGCGAATTGCACGTTGCGACCGTACTGTTTGTCGTCGGTGGTCTGCTTGAGGTAGTAGCCGTTGAGCCCCAACCTCAGGTTGTCGGTCACGCGGTAGCTGGCGGAATAGTCGAAGTGGAAAATCTGCCCCGAACGGTAGTCGGTGTCCTTGTTCTTGCGGTTGAAGCTGTAGGTGCTTTTCATCGACACCTCGGTGTCTTCCGTGGGCAACCAGGTGAAGGAGAACAGCGGCTTGTAGGTGTAGAAATTGTTGCTGGTGTTGGCCAGTCGATCGGTGCTGTATTCGCCGGTCGGTACGGTGATTTCCACCGCCGCGGCCAGGGTCAGATTCTTGCCCATGTCCCAGAGCACGATGGGCGAAATGGTGGTGTCGCCCATGCCCTCGCGGGTGTCATGCAGGCCGAACACCGAAACTTCCTGCTTGATCCAGGGCTGGGCGATGTAGATCCCCGCGCGCCCACCGGCCACCCGCAATGGGCTCAGGTAATCGATACGCGGGACCACTGCCGTGGATTCGATTTCGACATCCGGCAGCTCGCCACCCAACGAACTGATGTTGAATTTCCGGGCTTTGTAATGGTTGTAGTAGAGGTTGAACGCGACCATGTGGTCGGGAAGGCTGTCGACTTCCAGCGGCAATACGAAAAAGCCGTCGGTGCCGGGGCCGATGTTGTCCACCCCCGATTCGGTAGCCAAGGCGGGCAGGGCATAGCCGCAGGCCAGGCCGAGGGTCAGTTGCAAGGCGAATTTCGTGCGGATCGGGTTCATGGGAGGGCTCATTATTATTGTTGGAAATGCACCGGAGGTCCGAGTCATACAAATAAGCCGTTCGCCGCCGACAGGGCAGGGTATTGGCGGCCAGACAGGGGACTTGGGCGGCCAGATTTTTATGCCTCCCAACCCAGCGGCTCATGCTAACTTTGTGAAATAACCGGTTACAAAAACGCCACCTAACGTGCTCCGGAATTCGCCCCATGCAGATGAAAGTCATCGACCCCACCTATGAATTGGCGCTGGTATCGCCCTTCCTGCTGCAAACCCTGGCCGAGGTGGTGGCGAACAAGGGTTTCGATGCCGCCAGCCTGTGTCGCGGCCTGGGCTTCGACCTCGATGACCTGCAAGATCCCGCCCAGCGCATTTCCTACCGCCAGGCCGTGGTCATGATCCAACGGGCGCTCAAGCTGTTGCCCGACCAAGGCCTGGGGTTGTGGGTGGGTGACCGCAACGTGCTCGGCACCCTCGGCCTGCTGGGCCACGTCTTGTCGTTGTGCGAAACCCTGCGCGATGCCTTCGCCCTGGGGGTTCGTTACCAGCACACCACCGGCGGCATCGCCGTGACCCGGGTCGAAGAAGCCACTGACCGGATCATGGTCGAGGCCACGTGCCGCCTGCCTTTCGCCGAGATCCAGGTGTTTGCCGTGGAAGAATTCTTCGCCAGCCTGATGGTCTACGGCCGGGCGCTGGCAGGCCCCGATTTCAAACCCAAGGCCGTGGAGTTCATGCACGCTGCGCCGTCCTATGCCCAGGAATATCAGCGGATCTTGGGACCGGATGTGCGTTTCGGTTGCCGGCACAACCGCATGCTGATCGATGTGCGTTGGCTGGATATGCGCCTGCCCAATCATCATCCGTTGGCCCTGCGCCAGGCATTGGCCTTGCTCGAGCAGGAGGCCTGCGAGGTCCACCAGAAGATCGACCTGATCCAGACCGTGGAACGGGCAATTGCCCGGGACCTGACCCGGGGCAGCCACATCGAGAAAATCGCCGGTGACCTCAACATGAGCAGCCGCACCCTACGTCGACGCCTGACCGAACACAGCCTGACCTTCGAGGCCTTGCTCGAACAAGTGCGCCGCGGCCGCACCCTGAACCTGCTGGCCAACCCAGAGCTGTCCATCGAGCGCATTACCGAAGAAGTCGGCTACAGCGATGTGCGCAGTTTCCGCCGGGCGTTTCGGCGCTGGACAGGCATGAGCCCGAGCGCGTTTCGCAATGAGAGTGCCGACGCTCGGCTCTAGTATTTCTCAAGCTGGGTCGGCTTCCCTAAGGTCCCGTCCTAACTCGTTATGACAAGTGATAAGGCCATGCCCGACAACGTGCTTTCCCTCAGCAGCGTGCCGCTGCACACGCAACTGCGAGACGTGCTGCGTGCAATACCCTCAAGGCAGCCAGGTGCCCTCGGAAAGCAAGCTCGGTGCGCTGTTTAGTGTCAGCCGTACAGACCACCATAGGGATTGGTGATGGGCTCTGAGTCTGTGAACTGACTGGCGGCGCTTGTCAGAAAAATCCCGGAAGAGTACAAATGTACTCCATGACGACTCTCACGCCCCGCCGTACCGCCATCCTGACTTTTATCCGCGAACGCATCGCTGATCAGGGTCAGCCTCCCAGTCTCGCTGAAATCAGCGAGGCGTTTGGTTTTGCCTCCCGCAGCGTGGCGCGCAAGCATGTGCTGGCGTTGACCGAGGCTGGTTTCATCGAAGTCAATCCGCACCAGGCCCGGGGCATCCGGCTGCTGAACCAGCCGCCACGGCCCGAGTTGCTGGACGTGCCGGTGCTGGGGCGAGTGGCGGCGGGCCTGCCGATTGGCGCCGATGCCGAGGTCCACAGCCGCCTGATGCTGGACCCGGCGATTTTCACCAAGGCGCCGGATTACCTGCTGCGGGTCCAGGGCGACTCGATGATCGAGGACGGCATTCTCGACGGTGACCTGGTGGGCGTGCAGCGCACCCCCCAGGCTGCCAACGGCCAGATCGTCGTGGCGCGCCTGGACGGTGAAGTCACCATCAAGCGCTTCGAGCGCATCGGCGAGCGGGTGCGTTTGCTGCCGCGCAACCCGGCCTATCAGCCGATCATCGTCGAGGCCGACCAGGACCTGGCGATAGAAGGGGTGTTCTGTGGCTTGGTGAGGCAAGGGTGATGGGCGCTGTTGTTGCGCTGGATACGCTGTTCAACGGCGGCCAGGTCTGGAAGGGCCGGCCTGCGCCGCCCGCCGCCAGTCCGCAACCCACTGGCCATGGAGCACTGGACGCGGCGTTGCCCAGTGGCGGTTGGCCGGAAGCGGCGTTGACGGAGCTGCTCATCGCTGCGCCGGGCGTGGGCGAGTTGCAATTGGTGTGGCCGACCCTGGCGCGGCTGTCGGCGGCGGGGGAGCGGATCGTGCTGGTGGCGCCGCCGTTCGTGCCTTATCCCCAGGCCTGGCAGAACGCGGGTATCGACCTGCGTCAGTTATCGGTGATCCGCGCCGATGAGCGCGAGGCCCTGTGGGCCACCGAACAATGCCTGCGTTCGGGCAGTTGTGGCGCGGTGCTGTGCTGGCCCCGACAGGCGGACGACCGGGCCTTGCGCCGTTTGCAAGTGGCGGCGGAAACCGGCCAGACCCTGGCGTTCGCCTGGCGCTCCATCCAGGAAGCCATCAACCCATCGCCGGCGGCCCTGCGCATTGCCATCGATACCCGGCCTGCGCAGTTGCGTGTGCTCAAGTGCCGGGGCGGGCTGGCCCGTTCGGCGCCGATTGCCTTTGCCACGCTCGCCCCACAAACCGGGCATTGAGGTTGCGATGCGCTGGGTCTGTATTCTCTTCCCGCAATTGGCGCTGGACGCCGCGCTGCGTCAGCGCCCCGATCCCGACCAACCCCTGGCATTGCTGACCGGCCCGGCCCAGCGTCGGGTGCTGCAAGCGGTGAACGCGCCGGCCCGGGCCCTGGGCTTGCGGCCCGGCCAGACCATGACCGCCGCCCAGGCCTTGAGCAAAGGCTTTGCCACCGCCGAATACGACGCGGCGCAGATCGAACATTGGCAACAGTTCCTGGCGGCCTGGGCCTACCGTTTCAGCTCCCAGGTCAGCGTGCATTACCCGCGAACGTTGCTGTTCGAGATCGAGTCGAGTCTGGGCCTGTTCGGACCCTGGCCGGTGTTCGAGGCGCGCTTGCGGGCCGAGCTGACCGAGCTGGGCTTTCGTCATCGCATCGTCGCCGCTCCCAATCCGGTGGCGGCACGGGTGTTGGCCAATGCCTATGACGCCCTGGTGGTGCCCGATGTCGAGACCTTGCAACAGTACCTGGGACACATGCCCGTGGAGCGAGTCGGCCTGGAGCCCGATGTCGCCACGGCGCTGTCGCGCATGGGCCTGCGCCGCCTGAGCCAGGTCCAGGCCTTGCCCCGGCAGACCCTGGCACGGCGCTTCGAGGCCCAGGTGCTCAAGCACCTCGATGCGCTGACGGGCAATCGCACCCTGGCGCTGTCGTTCTACCTGCCACCGGACCGTTTCGATGTGCGCATCGAACTCAACTATGACGTGCAATCCCACCAGGCACTGTTGTTCCCGTTGCGTCGCCTGACCGGTGACCTGTCGGCCTTCCTCTGCGGGCGCGACAGCGGCGTGCAGCGCTTCGACCTGCACCTGGAACACGCCGGGTTGCCGGATACCGTGATCAAGGTCGGTCTGCTCAGCGCCGAACGGGACCCGGCGATGCTCTTCGAGCTGGCCCGCGGTCGCTTGGAACAGGTGCAGGTCGAGGCCCCGGTGCGGGGCTTTCGCTTGTGTGCCGAAGACTTGCCGAGTTTCGTGCCCCAGCGCATGGAGCTGTTCGACGAACGCCCGCAACAGTCATTGCCCTGGGAGCAATTGCGCGAACGTCTGCGAGCCCGGTTGGGGGATGACGCCGTGCAGGGCTTGGGGTTTCGCGACGACCATCGGCCTGAGTGCGCCTGGCAGATGACGTCCCAACCCAAATCCCAGACGTGTCCGGTGCGCGACGGCGTGCAGCGTCCCGGTTGGTTGCTGGATGCGCCCCAGGCATTGGCGCAAGGCCAGGCGCAGATCCTCATGGGCCCCGAGCGTATCGAGACCGGTTGGTGGGACGGTGCGGATGTGCGCCGCGACTATTACCTGATCGAAACCCGTAGCGGGCAACGGGGCTGGGCCTATCGACCGGTGGGCGAGGGCGGGCCGCTGTGGCTGCAGGGTTGGTTTGCATGAGCATTGAGTATGCCGAGCTGCATTGCCTGTCGAACTTCAGCTTCCAGCGCGGCGCCTCCAGTGCCCTGGAGTTATGCCGTCGCGCCAAGCAGCAGGGCTATCAGGCCCTGGCGATCACCGACGAATGCACCCTGGCCGGGATCGTCCGGGCCTGGCAGGCGGCCAAGGAACTGGCGCTGCAACTGATCGTCGGCAGCGAAGTCCAGGTCGAGAACGGTCCGAAACTGGTGTTGCTGGTGGAGAACCTGGACGGTTATCAAACCTTGTGCCGGTTGATCACCCGCGCCCGGCGTCGCAGCGAGAAGGGCCACTATCGCATCGTGCGAGAGGACTTCGACCAACCCTTGCCGGGGCTGCTGGCCTTGTGGGTCGCCGAGGGCAAAGACGCCGAGGAACACGGGCGTTGGCTCCAGCCGATCTTTGCCGGGCGCCTGTGGCTGACGGTCCAGTTGCATTGCGGGCAGGACGACCGTCACCGGTTGGCAGAGTCGTTGGCGCTGGCCGAGTGCTTGGCTCTTCCGGCCGTGGCCAGCGGCGACGTGCACATGCACGTGCGTGGCCGTCGCGCCTTGCAGGACACCATGACCGCCATCCGTCATCACGTCACGGTGGCCGAGGCCGGCCAGCGCTTGCACCCCAACGGCGAGCGCCACTTGCGCAGCCGCAAGGATCTGGCCGAGCTCTATCCGCGGGCCTTGCTCGATGAAACCCTGGACATCGCCCGGCGCTGCACCTTCGACCTCGGCCAACTGCGCTACCAATACCCCCGCGAGCTGGTGCCCGAGGGGCATGACCCGGCGTCCTGGCTGCGGGAACTGACCGAGCGCGGCATGCGTGAGCGCTGGGACAAAGGTGTACCAGACAAGGTCCGGGTGCAGATCGACAAGGAACTGAGCCTGATCGCCGAGTTGGGCTATGACAGCTATTTCCTCACCGTGCAGGACATCGTCAGCTTCGCCCGCAGCCGCCATATCCTTTGCCAGGGGCGCGGCTCGGCGGCCAACTCGGCGGTGTGCTACGCCTTGGGCATCACCGAAATCGACCCCAGCCTCACCAGCCTGTTGTTCGAACGCTTCCTGTCCCGGGAGCGCAACGAGCCGCCGGACATCGATGTCGATTTTGAACATGACCGTCGCGAGGAAGTGCTGCAGTACGTGTTCCAGCGCTACGGTCGTCATCGTGCGGCCTTGACGGCGGTGGTCAGCAGCTACCACGGCGCCGGGGCGGTGCGCGATGTGGCCAAGGCCCTGGGCCTGCCACCGGATCAGGTCAACGCCCTGGCCGATTGCTGTGGCCGTTGGAGCGACGAAGCGCCGCCGGTGGAGCGTTTGCGTGAAGGCGGTTTCGACCCGGACAGCCCGGTGTTGCGCCGGGTCCTGGGCCTGACCCAGCAATTGATCGGTTTTCCCCGGCATTTGTCCCAACACCCTGGCGGTTTCGTGATTTCCGAACAGCCCCTGGACACCCTGGTGCCGGTGGAAAACGCCGCCATGGCCGAGCGCACCATCATCCAGTGGGACAAAGACGACCTGGATGCGGTGGGCTTGCTCAAGGTGGACATCCTGGCCCTGGGCATGCTCAGTGCGATTCGCCGGTGTTTCGACTTGATCGAGCAGTACCGGGGGCAGCGTTATGCCTTGGCGTCGTTGCCCAAGGAGGATCGGGCGACCTACGAAATGATCAGCCGCGCTGACACCATCGGTGTGTTCCAGATCGAGTCCCGGGCGCAGATGTCGATGTTGCCTCGGCTGAGACCCGAGACGTTCTACGACTTGGTCATCGAAGTGGCGATTGTGCGGCCCGGGCCGATCCAGGGTGGGATGGTGCATCCGTACCTGCGGCGTAGAAACGATGAAGAGGCGGTGACTTATCCCTCTGAAGCATTGAAGGAAGTGCTCAACCGAACCTTGGGTGTTCCCTTGTTCCAGGAACAGGTCATGCAGATCGCCATCGTCGCGGCCGACTACACCCCGGGTGAAGCCGACCAGTTGCGGCGTTCCATGGCCGCCTGGAAACGTCACGGCGGGTTGGAGCCCCATCGGGAGCGCCTGGCGCAGGGGATGAAGAACAACGGCTACACCGCTGAGTTCGCCGCGCAAATCTTCGAACAGATCAAAGGCTTCGGCAATTACGGTTTTCCCGAATCCCACGCCGCCAGTTTCGCCTTGCTGACCTACGCCAGCAGTTGGCTCAAATGCCACGAACCGGCGGCGTTCGCCTGTGCCCTGATCAACAGCTGGCCCATGGGCTTCTACAGTCCGGACCAGATCCTCCAGGATGCCCGCCGGCATCAACTGTCGATCCACCCGGTGGACGTGCGCGCTAGCGCTTGGGAGTGCAGCCTCGAGCCCATGGACGGCCGGCAACCGGCGATTCGCATGGGCCTGCGCCTGGTCAAGGGCTTTCGCGAAGAGGATGCCCGCCGTATCGAAGCGGCGCGCCGGCATCGACCCTTCAGCGACGTGGCCGACCTGGGCGAACGCGCGCAACTCGATGCCCGGGCCCAGGCGCAACTGGCCGACGCGGGGGCCTTGCAGGGCTTGGCGGGGGATCGCCATCGGGCCCGCTGGGAAGTGGCCGGGGTGCAGAAACAACTGGGCTTGTTCGCCGGTTTGCCCAGCCAGGAAGAACTGCCCGTGGCCTTGCCCGAACCCACGCTGGGAGAAAATCTGTTTGCCGATTACGCCACGCTGGGCACGACACTCGGGCCTCATCCGCTGGCCCTGCTGCGTTCCGAGCTGCGCGCCCGGCGCTGTCGCAGCTCCCGGGAATTGCAGGACGTGGAGCATGGCCGCAACGTCAGCGTCGCCGGGCTGGTCACCGGCCGCCAACGTCCGGGCACGGCCAGCGGCGTGACCTTCGTCACCCTGGAAGATGAATTTGGCAACCTCAACGTGGTGGTCTGGCGCGACCTGGCCGAGCGCCAACGCAAGACCCTGGTGGGCTCGCAATTGCTCAGGGTCGACGGGCGCTGGGAAAGCGTCGGCGAGGTCCGTCACTTGATCGCCGGGCGCTTGAGCGACCTGACTGAATTGCTGGCGGGTATCCAGGTGCAGAGTCGCGATTTCCGTTGAGCTCGCAAATCCTGTTTGGATCCGGGACATGATTCCTGTGGCAAACAAAGAACTCTGTGGCGAGGGGATTTATCCCCGCTGGGTTGCGAAGCAGCCCCATGTTTCATCAGCCACAGTGATGTGCCAGGCAGGACGCAGGGGGTTGCTGCGCAACCCGGCGGGGATAAATCCCCTCGCCACAGGTCATTCCTTTTGCCCCAGAAAGCATGTCCCCAGTCCAGACAGGTCGTCATCATGACCTCACCATGAAACCAAACGCCAACCCGGCGCTCGAAGCTCTGATCGCAAGGGGTTTGTGTAGGCCGATTCCCTGCAGGCATTTTGAGGTTCAGAGTCGACCATGGAGTTTCTATCCCAGAATCACGGCTGCCCTGGATGGGGCGGTGAGATGGCCGGGCGTATCCGGGCGTTCGATTGGAGCCGGACCGAGTTAGGCGCCATCGAGCACTGGTCCGCCAGCTTGCGCAGCGCTGTCCAATTGTTGCTGGCTTCGCCCCTGCCGATGGTGATGTTGTGGGGCCGCCAGGGCTTCATGATTTACAACGATGCCTATGCCGAGTTCGCCGGCGGCCGCCATCCTTACTTGCTGGGGTGCGCGGTGGAGTTGGGCTGGCCGGAGGTCGCCGAATTCAATCGCCATGTGCTGGACGTCTGTCTGGCCGGCGGCACCTTGTCCTACCGCAGCAAAGAGCTGGTCCTGCTGCGTGATGGCAAGCCTGAAGACGTGTGGATGGACCTCTACTACAGCCCGGTGCCCGATGACGACCAGTCCCCGGCGGGCGTGCTGGCGATTGTGGTGGAAACCACCGAGCACGTATTGACCGAGCGCGCCCGGCAAGCGGCCGAACGCAGTTACCGCGCGGTCAATGAGCGCATCCAACTGGCGCTCTCGGCCGGGCCCTTGCTGGGGTCGTTCGTCTGGGACATCCAGGCCGACACGCTGTCGGGGGATGAGCGTTTTGCCCGCACCTTCAACTACCCACCCGATTGTTCGCTGGACGCACTGCCCATCGAGATTGCCCGCCAGGGCATCCACCCGGATGACCTTGACGAGGTCAACCAGCGGGTCGAACTGACCGTGCGCACAGGCACGCCTTACAGCGCTGAGTATCGGGTGCGCCGCCTGGGCGGTGACTACCGGTGGGTGCTGGCCAGCGGTCGATGCGAGTTCGACGGGACGGGCCGGCCCCTGCGGTTTCCGGGGGTGTTGATTGATATCAACGAGCGCAAGACGGCCGAAGCTTCGCTGCTCAAATTCACTCGCGACCTGGAACAACGGGTCGCCAACGAGGTGCAGGCGCGGTTGGCTGCGGAAGAGCAGTTGCGCCAGTCGCAGAAGCTCGAGGCCATTGGCGGCCTCACCGGTGGCGTGGCCCATGACTTCAACAATTTGCTGCAGGTGATCGCCGGCAACCTGCATTTGCTGGCCCGCCACGAACGGGACAACGCCAATGTGCAACGGCGGGTCAGCGCCTCCATCGAAGCCGTAGAGCGGGGCGCAAAATTGTCATCGCAGTTGCTGGCTTTTGCCCGGCGTCAGCCATTGTCACCGGCGGTCTACAACCCTCGGCGCATCTACGAGGGCATGGGTGAACTGCTGCAACGGGCCTTGGGCGAAACCATCCTGATTGAAGTGAGCCTGCCCCAGGAGCCTTGGCGCATTCACGTCGATCGCAATCAACTGGAAAATGCCTTGTTGAACCTGGCGATCAATGCGCGTGATGCCATGGGCGGCGAGGGCACCATCCATCTGATTGGCGAGAACATTGTGCTCGATGACGCGTTCTGCGCCGGCAAGGGGATCCCGGCCGGCGATTATGTCCGGCTGTCGGTGATCGATCGCGGTGCCGGCATGCCGCCCGATGTCCTGCAGCAGGTGTTCGAACCGTTTTTCACCACCAAGACCGATGGCCAGGGCACCGGGCTTGGATTGAGCATGGTGTTCGGGTTCGTCAAGCAGAGTGGCGGCCATATCGAGGTATCCAGTGACCTGGGCGAGGGCACGCGAGTACGGATGTATTTCCCTCGAAGTCTTGCACCCGAAGTAGGGGAAGCCGAGCAACACGACGCGCTTCAGTCCGGTCGGCAAGAGACGATTCTAGTGGTGGAGGATAACGACGAGGTGCGCAGCGCGTCGGTGGAACTGCTGGAACAGTCCGGCTATCGGACCCTCACGGCCGCCAACGGTGATGAGGCGATGAAGTTGCTGCTGGACGGCACCTCGGTCGACCTGATCTTCACCGACGTGGTCATGCCCGGCCTGATCAAGAGCTCCGACCTGGCCGCCTGGGCCAAGGTACAGAATCCGCCGGTCCCCGTGCTGTTCACTTCGGGGCACACTCGGGACATCATTTCCCGGAACCATCAATTGAGCCCCGACACCCATTTGTTGAGCAAACCCTACGGCCCGGACGCACTCGCCCGGATGGTGAGGAGCGTGCTGGGCGGTTGAGCGCGACGCTGCAAACAAATGGAACCGAAGCCGTCGCGTCACCTTCGAATGATCAAGACCGGTCATCCATCCGGCCCTGCCATGAACGAGGTGCCCATGAACGACGATCCCGCAAACACTCAGCAACAAGGCCAGGCACAGACGCCATCCCCGCGTAACGATCCGGCCATCGATCCCCAGGTCCCGGGCCAGCCGTCGAGCGCCGAGCCAGCCAGTCCCGCCGGGGCGGATCAGGCTGACAGCGCCGCCACTGAGGTCGATCAGAAGCAGCATCATCAGGACAATGACAACACCTTCAGCCCTGGCTTCAAGCCTGACCCGGACCGGCCGAAATCCAGTGACGACACGGATGCCGATATCGATACCGATGGGGGCTAGCCTGTTTGCCAAAGCGGTGGGGTAGCTTTAATCGATGTTGATTGTGCCGCCGTCATCGCGAGCAAGCTCGCTCCCACAAGGGTACTGTGGTGGATGCAAAACTCATGAGCTTCCAAGATCCCTGTGGGAGCGAGCTTGCTCGCGATAGCGGTGGGTCAGCCTGTTTATTCAGCCTTGAAGCAATAAATGGCATAGCAGCCCTTGATTACAAAGTCTGTGCTGACAGGAAAAAGTCCCTCTGATTGCAACGCCGTTGACTTCCGCGACTCCGTCCCAGTAGTCCAACAGCTGTGTTGCAGTCCGGTGCCCTTGGCCAGGCGTGAAGGGTTTCGGCTGTATCGATGGGCGTAAAGCAGTACTCTCAAACCACGGCCCAGGTTTGGGCTGCCTAAGCTAATGCAGTCCGGCTCAGGATGGATTCGAAACCGATGATAAACAGTACCGAGCACTTATCGTTGAGACAGGATGTGATTGCCAGCGGGAAGTCACTTCAGCGTTCACTTCATG
This sequence comes from Pseudomonas beijingensis, assembly GCF_030687295.1. Taxonomy (NCBI): domain Bacteria; kingdom Pseudomonadati; phylum Pseudomonadota; class Gammaproteobacteria; order Pseudomonadales; family Pseudomonadaceae; genus Pseudomonas; species Pseudomonas beijingensis. The sequence goes on along the minus strand of NZ_CP117425.1, from coordinate 5,152,139 downwards.
CGGTTCTATTGAATCGGGTTCGCAATGGCGCGCTGGATTCGATACAGGCGCATGCGAGTGCCCTGGAGACTGCCCGATGGACCTTGAAACAAACATTGGAAACGCCACGTGCGTTACCAGAGGCCCTGGCGCCCAGTTTGTCCCAGGCACTCAATGTTGCACCCAGAACCCACCCGCATCTCGTGTCGATACTGGATGCGTTGAGCACACTCTTGCCCCATCTCACCTGGATAAATCGCCAAGCCCGGGCTGACCAGGACAGCGCTTTCGTGGAGCGGCATCGTCACGGGATGATCACCGGCCCCGAAGGGCTATTTGAGTGTCCCACCTTGACCTTGGGATTGGCGCTCATGCTGCCCGAGACCTGCTACCCCTACCACCAACACCCGCCTGCCGAGTTCTACCTCGTTCTGTCACCGGGCGAGTGGTATCGGGAGGATGTGGGGTGGTGGAGTCCCGGGCCGGGGGGCCTTGTATTCAATCCGCCGTCCTGTGTCCACGCGATGAAATCGAGGCAGGCTCCATTGCTGGCGTTGTGGGGCTTGCTTCATTCAGAAGCTGAGTTATGTCGGTAACAACACTGGGTATCAAATTGGATGAGCAAACGCGTGCCAGGCTGAAGTTGGCATCGGCAAAGTTGGATCGCACCTCAAACGGGTTCAGAAAGGGTAGTTGCGGGTGTCGATCTAGCCGCGAGCCGTCCCTGGCCTCGGCTATACCGCTTAGAACTTGAAGCGCCCAACCAAACCCTTGAGCTGCCCGGAAATATCCGTCAAACGCCCCGAACCGGTCTGCGCCGAGTGGGCGTATTCCTCCACCAGCTGTGCATCGGTATGGATCTGCGCGATGTGCCGGTTGATGTCTTCGGCCACTTGGTGCTGTTCCTCTGCCGCCGTGGCGATCTGGGTGTTCTGGTCGCGAATCGAGTCCACCGAGTTGCGGATCTTGTCGAAGCTGTCACGGGCTTGCTGAATGCGCTCGACGCTGGTGTGCGACACCTGCAGGCTGCTTTGCATCTGCTGGGTGACTTCCTGGGTGCGCCGTGCGAGGTTACCCAGCAGGCTGTCGATCTCGCCGGTGGAGTCGGCGGTACGGCGGGCCAGGGCCCGCACTTCGTCGGCCACCACGGCGAACCCACGACCTTGATCGCCGGCCCGTGCGGCTTCGATGGCGGCGTTGAGAGCCAGCAGGTTGGTCTGTTCGGCAATCGAGCGAATGGTGTCGAGGATGGTGTTGATGTTCTTGCTGTCCTGCTCCAACGCCTGCATGGTCTGGGTCGACTTTTGCAGGTCCTCGCTCAGTTTCATCACGCTGCCGGTGGCTTCACCGATGTGATGCTGGCCGTCGTGCACGTCGCGGTAGCCTTCGTCCGCACTGGAGGCGGCCTGGCTGCAAGAGCGGGCCACTTCGTTGGCGGTGGCGACCATTTCGTTGAATGCCGTGCTCACCAATTCAACGGCCTGGCGCTGGCGTCCGGCCGCATCGTTCATGTTCTGGGCCACGTGGCTGGTATCGGCCGCGGCGGTTTGCAAGTCGGAGGAAGCGCTGCCGATGCGCTGCATCAGTTGCGCGATCATGCCCAGGAACTGGTTGAACCAGCCCGCCAGGGTGGCGGTTTCGTCCTTGCCTTGCACCGAGAGCTTACGGGTGAGGTCGCCTTCACCTTCGGCGATTTCCTGCAGGCCATTGGCAACACCACGAATCGGCCGCACGATGACGCTGGCGAAACTGGCGCCCACCACGGCGAAGACCACGGCCAGCACGGCAGCGATGGCGGCGATCAGCCAAGTCAGGCTCGAAGCCTCGGCCATCACTTCATCGCGCTTGATCAGGCCGATGAAGCGCCAGCCCAACCCTTTGGAGCTGACCACGTTGGCCATGTAGGGCACGCCGTCGATTTCGATCTGGGTCACGCCATCGCTGCTTTTGGCCAGCTCGGCATAGTTGGGGCCCAGGTCGGCCAGCGGCTTGAAGTTGTGCTTGGCATCGGCAGGGTCCACCAGGACGTTGCCGTTGGCTTCCACCAGCATCAGGTAGCCGCTCTCGCCCAGCTTGATGTTCTTGACCAGTTCGGTCAGTTGTTTGAGCGACACGTCCAGGCCGACCACACCCACCAGTTTGCCGGCGGCGTCTGAAACCGTATGCACGATGCCGATCAGTGACACATCATCTGGCGCCCAGTAATACGCGTCTGTGCGCACGGTGGTGCCCGGCGCGGCGATGGCGGCCTTGTACCATGGACGCACCCGTGGGTCGTAGTTGGAGATTTTCGGGTCGTCCGGCCAACTGGCATAGCCGCCGTCGGCCAGGCCTACGGAAAGATAGGCGGTGGTCGGATGGCTCTTGGCGAATCTGTCGAAGATCTCCAAAAGCTGTTTGTTGTTCTCGGGGAGAGGGATTTGTGCGGCGTCGGCACCCGAGTAGTTTTTCAGATCCTTGGCGGCGACGATCCGTGGATCCTTGGCGAAGAATTCGACGTTCTGGCTGATCCCGTCGAAAAACTGCTTCATGCCGTTGTCGATCTGGCGGATTTCACGGCCGCTGCTGTCCAGGAAGTTGGCCTTTGCGGCGTCGCGCAAGTTCAGTACGACAAGCACCGCCACCAGGATAACCGGGAGGCAGGCGATGGTCGCGAACGCCCATGTCAGCTTCTGTTTGATATTCATGACTTCTCCCGCGGAATATTTTAAGTGTTGGAACGGCGGAAACAGCAGTGGTTGGCGTTGCGAGTCTCTGGAAGGGAAAAGCGCCCATGCCTACTGCCAGTGTATCGACCAAAGTCGTAGGCACTTGAGGCTTGCCATTTTGGCGCGGGACGATCGGTAGACGGCGCAGGCGCGATTGCAGCCGGCTTGACTAGTCTGGAAGATAGCGTGGTTTGCCCTGGGCCTTCGCCCTGGGGTTCAGGGCACCCACGTGCAGCAAATCCTCATCGTCTTTAATGTATTAACGAGGCCCTATGCCAAGCGCATTCGAGAGCGTACTCAAAAACAAGAACATGGCTTATCGCCCGCTCGGCGCGGCGCCCGCCAGCCAGGCGCCGATCCGCGTCGCGTTCGTATTGATGGACAACTTCTCGATGATGTCCTTCACCGGCGCGGTGGACGCGCTGGTGACCGCCAACCTGATGAGCGACATGCCCCTCTATGAGGTGCTGACGGTGGGGGTTTCAGGTGGGCAGGTGACGAGCGACCTGGGCATTGTCATCTCGACGGACATCGAACTGGCGCAGATGCCGGAAAACCACGACGTGCTGATCGTCGCAGGGGGCTTTCGAGTGAAGTTGCAAGGCCATCCCTTGCTGCGCCGCAAGCTGCGTGCGAATGCGGCGTCCGGGGCGATCCTGGGCGGGTTGTGGAACGGTGCCTTTTTCGTGGGCCGATGCCAATCTGCTGGATGGTTTCGAGTGCGCCGTCCACCCGGAAAGCCGCGCCATGATGGCGGAGGTGTTTCCTCATGTGAAGGTGTCCAGCCGGGCCTATGTGGTTGACCGGGAGCGGGTCAGTTGCGCCGGCGCCAACAGTTCGCTGCGCATGATGCTCCAGTTGATTCGCCAGACGGGCGGAGCGGCGCTGGTGGGGGCCATCGAGGAAATTCTGCGTTGCGATGAGTCAGGCGACGATGCGACGGACTTGCCGCCGGTTTTCGTCGAGACCGACCCGACGCTGCCGGAAAGCCTCAAGTTGGCGTTGGAGCTGATGTGGCAGAACGTAGAGGAGCCTTTGACCATCGATGAGCTGGCGGCGTGCGTGAAGATTTCCAAGCGCCAGTTGGAGCGACGGTTCTGCAGTTTTCTCGGCGCGACCCCCAACGCGCTATTACCTGGAGCTGCGCCTGACGCGTGCGCGCCAACTCATCCAGCAAACCAATCGGTCCGTGACCGAAATCGCCGTGGCGACAGGCTTCGTCAGCTCGCCGCACTTCCAGCGTCGTTTTCGGGATTTCTTTGGTGTGCCGCCTGGCAGTTACCGCTCGAAATCGGAGCGCAAACAAGCCTTGCGATAAAACCGCTGTTCGATCAGGGATGAGTTTTTAGGGCGGGGAGAGGCGTTGCCGCCGCGCTATAGCGCGGGACCTGTGTGGGAGCAAGCTTTGCTCCCACACAGGTCCCGCGTCAGCTGTTATCGTCGGTTTGTGCTTCGGTGGGCAGGTCTTCAGTCTGCGGAGCGGCTTGCGACGCGGTCAAGGTCGTCTCCTTGCACAGCACCTTACCTACTTCATCGGCTATCGAGCCGTCGATGATTCGCCCTTGCATCTGGTCGAACTCGGCTTTCTCCACCCCAGCGAGACTGTTGTACATCCCCATGTGCCGTACATTGCGACTGGTGCAGTCGAGTTCCAGTTTCGTGTAGTTGGTGAAGTAGGTGCCCGTTCTCTGCACGGTGGCCTGGATGGCTGAACCGCTGTGGACAGACGAGACGATGGAGTACACGGCATCCGAATCATCGTAAAGGTATTTGATGTTCTGGACATCCGCGGCCGCACTGCACGCAATCGAGATTAAAGCGAGGGATATGACGGTTTTCATGCTTTCTTCCGTGAATAAGCAAGTCAGGAGAGAATTAATGGCAAAGTGAGATCATTTTGCCTAGGCTCTTGCGTCGGGTCAATTTGCTTCAGGCGGTATCAATGACCGTCGGTCAGAAACGAAATCCTTTCGGGAACTTTATAGATTGACCCGCCTCGTGGCAACAGATGAGCGCATTTCAGGTGCGCAATGAGCCTGCCCGAGGCGCGTCGCAGCTCCATTAGATCAAAGCTTGAATTTGACCAAACGCCTGACTTTTTTTAGAAGTTTTTCGTCTGAGTTACCTTCGTAATCATGACTTCAAGACTTTCGAGCGACTGTTACCCATGAATGGGAAATCGAGCAGCATTGAACAGTGCCGAGTAGGCAAACCCGGCCACTGCCTGGAAGGTGGCGAACAATGAGTGAAGCGCCGGGGGCGGCCACCCATTCAATGTGGAGGCTCCGTTGTGAAAGACCCACTATTAAAAATCCATTGTGGGAGCGAGCTTGCTCGCGATGGCGGAGTGTCAGCTACATGAATATTGGCTGACCTGAAGCCATCGCGAGCAAGCTCGCTCCCACAGGGTTTACAGGTAACTTCATAGCATCTGTGACAGTTTCTCCCACAGAGGTTAAAGGGTGCTTCATGGCATCTGTGGCAGTTCCTGCGGCCGCAGATCGAACACCAGTACCTCGGCATCCTGGCCATTGCTTAAGTTCAGGACCTGCTCCTCGCGCACCCGCACGCCAATCACCTTCGCGCAGTTGCACGCCGTTGAGCTCGACAGCGCCTCGGGCCACGTGCACGTAGGCATAACGATCCGGTGGCAGGGTCAGGGTGGCGCTTTGCTCGCCATCGAATAACCCGGCGTAGACCCGCGCATCCTGGCGCACCTGGAGCGAGCCGTCGGCGCCGTCCGGGGAGATGATCAATTGCAGGCGACCCTGTTTCTGCTCGCGACGAAAGTGCTCCTGTTGATAACGGGGGGTGGCACCGCTGACGTCGGGCACGATCCAGATCTGCAGGAAGTGCACCGGCTCGTCCGCACTGTGGTTGAACTCGCTGTGGGCCACGCCGCTGCCGGCGCTCATCAATTGCACGTCACCGGGGCGAATGACCGAGCCCGTGCCCAGGGTGTCCTTGTGTTCCAGCGCCCCTTCGAGCACATAGGAAAAGATCTCCATGTCCCGGTGGGGATGCTGGGCCGAAACCCTTGGCGGCGGCGACCCGGTCGTCGTTGATGACCAGCAGGTCGGAGAAACCCTGCTCGTTGAGGTCACGGTAACTGGCGAACGAGAAGGTGTGGAACGAGGTCAGCCAGCCGTGACGGGCAATGCCGCGGTCCGAAGCTTTGCGAAGGGTCAGCATGATGAGTTCTCCTGATATTCAAGGGCGGCGGCTGGGGCCGTTCGCCGGGTTCAGAAGAAGGTTAATGGTTATCCGTAGGTTCAATAAGAAGATGAAAAACGAAAGACTGTCCGTTTTGAGTGGACAATGCTCAAATGTCACCAGCAGTCGCTTCGCTTCGCCATAATGCTGAGGCGTTTACGCTACACAACACCTGTGGGAGCGAGCTTGCTCGCGATAGGGGATGCCAGTCACCTTGATGCTGGCTGATCCAACGCTATCGTGAGCAAGCTCGCTCCCACAGGGGGCATTTACAGTTTCTGGATTTTTTGGCGTCTTTTTTAATGAAAACCGTTGCAATGGTGCTGTTCCCGGATTTTTTGCTGCTCGACATGGCCGGGCCTCTCGAAGTGTTTTCCATCGCCAATCGTTACCTCGAACCGGACCTGCGTTATCAACTGCTGACCCTGGGCACCGATCGCGGGCCGTTGCGAGCGTCCAACGGCGTGTCGGTGCAGGCTGATATCCATATCGACCAGGCGTGGGCGGCGTATGACGTGTTGCTGGTGCCGGGCGGGCCGGGGGCCTATAACAACCAGCATCCGGGGTTGTACACCTGGCTGCGGGCCGCGGCGCAGCGGGCTACACGCTATGGTTCTATCTGCACCGGTGCCTTTATGCTCGGTGAGGCGGGCTTGCTCGACGGTTATCGCGTCACCACCCACTGGCATTACACCGAACGCCTGATACAACGTTTCCCCAAGGCCCTGGTGGAAACCGACAAGATCTTCCTGCAGGACCGCCGCCTGATCACCTCGGGCGGCGTCACGGCCGGGATCGACTTGGCCCTGGCCATCGTCGCCCAGGACCATGGCCGCAAAGTCGCGTTGGACGTGGCCAAGGTGCTGCTGGTGGTGATGAAGCGCCAGGGCGGACAAGCGCAGTTCAGCCCCTTGGTGGCGGCGGTGTCGACGCAGGAATCGGCCATTACCCGGGTGCAGAACCACGTGATGGAGCATCTGGAAGAACCGTTCACCATTGAGCGCATGGCTGCCTTGGCCGCCATGAGCGCGCGGCATTTCGCCCGGGTCTTTGCCCGTGAAGTGAAGATGACGCCTATGGAATTCCTGCAAGGCGCGCGCATCGACCGGGCGCGTCATCTGCTGGAAACCACCGATCTGCCGCTCAAGACCGTGGCGTTTCGCAGCGGTTTCGGCAGTGTGCGGCACATGCGGTTTTTGTTCGGTGAAAAGCTCGGCCTGACCCCGGTGCAATATCGTCAGCAGTTCAGTTGAGCCGTCGGTGTCCGTCCAGGGCACCGTGATGTCCGTGGCGCTCCCAGTGCCAGCATTGTCCTGAAGCCTGTGCCTGCCAAGATAACGGCGAACCCTTTGGAAAGGATGCGCAGGAGCCAGGGCAAACGTGTTCGGTGATCCGCACGCTGACGCCCGCACCGGTTATCCGGCGCTGGATCGCATGAATAGTTTCGTCAAACCCGATAGTGAGCCGGCGGTGAGCTTTGGTCCGTTCGCCTTCTACCGCCAGCAGCGGCTGGTCACCCGTGACGGCCAACCCCTCGCGCTGGGTGGCCGGGCCCTGGATGTTCTGCAGGTGCTGGTGGAGCACGCCGGCCATTACGTCAGCAAGCAAACCCTCATCGCCCACGTCTGGCCTGACAGCGTCGTGGAAGCCATCAACCTGCGGGTGCACATCGCGGCGCTGCGGCGGGCCTTCGGCGACGGGCGGGACGGCGCTCGTTATATCCTCAACCATCCGCGACAAGGCTATTGCCTGGCGATGCCCCTGGTGGTGCAAGGAGGCGTTGAGTCGCCTTTCAGACCCAGGGCCGAGCGACACAACCTGCCCACGCGCTTGAGCCCGGTGGTCGGCCGCGACAGAGTCCTGGGACGGCTGTTGGCGCAAGTGCCCCGTCAAGCCCTGACCACCGTGACCGGCCCGGGCGGGAGCGGCAAGACCACCGTGGTGTTGCGGGTGGCGGAGCTGCTGCTCGAGCACTTTGAGGACGGGGCCTGGTTTGTCGACCTGGCGGCCGTCAGTAATCCCTCGCAGGTGACGGCGCAGGTGGCCAGCACGCTGGGCCTGGAACCCGGTTCGTTGGGCCGGCGCCTTGAGTCCTGCCACCTATTGCTGGTGCTCGACGGGTGCGAGCACGTCCTCGATGCCTGTCGGGAGTTGGCCCAGGCACTGGCTACGGCAGCGCCGGGGGTGGCGCTGTTGTGCAGCAGCCGCGAGCCCCTGGCCCTGCCGGGCGAAAAAATCGTGCCGCTGTCGGGCCTGGCCGTGGCCTCGCCCCTGGAGCCCGAGCACCAGATCGTCGCGTGCCCGGCGGTGCAGTTGTTGGTCGAGCGGGTGGGTGCCCGGCTGCAGGGGTTCCAGCCCCATGGCCGCGACTGGCTGATCCTGGCACAGATCTGCCAGCGCCTGGACGGCTTGCCGTTGGCGTTGGAACTGGCGGCGGCCCAAGTCGACGCCTTGGGGCTGGCCGGGGTCCTCGAACAATTGGATTACGGTCTGTCACTCTTGAGTCACGGGCGGCGTACGGCGGTGGCCCGGCATCGAAGCCTGGAGGCCGTGCTGGATTCGAGTGTCGAGCGTTTGAGCGCTGACGAACAAACCGCGTTCCAGCGCCTGGCGGTGTTCGAAGGGTCGTTTACGCTCAAGGCGGCGCTGGCAGTGATCAGTTGCGCTGAACTGAGTGTCGGGCAATTGCCCTCGTTGCTGTCGCGGCTGGCGAGTGTGTCATTGCTGATGGTCGAACCGCTGGCCGAAGGAGGGCGTTTTAGACTGCTGCACACCACGCGCGCCTATGCCATGGACAAGCTGCGGCGCAGTGGTCAGTGGCCTACGTTCCATCGGCGTTACGTTCTGCAAGGTGCTTGGGGGGCGCGTCACTCAAGGCCCCAACCGGTAACTCAGCGCCTGGAGCAGGGCGCCGGCCTCCAATAAGTCGGGGGTGTCGAACCCCTCGCTGAAGCGTCGATAGACCGGCCCGAGCAGTTCCTGCGCGGCGTGCACTTGCCCGCGACGTTGCCACAAGCGGGCCAGGGACGTGGCGCTGCGCAGTTCCCAAGCCAGGGCATGCTGACGACGGGCGACGTTCAGGGCGGCCAGCAGTTGCGCTTCGGCGGCGTCTTCCAGGGAGGGTTCGTTCCGGGCCAGCCAGGTTTCGGCGCCGGCTCGCAGGATCTCCGCCGAACACCAGCCTGCGGCGCCACTGCGGGCCCGTTCCAGTTGCGCCGGGCTGACGAATTCCGGGCGCAGGGTGACGGCGATGTCCTGGATCAGCCCGTTTGTCGGGCTCATCTCCAGGGGCTGGCCATTGAATGCGCTGTCGTAATGGCAGGCCCAGTCATGGAACAGCATCACCGAATGTTTCTTGGCCTGCTGCTTCAACAGGTCGAGCCTTTCCCAGGCGGTCGGATGATCGCCGTTGTAGTGGGCGATCACGCAACCGGTTATCGCCAGGGTGTAGCAGATCGAAATGCCGTGGTTGATCTGCAAGGCGATCTGCAACGCCAGGTTGGCGGTGCGCCGGGCTTTCTCGGCGAACCCTTGCAGCCAGAGGATGCGCGCCAGAATCGTCAGTGCAGCCACGCTCTGATCGTATTGCACACCGAAACCGTGGCTGAAGCGGCTGAGGTGGCCGCTCTGGGCCAGGCGCTGGATCACCTGTTCGGCTTCGCGCCGCGCCGCGCCCTGGTCGCCGGTGAAGTGCAGCGCCAGCACCCGCAGGCGTTGGGCGCTCAAGGACAGGGTCGGGTCGCCCTGCAAACCCAGCCGGTCGAAATCCAGGCTGTGTGCCAGGGCCTGTTGGTAGTTGCCGCAGCTGAGGTCGACCGTCATTTGCCCGGACACGGCCCGCAGTTCGCTGGCCAGGTCTTGGCATTGCCGGGCCCGTTGCCGGGCGGTGGCGAAGGCTCGGACCGTGGCCGGCGTGCCGCCCTCGGTATGGTAGTTGAAACTGGCGTGGGCCAGTTCCAGGGCCAGGGTCAAGCGTGGGCATGGCATGGGGCTGGCCTGCAACCATTTCAGCGCCTTGTTGACGTAGAGGCCGTGCTCCTTGAGCAGCGACAGTTCCTGCCAAAGGGGCAGGGTGCGGGCGGTCAGGCGGATCGCCACGGCATGTGAACCCTGCGGGCCCAGGCCTCGGTCGAGTGCCGCACGGATGTCGTCGCGATAGTCGGCGTAGCGGGCGATCCACAGTCGGGTGGGGGTGTTTTCCCAATCATTTTCCGCTTGCCCCATGAGCGCCAGGCAGCGTTCGGCGTGGCGTTCCTGGCTGGCCGCCAGTTCCCCGGCTTCGGCCAGTTTTTCCAAGGCGTAGCGGCGGGTGGTGTCCAGCAGGCGATAGCGCACCTCTTCATCGCCGATCTCGACGTTGAGCAACGATTTGGCGACCAACTGGCTGACCGACACCAGCACCTGTTCGGGCGCGACATTCTGGCCGACGATCACCGCCGCGGCCGAGGCCAGGTTGAAACTGCCCATGAACACCGCCAGCCGCCGCAGGCAGGTTTGCTCGCAGGCCGTGAGCAGCGCGAAGCTCCAGTCCAACGTGGCGCGCAGGGTCTGCTGGCGCGGAGCGGCGTCGGTGTCGTTGTGAAGCAGGGCGACGCTGTCTTGCAGTTGCCGGTGCAGTGCTTCGAGGTTGAAGCGGCCGAGTTGTCCGGCAGCCAGTTCGATGGCCAGGGGAATGCCGTCCAGGCGCTGGCAGATGTCGACCACCAACGGCACCTCGCGGTCGGTCAGTTCGAAGTCGTCACGGTTGGCCATCGCGCGTTCGGCAAACAGTTGCAACGCCGGGTACTCCAGGGCGGGATAACCCTCGACGGGCATTTCCCGGGGCGGGAATGCCAGGGCGTCCAGGCGTTGCACGTGTTCGCCTTCGGCGCGCAGGCCTTCGCGGCTGGTGGCCAGGATGTGCAGGTGAGGGGCGCCGCGCAGCAAGGTTTCGCTGAGCTGGGCGATGGCGTCGATCAGGTGCTCGCAGTTGTCGATCACCAGCAGCAGATGCCGCTCCCTGAGTTGCCGGGCGATGGTGTCCGGCTGGTCACCGTCGTGCAGTGGCAGATCCAGCACTGCGCATAGGTTGGGGACGATCATGGCCGGATCGTTGAGCGATGCCAGGTCCAGTAGGTAAGTGCCGTCGTAGTAGTGGCCGATCAACCGTTCAGCGACCCGCAGGGCAACGGTGGTCTTGCCGATGCCGCCGGTGCCGACCAGGGTAATGAAACGCTTTCGCGGCAACTGGGCCACTAGGTTGTCCACCAGGGCCTGGCGTCCGATCAGGCGCGTGCGCTGCAGTGGCAGGTTGCGCGCCAGGGATGGATGAGGGATGCGCGCCAACGGGTCGAGGGATTCGAATGACAGTGGCGCGACAAAGCTGTAGCCGCGCTGCGCCACGGTGACGATGTAGCGCTGCCCGGCCTGGCCGTCCCCGAGAGCCTTGCGCAGGGCCGCGACGTGCACGCGCAGGTTGGTGTCTTCCACCACGCTCCTGGGCCAGACCCGGGCGATCAGTTGCTGCTTGCTCACCACTTCGCCGGCGTGTTCGAGCAACACCAGCAGAATCTCCACGGCCCGCCGTCCCAGGCGCAACGGTTGCTCGCCCTCCAGCACCAGGCGCTGGCGCGGATGGACTCGGTAAGGGCCGAAATGCACCGTCTGTTCGACGGGCAGGCTGAGGTATTGGCTCATGGTGCTCTCAATGTTCTGGTCCCGATGCCTGGGCTTTACCCGAGCATATTCCTCAGGTTTGGCTTCAAGCGCAACGGCGCAGGCTCTACTCCCAGCCTTCCAGCCGCCGAGCTCTGTGGCGAAGGAGCTTGCTCCCGCTGGGTCGCGAAGCGGCCCCAAAAGGTTTCCAGCCCAATCAATCTGGCACACCAAAGTGACAGTCCTGGGGCTGCTGCGCAGCCCAGCGGGAGCGGGCTCCCTCGCCACAAAAGCACGCCAGTTCCAAAAAAATTAACAACGTTTAACTCACGCAAATGCTTCCTCTGACCGGACCATAAAGCGATCCACCCATCTCAAGGAATCCTGTCATGAGCACCTTCATCACCCGCGACGGCACCGAGATCTACTACAAGGATTGGGGCAGTGGTCAACCAGTGGTCTTCAGCCACGGCTGGCCGTTGAACTCGGACAGTTGGGAGGCGCAGATGATGTTCCTGGCGTCCAACGGCTATCGGGTGATCGCCCATGACCGCCGTGGGCACGGGCGTTCCAGTCAGCCCTGGGACGGCAACGACATGGACACCTACGCCGATGATCTGGCCGAGCTGATCGAACGCCTGGACTTGAAAGAGGCGGTGCTGCTTGGTTTCTCCACCGGCGGTGGCGAAGTGGCGCGCTACATCGGCCGTCATGGCGCCGCCCGTGTCGCCAAGCTCGGCCTGATCTCGGCGGTGACGCCGCTGATGGTCCGGACCGCGGCCAACCCTGGCGGCTTGCCCATCGAAGTGTTCGACGGTTTCCGCCAGGCCTCCCTGGCCGACCGTTCTCAGCTATACAAAGATGTGGCCAGCGCGTTTTTCGGCGCCAACCGTCCGGGCGCCAAAGTCTCCCAAGGCATGATCGACTGGTTCTGGATGCAGGGCATGCTCGCCGGCCACAAGAACACCTACGACTGCATCAAGGCGTTCTCGGAGACCGACCTGTCCGAAGACCTGCGCAACATCGACGTGCCGACCCTGGTGGTCCACGGCGATGACGACCAGGTGGTCCCCATCGAAACTGCCGGCATCGCCGCCGCCAAGTTGCTGAAGAATTCGCAGCTGCTGGTCTACCCGGGTGCGCCCCATGGCCTGACCGACACCCACAAGGATCGGCTGAACGCCGACCTGTTGGCGTTCATCCAGGGTTGATCAAGCACTAACCTGTGGGAGCGAGCTTGCTCGCGAAGAGGCCGGTACAGCAAACATCAATGCCAGCTGACCCACCGCTATCGCGAGCAAGCTCGCTCCCACAGGACCGATAGGACTCACACCCATGAACCGCAACGATTTACGCCGTCTCGACATGAACCTGCTGGTGATCTTCGAGGCGCTGATGTTCGAGAAAAACCTGACCCGCGTCGCCGAAAAGCTGTTCATGGGCCAGCCGGCGGTGAGCGCGGCGCTGGGGCGGCTGCGGGACCTGTTCGATGATCCGTTGCTGATCCGTCACGGTCGTGGCATGGAACCGACCCCGCGTGCCCTGGCGATCCTGCGAGAGCTGCAACCGGCCATGGACACCATCTCCGGCGCGGTCAGCCGGGCCAAGGCGTTCGACCCCTCCACCAGTTGCGACGTGTTTCGCATCGGGCTGTCCGACGACGCCGAATTCGGCCTGTTTCCTCCATTGTTGAGTCAACTGCGCGAAGAGGCGCCGGGGATCATCGTGGTGGTGCGACGGGCCAATTTCCTGCTGATGTCATCGCTGCTGGCCAGCGGTGAAATCAGCGTCGGCGTGAGCTACACCACCGATCTGCCGGCCAACGCCAAGCGCAAGAAACTGCGGGACATTCCTTGCAAGGTCTTGCGTGGCGACAAGCGCCCGGGGCCGCTGACCCTGGACGAGTACTGCTCGCGGCCCCACGCCATGGTTTCGTTCTCGGGTGACTTGAGCGGCAACATCGACCTGGACCTGGCCCGCATCGGCCGCAGCCGCAAAGTGGTGTTGGCGGTGCCGCAATTCAGCGGCCTGCGGGCCTTGCTGGCCGGCACCGAACTGATCGCCACCGTGCCCGACTATGCCGCCTGCGCGCTGGTGGAAGGCTGCGCGCTGCGTGCCGAGGACCCGCCGTTCGAGATCAATGCCGCCGAACTGTCGATGGTCTGGAGCGGCGTGCATGACAACGACCCGGCCGAACGCTGGCTGCGCTCGCGCATTGCCAGCCACATGTCCCAACCATTGCCGGCCGAAGCCTCGGCCGCCCCGGAAGGAGCCCACCGATGAACATGACCGATGAGCGCCCATTGCAGGACCTGGGCTTGTTGTTCCTGCGCCTGAGCGGCGGGTTGTTCCTGCTGTGGGTTCATGGGCTGCCGAAGCTGTTGCACTACAGCGTCGAGCTGACCCGCATCGAAGACCCGTTTCACCTCGGCGCGGCGCCAACCCTGATCCTGGCGATTTTCGCCGAAGTGCTGTGTCCGCTGCTGATCATGGCCGGTGTGCTGGTGCGCCTGGCGTGCCTGCCGATCCTGTTTTTGCTGGCCGTGGCGCTGCTGGTGGTGCACCCACAGTGGAGCCTGGAGGAAGGCCAGTTCGGTTGGTTGCTGTTGATTGTATTTACCAGCGTGTTCATTGCCGGGCCTGGGCGCCTGGCGCTGAACGCGCGTTTTGATGGAGTGCTGCGCCATGCCTGAATCTCAAGCTGTTGAATCCACCGCGAGCCCATCCCGGCCCGGCTTCGACGAAATCGTCACCCTGGTGGTCAAGCACCGGATCAAGGCCGGACAGGACGGTGCCTATGAAGCCTGGTTGCGGCGCATTGTCAGCGTGGCTGGCCAGTGGCCGGGCCATCTGGGGGTGGATGTGGTGCGGGGCAAGCAGGGTGGTTTGTCGCTGTTCACCTGTGTGCTGCGGTTCTGCTCCACCGAGGCCATGCAACGCTGGCTGGATTCGCCCGAGCGCCGTGAGCTGGTGGAAGAGGCCGCGCCTCTGCTGGCCGACGGCGACCAGACCGAAGTCGCCTCGCACAAGGAGTTCTGGTTCGCCCCGCTGGCCGATGCCGCCACGCCACCACCGCGCTGGAAGCAATCGGTGGTGACGCTGCTGGTCATCCTGCCGCACACCTTGCTGGTGCCGTTGCTCTGGGGCCCGCTGCTGCAACTCCACGCGTTTCTGTCCAACTATGTGGTCGCCACGTTTCTGATCACCGTGACCATCGTGCTTTCGGTGGTGTACGTGTGCATGCCGCTGGCGACCCGTCTGTTCGCGCCGTGGCTGGAAGCGTCCAAGGCTCATGAACACCTGGAGTCCGGCCATGGCCAATAAGGACGATCCAACCGATCCGCTGCGCCGCCAGTTGCTGGCCGCCGGCTCCTTGCTCAGCGCCGCCGCGGCTTTCTGGCCACGCCTGTCACTTGCCTCTTCCCATTCAGAAGGAAATCCCATGAACGCCGATCTGATTCTGTTCAATGGCCAGTTCCATACCGTCGACCGTGAGAAACCCCGCGCCAGCGCAGTAGCCATCAGCCAGGGGCGCTTCGTCGCGGTAGGCACCGACGCCGAGGCCATGGCCCTGCGCGGCAGCGGCACCCAGGTCATCGACCTCAAGGGCCGCACGGTCATTCCCGGCCTCAACGACTCGCACTTGCACCTGATTCGTGGCGGCCTGAACTACAACCTGGAGCTGCGCTGGGAAGGCGTGCCGTCCCTGGCCGATGCCTTGCGCATGCTCAAGGACCAGGCCGACCGCACACCGACACCGCAGTGGGTGCGCGTGGTGGGGGGGTGGAATGAATTCCAGTTCGCCGAAAAACGCATGCCGACCCTGGAAGAACTCAACCAGGCGGCCCCCGATACGCCGGTGTTCGTGTTGCACCTGTATGACCGAGCCTTGCTCAACCGCGCCGCGCTGCGGGTGGCAGGTTACACCCGCGACACGCCGAACCCGCCAGGTGGCGAGATCGTGCGGGACAGCAAGGGCGAGCCCACCGGCATGCTGGTAGCGCGGCCCAACGCAATGATCCTTTACTCGACGCTGGCCAAAGGGCCGAAGTTGCCACTGGAGTACCAGGTCAACTCCACCCGCCAGTTCATGCGTGAACTCAATCGCCTGGGCCTGACCAGCGCCATCGACGCTGGCGGCGGTTTCCAGAACTACCCGGACGACTACGCGGTGATCGAGCAGTTGGCCCGCGAGCAGCAGTTGACGGTGCGCATCGCCTACAACCTGTTCACCCAGAAGCCCAAGGAAGAACTCAGCGACTTCAAGAACTGGACCGGCAGCGTCAAGCTGCACCAGGGCGACGACTTCCTGCGGCACAACGGTGCCGGGGAAATGCTGGTGTTCTCGGCGGCGGATTTCGAGGACTTCCTCGAGCCACGTCCGGACCTGCCACCGGGCATGGAGCAGGACCTGGAGCCGGTGGTCCGGCACCTGGTGGAGCAGCGCTGGCCATTCCGCCTGCACGCCACCTATGACGAATCCATCAGCCGCATGCTCGACGTGTTCGAGAAGGTCAACCGCGACATTCCGTTCAACGGCCTGCCGTGGTTCTTCGACCACGCCGAGACCATCACGCCGAAGAACATCGAACGCGTGCGGGCGCTGGGTGGCGGCATTGCGATCCAGGATCGCATGGCCTTCCAAGGCGAATACTTCGTCGACCGCTACGGTGCCAAGGCCGCCGAAGCCACGCCACCGATCAAGCGCATGCTGGCCGAAGGCGTACCGGTGGGGGCTGGTACCGACGCTACTCGGGTGTCGAGCTACAACCCCTGGACCTCGCTGTACTGGATGGTCAGCGGCCGCACGGTCGGTGGTCTTTCGTTGCACGAAGAGGGCCTGCCGCGCCTGACCGCGTTGGAATTGTTCACCCATGGCAGCGCCTGGTTCTCCTCGGAGCAGGGCAAGAAAGGCCAGATCAAGGTCGGCCAACTGGCGGACCTGGCGGCCCTGAGCGCGGACTTCTTCAGTGTCGAGGAAGAAGCCATCAAGTGGATCGAGTCCGTGCTGACGGTGGTCGACGGCAAGGTGGTGTACGCCGCTGGCGACTTTGAAAAGCTAGGGCCGGCCAGTGTGCCGGTGCTGCCGGACTGGTCACCGGTGGTCAAGGTCCCGGGGCACTGGCGTCCGACATCACCGTTGCAGGCCCAGGTCCACCAGTGCAGCGGTCCGTGCACGGTGCACTCCCACAGCCATGAACGCGCACGACTGTCGAACGTCCCGGTCAGCGATTTCCAAGGTTTCTGGGGCGCGTTTGGCTGTTCCTGTTTTGCTTTCTGACTAACGCACCGATTTTCTCCTGTGGGAGCGAGCTTGCTCGCGATGGCGGCGGAACATTCAACATCGCCTCCCCCTGACATTCCGCTATCGCGAGCAAGCTCGCTCCCACAGGGTTTTGTCACAAACCATCCCAAAGGAGTCATCCCATGAGCAACGTTCCCGCTTACAACCGTCTGAACAAAGACGACGCGGTCGTCCTGCTGGTCGATCACCAGACCGGCCTGATTTCCCTGGTCCAGGACTTCTCGCCCAACGAGTTCAAGAACAACGTGTTGGCCTTGGCCGACCTGGCGAAGTTCTTCGAACTGCCGACCATCCTGACCACCAGCTTCGAACAAGGCCCCAACGGCCCGATCGTGCCGGAACTCAAGGAAATGTTCCCGGACGCGCCGTACATCCCGCGTCCAGGCCAGATCAATGCCTGGGACAACGAAGACTTCGTCAAGGCGATCAAGGCCACCGGCCGCAAGCAATTGATCATCGCGGGCGTGGTCACCGATGTCTGCGTGGCGTTCCCGACCCTGTCGGCGCTGGCTGAAGGTTTCGACGTGTTCGTCGTGACCGACGCTTCGGGCACGTTCAACGAAACCGTGCAACAGGCCGCCTGGGTCCGCATGACCGCTGCCGGCGCGCAGATGATGAACTGGTTCTCGGTGGCCTGTGAGTTGCACCGCGACTGGCGCAACGACATCGAAGGCCTGGGCAACCTGCTGTCCCAGCGCATTCCGAACTACCGCAACCTGATGAACAGCTACTCGGCGTTGACGGCCAAGTAAGCGGTTCATGCTGGATGGCGCCCGCCTTGTGCGGGCGTTTTTGTGTCTGGCATTAGGTTTTTGCAAGCTGTACCGCCGCTATCGCGAGCAAGCTCGCTCCCACAGGGTTCCCGGTGATTACAAGATTCGAGTACACCCACGAACCTTGTGGGAGCGAGCTTGCTCGCGATGGCGTCGGCACATTCAACAGCTAGGCAATCAGACTCATCAAGACCACAATGCCCAACTCATCCCCCTGACTGTCCACCCCAGGAATGACAATGAACCCCTTCGAAGAAATGCGCATCTTTGCCCAGGTCATGGAGTCAGGCAGTTTCACCGCCGCGGCGGATAAGCTGGGGCTGTCCAAGCAGTTTGTCAGCCGCAAGCTCATGGCCTTGGAACAACGCCTGGGCGTGCGCCTGCTCAACCGCTCGACCCGCCGGCTGGACGTCACCCCGTTGGGCCAGCGCTATTACGAAGCGGCGCTGCGCCTGCTCAATGACGTCGAACAGGTGGAGCAGGGCATCAGCGGCCAGACCAGTGAGCCCCGCGGTACCGTCCGGCTCAGCGCGCCGCTGTCTTTCGCCGTGGCGCACTTGGGCAGCCTGTTGCCGCTGTTTCTGCAGCGGTATCCAGGCGTCAGCGTCGAAGTGGACCTGAGCGACCGTTCGGTGGACTTGCTGGGGGAGGGCTATGACCTGGCGCTGCGCATCGGCGTGCTGGAGGATTCGACGCTGATTGCCCGGCGCATCGCGGCCATCGAGCGGGTGTACTGCGCCAGTCCCGCCTACCTGGCGCAAAAAGGCCCGCCCACGCGACCTGAAGACCTGCGCCATCACGACTGCCTGCCCTATGGTCACAGCCGCCAGGTGCAATGGCGTTTCGCAGGCGCCGGCAAACCGTTGACCCTGGAGGTCACGGGACGCATGCGCGCCAATAACGGTGATTTGCTCAGGGACGCGGCCATTGCCGGGATGGGGATCACCTACTTGCCCACCTTCATCCTCGGCGATGCCTTGAAGGACGGTCGGTTGATCCAGGTGTTGGCGGGGTTTGAAACCGAGCCCTTGGCGTTGTCGGCGGTCTACCCGCAACATCGCCAAGGCTCACGCCCTGTGCAGGCGTTCGTGGAATTCTTGCGTGAACACATGCAGTAAAGCGTTAAAGCGTCGCAACGCATTCAGCCGTCACATGACGGCTGAAGCATCCACGGCGCTTTGATCAGGCGGCGAGATTGGCGCTGCTCAGTTCTTTTTTGTACTGCGCTTTCATGGCTTCCATGTCCGCACCCAAGGCGTCCAGTTTGGCTTTGCCCAGCAGTTTTTTCGCTTGGGGGAACATTTCCTTTTCTTCCTCCTCGATGTGGTGCTCAAGCAGCTCCTTGACCACTTTCACGCGACCGGCGAACTCCGGCTGGGTCGGATCGGTGGTTTTCAGATCCGGCAGCACCAGCGAGTCGACGGTACGGTGTTCTTCCTTGGCCTCGTAATACATTTCGGCCTCGTCTTTTCCGCCTGCTTGTTTGAAAGCCGGGTACAGAATCTCTTCTTCCAGGCGGGTATGGATGGAAATTTCCATTTCAAGTTTCGCCAACAGGTCGGTGCGTTTTTTCACGGCGCGGTCGGTCGACTCGCTCAGTTGAGTCAGGATGGCTTTGACACGTTCGTGGTCGGCTTTCAACAGATCGATGGCATTCATGTGTAGCTCCTCGGCAATTCACGGATGCGGGCAGGCTTTGAGCGCCGACGCCGCGTAAAGGTTGAATTGCATCAGCCGTGCCAGCCGAGACGGGTTTTAAAACTCTTTAAAAACAATGGGTTGAGACGCTCAGGATTTTCAGTGTCGTGCAAGCTGCATGAGCCGGGTAGGAAACGCGTTGCACTTTGCGCTGATGGTCTGCGGCGACGCTTCACTCTCGAGACTCATCTGAGCGGATCTGCGGATGGAAAAAGCCACTGCGCTTTGGCAATCAGGCGGGTCGAGCCGAAGTTATCGATCCCCGCTGAGACTATCGGCCCAAGCCTGGACTGCCTGGTGGTCAATCACTCGGCCAGCGTCAACATCGGCCAAGGCTTCATGAGTCAGGAGACTTGCGCTTGTTTGACGATCCAGTCCCTGGAGCGCCCAAGGTTCTCGGTCATCAGATCGACTTTTTCGGCCAGGTGCACCGGGACCTGAACGGTGACGGACCGAGTTTTTGCGAGGGTTGTCATGACGGATTTCTCCTTTGGCAATTGGCAATGCTAGCCAGTCTTCTAAAGCAGTCGCTTCTGAGCGGTGATTCGTTCTGGCCCTCAGGGCAGCAAAATAAATCATATTGAATAAGGTGCTGCGCCGGGGATTTATCCCACCCCTTGTGAGAGCAAGCCGTGCTCCCACAGATAGATCCTCTCGCCACAATGGCTCAAACATCAGCCAGGGTTGGTAATTTAATCGGCAAAAAAAATGCCCGTATCTCGCGATACGGGCATTCTCAGTGGTTACAACGCTTGGACGATCAACCCGTCAAGCCAGCCTGCTGGACCAGGGTCAGCAACGGCTGCGGGTACACACCGAGGAAGAACGCCAATACGGCGATGGCCAGCAGCATCACGCCGCCTGCTTTCTGTTCCCAGTGCAACTCGGCATCGTGGCGACGCAGGTTCGGTTCCATCAGGTACAGGGTGACCATGACGCGCAGGTAGTAGAACACGCCGATGGCACTGCCCAGCACCAGGGAGCCGACCAGCCACCATTGGTGGGCCTCGACGCCGGTGGCGATGATGTAGAACTTGCCGATGAAGCCAGCAGTCAGCGGGATGCCGGCCAGGGACAGCATCATCACGGTCAGCACGGCGGTCAGGTACGGACGGCGCCAGAACAGGCCGCGGTATTCGTACAGGGCGTCGGCGTCGCGGCCGTTGTACGGCGAGGACATCAGGGTGATCACGCCGAAGGCGCCGAGGCTGGTGATCACGTAGGTGACCAGGTACACGCCGATGGCTTCCACGGCCAGGCCTTTACTGGCGATCAGGGCGATCAGCAGGTAGCCGAAGTGGGCGATGGACGAGTAACCCAGCAGACGCTTGAGGTTGCTCTGGGTCAGTGCCAGCAGGTTACCGAACAGGATCGACGCGATGGCGATGATGGTCAGCACGTTGCTCAGCACACCGCTGCTGGCCACGGGCGAGATCTGGAACAAACGCACCATGACCGCGAACACCGCCACTTTCGACGCGGTGGCCAGGAACGCCGCCACTGGCGCCGGGGCGCCTTCGTAGACGTCCGGGGTCCAGAGGTGGAACGGGACCAGCGACAGCTTGAACGCCAGGCCGATCAGCATCATGCCCAGGCCCAGTTGTGCGATCGGGCTAGGCAGGCCGGTGGCCGCCAGGGCCTGGCCGATGCCGATGAAGCTCAGGGTGCCGGCTTCGGCGTAGAGCAGGGCCATGCCGAACAACAGGAACGCGGAACCGGCCGCCGACAGCACCATGTACTTGATGCCGGCTTCCAGGGAGCGCTTGTTGAAGAAGGCGTAGGCCACCAGGCCGTAGACCGGTACCGACAGCAGTTCCAGGCCGATGAACAGGCTGGCCAGGTGCTGCGCGCTGACCAGCACCAGGCCACCGGCGGCGGCCATCAGGATCAGCAGGTACAGTTCTTCGCGGTTGCCCGGGTAACCCGAACCGCCATCGCCGAGGTAGGCGTGGGCGAGGGTGACGCAGGCCAGGGTGGCGACCAGGATCAACGCCATGTAGAGGCAGGCGAAGCTGTCCACCTGCATCAGCGGCGTGACCGCCAGTGGCGCGACTTTCAGGGCCGGCAAAATCGACAGCAAGGCCAGGTTCAGCCCTGCCACCGACAGCAGGAAGGTCTGCGAGTGATTGCGCCGCCAGGCGATCGCCAGCATCACCACGATGATCGTGGCGCTGGTGATCAACAGCGGCGCAAGCGCGATAAAGTGTTGAATCGTGAATTCCATAGCGCTCTTACCGGGCCGAAGCGAGTTGAGAGAAGGCGGTGCCGAGCCACTGCTGCACGCCATGCATCGTGGCGGCAGAGGTGTCGAGGAACGGTTGCGGGTACACGCCGAGGTAAACCAGCAGCACCGCAAGGCCGAGCACCATGATCAGTTCGCGACCGTCCATGCCACGCAACACTTCATCCGACTTGGTCGGACCGAAGTAGGCGCGGTGGATCATGATCAGCGAGTAGACCGAACCGAACACCAGGCCGGACGTAGCGATCGCCGTGATCCATGGCGCGCTGACGAACGAGCCGATCAGGATCAGGAACTCGCCGACGAAGTTGCCGGTGCCCGGCAGGCCCAGGGAAGCGGCCGCGAAGAACAGGCTGATGGCCGGCAGGTAGGCGATGCGCGACCAGATGCCACCCATTTCACGCATGTCCCGGGTATGCAGGCGCTCGTACAACTGACCGCTGAGGATAAACAGTGCGGCGGCCGACAGACCGTGGGCGAGCATCTGGATCACCGCGCCTTGCAGGGCGAGCTGGCTGCCGGAGTAGATCCCGATCAGCACGAAGCCCATGTGCGAAACGCTGGAGAAGGCGATCAGGCGCTTGATGTCGGTCTGGGCGAACGCCAGGAACGCACCGTAGAAAATCCCGATCAGGCCCAGGGTCATGGCGATCGGCGCGAACTCGGCCGAGGCATTCGGGAACAGCGGCAGGGCAAAGCGCAGCAGGCCATAGGCCGCAGTCTTGAGCAAGATACCGGCCAGGTCCACGGAACCGGCGGTCGGCGCCTGGGCGTGGGCGTCCGGCAGCCAGGAGTGGAACGGCACCACCGGCAGCTTCACCGCGAAGGCGATGAAGAAGCCGAGCATCAGCACGTACTCGGTGGTCTTGGACATCTGCACTTTCAACAGGTCGGCGTAGTTGAAGGTGATCACGCCGGTGTTGTTGAAGTTGACCAGTACCAGACCGAGGATCGCCACCAACATGATCAGGCCGGACGCCTGGGTGAAGATGAAGAACTTGGTCGCCGCGTAGATCCGGGTTTTCTTGCCGTCCGAAGAACTGTGACCCCAGAGCGCGATGAGGAAGTACATCGGCACCAGCATCATTTCCCAGAAGAAGAAGAACATGAACAGGTCCAGCGCCAGGAACACGCCGACGACACCGCCCAGGATCCACATCAGGTTCAGGTGGAAGAAACCGACGTGACGCTGGATCTCTTTCCAGGAGCAGAGGACCGAGAGGATACCCAGCAGGCCGGTCAGCAGGATCATCAGCAGCGACAGACCGTCGAGGGCCAGGTGCACGCTGATGCCAAAGCGCGCGATCCAGGCGTGCTTGAATTCAAGCGCCCAGGTCGGATCGGCGCCAGGGGCCGGAGCGAATGAATAGTCGCCGGTCGCCCACAGCCAGAGGCCGAGCGCGAGTTCCAGGGACATGGTCAGCAGCGCAATCCAGCGCGGGAGCGTGGAGCTGGAGCGCTCCGCGATCCAGCACAGCAGGCCGCCGATGAAGGGGATCAGGATTAGCCAGGGCAGAATCATGACGGGCTCGTTTCCTTTCGCAAGTTCGCAAGGTTCATATCAGACCGCTACCAGCACGATGGCGCCGATAACCAGCACGGCGCCAGCCGCCATGGAAGCCGCATACCAACGCAGTTGACCGGTCTCGGTACGGCTCAGGGCAGTGTGGCCGCCCTTGGCCATGCGCGGGATCAGGCCAATGGTCTGGTCGAGCGGGTCTTTGCGCAGAATGTGGCTGATCGCAAGGTATGGCTTGACGAACAGTTTGTCGTAGATCCAATCGAAGCCCCAGGCGGCGAACCACCAGGCCGAAAGGAAACGCCCGATGCCGCTGTTGGCGATCGCCGTGACGAAACGACGCTTGCCCAGGAACAGCAGGGCGGCCAGCAGGATACCGGCCAGGGCGATGGCACCCGAGGCGATTTCCAGGCTGTGCTTGGCTTCGCCGCCGGCATGGCCGACGCTTTGCGGCAGTACATCGGCCAGCGGTGGGGTGATCAGGGCGCCGACGAAGGTCGACAGCACGATCAGCACCGACAGTGGCAGCCAGTGGGCAATGCCGTGGCCGGCGTGGGCTTCGGTCTTGGCCTCACCGTGGAACGCGATGAAGATCAGGCGGAAGGTGTACAGCGAGGTCATGAACGCACCCACCAGGCCGGCATACAGCAGGCCTTGGTTACCGCTGGCGAACGCTTCCCAGAGGATTTCGTCCTTGGAGTAGAAACCGGCGGTGACCAGTGGCAGGGCCGCCAGGGCCGCGCCGCCGACGATGAAGCTGGCATAGGCCAGCGGCAGTTTCTTCCACAGGCCGCCCATCTTGAAGATGTTCTGCTCGTGGTGGCAGGCGACGATCACCGCACCGGAGGCAAGGAACAGCAGGGCCTTGAAGAAGGCGTGGGTCATCAGGTGGAAGATCGCGCCTTCCCAGGCACCGACGCCCAGGGCCAGGAACATGTAGCCGATCTGGCTCATGGTCGAGTAGGCGAGGATGCGCTTGATGTCGGTCTGCACCAGGGCGGCAAAACCGGCCAGCACCAGGGTCACACCGCCGACGATGCCCACCAGGTGCAGGATGTCCGGCGCCAGGGCGAACAGCCCGTGGGTACGGGCGATCAGGTAGACACCGGCGGTCACCATGGTCGCGGCGTGGATCAGTGCCGAGACCGGGGTAGGGCCGGCCATCGCGTCCGCCAACCAGGTTTGCAGCGGCAGTTGCGCGGATTTACCGACGGCACCGCCCAGCAGCATCAGGGTCGCCAGGACGATCCAGAAGTCGCCGACCTTGAAGTGCTCGGGTGCCTTGACCAGCAGTTCCTGGATGTTCAGCGTGCCCAGTTGTTGGAACAGGATGAACAGGCCGATGGCCATGAACACGTCGCCGATCCGGGTCACGATGAACGCCTTGAGTGCGGCGTTCCCGTTGTTGCGGTTGCTGTAGTAGAAACCGATCAACAGGTACGAGCACAGGCCCACGCCTTCCCAGCCGAAGTACAGGAACAACAGGTTATCGCCGAGCACCAGGAACAGCATGCTGGCGATAAACAGGTTGGTGTAGGCGAAGAAGCGCGAGTAACCGGCTTCACCACGCATGTACCAGGAGGCGAATAGGTGGATCAGGAAACCCACGCCGACCACCACGCCGAGCATGGTCACCGACAGGCCGTCCAGATACAGGGCGAAGTTCGGCGTGAAGCCTTCCACCGCCATCCACTGCCACAGCACCTGCACGTACCGGCCACCTTCCGGCGGGGCGACGTTGAATTGCCAGATCACGTAGGCCGTGACGATGGCAGACAGGCCGATGGAGCCCACGCCAACCAGGGCCGAGAGGTTTTCCGACCAGCGTCCACGGGAGAACGACAGCAGCAGGAAACCGACAAGGGGAAATATGAAAGTCAGGAAGAGAAGGTTCATCCGCGCATCTCGCTGGCAGCGTCAATATCGAGAGTGTGGAAGCGGCGATACAGCTGCAACAGGATCGCCAGGCCGATACTGGCCTC
This sequence comes from Pseudomonas beijingensis, assembly GCF_030687295.1. NCBI lineage: Bacteria > Pseudomonadati > Pseudomonadota > Gammaproteobacteria > Pseudomonadales > Pseudomonadaceae > Pseudomonas > Pseudomonas beijingensis. The sequence goes on along the minus strand of NZ_CP117425.1, from coordinate 5,127,086 downwards.
GGCGGCTGCCAGGCTGATCACCAGGATGAACATGATCTGTCCATCCGGCTGTGCCCAGCGAGCGCCCGCGACGATGAAGGCCAGGGCGGAGGCATTCATCATGACCTCCAGGCTCATCAGCACGAACAGAATGTTGCGGCGGACCATCAGGCCGACCAGACCGAGACAGAACAGGATGCCGGCAACCGCCAGACCATGCTCGAGAGGGATAGCAGGCATGTGATTACTCCTTCGCCTCGTTACGGCCCAAATGGAACGCCGTGACGGCTGCGGCAAGCAGCAGCATCGAGGCGAGTTCGACCACCAGCAGGTACGGACCGAACAGGCTGATGCCCACGGCCTTGGCGCCTACGGTGGTGTGGCCGATGGCCTGGCCGCTCTGGTGAGCGAACAGCACATACAGCAGTTCACCCAGCAACAGGGCGGACAGGATCACCGGCCCCGCCCATATGCCGGGCTTGAGCCAGGAGCGTTCCTGCTGGACCGCGGCCGGGCCGAGGTTGAGCATCATCACCACGAACACGAACAGCACCATGATGGCGCCGGCGTAGGCGATCACTTCCAGGGCACCGGCGAACGGCGCGCCGAGGGCGAAGAAGGTCATGGCCACGGCGATCAGCGAAATGATCAGGTAGAGCAGGGCGTGCACAGGGTTGGTGTTGGTGACCACACGAAGCGTGGACACCACCGCGATACCCGATGCGAAATAGAAAGCGAATTCCATCTTTCTTCCTTAAGGCAGCAAGCTCTTCACGTTGATCGGTTCGGCTTCGTTCTGCGCGGCGCCTTTTGGCTTACCGGCAATGGCCATACCTGCAACACGATAGAAGTTGTAATCAGGGTTTTTACCGGGACCGGAAATCAGCAGATCTTCTTTCTCGTACACCAGGTCCTGACGTTTGAACTCGGCCATTTCGAAATCCGGCGTGAGCTGGATCGCGGTGGTCGGGCACGCTTCCTCGCAGAGGCCGCAGAAAATGCAGCGCGAGAAGTTGATGCGGAAGAAGTCCGGGTACCAGCGACCGTCTTCGGTTTCAGCTTTCTGCAGCGAGATGCAACCCAACCGGGCACGCCACGGCGCACAGGTTGCAGGCCACGCAGCGTTCTTCGCCGTCGGGGTCGCGGGTCAGGACGATGCGGCCACGGTAGCGGGGCGCCAGGTAGACCGGCTCTTCCGGGTATTGCAGGGTGTCGCGCTTGCGAAAGCCATGGCCGAAGATCATGACCAGGCTTCGCAGTTGGGTACCGGTACCCTTAACGATGTCGCCAATATATATTTGAACATGGGTCAAATCCTCACTGAACCGCGGCCGCAGGCGCGTTCATCAAAACGATCGCAGCGGTCACCAGCATGTTGATCAGGGTCAGCGGCAGGCAGAATTTCCAGCTGAAGTCCATCACCTGGTCGTAGCGTGGGCGCGGGATCGAGGCGCGCAGCAGGACGAACAGCATGATGAAGAACGCGGTCTTCAGGGCGAACCAGACGAAGGACAGTTGCGGCAGGATGCCGAACGGACCGTGCCAGCCACCGAAGAACAGCGTCACCAGCAGTGCCGAGATCAGGATGATGCCGATGTATTCACCGACGAAGAACATGCCCCATTTCATGCCGGCATATTCAATGTGGTAACCGTCGGCCAGTTCCTGTTCCGCTTCCGGCTGGTCGAAGGGGTGACGGTGAGTCACGGCCACGCCGGCGATGAAGAAGGTACAGAAACCGAAGAACTGCGGAATGATGAACCACAGGTTCTGGGCCTGGTACTCGACGATGTCGCGCATGTTGAACGAGCCGGCCTGGATCACGATGCCCATGAGCGCCAGGCCCATGAACACTTCGTAGGACACGGTTTGGGCCGAGGCCCGCAGGCTGCCCAGCAGGGCGAACTTGTTGTTGCTCGACCAGCCGGCGAACAGCACCGCGTACACCGACAGGCCGGCCATGGCGAAGAAGAACAGCAGGCCGATGTTCAGGTCCGCCACGCCCCAGGTCGGGGTGATCGGGATGATCGCGAAGGCGATCAGCAAGGCGCTCATGGCCACCACCGGTGCCAGGGTGAAGATCACCTTGTCGGCAAACGGTGGTGTCCAGTCTTCCTTGAAGAACATCTTGATCATGTCGGCGGCGATCTGGAACATGCCGAACGGGCCAACGCGGTTCGGACCGTAGCGGTCCTGCCACCAGCCCAGCAGGCGACGTTCGACGAAGCTCAGCAACGCGCCGCAGACCACCACGGCCAGCAGGATCACGATGGCCTTGAGGACCGTCAGGATCACATCGATCACTTCAGGGGTGAACCAGCTCATTGCGCTGCCTCCTGCAGACCGTCGACGGTTTTGCCGAAAATCGCCGGTGGAATACCCGCCAGGCCAGCCGGCAGGGCCACCAGGCCAGCGCCCAGTTCTTCATTGATGCGCAGCGGCAGACGCAAGGTCTGGCCGGCCACGTTCAGGCTCAGCAGGGCGCCGTCGTTGACGCCCAGGCGATCGGCTTCGGACTTGGCCAGCGCCACGTAGGCGGCCGGGATACGTTCCTGCACCGGTGCGGCCTTGGAAGAGTTCTCTTCGCTGCCGAACAGGTGATGGAACGGCACGACCTGCCAGGTGCCCGGTGCCGGGTTGAAGGCGCGTGGCACGCTGGCGAACCAGCTCAGGCCATCGCCCTGGCTTTCGATCAGGCGGGTGCCCGGATCACCGGCACGCAGGTGACCACCGACTTCGTCCTGGAACTTGTTCCAGGCCTGCGGCGAGTTCCAGCCCGGCGACCAGGCGAACGGCACTTGCGAGCGCGGTTCGGCGGAGCCCGAGTAACCTTCCATGGAGAACGAGAACGCCGTGTCGTTGTCCTGGGAGGTCCGTGGTTCGTGGACGCTGATGTTGGCGCGCATGGCGGTGCGACCGGAGTAGCGCAGCGGTTCGCGCGCCAGTTTCAGGCCCTTGATGCGGAACGCGGCCGATGGCGCGGCATCGACGATGCGCGCCAGTTGCGGGCTGCTCGAAGCGACGGCGGCGGTGACGTGGTCCAGTTGCGTCCAGTCGATCGGCTGGTCCAGCAGGGTGGCGCGCAGGGCATGCAGCCAGCGCCAGCCTTCGTGGACCAGGATGCTGGCGTCCAGGTAAGTCGGGTCGAACACCTGGAAGAAGCGTTGGGCGCGACCTTCCTGGCTGACCAGCGTACCGTCGCCTTCGGCGAAGCTTGCCGCCGGCAGCACCAGGTGGGCGCGGTCGGTGGTGGCGGTTTTCTGATGGTCGGCGACGATCAGCACTTTCGCGGCGTTCAGGGCGGCGTCCACCCGGGCTTTGTCGGTGCGGGTATAGAGGTCGTTTTCCAGCACGACGATGGCGTCGGCGCTGCCGTCGATCACCGCTTGCAGGGCCGCGTCCAGCGATTCGCCACCGAGCATGGCCAGGCCGAGGCTGTTGGCTTCCGGCACGATCAGGCTGATGGAACCGTTCTTCTCACGCAGCTTCAAGGCCTTGGCAATGTTGGCGGCGGCTTCGATCAAGGCTTTGGAACCCAGGGAGGTGCCGGCGATGATCAATGGGCGCTTGGCCGCCAGCAGGGCGTCGGCAATGCGTTGGGCGAGGGCGGCCGCTTCGCTGTCCAGGCCGTCGACGGCCGGGGCGCTGGCGTCCAGGGCGTGGGCCACGGCGAAACCGATGCGGGCCAGGTCGTCCGGGGCGGCGTGGACACATTCTTCGGCCACGTCGTCGAGCTTGGTTTCAGCGAGGCTGGCGATGAACAGCGGGTTCAGTGCGTCCTGGCCGATGTTCTTCACGGCGGCGTCGAGCCACGGCTGCACGCGCATGGCGTCGGCCATGTCCTCGGCCTTGCCCTTGACCGACTGGCGCAGGGCCAGGGCCATGCGGGCGGCGGTCTGGGTCAGGTCTTCGCCAAGGACGAACACCGCGTCGTGGTCTTCGATGTCGCGCATCGTCGGCACGGGCAGCGGGCTGTCCTTGAGCACTTGCAGCACCAGGCGGATGCGTTCCAGCTCGCCGGCTTCGATGCCACTGTAGAAGTGCTCGGCGCCGACCAGCTCACGCAGGGCGTAGTTGCTTTCCAGGCTGGCCCGTGGAGAACCGATGCCGACGATGTTGCGTCCGCGCAGCAGCTCGGCGGCCTTGTCCAGCGCTTCGTCCAGGCTCAGCTTGGCGCCATTGGCCAGCAGCGGTTGGCGTGGACGATCGGTGCGGTTGACGTAGCCATAGCCGAAACGGCCACGGTCACACAGGAAGTACTGGTTGACCGAACCGTTGAAGCGGTTTTCGATGCGCCGCAGTTCACCGTAGCGCTCACCCGGGGAGATGTTGCAACCGCTGGAGCAGCCATGGCAGATGCTCGGCGAGAACTGCATGTCCCACTTGCGGTTGTAGCGCTCGGAGTGGGTCTTGTCGGTGAAAACACCGGTCGGGCAGACCTCGGTGAGGTTGCCGGAGAACTCGCTTTCCAGGGTGCCGTCTTCAACGCGACCGAAGTACACGTTGTCGTGGGCACCGAACACGCCCAGGTCGGTGCCGCCGGCGTAGTCCTTGTAGAAGCGCACGCAGCGGTAGCAGGCGATGCAGCGGTTCATCTCGTGGGAGATGAATGGCCCCAGTTGCTGGTTCTGGTGGGTGCGCTTGGTGAAGCGATAACGGCGCTCGTTGTGGCCGGTCATCACGGTCATGTCTTGCAGGTGGCAGTGGCCGCCTTCCTCACAGACCGGGCAGTCGTGAGGGTGGTTGGTCATCAGCCATTCGACGACGCTGGCGCGAAACACTTTCGCTTCTTCGTCGTCGATGGAGATCCAGCTGCCGTCGGTGGCGGGGGTCATGCAGGACATGACGATCCGACCACGCTTGTCGTTTTCGTCGGTGTACTGCTTGACCGCGCATTGGCGACAGGCGCCTACGCTGCCAAGGGCGGGGTGCCAGCAGAAATAAGGAATGTCGAGGCCCAGGGACAGACATGCCTGTAACAGGTTGTCTGCGCCATCGACTTCGAGCTCTTTGCCGTCTACGTGGATAGTGGCCATGGTTCAAAGTTCTTCGTTGGCCCGGTGTCAGCGGGCGTGGCTAATGGAATCTTGTTGTTCGTCCGAATCCAAACAGCCTGGGTAAAAGGCGTCATCGGACGAAAGGCGAAGGGCACGGACCCTTCGCCTTTTAAAGCGTCATTACGCGCCGACCATGGTCGGCGTGACCACCTGATTGAGGTCGCCCGCGCGGGTTGGCGCGATGCCGGCCTCGAATTCAGGGCGGAAGTATTTGATCGCGCTGCCCAACGGCTCCACGGCACCCGGTGCGTGAGCACAGAAGGTCTTGCCTGGGCCGAGGAAACCCACCAGACCCAGCAGGGTCTCGATGTCGCCGGCCTGGCCTTCGCCGTTTTCAATGGCTCGCAGCAGCTTGACGCTCCACGGCAGGCCATCGCGGCAAGGGGTGCAGAAGCCGCACGACTCACGGGAGAAGAACTCTTCCATGTTGCGCAGCAACGAGACCATGTTGACGCTGTCGTCTACCGCCATGGCCAGGCCGGTGCCCATGCGGGTGCCGACCTTGGCGATGCCGCCGGCGTACATTTGGGCGTCCAGGTGTTCCGGCAACAGGAAACCGGTACCGGCGCCGCCGGGCTGCCAGCACTTGAGTTTGTAGCCGTCGCGCATGCCGCCGGCGTAGTCTTCGAACAGTTCGCGGCCAGTGACGCCGAATGGCAGTTCCCACAGGCCGGGATTCTTGACCTTGCCGGAGAAGCCCATGAGCTTGGTGCCCATATCTTCGCTGCCGTCGCGGGCCAGGGATTTGTACCAGTCCACGCCGTCGGCGATGATCGCCGGTACGTTGCACAGGGTCTCGACGTTGTTCACGCAGGTCGGTTTGCCCCACACGCCGACGGCGGCAGGGAAGGGCGGCTTGGAACGTGGGTTGGCGCGTCGGCCTTCGAGGGAGTTGATCAGCGCGGTTTCTTCACCGCAGATGTAGCGCCCGGCGCCGGTGTGGACGAACAGCTCGAAATCAAAACCGGAGCCCAGGATGTTCTTGCCCAACAGGCCGGCGGCCTTGGCTTCTTCCACGGCACGGTTCAGGTGCTTGGCGGCGGTGGTGTATTCGCCGCGCAGGAAGATGTAGCCACGGTAGGTCTTCAGCGCACGGGCGCTGATCAGCATGCCTTCGATCAGCAGATGGGGCAGTTGCTCCATCAGCATGCGGTCCTTCCAGGTGTTGGGTTCCATTTCATCCGCGTTGCACAGCAGGTAGCGGATGTTGATGGATTCGTCCTTGGGCATCAGGCCCCACTTCACGCCGGTGGGGAAGCCCGCACCGCCGCGACCCTTGAGACCGGAGTCTTTCACGGTCTGGACGATGTCGTCGCCGGCCATGTCGGCGAAGGCCTTGCGCGCGGCGGCGTAGCCGTTCTTGGCCTGGTACTCGTCCAGCCACACCGCTTCGCCGTCGTCACGCAGACGCCAGGTCAGGGGGTGGGTTTCGGCCGAACGCTGGATGCGGTTGGCGGGCCCGAAGGAAGTCAGGGTCATACGTAGCCCTCCAGCAGTTTGGCGACGCCGTCAGGCTGGACGTCACCGAAGGTGTCGTCGTCGATCATCAGCGCCGGTGCCTTGTCGCAGTTGCCCAGGCAGCACACCGGCAGCAGGGTGAAGCGGCCGTCGGCGGTGGTTTGGCCCAGGCCGATGCCCAGCTTGCCTTGGATCTCGCTGACGACAGATTCGTGGCCGCCGATGTAGCAGACCATGCTGTCGCAGACACGAATGATGTGACGGCCTACTGGCTGGCGGAAAAACTGGCTGTAGAAAGTGGCGACGCCTTCGACGTCGCTGGCCGGGATGCCGAGGATCTCGCCGATGGCGTAGAGCGCGCCGTCGGGCACCCAGCCACGTTCCTTCTGGACGATCTTCAGGGCTTCGATCGACGCCGCGCGCGGGTCTTCGTAGTGATGCAGCTCGTGCTCGATGGCCGAGCGCTCGGTTTCGCTCAGGGCGAAACGGTCAGTCTGGATAAGCGTGCTGTTCATGCTTAGCGGTCCACGTCGGCCATAACGAAATCGATACTACCCAGGTACGCGATCAAGTCCGCGACCATGCTGCCTTTGATCACGGAAGGGATCTGCTGCAGGTGCGGGTAGCTTGGGGTGCGAATCCGGGTGCGGTAGCTCATGGTGCCGCCATCGCTCGTCAGGTAATAACTGTTGATGCCCTTGGTCGCTTCGATCATCTGGAAGGACTCGTTGGCCGGCATGACCGGGCCCCACGAAACCTGCAGGAAGTGCGTGATCAGGGTCTCGATGTGCTGCAGCGTGCGCTCTTTGGGCGGCGGCGTGGTCAGCGGGTGATCCGCCTTGTACGGGCCTTCCGGCATGTTGCGCATGCACTGGTCGATGATCTTGATGCTCTGGCGCATTTCCTCGACGCGAACCATGCAGCGGTCGTAGGCGTCACCGTTGGCGGCCAGTGGTACTTCGAATTCGAAGTTCTCGTAGCCGGAGTAAGGACGCGCCTTGCGCAGGTCGAAGTCGCAACCGGTGGAGCGCAGGCCGGCACCGGTGACGCCCCATTCCAGGGCTTCCTTGGTGTTGTAGGCGGCGACCCCGATGGTACGACCCTTGAGGATGCTGTTCTGCAGGGCGGCCTTGGTGTATTCGTCCAGGCGCTTGGGCATCCACTCGACGAAGTCCTTGACCAGCTTTTCCCAGCCGCGCGGCAGGTCGTGGGCCACGCCACCGATGCGGTACCAGGCCGGGTGCAGGCGGAAACCGGTGATGGCTTCGATCACCGTGTAGGCCTTCTGACGGTCGGTGAAGGTGAAGAACACCGGGGTCATGGCGCCGACGTCCTGGATGTAGGTACCCAGGAACAGCAGGTGGCTGGTGATACGGAAGAACTCGGCCATCATGATGCGGATGACGTCGACCTTCTCCGGGACCTTGATCCCGGCCAGTTTCTCCACCGACAGCACGTACGGCAGGTTGTTCATCACGCCGCCGAGGTAGTCGATACGGTCGGTGTACGGGATGAAGCTGTGCCAGGACTGGCGCTCGGCCATTTTCTCGGCGCCACGGTGGTGGTAGCCGATGTCCGGCACGCAGTCGACGATCTCTTCGCCGTCCAGCTGCAGGATGATGCGGAACGCACCGTGGGCCGAAGGGTGGTTCGGGCCCAGGTTGAGGAACATGTAGTCCTCGTTGGCGCCCGAGCGCTTCATGCCCCAGTCTTCAGGCTTGAAGCGCGCGGCTTCTTCCTCGAGTTGTTGCTTGGCCAGGGACAGGCTGAACGGGTCGAACTCGGTGGCACGGGCCGGGAAGTCCTTGCGCAGCGGGTGACCTTCCCAGGTCGGCGGCATCATGATGCGGGTCAGGTGCGGGTGGCCGGGAAAGTCGATCCCGTACATGTCCCACACTTCACGCTCGTACCAGTTGGCGTTCGGCCAGATGCCGGTCACGGTCGGTACGCTGAGGTCGCTCTCGGACAAGGCGACCTTGATCATCACGTCACTATTACGTTCGATCGACATCAGGTGATAGAACACGGTGAAGTCGACGCCGTCGGGCAGCCCTTGACGCTTGGTGCGCAGGCGCTCGTCCACGCCGTGCAGGTCATAGAGCATGACGTACGGCTTGGGCAGGTTGCGCAGGAAAGTCAGGACTTCGACGAGTTTGGCGCGGGCGACCCAAAGCACCGGCATGCCGGTACGGGTCGGCTGGGCGGTGAACGCCTCGGGGCCAAAACGGTTGTTCAGTTCGACGACCACATCCTGGTCGTCTGCCTTGTAAGGCGGGATGTACAGAGCACTGCCTGTAGTCATGGTTATTTATCGCTTTCGGTCAACGTAAAGAATGAAGCCAGGTTCTCGTTTCTTGTACAGAAGCAGAGCTGGATCAGACTTCGTCGGGGCTGCGCAGGTTGGTGACTGCGATACGCTGTTCGCGGCGCTGTTCCTTTTGCGAGGGCATCTCGGCGCGATAGACGCCTTGATCGCCAACGACCCAGGACAGAGGGCGACGCTCCTGGCCAATCGACTCCTGCAACAGCATCAAGCCTTGCAGGAACGCTTCAGGGCGAGGGGGGCAGCCGGGCACGTAGACGTCCACGGGCAGGAACTTGTCCACCCCTTGAACGACAGAGTAGATGTCGTACATGCCACCGGAGTTGGCGCACGACCCCATGGAGATGACCCACTTGGGCTCGAGCATTTGCTCGTAGAGACGCTGGATGATCGGCGCCATCTTGATGAAGCAGGTACCGGCGATAACCATGAAATCCGCCTGGCGCGGCGAAGCCCGGATCACCTCGGCGCCAAAGCGCGCGATGTCGTGGGGCGCCGTGAAGGCGGTGGTCATTTCCACGTAGCAGCACGAAAGGCCGAAGTTGTACGGCCACAGGGAGTTCTTGCGACCCCAGTTGACCGTGCTGTTCAGCACGTCTTCGAGCTTGCCCATGAAGATGTTTTTGTGGACTTGATCTTCTAACGGATCGGCGACGGTTTCCCGTTCGCCAATCGGATACTGCTCGTTAGGAGCATCGGGGTCGATCCTGGTGAGATTGTATTGCATTGCCAAAGCCTCATTGTTTCAGCTTCGCTTGCCGCTTGCGCCGAGCTTCCGGAGCCCAATCAAGTGCCCCCACCCGGTAAAGGTAGACAAGACCTGCCAACAGAATTGCTATGAAAACGAGAGCTTCGACGAATCCGGTCCAGCCGCTTTCGCGGACGGACACAGACCATGCAAAGAGAAAGAGGGCTTCGATATCGAAGATCACGAACAGCATCGCGACCAGATAGAATTTGGCTGAGAGCCGCAAGCGGGCGCCACCGGTAGGCAGCATGCCGGACTCGAACGGTTCATTTTTGCTGCGGCCCCAGGCTTTTGACCCAAGCAGGCTCGAAACGCCGAGCATGAAAGCACACAGGCCAACAACGCCCAGAAGGAAAATGGCAAAGCCCCAATTGTGGGCCATGAGTCCTGTCGCTTCGGACATGCTGGAAATCCTTAACAGAGAGCAAAGGTCTCTGAGCTTGAATGAAATAACGCAGTGACGATATGTCGCAGCAATCAATCGCGGTGATTTTATGGCTAAACACCGGGCAAGTAAAATTCCTATAGCGAAATTATTTATTGGAATAAGGACATAGCGCTCCCCCAGGCCCCTGCGGCCCCGGCCCCGTGGGCGTTGGCCGGCTATTGATCAATAATATTTCGTGCGGATGTAACAATGATAATGACTTCCAAATGATAATTATTGTTATCTGTGGCGGCTTTTCTGCGCTGCACTTAGTGTTGTGTCTTAAGGGCTGTCTTACATCGCCGCTACTGCAATTGTCAGCGCCGCACGTTTTACTCCTTTTCGGACTGCCCAATACTGCGTTCGATCAATTTTTCTATCCATGCGCCGAAGTTTTGTGGGGAAGGTCTTGATGAAGGTTGGATTGGCATGAGGGCTGCTCCTGTGGGAACCAAAGCTTGCTCGCGATGCCGGCAAAGCGGTCCCGAGGCAGACTGCCTTATCGTTCATCGCGGCCAAGCCTGGCTCCCACAGGTGCAGCCTTGCTCTTACAGAGTAGGTCGCTTCAAAAAAAACGGGTGAAAAAACCAAGGGTCGTCAGCTCAATGTCGAACGGTCAAGTCAACCACAGAACCTGTGGCCAAGGGATTCGCGTTTAGGCGACACCCGCCTTGCGAGCAAAAATCGGCACGAGGCCAGGCTTAAAGCCTTGAAGGATTGATGGCAAATAGCTATCTTTGCGGCTCATTCATCTAATCATATATATCAATATTGATTGGATTCTCGCCCCTTCTCAGATAAACCGCGTCAGTTTTCATCGTTCGCGGCTGATAACCAAAGGAATGTCATGAACTCTTGGATCGCGAATATGAGCGTTATGCTCAAGCTGGCTTTGGGTTTTGCCGTTGTGCTGATTCTGACCGCTATCCTCGCCGCGACAGGCTGGTTCAGCCTGGGAAAAATGATCGAGCGTACGGATCGAATGACCAGCATTACCGAACTCGGCAACCGTCTCGATCACTTGCGCAGGGCTCGCTTGCAATACCAGCTGGACAGGGGCGATGAACAAAAGGGGGCAATGATCCAGGCGTCGCTGGAGCAGTTTGTCGCCAAGCAAAAAAGCCTCGCGAACGAGTTGAGAAAACCTGAAAACCAGAAAAAACTTGCGCTGATCGAGCAGGCCAGCACGCAGTATCAAGTGGCGCTGAATACGATGCGCGAGGCTTATCGCAATGACGCAGCCATGCGCAAGGAGATGGGCGTCAATGCGGTCAAGGGCGCTGCGCTGATTGCCAAGGTCATCAGTGACGTAGAAGCGATGCCCGCTTCGGATGAGCGCCGCTTTGACCTTTATAAGCTAATCCTCAAGGCCAAAGAGGACGTGGCGCTGGTGCGTTATGAAGTGCGTGGCTATACCGGCAACCCCAACAGCACCACCGAACAAGCCGCCACCCGCCAGCTCGAAAATGCGCTCAAGAGCATCGAAGCCCTCAACAACGCTTTCGGCTCGACCTATGCCGACACCATCCAGCAGCTGGAAACCGCGCTGACTGCTTACCGCCGTTCGGTGCAGGACTTCACTGCCAGCAATCAGGCCATTGGCAAGGCCGTGCAGGACACTGTCGATTTGGGTGAAACCATCACTCGTCTGTCTGACGAAATGTATGCCAGCCAACTGGTCTCCCGGGATGAAGACAGCGCCCAGGCTCGCATCCTGCAGCTGAGTTGTACGGCCTTGGCGATGTTGTTGGGGATTTTTGCCGCCTTGATCATCACCCGCCAGATTACACGGCCGTTGCAGGACACATTGGCTGTGGTCGATCGCATTGCAGCAGGCGACCTCACGCAACACATGATCGTGACCCGTCGTGATGAGCTGGGTGCCTTGCAGCAGGGTATTCAACGCATGGGCATCACCTTGCGCGATCTGATCGGTGGCATCCGCGATGGCGTCACCCAAATCGCCAGTGCCGCCGAAGAGCTATCGGCTGTCACTGAGCAGACCAGTGCCGGGGTCAATAGTCAGAAGACCGAGACCGATCAGGTGGCGACTGCCATGCACGAAATGTCGGTCACCGTGCATGAAGTCGCGCGTAATGCCGAACAAGCTCGCGCAGCCGCATCGGAGGCCGATGCACAGGCCCGTATTGGCGACCAAGTGGTCGCGCAAGCCATCGTTCAGATTGAGCGCTTGGCCAGCGAGGTCGGGCGCTCGGTCGAGGCCATGAACGAGCTGGAACAAGAAAGCGGGCGCATCGGCAAGATCATGGACGTGATCAGGGCGGTGGCTGAGCAGACCAACTTGCTGGCCCTTAACGCCGCCATTGAGGCCGCTCGCGCGGGTGACGCCGGGCGCGGTTTTGCCGTGGTCGCCGACGAAGTACGCGGGTTGGCCCAGCGTACCCAGCATTCCACCGAAGAGATTGAAAGCCTGGTGGCGGGCTTGCAGAACGGCACGCGCCAGGTATCGACTATCATGCAAAATAGCCGCGAGCTGACCGACAGCAGCGTGGCGTTGGCATCCAAAGCCGGCACATCTCTGGGTAGCATCACCCAGGCGGTTTCTGGCATTCAGGCCATGAACCAACAGATTGCTGCCGCCGCGGTGCAACAAAGCTCGGTGGCCGAGGAAATCAGCCGCAGTATCCTGAGCGTGCGCGATGTATCCGAGCAGACCGCCTCAGCCAGCGAAGAAACCGCAGCCTCCAGCATCGAGCTGGCGCGCCTGGGCAACCAGTTGCAGCAGTTGGTCAGTCATTTCAAGGTGTAAAAAGCGAACCGGGTAAAGGCGGCAAAAAAAAGCCCCGAACCAGTCGGGGCGTCAGATCGTCGGCTTTGCGGTTAGCTTTTATTCGGTCCGCAAGGGCCGTTTACCTCAAGGATCAGTGGAACTGTTCTTCTTCGGTGGAGCCGGTCAGTGCGGTCACCGACGAAGTGCCACCCTGGATCACGGTGGTCATGTCGTCGAAGTAGCCGGTGCCCACTTCCTGCTGGTGAGCCACGAAGGTGTAGCCCTTGGCGGCGTCAGCGAACTCCTGCTCTTGCAGTTTCACGTAGGCGGTCATGTCGTTGCGGGCGTAGTCGTGCGCCAGGTTGAACATGCTGTGCCACATGTTGTGAATGCCGGCCAGGGTGATGAACTGGTGCTTGTAGCCCATGGCGGACAGTTCGCGCTGGAACTTGGCGATGGTCGCGTCGTCCAGGTTTTTCTTCCAGTTGAAGGAAGGCGAGCAGTTGTACGACAGCAGTTGGTCCGGGTATTCCTTTTTGATCGCTTCGGCGAAGCGACGGGCTTCGTCCAGGTCCGGCTTGGCGGTTTCGCACCAGATCAGATCGGCGTACGGCGCGTAGGCCAGGCCACGGGCGATGGCCTGGTCGAGGCCGGCGCGCACCTTGTAGAAGCCTTCCTGGGTGCGGGTACCGGTCACGAACGGCTGGTCGTACGGGTCGCAGTCGGAAGTCAGCAGGTCGGCGGCGTTGGCGTCGGTACGGGCCAGGATGATGGTCGGTACACCGGCAACGTCGGCGGCCAGGCGAGCAGCGGTCAGCTTCTGCACGGCTTCCTGGGTTGGAACCAGTACCTTGCCGCCCATGTGGCCGCATTTCTTCACCGAAGCCAGTTGGTCTTCGAAGTGAACGCCGGCGGCGCCTGCTTCGATCATGCTCTTCATCAGCTCGTAGGCGTTCAGGACACCACCGAAACCAGCTTCGGCGTCAGCCACGATCGGCGCGAAGTAGTCGATGTAGCCTTCGTCGCCCGGGTTCTTGCCGGCTTTCCACTGGATCTGGTCGGCGCGACGGAACGAGTTGTTGATGCGCTTGACCACGGTTGGAACCGAATCCACCGGGTACAGCGACTGGTCGGGGTACATCGATTCGGCGGAGTTGTTGTCCGCGGCCACTTGCCAGCCCGACAGGTAGATCGCCTGGATGCCGGCCTTGACTTGCTGCACAGCCTGGCCGCCGGTCAGGGCGCCCATGCAGTTGACGAAATCTTTCTCGGGACGGAAGGCTGGCTTGGCGCCCTGGGTGACCAGGTTCCACAGCTTCTCGGCGCCCATTTTCGCAAAGGTGTGCTCAGGTTGAACCGAGCCACGCAGACGGACGACGTCAGCAGCGGAATAATTGCGCTTCACGCCTTTCCAGCGCGGGTTTTCAGCCCAGTCTTTTTCAAGGGCTGCAATTTGCTGTTCGCGTGTCAGTGCCATGGAGATAAACCTCGTCGCATAGGTCTTGGTGGAAAATTCCTGCTCCTGCCGACCAGGGGTTGGCGTACAAGTCGGTTCAGGCGGGGCGGCGACGGGAAGAACGATGGGCTCGAGGGGAAAGTGAGCAGGTAGGGGCGAACTGCGGGCGCATTCGGGCGTCGTGGGCCTTGATACGAACTCAGAGTGATGCCGGGTTACCTAGTTACGCTTCCGTCCCTCGGGACAACTTCGTTCCAGTCGCAACCTCGTCAAACACACCTTGTGGGCGGTACAGACACGAATCGGCTCGCAGGGTAGTTGCAAGCGTCGACCCGAAGGCCCTTGCCAGGGCCCCTGATTAGCGGGAGCGAGGCCATCATGCCTTCGGTTTTTTGGCTCGTCAAACGTTTTGTAGTGCTTTTTTTATAGCACTACATCTTTGGTCTAATACGACTCATCAGTCAGTTTTTGGTGCTTCAGTTCAGGGTGTCGACCTTGACCCGCAAAATCATGTCATCGCGGCCCTGGGTCGAGTAGCTGCGGGTCAGGCCTTGTTTGTCGGCCTGAGTCTGGCGATTCACGCCGGCCAGGGTGATCCATTCGCCCAGGCGTCCGCTGACAGTTGTGTCGGTACTCTGAACGTTCACTACATCTGGACGTTCCTGGCTCATACGGTCACGGTTGGTACTGATGCTCAGATGAACGGTCTCGCCGGTGACGCTGGCCGTGACATAGAAACCTTGGGTGACGTTGCGGTATTCGGTCTGGCTTTGCATGCGCCCGTAGTTGTCGGTCTGGTTGCTGGTGAACGGCACGCTCTGGCCCACCTGGATCAGCGCTGGCTGGCCCTCGCTGGCCTGCACCTGCTGCACGCCGCCGTCACGGCTGGCGGTGCTGCGGTTGATGATGCGGGTCTGGCTGGGGGCTGCACCGTTGACCGAGTAACCCTGGTTGCCCTGCAGGTTGTTTTCGTTGGTGTCGACCGTGATCAGCAGGCGCTTGGGGGCGGTGTCCAGTTGGGCGAGGAATTGCCGGAGTTCTTCGATCTTGCCCGGATCGGCATTGACGATCAGTTGGTTGCCGTAGGCGCTGACCTGGCCGTCCTTGCCGATGAAATTCTGTGCCACCGGCAACAGGTCGGCGCTGGTGCGGTAGTTCAGCGGCACGATTTGCGTGTCCGCCATGACCGACAGGCTGCAGCCGAGCAGCAGGGTGGTCAGCAGGGTGCGTAAGGACATGTCCATTTCTCCGCGAGACAAAGGCTTGATATTGCCAGTTTGTCGGCCTGGGGTGGGGCAAGTTGAATGGTAGACGGCAAAACGCCCCGGCATCGGAGGATGGCGGGGCGTTTTGTGGTGTTCTTCAGGGCCTCATCGCGAGCAAGCTCGCTCCCACATTGGAATAGTGATGTACACGAAATCTCTGTTCACCGCAGGTCCCTGTGGGAGCGAGCTTGCTCGCGATGGCTGCGCTGCGGTGTCAGGCCGAATGGCGAACCATGTCCACATGAGGAATTCCGGCTTCCAGGAACTCCTCGCTGACCACCGCAAACCCCAACCGCTCATAGAACGGCGTGGCATGCACCTGGGCGCTGAGCATCTGCTGCTGGAGCCCACGCTTCTCGGCTTCTGCGATCACCGCATGCATCAGCGCATCGCCCACCTTCAGGCCGCGCCAGTCCTTGAGGACCGAGACTCGGCCGATGTGGCCGTCGGTCAATAGACGAGCGGTGCCAATGGGAAAATCGCCTTCGAACGCCAGGAAATGCACTGCGCTCTGGTCATCGGCATCCCATTCCAGCTCGGGCGGAACGGACTGCTCGGCGATGAACACGGTCTCACGAATGCGCCGGATCTCGGCGTTATCCTTTTGCCAGTCTGCGACACGAACGTGAATTTTATTCATCGGCGAACCCCAGGCTGCCTTGCTTGACCAGCTCGCAGACCAGGCCGCGACCGTCTTCGTCGGCCAACCACGGGCCAAGGTTCTCGATGTGCAGGGCGTCGGCGGCACAGATCATCTTCAGCAATTCGCGCAGCTTGCCCGGCAGGTAACGGCTCTGGCCGCTGGCGAACAGCAGCAGGTCATCATCGACTTCCGACCAGGCAAGGCGCGCGCTCGGGTTGCGGATGATCACGGCGCCTTGTTCCAGGCTGGCCAGCAGGTCGTCTTCTTCCAGTTCCGGGCCCACCACCAGTTCCGGGTAGCGCGGCTCGGTCATGAACTGGCCGAACCAGGTCAGCAGCAGGCGTTCGTCGCTCATGTGCTCGGCCAGCAGGCCCTTGAGGCGGTCGAGGGCGTCGTGCTGGATCTGGTGCGGGTCGGCCACCGGGCGCGCGTCGGCATCGGTGTAGCGTTCTTCGTCCGGCAGGAACTGGCTGAGGAAGTCGGTGAAGTGGGTCAGCACTTCGGCGGCGCTCGGCGCGCGGAAGCCTACCGAGTAGGTCATGCAGTCGTCCACGGCCACGCCGCAGTGCGCCAGGCGCGGCGGCAGGTAGAGCATGTCGCCCGGTTCAAGGACCCACTCGTCGGTGGCTTCGAAGTCGGCGAGGATGCGCAGGTCTGCGTGCTGCAGCAGCGGGCTTTCGGAGTCGCACATCTGGCCGATCTTCCAGTTGCGCTGGCCATGGCCCTGCAGCAGGAACACGTCATAGTTATCGAAATGCGGACCCACGCTGCCACCCGGGGCGGCGAAGCTGATCATCACATCGTCGATGCGCCAGCTCGGCAGGAAACGGAAGTTCTCCAGCAGTTCGCTGACTTCCGGCACGAACTGGTCGACCGCCTGCACCAGCAGGGTCCACTCGCGCTCCGGCAACTTGCTGAATTCGTCTTCGGCGAATGGGCCGCGACGCAGTTCCCAGGGACGCTCGCCGTGCTCGATCACCAGGCGCGATTCGACTTCTTCTTCCAAGGCCAGGCCAGCCAGTTCATCGGCATCGATCGGGCTTTGGAAGTCAGGAATCGCCTGACGGATCAGCAGGGGTTTTTTCTGCCAGTAGTCGCGCAGGAACTCCCGTGCCGTGATGCCGCCCAGGAGTTGCAGAGGAATATCAGGATTCATGTGTAACCTATTGAAAAAATATACTTTTCAGACGCGAATAAAAACGCCCGGCGCGGCCGGGCGTCTCAAAGGTAAAGCCGTGGATCAGATGCGCTTGGCTTGTGCCGCCGCGTTGCCGATGTAGCTGGCCGGCGTGAGCTTCTTCAGCTCCGCCTTGGCCTCGGCAGGCATGTCCAGGCCATCGATGAAAGTCTGCAGCGCTTCAGGGCTGATGCCCTTGCCACGGGTCAGCTCTTTCAGCTTTTCATACGGGTTTTCGATGTTGTAGCGACGCATCACGGTCTGGATCGGCTCGGCCAGGACTTCCCAGCAGGCGTCCAGGTCGGCGGCGATCTTCTGCTCGTTCAGTTCCAGCTTGCTGATGCCCTTGAGGCTGGCTTCGTAGGCAATGACGCTATGGGCAAAGCCCACGCCCAGGTTGCGCAGCACCGTGGAGTCGGTCAGGTCACGCTGCCAGCGGGAGATCGGCAGTTTGCTCGCCAGGTGCTGGAACAGCGCGTTGGCGATGCCCAGGTTGCCTTCGGAGTTTTCGAAGTCGATCGGGTTGACCTTGTGCGGCATGGTCGAGGAACCGATTTCGCCGGCGATGGTGCGCTGCTTGAAGTAACCCAGGGAGATGTAGCCCCAGATGTCACGGTCGAAGTCGATCAGGATGGTGTTGAAACGGGCGATTGCATCGAACAGCTCGGCGATGTAGTCGTGCGGTTCGATCTGGGTGGTGTACGGGTTGAAGCTCAGGCCCAGCTCGTCTTCGATGAAGGCGCGGGCATTGGCTTCCCAGTCGATGTCCGGGTAGGCCGACAGGTGGGCGTTGTAGTTGCCCACGGCGCCGTTGATCTTGCCCAGCAGCGGCACGGCGGCCACCTGGGCGATCTGGCGCTCCAGGCGATAGACCACGTTCGCCAGCTCCTTGCCCAGGGTGGTCGGCGATGCCGGTTGACCGTGGGTGCGCGACAGCATCGGCACGTCGGCGAAGCGGATCGCCAGTTCGCGGATGGCCTGGGCGGTCTGGCGCATCAGGGGCAGCATCACTTCATCACGGCCTTCGCGCAGCATCAGGGCGTGGGACAGGTTGTTGATGTCCTCGCTGGTGCAGGCAAAGTGGATGAACTCGCTGACATTGGCCAGCTCCGGCAGCTTGGCCGCCTGCTCCTTGAGCAGGTATTCGATGGCCTTGACGTCGTGGTTGGTGGTGCGCTCGATCTCTTTGACGCGCTCGGCGTGTTCCAGCACGAAGTTTTCGGCCAGGGCGTTCAACACCGCGTTGGCTTCGGCCGAGAACGCCGGCACTTCGCCGATGGCAGGGTGGGCGGCCAGGCGCTGGAGCCAGCGCACTTCAACCAGGACGCGGGCACGGATCAGGCCGTACTCGCTGAAAATCGGGCGCAGGGCCTGGGTTTTGCCGGCGTAGCGGCCGTCAACAGGGGAAACCGCAGTGAGCGAAGAGAGCTGCATAGGGTGTTCTCGGACAGTCGGGCAACGAAATGGGGCGCGTATCATACATGAAAACAATCGCCGGTCCGTCGCCAACTGACCGGCGTGTTACGCGTAACAAGCTAAAAAATGGGTTGAGGCGACTTATTCGTTGCGCATCAACGGGTAAAGCTCTTTCAGCAATTTGCGTCGGCTGATCACCAGTTGCCAGCGATGGCCACCCAACTGCCGCCACAGCCGTGCCGAGCGAATCCCGGCCAGCAGCAGGGCGCGGATCTTCGAGGCATTGCTCGGCTGTTGCAGGTTGCGCATGTCGCCATGCACCTGGATGCGCTGGCGCAAGGTGCTCAGGGTGTCCTGGTACAGCGAACCGCAGGCCGCGACGACGTTTTCGTGAGCCGGGCCGAAGTGCTCGACCTGGGACTGGATCTGCGGCAAGCGTTTGCCGATGGTCTCCAGCAGGTCGTCGCGCTTGGCCAACTGGCGCTCAAGGCCCAGCATCGACAGGGCATAGCGCAGCGGCTCGCGTTGCAAGGCGCTGGGATCGCGCTCCAAGGCGCCGATCAGCGCACGATAGCCTTCGCGCAGGTTCAGGTCGTCGCCGCCATAGACTTCCAGTGTGTCCTTGGGGTCGCGAACCAGCAGGCTGCCGAGCATGCAGGCCACGCCCGCTTCGGTGGCCTGGCCGGTCTTGGCGATCCTGTCCACCAGCACGGCGGCGAGAAACACGCCGCCCAATGCCGTCAGTTGTTCCTGGATGGGGTTCATGCCTTGCTGCTCCAGGGCTCTGCGACTTCGATCACGCCGCCGCCCAGGCAGATGTCGCCGTCGTAGAACACCACCGACTGGCCGGGTGTGACCGCCCGCTGCGGGTCGTCGAAGGTGGCACGGTAGCCTGTGGCGGTTTTTTCCAGGGTGCAGGGCTGGTCGCTCTGGCGGTAGCGAACCTTGGCCGTCAGGCGGCGTGGTTCGCTGAGGTCGACCGGGTTGACCCAGTAGATGTCGGAGGCGAGCAGGGCACGGGAAAACAGCCAGGGATGGTCGTTGCCCTGGCCGACGATCAGCTCGTTGTGTTCCAGGTCCTTGACCAGCACGTACCACGGCTCTTCCCCAGCGTCTTTCAGCCCACCGATGCCCAGGCCCTGGCGCTGGCCGATGGTGTGGTACATCAGACCATGGTGACGGCCGATGACTTCACCTTCGGTGGTCTTGATCTCGCCTGGCTGGGCTGGCAGGTATTGCTTGAGGAAATCGCTGAAACGGCGCTCGCCAATGAAGCAGATCCCGGTGGAATCCTTCTTTTTGGCGGTGGCGAGCTGGTGTTTCTCCGCAATTGCGCGCACTTCGGGCTTTTCCAGTTCACCTACCGGGAACAGTGTCTTGGCGATCTGCTCGCCGCCGACGGCATGCAGGAAGTAGCTCTGGTCCTTGTTTGGGTCCAGGCCCTTGAGCAGTTCGGTGCGGCCGTCGATGTCGCGACGGCGCACGTAGTGGCCGGTGGCGATTAGGTCGGCGCCGAGCATCATGGCGTAGTCGAGGAACGCCTTGAACTTGATTTCGCGGTTGCAGAGGATGTCCGGGTTCGGCGTGCGCCCGGCCTTGTATTCGGCCAGGAAGTGCTCGAACACGTTGTCCCAGTACTCGGCGGCGAAGTTGGCGGTGTGCAGCTTGATGCCGATCTTGTCGCACACGGCCTGGGCGTCCGCCAGGTCATCCATGGCGGTGCAGTATTCGGTTCCGTCGTCTTCTTCCCAGTTCTTCATGAACAGGCCTTCCACCTCATAACCCTGCTCGATCAGCAGAAGGGCGGAAACGGAAGAGTCCACGCCGCCGGACATGCCGACAATGACGCGCTTCTTGGGTGTGTCAGAAGGGGCTGGATCACGCATAGGAATTCAATGAGTGTCTTGAAAAAGGACGCGATTCTATCAGGCCCGGGCGCGCAAGGCTAAAGAGAAGGACGGATCAGCGTCAGACTGTGGTGGTGGCCGTCCAGATAATCGTCGATGCAGCGGATGATCAGCTCGCTGCGCCAGTGCTCGCGCTGTTCGAGCAGTTCGTCGCGGCTCAGCCATCTGGCGCCCAGGATGCCGTCGTCCAGTTGATACTCAGGGTGGTGTTTCAAGGCCTTGGCGGCGAAACAGACCCGCTGGTACGTCACGCCGTTGCTGGGGGCGGTGTACAGATAAATGCCCACCACGCCGGTGGGCTCGACGTCCCAGCCGGTTTCTTCCAGGGTTTCGCGCACGGCGGCTTCGATCAGCGTTTCGTTGGGGTCCAGGTGTCCGGCGGGCTGGTTGAGCACCGCGCGTCCGCCTTTGGATTCTTCCACCATCAGGAAGCGGCCGTGGTCTTCGACGATGGTGGCGACGGTGATGTGGGGTTGCCAGTCCATGGGGTTCTCTATTTTCAGATTGGAATATGGGCCACTGTGGGAGCGAGCTTGCTCGCGATGGCGGTGGATCAGTCGATATTAAATGAACGATGGATCGCCGTCCCGAGCAAGGGCCCCTACAGGCAATTACGTCCTCCTTTTCAGCGAGGCTGGTCTTGAACGTAAATTGCAGTAGCCCTTCGCAGGCCTGTGCGGGTTCTGATCATCCTTAAAGAGCAATGCATATCGCATTCGGAAATGGTTTGTTGCTGAGTGAGAAGTCTCGGATGTCACAAAGCTTGCTCGTAAATGATTCGATTGTCATGGTGACCTGTTTTTTTGATGCGTCGTGGTCAAATTTGACGATGGCGGTTGCCTCCGAAAATCCATTTTTTATCGTCAGGGTTGTGACTCCTGGTGGATAACCCTTTTCCGGTGTGAGGTAGCAGTCGGTAGATGCCCCAGCTCGTTTGTCAACTTTGTGCATTTCACCTGGAGGGAACTCTTGGTATACATCGCAGCCCGAGAAATAGAGGTTGACATTGAATAGCAGCGAGAATTTATCTGTGTTTTTGATAACGACTTGTGAGGCCTTTTTTTGCGGAGCAGGATGCACGGGGTCGTTTGAAGCATATTGAAGGACCTGATCGTAAGTCTGGGCCTCGAGTCGCCTGTTGGTCTTATCTGTCTTTCGGTCGGCCTTTGTACCTGGCTCACGCATTTCAAGCTGAATTTTCATGGAGAAGTCATCGAAAATCCAAGGATTGGCCGTGACGCTAGCACCTGGAGAATTGGTTGAATAGGTGACCTGGTTTCCAAATTTGTTCAAATTGAATCTGTATTCGGCATGTGCGCTTTTAAATAGAAGCTCCTGGGAAGCTGTGATGTAGTTGTATCTCTGTCCGTGGTCGTTGTGGCGAACATCTGTAGAGCAGTAAAGGGTATACGTATCGGTGAATTCATCTATTTTAGGATATTCAAAAGGCTCGCCCTGGCCCTCTCTCTTGTATAGGGCGGGAGCGCCTAGCAGCTGTTGATTGTCGATATTTGCAATGCTGAAAGGCATTTGAGCGGTCATAGTAATTTGCGCATTCTTCTTCACAATGTGGACCCTCAGTGTATGAGCTGGGTGCTGAGTTTTAAGCATGTGTTGCTCGCTGAAAAACTCAAACCCTGGACAAGGATTGCTATCGCTACGTAGCGGATTCAGCAACCCGGTTTCGCTCCGCTTGAGGTCGCTACATCTTTAGGTAATCAGGATGACACCTGATCCGACGCTCTCTCGTTCTCTTGCCGAGACATCCCGCATCCCAAAAGGCTGAAAGGAGCGTGTTTGGGTCACGCCGGGGCCTTCAATCTTCATGGTCTATTTCATGCGCCTTCAGTGAAGAGGGCGTACTTAGAACGATGCTGTCAAGCCTAGGCTGCCTCCTGATTCTGTCAAGCTGATGCCGCGCACAGGAACAATGCCCCTATCTTGCTATGCGTTGGCCGCCACCCGTCTGCCGTTGCATCCACGTCATCTGAAAACGGCCTTGGTCCTCAGCGAGGGGGGCGGTAATGTGGGATTGCCAGTTCATGGGGGCCTTTATTTCTCAGATTGGAATTGGGCCATTGTGGGAGCGAGCTTGCTCGCGATAGCGGTGGGTCAGTCGATAATGAATGACCACTCGCCGTCCCGAGCAAGTCCCGCAGGCGGGTGCAAGATCCGGAGATCCTTAAAGCGCGATACATATCGCATTGGGAAAGTATTGTTCGAGGTATGAAAAGTCTCGGATGTCACACAGTCTGCTGGTGAACGATTTGATGGTCACGGTTACCTGTTTATTGAATGTGTCGTGATCGAACTCGACGACAGCCGTTGCTTCCGAGAACCCGTCTTTTATAGTAAGAATTGTGATGCCAGGGGGATAGCCCTTGTCCGGTGTGAGGTAGTAATCGGTGGCCGCGCTGGGATTGCCCTCGCCGTGTCGGTCAACCTTTTTTATTTTTTCTGGCGGATATTCTTGGTATACATCGCAGCCCGAAAAATAGATATTTACATTGGATAAAAAAGAAAATCTATCCGTGTCTGCGATAACGATTTGTGACACCTTTTTTTTAGGAGCGGGATGCACAGGGTCCCCTGTAGAACATTGAATGATCTGACCGTTGAGCTGAACTTCGTACTCCCTGTTGGACTCATCTATTTTATGGTCGACGGGATCATCTGATTTACGCATCGTAAGTTCAATCACGCGTAGAAAATCATCGAAGATCCAATAAAAAGCTTCGACGGAGGCGCCCGGTGAGCTGGTTGAGTAGGTGACTTGGTTTCCGAATTTGTTCGCATTGAATCTGTATTCGGCAGATGCGCTTTTAAACAGTAATTCATGGGAGGCGGTGGCGTAGCTGTATCTCTGGCCATGGTCATTGGTGCGAACATCTGTAGAGTATCTTCCACCCGAAGAGCTAAGCTTATTTATTTCGCGATATGCAAAGGGTTCGTTGTCGCGATCTCTAGCATATAGGGTTGGGGAAACTGTCAGCTCCAGAAAGCTCCAGTTCCCAATAGAGAAGTGCCGTTGAGCAGGTATGGTTACTTGCGCTTTTTTTTCCATTACGTGTTTCCTCAATGTACGCGAGTCAGGTGATGAGTTGTCAGCGCTTGTTGTTCGTTGAAAAAACTCAAACCTTGTTCACGGATTGCTATCGCTACGTAGGCGATTTCAGCAACCCGGTTTCGCTCCACTTGAGGTCGACACTGCTGCAGGCCCTTCCAGTTTCAGAATGACACCTGATCCGACGCTCTCTCGTTCTCTTGCCGAGACATCCCGCATCCCAAAAGGTGAAAGGAGCGTGTTTGGGTCACGCCGGGGCCTTCAGCCTTCATGGTCTATTTCATGCGCCTTCAGTGAAGAGGGCGTACTTAGAACGATGCCATTGAGCCTAGGCTGCCTCCTGACGCTGTCAAGCAGTCTCTCTAACGCACGGTCCGTGGACAGCAAGTGTCCTCGATTCAATAGTCAAGCACGGTCAACTGTGGGAGCGAGCTTGCTCGCGATAGCGGTGGGTCAGTCAATATCAATGTTGAATGCTACATCGCTATCGCGAGCAAGCTCGCTCCCACAGGGTCGGGTTCTGTCTGATGAATGGTGTAAATGCCAGAAACACAAACCCCGGCACAAGGCCGGGGTTCGTGGTGCTTCCTTACAACTTTATACCAGCGCAGCGATCGCCGCGTTGAAGGTGTTGCTTGGGCGCATGGCCTTGCTGGTCAGCTCCGGGTTGGCGAAGTAGTAACCGCCGATGTCCACGGGCTTGCCTTGGACGGCATTGAGTTCGGCAACGATTTTTTCTTCGTTGTCGGTCAATGTCTTGGCCAGGGTCGCGAACTGGGCCTTGAGGGCTGCGTCGTCGTCCTGGGCGGCCAGTGCCTGGGCCCAGAACAGGGTCAGGTAGAAGTGGCTGCCGCGGTTGTCGATGCCGCCGACCTTGCGCGATGGCGATTTGTTGCGGTCCAGGAACTCACCGGTAGCCTGGTCCAGGGTCTTGGCCAGCACCAGGGCTTTCGGGTTGTTGTAGGTCACACCCAGGTGCTCGAGGGACGCGGCCAGGGCCAGGAACTCGCCCAGGGAATCCCAGCGCAGGAAGTTTTCTTCCAGCAGCTGCTGGACGTGCTTGGGTGCCGAGCCGCCGGCGCCGGTTTCGAACAGGCCGCCGCCGTTCATCAGCGGCACGATCGACAGCATCTTGGCGCTGGTGCCCAGTTCCATGATCGGGAACAGGTCGGTCAGGTAGTCACGCAGCACGTTGCCGGTCACCGAGATGGTGTCCTTGCCTTCGCGGGTGCGGCCCAGGGTGAACTTCATCGCGTCGACCGGCGACATGATGCGGATGTCCAGACCGCTGGTGTCGTGGTCCTTCAGGTAGGTCTGGACTTTCTCGATGACCACGCCGTCGTGGGCGCGCATCGGGTCCAGCCAGAAGATCGCCGGGGTGCTGCTGGCGCGGGCACGGTTGACGGCCAGTTTGACCCAATCCTGGATCGGCGCGTCCTTGGTCTGGCACATGCGGAAGATATCGCCAGCCTCGACGTTCTGCTCCAGCAGAGTGCGGCCGTTGCTGTCGGAAACGCGCACCACGCCGTTGGCCTTGATCTGGAAGGTCTTGTCGTGGGAACCGTATTCCTCGGCTTTCTTGGCCATCAGGCCAACGTTCGGCACGCTGCCCATGGTGGTTGGGTCGAAGGCGCCGTGTTGCTTGCAGTCTTCGATCACCGCCTGGTAGATGGTGGCGTAGCAGCGATCCGGGATCACAGCCTTGGTGTCGTGCAACTGGCCATCGGTGCCCCACATCTTGCCGGAGTCACGAATCATGGCCGGCATCGAGGCGTCGACGATCACGTCGCTCGGCACGTGCAGGTTGGTGATGCCTTTGTCGGAGTTGACCATCGCCAGGGATGGGCGCGCCGCGTAGACCGCCTGGATGTCGGCTTCGATCTGCGCCTGCTGCTCGGCCGGCAGGGCCTTGATGCGGGCGTACAGGTCGCCGATGCCGTTGTTCAGGTTGAAGCCGATCTGCTCCAGCACTTGAGCGTGCTTGGCCAAGGCGTCTTTATAGAACTCGGCAACGATCTGGCCGAACATGATCGGGTCGGAGACCTTCATCATGGTGGCCTTGAGGTGAACCGACAGCAGCACGCCTTTTTGCTTGGCGTCTTCGATTTCAGCGGCGATGAAGTCGCGCAGGGCGTTTTTGCTCATCACTGCGCAGTCGAGGATCTCACCGGCTTGTACGGTGGTTTTTTCCTTCAGGACAGTGGCGGTGCCGTCCTGGGCGATCAGCTCGATTTTCACGCTGCCGGCGGCGTCGATCAGGGCGGCTTTTTCGCTGCCGTAGAAATCGCCGGTGCTCATGTGGGCCACGTGGGACTTGGAGTCCGCGGCCCAGGCGCCCATCTTGTGCGGGTGCTTGCGAGCGTAGTTCTTGACCGACAGCGGCGCGCGACGGTCGGAGTTGCCTTCGCGCAGGACCGGGTTCACGGCGCTGCCCTTGACCTTGTCGTAACGGGCGCGTGCATCTTTCTCGGCATCGCTGGTCACGGTTTCCGGGTAGTCCGGCAGTGCGTAGCCCTGGGCCTGCAATTCCTTGATCGCGGCCTGCAGTTGCGGCACCGAGGCGCTGATGTTCGGCAGCTTGATGATGTTGGCTTCTGGCGTAACGGCCAGGTCGCCCAGTTCGGCGAGGTGGTCGGCTACGGCTTTGTCACCCAGTTGCTCGGGGAAGCTGGCCAGGATGCGCCCCGCGAGGGAGATATCGCGGGTTTCCACGGCGATATCGGCCGAAGCGGTAAAGGCTTCGACGATCGGCAGCAGCGAATAGGTGGCGAGGGCAGGCGCTTCGTCGGTGAAGGTGTAGATGATCTTCGAGCGGGTGGGCATATTCGGATTAACTCTCTTCTTTGCTAAAGCATGCGCAGAAACTCGAGGGGCGCCGGGTAAGCGCGTTCGTTCAAAGTCATCCGTGAGCCGAATGTCGAGGTTTCTTCGCGGTGATGTTGGGTGCATCAGTCGAGCGTCAAGCGGTCGGGCCGCGGTAACGGTCCGGCTTTTAAGTTGGCGGAAAGTCCTGTGATAGAGCCGTCAGCCGTCGTGACCCTGTGGTCAGCGGCGGCATTATACATAGGTAGCTGGCGATCTGCCGATGGTTCATAGACTTCCGTACACGTCCATTGGTCTAAACGTCGCAGTACTCCTGGGGCAAACTATGCTCATGTTTGGCGCTTTTCCCTTGGTTTTCGCAGGTTGTACGCGGCGAAGTGCAAGACTTTGCCG
Organism: Pseudomonas beijingensis; assembly: GCF_030687295.1. NCBI lineage: Bacteria > Pseudomonadati > Pseudomonadota > Gammaproteobacteria > Pseudomonadales > Pseudomonadaceae > Pseudomonas > Pseudomonas beijingensis. The sequence continues at coordinate 5,100,219 of NZ_CP117425.1, read as the reverse complement.
CTGATGGGCCTAACGTAGGGTTTGCGCGCCGATTCAACTGGGGTACGCTCGAACGCAGCCAGATGTTCAATCCAAGCAATGGAGTTCAGCATGGGGTATCAAAAGATTCAGGTTCCAGCCGTCGGTGACAAAATCACCGTCAATGCAGACCATTCTCTTAATGTTCCCGACAACCCGATCATCCCCTTCATCGAAGGCGACGGCATTGGCGTCGATATCAGTCCGGTCATGATCAAGGTTGTGGACGCTGCGGTTCAGAAGGCCTATGGCGGCAAGCGCAAGATTTCCTGGATGGAAGTCTATGCCGGTGAGAAAGCGACCCAGGTCTACGACCAGGATACCTGGCTGCCCCAGGAAACCCTGGACGCGGTCAAGGACTACGTGGTGTCCATCAAGGGCCCGCTGACCACGCCGGTCGGTGGCGGTATCCGTTCGTTGAACGTAGCGCTGCGCCAGCAGCTCGACTTGTATGTCTGCCTGCGCCCGGTGCGCTGGTTCGAAGGCGTGCCAAGCCCGGTCAAGAAGCCTGGCGACGTGGACATGACGATCTTCCGTGAGAACTCCGAGGATATCTACGCCGGCATCGAGTGGAAGGCCGGTTCGGCCGAAGCCACCAAGGTCATCAAGTTCCTGAAAGAAGAAATGGGCGTGACCAAGATCCGTTTCGACGAGGATTGCGGCATCGGCGTCAAGCCGGTTTCCAAGCAGGGCACCAAGCGCCTGGCTCGCAAGGCCCTGCAATATGTGGTCGACAACGATCGCGATTCGCTGACCATCGTGCATAAAGGCAACATCATGAAGTTCACCGAAGGTGCCTTCAAGGAATGGGCCTACGAAGTGGCGGCCGAAGAGTTCGGTGCGACCCTGCTCGACGGCGGGCCGTGGATGCAGTTCAAGAACCCGCGGACCGGCAAGAACGTCATCGTCAAGGACGCCATCGCCGATGCGATGTTGCAGCAGATCCTGTTGCGTCCGGCTGAATATGACGTGATCGCCACCCTGAACCTGAACGGTGACTACCTGTCCGACGCTCTGGCGGCGGAAGTGGGCGGTATCGGCATCGCGCCGGGCGCCAACCTGTCCGACACCGTGGCGATGTTCGAGGCCACCCACGGTACTGCGCCCAAGTATGCCGGCAAAGACCAGGTCAACCCGGGCTCGCTGATCCTGTCGGCGGAAATGATGCTGCGCCACATGGGTTGGACCGAAGCGGCCGACCTGATCATCAAGGGCACCAATGGCGCGATTTCGGCCAAGACCGTGACCTATGACTTCGAACGGCTGATGGAGGGCGCCAAGCTGGTGTCGTCCTCGGGCTTCGGTGATGCCCTGATCTCGCACATGTAAGCGAATCGGCGCTCAGCGCGAATGCCCGGCTAGAGTGATCGAGCCGGGCATTTTCATATCATGCAGGGCGGTGATGATCGGTCAATGGGGCTCGGTGACCCTGGCATGGGTATGAACAAGGGGGGCGGCGTCTTCGACGACGATTACCTTGATGTTGGTGGCGTGCAGGCCCTTGGGTCCCTGGATGACTTCGCAAGTCACCGGCTGCCCGGCTTTCAGGGTTTTATAGCCCTCCATCTGGATGGTTGAGTAATGGGCGAAAAGGTCTTCATCCACCCCGTCGACGATAACGAAACCAAAGCCCTTGGCGTTGTTGAACCATTTAACCCTGCCATTCTTGACGAGCGACATAACCCATTTCCCTCTGCAACGCACTCCATCACTGGAGTATCATCCAGTCCATCCGCAGGCTAATCTTGTTAACAGGATAGATTCCACGGACCTTTTTAACCCACGATGGGCTCTATTGGTTGTAACACCGTTTTCCCGATAGTCAAGGTGGCTCCGGTGGTCGTGGTTGAAATCGCCCACAAGCGCCCCCATCACTGTATTCGCCAACTAAACGAACCTTTCTTTCCATGCATGCAGTCAGCCAGATTCGACTAACATTCAATCAGGATCGCCCGGATCTACACGACGACGATTCCGCAGGCATTGCTGTTCAGGAAGCAAAGCCCGCATTACAGGCGCCACCGATGTACAAGGTGGTTTTGTTCAACGATGACTACACACCGATGGATTTCGTCGTCGAAGTGCTCGAGGTGTTTTTTAACCTGAATCGTGAGCTGGCGACCAAGGTCATGCTGGCCGTCCATACAGAGGGACGGGCAGTATGTGGAGTGTTTACCCGCGACATCGCCGAGACGAAGGCCATGCAGGTCAACCAGTACGCCCGGGAAAGCCAGCATCCGCTACTCTGTGAAATCGAGAAGGACGGTTAACGCCGACCACTTGGGTATGAGGTGAAGCTATGTTAAACCGCGAGCTCGAAGTCACCCTCAATCTTGCCTTCAAGGAGGCTCGTTCGAAGCGTCATGAATTCATGACCGTCGAACACCTGCTGCTGGCCCTATTGGATAACGAGGCTGCCGCCACCGTTTTGCGTGCCTGCGGCGCGAACCTCGATAAACTCAAGCATGATCTGCAGGAGTTCATCGACTCCACCACGCCATTGATCCCCGTGCATGACGAGGATCGCGAAACCCAGCCAACCCTGGGCTTCCAGCGTGTCCTGCAGCGTGCTGTCTTCCACGTACAGAGCTCGGGCAAGCGTGAAGTCACCGGCGCCAACGTGCTGGTTGCCATCTTCAGCGAGCAGGAAAGCCAAGCGGTGTTCCTGCTCAAGCAGCAGAGCGTTGCGCGTATCGATGTCGTCAACTACATCGCCCATGGCATCTCCAAGGTGCCGGGGCATGGCGATCATTCCGAGGGTGAGCAGGATATGCAGGACGACGAGGGCGGTGAGTCTTCTTCTTCAGGCAACCCATTGGATGCCTATGCCAGCAACCTGAACGAACTGGCGCGCCAGGGGCGGATCGATCCGTTGGTCGGGCGCGAGGCGGAAGTCGAGCGCGTGGCCCAGATCTTGGCCCGACGTCGCAAGAACAACCCATTGCTGGTGGGCGAGGCAGGCGTGGGCAAGACCGCGATTGCCGAAGGCCTGGCCAAGCGCATCGTCGACAACCAGGTGCCGGACCTGCTGGCCAACAGCGTGGTGTATTCCCTTGACCTGGGTGCCTTGCTGGCCGGTACCAAATACCGCGGTGATTTCGAGAAGCGCTTCAAGGCGTTGCTCGGCGAACTGAAAAAACGTCCGCAGGCGATCCTGTTTATCGACGAAATCCACACCATCATCGGTGCCGGGGCGGCGTCGGGCGGGGTCATGGATGCGTCGAACCTGCTCAAGCCGCTGCTGTCCTCGGGTGATATCCGTTGCATCGGCTCGACCACGTTCCAGGAATTCCGCGGGATCTTCGAGAAAGACCGTGCCCTGGCCCGGCGTTTCCAGAAAGTCGATGTGTCGGAGCCCTCGGTGGAAGACACCATTGGCATCCTGCGCGGCCTGAAGGGGCGTTTCGAGCTGCACCACAACATCGAATACAGCGATGAAGCCCTGCGCGCGGCGGCTGAACTGGCCTCGCGCTACATCAACGATCGGCACATGCCGGACAAGGCCATCGACGTCATCGACGAAGCGGGTGCCTACCAGCGCCTGCAACCCGTGGAGAAACGCGTCAAGCGTATCGAAGTGCCTCAGGTCGAGGATATCGTGGCGAAAATCGCGCGGATTCCGCCCAAGCACGTCACCAGTTCCGACAAGGAACTGCTGCGTAACCTGGAGCGTGACCTGAAGCTGACGGTGTTCGGCCAGGATGCGGCCATCGACTCGCTGTCGACCGCCATCAAGCTGTCCCGCGCCGGTCTCAAGTCGCCGGACAAGCCGGTGGGCTCGTTCCTGTTCGCCGGTCCTACCGGTGTCGGCAAGACCGAGGCGGCGCGGCAATTGGCCAAGGCGATGGGCATCGAGCTGGTGCGCTTCGACATGTCCGAGTACATGGAGCGCCACACCGTATCGCGTCTGATCGGTGCGCCTCCGGGCTATGTCGGTTTCGACCAGGGCGGCCTGTTGACCGAAGCCATCACCAAGCAACCGCACTGCGTATTGCTGCTCGACGAGATCGAGAAGGCGCATCCGGAAGTCTTCAACCTGCTCCTGCAGGTGATGGACCACGGTACGCTGACCGATAACAACGGGCGCAAGGCGGATTTCCGCAACGTGATCGTCATCATGACCACGAACGCCGGTGCCGAAACCGCGGCTCGCGCTTCGATCGGTTTCACCCATCAGGACCACTCGTCCGATGCGATGGAAGTGATCAAGAAGAGCTTCACGCCTGAGTTCCGCAATCGCCTGGACACCATTATCCAGTTCGGTCGCCTCAGCCATGAAGTCATCAAGAGCGTGGTGGACAAGTTCCTTACCGAACTTCAGGCGCAACTCGAAGACAAGCGTGTGTTGCTGGAGGTGACCGATGCGGCCCGCAGTTGGCTGGCCGAAGGTGGTTACGATGTGACGATGGGCGCGCGGCCGATGGCTCGCTTGATCCAGGACAAGATCAAGCGTCCACTGGCGGAGGAGATCCTCTTTGGCGAGCTGGCCGAACATGGCGGTGTGGTTCACATCGACATCAAGGACGGCGAACTGACCTTCGACTTCGAAACCACGGCCGAAATGGCCTGACCGTTAGTTGCAATAAAGCAAAAGGCGCCGAAAGGCGCCTTTTTGCTGTTCCAGACTCACGCCAATCGCCCCCTTGTGGGAGCGAGCTTGCTCGCGATGGCGGCGGCACACTCAGCATCGATGCAAGCTGACCCACCGCTATCGCGAGCAAACTCGCTCACAGTTTGTTTGGGTAAGGCACAAGATTGGCGTTCCACCGCCAAGTCCCTGTGGGAGCCGAGCTTGCTCGCGATGGCGTCGGTTCAGTCGACATCGATGTTGTCTGATGCTCCGCTATCGCGAGCAAGCTTAGCTCCCACAAACAAAAACGCCCGGCATCAGCCGGGCGTCTTGTATTGACTTGTTAGCGAGCGCGGTAAGTGATGCGCCCTTTGCTCAAGTCATAGGGCGTCAGCTCGACGCGCACTTTGTCACCGGTAAGAATACGAATGTAGTTCTTGCGCATCTTGCCGGAGATATGCGCGGTTACGACGTGCCCATTTTCCAACTCCACACGAAACATGGTGTTGGGCAGGGTGTCGACGACAGTGCCTTCCATTTCGAAGCTGTCTTCTTTCGACATGCAGTAAAGCCCTCGGTATCCAGTGAATGGCCCGGTGCAACTGCGCCAGGCAAAAGCGGCGTGCATTGTGCCCGAAAAAGGGGGGGCAAGCCAAGGGGTTCTAGCTTTTAAGCCGAAGGGTTCTAACTCAGGACGACCCATCGCTGGTTAATCAGCAATTCAATCGGGCGATATTGGGTCTTGTAGTTCATTTTCTTGCAGTTCTTGATCCAGTAGCCCAAGTACACCGCTTCCAGTCCCAGGCGCCGGGCTTCGTTGATTTGCCAGAGAATGGCAAAGCGCCCCAGGCTGCGCCGTTCTTCTTCCGGCTCATAGAAGGTGTACACCGCTGAAAGGCCGTTGGGCAGCAGGTCCGTCACGGCGATGGCGACCAGTCGCCCCTCCAGCCGGAACTCATAGAAGCGGGAAAACGGCAGGTCACGCACCAGGAACGTCGAGAACTGATCCCGACTTGGCGGGTACATGTCGCCGTCGGCGTGGCGTTGTTCGATGTAGCGTTGGTACAGGTCGAAGTATTCTTCGGTGAACTGCGGCTTGGCCGGGCGCACCTGAAGGTCGGCGTTGCGCTTGAAAATGCGTTTCTGCTGGCGATTGGGTAAAAATTGCGCCACGGGAATGCGCGCCGGGACGCAAGCGTTGCAGTGTTGGCAATGGGGCCGATAAAGGTGATCGCCGCTACGACGAAAGCCCATTTCCGACAGGTCTGCGTAGACATGCACATCCATGGGCTGGCTCGGGTCGAGGAACAGCGTCGTGGCCTGCTCCTCCGGCAGGTAACTGCAAGAGTGGGGCTGAGTGGCATAGAACTTCAAACGCGCCAACTCGGTCATGATCGACCCTCGGGATAAGCTTTGAATTTAATTGTAAGCCAGGAGCGCGAATGTCGCTCAGCAAACCCATGTCGCATGGTTGGGTTGGTCCAGATGTGCCTTTAGATAATCGGCAAATTCACTGCGTGGGATCGACCGTGCACCCAGGCTGTGCAGGTGCTCGGTGGGCATCTGGCAGTCGATCAGCACGAAACCGGCGGCCTTGAGGTGTTGGACCAGAGTGGCGAAGCCGAATTTCGACGCATTGTCGGCCCGGCTGAACATGGACTCGCCAAAGAACAGCTGCCCCATGGCCAAGCCATACAAGCCGCCCACCAGCACCCCCTGGTCCCAGACTTCCACCGAATGGGCAAAGCCGCGTCGGTGCAGTTCCAGATAAGCGGTTTGCATGGCGTCGGTGATCCACGTGCCGTCGGCATAGTCCCGCGGCGCGGCGCAGGCCTGGATGACCGCGGCAAAATCCCGATCGAACGTCACTTTATAGCGCTGCTTGCGCAACAGTTTGCCCAGGCTGCGGGATACATGCAGTTCGTCGGGAAACAACACCGTGCGTGGGTCCGGCGACCACCACAGGATCGGTTGCCCCTCGGAAAACCACGGGAAGCAGCCGTGGCGATAGGCCTGGATCAGACGGTCGGCGGATAGATCGCCACCGGCGGCCAATAATCCGTTGGGATCGCGCATGGCTTTTGCCAGTGGCGGGAATTCGAGGCTGTTGCGTTGTAACCAAGTCAGCATGAGTGTCCGGCTTGTAGAAGGGGAGGGCGGCGGATGCGGGTCTCGCCCGTCAGCGAGTACCCGCCGGGAAGGTTAACCGTCAAACGGCAGGGATGTCATCGAGATACTTCTCCGCGTCGAGTGCGGCCATGCAGCCGGCGCCGGCGGAGGTGATCGCCTGGCGATAGACATGGTCGGCCACATCACCTGCGGCGAATACGCCCTCGATAGCGGTCGCGGTGGCGTTGCCTTCGCTGCCGCCGCGCACGCGCAGGTAGCCGTCGCGCATCGTCAACTGGCCCTGGAACAGATCGGTGTTGGGTTTATGGCCGATGGCAATGAACACCCCGGCGAGGGACAAGGTGCTGGTTTCGCCGGTCTCGCTGTGCCGCAGGCGCGCGCCGGTCACGCCGCTGGCGTCGCCCAGGACTTCATCCAGGTTCTGGTTCCAGTGCAGCTTGATATTGCCGCTGGTGGCCTTTTCGAAGAGTTTGTCCTGGAGGATTTTCTCGGCGCGCAGCTTGTCGCGGCGGTGGATCAGGTGCACTTCCCTGGCGATGTTCGACAGGTACAGGGCTTCCTCGACCGCGGTATTGCCGCCGCCGACCACCGCCACCACCTGGTTGCGATAGAAAAAGCCATCGCAGGTCGCGCACGCGGAAACCCCTTTGCCGGCGAAGCTTTCTTCCGAGGGCAGCCCCAGGTACTGGGCCGAGGCGCCGGTGGCAATGATCAGCGCATCACAGGTGTAGGTGCCGCTGTCGCCGATCAATTCAAACGGGCGCTGCTGCAACTTGGCCGTGTGAACATGGTCGTAGACGATCTGCGTGTCGAAACGCTCGGCGTGCCGCTGCATGCGCTCCATCAGAACCGGGCCGGTCAGGCCTTCGACATCGCCGGGCCAGTTATCGACTTCCACGGTGGTGGTGAGCTGGCCACCGGCCTGCACGCCAGTAATGACTACGGGTTTGAGGTTGGCGCGGGCGGCATAGACCGCCGCGCTGTACCCCGCGGGGCCGGAACCGAGAATGATCAGGCGTGAATGCTTCACTTCGCTCATAAAAAACACCTCATAAGCCTTTGTCACAAAAGAGAATGCATGGTCCAATTGGCGCTTGTGCACCCTGTATCCGGCGATGCTGTCACTCAGCGAGCGGGCAATGCCTTGGCGTCGACAAACCCGTACAATGCTTGGGTTTTGAACGCAGGATGGGCTAAAGATCAAATTTTCGGCCACGCCTGCAGTTTTCTGGATGCACCTCACAGTGGTAAAAGTAGTACCGGTTGTGCACATTCACTTTTTTACCTGCTCGTCATGGGCAGTTTTTTATAGTCATTCAACAGATGGACGCGCCATTGGCGCAGGAAAAGAAGCGTTTTGAAGAAATCCACCGCAGCACCTAAACCAGTCGTTCCGCTCTGGCGCCAGCAATTGCACTACCGGCTCAAGGAAGGTGCATTGATCGCCATCGGTGCCCTGTGCCTGTTCCTGATGATGGCCCTGCTGACCTACGGCAAGGACGATCCGGGCTGGAGCCATAACAGCAAGATCGACGACGTGCAGAATTTCGGCGGTCCGGCCGGTTCCTACAGCGCCGACATCCTGTTCATGGTGCTGGGCTATTTCGCCTACATTTTCCCGTTGCTGCTGGCGATCAAGGCCTACCAGATCTTCCGTCAGCGCCATGAACCGTGGCAGTGGAGCGGCTGGCTGTTCTCCTGGCGCCTGATCGGCCTGGTGTTCCTGGTGCTGTCGGGGGCCGCGCTGGCCCATATCCATTTCCATGCGCCCACCGGCTTGCCGGCCGGGGCGGGCGGGGCGCTGGGGGAAAGCCTCGGCGACCTGGCCAGGAACGCCCTGAACATCCAGGGCAGCACGTTGTTGTTCATCGCCCTGTTCCTGTTCGGCCTGACGGTATTCACCGACCTGTCCTGGTTCAAGGTCATGGACGTCACCGGCAAGATCACCCTCGACCTGATCGAACTGATCCAGGGCGCCATGAACCGCTGGTGGGCGGCGCGCACCGAGCGTAAGCAACTGGTGGCGCAACTGCGTGAAGTCGACGACCGGGTCCACGACGTGGTGGCCCCGACTACGCCGGACAAGCGCGAGCAGGCCAAGGTCAAGGAGCGCCTGATCGAGCGTGAGCAGGCGTTGAGCAAGCACATGTCCGAGCGCGAGAAGCAGGTGCCGCCGGTCATCACCATGGCCCCGGCCAAGCCGCCGGAGCAAAGCAAGCGCGTACAGAAAGAGAAACAAGCGCCGCTGTTCGTCGACAGTGCGGTGGAAGGCACCTTGCCGCCGATCTCGATCCTGGACCCGGCCGAGAAGAAACAGCTCAACTATTCCCCTGAATCCCTGGCGGCCGTCGGCCATTTGCTGGAGATCAAGCTCAAGGAGTTCGGCGTCGAGGTGTCGGTGGACTCGATCCACCCGGGCCCGGTGATTACCCGCTACGAAATCCAGCCGGCCGCCGGCGTGAAGGTCAGTCGCATCGCCAACCTGGCGAAGGACCTGGCGCGTTCCCTGGCCGTGACCAGCGTGCGGGTGGTGGAAGTGATTCCCGGCAAGACCACCGTGGGTATCGAGATTCCCAACGAAGACCGGCAGATCGTGCGCTTCTCTGAAGTGCTGTCGACGCCTGAGTATGACAACCACAAATCGCCGGTCACCCTGGCCCTGGGCCATGACATCGGCGGCAAGCCGGTCATCACCGACCTGGCGAAGATGCCCCACCTGCTGGTGGCCGGTACTACCGGTTCCGGTAAGTCGGTGGGGGTGAACGCGATGATCCTGTCGATTCTGTTCAAGTCTGGCCCGGAAGACGCCAAGCTGATCATGATCGACCCGAAAATGCTCGAACTGTCGATCTACGAAGGCATTCCGCACCTGCTGTGCCCGGTGGTCACCGACATGAAGGACGCCGCTAACGCCTTGCGCTGGAGCGTCGCCGAGATGGAGCGCCGTTACAAGCTGATGGCGAAGATGGGCGTGCGCAACCTGTCGGGCTTCAACGCCAAGGTCAAGGAAGCCGAAGAGGCCGGTACGCCATTGAGCGATCCGTTGTATCACCGCGAAAATATCCACGATGAAGCGCCGCTGCTGCACAAGTTGCCGACCATCGTGGTGGTGGTGGACGAATTCGCCGACATGATGATGATCGTCGGCAAGAAGGTCGAAGAGCTGATCGCCCGTATCGCCCAGAAGGCGCGGGCGGCCGGTATCCACTTGATTCTCGCCACGCAGCGGCCGTCGGTGGACGTGATCACCGGCCTGATCAAGGCCAACATCCCGACCCGAATGGCGTTCCAGGTGTCGAGCAAGATCGACTCGCGGACCATCATTGACCAAGGCGGCGCCGAGCAGTTGCTCGGTCATGGTGACATGCTCTACATGCCGCCGGGTACCAGCCTGCCGATCCGTGTCCACGGTGCGTTCGTTTCCGACGACGAAGTGCACCGCGTGGTGGAGGCCTGGAAGTTGCGCGGCGCCCCTGAATATAACGACGATATCCTCAACGGTGTCGAAGAAGCCGGCAGCGGTTTCGAGGGCAGCAGTGGCGGCGGTGACGACGATGCTGAAACCGATGCGCTCTATGACGAAGCGGTGCAGTTCGTCCTGGAGAGCCGCCGGGCCTCGATTTCCGCCGTTCAGCGCAAGCTGAAGATCGGCTACAACCGCGCCGCCCGCATGATCGAAGCCATGGAAATGGCCGGGGTGGTGACGGCCATGAACACCAACGGCTCGCGCGAAGTACTGGCGCCGGGCCCGATGCGCGACTAATGACCCGGGCGGCCTGCTGAAGCGCCGCTCGACCCCCCACGACTTCATGAGGACTCCCATGCGCCTGATTCGCATGTTGCTGTTGCCCGTACTGGCCCTGACCACCTTGTCGGCCCACGCCGATGAAAAGGACGTGGCCCGCCTGACCCAGTTGCTGGAGCGTTCCCAGACCCTGACGGCACGCTTTTCCCAACTGACCCTCGACGGCAGCGGCACCCAGTTGCAGGAAACTGCCGGCGACATGGCCCTGCAGCGTCCAGGCCTGTTTTACTGGCACACCGATGCACCGGCCGAACAACTGATGGTGTCCGACGGCAAGAAAGTCTCGCTGTGGGACCCGGACCTGGAGCAGGTCACCATCAAGACCCTCGACCAGCGCCTGACCCAGACCCCGGCATTGCTGCTCTCCGGTGACGTTTCCAAGATCAGCCAGAGCTTCGACATCAGCTCCAAAGAGGCGGGCGGCGTGATTGACTTCACCCTCAAGCCCAAGACCAAGGACAGCCTGTTCGACAGCCTGCGCCTGTCGTTCCGCAATGGCCTGGTCAACGACATGCAACTGATCGACAGTGTCGGCCAGCGCACCAATATCCTGTTCACCGGGGTCAAGGCCAACGAGCCGATCGCCGCGTCCAAGTTCAAGTTCGACATCCCCAAGGGTGCGGATGTGATCCAGGAGTAAACCCAAGCCCCCTGTGGAGCGAGCTTGCTCGCGATAGCTGCATCACATTCAACATCTCCGTTGATTGACACACCGCTATCGCGAGCAAGCTCGCTCCCACAGGGGAACTGTGTTGTTCGTTGTTTAACTGATCGGCAACAGGACCCAGCGGAGGTTTTGTAGTAATCATGGACCTGTTTCGAAGCGCCCCGATTGCCCAGCCATTGGCCGCCCGCCTGCGCGCGACCAACCTGGATGAGTACGTCGGCCAGGAACATGTGCTCGCCCGCGGCAAGCCCCTGCGCGAAGCGCTGGAGCAGGGCGCGCTGCATTCGATGATCTTCTGGGGCCCGCCGGGTGTGGGCAAGACCACCCTGGCGCGACTGCTGGCGGAAGTCTCGGACGCCCACTTCGAAACGGTGTCGGCGGTGCTGGCCGGGGTCAAGGAAATCCGCCAGGCGGTGGAAGTGGCCAAGCAGCAGGCCGGCCAGTACGGCAAACGCACCATCCTGTTCGTCGACGAAGTGCACCGCTTCAACAAATCCCAGCAGGACGCCTTCCTGCCCTACGTCGAAGACGGCACGCTGATTTTCATCGGCGCCACCACTGAAAATCCTTCGTTCGAACTCAACAACGCCTTGCTCTCGCGGGCGCGGGTCTATGTGCTCAAGAGCCTCGACGAAACGGCGATGCGTAAGCTGGTGCACCGTGCGCTGACCGAGGAACGCGGCCTGGGCAAGCGGCAGTTGAGCCTTAGCGATGAAGGCTTCCAGATCCTGTTTTCCGCCGCCGATGGCGATGGCCGGCGCTTGCTCAACCTGCTCGAAAACGCCTCGGACCTGGCCGAAGACGACAGTGAGATTGGCGTCGAACTGCTGCAAAGCCTGTTGGGCGATACCCGCCGGCGTTTCGACAAGGGCGGCGAGGCGTTCTACGACCAGATTTCGGCGCTGCACAAATCCATCCGTGGCTCCAACCCCGACGCGGCCTTGTACTGGTTTGCGCGCATGATCGACGGCGGCTGCGATCCCCTGTACCTGGCGCGCCGGGTGGTGCGCATGGCCAGCGAAGACATCGGCAACGCCGACCCCCGGGCCCTGAGCCTGTGCCTGGCGGCGTGGGACGTGCAGGAGCGCCTCGGCAGCCCGGAAGGTGAGCTCGCCGTGGCCCAGGCCATCACTTACCTGGCCTGCGCGCCGAAGAGCAATGCGGTGTACATGGGCTTCAAGGCGGCGATGCGCAGCGCCACCGAGCACGGTTCCCTCGAAGTGCCGCTGCACCTGCGCAACGCGCCGACCAAGCTCATGAAGCAGTTGGGCTATGGCGAAGAATACCGTTACGCCCACGACGAGCCGGACGCTTATGCCGCCGGCGAAGACTATTTTCCTGATGAACTTGAACCCCAGCGCTTCTATCAGCCGGTGCCTCGTGGCCTTGAGCTGAAGATCGGCGAGAAGCTCAACCACTTGGCGCAACTGGACCGCTTGAGTCCACGGCAGCGGAGAAAACCTTGATCCCCTTGATACTGGCTGTTTCCGCTGGCGGCGTCGCCGGCACGTTACTGCGTTTCGCCACGGGCAACTGGATCAACGCAAATTGGCCCCGGCACTTCTATACCGCGACGCTGGCCGTTAATATCGTGGGCTGTCTGCTGATCGGCGTTCTATACGGTCTGTTTTTGATTCGCCCGGAAGTGCCCATCGAGGTACGCGCGGGGCTGATGGTCGGCTTTCTCGGCGGCCTGACGACTTTTTCATCCTTTTCACTGGATACGGTGCGCCTGCTGGAAAGCGGGCAGGTGCCGCTGGCCCTGGGCTATGCGGCCATCAGCGTATTCGGCGGGCTGCTCGCCACGTGGGCCGGCCTGTCCCTGACCAAACTTTGATAACGAGAGACCGACATGCTCGATTCCAAACTGTTACGTAGCAACCTTCAGGACGTAGCGGACCGCCTGGCTTCCCGTGGCTTTGCCCTGGACGTCGCGCGCATCGAAGCGCTGGAAGAACAGCGCAAGACCGTCCAGACCCGCACCGAAGCCCTGCAGGCTGAACGTAACGCGCGCTCCAAGTCCATTGGTCAGGCCAAGCAGCGTGGCGAAGACATCGCGCCGCTGATGGCCGATGTCGAGCGCATGGCGGGCGAATTGAGTGCCGGCAAGGTCGAGCTGGACGCGATCCAGACCGAGCTGGATTCGATCCTGCTGGGCATCCCGAACCTGCCTCACGAATCGGTGCCAGTCGGTGCAGACGAAGACGGCAACGTCGAAGTGCGCCGCTGGGGCACGCCGACAACCTTCGATTTCCCGGTGCAGGACCACGTGGCCCTGGGCGAGAAGTTCGGTTGGCTCGACTTCGAAACCGCCGCCAAGCTGTCGGGCGCCCGTTTCGCCCTGCTGCGTGGGCCGATCGCCCGTCTGCATCGGGCCCTGGCGCAGTTCATGATCAACCTGCACGTCACTGAGCATGGCTACGAAGAAGCCTACACGCCGTACCTGGTCCAGGCCCCGGCGCTGCAAGGCACCGGCCAGTTGCCCAAGTTCGAGGAAGACCTGTTCAAGATCAGCCGCGACGGCGAGGCTGACCTGTACCTGATCCCGACCGCCGAAGTCTCGCTGACCAACATCGTCGCTGGCGAGATCGTCGACGCCAAGCAACTGCCGATCAAGTTCGTCGCCCACACGCCGTGCTTCCGCAGTGAAGCCGGGGCGTCGGGCCGTGATACCCGCGGCATGATCCGCCAGCACCAGTTCGACAAAGTCGAGATGGTCCAGATTGTCGAGCCTTCGAAGTCCATGGAAGCCCTGGAAAGCCTGACCGCCAACGCCGAGAAAGTCTTGCAACTGCTGGAACTGCCGTATCGCACCCTGGCGCTGTGCACCGGCGACATGGGCTTCAGCGCAGTCAAGACCTACGACCTGGAAGTCTGGATCCCGAGCCAGGACAAATACCGCGAGATTTCCTCGTGCTCCAACTGCGGCGACTTCCAGGCCCGCCGCATGCAGGCGCGTTTCCGCAACCCGGAAACCGGCAAGCCGGAACTGGTCCACACCCTCAACGGTTCCGGCCTGGCGGTGGGCCGGACCTTGGTGGCAGTGCTGGAAAACTACCAGCAGGCCGACGGTTCGATCCGGGTACCCGAGGTGTTGAAACCCTACATGGGCGGCATCGAGGTCATCGGCTAAATGGACTATTTGCCACTGTTCCACAACCTGCGCGGCAGCCGCGTGCTGGTGGTTGGCGGCGGGGAGATTGCCTTGCGCAAGTCCCGCCTGCTGGCCGATGCCGGCGCGTTGCTGCGGGTGGTCGCACCCGACATCGAACCGCAGTTGCGGGAGCTGGTCAGTGGCAGCGGCGGCGAGTGTGTCCAGCGCGGTTACCTCGAGACGGATCTGGACGGGTGCGGGCTGATCATTGCCGCCACCGACGACGAACCGCTCAATGCCCAGGTCTCGGCCGACGCCCACAAGCGTTGCGTGCCGGTCAACGTGGTGGACGCGCCGGCCCTGTGCAGCGTGATCTTTCCGGCGATTGTCGACCGCTCTCCATTAGTGATCGCGGTGTCCAGCGGCGGGGATGCGCCGGTGCTGGCGCGGCTGATCCGGGCCAAGCTGGAAACCTGGATTCCATCGACCTACGGGCAACTGGCCGGGCTGGCGGCGCGCTTTCGCAATCAGGTCAAGCAACTGTTTCCCGATGTCCAGCAGCGCCGGGCGTTTTGGGAAGAGGTGTTCCAAGGCCCTATCGCCGACCGCCAACTGGCCGGGCAGGGCGGCGAAGCCGAGCGCTTGCTGCGGGAAAAGATCGACGGCCAGGCGCCGAACGCGCCGGGCGAAGTCTACTTGGTGGGAGCCGGGCCGGGGGATCCGGACCTGCTGACCTTCCGCGCCTTGCGCTTGATGCAGCAGGCGGACGTGGTGCTGTACGACCGCCTGGTGGCACCGGCAATCCTCGAACTGTGCCGGCGCGACGCTGAACGCATCTACGTCGGCAAGCGCCGCGCCGACCACGCCGTACCCCAGGATCAGATCAACCAGCAATTGGTGGACCTGGCCCGCCAGGGCAAGCGTGTGGTGCGATTGAAGGGCGGCGATCCGTTCATCTTCGGCCGTGGTGGCGAGGAGATCGAAGAGCTGGCGGCCCATGGCATCCCGTTCCAGGTCGTCCCGGGCATCACCGCCGCCAGTGGTTGCGCGGCCTACGCCGGGATCCCGCTGACCCATCGCGACTACGCCCAGTCGGTGCGTTTCATCACTGGCCATCTCAAGGACGGCACCAGCGACTTGCCGTGGGCCGACCTGGTGTCGCCGGCGCAGACGCTGGTGTTCTACATGGGCTTGGTCGGCTTGCCGATGATCTGCAACGAGCTGATCAAGCACGGTCGCGCGGCGGATACGCCGGCGGCGTTGATCCAGCAGGGTACGACGTCCAACCAACGGGTGTTTACCGGCACTTTGGCGGACTTGCCACGGCTGGTGGCCGAGCACGAGGTGCATGCGCCGACGCTGGTGATCGTTGGGGAAGTGGTGCAACTGCGCGAGAAACTGGCGTGGTTTGAAGGGGCTCAGGGGCAGGTCTAGAAAGACCGTGTCGCCTCCAATCGCGAGCAAGCTCGCTCCCACAATTGATCGTGTTCAACCATGAATCTGCGGTTGCACACAGTCCACTGTGGGAGCGAGCTTGCTCGCGATGAGGCCCTCAAATACAGCGAAAATCCCGGATCAGCCCCTAACCCCACGCCAAATCCCTTTCCCACTCAACCTTCCCCGATCATGGGCGAGCGTAAAGTCCTGCTTCGGCCCCTTGGGCACGATCCCATTGGGGTTGATGGTCTTGTGGCTGCCATAGTAATGGCCTTGGATGTGGGTGAAATCCACGGTCTCGGCAATGCCCGGCCACTGGTACAGCTCCCGCAGCCAGTTCGACAGGTTCGGATAATCGGCGATGCGCCGCAGGTTGCATTTGAAGTGACCGAAGTACACCGCGTCGAAGCGGATGATCGTGGTGAACAGGCGGATATCCGCCTCGGTCAGGTATTCGCCGGCCAAGTAGCGCTGGGTCGCCAGCAAGGCCTCCAGCCGGTCCAGTTCGGCGAATAAACCGTCGAATGCTTCTTCGTAGGCCGCTTGGGTCGTAGCGAATCCGGCCCGGTAGACACCGTTGTTCACCGCCGGGTAGATCCGCTCGTTCAGCGCGTCGATATCGCGGCGCAGGTGCTCGGGATACAGGTCCAGGTCGTTGCCGGTCAAGCCATCGAAGGCGCTGTTGAACATGCGGATGATTTCCGCCGATTCGTTGTTGACGATGCGCTGTTGCTGTTTGTCCCACAGCGCCGGCACGGTGACGCGACCAGTGTAGTCTGGCGTGTCGGCGGTGTAGCGCTGATGCAGGAATTGCAGATCGTCGAGTTTGTCGCCTGTGGAGCCGTGGGCCTTGTCGAAGGTCCAGCCATTTTCCAGCATCAGGTAGCTGACCACCGAGACATCGATCAAGTCTTCCAGGCCCTTGAGCTTGCGAAAGATCAGCGTGCGGTGGGCCCAGGGGCAGGCCAGGGAGACATACAAATGGTAGCGCCCGGCCTCGGCGGCAAACCCGCTCTCGCCCGAGGGGCCGGCACTGCCGTCGGCGGTGACCGAGTGACGGCGCTGCGCCTGTTCGCGCTGGAAGGTGCCGTCCTTGCTTTCATACCACTGGTCCTGCCAGCGGCCCTCGACTAACAAACCCATCTCGATCTCCTCGGCCAATAAACGTTGGAGGCGAGTCTATTCCGATAGGTTCGAACTAAAAGCGCAAAGGTTGGGCGTTAATGATCGGTTAAATCGAACGGTCTCGGGCATCCCAATACTGCCGGGCTTTGTCGAACGCTTCGTCGCGGGTATCGCCCAGGCCACGCAGGGCCAATGCCATGGTGGCGATCAGCGCCAGTTGCGGGTAGCTGTCCTCGACCTCACCACGCCAGATCGCCTTCAAATGCTCGGGGTCGAGGCTCTCCGGTTTGACATGGCGCTGTTCGGCCAGGCGCGGCCATTCTTCGTCCCAACTGGCGCCGCCAGTGGTGCCGTACAGGTGACTGTCGGCGTCCGGGTTGATCTCGATCTCGCCGCCGTCGCCCTTGATCACGATGGCGGTGTCACCGAGCAAGCCGCTGGCATCGCGATGCACGGCCTGGTAGCCCGGGTGGAAGATGCTTTGCAAGCCGCAACGGGCGGCCAGTGGGTTGAGGATCCGCGCCAGGGAGTGGATCGGCGAGCGCAGGCCCAGGGTGTTGCGCAGGTCGATCATGCGCTGCATCTGCGGCGCCCAGTCCACCAGCGGCATGAAGGCCAGGCCGCCGTTGTCCAGCGCACTGCCGACCTGCTGCCAGTCCCGGCATAGTGGGATCTGCAACAGGCCCAGCAATTGTTCGGTGTAGAGGCGACCGGCGGTGTGGGCGCCGCCGCCGTGCATGAAAATCCGCACGCCGTTCTGCCCCAGGCACTTGGCCGCCAGCAGGTACCACGGCAAATGGCGCTTCTTGCCGGCGTAGGTCGGCCAGTCGAGGTCCACCGTCAACGTCGGGACCACCAGGCGTTCGCGCAGGGCTTCGGTGAAGCCGGCCATTTCCTCGGCGCTTTCTTCCTTGTGCCGCAGCAGCATCAGGAAGGCGCCCAGCTGGGTGTCCTCAACCTGTTCGTCGAGCACCATGCCCATGGCTTCGCGGGCCTCTTCGCGGGTCAGGTTGCGGGCGCCGCGCTTGCCTTTGCCAAGGATACGCACGAATTGGGCGAACGGGTGTTCGGCCGGGGTCTCAAGGGTCAGTGCTGGAAAGTCGGTCATAAGCAATTCGTCGGTTTGGGCAGGCCCGCCAGCTTGGCGGCGAGTTTGGCGGGAGTGCCTTTGAACAATCGGTTCAGGTGCAGGCTGTTGCCTTTGTCCGCCCCCAGTTTCAACGCCGTGTACTTGATCAGCGGCCGGGTCGCGGGGGAGAGCTGGAATTCGTCGTAGAAACCGCGCAGCAGTTCGAGGATTTCCCAGTGTTCGGGACTCAACTCGATGTCCTCGGCGGTGGCCAGGGCCGTGGCGACTTCGGCCGACCAGTCGTCCAGGTCGGCCAGGTAGCCGTCCTTGTCCAGCGCGATGGCGCGGTCGCCCACGTTCAGCGTGTTCATAGCCAGGTGTTGACCTTGTCGTGCTCGATCGATAGCTCGACGAAACCTGAGTAGTTGATGGCTTCGGCCCAGTCTGGCGTGTCCAGGGCGCGGGCCTGGAGGTCTTCGGCGAGCACGAACAGGTTCACGCCGGCGGCCTGCAGCACTGCAAACGGTGGGCTGCCCGGCTGCAACGCATACGTCGCGTCGCCGCACAGCAGCAGCGCATCCTGATTGCCCAGTACTCGTAGGCAACTGGCGAGGCGGTTATCGCCGAAGGGCGAATGAGACAACACATGCAAAGTCGACATCAGAGGGTGATCACCTGGTCGTAACGGTCGATGAGCGCGGCGATGTCCGGCGCGTTCAGTACTTTCACCTCGCCCAGCGCCAGGGCAGCGCTGGCAACGCCACGTTCGGCGGCGCTGTCGGCGCAGAGGAACAGTTCCTCGACGCCGAACATAGGCAATGCCTGCAGGTTGGCGCTCAGGTCCTTTTGCTGGACTGCCTTGGCGTTTTGGCCGGCGCTGAGCTGGAACACCCCGTCATCGAGAAACAGCAGGCCGATGGGCAGGTCGAACGCCCCGCCGGCGAGGACGATGTCCAGCGCTTCACGGGCACCCGGGCCCGACCAGGGGGCCTGGCGGCTGATGAGTAATAAAGACTTGGCCATCACGCGCCTCCAAAACAGATCAAGCGGTCGGCGTCCTGGATCGCATCGTGCAACTGGCCCAGTCCGGACAAGGCCCAGGGCGCTTCGACGCTGGCCGCCGAACGCTGGTAGCGCTGGGCTTCTTCCTCGTTCAACACGCCACGACGCAACGCCGCCGCGATGCAGACCACGCCGTCGAGCTGGTTTTCGCTGACAAAGGCGCGCCATTGTTGGGGCAGGTCCTGTTCGTCCTGGGGCGTGACGACACTGGCGCAGGCGTTATAGACGCCGTCCTGATAGAAAAACAGCCGCACGATCTCATGCCCACCCGCCAGCGCCGCTTGGGCAAACAGCAAGGCACGGCGCGAGGAGGGCGCATGGGCGGCGGAAAACAGCGCAATGGCGAACTTCATGACAGACCCGATCAGCAAAACTGCGGCCATGATAAAGCTTTATGGGCGGGGGGGCGATTGTGTATGCCTGTGTGGGAGCAAGGCTTGTGCAGCGAGGTCTGTGTGGGAGCAAGGCTTGCCCGCGATGAGGGCCATGCGGTCTCCGGAAAACCGAGGCGCCTGTATCGCGAGCAAGCTTTGCTCCCACAGATGGGCGTGTGATCAGGCTACTGCTTGAGGCCATGCAACTCGCAATACTCCACCCATTCCATCCCGGCCATTTCCGCCACTTCCCTGTGCACCTCCAGGCGCTGGGCCTGGTACTCCTCAGGCGAGGCGGCGGTCAGTTGCAGGGTCAGTTCCCAGGCAAACAGGCCCAGGCGCTCGGCCTCGGCTTCGAACGCTTCATGCAAGCGCTCGGCACGGTACTGCGCGGTGGTCTCGCCCTTGGCCTGGGCCAGCAGTGGGTTGAGGTGGTCCAGTTCGAGGCGCAGTTCGGGGCGCTCATCGAGAAACATTTCCAAGGCCCGTTCGTGTTGCTGTTCGGTTGCCGCCATGGTCACTCCTTGGGAGACGAGGACTGTTTCTTGCTGGCCTTGGCCGCAGCCGCCAGGCATTCGAGGGCGAATTGTTCGGTGTAGGTCATCTGGATCGGCGTGGTTTCGCCCTTGACGGTACGTTCGCCGTCGAGGATGTAGCGAATCCGTTTGTCGGTGACGCCGATTCGCTTGGCGATCCAGGAAGGTGTCTGGCCGATCTGGCTGATCAGTTTGTCGGCATATTCCGGGGTGGGCTTGTAGAACTCGGCGTTGGGGGTCATGGGGTGTTCCGCGTGGCTGGTGGCAATGGCGCGACAGATTGCGTGAATCGGTGCTCGCTGTCGCGGGTAAATTTCAGTAAAGCAGCACGATGGCTTGGGCCGCAGTGCTACAGTCCGTTTTTTTCTCGATGAGTGATCGCAATGCGAATGTTGACGGTGGCCCTGGCCGCCACTTTGCTGGCCGGCTGCGCGGGCTCGGCGATGAACGAGGCTCGGACCCAGGCCCCTTACAAGACCCTGACCTCGGACAAACCGGAACAGGTCGTGGCCCAGTGTGTGCAATTTTCCTGGCAGGACGAAGCGGTATTCGGTGTCGATGCCGGCGCCTACCTGCAAACGGGCAAGAAGGGCGGCTCGACGGTCTATACCCGCTCCGCCGAGTCGTTTGTCGACTTGCACGCCGGTGCGACGGGCACCGAGTTGAGCTATTACGCCAAACATGACGACTTCGTGGCCAAGCGCCGGTTGGCGGCGTTGGCGACGTGTCTATAAGCAACTCGAGTTGAACACCGGATCGAATGTGGGAGCGGGCTTGCTCGCGAAAGCGATTAACCATTCAACATTTTTGTCGACTGATGCTCCGCTTTCGCGAGCAAGCCCGCTCCCACACTGGTCCTGGGTGGCCGAAAGATTGCCATCCACCGCAATCCCCCTGTGGGAGCGAGCTTGCTCGCGATAGCCATCCTACAGTCAACATGTCTGTCGACTGACCCACCGCCATCGCGAGCAAGCTCGCTCCCACAGGGGTTGGGTTTCAGTCAGAGGGCGTCAGGCGTTTCTGGAAGAAGAAGCGCTGGTGGCCCGGCGGGTAGTCGTCGATCTGGCCGCACTCGATGAAACCGTGTTTGCGGTAGAACTCCGGGGCCTGGAAGTCGAAGGTGTCCAGCCAGATGCCCACGCAGTTCTTCTCCCGGGCCAGTTCTTCGGCCATCTGCATCAGGGTCGAGCCGGTGCCCTGGCCCCGGGCCTGCTCTGGCACCACCAGCAGCTCGATATACAGCCAGCGAAAAAACACTCGGCCGTAGAGCCCGCCGACAATTTCGCCCTGTTCATCCCGGACCAGCCAGGCCACCAGTTCTGGTGCACTTCCACCGGTTTGGGCCGTGTTATAGGCGCGTAGCGGGGCGAGGATGGCTTGGCGTTCTTCGTCGGTGGGCGTGTCGGTGCGTTCGATTCGTAGCGTCATCGGCGATGTCCTTATGCGTTGAGGGATGAACCGCAGGAGCCTATCCCAAAGGTTGTCGTGACGTCATCCGGTCGACGAGCGAACAGGCGCATTACGCAAATCGGGCCATACTGCCTAATGCTTTTGAAGCGATCCCTATCCCTAAAAACAAGAAGAGACCGACTCATGAAGTTCGAATCCTTAGCTCGAACGCTCATCGCTACGTCATTGACCCTCGGTTGCTTATCGACGTACGCCGCTTCCCAAGCGCCGGTGGCCGCCGAGAACGGCATGGTGGTCACCGCCCAGCACCTGGCGACCCATGTCGGGGTCGACGTGCTCAAGAACGGCGGCAATGCCGTGGATGCGGCGGTGGCGGTGGGCTATGCCCTGGCCGTGGTGTATCCGGCGGCGGGCAACCTGGGTGGGGGTGGTTTCATGACCCTGCAACTGGCCGATGGTCGCAAGACGTTCCTGGATTTCCGCGAAAAAGCCCCTCTGGCCGCTACCGCCAACATGTACCTGGACAAGGACGGCAACGTCGTGCCCGAGCTCAGTACCCGCGGCCACCTGGCGGTAGGCGTGCCCGGCACCGTGTCCGGCATGGAACTGGCGTTGAGCAAGTACGGCAGTAAACCCCGGGCGGAACTGATCGCCCCGGCCATCAAGTTCGCCGAGGAAGGCTTCACCCTGGAACAGGGCGATGTCGATCTGCTGGAAACCGCCACCGATGTGTTCAAGAAGGACATGCGCGACTCCGGGGCGATCTTCCTGAGCAACGGCGAGCCCATGCAGGTCGGCCAGAAGCTGGTGCAAAAAGACCTCGCCAAGACCCTGCGGGAAATCTCCGCCAAGGGCGCCGACGGCTTCTACAAGGGCTGGGTCGCCGATGCCCTGGTCACCTCCAGCCAGGCCAACAAAGGCATCATCACCCAGGCCGACCTGGACAAGTACAAGACCCGCGAGCTGGCCCCGGTGGAGTGCGACTACCGCGGCTACCACATCATCTCGGCACCGCCGCCCAGTTCCGGCGGGGTGGTGCTGTGCCAGATCATGAACATCCTCGACGGCTATCCGATGAAGGAGTTGGGGTTCCACTCGGCCCAGGGCATGCACTATCAGATCGAAGCCATGCGCCACGCCTACGTGGACCGCAACAGCTACCTGGGTGATCCGGACTTCGTGAAGAACCCCATCGACCACCTGCTGGATAAAAACTATGCCGCCAAGCTGCGGGCCGCGATCGAACCGCAGAAGGCCGGCGACTCGCAGAAGATCAAGCCCGGCGTGGCGCCCCACGAGGGCAGCAACACCACCCATTACTCCATCGTCGACAAGTGGGGCAACGCCGTTTCGGTTACCTACACCCTGAACGACTGGTTTGGTGCCGGCGTCATGGCCAGCAAGACCGGGGTGATCCTCAACGATGAAATGGACGACTTCACCGCCAAGGTCGGCGTGCCCAACATGTATGGCCTGGTGCAGGGCGAGGCCAACGCCATCGCGCCAGGGAAGGCGCCGCTGTCGTCCATGAGCCCGACCATCGTCACCAAGGACGGCAAGACAGTCATGGTGGTGGGCACCCCGGGCGGCAGCCGGATCATCACCGCGACGTTGCTGACCATCCTCAACGTGATCGACTACGGCATGAGCCTCCAGGAAGCAGTCGATGCGCCGCGTTTCCATCAACAGTGGATGCCGGAGGAGACCAACCTGGAGACGTTCGCGGCCAGCCCTGATACCCAGAAGCTGCTGGAGAGCTGGGGGCACAAGTTTGCCGGCCCGCAGGATCCCAACCACATTGCCGCGATTCTGGTTGGAGCGCCGTCATTGGGCGGCAAGCCCGTGGGCAAGAACCGCTTCTATGGCGCCAACGACCCCCGTCGCAACACCGGGTTGTCGCTGGGTTATTGAGGGAGTGCGCGGCTCCAACACGGTTTGAAGAGGGAAGGTCATGAACACCGCATTGCTGATCATCGATGTCCAGAACGCGCTGTGCAGCGGCGAAGAGGAGTGCTTCGACAGCCAGCGCATCATCCGGACCATCAGTGACCTCGGTGCCAGGGCCAGGGCGCTCGGCCGGACGGTGATCCTGATCCAGCATGAAGAGCTGGAAGGGGCGCTGACCCATGGCGCTGTCGGCTGGCAACTGGCCGACGGCCTGTCGACTGCGGTGGATGACCTGCGGGTGCGCAAGACCACGCCCGATGCCTTCTACCAGACAGACCTGCAACCCTTGCTGCAGGCACGAGGCATTGACCGCCTGGTGATCTGCGGGCTGCAAACCGACTGTTGCGTCAACGCCACCGTGCGCCAGGCCCATGCCCTGGGGTACGACGTGGTCCTGGCGGCCGACGCCCACTCCACCGTGGACAATGGCAGCATGGCGGCCGAGCAGATCATCGCCAACCACAACAACCGGCTGGGGCGGCTGAGCAGTGCGGTGTCGCGGATTGATGTTATGCCGGCTGCTGAGATCCGCCTGTAACCGATTACCCACAGCCTGAGTGCGGCGCAGGTTTGGGCTGGGGCAAGCCTGTGGCGAGGGAGCTTGCTCCCGCTCGAGCGCGAAGCGGTCGCAAATGCCTTGGGCCTGCTTCGCAGTCCAGCGGGAGCAAGCTCCCTCGCCACAAAGGTTATCGTTCATGAATGACGAGATCACCACGGCAGCGCAAGCATTGGCAGCGGGCGATCCCGTGGCCGCGCTCAATCGCGTGGCCTTGCGCAACGATGCCCCGGCCCTCGCGCTTCGCGGCATCGCCATGGCGCAGTTGGGCGATCTGGCCAAGGCCCGGGCCCTGATGCGTCGGGCGAGCGCGGCCTTCGGGCCCAAGGAGGCCGTGGCACGGGCGCGCTGTGTAATCGCCGAAGGCGAGATTGCCCTGGCGTCCCGCGACCTGACTTGGCCGATGAAACGCCTCGACGCCGCGCGGGCGGTGCTCGAAACCCACGGCGATCGAGCCAACGTCGCGCATGCCCGCACGATCGAAATCCGCCGGCTGTTGTTGATCGGTCGACTTGACGAGGCCGAGCTCAAACTCGTCGAGCTGGATATTGCCTGCCTGCCCTTGGCATCACGGGCGGCTTGCGAGTTAGTGGCCGCGGGAATCGCCATGCGGCGGTTGCAAACACAGACCGCCCACGCCGCCCTCGAACGGGCCGGGCACGCCGCACGGCAAGCGGGAATCGGCGCGCTGAGCGCCGAAATTGACAGCGCCTGGCAACTGCTGCACACGCCCGTCGCGCGTCTGATCGCCCGAGGCGAAGAGCGTTTGCTCGTGCTGGAAGAGGTACAAGCGCTGTTGGCCGGGACGGCGCTGGTGGTGGACGCATGCCGCTATGGGGTCAGTGGCGCTGGCATTCAGCTCAACCTGTCCCGGCGCCCGGTGTTGTTCGCCCTGATATGTGGGCTGGCGCAAGCTTGGCCCGACGATGTGTCGAGGGCAGCGCTCATGGCCCAGGCCTTTGGCTTGAAGCTGACGGATGAGTCCCATCGCGCCCGGCTGCGGGTCGAGATGGGCCGGTTGCGAGCGATGCTTCGCCCGTTGGCGGAGGTGAAGGCTACCCCGCGCGGTTTTACCCTGGTGCCGCGGCAGGCCGATGAGGTCGTGGTGCTCACGCGCCCCGTCGAGGAACCCTACGGGGCGGTGTTGGCGTTGCTGGCCGACGGCGAAGCCTGGTCCAGTTCGGCCCTGGCGTTGGCCCTGGACATCAGCCAGCGTAGCGTGCAGCGGGCCTTGGAAACCCTGGCCGCCGCCGGCAAGACGCAGTCGTTCGGGCGCGCCAGGGCCCGGCGCTGGATGGCGCCACCGATGCCTGGATTCGCGACGGTATTGTTACTCACTGCACTGCCATCCGATGGCTAGGATGCACTCAACCCCCACCGATGAGGCGAGTGAGATGAAACGTTCAGAGGCACAAATCCTGCGTGAATACGGCCCGTTTCCGGGCGTTGATTGCGTGCACGGCGTGAGCCATGACGGCGAGCGCGTCTGGTTCGCGTCGGGCGACAAACTGCACGCGCTCGATCCCGCCAGCGGCCAGACCGTGCATTCCCTCGATGTCCCGGCGAATGCGGGCACGGCGTTCGATGGCGAACATCTGTTCCAGATCGCCGGTGACAGCATCCGCAAGATCGACCCCCGCACCGGCCAGGTCTTGGCGACGATCCCGGCCCCCAACAGCGGGGACGATTCCGGCCTGGCGTGGGCCGAAGGGTCGCTCTGGGTCGGTCAGTACAAAGCGCGCAAGATCCTGCAGATCGATCCCGCCGACGGCAGAATTCTGCGCACTATCGAGTCCAACCGCTTCGTCACGGGCGTGACCTGGGTCGATGGCGAGCTTTGGCATGGCACCTGGGAAAACGACGAGAGTGACCTGCGGCGCATCGATCCGCAAACGGCGCAAGTGCTGGAAAGCGTGACGATGCCGCCAGGGATCGGTGTGTCGGGACTGGAGTCCGACGGGGCCGATCGGTTTTTCTGTGGCGGCGGTGGCAGTGGCAAGGTGAGGGCGGTGCGTCGGCCGGCGTGAATGCTGGCAGATTTGTCATAGCCCCCCTGTGGCGAGGGAGCTTGCTCCCGCTCGAGCGCGAAGCGGTCGCAAATGCCTTGGGCCTGCTTCGCAAGCCAGCGGGAGCAAGCTCCCTCGCCACAACAGCCGATGGCTCAACAGCGGGAATGGTTTTTCATGGCGCGCCAAGCACCATCGTCCAGTACACCCCCGCATCGCTGCGTGAATCGCTGGCGGACGCTGCGCCCATCTGGGTGAACATCGGGTTCATCAGGTTGGCGCAGTGCCCGGGGCTGGCGAGCCAATCGTGCAGGGCCTGGCTCGGTGAGCGTTGGCCGGCGGCGATGTTTTCGCCCAATTTACGTCCGCGAAAGCCGGCGCTCTTGGCGCGATCGGAGGTGGAACGCCCGTTCGGGTCGCGATGGGCAAAATAATTGTCCCGTGCCATCGACCGACTGTGGGCTTGGGCAGCGGTGCCCAACGCGGCGTTCCAGCTCACCGGCCGAGTTGCCGCAAAGCGCTGGCGTCCGCACATCCGGGGCTTGGCCCTGGCGGCATTGACCTGGGCCAGCAGCGTCTTGTCCGCCGAGCTCACGTCGCTCATCCGCGTGCCGCCCATGGGCTGCGCCAGCACCACGCGCCATTCATCACCGACTCGATTGACGCCGATGTCGGCGTATTGGTTGTCCAGCAGCGCCGCGCAATGCTGGTCGGCCAGCATCTCGAAGGCCTCTTCGGCATCCCGCGCATCGGTCAGGCGGATGCTGCGCACGGCCCGGGCTTGATAGCCGGCGTCGTGCAAGGTTTCCCGCAGGCCACCGCGAAAGCCGATCGGCAAACCCAGGCTCGAACGCAGCACCAGCGGCGGCGTGGCCCGCACCGTGCGCCATTCACAGCGGCGGGACTCACTACGGAAGTCGTTGATAGCCTCCACCAACTGCCCTTCGCCACGGGCATGGGCGGGGCTGGTGAATAGGGGAAGCAGGGTCAGCAGGCACAGCGAAACGAAACGGCAAGAGCGAACAGGGTGGCGCATGGGACGAGCGGCTCAAGAGGGGGAGTTGCTTTAGCGCCAGGCTTGGCGCCGATCAGCTGGAAAACCCGTGGCTGCAGGTTGGCGAGGTTTTCACGGCTGGGGTAGGACTGTGGGGTTGGGAACAAGTTTCAGGACGGTGAAGACTTAATCCTCAACTGCGCACGGGGCTATCTGGGAACCATGACAGGGCGGACGCTGGGGCACGGACTGAACACACCCTTGTGGCGAGGGAGCTTGCTCCCGCTGTGCCTGCGGAGCAGGCCCAAGGATTTGCGACCGCTTCGCGCTCGAGCGGGAGCAAGCTCCCTCGCCACAAAGGCGTTCAGTCAGTTCAGTTCGCCGTTTCAGCCACAGACGCCTTGACCCGCTCAACCTTGCGATAGGTCAGCAGCACGATGCCCGTCACCACAATCGCACCGCCCATCACCTGGCCCGGGTTGAGCATCTGGTCCAGTACCAGCCAGCCGATCAGCAGCGTCGCCAGCGGTTCGATATTCATCACCGGGGCGTTGCGCGGCATGTCCAGGCGGGGCACGGAAATGAACAGCACGATGAACCCGGTGCCATAGAGCACCACCAAGGTCGCCAGGGCGATCCACCCGGTGCTGCTGGCCGGCAGGTCGAAACCGCCGGGCAGGGCACCGGTCAGGCCGGCGAGGTTGACGCTGCTGAATACGATGAAAATCGTCAACAGGCTGCGTACCGAACCGCGCACTTGGGACAACTTGTGATCGGTGATCCACAGCGCGCAGGCGAACACGCAGGCGGCGCAGAACGCCAGGCCCACCCCGAGCAGCCACTGCGGGCCGACGTCCTGCCCGGACGATAAGCGTGTCGGCACTTCCAGCACGAACACCAGCCCCACCAGGATCATGCCCATCAACGCGGCGGTGCGAGCCGTCGGGCGCGGCCCGCCTAGCGCCCAGGTCAGCAGGGCCAGCAGGATCGGAAACACGTTGCCGACCAACAGCGCCAACGCCACCGGCACTCTCGCCACGGCGGAGTACAGGCACAGGCTCTGGGCGCCGATCAACAGCCCCAGGGTCAATTGCCAACGCCACGCGCCGGGCGGCAAGCGCAGGCTCTGTCGCTGCCAGAGCACCATCGCCGCCAACACCAGCAGCGTCCCGCCCGAACGCAGCAGGATCGCCAGCAGCACCCCGGCACCGTCGTCGAAGGCGGCCCGGGCGGCGACATGGTTACCTGCGAAGGCACAGCCCATGCACAGCAGGACGAGCACCGCGAGGTGGCGGGGTAACGGGGTGGGGGTATCCGGTGTGGCAGTGGAACGGGTCATGGCAGGTGTCTCGAAGGCGGCCGCCAAGGCAAAAGGCCTCGGATCAGCTATTTTATAGTTATAGGTTGTCGTACAACTTTAAGGTTTCTGCCTCATGGGTTGCAAGGGATAAGGTCTGCAGGCCTGTACGCTGTGTTGCAGCGGTGCCGTCACCTCGCAATATCTACACGAGGCGGCCTTATAGCCGATCTGGTTCTTGATGAGACCGCGTGTCCCCTGTGGGAGCGAGCTTGCTCGCGATGGCGGTGGTTCAGTCACATGGATGTTGGGTTTGCTGGCCTCATCGCGAGCAAGCTCGCTCCCACAGGTTTTGCGGTATACATAAGTTTTGTGTCTGCTGAAGATCCAATGTGGGAGCGAGCTTGCTCGCGATGGTGGTGGCTCAGTCACATCGATGTCGGCATGTGTCCCGCTCTTGCTCTTGCTCTTGCTCTTGCTTTGGATCTTGATCTGGACGCCCCGTTAACCACGCTGGCCGAACGCAGGCATTGCGCAGTGGGCATCCCGGCATGGATGCCGGGATAGCCGCGCTGGGCCATGGATGGCCCTTCGCGGCGGGCCCACGGAGCAATGCCGGAGTGAGGGCATGCCGAGCCTAGGCGAGGCACCAAGTGGTGGGGCAAAAGCGTTTTGGTTACTTTTGCGCTTTTCAAAAGTGACCCGCTGTAAGAGCGGAACCCTAAGCAGCCGTTACCGCAGAAACGGATATACACACCAATCCAACTAAAAACGACGCCACTCGAAACGGAAAATCAAAACCATGGTAAGCACCTTAAGTGAACAGCATTCCGCACATTGCCCAGCGCTTTGCTGTACAACAATCTGACCCCTGTGTCGTTTACAGCCTTACCCTTCCAGCGGAACCACTCATGCGCCTGGCTGATTTCATTCTCGACAATATCGAGCCGATTCTTCAGGCGTGGGAAGACTTCGCCAAAACCATCACCCCCGCATCCATTGGCATGGATTCCGTGGCCCTGCGCGACCACGCCGAGCAGATGCTGCGCACCATCGCCGCTGACCTGTGCACCTCGCAAACGCGCAAGGAGCAGATTGCCAAGTCCCACGGGGAGGCGCCGGCGGCTGATGCCGAAACCGCCGCCGAAACCCATGCGGTCATCCGTCAGTCCTCGGGTTTTACCGTGGAGCAAATGGTTTCCGAATATCGGGCCCTGCGCACCAGCGTGCTCATGCTCTGGATGCCGCACACGCAGCTGGATCACAAGCAGGTCATGGACGATCTGATTCGATTCAACGAGGCGGTGGACCAGGCCTTGGCCGAGTCCGTCGTCAGCTACTCGGGGGCGGTGGATGCGTCGCGCAACATCTTTCTCGGGATTCTCGGGCACGATCTGCGCAGTCCCTTGGGCGCGATCCTGCTGAGTTCCGAGGTGCTGCTGCGGGCGGGGGACCTGCCCGCCAAAGCCACCAAGATCACGTCGCGCATCTACACCAGCGTCAAGCGGGCCAACAAAATCGTTGGCGATCTGCTGGATTTCACCCGTACGCAACTGGGCTCGGGCATTCCGGTGCAGCGCTTCAACGGCGATCTGGTGGCCGCCTGCGAAGGCATGGTGGAGGAGGCGCGGGCCTATCACCCGGAAAACAGAATCCTCTTTGAAACCACCGGTCCCTTGGAAGGGTTGTTTGACCAGGCACGCATGGAGCAGGTGTTCTCCAACCTGATCGGCAATGCCGTCCAGCATGGTACCGAGGGCACGCCGATTACCGTTTCGTTGAGCGCTGAAGAGGATATGGCAGTGATTGCGATCAACAACCAGGGCAAGCCTATCGAGAAAGAGGCCATTGCCAGCATCTTCAACCCGATGGTCCGAAATCTGCGTGAAACGCAGTACGGTTCCACGGCCGGGCTCGGACTGGGCCTGCACATCGCTTCGGCAATCGTATTGGCCCATAAGGGCACCATCGAGGTGCATTCGAAGGCGCGAGTTGGCACGACCTTTACCGTTCGCATACCGCTGCACCCGGACTGATTGACTGTACGGATGGACCATTTCATATGCTTGTACGATGTCTTATCACGGAGTAAAACTGTCGTCCCGTCCAATAATAATTAACGGAGACGCACGATGGATGCTTCGCAATCTGCAACCGCCGCCGATCAGGGCCGCCGGGTGTTCCTGAAAAAATCCCTGGTGGTCTCGGCCGCCGCCGCCACCCTTGGTAACTTGCCCGGGCTCGCCCAGGCCGAGCCCTTGAGCCAGCGTTACCCGGACCCACTGATCAATATCCTTGACCCCAGCTTCATGGACTTGCGCCTCTTCAACGCCAGCGTGGAGAAGCTCGCCACCGGCCTGCGTTGGCCGGAAGGGCCGGTATGGGTCGGTGATGGGCGTTACTTGCTGGTCAGTGATATTCCCAACAACCGCATCGTGCGCTGGGATGAAATCACCGGCGGCCTGTCGGTGTACCGCGAGAACTCCAATTTTTCCAACGGCATGTGCCGCGATCGCCAGGGCCGATTACTGGTGTGCGAAGGCTCCACCACCGCCAGCGAGGGCCGGCGCATTACCCGCACCGAGCACAACGGCACGCTCACCGTGCTGGCGGACAGTTTCGAGGGCAAGCCTTTCAACTCGCCCAACGACATCGTCTGCAAGCGGGACGGTTCGGTCTGGTTCACCGATCCGCCGTTCCAGACCGGCAACAACTACGAAGGGCACAAAGTCACACCGGTCCAGCCCCACGCGGTGTACCGCATCGACGGCGAAACCGGCAAGGTCAGCCGGGTGATCGACGACCTGGCGGGGCCGAACGGGTTGTGTTTTTCCCCGGACGAGAAAACCCTCTATGTGGTCGAAGGCCGGGCCAAGCCCAACCGCTTGATCTGGGCCATCGCCGTCAAGGACGACGGCACCCTGGGCGAGCGGCGCAAGCACATCGAGGGCCTGGATTACGCGGCGATCGACGGGATCAAGTGCGATGAAAGCGGCAACCTGTGGTGCGGTTGGGGCGGCAATGGCGACCCCAAGGCCGACCTGGAAAAGCTCGACGGCGTGCGGGTGTTCAACCCCGAAGGCAAGGCCATCGGGCACATCTCTCTGCCGGAGCGCTGCCCCAACGTCTGCTTCGGCGGCCGGGAAGGCAATCGGTTGTTCATGGCCGGCAGCCACTCGTTGTATTCACTGTTCGTGAATACCCGAGGGGCGACGTTTGCCTGAGTGAATAACTGATCTTCAGGTTGTTAACCATTGTGGCGAGGGGATTTATCCCCGCTGGGCTGCGAAGCAGCCCTAAGCTCAGTCAACCTCATGAGCCTGACACACCGAGATGTCAGGTTTTAGGGCCGCTTCGCAGCCCAGCGGGGATAAATCCCCTCGCCACAGATGCGTCAACTCTTTGGTGATTCACAACCCCACAGTTCCACGGTCGGCCCGCCCGCCGTCGGCGGCCCCAACCAATGGCTCATCGGCCGACAACCACCTTCGAAACACAATTGATAATCGCCAGCCTGGGGCGTGCGGCCCAGTTTCAGCGGTTGCAGGGGCGGCACCTGGCGCCGATAGTGCCAGCTGCCATTCTCCAGCCGGGCATTGTCGGGAATCTCCATGCCCGCGCCATTGCCTTTGACCCTGGCTTCACCCAGGACCAGCCCCTGTTCGGTCACGCGATAGTCCTCCTCCCAGCGGACCTTCTCGATGGTGTGGTTCCACGCCAGCGTGAAATCGGCAACCGCAAGCTGGGCCCAGACCACGCCGGACAGGCCCAGGCACAAGCCGATCACGCCAAGGCCCGCCCATTGCGTCGCGCGCGCCAGACGTGCTGGACAATCAGCAGCCCACCCAGCACGAAGCCAATCTCATCAGTCAGGGGCAGGGCAACCACCAGCAATGCGCCGGCGGCAAAGCACAGCAGGCGTTCCCAAACCGGCATTTTCTGTTGCAGGTAACCGGTGGATGCCATCCCCCAGAGTCCAACCGCCAACAACGTCTTGATCAGCATGTACGCCGTCATCCACAGGTTGTCGCCCTGGAGCATCAGGGCCGGGTTATAGACCGTCATGAACGGAATGACGAAGCCGGCGAGGGCGATGCGCACCGCCCAGAAACTGATTTTCAGACCACTTTCCCGGGCAATGGGGGCGGCGGCGAAACACGCCAGTGCCACCGGTGGTGTCAGGTCAGCGAGGATGCCGAAATAGAACACGAACATGTGCGACACGATCAGCGGCACGCCCAGTTCCAACAGGGCCGGCGCGGCGATGGAACTGGTGATGATGTAGTTGGGAATGGTCGGGATACCCATGCCCAACACCAGGCAGGTGAGCATGGTGAGGATCAGCGACAGCAACAGGTTGTCCCGGCCGATGGCGAGGATGTAGCCGGCAAAGGTGGAGGCCACGCCGGTCAGCGAGACCACCGCGATGATGCTGCCCACCAGGGCGCAGGCGATCCCCACCGGAACGGCGTGACGCGCGCCGTCCACCAAGGCATGCAAGCAGATGACAAGGGTTTCCCGTGTGCCTTGCATGAACCAGCAGGCCACCACCAATACGCCGATCACCGCAAACACCACACCGATGCCCAGCCGGAAAAAACCGACGCACAGTAGCCCCAAGGCGATCCAGAAGGCACAGCGCAACGCGTAGTTCGAGACCTTGAAAATGATCGCCGAGCCGAGAATCACGATGGCCGTCAGCGCCAGGCCCACCATGCCGGAAAACAGCGGTGTGCGTCCGGAAAACAGCAGATAGACCAACACCCCGAGTGGGATCAGCAGGTACCAGCTTTCCTTGACCGCGCCCCAGGCGCTGGGGCACTGGTCCTTGGGCAGGCCTTTGAGGTCGGAGCGCTTGGCCTCCAG
Organism: Pseudomonas beijingensis; assembly: GCF_030687295.1. Lineage (NCBI taxonomy): Bacteria > Pseudomonadati > Pseudomonadota > Gammaproteobacteria > Pseudomonadales > Pseudomonadaceae > Pseudomonas > Pseudomonas beijingensis. The sequence goes on along the minus strand of NZ_CP117425.1, from coordinate 5,067,256 downwards.
GTGAACCATCCAGAACACCGAGCCGAAGTACAGGCACGCCGGTATCAGCGCCGCCTTGGCGATTTCAACGAACGGCACATTGATGGTTTCGGCCATGATGAACGCCACCGCGCCCATGACCGGCGGCATGATCTGGCTGCCCATGCTGGACGTGGCTTCCACACCGCCGGCAAACGCCGCCTTGTAGCCGAAGCGCTTCATCAGCGGGATGGTGAATTGCCCGGTGGTGACCACGTTGGCGATGCCCGAGCCGGTGATGGTGCCCATCAGTGCCGATGACACCACGGCCACTTTCGCCGGCCCGCCCAGTTTGTGACCGAACAGGCCCATGGCGAAATCGGTGAAGAGCTTGATCATGCCGGCCTTCTCCAGGAAGGCGCCGAACAGGATGAACAAGAAGATATAGGTGGCCGACACGTAGGTTGGCGTGCCGTACAGCCCTTCGGTGCCGAACGACAGTTGGTTGATGATTTGATCGACGCCATAGCCGCGATGGGCCAAGTCGCCCGGCAAGTATTCGCCCAACAGGCCATAGGCCAGGAATACGCCACAAATGATCGGCAGCGCGATGCCCATCACCCGTCGCGCGGCTTCGAAGACCAGCACCATCAGGACCACGCCAATGATCATGTCGGCGGTGGTCAGGTCGCCGGAGCGCTGGATCAGGTCGGCTTCGAACACCCATTGATAGAGCGCCGTCGCCACGCCCCCCAGGCTCAAGACCCAGGCCAAGGGTTGCCAGGGACGCTGCTTGCCATAGGCCGGGTAGCTGAGGAATACCACCCACAGCAGGAAGCCGACATGCACCGCCCGCAGCACGATGCTGGAGACCGGCGAAAACGCGGCGGTGACGATCTGAAACACTGAAAACAGCAAAGCCACGTAGAACAATGTCTTGGGCCAGTCTCGCGGGTTCGTGGCGATACCGTGCGGGTCTTCACTCATGAGGTGCCTGCCTTCTGTTCACATTCAAGGGGCGAAAACACGACCCATCAACGGCGCCATGCGCCGTTGATGGGTAGGGGTTACAGCGCGCCCACTTCCTTGTAGTAGCGCTCGGCACCGGGGTGGAGTGCGATCGGCAGGTTTTTCGCGGCGTTTTTCAGGCTGATGTCCTTGGCCGCTGAATGGGAGGTGCCCAGGCGAGTGAGGTTCTCAAACAGCAGCTTGGTCATCTGGTACGCCACCTCATCCGGGACATCTTCGCGGGTGACCAGGATGTTGGTGATGGCTACCGTGGGTACGGCGTCGGTCTGGCCGTCGTAGGTATTGGCCGGAATTATTGCGCTCTGGTAGGCCGGGTTACCGATTTTCTCCACCACATCGGTGGGCACCGCTACGTAGCTCAGCGCCATGGTCGAGGCCAGGTCACGAATGGCCGCCATTCCCAGGCCCGAGGATTGAAGCGTGGCGTCCAGTTGGCGGTTCTTGATCAGGTCCACCGACTCGGCGAATGGCAGGTACTGGACCTTCATGTCCTGGTAGGTCAGCCCCGCAGCCTTGAAGATTGCCCGGGCATTGAGCTCGGTGCCGGATTTTGCCGCGCCGACGGAAACGGTCTTGCCTTTGAGGTCGGCTAATGTCTTGATGCCGGACTCCTGGCTGGCGACGATCTGGATGTAATTGGGATAAGCGCCAGCGATGGCGCGCAACTTGGTCAATGGCGCCTTGAAACCGGCGTCTTCCACGCCGTTCTTGGCATCCGCCACCGAGTCGCCCAAGGCCAGGGCCAGCTCCCCACGCCCGGCTTGCAGTAGATTGAGGTTTTCCACCGAGGCCTTGGTGGCTTGTACCGAGGTCTTGGCGTCCTGGATGCCGGTGCTGTAGATCTGTGAAAGCCCGACCCCGATCGGGTAATAAACGCCGCTGGTGCCTCCCGTCAGGATGTTGATGTACACCGGGCCTGCTTGGGCCGCAGTCGTAACCGCCAAGGCTGCCGCAGCGGCCAGGAGGGTGAAGCGCTGGTTGACTCGCATGGGGAACTCTCCGTCTTGTTATGGCTTTATGCAGAGTCCTTCCACTGTAGTTCAAACGCGGGTGATGGCGAGTCGAGCGGCCGTAAAGGCTTTTTGTGGCAAGGGAGCTTGCTCCCGCTGGGCTGCGCAGCAGCCCTGAAACCAGGCAGCCCGGTATGTCTGTTTGATTCAATCAGCTTCATTCGGGACCGCTTCGCGCCCCAGCGGGAGCAAGCTCCGGGTTCCATTCACTGTCTGGCTCTAGGGGCCGTACTGCCACGCACCGTCAACCCAAACGGCAACACTACATGGCGTTCGGCAATCGGCTTCTTCTCGATCAGGGCGATCAGCATCTCCACCGCTTTTTGACCAAACGTTTCGGCAGGCTGTGAAATGGTGGTCAGGGGTGGGTCGCAGTAGGCGGCGAACGGGATGTCGTCAAAACCCACCAGGGAAATATCCTCGGGCACCCGCAGGCCCATTTGCTTGATGCGCCTGAGCGCGCCGATGGCCATTTCGTCGTTTTCACAGAACAGCGCGCTGGGACGGTCGGCCAACTCCAGCATCGCGCCGGCGCCGTCGTCACCGGCCTTCAAGGTGAAGTCGCCATGGCAGATCAGGCTGGGGTCGACGGCGATGCCAGCCTGGCGCAGGGCATCCTGGTAGCCGGCCACGCGGTCCAGGGTCAGGGGGCTGCTGCGCGGCCCCTTGATGATGCCGATGCGGCGGTGGCCGAGGCCGATCAGGTGCTCGGTCATGGCTTGAGCGGCGGCCCGGTTGTCGAGGCTGATGGTCGGGTAGGGGGCACCTTTGACCACTTCGCAGGCGTTGACCAGCGGCAGGCTTTCGGCGCCCGTGGGCATCGATTCGAAAGGATCGCTGGCGCGCAACTGGATCACCCCGTCGGCCTGGTGGGCGTAGACCAGGGCGGCGAATTCCCGCTCGATCTGCGCCCGGCCCTGGGTGTCGCACAGCAGCAATCGATAACCTGCTGCCTGCGCGGCCTGCTGCGCGCCACTGATGACCCGGGCGAAAAACGTGTTGGCAATGGCCGGCACCAGGATCACCAGGTTGCCAGTGCGGCGGGAGCGAAACTGCACCGCCATCAGGTTGGGCCGATAGCCGGCCTGTTCCACTGCCGCGTTGACCTTGTCCCGCGTCTCGGGAAGCACCCGCTCGGGCGATTTCAGCGTTCTGGACACCGTGGCCACCGAAACACCCGCCAGCCGGGCCACTTCACGAATGTTGGACAAAATCACCTCAGGGGACAGGGGTTACGGTGGGGGAGCTTACCGCAGGTTGAGCGCCTCACAAATATTGCGCGGTGAACCCTTTGGGTTTGACACGCGGGAAAACTGAGCCTAGATTTCCGCCATGATGTAACCGGTTACATCATCATTCTGACAGGAAGAGAATCGCGATGAATCCTGTAGCACCGAAAATAAGAATGGGCTTCGTCGGCGGTGGAGAGGGCGCGTTCATCGGCCAGGCCCACCGTCAGGCCGCGGGCCTGGACGGCGGTTTCGAACTGGTGTGCGGTGCGTTCAGCCGCGACGCCCACAACAATCGGCAGACCGGCGCGGCCCTGGGCCTGCCAGCGTTCCGTTGCTACCACGACTGGCAGCAGATGCTCGACACCGAAGCGCTGCTGCCGCTCGACCAGCGCATGGAACTGCTGGTGATCGTCACCCCCAATCATCTTCATGCACCCATCGCCAGCCAGGCCTTGAAAGCCGGTTTCCATGTGTTCAGCGAGAAACCCGCCGCACTGGACCTCAACGAGTTGCTGGCCTTGCGGGAGGTGCTGCAAGGCAGCCGTTGCCTCTACGGCCTGGCTCACACCTACCTGGGCTATCCCATGGTGTGGCAGGCCCGGGACATGGTGCGTTCGGGCGTGATCGGTCAGGTGCGCAAAGTGCTGGTCGAGTACCCCCAAGGCTGGCTCAGCCAGGATGTCGCGGCCCAAGGCAATAAACAGGCCGAATGGCGCGACGACCCGGGGCAGTCCGGGTTGGGCGGTTGCATTGGCGACATTGGCACCCATGCGTTTTCCCTGGCCGAGTTCGTCGCGGACCAACCGATCCAGCAGCTCTGCGCCACATTGGGCACCCACGTCCCGGGCCGGCAATTGGATGACGATGCGGCGATGCTGTTCAAGATGGCGGGTGGCGCCAGCGGTGTGTTGATCGCAAGCCAGGTCTGCACCGGCGAAGAGAACCCGCTGAAGATTCGCGTCTACGGCGACAAGGGTGCCTTGGAGTGGCGCCAGGAAGAAACCGGCGAGCCTGATCCATCGCGCCTTCGATCAACCCCTGCACATCCTGCGTAGCGGTGTCGGCCAGCCGTGGCTGTGCGAGGCGGCCACGCGGCGCATGCGCCTGCCGGCCGGGCATCCCGAAGGTTATCTGGAAGCCATGGCCAACCTCTACGGCGATTTCGCCCAGGCCATTCGCAGCCATATCGAAGGCCCTGACGCCCCAGGCGTACCCGGCATCGAAACCGGCTTGCGGGGCATGGCGTTCATCGAGGCCGCCATCCTCAACCACCGTGGCGACGCGAAATGGACCGCCGTGCAAACCGGAGCATCCTTGTTGTGAATACCTCCAATAAAACACCGAGCGGCCTGCGCGGCCCGGGCATTTTCCTGGCGCAGTTCATGTCCGCCGAAGCCCCGTTCGACACTCTGGCCAACATCGCCCAATGGGCCGCTTCACTAGGCTACAAGGCCATTCAACTGCCAACATCTGGCACCCAATACATCGACCTGGCCCGGGCCGCCGAGAGCCAGGCTTATTGCGATGAGCTCAAGGCCACCTGTGCCCAGGCCGGTGTCGAAATCAGCGAACTATCGACGCACCTGCAAGGCCAGTTGGTGGCGGTGCACCCGGCGTTCGACGCGCTGTTCGACGACTTCGCCCCGGCCCATCTGCGCGGCCAGCCCCAGGCGCGGACCGAGTGGGCGGTCGAGCAACTCAAGCTGGCCGCCCGCGCCAGCCAGCGGCTGGGGCTGAAGGCCCATGCGACGTTTTCCGGCGCGCTGCTGTGGCCGTATTTCTACCCCTGGCCGCAGCGCCCGACGGGCCTGGTGGAACAGGGTTTCGCCGAACTGGCGCGGCGCTGGTTGCCGATTCTCGAATGCTTCGATGCGGCCGGCGTGGACCTGTGCTACGAAATCCACCCCGGCGAAGACCTCCACGACGGCGCCTCCTTCGAGCGTTTCCTGGAGGCGGTCGATCATCACCCTCGGGCGGCGATTCTCTACGACCCCAGCCATCTGCTGCTGCAACAGATGGACTACCTGGGCTTCATCGACCGTTACCACGAACGCATCCGCATGTTCCACGTCAAGGACGCCGAATTCCGCCCCGATGCCCGTTCCGGGGTGTACGGCCGGCTACCAGGGCTGGGTCGATCGCCCTGGGCGGTTCCGTTCGTTGGGCGATGGCCAGATCGATTTCAAATCGATCTTCAGCAAGCTGACTCAATACGATTTCAGCGGGTGGGCGGTCCTGGAATGGGAATGTTGCCTGAAGGATTCGCAACAGGGTGCGGCAGAAGGCGCGGCGTTCATCCAGCGGCACATGATCAGCAAGACCGGCAAGGCGTTCGATGATTTCGCCAGCGTTACGGCGGATGAGGACTCCAACCGGCGGTTGTTGGGTTTGTTGAGGTAGCTGGCGCAAAGCAAACCCCTGTGGCGAGGAAACTCATTGTGGGAGCAAGGCTTGCCCGCGATGAACGAATACGCGGTTCAAACTGTGAGACGGCGGCGCGGCCATCGCGGGCAAGCCTTGCTCCCACAGTTGAGGTCCCTTTGTAACAAAAGCGGTGCGGCTTTTTTTCACAAGAACAACAATAAAACGGTGACTGTCATGACCACGATGAACGCACGCCTCAGCGTGATGATGTTCTTGCAATTCTTTATCTGGGGTGGCTGGTTCGTCACCCTCGGCACCTTTCTGTCCAGCACCCTGGGCGCCAGCGGTGGGCAGATCGGCATGGCGTTCTCCACACAATCGTGGGGGGCGATCATTGCGCCGTTCGTCATCGGCCTGATCGCCGATCGCTTCTTCAACGCCGAACGGATCCTGGCGGTGCTGCACCTGCTGGGTGCGGTGTTGCTGTATCAGCTGTATTCGGCGGCGGATTTCAGCGTGTTCTACCCGTACGTGCTGGTGTACATGGTGGTTTACATGCCGACGCTGGCGCTGGTCAATTCCGTGGCGTTCCGGCAGATGCGCGACCCGGCGCTGGAGTTCTCCCGCATCCGGGTGTGGGGCACCATCGGCTGGATCGTCGCCGGCGTGGTGATCAGCTTCGTGTTCGCTTGGGATTCGCGCGAAGCGATCGCGGCAGGCGGCTTGCGCAATACGTTCCTGATGGCGGGCATCGCGTCCCTGGTCCTGGGGCTCTACAGCTTCACGCTACCGGCCACGGCACCGCTCAAGGAACAGGCCGGCACGGGCGGCGTCAAGCAACTGCTGGGGCTGGACGCGTTGGGGCTCCTGAAGGATCGCAGCTACCTGGTGTTCTTCATCGCCTCGATCCTGATCTGCATTCCCCTGGCGTTCTATTACCAGAATGCCAACCCGTTCCTGGCCGAAACCGGGATGACCAACCCAACGGCGAAGATGGCCATCGGGCAGGTCTCGGAAGTGTTGTTCATGCTGCTGTTGCCGCTGTTCATCCAGCGCTTCGGCATCAAGCTGGCACTGTTGGTGGGTATGGCGGCGTGGGCCTTGCGCTACCTGCTGTTCGCCTACGGCAATAACGGCGACCTGGCGTTCATGCTGTTCACTGGCATCGCCTTGCACGGTATCTGCTACGACTTCTTTTTTGTCTCGGGGCAGATCTACACCGATGCCAAGGCACCGGAGCGCTTTCGCAGTTCGGCCCAGGGCCTGATTACCCTGGCGACCTATGGCGTGGGGATGCTGATCGGCTTCTGGTTGGCGGGGCAGGTGACCGATCACTTTGTCGTGGCTGGCGGTCATGACTGGCAGAGCATCTGGTTGTTCCCGGCCGGTTTCGCGTTGCTGGTATTGGTCTGCTTCCTGTTTACCCTTCCGTGGCCAGCAGGCGCTCGTTGCGCCGTCAAAGGCCTGAAGCAGCGCCGGGCGTCAGTCATTTGTGGCTGACGTCCAGTTTGGTGTAGGTCACTTTTCCGCCTTCGTTGGAATACCCCTTGTTATCCAGCGTGTAGACGCCGGCCTTGAAGTAGAAGTTATAGCCGTACCAGGACGGGTCCAGCTTCACCTGTTTGCCCGTGCTGCCGATCAGCACCGAGAGCTTGCCTTGCTTGTCCATTTGCAGCGAGTAGGAGAAGGCCTTGTTCAGCGGCACGTTTGGCACGGTGTAGATCACCGGGCTCTTTTTGTCCTTGGGTTTGACCCGGTATTCCACGTCGATATTGCCGGTGCCCTTGGCGTAGCGGTACACCAGCTTCAAACAAAGGCGTGGGGGCGTCCTTGGCGTGGATCTGCGCCACCACCACGCGGCCTTCGGAAGGGACCTGGTTCACCGCCAGGGTGCCCTTGAGGGTGTTGGTGCCGCTGTTGTAGCGCCAGTTGCGCAGCTTGCCGTCTTTACTGGTTTCCCGCAGCTCGGAGCGCGGGTATTCGCTTTTGCCGGTATGGGAGCCGGTGACCGGCGCCCAGAAGACGATCCGCTGGCCGTTATTGTCGAAATACTTGTTTTTCAGGGCCGGCATGGCTTTGGTCGCCACGACCTGCGCCGGCGTTTGCACGGGCAGGGTAATGTTCCAGACAGTCAGGTCAATCATGATAAAAACCCTCCAACGGGACCGGCCGTTACCTAGCGGCCGTCAAGACAAGAACTGCCTTCCGTGGCGCAGTTTTCATGTTATCGACGAGGGGCTGTTTCGCTGGAGGTGCACCTGACGGATGGCTCTGCGATGAGCCTTTGAGGCACTGAATCGGGCGGATTATGGTGTGTCAATTTATTGCTGATCGGTTAGAGTACGCGCCGCCCGAGAGACGGATCCCGGGCGTCTTCCTATGGAGCTTCAAATGAATCACATCAGCAAAGTTGTTGCCTGCGCCCTGTTTGGTCTGGCCCTGGCGGGTTGCACCGGCACCCCGATGAAAACCCAGCAATACGACAGCACCCAATACACTGTTGTCGGCCACAGTGAAGCCAAGGCCACCGGCCTGCTGCTGTTCGGCCTGATCCCGATCCAGCAGAACAACCGTTTCGTGCGCGCCCAGACCGCCGCGATCAAGGCCAAGGGCGGCGACGCCATGATCAACACCCAAGTCCAGGAAAACTGGTTCTGGGCCTGGGTCCTGACCGGCTACACCACCTCGGTGTCCGGTGATGTGGTCAAGCTGAAAAACGTTCAGTAACACCCTGCTTGAAAGGCAAGCCTGCCGGTTGTAAAGGCGCTTGTCTGTGGCGAGGGAGCTTGCTCCCGCTCGATCGCGCAGCGATCGCAAAAGGGGCCGCTTCGCAGCCCAGCGGGAGCAAGCTCCCTTGCCACAACAGCCCCGATCATGCCTGACCCTCGATTACTGTCCTCCCACCACCATATGCGTGAACGGCGCCACATACGCCTGCAACGTCACCAGCCCGCCCACCAGAATCGCCAGCACCACCGAGTGGAAAAACACGTAGCGCAGGATTTCGCCTTCGTGACCGTACCAACGGGTCGCGGTGGAGGCGACCACGATCGACTGGGCGTCGACCATCTTGCCCATGACGCCGCCGGAGCTGTTGGCCGCGGCCATCAACACCGGGCTGATGCCCAACTGTTCCGCCGTCACCCGTTGCAACCCACCGAACAACACGTTGGAGGCCGTATCCGAGCCGGTCAGCGCCACGCCGAGCCAGCCCAGCAGGGTGCCGAACATCGGATAGAAAATGCCCGTGGCGGCGAAGGCCAGGCCCATGGTCGCGTCCAGGCCTGAATATCGCGTGAGAAATCCCAAAGCCAACATCGCCACGATGGTGATCAGCGAGTAGCGGACCACCCACAGCGTTCGCAGGTAGTGGCGCACCAATTGCGGGATGGAATAGCCCATCAGCAAGCCACCGAGAATCGCCGCCAGGAAGATGCCGCTACCGGTGGCGGTGAACCAGTTGAATTTGTAGACCGCTTCCTCGGTTTTAGGTTGGGGTACCACGGGCGGGACTTTTTCGATCTGCTGGTGGATGGTGCCGAAGGTCACCAAGGGCGAGAAGATCGGATTGGCCTCGCGCATTGGCTTGCCTTGGGGGTCAAGCTTGGCCGATTGAGTTTGTGGGTCCAGCGCCGGACGGGTGTCGAACAGATTCTTGAAGCCCTGGGTGCCCCAGGCGAATACGAATACCGTGAGGATGATCCATGGCATCCAGGCCCGTAGCACGGCGGGGCGGTTGTCGCTGCCGAAAGCGCCGGTGGTGACCGGTTGTTGTTGCTCGCTCGCCTCGATCTTCGAGTCATCGTGCCGACCCGTCAACGCCGCCGACGTATGCACCGTGGCCGGTTTCCAGACCTTGAGGAAACCGGTGAGGCAGGCCATGGAAATCAGCGCGGCGATGACGTCCACCAGCATCGGCCCGTGGTAGTTGGACACCAGGAACTGCGGGATGGCGAAGCTGACGCCGGCCACCAGGATCGCCGGCCAGACCTCCAGCATCTTGCGCCACCCGGCGAAGGCCCAAATCAACCAGAACGGCACCAGCACCGAGAAAAACGGCAACTGCCGACCGACCATCATCGACAGCTCCATTTCATCCAGCCCGGTGACTTTGGCCAGGGTGTTGATGGGTGTACCCAGGGCGCCGAAGGCCACGGGCGCGGTGTTGGCGATCAGCGCCAGGCCCGAGGCGGCCAGGGGCGAGAAGCCCAGCCCGATCAGGATCGCCCCGGTCACCGCCACCGGCGTGCCGAAGCCCGCCGCGCCCTCGAAGAATGCGCCGAAGCAAAACGCGATCAGCAGCAATTGCAGGCGCCGGTCGTCGGTGATGCGGGCGAGGGAGTCCTGCAGGACCTTGAACGAACCGTTCTCGGTGGTCAGCCGGTGCAGGAAAATGATGTTGAGCACGATCCAGCCGATGGGCAGCAACCCATTGGCCGCGCCATACAAAGCCGCAGAACCGGCCATGTCGGCCGGCATGCCGAAGGCGAAAATCGCAATGAGCAACGCCGAGGCCAGGGCGTACAACGCCGCCAGGTGCGCTTTGACATGAAAGAAGGCGAGGGACGCCAGCATCACCACCACCGGAACCGCCGCCAGGAGCGTCGACAGCACCGCATTACCGAAGGGATCGTAGACTTGTTGCCAGACCATGTTCCACCTCTGCTTTTTATTGTTGGAAGTGCAGGCCCCCAGGGGGATTGGCAGAGAAGTATAGGCGGGGATTGGGGAAGGGGATTGGGACCTTATGGCCCTGGTAACCAAGTGTGGGAGCGAGCTTGCTCGCGATAGCGGTGGGTCAGTCAGCATTATCGGCAACTGACCCACCGCTATCGCGAGCAAGCTCGCTCCCACAGGTTTTTTGTGATGAGGGCTAGCGTGCTTCGACGTTGTCCAGCGCGCGGTTCGCCAGCATTGCGCTCAGTTCGATCAGTTGCTGGATGCCCAAGGCAATGTGACGCCTGGGACCTTCCAGGTCGAAGGCCAGGTCATTGACCATGGCATTGGCCGAGGCCAGGTTTTCGCTGAGGTTGGCGAGCAGGGTTTCGGTATCGACGCCATGGGCGACGGTGAACAGTTGGCCCGGATCGGCCTCGGGTTTGTTGGGTTTGGGCTTGAGGTAGTGATCGAGGATGCGGTCGGCGGCTTTGTCGAATGCTTTTGAGTTGGCTGGATCGGTGTCCGGTGGGTTGGGTGTTGGTTTGAACATAGATGAAACTCCAGATAAGAAATTGGAGCCATCACTCTCGCTACCAAACGAAGGGTGGTGGCCATACGAAGGTTGGTAGACCGGTTACCTGGCAACCCGGCGCGTCCGAGAACGCCCTGCGCATGACCACCATAAAACAGAGGACGTAGAAGTCCCTTGCATCAGGATTGCACGTGCGCCAGGAAACCGGGCTACCAAACCCGATCGCTGATTCGTCAGCGACCCGGAAACGATAGAGCCCGGCCCCCAGGCGCACAAGCCGGCGGATTCTGGCGCAGTTGTAGGGAATGGCGCAAGACAACGTAGCCCGATCCTGAACGCTCCTACACCGGGATAAACACAGTCATTTGAATAAACACAATCCCCCTTGTGGCGAGGGAGCTTGCTCCCGCTGGGTCGCGAAGCGGCCCCAAAATTTCTGCATTGAGCAAAAAACCTGGGCCTGCTTCGCAGTCCAGCGGGAGCAAGCTCCCTCGCCACAAAAGCGCTTACTCAGGCCAACAGAGCAGCGCCCCCGTTCAGCCCTTCGCCGCCATCGCCGTCACTTCCACTTTCATTCCCTCGACCGCCAGCGCGGCCACGCCCACCGCTGCACGAACCGGCCAGGGCTTGGCGAAGAAGCGTTTGTAGACTTCGTTGAACGCGGCGCGATCGGCCATGTCGGTCAGGTAGATGGTCAGGTGCAGGACCCGGTCCATGGAACTGCCGGCGCCCTCCAGGGCGGTCTTGAGGGCTTGCAGCGTGCATTCGCTCTGCAACGTGATGTCGCCCAGCTCCAGGCTGCCATCGGCGCGGGTGGGGATTTGCGTGGAGACCAGCAGGCCGCCGAAACCGGCGACGTCGGAGGAAATGGAATCGGCATCTGGATCTGGAATAAACGTGATGTCTGGGTTGCTCATGCAAAGCCTCATGCAGGAAAAGTAAAAAGACCGCCGCAGTTTACCGTCCCTTGCTGCGCTGTTCCTGCATTCCTTTGGCCGTGCGCTTCCAGTCCGCTGTTCCCAGCATCAAAGCCCTTGGGCCGGACGTTGGGTTGTCATCGTCGGTTCAAGGGGCGGTTGCGCGCCGTTCAGGCGGGCGGCCAGTTGTTGTGCCTGCTCCCATCCGAGCTCGGGCGCCAGCCAGTCGAGTGCCTCTTCGGCGCTGAAGGCCAGCACCCGCTGTTGCTGGTTGGCGATGTCGCCGTACGTGATCAGAGCCAGGCCGTCACAGCCAAACGGCGTCTCGCTGGCCTGGGCCAGGGCGGCCAGGAAGATCGGGGTCGACTGCCGGGCGGTGGTGTAGGTGAGGCGTTGCGCCTGGGAGGGCGAGGAGGACGCTTGCGCCTCATACCAGCCCTCCACGGCGACCAGTACGCGGCCTTCGTGCTTGATGGGATCGAAGACTTTGGAGCGCATGACCAGATGCAAGGGCAGATGCGTCAGTGGCGGCATCGTTCCCACCGACCAGATCGGCGACCAGCCCCAGCGAACCTTGATGCACTCCAAGTGCCCGCCGCGACGGCGAATGGCACTGACCTGCATGTTTGGCTTGATCAGGCTGTGCTGCTCCTGGGTCTTGGGCGGCGTTGTCACGCACAGCTCCAGGGGCGTCACGCTTGTACCGAAACGGCTGCCGGGCGAGTCTCGTTGGGCGAAATACGCCAGGGAGTCTTTTGAAGAACCGTGTTGAACAAGACCGTCACACATAACGAAAACTCCCGGCAGTGAAGCGCAAAGAAGCCTTGATCTACCCGCTGTTCAAGCCATGACGTAGAAGCGCGTCAGCGTGGCTTTCAGCGGTGTCATGTAGGTCCGAACCGTGGCGAAACGCTTGGTTCGAAAATCCTCGTGGTGGGGAGACGAGCGGGCCATTGGGGTGGATGCACTACCGCTATCGCGAGCAAGCTCGCTCCCACAGAGATTTGTGGTGGGCGGGATTTTCAGCTACACCGCCGAACCCTTGTGGGAGCGAGCTTGCTCGCGATGGCGGTGTGTCAGTTTACAAAGATGCCGGCTGTGCCGACGCCTTCGCGAGCAGGCTCGTCTCCACCCCGTTGTGCATGGATGAAGTCCACGAAAGCCCTCAACGGCGAGGGCAGGTAGCGGCGGCCGGGGTAGTAGAGGAACGGCCCGGTAAAACGCTGCCACCAGGGTTCGAGTACCGGTTCGAGGGCGCCGCTGTCCAGGTGGGGCCGTAGCCAGTCCTCGAACAGGTGGACAACGCCCAAGCCATCCACCGCGGCCTGTACCGCCAGGTCCATCGCACCGCCGATGCGCACGATCAACGGGCCGCTCGGGTCGACGCTCACGGTTTCGCCGTCACGTTCATATTCCCACAGGGGCAGGGCACCGCTGGGAAACTTGCCCGTCAGGCAGGCATGCCCCAGCAGGTCCCGTGGATGTTCGGGCCGGCCCCTGACATCAAGGTACGCCGGTGCCGCGGCCGTGGCGAAGCGCTGGAACCGGGGGCCGATGGGGATGGCGATCATGTCCTGCTCAAGGCGCTCGTCGTAGCGAATGCCCGCGTCACAGCCGGCCGCGAGCATGTCGACGAAACTCTCTTCGGTGACCACTTCCAGGCGGATGTCGGGATAGCTTTTCAGGAACGGCGTGATGATCGCCGGCAACACCAGCCGAGCCGCGCTGACCGGCACATTCAACCTGAGGGTGCCGGAAGGACGGTCGCGAAAATCGTTGACCACGTCCATCGCCGCCTCGACTTCGCCCAGGGCCGGGACGATGCGTTCCATCAACCGGGCACCGGCCTCGGTCGGTACCACGCTGCGGGTGGTGCGGTTGAGCAGGCGCACGCCGAGCCGGCTTTCCATCCGGCGTACGGCATCGCTGAGGCTCGACGCGGACTTGCCGCTCACCCGCGCGCCTTCACGAAAGCCCTTTGCATTGACCACGGCCACAAAGGCCAGCAAGTCTTGAATATCCGTCGCCATTGTTCTCTCCCCCGTACAACCCGTGCTGATTGCACCTGATTATCAAGGAAATGGTCAACGCCTATAGTCGGCCCACTTACATTGATCCGAGGGCTACGAGATGAACATTGCAGGCAAGGCGGGCAGTTTTTTACTGGGTGATCGCACGGTCAATCGCATGGGGTATGGCGCGATGCAGTTGGCGGGGCCCCAGGTCTTCGGGCCGCCCAAAGATCCGGTGGCCGCCGTCGCCGTGCTGCGCGAAGCATTGGCGAGCGGGGTCAACCACATCGACACCGCAGACTTCTACGGGCCCCATGTCACCAACCAATTGGTCCGCGAAGCGCTGCACCCTTATGCCCAGGATCTGGTCATTGTGACCAAGGTCGGTGCCGTGCGCGGTGTCGATGCGTCCTGGAACCCGGCCCACAGCCCCGCCGAGCTGACCCGTGCGGTCCACGACAATCTGCGCAACCTCGGCGTGGAGGTTCTGGACGTGGTCAACCTGCGGGTGTGGGGCGACCTGCATTCGCCTTCGGAGGCTTCCATCGAGGAATCGTTCACGGCACTGGCCGAGTTGCAGCGCCAGGGCCTCATCCGCCACCTGGGCCTGAGCAACGTCACGGCCACGCAGGTCAAGCAGGCCCAAGGCATCGCCCAGGTGGTCTGCGTGCAGAACCACTACAACCTGACCCATCGCGACGACGAGCAGCTCATCGCCGACCTGGGCCGGCAGGGCATCGCCTACGTGCCGTTCTTCCCCCTGGGCGGCTTCACACCGCTGCAATCGGAAACCCTTTCCAGCGTGGCGGCGCGCTTGCAGGCGTCACCGCTGTGCGTGGCCCTGGCGTGGTTGCTGCAACGTGCGCCGAATCTCCTGCTGATTCCCGGTACATCGTCCCTGGCGCACCTGCGTGAAAACCTCTCGGCCAGTGAGCTGAAGATCCCGGCGCCGATGCTCGCCGAGCTGGACGCATTGGTCTAGGCCGCCTGGAAAACCAACGTCTCGCCATCTTCCGGTATCAACAACCGGCCCCCAACACCGCCCTTCACGGCGGCTGCAGCCAGGGCCTGGCGTGTCGTCGGGCAATGGCTGATCGCTTCCAGGTGATTGGCCACCACGGTCACGCGGGACAAACGGGTGAATTCCAGCGTCTCGTCGATGCCCATGATGATGTCGCCGCCGATATCGAACCGTGCCCCACCGGCCGGCACCACGCTGACCTGCGGCTGGTGACGCAAGACGAACTCGCACACGGTGGGGGTGAGCACGGTGTCGCCGGTGAGGTAGACACTCGGTTCGCCGGGCAGCTCGATCAGGTAGCCGACACCGTGCTCCATCAACTTGCCCACCAGGCCCAACCCATGGGTGCATCGGACCGAGCGAATAGTGCCGCCCAGAAACGGGTGGGGTTGATCATGGGCCTGGGCAAGCGCCTGGACATTCAAACCACGCTTGGCTAGGTACGGGGCGTCATGGGGTGTGCAGATGACCGGGATCTGTTTTTCCCTCAGCCACCGCTTGGCCGCGCGGTCCAGATGGTCGAAATGGCCTTTCTGGCAGTGGGTGATCAGGCAATGGGTGACGGTCTCGAGGGCCTGCGCTGTCGAGGCCGGAAGCGCCACCAGCGGATTGCGTTGTGTGGCGCCAAACAGGCGAAGCGGCGGCAGCGTGCCCTTGCCAGCCAGCATCGGGTCGACGAGCACGCGATACGGGCCGAATTCAAGAATGATCGTGGCGTTACGGATCTGCTGGATGTTCATGAGGCGTTCCTGTTGAGCGAGCGCTTCATGGTGCCGATCCGGCTCCGTGTGCATAATGGCCGGATCTGACATCTTTGATTCGTTTCAAGCCATGATCAAAAAACTTCGAGTCGGTCTGCTCCTGTTTCCCGGCTGCATGCCTGCGGGCCTGTTCGCCTTCGCCGATCTGCTGCATGCCGCCAACCGCAGGAGAGGGCAGGCGCTGTTCGAGGCGCGCTACATCGCCTTGCAGGCCGGCCCCGTGGTGTGTGCCCATGGCGTGACCTTGCACGCGGAAGCGGCCTTGGGCAGCACCAGGCTGGATGCCGTTCTGGTTCCCGGTTTCTGGGCCGAATCGGCGGAGCAGGTGAATGCGCTGCTGGCTGATCAGGCAGCCCTCGTGAGCGCGCTGTCGAAGCCTGCCCGAGCACTGAAGCTCTGGTCCTACTGCACCGGCGTCTGCCTGCTGGCCGCCAGTGGCCGCCTGGACGGGCAGGGCGCGACGGTGACCTGGTGGCTGGCGCAAGCGATGCAGCAGCAGTATCGAAAAGTCCTTTGGCAAAGCGAGCAGAACTGCGTGTTCAATGAACGCACGGCGACGGCGTCCGGGGTGAACGGCTACCTGCCCATCGCCGAAAAACTCATCGAGCGCAGCGTCAGCAGCGACGTCCTGCGGGACATCACCCGGCTCATGGTGCTGCCGCGCCCGGCCATTGCCCATGTGGCGTTCCAGGGCAGCACGCTGATCGAGCAACCCAGTGGATGGTTGCGACAGTTGCATGGGTTGATCGAACAGATGCCGGCCGAGGGGATCACCGCCCAGGTGCTGGCCAGCGCGCTGGCGGTGTCCGAGCGCACCTTGGCGCGCAAGGTTAGCCGTGAAACAGGTCAGCCCGTCGCAGCCTATGCCCGGCGCATCAAGTTGAATCAGGTCAGCGAGCGCCTGATGTTGACGGCGCTGCCCCTCGCCAGCATCGGCGCCGAGCTGGGTTTCAGCAGCAGCTCCAACTTGCAGCGGATGTTCAAGGCACTGACCGGACTGACGCCGATGGAATACCGGCGCAAGTTCGGGCGTGTATGACGCCGGTCAACTCGGCGTCTTGTCGGTTTCGTTGCGATGGTGTTCCGGCCAGCTGTCGACGGGGTGGGCACGGTCTTCGTTGAACATCTCCGTGAGCAGCGCATTGGCGCGGCGGTAGGCGTCGTGGCGGAACTTGAGGTCGTCTTCCGGCTGGGCGACGATTTCCTCCAGCATCTTGAGGTTCAGCCGCCGGAACTGATCCGCCCGCTCACGGGCTTCGTAAGCCCCGACCCCCATGCGTTCCAGCGCACTGCGACCCAAGGACAGCGCGCTTTCGAAGGTTTCGCGCTCGGCCGCTTCCACGCCCATCTGCCGCAGGGTGATGAGGTGCCCCATGTCCCGCGCCCGCACGATCAACTGCAACGCGGGGAAGTGTTCCTGGGCCAGCCGGGTCAGCGTGAGGTTGTCTTCCTGATTGTCGATCGCATTGATCAACACCACCGCTTGGGCCGCACCGGCCGCATGCAGCAAGTCGAGGCGCGTGGCATCGCCATAAAAGACTTTCACGCCGAACTTGCGCAGCGTCTCGATGTTGTCGGGGTCGTGATCCAGTACCACCACCTCGACGCCGCAGGACATCAGCAGGCGTCCGGCGATCTGCCCGAAGCGGCCGAACCCGGCGATGATCACCCGTGGGTTCTGCTGGTCGACGAGGTCGGATTCGCGTTTGTTTTTCCGGGTGACGGACTCGAAGCGATCCAGCAGCAGGATCAACAAGGGCGTCAGGCACATGGACAAGGCCACTGCCAGGGTCAGGCTCTTGCCCCATTGATCGGTCAAGATGCCGGCCACGGTCGCCGCGCCAAACACCACGAAAGCGAATTCGCTGCCCTGGCCCAGCAACACCGCCTGCCAGGAACGCTGGCCGGCGGGGACGTTGAGGAACCGGCCCGCCAACTTGATCACCAGCAGCTTGATCAGAATGAAGCCCAGGGTCAGGGTGATGACTTTGAGCGGGGCGTTGACCAGGGTGCCGAAATCGATCGACATGCCGACGCCGATGAAAAACAGACCCAACAGTAGGCCCTTGAAGGGCTCAATGTCGCTCTCCAGGGCATGTCGATATTCAGAGCTGGCGAGCAACACCCCGGCGAGGAATGCGCCCATGGCCATCGACAAGCCGGCTTCCTCCAACAAGAAGC
This sequence comes from Pseudomonas beijingensis, assembly GCF_030687295.1. Taxonomy (NCBI): domain Bacteria; kingdom Pseudomonadati; phylum Pseudomonadota; class Gammaproteobacteria; order Pseudomonadales; family Pseudomonadaceae; genus Pseudomonas; species Pseudomonas beijingensis. The sequence goes on along the minus strand of NZ_CP117425.1, from coordinate 5,049,580 downwards.
CGAAGCCGAACACCAGGAACAGCGCGACGGCACTGAAAATCTCCCGCAAGCCTGAGCGGGCGGCGAAGCGCAGCAGTGGTCGCGTCACGTAGCGGCCCAACAGCACGACGATGGCGATGGCGGCGACGATTTTGCCAATCGATAGCAACAGCGCGGTGCCCGAAGGCGTGTCGCCGTGGGCCGACAACAGCGGGATCATCGCCACCAGGGGAATGGCCGCGATGTCCTGGAACAGCAGCACGGCAAAGCTGCTGCGGCCGACGGCGGTGGCGGTCAGGTTGCGTTCGCTCATGGCCTGCATGGCGATGGCCGTGGAGGACAGGCTCAGGGTCAGGCCGACCAACAGCGCTGCCGTCCAGTTCAGGCCCAGGGCTGTGCAGAACAAGCCAATGGCGGCGCCACAGGCGAGCATCTGCAGGGCTCCGCCACCAAATACCATCCGGCGCAGGGCCCAGAGCCGTTTGGGGTCGAGCTCAAGGCCGATGATGAACAGCATCAGGACCACGCCGATTTCAGCGAACTCCAGGATCGCCTTGACGTCGGTAATCAGCTTCAACCCCCACGGGCCGATGATGCACCCGGCGAGCAGGTAACCCAACACCGGGCCAAGGCCAAACCGAACGGCAATCGGTACGATCAGCGTCGCTGAGGCCAGGTAGATGAGCATTTCAATCAGGCTGTGAGTCTCCATTTCAATCTTCCTTCCAGGCGGCCAGGCGTTCGCCGTAATGTTCGATTTGGGTGCGTTGGGCCTCGGACTCGGCGGCATACGCGCCATGCACGACTACGGGTTCCAGCCAGCGCATGCCGCAATAAATGGCCGTGGCGTGGAGAGGTTGGGCCAACGCCGAAAAGCCCGGGTAGGCGCCGATCTGGAAATGATCCTGTTCGCCGCCGGTGGTCACGGCCCACAACAAGCTTTTTCCCTTGAGGACCGTGGCGCCTTTACCGTAGGCCCAGCCGTGGGTGAGGACTTTATCGATCCACAATTTCAGCAGGGGCGGGGTGCTGTACCAGTACATCGGGTGCTGGAGGACGACCAGCTCTGCTTGTTCCACCGCACGCTGTTCCGCCTCGACGTCGATATCGAAGTTGGGGTAAAGCGCGTAGAGCGAACGTATGACGACGTCCGGGTTGCTGGATGCTTGCGTGAGCATCTGCTGGTTCACCCGCGATTTGTCGGGGTAGGGGTGCGCATAAATGATAAGAATCATCGGTGAATTCCTTGGTTTGGCTCCGTCGATTCTTGTCTGTCGTGAGCGCGAACGATGGCGCTTGGAGCCGAGCGATACAAACAAGAGCGCCTTCCCGGGACAGGGTCGAGGCCGGAAAGGCCGGACATCCTACCGAGGAAGGCGCGGATTGTTTAGCGCGGATCGATACATCCGGGGCTTCAGTCAAGCGGCAAGGAGATTCTGGCCTCCAATCCGCCGTCCTTTCGATTCCTCAGGGTCAGCGTCCCGCCATGTTCCAGCACCGTCGCCCGGGCCGCCGACAGGCCCAGCCCGACGCCGCCGGTGTGCTTGTTGCGCGAGCCTTCGATGCGAAAGAACGGCGTGAAGACCTGCTCAAGGTATTGGGCGGCGATGCCCGGTCCGCGGTCCAGGATGCGAATGTCCACACGGTGGGCGTCGGCTTTGAGTCGAACCGTCGGCTCGCCGCCGTACTTGATCGCGTTGTCGATCAGGTTGACCAAGGCGCGCTTGATGCCGATGGGCCGACCAACATAGACGAAACGCTGGGCGCCTTCGAACCCAACCTCGATGCCCGCGTCCTTGAGGTCATCGACGATGGTGTGCAGCAGCTCGGCCAGGTCGAACGCGGTGGCATGTTCAAGCCGGGTATCGTCGCGGAAGAATTCCAGGGCGGAGTTGACCATCGCCTGCATCTCGTCCACGTCCCTGAACAAGCGCGATTGTTGCTCGGCATCCTCGATGAACTCCCCGCGCAGGCGCATGCGGGTCAACGGCGCGCGCAGATCATGGGAGATGGCGGCGAGCATCTGCGTGCGATCCTGCAGGAAGTGCTTGAGCTGGGCCTGCATGGCATTGAAGGCGAGGCTCGCCTGGCGGATTTCGTGGGGGCCGATGACCGGAATCGGCGGCGCCTGGTGGTCGACGCCAAAGCGCCGGGCGCCTTCGGCAAAGCGCTCCAGCGGCGCGGCCAGGTGCCGGGTGGCGATCAGCGCGACGATCAATGTCGAGAGCAGGATCAGCGCGATGATGATCCCGTTGCGCGCCCATTCGCTCAGCCCCCAACTGCGCGAAGGCACGGAGAAGATCACCCAGGAATGGTCAGCCAGTTCGATGACCACGGCGTAGCGCGCATCCGGTGGGTCGGCCGGCCAGTCGCCCGGTTCGTAAGCCTCGATCCTGGCGTCCGGTCGGCCTAGTTGCTGGCGCAGGAACGCCGAACCTTCACGGAACTCCGGGTCGTCGATCATTGGCAAGCGCGCCTCTTCACGACGCTTCAACCATTGCGCGTTGAACGCCTGGTCGCTGGCGGCCGCGGCAATCGCCGGGCGTTGTGCGGGGGCGACGGAGTCGATGATGCGGGTGATGGCGGCGGCCTTTTCCATCAGGCCGGTCTCCATCAGGGGAGGGCGTGCCCAGGCACCGGCCAGCAGGCTGAACAGCTGGTTGAGGGCCAGTAAGGTCAGCATGGCGATCAGGGTGGTCAGGGCGATCCAGCGCGCCACCGTGTCCCGAGGACGATGAGTGCCCGAGCGCGAGGGCTTCATCGCTTCACCACGTGGGGGCTGAACAGATAGCCGCTGTTGCGCACGGTGCGGATCATCGAGGCGCCGGTGATGTCGGTCTCCAATTTGCGCCGCAGGCGGCTGACCTGGACGTCGATGCTTCGGTCGAACGCCTCGAAGGTTTCGCCACGGGCCAGGTCCAGCAACTGCTGGCGGGTCAACACCCGACGCGGATGTTCGGCAAACACCAGCAGCAGTTCGAACTCGCCGGTGGACAGCGGGATCATGACCTTGTCCGGCGAGCGCAGCTCGCGGTGGGTGACGTCCAGTTGCCAGTTTTCGAACTCCAGGATCGGCCGGGAGACGTCGGTCAATGCGCTCCTGGCTTCACCGGTGCGCCGCAGCACGGCGCGTACCCGGGCCAACAGCTCCCGCGCATCGAAGGGCTTGGTCAGGTAGTCGTCCGCCCCCAACTCCAGACCGACGACGCGGTCGCTCAACTCGCCCATGGCGGTGAGCATGATGATGCCGACCGTGTGCTCGGCCCGCAGCCGTTGGCAGAGCACCAGCCCGTTGTCGCCCGGCAACATGACGTCGAGGATGATGAGGTCCGGCACCTGGCGCGCCACCGCCTGCCAGAGCGCGTTGCCGTCGGCCGCCACGTCCACGCTATAGCCATGTTGTTCGAGGAACTTGCGCAAGAGGGCGAGGACTTCGAGGTCATCGTCCACCAGTAATAAATGGCTCACGGTGGGCACGCAGGGTAATGAATACAGGAGGGGATACTAGGGTCAATCCAGGGCCCGCGTCATATATTTCAACTCGGTAATAAAGTTGCCGGCGGGCAATATTCTGGAAATCTGCGGGCAAAAAAACGGCGGCAGGATGGCCTTGATGTCGGTCAGTTAAAAACAAGTCAGCCCTGCACAACCTTTGTGGCGAGGGGGTTTCTGTGGGAGCAAAGCTTGCTCGCGAAACAGGCGCCTCGATGTTTGAAAGTCCGCGTCGCCTGCATCGCGGGCAAGCCTTGCTCCCACAGCAAGCATCCCCCTCTTCACAAGAGCTGTGTCCGGCACCGTTTATTTAGCTGATCGGCAGCCTCCCATTCCTCGCCGAGATAACCCTGTATGCCGATCACCAAGCCCGCTCCGTTGTTCGTTCGATCCACCGTCGTGGTTGTATTGGCGGCACTCGCCAGCGGTTGCTCCAGCACACCCGCTGCAAAACCAGGCTCGTGTGAACGCGCGACCTACACCGTTTACGATCCCGCGGAACCGGTCAACCGTGGCATTTTCGCGTTCAACCGAACCGTGGATGACTATGCGCTGGCCCCGGTGGCCCGGGGTTATCGCAAGCTGCCAGAAATGTTCCAGGCCGGCGTCCACAATTTCGTGGCGAACTTCGGCGAGCCCAAGGTGTTCATCAATGACCTGCTGCAAGGCAACGCCCAACGCTCGGTCAACACCCTGGGCCGTTTCGTCATCAATACCACAGCGGGCATCGTCGGCCTGATCGACGTGTCGGGCAAGCTGGGCATTGAGCGCCACAAGGCCGATTTCGGCCAGACCTTCGGCGTCTGGAACCTCGCCCCCGGGCCCATCGTGGAACTGCCGCTGCTGGGCAGTGCCAACCTGCGGGACGCGACGGGTAAAGTGCTGAGTTCTGCGGTCGACCCGTTTGGCGACAACAGCAGCACCGTCGACACCCTGGGCACGATCAACACCGTCGGCGGCATTGTCGATGGCCGCGCCGAGGCATTGCCACTGACAAACGAGTTGCAGACCGAACCGGATTACTACGCGGCGCTTCGCGATGCCACGGCGCAGCGGCGTGCCGATCTTGTCGCCCAGGGCAAGTTGGGAGCAGTGGTGGAGGACGCCCCGCAGTGCCAGGATGGAGCCGCTGCCGATGAATAACCAAGCGTTGGTCTTGCATCGACGAATGCGCTCGCTCCAGCCGGATGTCCTGCACTGTCGTGAAGTTGAATTGCGCTTGGCCGAGGATGGTCGCCATGTGCTGCTCAACCGTTACGTCGAGCTGTATCGCCATGAACAGGTCAGTTGGTGCGCCATCCAGCAGCATCGGGTGCCGTTGGCGCGGATGGTGCGCTGGCTGGTCGATAACGGCGAACCTTTGAGGGATTAGTGGCAATTTGCTCCTGAGGACAGCGGTATCTCGGGAGCGGATACCCTTGAAACATTTTTACATAATTACGCATTAATTATGGTTGTACGACGTCGTATCTAATATGTTCGACTGTGGCCGTTTCTCACAAAAAAAATAAACGGAGACTCCATCCATGACGAGCATTCCTTCCGTTGAAGGCAAGGTTGCGGCGCCCGTGCAAGGCCGTTTCGTGCGCCTGCTCAAGCTTCTCGGTCCCGGCATCATCGCCGTCCTTTCCTGGCTGGGTGCCGGCGACCTGATCACCTCATCCGTGGCCGGGGCGAACTACGGCTACGCAATGATGTGGGTGCTGGCGATCTCTCTGCTGCTGCGCTACCTGATCGTCAACATCATCGCGCGCTTCCAGCTCTGCAATAACCAGGGCATGACCATCCTGCAAGGCTATGCCCAGCTCAATCCGTTTTTCGCCTGGTTCCTGCTGGTGTATGCGCTGCTCATGGGGCACCTGATGAATGCCTACATGATCAAGGGGGCCGGTGAAGCCTTAGCCATGTTGCTCAAGATTGACTATCCACTGCTGTGCTCGGTGGCGGTGGTCTTGGCGGTGTGGATGCTCGTCGGGCGCAATATCTATTCGATGATCGAGGGCGTGATGAAAGGCCTGCTAGCGATCATGACGCTGGCGTTCCTGGCCCTGGCGGTGATGTCCGGCCCGGATGTCGCGGGCATCGTCAAGGGCACCATCGGCTTCAGCATTCCGCCCGATGAAGGTGTGCACGGTGCGTTGCTGGTGGCCGTCTCGGTGATCGGTGCGGTGGCCGGTTCCATTGCCAACTTCGTCCATCCGTATGTCATGCGCCAGAAGGGCTGGGTGGGGCCTGAACACAAGCGTATCCAGCGTAACGATCTGCTGTTCGCGGTGTTTGTCGGGATCATCATCAACCTGGCGATCTGGATCGTCGGGGCGGAAATCCTGCGACCCAACGGTATCGAGGTCAAAACCCTGGGCGATCTGGGCAAGGCCCTGGAAATGTTCTTCGGCTCGATCGGTTGGTACGTGTTCTTTATCGGCGTGTTCGCCACGCTGTTCGCCAGCATCTCCGGCAAGACCACAGCGTTTCCGATGCTTATCACCGATGCCTTCCAGCACGTGCGGCCCGAGCGCCGGGAGCGTTACGGCAAGGAATTCCACCATGATCCGATGCACAAGTGGTTCATGCTGTTCATTCTCGTGACGCCGCTGATCTGGTCGCTCCCCGGCATGCCGGACTTTGTCACGCTGACCATCGGCGTCAACGCGCTGAACATCATCGGCTTGCCAGTGATTTCCCTGGGCCTGCTGATCATGTCCAACCAGAAGTCCCTGCTGGGCAAGGAGTATCGCAACAACCTGTTCGAGAACATCGCGCTGATGTTTGCCACGGGCCTGGCGTTGTGGGTCGCGTTCCAGTTGGGCGTGGATCTGTTTACCTGAGGTCGGGTCATCTGCAACTTTTGGGGGGACTGCTAGACTTTATCGTCCAGTCCCTTTCGGAGAAGCGGAATGAATAATAAAAACAGGATCTGCCTCTGGTACGACGGCAATGCGCAGGAAGCTGCGGAGTTCTACGCCAAAACGTTTCCCGACAGTGCGGTGAACGCCGTCTACCAGGCCCCGAGCGATTATCCGTCGGGCAAGCAGGGCGATGTGATCACGGTGGATTTCACGGTGATCGGCATCCCTTGCATCGGCCTCAACGGCGGGCCGGTGTTCAAGCACAGCGAGGCCTTTTCATTCCAGATTGCAACGCAAGACCAGGCCGAAACGGACCGCTTGTGGAACGCGATCATCGACAACGGCGGCCAGGCCAGCGCCTGTGGCTGGTGCAAGGACAAGTGGGGCTTGTCGTGGCAGATCAGCCCGCGTGTGTTGCTTGAAGCGGTCGCCAGTTCCGATAAAGCCGCCGCCAAGCGGGCCTTCGAGGCGATGATGACCATGACCAAGATCGACATTGCCGCGATTGAAGCGGCGGTCAAAGGCTAGCCGGCGAAAACCACCACCATCCCTTGTGGGAGCGAGCTTGCTCGCGATGACGACGGCACAACCGACTTCGGTGCAAGCTGACCCACCGCTATCGCGAGCAAGCTCGCTCCCACACTTGATGGGTGGTGACTTCGATTTTTCGACCTGTCCAAATCCCCTGTGGGAGCGAGCTTGCTCGCGATGACGGCGGCACAACCAACTTCGGTGCAAACTGACCCACCGCTATCGCGAGCAAGCTCGCTCCCACACTTGATGGGTGGTGACTTCGATTTTTCGACCTGTCCAAATCCCCTGTGGGAGCGAGCTTGCTCGCGATGACGGCGGCACAGTCAACACCGATGAAGCTGACCTATCAGTCGGCCTCGGGCAACCTGGCAATCACCTTGATCTCGAACTGAAAACCATACAGCCACGTCACGCCCACCGCCGTCAGTGTCGGATGCGGCGCGCTGCCCCAGAACTCGGGCACGACGCTCCAGATCCGTTCGAAAGTCGACTGGGGATCGACCATGAACACCGTGACGTCCACCACATCGTCAAAACTGCAATCGGCTGCGGCGAGGATCGCCTTCAGGTTGTTGAACGCCAACCGCACCTGAGCCTCCAGGTCGGGCTCTGGTGAACCGTCGGCGGTGCTGCCGACTTGCCCCGAGACGAACAGGAAACCATTGGAACGAATCGCCGGTGAATAGCGATTGCGCTCATACAGTGCCTGGCGTCCAGGCGGGAAAACCACATCGCGCTGTGTCACGACTACCTCCATCAAAGAGTGGGTTTGAAACGATGAACTCACTCTAGGGGCTTGTGTCCTGGCGATAAACGAGCAACCTTGGCGATCACTGTTTGTAGAATCCAAACAATCGGATCGATACCCGAGGCAGAAATGGATCGTTTTGATGCGATGCAAGCGTTCGCGCGAGTCGTGGAGGCGGGCAGCTTCACCAAGGCGGCGGAGACCCTGCACATGAGCAAGACCACCGTGACCCAACTGGTGCAGCAGCTCGAGGCACGGTTGCGGGTCAAGTTGCTCAACCGCACCACGCGCAAGGTCAATGTCACCGCCGACGGCGCCGCCTATTACGAACGGGTGATCCGCTTGCTGGCCGACATGGACGATGCCGAGACCAGCCTGTCCAGCGCCCAGGCACGACCCCGCGGTCGCCTGCGGGTGGACGTGCCGAGCCCGTTGGCGGCGATGATCCTGGTACCGGCCTTGCCAGCGTTTTATGAACGATTCCCGGACATCCAGATCGACATGGGCGTCAGTGATCGCATCGTCGACATGATCGATGAAAGCGTCGACTGCGTGGTGCGCGGTGGTGAGCTGACAGATCAGTCGATGGTCGCCCGGCGCGTCGGCGATCTCGCCCTCGGTGTCTTTGCTGCACCGAGTTACCTGGCACGATTCGGCCGTCCTGCGCATCCGCAGGAACTGGAAGATTCGCACCATCGCACCGTCGGCTTCCTGTGGGCACGCACCGGTAAATCCTTGCCTTACGCCATGCGCCGTGGCAGTGAGCGGCTTCACGTCAAAGGGCGCTACGCCCTGGCCATCGACGACGGCAACGCCTACCTCGCCGCCGGTCTGGCGGGGCTGGGCGTGCTCTGGTTGCCCGAGTACATGTCCCGGCATCACCAGGTGAAAGGCGAGTTGGTGCCGCTGTTCGAAGACTGGCACCTCGACCCGATGCCGCTCTACGTGGCTTACCCTCCGAACCGCCACGTCAATGCCAAGCTGCGGGTGTTCATCGACTGGGTCGTGGAGCTGATGGCGCAGCATGCGCCAATCATGAGTCGACCTGTTTCGTGAAATCTGGCTGTTCAGTTGTAGAGGAGATACACCATGGACCGATTCACCGGCGGTTGCCTGTGCGGCAATGTTCGACTTGAAGCCTTGGGGCGCCCGTATCGCGTCGGCCTTTGCCATTGCCTCGATTGCCGCAAGCATCACGGGGCGCTGTTCTATGCGGCGGCCGTGTTCCCTCAGGAGGCGGTGACGATCGAGGGCGAGACACGGGATTACGCCGGGCGATTTTTCTGTCCCCGCTGCGGCTCGTCGCTGTTTGCCCGCTCTGGCGACGAAATCGAAGTGCACTTGGGAATCCTGGATACCCCCGATCAACTGATGCCCACCTACGAAAGCTGGACCGTGCGCCGTGAGTCCTGGTTACCGGCGTTTCCGTTCACCCGATGCTATGAGCGTGATCGTGAGGGTACGGGGCGGTCTGAGGAATAGATGCAACCTGTTTCATCGCTATCGCGAGCAAGCTCGCTCCCACGGTTTGATCTTGGGTGTACGCCAATTTTGGATTCCCAACCAAACCCCTGTGGGAGCGAGCTTGCTCGCGATGACGGCGGCCCATTCAACACTGATGCAAGCAGGCCCGCCGCTTTCGCGAGCAAGCCCGCTCCCACAAATGATGTGTGTATTTATTCCTTGAGGAATGTCAGCAGATCCTGGTTCAGCCGGTCCTTGTGGGTCTCGGTCAAGCCGTGCGGTGCGCCAGGGTAGACGATCAGTCGAGCACCCTTGATCAGCGCTGCCGAGGCTCGGCCTGCGGCGTCGATAGGCACGATCTGATCGTCATCGCCATGGATGACCAAGGTTGGCACGTCGAACTTCTTCAAGTCGCCGCGGAAGTCCGTCGCCGAGAACGCCGCGATCGAGTCATAGGTGTTCTTGCTACCACCCTGCATGCCCTGCACCCAGAATGATTGGATCAGCCCTTGGGATGGCTTGGCACCTTTGCGGTTGTAGCCGTAGAACGGGCCTGAGGCGATGTCCAGGTACAGCTGCGAACGGTTCTCCAGGGACGCCTTGCGCAGGCCGTCGAACACTTCGATAGGCAAGCCGCCGGGGTTGGTTTCCGTCTTGAGCATCAACGGTGGCACCGAAGAAACCAGCACGGCTTTTTTCACCCGGCCGGTACCGTGGCGACCGATATAACGCGCTACTTCACCGCCCCCCGTCGAGAAGCCCACCAGCGTCACGTTCTTGAGGTCCAGCGCTTCAATCACCGCCGCCAGGTCGTCGGCATAGTGGTCCATGTCGTTGCCTTCCCAAGGCTGGCTGGAGCGACCATGGCCGCGACGGTCGTGGGCAATCACCCGATAGCCTTTCGAAGCGAGGAACATCATCTGGCCTTCCCAGCTGTCGGAGTCCAGCGGCCAGCCGTGGCTGAAGGTCACGACCTGGCCATCGCGCGGGCCCCAATCCTTGTAATACAGCTGCACGCCGTCCTTCGTGGTGATGTAGCTGGCAGACTGGATCACGCTGCCGACAGCGGACGCGCTGGCAGGGGCTTGGACCAGCGAAGCGGCCTCGGCGCTGAGGCTGGCCAATGCCAGGGTCGCGACAGCCAGGGTGCGGTTGAAGGTGTTCATCGTGTTTCTCTCCATAAGGTCGGTTTGATCTGCGGCGGCCGTCATCGATCGCGTTGGTGGGCAGATTAGAGAGAGAGGACGATGGCGAGAACGGCGCGGGTATCGATAGCAACTATGGGAAAAACCGATAGCTGCGTTTCGCTTCGGTTGCGGGTGAGTATTCGTGGCGAGGGAGCTTGCTCCCGCTGGGTGGCGAAGCCGCCCCAAACGGATCGATGCGTGTCTTCCAGGCAGAGCTCATTTGGCCGATTTACGACGGCTGCGCCGTCGAGCGGGAGCAAGCTCCCTCGCCACGATGGGTTTTCAAGTGCTCTGGAGCCATCCTCAACCAAAAGAAGGCATCGGCCCCAACGAGTGGAATATCCACATGACCGCCGCCACGGCGGCCAGCACCGCGACCACAAAACCGATCAGCACCCATTTCAGGATTTTCCACCCTTTCGACGGCTGAGACCTTGGCGCGAGCGTTTCTACCGTGAACGTCATCCCCCCGTCGCATCGCTGGCAAACAGCAGTGTCGTGAGGAAGGAGGGACCCGCATTGATCACAGTTTGTCATGTCGTCACTTCGAGGCTCAAAGGAAGGGTAGCCTTTATGGGCTGGTAAAAGCACAGGGCGCCAGTCGCTTAATATTTATAGACGATGCCCAGCCTTCCCATGATCTCCAGAGCGTTGACCAGGCCCAGGCCGTTCATGGGCAGGCAGGCGAAGGCCTGGTACTCATCGAAGTGCGTGCCGATGGCCAGCAACTTCAAGTCATGGGCCTCCAGCTGTGCGTTGAAATACTGCAGGAGCGCGCGTTCCCAATCGTCGGCGCGGTTGACGGCCTCGATGGTTTCACGTTCAGGCGCAGTGATTTCAATGCCCAGTTGCCGCAGCGGGGCCAGGGCATTGACCGCATCGACGCCGCAGGACGCCCACTCCTTCCATTCGAACCCCGCCAACTGATTGGCCTCGGTGAGCGCTGACTCGATTTGCGTCCAGGCCCAATCCCACTGTCCGCCAGGCGCCGGCAGGTTCTCAATGAGGGCTTGCGCGTGTGCCTCGTCGAACAGGCTCTCGAACAGATCGGCCAGGGTATCGGCCAGATCGGGCTGTGGCCCTTGCCCCTGGGTATCCAGGTCGTGGCTCAAGCGCTGCCAAAGGCTGCCCAGCTCGTCCCAATCCTCGTCATCCATGTCGTCCTCGATCACCTGGGCCTTGTGGCCGCGCAGGTAATTATCCAGCCGCGTCTTGCGCACACGCACGCTGCCCTCGGCGAGATCGACCTCATAGCTGCGGTAATCCAGGTAGTTGGTCTGGAACACGATGCGATCAGGGAACACCTCATGGGCGAGGCTTTCCTCCACATCGAAATACGCCGCCCCTTCGAAATTGCCATGGGCGGTGATGATGCGTTGCAACGACAATGGATCGATTGGATTCATATGGGCTGGGTCACAGGGAGGAGGGCGAAAGGGGAGCGCCGCGTATCTGGTTCGCGCCGATCCTACACCAAGGTCCAGAGGTTGCTAAGGGGCGGAATGTGGACTGCGTCAACTGTCAGGCAAGTGTTTGGGTCTATGCTTACCTTGCCCTCTTGAATCAGGCCTACCCATGCACGAACACCGAACGGTCCACAGGGAGTACGCGTGAGACATTCGATACCGGCTGCAGCACTGCTTTGTCTATTGCTCGGCACGGTCGCCAGGGCCGAGCAGTATCAAATCGTCACCGAAGAATGGGCACCGTACAACTATCAGGAAAACAACCGGCTCACCGGCATGACCACCGAGATCGTCCGGGCCATCATGGCGCTGACCGGGGATGACTTCGAGGTGGTGCTGCAACCCAGCATGCGGGCCACCCAAGTACTCAAGCATCGTCCCAAGACCATCATGTACTCCCTGTTTCGCACGCCGGAACGCGAGTCGTTGTACAAATGGGCCGGGCCGATCGTGGAAGAATCCATCCACCCCTATCAACTGGCCAATGCGCCGCCGCTGAGCTCCCTGGAGCAACTCCTGAACGCCCCGCAGATCACCACGCGCCACGCCGGCCTGGTGCCCCAGATGCTGCAGTCGCTGGGCTTCAACAACCTGGACAAAAGCGCCACCGAGAGCAAGCTGCTCTACCGCATGCTGCTTGCCGGACGCACCCAAGTCATCGTCGGTGACACTGATGCGGGGGTGGCCTACTACAGCCGCCAACTGGGCATCGCCCCGGGCACCCTGCGACGGATACCTATCGAGCTGTATCGCTCATCGTTGTACATCGCCTTCAGCCCTGACAGTGAAGATGAAGTGGTGGCAGCGTGGGCCCGGGCGTTGGAGCAGTTGCGCCGTTCTGGGGAGTTGGCGCGGATTCAGCGGCGGTATGAGGGAGGTGATCGGCAATGAGGTCATTCATAAGGCATATTGAGTGCGAGCCGCACGGATTGTCGTTAGCTGCCAACGCTCGGGTTTGTACTTGCTGCCGTGAGAAAAACGGACCAGTTCATGTATGAATCTTGTCCTTTACCGTCCTCAGGTAAGCCGCAGGTACCGACGCCACAAGCCAAACGCCATTGTCCGCCTGAAAGAAACGAATCCCTGCCTGTCTCATGCCCTGCACATCAACAGCGAGTAGTACAGGTTGTCCATACCGCTTGCCGACGGCTATTGCCGTTTCGGGACTTTCAGTCAGATGGACATGGTGCCGACTGCCTGGGATCAATCCCTGCGCCTCGATGGAGGCCATGAAGCGGCCGGCGGTTCCATGATAGAGCTGGGCAGGTGGTGTTTTTTCGACGTGCTGCACCTGGACCTGCCCAGTGCTATGGCCTTGTGCGGCTCGAATGCGTTGGCCATCTTCGGAGAGTGTGAAACGCTTCTTTTCGTTGGTCTCGACCACCTCGTGCAGCATCTGGTAGTCGAAGGTATGGCCATATTGGTTAGCTTTGCGTATCAGATCCTCAATGTCGGCCCAACCGTCGCGGTCCAGGACGAGTTCCATGGATTCGGGAGCGTGGCGTAGTACGTAGCTGAGGAGTTTGCTGATGTCGTCGCGTTGTTTCTTGTTCAAGGAAAGGTCCTTTTTCATTGGCTAGTTGCAGAGAGTACGGTGCTTAGCAGTATGGAGGCACTAAACGAACGTTACCCACAGGCCGAGCAGGCTCACTCTGAGTGATGTTGAGTTGATATCACTCAGCTGCATTGCTACCATCCGTGGCGGAGTAGTTGAGCATAGGTAGGCTCACCCGCCCTTTACTTAAGCTTCGGCTTTACATTATCCGCGGGGGAGAAGCAGTTTTTCTCCATGCCGGTTCGAATCCGGCCTACTTCACGTTAAGCAGCAATATGACGAACACTATAATTTTACGTACGCGAGCTTTGAAGCTGTTCCGTACCAAGCTTGGCAATCCGGTGCGAAACCTGAACAGTGTCGTGATCGGCTTATGCGGGGTCGGTGCAGGGATCGCGTTGAAACCCAAGGATCTTGCTGTTAGCTGGGCGCCTGGAGATCTCATCCAGGCTGAGCGTGAGGCAAGAGGGTTTGCAATAAAGTCTTTGATGGTAACAGCCTGTGATGCTCTGGATCATTACCTTGAGGACCTAGGTGTTGGTCCGAGCCCACTGGCTGATATGACTTTACGTTCAGTGCTGAGAAAAGAGCCGCAGATTATCCAAAAGGGCCAGGCGCTCACGTCAGCTGGCATATCAACACTCGAAAAACGACTGAATGAGGTCATTGATCGCCCATCCGAGATCAAGTCTGTCCTGCGCGACTTTTCGGAAAAATTCTGTGGCAAACAAAAAACGCTATCGTTGAATGCTCGTTGTGGTGGGCTTTTTTCCCACGCTCAAACCTTGAACGGAGCTGCCATTTCCGCAATTTCCCTAAGACCGTCCTATCATTCGGCTGTGGTTCTATTGGTTGCATGGCGCAATGTACTCGTACACGACATGGATACGGATCCGCTAGATCCCAAGGTCGCTTCGGACTTGATCGCGGACAAGGAGTATCTGGCGGCAGAGCATGCCGGTATAGACTTCGAAAAAACCCTTGAGCGATACAGTTCTAAGAGCGAGCCGTCTCTTAAGGATATTTCTACACTCGTGTCCATACTCATGCGGTATCTAGCCGCAATTGATGCTCGGCTAATCGCATCCTGTGATCTTGGTAGGTTTGTTCAAGAGGCGGTTTGTGAGGAGCTGAACTTGCGTGGTGCGCCAGAAGCTACCCTTCGGAAGTGGGCAGGTAAGAGCTATCCTGAGCGTATCTCAAAGGCGCTTAGAATGGTCGGTAACCATGGCTTCGTTTCCACAGCTTTTGAAAGAAAGAAAAAAAGCTATCCTGGACGCATGATCGCGAAGCAGGATATGAGTTTTCTTGATGCTAATAATTTCAAGGAACTTTCAAACTTGGTTTTTCCAGATATTTTGTAACGGCAACTAGATCCTGCAAAATCGCATAGCTGGGTCAGTCCATGGTTGTCATATTGTGGTCTGGTCCTGATTTGCTGCTGAGGAATACGCCTCTGCTTGCTGGAGGCCAGTTCAATTCTGGACATGTAGGCAAGACATAGCCAGGCGCCTGATGAAGTCAAGGGTGGCAGGCTTTCTACCGCTCTTGATAGAGCTCCGCTCTACGCTTGGCATTTTCCCGCTGCATGTCTTCAAAATGCTTGCGTTCTTCCCGCTCCCTCTCTTCATGGCGTTCGCGGTGTTTCCTGTTTTCTGCTCTATTCATTTCCTGTTGGCGTTCCCAGTAGCGCCTGTTTGCCTCTTGATAGTCCTTGTGCCGATCACCGGCAAATGCTCCCACTGAGCAGAAGCCAATCCAGGTGAGTACAAAAATGGCAGCCATTTTCATATGATTTTGCCTCTGGTGGGGATGGGGTAGGTGATGCCGTTGGCGGCTTCCGGTAGACCATAAGAATGATCGTAAGTGCATGCTTTAGACGGAAAGGGGGCGTTCCATGTCATGCCCCCTTTTGCCTGTTTTTTTTCTAGAAACTGTACTTGGCGGTCAACATCATATTGCGCGGGCTGCCGTAGGCATCACCGCCGTAACTCACGGAGTTGGCGATGGTCGAGTAGTAACTGCGGTCGAAGATGTTGTTGGCGTTGACCTGCACGTCCAGGTTCTGGCTGACCCGATAACCGGCCATCAGGTCCGTGACAGCGTAGCTGCCTTGCTTGAGCCGGTATTTATTGCCATTAGCCAGCGAGATGTCGTTGTACATGCGGCTCTGCACCGAATTCACGCCAGATGAACAATGTCAGCTCCGCGCCATCGGTAAATGTCTGGATGTTCTCTTGAGTCCCAAAGGTCTCCAGCAGTCGGTACCGCGCATCTTTCCAGAACAGCTCTTCGACCCAGTCGTACACCGGAATGAAATGGAAGTGGATGGGGTAGCGGGGATCGTGGCCGAAACGGCTGATGTAAAGCCATTTGGGGTTCAGTTGTGTTTCAAGAACGCTCTGGATGTTTGCCATTAGGCCACCCAGCTCTGCGAGTGCAGGTCCGGGCAATTGGGCCAGTGAGTTAACGTGGTGTTTGGAACCGAGCATGAGGTAGCCGGGCAGGGCGGATGCCAGGTGGTGGTTGACTACCCAATGGGGCGTTTCATCGAGGATGAAGTCGGGGGTTATTTCCAATGTTGACTCCGTGTTAATGATTGGAATCTTCGTTAGGTTCTGTACGAAATCCTTTGAAACCGCCGCCACCGCCGCTAAACACAAACATTCGGTAGAGTTCGTGCCCATCGAAGGCAGGAGGTCACGATGGTGAAACGTTACGAATTCCCGATGCAGCCTGGGAGCTGGTGGTTGATCTCGTTGAACAGCCTCGGCGCAATGATGACTGCTCGCCACGTCTGATCATTACACTCAAGGCCCTCTCGCACGGGGTTATTGGAATCAGGAACCTCTCTCTGCAGACACGTTCGCAAAGCGTTTATCAGGCGACATTCAACCGGCTTATTGACGTACAGGAGACCTTGGTTTTATTCACCAAGGAGAGCTACATGTGACAGGCCGAATAAAGACATGATATCGAGCACAACTGTTTTGTTAATGCCAGGCGAACTGCTGAAAACCACACAAATGCCTACTATAAGGATGAATTCATGGAAGATTTCGCTGCAAGCAATCCCGACTTCGACAAGCACGTCCAACGCGCAGTACTCAGTATGCCAGCAGCGCAGTTGCTGGGGTTTCATTACAATTATCTGAAGCCAGGTCATTGTGAAATCGAACAGCCAGCGCGCAAAGAACTCACTCAGCATAATGGCTACTTTCAAGGTGGCATCGTCGGAGCATTGGCAGATTTTGCTGGAGGCTCGGCCGCTGGGACTCTGCTGCCGCCTGGCTGGATCAATATGACCACTGATTTCACCGTCAAATTAATTGCCCCGGCTGACGGTGAAAAACTACTAGCCAGGGGGAGAGTCATCAATGCGTCGAACAACACCACGGTTGCGGCTGCCGATTTATTTGCCGTGAAACAAGGTAAGGAAACCCTCTGCGCCACGGCGCTGGTGACGATGCGAAATA
The DNA here is from genome assembly GCF_030687295.1 of Pseudomonas beijingensis. Classification (NCBI taxonomy): domain Bacteria; kingdom Pseudomonadati; phylum Pseudomonadota; class Gammaproteobacteria; order Pseudomonadales; family Pseudomonadaceae; genus Pseudomonas; species Pseudomonas beijingensis. The sequence continues at coordinate 5,032,830 of NZ_CP117425.1, read as the reverse complement.
TTCCCTTGAAAGCATGAAATAGCTATTGCATAGCGCCGCGAACACGGCAGAGTCCAGATGACCGACAATGCCCCGTTGGCATTGTTGGTGGTCCGGCGTCGATACGGAGCTCGTAGAAGAATCATCACAACTCACTCCCAATGAGTCCCCGATACAATTCCCTGCGCCTTGAACCCATCAAGCGCCGCCGCCTCCACCGGCATCAGCTCCCGCTTCGACATCCTGTCGCCTCGGCCAACGCAACCAAATGCTCCCTCCCACTGCGCCGAGGCGGCTGGGGATGGTTACGCTCCGAACTCCGTTTGCAGCATGGTCAGAAACGCCTCTCTGGCAGGATGTCTCCCGGCGTTTTCATGCCAGTAGAAAAGGTTATCAATCCCCGTCAGCTCAGGAAACTCATACCCCGTCCAACCAGCTCCTTGGCGGTACTGCTCATAAATCCCCCGGGGCACCAGAGAGACGCCTGCACCCGCACTGACACAACCAACAATGGCGCCATAACTGGCAATGCTGGTGATCGGTTGCACTTGGTCATGACGCAGCAGCCACTGCTCCAGCGCCAAGCGGTACGGACAGCCCGTGGGCCACATGAAGATCGCCTTGCCTTGCAAATCGGCGGCGCTACGCAGCGGACCGTGGGACTCGGAGGCGATGAGCACCAGGTCTTCGCGGTACATCACGGCTCGCTTGAGTCCAGGCCGTTCGATGTCCACCGCTACGATCACGCCATCGAGCCGGTGATGTTGGATATCGTCCAGCAACTGCGCCCAGGTGCCGGTGCTCAGTTCCAGCGACACCTGCGGATACTGCGCGTGGTATTTGGCGAGCAACTGAGGCAGACGCCCGGTGGCGCTGGACTCGATCGCGCCGATGCGCAGTGGGCCGCTCGGTGCGCGGGTGGGAGCGACTGCGCGGCGGGCTTCTTCCGTCAGGCTCAGTATTTTTGTCGCGTACTCCAGAAACACTTCGCCCGCCGGGCTGACCCGCAGCCCACGACCTTCGCGGAAAAACAGCGGCGTGCCGAGTTCCCGTTCCAGGGACTTGAGGCGAACAGTGATGTTGGACGGCACACAGTGCAGCACTTCGGCGGCGCGGGCGATGCTGCCGGTGTCGCAGACCGTCTTGAGCATGCGCAGTTGAGACAGTTCCATGGCTCACCAAAAGTGAATGATGGGCTGAGTTTAAGTCACTTGTGCTGAGGTGGGGTGGTTTCGATACTTCGAGGCAAATCGGCCAGTGAGCAGGAACTCTAGATGGAAACGCGTTTTGCGCTGGTTGAAGGTTCCTCCGGCAAAACCGGTGTGAAGGTTATCCTGGCGACGCTGTTGGTGATCGTTTGCTGGGCCTATTCGCCGATTGGTATTCGCATTGGCTTGCAGGCTTATGAACCCGGTCAACTGGCGCTGATGCGTTTTCTCATCGCTTCAGTGTTCATGGCTCTTGTGGCGATGGTGAAGGGGATTTCCTGGCCGCGACTCAGGGATTTGCCGTTGCTGGCGGTATTGGGTTTCTTTGCCGTCAGCCTGCACCACATCGCCCTCAATTACGGTCAGCGGGGCGTCAGCGCCGGGGCAGCCAGTGTGCTGGCCCAGTCCACGCCTTTGTTCAGCACGCTACTGGCGCATTTTGTCTTCAAGGACCGGGTCAGCGGGTGGCAGTGGGGGTGTGTGCTGTGCGGCTTGCTTGGCGCTGGCGTGGTGGTCGCGGGGGATCGTGGCTTGGGTGACCTGGACGCCCATGGACTCTTGATCCTGTTGGCGGCGCTGTCCTGGAGCCTGTATTTTGCTTTGCAGAAGCGCCATTGCCATCGTTATGACGGTTTGACCCTGGTTTGTTACACCGTTTGGTCGGGCACGGTTCTGTTGTTCATTTTTGCGCCGGGCATGTTGAGCGCGGCGCGACAGGCTTCGGCTTCGGTGAATTTGGCGGTGTTGGTTCTCGGTATTTTTCCCAGCGCCCTGGCGTACCTTGCTTGGGCTTACGTGCTGGCGCACAGCAACGTGAGTCGCGCTTCCATGGCGCTTTACCTGATACCGCCCACGGCGATGTTGATGGCTTCTTTGGTGCTGGCTGAGCGCCCGTCAGTGATGGTTGTTGTTGGGGCGGTGATTGTGTTGATGAGCGTGCTGGCGTTGAGGCTTGAGCCGGGGAGTGGGGCAAGAGTCAGATGATTCTGTCGTGGGTTTAGACAATGAGGTTGGATGTTGTAGCGGCTTTTTTTGGGGCTGTTGCGCAGCCCAGCGGGGATAAATCCCCTCGCCACAGGTTGCGTTGTGCCTACAACTTTTTCCATCCTCGGCCATCGCTCGTGCGGTAGGTTCCCCCAGTGGCGCAGCATCCACCGGCTCCAAATGCCATACGCCCCAGCTCAACCGTGACAGTCTCCTTTCCCTTACTCAGCGACTGCCGCGAGCAACTGGTGAAAAAAGGGTAGGGCTCCGTTTCCAGCACCACGGCCCACGTCATGGCTTTCGCAGACTGGCCTTCGATCTTGTAAACCGCACAATCGTGAACAACCAGGTGAGCAAATTGCCCTGCAAGCAGACCCTTGAAAACGAGCTCAGGTGGAGCGTCCAGCAGGGCGTTTTTCAGCGGGTCCGGCTCCGCACCGTATTCGCAAGCCACAAGCATGCACATCGCGAACAACAGGCACGTTACCCGGACACGCTGCCTCATTACTTCTTGACCGAGTAATCCTGCCCCCACATCCGTACCGAACTGACCGCTTCGTTCATGCCTTCAAAAACAAACTTCTGGCGCACGGCGGTCTTCGGCGGAATGGTGACTTCGTCCGGGTTGTCCAGGCCGGTGAGGCGGTTGGAGTAACCCGCCTGGTCGATGGCCAGCAGCGCGCCGGTCTGGCCGAGGTTGACTACGCGCAATTGGGTGTCGGTGCTGTTCTTGAAGCCGAGGGTGATGCTGACGTTGTCGTCGCTGGGTTCGAGCTTCAACACTTCAACGGCGATGCGATCTTTCATTTGCTCGGCGGAGGAAATGATCGCGGCACCATCGGTGCCTTGGGCCGATTCGCGGCCATCGAGCACGCCCTCGCTGACGCCACCCAGCAGGTTCTTGCCAGCGGTGATGAACGTTGAAACGGCTGCCTTGGTCGAGTCCTTGATGAGGCTGCCGTCCGTCGGTTCGCCTTCGGCAAAGCACAGGGAGCTGAGCAGGAGGCTGGAGACGAAGAGGGTGGAGCGTGACGGCAGAAAAGTCATACATGAATCCTTGAGGGGGGCCTGCGACATCGCCTGTCATAAGGGCGAGCGGCAATGATAGCCGTGATCGAGGCCCGTGAGCGATATACCTCCTTGAGTATTTCCGGCCTTGTGTCGTTCCCGGTCGCGGAGCAGGCACTGGTTGCATTGAGCGAGTCCTGTGCTGGCCTGGGGGCGTTCGTCTGATCCGTAGTTTCCTGCGTCAGGTGCCACTGTCACGAACCCGCGCCCCACCCTCAGAATAGCCACACGGTGAGCCTATCGGGCGGGCTGTGTACTGCAATTTTCTAGTCCAGGAGTGCGCATGACGAAGATGGCGATTTTTTTAGGTGGGTTTTTGGCACTGACCCTATTGATCGGCGTACTGGCGACGATTTCGCCGGTATAGGCAACGGATGTTGGCGCTTTCTCCTGGCGACCGACATGACGATTTCATTGAACACTGCGGTGCTCATAACGACTAATCCCCAACAGGCCACTTGATTTGCGCGATGGATCAAGCGGCGTTTTACCTGCCGCGGCTGCGTTCCCCATGCGCAGCCGCAGGACTTCAAGGGGTAAGCGATGATTGAGGGATTCGAGGGTTTTTTCACCGGGTACACGTTGCTGGGTATTTCGTTGGCTAGCTGGATCCTTGCATTTTGCGCTGCTGTGCTCAGCTACGTGTTTGCAAGAACCGCGATCCGGTTTGTTTTCAGGAGAATCCAGGCAAGGGCGAGTGCGGGCAATGGTCATCTTAGCTACATTGCCAGCCAAGTGCTGTCAGCCACCAGCAACACGCTGCTGTTATTGGCGTCGATTCTGGTCGGGATAGGCATACTGGATTTGCCTGAGCGCTGGCTCAGTCGTGTCAGCAGCCTTTGGTTTGTGGTGGCCGCGTTGCAGGTCGGCTTATGGACGAACCGAGCGTTGGCGCTTTTGCTGCATCGCTATTTCTCTGTCCATGGCGCGAATGGGACATTTCAAGCCAGTGCCTTGGCGACCCTGAGTCTGTGGGGCGCAAGGGTGCTCCTATGGGCGGTGATTTTACTCGCAATGCTGTCGAACGTTGGCGTTAACATCACGGCCTTCGTGGCGAGCCTTGGCGTGGGTGGTATCGCTGTGGCACTCGCGGTCCAGAATATTCTTGGCGATGTGTTCGCCTCGCTGTCGATTGCCGTCGACAAGCCATTCGAGGTGGGCGATTTCATCGTTGTGGGTTCGCTTGCCGGTACGGTGGAGCACGTTGGCCTGAAGACGACCCGCATACGAAGTCTGGGGGGCGAACAAATCGTCATGGCGAACGCCGATATGATCGGAAGCACGATTCAGAATTACAAGCGGTTGCAGGAGCGTCGGATCGTGTTCGAGTTTCGCCTGACTTATGAATGTTCAACCGAACAGATCAGGCAGGTTACGCAACGGGTTGAAGCCATCATCAGGGATGAAGACCAGGCGCGGTTCGATCGGTGTCATTTCAAGAGTTTTGGCCAGAGCGCCCTGGAGTTCGAGACGGTCTACATCGTCCTGGACGCCAGCTATAACGTCTACATGGACGTCCAGCAGAGGATCAATCTGAAGATCATGGAAGCGGTTGCCGAGCTGGACACGAAATTTGCTTTTCCGTCACAGACCGTCCATGTCGCTTCATTGCCCGACTCCGTAGCACTTCGCCCGGTCACGCAGCATTCATCGCGCGCCGGGCATGCTTGATGTCACGCCCTTGTTACCGATGCAAAATCACCTGCGCAATCTCCTGCAACCCCATCACCCGTTGCGCCGCATTGAGTTTGATCGCTTCCTTGGGCATGCCGAAGACCACGCAGCTGGCTTCGTCCTGGGCCACGGTGCTGCCGCCGGCGTCGAGCATTTCCTTCAGGCCGCGGGCGCCGTCGTCGCCCATGCCGGTCATGATGATGCCGGTGGCGTTGCGGCCGGCGAATTTGGCGACTGAGCGAAACAGCACATCCACCGACGGGCGATGGCGGTTGACCAGCGGGCCGTCCACCACTTGCACGTGATAGAACGCGCCGCTGCGGGTCACCATCATATGTTTGCCGCCCGGGGCGATGAGCGCCAGGCCCGGGTGGATGCGGTCGTTGTTGCGGGCTTCGCGCACTTCGATCTGGCACAGGCTGTTGAGCCGGGCGGCGAACGAGGCGGTGAATTTTTCCGGCATGTGCTGGACGATAACGATGCCCGGGCACACCCGTGGCAGGGCGGTGAGCACCGCTTCCAGGGCCTGGGTGCCGCCGGTGGAGGTGCCCAGGGCGACGATGCGCTCGGTGGTCTGCGCCATGGCGTGGCCATTGGCGGCGGGCAGCATGGCGTCGGCGGTGAGTTTGGTGGCCGGGGTCAGCGCGGCTGGGGCGGGGCGCTTGCCCAGGTTGCGGACGTTGACCTGGGCGGCGGCGCGGATCGCCGAGACCAGCTCCGGCGCCGACTCCAACAGAAAACTCTTCAGCCCGGTGGTGGGCTTGGTGATGATTTCCACCGCGCCGGCGGCCATCGCCTGCAATGTGGTTTCCGCGCCCCGAGGCGTCAGGGACGAGCAGATCACCACCGGTGTGGGGCGCTCGCTCATGATTTTCTTCAGGAACGTGATGCCGTCCATGCGCGGCATTTCCACGTCCAGCACGATCACGTCGGGCCATTCCTTGGCCAGTTTGTCCATGGCGAAAATCGGGTCGGACGCCGCGCCCATGACGTGGATGTCCGGTGTCTCGCTCAGGATCGCCAATAACACCTGGCGAACCACGGCAGAGTCATCCACCAGCAGTACATTGATCTTTTTTGACATGGTCAGTGCCGGGTCCTTATGGGTTGGTGCCTGACCCACACATCGCCGCTGCACAGGTCGAAGATGATGCTGCGGTGGCCGGTGCTGCCCATGTCCTGGGCGATCAGGTCGAGGCGATAGAGGGCGGCCATTTCCAGCGCGGCGTTGACGTTCAGCCGCGCCACATCGCCGTAGGGCACATGGCGTTGCAGCTCGGGGAACATCTCACCGCCGCCGAACAGCTTGAGTTGGTAGTCCTCGGGTTCGGTGCGGTGGGCCCGGGCCTGGCGGATGAACAGTTCGATGGCTTCGTCGGCGTAGAGGCCGTTCAGTGCAGTGGAGCAGCGCACCCGACGGGGCAACATGAAGTGGCACATGGCGCCGATCCGGCGTTCGGGGTGCCACAACGTGATCGCCACGCAAGAGCCGAGAATGGTGCGCAGGCGAGTCGGGCAGGTGGCGAAGCGAAACTCCCCTGGCGCCAGGTACTCCTCGGCCACTGCCCTGATGGCGGCGCTCATGGTTTGCGGTAAATCGAGGGCGCCACCAGTTTCAAGGCATCGGACACGCCGTTGAGGCTTTCCGAGTGGCTGACGATGAAATACCCGCCGGACTTGAGCCGGGGGATCAAACGGGCAACCACTTTGCTTTTGGTGGGTTGGTCGAAGTAGATCATGACGTTGCGCAGGAAGATCACGTCGAACTCCCCCAGCTCCGGCAAGGTGTCGTTGAGGTTGACCTGGATGAAGTTGACCCGGTTGCGCAACGCCCGGTCGATGAGGAACGTGCCTTGCTGGCTGCCGGTGCCCTTGAGGCAATATTTCACCAGCAGTGGCTGGGGCAGGGTGCGGGCACGTTCCATCGGGTAATGCCCGGAGCGCGCCTTGGCCAGCACCTGGCTGCTGATGTCCGAACCGATGACTTCCCAGGGCGTGGTGCCCAGCCCTTCGGCCAGGGTCATGGCCAGGCTGTAGGGTTCTTCCCCGGATGAGCTGGCCGCGCTCCACAGGCGGAAGGTCTTGCCCGGTGTCGCATGGGGCAATACGTGTTGGCGCAGGAAATCGAAATGCTTGGGCTCGCGGAAAAAATAGGTCTCGTTGGTCGTCAGCAGGTCCAGCGCCACCTGTAGCTCATCGGTGCGCTGGCCGTTCATGATCAGCTTGAAATACTCGCCGTAGCTGTCCAATCCATAGTGCTTGAGGCGCTTGAATAAACGCCCGGCCACCAGGGCTTTCTTGGCCTCGGACAGGCTGATGCCGGCGGCCTGATAGAGCCAGGACTGGAACTGGCCGAACTCTCGGTCACTGAGCGCCAGCGAGCTCGCCGTGCGTTCCTTGCAGGTGTCGGCGTTCACGGGGCATCCACTTCCAGCACGTTCGGGCTGGCTTCTGCGAGTTGAGACATTTCGTCGATGGACAACACGCGGTCCACCTCCAGCACGATGACGAACTTGCCATCGACCTTGGCCATGCCACTGATGAAATCGGCGCGGATCTTCGCGCCGAAGCTCGGTGGCGGCTCGATCTGCGAGGCCGGGATCTCCAGCACCGCCGACACCGTGTCCACCAGCAGGCCAATGTCCTGGGCCTGCCCGTCGGCACTGGCCGCCTCGATGATCACCACGCAACTGCGGCGGCTGATCGCCGAATTCGGCCGGCCGAAGCGAGCCGAGAGATCGACCACCGGCACGACCGCGCCCCGCAGGTTGATCACCCCGCGCACGAAGGCCGGCATCATCGGCACCACGGTCAGGTTGCCGTACTCGATGATTTCCTTGATGCACAGGATGCCGATGGCAAACATCTCCGTGCCGAGCATAAACGTCAGGTATTGCGCTTCTTCCTCGACCGCGAGGGCGGTTTGACGTGTGGTCGCGATGGCGCCCATTGCTTTTTCTCCTTTAAGCAAGCCAGTGGAACCGGGCCATCAGAACCGGGTGAATTCCGACTCGTCCGGGGCGCTGGCCATGTTGTAGGCAAACGCTTTGGGCATGATCGGTGCCGGTGCCCGCGCCGGTTTGCGGCCGGACGGACCTGGGGTGTTATCGACCCTGGCAACTTGCACAGCGGACTTGGGCGGCGTGTCGAGGGTGAAGAAGCTCATGGCCTGTTGCAGCTGTTCGGCCTGGCTGCTCATTTCCTCGGCGGTGGCGGCCAGTTCTTCGCTGCTGGAGGCGTTTTGCTGGGTCACCTGGTTGAGCTGGGTCATGGCGGTGTTGATCTGCGCCACACCGGCGGCCTGTTCTTCGGAGGCGGCGCTGATTTCCTGCACCAGGTCCGAGGTCTTGTTGATCGAGGGGACCATCTCGTTGAGCAGGTTCCCGGCCTTTTCCGCCATGTCGACGCTGCTGGACGACAGCTCGCCGATTTCCTGGGCGGCCACCTGGCTGCGTTCGGCCAGCTTGCGCACTTCGGCGGCGACCACGGCGAAGCCTTTGCCGTGTTCACCGGCACGGGCTGCTTCGATGGCGGCGTTGAGCGCCAACAGGTTGGTTTGATAGGCGATGTCGTCGATGATGCTGATGCGCTGGGCGATTTTCTTCATCGCCACCACGGTCTGCTGCACCGATTCGCCGCCGTCGGTGGCTTCCTTGGCGGCCTTGCTGGCCATACCGTCGGTAACCTTGGCGTTCTCGGTGTTCTGGTTGATGCTGGCACTCATCTGCTCGATGGACGCACTGGTTTCCTCAACGCTGGCCGCCTGCTCGCTGGTGGCCTGGCTCATCGATTGCGCGGTGGCGCTGACTTCTTCGGAGGCGCTGGCGAGGTTGTCCGCGGCGTTACGCACTTCGCCGATGATGTGCGAGAGCTTGCCGACCATGTTCTGCATGGCATTGAGCACCATGCCGGTTTCGTCCTTGGAGCCATTTTCGATTTTCGCGTTCAGGTTGCCTTCGGCCAATTGTTCGGCAACGGTCGCGGCCAGTTTCAAGGGGCGGGAAATGATGCGCGAGATGAACAACGCCAGGCCCAGGCCTACCAGTAGGGCGGCAGCCAGTACGGCAATGATCGACAGGCGTGCGTTTTCAAAAAGCTCGACGCCGTGTGCACTGGCTGCGTCCGCGCCAGCAGCGTTGAGCTCGACAAGTTTTTGCAAGTCGCTGGTCACCAGATCGAACCGACGCTTGGACTCGCCCTTGAGCATCGCATGGGCCTGCTCGGTCAGATTCTGCCGGGACAGCGCGAGCAGGTCTTTGCTGATTGCAAGGTAGGCTGCCCAGTCAGTGCGAGTGGTTTCGAAGACCTGACGATCCTCAGCGCTGGAGAGCAGTTTTTCGTAAGTGTCCAGGCGCGTTTCGAAGGCTTTTTTGGCTTCGTCGGCTTCTTGCTCCAGGCCGACGCGCTCCTGTTCGGAGTCGGCGGCAATATGGCGGTTTTCCTTGAGGCGATAGTTCGCCGCATAGAAGCGCATGCCCGAGGCGGCGCGCATGGACGGCATCCAGTTTTGACGAATGTCGAGGGCGGTGTCGTTCACCTGGCCCAGTTGAATGATCGAGAACACCCCCATGACGGCGGTCAGCGCCAGCACCACAAGAAATGAAGTGATTAGTTTGGTGGCGATTCTAAGATCGTAGAACCATTTCATTGGGAATTACCTCTCCATGGAATTGCTAAAGCGTCAGCGAGCGTTGGCTTGTTGTAATTGCGTCGGGTTGTAGCGGTTTTCGGTCTGGGCGATCTGGGTGAGCAGCGCCGGTACGTCGAGAATCAACGCCACGGCGCCACTGCCCAGGATGGTCGAGCCACTGATGCCGCGAAGGGCGCCAAACAGCTTGCCCAGCGGCTTGATGACGGTCTGAAACTCACCCAGCAAGTCATCCACCACTAGCCCGGCCTTGAGTTCGGCGTAGCGCACCACCACCACGTTCTGCCGGCGCGCGGCCGGGCCTTCGTGGCTGAAGTGATCGCGCAGGTAGACCAGCGGCAGCACCTCGCCGCGCAGGTCGAGGTAGCCTTGTTCGCGACTGGCGAGTCCATCGTCTTCGCTCAGCTCGATGCATTCCTGGACCATGTCCAGCGGAATCACATAGGTCGACTGACCGATGCCCACCAGGAAGCCATTGATGATCGCCAGGGTCAGCGGCAGGCGAATGCGCACCACGGTGCCCTTGCCGGGCTGGCTGTCCAGGTCGACGGTGCCGCGCAGCAGGGTGATGTTGCGCTTGACCACGTCCATGCCCACGCCACGCCCCGAAAGGTTGGTCACGGCCTGGGCGGTGGAAAAGCCGGGTTCGAAAATCAGGTTGTAGATTTCCTGGTCGGTGGGGCTGGCACCCGGCGGCACCAGGCCACGTTCCTGGGCTTTTTCCAGGATCCGGTCACGGTTCAGGCCGGCGCCGTCGTCGGCGATTTCCAGCACGATGCTGCCGGAGTCGTGATACGCGTTGAGGTGCAAGTGCCCCTTGACCGGTTTGCCGGCCGCCAGCCGGGCCTCGGCGGTTTCAATGCCGTGGTCCATGGCGTTGCGCAGCAGGTGCATGAGCGGGTCGCCGATTTTTTCCACCACGGTCTTGTCCAGCTCGGTCTCCGCGCCGCTGATGATCAGGTCGATGTCCTTGCCCAGTTCCTGGCTGACATCGCGTACCACCCGACGGAAGCGGTTGAAGGTTTCGCCGATGGGGATCATGCGCAGGCGCAGGGCGCCGTCGAGGATTTCTTCCACCAGCCCGGAGACTGACGAGGTGGCTTCCTGCAACGGGTCGTTTTGGCAGGTACGGGCCAGCAGGCTGGCACCGGCGCTGGCAATGACCAGTTCGCCCACCAGGTTGATCAACTCGTCGAGCTTGTCCGCATTGACCCGCACATAGGTGCCGTCCTTGCCCTTGCTGTCGCTGGTCACCGCTTGTTTGTCAGTGGCGATCTGGGCGGGCATGCGCGGCGTCTTGCGCTGGTCGGACAGCAACTCGCCGGTAGCGACCAACGCGGTGCTTTCCTCGGCCGGTTCCGGCGACGTGGTGACCAGGCCGGTGTTGGCCGCAAGCGTGATGTCGTCATCCTGGGCAACGATCTCGATCTCGCAGTCTTCGCGGACGAAATCGAACACTTCGTTGATCGCCCCGTGGCTGGCGGCCGAGCGAAACTCGATGTCGAAGCCCAGGTAACAGGACTCGGCGTCCCAGGCGTCGGCGGCGGGCAGGGCGTCAGTCAGGGTGGTGATCTCGACGATTTCACCCAGGGTTTGCAGGTAGCGCAGGAACGACAGCGGGTCCATGCCGTTGCGGAACACGTCTTGGCCGAAGCGCAGGGAAAGGTGCCAGAGGCGCGTTTCGCCGGATTCGTGGGGGGCGGTCTCCTGCGTAGGCGTCGGCGCCGCGGTCGGCGAGGGCGCCTGGTATTCCTGAAGGATCTGACACAGCTCCACTTCCCGTTGCAGAGCCGGCGGCGGCAGTGATCCGCCCTGGTTGGCGGCCACGTTGATCAGTTCCAGCATGTGGTCGCTGGACTTGAGCAGCACCGCGATCAGGCTGGCGTCCACCTCGACGCTGCCGTTGCGCAGGCGGTCGAGCACGTCTTCGACGATGTGGGTGAAGCTGACGATCGGTTCCAGGCCGAACAGCCCGGCCGACCCTTTGATCGTGTGGGCCGCCCGGAAGATCGCGCCGATGGCGTCATCGTCGCCGGGGTCGGTTTCCAGTTGCAGCAGCGATTCTTCCATCGCCTGCAACTGTTCCCGTGCCTCGACGATGAAGGTCTGTTGTGCCTGATCGAGATTGATGCTCACGCTCATTTCCTTTGTCGTGTCCGACGTATTGCGGTCCTAGGCAACCAGGTTGCACAGGGCAAGTGTCTCCGTGACGGCCTTGCTTTGGCCGGTCAGTGTCAGTTGGGTCCCGGCCCTGGAGGCCTCGCGCTGCACCATCAGCAGCAGTTGCAGGCCGGCGCCGTCCATCTCGGTGATCTGCGACAGATCGAGGGCCATTCGCGGCGTTGCCCCCAGGTGCGGCAGCCACTGCACGGCCAGCTCGGCCGCGGTGTAGATCGTCAGCTCGCCGTCGATGTGCACCTGGGCGGTGTCATCCTGTGCTTCGTATTGCAACGGCATTGGAGCCTCCGGCTATCAAGGAAGAATCAGCTTGGACACCGCCGCCAGCATCTGCGCCGGCTGGAACGGCTTGACCACCCAGGCCTTGGCCCCGGCGGCCTGGCCTTCCTGTTTCTTCGATTCCTGGGATTCGGTGGTGAGCATGATGATCGGCGTGAACTTGTAGCTGGCCAGCTTCTTGACCTCCTTGACGAAGGTGATGCCGTCCATGTTGGGCATGTTCACGTCACTGATGATCAGGTGCACTTTCTGCCCATTGAGCTTGCCCAGCGCGTCCTTGCCATCGCTGGCTTCGATCACGTCGTAGCCGGCACTTTTCAATGCGATGCCGACCACCTGCCGAACGCTCGCGGAGTCGTCGACAACCAATACACTTTTAGCCATGAGCGGCTCTCCTAAAAGAAGGTTATTTCCTGTGAAGTCTGTTGCGCGCTCGAGTCGCCGTGATGATTGCGGCGTTGCTCGTCGGTGGCGTAAGTGGTTTCCATGCGTGCCAGCCATTGGCGGGCATCGATGGAGACAGCCTCGTCGGGCGACTGACTGGCCTGCTGCATATGCACGTGCAGGTCCTCGATGTTGTCGCGCACGTGGCTGAGGATCTGGCTGACCCGATCCTGGAACTGCAGGCTGACCAGCACCTCGGTGAGTTCATCGCGAATGCCGAAGCTTTCCCGTTGCAGCATGTCTGCCGAGTCGGCCAGGCGGCCGGTGACACTCTTGAAGCGCTCCAGTACCTGCTGGATGCTTTGCTCGGAGGCACTGACCGAATGGCTGTCCTGGTCCGCTCCGCTGGACGCGGCATGCACCAATTGGGTGATGGCGGTGTTGATGATGTCGACCTTGGCCGACATCTGCTGGCCGGTCTCGCTGGACTTGCTCGAGAGGCTGCGTACGGCGTCGGCCACCACGGCAAAACCACGCCCGGCCTCGCCGGCACGGGCGGCTTCGATGGCGGCGTTGAGGGCCAGCAGGTTGGTCTGCGCGGCAATCGCCGCGACGTCGGCGGCCATGGTCCGCAGCTCGCCGGTATAAGCCGTCAGGTTGCGCACCTGGGCCAGGGTTTCGTCGCGGCTGGCCTGGGTGGCTTTCAGGGAATCGATGACCTTGACCAGTTCGCCTTCGCTTTGGGCCAGCACCTGCACGGCGCCGCCACTGCTGCTGCCAGCCAGTTCACCAGCGGCCAGTTGCGAGGCTTGCACGGTATCTTCCAGGCGTGACGAAATGCCGGTGAAGCGGCTGGTCAGGGAGACGATCGCGGTCTCGGTCTGTTGCCGGGAGCTTTCGACCTGCTTGGCCCAGATCGGCATGGCACCGAGGATGACTTCGTTGAGTTGTGCGTTTGTTTTATGGGCCAGATGCTCGTTGCCTTGCAGGTCGTGGCGAGCAATGGCGGCGGCGACGGCGCTGTCGAACTGCTGGCGTTGCGAGCGCGCACCCCATACGCCGGCCCCGACGCCCAAGGCCAGGATCGCCACGCTCAAACCGATGTTTTGCCCACTCGCGCCATTGAGCGCCAGCACGCCAATGCTCGCGGCAATGGCCACTAGCACGGCACTCCAGAGGATGCGTGGTTTTGATGGGGAAGGGGAATGACCGTGAGAATACGACGTCATGGTTCGGTCCTTGAACAGTGTTGCCAACAGGTTATTTGCGAATAACTGGTTATCTGCCAAACCGACCCGGTCTTGAGGACCAATCGTCCGGTTTCGATAAAAATAATGGCACAGTGCTATCTAAGGATAGACGAGATTGGAAAATTGTCGAGATGGCCTGACCTGTGGAAGTCCCGTGGCGCGGGCGCTTGCTCCCGCTGGAGCGAGAAGCGGTCCCAAAAATGGCTGGGGCGGTTAGCCTGATACATCGCGTGTTCAGGTATTGGGGCTGCTGCGCAGCCCAGCGGGAGCAAGCTCCCTCGCCACAGGAGCGGTTTGAGCCGAATCTTCTGAAACGATTTGTATGGATTGAGCTAAATTACCCCGCATCGGATTTTCGAACCTGCCATCAGAGTCCCCATGCCGACCCAGCCCCTCTGGAAAACCTATCTCCTGTTCCTGATCCCCATGGTTCTGTCCAACTTCCTGCAGTCCATGTCCGGCACGTTCAACAGCATCTACATCGGCCAGATGCTCGGCACCCAGGCATTGGCGTCGGTGTCGGGCATGTTTCCCATCGTGTTTTTCTTTATCGCTTTGGTGATCGGCCTGGGCGCGGGCGCGGGGGTGCTGATCGGGCAGGCCTACGGTGCCGGCGAAACCGGCACGGTGAAGGCGATTGCCGGTTCGACGTTGTTGCTGGGGGCGATTATCGGCCTGATGGCGGCGGTGCTGGGCAGTGTCTTTGCGCGTCAGGCGTTGCAAGGGCTCGGCACGCCGGCCGATGTACTGGAGGATGCCGTTGCCTATGCCCGGGTCATGCTGTGGATCCTGCCGATGTTGCTGGTTTTCGTGCTGTTCACCCAATTGCTGCGCGGGGTGAGCGATACGGTGTCACCGATGTTGGCGCTGCTGGTGTCCACCAGTGTCGGGTTGCTGCTCACGCCAGCGTTGATTCGCGGCTGGCTGGGGTTGCCGCAGATGGGCATCCAGAGCGCGGCATGGGCGGGGCTGGCGGGGACGACGTCGGCGATGCTGATGCTGGCATGGCGCCTGAGTCGCCGCCAGCATGCCCTGGCGCCGGACCGCGCGTTGTTCGCGGCGATGCGCCTGGACCGGGAAATTCTTGGCAAGGTGCTGCGCATTGGCCTGCCCACGGGGTTGCAGATGGTGGTGATCTCGTTGTCGGAGTTGGTGATCCTGGCACTGGTCAATCGCCATGGCTCCGAGGCTACGGCGGCCTACGGCGCGGTGACGCAGATCGTCAATTACGTGCAGTTTCCGGCGCTGTCGATTGCCATCACCGCCTCGATCCTCGGCGCCCAGGCCATCGGTGCCGGCCGCCTGGAGCGCCTGGGGCCGATCCTGCGCACGGGGCTCGCGATCAATCTCTGGCTCACCGGTGGGCTGGTTCTGCTGGGCTATCTGTTGTCCCACTGGCTGCTGGGGTTGTTCATCACCGCCCCGGCGGCCCGGATCCAGGCCGAACACTTGCTGCATATCATGCTCTGGAGCTTGCTGGTGTTCGGCTTCCAGGCGATCGTCGGCGGCATCATGCGTGCCAGCGGCACGGTGCTGGTGCCGGTCGTCATCTCGATTTTCTGCATCGTCGCCGTGCAAGTGCCGGCCGCGTATCTGCTGGACGCGCACTTCGGGTTGCAAGGGGTATGGATGGCGTTCCCGGTGGCTTACTTGAGCATGCTGCTGTTGCAGACGCTGTACTACAAGCTGGTCTGGCAGCATCAGCCGATCGAGCGCCTGGTGTAACCGACCCACCACTAAACCCTGTGGGAGCGAGCTTGCTCGCGATAGCGGTGGGTCAGCTTGCATTGATGCTGAATGTGCCGACGCTATCGCGAGCAAGCTCGCTCCCACAGGTTCGGTGCCTGGCGATGTTACAGTGGCCATCACCCGCCACGCCGCCACCGAGGATCCGATGCCTGCCAGTCTCCCCACTCACATCGCCTACCGCGCCTTCCTGTTCGACATGGATGGCACCCTGCTCAATTCCATCGCCGCCGCCGAGCGGATCTGGACGCGCTGGGCCCTGCGCCATGGCGTGGACGTGGCGACGTTCCTGCCGACCATCCATGGCGTGCGCGCCATCGACACCATCGCCCGCCAGCACCTGTCGGGGGTGGATGCCCAAGCGGAAGCCGAGCAGATTACCCGCGAAGAAATCGAAGACGTCGAAGGGGTGGTGCAAGTGCCCGGTGCGCTGGCTTTCCTGGAAAGCCTGCCGCCAGAGCGTTGGGCAATCGTCACCTCGGCGCCCATGGCGTTGGCCTTGCGCCGGATGGAAGCGGCGGGGATCCCCCGTCCCGGTGTGATGGTCACCGCCGAG
Source organism: Pseudomonas beijingensis (assembly GCF_030687295.1). Classification (NCBI taxonomy): domain Bacteria; kingdom Pseudomonadati; phylum Pseudomonadota; class Gammaproteobacteria; order Pseudomonadales; family Pseudomonadaceae; genus Pseudomonas; species Pseudomonas beijingensis. Next base: position 5,016,876 of record NZ_CP117425.1, on the reverse strand, counting down.
GATGTGAGCGACGGCAAGCCCAACCCCACCTGCTATCGCCTGGCCGCCGAGCGCCTGCAAGTGGCGCCCCAGGACTGCCTGGTGTTTGAAGACGCCGAGGCCGGAATCCGGGCAGGCGAGGCTGCCGGGGCTGACGTGATGGTGGTAACGGCAACGCACACGCACCCGGTGGTCAGCCGTCATCCGCAGATCAAGGATTACCGTGGACTGGGCCTTGAAGTGGATGGCGCCGGCTTGATGCGAATTCTGTAGCCACCGCAAATCCCCTGTGGGAGCGAGCTCGCTCGCGATAGCGGTGGTTCAGCCTGCATCAATGCTGAATGTGCCACCGCCATCGCGAGCAAGCTCGCTCCCACATTGGATTTGTGGCCCTCAGATAGGTCAGGTCACCACGCGATAGCACGGCACATACGCCGCGCCGCCCGGCAGTTTCATGCGGTGTTGGGCGACGAAGGCCTGGAGCAGGCGGTCGAGGGGTTCCATGATGGCGGCGTCGCCGTGGATCTCGTAAGGGCCGTGCTCTTCGATCAGGCGGATGCCCTTGTCCTTGACGTTACCGGCCACGATCCCCGAGAACGCCCGGCGCAGGTTGGCCGCCAGTTCGTGGGCGGGCAGGTCGCGGCTCAGGCCCAGGCTGGCCATGTTGGCGTGAGTCGGGTCGAACGGGCGCTGGAAGCCCTCGTCGATCTTCAGCAGCCAGTTGAAGTGGAAGGCGTCGTTGCGTTCGCGGCGGAACTGCTTGACCTCCTTGAGCCCCTGGGTCATCTGCCGTGCCACTTCGGCCGGGTCGTCGATGATGATCTGATAGTGCTTCTGCGCTGCTTCGCCCAGGGTCGCACCGACAAACGCATGCAACTGGTCGAGGTACGGCGCGGCGCTTTTCGGCCCGGTGAGAACAACCGGGAAGGGCAGGTCCTGGTTGGCCGGATGCATCAGGATGCCCAGCAGGTAGAGGAACTCTTCCGCCGTACCGGCGCCACCCGGGAAGATAATGATGCCGTGGCCGACACGCACGAAGGCCTCCAGGCGTTTCTCGATGTCCGGCAGGATCACCAGCTCATTGACGATCGGGTTTGGCGCTTCGGCGGCGATGATGCCCGGCTCCGTCAGTCCCAGGTAACGGCCGCCATGGATGCGCTGCTTGGCGTGGGCAATGGTGGCGCCTTTCATCGGGCCTTTCATCACGCCTGGGCCGCAACCGGTGCAGATGTCGAGGCTGCGCAGGCCCAGTTCGTGGCCGACCTTCTTGGTGTATTTGTATTCTTCGGTGTTGATCGAGTGACCGCCCCAGCACACGACGATTTTCGGCTCCACGCCAGGGCGCAGGGTACGGGCGTTGCGCAGCAGGTGGAACACGTAGTCGCTGATGCCCTGGGACGAGCTGAGGTCGATGCGCTGGCTGTCCAGTTCGTTCTCGGTGTAGACGATGTCGCGCAGGGCGCTGAAGAGCATTTCTCGGGTGCTGGCGATCATTTCGCCGTCGACGAACGCATCGGCTGGCGCGTTCAGCAGCTCCAGGCGTACACCGCGGTCCTGCTGGTGAATGCGGATCTCGAAGTCCTTGTAGGCTTCCAGGATGGTCTTGGCGTTATCGACATGGGCGCCGGTATTGAGGATGGCCAGGGCGCACTGGCGGAAGAGGTCGTAGATGCTGCCGGAACCGGCTTCGCTCAGTTGTTGGACTTCGCGCTGGGACAAGGTTTCCAGGCTGCCCTTGGGGCTGACCGAGGCGTTGATTACATGTCTTTGAGTCATTCAGCTTTCCTTGAAAACGATGCCATGCACACAACGACGGCATCTTGAAAAAAACGTCCACACCGAAAGATCGCACGATCCTTGCACTATCGCCATGGACTTTGTTCCTCGCCCGGCGAGTCGGTAGCGATACAAAATGAGCCCCAGCATAGCTAAATCGACCGGGCAGGCGATAATGCGTGACTCTTTTGATGCCGTACAAGGAAATTGCGCCGCGATGTTCGAGATCAAACCGTGGGATGGCGACACCTACCGCAGGCAGACCCGCCGCAGCACCCTGATCATCGCGGTGGTGTTCCTGGCCCTGGCGATGCTGCTGTCCAGCCTGGCCGTGATGCTGTTGGGGACGCCCGGAGGCGATAACTTTCGTTTCAACCTCGGTGGGGTGATTGTCGCGGTGCTGGCGATGGCTGTGCTGATGCGCCAGTATTTCTGGTCGCAGCCGTGGATGGCCGCCGCGGTGTACGGCTGGCAGCTCAAGCGCAGCCTGATGAAAATCACCAACGTGATGCACCAGGTGACGGCTGGGGTGCAGGCCCAGGACCCCGCTGCCATGAAGCTGCTGCGCTTTTATCACCTGGGGCTGGCCCAGATGCATCAGCTGGACGCCAACTCCAGCGCCCAGGGTTCCCTGGCGCGGGAAGCCGACGCGCACCTGGCGAACATGCAGGCGCTGGGCCTGGACAGCGAACAGTCGCGCCTTGACCCGAGTTGGATCGAGACGGTGAAGCAGGCCTATAGCGCCGGTTGATCGGTCAGAGGCGGCCGATGCGCGCCGTTCGTCGGTAGGCCGTCAGGAAAATCAAACCCGCCCCAGGCACTGTCTTTCTCATGATCAGTCATGCAAAGGAGAGATGACATGCCTGATCGAAGTGTTTATGGCAGCTGGAAATGGCTATGGGCAGCGGTTTTTGGATTGACCGGCTGCGCGGGCGGCACGAGCGATTCGCCTGTGGATGCGCCAGGCGCCGCGAAGACCCCGACCACCGCGACGCTGGAAACCGGGGCGCGGATCCTGCAGGACAAACCGCCGTTGCGGGCCCTGGACACCTATCTCGATGGTTTTCATTTCTATAACGGGCGCATGTCCGGGCAGATGGAAGCGCATCACTACTGCTCGGCGCTGAACGAGGAAGTCTTTCAGTGCGCCATCTTCGACGGCAATACCTCCAGTGCCAAGCTGATGGGCGTCGAGTACATCATCAGCCAGCGCTTGTTCGAAGGTTTGCCGGCCAGTGAAAAACAGCTGTGGCACAGCCATGTGCATGAGGTGAAATCCGGGCAGTTGATTGCGCCCGGGATTCCCCAGGCAGCGGAAACCCGGTTGATGAAAAATCTGATCGGCACTTACGGCAAGACCTGGCACACCTGGCATACCGAACAGGGCAATGCACTGCCTTACGGGGTGCCTCAGTTGATGATGGGGTTCACGGCCGATGGGCAGGTTGACCCGCAGTTGGTACGCGAGCGGGACGCTCGGATGGGTGTCGACAGCGAAGCGAAAAAGCGTGCCCGAGCGGGTATCGACACGCCGGCGATTGATCCGGGTGCCGATGCTTGGCAGAAAGGGCAGGTGTGGCAGATCAAGGATCCGACTGGCGAACACGCACATTGAAGGGGGAAATACTAATTTGTGATAAGGGATTTATTTGTGGCGAGGGGATTTATCCCCGCTGGGCTGCGAAGCAGCCCCATCTGACCACTTTGGTGGAGCAGGGAAATCCGGGTTGCTTCCATAAGGACTGCTTCGCAGCCCAACGGGGATAAATCCCCTCGCCACAAGAGCCCTTTGCCACAAAGAAAGGTGCGAAGTGCTTGTGATGATATAGGAGAAGTACAACTACGGCTGTTTGAAATGCCCAGGCACACCATGCTCTTTTTCATTGGGCCTGGTTTTTTTCTGAACTTGCACATCGCTGAGTTCAACCTCCTTGAGTTCATTGAACGTCGCCCTCAATAAGGCTTCGGCTTCGCTGACACTCAATGTCTCGGAGTTGGCCTCGACCACGCGATTGTCGGGTTGGCCATTGCTGATGAAACTGATGATGAATCGATCCTGGCTGCTCATGGGCGACCTCGGTACGGTTAAGCGCCAGGGCGCAGCGTGCCTGCGCCCCGACGGTTTTCCAGGTTACGATTTTCTGCCGCCGCCTTGGCTGCGTCCGCCACCTTTCCTGCCGGCTTCAGAGGCTTTTTCCCGGTCGTTTGCAAAATTATTGCCGCCCGAAGCTTGGCCGCCTTTCTTCCCGGCTTCCGATGCTTTTTCACGATCATTTGCGAAATTACCTGGGTTCTTGTTTCCGGTGTTAGCCATTTTGAGAATCCTCATTTCGGTTAAGCGAGCAACGGCCTCGCTTAATTGTGAAAGAAAATGCCCGAGGGAAGTTTAATGAAAAAGCTTCGTTAGCGACGAACGGTGATCCGAGCAAATAACGCCATAAAAAACTTGTACAGCCGCTTCGCTTGAAAGTTGTACAGGATTACTGGAGTTTATTAAGGGGGGGCATCGGAATTTTATTTATTAATGCCTGGGTTTAATCTTCGCCGCCGCTGACTTTCCAATGTTTGGCTTCCACAGGGAACACGACTTGTTCGACCCGATGGGCGATACCAAAGGCCAGGGAATTTTCGGCCGGAATCACCCGTTCCTCGGCGCACAGGCATTTGAAGATATCCAACTGGGTCGCGGCGCCGGCGGTTTCCTTGACGTAGATCTCCACGTACCGCGCCACGTCGTTGTCCAGGCTGGACAGGTACTCACGCAAGCGTGAATGGTCCACGGATTTCTGGCCGAAATACCAGTTCATCGGATGAATCAGGAAACGCGAATGCGGCGTGGTGGTACGGTCGCTGGCCGCCAGGAACATGATGATGCCCATCGATTCGATGTTGCCGGCATTGACCGCACGCACCGGCACTGGGAGGGACTTGATGAAGGTATAAAGCGTAAAACCGAAGTTGGTGCTGCCGCCGACGGTGGAGAGGTTGAGCATCAGCGAGTCGGCGCCTTTCTCGATGGCTTCCAGGCAGTTGTCGCGAAAGCGTTCCGTGGTTCCCTGATCGATCTGGCAATGAAAATGGACAATGTGTTCGGACATCTGAAACTCCTGTCGATTTCACCCTTTTAAGTCTGCGCAGTGGCCGTGCCGTAAAGTTGGGAGTCCGGTGGTCTGCGGATGTTCCGCCTCCTTGGCTCGCTGCGGGTGAATCGCGTCAACCCGATTGTGCCTGTTCGCACGCCTCGGCGGCTCGTGTCATACGCTGCAAGAATAGCGTCAGTCCGGCTTCTTCTTCGCTGAGGCCTTTGCGGGCCCGGGGTTTGGGCAATGCCTTCAGCGCGCCGAGCAGAAAGCCTTCCACCACCGCCGGGTGGATGTAGCATTTACGACAGACGGTCGGTGTGTTGCCCAGTTGTCGGGAGACCTGCCTGACCATCTCGGTGACGTGCCTCTTGGCTTCGGTCTCGGTTTCCCAGCGCAGCGCCCGCAGCCCGGCCAGAGCGGCTGCGCTGCCAGCCCAGGTGCGGTAGTCCTTGGCGGTGAAATCGGCGCCGGTGAGGGTTTTGAGGTAGGCGTTGATGTCCGAAGAACTGATGGAGTGCCGCTCGCCGTGTTCGTCCAGGTACTGGAACAGGTTCTGCCCGGGAATCTCCTGGCAGCGCTTGATGATCCGTGCCAGGCGCCGGTCTTTCACGGTGATTTGGTGCTCGACGCCGCTTTTGCCGCGAAACTGGAAGGCGATGGCGCTGCCGTTGATCTCGACGTGTTTGTTGCGCAGGGTCGTCAGGCCGTAGGAGTGATTGGCGCGGGCGTATTGGGGGTTGCCGACGCGGATCAGGGTTACGTCCAGCAGGGTGATAACCGTGGCCATGACTTTGTCGCGGCTGAAGCCGGGCGTGGCGAGGATTTCTTCCAGGCGTTTGCGCAGGCGCGGCAGGGCACGTCCGAATTCCAGCATCCGTGAATACTTGTCCGCATCGCGCACCTCACGCCAGCGCGCATGGTAGCGGTACTGCTTGCGCCCGCGGGCATCGCGGCCAGTGGCCTGGAGATGACCACGGGGGTCGGTGCAGATCCAGACATCGGTATAGGCCGGCGGCACCGCCAGGGCATTGATGCGCTGGATCTCGGCCGCGTCGGTGATGCGTCGGTCCAGCGGGTCGAAATAACAGAATTTGCCCCGCAGCTTTTTACGGGTGATGCCTGGGGCCGTGTCATCGACGTAATGCAGGTCGGCCGGCAGTGCATCCGGTGTCAGGGTGTCGGGCATGAAAAAAATCCTTGGCAACGAATCCGGGGGCCTGTGAATTCATTGACCGCAGTCCGTTGTGGTCGTGCCAAGATTCTGAGGTTGCCGCAAAACCTGTGGGAGCAAACCTGTAGGAGCAAACCTGTAGGAGCAGACCTGCAGGAGTAGACCTGTGGGAGCAAGGCTTGCTCCCACAAGTTCCCACAGTGTGATCCGCTGGTTACGGGCCCTAAGCCAACACCGCCACCGCCTTGATCTGCGCCCACAACACCTGCCCCGGCTGCAGATTCAACTGGTCCCGGGAATAGCGGGTGATGCGCGCCAGCAGCGGGGTGCCGGCGGCGTCCAGGCGCACCAGCACATGGGCAGCGTTGTCGGCGGCCTGTTCGCTGATCACGGTGACCGGCAGGCGGTTGAGGATGCTGGTCTGGGCATCGTTCGCCAGGCTGAGGCTGACGTCCCGGGCCTGGACCTTGAAGCGCAGCGGCTGGCCGAGGGCCAGGGACGTGTGGGCCACACGTACGTTCAGTTGGCTGTCGGGCAGGTTCAGGGTCAGCAATTGATACGCCGGGTCATAGCCGCTGACCTTGCCCTCGATCACCACCCCGGCGTCATCCCCCAGGGCTAACGGCAGGTCGAGCCGGGCCAGGGTTTCGCCGATCGGCCCACTGGCCAGCGCGCGGCCAGAGTCGAGCAGCACGATGTGATCGGCCAGGCGCGCCACTTCGTCCTGGGAATGGCTGACATACAGCACCGGGATGTCCAGCTCATCGTGGAGACGTTGCAGGTACGGCAGGATTTCGTTTTTGCGCCGGCTATCGAGGGCCGCCAGCGGCTCATCCATCAGCAGCAGTTGCGGGCTGGTGAGTAAGGCGCGGGCGATACCCACCCGTTGGCGTTCGCCGCCGGAGAGGTTGTGCGGCTGGCGATCGAGCAAGTGCCCGATGCCCAGCAGATCGGTGGCCTGGTCCATGTCCACCCGCCGTTGTGCCGGAGCAATACGCTTGAGGCCGAACGCCAGGTTGGCCCGTACCGACAGATGGGCGAACAGGCTGGCCTCCTGGAACACATACCCCACTGGCCGCTTATGGGGCGGCACGAACACAGCGTGCTCGCTGTCCTGCCACACTTGGCCATTGACCTCGATAAACCCCCGGGCCGGTCGCTCCAACCCGGCGATGCAGCGCAGACAGGTGGTCTTGCCGGAGCCGGAAGGCCCGTACAGGGCGGTCACGCCACGGCCTGGCAGTTGCACATCCAGGTCCAGGGAAAAAGCCCCATGGTCGAGCTGAAAACGCGCGTTGATCATTGATCAGCTCCAACCGGCACGGGTTCGGCGGCTGGAGTACAGCGCCAGCAGCACCAGGAATGAAAACACCAGCATCGCCGCCGCCAGCCAATGGGCCTGGGCATATTCCAGGGCTTCGACATGATCGTAGATCTGCACCGACACCACCCGGGTTTTCTCCGGGATGTTGCCGCCGATCATCAGCACCACGCCGAATTCGCCGACGGTGTGGGCGAAGCCAAGAATTGCTGCGGTGATAAAGCCGGGGCGGGCCAGGGGCAGGATGACGCTGAAAAACGTATCCCAAGGCCCGGCCCGCAAAGTGGCGGCGACTTCCAGCGGACGACTGCCGATGGCGGCAAAGGCGTTCTGCAACGGTTGCACCACAAACGGCATGGAATAGATCACCGAGCCGATCACCAGCCCGGTGAAGCTGAAGGTGAGAGTGCCCAACCCGAGGGCCTGGGTGAGCTGTCCGATCCAGCCGTTCGGCCCTAATGCCAGCAACAGGTAAAAGCCAATCACCGTGGGCGGCAGCACCAAGGGCAACGCCACCACCGCGCCCACCGGCCCGCGCAGCAAGGAGCGGGTGCGCGACAGCCACAACGCGATGGGCGTGCCGATGAGCAGCAGGATCACCGTGGTCAGGGACGCCAGTTTCAGGGTCAGCCAGATGGCGGCATAGTCGGCGCTGGTCAGGGGCATTTAGCGTTGGTAACCGTAGGCTTGGATGATGGCGGCGGCTTTTGGCCCCTTGAGGTAATCCACCAGGGCCACGGCGGCGGGGTTGTCCCGGCCCTTGGTGAGGATCACCGCGTCCTGCTTGATCGGGTCGTGCAGTTCGGCCGGGACGATCCACGCCGAGCCGCCCGTCACCTTGCCGTCCTTGTACACCTGGGACAAGGCGACGAAGCCCAGTTCAGCGTTACCGGTGGAGACGAACTGGTAGGCCTGGGTGATGTTCTGGCCTTCGACGAGTTTGCTTTTGACTTGGGCGGTCAAACCCAGTTTGTCCAGCACCTGGGTCGCGGCCAGGCCATAGGGTGCGGCTTTCGGGTTGGCGATGGACAGGTGTTGGAAATCGTTGTGCTTGAGGACTTGGCCCTGGTTGTCGACATAACCGGCCTTGGCCGACCACAGCGCCAGGGTGCCAACGGCGTAGGTGAAGCGTGAGCCCTTGACGGTGTCGCCTTCGCTTTCGAGCCGGGCCGGGGTGGTGTCGTCGGCGGCGAGGAACACCTCGAAGGGCGCGCCGTTCTTGATCTGCGTGTAGAACTGCCCGGTGGCGCCGTACGCCGCCACCAGCTTATGCCCGGTGTCTTTTTCGAAATCGGCGGCAATGGCCTGGATCGGCGCAGTGAAATTGGCGGCGACCGCCACCTGCACCTCGGCGGCCTGGACGGCGCCAATGGCCAGGCACGGGATCAACAGCAACGGCGCGAAGCGGGTGAGGCGCATAGGTGAGGCTCCGAGGGCAGATTCGCTATATACCGGAATATATAGCGAATGACTGACAAACGGAACGCGGCATTTTGCCTGGGGAGCGAGGGTGCAAGGGCTGGCCCCATCGCGAGCAAGCTCGCTCCCACATTGGATCCGTGGCGAACCTACATCTTGCTACCACACCAGAACCCCTGTGGGAGCGGGCTTGCTCGCGAAGACGGCGGTATATTCAACATTCCTGTCGACTGACCCAGCGCTTTCGCGAGCAAGCCCGCTCCCACAGGTACAGTGGCGTCACCCAATGTCGTGGTTGCCAGCAATCCCCCTGTGGGAGCGAGCTTGCTCGCGATGGCGTGCTAACGACCGATGATGACCATCAGGCTCGACCCAGGCGATTGAGCCGAGCCTGCGCCTCTTCAGCCAACCGCCGGGTCAACTCGGCCGTCGACAGCTCGCGCCCCAATGGGAAGGCCTGGCCGGCCCAGAGGTTGCTGAAATCCTCTTCGCCCTTGGCACGCAACGGCATCAGCGCACCGCCCGCCAAGGGAAAGGCCGGAGCCAGCGGGCTCATCGGGCCCACTTCGCGCATCACCCGGTTGACGATGCCTCGGGCCGGGCGACCGGTGAACAGGTTGGTGACAGCGGTCTGGCTTTCCTTGGCCGTACGCAACGCCCGGTGATGGGACGCGCTGATCTTCGCCTCAGGCGTGAACAGGTAAGCGCTGCCCAATTGCACCGCCGAGGCACCCAAAGCGAACGCTGCGACAATCCCGCGTGCATCGCCAATGCCACCGGCGGCGATCACCGGCACCTTCACCGCATCCACCACCTGCGGCAGCAAGGCAAACAGGCCGACCTGGGTATCGAGGTCGTCGCTGAGGAACATTCCACGATGACCACCGGCTTCATAGCCCATGGCGATGATCGCATCGCAACCGTGCTGTTCGAGCCAGATGGCTTCCTCGACGGTGGTGGCTGACGAGAGGATTTTCGCGCCGGTGGCCTTCACCCGATCCAGCAAGGATTTTTCCGGCAGGCCAAAGTGGAAACTGACGACCTTGGGCCGCATCTCTTCCAGCACCCGGCAGGCAGCATCATCGAAGGGCGTGCGGTTGGACACCGGGGTCGGTGCGTCGAAATCGACGCCCAGTTCCTGATAGTACGGTTTGAGCCGTTGCTTCCAGGCCTCGGCCCGCTGTTCGTCGAAGGCCGGCGGCTGGTGACAGAAGAAATTCACATTGAACGGCTTGTCGGTCTGTTCGCGGATGGTCGTCAGTGCCTGGCGCAACTGCTCGACATCGAGCATCGCCGCCGGCATCGAACCCAGCCCGCCGGCATTGCAGGTCGCAACCACCATGGCCGGCCCGGTCACCCCGGCCAGCGGCCCCTGGATGATAGGCAGCTCGATACCGAGCAGGTCAAGAATGCGGGTGTCTGGCCACTGGCTCATGTGCGGGGTCTCCGACGGCAGAAGGAAACAGCGTTTTTAGCAGGTGTGAGCCGGCAAGGGCCAGTCGAGTTTTTCAATCGGGCGCTGCACCTTGATCCCCATGGCGGGAGGGTTACCATGCGGGCTCCATACATCAAGGAGCCTGACTCATGGAAGTGAAACTCAAGACCGTCAAACCCTTCACCGTGGCCGGTCTGCAGGTGCGCACCCGCAACACCGACGAGCAGCGACTCGACACGGCAAGGATCGGTCCGATGTGGCAGCAGTTCTTCACCGAAGAGCTGTTCGACAAAATCCCGGCCCGGCAGTCGGAGTCGTTCGTCTACGGGGTGTATTCCAATTATGAGTCCGACGCCACCGGCCACTTTGACGTAACGGCCGGGGTGCAGGTGTATGAGGCCAGCGCAGGCTACCCCGCCGTGGACATCGAAGGCGGGGAATACCTGGTGTTTTCGGCCAAGGGGAAGATGCCCGATTGCGTGATCCAGGCCTGGGGCCTGATCTGGGCGTACTTCGCGGATAACCCGCAGACACTGCGCCGCTTCACCACCGATTTCGAGGTCTACAGCGCCCCCGAATCCGTGGCGATCTACATCGGCGTTCAGTCCCCGGCCGAGCGCTCCAGTTCCAGCAACTGACGCTTGCGCTCCACCCCCCAGCGATAGCCCGACAGGTTGCCGTCGCTGCGCACCACCCGGTGGCAAGGGATCGCCACCGCCAGGCTGTTGGCGCCGCAGGCCTGGGCCACGGCGCGCACGGCCTTGGGCATGCCGATGCGCTGGGCGATCTCGGCATAGCTGGCGGTACTGCCGGCGGGAATGTCCCGCAACGCTTGCCAGACCCGCTCCTGAAAGGCAGTGCCGCGCAGGTCCAAGGGCAGGTCCAGGCCCAGGGCCGGCGCTTCGATGAAGCCCACCACCTGGGCGATCAACTGCTCGAATTCGCGGTCGGCACCGATGAGGTTGGCCCGGCGGAATTTGTCCTGCAGGTCGCGCACCAACGCATCCGGATCGTCGCCCAGCAGGATCGCGCACACGCCACGCTCGCTTTGCGCCACCAGGATCGCCCCGAGGGAGCATTGGCCGACGGCGAAACGGATGTCGGTGTTCTGCCCGGCAGCGCGGTAGTCGGCGGGCTTCATGCCCAACACTTTGTCGGCCGCCTCATAGAAACGGCTGTTGGAATTGAAACCGGCGTCGTACAGCGCCTCGGTGATCGTGCCGCCATCGGCCAGGCGTTCGCGTACCTTGCGTGAGCGGTGAGCGGCGGCGTAACCCTTGGGGGTCAGGCCGGTGACCGCCTTGAAGACCCGGTGAAAATGGAAGGGACTCAAGCCCGCGCTGGCTGCCAGTTCATTCAGGCCTGGCAGTTCCTCGGCGGCTTCGATCTGCCGGCAGGCGGCCGCGACCCGTGCCGCTTGTTGGGCGGCGATCTGGGTCTGGTCCCGGGCCACGCGCTTGCTGGGCCGGTAGCCGGCGGCCTGGGCCTGTTCCGGCGTGTCGAAAAATTCGACGTTGCGCGGGTTGGGCAGGCGCGACAGGCTGCTGGGGTGGCAGTAGATGCCGGTGGTTTTCACGCCATAGACGAATTGCCCATCGGCGCGTGGATCGCGGGCGAGTACGGCGGCCCAGCGCGGATCCAGTTCAGGGGCGAGATTGTTCGAAGTGCTGTTCATGGTCGTTATGTCCATTGGCCCGTTTTGTCTACAGTAGCGAGCCTGTGGGGTGGCAGCACTCCGGGTCTTGCGGTTGAATTCTGCATCTTCATCCGGCGGTGCGAAACGTCAGGTTGATCCGCTGCGCGCCCAGGCGCGGGTGCTGTCCTTCCTTGAGCGGCAGTACGCCGTGGTAACGCAACCGATCCACGCCGCCCCAGACCACGATGTCGCCATGGAACAACGGGATGCGCAGGCTCTTGTCGCTGCGCTCGAACCCGCCGAACTGGAACACCGCCGGCAAGCCCAAGGACATCGAGACGATGGGGGCGGCGAGGGAGCGTTCGTTCTTGTCCTGGTGCAGCGACATCCGGGCGCCGGGCACGTAGCGGTTGATCAGGCAGCTGTCGGGCTCGAAATGCTCGAACTGTGCCTGCCGGGCGGCGGCCTGGGCCAGTTCGCGAAACACCGCCGGCATGTCGGGCCAGGGCTGGCCGGTCTGCGGGTCATGGGCGGTGTAGCGATAGCCGCTGCGGTCGGTGGTCCAGCCCAGCGCGCCGCAACTGCTCAAGGCCACCGACATGGTAAAGCCGCCGGGCGTGACCATCTGCCGGAACGGCGCAGCCTGCAGGACACTTTCCAGCGCCGGCAGCAAACGCTCGAGCCAGGGCAGGGTGAAGCCGCGCAGCACGAAGGATTGTTGGCCAATCTGTTCGATCTGGCCGGGCGGATTGGGCGCTTGGTCGGCGAACAGGTCCAAGGTGATCGGTATGTCATTACTGCGCATCATGAAAAATGATTCCCAAGGTGTGCCGTCTGCCGCCGTGCACGCGGCTGACGCCATGGCGCATGTTCACTCGATAATAACCGCGAACGCCTTTGACCGGCCGTTGGTGCACGGCAAATACCACGGCGTCGTCCTGTTTCAGATCGATGACCTGAGGCCGCGACTGCATGCGCGGGCGCTGTTCGGTGAGGACAAACTCGCCGCCGGTAAAGTCCTGGCCCGGTTCCGACAGCAGGATCGCGACCTGCAGGGGGAATACCTGCTCGCCGTACAGATCCTGATGCAGACAGTTGTAGTCCTGCGGTCCGTATTGCAGCAACAGCGGTGTAGGACGCGATTGTCCGGCAGCGTGACAGCGCTGGATGAACTCGGCGTGTTCAAGGGGGTACCGCGCCTCCAGGTCCATGCATTCATTCCAGCGGTTCGCCAGCGGCACCAGCATCGGGTACAACGCCTGACGTAGCTGTTGGATGAGGTCTGGTAGCGGATAGCGAAAATACTGATACTCACCGCGCCCGAATCCGTGGCGGGCCATGATCACTCGGGAACGAAAAAGTCCGCTATCGGCGTACAAATCACCGAGCAGCCGGCATTGCGCTGGCGGCAGCAGGTTGCGAATGATTGCACAGCCGTCCTGGTCGAGGCTTTGCGCCAGGGCGGGCCAGTCCAGGTCGTGTATGCATTGGATCAACGAGGGCGGGGACACGATGACAATCCTTGGTAGAAAGGACTGGTCAGTCTGGGGAGCGCTTTGACGGCTGGCACTCCGGATCTTGCGGTGTGTCGACGCCCGAGCGCTCACCCATCCTGACTGACACACCCGTCACCCTGTGGCGAGGGACTTATCTGTGGGAGCAAGGCTTGCCCGCGATGCAGGCAACGCGGTCTGGCGGGATGAACGAGGCGCCTGCATCGCGGGCAAGCCTTGCTCCCACAATGGAAATAAATCCCCCACAAAAAAACAGTCGGGGTGAGCTGTTACAGCGCTTTGCTGACCTTGAGGTCGCTGATCACATCGTCGGTTTGGCCATGCAACGCCTGCAACGCAGCCTTGGCTTCTTCCTCGGTGCCATTTTCCAGTTGCGCGAACTCGAAGCGGCGTTCGCCGTTGAGCTTGTACTTGATGACGTATTTGGTCGTCTGGGCCACGGTCTTGCCTTTCTTGAAAGGGGCGATGCTCAGCTCAGTTTCGAGCTGGAACGCCGGATGATTTTGATCTTGTGAGTCAGGGTCGGCTTGCGCGTGACGCTGATTGCACGGCGGTTGACGGTGTCGATGGTGATATTCCAGAAACCGGTGCTCGGTGCCGTGATCCTGGCCGGGAAAGTGTCGAACGCGCCACCGTGATACGTGTGCCGGCCGCCGTTCTTGAAGCTGCGGAAGTTGGCGTCGTTCATCAAACGGATGTTGCACATTTGGGAGCATTCGATGACGACAATGTCGTCTTCGTTCAGGTGCTCGCGCTGGTGAATGAATTTCATGGGCGCCTCCAGAAGGGCTTTTTCTACAAAATCAAAACGATAGCAAGGGGCAATGAGGCGCAGTTTATCAGCCCCGAGTGTTAATATCCGGCCCGCGCTCCAGGCTTTGTTCATTTATCGCAGGTGGCGGGGAAAAAAAGCGGTGCGGCACCGGAGCAAAACGGTGTTTGCACTGTCGGAGGATCTTTATTGGAGGAAACATATGAAGCGCAGCGTGTGGGTGTTGGCATTGGCATTGGCCATGAGTGGATGTGCATCGGTATCGGACATCAACCAGACGCCTCCCACCATGAGCGTCATCTCCGGAAAGAAACCTCACGAATATGCCAAGTGCGTTGCCGACAAGCTGGCCAGCAGCCGTGGCTCGCTGCAAATGGAGCCGCACAAGAATGGCGTGCGGCTGATCGTCCCGGGCAAACTGTCGACCCTGCCGGCGGCGGTGTTCGACATTGACGAGCGCTCCAGTGGCAGCAGCATCAAGCTGCACGAAAGCATGTCCAACGTGCCGGTGCGTCCTGGCGATGTGCAGGATGCGGCCAACGCTTGCATTTCCGGTTGAACACCGTCAGCGCCTGACGAGCGGCCCGGCCATCGGATAGACTGGCGCCCTCGACAAAAAATGCCGCCACGGTCAACGTTGGCGGCATTGTCATTCATGGAGTCAGTCGATGAAACGCGAGCAGGTGCGCGAGCGCCATGCAGAAGGCCTTATCTGTGCCACCCACGTGATCCAGAACCCGGCGAGCCCGGGCGAATGGATCGTGTTCTTCAAGAAAAGCGCCGGGCGCAGTTTCTTCCTGGTGGATGAGCAGGACGAAGTCGAGTCCTTCAGCCGGCTCGACGATTTGATCGAGACCATACGTGGCTTGGGGATCAAGTTCGCCGAGATCCACATGTAGGGTTCTGTCTCGCGAACACCGAAAGACAGGACACGGGCTCTTATTTGCACACGACCAGGACGCTGCGGCTGGTGTAGTTGCCGACATCGACACCTAGGGTCTTTTCACTTTCCTTGGCTTGCGGCGTCCCATCGGTGCCGACGATGCGGTAGCCAGTGCCGGCACAGGAGGCATCGGCCTTTTCATAACAAGTGGCCCAGTCATTGGCTTCGCCGGAGCAGTCGATGGTCAGGCCTTGCTCGCCATTGTTCAGGTAGGTTTTTTCGGCAGAGGCACAGCCCGCCAAGGCCAGGACGGCAAACAGCGCCAGCAGTGTTTTCATGGAGTCGTCATCAAGAAGGGAGGGGCAGGCGCGAGAGTATAGCGAATGGCCATTCCGGTACAGAGAAACAAAGCCCCGTTCAATGCCGGGCGTCATTTACTTGGGGCTTGTCTGTTTATTTCTTGCGGCGGGGGCTGCGTGCGGGGGCGCTTTCGCGTTCTTTCGTCGCCGGGGCAGCGCGTTCGTCCTGGAATACCGCAGCCACTTCTACCGCCATGGCCTTGCTGGGCAAAGGACCGGCGACCTGCTCGCCGTGGTAGTTGATAATCCACCACTGGCCGTCCTTGCCCTGGCTGACCGAATAACCGTTTGCGTTTCTTGCCGACATCTAACTGCCTCAATTGGCGTGATCAAGAGCGCCATGATACGTCAAATGCTCGCAAACAGTGCTCACTGGCGTACAGTGGACCGCTGCAGCCATCGAAACGAAAGGCGATTGAACTATCCGCCGTTTTTTATTTCTCTATGATGGCACCGGTTGGCCAGTGCGGGCATTGTAAGGTGCCCGTCGCCTGATTAGACTGCGCCGAAACTCGTACACACCGCCTTTTCAAGGACTTATATGATCAAGAAATGCTTGTTCCCAGCAGCCGGTTACGGTACTCGCTTCCTGCCAGCGACTAAAGCCATGCCCAAAGAAATGCTGCCGGTGGTGAACAAGCCACTGATCCAGTACGGCGTCGAAGAAGCCCTCGATGCGGGCCTGACTGAAATCTCCATCGTGACTGGCCGTGGTAAACGCGCGCTGGAAGACCATTTCGACATCAGCTACGAGTTGGAAAACCAGATCAAAGGCACCGACAAGGAAAAGTACTTGGTCGGCATCCGCAAACTGCTGGATGAGTGCTCGTTCTCCTACACCCGCCAGACCGAAATGAAAGGCCTGGGCCACGCGATCCTGACCGGTCGCCCACTGATCGGTGACGAACCGTTCGCGGTGGTCCTGGCGGACGACCTGTGCGTCAACCTCGAAGGCGACGGCGTCCTGACCCAGATGGTCAAGCTGTACAAGCAGTTCCGCTGCTCCATCGTGGCGATCCAGGAAGTCGATCCGCAGGAAACCAACAAGTACGGCGTGATTGCCGGCGAGATGATCCGCGACGACATCTACCGCGTTCACAGCATGGTTGAAAAACCAAAGCCTGAAGACGCGCCGTCGAACCTGGCGATCATCGGTCGCTACATCCTGACCCCGGACATCTTCGACCTGATCGAACAGACCGAGCCAGGCAAGGGCGGCGAAATCCAGATCACCGACGCCCTGATGAAACAGGCCCAGAACGGCTGCGTCATGGCCTACAAGTTCAAGGGCAAGCGTTTCGACTGCGGTGGCGCCGAAGGCTACATCGACGCGACCAACTTCTGCTTCGAGAACTTCTACAAGACCGGCAAGGCTTACTGATAGCCTGCGCCACGCCTTGAAAAACGCCCCGACTGGTTCGGGGCGTTTTTTTGTGTGGAACAGTTGCTCGCAGATCACTCAAGCAACCCCCCTGTGGGAGCGAGCTTGCTCGCGATGGCGGTGGGGCAGCTTGCATCGATGCTGAATGTGCCGACGCTATCGCGAGCAAGCTCGCTCCCACACTGTATCTTCAACAGGCATAAATTTTGTGCTCACCGCTCCACAGGTTTTGGGCCTGACCGATCGACATGAGCCGGTCCAGCTGGCTTTTCCGTTTTCCGCCCCCATAACCATCGCAACGCTGCCTCAGGTGAAAAACAGCAGGTATGCTGATGACCTGCCGAAGGAGATAGAAAATGGCCTACGATTTTGACTTGTATGTGATTGGCGCCGGTTCCGGTGGTGTGCGGGCTGCGCGGTTTGCCGCCGGTTTTGGGGCCAAGGTGGCCGTGGCGGAAAGCCGCTACCTGGGCGGGACCTGCGTCAACGTGGGCTGCGTGCCGAAAAAACTGCTGGTCTACGGCGCGCATTACGCCGAAGACTTCGAGCAGGCACCGGCCTTTGGCTGGACGGCGGGCGAGGCGAGTTTCGACTGGGCCACGCTGATCGCCAACAAGGACCAGGAGATCAATCGCCTCAACGGCATCTACCGCAACCTGCTGGTCAACAGCGGCGTCGTGTTGCACGAAGGTCACGCCAGGCTGACCGGCCCCCATGAGGTGGAGATCAACGGCCAGCGCCACACCGCCAAGCATATCCTGATCGCCACCGGCGGCTGGCCGGTGATCCCGGACATTCCGGGGCGCGAGCACGCCATCAGCTCCAACGAGGCGTTCTTTCTCAAGGACCTGCCCAAGCGTGTCATCGTGGTGGGCGGTGGCTACATTGCGGTGGAGTTCGCCGGGATTTTCCACGGCATGGGCGCGCAGACGTCGTTGCTGTATCGCGGTGACCTGTTCCTGCGCGGCTTCGACGGTGCGGTGCGCAAGCACCTGGCCGAAGAACTGACCCGACGTGGCCTGGACCTGCAATTCAACGCTGACATCAAATCCATCGAAAAACTGGACGATGGCAGCCTGAGGGTCGAGCTCAAGGATGGCAAAACGTTGATCACCGATTGTGTGTTCTACGCCACCGGCCGGCGACCGATGCTCGACAACCTTGGCCTGGAAACCACCGGCGTCACGCTGGATGAGAAAGGTTTCGTGAAGGTCAACGAAAAATACGAGACCACCGAACCGTCGATCCTGGCCATTGGCGATGTGATCGGTCGCGTCCAGCTCACCCCCGTTGCCCTGGCCGAAGGCATGGCGGTGGCGCGGCGTCTGTTCAAGCCCGAGCAGTATCGGCTGGTGGATTACCGGATGATCCCCACCGCCGTGTTCAGCCTGCCGAACATCGGCACGGTGGGCCTGACCGAAGAGCAGGCCCGGGAAGAGGGGCATAAGGTCGAGATTTTCGAAAGCCGCTTCCGCCCAATGAAGTTGAGCTTGACCGACTGCCAGGAGCGCACCCTGATGAAACTGGTGGTGGATGCCCAGACCGACAAGGTCCTGGGTTGCCACATGGTTGGTCCGGATGCCGGTGAAATCGTCCAAGGCTTGGCCATCGCCCTCAAGGCCGGCGCCACCAAGCGCGACTTTGACGAGACCATCGGCGTGCACCCAACCGCCGCCGAAGAGTTCGTGACAATGCGTACGCCCGTCGCCTCCTGACTACCCGGCGGATAGATGGCGAGCCAGCCTGCTCGCCATCTATATTAAGTTTTCTTCTATCTATTTAGCGGCTGATAGCCAAAACCAATCATTCACATCAGGTTTGCCAATGAGCCAGCCTGGGGATGAGTGGTTAAGATTCCCTCCATCAACTTTTCAACCCTGATGGAGAAACATCGATGCCTATCATCAACAGCCAAGTTAAACCGTTCAACGCTACCGCCTTCAAAAACGGCGAATTCGTCGAAGTATCGGACGCCAACCTGAAAGGCAAGTGGTCTGTCGTGTTCTTCTACCCGGCTGACTTCACCTTCGTTTGCCCAACCGAGCTGGAAGACCTGGCTGACAACTACGCTGAATTCCAGAAGCTGGGTGTCGAGATCTACAGCGTTTCCACCGACACTCACTTTGCCCACGCTGCCTGGCACAACACTTCGCCAGCCATCGGCAAGATCCAGTACACCATGATCGGCGACCCGACCCACGTCATCTCCCGCAACTTCGACGTGCTGATCGAAGAAGTTGGCCTGGCTGACCGCGGTACTTTCGTGATCAATCCAGAAGGCCAGATCAAGATCGTTGAAATCAACGACGGCGGCGTAGGCCGTGACGCTTCCGAGCTGCTGCGCAAGATCAAGGCCGCTCAGTACGTTGCCGCTCACCCGGGCGAAGTCTGCCCAGCCAAGTGGAAAGAAGGCGAGGCCACCCTGGCGCCGTCCCTGGACCTGGTCGGCAAGATCTAAGTCTGTGAGTCATCCGAGGGCGATCCGCTCTTAATCAAGTAAGCCGCTTCGCCCCAAAAAACGCCCGGGCGAGATTCGCTCGGGCGTTGTTTTTTCTGAAATTCAAAAAATGGAAATCGCCCGTATGTTGGACGCCAATCTTAAAGCTCAGTTGAAGTCATACCTGGAACGGGTCACCCAGCCGATCGAGATCGTCGCTTCCCTCGACGACGGTGCGAAATCCCAGGAAATGCTCGCGTTACTCCAAGAAGTTGCCAGTCTTTCCCACCAGATTACTTTGCTCGACAACGGTACCGATGCGCGCAAGCCGTCGTTTTCGTTGAACCGCCCGGGCGCCGATATCAGCCTGCGTTTTGCCGGCATCCCCATGGGCCACGAATTCACTTCGCTGGTGTTGGCTTTGCTGCAAGTCGGCGGCCACCCTTCGAAGGCCAGTGTCGAAGTGATCGAGCAGATCCGCTCCCTGAAGGGTGAGTTCAACTTCGAGACGTATTTCTCGCTGTCGTGCCAGAACTGCCCGGACGTGGTCCAGGCGCTGAACCTGATGGCGGTGCTGAACCCGAACATTCGCCACGTCGCCATCGACGGCGCGCTGTTCCAGGCCGAAGTCGATGAACGCCAGATCATGGCTGTGCCAAGCATTTACCTCAATGGCGTGAACTTCGGCCAGGGCCGCATGGGCTTGGAAGAAATACTCGCCAAGATCGACACCAGCGGCATCGAACGCCAGGCCGAGAAAATCAGCGCCAAGGAAGCCTTTGATGTGCTGGTGGTCGGTGGTGGCCCGGCTGGCGCTTCGGCGGCGATCTACGCCGCTCGTAAAGGCATTCGCACGGGTGTGGCGGCTGAACGTTTCGGCGGTCAGGTACTCGACACCATGGCCATCGAGAACTTCATCTCGGTCCAGGAAACCGAAGGGCCGAAACTGGCCGTTGCCCTGGAAGAACACGTCAAGCAGTACGACGTGGACATCATGAACCTGCAGCGTGCCGACGGCCTGGTGCCGGACAAGGACGGAGGGCTGCATGAAATCAAGTTCGCCAGCGGTGCGAGCCTCAAGGCCAAGACCGTGATTCTGGCGACCGGTGCCCGCTGGCGTGAAATGAACGTGCCGGGCGAGCAGCAGTATCGCAACAAGGGCGTGGCGTACTGCCCGCACTGCGACGGCCCGCTGTTCAAAGGCAAGCGCGTGGCGGTGATCGGTGGGGGTAACTCCGGCGTCGAAGCGGCTATCGACCTGGCCGGTATCGTGGCCCACGTCACGTTGCTGGAGTTCGATGTGCAATTGCGTGCCGACGCGGTGTTGCAGCGCAAACTGCACAGCCTGCCGAACGTGACGGTGATCACCAACGCCCAGACCACCGAAGTGACAGGCGACGGCCAGAAGGTCAATGGCTTGCGCTACAAGGACCGTCCGAGCGGTGAGGTGCGCGACGTGGAACTGGAAGGGATCTTCGTGCAGATCGGCCTGTTGCCCAACACTGACTGGCTCAAAGGCACCGTCGAGTTGTCGCCACGGGGTGAGATTATCGTCGATGCCCGGGGTGAAACCTCGATCCCTGGCGTGTTCGCCGCCGGTGACGTGACCACCGTGCCGTACAAGCAGATCGTGATCGCCGTGGGCGAGGGCGCCAAGGCTTCGCTGAGTGCCTTCGACCACTTGATCCGCACCTCCGCGCCGGCTTAATAGTCGATAGCGGAAAACACAAAACCCCATGAGCCAATGGCTCATGGGGTTTTATTTTGGATCACCCATCACCCTGTGGGAGCGAGCTTGCTCGCGATAGCTGCAGCACATCAACACTGATGTGCCAGACAGACCGCTATCGCGAGCAAGCTCGCTCCCACAGGGGATTTGCGCAGGTAGAAAAATCGAAGTCACCGACAATCAAATGTGGGAGCGAGCTTGCTCGCGATAGCGATGGGTCAGCTTGCATCAATGCTGACTGAACTGCCGCTATCGCGAGCAAGCTCGCTCCCACGGAAGGCCGTGGTGAGTGTTAGAGCGGCGCAGGCTGGATGATTTCGACCCAGTAGCCATCCGGGTCCTTGATGAAGGCCAGGCTTTTCATGCGGCCGTCGGTCAGGCGTTTCTGGAAATCGCAGCCCAGTGCTTCGAAGCGCTCGCAGGCTGCGACGACGTCCGGTACCGAGATGCAGATGTGGCCGAAGCCGCGTGGGTCGGTGTTGCCGTTATGGTAGGCGAACGCCGGGTCGCTTTCGGTGCCGTGGTTGTGGGTCAGTTCCAGGATGCCAGGAATCGATTTCATCCATTCGGTACGCGCCGCTGCGTCCGCCGGGATCTGGTTCTTGTCCACCAACGCCAGGAAATACAGGCTGAATTCGGCTTCCGGGAAGTCGCGTTTTTCCACCAGCGAGAAACCCAGCACGCGGGTGTAGAAATCCAGGGACTTTGTGATGTCCTTGACCCGCAGCATGGTGTGGTTGAAGACGAACTGGGCGGTGGCGGCGTCAGGTTGTGCGGTGACGCCAGGGAAAGTATTGAGTTCGTGCAGGCTCATGGGCCCTCCGGAAAATAAGTGGGGCAAACGGCGTCGCAAGTGGGGTTGCGACGGTTCCTGGGCTTGCGTCAGACGGCTTCCTTGCAGGTGCGCCCATGATACGCAAGGGATGCGGCGGCGCCAAACCGCGCGTGGCTATTGCCTGGTTCTGCCTCGGGCTTCAGACTTCCCGATTCGTCCTTGGGTGGTGCCAACGCAATGATTCGACCGTTCCTTTCGCTGTTTGTCCTGCTGTTTACGAGTGTCGGCAGTGTCCTGGCGGCTGAACCGCAGGTGACGTGGCCTCAGGGCTGGGTTGTCGAACCGCTGCCTGCGGACGCATCGGCCTCGGCGGCACCGGGAACCCTGCGCCAACGAGCAACCAAGAATGATCCGGCAGGCAACGCCGTGATGGTCATGGAACTGACCACCACCCCCGTCGAGCCCGATCACCAGGTCAACTTGCAAGGCGTGTTGCTGGAAATGCGCAAATCAATCCAGAAGGATTTTTTCCAAGGTGGTTACCAAAGTGTATGCACTAAGGTCCATGCCTCGATGTTGGGCGGCGTAACTGCATTGGAAACCACTTGTACGATCACGCAAAACGGACGACATGTATTGTCTCAAGCACTCGTCGCGGCCCTAAATGAGGGCAAGGCTTATGTGCTGTCCTATGCAGGGCAGGCGCAGGTGTTTGTTGAAAGCCAGGATGAAATACAGTCGGTGCGAAACAGTTTGAAACTATGACGCCTTCAGCGTAATACGCCAAAGGGTTTAATCCTAAAGTTTAGCCCATAAAAAAGCCCTGAATGTGTTCAGGGCTTTTTTACATCACGGAGGCTGTCAACCACGAAGCCAGGAATCGACGGTCACTGCACCGTACTGTTCTTTCCAGGCTTTCAGGCCGCGGTGATTGCCGCCCTTGGTCTCGATCAACTCGCCGGTGTGCGGGTTCTGATAAACCTTCACCACTCGCGCGCGACGGGTCTTGGTGGGCTTGGTCGATTGCAGGCTTGCCTTGGACGGGTTCGGGTCGAGGATCGCGACGATGTCGCGCAGGCTCTTGCCGTAGGTTTTCATCAGTCCCTGGAGCTTTTCCTCGAATTCGATTTCCTTCTTGAGCCCGGCATCGTTCT
Source organism: Pseudomonas beijingensis (assembly GCF_030687295.1). Taxonomy (NCBI): domain Bacteria; kingdom Pseudomonadati; phylum Pseudomonadota; class Gammaproteobacteria; order Pseudomonadales; family Pseudomonadaceae; genus Pseudomonas; species Pseudomonas beijingensis. The sequence goes on along the minus strand of NZ_CP117425.1, from coordinate 4,994,052 downwards.
TCAGTGACTCCAGCTGCTTGAGCTGTTCTTGAAGGGCCTTTTCGGCTGCACGAAATTCAGCGAGTCTGGACAAAATGATTACTCCAATCAAAATATTTGGCTGATACCAACCGCAAACAAAGCTATAAGCCAAGCGCCTTGAAGCGACTCGGTGTTAATGACCCTCTCCTGTTATGTTGCACAGGTAGAAAAATTGTAGTAGTTAATCCGTAAAGTGTAAATCGTAACTTTTTCGTTATGTAACAACAGCAAACGTTTTTATCAATTGGCAGGTCATCGTCAATAGACCGACGGCGGTTAACTGCCATTAGTGCTGTTCAAGGTCTCAACGAACGCCTGCCCGCTAATCGGTCGGCCAAATAGATAGCCTTGTAGAAAGTTCACCCCATGGGCGCTCAGGTAGTCGCTTTGTTCGACGGTTTCGACGCCCTCGGCAACCATGTCCAGGCCCAACTTGCCCGACAGTTCGATGATGCTGTCGAGGAGGTGGCGCGACAGGGCGTCGGCACCGATCATCGCGACAAAACTCTGGTCGATCTTCAGGAAATCCACGTTGAACTGGCGTAAGTACGCCAGGCTGGAGTGACCGGTGCCGAAATCGTCGAGGGCGATCTTCACGCCCAGTTCCCGCAGTTGGTCGAACAGTTGCCGGGTCACTGGCGTCGGTTCGATCAGCTCGCGTTCGGTCAACTCCAACACCAGGGTAATCGCCCCCGGCGCGAAGGCGCCGAGAAACTCGCGGCAATCGTCCACCAGCGCCAGATCCTGGCAGTGGCGGGCGGTGATGTTGATGCCGACATGAAACGGCGCTTCCAGTTGCGACGCGAGCGGCACCAGCAGGTGCATGGTTTGTTGCATCAGCGCGCGGGTCATCGGCACGATCACGCCGCTGTGTTCGGCGAAGGGAATGAATAGATCCGGGCGGACCAGGCCTTCCTTGGGATGGTTCCAGCGCATCAGCACCTCGACGCCGGCCCAGCGCTTGCTATCACTGTGCACGACCGGTTGCAGGTACGGCACGAACTCGCCGGCTTCCAGCGCCCTTTGCAATTCACGGCTGGGGGACGATGCGCGTTTTTGCAGCCAGTGCCCGAGCGTCCCCGGCCACAACGCCAAAGAAGATCAGCAGGCTGAACAGCGGCGGATATTCCCTGGCCATGTAGCGCCAGGTTTCACCCTCGTCGAATCCGGCTTCTATATTGAAGGCGTAGCGGGCTGAGCCCAGTTCGGTCGGGGCCACCGGCGACCCGGGCAGGGGGGCTGACCGGACCTTGCCGTCCGCCGCCAGCCAATTTGGCCCGACTTGCAGGCGCCGGGTCTGGCGGCCGATCAGGCGCAAGACGTTGGCCAGGTGATACCCATCAAGCGTGGCCAAGGCGCCTTTCTGGCCCTCATTGAGCCGGTAGATCAGCAACGCGGTGTCCGGCGTGATCGGGTTGCCGTTCATCAGCCACAGCGTGCCTTGGTGATAGTCGCTCGGGTTGACGCGCTCCTCGAAGGCCCCGAACAGCGAGCTGCAATAGAGGTTGTTGTCCCAGATCAGGTTGGTCGAACGGACAAAGGGCCGGCGCGTCACTTGTTCGCGTAAGGCCAGCTTCACCGCTTCGCAGGGTTGGCCGGCCAGGGACAAGAGTTCACGGGCCGCCAACGCGGTGTTGTCGAGCATCAGTTCGATCTGCCTGACCGACTCCTCGGCGGTCTGCCGGGTGTGTTGCGCCAGCGTCCGTTCGGCTTGCATGTACAAAATGGCCAGCCCTGACAGTATCGGCACCAGGGCGCACAGCAGGGTGACCAGGTAGCGGCGGGGCCGGGTGTGCGAGCGGGTGGCGGTCAAGGGCATCGGCACAACCTGGGGAAAAGGAAAGAGGGGAAGCGTTGGATGCCGACCATGATAGATGGCTTGGCGAGTGCTTGCTGACTGCAGGGTGACTGTGGGAGCGAGGTCTGTGGGAGCAAGGCTTGCCCGCGATGAACGATTATGCGGTCCAGCTGGAGAACCGAGGTGCCTTCATCGCGAGCAAGCTTTGCTCCCACAGGTTCAATGCCTGACTCCCCCAGGTTTGATGCCGGGCTCATGGCTGCCGGGCCAGTTCGATGAACGCCAGGGTGGCGGGCGAGGCCTGGCGGCTGTCCAATACCGCCAGGCCGATCTGGCGTGGTACCCGCGGCGACAAGGGTCGGGCGACGTAGCCGGGATTCTCGTCGTCCGGCAATGACCCTTCGGACACCACGCTCACCGCTTCGCCGCGCCTGACCACATCCAGAGTGCTGAGCAACTGCGAACAACGAAAACGCACGTTCGGTGTCAGCCGCGCGGTATTGAACAGGCGCGTGACCAGCTCCGACGATCCCGCCTCGGTGTGCACGAAGGGGTCGTTGCACAGGTCCTTGAGGCTCAGGCTGGCCTGGGCGGCGAGGGGATGTGAGGCGGGCAGCAGGGCGACCATCTGATCTTCCATCAGCATGAACGTATCGAAACGCTCCTCCGGCAGCACCACGAAACCGACGTCGATCCGCCGTTCGTCCAGCCACTGGATGACTTGCCTGTCCGGTCCTTCGTCGATGTGCACTTCGATCCCGGGATGCAAGGCTCGATAGCGCCGCAGGAGCTCGGGCAGCAATTTCATCGACGACGTCGGCCCGAACGAGCCGATGCGCAAGGTCCCTCGGCGCATGCCCCGGGCATCGGCGGCTTCCTGGCACAAGGTGTTGGCCAGCCCGAGCATCGCCCGGGCCCGTAGCAGTAACTGCTGGCCGATGTCGCTGAGCTCCACCACCGACTGATGGCGTCTGAACAATTCCACCCCCAACTCTTGCTCCAGGGATTTGATCGCGTGGGACACCGCTGACTGGCCAATGCCTAGACGTGTGGCCGCAGCGGTGAAACCCCGCAGCTCGGCGACCAGGGAGAAGATTTCGAGTTGGGTGAGGGTCATGAGGGATTGCTCATTTTACGATGATCGAACATGAGTCGAATAATGAGGCATCTGACCTGAATCAGAAAGCAGAGCCGCGCCGTTGTGTGGGAGCCTGTGGGAGCAAAGCTTGCTCGCGATGAACGATGACTCGGTTTACCTGCTGAATCGCGCCGCCTTCATCGCGAGCAAGCTTTGCTCCCACAATTAATCCCCCTCGCCACAGGTTCTGTGTTGTTCTCATTAGCGTGCCGTGGTGAAACCATGAAAACCCTCGAGCAAACCGTCCCAATCCCTTCAGACCTGCCGGTCTACCTGAAGCTCGCCATGGTCACCATGATCTGGGGCGGTACCTTCGTCGCCGGCCGGATTCTTGCCGATGCCCTGGCGCCAATGTTTGCCGCCAGCCTGCGGTTCCTGCTGGCGAGTATCGCGCTGCTGGCGTTTCTCGCCCTGGCCGGGATCCCGCTGGCCAGGCCCAGTGTGAAGCAAGGGCTGCAATTGGCGGCGCTGGGGTTCTTCGGCATCTTTTTCTACAACCTGTGCTTCTTCTATGGTTTGCAATACATCAATGCATCACGGGCCTCGCTGATCGTGGCGTTGAACCCGGCGGTGATCGGGCTGGCGTCCTGGTGGTTGTTCAAGGAACGGCTGAGCCGTTTGAAAGTGGCGGGCATCATGCTGTGCATCGGCGGCGCGGGTTTGGTGATCGTCAGTCGTGATCCGTCCTTGTTGCAAGGCGCGGCGCAGGGCTGGATCGGCGACCTGTTGATTTTTGGCTGCGTGCTGGGCTGGGGGATCTATTCGCTGTTTTCGAAAACACTCAATGACAGCCTCGGCCCCTTGCAGACCGTGACCTGGTCGATTCTGCTGGGCACGCTGATGCTGTGGCTGACTTGCGCGGCCGCGGGCGAGCTTCGACTCGAAGCCTTGCACGCGCTGGACATGGAGCAATGGCTGAGCCTGTTGTACCTCGGCGTGCTGGGCTCGGCCCTGGCCTATATCGCCTGGTATGACGGCATTCGTCGGATCGGCGCGACCCGGTCCGGCGTATTCATTGCGCTCAACCCGCTGACGGCGGTGCTGCTGGGGGCGCTGCTGCTGGACGAACGGCTCACGGCCTTGATGTGTGTGGGCGGGGGCGTGATCCTGGTGGGTATTTTCCTGTGCAACAAACCCCTTGCGCGATCGAAGGAAAAGGCGATTTGATACAGAAGGCGGACAAATCCGGTTACGCTGTGTAGAATCGATTTACGCATATAAGAATAACGTCTTCTGGCAGCAGAAGCCTCGCCCGCAAGAGCCTTGGGTCGACAATGAAGATACTTGGGTTTCAACTGATCTACGGCGATTTCCTCGCCCGCAGCGTTCGTGGCATTTCCTGCGCGCCGCCCCGTGCCCTCAGCACCGCCTGCAACTAACGTTTTTTGTTAATTGACCAGCATGATGAGGCGCCGACATGGCAGATCTATACGAAAACCCCATGGGCCTGATGGGCTTCGAATTCATTGAATTCGCATCCCCGACACCCAACACCCTGGAGCCGATCTTCGAGATCATGGGCTTCACCAAGGTGGCTACCCACCGTTCCAAGAATGTGCACCTGTATCGCCAGGGCGCGATCAACCTGATCCTCAACAACGAACCCCACAGCGTGGCCTCGTACTTTGCCGCCGAGCACGGCCCGTCAGTGTGCGGCATGGCGTTCCGGGTCAAGGATTCGCAACTGGCCTATAAGCGCGCCCTGGAACTCGGCGCCCAGCCGATCCACATCGAGACCGGCCCTATGGAGCTGAACCTGCCGGCCATCAAGGGCATCGGCGGTGCGCCGTTGTACCTGATCGACCGTTTTGGCGAAGGCAGCTCGATCTATGACATCGACTTCGTATTCCTTGAGGGTGTGGACCGCAACCCGGTGGGCGCGGGCCTGAAGATCATCGACCACCTGACCCATAACGTGTATCGCGGGCGCATGGCCTACTGGGCCGGTTTCTACGAGAAACTGTTCAACTTCCGCGAGATCCGGTACTTCGACATCAAGGGCGAATACACCGGCCTGACCTCCAAGGCCATGACCGCCCCGGATGGCATGATCCGCATCCCGTTGAACGAAGAGTCGTCCAAGGGCGCCGGGCAGATCGAAGAGTTCCTGATGCAGTTCAACGGCGAAGGCATCCAGCACGTGGCCTTCCTCACCGATGACCTGGTCAAGACCTGGGACCACTTGAAAAGCATCGGCATGCGCTTCATGACCGCACCGCCGGACACCTACTATGAAATGCTCGAAGGCCGCCTGCCGAACCACGGCGAACCGGTCGATGAACTGCAATCGCGGGGCATTCTGCTGGACGGCTCGTCCAACCCGGATGACAGGCGCCTGCTGCTGCAGATCTTCTCGGAAACCCTGATGGGGCCGGTGTTCTTCGAGTTCATCCAGCGCAAGGGCGACGATGGCTTCGGGGAGGGCAACTTCAAGGCGCTGTTCGAGTCCATCGAGCGCGACCAGGTGCGGCGTGGTGTGTTGGCGACCGAATAAGGCCTACCCCGTGAAAAAGCCCGCCCGGCAGTGATGCCGGGCGGGCTTTTTACTGCCGATGCAGATCCCTTTTGTTGCCAATACAGAACCAGTACCCCTTGTGGGAGCGAGCTTGCTCGCGATAGCGGTGGTTCAGCTTACATCCATGTTGAATGTGCCGCCGTCATCGCGAGCAAGCTCGCTCCCACAGGGGGGGCGGTGCTGCGCTTAATTCCGGCGCCGCTGCCGCACCAAGTGCTTGAAGCCTTCGAACACCAGCACCGCCACGGCCATCCAGATGGGGATGTAGGTCAGCCATTCACTGGCCTTGATGCTCTCGCCCAACAGCAGCGCAACGCCCAGCAGCAACACAGGTTCGACATAGCTCAACAAGCCGAACAGGCTGAACGGCAGCAGCCGGCTGGCGACGATGTAGGACACCAGCGCGCTGACGCTGATCAACCCGAGCAACGGGATCAGCCATGTCAGTTGCGGGTATTGATCGAACACGCTGAAACCCTGTTCACCGCTTTGCACGAACCACAGCGCCAGGGGCAGCATCAGGGTCATGTCCAGCCAGAGCCCGCCGAGGTTATCGGTCTTGATGCGTTTGCGCAGGATGAAATAGATCGGGTAGCCGATCACCACCAGCAAGGTTGCCCAGGAAAAACCACCCACCTGGTACAACTCGTTGAACACGCCGAGGGTGGCGAAGAACACGGCGACTTTCTGCAGGTAGGACAGGCGCTCGCCATAGACCATTCGGCCGGTCAGGACCATCGACAGCGGCAACAGGAAGTACCCCAGCGACACGTCCAGGCTGTAGCCGTTGAGTGGCGCCCACATGAACAGCCACAGTTGCGCGCCCATCAGGGCCGAAGAGGCGATCGCGGCGATCAATAGCCGTGGCGTGGCGACCAGGCGTTGGATCAGCGTCGTGACCAGGTGCCAGTCTCGCGTCGCCAGCAGGAAGGCGGTCATGCACGGCATCGTCAGCAGCATGCGCCAACCGAAGATCTCCACGCCGCTCAGCGGTGCGAGCAACGAGGTGTAGTAGTACATGACGGCGAACAGCGCGGAGGCCGAGACCGATAGAGCGATGCCTTTGGACACAGTGATTCTCTTGAGGGCGATCAACCAACACCCTACCTGTGGCAGGGGTGTTGATTGTGGGTGCGAGTCATGTGGGAGCAAGGCCTGCGGTAGCAAAACCTGTGGGAGCAAGGCTTGCCCGCGATAGCCACGCCGCGATTCAACAGGTGAACCGCGTTATCGTTCATCGCGGGCAAGCCTTGCTCCCACAGGCACGCGTCCCGGCACGAAATGACTCACATCATTGAACCCCGGCGTCGAAGCATGCCCAGGCGTCACCAGCGAATCGATAAAGGCTTCATCTTCCGCGCTGATCTTCACCGCCTGCGCCTTGGTGTACGAATCCCACTGCTCCTCGGTGCGCGGCCCGACGATGGCCGAGGTCACGGCGCTGTTGTTCAGCACCCAGGCGATGGCGAACTCGACGATGCCCACGCCCCGGCCCTGGGTATATTGCAGGATCTGCTGGGCAATGCGCAGGGACTCGACCCGCCATTCGGTTTCCAGGATGCGTTTGTCCTGGCGACCGGCACGGCTGTTGGCGTCCGGCGCCACGTCCGGCGCGTACTTGCCGCTGAGCACCCCGCGGGCCAAGGGGCTGAACGGCACCACGCCGAGGCCGTAGTTCTGCGCCGCGGTGATCTGCTCGGTTTCCGCCTGGCGGTTGACGATGTTGTACAGCGGTTGGCTGATCACCGGTCGGTCGATGCCCAGGCTGTCGGCGATCCGGATCACTTCGGCGATGCGCCAGCCACGGTAGTTCGACAGGCCCCAATAGCGGATCTTGCCCTGGCGAATCAAGTCGCCGATGGCCGACACGGTAACGTGCAGTGGAGTGTTATGGTCTTCGCGGTGCAGGTAATAGATGTCCAGGTAATCGGTGCCCAGGCGCGTCAGGCTGGCCTCGATACCATTGAATAGATGCTTGCGGCTCAGGCCGCTGCGGTTGGGCACGCCGTCCGGCGGGCCGAAACCGACCTTGGTGGCCAGCACCCATTCGTGGCGGTGACGGGCGATCGCCTCGCCGACGATTTCCTCGGAGCGACCGTTGGTGTAGACGTCCGCCGTGTCGATGAAATTGATGCCCTGGTCCCAGGCCTTGTCGATGATCCGCAGCGAATCCTCGGTGCTGGTCTGTTCGCCGAACATCATCGTGCCCAGGGTCAGCGTCGAGACTTGCAACCCGGAATGACCTAGCGTGCGGTAACTCATGACAAGATCCTTTTATCCATGGGAAAGGCTCAATCAAACCCCAGAACCACCGCCTGGATCAAACACAATTCTCAAACCACCTCCAAATCAACTGTGGGAGCGGGCTTGCTCGCGATAGCGGCGTGTCAGCTGACATAGGCATTGGATGTGGCGCCGTCATCGCGAGCAAGCTCCCTCCCACAGTTTGATTCGTGGCGTACGCAGGCCCTCGGTCCACAATTCCCCTTTTGGGAGCGAGCCTGCTCGCGATGGGGCATCACTTTCGAGCACAATCCTCTTGCCCACCCGATCTTTGTGAATTTGAACAATAATGCCCAGTGCATTTTGTGCGGCGGACCGGCGTCACGGCTGCGGTCAGCCGGCAGCCTGCTGTGCATCGGAACCGGAGAATAATATGAAAATAATCATCGCCCCCGACTCGTTCAAGGACAGTCTAAGCGCCCAGGGCGTCGCCGATGCCATCGCCCAGGGGCTGGCCGAGGTCTGGCCGGATGCGCAGTTGATCAAGTGCCCAATGGCCGACGGCGGGGAGGGGACGGTGGAGTCGGTGCTGGCCGCCTGCAACGGCCAGTGGCGTCACACCCGGGTTCGCGGGCCCTTGGGTGTCGCCGTCGAGGCGCGCTGGGGCTGGTTGGCCGAGAGCCGCACCGCGATCATCGAAATGGCCGAGGCCAGTGGTTTGCAACTGGTGCCGCCGGGACAACGCGATGCCTGTTCCAGAAGCACCTACGGCACCGGCGAGCTGATTCACGCGGCCCTCGATGCAGGGGCCGTCCGGGTGATCCTGGCGATTGGCGGCAGTGCCACCAACGATGCGGGCGCCGGTGCGATGCAGGCCCTGGGCGTGGCATTACTGGATGACCAGGGCCAAGCCCTTCCTCCCGGCGGCCTGGCCTTGGCGAACCTGGCGCGTATCGACCTGAGCGACCTTGATCCTCGCCTGGCCCACGTCAGTTTCGAGATCGCCGCCGACGTCGACAACCCCCTGTGCGGGCCCCACGGCGCGTCCGTGGTCTTCGGTCCGCAGAAGGGCGCCTCGGCCCAGCAAGTGCAGGCACTGGACCGGGCCCTGGGGCATTTCGCCGAACAGTGCGCCCGAGCGTTGAGCAAGGATGTGCGCGACGAGCCGGGCAGCGGCGCCGCCGGAGGCCTGGGGTTCGCGGCCAAGGGGTTCCTGGGGGCGCAGTTTCGTACAGGCGTGGACGTCGTTGCTCAGTTGACGGGGCTGGCCGAGGCGGTCAGTGGCGCCGACCTGGTGATCACCGGCGAAGGCCGTTTCGACGCCCAGACCCTGCGCGGCAAGACCCCCTTCGGCGTGGCCCGCATCGCCCGCCAGCATGGCGTACCGGTGGTGGTCATTGCCGGCACGCTGGGGGAGGGCTACCAGGCGTTGTATGAACACGGCATCGACGCCGCCTTTGCCCTGGTCAACGGGCCGATGACCTTGCAAGAAGCCTGTGCCGACGCCCCGCGCCTGCTGAGCGAGCGTGCCGGGGACATTGCACGACTTTGGCGGGTGGCGGCGCGGTAAATCCTGTGGGAGCAAGGCTTGCCCGCGATACAAGCGCTGCGGTCCCCCAGGAATCGAGTCGCCAATATCGCGAGCAAGCTTTGCTCCCACACGGTTGAATTTGAGATAGGGTTGAGGCTGGATATCGCGCAATCAGGAGAGATACATGCGCTTCTCAGTCTTGACCCAACGCATCACCGGCGAAGGTGCCGCCGCCTGGCAGATTCACGATCGGGCGCTGGCCATGCGCGAACAGGGCATGGATGTGTTGTTGCTGTCAGTGGGCGACCCGGATTTCAATACGCCGCGCGCTATTGTCGACGTCGCAGTGGGCAGCCTGCGGGCCGGCGACACCCACTATTCGGATATCCGTGGCCTGCACACCTTGCGGGCCAGCATTGCCCGGCGTCATCGCCTGCGTTGCGGCCAGGCGGTGGGGGCCGAACAGGTCGTCGTGCTGCCGGGCGCGCAGTGCGCGGTGTATGCGGTCGCGCAATGCCTGCTCAATCCTGGCGACGAAGTCATCGTCGCCGAGCCAATGTATGTCACCTACGAAGCGGTGTTCGGCGCCTGCGGCGCGAAAGTGGTGCCGGTGGCGGTTCGCCCGGAGAACGGTTTTCGGGTCGAACCGGCGGACGTTGCCCGTCTTGTGACCCCCCGTACCCGGGCGATGCTGCTCAACAGCCCGAACAACCCATCTGGCGCCAGCCTGCCGATGTCCACCTGGCAAGCATTGGCGCGGTTGTGCATCGAACATGACCTGTGGCTGATCAGTGACGAGGTCTACAGCGACTTGCTGTACGAAGGCGAACACATCAGTCCGGCCAGTCTGCCGGGCATGGCCGGGCGCACCGCGACGATCAACAGCCTGTCCAAATCCCATGCCATGACCGGTTGGCGCATTGGCTGGGTCATCGGGCCTGAACCCTTGGCCGAGCATCTGGCGAACCTGTCCCTGTGCATGTTGTTCGGCTTACCGGACTTCGTGCAACGGGCCGCCCAAGTCGCGCTGGAGCAGGATTTGCCGGAAGTGGCGCAGATGCATGAAGAATATCGTCAGCGCCGGGACCTGGTCTGCGCCATGCTCGATGACTGCTCGGGCCTCAAGCCGGTGCGGCCCGATGGTGGCATGTTCGTGATGGTCGACGTGCGCCAGACCGGCCTCGACGCCCAGGCTTTTGCCGAGCGACTGCTGGACGGCTACGGCGTGTCGGTGCTGGCCGGCGAGGCGTTTGGGCCCAGTGCGGCGGGGCATATCCGCATCGGGCTGGTGGTCGATCAACTGAAACTGGCGGATGCATGCCAGCGGATCGCCTCGTGTGCGGCGGATTTGCTGCGGGTCCAGGGGTAAAGTTTTGTAGAGGCTGTGTGAAATTGTGTAAGGGTTTTGCTCGTGGATGGGCGAGGGCGTATATCCTTGGCAGCTTGAGATTTTCTGCGCCAGTGAGATCGCCATCGCGAGCAAGCTCGCTCCCACAGTGATTTTGTGTCGTACCGAACATCCCTGTGGGAGCGAGCTTGCTCGCGATGAGGCCCTGCCAGGCGCCACAGCACTTTTCTGGAAACACCCATGCCCAACATCCTCCTGGTCGAAGACGACACCGCACTCTCCGAGCTGATCGCCAGTTACCTGGAACGCAACGGCTATCAGGTCAGCGTGCTCAGCCGTGGCGATCATGTGCGCGAACGGGCGCGGGTCGATCCACCGGACCTGGTGATCCTCGACCTGATGCTGCCGGGGTTGGACGGCTTGCAAGTCTGCCGCTTGCTGCGGGCTGACTCGGCGACCTTGCCGATCCTGATGCTCACCGCCCGGGACGACAGCCACGACCAGGTCCTGGGCCTGGAAATGGGCGCCGACGACTACGTCACCAAACCGTGCGAGCCTCGAGTGTTACTGGCGCGGGTGCGTACCTTGTTGCGCCGCAGCAGCCTCACCGAGCCGCAGACGGCCAATGATCGCATCCTCATGGGTAACCTGTGCATCGACCTGTCCGAGCGCACCGTGACCTGGCGCGGACAGCCAGTGGAGTTGTCCAGTGGCGAATACAACTTGCTGGTAGTGCTGGCCCGGCATTCCGGCGAAGTGCTGAGCCGCGACCAGATCCTGCAACGCCTGCGGGGCATCGAATTCAACGGTACCGACCGTTCGGTGGACGTGGCGATTTCCAAGTTGCGGCGCAAGTTCGACGACAACGCCGACGAAGCCCGCAAGATCAAGACCGTGTGGGGCAAGGGCTATCTGTTCAGTCGTTCCGAGTGGGAATGCTGAGCCAATGTGGAAGCTGCTGATTCGCCTGTACCTGGTTACCATCGTGTCCTACAGCGCGGCGATCTACCTGATGCCGGAACTGGTGGTCCGCCTGTTCCACGAGCGTTTCCTGACCTACAACCTCGATTACTCCCGGGGCCTGCAAACGTTGATGGTCAAGCAGTTCCGCGCCGTGCCCAGCGAACAGTGGCCAGCGCTGGCGGCGCAGATGGACAAGGAATTCGAGCCGCTGCGCATCGAACTGGCCGCTGTCGATGACGAGGGCTTCAGTACCGATGAGCAGGCGCGTCTCAAGCGCGGCGAGAATGTAGTGCGCCTCGGCGACTGGGCATGGCGAACCTTGGCGGCGGCGCCGCTGGACGAGGCGCACGGCGGTGAAGATGGTCGTGCCGCCGGACCCGGCCGACGTCAGTTGGTTGTACTGGAGCATCAACGTGTTGATCGGCGCGACGATGCTGGCCTGCCTGTTGCTCTGGTTGCGGCCGCACTGGCGCGATCTGGAACGCCTGCGGCGCACTGCCGAGCGTTTCGGTAAAGGTCACTTGGAGGAACGTACGCACATCGCTTCCAGTTCGAACATCGGTAGCCTGGCCCACGTGTTCGACACGATGGCGGGGGACATCGAGAACCTGCTCAACCAACAACGAGACCTGCTCAACGCCGTGTCCCACGAACTGCGCACGCCCCTGACGCGGCTCGACTTCGGCCTGGCCCTGGCGCTGTCCGATGACTTGCCGGCGCCCAGTCGCGAGCGTCTGCAAGGGCTGGTGGCGCACATTCGCGAGCTGGATGAATTGGTGTTGGAACTGCTCTCCTATAGCCGTTTGCAAAACCCGCAACGCTTGCCCGAACGGGTCGAAGTGGCGCTGGACGAGTTCATCGACAGCATCCTTGGCAGCATCGACGAGGACCTGGCGGCGCCGGACGTGGTGATCGACGTGCTGTTGCATGGAGCGTTGGAGCGTTTCGTACTGGACCCACGCTTGACCGCACGGGCGTTGCAGAACCTGCTGCGCAATGCCATGCGTTATTGCGAAAAGCGCATCCAGGTCGGTGTGCTGGTGGGTGATCAAGGCTGTGAGATCTGGGTCGACGACGACGGCATCGGCATACCCGACAGCGAACGCGAGCGGGTGTTCGAGCCGTTCTACCGTCTGGACCGCAGTCGCGACCGCGCCACGGGCGGCTTCGGCCTCGGCCTGGCCATCAGTCGCCGGGCCCTGGAAGCCCAGGGCGGCACACTGACCGTCGAGGCCTCGCCACTGAGCGGGGCACGCTTCAGGCTGTGGCTGCCCACCCCGCCCTGAGGCTGTTTGCTTGACGCGTGACCCTGTGGCGAGGGAGCTTGCTCCCGCTGGGCCGCGAAGCGGCCCCAATGCTCTTCACCCAAACAACCCCGCCGCAATATTGATCGAAAACCCCAGGATCGCCGTGTTGAACACAAACCCGATCAACGATTGCGCCAATACGATCTTGCGCAATTGCCGCGTGGCCACGCCCACGTCCGAGGTCTGCACCGCCACGCCGATAGTGAAAGAGAAATACAGGAAATCCCAATAGTTGGGCGTAGTCAGCCCTTCGGCAAACCGCAGCGCCGGCTCCTTGCCCTCCCAGGTGTAATACAACCGCGCGTAGTGAACGCTGAAAATCACCCCGATCAGCAACCATGAGCCGATCACGGTCATTGCCGTGAAACCGTAATGCAACAGCTTGCCGGCGGCTTGCAGGTCGCGGCTGCCGGCCAGCTCGAAGGTGATGGTCGCCAAGCTGGCCAAGGCCGCGATGCAGACCACCAGCAAGACCAGTCCGGCATTTTCATCTTCGATTTCAGCGATGCGCCTCACATCGGGCGCCTTGGCCCGCACGGTCAGCCACGACATCAGTACCAGGTAGGTCCAGACCCCGGCATTCCAGCCGATCAGGATTTTGCTGATGATCGAATCCACGGGAATCAGGATTCCCACCGCCAGGCCAAGGACCGTGGCGCTGGAAAGACGCGGGTGGGTGCGGGCGAGGAAGGGCATGGCGGCTCACTGTCCGGAAAGGAGATGCCTAGTATGAGCCATCAAGCGAAGGGGCGACCGTCTATTGCGCCGGACTCGATCAATTGCACACCCGCTTCCTGCATCCGCCGGATCGCCGCCTCCAACGAGCCATCCCTGTCAATGCCCCGGCAGGCGTCCAGCACCACAAACGCGTTGAACCCGGCCAACCGGGCATCCAGTGCCGAATACATCACGCAGAAATCCAGGGCCAGGCCCACCAGGTATACGGTGTCGATGCCGCGCTCCTTGAGGTAGCCGGTCAACCCGGTCGGGGTCTGGTGGTCCGCTTCCATGAAGGCTGAATAACTGTCGATGTCCGGGTTGCAGCCTTTACGAATGATCAGCTTGGCATGGTCAAGCTTGAGTGAAGGGTGCAGCGCGGCGCCGTGGCTGCCCTGTAGGCAGTGGTCGGGCCAGAGTGTCTGCTCGCCGTAGGGCAATTGGACGGTGCCGAAAGGTTGCTTGCCCGGATGACTGGACGCAAACGAAGCATGCCCGGCCGGGTGCCAGTCCTGCGCGAGGACGACGTGCCTGAATGAATGGCCGAGCTGATTGATCAACGGCACGATCTCATCACCGCCAGGCACGGCCAGTTGACCGCCGGGGATGAAGTCGTTCTGTACATCGATCACCACGAGTGCGGTGCTCAAGGCACGGTTGGCTGGAACGCCCATGATTGGAATCCTCCTTGAAGTGGTTCTTCGATGGTAGCTGAACGGCTCTGGGTCAGTGCGCAGGCTGACCCACCGCCATCGCGAGCAGGCTCGCTCCCACAGGGGATTTGGGTCGGGTACAAGTTTTATATTCACAGGAGATCCAATGTGGGAGCGAGCTTGCTCGCGATGACGGCGGCCCATCCAAGACCTGTGCAAGCTGACCCACCGCTATCGCGAGCAAGCTCGCTCCCACCGGGGATTTGGGTCGGGTACAAGTTTTATATTCACAGGAGATCCAATGTGGGAGCGAGCTTGCTCGCGATGACGGCGGCCCATCCAAGACCTGTGCAAGCTGACCCACCGCTATCGCGAGCAAGCTCGCTCCCACAGGGGATTTGGGTCGGGTACAAGTTTTATATTCACAGGAGATCCAATGTGGGAGCGAGCTTGCTCGCGATGACGGCGGCCCATCCAAGACCTGTGCAAGCTGACCCACCGCTATCGCGAGCAAGCTCGCTCCCACCGGGGATTTGGGTCGGGTACAAGTTTTATATTCACAGGAGATCCAATGTGGGAGCGAGCTTGCTCGCGATGACGGCGGCCCATCCAAGACCTGTGCAAGCTGACCCACCGCTATCGCGAGCAAGCTCGCTCCCACAGGGGATTTGGGTCGGGTACAAGTTTTATATTCACAGGAGATCCAGTGTGGGAGCGAGCTTGCTCGCGATGACGGCGGCATATTCGACACTGAAGCAAGCTGACCCACCGCTTTCGCGAGCAAGCTCGCTCCCACAATGGATCTGCGGTGAACAGATGATTGATGCTCTTCACAAAAAATATTCACCCTGCTAGGCGTAGTGTCTTTCGTCGAAAATATTCCAGGTTTGATGGCTTTTTGATATTTGGTTCGTGCGTCCCTGTCAGGATTCAGTACAATCGCCGGCCTCCACCGGGCATGGAAGCAGTCCGGTTCTCCAGTTACGAGAAAAAACCATGCTCATCGGCAGTTACTCCCCCGCCCTTGTTTCGATTTCCTTGTTTGTTGCAGTACTGGCTTCCTACACCGCGCTGGACCTGGCCGGGCGTATCGCGACCGCCCAGGGGCGTGCCGCGCATTTCTGGATGACCGGGGGCGCGCTGGCGATGGGGGTGGGCATCTGGTCCATGCACTTCATCGGCATGCTGGCGTTCACCTTGCCGATAGAGCTTGGCTACGATGTACCGATCACCGCGCTGTCACTGCTGACTGCCATTCTTTCCAGCGGTTTCGCCCTGTGGCTGGTCAGCCAGCCGCGATTGCCGGCGTGGCAACTGGCCTTTGGTGCGCTGATCATGGGCGCCGGGATCAGCGCCATGCATTACACCGGCATGGCCGCGCTGCGGATGCAGCCGGGCATCGATTACGACCCGACGTTCTTCGGGGCTTCCTTGGTGATTGCCGTCGGCGCGTCTGCGGCGGCGCTGTGGATTGCCTTTCGCCTGCGCCAGAACACCCCTCATGTGCGTCTGGCTCGCGCGGGCGCCGCGGTGGTCATGGGCATCGCCATCGTCGGCATGCATTACACCGGCATGGCCGGGGCGCGGTTCAGCGAAGGCAGTTTTTGTGGCTCGCTGGACGGCTTGAGCGGCAAGGGCCTGGATAATCTGGTGTTGATCACCACCCTGGCGGTGCTGGCCATTGCCTTGCTCACCTCGATTCTCGATGCGCGCCTGGAAGCCCGCACCGCCGAGCTGGCCCAGTCCCTGA
Organism: Pseudomonas beijingensis; assembly: GCF_030687295.1. Classification (NCBI taxonomy): domain Bacteria; kingdom Pseudomonadati; phylum Pseudomonadota; class Gammaproteobacteria; order Pseudomonadales; family Pseudomonadaceae; genus Pseudomonas; species Pseudomonas beijingensis. The sequence goes on along the minus strand of NZ_CP117425.1, from coordinate 4,978,088 downwards.
CCCGGGCCAACCGGGAATTGACCCAGTTGGCCCTGCACGATCCCCTCACCGGACTGCCCAATCGTGTGCTGCTGGCCGACCGGATCGACCAGGCCATGCATCGGGTGCAAGAGCAGGGCGGCTGCTTCGCCTTGATGTTTATCGACCTCGATGGTTTCAAGCCGGTCAATGATGCCTTTGGTCACCACATGGGCGATTTGTTGCTGCGGGACGTGGCCCTGCGCCTGCGCGAAGACCTGCGCAGCCAGGACACCCTGGCACGGATCGGCGGTGATGAGTTCGTGCTGCTGGTGCAACTGGCCGAGCCCGACGATGCCCTGCGACTGGCGGCACGCCAGGTCGGCTTGATCGGGCGCACGTTCCGGGTGACGGAGCATGACTTGCAGATATCCGCCAGCGTTGGCATCGCCCTTTACCCCGGCAACGGCCAGAGCGCCGAAGAGCTGCTGATGAACGCCGACGCGGCGATGTACCACGCCAAGGGCGCCGGCAAAAACGGCTACAGTTTTTTTGACGCCTCGATGAACAGCAACGCCCGCAAGCAATTACAGCTGCTGCAAGACTTGCGCTTGGCCGTCGAACAGCGCCAGTTCAGCCTGCATTACCAGCCCAAGTTCGACGCGGCCAATGGTCGTCCGGTCGGGGCCGAGGCCTTGTTGCGCTGGACCAACCCGACCCAGGGCTTGTTGATGCCCGACACGTACATCGACCTGGCAGAAAAGACCGGGTTGATCATCCCCATCGGCGAATGGGTATTGAACGAAGCCTGTCGGCAGATGCGCGAATGGTACGTGCTCGGTTATACCGACTGGCGCATCGCGGTGAACCTCTCGGCCTTGCAGTTCTGCCACGCCGGCTTGGTGCAGAGCGTGGCCAAGGCGTTGGAGACGCATAAGCTGCCGGCCAACAGCCTGACCCTGGAAATCACCGAGACCACCGCCATGAGCGATGCGGACGCGAGCATGACAGTGCTGCAGCAGCTCTCGGACATGGGCGTGGACCTGTCCATCGATGACTTTGGCACCGGCTATTCGAGCCTGATGTACCTCAAGCGCCTGCCGGCCAACGAGCTGAAGATCGATCGCGGTTTCGTGCGCGACCTGGAGCACGACAGCGATGATGCGGCGATCGTCTCGGCCATCGTCGCCCTCGGCCAGGCCCTGGGTCTGCGGATCGTCGCCGAAGGCGTGGAGACCGATGTGCAACAGGACTTCCTGACTCAGTTGGGCTGCGATTCGTTGCAGGGTTACCTGCTGGGGCATCCGCTGCCGGCCGAGCGCGTCCTGCAGGAGATTCGCCAGGCGAAAACCGTGGCGATGGCCTGATACACCCTCAGGAGACGATATCGAACGCCGTGCTCCCCAGCCGCTCGCCGTTGACCAACAGGTGCACGGCGTGCCGGCCCGCGTAGTGTTTGCGCGTGGTCAGCTCGCGAATGTATTGGGACCGACTGAGGTTGACGCAACCCAGGGCGGGCAGGTCGAAGGTCTTGAGCTTGAAGACCTTGGCCGAGGTGCCGCCCGAGGCTTTCACGTAGTCGATGGCGTAGTCGATCACCAGGCGCTGGCTCTGCTCGAGGGTTGATTGCACCGTGAAGGACAGCGTGACCTGTTCCCCCAAGCGAATCACCGCCGGCGTCACCTGCAAATCCAGCACCTGGACCTGCGCCTTGCCACCGGCGCCGATGACCCCCAGTGCCCTGGGGTTGCCTTGTTTGATCAGGCTACGCAGCGCATGCCGGGCAATCCATGCGGTGTGGCGGTCTTGCAGTGGCCAGCCTTCGATCTGGTCCAGTACCCAATCGGGATGCTGTTTGGTGACGTCGTTGAGGTGGTTGGCCACGGATTTGCGTACATAAAGGCTGTCGTCGGCCTTGAGCGTGTCGAGGATCGCGGCGGCCAGGTCGGGGTTGGCCTGGATCGGCTCCAGGTGAAACGACCACGGCAGGCGCGGTCGACTGCCTTCGCTGGCCAGGCGGCGCACGTGCTCGTTGGCGTCCAGGGCCCAGCTGTGCATGACCTTGAGGGTGCGCTCCAGGTCGTCGCGCAGGAAGTGCCGCACGGCGAACTCCGACGAGCCGAACCGGGTGAAATACTGGAGCGCGTCCAACGACATGTCGAAGTGATGTCGACCGTAAGACGCCACGTAGTGCGGCAGGAACATGCTGACAAACATGCTGTTCAGACGCGGGGCCAGGGCACGCAGCACCTCCAGCGACGCTTCATAATCGAAGGGCAGCACCGCGTGCAGGCACTCACTGACCCGGGCCATGCGCTGCATCACCGACAACTCGGCCAGGCCGTCGTTGGCCATGTGCAAGAACGCCTTGGCGTCGAATGCCGGGTACACCGCACGCATTTCGCCGGCGATGTGCTCCAGGCGGGCGTTGTTGAAGATTTCCTTGAGGGCAGGGGAAGAAGTGGTGGTGCTCATGGTGGGGCCGTCCGGCGAGTGTTGTAGTCCAGGCTTGTCACTATGCCATGCACGACCCGTGGCGAGGGAGCTTGCTCCCGCTCGACAGCTCCTACAGGGGCCACCAGGAACAAGCAGAGGAGAGTTTCCAGGAATTAAGGAATGATTTGCCGCCCGCGAAGTCCCAGTTTCAGTCCCTCGAATAACTGGAGTTTTTTCTATGCGCAAACCCACCCTGATCGCCAGCCTGGTCCTGATTGCCGGCCTCGGAGCCCTCGGGCCTGTTGCGCAAGCGGTCGAGAAAACCGGAGACGCCCTGGAGCATTCGCCGAGCAATGGCCGCAGGCTGGTGGAGAACGACCGGGTACCAGCGGACTACCAGCGTGCGGACCGGGCCATGAAAGACTGGAAACAGAAGAAGCTCGAACAGCCGACAAACGAGCAGCAATGGGTGCATATCGACGACAAGTACCTGCTGATCGAAACCGTGTCCGGCGCGATCGTCAAGATCGTGCCGGCCACGCGTTAGTTCAGAGCACTTCGCCTTTGTCCCCACAGGTGAACCAACTCGCCGGGTGCCTGGTCCTCGGGCACCTGCAGCACCATCTCGTCGTCCTGGTCGTTGGCGCGATAACGCACCTCGATCTGGAAAAACCGCTGGTCGCCGCGCCCGGGCGTGGAGGAGGTCAGCGGCAGGCAGCCCTCCAAGACCGAACAGATGCGGGTGCGCTGGTCGAGGTCGCACTGGGCGAACTCGATTTCCCGTGGCCGGGTCAGTGCATGGATGGCGGCCACGCCGCCCTGGCGCGACAGCCGTACCACGGCCTTGTCGTCGAGGTCTGGAAGGGTTTTCATCAGCTCTCCTGTGTCAGGTCGACGCCGACCTGGGCCCAGCCGTTCTGTACCGCCTGCACTTCCCGCGTGCCGAAGCGCTGGCGGGCGTGCTCGACGGTCAGGCGGGCGAAGGCGCTGAAGGACGCGTCGTTGGCCAGTCTTCGGTCGCACAAGGTTTCATACCAGATCCGGCCGGCTTTTTCCCCAGGCAAATCCGCCGAGTGTGGTCGCCACCAGATAAAAGGCCCGGTTGGGGATGCCGGAGTTGATGTGCACGCCGCCGTTGTCTTCCCGGGTAATCACGAATTCGCGCATGTGCGCCGGTTGCGGGTCCTTGCCCAGCAGCGGGTCATCGTAGGCCCTGGCTGCCGGGGTTGGACATGCTGCGCAGGCCGTCGCCGTTGATCTTGTCGGTGAGCAGGTCGGCGCCGATCAGCCAGTCGGCCTGGTCGGCGGTCTGTTCGAGCACGAACTGCTTGACCAGCACACCGAACACATCGGAGATGGATTCGTTCAACGCACCGGACTGGTTGGCGTAGACCAACCCGGCTTCGCTTTCAGTGACACCATGGGCCAGTTCGTGGGCAACCACGTCGAGGGAGCGGGTGAAACGCTGGAAAATTTCGCCATCGCCGTCGCCGAACACCATCTGCGCGCCGTTCCAGAAGGCGTTTTCATAGCCCTGGCCGTAATGCACGCTGCCCACCAGGGCGAAGCCTTTGTTGTCGATGGAGTCACGCCCCAGGACCTTCCAGAAAAAATCATAGGTGGCGCCGAGGGCATCGTAGGCCTCGTCCACGGCCGGGTCGCCACTGGCCCGCTGGCCTTCCAGACGCACCGGCTGGCCGGGCAGTTCCATGCTGTTCTGGGCGTCATGCACGCTGCGTTGCGGATGTCCGGCCTTGCCGGGCTTGGGCAGCGCCGCCGCGGCGGGCGGGGCGCTGGGCGGGCCAGGGTTGTGTCGCAGGCTGCGCACGTGGGTCAAGGTGCCGAGGGCGCTGGAGCGTTGCTGTTCGGAGCCGTGGGCGATGATGCGATTGAGGATGTACGGAGGAATGAAACTGTGGTGTGGACGAGAGTCGATCATCAGAAAATCCTTATCTGAAATGCAGGGCCGATACCCATGTGAACCGAAGAGGCCGTCGCGGTTCCCTGATGCGGGGCAGACAACGTTTGCCATGCGTGCTGATTTCTGCGAAAACCCCGCGCCAGGATCACACGAGGGATATGCCATGAATGAAGAACTGCAAATCATCGACCTGCAACAGGGCGACGGCAAAAGCGTAGTCAAAGGTGCGCTGATCACCACTCAATACCGCGGCACGCTCGAAGACGGCACCGAATTCGATTCGTCCTACAGTCGTGGCAAACCCTTCCAATGCGTGATTGGCACCGGTCGCGTCATCAAGGGCTGGGACCTGGGCCTGATGGGCATGCAAGTTGGTGGCAAGCGCAAGTTGTGGGTGCCGGCCCACCTGGCCTACGGTGAGCGGTCCATGGGCGCCCATATCAAGCCCAACGCCAACCTCATCTTTGAAATCGAGTTGTTGGAAGTCCTGACCCAGGACGATTGAGGGGGCTGGAGCGGGTCATGACCGCTCACTGAACAGCGGGATGCGTGCGTTGACCGAAGGGCGGTAGCGCCAGGTCAACCGCTCCAGTGGTGGTTCGCCCTCAAGGATCATCGCCAGGGTGGCGCGGGCGATGCCCATGGCCAGGGTTTGGCCTGGACATTCATGGCGTCCGCTGCCGAAGCTGAAACTGCGGCGGTTTGGGCGGTCGAGCAGCAGGACGTCCGGCTGTGTGTTGAGCTGCGGGTCGCGGTTGGCTGAGGCCAGTAGCACCAGGATCGTTTCTCCAGGGTTCAATGCGCTGCCGAGGAGTTCGCAAGGGGCGGCGACGAAGCGGCGGGTGTTTTGCACGGGCGCGTCGAAACGCTGGACTTCGGCCAGTAACGGGCCGACCTGTGCCGGGTCGTCCCGCAGTACCTGACGTAACGCCGGATCGCCGATCAGCGCCAGCAGCGCGTTGCCGATCAGGCCAGCGGTGGCTTCATAGGTTTGCGAGAGCAGGCCGATCAGGTTGGCGATTTTGCTGTCCGCGGCTTCGAAGCCTTGCCCCATGCGCATCAATAAAGGATTGTCCTGCGCCTCGATCCGCTCCTGGAACAACCTGGTCAGTTGCTCGCTGGCCCGGTGCGCGGCATCCAGTTGCGGCGCCTGGCTCAGGGGCGACAGGCAGGCGACGAAATCCCCGGTCAATGCGCTGATCAGGCGGCTGCCCGTCGGGCTGAAACCGAGCAATGCCGCGACCACGCTGGCCGGCCCGATGAATTGAGCCTGGTGCAGGCCTTCGGCGCCGTCCTGGAGGCGACGGGCCCTGACCAATGCTTCGATCTGCCGGGGGGTGGTGTCTTGCAACGCCGGCGCAATCGCCGCCCTCGGGCAACGCTGCCGTTCACCTTCGTTCATGCGCATCAAGTGCCCGAACACGTGGCCGGCCGGGCCCTCGGCAATGGCCTTGGGCACGGGCTCGTGGACCGGGCGCACCAGGCAGTCGGTGTGATGCAATACCGCGCACACGGCCTCGGCGCTGCTGGCGACCCACAGGTTCAACACAGGGTCGAAGGCCAGTCCGCCGGCAGCGCGCAGGGCGGCGTAGAAAGGGTAAGGGTCGGGATGTGTCGCGGCGGTGATCGGGTCCATGAAGCGCGGCCTTGTTCGTGAGGGCGAAAGTGTTGCTACTATCCCCAGTCGATGCATGGCTTGATTCGTCGGGGAGCGAAATATGAACGCAGAACAGCATGATCTGGGCGTGTCCCACGTGGCCGCAGCCATCGCCGAGCCGGCCCGCACCCGGATGCTGTGTGCGCTGATGGACGGCCACGCCCGCACCAGTACCGAATTGGCGAGCATCGCCGAGGTCAGCGCCTCGACCGCCAGCGCCCATCTGGCGAAACTCAAGCAAATGGCCCTGGTGCGCCTGCATGTCCAGGGGCGTCATCGTTATTACAGCCTGGCGGACCCGCGCGTGGCCCAGGCGCTTGAGGCGCTGATGGTGATCGGCCAGAGCGCCACGCCGACGTTCACGCCGCGCACACCGGATCGCCTGCAATTTGCCCGCACCTGCTACGACCACATGGCCGGCACCTTGGCGGTGCGCCTGCATGACCGCATGATCGAGGCCGGGTGGCTGGTGGACATGGAGGGCGAGGGCTATCGGCTGAGTGAATCCGGTGAGGCGGTGTTCGAGGGATTGGGCGTCGATGTCCAGCACCTCGCCACGCAACGCCGCCGATTCGCCTGTCCTTGCCTGGATTGGAGCATGCGCCGCCCCCACCTGGGCGGGGCCTTGGGCGCGGCGTTGCTGCAAGTGGCGATCAAGCGCAAATGGGTAATCCAGGACCTGGACAGCCGGGCGCTGGGGTTGACGGCCAGTGGCCGCAAGGCGATGGCGGGGCGGTTTGGGGTCAGTGCCGAAATCGATGCCAAACCCACTGGCGCTATCGCGAGCAAGCTCGCTCCCACAATGGAGCTGCGCTGAACACAAAACCCATGAACGCCCAAGCCCCCTGTGGAAGCGAGCTTGCTCGCGATGACGGTGGAACATTCAAGCCTTAGCAAACTGACCCACCGCTATCGCGAGCACCACCCACATCATCCAGCCATATGCCTGCGCCGATACTCATCCGGCGTGGTACCCATCATTTTGCGAAACATGCTGATAAACGCCGAGGCGCTGCTGTAGCCCAGGTCCAGGCCGATGGTTTCCACGCTCTGGCCACGTTCGAGCAGGGCCAGGGCCTCGATGACTTTCAGGCGCTGGCGCCATTCCACCAGGGACATGCCCAGGTCCCGTTGGGCCCGGCGCATCAGCGTGCGTTCGGTGGTGTTGGCGGCGCGGGCCAGTTGCGGCAAGGAACGCGGGTCGCTGGGGTTCGCCTCCAAGGCCCGCAGCACGGGGCCCAGCAGTGGATCATCCGAGGAGGGCAGGTAGCTGCCGGCATGGGGCGCCCGCGCCAGCTTGTCCACCAGCACCTGCAACAAACGCTGCTGTTCGGGCGTCTGTGGCTGGCTTGGCGGGTCGCTGCGCAGTTCTTCCAGCAACGCGCGAATCAGCGGGCTCAAGGTCAGCGCACAGGGCACGGCAGGCAGTGCGTCGCACAGTTCGGCGGCCAGGTACAGCGAGCAATGGCAGGCCTCATGCCGATTGAATCCAACGTGTTCCATGTCCGGTGGCAGCCAGATGCCGTACTGCGGTGGCGCCAGGTAATGATGTTGGGCGATCTCGATTTCCATCACCCCGCTGTAGGAGTAGACGAACTCACCCCAGGCATGCCGGTGCCGGGGGTAAGTCGCATGGGCCGGCATGCAGGCGCTGCGAAAGTAGATCGGCGAGGGCAGGGCTGCGTCGAACGGAGGAATCTTCAGATGTTGGGCTGGAGGCTGCATATCGACCGCAATGGCGGATTACCGGGATGGCTTGTCGGGTAATCACTATATCCAGCAAAGGTGTCAGGCAGACAATCCTTTCATCTCTTTCTGCCCAAGGACCTTTCCCATGACCACCCGCCGCGCCCTGGATGGCCAGGTCTGCGCCCTGATGACCGGCCTCTGTGCCATCTGGGGTTTCCAGCAAGTCGCGATCAAGGCCAGCGCCGTCGACATGGCGCCGATGCTGCAACTGGGCGTGCGCTCAGCCATCGCCGCGGTGCTGGTCTGGTTGTTGGTGCTGGTGCGCGGTGAACGCCTGTCCCTGGCCGATGGCAGTTGGCGCCCGGGCCTGTTGGTGGGGTTGTTGTTTGCCTTGGAGTTCGTAATGGTGGGCGAAGGCCTGCGGCATACGACGGCTTCGCACATGGTGATTTTCCTCTATACCGCGCCGATGTTCGCCGCCCTCGGCTTGCATTGGAGATTGCCGAGCGAACGCCTCAAACCGGCGCAGTGGTTGGGCATCGCGGTTGCATTCGGCGGGATCGTGGTGGCCTTCAGCGGAGGCTCGGGGGCGCCGAACGGCAGCTCGTTGCTCGGTGATGGCATGGGCTTGCTGGCCGGCGCGCTGTGGGGCGCAACCACGGTGACGGTACGCTGTTCGCGGTTGACGAATCTGCCGGCCAGCCAGACGCTGCTCTACCAACTGGTTGGCGCCGGGGTACTGCTGATCGGAATGTCGGTGGCTCTGGGGCAAACGACGATCACCCCCACGCCGCAACTCATCGCCAGCCTGGCATTCCAGGTGTTGCTGGTGTCCTTCGCCAGTTTCCTGATCTGGTTTTCCCTGCTGCGCCGCTACCTCGCGTCGCAATTGGGGGTGCTGTCGTTCATGACGCCGTTGTTCGGCATCGGTTTTGGTGTCTGGTTGCTGGATGAGCCGCTGGAGCCGAACTTCATCGTTGGCGCGGCTTTGGTATTGAGTGGGATTCTGCTGGTCAGCGGTTATGGATGGTTTCGCCAGCGTTGGGGGCGATGGCTGGTGTTGCGGCGGGAGTAACTGAACGAAATGTAAAAAAGCCACCCCTGCTGAAGCAGGAGTGGGCTTTTTTTTGAGGCCGCGCAATCTCTGTGGCGAGGGGATTTATCCCGCTGGGTTGCGAAGCAACCCCTAGTACTTGTGTGAGTCACAAAAACCAAGCGAGCGCTTCGCACTCGAGCGGGGATAAATCCCCGCGCCACAAAAAAGCCTTCAGGTGCCTGGAAGGGCTTGGATCAGACCTTGACGATCCAACCAGCCGGTGCTTCCACGTCGCCGGTCTGCACGCCGGTCAGCTCTTTGTAGAGCTTCTGGGTGATCGGGCCGACTTCGGTTTCGCTATGGAACACGTGCAGCTTGTCCTTGTAGCTGATGCCGCCAATCGGGGTGATCACCGCAGCGGTACCGCAAGCGCCGGCTTCCTTGAAATCCGAGAGCTTGTCGATGAGCACGTCGCCTTCGATCACTTCCAGGCCCAGGCGCGATTTGGCCAGTTCGATCAGCGACAGGCGAGTGATGCCCGGCAGGACCGAAGGGGATTTTGGGGTAACGAATTTGTTGTCGTGGGTGATGCCGAAGAAGTTGGCCGAGCCAACTTCCTCGATTTTCGAATGGGTCATCGGGTCCAGGTAGATGCAGTCGGCGAAGCTGGCCTTCTTGGCCTGGGAGCCGGGCATCAGGCTGGCGGCGTAGTTGCCACCGACCTTGGCCGCGCCGGTGCCTTGTGGGGCGGCGCGGTCGAAGCTGGAGATCAGGAAGTTGTGCGGGGTCAGGCCGCCCTTGAAGTAGGCGCCGACCGGGATGCAGAAAATCGAGAAGATGAACTCGGGTGCGGTGCGCACGCCGATGTTGTCACCCACGCCGATCACGAACGGACGCAGGTACAGCGCGCCGCCAGTACCGTAAGGCGGGATGAAGCGCTCGTTGGCGCGGACCACTTGCTTGCAGGCTTCGACGAACTGCTCGGTGTCGACGTGCGGCATCAGCAGACGGGCACAGCTGTTCTGCATGCGGGCGGCGTTCTGGTCCGGGCGAAACAGGTTGATCGAACCGTCCTTGCAGCGATAGGCCTTCAGGCCTTCGAAGCACTGCTGACCGTAGTGCAGGGCGGTGGAGCCCTCGCTGATGTGCAGCACGTTGTCGTCGGTCAGGGTGCCCGCGTCCCAGGCGCCATCGCGCCAGTGCGACAGGTAGCGCTTGTCGGTCTTGATGTAGTCAAAGCCCAGTTTGTCCCAATTGATGCTCTCGTTACCCATGACACCCTCTATTTCTTAACAACCGTCGAAACGGTTCAAGGCTTCTGACGTTTTTTGGATGGGGACAACAATACTTCATTCCGGGGTTGTTTCGCAGCCCGCACGATAAGGGGCAGGCAGATAAATGATGGTGTTCTTGAAAATCGCGAGCAAGCTCGCTCCCACAGGTGATCTCGGTCGTTCACGCGAACGCAATTCCCTGTGGGAGCGAGCTTGCTCGCGAAGGGGCCCTCACTCACACCACCAACTCCCCTGAATCACAGATGCAACGCATGCCCCAACGCCCGCAACGCCGCTTCCTGCACGGCCTCGCCCAGCGTCGGATGGGCGTGGATGGTGCCGGCGATGTCCTCCAGGCGCGCGCCCATTTCCAGGGACTGGCCAAATGCGGTGGACAGCTCCGACACGCCGACGCCAACCGCTTGCCAGCCGACGATCAAATGATTATCCCGGCGCGCCACGACCCGCACGAAACCGCTTTTCGATTCCAGGGTCATGGCCCGACCGTTGGCGGCGAACGGGAAGCTCGACACAATGCAGTCCAGCCCGGCCGCCTTGGCTTCGTCCGGCGTCTTGCCGACCACCACCAGTTCCGGATCGGTGAAGCACACCGCAGCGATGGCGGTCGGGTTGAATTCCCGGTGCTGGCCGGCTATCAACTCGGCGACCATCTCGCCCTGGGCCATGGCCCGGTGGGCAAGCATCGGTTCACCGCTCAGGTCGCCAATGGCCCAGACATTGCGCATGCTGGTCTGGCAACGGCTGTCGATTTTCAGCGCCGAACCGTTCATCGCCAGGTCCAGTGCTTCAAGGTTCCAGCCCTGGGTGTTGGGTTTGCGACCAACGGCCACCAGCACCCGGTCGGTGTCCAGGTTCAGCGTCTCGCCATTGGGATCACGCACTTGCAAGGTACTGGCCTGGGCATCGAAACCTTCGACGCTGTGCTTGAGGTACAGCTTCACGCCCAACTGCTTGAGCGCCTCGTGCACCCGGTTGCGTCAGCTCACCGTCGTACGCCGGCAGGATCCGCTCCTGGGCCTCGACCACGCTGACCTCGGCGCCGAGCTTGCGGTAGGCAATGCCCAGTTCCAGGCCGATGTAACCACCGCCGACCACCACCAGGTGCTTGGGCACCGAGGTGGGGGCGAGGGCTTCGGTGGAGGAAATGATCGGCCCGCCCACGGGTAACATCGGCAGGTTGACGCTTTTCGAACCGGTGGCCAGCAGCAGGTGTTCGCACTGGATGCGGGTATCCGACCTCGACTGTCTTGCCATCGATCACCTTGGCCCAGCCCTGAATGACCTGGACCTTGTGCTTTTTCAGCAATGCCGCGACGCCGGTGGTCAGGCGATCGACGATGCCGTCCTTCCATTCCACGCTCTTGTTGATGTCCAGCGTTGGCGCCGCCACGGTGATGCCCAAGGCCGAGCCCTGGCTATGGTGCCGGGTCTGGTGGAACTGTTCGGCCACATGGATCAATGCCTTGGACGGGATGCAACCGATGTTCAGGCAAGTGCCGCCCAGCGCCTGGCCTTCCACCAGGATGGTCGGGATGCCCAACTGGCCGGCGCGGATCGCCGCCACGTAACCGCCAGGACCGCCGCCGATGATCAGCAGCGTGGTGTTCAAAGTCTGCATGGCTTACTCCACAAACAAGGTGGCGGGTTGTTCGAGCAGACCACGCAGGGCCTGGATGAATTGCGCCGCGTCCATGCCGTCGACCACCCGGTGATCGAAGGAACTGGAGAGGTTCATCATCTTGCGGATCACGATCTGGCCTTTGATCACCATGGGCCGCTCGACGATTTTGTTCACGCCGACAATCGCCACTTCCGGCAGGTTCAGCACCGGCGTGCTGACGATGCCGCCGAGGGCACCGAGGCTGGTCAGGGTGATGGTCGAGCCGGACAGCTCATCGCGACTGGCCTTGCCCGTGCGGGCCGCCGTGGCCAGGCGTGAAATTTCCGTCGCGCTGTCCCACAGCGTACGGGCCTCGGCGTGACGCACCACTGGCACCATCAGGCCCACATCGCTCTGGGTCGCGACGCCAACATGCACGGCACCCGAACGGTGGATGACCTGGGCCTCGTCGTCGTAGCGCGCGTTCATCTGCGGGAAGTCCCGCAGGGCCACCACCAACGCACGGACCAGGAACGGCAGCAGGGTCAGCTTGCCGCGACTGGCGCCGTGTTTTTCATTCAAGTGAACCCGCAGCTCTTCCAGGGCTGTGACGTCGATTTCCTCGACGTAGCTGAAATGGGCGGCGCGTTGGGTTGCCTCCTGCATGCGCTGGGCGATCTTGCGGCGCATGCCGATCACTGGGATCTGCTGCTCGTCGTGGCGCTCGGCATAACCCGAACCGCCCTTGGCCGGGGTCGACGAACCCTGGGCCAGGTAGGCTTCGAGGTCTTCGTGCAGGACCCGTCCGGCGGGGCCGCTGCCCTGGACCAGGCGCAATTGAATGCCCAGGTCCAGCGCGTGTTTGCGCACGGCCGGCGAGGCCAATGGACGCTCGTCGGGATCGCGGGCCACCGGGGCTTGCGCAGCCGGGCGGGGCACGGCAATTTTTTCCAGCACCGGTTCAGGCGTGGCCACTGGCGCCGGCTTCGGTGCCTGCGCAGCCGCGGCGGCAGGAGCCGGTTGGGCCGATTCTTTCAAGTTACCCGCACCTTCGACTTCAATGCGGATCAGTTCACTGCCCACCGCCATGACTTCACCGGGCTCGCCACCCAGGGCGATGACCCGGCCATGCACCGGCGAAGGGATGTCCACCATCGCCTTGTCGGTCATGACATCGGCCAACACCTGGTCTTCGACCACCATGTCGCCGACCTTGACGTGCCACACCGACAGTTCAACTTCGGCGATGCCTTCGCCAATGTCCGGCATCTTGATAACGTGCGTGCCCATTCAGACCTCCATGACCCGTTTCAACGCCGCGCCCACACGGGACGGCCCTGGGAAATACGCCCACTCCTGCGCATGCGGGTAGGGGGTGTCCCAACCAGTGACACGCTCGATGGGCGCTTCCAGGTGGTGGAAGCAATGTTCTTGCACCAACGACACCAGCTCGGCGCCGAAACCGCAGGTGCGGGTGGCTTCGTGGACGACCACGCAGCGGCCGGTCTTCTTCACGGATTTGACGATGGTCTCAAGGTCCAGCGGCCAGAGGCTGCGCAGGTCGATGACTTCGGCGTCGATGCCGGTTTCTTCGGCCGCCACTTGGGAGACGTAGACCGTGGTGCCGTAGGTGAGTACCGTCACGTCCTTGCCCGGACGGGTGATGGCGGCGACGTCCAGCGGTACGGTGTAATAACCGTCCGGCACCTGCGCCGAAGGGTGTTTCGACCACGGCGTTACCGGGCGGTCGTGGTGGCCGTCGAACGGGCCGTTATACAGGCGCTTGGGTTCGAGGAAGATCACCGGGTCATCGTTTTCGATGGAGGCGATCAGCAGGCCCTTGGCGTCGTAAGGGTTGGACGGCATCACGGTGCGCAGCCCGCAGACCTGGGTGAACATCGCCTCGATGCTCTGGCTGTGGGTCTGGCCGCCATAAATGCCGCCGCCGCAGGGCATGCGCAGGGTCATCGGCGCGGTGAACTCGCCGGCCGAGCGATAGCGCAGGCGCGCCGCCTCGGAAATGATCTGGTCCGACGCTGGGTAGACGTAGTCGGCGAACTGGATCTCGGCCACCGGGCGCAGGCCATAGGCACCCATGCCCACCGCCACGCCGACGATACCGCTTTCGGAAATCGGCGCGTCGAACACCCGCGAGGTGCCGTATTTGTTCTGCAGGCCTTCGGTGCAGCGGAACACGCCACCGAAGTAACCCACGTCCTGGCCGAACACCACGACGTTGTCGTCGCGCTCGAGCATCACGTCCATGGCCGAGCGCAGGGCCTGGATCATGGTCATGGTGGTAGTGGTCATGGCGGTGTCCAACGCAATATTGTTGTTGTGATCGTTCATGTCAGATCCCCAACTGCTGACGCTGGCGCTTCAAGTGCTCCGGCATCTCTTTGTAGACGTCTTCGAACATGGTCGCGGCGCTTGGAATCTGCCCGCCAGCGAGGGTGCCGTACTGTTCGGCTTCCTTCTGTGCGGCGATCACCTCGGCTTCGAGTTCGGCGCTGACCGTGGCATGTTCCTCTTCGGACCAGTGGCCGATTTTCACCATGTGCTGCTTGAGGCGCGCAATCGGATCACCCAGCGGGAAGTGGCTCCAGTCGTCGGCGGGGCGGTACTTGGAGGGATCGTCCGAGGTGGAGTGCGGGCCGGCGCGGTAGGTGACCCATTCGATCAGCGCCGGCCCGAGGTTGCGGCGGGCGCGTTCGGCGGCCCACCGCGAGGCGGCGTAGACCGCCATGAAATCGTTGCCATCGACACGCAGGGAGGCGATGCCGCAACCGACGCCGCGTCCGGCGAACGTCGTGGCTTCACCACCGGCAATGGCCTGGAAGGTGGAGATTGCCCACTGGTTGTTGACCACGTTGAGGATCACTGGCGCCCGGTAGACGTGGGCGAAAGTGAGAGCGGTGTGGAAGTCCGATTCGGCGGTGGCGCCGTCACCGATCCAGGCCGAGGCGATCTTGGTGTCGCCCTTGATCGCCGAGGCCATGCCCCAACCCACGCCCTGGATGAATTGCGTAGCGAGGTTGCCGGAAATGGTGAAGAAACCGGCGTCCTTGACCGAGTACATGATCGGCAATTGCCGGCCCTTGAGCGGATCGCGCTCGTTGGACAGCAGTTGGCAGATCAGGTCCACCAGCGGCACCTCGCGGGCCATCAGGATGCTTTGTTGGCGGTAGGTGGGGAAGCACATGTCGTCGATGTTCAACGCCAGGGCCTGGGCGCTGCCGATGGCTTCTTCGCCAAGGCTTTGCATGTAGAACGACATCTTTTTCTGACGCTGGGCGACCACCATGCGGTTGTCGTAGATGCGCGTCTTGAGCATGGCACGCATGCCTTTGCGCAGGATCTCGACGGGGATGTCCGTGGCCCAGTCGCCTAGGGCATTGCCCTGGTCGTCGAGCACGCGGATCAGGCTGCGGGCCAGGTCGGCGGTGTCGGCGGGTTCGACGTCGATGGGTGGTTTGCGCACCGTGCCGGCATCGGACAGATGCAGGTAGGAAAAGTCGGTCTTGCAGCCGGGACGGCCCGAGGGTTCGGGGACGTGCAGGCGTAGCGGTTCGTACGCTGGGTTCATGGCTTTCTACGCTCGATCTTGTGAATTTCTTGTAGTGGGCGCGCTAGCTGACGAATTTCCCCGGGTACGGGAAATTGTCCTACAACAATCATAGGCTCGACGAAGAAGAATATTTTTCTCTGTTAGCTTGCTGTTCAGATCATTTGCAGATAAAAAATCTGCACAACGATAAAAAGCAGGATTATTTGTCTCATGCGTAAATTGGATCGCACCGACATCGGCATTCTGAACAGCCTTCAGGAAAACGCCCGTATCACCAACGCGGATCTCGCCCGTTCGGTCAACCTGTCGCCGACGCCGTGCTTCAACCGCGTCCGGGCGATGGAGGAGCTGGGGGTGATCCGCGAGCAGGTCACGCTGCTGGACGCCGACCTGCTGGGATTGCACGTCAACGTGTTCATCCATGTGAGCCTGGAGAAGCAGGTGGAAGAGGCGTTGCAGCACTTCGAAGAGGCCATCTCCGACCGGCCGGAGGTGATGGAATGCTACTTGATGGCCGGTGATCCGGATTACCTGATCCGCGTGCTGGTGCCGACCATCCAGTCGCTGGAGCGGTTCATGATGGACTTTTTGACCAAGGTCCCGGGCGTGGCGAACATCCGCTCAAGCTTTGCCCTCAAGCAGGTGCGCTACAAGACCGCGCTGCCGTTGCCGGCCAATGGATTGACCTTGGGAACCTGATCAAAAGACCAGTCCCTGAGGGAGCTAGCTGTCATTCAACAATGATGCAAGCAGACCCACCGCCATCGCGAGCAAGCTCAGCTCCCACAGGGATTTTCGGTGTTGCCGGGTACTGCGACCGCCGCCGATTCTTGTGGGAGCAAGGCTTGCCCGCGATGGCGGCGGCACATTCAATATCGCTGCAAGCAGACCCACCGCCATCGCGAGCAAGCTCGCTCCCACATGGGATTTGTGGTGTTGTCGGGTACTGCGTCCGCCGCCGATTCTTGTGGGAGCAAGGCTTGCCCGCGATGGCGGCGGCACATTCAATATCGCTGCAAGCAGACCCACCGCCATCGCGAGCAAGCTCGCTCCCACATGGGATTTGTGGTGTTGTCGGGTACTGCGTCCGCCGCCGATTCTTGTGGGAGCAAGGCTTGCCCGCGATGGCGGCGGCACATTCAATATCGCTGCAAGCAGACCCACCGCCATCGCGAGCAAGCTCGCTCCCACATGGGATTTGTGGTGTTGTCGGGTACTGCGTCCGCCGCCGATTCCTGTGGGAGCGAGCCTGCTTCACCTCCAACCTCCGCACAAGCAGACCCACCGCTGTGGTCAGAGATTGCTCCCGCTGGGCTGCGCAGCAGCCCCCAAGCATCTAGAGCTGGTTGATCGGAATCTTCAGGTAGGTCACGCCATTGTCCTCAGCCGGCGGCAGGTGCCCGGCGCGCACATTCACCTGGATCGCCGGCAACAGTAGCGTCGGCATGCCCAGTGTCTTGTCGCGCTGGGTACGCATGGCCACGAACGAGGCTTCATCGATGCCATCGCGAACATGGATGTTGTGCTGGCGCTGCTCACCCACGGTACTTATGCAGTGGGGCTCGCGCTCCTCCGGTGGATAGTCGTGGCATACATACAGTCGCACCCCGGCAGGGAACGCCAGCAGCTTGCGGATCGAGGCGTAGAGCTGATGGGCATTGCCGCCGGGGAAGTCGCAACGGGCGGTGCCTACGTCGGGCATGAACAGCGTGTCGCCCACCAGGATCACATCACCGTCGATCAGATAGGCCATGTCCGCCGGGGTATGGCCGGGCACGTGCAGGGCGGTGGCCTTGAGGTTGCCGATCAGGAAGGACTCGTCGGGCGCGAACAGGTGGTCGAATTGCGAACCGTCGACGGCGAAGTGCGGCTCCAGGTTGAACAGCGTCTTGAACACGTTCTGCACCTGGCCGATGGACTCGCCAATGGCGATCTTGCCGCCCAGCTCTCGCCGCAGATAAGGCGCGGCGGACAGGTGATCGGCATGGGCGTGGGTTTCCAGCAGCCATTGCACCGTCAGTTGATGTTCCTTCACGAAAGCGATCACCCGATCAGCCTGTTCGGTGCCGCTGCGGCCCGAAGCCGGGTCGTAGTCGAGCACTGGGTCGACCACCGCGCACTGCCCGCCGTCGTGTTCATACACGACGTGGGTATAGGTCTTGGAGGCGGGGTCGAGAAAACTTTGGATCTGCGCGGGCATGACAGCGGACCTGTGCGGGAAGAAGCGGTTGCTACGCTTGAGGTTACAACATATGGTCCGCAGCTTAGTGAGGGCCAAGGCGTCCTGCAAATGCGATCGCACCTGCCAACAGGTGTGCGCGGCTTGAGAGAACCTGAATGTTACTGGCAAGTTTTTTTGGTGTGGTCATGGGGCTGGTCCTGGGCCTTACGGGGGCGGGCGGCGGCATCCTGGCGGTGCCGGCGTTGGTGTTGGGCCTGGGGTGGAGCATGACCGAGGCCGCGCCGGTGGCGCTGTTCGCGGTGGGCAGCGCGGCGGCGGTGGGCGCCATCGATGGGCTGCGCCATGGCCTGGTGCGCTACCGTGCGGCCCTGCTGATTGCGTTGCTGGGCGCGGTGTTTTCGCCGATGGGCATCTACCTCGCCCATCAGCTCTCGGAAAAAATCCTGATGATGCTGTTCAGCCTGTTGATGGTGCTGGTGGCGGCGCGCATGTTGCGGCGGGAAACGCCACAAGCGGGGCCCAGCGATCATGGCGCGGCCAGTTGGGGCCAGAAGAATTGCATGCTTGACCGCGAGACCGGGCGCCTGGCCTGGACTGCCCGATGCACGGCCACACTGTCTGCATTGGGCGCGGTGACGGGCCTGGTCTCGGGGCTGCTGGGCGTGGGGGGCGGCTTCCTGATCGTGCCGGCGTTCAAGCAATTGACCGACGTACAGATGCGCGGGATCGTCGCGACTTCGTTGATGGTCATCAGCCTGATTTCGCTGATTGGCGTGGTCGGTGCGTTTCATGCCGGGGTGAGCATCGACCGGGTCGGGGCGGTGTTCATTGCGGCGAGCATCGTCGGGATGGTGCTCGGGCGGCGAGTGTCGACCAAGGTCCCGGCCCGGGCGTTGCAGGTGGGGTTTGCCGGGGTGTGCCTGGGGGTGGCGGTATTCATGCTGGTGCGGGCTTAGCTTCTCTACGCAGACCCTTTGTGACGAGCGCCCTCTCTGTGGGAGCAAGGCTTGCCCGCGATGAAGGTGACGCGGTCTACCGGGAAACCGAGGTGCCTGCATCGCGGGCAAGCCTTGCTCCCACAGGGATGTGGGCGTTAGAGCAACCGACACTGCATCGAAAACCCCAACGTCACTGACTGCCCTTGCTCCAGCAAACGCAGCCCCGGCCGTCCAGGCAGGTGATGGGCATTGACCGGATGGCTGACCGGTTCGATGCAGAAGAAATCCAGGCCTACGGGGCAGTACAGCAAGAAGTACGTGCTACCGCTGGCGCGGCATTGCAGTTCATACCCCAGGTCCGGTTGCTGGATCAGGCAATCGCCGTCCCAGCCACCGAAGCCATTGTCCACCAGTGTATCGGGCAGCGCCCGGGTCTCCTGGAAATCCCACTCGGCAGGAATAACACTCAGCTCCGTAGGCAGCTTGCTGGCATCGCATTTCCAGACTTCGCTCGCCCGGGTTTGCAGGCGCGTGCGGGCGGTGCGCGGAAAATACGGATGCAAGCCCAGCCCATGCCAGGCGGGCTGCTTCGCCATGTGGGTGACGAACATTGCGATCTGCAATTGGCCGCCGCTGAGGCGAATCCGCAGGCTGGCGCAATAGGCGAACGGGGATTGGCTGTTGAGTTGCAACAACACTTCCTGGGCGCTTTGCTCGATCACTTGCCACGGTTGCTGCCAGGCGCTGCCATGGATCGGGAACGGATCGTTAAGGCTGTTGGCGTTCAGGGCCAGCCAACCGCCGGGGCAGTCGAAACCGCCTTGGGCGATCCGGTTCGACCACGGGATCAACGGAAAGCAGCCGAGTTTGCCCGGCAGGCCGTTTTCCAGCGCTTGCGGCGCGGGCGGGCGCAGCAGGGGGGCGCCGGTGCTGCGCAATGTCCATTCAACCAGATTGGCGCCCAGGTGCGGGGCCAGGGTGAGGCGGGTGAAGTCGTCTTCGAGGTGGAGAAGGGGCGGCGTCATGATGGCCTTGTTTTGCAAGGTTGAAAAAACTGTTGTGGGGAAAGCCGGATTCCTGTGTGCGAACCCTGTGGCGAGGACTTGTGGGAGCAAAGCTTGCTCGCGATGCAGGCTCCTCGGTTTCCTGGGAGACTGCGTCATTTTCATCGCGGGCAAGCCTTGCTCCCACAAGGGGATCTATCCTTGTCTGTTACAACACCAGGTGCGGCAGCCACAGCGAAATGGCAGGGACGTAGGTCACGAGCATCAGCACCAGGAACAGCATGGCGTAGAACGGCAGCAGCGCCTTGACGGTGCTTTCGATGCTGACCTTGCCGATGGCGGAACCAACGAACAACACCGCGCCTACCGGTGGCGTGATCAGGCCGATACCCAGGTTCACCAGCATGATCATGCCGAACTGCACCGGGTCCACACCGATGCCCACGATCACCGGCATCAGGATCGGCGTCAGGATCAGGATCAGTGGCGCCATGTCCATCACGGTGCCCAACAGCAGCAACATGACGTTGATGCACATCAGGATCACGTAACGGTTGTCCGACAGTGTCAGGAATGCGGTGGTGATTTTCGCCGGAATTTCCATCAGCGTCATGATGTAGCCGAAGCTGGCGGCGAAGCCGATGAGGATCATCACGATGGAGATGGTGCGTACCGTACGGTGCATCAGTTTCGGCAACTCGCTCCACTTGTAGTCGCGATAGATGCACATGGTCACGAAGAACGCCCACACCACGGCAATGGCGGCCGATTCGGTGGCGGTGAAAACACCCGAGAGAATGCCGCCAAGGATGATGAACAAGGTCATCATGCCCCACATGGCTTCCCGGCAGATCTTCAACGCTTGCTTGAGGGGAATCACTTCGCCCTTGGGGTAATTGCGCTTTTTCGCGAAGACCAGGCACAGCGCCATCAGGCAGAGGTTCATCATGATGCCGGGGACGATGCCGGCCATGAACAGCGAACCGATGGAGACGGTGCCGCCCGCGGCGAGGGAGTACAGCACCGCGTTATGGCTGGGCGGTGTCAGCAGTGCTTGCACCGAGCCACTGACGGTGACGGCGGTGGCGTAATCACGCGGATAGCCGCGGCGTGCCATTTCCGGGATCAGCACCGAGCCGACCGAGGCCGTATCGGCCACCGAGGAGCCGGAGATCGCGCCAAAAAAACTCGAGGCCACGAGGTTGACCAATGACAGGCCACCGCGCACGAACCCCACCAGCACACTGGCGAATGCCACCAGTCGGCGGGACATGCCGCCCTCGGCCATGATCGCACCGGCCAGCACGAAGAACGGGATGGCCAGCAACGAGAATTTGTTCACCCCGCCCGTTACCTGGATCATCATGGCCTGGAACGGAATATCGATCCACCACGCCCCGATCAGGGCGGCAGCGCCCAGCGCGTAGGCCACCGGCATGCCGATCAGGATCAACAACAAAAAACTGCCCAGCAGAATCAGCGCGTCCATTAAGCGGCACCTTCGTTTTCTTCAACCAGATCGAACTGCACGACCCGACGCTTGCTTTGATCACCCAGCAATAGTTTTTCCAGGACAAAAATCAGGGTCAGGAAACCACCGATCGGGATCGGCATGTAGGTGATGCCGACGCGCAGGGTGGGGATGGCGCTCATGAATTGATTCCAGGTGGTCATGCACAGCTTGGTGCCCCAGATGGTCATGAAAATGCACACCGCCGCCATCAAGAGTTGGGTGAAAACCGAAGCCAAGGTTTGCCAGTGCGGTGGCAGGCGGCTGGTGACCATGTCCACGGCCATGTGCGAGCCGGAGCGGTAGCTGGCAGCGGCGCCGATGAAGGTAAATACGATCATCAGCAAGATGGCGGTGGGCTCCGGCCAACTTGAGCCAGTACCCAGTACGTAGCGGGCGAACACCCCCCACGGAATCATCAGTGCAACGGCGAGGACAGAAAGGCCGGCCACCCAGATGCAAGTCATGTAAATCGTGTCGTTGATACGCAGCAGCAAATTCTTCATCGGGTTCCACCGTAACCGGGCGCGCCTTTTAGCCGCGGGCGCGCCCAGCCTTTTCGTGAGTACAGATCGAGAGGTATTACTGGACCGCTTCGATACGCTTGATCAGGTCGGCATACGGCGCGCCGTATTTGGCCCGGATCGGTGCGGTGGCGTCGTAGAAAGGTTTCTTGTCGACGGTGATGAACTCGACGCCGGCGGCCTTGAGTTTTTCTTCACTGGCGGTGGATTTCTTGTCCCACAGCACGCGCTCTTCTGCCTGGGCGGCCTTGGCGGCTTTTTTCACCATGTCCTGCTGCTCTGGTGTGAGCTTGTTCCAGGTGATTTTCGACATCACGATCGGCTCGGGCAGGATCAGGTGACCGGTCAGGCTGTAGAACTTCGCATTCTGGTAGTGGTTGTGCTCAAGCATGGTCGGCGGGTTGTTTTCCGCGCCGTCGATCACGCCGGTCTGCAGGGCACTGAAGATCTCGCCGGTGTCCATCGCAATACCGTTGCCGCCCATGGCATTGATGGTCTCGATGAACATCGGGTTGCCTTGGACGCGAATCTTCATGCCCTTGAGGTCTTCGAGCTTGCGCACAGGCTTCTTGGTATAGAGGTTGCGCGTGCCGCCGTCCATCCAGGCCAGGGCCACCAAGCCGAATTCGGAGTTAGTGATCCGATCGAGGATCGCGTCGCCGACTTCACCGTCGATGACGGCGCGCATGTGGGCCTGGTCGCGGAAGATGAATGGCATATTGAATACGTTCACGTCCGGCACCACGGGGCCGACGATCCCCAGGCTGACCCGGGACATCTGGATCGCGCCGGCTTGCATCTGCTCGATGACTTCTTTTTCAGAACCCAGTACGCCACCCGGGAAATACTTGAACTTCAGCTCGCCGTTGCTCTCCTTTTCCAGGGTTTTACCCATGGATTCCTCGGCGACCACGGTCGGGTAGCCCTTGGGGTGGATGTCGGCGATCTTGATGTCGAGGGCATGCGCCGCCTGGGCCAGGAAGGCTAGGGGCAGGGCTGCGATCAGAAGCGTGCGTTTGAAATTCATGGTCAATCTCCAGTGTTGTTGTTTTTATGTCTATCGATGTGAAGCGGCAAAGCAGATCAATTCGTGGAGGGTTTCCGTCCTCCGAAAGCAGGTTCGGCCAGGCCCTTGACGCCGGGGTTGAGGGCGAACACACCACCGGCCAGGGACTGCGGGTCGCTGTCGTCGCCCGGGCGGATCGAGGTGACGAAGAGGGTGTCCAGGCGGCTGCCGCCAAAGGCGCACATGGTCGGTTTTTTCACCGGCACTTCCAGCGAACGGTCGAGACGTCCATCCGGGGTGAAACGGTGAATCAGCCCGGCATCGTTGGCGCAGATCCAGTAGCAACCGTCGGCGTCGACGGCCGCGCCATCCGGGCGACCGGCCAACGGCAGCATGTCGACGAACAGCCGCCGGTTGGACGGAGTGCCGCTGTCGATGTCGTAGTCGAAGGCCCAGATCTGCTGGACCAACGGATGCGAGTCGGAGAGGTACATCGTGCGGCCGTCCGGGCTGAAGCCCAGGCCGTTGGGTACAATGAAACCGCTCAGTTGTGCCTCGACCGGGCTGCGTTGCCCGGCCTCATAGCGGTACATCCGGCCTTCGTCGACGTTGGCGCCCATGTTCAAAACCATGCTGCCGGCCCAGAAGCGGCCCTGGCGGTCGCAACGGCCATCGTTGAGGCGCATGTCGGCGCGGCTGTGCTCAACGCTTGCACAGAGTTCGCTGTCGAGGCTGCCGTCATCATGGGGGTGCAGGCGGAAGAACCCGCTTTCCATGCCCGCGACCCAGCCACCGTCCTGGTGGCGGGCAATGCAGGCGAGCATTTCGGGGGCTTCCCAGCCCTGGATTTTTCCGCTGCTGGCATTCCAGCGTTGCAGGCCGCCGCTGGGGATGTTCACCCAATACAGGGCGTTTTCCTCGGGGACCCACACCGGGCTTTCCCCGACGGCGTTGCGTGCATCGACAATCAATTCGGCTTGCATGGCGATTCCTTGGTTCGTTCGTATCCCATGAACAACAGGCGAATCAGTCGTCGAACGGGCCGGCGGCGACAAAGGCACCGCCCTGGTAGATCCTGGCCGGGTCATCGGCGGCCGGCATTGGCTGCGCTTCGATCTTGTCGCGGAAAATTTCTGAGGTGTCCTTGGGCTGGTAGCCCAAGTGCGCGGCGTGGCTGTTGTCCCACCAGACGTCGCGGTTGGCGGACATGCCGTAGACCACGGTGTGGCCGACTTTCGGCGTGTAGAGCGAGCATTCGAGCAGTTGGGTGAGGTCGTCGAAGCTCAGCCAGGTGCTCATCATCCGGCGGTTCTGCGGTTCCGGGAACGACGAGCCGATGCGGATGCTCACGGTCTCGATGCCGTAGCGATCGAAGTAGAAACTGGCGACGTCTTCGCCGTAGGACTTGGACAGGCCGTAGTAGCCATCCGGGCGGCGAGGGGAGAGGGCGTCGAGGGTCTGGTCTTGTTTGTAGAAGCCGATGACGTGGTTGGAGCTGGCGAAGATCACCCGTTTTACGCCGTGCTTACGGGCGGCTTCATAGATATGGAACACGCCACTGATGTTGGCGCCGAGGATCTCCTCGAACGGGCGCTCCACCGAGACACCGCCGAAGTGCAGAATGGCGTCGACACCTTCCACCAGTTGGTGCACGGCCTGTTTATCCGACAGGTCGCATGGCACCACTTCCTCGCTTTCGTCGATGGCCGGAGCCATGTTGGCGATGTCCGACAGGCGAATGTGGCGGGCGTAAGGCTTGAGACGTTCGCGCAAGACTTTGCCAAGGCCGCCGGCGGCGCCGGTCAAGAGCAGGCGATTGAAGGGGTGGCGAATTTGTGTCGTGGTCATGGCATTACCTGAGCAAACAATGAGAGGTACAGTTGTTATAAGTTGTCGTACGACCGAGAGGGAATATCCTTATCCTTCCGCTACCTTGTCAACGTTTGATCGACGAACCGCTCTGGATCGGCGTCCTTGCCGCAGGTTGCCATGGGATGCGCTCATGGCAGTGGGTCCTGGTATTACAGCAGCGACAGCGGGTAGCTGATGAAGATACGGTTCTCGTCGAATTCATTGGTGCTGAAGTCGCGACGAATCGATGCGTTACGCCATTTCACGTTGAGGCTCTTGAGCGCGCCGCTCTGCACGGTGTAGGCCAGTTCGGTCTCGCGGCCCCATTCCTTGCCGTCGTCGACGGTGGCGGTGTGCACGTTGTCACCGCTGATGTAGCGGTTCATCAGGGTCAGGCCCGGCACGCCGACGGCGGCGAAGTTGAAGTCGTGGCGCAGTTGCCAGGATTTTTCCTTGGCGTTGTCGTAGCTGGAGTTGTAGCTGTCGTTCGCCAGGGTGCCGCCGCTGGTGCCGTTGACGCGCATCCAGGCGTCATCGCCGCCGACTTTCTGCAGGCCGACATAGAAGGTGTTGCCACCGTATTTGGCCGAGAGCATGGCGAACGCGGTTTTGTTGTCCAGGTCGCCGGCCAGCGCGCTGCCGTTTTCCTTGCCGGTGAAGTAGCCGAGGTTGGCGCCCAGGGTCCAGTCGCCGATGGGTTGGCTGTGAGTCAGGTTGAAATATTGCTGCTGGTAGATGTCGGACAGTTCCGCGTACCAGACACCGACCTGGGTGCGTTTTTCGTTGAAGGCGTATTCGCCGCCACCGAAGTTGAAACGGTCGGAGGTGAACGCGCCGCGGCCGTTCATCGACATGTCTTCCATGCTCGCGTCGTTGCGCGGGCTGTTGCCACGGAACTGACCGCCGTAGAGGCTCAGGCCGTTGATTTCGGTGGAGGTCACCTGGCCGCCACGGAAGGTTTGTGGCAGGGAGCGGCCATCGTCGGAACGCAGGATCGGCAGCACCGGCATCCATTCGCCGACCTTCAACTCGGTCTTCGATACCTTGGCCTTCAGGGCTACGCCCAAACGGCCGAAGTCATCGGCGGGGCGACCGTCGTCATGCACCGGCAGCAACTGGGTGCCGGCGGTGCCGCGACCGCCATCGAGCTTGACCGAGTACATGCCCAGGATGTCCACGCCGAAACCGACTGTGCCTTGGGTGAAACCGGACTTGGCGTCGAGGATGAAACTCTGGGTCCATTCTTCGGCTTTGCCTTGGGCGGCATTGTCGTTGACGAAGTTGCGGTTGAAATAGGCGTTGCGCAGGTTCAGCGTGGCCTTGGCGTCATCGACGAAGCCAGCGGCGCTGGCGGCCGTTGGCAGAAACGCGGCGAGACTGCTGCAACCCAGCAGGACCAGGGTGGGGCTGGCGTTGAGAAGGGTACGGCGGTTTGAACGGTGGTTGGGCGAAAAACGGACACGTGTGCTCACTATGACGCTCCCTACTTTTTTGTTGTTTTTATTTGTCATACGTCGTCGTACAACATGAAGTGATTATTTGGAAGCGGCTGCTCATTGTCAACTGGCCATTATCGGAATTATCCAACTCGGGGGTGCTTCAAAATGAGGCGCTGCAATGGTTGGCACGGGTCGAGGTCAAGATTGCAGGCCGTGGGGCCGGATAGATCCGAGGATTGAGGATAGCGGGGAGGGTGCCTGGTTATGCGATGACTGGTCTAAGACATTAGTCGAATGTTGGTGATCGGAAGGCTTAAGGGGCTCTTGTGGCGAGGGAGCTTGCTCCCGCTGGACTGCGAAGCAGGCCCCAGTTTTTTGTTCCAACGTAGAATTTTTGGGGCGGCTTTGCCACCCAGCGGGAGCAAGCTCCCTCGCCACAAAAGCCTTCCCACAGGGATCCCCAGTGTTTTCAGAAGTGGGTGAATGCTAGTCTTGACCAACGCTGTTGCCAGGGAGCCCTCATGGGCAATCACAAGATCGAGATTCGTCGCAGTAACGTCGAGAAAATCCTGTTGGCCGCCGAGAAGGTCTTCGCCGAGAAAGGCTTCGGCAGCACCGCCATGGCTGACATCGCCGCCGAAGTGCAATTGCCGCGTTCCAACTTGCATTACTACTTCAGCACCAAGAGCGAGCTGTACAGCGCCGTGCTGTTCGACCTGCTGGAAGTCTGGAAACAGGACGCCTTGTGCTTCGAAATGTTCGACGACCCCCGGGTGGTCCTCAGCAGCTACATCCGCGCCAAGATGAACCACTCCCGCAGCCGCCCCTACGGCTCCAAGGTCTGGGCCAACGAAATCATCCACGGCGCCCCGACCCTGGGCCAGGCGCTGGACGCCAGCCTCTATGACTGGGCCAAGATGAAGGAAGCGAAAATCCGCCAGTGGGTGGAGGACAAACGCATCCTCCCGGTAGAGCCTTCAAGCCTGCTCTACATGATTTGGGCCTCGACCCAGCATTACGCCGACTTCGATCACCAGATCAATATCCTTAATGATCATCAGCCGCTGTCCGACATGCAATTCGAACGGGCGGTGCAGACGGTGACCAGTGTGATTTTGCGGGGGATTGGGTTGGAGCCGTAGTTTTTGCACCAACGTAATGACGTCGGTAGCGTGAGGTTGAAAGTAAGTTTGTTCCCGATATTAATTGCTATTTTTTCACGTTGTATCTCTGATTTTTTTTAGATTATCGATTTTGAGTGCACGTCGGGCGGTTTGGAATTTTGACGCTGCATCCGTATATTCACTCCGATCACTCTGACCAGATTTCTTGTTGCGTTTTGTAGTTCTATAGCGTTTTCTGGTTGCTTTGAAATTTTCTCGAAGAACAGGATCTTCCACGATTGGAGGTATTTGCTCGTTTCTTGCGAGGATGTCGTAAGCGTATGCTTTATCCGCGCGACGCCTATGTATCATAGTTGTACCATTTACCTCGCCTGCGGCATCTGTTCTTTCCTGTATCCAAGGTCTACGACGTCCTTCGTAAGTAATTTTTTTAGGAATTGCCGGGGAAGGGGCGGACGTTGAGCTAGCTCCGACCCGGGGACTGGGGCCAGGCTGTTGTAGTAATTCTCTTAATCTGGGGGCAACGGGGGCAACGGGTTTGGGAGCAGCAGGTTGGAGAACAGCGGGGCTTAATGAAAGATCCAACACGCCTGGCATGTTTGTCGTCAGCCTGTTCCATGGCTTAAAGGCAGAAGTAATAAGAGTGATGGGATTATTCCCACTCGGATCATACCGATTAACCGGATCCCCCCCACAATACGCATACGCATTAATCCCCCCATCCCCAAAGGGACTGTACGCATCCGGACTATTAAACCGCATCAGCACCGGATTAAAAGCCCGGTTACCCTGTCCCAATAAATAATGCCCCGTTATCGGATCAGGGCGCTCACCATTGAACCCGAGCAAACTGCTCAAACCACTTTCCGCCGGCCGATGACCATAGGCGGTATAAGCCATACGCTGGGTATCGACGCCAGCCAGTGTCTGCATAACCGACCGTTGTCGGTCCGTTGCCAGCAGCGTCGTCTCGGTGACGTTGGCAACGTGCAGGCGTTGCGCCAGGGGCTGGGCTTCATGGCGAAGGATCGTGAGTTCTACCTGGCCTTCGATCTCATTGACCAACTCGTCGTTCTGGTAAAAACGCTGCGTGCCCACGTGTTCCGCAGGCTTCAAGCCTGTCAGGCGGTCCAGGGGGTCGTATTGGTAGCGGCACAGTATCTTCATCGTTGACGTCGACATGGGCTTGGCTCTTGCTGATTGGCTCGGCCGTGTCAGGCTCGGGTATTTTTCGGGGGGTGTCTACTAGCAGAACTGTTAGTCCGAGGGGGAGCCTTGAGATTTGTGTTGGGGCTGATGGCCTCATCGCGAGCAAGCTCGCTCCCACATTGGGTCTCTGGAGTACACAATATCTGTGAACGACCGGATCCCCTGTGGGAGCGAGCTTGCTCGCGATGGCGTCAGTCCAGACACCCCAACCCTCAAGCCGTTACATGATAGGGATTACGCGGATCATGGTTCCAATCCAGAAACGGCTTGCCAGTGTCCACCGTCACCATCTCGATGCAGTCCTGCACCGGGCAGGTGATCTGGCACAGGTTGCAGCCCACGCATTCCTCATCGATCACCTCATATACATGGGTGCCGTCCGCCTGCTTGAGGCTGGCGATGGCCTGGTGTGAGGTGTCTTCGCAGGCGATGTGGCAGCGACCGCAACCGATGCAGGCCTCTTGGTCGATCTTGGCGATGACCTGATAGTTGATGTCCAGATACTTCCAGTCGGTGGTGTTGCCCACCGCGCGACCGGAAAACGCCTGCAGGTTGGCGTGGCCCTGACTGTCCATCCAACGCGACAGGCCATCCTTCATCTCTTCGACGATGCGAAACCCATGCAGCATCGCCGCCGTGCAGACCTGCACCGCGCCGCTGCCCAGGGCGATGAATTCGGCTGCGTCGCGCCAGCTGCCGATGCCGCCGATGCCGCAGATCGGCAAGCCTTGGGTCTGCGGGTCGCGGGCGATTTCGGCGACCATGTTCAGGGCGATGGGTTTGACCGCCGAGCCGCAGTAGCCGCCGTGGGTGCTCTGGCTGCCGACGCTGGGCAGGGCGACCATGCGGTCCAGGTCGACGCTGGTGATGGAGTTGATGGTGTTGATCAACGACACCGCATCCGCGCCGCCCCGATGGGCCGCCCGGGCGGCGACGCGGATGTCGGTGATGTTCGGTGTGAGCTTGACGATCACCGGCAGCGAGCAATAGGTCTTGCACCAGCGGGTCACTTGCTCGACGTACTCCGGCACCTGGCCGACCGCCGCGCCCATGCCTCGTTCCGGCATGCCGTGGGGGCAACCGAAGTTCAGCTCGATGCCGTCGGCACCGGTGGCCTCCACCAGGGGCAGGATAGATTTCCAGGACTCTTCGACGCAGGGCACCATCAGCGACACGATCAACGCCCGGTCCGGCCAGTCCTTTTTCACCTGGGTGATTTCCCGCAGGTTGATCTCCAGGGAACGGTCGGTGATCAGCTCGATGTTGTTGATGCCCAAGACCTCGCGATTGGCCCCGTAATGGGCCGAATACCGCGAGGACACATTCACGGCTGCAGGGTCCTCACCGAGGGTTTTCCAGACCACGCCACCCCAACCGGCCTCGAAGGCGCGGACGACGTTGTAGGCCTTGTCGGTGGGCGGCGCGGAGGCCAGCCAGAACGGGTTGGGGGCTTTGATGCCGGCGAAGACAATCGACAGATCGGCCATTTACGCAGCCTCCACATTGAGCATCAGTTGAGCGTTGATCGCCTCGGCGGCGAGCTTGCCGTGCTGCACGGCTTGCACGGTGAGGTCCTGGTCCAGGCTGGTGCAATCGCCGCCGGCGTAGACCCCGGGAACGCTGGTGCGCAGGTGTTCGTCCACCAGAATTCGCCCGTCCTGGCGCTTGAGTTCCCGGGCCAGTGGGTCCACCAGCGCGTTGTCGTCGAAGGCCTGGCCGATGGCTTTGAAGATGGCGTCGGCAGGCAAGTCGAAGGTTTCGGCGCTGATGACCAGTCGACCGTTTTCCAGATGGGTACGGGAAAAGCGCATGCCGCGCACATGGCCGGCGTCATCGAGCAGCACCTGTTGTGGTTGGGCCCAAGTCAGCAGGCGCACCTGGTTGGCCTTGGCGATGTCTTGCTCGTGCAAAGTCGCGCCCATGTCCTCAAGGCCGCGACGGTAGACCAGGTTGACGTCCCGGGCGCCGAGGCGGGCCATTTGCACGGCCATGTCGATGGCGGTGTTGCCGGCACCGAGCACGATGCAACGGTCGGCCAAGGGCAACTGGCTGAGGTCGTCGGCCTGGCGCAGTTCGCGGATGTACTCGGTGGCGGCCAGCAGCCCCGGTGCTTGTTCGTCGCTCAGGCCCAGTTGTTTGCTGGCGGCCAGGCCGAGGCCGAGGAACACCGCGTCGAACTGCTGGTGCAGGTCGCTCAGGCTCAGGTTCTCGCCGAGTTTCTGACCATGGCGGATTTCGATGCCGCCGATGCCCAGCAGGAAATCCAGCTCACGTTGGGCATAGTCGTCCACCAGTTTGTACTTGGCGATCCCGTATTCGTTGAGGCCTCCGGCCTTGTCCCGGGCTTCGAAGATCACCACGTCATGGCCGTGCATCGCGCTGCGGTGCGCACACGACAACCCCGCCGGCCCGGCGCCGACCACGGCGATGCGCTTGCCGGTGGCGGCAGCCCGTTGGAACGGGTGTTCGCTGAAGTGGGCGTTGTCCACCGCGTAGCGTTGCAGCGAGCCGATCAACACTGGCGCGCATTCATGGGCGTTGTTACGCACGCAGGCTTGCTGGCACAGCACCTCGGTGGGGCAGACCCGGGCGCAGCTGCCGCCGAGGATATTGGCCGAGAGGATTTTCTGCGCCGCGCCTTGGACGTTGTCCTGATGGATGTTGCGAATGAACGAAGGAATGTCGATCTCGCTCGGGCAGGCGTTCACGCAGGGCGCGTCGTAGCAATACAGGCACCGGGAAGCTTCCAGGTGGGCCTGGCGCGCATTGAGCGGCGGCGCCAGGTCACTGAAGCGGGCGGCGAGGGTGGCCGGGTCTTCCTGGGAATGGGGGAGGTGATTCAAGGGCTGGATCATGGAATGGGCCTCACGGTGTTTGAGGTGCTGCCTCTGGTGGGCAGTGGTTTTTTCGGTGTCTGGACTGACGTCTTCGCGAGCAAGCCCGCTCCCACAAGGGATTTGCTACACACCACACATCTGCGTCTATCCCAGATCCAATGTGGGAGCGGGCTTGCTCGCGAAGGCCGAAGGCCTGGGTTTCAGCGTTTCACAGCAGTTGGCTTATTCAGCTCCGCCCGCTTACTCAGCAAATCGAACACCGCCGGATACGCCGGCCGTTCGATGTAGCGCCCGGCGCCGCGTTCGGCCCGCAGGTCGCCGTCGGCCCACACCAGCCGACCCTGGCTGATGGTGTGGCTGGGCACGCCGCGCACGGTCTTGCCTTCGAAGATGTTGAAGTCCACTTGCTGGTGGTGGGTCTTGGCTGAGATCGTGCGGCTGCCCTGGGGATCCCAGAGCACCAGATCCGCATCGGCGCCGACGCGGATCGCGCCCTTGCGTGGGTAGAGGTTGAAGATCTTCGCGGTGTTGGTGGAGGTGAGGGCGACGAAGTCTTGCATCGACAATTTGCCGCTGTTGACCCCTTCTTCCCAGAGTACGGCCATGCGGTCTTCAATCCCGGCGGTGCCGTTGGGGATCTTGCTGAAGTCATCACGCCCGGCGGCTTTCTGCTCGGCGCAGAAACAGCAGTGGTCGGTGGCGGTGGTGTGCAGGTTGCCGGACTGCAAGCCGTGCCAGAGTGCCTCTTGATGCCCGCGTGGGCGGAAGGGGGGGCTCATCACGTAACCGGCGGCGGTCTGCCAGTCCGGGTGGCGATAGACGCTGTCGTCCAGCAGCAGGTGTCCGGCCAATACTTCGCCGTAGACCGGTTGGCCTTTGCTGCGGGCGTAGGTGATTTCGTCCAGGGCTTCCTTGGTGGACACGTGCACCAGGTACAGCGGCGTGCCCAGGGTTTCGGCGATGCGGATGGCGCGGCTCGCGGCTTCGCCTTCCACTTGCGAGGGGCGCGACAGCGGATGGGCTTCGGGCCCGGTGATGCCCTGGGCCAGCAGCTTGCGTTGCAGGTGGTAGACCAGCTCGCCGTTCTCCGCGTGCACGGTGGGCACCGCACCCAACTCCAGGCAGCGCTCGAAGCTCGCGACCAAGGTGTCGTCGGCGGCCATGATCGCGTTCTTGTAGGCCATGAAATGCTTGAAGCTGTTCACCCCGTGGTGGCTGACCAGCTCGGCCATTTCTTCGCGGACTTGTTCGCTCCACCAGGTGATCGCCACGTGGAAACCGTAGTCACTGGCGCTTTTCTCGGCCCAGCCGCGCCATTGATGAAAGGCTTCCATTAGCGACTGCTGAGGGTTGGGAATCACGAAGTCGATGATCGACGTGGTGCCCCCGGCGAGGCCCGCTGCCGTGCCGCTGAAGAAGTCTTCACTGGCGACCGTGCCCATGAACGGCAACTGCATATGCGTATGGGGATCGATGCCGCCGGGCATCAGGTATTGACCACTGCCATCGAGCACTTCGACAGTGGCCGGAACATCCAGGTTGTCACCAATGGCCTTGATCACGCCGTCGGCGCAAAACACATCGGCGCGATAACTTTCATCATGGGTAATAACGGTGGCGCCACGGATCAACAGAGACATTCCGAGTTCCTCGCAGGCATGACCGACTGTTGCCGGTTCTTTATGTTTTATCCATCACGGTAGATAACGTCGTGCCGGTTTATATTCTTGTCACGACTGTCAGGATTAGACGCTAGCTGGAGTTTTTGAATTGAGCAAGATTATTTTTTATAAGCTTATGCGTTTATTAAATTATTGAAATTAAAAGATTAAATTTTAAATTCACCAAAATGGTGAGCCTGCTCACCATTTTGACGCACTTGACAGGATCGTTATTTGAGCGAGATTTATCATGGTAAATCAGCGGCTTGAAAGTGCTGAAAGTGCTGTCTAGACACCTCGCGTTGATCCGGGGTGCACCACTTTGAATCTCCCCCTCGACAAGGCGTGAAGGTCATCTAGCCTCAAGGGCGGTAAGCAGGGAGTGAAACAAGGTAATCACGTAGCTTTAAAACGTTAAACATCAAAAGGTTGAAAGGGTTATATCGATCATTCGATCAGCTCGACGCATTATCCGGCACGGTTATTGAGTGCCGTCGTGGGTCTGGCGGGGTGATCGGTAGCACGCGTGCAAGTACTCCGGCCATCGCCCGTCGATGAGCAAAAATAATGAAAACAGTGGAGCGGACATGACCAGATCAACAGTGACCGAGCGCGACGGATTGTTCGAGCTTGAAGCCGGCAGCGACGTCCTCGACAGCCCCCGTTATAACCACGACATCGCGCCGACCAAGGTGCACGAGCGAACCTGGAACAAATGGCACATCACCGCACTGTGGGTGGGCATGGCGATCTGCGTGCCGACCTACACCCTCGGCGGCGTGCTCACCGCCTATTTCGGCCTGACGGTGGGCGAGGCGCTGCTGGCGATTCTGTTTGCCAACATCATCGTGCTGATCCCCCTGACCCTCAATGCCTTTGCCGGAACCAAGTACGGCATTCCGTTTCCGGTGCTGTTGCGCTCATCCTTCGGTGTCATCGGTTCCAACGTGCCGTGCCTGATCCGCGCCTTGGTGGCGTGTGGCTGGTTCGGCATCCAGACCATGTTCGGCGGGCTGGCGATCCACCTGTTTCTCGGCTCGGTGTTCGACGGCTGGAAGAGCTTGGGCGGCACCGGTGAGGTGATCGGTTTCATGGTGTTCTGGGTCATGAACCTGTGGGTGGTGTTGCGCGGTGCCGAGTCGATCAAGTGGCTGGAAACCTTGTCTGCGCCCTTGTTGGTGCTGGTGGGGGCCGGGCTGTTGGTGTGGGCGTTGCCCAATGTCTCGTTGACTGAACTGATGGCGGTCCCGGCCAAACGCCCCGAAGGCGCCGGGGTGACCGGCTATTTCCTCGCCGGGCTGACGGCCATGGTCGGTTTCTGGGCCACCTTGTCGTTGAACATTCCGGACTTCAGCCGTTATGCCAAGAGCCAGAAAGACCAGATCGTCGGCCAGATCATTGGCCTGCCGTTGACCATGTTCCTGTTCGCTTCCCTCGGCGTGGTCATGACCGCCGCCTCGGAAAAACTGGTGGGGGTGACCGTCTCCGACCCGGTGAGCTTGATTGGGCACATCCAGAGCCCGGTGTGGGTGGCGCTGGCCATGGTGCTGATCATTGTCGCCACGCTGTCGACCAACACCGCGGCCAATATCGTTTCGCCCACTAACGACTTCCAGAACCTGGCGCCGAAACTGATCGGCCGCACTAAAGCCGTGATGTTGACCGGGCTGGTGGGGCTGGCGCTGATGGCTCACGAGTTGCTGAAGAAACTCGGCCTGATCGTCTCCGAGGTCAGCCTGGAGTCGGTCTACTCCAACTGGCTGCTGGGCTATTCAAGCCTGTTGGGGCCGATTGCCGGGATCATGGTGGTGGATTATTTCCTGATCAAGAAACAGCAACTGGACCTTGCCGGGCTGTACCGCGACGACATTTACCCGGCGTGGAACTGGAACGGTTTCATCGCCTTTGGCGTACCGGTGGTGCTGACGCTGTTGTCCCTGGGCAGCGATGCGTTCAGCTGGTTCTACAGCTATGGCTGGTTCACCGGCTCGGCGCTGGGTGGGGTGATTTATTACGGGTTGTGCAGCCTGGGAGCGAGCCCGTCCGTCGCTAAAACCGCGGTGTGAAGGAGGGCCTCATCGCGAGCAAGCTCGCCCCCACAGAGGATCCGCTGTGCACATGGATTTTGCACCCACCCCAATCCAGCGTGGGAGCGAGCTTGCTCGCGATAGCGGCCTCAAGACACCAAAAAAATGCCTGAAAAAATGGAGATCCCCATGAACGCAGCCATCGACGTCCTGCAATCGACCCATCAGCACATCAACCGCGACCGCCTGTGGCAATCGCTCATGGACCTGGCCCAGCTCGGGGCCACGGTCAAGGGCGGTGTGTGCCGGCTGGCCCTGACCGACCTCGACCGCCAGGCCCGCGACCTGTTCGTGCAATGGACCCAGGCGGCGGGCTGCACCGTCAGCATCGATGGGGTGGGCAATATCTTCGCCCGGCGCCCGGGGCGCAATCCGAACCTGCCACCGGTGATGACCGGCAGCCACATCGACACCCAACCCACCGGCGGCAAGTTCGACGGCTGCTTTGGCGTTCTGTCCGGGCTGGAGGTGCTGCGCACCCTCAACGACCTGAACATCGAAACCGAAGCACCGTTGGAGGTGGTGGTCTGGACCAACGAAGAGGGCTCGCGCTTCGCTCCATGCATGATGGGCTCCGGCGTGTTCGCCCAGAAATTCACCCTTGAAGAAACCCTGGCCAAGACCGACGCCGAGGGCATCAGCGTAGGCCAGGCGCTCAACACCATCGGCTATGCCGGCCCGCGCCCGGTCAGTGGGCATCCGGTGGGGGCGTATTTCGAGGCGCACATCGAACAGGGGCCGATCCTCGAAGACGAGGGCAAGACCATCGGCGTGGTGATGGGCGCCCTGGGGCAGAAGTGGTTCGACCTGACCTTGCGCGGCGTCGAAGCCCACGCCGGCCCGACGCCGATGCACCTGCGCAAGGATGCCCTGGTAGGCGCCTCGATCATCGTCGGCGCCGTCAATCGTGCCGCCCTCGGTCATCAGCCCCATGCCTGCGGCACGGTCGGTTGCCTGCAGGCCTACCCGGGCTCGCGCAACGTCATCCCCGGCGAAGTGCGCATGACCCTGGATTTCCGTCACCTGGAACCGGCGCGCCTGGATTCGATGATCGCCGAGGTCAAGCAAGTGATCGAGGACACCTGCCGTCAGCACGGCCTGACCTTCGATTTGAAACCCACCGCCGACTTCCCGCCGCTGTATTTCGATCAGGGCTGCGTCGACGCCGTACGCGGCGCCGCCCAAGGGCTGGGCCTGTCTCACCTGGACATCGTCAGCGGTGCCGGCCACGACGCGATCTTCCTCGCCGAACTGGGCCCGGCGGGGATGATCTTCGTGCCCTGCGAAGGCGGCATCAGCCACAACGAAATCGAAAACGCCGCCCCGGACGACCTCGCCGCCGGTTGCGCGGTGCTGCTGCGAGCGATGCTGGCCGCCTCCCAGGCGATTGCCGAGGGGCGCATGGCGGCGTGAAGGGCACGATGCACTATTGCAAACCCATGTGGTCGTAACTTTCAACGCATCCATGCTTGAACCCTACTGACCACATGGAGACCCAATGAATCAGCAAGTCCCGACCACCGATACCAACCGTCGTCAATTGCTGCAGATCATTGCCGGACTGTCCGACGGGGTGATGTTGATCGAGGTCGACCAGACCATCGCCTGGGCCAACGCAGCGGCCTTGACCATGCACGGGGTCAAGGACCTCAGTGAACTGGGCACCACGGCCAAGCAATACGCCGAGCGGTTCAATTTGCGTTACCGCAACAACCACCCGCTGACTGAAGACAACTACCCCATCGCCCGGGTTGCCCGTGGCGATGAATTCAGCGATGTGCTGGTGGAAGTCACGTCCCAGGCCGATCCGGATCGCACCTGGGTGCATCGGATCCGTAGCATGGTCCTGGCCGACCGCAACGGCGAGCCGGAACTGCTCGTGCTGATCCTCAGCGATGCCACCGAATGGGCCAGTGCCGAGCAGCGCTTCGAGAAAACCTTCGGGGCCAACCCGGCGCCGGCGGTGATCTGCCGCCTCAGCGACCTGCGCTACATCAAGGTCAATCCGGGGTTCCTGGAGATGACCGGCTACAGCCGCGAGCAGGTGATCGGGCGTTCGGTGTATGAACTGGATGTGCTTGAAGCCGCCGAAAAACGCGACCTGGCCATCGAGCGGCTGGGGCAGGGCGCGACCATTCCGCAAATGCAGGCCGAGTTGAAGTTGCCCGATGGCACTATCAAGCAGGTCATCGTCGCCGGCCAACCCCTGGACCTGCATGATGAAGATTGCATGCTGTTTTCCTTCATGGACATGGAGCCGCGCCGCAAGGCTGAAACGGCGCTGCGCCAGAGTGAGGAGCGCTTTGCCAAGTCGTTCCGACTGTCGCCTGTGCCCACCCTGGTGTGCAGCGCCGAACAGCAGTTGCTGGAAATCAACGAAGCGTTTCTCCAGACCACCGGTTACGCCAGCGAAGAGTTGTTGGGTAAAACCGTGGAGGAAATCGGCTTTCTCGACAAGGACGCCGGCGCCGCGCTGTTTGCCCGGCTGGAAAAGGCCGCCGCGGTCTCGAGTATCGACGTCAAGGTGCATAAGAAGGGCGGCGAACTCATCGACTGTGAGGTCGCCGCCGACACGGTGCTGATCCAGGACAAGCCCTGCTATCTGCTGGTGCTGATGAACATCACCGAACGCAAGCGCTCGGAGCTGGAGCTGGTGGCAGCGATCGAGGAGGTGATGAAAGACGCGTCCTGGTTCAGTCGGACCCTGATTGAAAAACTGGCTAACGTGAAGAGCATCAACGCCCAGGTGCCCAGCGTGTCATTCACCGAGCTGACGGCCCGGGAGCGAGACGTGCTGGGGCTGATCTGCGAGGGCCTGGCCGATAAGGAAATCGCCGCACGGCTGAAGCTTGCGCCCAACACCGTGCGCAATCATGTGGCGACCCTATATTCGAAGCTGGATGTCCATAGCCGCAGTGAGGCGATTGTCTGGGCGCGGGCACGGGGGTTATTCGCCAATGAATGGCGGATGAAGGCACCATGATAGCCAGTGCAAATGCACCTGATGGGCTGGTGCAAATTCGGGTTTTGCAGGGAGGGGCGGTTCCTTAGGCTGTCAGGGTGCGACATCGTCGGTGATGTCGCGTCCCCGACGAAACACTTAAGGAATACGCCGCGATGTACAGTGAACGAACCCAGTATGAGAGCGACAGGATGTCTATGCAGGCCAGGAGGTCGGAGCTGTCCACTGTTTATTTGCCTCCCCGGGGCTGAGGTGCATCACATGACCCATTTGGCTCCCTTGCGTACCCGCCTTGAAGAAAGTTTTACGCCGTTGGCCTGCGAATGCAGCCTCAATGGCGACGGCACCCTCACCGTGCGCCTGTATCACCGTGAAAGCGGTGAGGTGGACCTGGTGGTGAGCGGCATGAGTCTCGACAGCGTCCGCTCGGAAGAGAGCATTGCGAAGCTGATCGATGAGTTGCGTTATGAGCTGCATAACACCCCGCTGCATCGCAGTGATGCCTGATAGATAAAGATCAAGCACACCACACCCTGTGGCGAGGGAGCTTGCTCCCGCTGGGTCGCGCAGCGGCCCCGAAAACCTGCCGAATACGCGCGTCTGGTTTACGACTGCTTCGCAGCCGAGCGGGAGCAAGCTCCCTCGCCACAGGTGCTGCTCCAGCCCTATGACTACAACAACGTCCCCCGGCAATCGAGCACCAACCGCGCGCCGCCGTGTTCGCTGCTGTCCACCTCCAACGTGAACCCATGCAGATTGACGATCGCCGCGACGATCGACAGGCCCAGGCCGAATCCGCCGTGCTGGCTGCTGCCTTCGGCGCGATAGAAACGGCGGAACACGGCCTTGCGCTCTGCCTCGGGGATGCCGGGGCCGGAATCGAGCACTTCGATGCGCGTGCTGTCGCCCTGATCGACCCCACGCAGGATCACGGTGCCCCCCGGCGGGGTGAACTTGATGGAGTTGCTCAGCAGGTTCGACACCGCCTCGAACAGCAAGGCCCGGTCGCCGTTGAGCAGGGGCAGGGCGTCGGGAGCCTCCAGGATGAAGGTCAGTTCGCCTTCCTCGGCCAAGGGCAGGTAAAAATCATGCAACTCCTGCAATAACTGCAACGGATCGAGGCGCACGAAGCCCGAGCGCCGTTGCTGGTCTTCCAGTTCGGAAATCCGCAACAGACCACGAAATCGCGCCATCAGGGTGTCGGTCTCGGCGATTACCTGATCCATCTGCAAGGCCTCGGGGGAGCCGTCCGGCGCTTGCTGCTGGATGCGATAAAGTTGGGCACGCAGGCGCGTCAGCGGGGTGCGCAGGTCATGGGCGATGTTGTCGCACACGCCCTTGACCTCATTCATCAAGCGTTCGATGCGCTCAAGCATGGCATTGACGATCGCCGCCAGCATGTCCAGTTCATCGCGTCGGCTCGACAGCGGCAGGCGATGGGTCAGGTCACCGGCGACGATGGCTTCGGCGCTGGCCTGCAACTGGCGAATCCGCCGCAGCGGTCGGCGGCGCAACAGGTGCCAGCCAGCGATGCCTGGCAGGATGGTCAGCGATACCCCCCAGAACAGCGCGTGCAAGATGATCCGCGTCACCGCGAACAGCGAACCGTTGTCCCGGGCCAGGACCAGCCAACGGCCGTCCTGGGTCCGGGTCGCCACTGCGTCGCAGCTGTCGGAAGGCACGCCCGGTTCATCGGAGTCCACGCAGCCGCCAAGCATGTGGATCTTGCCGTCCAGCGGCAGGTCGGCGGGCACGCGCAGGATCGGTCCGCTCAAATGGCGCAATTGCGGATCGAACAGCCCATAGGCGTCGACACCGCGCTCGTCCAGCGTCAGGCTGGCCATGAGCGCATCTTCCAGTTGGTCGCCGTGGATCCGGGCGAACAGGTGCTGGCGCTGCATCAGGGAGTGCTTGGCCAGGCTGTCGAGGTAGCCAAACACTTCGTAATACATCACCCCCATCAGGATCGCGCTCCAGATCACGAACAGCGAACTGTACAGCGCCAGCAGGCGGCTGCTGGAGGAGCGCCAGCCCTTAGCGGGGTTCAGCAATGACATAGCCGGAACCCCGTACCGTGCGAATCAGCGGTTCCAGGCCCGGTGGGTCGATTTTCTTGCGCAGGCGGCCGATGTGGACGTCGATCAGGTTGGTGCCGGGGTCGAAGTGATAGCCCCAGACTTCCTCGAAAATCATCATGCGCGAGAGGATTTGCCCGCTGTTGCGCATCAGGAATTCCAGCAGCTTGTATTCGGTGGGCAGCAGGCTCAGCAGTTGCCCGTTGCGGCTGGCCTCGCGGCTGATCAGGTTCAGCTCCAGGTCGGCTACCCGTAGCGCGGTTTCCGGCTCGCGGGTGCCATTGTTGCGCCGTAGCAGCACTTCGACCCGGGCGGCCATTTCGTCGGTGGCGAACGGCTTGGTCAGGTAATCGTCGCCGCCGGCCCGCAGGCCACGCACGCGTTCATCCACATCGGAAAGGGCGCTGATCATCAGGATCGGCGTGGCCACGCCCATGGTGCGCAGCGTGGTGACGATCACCAGGCCGTCGAGCTCAGGCAGCATGCGGTCCAGCGTGATCAGGTCGTAGTCGCCGCTGACCGCCCGTTCCAAGCCTTCTCGGCCGTTGTCGACCCAATCGACGTCCAGGCCGTTGCGGGTCAGCTCGGCCACGATTTCACGGGCGGTCACGGCGTCGTCTTCGATGGTCAGGATGCGGTTCATGGGCGGTACCGTGTGGGGAAGTTGGAGCGATTGCGCAACATTCTGCCAAAAATTACCTGTCGGCTTTCTGAAAAAAAGTTCATGGACCGGCAGGCCGATTCGCTGGCCTGGATCAACACTTGGTCACAAATTATCCCTAACATGAATTTCGTGCGCACTATCATGTCGCGTCTGTTGCCCCGCTTCGGTGCGCTGTTGCCGGGTACCGACGCGAACCGGTGGATGTGTGCCGCAAGGAGCCGAAACCTCACTGAACCTTCAAGGAAGAGCAGCATGATGCAACCTCAAGACGTTCTACGCCGAACATTCGATATCCAGCCGTTGAGCCGCGCCGACATGACGGTGCGCCTGGACGGGCAAGTCGTCAACGCCGCCCACGGTGAAACCGTCCTCACCGTCATCCAGTCCCTGGGTCAGCGCCAGGTCGCCCGCAACGACCACGACCAGATCAGCGGCGCCTACTGCGGCATGGGCGTGTGCCAGTGCTGCCTGGTCAAGATCGACGGTCGCCACAAGCGCCGCGCCTGCCAGACCCTGGTGCGCCCTGGCATGCAGATCGAAACCCGGGCCAACCGCATGACCGAAACGGAGGCGCCATGAGCCTCGATCCGGTGATTGTCGGCGGTGGGCCGGCGGGTATGGCTGCAGCCATTGAACTGGCCTCTCACGGGGTGCGTTGCACCGTGCTCGAAGAGGCGCCGCGCCTCGGCGGCGTCGTGTACCGCGGGCCATTGCGCGATGGTGTCAGCCTGGATTACCTGGGGCCGCGCTACCGCGAAGCCCTGGAAAAGCTCCACGGAGAATACCAGCGCCACGCCGGGTTGATCGATGTGCGCTTGGGCAACCGTGTCATCGGTGCCGAAGGTTTCCGGGCGCTGATGCTGCTGGATGCCGACGAGCGCCTGGG
Source organism: Pseudomonas beijingensis (assembly GCF_030687295.1). NCBI lineage: Bacteria > Pseudomonadati > Pseudomonadota > Gammaproteobacteria > Pseudomonadales > Pseudomonadaceae > Pseudomonas > Pseudomonas beijingensis. Next base: position 4,936,969 of record NZ_CP117425.1, on the reverse strand, counting down.
CGAGGTCGCCTATTCCCATCTGGTCCTGGCGGCCGGTTGTCACGAACGCAGTGTGCCGTTTCCTGGCTGGACGCTGCCGGGGGTGATGATGCTCGGCGGCCTGCAATTGCAGATCAAGAGCGGCGTGGTCAGGCCGCCGAGCCCGGTGGTGATCGCCGGCACGGGGCCGTTGCTGCCGCTGGTGGCCTGCCAGCTGCACGCTTCGGGCGTGGCGGTGGCGGGTGTCTTCGAAGCCTGTGGGTTCAGCCGGATCGCCAAGGAAAGCCTGGCGTTGCTGAACAAGCCGCAACTGTTCCTCGACGGCCTGAGCATGCTCGCCTACCTCAAGCTCAAGGGCATTCCCGTGCGCTATGGCTGGGGTGTGGTGCAGGCGGACGGCGAGGGTGAGCTGAGCCACGTCACCGTCGCGCCTTATTCCAATACCTGGGAACCGGACCTGAAACGCGCCGAACAGGTCCCGGCCCAGACCCTGGCAGTCGGCTACGGGTTTATCCCGCGCACGCAATTGAGCCAGCAGATGGGCCTGGAACACGGTTTCAGCGAGGACGGCTATTTGCGGGCCGTGTCCGATGCCTGGCAACAAAGCAGCGAAGCGCACATTCACCTGGCCGGCGACATGGGCGGGATCCGTGGCGGTGAAGCGGCCATGCTCAGCGGGCGCATCGCGGCGTTGTCGATCCTGATGCAACGCAACGTGCTGGACCTGTCCACGGCCCTGGCCCAGCGGGATCGCTACCAAGCGCAACTGCAGCGGATCGTTCGCTTTCGCGCCGCCGTGGATCGCTACACTCAGCGTGGTGCCGGGCAAACCGCGTTGCCGGCCGCCGATACGGTGATCTGCCGCTGCGAGCACGCCACCCGCGCCGACATCGACCGGGCGCTGGAGCAAGGCGTGCAAGACATGGCCAGCCTGAAGATGCGCACCCGCGTGAGCATGGGCGATTGCCAGGGGCGGATGTGCGTCGGCTATTGCAGCGACCGCTTGCGCGAAGCCACCGGGCGCGCCGACGTGGGTTGGCTGCGGCCGCGTTTCCCCATCGATCCGATTCCCTTTTCAGCGTTCCAGAACGTCGGTACGGAGGCCGTTTCCCATGATTAAGGACTATGACGTAGTCATCGCCGGTGGCGGTGTGATCGGGGCCTCGTGCGCCTATCAACTGTCCAAGCGCAAACACTTGAAGATCGCCCTGATCGACGCCAAGCGGCCCGGCAACGCGACCCGCGCCTCGGCAGGTGGGCTGTGGGCCATCGGTGAGTCGGTGGGCCTGGGGTGCGGGGTGATCTTCTTTCGCATGATGTCGGCCAACCGCAAGCGCCAGACCCAGGGCGCCGCCGTGGCGGTGGATGCCAGCACGCCGCACATCCTGCCCCAGTCGTTCTTCGATTTTGCCTTGCAGTCCAACGCGATGTACCCGCAGTTGCACCGCGAGTTGATAGACAACCATGGCATGGATTTCAAGTTCGAGGAGACCGGGCTCAAGTTCGTGATCTACGACGACGAAGACCGTTTGTACGCCGAGCACATCGTCGCTTGCATTCCCCACCTGGCAGACCAGGTGCGCTGGCTTGACCAGGCGGCCTTGCGTGAGGCAGAGCCGAATGTGAGCCATGAAGCCCAGGGGGCGCTGGAGTTTCTCTGCGATCACCAGCTCAGTCCGTTTCGCTTGGCCGATGCCTATACCGAAGGCGCCCGGCAGAACGGCGTCGACCTGTTCTTCAATACTAACGTGACCGAGGTGCTGCGTTGCGGCACACGGGTGACTGGGGTAAAAACCGCCGAGGCGGGGACCTTCCAATGCCGGACCCTGATCAACGCGGCCGGTGCCTGGGCGGCGGACCTGAGCGAACAGGCCACCGGTGTGAGGATTCCGGTCAAGCCGGTCAAGGGCCAGATCCTGCTGACCGAACGCATGCCGAAAATCCTCAACGGCTGCCTGACCACCAGCGACTGCTACGTGGCGCAGAAAGACAATGGTGAAATCCTGATTGGCAGCACCACCGAAGACAAAGGCTTCGATGTGACCACGACTTATCCGGAGATCGAAGGGTTGGTGCAAGGTGCGGTGCGCTGTATTCCGCAGTTGCTCGACATCAACCTGAAACGAACCTGGGCCGGCCTGCGCCCGGGTTCGCCCGATGAGTTGCCGATCCTGGGGCCGATGCGCGGGGTGCAAGGCTATCTCAACGCCTGCGGGCATTTCCGCACCGGTATCCTCACCTCGGCCATCACTGGGGTGTTGCTGGACAAACTGGTGAACAATGAACCGTTGCCGCTGGACATCACGCCGTTCCTGGCGGATCGCTTCGAGGTCGCGCCGCCGGTAAAGCCCAAGGAAATGGAACTGGCCTGAGTGAATCCTGATGGGTGAGCCCTCATCCGGCGGTCACTCAGGAACCAACTGTAGGAGCCTGTGGGACCCTGTGGGAGCAAAGCTTGCTCGCGATAGCGCTGGATCATCCAGCAACAATGTTGACTGGTATACCGCTATCGCGAGCAAGCTTTGCTCCCACAGGTACTTTGGCTACCCCCAGGTACTTTGGTTGCCTCAGGATTTTTTGTTTACAGCCAGTTATTCCATCGGTGTGCTGACAAACGCCTCCAGCCCTTCGGCATAGGCGGTGAACGCGCTGATCGACGCAAATGACTTGCCCTGCACCTGGTCCGGCACCACCAGGTTGGTGAAGCTCCAGGCCACCGCCACGGTGATGCCTGCCTGATCGAGGGTGCCATCGGTGGCCAGGGGTTGTTTCACCAGTTCCTGTTCCAGCAGGCCATAGGCCGCCGCCAGTTGGCCTTCCACGCGTTCAACCCAGGGGGCGTGCTGGATTTCTGTCGGCCGCAGGTTGCGTTCGTAGTAGATCTGTACCGACTTCTCGCACGCCGCCAGGGCCAGGCCAATCACGCGCAGTGCGCGCAGCCGTTGCCCAATGTCCACCGGCATCAGGCTTTTGCCCGGCGCGGCCAAGGCCTCGAGGTAATCGATGATCAACGTCGAATCCATCAGCACATTGCCATCGTCCAGCACCAGGGTCGGAGCCTTGACCACCGGGTTGATGCGCTGGAACTGTTCGAAATGCCTGAACACCGAAACGGACTCGTGTTCCAGGGCAACCCCCAGGCACTTGGCGGAAATGGCGACGCGTCGCACGTAGGGCGAGTCCAGCATGCCGATCAGTTTCATGATGTCTCCTTCAGAAAAATCTTGCGGGCGTTAATCCTCGAACCCGACCTGTTCATGGATTTCATCGACTTTGAGTTCCAGCCGGTAAGCCACGGCGATGAACAACGCCTGGCACAGGCACAACGTGGCACTCAACGAACGGAAGGCGAACGAACTGCCTTCGTTCACCAGCAGCACCGCGTTGGCCCGCTTGGCCAGGGGCGAAAGGTTGCTGTCGGTGATGATCAGGGTCTTGGCCTGGTGATGCTGGGCAATGCGCAGGCAGTGCTGGGTTTCCTTGCCGTAGGGCGTAAAACTGATGGCAATCACCAGGTCGTTGGCCCGCACGCTGCGCATCTGCTCGCGGTAACTGCCCCCCAGGCCGGACACCAGGTGAATGCGTTTGTTGGTGTGTTGCAGGTTGTAGACCAGGTAGTCGGCGACCGCGAACGAGCGGCGCACACCCACCACATAGATGTTGTCGGCGTTGACCACCAGGTCCACGGCCTTTTCGAACGCCTGGTCGTCCAGCTCCAACCCCAGGCGCTCGATGCCCGACAGGGTCGCATTGACGCACTCGCGGGCCAGGTCGCCGCCGCTGGCTTTCTGCGACTTGTTGGCGATCATGCTGCGGATGCGCTGCTGGTAGTTCTGTACCGGGGTGGTCTTGTGGGTGTAGGCCTCGCGGAACAAAGCCTGCATTTCACTGAAGCCACTGAAGCCGAAGCGCTGGGAAAACCTGACGATGGCCGAGGGGTGCACTTCGCATTCCCGGGCGATGTCGCTGATGCGGTCGACCATGATCCGGTCGCTCTGCTGGCTCATGTAGCTGGCGATGCGTTTGAGCTGGCGCGGCAGGCTTTCGTATTCATCGGTGATCAGTTGCAGCAGACGCTCGGCATTGATCGGTGGGCTCGGGAGGGCGGGTTCGGACGCGCTCTCGGACGGCGCCGGCAGATCATCGGGGCGGGTCATAGAAAATCCTTCTGGCTTGTTCTTATAGGGCGGCCCGAACAAAGGCCGGCCCTCGACAATAGGTTGGCTGATCGCAGTCTACAGCGTAGGCGCAGGGAAAATCATGGGCGGACAAATGTTGCAGCAGCTGCTGAAACGATGCACTGCGTCTGGTTGGCTTCGGTCATAGCGTATTGGAAAAAATATTCCACGTAAAAAATTTATAGAATAATTATTGATTATTGCCCGCTGCTCGTTTTAGTCTGCATTCACCAACAGCGTTGGCGCCGGTGTCGGCGACCAGCGCAGGCTGATAAAAATAACAGGAGCCAGCATGGGCCAGACTCGTTTTGCCAGTGGGCGTCAATTGGATGTGATCTGCCTGGGACGCCTGGGCGTCGACCTCTACGCGCAGCAAGTCGGCGCGCGCCTGGAAGATGTTTCGAGCTTCGCCAAATACCTGGGCGGTTCCTCGGCGAACATCGCGTTCGGCACGGCGCGCCTGGGGCTCAGGTCGGCGATGCTGAGCCGGGTGGGCGATGACCACATGGGCCGCTTCCTGGTGGAGTCCCTGGCCCGCGAAGGCTGTGATGTCAGCGGCATCAAAGTCGATCCCGAACGCCTGACGGCCATGGTCCTGCTGGGGATCAAGGACCGGGAAACCTTCCCCCTGGTGTTCTACCGGGAAAACTGCGCCGACATGGCGCTGCGCGCCGAAGACATTGACGAAACCTTCATTGCCTCCAGCAAGGCCTTGCTGATCACCGGCACCCATTTCTCCACCGACGGCGTCTACCAGGCCAGTCTCCAGGCGCTGGACTATGCGCAAAAACATCAGGTCAAGCGGGTCCTCGACATCGATTACCGGCCAGTGCTTTGGGGCCTGGCGGGCAAGGCCGATGGCGAAACCCGTTTCGTCGCCGACCAGAAAGTCAGCCAGCACGTGCAAAGCATCCTGCCGCGTTTCGACCTGATCGTCGGCACCGAAGAAGAATTCCTCATCGCCGGCGGCAGCGAAGACCTGCTGACCGCGCTGCGCACCGTGCGCTCGCTGACGGCGGCGACCCTGGTGGTCAAGCTCGGTCCCCAGGGCTGCACGGTGATCCATGGCGCCATCCCGGCCCGGCTCGAAGACGGCGCCATTTACCCTGGCGTGCGGGTCGAAGTCTTGAACGTACTGGGTGCCGGCGATGCATTCATGTCGGGATTTCTCGCCGGCTGGCTGGAGGATGCCAGCGATGAACGCTGCTGCCAGTTGGCCAATGCCTGCGGTGGCCTGGTGGTGTCGCGCCATGCCTGCGCCCCAGCGATGCCGACCCGAGCCGAACTCGACTATTTATTCAAGAGTCCGGTGCCGATCACCCGACCGGACCAGGACGTTGTGCTGCAACGGTTGCACCAGGTCAGCGTGCCCCGCAAGACTTGGAAACAGCTGTTCATCTTCGCCTTCGACCATCGCGGGCAACTGGTGGAGCTGGCCCAGAAGGGTGGCCGCGAGTTGAGCAGCATCGGCGAACTCAAGCAGTTGTTCATCCAAGCCGTGGCGCGGGTCGAAGCTGACCTGCGGCGTCAGGGCATCGAGGCCGACGTCGGTCTGCTGGCCGACCAGCGCTTCGGCCAGGATTCGCTGAACGCGGCCACCGGACGCGGTTGGTGGGTGGCGCGGCCGGTGGAAGTGCAAGGTTCGCGGCCACTGGCCTTCGAACACGGGCGCTCCATTGGCAGCAACCTGATCGCCTGGCCCCAGGAGCAGATCATCAAGTGCCTGGTGCAATTTCACCCTGACGACGAACCGCTGCTGCGCCTGGAGCAAGAGGCGCAACTGATGGGGTTGTACAAGGCCGCCCAGGCCAGCGGTCATGAATTGCTGCTGGAAGTCATTCCGCCCAAGGATCATCCGTCACCGCACCCGGACGTGCTCTATCGCGCCCTCAAGCGCCTCTACAACCTGGGTATTTTCCCGGCGTGGTGGAAGATCGAAGCCCAGGGCGCGGATGAATGGCAGCAGCTCGATGAGCTGATCCAACAGCGCGATCCGTATTGCCGTGGCGTGGTGCTGCTGGGCCTCAATGCCCCAGCCGCCGCACTCGCCGAAGGTTTCCGCCAGGCCAGCCAGAGCGCCACCTGCCGCGGGTTTGCCGTAGGTCGGACGATCTTCCAGGAGCCGAGCCGGGCCTGGCTGGCCGGGGAAATCGATGATGAAACGTTGATCCGCCAGGTGCAGGGCAGGTTTGTGGAGTTGATCGAGGCGTGGCGTGCTGCGCGGGCGTGACAGACACCGCAGTCTCTATTTGGAATGCAGTCCAATGTGGGAGCGAGCTTGCTCGCGATGACGGTGAAACATGCAACATTGACGCGACTGTCAAACCGCTATCGCGAGCAAGCTCGCTCCCACAAGGTTCCGTGTCGCCTTCAATGGCAATGTAAAAACAATAAAAGGTGCAGCCATGCCCGCTATTCGAATTGGCATCAATCCGATTTCCTGGAGCAACGATGACTTGCCGTCGTTGGGCGGCGAGACGCCGTTGAGTACGGCGCTAAGTGAAGGCAAGGAAATCGGCTACGAAGGTTTTGAGCTCAACGGCAAGTTTCCCAAGGACGCCAAGGGCGTTGGCGATGTGCTGCGGCCCTATGACCTGGCGCTGGTCTCCGGCTGGTATTCCAGCCGCCTGGCCCGACGCTCGGCGGCGGAGGAAATCGACGCCATCGCCAGTCACGTCGAGCTGCTGGCGCAGAACGGCGCGACGGTGCTGGTCTACGGCGAAGTCGCCGACTCGATCCAGGGCCAGCGGATTCCGTTGGTCGAGCGGCCGCGTTTCCATACGGATGAAGCCTGGCAAACCTACGCCGACAAGCTCACCGAACTGGCGCGTTTCACTTTGTCCCACGGCGTGCGCCTGGCCTATCACCACCACATGGGCGCCTACGTCGAATCACCCGCGGACATCGACAAATTGATGGCCCTGACCGGTAGTGAGGTGGGCCTGTTGTTCGACTCGGGTCACTGCTACATGGGCGGCGGCGAACCGTTGCAGGTGCTGCGCAAACACATTGAACGAATCTGCCATGTGCACTTCAAGGATGTGCGCAAACCGGTGGTGCAACTGGCGCGCAACAACCTCTGGAGCTTCCCCGACTGCATCATCAACGGCACTTTCACCGTGCCGGGGGATGGCGACATCGACTTCGCCGCGTTGCTCGATGTACTGCTGGCTGCCGACTATCAAGGCTGGCTGGTGGTGGAAGCCGAGCAGGACCCTGCCGTAGCGCCGAGTTATGCCTACGCCAAGAAGGGCTACGACACACTGCGTGCCTTGCTGCAAGAAAGGAGTCTGGCATGAGCCTGTTGATCAAGAGCCATTCCAGCGGCCGAACCATGGTCCAGTTGCCAGCGGGTGAGCTGGAATACGTCGGGTTCGCCGCCTACCGCCTGAGCCTGGGGGAAACCCTGCCGGTGGCCGCCGCAGACAAGGAATTGTGCCTGGTGCTGCTCAGTGGTCGCATCAGCCTCAAGGGGGAGGCGCCGGGGCAGGGCGCCTTCGATTGGGACAACCTCGGTGATCGCCAATCGGTGTTCGAAGACAAGTCACCTTATGCCGCTTACCTGCCGCCCGGCAGCCAGGCCCAGGTCACTGCCCTGAGCGATGTGCAGATCGCAGTGTGTGCCGCACCGGGTTCGGCGGGTAACGAATACGGCCCGCGGCTGATCCGCCCGGACAGCATGAAGCGCAGCGTGCGCGGCAAGGGCGCCAACACCCGCTATGTCTGCGACATCCTGCCAGACAGCGAACCGGCCCACTCACTGCTGGTGGTGGAGGTGCGCACGCCGTCGGGGCACTCCTCGAGCTATCCGCCGCACAAGCACGACACCGACGACCTGCCGCACCAGAGCTTCCTGGAAGAGACCTATTACCACCAGGTCAACCCGTCCCAAGGCTTCGTGTTCCAGCGGGTCTACACCGACGACCGCAGCATCGACCAGGCCATGGCCGTGGAGAACAGCGACCTGGTGGTGGTGCCCAAGGGGTATCACCCGGTCAGCGTTCCGTACGGGTACGAGTCGTATTACCTGAATGTCATGGCCGGCCCGAAGCGGGTCTGGCAGTTCCATAACGACCCGCAGCACAGTTGGCTGCTCGACCTCTGAATTCCACTTTTCCCACGGAGACAAGAACAATGAGTGACGCCCCGGTAGTAGGCCATTACATCAGCGGTCGAGTGCAGGACAGCGACGGTGCGCGGTTCAGCAAGGTCTTTAACCCGGCCACCGGTGCGGTGCAGGCCCGGGTCGCCCTGGCCGAACCGGGCACCGTCGATGCGGCGGTGGCCTCGGCGCTGGCGGCGTTCCCGGCCTGGTCCGAGCAATCGTCCCTGCGCCGTTCGCGGGTGATGTTCAAGTTCAAGGAATTGCTCGACCGCCATCACGACGAACTGGCGCAGATCATCAGCCGTGAACACGGCAAGGTGCTGTCTGACGCCCACGGCGAAGTCACCCGCGGCATCGAGATCGTCGAGTACGCCTGCGGTGCGCCGAACCTGCTCAAGACCGATTTCAGTGACAATATCGGCGGTGGCATCGACAACTGGAACCTGCGCCAGCCTTTGGGCGTTTGCGCCGGGGTCACGCCGTTCAACTTCCCGGTGATGGTGCCGCTGTGGATGATTCCCCTGGCGCTGGTCGCCGGCAACTGCTTCATCCTCAAGCCTTCGGAGCGCGACCCGTCCGCCAGTCTGCTGATGGCCCGCTTGCTGACGGAAGCCGGCTTGCCGGACGGCGTTTTCAACGTGGTCCAGGGCGACAAGGTGGCGGTGGATGCGCTGTTGCAGCACCCGGACATCGAAGCGATTTCCTTTGTTGGCTCCACGCCCATCGCCGAGTACATCCACCAGCAGGGCACGGCGCACGGCAAGCGCGTGCAGGCCCTGGGCGGGGCGAAGAACCACATGATCGTCATGCCCGATGCCGACCTCGACCAGGCGGCGGATGCGTTGATCGGTGCGGCCTACGGCTCGGCCGGTGAACGCTGCATGGCGATTTCCATCGCCGTGGCGGTGGGGGATGTGGGTGATGAGCTGATTGCCAGACTGTTGCCGCGCATTGATCAGCTGAAGATCGGCAACGGCCAGCAACCCGGCACCGACATGGGACCGCTGGTCACCGCCGAGCACAAGGCCAAGGTCGAAGGTTTCATCGACGCTGGCGTGGCGGAAGGCGCACGCCTGATCGTCGATGGCCGTGGCTTCAAGGTGCCGGGGGCCGAACAGGGGTTCTTTGTCGGCGCGACGCTGTTTGACCAGGTCACCGCCGAGATGAGCATCTACCAGCAAGAGATTTTCGGCCCGGTGCTGGGGATCGTCCGTGTACCGGATTTCGCCACGGCGGTGGCGCTGATCAACGCCCATGAGTTCGGCAACGGCGTGTCGTGCTTCACCCGCGACGGCGGCATCGCCCGGGCGTTCGCCCGCAACATCAAGGTCGGCATGGTGGGGATCAACGTGCCGATTCCGGTGCCCATGGCCTGGCATTCGTTCGGTGGCTGGAAGCGCTCGCTGTTCGGCGATCACCATGCCTACGGCGAAGAAGGCCTGCGTTTCTACAGCCGTTACAAAAGCGTGATGCAGCGCTGGCCCGACAGTATCGCCAAGGGCCCTGAATTCAGCATGCCGACTGCCCAATAACGCATTTTCGAATGACTGCCGGAGGGAGAACAACAATGAACAAGCCCCTGCGTTTTGCTTTGAACCGAATGGTTGCCCCGCGCCTGTCACTGCCCGCGTTCATCGACTTGGCCCTGGCATTGAAAACCGATGCCATCGAGATCCGCAACGACCTCAAGGGCGTCGAGATCGAAGACGGCATGCCGCCGGCCCGCGTTCGTGAGCTGTGCGAGGCGCGCGGTATCAAGGTGCTGTCGATCAACGCCCTGTACCCCTTCGATGTGTGGAACGAAGAGCGCCGCGCCCAAGCCGTGCGCCTGGCTGATTACGCCCGTGAATGCGGCGCCGAGGGGCTGGTGATGTGCCCGCTCAACGACCGCGCCGACCCGCGCAGCGAGGCTGAACGGGCGGCGGGGCTGCGGACTGCCCTGAGTGAACTGGCGCCGATCCTGCGGGCCTTTGGCATCTACGGGTTCATCGAGCCCCTGGGTTTCGAAGAATGCTCGTTGCGGCGCAAACGCACGGCGGTGGAAGCGATCAAGAGCATTGGCGGGCTGGATGTGTTCCGACTGGTGCACGACACCTTTCACCATCATCTGGCGGGCGAGCAGGAATTCTTCCCTGAGCTGACTGGGTTGGTGCACATCTCCGGAGTCGAGGACGCCCAGGCACCCTTGGCTACCATCCGTGACGGTCACCGGGTGCTGGTGGGCGAGGCTGACATCCTCGGCAATGCCGCGCAGATCGAGGCGTTGCGGGTCGCAGGCTACGAGGGCTACTTGTCCTTCGAGCCGTTCGCCGAGAGCGTCCATGACCTGGCTGACATCCGCCAAGCGTTGGGGGCGAGCATGAACCATCTGCAAAGCTCCCAGGCCTGACCTGATTTCCTGAACGATGGAGCCCCCCTGTGGGAGCGAGCTTGCTCGCGATGGCGGCAGCACATTCAACACGTAAATCGCCTGACACACCGCTATCGCGAGCAAGCTCGCTCCCACAGAGGACTGAGCCAGCCGCCAAATTTTGCATTCCAGACAAGGTGCAAGCATGACCACAACACGACTGACCATGGCCCAGGCCCTGGTGAAATTCCTCGATAACCAATACATCGAGGTCGATGGCGTCCAGAGCAAGTTCGTCGCCGGGGTCTTTACCATTTTCGGCCATGGCAACGTACTGGGCCTGGGCCAGGCGCTGGAGCAGGACAGTGGCGACCTGGTGGTTCACCAGGGCCGCAACGAGCAGGGCATGGCCCACGCCGCCATCGGCTTTGCCAAGCAGCATCTGCGGCGCAAGATCTATGCGTGCAGCTCGTCGGTCGGCCCCGGTGCAGCGAACATGCTGACCGCCGCCGCCACGGCGACTGCCAACCGTATCCCGTTGTTGCTGTTGCCCGGCGATGTCTATGCCAGTCGCCAGCCAGATCCGGTGCTGCAACAGATCGAGCAGTTCCACGACCTGAGCATCAGCACCAACGATGCCTTCAAGGCCGTGAGCAAATACTGGGACCGCATCAACCGCCCCGAGCAATTGATGACCGCCGCGATCCAGGCGATGCGGGTGCTGACCGACCCGGCCGAAACCGGCGCGGTGACCCTGGCGCTGCCTCAGGACGTGCAAGCCGAAGCCTACGATTATCCGGATTACTTCCTGCAAAAACGCGTGCACCGCATCGACCGCCGCCCGGCCACCGAAGCGATGCTCGGCGATGCCTCGGCGCTGCTCAAGGGGCAAGCGCAAGCCGTTGATCATCTGTGGCGGCGGCGTGCGTTACCGGCGCCAACGCGGCATTGCAGGCCTTTGCCGAGCGCTTCGACATTCCTTTCGCCGAGACCCAGGCGGGCAAGAGTGCGGTGGTGTCCAGCCATCCGCTGAACGTTGGCGGCGTCGGCGAAACCGGCTGCCTGGCGGCGAACCTGCTGGCCAAGGAAGCGGACCTGATCATTGGCATCGGCACGCGCTATAGCGATTTCACCACCGCGTCGAAATGGCTGTTCCAGCACCCCGACGTGCAGTTTCTCAACCTCAACATCAGCCCGTGCGATGCCTTGAAGCTCGATGGCGTGCAATTGTTGGCCGATGCCCGTTCGGGCCTGGAGGCCTTGTCGGCCGCGATGGGTGACTATCGCGCCGAATGGGCCGGGCAGATCGCCGACGCCAAGGCGCAACTGGACGCGGAAGTGGACCGGGTCTATCAGGCGGATTTCCAGACCGAGGATTTCGTCCCGGAAATCAACGACCACATGGACCCAGCGGTGTTTCGCGAATTCATCGAACTCACCGGTTCCTGTCTGACCCAGAGCCGGGTGCTGGGCACGCTCAACGAAGCCTTGGCGGATGACGCCATCATCGTCGCCGCCGCCGGCAGCCTGCCCGGCGATTTGCAGCGCAGCTGGCGCAGCAAGGGCGTGGACACCTATCACGTCGAGTACGGTTATTCGTGCATGGGCTACGAGGTGAATGCGGCACTGGGGGTGAAACTCGCCGCGCCGGACAAAGAGGTCTACGCGTTGGTGGGCGATGGCTCGTACATGATGCTGCATTCGGAACTCGCGACTTCGATCCAGGAGCGCCGCAAGATCAACGTGGTGCTGTTGGACAACATGACGTTCGGTTGCATCAACAACCTGCAAATGGAACACGGCATGGACAGCTTTGGCACCGAGTTCCGCTTTCGCAACCCCGAGACCGGCAAGCTCGATGGCGCGTTCGTGCCGGTGGATTTCGCCATGAGTGCCGCGGCCTATGGCTGCAAAACCTACAAGGTCAAGACCCTCGACGAGCTGCACGCGGCCCTGACCGATGCGCGGCGCCAGAGCGTCTCGACGCTGATCGACATCAAGGTTTTGCCCAAGACCATGATCCACAAATACCTGTCGTGGTGGCGGGTCGGCGTGGCGCAAGTGTCCACCAGCGCCCGCACCGATGCCGTCGCCAAGACCCTCAATGAACGACTGGCCAAGGCCCGTCAATACTGATTGCCCCAACCCTACGAAAGGAGTTCCAAATGTCTTTGAAGCTGGGCGTCATCGGCACCGGGGCCATCGGCCAGGACCATATCCGTCGTTGCAGCCAGACCTTGCTCAGCAGCCAGGTGGTGGCGGTGACCGACATCAACCTGCAACAAGCGGCCAAGGTCGTTGCCGATCTCAAGCTGACCGCCGAGGTCTACCCCGACGGTCACGCGTTGATCAAGGCGCCGGACGTGGAGGCGATCCTCGTCACCTCCTGGGGCCCGAGCCATGAAGAATTCGTGCTGGCGGCGATTGCAGCGGGCAAACCGGTGTTCTGTGAAAAGCCCCTGGCGGTCACGGCCGAAGGCTGCCGCAAGATCGTCGACGCCGAAGTGGCCCACGGCAAGCGCCTGGTGCAAGTCGGCTTCATGCGCCCCTACGATGAAGGCTATCGGGCGCTCAAGGCGGTGATCGACAGCGGCCAGATCGGTGAACCGCTGATGTTGCACTGCGCCCACCGCAACCCGAGTGTGGGCGAGAACTACAAGACCGACATGGCGATCACCGACACCTTGATCCATGAGCTGGATGTGTTGCGCTGGCTGCTGGCCGATGACTACGTGTCGGTGCAGGTGGTCTTTCCGCGCAAGAGCAGCAAGGCCTTGGCTCACCTGCGGGACCCGCAGATCGTCCTGCTGGAAACCGCCCGGGGCACGCGCATCGACGTCGAGGTGTTCGTCAATTGCCAGTACGGCTATGACATCCAGTGCGAAGTGGTGGGGGAGACCGGTATCGCCAAGCTGCCGGAACCGTCCCAGGTACAGCTGCGCAGCGGCGCCAAGCTGTCCAATGCGATCCTGATGGATTGGAAGGACCGCTTCATCGCCGCCTACGACGTCGAATTGCAGGCCTTCATCGACGGCGTGCGCGCCGGGCAAGTGGGCGGGCCGTCGGCCTGGGACGGCTTCGCCGCGGCGGTGGCGGCGGATGCTTGCATTCAAGCGCAGCAGAGCGGGCAGATCGTCAAAGTCGAACTGCCCGAGCGGCCGCGTTTCTACGGTTAACCAAAATCCCCCTGTGGGAGCGTTCACCCAAAAGGTACTCGGTCAAATTGTGGGAGCGAGCTTGCTCGCGATAGCGGTGGGTCAGTCAACATAATGCAAGCTGATCCGACGCCATCGCGAGCAAGCTCGCTCCCACAGGGGCGCGCGGATGCTTCAGTTTCGCGGGCAAGCCCTACATACAGTCGACCGCGTTGCCTCTGAAGGTACTCGGTCAAATTGTGGGAGCGAGCTTGCTCGCGATAGCGGTGGGTCAGGCGACATCGATGCTGGCAGGCCTGGTGTCATCGCGAGCAAGCTCGCTCCCACAGGGGGGACGCGGGTGCTTCAGTTTCGCGGGCAAGCCCTACATACAGTCGACCGCGTTGCCTCTGAAGGTACTCGGTCAAATTGTGGGAGCGAGCTTGCTCGCGATAGCGGTGGGTCAGTCAACATAATGCAAGCTGATCCGACGCCATCGCGAGCAAGCTCGCTCCCACAAGGGGCGGCGTTATATTCAAACAAGGAGCTTTCATGCGAATCGGACTAGTGGGCTACGGCAAGGGTGGGCGATTCTTTCATGCGCCGCTGATCAGCAGTCTGCCGGGGGCTACGTTCGTCGGCGTGGTGACCCGGTCCGCCGAGCGCCGCCAACAACTGGCCAGCGATCACCCGCAGGCCCAGGCCTTCGACACCCTCGAACAGTTGGTGGCGGCCGGTGTCGATGCGGTGGTGGTGTCCACGCCTTTGGACGGTCGCCCGGCCATTGTGCTGCAGGCCATCGAACTCGGCGTGGCGGTGGTCAGCGACAAACCGTTCGCCCCCGACGCCGCGCAGGCCGAGGCAATGGTGTTGGCTGCCGAACGTCGCAACGTGCCCTTGAGCGTGTACCAGAACCGCCGCTGGGATTCGGATTTCCTGACCCTGCGCAAATTGCTGGCCTCCGGCGCCCTCGGGCAAGTCATTCGTTTTGAGTCGAGTGTCGAGCGTTATTCGCCAAGCTCGGTGGGCAAAGGCAGCGGTGGCGGGTTCCTGCGGGATTTGGGCAGCCACTTGGTTGACCAGGCGCTGCAACTGTTCGGGCCGGTGGTGCGGGTTTACGCCGAGCTGGATTACCGGCAGCCCGGCCAGGTGTTCGACAACGGCTTCTTCATGTCCTTGTCCCATGCCAGTGGCGTGATCTCTCACTTGAGCGGCAATTGCGTGCAAAACGCAGCGCGCCCGCGCTTTCGGGTCAACGGCAGCCAGGGTTGCTACACCGTCGAAGGCCTGGACGGGCAAGAGGCCCAGGCACTGGCCGGGTTGAGCCCGGCGACCGAGGGCGAACGCTGGGGGGCTGAAGAACATCGACGCTGGGGCTGGTTCGAACACGGCACCGAGCGCGAGCGGGTGACCTCGGAACGTGGCTGCTGGCTGGCGTTCTACCAACACTTGCAAACCGCGTTGCAGGGCGCTGGCCCGCTGCCGGTGGAAGCCCGTGATGCACTGGCGACCACACGCATCCTCGACGCGGCCAGGCAGAGTGCCGAGCAGGGCGAAGTGGTGCGTTTGTCCGTGTCTGTAGGGCATGGAATAAAAAACGAATAAAATTCTAAAATTAGTTGATATGGAAAATATTTTCCAATAAAGTCGAATCCAGGTTACCGACAACCCTGTCTGCCTCCCGCCAAGCCAACCTTGAACGGACGACAGACGAAACAAAAACAAGAAACACAGCTAGGTACCGTCGATGAAAACCTTCAGCCGTTCTGCGTTTCACCTGCCACGTCTGCCGCACCTGTCCGCAGTCCTTCCCCTGTTCGAATCCCTGTGTATCCAGCGCAACGGCGCCGTGGTCTGTTGCATGCCCGGCGCGCCCATCGTGCGCTTGCCCCGTTCCTGATCCGTCACGCCTTATCCATAAAACCAACAAAAAAGTGGAGAAAGACCGTTCATGAAGACCAAGACCCGTATCGCCTCGCTGGCCCTGTCGTTGATGCTCACCAGCGGCGCTGCCCTGGCGGACCTGAAAATCGGCGTCAGCATGTCCCAGTTCGATGACACCTGGTTGACCTACCTGCGCGAATCCATGGACAAGAAAGCCAAGTCCCTGCCGGACGGCGTCACCCTGCAGTTCGAAGATGCGCGCAGTGACGTGGTCAAGCAACTGAGCCAGGTGGAAAGCTTCATCAGCCAGAAGGTCGATGCGCTCATCGTCAACCCGGTGGACACCGCCGCGACTCAGCGCATCACCAAGGCCGCGGTGGCTGCCGGCATCCCCCTGGTCTACGTCAACCGCCGCCCGGACGAACCGAAGTTGCCGGAAGGGGTGGTCACCGTCGCCTCCGACGACCTCGAAGCCGGGCACATGCAGATGCAATACCTGGCCGACAAGATGGGCGGCAAGGGCAACATCGTCATCTTGCTGGGTGACCTGGCCAACAACTCCACCACCAACCGCACCAAGGGCGTCAAGGACGTGCTGGCCAAGTACCCGGGCATCAAGATTGAACAGGAACAGACTGGCACCTGGTCGCGGGACAAGGGCATGACCCTGGTCAACGACTGGCTGACCCAGGGCCGCGACTTCCAGGCCGTGGTGTCCAACAACGACGAGATGGCCATCGGCGCCGCCATGGCCCTCAAGCAAGCGGGCACCAAGAAAGGCAGCGTATTGATTGCCGGGGTCGATGGCACGCCGGACGGCTTGAACGCCATCAAGAAAGGCCAAATGGCGGTCTCGGTGTTTCAGGACGCCAAGGGCCAGGCCGATGGCTCGATCGACACAGCGGTGAAAATGGTCAAGAAGCAGCCGGTCGAGCAGGCCGTCTGGGTGCCGTACCGCCTGATCACGCCGGAAAACGTCGATCAGTTCAAGTGACGTTCAACCCGGTCCCACCACAACAATAAGCAGGCAAGGTTGCGACGCCGACCTTGCCGAGGGAGTACCTGATCATGTTCGCTTCAGCGACTGCTTCGAGCGCCCCGGCCATGACTTTCCAGCCGGATGTATCACTTGATGAGCCGTACCTGCTGGAAGTCGTCAATGTCAGCAAGGGCTTTCCCGGTGTGGTGGCCCTGTCCGATGTCCAATTGCGGGTGCGCCCCGGTTCCGTGCTGGCCCTGATGGGCGAGAACGGGGCGGGCAAATCCACCTTGATGAAGATCATCGCCGGCATCTACCAGCCGGACGCCGGCGAACTGCGCCTGCGCGGCAAGCCGGTGACGTTCGACACGCCGCTGGCGGCGTTGCAGGCCGGCATCGCGATGATCCATCAGGAACTGAACCTGATGCCCCACATGAGCATCGCCGAAAACATCTGGATCGGCCGCGAGCAGCTCAACGGCCTGCACATGGTCGACCATGGCGAGATGCACCGCTGCACCGCCCGGCTGCTGGAGCGCCTGCGCATCAATCTCGATCCCGAGGAGCAGGTGGGCAACCTGAGCATTGCCGAGCGGCAGATGGTGGAGATTGCCAAGGCCGTCTCGTATGACTCCGACATCCTGATCATGGACGAGCCGACCTCGGCCATCACCGAGACCGAAGTCGCCCACCTGTTCTCGATCATTGCCGACCTCAAGTCCCAGGGTAAGGGGATCATCTACATCACCCATAAGATGAACGAAGTGTTCGCCATCGCCGATGAAGTGGCGGTGTTTCGCGATGGCGCCTACATCGGCCTGCAACGAGCCGACAGCATGGACGGCGACAGCCTGATCTCGATGATGGTCGGGCGCGAGTTGAGCCAGTTGTTCCCAGAGCGTGAGGCCCCCATCGGTGAGTTGGTGCTGTCGGTGCGCGACCTGAGCCTGGACGGTATCTTCAAAGGCGTGTCCTTCGACCTGCATGCCGGGGAAATCCTCGGCATCGCTGGCTTGATGGGCTCGGGCCGGACCAACGTGGCCGAGGCGATTTTCGGCGTGACCCCGAGCACCGGCGGCGAAATCCTGCTGGACGGCCAACCGGTGCGCATCACCGACCCGCACATGGCCATCGAGAAGGGCTTCGCGCTGTTGACCGAAGATCGCAAGCTCAGCGGCCTGTTTCCGTGCCTGTCGGTGCTGGAAAACATGGAAATGGCCGTGCTGCCCCATTACGTCGGCAACGGCTTCATCCAGCAGAAAGCCCTGCGCGCCCTGTGTGAAGACATGTGCAAGAAGTTGCGGGTCAAGACCCCGTCGCTGGAACAGTGCATCGACACCTTGTCCGGTGGCAACCAGCAGAAAGCGCTGCTGGCGCGCTGGCTGATGACCAACCCGCGCATCCTGATTCTCGACGAACCGACCCGCGGCATCGACGTCGGCGCCAAGGCCGAGATCTATCGGCTGATTGCCTACCTCGCCAGCGAAGGTATGGCGGTGATCATGATTTCCTCGGAACTGCCGGAAGTGTTGGGTATGAGCGACCGGGTCATGGTGATGCACGAAGGTGACCTGATGGGCACCCTCGACCGCAGCGAAGCGACCCAGGAACGAGTGATGCAACTGGCCTCGGGCCTGTCCTGATGCCCGTCAGTCCAGATAAAAAAGGTAAGTGGCTATGAACGCGATATTGGAAAACAAACCCGCAGCAGCACCGACCCGGTCTCGGCGGCGGCTGCCGACGGAGCTGAGTATCTTTCTGGTGCTGATCGGCATCGGCCTGGTGTTCGAAATGTTTGGCTGGATCATGCGTGACCAGAGTTTCCTGATGAACTCCCAGCGCCTGGTGTTGATGATTCTGCAAGTGTCGATCATCGGCCTGCTGGCCATCGGCGTGACCCAGGTGATCATCACCACCGGTATCGACCTGTCGTCGGGTTCGGTGCTGGCGCTGTCGGCGATGATTGCCGCCAGCCTGGCCCAGACCTCGGACTTCGCCCGGGCGGTATTTCCCTCGTTGACGGACTTGCCGGTGTGGATACCGGTGGTGGCGGGGCTCGGGGTGGGGCTGCTGGCCGGGGCGATCAACGGCAGCATCATCGCCATGACCGGCATCCCGCCGTTTATCGCCACCCTCGGCATGATGGTCTCGGCCCGTGGCCTGGCGCGCTACTACACCGAAGGGCAGCCGGTGAGCATGTTGTCCGATTCCTACACCGCCATCGGCCATGGCGCCATGCCGATGATCATCTTCCTGGTGGTGGCGGTGATCTTCCACATCGCCCTGCGCTACACCAAGTACGGCAAGTACACCTACGCCATCGGCGGCAACATGCAGGCGGCGCGCACATCGGGCATCAACGTCAAGCGCCACCTGGTGATCGTCTACAGCATCGCCGGGTTGCTGGCGGGCTTGGCTGGCGTGGTGGCTTCGGCACGGGCGGCGACCGGGCAAGCGGGCATGGGTATGTCCTATGAGCTGGACGCGATTGCGGCGGCGGTGATCGGCGGCACCAGCCTGGCAGGCGGGGTGGGGCGTATCACCGGGACCGTGATCGGCGCGCTGATTCTCGGGGTGATGGCCAGCGGCTTTACCTTCGTCGGTGTCGATGCCTACATCCAAGACATCATCAAGGGCTTGATCATCGTGGTGGCGGTGGTCATCGACCAGTACCGCAACAAGCGCAAACTCAAGCGCTGATCCCCCCGAGGTTGCGACAAAGCGCCACGCCTGACCCGCGTGGCGTTGCCATTTGTCTTCTTAATACAGCTATTACACCGAATTTCTTGTTATAAACGCACTCCGATGACTGCTAAAAGCCTGTCAGAGAACATTTGAGGGGGTTGTCGGACATTTTCCCTATGTTTTCAGTTGCTGAGGCCTCGACTCGGCCTTAGACTGCCGCCCCTCGTAAATTGAGTGCCGGGTGGCGCTTGGAATAAACGGCGCCTTTCCCGATGAGCGTGGCAGCTGCGCTGCGGGACGCTCCATAATTCGCCTTAATGCACGTTTTTTTATAGAGAAATCAATGACAAAGGAAAAGTTGCTGGCCATGCCGGCGGATGACTACATGAATGCCGAGCAGCTGGCTTTCTTCACCAAGCTGTTGCAGAACATGAAGGTCGAAACCCACGAGCGCATCGAACAGAACCGAATCGCCATTGAGAGCCTGGACACCCCGGCCGACCCGGCGGACGCTGCTTCCGTAGAA
This sequence comes from Pseudomonas beijingensis, assembly GCF_030687295.1. NCBI lineage: Bacteria > Pseudomonadati > Pseudomonadota > Gammaproteobacteria > Pseudomonadales > Pseudomonadaceae > Pseudomonas > Pseudomonas beijingensis. The sequence goes on along the minus strand of NZ_CP117425.1, from coordinate 4,917,149 downwards.
GAAGAGCGTACCTGGCTGGTCAACGCCATCGATCGCGACCAGCGCATGCTGCCTCAACTGGAGCAGGCCCTGGACCGCATCAACGACGACAGCTTCGGCTGGTGCGACGACAGCGGCGAGCCGATCGGCCTCAAGCGCCTGCTGATCAGCCCGACCACCAAGTACTGCATCGAAGCCCAGGAACGTCACGAACAGATCGACAAGCACCAGCGTCAGGCCTGATTCGCGTTTTCCGAAAAAAGATCGCGACCTTTTGACGAAGGCCGCGATCTTTTGCTTTCGCCCGTGCGCGTTCGTCTGCTCCCGTTGATCTGCTGCAAGAACACGACTAATGGACCATGGATAATGGCTCGGTAGTGGCGTTTAATGCGGTCATAACAACGAGAGTGTGGGTGACGAACATGGCGACAGACGGAACGCTGGCGGGTGCGGTGCCGGCCTCGGTACCCGAAACGAAAGGCGCGGCGCGCTGGTTGACGCCGACCTTGCAGAGTCTCGCCCTGGCCTTGCTGCTGTGCGGCATGGCTTTGGGCGGCTGGTCGCTGTACCTGGGCCTGCCGCTGGTCATGCTCATCGTCTGGTTGCCGCGCCTGCGTTCGCGCGTGGCCGCGTCAGCCGCACCTCCCACCGACACGTTGGCCGAGCTGACCCGCGACCTGTCCTACACCACCAGCCATAACGCGCTGTCGGCAGCCGGTGTCGCCTATTCGGTCAAGCAACTGGCCGGCAAGGTCCAGTCCCAACTCGATGCGGCGGCGCAGATCGTCAGCAATGCCGAGTCGATGATCGCCACTGAACAAGCCACTTCGCAACTTAGCCAGCAGGCCCTCGGCGCCGCTAGCGAGGCCCATCGCAGCAGCGTAGCCGGGCGCAGCGAATTGGTGGAGTCCATCAGCCGCATGCACCAGCTCAGCCAGCGCGCCAATGACAGCCGTGAGTTGATCGAGGCCTTGAGCGTGCGCAGTGATGAAATCCAGCGGGTCAGCCTGGTGATCCAATCGATTGCCAGCCAGACCAACCTGCTGGCGCTGAACGCGGCCATCGAGGCGGCCCGGGCCGGTGAGCATGGCCGTGGGTTCGCGGTGGTGGCCGATGAGGTCCGCGGCCTGGCCGGGCGCACCGCCGCGGCGACCGGGGAAGTCGGGGTGATGGTGGCCGACATCCAGCAGCGCACGACCCAGGTGGTGGAGCAGATTCGTCAACTGGCCGCTGACCTGGACAGCGGCGTGCAGCAGGTCGAGCACACCGGCCAGCACCTGGAAAACATCGCCCGGCTCGCCGCCGGCGTCGAAACCCAGGTCAGTGCCATCGCCCAAGGCACCGACACCAATCGCGAACAACTCGACAGCCTGTTCCATGCGATCGAGCAGATGCGCAGCGACCTGTCCATCAGTGACCAGCAGACCCAGCGTCTGGCCGAGGCGGCGGTGCAGATGGAAGGCCAGGCCGAAACCATCAGCGAACGCCTGGCCGAGGTAGGGCTCGATGATTATCACCAACGGGTCTACGACCTGGCGCGGGAAGGGGCGAGCCAGATCGCCGCGCAGTTCGAGGCCGACATCGACCAGGGTCGTGTCAGCCTGGAGGACCTGTTCGACCGTAACTACCAGCCGATCCCCAATACCCAACCGGCCAAATTCCAGACCCGTTTCGACCGCTACACCGACCAGGTCCTGCCGGCGATTCAGGAACCGTTGCTGGCCCGCCACGAGGGCCTTGTGTTTGCGATTGCCTGCACCCAGCAGGGTTATGTGCCGACCCACAATAAGGTCTTCAGCCAGCCGCTGACTGGCGATCCCCAAGTGGATACGCTAAATAACCGCACCAAGCGCAAATTCTCCGATCGCACCGGGATTCGCTGCGGCAGCCACCAGCAGCCGGTGCTGCTCCAGACCTACACCCGGGATACGGGGGAGTTGATGCACGATCTTTCCGTACCGATCATGCTCAAGGGGCGGCATTGGGGTGGTTTGCGCTTGGGCTACAAACCCGAGAAGCCACGCTAGGTTTTATAGCACCGAGTGGCAAAGGCGCTTTTGTGGCGAGGGAATTATCTGTGGGAGCAAGGCTTGCCCGCGATGAAGGCGACGCGGTTTCATGAGGGATCGAGGCGCCTGTATCGCGAGCAAGCTTTGCTCCCACCAATCCCCTGGCCACAGGGGACTCATGGTTCCTGGCGTTACTTACCGTCGTGTAGGCGCACGTTCAGTTGATCCACCACCACCGCTTCTTCGCCGTCGGCGCGCATCCATTCCTTGAGCAGGACTCTCTGGTGTTCCTCCCAAAAATCGGCATCCACCAGCTTGATCTCCGGCGCCAGCGGGTGGGCCATGATGAAGTCGTCGATGGCTTTGTCGTCCGAGGGCAGGCCCAGTTGGTCGAAAAGGGTAGTGAGTTCGTAGGATGGTTGTTCCATGGGGGACTCCTTTGAGCGGGCGCCGTCATGGCGCCTCGGTTGCCTCTCTTTATCTGAGGCAAGCGATCATCAGGAGTTCGATTGGAATCAGGCTTTCAAGGCGCCTTCATCCACAGCGGTCTTCAACGCCCTGGCCGCTTCCCTGGCAGCCTCAGCCGCGAGCTGCGAAGTCTTGAACCAGCGATCCTTTTCCACTTGGTGGCAAGTGACGGTGGTCAACGGTGGCTTGGCACGCATCACGATGACGGCCTGGAACTCGCCTTCGACTTCTCTGGCCTCGCCCCGGATAAAAAACTCGCCAATATCAAATTCCGTCACGTCGCGCCTGCTCCTCGAAACCATTGTGGGTGCGCGATCCGCCGATGAACGACGGACTTCGCTGGGCGGGCAGTATGGCAGCAGTTGCCCGTCGGTGGCTGAGTTAAGTCATGGACGGGCAAATAGGCGGTCAGGCGCTGTGTTCCAGACGCCTGGCCAGGTAGCAGGCCTCGTTATGGTCGGTTCGGAATCCTCTTACACGTCCAGTCGATGTTTCTTCTATGTGAAAAAAACACTTGCCGGCCAAGACGACTCGATAACGCGGTTGAATCAACGAAATTGGCAGGCAATCGACCCCATCAATGCCGTTGGCTGTTTCAACGATGCAAGGTGCGACGGGGTGGGGCAGGGTGGTAAAAGTGGCCATAATGAATTCCTTTTCATGGTTTACCGACGAATTGCCGGGTACTTCGAGTAGTCTCCACGCCTTCCGCTGCTCTAGAATCGGCAGCGTCGTGTGGACGGTTGCGCCTATCTAAAGCAATTTTTTTTGGGCTCGATGTCAGAAAAATGCTTTTTTAAGTGAGAAATTTCCCTAAAGTTAGTCGTCCCAACTTTTCCGATGCTCAGAGTGGCGTTTTCCTTCAGCCTCTGGCGACCCCCCGGGAAAGACGGCGAGAGCGGCAACCTTTAGTCTGCTCTCGGCCCGGGACAGGGCGCGCCGTTCATTTCGAATTTCAGTGACAGGTCCATTACGACACTACAGTCGGTACGGGTTCTCGTGGTCCGTCCTTTGCGCAGGGCGGGTCTTTTTCAAAAATGGGGATGTTTCCTTGGCAGTAAGTAATCTCGACATGCATGCGTTATTTGTACTTGGTGACCTGCGGGCAAAACTGGTCAAGCAATTCCAGTCACGTTTCGTCTACATCACTGAGCAGACCGCCGAAGGTATTTATGTCGCCGAAATCGACACCGAGTCGGCCCTGGTGGTCGATGACAAGCCCAGGCTCGAGCTCAAGGTCGGTGATCATTTTCGCGCGGCAGTATTGCCCAGCCGCGAAGGTGGCAAGTTTGAAATCCGTTTTCGCGAAATCAAGCTGACGGTCTATGGCATTGGCGATTACGCCTTCGTCACGACCCCTGGTGGCCATGCCATCCTGTTCAAGGAAGGCCACAGCGTGGTGACCGTGTTCGCGGCCAACGAACAGTTGCAGGAAGGCTTGACCAAGACCTTGAAGGCGGTCACCGCCAAGGCCGCCAAGTGGCGCAAGGGCGAACTGGTGACTTTCAAGGCCAGTGAGTGACCGTTTCAGAGCCTGTGCGCCCAAACCGCTGACAGTTTCGCAAGGCCTCGCTGGAACCTCGGCTACAGTCAATTGACTGAATTATTCAAGGCTTGCGTTCGGTTACGCAGGGCCGTTCAGCGATTGCTGTATCTGGCATGAGGTGCAAAGCATGAAACGAGTTCGACAGTGGCTGGCCGCCTGGGCCACCTTCGCTGTGTTGGTTTCACCCCTTCCGGTGTCGGCCGCCACAGCGCCGATCCACTTTGCCGACTTGAACTGGGAAAGTGGCAGCCTGATCACCGATATCCTGCGAGTCATCGTCGAAAAGGGCTATGGATTGCAGACCGATACCTTGCCCGGGACCACCATTACCCTGGAAACCGCCCTGGCCAATAACGACATCCAGGTGATCGGTGAGGAATGGGCCGGCCGCAGCCCGGTGTGGGTCAAGGCCGAGGCCGAAGGCAAGGTGGTCGCCTTGGGCGATACGGTCAAAGGCGCGACCGAAGGCTGGTGGGTGCCCGAGTACGTCATCAAGGGCGATCCGGCCAAGGGCATCAAGCCCTTGGCGCCGGACCTGCGCAGTGTCGAGGACCTGGCGCGCTACAAGCACGTGTTCAAGGACCCGGAGAGCCCCGACAAGGGCCGCTTCCTCAACAGCCCCATCGGCTGGACCTCTGAAGTGGTCAACAAACAGAAGCTCAAGGCGTATGGCTTGTCTGACAGCTACGTGAATTTTCGCAGCGGCTCGGGGGCGGCGCTGGATGCGGAAATCAGCTCGACGATCCGCCGGGGCAAGCCAATCCTGTTTTACTACTGGTCACCCACGCCGCTGCTCGGGCGCTTCAAGCTGGTGCAGTTGCAAGAGCCGCCGTTCGATGCCGAGGCCTGGAAGACCCTGACCGACGCCGATAACCCCAACCCGAAGCCGACCCGTTCACTGGCCTCGAAGCTGTCGATCGGTGTCTCCGTGCCCTTCCAGAAGCAATACCCGGACATTGCCGAGTTCTTCAGCAAGGTCGACTTGCCCATCGAGCCGTTGAACAAGGCCCTGGCCGACATGAGCGAGAAGCGCACGCCACCCCGTGAAGCCGCCGAGGCGTTCCTCAAGGCCCACCCTGAGGTCTGGCAGGCCTGGTTGCCCAAGGAGGTCGCCGACAAGGTGTCCGCCGGTCTGTAGTGTCCCAGCGGGTTGAACGCTTGATCCTGGGCAATGAATCATTCACTGGAAACTGGCAACCTGCGCCCGTCCAGCAAAATGCCAAATTCGAGCTAGGATGATTGTTCAACCTTTTTCAGGAGGCTGGCGAATGACGCTTTTCTTGGCTCGGTCGCTGGTCGCAGTGTTTGCGACCATCAGCTTGATTCATTTGTATTGGGCCCTGGGTGGGCGGTGGGCGGCCCTGGCGGTGGTGCCCCAGGTACCTGTGAAGCAAGGGGAGGCGCTGCGACCGGCGTTCGAGCCCTCGGGCTGGCTGACCTTGCTGGTGGCCCTGGCACTGCTGATGATTGCGCTGCTGGTGTGCCTGCGGGTCGGCCTGCTGGCGCAGCCGGTTACCCATCGGGCGTTGCAGTGGCTGATCAGTGCGATCGCCTTGCTGATGTTCGCCCGGGCCATTGGCGAGTCGGAGCTGGTGGGCTTCTTCAAGGAGGTCAAGGGCTCGACTTTCGCCAGGCTCGACACCTGGGTCTATTCGCCGTTGTGCGTGGTGCTTGGGGCTGGGTTGCTGACGGTGGCGTGGGCCTGAGTTTCCAACTCACCCAGGGCTGCATGTAATTGCAGACAAACCCAGCCAACCGCAATCTTTGTGGCCAGGGAGCTTGCTCCCGCTGGGCTGCGCAGCAGCCTCAAAAAGGCCGAACACAAGTCAGCCTATCCGCCATAACAGTTCTCATAAATGGCTTTGGCTTTCCACCGGTCCGTATCCGTAAATTCATTCAGCATCGCAAAATGTCCCACCATCAGATCGTTGCAAACAAAAACCTTTTTTATGGATTGATCATGCTGGTAAGTGCAAATGCTGCCAAAACTATGGTTTCCTCTTGCAACCCCAGCAGGGAAGTCATAGATGTCAGAGCAGTCTTTTATGGCGCCTGAGTAGCCTTTGCGCTTCAAGCTTTTATTGAATGCTTCTGTGCGCTCGATCATTACTTTTGGATCTTCTATAGTCCTCACAACCGACGCATTCTCCTTCCACTCGATTTCTCGAGAAAAAACGCCAGTGGAAAACCCTGAAAGCATCAAAAAAGCAACCAAAAAGAATGATTTTTTCTCCATTGATCTTCCTCTGAGAGACTATCTTGCTAGGCAATTTTCCATGCTGTGCCTGAAGTGGAATGCGCCCTCTTTGGCCCCAAGATCCATGTAGTAGGGGCCGCTACCTTTAATGTCCACTATGAGTTGATGTGCTTCGGGCTGGAAAGTGACACGGGTTCTTAATCCAGTTGCATTAGTGTTTGGATAGTCGCCTGTTTCCAGTGTCCCGTCATGAACGTCCAGTCGAGTCACAGTCGTTTCCCATTTGGGATTCTTAACTGATAAAGCTTGAATGGTTTTTTGCGCGCATGACATAACTTCTTCGGTCGACACTCGTGAATCTGTCTCCCAGCTTGCTCGTGAATGTGGCTCGAGTTGGCTGCAACCGCTCAGGGCCAGCCCATATGTCAGCCAAACAATCATCCTCGTTAAAAAAGAAGTTCTCATAGGCGGACCTGTTATTGGCCGAGTGCTCCAGTTTGCCTGATGGGTATGACCTGAGCGGATGTACTTGGCACAAATGTTTGCCGCCCCAATATTAAGCGTTCCATTGTTACCGTTTCGAGTGTTGTCGCTGACTCTATTCATATAAGTAACGGAGGTTCTGGCGGTCAGCTATCGACCAAACCCGGCAGCTCAGAATTGCTGAACACATGTAAGCCTGACACACCGAAGTGGCAGGTCTCAGGGCTGCTGCGCAACCCAGCGGGAGCAAGCTCCCTCGCCACAAAAGCTGTACCGGCTCGAGATACCTGTCAGTCGGTTCGGCGGCTGCTCACTTCCGCCGGCACATCATCCCCAGCCATGCGTTTGCGGAACAAGGCCGCCCGGGCCAGCAGCAGGGTGGTCACCGGGACGGTGATCGACAGCAGGATCGGGATCAGCCAGGCATGCAACACCGGCCCGGACTTGAGCGCCGAGAAATAAATGATCGAGGCCAGTGCCACGCTCCAGGCACCCAGTGTAGAGGCCAGGGCCGGTGGGTGCATGCGCTGGAAATAGTCCTTCAAGCGCACCAGGCCGATCGCTCCGGCCAGGGCGAAGAGGCCGCTGAGCACCAGCAGGATCGCCACCGGGATTTCCACCCACATCGACAGTTCGCCGGTCATTCGATCACCTCGCCACGCAGCAGGAACTTGGCCAGGGCGAACGAGCCGACAAAGCCGAACAGGGCGATCAGCAGCGCCGCCTCGAAATAGGTGTCACTGGCATAACGGATGCCCAGCACCAACATCATCAGCATCGCCACGATGTACAGATAGTCCAGGGCCAATACCCGATCCTGGGCCGACGGGCCCTTGAACAGCCGCCACAGGGTCAACACCATCGCCAGGGAGAACAGGAACAGGCTCAACAGGATCGCATTGGACAGCAGCGGGCTCATTCGAAAATCTCCATCAACGGGCGCTCGTAGGTGGCCTTGAAATGCGCGATGAATGACGCCTCGTCTGCCAGGTCGAACACGTGCATCAACAGGATGCTGCGATCCAGGGCCAGTTCCGACCAGACGGTCCCGGGAATCACCGTAGTGATCATCGACAGCGCGGCCAGGCCGTTGGCATCGCGCAGGTCCAGTGGCACCTTGATGAAGCGCGAGCGAGGCGGGCGGCGCCCGGCGTTCAGCACGCCCCAGGCCACCGCCAGGTTGGACACCAGCACGTCGCGGCCCACCAGCAGGAACAAACGCAACATCACCCACGGCCGGCGAATACGGATGGGCCGCGGTCGCAACGGGCGCATCATCAATGGGGCGAGGAACCCCAGCGCGGCGCCCAGCAGCAGATGGCCGGCGCTGAGAGACACATTCAACACCAGCCACAGCACACACAGCGCCAGGGACAACCACGGGGCGGGAAACAGGCGCTTCATGGCTGCACCTCCCGCAACGCGGCGCGGGTTTCCGGGTTGGGCACGGCGCGGGTGGCGAGTACCGACATCACGTAATGTTCCGGGGTGTTCAGCGCATCGGCGGCGGATTGGGTATAGCGCAGCAACGGCTCGGCCTTGAAGGCCAGGGCGATGCCCAGGCCCAGCAGCACGATGATCGGCAGGCATTCGAACGGCCGCAGCAACGGTGACGGTCGCTCTTGCGGCGTCCAGAAGCGCTGGATGCCCAGGCGCGAGAAGGCGATCAACGAGGCCAATCCCGATAGGATCAGTAACGCCAACAAGCCCCACGCCTGGTTCGACACCGGTGCCCCGGCGCTGGCCTCGAGCCCTTGGGGATTGAGCAAGGCGCTCAGCAGGCTCAGCTTGCCGATGAACCCCGAAAGCGGCGGCATGCCGATGATCAACAGCGCACAAAAGATAAAGCTCAAGCCAAGGAAAGCCATGGTCCAGGGAATCACTTGCCCGACCACGGCTTTCTGCTCGTCATCGAGATTGATGCCCTTGGGCGGCTGCAAGGATTCCAGCGGTCTCGGCAAGGTGTCGAAGTCGTCGTCCAGGGACAGCTCGTTGGCCGAGCGCGAGCGTTCGATCAGCTCGGCCAGCAAGAACAGCGCGCAGAGCGCCAGGGTCGAACTCACCAGGTAAAACAGCGCCGCACCTATCAGGTTCGGTTGGGCGAAGCCGATGGCCGACAACAGGATTCCGGCCGAGACCAGGATGCTCAGGCTCGCCATGCGTTCCAGGCGTTGGGCCGCGAGAATGGCGATGGCGGCGCAGACGATGGTCGCCATGCCGCCGTAGACCAGCCAGTCGGCGCCGAAATACGCCGAGGCGCCGGCCTGGCCGGAGAACAGCAGTGTCCACAGGCGCAGGATCGTGTAGACGCCAACCTTGGTCATGATCGCAAACAGCGCCGCCACCGGTGCGCTGGCGGCGCTGTAGGCCGGCACCAGCCAGAAATTCAGCGGCCACATGCCGGCCTTGGCCAGGAACGCCACCGCGAGAATGCCTGCCCCGGCGTGCAGCAAGCCGCGGTCGGCCTCCGGCACCAGGGGGATTTTCAGGGCCAGGTCGGCCATGTTCAACGTGCCGGTGACGCCATAGATCAGCGCTGCGCCGATCAGGAACAACGACGAGGCCAGCAGGTTGATGGAAATGTAATGCAGGCCCGAGGATACCCGCGCCCGACCTGACCCGTGCAGCATCAAACCGTAGGAAGCTGCCAGCAGTACCTCGAAGAACACGAACAGGTTGAACAGGTCCGCCGTCAGGAAGGCGCCGTAGAGGCCCATCAGCTGGATCTGGAACAGCGCATGGAAACTGGCACCGGCGCGGTCCCAGCGGGCCGTAGCGAAGAGCAGGGCGCTGACGCCGATGATGCCGGTCAGCACCAGCATTAGCGCTGACAGGCGATCGACCACCAGGACGATGCCGAACGGCGCCTGCCAGTTGCCGGGCAGGTACACGCCAATGGAGGCAGGCAAGGCCTGGTCCTGGGTCCAGTACAGCAACAGCACGGCGATGCCCAGGCCCAGCAGGCTGGAAAACAGATTGATCCGGGCCTTGAGCGGGCGGTGTTTCTCGCCCAGCATCAGCATCAACGCGGCGGTCAGCAGCGGCAGCAGGTTGGGGGCGGCGATCAGATGGGGCGTCAATATCATTCCTTGGGCTCCCGACCGTCCACATGGTCGGTACCGGTCAGTCCCCGGGACGCCAGCAGTACCACCAGGAACAGCGCGGTCATGGCGAAGCTGATCACGATGGCGGTCAGCACCAGTGCCTGGGGCAGCGGGTCGGTGTAGTGCAGCAGGTCCTGGGGCACGCCGTCCTTGATGATCGGTTCCTTGCCGATGAACAAACTGCCCATGCTGAAGATGAACAGGTTGACGCCGTAGGACAATAGGCACAGGCCCATGACCACCTGGAAGGTCCGTGGCCGCAGCACCAGCCAGACACCGGAGGCGGCCAGTACGCCGATTGCGATTGCGATGACTTCTTCCATCAGGCGGTGGCTCCTTTGACGGGGGCGACGGGTTTGGCTTGCAGGCCCGGTTTATGGGCGCGCACCGACTGGTGAGCCAGGGCGGTGAGGATCAACAGGGTGGAACCGACCACCACGGCGTACACCCCGATGTCGAAGAACAGCGCGCTGGCCAGATGGATATCTCCCAGCAGCGGTAATTCGAAATGCCAGGTGTGGGTGGTCAGGAACGGATAACCCACGGCCATCGATCCCAGGCCCGTGGCGGTGGCGAACAACAGCCCGGTACCCATCCAGCGCAGCGGCCGCAGGCTCATTTGCGCCTCGACCCACTGGGTGCCGGCGACCATGTATTGCAGGATGAATGCCACGGACATCACCAGCCCGGCCACGAAGCCGCCACCGGGTTGATTGTGACCGCGCATGAACAGGTAGAACGACACCACCAGGGCAATCGGCAATAGCAGGCGCACCAGCACCGACGGCACCATCATGAAACCCAAGGCGGTGTCGCTGGCATGGCGCGGGTTGACCAGGTCGGTGACCACGTCCGGTGCCAGCAGGCGCTGTTGCGCCGGCAGTTGCATGCTTTCCTTCGGTGGGCGGAAACGCCGCAACAGGGCGAACACCGCCAGGGCCACCGCCACCAGCACGGTGATTTCACCGAGGGTGTCGAAGCCCCGGAAGTCCACCAGCATCACGTTCACCACATTGCTGCCGCCGCCTTCGGGCAGGGCGCGGCTCAAGTAGAACGACGAAATGTCGTTGGGCGTCTGCCGTGTCAGCATCGCATAGGACAACAGCGCCATGCCGCCGCCGACGGCGATGGACAGCAGCAAGTCCCGCAGGCGGCGGATGCGCGCGCGGCGCTCGCTGTTGGGCAGCGGCGAGACGTCCTCGATCCGCCGTGGCAGCCAGCGCAGGCCCAGCAGGATCAACACCGTGGTCACCACTTCCACCACCAGTTGCGTCAAGGCCAGGTCGGGGGCGGAGAACCAGACGAAGGTCACGCAGGTCATCAGGCCGCAGACACTGACCATGGTCAGGGCCGCGAGCCGGTGATACTTGGCCTGCCAGGCCGCCCCCAGGGCACAGGCGATCGCTAGCAGCCACAAGGTGACGAAGACGATGGAACCGGGGATCTTCGGTCGGTCGCCCCAGACCAGCGTGCTGTGCAGCATCGGGATCAGCCCGGCCAATACCGCCGCCAGCACCAGGAAAAAAAGTTGGGCTTGCAGGCGCCGGGTACTGATCTTGCGTTCCAATCGTCGGCCCTGGCGCATCATCAGTACCAGGCAACGTTCGAACAACCGCTTGCCGCTGAGCCGACCAATGAACGGCGGATGCTTGATGTGACCTAGCCGGAGTTGCTTGCGCAACAATAGGTACAGGACGATGCCGCCGGACATCGCCACCAGGCTCATGATCATCGGCGCGTTCAGGCCGTGCCAGATCGCCAGGCTGTAATCGGGCAGCGTGCCGCCCACCACCGGCAACGCGGCGGCCGCGAGCAACGAGCCGACCACCTGGGCCGGAAAAATCCCCACCAACAGGCAGGTGAACACCAGCAATTCCACTGGCGCACGCATCCAGCGCGGTGGTTCGTGAGGGGTATGGGGCAGGTCGGTGGCGGTGGGGCCGAAGAACACATCCACGGTGAAGCGCAGGGAATAGGCGACACTGAAGGTCCCGGCAATGGTGGCGATGATCGGCAACGCCAGCTCGACCCAAGCCGTGGCGGAAATGAACACCGTCTCGGCGAAGAACATTTCCTTGGACAGGAAACCATTGAGCAGCGGCACGCCGGCCATGGCCGCGCTGGCGACCATGGCCAGGGTCGCGGTGAACGGTATCAGCCGCACAAGGCCGCTGAGCTTGCGAATGTCGCGGGTGCCGCTTTCGTGATCGATGATCCCGGCGGCCATGAACAGCGATGCCTTGAACGTGGCATGGTTGAGGATATGGAACACCGCCGCCACGGCTGCCAGCGGACTGTTCAGGCCCAGCAGCAGGGTGATCAGCCCGAGGTGGCTGATGGTGGAGTAGGCCAGCAGGCCCTTGAGGTCGTTCTGGAACATCGCGCAGTAGGCGCCCAGCAACAACGTACAGGCCCCCGCGCCGCCGACGATGTAGAACCATTCTTCACTGCCCGACAGCGACGGCCATAACCGCGCCAGCAGGAACACCCCGGCCTTGACCATGGTCGCCGAGTGCAGGTACGCCGACACCGGCGTGGGAGCGGCCATGGCGTGGGGCAGCCAGAAGTGGAAGGGAAACTGGGCGCTTTTGCTCAGGGCGCCGATCAGGATCAGTGGCAACAGAATGGGGTAGAGGGCATGGGCACGGATCAGGTCGCCGGCGGCCAGGACCTTGTCCAGCTCATAGCTGCCCACCACATGGCCGAGCAGCATCACCCCGGCCAACAGGCAAAGCCCGCCGGCCCCGGTCACCATCAAGGCCATGTAGGCGCCGCGTCGAGCATCGGCGCGGTGGTGCCAGTAGCCGATCAGCAGGAACGAGAACAGGCTGGTCAGTTCCCAGAAGAACACCATCTGGATCAGGTTGCCGGAAATCACCAGCCCGAGCATGGCGCCCATGAACGCCAGGAAAAAGGCGAAGAAGCGCGGCACCGGATCGTCCGGCGACATGTAATAGCGGGCGTACAGCGACACCAGCGTGCCGATGCCCAGCACCAGCAACGAAAACAGCCAGGCAAAGCCGTCCAGGCGCAGCACGAAGTCCAGGCCCAGGCTGGGCAACCACTCATAGTGCTCGCGGATCACGCCGCCGTCGGCGATTTGCGGGTACAGCAAAGCCACCTGAACCGTGCCGGCCAGGGCTACGAGGCCGGCCAGCAGCGATTCGGCGTTACGGGCGTTATGCGGCAGCAGCGCCGCGACACAGCTGCCGATGAAGGGCAAAAGCAATAGAACTATCAGTGACATAGGCTTCTATTCGGCGGGAGGTTGTGAAGGATCATACGTGGCGTATTCCCGATCACCAACCGCGAGGGTGTCGCAGAATCCTACAAGGTTGGTTGAGTTTTCGGACTTTGCGTTGCTCGGGGGAGGGGAGATAGAGTCAGAGCTAGCCACAAATACCGCGTGATACACATCACCTGTGGCGAGGGGATTTATCCCCGCAGGTCTGCGCAGCAGACCCAAAGCAGGCAATTCCATAGAGCTGACACACCGCACCGGCAGGTTTCGGGGCCGCTACGCGACCCAGCGGGGATAAATCCCCTCGCCACAGGATTTTGCCCGCCGCTATTTCGCTGGTCCACCGGCCTCACTGCTCGCGCTCAAGCACCTCATCAACCTCGACCTCACCTTTGCTCCGGGTCTTCAGCTCACTGACAATCACCGCCGCCACGATCAGCGCCGCGCCGAACAAGGCAATGGCCGGCAGCCGCTCACCCGCCAGGCGTCCGGCAATGCCGGCCCAGACCGGTTCGCCGGCATAGATCAGCGTGGCGCGGGTGGGCGAGACGCTTTTCTGTGCCCAGTTCATCGCCACCTGGATCGCTGCGCTGGCGGCGCCCAGGCCCACGGCGCTGATCAGCAGCAACATGGAAAAATCCGGGATCGCTTCCTGGGTCGGCACCACCATCAGGAACGCCAGCACCGCCGTGCTCGCCAGTTGCACCACGGTCACCCGGCGCACATCGACCTGGCCGGCATAGGCGCTGATCAGGATGATTTCGGCGGCAATCGCGATGGCGCTGATCAGCGTGGCGATTTCACCGGGGCTGAAGTTCAGCGAGGCCCCGGCCGGGCCCGATACCAGCATCAGTCCGGTGAACGCCAGCATGATACCGAGGCTGGGCATCAAGCCCGGTCGACGGCCCAGCACCAGCCATTGCAGCAAGGGCACGAACGGCACGTAAAGCGCGGTGATGAACGCCGATTGGCTGCTGGGGATGGTTTGCAGGCCGACGGTCTGCAGGCCGTAACCGAGCATGATCGCCACGCCGATGAAGCACCCGGCCTTGAGTTCGAACAGGGTCAGGTCTCGCAGCTGCCGCCAGGAAAACAGCGCGACAAACGCGGCTGCGGCGGCGAAGCGCAGGCCGACGAAAAACATCGGCCCGCTGACCGTCATGGCATGCTGCACCAACAGGAAAGTCCCGCCCCAGATCATGGTAATCAGCACCAGCACGCATTCGGCCTTGCTGAACCTTGAGAAACGGGGGGAAGCTTGCGGGGAGTTCGCCGATGCCATGACCTTGCGCGCCACTTGAGGCGGACGCACAATGCGTCCGAAGTTGGGCAGTATAATGCGCAACCCAGCCATGTGAGCAATATAGTGCACAAAGAATCCGGCCAGCGGGCCTCCGTCCTGCAACACGTCAGCCAGAACGTCCGTCGTCTGCGGCATGCCGCCGAGCTCAGCCAGACGGCGCTGGCCGAGCTGTCGGGAGTCAGCCGGCGGATGCTGGTGGCTATCGAGGCCGGCGAAAAGAACGTCAGCCTGACCACCCTGGACCGGGTCGCCGAAGCCCTCGATGTCGCCTTCAGCGACTTGATTCAAGCGCCCGACGCCCGCGACCCGAGCCGCATCAACGAACTGGTCTGGACCGGTGTGATCCCGGGCAGCAAAGCTGTGTTGCTCGCCAAGGCCACCGCCAGCCGTGAGGTAGAACTTTGGGAATGGCGGCTGGAGCCGGGCGAGCATTACCATTCCGAGTGCGACGCAGATGGATGGAGCGAACAACTTTATGTATTCGAAGGCTGCCTGACGTTGCTGCTGGGCAGCGAAGAGCGCCGCATAGGCGTCGGTGAGTTCTTCATGTTCGCCAGCAACCAGCCCCATGCCTATCGCAACGATGGCTCGGTGGCGGCGAGATTCGTACGCAACGTGGTGATTTGATGCCTGGGGAGAGCGGTATGGACACAGCGCTGGAGCGACAGGGCGGCGGGCTCATCCGCGAAGCCGATATGCTGATCATCGGCGGCGGCCTGAGCGGTGCCATGCTGGCCGCGCAGTTGCTGCGCCTGCCGGGCCGGCGCGAGGTGCTGATCGTCGAGCCGCGCAGTGAATTGGGCCGGGGCGAAGCCTACAGTGCCGTGGAACTGGGCCACACCTTGAACGGCAACGCGGCGCGCATGAGCGTTGACCCGGACAACGCCGATGACCTGACTCAATGGCTCACCGCGTTCATCGAAGCCGGCGGCTGGCCCGAGTCGGATCAGCAGCACGTGCCCATCAGCGAGTTGTTCCCACCCCGGGGGATGTTTGGCCTCTATGTGCAGCAACGCCTGGCCGAAGCGCGCGAGAGGGGCGCACAAAACGGTTCGACCGCCGAGCATGTGCGTGGGGAGGCCGTGGACCTGCGGCTTGTCGACGATGCCGTGATGGTGACGCTGGACGATGGCCAAATCTTGCGTGGCCGTTTCGCGGTGCTGGCCACCGGCATGTTCCCGGCGGCGCGCACCCCGCAAACCGAATCCAGCGGCTTGAATGCCGCGGCCCTGGATCCCTGGGATGTGGCTGCGATGCGTCAGCTCGACCCGCAGTCCACGGTGCTGATCATTGGCTCGGGGCTGACCATGGTCGATGCCGTCGTGTCCCTGGAACAGGCCGGGCATCGCGGGCTGATCGAAGTGTTTTCCCGCCATGGCCTGCTGCCCCATGTGCGCCGCCAACCGCCGGCCTGGGTGGATTTCCTCGCCGAGGATCCCAGCCTGCGTTCGCCCCGCCAACTGATGCGAGCCCTGCGCGAGCAATGCCGCCAGGCCCAAGCCCAAGGGATCGATTGGCAGGCGCCGCTGGATACGGTACGCGCGCACATCGGGCGTTTGTGGAACCAGGCCAGCGATGTGCAGCGCCGACAGTTCGTGCGGCATGTGCGGCCATGGTGGGAGAGCCATCACCATCGCTCGCCACCGTTGAGTGCGGAGCTGGTGGCGCGTTTGCACGGGGAAGGGCGGTTGCGGATTCATGCGGCGTCGTTCAAGGGGCTGGCAACGTCTGCCGAAGGCTTAGTGGCCATTTGCATTCGCCGACGGAACGAGGCTGGACTGGAAGTGGTGCAGGGCGCCGCGTTGATCAACTCCAGCGGCATCGAATATGACTGGCGTCGCGTTGCCAGACCGTTACCGCAACAGCTATTGGCGCGAGGGCTGATCCAGCCGGGGCCGCTGGCCCTGGGCATCGCCGCGCGTGCCGATGGCGCGGTGCGGGATGCCCACGGCGAGCCGGCCAGCCGCCTGTTCGCCATGGGCCCGCCACTGCGGGGGATGTGGTGGGAAAGTACTGCCGTGACCGATGTGGCGAGCCAGGCCAAGGCGTTGGCGGCAAGGTTGGTTGAATTGCAAACCCAAGATTGAAGTTGGACACCCTCTGTGGCGAGGGGATTTATCCCCGCTGCGTGGGAGCAAAGCTTGCTCGCGATGCAGGCGCCTCGGTTCCCAGGGAGACCGCGTCATCTTCATCGCGGGCAAGCCTTGCTCCCACAGGTGGGGATAAGTCCCTTTCCAACGGTTCACAAAATGGGCACAAATGAGCGGTTATAGCTCACCTCACCTTGACCCAACGCTCCTCCCGCGCCGCCACACGAATCGCCGCCGCCAGCCGCTCCACTTCCCAGGCCTCGTCGAAGTCTGTCCCGCCGGCGCCTTCGCCAGTGAGGGCCATGATCAGCTCCTGCACCTCCAACGTCTTCAATTCGTTGTAACCCAACTGATGCCCGGCAGCCGGGCTGAACGCGGCATAGCCAGGCAAGTCTGGGCCCGCCAGCAGGCGCTGGAAGCCTGGCTGACCGGCGCGACACAGGCGCAGTTCATTGAGCCGTTCCTGATCGAACGCCAGGGTGCCGAGGGTGCCGCTGATCTCGAAACTCAGGTGGTTCTTGTAGCCGTGCTTGAGCCAACTGCTGCTCACCGTGCCGCGGGCGCCATTGGCGAAACGCAGCAGCCCGTGGAACTGGTCATCCACGGCGATGGCCCGTTGTTCGGCACTGCCGACGCTGGCAGGGCGCTGGTGGTGCACGGTCTGGCTGTCGGCGCACACGGCCTCGACATCGCCCAACAAGTGCCGGGCCATGGCCAGCAAGTGGCTGCCCAGGTCCGCCAGTGCGCCACCGGCGTGGGTCGCTTCGCAACGCCATGACCACGGCGAGGCGGGATCGGCCATGAAGTCTTCGCTGAACTCGCCCTGGAAACTGATGATCTGCCCCAGTTCGCCGCGTTGAATCATGTCCCGCGCCCGTTGGATGATCGGGTTGTGCTGGTAGTTGTAGCCGACCCGCGTCACCACCCCGGCGACCTTGGCCGCCTGGCGCATCTGCTCGGCCTGCTCCAGGGACACCGCCAGAGGCTTTTCACAATAGACCGCTTTGCCAGCCGCCAGCGCGGCCATGGCCATCGGGAAGTGCAGATGGTTCGGTGTGGTAATGGCGACCAGATGAACCTTCGGGTCGTCGATCAGCCGTTGCCAGTCGCTATGGGCCGTCTCGAACCCCCAGCTTTGGGCACATTGCCGGGCACGCTGCGGATCGGCGTCGGCCAGGGCCGTCAGTGTCAGGTTCAGGGGGAGGTCGAACACCGCTTTGGCATTGTGGAACGCCAAGGCATGGGCACGGCCCATGAAGCCGGTGCCAATCAGACCGATGCCGAGTTCGCGCATGAGAAAGAGCCCTTTGAATTTTTGTTTTCAGGAGGGCTCTTTATGGAATAAATATTCTTTAATTGCAAATGTTGGAATAAATATTCATTTCTGCGATCCCAGAGAATCTATTGTGGGAGCGAGCTTGCTCGCGATAGCGGCGGGTCAGCCAGTACTTGTATGACTGATGAAACGCTATCGCGAGCAAGCTCGCTCCCACAGGTGATTTCACAGGAATTCCATTAAGCCCGCCGTCAGGACAGGAACCCACCATCCACATTCAACGCCACGCCCGTGGTATAGCTCGACGCATCGCTGGCCAGGTACAACACCGCGCCGGCCATTTCGCTTGGGTCGGCCACGCGCTTGAGGGGGATCTGCGCCAGGGCGGTCTTCAGGATCGCGTCGTTCTTGACCAGCGCCGAGGCGAACTTGGTGTCGGTCAGGCCCGGCAACAGGGCGTTGCAGCGGATGCCGAACTGCGCGCATTCCTTGGCGAAGACCTTGGTCATGTTGATCACCGCGGCCTTGGTCACCGAGTAGATGCCCTGGAAGATCCCCGGCGAGATGCCGTTGATCGACGCCACGTTGATGATGCTACCGCCGCCGTTTTCGCGCATCAGCTTGCCGGCTTCCACGGACATGAAAAAATAGCCGCGGATGTTCACATCCACGGTTTTCTGGAAGGCACCCAGGTCGGTGTCCAGCACGTTGCAGAACTGCGGGTTGGTGGCGGCGTTGTTCACCAGGATGTCCAAGCGCCCGAACTGTTCGCGGATACCGGCGAACACCTGGCTGATCTGCTCCATTTCACCGATGTGGCAGGCGATGGCGGTGGCCTTGCCGCCGGCGGCGATGATCGCATCGGCCACGTGCTGGCAACCGTCGAGCTTGCGGCTGGATACGATCACATGGGCGCCTTGCTGGGCCAGCAGTTTGGCGATGGCTTCGCCGATGCCGCGGCTGGCCCCGGAAACGAAGGCGATTTTACCGTCGAGGTCGAACAACTGGGTCTTGGACATGCTGTTTCCTTGTTATGGGGGCGCTCAGAGCGTGGATTTACCGATGACCTGCAGGCTCATCTGCTCCAGCAGTGTGTTCATCTGAACGAACTGCGCGAAGCGTTTGTCCTGGGTCTGGCCGTGGAAGAAGCGGTAGTAGATCTGCTGGACGATCCCGGCCAGGCGGAACAGGCCGTAGGTGTAGTAGAAGTCGAAATTGTCGATGCGGATCCCGGCGCGCTCGGCGTAGTAATCGACGAATTCGCGGCGGGTCAGCATGCCGGGGGCGTGGCTCGGTTGGCGACGCATCAGTTGCACTGGCGCCGGGTCGTCGGCCTCGATCCAGTAGGCGAGGCTGTTGCCCAGGTCCATCAACGGGTCGCCGAGGGTGGTCAGTTCCCAGTCCAGCACACCGATGATCTGCATCGGGTTCTGCGGGTCGAGGATCACGTTGTCGAAGCGGTAGTCGTTGTGGACGATGCTCGACGTCGGGTGGTCGGCGGGCATCTTGTCGTTGAGCCAGGCCTTGACCGTCTCCCATTTCGGCGCATCGGGGGTCAGGGCCTTTTCGTAGCGGTCGCTCCAGCCACGGATCTGCCGGGCCACGTAGCCTTCGGGCTTGCCCAGGTCGGCCAGGCCGCACGCGTTGTAGTCGACGCGGTGCAATTCGACGAGCCGGTCGATGAAGCTCTTGCACAGCGCTTCGGTGCGGGCGGTGTCGAAGCCCAGCTCCGGCGGCAGGTCGGAGCGCAGGATGATGCCGTTGACGCGTTCCATCACATAGAACTCGGCGCCCATCACCGCTTCGTCGGTGCAATGCACGTAGGCTTTGGGGCAGTACGGGAACGCTTCGCGCAATTGGTTGAGGATGCGGAACTCACGGCCCATGTCGTGGGCGGACTTGGCCTTGTGGCCGAACGGCGGCCGGCGCAGGACGAATTCCTGTTCGGGGTATTCCAGCAGGTAGGTCAGGTTCGACGCGCCCCCGGGAAACTGGCTGATCCGCGGCAGGCCGGTCAGGCCGGGAATGTGGGCCTTGAGGTACGGGTCGATCAGGTTGGCATCGAGTTCTTCACCGTCGCGCACGCGGGTGGACTGATCAGTAAACGCCATGCTTATCCCTTCTGCTTATTTTGGAGGCCATCGATCATTGGCTAATCTAATGGCGCGTGGGAGGCGTCACAAGCACGCCAGGGTCTTATAGGTTAGCGTGTTGCCGGATAATCAGCGGGCTTGATGCATGGCGGCGTGCGCATCGGATGCGGGCGAGCTATGGTTTTGGATGAGTCGCTTTCAAAGGAGCCGCCGCGATGGGATGCCCGCAAGTCTGTGGCACCGCGACCTTGCAATGCAGCTTCGGCGCAGCCCCGGCGGTGCTCAATGTGCTGCCGGTCAATCGCCTGCTGACCGGCGGGATGCCAGCGGCGAACATCATGGATCACATCCCGCTGGTGAACATCACCACCTTCGGCATGTGCATGAGCCTGGCGAACCCCACCGTGGCCGCGGCCACCGCAGCGGCCCTGGGCGTGCTGACCCCCATGCCCTGCATCCCGGCCACCGCCGCCCCGTGGATCCCCGGCGGCGCACCGACCCTGTTGCTGGGCAACATGCCGGCCATCGATGCGAACAGCACCTTGATGTGCACCTGGGCGGGGGTGATCAAGATCGTCGTGCCGGGGCAGGTGCAGATGTTGATTCCCTGACGGTGACGGCTGCGAACAACCACAAGCTCCCAGTGGGCACAAATCCCTGTGGGAGCTCAGGGTAATTGTGATGCCTGCGGGCAACTCAAAAACTGTGGGAGCGAGCTTGCTCGCGATGACGGCGGCACAGTCAACATCACTGCAAACTGATCCACCACAGCAGGATCTGCGGTGGTCGCCCAATCTCGATCCAGTGCTTGGGCGACTCGGCCTCAAGCACTGGCGTGAGTCAGCCCGGTCAAGGTGTCCGCGATGGCCTTTGTGCGTTGTGCCGTGCCTTCGGTGGTACGGCTCGAGTCTTCCAGTGCATCGAGCATCTCGCGCAGGGCGCTCACGGCGACGGACTGGTCTTCGATCTGTTGGGCGACCCCTTGGATCTCCGTCGAGAGCAGGTCGATGTCCACACCTATTTCCGCAGCATTCTGGCGGGTGATTTCCGCGAGCTTGCGGACCTCATCGGCCACCACCGCAAACCCTCTGCCCATCTCACCCGCCCGCGCGGCTTCGATGGCGGCGTTGAGGGCCAACAGGTTGGTCTGTCCGGCGATTTGCTGGATGACCTGCACGATCGACTGAATACGCAAGCTCGAACTGGCGAGCGCTCGGGCACCGACCACGGCTTCACCCGCTTGCGTGGCCAGTTGCTCGACGGTCGTGCCGGCCTGCTCGGCGACGCTGTTTTGCCGGTCTATCGTGCCCGTCAGGTCATCCATCGACAGGTGAAGCTCGCCCGA
Organism: Pseudomonas beijingensis; assembly: GCF_030687295.1. NCBI lineage: Bacteria > Pseudomonadati > Pseudomonadota > Gammaproteobacteria > Pseudomonadales > Pseudomonadaceae > Pseudomonas > Pseudomonas beijingensis. Next base: position 4,896,015 of record NZ_CP117425.1, on the reverse strand, counting down.
GTAATGCTTGATTTGCGTTGCCATCTGCGCTTGCTGCTGGCTGGCCTGCGCCAACACCATGCCCAGGTCTGTCAGGCCGTCGAACACCGGCAGGATTGTCTGGTCCAGGCCGCGAGTGTCCAAGGCACTGCTGAAATCATTCATCTTGAAGGCCATGATCTGCTTGACCACGACATGGTTCAGGCCCGCCAATTTCTTGATCTGGCGGCGCAGGAAAAACGCCTTGAACTCGCCATAGTGGGCGATGAAGTTATCGACGTATTCATCGACAAAACCGGCGCCCTTGGTGACTCTGAAGAAGAAAATCGCCGTGAGCGTCTGGTTAAGGTTCAGGCCGAGGATTTCACCAAACGTCGAGAAGCCGGCCAAAGGCACATCCCCGAAAATGCCGGCCATGCTGCCCAGATCGCTGCTGTTGTTGAGCCGGCGCAGGATGCAATCGTTGAGAATAGCGGCCACCGGCCGACCACCTTTGCCCTTGAGGAATTTCTCGTAGTCGAGCCGGGTCGCCTCGCGCAGGGGCGTGCGCTTGACCATCACCAGCTCTTCGCCGGGCGCCACGTCGCAGAACAGCTGGATGATCTGCTGCTGATAGTCGATGCGGGCAATGGAACGGACGAACAGCTCATCACCCACGCGGATGGCGAATGAATAATCGGCCAGCTTCTTCTCCAGCGCCTGGGCACTGCACTCGAATGCCTCGCACAGCGCCTGGACCATGCTCTTGATGTTCCCGCGGCTGTCGATGACCTGGTCGATGGTGCGGTCCTCGACCGACGCGGTCAGCACGCTGAACGTCAACCCGGCCGGTTGGAAGTTCTGGCTCTTGAACACCCCGAAGCGCACGTCCGCCGCGGTTTTCAGGAAGACAATCTGCGCATGGTTCTGATAGCTGCGCTGCCCATCGCTGATCAGGGTCTTTTTGAAATCCGTCTTGCCACCGGCCGAGCCGCCGACGAACAGGCAAGGGAAGCGCCCCGATTCATAGAGCGCTTCCATAAAAAACGACTCGGAAGCCGAAAGGCCATCGAACACCACGTAGGCCAAGGTATCGCGATGGTCGATGGGCGTGCTCACCTGCGCCTGCTTGATGTTATTCACCAATCGGGTGATTCGCTCACGCATGGCCAAGCGTTTGCCGCCCCCGCGAATGTCTTCGCACTCCAGCGGCACCATCACCACCTCGGCCGACACAATCACACTGGCGTCAAACAGCTGCAACACCACCCGATCCCAGGTCTCGCCGGTCTGGCAATACAGTGTGTTTGCAGCGTTGCACAGCTCTCCCGAGGTTGTGCACAGGCTGATAGCGCTGTGGGAGAAGCGCTTCTTGATCTTGGTGGCGATCTGGTCGATGTCCAGGTGAGGGGAGACGAAACCGGTGATTAATACTGGGGTGATACGTACGTTGGCCAGCGCCTGGTCGAGTTCACCCGAAGTGCAGGCCACGCTGACCGTCCCTTGAGTGCGGGGTCGGGCTTGGTTGAAGAGGTTCGGTAGGTTCATGGCTGGACTCGGTTGAGCGCGACGTGATGCGTACGAGGGATGCGTGCGGGGTCCTTTCGCTGTAACGGTCACGGCTGAGGGGCTTGTGTGGGCGTGAGCTTGTGCTATTTGCGGGGGTGGTCCATAGGGGCTTTTGGTTGGGGTTTGCTCCGTCTGTTGGGCAGAGACTTTCGTATAGGTCTCGGGGAAACCTACGGAAGAACCAGTTCTTGCTGGACGGCAAAGACTCACCCGCTATGCTTCGACGATGGCGTCTTGCCATTCACCACAACCAACCCCAAGCGCGAAACGAGAACCTGCTCGTCATCGCCCAGAGACAATCCATGAATACATACAAAGCCATGTCGGGAGTTGCTTGGGGTGTTTTGTTGGGTTGCATCTGCCAGGCCAACGCTTTTCAGCTCTCGCCGGATGGCACCTTGGCTGAGCGGGAGATGGCCAAGAAATATGGGGTTTCCTATAAGGCGACGGTGCCTTTCGCCAGTTTTGCGCTGCATAACTTTTCCGATCCTGCCCATGAGGCGCTGACGCAGAAGATCTATGGATGTGACGGGGATTGGCAGGATTGCAGTAACCCCAACCTGGAGAATGCCGGCGCCTACGTTATTGCAGGGGTTCGCTGGAACGATGATCCGGTATTCATGCCGGGCGCGGAAGACGCCAAGACCAAGGGCTGCAATGGGCGTTACTCGGTTGGGTTTATTTCGCAGACGCGGTGTTGGGTCAATCTCTTCGAGAAAGCAGAGGCCATAAGCGTTTCCGATCCGATGGCGTTCATGGGAGCGGGGAACTACATCTCTCGTTCGCATTTTGGCGATCTGCAATTCTTGCATGCAATGGCGTCCCAAGAGGGCAACGCGCCGGAGAAGACCAAGCGTGAAATCATGATGTGGGCCGAGTTCGCCTGGGGGGTTGCCGATGGAACCTATCCCATCAATACCTATTTGAAAGACATCAAGATCGAAGGCTGGGAACAGCATTTCAATAACGGCCAGACCGTGCAGGATCTTTTTGCGGTGGGGCGTCCATGGTTGCGGGCGAATGTGAATCAGGTGGCGTTTGGCAGTTTGCTTCACCTTGTCCAGGACAGCTTTGCCGGGGGGCATGCGCAGCGGCGCGAAGAGGTGCTGGGTGACAAGTGCATGGGAGGCGCCGAGGCTGTGCTGGGGCGGATCGAGGAGTTTCATTCTTACGCGCGGCAGGATCATGCCAAGCACAAGGACGATGACGCCAGTTCAGTCGCCAGGCTCATGTTGATGGCGCATGAACCGGATGTTGTGGATGCCGGCAAGAAGCTGCGGGGGTTTATCGCCGATCGCAAGAAATGGGCAGATGTCAGGCCTTATCTGGATGAGTGTGTTTTTGCCCTGGCCACTGAAACGACTCCGGCGTCGGCGGGCGATGGGTACAGGCTGGAAGCCAACCGCTGAACACTTGACGAAAATTTGGGGAAAGAACTGTGGGAGCGAGCTTGCTCGCGATGGCGTCGGCACATTCAGCATTCAATGCCAACTGATCCACCGCTATCGCGAGCAAGCTTGCTCCCACAGGGGGACTGTGCCAGTCGAGGAGCCGAGGTTCACCATCCATCCAGTGTGGGAGCGAGCTTGCTCGCGATGGCGTCGATACATTCAGCATCCAATGCCAACTGATCCACCGCTATCGCGAGCAAGCTCGCTCCCACAGGGGGGCTGTGCCAGTCGAGAAATCGAGGTTCACCGGCGACCTTGCATGGGGCCTCAGCCCAAATCCCCAGCCTCATGCCGCTCCGGCACCTGGCTCGCCTCGTCACCCCACGTGCGATTGACCCGCTGTCCGCGCTGGACAGCTGGGCGCTTGGCAATTTCTTCTGCCCAGCGCTGCACATGGGTGTATTCGTGGGCACTCAGGAATTCGGCGGCGCCGTACACGTTGTTGCGCACCAGTTGCCCATACCAGGGCCAGACCGCGATGTCGGCGATGGTGTAGTCGTTGCCTGCCAGGTATTGGCTTTCGCCGAGGCGGCGGTCCAGGACGTCGAGTTGGCGCTTGGCTTCCATGGTGAAGCGATTGATCGGGTATTCGAGTTTCTCCGGCGCGTATGCGTAGAAATGTCCGAAGCCACCGCCCAGGTACGGGGCGGAGCCCATCTGCCAGAACAGCCAGTTCAGTGTTTCGGTGCGGCCCGCCGGGTCGGTGGGCAGGAAGGCGCCGAATTTTTCCGCCAGGTAAAGCAGGATCGAGCCGGATTCGAAGACCCGGATGGCGGGTTCCACGCTGCGGTCCAGCAGGGCCGGGATCTTGGAGTTGGGGTTGACCTCGACAAAGCCGCTGGAGAACTGGTCACCTTCGCCGATGCGGATCAACCAGGCATCGTACTCCGCGCCCGTATGACCCAGCGCCAGCAGTTCCTCCAGCAGGATGGTCACCTTCACGCCGTTGGGCGTGGCCAGGGAATAGAGCTGCAGCGGGTGCTTGCCAACCGGCAAGGTTTTGTCATGGGTCGGCCCGGCGACAGGGCGGTTGATGCTGGCGAACTGGCCGCCAGACGGGGCGTCGTTTTCCCAGACCTTGGGCGGAACGTAGGACGCTTTACTCATCGGGACATACCTCATCGTTGCTTGCGGTGTGATCCCCCAGAGTCTACCGCTGTTCGTTCATGATCCGTGCGACTTCACCGGACGCCTTGAGTTTTTCGAAAGCGAGTTGGGCCTTGGCGACGACGTCATCCGGCGTGCTCAGGCTGAAGGCCAGGTGGACCCTGTGGGGTTGTTCATCGAGGGTATAGACCTCTTCCAATGAAGTGAAATCCACTTGGGCATCTTGGCTCATCAGGCGCGCGGTGTTTTCCGGCATCGGCAGCAACTGGATCTGCCGATTCAGCAGTTTTTGAAAGTTGTCGTGGTTGTTGGCCGAGATGACCAACCGGGTAAACCCACGCTGTTGCAAGTAAATCTGCTTGGCGTCATTGCGCACCACACCGATGCTGTACTGCTTGGCCTCTTCGAGGTTGTTGACGGCGATATCTTTATTGTCACGCATTTTATAGAGCCGGCTCGCCACCCGATGTATTTCACCCACCCATTTGAACAATGCCTCGCGGGCCGGGGTGCGGTCCAGTGGGAAGATCAGCACGTTGGGCTCGTGCAATGCTTTTTCGTAGGCCCGAGCCCACGGGTACAGCGACAGGCTGTAATCGGTGAGCTGCGCGTTTCTCAGCGTCTCCTCGGCGATGAGAATGCCCGGCCCGACGACCTTGTTGTCACGCTGATAGGCGTACAGGGAGTCTTCGGTCACGACTTCGATTGCCTCGGCGTGGCTTTGCAGGCTGATCGAGGCGAGTAGCAAGCATGAGCAGAGTATCAGGCGAACGTGCATAGGCAGACCTCATGACGCGTGATGGTTGTTACAGGGCAACGCGGTCGCGTCCCTGGTGTTTGGCCCGGTACAGCGCCTGGTCGGCGCGTTGCAGCAATTGATCGAAATGGTCCATGGTTTCCGGGTCCAGCTCGGCGACGCCAATGCTCACGGTGACGAAAGGCGAGACCTTGGAGCCGCTGTGGGGCAGCTCACGTTCCGCCAGGCTGGTGCGAAAGCGTTGAGCCGCCTGACAGGCCTGGGCGGCGTTGATGTTGGGCAGGACCACGACGAACTCTTCGCCGCCTACGCGGGCGGTCAGTTCGCCAGAGCGGCCGAACACGCTGCGCAAGGTTTCGGCGATCTCTTTCAGGCACAGGTCGCCCTGCATGTGGCCGTAGGTGTCGTTGTAGATCTTGAAGAAATCGACGTCGCACATGAGCACGGCCAGCGGGGTGTTGTGACGGATTGCCCGGCGAAACTCGATTTCCTTCAATTCGTCGAAGTAGCGACGATTGGCCAGGCCCGTCAAGGCATCGTGACGGGACAGGGCTTCGAGGGATTGGTTGGCTGCTTTCAGTTCCGCGGTGCGTGCCTCCACCAGTTCGGCCATTTGATCGCGGCTGGCGGCCAGGGCCAGTTCATCCGAACGCTGGCGTTCGAGGTGGGCGCGCAGATTGTCCTGGAGTTCATTGACCTGGAATTCGAGCAGGCTCAGTTCGTCCTGGCGATGCACCGCCCGTTGCAGCTTGAGGTGACGCTTGAGGGTATGCGGCGCGAGTTCGCCCAGGTGACGGGCGATATGCACCACATGCACGGTCACCAGTCGGTTGAACATGGTCATGATCAACCCGGCCAGCAGCAAGGACTGGATGAGCTGGGTGATGACGATGCTGCGCGCTTCGCTCCAGAGGCGCTCCCACAGCAGGTTGTTGTCGCCTTCGATGGTCAGCTCACCGACTTTTTCATGGGCTCCGGCGTAGGGCTGGGCGATGAGCTGGCGATGCAGCACCGGCACCACGCCCGATTGATCGACGGCGTAGCGCTTGAGCTCGATGACTTCAGGCGCTTGCCCGGGGCGCAGGATGTTCAACACCACGCGACCCACGGGGGCTGCCCCGGCAACGCTGGTGATTTGTTGGTCGAGAGATTCGCGATCCAGTTCCCAAATGGCATGGGCCAGGGTGTTCTGGAACACCTGGTCGATCAGGGCTAGCTCCGAATTCATTTCCGCCAGGTTGTTTTCCCAGGCCAGCCAGGTGCGCCAGGTGACCATCGCCAGGGTAAAGAACAGGCAGAACAGCAGCGTTGCCAGCACCAGGCGTCGCCCCAGGGAGCTGAACGCCTTGGTCGGTGGTGGCTGGGAGGACGCCGTGCGGAAAGGGTCACCCATGTCATAACCATTTGCGCAGGATGGCGTCGTAGACCCCGTTGCGGCGGATGGTCTCAAGACCGGCGCGGAACTTCTCCACCGTCTCGGCCGGCGTCTTGCGACTGAAGGCCATGTTCAGGCCATCTGCGCTGCTCAGTTCGGGAAGCGCCAGGGAGCGGATCAGCACCTTGTCCGGGTCTTCGCCATTCTGGCGCGTCAGGTACAGCGCGTTGAGCTCGTTGGAAATCCACAGCTCGACGTGATCGACCTTGAGCTTGCGGTAGTTGTGTTCGTACTTGGTGCTCGACTGCAATTCCTCACCGATGCGAAACCCCTTCGAGACCAGGTATTGCTCGCCCACGTCCTGATTGACCGTGGCGATCTGGTGACCATGGGCGTCGGCCAGCGAGTCGAGTTTTACCGGCCGGTCCGCCAGCGAGTAGATATACCACTGCGTCGGGCCAATGGTGCCCACCCACTGGAAAAGCGATTCGCGTGCAGGCGTGCGGACGATCGAATAGATCAACACGTTGCTTTCATTGAGCGCCAGGTCGTAGGCCCGGGCCCAGGGCATCGGCTGAATGGGCGCGTCCATGCCGACTTCCTTGAGCACGGCCTGAACCACTTCGGTGCTCATGCCGGTCACGCGCCCGTTCTGCGTCATGTTGTAGGGCGGCAGCTCCTCCGTCACGATGCGCAGCGGTGTCTCTGCCGCGTAAGTGCTTGCAGCGAGGAACATCAGGACGCCCCACATCAGCAGGCGATTAAGCGGCAAACCCATTGATTATTACCCTATGCAACTGGCAGAGCCCGGCGAGGCCCTGGGCTGTTATTGATAGGGTTATCGGCTGGACTGACGCCTGCTTGAGTACGGCCCGTCGAAACCGACAGCCCAGCCGACGGATCAACCGTTCAACAACGTCATCGTCTGCGCCTGGTATCGGTCGCCCGCCACCACACCGTCGCCTGTGAAAATCCCATCCAGCTGGGCCAATTCGTCAGCGTTCAACGCCACCGAAGCCGCCGCCACATTGCTCTCCAGGTACTTGCGCTGCTTGGTGCCCGGGATCGGAATGACGTGGTCACCCTGGGCCAATACCCAACCCAGGGCCAGTTGCGAGGCGCTGATGCCCTTGTCCGAGGCCAAGGCCTTGACCCGTTCGACCAGCGCCAGGTTGCGCTTGAAGTTGTCGGCCTGGAAGCGCGGGTTGAAGCGGCGATAGTCATCGGCGGCAAAATCCTCCGGTGACTTCAGCTCGCCGGTCAGAAAGCCTCGGCCCAAGGGGCTGTAGGCGACGAACGCAATGCCCAGGCGTTTGCAGGTATCGAGCACGCCATTGTGTTCAGGTTCGCGGGACCACAACGAGTATTCGCTTTGCACCGCAGCCAGTGGGTGCACGGCGTGGGCTCGCTGGATGGTCTCGGCGCTGGCCTCCGAGATGCCGATGTGGCGGACCTTGCCGGCCTTGACCAGCTCGGCCATGGCGCCGATGGTTTCTTCGACGGGCACCTCCGGGTCGATGCGGTGCTGGTAGTAGAGGTCGAGGTAGTCGGTGTCGAGGCGCTTGAGGCTGCCGTCGATCGACTGTCGCACATATTCGGGGCGGCCATTGACGCCACGGGCATGGGGATCGCTGCTGCGCACCAGGCCGAACTTGCTCGCCAGGTACAGGCTTTCACGCTTGCCTCGCAGGGCACGTCCGAGCAGTGCTTCGTTGGTATGCGGCCCATACATGTCGGCGGTGTCGAACAGCGTCACACCCAATTCCACGGCGCGGTGCAGCGTGGCAATCGCTTCGCCCTCGTCCGTGCCCGTGGTGTAGAAGTCCGACATGCCCATGCAGCCCAGGCCGATGGAGGAAACGTAAGGGCCGCGATGGCCGAGTTGGCGGGTCTTCATGCTGATAGCTCCTGGAAATGAACGACCTGTGCAGTCTCCAGCAAGGGGTTTCCTGGATAAATACCCTATTATTGGTTTAACTATTCGGAATATCTAAATAATGAGGCGCGACAGTGGACCGATTACAGGCCATGCAAGTGTTCCGGCGTATCGTCGAGCTGGGCGGTTTTGGCAAGGCGGCCGATGACCTTGGCTTGCCCCGAGCCACGGTCAGCCTGTTGATCCAGCAGTTGGAAGCCCATTTGGGCGTGCAACTGTTGCAGCGCACCACCCGACAGGTGCGCGCAACGCTCGATGGCCAAGCGTATTACCAGCGCAGCGGCCAGTTGCTGGACGACCTCGATGACCTGGAAAGTTCGTTGTCGGCGCAACGGAGCCAGCCGCGTGGCACCTTGAAGGTGGACATGCCCATCGCCTTTGGCTGTACCTGGATCCTGCCGCGCCTACCGGATTTCTATCGCCGCTACCCGGCGTTGCAACTGGACATGGGTTTTCATGATCACCAAGTCCATCTGCAGCGCGAGGGCGTGGATTGCGCAATCCGCGCCGGCACTATCCTTGATCAAGGCTTGGTGGCGCGGCCCATCGTGCGCCTTCATCAGTTGACCTGTGCCAGCCCCGGCTACCTCGCTCGGGTCGGCACGCCTCGGCGGCTGGAGGATTTGCCGACGCATCAGGCCATTGGCTTTGCGTCGGGCAATGGACGGTTCTTCCCGTTCGAATTCGAGGTGGCGGGGCGGGTGCGGGAAATGCAATTGCCGAGTGAGTTGACCGTCAATAACGCCGACGCTTATGTGACGGCCTGTGAAGCGGGATTCGGCTTGATCCAGGTGCCGCGTTACCACGTGCAACGGCAGTTGGCCGAGGGCAGGCTGGTCGAAGTGTTGAGCGAGTACAGTGTGCCGGTGTGGCCGATCTCAGCGGTGTACCCGCCCCATCGACAGCTGTCGCCCAGGGTTCGGGTGTTTATCGATTGGGTGGTTGAGTTGTTGCAGGGTGAGGCGGATGTGCAGCCGGCGTTGATGGAGAGGGCGTAGAGCCATGGGAAAACTTTGTGGGAGCGAGCCTGCTCGTGAGGGCGGCACATTCAGCATTGATGCAAGCAGACCCACCGCCATCGCGAGCAAGCTCGCTCCCACAGGGATCGGCGGTGGACACTGATCTTATAAACGACCAAGAACCTGTGTGGGAGCGAGCTTGCTCGCGATGGCGGTGGTTCAGTCACATGGATGTTAAGCCTACCGCCCTCATCGCGAGCAAGCTCGCTCCCACAGGAAAAACGCGGTCCCCATCAAGAGCCAGATCGGCTATCAGGCCGCCTCGGGGTGGACGTTGATCTGGAGTGCCCCGTTAACCACGATGGCCGAACGCAGGCACCGAGCGGTGGGGCAGAAGCGCTTTGGTCACTTTCGCCTGGGCCGGCTTCCGGATTTTCGAAAGTGACTCGCCGTCAGGGCGCAACCCTAAGTGGCCGTTACCGCAGCAACGGATATACACACCAAAAAAACGATGCCTCTCGGAATGAAAGACCAGGATCTCGGGAAGGCTTTTATCGAACGTGTTGGTTTTACCCCAACACCTCAAGCCTTGACCCAACGCTGGCGACTCCAACCGCTCAACGTATCGACCGCCAAAACCAGCAACAGCATCGCCAGGATCACCGTGCTGCCTTGGGCTTCCTGGAACAGGCTGAGGCTGACGTAGAGCATTTGCCCCAGTCCCCCGGCGCCGACGAAGCCGAGCACGCTGGCCATGCGGATATTGTTTTCCCAGCGGTACAGGACATAGGCCAGTAGCTGGGGCAGGAGGTTGGGCAGCGTGCCGTAGCAGAACGCCAACACGGCATTGCCACCTTGCAGGCGGATGGCATCGGCCGGTTCGGAGGGGGTATTTTCCAGGGCCTCGGCGAACAGTCGGCCGAGCACGCCAGTGGTATGCAGGGCCAAGGCCAGGGTGCCGGCGTTGGGACCAAGCCCGGCGGCCAGGACCATCAGCGCCGCCCAGACCAGTTCTGGAACGGCGCGCAAGGCGTTGAGCACCAGGCGCGAAGCGCTTTGCAGCAGCCAGCCGAAGCGCCCGGCCGCCGGCAAGGCCAATAGCAGGCCGAACACCGCCGCAAGCAGGGTGCCAAGGGCGGACATGGCAAGGGTTTCCAGGGCGCCATGACCGATCGCCTTCAGATGGCTCGGGCTCAGGTCCGGGCTGAGAAAGCGCTGCGCATAAGCCGCCATCCGCTGCAGATTGCCGCTGTCGCCGAGCTCGCCCAGGTCGATGCCCAGGTAGATGAACGAAGCCACGACTGCCGCACCGATGCACAGGAGCATGACCGCGTTGAGCAGGCGATTCATGCCAGCCTCCAGCGCAGCAGGCGGCTGAGTTGATCGGCGAGCAGCACCAGTGCGAGGAACGTCAGCAGCAAGCTGGCCACTTCACCGCCGGCGAACATGCGCAGCGACAGGTCCATTTGCTGACCCAGCCCTCCGGCCCCGACGAAACCCATCACCACCGAGGCGCGGATCGCACATTCCCAGCGGTACACCGTGTACGACAACAGTTCCGCCGCGACATTGGGGAGGATCCCGTAGCAGAAGGCCGCAAGCCGGCTGCTGCCGGACTGCAAGAGGGCGTGGGCCGGACGCTGGTCGACCGATTCGTAGATTTCCGCATAGACCTTACCCAGCATGCCGCTGTAGGTAATGGCAATCGCCAGTACGCCGGCCGTTGGGCCGAGGCCTACGGCGCGCACGAAGAGCAAGGCCCAGACGATTTCCGGCACGCTGCGCAAGAAGATCAACACGCCGCGTACCGGCCAGCGCAGTAGTTGACCCCAATAACCCGGGTGCCCGGCGCGGGAGGCCGCCGACAGTGAGAGGGCGCGGCTGGCCAGTAGGCTCGCGGGCACCGCCAGCAGCAATGCCAGGGCCATGCCGGCCGTGGCGATCGCCAGCGTTTGCAAGGTGGCCTGCCACAGCAATTCAACGAATTCGTCGCCATGGGCGGGCGGCCAGAACGCCGCGACGAACCGGCCCATTTCGCTCTGGCTGTCGCTCGCCAGCAGCACGCCGAGATCCAGCTCGCTGAACCGGATGCCCGGCCACAGCAGCACAAGCGCCAGCAGACTGAGCAGCAGGCGCGGGCGGGTGGCGGGGTCTCGGGTATCGCGTGTCAGCATCGGGGAATCTGCACGCTCAAGGGCGCGTGGGGCGTTGTTGGCGAAGACTGCAGCTGTTCGTTGGCGTAGAGCGTGTCGAGCAACGGACGGTCGACCGCCTCGGTGGGCAGGTCGAAGAGGATCTGCCCGTCCCGAAGGCCGATGACCCGGGAAAAGTGTGCCAAGGCCAGTTCCACCGCGTGCAGGCTGGCGACCAGGGTGACGTTGTGTTCCCGGGCGTGACGGCACAGCACCGAAAGCGTGTGCTCGGCCAAGACCGGGTCCATAGCCGAAACCGGTTCGTCGGCCAGCAACACCTCCGGCGCCTGGTACAACACCCGGGCAATGCCCACGCGTTGCAGCTGTCCGCCGGACAGTTGCTGGCATTGCGCGAACAGTTTGTCCCCCAGGTCCAGCCGGGCCAATGCCGCCCTGGCGCCTGGAATATCCAGCGGGTGCAGCAGGTTCAACAAGCTTTTACCGATGCCCCACTGACCCAGTTTTCCGGCCAGGACCGCCGTCACCACACGCTGGCGTGGCGGCAGGGGCGGCGATTGGTGAATCAGACCGATGCGCGCGCGCAGGCGCTGACGCTGACGGGCGGACAGTTGCCAGGCGCGTTCGCCGAGCAACTGCAGCTCGCCGTTGCCCGGGCGCAGGGCGGTGGCGAGGAGGTTGAGCAGGCTCGACTTGCCCGCGCCGGACGGGCCGATGATCGCGACCTGTTCGCCGGCGCCGATGTGCAGGTCGATGCCCCGTAGCGCCTGGACGCCGTTGGCATGGGTCACGCTGACCTGGGTCAGTTGCAGGGTCATTTGAGCAGTTCGGCGGCGCGTGCGGCTTCCTCGATGCCCTTGTAGTTCTCAGGCTTGGTTTCGATGAAGCGACTGGCGGCTTGCAAGTCGAGGATTTCCTTGTCCTTCGGGTTGGCCGGGTCGAGGGCCAGGAAGGCCGCCTTGATCTTGGCCGCCAACGCCGGGTCGAGGGTTCCGCGCACCGTCCAGTTGTAGTCGAAGTAGGCAGGGGTGGTGGCGAAGACCTTGACCTTGGTCGTGTCGACCTTGCCGGCCGCAACCAGTTTTTCCCAGACGCTGGCGTTCAGCACCCCGGCGTCGACCTTGCCGGCTTGGACCCAAGCGACGGTGGCGTCGTGGGCACCGGAGTAGCCCACACGGCTGAAGTAGCTCTCCGGCTTGATGCCGTCCTGCAGCATGAAATAGCGCGGCATGAGGCTGCCGGACGTCGACGACACCGAGCCGAAGGCGAAGGTCTTGCCCTTGAGGTCGGCGAGGGATTTGACGGCGGGGTCGGCGGTGATGAATTTGCTGGTGAACTGGGCGTCCTGTTCGCGCTGGACCAGCGGGATGGCGTTGCCGGTTTTCAGGCGCGCCTGGACGAAGGTGAAGCCCCCCAGCCAGGCCATGTCGATGCGGTCAGTGGCCAGGGCCTCGACCACCGCCGGGTAATCGCTCACGGGGACGAACTCGACCTTCATGCCGGTTTGTTGTTCCAGGTAAGCACCCAGCGGCTTGAACTTGCGCAGCAGCTCGGTCGGGGCCTCATCGGGAATCGCGCTGACTTTCAGGGTGTCGGCGGCCTGCGCCAGAAAGCTGCAAAACGACAGGGCAACACCAGCGGCCAATGCCAGGGAAGGCTTGAGCATGGAAGATCTCCGGTACGGGAAGGCAAGGAAAGTTGAAGCATCACGCCCACAGGGATGGCGGTACGCCGTTCTGTGAGGGTAGACGAAGGAGAGGGATGTTAACCGTTTCTGGTTGTGAACTCACCCAATCCCCTTGTGGGGGCTTGCTCCGGGCGACGACCCGACGATAGCGATGGTTCATGTGGGAGCGAGCTTGCTCGCGATAGCGGTGTGTCAGTCACCAACCTTGTAACTGATCCTTCGCTATCGCGAACAAGCTCGCTCCCACAGGGGGCCGTGGCGGGCGGGAGAACCGAGGCCTCGTCAGGTGAGGCCTCGGCGAACAGGCGGTCAGAACAGCTTGGTGAACAACCAGTAGAGGCTGCCGGACAGCAGGATGGCGGCCGGCAGCGTCAGCACCCAGGCCATCAACAGGTTGCGGATGGTGCGCATCTGCAAGCCAGAGCCGTTGGCGACCATGCTGCCGGCCACGCCGGAGGACAGCACGTGGGTGGTGGACACCGGCAAGCCGAACATGTCGGCGGCGCCAATGGTCAGCATGGCGACGGTTTCGGCTGAAGCGCCTTGGGCATAGGTCAGGTGGGTCTTGCCGATTTTCTCACCCACCGTCACCACGATGCGCTTCCAGCCGACCATGGTGCCCAGGCCGAGGGCGATGGCCACGGCGATTTTCACCCACAGTGGAATGAAGCGCGTGGAGTTGTCGATCTGCTGCTTGAACAATTGCAATTGGGCGCTGGTGTCGGCGTCGAAGTTGCCGACCTTGTTCTTGTCCATCAGGCGAATGGTTTCGCTGGTCAGGTACATGTCGTTGCGCACGTTGCCCACGGCTTCGGCCGGTACCTTGGCCAGCGAGCCGTAGCCCTTGACCTCGGCGCCGATGCTGCCAGTCATGGCGGCCAGGGCCGGCACCAACTGCGGCGTCGCCTCCTTACTGCCAACGTAGGTGGTCAGGATCGCCCGCGGGTCCGTCGGGGCCGGCAGCGGCGAGTGCTTCACCAGGGCCTGCTGGGTGACTTGCGCCACGGCGGCGAATTGCAGGGCCTGGTCGGCGGGCATGGTGCGGTTCAGCGCATAGGCCATCGGCAGGGTGCCGACCAGGATCAGCATGATCAGGCCCATGCCTTTCTGGCCGTCATTGGAGCCGTGGGCGAATGACACGCCGGTGCAGGTCAGGATCAGCATGCCGCGAATCCACCAGGGCGGCGGGGTGTTGCCTTGCGGAGCCTTGTACAGCGAGCGGTTCTTGACGAAGGCCCGCAGCGCGAGCAGCAACAGCGCGGCGCAGCCGAAGCCTACCAGTGGCGAGAGCAGCAACGCGTAGCCGATCTTGGTCGCCTGGGCCCAGTCCACGCCGCTGGTGCCGTCACGCCCGTGCATCAGGGCATTGGCGACGCCGACGCCGATGATCGAGCCGATCAAGGTGTGGGACGAAGAGGCCGGCAAGCCCAGCCACCAAGTGCCCAGGTTCCATAGGATAGCGGCGATCAGCAGGGCGAAGATCATGGCGAAGCCGGCGGAGGAGCCGACTTGCAGGATCAGTTCCACCGGCAACAGAGCGATGATACCGAAAGCCACCGCGCCGCTGGCGAGCAGCACCCCGAGGAAGTTAAAGAAGCCCGACCAGGCCACGGCCACGTTCGGCGCCATGGAGTTGGTGTAGATGACGGTGGCCACCGCGTTGGCGGTGTCGTGGAAACCGTTTACGAACTCGAAGCCAAGGGCAATCACCAGGGCCACGCCCAACAGCAGGAACGGCGTCCAGGTGGTCACCACGGTGCCGAGCTCGTTCATGTCGTGCATCAGGCTGTAGGCGGTAAACAGCAGGCCACTGCCCAGTACCGCGAAAAACACCACCAGGGTGAGCACGCTTGGCTTGCGGTTGAGTTGCGGCCTTGAACTGGGGGCGATGGCACTCGATGAGTCCATGGCCAGGGTCTGGTTCGTCATGATGCAGTCCGATTCAGTGGGCAGTGAAAGTGGGGCTCGGTGCCGGGCGTCCCTGCCTGGCGGGTTTCAATAGAGCTGGGGCACGATGAGCTCCGGTGGCGTCGGACTGCGGGAGTAGTCTTCCTGTCGAACTCGCTGCGGCAGTTCGATGGTCGGCAGTTCCACTTCTTCGTAGGGCATTTGCCCTAGCAGGTGATGGATGCAGTTGAGCCGGGCTTTTTTCTTGTCGTCGGCGTGCACCACCCACCAGGGGGCTTCGCTGATGTGCGTGCGTTCGAGCATGATTTCCTTGGCCTTGGTATAGGCCTCCCAGCGCCTGCGGGACTCCAGGTCCATGGGGCTGAGCTTCCATTGCTTGAGCGGGTCATGGATGCGGCTGAGAAAGCGCAGATGCTGTTCCTGGTCGGAAATGGAAAACCAGTATTTGATCAATTGGATGCCGGAGCGGGCGAGCATCCGCTCGAATTCCGGCACGGTACGGAAGAACTCTTCGTACTGGTCGTCGGTGCAGAACCCCATGACTTGCTCGACCCCGGCGCGGTTGTACCAACTGCGGTCGAACAGCACGATTTCCCCCGCCGCCGGCAGGTGCGAAACGTAGCGCTGGAAGTACCATTGAGTCCGTTCACGGTCGTTCGGGGCGGGCAGGGCGGCGACGCGACACACCCGGGGGTTGAGCCGCTGGGTGATGCGCTTGATCACGCCACCCTTGCCGGCGGCGTCGCGCCCTTCGAACAGGATCACGACCTTGTGCCCGGTCTTGACCACCCAGCTTTGCAGCTTCACCAGTTCGCCCTGAAGGCGGAACAGTTCGCTGAAATACAATCGGCGGATTTCCTTCTCGCTGCCATCCGGGGCGTGTTCATCGAACAAGGCGTTCAGGTCATGCCCGTCTTCAGATAACTCCAGCTCCAGTTCTTCGTCATTGTGATCCAGCAGCTCGCGGTGGATGCGCTGTACCAAGGTGTCCTGGGTTGAAAACATGATGGAAAACTCGGTCGTGGGGGCGCGACCCACGCTAGTTGCAATTTGTTACATAGTAGTGACGGTCATCTGCGCTTCATGGGCCTGTCGCAGGCTAAAACAGGGGGTGTCATCCAGGTGTCATCGAACCCATGGCAGGATCCTCGCAAACCATCGTGGGATGCCCGCAGCGCTTGTGCCTGCTGGCTGATGAATCAAGGAACACCCCTATGAAAGGCGACGCCCCCCTGTTCGCGGCCATTGACCTGGGCTCCAACGCCTTTCGCCTGGTGATTGGCCAGTCGGTCAAGCGCAATCGACAGTTGGTGATCCAGGAAGTGAAAACCCTGCGCGAGCCGGTCCGATTGGCCGAGGGCCTGCAAGCCGGGGCTCTGGACGAGTTGGCACTGGATCGAGGCTGGCAGGCCCTGGCCCGCTTCGGCAAAAAGCTGCGTGGCTTTGAAGCCGGACGGGTACGGGCGGTGGCCACCAGTGCCGTGCGCGAAGCGGCCAATGCCCAACTGTTCCTGGCCAGCGCCGAGCGGCACCTGGGGTTTCGGATCGACGTGCTGTCCGGGCATGAAGAAGCCCGGCTGGTGTATGCCGGTGTGGCCCATGCGGTGCCCGGTGTCGAGCAGACACGACTGGTGGTGGACATCGGCGGTGGCTCGACCGAACTGATTCTGGGACAGGGCGCTCAGCCGTTGTTGACGGAGAGCATTGCCATCGGCAGTGGCACCTTTGGCGCGCGTTACTTTGCGGGCGGACGTATCACCGCTCAGGCGCTGCTGGAGGCTGAACGAGTAGCAGTCCTGCAGTTTGAAGAAGTGGCGGCGCGTTATCGCGCGCAGGGCTGGCAGCAGGTGATCGGCTCATCCGGTACGGCGCGGATGTTGGCCAAGGTGCTCAAGGCCAATGGTCTCAATGACGCTGGGCAAGGCGGTATTACCTACAGCGGGTTGTTGCGCCTGTCGTTGCGGCTGCTGGAAGTCGGGCATGTCGACCGCCTCAGGTTGGCCGGTTTGCAGAGCCATCGCCTGGGCATCCTGCCCGGTGGCCTGGCGATCATGCTGGCGGCGTTCAAGGTCTTCGGTATTACAGACATGCTCGCTTGCGAAGCGGGTCTCAGGTTCGGTGTGCTTCATGGCCTGATGCACAAGCACTGATCCCGAACGGTTGTCCCGCTGTGCCGAACATGCGCAACGGCTCAAGGTCGAGCATCGGCGCTCTGCGGTTACCCCCCTTTGTCAGATCATCCAGCATTTCGTCGCCTGGGCAGCCGGTATGTCCGGTGATCGCAAAGCGTCGGCCTGGATCAGGATGATTGCGCGAACGGGGCTTTTCGCTCTTTCGATCTGCAGTCAGTGAAGGCACAATGCGCATCCTTTTTTGGCTCGCCTTGCCCGGAGGCCTCGAAAATGATCAAAACGCCGTACTACCTCATCGACAAACAAAAGCTGCTGGCGAACATGCAGAAGATCGCCTATGTGCGTGAGCAGTCCGGGGCCAAGGCCTTGCTGGCGCTCAAGTGCTTCGCCACCTGGTCGGTGTTCGACCTGATGCAGCAGTACATGGACGGGACCACGTCGTCGTCGCTTTATGAACTCAAGCTTGGCCGGCAGAAATTCGCGGGCGAGACCCACGCCTACAGCGTGGCCTGGGCTGACGATGAGATCGAGGAGATGCTCGCCAACTGCGACAAGATCATCTTCAACTCCATCGGTCAGTTGCAGCGCTACACCGAGGCCTCGACCGGCAAGGTCCGCGGCCTGCGGGTCAACCCGCAAGTGAGCAGTTCCGATTACCTGCTGGCCGACCCGGCGCGACCGTTCAGCCGCTTGGGCGAATGGGATCCGGTGAAAATCGAGCAAGTCATCGAGCATATCTCCGGGTTCATGTTCCACAACAACTGCGAGAACGGCGATTTCGGCTTGTTCGACCAGATGCTGGGCACTATCGAAGAGCGCTTTGGTCACTTGTTGCATGAGGTCGAGTGGGTCAGCCTCGGTGGCGGCATCCATTTCACCGGCGAGGGCTACGCCCTGGACGCTTTTTGCGCACGGCTCAAGGCCTTCTCGCAGAAGTATGGCGTGCAGGTCTACCTGGAGCCGGGCGAGGCCGCGATCACCCAGAGCGCGTCGCTGGAAGTCACCGTGCTCGACACGCTCTACAACGGCAAGCACTTGGCCGTTGTGGACAGTTCCATCGAGGCGCACATGCTCGATCTGCTGATCTATCGCCTGGACGCCAAGCTGGCACCGAGCGAAGGCGAACACACCTACATGGTTTGTGGCAAATCCTGTCTGGCCGGCGACATCTTTGGCGAGTACAAATTCGATCGTCCGCTGTCCATCGGCGATCGGCTGTCGTTCATCGACGCAGCGGGCTACACCATGGTCAAGAAAAACTGGTTCAACGGCCTGAAGATGCCGTCCATCGTTGTGAAGCAACTCGACGGCAGCGTCGAGGTGGTTCGCGAGTTTGTTTACGACGACTACTTGTCCAGCCTCTCTTGAGCTGGCGGAAGGAGGAGAAATAAAGAAATTGAAGAAGAACGTACTTATCATTGGTGCAGGAGGTGTCGCCAAGGTGGTGGCCCACAAGTGCGCGCAGCACAACGACGAGCTCGGTCGTATTGCTATCGCGTCGCGCAACATCTCCAAATGCCAGGCCATCATCGACAGCGTCAAGGCCAAGGGTAGCCTCACGCAACCCGCCGACATCAAGGCCTTTGCACTGAACGCTCTGGATGTCGAAGCGACCAAGGCGCTGATTCGCGAAACCGAGTCGCAGATCGTCATCAACGTCGGCTCTGCTTTCCTCAACATGTCGGTGCTGCGTGCCTGCATCGATACCGGCGTGGCCTACCTGGACACCGCCATCCACGAAGAACCGGGCAAGGTCTGCGAGACGCCGCCCTGGTACGGCACCTACGAGTGGAACCATCTCCAGGAGTGCCAGGAAAAGAACATCACCGCCATTCTCGGCGTGGGCTTCGACCCGGGTGTGGTCAATGCCTATGCGGCACTGGCGCAACAACAGCATTTCGACCGCATTGATTCGATCGATATTCTCGACGTCAATGCCGGCTCCCATGGCAAATATTTCGCCACCAATTTCGACCCGGAAATCAATTTCCGCGAATTCACTGGACAGGTGTGGAGCTGGCAGGACAGCCAGTGGACCAGCAACACCATGTTCGAGGTCAAGCGCACCGACGACCTGCCAGTGGTCGGCTCGCAGAACCTGTACCTGACCGGTCACGACGAAGTGCACTCGCTGTCGAAGAACCTCGACGTGCCCAACGTGCGTTTCTGGATGAGTTTCGGCGAGCACTACATCAATGTGTTCACCGTGCTCAAGAACCTTGGCCTGCTTTCCGAGCAACCGGTCAAGACTGCCGAGGGCTTGGAAGTCGTGCCGCTGAAAGTGGTCAAGGCTGTGCTGCCTGACCCGAGCTCGCTGGCACCGGGCTACACCGGCAAGACCTGCATCGGTGACCTGGTCAAGGGCACCAAGGATGGCCAGCCGCGCGAAATGTTCATCTACAACGTGGCCGACCACGAGGACGCTTACGCCGAAACCGACAGCCAGGGCATTTCCTATACAGCCGGCGTGCCACCCGTGGCCGCGGCCTTGTTGGTGGCCCGTGGCGAGTGGGACGTGCAGCGCATGGTCAACGTCGAGGAGCTGCCTGCCGAGGCGTTCCTCGAGGCGCTGGACGTGATGGGCCTGCCGACGCGCATCAAGGACGAGCATGGAGACCGTCCCTGGAACCAGAACGCCTGAAGGACTCCAGGCAGGTTCCGCCCTGGCTCCCCCGATAGGAACTGTAGAGTCGCTCTGGACTCTGCAGGCGATTGAACCAGTCGCCTCACCGTTGCGTGAAGCCCTGGCAATCCGCGGGAAGCCTTGAAGAAATGCTCCGTATCGAAAGGTACGGAGCATTTTTCGTTCATGGCTCCCATCAAATGAACCCCGTGGCGAGGGAGCTTGCTCCCGCTGGGCTGCGCAGCGGCCCCCCAACAAAAGACCGCTCAAGCAGAAACCCTCGCCATGAACGATCACTCGACCTTACGATTGAGCTTCACGACCCAGGAGAAACAATCAGTGAAACCATTCAGGATCCGCGAGCTGGAAATGACCGATGTGCAAGCCCTGCTGGCCTTCGAAATCCATAACCGTGAATGGTTCGAATCGCAGATTGACCCACGGGACCCTAGCTTTTATTCATTGACGGGCGTCACCGATCACATTGAAAGCTATCTGGCCGATTTTGCCGAGGGCACTTGGCATCCGTTTGTGATCGAAGATTCCAGCGGGCGAATCGTGGGGCGGGCGAATTTGAAAGGCATCCATTCACCGCACGGTTGCGCCGAGGTGGGCTATCGCATTGATCAACGCGCGAGTGGGCAAGGGTTGGCAACGCAGGCCCTGAAACATCTGATCGAGGCGGCGCGGATACGTTGGGGGCTTACGCAATTGGTGACTTATGTCTATGAGAGCAACGTCGGCTCAAGGAAGGTCCTTGAGCGGTGCGGGTTTGTGCCTGGAGCGCTGTCGGGTGGCGAGGAGATCGAGGCTGGATGCCGCTTTGTGCTTTCGATCTAGAACTCGATCCACGCCGGACAGCGTCAGGTGTCGCTCGTACGTTTCCTCAATACTGAGCCTTCACCGCCGTGTTATAGCGCGATTGCAATTCGTCATAACCGGTCCGAGCGGCGGCGAGGTCCTGGTTCAGTTCATCGGCGTCGGCGCCTGAAGCCCAGTGTTGCTGCAAGCGCTCCAGAGCGCTGATCCATTCCTTGGCGGCGAAGCTGATGTGGGTCCACACGGGCCGGTTGCCGTTGGCCGAGCGCAACCGGGGCAGGGCCTGTATCAAGGTCTCGGCGTCCGTCCAACGGGTCGTGAGAGTCTGCTGCGCCGTAAGCAGTTGTTCCGGGCTCAGCGGTGCGCCTTCGGTCATGGCGTCGAGTGCATTGATAGTCTGACGTGCCAGGATCATGAAGCGCAGGGTCTGCCAATGCTGGTCACGGCCCAGGCGTGTTTCGATGGCCGCCAACTGTTGCTCGCGAACATGCAATTGCGGTTGCTCCAGGGCCTGGCGCAACGGTATCGCTTGGGCACGTACGTCTTGCAGGCCCAGGTTGAAGGCTTGTTCGAGTCGGTCGAGTTCGGGGGAAGGCAGTTCGTTCGACCGGTCCCCCAACCAACGCTCGATGGCCAGTGCGTCGGGCCGTAGGCGGTCATAGGCCTTGACGTAGTTTTTGGCCTGGGTGTTCAGGTCGGGATCGTCGCTATGGAACCAGGGTTTGCAGGGGGCCTGGGTCCTCAGGATATCGTCAGAGCCCATGCCGAACCCGACAAAGCCCCGCCAGGTCGGCCATACATCCTTGGACGGCGTAAGAACGGCGTGATAGTCGGCGTAGCGCTGTTCCAGCAGCTCCGCACCTTCCACCAGGCAAGTGTTAATGGCCTGGATGTCGGTCCAGGATGAAAGAGTTGCTTTGTCGACGGTTTCCGAACTGGAGACTCGCTGCACCAGCCAAGCCATCGTTAACAGGACGACAACCGCCGTGATAAAGGCGCGGGTGCTGATCATGGCTGTTTCGCCTGGGTGGTGTCGGGCTTATGCCACTGGGTGGCTGAAAGTTTGGAAGGACATGGCGAGTCCGTCAGTTGGCGGGCGGCGCAGGTACGCTGTGGCCAAGCCTGGAGTCCTTGATTTGCGGCAAGACTCGAGTGGTTGGCCAAGGCATTGCCCAGCATGACCAGGGGCACGAGTATCCCCAGGAACAGGCCGACCAGTACATCCCCGGGCACGCGCTCATAGGCGCGAGCCATAAAGGACTTGCCGTGTCGGGCGGCGGTGCGTCGGCTCAGGGCCGCGAGCGCAGCGAGGATCCCGAAATAAGTTGCAGCGGCGAAAGCACCTCCGGCCAGGTAGATGGGAACACCCAGCAACCCGACCCAGAGACTTTCACGAATCGGCAGGGGCGCAGGACGTCGCAGGCTCAGCCAATGACCAAAGCGCGTCTGGATCGATCGGTCGAGGCGCCAGGCACCGCGGCCCAGTGCTTTGCAGAACGCATGCAGGCCCCAGGCGACGACACCCAGTAGCAGCGCGCGCAGGAGCAGGTCGATCAAACTGGTGAGGAACGCGCCGCCCAGTTGATATTCCAAGGCCCAGCTCATGTAGGTCGAGGTGCCGAGCAGGGCCAGTGGCACGGCTAGCATCGGCGGTTCGCGACGCAACGGGCGCCATAGTTCCGGGGCCAGTTGAGGCATTTCGTCCAGTAGATGGGGATAGCGAAGCTGGACGTTGCGATACAGCGTTTCGCAAGCAGCCCAATCCTCGGCGCTGAAGCTCATGCTCAAGCCCATCCGGGCGTCTTCATCGAGCGAGCCAAACAGCATGCGTGCAGCCTGGGATTCGCTGCTGTCGGTACCCTGGGCGAGGCGAACCTGCTGCTGAAGGAACGTGGCGCAGTGGCTGCGGGCAAGCAGTTGACTCCACCAGGGTTCCGGACACGGGCTATGGTGGCCGGTCTGCTTCCAGCCCTGTTGCGCGCAGATGGCATCGAACAACTGCTCCGACCAACCCGGTGCTTGCAGGAGGGCCATGGCCAGGCAGCGGTTCAGCCATTGCCGAGCATCCAGGGTTTGTAGCCACGGGCTGGCGTCGAGCTGGCGGGCGAGATCGAGAAAGCGTTGGCTATCGTGGCAGGCCCCGGTCAGGCGGGACCATGCCAGCTCCATGAGCTTGCCGCGCAGTTGCTCGGTGCTGGCGCTGGGCAGGTCCTGGCGCTGCCAGGGGGTCAGCCAGTGCAACTGCGCAATGGCCGCTTCGGCCAGGTCGTAGGTATCTTCCTGCGTCAGGCAACGCTCCAGCAGGCCGTGTTCGAATTCACGTTCGCAGGCATAAAGACGCGCCTGCGTCAGGCGGCTGGCGAGGTTGGTCGCGTCTATCGCCTCCAGGCATTGCGCTGCCAGGCGCTGGCTGGGGGAGGGCCCTGTCGGTGCCTGCCTCGGGGCAGGCAGTTCTACGAGGGGCGGCTCGATGGGGACTGGCTGCTCGTCGTCGACCACCACTTCCTGCTGCCAGTCAGCCCACTCCAACGCCTGTTCGTAAGCCTCTCGCAGGCGCTGGAACCCTTCGGGATCTTCGTCTGGCCGATGCTGTTTGAGCAGGCTTGCATACTGGCGCTTGATGCTGCGCTTATCGGCGTCCTCCGGCAGCCCGAGTACCACCCAGCAGGTCATCGCCAGACACCTTCTTCCAGGCTGTCGAGCTGGGCGCTGATCTGCAGCCGGAGCGCCCGGATGTCGTGCAGTTCCTGGGTATCGAGCATCTGGGCGAAACGGGTCGCCAACTCATCGATCCGTTGGCGCAGATCACCGCGGCTTTCCTGGTAAAGACGTTCCAGCCGGGCGATCAGCAGGGTATTGGGTTGTTCGTCCCGTGGATGGATCTTCAGTGCTTCCAAGGCCTTGAGGCGCTGGCTGATTTCTTCGCTATTCAGCACGCCGGCGTTATTGGCGATCACCAGGTTGCGTCGCTCTCCAGTCTGGACGATCTGCGCATCGGCTTCCAAGAGGCCGTTGGTATCGTAAGTGAAGCGCACGTCGATCCCCACTTCCCCGGCAGGCATGGGCGGCACGGGAATTTCCAGTTCACCCAGGAGAATGTTTTCACTGATCCGACGGCTTTCGCCCTGATAGACCTTCAGCAGCACGACCTTTTGCTGATCCTGGAGGGTGAACACGCGCTTGACCTTGCTCACGGGCACCACGCAGTTGCGTTCGATGATCGGCAGGTAATGGCCGTTTTCGAGCTTGCCGCCATACTCGACCGCAATTTCGATGCCCAGGGAATAAGGGCAGACGTCGGTGAGCACGACTTCTTCAAGTGCCGCGTCGCGGCTCTTCAGCCCTGCCTGCACGGCGGCGCCCAATGCCACGGCTTCATCGGGGTTGAGCTGGATCGAGGGGAAACGTCCGAACAGGCTGGCGGCCAACTTGCGCACGAGCGGCATGCGGGTGGTGCCGCCCACCAGCAACACTTCGTCCAGCTCACTGGCGCGGATGCGGGCATCGCGCAAAGCGGTTTCGATAGGGGCTCGAAGGCGGCTGAACAGGGGCGCATACAGATCGGTCAGGCCGGCCTGGGTGTATTCGCGACGCCATTCGCGCTCGCCCTGGCGTACTGCGAACGTAGCGCTTGACTCCTGGCCCAGGGATTTGCGCACGCGTTCGGCTTCACGGCGCAGCCGACCGTAGAGCTGCGCGTCTTCGAGGGCCATCGGCCCCTCGGTGTTGCCCGCCTGTGCGGCAACGAAATCCTGGAGCAGCAGCGTGTCGAAATCTTCCCCGCCCAGGTAGTTGTCGCCGGCGCTGGCGCGAACTTCCATGATGCCTTCGAACAGCTCCAGGATGGACACGTCGAAAGTCCCGCCGCCGAGATCGAAAACCAGGAAGGTGCTGGCGCTATCGCGCTGATGCAAGCCATAGGCGAGTGCGGCCGCGGTGGGTTCGTTGATCAGTCGCTCGACCTTGAACCCGGCCAGCTCGCCGGCAATCCGCGTGGCCTTGCGCTGGGCATCGCTGAAATAAGCGGGGACGCTGATGACGGCCTCTTCCACCGGTTCGCCGAAATGCCGCTCGGCATCCTCGCGCAAGCTGCGCAGCACCATGGCCGAGAGCTCCTCGGCCCGGAACTGTCGATTGCCAAGCGTGGTGAGACGAGCGCTGCCCATATAGCGCTTGAAAAGCGAGGCGGTGACCTGGGGGTGGGTCTGCAGGCGCTCCAGGGCTGCGCGGCCGACCATGACCCGGCCCTCATCGTCCAGGCCGACCACGCTCGGGGTCAGCCACTCGCCCAATGCGTTGGGTACCAGTTGCGCCGCGCCGTCGCGCCATGCCGCGATCAGGCTATGGGTGGTGCCCAGGTCAATGCCGACAATCATGTCCGTTGGATCTCCTTAATCATTGCGTCGCAAGGGCGTACCCGCGAGCCGGTCAGTTTATCAAGCCTGTATCGGCGTATTCGTTGAAATCTTTGGGGCGATCATGGGCGAGTTTTGCATGGCGGATCAGCCCAACGTGTCGACCAGCCTCGGCAACCTGTGGGTCGCATCGCCCACCAGCGCTTTATCGGAAACGGTCTCTATCGGTTCGATATTGATAGGCAACGAGCGCTGGCCAGATCACTCTGGTTCCTTAAGTAATTCCAGTGTTCTTGAGTCGACACTCACCCCACCCTCCAGCGCCTGGGCATACACGGAGTGCTCGCCCGCGGCCGCTGCAAACAGCGTCATGCAGGACGCGAACTTCATGGCATCGAGGGTCCCCAGGAGTTTTTCTACCGCGACTTCCGAGTCCAGGACGGCGCGGGTTGCGCGTTCGAGTCGCGGTCCCAGAAGCGGGTGATGCAAATAATCGCGCGCCTCTTTCAGGCCGCGCAGGCCGTAGTAGGTGGCGTTCTCGCTGACACCCAGGCCGCGTAATTGCGGAAAGATGAACCACATCCAATGGCTTTCCTTGCGCCCGCGCCGTAGTTCGAGCAAAGCGCGCTCATAGGTTGCCGCTTGCGCCTGGACAAAGCGCTCCAGTGTTTCGGTCATACGAGCCTCTGATACGGTTTCAAGGCTGAAGAATGAAGCGCGTCCAGGCTCGATCCAAGTGGTGGCCTTATGATGTCATTGTCTGGCGCGTATCGGTAGTCCCGATCATCCCCCCCAGCCCGGACGAGGGCAAAGCCTATAGCACACTTGCGCTATAGCGCCGGTCGGCACTCGACCCTAACCTATGGGCGCTGTCGGGTTTTCGATCGATCGCAACGAGCCTATTTGAACAAGGATCTGTTTTTTGAAAAGTACACCTGCCAGAAAGTCCAACGCCGACACGGCTTACCGCATGCGTCTGGCAACGGTGTTCGCCGTCTCGGCCCTTGCCGCCAGTGGCTGGGGTTCTTTTATCGCCGAAGCGTCGGCTTCCACGGCCAGTGAGACGTCCTCCGCGGCTTGCACCAACGAAGCGGATTTTCAGGCCGGGACGGTGGTGGAGTATGAAAGTCGCGACAACCTGTCGCCAGCCACCAGTCGCGGCAAAACCGAGACGCTTGGGCGTGAGGCATTTGCCGGTGCCAATCCGGTTGCTTCGGTGCACACGTCGTTCTTGAATAATGTGCCGTTTTTCCTGACGACCACCTTCGCCGAGATCAAGGACGGTCGGCTGGTTCGTTACGGCGATCGCCATGGTGCCGGGGCATCGTTGGTGACCACCACCTACCAGCCTCCCGCTTCCACACCGATTGATCTGCAACCCGGGCAAACCGTCACCGTCAGCTACAAAAACAAAGCGGTGAGCGCCGGGGCAACGGTCGAGTTCGATGTCGTCGAGAAGCTGACGTATAACGGGCGTGAGACGCTCAAGACAGCCCTGGGTACGTTTGATACCTGCAAGTTCACCAATGAAATCTCCACGGGCCCGGCTTCGGCCGAGCAACCGAAACAGGTTGTCGTTGTCCAGAATTGGTTTCCCGCGGACGGACCTTATCGCGGTCAGTCGATCCGATCTGTCACGCCTCCCACCAATGGCGTTGCGCAGAGAATCGGTGAAGTCGTCAAGATGCAGTATACGTCGCGATAAGCGATGAGTTTCGGACCGAAAGATTTGCCGGATTGTCGTGGCAGACGCGATTGCGCAGAGCATGGCAACCGTCTACCACCCCTTCACACCGCTCATGTCGGGCAGCTTGTGAGCGATGCCTTTGTGGCAGTCGATGCAAGTCGCCTCGCCGTTGGCCAGTGATGTCGAGTGCATGGATGCGGCGCGTTTGCCCTGGCGGGTAAAATCCATGAACTCGAAGTTGTGGCAGTTGCGGCATTCGCGAGAGTCGTTGGCCTTGAGCCGGGCCCATTCGTGCTCGGCCAGCTCGCGTCGCAGAGCGAGGAATTTGTCGCGCGTATCAATGGTGCCGAAAATCTTGCCCCAGACTTCCTTCGACGCCTGCATCTTGCGTGCGATTTTATGGGTCCACTCATGCGGCACGTGGCAGTCCGGACAGCTGGCGCGTACGCCGGAGCGATTGGTGTAGTGGATCGTGTCCTTGAGCTCGACGAAGACGTTGTCGCGCATTTCATGGCAGGAGACGCAGAACGTCTCGGTGTTGGTGGCCTCCAGCGCGGTGTTGAAACCGCCCCAGAAAATGATCCCGGCGACAAAGCCCCCCAGCGTCAGGAAACCGAGGCTGTAGTACATGCTCGGACGACGAAGGACACCCCAGTAGTCCTTGAGCAGGGCGAACAGTGCTTTCATGTTGCCTCCTCAAGGCTTTTGCGCGGCGTTTGCGGCGTCTTGCAGAATTTTGTCGATGGTCTCGAAGCTGTTGTCCACCAAGGGTTTCACGTCGGCCTGCGGCACATGGCACTGGTTGCAGAAGTACCTACGCGGCGCCACAGCTGCCAGTGCCTGGCCGTCGCGGTCCATGTAGTGGGTGATGCTGATCATCGTTGCCTGGGTCCGTGCGCTGTTGGCGCGACTGTGACAGGACAGGCATTTGTTGCCGTTCTTGTCGATCTGATAGCCGCGGATGGTGTGCGGGATGGTCGGCGGCTGATCCGGGTAATTACGCTCGCGCTTGAGGTCTTTGTTTTCCTCATCGGCAACGGGTGGGGCAGGCATGCTCTGGGTCAGCGTGCCGCCGGGACGGCGCCCGTCTGGCGCGGGGGCATCGAGCGGGTAGTCGATATCAGCGGCGATCGCTAGGCCGATCACCGCGAGCAGGAGCAACGGCAGGATTCGAAAAAGCATCACGGTTCTCCTCAGGCCACGCTGACCAACTCGATGCGTATCGCGCATTTTTTATAGTCGGTCTGCTTGGAGATCGGGTCGGTGGCATCGAGCGTGACCTTGTTGATCAGCTTGTTGGCATCGAAGAACGGTACGAAAACCAACCCTTGAGGCGGCTTGTTGCGCCCGCGGGTCTCGATGCGCGCGCGGATTTCACCGCGTCGGCTGATCAGCTTCACCTCGCTGCCGCGCCGAGCCTTCAAGGCCTTGGCATCGTCGGGGTGCATATAGACCAGCGCGTCCGGCACGGCTTTGTACAGCTCCTCGACGCGCTGGGTCATGGTGCCTGTGTGCCAATGTTCCAGGACGCGGCCGGTGGACAGCCAGAACGGGTAGTCGGCGTCCGGGGATTCGGCGGGCGGCTCGTAGGGCAGGGCGAAGATGATCGCCTTCTTGTCCGGGTAACCGTAGAACTGCACCTCGCTGCCTTTCTCCACGTACGGGTCCAACCCCTCGCGATAACGCCAGCGGGTTTCCTTGCCCTCGACCACCGGCCAGCGCAGGCCACGTTCGCTGTGGTAGCGGTCGAACGTGGCAAGATCGTGACCGTGGCCGCGACCGAACTGGGCGTACTCCTCGAACAGGCCTTTTTGTGGATAGAAACCAAAGGCCTTGGCTTCATCATTCTTGTAGCCGGCTTCCATCTGCTCGACGGGGAACTGGTCGACCTGGCCATTCTTGAACAGTACCTCAAAGAGGGTCTTGCCCTTGAGTTCTGGGGCCTTGGCCAGTAATTCGGCAGGCCAGGTTTCATCGGTGGTGAAGCGTTTGGAAAATTCCATCAACTGCCACAGGTCTGACTTGGCATCTCCCGGTGCGCTCACCAATTGGTGCCAGAATTGCGTCCGGCGTTCGGCGTTGCCGAAAGCGCCTTCCTTTTCCACCCACATGGCGCTGGGCAGGATCAGGTCGGCGGCCTGGGCGGAGACGGTCGGATAGACATCGGAGACGATCATGAAGTTGTTCGGGTTGCGCCAACCCGGCAGGACTTCCTGCATGATGTTCGGCCCGGCGTGCATGTTGTTGCTGGCCTGGGTCCAGCAGACGTTGAGCACGCCGTCCTTGAGCATGCGGCTCTGTTCGACGGCATGGAAGCCAGGCTTTTCCTGGATGGTGCCGGCGGGCAGCTTCCAGATTTTCTCGGCGGTGGCGCGGTGCTTGGGATTGGTCACCACCAGGTCGGCCGGCAGTCGATGGGAGAAGGTCCCGACTTCCCGCGCGGTACCACAGGCCGAGGGCTGGCCGGTCAACGAGAAGGGACTGTTGCCCGGTTCGCTGATCTTGCCGGTGAGCAAGTGGATGTTGTAGATCAGGTTGTTGGCCCAGACGCCACGGGTGTGCTGGTTGAAGCCCATGGTCCAGAACGAGACGATCTTGCGCTTGGGGTCGGCATACAGCTCGGCGAGGTTTTTCAGACGCTCGGCGGGCACCCCGGTTTCCTTGGCGGTTCGCTCCAGTGTGTAGGGCTTGACGAAGGCGGCGTACTGCTCGAAAGAAATGTCCGTCCAGCTGTTGGCCTTGGCGGCATTGGCGGCTTTCATTTCCCGTGGATCGTCAGGGCGCAAACCGTAGCCGATGTCGTCGACACCCTTGGCGAACCGAGTGTGCTTGTTGATGAAGTCCTGGTTGACCGCACCGCTTTCAATGATGTGGTTGGCGATGTAGTTGAGAATCATCAGGTCGGTTTGCGGCTTGAACACCATGGGAATGTCGGCGAGTTCGAAGCTGCGATGCTCGAACGTGGACAGCACCGCGACTTTCACATGGGGCTGGCTAAGGCGGCGGTCGGTGACCCGGCTCCAGAGCACCGGGTGCATCTCGGCCATGTTCGACCCCCAGAGCACGAAGGCATCGGTGGCTTCGATGTCGTCATAGCAGCCCATGGGTTCATCGGCACCAAAGGTGCGCATGAAGCCCATCACCGCCGAGGCCATGCAATGGCGGGCGTTGGGGTCGATGTTGTTGGTGCGAAAGCCGGCCTTCATCAGTTTGTTGGCGGCATAACCTTCCCATACCGTCCATTGACCGGAGCCGAACATGCCCACCGACCGCGGCCCTTTGTCCTTCAAGGCCTGCTTGAACTTCAGCTCCATGATGTCGAAGGCTTTCTCCCAACTGACCGGCTGGAACTCCCCTTGCTTGTCGTACTGGCCATTTTTCATGCGCAACAGCGGTTGGGTCAGGCGGTCGACGCCGTACATGATCTTGGAAAGAAAATAGCCTTTCACGCAGTTCAGCCCACGATTGACTTCAGCCTTGACGTCGCCATGGGTGGCGACCACGCGGTTGTCCCGGGTCGCGACCATCACGCTGCACCCGGTGCCGCAGAAACGACACGGGGCCTTGTTCCAGTCCAGGGTGACCATGTCCGCTTCGGTCACCAGGTTGCTGGCGGACGTCACGATCGGCAGTCCGGCAGCGGCGGCCGCAATGGCGGCGGCCTGGGTCTTGACGAATGCGCGGCGGGTCAGGTTCATTCGGCATCTCCTTCGGAGTCGAGGCGTTCGTGATAGACCAGCGCGGCATTGAGTACGCCAGGCAGTTGGTTGATCTGTTCGATGCGCTGGAGGATCTGGTCTTCGTGTTGGGCTTCAAGCACCACCACGAGTTTTCCGGCCGCGCTTTCATGATGCAGTTCCAGGCCATCCAGCAGCCGCAGGTTGGCCTTGACCGCGTCGAACAACTCCGGTCGGGCGAGTACGATGAGACTGGCAATATGCAGGGCTTCGTCCATGAACAAGCTCCAATGGCCTTCAAGAAAACGCTATTCGCTAGTTGGGAGGACCGGGTGGGCCGTACAGCATCTGGAAAAACCAGACGAGGAAACCGTAGCCGCCAACGATGGCGACCGACAGCAACGGAAAGAGACAGACGACAAGGAAAAGGAACAGCCGGGTTTCTTTGCGGCGTCCGGGTTTGCGTTCTTCAGCCAACGACATGGGGAATCTCCAGCCGAACCTGGATTGATACTAGACCACGAATTTTGTAGGGCCTTTCTGGTTGGGGAGATCCCGACCAGTGGTTACTTCGGACACTTTGCAGGGCTGATTTCCTCGATGATCGATCAAACACCCTGCGGACTGGCGCCTGCCCAAGGCCAGGCACCGATCCGTCTAGCGCTTACAACCAATACCGCAAACCAAGCATCAAGGACTGGGCGTTGTACTCCGTTTGCACATCGCCCTGGGGCAGGCCCTGGATGTTGCCGAAGTGCGCTTCGCTGGTCTTGAAGTAGCGATAATCCAGGGACATGGACCAATGCTCGCTGAGTTCGTAAGCGACCCCGGTGCCGAGTTGCCAGGCCGAGACGGTGTCGCGATGGGTGTCGCCGAACTCGACGCCGCCGGCTTCCAGGCCGGTGATGGTCAGCACGGCGTAGCCCAGGCCACCACCCACATAAGGGGTGAACCGGCTCAACGGGTCTGGCAGGTTCGTGACGTCATACCAGAGGTTGGCCATGAGGCTGGTGGCTTCCTCTTCGCCTTTGCCGTCGATACTGCCACCACCTTCGTAGACCCGATGATTGAACTGGGTCAGGGTGTTGCGACGGTAGCTCAGTTCCACTTCGGGTCTTAGCCCGACCGGGAACCGCCAGCCCAATGCCAGGCCGGTGGCGAAGCCGGAATGCAACGGTTGGTTGAATTCCATCTCGACGAAGTCAAGGTCGTTCTGGTTAAGGTCCTGCTCAGCGACCCAGTTCACGCCGCCCATGCCACTGACATAGGGACCGAGGGTGTCGGCGAAACTCGAGGCTGGGGCGATGACACCCAGGCCCATGACGCCCATGACGAGATAGTGGGTGTTTTTCTGTAGGTTCATGCTTGGTCCGAAATGTTGCTGTTATCGATAAGTAGGCGAAGCGTCTAATGCCAGTCAGCTAAGCGAAATAAAGCCGGGCAATCATCCTGTGGCAAGGGAGCTCGCTCCCGCTGGGCTGCGCAGCAGCACCAAAACAGGGCCGCTTCGCGACCCAGCGGGAGCAAGCTCCCTCGCCACGGTTTGTGTATCCCTGTGACATCCAATTAACGGATCGGAATTGGGCGAGGCGTCGCGGTTCTTTCGCGCACCGATGCGCCAATGGCCCGCTGTTCAGCCAGCCTGCACAGGTTGTCCAGGGCGGTGGTCATCGCCGTGGCCAGCGCTTTACGCAGCAGCCCGCGGTACAGGAAACTCAACGGCCCCGAGATCTTCGCGCTATGGATGACATGGGTTTCATCGGCAGAGAGCCTGCGCATCCGATGATCGAATTCGAGGTCGATCCAGAGCAGCCGGGCGCTGTTGCGATAACTTTCATACGGGCTCACGGCATCCAGTTTCAGGGGCATCGTCAAGCCATTCTTGAGGACACATCGGCCGCGGGTTCCCGCCTGGAACGGACCGTCGAGTTGACACTGGCGGACGTCGGTATCCCAGAGCGGCGCGTCGGGAAAATTGCTCCAGAGCTTCCAGATTTCGGAAGGGGGCGATTTGACTATGACTTGCACGTTGACATCGTTCACGGCGACACCTTGGTTGTGGGGGGCACGGTCATGCGGGGTGGGCAGATCCATTCAAGGCTCAGGCTGCCGGCGCCGATTGACTCAGCACCTGGGCGGTAATACTGGCTTGACCGATTTTTTCGCCCCGGTTGAACAGGTCGATATAGATGCGGTTGGTCTTGAAGGCCTGGAGCGCAGTATCGAAACCGGCTTGCGGCGCCAATGACAGCGGGCTGTTCCTGGGGATGGGCCGATCCAGGGTGAAACTCAAGGCCAGCAGGTTCATCGGGGTATTGAGCGGGATCCGCAGGTGGCTGTGGGCGATCTGCATGTAGCACTGGCGAGCCACTTCGAGGAAATACACCATCGAATAGTGCTGGGGATCGCCTGCCTGGAAGAAGTGCTCCGGCGGCAGTTTCACGGTGTCCACGCTCAGGCCCTGGGCGACGCTGCTCATGTCACTGACGATGACGTTTTGCGCCCTGGCCTTGTGCAGCAGGGCCTTGTCGCGGCAGGGCGTGGCGCTGAATTCGCCGGCTGGTGAGGTCTCGAACGCGGAGCTGTAGGCCATGGTGAGGACGCAGGTGCACATCACTTTCCCGGCCTGCATGACCTTGGCATTGAACACCTGGGAATCCTGGCCTTGTTCGACGTGCAGATCGACCGTGCCCTCCTTCTGTACGTAGTGCTGGAACTTGATCGTCAGGGTCTTGATGTAGGCGACCCGTCCGCTCAGCGGCGGCATGGCCAGTTCGAGCAGTTGCAGCACGCCTTCCAGTAGCAAGATGCCCGGGATGTGGTCCAGCGGATGATCGAAGAAGTACGGGTGCGCTTCATTCACCACCAGTTGGGCGTGCAGCGACTGAGGGTTGCGCTGGGCGTTGGCGATCACGCTATGTTCCGCGCTGCGCTGCCAGGGTGACGGGCGCTGGGCGGTATCGCCACGGTGCAGGGCGAACAGGCTTTCCATGGCGCGTACCCGAACCCGCAGCCCGGAGAGCAGGGTGCTGGTGAGCATGTCGCTGAGCTGCTGCACGTCGACGCCATCGTTCTGCGGCTCGCGAACCAGGCTGACAGGCGTGATGACCTGTTGAAGTTCCTGGGATGACGAATGGGCAAAGCGCAACATGAACGGATGCTTGATGGGCGAGCTGACCTCGGTCGTGGGCGGGCTCCATTGGCGAAGCTGCTCGGTAAACAGCCACATCACCGCCTTGCCGGCGTCGCGCACTTCGATCACTGTATGGGACGCGCCCCGTAACATCACTGCCAGCAGGGTTTCGATGCCACTGGCTTCAGCCAGGAAACCGGTGATCTCTTGCAGCGATCCGCTGGCAGGCGTCGTCACGGGCTGCAACTCGCAGACTTCAACGTTCGGATAGTCGCTCGGTGCTTTGCCCAGCCGTTGGCAAGCCTCTTCCAACGAGTCGGCAGCGTGGGCGAGGACCGCCGCGCGGATCACCAGCAAGGGTTTTTCAGTGGCCTGCGGTTGATAGCGACGCAGCGCAAGCAACCCCAGTCCTTCACCTTGCTGGATCGCGCTGTACCGAGCGCGCTCGACCTCGATTTCGCCGCTGAAAAAACGCCCGGCACCGAGCAGGAGCGTGGTGATGCCGTTGTCGAACCATTGCGGCGAGGCCAGCAAGGTTTGCCAGAACAGACCCGCGGTGCCGACCAGGGTCTGATGGAAACCCTTGAAGTCAAAAATCTGCGCCGGGTAGCCGGACAACATGTTCGGCAACATGGTCGCCACGTCAGTCACCTCGACGCCCGGCGCCGCGCCTTGCGTCCGGGAGTAGAAGTTGTGGGCGCTGCTATAGGCGTTGCTGAAGCGCTCGCCGCCCATGTTGCAGCACATCACCATCGCGGTGCCGGACGAACCGGCCACGCCGGGCAAGCGTCGCAGCAAGTGATTGACGCGATCGGTGATCAACAGCTTGAACGGATCGACATGGGCCAGCGGCTTGGGGCCCATGCCGAAACCGTCGATATCGATGACGTGGTCCTGGGCGAGAAATTTGCCCAGCAAAGGCTGACCGGGCGCCGGGGTGTAATCAACGAAGCGCCCATAAGGAAACATGACCGAGGGGGCGGCGGGTTGCTCGAGCTGCTGCTGGAATGCTTGCAACGAGCGATGGCTGCCCAGCGCTGCTTCAGCCTCGACAATGGCAAGGTCCAGCATCAGCACGCCGCAAGTGGTTGCGGGGGCTGCGGCGGGGTGGTCGTCGGGCCGGTATTCGTCCACCACCAGGTGCGCGTTGGCGCCACCAAAACCAAAGCTGGAAATGCCAATCCGGATTGCCGACGGACGCTCTTCCAAGGGCTGCACTTGCTGGGTGGCAAGTCGCAGGCAGGTGTCGTCGACCTTTGTGCTGGGACGGTAGCCAGGCTGCGGTGGAATGCCTTTGTGGCGCAGTATCATCAAGGCCTTGGCGAGCGAAGCGCCGCCGGCAGCGGCCAGGGGATGGCCGATGACCGACTTGATCGAACCGATGGTGATTTTCTCGCCGTCCGGGCGATGGGGGGCGAAGAAGCTGTTCAGCGAGGCCAGCTCCGTCGCATCCCCCAGCGGTGTACCGGTGCCGTGGGTCTCGATGTAGTCCACGTCCCTTGGATCGAGGCCGCGATAGGCACGTTGGTAAGCCGAATACTGGGCCTGTTTGCCGGGGGCGAATACCGAGCCCTCGGCGCCGTCGGCGGACATGCCCAAGGCGCGCAAGACGCCCAGGGGACGGCGCTGCGCCGTCAGGGCCAGGGCGACGGGTTCGACCAGAAACGCGACCGCACATTCGCCCGGCACGATGCCGTCGGCGTCCTGGCCGAAGGCTTCCATCCGCGCCCGGGCGGAAAACGCCGTCAACTGCGAGAACCCCAGGAACAGCGCCGGTGGCAGCACGGTGTTGAGGGCCATGACAATCGCGTTGTCCGCCTGGCCACTGTTGACCAGCGCCTGGGCCATGTCCAGGGCGTAGGGGAACGAACTGCAGGCCGTGTCCACCGATAACGCCGGCCCACCCAAGGCAAAGGCCGCAGCCAATGTCGCCACTTGTTCACCCGGTGTAAAGCCCGCCGATGCAGCGGTTTTTCCGGACAGGCCGGTGACGAAATAGCTCTCGTCACTCCAGGATGTCGCGACCACCAGCGCCGTGCGTTCGCCGCTCAGTGGCGAGCCTTGCGCGGCGAGTTGGCTCAACAGCGTCTGGAGCACTTTCTGGCCGATGGCGACCTGCCGTCCTTCGTGGCGGGAGGGGATCGAGGCGTCGTCGGTCAGGCAAAACGCGCTGTCCAGGTAGGTACGATCCTTCTCGCCGGCCTTGGTTGAATAGATCGACGCCTTGTCCACCTCCCAGCGTGTCGGCATCGATTCGATCGGTGCGATCTGCCCTTGGGCGAGCAACTGCCAGAGCGCCTCCGTTGACGGTGCCCCCGGAAACTCGCCCGCCATTGCGCTGAAGCAAAAATCGCCCGCTGTTGTTGCTGCGCCACTCATACCCTGTCTCCTGATCGCCAAAATGCTGGGTGACCTGTTTGTCACCCGGATTCCATTCCTATTGCTGCTGGGGTTAGCTCAGCCTGGCCAGCAGGGCCAAGGCATCCTGGGGCGTGCGACGGGACATCAGCGCTTCGCCGGCAAACTCGCTGGCCGAGCACCGTTGTGCCATGGATTGGCAGAGCGCTTCCCGGGCGAAGCCGTTGAGACCCAGTTGGGCGAAAGGCGTCTGGATATCGATCGACTGCGCGGCGTCGGGGATCAACGGCGACAGGGCGTTGAGCAGCAGGTTTTCTTCCTGTTCTTGGGGGGCTGTCGCGGCAGGTGAGGGCGCCGCTTGCGGCTGGGAATCGGCCAGGGCGGCTTGAATCAGCGCAATGGTTGCCTGCGGGAACTTGGCATTGGCCAGCTCGGAGCTGTGAGCCTTGAGCTGTGGCCACAGGGCGACGACTGATTCGAGGAAATCCAACTGCACCAGCGAATCCAGGCCCAGGCTTTCATAGCTGTGTGTTGGGTCGATCTGCTCAACCGTAAAGCCGGTGATCGCCGCCAGTTGATCCAATACCCACTCCTGGACATCCACCGCCGATGCCTGCGGATCGGCTTCCAGCCGTGCCAGCAGGGCGGTTGGGGTAGAGGCATCGAATAGCTGCGAGGTGAGGTCTTTCTTTTCCGGGAAGTGCTGGGCCAGGGATTCGAATATGTCCACCAGCCCCAGCGAGTCGATCCCCAGGCTTTCGAAACTTTGATCGAAGTCGATCTGTTGTGCCTGGAACCCGGTGACTGTGCTGATTTCGCCGCGCAACCATTGCCCGTAGCTGAGTGCGGCAGCCTGTTCGACGGTTTCGGTGGCAGGCACCGGGGCCAGGATTGTCGGGCTCGAGTGAACGGGCTCCAGCACAGCGACATTCTGGCTGACGGAGGTTTCGATCCCATGGGCATAAACACCCTCGAGAACTTGTTGATGAGCATTGAAATAGTGGGCAGTGACGGATTCGGCCTGTTCCAACACGCGCAGCAATATCGCTTCCTTGGCGATATTGGATTCGCACAATGAATCAATGATTTTTTCGGACAGAGAGAAATAGCTATGGGCTATTTTCCCATTGGACACAATGAATTCCTGCACCACATCGTTAAGTTGCACGCGCATAAGGTTCTCCTAACCAAGTCGGTCGATATTTCTATACAAAAGAAAGATCAAAAATCATGGCCCAGGACTGGGCCTTGTTTGTATCAGTGAAGTAAATCGGCCGTAGCCATGGAGCGACTTAAAGTTGGAGTTCCACTGCGTCGGTCTCGCAAGATATTGTTTTGCTGGCGCCCTTGAGCAACCCGGACCTTACGTTCAGATAAGTAACGAGTGTCATTGCATCCGCGCCCTGGAAAGCGATGTAGCCATCCGGACGAATCAGCATCAACGTGCCTTCCTTGGCCTGGTAGCGCTTGTGCAGCCGCCAATCGGGGTCCAGCAGTGTCGAGTGCCAGGCCGGCAAGCCGGCGCTGCTCAGGGCGTCGATCACGCAATAGGCCTTGATGCCTGGGTAGTCCTTTTCCACCGACTCGGCTAACGCGTAATAGCCCGGCAATAAAGGCGAAAACTGATCGGCCGCGCTGAAAATCAGCAGCGTGAACGTTCCATGGAACAGGTCGATCAAGCGTTTTGTGGGCATCCCTTGCAGTTGCCACAACTCGACATCGGGCGCCAGTTGTCCAGCGCGAGGCGCTGCGGTTTGGAACTGGGTTTTTTTCCCCTTTTTGTTCCAGTTGTTGCGCTGCTTTTTTGTCAGCGATTCTTGGATGTAATCACTTTTCTCGTAGTGATATTGATGACCGGAAATCATCGATGGCAGTTTGCGCTGGACCTTTTTCCGGTTGCTCAACAGCGGCAGGACATTGTCACGCAGCCAAACGAGGGCGCGCCGCCGGACGGTAATCAGCCCCGTCAGGCGGTGTGCGGTGTTTTCAACTTCCAAAGCAACCGGATAACGCTCTTCGTTGTAGCTGTCGAGCAAGGACGGATCCGCCAAGCCTTGATCGACATAAGCCATTTTCCAGGCCAGGTTATAGGCCTCGGAAACCCCCAGGTTCATCCACTGGCCACCGATGGGGCTGCCGATGTGCGCCGAGTCCCCCAGCAGGAACACCGAGCCTTGTTGCATCGATTGCACGCGGCGATGCTGGAACGAGGCGATGGTGGTCGATGAGATATTGGACAGCGTCATCTTTTGCCCACGTCCTTCGCACAGGCGCTGGAAGTTCTCCAGGCTCAAGGACGGGCGCTCACCTTCAGGTGGCAGGTTGTAGGGCATTTCGATGAATAGTCGATAACGGGACTGGGCGCTGATCGGCGCAACGGCCACGTAACCGTCCTGGGCACCCAGGAAGAACGCGCCTTCGTCCTTGCTTCCGGACCACTCGATATCGGCGTCGGCGAGCATGAAGAAGCGATCGTAGGACGAACCTTCGAAGGTCATGTCCAGGCGTTTTCTGATGTTGCTGCGAGCCCCGTCACAGGCGGCCACCCAACGACTGGTGAAGGTTTCGTCGGTGCCGTCGGCATGCTTGAGCGTCATGCGCACCGAGCTCGGCAGGTTTTCGATGTCCACCAGTTCGGTGTTCCACTCCACCTCTGCGCCCAGTTCCTTCAGCCGCTCCAGGAGAATCTTCTCGGTTTGCGGCTGTGGCAGGCTCAAGAGCAGGGGATAGGTCGCGTCCAGGTAGGAGAAGTTGTAGTTCAGCACCCGCTTGGCATTCGACTGCACGGAGAATTGGTTGATCGTGAAACCGTCGCTGATGGCTTGTTCGGCAACACCCAGGTCTCGGAAGATTTCCAGGGTGCGGGAATGGATCGCCATCGCCTTGGTCGCGGTCGAGGGGCCGGCGTTTTTTTCAATGATGCGAAACGCCACGCCCCATTTTTTCAGCATGATCGCCAGGGACAGGCCAATAGGGCCGGCGCCGACGATCATGACGGTGGGGGCGCTGCCGGGGCGCTTGAAATGCTTGGGGGCCAACGTGCTCAGCGTGTTCATCGATCAGTACCAGTTTCTGTAGAAGGGGGAGTTGGCAATGCCGAGCAGGGCATCGTCGCCTGATGAGTCGCCGTAGGCATAAATGTAAAAATCATCCAGGTTGTTCAGGCAGCCCTTGAGCCGCGTGACTTTCTCTCGCTCTACACAGTTGGTACCGGCTATCCCGCCAGTCAGTTTGTTCTTTGCCGTGGCCAGGCGCGTGCCGCACACATAGTCAAACCCTGCGGCCTGGCCCCAGGGGATCAGGTAGTTTTCCGGCGAGTTGCTGACCAGCGCGGTGATGTGCCCCATGGATTGATGCCATTGCAGCCGTCGCAACGCCTCGGGCCTGAGCCAGAGTGGCAGCTGTTCGCTGATGAAGTATTTGGCGTGCTCGCGTTCTTGCTCCACCGACAGGCCGCCCAGGTAACAGGCGATGAAGGCCAGGCGCGCTTGCATCAGCGGTGTGATGCCAAGGATCACGCTGAGCATCTTGGGCAGCAGGGGAATGATCCTGAGCCAGAACGAACGGGTGCCCACGATATAGCGCATGTAGCGCCAGAACGTGTGCCGGTCGGTCAATGTGCCGTCGAAGTCGAAAACGGCCAGGACCGGTTGGGTGCTGTTAGTGTGCATGCGCCTCTTCCTTGAGCGAGATGATCTCGATGGTCTTGGGCAGCTTGAAGCCCGATAGGTAGCGCGAAAGCAGGGTGCTCAGCGCGTTCTGGGTCAGCTCGCCGGTTCCTTCGACGCACAGGTGCAGCACGTTGACGTCCTTGTGGTCCGGGACGATATAGGCCCTGGCGCGCACCACGTCGGGGTGCTTGAGGGCGATGGATTCGATTTCCACCAGGTCGACCATCTGCGCCTTGATCTTCGAGATGCGCAGGCGTTGGCAAAAGAAAAACACATGCCCATCGTCGTCCCGCCAGACCAGGTCACCACTGTGGAACCAGCCATCGCGGAAGAACCGGGCATTGGTGTCCTCGGCATCGTGGTAGCCGTCGATCACCATCGCGCCGCGGATCAGCAATTCGCCGATGCGCCCGGGTGCCACGTCCTGGCCTTCGGCATCGACAACGCGCAGTTCCACGCCGCTGATCGGCTGGCCCATGGCGCCGCGGTGGACCGGGCCAATCGAGCTCTGGACGATCACCGGCATGCTTTCGGTCAAGCCGTAGCCCTGCAGTACCGGGTTGCAGCCCAGCAGCGTGCCCAGTTTCTCGGCTTCATCGGCCGGCAGGTGGCTGCCGCCCGAGTAGATCATCAGTTGCGGGTGCAACGGCAACCGCGCGCCTTTGCGTTTGGCCAGTCGTGTATTGAAGTAGCGAATGACGTCAGGCACCAGGCAGGCGAAGGTGACCTGATGCTCGGACAGGACTTCTGCCAGGTCCCGGTTGAGCAGGGTGTTGGTCATGAGCAGGGTGGCGCCCACGCTCAAGGGAAACACCATCATCACGGACAGGCCGAAGATGGCATACAGCGGCAGCGTCACCAGATGCACGGAGCCGACGCCTTGCAGGTGAAAGTGTTCGTGCAGCCCATCGCTCGATTGCGTCAGGTCGAGATAGCGGTGTGAAACAGCCAAGGGCCTGCCGAGGCCTCGATAGGTGAACTGCACCGAGACGATCGGATTGCCTTCGGGCAACAGCAAGGGTTCGAGCTGTTGAGGCAGTTGAGAGGCGGCCGTTGCATTGGCGGGCAGGGGCGATGACGGTTCGCTCCCACCGTCCAGCACCAGGGCGTGCTTGACGCCGTTGTCCGGCTGGAATACCTCGCGGTGTTGCACCCATAGCGCTTCGGTCGTGACCACCAGGGTCGGCCTGGCGAGGCTGACCACACTGTTCATTTCAAAAGGGGTCAACTTGTAGTTGAGGATGACCGGAATGGCACCCCGCCCGATAATCGCCAGGTAGTAAGCGATGAACGCCACCCCGTTGGGCAGCACCAGCGCTACTTTATCGCCTGGCAATACCCCGAGCGCCGTCAGGGCACCGTTGCAGGCTTCGGCCTTGATGCGCAGCTCGCGATAAGTGACGGTATCCTCTTCCGTGTCCAGGTGCCGGATAGCAACTTGCTCGGGGAACGATTCCGAA
Organism: Pseudomonas beijingensis; assembly: GCF_030687295.1. Taxonomy (NCBI): domain Bacteria; kingdom Pseudomonadati; phylum Pseudomonadota; class Gammaproteobacteria; order Pseudomonadales; family Pseudomonadaceae; genus Pseudomonas; species Pseudomonas beijingensis. The sequence continues at coordinate 4,855,243 of NZ_CP117425.1, read as the reverse complement.
AAACCGACAAAACGATGCAGAAAACCTTCTTTATATGAAAGGCTTTTCATTTACCAACCTCTTTCAATCCTTGGATATAGAACGCGTCAAAAAAATTACTACAGAGGCAGGCTTTATATGAATTGTCTCAATCAAGCATCTGTGTAGTTGTTGTTTCGATACCAGTCCAGGGTATCGGTCAGGGTTTCAGCGACGGGGCGGAACTGGCATTCCAACTCCCTTGAACTTTTTTTGTGGCTGAAATGCGTACGGCCTTGTTCCTGCGCCATGAGCTTGACTGTGGAAGTACTGATGAGTACCGGTTTCTTGGTAATCCGGTAATAACCTTCATAGATAAGCGCGATGATTCGTAGCATGAGCAAGGGCACTTTTCGTTCCGGGGCTTTTACGCCGCTGACGCTGGCCAGCGCCTGGAAAATGCTCTTCATATCCATGTGATTGCCGGCGGCGAGGTAACGCTCTCCGGACCTGCCACGGGTGATGGCTGCGATTTGATGTTCGGCCACATCCCGGGCATCGACGACGGAAAAGCTACCGGGGAGTACGCCGGGCAGTTTTTGTCCGACAAAGTCGAGCAGGAACTGTCCTGAGGAAGTGGGGCCGATATCCCCCGGGCCGAACATCCACCCTGGCAATACCATGGCAATGAACATGTCCGGGTGCTGCGCCAGGAATTGTTGGACCTTTTGTTCGGACAATATTTTGCTCAAGTAGTAATCGTCAGCCTCCTGTTCACTGCGAGACATGGTTTCATCGATCACTTGATCTTTATTGCCCTTCAACACGGCAATGGAAGAGGTGTGGACGGCGCGACGGATACCGGCGGCATAGGCGGCTTGCAACAGTCGCTCGGTGCCGGTCACATTCGTGTCATACAGTTTCTGCCAGTGTTTCCCGCCTTTGTAACTGTCGCGGAAATAGGCCGCCGTATGAAACAAGGCGTCGCACCCTTGCAAGGCATGACTGAAGGCATCGACATTGAGCATGTCGCCTTCGATCCATTCGACGGGCAGGCCGCCGAACTGTTTCTTGGCTTTCTCTGCGGAACGAACCAGTGCTTTTACTTTGATGTTTCGTTTTAACAGCGCACGAACGACATTATTCCCGAGCAGGCCAGTAGCGCCTGTAACGAAGGCATATTCCATTAAAATACCGCTCCTGTGAGATGACCTGCCATTGCATCGAGATCCGTGTCACGGACGCGATGCCAGGGGCAGGCGTTGGGCTTCACCAACGGCGCAATTAAAAACCATTCGGTATTTGAGAATCAAGCGGTATTTAGTATTGATCTCGAATTGATGGCTCTGAACGGGGGCTCACGCAGGTTTTTCCACGCTGCCGCGGGTTGTGGAGTACCGGGAAATGCTGCTTTGAGGAAGCCCGGAACGGTTCCATCCAGCTCGCCAGGCAATGGACCTTGACGGTTTGGGCTCACCTGTCCCTGGGCGAAAAAGGTGACTGCATAATCCATCTCGCATCTTGCCAGGCTGTTCCGGTTACATGGCACATACATGGCACTTGATGAAAGTTAAAATGTAAATCATTGAGCGAGGCGCGTATAAGATATGATGGCGAAAATGGATTCCATACAGTGAGTAGCCGCTTCGTCGCATTTAGATAGGTGCATATTTTGACTGGCCAAAGGAGCCGAGGGCGTGATCAAAAAGAGACTAGGTCGAGAAGAGAGCCAGCAACTAACAAGAGACAAATTATTCGACACCGCCACTGAGCTGATGATCCGCAAAGGCTTTCATGCCGCCAGCGTCAACGTCATTGCCGAGGAGGCCGGCTTTTCCAAAGGCGCCTTCTTTTCCAATTTCGCCAGTAAATCGGACTTGCTCCTGCAACTGACTCAACGCTTCAAGCGCGTTGAAATCGACCGATTGAGTACGACCCTGACGTCGGGGTACTCGTCGGAGCAGTTGAGCCATGGCTTGAATGCCTATATCGACACCCTGAAGAACAATACCCGCTGTGCGATCCTCGATGCCGAGTTGCAACTGATCGCCCTGCGTGACGAAGAGTTCTCACAGCATTACTACGACTTGCATGAGGAAAACAGCGAGGCCTTGGGCAAGTTGATTACGATCATATTCAACCATGCAGGCAAGAAGCCGCCGCTGGAACATGCCGCGCTTGCGAAGACCTTCACTGCCTTGGCCGAAGGCTTGATATTACAAGGGCATGAAGATCCGGCGATTGAAATAAAGCTGGTGTTGAACTCGCTCATCCAGACCGCGGAACCTCTGTAGTTTTCCGCCATCATTGCTGACTGGTCAGCGACTGGCGTCCCGCATTTGATTCAGCGCTGCCAGGATCAACGGCCCCATGAATCGATGTTGACTATGCAACCGTCATCGCGAGCAAGCTCGCTCCCACGATGGTCCAGTGCTGAATACAAAATTCATGAACACCCCGATCCCCTGTGGGAGCGAGCTTGCTCGCGATAGCGGTGGTTCAGCTGGCAGCGATGCGGGGTCAGGACCGAGCCTGGTTGCTCAACTACCCGGATAGGGTTTGAAGACCCCACTGAGAACGAAGGCATAGCGTTCCGGGCGGATGGAAAACGTCGTGTGGTCGCAACAGCGGCCGTCGGTGAAACAGGACGTGCGCTCCATGACCAGTAGCGCGGCATCGGGGTGTGCCAGGTTGATCCCGTCAGCTTGGTTTAGGGGCGCTTCGCACCCCAGCGGGAGCAAGCTCTGGTCACGGTTTGCCGAACAGCACTTTTCGGAAAAGATGGACGACACCTTGACCACCGGCCGGGCTGCGCACCCGGCCGGTGTCGCTGTCAGAGCTGCACCCGACGAAGCCTGCCGCTTAACGGCACCACGCGTTCATCGGGCGTGGGCAAGGGGCGTCCGACCAGGCCCATGCCTTCGCTGACCAGTACCGCATCGGGTAACAGGCACAGGTTGGACGGGGTATCCAGGCCGCGGGCGAGCACCGTGACCTGGGCTGTTTGCATGTCGCAGCCCAAGAGTCGCCCGCTGAACCGGGTAAAGCCGCCATGCAGTGGTTCGCCGTGCCAGTCGGAGAGCAGGGGTTGTTGCAGGTGCTCGCACAGTTCCAGCACCAGCAACTGGCCGTTGGGACGCAGCGCCAGCCCGGTGGGCAGTTGCAGGCCGCGAATCAGGATGTCGATCTCGGCGCTGGCGGGCCAGACCCGAATCACCTGGCCTGCCTTTTCGGCAAAGTCGATGCCCTTGCGGCTCGGGTCGCCGTGCAGTTCCCCCGAGAACAGACTGATCAGCACCGCGTCTGTCGCCGGTTCGTACACCAGCGTCACGGGAACGGCTTCCTGGCCTTGATCCAGCTCGGGCAGTTGGGCCAACACGTGCTCTTCCTGGCCCGTGGCGAACTCCACCAACTGATTGGTATCGGGCTTGACGGCCAGCCAACTGCGGCGGGTCGGGTGGTAGCACAGCGCATTCAGGTTGCCGCGGCTATGGAAGACCGGCTCGGGCGGTGTGAATTGCAGGTCCAACAGTTTGGAGCCCGCGACGTAATCGGTCTGGCTGACCAGGCAGCGTCCGTCACCCCAGGCGATGTCCGACACCCCCATGATTTCATCGCGCAGCATGCGCGCCTGCATGTTCATGGCGCGAAACCCTTGCGCCAGAGTTTCGCGGGGCAGGTAGGCACCGGGCCGCTGCGGATCCGGTCGCAATCGACTGATACGGCCGCTGAAGGGCTGGTCGGGCAGCCCCGAGCCTGCTTCGGTCAGCAGCAGGCTGCCATCGGCTTGCAGGCAGAGGCCGCGAGGGTTTAGCAGGTCCTCGGCGATGAGGGTGCTGGGGCGCAGGTTTTCCCCAGGGTGTGCGGGGATCTGAAGGGGAGCGGGCATAGGTTCTCTCCGTGAACAAAATCCGTGAGCAAAAAGGGGCGCGGTCATTGCGGCGGTTGCCACGGTTCGCCGGTGAGATAGGCCCGCAGCAGCGCCCGCTGACAGGGCGACATCGAGCGCACCACTGGCATGAACAGCGTGGTGCCTTTGTAGGCATCCGAGGTGCGGGCGAGGATGGGGTTTTTGGCACCCATGATGGCGTCGGGCTGATTCAGCGGGATATAGCGCGACATGGCGGGGAACGCCAGGTAGTGAAAGCGCAGCACGTTGGGGTACATCAGCGGCCAGGTGATGGTGGTGCCCTGGGGAATGCCGAAGTCGGTCTGGGCGTATTTGCGAAAGTTGGTGAAGTAAGCACCGCTGTCGAGGCCATTGGCCGTGCAGGTCAAGGCGACAAAACCCGCCTGGGCGGTGCTACCCGGCTTGAGGGTGACGGAAAAACTGACAGAAAGCTGGCCACTGCTGACGGTCAATGAGTCAGGGAAGTCGAGAAAGTCCCAGTACTGCGGTTGATCATAGACAGCGGGAGCCGCTGCTTTTAGGCCGATTTCGGTGGTGCAGGGGACCGCGCCGCCCAGGTACCTGACTTGCAGGGTGATCGACAGGCCGTTGGGGTAGTCCTCCAAGTAGACGTTGCGCTGGTCGGCATAGATCCGATAGGTCGACTCGGTGGCTTGCAACGTGGTCCCAGCGACCTTGTCCGGCGCATTGATCGCCAAGGCGTTGGTCCGCACCGCCTGTTGCTGGTCGACGGTCAGGGGCAGGTCGACGATGCCGCCATACACGTAGTAGTCCAATAAAAAAAGGCTGGTCGGCTCCAGGGTCGTCAGGGTGGTGGTGCCGGCGCTGATGGTCACAGTCCCGTAATTGGCGTTGGGGCCGATCGGGCTGGTGATGTCGTCCCTGACCGCCCGGAAGGTTTCCTTCGGGATGACGTTCACCATGTCGATGCTCAGGTAACCGGTATTGTCCAGGTCGGCATAGCCGGCATTGCCCGTGCTCTGGTTGACCAGTTGCCGGCCCGGCTGGCAGTTCAGCGGCTCATCGGCGAAGGCCGGGGCCAGTGTGCCGATGACTCGGCCGATGCTCGGGTTGGGGGTGTACTTGCCGGCGGCGTAGTCGGCGTCCAGCTGTTCGGTGGTCATCGTGGGGCACATTTCGAACATGACGAAACGCAAGACGATGCCCGTCGCGCCCGGTGCCTGGATGATCGAGCGCAGGCCGCTGCTGTTCTGGTTCCAACTGACAATGCTGCTCAAGGGGAAGGTCAGTTGAAACGTGCCGCTGGCATGGAAAGAGCCCGGCGCGTCCATTTTCTTCGGCAACAGCACACGTCCCGCCACGTCGAAACTGCTGCACACGGTGTCGCTGTGGATCAGCAGTTGGATGTTGTCATTGCCCCCGATTTGCAGGCCGCCGACGAAGATCTGAGTGGTCGTCGAGGCGGTGGGGTCCAGGTCTACCATCATCGGGCCGGACACCGGTCCCTGGCCGGTCACCGGGTCCACCGAGCCGAGCAGGTAGACGGCCTGGCCCACCAGGTCGCCGGTGGTGCTGATACTGCCGGGTTTGCCTTGGGAGCTGATCAAGGCGTTCTGCATGTCGACGACATGTTGCCCGTAGTGATTCCAGCCACCGGCGGTGTAGTAGTTGCCGGTGGGGGCGTTGATCATGTTGTTCAACTGGTCGTCGGTGTAGGGCTGGGCGCCTGGTGCCAGGGTCGAGGTGGTCAGGTCGAAGAGCGGCCACTCATCGTTGCCATCGTAGGGAATGGTCGGGGAATTGTTCGGCAGGCTGACGTCGGTGCGGATGCCGCCCCAGAAATTCAGCCGTGGTCCGTTCAGGATGCTCATGAGTTATTCCTCGTCCTTGATGGTCTTGCCGACAGGCGCGTTGGCAAATTTGAACAGGTAGGAGTAATCGGATTTGTAGGGACTCTTGACCGGTGTCGCCATGGAGTGGCAATTCATGCAACTGCTGTTGGGCTGGATGTAGCTTTCCATGGTCACGTTGGCCGAAAGGGCGGGTGTCGGCTGTCCCAGTGGGTTGCTGGGGTTGTCCGGCATCAGCGGACGCTGGGTGGTGATGAGTTGGTAGTACTTCAACACGCTGCGTTGCAGGCCTGGGTCGCTGCGGTAGTGGGTGTTGACCTGGTTGGTGACCTCGGCGATCGGCGTGACGCGGTTCAACGGGTTCGGGGTCTGGAAGGTCGTGCCGGGTTTGGGCACGCAGACCAGGTGCGCGCCCTGGGTTTGCCAGTCGCAGGGTGACTGGTTGAGGGTGGCTGCCGGCGCGCTGGGGTTGAAGTAGGAATAGGTCGTGCCGGATGCCGGCTGGTCGACCCACACGCCGTTCACCTGCACTTTGGGTGGAACGTTGTCGATCTGTTCGAAGGTCGACCAGATCCACTGCGGATAGCCGTTCACCTTGGTGATGATATGCAGCCCCACCAGGCCCAGGTAGGCCTCGGTGACGCCGCTGCGCTGGCCTTGATCGTCGAACGTGGCTACACGGGCGAGCAGGGTCAGGTAGCGGCTGGCGTTGTCATGCGTGGTGAGGATGCGCCAGCTCGATTTGACCTCGATGACCCCGTAGGGAAAGAGGATGTTGTTGGCTTTGGAAACGACATCGGCGTTATAGAACTGGTTGGCGACGATGTAGTTGTAGGAGGTTTCGTTGGCCGAGATGTCGTAGTAGGTCGGGTTGCCAGCCTGGTCGATCAGCCAGCCGCCGACGGCCTGGTCGACGGCATTCACCTGGGAGCTGTTCTTCAGCGCGGCGATGTTGATGATGCCCAGGCTCTTGGCAAGTAGCGGGCTGTTCCAGGGGCCTGGATCTGCCCCCCGTGGCAGGAAGGTTTCTTCTACGGTCTTGTAGGTCTGCCAGACGGTGTAGCCAGGGTCCCCCGGTTGTTTGCTGCAGTCGGGATCACCTCGCTGCCCCGCCTGGGCGGGCCAGTTCACGGCGATGAACAGCTGCCAGCTGTATTGATCGAACAGATCCTGGCTGGCGTTGGCTGCCGGTGCCGTGCTGGGAGGCTGGCAATTGAGGCGGGTGGCTTGTGTCGACGGCACGGCCTGTCCCTGGGGTTGTTCCAGGGCGAGGGCTGAAAGATTGACCAGGCCCAGTAGCACCATGGTGAAACGAAGTGAAGTGTTCATGGCGATCCTTCCACGTAGGTGAGGACAACACTAATCAAATGTGGGAGCGGGCTTGCTCGTGAAAGCGGTGGGCCAGTCAACATTGAGTCGACTGACATTCCGTTTTCGCGAGCAAGCCCGCTCCCACATTCAGGGTTTGCGCTGCATGAGCTTGTTCCACTGCGCCTTTTGGCCGTTGCTCTGGGAAGCCGGTGGCTCGAACAACTGGCAGGGCGGCGGATTCGCCGGGCACATCGCGGCCACCTGGGCCCAGGTCTGGGCCGGGTCCGGTTTGGCGATGCGGAAGTTGGTGTAGTTCTGGCTGACAATCGGCGCATTGGCGACGCTGGTGTCACCGGAGAAAAAGAACGACTGGGGTTGGCGGTAGGGTGGTTGTCCCGTCATCTTTTTGTAGAAGGCATAGCCAAACAGGATCGGACCCTGTGGCGATTGAAGGTCCAGCGCATAGGCCTGCACGCTGGCGTTGAGGTTCTGGCTGCGCTCGGCGCTGTAGGGCAGGTGCTGGATGAAGTCCTGCCGAGGTGGATGATTCATTGGCGAGAACATGCAGCAGGCCGGCATGTCTTTCGGACGATCCTGCGGGTAGGTCAGGAAGTAAGCCTTGTTGCCCAGGGACACGAAGGAGCAGGTGTAGTTGTTGTTCTTGATCGGGAAGATCGGCAGGCAGTACTTCTCATAGTGCTCCATCATCGCGCCAAAGCCGTCGCCATCGGCCGGGATATACGCCGTGTCGTAATAGCTGGTCCCCCGGGAGACGGTGTAGTCCGCCGGGGTGAGGGTGGTGGGGGGATTGCTGTAGGGCGGCGGGTTCTTTTCGTAGTTGTGCATCACCCGGTACATGGTCCAATCGCTGATCCAGAACGCTGGGAAAAACGGATCGGAGGGCTCGCCCGGGATGCGTTTGGCGATGCAGTTGCCGTTCTGTTCGTTGCAGCCCTCGGTGTTGTGCACGCCCATGGTGAAGTACACGGCACCGCTGTCCTGGGCGAACAGCGATGGGCTGAACAGCAGGATCAACAGCAACAGCCGGTTCAAGAGACTGGTTTTCATAGGTCATTCCTTTGAAAAGTACCGGGTGACACTGTGGGAGCCTGTGGGAGCAAAGCTTGCTCGCGACGAACGATAACGCTGTCATTCGAAAGACCGCGGTGCCTTCATCGCGAGCAAGCTCAGCTCCCACACAAGCTCGCTCCCACAGTGGTTTATCCTCCTTGGGTAAACAGCGTTCCGGTCAGAGGTTGTCGTAATCGCTCATCTTGAGTTGTTGTGGCGGATAGTTGCGCTTCACCAGCTTCTTGGCCCACAGCTCCAATACCGCGCGGCGGCTCTGGGACATGTCACGGGTGATGGGCATCGAGAGCGTGCTTTCTTCCTGGTAGGGCTTGCTGATCAGCACAATCAGCTGGTCGATGGCGCTTTCGACGCGCGCCTGGGAGTTGAGCGGCATGTACTTGTTCATGATGGGGTACAGGTAATAGAAGGTCTGCAGGATGCGTGGGTAGAGGAAACCCTCCCACAACTGCGTGGCGGCGTCCTTGTCCTTGTAGACGGTGTTCCAGTAGTTGATGAAGTCCTGTTGCAGTTGCACGTCCAAAGGCAGGACGCGCAGCGGGGCGAGGAAGTCGATGTAGGCTTGGGGAAGCGGGAAGCTGAAGGGAATGACCGGATCGCTGTCGCCTTCCTTGACAAAAAAACGCAAGGTCGGGAAGCCCGGAGCCACGGCCCTGAAGCTTACCTGGGCGATGCCGTTGGCGTCGGTGGTGGTGGTTACATAGGAGTAATCCACCGGGGTGGCCTGATAGTCGTTCAGTGTCCCGGTGACGTAGACGCCGGCGTCGAATGCCAGACAAGGGCGCAAATTGACCGCAATCGGTTTGCTCTCGCCGTTCAGGAAATCCTGATACCCGACCGGGGTACTGGTCGGCCGATGCACGTTTTGCAGGGCGGTAAGCCGGCGGCCGCTGCCAGTGGCCAGGTAGTTCGATACGGGGGGCGCATCATTGAACTGCGGCAGATTGGCATGGTTCAAGTTGCGGTCCGTCGGGTCGTCGTAGAACAGCGTGAAGTTGGCGGCGTTACTGAACGCCAGGTAGTAATCGCTGGTGGTCACCATGTAGGGGTTGCCATATTCCGCTACCCACAGCGTGGTCTTGGCGGCTGGCACACCATTTTTCTGCACCATGATGGTCAGCGTCTTGTGGTCGCCCACGTCGATGAAACTGCCGCTTTCTATGACCTCGGCGGTCCAGGTCTGCTGGGTGGCGGCGATCTTCGGCGCATCCTGGGCCGGGGGTTGTACTTGCAGCGCCAGCGGGCCGGACTGCAAGGTTGTCTTGTCGGCGTCGGTCAGGGTGAAGTCCAGCAGGCCGGAACGTTTGTCGAAGGCGGCCTGGTTGTATTGGTCGAAACCGAAGCTGACCACCGGATTGAACTGTTGATTCTGCAGAACCCCCAGTTTGTAGTCGCCGGCCTGGAATTTTTCGGCGGTCAGGATATCGGCCTTGGGGAGCACCGGATAAAACGGGAAAGTGTTAGCCAGGTCCAGCGACAGGGTGTTGTCGGTAATCTGTGCCGACACCACGCCCAGTGTGGCGCTTTGGGGATCCTTGCCTGGTTGAGAAACCGCTACAGGTTGCGCGGGCACCAGGCGAAGGCCGGCGGGGGCGGTAGGGTATTCGTCAGTGAGCCAGAGGCCCAGGGTTGCGGCGGTGCGGCTGTAGGCGGGGTTGAAGAAAATATTGGAAACGTTGTCCAGGCCCTTCTGATACATCGCTTGCACACGATCCGTATCCGTGGGGGCATTGGAGTGGGTGTTGACGTACGGGAAATCGTTGAAAACACCGTTTCTGTCGTAGCACGTCAGGTAAGTGGAGAACCGAAACATCAAGCCCTGTACACCTTGCTGCGTCATCTGCTTTTGAAGGTTGCTCAACAGCGCCGAATCGCCGATGACCCATTCCAGGTTTTCCTTGGGAAAGCAGGTCTGCCAGGTGGTGGTGACATACACCAGGCCACCAAAGGCACCCCAGTTGAAGTTCAGGAAGCGATCCATCATCCGATATTGGCGCTTGAGGGTCAGGCCACACGTGGCATCTCCCAGTATCAGCTTGTCGAAATACAACGCAGTGAAGGTGTTCTGCCACGGGCTGACATCCACGAAGCGCGCGGCAGTCGGAGTGTTGCTGCCAAAGGGATTGCCGAGCAGTTGGTAGTCCCTGCCGACCAGCGCATCCTGGGTGATGTAGGTGTTGGCCTGCAGCTCGCCACCGATGATCGTTGAGCGAGTGCCTTTGTAGCTCACCGTGCCGCAGGCATTGTCGCCAAACAGATCCCATTCGGCGGGCATGTACGGGTAGGTCTTCGGGTTGGCATTGGTCGGTACCTGCAGCACATAGGTCGGCAGCTCGTTCATTGCCAGGGGCTTGATGGCCCAGGGCATCAATTTGGTGGGGGCGTTGGTGGACGTGATGTCGAAGTGGCTCATGAACGGCCAGTTGATGTCCATGTTGACCGCGTCATACAGCGGGAACACATCATTGTTGTTGGCCGTGGGTGGGTTCCAGAACATATGGCCGTTGAGGTAGATACGGGGGAAATTCAATACGCTCATGTCATGCTCCTTAGCGTTGCCACTGGGCGCGTTTCAGCGACCAGACAAAGTCCAGTTTTTTGTAGCCGTCGAAGTCTGAGGCTGGCAGCGGGGCTGTCGGGTAAACAATGCCGTCCCCCTTGTTCAGGGCGAAATTGAAGTAGCCGTCGTCGTTCGAGTAGGCGGCAGTGCTGTGGCAGGCCAGGCAGGACGAGGTGTTCTGGAACGCCGATTCCAGCTGCGAGTTGGCCAGTACCTGGGTGATGGGTTGGAACTCGACTCCGATCAATTCGTATTTCGACAGGCTCGGGTTATTGGCCTGGAAGCTGACATTGACCGGCTTGGCGGCCGGAGTCGGCCCGGTGGTGTTGGTCATCGGCGCGGGTGTTGGCGCATTGGTCACGGTGTACTTGCTGTTGTTGATGTTTTCGAAGGTGGTCCAGACCCAGTTGCTGTCCAGCTTATTGACGACATGCAGGCCACTCAGTGCCGCGTAGCCAACCTGGTATTTTCCGTCCTGCTGGTAATAGGCCTGGGCAATGTAGTAGCCGTCGTTGACCAGGGTTTGTCGGTAGGTTGTGTCTGAGCCGATCCACAGCCATGCGGCTTTCAACTCCCAGGCGGTGGGCGGAAAGTTCAGGTCATTGGCCAGGGCGGCCTGGCCATTCACGTTGTAGACCTGGTTCTTCACGATGTAGTCGAAGGTGTCCTTGCCCATCAGCAGTTGAAAGCGTACGGGGTTGCCCTGTTGGGCGTCGGGCACGGCACCGCCCATTTGCAGGATCAAGCCGTCGACCTGTTGGGTGGCGTTGAGGTTATGGAAGGCACGGGACAGGTTCATGCCTTGCGCCTTGGCTTGTGTCACCACCTCGGCCGGCAGCGGTGCGGAGGTGTCATAGGCCCCCGGCGGGGCGCCATCGGGCAGGTAGACCTGGTCCGAGGGCTTCATCGTCTCCCACACGAGGTTGCTGCTCTGTGCCGTGCTGGGCTGGTTCAGGCAGGCGAACCAATTCCAGGCCATGGTCTCGGGGCTCTGGGCAAACGCGGTCCGGGTCTTGTTGATGTCGGCTCCAAACTGCAGGAAATTGCTGCAGTCGAAGTTGTTGGGGTCCTGTGCCTGGGCCAAACCGGCCAGGGCACTTAGAACAGTGATGGAAATGGCTCGCCGCATGGAAGCTCCTTGGCATTCGCCGTATCGGCATGAGGGTGCCCCTGGAAGTGTTCCAGGAGCAGTTGCTTCACCGCCGTGACCGCAAGGTGCTGCGGCAACGACAGATCACAATTGGTGATGAGCAGCGGGCCGGTCTTCGTGCTCTCCGGCAGCCGGCCGTGGCTGCCGCGGACCAGGCGGGTGTCCAGCGGAATCAGGTCCATGTAGTAGCGAAAGCCGAGCTTTTTCTGCAGCAGGCGGCGCGCCACTTTCAATTTTGGGAAGCGAATGGCTGGGTCGATGAACAGCTCAAGCGGGTCGTAGCCTGGCTTGCGATGGATGTCCACGGTGCGGGCAAAGTCGGGGGCCTTGCGATCGTCGAACCAGTAGTAGTAATCGAACCAGTAATCGGCGGCGGCCACGGCCACCAGCTCGCCGCTGCGGGGGTGATCCAGTTGCCAGGCCCGTTGTTCGGTTTTATCGAGCACCTGCTCGATGCCGGCCTGGCGTTGCAACAGTGCCTTGACCCGAGGGATGTCGCGCGCCTGCTTCACGTAAATGTGCGCGATCTGATGGTCGGCCACCGCAAACGCCGCACTGGCACCGGGATCGAGCAATTCCCAAGTCAGCGATTGGCGTACCTGCAACAAGCCTTCGGCACGTAACAACCGGTTGATGGAAACGGATTGGGTGACGGCTTCGATCCCGTATTCGGACAGCAGCATCACCGCCGCGCCTTGCGCTTGGGCAAAGGCCAGCAGACGTCCCACTTCGCTGTCGATGGCCCGTACCTCGTTGGCAATCGACGGGTGCTCGGGGCCCAGGCGTTGCAGGCTGTAGTCGAGATGGGGCAGGTAGATCAACTGCAGGTCGGGTCGATTGAGCTGGAATTCGGCGATGGCGCAATCGACGATCCAGCGGCTCGAGGCGATGCCGGCCGCCGGCCCCCAGAAACCTGGAAAGGGAAATTCGCCGATCTGCTGCTCGATACGCTCATGCAACGAGGCCGGCGTCGAATACAGGCCGAACATTTTTCGGCCATCGGCCGGGTAATGGGGGCGTGGGGTAATCGCGGCATCCACGTCCGCGTACATGTTGTACCACCAGAACAATTGGCTGCAGCGAAACCCGGGGTATTGACGCTTGAGTGTCTGCCAGACCTTTTCCCCCTGGATCAGTGCGTTGGGTTGCAGCCAGAAGCGGACTTCGGCCTGATCGCGAAAATACCAGCCGTTGCCGACGATGCCGTGTTCCGAGGGTGGCTGGCCCGTGAGGATCGAAGCCTGCACGGTAGAGGTGACCGCCGGGAACACCGGTTGCAGCGTGGCCATCCTGGCCGTTTTCAGCAGCGCATTGATGCAGGGCGTCGCGGCGCCCAGCAGCGCGGGGGTCAGGCCGACCACGTTGATCAGCAACAGCGGCTGGCGCGCAGGATCAGAGGGCATCGGCGCAGGCCTCCAGCGCTTGGGGTTGCAGCAACTGGCGCTGTTGCAACTGAGCCTCGACCCAGTGCAATTCCGCCGCGATGCCCTGGAGTTGGGCGTGCTCGGTCGTGGGCCGCAACTGGCTGGGCAGGACGCCCCAGCTGTAGGTTTCCACTTCCAGAACCGGGCGAAAATCCCCATGGTCGGCCAGAAAGTCGAAGGTTTGCGCCAGGGCGACCTGGCTGCCGCTGAGTTCAGGCAACAGCAGGTGTTCGCTGAACAACGGAATGTGGAAGTGAATCCTCAGTTCGGGATGGGCGGCGCCGTTCTGCTCACAGTCATCCAGCGCCGCAGGGAGGTCGGCCCAGGCCGATAACCGCGCCTGCCCGTCGTGGGCTTTCACTTGATGCAAGTAGGTGGGTTCGGCAAAGCCTGCCAATGTCTTGAGCACCTGTTCGCGCCGCGACTCGTCCTCCGGCAGGCGACAAATCAGCGCGTTGGATAGCTGGATCTTGCCGATGGGGATCCGGGCCCGACGCAATCGGTCCAGTGACTGATAGCAGTCTTCAAACATCACGGCCTGGTGACAGACGTCAAAACACAGCGCCAGGTACTCATGGTGCGGGTCCGTGGCTTGCCAGTGGTGGAAGAAGGCAATGGCTTGGTCGGTGTTTTCCAGCACGCAATCAGGTTCCATCTCCAGGCAGATCACGATCTTCTTGCTCGTCTCCCGTTGCAGCCGGGCCAGCGCGGCGGTGAGCTCGCGCAATTGACGCTCGGCACGTTGCTGTAGCGTCGGGTTCCAGTGCGCGGCATAACCCAGCGGCACGCTGGAAATCACCCCCTGGGCACAATCCGCCGGCAAGGCCTGGGCGAGAAACCGGGCCAGGTCCAGGCTGTACGTCAGTCGCTGTGGATCGGCCCAACTGGGCAGGTAGACGTCGGCTTTTACCGCGCCCTGGTGAAACTGGCCGTAGGGAAAACCGTTGAGCGAGGTCAGGCGCAGCCCGCTGCGTTGCAGCAGGTCGAGAAACTCCCCACGGGCCTGCGCCTGCTGGAGTTCGGCGGCAGCTACGGCGCTGATCCACAGGCCGCTGTCCTGGGTGTCCAGCCCGCGCAGGGTGCGTACGGTCTGGAAATGCCGTTCGACGGATGCGCGCAGCCCGCCCAGGTCACGGGTCGGGTGCACGTTGCTGCAATAGCCGATCTGCGTGGCCGTCCAACCCGTGCGGGCACTCATTTGATCACCGGCTCCTGGCCCCGCAGGGCGGAGTTGTCCTGCCACTGCCGCCGCTGATCGATGGGCAGGGGTGTGCTGACCAGGGTTTTGTCCAACTGGCCGCTCTGGGCGAAAAAGTCCACCGGGTTGTGGAACAGCACTTGTTCGACCTGGGTTTCACTGAAGCCGGCGGCCAGCATCGCCTGGCCGGTCTTGGGCACCTTGAGCGGGTCGCTGATGCCCCAGTCGGCGGCGCTGTTGACCACCATTTTTTCCGTGCCGTACTGCTGCAGCAGCGCGACCATGCGCTGTTCCGACATCTTGGTGTTGGGGTAGATGGAATGGCCGCGCCAGCAGTCGCTGTCCAGCACCAGGGGCAGGGTCAGTTCGTTGAGGTGGTCGATGATCACCAGGTGTTCGGAAATGCCGACCTCGCGGATGACCGCGAGCGTGCGTTTGGTGCCACCGATCTTGTCGCGGTGCGGGGTATGCACCAGCACCGGTAGATTGAATTGCCTGGCCAGCTCCAATTGGGCGGCGAGAAAGCGATCTTCTTCCGGGGTGATGTCGTCGTAACCGATTTCACCCACCGCCACCACGCCATCTTTCACCAGGTAGCGCGGCAGAATCTCCAGCACTTCATTGGCCACCGACAGGTCATTGGCCTCCTTGGGGTTCAGGCCAATGGTGCAGAAATGATGGATGCCAAACATGCTGGCGCGAAAACGCTCCCAGCCCAACAGTGTGTCGAAGTAGTCGATAAAGCTGCCGACGCTGGTCCGGGCCTGGCCCTGCCAGAAGGCCGGTTCGATCACGCCGGTGATGCCAGCGGCCGCCATGTTCTGGTAGTCGTCGGTGGTGCGGCTGACCATGTGGATATGCGGGTCGAAGTACTTGAGCATGGTGAATCCTCGTCAAAAAGGCAGGGGGGGGCGGGTGGGCATCAGTTCGGCGAAGCGCCGCCCAGGTGCGCGTGCCATGGCGGCGGCAAGCGTTGTTGCTGGGCCAGGCCGGCCAGGCGCTGACGTTGCGCCGGGCTCAGCAGGGTGAAGGCAATCACGTGAGGCAGGCCGACGGACACCGTTCGTTCGGCGGCGAGTTGTTCGTCCAACAGGTCGAGGGCCAACTGGTTGAGGGTGACGCTGTGGCGTTGCGTCAGGCCGATCAGGCGTCGCACGTCGAGGCCCATGCCCAGCGCCTTTAACACCAGTTGGCTGAAGGCCCGTTCGTCGTAGTGACGCGACGGATAGGCGGTGTCCAGGGCGAGGGCGGCGAACACCTGACTGTTGCTGGTGCGCCCGGCCTGAAGGGCAAGCTCGACACACAGCCCTCGGCTATCGAGCCAGTCGAGGGCCTTCAAGGTGGCGATTTTTTCCTGGTCGTCGCCCCACAGGAACAACTGGCGCAGCAGGGGCACCTGCTCGGCGCCGGGTTGTTGCTCCAGGACCTGGGCCAGCAGCAACGCCCGCGCGAGCTGGACATTGCTCCAGCCGTCAGTGCCGGGCTGGGCACGCTCCTTGAGGTTGCGCTTGCACTGGCCGCTCAGGAGCGCCGCGGTGTTGGCGTCCGGGTGTTGGGCAAGTTGCGCCTGTGCCAAGAGCCACCATTGCCGTTCGCTTTCATCGAGTGACGGGATGAAATTCCGGCGTTGTTCGTTCAGGCAGTCGTGGCGCATGTCGAGGGCCGCCGATGCCGGTGCAGTAACGTCCGTGTTCATGTTGGTTTGATCCAGCGTTGGAAATGAGGAAGCAGGAAAAACACCAGGACACATAACAGGCTGCCCAGCGGCTGGTTGGCGACGGCCAGCACCAGGGCATCGAACAGCGGCAGGGCGGCCAGACCTGCACCGATAAAGGCGCGAACCTTCCGTTGCCGCGGGTTGGCCAGGTTGCGCCAGTAGTGCCAGCCCAACCAGCCAAGCCATATCAGCAGGACCGGCCAGAACCAGGCGTTGTCTGCGTAGATCGCCAACGCCAGTGGGCTCAGCATCAGCAGCAGAGGGAGGCGGCTGATCAGTTGGTTGCGGTGTTCCTGGCGGGCCAGGTAGGTCAGGCCGCTGATGTAGACGCCGAGTAAAATGGCGCAGAGCCAGATCGGTTCGGGTGGCATCGCCAGGCTGGCCGCCGCGGTGAGGTAGAGCGTCGAGCGGCAGGCACCCATCAGCCAGACGCTGTGGGCATATTTTTTGTGCAGCAGGTTGTAGCCGAGAATGCAGCCCACCAACAGGGTGGCGCTGCCCAGCAACCAATGCGGCTGCTCGATCAGCCGGCTCAGCCCCAGCAGCGCGACTGCGGCCAGCACCAGCAGCAGCGCCGTGGCCAACCGCACTTGCTGACGGCTGACCAGGCCCAGGGTGATGGGGCGGGGATTATGGTGTTGTTGGTCCCAGTCGGCGTCCAACAGGTCATTCAACAACATGCCGGCCAGGTACAGCAGCGACAGGGCCGCCAGCAACAGGAGCCACACCAGGGACGACGGCGGTGCCAGGGCGCCGGCACTGCTGGCGAGCAGGGCGGCGGCCAGGGTGTTGGTCCATACCGTGGGCAGGTTGGACACGCGGCCGAGGGTCATCCAGGTCTTGAGGTCCGGCGACGACGGGTTCATTGCACGCAGCTCTGGTTCAGGGTGGGTGCAAGCTCGAGCTGGGTGGACAGCCGCTGCAAGGCTTGCTCCATTCGTGCGGTATCGATTTCGTGCAAGTCCACCGACTCGCCGATCCGGCTGAGCATGGGGATGGAAAGTTGCCCGCCCAAATGCTGGCGGAATTCTTCCAGCCCGAGCAGAACCTGCGAGCGTCCCTGTGTATCTTTCAAGGTCAGCTCCGGCGGGTTCAGGCAGAAGCCGAGCTTGAGCAGCAGGCGCAGCACCCGGTCGCTGTCGACGTCGCTCAACAGCCCCAGGGCATTGGCATAGAGCCCATCCAGGGCCATGCCCACCGCGACGGCTTCACCATGGCGCAGTCGATGGTGGCTGAGGTTTTCCAGTTTGTGGGCGGCCCAGTGCCCGTAGTCCAAAGGCCGCCCATTACCGCGCTCAAAGGGGTCTCCGGCACCGGTGATGTGCGCCAGGTGCAGTTCGGCGCAACGGCGGATCGCGTAGCGGCTGGCTGCATGATCGAACTGGGCGAGGGCGTCGGCCTGTTGCTCCATCCACTGGAAAAACGCCGGGTCCTTGATCAGCGCCACTTTGACCGCCTCGGCCAGCCCGGCGATCTGATCGCGCCGGGTCAGGCTGGTCAGCAATTGAAAGTCGTTGATGACCGCGGTGGCGGGATAGAAAGCCCCGAGCAGGTTCTTCTGGCCAAAGGCGTTGATGCCGTTTTTCACACCGATCCCGGCGTCGTTCTGGGCGAGCACGGTGCTGGGGATGCGAATCAGGCGAATGCCGCGGTGGAAGGTGGCGCAGGCGTAGCCCACCGCATCGAGCACCGCGCCGCCACCGAGGGCCAGCACATAGCAATGCCGGTCCAAGCCATGTTGCAGCATGTCGCTGTACAGCTGCTGCAACACCTGTGAATCCTTGCTCGACTCGCCGGCCGGGACCGCGATGGGCGGTGCCTGCAAATGCAGGTCCGGAAAATGACTGGCAAAGTAGGCATTGATTTGTTCCAGCAGGTGCGGGGTGCTGTGCAGCAGTTGTTCATCGGCGAACACCAGCACCGTGACCTGGCCCCGGTGCCCGGTCATGAGCTGGCGGTGCAAACAGGGATTGAGCGGGTCGAATACATGATCGGTGAACACCACCGGGTAGTCGTAGCTGACCTTGAAACGCCCGTGCAAAGGCGGCTCCGCGCCGTGCCGGCGAATGCTCTTGAACAGGCTGTACCCGGCGATGAACAGCCCAGGCAATACCATGCTGGCGAGCAGCGTCACCAACAGCGCGTTCTGTTCGACGAGGAAGGTGCCGATGGCACTGTAGGCCAATGCGAGGCCGGCATTGGCCAGGGTGGTGACCAGGATGAATGCGCGTAATGGATAACGTTGCATGCCGGCGGCGACGACCGAGGTTTCCGCCAGTACCGGGACGCCGCGCAGGCAGATCAACGACAGCGTGCCCAACCGGTAGGCCAGTTGCCCCGGTTGGCGTTGATGCAGGCCCAGGCGGCCGGACAGCAGACGGAAGTAGCCGGCCCCCAGCGCATAACCCAGCCCGGCGCCCAGGCACAGGCCGACGAAAATCACCAGGTAACCCCCCAGGCTGCCGAGCATCGCCACGGCCAGCAGCGCGACCATGCTCGACGGCACCGGCAGCACCACGTCCAGCGCCAGCAGGGCAATCAGCAGCAAGGCCAGGTTGAGTTTCTGCGCGGGCGTCGAGGGCAGGTACAGGTTGATATGGGTCAGCAAGCCCTGGATCTGTTGTTCGAATAACAGGAAGCTGGCGATCACCAGGCCTGAAAAGCAAACCAATGACAGCCAGAAATGTACGGCTGGTCCTTTTTGCGAGAGCAAACGATACCCACGGCCATGCTTCATCAAGCATCCCTCTTGTTGTTATGACTGATTCCGTGTCAGTAATTAAAAGCAACGCCAAGTGTGTTTTTCAGGCCAATAGACGCTCTCGCCCAAGGGGCTGTCAGGTGTGGTTGAAGATGTGGTTGGAGACAGGTTTGAATCTAGACGGCCAGGGTATTTTTGCAAGGCGATCTGATGGCAATTTGATTGGGGGGACTTCGCCCTTCAGCTGACCCGCATCAGCCGCTTGTGCTGCGCATTCAGGGCCTCGAATACCCGCGCGCAACTGCGCCGGGCTGACGCCAAGGCGTTGCTTGAACAGCGTGGTCATGTGCGCCTGGGAATTGAAGCCGCAGGTGTGCGCGATGTCGGTCAGCCGGGCGCTTGAATCACGCATCAGCGCCCGTGCCTTGGCGAGGCGTCGGTCGATCAGGTAACTGTGTGGGCTTTTGCCGGTTGCCTGCTTGAAGGCCCGCATGAAATAACCCTCGGACAAACCCAGTAGCCCAGCCATTTCCTTGACTCCCAGCGGACCGCCGAGATCGGCGTCGATGAATTCATCGAGCAGGCGCATCCGGTTGCCCGTGATGGAACCTTGAGGGCGTGCCGAAAAAAACGTTTTTTGGTCTTTCACCCGTTCAGCCAGCCCGAGCGCCCAGGCTTCCCAATCGCCCTCTGTCGTTGCACGCAGCAGTGCGCTGCGCATGCTCAAGGCGAGGGTGATGGCCTGCGGGTCAATACGATTGTTGAACGCATGTTCTCCCGGCAACGTCATGCCGTCGGTGCGCGCCACTCGCAGGTATTCACCGCCCCTGGGGGATTCGGAGAACACGTCGCATCCGGCGGGGACGAATGCCAGGCCGTTGGGTAGCGCCTCGAAGGGCAGCACACGATCACTGCCGATGGCGTGCATGCCGCGCTGGCTGTCGAAGGCAAAACCGATCGCCGACTGGGTCGCGACATAGCGGGTCGCGTAGGCGCAACCGGGCAGCAATTCGATCGCCCAAGGCCCTGCCTCGATACGACGGACCGATTCAGTTTGGGGCGGTGGTTGGCGGTTTCGCGGGTTCATGAGCAGCATAGTAGTGAAGAGCGGGCCCGAAAGTCAGGTCAGTTTTCTGAAAGCCCGCCGCTGGCGCGCTGATTAGACTGGGCAAAACCTGGAGGCCCATCATGCACACACTGACCCGCGACGACATCGAACACGCTGCCCGCCATCTCTACCAGTTCATGCCCGCCACTGCCCAATACGCCTGGCCGTTGCTGGCTGAACGGTTGGGTTGCACGGTGTGGGTCAAGCACGAGAATCACACCCCGACGGGGGCCTTCAAGGTGCGCGGTGGCCTGACCTTCGTGCGCTGGCTCAAGCGCGAGCACCCCGAGGCGAAAGGCATTGTCACAGCGACGCGCGGCAACCATGGCCAGAGCCTGGCGCTGGCGGCCACTGCACTGGGTTTGAAAGCCTTGATCGTTGTGCCGCAAGGTAACTCGGTGGAGAAGAACAATGCCATGCGTGGCTTTGGTGGCGAAGTGGTCGAGTATGGCCGCGATTTCGATGAGGCCCGGGAAGAGGCTGCACGCCTGGCCCATGCACAGGGGCTCTACCTGGTGCCGCCGTTCCATCCGGAGTTGGTCAAGGGCGTGGCGACCTATGGGCTTGAGCTGTTCAAGGCGGTGCCGGATCTCGACACTGTCTATGTGCCGATAGGTTGTGGCTCGGGGATCTGCGCAGTCATCGCGGCTCGCGACGCCTTGGGGCTGAAAACCCAGGTGGTGGGCGTCGTGTCCACCGAGGCCGTCGCGGCGAAGTTGTCCTTTGAAACGGGAAGGCTGTGTGAGACCCCTTCGGCGAATACCTTTGCCGACGGTTTGGCCGTGCGTAGACCCATTCCCGAGGCCTTTGCCATCTACGGAGCCGCTGCGGCGCGGATCGTCGCGGTCAGCGACGGGGAAATTGCCGAGGCCATGCGGGTGTATTACACCGATACGCATAACCTCGCCGAGGGAGCAGGCGCCGCGGCCTTGGCGGCACTCATGCAGGAGCGTGAAACAATGCGGGGGAAAAAAGTGGGGGTGATTCTGTCCGGTGGGAATATTGACCGGCCGGTGTATGCCCGATTGATTGGCTGAGCCATGGGGGCGGGAGATTCCTCGTCCGACTCTCGAACTTACAGGGAACACCACCATGATGAACGCCATGCCGATGCCGATGATGGTCTGCACCTGCTGATTTGTTGCTAAGGACGGTGTGTATATCCGTCTCTGCGGTAACGGCCACTGACGGAAAACCTGTGGGAGCGAGCTTGCTCGCGATAGCGGTGGGTCAGCTTGCGATGATGTTGAATGTGCCGCCGCCATCGCGAGCAAGCTCGCTCCCACATTGGATTTTCAGCAGACACAAAACTCATGTACACCGCAAACCTGTGGGAGCGAGCTTGCTCGCGATAGCGGTGGGTCAGCTTGTAATGATGTTGAATGTGCCGCCGTCATCGCGAGCAGGCTCGCTCCCACCGTTTTCAAAGACGGATGTCCTCGGGCCCACGGATCGGCGCTTCAATCCTCGTCCCGGTCAGTCGTTCTTCGTTGGAGAAGCCGTCATAGTCAGCCAAGCCGGCAAAGCGGATACCGGTCAGCGC
Source organism: Pseudomonas beijingensis (assembly GCF_030687295.1). Taxonomy (NCBI): domain Bacteria; kingdom Pseudomonadati; phylum Pseudomonadota; class Gammaproteobacteria; order Pseudomonadales; family Pseudomonadaceae; genus Pseudomonas; species Pseudomonas beijingensis. The sequence continues at coordinate 4,833,763 of NZ_CP117425.1, read as the reverse complement.
TTCGATTTGATCGACGCTGCGCCGGTAGGTCTTGAGTGCCCCGAACACCAATTCCAATTGTTCCAGCTCCTGGCGCTGGTCAATCATGTAGGCACTGGCCGAAGGTTTGCCGTCGTCACCGAGAAAGGCCACGACTTTCCAGAAGGCGGTGGGGATCTGTACGCCTCTGTACGTTTGATCATCGTCCCGGAACAACGGCCCGGTAAATATCGTCGCCCTGGCTTTCCACCGGCGTGTGTTATCGAGGATGTAATCCTCAAGTTCAAGCCAGGTTTTCTGATTGAAGGCTGCCATCTGCGGCGAGCAGTTGGTGAAGTGGAAGGTGTCGTTGTTGGCGGTCTGTGCGTCAGGCCCCCAATTGGGATCCTGTCGTCTGACCAGATGACCGCGATCCAGTAAATTGCCGGCGTACAGCGCTTCGCCAATCTGGGCGTCGCTGGGGATTCGACCGTCGTAGGCCCAGGCATCACGACGCCGGTCGATCTCGACGCTGCTGGCGCCATCGATGTTGACGCCCGCCACCAGGGCCAGACGTCGCCGTCGCGAAAGCATGATGGAGAAGTGCTGATAATCCAGGCGATTGTCGGCGGTGCCGGTCGGGTAGATGTCATCGACCAACGTCGCTTCCACGCTCGGCCAAGGCACTATGAAGTCGCCCAGAAAGCCGCTGTCGTATCCCTGCCGGTCTTGCAACTGCACCGCCGGCGTGACGGTGGGCTCTGCCTGTTTGCGCAGGGTGCCGGACACGCGCCTGGCGGTTTCCTGCAGCGGATGCAGATCGGCAAGCCGTGGTCGGTGGGCGAAATCCACCTGGAGTCCTTGCGGTGGCATGATCCTACCTCGCTGAATGGGAACGAAAGTAATCAGCAAACCTAGCGATCATGCTCCGGCACCATGAAATTTTTATGATGCTGCGTGGGAACAAAACACCGCGCAGCGAAGTTGATCGTCGACCTGTGGTTATGCCGCCTCCGCTGCCATCGCCGCCCGAACGCTGGGGCGTGCTGCGATTCGGGCCATGAACGACGCCAGCACCGGCCAGTCCCCGATCTCGATATTGAACAACGGCAACCAGCTCAAAACGGTGAACAGATAGCCATCAGCCAGGCCGAAGCGGCCCATCAGGTAGTCCTGTCGTGCAAGGGCCTGGCTGAGGTAGTCCAGACGCTTGAACAGTTTTGCCCTGAAGATCGCTTTGCTTGGTTCGGCAATGTCGGCGTTGAACAGCGGGGCGCAACCGCTGTGGATTTCGGCACTGATGAAGTTCAACCACTCCTGCAGGCGAACCCGCTCCCAGGTGCCATTGGCCGGGGCTAGCGTGTTTCCGGGCACCAGGTCGGCCAGGTACTGGACAATGACGGGCCCCTCGGTCAACACGCTGCCGTTATCCAGCACCAAGGCGGCCACGTAACCCTTGGGGTTGATGGTCAGAAAGTCGAGCGCGTCGGCGGTGCGCTTGGTCTTGTTGTCGACCCGGATCAATTCAAAAGGCAGGCCCAATTCTCGCAGCACGATGTGCGGGGACAATGAGCAGGTCATGGGGGCAAAGTACAGTTTCATGGTTTCCTCACAGACGGGGAACGGGCCGCCAGAATCGGTGAGGCTCGGAACATTTTCAAAGGACATCTTCAGTGCTAGCGTATGACAAAATCTCATGAGCACAGCAAACCTCCATGGCCAGCCGAATCCCTTCTCTCAACGGCCTGAAAGCATTCGAGTCAGCCGCCAGGCACATGAGCTTTACCCAAGCCGCAGCAGAGCTGAACGTCACTCAAACAGCCATAAGCCATCAGATTCGCCGGCTCGAAGAGGAGTTGGGCGTGCGCTTGTTCCTGCGGCTCAAGGACGGTCTGGCCCTGACCCGTGAAGGTCAGGCCTATTTCCCAGGCGTTCGGTCGGCCTTCCATGAACTGCGCTATTGCACGGAGACGTTGCTGGAAAGCCGCAACAACAGCGTCTTGACGATCAGTACTCTGGTTTCGTTTGCCTCCAAATGGTTGCTGCCGCGGCTGGCGTCCTTCCAACAAGCGTTCCCGCATATTGATGTGCGTGTCACCGCATCCACGGAACGGGTGGACTTTCGTAAGGGCGGCGTCGATGCGGCCATTCGTTACGGCGTCGGTGACTGGAAGGGTGTGCGGGCCGACTGGCTGATGGCCGACGAAATCTTCCCGGTGTGCAGCCCCAGGCTGCTGCAAGGTCCCGCCCCCTTGCAGGACCCTGGCGACCTGGCCCAGCACACCTTGTTGCAGGTCAGCGGGGTGACCAGTGGCGACTGGGCTTCGTGGTTGAGTGCCGCTGGCCAACCGAAAAGACTGGCCGAAGGCAGCCGGCTGACCTTCGACCTGGCCATGATGGCCGTACAGGCGGCGGTTGATGGCCTGGGGGTGTGCATCGGCCGTTCAACGTATGTCGAGGATGACCTGAAGGCGGGACGCTTGGTTGCACCCTTTGATCTGCGGTTGAAGGATGGCCTGGGCTTTTACTTCGTCACCCCCCACGAACTGGCCGATGCGCCAAAGGTGCAGGCCTTTAGAACCTGGTTGATGGATTCGGTGAGTTTTGGCGCCGAAACATGATTACAGATACCGTTCAGTCCCCAGCCAACCAGCCGATATACACATAGAAGGTCCGGTTGTTTTCAGGGTTCACCGAGGGTACGTCATGTTTAATAAAAAACTAAAAAATGAACTGACGGCTAGGACGGCCGAATTGGCAACTTACAAAGGACTGGTCGGGGCCTTGGATAGGTCGATGGCTGTTATCGAGTTCAGCCCCGACGGCAAGGTCCTTCGGGCGAACGAGAATTTCCTGAGCACGATGGGGTACCGTGCAGAACAATTGGCCGGCCTGTCCCATCGGGATTTCTGCACCCCTGCGCTGGCGGGCAGCGCCGAGTACCGCGAGTTCTGGAACCAGTTGCGCGCCGGTCAATTCGTGTCCGGCACGTTTCAACGCCGCAGCGCCTCAGGCCAGAACGTGTGGCTGGAAGCCAGCTATAACCCGGTGGTGGACGAGCAAGGCCGCGTCGTGAAGGTGGTCAAGTACGCACTGGATGTCACCGTCAGGGTGGCCAATGAGGCCGAGACACGTGGCCGGCTGGCGGCCCTCGACCGGGCCATGGCGGTTATCGAGTTCGACCTGGACGGCAACATCCTGACCGCCAATGACAACTTCATGAATGTCATGCATTACTCACTCGCTGAACTCAAGGGCAAGCACCACCGGATGTTTTGCGAACCGAGCCTGGTGGGCAGCTCGGAGTACAGTGATTTCTGGCGTCGTCTCAACGCCGGTGAGTTTTTCAGCGGTCAATTCAAGCGCCTCGGCAAAAACGGCAAAGTCGTCTGGCTGGAAGCCAGCTACAACCCGGTCTACGACGCCGAAGGCAAGTTGTGTAAGGTTGTGAAGTTCGCCAGCGACATCACCGAACGGGTGGAGAAATTCGAAGAGGATTCGCGCGGCGCCTCCCGTGCGTACCACATCTCCGCCGAAACCGAACGCGTGGCCGAGCAGGGCGCCCAGGTGATCCACCAGACCGCCAAGGAGATGCGTGAGATCGCCGACAACATCGGCGCCTCCGCACGCCTGGTTGGACAATTGGGGGCTCGTTCGGAAGAGATCACGGCCATCGTCAACACCATTCGCGGCATTGCCGACCAGACCAACCTGCTGGCCCTCAACGCGGCCATCGAGGCGGCGCGGGCCGGCGATCAGGGAAGGGGGTTCGCGGTGGTGGCCGACGAAGTCCGGCAACTGGCCGGGCGTACCAGCCGCTCCACCTCGGAGATTGCTGAAATGATCGGCATGATCCTCTCCGAAACCCGCGATGCCGTCGCGAGTATGAACGTGACCCATGAGGGCGCCTTGCGCGGCGTCACCCTGGCAGACCAGGCCGGATCGGTCATCGTGCAGATCAGGAACGGGACCACCGACGCCCTCGATGCGGTCAGCATGTTTGCGTCCAAGCTCGACGAGTCCGAGGTGATCCCCAAGACGGCTATCGGCTGGGTGGGTTGAAGTGAGCTGAGTCCATGCCCTGGCGATCCATGTGCTTGACCCGTTCAAGCAGTACCGCTCGCAGCTCTGGCGGTCGCACGGGCTTGGCCAGCACCGAGATGTTCAGGCTGTGCAGCGATTGGCGTATCCGCTCGATCTCATGCCCGGTGATGACCAGCGCCGGGACTTGCCAGCCGCGCTGCTCGCGTATCGCGGCGATGCATTCGGAGCCGGAAACCTTCGTACCCAGGTCGAAGTCGGCAATGATGATGTCGCAATCGCTGGTCAGCCCTTCGCCGTCGCTGTGGGTTTCCACCTCGCAGCCCCATTTTTCCAGGAGCGCCGATGTCGCCATCAGGACGTTGGCGTCGTCTTCCACCAAGCACACCCGTAATCCGTCCAAGCGATGCTGGACGGGTAACACCTTGGGCTCCATGGCCCTTGGCGCCGCCAGTTCCAGGCCGCTGATCGCCACCTGGGTGCCTTGTCCTACGGTGGAACGGATATGTATATCGACACCGAGTATCTGGCTGATGCGCTTGACGATGGACAGGCCCAGGCCAAGGCCCTCGACATCCTTGTCGCGCACATGGCGCACGCGGTAGAACTCCTTGAACACTTCGGGCAAATGTTCGGCGGCAATGCCGCGCCCCTTGTCGTAGATCACCACGGCCAGGCGCGTGCCCTGGCGCCGCACACCGATCAGCACCGGTTGGCCGGGCGCGTATTTGAGGGCGTTGGACAGCAGGTTCTGGACCATTGTGGTCAGCATGCCTGGATTGACGCTGACCCAGTAAGGACAGGCGCGCAGGCGCAATTCGACCCCGGCCCAGCGAGCCGCCTCGGTGTTCTGCTTGACGACGTCCTGCAATAACGCTCCCAAATGGACGGTGTCCGCCTTCGGCATCAGTTGGCCGTGGTCCAGGGTGTAGATGTCGAGGATCGAACGGAACAGCTGCGATACGGTGTGCAGCGAACGGTCGATGTTGTCCACCAGCCGCAATTCTTCCAGGCCCAGCCTGGCGTCACGCAGGCAGGCGGTGAACAGGCCGATGGAAGGAATGGGTTGGCGCAGGTCATGGCTGGCCTGGGCCAGGAACCGTGATTTCTCCTGGTTGGCCGCCATGGCTTCTTCGGAGGCAATGCGTGTGCGCTTGAGCAAAATGTGTGCGTAGGCGGGCACCACGATGGTGGTGACGATCACCATCAGGAACATGTAGGGCTGGGTGTGCCAGAATGGGTTGAGCCAGAAAACCAGCACCAGGGTCGACAGCGCGATAACGGTTGCCAGTGCCAGGTAGCGCGAGCCGAAGCGCATGCCATTGCCCAAGGTAACCCAGAGCAGCGCGGCGTAGATCGGCAGTGCGCTTTCACCGCCCAGCACCATGGCGAAAGCGATGCCTGTGTAGTCATGCAGCATCGAGAAGAGGCGTCGCCAGAAGAAGTGTCCCGGCCAACGCTTGATGATCATGCGCAGGAATACCGAGGCGACGATAAACGTCACGATGTAGACGATGATGGGCACGTAGCTTGTGGCATCACCGGGATGGAGACTGGCCAATACGACGATATACAACAGCGCACAGGCGCTGACGGTCAGGCGTAAAGTCGCCTGGTCGAGTTCACTGTTCTTTTCCACTGGCTTTGGCATCTCATGATCTCTGATGCCTCCAAGCGTAGCGGCTAGTCTCGGTGAGGGTTGGGGACAGGCGTGATGCTGTCCCCAATGGACGAGCCATTGCGTCAGTAGACCCTGTAGTACTTCACGACGTCATCGACGAAATAAATGGTCAATACCGAGCCTTGGGTCTGGCTTTGGCCCGTTCTCGTGCCGGTCGCGCTGCTCATGTCATTGGCCACGGTCTGTACCTTGGACAGTTGTGCCGAGGTTTCATACATCTTCAGGCGCGTCTCGGGCGACACGTACTTATGGGCCAGCTTCATGTATTTATCCAGGCCCTCATCACCCTTTTCATAGGTCCAGTTCGACTCGTTGCTGGTGCTGGTCGAATTGAGTTCTTCATTGCTCGGCACGCCGAACATTTGAGTGATCTGGCCTTTTGTCGTCTTGCCCGGAATGATCGTTTGCTTGAGGTAAGCGACGTCGTATTTTTGCGCACCCTGATTCAAGGTGCTCATCAAATTACCCAAGTCAGCGGTGTTTGCACAGCCGTTGAGTACGCCCGCCAGCACGCACAGTGACAATCCGTTTCTAAGTGTTTTTCCATATACGAAGGACATGATGACTTTCCTTGAGTTAATGTCAGGACCCTTCCACTTCAACCGGGCAGTCGGTGAAGTTGACCCAGCATTGCGCCGCCTTTGGGTTTATTTAATCCATAGGCTTTGCACGCCATAACGTTTCGATAGGCACAGTGATACCGCATGGCGAATGGCGCGTTGGCTTTCTTTATGTTTGGCTGTTTGAACAGCCTTTTTAGGGAGCGTCCACAGCTTAGGGGGAGAGTACTGAGCGACGCTATAGTACAAGTGTGCTATCGCCTCGGAGGCGAGCAAGGAGGGTAATGCTCAATGAGTATTGACGGCTGTTACACATTTAATTGTCTGGTTTTTCCGACCATCCGCTATTGCTTGGGAAGTTGGAAAATTGCGCCGCAGCCGCTGCGCGCGTGGGGACACCCAGGGATTTGAGCAGGCTCGAGACATGGATGCGCACCGTGAACGGGGAAATGCCCAGGTCCCGGGCTATCTCCTTGTTGGTCTTGCCGGCCGCGATCAAGCCAAGTACCTGTCGTTGACGCGCAGTCAGTTGGGAAAACGCATCGTCCTGGACCGCGTTTTCGGCTTGATACTTCACCACCACTTCGCCTTCGCGTATTGCCATGATGGCGTCGGCAATGCCGGCGGGATCGATATTCTTGCCGATGAAACCGTCAGCCCCCAGGGCCATCACCTGGGAAATAACATCGATGTCATCCATCATTGAAACCACAATAATGGAAGTCCGTTTGAACTCACTGCGCAACTGGCCGATGACGTGCAGCGATTTGATCCCGGGAAAGCGCAGGTCGAGTATCAGGGAGTCCACTTCCACCCCGGAACGCGCCAGCGTCAATACTTCCTCCAGATTGCCCGCTTGTTCTATGGTGGCTGCCGGCAGAAGCCGTTCGAGGGTTCTCAACATACCTTCACGAAACAAAGGATGGTCATCTGCCACAATGACTCTGCATGTCATGCTTCAGATCCTTCTGATTACAAGTTCGCGCATCGTAACCTAAACGGCCCTTCGGGTTTCAGTTTGAAACAAACTTTCATGTTGGAATAAACCTGTGAATATGACGGAAAAGAATAGCGAGCTTGATCAGGCCACATTGAGGTTGACGGTCGGGGCATGTACTGCGCTGTACATCATTGTGGTGGCCTTTCTGGCCAGTGACTTCGAAACCTATGTACCGATCCTGTGGTACATGGTCTTTTTCTTCGGCACCGCGATCCCGCTACGCATGGCGGTCAAGCGCTGGCCTGGGCACTTCTTCCTGCGTCGTCTTTTTGCCATGACACTGGATTACGCAAGCCTCGCCTTCGCCTTGATCGTGGGCGGGGAGGGCACGCTGCCGGCGTACGCGGCATTGCTCTGGGTAACGTTGGGCAATGGCATGCGTTTCGGCTCGCGCTACCTGGCGCTGGCAACCGGTATCGCGCTGTCGACCCTGGGGGTGATTTTCCTGCTCACACCGTTCTGGCGTGGCCAGCCCTACCTGTTCCTGACGTTGATCGTCACCACCATCGTGGTGCCTGCCTACGCGCATATCCTGCTGACCCGTACCCGCATCGCTTCGCAAGAGGCGATTGCCGCGAACCAGGAAAAATCCCGCTTCCTGGCCCAGGCCAGCCATGACTTGCGCCAACCCATTCATTCCATCGGCCTGTTCACCGCCTGCCTGCGTGACGCCAGGCTGGGCCAGGAAGAGTTGCGACTGGTGGACAATATCGACCGTTCGCTGCACATCGTGTCGCAGCTGTTTCGTTCGATCCTGGACATCTACACTCTCGATAACGGGCAGCTTGAACCGCAGGCCGAACCCGTGCACCTGGGGGCGCTGCTCCAGGACGTGGTCAAGCAGAACACCGAAGCCGCCCGCTGGGCCGGTGTCGAGTTGCGCCTGCGCGCCTGTCCTTACTGGGTCAGCGTCAATCCAGGCATGCTGACCACAATGGTCCAGAACCTGCTGTCCAACGCCCTCAAATACGCGCCCGGCCAACCGGTGCTGATCGGTGTGCGGCGCCAGGGCACGCGCCTGGCCGTGGTGATCTACGACAAGGGGCGCGGCATTGCCGCCGAACATCTGCCTGATGTGTTCAAGGAGTTTTATCGGGTACGCCACGTCCGTGACAAGGACGTCGAGGGTCTGGGTCTGGGGTTGTCTATCGTCAAGCGAATCAGCCACCTGATCCATCTGGACATCCAGCTGGACTCCCGGCTCGGCCAGGGCACACGTGCCATGATCCAAGGGCTGGAAAGGGTCGCGCCAAGGGTGGTGATAGACAGACCGCTGCCCACGCAAAGCCGCTTGCAGGGCTTGCGGGTGTGCCTGGTGGAGGATGACGACAATGTGCTGATGGCGACGTCTGCGCTGTTGGAGAAGTGGGGATGCGAAGTGGAAACCCACAGCGACGGGGTGGGCGTGACCAGTGACTGCGACATCATCATTGCCGACTTCGACCTGGGTACGAAGGTCTCGGGGGCCGAATGCATCGCCGCGATTCGCGAACAACGGGGCTGGGAAGTCCCCGCCATGATCATGACCGGCCATGAGATCGAAAGAATTCGCCACGCTTTGCACCACATGAATATTTCGATCCTCCCCAAGCCGGTGCGACCTCCGGAGTTGCGGGCGACCTTGCTCGAATTGACCAAGCATTTCGCCAGTGTCAGGACCTGAGCCCACCATTCCATTTTATGAAACGGTGGATTGCAGTTTGTGCGTATTCCTGCGCAACCGCTTTGGGCAGAAGATGACTCCAGCCACTTGCATACCCATGCAGAAGGTGGCGGAGAATCCCTAACCGTAGCGCACTGGCGCAGGCGTTCATGCTGCGAGCGCGAGGAGTAGCTGATGGACGAAGCCTTGCAAGCAAAAAACTCGCCCTGGCACGAAGGAGAGCTGACCTTGCAGCGCTCCGTCGGGGCCGTCGACATGATGGCCGGTGTCGGCCAACGGCAACTGGCGCGTACGTGGATGCCGGACCAGCACCGGGAGTTCTACGCCCAACTGCCGTTCGTGGTGCTGGGGGCGGTGGATCGGCAAGGCGATGTGTGGGCGACCCTGCGCGCGGGACAACCGGGGTTCATGAGCTCGCCCGATCCGCAGACCCTTCACATCAACCTTGAGCCCGAGCCGAACGACCCGGCCCAGGAAGGCATGGGCGAGGGGGATGCCATCGGCATGCTGGGGATCGAGTTGCACACCCGTCGGCGTAATCGCATGAACGGCGTCGTGCGCCGTCAGCTTGCCCCGGGGCTGGAGATTGCAGTGAGCCAGGCCTATGGCAACTGCCCTCGCTACATCAACCTGCGCCAGTACCAATTTGTCGACGCGCAGGCCGCCGCACCGCGTCAATTGACCGTGTCAGACCCGCTGGTCCGTCGCCTGGTGACAGAGGCCGATTCGTTCCATATCGCCACCTACGTGGTGCGCGATGGCGAGCGGCAGGTCGATGCTTCCCACCGTGGCGGCAAGCCGGGGTTCGTGCGCATGGATGAAGACGGATCGCTGACCATTCCGGATTTTTCCGGCAACCTGTTCTTCAATACCTTGGGCAACATCCTGCTCAATCCACGGGCCGGGCTGGTGTTCGTCGATTTCCAGACCGGCGATCTGCTGCAAATGAGCGGCTCGGCGCAAGTCCTGCTGGACGATCCCCAGATCAATGCCTTCCAAGGCGCCGAGCGGCTGCTGCGCTTCACGCCGCAACGCATCGTCTATCGCCCGGCCGCCATCGCGCTGCGCTGGAAGGACCAGGACGAGGGCGATTCCCCCAACTCGTTAATGACCGGCAGCTGGGAGCAAGCCGCCGAGCGCTTGCAGGCCGAGGCGCTGCGTAGCCGCTGGCGTTCGTTGCGGGTCGAGCGGGTGGTGGATGAGAGCCACAACATTCGCTCGTTCTACCTGCAGGCGAGCGATGGCTTGGGTTTGCCTCGGTTTGAAGCCGGACAACATTTGCCGGTGCGAATCCAGCTGGAGGGGCAGAAAGCTCCGTCGATCCGGACCTATAGCGTCTCCAGTGCGCCGTCGGATGATTTCCTGCGCATCAGCGTCAAGCGCGATGGATCGGTGTCGTCCCACCTGCATGAGCAGGTGCGGGCGCTGCAGGAGATCGAAGCGCGGGCGCCCCAGGGTCATTTCACCGTCCAGGCCACCGAGCGGCGTCCATTGGTGTTGCTGGCAGCGGGGGTGGGTATCACGCCGTTGTTGTCGATGTTGCGTGAGGTGGTTTACCAGGGACAACGCATCAGTCGTATGCGTCCGGTCTGGTTGCTGCAAAGCGCCCGCTCGGTGGCCGACCTGGCGTTCCGTGAAGAGATCGACGAACTGGCCGCCCGTGCCGGCGACAAGCTCAAGGTCGTGCGCATGGTCAGCCAACCGCCCACTGAGGGAGGGGGCGCGGAAGGCTATGACCTGGCGGGCCGGATCGATGTGGAGTTGCTGAAGAAACTGCTGCCTCTCAATGACTACGACTTCTATTTGTGCGGGCCGGGCAGCTTTACCCAGGCCCTGTACGACGGGCTGCGCAAATTGCGCATCCCTGACGATCGCATCCATGCGGAAACCTTCGGTCCCTCCACCCTGGTGCGTGATCTGGAAGTCAGCATGTCGGCGCCCCAGCAAGTGCCGGCCGCGACTGAAGCGGTAAAGGTCTTGTTCGCCAGTTCCGGCAAGGAGGCCCGTTGGGAGCCCGGCGGTGGAACGCTGCTGGAACTGGCCGAAGCGCGCGGCCTGAACCCGGAATTCAGCTGCCGCGGCGGTTCCTGCGGCACCTGCAAAACCCGCTTGAGCCGCGGTCAGGTGCATTACCTGAGCCAGCCGGCCGAACCGGTTGGCGAAGGTGAAGTGCTGATCTGTTGTGCGGTGCCGGCCCAGGGGAGTGAGCCGTTGGTGCTCGAGGTCTAGGGTTTCTGATCGTTTCACCAGGTGAAATGCTGGATTGTAAAAGCTGGTTATTCCGCTGTCCGGAGCAGGAGCGGAGGATAGCGCCATCGACGCGATCACCGCTTCGAGCCCAAACCACATGGAGTACGTCATGTCTGAGAACGCGATCAAACTTTATCGCCACCCGTTGTCGGGTCACGCCCATCGTGTCGAGCTGATGCTCTCGCTGCTGGGTCTGCCGACCGAGCTGGTATTCGTGGACTTGATGAAAGGCGAGCACAAGACCCCGGAGTTTCTCGCCATCAACAGCTTTGGGCAGGTGCCGGTGATCGATGACAACGGTGTGGTCCTGGCCGACTCGAACGCGATCCTGGTCTACCTCGCAGCCAAGTACGGCAAGGGCCGATGGCTGCCCAGCGATCCGCTCGCCCAGGCTCGGGTGCAGCGCTGGCTTTCGGTGGCCGCGGGCCAGATCAACCAGGGGCCGGCCAATGCCCGGTTGATCACCGTGTTCGGTGCCGGCTATGACGCCGAAGACGCCATCAAACGTTCCCATGTCCTGTTGAAGGTGATGGAGACGGAGCTAGGGCAAAGCCGGTTCCTGGCCGGTGAGCAACCGACTATTGCTGACGTGGCCGCGTACACCTACGTCTCCCATGCGCCGGAAGGCAACGTCGCGCTGACCGACTACCCCAACGTCCGGGCCTGGCTGGGCAGCATCGAAGCCCTGCCGAATTTCGTCGGCATGCAGCGTACCGCCAAGGGCTTGCAGCAAGCCTGAGTCAAACGCAGGAGCTTGCCGGGACGCGTCCTCCGGCAAGCCTCCAGACATAGCAAGTATGTTCAATCTCCCTCAAGCAAGGCTGGATCCCATGGATCGCTTTCAGGAAATGCAAATTTTCATGGTGGTGGCCGAAGAGGAGGGGTTCGCCGCTGCCGCCCGGCGCCTGCGCATTTCGCCACCGAGCGTGACACGGGCCATTGCGGCGATGGAAGAACGGATCGGCACCCAGCTGTTGTCTCGCACCACCCGCAATGTGCACCTGACCGAAGCGGGGCAACGCTACCTGGAAGATTGCCGGCGGATCCTGAGTGAACTCGAAGAGGCCGAGGAGGCAGCCGCCGGCAGCTACTCGATCCCGTGCGGGTATCTGACGGTCACCGCGCCGGTGCTGTTCGGCGAGTTGTACATCGCACCTTTGTTGACGGATTACCTGGATCAATTTCCCTCGGTACACCTCAACGCCTTGTTGGTCGACCGCGTGGTAAATATTGCGGACGAGGGCATCGATGTGGCGATCCGCATCGGCCATTTGCAGGAAAACAATCAGCACGCCATCAAGGTCGGTGAGGTACGCCAAGTGATCTGCGGTGCCCCGGCCTATTTCCAGCGCCATGGACGGCCAACCCATCCTGGCGAGTTGAGCAAGGCCAATATTGTGATGTCTTCGGCCAGTCATCTGCTGAGCCACTGGCAGTTCATGGACGCCGCAAACTCGCTGAGCCTGCGCGTTGAGCCACGCCTGGTGGTGACCGCGAATCAGGCCGCGATCAACATCGCCCGCCAGGGCTGGGGCGTTACCCGGGTATTGTCCTATCAAGTGGCCCGGCAGGTCGCCGAGGGTGAACTGGAAGTGGTGCTCAAGGCCTTCGAACCACCGGCGTTGCCGATCCACGTGGTGTATCAGAAGAGCAATCGAGTGCCGGCCAAGGTGCGCACGTTCGTGGACTTCCTCGCGGATCGGCTGGGAGGCGACGTCACGCTCAAGCCTGTCGTAAAAGGCGCCGGCTGATGGCGCGCCACCAGGAAATGCTGATATTCCACGCGCTGTCGCAGTGCCCCAGCCTCGCCTCGGCCGCCCAGCGCCTCAACGTTTCCGGACCCACCGTGATGCGTGCGGTCGCTCGGCTGGAGGCGCGACTGGGTGTGCAGTTACTGTCACGAAGCACGCGCGGGGTGGTGTTGACGGAAGCCGGGGTCGGCTTCATGGCCGATTGCTCACGCATTCTCAAGGCCGTCGACGAGGCTGAAGCATCGGCCAAGGGTTGGCATGTCCAGGCGCAGGGCAATTTGACGATTCTGTTGCCCGCGTTGTTCAGCCGTTATGTCATGGCGCCGGTGTTGGCCGGCTACATGGATCTCTTTCCCGAAATCAAGGTATTTGCCCACTACCATGATCGTTTCCCGAACATGCATGACGAGGGGCTGGATGTGGCGGTGCTGGTGGGGCCTCTACCCAGTTGCTCATTGATCGCACGACCTGTCGGCAGCGTTCGCTCGCTCGTCTGCGCCAGTCCTGGTTACTTGGCGATGCAGGGTGAGCCGGTTGTGCCGCAGGATCTGCACGATCATCGATTGATCGCCACGCAGGCCAACCAGGATTGGGTCCAGTGGTCTTTTCAACAACAGGGCGAGGCCAACTGCGTGAAGGCACGCACGCGGCTCAGTTGCGCCACGCTACAGGCGGCCATTGACGCTGCGGCTCATGGGGCCGGGTTGACGCGCTGCTTGAGCTATCCGTTGTACGACTATCTGAGCAGCGGACGCTTGCGCAGGGTCTTGAAAGCCTATGAACCGCCCTCGATACCCGTGCATGTGGTCTACCGTGAAAGACGCAAGGCGCCGATGCGCGTGCGCAGTTTCGTGGACTACATCGTCGAGCACCTGCGCGCACACCCGGCCCTGCGAGCGGATAGCGCTTGATGGTCAACGCGTGCTTGGGGCTTGAATCCCACGGCGCACCCGCCCTGGCGCCTCGCCGTAGATTTCCTTGAATTTCTTGCTGAATGCAGCCTGGGATTGGTAGCCGACCTGTACGGCAATATCGCTCAGCCCCAGGTGTGAGTGGCTGAGCAGGCTGAAAGCCAATTCCATTCGCACTTGCGTCAACAGCACCCACGGCGAGACACCGGCCACCTTGACGAATGCGCGCATGAAGTTGGCCCGGGACATGCTCGCGAGGTCCGCCAGGCCTTGAATGGTCCACTCGTGCGCAGGGTCCGCCAGCATCGCCTGCCAGGCCCGGCCCAGGCGCTTGTCACTGAGCAGGGCCAGCGAGCCGCTGTCCTGGCCGTGGCTCGCCAGGTGTGCACGCAGAATCAGGGTGAACAGCGCCTGGGACAAGGCGTCGAGCAGGAAGCGCGCGCCGGGCTGGTCCCCATCCGCTTCCCCGCGAAGGATCTCCACCAATGCCGGCAACGGCCCGTTGGCCGGTAACGCGCCGCTGGGAATCACCAGGTATTCGGGCAGGGCGCTGAACAGCAACGAAGCCCGGTTGAAGTGAAAACCCCCGCAAAGCATGTCCAGCTCCGCGCTGGCACCGCCAATGCGATGAATCGGCAGGGTGCCTCCGGTCACGATCCGGGGTGAGGTCGGCGTCACCGTTTTTCCAGGGCTGTGCATGAGGTGCGGGGCGCCTCGCGGCAACAGCAGGATGTCACCGGCGCGCATGGGCAAGCGCTTCCCATCGGCAAACTCCACACGGCATTCGCCGGCCAGCACGATGTGATAGGGCGCCGTGCCCAGGGCTTGCTGCCCGTGATCCAGGGCCCAGTCGCCCTGGAACTGACAGCGCAGGTCCAGGCTGCCGCGAACGTTGGCCAGGCTGATGAGTTTATCGATCGCATTCATTTGAGCGTTTCGCCAAAAAAACTGAGCGGATTGAGCAAAACCGAGTGGCGCCAGGGTGAAAAACTGAGGGCGTCAAAACAGTACACCCAACCCACTCAGGAGTTAATGCCATGTTCAATAACTGGTCCGAATTATTACCCACCATCCAGAAAGCGTTTGGCGCGCTGGGCCGCAGCAACCCGAAAATGGTCAAGGCCTATATGGCGCTCGGGGAAGCCGCCAGCGAAAACAATGTGCTTGATGCCAAGACCCGCGAGCTGATCTCGATCGCCATCGCCGTGACCACTCGTTGCGATGGCTGTATCGCGGCCCACACGGATGCGGCGATCAAGGCGGGGGCGAGTCGTGAGGAGGTCGCTGCAGCCCTGGCAACCGCGATCTCGTTGAATGCGGGGGCTGCCTATATCTACTCGCTGCGGTCGCTTGAGGCGTATGACATGCTGAAAGCATCGGCGTGATTGGTGTGCATATCCGGTTCTGCGGTAACGGCGGCTTAGGGTTCCGCCCTTACGGCGGGTCACTTTTGAACAGCCCGGAAGCCGGCCCAGTCAAAAGTAACCAAAACGCTTCCTGCCCCACCACTCGGTGCCTCGCTAAGGCTCGGCATGCCTGAACGAAGGCATTGCTCCGTGGGCCGCCGCGAAGGGCCATCCATGGCCCAGCGCGGCTAACCCGGCATCCATGCCGGGTTGCCCACTCCACAATACCTTCGTTCAGCCATCGTGGTTAACGGGGCGTCCGAGATCAACGTCCACCGCGAGGCGGCCTGATAGCCGACCTGATTCATGGTGGGACCGCGTTTCTCCTGTGGGAGCGGGCTTGCTCGCGAAGCGGAGGGTCAGTTTCGGTTATGGTGGATGTGCGGGCCCCGTCGCGAGCAAGCCCGCTCCCACAGGTGATCTTGGGTGTTCACGAATCTTGTGTTCACCGCAGGCCGACTGTGGGAGCGGGCTTGCTCGCGAAGCGGAGGGTCAGTTTTCGGTGATGGTGGATGTGCGGGCCCCATCGCGAGCAAGCTCGCTCCCACAGGTGATCTTGGGTGTTCACGAATCTTGTGTTCACCGCAGGCCGACTGTGGGAGCGGGCTTGCTCGCGAAGCGGAGGGTCAGTTTTCGGTGATGGTGGATGTGCGGGCCCCATCGCGAGCAAGCTCGCTCCCACAGGTGATCTTGGGTGTTCACGAATCTTGTGTTCACCGCAGGCCGACTGTGGGAGCGAGCTTGCTCGCGATGGCGGTGGGTCAGTTTGTATGGATATTTGGATGTGGACCACTTCGCGAGCAAGCCCGCTCCCACAGGTGATCTTGGGTGTTCATGAATCTGGTGTTCACCGCAGGCCGACTGTGGGAGCGAGTTTGCTCGCGATGGCGGTGTTTCAGCCACATGGATATTGGGCTGCTGGCCCAATCGCGAGCAGGCTCGCTCCCACAGGAGAAACGCGGTCTCACCAAGAACCAGGTCGGCTATCAGGCCGCCTCACCGCCAGTGGCCGTTACCGCAGCAACGGATATACACACCAAAAAAACGACGCCTCTCTGAACGGAAAATCAAAACCCCGCAAACAGCATTACAACGCCCCCGGGACTTTTAGTGCTACCCGGTGCGATTGTTTCATGTGGCGCAATCAAGTCATGAGATTCCTGGGCATTCTCTAAAAACTGTCCGCCAGTGAAACTGATCCCAGAAGCGATCGACCGTTTCGGGCCGTCGCAGCGTTCTCCATTCTCCAGGAGATTTCCCATGAACGACGTTACCTGCACCGGCAACCCTTGGCCGGACACCGCTGTCGCGATTCACCAGGAGCACGAAAGCGGATTCCTGCTGCCCCAGTTGATGGGCGCCCTGGCCAACGAGTCCGTAGCGCCTGTTTCGAACGACCTGTGCCAACAACACACCGGCGGCGTATTGCTGGCGAAGGCTGGCGCCTTTGTAATGCGGGCTCTGAGGCGAATACCGATCAGCTAACGTAGAACCTGTGGCCTGATGACCACCACCGAATAACCAATCACCTGAGCGGCAGAAAGAGTTCCGTAACGGCTTCGTTCTCAGCAACGTCCGGAAAGAACGTTATGCGCTGGCAGTAGAGCGGAAAGTCCCTAGGCTCCTCACCGCTGGCCGGCAGCCAGTCCCTGTACAAGTACAGTGCAGCGGGCTCGAGGTTGTCTGCGCCCCCTTCGACCCGCAGCACTGCACAACGCCCGGCGGGGATACTGCCGGCCTTGATCGCTTCGTCGTTCGGCACGATGGGCTGCTCCGTCCCTGCGCATAGATCCAGGCGATAGTCTTCTGGTGGCGTCGTGCGCGGGTCGGTGTGAAATACATTGAACGTCGAACTGATCGACGGGATCAGGCCGACACTCCGCCGCCAGGCAATGAAGCGTTGGAGGGTCGTACCGATTGTCGAGGGATCGCCTCGGTGTTCCATGATGGCGACGGGTGTCGCGGGAACTGTGCGGATCTGTACGTCACTGGGCTGATAGAGCGTGGGCATGAGGCGGTTCCTCGCAGTGTGCAATGGCGTGAACGTGGTGTTCCAACGCTGCCAGTCGGGAGACGTACGGAAGTTCGAGGGTGGTTGCCCCACGCGCTGTCGAAATGCACGGGCGAAGGCGTCTGGCGCTGCGTAACCGGCGTCCATGGCGATCTCGGTAATCGTTTCATGTTGGCGAAATGCCAGTTTGTAGGACGCGCGTTTCAGGCGGGCGAGCTGGACATAACGATTCAAGGGCAAATTGAACGTCGCCATGAACTGCCGGTGAAAATGGTATTTCGAAAAAGCCGCAACGCCGCTCAACGTATCCAGGTCCAGGCAGTCATCAAGATGCTCGTCGATGTAATCGAGCACCTTCTGCATCCGGGACGGGTAGTGCTTTTGTGTGTCGGTCATGGTTTTCCCCCGTGAGGACACCAGCATGAGGCCGACAAGCAAAATGCGCTCGACCGATCTTGCTAACTTGAGCGCCCCTCCTGGTGACAGGCCATGCATTACGTCTTGGCCGGAGAGTCGATCAGCCGGCAAGTACCCAGGAAATAAAACATACCACCGGCAACAATGAAGAGCGCGAGCATGTAGAAGATGTAGTGAGGCGGCTGCGTCGCCAATACCAGGCCACACAGCACCGGTCCGGAGGCGGCGCCGAGGTTGCCAAGATTTTGCGCAGCGTAGTACATGCCTCGCAAGTGGTCGGGAGCGATGTTGTCGATGAACATGTATTCGGCGGGGAAGACGATGATCTCTCCGAGCGTGAACACCGCCATGGCGATCACCCACAGCACGAGTGTGTCGGCCAGGGCAAAACCGGCCAATCCGAGGATGAACAAGCTCAACCCCGCCGCCAGCCACAGGTTTAGATGGCGGTGGGATATCTTTCGGCCAATGGCGTACTGCAGGCTGATCACCATCAGCGCGTTGGTCGTCACCATGGCACTGATGATGCGGTAGGTGAACTCCGCTGTTGTCGTGACCACCAGGTATTGCGAGAGATAGGCCGTGAACTGGCCGAAGACCACCGCGCTGAGCAGGCCGCCGAGGGTGAAGCACACTAAGCGGTAATCCCGCAGCAGAAGCTTGCCCACGGCCAGGAAAGGCACGGGTTTGTGGCTCGCATCGACGACCGCCAGGTCCCTGTCGCCCCAGACGAAATACACCAGGCAAAACCCGGCCCCCAGCATGCTGGACAACAGGAATGGCAGGCTGATGTCCAGCTTGGCCATTCCTGCCCCGAGAAACGGCCCAACGGCATAACCGATATTAGTCAGCGTGTATTTGATCGAGAACGCTTCGCTGCGATCGGCAACTGCAAGCAAGCTGCCAAATCCAGCCTTGACCGCGATATCGATGACGGCATAAGCCAGGTTGATCAGTATCAGGCAGCCGTAGAACAGCCAGAGTTCGCGAGCCAGGAACGTGCCGAGAAACCCTGCTGCGAACAGGCCGCTAAACCCCAGGATGAGTCGGTGACTGGACATATTGTCCACGAGAAAGCCGCCATAGAGGCTCAACAGGGAGCCGATGATCAATGTGCTGCCGATCACCAGGCCGATGTCGGCAACGTTCAATCCAAAGCTGTCCGACAGGTAGATCACCAGGTAGGGCAGTGTGATTGCCCGGGCCAGCGTCAGGATAAGTGACGCCGAAAGCAGCAAATTGACTGACGTGGGATAGCTTTTGAGGGTGGCGAGCATCCTTGCCTCATACGACCGGAGATGTTTATAGGGGGGGCAGCGTCGTCTCGCGGACGGATACGCAGCTGCCAAGCTTACTGAGGAAACCAGTTCTGATTTATGATGTTTTTTCTCGTCTTGATTGAATCCAGTTCATGAATGAAGGATGTCCATGTTTTCCTCGGAGCGTTTGAAGGGCATCGATGTATTCGTCTGCGTCGCCGAAACCGGCAGCTTCAAGGCCGCCGCTGAGCGGATGAATCTCACGGGTTCTGCCATCAGTAAAAGCATTGCTCGCCTGGAGAGTCGGCTCGGCGTTCGACTGTTCGAACGTACGACTCGACGTATTTCGCTGACCGATGCAGGCGTCGCTTTTCTTCGCACCTGCACCGGCGTGCTGGCCGACCTCGAAGAGGCCGAGCTGTCGCTACAGGCTGAAAACGCCGAACCCCATGGCAGGGTTCGGATCGACCTTCCCGGTGCTTTTGGCCGTTCCCAGGTACTGCCTGTCGTCTTGCGATGCCTGGAGCAATACCCGCAACTGGTACCGCACATTTCGTTCTCCGACGGTTTCATCGACGCCGTGCAGGAGGGCGTGGATATCGTTATCCGGTTGGGAGGCGCGGAGGTTTGGCCGGATACGCTGGGGCATCGGTACCTTGGCAGGGAATGGCATATTTTCTGCGCATCACCTGCGTATCTGGCCAGGCATGGCACGCCCCTGACTGACCTTGATCTGGAGCAGCACCGGTGCATCGCCTACGGTTGGCGGGATGGAAATGTCAGCCCCTGGAATTTCGCCGGGCGCCATCGGGGCGAAACGCTCAGGAAACAGGTGTCGCCAAAGCTGGTGGTGGGCGATGGCGAGGGCTTGGTGGCTGCGGTATTAGCGGGTTGCGGTATTGCCCAATTGCCGTCCTGGTTGGTCCAACGGCAACTGGACGAAGGGACATTGGTTGAAGTGTTGCCCCAGTTGGCAACCGATGGGATGGCGATCAGTCTTGCCTGGCAGAAAAGCCGTGAGATGCTTCCCAAGGTCGCTGCTCTACTGGACGTGCTGACGACCAGTTTGGCTCAGGCAGCAGGAGGGCCGGCACAACGGTTATAGAGGTTCTTGCCCGTGGTGCGACGACTACGTCGACACCGAATCATGGCAACAGACGCAAAGCTTGTTGCCATCGAGATCCCGAAAGTAGGCGCCGTAATAATCGGGATGGTAGTGGGGTCTCAAGCCGGGTTCTCCCTCACACGTCCCGCCCAGCGCCATCGCTGTTGCGTAGCTGCTCCTGACAGTTTCCCGGCTGGCGGCAAGCAGAGCCACCATCTGTCCGTTGCCGGGTTCGCTTGCCTTGCCGTCAAACGGTTTGCCAATCACGAAGATCGGGCGAGGCGAGTTTTCGGCAATCCAGCCAGCCCAGCCTTTCGTGGCGTCGCAAAATTTCAAGGTAAGCCCCAGTTCGGCCATGAGTTTTGAATAGAACACGAAGGCGCGATCAAAATCGGCGATACCTAAAAAGACGTGGGAGATCATGATGGCTACCGTTTTGTCTGTGGGCGCGAAGGGGTGTTTTGACATCCAGCGTACGCTGCCACAGGTATCATCGCGCTGCCAAGTTCGGGCTGTTAAGACTTTCGCCCAGACGCTTGAGGCCTGGCCTGCCGCGCTTCGGTACCGACGACCAGCCAGATGCCCACCCCGGACACCGCCATCCCGACCACCATCTGCCAGGAAAGCGGTTCGTCGAACATGGCCCAGGCCCAGAGCATCGTAATGGGCGGGCTGAGGTACAGGGCGCTGGCGACCCGGGTGGCCGTCGCGCGGCGCAGGCATAGCCAATAAAGGCCGTAGCCGCCCATCGTCGACAAGCCTGCGGTCCACAATACGCTCAGTGCAAAGCCTGCGCTGGGTAGTGGGGCCAGGCTGCCATGGACGCCCTCGACCAGGGCGAAGGCCAGGCCCGACACGCAACACTGCAGCCAGAGGTTGGGTAGCAGGCCCAGCGATTGTTCGGCGGGCAGGTATTTCTGCCACAGGGTCGCGACGGCGAGCGAAAGCATGCCCAACAGCGGCAGGCCATAGGCCCACAAGGGCGCGTTACCCCACGCCAGCGCGCCTTGGGTCACCAGCATGACGCCGAGCAGGCCGATAAGCAGCCCCGCCCAGACCTGCCAGGCCAGCCGTTGTCGGAGTACGCCGGCGGCCAGCAGTGCCAGGCCCATCGGCAACAGGTCGGCGACCAGCGCGGCCAAGCCCGCAGGCACACCCAGGGCAATGCCTTGGGTGATACCGCCCAGATAGCCCGCCATCGCCAGGAGGCCGATGCCCGCGTTCTTCAACAGCACGGCGGGAGAGGTCCGGCGTAGCGACCTGGCGACGAAGGGAAGCAGGACGAGCGTGACCACGACGCACCGCCAGAACACCACCAGCAGGGCCGGCGCGTAATCGATGGAAAAGCGCGCGCCGACGAAGCCGGAACTCCACGACACAAGCAATGCCGCTTCGAGCAACGGCAACGGAATCAGCCAGTACCAGGCAGGCCGGGGCAGGGAAGTGCAGGTCATCGATTTATTCGGGTTCATGCCCACAGGCTACGAAACCCGGCTAATCTAATAAATCAAAATGTAATGCATCAGTTGTTCACGAAGATTGAATCATGACGGCCATACTCGAGATCGACTTGATACGTACTTTTCATGCGGTGGCACGAATCGGGAAATTCAGTGCGGCGGCAGAGCAACTGCACAAAAGCCCGGCGGCGGTCAGCGTGCATATCCAGCGTCTGGAAGCGGTCGCTGGCGGGCGGTTGCTCAACCGGGACAATCAGTCGGTGTCCCTCACCGCGTTGGGCAAGCGTCTGCTCGTGGCGACGGCGGAGCTGCTGAGCACCCATGACCGGGTGCTGGCCGACCTGCACGGAACCCGTTTGGCGGGACGCATCACCTTGGGGGTGCCGGATGAATACGCAGACCATGTCATCCGCGACATCCTCCCGACTTTCGCCGCCGCGTGGCCCAACGTGGTGCTGGAGCTCAAGACCGCGCCAAGCTATGCGCTACGGGACCTGGTGCGGCGCGGCAAGCTCCAGGCGGCGGTTGTTGCCCAACCGAAGGGACAGATGAGTGCAGAGGCGCAAGTACTGGTGTCCACCACCCCGGTCTGGGTCGGGCCGGCCCACACGATGGCGGCCTCGATGGAGCCGCTGCCGCTGGCGGTACATGCGGCGCAATGCCCTTATCGGCAAGCGATGATGGAGGCCCTCAGGCAAAGTGGGCGCAAGACCCGCATCGTCCTGGAAAGCCCCTCCAACCAGGCCGTCAAGGCCTGCGTGGAGGCTGGGCTGGCGATCAGCCTGATAGACCGGGCGCGGGTGACGGATGCCATGCGGATCCTCGAAGGCCTGCCGGTGATCGCGGAGCATGAGGTGGTGTTCATGCGAGACCAGGCGTCACAGGGTGACGAAGCCGTGAGCCTGCTTGCCCGTGCCATGCAGCAGTATTTCCGGCTCTAGAACCGGTCAAGGGACTGCTGCGCAGTCCAGCGGGAGCAAGCTCCCTCGCCACAAAAGCCCGCAGGTGCAATACCCGAGGGCAATTGTGGCTAGGGTGGCGTTTGAATGGTCCACTCTGTCACCCAGCTGAACCCCTGTGGCGAGGGAGCTTGCTCCCGCTGGGCTGCGCAGCAGCCCCAAGACCAGCCCCAATGACCGGATCAAGCCGACAACGGCGGTGTCCGAGGCGGGACCAGGCGCTTGGAGCCAATCGACTCGAACGCCGACGCCAGTTGCAACAGCTTCGAATCATCATAGGCACGCCCGGCGAATGTCAGCCCGACGGGCATGCCGATGTCTGCCATGACGCCCATTGGCACGGTGACAGTGGGGACGCCCAGGTGGCGGATGGCGAGGTTGCCATTGGCGACCCAGACTCCGTTGCTCCAGGCGATATCGGCAGATTCCGGATTGATATCCGCATCCGCCGGCCCGACGTCGGCGACGGTCGGGAAGATCACCGCGTCCAGGCCCAGCCGCTCCATCCAGTCTTCCAGATCGATCCGGCGGGTCGCTTCAAGCCCCCGCAACCCGTCGGGCAGTGTGGGGATCTGGTCCCAGGGCGTGATGCCACGTTGGGCCATGTTCACGTATTCATCCATGCCGGCGGCCAGATCGTCCTCCCGGTTGGGCAGGGTGCCGGGGTCGTGGGGAAAGATCTTCGGTCCGTCGACATCGGCCAGGCAGTTCAACGTCGGATCACCGTTGGCCCGCAGGAAATCATCGAATGCCCAGGCCGACAGGTCCCACAGTTCATGGTGCAGGAACTCCTTGGACACCAGGCCGCGGGTGAACACCGTCGGTGCGCCGGGACGATCGCCCTCGCAGTTGGACACCAGCGGGAAATCCACCTCGACCACTTCGGCGCCACAAGCCTCCAGGGCCTTGCGGGCTTGTTCCCAAAGGTCGATCACCGAGGCGCGGGTGATGATTCGCTGCCCCGTCGGGCCGCCGATGCCGGGGGCCTCGGCCGTGCCGGCTTCAGGGTCAGCGTTGATGTACATCCGTGGCACGCCGAACCGAATGCCGGCCAGCGCCCCCGGGTTGCTGGCAAGGCTCGGATATGAGGCGGGACGAACCGAGTCGACGCTCGGAATCGGCACCCAGGGTTGCAGGCGCCACAGGTCGCCACGGGTGTCCGGGTCCTCGGCGACCACCACGTCGAGCACTTCGAGCAAGTCGGCCATGGTCCTGGCGAAGGGCACGACGACGTCCATGGTCGGCGTCAACGGCCAGTTGCCGCGCACCGAAATCACCCCACGCGACGGCGTGTAGGCGCACAGGCCGTTGTTCGACGCCGGGCCGCGTCCGCTCGACCAGGTTTCTTCGGCAAGGCCGAATGCCGCGAAACTGGCGGCGGTTGCCGTGCCTGCACCGTTCGAGGAGCCGGAGGCAAAGGGCGCTGTGAGGTAGTCGCCGTTGTACGGGCTTTCCGCACGGCCATACACCCCGCGCTGCATCCCGCCGTTGGCCATGGGGGGCATGTTGGTCTTGCCCAGGCAGATGGCTCCGGCGGCGCGCAGCCGTTCGATGGTGAACGCATCGCGATAGGCCACCAGGTCCTTGAACGCCGGGCTTCCGGAAGCGGCGGTGAGCCCCTTGACCAGATAACTGTCCTTGGCCGTATAGGGAATGCCGTCGAGCGGGCCGAGGGTCTGGCCGCTGGCCCGACGGGCATCGGAGGCCTGCGCTTCCTTCAGCGCATCCGGGTTGCGCACCACCACCGCGTTGAGGGCGGTGGGCGTGTCGGGGCCGTCGTAGGCATCGATCCTGGCGAGGTAGGCCTGGACAAGCGCTACCGCCGTGGTCTGGCCCGATTCCAGCGCGGCGCGCAGTTGGGCAATGGAAACTTCGGTGATGTCGATCATGCAGTTACCGCCGCGGTGGAAGGATGACGGGGGTGTCCGGGTCCATTGACGGTGGGGCCTGGCACTTCAGGTCATCTCAAGGTGGATATTTATCGGGTTTTGCTTACTGTACTACGGAAGAACGAACAAGGGCAGCCCATGTTTGATCGGACTTTTTTTCAAGCGTGCGCAAACTTCCCATCTTCAGACTTCGTTAAGAAACGGCCTCGATACTTCTCCCCAATAGCCCGAGGGAGAACGTTGCGCCATGCCCGATTTTGACTGGAATATTCACTTGCCGCTGGTCTTCGGTGACGCCGGGCTGCCGGCTCGCCATTTGCACCGAGCCTTGCCGGGACAACCTCGGCGGGCTGAGTTCGAAGCGTTCATCCAGCAGCGTTTTCGCCACGTCCATGGCGCCGACATTCGTCACTTCATGCCAGAGTTGTTCGGGCTCGACGATGTGCACGGCACGCTCTGCGCTGCGGCTGGCGTGCGCCGGGCCGCCCAGGGACCGCTGTTTCTCGAGCGTTATCTGGACAGCCCCATCGAGCCTTTGATCAGCGCCGCCGCCGACCGGCCGGTGGACCGCGCCGCCATCGTCGAGGTCGGCAACCTGGCCGCCAGTGACACGGGCAGCGCCCGGCTGAGCATTATCGCGATCACTTATCTGTTGGCCATGGGCGGCCTGGAGTGGGTTGCGTTCACCGGCAACGTCGGTCTGGTCAACAGCTTCCACCGCCTGGGCCTCAAGCCCGTGACCCTGTGCCCGGCCGACCCGCAACGCCTCGGCGAGGACCGTCACCTTTGGGGTCGTTACTACGAAAGCCAGCCGTGGGTTCATGTCGGAAACATTCGCGCCGGTTTTATTCATCTGCGCAATACCGGCTTGTTCAATCGACTGGGACTGCCCACGGACCTCGGAGAAACCAGCCATGTCGCCTGAGGTGGAACGGTTCAAGCGCACCTTGCGTGGGCATGCCGAGCGCAGGGGCCACGCTATTGCGTTGTGGGGCGACGGTTCGCAGCTCGACTACGCAACGCTTTACTCCGAAGTGGTGTACCGCCAGCAACGCCTGCGCGATGAACACATCAGCGTTGTCGCCCTGGCCCTGGACAACGGCATCGAAGCGATGCTCTGGGACCTTGCCGCGCTGTTTGAAGGGCTGGTCTGCGTCATCCTGCCCGGTTTTTTCAGCCAGGCTCAACGTCGCCACTGTCTGGAGCAGAGCCAGGCCGAGCGGGTGATTGCCGAGCCTGCGTTCGAAGCGGAACTGCAAGCTGCCGGATACCAGCACAGTGGCGAGTTCTGGCGGCGGCATTTCGACGGGCCGAGTCGTCTGCCGGCAGGCACCGCCAAGTTGACGTTCACCTCCGGTACCACCGGCACGCCCAAAGGCGTCTGCCTGAGCGCCGACAGCCTGTTGCGGGTGGCCCGTGAACTGGAGCAGGCCAGCCAACCGGTCGAGGCCAGGCATCACTTGGCATTGCTGCCCCTGGCGATTCTGCTGGAAAACCTTGGCTGCTACGCGGCGCTGTATGCCGGTGCCATGCTGAGCCTGCCCAGCCAGAAGAACCTCGGCATCCAGGGCGCGAGCGGGGTCGATTCGACGCGCCTGCTGGGATGCCTGGCCGAGCGTCGGGCGCAGAGTCTGATCCTGGTTCCGCAACTGCTGTTGATGTTGGTCACGGCCGCTGAGCAGAGGGCGTTCAACCCGCACATCGTGCGATTCGCCGCCGTCGGCGGGGCACGGGTGTCCCATGATTTGTTGCAACGGGCCCAGCGCGTCGGCCTGCCGGTGTTTGAGGGTTATGGACTGTCGGAATGCGCCTCGGTGGTGTGCCTCAATCGGCCACAGGCTCATCGTGCCGGCAGTGTCGGTCAGCCGCTGCCCCATGTGAAGGTCCGCTTGGCCGATGACGGCGAAGTCCTGATCAAGGGCTCGACGCTGCTCGGTTACCTGGGTGAGCCACCGCACGCCAGCGAATGGTGGCCCAGCGGCGACCTGGGCGAGTTTGACGCAGACGGTTTCCTTTACCTGCGCGGTCGCAAGAAACACCAATTCGTGACCAGTTTCGGTCGCAACGTGAACCCCGAATGGGTGGAAGCCGAACTGACCCAAGGCGGTGACGTCGCCCAGGCCTTCGTTTATGGCGAAGCCTTGCCGCACAACCATGGGTTGCTCTGGCCCGCCCGCGCCGACTGTACGGATCAAGCGCTCGAACTGGCCGTGGCCAAGGCCAACGACACGCTGCCCGATTACGCACGGGTCCATCGCTGGACACGTCTGGACCAACCCTTCAGCACTGCCAACGGCATGCTCACCGCCAATGGCCGGCCACGCCGGGAAGCCATCGTGGAGCGGTACCGGGCGCAGCTCACTTCACCTGTCTTGTCCGAGGAATCCCCATCATGAGTTTTTTTGACACGTTGCAAGCAGCTACCCAGCAAGAGCGTCAGACCCTGTTCAATCTGCCGATCATCCGTGACGCTCTCAACGGCCAGGTCAGCCTGAATAGTTATCGGGGTTTCCTGGTCCAGGCGTATTACCACGTGCGCCATACGGTGCCGTTGATGATGGCGTGCGGAGCGCGCCTGCCAACCCATCTGGAATGGCTGCGCAAGGCCGTGTGCGAATACATCGACGAAGAGTACGGCCACGAGCAATGGGTGCTGGATGACATCGCCGTGTGCGGTGGCGATCAGGACGCGGTGCGCAACGGCCAGCCATCGTTGCCCATCGAATTGATGGTCAGTTACCTCTACGACTTGATCGCCCGAGGCAACCCGGTCGGCCTGTTCGGCATGGTCAATGTGCTGGAGGGAACCAGTATCGCCCTGGCGACCCATGCCGCCGACAGCATCCGCCAGCGCCTGGAGTTGCCAGCCACGGCGTTCAGTTACCTCAGCTCCCATGGTTCGCTGGACATCGAGCATATGCAAACCTATCGCGGCTTGATGAACCGGTTGGACGCTCCGGCGGACCAGGCTGCGGTGATCCATGCCTCCAAGGTGGTGTACCGGTTGTACACCGACATGTTCCGGGGCTTGCCTCGTGACGGGGAGCATGAACATGCGCCTATGTGATGCGCGTGTCGTGCTGACGGGCGCCAGCGGTGGAATCGGCCAGGCCATCGCCGCCGCCCTGTGCGCCAGTGGCGCGCAGGTACTGGCCGTGGCCAGGCATCGCGAAGCCTTGCAGCCGTTGCTGGAACGTTATCCGCAGCACTTGAGCTGGGTCGAAGCCGACCTGACCTTCCTCGCCGACCGACGCAAGGTACTGGCCGCCGCCGAGAGCCAGGGCGGCATCAATCTGCTGATCAATGCCGCCGGCGTGAACCACTTCGCCATGCTCGAACAACTCGACGACAGCGAGATCAACGCCATGCTGGCGCTGAACATCAGCGCGCCGATCTGCCTGACCAAACTGTTTTTGCCGCGGCTCAAGCAGGCCGACAGTGCGATGGTGGTGAACGTCGGTTCGACCTATGGATCAATCGGCTACCCGGGCTATGCCAGCTACTGCGCCAGCAAGTTTGCCTTGCGCGGTTTTTCCGAGGCCTTGCGCCGGGAGTTGGCCGACACCCGCGTCGGGGTGCTCTACGTGGCGCCCCGGGCCACCCGTACCGCGATGAACAGTCCGGCGGCCGACGCGCTCAACCAGGCCCTCAAGGCCAACGTCGACGACCCGCAAACCGTGGCGGCGGCGGTGGTCCACGCCATTATCGGCGACCGGCGCGAGCTCTATCTGGGCTGGCCCGAACGTTTTTTCGTCGGCCTCAACAGCCTGCTGCCCAACCTGGTGGACCGTGGCCTGCGCAAGCAATTGCCACTGGTGCGCCGGCTCAGTCACAAACCCGAAAACGAGCACCTCAAACCATGAAAAGAATCCTCGCTTGCCTATTGATCGGCACCTTGAGCCAAAGCGTCTGGGCGTTGGAGGCGGCCGACCAGCAACGCCTCAGCGACATCCAGCAGCGCTGGGCCCACATTCAATATGAAGTGCCCGAAGGCCAACGCGCCGATGCGTTCGAAAAACTCTCCGTCCAGGCATCGGCGTTCAAGCAGGAGCGCCAATCGGTGGCCGAAGCGTGGATCTGGTCCGGCATCGTCAACAGCAGTTGGGCCGGCGCGAAGGGTGGGCTCGGCGCACTGGGCAAGGTCAAGGAAGCCAAGGGCGACCTGGAAAAAGCCCTGGCCCTGGACCCCAAGGCCCTGCAAGGGTCGGCCTACACCAGCCTCGGCGCACTCTACGACCGGGTGCCGGGCTGGCCCCTGGGTTTCGGCGATTCGGACAAGGCCGAGCAATTGCTCAAGCAAGCCTTGCAACTCAACCCGAACGGCATCGACAGCCTGTACTTTTGGGGCGATCACCTCTACCGTCAGAAGCGCTATAGCGAAGCCAAGGCGGCGCTGCAAAAAGCCTTGCAGGCAGCGCCGCGGCCGGGTCGGGAAACGGCCGATGCCGGGCGCCGCAAGGAGATCGACGCGTTACTGGTGGATGTGAACAAGCAACTGAGCGGACAGGAGCGCGTGTGCGTTTATTACTGATCGAGGATGACGTGGCCTTGGGCGAAGGTATCCATCAGGCCCTGAGCCGCGAAGGCTATACCGTCGACTGGTTGCAGGACGGTAGCAGCGCCTTGCATTCGCTGCTCAGTGAAACCTTCGACCTGGCGGTGCTCGATCTTGGCCTGCCACGCATGGATGGCCTGCAAGTGTTGCGGCGTTTGCGTGACAGTGGCTCCAACTTGCCGGTGCTGATCCTCACCGCCCGGGATGCCACCGAGGATCGCATCGCCGGGTTGGACGCCGGGGCTGACGACTATCTGGTCAAGCCCTTCGACCTGGCGGAGCTCAAGGCCCGGCTCAGGGCCCTGCTGCGCCGCAGCGCTGGCCGTGCCCAGGCGTTGATCGAACATGCCGGCATCAGCCTGAACCCCGGCACCCAGCAAGTCAGTTACCAGGGCAAGCCGGTGGCCCTGACGCCCAAGGAATATCAACTACTCCATGAACTGCTTTCGCCGCCGGGTCGCGTCATGACCCGTGATCATCTGATGCAGTTGCTCTACGGCTGGAGCGAGGAGGCCGAGAGCAACACGCT
The DNA here is from genome assembly GCF_030687295.1 of Pseudomonas beijingensis. Taxonomy (NCBI): domain Bacteria; kingdom Pseudomonadati; phylum Pseudomonadota; class Gammaproteobacteria; order Pseudomonadales; family Pseudomonadaceae; genus Pseudomonas; species Pseudomonas beijingensis. The sequence continues at coordinate 4,804,358 of NZ_CP117425.1, read as the reverse complement.
GGAAGTGCATATCCATCATCTGCGCAAGAAATTCTCTACCGACCTGATCCGTACCATTCGCGGTGTCGGTTACCTGGTGGAGGAGCGTCGATGAGTTCGATCCGGCGTCGCACCCTCACATTGATTCTCGGCCTCTTGTTCCTTGGCTTGTTGATCATCACGGTATTTAACCTGCATGACAGCAACCACGAAATCGCCGAGGTCTACGATGCCCAGCTGGCGCAGAATGCCCGGCTGCTGCAGGGCGTGATGCGCATGCCGATGGCGAGCAAGGAGCACGCCGAGCTGTATCAGGCGTTCAATGCGGCGTTGGGGCAGGCGGTGCCTAAAGTCGACGGTCATCCCTATGAAAGCAAGATCGCTTTCCAGGTCTGGAGCTCACAAGGTTCGTTGCTGGTTCATACCTCCAGCGCACCGTCGTTCACCTCACCGCCGAGTTCGCCCGGTTTCAGTGAGATCGTGGACCAGAAGAACCGTAAGTGGCGGGCGTTCGTCCTGGACGACGCGCAATACGGCTTCAAGATCTGGGTGGGCGAGCGTGACGACGTGCGTGCCGACTTGGTCGACCGCATTGTTCGTCACACCGTCGTGCCCAACCTGATCGGCAGCGTGGTGCTTGCCGCAGTGATCTGGCTGGCCATCGGTTGGGGGCTCAAACCCCTGGTCGATATGGCGGCAAAGTTGCGCGCCAGGCATCCCGGCTCACTTGAACCCCTGCAGATGATGCCACTCCCTACGGAGCTTGAGCCCATGCAGGCGGCCCTCAACCGCGTATTGGCGCAGATCCAGGAGGTGATGGGCCGTGAGCGGCGTTTCATCGCCGACGCCGCCCATGAAATGCGTACGCCCTTGGCCGTGCTGCGGGTGCACGCACAGAACCTGATGGAGGCGGGAAGCGAGCAAAGCCGTCGCGAGTCCCTGGAACATCTGATAGCCGGGGTCGACCGCACCACGCGCTTGGTCAACCAACTGCTCACCATGGCGCGGCTCGAACCGCAGGCAGGTGTTCCGACGCCCGCGGTCATCGACTTGCCTGCTACGGTTCGTGCGAGCCTGGTCCAGATGACCCCTTGGCTGTTGAGCAAGGGGCTCGAACCGGTGCTCGATGTCAGCGATGACATCGGTCCGGTTCGAATCGACCCGGTGGCCATCGACATCGCCTTGAACAACCTGGTGACCAACGCGGCCAATTTTTCTCCGGCCAATGGCACGATCACCGTACGGCTGGCCAGGAAGGGCGATCACTACGAACTGTCCGTCGAAGACCAGGGGCCGGGTATTGACGAGGCCGAGCGTGAGCGGCTCTTTGAGCGTTTCTACAGCCGTGGCAATGACCAGGGGGCCGGCTTGGGATTGACGATAGTGCGCACTATCGCCGATCGCCTGGGTGGCCAGATCCGGCTAGAGAACCGGGCCGAAGGCGGGCTGTGCGCGACCTTGGACATAGAGCGCTTTTAATCAACGTTCCCGGCGTCATGACAGTTTGCCGGTCTGGGTGGGTGGTTCAAGCGGGCGAATCGGCGGTGGATGGTTCGGTGAGCAAAGCGACTATCTCGCCGACCGTGCTGCGTGCGGTGCGTGTAACGCCGATCAGCGTGGCTGAAGCCGATCCCGTCCACTCGCCGTAGCCGACCAGCCACAGCCTGGGCTCTTGTATCGAGCGAGTACCCTCGACCTCCACACGGCCGTCGTCGTTGAGCACTCCCAGCGCATCCAGATGCTGCAGGGCGGGCCTGAATCCGGTGCACCAGATCACCACGTCCACGGCCGATTCGCGGCCGTCGGCCCAGATCACGCCGTTGCGGGTAAAGCGCTCGAAAGGCCTGACGGCCTGAAGGACGTTGCGTTCACGGGCCTCGACAACCGGTGGCACCATCACGATGTCGCCCAAACCTCCCACGGGTTGGCCAATGACGCGACCTTCCTGCTCGGCCTTCCAGCGTTCGGTGGCGCGCTCGAACAACACGCGCCCATCCACGTCGTCGGGAAGGAACAGCGGCTCGACGGGAGTAACCCAAGTGGTCTCGGCGACTTTCGACACCTCGGCCAGAATCTGCGCCCCTGAATTGCCGCCGCCCACCACCAGGACTTCCTTGCCGGCGAAAGGGGACGCCTCGACATAGTCCGCCGAATGCAGTTGCTGACCAGCGAACAAGGCCGCATCAGGGTAATGAGGGATGTAGAGGTTGCTCCAGGTGCCCGTTGCGCTGACCACGACCCGGGCGTCCCAGTGCCTATCCGGGGCATGTACTCGCAAGCCCGTTTCGGTGTGTTCCACGCGGGTGACCTGCACGGGCCGCTCCACTGGAAATCGATAGCGCTGTTCGTACTGCTTTAGATAGTCGATCACATGGTTTCGCGACGGATAGCCATCCTGCGTGGGGGGCATCATCCAGCCGGGGATCGAACTCCAGGTCGCCGGGGAAAAGAGTCGTAGCGAGTTCCAACCATGGCGCCAGGCACCACCGGGTTCTTCCTGGGCGTCGAGGATGACGAACGAGAGAGGCGTGCGTCGCAGGAAATAGGCCACCGCCAAGGCCGCTTGGCCGCCACCGATGATGACTACGTCAAATGTATCGGGGTGTGAGCGGGACATGAGGCTGAATCCTTTGGTTAAGACAGGAAGAGAGTCCGTTGCAGGACTCCCAGGGTTCCCATGTTGGTTTTCATGGCAATCTCCCGATCAATGGTTGCGCCGGGTTTCCAGCGCGGTGAACAACAACATGCCCGCCAACATGGCCAGCATGAACACAAAGGCTTGCCAGTGCCCGGTCAGCATGATGGCCACGGCGGGGCCGGGGCAGATGCCGGCGATGCCCCATCCGATACCAAACACCAGGCTGCCACCGATCAGGCGTAGGTCCAGTTCTCGCTTGAGCGGCAACTGCATGGAGCCGCCCAGCAGCGAATGAGTCTGTTGGCGCGCCCAGGCCAGCGGGACAATGGCGGTGCCAATCGCGCCGATCATCACCAACGCCAGAGACGGATCCCAGGCACCGGCCAAGTCCAGGAAACCCAAAACTTTTTTCGGATCGGTCATGCCTGCCAGGAGCAGGCCGAAGCCAAAGAGCAGGCCTGCGATGAATGCCGTCAGTTTGCGCATGTTCAAACCCCTATCACGTGACGCCGCAGGACAAATACCGTGGCGAAACCGCTGAGGATGAAACACGCCGTGGCGACAATCGAACGCGGTGAAAGGCGTGATAGACCACAGACACCATGGCCACTGGTGCAGCCCGAACCGTAACGAGTGCCGACCCCCACCAACAGGCCCGCGACAGTGAGGCCGAACCAGCCGCTCTGAAACTCGATGGGTGGCAACGTCGCAAACACGCCCCATGACAGCGGCGCGACGAGCAGGCCAAGGAGAAACAGAGCCTTCTCGCCCAGCCCTTCGCTACCACGCTGCAGTAGGCTGCCAATCAGCCCACTGATGCCGGCGATCCGGCCGTTGGCGACCACAAACAGGCTGGCCGCCAAGCCAATCAACATACCGCCGGCAAGGGATGACCACGGCGTAAAGTTGAGCCAGTCAATATTCATCAGCGTTCTCCGGGGGGAGTGATCGTCACGGTTGACGATCGGACTCGGTTAAACGCAGTCGAAGCTGTTTTTCAATTTCGATGATAGCGAACAGCGCAATGCCCACCGCGATGATCAGCAGTCCGTCCTTGAAGGGGACCGGTTGGGTTGCGAACACAGCTTGCAGCGGTGGCGCGTAGGTGATGGCGAACTGGGCTACGGTCACTACCGTGACGGTCGCCCACACAACCTTCGTACCTCGAAGGCCCTTCCAGGTCAGCGACGTGCCGTAGAGATTGCGGATAAAGAACAGATGGAAAATTTCCATCACGACCAAAGTGTTCATCGCCAGGGTGCGGGCCAGTTCGACGGGGTAGCCTCGGTCCAGGGCATAGGTAAAAATGCCGTAGACGCCGCACAGGAACAGAATGGAAACGAGCACCATATGCCAGACCAATGCACCGCTGATCAACGGCTCCTGTCGTGAGCGCGGCGGCCTGCGCATGGTGTTGTCTTCGGTCGGTTCGAACGCCAGCGCGATACCCAGCGTGATGGCGGTGATCAGGTTGATCCACAGGATCTGTATCGCTGTGACTGGCAATGTAAGGCCAAACAGCAGCGCGACAATCAGGGTCATTGTCTCGCCCGCATTGGTGGGTAACGTCCAGCTCAGTACTTTCTTGATGTTGTCATAGACCGTCCGGCCTTCACGCACAGCGGCCACGATGGAGGCGAAGTTATCGTCCGCCAGTACCAGGTCCGCGGCTTCTTTGGCTGCTTCACTGCCTTTGCCGCCCATGGCGATGCCCGCGTCGGCGCGTTTGAGCGCTGGCGCGTCGTTGACGCCGTCGCCGGTCATCGCCACGGTCATGCCGTTGAGTTGCAGCGACGTCACCAGCCGCAGCTTATGTTCGGGGCTGGTACGCGCGAAGATGTTCACTTGCTTGAGCGATTCCCTGAGGGTGGCATCGTTCATGGTGTCCAAGTCGTTGCCGGTCAGTACCTTGTCGGGGTTGTCCAGGCCGATCTGATCAGCGATGGCGCAGGCGGTGCCGGCGTGGTCCCCTGTGATCATTTTCACGACAATGCCGGCCGCCTGGCATTGCTTGATCGCCTGGATCGTTTCCGGGCGGGGCGGGTCGATCATTCCCACCAGGCCCAGCAAGGTCAGTGTCCCTTGCACATCGGCAAATTCCAGGATGGCGTGTTCGGGCGGGACGGACCTGACGGCGAGCGCCAACACGCGTTGGCCTTTGCGGGCAATGGCATTGGCCTGCGCGTGCCAATAGTCGGCATCGAGCGGTGCCGTTGCCCCCGTGCTGCTACGTTGGCATTTGCACATGGTCAGAATCTGTTCCGGCGCGCCTTTGACATAAATCGCGGCTTGGCGCTCATGGTTGTGATGCAGCGTCGCCATGAAGCGGTGTTTGGCGTCGAACGGAATGGCATCGGTGCGGGGCCAGGTGCCGCGTTCCTCTTCGCCGTTGATGCCGGCCTTGGCGCAAAACACCAGGAGTGCGCCTTCCATGGGGTCCCCTTCGACTTTCCAGGTGTCTTCGTGCTGCCTCAAGCTTGCGTCATTGCACAGGCTGGTCGCGCGCCCCAGTTCGGCCAGCACCGGGTGATGGGAGGTATCGATCAACTGATCGGCAAGGTTCATGTTGCCCGAAGGCTGATATCCGACACCGTCGACCATGAAGGTCAGGTCACTGGTGACGACGGACGCCACCATCATTTCGTTACGGGTGAGGGTGCCGGTCTTGTCCGTACAGATGACCGATACCGAGCCCAGGGTTTCGATGGCCGGCAGGCGCCGAACGATGGCGTTGCGATGGGCCATCGCCCGCACGCCCACCGCCAGGGTGATGGTGAGTACGGCGGGCAATCCCTCGGGTATGGCTGCGACCGACATACCCACCACGACCATGAATATCTCGCTGAAGACGTAGCCCCCGATAAAGTGGCCATAAGCGAGTAGCAGGCCGGCGATCAGCAAAATCAATAGCGTCAGCCAGCGGGCGAAGACATCCATTTGCTGTGTCAGGGGCGTTGTCAGTGGCTCCACTGCCGACAACAGGTTGCTGATGCGCCCGATTTCAGTCGATGTTGCGGTGGCGACAACGACCCCTGTTGCTTGTCCGCAGGTCACCAGGGTGCCACTGAATGCCATGCAGGCACGATCACCCAGGGCCGCTTCGATGCGCACCGGTTCGATATTTTTTTCAGCCGGAGCGGATTCTCCGGTCAGGATGGCTTCCTGGACCTGTAGCCGATTGGCATGCAGCAGGCGCAGATCCGCCGGGACTTTGTCGCCGGCCTCCAGCAAGACGATATCGCCGGGTACCAGTTCCTCGCCTGCGATGCCCAGGCGTTCGCCGGCACGTATCACCGTTGCACGGGGCGCGAGCATGTTGCGGATGGCATCCATGGCCTGTTGGGCCTTGCCTTCCTGGACATAGCCAATGATTGCATTGGCCACCACGACAGCGAGAATGACCACCGTGTCCCACAGGTGTTGCAGCGTTGCGGTGATAGCAGCGGAACCCAGCAGCACATAAATCAGGATGTTATGAAACTGCAGCAGAAATCGCCGCCACGCTGGCCGCCGGGCTGACGCTGACAACCGGTTGAAACCCGTACGCTCAAGCCGGGCCTGGACTTCGGCGATGTCCAGCCCGGCTTGCCCATCGACACCAAGGTGTTTGAGTGCCTGTTCGGCGGGCAATGTGTACCAGGCCAGGCCCTGCGAAGGCATTGTCGGGTGCGCCGCTGGTATATTGCTCGGTCGGTTCATCAGCCACGTTCCTGTGGGTAGGGAGCGGTTGTTCTACAGGCCATCGACGCAGGTCTGCCTCAGCCAACCTGCTGCGGCGCAATTACCCAAACGCTGCAGGGCATCTTGTACAGTAAGCCTTCCACGGTGCTGCCGATCAGCTTGTCCAGGCTGCCGTAGCGCACGCGCCCCATGACGATGACATCAATGTCGTGGGACGCGGCGTAGCTCGCCAACACCTTGGTCGGGTCACCCATGATCATGCGTCGCTGGTCCGGGGCGATGCCATTGCGTTCGGCCAGTGCATCGAAGGCCGCACTCTGAGACTCGTAGAGCTGGCGGGCCAGGGTGGAGGAGAAGAACATCGAACCGTTGCCAAAACCGTATTCAGCGGCGGTAATGGACGAAAGATCGTAGGCGTAGATGACTTCCAGCGTTGCATCGCAGCGGGTGGCCAGCTTGTTGGCTTCGCTCAGGATCCGGTCATTGAGGCCTTCATAGCGTCCGTCCTGATGAAACGGGTCGACAGCCGCCAGGATCTTGCGCGGACGCGCGTGGGCGGCCTTGTTGACGAAGTGCAGCGGCACTTCGCATTCGCGTAGCAGATGCACGTCCAGCGGCGTGAACATCAGTCGGGAAAACCACGACTCAGGGTCCACTGACTTGATCAGTGCATTCATCGGCGCTTCCTTGAGGTGGACCAGGATCTCTTGCAAGGGACGCTCCACCCACGTCACTTCTGTTGTGACCTCGATACCGAGTTTACGCAGGGGCCTGGCCTGTTCCTCCAGCCACTGCCGATGGCGCTCGATGTAGCCCAGGCGCATCTGTTCCAGTGCTTGCTCGTTGACCAGGCCGGCCGTGGCCAGGCCTTCGAGGTAGTCAAAAGCGACAATATGCAGCGCCGCGCCTTCGGCCTTGGCCAGTGCGGCCGCCCGATCGAACGCCGGGCTGTGTTCCATCAGTGGCGAGACCACCAGCATCAAGCGTGATTGCGTAGACATGACAAACCTCCCGGGCAAGGACCTGTTGGTGCCGGGCGACGTTTCGCGCGGCGTAGTGTCTGTCATCGATCATGAGCGTCATGGAGCCCGGTAACTTGATTTGCATCAAACACACTTCAATGCGTTGCATCGGGGGACAGCGGCGGCGGGGTAATCGCGCTATGTTTGAGCATGATCCGTCGTCCCAGGGCATGAGTGCAGCCGGCTCGGGCGGCCCTGGATTCAGCTACAACCGCAGGCCGCGCAGAGAGCCGTTCCTATGACTGAAACCCTGGCCTTCGCCAATGCCGCCGCCGCGCTGGGAATCGGCCTGCTGGTAGGGCTTGAGCGCGAACGCCGCAAAGGCGAGGGCGACCGGCGCGACTTCGCCGGCCTGCGCACCTTCGCCATCACGTCGGTGCTCGGCTATCTGGCGATCCAGGCGGGCGGTCCCCTGTTGCTGGGCGGCATGACCCTCGCCCTGGGCGCCTTGGTGACCGTGGCCTACTGGCGAAATCTCGACAAGGACCCGGGAATCACCAGCGAAGTGGCCTTGTTTGCGGTACTGGCACTGGGCGCGCTCTGTGCGAGCGCTCCGGGCCTGGCGACCGCCATTGGGGTGGTGATGGCCGGGCTGCTCGCCAGCCGCCAGGCGTTGCACCACTTTGCCCGCAAGCAGTTGACCGCTACCGAGATGCGCGATGGCCTGGTGCTGTTGATCGCCGCGCTGGTCGTGCTACCGCTGGCACCGGACCGCTTCCTCGGACCTTATAACGCAATCAACCTGCGCACCCTGTGCACCCTCACCGTCATGCTGATGGCGGTGGGGGCGTTGGGGCATGTCGCGGTTCGCACCCTGGGGACTCGCTACGGCTACGCCCTCAGTGCGATTGCCTCTGGGTTCGCCTCCGCCACGGTGACGGTCGCGACCATGGGCGGCATCGCGGCCAAAGAACCGATCAATCTCAAGGTGGTGAGCGCCGCGGCAGTGTTATCCAACCTGGCGACAGTGGCGCAGATGGGGCTGATCCTCGCGGCCGTGGACCCCGTGCTGCTGCGTTGGATGTGGGGGCCATTGCTGTGCGGGATGCTGATGGTATTGCTCTACGCCGGCGTGCTGATGTTTCCCCGCCCAAGGGCGCGGGCCGATGAACCGATCAAGCACGGCGGCGCCTTCAGCCTCAAGCTGGCGTTGACGGTGGTCCTGGCGATGACCGGTATCACCGTCCTGTCGTCGGCGATGCTCGATGCGTTTGGCCAGTCTGGGGTGACCGTCACTGCGATTTTCAGCGGGTTGCTCGACGCCCATGCCTCGACAGCCTCCATTGCGTCCCTGGCCAAGGGCGGGTTGTTGCCCTTCGACGGTGTCGCCGTGCCGGTCTTGATGGCGCTGAGCAGCAACTCCCTGAGCAAATGCGTCGTCGCCTGTCTCAGTGGCGGGCGAAGGTTCGCCGGCTATGTGATTCCCGGCCAGGTGCTGATAACGCTGGCAATGTGGGCGGGGCTGTTGCTTCCGAGTTTTCCAGCCTGAATGAATGATGGCCGCTTGATGAAGATCAAGTCCTGTCTCTGGCAGGCGTCCATTCTGGAATCCTCAATCCCCTAGGTGGCTGTCGCCACGTGCCGAGGTGTTCCATGTCCCAGACTCAACGTTTGTTGCTATTGGCGCCTGACGCCATGATCCGTACGCCGGCGTTCGACCGCGCCACCGAGTTGGCCCTGGCGCTGGATCTGCCCCTGCACATCGTGGCGATCGACTACCTGGAGTTGCTCTCGGTGGCCGGTCTTTTTGCCCCGGAGCAGGTCAAGCAAGCGCGTGAGGGCTATCTGGAAACCCATCGGCATTGGCTGTGGCAGCAGGCCGAACTGGTGCGTCGGCACGGCGTCGAGGTGACCTGCGAGGTGGTTTGGAGCAAGGATGCCTTTCAAGCCTTGCAGCAGTACGTCAAGGAGATGCCGATGGCGTTGATCATCAAGGACGCGCAGCCGGAGCCGGTGATGAAACGGGTTTTTTTCACACCCCTGGACTGGCGCTTGCTGCGTGACTGCCCGGTGCCGGTGCATCTGGTCACGGATTCGAGTCACCCGCGGCCTCGGCGGGTCCTGGCGATTGTCGATGTGCTGCGCAGCGAGGAGCAGGACCTGGTGTTCAACGACCAGATCGTCGACGCTGCGGTCAAACTGGCGGAACAATGCAACGCCCAGGTCGAGTTGCTGCACGCCTTCGATTGGACGGCTGTCTACGCCTCGGACATGGGCATTGGTGCGCTGCCTCTGGCCACCGGGCTCTATGAAGCACTGGGCCAGGCACAACATGAGGTGTTCGAGTCCCTGGCCGAGCGGCATGGGGTCGCACCGCAGCTGCGTCACTTCATCGAAGGGGCACCGGTAAACAGCATTTGCACGTTCGCCACCGATCATCAGATCGATGTCATCGTCATGGGGACCACGGCACATCGTGGCCTGGACAAACGCCTGGGCACCACCGCCGAGCTCCTGCTGCAACGGGCGCCTTGCAGCGTGTTGGCGATCAAGCCGCAAGCGTGACGCAACCAACGCTGGCGTGAAGCCTTGGTACGGCCTCGCGCCAGCGTCCCGGGCTAGATGTAGAGTCGGTGGATGACCTGCCGGGTGTCGTCGGGATCGCTGTGGGTTTCAAAACCCAGGCTATGGGCCAAGTCGCGCATCGGGGCATTGCTGGCCGCGTCGACGGAATACATCTGGCGATAGCCATTTTTACGCGCGGTGTCGATCAGGTGCTCCATCAACAATGTCCCCAGCCCCAGGTGCTGCCAAGGGTCGGCGACGGTCACTGCACACTCGCATTCGTGTTCCTGGGTCGCGCAATAGCGGCTGACACCGATCTCGATCAACTCGCCGTTGTCATGGACCAGGGCGATGTAGGCCATGCGCGTCTTGCAGTCGACATCCATCAGATTATCGAGCAGCGCCGCGCCTGGCTCATTGATCTGCGCCAGGAAGCGCATGTGCCGGGACTCCGGTGACAGGCGCATGATGAAGTCGTATTCGCGCTGGCGATCCTGCTCCCTGAGTGGCCGGATCAAGACATGCCGGCCGTCCTTGAGTGCCTGGATCCAGTGCTTGCCACTGATGCTGGCATACAGGGCAGCGGCGCGTTCGTTGTGGTCTTTGACAGTGAGCATGGTGCGATCCTCCCTCGGATGTGCACGTGCGGTGCGACGAAAAGCTACGCATTCGATACTGTTCTACGCCCCGTCACGGCGACCGAATCTGATCTGGATCAGTGCTTACGTATCCGTCTGTCGATTGCCCTGTCTTGCCGTAGATCAGATGTCATGCGAAGCAGGCATTACAGTTCCGCATGACGATGGCAATCCGCGACTTTTTGCTTGAGGCCGGGCAAGTCCAGAATGGTGATAGTGCGCCCATGCATGTCCACCAGTTCCTCCTGGTGCAGGTGGGCGATGCCCCGGCAGATGGGCCAGTTTTTCCAGGATTCCATCCCGACATTGTTTGATCAGAACGGCCCCAGCTTGAGCGGGTACTGGACGACGATATACAGCCGGTCGATGTCATCGCCGCCCTGGCTGCTGTTGGCGCGATGGGTGACATGGGACAGTTGTAGCGACAGGTCCTTGGCCGGGCCTGACTGCACGATGTAGTGCAGGTCCAGGTCGCGCTCCCAATGGCGTCCGCCGTCCCCTTGTTGTGGACGGTAGCTGCCGGTATCCGCATCGAACGGGTTGTAGGCACCGCCTTGGGGGGCATGGCTGCCGTCTATCCCGCGTCCAGTCACATAGCGGGCCATGAAGCTCAGGCCGGGGATGCCCAAGGTGCCCAGGTCGAGGTCGTAGCGTGCTTGCCATGAGCGCTCGCCCGGGCCGTTGAAGTCGGCATATTTGATCGAGTTGGCCAGGTAGATGGAGTCGCCGCCGACGAAATCGAAGGGCGTGTCGCCGTTGATTTTCTGATAGGCCAGGGTGAACGCCTGGGCATTGAGCCGGTATTTGCCACTCAGGCTATAGGCTGTGGTGTCGATGGCCCCGGCGACGGCCTTGCCATAGTCGCGGGTGTGGTAGAGGTTGCCGTCGAGGAACAGATCGCCAAGGGTGGTATGCAGGTTGGCGTAGTACTGGCGCCAGGTGTCACTCAGTTCGGAGGCGTAGAGCGCACCGCCCAGGGCTTGGCCGGTGAGCAGGTCGGCGCCAATGAAGTCGATGGCGCCGTTGCGCGTCGTCGCCCCGTAACCGGAAAAGTCACCCTTGCCGGTCGAGGCATCCTGATTCTTGAACGCGCTGAAGTGACCCGCCTGCAGGTCGACCCCTTCGAACTCGCGGCTGGTGACCAGCAGGCCGCTGGCGTATTCCGGTTGCAGGCGCTTGTCTGCGGTGTCGAATACCGGACTTTCCACGGTCATTTCGCCGATGGTCAGGGTGGTGCGTGAGGCGTTGAGTTTCAGCGCGCCACCCGCGCTGGAATACTGGTCTTCGCTTCGCCCGTCCTCATCCAAGGGCAATAATCCCGTTCCGGAGTGCCCCTTGCCGCCGTCCAGCTTCAACCCCAGGAAACCGTGGACATCAATACCTACGCCGATCGTGCCCGGGGTGAAGCCGGACTCGAACGAGGCGATGAAGCCCTGGGCCCATTCCTGTTTGTAGCTTTTGCCGGCCGGGGTCGGGGAGCGATTGTCATTGTTGAGGTAGAAGTTGCGGCTGAGGACTTCCAGCGTTGCCCCGTCGAGAAAGCCAGGCGTGCTTTGCGCGAGTTCCGCTGCCATCGCCGGTGCGGCGCTGCCTGTGAGCAGGGCAAGCAGCCAGATCGGCTTCAGGGCGACGGTTGAGTGGTGGGGTGCAGACAACATGCTTCATTTCCATGTGAAATTAGGCGGGCAATGCCCGACGCACCGTGCGGTGGGGCAGCAGCTCCCGCTTGAAAAAACAGCTCTGAACAGAGGGCTTCATTCTTGGGCGTGCAGCGTGGGCGTGCGAGTTAAACGTTGTTAATTGCGTTCAGCTGCAGGGCCGGGCATTGCCCCAACGCAGTGCGGGCTTTATCAACGGACAGCGAAGGTGCCGATGAACGAGTGAAATTCAATGGCTTGCGCTGTTAAAAACAGGCGTTGCCTCGCTGCTGGAGACCCTTTGTCAATCAGCTAGCCTGCGCATTCTTGACAAGCAATCGACCTTCAGCAAATACTTGCCTGCATATTCATATATATGACTAGATAACAAGGTGAATAAGGTCAATGAAATCTCTCTCCAGTGATGTCCGCCTGCCGCTGTATCAACGTCTGCGCGACCAATTGGCTGAACAGATCGCCAATAACCGCTGGCGTCCGGGGGAGGCGATTCCTACTGAGGCGGTACTCTCAGCCGAATACCAGTTGTCGACCGGTACGGTGCGCAAGGCCATCGATGCGCTGGTCAGCGAGGGCGTCCTGGAGCGTCAGCAGGGGCGCGGCACCTTCATTCGTCGACCGCAGTTTCAATCGTCGCTGTTCCGTTTCTTCCGTTTTCAAAGCGCTTCAGGCGAACGCCGGGTTCCCGAGAGCCGCATCTTGTCCGTGGAACCGGTGGCCGCGCCTTCGGCGGTAGCCCAGGCGCTGGGATTGCCGGTGGATGCGCCAGTGATCCGCCTGGTGCGGGTGCGTCTGCTGGACGTGAAGCCGGTGCTCGCCGAAGAAATCTGGTTGCCCCGTAATCGCTTCCAAGCCTTGCTCGAAATCGACCTGAGTCAAAAAGGCCCGTTGCTTTACCCCATCTATGAAGAAGTCTGCGGCCAGGTTGTTGCCTATGCCGAAGAAACCCTCACCGCCGAATCGGTGAATGAGGTGCATGCAAGATTGCTGCAGGTGCCGGTCAACAGCCCTGTGGTGGTGATCGAGCGCCTGGCGCGGGACTACGCCGGCAACCCTCTGGAGTGGCGACGCTCTCGCGGGCATGCCGAGCACTTCCGCTACAGCGTGGAAATTCGCTGACGCAGCCCGGCTAGGGGCGTTCAGCGGCGAGTCGGTCGCCGCTGTCCTTATCGTTTTTTGTTTGCCATGACTGGCCCTGTAGCGGCGCGGTTCGCTCTCGGCTGCCTTTCGTTCCACTTACAAGGATAAGAAGCATGTTCAGTTGGTATCGCCAAGTCACTGCGCGGGAGCGCAAAACGTTTTGGGCCTGTTTCGGCGGATGGTCGCTCGATGCCTTGGAAGTACAGATGTTCGGCCTGGCGATACCGGCGTTGATCGCCGCGTTCGCCCTGACCAAGGGCGATGCCGGGTTGGTCAGCGGCGTGACCTTGGTCACTTCGGCCATTGGCGGTTGGGTCGGCGGGACGCTGTCGGACCGCTACGGTCGGGTGCGCACGCTGCAATGGATGATCTTGTGGTTTTCGTTCTTCACCTTCCTGTCGGCGTTCGTCACCGGCTTCCACCAACTGTTGATCGTCAAGGCCCTGCAGGGCTTCGGGATCGGCGGGGAATGGGCCGCCGGCGCGGTGTTGATGGCCGAGACCATCAACCCCAAGTACCGCGGCAAGGTCATGGGCACCGTACAGAGCGCCTGGGCGGTGGGTTGGGGGCTGGCGGTCGGCGTCTTCACGCTGATCTACTCCCTCGTACCGCAGGACATGGCCTGGCGGGTGATGTTCGTCGTGGGTCTGCTGCCGTCGTTCCTGATCATCTGGGTGCGCCGCAACGTTGAAGAGCCCGACAGTTTCCAGCGCCTGAAAAAAGACAATGTCATTCCGCAGAGTTTCTTCAAATCCCTGGCCGGCATCTTTCGTCCCGAGTTGATCCGTGTGACCTTGTTCGGCGGGTTGCTGGGCCTGGGTGCGCACGGCGGTTACCACGCTGTGATGACCTGGCTGCCGACCTTCCTCAAGACCGAGCGCAACCTGTCGGTGCTCAACTCCGGCGGCTACCTGGCGGTGATCATCTTCGCCTTCTGGTGCGGCTGCGTGGTCAGTGGCCTGTTGATCGATCGCATTGGTCGCCGGAAAAACATCGTGTTGTTCGCGCTGTGCTGCGTGGTCACGGTGCAGTGTTATGTGTTCCTGCCGTTGAGCAACACCCAGATGCTGTTCCTGGGGTTCCCGCTCGGCTTCTTCGCGGCCGGTATTCCGGCGAGCCTCGGGGCGTTTTTCAACGAGTTGTACCCGGCGGATGTGCGCGGCGCCGGCGTGGGGTTCTGCTACAACTTCGGCCGGGTGCTCTCGGCGGTGTTCCCGTTCCTGGTCGGCCACATGAGCGACTCCATGTCCTTGGGCTCGGCCATTGGCATCGACGCCGGGATTGCCTACGGCGTGGCGGTGATCGCAGCGCTGTGCCTGCCGGAAACCCGTGGCCGCAGCTTGGAAGCCACGGCTGCATCGGCGCCTGTGGTTGAACGTGACAGCCAGGGCGCCCGGGCCTGATTTTCCTTATTGTCGATAGATGAGCCTCATGCCTGATACCTGTACTAAACCGATCACCGGCATTGACTGCCACGCCCACGTGTTCAGTCGTGATCTGGAACTGGCCGCTGTCCGGCGCTACACACCCGGCTATGACGCCACGCTCGCTCAATACCTGAGCCACCTGCACGCCCACGGCTTGAGCCATGGCGTGTTGGTGCAGCCGAGCTTTCTCGGCACCGATAACCGCTACCTGCTGGCCGCGCTACGGCAAGCACCGGAGCAGTTGCGCGGGGTCGTGGTGGTGGAGCGAGACGTCAGCCGCGCCGAGCTGGACGACATGGCCCGGCTGGGCGTGGTCGGGGTGCGCTTGAATCTGATGGGCAAGGCCCTGCCTGATTTTCGTGACGCCGCCTGGAACGGTTTTTTGGGTCACATCGCGGAACTGGATTGGCATGTCGAGTTGCATGCCAACCTGGTGGACTTGCCGGGGTTGATGGCTCAGCTGTTGCCATGGGGCCTCAAGTTGGTGGTCGATCATTTCGGTCGCCCGGATGCGCGTTTGGGGCTGGATCAACCTGGCTTTGCTCAATTGATGGCGCTGGGGCAGGGCGGGCAGGTGTGGATGAAGGTGTCCGGTATCTATCGGTTGGGCGCAACGGCCCCGCGCAACCTTGAATTCGCCTGCGCCTCGTTGGCCTTGCTGGAGCGCAGTTTCGGCCCCGAACGGCTGGTGTGGGGCAGCGATTGGCCGCACACCCAGCATGAAGAACATGTGGGCTTCGAGACGGTCATGGCGCAGTTGCGCGCGTTGGAGTGTTCGGCGTCGCTGATGCATGCGTTAATGGTCCAGGCACCCCAGGCACTCTTCAAGTTTTGAGGCGCGAAGGTCATGGCGTCGATTTTCCTGAACTCGTCCGATGAATAGCGATCTAGACTCCATTGAAGCCCTGTGAGCAGTCGCCGTATCGGCCTTTAAAAGGGATTCTGCGAGCTGAAACCACCGACCCGGGCGATGGCCCTGGCGCGAAGGACAGCGAGGGTGCTTCAGCCAGGCGGTTTGAGGATGACTGATGTCGAACATTGAAGAGCTACCCACGCAAACACAGGCGCCGAGTGAGTACGAAAGCTTGATCGCGATGGGAATGAGCGCGCTCGATGCCATTCCCGGTGCGGTGTACCTCTGCGATCGTCAGGGGTGGCTCGTGCGGTACAACAGCGAGGCGGCGGAGCTGTGGGGCAGGGCGCCAGCACTCGGAGAGAACGGCGCCCGTTTTTGCGGCGCCCATCGATTGTTCCAGGCCGACGGTACGCCGCTGGCATTCGAACACTGCCCGACGGCCTCGGCGCTCGATACGGGCGTTGCGTCGCGCAACCAGGAAGTGATCATCCAACGTCCGGATGGCTCGCGGTTCGTGGCGCTGATGAACATCCGCGCTCTCAGGGATCGTTGGGGCGTCATTCAAGGGGTGATCAACTGCTTCCAGGATGTTTCGGCACACCATGCCATGGCCGAGGAACTTCGGCGCAAGAGTGCCGACCTGGAAGACTTCTTCGAAAACAGTGCGGTGGGCCTGCATATCGTCAGTGGCGAGGGCATCATCCTGCGCGCCAACAAGGCGGAGCTGGCGCTGCTGGGCTATCGCGCAGAAGAATACATCGGGCGGCACATCACTGAGTTTCATGTCGACGAACCTGTTATTGGCGACATCCTCACCAAGCTGGGCAGTGGCGATTGCCTGGAGAGCTATCCGGCGCGCCTGAGGGCCAAAGACGGCTCGATCAAACATGTCACGATCACTTCAAACGGACGCTTCGAGGACGGAAAACTCTTCAACACCCGTTGTTTTACCATCGACAGAAGCTGCGTCCATGCGGCCGAGGCGGCGCGCCAGGAGAGCGATGACCGGCTTTCGGCGACCTATGAGGCGGTGACCATCGGGATTTCCGAAGCCGATACCGACGGTCGCTTGCTCCGGGTGAACGACGCCCTGTGCAACATGCTGGGCCGGTCGCGGGAAGAGCTCCTGTCGATGACATTCCTGGACTACACCCACCCGGACTGCATCCCGCAGGATGCGCAGTTGTACGCCCGCCAGGTGGCCGGTGAACTGGATAACTACGTGCTGCGCAAGCGCGCTCTGAAGCCCGATGGCGAGGTGGTCTACCTCGACATCCACAGCTCGTCGGTGAGGGACGCCAACGGTACGTTTCGTTATGGCGTGCGGGTGCTGCAGGACGTCACGCTGGCGCGGCGGATGGAAAACCAGATCCGCGAAAGCGAACGGCACATGCGCAATCTGCTCGAAGCATTGCCTGCCGCGGTGTACACCACCGACGCCGAAGGGCGCATCACGTTCTACAATCGCGCCGCTGTCGAACTGTCGGGGCGCACACCGCAATTGGGTGACATGTGGTGTGTGACCTGGAAGCTGTTCAATACCGACGGAACCGCACTGCCCCACGATCAATGCCCGATGGCGGTGGCGCTGAAGGAAAACCGGCCGATACGCGGCGTCGAGGCGATCGCAGAACGGCCCGATGGCAGCCGTGTACCGTTCACGCCGTTTCCCACGCCTTTGCATGATGCCGATGGAAACCTGGTGGGTGCCATCAACATGCTGGTCGATATTTCCGAACGAAAGCAGGCGGAAAGCCGGCAGAAGACGCTGATCGATGAGCTCAATCACCGGGTCAAGAACACCCTGGCCACGGTGCAATCGCTGGCGGCCCAGACCGCGCGCAATGCCGAGGATGCGAAGGACGGCTACAGGCGTTTCGAGGCAAGGCTTTTGGCGTTGTCGCGGGCACACGACCTCTTGACCAAGCGCCATTGGGGCCAGACGCCGCTCGACACCCTGGCCCATGAAGTGCTGCTACCGGTCTTTGGGCGTGAGCCGGGCCGTGTCGTGATCGAAGGGGCGGCCGTGGACGTCGGCACTCGCGTGGCGCTCAACCTCACGATGACCCTCAATGAATTGGCGATCAACGCGCTCAAGTACGGGGCCATGTCGGTCGAGACGGGGACGCTAGCCGTCACATGGCACCTGCAAACTCAAGCGGACGGGACGCTGCTTACTCTTGACTGGCACGAGCGTGGAGGGCCGCTGGTCTCCCCGCCGGAGCGGGAAGGGCTGGGTTCGCGCCTGATGAAACGCTGCATCGAGCGCGACTTGGGCGGCACGTTTGACCTTACCTACGCCCCACAGGGCGTTTGCTGTCGCTTTGCGTTCCTGATTGGAGCGGCTGGGGCATGATCCCATTGGCTGGAACCAGGGTGCTGGTCGTCGAAGACGAAGGCGCGATTGCCCTGTTGATCGAGGAGATGCTGGAGGAATTCGGGTGCGAAGTGGTGGCCTCGGTCGCCCGGCTCGCGACTGCATGTGAAATCGCCGGCTCGGTGCAGGTGGACCTGGCGATCCTGGACGTCAACCTGGCCGGCGAGCGCGTGTACCCGGTGGCCGACATTCTTCGCGGTCGCCAAATCCCCTTTCTATTCAGCACCGGATACGGCGCTAGCGGGCTGCCAGCGGAATACGCCGGGTGCCCGGTCCTGCACAAGCCGTTTTCGGAGAACCAATTGCGGCAGAAAATCGCCGTCACGCTGAAGAAAACCCGTGAAAGCGGCCTGGCATCCAGCACTGATGCCAACTGACCCGCCGCCATCGCGAGCGAGCTCGCTCCCACAATGACCGGCGGTGGACAGTGACTGAGTGACCACCACAAATCCTCTGTGGGAGCGGGCTTGCTCGCGATGACGGTGGCACAGGCAATACATCACCCACTGATACAACACCATTCCCAGCAAGCCGAGCCCTGACCTTCAAGCAGGCCTACGAGACGTTGCCGCTGGACTGTGCTAAATCTCTTACCGGCAACCCACTTCTCCAAACCCATTCAAGGAGTGAACATGAGTCTCCACGGTCATTACGATCCACAGAACATCTTTGCGCTGATCCTGCGCGGCGATGCGCCGTGCTACAAGATTTACGAAGACGCCGATGTGCTGGCCTTCCTGGATCTCTTTCCGCAATCGCGCGGCCATGTCCTGGTCATCCCTAAAGCCTCCCAGGCGCGAAACATCCTCGAAGTCGAACCCGCCGTCCTGGGCGCGATGATGGCTGCCGTGCAACGCCTGACGCGGATTATCGTGGACGAGTTGCAGCCGGACGGGGTCCAGGTCGCGCAGTTCAATGGTGCGGTGGCCGGGCAAACGGTCTATCACATTCATGTGCACATCATCCCGCGCTGGGAAGGTGAGGAGGCGGGCGTGCATGGCCGGGGCAAGGCCGATCCCGAGGAGCTGGAAAAACTCCAGGCCCGCCTGGTCGAACGTATCCGCTCAGAGGCCTGACGCCGGGCAGAGCAAGCTCGCTCCCACGGGGATTTCGGATGGATAGACAATGGCGGTTGTCCCGGTTTCCAGTGTGGGAGCGAGCTTGCTCGCGATAGCGGCAGTACATCCAACATTGATGCTAACTGACCCACCGCTTTCGCGAACAAAGGTTGTGCACCCCACCACAAAACCCATCAACAATTCGCCACCCAATTCCTTTTCCAACCGCTACCATTGCGCGCGGACCTCCCGACACCCCCGGACTTCACTTCCATGAAATTGCGCTTTCTGACCGCTGCCTTATTTTTTACCTGCACCTTGGTTAACGCCGCTGAACCGAAACCCGTTCCAAAAGCCCTGGAAGAACAGATTGGGCACCTGGTCGCGCTCATCAAGGACAGCTATGCCACCGGCTATCCCGAAGCGACACTGATGCAGACCCTGGACACCGGCGAGGACAGTCAGGTCACCCTTGCGGTTTTCACCATCGAGGGTTTCGGCATGGGCAACAACTACAGCCAATACCTAGCCGCCTTCACGCCCGAGGAGAACGAAGAGGGCGTGCCGCACTACAGCCTGCTGGACGTGATGCGCATCGGTGGCGACAGCTGGCGGGCCATCGACAACCTCGATGCCAAATTGGTCAGCGACCCGACCGGTGAGCAGACCCTGATCGACATTCCCGTGATGGAGAACACCGATGAGGATGCGCCGAATTTTCCGAGCCGGGCCGCCGTGATTCACCTATCCCTGGACGGGTCACAGGCAGTGCGATTGGTTGAGATTAAGTAAAGCGGTACGTCCGATCGGATTTATGCGATTGCGATAGGAGTTGTGATCTCTCCGGAAAGGGCGTTAGAGCTGGACAAACGTTGCAACCTGTTTCGGTGGTGGAACGGTTAAACGAGTTTGTAGGAATTGACGGAGCGAATATTACCCATTGACTTGCAGGACATTTCCTAGAAAATTCCAGTCCCTTGCGCCTGCTGATTTCGGTACCTAGTCTTTGTCCACCGCTGCCAATTCAGCGGTCGGGTTTAGTCGCTCGGTATCTCGTTAGGCGCAAGGTCTCCTTGAAGTCAGGCCACGATTTTCTCGCTGATTTTATGGTGGCTGTGCGCAGGGCACTTTCGGGTGCGCCGGTTTCCTAACGTCCCGGTCGACTAACCTGCGCACAGCCGCCACCCCACTTCGTTTAGTCGCGAGCAGTGGCGGACCCGACTGACGTTAGCTGGATGTCATCGACCCTAGGT
Organism: Pseudomonas beijingensis; assembly: GCF_030687295.1. Classification (NCBI taxonomy): domain Bacteria; kingdom Pseudomonadati; phylum Pseudomonadota; class Gammaproteobacteria; order Pseudomonadales; family Pseudomonadaceae; genus Pseudomonas; species Pseudomonas beijingensis. The sequence continues at coordinate 4,784,129 of NZ_CP117425.1, read as the reverse complement.
AAGCGTCCGGTGGAATAGATTCCATTTTCCCCAAGATGGATCGGGTCGGAAGCGAAGGGCTGCTTCCGACCCATTGCGGCCCTTCATGGCAGTCAATGATTGGTCAATAACTTGCCCATTTTTAGGCACCGAGCACGAAATGGACAATTAGCGCATCCAGGCACGAATAGCTTCGAATTCAATTGGGTTCGGATGGCGCAGTCGGGCGGCTAGAGATTCCTCTTCTTCTTGAGAAATAAAGGCTTGGACAGTTTTCGGAGTACTTCGAGGCCCAGCCTGGTAGTTCATAGCCACACACTGCCCGACTGAACAGGGCCTCAAGAAGTGAATAATCTGCGGGTAGTAGGGCGGCTTGGATTAATGCTACTTCACTTCAGTGCAAAACTGAAGTCTGCTTTAGGCGGTAGCCAAGATAGATCCCTAGCGACGCGCACGTACTCCCTTGTCACGAACGAAGAGACATCGCCGTAGGCCAATGAGGATGGCTGTGCAAAATGAAGTACTTGAGCAATCCCCGAAGCGCCGTTTTCCAATCGCACCACGCAGTAAGGCTCACCGCCGCCTGTAGCCGCAAAGGGAAGAAAGGTTCGACCTTGCTGGTCATCAGGATTAAGCCACTCATTGATTTCTCGCCCGGCCTGTTCGGCATCAAGCCATAGAAAATCTTCAAGGCTACTCAGTGATGCCGTTCCTGTATGTGCAATTCCCATTAGAGTCGCGAGGCGCTCTGGAAACTCAATGCCAATTGATTGCGCAAGCCTTTGAAAGGCCTCAACAACTGCAACATCTTGTCCATAACTCAAAGTGACAGATTCTCCGTATCAGATAGTAGGGCAGTCAAAGGTTTGGAGTTTTTCGCAGCTTTCCGGCCGTTTAAAAACGTATCTTAAGCTGGTTTAGACGAGTGTCAACACGCGAGAGACTGCCGATTGTCGATGCCAATCACTCTGAACTGAATGTCTGCTCCTGGCCGAAAACTGCCGTTCCCAACGGGTCGCGTTTTGCTCGAAGATGGCCCTGTAAACCATCTCTCATTCAATCGGGATCCATTCACATGCCTGTCTTGATGGCGCGAATGGCTGCCATGTAAGCGCTGGTTCCGATGCCGACCTGACCCCAGACTTCACGGCTTTCTCCTCCTTGGCGGTCATATTGTTCATCCGCATCCCATAGCGTCAGGATTTGGTTTGGAAACAGGTATTCATAGGATGAGAATTCGTGCTGGCCGGAATTGTCCGAAGCAGCCATCACTGAAAATACATGTGTGGCAGAGTTCGCAAAGATATCGACTCCCTTGAACATGAACGTGACGTTCGGGTTTCCGGAGACACCAATGAAGCGTACTTCATCGTTCGGCCCGTGGGAAACCTGCACGCAGGACTCGCAAAAATAATCGACGCGGTCCTGGGAATGCTCGAGAGGGAATCCGATGGCAGCCATTTTTTGCCTCGCTGTAGCGCGTGCAGCGCCAAGACGAACAGGACCAATAGCCTCGAGCGGTAAAATTTCAAAAACCTGCATTTCCTGGGCTCCATGGGTGAATGGCTAGCCAACCGCTCCGCTATGTAGGGCGCGGAAGTTGTGCTTTAGATTGTCCGAGAGCGGGCACCTCGGTACGCTGTCGACCTTATCCGATATGGAAATGCTTAACATGGATCCGCACGCTGTGATCGCAAGAAATTTCGTTGGGAGCGAAGCATACGAAGACGCCTCGTTCATCGGACGATTACACGAAGCGGGACTCTGGGATCGTGAAGAATACTGGCTGCTGGAGTGGGCACTCTATAAAATCGCAACAGAAACAAGCTTCAGTCAGGCACTCTCACATAGGGTGTTCGAGATATTCAGCTACAGTTCTCTGCTATTCGGTTGCCACTTTGATCGGAAGGATCGCTTCAAGATCCGAAACCTGAAAAGAAAGCAGATCTACGATTTCCGCGAGAGATTCCACTTGGTGTTTGAGGGTTTCTTCGCTGGAAAAATGGCGACACCGGCTCGCTTTGACGAACCCAATCCGTGGCTCGTAGGTGGCCCGTAATCTGACCGGACGGGGTTAATGATCGCTGATGTCAATCAACCGCTCCTCGGCCAGCCTTGCGCGTGCCGAGAATAAACATCTAGAGCCTTTCATAGACTACTTCAAACTCGGCACCTAGCTCCTCTTGGATAGCCGCAAGCAGAGCCTCGGCAGCGTCGTCAAATTCCGTATATTCGGCCGCATTCCAAGGACTTGGATCTGGTGGGTATTCCCAGTTCAAGGCGGTGTCGTGCCAGCGTGTCATTACACTCAGCCTCTCGAGAGTAGTGGCGCTCAATGGCAGTTTCTCTTCGATTGATCCCACCGAGAATCTTGCTAAAGCGACCTGATTCCCGCACCACAATGCACCGCCTCCCCACTCAAACATCAACCGTATGCGAAACCGTTCAGCCATGTGCACTCCTGACATCCAGCGAGAAGAATCAGACCCTGGGTCATTATGGCTTTTTTGGCTCTTCGTTTGGGCTGAAAGGCAGCTTCGGGTCGAAAGCGCTCATCCACGTCCGGCAGCTATCGACCCATAACGGCCTTTCGCTTTTGACAATCTGAAAGTTTATGTAACCTTGCGAAGTCCGTTCGCAAATTCGTTGTGTTACCCGGGATACGTTTATGCAGACTGCTCAAACCAGGCTACTCGCGCTTGCACTAATAGAGATCAGGACGTTGCTTGCTGATTATCTGGGCAGTGATGTAGATGCTCCAATGAGCGTCCGTGTCGCGGCCCATATGGCCTATGCGCTCCACAATGAGGCGGAGGCTGCATACGGCAACGCTGACTTTCAACTCGAGTGTGCGACCCAGAAAATATGTGCAATTGATCAGATTCTTGGTGTTTCGGATGGAGCCGCATTGTTGAGTAGATTTGACGTCGAAGACAAAATCAATCCGGATAACGCTCAACCTAGATGACCGCTTATGGCCGATTGCTGCCAGTCACTAAGGGCGGCAGTCGAACCAAAGCGGACTGGGTCTCCCCAGCCCGCAAACTAGGATCAGCTTTGGCAGAACCGAATTCGGTTGCCGAATGGGTCATACACTTCCAGAACTTGGCCCCAGCCCTGTTGAACAATATCCGGACGTCCGTATCCGTATCGTTTGCTCTGTAATTCGTCCCGGAGCAGTTCGATGTTTTGCATCGGGACAAATATCGTCGATCCCGGGCTAGCATCGCCATGATGTTCGGAAAGATGGACCTGCAGACCGTTTCGGCTGATACCTAGGTACAGCGGTAGATCAGCTTCGAATCGGTGCTCGAATTCGACGCTGAAACCAAGAAAATCAAGATAGAACTCGCGCGCCTTGGTTTCGTCAAACATCCGCAATATCGGGATGGCTTTGTCGAATGTAATGGCGGGTTGGGTATCTTCCTGGGAAAGCATCGCTGACGCAGTGTTCCAGTCCTTGTAGCCCAACTGGTGCGCTACTGTTTCCAGAGCCGTGGAGTGAGTCAATGCTTGATTGCGCGACTCTAGCGAGGCACGCAGCCTCTTGGCCATCTGCTTGGCTTGTTCGATTGAAAACATCGTTCCTCCTGTAGTCGAGGCATTTTGGTGCTCGCGTTGCCAAACCTCGACTCTCAAGAGATGCGATAGGATCTGGGAAGAGAAGAAATGCTTTCACCTTTCCTTTCGGAAGCGAGCGGCGGGCAGCATCAGCCCGCGCTGATGATACACAGCGGCTCCCGCCAGCGAAAGTTCTCCCGGTTGCAAGTCTCCGGTGCGAATCATCCGTCCGCTTTTGGCCGAAAGCTCCCCGTTGTGAAGGACAACTGACGACCCAAAGCATCCACCTGCAGATCACTCCAGGCCATCCACGCTCATACCTGATCCATCGCCTCGCTCACCCACCGATCCTCACCCAGGAACCCGCCACTCTGATGGTGCCACAGCCGCGCATAGATACCGTTCTTGGCGAGCAATTCAGCGTGGGTACCCTGTTCAATAATGCGTCCATCATCCATGACGATCAGCCGATCCATCGCCGCAATCGTCGACAGTCGATGAGCAATGGCGATGACGGTCTTGCCTTGCATCATTTCATCGAGGCTTTCCTGGATGGCCACTTCGACTTCCGAATCCAGCGCGCTGGTCGCCTCGTCAAGGAGCAGGATCGGAGCGTTCTTGAGCATCACTCGGGCAATCGCGATGCGTTGGCGCTGGCCGCCCGACAGCTTGATGCCGCGCTCGCCCACCAAGGTGTCGTAGCCGCTGTGACCTTGTCGGTCGCTCAGTTGACTGATGAACTCATCGGCCTGGGCATTGGCCGCGGCACGGCGAATTTGTGCGTCGCTCGCATCGGGTCGGCCGTAGGCGATGTTGTCGCGAATGGAACGGTGCAGCAGGGACGTATCCTGGGTGACCATGCCGATGGCGCTGCGCAGGCTGTCCTGCGTCACGTGGGCGATGTCTTGGCCGTCAATGCGAATCTGCCCGCTGTCGACATCATAAAAGCGCAGCAGCAAGTTGATGAGCGTGGATTTGCCGGCGCCGGAGCGGCCCACCAGGCCGATTTTCTCGCCCGGGCGAATGTTCAGGCTCAAGCCATCGAGCACCTGGCGTTCACCGTTGTAGTTGAAGCTCACATTGTCGAAGGTGACCGCTCCGCCAGAGGTCACCAGCACCCCGGCGTCCGGCGCGTCCTGCACCTTGGGGCCGCGGGTCAGGGTGTCCATGCCATCCTGCACGGTGCCGATGCTCTCGAACAGCGAGGTCATCTGCCACATGATCCAATGCGACATGCCGTTGATGCGCAACGCCATGGCGGTGATCGCCGCCACCGCACCGGCGCCGACATCGCCCTGATGCCACAGCCAAAGGGCATAACCGCCTGCAGCCATGATCAATCCCACTACCAATGCTTGGTTGACGATTTCGAACTGGCTGACCAGGCGCATCTGGCGAAAGCCGGTCTGTTTGAAGTCCTCCATGGCCGCGCGCGCGAAGTGCGCTTCACGATTGGAGTGGGAGAACAGCTTCACGGTCGTGATGTTGGTGTAGGCGTCCGAGATACGCCCGGTCATCGAGGAGCGCGCATGGGCCTGTTCCTGTCCGACTTTCCCCAAACGGGGCACGAAGTAGAGCATGGCCAGTCCGAACAACACGATCCAGGCCAGGAAAGGCAACATCAGTTTCAGGGCGAAGCCGCCGGCCAAGGCGATGATCGCAATGAAATACACGCCAATGCCGGGTGCGATCTCGATCAGGGTGAACAGCACGTCACGCACGGCCAGTGCCGTCTGCATCACCTTGGTGGTGACCCGACCAGAGAACTCATCGGAAAAAAATGAAAGGCTTTGCCGCAGCATCAGGCGGTGAAAGTCCCAACGCAGCCGCAACGGCAGGTTGATGGCCAATATCTGGTGCTGAACCATGGTGCGCAACGCCACCAGCCCGATGCTTGCCACCATGACGATGCCCATGCCCCACAGCACGCGACTCTCCTGCGCCGCCGCCTCACCCCCGGCCTGCCAGGTCGAGAGCAGATCCACGACCTGGCCGAGGAAGGAAAACAGCCAGGCTTCGTAGATCGATACACCGGCGCTGAGCAGCGCGAATGCAAGGATGTAACCGCGGGCGCCCCGGGTGCAGGCCCAAAGAAACCGAGCCAGGCCTTCGGGTGGCGGGGGTACTTCGTCGGGTGGGAAAGGGTCGAGTCTTTGTTCAAATACGCGAAGCATGGGGGTCTCCGAAAGATCGATTACGGGGATTCTGCCATTTAAAGACTGCTTTGAGGGTTATATGAAGTGTGGATATGGCTCTATTAGCGTGTTGCCCAGGATGTTGGGGGGCTGCAGGGGGGGACAAAACAGGGTATTGACATATCGAAAAATCTCGATATTCTCGGGGCATGGAATTGATCGAAATATTCAAAGCGCTCTCGAACCCTACACGCCTGGAAATCTTGAAAGGCTTGAAGGATCCCGCAAAGAACTTCCCTCCGCAGGATGAAGGTGACGTTCTCACGGTTGGAGTCTGCGTCAGCAGTATTCAAGAAGGTATCGGCCTGTCGCAGTCAACGGTGTCTGGTTACCTTGCAACGCTGCAACGAGTGGGCTTGGTCGAAGTCCGGCGTATCGGTCAGTGGACCTACTACAAACGCAATGAAGCAACCATCAGCGCGCTTGCCGAGGTCATAGGGAAAGAGCTGTAATTTTTTACTGTAAAATATCGAGATATCTCGATATTCCTTTTTTCTAGATTCGAGGGTTTTGCAATGAAAGCAATGGTACTTAAATCATTCGGTGGGTCGGGATCGTTCGAACTCCGCGATGTGCCCAAGCCTGTACCGCACACCGGACAAGTCTTGGTGCGAGTGCACGCAACCTCCATCAATCCGTTGGATTACCAGGTTCGACGGCGACTATCCCGACTTGGTGCAACTGCCGGTCATTACCGGACACGATGTATCGGGCGTCGTCGAAGAGGTTGGGCCAGGCGTGACCACCTTCGCTCCAGGAGACGAAGTCTGGTACACCCCGCAGATATTTGACGGGCCAGGCAGTTATGCCGAGTACCACGTTGCCGCCGAAACCATCATCGCGAAGAAGCCTTCCTCGCTGAGCCATCTTGAGGCGGCAAGCCTGAGCTTGGTTGGTGGGACGGTATGGGAAGCATTGATCGTGCGTGCGGCGCTCAGAGTGGGGGAAAGCATCCTGATTCACGGCGGCGCGGGGGGCGTCGGTCATGTGGCGATCCAGGTGGCAAAAGCCATGGGGGCAAGGGTGTTCACGACCGTGCGTGAGTCAAACGCTGGGTTCGTGCGAAGCCTGGGAGCCGATGTGGTCATCGACTATGAAAAGGAGGACTACGTCGACGCCATCATGCGGGACACGGGTGGTCGCGGAGTGGATGTTGTGTTCGACACCATCGGCGGCAATACCTTGTCGCGCAGCCCCGACGCGCTGGCACAGCTTGGCCGCGTTGTCTCGATCGTGGACATTGCGCAGCCACAAAACCTTGTCCAGGCCTGGGGCAAGAACGCGAGTTATCACTTCGTTTTCACAAGGCAGAACCGCGGCAAGCTCGATGAGTTGAGCGCATTGGTCGAGCGAGGTCAGCTGCGGCCACACGTTGGCGCCGTCTATTCGCTTGCCGACATTGCGCTCGCCCATGCCCGGTTGGAGAGTCCCAACAACGGCGTTCAAGGAAAAATCGCGATAGCAGTCGAGCCATCGCTCATCGCGTAAGTGCGCACTTTTAACCGTTCAAGTCATTTTCGAGGAACGCCATGATTTATGAGATCGCTCTGCTCCCCATTCACAAAGAACGCATTGAACTGTTCAGGCGTGCATTTGCCGAGGTCGCTCCCTTGCTCACCCGCGCAAAGGGTTACTGCGGTCACCTACTAGCGCAAGGGATTGAGACCCCCGAGCAATTCAACCTGATCGTGCAATGGCAGTCACTCGAGGATCACACGCCGGGTTTCGAAGAGAGTGAAGACCATCGGCTGTTCATGATGGGCTTGGAGGAATATTTTTCGGAAGAACCGAGGGTCTACCATATCGAGGGAGCAGCTTCCTGTTCACCGTTTCTGACCGAGCGGCGGCCGAATTGACCACCTTCAGGGATTGGAACTCATCCGGCCCCGGATCGCCATGTGCAGACAACCCCAGGCGATGAGTCCGATGATCAACACCTCGGCCATGCCCACCAGCATGTTGAATGAGAAGGTGAGCGGTTGCTCGGCCCAGTAGAAGGTGGTCGTGCCCGTTCGACCGCCGACACGCAGCCGTCCGGCAAACAGAGCGGGCACCAATGCGATGACGTGACTCAGCTCCAATAGTGCCAGGAAAACACCCATGAGAAGGAGCAGGGCGCGTGCGGGCGTGCCGAGTTTTTCGGTGGACTCATGGGAAGGTTTGAGCCCCTTGGTTTTGCGCTGTCTGGCTTCCCTCACCGCTTTACCGCTGGTTGGGGCTGGAGCGCGCCTGTAGGTTGCCTTCTTCACAGCCGCCGCCGAGCCCACCACGACTTCAGTGGGCACTGCCACGTTCAGGTAGTCGGCCAGTTCACGCAGCCACATGTCGGTGCGTTGACTTCCCGGCACTACCGGAACGTTGTCAGTAGTCAGGCGGTGCTCGGTGCCATCGCGCATCACCAGCCACAGCTGGGTGTAGGCGGGCTCGGCATCTGGGGGGCGGCGAAGTTCGAGGTAGTTGGGGGTATCGATTCTAAAGACCGAATGAACACGCTCGCGACGCCCAAAAAAGTTTCGGGTGCGGCGCTTGCCTTCACCGTCGCGTCGCGATAACAGCAAGGTCTCGCGGATGCCGGTGTACACCATCAGGAGTAGGCCGAGTGCAGGAATCAGCAATAGCCCGAGCACGAACAGCAGTGAAGTCAGCGGATCCAGGTCAGTCAGGGGCGAGCCTTCATCCGCGATCACAAACACGGCGAACGCCACCGGCAAAATGAAGGCAAGCGCGCCTGTCAGCAGCACGAATGCGCTCTGCACCAGATTGCGCGAATGGATGTGCAGGTCATCCTGCGCGGTGCGCTCGAACCGATGTCCAAACAACATGCAAATCTCCTGATGCACCGTCTTTCAGGACCATTCGAGGGGCCTTGACAAGCGGTTGCACCCCCGCAGGCCTGGATCGTGTTTTTACGCCGCGCAGAATACCTCATGCCCAGACAAAATTACTGCGCACTCAACTCCCACAACACATCCAGCACGTGTTGCGTAGGCCGTTCGATGTCTTGACGGCGGTGGGCAATCCCCAGTTGACGCCACAACAAGGGCTTTATTGGCCGCATGACGATCCTGGTATCGGGCAATGGCGTGGAAGCCTCATGGGGCAACAACGTCGCCCCATATCCCGCCGCCACCAGGCTCTTGATCGCATCGTTGTAATTCAATTGAATGCGCGGCACAGGCTGTCGACCGTCACTGGCGAACCACTCCGACGTCAAGCGCGAAAGGCGAGTGCTGGTGTCGTTCAAAATCAGCGGCTGGGCGGATAGCCAACCGGGCGTCACGGTAGCCGGGCATTCCCAGCGAGCCGGCAAGAAGGCCATGACCGGGTCCCGTCGCCACGGCTCGATCCGCAAGCCCTTCACCGGCGGCTGCGGCAGCGCGACCAGACCGATCTCCAAGGAGCCCTCGGCAAGCTTCTTCAGGGTTTCCTGGGAGGTGAGCACCGCGACGTGCACATCGATCGCGGGGTGGCGTTGGTTCAACGTCTCCAAAGCGTTCGGCAGCAACTGTGCGATGGCCCCGGTGGACGCGCCTAGCCGCACACGCCCGGCCAATCCCTGTACCTGACGTTCCACTTCCTCAAGCGCCTGCTCCGCGTCCGCCAACAGGCGTCGCGCGCGTTCCACCAGCGTGTTCCCTATCGCTGAAGGCTGAACGCGCCCACGGGTGCGCGACAACAGCTTGCCGCCCAGCCGTGCCTCCAGGTCGGCGATATGCAGGCTGACGGTGGGTGGCGCGAGGTGCAGCACACGCGCTGCTTCGGCAAACGATCCCAGGTCGGCAATCGCCACCAACGTGCGCAGACGGTCCAGGCTGATTTCCCGCATAAGTGCGTCCTTATTCAGAAAAACTGAATTACAGCGTTTATAAATTCAACTTTTCCTATCTTAGCGCCTCGCTGAACATTGGGACTCCTGATTTCCACTGTTCGAGAGCATGCCCATGGCAAGTCCCCTTGTATTCATCGATGGCGACCAAGGCACCACCGGGTTGCAAATCCATCAACGTCTGCACGACCGGAGCGATCTGCGGCTGCTCACCCTCAGCGCCGAATATCGCAAGGACCCACAACGTCGCGCCGAAGCCATCAACCGCTGCGACATCGCGATTCTGTGCTTGCCCGACCAAGCCGCGCGCGACGCTGTAGCGTCCATCGAAAACCCCCTCGTTCGGGTGATCGATGCGAGTTCGGCGCACCGTACCCATCCAGACTGGACCTATGGTTTTGCGGAAATGAATCCGCAGCAGACCCAGCGCATTGCCACCGCGCGACGGGTCAGCAACCCTGGTTGCTATCCAACGGGGGCGATAGGCTTACTGCGCCCATTGCTGGAGGCCGGACTAGTGCCGAGGGATTACCCGATGAACATTCATGCCGTGTCGGGTTATTCCGGAAAAGGGCGGGTGGGCGTGCAAGAGCATGAAGGGGCGGGCGCAGCACAGGCGTCGGCGTTTCAGGTCTATGGGCTGGAACTGGCACACAAGCATATTCCGGAGATTCAGCAGCAAAGCGGACTGACGGAGCGGCCGATGTTTGTGCCGGCCTATGGCGCTTTTCGACAGGGAATCGTGCTGACCATACCTGTGCAAACCCGGTTGTTGGCGCCAGGCGTGAGCGCGATGCAGTTGCATGCGTGTCTGACGCAGCACTACGCCGATGCGCGCCATGTACACGTAATGTCGATGCAGGAAGCCAAAGCGCTGACGACCCTTGATCCTCAGGCGCTTAACGGGACTGATGATTTGCGGTTGTCGGTGTTGGAGAATGATGAGACCGGGCAGGTTTTGCTCGCTGCGGTGTTTGACAATCTTGGGAAGGGCGCCGCTGGCGCGGCGGTGCAGAATCTGGACTTGATGCTAGCAGGCGCGTGACAGCGCCAAGCAGCCTGACGCCCTGACTTCAATGGGTTGCGGGAACATTCTGTTTTGGCATGAAAAATCGAGCAAACAGCTCTGATTGTGACTTGATGTTTAATTTTGCGTAAATGTTGCGGCGGTGGACTTTTATGGTTTCCGCCGAGAGGGACAGCTTCCCGGCTATTTCTTTATTGGAAAAACCGCTGAGTAATAAGCGCAGTACGTCACTTTCCCGTGCTGTTATTTGTGTGCCAAGCTGGTTGACCGTTTCTGGCCACAGAGGCGGCTCGGTCAGCGTTTTCTCTACGTCACTTTCAAACCCCATGCGCTGATGCATCAATGCAGTTACCCACGGTTTGATGATGTCGAGCAGGGTTATTTGTTCCTGGTTAAAACGGACTTTGCTGCCGATGGAAATGCATAAGGTTCGGTCGGGGTCGAGCTGGACATTGTACTGTGCCTCATCCATGGAGATGTATTGTGCAAAATACTTGTGGTAGTACTCGGTTTCAAGAAAGTATTCCGGTGCAATGTCCAATAGGTGGAAGAAGCCACTCTGTGGGTTTTCTCGATGAGCGATATAAACCGGATCCAGCAAGTAAAGACCTTTCACGTAGCGATGAATGAATGCGTCAACTTCTTCCGCATCCGCTACTTCAGGAAGGCTGACGACCTGCACGTGTTGATTGCTGAAGATCAATACAACCCAATTATCGATCTGTACATATTCATTTAATGTGCGAACCAGTGAACTCCAGAAGTCTGGACGATTCAACTGCATGATCAGCTTCCCAATCGATCGATGCCAAGCCAGGCTATGGAGGTCAAACGGCATTTTCTACCCCTTTAGGGTTAGGTAGTCGCAGGTCAAAGGTAAGTATTCGTAGGTATTTACTATTCAGTAACACTCGGTATATTCGCTGCTAGGGTTTACGATGGCCATGAGGGCGTATCGTCTTGACAAGGATGTTGCATGAGAAAGTCACATTTGCGAACCATTTTTTCGGCCTCGCTTCTCTGTGCGGGGATAAGCACATCTGTGGCGGCTGTAGAACCGGGGATGTATTTGTATAACTGGTTCGGGTTGCTTGCGCCGGAGACGCCAAAGGAATTTGAGCAGGAAACTGGCACGGGCGTGCATATGGATGCGTTCGACAGCGCCGAAATCATGCAGAGCAAAGTCATGGCCGGTCGCACCGGGTACGACGTGGTGGTGGCGACCTCCAATGTGTTGCCAAGCCTGATCCAGGCGGGAGTTCTTCAGCCTTTGGATCGCAATCAACTGAGTAACTTTTCACATATCGATCCTGATATCTTGTCCCAACTCGCGGTCAATGATCCTGGTAACCGCTACGCCGTACCCTATTTGTGGGGCACTACCGGCATTGGTTATGACGTTGACAAAGTCAAAGCAGCATTGGGTGATAATGCTCCGGTGAATAGCTGGGACCTGATCTTCAAAGAAGAAAACATCAGTAAGCTCCAGTCGTGTGGCGTGGCAATGCTTGACTCTCCAAGTGAGATCATTTCGATTGCCTTGAACTACCTTGGGCTCCCTAGCAATAGCAAGAACCCGGATGATTACCAGAAAGCTCAAGCCCTACTGTTGAAAATCCGTCCTTACATTCTTTATTTCGACTCGTCCAGAATCGACGCCGACCTGGCTGACGGCAATATTTGTGCAGTGGTCGGATGGGCCAATGGTGCCCTTGCTGCACAGGCCATCAACGAGAAGTCCAACACGGGACGCAAGATTAACTACAGTCTTCCTCGCGAAGGCGCGCTGTCCTGGTCGGAGAACCTGGTACTGCTAAAAGATGCGCCCCATCCCAAGGCAGGCATGGCCTTCATTAATTACATGTTGCGACCAGAAATTATCGCCAAGACCTCAAACCACACGCTATACCCCAACGCAAACAAGGATGCCACCGAGTTTGTCGAGCAGAAGCTGCGAGACAATCCTTGGATTTATCCAGACAAGAAGACCATCGCTACACTTATTCCACTTGAACCACTGCCCTTGAAACTGGAGCGAATCCGCACACGGATCTGGACCAAAGTGAAGAGTGGTGTGTGATCTGGCTTTGAGTTGTATGTCTGGAAAGTAAGCTGTAAACGCCGATATACGGGGGCGCAGGGCTGGTTATCTGCCAATTCATCAGTCCGGTGTCTTCCGGTCCATTGCGCCGCCTTATGTAAAAAGAGAACAGCGGATGTTCACCCCAGCCAATCAAACGCAGTTCAGTTTGACCATCAACGGTTTCGAACACGATTTTCAAGTGCTCGCATTCACTGGAGAGGAGGGGATCAACAGGCCTTACCTCTTCAACGTGGAGTGTGTGAGTGAGCGGTCTGATCTGGATCTCGAAAGCCTCTTCGACAAAGAGGCTTTTCTGACGTTAGACGCGAAGAACAACGGCATTCATGGACGGGTCTACCACATTGCACAAAGCGGTCATGGCCAGCGTTTGACACATTACCGCTTGGCCCTCGTACCGCACCTGTCCTACTTGCGTCACCGTATCAACCAGAGGATCTATCAACGGTTCTCGGTGCCGAAAATCGTTGCCTTGATATTGGAAGAACACGGCATCCTGGGTGACGCCTATCGGTTTCATCTGGAAGCGACCTACCCTCAGCGTGATTACTGCACCCAGTACGACGAAACGGATTTGCACTTTATTCAGCGCTTGTGCGAAGAAGAAGGTATCCACTTTCACTTCCAGCACAGCACTCAAGGCCACGTGCTGGTCTTTGGTGATGATCAGACGGTTTTCCCCAGGATTGGGCAACCCACTGCCTATGGGCAAGAGCACGATAGGTTGGCCAACGAGCCACTGATCAAGCGCATCAACCTGCGTCTGGGACAGCTCACCCGTCGTATCTCGCACTACAACGATGATGTCGAGCAACAGCTGGACATTGAAGACGATGGCAGGCCGGAGCGTTTCACCGGTCATGAACACGGCAAGCAGATACGTCTTCGTACCAGGGAGCGCCGCCATGCGGCTTATCGCCAAGCTGAAGGGCAGAGTGACCAGACTCGTTTCGTCAGCGGCCATGTAGTGGAAATCTCAGGCCATCCGCGCGAGGAGTGGAACGCCCCATGGCTGTTGACCCAGGTCATCCACGAAGGCCGGCAACCACAGGTATTGGATGAGCACGTCGCCGGTGGCAACACTGACAACGAAGATGACGTTCATCAGGGCTACCGCAACCGCTTTATCGTTCTTCCATGGAATGTGTCCTATCGTCCGTCGTTGGCCCACAAAAAACCTCGGATGCCAAGCGACCAGAGCGCTGTAGTCATCGCGCTGGAAGACGAAGAGATCCAGAGTGATCGGCGCTTCGCAAGGATCAAGGTCAGATTCCCCTGGGACGGCGAAGACAGATTTGATGACAAGAGTTGTTGTTGGTTGAAGGGGGGCTCCGATTGGCGTTGTGAGATGGGACCGCCCCGGACGGGCATGGAAGTGGTGGTTACATTTTTTGAAAACGACCCTGATCGGCCGCTGATCAGTGGGTGCTTGTGTTGTCGTTAAGGCGTCCAGCCGCTGCTTTGCTTAGGGGCACTGTGGGTACTGCTGAGCATCTGCTTTTGGGCCAGACTCCATCATTCCAACCGGACGCCTTCGGCCGATTCTTTCAGGGACGGATCGCTCCAGTTGACCGGCTCATCACCCGGTACTTCGCGCTGCCGACTCGCATCCGCCTTGATGATGCTGGCGTCCACAGCAAAGCCTTCGCCTTTGACCAGGCCTGCGTCCATGCAGCGACGCAGCACTTCATTGAACAACCAGCGAAACAGATCGCCGTCCCCAATCGGGCTATAGAAGTCGGCGAGGTAATGGCGCAGATCGCTCAGATCAAGACACTGATCAATGCTGTGCAGAAGGTGATTAGTTGGGATGTGATCTTCGAGATTGAACGAGTAAAACAGCCGTTCCTGTCCACTCGATAACTGTCCCTTCATGCTGTGTGCTTCCCTGCTGGCCGATGCGAAGATTTTGCACGCAGGCCAGACAGGGGAGCTACTTTTTCAACAGAATCGGCCAAGAGCGGACGTCTAGAGCAGAGAAACAAATCTGCTCTCTTTTCCCAATGGACGTCACCGCGGCGTACGCAGGGCTACCGCGTGGTGCGCGCAGCGCTCTCTACAAAGGCACCTGAGCACTTGGCGCCGCGCAATGAGGCGAAGCATGGACTTCGCGTACGCTAACGTTATGCCTGAGCCAATGCATTAAAGAACCGCTCGTAGAGTGCCTGTGGGTGGTATTGGGGAAAATACGCAACTAGCACGGTTGAAGTTACAAGCACCAGCACCACCAACAGCGCGGTAAGTAGCTTTACCAACGTCGAGAGAGGTGGATTGGGCGGGCCGTATTTATTGATCGCTTTACGCCCCGGCAGCATGACGAGCGGAAGCGTTATCACAAAGCCGATAACAGGGAACACGAAGAGAATTCCCCATATCATCGGACTCCAGCCTAGATCACGTGCCCTGCGCACCAGTAGAGACACGTCGAGCAGGATGGCAGGAACGACAACGGTGACACCGACTATCAGCAAAACCACCAGTTGATGGCGCAACCCCACCATAAAGAACCACAGCAAAATGCACGGAAGAACCAGCACCAAGGGCACACGAATCAGCCAGAAGCGCGCCAGAGAAATACGCCCGGAAAAATCAAGAATCTTGGGTTTTGAAAACGTGACAACCTCGTCGTCAATCAGTTGGGCGTCACCCGGTTGGTATGGGTTTTCGATTTCGCTGCTGATGCTGCCGAAAACGGGTTCTATCCTTGCCATTTAGTGCTACTCCCCTGTGTTTTATGGTGCTATTCACGTCACAACGTTTACGCCTCATATCTAATCGAAGGCCGGCATCAAACTCAAGAGAAGACGCTATCGTGTAAGGGGGGCTGTGTGCACCACAGCATGTGTGGGTCTGTCGCATGGTGCGCGCAGTACACCTTATGAAGTGTTTTGCCGCTAGTAAGAAGGCGGGTCATGTCCCTGAGGGATCCCTTAATTCCGCGCACTTCCCCCTCAGTAATTCTCCGGATTGAGTTGCCTGGCCTCATGGGGCGACCTTCCGCTCCAATCCTTGAAGGCGCGAGTGAAGGCGCTGTGCTCCGAATAGCCCAGCAGCATGGCGATATCCACGATTTGCAGGCGTGGATCGCGCAGGTACGACAGCGCCAGTTCGTGGCGGACCAGGTTCAGTTCATGGCGAAAGCTGGTGCCGGCTTCTTGTAGACGGCGCTGTAGCGTGCGTGAGGAGATGCGCAGTTGGGGGCTTATCCGCTCTATGTTCGGCTCACCTTCGCGCAAGGCACGGGTGATGGCCTTGCGCAGCTGTTCTACGATCTCATCCTGCTGTGGCAACTGGGTCAGCAGGCGATCCGCATGTTGTTCCAACAGGGAGACCAGCGCCGGGTCGGGACTTTTAAAGGGCAGTTCAATCAGTTGCGCGGAGAAGCGCAGGACCGCCTCGGCCTGACCGAAGCGTACCGGGCAACCGAAGAAGGCTTCGTACGGGCTGATGTCGAGGGGGGCAGGATGATTGAAATCAATCCGCAACGGGTTGGCCGTGCCGCGCACTAGGGCACGGCAGAACTGCACTATGGCAACCATACCGGTTTCGTTCACCAAGGGGCCGGGCTGGTACTGGCTGACATCCCAAGCCAGTTCGAACCAGCCGTCGCCGTCGCGGCGAGTCATGGGAATGACGTCGTACACCAGGCGAATGTAGCGCTCCAGGCGTTGCAGAGCTGTACCGAGATTTCCGCAGGCCAGCAGCACCGATCCGAGCACACCGATATGCCGCGCGCTGATGGTTTGACCGAGGTGCAGCCCTAACAGTGGATCGCCCAACATTCGCGCCGCTGTCACCAGCAGGCGATCCCAGCATTCCACGTCAACGCCGCCGCCACCCTCTTGGGCAGGTGTGGGCCAGGGCTGGCCAAGTACCGACTCGGGCTCATGACCGAGCGCCTCCAGGTATTCATAGAGCAGTTGCACGTAGGTCTCGGGCACCACTCGCCTATACAAAGGCTGGCTCATCGGGCCTCTTTGGGTGGGTTGGCCTTTTGTTGTTTGGCGCAAAGTGTCAAGCGAGTCGTCGGATACCGTCAAGTCTTTCTAACGGCAGCGGCCGAAAATGACGGCACTCCAGCCATTGCAGCGGATGCCGTTCATGAACACGATCACCGATCTTCTGGCACCAACGATCATCCAGTTCTTCTCCAGCGGCTCGCGTTGCGTTGCCGACTTTTACCGCCCACTGGGTGCCGGACCTTTCCCGGTGGTGGTGATGGCGCATGGGCTTGGCGGGACGCGCAAGATGCGTCTGCCTGCCTTTGCCGAACGCTTCGCCGCCGCCGGCTACGCCTGTCTAGTGTTCGACTATCGCCACTTCGGCGATAGCGAGGGCGAGCCACGCCAACTGCTGGATATCAACCGCCAGCTCGACGACTGGAAAGCCGCGATAGATCACGCCCGCAGCCTCGCGGATGTGGACCCGCAGCTGGTGGTTATCTGGGGCACCTCGTTCGGTGGCGGCCACGTGCTGGCCACTGCCGCCGACGATGCCAGGGTGGCCGCTGTCATCTCCCAATGTCCCTTCACCGACGGCCTGAGCTCCAGTCTTGCCTCCGAACCGCTGGTGTCACTTCGCCTCACCGTGCTGGCCTTGGCCGATCGTATCGGCTCGTGGTTCGGCGCCAAACCCATTCTGGTGCCGCTTGCCGGTCAACCTGGCGATACGGCATTCATGACTTCGCCGGATGCCTGGAGTGGCTATAACGGGCTGATCCCTCCAGGTACGCGTATCCGCAAAGAGGCCGCCGCGCGCTTTGCCTTGGACATCATTTGCTACTACCCCGGGCGCAGTACGCCCCGTATCCAGGCCCCCGTGTTGTTTTGCGTGTGTGATCCCGACAGCGTGGCACCGGCGAAGCGGACGCTGCGTCACGCTCGGCGCGCGCCACGCCATGAGATCAAGCGCTATGCCCATGGGCACTTCGATATTTATGTGGGCGAAGCCTTCGAGCAGGTGGTGGGTGACCAACTCGACTTCCTCAAACGCAACGTGCCAAGCATCCCAACCAAGAGATAAGAATATGTACGACCTTCAAGGCAAAGTGGTGCTGATCACCGGCGCAGCGGGCGGAATTGGCGCCGCCAGTGCACGCGAACTGTATGTGCAGGGCGCCAGCCTGGTGTTGACCGATACCTCGCAGGACGCGGTGAGCAAGCTGGCCCAGGAGTTCAACAGCCAACGCGTGTTGCCGCTGGCGTTCGACGTCACCGACGCCGAGGCGGCGAAGGCAGTGGTACGCCAAGCAGTCGAGCGCTTCGGCCGTCTCGATGTGGCCTTCGCCAATGCCGGCATCTCCTGGCGGGGCGTACCGGCGACCCTACGCACCTGCGACGAAACGGAGTTCCGCCGCATCATTGAGGTGGATCTGTTGGGTGTGTGGCACACGATGCGTGCCGCACTGCCGGAGGTCGTGCGCAACGGGGGCCAGGTGCTGGTCACGTCATCGACCTATGCCTACTTGAACGGCATGGCCAACGCCCCCTATGCCGCGAGCAAGGCGGCGGTGGAGTCGCTGGCCCGCTCGCTGCGCGCCGAGTTGGGTGCGACCGGGGCCAGCGCCAGCGTGCTCTATCCCGGCTGGACGGCGACCGCCATCGCCAAAGTCGCCTTCGGCGGCAACGCTATCGCCACCCAGATGAACGAGACCCTATTGCCGGCTTTCCTGCACCGGGCGATTGCACCGGAACAGGTGGCATGTGGCGTGGTGCGCGGTCTGCAAAAGCGCCAGCCGCGCATCGTTGTACCGGCTCGCTGGGCGCCCATCTCCCTGATGCGCGGCCTGTTCAACGTTTTCACCGACTGGCATCTGGCACGCCATGCCAGCCTGCAACGGTTGCTCCACCAGTTGGAAGAGGCTGTTCGCAACCAGACCCCAGGTTGATGCCCCACTACTTGCTTAAGGTTCACCCATGAAAAACTATTCACTGAACGACCGCGTCATCGCCATCACTGGTGCCACCGGTGGTCTCGGCAGGGCCGCCGCGCAGGCCCTGCGCGACAAAGGCGCGAAGCTGGTCTTGCTGGATCTCGATCCGGATAGCCTGAATGCCATGGCTGTCACCCTGGGCGGGCCCGATGTCGCTGCCGGTTGGGTGGCCAACGTGCGCTCAATTGAGAGTCTGGAAACAGCGCTGAAGGAGGCCGCGCAGCATTTCGGCGCAATTGATGTAGTGGTCGCCGGTGCTGGTGTTAGCTCGGTGGTCGCCCTGGAGTACATTGACCCCGCCACGTTTGAGCGGGTCATCGATATCAACCTCAACGGCGTGGCGCGCGCCTTCCGCGCTGCGCTGCCCTATGTGAAGGCGCGCCAGGGCTATCTACTGGCCATCTCGTCCATGGCGGCTTTCGTCCATTCGCCGTTGAATACGGCCTACACCGCCAGCAAGGCCGGAGTCTGGGCCCTGTGTGACAGCTTGCGCCTGGAGCTTCGTCAGCATGGCGTTGGCGTCGGCTCGTTCCACCCGACTTTCTTCCAAACGCCGATGATGGAGGCGGTCATCGATGGGCCGTCTTCTACCCTGGTTTGGAACAACCATCGGGGGATCTGGCAGTTTGTTGCGCTGGAGCAGGTGGTAGCCGCCCTGGTGGAGTGCATTGAGCAGCGGCATGATCTGGTGACGGTGCCAAGAAGCCAGGGGCTGGTCGCGAAAGCCCCGGGCTTGCTGCGCCGGCTTATCGAGTGGATCGGTTTCGACCCTAGAAAAGTCGCGGAAGCAGTGAGGCTCAGCGATGAAGGCAAGACCTGGAGCGGCCTGAACGAATGACCGCTTCTGGCCGAAAACCACCAAATGCCCCCAACAGCGCAAAGCCGTTCATATGGCTCACCCACCACTCTCGCTCGGCTTCAGCGAACAGCGGACGGCCTCGACTGACGACTTAACCCAGGCGTCTTGCCCGTAATGCGCTTGAATGCGCGACTGAACGCGGCCTGAGAGGTGTAGCCCAAGCGCTGCGCCACCTCTTCAATCGGCAGCCTTTCGAGCGTCAGCCACTGGCTCGCAAGCCGCATCCGCAGTTCGGTGACGTAGCGCAGCGGGGCCATGCCAATCGTCACCTGGAAACGGTCCGCGAAGACCGAGCGCGAGGTATTGCATTGCTCCGCCAGTTGCGCAACGGTCCAGTCGCGCCCCGGTTGTTGATGGAGCGCGAGAAGCGCACCGGCCAAGCGTGGATCGCGCAATGCGGCGACCAGGCCAGAGGCATTACCGCAGGCGCACTCCACCCAGCCGCGGACGACCATGGCGGCCACCACGTCGGCCAGACGCGCGAGGATGCCGGCGAAGCCGATACGTGCGGCGCTGACCTCGCGTTCCATGGTGGTCAGGATTGGCACCAGCCCGGGATAACGCTGGCCGCCGGCATCGATCAGCATCAGACCCGGCATCAGCCGGCCAAGGCCATGGATACTGCCCAGTTCAAATTCCATGCAGCCACTGAACAAAAGGGTGCTCGGCGTGGGGCCTGCATCGGCTCCGGTCTCCACCGCGCTGACGGCATCACCGAGGGGGGCGCCATCCAAACGGTCGACGTCCTGAACAGGCACGTCCGTATGGGAAAGCAGTTGGTGAGCCGCGCCATGGGCGATGAATACGGCGTTGCCGGCAGACAGCGCGTACGTTGTCCCGTCCTCCATCCGCAGCACTGCATTGCCGACCGCCAGGAAGTGGAACCACGCATGCCCGGGTTTGTCAGCGAAGCCCAGGCCGAAGGCTGGACCGGCTTGGATACGTCGGTATTCGACGCCACGCAGGCGCATACCGCGCAGCAGCTCATTGATGAGATCCGAGGAGAGGGCAAACTGATCGGTAGGCATTGTTCAGGTGTTTCAGTCAAGAAATCGAGGTTTTCGATCATAGATCATCCAGATTCCCGCGCCTAGACTGCGGGTCGCGATTAAGATTGGGAGATCCTTGCAATGACTGACTGTGTTTGTAATGCCGTATCTGACAGCCGGCCCGGCGTCGGGCTGGATGCAGAGCCTGCAACCCCTGCGTGGATGGCAGTGTTCTCGTTGGCAATGGGTGTGTTCGGATTGCTCACCGCTGAGTACCTTCCGGCCAGCCTGTTGACGCCGATGGCTACCGATCTGGGCGTGTCCGAAGCGCTGGCGGGACAGGCGGTAACGGTGACAGCCGTGGCACTGTTCGCGGGCTTGTTGGTGCCAGGCCTGACCCGCGGTATCGACCGCCGCTGGGTGCTGCTGGGTTTTTCCACGTTGATGATCGCATCCAATCTTCTGGTCGCCGTTTCCTCCAGTTTCGCGGTGCTATTGGTGATGCGTATCTTGCTGGGTATCGCCCTCGGCGGATTCTGGAGCATGGCGGCAGCGGTGGCGATGCGCTTGGTACCGGGGGCGTTGTTGCCCCGAGCGCTCTCGATTATTTTCAGCGGCATTGCCGTCGGGACGGTGGTTGCGGTCCCGCTGGGCAGTTACCTGGGCGGCTTATATGGCTGGCGCAGCGCGTTCTTTGCAGCGGCGGCGGTCGGTGTGGTGACCCTGGCTTTCCAGTCGTTCACGCTGCCGCGCCTTGCGCCGCGCACGCCGGCACGCCTGCGCACCGTACTCGAAGTGTTGCGACGCCCGGGCATCGCCATGGGTATGTTCGGTTGTGTGCTGGTGCACAGCGGCCATTTCGCGATGTTCACCTATGTTCGGCCATTCCTCGAGGGCACTACCGGCATCGGCCCGCAAGGGCTGTCACTGATGCTGCTGGGGTTTCGGTGTGGCGAACTTCGGCGGCACGCTGTTGGCCGGGTGGCTGCTTGAGCGTCATCCTCTGGCCACCTTGGTGTTGATGCCCGCGCTGGTGGGCGTTGCCGCACTGGCGTTGGTGCTGTTGCCGGCCTCGGTGCCGGGGCAAGTGGTACTGCTGGCGGTCTGGGGACTGGCCTTTGGTGGTGTGCCGGTGGCGTGGTCGAACTGGGTCGCCAGCGCAATACCTGATCAGGCGGAAAGCGCCGGGGGGATGGTGGTGGCCTCTGTGCAGTCGGCCATCGCAACAGGCGCCGCCGCTGGCGGTGCGATGTTCAGCCTCGGTGGCAGCGCGGGCGTATTCGTAGCGGCGGCCGTGCTGATGCTGCTGGCCGCGTTGCTGATTGCGTGGCGTGTCCGGGTTCCTTCTGCTGGTGGCGGTGCCCAGGTCAGGCCGGCGCTGCACATTTGATCCGGCTTTGTATATTCAGTAACGATTAGCTTTCCTTCAATCGGTGAATTGAATCGAAGATGCCATTCGGCGATATCTGAACACATCACACCTGAAGGGATACGAGGACGGATGTCTTCTGCGGCTTTATTGCCTGAAATAGGTCGCCAGCCAGATCCGACAAAGGAACCCTATGAAGAGGGCCTGGTCGCGTATGTTCGAAGCCTCGCAGAGTTATTCCAAAAATCCGAAGTCTGAACACAATCAAAAACGGGCGATGGCGGTTTTCAGCCTTATGGCCGGCACGCTTCAAATTGCCAGGGCAGTAGCTGATCCACTGCTAGCTTGCTCCCCTGGCTCTGGTTGCAACGACGCTCGCTCGGTGAGGAGATGTTCCATGCGCTGCTACGACCGTTGATCGATGCGCCATATCCCCTGGTGTACGAACAGTCGGGAGGCGAATGGCAGAGGCGCCTTGTTCGTATTACTGTCTTGGGCGAGCAAATGCTGCGCGGACATATCAACTGGCTCGATTACGCGCCAGCAGAGCGTTGGGTCGGCGGGGTGCGTATTCTTGCTGATCAATCACCTTGGGTGGTGAGCGATGACGGACGGGTGTGGCGTCGCTGAGCAAGCCGGGTGCGTTCGTGTCCAGGCAAACCTTCATGCTTTTGGCCGAAACCGCCGCCTGATCAAACATTCGATCCGCATCTGAATCGATACCATTCACCTCACGATCACACCCCCACACCCATTACGACCAAGGAGCCCCCCAATGCCTACCGTCCATGTCTTCATCGCCACTAGCCTGGATGGCTTCATCGCCCGGCCCGACGGTGACATCGACTGGCTTCTACAGCGCGACGACCCCTCCGAGGACCACGGCTATTCAGCTTTCATTGCCGACAAGGACGTCATCGTGATGGGCCGCGGGAGCTATGAGAAGGTGCGGACTTTCGACACCTGGTTCTACGACCGGCCCGTGGTGGTGCTGTCCGAACAGTTGGCCGAATCGCCGGTGCCCGAGGCGTTGAAGGGCAAGTTGCGTTTTTCCAACCTGGCCCCCAAGGAATTGCTGACGGAGCTGGAGGGCCAAGGCGTGCAGCGTGTCTATGTAGATGGTGGGCGGGTGGTGCAGTCGTTCCTGCGCGAAGGGGTTGGTCACCGATATGGTGCTCACTACCATCCCCGTGTTGATTGGCTCAGGGCGGCCATTGTTTGGCGGGCTTGA
Organism: Pseudomonas beijingensis; assembly: GCF_030687295.1. Taxonomy (NCBI): domain Bacteria; kingdom Pseudomonadati; phylum Pseudomonadota; class Gammaproteobacteria; order Pseudomonadales; family Pseudomonadaceae; genus Pseudomonas; species Pseudomonas beijingensis. The sequence goes on along the minus strand of NZ_CP117425.1, from coordinate 4,761,060 downwards.
GCGGGATCTGGATTTGAAACTCGTATCCAGCCGCAGCTTTCCTTCGGGATTGGTGCAATCCACCTACCGAACCACCGGTGGGACTTGACAGCCCTGGGATACTGGACGTCGCCGCATCCATCGCGGTACATCCCATCACGACGAAAAGGAAGGTGCTCCATGCGCGATGAAGAACTCAAGGCCTTATTCGACCAGCAGGCAGCCGGCTACGATAAGCAATGGGCGGGGATGGCACCCATTCGTGACGCCCTGTACACCTTGCTTGATGCTCTCTTCGCTGAGTTACCGGAAAATGCCCGGATTCTCTGTGTCGGCGTGGGCACCGGTGCGGAACTGGCCCACCTGGCCAAGCGCTGCCCCGGTTGGCATTTCACTGCCCTCGACCCCTCGGGCACCATGCTCGATATCTGCCGGCAGAAAGCGGTACAAGGAGGCTTCCTTTCGCGTTGCAGCTTTCACCAAGGTTACCTCGACTCGCTGCCTGCCGAGCCTGGCCATGACGGTGCTACCTGCTTTCTGGTGTCTCAGTTTTTGCTCGAGCCACAAGCACGCATCGCGTTCTTCCACGAGATCGCCCGTCGGCTTAAGCCGGGCGGAGTACTGGCATCCGTCGATCTCGCCGCTGACATCGATTCACCGGCGTATGAGGCGTTGTTACGCAACTGGATGACATTGATGTCCTCTGCAGGCGTCGAGCCGCAAATGCTGGAGAGAGCCCGTGCTGCCTACGCCCGAGACGTGGCTATACTGCCGCCACAGCAGGTCGCCGCCCTCATCGAGACGGCCGGGTTCGAGGCTCCGGTGCAGTTCTTCCAGGCGGGGCTGATGCATGGGTGGTTTTGCCCGCGCGAGGCAGACATGGTCTTGAGTTAGCCGTGACCTTCCGGCACAGCGGCCCAGCCCCTGCTTTTTTTTGGCTGGTGCAGTCCACCTGACTTTCAACGCACGCGATCGCGGCTTTGCGCAGCCAAATCCAGGGCCTTTTGCATGTCCAGTCGCGCCGAGCGGCCGACGTCTTTATCGTTGAGTTGGTAACGACGTTCCGACGGCAGGATGGGCGCGGTGAGGTCTTCGGCGTCCATCTGTTCGAAATCGTGGTTATCGCCGATGGTCATGGCGCTGCGGCGTAGCAGCATGCGCAACTGCTCGGGTTGCAGTTGCGGGTTGATGGACAGCATCGCCGCCAACAGGCCCGCGACCATGGGCGTGGCGTAGGACGTGCCGCAGTGCACGGCGCTGTCCTGGCCGGCGTTGGTCGTCGAGGCGTGGGCGCACGCGGCGGCGGTGATGTCGACGCGCATGTCGATGTTCGAGGAGCTACGTTTGACCGCATAGGCCGGGTCGTCGACGGAGACGCCGGTGTGATCGCTGCGCTGGTGTCCGCCGACCACCAGCAATTGTTCGGTAATGAAGGAGGAGGGCAGGCGGTATTCATCGCTGCCCGAGAACGAAGATCCATTGCCGGCGGAATTCACCACTATGACGTCGGGATGTTCCTTGCGCAGCCAAAGGAAAAACTCTTCCAGCAGTTCTTCGTAGCCACCCATGGCGAGGCCCGAGCGTAGCAACGAGTCGACGTCATCGCCTTTGATATCCTTGGCGCCGACGCGGTGGATGCCCCAGCTCCAATTGAGCACGCGTACGCCATCTTCCACGAGGTTGACCGAGGCGGCGATGTTGGCGGTGATCCCGGCATCGGAATTGCGCTCGACGATGACCTCGAAGCCACCGCTGGCCTTGTCCAGGCCACGGAGAAAGCCGGTGTTGCCGCTGTCGTCCCAGCGTGCGGCAAGGATGCCGGCGACAGTCGTGCCGTGGTTGTCCGGTTTGTTTGCATCACGGGCGTAGACACAGGTGCGCGGTGGCGAGCAGGCACCGAGGTAGTCCGCGAAATCCGTCGTGTCGAAGTCCACATCGCGCTCGATCAGGCCGATGCGCACCGGTTGCGGCTGGATGGGCGGTTGTCGTCCGGGAATGCGTCGTTGGTAGTAGTTCACCGCATCGAGAAAGCGGTTGGCGGCCCATTCGTCGGAGTCCAGGGCCGGTTTCTTCGGTTCTTCAGGCTGGGCAGGGGCCTGTTCGGTTTCTTCGGCCGAGGACTCCTCGATGACCACGGCATCCACGCTGGTCTCGCTGCCCAAACGCAGCACCAAGGCGTCACGCTGCACCAGATCCTTGGCCGGCAGGCGGAGCTGGTACAGGTTCAGGGGCGCGATGCTGCCGACCACTTTCGCGCCGTACTTGTGGGCCAGGCGCTCGGCTTCCTGACGGCCATCTCGGTCTTCCTCGATCAGCACGCTGACCAGGTCGACGTAGGTGGTCAGGCCGTCCATGTTCTTCGCCACTTCGTCCGGCCCGGCGGCCAGTACGTGACTGTTGCGCAGGGTCAGCCAGGCGGCATTGCTGGTACGTGGACCGTCCTCCAGCCAAAGCGGGCCGCTTTGGTAATCGGCGGTGTCCAGGCGCACGCGCAGGTTTTCCCCTTCGCGCTGGACCGTGTCTGCGGGTATCGCCTTTGCCCCTAGCTTCAGTTGCGGCGCTCCATCGCCCATTCCGCGCGCTGTCAGGCACCAGTCCTGGTGCTGGCTTTGCAGCAGGTCGCCGCAGCGTTTCAGACTTTCCAGGCGCAGCGGTTCCGGCGCCGCGGTCGCCGTGCCGACAGCCAAGGTGAACAACGCAGCGAGGGCAGTGGATCGTAGGAGCATGGCCAGGTTTCTTTGCCGAGGGTCTTGTTGCTCCGACTGTTACGTGGCTCGCTTCGTTCAGCGGGATAACGCTACTCAGCGAAGACCCGTTCCGGTTCAGAAGCTCTCGAGGCGCACTTCAACACCTGCCTGGCGTGCAAGTTCGATCATGGCTTCGACCTGGTCCGCATCGGCGATGAACCCGACATATTCATCGCCACCGGAGTCCAGGTGCAGGTAGCGTTTGTCGAATGCCACCAGCCATTGGTCGAAACTCGCCAGCGTCTCCGACATCGACAGAGTGCCCTCATAGCGGTAGGGATAAACTTCTTTTACCCCGCTGGCGCTGACCAGATAGGGCACCAGATACTCGAAACCATCAAAGCCTCTCCAGTCGACACCTAGCAAAGCCAGGTGTTCGAGCTTCTGGCCCCGGTCTGCATCCAGCAATCCTTCCACCAGCGCAGTAGCCGGCTCTTGGCCCGAACCGTATAGGCGCATCACACGCCTGACCAGCCTGGCGCGTTCGCCTTCTGGCATGCGGGCCAGTATGGTTTGAACAAGTGTCTTGAGTTCGGCGCGATAGGGATGCAGCTCCCGCATGATCGCCGCGTCGCTGACAGTTGTTTCCTCCGGTGGCGGCAGGGTAAAGCGGCCGCCGAACAAGCGATCAAGAATGCCCATTTCCTTTCCTTGGTTTGTCCATTTCCTTCAGCCTACCGTTATACGCATTCCACGTGAACGCGATACCTGATATCCCGATCAAAAGGATCTTCCGGGTTTTCGTAAGCTTCCAGTGTTTCCAAGAATCCCGTCCGCTCAAGGCTCACCAGATCCTCAAGGGTCCAATCAAAGGGGAAGTCGCTTGAAAAGCTTTCACCCTGGTATTCAATCCAATGAAAAACCGGGAAGGGCAGATAACCGAGCCACTCTGATCGATAGGTGATCTCGTCGGATTCGTTACTCGTCACCACGGCGCGGATCTTGTTCTTGATGGCTGCTTGGCGTTCATCCATGGTGTTTCGATCCCGGTTGATGATTGATTGCGTATCCTGTGTAGAATCCGTTTTTCCAGATTTCAAAGGATTGAGCCTGTGATCACTTGCCATGTCCGGTACGTTATTGACCCTTACCAGATCCCTGCTTTCGAAAGCTACTCGCGCCAATGGATTGAAGTGGTGACTCGAATGGGGGGAAACCATCATGGCTACTTTCTCCCCGCCGAGGGCGCCAACAATATCGCCTATTGCCTGTTCAGCTTTTCCAGCTTGGCCGAATATGAAAAATATCGACGGGAAGCTGAATTGGATCCGGCGTGCGTCGAATTGGTTCGCCAGGCGACGGAACAGCGATTCATTCTGAGCTATGAGCGTAGTTTCCTGCGCCCTGTCCTTGAGTGAGCGGTTGACGCTTGAGTTTCGCATCACCCTAAACGGACATCACAACGACAAGGAGTGTCACACCATGAAAACCATTGATCGTGCTTTGCTAGGCTGCGGAATATTGATTCCCTTCTGGCTGTTTTTGGGTGTCGCACTGACCGCGCGGGCCTACCCAGGCTATAGCCATCTGGATCAAGCCATGAGCCAACTAGGCGCTGTTGGAGCCCCAACCCACAGCTTCTCTGCCTGGGTGAACAATTTTCCACTGGGTGCGATGTTCGTGCTTTTCGCAATAGGCGTGGCGAGACGGTTCAAGGCTTCGCGGATGGCCTTGCTTAGCGCAGCCCTGATTTTCGTCCATGGGTTGGCAAGCTTCACGGCCGGCTATTTTCCCTGCGATCAAGGCTGTGCGCCGATTGAACCGTCGGTCTCGCAACAGAGCCACAACCTTGCGGGGCTGGTGATGTTCATCTCGCTTACCCTGGCGGGTGCGCTGTGGATGCGCCTGGGCAAGTCGCTGCTGTCGTCGTCCAAGTTTGCCATGTTCTCGGCGAGCTGCGTCATCCTGGCCATCGTGACGGTTATGCTGATGGTGACGGCACTGGCCGACGGTCATCTGTTCGGCTTGTACCAGCGGTTCAATTACGGGGTTTCGGTGGTCTGGATTGGGTCCTTGGCCGTCGTTGCCCTAAAGGATAAGGCTGATATGAAGGCCGCGCGCGTCCGATAAAGCATAAGGGAAATGTATATTCGTATTTCCATATTTATCGAGAACCGCAACTGGCTGACCATGCAAAATTCTGCCGATGGAAATCGTTATTCCTTATGGGAATGCCGGGCATAAAATTAATGAATTTTTATTATTTCCAAGCGAGGCGTAGCTTGATTCCAGAACACGGAGAACTGCGCTTTGAAATCATCCTCGTTTAATTCAGCGGAAAAATTTGATACTTCACGGGCTAATGAGTACGCCCGGCAGAGCCGCATTGCGCTCGCTGGGTACGACGCCTGTCAGGACCTGGCGGCGTGCATGCTGGCGGCGACCCTTGGAAACGTGAGCTCGGCGAAAATACTGGTGGTGGGCGCCGGCGGTACGGCGCAGGAGATCATTGCAATGGCCAAGCTTGAACCGGGCTGGCATTTCACTGCCGTCGATCCGTCCGGGCCTATGCTGGAGGCCGCGAAGCAGCAGTTAGTCGCAAACAACTTGCTTGAAAGAACCGCCATGCATCTTGGGCATGTGGAAGACTTGGTAGCAAACGGGTCGTACGATGCTGCTACCTTGATCGGTGTACTCCATCATCTCGATGGGGATGAAGCTAAGCTGAAAATATTACGGTCCATCCAGGTACATCTGAAGCCGGGCGCGCCGCTGATTGTCGCCGCAAACCAATATGCGTATGCCAGCCAGCCGTTACTCCTCGCGGCCTGGGGGCAACGGTGGCGACAGCATGGCGCCAGCCCGGAAGAAGTGACGGTCAAGCTTGGGAAAATTCTTCAAGGTGCCGATCCTCCACATTCCGAGGCCGCAGTTCAAAAACTGTTGAGTGATGCAGGATTCGGCAGTGCTACCCGGTTCTTCAGCAGTCTTTTCTGGAGCGCCTGGTTAACGTGTAAAACGGCCTGAGGATGGAGCTTAAGCGACGTGGATCAGCTTTCCGGGAGCGTGATGGGCGCGTCACTGGTTTCAGCCGCCAGTTTCAGTCGGTCGGCTTTACTGATGTACTGATTCTTGCTTTTGGGTGCCAGCTTGGCACTGGCCTTTTTGGCGTTAGCCTTCAATAACTGGTTTATTTTCTTGCGGCGATTCATGTCGTTCTGCTCAGCGTGTCAATGTTTGGATGGTATCAGCTTTCGGTTTTCTCAGGATTTTTCCTGATGTTGGCAACGGGCTTCACCCGGCGCTCGATGATGATCGAGTCATTTGGAATCTCCAACCGGATCGCCGTTTCTTCGGTGCGCATTTCAATGAGCGTCGAGTTGCCCACGCCTCGGAAAATCACCGTCGCATTTTCAAAGCGTTTGTAGTTTTCCAGCGGGGAATCCTTAGGGGCTGGCAACAGGTTGGCGTAAGGCGGTTTCACCAGAATCGTGGCCCTTTCTATGCGTATTTGCGCGAAGCGCATGGCCGCTTGCAGCAAGTCCGAGGTCACGCCACCCATGAGCATGGGCGTCAGGAGGATGACACAGACAATCATCGCCCTGGTTTTTTTCAAGGGTTTCATTTCTGCGTGGGGCTTGTGCTCATGATGTTCCGAACCGCCGACCTCAAGCGCTGCTTTTATTTTCTTGTTCTGCTCCAGATAGGCTGAGTAAACGATGTACTGAAAAACGGGCAGAAGGATAAGCGGGATGTGTTCCAAGGGGCTTCTGCGGGTAAGGAGATAAATGGTCACTGCGCCGCATATTCCAAAAAACACCGAGAGGAATGTAATTTTCGGTCGTTTGAATTCCAGTATGGTTTTTTTACGGGTGACTTTTCCATGTAGCCAGGCGAAGCCTCTAAGCGCGGGAATGAAGAACGGGGAAAGCAACACCCCGGCCGCGGTGACGGAGACTGAAAAATAAACACACACCAGCCCAAAGCAAAACGCCGCGACCAGAAATAACATACTGTCTCCAATGGAGACGCCCTGTGGGTAATGGCCGTTGCCCAAGAGATAACTGACAATGCACGTGCCGCCAATCAGTAATCCGATTTTGGCGCAGAGGGAGAGCAGTTTTGTTGCAACATCGATCTGCTTTTCGAGTCCAGTGGTTGCTTCCTGCATCATCCCGTCTCCTTGATAGAACGCATCGGCTGGTCGTTCCTGACTCATCGCCCTGATGGGTAGCATAGTGATGATTTGGCGCCTTGTGGCGTGACGGCAGTCGAGGCTTGTTGTGGGAATGGATCAGTGGACTGGCCCCTGTTCTTCGGCCGCGCTATCCCACGTAATACTTATCCCAGAGCTTGTTCCGGAATCGCTTCTGCGGATCGAACCGTGCTTTGAGTGCGAACAATCGTTGTGCGCCGGGATAGGCCCGGGAGAACTGTTCTCGTGTTGCATGCAACTGATAGGGCAGGTAGTAGGTGCCCCCAAACGCCAGGGCAATATCGATCAGTTCGCGTGTCCATACGCTGACCTTCTCGCGGTCAGCCACGCCAACGTGTTGCCAGTAATAAAGTTCGAATGAAAAAACTTCCTCCCGTGCCCAGGACAGGCACGAGTCAGGGGCAGGTGGCGCATGCCGGATGGAGACGTTGATGGCATCGACGTCATGGGCCTTGAGTAGATCGGCCATTTGTATGACAAATGCGTTGAGGTGGGCCACCGGTACAAAATATTCCTGCAACGCGTAGGTGCTGTTGCGTGTAGCGATCGGTCCGAGGGAGGCGACGTCCCGACTAGCCTCGTAATTACGGCGTACCACCGGGTGGCTGAGGTAGCGCAATGGATCGACCACATCCTTGCGAATCAACGGGCCGCCGGGGAGTCTGGCCACGCCCCACAGGATGGTTTGATCGAATGTGTACGATTGCCCTGGTGCAACCAGTCGATCTTCGACGGTCAGCGCTTTTTCCGTGGTGCACCAGGTGATGGCGGTGGCTTGGTCAAAATAGGGCGGCGCCAGATCGGCGTTGTGCAGGATTGCCTGGTCGTTTCCGCGGATCTGGTCATTGAAGAACTTGGGGTAATCGGCAACCGGCATGTGGTGTACCTGGCGCTCCATCGTGACGTTGGATGCCAGGTCCAATTCGATTTCGGTGATGACGCCCATCGCGCCATAGCCACCGATGGCTGCGTGAAACAGGTCGGTATTTGTGCTGCGAGAGGTTTCCACGACTGAACCGTCGGCGAGCACCAGTTGCAGGGCGCGTACCGAGTTGCTCATCGGGCCGGCACCGACGTAACGCCCATGAGCGTTGACTGACAACGCCCCACCGACGGTGAAGTTGGCATAGCTCTGCATGATCTTTACCGAAAGATCGTCCGGGTCGATGACGGTCTGAAGGTCGCGCCAGCGCATCCCTGACTGTACGCGTATGACCTTGTGCTCAGGCGAATAGCGGATGACTTGATTGAACTGACGCATATCGAGGTGCAGGCTGTCTTCGGTGGCAATCTGTCCACCCATGCTGTAGCGGCCACCACCGATGCTCACCGGGCCTGCCCACAGGGCCAACGCCTGGCGGATCTCATCGGTGGTGCGCGGAGCCAGCAGGCGATTCACCCAGACCGGGTTGAGCAGTGTCACATCGTTGACCAGGACGCCCGAAGAGGCTGCCCAGGACGACCAAGGCGACAGCACGCCGAAGGCAACCCCGGTCATGCCTGCCTGAAGCAGGCTGCGCCGGGTGAGACAGGGCGACGATCTTGAAGGGTCAAACACCTGTGCATCGTTGGTCATGCGGTGTCACTCAGTTGTGAATCGAAAATGACACGCACGTCCGGGCTTTGAAGCAGGCTGGCCGGCGTGACGGTACGACGTTGCCAAGGAACTCGGCCGAAATACCAAAGCCGCCAGAAGGCCAGGTTCGGATCGGCATTATCTTGCAGCAAGGTCGCGAACGTCTCCACCTCACCGAGCTGGATGTTCGTCGCTTCATCGATCACCTCACGCACGAAACGAGAGCAGAACTGGCGCCGCGAGCTTATGTTGAAGCCGGTGTCATAGAACGTACCCAGCCGATGATCGGCGGCGTTCTGAAGCGCCTTGCGTTGCGTGTCGGTGAGTGGCTGCGTGAGCCTCGCCACTGTGCAGCGTCCATGCTCGGAGCGCTTGATAAACCGGGTGAGCGAGGTGGTGCGCGAAAGCGGAAACGTGCTTTCTGCAATCAACGGCTCACCGCCATGGTTGTCGACCACCACGCCCACATGGTTCGTCCACGAGTTCGTCGCGTTGGCGACCTCCAGGAAGGGGCGCGCGGTGACCCGGATGAACACCATATCGCCAATCTGCAGATCGCCCATGGAGGGTCCGCCTGATGTTGGAGAAACGTGCGCTGCATTTTTGCTGAACATGCTGACCTCTCGGCTCTGTTGAGCTTCAAGCATGGGGAGGGGGTTGCGTAATTCGCAACTTGTTCGTGCGTATTTCGCTAAGCTGATACCAACGGTATCGGATATCAATACTTATGACCCAGATTGCTCAACTCATCTCCACCCTGAAGCAACGCCTCAAGGCCGCCGGCATGACCTATCGGGACGTTGCCCAAGCGCTCGACCTGTCGGAGCCCAGTGTTAAGCGTCTGCTGGCCAGCGGTCGCCTGACGCTCGAACGCCTTGCCCAGTTCTGTGATTTGCTGGGCCTGACGATGGCGGAACTGCTTCAGGAGGCAGAGCGATCGACCCCGCGCCTGCACATGCTGACACGTGAACAGGAAGCGCAACTGGTCTCAGACGAAAAGCTGCTGCTGGTGGCGGTGTGTGCGCTGAATCACTGGTCACTGGAAGACATGGTGTCTGCCTACTGCGTGTCAAAAGCCGAGTGCATCAAGCATTTGTTGGTGTTGGAGCGGATGGGCCTGGCCGACCTGAAGCCGGGAAATCGCATCAGGTTGCTGGTCGCGCGGGATTTCGATTGGCTACCGGACGGCCCTATCCGAGGGTTCTTCCTGCGCCAGGGTTTGCCGGATTTCATGGCGAGCCGATTCGACGCCCCCGATGAAACCCTGCACTTTGCCCATGGCATGCTGACCAAGCCCGCTTACGCCCAGTTGCAAGTCGAAATCCACAAGTTGCGCAGCAAACTGGCGGCGCTTCACAACGAATCGTTGAGCGCGCCGCTGTCAGAGAAACGTGGGACTGCGTTGTTGCTGGCGATGCGAGTTTGGGAGCCGCAGGTGTTCAGGAAGCTTAAGCGAGGGTAGATGGATAGGTCATTTCGGCGTGGGTATTCTGGTCAGGATGTGTTGCTTTGTGGCGAGGCGGAAGTTCTTTTTTCTTGGCGATCCATGGGCTGGTAAGAACTGCTGCTGCGTTGAAACCGGGCGCTCAAATACCTCTAAAGAAACGTTACGGCTTGGGGCAAGCCGTAACGTTTAGTAACTCACATGCTAGCCTTTATGAGAACCTCGATATCCACCAAGTTATATAGGTTTCAAGGTAATTGTTTGACCATGATATGTATTTCAATCCTTGGTGGTTGGTCAGGTGTTTTACAGTCAGTGCCTCGGATTTACTTGCTGGATGCCTTTCGAATACGGCGTCTGATGCTTTCGGAAAGTAGGAGATGGCAAATAATCGTCCATTTATAAAGCTGAATTGCGCAGGGCCGGTGCTGTTATCTATTTTGTAGTTGGGTACTTCAAATATTTTTAAAGAGAATTTTTTTCGCAGAAGACCACTGTTTTTTTCTGAGTTTTCTAGAATTACAAGCTTGTAGCCTTCCGTTTCAAGGAGGCTCAAAGTCTGATCAACAAAGCTGCAGCTATTGAAGTTGTTTATTAGCAGGGGTGGAGAGTCCGCGCAAGCCCGTTCAATGTTCACGGGTTCTTGGTATCTGAGTCCAATGGTAGCAAAAACCACAGTCACCAGAGCAATCAGTGCTGCTGATGTTTTCGAGAGTTTAAGAAAGGTATTAATAGTATGCACCTTCAGAGCTTGCCTCTGTCCTTAAGATTCCATTGTTAAGAAATGTCATGCAGTTTTGGGGGCAGTTTTCAGGAGAGTTGTTGCCCTTGGCTGCGCATATGCCCGCTTGGTTGTTAAAGTCATCCATGGCTCTTTCGCTGGGATTTTGCCCGAAATTTGATATTTCATTTGCCCAGCCTGCTAGCTGACTTACCGTTTCTCCCCAGTTCGATGAGGCAATCATGCAGGATGCAACACAATGTCTATATGCATCTTGAGGCCCATTGTGCATGCCAGGCAATTTACTATTTTGCGCTTCGGTTTCAGCTTTTGCGGACCACTCAAAAATAGATTCCAAACCTAACGGGTCAACGTATTTCAGCGGGTTGCCATTTACATAACTGTAGGTGTTAAGCCCACCCGCCAAACCAATCGGATCGCTCTGCATGTAGCGTCCAGTTTTCGGGTTGTAATCACGAAAATAGTTATAGTGGAGTCCAGTCTCGACGTCGTAGTACTGACCGGGAAAGCGCAGGTTGATTTCCAGTTGTCCGCTGGCTTCCTTTGTACCAAATGCATCGGAAACCCACTCCCATATCTTTGTTCGCGCCGCGTTCGTTGCGATTCGCGGTGTGTTGAGGTGGTCGCTATGGAGGTAGAACGCGGCGCTGTTTGCTGGCGCGCCCGTTGCACCGTAGCTCACACTGATCCCGCCCAAGGGCACCCCTTCGAGCCAGATATAAAACTGACTGCTCAGCTTCTTGCCTTGGTTATCGAATACGTGCGCGCCAAGAAGTTCACCACTCAACCCGTAGATAAATGTTGTAGTGCCTTGGGAGGTGATTTTTTTGGTTCGTTGGCCGAAAGCGTTGTAGCGGAACCGAGCCTTGACAGCACCCTTGATTTTCACTTTGCTCAGGCGATTCTGCTCGTCGTAGGAAAACTGACGATTGGCGCGGTCTGCGGTCAGGTTGCCTGCCGCGTCGAAGTCTACCGAGTGGGTGCCTGCCTGCGTCAACCGATTGTTGCTCGCCCCATATTGATAAGACGTGCCAGCGGTGACACGCAACTCGCCGTCAATCAACGTGCTGAGCGCTTTTCGGGTGCGGTTACCCGCGGGATCATAAACGTAAGTCATCCGGTTGAAAGCAGTAGATTCTCCTATCAGGCGATCCAGCGGGTCATAGCTGTAGCCATGGTTGTCGACTGAGTCGCGTTGCATTTGAGTCATGTTTCCCTGGCCGTCGTAGGTATAGGCGTTGCTCTGGCCTGCAACGGTTTGAGCGGTCAGCCGGTGGTCCAGATCGTAGGTACGTTGAAGCGTAGTCCCGTTGGCCCAGGTCAGGTTTTTAAGCGGACCGAAAGGTTGATACGTGATGTTGCTGGCGAACGCGGCCGGCTGCCCCGTGCCCTGCCGAATTTGTACTTGGCTGATTTGTCCTGTGGTGTTGCGCGAGTAGACGATGCTGAAACCTGTTGGATAATCGATCCTGCTCAACCGATTGGCGACATCGTATCCATAGCCGATTTGTTCTGGCTGAGTCGCTGTGTTTGCGGGCGCTGTTTGCCGCTGGGCTGTAACGTTGCCTTGGGCGTCGTAGGTGTAATTCAGTACCCCGTTGACGTCCTCCACGGCTGTCAGTCGGCCGATGCCTTTGTTACCGGCGGCAATCGAATCGTAGTGGAACTGAACGTCCAGTGCCGGGTTCGTCGGATAGCGGCGGGCGGTCAGGCGATTGAGCGCATCGTAGGTAAAAGTCGTGACCACACCACGCGCGTCCACCTGTTGCGTCACGTTGCCTGCGGCATCGTGCTGGTAGTGAGTGGCGCCGCTGTCAGGGCTGTTCACCCGCGTCAGGTTTCCCAGGCCGTCGTATTGATATTGAGTGGTTACACCACGTGGGTCGCGGACTTGCGTGAGGTTATCTTGAACGTCGTACTCAAGTTGAGTGATGCCATTAAGCGGGTCAGTATTCGTCACCCATCGGTTCAGTGAGTCAAAGGCCCGTTGATGGCTGTGATTGCGAGGATTGGTCAGCGCGATCGGATTATCGTTGAGGTCGTACTGTGTCCGGCTTGTGTGGCCGGCAGCACCCACTGAACGCAGCAAGCGCCCCAGTTCGTCATACACCCATTGATGTTGTCTGGTCAGATGACCGGCCTTGTCCTTGATCCGTACCGCAGTCCGGTTCCCCATCGGGTCGAGATCAAATTCGATCTGTTCCCCTGCGTTATTGGTCACTCGAATGAGCCGCCTTGCGTCGTCCCAGGTGTAAGTCGACCAGCTATTGTCTGCGCGAATGATCTTGGTGATGTCGCCCACGGCATTGTGTTCAAGGCGAACAGTGCCGGTAGCGGTACTCAGCGACCTCACCCAGCCTTGTGGTGCATAGGTCAGGTTTGTAATAACACCATTGGAATCGACAACTGTCTTAGGGTTGCCGGCGGCGTCAAAGTTGGAAAATGTGGTGGTATGCCCGAGCGCGTTGATAATGCGTGCCAGATGTCCTTTGGCATCGTATTCATAGCGGGTAATGTCACTTACATCTGTTCGGGGCCCATCTGACGACCCCAGCTGCCCCTGGGTATTATAGGTGAACGACCAACCACGTTCGGCAGCTTGGCAAAGAGGAAGGGTGGTAATGGTTCCGCCCAAAGCGAGAGCGAACAGAGCAACCTTGCCTGTCAATGTATTCATATTCAGATCCTTCTGAATTAACGTGAAATGATTGTTTTACTGAGCTGGCGCCCTTGAGTGTCATAGGTGTATTGAATGGAGCGATCCGCTTCGTTGATGCGCACTGGGGAATACAGCGTCGGGTGCCATTCGGTGGTGATCGTTCTTGCTTGAGAAGTGCCGCTCGCTTCCGTGCGAGAGATCTCCAGGCCTCGGTCGTTATAGAGATAGGTGGTTATATTGCCATTGTTGTCTGTTTTTGTTGTCAGCCGACCGCGGGTGTCGTAGGTGAAAGTTGAGTTGCTATCGGGACAGTTGGCCGATGGAAGACCTGCAATAGATTTTATGCGTTTGACACCTTGAATCAATTCGAATTGATATCGTGTTTCTTTACCCAGTGCGTTGATTACCGTCGATGACCCGTCAGGGTTGTAGCCGACAGAGATTTTTTCTATACCCGTCGCGTGTTCACTCGTAATGGCGCGCCCTTGAGCATCATAAGTCCATGTGGCATAACGTACCCCGCGCTCATCAATAATGCCGGTCAGCAGTCTGCTATCTTTCGGGTCCTCGTAGAGGTATTGTTTATTCTCCGTATGGGTCGGATAGGTTTTGGTCATGGAGGTTAGCTGTTTGTAATTGTTGTAGGTATAGCTAATGCTTACGTCGCCCGCAGTAACGATAAGAGGTTGTTTTAACGTGTCCTCGGTAAATTTTAAGGTTTTGCCGAAGCCATCAGTGACGGTCGCAATGTTGTCTAAATAGGCAATGCTCAGCTCGCTACCTGATTTAATAAGCGCAATTAACCTTCCGTTACTATCAAATTCAAGTGAGCGATTATTGGGGGCGTGATAGCTCCAACGGTCCGACTGATAGACGAGCGTTCCTGTTTCGGGTGGCCTAGCCTCATAAGACGTTCCCTTTTTTTCAAAAAAGGATCGACTTCCATCAAGATTAATAAGCGTGATCAAGTTTTCTTCGAGGCTGAGCCTAGACGAATAACTATGCCGCCATACTCCATCAACGCTTCTGTAGAATCTTGAAAAATCGAGTGGATTTGCGCTTGGGTGTGAATGCACAGTTGAGTAATCGTTTTCTGTTTGTATTTTGTAGCCTGTCGCGAAATTTATTGGGTTTCCCGCCAGGCTCAAGGGGCAGCCACTGTCGACGCCTTGAGCCTCGCATTGGCCTGAGGTCTTATTGAATTGTTGGTTTTCGCTACATGTGTTGCCGCTGCGGAGAATGGCTACTGCGCCATAAGAGTCGTTTAACGGATCCTTGCCATATATCATGTGGCAATGCCAGATGTGATCGTCCTCCGTGGCTACCGCAGGTGTGTAATTCCAGATTTCTTCATACTCTTCATGTAACCATCTACAAGCCAATTCGGGTGAGGGCTGTCGCTCTTGGAGGTGTTCCGGGATTTGCTGAATCGTCCAATAGTATTCTTCTGCCAAGGTATGGAAGTTTGCTGTAAGTGATAAGAGCAGTAATGAGTACGTTAAAAGCTGCTTGCGTAGCATTCCAGGATTCCTTCTGGTGTCAGGTTGTTGTCCTCCTGAATCATGGCGAGATTGATCGCTGTAAAACGATACATATATATAGTGTTGTAACCTTATGTTGTGATCCAGCAAAGCACTCGCCACGCTGGCAGTCAGGAAAACGGCCAATAGCCACCGATCGCTGCGCGTCGCCTACAATCACTTGTGTATTTCACCTCCCGCGGACACAGAACAACTTTTTACGCCTAGTCGCTTTCAGAACACGTTTCGTCGTCCATGTGCAATCGCCAACCCCCGGGAGTGGCAAGCTGTGAGGATGCCCCGGACCAAGTGCGCCAAGACACTGGCCGGAGAGCGAGAATGGCGATCGGATGTGCCACGCTACCGTGACGTGGGCCGGACGCCGCAGCCAAGACTCCGGACGGCTGCCGCTATGCGGCGGTGGCGTTCGAGATGCCGAGGTACTTTATGCCCGATGAGACGCTTCACCTGCCTTTGATCCATAGCGTGCTAGCGCGCGAAAAGGACACCCCCGGTGCCTTGCTGCCTATTCTCCATGCCATCCAGGCAGGCTGCGGGTATGTCCCCGACAGCGCGGTCCCGGAGATCGCCCACGCCCTGAACCTCAGCCTGGCTGAAGTGCGCGGGGTCATCAGTTTCTACCACGATTTTCGCACTACGCCGCCGGCGCGCCATACCCTGCGCCTGTGCCGGGCCGAATCCTGCAAGAGCATGGGCGCCGAAGCCCTGGCTGCGCAGTTGCGCGAGCAATTGGCGCTGGACGACCATGGCACCAGCGCCGATGGGAGCATCAGCCTGCGGCCGGTCTATTGCCTGGGCGCCTGCGTCTGCTCGCCGGCCCTGGAACTGGACGGGGAGTTGCATGCCCGGATCACGCCCGAGCGTCTGCGTCAGTTGGTGAATGACTGCATGGAGGAGGGCGCATGCTGACGCTCTGTATCCCCCGCGATTCGGTGGCCCGTGCCGTGGGCGCGGACAAGGTGGCTGATGCATTGGTCCGTGAGGCTGAACGTCGCCAACTGCCGCTGACGGTGTTGCGCACCAGTTCCCGTGGCCTCTATTGGCTGGAGCCGCTGGTGGAGCTGGATAACGCCGGCGTCCGGCTGGGCTTCGGCCCTGTCACGCCGGCCGATGTGCCGGGCCTGCTGGATGCGCTGGCAGGCGATCCCGGCAGCCATCCGCTGGCCCTGGGGCCGGTGGAGGAAATTCCTTATCTCAAGAGCCAACAGCGCCTGTTGTTCGCTCGCGCCGGCATTACGCAACCACTGTCCCTGGACGACTACCGTGCCCGGGGTGGCTTCTTGGGCCTGGCCCGGTCCATCCAGATGGATGGCGCGGATGTCGTCGCCAGCGTGCTGGATTCTGGCCTGCGCGGCCGGGGTGGCGCGGCGTTCCCGGCGGGCATCAAGTGGCGCACTGTGCGCGATGCTCAGGGGCCGCAGAAGTACGTGGTCTGCAACGCCGACGAAGGCGACTCGGGCACGTTTGCCGACCGCATGCTGATGGAAGGCGACCCTTTCCTGCTGATCGAAGGCATGATCATCGCTGGCATCGCCGTAGGCGCGACGATGGGCTATATCTATGTACGCTCGGAGTACCCGGACGCGGTCAGTACGCTGAACGACGCGCTGCACATCGCCCGTGAGGCCGGTTACCTGGGGGCGAACGTCGGCGGCAGTGGTCACACCTTCGAGCTGGACGTGCGGGTCGGCGCCGGTGCCTATATCTGTGGCGAAGAGACGGCGCTGCTGGAATCCCTCGAGGGCAAGCGCGGCACAGTGCGCGCCAAGCCGCCGCTGCCGGCGCTGCAAGGCCTGTTCGGGTTGCCGACGCTGGTGCATAACGTGCTGACCCTGACTTCGGTGCCGATCATCCTGGAGAAGGGCGCGCAGTTCTATCGCGACTTTGGCATGGGCCGCTCCCTGGGCACGATGCCGTTCCAACTGGCCGGCAACGTCCGTCACGGCGGCCTGGTGGAACGCGCCTTCGGCCTGAGCCTGCGAGAGTTGGTGGAAGGTTACGGCGGTGGAACCGCCAGCGGTCGGCCGCTGAAGGCCGCGCAAGTGGGCGGGCCGTTGGGCGCCTGGGTGCCACCTTCGCAATTCGATACGCCGCTGGACTACGAAGCGTTCGCCGCCATGGGCGCGATGCTCGGCCACGGCGGCGTGGTGGTTGCCGACGACAGCCTGGACATGGCCCGGATGGCCCGGTTCGCCTTGCAGTTCTGCGCCGAGGAATCCTGCGGCAAGTGCACGCCGTGCCGGATCGGCTCCACCCGTGGGGTGGAAGTGGTGGATCGCCTGATCGCCAGCACCGAAGCCGGTGCCCGCCAGGAACAGGCCCTGCTGTTGCAGGACCTGTGCGACACCCTGCAATACGGTTCGCTCTGTGCCCTCGGTGGGATGACGTCCTACCCTGTCGCCAGCGCCCTCAAGCATTTCCCCGCCGACTTCGGTCTGGCGACCACGGAGGCCGACCAATGATCACCATCTTCGATCCCAGCACCGATATCGACCTGGGCACCCCGGCGCGTGAAAGCGACGTGCAGGTCAGCCTGACCATCGACGGGCGCGAAATCAGCGTCGCCTCCGGCACCTCGGTCATGCGTGCCGCAGCCTTGCTCGGCACCACCATTCCCAAGCTCTGCGCCACCGACAGCCTGGAAGCCTTCGGCTCCTGCCGCATGTGCCTGGTGGAAATCGACGGCATGCGCGGTTATCCCGCGTCCTGCACCACGCCGGTGACCGAGGGCATGGTGGTGCGCACGCAAACCTCCAAGCTCGCCACACTGCGCCGCAACGTGATGGAGCTGTACATTTCCGACCACCCGCTGGACTGCCTGACCTGCTCGGCCAATGGCAACTGCGAATTGCAGACCGTGGCGGGGCAGGTGGGCCTGCGTGAAGTGCGCTATGGCTACGAAGGTGCCAACCACCTGGACGAGACCAAGGACGTTTCCAACCCGTATTTCGATTACGACCCGAGCAAGTGCATCGTCTGCAGCCGCTGCGTGCGTGCCTGTGAGGAAATCCAGGGCACCTTCGCCCTGACGATCACCGGGCGCGGCTTCGATTCCCGGGTGGAAGCGGCCGGCGGTGACAACTTCCTCGATTCCGAATGCGTATCCTGCGGCGCCTGCGTGCAGGCGTGCCCGACGGCGACCCTGATCGACAAGAGCGTCGTCGAGATCGGCCAGCCGGAGCGTAGCGTCATCACCACGTGCGCCTACTGTGGCGTGGGTTGCTCGTTCCGTGCCGAGATGAAAGGCGAACAACTGGTGCGTATGGTCCCGGACAAGAACGGCCAGGCCAACCACGGCCACTCCTGCGTCAAGGGCCGCTTCGCCTGGGGCTACGCCACGCACCCGGACCGCATCACCAAACCGATGATCCGCAAGCACATCAATGATCCGTGGCAGGAAGTCAGCTGGGACGAGGCGGTCACCTACGCCGCCAGCGAACTGCGCCGGATCCAGCTCAAGTACGGGCGCGACTCCATCGGCGGCATCACCTCCAGCCGCTGCACCAACGAAGAAACCTACCTGGTGCAGAAACTGGTGCGCACCGCGTTCGGCAACAACAACGTCGACACCTGTGCCCGTGTCTGCCATTCGCCGACCGGTTACGGCCTCAAGCAGACCCTGGGCGAGTCCGCCGGGACCCAGAATTTCGACTCGGTGATGAAGGCCGACGTGATCATGGTGATGGGCGCCAACCCCACCGACGCGCACCCGGTGTTTGGCTCCCAGCTCAAGCGGCGCCTGCGCCAGGGCGCGCGACTGATTGTCATCGACCCACGGCGCATCGATCTGGTGGATTCGCCTCACGCCCGCGCCGAGCTGCACTTGCAACTACGCCCCGGCACCAACGTGGCGATGCTCAACGCGCTGGCCCATGTCATTGCCACCGAAGGCCTGATTGACCAGCCGTTTGTCGAGGCTCGCTGCGAGGCGACGGACTTCGCCCGCTGGCGCGATTTCGTCAGCCAGCCGGAAAACTCGCCCGAGGTACTGGGCCCGGTTTGCGGTGTGCCTGCCGAGCAGATCCGCGCCGCCGCACGGCTCTACGCCACCGGCGGCAACGCAGCCATCTACTACGGCCTCGGCGTCACCGAGCACAGCCAAGGCAGCACCTCGGTCATGGGCATCGCCAACCTGGCCATGGCCACCGGCAACATCGGTCGCGAAGGTGTCGGGGTGAACCCGTTGCGTGGGCAGAACAACGTCCAAGGCTCCTGCGACATGGGCTCGTTTCCCCACGAGCTGCCTGGCTACCGGCACGTTTCCAACGACGCGGTCCGTGCCGAGTTCGAGCAGGCCTGGAACGTCACCCTGCAACCCGACCCGGGCCTGCGTATCCCGAACATGTTCGAAGCGGCGCTGGACGGCACCTTCAAGGCGCTTTATTGCCAAGGTGAAGACATCGCCCAGAGCGACCCCAACACCCAGCATGTGACGGCTGCGCTGTCCGCGTTGGAATGCGTGATCGTCCAGGACATCTTCCTCAACGAGACCGCCAAGTTCGCCCACGTGTTCCTGCCGGGCAGCTCGTTCCTTGAGAAGGACGGCACCTTTACCAACGCCGAACGCCGCATCTCCCGTGTTCGCAAGGTGATGGACCCATTGGCCGGCAAGGCCGACTGGGAAGCCACCATCGCCCTGGCCGATGCCCTGGGCTACAAGATGCACTACAACCATCCTTCCGAAATCATGGATGAGATCGCGCGCCTGACACCCACATTCACCCGCGTCAGCTACGCTGAACTGGAGCGCCACGGCAGCCTGCAATGGCCTTGCAACGATGCCGCGCCGGACGGCACGCCGACCATGCACATCGAGCAGTTCGTGCGCGGCAAGGGCCGCTTCATGCTCACCGGCTACGTGCCCACCGAGGAGAAGGTCAACAACCGCTATCCGCTGCTGCTGACCACTGGCCGCATCCTCAGCCAGTACAACGTTGGCGCCCAAACCCGGCGCACCGAAAACGTGGCCTGGCACGAGGAGGACCGCCTGGAAATCCATCCGACCGATGCCGAGAACCGCGGGATCGTCGACGAAGACTGGGTCGGTATCGGCAGCCGTGCCGGGCAGACTGTACTGCGCGCGCGGGTGACCGAGCGGGTGGCACCGGGTGTGGTCTACACCACGTTCCACTTCCCGGAATCGGGCGCCAACGTGATTACCACCGACAACTCCGACTGGGCCACCAACTGCCCGGAATACAAGGTGACAGCGGTGGAGATCGTGCGGGTCAGCCAGCCTTCGGAATGGCAGAAGCGTTACCAGGCCTTCAGTGATGAACAAGGCCGCCTGCTGCGCGAGCGTCCGTCAAGCCGAGAAAGCCGAGGTACGCCGATGAGTTCTGACAGCTTGATCAAGATGGCCAACCAGATCGCGCAGTACTTCTCCAGCGAACCGGACCATGCGCTGGCGGTGAATGGCGTGCGCCAGCATATGAAAAACTTCTGGACGCCGGGCATGCGCCGGGAGCTGGGGGGATGGCAGGAGAAACATCCGGAGGCTGTCCTGCACCCCCTGGTACTGGCTGCGTTGGTGGAGCCGGAGGGGACGAGCTAGCGCAATTTACTGGCGCCAAGTTATCTGCGTTGCGCTTATCAGGTGGCTGTCCTACTCTCCGAGACAAGGCATTGTGCCCAGTAACGACTAGGGGAAAGGGATGTTCACCGAAAACGCACCGGTTCAGGTTGCCAAGGCATTGTGCTCAGCCGTCAGCGCTCGATTCGCATTGGTATGCGGGCTTTCACTCTTCATCGCGGGTTGCGCCGTTCCAACAGGGACGGCGCATCTTTTTAAGGTTCAGCCCACTCGTCCCGCGACGGACGTCAATAAGTTTGAGGCTGCGGAGAAACTGAAGGACGATTGGGAAAGCGCCCAGCAGGCTCAGACAGACGTCGTGAAAAAGAAAGGGGTGACAGCCGCTGAAATTGATGCCGCCAATACACACACGCTCCAAGCCAAAAAGAAATTCGAAAACGCCATTCGCGATTGGAAAGCCGACCGCCTGCGCATTGATGGTGAGATTTTCAGCACCGATAAAGCCGGTGCCATTCGTAGACCCGACGGTAGTGGTAACGGTGGCGATGTGTTCGCTATCTATTTGACGGATGCTTACTTTAAATACCTCAAGGATCTCGGCGGGGTGAACGAAGTTGTGATCGTTGTCGAGTTCACAGAAGTGGGGGGCGAGGATAAAAGCGCAACGGTGACCAAAGTACTCGGGCCTTACCTCGGGGTTGCCGATAACTCCAAGCCGAATTTGCTGAATAAGTTGTTGTACGGACCCAAAAAGCTCGAGTCCGATCACCTGTCGATGAAACTGACCGTGTTGGAGTACGACCAGGGCGAGAACGAAGACTCTGCTGCTTTCCTAGACTTTATCGGATCGGCCAGCAAGACATTGTCCTTGGCCAACCCGATAACAGCCGCTGAACAGGTGTTTGCCAAAGAAGTCGCCAAAAGTCTGTTAGCTCTCAACAAAGATGATGTTGTGTTGGAGATCGACGTGGATATGGTGGCAGGCCCTGACGATGAGGCCGTGGAAGGTAACGGTTCGATACTGACGCTTAAGCCTGGGAATTACGTGCTGATTAACCAGGAGCGCTGTGCTCCCACCAACTGCTATTTTTATTTGACCAATCGGGGCAATAAAGAGAATCCGTTGGCTTGGCTGGGGGACACATTGATGTTAGTGCCTACCGCCATGCGGCGCGGTTGGACTGACACGCCAGACGGTACATCGTTGAAGGACATCCAGGCTGGCGAGATCGAGTACGCGAATCATGGTCTGCAACAGCGCGGCAAAAACGAGACGTTCGTTGACAAGACTTGGTTGTCGTTTGCGGTCCACAAGGGTGGCGATGATGTGCTCTGGGGGCGGCGACGTGCGTTGATCGAGGCAGAAAAAGCCGTCCAGTACATCAACAGGCAAGAGACGAGTGCGCTGTTGAAGAGTGCCGACTATGAGCGTGCCAGGACGGCACTGGATGCTGCCCAGCAGGCCGAGCAGGAGAGCCGGAGTGGGATAACCTTTGTTTCACCGTTGGATGCCAAGGGACGATTCGCGCCTTCAGTCCAGAGTGATTCATTTTGCCTTACGCACGCTAAGCCGGTCAGCACCCCCAAATACTCGCTCTATCGATTAAACGAGGCTGCTGCACCCACGCCGATCGATAGCGTGGCTATTGTTCCTGACAAGTCCACATCCAGCGTATCGTGCTTCAGCTATACCGCAAACGAATTGAAGTCTGGCAAGTATCAATTGGTCGTGACCACGCCCGGGGAAATGATCCCGGTGACCCAGACTGCGGTATTTGAGATGTTGCCATGAGTGAGGGGGAGTGAAACCGGTTCGATAGGCAACCCTGACCGGCATCGTCATGGCGAATAGCAAGCCGGCCAGGGTTGTTTACAACTCAGCGGACAGTCAATTGACCGTGATGTACGGGTCCCACGTGTTGGTCGGGCCAATCTGGTTCAGGTCACGATCCAGCAGAACGAAGTAGATTTGGTACCAGAGCTTTCCTGGGCTCAGCGCCGTTGATTGCCACATGGTGTACATCACATCAGTTTTGGAAATACCGCCGGGGGCAGCCTTGTTCAGATAGGGCACCACGCCGGGGATGTTGAAAGAATTAGGTTTCGAAATGGTGCCCTTGTAATCACCTCCCTGGTGGGGGTCGCCGATCTCGACGTCCTTGATCAATGCGATGCGGTCGAAGTTGCGCGACAGCGTGGTGGCGCGCCAGCGAATGATGTCACCGGGATTTACGTCGAACCACAACTCGTTGCCGCCTTCGCCTTCGCCGGTATTGATGTTGGCATGGCTGTCGACGGCACTGCGGGTCACCAGCATGGCAATCGCGCCGCCTACATCGTTGGGGTGGGCGAGCAGGTAATCGGCGTCAACGTTGACAAGCACGTCAATGGTTTGGGTCGCTCCAGACATTTTGTTGCTCCTTGAGGGGAATGACATTGACGACCGCGCCTGCAAAGGCGTCCGGGCCACCCGGTCCCTGGGTGCGGTCTCGAGAGGAACGATAGGTGATGGCTTTGTAGTGTCAAATTTCGAATTCTTGACGCTGGTGAAGCCGAGCGAAGCGCAACACAACCAAGGCTTTGATTTACCTGTGGCGTGGTCAATCACTCAATGGGTTTTGTCTGGTTTGCGGGTGGTATCAGTAGCCAAAGGCGCACGGACGTTGTCGGCGATTGCTCCCGATCTCGCCGAAGACTAGGATGGTGGCCAGGGGGTAGATGCCCTTGCCCGCGAAGCAGGAAAAATCAGTTCGGGGCTTGATCGGCCGCCCACTGCTTCCATTTCTTCGGCAATGAAGTGGTTCACCAGGGCGCTGTACATCTTTTCGATGGCATCCGGGCTCAGGCCCTCGGCCTCGGCCCATTCCCGCCATGTCGCGAGCATGGCCTTGAAACGCTCCGGCGCCCGTACCGACGTGGCCGAGCAAGGCTTGGCTGACACAGCAAGTCTGATGGAGATGGAGTTTATTCAGCATGGATAGCGGTGTTTTTGGCGGGCTTATGGTCATGTTGTGCTGGGGGATTTCAGACTTTATTCAAAGCCTGATGATTCGCCAGTTAGGTACCGCAAAAACAATGCTGGTGCGCAATATATTCACCTTTGTGGTGGCCTCCCTCTTGGGGGCCTATTTGATCATTTCAGACCAGCTCAGGTTCGACACCCACGCCGTGTTGATCATCACTTGCAGCTCTGCCGCCTACGTATCAGGGTATTATTTCTACATGCGAGGGTGCGAAGTCGGCAACTTATCCCTGGTTTCTCCGATTGCTTCTACCTACAGCTTGGTCACTATCCTTTTTTCCATCATTTTCCTACAAGAAAGATTGGCCCCGGTTGCCTGGATTGCCGTATCTATTATTTTTATTGGTATTGTCATGACCTCCGGCAATATCTTCCGGTCACTGCGTGGTGGCTCGCAAGGTTTCCTTCAGGCTATCTTGGCCATGGTTGGCTTTGGCGTGGCCTTTTTTATTCTTGGTTTTTCCGCTAAAGCACTTGATGTCACGAATGCTTTCTTTTACTCGGCATTAACCCAGGCTGTTCTTTTTACTTCATTGGCGCTGACCAGGAACGGCAAGCTGGAGAAAGGGGACGTGACTCAGCGTCGCGGATGGATTTTCTTCGCGCACTCTTTGTTGGTCAATGCAGGCTGGGTGTTTTATATATTCGCCTCCAAGATGGGTGACCTGTCGTTAGTGACGCCTATCAGTTCGGTGTACTCCGGTGTGACTGTGTTGTTAGCTATCGCGATCTACAGAGAAATAACGACAGTAGTACAGAAGGTTGGGATAGGTACTGTTCTTGTTGGCGTATTTCTACTAAGTTACAAGTAATCGAAAATTATCCAGTAGGCACTCCTTGCTTTAAGGGATGGCTAATATTGTTGTGTTGAATGCATCAGTTGGTCATTTAGTACTGCATGCATAGCCCGTTTAAGTTTTATGTACCGATCACAGTAGAGGGATGCGGTGTGTTTGGCGAAGCGGGTGGCCGGTTTGGGGCTGCCTTGCAACCCCACGTGGCGGTGCGACGTTTTGCTAAATCCTCTCGACCCCCAGAGAGGTGACGATCAGGTGTCGGATTGCCGGGCCGTCCAGTGTTTCATCTCTTCGGCAATGAAATGATTCACGAGGTCGCTGTACATCTTTTCGATGGCATCCGGGCTCAGGCCCTCGGCCTCGGCCCATTCTCGTCGTGTCGTCAGCATGGCCTTGAAACGCTCTGGCGCCCGTACCGAGGTGGCCGAGGTCTTGAACTTCGAGGCCGCGAGTACGTATTGAAAACGCTTGCCCAGCAGTTTGATGACCGCTTGGTCGAGGGCATCGATTTCGCCTCGGATGTCCTCCATGTTGACGCACTCCGAGGGTTGTAGCCGATTGCAGACTTCCATGTAGATCACTCCATTGGTTTGAGCGGGATCGGCCCAGCCTGGGCCGATGTGTTGATGGGGGTTAAAAATACCAATCCTCGGCACGAACGACCCGGCAAAAGGGGCCGGCCAGCGTTGCGTTGTGATGGGCGATGATCACTGGCGCCTTCACGTCCGGCGTGTCGGCGCACGTATGACCATCGGCGATCAGCACGGCATCGAAGCCCAGGTCCCGGGCGGCGCGGCACGTGCTGTCGACACAATACTGGGTTTTCATGCCTGCGATAACCACGCCCTCGGCGCCACGGGCCTTCAGTTGCTCGACCAGATCCGTCATGGCAAACGCATTGGGGCGGTTTTTTTCGAAGATTACCTCATCGCCTGTTAGCCGCAGTTCCGGCAGCAGTTGTACCAATGGACTTCCCGGTTCGATAGGCGAGCCAGGCGGACCGACATGGCGAGCCAGGAAGATAGGGGCACCAGCGCTACGAGCCTTGGTCAACAGGTTATTTAACCTATCCAGCAGTGCTTCACCTGCCCAGGGTTTATCCGGGCCGTGAAACAACCCAACTTGCATATCGAGAATCAACAGTGCGTGCATCGTGCTTTCCTTGCGTGTGGGCCAGCGACGCAAGGGCAAAAGAAAAGGCCCTTACCATCACTGGCGGGCCTTTGAGATTCGTGGGTTTATGCGCTCACGACACCTCACAACCCGCCTGGGCGGTCGTGGTTGTGGTGGTCGAGGTGATCATTGGGCGATTCATGGTGCTGACAATATCGGCACTCCATCGGGTTTGGCAAGTGTGGGAGCTTGCTTGTGAAAGCGGTCGTTCAGCTTGCAGAGAGGTTGGCTGTGCTGCCGCCATCGCGAGCAAGCTCGCTCCCACAGGTGGCTTGGGCTGGCCCGCAAATCGAGCCGCGCCACCGATCAAACTGTGGGAGCGAGCTTGCTCGCGATGGCATTTGATCAGTCAACCAAAATCTCAGAACCGCAGGTCTAGTCGTCCATATCTTCCGGCTCCAGCGCTTGCAGCCAGCGGTTCTCCGAACGGCTCAGATGCTGGCGCATCGAGGTTTGGGCGCCGAGTACATCCTTTTGGGCTACAGCGCGCAGAATCGCCTCATGTTCGACGACCGCAGCTTCCCACGTCAGGGCGTTCTCCGAGTGTTTGCTCAGGTGAGCCGAAATCGGGTTGTGTCGTTCATCGAACAGGGCAGTGATGATCCGCACCAGGGCGCAGTTGCCGCTCATCTTGGCCAGGCGCTGATGGAATTTACGGTCATCCTCCAGCGGAGGCAGGCCGTTGGCGATGCTCGCGCGCATGGCATCGATGCAGTCCTGCAGGTAGCGGTAGTCGCTTTTCTTGCCATGCAGACACGCCAGGATCACCGACTCGCCTTCGATCAGCGCACGCGCCTGCATCAGTTCCGAAGGGCTCTCGCCCAAAGTCATGCTCGGGGTTTTTCCGTCCTTGGACCGGGCTCGCACATACACGCCGGAGCCCATCTTGATCTCGATGTCGCCGTCTATTTCCAGGGCGATCAGCGCCTCGCGAAGCGACGGTCTGGATACCCCCAACAGTTGGGTCAAGTCGCGCTCGGGAGGAAGCCTGGAGCCTGCTTTGAAATCCCCCTGGGCGATGTAGTTGCGCAGTTGATCGGCGATTTTCTGGTAGGGCTTGCGTTCAGCTGCGTTGATCGGTGAGACCATGGGTGGAAGTCCATCGGAGAGTGCGCAAAGGCTACCATAGGCGCTTGATGGTGGGAGCTTGCTCGCGAAGGTGGTGGGTCAGCTTGCATCAATGCTGAATGTACCGGCGTTTTCGCGAGCAAGCTCGCTCCCACAGGAGAAGGGGGGGAATGACTCCTTTGTTCACATCACCGCACCGATTTGCCAAGGCAGGAACTCGTTATCGCCCAAGCCGTTTTCCTCGCTGCAGGTGCGATGCCCGGATGCGGTCGCGAGCATCAGTCGGAATAGCCGCTCACCCGCTTGGGCCACCGATTCCAGGCCGTCGACAATGCCGCCGGCGTTGAAGTCCATGTCCAGCTCCATGCGTTGAAACAGCCGGGTATTGGTGGCGATTTTCAACGAGGGCGTGGGCTTGCACCCGTAGGTCGAGCCGCGGCCCGTGGTGAAGCAGATCAGGTTCGCGCCACCCGCCACCTGGCCGGTGGCCGACACCGGGTCGTAGCCGGGGGTGTCCATGAACACCAGGCCCCGGGCATCGACCGCTTCAGCGTATTGGTAAACGCCCATCAGCCCGGTCGCACCGGCTTTCGCCACGGCGCCCAGGGATTTTTCCAGTATGGTGGTGATGCCCCCGGCCTTGTTGCCCGGCGAAGGGTTGTTGTTCATGTCACCGTCGTTGTGGCGGACGTAGGCTTCCCACCAGTGGATGCGCGCCATCAATTTTGCTGCGATGTCAGTAGACGCGGCGCGGGCCGTCAGCAAGTGTTCGGCCCCATAGATTTCCGGGGTTTCCGAAAGGATCGCCGTGCCGCCCTGTTGCACCAGCAGGTCCACGGCCGCGCCGAGTGCCGGATTGGCCGTGATGCCGGAGTAGCCATCCGAGCCGCCGCATTGCAAACCGACGCATAAGCGACTGGCGGCAACGGTCGTCCGCTGGCATTGGTTGATGAGGGGCAGCATCGCTTCTATGTGGGCGATGCCACGTCGCACGGCGTCGCGAGTACCCCCTTCGTCCTGGATGACCAGGCGGGCCTTGAGTGCCGGGGGGCGATCGCCCAGTTCATTCATCAATGGGGTGAGTTGATTGACCTCGCAACCCAGGCCGATCAGCAGCACACCGGCGAAATTGGCGTGGTCGGCATAGCCGCGCAGGGTTCGCTTGAGGATGTCGATGCCTTCACCCTGGGCGCCCATGCCACAGCCGCTGCCATGGGTGATCGCAACGACGCCGTCGACGTTGGGGAAGTCTTTCAAGCGCTCGGCGGAAAAGGCGTTGGCGATCTGCTTGCAGACGGTTGCCGAGCAGTTGACGCTGGAAATGACCCCGATGTAATTGCGTGTGCCGACGCGTCCATCGTCGCGGACGTAACCTTCGAAGGTCGCGGGCTGCTTGCTCAACGACGTTGGGACATAAACGTTCCGTACGCGGTGTTCAGCCGTGCTGGTTGGCATGTCCAGGTTGTGCACGTGGACGTGGTCGCCAGGCTCGATGGCCTGGGTTGCCTGGCCGATGGTCTGCCCGTACTTGAGCACCGGCTGGCCGGCCAACACCGGGCGCAGGGCGATCTTGTGGCCGGACGGAACCGCCTGCCGGGCGATCAGGCTGATGCCGTCGGCACTCACTGGCTGACCTTCGGCGATATCGCCTCGGGCCACTGCGACGTCATCGCCGGGTGTTAGAACAAGCAAAGAAGAAGGCGGGTTCATGGGGCGTCCTCTGATGCCTAGCACTCGATGATTGCCTTGACGACACCTTGCTTGGGGTCGAGCAAGGTGGCGAACGAATGGGGCACGTCGACCAGTGTCAGTCGGTGGGTGTTCAGGGCTGCATCCGGAATCAAGCAGTCGCGCAAACATTGCTCGACGTGCCGGAAGTCTTCCCTGGGTGGCGTTGCGGCTGCCCATCAACGTGGCTTCGCGCTTGTGGAATTCAGGGTCGGAGAAGGTGATGGAGTCCCGAACCACCGAGATCATCACATAGGTGCCGCCGTGGGCGATGAACTCGAACCCACGCTCCATGGCCCGGGCATTACCGGTGGCGTCGAACACCACGTCGAAAAAATCTCCTTCGGTCAGTTCGGCCAGGGCTTGCTTGTCGCCTTCGCCGATGTGCACCGCCGCGTGGATATCCAGGTGTGCCTTGCAGAACGACAGGCGATCCTCGCGGGTATCCAGGACGGTGACTTTCGCACCGCGCAGGCTGGCGAAGATCGCCGCCGCCATGCCGATTGGGCCGGTGCCGACCACCAGGGCGTGTTTCTGCGCCTGGATGTTCGAGCGCCGCACCGCGTGAGCACCGATCGAGAGGAATTCGATCATCGCAGCCTGGTCCAGGGAAATCCCCACGGCTTTGTGCACGAACGCATGGGGAATGCTCAGGTATTGGTGAAAGCGCCGTCGCAGTGAACCCCCAATACCTGGATACGGGTGCAGCAGTTGGTCTTGCCCTGACGGCAGGCGATACAAGTCCCGCAGGACAGGTACGGCATCACATAGACGACATCGCCGACAGCCAGGTCGCTGGCCTCGTCGGTGTCCTCCACGACGCCGGAGAACTCGTGGCCCATGACCCGCGGACATTCGAGGTACGGTTGATTGCCGGTGAAGATATGCAGGTCGGTGCCGCAGACCCCGACGCGCTTGACCCGGATAAGGATCTCTCCCGGTTTCCTGAGGGGGTGTTCACGTTCGATGGCGGTGAGCGAGCCGGGTTCGTTACAGATGACTGTCAGCATGGCGATGCTCCTTGGCTGGCCTACGGACAGTGGCTGCCTGCAGGCGGGAGGAGGGTTGTGAGCGTGCGGCTGCCGGGACCGGGGCTCTCTTTTTTGTTGTAGGCGAGCGGTGACCTGCACCCATGACCTGGGTCCGAAACTACAGGCCAAGAAAAATATTGGCAAGACCAATTAATAAAAAATAAAGATTGGACTGACCAGTGTGTGGCCTGGGCGCCGCCCGGCACTGCATCATTTAGTGAACCCAGGTCCATCCCGACGGGTCACTCGTTTGTCAGGAACGAAAAACAGGATGGATCCTCTGATGCGACCTATCGATCTCGCCAGCCTCTCCTTTGCCACGCTGCTGTGCGTGGCGTGCTCAAGCCAACCGCCCGCGACATGGAGCTACGCCGACGCCCAAGGGCGAGCCAATCTCCCCCCCGACCAGGCCTACCCCGAGCTCTTTGAAGCGGTGCAGCGTGGGCAAATGTTCACCGACCAGAAGCATTTCGTGGACGCATTGCCCAACCGTGATCCGGCGCAGATCCGCGCCGATTACCTGGTCCAACGTGGCCGCGACGGTTTCGATATCAAGGCCTTCGTGAAAGGCAATTTCATTGAATCCGGCGAAGCCGAAAGCCCGGCACCCAAGCCCGGTGCTCCGATCAAGGAACACATCGACAGCCTCTGGCCGGTACTGAGTCGGTCCTACAGCCAGGTGCCGGCCTACAGCAGTTTGCTGCCCTTGCCACAGCCTTATGTGGTGCCCGGCGGACGCTTTCGCGAGATGTACTACTGGGATTCGTATTTCACCATGCTGGGGCTTGAGCAGAGCGGCGATAAGGCCCAGGTCCGCCAGATGACCGATAACTTTGCCTACATGATCGATACCTACGGCCACATTCCCAACGGTAATCGAACCTACTACCTGAGCCGGTCGCAGCCACCGTTCTTTGCCCATATGGTGGAGTTGCAGGCGCGCATCGAAGGTGACCAGGCGTATGGGCGATACCTGCCACAGTTGCAAAAGGAGTATGCCTATTGGATGGAGGGCGCCCAGGCACTCAAGCCCGGTGCGGCCGATCGGCACGTGGTCAAACTCGCCGATGGCAGTGTGCTCAACCGCTACTGGGATGCCAGCCCGACGCCGCGGCAGGAATCCTGGCTGCAAGATGTCAGCACCGCCGAACAGGCGCCGGAGCGGCCCAAGGAGGAGGTCTGGCGTGACCTGCGAGCCGGCGCCGAAAGCGGTTGGGACTTCAGCTCGCGCTGGCTGGACGATGGCCAGCACCTGGCGAGCATTCGCACCACGGCCATCGTGCCCGTGGACCTCAATAGCCTGATCTATCATCTGGAACACACCATCGCCAAAGCCTGCGAGACGGTGCAGAACAGCCCCTGCGTCCAGGCTTACGGCCAGCGCGCCGAACGGCGCCAGCGGGCCATCGAGCAGCATTTGTGGAATGCCGACAAAGGTTTCTATGTGGACTACGACTGGCAGCGCAACCAGCAACGCCAACAGCTCACGGCCGCGACGCTTTTCCCGCTGTACACCGGCCTAGCCACCACCGAGCATGCCAATCGCACCGCCGATGCGGTCCGTGACGGCCTGTTGCGTGCCGGCGGTCTCGCCACCACCCAGGTCAGCAATGGCCAGCAGTGGGACGAACCCAACGGCTGGGCACCGCTGCAATGGATCGCGGTGGAAGGGCTGGCCCGCTACCGGCACACCGCATTGGCGCAGCAGATAGGCAGTCGCTTCCTGCAGCAAGTCGAGAACCTTTACCGCAAGGAAAACAAGCTGGTGGAGAAATACGACCTGTCCGGACGCGGCGACGGCGGGGGAGGTGGCGAATACGAATTGCAGGACGGCTTCGGTTGGACGAATGGGGTGACGCTCAAACTGTTGGATAAATATGGCGGAACGTCCCCAGCCCTTGTGAGTGAGTGAATGCAACATACATCCCCTGTGGCAGCGAGCTTGCAAGCGATGGCGGCGTGTCAGTCGCCCTCAATGCTGCTGAACCGCCGCTATCGCGAGCAAGCTCGCTCCCACAGGATTTGGGGTTTGCATTCAATCTCGCCATCACCCGAATGGAGAGCTCTTTGATCGTTCCCACGCAGGATGCGTGGGAACGATCGAACTCCACCCACCACTAGGCCTTAGACTGAAACCGTGGCGAGGGAGCTTGCTCCCGCCGGGCTGCTCAGCAGCCCATGAGCTCCCTTCACCACAATGAACCCGCCCAGTCTCAAGTAAGCGCCATCGCACCATTCGGAACATCACCCTCCGGCAACACCACGTGCGGGCTGCCTGGCGTCAAAATGACCTTCCTGCAATCCTCCTGCTTCTTGTCGAAAAGCTTGTAGCCCTCGGCGGCCTGCTCCAGCGACATCCGGTGGCTGATGATCACCTCAGGGGACAAGCGACCGGTCTCGATATGGCCAAGCAGTTCGGGCAGATAACGCTGCACGTGAGTCTGGCCCATCTTGAAGGTCAGGCCTTTGTCGAACGCATCGCCGAACAGAAAGCCGTGGATGAAGCCGGCATACACCCCCGGCACGCTCACCACACCGCCGCGCCTGACTGCCGCAATGCATTGGCGCAGCGCCTTGCCGCTGCTGCCTTCGAGCTTGAGCGTGGCCAGCACCGTTTCGGTGGTGCTGCCCTTGGCCTCGAAACCCACCGCATCGACCACACCGTCCACGCCGCGCATGCCTCTGGTCTGACGAATGATCGTGTCTGCAGGGTCGTCGTCTTCATCGAAGTTGATTGGTATCACGCCGTAGGTTTGCTGCGCGTAGGCCAGGCGATAGGGATGATGATCGACCATGAAGATCTGGTCGGCGCCCAACATCCGCGCGCAAGCGGCACTCAACAGACCGACGGGCCCTGCGCCGTAGATCGCGATACTTGAACCCTTGCCGATCCCGGTGTTGGTGACCGCTTGAAACGCGGTCGGCAAGATGTCCGAGAGGAACAGTACCTTTTCGTCCGACAGGGTTCCCGGCACCTTGAACGGCCCGGTGTTGGCCTTTGGAACACGTACGTACTCGGCTTGGCCGCCCGGTATGCCGCCGTACAGGTGGCTGAAACCGAAAAGCGCCGCGCCCGGTGGGATGGCCTTCTTGTTCAGGATCGCGCCACGCCCGGTGTTGGTGGTTTCACAGGCGGCAAACAGATCCATCTGGCAGAAAAAGCAGCTGCCGCAGGCGATCACGAACGGAATCACCACACGATCGCCAGGTTGCACCGCGGTCACCGCTGAACCCGTTTCCTCGACGATCCCCATGAACTCATGTCCGAAGATATCGCCGTGCTCGACGGCGGGGATTTTCCCGCGATAGAGGTGCAGGTCGGAACCGCAAATCGCCGTTGCCGTAACCCGCAGAATGATGTCGTCGCTGTCCACCAGGACGGGGTCGGCGACCGTATCGACTTTCACACTGTGGGCACCGTGATAGGTGAGTGCTCTCATGACGTCCTGCCTCTCTTGATAGTGGGTAAAGGGCAGAGGGGCAATT
Organism: Pseudomonas beijingensis; assembly: GCF_030687295.1. Classification (NCBI taxonomy): domain Bacteria; kingdom Pseudomonadati; phylum Pseudomonadota; class Gammaproteobacteria; order Pseudomonadales; family Pseudomonadaceae; genus Pseudomonas; species Pseudomonas beijingensis. Next base: position 4,728,378 of record NZ_CP117425.1, on the reverse strand, counting down.
CTGGACGGAAGTTCAGAGAGATGATGGGGCGTGGGACTAGCGGTCGTTCTGTGTCGCGAGGGTACTCTTGGACGGGGTCCGGTAGCGCTGCCTGTGTCCTATCGTCGGCTTGTCCAATACCGGACGACAGCTCCCTCGCGTCCCTGCACCGGATCCCTCTCGGGAAATGGCAGGGTGGCGATCTTCGCCAGTTGGGCTTCGTTCGGTGCTTCGCGGCAGATGTCGGCTTGTTGACCGGGAGGGTAGGCGCCGACTACCAGGAAATTCTCGCTGGCGTGCAGGTTGCAGTGGCCTGTACCGGCGGGGAGCAGCAATACGTCACCGGCTTTCACCTCGAGGACATGTCCCTGCGGCCCGCCAATCATCAAGCGCGCCTGGCCACTGGCGACGCCCAGTACCTCATGACCTTCGGTATGGTAGTGGTGGTAGCTGTAAATCCCATAGCGCCATTGCGGGGGCCAACCATTGGCGCGAAAAGTCTCTTCGATCAACGCCGCCGCATCGCCGTCTCGAACGGCGATGGCGCCGGGGTAGACGAGCACGGGCAGGCGCGGGTTGTTGGGGACCCAGTCGTTGCGCTCCAATATCAGAGCCTGCACGGAATCCGATCTTGCGTTAAATGTGCTCATCGAACAATCTCCGCAGGCTAAACCTGCTCGTACACCGTCACCCGATTGCGCCCGGTCTTCTTCGACGTATACAGCGCCTGGTCGGCCCTGGCGATCAGGTCGGCGTGGTCGTTCGAGGGCTGGCTCAGGTCGGCCACGCCCAGGCTGACGGTGAAGCGGATAGTCTGGTCGTTGAACTGCACTTGCAGCGCTTCGACAGCCTTGCGCAGGCGCTCGGCGAAAATCTGTGCGCCGGCCTTGTCGGTGTCCGAGAGCACCACGCCGAACTCTTCACCGCCATAACGCCCGGCCACGTCGGACTCGCGCACATGCTCGTGCAGCAGCCTGGCGACGTGCTCGATGACCTTGTCGCCGGCCTGGTGACCGTAGGTGTCGTTGACCCGCTTGAAATGGTCGATATCGAGCATCACCAGGCTCAACGCATGACCGTAGCGCTGGTGCCGGGCGTAGGCGGCTTTCAGGTTGCTCTCCCAATGACCGCGGTTGTACAGCCCCGTCAGCCGATCGGTGCTGGAGAGTTGCTGCAGCTGTGCGTTGGCGGCCTGGAGTTGATGCCGGTTGGTGGCGACGTCGGTGACGTCATAGATCACCAGGCAGATGTGCTTGATGGTGTTGTCGGGCGAGCGCAGCGGCAGCAGCGTGGTGTTCTGGTACATGAACGCCTCCTGGCCGGTGATCGGCTGGTAACTCTTGAAGCGCATCAAGTACGGGCGCTGCTCCCAGACCGTGAATGCGGGCGTGCCCAGGGTCGCGACGCTTTCCACCTTGCGGCTGAACCATTGGTGATCGATTTCAGGGAACAGGCTGAAAAAATGCTGGTTGTGGGCGTCCTTGGGTTGCACCCCGGAGCGGTTCTCCATGAAGGTGTTCCAGACTTGCACGCGGTACTCGCGGTCGAGCACCACCACGCCGACGTCGATGCTCTGAACGATGGCCAGCAACCAGTGGAATTCGTTCAGATCGATGGATTCACTCATGGCTCAGTTCATCAGGTAGGCGAGTTTGTGGGTCAACCGTTCGATGGAGTCCTCCGTGAACAGCAGCAACAGGTCGAAACGAATATCGTGCCCTTCCAGGCTGTAGCTGATTTCCACCGCCAAGGTCTTTTTCCAGTGCTTGCTGTTGTCCCGGATCAGTTCCTCGATAGCCGCGTGCTGGCCGAGAATCTGCGGGTGGCCCTGGGAAAACACCACGTCGATCTGTTCGGCAATGCTGCTCAGGCACGCGCCGATCAAGACGCTGGAAAGGTCCAGCAACATCTCCAGGTCCGAATAGTCGGCGCTCTGGCGCTGCATCAATTGCGCGATGTCGGCGACTTCCGAGTCGTGAAAGATCAGCAGGGCTTCGCCAGCAATGCCGCTGCCGATAAAGCCCTGGCAAATTGCGGTGAGTTGCTGGGAGCTGCCGACGTCGTTCAGTGCCATGTGCAACTCACCGACCTCAAGGAGGTTCACGTTCGGCACCGGCAACTGCACAAAGACCCCCAAGACCTTGGCAATCAGCGCCGCCGCCCGACCGATGGCCACGTTGACCGTCTCGCGGAACACATCGTGAAAACCGATGGCCGTGTTCGTGGTCGAACGATTCTGGACCGGCACCTGACCGGGCTGGGCCAGGAGCCCCAGCCGCGCCAGTGTCTGGCGCAAATCGTTTTCGTCGAACGGTTTTTTCAGGAACGCCAGCGCGCCCAGCTCAAGCACGCGGCGCACCGCCTCATCCTGGACGTCACCGGAAATCACGATGACCTGCGCCTTCAATCCCTCGTCGCGCAAGGCGCTCAACACCTGGTAGCCATCCATTTCCGGCATGGTCAGGTCCAGCAACACCACATGCCCCAGGCCCTGGCGTATGGCGTCCATGGCCTGGCGCCCGTTGACCGCCTCGGTGACCGAGACCGGCCAGTCTGCCGGCAGGGCCCGCAACACCTGTTTGCGCGCCATGTTGGAGTCGTCACATACCACCAGGGGAATCAACGACACAGGGATGTCCATCGACATTCAACGGCAGGGGAGGAGGCGCTACTGCGTACGTCATTCATAGGCTTGCAAGGACCCTTTGATTAACAACCGGGTTTATCAAGCTTAGCGTCCTGTCCGAGAATTGCAGGGCACGGTTGTATTAAAAACTGGACCAATAAGTCAGGGCCGTCAACTGCACTTCGTCACTCACACCCCACGCAAAGCCACGGTCGGCGTGCGATTGGCGTGGCAGGCACGGTTTGTGGTCTATAGTTTTCAGCAGACCCGGAATCCTTCCGTGCCGGCGATCAGGGACGACGCACGCCCGCGCCGTAGCTGCATCGGATACCCGCAGGCCGTCAGCAGTGGACAATGCAGGGAGCAGACCATGGCGATCCAACGGGCGAGTGTAATGACGTCGACCCCGGGTATCGTTCATCGTGAAAACGCCCTGGCCGATGGGACGAACAATTTGCTTGGGCGCGGCTTCGACCAGGCCAGGGAAGCCTACATCCTGTTTCCGCTGCTGGCCGTTCTGCTGTTGCTGGTCATCTGGGCTGGCACCTTGTACCTGATCAAGGTCGAACAGATCCGCGCGCAGCAGGAGATCGCTGAGGCGAGCCTGGAAATCGGCGCCACCTACGAAGCGCAGATCCTGCGGGCGATGCGTGAAATCGATCAGACCCTCAAGCTGGTCAAATACGCCTACGAGTCCGAGCGCGAGCCCAACCCGCTGCCCAAGCTCAAGGCACGCGCCTTGCTGCCTTCGCCTTACTTGTTTGACGTCAGCGTGGTAGACGCCAGCGGCCGGGTCGTCGCCAGTACCCAGCCGAACGAAGCCGGAAGCCAAATGGCCAAGGATGAGCTGCAGACACTAGGGCCGGACACGGCGCTGTCGATCAGTCGCCCGTGGAAAAGCCCGGTGACGGGGGAGTGGAAGTTGCGGTTCAGCCGACGGCTCGATGGGGGCGATGGCGCGTCCGCCGGGATCGCCATGGTCGAGGTCGATGCGGCCTATTTCGTCAGCAGTTATGACGCCTCGAAACTCGGCAATCACGGCTTGCTCGGCCTGTTGGGAGTTGACGGCATCTTCCGGGCACGGCGCAGCGGGGAGGACGTATCGGCCGGTGACTCGATCGATTACGCCACCGTGGTACCGGACACGGAAAACACCGAAGCCGTACGCGCGATCGATGCAGGGGACGGTGTGCGGCGCTACACCAGTGCCCGCCAGCTCTACGACTTTCCACTGGCGGTGATCGTCGGGTTGTCCGAGGAGGAGCAACTGGCCGCGGTGAACCAGCAAGCGCGTACCTACCTCTGGCGCGCCGCGGGCGGCAGCCTGGTGCTGGTGTTGCTGGCGGGGTTGCTCGCCCGGATGAGCTGGCAACTGGCGCAAAGCCGCTTGCGTGCCGGCGCAGCGAAAATTGCCTACGCGCAAAGTGTCGAGTACCTGGCCTATCACGACGGCCTGACGGCGTTGCCCAATCGCAGCCTGTTCAGCAAGTTGTTGAGCCAGAGTATCAGCGAGGCCAGCCGTTACGATCGGCAACTGGCGGTGCTGTTCCTTGACCTCGACCGCTTCAAGCAAGTCAACGATACGCTGGGGCACGATGCTGGCGATCAACTGCTCAAGGAGGTGGCGCTGCGCCTTGAGGCGTGTCTGCGCGGCAGCGATACGGTGGCCCGATTGGGCGGCGACGAATTCGTGATCTTGCTGCCGGAGTTGTCGCAGGACAACGACGTGGCGACCACTGCGCAGAAAATCCTGACCTCCATTGCCCGGCCTTTCAACCTCCAGGGCCAGGAGTTCCGGGTGACCGCCAGCGTCGGCATCAGCGTGTTTCCACAGGATGGCCTGGACGAGCAGACACTCACGAAAAACGCCGATATCGCGATGTACCAGGCCAAGCAACGTGGCAAGAACAACTTCCAGTTTTACTCCGCGAAGCTGAACGCGGACTCACTGGAACGGCTGACGCTGGAACTGAGCTTGCGCCACGCCCTGGAGCGCCACGAGTTCCAGTTGCATTACCAGGCCAAGCGGGACATTCGCAGTGGCCAGATCACCGGCACGGAAGCGCTCCTGCGCTGGAATCATCCCGACCTGGGGATTGTGGCACCCATGCAATTCATCCCGGTGGCGGAAGAGACCGGTTTGATCGTGCCGATCGGCAAGTGGGTGCTCAAGACTGCCTGCCAGCAAAACGTTGTCTGGCAACGACAAGGGCTGCCGCACCTGGGCGTCGCCGTGAACCTCACGGCACGGCAGTTTGCCGATGAGAACCTGCTGACGGACTTGGCCGAGATACTGGCCGAAACCGGCATGGATGCGCGCCTGTTGGAACTGGAGATCGCCGAGAGCCTGCTCATGCAGGACGTAAAAAGGGCGTTGAGTGTGTTGACCGGGCTCAAGCGCTTGCAGGTCCGCATCGCCATCGATGATTTCGGGATCGGTTATTCGTCGCTCTCCGCGCTAGAGCAGTTTCCGCTGGATGTCATCAAGATCGACCGCTCGTGTATCTGCGATACCAGCAGCGTGTCGGAAGACAAAGCCCTGACCGAGGCCATCATCGCGATGGGCCGGACCCTCAGCCTGACCGTGGTGGCCCAAGGCGTGGAAACCAAGGAGCAGGCCGATTTCCTGCGGGACAACGCCTGTGATGAGTTCCAGGGTTTCTACTTCAACAAACCGGTGCCCGCCGATCAGTTCAAGCTGTTGCTGCAAGCCCAGGCGGCTGACACGGGGCTCGGCACGTAAAGTAAAGCCCCGTTGATACGTAAAGCCTCGTACTCATTGCGACTCAAGCGGCAGTGCCCTGACGCTGCCGTCCAGCTCCCGTGCCTCGATATAGCCGATGGTGTCGGGGTTCTCTGCAATACGTTTCTTGACCTCCGCCCCGCTTGAAACCGCCTGCGGCGGCTGGCCCCGGCCGGTGAAGATGATCTTCGACCAATGCGCCTTGAGCTGGGCTGCGGACTTGCCGGTGAACGTTGTGTAGAACTCATCACGGGTCGGTGAATCTTCTGTCTGGTCAATGGGAATCGCCTGTCCGCCGCCGGGAAAACGACTGGCCTTGCCCAGGAAAATATCCGCCACCTGATTGCGCGCGAGTGTCTTCACCGGGCTGGACGTGGCGACGACCACCACCACCTCGGCCTTGACGGCAACGCTGGTGGTGCTCAGGGCGAGCCCAGCCATCGCGAATCCGATGAGTCTCACAACCCACATGACCTGCTCCATCAGAAGACAAAATCCACAGCCAGGCTGATGACGTTGAGCGAGCCCCCCGACCTGAAGTCCGGTTGGGGATTGATCAACGGACCGACCGAGTTGCCCTTGAAACGTGTGTGATCGAATTGCACTTTGGCGTCCATGTTCTTGGTGAAATCCCAGCGCATGCCAAGGGAAAGGGTCTGCTGGCCTTCGTTCGAGCCCAGGACGCTGTTGAGCGCACCGTTGAGTTCGGCGGCCGTGCCCGCCAGGGCCGGAGGCAAGGCCGCTATCGTCAGGCCCGGGCTGGAGACTTCTGTTTCGGTCCTGGAGCGCGCGTAGGTGACATAGGGGGTGAACGCTTCGATGCGGTACCCGCCGCTGATGTACCAGGCGCTGGTCCTGCCCAGGCCGGAACGGCTGTCGAGACGGCCCCATTCACTCATGACGAACCAGTCACCCGGATCGTAGCTGGCGCCCACGCCGATGAAGTCGACGGGGGTGTCATCGGAGTCGTAACGATCGGCGATGGCGATGCCCTCCGGACCGAACGCCCTGAACGTGTCGAAGAGTGAGTTGAACTGTTCCAGGGTCAGGTCGGCTTTCATGTAGGTGATTCGTGTGGTGAGAACGTCGAACTCGGTGGTGTTGGTGACACCCCAGAGATTTCTCGTCAAAACCTTGCCTGCACCGTCGGGTTGACGGGTGTCGTTCTGGCCGTAGTGCGCCTGCACGGTGTTGGTGATTGCATCGACACGAAACCGGTAGCTGCCATCGATGCCGTCGCTGCTGGAAATCGGCATCAGGCTGTAGACCTCCATGGGCGCGCGCACCCAGGGCAGTGTGTAGCCCACTTTGCGGGTGTCGGAGACCAGGAACGTCGGCAACACGGTACGGCCAATACGGGCGTTTAAATCCGGGGTGAACTGGTACTTGATGTTGGCCCACTCGACGAAGGGCCGGTAACTGTTGTCGTAGCGCTGTTCGGAAATGACCTGCACCACGGCTGAAAGCTGTGGGGTGAAGGTGGCGGTCAGTTGCGCGCCTATCAGGCTGTCGACGTCGGCGCTCCAGTTGCGCGAATGCCCGGCGCCGTTGGGCTTGAAGATACTGGAGGTGAAGTCGGCTTTCTTCTCGCTGGAATGGACAATCCCCACCGTGCCGAAACTGCTTAGCGAGAACATGTCGGCCGCGTCAGCATTGGCGCCGCCGGCGTACAGCGTCACGACTACCAGGGCCAAGGTCTTGGGCTTTTTCACCATGGGGTCAAGGTAACCTCGTTGCGTGGATCGCCATTCGTCTGTTCCTTGTAACGTTGGCTGAAGCTGCGCGTTTACCACGCACTCTAGATTGCCAGTTTGAGCGTGAAGGTCGCGCCCGTTCCCGGGCCGTCGCTGTGGGCCTCCAGCGAGCCGCCCATCTCCATGGCCGCCAGGACGCAGCTGTGCAGGCCAAAACCATGGCCGTCCTTGCGCGTGGTAAAGCCGTGGGCAAAGATCCGCGTCAGGTTCTCGGGCGCTATGCCTTCGCCGTTGTCGATGACCTTGATGACCAGGGTGTCTGCTTGGGGGATCTCGCTCTGAAGGATGATCTGGGGGGTAAGCTCCGGCCGATCACCCATCGCCCTGCTGGCGTTTTTTATCAGGTTGATCAGGATCAGCAGCACCCGGTGCTTGTCCAGTTGCAGCAAGGGCGTTTCGGCCAGGTCCCGCACCACGGTGATCCGATGCGCCGCGATGATGCCAGCGTTCATGCGTAGGGCATCCTCGATCAATTCCTTGACCTGCACGGTTTCGGCAAGGCTGGATGGGCCTGCGTAAGATTGCTGGGCGGCGACGATTTCCTTGATGTGATCGACGCTTTTGCTCAGTTGGCCGAGTTCTTCGGTCATGCTCTGTTGCTCGACCGCAAGCGCGTCCACCAGCTGGTTCAGGTAGCCGGGCAGCAGCTTGCCTTTCTCGTCGTGGGCGATGAAGTCGCCGAGGTCATCGGCGTGCTCGTTCATCATTTGCACCGCCTTGCCGAGCCCCAAGGCCTTGCTGGTGCGCAGTTTGCGGGTGACCAGGTCGGCGGAGATATTCACGCTGTTAAGCACATTGCCCACGTTGTGCAGGACGTTGGTGGCGATTTCGGCCATGCCGGCCTGGCGAGCGGCGGCGGCCAGTTGGGCCTGGGCTTCGGCGGCGCGCAAACGGCTTTGCGCCAGTTGCCAGCTCATCCGGGCGAGCACGCCCACCAGCAACACCAGCAGCAGGCTGCCGCCCGCGGCGCGCCAGAGGTAGGTACGCGCTTGCTGGTTCACCGCGGCCAGTTGCTCCTCCTCGGACAACCCGACGATCACCGCCAGTGGAAAGTCGTAGAGCTGGCGGGCACTGGTGTAGCGCCGCACACCATCACATGCATTGACCGAGAGCACCGCCGCGGTGTTTTCAGCGTCCGGCACCACGGCCGTGTACTCGACCGTATCGCCGGCCAGTACCGTTTCTCCGGTGCGCCGTACGCGGAAGAGGCCGTCCGTGCCCAGCAGTCCGAGCGCCCCCTGTTCGCCGAGTTTCGAGGCGTCGTAGCTGCTGACGAAATAGGCCGCATCGACCTCGACCCTGGCGATCCCGGAAAGCCTGCCATCCACAGCGTCGAGTCGTCGGCTGAAGCGCAAGCGCCATTCTCCGGTGACCGGGCTCTTCCACGGGTGACTGATGGACAACGAGTCGCTGCGCCGCAGCGTTTGCTGCTCATCCAGGTCAGCGATGTTCTCCCGGTCGTTGACCCGCGTACTCGCCACGAGCCGGCCGTCCGGATTGACCACACTGACGTCAAACACCAAGGCCGGCGGCAACAAGGCCCGCTCCTGGAGCCGGCGCAGGGGATTGGGTTCGCCCTCGGTCTCGTAGGTGTATTTGACCAGCTTAAGGGTCTGATCGATTTCATGGATGGCACGCAACATTTGCGCTTCGTAGGTGGCGCCCATTTCCAGGCTGGCCCTCGCGGCGCTCTGCTGCGCGCGAAGGTGTTCGACCTTGATCAGGTAGAGGGTAGCGCTCCAGATGGCCAGCAACAGCAGAGCGGCCAGCAGCGGGAACAGGATGTAGGCTTCCTTGGCCTGGCCGAAGGCGCGCCGAAGCACGCCGGCTTCGGTGGCGCCATCGGCCTCTGCACAATGAGCAGTGCCAGGGGCCAACCTCAATGTCTCAGGCCGCTGGATCGGCATGGTGTGCTCCCTGCATGGTTCGACCGAAGGCTGGTGGGCATCCGACACGGTACGGCTCGAGGGGGTGTAGCTCCTGAGGGCTCGAGCGAAAGATCCTGGGATCTGTCAGGAACTATAGACCACAAACTCTGTATGCCAATGAACGAATGGCGCCCCGATTGATGGGAGCACGGGAGACTTTTGTGGCGAGGGGATTTTGTGGGAGCAAGGCTTGCCCGCGATGCCCGCGACGCGACTTCAGGAGGACCGCGTCGCATTCATCGCGGGCAAGCCTTGCTCCCACAACTCCCTCGCCACAGGTTATTCAGTGTTTGCGTTATCGGGGCTCACACCGCTTGCTTGACCTTGCGCTGCACCCACTGCGCCTCGTCCTTCAGCTCAAGGACTTGCCAGTGGAAGTGCTCCAGGGAGGCGCTGTGGCCGACGCTGATCAGGATCGTGTCCGGCAGCGTTTGCCTGAGCAGCTGATAGCAGCGCGCTTCGTTTGCCGCATCCAGCGCCGAGCTGCTCTCATCGAGGAACAGCACCGTGGGCCGGGCCAGCAAGGCCCTGACGAACGCACAGCGTTGCTGTTCGCCGACGCTGAGGGTCTGCGCCCAGTCCCGCTCCTGCTCCAACTGATTGGCCAGGTGTTGCAGGCCGACTTGCTCCATCACCTGGCGCAGCGCGGCATCCTCTTCGGGACGGGCTGGGTTGGGGTACCAGAGCGCTTCGCGCAGGCTGCCCAGCGGCAGGTAGGGTTTTTGCGACAGTGTCAGGGCGTGCTCACGGTCATAGCTGCTCGAACCGCGCGCGTGATGCCAAAGCCCGGTAATCGTGCGGATCAGCGTCGACTTGCCGTAGCCGGATGGCGCGCTGATCATCAGGCTGTCACCGGGCTTGAGTGAGAGGTTGAAGCCTTTGAACAACGGCCGGCCGTTGGGCAGCCAGATGTCCAGGTCCTTGATGTCAAGGCCGTGGGCCTGCTGCTGGTGGCGGACCTGGGACGTGACCTCGACATTGTCCAGGCGCTCCTGGAAACCAACCAAACGGTCGATCACCGACTTCCATTCCGACAGTTCCGGAAACACGCTCACCAGGTAGGCGATGGCCGCGTGCACTTCGCCGAAGGCCGCGCTTATCTGTGTCAGGCGGCCGAGGGGAAAGGCGCCGGCAAAAAACTGTGGCGCCATGATGAACATCGGGATGACCGTTGCGCTGCGCAAATAGAAGGTCGAGTAACCCATGATCAACTTCTGTTTTTTCACCAGCGCCCAGAAGTTCTCCAGCGCTGCGTCGAGCCGATGGTTGAAGCGTTCGTTCTCCACGACTTCGCCGCGGTATTGAGCCACTGAGTCAGCGTTCTCCCGCAGACGGATAAGCGAGAAACGAAAATCCGCTTCACGCCGCTGTTGCATGAAATTGAGGCTGGGCAGTGCTCGTCCCAGCCAGAAGGCCAGGCCGGTGCCCAGGGGCATACCCAGAGCGACCACACACAAGACGACCCCACCCACAGACCCGTATCTACGACTCCTCGTTGAACGGCACGCTGACGAGGCTGGAGGCCTGCCAGAGGATATGCAGGAAGGAAAACAGCGACACCACTGACGTCAACAGGCCCAGGCTCAACTTCAGCGACTTGACGATAAACAGGTCGATGTCCTCGGCGATCCGCTGATCGGGATTGTCGACGTCGGTTTCGGTCAGTTTCAGCTTCTGGTAGCGCTGGCTGTCCAGCCACTGATCGAGCATGTTGCGGGTCGCCCAGCGCCGCCAACGGATGGTCAGCTTTTGCTGGAAGTGAAACGCACCCACGGTAAAGGCGGCCGTGCCGATCTGCAGCAGGATGAACTGCAGGCTGCCGATCAGGAAACCGTGGTAGTCCAAGGCCTGCAAGGCGTTATAGAAGTGCAGGTTCCAGAAATTGGTGAGGATGTTGACACCGACCAGGCACAGGGTCATCAGCACGGTGGCCAACAGCAGCAACAAGGCCGGGTACTTTTCTTCGGAAGCCCAGAAGGGCCGCGCGAGACGCCAGAAATTGCGAAGTGTGTGCATGGGGTCTTGGTGAGCCTGGTCGCTAACGACGTTGAGTTTGCAGGGGAGGGAGGATAGGATCAGCCAATGCTAATCGTTTGCATTAATTAGGGAAAGCCACGGGAGCCCCGTTATCGAATTTCCAGAATGGCTTAACCAGGCCTGGCCGCCGATACAGCGGGTCATCCGGCAGGCACCTGGCGATCAGCCTTCCATCGCGTTGAGCCAGCTTGCCGATCCTGCCGCGCTGCAACCCTTGCTGGCCCGATTCGCCCTGCGTTACCCGGGGGTGAACCGCGCCGCCGTGGTGTCGCAGTGGTCGATGAACTACATGAGTATTGTCCTGCCGGCCACCCTGGCCTGCGTGTTGACGCGTCATTGCGCCATCGAGTTCTGGGGCGAGGACGCGCTGCTGTTGCACGACGACGGCCAACCGTCGGCGTTGGGCCTGGCCGCCGGGCTGTCGGCCTTGGATGCGGATGACCGCGGGGCCTATTGGTCGCGGCTGGTCCACGAGCACTTGGCGCCCCTGTTAGGCACATTGGCCGCCGCCGGTGGCCTGGCCCCGAAAATACTGTGGGGCAATTTCGTCGCCATTTGGGACGGTGCCTTCGCCAGGATGGACCCGGACCTGTCCAGGGACGGCTTCGCCGAGGCGCACCAGTGGCTGGAGCCGGTCACCGTGAACAACGGCCGCTTGAAGCTGCGGGGCCTGCAACGCATGGTCGAGTCACCGGCGCCGCAGATTTGCCCCTGCTTGCCTTTGCGTCGGCATTGCTGCCTGCATTATCAACTGCACGAGCCGGTCGAAGGTCAACCGCCGGTGCTCTGCGAATCCTGCCCCAAGCTGCACCGCCTGCCGGTGGCGGAGCAGGTGAGCTATCTGCATTACATCTATGAGTAGGCTTGAGCGCGGGTAGGGCCTTTTCTGGCAACAGCCAGTCCCCGTGGGAGCGAGCTTGCTCGCGATAGCTGTGGCTCAGCTTGCATCAATGCTGAATGTGTCGACGCCATCGCGAGCAAGCTCGCTCCCACAATGGGGCTGGGGTTGCCCTGGCATTATGGGCGTATTCTCAAGTGGACAGCATTTCGGCCACGGGCATCGCATCAGCCTGCGGGGCGACTTCGCTGAGCTTGCCCTGTTCGATGCGGATCAACCGGTCGGCCAGGCCGAAGTAGGCATCGTCATGGGAGATGACGATCAGCAATTTGCCGCGCTCGCGCAGGTCCGGCAGGATCCGAGTGTAGAAAAAGTGCTTGAACACCGGGTCCTGGTCGGCGGCCCATTCATCGAACAGGTAGCAGGGACGATCATCCAGATAGGCACTGAGCAGCGCCAGGCGCTTGCGTTGCCCGGTGGACAGCGCCAGCGTGGTCAGCTTGCCTTCCTCGATTTGCACCTTATGGTCCAGTTGCAGGTGGACCAGGTAGTCCTGCGCCTGCTTCACCAAGTGCGGATCGTCGCCATCGAACAGGTTCTCGAACAGGCAGAAGTCGGTGAAGATCGCCGAGAAGTGCTGCCGGTAATGGTGGTTGTCGTTGCTCGAGGACACCTGCTCGTCAAGCATGATCTCACCGCTTTCCGGCCGGTACAGGCCGGTCAGCAACAAGGCCAGGGTGGTCTTGCCGCTGCCGTTGCCGCCGGTGATGAACACCACTTCGCCGGCATTGAGGGTGAGGTCGATGGGGCCCAGGGTGAAATGCCCGTCCTCGCGCTCGCGGTAGTAGGTGTGGGTGACATGGCGGCACACCAGGCTGCGCACCTGGGTCGGCGAAATGGTGTCGCGGGTCTCGTCGGCGGTTTGCATCTCGCCTTCCAGGGCGCGGATCTTGTTCAGGGCCACACTGGCCCGGCCGAGGGTCGGCAAGGCGTGCATCAGCTCCGACAACGGCGTGATCATGTAGAGGATCGCCAGGATATAGCCGGTGACCAGGCTCGCGCTCAAGTCGATGAAATGCGGCGCGGCGAACAGCACCACACCGATCAGCATGTAGAACACAGCATTGCCCCAGTTCAATACCAGGGCGTAGATGCTCATGCCCCGTACAAAATCGCGGCGGTATTGCTGGCTCACCGGTATCAGCAGGCGGGTGAAGAAGTGCTGTCGGCGGGGATGGTTGAGTTGCAGCTCCTTGCTGCCATCGGTGAGCAGGCGGTATTGATTGAACAACTGGTCCTTGAGCTCGCGAGCGCGGGAGATCGAGGTCAGTGCCCGGCGTTGCGGCCAGTGGAAGCTCAGGCTGCCCAAGGCGATCAGCAGCAGCGTCAGGCCCAGCAGTGGCAGGCTGAGCCAGCCCAGGTAAGCGAGGCATGCGGTGATGATCCCGACGTTGACCAGCAGGATCGGCACCAACTCCACCGCCTGGCTGATGGTCTGCGTATCGTCGGTGAGCATCGCGAGCAGGCGATGCTTGCCCAGGCGCTGCAATTGCGCGTAGGGCGTGTCGATCAGCTTGGCGCTCAGGTGCAGGCGCATGTCGTTGACCGCGGCCTGGCCCAGGCGCAGCAGGCTGATGTCGGAGATGATCCGCGACACCGCGACCAACACCACCAGGCCGGCGAAGAGCAGGCCATCCACCGGGCGCAGTTTATCGAACACCTCCAGGCTGTGGTTGATGTTGGCGATCAGGCCGGCCGCTGCGAGGCCGCAGGTCAGACCCGTGAGGGTCGCCACCAGCAGTGCCCGCCAGGAGCGTTTAGCCATGAGTAACAACAGATCCATTTCAAACCGCTCCGTGTGTAGCAGTGGCTGTGAGGCGCGCCGCCAATTGTTCGTGCAAGGCGCGTTGCTCAAGGATGGTCAGGTGTTGCGCCGAGATGACCTCGCGGGTCAACGGCCCACTGCTCAGGTCTTCCCAGTGCGGGTCGGCGAACTCAGCCTGGGCCAGGGTATCGCTGGCCCACCAGACATGCACCGGGCAGTTCAACCGTACGGGCTTGAACGTGGCCAGCAGATGTTGCGTATGCTGCTGGTAGTTTAGCCGCGTCTGCAGGTGCTCCCAACTGTCGCCATCGAGTTGCAGGCCTTGTTGCCGTGCCCACTGGACCAGTTCCGGCAGGCGTGCCGCCGGGGGCAGGGCGCCCAGTTGCTCCAGCAACGCGGCCATGATCGGCGGCGGCAACTGGCGCAACACGGCCTGGCTGTCCGGTGTCAACGCTTGGGACGCCGACTCCAGCAGCGCCTCGACACTGTCTTCCGGCGCCTGATGCTGGTATTGCGAATCGATGATACCGAGAAACGCTACTTCTTCGCCCTGGCTTTCCAGGCGCGCGGCCGCGGCAATCGCGAGCAGGCCGCCGAGGGAGAAGCCCAGCAGGTGATAAGGCCCCTGTGGTTGCTGTTGGCGCAGGTGCTCGACATAGCATACGGCGAGACTCTCGATATCGCCGCCCAGCGTCGTGCTATCGTCGGTCAGGTACGCCGCCTGCAAGCCCCACAGATGCCAGCCCGCAAGCGGCGCCAGCAGCGTGCGGTAATCCTGCACGTGGCCGGTGGAGGGGTGGAAGCAGAACAGATTGGCGGTTTGTACGGCATCGACGGTGGGCGCCGACAATCGCACCAGCGGCGAGAGCTTGAGCTCGGCCTGCACCAACGCTGCAAACGCCGAGACGCTCGGGGCGTTGAACACCGCATTGACTGTTACCGGTGCCGACAGCGCGGTCTGCAAGCGACTGGCAAGCGTCACCGCCGCTAGGGAGTGGCCGCCCAGCTCGAAGAAGTCATCGTCGATGCCCACCCGCTCCAGGCCCAGCACCTGTGCCCAGACCTCGGCGAGCAGGGCTTCCAGAGGCGTGCGCGGCAAGGCGCTGCCGACCGTGTCGAGGACTTTGTCGGCCCATTGCTGCAAGGTCTTGCGGTCGAGCTTGCCGTTGCCCATCAGCGGCAATGCCTCGACGATCCGCAGGGTGGGCAGCATGTAGTCCGGCAAGCAATCCTGGGCCTGGCCATGCAGCCGGGCGACCGTGGTCGAATGCCCGGGCGCCAGGGTCATGAAGGCGAACAGTTGCTGGCCGAGCTCGCCCCGGGGAATGCATTCCACCGCGGCCTGGGCCACGCCGGGAAGGCCGGTCAGCTGCGCCTGGATCTCGTCGAGTTCCACGCGGAAACCGCGGATTTTCACCTGGCGATCCGCGCGCCCGGTGATCTCCAGGCTGCCGTCATGGCGATAGCGGGCCATGTCGCCGGTGCGATAGAGACGTTCACCTGGCCGTTGTGCCAGCTCGATAAACCGCCCGGTATTTTGCTGTGCGTCCAAGTAACCGCGGGCCAGTTGGGGGCCGGCGATATACAGCTCGGCGCTTTGCCCGGGAGCGGCCGGCGCTTGCTGCTCGTCGAGCAGGTACAGGCGCATGCCGTCGAGGCGGTCGCTCAGGGGCAGGCGGCGATAGTCCATGGTTGGTTCGGCTTTGTGCATCACCACCCCCACCGTGGTTTCGGTCGGGCCGTAATGGTTGAAGACCGTGAGCGCCGGCGCGAGGCTGCGAATGCTTTGCAGCAGGCGCCGCGAGCAGCTTTCGCCGCCGAGGATCAATTGCTTGCGCGGCAACACGGCAGCGCTTTGGGCGTGGATCAACCAAGCGTCGAGCAACGACGGCACGACCTTCAGGTGGTCGATCGGGTACTGCGCCTGCCAGGCTGCCCAGGCTTGGGCGTCCATGGCTGTTTCCTTGTCCAGCAGGTGCAATTCGCCGCCGCTGAGCAGCGCCGGGAACAGCAGCGTGTAGCCCAGGTCGGCCGCCAGGGAAGTGACCACCGCGCTGCGCTCACCCAGCCCCAGCGTCAGGCGTCGGGACACGCTGGCGACATAACTGGCGAGCTGCCGATGCTCGACGATGACACCTTTGGGTGTGCCGGTGCTGCCGGAGGTGAACAGCACATAGGCCGCGTCCTGCCCTTGGATCTCGACGTCGGTTGCCGTGGCAGGTGCTTGCTGCCAAGTCGCTTCATCACGCAGGTCGAGGCTGCCGATGCCGGGCAAAGCGGGGGCGCTGCCGGCCGAACCACTGAGGACGAAGACCGGCTGGGCCTGTTGCAGGATGGCCAGGGAACGTTGCGCCGGTTGATGCACATCCAGGGGGACGAATGCCGCGCCGCTCTTGAGCACGGCGAGCATGGCCAGGACCATCTGCGCGGAGCGATCCAGGTACAACGCCACGCGATCTTCGCAGCCCACACCCTGGGCGCGCAGGTAATGCGCCAATTGGTTACTGCGGGTCTGCAATTGGCCGTAGCTCAGCGGTCCGTGGTGGTCGCGCAGGGCCAAGTGTTCGGGGAACTGTGCGGCGCAGGCATCGAAACCGGCCGGCACGCTGGCAAACGGCGGCACTGGGACGTCGTCCTGCAGGGCGGCCAGCGTCGCGGTGAAGCTCGGCGCTTGCAAGGACAGCTCGGTCAGGGGTTTGCCTGGGTTGGCGAGGGCATCGAGCAGCAGCGATTGGAACTGCTCCAGCAGGACCCACGCAGCTTGTTCGCTGTAGCGGCCGGGCAAATGACAGAGGTTCAGGCGATAGCCGCCAGCGGTGGTTTCGGCCACCAGCAGCAGCTCCATACCCGCGGGAATGGCTTGTGCATCCAGCACCGTGAGCGTCGACGCCATGCTGCCCAAGGTGTCGAGCCGATCGGGCAACTGCCCACCCCACTGGAAGCCGTACTGCAAAGTGTCGGCCGGCAGTGCAGCGCTGACGCCGCAGTACTCCTGCCATTCGGTGGCTTGCTCGCAGAGCACCTGCAGGTTTGCCAGCGCCTGGGCAAAATGGCTGTCCGCCGTCGGTTGCCAGCGCAGGGGCAGGGGCTTGGCGAATAATCCCCAGCAGTCGGCGAGCTCTTCATAGTCGTCGCGGCAATCGTGGACCCAGTTCAAGGTCAGTGCCGGGTTGTCGCCGGTACTCAGGCGCTGCAACAGTACGCCCCAGGCTGCCATCAGGACCTGCTCGGGCGAGGCGTCGTGACGTTGGCAAAAAGCCTCAAGGGCCATGCTCAACTGTGGCGTGGCGCTCAGGCGAGTGGTGACCGGGGCGTCGGGGCGGTCGCTGCGTACCTGGCGGTAGAGCAGCTCGCTGACGGCCGGCTCGTCCAGGGCCTGGCTGGCCCAGAAGCGCCGGCCATCCTCGGCGTCTTCATCGGCCTGCAATTCGTAGAGCCAGGCGCTGTACTGGGTATAGGTCATGGCCTCGTCATCCGCCGTCGGCGCATCCGTCGAGGCCAAAGCCTGCGCCAGGCGCAGCAAGGTCCCGCGATCGGCGCTCAGCGCCGGCAGTTGCAGCGTCACCCGGTGCCGATCGTCACCGACCGCTTGTACCTCAATGCTGATGGCGTCCGCGGCCATGACCGTGGGTTCCACCATCTGCAACGGCATCAGCAGGCCCGGCTCAGGCCGCACCCGCAGGCGCAGGGCCTCGTGACATGCGCTTAGGGCGACGAGCCGCTGCTGCAGGCGCTCCATGGTCAACGGGCCTTTTATTTCCAGTTCCAGGCGCACCGCGGGCAACCCTGCCAGCCACTGACTGCGTTGTTGGGGCGAGAGGGCGAAGGCTTCTTCACGTTTCTCGAAAGCGCTCATGCCTGCACCTCCGCAACCGGCGCCGGCGGTGCTTCGGGCAGGCAGCCGGTCAGTTGTTCGCGGCGCATCATCTGGCCCATGGCGACACAGATCTTGCGCTCACCCTCGAAGGGATCGCGGGCGTGGGCCACCAACATATTGTCCAGCATTACCATGTCACCCTTTTGCCAACTGAAACGTACCGCGCAGTCTTCATAGGCCTCGCCAATGACGTGCATTACCGCGTCTTCGATCACGCTGCCGTCGCCGTAGTAGACGTTGCGGGGCAGGTGCCCAGGGCCGAACAGGCTGATCAGGTTGCTGCGCACTTCCGGCTCCAGGCAGGCGGTGTGGTGCAGTTGCACCTGGTTGAAGAACGACAACTCACCGGTCTCGGGATGCGCGACGATGGCCGGGCAGTGCTGGGCGATCCGCAGGTTGTCGGGGCCCAGCCATTCCCAGCGCATACCCGACGCCAGGCATTGGCGCTCGACTTCCTCGCGCTGTTCGGTCTTGAAGAAGTCCTGCCAGCGCACATCCAGCTTGTCGGTGAAGTGCCGCACGTAAAGCAGCCCCAGGGCCTGGAAGCGAGCGACGATGTCCTCGGGCAAGCGCGCCAACACCTGCCGGCAATCGACGATGGGCGTGCAGCCGCCACGTGGTGCCGGTGTTTCGCAATAGAACCACTGCTTGCGTGGCCACTGCGGCAGATGGGAGCTCTCGTTGTGGAAGAGAATCATGTGCTGTTCCGGGTACGGCGTGGAGTGGTAGATGTTCTTGCCCGAGGTGTTTTTCGGCAGGTCGCCGTAGGTCCCGTAGAGGTCGGGCTCGATGGCCTGGGCGAACTGTTCGAAGGCGCCGGCATCCGGCAGGTTGAAGCCCCGGAACAGCAGGCCGCCGTGGGTCAGCAGCTGTGCATTGATCCATTCCCTGGCTTGCAGCGCCCAGTGCACCGGGTCCAGGTCGCCGAGCAACGGCTCGATCACCAACGGCAAGGCTTGCCCGACGTTGAGGGTGCGGGTACGGACCTGCTCGTGGGCCACCTGGCTTACGGCGGTTGCACGAGTCTGCTTGAGCTTGCTCAGTTTCGACTGCTTGCGCGCGCTGCGGGCCGTGGCCTCGTCGAGCGACGAGTCAGGCTGTGGCGCGGCGTCGGCGGCGGTGCCCTCAAGGCGCCACGACCAGTTGTCCAGCGCCTGCGCCGGGGCTGAGACGATCTGCTCCAGCAGGTGCTCGAAGCCTTGTTCGAGGCGCTGGATGGTCTGCGCCTGCAACACGCTGGTGCGATACACCCAGCGTACGTTCAGGCCTTGTTCCTCGTCCTCTTCGACGAACACGGCGAGGTCGAACTTGCTGCTCTCCTGGGGCGATACCAAGTGCTCCACCTCAAGGTCCGGCAGGCTGGCATTGCCGCTGGGCGTGTTCTGCATGACGAACAGCACCTGGACCAGTGGGTTGACCCCTGGCGTACGCGGCGGCTGCAACTCCTCGACCAGTTTGTCGAACGGCACTTGCTGGTGCTGGAACGCCGACAGGCAATCCTCGCGCAAGCGTTGCAGGCGGGCGTCAAAGGTTTCGCCCTCGTTCAGGCGGGCACGGATCGGCAATACGTTGACGAAGAAGCCGATGAGGTGTTCCAGGGCCGGATGTTCGCGGTTGGCCAGGTCGGTGCCGACGATAAAGTCGGTGGCCCCGGTGGCTCGCTGCAACAGGCTGTTGAAGGCATTGAGCAAGACCATGAACAGCGTCGCCCGTTGTTCCTGCGCGTAGGCCTTGAGCACCTGCGTCTGGACCGCAGTGAAGCGTTGCTCGAGGGCCGCGCCCTGGTAGTCGGGGCGAGCCGGGCGTGGCTGGTCAAGCGGCAGCGGGATCACCGTGGGCGCGCCGTCGAGCTGGCGGCGCCAGTAGTCGATGGCCCTTGCCAGCAGACGTTGTTGCGCTTCGCTGCGTTGCCAGTAGGCATAGTCGGCGAATTGGATCGGCAACACCGGCAGCACCGGTGTCGAACCACTGGTGCGCGCCTGGTAACCGACAATCAGCTCTTGCATCAGGATACCCATGGACCAGGCGTCGGTGGCGATGTGATGCAGCACCAGTTGCAGCACATGATCGTCGCTTCCCAGGCGCAGCAGGTTGACGCGCAGCATCGGCGCCTGTTGCAGGTCGAACGGGCGCCCGGCCTGTTCATCGATCAGGCGCTGCAGGGTTTGCGTCTGTGCTTCGCTGTCGAGGTGACTCAGCTCGGTCGGCGTCAAGTCGACCATCGGAGCCGGGCTGATGACCTGGCAAGGCTGGTCGCCGTGGAGGTGGAACGCGGTGCGCAAGGACTCATGGCGTTCGAACACCGCCTGCAAGGCCCCTTGCAGCGCGGCGATGTCCAGCGCGCCACGCAGCCTGACGGTGGTGGTCATGTTGTAGGCGGCGCTAGGGCCTTCGAAGCGATCCAGGAACCACAACCGTTGTTGGCTGTAGGACAGCGGCAACGGCTGGTTGCGCGGCGCCAGGGCGATCTCGGTGTCGCCGTCGGCCTCGGTCTGGGCGTCGCGCTGTTGATCGACCGCTTGGGCCAGTTGTTCGAGGGTGCCACGTTCGAACAGCGTGCGCAGCGGCAGGTTCACGTTCAACCGTCGGCGAATCCGCGACAACACCTGGGTGGCCAGCAGCGAGTGACCGCCGATGGCGAAGAAGTCGTCGTGCACACCCACGTTGTCCAGGCCGAGAATCTCTTGCCAGAGTTCGGCCAAGACGTGTTCGGTTGGTGTGCGCGGTGCCATGGATTGCGCCTGCGCCGTCTCGTCCTGGGGCACGCCCAGGGCGGCGAGGGCGCGACGGTCGACCTTGCCATTGGCGTTCAGCGGCAATTGCGCAAGGCTCAGCCAACGAGCCGGGACCATGTAGCTTGCCAGTTGCTCGCCCAGGTACGCGCTCAAGACCTGTTGCGCGGGCTCGCCGTCCAGGTCGGCCGCTTCGTCGAGCACATACCAGGCCAGCAGTTGCAACGCGCCACGGGCGTCGGGCAGCGCCAGCACCGCCGCGCTGTCCACCGCCGGGTGCTGCATCAGGCGGTTTTCGATCTCGCCCAGTTCGATGCGGTGGCCACGAATCTTCACTTGCTGGTCGCGACGGCCGAGGTATTCGATCACGCCATCGGCGCGCATCCGACCGATATCACCGCTGCGATACAGGCGCGCATCGGCCTGGAACGGATGCGGGACAAAGGCTTCGCGGGTGCGTTGCGGGTCGCGCAGATAACCGCGTCCCACGCCGACACCGCCGATGCACAATTCTCCGGGTACACCGACAGGGACCAGGCGCAGCGCCGAGTCGAGAACGAACACCTGGTTATTGGCGGTCGGCTTGCCGATGGGCATGTGCAGGCAGTCGTCGGCGGGGGCTTGGGTGATGGGGTAGAAGGCGACGTCGTCCGAGCATTCGGCGGGGCCGTAGGCGTTCATCAACGGGATCGCCGGGAAGCGCGCGAACCAATCCCGGGCCAGGGCCGGCGGCAATGCCTCGCCGGTGGGCAACAGCCAGCGCAGGCTCGCCAGGGAGTGGTGCGCCTGGCTTTCCTGGAGCATGCCGCGAATCAGCGCCGGTACGGTTTCCAGCAGCGTCAACTGCTGTTCTTGAACGGCGTCGAGCAGGGCCACAGGGTCGTGGGCCTGGGCATCGGGAAGAATGTGCACGGTGGCGCCGAACAGCGGCGCGGCGAGGAATTGCCAGACGCTGATATCGAACGCCGCCGAAGCGGTCTGGGCAATGCGGTCGTGCTCACCCAGGCCCAGGCTCGGGACTTTGCCGAACATGTTGTTGAGCATCCCCCTTTGTTCGACCATCACGCCTTTTGGCGTGCCGGTGGAGCCCGAGGTGAAGATCACATAGGCCAGTTGATCGGGGTTATGTGCATAGCTCACCGGCGGCTGCTCGCGGCCTTGCCAGAGCGCCTGGGCGATCAGGCAGGTGGGTTGCTGGCGCATCTGTGGCAGGACATTGTCCAGTGCCGAGGTCGCGTGCTCGCACGCCAACAAAAGCGGCGCTTCGCCGAGGTTCAGCACCTCCGCCAGGCGGGCGTGGGGCTGTTGGATGTCCAAGGCCTGGAACGCCGCGCCGACCTTGAGCGTGGCGATCATCATCGTCAGCAAGGCCAAGCCTCGCTCAGCGAACAGCGCCACCAGGGTTTCCGGACCGGCACCGGCGGCTTGCAGCGCATGGGCGATGGCGTTGGCGCGGCGGTCCAGTTCGGCGTAGGTCAGCGATTGTCCCTGGCATACGGCAGCCAGGTGTTGCGGGCGGCTGCGTACTTGCTCGGCGAACAGCGCCGCATAACCGCGCTCCAGCGGGAAGTCGACGTCGCTGCGGTTGCAGTCGATCTGCAACTGCCGACGTTCCGCTTCGGGCAGCATGTGCAGGCTGCCCAGGGGCGCCTGGGGCGTTTCCAGCATGCCCGAAAGCAACTGCACCAAATGCCCGAGCATGCGCTGTACGGTGTCAGTGCTGAAGCGCTGGCTGTCGTAGGACAGGCGAATGCCCAGGCGGTCGCCGGGGTACAGCACCACCGTCATCGGGAAGTTGGTGTGCACGCGGTCTTCATAGATGTCGATGCTGAAGGCGTCCAGTTGCACGCTGCTGATGTCCAGCGGCGCGTTCTCGAACACCACCAGGCTGTCGAACAACTGCTGGCCGCGCGGCACTTGGCTGCAACGCTGGATGTCCACCAGCGAGGCGCTTTCGTGTTCGCGCAATTGCGCGTTGTGGGACAGCAGCGCCTGCAACCAGTCGGCCACTGGCGCCTCTGGGTCGACATCGATGCGCAGTGGCAGGCTGTTGATGAACAGGCCGACCATTTCTTCTACACCGGCCAGGTCAGTCGGGCGACCGGCCACGGTCACGCCGAACAACACGTCGCGGTTGCCGCTGTAGCGCGACAGCAACAGCGCCCAGGCGCCCTGGATCCAGGTGTTGGGTGTCAATTGATATTGCTGGCACAGCTGCTGCAGGCGCTGGGTCTGGGCGATGCTCAGGGTCTGGTCGAAGTCGCCGACCTGTTCCGGTGCCTGCTCCGGACGGGCCACGGGGCTGTCCACATGCAGCGGCGTTGGCTCGCTGAAACCGGCCATTTCGGCCTGCCAGAATGCGTGGGCGGCGGCCATGTCATGGCGTTCCAGCCAGCTCATGTAGCCGCGGAACGAGCGCAGGCGCGGACGGGCCACCGGCTCCTGGCGCACGATGGCCTGGTAGATCGCCAGCAGGTCTTCCATCAGCAGGCCGAAGCACCAGGCGTCGGTCAGGATGTGGTGGAAGCTGCGCACCACGGCGAAGCGTCGCTCATCGAGTTGGAACACCCGTAGATGGGTCAGCGGCGCACAAGCCATGTCGAAGCCTTGCAGGCGTTGTGCTTCGAGGGCCTGATCCATCGCCAGGCGCTGCTGCTCTTCGTCGAGATGGCGCAGGTCCTGCCAGTCGAACGCCCGATGGGTCTGGCGGTACACGCATTGCAGCGGCTCATGGTCGTCTTGCCACCAGAAGGCGGTCCGCATCATGGGGTGGCGCTCGAGGAACAGCTGCCACGCGGCTTCCATCGCCGGGCGTTGCAATACTCCGTCCCAGCTGTAGCGTTGTTGCATCAGGTAGATGCCGCTGTGGGGCTGCAACAAGGTGTGCAGGAGCATGCCCTGTTGCATCGACGACAGCGGGTAGACGTCTTCGATGTTCAGCCAGTCCAGCGGTTCGGCGGCCAGGGTCGCCGCTTGCTTGTGGCACAGCGGGAATGCCTGGCTGGCAGGACGCAACTCGGCTGCGGTGACGAGCCCGGCGAGGTCGTTCAGGCGTTGGGCCAGGCGCGGCGCCCAGTCGGCGGCGAGGACACCGTGGCTGCGCAGGTGCAGGCAATCGCCCTGCCACCAGGCGTCCAGGGTCAGCGGGCAAGTCGATGCCGTCGATGGGCTTGCGGCTTCGACCTGGGCCAGGATGCCGCGTTCTTCGCGATGGCTGTCGAGGTTGCCCAGCCAGCGAATGGCGACCGAGGCCGCCGGCAGCTCACGCAGCGGTTCTTGCAGGTAGGTATTGTCCGACAGGTAACGAAGGGCGCCATAGTCGACGCCGTGTTGCGGGTAGGCGCGCATCTGCGCGACCAGTGCCTGCAAGCGTTGCAGCAGGCTGTCGCCTTCGGGCTGGAGGAAGTACGGCACCGCCAGGGCCAAGGGCCCCATGATGCGCGCCGGGTCGAGGTCGGCCACGGCAATCGGCGCATCGACCGGCAAGCGCTCGGCGCTCGGCCGGGCATCCTGCACGCTCAGCGCGACCCGGCCGTTGCCGCACAGTTCACGGCACTGTTCGGTCACGGCAGCGGCCAACAGACTGTTCCAGTCCAGTTGCAGCACCTCGCCCAGGCGCTTGAGTTCGCCTGAAGTGGTGGCTGGCAAGGTTTGTTCGGCCACGCTGGCCGGCTGCTGGCTGTCAGGCAGTTGCAGCGGTTCCAAGCCTGCATATTGCAGCCAATGTTCCCAGGCGTCGTCCAGGGCGTCACCCTGAGCGTGGGCCTGCTGGTGCCGCGTCCATTGGGTAAAGTCGCCCCCGGTGTAGGACAGGCGCACCGGCCGCTGATAACGCAGTTGCGCCAGGGCCAGATTGAGGTCGGTCAGCAGCAGCGACCAGGACGCCTCGTCCAGGCACAGCGGATGAGCGGCCAGCAGCAGGGAATACTTGCCGCCGACCTCCAGCAGGCTGGCGTGCAGGGTTTGGCCTGCGTCCAGTTCCAGCGCGTCGACCCCGGCCTGGGCCAAGGTTTGCAGTTGCGCCGGGGCGCAGGTCTCCAGTTTTTCGGTGGTGATGACCGGGGCCTTGGCCGCGACCAGCACCCGTTGCTGCCACTCGCCGTCCGGCAGGGCCTTGAGCGCCAGGCGCAGGGCCTGGTGGTGTTGCTGCAACGCGGCGATGGCCTGGGTCAGCAGCTCGCTATCGATGGCCTGGGTCAGCGCCACGCAACGCCAGGTGGCGTGCAACGGCCCTTGTTGCAGGCGTGCTCGTTGCCCGGCGGCCAGTGGCAGGTCATAGCCATCGGTAATCTCGTGTGCCACGCCATGGCTGGCATCGGCGCCGAGCACCCGGGCGATATCAGCGATGGTGCGGTTTTCGAAGAGCTGGCGGGGCGTGAGTTTCAGCCCTTGCTGGTTGGCGCGGGCGATGATCTGCAAGTTGATGATCGAGTCGCCGCCCAGGGCGAAGAAGTTGTCATGCACGCCGACACGTTCAAGCTTCAGGACGTCCTGCCAGATAGCCGCCAACTGCGCTTCGACTTCATTGCGCGGGGCAACGTGGGTGGCGCTGTCGTCCGTGGTTTTTTGCGGGAGCGGCAAGCGTTGCACATCGACCTTGCCGTTACGGGTCAGGGGCAGTTCGTCGAGGGTGATGAAGTGCGCCGGCACCATGTAGTCCGGCACCCGCGCCGCAAGGTCGTTACGCAGTTTCGTGGCGGACAGCGACTGGCTGGCGACCAGGTAGGCCACCAGGCGCAGG
Organism: Pseudomonas beijingensis; assembly: GCF_030687295.1. NCBI lineage: Bacteria > Pseudomonadati > Pseudomonadota > Gammaproteobacteria > Pseudomonadales > Pseudomonadaceae > Pseudomonas > Pseudomonas beijingensis. The sequence goes on along the minus strand of NZ_CP117425.1, from coordinate 4,703,298 downwards.
CTGCCGTCCAGTTCCACGGCACGGACCAGTGCCTGTTCGATCAGCGGCGACAGGCGCTTGAGCTGCGCTTCGACTTCGCCCAGCTCCAGGCGGTTGCCGCGGATCTTGACCTGGCTGTCGACCCGACCGAGGAACGCCAGTTGGCCGTCCACTTGCCAGCGCACACGGTCGCCGGTGCGATACCAACGTTGCTGATCGGCGTCGAGGTGAAAGCGTTCGGCGGTCAGGTCCGGGCGGTGCAGGTAACCCCGGGCCAGGGCGCCGTTGATCAGCAGTTCGCCGGATACCCCGGTGGGCACCAGGCGGCCGTTGGCATCCACCACTTGCAGTCGGCGGTTCGGCAGCGGCCGGCCGAGGGCGATGCTGCGCAGGCCCGCCGGCAACTCGGTGGCAATCGCCCCGACTGTCGCTTCGCTCGGCCCATAGTGGTTGAACACCCTGAGCCCTGGCGCCAGGCGGTTGACCTGTTCCAGCAGCGTCGGGCTGAGGGCGTCGCCACCGAAGACCAGCAGGGCGCGGGGCAGCAGGCGGGCATCGGGCAACGCCTGCAACAGGCCGGCCAGATGGCTTGGGGTGATCTTCAGCACATCCACCGGGTGTTGGTCGAAGAGTTCGGCCAGTGCCAGAGGGCTGAAACCGCTGTCTTCATCCACCAGCAACAGGCTGGCGCCGCTGCACAGGGCACCGAATAACTGCGTGTGGCCGAGGTCGGCGGCGATGCTCGACAGCAAGCCGTAGCGGGCCATCGGTGGCGGGTTGAGGACCGCGTGCACCGCCGTCAGGTAATCGACGATGGATTGGTGCTCGACCACCACGCCCTTGGGGGTGCCCGTGGAGCCCGAGGTGTAGATCACGTAGGCGGCGTCAGTCGGGCTGTGGTCCACGGCCGGTGGCGTGTCTGGCTGGGAGGCTATGGCGTCGGCCTGTTCCGCCAGCCACAGCGTTGGCGTGTGCTCGGCGAGGCCTTTGAGCAGCGGTGAGGCGGCAGCGCCGATCAGCAGCGCGGCGCGGCTGTCCACCAGCACGTCGGCCAGGCGCCCGGCAGGCTGTTTGAGGTCCAGCGGCAGATAGGCGGCGCCAGCCTTGAGGGTGGCCAGCAGGGCAACCACGAACTCGGCGCTGCGTTCCAGGGCCAGTGCCACGACGCTGTCGTGGCCGATGCCCTGGGCACGCAAATACTGGCTGAGGCGGTTGGCTTGCTGGTCCAGTTCACGGTAAGTCAGGGCGACCTGAGGGTCGCGGACCGCCAGGTGTTCCGGATGGGCGGCCACCTGTTCTTCGAAGCGCTGGTGCAGGCACGCAGAAGGCACTGGCAGTTGCACGCCACGACCCTGCACGAGCAGTTGCTGGCGTTCTTCAGGGCTCAGCCACTCCAACTCGCTGACCCGGCACTGCGCTTGCGCCGTCATCGCCAGCAGGATGGCGCGCAATTGGGCCGACAGCACCGAGACCTCGGCATCGCTGAAGCGACTGCGGTCGTAACTGATCAGGTAGTGCAGTTGTTTGTCCGGCACCACGATCAGCGACAACGGGAAGTGGTTGCGGCCTTGGGTGAGGGTGATGCCGTCGGCCTGCTGGTCGTTGCTCGGGGCACTGAAACTCAAGCCGCCGGTGTCCTGGTTGAGCGCGTCGGTGACCGGGAAGTTTTCGAACACCAGGATAGAGTCGAACAGCGCCTGTTCAGCGGCGATGCGCGTCATCGACTTGAGCTTGCCCAGCGGCAAATAGGCGTGGTGGCGCAGATCGCTGTTGGCTTGCTGCAAGTGTTGCAGCCAGGCCACCAGCGTCGACGCATCCGCCCATTGCACGCGCAGCGGCAAGGTATTGATGAACAGCCCGACGGTGCTGTCCACCGCCGCCAGGTTCTCTGGACGCCCGGCGACGGTGACGCCATAGACCACGTCGTCACGCCCGGCGTGCTGGCCCAGCAGCAGTGCCCAGGCGCCCTGGATCAACGTGTTGATGGTCAGGTCGTTGTGGCGGGCGAAATGTGCCAGTTGCTCGGTTTCGCTGGCCGTCAGCAGACTTTCCCGCTCGGCGAACGGCGCCCCTGCCGGTGCCGGCTGGCGTGCGGCGAAGGTGGGCAGCGGGGTCGGCTCGCTCACGTCCTGCAATTGCTCGCGCCAGAAGCCTTCGGTGGCGGCCATGTCCTGTTCCGCCAACCAGGCGATGTAGTCCCGGTAAGGACGGGTCGGCGCCAGGTCGGCGGGGCGGCCATGAGCCTGCTCGTAGTACAGCGCCAGCCATTCCTGGACGGCGATGCCGACGCTCCAACCGTCCATGAGGATGTGATGGAAGGTCCAGATCAGGTGCCAGCGTTCGGGTGCCAGGCGCACCAGGCACACGCGCATCAGCGGCGAGTCATTGAGCTCCAGGGGTTGCGCCCGCTGCTCCAGTGCCAACTGTTCCAGCGCGGCCTGGGGCTCGGCGCGGTCTTGCCAGTCCAGTTCGGTCAGGGGCAATGGCACTTCCTGTTGCACCACCTGATAGGCATCGTCCAGCTCTTCCCAGAGAAACGCACTGCGCAGCACGGCGTGGCGCTGCATCAGCGCCTGCCAGGCGCCGCGAAACGCGCTCAGTTGCAGCGGGCCGTTCATGTCCAGGCTCAACTGCTGGTAATAAACTCGCGAATCCGGTTCATAGACGCTGTGGAACAACAGGCCGTGCTGGGTCGGCGAAAGGGAGTAGATGTCTTCGATGTTGTTCATGCTTGCTTGGTCCATTTCAAAGTCTTGAAAACTCAAGTGAGTCGATCAAGGCGCCTGCGCAGGCGCCGTGTCGCTCGCTAGCTTTGGGAATTGGGTTTGGTCTTGAGCTTGCCCAGCAGCTTGTCCAGGGATTTCTGGTTCAGCGCCTTGGCCAGCGGGAAGTCCGCAGGCATCAGCGAACCGGCCTGCGGGTCGAGGCAGTGTTCGACCAGTGCCTGCAAACGTTCCAGCAGGCGAGCGGGCAAACGGCTGTCGGCGTTCGGCGTGACGCTGTGCCATTGCACACGCAATATGCCGTCCTCCAGCCAAGCCACCACTTCACGGGCATGGGTCACTCGGTTCGCCGAGGCCACCTCCGGCGGCGGGGTCAGGCTGCTGGCGCGTAACCAGCCCGCTGGCGTTTGTTCATGCCCCAGGTAGTTGAACAGCACATCGCCGTGGCTGGCCGGCAACTCGCCGCGCTGGCGCAGCAAGCCGTAGCCCAGCCCCAGGCCGGGTACATCGCGCAAGGCTTGCTTGGCGTTGCGCACCTGATCACCCGCAGCGCCGCGGGCGTTCACCCGCAGTGGGTAGAGGGTGGTGAACCAGCCGACGGTGCGGCCGACGTCCAGCCCGGCAAACGGGGCGTCACGCCCGTGGCGCTCCAGGTCCACGACGATGTCGCTGCGCTGTTCGACCTCGGCCAAGGTCGCGGCGAGGGCGGCGATCAGCAGTTCTTCCGGTTGTGTGCGGTAAGCCGCATGGGACTCGGTCAGCCATTGGTGCGTGCGGCGGGCATCCCAGCGGGCCGAGAGGGTCTGGCGCTCGGCGACCGTGGCCATGGGCGGCGGGTTTGCAGAGGTTTGGGCACTCCAGTAGCGATGCTCGGTAGCAGCCTTGGCGGCATGGGCTTGCAGGTGCTCGGCCCATTGGCGATACGAGGTGGTTTTCGCCGGCAACGTCGGCTGCTCGCCACGTTCCAGGGCGCAATACAACTGTTGGAAGTCTTCCAGCAGCGGCGTCCAGGACACCGCATCGACCACCAGGTGATGGGCCACCAGGTACAGGCGCTGCGGTGTGCCTTCCAATAGGGCCGCGGCAAACAGCGGGCCGTGTTGCAGGTCCAGGCTTTGCGCGACGTGCAGCAATTGTTCCGACTGCTCGCAGCAGGTCAGTGGGGCCGGTGCCACCGGCGCGATGTGTGCCTGCCATTGGCCGTCGACGTGGGTGAAACGCAGGCGCAGGGCGTCGTGGTGGGCGACCAGCCGATCCAGTGTGGCTTGGACAATGGCCGGTTCCAGGCGACGGTCGCTGTCGGCGAGCACCGATTGGTTCCAGTGCGCGGCCTGGACCTGCTGCTGGTCGAAAAACCACTGGTGCAACGGCATCAGCGGCATCGGCCCGGTCACGTCGCCTTGTTCGGCCTGGGTCAGCAGGGCCGTGGTCACGTGGGCCAGGGCCGCCGGGGTCGGCGAACGGAACAGGTCCCGTGGCGTGAGCGAATAGCCCTGTTCCCGCAAGCGCGAGATCAGTTTCAGGCCAAGAATCGAGTCACCGCCCAAGGCGAAGAAACTGTCCGAGGTGCCGATTTCGCGGCCGCCGGTCAAGGTTTCGCCGAGTAGTTCGCCGAACAACTGACAGAGCAGGCGTTCCAGGTCATTGCGCGGTGCCGCGTAGTCTTTCTGGGTGTTTGGCAAGGGCAGGGCGGCCAGGGCCTTGCGGTCGATCTTGCCGTTGGTGCTCAGGGGCAGGGCCGGGATTTGCACCCACACCGCCGGTACCATGTAGGCCGGCAGCTCGGCCGCGAGCTGAATGTCGAGGTCCGACTGCGCGGTGCTGCTGCTGTAGAACGCCACCAGGCGGTTGTCGATGACCAGGGTGCAGGCGCCGGTGATGGCCGGCAGGTTCAGCAGGGCTGAGTCGATTTCCCCCAGCTCGATGCGCTGCCCACGCAGCTTCACCTGATGGTCGAGACGCCCCAGGTACTCGATGTTGCCATCGGCCAGGAAGCGGCAACGGTCACCGGTGCGGTACAGGCGATCACCGTCCACGAACGGGCTGGCGAGGAAGCGTTCTTCGGTGAGGTCCGGGCGTTTCAAATAGCCGCGAGCCACGCCGACGCCGCCGATGTACAGCTCGCCGATGCTGCCAATCGGTAGCGGTTGCATGGCTTCATCGAGGATGTACAAGCGCAGGTTGGCGATGGGCTTGCCGATCGGCACGATCGTGTCGTTGGCCGAGCAGCGCCAGACCGAGACGTCGATGGCCGCTTCGGTGGGGCCGTACAGGTTGACCAGCGCCGCCGGATGTTGGCCCATGAAGCGCCGCACCAGGTCCACCGGCAAGGCTTCGCCACTGGCGAATACCTGGCGCAGGCTGTGGCAGTCGGCCAGGCTCGGCTCTTCGACAAAGGCCCGCAGCATCGACGGCACGAAGTGCAAGGTCGTGACCCGTTCCTGCTGGATCAACTGGCTGAGGTAGGCCGGGTCGCGATGACCGTCCGGACGGGCAACCACCAGGGTTGCGCCGGTGATCAGTGGCCAGAAGAACTCCCACACCGACACGTCGAAGCTGTACGGGGTTTTCTGCAGCACACGGTCGTTCGGGCCAATCGGGAAGGCCTCCTGCATCCAGTGCAGGCGGTTCATCAAGGCGCCGTGTTCGTTCATCACGCCTTTGGGTTGGCCGGTGGAGCCGGAGGTGTAGAGCACGTAGGCCAGGTCATTGGCCTGGACGCTGATCGGTTCTGCGACTTCAGCGTTTGGCAACGCATCCAGCGTCCAGGCTTGATGAGCGGCTGGCAGGCGCGACAGCCATTGCGCTTGAGTCAAGGTGACCTTGGCGTCGGCGTCTTCGATCAGGAAGGCCAGACGCGTGGCAGGCAACTCCGGATCCAGCGGCAGCCACGCGGCGCCGGCATGGACGATGCCGAGCAAGGCCACGACCATCTCCACGGAACGCTCCATGCACAGCGGCACGATGCTGTCGCTGCCTACGCCGACGGCGCGCAGGGCCCGGGCGACGGTTTGCGCCCGCTGGTCCAGTTCGGCATAAGTCAGGCGCTGGCCTTCGAACACCAGCGCCGGGGCGTTGGGGCTCAGGGCTGCTTGCTGGCTCAGGGCGGTGTGCAGGTTGGTTGGGCCGCTGTAATGACGTTCGGTGGCGTTCCAGCAGTCGAGTTGCTGCTGGTCCTGCTGTTGCGGGAACAGTTCGACCAGGGTGCGCCCAGGGGTTGCCACCAGGGCGTCGAGCAGCGCGCACCACTGCGCGCTCCAGCGTTGCATCGTCGCTTCGTCGTACAAGGCCGATTGGTATTCCAGCGCCAGCGTCATGTCGCTGCCGTCGTCCTGGACTTCCCAGCTCTGTTCAAACTTGGCGTCGATCACCGGCAGCATCTGCTCTTCGACGTTCAGCCCCGGCCATTGGCTGCTGTCGACGCGGCCGTAGTTGAGGGAGAACAGCACTTGGAACAACGGCGTGCGGTTCAAGTCGCGGTTTTGCGCGATGGCTCCGACCAGGGTGGCGAAAGGCAGGTCGGCGTGGGCCTGGGCGGCGCGTAGGTCGGCCTCGAGGCTGGCGAGCAGTTGCTCGGCCGGGGCCCGTTGGTCGACGTCACTGCGGATCACCAGGGTGTTGACCAGGCAGGCCAGCAGCGTCTGGGTTTGGGCGTGGTCACGTTGGTCCGCCGGGGTGCCGAGGCGAATCTCCCGCTGGCCGCTGTAGCGGGCCAGCAGCGCGCTCAGGGCTGTGGCCAGCACCACGTAGGTGGTGGTGCCGCGCTGACGGGCGAACTGTCGGATGGCTTCGGCGCGCTGGCTGCCCAGGCGGACAGTCAGTTGCTGGGCGCGACGGTCGGCTTCGGCGCCGCGTGGATGGTCGATGGGCAGGTCGAGTTGATAGTCCTCCTGGCCCAGATGGTTTTTCCAGTAGTCCAGGCTGTCGCTGCGCCGGGCTTGGGTGTCCGGGTGCTGTTGCCACAGGGCAAAATCGACGTAGTCGATCTCCAGCGGCGTCCAGGCAGGCGACTGCCCGTTGAGGCCGGCGGCGTAGGCCTGGGTCAGTTCGTCGATGAGCAACTGCATGGCCCAACCGTCGGTGGCGCTGTGGTGCAGGCACACCAGCAACAGGTTTTCGTCGCTGTCCTGGCGTTGCAGCAGGTGCGCACGCCAAGGCGCGGCGGAGGCCAGGTCGAACGGTGTCATCAGTTCGTCCTGGGCGTTGGCGCAGGTCGCTGCCCAGTCCTGGGTCGCAACGCGAGTGACCGCGAGCGCCGGCCCGTGGTCGTCGATCAGCAATTGCGGTTCGCCGTCGACGTCGACGATCCGGCTGCGCAGCACCAGGTGGCGCTGGCTGACTTGCGCAAAGGCCTCGCGCAAGACCTGGACCTGCAACTCGCCGCGCAAGGTCAGGGCGAACGGCATGTGGTATTCGCGGGACTCCGACACCAGGCGGCTGAGCATCCAGAACCGGCGCTGGGCCAGACCCAGGGGCAATTGCGCCGGGCGCGGTTGTGCGCTGATCGATTCACCGGGCGTCGCCGCGCACAGATGCTCGGCCAGGGCCACGACTGTCGGTTGGGCGAACACCAGCGGCAAGGGCAGGGACACCCCCAGGCGCTCACGGACCCGACTGACCAGGCGGGTGGCCAGCAAGGAGTGGCCGCCAAGTTGGAAGAAGTGGTCCTCGATGCCGACGTCTGAACAGCCCAGCACCTCGCTGAACAGTTCGCAAAGCACGGTTTCAGTGGCATTACGCGGCGCGGTGCGTGGCTGGTCGCTTTGGCTGTGTGGCAGCGGCGTGGCGGCCAATGCCTTGCGGTCGAGCTTGCCGTTGCTGTTGAGCGGCAGGCGGTCGAGCTGCACGAACACGCCTGGCTGCATGTGCCCGGGCAGGCTGTCGCTCAAGTCGGCACGCAGGGTCGCTTCATCGGCGTCACCGCACCAGAAACTCACCAGGCGTTGGTCGAGCAACAAGGTGGCGGCGTCGCGAACACCGGCCTGGGCCAGCAGCGCAGCATCGATTTCACCCAGCTCGATGCGCTGCCCACGCAGCTTCACCTGATGGTCGAGACGCCCCAGGTACTCGATGTTGCCATCGGCCAGGAAGCGGCAACGGTCACCGGTGCGGTACAGGCGATCACCGTCCACGAACGGGCTGGCGAGGAAGCGTTCTTCGGTGAGGTCCGGGCGTTTCAAATAGCCGCGAGCCACGCCGACGCCGCCGATGTACAGCTCGCCGATGCTGCCAATCGGTAGCGGTTGCATGGCTTCATCGAGGATGTACAAGCGCAGGTTGGCGATGGGCTTGCCGATCGGCACGATCGTGTCGTTGGCCGAGCAGCGCCAGACCGAGACGTCGATGGCCGCTTCGGTGGGGCCGTACAGGTTGACCAGCGCCGCCGGATGTTGGCCCATGAAGCGCCGCACCAGGTCCACCGGCAAGGCTTCGCCACTGGCGAATACCTGGCGCAGGCTGTGGCAGTCGGCCAGGCTCGGCTCTTCGACAAAGGCCCGCAGCATCGACGGCACGAAGTGCAAGGTCGTGACCCGTTCCTGCTGGATCAACTGGCTGAGGTAGGCCGGGTCGCGATGACCGTCCGGACGGGCAACCACCAGGGTTGCGCCAGTGATCAGCGGCCAGAAGAACTCCCACACCGACACGTCGAAGCTGTACGGGGTTTTCTGCAGCACACGGTCGTTCGGGCCAATCGGGAAGGCGTCCTGCATCCAATGCAGGCGGTTCATCAAGGCGCCGTGTTCGTTCATCACGCCTTTGGGTTGGCCGGTGGAGCCGGAGGTGTAGAGCACGTAGGCCAGGTCATTGGCCTGGACGCTGATCGGTTCTGCGACTTCAGCGTTTGGCAACGCATCCAGCGTCCAGGCTTGATGAGCGGCTGGCAGGCGCGACAGCCATTGCGCTTGAGTCAAGGTGACCTTGGCGTCGGCGTCTTCGATCAGGAACGCCAGACGCGTGGCAGGCAACTCCGGGTCCAGCGGCAGCCACGCGGCGCCGGCATGGACGATGCCGAGCAAGGCCACGACCATTTCCACCGAACGCTCCATGCACAGCGGCACGATGCTGTCGCTGCCTACGCCGGCGGCACGCAGGGCCCGGGCGACGGTTTGCGCCCGCTGGTCCAGTTCGGCATAAGTCAGGCGCTGGCCTTCGAACACCAGCGCCGGGGCGTTGGGGCTCAGGGCCGCTTGCTGGCTCAGGGCGGTGTGCAGGTTGGTTGGGCCGCTGTAGTGACGTTCGGTGGCGTTCCACTCGATCAGTTGGCGATGACGCTCGTCCGCCGGTAGTGGTGTCCAATCACCGAGGCGGGTTTGTGGCGCTTCGAGCATGGTTTCCAGCAGTTGTTGCCATTGTTCCAGCCAACGCCGAGCGGTGGTTTCGCTGAACAGCGCGGCGCGGTATTCCAGCAACACCGACAGCACCTCGCCGTCGTGCACTTCCCAGTTCAGGTCGTACTTGGTGGCCTGGGCGGTCACCGCGCGTTCACTGACCTGCAACTGCGGCCATGGCTGGCTCGACGAGTCGGCGTTTTGCATGGCGAACAGCACTTGGAACAGCGGCGTCTGGCCGAGGCTGCGCGAAGGCTTCAAGTGCTCCACGACCTGGTCGAACGGCACGTCCTGATGCTGTTGGGCATCCAGCACACGGTTGCGCACCTGGCCCAGCAAGCCTTCGAAGTCTTGCGCCGGATCCAGGTCGGCGCGCATGACCACGGTGTTGACGAAGCAGCCGATCAGCGGCTGCAGCTCGGCGAATGGCCGCTGGGCCACCGGGCTGCCGATTCGCACGTCGCGTTGGTTGGCGTAGCGGCCCAAGAGCAGTTGCGCGGCACCGAGCATGAGCATGTACAGGGTGGCACCGCGTTGCTGGGCAAACTGCCGCAGGCGTTCCACCAGGGCAGGGGGCAATTGCAGTTGCACGGCGCCGGCCGCCGGGGCGAGCTCGTTTGGACGGCCCTGTTCGGTCGGCAGGTCCAGCAGGTAGTCGCCGTCCTCCAGTTGGTTGCGCCAGTATTCCAGTTGGCTGCTGAACGCAGTCTGTTGACCGGGCTCGCGCTGCCAGAGGGCGTAATCGGGGTATTGCAGCGCCAGCGCCGGCAGTGCCGCCGGAGTGCCCAGGCACTGGGCGGTGTAGCACTGGCGCAGTTCATCCAGCAGGTTCTGGCTGGAGGCGTCATCGGTGGCGCAGTGGTGCACGCTGAGCAACAGCAACGACTGGACGCCGCCGCTGCGTTGCAGCAACGTGGCCCGGACCGGCACTTCGGCGGCGAGGTCGAAACGGCGGCCGGTTTCTGCGTGGATCGCCGCGTCGGTCAGTTGCTGCCACTGCTCGTCGCTGGTCGCCTGCAGTGTCGTCACCTGTACGGTGAGATCGACCTTCGGTTCGATGATCAACGCCAGCTCGTCATCGGTATCGCGCACGATGCGGCTGCGCAGGATCTCGTGGCGTTGGACCACGCTGTTCAGGGCTGATTGCAGGGCCTGGACGTTGAGTTCGCCGTCCAATTGCACGGCACTGACCACGTTGTACTCGCCACCACCGGCACTCAGTTGTTCGAGGAACCACAAGCGTTGCTGTTCGAACGACAGCGGCAGGCGCGCCGGACGTGCCGCCGCAACGAAGGTCGCCGCCGGGGCTTGCAGGGGATCGCCCAGTAGTGCGGCCAAGGCGTCGAGGGTCGGGTGTTCGAACACCGCCCGCAACGGTGGCACGGTAGAGAACTGTTGGCGCAGGCGGGCAAACAGCGCCGCCGCCAGCAGCGAGTGTCCGCCGAGGTAGAAGAAATGGCTGTCACGGCCGATCTGCGACGATGGCACGTTGAGCAACTCGGCCCACAGGACGGCCAGTTGTCGTTCGGCGGCGCTGCGCGGCGGGTCAAGGGCGTCTGGCGCGGCTTGGATGTCCGGGGCCGGCAAGGCCTTGCGGTTGAGTTTGCCGTTATCGGTCAGCGGCAGTTCATCGAGCAGCACGAATGCCGAGGGCACCATGTAGTCGGGCAGGGCGGCGCCAATGGTTTTGCGCCAGGCGTGGATGTCGGCCTGCTGGTCGCACGTCACGTAGGCCACCAGGCGCTTGTCGCCGGGCACGTCTTCACGGGCCAGCACCACGGCCTGGCGTACGCCCGGTTGGGCGCCGATCAAGGTTTCGATTTCCCCCAGCTCGACACGGAAGCCTCGGATCTTCACTTGATGATCCATGCGTCCCAGGTATTCGAGCTGGCCGTCGGGCAGCCAGCGTACCAGGTCGCCGGATTTGTACATCCGTGCGCCGGGCAGCGACGAGAACGGGTCTTCGATGAACACCTTCGCGGTCTGTTCGGCACGGTTGAGGTAACCCAGGGTCACGCCGGCACCACCGATGTGCAGTTCCCCCGGGACGCCCACCGGCATCGGGTTGAGGAAGGCATCGAGCACATAGGTGCGCACGTTGGCGATGGGCCGGCCGATGATCGGCCGCTGCGGGAAGTCATCCACCGCGCAACCGGTGGCATCCACCGTGCATTCGGTCGGGCCGTAGGTGTTGAAGAAGCGGCTGCCGGCAATTGACGGCAGGCGTTGCCATAGCTGCGTATCCACCGCATCGCCACCGAACAGCACGAAGCGCGGCAGGTACACCTCGCCACGGCGAACGCCGTCGCTTTCGAGCAGGGCCTTGAGCTGGGCCGGGGTGCATTCGAAGGCGTCCAGGCGGGTGTCGCGGAAGAAACCGGCGAGGGCCTCGGGGTCGTAGCGCACGTCTTCCGGGGTCAGGTACAGGCTGTGGCCGTCCAGCAGCAGGATCAGCTCGGCCACCGAACTGTCAAAGGCGAACGAGTAGTTGAAGCTGGTGCGCATCGGCTGGTCGGTGTAGCGGCGATACAAGCCATGGATGCGCGCCCAGGCCAGGTTGACCACCGAACCGTTGGTCACCAGGGTGCCCTTGGGCTTACCGGTCGAACCGGAGGTGTACATGATGTAGGCCAGGTCTTGCGGCCCGGCGAGCGGGGCCGGATTGCTGTCCGGCTGGAGGGCGAACAGGGCCGGGTCGCTGTCCAGGTGCACGCGTGGCAGTTCAGTGCCCAGCTGTTCCAACAAGCCCTGCTGGCCGAGGAACAGTGCCGGTTGCGCGTCTTCGAGCATGTACGCCAGGCGATCCGCCGGGTAGGTCGGGTCCAGCGGTACATAGGCGCCACCGGACTTGAGAATGCCCAGCAGGCCGACCAGCAGCTCCAGCGAACGCTCGACACACAGCGCCACCGGGCGGTTGGCAGCGACGCCGCGGCTGCGCAGGTAATGCGCCACTTGGTTGGCCCGACGGTTCAGTTCGCCGTAGCTCAGGCTGCGGCCTTCGAAACACAGGGCGTCACGCTCCGGGGTACGCTCGGCCTGTTGTTCGAACAACTGGGCGAAGGTCAGGTGCGTCGGCACCGCCATCTCGGTACGGTTCCACTCGACCACGGTGCGTTGCCATTCCGCGTCCATCAGCAGTGGCAAGGCGGCGACTGGGCGCTGGGGCTCGGCGAGCATGTGCTCGAGCAGATGTTCCAGGCGGGCGAGGGTCTGGCGGGCGCTGTCGGCGACGAACAGGTCGAGGGCGAACATCAGCTCCAGCTGGATCGGCGCATTGGCCGGGCACAGCACGTGCAGGTCCAGATCGCATTCGGAGTGCCGCAGTGGCGTGTCCAGGGCTTCGAATTCCAGCCCGGGGAAGCGCAACCGCGACTCCATGGCCAGTTGCTGGGCGACCATCACCTGGTACAGCGGTGCATGGCTGAGGCTGCGTGGCAGTTGCAGGCTGTCGACCAATTGTTCGAACGGCAGGTCCTGATGCAGCAAGCCATTGCGCAGACGCTCGGCCACTTGTTTGACCAGGGCGGTGAAGTCGGCTTGCGGCTCGAAGTCCGCGCGAATCGCCAGGTTGTTCAACAGAATGCCCAGCAGGCCTTCGGTGCTCGGTTGTTCCCGATGGGTGACCGGGGTGCCGACCAGCACCGTGGCATCGCCGCTCAAACGGTGCATCAACACGGCGAAACCTGCGAGCAGGACGGTGAACGGCGTGGTGCCGAGGCGACTGGCAAAGGCGTGTACCCGGCCACTGAGGTCGGCGCTGAGTTCTCGCTGCACGATCCCGGCGCGGTAGCTTTGCACCGAAGGCCGTGGATGATCGGTGGGTAAGGCCAGCAGTGGGCTGGCGTCGCTGTCGCGCCGGTCCAGGGTGGTGGTCCAGTAATCGAGCTGGCGCTTGAGTTCGGCGCCTTGCAGGTGTTCGCGCTGCCAGAGGGCGAAGTCGGCGTATTGCAGTGGTAGGGCCGGCAGTTCGGCCGGTGCGCCGTTGCAACGGGCTTCATAACCCAGGGCCAGTTCGCGCAGGGCGATGGTGGCCGACCAGGCGTCCGAGACCAGGTGATGCAGGGCGATGCCGAGTACGTGCTCGCCCGGCGCCAGGCGCAGCAAACGCGCACGCAGCAGCGGTGGGCAGGTCAGGTCGAACGGTTGCTCGAAGGTGTCTTGCAGGGCATTGAACTGCGCGCCGGCGCGGGCGGTGGCGGTCAGGCTCGACAAGTCTTCGAAGGGCAGCGCGATGTCCAGTGCTGGGCTGATGCGCTGGCATGGCACGCCGTCGGTGCTGTGGATGCCGGTGCGCAGTATTTCGTGGCGCACCAGCAGGTCGTTCAGGCTGGCGTGCAGCGCTTCGACATTGAGTTCACCCTTGAGATGCAGGGCGAACGGGATGTTGAACAGGGTGGTGCCCGGCGTCAGTTGCTCGATGAACCACAGGCGCTGTTGCGAGAACGACAGCGGCAGCAACGTCGGGCGTGGCTGGGCCTTGGGCATTCTGAACGCATTGGCTTGCGGTGCGGCGGCCTCGGCCTGGCGGGCGGCGATGGCCACGGCCAGCAGGGCCACGGTCGGTTGTTCGAACAGCACCCGCAGCGGCAGGTCCAGTTTGAACTGGGTACGCAGGCGAGCGACGATCTGGGTCGCCAGCAGCGAGTGTCCGCCAAGGGTGAAAAAGTTGTCTTCCACGCCTACCGTGTCGCGCCCCAGGACCTCGGCCCAGATGGACGCCACCGTAGTTTCCAGCGCGTTGCGCGGGGCGATGCTCTGCTGGGTGTCGGCCTGCCAGCCCAGCTCGCGGGCGGCGAGGGCCTTGCGGTCGACCTTGCCGTTATTGTTCAGGGGCAGTTTGTCCAGGCCGACGAAGGCTGCCGGCACCATGTACGGCGGCAGTTGCGCCCGCAAGTGTTCGCTCAGGCCGTCGCTGCCCTGGGTCTCGTCATGGGCCGACCAGTACGCCACCAGCCAGGCTTCGCCGACGGTGTTTTCCCGCAGCAGGACGGCGGCTTCGCGCACGTTCGGGTGCTGGGCGAGACGGTGTTCAATTTCCGTCAGTTCGATCCGGTGCCCGCGCAGCTTGACCTGCTGGTCGCGGCGGCCGAGGTATTCGATCACCCCGTCCGCACGCCAGCGTCCCAGGTCACCGGTGCGGTACAAGCGACCTTCGAGTTGAGGGTGGTCGATAAACGCCTCGGCGGTGCGTTGCGGGTCGTGCAGGTAGCCGCGGCCGACGCCGACGCCACCGACACAGATTTCCCCGGCCACGCCCACCGGCACCGGGCGCAGGGCTTCGTCCAGCACATACAGGCGGTTGTTGGCGGTCGGCTGGCCGATGGGCATGTGGCTGACCTCGGCCCCTGGTGCTTTGAGGATCGGCTGGAAGGCCACGTCGTCGGCGCATTCGGCCGGCCCGTAGGCGTTCATCAGGGCGATGTCGGGGAAGCGGGCGAACCAGTCCCGGGCCACGGTCGGCGGCAGGGCTTCACCGGTGGGCAGGACCCAGCGCAGGTCCGGCAGTTGCAAGTCGCACGGGCACAGCGCGAGCACGGTGCGCATCAGGCTCGGGACGATTTCCAGCACGTTCAAGCGCTCGCTGGCGAGCTCTTGCAGCAGGCGTTGCGGGTCGTGGGCGACTTCATCTGGAAGAATGTGCACGGTGGCACCGAGCACCGGCGCGGCGAGGAACTGCCACACCGAAATGTCGAACGCCACCGAAGCGGTCTGGGGAATCCGGTCGTCGGCGCTGAGCCCCAGGGCCGGCACCTTGCCGAAGATGTTGTTGAGCATGCCGCGCTGTTCGATCATCACGCCCTTGGGCGTGCCGGTCGAACCCGAGGTGAACAGCACGTAGGCCAGGCTATCGGGGCGGGCGAGCACCGGCAGTGGCGCGTCGTTGCCAGATGCCCAGCAGGCCTCGGCGAACAGCGCCGCGGGCGCTTGGTCGAGGTCGCTGAGCAAGTGATCGAGCAGGCCGCTGCAGACTTCGCTGGCGACCAGCAACGGGGCGCGGGACAGTCCGAGGATTTCCCGCAGGCGCTCGGGCGGGTGATTGACTTCAAGGGGCAGCATCGCCGCGCCAGCCTTGAACACCGCCAGCATCATGGTCAACAGCGCCAGGCCACGAGGGGCCGCCAGCGCGACCAGTTGATCTTCACCGGCACCGGCCTCGCGCAGGGCATGGGCCAGGCGCGTGGAACGCAGGTCGAGCTCGGCGTAAGTCAGCGACTCACCGGCGCAAATCGCGGCGACCTGATCACCGCGCTGGGCGACCTGGACGGCAAACAGCTCGGCGTAGCTTTGATCCAGCGGAAAATCGTGGGGGTTGAGCGCCCATTCGCCCAGCAACTGCTGGCGTTCGTCGGCGGCCAGCAGTTCGAAGCTGGCCAACGACGCGTCGGGGGCGGCGAGCATGCTGCGCACCAGGCTGGCGATGTGGCCCAGCAGGCGCTGCACGGTGGAGGCCGCGAAACGTTCGCGGTCATAGGACACGCGGATGCCCAACTGTTCGCCCGGCAGGATCACCACGGTCAAGCCGTAGTGAGTGTGCACGCTGTGGTCCATGCCTTCGAGGCTGAACTGGAAACCGCCTTCGAGGATCTGTTCGTCGATGGGCGCGTTTTCGAACACCAGGATGCTGTCGAACAGGGTCTCGCCCCGGGGAAAATCGCTCCAGCCCTGGATGTCGGTCAAGGGTGTGTGCTCGAAGTCGCGCATGTCGACGTTGAGCTTCTGCAGGTCGCCCAGCCAATTGCCGAGTGAGGCGTTCGGGTCCACGCAAACCCGCAGCGGCAAGGTGTTGATGAACAGACCGATCATTTCCGCGACGCCGGTCAGGTCGGCCGGACGCCCGGCCACGGTGACACCGAAGACCACGTCCTGTTGCCCGCTGTAGCGCGACAGCAGCAACGACCAGACACCCTGGAAAAACGTGTTCGGCGTGATCCGGCGACTGCGGCAGAACGCCGCCAGCGCTTGGGTTTCCTGCGCGTCGAGGTGAATCAGTTGGTCGTCCACCAGCACCGCATCGGTGTAGCGGTCGCGGGTCACGCCGTTGTCCACGGTCAGTGGCGTTGGGGCGTTGAGACCTTGCAGCTGGCCGCGCCAGAATTGCTCGGCCTTGCTCGCATCCTGGCGTTGCAGCCACTGAATGTAATCGCGAAACGGTCGAGGGCTTTTCAGTTCCGGCGTACGGTCGTTGCACAGCGCTTCGTAGACTTTGAGGAAGTCCACGGTCACCAGGGAAATGCACCAGGCGTCCATCAGGATGTGGTGGAAGCTGCGAATGAATTCGTAGGACTCGTCAGCCAGGCGCACCAGCCGGAAGCGAATCAGCGGTGGCTTGGACAGGTTGAAGCCGACTTTCTGCTCGTCTTCCAACAAGGTGCGGATCCGCGCTTCCTGCTCATGGGGGGCTAGCCCGCGCAGGTCGAGAGTATCCAGCGGCACCTTGACCTGGCGGTGGATCACCTGCACCGGTTGCTTCTGGCTTTTCCACTGGAAACTGGCACGCAGGGAAGGGTGCAGCGCCACCACCTGGCGCCACGACTCGAGGAACGCCCCTTCATCGATGGCCCCACCGATGCGGTAGCGATCCTGCATCAGGTACACACCGGAGTCTTCGTGCAGCAAGGAGTGGAACAGCATCCCTTGTTGCAGCGGCGACAGCGGGTAAATGTCTTCAATCGGGTTGCCGGTGGTTTTTTCGGTGGTCATTGAAAGCGTCCTGCGTAAAAAGGGGCAACGGTGACGGCGGGGCGACGGGAGGAACCGTTCACAGGTCGGCCTCGTTCAGTTCGGCCATCAGTGCTTGCATTTCGTCATCGGATAGGCCCGAAGCGCTGAACTCGGTGCTGTCGGCTTGGGGCTCGGCGGCGTTCGGATCCAGCGGTTGCGCGACCTCGGCCATGGCTGCGATGGTCTGGCGTTCGAAGACTTGCTTGGCCGACAGCGCAATGCCTTGCTCATGGGCCTGGGCCACCACTTGCAGGCTCAGGATCGAGTCGCCGCCGATGGCGAAGAAGTTGTCGGTGACGCTCACCGTCGAGAGCTTCAAGACCTTGGCGACGATCGCTTGCAGGGTGGTTTCCATGGCGTTGCGCGGCGCCACGTGGGTGCTTTCGTCGAACTGGTCCGGGTCGGGTAACTGGCGGGTGTCGAGCTTGCCGTTGGGCGTGCGCGGAAAGCTCGCCAAGGTCAGCACCAGGGCCGGCACCATGTACGATGGCAGGCGTTCACCGAGGAAGCGCTTGATCGCTTCCGAATCCGGCGCGTAGCCATGGGCGGCCAGGACGTAGGCGAGCAGGCGTTTGCCAGCGGCCTGTTCCTGGACGATCACCGCGGCTTCGCGCACGTCGCTGTGGCTGCACAACTGGCGCTCGATTTCGCCCAGCTCGATGCGGTAGCCACGCACCTTGACCTGATGGTCCTTGCGCCCGAGGAACGCCAGGCGCCCGTCGGCCAACCAGCACGCCAGGTCACCCGTGCGATAGGCACGGGTGCCGTCGGCCAGGGTGACAAAGGCCTTGGCGGTTTCTTCGGGCTTGTTGCGATAGCCACGGGCCAGGGTCGGGCCGGCGAGGACGATTTCACCCGGTTCGCCAATGCCGCAGGCGCTGTCGAATTCGTTCAGCAGGCGCAGGTCCATGCCGGCAATGGGGCGGCCGATGCTGACGTTCCGGCCCGGCTCCAACACCTCATAGGTGGCCCAGACCGTCGCTTCAGTGGGACCGTATTCGTTCACCAGCCGGGCGTGTGGCAGGGTCTTGCTGTGTTGCGCGATCAGTGACGGTGGGCAAGCCTCGCCGGCGACGATCCAGCAGGCGAGGCTGTCGGTTTCCCCGCTGCGCTGCAATTGATCGAGTAGGGCCTGGTACAGCGACGGCAAGGATAGGCCATGGCTGACCTGATGCTGGGCAATCAACTGCGCCAGGCGGGCCATCTCCAGCTCTTCACCCGGGGCGGGCAACACCAGGCGTCCGCCTTGGGCCAGGGTCCAGAAAATCCCGGCGACCGAACTGTCGAAGGCAAACGACGACAACAGCAGGTAGGCGCGCACCGGCGTCTCGTAGGCTGCCATGCGCACCTGGGTCGAGAAACTCAGCGCGCCGTGGCTGATTTCCACAGGCTTTTGGCGCACCGGTCGAGCCCGAGGTGTAGATCAAGTAGGCGAGGTCGTTCGCGTCTGGCAACGGCAGTGTTGGCAAATCGCCGAGGTCCGGCGTTGCCAGGTCATCCAGCACGAAGCGTTGCAGGTGGGCCGGCACGCTGTCGGCCAGTTCGGCGCTGACCACGATGTTGGCGATGGCGCTGTCGGCGAGCATGTAGGCGCGGCGGTCGGCGGGGTAGGTCGGGTCGATTGGCACGTAGGCGCCACCGGCTTTCAAGACGGCGAGCATGGCGACAATGGCCGCGTTGCTACGGGCGAACAGGATGCCGACGGGCACCCCGGGACCGATGCCGGGCGGCGACCAGTCGATGGGCCAGCTGCGTGGCGCAGGCGTCGAGGCGGCCGTAGCTCAGGTCGCCGTCCTGGTCGCTGAGGGCGATGGCGTTCGGTTGCTGGCGAACCTGGCGGGCAATCAACTCCACCAGTGTCACTGGTTCGATGGACGGTACGCTCGCGCCAGCGCCGATCAGTTGCGCTTGCAGCGCGCCACCCAGGGGCAATTGGGCCCAGGCCCGTTGCGGTTCGGCGAGGGCGCCTTGCAACAGTTGCAGCCATTGCTCGGCGAGGCAACCCGCGGCTTCGGTGCTGAGGGCATGGCGGTCGTAGACCAGCTGCGCGTGCAGGCTGTCGGGCAATTGGCGGACGTTCAGGCACGCTTTCAGCGGGTTCATCACCGCACTGGCCTGACGCTCCCGGGCATCGCCCGAACGCCAGGCAAAGGCGTATCCGGCATCGAGGGTGCCAGTGTAATAGTCCTGCCAGCCGACCGCCCGTTCCAGGGTGGCGGCCACTTGCGTGCTTTGCTCCAGCAGGGTCGCCTGGGCATCCAGTGCGATGCTCACGGGCAGGCATTGCTCGAACAGACCCAGGGTGTTCTCCAGTTCCGCGCCGCGACTTTCATGGATCAGGGTGAGCGGCACCTGTTGCTGGCCGGCCAGTCGTCCCAGCACCGCTGCCCATGCCGTCAGCAGCAGCTCCGGGGTCAGGGCCGGGTGGCGGGCGAGGTCGGCCGGCAGCGCCAGGTCCAGTCGGGTCGGCGCAAACCGGCCTTCGAGGGTCGCTTCGAGGGGCAGTTGCAGGGTGGCCTGTTCGGTTTCGTCCGAGGGTTTCCAGAAGCTCACGCCCGGATGGTCCGGCGCGTCTTCAACCAGGCTCCAGCGCCATTCGGCGTAGTCGGCGTATTGCAAGGTGTCGGACAGGTCCGTGGCGTTGTCTTGCAGCAATGCACCGGCCAGCCATTTCAGGCTGGCGAGGTCGAAGTGGCTGCTGGCTGCCGCCAGGTCCAGGACCGTTTGTTCATCGGACAGGCGTACCAGGGTCACG
The DNA here is from genome assembly GCF_030687295.1 of Pseudomonas beijingensis. Taxonomy (NCBI): domain Bacteria; kingdom Pseudomonadati; phylum Pseudomonadota; class Gammaproteobacteria; order Pseudomonadales; family Pseudomonadaceae; genus Pseudomonas; species Pseudomonas beijingensis. Next base: position 4,683,790 of record NZ_CP117425.1, on the reverse strand, counting down.
CACAGGGGCGCCGTCCAGTCGCGGGGCTGGTCGACGAGCCGGGTCAGCGCGACGTCCTGGTCGGTGCGGCTGTGTTGGCGCAGGTCCTGGAGGTTCACCGCCAACGCAGCGGTTTCATCGATCACCTGCACCGGGTGGCGCAGGCCGGGCACGGGCATCAGGCGCGTGCGCAGGATTTCACTGCCGGCCACCAATGCCTGCAGGCGCTTGTTCAAGGCATCGACGTCCAGCGGTTGCGACAGCGACCATTGCAAATGGCAGCTGAACGGGTGCTCCGCCGCGCCGTTGATGTGGGGGTAAACCGATGCCTGTTGCGGCGAAATACGAAAACCTTGAAGTCCGCTCATGTTCATCTCGACTGGAAAAGGGCTTGAGCCTGATCACCGCACAGACGCCGGGCTTGCTGGACATGGGTCGGGCAAGCCTCCTGCGAACGGCGGGTGGCCTCGTTGAATGTCACACGGCAACGTCGCTCGACAGCAGGGCTTCGGCCATGCCGGTCATGATGGCGCGCTTGCCGGTGAAGGGTTCACGACCGTGCACAGCGAGCATGTTGTCGATGAACAACACGTCCCCCTGTTGCCAGCTAAACCGCACCAGCGAGTCGAGGTAGGCCGCGCGTAGCGATTCCAGGACCTGCGGTTCGATGGGGTCGCCGTCGCCATAAAAAGTGTTGGTGGGCAGGTCGAGGTCGTTGAAGTTGCTTTGCAGAGAATCGCGGATCCGCCCGGGCAGGGTGCTGATGTGGAAGAACGTGGCGTGGTTGAACCAGACCTCTTCGCCAGTGCGCGGGTGGCGCACCACGGCCGGCCCGCGTTGGCGGGTGCGCAGGCGATTGTTGTCTTTCCATTCCACTTCGATGCCGACGCTGGCGCAGTAGGCTTCCACTTCGCCACGGTCCTCGGACTGGAACACGGTCTGCCACGGCAGGCCGAAACCGTCGCCGTAGTTGCGCACGTACAGCACGCCTTTTTCCCGGAACCGCGCTTCGATCTGCGGGCTGATCCTGGCCTTCACGGCGCGGGTCGAGCCAATGGGTGTTTCACCACCGGTCTCGGACGGCAGTTGGCAGTAGAAGAACAGTCGCAGCGGGAAGCGCGGCGAGTAGGAGTGTTCGTTGTGGGGGAAAATCATCTGGTCGGCCGGGTAGTCGGTCGAGGTGTAGATGTTGCCGCCGACCCGGGTCCGGGGCGAGGCGCGGAACATGTATTCCAGCGCGCCGGGAGAGAGGGCGGCGATCACCTGGTCGAATTGTTCCACGGACGCGACGTTGAAGCCGCGAAACAACAGGGCGCCGTATTGCAGCAGTTTCTTTTCCAACGACTCGCGTTCCCGGGCCGCCCAGGCGACCAGATCGACACCACTGACCGCGGGCTCGATCACCAGGGGCAGGGCGTGGTCCGGGCTGAGCAGGCGCTCGGTCACCAACTGTTGTTCCGAGACGTTCATGGCTTTGCGACGCACTGCACCGAGGGCGCGTGGCGATGGGGGCACGATAGACATAATTGCATCCGACTCGGTTAAAGGGACAAGGAGCGACGTTTGGCTTGCATCATCTGGCTGCGACCGGCCAGCGCCTGGGACTGTTGTCGCTCACGGGCAAAGGCTTGGTCCCAGCTGTCGATGCGCTCGGCCAGCGCCGGCAACGGCTCGTCCAGCAGCGTGTGTAGTTGTTCCAGCAGGCACGTCCACAGGTGTTGCAGACGCAAGGCTCGGCCCTGGTCGAAGTATTCGCCGCGATACTTGAGGGTCGCGGCGAGGCCATCGCTGCCGTGCACGAGGTCGAGCACCAGGTGGAAATCCCCCGGTGCCTGGGCCACGTCCAGCGCGCTCAACTGCGCGCCGGCGATGGCGGTCGGCGCCACCCGTGACGGTTGATAGTTGAGCTTGACTTGGAACAGCGGCGAGTGACCGGGCCGGCGCTGCGGCGCCAGAGCCGAGACCACCAGGTCGAAAGGCAGGCCTTGATGGGCATAGACCAGGCGCGCTTCATCGCGAACCCGCTCCAGGAAACCAGCCAGGGTCGGTTCGCCGCGCAGGTCGCAGCGCAGGGTCAACTGGTTGACGAAGAAACCGATGACGTCGTTGTGCTCTGCCAGTGGCCGGCCGCTGACGTCGGTACCCAGCAGGAACTGCTGCTGGCCGCCCAGTTGCTTGAGCACCAGTTGGTAACTGGCCAGCAACAGCATGAACAAGGTCATGCCTTGCTCGCGGGCCAGCGCTGCCAACTGTTCGCAGCTGGCCTGGGGCACGTTGAAGTCCAGGCTGTGCTCGCCCGGGGCCTGGCCGCTGCCACCCAGTTCCAAGGTTTGGGGCAGGCCGGCCAGGTGTCCGTGCCAGAAGTCCTGCTCGGTGGCGATCTGCTGTTCGCTCCAGTGCCGGGCTTCCCATTGAGCGAAGTCGAGGTATTGCCCTGGGAGCGCGGCGTCCGCCGACCCCGCCAGTTCCGCCAACAATAGTTGCGCCGAGCGCCCGTCGAAGGCGATGTGGTGCAGGGTCAGCAGCAGGTCATGCTGTTGGTCATGGCGACTGAGCAACTGTGCCCGCAGCAGCGGGCCGGCTTGCAGATCGACCGGGGTGGCGTGTTCGTCGGCCAAGCGTTGGCTCAGCGCTTGTTGTTGCTGGGCTTCATTGTGCTCACGCAAATCATGATGGACCAGCGCTACCGCTGTGGCCGGCAATACCTGTTGTTGCGGGCCATCGACACCATCGCGGTACACCGTGCGCAACACGCCATGCCGCTCGACCAGCGTGTTTAACCGCAGGGTCAGCGTCTCGATGTCCAGCGGACCTTGCAGGCGCAGGTGCAGCACCAGGTTATGACGGGTGTCGTCCGGGTTCAGTTGGCGCAGGAACCACAGGCGACGCTGGGCGAACGATTGATGCCCCTGGCTGAGGTTGGCCTGCTCGGTCGAAGCCTCGGCCGTCGGCACCGCCTCATTCAGGAAGCTTTGCAGGGCCAGTGCCCATTGCCCGAGGGTGGTGTCCCCGAACAGGCTTTGGGTATCGAGGTTCCAGCCCAGGTCCTTGTGCAGGCGCGCGGCAAAGTCGGCCACGCCGATGGAATCCAGGCCCTGGCCGATCAGGCTGAGGTCGAAGTCGGCGGAAAAATACGGGTTGACCTCGCGCAGCGTCTGTTCCAGCCATTGGCGGCAGGCGGCTTGGGCCTGTTGCGACTTTTCGGTCGCCAGGTGCTTGAACTCGGCAAGGTCAAGGGCTTCGCCGTTCGAGGCGAGCGTTCCACCGCTCTGGGCGATGATGCTCAACGTGCCTGCGGCGAGCTGTTTGCGTGCACCTTGACGGGCGATCTTGCCGCTGGTGGTCATCGGGATGGTGCCGGCTTGCACCAGCACGATCTGGTCGATGCCGCAGTCGGCGGCTTCGCGCACGGCGTTTTGCATCGAGGCGAACAGCGCCGGGTGATGCGCCGGGTCGACGAACTTGCGTTGCGGCTCGGCGACAATCACCAGCTTCTCGCGGCCCAGTGCCGGGTCCATTTCCGAGAAGGCGGCGATGCGCCCGGTGCGGATGCCCGGCTCGGCGTCGGTAATGGCGAATTCGATGTCGTGGGGGTAGAGGTTTCGCCCATTGAGAATCAACAGGTCCTTGAGCCGTCCGCAGATGACGACCTGGCCTTGGTGCATGAAGCCCAGGTCGCCGGAGCGCAGGTAATGTTCCGATGAACCGGCAATCCGGGCTTCAAAGGCTTCGCGAGTGGCCTCGGGATTCTTCCAGTAGGATTCGGCGTTGCTCGGGCCTTTGAGCCAGACTTCGCCGATGCGATCGGCGGCGCATTGCTCGAAGGTCTGTGGGTCGACGATGGCGATGCTGTGCAAGGCTTGCGGGTAACCACAGGCGACGAACTCCACGGCGGCGGCATCGGTCGCCGCCAGCGCCACGCGGCCGGTTTCCAGCACGGCCTTGTCCAGGCGCAGCACCACCGGCAGCGCGTCGGCCGGTGTGGCGCTGACACACAGGGTCGCTTCGGCCTGGCCATAACCGGGGCTGATGGCCAACGGGTTCAGGCCACAGGCGGCAAAGCGCTGGGCGAAGGCTTCCAGGGTGCCGGGGTGGATCGGTTCGGCGCCGTTGATGGCGTGTTTCCAGGCGCTCAGGTCGAGCTGCGCGATCAGGTTGTCGCTGACCACGCGGTTGCACAGGGCATAGGCGAAGTTGGGAGCGAAACTGGCGGTGGCGCGGTAGCGACTCAACGCTTGCAACCAGGTCGACGGCGCATTGACGAAGGTCTGGGAGGCCATCAGGTAGCACGGCATGCCGCTGTAGAGCGGGGCCAGCATACCGCCGATCAGGCCCATGTCGTGGTACAGCGGCAGCCAGTTGACCATGGCGCCGTGCTCGTCGAAGGCGTAGGCCTGGCGCATCAGTTCGACGTTGGCGATCAGGTTGCGCTGACGCACCTCGACGCCTTTTGGCGAGCCGGTAGAGCCCGAGGTGTATTGCAGGAAGGCCACCGTTGAACCATCGATGGCCGGACGCTGCCACTGGCTTGCCGGTGGCGTGCCCAGGTCCTGGACGGTCAGCACATCGACCCGGCCCTCCACCAGTTCCAGCAAACCTTCGCGATAATCCGCCGGGGCGAAAATCAGCGCCGGTTCGGCATCCACCACCACGTTGCGGACGCGGTCGAGGTGGCGCGGCTTGCGCGACGGTGGCGGAAACAATGGCACCGCGATCAGGCCCGCGTACAAGCAGGCACAGAAGGCGCGGGCGTAGTCGAGGCTGCTGGGCAGCATCAACAGCACCCGATCACCCGGGGCATAACGCGCTTGCAACGCGGCCGCCAGCGAACGGGATTGCTCGTGCAGTTGGGCAAAAGTCAGGGTTTCGCCGATCTCTACGCCGTCCGGTAGAAAATGCAGGGCGGCACGCTGAGGGAAGTGCTGGGCGTTGGCTTCCAGCACGTCGATCCAGTGTTCGAAAGAAAACATGTGCAATTCACGCCATGGCCACGATGACTTTGCGGTCACCGGTGAAAGGATTGCGACCGTGTGCCACCAGTCGGTTGTCGAGCATCAGGATATCGCCGGGCTGCCAGGGAAAACTGATGGCCGTCTCGCGGTAGACCTCGCGCACGGTGTCGAGCATGTCGTCGGCAATCGGCGAGCCGTCGCCGAAATAGACATGGCGCGGCAGGTTCTCTTCGCCCACCGCCGCCAGCAGGCTGGCGCGTACGCTGGGTTCGATGGCCGAGACATGGAACAGGTGCGCCTGGTTGAACCAGACCCACTCACCGGTTTCGGGATGCTGCTGCACGGCGGCGCAACGCTGGCGGGTGCGCAGGTCGCCATCGGCTTTCCATTCCCACTCGATGTCGTTGTCCTGGCAGTAGCGTTCGACCTCGGCACGGTCCTGAGTGTTGAAGACTTTTTCCCAGGGCAGGTCCAGGGCGCCGCTGTAGTTGCGTACATAAAGCAGCTCGCGGCTGGCAAACAGCTCGCGGATCTCGGCAGGCATGCGCTGGTAGATCAGGCGGCTGTCGGCAATCGGGGTCTCGCCGCCGGTTTCGCTGGCCTTGATGCAGTGGAACCAGATGCGCGAAGGCCAGGGGCGGGTGTAGGCCTGTTCGTTGTGCAGCGGAATGAATTGATGGGCCGGGTACTCGGTGGAGCTATAGACCCCGGCGAAGACTTTGCTGCGCGGCGTGGAGCCGAATTCGTAGCTGGCCAGCGGCGCGCCGAAGCTGGCGGCGAAGCGCTTGAAGTCGATGGGGGTGGCGACGGTGAAGCCACGGAACAACACACCGCCCACCGTAGTCAGGACCTGGGCCAGGCTGTCGCGAATCGAAGCGTCCAGGTCGTGGATCGACTGTCCCGACGTCCCCTGCACCAGCACGGGTAGCGATTGGGCGCTTGCATCCGTGGGCGCCATTGAAAAAAGCTCGGAACGCCCGTTCAGGTGTTCGATTGAGGTCATCCTTGTGCATCCTCTTATAGCGTCTTCGACCAGTCACACGACCATGAAAGCAAGGCAGCGGTCAGCGATGTAGGACTCGTCTGTAATGTATGTAAGGCAATACAAGACGACATACTAGGTACAAATGAGATGGATTATCAATACTATTTATTTAATTTTTTTTTTGGATTAGACTCCGCTCCGCTGGCGCCAAACAGCCTTCGGCCAGCTCAAAAAACCAAAAATATCTGTCGCAGGGGAGCGGGGCGTGAATTTCAAAAAGAACACAATTGCGTTGGCTGTAGGGTCGGCCATCGGCCTGAGCAACGGTGCTTGGGCGGCTGAAGAAGCCGGCAAGATGGAGATCGCTCCAATCACCGTAACCGGTGAAAAGATCGACCGTACCCTTGATAAGACCCAGTCCAGCGTCGTGGTCGTCACCGACAAGAACCTGCGTGAGCACGGCGACAAGGACCTGGTGGATGTGTTTGCCCGCACGCCCGGCGTCTATAGCCAGGCCGGCAATGAGAACTGGGGTATCCGTGGCGTGCCGGTGTCCGGTTTCGACGACCAGGGCCCGGCGGCCCTCAACGGTGCGGTGTCGGTGTATGTCGACGGTGCCGTGCAGCCGAACCGCGCGCTGACCCTCAGCCCGGTCCCGCTCTGGGATGCCGAGCAGGTCGAGGTTTTCCTGGGCCCGCAATCCACCACCCAAGGCCGTAACTCCCTGGCCGGCGCGGTGGTTATCCGAACCAAGAACCCAACGTTCGAACCGAGCTTCTCGGCGCAGACCAACGTGGGCAACTACGGTGAACACGGCGCGGCCGTGGCCGGTGGCGGGGCCATTGTGGATGACAAGATCGCCGGTCGTATCGCCGTGGATTATTCCGACGGTGACGGCTACATCCGCAACACCACGCTCGATAAAGACGCCAACCCGCATCGCACCAGCAACGCCCGCGGTAAATTGCTGATCCTGCCCAATGACGACACTGACGTCTTGCTGACTTATGCCCATAACGAACATCGCCAGGGTGACCGCTCGACGATGCGCGGCGCCGATGGCAAGCCGAGCTATTACGACATCGCGTCCAATACCGAGGCCTTCGACAACCTCAAGCAGGACACCCTCAGCGCCAAGGTGGATTACCGCCTGAACGATGCCTGGTCGCTGACGAGCATGACCGCCAATACCAGCACGGACTACAGCAACCGTTTGGACTTTGACCAGACAGCGGTGGACAACGAGGTCGTTCTGCGTAAGCAGGACGGTAACCTGTTCAGTCAGGAGTTGCGTCTGAATTACGACTCGGACACGGTGAAGAGTTTCGTCGGTGCCTACTATGGCCATAACACCAACGCCTTCCACGACCGGTTGTTGTTCGATGACGTGCTGGTTCGTACCGTCAAAGGTGATACCAAGATTGAAAACAAGGCGGTGTTCGGTGAAGTCAACTGGACGTTCGCGCCGCGTTGGACGTTGATCACCGGCCTGCGTTACGACCACGAGACCAACGATACCGACATTGAGGCAGACGGCCGCTTCGTTCCTGAGAAAATCAAAAAGTCGTTTGATGCCGTACTGCCGAAGCTCGGCATCGACTACGAACTGGCAACGGACCAGTACCTCGGTTTCACGGTGCAGAAGGGCTATCGCGGTGGCGGTGTCAACCTGCGTTCCGGTAGCGGTCACCAAGCCTACGACCCGGAATACACCACCAACTACGAGCTGTCCTATCGTGGTTCGTTCTTCGACAAGACCCTGCGTACTCGCGCCAACCTGTATTACACGGATTGGAAAGATCAGCAGGTCAGCGTGCGCCAAGCCGGTAGCAACGTCATTGATATCTACAACGCTGGTCGCAGTGACATCAAGGGCCTGGAAGTCTTCGTCGAAAAAGACATCACCGAACAGCTGACCCTGAATGTCGGTGGCGCCATTACCGATAGCAAATACAAGGATTTCGTTGCTGACAATGGTCAGGACAGAAGCGGCGAGGCGTTCCTCTACGCGCCTAAATACAAGGCCTCGGTGGGTGGTGTCTATCGCTTCGACGATCGCCTGATCTTCGGCACGGACATTGTCTATCAGAGCACCGCGCCTTCGGAGTACGAGTTCGACGCAAGCGGCAAAGTCACTGGTGAACGTAAGAGCGACGCCTATGTGCTGGTGAATTTCAACACCGAGTACAAAGTCACCAAGAACGTCGCGGTATCCGCCTACGTGAAGAACGCGTTCGACAAGGAATACGTCACCAACAACCGCAACGACGACATCATCGACGTTGGCGCACCGCGCACGGTGGGGATGATCCTGCGCTACGACATGTAAACCCATGGGCGCGGGGAGGCAATCTCCCCGCGCCTGTCCTGCAACATTTCGGATGTTTGTTTCCAGGCTGTTCGTTCCCTTCCAAACCCAGCCTCCATGGAGGAAATCATGAGTGCTTTTTCGAATGTCACAGCAGGTGGCGCGCAACAGCTACGCCTGTTGCACACCGGTCTGTCGAGCCCCTACTGCCTCGACTCGACGCCGCTGCTGGAGCGTCAGCAACAGCAGGAGTCCAACGCCCGCAGTTACCCGCGACGCATTCCTCTGGTGCTTGAAAGGGCCCATGGCATTTATGTGCAGGACAGCCGAGGGCAAGTGTTCGTCGATTGCCTGGCCGGTGCTGGAACCCTGGCCCTGGGGCACAACCACCCGGTGATCGTCGAAGCCATCACCCAGGTCATGGCGGCCGGTGTGCCGATGCATACCCTGGACCTCATGACACCTGTGAAGGACGCATTCGTCCAGGAAATTTTCGCGTGCCTGCCCAGCGAGTTCGCTCGTCACGCGCGCATTCAATTCTGCGGCCCGAGTGGGGCTGATGCGGTCGAGGCCGCGCTCAAGTTGACCCGTACCGCCACCGGGCGGCATTCGGTCCTGGCGTTCGAAGGGGCCTATCACGGGATGACCTTGGGCACGCTGGCCATCAGCGGCAACCTGTCGCCGAAAAATGCCCTGGGCGCGTTGATGCCCGGGGTACAGCGCCTGCCGTTCCCTCACGATTATCGTTGCCCGTTCGGGGTGGCCGGCGATCAAGCGGTCACGTTGAACGTGCGTTACCTCGAACATTTGCTCAACGACCCGGAAAGCGGGGTGACCGCACCGGCGGCGATGATCCTGGAGCCGATCCAGGGCGAGGGCGGAGTGATTGCCGCGCCGGACCGTTGGCTGCAGGAGCTGCGCCGGTTGACCCAGGCCCACAGCATTCCGCTGATCGTCGACGAGATCCAGTGCGGCATTGCCCGCAGCGGCCGGATGTTCGGCTTCGAGCAATCGGGCATCACCCCGGATGTCATCACCCTGTCCAAAGCCATTGGCGGCGGGTTGCCGCTGTCGGTGATGGTCTACCACGAGTCGCTGGACGTCTGGCAGCCGGGTGCCCACGCCGGCACGTTCCGTGGCAATCAGTTGGCGATGGCGGCGGGTACCGCGACCTTGCGCTTCATCCGCGATCAAGGCTTGGTCCAGCACGCCGAAACGGTGGGGGCTCACCTGCAAAAGCAATTGCAGGCACTGCAAAACGAGTTCGCCTGGATCGGCGATGTGCGTGGACGTGGCCTGATGCTCGGCATGGAAATCGTCGACCCGCAGGGCACCCCTGATGTACAGGGTCATCCGCCGGTGGACACGGCCCGGGCCAAGGCTTTCCAACAGGCGTGCTTGAAGCACGGACTGATCGTTGAACTGGGCGGCCGCCACGGCGCGACCGTGCGCTTCCTGCCGCCGTTGATCATCACCGAGCAGGAAATCGATTTCGTCGGGAAAATCCTGTTCCAGGCCGCGAGCACGATCAACGAGCGGCCCGCACGCTGATCATCGGGTTAGGACCGGCGTCCGGTTTGGACGCTGGCCCCGCCTCGAAGCGTAATCAGTAGTCCCAATAGGCCGCAACCCAGCGAAAGGCGTCACCGTCGACCGCCACTCGGCCAACGGAGGGGAACGGCAGGTGAGTGGCGACCAGCAGCTCACCGGACGCCGCCGCTTCTTGCATCAGGCGGACCCGAACGCGGACCGATTCTTCAGGGTCATGTTCAAAGCCGTTGTGCCAGTCGGGGTGGTCGAAGGCGACCGGGAACAAGGCATCGCCGGCGAACGTCAACCGCTCCTCGCCGCAGGTCACGTGGACCACGCTGTGCCCCGGGGTATGGCCGCCGGTGCGCTTGACGACCACGCCCGGCGCGACCTCGTAGGTTTCCTCGAATGTGCACAGTTTGTCGTGGTACTCGTGCATGAATTGCTCGGCGGTGGCGCGCAGCACGTCCGGTACCGGCGAGGGCATGACGGTGTGGGAGAAATCCGGCGCCGCCCAAAACGCTACCTCGATCGCCGCGACATGGATCCGTACGTCCGGACGCAGCCGGTGCTTCACCTCATCGACCAGCAGCCCGCCAATGTGGTCCATGTGCATGTGGGTAATCACCACGTCGGTCACCGAGGCGAGATCGATACCGGCGGCAGCCAGGCGCTTGGGGAACTGCCCGGCCCGTGGGAAACCGGGGAACTGGCCGCCAAGCCCGGCATCCACCAGTATGGTTTGTTCGCCGCTGCGCACCACCAGCACGTTCAGCGCCCAATCGAAGGCGTCCGGGCCCAGGAACATGTCCTTGAACCAAGCCGCGCGGGCGGCTGGGTCGGCATTGGTGGACATCGTCGAGGTCGGCAGCGGCAATACCCCATCGCTGACCACCAGCACGTCGATCTCACCAATCTTCAGCGCATAACGCGAAGGGACCAACTCCTCGTACGCAGTCGCGTGCACGTTCATGTTTGAATCCGGATGCATTCCGTCCTTTGCAGCAGGGGTGTTCAAATGGGTGGTCATGGTCGTTCTCCGATGGCTTGGCTCAGGGACTTGGCGAAAGCCGCCTCGCTCGACATGAGAGAGTAGGGATCGCCTGGAGAATGAGTCTGCATCGCGCCGGACCGCGTTCGATACCATACGTGGGTATGTTGCGCAGGCGCTTTAGCGTGATTGACCCCAGCAAAAGGTATGGGCATTTCAGTGAGCCGGGGAGACGGTGGCACAGGCACCATCTATGCAAACTGACGCACCGCCATCGCGAGCAAGCTCGCTCCCACAGGGGATCTGGGGTGTTCAGGTGTTTTGCATTCAACGCAGGGCCATTGTGGGAGCGAGCTTGCTCGCGATGGCGGCGGCACCGTCAACATCAATGCAAGTTGACACACCGCTTTCGCGAGCAAGCCCACTCCCACAGGGGATCTGGGGTGTTCAGGCGTTTTGCATTCAGCACAGGGCCATTGTGGGAGCGAGCCTGCTCGGATGGCGGCGGCACCGTCAACATCAATGCAAGCTGACACACCGCTTTCGCGAGCAAGCTCGCTCCCACAGGGGATCTGGGGTGTTCAGGTGTTTTGCATTCAGCACAGGGCCATTGTGGGAGCGAGCCTGCTCGCGATGGCGGCGGCACCGTCAACATCAATGCAAGCTGACACACCGCTTTCGCGAGCAAGCCCACTCCCACAGGGGATCTGGGGTGTTCAGGTGTTTTGCATTCAGCACAGGGCCATTGTGGGAGTGAGCTTGCTCGCGATGGCGGCGGCACCGTCAACATCAATGCAAGCTGACACACCGCTTTCGCGAGCAAGCCCACTCCCACAGGGGATCTGGGGTGTTCAGGCGTTTTGCATTCAGCACAGGGCCATTGTGGGAGCGAGCTTGCTCGCGATGGCGGCGGCACCGTCAACATCAATGCAAGCTGACACACCGCTTTCGCGAGCAAGCTCGCTCCCACAGGGGATCTGGGGTGTTCAGGCGTTTTGCATTCAACGCAGGGCCATTGTGGGAGCGAGCTTGCTCGCGACGGCGGCGGCACCGTCAACATCAATGCAAGTTGACACACCGCTTTCGCGAGCAAGCTCGCTCCCACAGGGGATCTGGGGTGTTCAGGCGTTTTGCATTCAGCACAGGGCCATTGTGGGAGTGAGCTTGCTCGCGATGGCGGCGGCACCGTCAACATCAATGCAAGTTGACACACCGCTTTCGCGAGCAAGCCCACTCCCACAGAAAAGCTGGGGGCATGCTTAAGCGGGGTCATTCCAGCGCCTGAACCACCAACGCAGCCGGGAGATCGGTTTACCCTCGGCGTCCAGTGGGCGGCCGTCTTCGGCGTAGGCGTGGGGCGGTTCCAGCAGTTGGCCGTTGAGGTAGCGGGCTTCTACCGCCGGGTTGCCGTTGGGGTGCAGGCGGCGGTAGCGACCGTCGCGCACGCCGTCGCGATAGACCTCGGCTTCGGCCAGTTGCCCGTCGGGGAAGTAGTTGTTCGCCTCACCGTGCAACAACCCGCGGCGGTAGGTGGCCTGGCGTTGCAGGCCGCCTTCGGCCGCGTAGAAGCTCGCCACGCCCTGTAATTTGCCCTTCACGAACGGCAAGACCGCCGAGACCTTGCCATTGGGGTGATACAACGTGCTGGTGCCTTGCAGTTCACCTTGGCTGTAGTTGAGTTTTGCTTGCGGGCGTTGCGCTTCTTCGATCTGCAGTGGGCCGTCGAGCCGGCCATCGACCAGTTCCCCGTCCAGCCGACTGTCACCACGTTCCACATCCAGTCTTTTCGTGGTCATCGTTGTGCCCCTGTCAGTTGACCTTCACCAGGCCACCCTTGATGGTCAGCATGCCGCCGCCGTCCACGGTCTGTTCGGCGGCCGCCTTGTTCACCAGGCTGATGCCGGCGTCGTTGGTGAGGGTGGTTCCGGCCTTGTTTTCCAATGACGTCCCGGCCTGGTTGCTCAGGGCCGTGCCGGCTTTGTGGCTGATGGAGGTGCTGGCCTGGGCCGCCAGGTCCGCGCCGCTCTTGATGGCGAAGCTGCCGCCGCTTTGCAGGGTCAGGGTGCCGCTGACCTTGATGGTCAGGTTGCCATCCACCGTCAGGCTGTAGTTACCGGTGACCTTGTGGTCGTAGTCGCCACCGGTGCTGTGGGTCTGGTCCGAGCCCACGGTGACGGTGCGGGTGTCCTTCACATCGAGGCTGTCGCTGCCGGTCTGGATGGTCACGCTGCGCTTGCCTTTCTCCAGGGTGACGGTTTCGTCGCCATCCTTCACCGTGCGGGTGCGGGCATTCTGCACCGTGAGGGTTTCGTCGTGGCCGACGGTGGCGGTGGTGTCGTTGAGCACGTTGATATTGAAGTCCTTTTGCGCCTGGAGAAACACCTCTTCGGCGTCCTTCTTGTCTTCGAAGCGCAACTCGTTGAAACCACCGCCACCCTTGGACGAGTTGGTCTTGATTCCGGATTGGGTCTGGTTCGCCGGCAGCGCGTAGGGCAGGGCGTTGTCGCCGTTGTAGACGCAACCGGTGACCAGGGGACGATCCGGGTCGCCGTCGATGAAGGTCACGATGACTTCCTGGCCGATGCGCGGCACGAACTGCATGCCAAAGCCTTTGCCGCTCCAAGGCAAGACCACGCGCACCCAGCAGGAGGAAGTCTCGTCGTTCTTGCCGGTGCGGTCCCAGGGGAATTGCAACTTGATCCGGCCGTATTCATCGGTCCAGATTTCTTCGCCGGCCTTGCCCACCACTACGGCCGTCTGGGTGCGCATGCGCGGTTTTGCCGTGACGCGGGCCGGTCGATAAGCCGTGGCCTTGGGGATCGCTTCGAAGCGGTTGCGGTAGCTGTCGTGGCTGGCTTCATGGTTGACCGACGTCACCACCCAATCGATATTCAACGTCGTATCTTCATGGCCGGCGAGGGTGAACCAATACCCTGGCACCAGCCAGCGGCAATCGCTTTCGCCGACAAAACGTTTCTCCTGGCTGCGCAGGCCATCCACTCGCTGCTTGGTCAACGCATCGCCCTGCGCCTTGGCGGTATAGCTGCCCGGATGCTCATACATCGAACTCGGCCCGGCCACGGCTTCGGCCTGGCTGAAGAGCGAGGTGGTCGGCGTGGTGAACTCATAATCGGTGGCCTGGTAAACCCCGGCCACCGCTTGCAGGCACACTTGCCCTGAGCGGATGCCGTGCAGCTCTCGCTCCCCCAGTTTCTGTCCGAGATAATTCACCGTCGGGCCATTGGGGATGGGCACGAAGGCGTCGTTGCTGTCGGCCAGTATCAGTGTGTGCTTGCCGTCTTCATGGCTGAAGAACCAGAAAATCCCGTCTTCCTCCAGCAGGCGCGAGACGAAGGCCAGGTCGGTTTCGCCGTATTGCACGCAGTACTCGCGGGGTGTGTAGCTACCGCTGAGCTTGAGTTGGAAATCGGTGAAACCGTGGGCCTTGAAAATCGTGGTGACGATGTCCGAGGTGGCGAGGTTCTGGAACACGCGGTTGTTGCTGGCCAGGCTCAACCACCAGAGCCAGGGCCGGAGCAAAAGCTGATAACGCTCGGCGGTGGCATCGGCCGGCAGTTGGCGAATCTCGGCCACCAGCCAATCCAGCGGGCGCAGCAAGGCGTCCTGGTGCAGCGTGGTGGTCACATGGCTGGCGACGGCCGTCGTGAGGTCCAGCGAGGCGCCGTCGTTGATGCCGTTGAGGGTGTGCGAGCCCAAGGCGTTGAGGCGTTCTTCGCCGGACAGCGAATCGGGGTACAGCGCCGACAGCGAGCTGGCGGTGAGGGAAAGGGTGGTGTTGCTGTCGGTGGAGCGGGGCATCAAGCGTCCTCGGCAGGGCGTGGAAAACGGCGACCGTTGTCGTTCAGCTCGTCACATCGAAGAGGATGGGGCGGTGATCGGGGCCGGACATATCGAACACCTGGGCAAGCCCGGTGATGTCGACCGGCACGACCTTCACGTCCGCCGATGCCAGAACCCAGTCGAGAATGCCGCCCTTGCTCTGGGTCTGCTGGCCGTTCCAACACTCATAGGCAAGCCCCGCCGTATCGAGCTGTCCGACGTTTTGATAATCCAGATTAAGGTCACCTGTCGCGACCCATTTACCGCCCAGGGCCGTACAGGATTTGAGCTGGCTCTTGGTCACGCCATTCTGGCCGGACTTGAAGTGTGCGAGGAACACGTAGCCGGTATAACCCTTCACACCGTTGGCCTCCACCGCAATCAAGTCCCTGTTCAGGGTAAACAGGCTGCCCTGGCTGATCACTTGCAATTGCTCAAAGCTCTTGACCATGACGATGTAGGCGTTCGAGTAGCCGCCAGTAAACGCATGGACACTGTAGTTCTTGTAGATGGCCGCCAGGTTTGAGCGGTAGTTGTCGATTTGTGCCGAATGTATTTCGCACAAAAAAATGATGTCCGCGTCCCAGTAGTTACTGGAGCAACAGTTGTAGAGAAAGATATCCACCTGGGTTTGCTTTTCCAGGGTGGAAGACTTGCCGTTTTTTTCAACGTTGAAGCTGCCGATTCTCATGAGTCCTGTACTCCTTACTCCAGTACCCACTCCGCCAATTTTCCCGTCACCTGCGTCATCAACACATTCTCGACGTCCCGTGCCCCCGCCGCGCTGCATTTGGCCAACACGGCCTTGACGATCCCGGCATCGAACTCGAACTGTTTGCCGGTCGCGGCCTTGTAGCGCCCGCGCAATTTCTCCAACTTCGCCAGCACGATGCCTTCCAGCGTCGCTTCATCCAGCGGCCGGTACGCGACCACCGTCATGCGCGCCAGGAACGCCGGGCGGAACGCTTGCAGCAGCACCTTGTGCAAGGCTTCGTTGAAGTCGTCGCTGCCCACTTGCGCCACTGGCGTGTCCAGCAGCAGTTCGGCGCCGACGTTGCTGGTGGCGAGCATCACGGTGTTCTTGAAGTCCACCACCAGGCCGGTGCCGTCTTCCATCAGGCCTTTGTCGAAGACGTTGTAGAAGGCTTCGAGCACGTCCGGGTGGGCCTTTTCGATTTCATCCAGCAACACCACGGAGTAGGGTTTGCGCCGCACCGCTTCGGTGAGCACGCCGCCGCTGCCGTAGCCGACGTAGCCGGGCGGGGCGCCTTTGAGTTGGCTGACGGTGTGGGCTTCCTGGTACTCCGAGAGGTTGATACTGATCAGGTTGCGTTCACCACCGTACAGAGCATCGGCCAAGGCGTAGGCGGTTTCGGTCTTGCCCACGCCGGTGGGCCCCACCAGCAGGAACACGCCGACCGGTTTCTGTGGGTCGGTGAGGCCGGCGCGGTAGGCTTGCAGGCGTTGGGCGATGGTGTTCAGGGCCGTGCCCTGGCCCATCACCCGCTGGCCCATGCGCTGGCCGAGGGTGCGCACGGCGTGGGCTTCGTCGGCGAGCATCTTGCCGACTGGGATGCCGGTCCAGCCGGCGATCACCGCGGCGACGGTCTTGCTGTCCACCTGTTCGGGCACCAGCGGATCGTCCTGGCGAATGGCATCGAGGCCGGCTTCCAGGCGCAGCAGCTCGGCGGCCAGGTGGTCGATGCGGTTATCGATCTCGGTGTCGGCTTTTTCACTGTCGGCACGTTCGCTCAGGGCGAGCAGTTCGCGCCGGGTGTCGAGCAGTTCGCGCACCGCTTCGCGCTCTTCGCCCCAACGGGTTTCCAGCTCGCGGATGGCTTGTACGTTGCTGGTCGATTCGCTCTCCAGCAGGGTGATGCGTTCGCGGTGATCGAGCCCGGTGGCCTGTTCGCGACGCAGGCGTTCAACTTCATCCTTGAGGCTGTTCTGCCGGTGGCGCAGGCTTTCCAGCGGCGGCGGTACGTCGTGCTGGCCGAGGGCGACTCGGGCGCAGGCGGTGTCGAGCACGCTGATGGCTTTGTCCGGCAACTGGCGCCCGGAGATGTAGCGGTGGGACAGCTTCACTGCCTCGTGGATGGCGGCATCCAACACCTGCACGCCGTGGTGCTGCTCCAGTTTGCTCGCCACGCCACGGAGCATTTCCACGGCGGTGAGTTCGTCCGGCTCTTCGACTTGCACCAACTGGAAGCGGCGGGCCAGGGCGGGGTCTTTCTCGAAATATTTTTTATATTCCAGCCAGGTGGTGGCGGCCAGAGTGCGCAGTTCGCCCCGGGCCAGGGCCGGCTTGAGCAGATTGGCCGCGTCGCTGCCGCCTTCTGCACCGCCCGCACCGATCAGCGTGTGGGCCTCGTCGATGAACAGGATGATCGGTTTTTCGGCGTTGCGTACCGCATCGATGACGCCCTTGAGGCGTTGCTCGAACTCACCCTTGACGCCCGCGCCGGCCTGCAACAGGCCCAGGTCCAAGACGCGCAGGGTGACTTCCTGCAACGATGGCGGCACATCCCCGGCGGCGATACGCAGGGCCAGGCCTTCCACCACGGCGGTCTTGCCGACGCCCGGCGCGCCCACCAGGATCGGGTTGTTCTGCCGGCGTCGGAGCAGGATGTCGATGCACTGGCGAATTTCCCCATCGCGGCCGACGATGGGGTCGATGCGGCCGTCCCGGGCGTCGGCGGTCAGGTCCTGGGTGTACTGGTCGAGCACCGGGTCCTGTTTCTGTGGTGCCTCGCCGGGTTTGGCCGAGCGCACGCCACCGACATGCTCGCGGGAGCTTTCGGTCCATTCCAAGAGATGGGCGCGCAGGGCGTCGCGAGGAATGCGCAGCAGCGACGAGGCGCTGTTGAGCAGCAGGCTGCGGCGTTCATCACGGTCCAGCAGTGCCAGGAGCAACAGCCCGGAGCGGATGCTCTCCAGACCCAGCACACTGGCCTGGACCACGGCGTCTTCCAACAGGCCGATGGTCTGCGCCGACAGGGCGGGTGTACGAGTGCTGCCGGACTTGAACAGGTCCAGGGCCTTGTTGGTTTCCGCGGCCACCGCGTCACGCTCCAGGCCGAAACGCGGCAGCAGGCAGGCGAAGTCACCGCCTTCGATGTCGAGCAACTCCAGCAGCAGGTGTTCGATTTCCACATAGTGATGGCTGCGCTGCATGCAGCGTTGCGCGGCCCGTTCCAGGGCGCGGCGGTTGTCCGGGTTGAGGCGCCCGATCAGGCTGGCCAGTTCCATTTCAGGCGATCTCCGGCTGACGAAGGCGGGTTTCGATCCGTTGCACGGCCAGGCTCGACTGGCGTTGCAGGCCGCCGTTCCAGTTCAGCCGTGGCGCTGCCTGACGGCCCAGTTGCAGCGGGCCGGCGCCGCGGACCAGCAGCACCAGGGTGCAATCCAGGTCAGGGCCGAAATACAGGGCGTAAAGGCTGGCGAGCAGCGGATGAGTCTCGCCGGTGGGCAGCAATCCGCTGGCCTGGGCCGTGCTCAGTGGGCCGAGGGTCAGGCGCACGCCGGCGTGTTCGTCCCAGACCCGGGTGCCGGCCACCGCGTTGCGGCCCAGGCGCAGGTTGCGTCCGCCCGGTTGCAAGCGGCTACGGCTGGCCGGTGGGATTTCACGCCAGCCCCCTTCATAGGCACTCAGCTCCACGGGCAAGCCGAACTGTTCACGGACAATCGCCGCGAACCCGTCCAGGGAGCGCCGGCCATCGGCGTACAGCGCGGTGCAGGCCAGGACCGCCGAGTCGGGCGCGGCCTGGCGTTCCTGCAAGGCCTTGGGCAGCAGGCCGGTCAACGCGCGCAGTTGCGCGTGTACGGCGGACGCGCCTGGGGCGGTGAAACCGAGGGCGATGCGATGCTTGCGCATCACCTTGTAAAGCAGGCTGAGCAGGCGATGCTGGAATAGGTCGAGGAATTCCGCCGGGGCATGATCCTTCGCCCGCGCCCGTTGTTGCAGCCATTCCTGGTAGGCGTAGGGCAACGGGCCGTCCGGGCCGCCGAGGCCGAAGATCGGTGTGATCAAGGTCGGTGGCAGACCGGGTTCCTGGCTCAGGCTCTCGACTTCACTGGCGGCGAACAGCGGCGTCAAGGGCCCGCGCAGGCGCAAGGCTTCGGCGTGCGGCGCGGTGCCGCTGCCCAAGGGTTCGGCCTGGGGGTGTTCGCGTTCGAGCAACAGCAAGGCCTGGAGCCATTCGAAGCGTTGCGGGTCGCGCCGCAATCGCTCGTTCAGGTTCAGAGCACCAGGGGTTTGCCGGCTTGGGGTTGCCATGTCTTCACCTCCTTGTCGGACTGGACCAGTACGGTGCGCACGAAGCGATTGGCGGTGGCATAAAGGGAAAAGAACTGCGCCAGTACGCCGGAAAAGAGCACGGCGCTACTGCCGACAAAGTGTTGCGGATCCAGTTGCAGGCGTACCTCCAGGCCGTTTCGCCAGCCGCGCCAGGCGTCTTCGCCGACATGGGCGATGACGCGGTCGCAGCTCAGCCCCGATACTCCTTCGATCTGGCGATGGGCGCTGGCCTCGTCCCGCAGGTTGTGCAATTGGAGAATCTCGCGCAGTGCGTCCAATGCCTGGGGGCCCTCGACCAATGACAGATGGTTGAGGGTCAATTGCGACACCAGCCGCCAGCGCGATTCACCGTCCAGGCGCGGCAAGCTTTGCGGGCTGGGTGGGTTGCGCAAGCGCGCCCAGGCCACCGGCCCCGGACGCTCGAAACCCAGCGGCGTACCGGCCGGCAGGCTTTGGGCCAGGTGGCGGTTGGTGCACAGCAGTTCGGCGGTGAGGCTGTAGTCGCGGGTGTCGGCCAGCGGGTCGAACTGGGTGTCCACCAGGCTGACCATCACGTCGGTGCCCAGCCGGTTCGGGCTCATGCCGCTGACCCGGCGCGCATGCCAGTAGCAGGTTTGGTCGTTGCCATGCTGGCTGCCGTAGTAGGCCGGCACTTTGCGCACGCCCTGGCCGGAGATGGCGCGCATGCCCCGGATGCTATGGATCTCGACGCTGTTTTCCCGATGACTGTCGGCCACCAGCCGGTACTCGCTGCGGGTGCCGTCCGGGCGCAGGGGTTCGGACGTTCGGGGGAACAGGTTGATCACCGGGGTGCAGCCCAGGGCAATGTCGCTGGCCTGGAGCGGCAGGCGGCTGGTGGGGGCACGGTCGAACACGATGTACAGGTACAAGGACTGGCTGTCGCTGGTGGCGCCGGCCAGGGGCAGGTCGAAGAAGCTGAATTTATCCGGGAAGGCAAAGTATTCGGCCAGCAGGCGCATGCCAGGGTGCACGCCGTCCTCGTCCGGCAGCAAGACCTGATCGCTGGCGAAGCCGACGATCTGCGGCAGGCCAGCCAGTGGCTCGGGTACGCTGCCCGGCGCGCCGGCCAGGACCTTGATGGCGTGAGCGCCCAGCAAATCGTATAGCCCGGCGTTGATCATCGGTGACGCCGCCAGGTGCACCCGTAGCGAGTCGATCCCCAGCGTCGACCACTGGCTTTCCCCCAGGCAACGCAGTTCCAGGCGCAAGGCCGAGCGGGCCTGGACCACCCCGGTCAGCGCCTGGGCTTCATCACTGCCCAACAGCAGTGCTTCGCCGATGTGTACTGGCCACAGATGCACGGCGGCCGTAGTGCGAAAATGAATGCTCTGGCCTGTGTCGGTGGTGACGAACAGCGGCGTGTCGCGAGGCAGCGGATAGCCCTCGTTCAAGTTGCCTTTGCTCGGGTCGGGCTCGAACTGCACGATGGCGCAGGACGGCAAGGGCCGCATGGCCAACGGGTAAAGCTGTTCGAGCAGGGCATCGCTGAATTCGGCGTAGTCGTCATCCAGCCGCCGTTGCAAGCGCGCGGCCAGTAGGGCGAACCCTTCCAGCAGGCGCTCGACGTGGGGGTCGGGGCATTCGCCGGGAGACAACGCCAGGCGCCGGGCGACCTTGGGGTAACGCTCGGCGAACAGGCTCCCGGCGTGGCGCAACCAGGTCAGCTCGCGTTGGTAATAGTCCAGCAGTTGCGGATCAATCGAGTCGCTCATGGCGTACCTCCAGGCCGTCGCCGGCGGGCTCGATAACAAAGGCCACGGGCCAGGCGTGCAGGTCGCCGCGCAGCTCGCCCGACAACCGTATGCACAGTTGCTGCGGCTGGCCCGGCACAGGGCAGACCTCGACCTCACCCAGGCGCAGGCGCGGTTCGAAGTGGGTGATGGCCTGGCGAATTTCCCGGGTCAGTTGACGGCGGTCATCGCTGCGCTGCTGTTGCAGCGCGGTCCAGTCGGCGATGCCATAGTCCAGGATGCTCGGTGGTTCGGTCAGTGCCCGTGGGCCACGACGGGTATTGAACAGGCGCGACAGTTCGGCATGCACCGAGTCTTGCAACGCCTGTCGGTCGAACGCCCGCCCGGGATCGTCCGCCAGGCTGGACAGGCGTTCGAACAGGGGCGGGCGCAGCCCGAAGCCAGCCATGGGCGCGGCTGCCTTACTTGGTCATTTTGTTGGCGGCCAGGTCCCAGGTCGTGCCCGCCGTGCCTTCCTTGGTACCGTCGTCTTTCTGCGCGGTGAGCTCCCATTTGATTTTGGTGAAGTTCAGCGACAGGGTTTCCACTGGCTTGCCGCCAGTGCCGCCGCTGACACTGACGTTGGACAGCACGACGTTGGTCAGGGTGTAGATGATGAACGGCATGAGTTTGCCGCTGCCTTCGGCGGCGTTGCGGCCGATGGTGATGACGGCTTGCGGGATTGGCTTGCCGGCGCAGCAATACTCATTGAGGGTGGGGGTGGAGCTGTCGACGAATTTGGTCAGGGTGAATTCGCCGATGTGGGGCCGGCCGGAGGTGCGTTCCGAGTTGCTGACGTCGTTGGTGACCTGCATTGCCACGTTATGGCTGTAGGACATGACCTCGATCTTGTCCGTGAACCCTTCCAACAGGCTGTCGCCCTTGATGTCGCCGCCGAGGTCGAGAATGATTGCATCCATTGTGTGGAACTCCTGAAGTCGAGTGGATTGTTACCCGATACCGATCCGTTAAAGACGAACGCCGAACCTGTGGCGAGGGGATTTATCCCCGTTGGGCTGCGCAGCAGCCCTAAGCAGTCAGCTCAACTTGCCTGACACACCGGGTTGCTGGTATTCAGGGCCGCTTCGCGCCCCAACGGGGATAAATCCCCTCGCCACAACAAGCCCTCTCGCCATAGGTTTTTATTGATCAGGCCGCCACTGGTGGCGGCAGGGTCGCCACCAGGCGGATCGAGGCAGTCAGTTCCTCCAGCTGGAAGTGCGGCCGCAGGAACACCGTGGCCTTGTAGGCGCCGGGCTTGCCGGCCACTTCCGTCACGTCCACCCGTGCTTCACGCAATGGGTACTGCGCCTTGATCTCTTGCGGCGCGTTGTCGTTGATCAGCACATAGTCGGCGATCCAGTTGTTGAGGTAGGTCTGCACGTTGTCGCGGGTCATGAAACTGCCGACCTTGTCGCGCATGATCACCTTCAGATAATGGGCGAAACGCGAAGCCGCCAGCACATACGGCAACATCGCCGAGATCCGCGCGTTGGCGTTGGCCTCGTTGGTGTTGTAGAGCTTGGCCTTGTTGGTGGTCTGGCCGCCGAAGAACACCGCCACGTCGCTGTTTTTCTTGTGGCACAAGGAGATGAAGCCCAGATCGTTGAGCTCTTTTTCACGACGGTCGGTGATCGCCACTTCGGTCGGGCATTTGAGCGACAGGTCCCCGGAACTGGTGCGGAAGGTGTGGGCCGGCAGGCCTTCGACCGCGCCACCGCCTTCGGCCCCGCGAATCGCCGCGCACCAGCCATATTTGGCGAAAGCTTCGGTGATCCGTTGCGCCAGCGTCCAGGCGGCATTGCCCCACAGGTATTTGCTGTGGTCGGTGCCGTTGACGTCTTCGACGTAGTTGATGCCTTCCACCGGCAGCGTGTCCGGACCGTACGGCAGGCGCAGCAGGAAGTGCGGCAACACCAGGGACACGTAGCGCGAGTCTTCGCTTTCGCGAAAGGCGCGCCACTTGATCAGTTCCTGGCTCTCGAAAATCTTCGACAGGTCTCGGGGGATCGCCAGTTCGGTGAAGCTGGTCATGTCGAACAACCGCGGGCTGGCGGCGGCAATGAACGGGGCGTGCGCGGCGGCGGCGACGTTCGAGAGTTTTTCCAGCAGGCCGATGTCCTGCGGATGCCGGCCAAAGGTGTAGTCGCCCACCAGCAGGCTGAACGGGTGCCCGCCGAAGGTGCCGTATTCTTCCTCGTAGATCTTCTTGAACAGCGCGCTTTGGTCGAATTCGACGGCTTTTTCCAGGTCGTTCTGCAGTTCTTTCTGCGTGACGTTGAGCAGGCGCAATTTCAGCCGGGTGCTGGTTTCGGTGTTCTGCACCAGCAAGTGCAGGCCGCGCCAGGAGGCTTCGAGTTTTTGCAGGTCGGGGTGGTGCAGCACTTCGTTGAGCTGGGCGCTGATCAACTCGTCGATCTGGCTGATGCGGTCGTTGATCATTGCCACCGTGTCCTTGTCGATGGCCATGCCTTCGTCGAGGACCTGGGTAGCGAATTCGGCCAGCATGTCGCGGGCGTAGTCTTGCTGGCTGTCGTCGTGGGCCATGCGGCCTTCGGCGATGATCTTGTCCAGCAAGGACAGGGTCTGGGTCGTGCTCTCGCTGGTTTGAGCGCTGGATGAAGCAGGCATGGCGTTATCTCTCCCTTGAATGATGCGCGCGATCAGGCCTGTGGTTCGGCCGGGGCAGGGTCATCGTTGGCGGCGACGGTCGGCAGCTCTTGCGTGGCGTCCTGGGGCCGGGCCGACTTGATCTCCTGCAGACCTTCGGTGTTGGCGATCACGTCACGCAGCAATTTGTCCAGGTCATCGTTGCCGTCGAGCTTGGTCAGCAAGTCCCGCAGGCGTTGGCGCGCTTCGAACAACCGGCGCAATGGCGTGACCTGCTCGACGACCTTGACCGGGTCGAAGTCGTCGATGTGGCGGAAGTTGAGCTCGATGTTGAGCTTGCTGTCGTCGCCGCTGAGGGTGTTGTTCACCTGCAGCGTGGCTCGGGGGGAGATGGAGGCGAGCACCTCATTGAAATTGTCCCGATCGATTTCCGTGAAGCGCCGCTCGGCGAGCTTGGGCAGCGGATCCAACGGCTTGCCCGAGAGGTCGGCCAGAATGCCGACGACTAGTGGCAATTCTTTTTTCTCGATGGCGTTGCCGATTTCCACGTCATAGGTGATCTGGACGCGGGGAGGGCGGACTCTGTCGAGCTTGTGCTGGGTACTTTCTGCCATGGCGGCCGACTCCGATGCATGTAGGAAGCAATGCATCGGGCGGCCCGCTCATCGCATTCCCTTGCTGATCCGCAGGTTGCAAATGGAGGGCAGAAAACCTGTCATTCCCTTGACGAACCTGGTCCATTCGACCGTGCTGGTCGAACTATCCAAGACGCTAGAACAGGTCTATAAAAATGCAAGCGAAAACAATTTTTGACCGCTGAGAAAAGGAAGATTCATTTTGCGTGTCTTTTTTTCCGGATTTTTTTTGAGCCTGACGCTCACCGGTTGCTCGCTTTTTGCCCCCAGTGTCGATCTGGACAGCCTGACCCTGGACGTCGCGCCCCGGGCCAATGACGACACGCCGATCGCGGTGGATTTCATCGCGGTGAACGACCCGGACCTGCTCAAGCAGCTGTCAGGCATCACCGCCAGCCAATGGTTTGCCGAGCGCGAACAGTTCCAGCGCGACTATCGTCAACTCATGGCGGTGTGGGGGCTGGAGCTGGTGCCGGGGCAATTCATCGACCGCCAACCCTTCCCATTGGAGGGCCGGCGCGCCGCTGGACTTTTGGTCTTCGCCAGCTATAACACTCCCGGAGCGCACCGGCTTCGGCTGGACGATCAGCGCAAGGCCTGGCTGAAGTTCGACAGTCGCGAGATGACCCTCGTCAACGATGGCCAGCGCGACGACAGTCAACCTTGAGTAAACCGCGGGCCGCCCTGCGCGGCGACACTGGGATGTCGAAGGGAGTCGTATGAGTCTGTTACCTGACGCGGTGTGCTGGCATGAGGGCATGCAATTGCTGCCCCAGCATTTTCAACTGCAAGGGCTGCGTGCCGAGGCCCTGGCCGCGCATTTCGCCGGCGCCTGCAATCCTTGGTTCTGGGGCGTCAGCCAGTTGGAAGTCGACCCGTCGGCCCTCAGCGCCGGGCAGGTACGGCTGCTGCAACTGCAAGGCACCTTGCCGGACGGCTTGCCGGTCAACCTGCAGGCGGGCGTCGGGCCGTCCCTGGAGCTGGACATCACCGAGGCCATCGACAAGACCGCCGATGCCACCGTGACCATTTACCTCGCCGTCAGCCCCCCTGTGGCGCGCCGGGCAACTGCTGCCACTCAAGGGCCGTTTGCAATCGGTGGTCGGCGAGGCGTTGCCGGACCTGACCAGCGGTGAATTTCCCGAGTCGATCACCGTCTGGCGACCCAATCCGAGGCTGTGCACGCAATTGAGCAAAGCCGATTCGATCTGCCTGCCGCTGCTGCGCATCCGCAAGGAGGGCGGTGGTTTCTGGCGCGTGCCCTACACGCCACCGACGCCAATCCTGTTGCCGGAGTCGGCCCTCGGTCGACGGGTCGCCGGGGTGTGTGCCCGGGCCCGGGAAAAATGCATGTTTCTCGCCGGTCGCTTGCGTCAGGCCCCAGGCGGCCGGCAACCAGGACGATGCCATGGAGATCCGTCGGCAGTTGACCGCCTTGTGGGCCCGCTTGCCGGAAGTCGAGGGCGCACTGAACACCCGCGTGGCGACGCCCCAGGCACTCTACGGTTTGCTGCTGGGGCTGGCCGGGAGCTGGTCGGCCCTCGATCCGTTGGCGGGCGTCCCGGCCTTCGCACCGCTGGATTTCCTTGAGTTGCAGCGGGGCTACGAGCCGTTGCTGGACTGGCTGGAAACCACCCTGGAACTGGTTCGCGCCGGCTATCGCAGCCTGGCCTTCGAGCGCAACGAACAGGTCTTCTCGATCCAGTTGCCGGACGATCAGCCGGATCAACGCCTGGTGATCGGTCTGCGCATGCCCAACGGTGCCAGCGAGCAAGCGGCGGCCGACTGGTTGCGCGGGGCGATCATCGCGTCGGCGCGGCACGTACCGCTGCTGAGCCGGCAACGCATGAGCGGTTTGCCCCATCAGGCCATGAGCCGCAACGAACAGGTGGCCTACAGCGTCGGCGACGACACCCGTTTGTTCGTGGTGGCTGCCAGCGGGCAATGGTTCGACGGGCAGTTGCCTCTGCACATCGTGGCGCCGGCATCGGCCCAGGCCAGCAGCCCGTGGCAAGTGGTGTTGTTCGTGGCGCAAGCCAGTGAAAGTGCCTGATCGCAAAAGGGGAGTCGTATGCCTGACGGAAGTGGCGGGGCGGTTCGGAGTCTGCATGAGGCGCCGCTGAGCAGCGCTTTTCGCCAAGCCTGGTTGAAGTGGTCCCAGGAGTGGCAAGACTTGCCCAAGGACAGCGACCCCGCAGTATTGGTCAATCGGGTGGTGGAGTTTTCCGGGCGCAGCGCCCAGCGCCTGTGGCGGGTAGCCTTCGCCACCGTCGGCGATGCGGCCACCGAGCAGGTCAAGGCGCTGGTCTATTCCTTCGTGGCGCTGGTGGACGAAACCCTGCTGTTCAGCCCCTGGCCCGGGCAACTGGCCTGGCAGCAGCACCCCCTCGAATCACGCATGTATGCCAGTCGCCAGGCGGGCGAGCGCTTGCCGGCGGCGATCAAGAAATTGCTGGACGAGCAGATGCCCGGTACCCGGGACCTGGCGAATGTCTACTTGCAGTGCCTGATCCTGGGGTTCCAGGGGCGACTGCGTGGCGAGCCCGGCCAGCTCCAGCAGGCTAAATGGCGCGCGGCGCTATTCACCTTTGCCTGGCAACACGACCCCGATTACGTCGATGTCAGCCAGCGTCTGGCGTTGGCTGCGGCGGCACCGCCGGTGCGCATGCCGGTGCAGCAGTCGTTGCCGGACGGCTTGCGCCTGGGGCTGGCGATCCTGGCAATGGTGTTGTTGCTCACCGGCCTGGGGCAGGTGTTCTGGCGTGACATTCGCCTGGAGCTCGAACCGGTGCTGCAACTGGGCGAATCAGTGGTTCAGGAGCAGGATTCATGAGCACCTTGAACATCGTCGTCCTGGTGTTGCTCGCCATCGTCGTGGTGTTGTCGGTCGCGGCCCTGATCTGGTGGCTACGGACCCAGGGCGGGGCGGCCATCCGCAGTTTCTATGGTGCGGTGCGTCACATGGAGCAGGAGCAGGGCACCCGCGACCGCTATCAGATGCCCTGGCTGATGATGCTCGGCAACGAAACCGACGGTGCCCAACTGTGTACCCAGTGGCGCTTGCAACCGACCGACAAGGTGGCCTGGTTCGGGCGTTGGTTTTGCGATGCCGAAGGCGCGGTGCTGGTGGTGCCCCAGGCGCTGTTCCTGCCCGATGAAGGCATGAACCGGCAGCGGGGCAACTGGTGGCGCCTGCTCGGGCTGATGTTGCGCTTGCGCAGCAAGCGGCCATTGGATGCGGTGATCTGGACCGTGCCGTTCAGTACCCTTGATGACATCGAGCACACCACCGAGCTGAGCCTCAAGGTCCGGCGCTGCTTCATCGACCTTCTGCAACGCTTCGGCCTCAGCCTGCCGGTGTATGTGGTGATCACCGGGATGGAAGAACTGCCCGGGTTCCAGGAACTGGTCAGCGCGCTGCCCGCCGAGGCGCGGGAGTCGATGCTGGGCTGGTCGTCGCCGTATTTGCCGGACGCGGCGTGGCAGTCGCAGTGGAGTGACCAGGCGCTGGACCAGGTCAACGCGGCACTGTCGCAGTCGATCATCGAGATCGGTGCGCTGTCGGGACAATTGGGCACCGATCTTTATGGCTTGCCGGAGCGTTTCGAAAGCTTGCGGCGGGCCTTGCAGATCCTGCTGGAACCGGTGTTCCAAGGCAACGCCCAAGGCGAAGCGCCGCGTTTTCGCGGGGTGTATTTCACCGCCAGCCAGGCGCCGGCCGTCAGCGGCGACGGCTTGACCGCCGCCGACAGCGCCCAGCGGCAAACCGTGTTCGCCCGGCAGTTGTGGTCGCGGCGGCTGGTGGCCGAACGTGGCCTGGCCCAGCCGGTGCCACGGCTGTTGCGCTTGCGCCAGCGCGGGCATCGCTTGGCCGCGGCGGCGGCGTTGGTGGTGGGCCTGGTCTGGCTGGGGAGCATGGTCTGGGTCTGGCACGATTCGGTGGAAGAAGCCGAGGGACTGTCGCGGTTGATCCTCGGCGCCCATAAGAACCACCTGGTGGTCGACCCTGACGAACCGCAACTGGAGCCGACCCGGCACAACGTGCAGAACTACTGGAACGTGCTGGAAAAAGCCCCACGCTGGCGCTTCGTCTCGGTGGTCTTTCCCACCTCGTGGTTCTCTTCCGTGGACACGCAACTGGAGAATGGCTTGCGCCTGACCGCCCGGCATCATTGGATATTGCCGTTGCGGGATTTGTTGAACGCCGACCTGGAACAGCTCAAGTCCATCCGTAACACCGAGCGGCGGGGCAACGTCGAGAGCGAAGACCCGGCGCAATGGCAGAGCTACGTGAAGGCCAAGGCACTGGTGGACCTGGCGGTGCGCCTGGAACAGCATAACCAGATGTTCAGCCAGGTGGTGAACGATCCCAAGGCGCCGCTGGACGAACTGGTGCAACTGAGCAATACCGCGTTGTCCCTGGGCCTCAACACCGGCACCTTGAGCCGCGCCCATTTCTACAACCGGGTGCTGTTCGATGCCCAGAACAGCGATTTGAAAGGGCTGGACCTGAACGCCGCGCGCCCGGTGATCGCCGATAACTTCACCGGCCTGATGCAGCGCTGGCTGGACCATTACTTTCTGGCGGACAACTTCGTGCGCCAGGCCGGTTATCTCAAGCTGCACCTGCAACAGCTGGAGGCCGGCAGCGGCAATTCCTTGAGCGAACTCGAAGACCTGATGGCGCTGATCGACGATTTGCAGACGCTGGTCAGCCTGACCAATTCGGCCTGGGGCCGAGGCAAGGGCCAGGATTTGGTACCCGGCTACAGCCAGATGCTGGACAAGGTCAGTCACAGCGCTTTGCTGGGGCCGGATATCGAGCAGGACCTGGAGAGCCAGGCGGCGAAGTTGCAGCAGAGTTTTCGCGACCAGTGGATCGTCCAAACCGGTTCTCGAGACAACCTGCTGGTGCAACAGGGCAGTGGCCTGCTGGTCCTGCAGGATCATGTCACGGCACTGGACGGTGCGGTGCAGGCGTTGTTCAAGCGCGACTTCGTGGCGTTGGCCCTGCAGAAGGCCCCGTCGGACAGTAACCCCGATGCGATGGGCCAGGGTAATGGCGGCGATGATTTCAGCGTCGCGCTGAACTACTTCGCCAGCTACAAGAGCTATGCCAGTGAAGAACTGCCGCGCATTCCGCCGGATTACCGTGACGCGCTGATGCAGGCCGCCGAAGGTGCCGCCGCACAGGCCATGTGGTTGAGCCTGGATGAAAGCGAGGAGTCGTTGCCCGGCATGGGCTTCAACGTGCAAACGGCCCAGGCCGTGGCGTTGCAAAAAGCCTTCATGGATGTGCACCGCGGCGACCTGGCGATCCGTTTCCAGCGTCTGCTCAATCGCCGGGCATTGGCGCAGATCAAGAGTGGCCTGGACGAAATCGATGCCCAGCCGCTGTTCAGCCAGCGGGCCGATATCCAGCGCTGGGATGGTTCGAAAAACTTCGGCTTGCAGCTCTACGGTGCCAGCGATCCACAAGACTTGAAGCTGAGCCTGAGCCAGCAATTCGGCGTGATGCTGCAGGTCGCCGAGCAACGAATGCCTGCCCTGGAATGGCTGATCGTCCAGCAGGACAACCTGTCGGCCCTGGAGCACGATCAGGTGGCGCGCTTCATGGCCCTCAACGATGAGTTGCTCAAGTACAAGAACCAGAACCCTGCCAGTTCGGCGGCCCAGTTGGAGCAATTGGTGAGCCGGGATTTTATCGCCATGGACACCACCTCCTGCGCGCAGATCTTGCAGACCTCCAGCCTGCCCAGCGGGCGCGGTGACCTGGCCCAGCGCACGATCGCCTTGCAGCAGGGTGCCCTGCAACGCTGCCTGTACCTGCAACAGAACCAGGCGGCGACCGCCTGGAATGACCTGGCCAACTATTTCAATCAGTACCTGGCCGGGCGTTTTCCGTTTGCCCAGGATGCGCGAGCCAGCGATGCCGACCCGGCGCGGGTCCAGCACCTGCTGGAGCTGATCGACACGCGCCTGCCTCTGGCCCAGGCCGGGTTGGCGTTGAGCCAAACGCCGGAGCGGTTGGCGGCCGAGGATTTTCTCAACCGTTTGAAACAGGCCGGCACCTGGCTCGGGCCGCTGTTCGTGCGTGACAAGAGTGGCATTCTGGGCGTGGAGATGGACGTGCGCTGGCGCACCGATCGTGATGAAGAGCGCGGCGCCGACCAGGTGATCGCCTGGGGCCTGAACGCCGGCAACCAGCAGATCAGCTACCCCGGAGGCAGCCAGCAGAACCTGCGCTGGATGGTGGGTCAGCCCGTGAGTCTGACCTTGCGCTGGGCCCGTAACGGGTACCAGCGTCCGGCCAACGACCCCTTGCAACCGAACCTGGTGGTGCGCGACCTGGAGGCCGGTTGGCAGTACCAGGGGCCCTGGTCATTACTGCGCCTGATGCGCTCGCTGGGGGCGGCCCAGCGCCAGCCGAATGTCGACTACACTGATTTTCCCCTGGCCCTGCAACTGCCGGTCACTGCCCAGACCCAGGCCCGCACGGCGGAGCGGACACTGATGTTCGTGCGCCTGTCGTTGATGAGCCAGGGCTCCAAGCTGCCGTTGTCGATCCCGCCGCTGCCGACGCGGGCACCCCGTTCACCTTTCATGGCGACCGCATCGAGCCCCGCCATCGCCACCCGTGAGGAGGGCCTGTGAGCTTGCCGATATCGCCTTTACCGGAGCTGGTTACTCAGTTGCTCGAGCCGATCAGCGCCGAATCCCCCTGTGGCCAGGACCTGCGCTACGAACCGGAATACGACCAACTGCGCGAATTGCGTCGGGAGGACGACACCAGCTTGCCCACCGGTGTGTGGCAGTCTTCGATCAAGCGCGCCCTGTGGCCGGACCTGGAACGGCTCGCGACCACGCTGCTGTTGGAGCGCAGCAAGGACTTGATGATCAGTGCCTGGCTGGGGGAAGCCTGGTTGCATAGGGCTGGGCTGGAGGGGTTGCCGGGCAGCCTGGCGCTGGTGGCGGGGTTGTGTGAACGTTATCCGGAGCAGTTGCATCCCCAGGCCGATGAAGGCGACCAGTCGTGGCGGGTGACCCCGTTGGAGTGGCTGGCCCGTCGCTACAGCGAAGTGTTGCTGACGCGGGTGCCGTTGCTCGATGGCCGGGACCCGGCGTTTACCAGTTTCTGCCTGGACGACTGGCAACGCTTGCAACGTCAGCAAGTGTTGGTCAACGACAGCAAGAACGCCAAGGCCTCGGCGGAAGCGGCGCGCAACGAGCAAAAGAAACTCAGCGAACTGATTCGCAGCACACCCTTGTCGTTCTGGTTGCATCGCCAGGGCAGCCTGATGTTG
The DNA here is from genome assembly GCF_030687295.1 of Pseudomonas beijingensis. Lineage (NCBI taxonomy): Bacteria > Pseudomonadati > Pseudomonadota > Gammaproteobacteria > Pseudomonadales > Pseudomonadaceae > Pseudomonas > Pseudomonas beijingensis. The sequence continues at coordinate 4,652,608 of NZ_CP117425.1, read as the reverse complement.
AGCCTGCAGCACCTGCAACGGCTCGAAGCCTGGAGCGACGCTTACCTGGGCAACCTGGCGCCGGGTTACAAATCCCTGCAGGACGTGATGCAGGCGTTGTTGACACTGGTGGAGGAGTTCATCGCGATGCACCCACAGCAACCCACCGCCGTGCCGGTGCAAACGTCCCCGGCGGCTACGACGCCGACGTCCGAGCCGCAGGCGGCACCTGCCCAGGTCTTCCAGGAGCCGGCCAATCGTGAAGAGGCCTACCGACAGCTATTGGTAATCGCCGGTTACCTGGCTCGTACCGAGCCCCACAGCCCGGTGCCCTACCTGATCCGGCGCGGCGTGGAGTGGGGCAACAAGCCGCTGAGCGAACTGCTGGGGGAACTGATCAGTGCCGATGCCGAATCCCGGCGGTTGTGGACGTTATTGGGCGTTCTCTAACGCTCCTCATCGGGCCACGGCACAGGCGTTAGCACCGGTTTGCCGGAAAAGAACGCGGTCAGGTTCTGGCCCACCAGCTCTACCATTGCGCGGGTCGCTTCCGGCGACAGCCCGGCCACGTGGGGTGTGAGCACGACGTTGGGCAGGTTTTTCAGCGCCTGCGGCACCTCGGGCTCGTGATCGAACACATCCAGGGCCGCTCCGGCAATTCGCCGGTGCTCCAGGGCGCTGATCAGATCGGCGGTGGCAACCACGCTAGCCCTGGCGACGTTCACCAGAAACCCCTTTGGGCCGAGTGCATCGAGGGTCTGCTTGTTGATCAACTGCCGGGTATCCAGGCCGCCTGGCGTGGCGACGACCAGGAAGTCCGAGACCCGCGCCAGTTCCGTGGGCGTGGCGCAGAAGGTGTAGGGCACGTCATTGCGTACCCGGCGATTGTGATAGCTGACACTCATGTCAAAGCCAAGGGCTGCCCGTTTGGCGATCGCCATGCCCACCGCGCCAAGGCCCAACACGCCTAGCCGCTTACCGGCCAGGGATGGGCGCGCACTCCTCGGCCATTCGCCCCGTCGCAGGGCGGCATCGCAATGGGGTATGTCGCGCACCAGCGCCAGCAACAACGCCATGGCATGGTCGGCAACCGACGACGCGTTGACCCCGGCGCCATTGGTCACCACGATGCCCCGCTGGCGCGCGGCCTGCAGGTCCACCTGCTCGTAGCCGGCGCCGATCACGCAGATGATCTGCAGGTTGGGCAGGGCGGCGATTTCTTCCGCCGTCAAACCCAGGGGGCCACGGGTCAGTACCGCGCTGAAGCGTTCACCGTGTTCGAAAATCGCTGTCTTGCGTTCGGCTGGCGTGGGTGCCAATTCCAGGTGGTAACCCTGCCGCTCAAGAATCGGCAGGTATTCATTGACGGTTTCAACCAGTACCAGAACGGTTGCGGTCATGCTGGGCTCCTGTGGGCGCTGGACGATTGCGGTATTCAACCTGATTGTAGGAGTCGGGGGCAGGGGGCTCTGGGTTTTTATGTGCATTTCGGATTTTGTTGACGGGTACATATCCATTGCTGCGGTCACGGCTACTTAGGGTTCCGCCCTGACGGCGGCTCACTTTTGAAAAGCGCAAAAGTAAGCAAATGTATGGTCAGCCCATCTCCTGCAACCACGGGCGATGAGCGGTAAAGCATGCTTGCACTAATGTATCCGGGCTCCTAGTCGGCAATTTGCCGCCTGGCCCTTGATGAGTAGTCGCTCCTGCCTGTCCTTGAAAAACGCTTCAGCTTCGAAAGCTGTTTTGCTTACCAGGTTCTCAGGCAGGATTTGAGCTGTTTATCGTCATCATCGCTGTCGTCGCAAAAGCCGGTAGTGTGGGTTTCGGTCAAGCCCTGGACTGGGTGTTGTAGCTTCCTCCGTGAACTAAAACGGCCCACACGATTCTTGCCAACTTATTGGCTAGGGCGCAGGCGACCTTGTTTGGATGTTTTCGTGTCAGCAAGTCCCTGCACCAACTTCCCAGAGCATCATTGCGCTTGTCGATGCGCACCAGGACCGCCCGAGAGCCTTGAACCATCAGCTTTCGAAGGTATTTATCACCTCGCTTACTGATGTTCAAAAGGACTGTTTGATCACCCGTTGAATACTGCCTCGGCACCAGGCCCAATGAAGCGGCGAAGTCTCGCGCTGAGCGAAAATTGGAAGCGTCCCCGATGTCGGCCAGCAGCGCACTAGCGATGATTGGGCCGATGCCGGGGATGCTCATCAGCCGGGTTCCCGCGTCATCAGCACCCACCTGCTCTTTAATCGTACGATCAACCGCCTTGATTTCGTCGGTGAGCCGTTTGGTCTCTTCTGCCAAATGCTCAATGAAGTCCTTCAACTGTTGCGGCAAGTCTGCGGCCGGGTCGTCCAAAATTTGATGAATCTGATTCATCGCAGCTTTTGTCGCAGGTAACTCAATTCCGAACTCAAGCAAGAACCCGTGAATGCGATTGATTGTTTGAGTCCTCTGGACGATTAAGGCTTCGCGAAGACGATGTTGCGTCGATAGAAGCTGTTGCTCAACAGTCTTGATGGCAACGTAGTGTGTCCTGGGACGGGAGGCAGCTTCGCAGATGGCCTCAGCGTCGATGTAGTCGTTTTTATTGCCTCTGACGTAGGGTTTCACATGCTGCGGGGCAATCAATTTCACTTGATGGCCGAAGGATCTGAGCTTCCTTGCGAGCCAGTGTGAACCGCCGCATGACTCCATCACTATGGTGCAGGGTTCGAGCTTTGCAGCGAACTCAAGTAGCCGCTTACGATTGAATTTTTTGCGTAGGACTTCCTTGCCTTTGGCGTCGTGCCCTACGAGATGGAAGGTGTGTTTCCCGATATCCAGGCCGATTAGCTTCAAGGGTTCCATGAGAGGTCTCCTTCAGGTAAGTGAGAGCCCCGGTCAGTTTAGATTTACCGGGACTCCCACACGGGCTGACCATCTCATTAACGCTTTCTGCCCCACCACTTGGCACCTCGCTTAGGCTCGGTGTGCCCTCACTCCGGCATTGCTCCGTGGGCCCGCCGCGAAGGGCCATCCATGGCCCAGCGCGGCTATCCCGGCATCCATGCCGGGATGCCCACTGCGCAATGCCTGCGTTCGGCCAGCGTGGTTAACGGGGCGCCGAGATCAACGTCCACCGCGAGGCGGCCTGATAGCCGACCTGGCTCTTGGTGAGACCGCATTCCCCCTGTGGGAGCGAGTCTGCTCGCGAAGACGGCCTGGCAGCCGACCTGGTTCTCCGGTCGTACTCCGATCCAACTGTGGGAGCGAGCCTGCTCGCGAAGGCGGCCTGACAGCCGACCTGGTTCTCCAGTCGTACTCCGATCCAACTGTGGGAGCGAGCTTGCTCGCGATGGCGGCCTGACAGCCGACCTGTCTCTGGCGGTTGTACTTCGTTCCAACAGGGAATGCAGGGTAATACAGGACAATTCTCATGGCAGTGATCTGATCCGCATAACCACTCCTCAGCTAAGTCTTTGCTTCTGCTCGTGAATCCCGGACAATCGCGCCCCTGTTTCGGCCAGGGCGCTGCCTGTCGGGGTTTTCCGACTCGTCCTGGCCGGGTGCATGTGACCGGAAAGCGGAGATCCGACCGGATGAATGATCAGGCCAATAGCGTCGAAGAGCGCTTTGAAACGACAGTCCCAGCCACCCTCAGTCAATGGAGTCGCCACGACACCACCTGGATGCTGGGTCTGTTTGGCACCACCGCCATCGGGCACTCTGTTCTTACCCATCAACGCGGGCCTGGGCGGTTTTTGGCCGTTGCTGATCCTGGCGTTGCTGGCGTTCCCCATGACGTTCTATGCGCACCGTGGCTTGACCCGCTTCGTGTTGTCCGGTCGCGACGGCGCGGACATCACCGAGGTGGTGGAAGAACATTTCGGCCTCAAGGCCGGTGCGCTGATCACGCTTTTGTACTTCTTTGCCATTTTCCCGATCCTGCTGATCTACAGCGTGGCACTGACCAACACGGTGGGCAGTTTCCTGGAGCATCAGTTGCATATCCAACCACCCCCTCGGGCGGTGTTGTCCTTGGTGTTGATCCTGGGCCTGCTGGCGGTGGTCCGCTGCGGTGAGCAGGCGATCGTCAAGGCCATGAGCCTGATGGTCTACCCGTTCATCGTTGCACTGCTGTTCCTGGCGGTGTTCCTGATTCCCCACTGGAGCGGTGGCATCCTGAGCACGGCGTCGACGCCGCCTGCACCTTCGGCGTTGTTGCATACCTTGTGGCTGGCGATCCCGGTGATGGTGTTCTCGTTCAACCACTCGCCGATCATCTCGGCGTTTGCGGTGGATCAGAAACGTCGCTATGGCGATAACGCCGAGGAGCGCAGTTCGCAGATCCTGTCGCGCGCCCATGTGTTGATGGTGGTGATGGTGCTGTTCTTCGTGTTCAGCTGCGTGCTGACCCTGACCCCGGCGCAACTGGCCGAGGCCAAGGCGCAGAACCTGTCGATCCTGTCGTACCTGGCCAATCACTTCAGCAACCCGACCATCGCTTTTGCGGCGCCGTTGATTGCGTTCGTGGCGATCTCCAAGTCCTTCCTCGGGCACTACATCGGTGCCAGCGAAGGCCTCAAGGGCCTGATCGTCAAGAGCGGCCGTCGTCCGGCGCCCAAGACCCTCGATCGCCTCACCGCGGCGTTCATGCTGGTGGTGTGCTGGATCGTCGCCACCCTCAACCCGAGCATTCTGGGCATGATTGAAACTCTGGGCGGGCCGGTTATCGCCGCTATCTTGTTCCTGATGCCGATGTATGCCATCCGCAAAGTCCCGGCCATGGCCCGTTATTGCGGCCAGGCGTCGAATGTCTTTGTTGTGTTGGTGGGGTTGGTGGCGATTACAGCGTTGGTCTACTCCTTGATGGCCTGACAACACAGGCCCCTTTTGGAAGAACGGTTCAGCCGGCATGGATGTCGGCTTTGCCACCGCCATCGCGAGCAAGCTCGCTCCCACAGGTTTTTTTTGGGTGTTCACAAAACTTGTATCCATGCTCAATTCCCTGTGGGAGCGAGCTTGCTCGCGATAGCGCTGGCTCAGCACGCCTCGAAATAGACAGGCATAAAAAAACGCCGCCCCTCGCAAGAAGGGCGGCGTTTTCAGTCAGGCGTTTTAAGCTTTAGGCTTGAACGACCGGGATGTTGGCATTTGCAGCCGCTTCACGGAACTCGGCGATCTGGTCGAAGCTCAGGTAGCGATACACGTCCGCTGCCATGCTGTCGATCTTGCCGGCGTATTCCATGTACTCCTCGACGGTCGGCAGGCGACCCAGGATCGAAGCCACGGACGCCAGTTCGGCCGAAGCCAGGTAGACGTTCGCGCCGTCACCCAGACGGTTCGGGAAGTTACGGGTCGAGGTCGACACCACGGTGGAGTTCGGCTCGACGCGTGCCTGGTTACCCATGCACAGCGAGCAGCCTGGCATTTCCATGCGTGCACCGGCCTTGCCGTAGATGCCGTAGTAGCCTTCTTCGGTGAGCTGGTGAGCGTCCATCTTGGTCGGCGGCGACAGCCACAGACGGGTTGGCAGCTGACCCTTGACCTGCTCCAGCAGTTTACCGGCAGCGCGGAAGTGACCGATGTTGGTCATGCACGAACCGATGAACACTTCGTCGATCTTCTCGCCGGCAACGCTGGACAGCAGACGGGCGTCGTCCGGATCGTTCGGCGCGCAGAGCACAGGCTCGTTGATGTCGGCCAGGTCGATTTCGATGACTTCGGCGTATTCGGCGTCGGCATCGGCTTCCATCAGTTGCGGGTTGGCGATCCAGGCTTCCATCGCTTGGGCGCGGCGTTCCAGGGTACGTGCATCACCGTAGCCTTCGCCGATCATCCAGCGCAGCAGGGTGATGTTCGATTGCAGGTATTCGGTGATCGACTCTTTCGACAGCTTGATGGTGCAACCGGCAGCCGAACGTTCGGCCGAGGCGTCGGACAATTCGAAAGCCTGTTCCAGGGTCAAGCCTTCCAGGCCTTCGATTTCCAGGATGCGGCCGGAGAAGGCGTTTTTCTTGCCTTTCTTCTCGACGGTCAGCAGACCGTTCTGGATGGCGAAGTACGGAATGGCATGAACCAGGTCACGCAGGGTGATGCCAGGTTTCATTTTGCCTTTGAAACGCACCAGGATCGATTCCGGCATGTCCAGCGGCATGACGCCGGTGGCAGCGGCGAACGCAACCAGGCCGGAACCGGCCGGGAACGAGATGCCCATCGGGAAACGGGTGTGGGAGTCACCACCGGTACCGACGGTGTCTGGCAGCAGCATACGGTTCAGCCACGAGTGGATGATGCCGTCGCCCGGACGCAGGGAAACGCCGCCGCGGGTCATGATGAAGTCAGGCAGGGTGTGGTGGGTGGTCACGTCGATCGGCTTTGGATAGGCCGCGGTGTGGCAGAAGGACTGCATCACCAGGTCAGCCGAGAAGCCCAGGCATGCCAGGTCTTTCAGTTCGTCACGGGTCATTGGACCGGTGGTGTCCTGGGAACCCACGGTGGTCATTTTCGGTTCGCAGTAGGTACCAGGGCGCACGCCTTGGCCTTCCGCCAGACCGCAAGCCTTGCCGACCATCTTCTGCGCCAGGGTGAAACCCTTGGTGCTTTCAGCAGGTGCTTCAGGCTTCTTGAACAGATCGAACGGTGGCAGACCCAGTTCGGCACGTGCCTTCTCGGTCAGGCCGCGGCCGATGATCAGCGGAATACGGCCACCGGCACGGACTTCGTCCAACAGGACCGGGGTCTTCATTTCGAAGGTGGTCAGGACTTCATCGGTACCGTGCTTGCAGACTTTGCCAGCATGCGGGTACAGGTCGATCACGTCGCCCATGTGCATGTTGGACACATCGAATTCGATCGGCAGGGCGCCGGCGTCTTCCATGGTGTTGTAGAAAATCGGGGCGATCTTGCTGCCGAAGCAGAAGCCGCCAGCACGCTTGTTCGGAACGAAAGGAACGTCGTCACCGAAGAACCACAGCACCGAGTTGGTCGCCGATTTACGCGACGAACCAGTACCGACCACGTCGCCGACGTAGGCGATCGGGAAGCCTTGGCCGCGCATTTCTTCGATCTGCTTCATCGGGCCGGTCTTGCCTTGCTCGTCCGGAACGATGCCGTCACGGGCCATTTTCAGCATGGCCAGGGCGTGCAGTGGGATGTCCGGGCGGGACCAGGCGTCCGGGGCAGGGGACAGGTCGTCGGTGTTGGTTTCACCGGTGACCTTGAACACCCGCAGGCTGATCTTGTCGGCCAGCACCGGGCGCTTCTTGAACCACTCGCCGTCAGCCCAGGATTGCAGCACGGCCTTGGCGTGAACGTTGCCGTTCTTGGCTTTCTCAGCCACGTCGTGGAAGGCATCGAACATCAGCAGGGTGTGCTTGAGTTCTTCGGCGGCGACGGGCGCCAGCTCGGCGTCGTCCAGCAGCTCCACCAGGGTCACGATGTTGTAGCCGCCCTGCATGGTGCCGAGCAGTTCAACGGCACGCTTCTTGTCCAGCAGAGGGGATTGGGCCTGGCCCTTGGCCAGGGCGGACAGGAAACCGGCCTTGACGTAGGCGGCTTCGTCGACTCCAGGCGGAACGCGATTGGTGATCAGGTCAACGAGGAAAGCTTCTTCGCCAGCCGGAGGATTTTTCAGCAGCTCGATCAGGCCTGCGGTTTGTTCGGCGTTAAGCGGCTGGGGAACGATACCCAGGGCTGCACGCTCTTCGATATGTTTGCGGTAGGCTTCAAGCACAGTTATTACCCTCATCAGTGGTCCCAAATGGGTGTCCGGGACGCTCATCCAGAAACCCACGGTACTCATGCGCGTCTGAGGCTTTTTGAGCCACTACGCCAGAGTTTCCGGGGTTCCTCACAGAAGCTGCTTTCAAAGTTTTACGCCTGCAGAACGGGAGCTGATGAGGGTTGGCGTTGGGCTTTCCCCGCTGGAAAGACCCTTCGCCAACACCGCTCTGAAGGAACGACTGTGCTCGTGACGCTTTGAAAACAGCTTCTAACGGACATTGGCGCCTTAAAAGGCTGGCTGATTCTACGGGAAAAAAAAATTAAAGGTAAGTTGGGCGCTCAAGTTTGAGGGGTGATCAATCTTAGACAAAGGGCTAACATGCCGGTCTGTCCTGCTTTTGCGTGTGCTTTTTCTTATGCCCAACCAGCTCATCAAGACCCCCTGCGTCGGCCTTTGCTCCACTGTCTACGGTGACCTGGTGTGTCGCGGCTGCAAGCGGTTCCATCATGAAGTGATTCACTGGAACGGCTACAACGAGGACGAAAAACGCGCGGTGTGGATGCGGCTCGAGCAGTTGTTGGTGCAGGTGATGGTGGCCAAGTTGGAGGTTTTCGACCCTGGGTTGCTGCGCCAGCAACTGGAATCGCGCAAGATCCGTTTTGTGCCGCACCAGTCGGAATACTGCTGGGCCTACCAGTTGATTGCCCGAGGCGCGCGGGTGATCAACAACCTGGAGGCCTATGGCATGGTGTTGATGCCGGAGTTTCGCGATTGGGACCTGCCAGACCTGCGCGATGCCATTGATCGGGAGTTTTTCCTCCTGTCCGAAGCCCATTACCAGCGCTACATCGCGCCCGGGTTCCTGAAGGATGCGATCGGCGGCTGACAGCTTTTGTGGCGAGGGGATTTAGCAAAACGTCGCACCGCCCCGCTGTGGGAGCAAAGCTTGCTCGCGATGCAGGCGCCTCGGTTCCAGAGAGACCGCATCGTTTTTATCGCGGGCAAGCCTTGCTCCCACAGATAAATCCCCTCGCCACAGGTTGGCGTGTCAGTCCTTGACCGCCAACTCCACCAGATGATCCTCGACCTCCTGAGGCTTGAGCACCAGCACATCGCTTTCCAGCGTATCGAGCACGGCCTCGGCGGTGTTGCCGATCAGCACCCCGGACAACCCCGAGCGAGCCACGGTACCGATTACCGTCACCGCCGCCTGCAGCTTGCGCGCCATGTACGGAATCAAGACATCCGCCGGGCCTTCTTCGATGTGCAGGTGCTGGTCATCGATGTCGAATTCGGCCTGGAACGCCCGGCATTGCTCGCGATACCGGGCCTCGATGGTTTCCTTGAGCTGGAACGTCGGGTCGGCGGACGAGAGCATCGGCGCGGGGTGGGCGCTGATCACATGCAGGTGCGCCTTGGCGAGGAGGGCGATGTCATAGCCATGGTCGATGATGGTGGAATGCAGGTGGCGGTGTGAATCGTCGGCATTGCCAACGTCGACGGCGGCCAGGATCACCTTGTCTTTCCAGGAACCGGCGGTTTTCACCAGCAGCACCGGGGTTGGGCAATGGCGTAGCAGTTTCCAGTCCGCCGGGGTCAACAGGGCTTTTTTCAGCGGGCTGTCGGGGAAGTGCTGTTTGATCACCAGCCCGCAACCTTCAGCCTGCTGCACGTCGATGATGGTTTCGTAGAGGCTTTCGTTCCAGGCCTGCTCGGTGGTGACGCTGTAGCCGTCGGCCAGCAGTGCGCTCTTGAGTACGCTGAGCAGGCCGGCATGGTCATGCTTTTTGTCGCACACCAGCAGGTGCAGGTGGGCCTGGGTCACACCGGCGATCAGTTTGGCGCGCTTGAGCGCCAGGCTTTCCGAATGTTCGGGTTCAATGACCACCAGGATGCTGCGAATGGCTTGCATGATCGGCGTTCTCCTGCAATGAAAAGGCTGGCGTTGCTCAACTATAGTTGTTGTGGGGCAGTCTAGTTGCTGTGGGTGAGTCGTCGACTTGATGCATATCAATAGCGGTGGCTGGTGGTCTGGGGGCAGGCCGGTATAATCGGCGCCCTTCGCTCGATTACCTTTGCCCGTGAGCCCCATGAATCTTCCCGAAATCCACGAATTCCTTGGTTGCCGCACCCCCGATGCCTGGGTCCAGGCCGCGCTGGCCGACCAGGAAACATTGCTGATCGACCACAAGAATTGCGAATTCAAGGCCGCCAGCACTGCCCTGAGCCTGATCGCCAAATACCATTCCCACGTCGACTTGATCAATCTGATGTCGCGCCTGGCCCGGGAAGAGCTGGTGCATCACGAGCAGGTCATGCGCCTGATGAAGAAACGCAAGATCGGCTTGCGCCAGCTCTCTGCCGGGCGTTATGCCTCGGGGCTGCGCAAGGTGGTGCGCAGCCACGAGCCTGTCAAACTGGTGGACACCCTGGTGGTCGGTGCCTTCATCGAAGCCCGCAGTTGCGAGCGTTTCGAGGCCTTGGTGCCGCACCTGGACGAGGAGCTGGGCAAGTTCTATTTCGGCTTGCTGAAAAGCGAAGCCCGGCATTTCCAGGGTTACCTGAAACTGGCCTACCAGTACGGCGACGCCAAGGACATTGCCCAGGTGATCGACAAGGTCCGTGAGGCCGAGCGGGAGCTGATCGAATCGCCGGATGTGGAATTTCGGTTCCACAGTGGTGTGCCAGTTGCGGCCTGAATTGTTAAAAACTCTTAAAAACATGAAACTTCTCTGAAAACCGGCCCTTGAGGCCGGTTTTTGCTGCCTGCGTTACACGCCCCGTCGTAGGTTGACGCCATAATGCGGCCCTTCATTCATGGGTTGGCGGGCGGTTGGTATGGATAACCTGGGGTCGGGCAAAGTGTTGCTGGTGGAGGATGACGAACGGCTCGCCGGGCTGATCGCGCATTTTCTCTCCCAGCATGGCTTCGACGTGCGTATCGAGCACCGAGGCGACGTGGCGCTGGCGACGTTTCTGGCATTCGAGCCGAAAGTGGTGGTGCTCGACCTGATGCTGCCGGGGCAGAGCGGGTTGCATGTGTGCCGTGAGATTCGCAACGTTGCCGACACCCCGATCGTGATCCTGACTGCCAAGGAAGATGATGTGGACCATATCCTCGGCCTGGAATCCGGTGCCGACGACTACGTGATCAAACCCGTCAAGCCAGCGGTACTCCTGGCGCGCCTGCGGGCGCTGCAACGCCGTCAAGCGCCAGACACTACGGTGCGCGGTGCCCTTGAGTTCGGCCGATTGACCATCGACCGCAGCAGCCGGGAGGCGCGCCTGGCCGGTGACGTGGTCGAGCTGACCACCATGGAATTCGAACTGTTATGGCTGCTGGCAAGCGCGGCAGGCAAGATCCTTTCCCGCGACGACATCCTCAACCGCATGCGTGGCATTGCCTTCGATGGCCTCAATCGTGGCGTCGATGTCTATGTCAGCAAGCTGCGGGCCAAGCTCAACGACAACCCCAGGGAGCCGATGCGGATCAAAACCGTCTGGGGCAAGGGGTATCTGTTCAATCCGTTTGGGTGGGAGCTTTAGATGCTGCGGTTGTTCCTGGGTTTGTTCCTGGCCATGACGATTGGCCTGGTGCTGGCGCTGCAAACGGTCGATCGCACGTTCGATGCGCTGCTCGACGGCGAGATGCAGCGTTACAACCAAGAGGCGGTGCGTGGTCAGGCTTGGTCGTTGGTCGAGCAGTTGCGTGGCCTGGACGGCCCGGCGCGAGAGCGGCAGTTGGAAAGCGTGCGGCCTCACTACGGCTTGGGCCTGGCCCTGGTTGAGCGCGATCAATTGGCCCTGACCCCCCAGGAGCAAGCCGAGTTGATCCAGGGGCGCGTGGTGATGCGTGAGCAGTACACGCAGTTCATCTCGCGCATTGACGACGGCTCGCAGCTATTGAGCATCCATTTGCCGGCGGAGCCGAGCCTGATGCCGTTCTATATTGCCGTGGCTTACCTGATGATCGCGATCATGATTGGCTTCGTGCTGCTTTTCTGGGTGCGCCCCCACTGGCGCGACCTGGAAAAGTTGCGCCTGGCGGCCGAGCGCTTTGGCAGCAACGATCTGTCGGCGCGTATCCAGTTGTCCAGGCGTTCGAACATTCGCGACCTGGCGGAACGCTTCAATTTGATGGCGGCGCGCATCGAGGGCCTGATCGCCAATCAGCGCGAGCTCACCAATGCGGTGTCCCACGAGCTGCGCACGCCCATTGCACGGCTGTCATTTGAACTGGATCAACTCAAGCAGCAGTCCGATCCGAGCCAGAACCGCGAATTGATCGCCGACATGTACGCCGATCTCGGCGAGTTGGAAGAAATGGTTTCCGAGCTGCTGACGTACGCCAGCCTAGAACAGGGCGCCACGGTGATTGTGCGGGAAGACATCCAGGCGCGCGATTGGCTCGACAGCGTGGTGGGCAGCGTGGCGCTGGAGGCGGAGGCCGCGGGGGTGCAACTGTTGATTGTCGAGTGTCCGGCCGGGACGGTTCGTATCGAGCCCCGCTTCATGGCTCGTGCGGTGATCAATTTGCTGCGCAATGCCATTCGTTATGCCGATGAGCGGGTGCACGTGTCATTGACGCGTGCGGGGGATCATTATGAAGTGCGGGTCAACGACGACGGCCCAGGTGTGCCACCGGGCGGACGGGAGAAAATTTTCGAACCGTTCGCGCGCCTGGACGCCAGCCGCGACCGTCGCACCGGTGGTTTTGGCCTGGGCCTGGCGTTAGTGCGACGGGTGTCTCAATCTCACCGAGGGCACGTGGAAGTAACGGACTCGTCCTGGGGTGGGGCGTCGTTTCGCATGACCTGGGCGCACCTCGATTAGATCGGGCAGCGTTCGTCCGGGCGGGCTTCTTTCAGAAGGTATACACCACCTGCCCAGCCAGTGACGCTTGCATCCGCCGCGCCACAATCGGGCTGCTGGCGGCGTCGCCAGCCAGGTACTGCACGGCCAATACCGTTGTGACACTCCATTGGTCATTGAACGGCAGTGACCAGGTCAAATCCGCTCCGCGACTCACCAGCCCGCCATGAGTGTCATGGGCTCGCAATTGACTGCGCGAAGCCTGGGCAGTGCTGACGCCGTACCAGGTCCGGACGTAGTCGCCGTCGCCGAACTGACTGTTGAGGCTGCCGATGAGCGTGCCATGGTTGCCCTCGTACAGCGGCGTGCTGATGCTCAGTTTCAGGCGGTTCCAGGCCGAGCCGGTGTCACGGTTGTCGTCGTCTTCCTCCAGCGCATGCTCGAAGGTGGCCTCAAGGGTGATCGGGCCCATTTGATAGGTTCCATCCAGGCCCAGCACCGGTCTGGCCTTGATCGAGCCCATGCCGTTGAGCTCATCCGAGCCCTTGAAGCCACTTTTGCGATCCTTGCGCACATCGCTGGCGCCGATGTACACGCTCAAGCCGAAGTCTTCTTCGTCAAACGCCCAGCCCAGACCCTTGTCGGTGTCGAGAAAGATGCCATAGGGGCTGACGACCTCCAGGCCCAACGCGGGCGCCACGACCCGTTCGTCGCTGCCACTGTAGCGTGGCACGCTGGCGGCGCCGGCCCGTAAGCTGTAGCGCCAGTCTTCGGCCTGCAATGAATCGCAGAGCAGAAGCAGGCCGCATGAAGACAACGACAGACACAATGAACGGAACATGGGAGCACCCGGATACGAAGTTGGATGCGCCCATGCTAGGTGGCGACCGGCGGGCAATCTTTGGCAGCTTTGTCGGGAAATTGTCAAAGACTGTGAAGCGGCCTAACGGCTCAGATCCAGGCGTTCATGCCACTGGGCAATCGACTCTTCGGGGTAAACATCGAACTGCTGGTCCCCCGGATGCGTCTCGACCTCCACCCACGGCGCCTTGGAACCAAGCATCAGGTGAGTGTGCTCCGGCGGTACGGGCAGTGGCGTGTCGATGGCCGAGGCAAAGGGGTGAATCAGCTCCGGCCATTCAGGGCTGAATAGCCATAGCCCCGAACCGCACAGGGAACAGAAATGCCGTTCGGCACTGCTGCGGTGGGCGCGTTTATCGCCTTCGTCCTTGAGCCGCGCATGGTAGATCGAGATGTGCTTGCGACCGTGCACCTTCAGGCTTCGGGCATCGCCCCCCAGGTTGATCGCAAAACCGCCGCCGCCCTGGGTCTTGCGACAGATCGAGCAGTAGCAGCGTTGATAAGGGTAGGGGTGGGCACAGGCCAGGCTGAACGACACGGCGCCGCAGTGGCAGGATCCTTCGAGCTGCATGGGAACCTCCGATTGGGGACTGTCATGACTCTGGACAGCCCGGATGGCCCGATGTTCTGGACAGCTGAACTCATGACTGACGTGCGGACGCCATCGCGAGCAAGCTCGCTCCCACAGGGGATATTTTGTGTAGATACAATTTGTGGACACTGAGGATCAACTGTGGGAGCGAGCTTGCTCGCGATGAACGATGACACGGTCTAGCGAGCGGGCACCCGCCACAAATACCACGCCGCCACCGTCCGATAAGGGCTCCAGGCCAGACCGATCTCGACCATCTGCTTGCGGCTGGGTTGTTGCGCCAATCCCTTGAGCCGGCGATACCCCTCGCGCACTCCAAAGTCATCGGCCGGCAGGATGTCCGGTCGCTCCAGGCTGTAGATCAGCAGCATCTCCACGGTCCAACGCCCGACGCCGCGCAAGCTGATCAAACGCTCGATCAACGCTTCATCCTCCATGGCCAGTGCCGTGGCGTAATCCGGCACCACCCCGTCCAGGGCCGCTTGGGCGATGCCCTGGATGGTTGCGATTTTGTTGGCGGAGAACCCACACCTGCGCATTTGCGCAAAGTCCGTCGCCAGGAGCTGTTCAGGCCTGGGGAAGGTCAATGCCGGGAACAGCGCCAACAGTCGACCGAGGATCGCATCGCCTGCCTTGGCGTGCAGTTGCTGGTAGGCGATCGCCCGGACCAGAGCCTCATAGGGATCGCGGGCCGGCTTGGGTTGCAGCAGGCAAGGGCCGATCGTCTCGACATGCCGTCGCCAGTCTTCGTCGAGATTGGCCAGGAAGGCACTGGCGTCGTGGTAGGGCACAGGCATCAGGTGTTCGTTCTCCGGAGGCATTCAAAACGCCAGGGGCAGTGACACCTGCACCGCGGCTTTTTCCAGCCGCAACAGAAACGCCTTGCGCGGCTGGCCGCCACCATAACCGGTCAACGAGCCATCCGCACCGATCGCCCGGTGGCAGGGAATGACGATGGCCAGGCGATTCTGCCCGTTGGCCAGGCCCACGGCGCGGCTGGCACCGGGGCTGCCAAGGGCTATGGCGACGCCGCTGTAGCTGCGAGTTTCGCCGTAGGGAATCTTTTGCAACTCGGCCCAGACCCGCACGGCAAAGGCGCTGCCGGGCATGTGCAGCGGGACCTCGAACGTGGTGAGTTTGCCGGCGAAATAGTCGGCCAGTTCGGTTTCGATCTGTTGCAGGTGAGCGTTATGCCCCGGTGCAACTGTGTAGCCGTAGCGTTGCTGCAGTTCTTCCAGCTCCTTGGTCAGGGCCGGGCGGTCGAGGAATTCCAGTAGCACCAGGCCCCGTCGTTCGGCCATGGCCAGCATCGGCCCCAATGGCGTGGTCAGGCGGGTGAACAGCAAGGGCTCGCTGAAGGCGGCGCGGCCCGGCGTGATGTGGAAGGACTTCACAAAGGCATCTCGAAAACCGCTCAACGACTCATAACCGGAATCGAACGCGGCATTGTCGATGGAAATGCCGTCCTTGATGCCGCCCAAGGCGATGCCCAGGCGACGGGTGCGCAGGTAGGCGTGAAAGGTCATGCCGAAATGTTGCTTGAACCAGCGGCGCAATTTCAGCGGTTCGATGCCTTGCTCCAGCAGCAGGGCGTCAGTCCAGCGCAGGTCGGGTTCGGCGTCCACGGCTTTGAGCAGCGCCTGGATCCAGTCCGGCGCAATGGCCGCGGCATCCAGCGGCTTGCAGCGCAGGCAGGCGCGGTAGCCGGCCGACATGGCTTCGTCGGCGTGGGCGAAGAACTCCACATTCTCCGGCTTCGGCTTGCGCGCGGTACAACTGGGGCGACAGAAAATGCCGGTGGTCTTGACCGCAGTGAAGAACACCCCCTCGTAGGCGGTGTCTCGTTCGAGCATGGCGCGGACCATCTCGGTGTGGGGCGGGAGCAGCGAGTCTTGTCGGTTCATGGGGCAGAGCATAGAACCGTGTCCGGGACGACTCCACCGAAAAATCGACAGTGAATTTTCCGCGCACTCGGTCGGATGCTCACGAACAAAAATTGAATCTTGAGTCTTAAAGGTTCACCCGCTGTTTTTGTCTTTCGCAGACATCATGTCGCCAAGAACCGTGATACGCACGGATCAATACCTCCAGAACACCGGCGTGAACAACACGAGCACGGTCAGGATTTCCAGTCGACCCAGCAGCATGCCAATGGTCAGCAGCCATTTGGCTGCGTCCGGCAAGGTCGAGAAGTTGCCGGCCGGGCCGATGATGGTGCCGAGCCCCGGCCCCACGTTGCACACGGCGGTGGCAGCGCCGGTCAGGGCGGTTGTCCAGTCCAGACCGATCAGCGCCAGACCCAGGGCGATGGCGCCAATCGTGATGGTGAAGAAGAACGAAAATGTCAGCAGCGAGCGGACGATTTCTTCATCGATGGGGTGGTTGTTGTATTTTTTCCGGATCACCGCCCGGGGGTGGATCAGTTGTTTCAAACTGCCCATCAGCAGTGCCCCGGCGACTTGAAAGCGAAAGATTTTCAACCCACCGGCCGTAGATCCCGAACAGCCACCCACGAACGTCAAGTAGAAGAACAGCAACAGTGCGAAGCTGCCCCACAATGTGTAATCACCCAGCGCCACGCCAGTGGTGGTGACGATAGAGGTGACGTTGACGGCCACGATGCGAACCGCGTCCCACCACCCGTGGTCGCTGTTCAGGCTCAACCAGGTGCCGACCACGAGCCAGGTAATCACCAGAAATCCGACGAAACCCCGAACTTGCTGATCCTTGAACAATGCGCGCCTGTTTCCCCTCAATGTCGCTACATACAGCGTAAAGGGCAGTGATCCCGCCATCATGACAACGACGGATACCCAATGAATGGCCGGTTGAGGCCAGTGCGCCAGGGACGCATCGGAGGTTGAGAAGCCGCCGGTGGAAATCAGCGACATCGCATGATTGATCGCCTCGAAGGGGGTCATGCCGGCCAGCCACAGCGCCAAGGTTGCGAAGGCGGTCAATGTGACGTAAATCCACAGGATGTAGTTGGCCGCGACGTGAGAGCGCGGCGTGACTTTCTCCGACCAGTCCGATGATTCAGTCTGGAACAGGCGCATGCCGCCGACCCGAAGCAACGGCAGGATTGCCACGGCCATGCCGATAAAGCCGATGCCGCCGAGCCAATGCAACATTGAGCGCCAGATCAGCAGGCCGGGAGACGTGGTATCCAGCCCGGTCAGGATGGTCGAGCCCGTGGTCGTGATGCCCGACATGGTCTCGAAAAACGCATCGGTATAGCTGATGTGCTGGATGAACACCATCGGCAGGGCGGCGAAGGCGCACACGAACACCCAACTGGCGGTGGTCAGCAGGTACATCTCCCGGGGGCGCATCTGGACGTGGTCCGGTCGTCCACGGGCGACCAGTGCGATACCGCAGACGAAGGTAATCAAGCTCGACCAAAGAAACGCCGACAAGTCATCGTTGCGCTCGTAAAGCATCAGGGTGAACAGCGGAATCGCCATGCTGATCGCCAGGGTAATCAGGAAAATGCCGAGTATGAAACCGATGAGACGCAGAACCGCAATGGACATGAATAACGCCTGATTCAATGAGCTGCACAGTATCGATAGGGGCAATGGGGCATTGCGTAAAATTTGCGTAAAAAAATTGAGCAATAGACAAGGCAGTTTTCTTCAATACCCGCAGAGGAGGCCCCTTTACCTTGGGGCCTCTTTCCTTGAATGAAGAAGGTCTGTGATGAGCTTGATATTTTCCATGGCGGCCTTTGCCTTGGTGGCCTCCATTACACCGGGGCCGGTCAATATCGTCGCCCTCAGTTCCGGGGCGCGGTACGGGTTTCGGGCCACATTGCGCCATGTGGCCGGCGCGACCCTGGGGTTTGTGTTGTTGCTGGTGCTGATGGGGCTGGGCTTGCATGAAGTGTTGCAGCGCTGGCCGGGGATGACCCGAGTGGTGCAACTGGCGCGGCGTGGCGTTCCTGTTGTTCATGGCCTGGAAACTGGCGATGGATAACGGGCACTTGGGCGGCGAAGACGAGGGGCGGGCGCCCTCGATGTTCCATGGCGCGCTGATGCAATGGCTCAACCCCAAGGCCTGGTTGGCCTGCGTGGCGGGGATGGGGGCATTCGTGGCCGACGGCGAGGCGCGGCTGGTGTGGCAGTTTGCGGCGATCTACCTGGTGATTTGCTACGTCTCGGTGGGCTGCTGGGCCTATGCCGGCAGTTTCCTGCGCACATGGCTGGGCAATCCGGCGACCTTGCGCCTGTTCAACCGGGCGATGGCGGTGTTGTTGGTGGCCAGTGCGGTGTATCTGTTGTGGCCTTGAGCTGAAGTGGGCGGCAACCTTGCATCTGAGAAGAAGCACTGTTGTGGCGGCAGTCCGCGCTTTAGAGGCGGGAATGCTGTTGTGGCGAGGGCGCTTGCTCCCGCTCGACTGCGCAGCAGTCGCCCAGAATCGAGGGCTACTGCGTAGCCCAGCGGGAGCAAGCTCCCTCGCCACAGAGGGCCCCGAGCCCCCGATTCATGCGGTATCAGCCGCGATATTGGCCGGGCGTAGCCGCCAGGTGTTGCTTGAACGCCCGCTGGAAGTGCGCCTGGTCGGCGAACCCGCTGTCCAGCGCCACGTCGGCGATCAGCTTGCCCTCGCGCAATTGGTGGCGGGCAAACTGGATCCGGCGGTTGACCAGGAAGGCGTGGGGCGTCATCCCGTAGTGGCGCTTGAAAGCTCGGCTCAGGTAGGACGGCGACAGCTGCGCGGCGGTGCAGATGTCTTCGAGCTTCAAGGCTTCGCTGCAATGGTCATGGATAAATTGTGCCGCACGCATCAGCCCCGGATGACTGCCCCGGTCCGGACGCCCGGCAGGGTTGAGCCGTTGTTGCAGGTCAATGAAAAACGCCTCGGCGGCGGTGTGCTTGTGGGCCGTGTCGAGGTGCTCGTCTACTAATTGGCCATACAACCTTCCCAGGGCGGCAAATAGCTCCACGTCGCGGCTATGAGTGGTGGCGAAACCCTGGAAATCCAGGCTTTCGTCAAAACCGATACGGCGCTGCAAGTCCCTGAGCCACAGGGTGTCGACGTACAACATCACGTAGGACCACGGCTGATCGTCGATCGGGTTGCAGGCGTGGACGTCACCGGGGTTCATCAGCACCACCGTGCCGCTTTCCACCTGGAAACTCGAGCGCTCGTGGATGTAGGTACTGCGCCCGGCGGTGATCGCGCCGATGGAGAAGTGATCATGGGAATGACGCGAATAGCAGACTTTGCGTCCATCGTCGATGGCCCGGGCTTCGATGAAGGGCAGGGCCGTGTCGCGCCAGAAACGTGGGGCGGCGTCAGGGTTGGCATGCTTCATCGGTCGGCGTCCTCGTCTTGAACCTGAGTGGCAGTGTATTAGCCTTGGCCGGCAAATGCCCATTGGATTTAGCCGTTCGGCTCCAAGGGCGGTGGTCCTGGACTAGACTTCATGAAGTCCCGCCCATGGAGTTCCCGATGCTTGCGCCAGGTAAACCGGACAACGAAGCCGTTCGCCTCAAGAATCTGCACTCGCTCAAGCTGCTCGATACCGCACCCGAAGAGCGGTTCGACCGCCTGACCCGCCTTGCCCGGCGTCTGTTTGACGTGCCCATCGCCCTGGTGTCCCTGGTGGACGCCAACCGGCAGTGGTTCAAGTCCAGCGCCGGCCTGGATGCCAGTGAAACCCCGCGGGAAGTTTCCTTTTGTGGGCATGCGATTTTGCAGGATCAGATCCTGGAGATATGCGACGCGGAACAGGACGAGCGCTTCCACGACAACCCGCTGGTCACGGACAAGCCCGGCATTCGTTTCTACGCCGGGCATCCGCTGGGGCTGGAAGATGGCAGCAAACTCGGCACGCTGTGCCTGCTCGACACCAAGCCGCGCCAGCTCAATGACGAAGAGCGCGAACTGCTGCGCGACTTGGCGCGCATGGCCGAGCAGGAAATGGTCGCGGTGCAGATGGCGAGCATGGACGAGCTGACGCTGTTGTCCAATCGGCGCGGCTTCAGGACGTTGGCCCAGCATGCGTTGAATGTGTGTGATCGCTTGTCGCGACCGGCGACGCTACTGTTCTTCGACCTCAACGACTTCAAGCCGATCAACGATCGCTATGGGCATGCCGAGGGCGACAGCGCACTGAAAACCTTCGCCGACGTGCTGCGTATCGCCTTTCGCGAAAGTGATGTGGTCGGTCGCCTGGGCGGAGACGAGTTCGTGGCGCTGCTCACCGGTTCTTCCCATGTCGAGACAACGACGATCATGGCGCGCCTCAAGGAAATCCTCGATGAGCGCAATGCGATGTTGCAGCGTGGCTACGACATTCGGTTCAGCGTCGGCCAGATCGAGTACGACGCCCAGCGCCATCGGTCAATCGACAACCTGCTGGCGGACGCCGATGCGGCGATGTATGCGCACAAACAGGCGCTTCGCAGCTAGCACAGGCCAACCGCCGATCCAATGTGGGAGCGAGCTTGCTCGCGAAGGCGGCGGCACATTCAACTTCAGTGCCAGCAGATCCACCGCCATCGCGAGCAAGCTCGCTCCCACAGGGAATGCGGTTCGCTTAAGGCCGCCGACAAGCCCGTGGCGAGGGAGCTTGCTCCCGCTGGGTCGCGGAGCGGTGTAGTGGGCATAAAAAACGCCGCTTGGCCTTTCCAGGGCAAGCGGCGTTTTTGCTGCAACGTGAAGATTACTCTTCGATGTTGCCCATGGCGGTGGTGTTGAAGCCGCCGTCCACGTACATGATTTCACCGCTGATACCCGACGCCAGGTCCGAGCACAGGAAGGCACCGGCGTTGCCGACTTCTTCGATGGTGACGTTGCGACGCAGTGGGGTTTGCGCCTCGTTGGCGGCCAGCATCTTGCGGAAGTTCTTGATGCCGGAAGCGGCGAGGGTGCGGATCGGGCCTGCCGATACGCAGTTGACGCGGGTGCCGTCCGGGCCCAGGGAACCGGCCAGGTAACGTACGCCGGCTTCCAGGGACGCCTTGGCCATGCCCATGACGTTGTAGTTCGGCATGGTGCGCTCGGCGCCCAGGTACGACAGGGTCAGCAGGCTGCCGTTGCGGCCTTTCATCATTTCGCGACCGGCCTTGGCCAGGGCCACGAAGCTGTAGGCGCTGATGTCGTGGGCAATGCGGAAACCTTCGCGGGTGGTGGCTTCGGTGAAGTCGCCGTCCAGTTGGTCGCCCGGGGCGAAGCCCACGGAGTGCACGATGCAGTCCAGGCCGTCCCACTTCTTGCTCAGCTCTTCGAAGACCTTGGCGATTTCTTCATCGCTGGCCACGTCGCATGGGAAGCACAGCTCAGGGCTCGAGCCCCAGCCTTGTGCGAACTCTTCGACACGACCCTTGAGTTTGTCGTTCTGATAAGTGAAGGCAAGCTCAGCGCCCTCGCGATGCATGGCGGCGGCGATGCCGGATGCGATGGACAGCTTGCTGGCGACACCGACGATCAGTACGCGCTTACCGGCGAGAAAACCCATGTGTTGCTCCTCTTTTCAGGTTATTCGGCAGTTGTTGGGGCCAGGAAGGCGGCCTCCAGCAACTGCTGTGTATAGGGGTGCTGCGGCGCGGCGAATATGCTGCGGGCATCACCTTGTTCGACCACTTGGCCATGCTTGACCACCATCAGTTGGTGGCTCAGCGCTTTGACGACAGCCAGGTCATGGCTGATGAACAGGTACGTCAGGTTGTACTTGGTTTGCAACGACCGCAACAGCTCCACCACTTGGCGTTGCACGGTACGGTCCAGGGCCGACGTTGGTTCATCCAGCAGAATCAACGCCGGCTTGAGCACCAGGGCCCGGGCAATGGCGATACGCTGCCGCTGCCCACCGGAAAATTCATGGGGGTAGCGGTTCCGGGTCTCCGGGTCCAGGCCTACCTCCTTCAATGCCGCGATTATCGCTTGTTCCTGCTCGGCCGCGGTGCCGATCTTGTGAATCCGCAGGCCTTCGCCAACGATCTGGCTCACACACATCCGTGGGCTCAGGCTGCCGAACGGGTCCTGAAACACCACTTGCATCTCCCGGCGCAGCGGTCGGACCTGTTGCTGCGTCAGGCTGTCCAGCTGTTTGCCTTCGAAGCGGATCCCGCCCTGACTGCCGATCAACCGCAGGATTGCCAGCCCCAGGGTGGATTTGCCGGAACCGCTTTCGCCGACGATGCCCAGGGTCTGGCCTTGGGGCAGGCTGAAGCGGATGCCGTCCACGGCCTTGATGTAGTCTACCGTGCGTTTGAACAGGCCTTTCTTGATCGGGAACCAGACTTTCAGGTCCTCGACCTGCAACAGCGGCGGGCCGACGACGTTGGTCGCCGGGGTGCCGCTGGGTTCGGCGCCCAGCAGTTCCCGAGTGTACGGATGCTGCGGCGCGCGGAACAACTCTTCGCACGATGCCTGTTCGACGATGCAACCGCGCTGCATGACACATACGCGATGCGCAATTCTTCGCACCAGGTTCAAATCGTGGCTGATCAGCAACAGCGACATGCCCAGTCGCGCCTGCAATTCCTTGAGCAATTGAAGGATTTTCAGCTGGACGGTGACGTCCAGGGCGGTGGTCGGCTCATCGGCGATCAGCAGTTCCGGCTCGTTGGCCAGGGCCATGGCGATCATCACCCGCTGGCGCTGGCCGCCGGACAGCTCGTGGGGCAGGGCCTTGAGACGCTTGTGGGGCTCGGGGATGCCGACCAGCTCCAGCAACTCAAGCGTCCGACGGGTCGCGACCTTGCCACTCAAACCCTTATGGATGCCGAGCACCTCATTGATCTGTTTTTCAATGCAGTGCAGCGGGTTGAGGGAGGTCATCGGCTCCTGGAAGATCATCGCGATCCGGTTGCCGCGGATATGACGGATGGTTTTTTCCTTCAATCCCAGCAAATCCTGGCCGGCGTATTGGATGGTCCCGGTGGGGTGATGGGCCAGTGGGTAGGGCAGCAGGCGCAGGATCGAGTGGGCGGTGACCGATTTGCCCGAGCCGCTTTCACCCACCAGGGCCAGGGTTTCGCCGCGCTTGATGTCGAAGCTGACGCCCTCGACCACGCGCTGGCGGCGTTCGCCGACAACGAATTCCACCGCCAAGTCGCGCACTTCGATCAGATTGTCCTGGTTCATATCACTTCCTCGGATCGAAGGCATCGCGAGCGGACTCGCCGATGAACACCAGCAGGCTCAGCATCAGGGCCAGCACGGCGAACGCGCTGATGCCCAGCCACGGCGCCTGGAGGTTGGATTTGCCTTGGGCCACCAGCTCGCCCAGGGACGGGGCGCCCGGCGGCAGGCCAAAGCCGAGGAAATCCAGGGCGGTGAGGGTGCCGATGGCGCCGGTGAGGATGAACGGCATGAACGTCATGGTCGAGACCATGGCGTTGGGCAGGATGTGGCGGAACATGATCGCGCCGTTCTGCATGCCCAGCGCCCGCGCGGCGCGCACGTATTCCAGATTGCGCCCGCGCAGGAACTCGGCGCGGACCACGTCCACCAGGCTCATCCAGGAAAACAGCAGCATGATGCCCAGCAGCCACCAGAAGTTGGGCTGCACGAAGCTGGCCAGGATGATCAGCAGGTACAGCACCGGCAGCCCCGACCAGATCTCCAGGAAGCGTTGGCCGGCCAGGTCCACCCAGCCGCCATAGAAACCCTGCAGCGCACCGGCGATCACGCCGATGATCGAGCTGAGCAGCGTCAGCGTCAGGGCGAACAGCACCGAGATGCGAAAGCCGTAGATGACCCGGGCCAGGACATCGCGGCCCTGGTCGTCGGTGCCCAGCCAATTGATGGAAGAAGGCGGTGCCGGTGCCGGGACCTTCAGGTCGTAGTTGATGCTCTGGTAGCTGAACGGAATCGGTGCCCACAGCACCCAGGCGTCCTTGGCCGCCAGCAGTTCACGGATGTACGGGCTCTTGTAGTTGGCTTCCAGGGGGAATTCGCCGCCGAACGTGGTTTCCGGGTAGCGCTTGAGGGCCGGGAAGTACCAGCCGTCGTCGTAATGCACCACCAGCGGCTTGTCGTTGGCGATCAACTCGGCGCCCAGGCTCAGCCCGAACAGAATCAGGAACAGCCACAGCGACCACCAGCCACGCTTGTTGGCCTTGAACAGTTCGAAGCGACGACGATTGAGAGGGGACAGGTTCATCTCAATGCTCCCGGCTTTCGAAGTCGATGCGCGGATCGACAAAGGTGTAGGTCAAATCGCCGATCAGTTTCACCACCAGCCCCAGCAAGGTGAAGATGAACAGGGTGCCAAACACCACCGGGTAATCGCGGTTGATGGCCGCTTCGAAACTCATCAGGCCCAGGCCGTCGAGGGAGAAGATCACTTCCACCAGCAGGGAGCCGGTGAAGAAGATCCCGATGAACGCCGACGGGAAACCGGCGATCACCAGCAGCATGGCGTTGCGGAAGACATGGCCGTAGAGCACCCGATGGCGAGTCAGGCCCTTGGCCTTGGCGGTGACCACGTATTGCTTGTTGATTTCGTCGAGGAAGCTGTTCTTGGTCAGCAGGGTCATGGTGGCGAAGTTACCGATCACCAGGGCGGTCACGGGCAAGGCCAGGTGCCAGAAGTAATCGAGGATCTTGCCGCCCATGCTCAATTCGTCGAAGTTGTTGGAGGTCAATCCGCGCAACGGGAACCAGTCGAAATAGCTGCCGCCGGCAAACACCACGATCAGCAGGATGGCGAACAGGAACGACGGGATCGCGTAGCCGACGATGATTGCCGAACTGGTCCACACATCGAAATGGCTGCCGTGGCGCGTGGCCTTGGCGATCCCCAGCGGGATCGACACCAGGTACATGATCAGGGTGCTCCACAGCCCGAGGGAGATGGACACCGGCATCTTTTCCTTGATCAGGTCGATGACCTTGGCATCGCGGAAGAAACTGTCGCCGAAGTCCAGGTGGGCGTAGTTCTTGATCATGATCCACAGGCGTTCGGGGGCTGACTTGTCGAAGCCGTACATGTGCTCGATTTCCTTGACCAGCGCCGGGTCCAGGCCTTGGGCCCCGCGGTAGGAGGAACCGGCCACCGACACTTCGGCGCCGCCGCCGGCAATACGGCTGGTGGCGCCCTCGAAGCCCTCGAGCTTGGCGATCATCTGTTCCACCGGCCCGCCGGGCGCGGCCTGGATGATAACGAAATTGATCAACAGAATGCCGAACAGGGTCGGGATGATCAGCAGCAGTCGCCGAAAAATGTAAGCCAGCATTTCGTTACTCCACGCTCGCAGGGGCGGCGATTTGCTGCTCGATGACCTGCTTCTCTACTTCATCGGCCGGCTTGACCTCCGGCTTGACCCACCAGGTGGTGGTGCCGATGTCATAGGTGGGCGTGATTTTCGGATGGCCGATGTGGTTCCAGTAGGCCACGCGCCAGGTCTTGATGTGCCAGTTGGGAATCACGTAGTAGCCCCATTGCAGGACCCGATCCAATGCCCGGGCATGGGCCACCAGGCTCTTGCGCGAGTCGGCGTTGATCAGTTGCTCCACCAGTTGGTCCACGGCCGGGTCCTTCAGGCCCATGGTGTTGCGGCTGCCAGGCTTGTCGGCGGCGGCGGACATCCAGAATTCGCGCTGTTCGTTACCCGGCGAGCTGGATTGCGGGAAGCTGCCCACCACCAGGTCGAAGTCCCGGGAGCGTACGCGATTGATGTACTGGGACACGTCCACCCGGCGGATCACCAGGTCGATGCCCAGGTCGCTCAGGTTGCGTTTGAAGGGTAGCAATATCCGCTCAAACTCGGTCTGGGCCAGCAAAAACTCCAGCACCACCGGTTTGCCTTGGGCGTCGACCATCTTGTCGTCGACGATGCGCCAGCCGGCTTCTTGCAGCAGTTGATAGGCCTTGCGCTGCTGGTCGCGAATCATGCCGCTGCCGTCGCACACCGAAGGTTGGAAGGCTTCGCTGAAGACCTGCTCGGGAATCTTGCCGCGCAAGGGCTCGAGAATCTTCAGTTCGTCTTCGCCGGGCAGGCCGGTGGCGGCCATTTCCGAATTCTCGAAATAGCTGCGGGTGCGGGCATAGGCACCGTTGAACAGCTGTTTGTTGGTCCACTCGAAATCCAGCAGCAGGCTCAAGGCCTTGCGCACCCGAACATCCTGGAAGACCGGCCGGCGCAGGTTGTAGACAAAGCCCTGCATGCCGGTGGGGTTGCCGTTGGGGATCTGCTCCTTGATCAGCCGGCCTTCGGTCACGGCCGGGATGTTGTAGGCGTTGGCCCAGTTCTTGGCGGTCATTTCCAGCCAGTAATCGAACTGCCCGGCTTTCAATGCCTCGACCGCGACGGTGTTGTCGCGGTAGTAGTCGGTGACCAGCACGTCGAAGTTGTAGAAACCGCGATTGACCGGCAAATCCTTGCCCCAGTAGTCCTTCACCCGCTCATAGCGGATCGAGCGACCGGCCTTCACTTCGGCGACTTTGTAGGGGCCGCTGCCCAGGGGGATCTCCAAGTTACCCTTGTTGAAGTCGCGCTCGGCCCACCAGTGCTTTGGCAAGACCGGCAATTGGCCGAGGATCAACGGCAGTTCGCGGTTATTGGTGTGCTTGAACTTGAACAGCACCTTGAGCGGGTCTTCGGCGATGACGTCGGCAACGTCGTTGTAATAGCCGCGGAACATCGGTGCGCCGTCCTTGGTCAGGGTCTGGAAGCTGAAGACCACGTCTTCGGCGCGTACCGGATGGCCGTCGTTGAAACGGGCTTCGGGGCGCAGGTAGAAACGCACCCAGCCATTGTCCGGAGCTTTCTCGATTTTTTCGGCGATCAGGCCATATTCGGTGAAAGGTTCATCCAGGCCCTGCTTGGCCAGGGTGTCGTAGATCAGGCCGATGTCATCGGCCGGCACACCTTTGCTGATGAACGGGTTGAGGCTGTCGAACCCCCCAAAGCCGCCCTGGCGGAAGATACCGCCCTTGGGCGCGTCCGGGTTGACATAGTCGAAATGCTTGAAGTTGGCCGGGTATTTCGGCGGCTCGTTGTACAAGGTCACGGCATGCTGCGGCGCAGCGCAGGCCAGTCCGGCGAATAGCAGGCAGCTGGCCTGCAGGAGCAGGGCGCGTAGAGGCTTCATTGATCTTTCTCCGAAGATTTCAGCCACCAGGAGCTCAGGCCCAGGGTGTAGGGCGGCGTGGTGACGAAGGCGAACCGGTTGCGGTACGCCAGGCGATGATAATTGAGATACCAGTTGGGAATGCAGTAATGCTGCCACAGTAGTACGCGATCCAGGGCCTTGCCGGCGGCGACCTGTTCGTCGCGGGTCTGGGCGGCGAGCAGTTTTTCCAGCAAATGGTCGACCACCGGGTTGGCGATCCCGGCGTAGTTCTTGCTGCCCTTGATCCCAACTTGGCTGGAGTGGAAGTACTGCCATTGCTCGAGGCCCGGGCTGAGGGTCTGGCCAAGGGTCAGCAGGATCATGTCGAAGTCGAACTGGTCCAGGCGCTGCTTGTATTGGGCGCGGTCCACCGTGCGCAGCCGGGCTTGGACGCCGATGCTGGCGAGGTTTTCGACGTAGGGTTGCAGGATACGCTCCAGGTTCGGGTTCACCAGCAGGATTTCGAAGCTCAGGGGCTGGTGCTCGGCATTTAGCAGGCGTTGGCCGTTGAGGTTCCAGCCGGCTTCCTTCAAGAGCCCCAATGCCTTGCGCAGGGTTTCCCGGGGAATGCCGCGCCCGTCGGTCTTGGGCAAGCTGAAGGGTTCGGTGAGCAGTTTGGGCGGCAATTGATCCCGGTACGGCTTGAGCAGCAGCCATTCATGGCCCACCGGCAGGCCGGTGGCGGAGAATTCGCTGTTGGGGTAATAGCTGAGGGTGCGCTTGTAGGCGCCGCTGAACAGGGTGCGGTTGGTCCACTCGAAATCGAACATCAGCCCCAGGGCTTCGCGCACCTTGACCTCGGCGAACGTGGCGCGCCGGGTGTTCATGAACAGGCCTTGGGTCTGGGTCGGAATCTGGTGGGGTATCTGCGCCTTGATCACATCGCCCCGGTTGACCGCCGGGAATTGATAGCCGTTGGCCCAGTTCTTGGCCTGGTGTTCGATGTAGATGTCGAACTCGCCGGCCTTGAAGGCTTCGAAGGCGACTTCGCTGTCACGGTAGAATTCCACGTCCATGCGGTCGTAGTTGTACTTGCCGCGATTGACCGGCAGGTCCTTGCCCCAGTAGTCCTTGACCCGTTCGAACACCAGTTGGCGGCCTGGCTGCACTTTGGTGATGCGATATGGCCCGCTGCCCAGGGGCGGTTCGAAGGTCGTTGCCTTGAAGTCGCGGCCTTTCCAGTAATGCTGGGGCAACACCGGCAGCTCACCCAGGCGCAGGATCAGCAAGGGATTGCCCGCGCGCTTGAAGACAAAGCGGATTTTCAGCGGGTTGAGGATGTCGACTCGCAACACTTCCTGCAGGTTGGTGCGGTATTGCGGGTGGCCGTCCTTGAGCAGCGTCCGGTAGGAGAACGCCACGTCATAGGCAGTGATGGGCACGCCATCGTGGAACCGCGCCTCGGGGCGCAGGTTGAACACCACCCAGCTGCGGTCTTCGCTGTATTCCACTGATTGGGCGATCAGGCCATAGCTCGACGTCGGTTCATCACCGGACGGTGCGTACTGGCCAGTGCCGACCATCAGCGGTTCGTTCAGCTCATTGATGCCGTACTGAAGGAAGTTCGGCGTGGAAACCGGGCTGCTGCCCTTGAAAGTGTAGGGATTGAGCGTATCGAAGGTGCCGAATGCCATGACCCGCAAGACTCCGCCCTTGGGCGCTTGCGGGTTGACCCAATCGAAGTGGGTGAACCTGGCCGGATACTTGAGCGTGCCGAACTGCGCATAGCCATGGCTTTCGCTGATGGTTGCGCTGGCGGGAGCGCTCAAGGCCAGGCTGATCAGGAGCAGGAGGAGGGGACGTATCAAGTCTGAGATTCGATCCAGGCGGCTTGGGCTTTTATGGCCTGTACAGTAACAGCTTGTATCGGCAGGAAAAAGGCGGGGTTTAGAGGGGGACAGTCGGCTAAGCGGATACCGGCCGAGCGCAGAACCTTTGGTGAGGGGATTTATCCACCTTGTGGGAGCTTGACCTGTGGGGGCAAGGCTTGCCCGCGATGAACGATGTCGCGGTTCAACTCTTAAACCGCGTGTGGCCATCGCGGGCAAGCCTTGCTCCCACAGATGAATCCCTCACCCTACAAAGCTCCCCGATCACTTTAGTGCGGGGAGTAGACCGTCAGCATCTGCCCAGGCTTGAGTGCCTTGCCCATCCGCGGGTTCCAGCGCTTGAGGTGCTGCATTTCCACGTTGAAGCGCTTGGCGACGACATACAACGAATCGCCCTGTTTGACCTTGTACTGGGTCTGCTTCTTCTGGTTCTTGCTGTTGGCGGCCACCACGGTGCTGATGCGCTTGCCGGTGCTCTTTGTGGGCTTGGTGTCCTGCATCACCAGGGTCTGGCCGACCTTGAGCTTGTGGCCGCTGAGTTTGTTCCAGCGCTGCAGGTCCTTGGTCTGGACCTTGTTGGCCTTGGCAATCTGGGCCAGGTTGTCGCCGCGCTTGACGCGGTAGGTGCGCCTGGCACCTTCCACTTCGCTGTCGTCGACGTTTTCAAAGACCGGTTTGAGCGCGCGCTGGCTGATCAGCTCTTCCGGGCGCATGGTCGACAGGCTGGCGGTCAGCAACTGGGCCTTGGACGTCGGCACCAGCAGGTGCTGGGGGCCGTCGATGGTGGTGCGCTGCTTGAAAGACGGGTTGAGCTGGAACAGCTCGTCTTCGTCGATGTTGGCCACCGCCGCGACCTTGGACAGGTCCATGCGCTGGTTGATCTCGACGACCTGGAAGTAGGGTTCGTTGGCGATCGGGTTGAGGTTCACGCCATAGGCGTCGGGCGCGAGCACCACTTGGGACAGCGCCAGCAGCTTCGGCACATAGGCCTGGGTCTCGCTGGGCAGCGGCAGGTTCCAGTAGTCGGTGGGCAGGCCCAGCTTCTCGTTGCGCTCGATGGCGCGGCTAACCGTGCCTTCACCGGCGTTGTAGGCCGCCAGTGCCAGCAACCAGTCGCCGTTGAACATGTCATGCAGGCGCGTCAGGTAGTCCATGGCGGCCGTGGTGGAGGCGGTGATATCGCGTCGCCCGTCATAAAAGCGGGTCTGGCGCAGATTGAAGTAACGCCCCGTGGACGGGATGAATTGCCACAGCCCCACCGCGTTGGCCCGGGAATAGGCCATGGGGTTGTAGGCACTCTCGATCACCGGCAGCAGCGCCAGTTCCAGCGGCATGTTGCGTTCTTCAAGACGTTCGACGATGTAATGGATGTACAGGCTGCCGCGCTCACCGGCGTTTTCCAGAAAGGACGGGTTGCTGGCGAACCACAGGCGCTGTTGTTCGATACGCGGGTTGACGCCGGCCGTTTCCTGAAGCTGGAAGCCCTGTCGCATGCGTTCCCAGACGTCCTGGGGCACTTGGGGGCTGGGTTTCTCGGTGAGCCATACCGGCTTCTGTTTGGCGCGAGCGGCGATATTCGGGGTGTGCACCGCGTCGGTCTGCGGCAGCTGGCTCGTGCTCTGGCAGCCCGCCAGGGTGGCGGACACAGCCACCGCGATGGCTTGAGCCAAGCGGGTCAATGTGTCTGACTGGACGGACCTGCATATAGATGACGACATTGGCTGGAAGTAAGTTCCGGGCAAAAATGTCGGCCGATTCTAGGAAGCGCACCCCAACAGGTCAACCTTTCAGAATTTTTGTATCAATCGATAGCTGCCTTAGAACGTATCTTTCCAAGCCCTCAAGGCCGCAAAAACCTCACTCGGCGTCTGGTTTCGCTGGCCGTTCCGTTCGTCTGCTTTTTGTTTAACGGATGTTTCAGCGGTGCGCAGGAATGGATTGGTGAGTTTTTCCAGGGCCAGGGTCGAGGGCAGTGTCATGATGCCTTCGCTGCGTTGGCGGCTGACTTTTTCCAGGCGGGCGGCAATGTCCGGATTGCCTGGCTCCACGGCGACCGCGAACTTCAGGTTGCTGAGGGTATATTCATGGGTGCAGTAGACCAGGGTATCTTCAGGCAACGCGGCGAGGCGACCCAGGGAATGGTGCATCTGCGCAGGCGTGCCTTCGAAGAGCCGGCCGCAACCGGCGGCGAACAGGGTGTCGCCGCAGAAGAGCAAGCCATGGTGGTAGTAGGCAATGTGCCCCAGCGTATGGCCCGGAACCGCGTAGACGTCGAAGTCCCAGCCGAGCACGCTGATTTGGTCGTTGTCATTCAGGGCCTGGTCCCGCGCCGGGATGTTTTCGCTGGCGGGGCCGTAAACGGTGGCGTTCGTCGCATTCTTCAGCGCCTGGACGCCGCCGACATGATCATGGTGATGGTGGGTGATCAGGATGTCGCTCAGGACCCAGTCCGGATGGGCGTCGAGCCAGGCCTGCACGGGGGCGGCATCACCCGGGTCGACCACGGCGCAGCGCTGGGTGGAGTGATCCTGTAACAACCAGATGTAGTTATCGGTGAACGCGGGCAGGGCACTGATCTGTATCATCGCGGAATTCGCCAAGCGGAAAACAAAGGCGCATCTTAGAACTTCCTGACGCGTTGGAGAATGCAATGACCGATGAAGCGTTCGCTCAGGCTGATCCTGACTGGCTGGCGTTGATCAGCGCCGCCCGTGAATGGCTGTCCGGCCCTGTCGGGCAATTTTTGCTGGAAGAAGAACGGCGCATGCTCGAAGACGAGTTGGGCCGGTTCTTTGGCGGTTACCTGGTGCACTACGGGCCTTCGGCGCAAACGCCGCCGTCGGCGCCGCAGGTCCAGCGCAACGTACGCCTGGGCGCGCCGTTGCCTGGGGTGGAAATCGTCTGCGAGGAGCAGGCCTGGCCGCTGAGCGAGCATGCCGCCGACGTGGTGGTCATGCAGCACGGCCTGGATTTCTGCCTGTCGCCCCACGGTTTGTTGCGCGAAGCCGCCAGCAGCGTGCGCCCCGGCGGGCATCTGTTGATCATCGGGATCAACCCCTGGAGCACCTGGGGATTACGGCATGTGTTTGCCCACGACGCCCTGCGACAGGCCCGCTGCATCTCGGCATCGAGGGTTGGCGACTGGCTCAACCTGCTGGGCTTCGCGCTGGAGAAACGCCGCTTCGGGTGCTATCGTCCGCCGCTTGCGTCACCCAAGTGGCAGGCTCGCCTGGCCGGCTGGGAGCGCAAGGCCGGCGACTGGCAGCTGTCCGGCGGTGGTTTCTACCTGCTGGTGGCGCGCAAGATCGCGGTCGGGCTGCGCCCAGTGCGACAGGCGCGACGCGAGCCGATGGGCAAGCTGATTCCCTTGCCGATGGCCAAGGTCAATCGCCGTCACATCGAGCCGTAACCTTTTTCTGAGGGTTCTTGTCGGCATTGGGCTGTGGATGTTGTCGGGCCCGATGGGCGGGCCTTTGCATTTTTTCTGGATAGATTGGCATGAGCGATAGCGTAGAACTCTTCACTGATGGCGCCTGCAAGGGCAACCCCGGCCCGGGTGGCTGGGGCGCGTTGCTGGTGTGCAAGGGCGTGGAGAAGGAACTCTGGGGCGGCGAAGCCAATACCACCAACAATCGCATGGAGCTGATGGGGGCCATCCGTGGCCTGGAAGAGCTCAAGCGGTCTTGCGATGTGCTGCTGGTGACCGACTCGCAGTACGTGATGAAAGGCATCAACGAGTGGATGGCCAACTGGAAGAAGCGCGGCTGGAAGACGGCGGCGAAGGAACCGGTGAAAAACGCCGACCTGTGGATGCTGCTGGATGAGCAGGTCAATCGCCACAACGTCACCTGGAAATGGGTGCGCGGCCACATCGGCCACCATGGCAACGAACGGGCCGACCAGTTGGCCAATCGTGGGGTGGATGAGGTGCGGGGCTACAAGCAGGCTTGATTCAGCCGGATGTACCTCCTGTGGCGAGGCGCTTATGTGGGAGCAAAGCTTGCTCGCGACACAGGCGCCCCGGTTTTCCTGAAAGACCGCATGATCTTCATCGCGAGCAAGCTTTGCTCCCACAGTGTTTGCTCTCGCTCATCACTTGCTTCCACGCGCCTGGCTCCCAGGTAAATCCCCTTGCCACAAGAGCGTGTTAAGATCCGCGCTTTTGCAAGACTGCCCGTTGAGAGCTGAACACTGATGGCCAACAGATCTGTAGTACTGGATACCGAAACCACCGGCATGCCGGTGACCGATGGTCACCGGATTATTGAAATCGGTTGTGTCGAGCTGATCGGCCGGCGCCTGACCGGTCGCCATTTCCACGTTTACCTGCAACCGGACCGCGAAAGTGACGAGGGCGCTATCGGCGTCCACGGCATTACCAACGAATTCCTGGTGGGCAAGCCGCGTTTTGCCGAAGTGGCCGATGAGTTCTTCGAATTCATCCAAGGCGCGCAGTTGATCATCCACAACGCGGCGTTCGACGTGGGGTTCATCAACAACGAATTCGCGTTGATGGGGCAACACGACCGGGCCGACATCACCCAGCATTGCACCATCCTCGACACCCTGATGATGGCCCGGGAACGGCATCCGGGGCAGCGCAATAGCCTCGACGCCTTGTGCAAGCGCTACGGCGTCGACAACTCCGGCCGTGAACTGCACGGCGCCTTGCTCGACTCCGAGATCCTGGCCGACGTCTACCTGACCATGACCGGCGGCCAGACCAGCCTGTCCCTGGCCGGCAACGCCTCGGACGGCAACGGTACCGGCGAAGGCTCCGGCAACCAGGCCACGGAAATCCGCCGTTTGCCCGTCGACCGCCAGCCCTCGCGGATCATCCGCGCCAGCGAAAGCGACCTGGCCGAACATGCCGCGCGTCTGGAAGCCATCGCCAAGTCCGCGGGTGCTCCGGCATTGTGGACACAACTGGCCGAGTCGCAGGCCGCTTCGCACGGATGAACCCTTCCTTGTGGGAGCGAGCTTGCTCGCGATAGCGGTGGTTCAGCTTGCATCATGATCAAATGTGCCGCCGCCATCGCGAGCAAGCTCGCTCCCACAGAGTTATCCATCGTTCATTTCTCGCCACAATCGCCACGACCTTCTAACCTGAGGTAACGGGCAGGCTACGGATCCCGCTTGATGTGTGAAGATTTGAAAGACAAGGGCAATGGATGGCACCACGCCGTTGGTTGCTTCAAGGAATGAGGACCTTCCCCAGTATGCAACCGGTCATGAATCCCAAGTACCCCGGACTGTCGGTGCGCATCGTCGATGATGGCTTTGCCGCCTATATCTGGGGCAGTGATTTCAGTTTTGAAGTCAGCGACTACGCGACGGCGCAGATCGGCCGTCCCGTCAGCCAGTGGCCGGTGACGCCCATTGTTCCCTATCGCAAGTGCTATGGCATCGACCCCGAGGAGTTCAGCAGCTTTCGCGATGCTCCGGACAGCGAGATCTTCATGGCCTATCTCGATGACCAGCCCGTAGGGCATCTGGTGGTCAGTACCAACTGGAACGGCTATGCCCACATCGACGAGTTGGCGGTGCACGCCCCGGCCCGTCGCCACGGGGTGGCCAAGGCGTTGCTCGATGTCGCCCAGTTCTGGAGCCGCAAGAAAAAGCTGCCGGGCATCATGCTTGAGACCCAGAACAACAATCTGGGCGCCTGCCGGCTCTACGAGCGTTGTGGTTACGTGCTCGGCGGTATCGATCACCTGCGCTATCGCGGCATTGACCGGCATACCGCCGAAGTCGCGCTGTTCTGGTACCGGCTGTTCGACGACCCGCTCGGTATGTCGATCAGTGGCTCAGCAACGCCTCGGCTTGTTCCGTAACCCGTTCCAGCAGCGATTGAAGGGCGGGCGAGGAGGGCGCGCCGTTGAGGCTCAAGGCATAGAGGCCAATCGCGATGGCGGGCGATACCGGGCAGACGTCCAGGCCCCCGCCCTTGGCGCCCGAGGCGGTGAAAGGGTCGACAATGGCAAGGCCTTCGCCGGCCTCGACCATGGCGCGCATCATCTGGTGGGTCTGAACGCGGATCTGGATCATGGGTGCGGGACGCAGCGCCGCCAGTTTATGCTCGAACGCAGGGCTCAGCGGGTCATGGCCATCCAGACCCACCAACGGCTGGCCCGCCAGGTCCTGAAGCGAAATGTATTTTTGCCGGGGTTGCAGCCAGCCGTGGGGCGCGAGCAATTGCAGTTTGCCTTGGGCGATCATCTGGCAATGGATGTCGGGGTGTTCGGGGTCGTGCAGGCTCAGGCCCAGGTCGCTTTCGCGCAACAGTAGGCTGTGGACGATGTCCCGGGTCGGTCGACTGAGCAGGGTGCACGGCACATCCGGATGGCGCCGACGCAAGGCGGCGATGCTCTGGGGTAGCAACTGCTGGGCCAGCGGTGGAGTGCAGATAATGCGCAAGGGCGTTGCCTGATGATGTTTCAGGCTGCTGGCCAGGCGCTGTACCGGTTCAAGGGTGTCGTACACCCGCGTGATGCCGTCGCGCAATTCAAGGGTTTCCCGGGTGGCCTGCAAGCGCCCGCGCACGCTGGCAAACAGCATGAAGCCCAACTGGGCCTCGGCATCGCGCAGGATCGCCTCGACCTCCGCCACCGGCAGTTGCAGCCATTCGGCCGCCGTGCCGAGGTGGCCGGTCTGCAGCAGCGCCTGAATCACTTCGATGTGGCGTAAACGCATGCAAGAAGTCCATGTTCGGCGGGTGAGCCATTGAGTGGCTGAATCCTAACCCAAGTCCGGGCATGACTTCTGCTCATAACCAACGGTTATGAAGCTATTTGCGTTTCAGTGGGCGTCTGAGTTGGCAGTGGCGTTTCCGGTTCGCGCGTCAATTCGATTTGAGATTGCACCAGAATAAATTTGTCGTCGTCGAGTTTGCTGACTCGATCACCGATAGCCAATTTATAGGTAGTGACAGGCTCCTTGCCGTTTCCGTCGGGCGACGGGGTCGATTCCTGGAACTCATGCACCGAATAGACGCGACCTTCGGCGTCCCGCGCATGAAATTGTCCGACAAGTACTGCTGCCATTGCTTAGAACCTCTGGAAATAAATCACTCGATTTGCGGTTCTGTAGACCTTGGTCAAGCGCGGTAAGTTTTCCTACATGAAAAAAATAGTCCAGCCGGCCGATTTTTGTCGCTCCGCTGGTCCAATTGTCACCCCGATCATCTATAACTACAGGCTCCTTTGAGCCGACAGTCGAGAAGCCTCTCATGAGTAATGTCTACAAAGTGGCCGTTTTGGTGGGCAGCCTGCGCAAGGCATCGATCAACCGCAAGGTCGCGCTGGCACTGGAGGACCTGGCGCCCGCCAACCTCAAGCTGGATATCATCGAGATCGGCGAGTTGCCGCTCTACAACGAAGACATCGATGTTTCCCCTCCGGCAGCCTACAGTACTTTCCGTCAGCAGGTGGGCGCGGCCGACGCCTTGTTGTTCGTCACGCCGGAGTACAACCGTTCGGTGCCGGCACCGTTGAAAAATGCCATTGATGTGGGCTCGCGTCCCTACGGCCAGAGTTGCCTGAGCGGCAAACCGGGTGCGGTGATCAGTGCTTCGCCGGGCGCCATTGGTGGGTTCGGTGCCAATCATCATCTGCGCCAATCGCTAGTGTTCCTTGACGTTCCCTGCATGCAGCAGCCAGAAGCCTACCTGAGCGGCGCCGCGACGGCGTTTGACGAGGCGGGCAACCTGTCGGAGTCGGTACGGCCGTTCCTGCAGAAATTCATCGACGCCTATGGCAAGTGGGTTGAGCAGCACAAGAAGGCCTGAAGGCCCTCTGGAACTTCAAACTAAGCATTTGTGGCGAGGGGATTTATCCCCGCTGGGGCGAAGCGCCCCCATTCAAATTGTCTGACACTCCAGGTGTTGGGTTTGGGGCTGCTTCGCAGCCCAGCGGGGATAAATCCCCTCGCCACACATGCATCTGCATCGGCCATTCAATCCGCGCTTTACTGGATATTCGAAACTTCCCTATATTCGCCCCTTCGCTCCACCAGCCGTCCTTCGTCATGTGCGAATCCGCGATCGCGTCGATGCCTTCAGGTTGAACGCCATGGCTGATTTTCCGCTCACACGTTGCTGCTGATTTCCTCTTTTCAATCTTTTCAAGGCTGTTGCGCATGTTGATCGCGTCGTTGATTTTCCTGCTGACCATTACGTTGGTGATCTGGCAGCCCAAGGGGTTGGGCGTTGGCTGGAGTGCGACGCTGGGCGCGCTGCTGGCTTTGTTGAGCGGGGTGGTGCAGGTCGGTGACATTGCGCTGGTCTGGCAGATCATCTGGAACGCCACCGGTACATTTGTCGCGCTGATCATCATCAGCCTGCTGTTGGACGAGGCG
Organism: Pseudomonas beijingensis; assembly: GCF_030687295.1. Classification (NCBI taxonomy): domain Bacteria; kingdom Pseudomonadati; phylum Pseudomonadota; class Gammaproteobacteria; order Pseudomonadales; family Pseudomonadaceae; genus Pseudomonas; species Pseudomonas beijingensis. Next base: position 4,615,397 of record NZ_CP117425.1, on the reverse strand, counting down.
GGGTTCTTCGCCTGGGCGGCCCTGCATGTGGCCCGTTGGGGCAAGGGCAGCGGACGCAAGCTGTTTGCGTTCATGGTGCTGCTGGGGGCGCTGGTGTCGGCGTTGTTTGCCAATGACGGGGCGGCGTTGATCCTGACCCCCATCGTGATTTCGATGCTGCTGGCGTTGCGGTTTTCCCCGGCGGCGACCCTTGCGTTCGTGATGGGGGCCGGCTTCATTGCCGACACCGCGAGCTTGCCGCTGGTGGTGTCGAACTTGGTGAACATCGTCTCGGCGGACTTCTTCGGCATTGGTTTCAACCGCTATGCGGCGGTCATGGTGCCGGTGAACCTGGTCAGCGTGGCGGCCAGCCTGGCGATCTTGCTGTGGTTCTTTCGTCGCGACATCCCGCGGGACTATGACCCCGATCAACTGGATGACCCGGCGACGGCGATCCACGACAAGGCAACGTTTTATGCCGGTTGGGTGGTGCTGGTGATCCTGCTGCTGGGCTGCTTTGCCCTGGAGCCGCTGGGGATTCCCATCAGTGCGATTTCGGCGGTGTGTGCTGCGTTGCTGTTGGCTGTTGCGGCCTATGGTCACAAGATTTCCACCCGCAAGGCGATGAAGGAAGCGCCCTGGCAGATCGTGATTTTCTCCCTCGGTATGTACTTGGTGGTCTATGGCTTGCGCAACGCCGGGCTGACCGGTTACCTGGCCCAGTGGCTCGACGGTTTCGCCGAATATGGCGTGTGGGGTGCGGCCATGGGCACCGGTGTGCTGACGGCGCTGCTCTCGTCGGTCATGAACAATTTGCCAACGGTGCTGATCGGCGCCTTGTCCATCGACGCCAGCCAGGCTACCGGAGTGGTGAAGGAGGCGATGATCTACGCCAACGTCATCGGCAGCGACCTGGGCCCGAAAATCACCCCGATTGGCAGCCTGGCGACCTTGCTGTGGTTGCATGTGCTGGCGCGCAAGAACATCCAGATCGGCTGGGGGTACTACTTCAAGGTCGGGATCGTGCTGACGGTGCCGGTGTTGCTGGTGACGTTGGCGGCGCTGGCTTTGCGGTTGTCCTTCTAGACCGAGTTGGCTTCATCGCGAGCAAGCTCGCTCCCACAGGGTTATGTGCAGATCATCAATGCTGCAAGCAACACAAATCCACTGTGGGAGCGAGCTTGCTCGCGATGAGGCCCTGGCAGCCAGCACAAGGCTCAGCCATTACCCGGCACATTCGGCCAAAGATCCGCCACCAGGAACACCCGCTCGGCTTCTTCCCATTCGCCCTCGGCATTTTCGCTCAGGCGCACCATCAACTGTGCCGGCGCCATGGGGTCCAGGGCCATTCGCCAGGCGTCTAGTTGCGCGGTGCTCCAGGTCTGCTCGGCTGGATAATGCGCCGGGGCCAGCCAGGCGGCGCGGGGCAGGGGTTGCCAGCGGCCCGGCGGACGTTGGGTGATGAACCCCGGCCAGTCCCGTTGATGCAACCAGCGACCGCGCAAATGCCTGGGGTGGGCACCGGCCGGGGGGGCGGCCTGGCCCGGCCAGGGGTACAGCAAGTACCCGCCCAGCCAGAGTTCGGAGCGAAACAGTTCGAGGCCCGAGGGCTCGATCCCCAGTGCCGCCAGGGCCTCGCGGCTTTCAGGGCGGGCCGAGATCGGCAGTTGGTGCTCGCGCAGATGCGCCAGCTTGCGGTCGAGCCGGTCATGGCAACCCGGGCCCAGCCATTGCGCGGCGTCCAACCCGTTTCCGTGCTGGGGCCCGAGGTACAACTTGATGGCCAGTTCCAGGTGGTGGATGCCGTCGCGATCGCGCAGCAACAGGTCCAGTTCGCCCAGGGTATGGCCTTCGCGTCGGATCGGCAGGTTCGCGGCGATCAATTCGATGCCCGGGGCGTGCTGCGCGGCAAACTGCCACAGCCTTTCGTAATACAGGCCCAGGCGTCGCGTTCGTCCTTGGGACAGGCAGTGCAGCAATGGGTAGCTGTCGCGGTCCAGTTGCCGCAGCCAGTGTTCCAGTTGCCCAGGCTCCTGTACCCAATCACTGCCGGCCAGGGGGTGGCGCTGGGGCCAGGGCGTGTCGATGAGCATCGGCGGGGCGATGATCGCCCACGCGAGGTCGCGCACTTCGGGATGGTGCAGGCGTCGGGGCAGGTCCAGCAATTCAGGGAACAGGATCATCTTGCGAGCATAGCCTTTGCGCTGAAGGCTTAAAGGATTTTGTCTACGGCGCGCTTTCGCCCATAATCGTGTTTTTCGCCCGCCGCAGACCTTCGCAGGAGCCTCATGGAGCAATTTCGCAATATCGGCATCATCGGTCGCCTGGGCAGTTCGCAGGTGCTGGACACCGTTCGCCGTCTCAAACGTTTCCTCCTGGAGCGGCACCTGCATGTGATCCTCGAAGATACCATCGCCGAAGTGCTGCCGGGCCATGGCCTGCAGACGTCGTCGCGCAAGATGCTCGGCGAAGTCTGTGACATGGTCATCGTGGTCGGCGGCGACGGCAGCCTGCTGGGGGCCGCTCGGGCTCTGGCGCGGCACAATATCCCGGTGCTGGGGATCAACCGCGGCAGCCTGGGGTTCCTCACCGACATCCGCCCTGACGAGCTGGAGATCAAGGTCGCAGAGGTGCTGGACGGCCACTACCTGGTGGAGAACCGTTTCCTGCTGCAAGCCGAGGTCCGTCGTCACGCCGAAGCCATCGGCCAGGGCGATGCCCTCAATGACGTGGTGCTGCACCCCGGCAAGTCCACGCGCATGATCGAATTCGAGTTGTACATCGACGGTCAGTTTGTCTGCAGCCAGAAAGCCGACGGCCTGATCGTCGCCACCCCCACCGGTTCCACCGCCTATGCGCTGTCGGCCGGCGGGCCGATCATGCATCCCAAGCTCGACGCTATTGTGATTGTGCCCATGTACCCCCATACCTTGTCTGGGCGACCGATTGTGGTCGATGGCAACAGTGAGCTGAAAATCGTCGTGTCCAAGGATATGCAGATCTACCCGCAAGTGTCCTGTGACGGCCAGAACCATTTCACCTGCGCGCCAGGTGACACCATCACCGTCAGCAAAAAAGCGCAGAAGCTGCGCCTGATCCATCCGCTGGATCACAATTATTATGAAGTCTGCCGGACCAAGCTCGGCTGGGGCAGTCGGTTGGGGGGTGGAGGCGACTGATGCTCGATCCTGCGCGCAGTTACGATTTGATCGGTGACGTGCACGGATGCGCCCTGACCCTGGAACACCTGCTGGACCGACTCGGTTACCAAAAGCAGGGCGGGGTCTGGCGGCATCCGTCGCGCATGGCCGTGTTCCTGGGGGACATCATCGACCGTGGCCCGCGGATTCGCGAGGCGCTGCACATCGTCCACGACATGGTCGTGGCCGGCCAGGCGCTGTGCATCATGGGCAACCACGAGTTCAACGCCCTGGGCTGGAGTACACCGGCATTGCCGGGCAGCGGCCAGCGCTACGTGCGCGAACACACGCCGCGCCATGCCCGACTGCTCAACGAGACCCTGACCCAATTCGAGCAACATCCCGGTGACTGGCATGACTTTCTCAAATGGTTCTATGAGCTGCCGTTGTTTGTCGACGCCGGCCATTTCCGGGTGGTGCATGCCTGTTGGGATGCGGGCCTGATCGAACCGCTGCGCGGCCTGTTCCCGGACGGTTGCGTCGACGAGCATTTCCTCCAGGCCTCGGCGCAACCGGGCAGTTTTGCCTGCACGGTGTTCGATCGTTTGCTGCGTGGCACGGACATGCGCCTGCCCCATGGCCTGACGCTGACCGGTGGCGATGGCCTGACCCGTTCGTTTTTCCGCACCAAGTTCTGGGAAGACAACCCGCAGACCTACGGCGACATCGTGTTCCAGCCAGACGCCTTGCCGGAGCCGGTGGCCCGAACGCCGCTGTCGCCGGATGAAAAAAACAACCTGCTGCGCTATGGCGTCGATGAGCCGCTGTTGTTCGTCGGCCACTATTGGCGCAGCGGCAAACCCGCGCCGATCCGCCCGAACCTGGCCTGCCTGGATTACAGCGCGGTGCTCTACGGCAAGCTGGTCGCCTATCGCCTCGACCAGGAAACGCGCCTGGATCCGCACAAGTTCGTCTGGGTCGATGTCGAGCGGCCGGAGGTGGTGCAATGAGACTGTCTGTCACGCGAACGCATTGTTTGAGGAAGTGCCATGGATGATTCGACGTTCGACCAACTGGAGGCCGCGCTCCTTGTTGCGCCCGGTAACGTCGCGCTGCTGACACTGTTGCTCAACGCCAGTGTCGAGCGCGGCGAGTACGAGCGCGGGCTTGAGTTGCTGCCTGCCGATCTTGAGCAATGGAGCGATGCCCAGGCCTTGAAAATGGCCGCTGCCGGGTTATGTATCGCCGCGGGCCAGGCGCAACGGGCGCTTGGCCTGATTGAAGGCGACGAGCCTGCCGCGCGGATGCTCAGGGCGCGCGCCTTCGCGGCCCTGGAGCGGATGAAGGAGGCCCAGGTGGAGTACCGCGCCGCGGTGGATGCCAACCCGGCCCTTGAAGACATGGCGCTATGGCGTCGATTGAACGTATCCGTGACTGACTTTTCCGCAGCACAAGGGCGTCCGCGCTTGCGCGTGATCTCCAATGACAACACCGACCAGACCGAGGTCCGTCGCCTGTTGGTGCCGGAAAAGGAAGTCCTGTCCTTCGATGACATTGGCGGCCTGGACGAGCTGAAGAAAACCATTCACAAGAAAATCATCCTGCCTTACCAGAAGCCCGGCCTGTTCCAGCGCTTTCGCAAGCGGGTCGGTGGCGGCGTGTTGCTCTATGGGCCTCCGGGATGTGGCAAGACCATGCTGGCCCGGGCCACGGCCGGGGAGTGCAAGGCGACATTCTTCAACGTGGCTATTTCCGATGTCCTGGACATGTACATCGGCGAATCCGAACGCAAGTTGCACGCGCTGTTCGAGCAGGCTCGTGCCCAGGCTCCGGCAGTGATGTTTTTCGATGAAGTCGAGGCCTTGGGTGGCAAACGTTCCAATACCCGGGATTCGACGTCTTCGAAGCTGGTCAGCCAGTTTTTGTCCGAGATGGACGGTTTTACCAAGGACAACCACGGCGTACTGATCCTCGCGGCAACCAACGTGCCTTGGTCGGTGGACTCGGCTTTCAGGCGCCCGGGGCGTTTCGACCGGGTGTTGTTCGTGCCGCCGCCCGACCGGCCGGCCCGGGAAGCCATGCTCAAGTTGATGATGGCAGGCCGTCCGATGGCCGAGGATATCGACTTTGCCTTCCTGGCGAAAAACACGTCGGGCTTTTCCGGCGCGGACCTGGGTGAGCTGGTGGAAACCGCCGCTGACGAAGCGATCGAAGAGTCCATCAGCGACGCGAGCGAACAACCGATCTGCGATCGGCATTTCAAGCACGCCCTCAAGGAAGTGCGGGCAACCACCCTGGAATGGCTGACCACGGCGCGCAATTACGCGCGTTATGCCAATGAAGGCAACCAGTACGACGAGGTGCTGGCCTTCCTCGACAAACATGGGAAGGGTCGTTGATGGCGCAGTACGGTGGTTATCGCATTGAAGACGAACCGCGTCCCGGCGCCCTGGCCAAGTGGGCCGTCTCGCCTTTTTGGCCGTTGCTGGGGCTGATGCTGGGGGGCGCCTGGCTTGGCTTGCCGTGGTTTGTCTTCAACGCCATCGCGGTGGGCAGCCCGACCCGCGTACGTGAGTGGCTGCTGGCCGGCCTTTGCCTGGTGGGCAGCCTGGTCATCGGCGCGGTGCTATTGCAACTGGTGGGCGCCGGTTACATCCAGAGCCAGGCACAGATCCAATACGCCTTGTTGACCCTGGTGGTGTGGAAACTTGCCATCGGCTACCTGCTGTTCATGCAGCAAAACGCGACCATCGAGATCTACCAGTACTACGGTGGCGTGCTGAACCGCTTTGGCTTGCCTGTCGTGCTGGTTGGCGCGTTTGTGCTCAAGGGCATGGTCATCAAGTGGGTGCCTGCCACTCTCTGGTATCTGGTGGTGAGCTGATGAATACCGATTATCTGCTGCAACTGGCGTATCAACGCTTGCAAGCCGACCATTACGACGGTGCCATCGACGCGCTGCGCCAATTGCTGGCGAGCGATCCGGGTTCGGCCGAAGCCCATGCGTTGCTGGCGGTCTGCCTGATCAATATGCGCCGTGTGCATGCCGCCAGGCGCGAGGTGCAGTTGGCGCTGGTGGCCGATGCACAATTGCCGATTGCCCATTACGCTGCCGCCCAGGTTGCCATTGCCCTGCGCAAGTTCAAACTGGCCCAGGAACACTTGACCCAATTGCTGGACATGGAACCGCTCAATCCGGTCAATTACCGCACGCTGGCCGATCTGTACCAATTGACCGGCCGCCAGGAGCAAAGCCGCGAGCCGTTGGAAAAAGCCCTGGAGCTGGGCCCCGACGATGCGTCCAACCTGGTGGCCATGGCCCAGTTTTATCGTGCCAGCGGCGACTGGGGGCAGGCGCATCAGTTTGCCCGCCAGGCCTTGCAGTCCGAACCGGGGCATACCGGGGCCGTGGTGGTGCTTGGACATCTGTTGTTGCGCGAAGGTGACGTCGAGGGCGCGCGTGAGCACGCCATCTGGGCCTTGCAGGAAAACGCCAATGACCGCGCCGCGCTGCACTTGCTGACTGCCGTCAAGGCCCGCAGCAGTCTGTTTTTAGGAGCATGGTGGCGATTCAACAGTTGGATGAGCGAGCGCAGCGCCAGTCGCGCCATCGTGGTGCTGTTGCTCATGTTCGTGGTCTATCGGGTAGTGGTTATCACCCTGACGGCCCAGGGCTATCCGCAGGTGGCCCAGGTGATTGATTGGCTATGGCTGGGGTTTGCCGTGTACACCTTTGCCGCGCCACAGATATTCAGGCGCTCCCTGGAAAAAGAGCTGGCCCAGGTCAAGCTGTCCAGAGAGTTCTAAATAGTGGGTGGCCACACGGCGGTCAGTCGTGCCTTGCCTTGGAAACCCACGACATTATTGGAGATTGCTTAACATGTCGTCTTTTGCAGAAATGATCAAGAACATCACCCCCGACATCTACCAGAGCCTGAAACTGGCGGTGGAAATCGGTAAATGGGCCGATGGTAACAAGCTCACCGCCGAGCAGCGCGAGCTGTCCCTGCAGGCGATGATCGCCTGGGAAATCCAGAACCTGCCCGAAGACGAGCGCACCGGCTACATGGGCCCGCAGGAATGCCAGTCGAAGTCCACCGAAGTGCCGAATATCCTGTTCAAGTCGGACGCCATCCATTGATCGAGATTGGCCGCGGTGCAATCAGCAAGATGTCGGCGCGCCTTGACGGGCCGACCGTTCAATACGCCTTCCGCCTGGACGAGGTCGAGGTGCCGGTCAACCCATTGATTGGCAGTACGATTCGCCTGGAGTTTCTCGGTGCGATCCACTGCACCCATTGCGGACGCCGGACCAAGACCAGTTTCAGCCAGGGTTATTGCTACCCGTGCATGACCAAGCTGGCCCAGTGCGACCTGTGCATCATGAGCCCCGAGCGTTGCCATTTCGACGCAGGCACTTGCCGTGACCCGGCCTGGGGTGAGCAATTCTGCATGACCGATCATGTGGTCTACCTGGCCAACTCCTCGGGCGTGAAAGTCGGCATCACCCGCGCCACGCAATTGCCGACCCGCTGGCTGGACCAGGGTGCCAGCCAGGCGCTGCCCATCCTGCGGGTCGCCACCCGTCAGCAGTCAGGGTTTGTCGAAGACCTGTTCCGCAGCCAGGTGGCGGACAAGACCAATTGGCGTGCCTTGCTCAAGGGCGACGCCGCGGCGGTGGACCTGCCGGCAATTCGCGACGCGCTGTTCGAAAGCTGCGCCCAGGGATTGCAGGGCTTGCAGGAACGATTCGGCCTGCAAGCGATCCAGACCATAGCGGACGTCGAGCCCATCGAGATCCGTTACCCGGTGGAGCAGTATCCGACCAAGATCGTCAGCTTCAACCTGGATAAGAACCCGATTGCCGAAGGCACGCTACTGGGGATCAAGGGCCAATACCTGATTTTCGACACTGGCGTGATCAACATTCGTAAATACACGGCCTACCAGCTCGCCGTGCATCAGTAGAAGGATTCGACCCATGCGCACCGAACAACCGAAGATGATTTACCTCAAGGACTATCAGGCCCCCGAGTACCTGATCGACGAAACACACCTGACCTTCGAGTTGTTCGAGGACCACAGCCTGGTCCATGCGCAACTGGTGATGCGCCGCAACCCCGAGCGCGGCGCCGGGCTGCCGCCATTGGTGCTCGATGGCCAGCACCTGGAGCTGGTCTCGCTCAAGCTCGACGACGCCGACCTGGGGCAGGGCGAATACCAGTTGGACGACAGCCACCTGACCGTGCACCCCAAGGCCCAGGCCTTCACGGTCGACACCACCGTCAGGATCCACCCGGAAACCAACACCGCCCTGGAAGGCCTGTACAAATCCGGCAGCATGTTCTGCACCCAGTGCGAGGCTGAAGGGTTCCGCAAGATTACCTATTACCTCGACCGCCCGGATGTGATGAGCAAGTTCACCACCACCGTGGTGGCCGAGCAGCACAGCTATCCGGTGCTGCTGTCCAACGGCAACCCGATCGCCAGCGGTCCCGGCGAAGACGGCCGGCACTGGGCGACCTGGGAAGACCCGTTCAAGAAGCCGGCCTACCTGTTTGCCCTGGTGGCCGGTGACCTGTGGTGCGTCGAAGACACCTTCACCACCATGACCGGGCGTAATGTGGCGCTGCGCATCTATGTCGAGCCGGAAAACATCGACAAATGCCAGCACGCCATGACCAGCCTGAAGAAGTCGATGCGCTGGGACGAGGAGGTGTACGGGCGCGAGTACGACCTGGACATCTTCATGATTGTCGCGGTCAACGACTTCAACATGGGCGCCATGGAGAACAAGGGCCTCAATATCTTCAACTCCAGCGCCGTGCTGGCCCGCGCCGAAACCGCCACCGATGCCGCGCACCAGCGGGTCGAGGCGATCGTCGCTCACGAATACTTCCACAACTGGTCGGGCAACCGCGTGACCTGCCGCGACTGGTTCCAACTGTCGCTCAAGGAAGGTTTCACGGTGTTCCGCGACGCCGGGTTCTCGGCCGACATGAACTCCGCCACCGTCAAGCGCATCCAGGACGTGGCGTACCTGCGCACCCACCAGTTCGCCGAAGACGCCGGCCCCATGGCCCACCCGGTGCGTCCGGACAGTTTTATCGAGATCTCCAACTTCTACACCCTGACCGTGTACGAAAAGGGTTCGGAAGTGGTCGGTATGATCCACACCCTGCTGGGGCCTGAGGGTTTCCGCAAGGGCAGTGACCTGTACTTCGAGCGCCACGACGGCCAGGCCGTGACCTGCGACGATTTCATCAAGGCCATGGAAGATGCCAACGGCGTCGATCTGGCCCAGTTCAAGCGTTGGTACAGCCAGGCCGGTACGCCACGGCTGGCGGTGAGCGAGTCTTACGACGCCGCCGCCAAGACCTACAGCCTGACCTTCCGCCAAAGCTGCCCGCCGACCCCGGACAAGATGGAAAAGCTGCCGTTCGTGATTCCCGTGGAACTGGGCCTGCTGGACAGCCAGGGCGCCGAGATCCCGTTGCGCCTGGCCGGTGAAACGGCGGCAAACGGCACGTCCCGGGTGATCTCGGTGACCGAGGCCGAGCAGACCTTCACCTTCGTCGACATCGCCGAACAACCCCTGCCTTCGTTGCTGCGTGGTTTCTCGGCACCGGTGAAACTGAGCTTCCCGTACAACCGCGACCAGTTGATGTTCCTGATGCAACACGACAGCGACGGCTTCAACCGCTGGGATGCCGGCCAGCAATTGTCGGTGCAGGTGTTGCAGGAACTGATCGCCCAGCATCAGCAGGGCGCCAGCCTGACGCTGGATCCGCGCCTGGTCAGTGCGCTGCGCAGCGTGCTGTCGGACGAATCCCTGGACCAGGCCATGGTCGCGGAAATGCTCTCGCTGCCTAGCGAAGCCTACCTGACGGAAAATCAGCGAAGTGGCCGACGTCGAGGCGATCCACACCGCCCGTGAGTTCGCCCGCCAGCAGTTGGCCGAGAACCTGTTCGAAGCCCTGTGGCTGCGCTATGCCGCCAACCGCGATCTGTCGAAGAAAACGCCATACGTGGCTGAGGCCGAGCATTTCGCCCGTCGCGCGTTGCAGAACATCGCGCTGTCGTACCTGATGCTCACCGGCAAGCCTCAAGTGGTGAGTGCGACCCTGGAGCAGTTCGACACCGCCGACAACATGACCGAGCGCCTGACCGCACTGGCAGTGCTGGTCAACTCGCCGTTCGAGACCGAAAAGGCCAAGGCCCTGGAAGTGTTCGCGGAAAACTTCAAGGGCAACCCGCTGGTCATGGACCAATGGTTCAGTGTCCAGGCCGGCAGCCCGTTGCCGGGCGGCCTGGCGCGGGTCAAGGCGCTGATGGAGCACCCGGCGTTCAATATCAAGAACCCGAACAAAGTGCGGGCGCTGGTGGGGGCATTTGCCGGGCAGAACCTGATCAACTTCCACGCGGCCGACGGTTCGGGTTATCGCTTCCTGGCGGACTTGGTCATCCAGCTCAATGGCTTCAACCCGCAGATCGCTTCCCGGCAACTGGCCCCGCTGACCCGCTGGCGCAAATACGACAGCGCCCGCCAGGCGCTGATGAAAGCCGAACTGGAACGCATCCTGGCGTCCGGCGGGCTGTCCGCCGATGTGTTCGAGGTGGTGAGCAAGAGCCTGGCGTGACCTTGAAGGCGCGCGGTCTGCCTGGCGGACCGCGGTGCCTTCATCGCGAGCAAGCTCGCTCCCACAGTAGATCTTCAGTGAACGCATATTTTGTGATCAGCCTGGATCCCCTGTGGGAGCGAGCTTGCTCGCGATGGCGTCAGACCCGCCACCGCCTACAGAAAAATCCCCCGAACGCCCGGTCCGGTTCAATGGTGAAAGGGAGTGTGTACTCAGGGTTTGTACAAAAAAGATCAATTGTTGAGAGATAAAAGCCAGGTTGCGAATACGCTGAGGTTTATCGACTTTATCGGCGTGGCTCATGAGTGATTCGGTTAAATGCTTATTTTAGAAAAGTTAAGTTCTTTTCCAGAGCCAAGAATGGCCAGTGCGTAGAAACTTTCACTCGTTGTATAGTTCCTGGCAAGTAGAATGTTCAGGCTGAGGGCATTGACCAAGGCTTCTTCTTTTTCTGGTGCTGGATCATCTGTTTCTTTAATAAATTCGGTACTTAAGAATCTAAGGTCATCATGGAAGGTAACGCTGGCGGAATATTTATTGCTATGTCCGATACTCCCCATTACTTTGTAATTTATAAAGGTGGCACCCCTGTATTTTATTGGTGAAAATGAATGATGGCAGATTCATGTCCCATGAGTGCCCTGTGCCTTCCAGCAGCTTTCTTACGGTAGGGGTATCCATGATGTAGGTGTTGTAGGGTTCTACGTCGAAGCTTTTTTCGTTATTAATATTTTTAGTGGTTGTCATGATATTCGCTCCTCGTGCGATTGTTGATTTAATATTGCGAATGGTTTATCTGTCGGAGGTCACTGCGCGGTGTGGCGAGTGTCGATTAGGAAAGGAAAGAGGGCTACTGTCAGAAATAACAGGGTTTTATATTGATTTTGAATTAGCCATATAGGCGGTCGTTGTAATGGCTGTCTTGTGCTGGAGGCAGGTGTCCTCGTCATCACCCTACCGAATACCCCGCCATTCACCCCCAGCGCCAACCCCCGTGGTTAACAAAAGATAACGCGGCGTCGATTGTCAGACCTTTCGAAAGCCCGATAGGATAGGTCAGCTTCCGAAGTGGCTCTAGATTGCAGGTTTCAGGACTATGCTCCAGGACTGGCAACGTACCAAGCCATAACAATAATAATGGGGGAAAGGTCTATGAATGAGCCTGTCACGGCTGTGGGCCGCTGCCGGCCGCCGATGCTGCGCAGAATCGCGTTGCTGGCGGCTTCGGCGCTCTCGCTGCTGGGCTCTGCGCTTTGTCGGCACCGGTGATGGCGGTCGCGGCGTCGACGTCCGATGTCATCTATTCCGTTGAATCGGCCAAGGCCAGCAAAACCTGATGCTCGATGTGGTCCATGCCGGCCAGCGCCTGGTGGCGGTCGGTGATCGTGGGCACATTGTCTATTCCGACGATCAAGGCACGTCCTGGACCCAGGCCAAGGTCCGACCCGACAACTGCTCACGGCGGTCTTTTTCGTCGACGACAAGCACGGCTGGGCCGTGGGGCATGACGCGCAGGTCCTCGCCAGCGACGACGGTGGCAGCACCTGGACCAAGCAATTCGAAGACCTCACCCGTGAAGCACCGTTGTTGGATGTCTGGTTCAAGGACGCCAGCAGTGGTTTTGCCGTGGGGGCGTACGGTGCGCTGTACGAGACCACCGACGGCGGCAAGCACTGGGAAGACGCCAGCGATCGCCTTGATAACGAAGACCAGTTCCACCTCAATGCGATAGCCGCCGTGAAAGACGCCGGGCTGTTCATTGTCGGCGAGGCCGGCAGCATGTTCCGCTCTGCCGACTGGGGCCAGACCTGGGAGAAGGTCGAAGGCCCGTATGAAGGCTCGCTGTTCGGGGTCATCGGTACTGCCCAGCCTTCGACGCTGCTGGCCTACGGCTTGCGCGGCAACCTGTATCGTTCCACCGATTTTGGCGGCACCTGGGAGCAGGTCGTGCTCAAGGCCGCCCGGGGCACCCTGGAATTCGGCCTGTCAGGCGCCACGCTGTTGGCGGACGGTTCCATCGTGATTGTCGGCAACGGCGGCAGCGTGGTGCGCAGTACCGACGATGGCGAAAGTTTCAGCGTGTTCAACCGCCCGGACCGAATCTCCGTGGCGGCCGTCACGGCGGCAGGCAACGGCAACCTGATCCTGGCGGGGCAAGGCGGCGTGCGCGCCACCACGTCCACCGGCGCCGAACTGAGCAAATGAGTCAGGCCTGCAAGACGGGCATAAAAACAAGAAGGCGGACCCCATGAGCAGTCATCACCAAGACAAGGCGACGTTCCTCGAGCGCCTGATTTTCAACAACCGCCCGGCAGTGATCGTCATTTGCCTGCTGGTCAGCGTTTTCCTGTTCTGGCAGGCCACGCTGATCCGCCCCTCCACCAGTTTCGAAAAAATGATCCCCCTCGAGCACCCCTTCATCCAGAAGATGCTCGAGCACCGCAACGACTTGGCGAACCTGGGCAACACGGTGCGCATTTCCGTGGAAGCCACCAATGGCGACATCTTCTCCAAGGAATACATGGAGACCCTGCGCCAGATCCACGACGAGGTCTTCTACATCTCTGGTGTCGACCGTTCCGGGCTCAAGTCATTGTGGAGCCCGAGCGTGCGCTGGACCGAAGTGACGGAGGAGGGCTTCGCCGGCGGCGAGGTGATCCCCCAGAGCTATAATGGCTCGGCCGACAGCCTCGACCTGCTGCGCAACAACGTGCTCAAGTCCGGCCAGGTCGGGCGCCTGGTGGCCAACGACTTCAAGTCGAGCATCATCGACATTCCGCTGCTGGAGTCCTATCCCGACCCGCAGGACCAGGGCAAATTGCTCGCCCTCGACTATCGGAAGTTTTCCCACGAGCTTGAAGACAAGATCCGCAACAAGTTCGAAGCCCAGAACCCGAATGTGCAGATTCACATCGTCGGCTTCGCCAAGAAAGTCGGTGACCTGATCGACGGCCTGGTCATGGTGGTGCTGTTCTTCGGCGTGGCCTTCGTCATCACCCTGATTCTGTTGTACTGGTTCACCAACTGCATGCGCAGCACCGTGGCGGTGCTGACCACCACCCTGGTGGCGGTGGTCTGGCAACTGGGGCTGATGCACGCGGCCGGTTTTGGCCTGGATCCGTACTCGATGCTGGTGCCGTTCCTGATCTTCGCCATCGGCATTTCCCACGGCGTGCAGAAAATCAACGGTATCGCCTTGCAGTCCAGCGAGGCGGACAACGCCCTGACGGCGGCACGCCGCACCTTCCGCCAATTGTTCCTGCCGGGGATGATCGCGATTCTGGCGGACGCCGTGGGCTTCATCACCTTGCTGATCATCGACATCGGCGTGATCCGCGAACTGGCCATCGGCGCCTCCATCGGCGTGGCGGTGATCGTGTTCACCAACCTGATCCTGCTGCCGGTAGCGATCTCCTACGCCGGCATCAGCAAGCGTGCGATCGAGCGCAGCAAGAAAGACGCGACCCGCGAACATCCGTTCTGGCGCCTGCTGTCGAACTTCGCCAGTGCCAAGGTCGCGCCGGTGTCCATTGCCCTGGCGGTGATCGCCTTTGGTGGTGGTCTCTGGTACAGCCAGAACCTGAAGATCGGCGACTTGGACCAGGGCGCGCCGGAACTGCGTCCGGACTCGCGCTACAACCAGGACAACAACTTCATCATCAGCAATTACTCCACCAGCTCAGATGTGCTGGTGGTGATGGTCAAGACCAAGGCCGAAGGCTGCTCGCGCTATGAAGCCATGGCCCCCATCGACGAACTGATGTGGAAGATGCAGAACACCGAGGGCGTGCAGTCGGCGATTTCCCTGGTGACCGTGTCCAAGCAAATGATCAAGGGCATGAACGAGGGCAACCTGAAGTGGGAGACCTTGTCGCGCAACCCTGACGTGCTGAACAACTCCATCGCCCGGGCCGATGGCCTGTACAACAATAGCTGCTCCCTGGCACCGGTGCTGGTGTTCCTCAACGATCACAAGGCCGAGACCCTGGACCGCGCAGTAAAGGCGGTGCAGGACTTCGCCAAGGAAAACAACCGTGATGGCCTGGAATTCATCCTCGCCGCCGGTAACGCCGGCATCGAGGCGGCCACCAATGAAGTGATCAAGGAGTCGGAACTGACCATCCTGATCCTGGTGTACATCTGCGTGGCGACCATGTGCATGATCACCTTCCGTTCCTGGGCAGCAACGCTGTGCATCGTGCTGCCGCTGGTGCTGACGTCGGTGCTGGGCAACGCCCTGATGGCGTTCATGGGCATTGGCGTGAAGGTCGCGACCCTGCCGGTGGTGGCCCTGGGCGTGGGGATCGGCGTGGACTATGGCATCTACATCTACAGCCGTTTGGAAAGTTTCCTGCGGGCCGGGTTGCCGTTGCAGGAGGCTTACTACCAGACGCTGAAATCCACCGGCAAGGCGGTGCTGTTCACCGGTTTGTGCCTGGCCATCGGCGTGTGCACCTGGATCTTCTCGGCCATCAAGTTCCAGGCCGACATGGGCTTGATGCTGACGTTCATGTTGCTGTGGAACATGTTCGGTGCGTTGTGGCTGCTGCCGGCGCTGGCGCGGTTCCTGATCAAACCTGAAAAACTGGCGGGGCAGAAGGGCAATTCGTTGTTTGCGCATTGATCGAGAGCGAACCCGTCCAGCACAGCCCTAGTGGCTAAACCAATGTGGGAGCGAGCTTGCTCGCGATAGCGGTGTGACAGTCAATGAAGGTGTTGAATGTCTGTCCGCCATCGCGAGCAAGCTCGCTCCCACGGGTTTTCCGGCCAAACACGACCCTGTGGCGAGGGAGCCCCTCGCTTGAGGTGAAGAATCAAGGCGCCAACGGCAAGAACTTGTCCTGGGCCAAGGACTTGCCGATCTGTCCTCGATGCACATTCACCACCGCGTAGGGGCTCTGCGCCTTGGCGATCAGCGAGTGGTAGTGCTCCCGGCGTTGCTCCTTGGTTTTCAGGTGCGCGACGCTGTAGTCGGCTTTTGGTGTGTCGACCGTTGCATAGTGGAAGTGCGCATACCAGAGGGGAAACCCGTCATGGTCGTTGATGGCGTATTCCTGGAGGAAATCCTTGCGCTCGCCTTTCAAGGCCACGCGTTCGCCGAGCAGCGCGACCTGGATCAGGTTCTTCTCGAACAGGAACCGAAGGTTGCTATCAGTGGGCGGCAATTGCAGGCTCAACTCGGTGCGCAGGGCGCTGCCCTTGAGCGTCAGCCTGGTCATCGCGTCCGACAACTGCTTGGCCAGCGCCTGATCGGCCGGCGTGCGCGTGGTTGGCGATGCGCTGAAGGCCCGGTCGAGTTCGGCGGCGAGGGCGCGGAAGCGGTCCGCCTCATTGTTCATGATTTCCTCGATTTCCTGAGGATGGCGGCAGTGCTTCTTGTAGCTTTCAGCGTGGCGTAGGCGGCCTTCCAACTCATCGAGGATCTTTCGCGCATCGGCCTTGATCGCCTTGAGCGATCGCGTCTTGGGGGCCGGCGTCGGTCGGCGTACCTCGACCACGTCCCAGACGTCGTCATGGCGCGAATAGGTGGCGATCACCTCGTCATTGGCTTCGGAGCGCACTTCGACGACTTCAATCGGCAAGGTCGTGCCGGCGGGTTTCAGGTCGCCAATCAAGACACCACTGTGGCGGGTCTTGATCACCTTTTTCTGCGGACGCCCGGCGGATAGCTTGGGGTGCTTGGGTGCACGCTTGCGTGGTTTGGGCTCGGGTTTGAGTTCCGCAGCCAGTCTCCCGGACGCGTCCTGGTAAAGGCTGTCGACCAGTTTGATCAGCCGGTCGAAATAGCCTTCGTTGAGGTCGTCGGCGTAGAGGACCTTCAGCCCCTGCAAGCCGTCCAAGGCCTTGCCATAGTGCTCGGTCAGGCTTTCCAGTACCGCCAACTGCTCCGAGGGCGACAGCTCGTAAAGGCGTAGCTCAGCCTGGGAACGCATGTGTTCCCCCAGTGGTTTGACGATGCGCAGCAGGCTGTCGGTAAAGTCGGAGACGGGGTGTTTGACCGACAGGAGCGGCAGAGTGCCCAGCAGCAGGACTCTGCTGCCGGTGACATTTCTTTCATCCAGCGGGCGGTCTTTGGTCAGCCGTTCGAACGCTGCCGCGCCAGCGTCATCGAGGTTCAACAGCCGATCCAAGTAGTCGTCCTTGAGTTTCAGCCAATGGACCGCACGCTCGTGGATGTCACTCAACGTATCGAGGAACTGCAAGTAGCTCTCGAGGTGATCGGTGAGCGCCGCTTCCACGTTATCTTCTCCTAGGAAACGGGGATGGGCGTCATTGGTGGCGATGTAATCCCTTTGCGTCACCAGGAAGGCTTTACGGGCATTGTTCACCACGTTTTCCAACAGCCCAAGCATGAATTTAGGCGCCAGCGCGATACCCAGGCCGGCCCGTTCGGGGGCGCTGTTGACCAGGCTCATATACAGGTCGGTCTGCTCCTGGAGCAGGTCATAAAAGACTTTGCGTTTCGGCGCGCGCTGGGCCTCGGTGTAGGGGCCTTCGTCAAGGCGTGTCATGACTTGCTGGGCGACGTCCACGGCTTTTTGCAGGTCGGCGTCCTGGGCAATGCGTCGGTTCAGTTCCGCGGTCAATTCGAAGCTGCGCTGGGTATTCAGACGACTCAATGCCGCCACGCGTTTGGGGGGCGCACCGCCCAGCAGGCGCAAGCGCAGGTCCAGGGACCAGTGGCCTTGGGTGTCCGATTTGAGCGCCGGACCGTTTTTGCTCGGGTCGAGCGGGTCGACAATGGTCGCGCTGCCGTCCTCTTCCGGAGTGACTCGATACAGGACGCCGTCGACCTCGGCGTGCCAGGTGTTGTTGATCACGTAAAGGCCCTTGTAAGGCCCGTAGGTCACCGGGTCGGGCAGTGCTGCCGGGCGCGTTGCCTGCAAGCGCAGCAGGCGGGTGCGTTGTTCCGGCGTCAGGCGCTGACGCGGGCTGGCGAAACTGAAGTCCAGGACCCTGCTGGCGGCTTCGGCGTGGGCGCCAGGCAAGGCAACGGGGCCTTCGACAAGGCTGGGCAAGGCCGGGGCGGGCCATAGTCCGGGGATCGCGCGTGGTACCGGGGGACGCATCGCCTGGGCCTTGATCGATTCGGGTAGCGCCGCGCGAACAGGCACGTGGACGGCGGGAAACTGGCTCACCAGCAGGGCCAGGTTGACCAGCAGATCGACAGTGGCGAGTTCCCGTGTCACCGGGTCTTCGCTGCCCAGGGCCGGGATGTCGTTTCGGGCGCTGGCCATCAGGTTCCACAGCCAGACGGTGGTCATGGCCGGGCCACGCAGCAAGGGGAACAGCAGCGTGTTGAACAACAGGCTGCCACCCTCGAGCAGCACCGCCCAGCGGCTCTCGCTGTTGGAGACCGAGGCCCGGTCGGCCTGGGTAACCAGGGCCTGAGCGTTGCAGCCGTAGAGGTACTGCATGAGTTGGCCTTTTTGCAGCGATTGCAGCAGATCGTCGTGGCTGTCGTCGTTGGCGAGGGTCGCCGGGGCGGGCTTTTCAGGCTGCTCGAACTCGTCACCCGGGAAAAACCGCACGATGTGTGGCTCCAGGAAACCACCGTTGGCATACACCGGGCGTGCGGCATCGGACAGCCAGGTCAGGACGCTGTCCTGCAGCTCCCCGGCACTGGCGATGGCCTGCATCAGCGCCTGGCGCGTGGGGAATTCCCGCAGCGTCGGCGCATGCAGCGGTCGGTACAGCACGTGCGGGCCGGTGGTGATGTCTTGCGGCTCGACAATGAACATGTTCATCACGACATCGGCTTGGGCTTGGGGCTTGCGCAGCAAAGCCAGGTGGCGCATGACCACCGGGCGGCCATCGACCTGTTGGTCGTGGGGGTCGGTTTGCAGGACGGCTTCCATCAGCCGCAGTCCTTTGCGGGTCATGCCGTTTTCCTTGGCGAGCACCTGCTTCAACGTCTCCAGCGCCAGTTGCGCCGGGATCTGTTCGGCGAACATCTGTCGACGCCGCTGCGCCTGGGGCGAATCGCCAAGCAACTTGTCTTGCAGGTAGTGCGGGTAGGTGGTGCCAATGTCGATCTGTTCGATCAACCCGTCCCGGCGGGTGATGAACTCCGGCGTCAACCATGCAGGCAGCGCCAGGCCCAGGCGATGGCTGATCGTCAGGCTGCCGCTTGGCCGGGCGACGAGGTTGCGGATGGCCAGGTCGGTCAGGCTCATCTTCCTTTTTTCGCTGATACCGGCGGTGCCGGGATACCCCGCGGACACGGTGAAGATCAGCACCACATCGTCGGGTTGGTAGTGGTTGGACGGCACCTTGTCCGGGCTGCTGTCGTTGGTTTGCTGCATGCGCTTGAACAGGGCGTCGGCCGTGAAGGCCTTGATGTCCTTGATGTCGCTGAGAAAGGTTTGGCCGTGGTGCCGTTTTTTGGCGCTGGCCAGTACCAGGCTGTGGTGTTGGAACGTTGTTTGGTCGACGACGGAGGCCTGTTGCAGCCATTTGGGCAACAGTGGTTCGAGTTGAGCCGACGTTTTAGGCGTGAGGCGAGGGGCATCGAGCAGAGCGCGGGCCGGGTCGCTCAAGTCGTTGTAGAGCTTTTTCAGGTTTTGCAGGCCGATCCGAGCGGGCAGTTGTACGGTCTTGAGGTCGGCCAGTTGCTGTTCCAGCAGCATGGCTGCCTGGATTTCGAAGGTATTGCCGCTGATCTCGTAGCGCTGGCAGGTGACGGTGTCGACCACGTACCGACTGGCGATCCGTTCGCGCCAATGTTGGTTGAACGCCTCCAGGGAGGTGAAGGCGTGCACCGCGCTGCCGGGGCTGCACAACAGGAAGACGGTGGCGTCTGTGGTAGCGCGGGTCAGGAGGATGTCGCTGCCGATCAGCACGGTGCTGGTCGTGCCTTGGGTGACCAGGGTCTCCAGGCTGTAGGCGTATACCGGCGCCTGGCGGTTGTCACGCAAGCGTCTGTCACGGTCCGGCCAGCGGATCACTTGGTCCAGGGCTTCACGTGCCGGGTCGGTGAGCCCCGGTTGTTGCAGCCCACGGATATGCAGCATGTTCTTGAAGGTGTCGCTGAGCCATTGCCAGCGGCTGATAGGGCTGTTCGCCTCGGTGGGTGGGCTGGCATCGAGGTCGTCGCTCCAGTAGCGGGACAGCGCCTCTTCCAGCCCGATGGGTACGCTCCAGGACAGCTCACGCAATACCTTTTCGATGACCTTCATGTCCAGCGTTTGATTGCCTGACCAAAGACGGTGGGGAACGCTGTCGGAAAGGTAGTAATCCAGATTGCCCTGTGGGCTCAGATCCAGGGGGGTACCAAGCGCCAAATAGTTGAGGACCCATGCCATGAACGATTGAAAGTGCCAACCGCGCCCGACCACGTCCGGTGTTGCCAATTGGGTCTTGGCGAGGTCGAGGGTCAGCCAGGGGTATTTGTCCTTGAGGGCTTGCTCAAGCATGCGCTGGGCGACCTGTTCGAAGGTCGGGCGGCTGGCGAATTGCAGGCTGACCCGTTGTGCCAATGCGGCGGCGGTGTCAGCCGTGGGGAGGGCGGTCATGAGAAGTCCTTTTCATAAGTGCCATGGCCGTCGGAATGACGACCAGAAAAGTATCGACTTCGCTGTTCCGGGTGGGTGGTATATACATACCACCCTGTCGAATGCGGGTTGTGGCAGGTCTCGCCCCAGCCCGCAAAGCTGAGCCCTTGATCTTGCGCTGTGATCAGGGCACCAGCGGCAGGAACTTGCTTTGCGCCAAGGATTTGCTGAGCTGTCCTCGATGTACGTTCACCACTGCGTAGGGGCTATCCGCCTTGGCGAGGAGTGAGTGGTAGTGTTCCCGCCGTTGCTCCTTGGTTTTCAGGTGCGCGACGCTGTAGTCGGCTTTGGGTGTGTCAGCCTTTTCGTAGTGAAAGTGCGCATACCAAATGGGAAAACCGTCACGGTCGTTGACGGCGTACTCCTGGAGAAAATCCTTGCGATCGCCTTTCAAGGCCTGACGTTCGCCGAGTCGGGCGATTTGTATCAGTTGTTTTTCGAACAGGAACCGAAGGTTGCTATCGGTGGGCGGCAATTTCAGGCTCAATTCGATGCGCAGGGCACTGCCCTTGCTCCTCAGGCTGGAAACAGCGTCTGACAGTTGTTTGCTCAGTGCCTGGTCCGCGGGCGTAGGCGAGGTTTGCGCTGCGCTGAAGGCTCGGTCGAGTTCTCCGTGGAGCGCGCTGAATCGACTCGCCTCATTGTTCACGATTTCCTCGATTTCCTGAGGGTAGCGGCAATATTTCTTGTAGCTTTCAGCGCGGCGTAAACGTTCGGCCAACTCGTCCAGCAGCTTTCGCGCATCAGTCTTGATGGCTTTGACCGACCTCGTTCGGGGGACGGGGGCGGGTACCGGCACCGGAGGCCGCACGTCAACGACATCCCAGACATCGTCGTGGCGCGAATAGGTGGCGATCACCTGGTCACTGGTTTCGGAACGCAGCTCGACGACTTCAATCGGCAAGGCCGTGCCGGCCGGTTTCAGGTCACCAATCAAAACACCGCTTTTGCGGGTCCTGATCACCTGTTTCTGCGGGCGCCCGGGCGCTGCCTTGGGGCGCCTGGGCGCACGCCTGCGTGGTTTTGGCTCGGGTTTGATTTCAACCGCCAGTTTCCCTGACACGTCTTGGTACAGACTCTCGACCACCTTGATGAACCTGTCGAAATAGGCTTCGTCGATATCGTCGGCATAGAGGGTTTTAATGCCCTGCAAGGCATCCAGGGATTGGCCATAGCGTTCGGTCAGGCTCTCCAGTACCTCCAGTTGTTCCGAAGGGAGTAGCTCGTAGAGCCGCAGCTTGCAATGAGAAATCATGTGTTCTCCCAGCGGCTCGATGATGTGGGACAGGCTCTCGGTCAAGTCGGAATCAAGGTCCTTGATCGCCAGTACGGGAAGCGTAGAGAGCTGCAAGGATTTGGTGCCTGTCGCATCTATCCCGCCTGGTGGGAACTCCGTGGTCAGGCGTTCAAACGCTTGGGCTCCGGCTTCATCCAGGTTCAATAACCTTTCCAGGTAGTCGTCCTTGAGTTCCAGCCAATGAATCCATTGATCGGTGACATCCGTCAGTGTGTCGAGGAACCTTCTGTAGCCCGGCAAGTCATGGGTCATGGCCGCCTCTATGTTGGGTTCCGCGTATTGGGGATGGGTGGCCCTGATGTTCGTATAGTCTCTTTCTGTGATCAGGGAAGCTCTGCGGGCATTTCTGACCACGTTTTCCAGTAGCCCGCGCAAGTATTCGGGCGCAAACGCGATACCCAGGCTGGCGCGTTCGGGCGCGCTGTTCACCAGGTGCACATACATCTCGGTCTGCGCCTGGAGCAGGTCATAGAACACTTTGCGCTTCGGTGCGCGCTGCGCCTCGGTGTAGGGCCCTTCCTCGAGTCTTGCCAGCACTTGGAGGGCAACAGTCATGGCTTTGTGTCGATCGGGCTCTTGCGCGATGAACTGGTCCATCTCCTCGATCAATTCCTTGCATCGTTGGCTATTGAGACGACGTTGTGCAGCCACGCGCTTGGGCGGCGCCCCTCCCAGCAGGCGCAGGCGCAGGTCCAGGACCCATTGGCCCTGGGTATCGACGCGTAACGGCGGACCTTTTTTGGTCGAGTCGAGCGGGTCGACGATGGTGGCGCTGCCGTCCTCTTCCGGGGTGACTCGATACAGCATGCCCTTAACCTCGGCGTGCCATTTGTTGCCGATCACGTACAGGCCCTTGTAGGGCCCATAGGTGATCGGTTCGGGCAGTGAAGCCGGGTGTGGTACTTGCAGGCGCTGCAGGCGGGTGCGTTGTTCCGGCGTCAAGCGATGGTGGGTGCTGGTGAAGCTCAAGTCCAAGGTCCTGGCAGCGGTTTCAGCGTGGGTGCCCGGCAAGGCAATGCTCCCCTCGATGATGCGCGGCGAGGACGGCGCGGGCCATTGCTCGGCAATGGCGCGTGGCGCTGGCGGGCGCATGGCGTGTTTCTTGATCGATTCGGGTACGGGGGCATGAGCAGGGATGTGGCTAGAGGGGAACTGGCTCACCAGCAACGCCAGGTTGACCAGCAAATCGACGGCCGCCAGCTCCCGAGCCACCGGATCTTCACTGATCAGGGCCGGGATGTCGTTTCGGGCGCTGGCCATCAGGTTCCACAGCCAGACGGTGGTCATGGCCGGGCCACGTAGCAAAGGAAACAGCAGCGTGTTGAACAACAGGCCGCCGCCCTCGAGCAACACCGCCCAGCGGCTTTCGCTGTTGGAGACCGAGGCCCGGTCGGCCTGGGTGACCAGGGCCTGGGCGTTGCAGCCGTAGAGGTACTGCATGAGTTGGCCTTTTTGCAGCGATTGCAGCAGATCGTCGTGGCTGTCGTCGTTGGCGAGGGTCGCCGGGGCGGGCTTTTCAGGCTGCTCGAACTCGTCACCCGGGAAAAACCGCACGATGTGTGGCTCCAGGAAACCACCATTGGCATACACCGGGCGTGCGGCATCGGACAGCCAGGTCAGGACGCTGCCCTGCAAGTCCCCGGCAGCGGTGATGGCCTGCAACAGGGCCTCACGGGTCGCAAATTCCTGTAGGGCAGGCGCGTACAGCGGTCGATACAGCAGGTGCGGGCCGGTGGTGATGTCTTGCGCCTCGATGATGAACTGGTTGGCCACCACATCGGGCTGGGCCTGGGGTTTGCGCAGGAACGCCAGGTGCCGCATGACCACCTGACTTCCGTCGACCTGCTGGGCGTCTGCCGCGGGTTGGAGGACGGCTTCGACCAGGCGCAGGCCTTTGCGGGTCATGCCGTTTTCGTTGTCGAGCAGCTGTTTCAATGCCTCCAGCGCCAACTGCGCCGGCATCTGCTGGGCAAACATGTGTTGACGCCACTGTGCCCGAGGCGAACTGCCGAGCAACTTTTCTCGCAGATAACGAGGATAGTTCGCGCCTATGTCGACCTGTTCGATCAACCCGCCTTTGCGGGTAATGAAATCCGGCGTGATCCAGGCCGGCAACGTCAGGCCCAGGCGATGGCTGAGCTTCAGGTTCCCACTTGGCCGGGCGACGAGGTTGTTGATGGCCAGGTCGGTCAGGCTCATGTTGCGCTCTTCGCTGATACCGACGGCCCCGGGATAACCCGCCGAGACAGTGAACGTCAGGCGCACATCGTCGGGCTGGAAGTGGCTGGAGGGCACCTTGTCCGGGCTGCTGTCGTTCGTTTGTGTCATGCGGTTGAGCAAGGCGTTGGCGGTAAAGGCCCTGATGTCACTGGTGTCACTGAGAAAGGTCTGGCCCTGGTTGCGTTTTTTCGCGCTGGCCAGGGTCAGGCTGTAGCGCTGGAACGCGGTCTGATCTGCGATGGAGGCTGTTTGCAGCCATCCGGGCAATAGCGGTTCGAGTTGCGCCGACGTTTCAGGCGTGAGACGTGGGGCGTCGAGGAGGTAGCGGGCCGGGTCGCTCAAGTCGTTGTAGAGCTTCTTCAAGTCTTGTAGACCGATCCGAGACGGCAGTTGTACAGCCTTGAGGTCGGCCAGTTGCTGTTCCAGCAGCATCGCCGCTTGAATCTCGAAGACATTGCCGCTGATCTCGTAGCGCTGGCAGGTGACGGTGTCGACGATGTACTCGCCGGCGATCCGTTCGCCCCAATATTCATTGAAGGTTTCAATGGATGCAAAGGACTGCACGGGACCACCGGGGCTGCACAACAGAAGTTCGGTGGCGCTGCGAGTGGGCCAGGTCAAAAGGATCTCGGTGCCGACCAGCACGGTGCTGGAGGTGCCTTGAGTGATTCTGGTTTCCAGGCTGTAAGCGTACACAGGCGCCTGATTGTGGCGACTGAAACGCAGGTCACGGTCCGGCCAGCGGACGATCTGGTCCAGGGCCGCACGTGCCGGATCGCTGAGGCCCGGTTGTTGCAGCCCGCGGATGTTCAGCGTGTTCCTGAGCACATCGCTGAGCCAGCCCCAGCGGGTGACGTTCGTACCGGTTTGGCCGCTGGTGTCGAGGTCGGTGCTCCAGTAGCGGGTTAGCGCATCTTCGAGTCCGATCGGCAGGCTCCAGGCCAGTTCAAGGAGCAATTTTTTGATGACTTTCATGTCCGGTTTTTCGTTGCCTGACCAGAGGCGGCGGGGAATGCTGTCGGAAAGGTAGTAATCCAGATTGCCCCGTGGGCTGAAATCCATGGGGGTGTCCGAGGCCAGGTAATCGAGGACCTGAGGCATGAACGGTTGGAAGTGCCAACCGCGCCCGACCACGTCCGGCGTTGCCAATTGGGTCTTGGCGAGGTCGAGGGTCAGCCAGGGGTATTTGTCCTTGAGGGCTTGCTCAAGCATGCGTTGGGCGACCTGTTCGAAGGTCGGGCGGCTGGCGAATTGCAGGCGGACCCGTTGTGCCAATGCGGCGGCGGTGTCAGCCGTGGGGAGGGTGGTCATGAGAAGTCCTTTTCATAAATTTCATTGCCGTCGGAATGACGGTGAGAAAAGTATCGACTTCTATGTTCCGGGTGGGTGGTACATACATACCACCCGGTTGCGGGCGGGGTGTGGGTAGGCGCTGCCGAAGGCTGCGATCTTTTGATCTTGATCTTGGTCCTTCGCTTTGGACTCAATGGTCTGCGTAAAGATCGCAGCCTCGTTGCACTCGGCAGCTCCTACAGGGGATGTCAGGCGGGATCGCTGCCCAGCACCACATTCAGCGCGCTGCGGGCATCGTCCAGCTGCACCAGCGTGGCATGGCGGGCGCCGAGGGCGTCGCGGTTCTCGATGGCGGTGAGGATCGCCTTGTGTCGCGGCATCGCCAGCTCATGCAGGTTGGGCCGCTGGTTGGAGTGCTTGAGCGCTTCGGCGATGGCCACCGACAACATGTTGCAGAGGTTGGCGAGCAGGTCGTTGTGGGTGGCGTCGGCGATGCGGCTGTGGAAGTCCAGGTCCGGTTGCAGCACGGCCTCGGGGGTCGGGGCTGCCTCCATGCGTTGGTAGGCTTCACGGATGGCGGCGATGTCGGCTTCGTCGGCGAACTGGGCGGCGAGGGCGGCGGCGGCTGGCTCGATGATGCTGCGCACACTGGTCAGCAGGTTGAAGAATTCATTCTGCGGGCTGCTCTGCATCAGCCAATGCAGCACATCCGGGTCGAGCATGTGCCATTCCCGCCGGGCCTTGACCACCGTGCCCACGCGCGGACGCGAATACACCAGGCCTTTGGCGACCAGCACCCGCGTGGCTTCGCGCAGCACCGGGCGGCTGACCGCATACTCTTCGCACAACAGGGCTTCGGCGGGCAGTTTATCGTCCGGTTTGAAACGCCCGGAGACGATCTGCATGCCCAGTTCCTGGACGATGCGCGCGTGCATGCTTTTGCGGTCGGAGGGTTTGCGGTAATCCATGGGACGCGGCGCGATCCTGTGCGAGGGGAATGTTGCGCATGATAGCAGGCGCGGCGATGGCGGGTCGCTAATGCGATTTTTTGAGGTGGATGCAGACCCCATTGTAGGAGCTTATGTGGGAGCTGAGCTTGCTCGCGATGAGGCCCTTCCAGTCAATATCTCTGTTGTCTGGTGCACCGCAATCGCGAGCAAGCTCAGCTCCCACAAAAGCTTGCATCCCACAGGGGGATGCCACAAGGGGATGGGTGGGGTCAGTGGGAGTGGCGTGGCACCTCGGCGCCGCGGCAGCCGACCAGGAAGTCGAAGTCACAGCCCTGGTCCGCTTGCAGGACGTGGTCGATGTACAGCTGGCGATAGCCCCCCACGAGCAGTTGCTGCGGTGGCACGAGGTCGGCCAGGCGCGCGGCGAGTTCAGCGTCCGGGATGTCCAGATGCAGGCGGCCGCTGGCGCAATCGAGTTCGATCCAGTCGCCTTCCTTCACCGCCGCCAGGGGGCCGCCAGCGGCGGCTTCCGGTGCCACGTGCAGCACCACTGTGCCGTAGGCGGTGCCGCTCATGCGTGCGTCGGAAATCCGCACCATGTCCGTCACGCCCTGGGCCAGCAGCTTGGCCGGCAAGCCCATGTTGCCGACTTCGGCCATGCCTGGATAACCCTTCGGCCCGCAGTTCTTCATCACCAGGATCGAGCTGGCGTCCACGTCCAGTTCCGGGTCATTGATCCGTGCCTTGTACTCGTCGAAGTTCTCGAACACCACCGCGCGACCGCGATGCTGCATCAGTTCGGCGGTGGCGGCGGACGGCTTGAGCACCGCGCCCAGTGGCGCCAGGTTACCGCGCAACACGCAGATACCACCGTCGGCGCGGATCGGATTGTCCAGGGTGCGGATGACTTCGTCCTGGCCGTAGATCGGTGCGTCCTTGGTGTTTTCGCCGAGGCTCTTGCCATTGACGGTCAAGGCGTTCGGATGGGGAATCAGGTTGGCTTCGCCCAGACGCCGCAGCACGGCGGGCAGGCCGCCGGCGTAGTAGAACTCTTCCATCAGGAAGCGCCCGGACGGCTGCAGGTCGACGATGGTCGGCATGCCGCGACCGATGCGGGTCCAGTCGTGCAGGTCCAGTTGCACGCCGATGCGTCCGGCAATGGCCTTGAGGTGGATCACCGCGTTGGTCGAGCCGCCGATGGCCGCGTTGACGCGAATGGCGTTTTCGAAGGCTTCCTTGGTCAGGATCTTCGACAGTTTCAGATCTTCACGGACCATTTCCACGGCGCGCATGCCGGACATATGGGCCAGCACATAACGCCGTGCGTCCACGGCCGGAATCGCCGCGTTGTGGGGCAGGGAGGTACCGAGGGCTTCGGCCATGCAGGCCATGGTCGAGGCCGTGCCCATGGTATTGCAGGTGCCCGCCGAGCGGGACATGCCGCCCTCGGCCGCGAGGAAATCATCGATGGTGATCGTGCCGGCCTTGACCTGTTCGCTCAATTGCCAGACCACGGTGCCCGAGCCAATGTCCTGGCCCTTATGCTTGCCGTTGAGCATCGGCCCGCCGGTGACGACGATGGCCGGGACGTCGCAACTGGCGGCGCCCATCACCAACGCCGGGGTGGTCTTGTCGCAACCGGTGAGCAGCACGACGCCGTCAATCGGGTTGCCGCGAATCGCCTCTTCCACGTCCATGCTCGCCAGGTTGCGGGTCAGCATAGCGGTGGGACGCAGGTTCGATTCGCCGTTGGAGAACACCGGGAATTCCACGGGGAAGCCCCCGGCTTCGATCACGCCGCGCTTGACGTGCTCGGCGATCTGCCGGAAGTGCGCGTTGCACGGCGTCAGCTCCGACCAGGTGTTGCAGATGCCGATGATCGGCTTGCCGTGGAACTGATGGTCGGCGATGCCCTGATTTTTCATCCAGCTGCGGTACATGAAGCCGTTTTTGTCGGCGGTGCCAAACCATTGGGCCGAGCGCAGGGAGGGTTTCTTATCAGACATGATCGATTCTCTTATTGTATGACTATATTGTTCTAGCTGAAGCGTAACATAAGCGCAATTTGTGCGGTTTGGAAGTGTTGTTGGGTAAATAGTATTACTATATAGTCCGATTCAACGGAGGGGTTGTCCTGGCGGTCATTCGCGAGAGAAATCCCCCGAGGTTCCATAACAACAACAATCGGAGACCGGTCCCATGAGCCAGGAATTGCGGCTTATTCGTCGCATCACGCTGAAACTGATTCCCTTCCTGATCCTGCTGTACCTGATCGCCTACGTGGACCGCTCTGCAGTGGGCTTCGCCAAGCTGCACATGGGCGCCGACCTCGGCATCGGCGACGCCGCCTACGGTCTGGGTGCCGGGCTGTTTTTCATTGGTTATTTCCTGCTGGAGATCCCCAGCAACCTGATGTTGGAGCGCTTCGGTGCCCGGCGCTGGTTTGCCCGGATCATGATCACCTGGGGCGCCATCACCATCGGCATGGCCTTCGTGCAGGGACCTCACAGTTTCTATGTGATGCGCTTTTTGCTGGGGGCGGCCGAAGCCGGGTTCTTCCCGGGCGTGCTGTACTACATCACCCAGTGGTTCCCGGTGCGCCATCGCGGCAAGATCCTCGGTCTTTTCATACTTTCCCAACCCATCGCGATGATGATCACCGGCCCCGTGTCCGGCGGCTTGCTGGGCATGGACGGGATCCTTGGCCTGCACGGCTGGCAGTGGCTGTTCATCGTCATCGGCCTGCCGGCGGTGCTGTTGACCTGGCCGGTGCTACGTTACCTGCCGGATGGCCCGCAACAGGTGAAATGGATGGACCAGGCCGAGAAGGACTGGCTGACCGGTGAGCTGAAAAAAGACCTGCAGGAATACGGCCAGACCCGTCACGGCAATCCGCTGCATGCCCTCAAGGACAAGCGTGTCTTGCTGCTGGCGCTGTTCTACCTGCCGGTGACCTTGAGTATCTATGGCCTGGGCCTGTGGTTGCCGACGCTGATCAAGCAGTTCGGCGGCACCGACCTGGTGACCGGTTTCGTGTCGTCGGTGCCGTACATCTTCGGCATCGTCGGCCTGCTGATCATTCCCCGCAGTTCCGACCGTTTGAACGACCGCTACGGTCACCTGGCCGTGTTGTACGTGCTGGGCGCCATCGGCCTGTTCCTCAGCGCCTGGTTGTCGGTGCCGGTGCTGCAACTGGCGGCGCTGTGCCTGGTGGCGTTCGCGCTGTTTTCCTGCACGGCGGTGTTCTGGACCTTGCCGGGACGTTTCTTTGCCGGCGCCAGTGCGGCGGCGGGCATTGCGCTGATCAACTCGGTGGGCAACCTGGGCGGCTACATTGGTCCGTTCGTGATCGGTGCGCTGAAGGAGTACACCGGTAACCTGGCCTCGGGGCTGTACTTCCTGTCGGGCGTGATGGTCTTTGGCCTAGTGCTGACCGGCGTGGTTTACCGGTTGCTGGAGCGCAAGCATGTGCTGCCGGCGGATCAGTTCGCGGCCAGCGCCCGGGGGGCTACGCGTACATAAATGTGGGGGGCGACCCCGATCAAACTGTGGGAGCGAGCTTGCTCGCGATTGCGGTCTTACATTCACCCATGATGTCGACTGTCAGACTGTAATCGCGAGCAAGCTCGCTCCCACAGGGATCAGTGTGTCATTCAAGTGATGTTTGCAGGGAGAAGAATATGCGTTTAGTTCAGTTCGAATTGAGTAACGGCGAACGCCGCGTCGGTGTGGTCGAGGGCGATCAGGTGCGCGAAGTGCAGGGCGCCGGCACCGTGCGCGAGCTGGCGCTGGCGGCCATCGAAGCGGGCGTGAAGCTTGAACAGCAGGTCGGCAGCCTGGGCCTGGGTGCGAGTCATGACTATGCGCAGTTGCTCGATGAGCTGCGCATCCTGCCGCCGCTGGACCACCCGGACCCGGCGCACCTATTGGTCAGCGGCACTGGCCTGACCCACCTGGGCAGCGCCTCGGCTCGGGACAAGATGCACCAGCAGGCCGGCGACGAAGCGACCATGACCGACACCATGCGCATCTTCAAGTGGGGCGTGGAGGGCGGGAAACCCCAGGCCGGGCAGGCCGGCGTGCAACCGGAATGGTTCTACAAGGGCGACGGCAGCATTGTGGTCCGCCCGGGCCATCCGTTCCCGCTGCCACCCTTTGCCGAAGACGCCGGCGAAGAGCCGGAAATCAGCGGCCTGTATGTCATCGGCCACGACGGCAAGCCCTATCGCCTGGGCTTTGCCGTGGGCAACGAGTTTTCCGACCACGTGATGGAACGCAAGAATTACCTGTACCTGGCCCATTCGAAATTGCGCAGTTGCAGTTTTGGTCCGGAACTTCGCGTGGGTGAACTGCCTCAACATCTGTCCGGGACCAGTCGTATTCTGCGCAACGGCGAAGTGCTGTGGCAGAACGAGTTCCTCAGTGGCGAGGCGAACATGTGCCACAGCCTCGAAAACCTGGAATTCCACCACTTCAAGTACAGTCAGTTCCTGCGCCCGGGGGACGTCCACGTTCACTTCTTCGGCACCGCGACCTTGTCGTTCGCCGATGGCATCCGCACGCAGCCGGGGGATGTGTTCGAAATCAGCCAGGCTGAATTCGGTGTACCGCTGGTCAACGGCATTGCCCCGGTGGACGCAGTGTTCAACCCAGGTACTATCGGCACACTTTAAAGGAGACTTGCGATGACCCAGATCCTTGGCCACAACTACATCGGCGGGGCGCGCAGCGCGGCCGGCCAGACTCGCCTGCAAAGCGTCGACGCCAGCACCGGCGAGGCCTTGCCCCATGAATTCATCCAGGCCACGGCCGAAGAAGTCGACGCCGCCGCCAAGGCCGCCGCAGCGGCTTATCCAGCCTATCGCAGCCTGAGCGCGGTGCGCCGGGCCGAATTCCTCGAGGCCATTGCCGATGAATTGGATGCCTTGGGCGATGATTTCGTGGCCGTGGTCTGCCGTGAAACCGCGTTGCCAGCGGCACGGATCCAGGGCGAGCGCGGTCGCACCAGCGGCCAGATGCGCCTGTTCGCCAAGGTCCTGCGTCGCGGTGATTTCTACGGCGCGCGCATCGACCGGGCATTGCCTGAGCGCACGCCGTTGCCGCGTCCAGACCTGCGTCAGTACCGCATCGGCCTGGGGCCAGTGGCGGTGTTCGGCGCCAGTAACTTTCCTCTGGCGTTTTCCACGGCCGGTGGCGACACCGCGTCGGCCCTGGCCGCCGGTTGCCCAGTGGTGTTCAAGGCCCACAGCGGCCATATGGCGACCGCCGAGCACGTGGCCGATGCAATCATCCGCGCGGCTGAAAAAACCGCGATGCCGGTCGGTGTGTTCAACATGATCTACGGTGGTGGCGTCGGCGAATGGCTGGTCAAGCATCCTGCGATCCAGGCCGTGGGTTTCACCGGTTCCCTCAAGGGCGGGCGTGCCCTGTGCGACATGGCGGCCGCACGGCCGCAGCCGATCCCGGTGTTCGCCGAAATGTCGAGCATCAACCCGGTGATCGTATTGCCGCAGGCGCTGGAGACCCGCGCCGAGAGCATCGCTCGCGACCTGACCGCTTCGGTGGTGCAGGGCTGCGGTCAGTTCTGTACCAACCCGGGCCTGGTGATCGGTATTCGCTCGCCGCAGTTCACTGCTTTCACCCAGCAAGTTGCTGCGCTGATCGGCGACCAGGCGCCCCAGACCATGCTCAACGCCGGCACGCTGCAAAGCTACGGCAAGGGTCTGCAGAAACTGCTGGCGCACTCGGGCATCGAACGCCTGGCCGGGCGCGAGCAGCAGGGCAGCCAGGCCCAGCCGCAGTTGTTCAAGGCCGACGCCAGTCTGTTGATCAACGGTGATGAGGCGCTGCAAGAAGAAGTGTTCGGCCCGACCACGGTGTTTGTCGAAGTCGCCGACCAGACGCAACTGACCGCCGCGCTGAACGGCCTGCACGGCCAACTGACGGCCACGATGATCGGCGAGCCGGCGGACTTCGAACGCTTCAGCGAACTGACGCCGCTGCTGGAACAGAAAGTTGGCCGCATCCTGCTCAACGGTTATCCGACCGGGGTGGAGGTGTGTGATTCGATGGTGCACGGCGGGCCTTACCCGGCGACATCCGATGCCCGTGGTACGTCGGTGGGCACATTGGCGATCGATCGTTTCCTGCGCCCGGTGTGCTTCCAGAACTACCCCGACAGCCTGTTGCCCGAGCCGCTGAAGAATGCCAACCCGCTGGGGATCCTGCGGTTGGTGGATGGGGTGCCGGGGCGCGAGGCGCTCTGAGGGTTGCGGGGAGGCCGTTGCATTAAAGTTGAATGTGTCGGCCTCATCGCGAGCAAGCTCGCTCCCACATTTTGATCTTCAGTGGACACAAAATTCGTGTTCAACACAGAACCGCTGTGGGGGCGAGCCTGCTCGCGAAGAGGCGGGCCCATCCAACATTTTCCTCGACTGGGACGCCGTCTTCGCGAGCAGGCACACCGAGCCTAAGCAAGGTGCCGAGTGGTGGGGCAAAAGCGATTTGCTTACTTTTTCCTGGGCCGGCATTCCGGCTTTTCAGAAGTGAGCCGCTGTAAAAGCGGAACCGCCAGTAGCCGTCTCACAGCTGCTTCGACCCCCCGCCAATCTGCCAGACATAAGGCGGTTCCGTCCCGTTGATTTCCCAATCACCAATAATGCGCTCCTTGTAGATCAACGGATTGTGCGAGGCCGCGGTGCGGGCATTGCGCCAGTGGCGGTCGAGAGCCTTGCTGGTGCTGGTGGCTGAAGCACCGAGGGCATTGAACAGGTCGCTGGTGGCACGTAATACCAAGTCGGAGATGACCACCTGGGCCTGGGCCGACTCCAGCTCGGCGGCGATGTTGGCGGTGTGTTCGGTCTCGGCGTTCTGGCTGAAGCGGCTTTCATAGGCGCGTTGGGAGGCGCTCGCGGCTCGCAGGGCGGTGGCTTCGGCGGCGTAGACCTGGGCCGATGCCCTGCCGACCACTTGTTGCACCTGCACGTCCTGGCTCACTTCGCTGGCATTGCCGGTGCTGAAGACCCGCGTGCGTTTGCGCACTTGCTCGGTGATGTCGTGGACCGCAGCGCGGCCGGCGCCGGTCAACACGGCCAGCAACACCAATTGATAAAACGCGGTCTGGTATTTGAAGCGGGTGGAGAAGTCGATGAGGTTTTCCACCTCGACCAACGCATTCTCGAACAGCGACGTCCCACTGCCAGTGGTGCGTTGGCCGAAGCCGTCCCAGTCATCGTTTTGCTTGACGCCCGGCTGGTGCACGCGGACGGCGGCAATCACGTCGGCGCCGTTGTCGTCGCGCTGGGCATACACGTCGATCCAGTCGGCGAAAATACTGCCGGTGCTGTAGTACTTGGTGCCATTGACGACCCATTGATCCCCCAGGCGGGAAACCCGAGTAATGACCTCGCCGATTTTCACCGTGCCGACTTCCGTCCAGGCGTTGCCCACCAGCTCACCCTCGACAAAGCGCTTGAACCAGGTGTCCTGTGGGCTGCTGGCGTGGGCGTTGAGGCGGTCTTCGACAAATGCAAAGTGCCCGCGCAAGGCCTGGGGCAGGTTGGAATCGGCTTCGGCCAGTTCGATCAGCAATTGCAACAGCTGCGGCAACGAGGCCCCGGCGCCGCCATATTCGACCGGTACGCGGATGGCGCCAAAGCCGGCTTCCTTCAGCCATTTCACCTGTTCAAAGGGCAGGCTGCGCGTCTGCTCACGCGCCAGGGCGCCGGCCTGGATGCGCGCAAAGATCGGCCGGAAGCGTTCGGCCAAGGGTTCATAGTCGGCGCCCGTGGAAAGGATCGGCGGCAGGTGTTGTTGCTGTGCGGTCATGTTGATGTTCCTTCTGGATGGCGAGTAGGCGGGCAGGGTGAAAACCTGCCGGTGCCCAAGGCCATTGCACAGTCCATGCCCGGGGCCCGACGCCCGTAAATGCGGGGTCTTTAGGGCATTCATCGATGAAAGGCTGTGCTGGCTGCGGACAATCTGTTGCGCAACTGTGTGCCGGGCAACAGTTGCCGCGACGGGCATCGGCAGGCCAGGTGTTCGCCAGGCAACAGCGGACCAACAGCTTGCCCGTCAGGCGACAGTGCAGTGGTTCGATGATTCATGTAATCCATTGATTATTAAGGTGATATTCAACTGGCACGGTTGCTGCTCTACACCTCATGCAGACGCTGAGGTGGCGTCTCCAGGCATGGGGTAAACGATGAGCAAGCAATTCAAAGTGGTGGCGGTGTCAGGCAGCGTGCAGTACCCGTCACGCACCCTGGCACTGCTCCAGGCGTTGGTGGACCGGCTCGGGCAGCAATTGCCGATCGAGGTGCGCTTGATCGAACTGGCCAAGGTCGGTCCACAGTTCGCCGGGGTGTTGCGTCGCGAGGCGTTGCCGGCTGCCGTGCAGGAGGATCTGCATGCCATTGAATCGGCCGATCTGCTGATCGCCGCCAGTCCGGTGTACCGAGCGTCGTACACCGGCCTGTTCAAGCACCTGTTCGATTTCGTTCATCACGAAGCCCTCAAGAATGTACCGGTGCTGTTGGCCGCGACAGGGGGCTCGGATCGCCATGCCTTGATCATCGATCACCAGTTGCGGCCCCTGTTCGGTTTCTTCCAGGCCTTGAGCCTGCCGGTGGGGGTCTATGCCAGCGAAACCGATTTCAGCCAGTACCGAATCTCCAATGCGCAGGTGCTGGAGCGCATCGAGCGCGCCGTCGAGTCGGCGTTGTTGAGCCTGGACCCGAATGCCCAGCGCAACGCCAATGCCGCCTGATCCATTTTTCCTTTCAAAACGAGCCGTGGAGTACATGCAATGAGCCAGGACACGATCAAATTTGCCTACTGGGTGCCCAACGTCAGTGGCGGGCTGGTGGTCAGCAAAATCGAACAACGCACCGACTGGGGCATCGACTACAACCGCAAGCTGGCCCAGATCGCTGAGGCGGCCGGCTTCGACTACGCCCTGTCCCAAGTGCGTTTTACCGCCGGTTACGGCGCCGAATACCAGCATGAGTCCGTGGCGTTCAGTCATGCCTTGTTGGCCGCCACCACGCGCCTGAAAGTCATCGCCGCGGTGTTGCCGGGGCCGTGGACGCCGTCGGTGTTGGCCAAGCAGATCGCGACCATCGATCACCTGACCGGCGGCCGTGTGGCGGTCAACATCGTGTCGGGCTGGTTCAAGGGCGAATTCACGGCCATTGGCGAGCCGTGGCTGGAGCACGATGAGCGCTATCGCCGTTCCGAAGAATTCATCACTGCGCTCAAGGGCATCTGGACCACCGACAACTTCACCTTGCGCGGTGACTTCTACCGCTTCCACGACTACACCCTCAAGCCAAAACCACTGCAACAGCACCCGGAAATCTTCCAGGGTGGCAGCTCACGTGCGGCTCGGGACATGGCTGCTCGGGTATCGGACTGGTACTTCACCAATGGCAATACCGTGGAGGGCGTCAAGGCGCAGATCGATGACCTCCAGGCGAAAGCCGCGGCCAACCACCACAAGGTCAAGGTTGGCGTGAACGCCTTTGTCATTGCCCGCGACACCGAAGAAGAGGCCCGTGCGGTCCTCGCCCAGATCATCGACCAGGCCGATCCCGAGGCCGTCAATGCCTTTGGCGATGCGGCGAAGCAGGCCGGCAAGTCCAGCCCGGAAGGCGAGGGCAACTGGGCCAAGTCCAGCTTCGAGGACCTGGTGCAATACAACGATGGCTTCAAGACCAACCTGATCGGCACACCGCAGCAGATCGCCGAACGCATCGTCGCCCTCAAGGCCGTGGGTGTGGATTTGATACTCGCCGGTTTCCTGCACTTCCAGGAAGAAGTCGAGTATTTCGGCCGCAAGGTCCTGCCGCTGGTGCGTGAGCTGGAGCAACGCAAAGTGGCGGCCAAAACGGCGGCGGTCGCTTAAGCGCGGGAGGCAGCATGGGCACGTTCACCGAAACACTCGACGCGGTCCCGGCCAGCTTGCCCCAGTGGTTGCAGCGCCAGGCGCATCGGCACGGCATGGACGTCGCGCTGCGCCATAAGCACCTGGGTGTCTGGCAGGAGCGAACCTGGGCGCATGTGGCGGACGAGGTGCGTCGTTTGGCGAGTGCCCTGCAAACCCGTGGTTTTGCGGCGGGCGCGACCCTGACGATCATCAGCCGACCCAGGCCGCAGGCGCTGCTTGCCGCATTGGCTGCGCAGTGGCTGGGGGGCGTGGCGAGCCTGTTCGACCCGCTGGACGCAGCGGCCGAACAGGTGCAACGGCTCGCCACGCTGCAACCGGGTTTCGTCCTGGTCGAAGGCGTGGAAGAAATGCGGCGTCTGCATGCGGCGCGGGTGACCGTGGGAGTGTGGGTCTACCTCGACAAGCGTGGCCTGTCGGATTCAGCGCCATTTGCGCAAGCGCTGGATTACGCCACGCTGGTTGCCGAGCGGCCAATCGATGGCCTGGCGCCGCAAGGGCGAGTGCTGCAAACGGCCTTTGTCTTTTAT
Organism: Pseudomonas beijingensis; assembly: GCF_030687295.1. Taxonomy (NCBI): domain Bacteria; kingdom Pseudomonadati; phylum Pseudomonadota; class Gammaproteobacteria; order Pseudomonadales; family Pseudomonadaceae; genus Pseudomonas; species Pseudomonas beijingensis. Next base: position 4,578,851 of record NZ_CP117425.1, on the reverse strand, counting down.
CGCGGGGCCGGTCAGGCGATTGAGGAGCAACGCGTCAGCCACGCCGAGCTGTTGCAGGAGGGCCAGCGGTTGGTGACGCGTGAAGGCCTGGACCGGCACGAAGAGGCATTGGCCGCACGGGCGTTCGCTTCGGGCGGGCAAGCTCGCTACCTGCTGGCGCCTTGGTTGATGGCCGGTTTTCGGCTGAACTTCCCTGAGAACCTGGCGACCCGTGATCGCGACCGGCGCGAGCTGGGCCCGACATTGGTGGCCGGGACGCGGGAAACCTACGAGCGCTTGTACCGTTATGCGTTGGAGCGTTTGCCGGAGTCGGGCAGTTGGCCGCGCCGGCTGGTGGACTGGGCGTTGGCAACGCAACCGGTGCCGCTGCAACGGCACCTGGGGGACTGGCTGGTTCGCCGGCCTTTGCGCGACGTGCTGGGCTTTTCCCGGACTCGTGCGCCGTTGCTGGTGGGCGATGCTTTGCCGCCCGAAACCCAGGCCTTTTTCCAGGTATTGGGTATCAGGGTTCGCCAGTGGGAGGACGCGGCCCACTGGGAAGCACCGTCGAACCTGGTGCAGCACACCACCGATGACTGGAGCGGACTCCAGTCGCAACTGGCCTGAGAGGAGACGCCCCCATGACCGAGACGGCCGTCACGCATTTGCTGGAGCTGGAGCATATTTCGCTGTCATTCAAAGGCGTCAAAGCGGTCACGGACATCAGCTTTCGCGTCGCCACCGGTGAGATCTGCGCCTTGATCGGCCCCAACGGCGCCGGCAAGAGTTCGCTGCTCAATGTCATCAGTGGCGTGTACCAGGCCCAGGATGGGCACATCCGTTTTGATCGACAGGAGCGGCGCCGGATGCGCCCCCACGACGTGGCGGTCCGTGGCATTGCCCGGACATTCCAGAACATCGCGCTGTTCAAGGGCATGAGCGTGCTCGACAACGTGCTTACCGGACGCAACCTCAAGCGCCGCAGAACCTGGATCGAGCAGGCGCTGCGCATCGGTCGCGCCCGGGCCGAGGATGACAGCCAGCGCGAAGCGGCCGAACGGGTCATTGCGTTCCTGCATTTGCAGCCTTGGCGCGACGTCCTGGTGGGCACGCTGCCCTATGGTTTGCAGAAACGGGTGGAGCTGGCCCGCGCGCTGGCGGCGGAGCCCCGGCTGTTGCTGCTGGACGAGCCCATGGCCGGGATGAACGCCGACGAGAAGCAGCAGATGAGTCGCTTCATCGTCGACATCAACCGTGAGCTGGGCACGACGGTGGTGTTGATCGAGCACGATATCGGCGTGGTCATGGACATCAGCGACCACGTGGTGGTGCTCGATTACGGTCGCAAGATCGGCGACGGCTCGCCTGAAGACGTACGGCAGAACCCTGAGGTCATTTCGGCCTACCTGGGCACTCGCCACTGACACCGGATATTCGACGCCTTCCCGTCAGGGAGGGCAGGCAAGTTGCGCCCGCCGAATAGGAGCGACGATGGAATTTTTCTTTGAAGTATTGATTGGCGGATTGTTGGCGGGGGTGATGTACGCCTTGGTGGCCATCGGTTTCGTGCTGATCTACAAGGCCTCCGGGGTGTTCAATTTCGCCCAGGGCGCGATGGTGCTGTTCTCGGCGCTGACCTTCGTCAGCCTGCTGGAGCGCGGTGTGCCGTTCTGGCTGGCGTTCGTCATCAGCCTGGCGGCCATGGTGCTGATCGCCGTGGCGGTGGAGCGGGTGGTGCTGCGGCCCTTGGTCAACCGTTCGCCAATCACGCTGTTCATGGCCACCCTCGGGCTGTCCTACGTCATTGAAGGCTTCGCCCAGGCACTGTGGGGCGCCCAGGTGCATGGCCTGGAACTGGGTATCAGTGATGAACCGCTGGAACTGGGCGGGATGTTGTTGTCGCAGTTCGACATTTTTGCCGCATTGACTGCGGCGTTCCTGGTGCTGCTGTTGTCCTGGTTGTTCAACAAGACCCGGCTCGGATTGTCGTTGCGGGCGGTGGCCGATGACCCACTGGCGGCGCTGGCCGTGGGCATTCGTTTGCAGCGGGTCTGGGTGGTGGTGTGGGCGGTGGCGGGGTTTGTCGGGTTGGTCGCCGGCCTGCTCTGGGGCGCTCGCCTCGGGGTGCAGTTCTCGCTCTCGCTGGTGGTGCTCAAGGCCTTGCCGGTGTTGATCATCGGCGGCTTCACCTCCATCAGCGGGGCGATTGTCGGCGGCCTGATTATCGGTGCTTCGGAGAAGCTGGCGGAGGTTTACCTCGGGCCCTTCATCGGTAGTGGCATCGAGAACTGGTTTCCCTACGTGCTGGCGCTGCTGTTTCTGCTGGTGCGTCCGGCGGGGTTGTTTGGCGAACGGGCCATCGAACGGGTTTAGGGGAGCGCATCATGTTTTATCGAGAAGCAGGCCAGTTCAACACCCGTTATGCCCAGGACCGCCGGGTCTTCGCCCTGCGCCAAGACCGTCACGGACTGGCCGCGTTGCTGCTGTTTGCCTTCGTCGGGGTGCCCTGGTTGGGTAACGACTACTGGTTCAGTGCGATTCTGATTCCGTTTTTGGTGCTGTCCCTGGCCGGGTTGGGGCTCAATTTGCTCACCGGTTATGCCGGGCAGCTGTCCCTCGGTTCAGCGGCGTTTATGGCGGTGGGAGCCTTCGCCACCTACAACCTTGAAATACGGGTCACCGGCTTGCCGTTGTTGTTCAGCATCGCCCTGGGCGGGTTGGCGGCGGCGCTGGTGGCGGTGCTGTTCGGCCTGCCGAGCCTGCGCATCAAAGGTTTCTATCTGCTGGTCTCGACCCTCGCGGCACAGTTCTTCGTGACCTGGGCGCTGACCCGGTTCAGTTGGTTTTCCAACAACAGCGCCTCGGGCGTGATCAGCGCGCCGCGCCTGGATGTGTTCGGGGTGAATCTCGACGCGCCGGCTGGCCGCTATCTGCTGACCCTGAGCGTGGTAGTGGTGATGTTCTGGCTGGGCAAGAACCTGGTGCGCAGCGAGTTGGGGCGCAATTGGATGGCGGTGCGCGACATGGACACGGCCGCCGCGGTCATCGGCATTGCGTTGGCGAAAACCAAACTGCTGGCGTTCGCCATCAGCGGCTTTTTCCTCGGAGTGGCCGGCGCGCTCTGGGCCTTCGCTTACCTGGGGACGGTGGAACCCCATGGTTTCGACCTGAATCGGTCGTTCCAGATCCTGTTCATCATCATTATCGGCGGCCTCGGCAGCCTGCTGGGCAACTTCCTCGGCGCGGCTTTCATCGTGCTGTTTCCGGTGTTGCTTTCGAACCTGGTGTCGCTGCTGCCCGGCGGGCTGGTGGACGCCGGCCAGGTGGAGAACCTGCAGAAGATGATATTCGGCGCCCTGATCATCCTGTTCCTGATCAAGGAGCCAGAGGGCCTTGCGCGCCTCTGGCAGAGATTTCGCCAGCGCGCACGGCTGTGGCCGTTGCGCTACTGAGCGATGCGCACAGCGCGGGTTTGCAGTTCCATTTTGTTGGCTTATCCATGGCTTCATAACAAGGAAAATCCGATGTTCAAACGATCATTCGCCAGCAGCCTGGCACTGGCCCTGAGCCTCACCGCCGCGGCCTTCACCGTTCAGGCGGACAACGAACAATACTTCCCGCTGCAAAGCTATCGCGTCGGCCCTTATGCGGCCGGCGGCACTGGTTTCTTCGGCGGCTTCATCGACTACCTCAAGTACGTCAACGCCAACGGCGGGGTGAACGGCGTCAAGCTGACCTGGAGCGAGTGCGAAACCGAATACGTGGTCGAGAAAGGTGTCGAGTGCTACGAACGCCTGAAGAAAGGCTTGAACGGCGCGCCGGCGGCGGCCACCAACCCGCTGTCGGTGGGCATTGCCTACGCCACCCTGGAGCGCTCGACGGCCGACAAACTGCCGCTGATCACCATCAACCATGGGCGTACGGATTCCACCGATGGCAGCGTATTCCCCTACGTTTTCCCGTTGCAGTTGAACCCGTATTCCGAGGTCTCGGCGATCATCAACTACATCGGTCAGCGCGCCGGCGGGTTGGACAAGCTCAAGGGCTTGAAGATCGTCACCCTGTATCACGGCTCGCCCTACGGCAAGGAAACCAACGAGGTCCTGCAAACCCTGGCCGACAAGTATGGCTTTGCGCTGACCTTGCTGGAGGTGCCGCACCCGGGCAACGAGCAACAATCGCAATGGCTGAATATCCGTCGGGAAAAACCCGATTGGGTGATCCTGCGCGGTTGGGGCGTGATGAACCCGGTGGCGCTGAAAACCGCGCAGAAAGTCGGTTTCCCGGCCGACCACATCATCGGCAATATCTGGAGCAACTCCGAAGATGATGCCGCGCCGGCCGGTGCCGCGGCCAAGGGTTTCATCGCAATCACCACGCACCCTTCGGGCACTGACTTTCCGGTGCTGCAGGGCATCAAGCAGCAAGTGGTCGACGCCGGTAAGGGCGACCTGGCCGATCCCAAGCGGTTCGGCACCGTGTATTACAACCTCGGCGTGGTCAACGGCATCCTCAACGTAGAAGCGCTGCGCATTGCTCAGCAGAAATTCGGCAAGCAACCCCTGACCGGCGAGCAGGTGCGCTGGGGCTTCGAAAACCTCAAGCTCGACGACGCGCGACTCAAGGAACTCGGGGCGTTGGGCCTGGTGCAGCCGTTGCAGTTGTCGTGCTCGGACCATGAAGGCGGCGGCGCGGTGCGCTTCCAGCAATGGGACGGGACCCAGTGGAAGCTGATCAGTGACTGGGTGCAGGCCGACCGCGCCCTGTTGCGGCCGATCATCGAAGCGTCTTCGCACCAATACGCCCGGGAAAAAGGCATTACCCCGCGTGATTGCAGCAAGGAATCCTGAGGCATCGCGGCGACCGGGCGCACGCGTCCGGTCGCTATCTGAAAAGGCGAAACAGTATGGCGACGAACGTGCCGATCCTGCAGATCGACGACATTGAAGTCCTCTACGAACAGACCATCCTGGCCGTGCGCAGCGTGTCGCTGAAGGTGGCGAAAGGGCAGGTCGTGGTGCTGCTGGGCGCCAACGGCGCGGGCAAAAGCACCACACTGAAGGCGGCTTCCAACCTGGTGCGCGCCGAACGGGGCGACGTGGTGCGGGGGCGGATTGTCTACCAGGGGCGCGAGGTGACCCACAGCGCGCCTCACACCTTGGCGGCGAACGGCCTGGTGCAAGTGCTGGAAGGTCGGCATTGCTTTGCCCAGTTGACCGTGGAGGAAAATCTTCTGGCCGGCGCCTTGACGCGACAAGTGCCGCGGCGCCAGTTGCTGGCCGACCTGGAGTTGGTCTATGGCCATTTCCCGCGCCTGAAATTGCGGCGCAAAAGCCTGGCCGGCTACACCTCGGGCGGTGAGCAACAGATGATCGCGATAGGCCGCGCGCTGATGGCCAGGCCGCAACTGGTGTTGCTGGACGAACCGTCGATGGGCCTGGCGCCGCAGATTGTCGAGGAAATCTTCGAGATCATCCGCCAACTCAATCAGAACGATGGCGTCAGTTTCCTGATCGCCGAACAGAACATCAACATCGCCCTGCGCTACGCCCATTATGGCTATGTGTTGGAAAGCGGTCGTGTGGTCAGTGAAGGCAGCGCCGAACAACTGGCGGCCCGTGGTGATCTCCAGGATTTCTACTTGGGTGCGCGGACGCGGGACCAGCAAGCGGCTGGGATGGAAGCACAGCGCTCCCCATAAAAGAGCCCTCGCCGAATCGCTTTTGTGGCGAGGGAGCTTGCTCCCGCTGGGCTGCGCAGCAGCCCCAAAGCCAGTCACCACGTTGTATCAGGTGGATGTCATCAGCTTGATTGGGGGCGCTTCGCACCCCAGCGGGAGCAAGCTACCTCGCCACGGGGGACTCAGGTCGACAGGTTGACCACCTGGCCATCCCGCGTGTCCAGTGCCGGGCGGCGTCGATTGACCACCAGCTCGCCAATCCTGATCAGCAATGTGCGGGTGACGTTGCGACTCAGGCCCAGCAGGCTGGCGGTATGGACCTGATTGCAATTGGCGTATCGGTAGGCGGTGCGCAGCAACTCGGCCTCGACCTTTTCATACACATCGCCATGCTCCTGCTCGAGCAGTTTCTCAAAGGCTTTGTGCAAAAGAGTGCTTCTGCGCTTTGAGGGGCCGCCTCCGGTGGGGTTGTCCTGGCGTTCGATACGGAGGTTCGACAGGTGCAGGTCCTGCGCGCCAATCACTTTGTTGCGGCAAATCAGCAGCGTGTGATGAATGACGTTTTCCAGCTCGCGGATATTCCCCGGCCAGGAGTAATCGAGCAACTTGCGTTGCGCCTGGGCGTCCAGCGTCACCTCGCCGTGACCGAGCCTGTGGCTGTACTGCGCAATGAAGTGGTGTATCAACGGCAGGATGTCGCCGGGACGTTCGCGCAGCGGCTTGAGCGCCAGGCTGACCACGTTCAGGCGGTAATAGAGGTCTTCGCGAAAGTGCCCGGCATTGATGGCTTTTTCCAGCTGTACGTTGGTGGCCGCCAACACACGCACGTCGATCTTGATGCTCTTGCGCGACCCCAGCCGGACCACTTCGCGTTCCTGCAACACCCGGAGCAACTTGACCTGGATCGGCAACGGCAAATCACCGATTTCATCGAGAAACAGGGTGCCGCCGTCCGCTTCCTCGAACCAACCGGCCTTGGCCGTCAACGCGCCGGTAAAGGCGCCTTTTTCATGGCCGAACAGCTCGGCTTCCACCAGAGTCTCGGAAAACGCTCCGCAGTTGACCGCAACGAATGGCTTGTGGCGACGGGCGCTGAGGTTGTGGACATGGCGCGCCACCAGCTCCTTGCCGGTGCCGGTCTGGCCGATGATCAACACGCTGGCCTCACTGGGCGCCACTTGTTGCAGATGAGCCAGCAAGGCGCGGGAAGTGGGGTCTTCGAAGACCTGGGCAGTGGCACGAATCGAGGTGGCCAGGCTGGGGAAGGGAGGTAGTGTTAGAAGCTGCATGACGGTGGCCCGTTAATGAGATTGCCGTGACTGAAGGTGGGGAGTGCCAACGCTCCTTGATGGCAGCACCGCGGGAAGCCATTGGGCTTAAGACTTAATCTAAATGATCTAAAAAAATGATAATAAATAACTTTAAGTTATTTGCTTAGGACTGAGCCTGCACATCGAATCGGTAACGAGGGGATTCACTGTTGGGTTCTGTAGGAGCTGGCGAAGCCTGCGATCTTTTGATCTTCGCTTGCGATTCAAGTGTCTGGGGAAAGATCGCAGCCTCGTTTCACTCGTCAGCTCCTACAGAACCCAGCTCGTCACAAAAGCCCTGAGGTATTTATCCGTCAGTACGGATCTGTGGGGTAACGGACATCCCCACGCGCAGTTTCGCCGCCGCGGGCTGGTCGGGGTCGATGCGAATGCGCACGGGCAAGCGCTGGACGATCTTGGTGAAGTTACCGGTAGCGTTGTGCGGCGCAATGGCCGAGTAGCTGACGCCGCTGGCTGGCCCCAGGCTTTGCACGGTGCCGGCCAGCGACTCGCCCGGCAACGCATCGACCGTGATGTCCACGACCTGGCCCATCGCGACGCGTGCCAGTTGCGTCTCCCGGAAGTTGGCGGTGATGTAGACGGCGTCGAGCGGCACAATCGCGAGCAAGGGTTCCCCGGTATTCACGAACGCGCCGATGCGCACGGACTTCTGCCCGATCGTGCCGGCTATCGGCGCCGTGATGCGGGTATAGGACAGCTTCAGTTCCTCGATGGCCTGCGTGGCCTGGGCGTGGGTGAGGGTGGCCCCGGCTTTTTCCAGATCGGCCTTGAGGACATCCACTTGCTGCCGGGCCGCCTGTAGACCCGCCTCGCTCCTGTTGCGGCGCGCGAGCTGAATGCTCAATTGCGCCTCGGCCTGTTGTTGCGCTTGCACGGTGCCCGAGCCGTCGTTGGCCAGATTGCGATACCGCGCCTGGTTGGCACTGGCCAGCTTGAGCGCCGCTTCATCCGCAGCCACCGCCGCTTGTGCCTGGGCAATGGCGGTCTGCTGTCGGCTCAGGTGCGCTTGCAGGCTGGCGATGCTGGCCCGGGCACTGGCGACCTCGGCTTTGGCTGCGGTCACCGCGGCGACGAAGTCACGGTCGTCAAGTGTCGCCAACAGGTCGCCTTTCTCGACCCGCTGATTGTCTTCGATCAACACCGTCTCTACCGTACCGGATACTTTCGGCGCGACCGCGGTGAAGTCGGCGTGGACATAAGCATCGTCCGTTGACTGGGTCGAGGCATTGGATTCGGGGCGATTGAGGTAGAGCACCCCAGCGACTGCCACGGCGAGCAGTACGACACTGACGATTTGGGCTTTTTTCGGTAAGGCCATGATGAATTACCCCTGTGAGGAGGAAGATGAGGCGGCCTGCGTGACAGGTGCCGGGATGTAGGCCAGCCGAAGCACGAGGGGAATCAACAGCAGTGCCAGTAGGGCCAGCGCGTGATAGGCATCGGCGATCGACAACACCATCGACTGCTGGCCGACGATTCCCAGCAGGTGTGAGGGCTGCGGCGCAGAGGCCAGGGCATTGCTTGCCAGGGCCGCCTGGTCCAGCAACATTTCCCCATGGAAGCGGCTGCGCACCACCACGAACTGTCCGACCAGCGCCGCGCCGAACAACGACCCGAAGGCGCGCAGGGTGTTGATGGTGCCGGACACATAAGGGCCTTCGGCAGGCTGTACCACGCTGGTGATCAGAAACAGCATCGACACCACTGTCATTGGTTGCCCCAGGGCTTGCAGCGTTTGCGCCACGACGAACTGGTCGCGGTTCCACTCGCTGGTCAACTGCGCGCCGCAAAGGCAGGCCAGGGCGATCAGGCACAGCCCCAAGGCGAATACGAAGCGCGCATCGACCCATTTCTGGTAGAGCAGCAGCGCCACCAAGGCTCCGAGGATTAATTGCGGCAGCGCGACGATCAGCCCGATCGAGGCCATCTGCAACGGGCGATAGTCTTGCAGCGGCCCCAGGTAAATCGCCGGCAGCAGCGAGCTGGACATCAGCACCACCAGCAGCGATACGAACAGAATGCAGCCCAGTCCCAGGTTGCGGCGCCCCAGGATCTGCAACTTGATGAACGGCGAGGGATGAAACCACTCGGTCAACAAGTAGACCGCCAGCAAGGCTAGGCCAGCGACCATTGACGAGGTGATCAACGGCGAGTGAAACCAATCCAGCCGTATGCCTTGATCCAGGGCGACGGTCATCAGGCCAAGCGCCGGGACACCGCAGGCCATGCCGGCCCAATTGGCCTGGCGAAAGCGTGGGCGCTGAACCGGTTCCCTTGGCAGCCCCCAGGCGATCAGGCCGGCAGCGATCAGGGCCAGGGGGATGATCTGCCAGTACACCCAGCGCCAGTCCTGCAGTTCATCTGTCCACTGTCCCGCCAGCCAGATGGCCAGGTTGGGCGCGAAGGTCGCGGTCATCGCGTACATCGCCAGACCGTACAACCGAATGGGCGGCGGCAGGAATTTCAGGGCCGCCATCATCAGCAGCGGGATCGTCGTGCCGCTGGCGACGCCTTGTATAAAGCGCAGGCTCAGCAGCAGGTCGAGGTCGTGGATGAACGGCAGGAGCAGCGCCAGCGAGGTACAGGTGGCGAGCATCCACAGCTCGAGGCGCCGGACCGAGAGCGTCAGGGCAAACCACGCCGAAAAGGGCATGGCGATCAGCTCCCCGGCGCTATACGCCGTGGTGAGCCAGGATGCATCGTCCAAGCCAAAGCCCAACGCGCCTCTCACGTCCGCCAGCGCCAACGCACCGACACGGGTGTTCAGCCCAGCCATCATGGCCGCGAGGAAGATGCCGACCAGGCCAACCAGCGGGCGTTTCGAAGACTGGGTCAAGGGGGCTTCTCGGGGCGCGATCTGCGCGGGCGACAAAGCGAGGCTGTTCATGGATGCAGCTCCGGGTCCCAGCCGCCACCCAGGGACTTATAGAGATTGACCACCGTCAACGTGGCGTTGGTGGCGCTGCTATTGAGGTTGGTTTGGCTGGCGAGCAGGTTCAGTTGCGCCGTGAGGACGCTCAGGTAGTCGGCTGCACCCTGTTGGTAGCCGCGTTCGGCTGCGTGTAGTGCTTGCTTGTTCTGCTCATACGAAACCCGCAACTCGTCGTGTTGACGCTGTTGCGCGGCCCAGGCGTCCAGGGCGTCGTCCACTTCGTGCCAGGCGCGCAATACGGTTTGCCGATAGGCAAGGGCGGCGGTTTTTTGCCGTGATTCGTTCAGGGCCAGGCGTTGCATCAAGCGACCGCCCTGGAAAATCGGCAGATAAACTGTTGGCCCGACGGAAAAGAAGCGAGAGTCCCAACTACTCAGATCACCGCTATCGAACGCTTCCACGCCGATTCGCCCTTTCAAGCCGAGGCGTGGGTAGAAATCCGCCTTGGCCACGCCGATGGCCGCGGTGGCGGCGTGGAGCTGCGCTTCGGCGCGCAGGATGACGGGGCGCCTGTGGGCCAGTTCCGACGGTATCCCGACCGGAACCCGGGTGGGCAGCGAGGGCAGGGGCATGGCTTGGCGCAGTTGTGCATCGAGTGCGCGGGGTGGTTCACCCATCAACAGCGCAAGGGCATTCATCTGGGCGTTGCGACGCTGGGCCAGGTCGGGAAGCAGGGCCTTGATCGTCGCCAGCTGTGCGCGAGCGGATGCGGTTTCGAAGCGTGTCGCCACGCCATTGCGCTCGCGGCTTTCGGCCAGGCCCAGGGTACGCTCGGCGATCGCCCGGTTCTGTTGGGCGATGTCCAGTTGCGCCTGGGTGCCACGCAGTTGCAGGTAGGTCCGTGCCACTTCGGCGGACAGGGCAATCCGAGCGGCTTCGCGATCATAGACTGTCGCCTCCAGGGTCGCCGCCGCACTTTCGCGCGCGCGACGGGCCCGGCCCCACAGATCGATTTCCCAACTGGCATCGAAGCCCAGCTGCCAAAAATTGCTGGGGGCCGTGGGAGCGCCCAGTGCGGCGAACTTGCCATGTTCGCTGAGCGCCTCCCGGGCGTAGCTGGCGTTGGCACCGACGCTGGGCAGCAGTTGCGAAGCGGTAATCCCCAGTTGCGCCCGGCTTTGATCGATGCGATCGGCGGCCATCTGCAAATCAAGGTTGCGGGCTTGTGCCCGTGATTGCAGTTGGGTGAGCAGCGGGTCGTTGAACAGTTGCCACCATTGGCTGGGGACGGCGGCAGGGAGCAGGGCAGTGTCGCTCCCGTGCTCGGGTCGGGGCGTCAGTTGTGCGGCGTCAAGTTCGCTCTCGGGCTTCATGAAGTCGGGGCCCACCGCACAGCCGGTGAGGAGGAGTGGGGTGAGCACGATCATGGGTTTCAAGCAGCGTTGAAGTAACTCGAAAAAAACCGACATGGGCAGTTCCCCGCAAGGTTGCAGCGCAGCTGCGCGAGCGTGCGCCTGGGCTCAATCGATCCTGGATAGCGAGTCGTCCGCTGTGGGGTCATGGTATTGAGCGATTGCGGCGAGGGCACTTCTACATCGGTTCAGCCAAGCCATACCTCAGTGGTGGGGATGTATACGAAGGTATGTGTTGGACCGGGGGGCAGGGTGTTCAGCCATCGTGGTTAATGGAGCACCGAGATCAATGTCCTGCGCGAGGCGGCCTGACAGCCGGCCTGGTTTTTGCGAACGCATTTAGCCTTTGGGAGCGAACCTGCTCGCGATGAGGCCAGCAAGCCCAACATCCATGTAACTGAGCCACCGCCATCGCGAGCAAGCTCGCTCCCACACTGGATCTCCAGTAGACACAAAACTCATGAGCACCACAAAACCTGTGGGGGCGAGCTTGCTCGCGATGAGGTCAGCAAGCCCGATATCGATGTGACTGAGCCACCGCCATCGCGAGCAAGCCCAACATCCATGTGACTGAACCACCGCCTTCACGAGCAGGCTCGCTCCCACAGGAGAAACGCGGTCTCACCAAGAACCAGGTCGGCTCTCAGGCCGCCTTGTGGCCCCCGGAGCAATGCCTTCGTTCGGGCATGCCGAGCCTAAGCGAGGCAGAAGCGCTTTGGTTACTTTCGTGCTTTCAGTGTGTCGGACGCAGCGCCACCTCGATGCAGTCCAGCAGCTTGTCGGCATCACAGGGTTTAGGCAGGCAGGCGACCAACCTCGGTATGTGTGCACCAAGGTCCGGGTAAGCGGTAATGAAAATGGTGGGGATCCGCAACCCCATGGCACCGAGCCGTTCATGCAGCTCAACACCACTCATGCCCGGCATCTGGATGTCGGAAATCAGGCAGTGCGTGCCTGCCGGGGCATTGGCGTCAAGGAACTCGATGGCACTGCAATAGGTTCGAACCTTGTAACCACTGGAACGCAACAGGCTATCCAGGGCTGTCCGAACGGATTCGTCATCGTCAACAACGGCGATAGTTGTCGTGTTGCGCATCTGCGTGGCTTGCGTCATAGGGGTCGCTCGTAACAGCGCCTGTCGTGACTACACGATACGCGGTCCCATAAGGCGCAGAAGTATACCTACGTATAACGCGCTAAAACCAAAGGGTTGGCGCCGGGTGCCGGGTATGTCGCCCGGCCACGAAAAAATTGTGAAGGGCTTTCGTGAAGCGCTAATCTAGAGGGCGCAACACGCCCCGTCCTGGATCCCGGCACACGCTTCACCTTCAGGCATCCAGCGCAGCCACGGAAGTCGCCTCCAGGCGACGACATCGGCAAGTGCGACATGACACTGGACGACAGCCGACGGCAAAGTGCGGCAGAACAGACAATAGTGTTCCTGTGCCGATGGAATAACAGCATGCAAATATTATGGGACGATGGTGAGCGTATCTTCTGTCGAGAATTGCGCTCGGGTACAGACGGCGACAACACGGTCCTGGTGGCCCGGCCCGCCACCGAACAACCTCGCCCCGGCTGCCTTGAGCGGCTCACCCATGAGTTCGGCCTGAAGGATGAACTCGATCGCGCCTGGTCGGTGCAACCGCTCGACATGGTGCGCGAAGGGCCCCAGGTGCAACTGGTGCTCGAGGATCCCGGTGGCGTGCCGCTCGTGCAACTGCTGATCGCACCGATGGAAACGGCGACGTTCCTGCGTCTTGCGGTGAGCATTGCCGTAGCGCTGGGCAAGCTCCACCAGCGTGGCATCGTCCATAAAGATATCAAGCCCAGTCACATCCTGGTGAACTGCGCCGATGGCCAGGCCCGACTTACCGGGTTCGGCTTGGCCTCGCGACTGCTGCGGGAACGACAGGCCCCCGAAACCCTGGCTGGCACGCTCGCCTATATGGCCCCCGAGCAGACCGGCAGGATGAATCGCTCGATCGATTCGCGCAGTGACCTCTATTCCCTCGGTATCACGCTGTACCAGATGTTGACCGGCTCGCTGCCGTTCACCGCGTCCGACCCGATAGAGTGGGTTCACTGCCATATCGCAAAAAAGCCCTTGGCGCCCAGCGTGCAGGTCGAAACCATCCCCGAGATGCTGTCCCGGATTGTCATGAAGCTGCTCGCCAAGACCGCCGAGGAGCGCTACCAGACGGCCGCGAGCGTCGAACATGATCTGCGCCGTTGCCTGGCGGAGTGGACGCAATCGCGGCACATCGAGGCCTTTGCGCTGGGTGAACAGGGCGCATCCGATCGGCTGTTGATCCCCGAGAAGCTCTACGGCCGTGAGCGTGAAGTCCAGACGCTGGTCACGGCGTTCGGTCGGGTGGTCGAAACCAGCGCGCCGGAACTGGTGCTGGTGACCGGCTACTCCGGTATCGGCAAGTCCTCGGTTGTCAATGAATTGCACAAGGTCCTGGTGCCGCCGCGGGGACTCTTCGCCAGTGGCAAGTTCGATCAATACCGGCGCGACATTCCTTATTCGACCCTGGTGCAGGCCTTCCAGAGCCTGGTGCGCACATTGCTGGGCAAGAGCGACACGGAGCTGGCGAGTTGGCGCGATACGTTGTTGGAGGCGCTGGACGTCAACGCGCGGCTCATGACCGATCTCATCCCCGAACTCAAACTCATCATCGGCGAGCCGCCGGCGGTCCTGGCCCTTGACCCTCAACAGGAACAACGCCGATTCCTGTTGGTGTTCAGGCGTTTCATCGGGGTGTTCGCCCGCGCGGACCATCCGCTCGCCCTGTTTCTCGATGACCTGCAGTGGCTGGACGCGGCAACGCTGGACCTGCTGGAGGATCTGCTGATCAGCGCCGATGTGCGGCACCTGATGCTGGTGGGCGCCTACCGCAGCAACGAGGTGGATGCCTCGCACCCGCTGACGGGCAAGCTCAAGGCCATTCGGAATGCGGGGGGCAAGGTCAGTGAGATCACTCTGGCGCCCCTCGCCAAGGAGCATATCGAGCAGTTGATCGCCGAAGCCCTGCATGACGCGCTTCATCGCATCGAGCCGCTGGCGCAACTGGTGCTGGACAAGACCGCAGGCAATCCGTTCTTCGTGATCCAGTTCCTGCAGGCCCTCGCTGACGAGCGATTACTGACCTTCGACCACGAGGTCCGGCAGTGGTGGTGGGATCCGCAGCGCATTCACGCCAAGGGCTACACCGACAATGTCGTCGACCTGATGGTCGGCAAACTGGCCCGCTTGCCGGCCGACACGCAGCAGGCGCTGCAGCAACTGGCCTGCCTGGGAAACGTGGCCGGGCTCAAGGCGCTTGCCACCGTTTTGGACATCCCCGCGGCGCAAGTCCGGGCGGTGCTGTGGGAGGCGGTTCGCCAGGAACTGGTCGAGTGGCTCGACGATGCCTATGGATTCGTTCACGACCGTATTCATGAGGCCGCCTACTCGCTGATTCCCCAGGCCGCGCGTGCCGAGACGCACCTGCGCATCGGACGGCTGCTCACGGCGCAAACGGGCGCGCAAGCGCTTGAAGAGACGATTTTTGAAATCGTCGGCCAGCTCAATCGCGGCGCGGCATTGCTCACCGACCGGGTTGAGCGGGAGCAGTTGGCTGAATTCAACCTGATGGCCGGCCAACGGGCCAAGGCCTCGACGGCCTATGCTTCGGCACTCAACTACCTGGCCACTGGTGCGCAGTTGCTGGATGAGGATTGCTGGACATGTCGTCATGAATTGATTTTCGCGTTGGAATTGAACCGGGCCGAATGCGAGTTCCTTACCGGGCAACTCGGTGCCGCAGACGAACGCCTGAAGGCCCTTGCCGATCGCGCCTTGACGGTGATCGAACGGGCCAACGTGGCGTGCCTGCTGATGGACGTCTACCTGCTCCTGGATCGCAGCGATGGTGCGGTGGCTGTCTGTCTCGACTATCTGCGTCATGTGGGGATCGAGTGGTCGGCCCATCCGAGCGACGACGATGTGCGAGACGAGTACGACCGCATCGGCGAACTGCTGGGCGACCGGGCCATCGAGGACCTCATCGATCTGTCGTTGATGAAGGACGCGACGTCCCTGGCGACGCTCAACGCACTGGGCAAGCTCTTTGCGCCGGCGTTGCAGAGTGAAGCGAACCTGGCGGACCTGTTGATCTGCAAGGCGGTCACCCTGAGCCTGGAGCAGGGCAACTGCGATGCGTCCTGCGTGCTGTACGCCAATCTGTTCCGGGTCGCGGGCCGGCGGTTCGGGGACTACCAGCTAGGGTTCCGCTTCGGCCAGCTCGGTTGCGACCTCGTTGAAAAACGCGGCCTGAGGCGATTCGAGGCCAGCACTTATCTGTGCTTTTCCTGTTTTGCCGTGCGTTGGATGAAGCCCGTGGGGCAGTGCCGGGACCTGTTGCGTCGGTCGTTTGCGGCGGCGAACCGGATCGGCGACCTGCCGTACGGAGCGTATGCGGGCAATAACCTCACCGCCGATCTGCTGTTCGCTGGCGAGCCGTTGGCCGATGTACAGGGCGAAGCGGAGCGGGGCCTGGCCTACGCCAGGACGGTGCACTTCGGGCTGGTGACGGACTTTATCATCGCGCAGTTGGCGCTGATCCGGATGCTTCGCGGCGTGACGCCTGACCTTCGGCAGCCTGGACGATGGCCAGTTGAGTGAGCCGATCATCGAAACCCATTTGTCCAGCAACCCGGACCTGGTGCTGGCTGAATGTTTGTACTGGGTCCGCAAACTGCAGGCCCGCTACCTGGCTGACGATCCTGAAGCGGCCCTGGCAGCGGCGGCAAAGGCCCAGGGTCTGCTCTGGGTTTGCCAGTCGTTCTTCGAGGAGGCCGAATACCATTTCTACGGCGCCCTGGCGCGAGCTGCCTGTTGCGACCGTGTGCCGGTGGATGAGCGCGAACCTTACTGGGTAGCGATGGCGGTCGATCACCGTCAACTCCAGACGTGGGCGCAGCAATGTCCGGAGAACTTCGCCAGCCGCACCGCATTTGGTCGGTGCTGAAATTGCCCGGGTCGAAGGGCGTGTCATCGACGCCGAGCTGCTGTACGAGCAAGCTATCCAGGCCGCACAGGACAGCGGTTTCGTCCATATCGAGGCGTTGGCCAATGAACTCGCGGCGCGCTTCTATGCCGCCCGTGGCTTCGGCAAAATCGCCCGTCTCTACCTCCAGGATGCCCGCTACGCCTACCAGCGTTGGGGCGCCGACGGCAAGGTGCGACAGCTGGAGAACACCTATCCGTCGCTGAGGACCGAAGCGGCTGTGCCCGGTCCAACGACGACGATGACGACACCGGTCGAGCACCTGGATCTTGCCACCGTGCTCAAGGTCTCCGAGGCGGTGTCCGGTGAAATCGTGCTGGATAAGCTGATCGACATGGTCATGTGCACGGCGATTGAACAGGCCGGCGCCGAGCGCGGGTTATTGATTCTGTCGAACGAAGGCGAGCACCGTGTCGCGGCGCAGGTGACCACCGGCAACCACGCAACGCAAATCCACAATGCCCCGGTGAGCGCGGCACTGTTGCCGGAGTCGATTCTCTACCACGTCCTGCGCACTGGAGAGAGCGTTTTTCTTGACGATGCCCAGATCGCGGCGCCGTTTGCCGCAGACCCCTACATCCGCCAGCAGCATGCCCGCTCGATTCTCTGCGTGCCGTTGCTGAACCAGGCCAAGCTTGTCGGCGCGCTCTACCTGGAAAACAATTTGGTCGCCCATGTATTCAACCCAACCCGGATCGCCGTGTTGAACCTGTTGGCATCCCGTGCGGCCATTTCGTTGGAAAATGCCCGTTTGTACCGTGAGGTCGCCGGGCGTGAAGCGAGGATCCGGCGCCTGGTAGACGCCAACATCATTGGGATTCTGTTTTGGAACGCCGATGGCGACATTATCGAAGCCAACGATGCCTTTCTGCGCATGGTCGGCTACGAGCGCGAAGACTTGGCCTTGGGCCGCCTGGGCTGGCGGGACCTGACGGTGCCGGAATTCCGGGAACTGAGCGAACGCTCCTTGGCCCAGGCGCTGCTCACCGGGCACGCCCGGCCCTATGAAAAGGAATATTTTCGCAAGGACGGCAGCCGCCTGCCGGTCATCGTCGGCTTGGCGCTGTTCGAGCCCAACAGCCGGGAAGGGGTCGCGTTCGTGTTGGACCTGACCGAACGCAGGCAGGCCGAAGAAAAAATCCGCGAAAGCGAGCGACGTTATCGCGAGGTGCAAACCGAGCTCGCTCACGCCAACCGTGTCGCGACCATGGGCCAGTTGGTGGCTTCGATCGCCCATGAAGTCAACCAACCGATTGCCGCAACGATCCTCAATGCCGATGCCGCGCTGCGTTGGCTGAACACCCAGCCCCCTGAAATCGAGGAAGTCCGCCAGGTGCTGGGGCGTCTCATCTTCGACGCCAATCGCGCCGCGGACGTGCTGGGCCGGATCCGTGGGCATATCCGCAAGGCGCCACCGCAAAAAGGCCCAGTGGACATCAACGGTGCCATTGGCGAAATGATCGAGTTCACCCGTGGCCAGATCATCAAGCGTGGCGTCTCGATCCAGACGCAATTGGCCTCCGGCTTGCCGCTCATCGAGGGTGATCGGGTCGAGTTGCAACAGGTGTTGCTCAACCTGATCATGAATGCGCTCGAGGCGATGAGCAGCGTCAACGAGGGCGAACGGCAGTTGTGGGTCTGTGCAACGTTGGCGGAGGCCGGTTGGGTACTGGTGAGCGTGAGCGATTCGGGGCCGGGGTTCGCCTCGGAAAATGTCGATCAAGTGTTCACTTCGTTCTACACCACCAAACCCACCGGCCTGGGCTTGGGGTTATCGATCTGTCGTTCGATCATCGAGTCCCACGGCGGCCGCTTGAAGGCCAGTGCCAACCAACCCCGTGGCGCTACCGTTCAATTCACGTTGCCCATCGTCCAGGGGCAAATGCATGCCTGAGGTCTGGACAGCGTCCGATTCATACTTAGGTTTAAAAGCCGCATATCAATAGATCACCGGCACCACTCCCACGTACAAATGCAACTGCGCAACCCCGGCGATAGATTGGCCTCAAGGGTTGCGGAGTATGCGCCATGATCGATTTAACTCACCGGGCAATGGATGGACTTTCTGCGCTTCGTTCGATCGCGCTGATTTTCATGACGCTCGTGACGTCGAGCGCTTTCTATCGCCTGGGGACGCCGATGCTTGACGGGCAGATGTGCGCAGCGGCCTGCAACCGCGGCCTGTCTGACATGGCCTTGAAGTGGGTGCATGTCGAACAGGCGGGGGACACGTTGCCGATCGGCGCGCACCTGATCAGTCCACGCGGATTCTACCTGCATCACGGGATCTACCTGGGCGGCGCGAAAGTCGCTCACTACTCCGGGTTCAGCGGTTCGCTGAGATCCGGCCCCATCGAAGTGATCGAGCTTGAACATTTCGCCCATGGCAAACCGGTCTGGATAGCGCAAGAGCCGTATGAATATTCCAACGATGAAGTCGTCAAGCGGGCGCGTTCACGGCTCGGGGAAAACCAATACCGGATCCTGTCCAACAACTGCGAGCACTTTTGCAACTGGTGCATCAGCGGAAAACACTACAGCGCCCAAGTCGATGCCTACTTCCAGCGTCCCCGTTATCTTTTCGCTTTTATTTCGATGTTGGAACCGCATCTGATTGCCTAGTTTCTCCCCAGGGCACGGGGCAAGTCACGCAAGGTCGCTGTGCTACACTTTTTTTCGTTTCACTCGTCGGAAGGGGCGTGAATGAACGGTAATTCTTCATCCAATGAGCCGGGTTTCAAAGGTTCCATTGTGTTCGTGGTGGATGACGATGCCTCCATGCGCGATGCGTTGAGTAACCTGCTGCGCTCTGTCGGGATTCGCGTCGAGACATTTGCTTCCACGGCGGAGTTTCTTCGGCAACCAAAGACCGAGTGCCCCAGTTGTCTGGTCCTCGATGTGCGACTGCAAGGCGCCAGTGGCCTTGACTTCCAGGCGCAGTTGGCGGAGTCGGATTCGAATATCCCGATTATTTTCATCACCGGCCACGGCGACATCGAGATGTCAGTCAAGGCGATGAAGGCCGGTGCCGTGGATTTCCTGGCGAAACCTTTCCGTGAACAGAATCTGTTGGATGCAGTGTCCGCCGCGCTTCAGGCGGATGTCCGGCGGCGGCAAGTCGAGCAACAGTTTTCCGATTTGCATGCCCGCTACCAGACACTCACCGTGCGTGAAAAAAGAGGTCATGGGTTTTGCGGTCACGGGGCTGATGAACAAGCAAATTGCCGGGCAGATGAACCTGAGCGAAATCACCGTGAAGATCCATCGCGCCCACGCCATGAAAAAAATGTGTGCCAAGTCGTTTGCGGACCTGGTCCGGATGGCCGAAGCATTGGGCACGGGGCAGAGTCGATGAGGGTTCACGAATTGAAGGCTGATAAGTAATGTAGATAAAAAGTTTTATTGACTAAAAAATTACATCGGGTAATTATTCCCCTGCATCTGCTTTCACGCAGAGTCATTTCGCAGGGGCAACCCAATGAATCAGAACACCGTGCCTTCACTGGCCAGTCTTTACGTCGAGACTCACGAATCGCCCTCTGACGCGCGCCTGGCGCCTTCGCTCATGCAAGGCTTTCCCGCCGACCCCCACCACCGTGTCACCTGGCATAACTGGATGAGCCCACCCTTCAACCAATGGGGCTTCCGCAATCTGGCGCGCTTGCGCCCCTCCATCGACGTGCAGGCCGGCACCGGGCCGGTCAGTGCATTCAAACAGGCGCTCCAGCCGCTGGATGCGCTGCACTTCGACAGCGAGTGTGGCTTGAGCATCAGCGTGATCGATCACCTGATCGCCAGCCAGACCGATGCGTTCCTGGTCCTCAAGGGCGACACCGTCCTGTTCGAGCGCTACTTCAACGGCCAGCGCCCCGAGGACCGGCACATCATGTTTTCGGTGACCAAGTCGCTGATCGGCACCCTGGGCGAGCAACTGGTCTGCGAAGGCTTGCTGGACCCGACGTTGACGGCCGCTCATTACGTACCGGAACTGACGGGCAGCGCCTTCGGCGATGCGACCGTGCGCCAGCTGTTCGACATGGCCGTGGCCGTCGATTACAGCGAGGTCTATGAGGACCCTGATTCAGAGAGTTCCCAATACGGCTACGCCTGCGGTTTCCAGCCAGCGCCGGCGCAGTACACGACGTTCGAATCCCTGTACCAATACTTGCCGTCATTGAGAAAGCGCGGCAGTCACGGTGGCTTTTTCCATTACGTGACGGCCACCACCGAGGCGTTGGCTTGGGTCATGGAGCGGGCGTCTGGCAAGGCGTGTCACCAATTGCTGCAGGAGATCTGGAGCCAGTTGGGCTGTGAGCGTGACGGCTACTTCCTGGCCGATCCCTGGGGCCGTAGCGTGGCCGGTGCCGGGTTCAGCGCGACCTTGCGGGACATGGCGCGGTTAGGCTGCTTGCTGGCCAACGATGGCCGCCAGGGCGGGCGACAACTGCTCTCGGCCGAGGCGCTTGCCGGTATCGCCGCCGGGGCCGATCCCGCGATCTATGCCGCCTGCGCCGACTTCTCGAGTTGGACCCCCGGCGCGTCCTACCGCAGCCAGTGGTATGTCTTCAACGACCACAGCCAGGCGCTCATGGCCGGTGGCATCCACGGCCAATACCTGTTCATCGACAAACCGTCCGGCGTGGTGATCGTCAAGCAGTCGTCCCTGGGCGAAGCCGTGAGCCCGTTCGACGGTGACAGCGTGCGCATGCTGCGTGCCATCGCGGCGCAACTGACGCCCTGAGTTCATCCGATAAACACAACAATTTCGTTCCGTTCACCTGGCCCGGCCAGGTGTTGGCGCGGGTTTGCGCCGCCATTCACTGCCCTGTAACAACAATAATCAACAGGAGCTTCATATGGTTTCCATGACGCGTTTGTCCCGAACGTTCCTCGTGCTCGGTTTACCCTTGACCGCCCAGGTTGCCTGGGCGGGCTACACCTTCGAGGAGGGCAACCTCAAGGGCGAGGTCAACTTAACGGCCGGTGGCGCAGCCGTGTCCACCCGCAACGTCAACTTTGGCGGCGGCGTGGTGGACATGCGCAGCGGCAAGAATGGCGGCACGAAAATCGACTGGCAGGAGTTCTACGTTAAGCCGGGCATCAAGTTGGAATACGCCGTACAGCCGGATTTCAGCCTGCTGGCCGGCGGCTCCCTGGTGGGAGCGACCACCTTCGGTGATGGCGATGCCGGTGGCTTCACCCGCAGTTCCGACGGCAAGGTGTCGACCGAAGAGTTCTATGGCGGTTTCCGGGCCGGCGAGTGGACGGTCACGGGTGGTCGCCAGAATTACATGATCGGCAACGGTTTCATCGTGATGGATGGCAACCTCGACCAGTTGAACGACGGCGCCTATTGGCTCGCCCCACGCACCGCCTTCAAGGATTCGGCGGTGGTCGCCTGGGACCATGGCGCGTGGAAGGTCCAGGGCTTCAGCCTGGGGACCGACAGCGACCTGGGTGACTTTCGCATGAGCGGCGTGAACCTGGACTACAACCTCGACGACCAGGTGACGCTGGGTGCCACCGCGTTGAAGGTCAAGGCCATGGGGCCCAAGGGCAGCACGTTGCCGCGTCGCCGCGATGGCATGCTGGTGTACAACGTCAGGGCGTTGGGCGCCAAATTCCCGGGCATCCCGGACCTGACCCTCAATGCCGAATATGCCTTGGAGCGAGGCAGCGGCGAAGGCGTGGACTACGACGCCAAGGCCTGGTACGGCCAGGCGGATTACACCTTCAGCACGCTGCCGTTGACCCCGGTGATCGGCTACCGCTACGCGAGTTTTTCCGGCGACGACAACCTCACCGACAACCGTCAGAAAGCCTGGGATCCGTTGAGCAAGGGCTTCGTCGACTGGAGCACCTGGCTGATCGGCGATGTCGTCGGCAACTACCTGATGTTCAACAGCAACGAAAACGTCCAGCAGTTCTCACTCAAGACCCACCTCAACGAAACCCTCACCCTCGGTGCGATCCACTACCAGTTCTGGCTCGACGAAAAAAACTACATGGGCACCGCCGTCAGCGACAAACGGTTTGCCGACGAGAGTGTAGTCTTCCTGGATTGGGCGCCGTCGAAGTCGTTGTCCACCTCGCTGTCGTATAACTGGGTCAAGCCCATGGCAGCGGCCAAACAGGTCTTCGGCGACGACCGGAAATTCAGCGCGCTGGAACTCTACTTCACCTATCGCTATTAAGTGCCGCGAGCCTTCGCGGCCGCGCTGGAGTGTTTGATCATGAACATGTTTTTGCGCAACACCTTGCTGGGCGCTGTCGTTTCGATGCTGGTCAGTGGCGCGAGCCTGGCCGAAGAGCGGACGGTGCGAATCTACAACTGGATCGAGTACCTGCCACCGGAAATCCTCAAGAGTTTCGAGGAGGAAACCGGCATCCGCCCCATCTATGACGTCTTCGACAGTGTCGAGACATTGGAGTCCAAGCTGCTGACCGGCAACTCCGGGTATGACGTGGTCTACCCGAGCAGTTCCAACGTCAGTCACCTGATTGCCGCCGGCGCCGTCCAGCCCCTGGACCGCAGCCAGTTGCCGAACTGGCAGCATCTGGACCCCGAGTTCATGAAGTCGCTGGAGGCGGTGGGTGATCCGGGCAACCGCTATGCAGCGCCGTACCTGTGGGGCACGACCCTGATCGGCTACAACGTCGACAAGGTACGCCAGGTGCTGGGGGCCGATGTGCAAATGAACACTTGGGACATCCTCTTCAAGGAAGAGAACATGGCCAAGCTGGCCAGTTGTGGCGTCGGCCTGCTGGACGCCGCCAACGAGATCGTGCCCATTGCCTTGCACTACGAAGGGCTGGACCCCAATAGCCAGAAACGTGAGGACTATGCAAAAGCACAGGCGGCCATGCTCAAGGTTCGCCCCTATATCACCTACTTCAATTCGTCGCGCTATGGCATGGACCTGGCCAACGGCGAGATCTGCGTAGGAGTGGGTTGGTCCGGTGGGGTGGCCCTGGCCAAGCGACTGGCCGAAGACGCAGGGAAGGGGGTCAAGGTGGAAATGGCGTTGCCCAAGGAAGGCGCGCCGATGTGGTCGGATGTCATGATGGTGCCCACCAACGCCCCTCATGCCAAGGAGGCCTACGCGTTCATCAACTACATCTTGCGTCCGGATGTCATTGCGCGAATCAGCAACAAGATCGGTTACCCCAACCCGAACAAGGAGGCCACGGCGTTGGTCAATGCCGACATTCGCAATAATCCCGCCATGTATGTGCCGGACGAGGCGCGCAAGACTCTGTTTGCCTTGGAGCCGGTGCCAGCCGCCGTGGAGCGGATCCGCACCCGCACCTGGACTGGCATCAAGACTCATCGCTGATCAGCGTGACCCGGCGTTGCGGCGCCGGGTCCGTATCGGTGGGTGACGCCCTCAGGCGCGCATGCCCAGGAAGAGCAATTCGGTGATCCGCCGGACCTGGGTGGAGTGTGCCTCAATGTCCGGTTGTTCCTGGTTGACCAGCCTGAACAGCTGCAAGTGCGAATAGTCGTTCAGCAGGAACGCGGCAAGGTCGACGTCCAAGTCGGCGCGCAGTTTGCCGGCCTGTTGCAATTCCCTGATCAGCCCACTGATTTCCGCCCTGAGCGCATCGTTCATGGCGCGATACCCCTCCGGCAGCCCGTTGTCGCCACCAAACAGGATCAGCGGCAGCAACTCGCGCCACAGGCTCGGGTGCATGACCTCCAGTGCGTAGCCGGTCAACAGCCGCTCCAGATAACACAACGCCTCGACCGGGTCTTCGATTTCAGGCATCTGGCTGCGGGTATCCGTGAGCGCGCGCTGGTCGGCGTCGTGGAGGATTTCCAGGATGATCTCCTGTTTGTTGCCGAAGTACTTGAACACCGTGGGCGCCGATACGCCGGCCTGGCTGGCGATCTGTTCGATGGTGGTGTTCTGGAAACCCTGACGCTCGAACAGTTCGACCGCCGCCTTGCTGATGGCTTGCCGGCGTTCGGCTTTTTGACGTTCACGCAGTCCGCTCACGGGAGGTCCTTGTTGGAAGAAGAGGTTAAGTGCCTTGGCGCAGCAACCCTGTGGGAGCGAGCTTGCTCGCGATAGCGGTGGATCAGTTGCATTGAAGTTGACTGAAACACGGCCATCGCGAGCAAGCTCGCTCCCACAGGATTGCTGGTTAAGTACAGGCCGGGTGTAGGCATGCAAAATACTTAACCCAGTAAAGTTTTTAAAGGGTTTATTTCATTACTGCCCCCATAGACTCGGCTGAATGCCGCGGTCCAGACGCCTGGCAGGAGGCAAAACGCCATGCCCCACATGGCGAAATCAGGCACAGAGATGGCGCGTTCAGGTAACTAACTCGGGAGGGAAGGCAGGTAACGTGGCGCGACTTTTCACCGCAAGCGCGCACGTCCGCCCTGGGTGGATCAATACAACCAAGCGGTGCCGCTTCCAGGAGGGCGGCAAACCAGCAACACCGACTGTCCCTGCGCGCGTCTCAATGTTCGATCACAAGAGAATAAGAAAATGACCAGCCCCAGCTTCAAGGACTCGAACGGCCATCTGGCACAGGGCTCCAAGCCTCGTCACGTCACCATGTTGTCCATTGCCGGCATCATCGGTGCGGGTCTGTTCGTGGGATCGGGCCATGCCATTGCCGCCGCCGGCCCGGCGGTCATGCTGGCTTATCTGTTTTCCGGATTGTTGGTGGTCCTGGTCATGCGCATGCTGGGCGAGATGGCGGTCGCCAATCCGGACACCGGCTCCTTCTCGACCTATGCCGACCAGGCTATCGGACGCTGGGCCGGCTTCACCATCGGTTGGCTCTACTGGTGGTTCTGGGTGCTGGTGATTCCCATCGAAGCGCTGGCCGCCGGTCATGTTCTCAACCAATGGTTTCCCGCCGTCGATGCCTGGGTATTCGCCTCGGTGTCGATCGTTCTGCTGGCGGTGACGAATCTGTTCAGCGTGTCGAAGTACGGTGAGTTCGAGTTCTGGTTCGCCATGGCCAAGGTCGTGGCGATCATCGGCTTCATCTCCCTGGGGTTCGCGGTGCTGATGGGCTGGATTCCCGAGCGCGAAGCCAGTGGCCTGAGTCGGTTGATGGAGGAGCACGGCGGGTTCGCCCCCAACGGCCTGTCGGCGGTGGTGGGCGCGTTCATCACCATCATGTTCAGCTTCATCGGCACGGAGGCGGTGACCATCGCCGCCGCCGAATCCGATAACCCCGCGCAGAACATTGCCAAGGCCACGCGTTCGGTGATCTGGCGTATCGGTGTGTTCTACCTGCTGTCGATCTTCGTGGTCATTTCCGTGGTGCCCTGGAACGATCCGCTCCTGGCTTCAGTCGGTTCCTACCAGCGGGCGCTGGAGTTGATGAACATTCCGCACGCCAAATTCCTGGTGGATGTGGTGGTGCTGATCGCCGTGGCCAGTTGCATGAACTCCTCCATCTACATCGCCTCGCGGATGTTGTATTCCCTGGGGCGTCGTGGCGATGCGCCAAAGGCCTTGAAAGTGACGTCCTCGGCCGGTGTCCCGCGGTCGGCGGTGATTGCCAGTACCGTATTGGGCGCGGGCGTCACCTTGTTCAGCTACTTCATGCCCGCCGGCCTGTTCCAGTTCCTGCTCGCCAGCTCCGGCGCCATCGCCTTGCTGGTGTACCTGGTGATCGCCATCTCGCAACTGCGCATGCGCCGGATGTTGCAACGGCAGAATATCGAGCTGCCTTTTCGCATGTGGTTGTTCCCCTGGCTGACCTGGTTGGTCATCGTGTTCATCTCGGCGGCGTTGGCGGTCATGATGATCACGCCCGAGCACCGCAGCGAGGTCAGCACCACCTTGGGCCTGGCGCTGATCATTTCCTTTATCGGCCTGGCGACGTCGCGGCATCCGCCTCAACCCGAGCGTGTCGCTTCCCTCGGCTAGCTCCTCATTTTTTCCTGTTGACGCCACGTTACTGGCGTCAACAAAACTGCCTTTCAAGCCCATTCAAGAGGCAAAAACCGCCTTCTTGAAGCGCGGCCCTTCCGCCTGTCACCCACTTGCAAACCCAGCCTTGCGAAGCGGCACTAACCCGTGGCCGCGTTGTCAGTAATGGGCGCCTGTAGGGATGAGGATCGTCCCTGGTATCGGCACATCGGCTGAATAGTTTTTTCTCGAGCCTCCTCGGGAAAAAGAGCCTCGCGACGGATTGCGTCCTAGACCGACAATTTCTCTTGCAGGCTATTTCCCATGGGGTTTCTACTCGATCCGCGTCATGACATCGATGCTGCCTTATTGAGCTACCGCCGGGTGTTCTGGGCCCTGGCGCTGTTCAGTGGCGTGATCAATCTTTTGGTGCTGGTGCCGTCGCTGTACATGATGCAGGTCTACGATCGGGTCCTGACCAGTCGCAACGAAACCACCTTGTTCATGCTCACCTTGATGGCCCTGGGACTGTTCATGTTCAGTGCCCTGATCGAATGGGTGCGCGGCGAGGTGATGATTCGCATGAGCGCGGGGCTGGACGACGCCTTGGGCGAACGGATTTTCGACGCCGCCTTCGCCCGCAGCCTGCGCGAACACAACGCCAACCCGGCGCAGGTGCTCACCGACCTGGCGACGTTGCGGCAGTTGATCACCGGGCAGGGTTTGATCGCGTTGCTCGACGCCCCCTGGCTGCCGATCTTCCTGCTGGTGGCGTTCATCTTTCATCCCTGGTTCGGCGTGCTAACGGTGGTGCTCGCCCTGGTGCTGATCGGCTTGGCGCTGTGGGGCGAACTGGCGACGCGCACGCGCCTGGGCGAAGCCAATCGCCTGGGGGTGCAGTCGTCGATCTACGTCAACAGCACGCTGCACAACGCTGAAGTCATCCAGGCCCTGGGCATGCTCGGGCCGTTGCGCCAGCGCTGGAGCCTGTTGCAGCAACGCATCATTGCCGCCCAGGCCCATGCCAGCGACCGCGGCGCGCGCATCACCTCGGCGACGCGTTTCGTGCGGATCTCCGGGCAGTCCCTGGCCTTGGGGCTGGGCGCCTTGCTGGTGCTCGAAGGCCAACTGTCGGCGGGCATGATGATTGCGATGTCGCTGTTGCTGGGGCGAGCCCTGGCGCCCGTGGAAATCGCCATCGGTTCGTGGAAGCAGTTCAACGCCGGGCGCCAGAGCTACCAGCGCCTGAGCCAATTGCTGGCCCAGCACCCGCGCGAACGCCTGCGCATGCCGTTGCCGCCGCCCACCGGCGCGGTGCGCCTGGAACAGTTGTATATCGGCCCACCGGGTGCTTCGCAGCCGATCCTGCGCGGGATCAATTTCAGCCTCGCCAAGGGCGACGTGCTGGCCGTGGTCGGGCCCAGCGCCAGTGGCAAATCGACGTTGGCCCGGGCCCTGGTCGGGGTCTGGCCGGCCATGGGCGGGTCGGTGCGCCTGGACGACGCCGAGATCAGCCAGTGGTCCCACGACGCCCTGGGCCCGCACCTCGGCTATCTGCCCCAGGACATCGAGTTGTTCGACGGCACGGTCGCCGACAACATCGCTCGTTTCGGTGAGCAGGACGCCGACCAAATCATCGCCGCCGGACGCCAAGCCGGTATCCACGAAATGATCCTGCGGTTTCCCAAGGGCTACGACACGCCGCTGGGCCCTGGCGGGCTTGGCTTGTCCGGTGGACAGAAACAACGCCTGGGCCTGGCTCGCGCGCTCTATGGGCGACCGTCGCTGATCGTGCTCGATGAGCCTAACTCCAATCTCGATGACGCCGGTGAGCTGGCATTGGTCCAGGCGATCAATGCACTCAAGGCGGCCGGCAGCACTGTGGTGTTGATCACTCACCGGCCCAGTGTGCTGGCGGTGGTCGACCACATCCTGGTGCTCAAGGACGGTACTCAACAAGCGTTCGGCCCTCGGGACCGAGTGCTCAAGGCATTGATGCCGGGGCCGCGACCGGCTGCGGTCAGGGAGGCTGGCAAAGATGCGTGATCTGATCCCTGAGGCACACACTTACAGCGAGCAGGGGCTGAGCGTACGCAGCACCACGGCCTTGCCCAGTGCCAGGACCGACGCCGGGAACGCGGCGCGTTATGGCGTGGGGTTTCTGGTCCTGACGCTGGGCGGCTTCCTGCTCTGGGCCTGCCTGGCACCACTCGACCAGGGGGTGGTGGGCAGCGGCACCGTGGTGGTGGCGGGGGAGCGCAAGGCGGTGCAGTCGTTGGTCGGCGGGGTGGTGGAAAAGCTGCTGGTCAGCGATGGCGACCGCGTCACCCAGGGGCAATTGCTCGTGCAGCTCAACACGGTGCAGGCGCAGTCGCAACTGGACGTGACCCTGGGCAAGCTGCTCAACGATCGCAGCATCGAGGCGCGCTTGATTGCCGAGCGCCTGGGCAGTGCCGAGATCCAATGGCCCGCCGAACTGCTGGCCCACGCCGACGAGCCGCGAGTCAAGGCAGCCATGGCCTTGCAGAGCCAGTTGTTCATCACCCGACGCGCGGAGTTGGGCAGTCGCTTGCAGATCATCGAGCACGAAGTCGCGGCGTTGCAGCAACAGCTACTTGGCTACGAAGGCGTCAAGCGCAACTACGACGCGCAGATGCGTTTCCAGCAACAGGAGCTTGAAGGCCTGCGTGATTTGGCCCGGGAAGGCTACGTCCCTCGCAACAAACTGTTCGAGGCCGAGCGCAACGCGGCCCAATTGGCGGGGCAGATCGCCTCTGGGGTGGGCGATGTCGGCAGGACCCGGCAGGCGATCAACGAAAGCCGGCTCAAGGCCTTGCAGGCGCAGCAGGAATTCCGCCGCGATGCCGAAACCCAGCTCAGTGAAGTTTCGGCCGAGGCGGCCGGTTATGCCGATCAGATTCGGGCCTTGCAGTTTGAAGTCGACAACGGTGCGATCCGTGCGCCAGTGGCCGGGCAGGTCATGGACGTGAGCATTCATACGGTCGGCGGTGTCGCGCAGGCCGGGCAGACCCTGATGCAGGTGGTGCCGCTGGATGCGCCGATGGCGATCACCGCCCGCTTCGAGCCGCTGATGGCCAACAAACTGCGCCCGGGTCTGCCGGTGCACGTGCATTTCACCGCGCTGCAACGGGTGGATACGCCGACGGTCACCGGCACCGTGACGACGGTGTCGGCGGACCAGTTGATCAATGAACAGACGCACCAACCGTACTTCTCCGCCAAGGTCGAGATTCCTGCCGACACCGTGGCCGCGTTGCAGAGCGCCGGCCTGCTGGTACGCCCCGGCATGCTCGCCGATGTCACGGTGGTGACGGGCGAACGCACCTTGATGAATTACCTGATGAAACCTTTGCGTGAACGCTTGCTGGCAGCCTTCAAAGAGGAATGAGCATGGTCGACCGTTGCCGCTACCGTTGGCGTGTGTTGCTGGGCCTGTATACCGGTTGGGCGGTGATCAATCCGCTGTGGGCCGCCGAGGCTGGCCTGAGCCTGACCGCCGCCTACGACGCCTCGCGCCTTAACGATCCGACCGTGCAATCGGCGGCCCACGCTTTCGAAGCTTCGCGGCATGAAGAAGACATTGGCCGTGGTGGCCTCTACCCGCAAGTGTCGCTGACCTCACGCTACGGCTATGGCGGGCGTACCGACGGCGGCGATGACAGCACTTACGTCAACAGCAACGATTACCAGGCGAACAACGTCACCCTGGCGGCGCAACAACCGCTCTACGACAAGGCCCGCTGGGCGGCGTACCAGGAAGGCAAGGCGCGTGGGCAACTGGGCACCCAGGTGTTCGACGTGGCCGGTCAGACCTTGTATGACCGGGTGGCAAAGGGGTATTTCGACGTCGCCCGGGCCGAGAACGAGATCAAGTTGATCGCTCAGCAAAAGGCGGCCATCCAAGGCTTGGTCATCCAGAGCAAAAAGCTTTATGAGGGTGGCCAGGGCGCGATCACCGATATCGATGAGGCCCAGGCGCGGCTCGACCTGGTGCACGCCCAGGAGGCCGAAGCCCAGGCGCGCCGCGTGGCCGCCTTGCGGGCCTTGTCCGGACGGGCCAGCATGCCCATCGATGACATCCTGCCGATGCGCGAGGAATTGGCCGCCGGCAGCCCGATCCCGCCGGAGCAGGATTTACCGTACTGGACGGCGATTGCCCGCCAAGCCAGCCCCGAGCTGGCCGCCCGGCTGGCGGCGGTCAAAGTTGCTGAAGCTCAGGCCGACAGCCAGCGTGCCGGGCATTATCCGACCCTGTCGCTGACCACTCAGTTGACCCGCCGGGAAACCCGTCAATACCAGGAACTCGACCCGCGCCAGGACACCTATTACGTGGGTGTGCAGCTGGACATTCCGTTGTATCGCGGCGGTGCGGTGCGGGCCTCGGTGGCCAAGGCCGAAGCGCAACTGGCCGGCGCCCAGTCCGACTACGATGTGCAGCGCCAACAACTGGCCGAGGATATCGAGGCCGATTATCTGGGCGTCGTCGCCGGGTTTACCAAGAGCAAGGCCATGCAGCGGGCGGTGGAGTCCAACCAGCGAGCACTGGCCTCGACGGAGAAAGGCTTCCAGGGTGGCGTACGTTCTACGGTGGATATTCTTGACGCCCAGCAGCGGCTGTTCCAGGCCCGTCGAGATCTGCTCAACACTAAGCTCGACATGCTACAAAGCTATGTGAGCCTGCACACCCACACCGGCCAGATGAACCGCGCGGTGCTGGAGCAGGTGCAAAGCCTGTTCTAGACAATCCAGGGGGCAAGTTTGCACTTACCCCTGTGGTGAGGGGGTGGCCGCCGCGTCTTCGACGCTGCGCTGTCGCGCAGTGAACTTGACCCTGTGGCGAGGGGATTTATCCCCGCTGAGCTGCGCAGCGGCCCTAAAGCAGTGAACTCAATCTTCCTGGCGCACCGAGTTGGCTGGTTTGGGGGCTGCTGCGCAGCCCAGCGGGGATAAATCCCCTCGCCACAAAAACGGTCAGACCCTGTGCTTGCCTTCAACCTTTCAGGTACAACACGACCCCCCCTGTGGGAGCGGGCTTGCTCGCGAAAGCGGTGGTTCAGTCAGCATCTTTGTTGGAGGTGCCGACGCCATCGCGAGCAAGCTCGCTCCCACAGTTTGATCTGCGGTTGACCTGGATTTTTCAGGCACAGCACTGAACCCCCTGTGGGAGCGAGCCTGCTCGCGAAAGCGGTGGGTCAGTCAACATCAATGCTGACTGAACCACCGCTTTCGCGAGCAAGCTCGCTCCCACATTTTTGATCTGCGGTTGACCTGGATTTTCTGGCACAACACGCTCCCTGTGGTGGGTTTCAAGCCCCCTAGTGGGGGCTTGATTCAGGCGGTGAAGTCGCTGGCGTGCAGCTCCTTGACGCCGACCAGTTCGAATTCGAACTCGGGGGTGGCGTCGGCGTTAGTGCTGCCGGAGAGGATGCCATCGACGAAGCGCAGCTCGCCGGTGGCGTTGGTGGCGTCGAAGGCGTTGCTGCCGATGAACGTGAAGGCATCGACCGTGGCGGTCAACGGGTTGGCATCCAGGCCGGTGAGGTCCAATTTGTCGAACTCCGCGCTCTTGAAGCCGTTGATCACATCGCGCAAAGCCCCGACGCCCATGTCCGACAGCGCACCAAACGCGTAGGTGTCCGCGCCGGTGCCGCCGGTAAGGTTGTCGGTGCCCGCGCCGCCGATCAAGCGGTCATCGCCGGAACCGCCCACCAACGTATCGTTGCCGGCCCCACCGTCGAGGACGTTCGCCGCACTGTTCCCCGACAGCGTGTCGGCGTAGACACCTCCTTTCAGGTTCTCGATGAATTTCAAGGTATCGAGCCCGGACCCCACGGTGTTTTGTTGCGCAGACGTCGAGAGGTTGACGGTGACGCCGGACAGCGCGCGTTCAAAGCTGGCTGTGTCAATGCCATCGCGCCCATCCAGGACATTGTTGCCGGCACCGGCGAACAGCGTATTGCCCAACGCGTTGCCGATGCCATTGGCGGCACCGGTACCATCGACATACAGGTTCTCGACGTTGTTGCCCAAGGTGTAGGTCGCCAGACTGCTGTGCACGCTGTCGATCCCGCCCGTCACCGTATTGCTGTTGGTCTCGATCACGCTGTCATCGGCATTGTCGACAAAGTAACTGTCGTTGCCATCGCCACCGCTCATGCTGTCGGCCCCCGCGGCGCCGTCGAGCACGTTGTTGGCGGCATTGCCGGTGATGAAGTTGCGCCGTTCATTGCCGGTGCCGTCGATGTCCGAAACCCCGGTGAGTACCAGGTTCTCGAGATTGGCCCCCAGCGTCCAACTGACCGAGGCCTGCACCGTGTCGATCTGTGAGGTCGAAGTGTTGGTTTCCACCACGCTGTCGAAGGCGTTGTCGACCACGTAGATGTCGTTGCCATCGCCACCGGTCAGGGTGTCCGCGCCGAGGTCGCCATCCAGGGTGTCGTTGCCCGCGCTGCCCACCAGGGTGTCGTCCTGGTCGGTGCCGGCGATCATCCCGCCCTGGTTCTGGCCTTTGTCGAAGATGTCCTGCACGCTGTTGTTGTCGTTGGGGTTGCCTTGGAAGCCCAGGTCATCGGCGATGTAGTCCGCCAGGCGCTGGCCGACGATTTCCGCCGATTCTTCGTGCAGGTGCCAGACGTCATCGGGGTACACCAATGGATCGACTTCATAGCGCAAGGGCAGGTCGGTGTAGTCCACCGCCAGCTTGACGTCGACGCGTTCTGCGGCCATGGCTTCCTGGGCGGCGCGGACATAACCGACGCCTTCGACGATGGCAGCGATCTTCTCTTCCGAGTAACCCCGGGCCCGGGCCGCGTCCTCTGAGTAATGACCGGTTTCCATCAGGTACACGCTGAAATTGCCGAATTGGGCATGCAGGTAATCGAAGACTTTCAGGGTCGCGGCCTTGTACGCCGCCGCAGCTGCGGCCTTGTCCGTGGCGCGGGCGATTTCCTGGGCGGCTTCCTCGCCCTGACCCCAGATGATGCCCATGGTGACGTTATCGATCGACTGCAGTTCGGTGCGCTGGTCGCGCAGCAACGTCACCGCCCGCAACAGCGCCTGCCCCGGTTGGTTGGTGTCGGTCAGCCACCAGCACAGCTTGAGTTCCTCGGCGCTGAGCGTGGACAGGCCGTTGACCGTGCTGCCGCCGACCGCGATGTCGATACCGTTGCCATCGGCATCGGTGAACTGGCTGCGCACGTCGTAGGTGGTGTAGCGGCTCAGGTCATTGACCAGCATCGAGGTGCCGGATTGGTTGTCGTCCTCGGTCATGCGCAGCAAACGCGCATTGGATTGGCCGAGGGTCGGCAGGTAGAGAATGTCCTGCTGGGCACGCTCACCGAAGACGAAATCGTTGGCGGTGAGGGTGTTGAGGTAGTTGCCGTTGAGGGCGATCTCGAAGCGATTACCATCGGCGTCGGCTTCGGCGGACTTGACGTAGGTCTTGTCGCCGGCAGCGTTCAGGGTCATGTACAACGTGCCGTTGCTGCCATCGCCGAGGCCGAGCAAGCCCAGCCCCGAAACGTCGATTTTGTCGACGCCGACGGTGAAGTCATAAATCGTGTCGGTGGCCGTGACACCCCCGGTGTCGTAGTCGCGGTAGCTGTCGGACAGGTTGTTGTAGCGAAACGTGTCGGCGCCATCGCCACCGTACAACGAATCCCGTCCGGCGCCGCCGTCGACGATGTCCGCACCGGTCCCGGCCTTGATCGTGTCGTTGCCGCCGAGGCCGAGGATCAGGTCCGCTCCCGTCGTGCCGTTGAGGGTTTCGGCGTTGTTGGTGCCGGTGATGGTATTGGCGGGCGCATCGGCCACCACCAGGGTGAAGTTGTCGCTGACCGAGGCGCCCGAGGGATCGGTGGCCTTGACCAGGACGTCGTAGTTGCCCGCCGCGGTGCTGGTTGGCGTGCCGCTGAAGGTCAGGTTGGTGGCATTGAAACTCAGCCAGGCGGGCAGGGCGTTGCCGTTGGCGAGGGTCGCGGTGTAGGTCAGCACATCCTGGTTGGCGTCGGTGAAGCTGTTGCTCGCCACGGTGTATTGGAATGGCGTGCTTTCACTGGCGTTCTGGTCCAGGAGTGGGGTGGCCACGACTGGCGCCACGTTGGTGGGGTTGGTCTGGTCGGCGAAGACGAAGTGAGTGGCCGTCAGGCTGCTGACCAGGTTGCCCGCTAGCGACACTTCGAAGCGATTGCCGTTGGCATCGACCGTGAGGTCCTTGAGGTAGGTGCGGTTGGTCGACGAACTGTAAGTGACCTGCAGGGTGCCGTTGAGCCCGTTGCCCAGGCCGGTATAGCCCAGGGCTGACACATCGATCTTGTCGGCGGCCACGTCGAAGTCGAGGATCTGGTCACTGGCGCTGGTGGAGCTGGTGCGGTAGCTGTCGAGTTTCGAGGTGTAGCGGAACACGTCGGCCCCGGTGCCACCGGTGAGTTTGTCGACCCCGGTGCCGCCGACCAGGATGTCGTTGCCGGCGCCTCCATTAAGGGTGTCGTTGCCCGCGCCACCGAACAGTTGCTCATTGGCCGCGGTGCCGGTCAGCGTGTCGTTGTTCGGCGTGCCATTGATCACAATGGCGGCGGGGACGTCCTGCACGGCGAGAGTAAAACTGTCGCTGACGGTGGCGTTGCTGCCGTCGGTCGCCGTGACCTGGATCGAGTAGGTGCCCGACGCGGTGTCGGGCGGCGTGCCGCTGAAGGTGCGGGTGGCGGCATCGAAGATCAGCCAACTGGGCAGGGCGCTGCCATTGGCGAGCTTGGCGGTGTAGCTCAGGCTGTCGTTGTCCGGATCGGTGAAGCTGGTGGCCGGCACCACGTAGCTGAACGGGGTGTTTTCGCTGGCGTTCTGATCCACCAGCGGCGTAGCCAGCACCGGCGCCTGGTTGGTCGGCGACGTGGTGGCGAAGACGAAGTTGGCGCTGGTCAGGGTGTTGAGGTAATTGCCGTCCAGCGCCACTTCGAAGCGGTTGCCATTGGCGTCGGCCTCGAGGGATTTGATGTAGGTCTTGGTGCCGGCACTGTTGAGCACCAGGTACACGGTGTTGTTCTTGCCATCTCCCAGGCCGGTGAAACCCATGGCCGAGAGGTCGATCTTGTCGGCGCTGACGTTGAAGTCGGTGATCAGGTCGCCCAGGTTGGCACCGCCGGTATTGTAGTTACGGTAGCTGTCCAGGCGATTGGCGAACACAAAGGTATCCGCCCCAGCGCCGCCGGTGAGGGTGTCCATCCCGGCGCCGCCGTCGAGCTTGTCATCGCCGGCGCCGCCACTGAGGCTGTCGTTGCCCGCCAGGCCGAGCAAGGTGTCGGCCGCATCGC
This sequence comes from Pseudomonas beijingensis, assembly GCF_030687295.1. Lineage (NCBI taxonomy): Bacteria > Pseudomonadati > Pseudomonadota > Gammaproteobacteria > Pseudomonadales > Pseudomonadaceae > Pseudomonas > Pseudomonas beijingensis. Next base: position 4,543,313 of record NZ_CP117425.1, on the reverse strand, counting down.
TCCCCAGCAGCGAGTCACTGCCGCTGGTGCCGGTGATCACCCGGTTGAAGATGAAGTTGTTGGCGGTCAGGGTACTGGCCAGGTTGCCCGAGAGGATCAGCTCGAAGCGATTGCCGCTGGCATCGGCGTCGAAGTCCTTGATGTAGGTGCGGTTGCTGCTGGCGTTGTAGCTGACTTGCAGGGTGCCGCCACGGCCATTGCCCAGGCCGGTGAAACCGAGGCCGGCGAGGTCGATCTTGTCCTGGGTGACGTCAAAATCGGTGATGGTGTCATCGAAGCTGGTGGTCGCGTTGCGGTAACTGTCCGACTGAGCGACGAAACGGAACGTATCGGCGCCGGTGCCACCGGTGAGTTTGTCGACGCCCGCGCCGCCTACCAGGATGTCGCTTCCGGCCCCGGCGTTGATGGTATCGTTGCCCGCCGCGCCATAGAAAATCTCGCTGGCGCTGGTGCCCGTAAGGATGTCGTTGCCGGCCGTGCCTTGCACGGTGGTCATGGGCACCGTGGCGCTGACGTAGCTGCCGTCGCCATAGACCAGCGTGGCGCCCTTGCTGGTGTGGCTGATGGTGTTGGCGATGATGGCGTTGCGGTCGGTGCCGTCTTCATTGCGCTCTGCAACACCGTAGGTCGACAGGTCGCTGCCGCTGATGATGTTGCCCTGGATGAGGTTGTCGCTGCCGTTGAAGTACTTGCCGGACACGCCCAGGGTGTCGTCATAGGACTGGATGATGATTTCCGGTACGGCACTGCCCAGTGCGTTGTTGTTGAGGGTGTTGTCGATGACCTCGACGTGGTTGCTGCCGTAGATGCGGATCCCGGCGCTGGCGTTGTCATGGATATCGATGCCCGTGACGGTCACTTCGCTGGAGAGCTTGATCAGCACGCCTTCGGCGCCGTTGCCATACACCTCGCCGCCGGTGATGGTGATGTTGCTGGGCGAGGGGATGTCCTCGCTGCCACGCTGGACCACGATGCCGTTGCCGCCGTTGTCGTAGGCGACGTTATTGGTCATGGTGAAGTCGTGGGTGCTGGTGACGACGTTGAAACCGTGGCGGTCGTTGTTGTAGGCGATGTTGTTTTCGAAGGTGCTGTCGCTGAGGAAGTCGGCGACGAAACCGTCCAGGCCGTTGCCGTGGGACACGCTGTTCTTGATGACCATGTTGACGGTTTGCTCGTGGGGGTCGAAACCGTACCCGGAGCAATCCTTGATCTCGACGCTGTCGAGGGTGACGTTGGAGTCGTAGCCTTCTTCGCCGGGAATATAGCCGTTGAACCAGCCGTCGACCTTGCCGGTGGTGCTGTCGCGGTTGCCGTCGATGGTGAGGTTGCTGACGCCGAAATCGTGGGTTTCCTCGCCATACGCCGAGCGGATGATGCCGGTGATCTTGGTGTCGGAGCCATCGGCCAGCTTGACCGTGGTGTCACCCATGCCGTCGCCGTACAGGTAGACGTTGCTCTTGAGCATCAGGCAGCCGTCGGAAGGTTCTTCGCCCCCCGAAACGATGTAGGTGCCGGTCGGCATGTACACCTGGCCTCCGCCGGCCGCAGCCGCCGCATCAATCGCACTCTGAATGGCTGCCGTGTCGTCGGTGATGCCATCTCCTTTGGCGCCAAAATTTTGTACGTTGAAAATCATGAGCTTATCTCCGTATCAGGCTTAAACCTCGGTAGACGCCAATATTCCATCGACGACCTCGGTGTTATGACCCAACGGAGCGCAAAAGTTGTGACCGCATATCGGGGAAAGTGTCAAAAAGCCGGACTAACTGATCAGCGGTTGTTTGGGGATGGGCAGGAACAACGTTCCGTTGACGCTTTCTTAACGCTGACGACGCCCTTTGTGGGAGCGAGCTTGCTCGCGATAGCGGTGTATCAGTCGCTATTGATGCCACTGAACCGACGCTATCGCGAGCAAGCTCGCTCCCACAGGGTTTGGTGGTGGGGCGGACATACGGTTTCCTTGATTGGCATCAACCCCGCTTCAGGGACCGCGCGATACCCTCGACTAAACCATCGCCCCGCTGAACAGGGGCGGCCGAGGACGCTCATGAGTTATCCGCTGTTTCTGACCTTGCATCTGTTTGCCGCGCTGGTGTTCATCGGCACGGTGTTCTTCGAGGTCCTGTTCCTGGAAAGCATCCGCAAGCAACTGCCCGCCAAGGTCATGGTGTTGCTGGAACAAGGCATCAGCCGGCGCGCCCGGCAGTTGATGCCGTGGGTGCTGCTGGTGTTGTTTGGCGCAGGCGGTGGCATGGTCTGGTTGCGCTATTGGCCGGCGTTGTCGGCACCGTTGCAGTCGTCCTTCGGTGTGCTGCTGGGGCTGAAGATCCTGTTGGCGGGCAGTGTGCTGGGGCATTTTCTCTGGGCCATGTGGCTGTTCAGGCGCGGGCGAATGAACGCCCGTTACGTGCACATCATCCATGTCAGCGTGTTCCTGCATATGGTCGCGATCGTGCTCCTGGCCAAGGCCATGTTCTACGTCACCTGGTAAGCGCTGGCGGGGGCGAGGCGCTTGATACAGGTCAAGGTGGCCCGGCGGGTTAGCGCGCAAACTGCCCCCGCACAGCTACTCGGAGATTGTCATGTTCGACCCGTTCCATACCCTCGGTGAGCGACCCTCGGAACGTGTCCCTGTGGTGGCTGATTTCGATTGTCCGGTTGGCACGCGCAGGTTCCATAAAGGTATCGGCTCCCTCGACCTGCTTCGAGGGTTGCGCACCAGTCGCCAGAAACGACGGCCCCTATCCGTGGCGGTGCACTTGCCTTCGCGCTTGCGGCTGGCGTCATGTTCGCCCCTTGCCAGCGACTGCCGATGCGGCGAGATCGAAGGCTATCTGCAACGCCTGGCGTATGAGATGGGCCTGGTCGGTTGCCACCTGGGGGCAGGGCGGCGGGTCGAGCAGTTCTGCCTGACCGGCGGCACGCCGGTGATCGCTCATTTGCAGAAGCTGATGAGTGATCTGCGCAAACGCTTCGACTTCAGCGAGTACGACGGCGCCGATCACAGCATCGAGGTGGACCTGCATCACACGGACTGGTCGACCATGGGGCTGATCCGTGACCAGGGTTTCACCCATGTCAGCATCGGCGTGCCCGACATTGGCGTCGACAGCGAGCTGCCAGTCGATTGCTACCAGAATCCGGCGCCGATCCATTCGCTGATCGATGCGGCGCGCACGTTTGGTTTTCGCTCCATCAACATCGATTTGGGCTACGGCCACGCCTGGCAGACGCCCAGCAGTTTTGCCCTGAAGCTGGCAACGTTGATCGAACTGGAACCGGACCGGTTGCACGTTTTTGACTATGCCCGCGCGCCTTATCGTTATCGCTCGAAGAACGCTGGGGTGGCCGGTTCCTTTTGCAGCCCGGCCGACAAGGACGCCATGCGGCGCATCTGTTGCGAACAGTTGATTGGCGCCGGTTATCACTACATCGGCCTGGGCCAGTTCGTCAGGGCCGACGATGACTTGGCGGTGGCCCAGGAGCATGGACGCCTGCACCGCAATTGTCAGGGGTTTACCCGTCACGGTTGCTGTGATCACGTGGGCTTCGGTTTGTCGGCCATCACTCAGATCGAGCACCTGTACGTACAGAACACCGACGACCTGCTGCACTATTGCCAGCAACTGGACGCCGGGCAATTGCCGGTGTGTCGCGGCTGGCGCTGTGAAGCGCAGGATCAGGTCAAGGCGAGCGTGACCGAGCAGCTTTCCTGTGATCTGGAACTGGATATACCCGCCATCGAAGCGCGTTTCGGCCTGGTGTTTCGCGAGCACTTTGCTTCCGTCTGGCCGTCGCTGGAAGCGTTGCAAGATCAGGGATTGATCGAACTGTCGAGCCGGTTTATCGGCATCCTGCCCGCCGGACGCTTGAGCGTGGATGCGATCTGCGATCTGTTCGATTCAGCGCCGGATGACGCAAGCCCACCCGTTTTTGAAAAGTTGCCCCCATCATGAAAACTGCTTCCGGTTTCAATCGGGCCCTGGTGGAGAAATACGACCGCCCGGGACCGCGCTACACCTCCTATCCGACAGCCCCGCAGTTCCACCAGGCCTTCGCCATGGACGAATACCGCCAGGCCGCCCAGCGCAGTCACGAGGCTGCGCTGCCCAAGCCGTTGTCGGTGTACATCCACATCCCGTTCTGCCAGAGCCTCTGCTATTACTGCGCGTGCAACAAGATCATCACCCGCAAGACCCATCGCGCCGTGGAATACCTGGCCTATCTCAAGCGTGAAATAGCCCTGCAGGCCGCCTTGTTCGACCGCGCGCGCAAACTGACCCAGTTGCATTTGGGCGGGGGCACGCCGACTTACCTGACCCATGAGCAACTGGCCGACCTGATGGACTGCCTGCACCAGTCGTTCGATATGGACGACAGTGATGCCCATGAGTTTTCCATCGAGGTCGATCCGCGGACCATCGATGGGCAACAGATCCAAGGCCTGCGCCAGTTGGGGTTCAATCGCCTGAGCTTCGGCGTCCAGGACTTCGATGCCCAGGTGCAGCTCGCTGTCAATCGGGTGCAAAGCGAGGCCCAGGTCGTCGAACTGGTGGAGGCCGCGCGCCGGGCGCGCTTCAAGTCCGTCAGCGTCGATCTGATCTATGGCCTGCCGTTGCAGACCGTCGCCAGTTTCGATGTCACCTTGAGCAAGATCATCGCCCTGCGTCCGGACCGGATCGCGGCCTACAGCTATGCCCACCTGCCGCAACGGGTGCGGGCGCAGCGGATGATACGGCCCGAAGACATGCCGCCGCCCGAGCGCAAGCTGGAGCTGCTGGAGCTGACCATCAATCGCCTGACCGAAGCCGGCTATGTCTACATCGGCATGGACCACTTCGCCCTGCCGGATGACGAACTGGTGCGCGCTCGCGCCCAGGGTACTTTGCAGCGCAATTTCCAGGGGTATTCCACTCATGCCGATTGCGATCTGATTGGTCTGGGGGTGTCGTCGATCGGCAAGGTCGGTGACAGCTACAACCAGAACGTCAAGGAGCTTTCCCAGTATTACGCCCGGCTGGACCAAGGCCTGCTGCCGGTGCAGCGCGGCTATCGGTTGAGTGACGATGATCGACTGCGGCGCGAGGTCATCAGCGAACTGATGTGCCATGGGCGCATCGACTTCGTCCGGATCGACAACGCCCACGGCATTCGATTCGGCGAATACTTCGCCGATGCCCTGGACCGGCTCCAGGAGCTGGTACGCGATGGGTTGCTGGAGATTCGCGACGCCGAGCTGGTGTTATTGCCCCAGGGACAATTGATGATGCGCAACGTGGCGATGGCGTTCGACGCGTACCTGGGGGCGGACCAGACGGTTCAGTATTCGCGTACGGTCTGATGTCCGAACCGCTCTTGTGGCGAGGGAGCAAGCTCCCTCGCCACAGAGGTCGATTTTGTCCCGCCAGGACCATCCTGTATCCGGCATCTGGGAGATGGACGATGAAAGTTTGACCACCATCGTCTTGCCGCCGCAGTGTAAAGTGCGCGTTGTAAGCGGCGCTGGGGCTGCAGTGGTGATGGATTGACCTGCCCCTGAACGTTCGCCGTGCAGGTTTCTGGTATGGAAAATTCTATGGATTATGTTGCGCTTTCGTTGTTGGCCGTATTGTTGGTTCCGGGGCCGACGAACTCATTGTTGTTACAAGTCGGTGTGAGTCGAGGGCTCAATGCGCGCTCGATGCGTTTCGTCGCAGCCGAATGGTTGGCGTACGTTATCCAGACGACGATGTGGGGGGTGTTCATTGATCTGCTCATTGCGGAACACTCGTGGGTGGTGACCGCCACCAAGATTTTTGCCGTGTGCTTCTTGTTTCATATTTCCCTCAAGCTTTGGCTCTCGGTAAAAAATGACGCGCCTGGCGCAACTGCGGGTATTGCCGTTGCGGATCTGTTTGTGGCAACGCTGACCAATCCCAAAGGGTTGTTTTTTGTTTCCTTCGTTGCGCCGGCGGGTACGTTCTTGTCGCTGGATAACTGGCTGTCATTCATGTTGCTGTTTTCAGCCATTGTTTTTCCGGTAGGGCTTGTGTGGATTGCGGCTGGCGCTTTTTGTGGCCGAAAATTTCACGCGATTGTGTCTGGACGATTTTTGAATCGAGCCATCTCTGTGGTGATTGGGTTGTTCGCTTGCAGCATGCTTTTCAATATCGCATCCCAGGTACATTTCGCCTGAATCTGGGCCGATATCGACGCCAGGGCGCCTGACAATTCGGAGTTGGACCTTCAATTTTCAAGCTGCAAAGCCCTTTCCAGGAACCCTGCCGTTCGACTCTCCCGGCATTTCGCTACAGTCTCCGGAGCCCCGCAAACCACCACGTTTCCGCCCTGGGTGCCAGCCCCCGGGCCGATATCGATGACCCAGTCACTCTGCGCCACCACTCGCATGTCATGTTCCACCACAACCACCGTATGACCTTCTTCCACCAGGCGATTCAACTGCACCAGCAAACGGTCTACGTCCTGGGGATGCAACCCGTTGGTCGGCTCGTCCAACACGTACAAGGTTGCGCCACGAGCCTTGCGCTGCAGTTCTGTCGCCAGCTTGATCCGCTGGGCTTCGCCGCCGGACAGCTCCGTGGCCGGTTGGCCAAGGCGCAGGTAGCCCAGGCCGATATCTTGCAGCACTTGCAACGAACGCCTGGCCGCCGCTTGTTCGGCAAACACCTCGAGGGCCTGGTTCACGGTCAGTTGCAACACCTGGGAAATGTCCAGGCCCTGCCAGCGAACTTCCAGGGTCTGCGGGTTGTAGCGCGCGCCGTGGCAGGTGGGGCAGGGGGCGTACACGCTGGGCATGAACAACAACTCCACGCTGACGAAGCCTTCACCTTCGCAGGTCTCGCAGCGCCCCTTGGCGACGTTGAAGGAAAACCGCCCGGCATCGAACCCCAGCGCCTGCGCCTGCTCGGTCGCGGCGAACAGTTTGCGCACGTGATCGAACAGCCCGGTGTAAGTGGCGAGGTTGGAGCGCGGGGTGCGGCCAATGGGTTTCTGGTCCACCTGCACCAGCCGCTTGATCGCGTCGAGCCCCGCAGCAACGCGCCCAGTGCTGGTTTGCACGGGTTCGTCTTCCAGGCTTTGCTCATCGGGTTCGGCGTTGGGGCTGGCTTGACCCAGGTGGGCGCCGACCAGATCCAGCAGGGCCTGGCTGACGAGACTGGATTTGCCTGAGCCAGAAATGCCGGTCACGGCGGTGAAGCAGCCCAACGGGAAGGCTGCGCTCAGATTGTCGAGGTTGTTGCGGGTGATGCCTTCCAGGCGCAGCCAATCCTTGGGTGCTCGCGGGCTGCGTGTCGCGGCGTGTGCTTCGCCAAACAGGTAGGCGCGGGTGCGTGATTCAGGCACCTGGCCAAGGCCTGCCGGCGGGCCGCTGTAGAGGACTTTCCCACCTTGTTCGCCAGCGTCCGGGCCCACGTCGATGAGCCAGTCGGCGCGGCGCATGGTATCGAGGTCATGTTCGACCACAAACACCGAGTTACCCGCTGCCTTGAGGCGTTGCAGGGCACCAAACAACGCTTCGCTGTCAGCCGGGTGCAGGCCGGCGGAGGGTTCGTCCAGCACGTAGATCACGCCGAACAGTTGGGAGTTGAGCTGGGTCGCCAGGCGCAGGCGTTGCAGTTCGCCGGAGGAAAGCGTCGGCGTGCTGCGCTCCAGGGCGAGGTAGCCGAGGCCCAGGTCGATCAGGGTGGTGATCCGTTCCAGCAGCTCGGCGGCGATGCGCTGGGCGGCCAGGCGTTTTTCCAGGGACAGATTGTGGGTGTGGCGTGCATCAGGCCCACCGACGTGGGGATTCTCGCCCCGGGCCGCGCGTTGCTCGCGGGCATCGCGGGTTTGCTGGTGGGTGAGGGTTGTTCCCGGTTCCTCGGTTTGCGCCAGATAATCGGGGGCGGCAACGCCCTTGAGCACCTCGGCCAGTTCCAGCAACGGCAGGTGGGACAGTTCGGCAATGTCCAGGCCGGCAAAGGTCACCGTCAGAGCCTGGCGCTTGAGGCGTTTACCTTCGCACACCGGGCAAGGGCTGGCGCGCATGTATTGCGCCACGCGCTTGCGCATCTGGGCGCTTTGGGAGTGCATGAACGTGTGCAGCAGGTAGCGTCGGGCGCCGCTGAACGTGCCCTGATAGCTGGGCTCGAGCTTGCGCTTGAGGGCGGTGCGGGTCTGGGCCGGCGTCAGTCCGGCGTAGACGGGAACGGTAGGGGTTTCTTCGGTGAAGAGAATCCAGTCCCTTTGCTTTTTCGGCAGGTCGCGCCAGGGGATGTCGACGTCATACCCCAGGGTCACCAGAATGTCCCGCAGGTTCTGGCCCTGCCAGGCCATGGGCCAGGCAGCCACGGCGCGTTCGCGGATGGTCAGCGATGGGTCCGGCACCATGGACGCTTCGGTCACTTCATAGACCCGACCCAGGCCGTGGCATTCCTGGCAGGCGCCCTGGGGCGTGTTGGGCGAGAAGTCCTCGGCGTAGAGCATCGGTTGGTCGGCCGGGTAGCTGCCGGCGCGGGAGTAGAGCATACGAATCAGGCTCGACAGGGTGGTGACGCTGCCCACCGATGAACGCGCACTGGGGGTGCCGCGTTGTTGCTGCAAGGCGACTGCTGGGGGCAGGCCTTCGATGCTGTCCACGTCCGGCACGCCCACCTGGTCGATCAGGCGCCGCGCATAGGGCGCGACGGATTCGAAGTAGCGACGCTGGGCTTCGGCATAGAGCGTGGAAAAGGCCAGCGACGACTTGCCGGACCCCGACACGCCGGTGAACACCACCAAGGCATCGCGAGGGATGTCCACATCGACATTCTTGAGGTTGTGTTCGCGGGCGCCACGCACCCGGACGAAACCGGTGGCTTGCGGCAATGAAGAGGCGGTGGCGGGGCCAGAGCTTGCGGGCATGGAGCGTTCCTTGTGGGCGTCTGCTTAACGCATTGAGGCTTTCAGGTGAAACGGCGTCACGGAGAGAATGGAACCTGGGTCACAGCGTTGACAATTATGCGACCGGGTTCGTCCATGCTCGTGCGATAAAAATTTACTCCGGACAAAAGAGATGAGAAAAGCTTCGCAGTTTTCCCCCGGATACGGACCTCCCCATGCCTCGTTCAAAACTGCTTTCTAGATTATTTGTCGCCCTGCTGGCCGGCGCGGCGCTGTGGTACATGTGGATGCTCACCAGTGCCAAGCTGGAGTGGGGTGGTGCCAGCCCCCGATCAGCAGCAAGTGGGCGTCGTGAAGGATACCCGCTTGCGCGCGATGACCCAGTATTGCACGGGCGTGACGGTGACACCGCAGGGGACTTGGCTGGTGGGACGCCTGGAGGACGAGGCCCAAGCGCTTGAACCGTCCACTGATGTGGTGGACCTGGATGCGCTGGTCTATGGCAAGCCCGCCGAGCCTGAAGAACCGGAGATGCCCGGGACGTTTGCCCATTTGTTCTCTCGTCCCGAAACGGAAACCTCGTTCATTTCCCGCCTGGATGCCCAGGGGCAATTTCAGTTCGTGGCCCATGTCAGCGGCGCCGCCTGCCTGGTGGCGAGTCCGGACGGGAGCAGTGTGTTCCTGCTCACCGGCCTTCGTCGGCGGCCTGAAACGGCGAATACCCATGAGCCCGATCAAACCGTAGTCTTTCGCAGTGATGACCAAGGCCAGCGCTGGACGTGGTTGACCCAGGGGTGGTTTCCCGAGGCCGATTCGTTGGCCTGGAGCCTGGTTCCCTATTTCCATGGCGCGAATGAAGTCTGGGCCGTGGGCAGGCCGGACGTGGTGGACACCGATGAAGAGAAACCGAGTGCCGTTTCCACTGGCGTCTTTTATTCGGCTGATCGCGGTGCGCACAGCTCGCCGATCATGGGCCCCGAGTCGTTGCTGGTGTCCGCCGAATACGCCCACGGCAAACGTCCTGACATCACTGAGTGGGGCACGAGTGCAGGTGAACACGGGGACATCCAGACCAGTGTCCTGCAGCTGGATGCACAGACGGCCTTTATCTGGGTGTCCCAACGCTTCTGGGGCGGCCATCCGGATGACGTCAGCCACAATGTCGCGGTCAACGTCACGACACGGGCCCGGTTGCAAGCCCAGGCAGGGCAATGGCAGGTGGTGGATAGGCAGCGTGACGACAACCTGTTCGTGAGCAAGCTGCTACAGAACGATGCCGGGCGGGTGATGGGGCTGATTGACCAGGGGGACCGCGGGCAAAATGTGGTCGCCGAACTGGATACCGCCGCGCTGACCTGGACGCTCTTGGGTGACCTGCCCAGTGTCTTTGCACCTTTGGCATCGGATACCCAGGTGCGTGGCAGCAACGTCTGGATGGGGCAAAACACCCTGCTGATCAACACCACCAGCGATCACCAACCACCGCGCTGGCTCTACTGGTGGTCGGACGCGAACATCTCCGCCGATGGCGTGTTCTATTCCAAGGATTGGGGCCGCTCCTGGCAACGCCTCGCCATCGGCGGCTACCTGGGCATTCTTGGCTTTCAACCGGCGCAGGACCGGGTGTTCTGGGCCAACGGTAACTGGTACGACAGCAATGACGGCCGCATCTATTCCTATGGGTTGCGCTGAGTACCGGACCGCGCATTATTATTTGAATTGACACCAACTTGTGGCGAGGGGATTTATCCCCGCTGGGGTGCGAAGCGCCCCCAATGAGGCTGATCAGGATCAACCTGACAAACCGCAGGGACGGGTTTTGGGGCTGCTTCGCACCCCAGCGGGGATAAATCCCCTCGCCACAGACTTTTTGTGAGTCGGGTTTAGTCTTCCCAAGTTGATTTCAATCAAGGGCCCAAGCCAGGGGCGGCCCCCACAATGATCGCCAAGATCCTGCCTCCAAGCCCTGGCGCTCATGACCCCTCCCTTTGTGATGCTGCACCTATCCCGCTCCTGGCTCCCCGGGCTGTTCGTTCTACTGCTGATGTTCGCCGCAATCGTCCAGGCCAAGGACTACGGTGACCTCCCGCAACAGCGCATCCATCATGTCCTGAGTCCGGTCGATTCGATCTCCGAGCCCGACGGTTCCTTCAAGGTCCGCAAACTGTCCGCCGCCGGCAAGGTCGTGGGTTATGTCTTCCAGAGCTTGGACGTGGTGGACATTCCGGCGTATTCAGGCAAGCCGATCAATGTCCAGGTGATCCTCGATCCTGCCGGGGTGATCCTCGATGCCTACGTGCTTGAACACCACGAACCGATCCTGCTGATCGGCATCGCCGAAGAAAAACTCCACGCTTTCAGCGCGCGCTACAGCGGCATCAAGGTCAACCAGCGGGTGGTGGTTGGGCATTCCAGCGACCCGAATGCGGTGACTGTCGATGCGATCGCCGGCGCCACTGTGACGGCCATGGTGGTCAACGAAGTGATCATGCGCGCCGCTCACGATGTCGCGGTGTCCCTGGGCCTGGTCAAGGGTGACGCAGGGTTGGCCGTGGCGCCGGCCCGGGTGCGCGAGGATATCTACCAACCTGCCGACTGGAAGACCCTGACTGGCAACGGCGCTGTCCGTCGCCTGCACCTGACCCGTGGCCAAGTCGATGCGTCCTTCAAGGGCACCGAAGCCGAGCAGGTCGAAACCGCCAGCGGCGAGCAGGTGAATGACACCTTCATCGACCTCTACGCCACCCACCTCAACCCTCCCACCATTGGCCGCAGCCTGCTGGGCGATGCGCAGTACCGCGCGCTGATGAGCGAGCTCAAACCCGGTGAACACGCCATCGCGGTGATCGGCAGTGGGCGTTATTCCTTCAAGGGGTCGGGCTACGTGCGTGGCGGCATCTTCGACCGGGTGCAGCTGCGCCAGTCGGGCGACACCATCAGCTTTCGCGACCTGGATTTCCAGCGCCTGAATGATGTGGCCCTCGACGACATGCCGGACTTCGACGAAATGGCGATCTTTATCATCCGCGCCTCCCACCGTTTCGACCCCGGCTCGCCCTGGACCCTGGAGCTGCTGGTGCGCCGCCAGACCGGCCCGGTCAGCGGCACCTTCAGCAGTTTCGAACTGGCCTATCAACTGCCCGAACCCTACCTGGAACGGCCATTGCCAACCGCCGAGCAACTGGCGGCCGCCGAGGAAGCCAGCCGGCCAATGTGGCTGACGCTCTGGTATCAGAAAAGCGTCGAGATCTCCGTACTCGCAGCGGCGCTGCTGGCGCTCACGATGATCCTGTTTTTCCAGGACTCACTGGCCCGGCGACCGAGGCTGCTGCATTGGCTGCGTCGCGGTTACCTGTTGTTCACCGTGGTGTTCCTGGGCGGCTTTGCGCTGGCGCAACTGTCGGTGGTGAACGTGCTGACCTTCGTCCACGCCTTGTTCGAAGGCTTTCGCTGGGAGCTGTTCCTCACCGATCCGCTGATTTTCATCCTCTGGGTGTTCACCGCCGCCAGCATTCTGTTGTGGGGGCGCGGGGTGTTCTGCGGGTGGTTGTGTCCGTTCGGCGCGTTGCAGGAGTTGCTCAACGAACTGGCGCGCACGCTCAAGGTGCCGCAATACGAGTTGCCGTTCGCCGTCCATGAGCGGCTGTGGGCGATCAAGTACATCATCTTGCTGGTGCTGTTCGGCGTCTCGCTGGAGTCGATGTCCAGCGCCGAACGGCTGGCCGAAGTGGAGCCCTTCAAGACCGCCATCACCCTCAAGTTCGACCGCCAGTGGTGGTTCGTGGCGTACGCGGTGGGCCTGCTGCTGATCAATCTGTTCACCCGCAATGGTCCTGTATTCTGCGCCGCGCTTCCTGTCGACTGCTTTGGCTCAAGCGCCGCAAGGAATGTGGCAACCCCTGCCAACTGTGCGCCAAGGAATGCGAGATCCAGGCGATTCACCCCGATGGCCGGATCAATGCCAACGAATGCCATTACTGCCTCGACTGCCAGATGACCTGGCACAACGAAAACAAATGCCCGCCGCTGATCAACAAGCGCAAGAAGCGCGGCAAGGCGAGCGTGACCGATGCGCAACTGATTCCCGTGGTGCAGGTGAACCCGGCGCCTTGAGGCACCCCAATGGCCTGTCCCTTGACCGTTTCATTCTTCATGGAGCACACAGCATGAGCGACAAAAAAGACCAAACCCCTGGCGCGGTGGAAGAACCCCGGGGTTTCAGCCGGCGCAGTTTTCTCGGCACCGGTGCGGTAACGGGGGCGGTACTGGCCGGCGCGACGGCGCTGGGGGCCGGGACGTTCACCCGTGAGTCCTGGGCCGCGGCGGCCAAGGAGGCCAAGTCCAAGATCCACGTCGGCCCAGGTGAACTCGATGAGTATTACGGTTTCTGGAGCGGCGGCCACCAAGGCGAGGTGCGGGTGCTGGGCGTGCCGTCGATGCGCGAGCTGATGCGCATCCCGGTGTTCAACGTCGACTCGGCCACCGGTTGGGGCCTGACCAACGAGAGCAAGCGCATTCTCGGCGACAGCGCCAAATACCAGAACGGCGACTGCCACCATCCGCACATCTCCATGACCGACGGCAAGTACGACGGTAAATACCTGTTCATCAACGACAAGGCCAACTCCCGGGTCGCGCGCATCCGCCTGGACATCATGAAGTGCGACAAGATCCTCACCGTGCCCAACGTGCAAGCCATTCACGGCCTGCGATTGCAGAAGGTGCCGTACACCAAGTACGTATTCGCCAACGCCGAGTTCGTGATCCCGCACCCCAATGACGGCCACACCTTCGACCTGCAAGACAAAAACAGCTTCACGATGTTCAACGCCATCGATGCCGAGAAAATGGAAATGGCGTTCCAGGTGATCGTCGACGGCAACCTGGACAATTCCGACGCCGACTACACTGGCAAATACGCCGCCAGTACCTGCTACAACTCCGAGAAGGCCTATGACCTGGGCGGCATGATGCGCAACGAGCGCGACTGGGTGGTGGTGTTCAACATCCCGCGCATCGAGGCGGCGATCAAGGCCGGCAAATTCATCACCCTGGACGGCTCCAAGGTGCCGGTGGTCGATGGTCGCAAGACCGATGGCAAGGACTCCGAGTTTACCCGCTACATTCCAGTGCCGAAGAACCCCCATGGGCTCAATACCTCGTCGGACGGCAAATACTTCATCGCCAACGGCAAGCTGTCGCCGACGGTCTCGATGATCGCCATCGACCGCCTGGACGACTTGTTCGCCGACCGCTTCAAGGACCCACGCGAAGTGATCGTCGCCGAACCGGAACTGGGGCTGGGGCCGCTGCACACCACCTTCGACGGGCGTGGCAATGCCTATACGACGTTGTTCATCGACAGCCAGGTGGTGAAGTGGAACATGGACGAGGCCATCCGCGCCTACAAGGGCGAGAAGGTCAATTACATCAAGCAGAAACTCGACGTCCAGTACCAACCCGGCCACAACCACGCGTCCCTCACCGAAACCAGTGAGGCGGACGGCAAGTGGCTGGTGGTGTTGTGCAAATTCTCCAAGGACCGTTTCCTGCCCACCGGCCCATTGCATCCGGAGAACGATCAGTTGATCGACATTTCCGGTGATGAAATGAAGCTGGTGCACGACGGGCCGGCCTTCGCCGAACCCCATGACTGCATTCTCGCGCGGCGCGACCAGATCAAGACCCAGAAAATCTGGAACCGCAATGATCCGTTCTTTGCCGACACCGTGGCCCTGGCGAAGAAGGACGGCATCAACCTGGAAACCGACAACAAGGTCATCCGCGACGGCAACAAGGTGCGGGTGTACATGACCTCGATGGCGCCGGCCTATGGCCTGACGGAGTTCACCGTCAAGCAAGGCAACGAGGTGACGGTGACCATCACTAACATCGATCAGATCGAAGACGTGTCCCACGGCTTTGTCATGACCAACCACGGCGCCAGCATGGAGATCAGCCCGCAACAGACCTCATCCATCACCTTCACCGCCGACAAGGCCGGCTTGCACTGGTACTACTGCAGTTGGTTCTGCCACGCCCTGCACATGGAAATGGTCGGGCGCATGCTGGTTGAAAAGGCCTGAGTCGGTTCATCAAGGAGACAGGTGCAATGACCGGGAAAAAGCCGCAACACGCCCGCCAACCGGTCATTGCGCTGGTGCTTTGCCTGTTATCGGGCGGGGCGTTCGGCGCACCGCAGCCGATCACCGATTTGCCTTTGCAGGCCGAGGGCACCCAGCAATGGCGCCTGCCTGCGGGCCACTACCGGGGCTCGTTCAGCATCGACCAGCCCATGACCCTCACGTGCGCGCCGGATGCAGTATTCCAGGGGCAGGGCGAGGGCAATGGGTTGATCATTCGCGCCCCGAACGTCCAGGTCCAGGGCTGTACCTTCCTGGACTGGGGCCACGACCTCACGGCCATGAACGCGGCCGTCTTCATCCAACCGGTCGCCCAAGGGGCCGTGGTTCGTGGGAACCGGATGCAGGGCCAGGGCTTCGGTATCTGGGTCGATGGCACGCGGGACGTCAGCCTGATCGACAACCACATCCAGGGCGACCCCAGCCTGCGCTCCCAGGACCGCGGCAACGGCATCCATTTGTATGCCGTACACGGCGCCCGGGTCATCGGCAACCAGGTGCGCGAAACCCGCGATGGCATCTACATCGACACTTCCAGCGGCAACCTGCTCCAGGGCAACGTCCTCGAAGACCTGCGCTACGGCGTGCATTACATGTTCGCCAACGATAACCGCCTGCTGGATAACGTCACCCGGCGTACCCGCACCGGTTATGCCTTGATGCAAAGCCGCCAGTTGACGGTCATCGGCAATCGCTCCGAACAGGATCAGAACTACGGGATCCTGATGAACTACATCACTTATTCCACCCTGCGCGACAACTTCGTCAGCGACGTGCGCGACGGGTCCACCGGCGACACCATGATCACCGGTGCCGAGGGCAAGGCCCTGTTCATTTACAACTCGTTGTTCAACCGCATCGAAGGCAATCATTTCGAGCGCAGCGCCGTGGGTATCCACCTGACGGCCGGCTCGGAGGATAACCGCATCGCCGGCAATGCCTTCGTCCATAACCAGCGCCAGGTCAAATACGTGGCCACGCGGTTGCAGGAATGGTCGGCGGATGGGCGTGGCAATTACTGGAGCGACTACCTGGGCTGGGATCGTAATGGTGACGGTATGGGGGATGTGGCCTATGAACCCAACGACAACGTCGATCGCCTGCTGTGGCTGTATCCCCAGGTGCGATTGCTGATGAACAGCCCGGGGATCGAACTGCTGCGCTGGGTGCAGCGGGCCTTCCCGGTGATGAAATCCCCCGGGGTGATGGACAGTCATCCGCTGATGCAAACCCCTGTCCAGCCCCCGTCACGCAACAGTACCCAGGAGGACGCGTCTTGAACGTCGTCGAGATCGAAGGGGTCAGCCAGCGCTATGGCGATGTCACCGTACTGCGCGGGCTGGACTTGAACCTGGCCCAAGGCGAGGTGCTCGGGCTGTTCGGGCACAACGGCGCGGGCAAGACCACCACCATGAAGTTGATCCTCGGTTTGCTGCGGGCCAGTGAGGGCGAGGTGCGTGTCTTCGGCCGCGCGCCCAGCGACCCGGGCGTGCGACAGATGCTCGGTTATCTGCCCGAGAACGTGATGTTCTACCCGCAATTGAGCGGGCTGGAAACCTTGCGCCATTTTGCCCGGCTCAAAGGCGCGGCACCGGAGCAGGTCGAGCGTTTACTGGACGAAGTGGGGTTGGCGGGCGCTGCTCAACGGCGGGTAAGGACCTACTCCAAGGGCATGCGCCAACGCCTCGGCCTGGCCCAGGCCCTGCTTGGCCAGCCGCGCCTGTTATTGCTGGACGAACCGACCGTGGGCCTGGACCCCATCGCCACCCAGGACCTCTATCAATTGCTCGACCGCCTGCGTTGGCAGGGCACCAGCATCATTCTCTGTTCCCACGTCTTGCCTGGTGTGGAAGCGCACATCAACCGCGCCGCGATTCTTACCCAAGGTCGCCTGCTGGCCCTGGGCAGCCTGGCTCGGTTGCGGGAGGAGGCGGGGCTGCCGACGCTGATCCGAGCCTCGGGCCTGTCACGGGCCGATTGGCTTCGCCAGCATTGGCGCAGCGAAGGGCATGCCACCCAGGGTTGGGGGGCGGAAGGGGTGCAAGTGTGCGCGCCGGACGGCAGCAAACTGAAATTGCTGCGCCAGTTACTGGCCCAGGACGACCCGACGGATGTCGAGATCAAGCCGCCGTCGCTTGAGGATTTGTACCGTCATTACATGCTCCGTGCCGCGGCCGAGGAGGTCAGCCTATGAATCCGGTCTGGAACATGGCCCGCAAGGAGTTCAGCGATGGCCTGCGCAATCGCTGGTTGTTGGCGATCAGTTTGTTGTTCGCGGTGCTGGCGATTGGCATTGCCTGGCTCGGCGCTGCGGCGTCCGGTCAACTGGGGTTTACCTCGGTGCCCGCGACGGTGGCGAGCCTGTCCAGCCTGGCGACCTTCCTGATGCCGCTGATTGCCTTGCTGCTGGCCTACGACGCGATTGTCGGCGAGGACGAGAACGGCACCTTGCTGCTGTTGCTGACCTATCCGTTGGGGCGCGGCCAATTGCTGCTGGGCAAGTTTGTCGGCCACGGCTTGATCCTGGCCCTGGCCACGTTCATCGGTTTTGGCTGCGCCATGCTGGCCATCGCCCTGTTGGTGGATGATGTCCAGTTGAGCCTGCTGCTCTGGGCTTTCGGTCGCTTCATGCTGTCCAGCACGCTGTTGGGCTGGGTGTTCCTTGGGCTGGCCTATGTGCTGAGCAGTTTGTCGGCAGAGAAATCCACCGCGGCCGGGCTGGCGCTGGGGGTGTGGTTTTTCTTCGTGCTGGTGTTCGACCTGGCGTTGCTGGCGCTGCTGGTGCTGAGCGAGGGGCGCTTCAGCCCGCAGCTATTGCCATGGCTGCTGTTGTTCAACCCTACCGATGTCTATCGGCTGATCAATCTGTCCGGATTCGATGCGGTGTCCAGCGGCGCCGCGGTGCTGACCTTGGGCAGCGACCTGCCGGTGTCGGGGCCTTGGCTCTGGTTGTGCCTGGGTTTATGGATGGCGGTCCCGTTATGGCTGGCCTATCGGTTGTTCAATCGCCGGAGCCCGTGAATTTCAATCTTGATAAGGGAGCATGCAACGATGAACAAGGTGTACCTCAAGGGGAGCCGCCTCCTGGCCGGGTTATTGATGTGCCTGGCGCTGGCGGCTTGCGACAAAGCCGAGCCACCTGCGGCCAGCGAGGCGGCGCCGGGGTTCCATCCCAGTGACGAGTGTCATGTGTGCGGCATGATCATCACCGATTTTCCCGGCCCCAAGGGTGCGGCGGTCGCGGCGAGCGGCGTGAAGAAGTTCTGCTCGCCGGCGGAGATGCTGGGCTGGTGGCTGCAGCCGGAAAACCATCGGTCCGACGTCAAGCTGTATGTCCACGACATGGGCCGCAGCCATTGGGACACGCCGGATGACGCCCACCTGATCGACGCTCGTAGCGCCTACTTCGTCATCGGCAGTGGGCTCAAAGGCGCCATGGGCGTGGTCCTGGCTTCGTTCTCCGATCCCCAGGCGGCACAAAAACTGGCGAGCGATACCGGCGGCCGGGTGCTGCGCCTGGAAGACATCGACCAGAAACTGCTGGGGCAGGCGAGCGCCATGGCGCCGATGAACCACTGATACTGCCTGCACGCCGAACGGCTCTTGTGGCAAGGACGCTTGTGGGAGCAAGGCTTGCTCGCGATAGAGGCGCCTCGATTCTGCCAGACCGCATCGCCTTTATCGCGGGCAAGCCTTGCTCCCACATAGCGGGAGCAATCTCATCCCATGGAAGCGTCCACCCGCTACCCAAGTAGCATTCGTCGACCCGGCGCGGCTTCGTACACTCAGGGTTCCTATCACGCACCCGCCGGAGGCGACGATGCAGCAGGCCCAGAGCGAAGGTGTGGTGAGCGCCATGTCCCAGGCGACCGACGTCCAGCAGGTGGCCCAGGCGCTGGCGCGGCAGTTGTTGCACCCGCACCTGGGGTTCGTGCTGTTTTTCTGTTCCGCCGAATACGACTTGCCGGCCCTGGGCCAGGCGCTGTCCCAGAGTTTCGGCGGGATTCGCCTGGTGGGCTGCACCAGCGCCGGGGAAATCACCTCCCAGGGCTACGGTCGCAACTGCGTGACGGCGGTGGGGTTCGATCATCGGCACTTTTCCATCGCCGCCGAGTTGATCGGCGAAATGGAACACTTCAGCCTGATCGACGCCCAGCAAATGGTCGAGCGCCTGGCCAGCGGCTGTCGCAGCAACGCCTTGGCGCCGATCAAGGGTCACAGTTTCGCCTTGACCCTGCTCGATGGCCTGTCCAGTCGCGAGGAAATGGTGCTGGCGGCCTTGAGTGCCGCGTTGGGGGACATCCCGCATTTCGGCGGTTCGGCCGGCGATGACAACTACCTGACCCACACCCACGTCTACTTCGAAGGCCAGTTCCACAGTGGCGCCGCCGTGGTGCTGTTGATCAACACCTGGCTGGAATTCGAAGTCTTCACCACCCATCACATCCTGCCCAGGGAAGAGAAACTGGTGGTGACTGGCGCCGACAGTGCTTCGCGGCGGGTCTATGAGCTCAACGCCGAACCCGCCGCCGAGGAATACGCCCGGCACATCGGCGTGCCGGTGAGCGCCCTCGACTATCGGGTTTTTGCCGCCCATCCACTGGCGGTGCGCATCAACGACCAGTACTACGTGCGGGCGATCCAGCAGGTGCATCCGGACCTGAGCCTGAGTTTCTACTGTGCGGTGGAGAACGGCATCGTCCTCACCGCGATGACCCCCGGTCCCTTGCTGCACAACCTGCAAACGCTGTTCGAGGGCTTGCAGGCGCGCCTCGGCGATTTGCTGCTGACCATCGGCTGCGATTGCTTCCTCAGGCGCCTGGAGTTGGAAGATCGCGGCGGCCTGGAGCAGATCGGCCAGTTCCTGCGCGAACAACGGGTGATGGGGTTCAACACCTATGGAGAACAGTTCAATGGCATGCACATCAACCAGACGTTCACCGGAGTTGCCATTGCCCGACATCGCGTCCCCGGCCATCGCTGACCTACAGGCCCAGCTTGCCAGCCTGCAACATGAAAACCGCAAGTTGCGGCGCATCAACGAGGCGCTGATCGAGCGGGTGGAGTCCGGCGCCACCCGGGGCAACGACCCCTATGCGGCGTTCCAGCACTCGGTGGTGTTGGCCGAGCAGGTGCGTGAGCGCACCGACGCCCTGAACCAGGCCATGGCTGAACTCAAGGCCGGCAATCACTTGCTGGGCGAGGCGCGGCTGCGGGCGGAAACCGCCCACCGACACCTTATCGACGCCATCGAAAGCATCTCCGATGCATTTGTGCTGTTCGATGAGCAGCAACGCATCGTCCTGTTCAACAGCCGCTTCAAGGCCTTCTGGGCCAACAGCCGGGTGCGCATCATCGCCGGGATGCGCCTTTGCGAGGTCAAGCGCTTGATGACCGCCAACGGGCTGTTCAGCGAAGAACCCCGCGGCCAGGCCGACGAGCACGTGTTGTATCGCTTGCAGAACGGGCGCTGGCTGCAAGTCAGCGAGCGGCCGACCCAGGAAGGCGGGCGGGTGATCCTGTTTACCGACATTACCGACGTCAAGCTCAGCGAAACCGTGCGTCGCGAGCAGGCCATCGCGCAGAAATCCCACCTGTTGCAGCGGGCAGTGGACAACCTGTCCCAAGGCGTGGCGATGGTCAACGCCCAAGGCGTGCTGGAGCTGTGGAACCGGCGCTTCCTCGAACTCAGTGGCCTGGCACCGGTGGCGGCCCATCGACCATTCAATGAGGTGATCGGCGACAGTGAGTTGCAGCTGCTGACCCCGGCCAGTCGCGACAGCAACGGCCGGCTGGTCCACGAATGCGAGCAGCGCCTGTCCGATGGCCGGGTCCTGGAGATTCGCACGCATCCGTTGCCCACCGGCGGCTACGTCAACACCTTCACCGACATCACCGAGCGCTACCAGCACGCCGAGGCACTGAGCGAAAGCGAGCGCTGGATCCGCCTGATCACTGACCATGTGCCGGCGCTGATCGCCTACCTCAACGCCGACCTGGTCTACGAGTTCACCAACAAGGTCTACGAGCAATGGTATTGCTGGCCTCGTGGCGTGATGCTCGGCCAGAGCCTGCGCGAAGCCCATAGCGAGCAGCATTACCAGCGCCTGGAAGCCTATGTGGCGCGGGCGTTGGCGGGGGAGAGCGTCACCTTTGAATTCGCCGAGACCAACATCAACAACCAGGAGCGCTACATGCTGCGCTCTTACGTGCCTAACCGTTTGGCCAATGGCGAAGTGGTGGGGATTTTCGTGCTGATCCGCGACATCACCGAGCGCCGCCGCACCGCCGAAGCACTGCACCAGGCTTATCAGAACCTGGAACAGCGGGTCCAGGAACGCACGGCCGAACTGACCACCCTCAACGACCAGTTGCTACGCGAGATCGACGAGCGCAGCCGGGTGGAGTTGCGCCTGCGAGAGGCGAAGCGCGAGGCCGAGCAGGCCAACCTGTCGAAGACCAAATTCCTCGCGGCGGTCAGTCATGACCTGCTGCAACCGCTCAACGCCGCCCGGTTGTTCACCAGTGCCTTGCTTGAGCGCCGCGAACCGGTCGCCAATGCGCAACTGGTGCGCAACGTCAGCAACTCGCTGCAGGACGTGGAGAACTTGTTGGGCACCCTCGTGGACATCTCCAAGCTGGACGCCGGGGTGATCAAGGCCGATGTCGCGCCGTTCGGCCTCAGCGAGCTGCTGGACAATCTGGCCGCCGAATACGCTCAGATCGCCCGCAGCGAAGGGCTGGAGTTGCACTTTGTCGGTTGTTCGGTGCTGGTGCGCAGCGACATGCAATTGCTCGCGCGGATATTGCGCAACCTGCTGAGCAATGCCATTCGCTACACCCCCAGCGGCCGGGTGGTGCTGGGCTGCCGCCGGCATCGCCAGCGGGTGTCGATCCAAGTCTGGGACAGCGGCATCGGCATTGCCGAGAACCGCCTGGAGGAAATATTCCAGGAGTTCAAGCGCGGCGACGTCCAGCGTCCGAACCAAGACCGTGGGTTGGGCCTGGGCCTGGCAATTGTCGAGAAAATCGCCGGGATCCTCGGGCACCGGATCCAGGTGCGCTCCTGGCCGGGCAAGGGCTCGATGTTCGCCATCGACGTACCGCTGAGCGCCACCGCGCCCAAGCCGTTGCCGTGCCTGGACATGAGCGAGCCGATGCTCGAACGTCTGCGCGGGGCGCGGGTCTGGGTGCTGGATAACGACGCGGCGATTTGTGCGGGCATGCGCACCTTGCTGGAGGGTTGGGGTTGCCAGGTCGTGACCGCGTTGTCGGAACAGGACCTGGCCTGCCAGGTGGACAACTACCACGCCGAGGCCGACCTGCTGATTGCCGACTATCACTTGGACCATGATCAGAACGGCATGGACGCGGTGGCCCGGATCAATGCCCGCCGGGCTTCACCGATCCCGGCCATGATGATCACCGCCAACTACAGCAACGAACTCAAGCAGCAGATCCGCGAGCGCGGGCACACCCTGATGCACAAGCCGGTGCGGCCGATGAAGCTCAAGATCGCGATGAGTCATTTGTTGGGCCAAACCCAGAGTCATTGAGCCGAATGGCTTTTGTGGCGAGGGAGCTTGCTCCCGCTGGGCTGCGAAGCAGCCCCCAGGGTCTGTCTGGCATATCGAGTTGTCAGGGTTTAGGGCCGCTTCGCGCCCCAGCGGGAGCAAGCTCCCTCGCCACAGGGAGATGCGTTGGTTATTCAACGCCGCAAATAAGCCCCGAAATCAATATCCCCGGCACTGAGGATAGCCTGTACCCGGTTGTGCACATTGAGCTTGCGCAGGATCGCCGAGACGTGGGCCTTGACCGTGGTTTCGGCGATGTCCAGGGTGTAGGCGATCTGCTTGTTCGACTCGCCCTTGGTCATGCGTTCGAGCACCAGCAGTTGCTTGCGGGTCAAGGCCTGGAGCAGTTCCGGTGGGAAGGCCGGGGTTTCGTTCAGGCGGCGGCCCATCGGGCTTTTCTGCGTGCGGATGATGTCGGGCGGCAGGTACACGTTGCCGTTGAGGATCTGCTCGATGGCGTCGGTCATCTGCGAGCGTGGCGAGGATTTGGTGATGAAGCCCACCGCGCCATAGGTAATGGCTTGCAGCACCACTTGTTTGTCTTGCTCGGCGGAGACGATCACCACGGGGATGGTCGGTGCCTCGTTGCGCAGGTTGATCAGGCCATTGAGCCCGTGCATGCCGGGCATGTTCAGGTCCAGCAGGATCAGGTCCAGGTCGTCGTGCTCGGCGGTCAATGCCAGGGCACTGTCCAAGTCGGCGGTCTCCATGACCTCGCTGCCCGGAAAACCGTCGCTGATGACGTTGTGGATGGCTTCGCGAAACAGTGGGTGATCGTCGGCTATCAGGATTTTATACATGGCCATTCACCTCGTTATTGTCGTGTGGGGCAGGGCAGTTACGCGCATTTCTGTGCAAAATCAGGGAAAGGGTTCGGGCCGGGCCGCTTGCAGGGGCAGGTTGGCCGCCTCCCAGGCATCGAGGCCATCGCGGTACCAATACAAATGCTTATAGCCCATGGCAGCGGCGCGTTTTACCGCGTTCCAGCTTAACCAGCAATCGGCGCGGCAATAAAAGACCAGCGGTCGATCCAACCGCCCGTCGGTGGCCGTGCGCAGGTGATGGCTGAAGTAGTCCTGCCAGGTCGGGTCGAGATCGCCGTCTCCGGTATTGGCCAGCCATAAGCTGCCGGGGAGGTTGGCATGGGGTTCGTTGTCGATGAAACGCCCCTGGAGCCACGGGCGACGATAAACGTCGATCAGCTGGGGGGGTTGGGCTTGGTCGAGCAGGCGTTGCAGGGCCTGGGTGTCGAGGGTCTGGGCGCCGTCGACCGTGGCGGGCGTCGGGCTGCGGTATTGGGCGATGCGATAGCCTTGCGCCGAAAACAGCACGGTCTCGGCCTGGGCGACATTCAGCGCCAGGCCCAGCAAGAGGATCGCCAGCAAACGGGGCATAGGATTTATCCTTTTTGTTATGCGCCCATTACATGCCAGGGTCGAGGTCTTGTGAATGCGACCATAGACAGGAAAACCGGTACTAAAGTAGTAATTTGAGCCATGGGCCCTGCGCAGAACCCTTGTGGATACCCATGTGGGAGCGAGCTTGCTCGCGATAGCGGTGTGTCAGTCAACATCATTGCTGAATGATCCGCCGCTATCGCGAGCAAGCTCGCTCCCACAGGTCTTTACCCACAGGGATATTGGGATGGGGCAGGTTCAATTGGCCTTGCGCAACGCCGCATGCTGCGGATTGAACGTCCACACCGCCAACAGCGCGAACACCAGGGTCAACCCCACGCACACCACCATCGCCAGCAGGTTGAACTGCTCATACAGCGCAAAACGCACCAATTCCACGCCATGGGTGAACGGGCTGACCGCGCAGAGCCAATACAGCCACGGGCTGGCTTCCTGCATTTTCCACAGCGGGTATAGCGCCGAAGACAGGAAGAACAGCGGGAAAATCACGAAATTCATCACCCCGGCAAAGTTCTCCAGTTGCCGGATGGCATTGGACAGCAACAAGCCCAGGGCGCTGAGCATCAGGGCCACCAGCAGCAGGGCCGGCAAGGCCAGCAGCAGGCCCATGGCCGGCGGTTGGATGCCGTACAGCCAGGCGATGGCGAGAAAGGCGTAGACCTGCAACAGCGAGATCAGCGACGTCGCCAGCAACTTGCTCGCCAGCAGGAAAGCCCGCGGTAGGGGGCTGGTGAGCAGGACGCGCATGCTGCCCATTTCCCGGTCGTAGACCATCGACAGCGAGCCCTGCATGCCGTTGAACAATAGGATCATGCAGGCCAGCCCCGGTACGATGTACACCTCGTAGGGGATGTAGGTGTCGTAGGGCGCGATGATGGCGATGCCCAATGCCGCGCGAAAACCGGCGGCGAACACCAGCAGCCACAGCAGTGGTCGGACCAGGGCGCTGAGCAGCCGGGTACGTTGCAGCACAAAGCGCAGCCATTCGCGCATGACGATGCCGCTGAAACAGTGCCAATACGCGTTCATGGCCGGACTCCCGAGGCGGTCAAATGGGTGAAGGCCGAACCGAGGGTGCCACCGTGTTCCAGGCTCACCGCATCGGCCTGGCCGCTGGCGACCAAGCGGCCCTGGTGCACGATCAACAGGTCGTCGCTGGGCTGCACTTCGTCCAGCAGGTGAGTGGTCCAGAGCACACTGATGCCCTGTTCGCTGCACAGTTGCCGGATGTGCAGGCCCAAGGCGAGGCGGCTGGCCGGATCGAGGCCGACGCTGGGTTCGTCCAGCAGCAACAGGCGCGGCTCATGGAGCAGGGCGCGGGCGATTTCCACCCGGCGCCGATGCCCGCCATTGAGGTCGCGCACCCGCTCGTGGCGGCGCTCGATCAGGTGCTGGCGGGTCAGTTCGGCATCAAGACGGACGCTGCCCTGGGGCCGGGAAAAACCATGCAGCGCCAGGTGATAGCGCAGGTTCTGGTCGATGCTCAGGTCCAGGTCCAGGGTGCTCTGTTGGAACACCACGCCCAACTGGCGCAAGGCCGGGCGCGGTGATTTTTGCAGGGAGTGACCGCCGACGCGGATGTCACCGCGTTGCAGGTCGTACAGGCGCGTGAGCAGGGCGATCAGCGTCGACTTGCCGGCGCCGTTGGGCCCCAGCAGCGCTGCGAAACGTCCGGCGGGCAGGCTGAAGTTCATTTGCTTGAGGGCTTCGCGTGCGCCATAGGCAAAGCTCAGGTCGCTGACTTCCAGGGCGTTCATGGCGTGACCACCACGCCCCAAGGGTAGCGCCCGACTTTCACCGACTTCAGGACTTTGCGGCTCTCTACATCGATCACCGAAACATCGCCGCTCACGCCATTGGTCGCCAGCAATTGCTTCTGGTCCGGGGTGAACGCCAGTTGCCAGACCCGTCGACCCACCAGCAGGTAATCCAGTACTTCGAAGGTCTTGGCGTCGATCACCGCCACATGGTTGGCCGGGCCCAGGGCGACGAACGCCAGCTTGCCGTCAGCACTGAGCTTGATGCCCACCGGCTGCACTTTGTCCGGGTGCACACCCTTGATCTGGAACGTCAGGGTCTTGAGCACCTGGCGCGTGGCGACGTCGAGAATGGTCAACGACCCGCCGATCTCCGCCGAGGCCCAGAGCTGCGTGCCGTCGCGATTGAATTCGACGAAGCGCGGCCGTTGGTCGACGAGGGTGTTGTCGGCCAGGGTCTGGGTGCTGGTGTCGATCCAGTGCAACATGTTCGTGGTTTCACTGGTGTTGACCGCCCACTTGCCGTCGGGGCTGACGGCCATGCCTTCGGGCTCGACACCCACGCCAATCTGGCCCAGCACTTCGGAGGTCTGGGTGTCGATCACCGTGACCAGGGCGTCGTCTTCGTTGGACACGTAGAGCCAGCGGTCGTTGGGGTGCAGGGCGAACTGCTCCGGGTCCTTGCCGGAGGGCAGTTCCTTGATGATCTTGCGGGTGGCGACGTCCATCACCTGGACTCGGTCCGAATCGCTGGCGCAGATGTACAGCAGGCGACTGTCGTGGGACAGCAACAGACCCCGGGGACGCTGGCCCACCGGCAGGGTCTCGATGACTTCCAGGCTTTGCATGTCGATCAGGCTGAGGCTGTTGTCTTTCTCGTTGGACACCCAGGCGATGCTGGCGGCCGCGGGGCCGGCGGCGAGCAACGCAGCGCCCAGGGCGAGGGCTTTGCACAACTGGGCCGGTTGGAGCAGGGAGCGGCGCATGGCGGTTTTCCTTATTGTTGTTATCGATCAGGGGTAACGGCAGCTCACTTCGGGCCGGTCATGGCCCAAGCTGTCCATTTCATTGGAAGGGTGCAGGAAACCGTCCTGGGGCGAGGTGCTCACCAGTGCCCGGGGCTGGACCAGGGGAATCGGCTGGCGCAACTGGCCGTTCCACGGCCGGTAGCTGAGCTTGCGACCCTTGAAACCGTCCAGGGGCAACTGGTCGCTGAGGGCCAGTTGGCGGATGGCGAACGGGTCGTCCTGACGCAGTTTGCTCACGGCGGCGGCGATGCTGCGCACGGCGATCCAGGCGGCGAAGTCACGGTCGTTCATCCAGCGTCCGGCCAGGGCTTCGAAGCGTTTTTGCAATTGCGCCGCGCCGTAGGTTTCAACGGTCTTGTGCCAGCCGGTGGGCGTCAGCCCTTGGGTGCCGGCCACTGGGCGCGGGTACCAGGTCTGGTAGGGCAGGTATTCGCCGAAGTCGCCGCGCTCGTCGGCCACCAGCACCACATCGTACTCGGCAGTCTGGGTGAACAGCGGCATGTCGGCCTGGGCGCTGCGGCGCTGGTCGTTGTCGAACTGCCAGGCTTTCTCGGCGACGATCTTCATGCCGAAGCGTTTCATGGCTCGGCGCAATGCGGCGGCATAGGCCTGGTCCTCGGGCGTCTGGCCAACGATCAGCAAGGTCCGCTGCCATTTGCGCACCACGCTGAACTGCACCAGGGCATCGGCAAGCATGGCGCGGTCGGGCAGGCTGTGCAGCACGTTGCCCAGACAGTCGGTGGTGCGCAGGCTGTCGTCGGGGCTGCCGGCGTTGAACAGCAGGCTGTCGGGCAGGGCGGCGCTGAGCTGGCGCAGGCTGGCGGCCGGTGCGTTGACCACGAACAGCCGCAGGCCCTGGTCGTGTTGGGCACGGGCGGCCTGGAGCAAAGCTTCGGGACTGTCGACGCTGGCGCTTTCCAGGCGGTAGTCGTGCTTGAGAAAACGCCCAGTGCTGTTGCTGTCGACGATCGCCAGCTCAGCGCCGCGCAACCCGGCATCGGCCGGTTCGGCAATGACGTTGGAGAGCAGCGGGCCCGCGGTCGGGACGATAACCCAGGTAGCCGATGCGCACTTGCAGCGGCGTGGCCTCGCCTGCGTGAGCGGTTGCCGCTGCCAGCAGAATAACCAGGGCGTAACTGACGAGCCGGCGCATGACGTCCTCCATTGCGGGTAGCGCCAGCATAGGAAGGCGATGGCCCTGGGGAAATATGCAGAAAGTACCGCCGGGGCAGTACCAAGGTAGTAACCTCGCCGTGGAGGCCGGGGTTTTAGGATGCAAGGCAATCGTCATTGACCAGGAGGGGACAGACCATGCGGATTCTCAAGACCCTGCTGCTGCCGTTGCTGCTGATCCTGAGTTTGATCGGGGTTGACCGTCCCAAAACCTGGAAACCCCCAAGCCCCCCTGTGGGAGCGAGCTTGCTCGCGATGACGACGGCACAGCCAATACTGAGGCCGACTGAACCACCGCTATCGCGAGCAAGCTCGCTCCCACAGGGGGTAGGTATCAATTCAGGGGTGGAACGCTAGCCATGTCAGCCCTCTGGCGTATCAACCTCTGGGTGTCAGCCTTCTTCGCCCTGGTCACCCTGGCCTGTGCCGTCCTGTTGTTGCATCAGGCCACGGCCGATGTGAAACGAGAGCTGCAATCGGCCGAGTCGGTGGTGCATTACCTGCGCGAAACCGCCGAGCGCGACCCAGCCAGTCTCCAGCCGCGGTTGACCGGCAGCCTGCGTCATGTGCGGGTCCGTTGGCTGGCCCCTGGGGAGCGGTTCCGGGCGGATGAAGACGGGATGAAGGCCTGGTTCGGCCGCCGTCTACTGGACGACGGCCCCGCAGCCCAGGTGGTGGAGTTGCCTGACGGTCGACGGGCGTGGATTGCGGTCGATCCACGGGACGAAATCGACGAGATTATCGATTCGTTGGTGCAACTGTTGTATGTCTGCGCCTTGGCGTTGTTGCTCAGTTTGCTGGTGATCCGCTGGGCGGTCCGCCGGGGCATGCGTCTGCTCGATGAGTTGCTCCATGCGTTGCGTCAGGTGTCTGCCGGGAACCTGCAGGTGCGCCTGGGCACTGACGGTCTCCCGGAAGCGCAGCAGCTGGCAGGGCATTTCAACCGCATGACCGCTGCCTTGGCCGAGGCCCAGGCCGATAACGCCCGGCTCACCCAGGCCTTGCTGGCCGTGCAGGAGCAGGAGCGCACCCGGCTGGCCCAGACCCTGCACGACGACCTGGGTCAATACGTGGCCGGCATTCGTGCCCGCGCCTGCCTGTTGCGGCTGGTGATGGATCAGCCATCGGCGCTGGAGCAGACCGTCCGCCAGCTCGAAGACCATTGCGAGCATTTGCAACACGGTTTTCGGGCACTGGTGCATGACTTGTACCCGGTGGTGTTGCAGCACCTGCCATTGTGCGAGGCCATCGGGCTGTTGGCCGGGCAATGGCAGGCAACCCAGGGCATCGCCTGTCAGCTGCGGATCGACGAAGCCCTGCCGCCTATGTCCGGGGCGGACAAGACCCACCTGTATCGCTTGTTGCAGGAGGCGCTGACCAACGTTGCCCGGCATGCCGGTGCCACCCAGGTGCGGATTCGCCTGCAACATCGCGCCGGGCGCCTGCGGTTGCTGGTGCGCGACAACGGCCGCGGTGCGACACAACCATCGCGCGCCGGTGTGGGCTTGCACTCGATGTCCGAACGGGCGCGCAGCCTCGGCGGTGAGTTGCGCATCATCAGCCAGCCTGGCGCCGGTTGGGCGCTGGCTTTGAATATTGCCCTGGAGGCGTGATGAATATTTTGTTGGTGGATGACCATGCGGTGGTTCGGCAAGGCTACGCCAGCCTGCTGCGGGTGCTGATGCCGGACCTGCAGGTCCGCGAAGCGGCCAGCGGTGAAGAGGCGCTGAGCCAGGTGCAGGAACAGGTGCCTCACCTGGTGATCATGGACTTTGGCCTGCCCGGTATCAGTGGCCTGGAAACCACCCGCCGGCTGCGCCAGCGTCTGCCGCAATTGCGGGTGTTGTTCTTCAGCATGCATGACGAACTGCCGCTTGTGCGCCAGGCATTGGACGCCGGCGCCGCGGGCTACCTGACCAAGAATTCGGCGCCCCAGGTGCTGGTGGAAGCGGTACGCCGGGTGCTGGCCGGCCATGCCTACATCGAACAGTCCCTGGCCACGCAACTGGCCTGCGCCAGCTCCCGGCAGGCTGTCGACCCGCGCCTGCAATGCATGACCCAACGGGAGTTGGAGATATTCGTCATGCTCGCCAAGGGCACCCCGGCCCGTACCATCGCCGAACAGCTATGCATCAGCGCCAAGACCGTGTCCAACCACCTGACGCTGCTCAAGAGCAAGTTGCGGGTCAGTTCCCATGCCGAATTGGTGCATTTGGGGATTGATATGGGGGTGGTGCGGGTGGCCGGTTGAAACCCCTCATGCCCAGGCGATGACGATCCACTGTGGCGAAGGAGCTTGCTCCCGCTGGGGTGCGGAGCGCCCCCAAAACCCGGCACCTCGGTGTATCAGGTCCATTGAGTTGACCCTATTGAGGACTGTTTCGCAGTCCAGCGGGAGCAAGCTCCCTCGCCACAGGGTTTATGTGATCCAGAGCCTTCACTGATCCCAGGAAGACGGGCACCCCGTACAGCCTTGCATATTCGCATCCTGGAAATTCCCATAATGCTGGCGAGAACCGCTCAAGTTGGCCTGTTCCAGGTTGCTTTCGCCGAGCTTGGCTTCCTGCAGGTTGGCGTCGCGCAGGTCGGCGCCCTTGAGGTCGGCCTTGCTCAGCCAGGCCATTTCCAGGTCCGCCGCCTGCAGATTGGCCTCGTGCAGGCGGGCGCCGGACAGGCGGGCAAACTGCAGGTAGGCCGCCGTCAGGTCGGCACGCTGGAACTGCGCGCCCTGGGCGAACAGGCCCCAACCCTGGATTGCCGTGAGCTTGGCACCGCTGAAGTCCGCCAGGCGCAGGTTGCTTTGCTGCAGGCTGGCACGGGTCAGGTTGGCGCCCTGTAGCTGGGCTTTCTCAAGGTTGGCCAGGTCCAGCCGCGCGTGCCGCAGGTCGGCATCACGCAGGTCGGCGCCGCTGAGGTTCATCTTGCGCAAGTCCTGGTTCGCCAGTTTTGCGCCCCGCAGGTTGGCGCCGGGGCATTGGCTGGATTCGGCGATGAGGCAGCCGTTGATTGTCAGCGGGGTGTCGGGGTCATCGGCATTGGCAAAGGCGCCGATGAACAGAAGCAGCAGTGGTAATGATTTCATGGCATGAACTCAGGCAATTGTGGGGCGGGCTTGCTCGCGATGGCGGTGTGTCAGTCAACATCATTGCTGAATGAGTCGCCGCTATCGCGAGCAAGCTCGCTCCCACAGGAGAGGGTGTTTTAGCTCAGTTACTTCTGCGCTGTGGCCTTATCCCAGCTCGGAATCTTGAACACCCAGAACGAGCCACCCTGGGCCACGGGTTTGGTCAGTTCGGCCATGTCGCCGCCCCACAACGGCACGGCGCCGCCATAGCCGACGGTTACGCCGATGAACTGCTCGCCGTCCTGTTCCCAGGTGATGGGCGGGGAGACAATGCCGCTGCCGGTCTGGAATTTCCACAGCTCCTTGCCCGTTTTCGCATCGAAGGCCTTGAAGAAGCCGTCGCCGGTGCCGGTGAACACCAGGTTGCCCTTGGTCGCCAGCACGCCGGCCCACAGCGGCAGCGGTTCCTTGTGCTCCCACACCACTTTGCCGGTGGTGGGGTTCATCGCCCTCAGGCTGCCAACGTGATCGTCGTACATGCGTTTGATACGGAAGCCCATACCCAGGTAAGCCGAGCCTTTCTTGTAGTTCACTTCCTCGGTCCAGTATTCCTCTTTCCACTGGTTGCCGGGGACGTAGAACAGACCGGTGTCCTGGCTGTAGGCCATGGGGTTCCAGTTCTTGCCGCCGAGGAAGGGCGGCGAGACTTCCACCGGCTTGCCCTTGGTCTCACCGGGCAATGGCTTGGCTGGACGCTGGCCGGGGTTTTCCACGGGGCGGCCGGTCTTCAGGTCGATGTGGCTGGCCCAGGTGATGTTGTCGACGAAGGGGAAGGCGTTCTGCAGCTTGCCGTTGTTGCGGTCGACCACGTAGAAGAAACCGTTGCGGTCGGCGTGGGCGGTGGCCTTGACCACCTTGCCGTCCTTGTCCTTGTAGTCGAACAGCACCAGCTCGTTGTTGCCGGAGAAGTCCCAGGCGTCGTTGGGCGTGTGTTGGTAGAACCACTTCACCTCGCCAGTGCTTGGGTCGACACCGACCTGGCCCGAGGTGTAGAGGCTGTCGTAATCGTGAGGGTTGCCGTCCTTGGCCGTGCGTGCCCAGGTGTTCCATGGGCCGGGGTTGCCCGCGCCGACGATGATGGTGTTGCTCTCGGGATCGAAACTGGCGCTCTGCCAAGGTGCGCCGCCACCGTGGCTCCAGGCCTCGACCTTGCCGGTCTCGGTGGTTTTGTCGTCGGGCCAGGAGGGTGCCTTGACGTCGCCGGTCGGCGTGCTGTCCTTGCCGTTGAGGCGGCCCATGTGGCCTTCGACGAATGGGCGCATCCAGACTTCTTCACCCGTGTCCGGGTCGCGGGCGAACAGTTGCCCGACCACACCGAATTCGTCACCGGAACTGCCGTGGATCAGCAGGACCTTGCCACTGGTCTTGTCCTTGATCAGCACCGGGGCGCCGGTCATGGTGTAGCCGCCGGCGTGGTCGCCGAATTTCTTGTTCCACACCACCTTGCCGGTGTTTTTATCCAGGGCGACCACCCGCGCGTCGAGGGTGCCGAAGTAGATCTTGTCGCCATAGATGGCTGCGCCGCGATTGACCACGTCGCAGCACGGGCGAATGTTGTCCGGCAGTCGGTGGTTGTAGGTCCACAGGCGCTTGCCGGTCTTGGCGTCGAGGGCGAACACCCGCGAGTACGAGCCGGTGACGTACACCACGCCGTCGCTGACGATGGCCTGGGATTCCTGGCCGCGCTGTTTCTCGTCGCCGAATGAGTAGGACCAGGCCGGGGTCAGCTTGAACACATTCTTGTCGTTGACCTGGGCCAGCGGGCTCCAGCGCTGGGCGTTGGTGCCCATGCCGTATTGCAGCACGTCCTGGGTGGTCAGGTGATCGTTGGCGATGTCTTCCCAACTGACCCCTGATGCTGCGGCGTTGGCCAAGGGGCTCAGCGACAGACTGCCGGCCAGCAGCAAGGCAACGGTCAGGGCGGAGAGGGCGGGTAGCGTTTTTATTCTCATGGTGGCAGTTCCCAGTGAAAGGTTTTGGCCTGACTAGGTTGGGTCGCGCCGGGGCCCGCCGATACGGAAAAAGTCCCGCCTTTGCCGGGAAAACTTCCCGAACCGCCTGTCTTTGCGACTTGCGTCGGATGGCCTGCTACCAAGGAACTAGACCCCGGCCACCAAAGCAGCATTCGGCTGGTGGCACAGGGTTCCTAAGATGACGGCACGGCCTCTGCCAAGAGGTCTTGCGTGCAATCCAGAGGGCATAACAATGACAACAAAACGCAACGCCATCATCGCGACCGCATTACTGATGGGGCTGACCGGCGCAGGCTCCGCATGGGCCCATGGCAACGTAGTGCCCCAAGCAGTGGAAACCAAGGGTCTGACTCCGATCAAGGACACCAACTTGCCGTTGGATGCCGATGGATGGGCTGCCCAGAACCCGTATCGCAATTCCCCCGAGCGTGACAAAGCCGTGGAAATCGGTGCCTCGGCCTACAATCAGAACTGCGCGGCCTGCCATGGCCTGGAGGCCAAGTCCGGCGGGATCGCCCCGGACCTGCGCATGCTCGACGCCGCCGAAGCCGGCGATGAGTGGTTTGTCGAGCGCGTGCGCCACGGTGCGGTGCGCGACGGCCGGGTCTACATGCCGAAAATGGCCGACTACCTGAGTCAGGAAGCCTTGTGGGCGGTGCGCACCTATCTCGACAGCGTGCACGTCGAGGAGTGATCGCCATGCGCCTGTTCGCGTGGGTAATCTGCAGCCTGCTGCTATGTGTCCAGGCGGTGCAGGCGCAGGTGCGCAGCTACGACCAGATGATCGCCGCTGGTGAGTTGAAGGTCGCGGTTTACAAGGACTTCGCTCCCTACAGTTTTGAAGACCAGGGCCAGCCCCGGGGTGTTGATGTTGAATTGGCGCAGGCTTTGGCCAAGGCCATGGGCGTGCGTCTGAAACTGATGTGGGCACCGCCCGGCGAGAAGCTCGATGACGATCTACGCGACTACATCTGGCGCAGCAGCCCGCTGCACGACCGACAACTGGCCGACTTGATGATGCGTGTGCCGTACGATCACGACTACGTGCAAAAACGCAACGATATCGGTGAGCTGGAAAATGCCCAGGTGGTGATGTTCGGGCCTTATCAGCAGGAGTGCTGGCAGGTCGCGTATGACCGTCGTCGACTGGATTCGGTGGGCAGCGTCGCGGTGTTCCAGCAACACCCCATCGGGGTGGAAGTCGACAGCGTGCCGTCGTTCTACCTGACCTCGGTGTTCAATGGCATGCTCAGCGCCAGGACCCGCCATTACCCCAGCGTTGCCAAAGCCTTTGGGGCCATGCAGGCCGGGGAGGTCGACGCTGTCATGGCCATGCGCGGGGAAGTCGACTGGCAAGTGCATGAGGCGGCCGATCCGCAACTGGCACTGGCGGAGAATGCCTATCCGAACATGGGCAAGCAACGCTGGGAAATCGGCATGGCGGTGCATGAAAGCAACCGTCAGTTGGCCTATGCGGTGGAAGAGGCGCTGGAAGGCTTGATCCGCGACGGCAGCCTCAAGGCAATGTATGCCCGCTATGGCCTGCGCTACGAAGTACCCGAGATGTACCAATAGGAGCGCAGGGATGAACTGGCGAGCGTATGGCCTGCTGTTGTGGTGCCTGCCGTGGCTGGCGATGGCGGTCGAGCCAGGGAAGGATCCGGTGCCGTCGGTGATGTGGGCCTTTTATCACAAACAATTGCTGGGGGACGCGCCGTTCGTGTTCGACGACCGGGTGCGACTGCTGGCGCCACCCTTTGCCGAAGACGCGCGCCAGGTGCCGCTGGAAATCGATGCCCGGGCATTTACTGGCGACGTTGTGCGGGTGCTGGCCTGGGCGGAGCTGAACCCGTTGCCGAAAATCGTCGACTTCCAACCGGGGGAGCGGGTGCTGCCCTGGCTGTCGATCCGCATTCGCATCGAACAGGCCACGCCGTTGCGCGCCGCCGTGCAGACCCGCGATGGCCTGTGGCACGTCGGTTCGACCTTGATCGACGCGGCGGGTGGTGGCTGCACTGCGCCCAGCGTGGTGCGCACCCAGCCGGGTTGGGAGGAACACTTGGGCGAGGTGCTGGGCGGTCGTTATCCGCGAGGGGATTCGAGTCGCTTGCGCCTGCAAATTGCCCATCCGATGGACAACGGCCTGGTGAGCGGCATCCCGGAGTTCTTCATCAACCAGGCGCAACTGCTGGACGCTGACGGTCAGGTGTTGGCGCGCCTGGAGCTGTTCCCGGCGGTCAGCGAAAACCCCAACCTGGGCTTCGACATCCAAGGCCTGGGACAGACCCGCCTGGTGCTGCGCGACAACAGTGGCAACGCGTTCGAGGCGGCCATTCCCTGACCAGAAGGAGCGCACCATGCGCTGGCTGTTACTGATCTGTCTTGGCCTGTGCCTGCCGGCATGGTCCGCCACCGAGTATTCACTCAAGCCCCGGCAGATCGCCGAAGGCACCTGGCTGCTGGAAGGCAGCACCGAGAACTTTGCCAAGGCCAACGGCGGCAATATCGTCAATACGGCGTTCATCGTCACCGATGTCGGTGTGGTGGTGATCGACACCGGGCCGTCGAAGCGCTACGGCGAGGCGCTGCGCCAGGCCGTTGCGGCGACCACCGATAAGCCGGTCATCCAGGTCTTGCTGACCCATCATCACCCCGACCATGTATTGGGCAACCAGGCGTTCAGCGACGTGCCCATCGGTGCCTTGGCGGGCACCACCGATCTGCTGCGACAACAGGGTGATGCGCTGGCGGAAAACATGTATCGGCTGGTGGGCGATTGGATGCGTGGCACTGAAGTGGTATTGCCGACCCAGGCGCTGGCGGCCGGGACGCTGACGGTGGGCAATCACTCGTTGCGCTTGTTGCAACTGGCCGGGCACACCGGGGCCGACCTGGCGATTCTCGACGAAACCACCGGCGTGCTGTTCGCCGGCGACCTGGTGTTCTACGAGCGCGCCCTGACAACCCCCAACAGCCCGGGGCTGGAGGTCTGGCTCAACGACCTGGACACCTTGCAGGCGTTGCCCTGGAAGCAGATCGTGCCCGGCCATGGCCCGGTTGCGACCAACGCCCGGCCTTTCTCGCAGATGCGCGACTACCTGGGCTGGCTCGACCAACTGATGCGCGACGGCGCGGCGCGGGGCGACGACATGGCCGAGATGATCCGCAGCCCCATCCCCGAGCGTTTTGCCGGGATCAGTTTGAGTCGCTATGAGTTGATTCGAAGTGTCAGTCATCTTTACCCGCGGTATGAGCGGGCGGGGATGAAGCGGGTGGACACCCAACCCGAATGATTCCCGTGGCGAGGGAGCTTGCTCCCGCTGGGCTGCGCAGCAGCCCCTGTATCAGTCACCCCGGCTATCAATATTGACTGGGCCATTTTCAGGGCCGCTGCGCGCCCCAGCGGGAGCAAGCTCCCTCGCCACGGGGGGGCGCTGCTCCTCCACATGTACCAAGGAACTAGAAAACTCAACACAGCGGGCAATTGTTGGCGACGGCCCCGAGGCCAAGAATCTGTGGCAGACCGGGAAAATTTCCCGGGTATAACAATAACCGCAGAGGTAGCCGTCATGAGTCATCCCGCACGTCGCCAACCCTTCGCCGTGAGCCTGCTGCTCAGTGCCATGCTGCTGTCCGGTTCGGCCCTTGCAGCCGTGACCGATCAGGAAATTCTCCAGGACCCGAAAAACCCGCAGCAGGTCGTGACCAACGGCCTGGGCGTCCAGGGCCAGCGCTACAGCCCGCTCGATACCCTCAATGTCAATAACATCAAGGACCTGCGGCCGGTCT
The DNA here is from genome assembly GCF_030687295.1 of Pseudomonas beijingensis. NCBI lineage: Bacteria > Pseudomonadati > Pseudomonadota > Gammaproteobacteria > Pseudomonadales > Pseudomonadaceae > Pseudomonas > Pseudomonas beijingensis. Next base: position 4,506,472 of record NZ_CP117425.1, on the reverse strand, counting down.
GGGCGTTCTCCTTCGGCGGCGAAAAGCAGCGTGGCCAGCAGGCCCAGCCGATGATCAAGGACGGGGTGATGTACCTCACCGGTTCCTATTCGCGGGTGTTTGCGGTGGATGCGCGCACCGGCAAGAAGCTGTGGCAATACGATGCGCGCCTGCCCGATGACATTCGCCCTTGCTGCGACGTGATCAACCGCGGCGTGGCCTTGTATGGCGACCTGGTGTTCTTCGGCACCCTCGACGCGAAACTGGTGGCTTTGAACAAGGACACTGGCAAGGTGGTGTGGAGCAAGAAGGTGGCCGACCACAAGGAAGGTTATTCCATCAGCGCCGCACCCATGGTGGTGAACGGCAAGCTGATTACCGGGGTGGCCGGGGGCGAGTTCGGTGTGGTCGGCCAGATCAGCGCCTACGACCCGAAAAATGGCGAACTGCTGTGGACCCGTCCGACCGTGGAAGGCCACATGGGCTACGTCTACAAGGACGGCAAGGCGGTCGAGAATGGTATCTCCGGTGGCGAGGCCGGCAAGACCTGGCCGGGCGATCTGTGGAAAACCGGCGGTGCCGCGCCTTGGCTGGGTGGCTACTACGACCCGGAAACCAACCTGCTGCTGTTCGGCACCGGCAACCCGGCGCCCTGGAACTCCCACCTGCGCCCTGGCGACAACCTCTATTCGTCGTCGCGCCTGGCCCTGAATCCTGATGACGGCAGCATCAAATGGCACTTCCAGAGCACGCCTCATGACGGCTGGGATTATGACGGCGTCAACGAACTGATCTCGTTCAATTACAAGGAAGGCGGCAAGGACATCAAGGCGGCGGCGACCGCTGACCGTAACGGCTTCTTCTACGTGCTCGACCGCACCAACGGTAAATTCATCCGCGGTTTCCCGTTTGTCGACAAGATCACCTGGGCCACTGGCCTAGACAAGGAAGGGCGGCCGATCTACAACGAGGCCAGCCGTCCGGGCGCGCCGGGCAGCGAAGCCAAGGGCAGCTCGGTGTTCGTCGCACCGGCCTTCCTCGGCGCGAAAAACTGGATGCCGATGGCCTACAACCAGGACACTGGGTTGTTCTACGTGCCGTCCAACGAATGGGGCATGGACATCTGGAACGAAGGCATCGCCTACAAGAAAGGTGCGGCGTTCCTCGGGGCCGGTTTCACCATCAAGCCGCTGAACGAGGACTACATTGGCGTGCTGCGGGCCATCGACCCCAAGACCGGCAAGGAAGTCTGGCGCCACAAGAACTTCGCGCCGCTGTGGGGCGGGGTCCTGACCACCAAGGGCAACCTGGTGTTCACCGGCACGCCTGAAGGGTTCCTGCAGGCGTTCAACGCCAAGACTGGGGAAAAGGTCTGGGAATTCCAGACCGGCTCCGGCGTGCTCGGCTCCCCCATCACCTGGGAAATGGACGGCGAGCAATACATCTCCGTGGTTTCCGGCTGGGGCGGCGCGGTACCGCTGTGGGGCGGCGAGGTGGCCAAGCGCGTGAAAGACTTCAACCAGGGCGGCATGCTCTGGACCTTCAAGTTGCCGAAAGAGTTGGTGGCCAAGCGCTGAGCCAACCTTGGCAAATGTAGAACCTGTGGGAGCGAGCTTGCTCGCGATGGGGCCAGAACATCTTGCATTGATGTTGACTGATCCGCCGCCATCGCGAGCAAGCTCGCTCCCACATAAAAGCTCCGGTTCATCCCCGGATCGCGGCAAAACCTACGACCAAATAACGAGAGTCCCCCCTGCCAACGACGCATTCGTCCGGCTGGCGGGGCTCTCTACCATCGGCCTATCGCCTGTCCCGTGACAGGCATCGACCAGGCAGAGGCCCCATCATGATCTACGCACAACCCGGAACCCCAGGCGCCGTCGTTTCCTTCAAACCGCGCTATGGCAATTTCATCGGCGGCGAATTCGTCGCGCCGGTCAACGGCGAGTACTTCACCAACACGTCCCCGGTCAACGGCGAAGTCATTGCCGAATTCCCGCGTTCCAGCGCCGCCGACATCGACAAGGCACTGGATGCCGCCCATGCCGCCGCCGACGCCTGGGGCAAGACCTCGGTGCAGGACCGTTCCCTGGTGTTGTTGAAAATCGCCGACCGCATCGAGCAGAACCTGGAAATCCTCGCCGTCAGCGAAACCTGGGACAACGGCAAAGCCGTACGCGAAACCCTCAATGCCGACGTGCCGCTGTCGGCCGACCATTTCCGTTACTTCGCTGGCTGCATCCGCGCCCAAGAGGGTGGGGCGGCCGAGATCAACGAACTGACCACGGCCTATCATTTCCACGAGCCGCTGGGCGTGGTCGGGCAGATCATCCCGTGGAACTTCCCGCTGCTGATGGCGGCCTGGAAACTCGCCCCGGCCCTGGCTGCGGGGAACTGCATCGTGCTCAAGCCGGCGGAGCAAACACCGCTGTCGATCACGGTCTTCATCGAGCTGATCGCCGACCTGCTGCCACCCGGGGTGTTGAACATCGTCCATGGTTTCGGTCGCGAAGCTGGTGAAGCCCTGGCCACCAGCAAGCGTATCGCCAAGATCGCCTTTACCGGATCCACGCCGGTGGGTTCGCACATCATGAAGTGTGCGGCCGAGAACATCATCCCGTCCACCGTGGAACTGGGCGGCAAGTCGCCGAACATCTTCTTCGAAGACATCATGCAAGCCGAACCTGCCTTCATTGAAAAGGCCGCCGAAGGCCTGGTGCTGGCGTTCTTCAACCAGGGCGAAGTCTGCACCTGCCCGTCCCGGGCGCTGGTGCAGGAGTCGATCTACGAATCGTTCATGGCCGTGGTCATGAAGAAGATCGCCAAGATCAAGCGCGGCGACCCGCTGGACACCGAGACCATGGTTGGCGCCCAGGCGTCCCAGCAGCAATTCGACAAGATCCTGTCGTACCTTGAAATTGCCCAGCAAGAGGGCGCCGAACTGCTCACCGGCGGTGCTGCCGAGCGACTCGAGGGTGATTTGTCGAGCGGCTATTACATCCAGCCGACCCTGCTCAAGGGCCACAACAAAATGCGCGTGTTCCAGGAAGAGATCTTCGGCCCGGTGGTGGGTGTGACCACCTTCAAGGACGAAGCCGAAGCCCTGGCGATCGCCAACGACACCGAGTTCGGCCTGGGTGCCGGCCTGTGGACCCGCGACATCAACCGCGCCTACCGTATGGGCCGGGCGATCAAGGCCGGTCGTGTGTGGACCAACTGCTACCACCTGTACCCGGCCCATGCCGCGTTCGGTGGCTACAAGAAGTCCGGCGTGGGGCGTGAAACCCACAAGATGATGCTCGACCACTACCAGCAGACCAAGAACCTGCTGGTGAGCTACGACATCAATCCGTTGGGGTTCTTCTAACCCGAGACCACAGCACCACCCCCTGTGGGAGCGAGCTTGCTGTGGGAGCAAGGCTTGCCCGCGATACAGACGACTCGGTCAGCCGATCAGGCCGAGGGCGATTCATCGCGAGCAAGCTTTGTTCCCACAGCAGGCCCCACATTTGAATATGTATGCCCCTGAATTGATACCAACGCACCCCACCCACCGCTTCGAAAGTAGCATTCGAGCCCCAGGCTTGGCGTGCATTAATGACCTTGCCGGAATCGCCCGGTACAAGAAGAGGAAAGACCCATGTGGACTAAACCCGCGTACACCGACCTGCGTATCGGCTTTGAAGTGACGATGTACTTCGCTAACCGATGAGTGCCGGCCCGGCCTGGGACGTTCAGGCCGGGCTACCCCATTGGTCTGATTGCATTCACAGCGGGATGCTTTAGGCTCAAGGTATCCCCTGACAATAACAACAGGCTTACCGATGAGCCACGTAACTGAAAAGATGAGCCTCAGCCCGCTGCGCAAGTTCGTTTCTCCTGAAATCATGTTCGGTGCCGGTTGTCGGCACAATGTCGGCAACTACGCCAAGACCTTCGGCGCACGCAAAGTGCTGATCGTCACCGACCCCGGGGTCATCGCCGCCGGTTGGGTGGCGGACGTCGAAGCCAGCCTCCAGGCCCAAGGTATCGATTACTGCATCTACAGCGCGGTCTCGCCCAATCCGCGGGTCGAGGAAGTGATGCTCGGGGCCGACCTGTACCGGGAAAACCATTGCGATGTCATCGTCGCGGTGGGCGGTGGTAGCCCGATGGATTGCGGCAAAGGCATCGGCATTGTCGTTGCCCACGGCCGCAACATTCTCGAGTTCGAAGGTGTCGATACCCTGAACGTGCCCAGCCCGCCGCTGATCCTGATTCCCACGACGGCGGGGACGTCGGCTGACGTGTCGCAGTTCGTGATCATCTCCAACCAGCAAGAACGCATGAAGTTCTCCATCGTCAGCAAGGCGGCGGTGCCGGACGTGTCGCTGATCGATCCGGAAACCACCCTGAGCATGGACCCGTTCCTGTCCGCCTGTACCGGCATCGATGCGCTGGTGCATGCCATCGAGGCCTTCGTGTCCACCGGTCACGGCCCGTTGACCGACCCCCATGCACTGGAAGCCATGCGCCTGATCAATGGCAACCTGGTGCAGATGATCGCCAACCCGGCGGACATCGCCCTGCGGGAAAAAATCATGCTGGGCAGCATGCAGGCCGGGCTGGCGTTCTCCAACGCGATCCTCGGGGCTGTGCACGCGATGTCCCACAGCCTGGGCGGTTTCCTCGATTTGCCCCATGGCCTGTGCAACGCGGTACTGGTGGAGCACGTGGTGGCGTTCAACTACAACTCGGCACCGGAGCGTTTCAAGGTGATAGCCGAGACCCTGGGCATCGATTGCCGAGGGCTCAACCACCAGCAGATCCGCGGCCGCCTGGTGGAGCACCTGATTGCCCTCAAGCACACCATTGGCTTCCACGAGACCCTGGGCCTGCACGGCGTGAGCACCTCGGACATTCCGTTCCTGTCGCAACATGCGATGCACGACCCGTGCATCCTCACCAATCCTCGGGAGTCGAGCCAGCGGGATGTCGAGGTCGTCTATGGCGAAGCCCTCTGACGAGCAGCAAAAAGCCCTGGAGGGGCTGCTGGGACTGGGCAATCACTCGACGCGCAAGAGTCACTATCCGGAGCTGACGGCGCGCCTCGATGAGCTGGAACAGGCCCGGCGACACCTGCAACAGCTCAATGACCAACTGGAGCAGCGGGTGGCCGAGCGCACCGATGCGCTGTTGGAAGCCAACCACAACCTGCAGCAGCAGATTGCTCAGCGCGAGCTGGTTGAACAGCAATTACGCGACGCTCGGGACGTCGCCCAGGCCGCCAACCGCAGCAAGGACAAATACCTGGCCGCCGCCAGCCATGATCTGTTGCAGCCCCTCAACGCGGCCCGTCTGCTGATCGCCACGTTGCGTGAGCGCCAACTGCCTGCCGCCGAGCACGTGCTGGTGGAACGCACCCACCAGGCGCTCGAAGGCGCCGAAGACCTGCTCACCGACCTGTTGGACATTTCCCGGCTGGACCAGGCAGCGGTCAAGCCCGACCTGGCGCCATATAGGCTGGATGAGTTGCTGGGGCCACTGGTATCGGAGTTTCAATCGGTGGCCGGTGCCGCCGGGTTGGAGCTGCGGGCGCGGTTTGGTGACGAAGCGGTGCTGACCGACCTGCGGTTGATCAGCCGTATCCTGCGCAACCTGCTGAGCAATGCCTGCCGCTATACCGACCAGGGTGGCATTCTCCTGGCGGCCCGGCGGCGGGGAGGGCGCTTGAGCCTGGAAGTCTGGGACACGGGGCGCGGCATCGCAGCCGATTGCCTGGAGTCGATTTTCCTCGAATTCAACCAACTGGACGTCGGCCGGGCGGCGGATCGCAAGGGCGTGGGCCTGGGGTTGGCGATTGTCGAACGCATCGCCCATATCCTCGGCTATCGGGTGCAGGTGCGTTCGCGACCGGGGCGAGGCTCGGTGTTCAGTATCGTGGTGCCGCTGTCGGATGAAAAACCGCTGCCCATGGCGCTGGCCCCGGTACAGGCGGTCGCCGGCAACCCGCTGCCGGGGCGGCGCTTGTTGGTGATCGACAATGAGCTGAGCATCCTGCAAAGCATGGCCGCGCTGTTGGGGCAGTGGGGCTGCGACGTGTTGACCGCCACCGACGAGGCGGGTGCCCTTGACGTGCTGCAAGGCCGTGCGCCGGAGCTGATCCTGGCGGATTTTCACCTGGATCATGGGGTCGTGGGCTGTGAAGTGGTCAAGCACCTGCGCGAGCATTTCCACCAGGCGATCCCGGCGGTGATCATCACCGCCGACCGCAGCGACCAGTGCCGCCGCGCCCTGCGCAAGCTGGATGCACCGCTGCTCAACAAACCGGTCAAGCCTGGCAAGTTGCGGGCGGTGTTGAGTCAGATGCTTGGGTAGCGCCACTCCCGGAAATCCCATCAACCCTGAACCCCTGTGGGAGCGAGCTTGCTCGCGATAGCGGCCGATCAGTCAACATCATTGTTGAATGTTCCGGCCTCATCGCGAGCAAGCTCGCTCCCACAGGAGGTCTGCATCGGGCAAAGGGGATTGATATCAGGCTCACTGCCGACCAGGGCCATTAAAATGCCGTCATTTGGTCGGCGTTTTTGCCCAGAATGTAAAAATGCGCTTCGGTCTGTTTATTTCCTTATGTAAACTCCCCCCGCTGCGACAATCGGGCACGGCCACGTCAGGCCCGATGAGCACCGTTTGCAGCGTCCCTCACCCAGCTGAAGCCAAGACCTACAAGAAGTCAGCGCCGGAGAGACATAAACGAGAGGTCGACGAATGTGCTCGGCCCTGTAGGTCCATCCTCCAGTCCGTCTCGATCCCATCCCCCTGGCGTTGCTGGCCGTGGATGTGGTCTATCCTTGATCAGGACCGGTGGATGGAATGGCGTTCATCCTAGGGATACACACATGTTGAAGAAAACACACACGGCGCTACTGGGCCTGGCGATGGCGATGGGTCTTGCGACCACGCACGCCGCCGAGCCAAAAAAAGTGGATGTCTTGCTCATCGGTGGGGGCATCATGAGCTCGACACTCGGCGTCTGGCTCAATGAGCTGGAGCCGGGCTGGACCATGGAAATGGTCGAGCGCCTGGACGGTGTTGCCGAAGAGAGCTCCAACGGCTGGAACAATGCCGGTACCGGTCACTCTGCGCTGGCCGAACTGAACTACACGCCGGAAGACAAGAACGGCAAGGTTGATATCTCCAAGGCCATCGAAATCAACGAAGCCTTCCAGATCTCCCGCCAGTTCTGGTCCTGGCAGGTCAAGAACGGCGTGTTGAAGAACCCGCGTTCGTTCATCAACTCCACCCCGCACATGAGCTTTTTGTGGGGCGACGAGAACATCGCGTTCCTGAAGAAGCGCTACGAAGCCCTCCAGGCCAGCCCGTTGTTCGCCGGCATGCAGTATTCCGAAGATCGCGAGCAAATCAGCAAGTGGGTTCCGCTGATGATGCAAGGGCGTGACCCGAGCCAGAAAGTCGCGGCTACCTGGAGTCCCCTGGGTACTGACGTGAACTTCGGCGAAATCACTCGTCAATTCGCGGCTTACCTGCAAACCAAGCCGAACTTCTCCCTCAAGCTGTCCAGCGAAGTGGAAGAGATTACCCGCAACGAAGACGGTACCTGGCGCGTTTCGTACAAGAACCTGAAAGACGGTACCGAAACCGAGACCGACGCCAAGTTCGTGTTCATCGGCGCTGGTGGCGGTGCGTTGCACCTGCTGCAGAAGTCCGACATCCCGGAAGCGCGTGAATACGCAGGTTTCCCGGTGGGTGGTTCGTTCCTGGTCACCGAAAACCCGACCGTCGCCCAACTGCACCTGGCGAAGGCGTATGGCAAGGCTTCGGTGGGCGCTCCGCCGATGTCGGTTCCACACCTGGACACCCGTGTGCTCGATGGCAAGCGCGTGATCCTGTTTGGCCCGTTCGCAACGTTCTCCACCAAATTCCTGAAGAACGGTTCGTACTTCGACCTGCTGACCAGCACCACCACCCACAACGTGTGGCCGATGACCAAGGTCGGTATCGAACAGTACCCATTGGTCGAATACCTGGCCGGCCAGCTGATGCTGTCGGATGAAGACCGCTTCAACGCCCTGAAAGAGTACTTCCCGGAGGCCAAGCAAGAAGACTGGCGCCTGTGGCAGGCCGGCCAGCGCGTGCAGATCATCAAGCGTGACGAAGAGAAGGGCGGCGTCCTGAAACTCGGCACCGAAGTGGTCGCGTCCCAGGACGGCAGCATCGCCGGCCTGCTGGGTGCCTCGCCTGGCGCCTCGACCGCTGCACCGATCATGCTGACCGTGCTTGAGAAGGTCTTCAAGGACAAGGTCGCAAGCCCAGCCTGGCAGGAAAAACTGCGCCAGATCGTGCCGAGCTACGGCACCAAGCTCAACGAAAGCCCTGAGCGCGTAGCCCAGGAATGGGCGTACACCAGCGAGGTCCTGCAACTGGACCCGCCACCGGCGATCGGCAAGCCAGGCGCCCCAGCGGCACCGGCCAAGCCGGGCCCAGCCCCTGAGGCCAACCCAGCGGCTGACATGGCGCTGTAAGCCGGACGCTGTCTGGTGAGGCATAAAAACGCCGCTCATTGAGCGGCGTTTTTTTTGGGGTTCGGTAAACCCTGTGGGCGCGAGCCTGATCGCGATGACGGTTTACCTGAACAGGTGATGTTGAATGTGCCGGCGCTTTCGCGAGCAAGCTCGCTCCCACAATGTTCCCGGCTGTCTGCGAGTTTTGTATTGGCCACCGACCCCTTGTGGGAGCGAGCTTGCTCGCGATGATGCACGGTCAGTCAGCATCAATGCTCGATCTGCCCCCGGTGCGTCAGATCATCTGTGCTTGTTCCGCCTATCTCCCTGAACCGCGCATCAAAATCCTCCGCCAACTGCGCCAGGGTAATCGCCCCCAAACGCTTGAGCAGCAACGCCTGGGCCTCATCGAACGCATCCGTCAACGCCGCATTCACCGCTTGTTCCACCAGGCATTGCGGATGATCGGTGGACAGGCCAATGGCAAAGATCGACGTGCTGCCCAAGGCCTGGTGGATATCCAGCAACGTCATCTCCGACAACGGTTTGCTCAGGGTCCAGCCGCCGCGATGGCCTTTCTCCGAAGTGACATACCCCTGTTCCTTGAGCAGCGCCATGGTCCGGCGCACCACCACCGGGTTGGTGCCCAGCATCTGCGCGAGGGTGTCAGACGTGGCCGATTGTTGGTGGCGATCCATGTGGATCAGCACGTGGAGCATGCGGGACAGGCGGGTGTCGGTTCTCATGAGCGTTGCAGTGTTTTGTGGTGGAGACGGGCGTGAGTATCGCCTGTAATTGCAAAAGTTACGAGATCGTTGACAGCGGCTTTTCAAGGAACTTACGATGTGTCGAGACTTTTTCGATTCCGCCAAACCACCTTGGAGATTGATCATGCGCTACGACGTCATCATCGCCGGCGGCAGCTACGCCGGTATGTCCGCAGGCTTACAACTGGCCCGTGCCCGCCGCAACGTGTTGGTGATCGATGCCGGCCAGCGGCGCAACCGGTTCGCGGCCAGCTCCCATGGTTTTCTCGGGCAGGACGGTCGTGCCCCCGGGGACATTGTCGAAGAGGCCCGTCGCCAGCTATTGGCCTATCCGACGGTGGAATGGGTATCGAGTACCGCGATCGCGGCCAGCCAGGAGGCGGGAGGGTTCGCCGTGGAAACCGTCGATGGGCAACGCTACAGTGCCCAATGCCTGTTGCTTGCCTGCGGTGTCATCGATGAATTACCAGACGTGGAAGGGTTGACGCAGCGCTGGGGCAAAAGCGTCTTCCATTGTCCGTATTGCCACGGCTACGAGCTGGAACAAGGCCCCATCGGCGTGTTGGCGACCTCGCCGATGTCGCTCCACCATGCCTTGATGCTGCCCGACTGGGGCCCGACGACGTTCTTCACCCGTGGCGTGTTCGAACCCGATGCAGAACAACTGGAGAGCCTGGCGCGACGCGGCGTGGTCGTGGTGCCGGAACGTGTCGAACGTCTTGAAGGCGAACGGGCCGATGTGGTGCTGGCCGACGGACGTGTGGTCGCCATTGACGGCCTGTTTGTCTTGCCGCGTATCCAGGTGGCCGGCTCACTCGCGGCGTCCTTGGGTTGCGCGCTTGAAGACGGCCCGTTCGGGGCGTTCATCCAGGCCGACCCGATGACGCGTGAAACCAGCGTCCGGGGGGTATTCGCCTGTGGCGATGCGGCGATGCCGTTCGGCTCGGTGGCGTTGGCGGTCGGCGATGGGGTGAGGGCGGGATCAGGCGTACATCGATCGTTGATCTTCGGCGCGCACTGAGGGCATCCATGCTCCCACAGGATAGTGGCCTGTGGGAGCGAGCCTGCTCGCGATGGCGTCGCTACTGCTGAGTACCAAACATCGCCGTCCAATAGATCCCCGCATCGCTTTTCGGATCGGTCGCATACCCGGCGCCCAATTCGCGAAACTGTGGGTTCATCAGGTTGGCGCAGTGCCCCGGGCTGGCCAGCCAGCCGTCCACCACCTTGAGCGCAGTGTCTTGTCCGGCGGCAATGTTCTCGCCGATCAATTGGCCCAGATAGCCGGCCAGTTCGGCGCGGTCGCCCGGCGTGCGGTTGTCGCGGTCCTTGTGGTCGAAGAAGTTGTTGTTGGCCATGGCCCGGGTGTGAGTGACGGCGGCCAGGGCCAAGGTGGCGTTCCAGGCCAGCGGCGTGGTGGCGGCGAAGGCTTCGGTGCCGCAGCGACGCGGCTGGGCGCGGGCACTGTTGATCAGCTTCAGCAGTTTCTGGCCCTCGGTTTGCCAATCACCCAGGCGCGCCGACAACAACGGGCGCGCCAGCACGATGCGCCATTCGCGATCCAGGCGGCTGACGCCGATGTCGACGAACTGTGGGTCGAGCACCACCTGGCAGAAGCTTTCCTGCACGGCTTTCATGGCCGATTGGGCATCGCGGGGCCCGGACAGGCTGATGGCTTGCACGTTGACCATGGGATAGGCCGCCCGCGCCAGCGCCTGTTGCAGGTCGCCGATGCCATTGGCCGACAGGATCAGCCGGGAGTCCATCGCCAGCGGCGGCAACTCCAGCGAGGCCTGGCCGGCACAGCTTTGGGATTGGCTGCGGTAAAGGTTGATGGACTCGACCAGTTGCGTCTCTTCGGTGGCCGTGGCATTGCTGGCGAACACCAGGCCCAGCGACAGCACGACAAGACCCATGACGGATGAAATGGCACGCATGTAAATCTCCCTTGAGCGGACGGCGCCTATGATGCGCAATTTTTGCCCCGCTGGGGCAACGGTATTCACGCTCTCTTGAAATCCCTTGAAACGGTACCGTTGGGTACCGTTCGGGACAATCCTCAAGTAGTGGGATCAATTTTTAAGCGAATAAGTCCATTTCCGTCGTTTCAAGGCCATAAAAACACAGATTATTAGCTCATCCAGTTACCGCCATCGACGTTATACGTCTGCGCCACCACGTATTCGCTCTCGGCCGAGGCCAGGAAAATCGCCATGCCGGTGAGGTCCTCCGCGGTGCCCATCCGGCCATAGGGTACCTGCTGCCCGACCTGGCGCTTCTTTTCCCCCAGCGGCAGGTTTTCGTGGCGGGCGAACAGCGCGTCCACGCCGTCCCAATGCTCGCCATCCACCACGCCGGGGGCGATGGCGTTGACGTTGATCCGGTGCTTGATCAGATCCAGCCCGGCGGACTGGGTCAGGCTGATCACCGCCGCCTTGGTGGCGCAATAAATCGCCACCAGGGCTTCGCCACGCCGGCCGGCCTGGCTGGCCATGTTGATGATCCGGCCGCCATGGCCCTGGCGGATCATCTGCCGGGCTGCCGCCTGCAGCGTGAACAGCGTGCCGGCGACGTTGATGGAAAACAGCCGCTCGTAGCTCTGACGGGTAATCTCCACGATGGGCGCCAGGTCGAACAGCGCGGCGTTATTGATCAGGATATCCAGCTTGCCCGCCCGAGCCACCACTGCTTCGATGGCCTGGTCGATGGAGGCCTGGTCGGTTATGTCCATTTTGACCGCGTAGGCACTGTCGCCCAGTTCGGCGGCGGTGGCCTGGGCCCGCTCAAGGTCGATATCGGCGATCGCTACTGTGGCCCCTTCGTTGATATAGGCCTGTGCAAACGTCCTGCCGATACCACGGGCGGCGCCGGTCACCAGGGCACTTTTTCCTTCCAGTCGTTTCATGGGTTGGTCCTCTTGGAGTGAAATCAATAACGAGAGAGCGCTGATATCTTTTGTGGCGAGGGGATTTATCCCCGCTGGGCTGCGCAGCAGCCCCAGACCAGGCAATTGGTGTGTCAGGTTGATCAAGTCGCGCTTTTTTGAGGGCTGCTGCGCAGCCCAGCGGGGATAAATCCCCTCGCCACAGAGCGGGTACCAATCGTTATTGCTTTGGATACCCAGCCCGCTTCATCTCCTGCTCGGTACTCGATTGCGCCGAGGCCAGTGCCTGGTCGACAGTGATCTGTGGTACGCCGATTACAGCAGCGCCCGTGGAGGCCGACAAACGCAGGGAGGATCGCGGGCTGGTACTTTTTTAACGCCCTTGAGTGCGCCAGGTGTGGGTTAAAAAAGTATCGGTGGGCGGTCAGGCCGAGGCTGGCGAAACGCTGCGCACTCGGCGTAAGGTGCCCCCTATAACGATAAAAGAGGCGCGACATGCCTGATCACCGAACGCCCCTGTTCGAGCAGCGACCGGCCGAACTGGAAGTCATCCTGCCCGAGCCTGAACACAGTTTTCGCTGGTACGAGCATGACTACCCGTACCCGCTGGCGCGCTGGAACCATCATCCTGAATTTGAAATCCACCTCATCCGCCAGGGCAGCGGCAAACTGTTGGCGGGCGATTACATCGGCCCGTTTGGCCCAGGCAATGTGGCGATGATCGGCCCGGACTTGCCCCATGACTGGATGGGCGACCTGGCACCGGGCGAGTATTTGGCGGGGCGCGACGTGGTGTTGCAATTCGACGGCGCCACGCTGCTGACCTTGCGCCGCACCCTGCCTGAACTGGGGGATCTGCAGGGGCTGTTCGAACGCGCGCGCCGTGGCCTGGCCTTCGCTGGCAATACAGCGCAGCAAGCCGCGCACCTGCTGGAAGCCATCGGTCCGGCCCAGGGGCTGGCGCGGTTGACGCTGTTCCTGGAGCTGCTCCACATCCTCAACCAGGCTCCCGGCGACGAGGCCCTGAGCCTGGCGAGCCCTTGCTACGCGCCGATCCTGGATGCGCGCAGTTCCGAGCGCATCCATAAAGCATTCGAGTACCTGCAAGCCGAACTCACTGGCGACCTGCGCCTGTCGGTGATCGCCCGCCAACTGGACATGAGCGAGCCGGGCTTCTCGCGGTTCTTCAAGCGCATCACCGGGCACGGTTTCATCGATTTGATGCGCAAGCTGCGGGTCCAGCGTGCCTGCCGTTTGCTGTTGCAGAGTGAAATGCCGGTGACTGACGTCTGTTTTGAAGTGGGCTACAACAACCTGTCCAACTTCAACCGCCATTTCCGCATCGAAATGAACCAGACCCCCAGCGAATATCGGCGGGGGGCTTTTGCCCTGCCTGACGGAGCCTGCCATGTTGACCGTCGTTGAACAGGCAGCCAGCGCATCCCTGCGCCAGCGAATGGAAAAGGCCGGGTGCGCCTTCGAATTCCTGGTGCTCGCGCCCGAGGCGAGTGAGGCGGTTGACGAGGCGCGCCATCGCCAGGCCGTGGGCCTGCTGTTCCAGCACATCGAGGCGCAATGGCTGGAGCGTCACCGTCAACTGACCCTGGACCCTCGCTATGTCGAGGCTGCGCCCCCGACCATGGATTGGGATTTGAACAAGGCTATCGCCAAGCCGTTGAATCGGGACGAAGTGACCCGACTCATGCGCGTCGACAAAGATGATCAGCAGCATACTTATGCCTTGTACGCTGCCTTCTGCGAACCGCCCTATGGCACTCGCTTCGCCGACGACACCCCGCAAGCGCTGTTCAAGGAATGGCTCGACCTGCTCGGGCTCGAAGACGACGCTGATGTCGTGGTGTTGAATTGGGTCGACAACTTCAACGTTAACTGGACCGCCAGCGACGAGCACGATTCAGCACGGGAGCCCTGGAGCGATTATTTCGAAGATGGCCTGGAGTGGTGGGGCGTCTGGTGCCTGAGCATCTGGAACCCCAAGCGCCGAACGCTTGCTGTGCTGGCGGCGAGCACGACGGATTGAGCGGCTTGGACACATACCTTGCAGTCACCCAGAAACCAATGTGGGAGCGAGCTTGCTCGCGATGATGTCAGCACAGCCAACCTCAATGCGAACTGACCCACCGCCATCGCGAGCAAGCTCGCTCCCACAGGGGACTTGTGGTGGATACAGACCTTGCAGTCGCCCGGAGACCCGTGTGGGAGCGAGCTTGACACAGACCTTGTAGTCACCAAAACCAATGTGGGAGCGAGCTTGCTCGCGATGATGTCAGCACAGTCGACATCAATGCCAACTGACCCACCGCCATCGCGAGCAAGCTCGCCCCACAGGGGACTTGTGGTGTGGATACAGACCTTGCAGTCGCCCGGAGACCGTGTGGGAGCGAGCTTGACACAGACCTTGTAGTCACCCAGAAACCAATGTGGGAGCGAGCTTGCTCGCGATGATGTCAGCACAGTCGACATCAATGCCAACTGACCCACCGCCATCGCGAGCAAGCTCGCTCCCACAGGGGACTTGTGGTGGATACAGACCTTGCAGTCGCCCGGAGACCCGTGTGGGAGCGAGCTTGACACAGACCTTGTAGTCACCCAGAAACCAATGTGGGAGCGAGCTTGCTCGCGATGACGTCAGCACAGTCGACATCAATGCCAACTGACCCACCGCCATCGCGAGCAAGCTCGCTCCCACAGGTAATATTATTTACTTAAGGCCGTCGACAAACCTGTGGCGAGGGAGCTTGCTCCCGCTGGGTCGCGAAGCGGCCCCAAATTTTGCAGCATTCCCCCTTGGGTCGGTGTTTACTCTGGGACACCCCGTTGATGCTTCTTCAACCGATACGCGAACTGCGCCCGGCTCAGTCCCAACGAGCGCGCGGCCGCCGCCAGGTTGCCGCTGCTCAGTTGCAGAGCTTCGTTGATCAGGCGTGATTCCAGGCCGTCAATGGAGAAGTCCGAGTCCAGTTGGCTGAGGGACTGGAGCAGCGCCGGTTTTTCTGCGGCATCGTTGGCGGCCAGGCCCATCGGCGAGAGGCCGCCGAGGTGGTCCACGGAGTACGCATCCACCGGCAATTGCTCATTGCGAAACAAGTGGACCAGGTCAATCGCCTGGCCTTCCTCGCTGGCGATCAGGCCCCGTTCGATGAGGTTCTGCAATTCCCGCACGTTGCCCGGAAAGTCGTAGCGCAACAACACCTTCAACGCACGCATGGTCAGGCCCATCGGTGTGCGGCCGTATTCCTGGCAAAAGCGCGTGAGAAAGGCATTGATCAGCAACGGTATGTCATCACGGCGCTCGCGCAGGGGCGGCAGGGCGATGGGGTAGACGTTGAGCCGGTAGAACAGGTCTTCACGGAACGCGCCGTCCGCCACTGCCTTGCGCAGGTCGATGTTGGTGGCCGCCACGACCCGCACGTCGACCTTGATGCCGTGACCGCCGCCGACCCGTTCGATTTCCCGCTCCTGCAAGGCACGCAGCAACTTGCTTTGCCCGGCCAGGCTCAGGCAGGTGATCTCGTCCAGGAACAACGTACCACCGTGAGCTCGCTCGAAACGACCGGGGCGTGAATGGGTGGCGCCGGTGTAGGCACCGCGCTCGACGCCGAACAGTTCAGCCTCGATCAGATTGTCGGGGATGGCCGCGCAGTTGAGGGCGATGAACGGGCCGTCACGGCGCCGGCTCAGTTGGTGCAACTGGCGGGCGAACATCTCCTTGCCCACGCCGGATTCGCCGCTGACCAGCACGGTGGCTGGGGTCAAGGCCACCCGTTGCAAAGCCTGGGTCGCGGCGTTGAAGGCGGCGCTGGCACCGATCAGCGGCTGTTCGCTGTCCGGCAGCAGGGCGGCTCCGGCCACACTGTCGGACTGAGTGTCGGCGCGCGCGACGACCGTCGGCGGGGAGGCGTTGAGGTAATTCAGATCCTGCTCGATGTCACCCCATTGTTCGGCGGTCTTGCCGACGACTCGGCAGCGTTCGTGGCCCATGCCCCGGCATTCCACTTCGCGAAAGACCACCAGTTGCCCGAACAACCCGCTGACGAAACCGATGGCGTAGCCCAGTTCGGTCCAGCACACCGGATCCTGCCCGATGCCATAGGCGGCGACATGCTCGTCGGCCTCGCAGGAGTGATGCCAGAGAAACTCCCCCTCATAGAAGCCCGAGTCGGCGTCGAACTTGAAATGCAGCGGCTCGACCTTGGTCATGCCTTCAAGGGTATGCAGATGCGTGCCGGCGCGGAACACCGCCGCGGCATCGGCGTGAGGCCAGCGTTCACGAATCAGCCGGGCATCCCGGGCGCCGGAGGAATAGCCGGTGCGGGTGAGCATGCCTCGGGCCTGCTCCAGCCCCTGGCGTTCGATGATTTCCCGGCGTAACGCACCGAAGGATGAACTGTGCAGCAGCAACATGCGTTGGTCGTTGAGCCAGATACGGCCATCGTCGGGGGAGAAAAACAGGCACGCGGTGAGTTCTGCCGTTGTGGGCGAACTGCTGTCGCTCAGCTCGTTGCTGTCACCCCGTGGATGGTAATGCTCGGTGGTGATCCGGTGATCCGGCAACTGGCAGTGGGGATTATTCATTGTTATGCCCCTGATGACGGGATGATCGAAATGATCACCTGGCGAGATAGTTATTAAGCATAACTTTATCAAATGAACAAGCGGCAGCTGGCCAACGGCCAGGTTGGCGCAGGCGTCCTGTGCGTCATACCTGGCGAAGAACCTTGAGCCAGAGCCTTTCGCCAGGTTTATCAAGGCCTGCGGGCAAAACCGGCACAGCGCTTGCTCAAGCACTTGCACGGCGTTTGCGTCGATACCTTCCAGGTGCGCCAAACGATGACAACCAACAAAGAGCCGGGAGTGTTAAATGTCTGCACCCAAAAGCCACCTGCTCCCAGGTGATCGAATCGGAATGTGTCTTCAACGGGGATTGGGTGCCTGCCTCGGGCCCGCTGCAATCGATCATCGAGCCGGCTACTGGTGAGCGACTGATGCGCTGTGCCACCGCCGACACCGCCGACATTGCCAAGGCCAGTCGCGACGCCGCCCTGGCCCAACCGGCATGGGCGGCCCTGGGCCCGCGGCAACGGGCGGCGATCTTCCGCAAGGCCGCCGACGTGGCCGAGCAGTCCTTCGATGAGCTGGCGCTGTACGTGGCGCGGGAGACCGGTGCCGCGCTGTTCAAAGGCCAGCACGAAGTGCGCGAAGCCATCGTGCTGTTGCATCAGGCCGCCGGCCTGCTGTCCCAGGCCCATGGGGTGGTCCTGCCCAGCGAGGCGGGGCGTCTGTCCTTTGCGCGGCGCCAACCCCATGGTGTGGTCGGAGTGATTTCGCCCTTCAATTTTCCCCTGGTACTGTCCATGCGCTCCGTCGCGCCGGCCCTGGCGGCGGGCAACGCGGTGGTGCTCAAGCCGGATCCGCAGACCCCGGTGAGTGGCGGTTTCCTCATCGCCCGGTTGTTCGAAGTAGCAGGCCTGCCCAAGGGTTTGCTGCAAGTGTTGCCCGGCGCGGCGGATGCTGGTGAGGCGCTGTGCCGTGACCCTAACGTGCGCATGATCGCC
The DNA here is from genome assembly GCF_030687295.1 of Pseudomonas beijingensis. Taxonomy (NCBI): domain Bacteria; kingdom Pseudomonadati; phylum Pseudomonadota; class Gammaproteobacteria; order Pseudomonadales; family Pseudomonadaceae; genus Pseudomonas; species Pseudomonas beijingensis. Next base: position 4,488,765 of record NZ_CP117425.1, on the reverse strand, counting down.
TTCACCGGCTCCACCGGCGCGGGTCGCAAAGTTGCTGAGGTGGCCGGGCGCAACCTGAAGAAGGTCGCCCTGGAGTTGGGCGGCAAGAACCCACTGATCATTCTCGAAGACGCCGACCTCGACCTAGCCGCCCGAAACGCGGCGTGGGGCGCCTGGCTGCATCAAGGGCAGATTTGCATGGCCACCGGCTTGATCCTCGCCCATGAATCCATCGCCGCCGAGCTGACCCGCAAACTGGTGGAAAAGGCCCAGGCCATGACCGTCGGCAACGCCGCCCGGCAAGAAGCCGCGATGGGGCCGCTGATCAACCAGCGGCAGTTGCAACGGGTCCACGACATCGTCAGTGACACCGTGCGCGCCGGAGCCCGGCTGGAAGCAGGCGGCGACCATGATCGGCTGTTCTACCAGGCCACCGTGCTCAGCGGCGTGAAGCCGGGCATGCGCGCTTTTGACGAGGAGGTCTTCGGGCCGGTGGCAACGGTGGTCAGCTTTGCCACCGATGACGAAGCCATCGAGTTGGCCAATCGCACCGAGTACGGTTTGGCGGCGGCGATCATTTCACCGTCGGTGGGCCGGGCCATGGCCATTGGTGAGCGGTTGCAGTGCGGCATGTTGCACATCAATGACCAGACCGTCGCCGATGAGTGCGTCAACCCGTTCGGTGGGCGCGGCGCTTCGGGCAATGGTGGCAGCGTCGGCGGCCCGGCGGACTGGGACGAATACACCCAATGGCAGTGGGTGACGGTCAAGGATACGGCGCCGGTCTACCCGTTCTGACAGGTCGGTTTTACCGGGCCCGATGAGCTGAGGGCCCGTGGGTACACAAAAATAATAAGAGGACTCAACATGAAACTCGACAACAAGATTGTGCTGGTGACCGGTGTCTCGTCGGGTATCGGTGCCGCCACCGCGAGCCTGCTGCGCGCTCATGGCGCCCAAGTGATTGGCGTGGACCTCAAGGCGCCCCACATGACCCTGGACGGTTTTGTGCAGGGCGACTTGAGTAGCGCCGAGAACATCGATCGGTTGCTGCCACAGCTGCCCGCACGGCTCGACAGCCTGTGCAACATTGCCGGCGTGCCGGGCACCGCCAACCCGCAACTGCTGGCGCGGGTCAACTACCTTGGGCTGCGTCACTTGAGCCATGCGCTGCTGCCACGTATCAGCGCTGGCGGCAGCATCGTCAATATCGCCTCGATCCTCGGCGCCGAATGGCCGTTACGCCTGGAACAGCACAAGGCGCTGGCGCGCATCGACGATTTTGCCGCCGCGCAAGCCTGGCTGGCCGACCACCCGGTGGCGAACCAGACCTGCTACCAGTACTTTAAGGAAGCCTTGATCGTCTGGAATTACCTGCAGGCCCAACCCTGGTTCCTTGAGCATTCGGTGCGCATGAACAGTGTCGCCCCAGGCCCGGTATTCACGCCCATCCTCGACGACTTCGTGAGCATGCTCGGCGAGGCCCGGACCCAGGCCGATGCCCACCGCATGAAACGTCCCGCTTACGCCGATGAGGTGGCGGCGGTGATCGCTTTCCTGTGTGCCGACGAATCGCGCTGGATCAACGGCGTCAACCTGCCGGTCGATGGTGGATTGGCCTCTACCTACATCTGAAATGCGCACCCGTAGAAAGCGGCGCAAGCCGCGACCTGAGCGTGTTGGCTGCCAAAGCCATGCCCAAAAATAACAATAATGAGAAGCGTCCATGGATAACCTCAAAGATAGCTTTCGTTTCAAGCATTGCGCCCTGTTCCTGGCGTTATGCAGCACCGGTGTGATGGTCGATCGGGTCGAGGCCATGCAAATGGACCTGGGTGACTCCGATTGGAAATTGCGCTGGGACAACACCATCAAGTACAGCCAGGCCTGGCGCTTGCAGGGGCAGGACAGCCGCTTGGTCAACGCGCCAACCGCCAACGGCCTGTACCCCTCGATCCAGAGCCAGGGCGATAAGAACTTCAGCCGTGGCCTGGTCTCCAACCGCCTGGATCTGTTCTCCGAAATGGACCTCAGCCGGCAAAACTATGGCCTGCGCGTGAGCGGCGCGGCCTGGTACGACGATATCTATAACCAGGACACCGACAGCAACGAGCAACCGCACTTCCTCAGCGAAACCCGCAAGCTCCACGGTCGCGACGCGGAAATTCTCGATGCCTTCGTGTTCTTGCGCGGTGACCTCGGTGAAGACTCCCAGGGCGTGGCGCGCCTGGGCCGACACAGCCTGATCTACGGGGAAAGCCTGTTCTATGGTGGCAACGGCATTGCCAATGCCCAAGGCCCGACCGACGTCGTCAAGTTGCTCAGCGTGCCGGGGACTCAGTTCAAGGAGATCCTGCGCCCGGTCAATCAAATCTCCGGGCAGTTGCAGATCAACCCGCAGCTGTCGGTGGGCGCTTACTATCAGTTTGAGTGGGAGCGTTCCAACCTGCCCGGTGCCGGCAGCTACCTGAGCGATGTCGATGCCATCGGTTACGGCAGTGGTCCGTTGCGCGAAGTGTTCGGTAACGACACGGTCAATGGCGGCGATCTGAAACCGCGCAATTCGGGGCAGGGCGGCATGCAGATTCGCTACAAGCCGAGCGGCACCGAACTGGAGCTGGGTTTCTACGCGGCCCAGTATCACGACAAGGCGCCGATCGGGTTGTACGCGTACTTGGACGGTCCGGCGGCAGCGGCCACCGGCTTGCCGATCCTGGGTTCCTATCGGCAGGTCTACGCCGAAGATATCAAGACCGCCGGCGTCAGTTTCTCCACCGCCTACGGCCCGTTCAACTTTGCCGGTGAAACGTCGGTGCGCTGGAACGCACCGCTGGTGAGCAACCTGCAAGTGGTGACCCCCGGCATGGAGGCCGATGGTGGCGACAATGAGTTGTTCGCCAGGGGCAAGACCGCCCATGCCAACCTGTCGGCGATTTACCTGTTATCGCCCACCGCGTTCTGGGACGGCGGCTCGGCCCTGGCCGAACTGGCTTGGAACCGCACCTTGAGCGTGACCAAGAACGCTGCCGCGCTGGATTCCAACACCACCCGCGATGCCACGGCGCTGCGGGTATTGATCGAGCCGGCGTACTTCCAGATTGTCGACGGGATCGACCTGACCGTGCCGATTGGCATGGGGATAGTGCTCGATGGGCGTTCATCGGCGGTCAACAAATCCGGCTTCGGCAACACCCATTCCGGTGACTGGAGTGTCGGGCTCAAAGCCACCTATCTGCAACGCTGGGATGTCGGCCTCAACTACGTGAACTTCTTCGGCGCACCGAAAGCCGGGCTGCGCGAGGACGGCAATTTCAGTTACGGACAGTCGTTGGCCGACCGCGACTTCGTCTCGCTCTACGTGAAAACCTCATTCTAATAAGGTGGATTCGCCATGCAGAACACAGCTTTCCTGAACACCTGCGTCCTGACCCTGGCCCTGGCCGGCATGGGGCTGGCGCAGGCGGCCGTATCGCCTGAACAGGCCGCACGTTTGAAAACCGATCTGACCCCCCTGGGCGGCGAGCGTGCCGGTAATGCCGATGGCAGTATCCCGGCGTGGCAGGGCGGTTACACCCAGGTCACGCCCGGCTACAAACCGGGAGACAAGCGCCCCGATCCATTCGCCAGCGAGAAACCGCTGTATTCGATCAAAGCCGCGAACATGGAGCAGTACGCCAACGAACTGGCCGAAGGCACCAAGCTGCTGCTCAAGAAGTACCCGGACTATCGCCTGGACGTGTACCCGACCCATCGTTCGGCCGCGGCGCCGCAATGGGTGTATGACAACACCAGCAAGAATGCCACCCGCGCCACGCTGGACGTGGACAGCGAGAAGGTTTCCAACGCCTACGGCGGCATCCCGTTCCCGATCCCGGAAAACGGTGCGCAGGTGCTGTGGAATTATCGTTTGTCGTGGCAGGGCGGCGACACCATCAGCTCGCCTTTCGATACCTGGCTGATGACCGCCGGCGGCAAGAAAGTCCAGGCGACCCGGGCCCAATACACCTACCAGTTTCCCTACTACGTCGAAGGCGGCAGCCTGGAAAACTATTCGGGCAAGTACCTGCTGGGCAAGCTGTTCACAGAGTTGCCATCGTCCAAGGCCGGCGAAGGCCTGATGACTCATTGGGACCTGGACCCGGCCAATCGGGCGGCCTGGCAGTATCTGGTCGGCCAGCGCCGGGTTCGCCGGGCGCCGAACATTGCCTATGACACGCCGGACTTCGTGACCTCCGGGGTTGGCCTGTTCGACGAGGCGTTCATGCTGTTCGGGCCGACCGATCGCTATGACCTCAAGCTGGTGGGCAAGAAAGAGTTGATCGTCGGCTACAACAATAACCGCGCCGCGCTCGCCAAGAGCGACGACCTGGTCAAGGCGAACTTCCTCAATCCTGATCTGGTGCGTTGGGAGAAGCATCGGGTCTGGGTGGTCGAGGCCACGCTCAAATCCGGCAAGCGCCATGTCGTGCCGCGTCGGACCTACTACGTCGACGAAGACTCCTGGCAGATCCTGATGGCCGACGGTTATGACGCCCAGGGCAAACTCGGCCGGCAGATGTACTCGCTGACGCTGCTGGCACCTGATCTGCCGGCCCTTACCGCACAGGTCATGTGGGGCAGCTACAACCTCGACACCGGGGCCTACTTCCTCAACTCATCGAGCAACGACCTGGCGGTTCAGTACCAGAAGGTCGCGAAGCCTTCGGCGTCCTATTTCACCCCAGATGCCATGGCCAACGAAAACATGCGCTGAACCTGTGGTGGCCGTGGCGAGGAGGAGGTTCGCCACGGTCGCTTACGATTTTCCAGGCGGAATAACGATATGAACGTTGAAAAAATCTTTGCGCGCCGCGGTTCGCTATGGGGTGCTTGCGCCCTGGTGGGGTGCTTGTTGGCAAACGTGCCCTGGGGCGCACAGGCCACGACATTGGCGGTGTTGCAGCAACCGGCACTGCCGACGGCCAAGGCCCCGCGCGCGGTATTGCTTGGGCTGGCCCGGGCCGGCGAACGCCTGGTGGCGGTGGGGGAGCGTGGGATCGTGCTGCTCTCCGATGACGCTGGCGTGAGTTGGCGCCAGGCCAAGGTACCGGTCAGCGTCAGCCTGACGGCGGTGCAATTCGTCGATGCCGAGCAGGGCTGGGCGGTCGGTCACCTGGGCGTGGTGCTGCACACCCAGGACGGCGGGGAAACCTGGCAAAAGCAACTCGACGGTGAGCGCGCCATCGCCCTGGCGGTGCAGGTCGCTGAGCGCGATGCCAATCAACCCGGCGGTGCCAGCCACCTGGCACAGGCACGGCACATGCTCGATGACGGACCGGACAAACCGTTTCTCGACCTGTATTTCAGTGACCGCCTGCACGGCTACGTTGTGGGTGCCTACAACCAGATCTACCGTACCGATGACGGCGGGCGAAGCTGGCAACCGTGGATGCGGCATGTGGAAAATCCCCAGGGTTTGAACCTGTATGGCATTCGCGCCGTGGGCAAGGACCTGCTGCTGGTGGGGGAGCGCGGCCTGCTGTTGCGTTCGACCGATGCCGGGCAGTCATTCCAAGCCTTGAAGTCACCTTATGAGGGCAGCTTTTTCGGCCTGCTCGGCACCCGCGATGGGGCCTTGATCATCTATGGCTTGCGCGGAAACGCCTGGTGGTCCGATGACCGTGGCGGCAGTTGGCGACGCCTCGATACCGGTATCGAATCAACCCTGGCGAGCGCCCTCGAACTGCGCGACGGCGGCCTGTTGCTGGCCAGCCAGAGTGGCGAGCTTCTCTTCAGTCATGACCAGGGCCGCAGCTTTGACAAGCGTCAGAGCCGCAGCGGCGGGACCGTCGCTGCCATGCAACAGGCGGTCGACGGCAGCCTGGCCAGCGTCGGTTTGACCGGCGTGGCCGCTGACCAGGATCCGCGGGCCTCCGGTCAACCTTGAAACTTCACGGTGTAGCGCTATCGGGCCACGGCTCGTGCAACAGGAGTCAAACTTGAAAGACGAAAGAATCCAAACCGTGATCGGCCGCCAGGAAGACTTCGACCGGGCGTCGGGCAACTTCGCCGAGCGGGCGATCTTCAACCATCGCCCGCTGGTGATCCTGCTGTGCCTGCTGGTGACCTTGGTGCTGGGTTGGCAAGCCACGCGCATCGGCATCAATGCCAGCTATGAGAAGACCATTCCCACCGGGCATCCCTACGTCGCCAACTTCCTTGAGAACCGCAGTGAATTGAGCGGCCTGGGCAACTCGCTGCGCATTGCCGTGGAGGTCAAGCAGGGGAGCATTTTCACCAAGGACTACCTCGATACCCTGGCCAAGCTCAACGACGAGCTCTATCTGCTGCCGGGTGTCGACCGACCCTACATGAAATCGTTATGGACCCCGACCACGCGCTGGACCGCCGTGACCGAGGAAGGGCTCGACGGCGGCACGGTGATCCCTGACGACTACGACGGATCGGCCGCCAGCATCGAGCAGGTGCGGACCAATGTGGCCCGCTCCGGGGAAGTCGGTCAATTGGTCGCCGGCAACTTCAAGTCCAGCGTGATCTTCGTGCCGTTGCTGGAAATCAATCCGCAGACGGGCAAGGTGCTGGACTATGGCGAGTTTTCCCGGCAACTGGAGGCGTTGCGCGACAAGTACCAGACCGATGACCTGCGCATCCATATCACCGGCTTTACCAAGATCGTCGGCGACTTGATCGAGGGCATGACCCAGGTTCTGCTGTTCTTCGTGGTGGCCGTACTGGTGACGGTATTGGTGCTGTTTGGCTACACCCGTTGCGCGCGCAGCACCCTGGTGGTGGTGACCTGTTCTCTGGCGGCGGTGCTTTGGCAACTGGGGCTGCTGGCCTTGCTCGGTTATGAGCTGGACCCTTACTCGGCACTGGTGCCGTTCCTGGTGTTCGCCATTGGCATGAGCCATGGCGCGCAGAAGATGAATGGCATCATGCAGGACATCGGCCGTGGCACCCACCGGGTGGTCGCCGCGCGCTACACCTTCCGCCGACTGTTCGCTGCCGGCATCACCGCGTTGCTCTGTGACGCGGTCGGTTTTGCGGTGTTGCTGCTGATCAATATTCGGGTGATCCAGGACCTGGCGATCACCGCCAGCCTCGGCGTGGCGGTGCTGATCTTCACCAACCTGATCCTGCTGCCGATCCTGCTCAGCTATATCGGCGTCAGCCCGGCGGCGGCGCAACGCAGCCTCAGTGCGGAAACCACCGAGCAGCAGGCGCAGATCAAAGCATCCACTGTGGCGCGTGCTCGATCTTTTCACCCAACGCCGTTGGGCCATGGGTGCCATGTTGGCGGGCTTGCTGTTGGCCGCGTTTGGTTTTGCCGTGAGCCTGCACCTGAAAATCGGCGACCTGGACCCCGGCGCTCCAGAGTTGCGTGCCGACTCGCGCTACAACCGCGATGCGTTGTTCATGACCCAAAACTACGCGGCCAGCTCGGATATTTTCGTGGTCATGATCAAGACCCCAGAAGATCAATGCACCCGTTACGCCAGTCTGTCCGCGGTAGATGCGCTGGCTTGGCAACTGGAGCAATTGCCCGGCGTGGAATCGACCACCTCGATGGCGGCGCTGAGCAAGATTGCCACGGCCGGGTATAACGAAAGGCAACTTCAAATGGTATGAACTGATCCCCAATGACGGCGCGTTGGGTGCCGTGCAAACCCGTGCACCGCGAGAATTGTTCAACCAGGGTTGTTCGATGCTGTCGCTGTATGTCTACCTGGCCGATCACAAGGCTGACACGTTGAACCGGGTGGTGGAGGCCAGCGAGCAATTCATCGCCGGCCATCAGATGCCGGAGGTCAAGTTCATGCTGGCGGCCGGCAGCGCAGGGATCGAAGCCGCGACCAATATCGTCGTGAAGAAGTCCATGCGCGAGATGCTGTTCTGGGTCTACGGTGCGGTCAGCCTGCTGTGTTTGCTGACCTTCCGCAGCTGGCGGGCGACTCTGTGCGCGATGCTGCCGCTGATGCTTACCTCTATCCTGTGCGAGGCGCTGATGGTAGGGCTGGGCATGGGGGTGAAAGTCGCAACATTGCCGGTCATTGCATTGGGTGTGGGTATTGGCGTCGATTATGCGCTCTATGTGTTGAGTGTGATCCTGGCGCGGATGCGTGCCGGCGACACCTTGGCCCAGGCGTATTACCAGGCGCTGCTGTTCACCGGCAAGGTGGTGTTGCTGACGGGTATGACATTGGCGGTGGCGGTGTCGACCTGGGCGTTTTCGCCGATCAAGTTCCAGGCTGACATGGGGGTTTTGCTGGCCTTTATGTTTTTGGTGAATATGCTTGGGGCTTTGATTCTGCTGCCGGCCTTGGCTTGGTTGTTGCTGCCGCAGAGGGTGTTTTTAAAAAAGCCTGAGTTGAGTCGGCAGGGGCGGTGGGTTCGGGGGTGATGGCATTTTTTGTGGGGGGTGAATATCCGTTATTTAGGTAACGGCTGCTTAGGGTTCCGCCCTTACGGCGGAACCATAAGTCGCCGTGACCTAAACAACGGATATACGCACCAAAATCAGGAATTCCCCACAACCGACTTCGCCGCACCCAACCGCGGCCCGGCCGAATAACGAATCACACTAAGAACAGCCAACGTAGCAACCACCAACCCCGGGGAAGTCGCCAGCAATACAGCAGTGGTCCCACCCCCGGCCGCGAGGATCTGCCCGGCGGCCAAAGGCCCGGCCACCGACCCCAGGCGCCCGATGGCCACCGCTGCACCCACCCCCGTCGCACGCACGGCCGTCGGGTAGGAGGGCGGTGCCAACGCATAGAGCACCAACTGTGCAGCCATGACAAACAACCCGGCGGCAAACCCGGCAATGGCCATGGGCACGATACCAACGGACAACCCGACCCCGGCCAGGGCACTCAGCAGACCGGCATAGACGAACAGCACCACCTTGATGCCATTGCAACGGTCCAGCAACAGCCCCCCCAGCAACGAGCCAAGGGCGCCACCGATGTTGAACAGCATCTGCACCAGACCAGCCTGGGGTTTGCTGAAGCCCTGTTCCAGCAGCAATGACGGCAGCCAGTTGAGCAACATGTACATCACCGTCAGGGTGAAGAAATAACTCAGCCAGAGCGCCACCGTGGTACGGCCGCGACCTTCACCAAACAACGCCTGGGCGGTGGAGCCCCGCGAGGAGCCGCCATCCCGGGCCTGGCGAAAGGCACTGGATTCGGGAAGCCACAGAAGCATCAGCGGGACTACCAGCAAAGGCGCCAACCCACCGATGAAAAACGTCATCTGCCAATGCTCGCCAAACAGCATCGCGACCACGGCGGCCAACGCACCGCCCAACGGCACCCCCGCATACATCACGCTGATGGCCGTGCCCCGGCGCTGTTCGCCCACGGCTTCGGCACACAGGGCAATGAGGTTGGGCAGGGCGGCGCCCAGGCCCAGGCCGGTCATGAAGCGCACCAGCAACAGGCTGGAGAAGTGTTCGACATAAGCGGTACTGAGGGAAAATACGCCGAACAGCAAGACAGCCGCGATGAGGATTTTCTTGCGACCGATGCGATCGGCGATCCAGCCACCAAAAAACGCCCCCGGTAGCAACCCGATGATGCCGGCGCTGAACACCCAACCCATCATTTTCGGGTCAAGGGCAAACGTCTGCCGTAGCCCTGCGGCAGCGGTACCGGCTGACTGCAGGTCGAAACCCTCGATCAACGCAACGATGAAACACAAGGCAATGGTCAGCGTCGCACGACGCGCCGGACGGTCCATGGCAAATCCTCTTATTGTTTTTGTGAGGGACACCGGCTCGGAGGAAACCGGGCGGGGTACTTTTAAGATTAACAAAGCTAACTAAAAAATGAAGGGTGCCAGGAGGACGTCAATATGCGGCCAGTTCATGATGAAAATCAGGTGCTTGGCAACAATCCATGGATTAATTAGTAAATTAGTTAATTATATTAATGTTCGATTATCGGACGTTCGTGATTGACGAAGCGCCCGTGCCGTTTCCATTCTTTGTCCGCACGGCCCTCCATCGCCAAGGCAGGGTCGATCAAAACAACAACAATAAATGGACACCGAACATGCCAAACCTTGCTCGGGACACGCTGACGGCGCGCCCTGTTTCATCTCTCGTCCCTCTGCTGGCCTGTCTCGGGCTGAGCCTCGGTTCCCCCGTATTGTGGGCGGAAGGCTTCATCGACGGCAGCCACGGTACCCTGACCCTGCGCAACTACTACATGGATCGCGACTACAAGGACAACGGCGCCAAAACCGCAGCCCGGGAATGGGCTCAGGGTGTGTTCATGAATATGGAGTCGGGGTTCACCCCGGGCACGGTCGGGTTCGGCCTGGATGTCAGGGGATTGCTGGGCATCAAGCTGGATTCGTCGCCGGATCGCAGCGGCACCGAACTGTTGCCGGTCTCCAGTAGCGACAAGCGTGCGGCGGATGAGTATTCGCGCCTGGGCGTGACCGGCAAGCTGCGTTTCGCTCAAACCACGGTGAAGACCGGCGATGTGTCGATCTTCCTGCCGTTTGCCTTTGCCAGTCCGTCGAGGTTACTGCCGCAGACCTTTCGCGGGACGACGCTCAGTTCCAAGGATTTCGACGGTTTGACGTTGAACACCGGTTATATCGATCGCATCGCCCGGCGCGATTCCACCGATTACCAGCCGATGAGCATCGCCTCGCCCAACCGCCGATTCAACGGCGCGGCGACTTCTTCTCATATGGCGTATGTAGGCGGCGACTATCAGGTCAACAAAGACCTCAGTCTGCGGGCCTACCACGCTGAAGTGGCGGACCTGTACCAGCAGAACACCCTGGCATTGCTGCATAACCTGCCCCTGGGCGACGGCGTCCTGACCACCGACCTGCGCAGTTTTTTCAGTGACGAAGACGGCGCGGCCAAGGCCGGAAAGGTGGATAACCGCAATGTTTCGGCGCTGGTCGGCTATCGCCTGGGCGGGCATCGCGTGAGCCTGGGCTACATGCACGCCAGTGGCGATACGGCCACGCCGTATGTGTCCGGCACCGAGTTGATGGGCTTGAGTGAAATGACCATGAGCTCGGACTTTCTCAACGCCAAGGAGCGCACCTGGCAGGCGATCCATGACTACGACTTCGCCGCCGTGGGCGTGCCGGGCCTGAGGACTCGCCTGCGTTATGTGCGTGGCGATCACATCGAGCTGGCGGCCCTGAATGCCGAGGATCGCAAGGAGCGTGAGTTCCAGATGGAGCTGGGGTACGTGATCCAGAGCGGCCCATTGAAGAACGTCGGGCTGCTGGCGCGCAAGTCGATCTATCGCAACGACTTTCCGGGCACGGCGGCGTTTCGCGATGAGAACCAGACCCGATTCCTGGTGACGTACAGCGTGCCGATCTGGTGACTTTCGAGTGGCCTGGCTAGCTTTTGTGGGAGCAAGGCTTGCCCGCGATGAACGCACTGCGTTTTTTCAGAAATCGAGGTGCCTTCGTCGCGAGCAAGCTTTGCTCTCACATAGCGGGAGCAAGCTCCCTCGCCACAGGGGGAGCGGTGTTCTGTTACTGGTAAACCTTCTTCAACAACCGCAACAACTCCTCACGCTCAGCCCCTGAGAGGGCCACGGTGGAGTCAAGGTCGCTCTGCGCGGCGATTTGCTTGAGTTCCTTGAGCAGGGTTTCGCCGGTCTTGCTCAGGAAAATCCCATAGGAGCGCTTGTCCGGCTTGCAGCGCACGCGCACGGCCAGTGCACGGCTTTCCAGTTTGTTCAGCAGCGGCACCACTTGCGGCGGTTCGATCGCCAGGGCCTTGGCCAGGTCGGCCTGCATCAGCCCGGGGTTCTGGTCGATGATCGCCAGGGCCGAGAACTGGGCGGGGCGCAGGTCGTGGACGGCGAGCCGGCCGATCAGGTTCTGGAACAGTTTCAACTGGGCGCGGCGCAGGGCATAGCCGATCAGGTCGTCCAGCGCGGAGTCCAGCGGTGCCTGCGCGTCGGTACCGGCGACCAGGGGCTCGGCGGGTTCGGCAAGCTTGGAAGACTTGGCCATCGAAGTGAGCTTCCTCAAGATAAGTGATTAACAAGGCTATCCAGTTTGCCGGGGTTGCGGCGCCGTGGCTACGGGCTTGTGCATATTCGAATTTTTTAACCTTCGACCCAGCCCCGGAAAAATACAGATAAACAGATTAATAGTTAATTGACATAACTAAATTTCCGGTTTAATTTTTGATCATCTTCAGCCAAGAACAAGAGAGCACGCATCATGAGCAATTACGAAGGTCGCTGGAAAACGGTCAAGGTCGATATCGAGGAGGGCATCGCCTGGGTCACCCTCAATCGCCCGGAAAAACGCAACGCCATGAGCCCGACCCTCAATCGCGAGATGATCGACGTGCTCGAGACCCTGGAGCAGGATCCAGCCGCAGGCGTATTGGTGCTGACCGGGGCCGGCGATGCCTGGACCGCTGGCATGGACCTCAAGGAATATTTCCGCGAAGTGGATGCCGGGCCGGAAATCCTCCAGGAAAAAATCCGTCGCGAAGCGTCGCAGTGGCAGTGGAAATTGCTGCGCATGTACGCCAAGCCGACCATCGCCATGGTCAACGGCTGGTGCTTCGGTGGCGGTTTCAGTCCGCTGGTGGCATGTGACCTGGCGATCTGCGCCGACGAAGCGACCTTCGGTCTCTCGGAAATCAACTGGGGCATCCCGCCGGGCAACCTCGTCAGCAAGGCCATGGCCGATACCGTGGGCCATCGCCAATCGCTGTACTACATCATGACCGGCAAGACCTTCGGCGGGCAGAAAGCCGCTGAAATGGGCCTGGTCAATGAGAGCGTGCCTTTGGCGCAGCTGCGTGAAGTCACCGTGGAACTGGCGCGCAACCTGTTGGAAAAGAACCCGGTGGTGCTGCGGGCGGCCAAGCATGGCTTCAAACGCTGCCGCGAACTGACCTGGGAGCAGAACGAGGATTACCTGTACGCCAAGCTCGACCAGTCGCGCCTGCTCGACACCGAAGGTGGCCGCGAGCAGGGCATGAAGCAGTTCCTGGACGACAAGAGCATCAAGCCGGGCTTGCAGACCTATAAGCGCTGAATCGACCGGCGAATGGCGGGCCGCATCCCGCTGTTCGCTGCCTCGCCCTGGCGCTACTGTTACACCACTGCGATGTATTCCCGATAAAGACAAAAAAGAGGAATCACCATGCTGGACGTGCCCCTGTTGATTGGCGGCCAGTCGTGCCCGGCCCGCGACGGCCGGACCTTCGAACGCTGCAACCCGGTGACGGGTGAGGTGGTGTCTCGCGTGGCCGCCGCCACCCTGGAAGACGCCGATGCCGCCGTGGCCGCCGCCCAAGCGGCGTTTCCCGCCTGGGCCGCGCTGGCGCCCAACGAGCGCCGCACGCGTCTGTTGCGTGCGGCCGAACAGTTGCAGGCCCGTAGCAGTGAATTCGTCGCTGCTGCCGGCGAGACCGGTGCCATGGCCAACTGGTACGGCTTCAACGTGCACCTGGCGGCGAACATGCTCCGCGAAGCGGCGTCGATGACGACCCAGATCAACGGTGAAATCATTCCTTCGGACGTGCCTGGCAGTTTTGCCATGGCCCTGCGTCAGCCCTGTGGCGTGGTGCTGGGCATCGCGCCATGGAACGCCCCGGTGATTCTCGCCACCCGTGCCATCGCCATGCCCCTGGCCTGCGGTAATACCGTGGTGCTCAAGGCTTCCGAGATAAGCCCGGCCGTGCACCGGCTGATCGGCCAGGTGTTGCAGGACGCCGGGCTGGGTGACGGCGTGGTCAACGTGATCTGTAACGCACCGGCGGATGCGCCGGCCATTGTCGAACGGTTGATCGCCAACCCGGCGGTGCGCCGGGTCAACTTCACCGGTTCGACCCACGTTGGGCGCATCGTCGGCGAACTGTCGGCGCGCCATCTCAAACCGGCTTTGCTGGAACTGGGTGGCAAGGCGCCGCTGCTGGTGCTGGACGACGCCGACCTGGATGCAGCCGTGCAAGCGGCCGCCTTCGGGGCCTACTTCAACCAGGGCCAGATTTGCATGTCCACCGAGCGCCTGATCGTCGACGCCCGGGTGGCGGATGAGTTCATCGCCCGGCTGAGCGCCAAGATCGCCACCTTGCGTGCCGGTGATCCGGCGGCAGGTGATTCGGTGTTGGGCTCGTTGGTCGATGCCAGTGCCGGCCAGCGCATCAAAGGGCTGATCGACGATGCCTTGGCCAAAGGCGCAACGCTGGTCACCGGTGGCCAGTTGGAAGGCAGCATCCTGCAGCCGACTTTGCTCGACGGCGTCACTGCGCAAATGCGCCTGTACCGCGAAGAATCCTTCGGGCCGGTGGCGGTGCTGTTGCGCGGTGACGGCGATGAAGAACTGCTGCGCCTGGCCAACGATTCCGAGTTCGGCTTGTCGGCCGCCATCTTCAGCCGCGACACGAGTCGTGCGCTGGCTTTGGCCCAGCGGGTCGAGTCGGGCATTTGCCACATCAACGGGCCGACCGTGCACGACGAGGCGCAGATGCCCTTCGGCGGGGTCAAGTCCAGCGGTTACGGCAGCTTTGGCGGCAAGGCGTCCATCGAACATTTCACCCAGTTGCGTTGGGTGACCCTGCAGAACGGTCCGCGGCATTACCCGATCTGAAACCCGTTGCATCACGGGCGGTCGAGCCTTGAAAGCCGTCGCCCGGATGCAGGCCAGAATAACAATGACAAGGCCGCAGCCCAGCGCTGCCACGCTCCGCTCGCATCGCGACCCGAGTGTGCCTTGGTGGAGGAAATGTACGTGAGTTCCGAGTCCAGATCGTCCTCCCGACCCGAGGCCGGGCGGTATCGCCAGGTGTCGATTGGTCACCCTGCCGTCGAAGTCCGGGAAGAGCACGGCATCTTGCACATGCGCTCCCTGGAACCCCTGGCTCCGTTGCCGGCGCGTTTGCTAGAGCGCCTGGTGCACTGGGCCGAGGTGCGCCCACAGCAGACGTTTATCGCGGCCCGTGAAGCGGGCGGTGACTGGCGCCGGGTCAGTTATGCGCAGATGCTCGACAGTGTCCGCGCCATAGCCCAAAGTTTGCTCAGTTACGGTTTATCGGCGGAAAAACCCCTGGCGTTGCTCTCCGGCAACGACATCGAACACCTGCAAATGGCCCTCGGCGCGATGTACGCCGGCATTCCCTATTGCCCGGTGTCGCCGGCTTATTCATTGCTGTCCCAGGATTTCGCCAAGCTGCGCCACGTCTGCGATCTGTTGCAGCCGGGGTTGGTGTTTGTCAGCGAAGCCGCACCGTTCGAGCGGGCGATCAATGCCGTATTGCCGGCGGACGTTCCCTTGATCACCGTGCGTGGAGAGATGCCGGGCCGGTCGAGGACAAGCTTCGCCAGCCTGCTGGCCCAACCCGGCGGCGCGGAGGCCGAGCAGGCGTTCGCCGCCACCGGCCCGGACAGTATCGCCAAGTTCCTGTTTACCTCCGGCTCCACCAAGTTGCCCAAGGCCGTGATCACCACCCAGCGTATGTTGTGCGCCAATCAGCAGATGCTGCTGCAGACCTTTCCAGTGTTCGGTGAGGTGCCGCCGGTGCTGGTGGACTGGCTGCCGTGGAACCACACGTTCGGCGGCAGCCACAACCTCGGCATCGTGCTGTACAACGGCGGCACGTTCTACCTGGACGACGGCAAACCCACCGCCCAGGGCTTCGCCGAGACCCTGCGCAACCTCAAGGAAATATCGCCCACCGCCTACCTGACCGTGCCCAAGGGCTGGGAGGAACTGGTCAGCGCCCTGGAGCAGGACGGTGAATTGCGCGAGCGTTTCTTCAAGCGCATCAGCCTGTTCTTCTTCGCCGCGGCGGGTCTGTCGCAAACTACCTGGGACCGGCTCGACAAGGTCGCCGAGCAGCATTGTGGCGAACGTATCCGCATGATGGCGGGCCTGGGCATGACCGAGGCGTCGCCGTCCTGCACCTTCACCACCGGCCCCTTGTCCATGGCCGGCTACATCGGCCTTCCGGCCCCCGGGTGCGAGGTCCGCCTAGTGCCGGTGGACGGCAAGTTCGAAGGGCGTTTTCGTGGGCCGCACATCATGCCTGGCTACTGGCGTTCGGCGCAGCAGACGGCCGAAGTGTTCGATGAGGACGGTTTCTATTGTTCAGGGGATGCGATCAAGCTGGCCGATGCCAGCAATCCGCAACTGGGGCTGATGTTCGATGGGCGAATTGCCGAGGATTTCAAATTGTCTTCCGGTGTCTTCGTCAGCGTCGGGCCGTTGCGCAACCGGGCGGTGCTGGAAGGCACGCCCTATGTTCAGGACCTGGTGATCACCGCACCGGATCGCGAATGCCTGGGCGCGCTGGTGTTTCCACGGCTTGCTGAATGCCGACGCCTGTCTGGCCTGGGTGCGGAGGCCAGCGACACCCAGGTCCTCGCCAGTCCGCCGGTACGCCAATGGTTCGCCGACTGGCTGCAACGCCTGAACCGCGAAGCCAGCGGCAACGCCAGTCGCGTGGAGTGGATTGCCTTGCTCGATGAACCGGCGTCCATCGACCGTGGTGAAATCACCGATAAGGGGTCGATCAACCAGCGAGCGGTGTTGCAGTGGCGGGCGGGGAAGGTCGAGGCGCTGTACCGCGGGGAGGATGCTTCGATCCTGCGGGCGGGGCCTGTGGCTTAAGGCAAGACCTTGTGCGGGTTCACACAGTACCTGTGTCACTCACAAATCCCTGTGGGAGCGAGCTTGCTCGCGATAGCGGTGGTCCAGCAGCATTGATGTTGCCTGACATACCGCCATCGCGAGCAAGCTCGCTCCCACAGTTTTAACCACTCATAAAATCGCAGTGAGGGTTCTGGGGCAGTTGTTTAACGCCGTCCCAGCAGCAACCCCACCACCAGCCCGAACCCAGCGGAAATCGCCACGGTCTGCCAGGGATGGCCACCAATATAGACTTCAGTGGCATCGACCATGGGACGAGTGCGCTCCCGTGCGCTAGTGACCGAGTCGCGCGCCTGTTGCAGTTTCTGGGATATCTGGCCTCGCAGGTTCTCGGCCTCTTCGCCCACCAGCGAGGCACTGCTCTTGAGCAGCTTTTCCGATTCTTCAATCAGCGCCGTCAATTCGCTGAAGGCTTGATCCTTGATTTGCTCTCCGTTCGCTTGCACGGTGCCTTTACGGGCCATGGAAGTACTCCTTGTGTGAATGATGGCATTGAACAATGGAGTGCTGCGGCTCTAAAAAAGTTGCAGCGCTGGGCGCTGGCAGGGCAGTCCATCGCAAATCGTGGTTAAGACGTTTCCCAGCAAGGTGTAAGATGGCGCCTATTTACGCAACAGGTAATTCCCATGAGCTTCAATCTGGCTGACAAGCCCCTGGCCGAGCGCGCCGCGCTGGAAGACGAAAAATCCCGACTCTTTGAACTGTGGCAAAACAACCTGGGCAAGGCCAAGGGCGATGCCGCCCGCCTGTTCGGCGAGCGCTCCAAACGCAAGGGCAAGTGGGCCGAGTGGGTGCGTGCCGAACTGGACGGTATGTCGCCGCCGGAATACGCCAACATGGTGCGCAGTGAAGTCAATCGCCTGATGGCCGCCAACAAGTAAACCTCAGGCAAACGTCGCGGTAATGGCCTCGCGTACCTTGAGCACTGCCGGATCCATTTGCGTGTGGGTCCGCCAGCCCAGTTCGATGGGGTAGCGGGGCAAGGCCAGGGGGCAGGGCAGCAAGGCCAGGCCGCTGAGGGCGGCGATGGCCCGGGCGGCATGGGCCGGAATCGTCGCCACGGCCTGGCTGCCCTTGAGCAGGAACGGCAACGCGGCAAAGTGAGTGGTCGAGGCACAGACTCGCCGACTCAGGCCAAGCCCGGCCAGCCCCTCGTCGGTGATACCGATGAACCCTCCCGAAGACACCAGCAGATGCTCACGGGCCACGAACGCCTCCAGGCTGAGGGATTGCTGGTCTTGCGCCAGGCTCGCCGCGTCCAACAGGCAAGCGTAATCGCCTTCGCCCAATACCTGGCGGCTGAGCAAGCGCTGCGCGAAACCGCCCGCCGTGATCGCCAGGTCGAGGTCGCGCTCCATCAGGGCCCGGCCGACGATCTGGCTGTGGGTCTGTCGGAAAATCAAGCGCAGGCCGGGTGCGCGGCGGGCCACCTCCTCGATCAGGCGGCGCCCATGGGCAATCTCGAAATCGTCCGACAGGCCGACGATGACCGAGCGGCCCTCGTAATGGCTGGCATCCGGATCGACCATCGCCAGGCTCTGGCGGCATTTGTCCAGTGCTTCGCTGATCACCGGCTTCAGCTGGTTCGCCCGTAGCGTCGGCGCCAAGCCCCGGCCCGTGCGCACGAATAATTGATCGCCGTATAAATCGCGCAGCCTGCGCAATGCGGCACTGATGGCCGACTGGGTCACGCCCAGGCGCACGGCGGCGCGGCTGGCGCTGGATTCGTCGTGCAGGGCTTCGAAGGTCTTGAGCAGGTTGAGGTCGATGTCGGCGATATTCATTAGGCTCATATCATTTAGCAGCATTTTGGGCTTTATTCATGATCGGCCGCTCCTTGAGAATCAGCAACACCTGATGATCAAGGAGTTGAAAACCATGCCCAAATCCATTGTGGCTGCCCTGCAGATCGGTTCGTTGCCTGGTGGCAAGGGCGAGACCCTGGCGCAGATCCTTTCCTATGAAGACGCCATTCGCCAGGCTGGCGCACGCCTGGTGGTGATGCCTGAAGCGTTGCTCGGTGGTTATCCCAAGGGCGAGGGGTTCGGCACTCAACTGGGTTACCGGTTGCCGGAGGGGCGCGAGGCGTTTGCCCGTTATTTTGCCAATGCTATTGACGTGCCCGGCGTTGAAACCGAAGCGCTGGCCGGACTGTCGGCGCGTACGGGGGCAAGCCTGGTGCTGGGCGTTATCGAGCGTGTCGGCAGCACCCTGTACTGCACCGCGCTGTATTTCGAACCCGATGCGGGCCTGGTGGCCCGGCACCGCAAGTTGATGCCCACCGGCACCGAGCGGCTGATCTGGGGCAAGGGCGATGGTTCGACCTTGCCGGTGATCGACAGCCAGGTTGGTCGGGTTGGCGCGGCGGTGTGCTGGGAAAACATGATGCCGCTGCTGCGCACCGCGATGTACGCCAAGGGGGTGGACGTCTGGTGTGCGCCAACGGTGGATGAGCGGGAGATGTGGCAGGTGACCATGCGCCATATCGCCCACGAAGGGCGTTGTTTTGTGGTCAGTGCCTGTCAGGTCCAGGCCTCGCCGCAGGCCCTGGGCATCGACGTTGCGCACTGGCCGGCCGAGCGGCCGCTGATTGCCGGTGGCAGTGTGATTGTCGGGCCCATGGGCGATGTGCTCGCCGGGCCGCTGAAAGACACCGCTGGGTTACTGACCGCCGAAATCGACACCGATGACCTGGTGCGGGCGCGCTACGATTATGACGTGGTCGGACATTACGCCAGGCCGGACGTGTTCGAATTGGTGGTGGACGAGCGCGCCAAGCCCGGCGTGCGCTTCACGGCGTGATTCACCACGTCGCCGCGGAACCCGGCAGTTCGAGGGTCCCGCGGTCGACGAAGCGCATCGTGCCGAACACGCCGCCGGCGAGCTTGCCCTTGAGCACGTAGGGCAGGTTGTCCAGGCTTTGGGTCTGGCTCAGGCCCAGGGTCTGGCGCAGCACGGAAAACGCCGAAATACTCACCGGCACGCTCAGGATCGCTTCGGAGAAGCGCGGGATCGAGCCGGTTTGGTCACTGACCCCCGTCGCCAGCGTACGGCCGTTGACCTCCAGGTCCAGCGCCACACCGTTGTAGTCGATGGCGGTTTCGTTGGGGTTCTGCACGCGCAGCTTCACGGCGAAGCGCACTTCCAGGCCCTGGTTGGGCAGCGGTTCGATGCCGACCACGTTGATGTTCAGCGGATCGCGGTGGGGGAAGAGGGCGCAGGCGCTTAGGCTGAGCAGCATCAGGAAAACGGAAAGGCCGAGGATTCTGCGCATGGATAAACTCTCAAGGAATGAAAAAACCGGCAGCGATTGAGCACGATACCCCACAGCGTTCCGACGACAACCGTGCCCTGCTGTGGGAGCAAGGCTTGCCCGCGATGAAGGTGGTGCGGTCTTTCAGGAACCGAGGTGTCTTTTTCGCGAGCAAGCTTTGCTCCCACAGTCTTGCGAGGCTCTCGGTCCTAACAAGGCTTATGGCTCCTGACAGTTTCTGACACCAGCCTCTGCTAATCTGCGTCATCTTTTTTCTTCCCGGACAGACCATCGTGTCGCGTACCACTCGGCTGCTCACTTTGCTGCAAGTCTTGCGGGGCAAGCGTTGCCCGGTCACCGCTGCGACATTGGCGGGCGAACTGAACGTTTCCGAGCGCACCTTGTACCGCGATATTGCCGAACTCACGGCCCTCGGCGCGCCGATCCAGGGCGAGGCAGGCATCGGTTATGTATTGCGCAGCGGCCTGTTCCTGCCGCCACTGATGTTCACCGCCGATGAAATAGAGGCCATTGTGCTGGGCTTGCGCTACGTGGATCAACGCGCCGACGAGGTGCTGGGCAAGGCCGCCGCCGACGCCCTGGCGAAGGTCGCCGCGGTACTGGCCCCGGATGTGCGGGATGCTCTGCGCAACCCCACGGTGCTGCCTGGCCCGCCGGGTTATGGCTATCCGCAGAACACCGTGGAATTGAATGTGTACCGCCAGGCCATTCGCGCCCAGGCCAAGCTGTACATTGACTACGCCGACGTGAACAAGACCCCGAGCCAACGCCTGATCTGGCCGCTGGCCCTGGGCTTTTTCAATGAAGCGCGGGTGGTGGTGGCCTGGTGCGAGTTGCGCGGCGCCTACCGGACCTTTCGCACCGACCGGATTGCCTCGGCCACCGAGCAGGGCGAGCGGTATCCGGGCCGGCGCAGCGATTTGTTGCGGGACTGGTTTGCGCTGATGAAGTTGGACGAAACCGGGCGTTTCACTCCTGACAAAAACTGACACAACGCTGTTCTAGCATGGTGCCAGATCGATAAAACAAGGAGCCGTACCATGTCCAATCCCGTCTCTTCCCTGGCCCCGGCCATCGCCGGCTACATCGCGGCTGCCAATGCCCGTGACAGTTCGGCGGTGACGCGTTTCTTCGCCGAGGATGCCAACGTGTTCGATGAAGGCCAGCACCGCGTTGGCACCCAGGCCATCGCCCAATGGATGGAAGACACCGCCCAGCGCTTCCAGCCGCGGGTGGAGGTCCTCAATGTGCAGCAGCGCACTGGCAAGGTGTTGGTGCAGAACCTGATTTCCGGGACGTTCCCCGGTAGCCCGCTGGAGTTGCGCTATACCTTTCGGCTCGATGAGCAGGGTAAGATCAGTCGGTTGGATATCTCGGTTTAAAGTTCTGCACTCAGGTCTGTGGGAGCAAGGCTTGCCCGCGATGAACGATAACGCAGTTTGGCTGTTAGACCGCGGCGCGACTATCGCGGGCAAGCCATGCTCCCACAGGCCTTGCTTCCACAGATAAACCCCTTGCCAGGGTTCTGTGCAGGGTTTCTGCAGTCGCCCGCCATGGCATACTCCCCACCTTCGTTTTCCGGACCCGGGCCGTATGACTTTCGACTCCCCCTTGACTGCCTGGCAGCATGCCATCGAACACCACGGCTTCGTCCAGGACGAAGCCCAGGAATTGGCCATCATGGCGCTGGAGCAGTGCCACCAGGCGTTGCACGAGCACGAGGGGCGCAAATCGATCAAGGGTGTTTATCTCTGGGGCCCGGTGGGGCGTGGCAAGACCTGGCTGATGGACCGCTTTTATGAAAGCCTCAAGGTGCCGGCGCGCCGTCAGCACTTCCATCATTTCATGGCGTGGGTGCACCAGCGCTCGTTCCAGCTCACCGGCACGCCGGATCCTTTGCAAGCCTTGGCCCGGGAGTTGAGCGCGGAAGTACGGGTGCTGTGTTTTGACGAACTGTTCGTCAACGACATTGGCGACGCGATCATCCTCGGGCGCTTGTTCCAGGTGATGTTCGAACTGGGCATGGTGATGGTGAGCACCTCCAACCTGCCGCCGGAAGAACTCTATGCCAACGGCCACAACCGTGAGCGCTTCCTGCCAACCATCACCGCGATCAAGCAGCACATGCAGGTCGTGCCAGTGAACGGCTGGCAAGACCATCGCCAGCACCCAGGCCAATTGGCGCAGCGTTATTGGTTGCGCGATCCCGGGCAACCCGATCCGCTGGCCAATGTCTTCAACCAATTGACCGCAGGGCAAGCGTCGAGCAGTGCACCGATTGAAGTCGGCCACCGTCTGCTTGAACCGGTCCAGGCCAGCGATACCGTGCTCTGGAGCCGCTACGCCGACCTGTGCGAGCAACCGTTCTCGGCGTTGGACTTCATGGCGCTGTGTGACCGCTTCAGCGTCATCCTGCTCAGTGACGTGCCCTGCCTGAGCGCCGAACAGCGCGAAGGGCGCATCGCCCGGGGTACTGAGGACGGCGTTGAACGGGTCGTGGCCGGTGACCGTGAACTGCCACAGTTGTCGGTCCACGACGACGGTGTGCGGCGGTTCATCGCTCTGGTCGACGAATGCTACGACCGCAAGGTACCGTTGTGCCTTTCGGCTGCGGTGCCGATGGATGAGTTGTACACCGAGGGCTATCTGCAATTCCCGTTTCGCCGTACGCTCAGTCGCCTCCAGGAAATGCAAATGCAACGTTTTGGTCAGCCTGCCTGACCTGTATCCCGCCGACGGCGTCGAGCCGCCGGTACTACCGAAGTGAGATGGAAGGTCATGGAAGAAGCCAAGGACATCCTTGTTCTGCAAGCCAGCTACACCAACCCGGTCCACGCCGAAGCGATCTGTCATGTGCTCAACGGCTATGCGCAGGACCCGATGGGCGGGGGACATCCGTTGTCGGCCGAGGTGCTGCTGCACCTGCCCGAGGAACTGGCCAAGCGTCCTCATGCTTTCAGCGTGCTGGCTTTCGTCAACGGCGAACCGGCGGGGCTGGTCAATTGTTTCGAAGGTTTTTCAACCTTTGCCTGCCGGCCCTTGGTAAATATCCACGACGTGGCGGTCATGCCGGAGTTTCGTGGCCTGGGGTTGAGCCAGAAGATGCTGCAGAAGGTCGAGGACATCGCCCGCCAGCGTGGTTGCTGCAAGATTACCCTGGAAGTGCTCGAGGGCAATGCCGTGGCCCAAGGCAGCTACGCCAAATTTGGTTTCGCCGCCGGCATGTTCGACCCGGCTCACGGTCATATGCAGTTCTGGATCAAGCCCCTGTAAAAGCGGGCTTCTGATCGGGTTCGGTTATTTCTGCACGACTTCAGCCAACGGCGCCTTGGGTTTCATCAGGCTAAAGTCGATCAAGGCCTTGCGCTGGGTTTGATACGGATCGCCGATCAGCAGCGGACGGGCCTTGAAGTCATCGCTGACCAGGCTTTTGCTGTGGTCCAGCTCATCAAAACTCAAGCCGGCCAGGTCCGCCCAGGTGTGAATCAGGTGCGAGCTGCTGTAGGGCCGGGACAGGTCGCCCGCAAAGTTCCAGTCATGGTTTTCCCGCCACTTGGGCGAGGCCCAGGCCATAAAGGGAATGGTGTACATCGGCGCGGTCGGCTTGCCTTCGTTCCGGCCAAGCGTGCCGTGACCCTGCGAATCGAACACGTCTTCACCGTGGTCCGACAGGTACAGCAGGAAGCCGTTGGGGTCGGTCTTGGCGTAATCCTTGATCAGGCTGGACACGACGAAGTCGTTGTACAGCACCGCGTTATCGTAGCTGTTGTAGGTCGGGACCTGATCATCGCGCAGGCCTGCCGGTACACCCTGGCGGTCAGTGAACTTGTTGAACGTCGGCGGATACCGGTACTGGTAGCTCATGTGGGTGCCGAGCAGGTGCACCACGATCAGCTTGCGTGGGGCGCTGTCGGCCATGGCCTTGTTGAACGGTTCGATCACGTCGCCATCGTACTGCGCGGCATTCTGGTTGCGGTTGTTGTTCAGGTACACCTGCTCATCGGCCTGTTGGGAAAAAGTCGTGAGCATGGTGTTGCGCTTGGTCATGGTCTGCTGGTTGGTGATCCAGAAGGTCTTGTAGCCGGCCTGCTTCATCATGCTCACCAGCGATGGCGTACTCAGGTACAGGTCTGGATTTTCCTCGTCGGCGAACGTCAGCACCTGTTGCAGCGCTTCGATGGTGTAGGGGCGCGGGGTGATGACATTGTCGAACACCGAAAGCTGGTCCTTGAGCTTGTCCAGCTCCGGCGTGGTTTCTCGCGGGTAGCCGTAGAGGCTCATGCGTTGGCGATTGGTGGATTCGCCGATCACCAGCACCAGGGTAGCCGGCTGTTCCGCCA
The DNA here is from genome assembly GCF_030687295.1 of Pseudomonas beijingensis. Lineage (NCBI taxonomy): Bacteria > Pseudomonadati > Pseudomonadota > Gammaproteobacteria > Pseudomonadales > Pseudomonadaceae > Pseudomonas > Pseudomonas beijingensis. The sequence goes on along the minus strand of NZ_CP117425.1, from coordinate 4,464,510 downwards.
TGGCATCCTTGAGGTTGCTCAGAGGGGGAATCTTGCTGGCGCTGTGGAGCATGCCTTGCATGTTCTCCAGTTGCTCACCGTAGCGGCGGTAGGCCACCAGCATCTGCCACGGCACCGCCGGTTCGATGCGATTTTCGAATTTCTCCAGGCCACCGGCGAAGCTGCCGGTGCGCAGGGTCTGCTTGACCAGCGGATAGCCGACCACGGCGAGCACGAGAACAGTTGCCGCCACAAAGGCCTGGCCCCGGGGCAGGTATACCGGGCGCAGACGGGTCCAGAGCCAATAACCAACGGCGGTATGGGCCAGGAACGCCGCCACCATCCACCAGGCAAAATACTGGGTCAGGTACTCGCCGGCTTCAGACACGTTCGATTCGAACATGATGAAGATGACGCTCTGGGAAAATTCCTGCTGGTAAATGAAGAAGTAGCCCAGGCTGGCCATGGAGCAAGCCCACAGCACCACACCGATCAATGCCGCGAGCAAGCGTGTGCGGGCGGGGAAGAGCAGCAGGGGCGCAAGCCACACCGCACTCATCACGAACGCCTGGCGAAAGCCGGTGAAACCTGAGGTGTCGCTCAGCAGGATGAGCAGTTGGGTGATACCCGAAAAGTACCAGAAGAACAGAAACAGCCAGCCGAATCCGGCCCAGTCAAAACCTTTCGCAGTCGTTTTGCTGCGTTTGAACAAGCTCATCAAGCGCTCCAGCCTTTGTCGACGAAGCTGCCGGCACCGGATTGGTGACCGCAGGCTTGCGTCGAGCAACCTTAAAGGCGGGGAGTATTACGAGCCGGTTGTGAAAACTTTGTGAGTTTTTCGGATACAAAATGCAGATCAGATGCGAATGCACCTGGGGTAAGGAGGGATCTGTGAAAGCGAGGCCTGTAAGAGCATGGCCAGTGGGAGCAAGTCCTGTGAGAGCAAGGCCAGTGGGAGCAAGGCTTGCCCGCGATGAACGATAACGCGGTTCAGCTATTCGACCGCGGCGCGGCTATCGCGGGCAAGCCTTGCTCCCACAAAATGACACCGGTCTGGCCAGTGTCATTTCCCGACGCTATGTCTCAGGGGCGGTTACCGAGCCAGGGACTGGCTCTGATGGGACAGCTGTGAGTGTTGCAGCTGCATGCGCAGTTGCGTCACTTCATCGAGCAGCAGATCGCGTTCTTCCTTGAGTAGGCGCAATTCATCGCGACGAATGGTCACATAAAGGGTTTGGGGAGGACGTGCGGTAACGACAGGGCCCATTGCTCACCTCGCAAATGGCGTACATCAACTATAGAGATGTCGCCATGATTTGGTCGACACCTCTACTATCGGCGCCGATTCTGATTTCTTTTGCTTGTGATTGGAACTTTTTTATTTTTCATGGTCGCTGTGTCTTTGGCCGGATCTTGAGCGTTATCCCTTGTGATCGCTCGAATTACCCGGAAACTATGCAGCAATGCTCTGGACTAACCTCCTTTAGTCGATAGTGTTAAATCTTTGACACACCTTTATTTGTAGTAGGGAGCATCAGCACATGCAACTCGGGATCATTGGACTGGGCCGCATGGGCGGCAATATTGCGCGGCGCCTGATGCTCAATGGGCACGCCACCGTCGTCTATGACCGCAATGCCGCTTTTGTCGAAAACCTGCGCCAGGAAGGCGCCACGGGCGTCGCGGACTTGCCGGCGCTGGTCGCCGGCCTGGAAAAACCACGGGCGGTCTGGGTCATGCTGCCGGCCGGCGCGCCCACCGAAGACACCATCAACGTTCTCAGCGAGCTGCTCGAGCCGGGTGACGTGATCATTGACGGCGGTAACACGTATTACAAGGACGACATCCGTCGCTCACAGGCCCTGTCGGAAAAAGGCCTGAGCTACATCGATGTCGGCACCTCCGGCGGCGTTTGGGGCCTGGAGCGCGGTTACTGCATGATGATCGGCGGCGAGGCCGAGGTGGTGAAGCGCCTGGACCCGCTGTTCGACAGCCTGGCGCCGGGCATGGGCGACATCCCGCGCACCCGTGACCGCAAATCCGACGATGACCGTGCCGAACGTGGCTACATCCACGCGGGCCCAGCGGGTTCGGGGCATTTTGTGAAGATGATCCACAACGGCATCGAATACGGCATGATGCAGGCCTTCGCCGAGGGCTTCGACATCCTCAAGACAAAATCCAGCGAAAGCCTGCCCCCCGAGCAGCGTTTCGACCTGAACGTGGCCGATATCGCCGAAGTCTGGCGTCGTGGCAGCGTAGTCTCGTCCTGGTTGCTGGACTTGACCGCCGACGCGTTGGCCAGCGATCCGAAGCTGGACGGCTTTTCCGGTGAAGTTGCCGACAGCGGTGAAGGGCGCTGGACCATTGAGGCCGCCATCGAGCAAGCGGTGCCGGTTCCGGTCCTGTCCAGTTCGCTGTTCGCCCGTTTCCGCTCGCGTCAGCAAAGCACCTACGGCGACAAAATGCTCTCGGCCATGCGTTTCGGCTTTGGTGGCCACGTGGAGACGCCGAAAAAATGACCTCGATCGCCAGCAAATCCAAGGCAGAACCCGCGCCGCCGACCACGTTGTTCCTGTTTGGCGCCCATGGCGATCTGGTCAAGCGCCTGCTCATGCCGGCGTTATACCACCTCGGTCGCGACGGTCTGCTGGGCGATGGGCTGCGCATCATTGGGGTTGACCACAACGCCATCAGCGATGTGGATTTTGCCAAGAAACTCGAGGACTTCATCCGTAATGAAGCGGCGAGCAAGGGTGGTGATGCCGACCGCGCGCTCGACCCGGCGCTGTGGGCCAAGCTGGCCCAGGGCATCAGCTACGTTCAGGGTGATTTCCTCGATGACGGCACCTACCAGGCGCTGGCGGCGAAAATCGCCGCCAGCGGCACCGGCAACGCGGTCTTCTACCTGGCGACCGCGCCGCGCTTTTTCAGTGAAGTGGTCAGCCGCCTCGGTGCGGCCGGGCTGCTTCAGGAACAGGAGGGGGCCTTCCGGCGGGTGGTGATCGAAAAACCCTTCGGTTCCGATCTGCACACCGCCGAAGCACTGAACGCCTGCCTGCTCAAGGTCATGAGCGAGAAGCAGATCTATCGCATCGACCATTACCTGGGCAAGGAAACGGTGCAGAACATTCTGGTTAGCCGTTTTTCCAACAGTCTGTTCGAGGCGTTCTGGAACAATCACTACATCGACCACGTGCAAATCACCGCCGCCGAAACCGTCGGCGTGGAAACCCGTGGCAGTTTTTATGAACACACCGGTGCCCTGCGGGACATGGTGCCCAACCACCTGTTCCAACTGCTGGCGATGGTGGCCATGGAGCCGCCAGCGGCATTCGGGGCCGACGCCGTGCGTGGGGAAAAGGCCAAGGTCGTCGGGGCGATCCGGCCCTGGTCGGTGGAACAGGCCCGCGCCAACTCGATCCGCGGCCAGTACACCGCCGGCGAGGTCGGCGGCAAGTCGGTGACCGGCTATCGCCAGGAAGCCAACGTCGCCGCCGACAGCAACACCGAGACCTACGTCGCCCTCAAGGTCATGATCGATAACTGGCGTTGGGTGGGCGTGCCGTTCTACCTGCGCACCGGCAAGCGCATGAGCGTGCGGGACACGGAGATCGTCATCTGCTTCAAGCCGGCGCCTTACGCGCAGTTTCGCGACACTGAAGTCGACGAATTGCAACCTACATACTTGAGAATCCAGATTCAGCCCAATGAAGGCATGTGGTTCGATCTGCTGGCCAAACGGCCTGGGCCAGCGCTCGACATGGCCAATATCGAGTTGGGTTTTGCCTATAAGGACTTCTTCGAAATGCAGCCGTCCACGGGTTACGAAACCCTGATCTACGATTGCCTGACCGGTGACCAGACCCTGTTCCAGCGTGCCGACAACATTGAAAACGGCTGGCGCGCCGTGCAGCCGTTCCTCGATGCCTGGCAGCAGGACGCAACGGTCCAGCCCTACGAGGCCGGTGAAGATGGCCCGGCCGCCGCCGATGACTTGCTGGCCCGCGACAATCGCGTCTGGCATGGCCTCGGATGAGTGATCCGGTGAAGCGTCCCATCCGGTTTTTACTCAGCGACATGGACGGCACCTTGCTGCTGCCTGATCACAGTCTCAACCAGCGCACCATCGAAGCGGTTCGCGCATTGCGGGAGGCCGGGGTGCTGTTCAGCCTCGCCACTGGGCGGCCGCCACGGGCCATGTTGCAGCAGATCGAGGCCCTGGGCGTCGACCTGCCCACGGCGGCGTTCAATGGCGGCACGCTGGTTCATCCCGACGGCAGTTTCCTCGCCGTCCATTACCTGCCACCCGAGGCTGCATTGGCCACACTGGCGCTGTACGCCGATCAGCCTGGCATCGAAGTCTGGGTATTCGCCGATGGCGACTGGCTGGTGCGCGACGCCAACGGTCCGATGGTGCCGGTGGAGACGAGAGGCCTGGGCTACCCGCCGGTGGAGGTCGAGAGTTTCGAGCCTTACCTGGAGCGGATCGACAAGATCGTCGCCACCAGCGCTGATACGGACTTGCTGGTGGAGCTGGAGGCTCGGCTGCATCCGTTGCTCAAGGGGCAGGCCCAGGTGTCGCGTTCACAACCGATCTACCTGGATGTGACGGCGATGAAGGCGAACAAAGGCGAAGCGCTGTCGACCCTGGCCGCTTTCCTCGACGTGCCGCTGGAGCAGACGGCGGCGATGGGCGACGGTGGCAACGATCCGGCGATGTTTCACCGGGCGGGATTGTCGATTGCCATGGGCCAGGCGGAGGAGGCCATCAGGCGCCAGGCGTATGTGGTGACCGCCGCCGTGACCGAACACGGCGCGGCATTGGCGATAGATCGTTACATCCTGTTGAGGTAATGCGATTGCGAATCCTGCGCAAGGCTGCTTTCTCCGTAATCCTCTTCGATCTGAACGAGTTGTAAGACAACTACTACAGCTCGTCCAAGTATTGGGTAGAATCCAGGCCTGATCGGATTATGGGAGGAAATGATGGGGAACACTTCAACTCAGGGCGGTAATTCGCGCAAGGCCACGCCACTGGAGCGCTTCATGCAAGCGGAGTCCTCTGGCGGCATCGTGCTCATGCTTTCGGCGCTCGCTGCGTTGATCGTGGCTAACAGCCCGCTATTACCCACTTATACCGGTGTGCTGCATTCGTCCTTTTGGGGAATGTCACTTGAACATTGGGTCAACGATGCGTTGATGGCGGTGTTCTTTCTGCTGGTAGGCCTTGAAATCAAGCGAGAAATGCAAGTGGGGGAACTGGCCAAATGGAGCCAGAGAGCGCTGCCGGGGTTCGCTGCGCTGGGAGGGATGATCGTGCCCGCCCTCATCTATGCCTGGGTCAACAGAAACTCTGCCGAAACGTTGGCGGGTTGGGCCATTCCGGCGGCCACCGACATCGCGTTTGCGCTCGGAGTGCTCTCGCTTCTGGGCAGCAGAGTGCCGATATCCCTGAAGGTTTTCCTTTCCGCGCTTGCCATTCTCGATGACTTGGGCGCGGTCGCTATCATCGCCGTGTTCTATACCTCCGGCCTGGATGTGGCCATGCTTGCCGCCTCCGCCGCTGTGATCGCTGTGTTGTTCATCATGAACAGGGCCGGAGTCACTCGGTTGTTGCCTTATCTGGTGCTGGGTGTGGTGCTCTGGGTACTGGTGCTTAAATCAGGCATACATGCGACCTTGGCGGGTGTCGCCCTTGCTTTTTGCATCCCGTTGAACAAACACCTCGACGAAGCGCAGTCCCCGCTGCTCAGACTCGAACAGCGCTTGTCGCCGTGGGTTGCGTTCGTTGTCATGCCCATTTTCGGCTTCGCCAATGCCGGTGTTTCTCTGGCAGGGGTGTCCCTGAGCAACCTGCTTGATCCTGTGCCGCTGGGTGTTGCTGCCGGGTTGTTGCTGGGTAAACAGATAGGCGTCTTCACCTTCGCGCTGGTAGCGATCAAGACAGGGCTGGCGCAAATGCCGACCCACAGTTCGTGGCGACAGGTGTATGGGGTGGCGTTATTGTGCGGCATCGGCTTCACGATGAGTTTGTTCATAGGCAACCTGGCATTCCCCGGCGCCCAGTTGTTGATCGATGAAGTGAAGGTCGGCGTATTGGCCGGTTCTACCCTGGCCGCACTCGCGGGCATCCTGGTGTTGCGGTTCTGCGCCTCTTCGAGAACATGATTGAAGCCCGCCTGATGGTGGGCTTTTCAGTTATGCAAGCTTCAATAGAGGCATACGCCGCTCAATAGTGCTGAACCGGGGGACATTGCTCAGGCCCAATACCGCGCAACCACCGCCCGATAATGCCCCTGGAGCGAGTAGCCGCCCACCAGGATTCTACCGTCATCCTGCACAGCCAGGACGGTGGCGGTGTCCAGGCTGTAGCCGAGTCGCGTGCGGACCCAGCCTTTGCCTTCACCGAAATCCGGATCGAGGCTGGCATCCGGCAAATGCCGGGCAAGCACAAAATCGGCTTCGATACCACCGATGGTGGCGCCGGCGGTCACCAGCTTGCCGTCCGGTTGAAGCTGGGCGGCGGTCCATTGGCTGGCGTTGCGCCCGATTGCCATGAGCTGGCATTGGCCCTGGTTGCAATGACGATCCGGCTTGCCGTCCGGTCGCACTTTCAGCGACAGGCTATGCATCGGGTCGCGGCTGCTGCCGAACGCCTGCAGATCACCGTTCGCATCCTGGACGATCTGGCTGACCATCGCGCTATGACCCTGCGCCAGGATGGACAGGAAGCCCTCTTCGCCGAAGCTGTCGTCGAGCTTGCCGCTACTGTCATAGCGGGCGATCAAGCCATGCTGGGGCAAGTCGATGGCGCCGCCGACGACAATATGCCCGTCAGCCTGGAGCATCAGGCAGCCGAGCCAGGTATTTTTCAACAAGCGTCGGACCATCACGAAACCACGGCCGTTGAATGAGGTATCCAAGGCGCCGTCCGGCAGGAGCCGGATCAGTACACCGACATGGTCGGACAATTGATAGTGATGGTTGGCGAGCAAGAGGATCCGGCCATCGGCCTGTACTTGCATGTCGCAGGCCTCAAGTCCCGGCACGCCGGGCGGCAGCCAGGGATCGCGCAGGCCTTGGGAGAGATTGCCGCAGAGCCGGATGATGTGCCTGCCCGCGTTGCCGAAGCTCTGGACGGCACGGCCCTGCTGATCGAACAGCGCCAGGGCAGGAAGGGTGTGTTCGTTGTTTTCGTAGTGCAGGCCGGACAGCAGGATATGCCCGTCGGGCAGCTCGATCACTTTACCCGCCGTCGCTTCGAAGCCCTGTTCGAACGCGCCGATCACGCAGCCGCGGCTGCCGAAACCCGGATCGGTCGAACCGTCATGGTTGAGTCGCGCCAGCCCGAACCGGCTGCCATGGGCGGTCTCGATCCTCGCCGCGACCAGAATTCGGCCGGCGCGGTCGAGGGTCAATCCGGTGATCAGGCTTGAGGTACTGTCTTCGAAATGCACCCAGGCTTTGCCGTTGGCGGCAAAGCCTGGGTCAAGTTGCCCGGCGTGGGCCAGGGGCTTGGGAAGTACGAACGCGAACTGATCGAGCATGCCAGCCTCTCCTTGCGTGTCGATCGGCCCGAACGGGCGATGACTGCATGAGGGCAACATTCAATCCCTGAATGTGACAATGCACAACTGTCAGGTCCTGTAGTTACAGGGGCGATGCGTGCCATAACAATGGCTTTACAACCCAATGCCAAGCCTGCAATCGATAACAGGCTCTACCGGCGTTTTATTCAGGCATCGACCAGGATTGCAAGGTGTAGCCTTCCTGGCTCAATTCAGCACGGGCTTGTTTCAACAGATCAGCCAGTTGGACCGGGTCGGTATAGGCGCTGCTTGGAATCTGAGTGCGACCAATATGAGTATTGGTACGGTCGATGACGGTCAGGCTAAGTTCGCCGTTACCGTCCTGTGGAGCCCAGGCCACGCATTGGAAGGGACGGAATGCGCGGTCGGCAATCAAAAGAGCTTCGTTGATACGGAGCGGGGCGTTCATGGCGTTTTCTCTTAAGTGTGCCCAAACAAATGATGTGCCGTCGGTTGGGCGTACCGTGCGGCTGGTTACTTGTACTGATGTCCCGAACCCGTAGGCGGGTCACACATTATTTAAATAAATTTCGATTTTCTTTCAGACCAGGCTTTTGGACTTTTGTTTGAAAGTGCCGTGAAAGAAAAGCGTCCGCGATAACTAACGAAACCGTCGCTTATAACCAGTTTGAGATGATCTCGATAATCAATTGATACAAGGGCGCGTCAACTTCTTGCTACTGTTACATGCAGGTTAGCCAAACGACTGTTTCTACTCACATTTCTTTATTTTGGCGCCAAGGATCAGTCATGATCGAAGCCAGTACGTCACGTCGTCTGCTCGTGGTTGATCCCTGCGACGATTGTCATCGCCTGTTGCCAGGGCTGCGCACCATTGGGTGGGAGGTGGACAGTTGTGCCCTCGAACACGCCGGTGATCGGAGCTGTGACGTCGGCCTGTTGCGCTTGCAACCTTTTCACCTGGAGCGCCCGGAAGCGGTCAAGGAGTTGATCAGTCGCAGCGGCACTGAGTGGATTGCTGTGCTCAACCAGGAAGTCTTGCGCCTGCAGAACGTCGGTGATTTTGTCTGCGAATGGTTTTTCGACTTCCATACCTTGCCCTTCGACGTGTCCAGGGTCCAGGTGACACTGGGCCGGGCATTTGGCATGGCGCGCTTGCGGGGACAGGGCTCGATTCACATCGATCAGCCCGAACATGAACTGCTGGGCGACAGCAAGCCGATTCGCGAACTGCGCAAGTTGTTGAGCAAGTTGGCGCCTGCCGAGTCGCCGGTGTTGATTCGCGGTGAGAGCGGCACCGGCAAGGAGCTGGTGGCGCGTACCCTGCATTGTCAGTCTCACCGGCGCAATAAGCCTTTCATCGCCATCAACTGCGGTGCGATTCCGGAGCACCTGATCCAGTCAGAATTGTTCGGTCATGAGAAGGGCGCATTTACCGGTGCTCACCAACGCAAGATCGGACGGATCGAGGCGGCTCATGGGGGCACGTTGTTTCTCGATGAAATTGGCGACCTGCCGTTGGAGTTGCAGGCCAACCTGCTGCGTTTCCTGCAGGAAAAACACATTGAGCGGGTCGGTGGCAGCCAGCCGATTGCGGTCGATGTGCGGATCTTGGCGGCCACCCATGTGGACCTTGAAGCGGCCATCGAGCACAAGCGATTTCGCGAGGATCTGTATTACCGCTTGAACGTATTGCAAGTGGCGATGGCACCGCTGCGCGAGCGCCATGGTGACCTGGCGATGCTGGCCAGCCACTTTTCCCATTTCTACAGCCAGGAAACCGGCCGCCGTCCCCGCAGCTTCAGCGAGGATGCGTTGGTGGCGATGGGCATGCATGACTGGCCCGGCAATGTGCGGGAGCTGGCCAACCGCGTCCGTCGTGGATTAGTGCTGGCCGAAGGGCGACAAATCGAAGCCCGGGACCTCGGCCTGGCCAGCCAACAGGGCGTTGCGGCGCCGATGGGCACGCTGGAGGATTACAAGACCCGCGCCGAACGCCAGGCCCTGAGCGATGTGCTCAACCGGCACAGCGACAACCTGAGCGTGGCCGCCAGGGTGCTGGGCGTGTCCCGGCCGACGTTCTATCGTCTGCTGCACAAGCATCAGATCCGCTAGAACTGCCTACACAACCCATTGTGGGAGCGAGCTTGCTCGCGATGAGGCCCTTTCAGTCAGCACGGATGTTGAATGGAAGACCGCTATCGCGAGCAAGCTCGCTCCCACAGGGGTTTTTGTTTTGCAGTGCCTTCAGGGATAGGTGCCTATCACCTATCCCTGAGAACATCAGAAGTAATACGGGAATTTCAGGCTAAAGGTGAAATCCGGCGCATCGTCGGTCAGCCCTATGGACAGGTTGGGCACGATGGTCAGGTTGTCGGACGCGGCGACGGTCATGCCGATGTTGAAGTAACCGGCGTTGGCGTCGCTGGAGGTCACCGACTCCCAGTCGCCACCGTCCTGTTTGAGCTTGCTTTTCTTTTGGATCAGGTCGGAGACCGAGAACGACATGCTCATCTTCTCGTTCAAGGCAAAGGCAATACCCGCGCCGATCTGGAAACTATCGCCGATCCGCACTTTGCCCGGGACCTTCTGGTTGACCGTGGAGCTGATGTCGTCGAACGATTCTTCGAAGTTATGGGTGTAGGAAAGGGTGCCGAACAGAACGGCCGGGTCGAAGGTCTTGACCAGCGAGAGCCCAGGCGTGATCGACCACACGCCGTTGCCGGTGGGCAGGTCGTCAGGTACGAACAGATTGGTGTTGGCCTGGGACTGGCGCAGCTTGATGCCGAACGGGTCCTTGCCGGTGGGGGCCTTGACTCGCAGGGTGACCACCGCGTCCGGAGAGTTGATCGACTCATCCATGAACTTGTAAGCGATGCCGAAGTTGACGTCGCCAATGGTCGGGTCGCGTGTCACGGTTTCTTCGCTGGTGACACCGGCCGCGCCGCTGTTCGCGCCGCCTGACTGGTACGTGGATTCGCGGTAGACCACCGGCACGTTGAGGTCGAACTGCCAGCGATTATCGAAGTTGTAGCGGCCGGTGAGGTCCAGCGTCCAGGTGTCGGCCTTGATCCGGTCGAGGTTGATGTTGCCCAGGAAAATCGAATCCAGGGCCAGGAAACCGTTGAGGATCAGTTGACGCGTGTCGTAGCGCGAATAGGTCACGCCAGTCTCGAAACTGAATTTACCCCCGCCAAAGAAACCGCTGGCCTCGTCATAGAGGTTGGAGACGCTCTGGGCCGGTTGGGAATCATCGGCCAGGGACTGCCCGTAGCCGCTGCCACCAGCCGTTGCCGTGCCACCGCCGGCCACGGTCTGGTTGCCTTTCATGTCGGCCGGGGATTTGGCCAGGCGCTTGGGCGGCGGCGCGGCGGGTTGGTCCTCCACCTGGCGAACCCGTTGTTCGAGCACCGCCAGGGCCTTTTGCTGGACCTCGTATCGTTGCTTGAGCTCGAGAAGTTCCTGTTTCAGTGCTTCGATATCGGCATCCGGGGCCGCCTGCAACACGGCCGCCGGGAACAACGTGCTTAAACAGATCACAGCGCGCAACGATACGGATCGATACATGAAATATGCCGTCCCTATTTGCCCAATGGTCGGAAATCAGCGTAGTTCAATAACCGAGGTTACGGAGGCCGCGCAGTTGGGTCAGATTGCAGTCCAGTGCCCCGACACTGGCGCCGTTGTTGTTTAGCACCACATTGAGTTGCGTCATGTTGTTGACCAGATTGCTGTTGCCCAGCAGGCGGGTGTTTTGCAGCAAGCCGCCCTGGGCCACTTGTTGCAGGCTGCCGCCCTGGTTGTGGCTGGCCTGGATCGCCATTTGTACGCCGCTGCCGGTGGCGGTGACCGCGACGCTGCCGGCGGCGTTGCTGCCGCTGATGGTCTGGCCCTTGGTCAACAGTTGGCCCTGGGAGGGGACGAGCGCCGGTGCCTGGCTACTCTCCTTCACATTGATGTTGACGTTGTTGTAGGCCGTGTTGCCGTCGCCGGCGGCACGCACGCTCTGGGTCACGCCTTGGCTCGTGCCAAGGCCGGCACCACCGGTAATGTTGCCGCTGCCCTGTTCCGGGACGCTGCCGTTACCGGTCTGCTTGATGGTGGAGACATAGAACTCGGGTTTGACGGTGGCGGCCTGGATCTGCATGGTGCTGGTGGCGCCGATCAAGTCGCCGCTGGCGTTGCGCCAGGTACTGCTCATGACGATGCCGAAGCTGATGACTCGGCCCGGCATGACATAACGACCGCGCAGCTCGGCGAGCTCCTGGTCCTTGACTTCGATGGGTTTGAAGCCGGCATGGGCATAGCCCGAGGCGGTCGCGAGCAGGCAGGCCAGCGACAGCCAGTGTGAAGTTCTCATGTGCTGCTCCCGGAGCGTCCTGCTCCTTTTGTACTTATTGTTGGCAGTGGTCGGCGATTAGAAAAAGTCGCTCTGTATGAAGCCGAAATCCATCAGTTCCGCATCCCTGACCGGGTTGAAACCGTCCAGCTTGTTACGGGCTGTCAGGGGTTGAGGAGGGCTGCGTAGCGCATTGGTCTTGTCATAGCCCGGGCCGACGATCGCGAAGACGATGCCGTTCCAGCCTTTGACGAACTCATCGTGGGAGTAGCGCTTGTGGCCCAGCACCGGGTCGCCGATGTAGACCCATCGCTTGTCGGCCCGCTGCAACACCACGAAGTGCTTGTAGCCGCGTATTTCCATCAGGACCACCACCGGAATTGTCACCGCTTCGAGTTTCTCTGGCGGTATCCGGTAGCCTCGGGCGCGCATGCCGATGGTCTCCACGTAGCGCTTCATGTCCAGCATGGAAAACCCCTGGGTGCGAACCAGGTTCTGGTCGGCATTGACCAGCATGCCTTTGATGACGTGCTCTTCATCGACGTCAAGCCAATAGGCCTGGCGCAGTACCGTGGCCAGCGCGGCGGCGCCGCAACTGAAATCGGTTTTCTGCTCGACAATGTCGCTGAATTTGCGCTCGCGTACGCTTTGCACCGGTTTGTAGACCAGCATGCCGCCAGGCAGGGCGGCGACCGGCATCTGCGCCGCTTCGGCCACACAGGCCAGGCAGAGCAGCAGGGAAACGGCAGTGACACGCATGATCGATACGCCTAATGGACATCCGGGAAAAAAGCCCCGTTTCCAAGCCACACCCTTTGTAAAGCGTTGAAATGAGTCCGTGGCGAGGGAGCTTGCTCCCGCTGGGCTGCGAAGCAGCCCCTTTTTTGTGAGTGCGATGCACTCAAGCGGGAGCAAGCTCCCTCGCCACAAGACTCATCCCAACCCTAGGTGAACAGCATTGCTGTTGCCGGGGCTTCGTTTCATGCACGCTTACATGCAAGCCCTGCAGCCGGCCGCAATGGACAGCGAGTTGCTTTGCTGGTTGCCCACGCCCGCCGACACGTTGGCGCCGCCGTTACCGGAGAAGCCGTTCATGGAGTTGGTCATGGTGGCGTTGTTGATCACAGGGTTTTTCCAACCGTCGCGGGTCAGCACCTGCTGGGTGTTGCTGCCGGCCAGTTCGAAGGACCCCACGGCGGAGAACTTGAACTTGTCGTCATCGTGACCGCCGCCGTATCCGCCTTTGTTGCCCCAGCCGCCATGATCGTTGTCTTCGACGGTGCCGGTGCCTTTGGCCTTGAACGTGCCAGAAGCGGCGTAGGTGTTGGTAAGCGTGTCGGTTTTGTAAGTCCGTACGCCCTTGTTGTCGACCACAAGGCCGGTGGAAGACTGGTCAGCCGAGGCAGAGGCCTGTGCGACACGGCCCCCGGATACGGCGATGGCCAGGTTGTTTTTCTGCTGGTTGAAGTTGCCGGCGGTCACGTTGATGCCAATGTTACCGGAGCCATCGTTGCCGGCATTGGTGAGCGAGGCATTGTTTTGCGTGGAGTTGTTTTTGACGTAGTTGTTGTTATTGACTTGCGTGGCGCTGGAGACAGCGACAGCCGAACCGAAGATGAAGCTCTCGTCAGCGGTGGCCAGGGCGGCGGCGTTGTCTTGCTGGTTACCGTCGCCGGCCGCGATGTTGGCGCCCATGTTGCCGTTGCTGCCATTGAGCGAGTCAGTGGCCTCAGCGGTGTTGCGGGTGGCTTGGTTGGTCACGACGTTGCCGTCGCTGTTCTGCACATCCAGCACGGCCGCGCCAGCCCCAGCGGTGATCGAGAGCAGTTGCTCGAACGACGGACCTCTTGGGCCTTGATTGCCGTGGCCGTTACCGTGGCCGTTGCCACGCCCGTTACCGTCGGCCTGTGCAGCCATTGCCATGACAGCGGCGAGAGCGAAAACCAATGGTTTGAGTGCCATTGTAGGTTTCATGGTGTTTCTCCTTGCGTGTCGTTGGTTAAGTGTCGGTACTTTCTTATGTAGCCCCCGGATCAATCAGCGACCCGGATGCTCAGGGTGTTAGCCATGCGGTTCCCCACCCCGGCACTCTGGTTCACCTGGATTACCCCTCGGCTGCCGGTGAAGGCCTGGTCGCTGGTAACGACCTGGCGACTGCCGGTTGGGGTGCCAGTTGCTCCTGAGTTCGGTAGCAGCGCCACGTTCTGTTGGGACAGGGCGCTGTCGTCCATGCTCTGCGGATGGGCACTGATGCCCACCCGCATGACATTGGCCATCTGGTTGTTGGCCCCGGCGGACTGGTTGACGCCCAGCACGCCGTTACCGTTGCTGAAGGAGTGGCCACCGATGCGGGCGGTGGCGTTCATGGAAGGGTTGGCCTGGGTGTCGACACGTTGCTGCACGTGGGTGCTGGCCTGGGCGTGGCTGCCAATGGCGATGGCCCGGGTGTTGGTTTGCTGGATCTGGTCGCCGGCCGCCTGGTTGACGTTGAAGTTGCCGGTGTAATGGCTGCCGGAATCCTGCAGGTTGGCGCTGCTGACCACCGCGACACCCGAATCGGCAAATACGGTGAAAGAGCTGAGCAGCGAAAGCATGAGCAGGGTGAGTAGAAACAGGACGGGCTTCATGTCACTGGCCTCCCGCCAGCCGGCCCAGCGGGGCCAGGCCGGAACTCAGCGAGCGGTTGATGGTGCCGGAGATCGCGCCACCACTACCGCCACCATGACCGGCATTCATGCCCGGCATGCCGTTGGGGTTGGTGACCACGTTCAGGCCCTGCACACCGGTATTCGGGCTGACGATGTTGCGGATCGACGAGCCGCTGGCCACGCTGGCGAACTCGCCATCGCTCAGTTCGGTGCTGGCGGTCGCCTGGTTGATTCGTTCGGAGGGGTTGGCATTGACGGTGGTCGGGTAGGGATCTTTGCCGCCGTTGCGACCGATTGCGATGGGCTGCACGTCACGGCTGAGCACGATGACGCCGTTGCCCTCGGCCTGTGCTGGCAGGCTGAGCGTTGCGCTGGCGGCGCAGCCGATCATGAGCAGACAGGTCAAACTTCTTTCGAAAGTCCCCACGGCATCGATTCCTTCTTCGGTGGGCTGGCCTTGGTCCAGCGTTGCGAAATGGGGAAGAGCAGGTGTTGTGCCGTGTTTTGAAATACCCGGCAATTCAATGGGTTGGATTAAGCCAGGGGGCGTCGAGGAGGGAACCTGTTTCAGCGTTGAGACAGGGCGGATGACGATCAAATGGCCACCAACCGTTGCAGGGCTCTGGCTCCAGGCTTTTGGGAGGGTGTTTCAGCAGCGTGACAGTCTTGATGACAAGGACATGAAACGTGGTTGAATCCGGGTTTGCTGCGAGTGCGTTGTTTCAGAAGTGAAACAAATCAAGCGGCGGTCAGGCTTCAAGCAGTTGGGTAACGGTTGCAAACACTTGCGTCCGGCGTTGCACCCAGTTGCCCTGAATGACCTGGAAAGGTTGCCGATGTTGGCTCAGCCAAGTCTCGATCGCCTGGAAAAACGTCAGCCGCTCTGCTAGCTCGGGCTGGCAACGCAAACCGTCGCCGGTCCATTCGACCTCCTCGGGACTCAACAACAGGTGCAGGTCGTAATGGCGGGCCAACAACGCCGGCTCGAGCCAGTCCGGGCAATCGCCGAACAGGGTCTGGCTCCAGAGAATGTTGCTCAACAGGTGAGTGTCGAGGATCAACAGCGCCGGTCGGCCGGCACGTGCCTCGTCTTCCCAGGCCAATTGGCCGGAGGCGATGTCGGTGATGTCGGCCAGGCAGGTATCGCGTTGGGTCTGTTCCATGAAATGGCGCACATACTCGTCTACCCGCACGCCACCGAAATGCGCCTGCAATTGCGCCGCCAACCAGCTCTTGCCGCTGGATTCCGGGCCGGTCAGTACCACCACCTTCATGCGCGCAGGGCCGGGTCGGCGCGCCATTCCCGCCAGCCTTGCACGGCGAGCAGGGTGAACAGGGCGTAGAGCGCGGCGGTCAGGTGCAAGCCTTTGTAGATGAACAGGCCAACGAAGATCACGTCAAGGGCGATCCACAGCGGCCAGCATTGCACGCGTTTTTGTGCCATCCACCACTGGGCCACGAGGCTGAACCCCGTAAGCGCGGCGTCGAGCCAGGGCTGGGCGGCGTCGGTCCAGTGAGCCATGGCAGCGCCCAACAGCAGGCTGCCCACCGCGCCGATGGCCAGGCCGAGCAACACCGACGGCCCACCGAGGCGACTGACCTGACGCCCATCATGATTGCGTCCGGCACGGGTCCATTGCCACCAACCGTAGAGTTGCAGCACCGCGTAGACAACCTGCAGCAGCATGTCCGAGTACAACTTCACCTCGAAAAAAATCCAGCTGTACAGCAACACCATGACCAGGCCGATTGGCCAGCACCAGGGGTTCTGCTTGACGGTCAACCAGACGGCGATCACGCCGAGGGCTGCGGCAAACAGTTCAAGCCCGGACATGGCAGTTCCTTGGGGAAAGAGGAGAGGGCGGCGATTGTAAACGCTATGGTGTGGAGAGCTCCAATACCAATGTCGTAAATGGGCTGGCGCTATCGCGAGCAGGCTCGCCCCCACCGCGGTTTTGCGTTGGTCTCTGGTTTGGTACTCACCACAAGTCCCCTGTGGGAGCGAGCTTGCTCGCTCCCACAGGGTTGGCTACCGATCTTTAGACTCGGAATTGCTTGAGCAACCCATTCAACTGTTCACTCAACGCCTTGAGGCGGCTGCTTGCCTGGCTGGACTGTTCGGCGGCCATGGCGGTGCTATGGGACAGGCCGGCGGCCTGGGTGACGTTCTGGTTGATGTCTTCCACCACATGGGCCTGTTGCAGGGTGGCGCTGGCGATGGAGGCGTTCAGGCTGTTGAGGTTGCGCAGGGCCTGGCCGATGGCGTTGAGGCTGGCACCGGCGAGGCCGGCCTGTTCGATGGTCAGTTGCGAGGCGCGGCTGCTGTCGCCGATGACTTTCACGGCGGCTTCGGAGTGGGTTTGCAGGCGCTCGATCATCGCCTGGATCTCGGCGGTGGATTTCTGCGTGCGCTGGGCCAGCAGCCGCACTTCATCAGCAACCACCGCAAAGCCCCGGCCTTGCTCGCCGGCGCGGGCGGCTTCGATCGCGGCGTTGAGGGCCAACAGGTTGGTTTGTTCGGCGATGGAACGAATCACCTCCAGCACACTGCCGATCTGGGTGCTTTCACTCGCCAGGGTGCGAATCACTTCCACGGCTTGATCGATGGTCTGGGACAAGCGGTCGATCTGCTGCAAGCTCCCATCGATGTTGACCTGGCCTTGCTGGGCCTGGGATTCGGCGTCGCGCATCTCACTGGCCGCGTGCTCGGCGTTCTTGGCCACGTCCTGCACGCCATAGGTCACTTCGTTGATCGCGGTGGCCACCAGTTCCATTTGTTGCGACTGTTGCTGGCTGCGTTCCTGGGCTTGAGCCGCGTCGTTGCCCAATTCGTTGGAAGATTGCCCCAGCTCGCTGGCCGAGGCCTGCAACTGGCTCACCACCTGGCGCAATTTGGCGGTAAAGGCGTTGAAATGCCGGGCCAGTTGCGTGACTTCGTCCTGGCCGTGGGTGTCGAGGGTGCGCGTCAGATCGCTCTCGCCGCTGGCGATATTGGCCATGGCGTTGACGGTTTCTTGAAGCGGGCGGACGATGCTGCGCACGATCAGAGTCAGCAGAAGGCCCATGACCAGGGTGATCGCCAAGCCAATCAGCGAAGCCTTGATCAACTGGGACTGGAACTCTGCCTGGACGTCGTCCACGTACACGCCGGAACCGATGATCCAACCCCACGGTTCGAACAGTTTGACGTAGGAAGTCTTGGCGACCGGCGCTTCGGCGCCCGGCTTGGGCCAAAGGTAATCGATGATCCCGGCACCCTTGGCTTTGGCGATGGCGACCATCTCGTTGAACAGCGCAAAACCGTTCGGGTCGCGGATCGCCGAGAGGTTCTGGCCTTCAAGCTTCGGGTTGGTCGGGTGCATGACCATGACCGGCGTCAGGTCGTTGATCCAGAAGTAATCGCTCTGGTCATAGCGCAGGCCTCGCACGGCGCTGAGGGCTTGCTTCTGCGCTGCCTCGCGGGTCAGGGTGCCGGCGGTTTCCAGCCCATGGTAGTAGCTCAGTACACCACTGGCGGTCTGCACCACATGCTGGGTCTTCTGCACCTTGGCCTGATACAGGTCCGTGTGGATCTGCTTGAGCATAAAGGCGCCTAGCGTGAACAACATCACGATGGCCACGACCAGGATGAGCCACAAGCGTCGGCTGATCGACACACTGCGCAAGCTATTCATACGCTGTCACTCCGGTTTCTTATTCTTGTCATTAACGACGGCCGGCACTTTAGCGCCCGGCGGCTATCCATGATTGACCTGGGGTCATAACGCGGCAGCGTTATCAGGGCTTGTCTGATAGGATTTCGGCCCCGCAGCGCAAAACCTGAGTCTGTTCTGATTTTTTCATTGGTTTTTTTTGAAAGGTCGCGGTTATCGTGCAGCCGCTGCGTGTACCTGCATGACACTTGAATATTGATAAGACCTGCTTGAACAGCGTCTTTTTTGGGGGATGAATGGATTTGTGGACGGCCTTTTCGGCATTGATTCTTGGCGTAGTGGAAGGCTTGACGGAGTTTCTGCCGATTTCCAGCACGGGGCACCAGATCATTGTCGCCGACTTGCTCGAGTTCGGTGGCGAACGCTCGATGGCATTCAACATCATCATTCAGCTGGGCGCGATCCTCGCGGTGGTCTGGGAGTTCCGGCGCAAGATCTTCGACGTGGTGCTGGGGCTGCCGACGCAACCCAGCGCTCGCCGGTTTACCGCCAACCTGCTGATCGCCTTCCTGCCGGCCGTGGTCTTGGGCGTGCTGTTTGCCGACTGGATCCACCATTACCTGTTCAACCCGATCACCGTGGCCGCCGCGCTGGTGGTGGGCGGTCTGGTGATGCTCTGGGCCGAGAAGCGTCAGCACCAGGTGCACGCCGAGACGGTGGACGAGATCTCCTGGAAGGACGCACTGAAGGTTGGCCTGGCCCAATGCATAGCGATGATCCCGGGCACCTCCCGTTCCGGCGCGACCATCATTGGTGGCTTGCTGTTCGGTCTGTCGCGTAAAACCGCTACCGAATTCTCGTTCTTCCTGGCGATGCCCACCATGGTCGGCGCGGCCGTCTACTCGGGCTACAAGTACCGCGAACTGTTCGTCCCGGCGGATTTCCCAGTGTTCGCCATTGGTTTTGTCACGGCGTTCATTTTCGCCATGATCGCGGTCAAGGGCCTGCTGCGGTTCATCGCCAGTCACAGCTACGCCGTGTTCGCCTGGTATCGAATCGCTTTCGGCCTGCTGATCCTGGCCACCTGGCAGTTCGGCTGGGTGGACTGGACCGCCGCCAAGCCATGAACGATTCAGGCAACCGCAAACGTGCCGGGCGCAACGCCGACGGCGCCGTGCAGCACCTGCGGCTCAAACTGACGGTGTTTGCCCTGGTCTGTGCCTTGCCGCTGTTCGGTTCGCTGCTGTTCGGGCTGCGGGCGGTGTCGTGGGTGCCGATGGGGGCCTATGGCGTCGTCAGCGTGGTGGCGTTCCTGCTGTACTGGAGCGACAAGCGCAAGGCGCGCGCCGACGCCTGGCGTACCCCGGAGAATGTGTTGCATGCGGTAGAGCTGGCCGGCGGTTGGCCCGGCGCCTTGCTGGCCCAGCAGCTGTTTCGCCACAAGACCCGCAAAGTCTCATTTCAAGTGGTGTTCTGGTTCATCGTGCTGTTGCACCAGGTGTTCTGGATCGACCAGTTGTTCCTGGGCGGTTATCTGTTGGCGTTGTCCTAGTGGGGGAGCGAGCTTGCTCGCGATAGCGGTGGTTCAGTCGCTGCCGCCACTACAGCAATAACCCAACCTGGGTACGCTTCGGTAACTTGCTGACCACCAATTGATGAGAGCGGCGCAGCAAATTGCGCAGCTCTTCAGCCCCCAGCGGGTAGGGCACCTGCATGATGACCCACTGGGCCCGCGCCAGGTACGGCGCGGGGTGAATGCCCGGGCGGTCGCAATGACCCAGGAACAGATCCTTGTCGACCTTGAACGCCAACGAGTCGCCCCGCAGGCCCTGGAGGGCGAACATTTTGTTCCCGGCAATGGAAAATACCCGCACGCCACCCCATTTGTAGTCTTCCCTGGCACCGGGCAAGTCCAGGCAAAACCGCGCGACATCCTCTTCGCTCAAACTCATAGCGTTCTTTCTCCACAGCCCTCGAAGGCTTCCACCAAATGATCGATCCAGGCACGCACCGCCGGCAACATGCCGCGCCGATGCGGGTAGACCGCCTGGAGCCAGCCGTCGGGCAATGACCATCCAGGGCAGCAGCTCCACCAGTGTGCCGTCACGCAATTCCTGCTCGCAATACATGCTTGGCAATAAAGTGAAGCCCAGGCCGGCGAGGGTGCAGGCCCGACGCACAATGAAGTCGTCGATGCCCAGGCGGGCCTCCAGGCTCAGTTCGGCCTGCTGCCCATCGGCCTTGACCAGACGCAGATGCACCAGGCGATCGGCTTCCAGCGCCCCGAGCACCGGCAACGGCTTGAGATCGTCCGGGGTCTCGATCCGTCGCCCTTCAACAAACGCCGGGCTGGCCACCAGCATCAGGCGTGCCCGGCGCAAACGCCGGGTCATCAGCAGTGGGTCTTCGTCTCCCAGGTCGCGCACGCGCAACGCCACGTCGATGCCTTCGCCGATCAGGTCCACCCGGCGGTTGAGCAGGGTCATTTTCCAGCTGTACCAGGGGGTATTTCACCAGGAAAGTTTCGATCACCACCGGCAGGAACTGATGGGCCAGGCCCACCGGGCTCGACACCCGCAAACGGCCACGGGGCTCGCTGGACATGCTCGCCACCGCTTCGTCGGCCATCTCGGCCTCCAGCAACATCGCCTGGCAATGGCGCAGATAAGGTTCGCCGACTGCGGTCAATTTCAACTGGCGGGTGGTGCGCTGCAGCAGGCGGGCGCCGAGGCGTTCTTCCAGCTCGGCGATACGCCGCGACAGTCGCGACTTGGGAATGCCCAGCAAGCGCCCGGCCGCCGCGAATCCGCCGGCTTCGACGACTTTGGCGAAGTAATACAAGTCATTGAGGTCTTGCATGTTGAACTCGATTGTCCTGTCAGTAGGACAAACTATCGCATTTATGCCGACTTATCGATCATTGGCTTCATCGATAGGATGGTCGCCAATTGATCGCCTGGTGCGGTCCTCACTTGGAGAGCACTCACATGAAACTGCTGCACATCGATTCGAGCATCCTCGGCGACAACTCCGCTTCCCGCCAATTGAGCCGTGAAGTGGTTGAAGCCTGGAAAGCGGCCGAGCCAGGTATCACCGTCACCTATCGTGACCTGGCCGCCGACGCCATCAGCCATTTTTCCGCCCAGACGCTGGTTGCCGCAGGTACCAGTGCTGAATTGCGCGACGCCGCACTCAAGTACGAAGCGGACCTTAGCGCCGAGACAATGGCAGAGTTTCAGGCGGCGGATGCGCTGGTTATCGCCGCGCCGATGTACAACTTCAGCATTCCGACCCAACTCAAGGCCTGGATCGACCGCATTGCCGTGGCCGGCCAGACGTTCCGCTACACCGAAGCTGGCTTCGAAGGCCTGTGCGGTGGCAAGAAGCTGGTGATCGTTTCCACCGCCGGTGGTTTGCATGCCGGGCAGCCTAGTGGTGCAGGCCATGAGGATTATCTGAAAGTGATGTTTGGTTTCCTGGGCATTACCGAGATCGAATTTGTCCGTGCGGAAGGGCTCGCCAAGGGCGACGACATGCGTAGCAAGGGCATGAGTGAAGCCCATGCGCAGATCGGCGAACAATTCGCCGCTGCGTAAAACCTGCGTAAAGGCACCAAGTGCTTCGGGCAACCTTCGCAAAACCCTGTATTCTCGTGGTCATTGGATGGCCGGGATGCAGGGTTTTGCTGCATTCGGCGCCGGGGATTCTGGCGCAGGTTATGCACGGCCAAGGCGACGAGCGACGGAGCCTTCCCGTGCGCTGGTGAAGGTGGACGATTCGATGACACGTTTTGGTGCAACGCTGCTGCTTTGCTTGTTTGCCAGTCTCGGTTCCGTGCAGGCCGCACCGGGGCCGCATCCGCATTGGAGCGCTGGCTTCCATGAGCTGAGCTTTCTCGATCCGCTGGATCAGCAGCCGATGCACGCTATCGCCTTCTATCCGTCCATCGACCGGGAACAATCCAGCCTGCTAGGTGGCTACCAGATCGACGCCGCGCCGGACGCCCAGATCGCCATCGGCCGCTTTCCGCTGTTGATGTTGTCCCACGGCAATACCGGCACGCCGCTGGCCCTGCATGACTTGGCCACTTCGCTGGCGCGCAAGGGATTTGTCGTGGTGGCGGTGATTCATCCCGGCGACAATGCCCAGGATCACAGCCGGCTTGGCACCCTGAGCAACCTGTATGGGCGGCCGATCCAGATTTCCGAAGCCATTACCGCAACGCTCAATGATCCGATGCTGTCGCCGTTCGTTAACGCCGGGCAGGTCGGGGTGATCGGCTATTCGGCCGGTGGCGAAACCGCGCTGATCCTGTCCGGCGCGACGCCGGACCTCAATCGCTTGCGCCGTTACTGCGTGGAGCGGCCGGACGACCGTGATGCCTGCAACACCCAGGGCGAACTGATCGCTGACCGCGATGACCTGCAACCGGTGGCCGATCCCAGGGTCCGGGCATTGCTGCTGATGGCGCCGTTGAGCCTGAAATTTGGCCGTCACACCCTGGCCGATGTCCATGTGCCGGTGCTGTTGTACAGCGGCGATGGCGACAAACTCGTGGCTTTCGACAAGAATGCCGCCGCTTTGGCCCGCAAGCTGCCCACCGCACCGGATTTCAAGACCTTGGCCGGCGCTGGCCATTTTGTCTTCCTGGCGCCGTGCACCGACGAGCAGATTGCCGCGATGCCAGCGCTGTGCACGGATGCTGACGGGGTCGACCGCAAGGACATCCACCGCACCATGATTTCCGAGGCCGGCCGCTTCTTTGGCGAGGCCTTGGGCAAGCCAACCCGGGCGGGGATGAGGACGGCTGATCAATGAGGATGACCGATCAATTAGGATGGTGTGTATATCCGTTGCTGCGGTAACGGCGGCTTAGGGTTCCGCCCTTACGGCGGGTCACTTTTGGAAGAGCCGGGAGCCGGACCAGCCAAAAGTAACCAAAAGCGCTTTGCCCCACCACTCGGCACCTCGCCTAGGCTCGGTGTGCCCTCACTCCGGCATTGCTCCGTGGGCCCGCCGCGAAGGGCCATCCATGGCCCAGCGCGGCTATCCCGGCATCCATGCCGGGTTGCCCACTCCACAATGCCTGCGTTCGGCCAGCGTGGTTTAACGGGGCGTCCAGATCAAGATCAAGATCAAGATCAAGAGCCAAAGCAAGAGCAGGCCGGCATCTAGGTGGCTGAACCACCGCTATCGCGATCAAGCTCGCTCCCACAATGGGCCTGTGGTGAACACAAGACTTATGAACGCCCAAGATCACCTGTGGGAGCGAGCTTGCTCGCGATGAGGCCAGCAAACCCAACATCCATGTGATTGAACCACCGCCATCGCGAGCAGGCTCGTTCCCACAGGAGAAACGCGGTCACCCAGAACCAGGTCGGCTATCAGGCCGCCTCGTGGAGGACGTTGATCTCGGGCGCCCCGTTAACCACGATGGCTGAACGAAGGTATTGCGCAGTGGGCAACCCGGCATGGATGCCGGGATAGCCGCGCTGGGCCATGGATGGCCCTTCGCGGCGGCCCACGGAGCAATGCCTGCGTTCAGGCATGCCGAGCCTAGGCGAGGCACCGAGTGGCGGGGCAGAAGCGTTTTGGTTACTTTTGCGCTCTTCAAAAGTGACCCGCTGTAAGAGCGGAACCATAGGCCGCCGTTACCTAAATAACGGATATACACACAAGAACAAGTAAATACCGGACCTTCTCAAAACAAAAACGGCAGTGAACAGCATTACGATCAATAAGGTGCATTTGTGGCCCGGCGACGCAGCAGCAAAGTCAGCCCCAGTCCGCTGACCGACAGCAACGCGGCACAGAAGAAGATCGACGAATAACCCAAGTTCAATGCCACCGCGCCCATCAGCGGGCCGGCAATCGCCAGCGCCAGGTCAAAGAACACCGCGTAGGCGCTCAAACCCGCACCACGGCTGGTGTTCGGCACTTGCTTGATGGCCTCCACCCCCAGCGCCGGGTACACCAACGACAGCCCGAAGCCGGCCAGCCCGGCACCGACCAGGGCGAACGGGGTGGACGGCGCCAGCCACAGCAATACCAGCCCGAGGGTTTCGATGCTCATGCAGGCAATGGCCGAGTTGAAGCCACCGAAGCGGGCGATGCTGGAAATGAACACCAATCGCGCGAGGATGAAGCAGATGCCGAAGACTGTCAGGCACCACGCCGCGCCGGTCCAGCCGCGGCTGATGTAAAACAGTGTGATGAACGTGGTGAGCGTGCCGTAGCCGATCGACGCCAGGCTCAGGCCCGCGCCGTACGGCGCAATGCGCGCAAACACCGCCCAGAAAGGCAAGCGCTCGCCGCGAATGACCGGCACCGACGGCTTGTTGCGAATCATCAACAGTGCAGCACCCGCCAGCAATGACAGGGCGATGCCCAGGCTGGCAAAACCCAATTCACTGACCATCACCACCCCCAGCGGTGCGCCAATCGCGATAGCCCCGTACGAGGCGATGCCGTTCCAGGAAATCGAGCGGGCCGTGTGCTCCACCCCCACCTGACCCATGCACCAACTGATGGTGCCCACGCCAATCAGCCCCTGGGCCACGCCGAGCAGCAGGCGGCCGGCGATCAGAATCAACAGGCTGGTTAGCGCAAAGCTTTGCAGCAAGGTCGAGACCAGCGTCAGCACCCCGCTGAGCACAATCCCCGACAACCCATAGACGATGGCGCGCTTGGTGCCGAGGCTGTCTGAGAAGCGCCCGGCCATGGGGCGGCTGAGCAGGGTCGCCAGGTACTGTGAACCGATGGTCAACCCGGCCACCACCGCGCTGAAGCCCAGCTGTTCGTGGACATACCCGGGCAACACGGCAATCGGCAGGCCGATGCAGAGAAACGCGATGAAGGTGTAGAAAACGATGGAGACGATCTGCAGGGTGATCGACAAGGAGCTGGGAGCAGAGGAGGGCGTGGGCATGGGCTCGTTCGCGGGCAGCGGTAAGAGAGCCTCATCATGGCGCGAGGTGAGGATAAAAGAAAGCAGGCTAACTAAATGTCTTGGGGAGACTGGGTGTTCAGGCTGGATTGATGCTGTGTGTGCTGACGCCATCGCGAGCAAGCTCGCTCCCACAGGATTTTGTGGCGTACACAAATGCTGCGTACACCCCAAATCCAGTGTGGGAGCGAGCTTGCTCGCGATGGCGGTGGGGCAGGCAATACGATTGTCAGGGCCTCATCGCGAGCAAGCTCGCTCCCACAGGTTTTTACCCTTGGAATACGCAAAAAGCCCTGTCGCAATGGACAGGGCTTTTCACTTGCAGCGTGCAGCTAAGGGCTCTATTTAGAACACCACACCCTGGCTACGCAGGTAGTCGTCATAGGTGCCGCTGAAGTCGACCACGCCGTCGGCGCTCAGTTCGATGATGCGGGTGGCCAGGGACGATACAAACTCCCGGTCATGGCTGACGAAGATCAGCGTGCCCGGGTAGTTTTCCAGCGCCAGGTTCAGCGCTTCGATGGATTCCATGTCCAAGTGGTTGGTCGGTTCATCCATGACGAGCACGTTCGGCTTCTGCAGAATCAGCTTGCCGAACAGCATGCGACCCTGTTCACCACCGGAAATGACCTTGACCGACTTGAGGATCTCGTCGTTGGAAAACAGCATGCGGCCCAAGGTGCCACGAACCAGTTGTTCGCCGCCCTGGGTCCACTGGCCCATCCAGTCGAACAGGTTGACGTCGTCTTCGAAGTCATGGGCGTGGTCCTGGGCGTAGTAGCCCAGTTCCGCGGCGTCGGTCCATTTCACGGTGCCGGCATCCGGTTCCAGTTCATTGACCAGGGTGCGCAGCAAGGTGGTCTTGCCGATACCGTTCGGGCCAATGATCGCAACGCGCTCACCGGCTTCGACGGTGAAGCTGAAGTCCTTGAACAGCGGCTTGCCGTCAAAACCCTTGGCCATGCGTTCGACAATGACCGCCTGGCGGTGCAGTTTCTTGGTCTGCTCGAAGCGGATGAACGGGCTGACGCGGCTCGAAGGCTTGACCTCGGCCAGTTGGATCTTGTCGATCTGCTTGGCGCGGGAGGTGGCTTGCTTGGCTTTCGAGGCGTTGGCCGAGAACCGGCTGACGAACGACTGCAGTTCGGAAATCTGGGCTTTCTTCTTGGCGTTGTCCGACAGCAGTTGCTCGCGGGACTGGGTCGCCACGGTCATGTACTCGTCGTAGTTGCCCGGGAACAGGCGCAGCTCGCCGTAGTCCAGGTCCGCCATGTGGGTGCAGACACTGTTCAGGAAGTGACGGTCGTGGGAGATGATGATCATCAGGCTCGACCGCTGGGTCAGCACGTTTTCCAGCCAGCGGATGGTGTTGATATCCAGGTGGTTGGTCGGCTCGTCGAGCAGCAGCACTTCCGGGTCGGAGAACAGCGCCTGGGCCAGCAGCACACGCAGTTTCCAGCCTGGCGACACTTCGCTCATCGGGCCGAAATGCTGTTCGATGCCAATCCCCAGGCCCAACAGCAGTTCACCGGCGCGGGATTCGGCGGTGTAGCCGTCCATCTCGGCAAATTCGGTTTCCAGCTCTGCCACGGCCATGCCGTCTTCTTCGGTCATTTCCGGCAGCGAATAGATGCGGTCGCGCTCGGCCTTGACCTTCCACAGCTCTTCGTGACCCATGATCACGGTGTCGATCACGGTGAATTCTTCGTAGGCGAACTGGTCCTGGCGAAGTTTACCCAGGCGCACGTTCGGCTCGAGCATGACCTGGCCGCCGGAGGGCTCGAGGTCGCCGCCGAGGATTTTCATGAAGGTCGACTTGCCGCAACCGTTGGCGCCGATCAGACCGTAGCGGTTACCCGCGCCGAACTTGACCGAGACGTTTTCGAACAGCGGCTTGGCGCCGAACTGCATCGTGATGTTAGCTGTAGAGATCAAAGGTTTATCCTGCGGAACATTCAGAGTAGCTAAGGGTGCGGCAGTACCTGTTCAGTACCTGTTTGCGCACGTTCCGACCGCGCAAAGGCGTCGTGGTCGCAAGCGCAAGGGTCCATCCGGCATAAGAGGACAGCAGCATACGGAGCGCCTGGCCCGGGTAGACGTGCGCCGAAACCGTGATTTGCGGTATCGGCCAAAGGGGGCGCGTGATAATTGGCGGCGATTGTACTGATCTGGCCGGATAAACGATAGGGTATTGCCCGGACAAGACAGTTTTTCACAACTTCAGGATAACTTTTGGTTACAAACTGTGGCTAAAATGCCACCTCACCCCATGCCATCTCCCTTGCCGCTTGGCTGGCCCGGAGACGCAGCCTGTTCACTCCTGCATTGTGACGGACTTTCGTGAAGCTCATCATTGTCGCGATCTACCTCCTCTCCATTGGCTACGTTCACCTGCGCGGGCGCGTGCGGCATAAGATCGGACGCCAGTTGAGCGATCATTCATCCTTTCTCGCACCGATCAATTGCCTGCTTTACCTGTGCTCGAAACTGCCCAACAGGCCCTTCCTGAGCCCGGCGCAGTTCCCCGACCTGAGTCCGTTGCAGGCCCATTGGGAAGAAATCCGGGCCGAAGGCCAGAGCCTGCTGCACGCGGGGGAGATCAAGCGTTCCAATCAGTACGACGACGTGGGCTTCAACTCGTTCTTCAAGACCGGCTGGAAGCGTTTCTACCTGAAGTGGTACGGCGACAGCCATCCGTCGGCCATGAAACTGTGCCCACGCACCACCGAACTGGTGCAGAGCATCGGGTCGATCAAGGCGGCGATGTTTGCCGAGTTACCGCCGGGCTCGAAGCTGGTCCGCCACCGTGACCCGTATGCCGGCTCCTATCGGTATCACCTGGGCCTGGAAACGCCCAATGATGCCGGCTGCTACATCAATGTCGATGGCGAGCCGTATCATTGGCGTGATGGCGAGGCGGTAATTTTCGACGAAACGTTCATCCATTACGCCGAGAACACCACCGCCCACGACCGCATCATTCTGTTCTGCGACGTGGAACGGCCGATGAAGTTTCGCTGGGCCACCGCATTCAACCGCTGGTTCAGTCGCACCGTAATGGCGGCGGCCGGTGCGCCCAACGACGCGGGCGACAAGACGGGCGGTCTGAACCGGGCCTTCTCCAAACTCTACAAGATCCGCTTGCAAGGCAAGGCCCTGAAGAAGCGCAACCGCACGCTGTATTACCTGCAGAAGTGGGCTTTTTTCGGCGGTTTGCTGGCGATCTTCGTCTGGATCTGAACACTGCACTCATCCTTGTGCCTCGGGTTTTTGCGCATCCAGTTGCTCCCACATCTTCGCCGTAATCCGCTGGCGGTGGTTGTAGCCTTCCCAAGGGGCGGCGTCCAAGCCCTTGGCCCGTTCCAGCGCGGTATAGATGTCCCATTGCTGGGCGTTGCGCAGGGTCTGCAGCTCGTCCCGGGCAATCGGCACCGAGACTGGCAGGCCTGGCCTGGCGCGTACCGAGTAAGCGGCCACCGTGCTGGCCCCGCGGGCGTTGCGCAGGTAGTCGACGAATATTTTTCCGACGCGGTTCTTCGGTCCCATGGTGGCGGTGATGCGCTCGGGCATTTGCCGGGCCAGGAACTGGGAGATGGCTTTGGCGAACGCCTTGATGGTGTCCCAACCTTCATTTCTCGCCAAGGGCACGATCACGTGCATGCCTTTGCCACCGCTGGTCTTGAGGAAGGCCTGCAAGCCCAGTTCGTCGAGCACCGCCAAAGTCATGCGGGTCGCCTCGATCATGGCGCTCCAGGGCAGTGACGGGTCCGGGTCCAAGTCCAGGACAAACAGGTCTGGTGTCTCGATCCGGTCGTGGGTCGCGGCCCAAGTGTGCAGTTCCACCG
This sequence comes from Pseudomonas beijingensis, assembly GCF_030687295.1. Lineage (NCBI taxonomy): Bacteria > Pseudomonadati > Pseudomonadota > Gammaproteobacteria > Pseudomonadales > Pseudomonadaceae > Pseudomonas > Pseudomonas beijingensis. The sequence continues at coordinate 4,435,547 of NZ_CP117425.1, read as the reverse complement.
TGCCCATCTGCGCCGCGCCGACCAGCGCGTGGATATCATCGATTTCCATCAGGGCTGCATGGCCTGGGTCCAGTTGCGGATCCAGCTGCTTGATGTGGGGGATCTCCAGGCGCTCGGCGTGTTTTTGAAAGAACAGTTCTTCGCCGATACCGTCCGGTGCCCGCAGCAGTGCGACCGGGCGCAACTTGAGGTGCGGCAGGATCCAAGGGGCGATGTCCAGGTAATATTGCGCCAGCTCGGCCTTTTGCACGCCGCTGACACTGTCGATGACCCGCTCGGGGTGGGTGATCGTCACCCCGTCGACTTTGGCCGTGCCGGCTTTTTTGCGACGCTGGGGTTTTAGCGTGGTGGGCTTTATCGGCAAGGGCTGCTCACGAACCACCTTGCTGGCGGACTTATTGGTCGGCAAGCCCAGGAAAATAGCCTGCCGCACCTGACTATCGCGGGTCCACTCGGTGGACTCGACTTCACAGGTCAGGGTCGGCTCGACCCATTGCACGCCGCGTCCCTGCGCCCCCTTGAGCGGCGCAGCCAGCGGCGAGGTCTCGCGCTGCTGTGCACACAGTTGCTCATGCAGTTGTTTGATTTGTACCTGGCTGAATCCTGTGCCGACCCGGCCGGCATACACCAGCCCCATTGGCTCGTTGACAGCCAGCAGCAGCGCGCCGAAACCCGCTGCGCTTGCCTTGGGGGCGGGTGAACCCGACGATAACGAAGGCTTGGCGCAACCGGCACTTGAGCTTTACCCAATCGGCGCTTCGCTGGGACATATAAGGGCTGCCCTGGCGTTTGCCGACCACGCTGTCCAGTGACAGCGCGATGGCGCTTTCGAACATATCGTGCTGGCTGGCGGAAAACGATTCGGAAAAACGCAGGCGCTTGCTGGCGTTGTTGCTGAGGGCTTTTTTCAGCGCGGCGCGGCGTTCCTCCACCGGTGCCTGGCGCAGGTCTACGCCATTGAGAAAGGGCGCATCGAACAGGAAATACACCATGTCGACCGTGCGGCTGATTTCGAACGCCTGGCGCAGGGCCGCGAAATCGGAGTGACCGGTTTCATCGAGCAGGACCAACTCGCCGTCCAGCCAACTGTCCCCCAGACCCAATCCGGCCACGGCGTCGGCATGCAGCTTCAGTCGATCCGTCCAGTCTTGGTGGTTACGGTTGTATAACCGGACTTCGCCGTGTTCGATGCGGCTTAGCAGTCGATAACCGTGGAATTGGACTTCATAGCGCCATTCACCGGTGGGTGGCTCCTCCACGGGCGTCGCCAACTGCGGCGCCAGGCGTTCGGGCAGGCGGTTGCCAGGGGCTGCCGTTCCCCCTCGGCCAGGATTGCGGGGCGTCGTTGCGCCCGATTCGGCATTGGATAAACGAGCAGATTCACTCTCGGCGTTGGCCATGACAGATTCCCTTGTATAGCACGCGCCAGGGTTTTAGCCCTGGGAGGCCTTGGTGGCTTTTTTGGCAGGAGCGGATTTGCGGGGTTTCGCAGGTTTTGCAGGCGCCTTCCCGGCGGATTTGTCGTTGGCCTTGCCCTTGCCGCCCAGGCTGCGCTTGAGCAGCTCGGTCAGGTCGATGACATCGGCGGTCTTGCGTTGTTCTTCGCCTGGATCGGTCTCCACGGCTTCGAGGCGGCCTTCGTTGGCCTTTTTCTCCACCAGCTCCATGATCTTGTCTTCAAAACTGTCCCGGTACTCTTGCGGCTCCCAGTCGGCGCTCATGTCCTGCACCAGGCGCTTGGCCATTTCCAGCTCGCCCTTGGCCAGGGTCGGGTTCGTGACTTCGTCACCCAGTTCCAGGATATCCAGCTCGCGTACCTCCGCGGGCCAGCGCAGCATCACCAGCACCAGGGCCGATTCCAGGGGCATGAGGGCGGCCAGGTGCTGGCGGGTATGCAGCACGACGTGGGCCAGGGCTACTTTGTTGGTCTTGACCAGGGTTTCACGCAGCAAGGCGTAGACTTTGCCGCCACGCTTGTCGGGAGCGAGAAAGTAAGGCGTGTCGATGTTTTGCAGGGGGATCTTCTCGCTGTCGACAAAGGAAAAGATATCAATGGTCTGGGTGGACTTGGGGTGGGCGGAGCGGATTTCCTCTTCGCTGAGTAGCACGTACTGGCCTTTCTGGTACTGGACGCCCTTGACGATGTCTTCCTTGGTCACTTCCTTGCCCGTGACCTTGTTGACCCGCTTGTAGCCCACCGGGTCCATGCTGCGTTTGTCCAGCCAGTCAAAATCCACACCCTGGGAAGAGGTGGCCGACACCAGCGCGACAGGAATGTGGACCAGCCCGAAACTGATTGCGCCTTTCCAGATTGCCCGAGCCATGGTGGTGTTTTCCTTGCCTGTGGATGTCTCTCTGGTGACCTTCGCGCTTCGGGAAAAGTTTCCATCATTCACTGCCTGCTTCACTGTGGGAGCGAGCTTGCTCGCGATAGCGGCGGTACAGACGCTATGGGGGCAGGCTGATCCATCGCCATCGCGCGCTCGCTCCCACAATGGTTCGGAGACTCTTGGTTACATCTTCACCGGGATATTTCGCTTAACAAGGGCGAACCTGCGGCGTAGCGTGCTTTCGATATGCCTGAACCCAAGAGGTGCCCCAATGAACAGGCTGATGCTCGCCATCATGACGCTATTGCTGACTGCCGCTGCTCAGGCCGCCACGCCCAGCGCAGGCCCAATGGTCCTGGCCCAGAACCTGCCGGGCAACAACAATCCCTATAACAGCCCGACGCGCCGGGCCAATCCCAACAGCATGCAGGGCACCCGGCCCAACGTGCCGACGATTCATAACAACCCGACAGTGCCGGTACCACGACCGCCGACCCTGGAAAACGGCGGCATCGGCAATGGCTATCCCCGGTCCGGCCAGCCGTCGAGTTCGCCGCGACCGACCATCGAGTCTCCCACGCCACCCAGGAACAGCCAGAATGGCAACCGCTAGGCGCTGGAGCCCGTCGTTCTCTTTCAACACCGCAGAAGGAAATGTGCATGTTGCGTAAAACACTCCTGGCCGCGTTCTGCGCCAGCGCTGTCCTGACCCTTGCCACGCCGACCATCGCCGCGCCAACCCAGTCTTTCAAAAGCGAAGAGGGCACCCTGGAAGTGACCACCGTGGTCAAGGGGCTGGAGCACCCTTGGTCCGTTGCATTCCTGCCTGGCCAACAGGGCCTGTTGGTGACGGAGCGAGGGGGCAACCTGCGCATGGTCAGCCCCGACGGCCAATTGTCCGCGCCCCTGAGCGGCGTGCCCGACGTGTGGGCCAAGGGGCAGGGCGGCCTGCTGGACGTGGTGTTGTCGCCGGACTTCAAGCAGGATCGCACCGTCTACCTGTCTTATGCCGAGGCGGGCGCAGACGGCAAGGCCGGCACCGCCGTGGGACGCGGGCAACTGTCCGAAGACCTCAAGAGCCTGAAGAATTTCGACGTGGTCTTCCGCCAGCAACCCAAGCTGTCCACGGGCAACCACTTTGGTTCGCGACTGGTCTTCGACCGCGACGGCTATCTGTTCATTACCCTGGGGGAAAACAACGACCGGCCCACCGCCCAGGACCTGGACAAGCTGCAAGGCAAGGTCGTGCGCATCTACCCCGACGGCAAGGTGCCCGACGACAACCCGTTCGTTGGTCAGAAAGATGTCCGTCCCGAGATCTGGTCCTACGGCGTGCGTAACCCCAAGGGCGCCGCCCTCAATCCTTGGAATGGCACCCTGTGGGAGAACGAGCATGGACCCCGAGGCGGCGATGAATTGAACATCATCGAGCGCGGCAAGAACTACGGCTGGCCACTGGCGACCCACGGCATCAATTATTCCGGCGCTCCGATTCCCGAAGCCCAGGGCAAAACCGTCGAAGGCGCCCTCGACCCTTACCACGTCTGGCAGGTCTCACCCGGGCTCAGCGGCATGGCGTTCTACGACCATGAGCGTTTCAAGGCCTGGCAACACAGTGTGTTCATCGGAGCCCTGGTGTCCGGGGAACTGATTCGCCTGCAATTGCAGGACGACAAGGTCGTCCATGAAGAGCGCCTGTTGGGCGAGCTCAAGGCGCGAATCCGCGATGTTCGCCAGGGTCCGGATGGGTATCTCTATGTGCTGACGCATGAAGATGACGGGGCCTTATACAAAGTTGGACTCAAGTAATTGGAGAAAAATGTGGGAGCGAGCTTGCTCGCGATTGCTATGGGTCAGCTGACATTGATGCTGACTGACACTCCGCTATCGCGAGCAAGCTCGCTCCCACAGGCCATGCTGCTCACTTAAGGTCACTGCGGCGAATATCAAATGGCACTTGATTTGCCCATTGACTTGCCGCCACCGCACCGCTAATTTCCAGGCATGAATTCAATCGTACTGCGCAGCCAGCCAAGCATTATTACCGCCATTCCTTATTTGGCGGGCTAGCTGACGGCTGCACCGAACCCGCCCTCGAGGCGGTTTTTTTCTTTCTGTCTCCTGGGCTCCGACCGAACCAGGAGATCGCCATGACCGCTGCCCACGCCGAGCAAACCCTACTCGAGCACTATGTAAAGAGAATCCTCGCCGCGCCGGTCTACGAATTGGCCGTGCGCACGCCACTGCAAGCGGCGCCCGCACTGTCCGAAGCCCTGGGCAACCGGATCCTGCTCAAGCGCGAAGACTTGCAACCGACCTTTTCCTTCAAGGTCCGCGGTGCCTACAACAAGCTCGTGCACCTGACCCCGGAGCAGCGGGCCCGTGGCGTCATCACCGCGTCAGCCGGTAATCATGCCCAAGGCGTCGCGCTGGCGGCACGGGAGCTGGGTATTTCGGCCAGCATCGTCATGCCCGTGAGCACCCCGCAACTGAAAGTGCTGGGCGTGCGCAACCGCGGCGCCGAGGCGTTGCTGCATGGGGAAAGTTTTCCGTTTGCCCTGGCCCATGCGCTGGAACTGGCGGAGCAGACCGGGCGGGAGTTCGTCTCGCCGTTCGATGACCCGGACGTGATTGCCGGCCAGGGCACCGTCGCCATGGAAATCCTGCGCCAGCATCCTGGCCGGCTGGACGCGATTTTTGTCCCGGTCGGCGGCGGTGGGTTGATCGCCGGGATCGCGGCCTACGTCAAGTACCTGCGCCCGGAGGTACGCATCATCGGCGTCGAGTCACAGCACTCGGCCTGTCTCCAGGCCGCGCTGGCCGCAGGGGAGCGGGTCACCTTGCCCGAGGTGGGAACCTTCGCTGACGGCGTGGCCGTGGCGCAGATCGGTGCCCATGGCCTGGATATCTGCCGTTTCTGTGTCGACGAGGTAATGACCGTGACCAACGACCAACTGTGCGCCGCGATCAAGGACATCTATGACGACACCCGTTCCATCACCGAACCGTCAGGGGCATTGGCGGTGGCGGGCATCAAGCAATACGTGGCGCGCACGGGCGCGCGAGGCGAGACGCTGGTAGCGATCGATTCGGGTGCCAACATCAATTTCGACAGTTTGCGTCACGTGGCGGAGCGGGCGGCGGTGGGCGGTCTTTGAGCTTTTTTACGCGACGTCACACTTTTTTTGAACCAGGCGACGGATGCCCGCTTGCTCCTTCGCATTAGGGGCTACTCTAGGTTGCGAACAGGATCAAAGCGATTGCACTTTGCATGGAAAAAGCATCGTTTCCTTGCATTTTGCACGAGCCCTGTGGCGCAGGACGGAGCTAAGCGCTTGATTCATATCAACCCGGAAGGTCGTCAATACAGGCATAATTTTTGCGGGATGATTCAGGAGTTCGCTTGACGAACTCGTTAACTGAAAACGCCAAAGAAAGAACGAACGGCACGGTATTCGTAGTCCCAGTCCGCAGGGAAGAAAACGGACGAAAATACCGCCGTCGTGAACATAAATTGGCCGCCTCAACAGGAGAGAGTCGCCATGTTTCTATCTGCCCTCGAAATGCGAAACATCATTGAAAGCAGTTTGCTGCCCAAGCGCTCGCAATGCACCTTGTCACCTGAGTTGGTGATGACGATCAAGATCTTCGATGACCACAGGACCGATCATGCGGCCCTGGTTAAAACCGGCATCGATGCCAGCAAGCTTACCGGTTGCCGGGCCATCAACGACCTGATCGCCGAGCTGCGTACGGAGCTTGACCATAACCCCGCCGCTGGCAATCACTTTCATCAGCAACATCATCGAATGACCGGGCGCTGATTACGGCTTTGTCCTGGATTAATCCGACGCTCGGGTCCGGCGATGTCCGAACCCGGCGTCCAGTTTTTCAACTGTGGCGCGCACTCAGGCCAGTTGCTGCCGGTAGGGCAGGTCCGGGCCGGTTTTGCCGCACGTCAGGGCCGCAGCGCGAATGGCGAATTCCAGCATGGCGCTGATCTGCTCACGGGTCAGCGTCTGCAGGCCCTCGATCGAATCCAATTGTTGTTCAGTCAGCCAGGCAATCAGCGCGGCCTGGAAGGTGTCGCCTGCCCCCACGGTGTCGGCGATCTTCACTGGGCACGCTGGCAGGGACCATGTGCCGTGCTGGCGACTGAAGACCGTGGCGCCCTGGCCGCCGCGGGTCAGGAAAACCAACTGGCAACGGTGCTTTAGCCAACCGTCGATGACCGCCTGGGGTTCGACCTGCGGGTAGAGAGCAGGCTCAGGTCTTCATCACTGACCTTGATCAGGTCGGCATATTGCACCAGTGTCGCGATCCGCGAGCGCCACAACTCAATATCCGGCTGCGGGTTGAGTCGTACGTTCGGGTCGAGGCTAATCAGGCGCCGGCCGCTCTCCCGTTGCACCAGGGCCAGCAGTGTGTCGGCAATGGGCTGGACCACCAGCGAGAACGAGCCGACATGCAAGCCATGCACTTCAGGACCGAGGTCCGGTAGATGGGCCAGGCTCAGTTGCCGGTCGGCACAATCTTCGCCGCGAAAGCTGTAGTGGGGTGAACCATTGGCGCCGACGGCGACCATCGCCAGGGTGGTCGGCGCGTCGACGTCCAGCAGGTATTGGCTGCTGACACCTTCGTTGAGCAATACCTGCTGCAGGCGACGGCCCAGGTAGTCGGTGGACAGCCCGGTAAACAGCGCCGATTCAACACCCAGGCGGCGCAACCCCACCGCCACGTTGAACGGCGAGCCGCCGGCAATCGCCTTGTAGTTCACCTGCGAGGCAGGGCCATTTGCCTCGGTTTCACTGAAAAAATCAAACAGCGCTTCACCACACACCAAATACATAGTTGCCCGCTCTCAAAGGGTTGCGACGTGTTGTCGGTAACGTTCATACGCCTGCTGGGACGCCGCGACGTGTGCGGCCACTGGCCAGGTTTCGCTGGCCGGGTCGAGCTTGACGCAGCGCTCGCACAGTTCGGCCAGACTGTCTTGCGCGCCTGAATGGCACCACGCCGCCTGGATCGCCGCACCCAACGCCGCCGCTTCGCTTTGTTCGGTGCAGATGACCGTGGTGTCCATGATGTCGGCGACGATCTGCCGCCACACCGGGCTCTTCGAGCCGCCGCCGATCAGGCGAATGCTCTGGGCCTTGAGTCCGTTGGCCCGCAGCAGGTCCAAGCCATAGCGCAAACCGAAGGTCGTGCCTTCGACCACGGCGCGGCACAGATTGGCCCGGGTCAAGTTGGTGGTGGTCAGGCCCAGCAGGCTAGCGGTGGCATGGGGCAGGGCAGGCACCCGCTCGCCGTTGAGGAACGGCAGCATGCACACACCCTCGGCGCCAATCGGGGCCTGGACCACCTGGGCGTTGAAAGCGTCGATGTCCAGGTCCAGCAACTCGCGAATCGCCCCGGTGGCGTTGGTCAGGTTCATGGTGCAGATCAGCGGCAGCCAGCCACCGCTGGAAGAGCAGAACGTCGCCACTGACGGTTGCGGGCTGACCGCAGGTTCGGCGGCATAGGCATAGACCGTACCGGAGGAGCCGAGGCTCATGGTGATCACGCCGGGCTGGATATTGCCGGTGCCGATGGCGCCCATCATGTTGTCGCCGCCGCCACTGGCTACCACCGCGTTGGGGTTGATGCCCAGGTGCGCGGCAATGGCGGGCAGGATGCGCCCGACCGGCTGATGGGCCTCGATCAGCTCCGGAAGCGCCATTAGCAGGCGTTCGCCGGGATCGATATGTCGCAACAACTGCACGTCCCATTGACGGGTGCGCACGTTGAAGTAGCCGGTCCCCGAGGCGTCGCCGTATTCGCTGCAATGGCGGCCGGTGAGCCAGTAGTTGAGGAAGTCGTGGGGCAGCACGACGCTGGCGATGCGTTCGAAAACCTGGGGATGCTGCTCCCGCGTCCAGAGCAGTTTGGAAACCGTGTAGCCCGGCGCGATCACCACGCCGAGGCGTTCGAGGCTGCCGTCTTCACCGCCCAGGTGCGCCAGGAGCCGATCGTTTTCCGGCGTCGTCTCGGTGTCGCACCACAGCTTCGCGGGGCGCAAGACCTGGCCTTGCTCGTCAAGCAACACCAAGCCGTGTTGCTGGCCGGACACGCCGATGCCGAGGATCGCCTGGCCATCGACCCCGGCGGCAGCCAAGGCCTGATGGGTCGCCTGGGTGAATGCATCGAGCCATTGCTGGGTGTCTTGCTCACGGCGACCGTTGGCCCCGCTGATCATGCTGTGGGCAGCTGCGCCCTGGCCGAGTACCTGGCCGCTGAGCGCATCCAGGATCAGCGCCTTGGTGCCTTGGGTGCCGCAGTCGATGCCCAGGAACAGTTGTTGGTTTGCCATAAAAATCCTCGGATCTAAGAACAAAACACAGGGCCTGTGGCGAGCGCCTTATCTGTGGCGAGGGGATTTATCCCCGCTGGGCTGCGAAGCAGCCCCAAATGCATCTGCTACTGCGATGTATCAGGCAGTACGTTGGGGGCCGCTTCGCGCCCCAGCGGGGATAAATCCCCTCGCCACAACAGTGGTTCGCGGTCGGGCCTTAGTTCGCCTCGGTCAGTACCCGCTCAAGTGTTCGCGTAACCCCGTGCTCGCGCAAGCTGTTGCAGCACCATTCGAAGGCTGCCACGAATTCTGGCGAACGGGGGATCGCGGTGCCAAAGATTTCTTCCACCTCCAGCAGCCGCTGGGTCACCAGCGCATCGTCAGCCACCAAGGCCTGGCAGAACGCCGCCCGTGGGTCCGGGATCGAATACGTCACGCCGTTCTCGTCCACACCCTTCAGGTACACCGCCCAGGCCGCCACGACCAGCGCCGCACGGCGGGTTTCGCCGCCGTCGGCAATCAAACGATTGATGGTCGGAACGGTGAATTTTGGAAACTTCGACGAGCCGTCCGAACAGACCCGCTCCAACTGGTCGGCAATCGCTTGGTTGGAAAAGCGTTCCACCAGGGTGTTCTTGTAGTCGGTCAGGTCGATGCCCGGCACCGGTGCCAGCTGCGGCGTCACGTCCAGGTCCATGTAGGCGCGCATGTAACGCACGAACAGCGGGTCGTTCATGGTTTCGTGGACGAAGCGATAACCCTTGAGAAAGCCCAGGTAGGTCAACGCCAGGTGACTGCCGTTGAGCAGCTTGATTTTCATCTCTTCATAGGGAGAAACGTCATCGGTGAATTGCACGCCGACCTTTTCCCAGGCCGGGCGACCGTTGACGAACTTGTCTTCCAGCACCCATTGCACGAACGGTTCGCAGACCACCGGCCAAGCGTCGTCGATGCCGTGTTCGTCATGCAATTGCAAGCGATGGGCGCTGCTGGTCATCGGGGTAATGCGATCGACCATGGCATTGGGGAAACTCACGTTTGCGTCGATCCATTGACCCAGTTCCGGGTCGCGCAGCGCGGCAAACGCCAGCAGCGCCTTGCGAGTGACTGCGCCATTGTGGGGCAGGTTATCGCAGGACATCAGCGTGAACGCCGGGGTGCCAGCCGCGCGGCGCTTGGCCAGGGCGGCACAGAGGAAGCCGAAAACCGTTTTCGGCGCCTCGGGATGGACCAGGTCATGCTGGATCTGCGGCAGGTGGGCCATGAACTCGCCATTGCTGTCGTCGATGCAATAGCCACCTTCGGTGATGGTCAGCGAAACGATGCGGATTTGCGGGTCGGCCAGTTTGTCGATCAGCGTCTGGGTGTCATCTTCGGCCAATAGCATGTCGGCGATGGCGCCGACGACGCGGACTTCGGTGTCGTCGGTGTCGCCCAACTCATAAAGCGTGAACAAATAATCCTGGCCGGCCAGGTCATCCCGGGCGCGACGGTCTTCGGGTCGAAGTCCTACGCCACAAATGGCCCAGTCGAGTCCTTCGCCGGTGTTCATCAACGCATCGGTGTAATACGCCTGGTGCGCACGGTGGAAACCACCCACGCCGATGTGGGCGATGCCCTGGCGACGGTCGCCCAGGTTATAAGCGGGCAGGGCGACCTCGGCGTTGAGGTTGTGCAGGTTCTGTCGGTTGAGTTTCATCACAAGTCTCTACAATCAGGCGGCAGCACGCAGCGCGCGGGAGACCGCTACGCCTTCGGCATCGAATAAATGGCAGTGTTCAGCGTCCAGGTGCAGGCTCAGTTGCTCACCGAAACGGCTCGCCAGGTCGCCGCGAACCCGCATGGTCAAGGCTTCGCCGGACGTCGTGACGACGTGACAGAAGGTGTCGCTACCCAGTCGCTCACTGACGTCGGCGGTGACTTGCAGGGTGCAATCGCCCGGTTGCGCCAGGTTCAGGTGTTCCGGACGAATCCCCAGGGTCACCGCGCCGCCGACGCTCAGGTTGGCACCGCTCAATGGCAGGCTGATACGCGTGCCGGCGTCCAGCAGGACTTCACAACCCTGGCTGTCCAAGGCGGTGACCTTGCCTTTGAGAAAGCCCATTTTCGGCGTGCCGAGGAACCCGGCGACAAACAGGTTGGCCGGCTGGTGATACAGCTCCAGCGGCGAGCCAACCTGTTCGATGCGCCCGCTATTGAGCACCACCACCTTGTCGGCCAGGGTCATGGCTTCGACCTGGTCGTGGGTCACGTAGATCATCGTCGCCTGCAGCTCCTTGTGCAGGCGTGCCAGTTCCAGGCGCATCTGCACCCGCAGGGCGGCGTCGAGGTTGGACAAGGGTTCGTCGAACAGGAAGATTTTCGGGTTGCGCACAATGGCCCGGCCGATTGCCACGCGCTGGCGCTGGCCGCCGGACAGTTGCTTGGGCTTGCGCTCGAGCATCGGCCCCAATTCGAGGATGCGCGCCGCTTCGTTGACCTTCTTCTCGACTTCAGCCTTGGGCACACCGGCCAGGTCCAGGGCGAAAGACATGTTCTTGCGCACGCTCATGTGCGGGTACAAGGCGTAGGTCTGGAACACCATCGCCAGGTCGCGCTTGGCCGGGCTGACTTCGGTAATGTCCCGGCCATCGAGTTCGATGGTGCCGTCGCTGACCTCTTCCAAGCCGGCGATCAGCCGCAGCAGCGTGGACTTGCCGCAGCCCGATGGGCCGACGAAGACCACGAACTCGCGGTCGTTCACCTCAAGGTCGATACCCTTGATGATGGAGAAGCCTTCGAAACCCTTTTGCAAATTCTTGATTTTCAGGTTGGCCATGATGATGGGCCTCCACTTCTGATAATGGTGTAGGGCGGGTTATTTCACCGCGCCGAAGGACAAACCGCGCACCAGCTGTTTCTGGCTGATCCAGCCAAAGATCAGGATCGGCGCGCAGGCCAGGGTCGAGACGGCCGATAATTTGGCCCAGAACAAACCCTCCGGGCTGGAGTAGGAAGCGATCAACGCCGTCAGGGGCGCGGCCTTGGAGGAGGTGAGGTTCAGCGACCAGAACGCCTCGTTCCAGCACAGGATCAGCGACAGCAGCACGGTGGACGCCAGGCCGCCCTTGGCGATGGGCAGCAGCACGCGGACCATTTCCTGCCAGAGCGTGGCGCCATCCAGGCGTGCGGCCTCGAGGATGTCGCGAGGAATGTCCTTGAAGTAGGTGTAAATCATCCAGACCACGATGGGCAGGTTGATCAGTGTGTAGATGATGATCAACGCGATACGCGTGTCCAGCAGGCCAAACTGCTTGGCCAGCAGGTAGATCGGCATCAGTACGCCCACCGGTGGCAGCATTTTGGTGGAGAGCATCCACAGCAATGTGCCTTTGGTGCGCTGGGTTTCATAGAACGCCATGGAGTAGGCCGCCGGCACCGCGATCAGCAGGCAAAGGGCGGTGGCGCTGAAGGAAATCACCACCGAGTTCCAGGCAAAGCTGAAGTAATTGCTGCGCTCGTTGATGTGCAGGTAGTTCTCCAGGGTCGGCGCGAAGATGAACTGCGGCGGTGTGGCGAACGCATCGATTTCGGTCTTGAAGCTGGTCAGCACCATCCAGAAGATCGGAAAGAAGATCAGGATCGCGATGGCCCAGGCCAGCGTGCCCAACAGCAGGCTTTGCAGGCGACGGGATTGTTGAAGAGTCATGGCGACGGCCTCATTGCTTGTCGGTGAGGTTTTTGCCGATCATCCGGACGAGGATGATGGCGGCGATGTTGGCAATGACCACGGCAATCAAGCCACCGGCCGAAGCCATGCCGACGTCGAACTGCACCAGCGCCTGGTTGTAGATCAGGTACGCGAGGTTGGTGGAGGCATAGCCGGGGCCACCGTTGGTGGTGGTGAAGATCTCGGCGAACACCGACAGCAGGAAGATGGTTTCGATCATCAGCACCACGGCAATCGGGCGGGCCAGGTGCGGTAGGGTCAGGTGCCAGAAGATCGCGATGGGGCCGGCACCGTCCAGGCGGGCGGCTTCTTTCTGTTCCTGGTCCAGCGACTGCATGGCGGTCATCAGAATCAGGATCGCGAAGGGCAGCCATTGCCAGCTCACGATGATGATGATCGACAGCAGCGGGTAATGGGCCAGCCAGTCCACCGGCTGGGCGCCGAACAGCTTCCACACCGAGGCGAGGATGCCCGAGACCGGGTGGAAGATCAGGTTTTTCCAGATCAGCGCACCGACGGTGGGCATGATGAAGAACGGTGAGATCAGCAGCACACGAACGATGCCGCGACCGAAAAACTCACTGGCCTCCAACAGCGCGCTGATCAAACACCCCGAGGACGATACTGATCAGCAACACGCTGCCCACCAGCAACAGGGTATTGGTGGCGCCGGGCATGAAACCCGAGTCGGTGAGGAAATAAGTGAAATTTTCCAGTCCCACGAATTCGTTTTCGCCGGGATAGAGCAGGTTGTAGCGGATCAGCGAGAAATAGACGGTCATGCCCAGCGGCACGATCATCCACAGCAGCAATAAGGCGACCGAAGGGCTGACCAGGAACCAGCCCGGGTTGGCCAGGCGAAGCTTGCGCGCCGGTGGGGCGATCTCGATGGGTGCTTTGGCGGTTGTCGTTGAGCTATTCATGGCATTGAACCGATTTTTGCGGGCCTATGAAGATCCACTGTGGGAGCGAGCTTGCTCGCGATAGCGTCGTGTCAGTCGCCCGTGATAGTGGCTGGGAGGCCCTCATCGCGAGCAAGCTCGCTCCCACAGGAACCGGGAGCGGGCCTCAATGAGTTGACTACTTGGGATACCCAGCGCGTTTCATCTCGCGTTCGGTGGTGGACTGCGCGGCGGTCAACGCCTGGTCCACGGTCTGCTGGCCGGTCAGCGCGCCCGAAAAGAACTTGCCCACTTGGGTGCCGATGGCCTGGAATTCGGGAATGGTCACCAACTGGATGCCGATGTAGGGCACGGGCTTGAGGGTAGGGGCTTTCGGGTCGGCGACTTTCAACGATTCCAGGGTCACCTTGGCAAACGGCGCGGCCTTCATGTACTCGTCGCTGTAGGTCGAGGTGCGGGTGCCTGGTGGTACGTTGGCAATGCCGTCGGTCTTGGCGACCAATTGGTTGTATTCCTTGGACGTTGCCCAAGTGGTAAAGACCTTGGCGGCGTCCTTGGCTTTGGAACTGGCCGGGATGGCCAGGGACCAGGAGTACATCCACGAGGTGCCCTTGTCGGTTTTTTCGTGGGGAGCGAAGGTGAATCCGACGTGATCGGCCACCTTGCTCTGGGTCTTGTCGGTGACAAACGAGCCGGCGACGCTGGCATCCACCCAGATCGCGCATTTGCCGCTGTTGAACAGCGCGAGATTTTCGTTGAAACCGTTGCTGGAAGCCCCCGGCGGGCCGGATTTTTTCATGTTGTCGACGTAGAAGTTCAGTGCATCCTTCCACTCCGGGCCATTGAACTGCGGCTGCCACTTCTCATCGAACCAGCGCGCGCCAAAGCCGTTGGCCAGGGTCGTGATCAGCGCCATGTTCTCGCCCCAGCCCGCCTTGCCCCGCAGGCACAGGCCATACTGTTCCTTGGATTTATCAGTGAGCTTTTCTGCGAACTCACCAATCTGGGTCCAGGTCGGGTGTTCGGGCATGGTCAGCCCGGCGTTCTTGAACAGGTCCGTGCGGTAATAGGTGATCGAGCTTTCGGCGTAGAACGGCAGGGCGTACAGCGAGCCTTTGACCGACAAGCCATCGCGCACGGAAGGGAAGACGTCATCCAAGTCGTAGGAGGCCGGCAGGTCCTTCATCGGTTCCAGCCAGCCCTTAGCGCCCCAGAGTGCAGCTTCGTACATGCCAATGGTCAGCACGTCGAACTGTCCGCCTTGGGTGGCGATGTCGGTGGTCAAGCGTTGGCGTAGGACGTTTTCTTCGAGCACCACCCAATTCAGCTTGATGTCCGGGTGCTCGGCCTCGAAAGTTTTCGAGAGCTTTTGCATGCGGATCATGTCGCTGTTGTTGACCGTGGCAATGGTGAGGGTCTCTGCGCCGAAGCTGACGCTGCTGAGGGTCATGCAGGTGGAGACAAGCAGAGCTTTTACCGAAGGTTTCATCGCGCACTCCTTTTCCGCGCCCGAAGGCTGCAGAAGGACAGTTATTGTTTTTGTGTCTTCCGGATGAAGGGAAGAATGTGCGCTGATTACAGCCTTCAATGGGCGGCGTGACAAATCATCCGTCGCACTTGTGCTGATACTTTTTTGCACTGCATGGGGTGGCGATGGAAATTATCTGTGGGAGCAAGGCTTGCCCGCGATGAAGTTGACACGGTCTTCCGGGGAACCGAGGCGTCTGCATCGCGGGCAAGCCTTGCTCCCACATAAATTCCGCCACAGAAATGAGCCGAGATTCAGCCCTGGTTCTGCTCGGTCAACCGCTGCACCGCCAACCGCCGGTAGTGGGAAGGCGTCATGCCCTTGAGCTGTTGGAAACGCCGGTTGAAATTGGAGATGTTGTTGAAGCCGGATTCAAAACACACATCCGTCACCGGCTTGTCGCCATCGGCCAGCAATTCGCAGGATTTGCTGATGCGCAGGCGATTGACGAATTCGATGAAGCAGCGGCCGGTGGCCTGTTTGAACACCCGACTGAAATAGGTGGGCTTCATGCCCAGGTGCTCGGCGACTTCTTCCAGGGGCAGCTCCCGGGCGTAATGGGCAAAGATGTAGTCCACCGCGCGGTTGGTGCGGTCGATGCTGTGTTCGTCCGCCGTTTGCGGGGCGGTCGCGCCGGACAGCAGTTGGTAGTCATCCGTGGCGGCCAGCAGCTCCATCAGGATGAAAAAGTGCCCCAGTCGGCTCATGCCCTGGGAGTCGGCGATGCGCTGCATCAGGGTCATGGCCTGGCGGATGGTGCGCTTGCAGCGGAACTCGATGCCGTATTGGGCGCGTTCGAGCAGCGGTGCGACCGTCTTGAGTTCAGCGAATACCTGGTGGCCGCTTTCGAACAACTCGTCGGTGAAGTTCACCAGCATGTCGCGCTTGGGCACCACTTCGTCCTCGGCCACCTGGCTGATCCAGTTGTGGGGCAGGTTGGGCCCGGTGAGAAACAGCGACTGGGGGTAGAAGTTACCGATGTAGTCGCCAATGAACACCTTGCCGGAACTGGCGACGATCAAGTGCAGCTCGTATTCCTTGTGGAAATGCCAGCGCACCAGCGGGCAGGGAAAACCATGCTGGCGGTAGATGATGGACAGCCCGTTATGGTCGTCCATCAACTCATAGGAGGGGTCGGTGACTCTGGCTGTTCGGGTCATGGGCCTGGCGCTTTTATTGTTATCGCCGTTGGATAATGCCCCCTTCGCCAGGCGGGTGCCACTCTGACGTCTAACCGTTGCGATTTTTTTCTTCGATCCACTGGGACATGTATTGGGTGCTTTTGTGCTGGTGGTGACGCAGCATGCTGCCGGTGAAATTGTCCCGGCGTCGTTGCTCCAGGTCCGCCCGGCAAGCGTTGATGCTGTCGATCAGCGCCGGCCCATGCACCTGTTGCTGGTAGCGGCTCTCCAGCAGCGCCAGGCCTGCCTCCTGGGCCTGGGTCCAACGTGCCTGGTCGCTATACAGCTGCACTGCCGCGCGGGCGATGTCTTCGGCGCTCTGGGCTATCGACCCGGGCCAGGGCATGTCGCCATGCATGGCTTCGGCCCCCACAGGCGTGGTGACATTGGGGGTGCCGCAGAGCATGGCGTCGATCAGCTTGCCCTTGATCCCGGCGCCGAAACGCAACGGCGCCAGGCAGATGCGTGCGGCCGACATGACCTGCAAGGCGTCCTCGGCCCAGTTCATGATGTGGAAGCCCTGGGCCGGGTTATGCAACGCGGCGGCCTTGGGCGGGGTGTAGGCGCCGTACAGGTGCAGTTGCGATCCGGGCAATTGCTGGCGGATCAGCGGCCAGATGGCGTTTTTCATCCAGAGCACGGCGTCCCAGTTCGGCGCATGGCGGAAGTTGCCGATGCTCAGGAAATGCGCCCGATCCGAGAATGGCACCGGCGGGCCGCTGGGCAGGTCCAGCATCAACGGGCACCAGTGCAGCAGGTTGCGGGGCAGCTTGAAGTGCTCCACCAACAGTTCGATTTCAACCTCGGACACCATGAGGTTGAGGTCGCAGCGGTACAGGGCGGCGATTTCCCGCTTGGCCAGGTCGGTGTCGGCCATCCGTTGGAACTCCTCGCCCAGGGCCGGGGCGAAGAGGTCGCTGAAGTCTTCGCTCGCCTCATCGTGCTTCAGGCGCTCCTTCAGGCGTTGAGGCCGGGCGTGACGCAGGCTTTGCAGATCGGAGGTCTCCAGCACTCGCAGGGCGCCGGGGCAGTGCTTTTCGACGCGCCAGCCGAACTGTTCCTCCATCATGAACTGGTCGAACAGCACGATGTCGGGCGCAAGTGTATGGATGAACGCGTCGAAGCTGCTGTTATTGAGTTCGATGGGCACTTCGCGGATGCCCAGCGCGACCAGGTCGGCGCGCTGCTCGCCCGGGCCAGCCGGGCTGCTGAAGGTGATGTCCCAGCCTTGGCCGAGGAAGGTGTCGAGGATTTGCATGATGTGCCCACTGGCCGCCGATGAACGCGGCTCGGGCCAGACATAGCCGATAACCAGGACTTTGGTGGCGGTGGGGTGACGCATGGGCAGGGGGTTCCTTGGCGCGAATCAGGCGCCATCGGCGCGCGGGGCGCCGATAGTGACCAAGAATGCGATCCGGCTCAAGCAAGAATGCGTTTGACCTTGTCCCGCAACTGATCGATGGAGAAGGGCTTGCCGATCACCGACATGCCCTCAGGCACATCGATGCTTTCTGCGTAACCGCTGGCAAACAGCACCGGCAGTTGCGGCCGCTCGAGTCTAGCCCTCTTGGCCAGTTCCCGCCCGTCCATTATCGGCAGGCCAACGTCGGTCATCATCAGGGCGATGGGCTGATGGTGGTCGGACAAAAACTCCAGCGCCTGCTTACAACCGTCCGCCTCCAGCACCTGATATTCCAGCTCTTCCAACACGTCAACGATCAGCATCCGTACAATATCGTCGTCTTCGACTACCAGGATGGTGGGTTGGGTGGCGGCAGGGGCGGTGGACATAATAGACATTCTCGAAAGATGGGAGCGGGAAGGGCACGGAAAAAAACTGGCCTCATTCATGAGCCTCTTTTATGAGTAAGCGCCAAGGCGGCACAAGTTCCGTAGGTTGTACAAGAAAGGATCTATAGTACAAGAGCTGACAAGGATAGTCGCTTCCCTGCTACAAGACGGATCGTCGTGGGATTTGCGTCTTTGACTTGTCAGAAAATGTGGATCCAAGCGCGTTTTTTCGGGCAAACTCCACCGATTTCAACTGTCCACCAAGGCCCTTTCCATGACTCCTTCGTCTTCGGTCGACGAGCAAAGTTTTCGCAAGCTCCTGAGCCGCAACATCAGCCTGCCGCTGGGCATAGGCGCCCTCAGCGCGGTGTTTTTCATCATCCTTATCACGTATCTGCTGTCGGTGATCCAGTGGGTCGGCCATACCGACAGGGTGATCAATAACGCCAACGAAGCACTCAAGCTGAGCGTGGACCTGGAAACCGGCATGCGCGGCTACCTGTTAAGTGGGGACGAGCACTTCCTCGACCCCTACGAAGTGGCCAAGCCACGGATCGCCGTGGCGCTGGACACATTGCTGGAATTGACAGCCGATAACCCGGTCCAGACCGACCGCCTGCACAAGATTCAAGCCCTCCAGACGGAGTGGGCCAATTACGCCCAGAGCATGATCGACCTGCAACGCAGCAGCGGTGATTACCGGGGCGCGGTGAAGGCCGGACGCGGCAAGCGCCTGACCGACGAAATTCGCCAGTCCTTCGAAGAAGTCGTCGAGACCGAGCAGCAACTGCGCGCGGCGCGCAACGAGGAAGTGCGTACCACCACCGTCTGGAGCATTGCCCTTTATCTATTGTTCGTCGCCGCGGTCAGCGGGTTGCTGGCCTACGTCGGTCGCCGGGATCTGTTGAACCTGTCCGAAAGCTACAGCGCCAGCCTGAAAGTCCAGCAACGCAGCGCTTTGCACCTGGAGAAGCAGGCCTGGTTGCGTAACGGCCAGACGCTGCTGGCCGAGCAGGTCCTGGGGCAACTGTCGCTGAACCTGTTGGGTCGCAACATCCTTCAGTTCTGTGCGAAATACCTGGACGTCGCTGTCGCTGCGCTTTATGCGCGGGAAGAAAATGGTGTCCTCAAGCGCGTCGCCAGCTACGGCCTGTCCCGGGAGGATGAAGAACAACAACAGGTGATCGTCGCCGGTGAAGGCATCGCGGGTCAGGCCGTGCAGCAGGGGCGGCTCATTCGTCTGGATGACGTGCCGAGCGATTACCTGAAAGTCAGCTCCGGATTGGGGCAAGGCCTGCCCAACAGCGTACTGGTGGTGCCCACCAGTGACGATGACCGGATCAACGGTGTCATCGAACTGGGTTTCCTGCGGCCATTGACCGAGCGTGACATCGAGCTGCTGGAGTTGATCGCCGGCAATATCGGCACCTCCATCGAAGCCGCCCGTTATCGCCAGCGCTTGCAGGAAGTGCTGGCCGAAACCCAACAGTTGAACGAAGAGCTGCAAGTCCAGCAGGAAGAGCTCAAGACTGCCAACGAAGAGCTGGAAGAGCAGTCGCGCATTCTCAAGGAATCCCAGGCCCACCTGGAAACCCAGCAGCAGGAGCTGGAGCAGACCAACGAACAACTGGCCGAGCAGCGCGACGCCATGGACCAGAAGAACAGCGAACTGAACCTGGCCCAGATCCAGTTGCAGGAGCGCGCCGAAGAGCTGCAGCGTTCAAGCAAGTACAAATCCGAGTTCCTGGCCAACATGTCCCACGAGCTGCGAACGCCGCTCAACAGCTCGCTGATCCTGTCCAAGCTGCTGGCGGAGAATCCGCAGCAAAACCTCAGCGAAGAGCAGGTCAAGTTTGCCGAGTCGATCTACTCCGCTGGCAACGACCTGTTGAACCTGATCAACGACATTCTCGACATCTCCAAGGTCGAGGCCGGAAAACTGGAAGTGCGTCCAGAAAACACCAGTGTGCAACGTCTGGTGGAAGGGCTGCGAGATATGTTCAAGCCGCTGGCGGCCGACAAGGGTTTGAGTTTCGAGGTCCAGGTGCTGCCCGACGCGCCGGCGGTGCTTTACACCGATCGCCAGCGCCTGGAACAGGTGATCAAGAACCTGTTGTCCAACGCCGTGAAGTTCACCGAGCGGGGCTCCGTCAGCCTGTCCGTGGCAGGCCAGCCGGGCTCCGGCATCGCGTTCATGGTGCGCGACTCCGGGATCGGCATCGCCGCCGATCAGCAACAAAGCATCTTCGAAGCGTTCCGTCAGGCCGATGGCACCACCAACCGTCGTTACGGTGGCACGGGCCTGGGATTGTCGATTTCCCGGGACCTGGCCACGTTGCTGGGCGGCTCGATCTCCGTTTCCAGCGAGCCAGGGCAGGGCAGTGTGTTTACGCTGGTATTGCCTGAGCGTTACGTCGAACCCGGGGATGCGCCGATAGAGCCGATGACGTTCACCCCGACGGCCACCGCGCCGGCTCCCGTAACCCCCAAAGCCGCGCCAGCGCCGCTGATCGCTGAGGTGGATATGCCGATTGCCCGATTCGCCGACGACCGCGACAGGGCGCCGTTCGACACCCGGTGCATCCTGGTGATCGAAGACGAGCCCAAGTTCGCCCGGATTCTGTTCGACCTGGCCCACGAGCTCGGTTACCAGTGCCTGGTGGCGCACGGTGCCGACGAAGGCTTCGACCTGGCGTTGCAACTGGCTCCCGACGCGATCCTGCTGGACATGCGCCTGCCGGACCATTCCGGGCTGACGGTGTTGCAGCGGCTCAAGGAGCAGGCCGAAACCCGGCACATTCCGGTGCACGTGATTTCCGTCGAAGACCGCGTTGAAGCCGCCATGCACATGGGCGCCGTCGGCTATGCCGTCAAGCCGACCACCCGCGAAGAACTCAAGGACGTGTTCGCCCGCCTGGAAGCCAAGCTGACCCAGAAGGTCAAGCGGGTGCTGCTGGTGGAAGATGACGACTTGCAACGTGACAGTATTACTCGCCTGATCGGCGACGATGACATCGAAATCACCGCCGTTGGCTTCGCCCAGCAAGCCCTGGACCTGCTGCGCACCAACGTCTACGACTGCATGATCATCGACCTCAAGTTGCCGGACATGCTTGGCAATGACCTGCTCAAGCGCATGTCCAGCGAAGACATCTGCTCCTTCCCGCCGGTGATCGTCTACACCGGGCGCAACCTGACACGGGACGAGGAAGCCGAGCTGCGCAAATATTCACGCTCGATCATCATCAAGGGCGCCCGTTCGCCAGAGCGCTTGCTGGACGAGGTGACACTCTTTCTGCACAAAGTCGAATCCCGGTTGTCCCATGAACGACAGCGGATGCTCAAGACCGCCCGCAGCCGCGACAAGGTGTTCGAAGGCCGCAAGGTGCTGCTGGTGGACGACGATGTGCGCAATATCTTTGCCCTGACCAGCGCCCTTGAGGCGAAGGGTGCGGTCGTTGTCATCGGCCGCAATGGCTTGGAGGCGATCGATCGCCTGAATGAATTCGACGACATCGACCTGGTGCTGATGGATGTGATGATGCCGGAAATGGACGGTTTTGAAGCCACCGCGCTGATCCGCAAGGATCCACGCTGGCGCAAGCTACCGATCATCGCCGTGACGGCCAAGGCCATGAAGGACGATCAGGAACGCTGCCTGGCGGCGGGTTCCAATGACTACCTGGCCAAGCCGATCGATCTGGATCGTCTGTTCTCGCTGATTCGCGTGTGGTTGCCGAATATGGAAAGAATTTAGTGGAACGTGACACTGACATTGAACTTCGTTTGTTGATCGAAGCGATCTACCTCAAGTACAGCTACGATTTTCGCGATTACTCCGGCGCCTCCATCAAGCGCCGGGTCCACCATGCATTGAGCCAGTTCGAGTGCAAGACCATTTCGGCCTTGCAGGAGCGCGTGCTGCATGACCCGGGTGCGTTCATGCAATTGCTGCAACTGCTGACGATCCCCGTCAGCGAGATGTTTCGCGATCCCTCGCATTTCCTGGCGATCCGCGAGGAAATCGTGCCGCTGCTCAGGACGTACCCTTCGATCAAGATCTGGATCGCCGGTTGCAGCACGGGGGAGGAGGTCTACTCCATGGCGATCCTGCTGCGCGAAGAAGGCCTGCTGGACCGCACGTTGATCTACGCCACCGATATCAACCCGCGCTCGCTGGAAAAAGCCAAGCAGGGGATTTTCTCCCTGGAAAACGTGCGCACCTATACCCAGAACTACCAGAACGCCGGAGGACGGCGCTCGTTTGCCGATTACTACACGGCCGCCTACGATTATGCGATGTTCGATAAAACCCTGTGCAAGAACGTGACCTTCGCTGATCACAGCCTGGCAACCGACAGTGTTTTTTCAGAAACTCAATTAATTTCATGTCGCAACGTATGGATATATTTCAATAAAAAACTGCAAGATCGTGCGTTTGGACTGTTCCATGAGTCCCTCTGTCACCGTGGTTTCCTGGTTTTGGGCAGTAAGGAGACACTGGATTTTTCGGCTTACGGTCATCGATTCGAGCCGTTGGTCAAACAGGAACGGATCTATCGCAAGTTATGAACCAGACGAAGGACAGATCCAACCCGCCCATCGAGGCCATTGTCGTCGGTGCGTCGGCCGGCGGCGTCGAAGCGTTGCTCAAGGTGTTCGGACACCTGCGCAAAGGCTTTGGCCTGCCCATCCTGGTGGTATTGCATTTGCCGGATGAGCGCGACAGTCAACTGGCTCCTGTGTTCGGTCATCGTCTGGCGGTGCCGGTGGAGGAAGCTCGGGACAAGCAAGACATCGTGCCGGGCACCTTGTACGTCGCCACGCCCGGCTATCACTTGTCGGTCGAGGCTGATCGTAGCCTGTCGTTGAGTCTGGAGGAGCCAGTACACCATTCGCGGCCGTCCATCGATGTACTGTTTGAATCGGCCGCCGATGTCTACGGCCAGAAATTGCTGGCCGTGGTGCTGACCGGTGCCAACAACGATGGCGCCCGGGGCTTGGCGAAGGTCAGTGCGCTGGGTGGGATCACCGTGGTGCAAGACCCCGCTGAAGCCCAGGTCTCGACCATGCCCGAAGCGGCGCTGGCCCTGCACGAGCCCGACCATATCCTTACTTTGCAAGGCATCGGCCAATTGCTGGCCGGGCTGGAATGAACCACATGCCAAGAGATATTCAAGCCAAACTGCTGATCGTCGACGATCTGCCTGAGAATCTGTTGGCCCTGGAAGCGTTGATCAGGGGGAACGACCGCGAGGTCTTCAAGGCCCTGTCGGCGGACGAAGCGCTATCCCTGCTGCTGCAACACGACTTTGCCTTGGCCATCATCGATGTGCAGATGCCTGAGATGAACGGTTTCGGGCTGGCCGAGCTGATGCGCGGCACGGAGAAGACCCGCAGCATCCCGATTATCTTCGTCAGCGCCGCCGGTCGTGAGCGTAACTATGCCTTCACCGGTTATGAAAACGGCGCGGTGGACTTCTTGCACAAGCCGCTGGACACCCAGGCGGTCAAGAGCAAGGTCAATGTGTTCGTCGAGTTGTATCGCCAGCGCAAGGCCATGAAGGAGCAAGTCGTGGCCCTTGAACAGAGTCGTCGCGAGCAGGAGGTCCTGTTGCAGCAACTGGAGGCCACCCGCGCCGAGCTGGAGCAGGCGGTTCGCATGCGTGACGACTTCATGTCCATCGTCGCCCATGAGGTGCGCACGCCCCTCAATGGGCTCATTCTCGAGACCCAGTTGCGCAAGATGCACCTGGCCCGGGACAACGCCGCGGCCTTCAGCCTGGACAAGGTGCGGGCGATGGTCGAACGCGACGAGCGCCAGATCAAGAGCCTGATCCGGCTGATCGAGGACATGCTGGATGTGTCGCGGATTCGTACCGGCAAGCTGTCGATCCGTCCGACCCGCTTCAACCTGACGGCATTGGTGGAAAACCTGCTGCGCAACTTCCAGCCGCAGATCGCCGTCGCCGAATGCTCGTTGACCTGCATGGCCGAGCCGGCGGTGGAGGGGCTTTGGGATGAGTTCCGTATCGAGCAGGTGGTGTCGAACCTGTTGACCAATGCGCTGCGCTACGGCGGCAAGAGCCCGATCGAAGTGCGCGTCTTCAAGACGCCCGAGCATGCCTGCATCGAGGTCCAGGACCACGGCATCGGCATCAGCGAGGAGAACCAGAAACGCATCTTCCAGCAGTTCGAGCGCGTATCGTCCAAGGCGGCTGCTTCAGGCTTGGGGTTGGGGCTGTTCATTTCCGAGCAGATTGTCTCGGCCCATGGCGGGACGATCACGGTCGACAGTCGCCTCAATGAAGGCGCGTTGTTCCGTGTTTGCCTGCCCTTGCAGAAAACTGTCTTGGACAAAACCGCCGAACAGACGCAACCTCTGAGAGACCCTAAGGTCGTATCAGCAGCTATTGATCGAACAAAGGCTTCTCATGAGTGAAGATGCGCAAGATGTTGTATTGATCGTCGAGGATGACCCGTCGATCCTGATGGTACTGTCGGCTTATCTGTCGGGCGAGGGGTACCGGGTGCTTCAGGCCGGAAACGGTGAGCAGGCGTTCGAGATCCTGGCGAGCAAGCCGCATCTGGACATGATGATTACCGACTTCCGCCTGCCGGGCGGTATCTCCGGGGTGCAGATCGCCGAGCCCGCAGTCAAGCTGCGACCCGAACTGAAGGTGATCTTCATCAGTGGCTATGCGCAGGAAGTGCGCGACACCGATAGCCCCATTACCCGCAAGGCGCCGATCCTGGATAAGCCGTTCGATCTGGATGAATTGCAGTGCATCATGCGCACAATGCTGTCCTGAATGGGTGAGGAATACTCATAAGCCCAACAGGACGCGTTGATCCTCCATAAGGTAACTGAACACCGCATCGGCGGAAGGGTTTTGTGGGAGTTCGAGCTTGATAATCGGCACGCCTCTCCCGCTTTGATTGAAATAGTCCATTTGATCCCGTTGCGCTCTGGCCAAGCCGTCGTTTGTATAGAAAAAGGCTTCGAGGGGAACAGGGGTAGGGTTGTCATGCTGGGGCCAGGTGGCGACTACTAATTCAATGTAGTCAAACGTTCCGGCAAAGAAGTTACCGAGGTTATGAGCCCGAATCGTTTCCTTAAATCCGCTAGTAGCCATTTCATTCATGTCATCGCTGACATCAAAGCCGCAGAGGTTCCAAGCATATTCCTGCCGGTTCGCTATCCATTGTTCTGCAGTTGTCACCCCAATGGTCTGGCAACGACGGCTTCGATCAAGTGCATACGGATGGGCGCCACACCCGGCCTGGTCCCTGTTATTGGTTGCACCGTCCGAAGGGTAGGCACAAAGCACTTCCACCTGAAACGTATCCGCCGGCCTGGTCAATACAGGGTAGAAAATAAATCCGCTGTTTTGCCCATAAACCAGCCCTGAGAACTTGGCGTCTTTCCTGAGGAAGGAAAACGCAACGCCGCCGCTGGTGCGTGAATAGGGGCTGGGGTTCCAGGTGAAATAGCCGTCACCGGGAATCGTCGAGCGCAACATCACACCGGTACACAGAAAACTGGGCATCGAAGGGCTGCCGCAGTCATCCCGGATATCGTTGTAGCGTTGAGTGAGTTCGGCTGCGATTTGTACACCGGAGCGCAGTCGCTCGAGGGAGAGTGCCTGCTGGCTTACGGTGGCTCCGGCCAATACAAGCATTACCCAGAGGATGAGAGTTTTCATGATGACCTCAATGCCGATTGATGCCCATGCGGTTAACACTGGACTGCGCATTGAGTTTCGGTCTGAAAAGTAGCCCTGAATAGCTGTCAAGTCTGACAGCTATTCAGGGCTATAACGGTACTTTATGCTCCGAGATTTCGTCATGCTCTTATCATCTCCCGCACCTTGGCCGTCAACAAATCAAACGTGAACGGCTTGGTGATCATCTGCATCCCCGGGTCAAGGAAACCGCCGCGTACCGCTGCATGTTCCGCATAGCCGGTAATGAACAGTACCCGCAGGTCCGGACGGATCTGCCGGCCGATTTCCGCCAGTTGCCGACCATTCATGCCGGGCAGGCCTACGTCGCTGATCAGCAGGTCGATGCGTTGGCTTGACTGGAGGATCGGTACGGCGCCATTGGCGTCGGCCGCTTCCACAAAGGCATAACCCAGTTCGCTCAACACCGCGCTCACCAGTACCCGCACCGCTGGATCGTCCTCGACGATCAGCACGGTTTCGCCGTCCTGCGCATGGGGCGCGTGCTGGGTGGTGACCTGGGGCTCGTGTATTTCTTCACCGCGAAAGCGCGGCAGGTAAAGGTTCACGGTGGTGCCCTTGTCGACTTCGCTGTCGATGGTCACATGGCCACGCGATTGCTTGCTGAAGCCATAGATCATCGACAGGCCCAGCCCGGTGCCCTGGCCGATCGGCTTTGTGGTGAAGAACGGGTCGAAAGCGCGATTGATGACCGCTTCGGGCATGCCGCAACCGCTGTCCTGCACACTCAGCACCACATAGTCGCCGGGCGCCAGGTTGGTGTAGGCATCGGTGAAGTCGGCGTCCAGGTGCCGATTGCTTGTCCGCACCACCAGGTTTCCGCCGTTGGGCATCGCATCCCGGGCGTTGAGCACCAGGTTGAGCAGGGCGCTCTCCAGTTGGTTGGGGTCGGCCTCGGCGACCCAGAGTTGTTCGTCCAGCTGCATGTCCAGGCGAATGCTCTCGTTGAGGCTGCGTTGCAGCAACTCGCCCATGGACAGCACCAGCGTATTCATCTGGACGGCCTTGGAGTCCAGCGATTGCCGTCGGGAAAACGCCAGCAGGCGATGAGTCAGGCCGGCGGCGCGGTTGGCCGAGGTCACGCCCAGGTCGATCAGGCTGTCCAGGTCCTCGGTACGGCCCCGGGCCAGTCGACGACGCAGCAGTTCGAGGCTGCCGATGATTCCGGTGAGCATGTTGTTGAAGTCGTGGGCAATGCCACCGGTCAACTGGCCGACCGCTTCCATTTTTTGCGACTGGCGCAGCGCTTCTTCGTTGTGGCGCAACTGGGCGGTACGCTCTTCTACCTGCTGCTCGAGGGTTTCAAGGGTCGTTTGCAGGCGCAGTTCGCTGTTGCTCAGGTCGATCAGGCGGTCGCGGGCATCGTACTGCCTTCGCCGCCCACGCAGGGCAGTGGTCACCAGGCTGATCAGGGTCACAGGGTGGAAGGGGCGTTCGAGGAAGGTGACGTTACCCAATTGCGCACCGATACGTGCCGCCGGATTCTGTTCCGGGCCGCCGTGATGGGTCAACAAGACAATGGGCAGGTCGGACCAGGCCGGCTGCTGCTCGATTTGCAGGAACAGTGTTTCCAGGTCTGGCCCCATCAACGCTTCCGAAGAGATCACCAACAGGCCCGCGCCGTCTTCCAGTTCTTGGCACAAATGGCCCAGATGACGGCAGATGAGGCCGGCAAACCCGGCTTCATTGAGGATCATCAAGGCGATCTGGCTGTCTCGTCCCAACGGCGCGAGGATCAGTGCCCGCTCCGACAGGGGCTCCGTCAACGTCACTGGAGATCATCCTTGAGCAGCGGATGGTCCGCTCCCATGTAGGTCGGTACGCCACGCAAGACACCTTGGAAGGCCTCCAAAGGTTCGCCAATGGTCATGCCCTGGCCGCCGATGCGGTATTCGCGGATGGTCGACTCGTGGCTGCCGGTGCGCTTCTTGATAATGGAAACCGCCCGGCGAACCTTGCCCAGTGCTTCGAAATAACGCAACAGAATCACCGTGTCGGCCAGGTAAGTGATGTCCACGGGCGCCTGCATGTCGCCGACCAGGCCGTGCTGGGCGACGGTCATGAAGGTCGCCGCGCCCTTGCGGTTGAGGTAGAGCAGCAATTCATGCATGTGCAGCACCAGGGCGTTCTCTTCCGGCATGGCCGCCTGATAGCCGTTGATGCTGTCGATGATTACGGTCTTGATCTCGCCCTCGTCGACACAACGGCGCACGCGGTGGGAGAACTCACCGGGGGACAACTCGGCGGCGTCCACTTGTTCGATCATCAGGTTGCCGGTTTTTTGCAGGGCATGCAGATCGATGCCGATGTTTTTCATGCGCTCGAACAACAAGCCCAGCTCTTCATCGAAGATGAACAGCGCGGCCTTCTCACCGCGATGCACGGCGGCTGCGGCAAAAATCAGTGCAATCAGCGACTTGCCGGTGCCCGCCGGGCCCAGGATCAAGGTGCTGGAGCCGGTCTCGATACCACCGCCCAGTAGCGCGTCCATCTCGCCGATGCCGCTGGAGAGTTGCTTGCGCTGGTATTGTCCGCGGTGTTCGGCGGCCACCAGGCGCGGGAAGACATGTACACCATCGCCCATGATGGTGAAGTCATGGTAACCGCCGCGGTACTTCTGCCCGCGATACTTGACCACCCGGACGCGCCGCCGCTCGGCGCCATAGTTGGGGGTCAGTTCTTCCAGGCGAATCACTCCGTGGGCGACGCTGTGCACGGTCTTGTCCAAGGATTCTGTGGTCAGGTCGTCGAGCAACAGGACCGTGGCGTCGTAGCGCACGAAGTAATGCTTGATTGCCAGGATCTGGCGACGATAGCGCAGCGAGCTTTGCGCCAGCAGGCGGATCTCCGACAGGCTGTCGAGCACGACCCGGGTCGGCTTGACCCGTTCGACCACTTCGAAAATCTGCCGCGTCGCTTCGCCCAGTTCCAGGTCCGAGGAGTACAGCAGGCTCTGCTGGTGCTCGGCATTGAGCAAGCTTTCAGGCGGGGTCAGCTCGAAAATATGAATGTTGTCGTCCAGGGTCCAGCCGTGGGAGGCGGCGCCCTGACGCAGTTCACGCTCGGTTTCCGAGAGCGTGATGTACAACGAGCGCTCGCCAGCCTTGGCGCCGGCCAACAGAAAATGCAGCGCGACCGTGGTCTTACCAGTCCCCGGTTCCCCCTCAAGCAGGAACACATGGCCGCGGGACAAACCACCGGAAAGGACATTGTCCAGTCCTTCGATACCGGTGGCAGCTTTTGCACTGATCAACCCGTTAGATGTAGACAAAAATAGCCCTCTCATGACTAGGGAAGTGGGCAGCAGGCGGGGTAACGCCTGAAATGAACTGCCTGAATACTTGACCTTTGGCGGTGATGGCGGTTCCGCTTACATCTACAAAACGCGGTGTAGTGCACAACTTTTTTAGGCGCTGTCGAGCGAAGCGACGCGGCGATCTTTACCAAGCCAATTGAGTCACAAGTGAGCGCTCAACTCATCAAGATCAAAAGCGGCAGCTCCTACAGACCCTGTTGCAGTGCCGGGTCATCGGGGTTCAGTTGTTCAAGTTGCGCCAACAGGATTTGAACGTTCTGCAACTGACCGGTTTCCTTCCAATAGTTGATCAGCAACACCCGGGCCTTGCGGTCGGCGGGGTAGCGCTGGACGATTTCCTGTAGCTGTTTCTGCGCGGCTTCCACTTCCTGCTCGGCATGCAGGGTAGTTGCCAGGTCATAGCGGTAATGCCGGTTCTC
Source organism: Pseudomonas beijingensis (assembly GCF_030687295.1). Taxonomy (NCBI): domain Bacteria; kingdom Pseudomonadati; phylum Pseudomonadota; class Gammaproteobacteria; order Pseudomonadales; family Pseudomonadaceae; genus Pseudomonas; species Pseudomonas beijingensis. The sequence continues at coordinate 4,406,295 of NZ_CP117425.1, read as the reverse complement.
GGGCTCCAGTTCCACGGCTTTGGCCAGGCCGAGCACCGCATACTCGCTCTGGCCATGTTGCAGCAGCCACATGCCCAGCGCATGTTGCAGATAAGCCGAGGCTGGCTGGGTTTGCAACTGTCGGGCGAGCAATTGTCGTGCGGCTTCGCCCTGGCCTTGTTTGTCCAGCACTTCGATCTGCATGACCAACGCCGGGAGATTGTCCGGTTGCAGGCGCAAGGCCTGCTCAAGGGCCAGTTGGGCTTTCTTCAATTCGGCATTGTGCAGGTGCAGCCGGGCGAGCTGGTAGTGGGACTCCGCGGTTTTCGGACCGTCCTCGAGCACCTGCTCCCAGGTGTCGATGGCGATCTGCATCGCACCGAAATACAAGCCGAGGTCATCCGGCGACAGGCCCAGCAGCGCATTCACGGCCGCGAACCGGACGTTCGGGTCGTCATCATCCAGAAGCGGGCCGAGCAACAGGCTGCGCTGCCCCGTCGGCACCAGCCCGACCACGCTGCCGATGGCGGCCCGACGCACGTCCGGTGATTCGCTGTGCAGGTCCGCGTCCGCCAGTTTCAGGGCTTGCGGGCTGGGGTAGTTGGGCAGTTCTGCGTGCAGCCACACACGGCGCTTGGGCGAGAGGTCCGGACGCCCCAGTTGCTGGTAAAGCATCCGCGCCGCCCCCGGCTGGCCGTTGCGGGCGTTTTCCAAGGCTTCGCTGTAGCCACGCTTGATCGCTTCGGGGATTTGCGGGGTGGTGCTGCGCAGCCACACCGCGACAAGACCGATCAACAACAGTACACAGAGGCTGAGGAGCAGATAGCGGCGGCGAGGCGAGGGCATGCAGGGAATCCATTACCAGAAGCGTGAAATGTCGCAAGCTTCGGTCAGGTGGGGGCCTGAGTCAAACCTTGTGACACATCTCACGCGCCCTGGGTAAAGCTTGCCCAAGTCAATGTGGGAGCAAGGCTTGCCCGCGATGAGGGTGGCACATTTAGCATCAGCGCAACTGACCCGTCGCTATCGCGAGCAAGCTTTGCTCCCACAGGGCTCTCCCACAGGAGGAGGTGGAGGTCAGCGGCAAGCGAAAAAAAAGCCCCGCGTCCATGAGACGCGGGGCAAAAATTTGGCTGGTTGCGGCCAACCAAAGGAGCTCGGTTGAGCAGGACAGTGTCAGTTGCTGGCGACGGTTTCCGGTTTCCAGCCGCCACCCAAGGCCTTGTAGATCGCGACGATGCCGCGGTACAGGTCCACTTCGGCCTGGGCCTGGGTGTCTTCGGCGGCCAGGCGTTCACGTTGGGCGTCGAGCAGCACGAGGAAGTCCACGGTGCCTTCGCGGTAGCGAATCTCGGCCAGGTCGGCGGCGGCGCGGCTCGATTCACTTTGACGGATCAGCGAAATCAGCCGTTGCTGGCGCTTGCCGTAGTCGCTGAAGGCGTTTTCCGATTCTTCCAGGGCCAGCAGCACTTGCTGTTCGTAGGTCGCCAGGGCGCCATCGGCTTCGGCGTCGGCACCGCGCAGGCGAGCTCGCACACTGCCCAGGTCGAAAGCCGCCCAGGTAATGCTCGGGCCTAGCGCCCAGGCGTTGGCGGCCGAGGAGCCAATTTGCGAACCGCGTCCAGCCGTGAAACCGAGGAAACCGCTCAGGCTGACCCGTGGGAACAAGTCGGCCTTGGCCACGCCGATGCGCGCCGTGGCGGCGGCCAGTTGGCGTTCGGCACTGAGAATGTCCGGGCGCCGTTGCAGCAGTTCACCCGGATCGCCGATGGGCAGGGCTTTGGCGATGGCCGGCAACTGTTTCGGGCTCAGATCCACGCTGAGTTTGTCCGGGCGTTCACCCAGCAGCGTGGCGATGCGATTGCGTTGGCGCACCTGTTCGGCCTGCAGTTGCGGCACGCTGGCTTCAACCGAGGCCAGGCGCGCATCGGCACGGACCACGTCGAGCTGGTCACCGACGCCGGCATCGCGCAGGCTTTCAGTGATCTTGCGCGAATCCTGCTGGTTCTTGAGGTTCGCCAGGGCGATCTTTTCCCGCAGTTGCGCGCCGCGCAATTGACCGTAGGCGTCCACCAGTTCGGCGATCATCGTCACCTGCAACTGATAGAGGTCGGCTTCGACGGCCTGCTGATCGGCATTGGTGGCTTCCAGGTTACGCCGGATGCGTCCGAACAGGTCCAGCTCCCAGGCCATGTCCAGGCCCAGGTCATAACGCTCGGTGTTGACCCGGTCGGTGGTCTGCCCTGGAATCTGGCCTTTGCCCAGGTCGCTGCTCGCACGGCTGGTGATGGTCGGCATGACGTCATTGCTGGCGTCATCGCGAATCGCCCGGGCGGCCCGCAAGCGGGCGAAGGCCACGCGCAACTCGCGGTTGCCTTCCAGGGAACGGGTCACCAACGCATTGAGGGTCGGGTCGTCGAACTGCTGCCACCAGACACCTTCGAAACGGGCGCGGTCGAAATTCTTCTGGCCGGCGGCGCCGTCGGTGGCGGTGGTGATAGTCGCCGCCTCCGTTTGTGGTGCCTTGTAGTCCGGGCCCACGGCGCAGGCACTCAGTGCCAACACCAGCAAGCTCGGCATGAACGCTTTCAAACTCATTGTTGCGCCTCCAGTTTCAAAGCCCGGGCCGCCTTGCGGGCCTCGCTGCGCTCGACGAAGTTGCGAATCAGTACATAGAACACGGGGGTGAGCAGCAGGCCGAAGAAGGTCACGCCGAGCATCCCGGAGAACACCGCCACACCCATGGCATGACGCATTTCCGCACCTGCGCCGCTGGAGAACACCAGGGGCACCACGCCCATGATGAAGGCGAAGGAGGTCATCAGGATCGGCCGCAGACGCAGGCGGCACGCTTCAAGGACCGCCGCCAGCGGGCTCATGCCTTCAAGCTGTTTATCCTTGGCGAACTCGACGATCAGAATCGCGTTCTTGCAGGCAAGCCCCACCAGTACGATCAAGCCGATCTGGGTAAAGATGTTGTTGTCGCCACCGGAGAGAATCACCCCGGTAATCGCCGACAGCAGGGTCATCGGTACGATCAGGATCACCGCCAATGGCAGGCTCCAGCTTTCGTATTGTGCTGCGAGCACCAGGAACGCCAGCAATACGCAGAGCGGGAACACGAACAGCGCGGTGTTGCCCGAGAGGATCTGCTGGTACGTCAGGTCGGTCCACTCGTACGTCATGCCGTTGGGCAGTTCGTCCTTGAGCAGTTTCTCGATGGCCTTTTCAGCCTGGCCGGAGCTGTAGCCCGGGGCGGCAGCGCCATTGATTTCAGCGGTGATGAAGCCGTTGTAGTGCATCACGCGATCGGGGCCCGAGGTGTCGCTGACCTTGATGAAGGTCGCCAGCGGGATCATCTCGCCACGGTTGTTGCGCACCTTGAGCTGGCCGATCTGGTCCGACTCGAGGCGGAACTGTTGCTCGGCCTGGACGTTGACCTGGTAGGTGCGCCCGAAGCGGTTGAAGTCGTTGGCATACAGCGAGCCCAGGTAGATCTGCAGGGTGTCGAAGATGTCGCTGACGGCCACGCCGTGGGTCTTGGCTTTTTCACGGTCGATGGCGGCATCGACCTGGGGCACGTTCACGGTGTAGCTGGTGAACAACCCGGCCAGTTCCGGCACGCTGTGGCTCTTGGTAATGATGTTCATGGTTTCTTTGTACAGCTCGTCGTAGCCCAGGTTGCCCCGGTCCTCGATTTGCAGGCGGAAACCACCGATCGTGCCCAGGCCCTGTACCGGCGGCGGCGGGAAGATCGCCATGTAGGCTTCCTGGATTTCCGAGTACTGGCCGTTCAAGGCACCGGCGATGGCGCCGGCCGACATGCTCGGATCCTTGCGCTCGTCGAAGGGCTTGAGGGTCACGAACACGATGCCGGCGTTCGGGCTGTTGGTGAAACCGTTGATGGACAGGCCCGGGAACGCCACCGCGCTTTCAACACCCGGTTGCTTGAGGGCCAGGTCGGACATGCGCTTGATCACGTCTTCGGTACGATCCAGGCTCGCGGCATCCGGCAGTTGGGCGAAAGCCACCAGGTATTGCTTGTCCTGGCCGGGAACGAAACCGGTCGGCGTGTTGGAGAAACCGAAGAAGGTCAACACCATCAAGCCTGCGTAAACAATCAGGGCAATCCCGCTGCTGCGGATCACGCGGCCCACGGTGCCCACGTAGCTGTGGCTGGCGCGGTCGAAGAAACGGTTGAACGGACGGAACAGCCAGCCACCGAAAATCTTGTCCAGGAACCGCGAGAAACGGTCCTTGGGCGCGTCATGGCTCTTGAGCAACACCGCCGCCAGGGCCGGCGACAGGGTCAGGGAGTTGAAGGCCGAGATCACCGTCGAGATGGCAATGGTCAAGGCGAACTGCTTATAGAACTGTCCGGTCAAGCCACTGATGAAGGCCGCGGGCACGAACACCGCACACAGCACCAGCGCCGTGGCGATGATCGGTCCGGTCACTTCGCCCATGGCGCGTTTGGTGGCTTCCACCGGTGTGAGTCCCAGGCCAATGTTTCGCTCGACGTTCTCCACCACCACGATGGCGTCGTCCACCACGATACCGATCGCCAGGACCAGGCCGAACAGCGACAGGGCGTTCAACGAGAAGCCGAACAGGTGCATCACCGCGAACGTACCGATCAGCGAAACCGGCACCGCCACCAACGGAATGATCGAGGCGCGCCAGGTCTGCAGGAACAGGATAACGACCAGCACCACGAGAATCAGGGCTTCGAACAGGGTGTGGACCACCGCTTCGATGGAGCCCCGGACGAAGATCGTCGGGTCATAAACGATGCTGTAGTCCATCCCGGCCGGGAAGCCTTTCTTCAGCTCGTCCATCTTCTCGCGAACGTCGTTGGAGATCTGGATGGCGTTGGAGCCTGGGCGCTGGAAGATCGGGATCGCCACCGCCGGCTGGTTGTCCAGCAGTGAGCGCAGGGCATATTGGCTGGAACCCAACTCCACCCGGGCGATGTCTTTCAGGCGAGTGATCTCACCGTTGGCACCGGAACGGATGATGATGTTCTCGAACTCTTCCTCATTCACCAGGCGACCCTGGGTGTTGATCGAGAGCTGGAAGGCCTGGGCGTTCGGCGCCGGCGGCGCACCCAGGGCACCGGCGGCGACCTGGCGGTTCTGTTCACGGATCGCGGTGACCACATCGGTGGCAGTCAGGTTGCGCGAAGCGGTCTTGTTCGGGTCCAGCCAGACCCGCAGGGAGTAGTCGCCCATGCCGAACAGTTGCACGTCACCCACGCCGCCCAGGCGCGCCAGCTCATCCTTGATGTTGAGCAGGGCGTAGTTGGACAGGTAGAGCATGTCGTAGCGTTTGTCCGGCGAGGTCAAGTGCACGACCATGGTCAGGTCGGGCGATGCCTTGTCCACCGTGATGCCGATCCGGGTCACTTCTTCCGGCAGCTTGGGCTCGGTCCGGGTGACGCGGTTCTGCACCTGCACCTGGGCGTTGTCCAGGTCGGTGCCCAGTGCGAAGGTGATGGTCAGGGTGATCTTGCCGTCAGCGGTGGACTGCGAGGACATGTACAGCATGTTCTCGCGACGCCAGTGATGGCTTGTTCCAGGGGCGCGGCCACGGTTTCGCCGATGACCTTGGGGTTGGCGCCCGGGAAGTTGGCGCGTACGACCACGGTCGGCGGCACGACTTCCGGGTATTCGCTGATCGGTAGCTGGAACAGCGAGATGGCACCGGCGATCAGGATCAGCAGCGAAAGCACCGCTGCGAAGATCGGCCGCGAAATGAAGAACTGGGAAAATTTCATCTTGGATTCAGTCCCTTAACCGCGTGGGGTCGCAGCGGCCAGTTTGCCTGCCGAGCTTGACGCAGCCTTGGATGGCGCGACTTGGGGCAGGTTGCTGGCTTCGAGCGCTTTACGTTGTTGTGCCAGGGCGGCAATGGTTTCGTCGCTGGCCATCGGCACGGTTTCAGGCGTGACCGGTGCGCCCGGACGAGCCCGTTGCAGCCCCTTGACGATGATGGTGTCGTCCTTGCTCAGGCCGCTGCGCACGATGCGCAGCCCTTCGATCTTCGGCCCAAGCTCGACGGCGCGGTAGGCCGGCTTGTTGTCGGCGTCCATCACCAGCACGAACTTCTTGCCCAGGTCGGTGCCCACGGCTTCGTCGTTGATCAGCACGGCGGCGTAGGTGCCGCTGCCCACCAGCTTCAGGCGGGCGTACAGCCCAGGGGTGTAGGCGCCATCCTTGTTGTCGAACACGGCGCGACCACGGATGGTGCCGGTTTGCGGGTTGACCTGATTGTCGACGAAGTTCATCTGGCCCAGGTGCGGATTGCCGTCCTCGTTGGACAGGCCCATGTAGACCGGCGTGGCCTGGCCGCGCTGGCCCTGGCGGGCGAGTTGGGTGTACTTGAGGAAGACACGCTCGTCGGCGTCGAAGTAGGCGTAGACCTTGTCGGTGGACACGACGCTGGTCAGCGGCGTGACATCGGCGGTCACCAGGTTGCCGGCGGTGATGGCCGCCCGGCTGACGCGACCACTGATGGGCGAGGTGACACGGGTGAAGCTCAGGTTCAGCTTGGCCAGATCCAACTGCGCCTGGATGGCCGCGGCGGCGGCACGGGCCTCCTGGGCGGCGCTGGTGCGCGAATCCGCCAGCTCGGCGGAAATGGCGTTGCTCAAGCGCAGGCGTTCACCACGCTGGGCTTCGTTCTCGCTGCGGGTGGCGGTGGCGCGGGCTTGGGCCAGTTGGGCTTCGAGACGACGGACTTCAGCCTGGAAGGGGCGTGGGTCGATCTGGAACAACAGGTCGCCTTTCTTGACCAGCGCGCCTTCGGTGAAGGCCACTTCGTCGATCTGCCCGGAAACCCGCGGGCGGATCTCGACGGTTTCTGGCGCCTCGAGGCGGCCGGTGAACTCATCCCATTCGTTGACAGGCTGCTCCAACACCTTGGCCACACTGACTTTGGCCGGCGGCATGGACGCTGCCGTGTCAGGAGTCTTGCCGCAGGCGCTCATCACCAGCACCGCCAGCAGCGCGAGGGGAAAACGCAGTTTTGAAAGTGAATGTTCCATGGATAGCATCCGCCAATGTATTGAGAATGGGCGGATGATGCGTGGCGCAAGAGACAGGAACGAATCGAATGAAGCAAAGGTAACTATCATTCAGAATGATATAAGCCATCGATGAGGGCTCTAGTCCGGGCAATAATGCTCACTTTGGAGCATCGATGACCCTGTGGCGAGGGAGCTTGCTCCCGCTTGAGCGCAAAGCGCTCACAAAGAAGGACTGCTACGCAGCCCAGCGGGAGCAAGCTTCCTCGCCACAATGACCCCGCCAGTCTTGGGTGAGTGCTTGGATTGAGTGAGGGTCTTGATTCTTTTCCATCAAATGTATTGATGGTTGCGTTCTATTGCGGCAAATAAAGGTCATGGACCCGCTTGACGGTCCCATCCGCCCGAAGCGCTTCAACCGCTTCGCGCAAATGCTCGACCATTTTCGGCGAGCATTGCTTTGAACAGGCCAGGTAAAGGTCGGCGCTGCTGCCAACCGTGCTCATGAGCAGCTTGCGCTTGGACACCTTGGGCCAGATGTATCGACTTTCCGGCACGCCGTTGAACCAGGCATCGATACGCCCCATCAACAGCATCTGGGCGGGGTTGTCACCGATGGCCAGTGGATAGATCTGCTCATCGCTGAACCCTTCGCTGCGCAGGATATCTTCCTGTGCACTGCCCAGGCCGACACCGATCTTGCGGTAGGTTTCTTTCGCTTGGGTAAAGCTGCTCACCCGCCGTTCGAGGCTGAAAAAGGCTCGCTCCATGGGCATGATCGAGGCGATCCAGGTGAAGCGATCCTCACGAGAGGGGATGCGCGAGAGGGGGGTGATCAAGTGATCATGTTCTTCACTGACGTGTTTCTGTGCCCGGGCCCAGGGAAGCACATGGATTTTTACGGTGTATCCGGCCTTGGTCATGGCCGCCACGGCGACATCGCCCACGATTCCGTGGCCCCTGGGGTCGTTGACGAATGTCAGCGGCGGTGCGTCGAGAATGTGCAGTTCAATTTCCAAGGGTTCAGCGCCCGTGTTGTGCACAACGAGCAGCGGTATCAATAGACAAAGCCTGGATAGCGCCTTAGTGGGAACATTCAAAACGCGTTTGCTCGGGCTCATGATCGATACTTCAGGCATTGGGACAGTGGGGCGCATTCTACGGGGCGGCGCCGGGAACAGCGTGCTGCAGGCCGATTTTATGTGATGCAGCGCACCTAAAGCGGGGGCGCCACAGTCGTTTTATCTGGACACGCCAACCTGTTGCCTTGGCCTGACTGCGTGTACCTGAAGGTATAGATCATCCCGCCGACAAAAGCCTTGAGTCTTGCAAGTTGATGCTGGATTACGGCGGTCAATTTCAACGATGGTCAACGCTTGGTTGTGGTAAAGAAGACAGGGGCCAACGCTGCGAACTATGGGGTTGGCCCACCGTTGACCCGAGCGTGCTCCGCAATCAGCTGCACCAGGATCCCCGCCGGTTCGGCAACGCTCTGTCGAGTCCGATGGACGAGGCCGACCTCACGGTGGAAGGTATGCTCCGCGAGGTCGAGCGCGCGAACCCCCGTCGGCCATTGGTGATGGGTTGCGGTTTGCGGCACCAGGGCCACACCCACGCCGTTTTCAACCAGCTTGATGATGGCCTCCAATTCATCCAGCTCGCTGACTTCATGCAAGGCAAAGTGCATCTTGCGCAGGAAGCGATCCACCTGCCGACCACCGAACGAGGCGCGGTCATAACGAATGAAGGGTTGGCTACCAAGCAGTTCGGCCCAGTCTTCGCCCGGTAGCGCGCTCGGCACGATCAGTCGATACGGCTCGAGTGCCAGGGTCATCCAGCACAAATCGTTTTGCAGCGAGAAAGGCGGGCGGATGATGGCGGCCATGTCGATTTCACCGGCATCCACCAGGTTGATCAACTCCATCGACACGCCAGGCAGCACCCGCGTGCGGCACTGCGGACACTGTTGGTGAAACCGGGCGAGGGTGTCAGGCAGGTAAGAGCGTTGCACCGAAGCGATGGCGCCAATGTTCACCAGAACGTTGGGGGCAAGTCCGGCTGGGCTTGCGCCAAGATTGTCGTAGAGGCGTAGCAACTCTTGCGCCTGCAAGAGTATTTGGTGACCCATTCGGTTGAGGTGGGCCGAGCGTCCTTTGCGGTCGAAGATCTCGAAGCCAAGTTCGGCCTCCAGGCGCTGGATCTGCGCGCTGACAGCTGCCTGGGTGAGGCCGATTTTATGCCCGGCGGCAGCGAAAGTACCTTCCCGGGCCACGACGATAAGGGTCTTGAGTTCTTTGATCATTCACAAATATTAATTGTGCTCATGAGAAATATATATTGATTTTATTGCTGCGAGCCCGGCCTTACGATGACCCGGTCCTTACAAAAGCAACAGGAGCCGTGATGAGCCTTTCTCCCTTCCACCTTGCAATCCCTGTTTACGACCTTCCAGGCGCCCGGGCCTTTTACGGCGAAGTCTTTGGATTGCAGGAGGGCCGCTCCAGTGCCCAGTGGGTCGACTTCAACTTCTATGGTCATCAGTTGGTCATCCATGAACAGCCAAAGACCGCTGCCCAAGAGAGCGTGCACAGCAACCCGGTAGATGGGCACGACGTGCCTGTTCCTCACTTCGGCATCATTTTGGGCTGGCAGGAATGGGAGGCGCTGGCCGAACGGCTGAAATCCTTTGGTACCGAGTTCGTCATCGAGCCGTACATACGTTTCAAAGGGCAGGTGGGGGAGCAGGCCACGATGTTTCTGTTCGATCCCTGCGGTAATGCCCTCGAATTCAAGGCGTTCAAGGATATGAGCCAGCTCTTCGCTAAATAAAAGGAAGGGTATACCGGTGGCTTGGTAGCGCTCAGGTTGTGACGCTATTGCAGAGCGGTCACAAGTTGTCAACTATCCTCAGGATGCGTAAGCTGCCTCCATGAACCAGCCATCCTTACCTTCGCCCAGTACCCGCGGCCCAGCCGATCATGACATTCGCAACCAGATTGTCGCGGCGGCCAACGAGCATTTCAGTCAATACGGTTATGGCAAGACCACGGTCTCCGACCTGGCTAAGGCCATCGGGTTTTCCAAGGCCTACATCTACAAGTTCTTCGACTCCAAGCAGGCGATCGGCGAGGCCATCTGCAGTCAGTGCCTGGCCGAAATCGTCGCGGCGGTGGAACAGGCCATCAGCGAAGACGGCCTTTCAGCGACGGAGCGCTTTCGCCGTCTGGTCAAGGCCCTGATCACCACGGGCGTGAACCTGTTTTTCAATGACCGCAAGCTCTATGACATTGCGGCATTTTCCGCGTCGGAGCGTTGGCCCAGTTCGCAGGTCTATAACGAGCGGATCAAGAGCTTCGTACTGCAGATCGTGCGTGAAGGGCGGGAACTTGGGGAGTTCGAACGCAAGACACCATTGGACGAAACCGTCGACGCGATCCATCTGGCGCTGCGGCCGTTCGTCAATCCCCTGTTGTTGCAGTACAACCTCGATTACGTCGAGGAGGCTCCCACGCTCACCTGCAATCTCATCTTGCGTAGCCTCATGCCTTAAGCTTGCTCACCGACTCACATTTCTATTCTTGCGGCCTGATGGCCGCTTTTATTTATCTGGATTGTGACTGTTGACATAAATGGTCACATGAATAAGCATGGCGCATCTGCTCTTAGCCTGGGGCGTCGGTATGACGAGCTTTGCCAAATTGCTGCAGCAATTCGATCCGGACGCAGCCTTTGTGGCTCCGCCCAACTGGCAGCAGGGTCGTACCATGTTTGGTGGCTTGTCAGCGGCTCTGTCGCTGCAGGCGGTCTTGCGGGAACGTCCGGCGGATTTCCCTCCGTTCAAGTCCGCGCAGGTGTCGTTCATCGCGCCGGTGACGCAGGCCCAGACTTTCGCAGTAAGCGTGTTGCGCCAAGGACGCTCAGTCACTTCGGTATCCGTCGACTGCCTGTCAGGCGATGATCTTGCCTTGCGCTCGGTTCTGCTGTTCGCCCAGCCACGGGCGAGCAGGATTACTCATGACGCCTGGGGCCGGCCGTTTGTGGAGGGACCGTCCCGCTACGCCACCCTGGCGCTGGACAGCAAGATTGCTCCGGCTTGCGCCTATAACTTCGAGATGCGTCCTGCAGGCGGTTCGCTGCCGGTGTCCGGTGCTGACAGTCCTGAACTATTGATGTGGGTACGTCATCTGGATGCCCAGGGCGTAGACCCGGCAGTTGCCTTGATCGCGCTGGCTGACAGTTTGCCGCCGGCCGCGATGACCTGCTTTACCGAACCCGCTGCCATCAGCTCCGCGTCCTGGATGATTGACCTGCCGCAGCCAGCCGTTGCCGGTGAATGGTTTCTTGTCAGCTCTTTCAGTCAGCAGGCGCTGGAAGGGTACTCGCTACAGGACATGGAAATATGGGACGAAAGCGGCCGCCGCGTGCTTTGGGCGCGTCAGACGGTGGCCATTTTTACCTAGCACAAACAAGCCTTATCCAGACAGCCGTTCCCAGAGTCCCAAATAATGAAAAAAATAATGCTAAAGGCCCCCGTGGGCCTCGCCGTTGCGTTCGCCACTTCTCATGTGTTCGCGAGCGGTTTTGCCCTCAATGAACAGAGCGTCAGCGGGATGGGGTCCGGGTTTGCCGGTCGCTCATCGTCGGCCGAGGACGCAAGTACCGTTTTCGGTAACCCCGCGGGTATGTCTCGCCTGAAATCAGAACAGGTCAGCCTGGGGGCAGCGACGCTTTTCGCGAAGAATGACATCAGCCAGACCCGCAGTACCTTTGGCGGCCAGGAAGACGGCGACGTCGTGCCCACGACTACGGTGCCCATGGGTTACTACGTCAAGCCCATCGATGAACATTGGGCGTTCGGCGTGGGTTTCTATGTGCCGTTCGGTCTGATTACCGATTACGGCAGCGACTTTGCCGGGCGCTACTACGGCAACAAAAGCGAGGTCACGACACTCACGTTCCAGCCCACTATCAGTTACGCCTTCAATGACCGGATTTCGATCGGGTTCGGCCCGACGATCAACCGTATCAGTGGCGAGATAACAGGCACCGTGCCCAACCCACTGAGCCCGGGCCGCAATGACGGAAAACTCAAAAGCAACGGCGACGACACCGCGCTCGGTTTCAATGCCGGTGTCCTGGTGCAGGCGACGGATCGAACCCGTGTGGGATTGACCTACCATTCCAAGGTCAGTTACCACTTGGATGCCAAGACCAAGGTCAGCAATGGCATCTTCAGCGTGATAGGGCTCAGCGGTCGCAGCTATGACGCTTCGCTGGATGTGGACACCCCGGAGTCCGTGGACCTCTCGGTCACTCACCAGCTTGACGATGATTGGACCTTGTATGCGGGCAGTACCTGGACACGCTGGAGTCGCTTCAAGGAGTTGACCATCGAGAACAGCGGCTTGCCGCCTTTATTGAGCGGCTCGCTGGGCACCATTACCGAAGAGCAGAACTGGCACGATACGTGGGCTCACGCGATTGGTACGTCGTATCAGTTGAATAATCAGTGGGTGCTGCGCGCAGGCTTCTCGGTCGACCAGTCGCCCGCCAACAACAGCAACCGTGGGCCACGTATTCCTACCGGCGACCGAAAAATTGTCAGCTTCGGTGCCGGCTGGACGCCAATGGACGATGTCACGATCGATGTTGCTTATTCTTATCTGTGGGAAGAGAGCGTACGGGTCAACGAAACCTCGCCGGCCAGAGGTGCCTACAGCGCTAAGTACAAGAACAGCGCGAGCGGTTTTGGTACTTCAGTCAGTTATCGCTTCTGATCGATTGTCGCTCTAAAGGTCGGGAGAAGGGTAATGCTGTCACTTAAGGATGTGGAACGTTAGTTTCGACCAATTGGATTGGGTACATATCCGTTACCGCAGCAACGGATATGTACCCAATCCAACCCCAAAAAAAGCAGCGCCCCCCTCGGAAATGCGGCCCTGACGTTTCCAGGGTAAAGCAGTTTCTCCGCCCGCTCAGACACCCATGATGCGTGCCATCAGGCCCTGGTGAAACCAGCGCGGCGTGGCCCAGGTCAAGACGGTGATTGCCTTGTTGCCAAGCCCCGGAACGACGCTTATGCGTCCGGCTTGCAGCGCGCGGATGCCTGCGCGCACAACAGGCTGGGGTTGCATCATCACCCTTTTCAAAACCGGTGTGATTTTTTGTCTGGCGCTTTCTGCAAATCCGGTGTCCGACATGCCCGGGCAAAGAGCTGTCACGGCGATGCCATCGCTTTTGAGTTCGCGATGAAGCGCTTCAGAGAAGCGCAGCACGTAGGCTTTTGCGGCAGAGTAAACGGCGAAGTTCTTTACGCCCTGAAAGGACAGCAGGCTCGCGACCATAAGGATGTGTCCACGTTGCCGAATTCGCATGTCAGCTGCGAAGAGGTGGGTCAGGGCTGTCACGCTGGCAATGTCCACGGCGATCATCGCCAGCGAGTGGTCCAGGGACTGAGCCAGGAAAGGCCCCTGTAAGCCATGGCCTGCATTGTTGATGAGCACATCGATCACGATATTGCGCTCTTTCAGTCGCGCATGCAGTTCGATGATCGCGGGGATCGAGGACAGGTCTACTTGTTCGACGAGCACATCAACGTGGAAACGTTCGCGCAACTGCGCTGACAATGCTTCGAGCCTATCCAACCGGCGCGCCACCAGGACGAGTGATTTTCCCTGTGCTGCGTATTGCCGCGCAAACTCTTCGCCAAATCCGCTTGAGGCGCCGGTGATGAGCACCCAAGAGCGTTCGTTAGGTTTCATATCGTTGGTCTCGGGTTAGTCAACTGAAAGAGAGGGGAACAACGTTGTGTTTGGTCTAGTCAGCGAGTCGCCACCGACTGGGGCTCGGAAGGTTGCCAGCCACCGCCCAGCGCCCTGAATGCCGCCACTGCCGCCCGTGCCGATTCCGTGCGTGCTTGCGCCCGGGCATCGGAGACTTGCAACAGGGTCGCGTCGGCATTCAAAACATCGATCAGGCTGGCTGCGCCTTTCTGATAGCCAATGAATGACGATTGGCGAGCTTGGGCCAACGACGTTTCGCCCTGGGTGAGGGTGCTCGCCTGGGATTCTCGATTCACCAGCGCGGAAAACGCGTTCTCGACGTCCTCGGTGGCGCGCAGCACGGACTGGCGGTAAGCCGCCAGCGCTTCGGCTTCCTTGCCCTTGGCCTGGTCGATTTGCGCGTTGATGCGGCCAAAGTCGAAGAGTCTCCAACGCAAGCCCAGCGCGCCCGCTGCCTGGCTGGCATCACCGGTGAAAAGGTTGCCGGCGGAAACCGCCGTGGCACTGCCCAGCAACGCGCTGAGGGAAAATTTCGGGTAGTACTCGGCGACGGCCTCGCCGATACGCGCATTGGAGGCAACGAGACGGCGCTCGGCGACGATCAGGTCTGGTCGGCGGCGCAGCAGATCGGCGGGGGTTCCCATGGCGGTTATCTGGGGCGCCAGAGGAACGCCGTGCCCATTTTTCAGTTGACTGCGATGAGTGCCGGGCGCCGTGCCAAGCATGACATCCAGGGCATTCATGGCCGCATCCAGGCCGGTCTGCAGCACGGGCACCGTCGCCTGGACCTGCGAAAGGGTGCCCTCGACCTGATGAACCTGATAGTTGGCGGCGAGGCCCTTGCTGTAGAGCAACTGGACTTTTTCCAACAGATCCTGCCGTGTCCTGACTTGTCGGTTGGCAATGTCCAACCGCGCCTGCAATCCACGGGCAGTGATGTAGAGGTCGGCGGTCTGCGCGGCGACGGCCAGGCGTGTGGCCGCGACACCGGCCTCGCTGGCCTGGTACTCAGCCAATGCCGCTTCGCGTCCGCGGCGCATGCCGCCAAAGAGGTCCAGCTCCCAACTGGCGCCCAGATTGAGCTCGTAGGCGCTACCGTAGCGATCATATCCAGGCGTCGAGTCCAGCACCTGGCCAAGGGGCGTTTCCACGGACTGGTAGGCACGCGCAGCCTGGCCGTTGATGTTTGCGGAAGGCAACAACGCGGCACTGGCGGCACCCAGGCCAGCCCGTGCCTGGGTGACGCGAGCCGATGCCTGCGCCAAGTCCAGATTTTGCTCAAGTGCCTTGGCAATCAGCTCGCTGAGCACTGGATCGGCAAACCCTTCCCACCACATGGCGAGGTTGGCTGATGTCGCGGCGGACCTCTGTTCGACAGACGTCTGGCCCAGGTAACGATGGGTGAGCGCGGTGTCCGGACGATGGTAATCCGGACCGACCGTACAGCCTGCCATCAAGCTGAGGCTCACCAACCAGATAGCGGGGCGTAGGGGCGACATTGGGACTCCTGGAGTCATGTTGGGGTTTGTGACCATATTATATTGTAGTCACTATCTGTCAATGGTCGTTCACCAGGTGAAGCTGTAGGAGAGTTTAAGAGATAGGGGCAGATGGTCTTGATGTAAGGCATGAGTTGTTTTGTGACCATTGACAGTAATGGTCACGAGACTGAGAATGCGGCTTCTGTCCTCATCTGCCCAAAAAGGGAACCTATGCGCCGGCTCCGACCTGTCACCTTTGCCGCTTGCTTGTTGCCGCTCGTCCTGACGGCGTGTGGTGATTCTTCCACCGCTAAAGATCCGCGCACGCTTGCCCCCTTGGTGCGGGTCGCTGAAGTCCAGGGTTCGTCCGACGCCTCGCGTTCTTTTACCGGCGTCGTGGCGGCGCGTGTCCAGAGTGACCTGGGCTTTCGGGTGTCGGGCAAAGTGCTCGAGCGTCTGGTCGATACCGGGCAGGCCGTTAAGCGTGGTCAGCCGCTCATGCGTCTCGACCCCATCGATTTAGGGTTGCAAGCACGAGCGCAGCAAGAAGCTGTCGCTGCCGCCAAAGCTCGAGCCAAACAGACCGCCGATGACGAGGCGCGTTATCGCGACCTGGTTGCTGCCGGTGCCATTTCCGCCTCGGGCTACGACCAGATCAAAGCCGCCGCCGATACCGCCAAGGCGCAACTCAGCGCCGCGCAGGCGCAGGCTGACGTGGCCCGCAACGCGTCCGGCTATGCCGTGCTGCTCGCCGATGCCGACGGTGTAGTGATGGACACGCTGGCCGAGCCCGGGCAAGTCGTCAGTCCCGGGCAAACCGTGGTTCGACTGGCGCGGGCGGGGCAGCGCGAAGCCATTGTGCAATTGCCCGAAACCCTTCGGCCCGCCGCAGGCTCCACCGCCCAGGCGACGCTTTATGGCGCCACCGGGGGGGCTGTGACCGCGAAACTGAGGTTGCTGTCGGATTCGGCCGACCGCGTGACGCGCACCTTCGAGGCGCGCTATGTGCTCGAGGGCGCGTTGGCCAATGCACCGTTGGGAGCGACCGTCACGTTGCGTATCGCCGAAGGCACCGCGCAGCGGCAGACGCTGCAAGTGCCGATCGCCGCCATTTATGACGCGGGCAATGGTACGGGTGTATGGGTCATTGACGGCGAGCCGGCGAAAGTCACCTGGCGCCCTGTGCAAGTCCTGGGGCTGAGCGACGACGCCGCGCGAGTCACCGGCCCTCTCAATGTTGGCGAGCGTATTGTCGGGCTCGGCGCCCATCTGTTGCGTGAAGGTGAGGAAGTGCGGCTGGCGCAACCGGGTGATGTGAAGGTTGCCGGGGGCCGTCCATGAGCCTCAACCTGTCGGCACTCGCCGTGCGCGAGCGCTCCATTACCGTGTTTCTGATTTTCCTGATTGCCGTCGCGGGGACCTTGGCGTTCTTCCAGTTGGGGCGTGCCGAGGACCCGCCGTTCACGGTCAAGCAGTTGACCGTCATCACCGCATGGCCGGGCGCGACTGCTCAGGAGATGCAGGATCAGGTTGCCGAGCCTCTTGAAAAACGCTTGCAGGAACTGAAGTGGTACGACCGCACGGAAACCTACACCCGTCCCGGTCTGGCCTTCACCATGGTGTCGCTGGTCGATCGCACGCCACCTTCGCAGGTGCAGGAGGAGTTCTATCAGGCGCGCAAAAAACTCCAGGACGAGGCGCTCAAGTTGCCGGCGGGCGTCATTGGGCCGATGGTCAATGACGAGTTTTCCGATGTGACGTTCGCGCTGTTCGCCCTGAAAGCCAAGGGGGAGCCGCAACGGCTACTGGTGCGTGATGCCGAAGCGTTGCGCCAGCGCCTGTTGCACGTGGCAGGGGTGAAAAAAGTCAACATCATCGGCGAGCGGGCCGAACGCATCTTTATTTCCTTCTCCCATGATCGGCTGGCCACCTTGGGCGTTTCTCCCCAGGACATCTTCGCGGCGTTGAATAGCCAGAACGCGCTCACGCCCGCCGGATCGATCGAAACCAACGGACCGCAGGTCTTCCTGCGGGTCGATGGCGCCTTCGATAAATTGGCGAAAATTCGTGACACGCCCCTGGCGATTCAGGGCCGCACCCTCAAGCTCTCGGATGTGGCGACCGTCGAGCGCGGTTATGAAGATCCGGCCACGTTCCTGGTGCGCAATAACGGCGAAGAAGCGCTGTTGCTGGGTGTCGTGATGCGTGAAGGTTGGAACGGCCTGGACCTGGGCAAGGCCCTGGATGCGCAGACGACCAAGATAAATGAAGGCATGCCACTGGGCATGACGTTGACCAAGGTCACCGATCAAGCCGTGAACATCGACTCGGCTGTCGGTGAGTTCATGGTCAAGTTTTTTGTCGCGCTGCTGGTTGTAATGCTCGTTTGCTTTCTCAGCATGGGCTGGCGTGTAGGTGTTGTGGTCGCAGCCGCCGTGCCGTTGACACTGGCGATAGTGTTTGTGGTGATGGCGGCCACCGGAAAGAACTTTGACCGCATCACCCTTGGGTCGCTGATCCTGGCGCTCGGGTTGTTGGTGGACGACGCCATCATCGCCATCGAAATGATGGTGGTGAAGATGGAGGAGGGCTACGACCGGATCAAGGCTTCCGCCTATGCCTGGAGCCACACGGCCGCACCGATGCTGTCCGGTACGCTGGTGACGGCGATCGGATTCATGCCCAACGGCTTCGCGCAATCGACCGCCGGTGAGTACACCAGCAACATGTTCTGGATCGTCGGCATTGCGCTGATCGCTTCCTGGGTGGTGGCGGTGGCGTTTACCCCTTACCTGGGGGTGAAGCTGTTGCCGGATATCAAGCAGGTCGAGGGCGGCCACGCCGCCATCTACAACACTCGCCATTACAATCGTTTTCGCCAGGTCCTGACCCGCGTCATCGCCCGCAAATGGTGGGTAGCCGGCACGGTGGTGGTGACATTTGTCGTGGCGATTCTGGGCATGGGCCTGGTCAAGAAACAGTTCTTCCCGACCTCCGACCGCCCGGAGGTGCTGATCGAAGTGCAAATGCCCTATGGAACCTCCATCGAGCAGACCAGCGCCGCCACCGCCAAGGTCGAGGCCTGGCTGCAGAAACAGGACGAGGCGAAAATCGTCACGGCCTACATCGGCCAGGGCGCGCCTCGCTTCTACCTGGCGATGGCGCCGGAACTGCCCGATCCATCGTTCGCCAAGATCGTGGTGTTGACCGACAGCCAGGAAGCACGCGAGACCCTCAAGTTCCGTCTCCGCGAGGCGGCGGCCGAGGGGCTTGCCCCGGAAGCGCGGATCCGGGTGACGCAACTGGTGTTCGGTCCGTATTCGCCGTTTCCGGTTGCTTACCGAGTGATGGGGCCTGATCCGTCGAAACTGCGCGAGATCGCGGAGCAGGTCCAAGGCATCATGCAAGCGAGCCCGCTGATGCGAACCGTCAATACCGACTGGGGACCACTGACGCCGACATTGCATTTCACCCTGGACCAGGATCGGTTGCAGGCGGTAGGCCTGACCTCAAATGCCGTTGCGCAGCAATTGCAGTTTCTGCTGGCGGGCGTGCCGATCACGGCGGTTCGCGAAGACATCCGTTCGGTGCAGGTGGTTGGTCGTGCGGCCGGTGACATTCGTCTCGATCCGGCCAGGATCGAGGGCTTTACCTTGGTGGGTGCGGCGGGCCAGCGCATTCCTCTGTCCCAGGTGGGTGAGGTCGATGTACGCATGGAGGATCCGATTCTTCGTCGGCGTGACCGCACCCCGACCATGACCGTACGCGGCGACATTGCCGAAGGCTTGCAGCCACCGGACGTCTCGAGCGCGATCATCAAGTCTCTGCAACCGGTCATCGACGCGCTGCCGGGCGGCTACCGGATCGAGCAGGCGGGCGCCATCGAGGAGTCAGGCAAGGCCGGCAAGGCGATCGTGCCGCTGGTGCCGATCATGGTGGCCCTGACCCTGCTGATCATCATCGTGCAGGTGCGTTCGATCTCGGCGATGATCATGGTGTTCCTCACCGCGCCCCTGGGCCTGATTGGCGTGGTGCCGACGTTGCTGATCTTCCAGCAGCCGTTCGGGATCAACGCCCTGGTCGGTCTGATCGCACTTTCGGGCATCCTGATGCGTAACACGCTGATCCTGATCGGGCAGATCCATCACAACAAACAAGAGGGGCTGGAGCCCTTCCAGGCGGTCATCGAAGCCACGGTGCAGCGGGCCCGTCCGGTGCTGCTGACGGCGCTGGCGGCCATCCTGGCCTTTATTCCGCTGACGCACTCGGTGTTCTGGGGCACGCTGGCCTACACACTGATCGGCGGCACGTTCGTCGGCACCATCATGACGCTGGTGTTCCTACCGGCGATGTATGCCATCTGGTTCAAGATCCGTCCCGACCGTCCAACGCACATCCCGGCAGCACCGTTGGCGTAAGCCAGCACTTTAAACGTCGATTGAGCAACGAAGAGGTTTGAAATGATGACTTCCCAAGGTCAAAAACGCATAGTCGTCACCGGCGTGGGCATTGTCGGTCCGCTGGGCTGTGGCGTGGAAGAGGTCTGGCAGCGGTTGTTGGCCGGGCGCTCGGGCATTCGTCTGCTGTCTGGTGATATCACCGAGGGGACGGGTGTGGCCGTGGGCGGCCAGGTGCCGTCGCTGGAGGAGGACGCCACCGCCGGTTATGACCCGGAGCGCACCATCCCGGCCAAGGATCGCAAGAAGATGGACCGCTTCATCGAGTTCGCGCTGGTGGCGGCTGAAGAGGCGTTGCAACAGGCCGGCTGGCAACCGACCGATGCCCAAGACCAGGAGCGGACGGCGACCATTATTTCCTCGGGCGTGGGTGGCTTTGGCACGATTGCCGATGCCGTGCGCACCACCGATGCCCGTGGTCCGCGCCGATTGTCACCGTTCACGGCACCGGCCTTCCTGGCGAACATGGCGGCCGGGCAGGTGTCCATTCGGCACGGTTTCAAAGGGCCGCTCGGCGCGCCGGTCACCGCCTGTGCCGCCGGGGTGCAAGCCATTGGCGATGCGGCCAGGCTCATCAGGAGCGGTGAGGCCGACATCGCCGTATGCGGAGGGACGGAAGCGGCGATAGACCGTGTGACCCTGGGGTGTTTTGCCGCCGCTCGGGCCTTGTCCACTGGGTTTGCCGAGCGCCCGCAAGAGGCCTCGCGTCCGTTCGATCGTGATCGCGATGGCTTTGTCATGGCCGAGGGGGCGGGGTTGCTGGTCATCGAGTCCTTGGAGCACGCCCTCGCACGTGGCGCCAAGCCCCTGGCGGAGTTGGTGGGTTATGGCACCAGCGCCGATGCTTACCACCTGACGGCAGGCCCGGAAGACGGCAACGGCGCCCGGCGCGCGATGGAGCAGGCGCTGCGCCAGGCCGCGGTCAGCCCTGCCGATGTGCAGCATATCAATGCCCATGCGACGTCGACTCAAGTTGGCGATAACGGTGAGCTGGCGGCGATTCGCTCGGTGTTCGGGCGCGATTCCGATGTGGCGATCACCTCCACCAAGTCCGCCACCGGGCATCTGTTGGGGGCGGCTGGTGGTATCGAGGCTATTTTTACGGTGTTGGCGCTTCGGGACCAGATCGTTCCGCCTACCCTGAATCTGGTTCATCCTGATGAGGCGGCTGCGGGGCTTGATCTGGTTGGCCTGGAGGCGAGGAAGATGCCGATGACCCATGCGCTTTCCAATGGGTTCGGGTTTGGTGGGGTTAATGCCAGCGTGTTGTTTCGGCGTTGGGAGCCTGTGGTTTGAGTGGGGGCTTGGGAGCGGTGTGTATATCCGTTTTTTGCGTAACGGCTGCTTATGGTTCCGCTCTTACAGCGGGTCACTTTCGAAAAGCCCGGAAGCCGGCCCAGTCGAAAGTAACCAAAGCGCTTTTGCCCCACCACTCGGTGCCTCGCTAGGGCTCGGCATGCCTGAACGAAGGCATCGTGGTTAACGGGGCGCCCGAGATCAACGTCCTCCACGAGGCGGCCTGATAGCCGACCTGGTTCTGGGTGACCGCGCTCCTCCTGTGGGAGCGAGCCTGCTCGCGATGAGGCCGGCACATCCAACATCTTCATTGACTGAACCACCGCTATCGCGAGCAAGCTCGCTCCCACACTGGATTTTCAGTAGACACAAAGTTTCATGTACGCCTGGCTTTCCTGTGGGAGCGGGCTTGCCCGCGAAGAGGCCGGCACATCCAACATCTTCATTGACTGAACCACCGCTATCGCGAGCAAGCTCGCTCCCACACTGGATTTTTAGACACAAAGTTTCATGTACGCCTGGCTTTCCTGTGGGAGCGGGCTTGCCCGCGAAGAGGCCGGCACATCCAACATCTTCATTGACTGAACCACCGCCATCGCGAGCAAGCTCGCTCCCACACTGGATTTTCAGTAGACACAAAGTTTCATGTACGCCTGGCTTTCCTGTGGGAGCGGGCTTGCCCGCGAAGAGGCCGGCACATTCAACATCTTCATTGACTGAACCACCGCCATCGCGAGCAAGCTCGCTCCCACGCTGGATTTCAGTAGACACAAAGTTTCATGTACGCCTGGCTTTCCTGTGGGAGCGGGCTTGCCCGCGATGAGGCCGGTAGGCCCAATACCCATGTGACTAAACCACCGCCATCGCGAACATGAGCTTTGGGGGGGCGCTGCATCGGGTCACTTCATGTCCCTGACCTGCACCCACAGCACCGCGTCTTGCGACAGGGGTTTGCCCTTGTGGGTTTTCGTTGCGCCGATGTCGAGCGCCGCAATGCCCCACCAGCCGGCCCGGGGCAGGCCGATGGTCACGATGCCTTGGGCGTCCGAGTAGGTACTCTGGGCTTTGAATGAAGCTTGGGGGGCCGTGACGTAGTCTTGTCCGCCGAAGGCGTTTTTCTCGAGATCAACGGAATGGTTGACGTATTCGATTTCGATTTCGGCGAACGGCACAGGTTTTCCGCCGGCCAGTACCACGGCGCGGAACACACCGCCCGTCCAGTTGGCATAAGGCTTGTTCAATGGCTGGATCTCAACCGGCAACCCTTGTGGTTCTGCCCAGTTGCTGGGGACTCCGCCCACGTTCACGATCAGCTTGGTGAACTGCTGGATGTAGATGTCTTCCTCGGTTTCCAGGTAGGGCTCGGGTTCGAGTACGAAGATATGGTCACCCAATGTACGCACCAACTCCTTTGGAATCGAGGCACGATAGGCCCTCGTTCGGTTGTCGCGACTCTGCCATTCGACGGGGCGCAAGTATTTGCGCAGATCTATTTTTTCCTCGCCGTGGGCGCTGGTGTGGCTGAAGGCGCGAGGTTCATCCATGGTCATGGTGGGGCCGCCGGAGAAGGGGTGGGTGAACACCAGCGCGAACTCGAGTTTTTCCGCGCGCTGCAGCGCCGTTTCCTCAAGGTAGAGCATCTGGAAATGGGCCTGTGCAGCGCCGGTCAAACCAGTGAATGTGGTCGCGGCCAGGGCCTGGAGCAGTTTGCGTTTGAACGTCATGGTCGTTTTCACCTTGAAATGTCGGAAGACTGAATCGTGATCTCATGGCCGGCTCCGCCGAAGAACACCACGGAGTAGCTCCCAGCGGGAGGCTGGAATGTGTAGGTGTTGTCCTTGTCGACCTCGCCTTGGAGCAACACCTTGTTGCTCGGGTCCTGGACATGGATTTGCCTGCCGGCGGCCGAGCTGCCGTCGGTGAAGCCCGCCTCGCACGTCACCCGGTTATCGCCCTCGATGTAGCAATCGAAAACGGGGCCGTGGGCGAAGGCTGCCTGACAGAACATCAAGGCGCCTGCCATCGGTATTCGCAGTATTGAACCTATGGGTTTCATAACGTCTCGCCGTCAAAATCGATCATTGGGGAAGGGGCTGACCATCGCCCCTCGTACTGTCATTGCCAGTCGTGGTGAAGGCCGTCAGCAAGGCCTCCAGGTTCGAACCCATGAGTGTTTCGTATCCGTTGGCCGTGTCGGCGAGCATTCCCGGGTTGCCCGTATCGAGGATCAGCAGCCGTGCGCCCCCGTCCTCGATGGCCTTGGCAATCCGGGCGTCCGGTGCCCACTTGTGGACCACCACGCGGATGTCACGCTCGCGCAGGTAGCGGGTCAGCGCGGCGCGATCGGCGTCGCTCCAGTCGAGGTCCTGGCGGACGAACCAGCCGTCGACAAAGATGCCGAACTCGCCGAACAGGTAGATGAACTCATTGGCCAGCGACAGCACGCGCAGATCCGGCACCGCCGTCAATCGGGTGCCGTAGTCGGCCTTGAGTTGGCGCAAGCGGCCTTCAAGTGCAGCGAGGTTGCGTTCTATCCGTGGCGCATCGGCGGGAGCCAGGCGTGCCAGGTCGGCGGCGATCAGCGCTGACATGCGCATGGCGTTGACGGGGCCGAGCCAGGCGTAGGGTGACGGGCCCTCATCGACATCGCCCGCGGCGGCCCAGGGAATGTCGTTCACTGGCGCGTGGGCCACGGCTACGCCGGGCTTGACGGTGTCCCATGAGCGCGAAGCATCGATCTCGACGATCCGCAGGTTGTGGCGGCGTGCCGTCGCATACAGCGGATCTGCGCGCCAGAGGCTGCTGAGGGTGACCACGGCTTCGGCCTGCTGGAACACCGCGGCGTCGAGGCGCGACAGCGCGTTGGCCTGGCTTTCCATGGGCACGGCTGCGTCCTTCGGAACACGGACGATCTCCAGGGACGTGCCGGCGCTGAGTACCGAGGTGAGCGCATACACAGCAGGCAATGCGACAAGCACGTGCTGCTGGCCGGTATCGGCAGCGGTCGAAAACGGGATGCCCAGCAGCAGCGCCAGCATCGTCAGCCAGGACCTATAGACCCCTTTTCTATTCATACGCTGGCCCCCCTGAACCGGGATGCGGTAGCGCGCATGACGGTGGTGGCGATGAACACCAGGGCGGCGACGATCACGATGGCGCCGCCCGTTGGTACGGGGATGTGGAATTGCATGGGGGCCAGGATGCCCACCACGCAGGAAAAGGTCGCAATCAGGACGGCTCGTGCGACCAGCCCCGGCAGCGACCGGCTGATGTTGCGTGCTGCCGCGGCCGGTATGAGCAGCAGGGCTTCGACGAGCACGGCACCGATGATCTTCAGGCAGGCAACCGTCACCAGG
Source organism: Pseudomonas beijingensis (assembly GCF_030687295.1). Lineage (NCBI taxonomy): Bacteria > Pseudomonadati > Pseudomonadota > Gammaproteobacteria > Pseudomonadales > Pseudomonadaceae > Pseudomonas > Pseudomonas beijingensis. Next base: position 4,381,920 of record NZ_CP117425.1, on the reverse strand, counting down.
GTGACCAGCACGACAAACAGGTATTCGACGCTTCGCACCCGCACGCCACGCGCATGGGCCAGACTTGGATTGAGGCTGGCCAACAGCATGCCGTTGTACAGCGGCAACCCAAGCAGCGCGCACAGCGCCGTTACGCCAAGCAGCACGTTCATGTCGGTGTGGTCCACCGCCAGGATGGAACCGAACAGCACGCTTTCCATTACGTGGGTGTTGATCTTCGCCGACACGAACAGCAACAGCGAGGCCCCGACCGCCAGGGAGATGGACAGGAACACGCCGATCAGCGTGTCATTGGCCAATGTGGTGCGGTGCTGTGTGTACTTCAGCGTCAGGGCGAAGAGCAAGCAGAAGCCGAACATCGAGAAGTAGGGGGATGTGTAGGATTCGCCGATCAGCACGCCAATGGCGACGCCGGTCATCGCTGCATTACCGACGGACTGACTGAAGAACGCCATGCGCTTGATCATCACCATCGAGCCCAGTACGCCCAGCAGCGGGCCGATGAGCACGGCGCAGAGCAGCGCGTTGATCACGAACTCGTACTCGAACGGTTGCGACAGCAAGCTACTGGCGGCGAGCGCCTGCAGGTGGCTGCGAATGAAGTCGTATAGGGCGTTCATTGGGCGCCCTCCAACGAATGGGCGACCTGGTCGGGGGCGCCATGGAACAATACCCGCCGGTTGATCACGGTCACTGATTGGGCGATGCGCCGGACCTGTTCCAGGTCATGGTTGATCCACAGGATGGTGACCCCACGACCGTGCAATTCGGCCACCAGCGCCTCCACCAGCCGCACGCCCGGCTCGTCGATGCCAGCGGTCGGTTCGTCGAGAATCAACAGCCAGGGCGCCGGACTGATCGCCTGGGCCAGCAGCACGCGCTGGCGCTGGCCACCGGACAGGCTGCCAAAGGCTTTGGTGCCCATTCCGGCCACGCCGGTACGCGCCAGGGCCTCGGCATTGGCCGCCTTGGCGGCTCGGCTGGCGCCCAGGAAGGCCGGCCGGCGCTGACCAAGAAGCGCCATGAGATCGTTGACCGTCATCGGCAGGTTGCGGTCGAAGTCCGGCAATTGCGGGACATAGCCCATGGGTGTCGTCACCTCGCCCTCGAAGCGGACCGTCCCTGAATGCGGCATCTGGCCCAGCAGTGCGCGCACCAGTGACGTCTTGCCGCCGCCATTGGGACCGACGAGGCAGTGCAGCGCACCGGCTTCCACCCGAAAGCTGACGTCGTCGAGCACTTGCGTACCGCCCAGTTGCAGGGAAACGTGATCGAATACGATGGCGGGACCGCGCATGACTTGTTCCTCTTTCATCGCTGCGTAAACTCAACGGCTTCGGCCAAGGTCTCGAGGTTCTCGCGCATTGCCACCTCGAATTCCTCCGCGCTGTAGGCTGTGCCGGTGATGTGCGACAGCGCGAAGACTTTCACGCCGGTGGCGGCTTCGATCGGCTTGGCGAGGTCGAGTGAGAAGTTTTTTTCGGCGAACAGCACCCGAACATTGGCCTTCTTGATCGCGTCGAGGGTGTTGGCCAACTGGCGCGCCGTGGGTGCGACGCCATGACGAGGTTCGATCACGGCGCTCACGAACAGGCCGAACTCCTGCATCATGTAGTCGTAGCCGGCATGGGTCGTCGCACAGCGGAACGATGACAGATCCAGGGCGGCGAAGCGGGTCATGAAGCCGGCCCGTAATGCTCGGATGCGTGCGGCATAGGCGAGGGCGTTTTGTCGATACGCCGCAGCATTGTCCGGGTCCAGTTCCCCCAACCGGCGAGTGATCTCGAAGACCTGCTGTATCGCTGCCGTGGTGGATACGAAGGTGTGCGGATTGACCACCTTGGCGCCGCCCTGGTCACCGCCGATGGGAATCAGGGCCACTGAGGCATTGGCCTGGATGATCGGCAGCGTCGCCCCACGACCGGCAGCCTTGACGATCTGGAAGGCCCATTCATCGTGCCCGATGCCATTGACGACCAGGGCATCGAGCGTCATCGCGCGGGTGATGTCGTCCGGTTGCGGTTGATAGTTGTGCGGATTCGCTTGTGCCGGGATGAGCGCAACGACCTCGGCCCGATCACCGACGATATTCGCCACGAAACTGTAATAGGGGTGCAGGGTGACGCCGATCTTGAGCTTCTTGCCCAAGGGGGGCGTCGAGTCGGCGAGTGCGATGGCGGGTATCAGCACCAGCAGTGTCAGGCAACGGCGCCACAGTGTGCGGTATTTCGTAGAAACGGTCATGGCTGGTTTCCTTTAACGCGTTCGACTTCGCTGGCGCCGTCGTAAGGAATGACCTGACGCCAACCTTTGCCGACCAGCGATTCGGGCTTGACGATCCCGGGGTAGGGCGCATTCGGGTCGGGGTGGACCCAGATCGTTGCCTGGTTGGCCCACATGACGCCGGCATGGGCGTGTCCAATGACGAGCAGGTAGGCGCTCTGGCCGGGCGCGCGGCCGGCGGCGCCGTAGTAGACCGTCGCGCCCTGGCCCTGGGTGGCTTGCGACACTTCGTTGGTGGCCGGGGCAGCAGCGTCGTCTTCGTGCTCATCGACGGAACCGGCATGGGGCAGGTGGCCGCCAGGCAGGATCAACTGCCAATGCACCTCGCCGTTGGTCTTCCAGAAGGCGTCCCGGTAGAAGGGCGGCAGCAAAATTTCCTGGGCACGCTCCAGGGTGATCCAACCGCCGGTGTCGTTGTTGTTCCAGATGATTTCTTCACCGGCAGGCAGCAGGGCGCTGTGGATGGCCTGGTCGACCGCACCCAGGCCATCGAAGGAACGCACCTGCCAGCTCAAGGGCGTCGGCGGTCCGGCGTGCTGTGGGCGTAGCAGCACATAGCCTGTCACGCTGGCGATGATTGCCAGGGTCGCTAGTACCAGGGCCAGCGATTCCCAGTGGCCGGAAGCCGGGCGCACGACCTTGGTCGCGCCGTTGGCGTCAGCGCCGGGCCAGGTTCGCGACAGGCGCGCCATCAGACGAACCCGATCCAGCGGCCAAGGCCTATCACGCTCACCCACAGCGCCAACGAGCAGAATCCAGCGACACGGGCCTGGCCGGGAGGCGGCAGAGTCGTGTCCCATTCCTCGATTCGGCGATAGGCGCCCAAGTGGAAGATCCCCATGTTCAGGCCCGCCAGCACTAACACGCCCATCTTCCACAAGAACACGCTGTTTTGCGCATAGGTGGTGGCATTGGAAACGAACATGAGCAGACCGGTGATCACGCAGGCTGCGAAGGCAACCCAGGTGTAGGGCAGCAGTTCCTGGATCAGCCGGAGCGCGCTGCGACGATGGGAGGCGATGCCGAGCAGGCGCAAGTCGACAACGGCGATGGTCCCGAACACGAGGGCAATGCCGATCACGTGCACTGACTCCAGGTTTGGAAAAATGGAACCCGACTCTCTGATCTGGGCGGCGACAAAGGTGTCCTCGAGGGCTTGCAATATCGATTGGATGTCCATGGCAAATACCTGAAAAAAACATTGAAAACGCTGGGATCAGTAGGCAATCCAGCGACCACAGAAGATCACGACGCACCACAGGGCGATCGACAGCCAGGCCAGGGCCTTGATGGGCGGCTTTTCGTCGGCGCCTTGTGCAGGGCCGACAGCGCGCAGCAACGGACGCCGGACCGACCAGGTCAGCGTGAACACGGCGACGACCAGGAACATCTTCAGCCAGAACGTTGTGTTGACGAGCACCCGATCGGGCTCGCCGATGACCATGACCAATCCGCTGAGGAGCAGGACGATGAGCGCCGCGCGCATCCATGGGAAGTAACGGCGCACGACGCCGCCCATGGGTTCGTCGGTAGCGAACACGCCCGCGAGCCTGAGGTCGGAGATGACCGCAGCGCCGAAGATCACTGCGATGGCGACGATATGAACGCTCTGGACGGTGGGCACGACCCAGGACATGTCCCTGATGGCCGTGCTTAACGGTGACGCGTAGATCCAGGCGATGATGAGTTCTGATGACATCTGCTTTGCTTCCGCGTTGAGTTAGAAGTCTTGAGGTTTCGCGATCGGACGCAGGCCCGTTGCGTCCTCCGGGAGGAGATAGCCTTGCTTGATCGAGAGGCGCTTGGCGTCTTCGAATGCCTGTGCGTAATGGCTGAAACTGCCATAGCGCTGGCCAAGCACGTCCTTGGCGTAGGGCACCTTGGTGTCGTAGATCAGGCCGCAGCCGGTCTCCTGGTCGGTGAGGTAGGTCGCGCTGGGCACCTGGATCCAGGGCGGGCGCACGCCCCCTTGCAAGTTGCCGGTAGCGGGGTCGCGCACGGCGGCCTTGCCCTCGCGTACGACTCGGGGGGCCTTCGGCATGGCTTTGCCCTCGCGCACCCAGTGGTCCATGCCATCCAGGAGGGCCGAGACGACCAGTTCCGCCGGCTCGTCGTACAGCGTCCGGCACCGTGGGTCGTCGCCCTTGCCGACGTCGTTCGCGAACAGTTCGGTATGTTCCGTACCGAGGTCGGCCAGCCGCAGATGGGGCATGCCGGTCACTTCGTAATAACGAAGCTGCGGGCTGTCGGTGTCCGGCGGCAGGTCGATGCCTTCGATCACGTCGTGCATCAGTTCGGACTGGCTGTAGACGGTCACGAACGGCACGCCGTCGGGCATCTGCCGCGGCAGCCGGATCACGTCGCCGCCCACCTCGCCATAGGCCATGCGCCCCGTCATATAGGCATCGATCAACGGTCGTGCGTCGGGCATGCGCCATTGCTGGTGCCGGCCCTGGTCGAGGTAGTCCATCCAGACTTGCGCGGTCACCGCCCAGCTGTTGACGTAGACGCGATGCACATCCAGGCCGGCCAAAGGGCCTTGCGCTGCATTGGTTTTGAGCAGTAACGCCAGCTGCGCCGCGATCCCCTGTGACTGTGGCACGAACGGGTCAGGACCTTCACCACGGGTGAAACGCTGTGGATCGTAGTAGGTGCCCAGCGGCGCATAGCGCGCGTAGTCGAAGCGGCGCATGAACTCGAAGTTCACGATCCGTCCGTACTGGGCAATTTGCTCCGCTTCGGCGGCCGGGGTATCCGCGATGAACTTGGGATCGACGGCCGGCTTGTTCATGTTCAGCGTGTAGCCGACGTACGCGTAGCCGCGCCGCAGCAAGTAGTCACGGGTCAGGATCCATCCTGCGCCACGCTCGCCAAACCAACTGAACGGCTCGATCACCACCGTGCCATTGAAGCGCGCCGGGTCTGTTGGTTTACGCACCAGGATGCGCGTGGTGTAAGGCGCCTCGAAGAGGGTTTTGCCGGCGGCGGTAATGGCTGGGGCGACGCCTTGCAGGTAAAACTCCTCCTCGACGTAGCCGTACTTGGCGAGATCGCTGTGCTCCGTGCCCGGCCGTTTCGCCGACGACAGCGGTGGCTCGCTGGAGGGCGGTATGGCGATGGCCGTGGGCATGCGCGGCACCTCGGCGAACGTGTTCGAGGTGAGGATCAGCGAGAGCATGACCCCTGGCAGCATCGGCCGTAGAAGGCTGATAGTTATTGGTCGTTCCATCCGGTCATCTCCAAGGGAGCAACGTCAGCCTGGTTTGGGGGCGCTTCGCACCCCAGCGGGAGCAAGCTCCCTCGCCACGGTTTTGCGTTTGGCTGGGCAGTGCTGTGGGGTAATCAGATCCCATTACGTTGCCCGCCAACCTGTGGCAAACGCCGCCTTTTGTGGCGAGGGAGCTTGCTCCCGCTGGGCTGCGCAGCAGCCCCAACACTGTCTTGATCCAATAGGGGCTTCACTCACGGCTGAGGGACGCCTTGCCCTCGCTGTCGATCACGATCTGGTTGTTCTCGCAGACATATTCTTGAATGGCGTAGTTGGAGCGCTTGTAGTCGAACGTGAAGCGATACGGGGTGTTGAGCACCTGTGGGTCTTCGATCACCACCTGGTTCTGCAAGTGGTCTGGCCCCTTTAGCCTGATGCGTTCGGTGATCTTCATCGCCTCACCGTGGGGAACGTCATAGAACGTCACGTCGGTTCGCACGCGTTGCGTCTCCACCACCAGCGTGTCGCCTTCCCAGTGGCCGCGGGAATGGCCCTGATATTTGGGGTCGAGCTTCTCTTTGGGCGGCATGGCTTGGTTCAGGAGAATCCGCCGCACCTGCTGGAGGTACTCGCCGAGGACAATCACCTGCTTGTCGTCGTGAATGATCTGGATCGGAAACAGCGCCGCCATCATCGTCGGCATGCCTTCGGGCAGGCACCTGGAGCTCGTTGTGGCCAATGGCGCGCCGGCTTCATTCGCGGCGGCTTGTTTCTTTTTCAGTGCGGCGTATTCGCCAGCGTAGGGTTCCTTCAGGTCCATAGGGCCGCCAGGGTGCACCGGATCGTCCGGGTTCTCACCGAACCAGTCGTCCGGGGTTCTTTCCCAGGTGCCGCTGATGTCCGGGCGCGGGTTGTTCTGGGATTTGGACGGCGCTGCGTGGCACACCCCGACGACCGTCGCGAGGATGACGCCGAAGAAGATTGTTGCTGCGCTCAAGGTTCGTACCGGTTTCATTGAAACGTCTCCACGCTGCTGGCTGGCTTGTTCGGTTTGGCTCGGTGGCCATGAAGCTGGGAAGGAGCCAACTTCTTATCCGCCGCCCGTGAGCACGACGTCACCGATTTTGATCTCCACCAGCAGGCCGCCCGGATCACCGTTTTTCAGCGGCCTGAAGGACACCTCGGCGCTCTCGCCGGCCTTGATCGAATCAGCGCTCCAGCCAGCACGCTGCAACGCGTTGACGCTGCCCGTCTCGATCTTGAATCGCTGGGGCGGCGGGCCGGGGGTATCGAGGTAGATCGTGATGTGCGGATTGGTCCAGGCAAAGCGCTCGACGACGCCCTTGACTGTGACGGTCTTGGTCTGGTCGAACAGTGCGAATGAATGGTGGGCAGTGGCCAGGGACGGCAGGGCACTGCAGGCGACGATGGTCAGTAGGCAAAGCCCCTGACGTAACAGCGGTATTGGGGTCATGACGGGTGCCTCATTCTTATGCGTTCTTATGGCCCCAGCATAGGGGCGACGCCTGGGCATGCCGTAGCCCAAAACGGCAACCGTTCAAGTCTCTGGAAATGTTTTCCGGCGGGCAGGGGGACGCTGAGAAAAATGGGTCGCCGGTCCTCCCACATGCTGATTTGGGCTACCGCAGGGGCGACCCGAATCGGAACACTCATGACTCGCCTCATAAATATAAAAACAGGAGAGACGTCATGCGCACCCCCCATTACGCCCCATTGCTTTCGCTGGTTGCACTCTGCGCGTTCGAGCCGCAGGCACAGGGCTACGAGCTGTACAACGAAAACGACGGTGGGACCGTCCTGAACGCCGAGCTGTGGGCGGGATTTGGTTGGTTCGGCAGCAGCGAGAACTACCTCGGCGACCCACAACGGGAGCCCGGCAGCATGCGGTGGCAGGAAGGGTTCGCCAAGTATGGTTTGAGCGGCACGACGGATCAGATCGCCGCCGGCTCGATCTACGGCGGGTTCAGCATGATCAGTACCGGGTCATGGGGCGATGGCGATGCGGGAGCGCTCACCGCCGGAAACGAGAGAGAAACCGCCGTGGAAGAGGCCTATCTGGGCTGGAAGTCAGCTGATTTGATTCCGGCGTTGGGCACGGACGGCGTTGATTTCTCTTTTGGCCGACAGATCGTGACGGTGGACGGCTTTCTGATCACCGACGATGGGTTCGCCCCCGGGAACGCCTTCAACCCCATCGAGGGTGTCGCGGATGGCCGGTTCAATCGCGGCGGTGCCTTTTACCTCGGCCCGCGCTTGGCGTTCGGTAATACGGCAGTCCTGAAGCTGGGCGGTACGCAGGGCCTTCATGGCAGCTTGATCTGGTTGAAGTCGGATAACCCCGGGCAGTCCAAGACCGAAGTGGCGGCCGCCACTGTCGACTACACGACGCCCATCGGCTCGATCGGTTCAACGTACGTGCGCGGCCTGGATGTCGAAGAGCGATACGTCTTCGGCGATCGGGGGGAGCGCAAGGGCATGGACATCTACAGCATCCGTGGCCAGGGCAATGCCGGCATCGAGAACGCCGATTTCGCATTCGAAGTGGCGCGCCAGGAAAAACGGTCGGGGTCGCAGCGGGCGATGTTCTTCGACGCGGGCTACACCTTCGCGGATGTCAAATGGCAACCGACGGTGAGCTATCGCTATACGCGCTATTCCGAAGGCTGGGACTTCCTGTTCCAGGGCGGTTTTCGTAAACGCTACCAAGGTGAAGTCGCAGTGAATTACGCAGGTTCAGTGACTTCGAACATGCAGATCAATGATTTGCTGCTCTCGGTCATGCCGACCGACAAGTTGACGCTTAACGCGATGGCCTTCGACTACCACCAGCTTTCCCGACGGGGGGAGCAGGACTTCAGCGCACGCGAGGTCGACTTCTTTCTGGATTGGATGGTGACGGACAACATCACGCTCTCACCCCTTGTCGGTTTCTACAAGCCTGAGAAGTGGCTCGGCAACGGTGGTAACCAAAGTGGGAGCGCATCGACGAACACCTACTTCCAGCTCATCGCCTGGGTGAGTTTCTGAGCGGCCATCCACGCCGCCACACACCGTGAGCGCATGCTGATTTGGGATATCTCCCCAACGGAGTGCTTGCGTATCGTCCCCTTGGAATAAACCACACCCACGCGCCTGGCACCGGCCGTCACGCACTTCAACGGTGGCGGTTTCCGGGATGTCAGTCACTACCAACGTGTAGAAAAAGACGCAGGTCATGCCTATGAAAATGCTCCCTCTTGCTCATGCAGTCATCGCGCTGCTGGCCATCCTGGCCGCCTCGGCGAATCCTTCGTTCGCCATCGCCGCAACGCCCAATGCAACCGCCAGCGCGGCCCAGCCGAAAGCCGCACCGCCCGACATCAGCGGGCTCTGGATGCCGGTGGGGAGTTCCGTAGACCCCCTCGTCAACAGCACGGGTGCCGATAACCCCGACACCAATATTGGCCCTCCATTCGGCACCACGCCGGAACTCAAGGGGGTCTACCTCGAGAGCGCCAGGAAACGCGCTGAAGCCCTCACCAAAGTGGGCAGCGAGTTCAAGACCTCGTGCAAGGTGCTGGGCATGCCAACGAACATGGTCGGGCCCTACGCGGTAGAGATCATGCAGACGCCGACGCAAATCAACTGGGCGCAAGAGTTCCTGCGCGAGACTCGTCGCATTTACCTCGATGGGCGCGCCCACCCCAATCCGGAGGAAGCTCCCCCGACGTTCGAGGGCCATTCAGTCGCACGCTGGGAGGGAAATGTGTTGGTCGTCGAGACGACCAACATCCGCCAGGAAACCACGTTGAGCGAGTATGGGCATGCCGACGACGCGCTGGGCCACGGCCCCCGCATGATCATCAAAGAGAGGATCTTCATCAATGACGAAGGCCTGCTGCAGGTGGACGGCAGGGTCGAAGACCCGGATGCGCTGGTCAAGCCATGGCAGTGGGCGCCGCTGACGTTCCGCCGTGCGCCCAAGGGGGTCGAATTCATGGAGTTCGTCTGCGAGGACAGCAATAACGAGTCGATCGATCCTGTGACGGGCGCGGAAATCACGACGATTCCCGAGCGACGGAACCTGAACCCAGCGGACAACAATAATCAAGGAGACACGAAGTGAATCTCAAATCCATTCTGTTCAGTTTGGCGTTCCTGGGCTTGTCGGCCCCGGCGGCTTTTGCCCACCATTCCTACTCAGCCTTCGACATGTCGAAGCTCGTCGCGATTGCCGGCACAGTGAGTGAGGTGCAGTTTAAAAACCCTCACGTTTGGTTGTTCGTCGATGTGCCGGTCGAGGACAAGACCGAGACCTGGGCGATCGAGGCCGGCGGCCCGAACATCCTGATGCGCCAGGGCTGGATGGCCAATACGCTCAAGCCGGGCGACAAGGTCGACCTGCAGCTCGCTCCGATGAAGGACGAGACGAAGACGGGTGGTGCCCTCCAGGCGCTGCGGTTGCCCAATGGGAAAACCATCGGAGCCTGGAAATGAAGCCCACGGGCAAGGTTCGGTTGCCCAGACTTTCCATGGCGGCTTTGCTGGTACTGACGACGGCTGCGCCCGTCGTCGCGCAAACGCCATCCATGCCGCAAATCTCCCAGGTGCCTCCCAGCGGTCAGTTACCGCTCGCGTCCGCGTCAAGGCACGGCACCGAGTATGTCGACCTGGAGAGGTTCGGGTATGTAGAGGAGGAGTACTACATGCTAGGGCTCGCGCCAGCGATCACCGCTTCTGGCGAGCATGTGTTCGACGCGCCCTACGTCACGCGCTTCCTTATCCGCAAACCCAAGGACCCTGGACGCTTCAACGGCACCGTCGTGATGGAACCGTTCAGTTGGATGGGCGAACGCGGCGCGGGCTGGATCCTCACCCGCAACTACCTGCTGCGCAAGGGGTATGCATTCGCCGGCTACACACTCAGCATCAATCGGCCGGCGAACGATCCCAAGACGCTGGATTGGGATCCTGAGCCCCGCAACTTGAATCTGGACTTCATGCGGCGCTACGACTACAAGCGCTATGCACCGCTCGGCAGCTACTACGACAGCGACCGGTTTCGACGCGGTGACGGTCCCGACCAGTACCCGCCCCAGGCGCAGGGCATTGCCGCGCAATTGGCCATGCTGCTCAAGTCAAACCTCGTACACGGCCCCACCCAGGGGCTCGACGTCAAGCGTATCTATGTCAACACCTGGGCAATCAATGGGCAGCTCTGGCTCGATTACCTCGATCAGGGCCGGCATCAGCAGTGGCGCATGCCGGACGGCAAGCCGCTGATCGACGCCTACATGACGGGGCACGTTGTGTATGGCGACCTGGGTGGCGAGGTACTCAGGGTTCCGCGCAAAATCCCCTCGGACGCGCCTTTCGTGACGGTCTACAGCCAGGCCGAGGTGGTACACGATGCCAACCAGGAGATCGCGCTACCGCCAGATACAGACCAACCGAAGCTGCGCTACTACGAGATCGCGGGCATGCCACACCTGCGTCTTGCCGATCAAGGCACCGACGGGACAGAGCCGCATCCGGCTGACGGTGACAAGCGCAACGATCCGCACTGCCAGTCCCTCTATGACGAGCCGGTGGAGACGGTCGTGTCGGCGATCCTCGACGCGATGGATCGCTGGGTGCGTGAAGGTACGCCGATGCCCAAGGCTGAACGGGTCGGTCGCGAGGGGAAGGGCGTTGCCCGCGATCCGCAGACCGGCAACATGCTGGGGGGTGTGCGTCCGCCGTGGATCAGGGTGCCAAGCGCCACCTACCTGACCGACCAGGAGACCGGCTGCGGTTCAGCCTACGACACGAAGGTGCCGTATTCCGCGCAGCGGCTGAAGGCGTTGTATGGCAGTCATGCAAATTATGCGAGTCGTTTCGAGGCCGCCAAACAACAGGCGATCAAGGAGGGGTACTTGCTGCCGGAGGATGCGCGACTCGTCAAGCCAATCGCTTTGCCGGCGGACTTTACCGGGTCTCTGCGGTCCGAGCCGTGAGTGAAGGCGTTGGCATCTTTCGCCAACGCCTCATCACGTCACAGCATGCGGCGCAGGACATCGTTTCGCGGGTCGCGGTCATAGAACCGATGCTTGAGGGCGCCGGCGACATGCACCAGGATCAGGCCGAGCAGGGTATAGGCGAGCACTTTATGCAGCCATTGGAAGACGACGAACCAGTCGTCATTCTTGCCCAAGAGTTCCGGAAGATTCACCCCAAAGAAGAACACGCCGTCGCTCATCGTGTAGGTGCTCGACATCGAATAGCCCATCAACGGCACGATCACCAGCAGCGCGTACAAGGTACGGTGAGCGAGCCTTGACGAAACCCGCTCATACCGTGCCAGCGTCTCTGGCGGTTGCGGCAGCCTGGCCGTTCTCACCCGCAGGGCGATCTGGACCAGGACCACCAGGAATGCCAGCACCCCAAAGGATTTGTGCCACGGGTAATAGAGCTCGTATTTACTCGCCACTTCGTCATCCATCCCGGTCATGTGCCAGCCTGCCCAGAGGAGGCCTGCGATAAGTACTGCGCGCACCCAGTGCAAAAGCCGCAGGGACGTCGGATACCGATCAATTATTGTTTGATTTACCGGATTCATCACGGTCTCTCCATCGATCATCAGAGCATCGGAATGCACATTTGAACGACCACCTTCCATGGCACAGAGACTTGGAAGGTGGCCGGGTCAGTGCGGGTTTATTTTGCGCTGGGCAACAGTACGGTGATGACCTTCTCCTCGGTGTAGGCCAACGCACCGCTGAATCCTCCTTCTCGGCCAATGCCGCTGGCCTTGACGCCGCCCCAGGGCAGGTTGGCGTCCAGAGGGCTCCAGCAGTTGATGCCCACGGCACCGGCCTTTATCGCCGCCGCTACGCGGTGCGCTCGCGCCAGATCGCTCGTCCAGACCGTGGCCGCGAGGCCGTAGTTGGAGTCGTTGGCCAGTGCGATCGCCTCATCCTCGCTGTCGAACGTGATCACCGTGCCGACCGGGCCGAAAATTTCGTCCCGGGCGATCGCCATGTCGTTGCGGGCGTTGGCGAAGATCGTCGGCCGGACAAACCAGCCCTGTTCAGGGTTCGATACCCCGCCGGCCAGCAGCGAGGCCCCTTGGTCGATGCCCAGTTGGATGTAGCGGTTGACGCGATCCAATTGCGCCTTCTTGGCCACCGGCCCCATCTGCACGCCGGGTTGGCGAGGGTCGCCCACCTTGACGGCGCGTGCGGCATCGGCCAGCGCTGCGGCGAAGCGATCGGCGAGGTTGCGTTGGACCAGGATGCGCGAACCGGCCGCGCAGACCTGTCCCTGGTTGGCGAACAGGCCGAGGGAGCAGCCGAACAGCGCGTCGTCGAAGGAGGCATCGTCGAAGACAATCTGCGGGCTCTTGCCGCCCAGCTCCAGGGCCACGCGCTTGAACAGCACGCCGGCGGTGCGCTGGATCTCGCGTCCGGCTTCGGGGCTGCCGGTGAAGCTGATCTTGTCGACATGGGGGTGTTCGCACAGGGCGCGACCCACCTCGTTGCCGTAGCCGGTGACCACGTTGATCACGCCATCCGGGAAGCCCGCTTCCTGGGCCAGCGTTGCCAGGTGCAGGGCCGACTGTGGCGTCTCTTCCGACGGCTTGATGACCACGGTGCAGCCTGCCGCCAGCAACGCGGCGAGCTTCCAGACCGTGATCATCAGCGGTGAGTTCCAGGGAACGATGGCACCGACCACGCCCACCGGCTCGCGTACGGTGTACGAGAGGGACTTGGTGCCGAAGTAGCCGCCGGAGGGAATGGTCCGCCCTTCGAGTTGGTTGGCCCAGCCGGCGGAGGCGCGCAGGTTGGCGACCGCATTGGGCAGGTCCAGCCGGCGTGGTTCGATCGGCGAGCGGCCGATGGCGTCGGCGTCCATATCGGCCAGTACATCGGTGTCGCGCTCCACCAGGTCGGCCAGTTTCGACAGCAGTCGAGCGCGCTGGGCACCGTCAAGCTGGCTCCAGGCGCCCCGTTCGAGCTGGTTGCGTGCGGCCCCCACGGCACGGTCCACGTCTTCAGCGGTGCCGCGGGCGCAGCTGCCGTAGACCTGTTCTGTCACCGGGTTGACGAGGTTGATGCGGCGCCCGTCAGAGGCTTCGAAGGGCGTGCCGGCGATGAAGTGTTTCAAGTGCTCAGTCATTTTGAAGTCCATGGGTGATGGGCAGGAGTCGGGACATGTCACGCATCGAGGGAATCCAGGGCGTCGCCGAAGATGTCCAGGGCCTTGAAGAACAGCGCCCGTGAGATCGTCAGCGAGGGCATGACACGCATCACGTTGCTGTAGCGACCGCAGGGAATCATCAGCACGCCGTGGCTCAGCAGGTAACCCATGAGTTGGCCGATCTTTTCCGGTGCCAGTGGCGCCTTGGTGGTCGGGTCCGAGACCAGCTCGATCCCGATCATCAGGCCGCGACCACGGACCTCACCGACCAGTGGGCTGCCGAAGCCACGGATACGTTCCTGCGCTTCCAGCCCCAGTGTGTGGGCACGGTTGAGCAGATCGAGCTCCGGGTCCTGGAGGATGCTGATGTTGGTCAGCGCCACGGCCGCGGACAACGAGTTGGCGGCGAAGGTGTTGGGCATCGATCCGTCAGGAATCGCCGCCGCCAGGTCCGAGCGCATGATCAGTCCCGCCATTGGCAGGTCGCTGCCAATGCCCTTGCCGAAGGTGAGCATGTCGGGTTTCACGCCGGAATGCTCGACCGCCCACATCTTGCCGGTACGCCCCGCACCGGATTGCACTTCATCGACGATCAGCAGTGCGCCGCTGCGGTCGCAGGCCTTGCGCAACAGTTGCAGGAATTCTGGCGAGGGAGGCACGTAGCCGCCTTCGCCCTGTACCGGTTCCACGATCACGGCAGCCACGTCGTCGGCGGCGGTGTAGGGGGTGTTCAGTAGGTAATCCACGTACTCACCGGCGATCTGCTCGGCGCTTTTGTGCGTGGTGTCGAAGGGGAAACGGTAGGCATAAGGGTAGGGCGCGTGAATGACGCCGCCCATCTGGGCGCCATAACCTTTGCGATAGGCCGTGCCGGTCGTCAGCGCACCGGAAGCGTTCCACACGCCGTGGTAGCCACCGTGGAAGGCGATGATCTGGTGCCGTCCGGTGACGCGCTTGGCGAACTTGATGGCCGCCTCCAGCGCATCGCTGCCGCTTTGCGTGAAGAACGTGATGCAGTCGCCGCGCAAGCCGTCGGGCGCGATCTCCGAGAGTTTGGCGGCCAGTTCGGTGCGTCGGGTGCTATTGATCTCCAGTGCGTGCATCAGTACTTCGGACTGTTCGCGAATGGCCTGCACCACCTTCGGGTGGCAGCGACCCACGCTGCTGACGCCTACGCCAGCGGACAGGTCAATGTAGGTATTGTCATCGGCGTCCTTGAAGGTCGCGCCGAACGCCCCGGTCCATGGCCACGGGCATGCGTCCGCCGCCGCGTGCCATCGATTCGGTACGCGCCGACAACGCCAGGGCCTCGGTGGTCTTTGGGCCGGGAATGGTGGAGGTAATCCGCGGGGCATCCGCGAAGTGGAGGGCTTCAAGTTTGGCTTCACTCATGACGGTCTCTCAGGATGTCGGTTTCAGTGTCTCGATGATCCTCGTGGCCCGTTCCTGGCCGGTAGCCCGAATCGGCACATTGGGCGGGCCGTTCCGAGCGTCAACACCGAAGCGCTGACATTGCGCAAAGAAAATTTGCAGAATTCTCTTTATGTGAGAATATCGCTCGTGAAGGCGATCTAAAAACAAGAATATTGGCCGAGGCTTTCGTCATCATGAAAAATCAGAACATCAGCCACTTCCACGACATTCATGTCCACGCCGCCACCGTCCAGGAGTGGAGCCAGGACTACAACCAGTTAACCGCGGGTTTGGCTGAGAGCTCACTCATCCAGTTGACGACGCCGCGCTGCCACGTATTTCGCGAGCAGATCAATCAGCGTGTTGTGCAGCATGGCGTGGCCCCTCGGGGCAAGATGTGTTTCGCCGTGCCGATCACCGTCCCGGGTACGATACGGATGCAAGGGCGGGAAGTGGACGACAGCAGCCTGTTCTTTCTCCAGGGTGGCGAGGAGTTCATGTTCCACATGCCGCTGGGCATGGAACTGCTGGCGATCACCTTCGAGCGTGACTTGTTCGAGCAAGCGTTGGCGCAAACCGCGTCGGCCAAGGAAATCAGCCAATTGTTGCGTCAGCCGGTGATCAAGGTTTCCACTCAACGCTATGCCGAGGCTCGCCATCGAATGCTGGCGGCGTTCTCCCAGGCGCTCTTGAGTGAAGAACTCGACAATTCGCAGGACCGGGAAATGGCGCTGGAACAGACCATGCTCGGTGAGTTGCTGCAGTTGATGACCGATCCCGCCTGCGACAAGCAGCAGCGCACGCCAAGCTCCACGCGCAGTTACATTGTCGAAAAATGTCACCGCCTGGCGACCGCGCAATTGAACAACGTGCCCAGCGTGGACGAGTTGTGCCAGCGACTCCAGGTGAGTCGGCGCACCGTGCAGAACAGCTTCCGCTCGGTGACCGAGACGACACCGGTCAATTACCTGCGCTCGGTGAGGCTTAACGGTGTGCGCCGAACCCTGATGTCCACCCCCGCGTCGCGTCTTTCGATTGGCGATGCGGCGGCCCAGTGGGGCTTCTATCACCTGAGCCATTTTGCGGCGGAGTACCAGGCGCTGTTCGCAGAGTTGCCGTCCCAAACCGCCCGCGCTGCCATCGGCGGTTGTGCGCTTGCTTGAGCATTTGCCTGCACAAGGATGTAGAAAAAATGAATAGCCTTCGTCGCCTGCTCAGGGTTTTCGACTTGTTTCGCCCTGAACAGCCGGTCATCGATGTCGACGTCATTTGCCGGGAGCTCGGCTACACGCCCGCCACCGCCTATCGTTATCTGCGCGAGCTCGGCGACGCGGGCTTTTTGAAGCGATTGCCACGCGGCTACGCCCTCGGCCCACGTATCGTCACGCTTGAGCATCAGATGGCCCACTACGATCCATTACTGGCCGGCAGCCGGGGCCTGGTCGATAAACTGGTGGCTGACACGGGCCTGGATGCGCTGGTCAGCGAATGGCATGGCGACTCGGTGGTCAACGTGCTGATCCAGCGTGGTTCCGACGCCGGCCCGGTGGGGGGCGACCGAGGGCGCCCGATCGATCTTTTCCACAGTGCGACCGCTCGGGTCGTATTGGCGTATCTGCTGCCGCGCCAGATCCGCCGCATCTACGACGTCCACGCGAATTCCGCGCAAGTGCTGCATCAGAGATTGGAGTGGAAGCCGTTCACCAAGGGGTTGCTCGCCATTCGCAAGCAGGGCTACTGCATCAGCGAAAGCGAACTGCACCCGGGACGCAGTGGCGTCGCGGCGCCGATCTTCGACGAAAAACGGCGAGTGCTTGGGAGCATGACCCTGGTGGGGCGTAGCGAGCGGTTCCATGCGTTCCAGCAGGGCTACCTGTGCGACCTGGTCATCGGCGCGGCGTCGGAACTGACGGCGCGCATTGCCTTGCAATGAAGTGAGAGGGCCTCACGCCATAATGTCTAGTCAGTTAGGAGCAAACGGCATAAACCCTGTGGGAGCAAAGCTTGCTCGCGATTGCGGTAAACCAACCGACAACGATATTGACGATTCTGCCGCTATCGCGAGCAAGCTTTGCTCCCACAGGTTTGCAGCTTAACTGACTGGCATCAGCCCCACGCCAGGCTTTTTTGAGGGGACCGTGCCGATTACCGATTTGGGCTAATGGGGCGCTCAGGGAGAGGCATAGGATCGAATCCAGCGTGAAACAAGAACAATAACGCTATTCGGTGACGGTGTGCGTTTGACTGCACCGGTCCTACAGCGACTGCCTCATACAATAAGGTCAAGAAAACATGAGTGTATCTCTCCCGGTCAATAGCAACACGGAGCTCAAGCGTGGGGCCCTGGGTGTCGGCTTCATTATCTTCTTCGTGGTTTCGGCGGCGAGCCCCTTGAGCGTCATCGCCGGCGGTTTCCCCATTGGCATCATGCTGGGCAACGGCGCCGGCACACCGGCGTTGCTGATCCTGGCCCTGTCGGTGTTACTGGCGTTCTCGGTGGGCTACACCACCATGTCCCGACATGTGACCAACGCTGGCGGTTTCTATGCGTTCACCTCTCGCGGTTTGGGTGGCTTGGCCGGTGGCGCGGCGGGCGTGCTGGCGATGTTCGCCTACAACATCCTCCAGGTCGGGCTGTATGGCATGTTCGGGGGCGTGGTCAGCGGCACGATGGAAAGCGTCTTCGGTCTGGTATTGCCCTGGTGGTCGTACTCGCTGATGGCGATGGCCAGCGTTGCGATTCTCGGCTATCGCAAGATCGACCTGTCGGCCCGGGTGCTGTCGGTGATTGTAATCGCTGAATACCTGGCGATCCTGCTCCTGGATTTCGCCATTCTCAGGACTGGCGGCGATAGCGGCATCAATCTCGACGCGTTTGATCGCAGTCATGTGTTCAGCGGCACGCCGTCCATCGGCTTGCTGTTCTGCTTCGCGGCGTTCATCGGCTTCGAGGCCACCACTATCTACGGCGAAGAAGCCAAGAACCCGCAACGGACGATCCCGATTGCCACCTACTGTTCGGTGTTGCTGATCGGTGGTTTCTACGCGCTGTCGGTCTGGTCGATGGTGATCGGCGTGGGGGCGGACAAAATCGTCTCCACGCTCCAGGCCTTGCAGGACCCGACGACGTTTATCTATGGCATGTCCGACCACTTTGTCGGCCCGCACCTGACCCAGGTCATTCGCGTGCTGTTCATGGTCAGCATCTACGCCGGGCTGTTGGCGTTCCACAATGCCGCGGCCCGTTACTTCTACGCCATTGGTCGTGACGGCTTGCTGCCCAGCCGGCTGGGCACGACCCATCGCGTCCACCAGAGCCCGCACATGGGCTCGGCGTTGCAAAGCTTGATCTCCGCCGTGGTGGTACTGATTTTCGCCGCCATGGATGCCGACCCGATCCTGCAATTGTTCGCCTGGTTCTCCAACCTGGCGACGCTTTGCGTGATCTTGCTGATGGCGCTGACTTCCGCAGCGGTCTGGGTCTTTGCCCAGCGCCACCCCGAACTCAAGCTGGGGATCTGGCGTGGGCGGATTTTTCCTGGGTTCTCTTGCGTGGCGCTGTTGACGGTCCTGGTCATCGCGGTGGTGCATTTCGATGTGTTGACCGGCGCGAGCAAGGCCTTGTCGTATGGTCTCTGCGCCATCATTCCCGCGGCCTTGCTGGCGGGTGTGTTCCTGGCGGCGCGACTGCGCAAGGCGGCGCCGCAGCGGTATTTGGTGTTGGGCAGTCACAAGCTATAGGAGCCTGCGCAGTATCGATGGCGCTTGAAAAGGATAAGGCTAAGCTGATTGGGTTCCGCGTTCCAATGCCTCAGCGGCCGGTGTGCCGGGCTGGACCGTAAATAGCAGAGGAGTCTTGCGATGACACTTCCACAAGCGTTGGCATTTGATGTGTTCGGCACCGTTGTTGACTGGCATTCAGGCATCGCACGTGAGGCGAGTCCATTCGTGTCGACCTACCTGCCCGCGGTCAGCCCCGCAGAATTTGCAATGCAATGGCGCCGGTTGTATGCGCCAGCGCTGCGCGAGTGCATCAAGGGGCATGGGGGCTTCGTTGTCCTGGATACATTGCACTACGAGACGCTGGTCCAGTTGTTGACGACTTACGGCTTGGAAGCCGATCAGCTGGCCCCCGAGGTATTGCACACGCTTGCCCATGCCTGGCGTCGCTTGGACCCGTGGCCTGACGTGGCCGAGGGGCTGGCCCTGCTGCAACGACGCTTTGCGGTGGTGACCTTGTCCAATGCCAATGTGGCCTTGATGATCGCAATGAACCGGTATAACGGTTTGCAGTGGGACGCGCTGCTGGGGGCGGAATTTGCACAAACCTATAAACCGGATCCTGCCGCGTACCTGTCCACGGCAAGGGCGCTGGATCTCAAACCCAATGAACTCTGCCTGGTGGCCTGCCACCACAGCGATCTTGCGGCGGCCAGGAATTGCGGCCTGATGACGGCCTATATCGACCGGCCCATGGAATACGGTGGAGCACCTGCCCCCGACGCCGCCGACGCACAGGATTGGGATTGGCAGGCCGATAGTTTCATCGAGCTTGATCACAAGCTTGCGTGACGGCGCCCGTCAGCTTACCTCCGCAGCCTCATCAAACTTCAACCGGGCCGCTTCAACCTCAGGCAATTTGTCGAGCGTCCATTTATGCAATTCGCGAAATGGCTGCTGCAGTGTTCGACCCAGTTGAGTGATCTCATATTGGACCGCCACAGGCGAGAACGAAATGACCTTGCGCGAGACGAGGCCATTTCGTTCCAGGCGCCGTAGGCACTGAGTCAGTGCCTTCTGAGTGACGCCCTCCAGGCGACGCCTGATGGCGTTAAAGCGATGTGGCCCGTCATCCAGCACCGCCAGAACCATCATTGACCACTTGTCTGCGATCTGGTCGAACAGCGCCCCGGCTTGGGCACTCCGATGAAAAACATTGCGGCCTTAATTCCAGCATCGAAGTTTCCTCATATATACCTAGGCGACTCTAGGTGCCTAATTGACATTTGGTTTACAAAATATACTTATATGGCTTCCAAAAGCAAATGGGGAGTCCATTCAATGTCAAACCTTGATACCAGCGTTTTATTCCGTCCTTTTTCCATTCGGTCGCTTGAACTGAAAAATCGGATTGTCATGTCGCCGATGACGAGGCAATTCTCGCCGGAGGGCATCCCCGGTGAAGGGAGCGCTGCATACTACCGGCGGCGGGCTGAGGGGCGGGTCGGGTTGATCTTGTCAGAAGGGACCGTCGTTGATCGTCCCGCTTCACGTAACGGTTCCGGCATTCCTTTTTTCCACGGTGAAGCAGCACTCGCTGGATGGAAGAACGTGATCGATTCTGTTCACAATGCTGGGGGCCGTATGGGGCCGCAACTCTGGCACACCGGCGCAGTGCGTGACGTCAGCGGCTGGGAGCCTGATGCGCCGGTTGAAAGCCCATCTGGCCTCGATTCGCCAAACGACCGGCGCGGCGTGGCAATGAGCGGAGAAGATATTGCAGACACAGTTGCTGCTTTCGCCAAGGCCGCGGCGGATGCCAAACGACTGGGTTTCGACACCGTTGAGATCCATGGGGCTCATGGTTATTTGATCGACCAGTTCTTCTGGGCCGGCACCAATCAGCGCACCGATCGTTATGGCGGACCGACGATCAAAGAACGCTCCCGCTTTGCCGCAGAGATCGTGACTGCAGTTCGTCACGCGGTCGGGCCCGAATTCCCTATCATCATGCGCGTTAGCCAATGGAAGCAGCAGGACTTTAGGGTGCGCCTCGCCGAGACGCCTGCCTTAATGGAAGACTGGCTGCTACCGTTGGTCGAGGCGGGTGTTGATGTTCTGCATTGCTCGCAGCGACGCTTCTGGGACCCTGAGTTTCCCGAAATTGACGGTGAAAACGGGCTGAACTGCGCTGGCTGGGCGAAGAAAGTCACTGGAGCCACAACCATTAGCGTCGGCTCGGTCGGGCTGGATAATGATGTGACTCACGCATTCGCCGGCCAAGGCTCAACCCCGGCGAGCCTGGATCGGCTCGTCGAGCGCATGGAACGCGAAGAGTTTGATCTGATCGCAGTAGGACGTGTTCTGCTGAGTGACAAGGATTGGGCCGCCAAAGTGGAAAAGGGCGATTATGCGGATCTGAAGGGCTTCAATCCGGCATCTTTAGCCGAATTGGTTTGAGCCTGAGTGGAGAGTGTGACGTCACAAAGGTTTTAGCCTGAAGGTGTAAGCGGTCTGGCCTCGGATGTCGCGAGGCCGAGATTGCAATCTGTTGTTGAGTGCGCCATGACAGTTTCAATGACTGATGTGTTAAGGCCACTCAACATGGGGTTAACACTTTTTTCGGAGCTCGGTGGAATCTGTTACAGGCTATCCGGGTCGCCAAAAAACATCTGAATCCGCGAACGCAACCAGCGCTCCCCAGGATCATTGTCCTGAGAACCGCGCCAGGCCATGTGCAATTCGAAGCTGCGCACCGGTATGGGTGGGTCTTCGGCGCGTACGCCACCGGCGGCGGTCAGTGCGTCGGCGGTGTAGTCGGGCACGGTGGCGATGATGTCGGTGCCCGACAGCAGCGTGCTCAAGCCGTTGAACTGCGGCACGGCCAACACCACATGGCGCTTGCGGTCGAGTTTTGCCAGTTCTTCGTCGATGAAGCCGCTCAAGTCCCCTGCGAAGGAGACCAGGGCGTGGGGGCGGGCGCAGAATTCGTCCAGGGTCAGTCGTCCCGGCGCGGTGTCGGCCCGCAACACTTTGGGCAAGCTGCGCCGTAAGACTTTGCGCTTGGCGTTGGCTGGCAGGTCGTCGGTGTAGCTGACGCCGATGGAGATTTCACCGGAGGCCAGCAAGCCCGGCATCAGGATGTAGTTGACCCGGCGCACCACCAGCACAATGCCCGGCGCTTCGGCCCGAAGGCGCTTGAGCAGCATCGGCAGCAGGGCGAATTCGGCGTCGTCCGACAGGCCGATGCGAAACACCGAGGTGCTGGTGGCCGGGTCGAATTCCGCGGCGCGGCTGACGGCCGTGGAAATAGAATCCAGGGCCGGAGAGAGCAGGGCGAAAATCTCCACCGCCCGGGCCGAAGGTTCCATGCTGCGGCCGGTGCGCACGAATAGCGGGTCATCGAACAGGCTGCGCAGCCGCGACAGCGCGGCGCTGATGGCCGGTTGGCCTAGAAACAGCTTCTCAGCCGCGCGAGTCACGCTGCGTTCATGCATCAACGTTTCGAACACGATCAACAGGTTCAGATCGACACGCCGCAGGTCATTACGATTCATCTGGGGTCCTGGCAGATTCGGTAAGCTTGACGTGAACGGCCATATGGGAACAATGGCCGGCATGAATCTTACGGGGAAAGGCTGGTACTCTGCATCGGCTAATTGAGTTTTCTTAGGTAAGTCCTACAGGAGTGGTTGGTTTTTCTTGCTGCGGAATCAATGACAGGCATGTCGACTATTAATAGCCACTGATGGTCTTGGGTACAAAGCCCGGATAGAGTTCATGGCATTAGAGGTTACTTTGACGAGGTTTGCGATGTCCCGCACGATCCGTTTTCACAAGTTTGGTGGTGCCGAGGTGCTCAAATGCGAAGAGCATGCGGCGGCTCTTCCTGCGCCAGGAGAAGTGCAGGTCCGCGTCGAAGCGATCGGCATCAGTTGGTACGACACGTTGTGGCGCCAAAACCTGGCGTCCTCCCAGGCACGCCTGCCTTCGGGCCTGGGCCATGAAATGGCCGGCGTGGTAACCGCCGTCGGCGATGGCGTCGATGACTTGGCCGTGGGCGACAAGGTTGCCAGTTTTCCGGCCGAAAGCCCGAACGATTATCCGGTGTACGGTGAAGTCATCGTACTGCCCCGCACCGCCCTGACCCGTTATCCCGACGTGCTCAGCCCGATCGAAGCCGCCGTGCATTACACGCCGCTGCTGATCGCGTATTTTGCCTACATGGACCTGGCGCGGGTCAAACCGGGGCAATTCGCCTTGGTCACCGATGCCAGTCATTGCGCCGGACCATCCTTTGTCCAGCTGGGCAAGGCCCTGGGTGTGCGGGTGATCGCGGCCACCAAGACAGCTGACGAGCGTGAGTACCTGTTGTCGCTGGGTGCCGAGAAAGTCATCGTCACCGAAGAGCAGGACTTGCTGATGCAGATCAACAAGCTCACCGACAACCGTGGCGTCGACGTGGTATTCGACGGGCTCGGCGGGCCGCAGATGTCACTGTTGGGTGATGTGCTGGCGCCCCGTGGCAGCCTGGTGCTGTATGGCTTGCAGGGTGGCAACCAGACGCCGTTCCCGGCCTGCGCGGCGTTCCAGAAGAACATTCAGTTCTTCGTGCACTGCATCGGCAATTTTACCGGCAAACCGGAACTGGGCATCCTCCAGGACCAGGTGGCGTTGCAGCGGGCATTGCGTGATATCAATCAACTGACCGCCGATCACGTGTTGTTGCCACTCAAGACTCGGGTCTTCCCGTTCTCCGAGTTTGTCGAAGCTCACCGGTACATGGGTGAATGCCCTTGCCGTGAGCGCGTTGCCCTTCAGGTTGTCGACCCCGCCTGATACCTGTCTTGCGCAAGAGTCATCGCCGGGCTCTTGCGCTGTTCGGCTTGATCCCCATCCTTCCTTTCCCACGACACTGGCTGCCTGGCGGCGGTGCATTCGTGCCTCGCAAGCCCCCTCAAGTTGCCTGTCCCGGTTCGTTCAAGGCAGAAACGGTTTGTCGGTGAACATCTGAACTGGTTTTTGCCCTCAATCTGTATCTTCTAATCATTATTTAAGTCCTGATAATTGAACGCTGATTTCCATATCAAGGAAGAAGTCGTGGTGCGGTATAACTTTCTCGAAGGCGTTCATCCTTCAAGGCACATTCAAGCTGCAACGAGCGTTAATGGGGACGGGGCTATCTATCGATTCTGGCGAAAACAGAGTGGGGTAGAGGGTCAATTAAAGTTCGGCAAGTTCCTTATTTTGCGTACTCATTATCTGTGGGACGTTGTCGGAATTCTCCTAGGACGTGCGGCCCGCGCGGCGAGCCCCCCGGTTTTAAAGGCCCGCGGCGGGGGATGCCTAGCGCGCGAGGTGACTCGTTGTGTATGTATCAAATAATTACGACAAGCAACGCTTGAGCGTATTGCTAATACTCTTTGGGTACTAGAACGATCCTTTCAGATCAACACGTCGCGCGGTCACGTAGGTGCGGGTGCGGCGCCGATAGTTGAATTTCAGGTAAATGGCTATGAGTGCAATTCATGAGCAGGCAATGACTCACGTGTATCAACAGATACTGCAACGATTGTTGGGTTTTTATTCCCGGGCCGAACGGACTGCGTTGCAGCTTTTGATCCAGCGATTGATTGTCGCCGCCGGAGGCATCGACCGGATTGGCGATTATCGGGTGTTGACGGTCCAGAACGGCAGCCGGGAGGGCTTTTATGTATTAACCGCTTTGCGGGCCGCGCAGCTCAGCATCGCGGGCCGGCATCCGGTGACCTTCGCCTTGCGCGTCGCCACGCCGCGCTTGAGCGAGACCACCCAGGCGACGCTTGAAAACATCCATCGCTGCTACAGCGCGCTGTTTGTCTATGACGATCCCCGGGTTGAATTGCTGATGGCGGATAACCGCGAAGTGTTGCCGTTCAATCACCGGCAGCCCTTGTCGGTGGCGGGGCACGAGGCCAATCGCATGGACCTGTTGGCCCTGGGGCACCTTCGCTCGGTCGACAGCCCCCTGGAAATCGGGAGTGAGGGCTACCTGGCGATGACAGAATTCTATCGGCACATGGCCCGCTGGGAGTCTGGCGTGGATTCGATGGTCAGCAGCGATACGCCTCGCCAGCAAAGGCAGTTCATTTCAGGCCTTCGCCGCGCGGCCCGCAAGATCGGCCTGCCGACCGACAATATAGGCTGCTTCGACAGCCTTTTTGCGCATCTTGATACCTTGAACAACGATCTCTACGAGCATTTCTACGGTCCCGAGCGCCTTGGCGCGTGGAAACCCGAGGGGCATTACGAAGCCTGCCGGCGGATGAGTCACATCGGCATCGACGACCTGATCGTCGACCGCCTGGAAGGCACCAACTGGCCGCTTTTCAACGAATTCCTGCGGGTACAGACCGATGGTCTCATGCCTTCGGCGATCGAAAACGAATACCTTAGCCCGTTGCTGTTGGCTCATTTGCACGGCCTGCAGGCCTGTTACGTGCAAGGGCGCAGCTACGAAACGGGATACGGTGACTACGTGCAGCGGGCGATCATGCTCATGCATCGCAAGCAACTGCCGGAACACGCCTGCGAGCAGGCTCGGGCGCTGTTCGGCTCACCTTCGTCGATTCCCGAGCGCCGCGCCTACGCCGCCCTCGAAGCGCAAAAGATCCTGGGGCTCAGCGAAACGCAACTGGTGTGCATGCTGTTCGCCCCGTTCGTGGGGCAGGGCGCAGGCCTGGAACATTTCCTGCGCTGTTGCCATCCCGGCATGCTGGTGGCGATGCCGGACTTGCATAAAGCCATGCAGGGCGCGACGGTCGCTGATCAGATCGCGCAATGGATGGTCGACGTCAGTGGTCTGCCCGTCGGTGTCCTTGGCAAACTGTACCAGGCGAGCGTGGCATCGCCGGACCAACCGGAAACTGTTCCGGGAGGTGATCTGCAACAAGTCCTCGACGACGTCGACGTCGCAGAAACGGGGCAGGTCGCCGATGAGCCGCACGAACGCTCGGCAAGGCACTGAGGAACGAGGTTTGATGGACTCGTCTATCTCGTCCCTGGTCGTTGTGTCCGGCGTTGCGACCTGGCCGACGACAATTCGCTCTCCTGGCGTGATCCCATGAAAGGTTGCCGGGAGACAGACTTCGCCTACCAGGCGGTTTATCGCTACCTGACCACGCTGATCAACGAACTGGAGGTTGATGCGCGGGTGCGCCTGCCTTCGTTGCGGCAATTGGCCGAGCGTCTGAATGTGTCGATATCTACCATCCAGTACGCTTATTCGTTGTTGGAGAAGGAAGGGCGGGTGTACTCAATCGCCAAGTCCGGTTATTACGCGCTGCCGGCGCCCACCATGACTACCCTGGACGGTGGTGACGATTTGCTCGAAACCTTGTACGTCAATGCCCGGCGACCGGGCATGCGGGTGCTCAGTGCGGATGAGCCGGCATCGATGCAGCCGTTGGACAGCCCGATGTTGTTGCTCGAGCGCGAGCTGCTGCGCCAATACCCGCGCTCCTCGCAAACGCCCTCGCAACCTTGGGGCGAACTGGAGCTGCGCACCGCGCTGGCGGCCCGCTACACTTCGTCGCCGGCCCGTTGTTGGAATGCCGATGACGTCTACATCGGCGCCGACCTGCGGGGTGTCCTGGAGATTCTGATTGCCGTACTGGCACTCCGGGGCGCCACGGTGCTGATCGAATCGCCCTGCGACTGGGCCGTGTTGCGCCTGCTGCAGGCAGCCGACATCAACATCATCGAGCTGCCATTGCTGGCGAGCGGGGAAATCAACATCGAGCAGTTGGAGGAACTGCTCGAGAGCGAAACGGTACGCCTGGTGATGCTGTCCTCAGTCCTGAACATGCCCACGGGTTCGCTGGTACCTGAAGGGAACCGTCGCACCATCGCCCATTTGCTGGAACGGCACGGCACCTGGGTGTTGGAGAACGATAGCCATACAGATCTGGCGTTCGAGGCCGGGGCGACGCCTTTTCGGGACTTGCTCGACCCGGACCGGTTGATCGTCTATTCCACGTTCGAGAAGACCATCGGTCCAGAGGCGCCGTATGGCTACGTGTTGTCGCGCCAGTTGACCCTGCACCTGCAGCGACATTTCCTGCTGCGCGCGTTTCGCCTGTCACCCATTCGCCAGAAAGCCATCGCTCGGCTGTACAGCAACGGTCGGATTGATCAGCATTTGCTGGTATTGCGACGCCTGCTGCGCGAAAGCGCGGTTTCCACTACACAATTGCTGTGCGAGCGGTTGGGGGATAGCCTGCAATGGGTGGAGCCCCAAGGCGGCGCGACGATCTGGATGCGCTCGACGCGACGGGTTGACTTGCGGCGGGTTTTCCACCGGCTGCTGGCCCAGCGCATCGTCATCGCACCCGGGGGAGCTGTTCAGCCTTCATGGCCTGTATGGGCAACATATGCGTCTGACCCATGCGCTTAATGGGCCCCAGGACCTTGAGGCGGCACTCTGCGCGCTGGCCGATGCCCTGAGGCTCGAACAATCGTAATCGGCGGCGATGGATCGAACCCGTCGCGCCATGGTCGAACTGTCAGTAAACTGCACCCCATTTCCCGAGCCACTCCACTCAGAGGTTTTGCATGACAGTCAGTCCATTTGCGGGCAAGCCGGCACCGGCAGAGTTGTTGATCGATATCCCGCGACTGGTGACGGCCTACTACACCGGCCGACCCGATGCCTCGGTTGCGACCCAACGCGTGGCTTTTGGTACCTCCGGTCACCGTGGTAGCTCCTTCGACCTGGGCTTCAACGAGTGGCACGTGTTGGCAATCAGCCAGGCGATCTGCCTGTACCGCGAAGCCCCAAGGCATCGACGGGCCGCTGTTTGTCGGTATCGACACTCACGCGTTGTCGACTCCGGCGGGCGCCAGCGCATTGGAAGTGTTCGCGGCCAACGGCGTGACTGTCATGATCGCTGAAGGGGATGAATACACCCCGACGCCAGCGGTTTCCCATGCCATTCTCTGCTACAACCGTGGTCGCACCTCGGGCCTGGCGGACGGTATCGTTATCACACCGTCCCACAACCCACCGCAAAGCGGTGGCTACAAGTACAACCCCACCAACGGTGGCCCTGCCGATACCCATATCACCAAGTGGATCGAAGCCAAGGCCAACGAACTGCTGGCCAACCAGCTCGCCGGCGTCAAGCGTGTCAGCTACGAGCAGGCCTTGAAGGCCGATACCACCCACCGTCACGACTACGTCAACACTTACGTGGCGGACCTGATCAATGTCATCGATTTCGATGCCATCCGCGCCGCCGGGTTGCACTTGGGCGTCGATCCGTTGGGTGGTGCGGGCGTGCGCTACTGGCCGGCCATTGCCGAGCATTACCGCCTGGACCTGGACGTGGTGAACACCCACGTGGATTCCACCTTCCGTTTCATGACCGTCGACTGGGACGGGCAGATCCGCATGGACCCATCCTCCAGCCATGCGATGCAAGGGTTGATTGGCCTGAAAGAGCGTTTCGACGTGGCCTTTGCTTGCGACCCGGACCATGACCGCCATGGCATCGTAACGCCGTCCGGCGGCCTGTTGGCGCCGAACAATTACCTGGCGGTGTCCATCGACTACTTGTTCCAGAATCGCCCGCAATGGCGTGCCGATGCTGGTGTGGGCAAGACGGTGGTCAGCAGCGGCCTGATCGATCGCGTTGCCAAGCGCCTGGGGCGCGGCCTCTATGAAGTGCCGGTGGGCTTCAAGTGGTTTGCCGACGGTTTGTTCGATGGTTCCCTGGGCTTTGGCGGTGAAGAAAGCGCCGGTGCTTCGTTCTTGCGCAAGGATGGCGGTGTCTGGAGTACCGACAAGGACGGCCTGATTCCGGCGTTGCTGGCGGCTGAAATGACGGCGCGCACCGGTCGCGACCCGAGCCAGGCCTACCGTGCCTTGACCGACGAGCTGGGCGAACCGTTCTCGGTACGCGTCGATGCCAAGGCCAATCCGCAGCAGAAGGCACTGTTGAGCAAACTATCGCCGGATCAGGTGACGTCTACCGAACTGGCGGGGGAGAAGATCCAGAGCATCCTCAGCCATGCGCCGGGCAATGACCAGGCCATCGGCGGCCTGAAGGTCATGACCGAAAACGGCTGGTTCGCGGCGCGTCCGTCCGGTACCGAGGATATTTACAAGATCTACGCCGAAAGCTTCATTGGCGATGCGCACCTCAAACAATTGGTGGCTGAGGCGCAAACGTTGGTGGATGGGGCGATTACCAGCAAGTGATCCGTTAGCAAGTCTTGCTCCAACTTGTGGCCAGGTGATTCATGTGGGAGCAAGGCTTGCCCGCGATACAGACGATGCGGTATTTCAGAAAACGAGGCGCCTACTTCGCGAGCAAGCTTTGCTCCCACAACCCTCTCGCCACAAGATTAATCAAGCCAGGTCTACGAGCACGATTTCGCTGTCTTCGACCGCAGTCACCCGCAGAAGCTGTTCATCTTCAATCGCAACACCATCTCGAGCTTGTGCACGCAAACCATTGATTTCTATCAATCCTGTGGCAGGTACAAGATAGGCTCGTCGTCCGGCATCCAGTCGGTATTCCGCACTTTCACCCGCCTTGAGGTTGGCCGCTACCAGCCGGGCGTCGGCGCGAATTCGCAGGCTTTGGTCGTCGCCGGCCTTGCCACTGGCTAACGTCACGAAGCCTTCGCGCGAGTCCTTGGGAAACGGTTTAGCGCCCCATGACGGTGCCAGGCCTTCTTCATTGGGAATGATCCATATCTGGAAAATGCGCGTGGCCGTCGATTCCAGGTTGTACTCGCTGTGGGCGATCCCGGTGCCCGCGCTCATGACCTGGACATCGCCAGCCTCCGTACGGCCCTTGTTGCCCAGGTTGTCCTGGTGGCTGATCGCGCCTTCGCGCACATAGGTGATGATTTCCATGTCCCGGTGCGGGTGTTGAGGAAAACCGCTGCCGGGGGCGATGACATCATCGTTCCAGACGCGCAGGTTGCCCCAGTGCATGCGTTGCGGGTCGTAATACTCGGCGAACGAAAAATGGTGGTGGGCATCCAGCCAGCCATGGTTGGCGGCGCCCAAGGTGGCGAAGGGCCTGAGTTCGAGCATGTTCGTGTCCTTTTCGCTGGGAGCGAAAGCGAGGGTTGATGGGGCTATTTTGTCCAAGCAAACCATCGATAAAAAGCGTAAAAAACGCGTCAAAACTATCGCCTATTTAGATATTAAATCGTGAGCCAACTTTCACTTCATCGCCTAAACCTATGACTTAAAAGCTTTTGGGTGGAACCTGGCGGCAAATACAGACACCATAGCCGTCATGGTTCATGAACACCGGAGTCCCCAGCGTGTCGCAACACACTCCTGATCTTCCCCCTGAGCTTTTACCCCTGGCCCAAATGCCGTTGCTCAAGCGCCTGGCCGCTCGGTTATTCGGCCATGGCCTGACGCGCCTGCGCGCCCAGCACCGAGCGTCCTGGTTGCACGGCCAGGCCGATGGTTTTCGCAGCGGCCATACCGCCGGTTTCGACTATGGCTATAAGGAAGGCCGGGCCGAAGGGCTTGAGGAGGGCCGCCAGGTCCTGTTGATCCGTGATTCCCGCAGTACGGAGCATCCGGCACCGCAGGTCGATGATTTGCTGTTCGATGACTGGCGCCTGCCGCTGACTGCCGAGCTGAAGAAACGCATCAAGGCGGATGTCGCCCGATTGCTGCCAGCGCACGCACAACCAAGTGCTGCGCAATGGAAGATGATTTTCAGCGACACACCGTCTACCTCGGTGGTCGCCGGGGCGGGTGCTGGCAAGTCGACGACCCTGGTGCTGCGTATTGTGTTGCTGTCCCACTACTTGGGGTTCGAACTGGACTCAATGACCGTGGTGACATTCACCCGGGAATCGCGCAAGGACTTCATTCAGAAATTGATCGAAGTGTTTGCCCTGTGGGGGCGAACCGTCAGCCTCAAGGACGCCCGTGACTTGGTGCGCACGTTCCATTCGCGCATCTTGCCCATGGTCCGTAGCCTGCCCGGGTTCGAGCGCCTCCAGGCCTTCGAGACCCTGAGTCATCGCGCCGGAGCGGACGACGACGCCCAAGGCAATCCCTTTGAACTGCGTATCAACGATGTCCAGCGCCGGCAACTCAACGCCTGTTATTACAACCTTTACCAGAGGGACGCGCGTTTCCGTGAGCTGATCCAGCCATTGTCCCGTCACGCCCTGCAACTCAAGGAGCTGGAGCGCGATCACCCTGATGTGCAAAAACGGGTGGCCGTGACCGAGCTGGCGGCCCAGCGCGACGAGGAATTGTGCGACGCCGTCGAAGACCTGTGGTTTCGCGCCGGTGCCTGGCCAATCAAGGGCATCGAGCCAAAACGACAAACCTTCGAAATCAATGGTTCGACATTCCACTGCCATGGCTACGCACCCTCACTGGATGCCTGGGTGATGCTGGGGTTCGATCCGCGGGAAGATGCCCGGCTCAGTCGTCCGGGTGCCAAGTTGAGCATCCGCGCGGAGTGGGCGGTAAAGCGCACCTTGTTTCAAGCTTTCTGTCGTAAGCCGCTGATCTGGCTCGAAAGTTACGAAGTATCCAAGCGTGTAGTGGCATCCATGGCCGGCGACGCCAGCGCTGGTCCCGGGTTCGACTATAAGGTCAAGGGTGAGCTGGGTTCGGCGCCATTGCTCGACTGTTTTGTCGCGGCGGCGGGATTTATCGAGAACCTTGGCCTGGACGTTCCGGATGCCGTAGGCCGGATGTCTTTTGCCCAGGATGATCCCGACCGGTATTTCTTCGAAGCGCTGAGCCGCTACTGGCGGGCATTCGAAGACCATTTGCTTGATCAATCGCCACCGATCATGACCTACAACCGCATGTTCGCGTTGTTCAGCGAGCACTCGCCGGAAAATTTCAAGTTGCTGGGTGATGCCTTACTGAGGCCGCTTTCGCACCTGATGATCGACGAGTTCCAGGACGTGTCACCGCAGATCGTCTCCTGGCTTCGCGCCAGTCTTCGGGAAGTCCGCAGCCGTGGGCCTGTGCTGCACGTGGGGCGCGGCGCCCAGCGTTCTTCCTTGTTGTGTGTCGGGGACGATTGGCAATCGATCTATGGCTGGCGCGGCAGTTCGCCGAGCTACTTCATGGCGTTCAACAAGCAATTCCCGTCACCCGCGACAACCCGAGTCATGCTTACGGACAACTATCGCAGTCACCAACACATCATCGATGCGGCCGAGCACATCGTGCGCGCGGCTGCGGCTATTCCGGGCAAAAAAGCCAAGGCCAGCGGTATGCCTCGCTCGCTGAGTCCGGTCAATGTGTTGGATCGAGACGATGAAGGGCTGGCCCTGCGATTGGATGAACACTATCGCAAAGGTGATTCCATCCTGATGTTGTATCGAAAAAGTAGCGATAAGTTACTGATAGAAAAGTATATTCATCCAATAGTTAATGTTGATTCTAGCTTGCCGTACGATGCCCGGCGGCTCAGGCAAATGACTTACCACAGTGCCAAGGGGCTCCAGGCCGATGCGGTGTTTTTGTTGGGCGACTGCCAGCACCTGAGCAGTTCGCCTTACAAGAATCAGGTTTATCGGATGGCTGGGCTGGGGCAGGACGGAGATGCTGAGCCTTACGACACGGCGCAAAAAGATGAAATTTTGCGTTTGGCGTATGTGGGGATCACTCGTGCAGTGCAGCATTGTTATTGGTATGTCGATGGGCAGGATGGGCAGGCGGCCAATGGGCCGAAGGCTTCGGATCGTGTTGCGGCGGACAAGCCTTTTTTTGCTGACCACCGGCGTAAAGGATAAGGATGTGTACGGGTGCGGATATACACCCAAAACCCAAAACCCAAGCCCAAAAAAACGGCGCCTTCCACAAAAGAGGAAGGCGCCGCTTTTTAAATGATCAACATCACCCTTGTCAGGAAGCAAACCGCCGCAACCCCACCGGTGGCACAAACGCTTCCAGCTCGGCCTCTACCGCGCTCGATTATTCGCTCCACATCCGGCGCATTCATCACCGTCGCGCAGGGGATCCCCGCAATGGCGATCATCGTCTCGCCGCTGGCACGGTCAAACAACCGGGCAACCATACTGCCAGGCGCATCCATGCTCGCTTCGAATCCCATGGGATGGAAGTGCCAGCGCATCAACTGGCAAGCGTTGGGGAACGTAACCTTGCTGAAAGATCCTTTATTCATGTGTTGCCCGCCTTCTTCAATCGAGCGCTTCCTTTTGCTCATGTCAGGAAGGAAGAGCCATCATGGCTCTACCAGTGAGAACTAAAAATAGCACCTGAAAATGAAGCTCATGTGGATTTTTTCAGTCCGTTTTGCGATTGGTTCACTTTTTTTGATCCGGATCACGACTTAAGCGGCAATACTCAGAATGCCATCACACTTGGCTACGGGTGTCCTTGGCTTCGCCGAACTGCTCTGGCACGCGGTATTTCAAGGCGATGACCACGGCCAGGATCGCCATCGCCAGGGCGACGGCGAAGGTCGTGTGCAACCCGTTCGTCACGGCCTCGGGGCTGGCGCGGGTGATGTCATTTGTCGCCGCTACAGTCGCAAACACCGCGCCGAGCACGGAGGCTCCGGTGAAGAAACCCAAGTTGCGCGACAGGTTGAGCAGCCCGGCTATGACACCCCGCCTCTGGGCGGCCACATCGGCCATGACGGCCGTGTTGTTGGCCGTCTGGAAAAACGCGTAGCCCAGGGTCGTGACCACGATGGCGGTGATATAGCCGGCGATGCCAAGGGCAGGGGCAACCAGTGACAGCATCAGGCAGCCGAGGGCCATGGTCGCCAGGCCGGCGAGTCGCATGGGCTGCACGCCGAACCGGTCCGCCAGGCGTCCGGCAGGCACTCCGGCCAGCGCTGCGACGCACGGCCCTGTCGCCAGCACCAGCCCGACGAGGGCCGCTGGCAGTCCGAGGGCGATGGACAGGTAAAAAGGCCCGAC
This sequence comes from Pseudomonas beijingensis, assembly GCF_030687295.1. NCBI lineage: Bacteria > Pseudomonadati > Pseudomonadota > Gammaproteobacteria > Pseudomonadales > Pseudomonadaceae > Pseudomonas > Pseudomonas beijingensis. Next base: position 4,348,178 of record NZ_CP117425.1, on the reverse strand, counting down.
CAGCAGCGTCGCCATCATGATCGTTGCGACCAGGGCGCTCGTCGCCAGGCCCGAAACCAATGACTTGTCGCGAAAGACTGCCAAGGGAATCAGCGGCGACACGGACCGGGACTGGACCCGAACGAACAGCCCGCCGCCCACCAGCGCGGCCAGTAACAACGCAACATTCAACCCGCCAAAGTTTCCGCGCCCGGAGGTCATGGCCAAGGCATAGGTGGCGAGCGTCAACGCCAACAGCACTGTGCCGGTGATATCGAAGCGAGTCGCTTCAGCCTTCGGCGGCACTTGCCGCATCGGTAGCGCGTACCACGCCAGCCCTAACGTCAGCAGGCCGAGGGGGAGGTTGACCAAAAACAAGGCCTGCCAACCGAACTCGCTGATCAGCAGGCCGCCGAAGGACGGCCCAAAGGCCGTGCCCACCGCCGACAGCGTGGCCAGCAGGCCCATGGCGCTGCCGGTTTTCTCCTGGGCGACTGTTTCGCCGACCAGGGCCAGGGTCAGCGTCATCATGATGGCAGCCCCCAGGCCTTGCAGTGCCCGACCCGCGACCAGCAACCAAAGCGAGGGAGCCAGGCCGCACAACGCCGAGGCCAAGGTGAACAGGGCGATACCGACCAATAGCAGCTTGCGACGACCCATCAGATCGCCCAAGCGGCCGACGCTGACAATCAGCGTGGTCATGGCGAGCAGATAGGCCAGCACCACCCATTGCACCTGTTGGAAAGAGGCATCGAGGACCTGGGCCAGCGTCGGCAACGCCACTGCGGCCACACTGGCGCCCAGGGAGGCCAGCAACGTTGAGAGCGCAAGGCTGGCCAAAGCCCAGCGAGGTGAAAAGAGCCGGTTTGCGGTTGCGGTTGCCGGCGGGTTTGGTTGCGTGTTGATGGGTTTCATCGTTTCACCTGTATCCGTGGCGCTCTAAACGGCGCTGTCAGAACATTACAGCTGGGCATAACATGGCGGAAGACGCAGCGTTTGCAGGTTATAGCTGCACCAGACGCCATCTACTCAACTTGAGACTCCGCCATGTCTTCGCCTGACCTCAATCTACTCGTCACCCTCGATGTGCTGCTCTCGGAAGGCAGCGTGGCCCGCGCCGCCCGACGGTTGCGGCTCAGCCCATCGGCCATGAGCCGGGCATTGGCGCGGTTACGCGAAACCACCGGTGACCCGCTGTTGGTAAGGGCTGGGCGAGGGCTGGTGCCGACACCCCGTGCACTGGAGTTGCGCGAGCAGGTCAGCCAACTGGTGCTGCAGGCCCAGGCGGTGCTGCGGCCAGTGGCGACCCCGGACCTTGGCCGGTTGAACCGTACGTTCACGCTGCGCACCCGTGAAGGATTCGTGGAAAACTTCGCCATCGACCTGATCGCCCGTATCCACGAGCAAGCGCCGGGCGTGCGGTTGCGTTTCGTGGAAAAGACCGACCGGGACAGCACGGCGCTTCGCGAAGGCACCGTGGACCTGGAGACCGCCGTGGTGGACAAGGACACCAGCCCGGAACTGCGAACCCAGGCGTTGTTCAGCGACCGTTTGATTGGCGTGGTGCGCACGGGTCACCCGTTGAGCCACGCGGCGGTGAGTGCCCCCGGTTATGCGGCGGGCGTGCATGTCGGCGTCTCGATGCGCGGCCTGGACCATGGCCTTATCGACCAGGCCCTGGCGGCGCTGGACCTGTCCCGGGAAATCGTCACCACCGTGCCAGGTTTCTCTTCGGCGTTGGGGCTGGCGCGCTCCAGCGACCTGATTGCCAGCGTGCCTGAGCGCTACACCACCAGCCTGCGGGTCGGTCTGCACAGTTTCGCGCTGCCGTTCCCGGTGCCTGGATTCACGATCGCCATGCTCTGGCATCCGCGAATGGACGCCGACCCCGTGCATCGCTGGCTTCGGGGCTGTTTGCGGGAAGTGTGCGCAAGTAAACCATAGTGGTCTTAGTAGATATTCATTAATAGCACTTCGCTGGCACTTAGTTGGCGAAAGTGCGGCGCCGTGCGCAAATGCCTAGTTATGGATATTTAATATTTAAATAGAGTTTTGTCCGACAATCTGTAACTCGGGCAGTTGAGCGTGCGCACTAAGAAGGTAGAAACCTATTGTTTCTGGGCGTTAAGGGAATCGACGTGAAATTGATCGAAAAAATTGCTAGACGTTTGATTTCAAATTGTGTCAGGTTTCTTGCGTCCTCATTGGGCGAGTGATAGGACGATCTCGCCAGAGATCGCCTGTCTGACTAAAACTGTTCCATTAGCAAACAAGGAAGTGTGTTTATGTCGAAAGTCAAAAACAGCGCTATTGATTCTGCCGAACAACTGCTCTGGGCTCCGCAATTGGCGGCGCCCAGTAATGCGTTCAACCAGATCAATAGTTTCAGCCATCAATACGACCGCGGCGGCAACCTGACCGTCAACGGCAAACCGTCGTACTCCGTCGACGAGGCGGCCACTCAATTGCTGCGCGACGGCGCGGCTTACCAGGACCGGGACGGCAGCGGCAAGATCGAGCTGACCTATACCTTCCTGACGTCTGCCTCTTCCAGCACCATGAACAAGCATGGGATCAGCGGCTTCAGCCAGTTCAGCGTCCAGCAGAAAGGCCAGGCCGCCCTGGCCATGCAATCCTGGGCGGACGTGGCCAATGTCACCTTCACCGAAAAAACCAGCGGTGGCGACGGTCACATGACCTTCGGCAACTACAGCGGCGGCCAGGATGGCGCCGCGGCGTTCGCTTATCTGCCGGGGACTGGCGCCGGTTATGACGGGACGTCCTGGTACCTGATCAACAGCAGCTACACCCAGAACAAGAACCCGGACCTGAACAATTACGGCCGCCAGACCCTGACCCACGAAATCGGTCACACCCTCGGCCTGGCCCACCCGGGTGACTACAACGCAGGTGAAGGCAGTCCGAGCTACGATGACGCCACCTATGGCCAGGATACCCGTGGCTACAGCGTCATGAGCTACTGGAGCGAAAGCAATACCAACCAGAACTTCAGCAAGGGCGGCGTCGAAGCCTACGCCTCGGGCCCGCTGATGGATGACATCGCGGCCATCCAGAAGCTCTACGGTGCCAACACCACGACCCGTACCGGCGACTCGACCTACGGTTTCAACTCCAACACCGGCCGCGATTTTCTCAGTGCCTCTTCGTCGTCGGACAAAGTGGTGTTTTCGGTATGGGACGCGGGCGGCCGCGACACCCTGGATTTCTCCGGGTTTACCCAGAACCAGAAAATCAACCTCAATGACGCCTCGTTCTCCGACGTGGGGGGCATGGTGGGTAACGTGTCCATCGCCCAAGGGGCAGTCATCGAAAATGCTATCGGCGGTTCGGGCAGCGACTTGCTGATCGGCAATGCGGTGGCCAACGAACTCAAGGGCGGTGCCGGCAACGATATCCTTTGGGGCGCCGGTGGCTCGGACAAGCTTTGGGGCGGCTCGGGTTCGGACACTTTTGTGTTCGCCGCCAGTTCCGACTCACGGCCGGGGGCGACGGACCAGATCCTCGATTTCGTCAGCGGCCTGGACAAGATCGATCTGACGGGCATCACCAAGGGTGCGGGCCTGCATTTTGTCAGCGCCTTCACCGGTGCGGCGGGGGATACGGTGCTGTCGACATCGGGTGGCAACAGCCTGTTGTCGGTGGACTTCTCCGGGCACGGCGTGGCTGACTTCCTGGTCAGCACCGTCGGCCAGGCAGCCGTTTCGGACATCGTGGCGTAATGCTGAAATCCCTGTAGGAGCTGCCGCAGGCTGCGATCTTTTCGCTTGAGACTCAAGTGCTAGGGGAAAGATCGCAGCCTCGCTTCGCTCGACAGCGCCTACAGGACCCAGCCAGGATCAAGCCAATGCGTAGAGAATCGATGCCCTGTAGCGTTCAGGCAACCGCCGGGTTGCTCGCTACGTTGATGATGTTTTGTGGAGAAGTCGCCATGGCGCGCAGCCTGTTGTTAGCAGAACCCTCGCAGTTGGCCGGTCAGTGGCAGGCCGTTCTGTCGAGCCCGCAGGACACTGCGCAAAGCCAGGCGATGCAGGACAAACCATCCAACACCTGCCTTGTCGAGCTCAAGGCGGACCAAACCCTGGGCGGACAAACCGAATGCCTGGGCCACTGGCTGGGGGATGAACCGGTCCATTGGTTTACCGAACCCGATGGTCTTTCCCTGATTGGCAGACAGAACTCTAGAGTGCACCTGGGGTTGCGCCAAGAACATCATTATCAGGTCACTTTGAAGTCCGGCCTGACACTCAGGCTTGAGCGGCCGATCCAGCGTTAACAAATTGTTACGATTGTCCCAGGGCGAGACGCGTATGTTCAATCAGGCGTGCGCATCGGCCGGGGCCGATTGAATAATTAAAGATTGGTAGTGCATAACAGCCGGATATCCGGCGAAGCCAACAGCAGGAAGATCCATGACTAAGAGCCGGGGCGCTGTCGCCGTGCCGTTGTTTAAAGCGCTGGGCGCTTATAAACACATTCTGATCAGTGTCGGTTGTTTTACTGCATTGATTAACGTCTTGATGCTTGCGCCGTCGATATACATGCTCCAAGTGTATGACCGCGGGTTGTCATCCCAAAACGAAACCACCCTGGCGATGTTGTCGTTGATGGTGGTCGGGTTCTTTGTGTTCATCGGACTGTTGGAAATAGTGCGCAGCTTCATTGTCATCCGCATCGGCAGTCAGTTGGAAAGACGCTTCAACCTCCAAGTGTACAAAGCTGCGTTCGAGCGCAATCTGTGTCAGGGCGAGGGCAATGCAGGGCAGTCCCTGGGCGACCTTACCCATGTTCGCCAATTTGTCACGGGACCTGCATTGTTCGCGTTCTTCGACGCGCCATGGTTCCCCATTTACTTGCTCGTGATTTATCTGTTCAACGTCTGGCTCGGTGTATTCGCCACCGTCGGCACACTGCTGCTGATCGGCCTGGCCTGCCTGAACGAAGCCATGACCAAAAAAACGTTGGGGCAGGCCAGTGTCTACTCACAACGGTCCAGCCAACTGGCCACCAGCCATTTGCACAATGCCGAGACCATCCAGGCCATGGGCATGCTCGACGCGCTACGCAGCCGCTGGTTCGCCGTGCACTCGCGTTTTCTCGGTCTGCAAAACCAGGCCAGTGACACCGGCGCGGTGATCAGTGCCTTGAGCAAGACTCTGCGTCTGTGCTTGCAGTCGCTGGTGCTGGGGTTGGGCGCGCTGTTGGTGATCAAGGGCGAGATGACCGCCGGAATGATGATTGCCGGCTCGATCCTGATGGGCCGGGTGTTGAGCCCCATCGACCAGTTGATTGCCGTGTGGAAGCAGTGGAGCGGAGCCAAGCTCGCCTATCGCCGCCTCGATGCGCTGTTGCAGGCTTACCCGTCACAGGATGATGCGATGGCGCTGCCGCCGCCCAAGGGCCAGCTGAGTTTCGAGCAGGTGAGCGCTGGCCCGCCGGGGCAACGCAATGCCACCCTGCAGCAGGTCAGCTTCAGCCTGGCGGCGGGGGAAGTCCTCGGGATTCTGGGGGCTTCGGGCTCCGGTAAATCCACCCTGGCTCGTGTGCTGGTCGGCGTGTGGCCGACACTGGGGGGAAAGGTGCGGCTCGATGGGGCGGATATTCATCGCTGGAATCGCGACCAGCTCGGCCCGTATATCGGCTATCTGCCCCAGGACATCGAGCTGTTCAGCGGCAGCATCGCCGAGAACATCGCCCGCTTTCGCGAGGCCGACCCGCAAAAAGTCGTCGCCGCCGCGCAACAGGCCGGCGTCCATGAGTTGATCCTGCGCATGCCCCAGGGCTACGACACCGTGCTGGGGGAAGACGGCAGCGGTTTGTCCGGCGGGCAGAAGCAACGGGTCGCCCTGGCCCGGGCGATGTACGACCGGCCGAGCCTGGTGGTGCTCGACGAGCCCAACTCCAACCTCGACACGGTTGGCGAGGCCGCGCTCGCCGGGGCCATTGCGCAGATGAAGGCCCAAGGCACCAGCGTCGTGCTGATCACCCATCGTTCCTCGGTATTGGCCCAGGCCGACAAGTTGCTGGTGCTTGATGAAGGTCGGCTACAGGCCTTCGGCCCGAGCCAGCAGGTGCTGCGGGCACTGTCCGGGCAGCCGGATTCACAGGGCAACGCGCCGCGCCATTCACCGCCAAACGGCCCCCCGGCGACCCCCAACGGACTGAGCATGAGTCGCCAGTACCAGGCAGTCGGCAAACCGGGTGGCGTATGAGCAAGGAGTGCGAGATGAATCTCGAATTGGCCCAGGACTTCGAGCGCCCGGAGCGCGACGCCCGTTTCTTCACTCGCATGGGCTGGGTACTGGCGTTGGTGGGGGCCGGCAGTTTTTTCACCTGGGCCAGCCTGGCGCCGCTGGACCAGGGCATCCCCGTGCAAGGCACCGTGGTGGTTTCCGGCAAGCGCAAGGCCGTGCAGTCGATGAGCGGTGGTGTGGTCAGCAGGATCCTGGTGCGCGAAGGCGAGGTGGTGAAGCAGGGCCAGCCGCTGTTCCGCTTGGACCAGACCCAGGCCGCCGCCGATGTGCAATCGCTGCAAGCGCAGTACCGGATGACCTGGGCCAGCCTGGCGCGTTGGCAAAGCGAGCGGGACAACCTGTTGCAGGTGAGCTTCCCGGCAGAGTTGAGTCGCGATCCCGATCCACGCCTGGCCCTGGTGCTCGAAGGCCAGCGGCAACTGTTCAGCAGTCGCCGCGAAGCCTTCGCCCGGGAGCAGGCGGCGTTGCGCGCCAACATCGAAGGGGCCACGGCGCAACTGGCAGGCATGCGCCGGGCCCGCAGCGACTTGACCGCCCAGGCTGACTCCCTGCGCCTGCAACTGGGCAACCTGCAACCCTTGGCGGACAACGGCTACATCCCGCGCAACCGCCTGCTGGACTATCAACGCCAGCTGTCGCAAGTGCAGCAGGAACTGGCGCAGAACAGCGGCGAAAGCGGGCGAGTGGAGCAGGGGATCGTCGAGTCGCGCCTGAAGCTGCAGCAGCACAACGAGGAATACCAGAAAGAGGTGCGCAGTCAGTTGGCCGAGGCCCAGCTCAAGAGTGAAACCCTGCAACAGCAACTGAAATCCGCCGGGTTCGAGCTGCAACACAGCGAGATCCTCGCCACCGCCGACGGCATCGCCGTGAACCTGGGGGTGCACACCGAAGGCGCGGTGGTGCGCCAGGGCGACACCTTGCTGGAAATCGTCCCCCAGGGCACGCGGCTGGAAGTGGAAGGGCATCTACCGGTGCACCTGATCGACAAGGTCGGCCCGCATTTGCCGGTGGACATCCTGTTTACCGCCTTCAACCAGAACCGCACGCCGCGGGTGCCTGGGGAAGTCAGCCTGATTTCCGCCGACCAGATGCTCGATGAGAAGACCGGCGCGCCGTACTACGTGCTGCGCAGCAGCGTCAGCGACGTGGCGATGGACAAGCTCAACGGCTTGGTGATCAAACCCGGCATGCCGGCCGAAATGTTCGTACGCACCGGCGAGCGCTCGTTGCTCAACTACCTGTTCAAGCCGCTGCTCGACCGAGCAGGCTCTGCGTTGACCGAAGAATAAGGAAGCCTGGCGGTATGAAGCGTTTCTATTGGGTGGCCGTGCTGGCCGTTTCCGTGTGCAACAACGCCTGGGCCATGGGGCCCTTCGAGTTCTATGAGCAGGCGCTGCGCAATGACCCGGCCTACCTGGGCGCGATCAAGGAGCGCGATGCGGGCCTGGAGAACCGCGCCATTGGCCGCGCCGGGCTGTTGCCGCATTTGGGCTATAGCTACAACAAGGGCCGCAACCAATCCAAGGTCACGTACCTCAATGACCGTGGTGCCAGCCAGCATGACGATCGCAACTACAGCAGCTACGGCTCCAGTCTGACGCTGCAACAACCCTTGCTGGACTACGAGGCATACGCGGCCTACCGAAAGGGCGTGGCCCAGGCGTTGTTCGCCGACGAAAGTTTTCGGGACAAGAGCCAGGCGCTGTTGGTGCGGGTGCTGGGCCAGTACACCCAGGCGTTGTTTGCCCAGGACCAGATCGACATTGCCCAGGCCAAGAAAAAGGCGTTTGAGCAGCAATTCCAGCAAAACGAACAGCTGTTTCGCCAGGGCGAAGGCACGCGCACCGACATCCTCGAGGCGCAGGCGCGCTATGAACTGGCAATCGCCGAAGAAATCGAGGCGAGGGACGAGCAGGACGCCGCCTTGCGTGAGCTCGGCTCGCTGATAGGCGTCCCGGCCCTGGATATCGGCGACCTGGCCCCGTTGCACGACACCTTCCAGACCTTTGTCTTGCAACCGGCCAGTTTCGACACCTGGCATGAGTTGGCCGTGAGCAATAACCCCAGCCTGGCGTCCCAGCGCCAGGCGGTGGATGTGGCGCGCTTCGAGGTCGAACGCAACCGCGCCGGACACCTGCCCAAGGTCAGTGCCTACGCGACGATGCGCCAGAACGAATCGGAAAGTGGCAACACCTACAACCAGCGCTACGACACCAACACCATCGGCCTGGAAGTCAGCGTGCCGCTGTATGCCGGCGGTGGGGTCTCGGCGTCGACCCGTCAGGCCAGCCGCAACATGGAGCAGGCCGAATACGAGCTGGAGGCCAAGACCCGCGAGACGCTGATTGAACTGCGCCGTCAGTTCAGCGCTTGCGTGTCGGGGATGAACAAACTGCGCGCCTACCAGAAGGCCCTCAGCTCCGCCGAGGCGCTGGTGGTATCGACCCGGCAAAGCATCCTTGGTGGCGAACGGGTCAACCTTGACGCACTCAATGCCGAGCAACAGCTCTACACCACCCGCCGCGACCTGGCCCAGGCCCGCTACGACTACCTCATGGCCTGGACCAAGCTGCATTACTACGCCGGCACTCTTGGCCCGCAGGACTTGGCGAAGGTGGACGAGGCGTTTGTGTCCCAGGGGGCAATTCAATGACCAGCGCGTTGCCTTTGTGACCAGGGATTGCTCCCGCTGGGTTGCGCAGCGGCCCCAAAAAGCCTGGGAGCGCTTCGCACTCCAGCGGGAGCAATCTCTGGCCACAAAAAGCTGTACCACCCGGTTCTAGCATTCCAACAACAAAAAGAGGGCAACAACCATGGGTATCTACGACTACAAGAACTTCGGCACCACCGAATCCAAAGCATTGGTCAGCGATGCGATGGCAATCATGCTGTATTCCTATCACAACCTCGACAACGGCTTTGCCGCCGGGTACCAGGACAACGGTTTCGGCGCCGGATTGCCGGCGACCCTGGTCACCGCGCTGTTCGGCGGCACTGATTCCCAAGGGGTGATCCCCGGCGTGCCGTGGAACCCCGACTCGGAAAAACTCGCCTTGGAAGCGGTGCAAAAGGCCGGTTGGACGCCCATCAGCGCCTCGCAACTGGGCTATACCGGCAAGGTCGATGGACGGGGGACGTTCTTCGGCGAGAAGGCCGGCTACACCACGGCGCAGGCGGAGATCCTTGGCAAGTACGACGCCGATGGGCATCTGACGGAAATCGGTGTGTCGTTTCGTGGCACCAGCGGCCCAAGAGAGAACTTGATCGTTGACTCCATAGGCGATGCGATCAGCGATTTACTGGCGGCCTTCGGACCGAAGGATTACGCCAAAAACTACGCGGGCGAAGCCTTCGGCAATCTGCTCGCAGACGTCGCCAAGTTTGCCCAGGCCCATGGCCTGACCGGCGCGGACGTGCTGGTCAGCGGTCACAGCCTGGGTGGGCTGGCGGTCAACAGTCTGGCGGACTTGAGCACCAGCCAATGGTCGGGCTTCTACGCCGATGCCAACTACATCGCCTACGCTTCGCCAACCCAGAGCAGTACCGACAAGGTCTTGAATATCGGTTACGAGAACGATCCGGTGTTCCGCGTCCTGGATGGTTCGACGTTCAACCTCGCGTCGTTGGGAGTGCACGATGGGCAACAGGAGTCGGCCACCAACAACATCGTCAGCTTCAACGACCACTACGCTTCGGCGGCATGGAACGTGTTGCCGTTCTCGATTCTCAACATCCCCACTTGGATTTCCCACTTGCCCAGCGGCTACGGCGATGGCATGGGCCGGATCATGAGCTCGGCGTTCTACGACCTCACCGAAAAAGACTCCACCGTTATCGTCGCCAACCTGTCAGACCCCGCGCGCGCCAATACCTGGGTGCAGGACCTCAACCGCAACGCCGAAGCCCACACCGGCAGCACGTTCATCATCGGCAGCGACAGCAATGACCTGATCCAGGGCGGCAAGGGCAGCGACTACCTGGAAGGCCGCGCCGGCAACGACACCTTCCGCGATGGTGGTGGTTACAACGTGATACTGGGCGGGCAGGGCAGCAACAGCCTGCAACTGCAGCAGTCGGTGAAGGATTTCAGCTTTGCCCATGACGGGGCCGGAACGCTGTACATGCGCGATGCCCATGGCGCGATCAGCATCACCCGCGACATCGGTACCTTGGTCAGTAAAGAGCCCGGATTATTCTGGGGACTGCTCAAGAATGAGGTGAGCCATAGCGTCACCGCCAATGGTTTGGTGGCGGGCGGCAATCTGACCGCGTATGCGTCTTCGGTCAAGGGCAGTGCGGCCAACGACACCCTGGTGGCGGGAGCAAAGGGGGACTGGCTGTTCGGTCACGACGGCAACGATGTGCTGGTGGGCGGCGCGGGTAACGACACCTTCGTTGGAGGTGCGGGCAACGACCTGATGCAATCGGGCGGTGGCAGCGACACCTTCCTTTTCAACGGTGCGTTCGGCCAGGACCGGATCAGTGGTTATGGGGCGGGGGACAAGCTGGTGTTCCTTGGCGTACCCGGCGCCGGGGCAGGCCACGACTACAGCGATTACCTGTCACAAGTGGGCAATGACACGCTGCTTAAGGTCGGCGACAGTTCCGTGACCCTGGTAGGGGTTGGTATCGGTCAGGTTGGCGGCGACGGGATCGTATTCGCCTGATATCGCTATCGCGAGCAAGCTCGCTCCCACAGGGGATCTCGGGTGTATGCAAGATTTGTGTTCACCCCCGAAGCTGTGTGGGAGCGGGCTTGCCCGCGAAGGGGCCTGAACATTCAACATCATTGCAAGCTGATCCACCGCTATCGCGAGCAAGCTCCCACAGGGGACTTCGGGTGTACGCAGTATTTGTGTTCACCACCGGTCTTTTGTGGGAGCGAGCTTGCTCGCGATGGCGGCCTACCAGGCGAATCACAGGGAATCAGTCTTCCTTGCGAATGGTCGCCACATCATCGGCGCGGACCCGGACTTTCCTGCCGGAAATGTCCTCGAACTCGTAGAAACCGTCGGCGGTGCGGGTGTTGGGGGTGTCCTTGGTCAAATACTGGGTACCGTTTTGCAAGGTCACTACCGTGGGCGACGCGCAGCCAGCCAAAGCCATAAATGCCACGGCGACCAGGGGCAGGCCCAGAAACCTGATGTTCATAACCATAACCTCTCAATCAAAAGGACACGGAGCAGCTGATTCGACCGCGCCATCACATTAGCTAACCGCCATTGGTCTCGCTTGCCGTAGGAAAGTTCATCGCTAGCTGAAGGATTTCACCTTAAATATAGGAGACCGTTCATCTTTTGCGGTTGCCTGAGTGGTTTACAGCTGTTATCTGTATGCATAACCAGTACCCCGACACCCCTTGGCGTTTCTTCCCGTGGCAACCCGTTCTCTCGACGATCCGTTTTATTACCTGATCAACTTCCAGCAAGTGCTCGCCTGGTTGACCCAGCGTTATACCGATGTGCTCAGCGGCGAAGAACAGCGCTTCATTGACGATTTCGCAATGCTGCCCCGTGCCTCCCAAGCCTTGCTGGTGCGGATGGTGATGCGCAAGGGGCTGCGGTTCCGTCATAGCAAGTTGAGTTACCCGGAAATCGGTGACATCGATGCCGCCGTCACGCCGCTGCTGGCGCTGGGTTGGGTTGAGGAACAGGCGCCCATCGGGCTCGTTGAACTGTTCGAAGTGCTGCTCAAGGCGGAAATCCTCCTGTGCCTTGGCCACTTGATTGAACACCCCAAGGCGAAAAAGACCGAATGGCTCCAGGCGCTGGATGATCACTCAAACCACTTTCAGCCGTTCCGGGCCTGGTGTCCGCAGCTCGACGACCGTTTGTACAGCCTGACGATCATGACTCTGTGCGACAGGCTGCGCTTGATGTTCTTCGGCAACCTTTACCAGGATTGGTCGGAATTCGTCCTGGCGGACCTGGGGATCTTCACCTACGAAACCGTTGAGTTCAGTGCCGAGTCACGGGGCTTGCGCAGTCGTGAAGACGTCGATGCCTGTCTGTTCCTGCACGACTGCCAGCAACGCTTCGAAGCCGGCGAGCCCCTGGAAGCTGTCGTCGCCCAGGTCAACGAGTTGTCCTTGGATAATCCCTGGCTGGAGCGGCGCCGGGGCAAGTTGTTGTTTCAGATCGGCCAGCACGGCGAGCGCATCGGTGATTTTGCCTTGGCCTTGTGCATCTATCGCGATTGCACCTACCCGGGCGCCCGGTTGCGAAGGGTCCGGGTGTTGGAACGTATCGGCGAGTTCGCCCTGGCCCTTGAACTGAGCGAGGCGGCGGCGCAGGCACCGCAAAGCGCCGCCGAGACCCAGGCTCTGCTTCGGATCGTGCCTCGCCTGCGGCGCAAGCTGGGCGGCCCGCCGGTGCCACGGGCCATGGCCCGGGAAGTGGAGCGTCTGGAACTGCACTTGTCTCGCGTCGATCCTAGCTTGTCAGTGGAATACCACGTCCAGGCCCACCTGCACGATGAAGCCGCGCCGGTGCATTACGTCGAGAACAGCCTGATCAATTCACTGTTCGGCCTGCTGTGCTGGCCGGCGATCTTCGCGCCGCTGCCGGGCGCGTTTTTCCACCCGTTCCAGCGCGGGCCGGTCGACCTGCTCAATGAGGATTTCCATGCTCGTCGCGCCGAGTTGTTCGTGGCCTGCCTGGCGGAGTTGGACGATGGCCGCTATCGGCAGACCATCTACCGCCGTTACGTCGAAAAGTGGGGCGTGCAATCGCCGTTCGTGTTCTGGGGCGCGTTGTCCGAGCCTTTGCTGGAGCAGGCTCTCGATTGCCTGCCGGCCGAGCATCTCAAGCATTGGTTCCAGCGCCTACTGCTGGACATCAAGGCCAACCGCGCCGGCATGCCGGACTTGATCCAGTTCTGGCCGCAGCACAAGACCTACCGCATGATCGAAGTCAAAGGCCCTGGCGATCGCCTGCAAGACAACCAACTGCGCTGGCTGGAGTTCTGTCACGAGCACCGGATGCCCATCGCCGTTTGTTATGTGCAATGGGCAGAGTCCCCCATCGCGAGCAAGCTCGCTCCCACAGAGGGTGAACCATCCCAGCACACCTGTGGCAGTGAGGTCGGGGACGAACCATCACCGATCATTTGTGGGAGCGAGATCGGGGACAAACCATCACCGGTCACCTGTGGCAGTGAGATCGGGGACGAACCATCACCGATCACTTGTGGGAGCGAGCTTGCTCGCGATGGGGCCCCATGAGCCTGGCACCCAGCTACAGCATCGCCGTACGAGCGCTGTGTGAGTTCACCGCCAAGGTGGGCGACCTCGACCTGCGCTTCACCCCCTCGCCGACAGCCCTGGAAGGCATCGCCGGCCATCGCACCGTTGCCTCGCGGCGAAACGAGGGTTATCAGGCTGAAGTGGCCCTCGAAGGTCACTACCAAACATTGACGGTCAAAGGCCGAGCCGACGGCTATGACCCCGTCCGCCAGTGCCTTGAAGAAGTGAAGACCTATCGGGGTGACCTGAGCAAACAGCCGGCCAACCATCGCCAGTTGCATTGGGCCCAGGCGAAGATCTATGGCTGGCTGATGTGCCAGAAGCTGCAGTTGCCGCACATCGACGTGGCCCTGGTGTATTTCGATATCGTCAGCGAAAAGGAAACCTGCATCACCCAAGGCTTTGAGGCGGCGCAGTTGCACACCTTCTTCGAAGGGCAATGCGCGTTGTTCCTGGCCTGGGCCGAGCAGGAAATGGCCCATCGACAGGCGCGCAACCTCGGCGCGCAGGCGCTGGTCTTTCCCCATGCGGGTTTCAGGCCCGGGCAACGGCACTTGGCCGAGTCGGTGTTCAAGGCGGTCAGTACCGGCCGCTGCCTGATGGCACAGGCGCCCACTGGCATCGGCAAGACCGTTGGCACCTTGTTCCCGATGCTCAAGGCCCTGGCACCGCAGCAACTGGACAAGGTGTACTTTCTCACGGCGAAAACCCCAGGGCGCAAGCTGGCCCTGGACGCGGCGCGCGTGATCACCGACAGCGCGCCGTCGATGCCGTTGCGGGTGCTGGAAATGATCGCCCGGGACAAGGCCTGCGAACACCCGGACAAAGCCTGCCATGGTGAATCCTGCCCGCTGGCCCGGGGTTTCTATGACCGCCTGCCGGGCGCCCGGGCAGCGGCGAGCCGGGTCACCTTGCTCGATCAGGCGGCGTTGCGCGAGATTGCCCTGGCCCATGAGGTGTGCCCGTATTACCTCAGCCAGGAAATGGCCCGTTGGGTCGACGTAGTGGTGGCCGACTACAACTATTACTTCGACTTCAGCGCCTTGCTCTTTGGTCTGGCCCAGGCCAACGGCTGGACCGTCGCGACCCTGGTGGACGAGGCCCATAACCTGGTGGAGCGCGGACGGCAGATGTACAGCGCGACCCTTGACCAGGCCACGCTGAGCAGCGTGCGCAAAACCGCCCCCGAACCGCTGAAGAAATCCCTGGAGCGGGTCAATCGCCAGTGGAACGCCTTGCACACGCCTCAGGTGGCGGCCTATCAGGCCTATGGAAAACTGCCGGAAAAGCTGCTCCAGGCTTTGGCCACCTGTACCACCACCATTGGCGATTATCTCAACGATCATCCCCAGGGCCTGGACAGCGGCTTGCAGGCGTTCTACTTCGACGCCTTGCAGTTTGGCCGGGTGGCGGAGACCTTCGACGAGCACTTCCTGTTCGACATCCACAAGCGCGAGCTCGGTCGCCAGCGAAGCTTGTCGACGCTGTGCCTGCGCAACGTGGTACCGGCCGCGTTCCTGCGACCCAGGTTGACGGCGGCCCGCAGCGCCGTGCTGTTTTCGGCGACTCTGAGCCCTCGGCATTACTATGCAGACTTGCTGGGGACGCCGGGCGACACGGTGTGGATCGATGTCGAATCACCGTTCAAGGCCGAGCAGTTGGACGTACAGGTTGTCAGCCGCATTTCCACGCGATTTACCCATCGCCAGGCGTCCCTGGAGCCGATTGTCACGTTGATGGCCCGCCAGTTCAGCGAGCGTCCGGGCAACTACCTGGCTTTTTTCAGCAGCTTCGATTACTTGCAGCAAGTGGCCGCGCTGTTGGCCGAGCGACACCCGCAGATTGCTCTCTGGACGCAATCGCGCGGCATGGGCGAAGCCCCTCGGCAGGCATTTCTCGAACGCTTCATGGAACACAGCCAAGGTATTGGCTTTGCGGTGCTGGGCGGAGCGTTCGGTGAGGGCATCGATTTGCCGGGCTCTCGCTTGATCGGCGCTTTCATCGCCACCTTGGGGCTCGCGCAGTTCAACCCGGTCAATGAGCAGATGAAACAACGCATGGCGGCGATCTTTGGCGATGGCTATGACTACACCTACCTGTACCCCGGGCTGCAAAAAGTTGTGCAGGCGGCTGGCCGCGTCATCCGCACCCAGCAGGATCGCGGGGTGGTGATGCTGATCGATGATCGGTTTGGCGAGGCCAGGGTGCAGCACTTATTGCCGCGCTGGTGGTCTGTCACTCAGGAAGCACACTCCGCCACCTGTGGGAGCGAGCTTGTTCGCGATAGCGGTCTGTCAGTGACGTGAAGGCTGGCTGAAACACTGCTATCGCGAGCAAGCTCGCTTCCACAGGGGAATTGAGTAGGACTTGGGTTGTGAGCAGTCTGAAGACTTGCTGATTCGCTCAATCATTTTTCCTGACGCCAGACTTGTTCCATACTCCGCAAAAAATCCATACGGATGCCCCGGCCAGATGCTTGAGAATGCCCCCAAGACCCCACTCATCAACGAGGAGCAGCGCTTTCGCCTGCTCATCGACGCGGTGGTCGACTACGCCATCTACATGACCGACCCGTCGGGCATCATCACCAGCTGGAACTCCGGTGCCAAGCGTTTCAAGGGTTATGATGAGTCCGAGATCCTCGGCCAGCATTTCTCCCGTTTCTACACCGATCAGGACCGCGCCGCCGGTCTGCCGCAACGGGCGCTGGACACCGCCCTGCATGAGGGGCGTTTCGAAGGCGAGGGCTGGCGGGTGCGCAAGGACGGCACGTTGTTCTGGTCTCATGTGGTGATCGATCCGATCATCGACAGCCAGACCGGCACCTTGCTCGGCTTCGCCAAGATCACCCGCGACCTGACTGACCGCAAGATGGCCGAGGAAATCCTCAAGCAAAGCGAGCAGCAGTTTCGCCTGCTGGTGCAAAGCGTCACCGATTACGCCATCTACATGCTCGACCCGCAAGGTCAGATCACCAACTGGAACCTGGGGGCGCAGCGGATCAAGGGTTATCTTCCGGTGGAAGCCATCGGCCGGCATTTCTCGATGTTCTACACCCCCGAGGATCGCGATGCCGGCGAGCCGCAGCGCGCGTTGAGCATCGCTGCCAGCGAAGGGCGTTTCGAGAAAAAAGGTTGGCGCATGCGCAAGGACGGCACACGCTTCATGGCCCATGTGGTCATCGATGCGATCCGCAGCGATACCGGTACACTGTTGGGGTTTGCCAAGATCACCCGCGACATCACCGATGCCACCCAGGCCCAGCAGGCCCTTGAGCAGGCCCGTGAGGCGCTGTTCCAATCCCAGAAGTTGCAAGCCATCGGTCAGCTCACCGGCGGTATCGCCCATGATTTCAATAACCTGTTGACGGTCATCCTCGGCAACCTGGAAATCTTGCGTAAGCGCATGCCCGGCGATCCGAAGCTCACCCAACTGCTGGATAACGCGACCCAAGGCGCGCTGCGCGGTGTTTCGCTGACCCAACGTATGCTGGCGTTTGCCCGCCGGCAGAAACTGACCTATGAATCGGTCGAGCTGTCGACCCTGGTGCAGGGTATCAGCGGCCTGCTGCAAAGCTCCCTGGGCCCGTCGATACACATCCAGACCCGTTTCGCCGAGGCGCTGTCGCCGGTGCTGGCCGATGTCAACCAACTGGAACTGGCGATTCTCAACCTGGCGACCAATGCCCGGGACGCCATGCCCCATGGGGGCCAGATCATCATTGCCGCCGATGAGCGGCAAGGATCTGATGCCGGGCTGGACAAGTCGATGGCTACCGGACGCTACGTTTGCCTGACGATTACCGATGAAGGCGAGGGCATGGACGGCGTCACGCTGGCCTCGGCCGTGGACCCGTTCTTCACCACCAAGGGCGTTGGCAAGGGCACGGGCCTGGGACTGTCCATGGTGCATGGCCTGGCGGAACAGCTGGGCGGCCGACTGATGCTCAAGAGCCAGAAAGGCCTCGGTACCACTGCCGAGTTGTGGTTGCCTGTGGCTGACGATCCGGCGGTTGGCAAGGCGGCAATCGAGGCGGCGGCGCTGCCGGTCCATGAGTTGAAAGTGCTGGTGGTCGACGATGACAGCCTGGTGCTGACCAGCACGCGACTGCTGATCGAAGACCTGGGGCACCGCGTCCTTTGTGCGCCATCGGGGGCTCAGGCACTGGAACTGCACGAGCGCAACCAGGACATCGACCTGGTGATCACCGACATGGCCATGCCGCAGATGGACGGCGCGCAGTTGGCGAAATTGTTGCGCGACCGCCAACCGAGCCTGCCCATCATCCTGGCCACCGGTTATGCCGAACGCTTGGAAGGGTTCGCCACGCAACTGCCTCGATTGATCAAACCGTTCAAGCAAATTGACCTGATGCAGATCATTGGGCAGACGATGAAATAGATACGGATCCCAGGTTGAATGCAGCTCCCCTGGCCACAGGGGTATATGCCTGCCCGCAAAGGAATGGGCTTATTCAGTGTTCTTTTTGAACCCCCGCAAATTCATCGCACACAAGCAGAACTGCAACACGATCAATGCATAGGCGTGGGTATGCAGCCCCCAGACCACCCACAAAATGTTGCTCGCGATAAAACAACTGAACCCCGCCACCCTGCGTCGGGGTTGGCGTGAGCCGATCAACCAGGCCGCCAGCACCGTGACGACCATCGCCGGCCATTGCACCCATCCAAGATAATCCACATAACCGTCCTCTTGCCCTTACATCCTAGAGACCCTGACGGTGGGGCAGCGTTTCCTCGGACTTCACTGCACCTGCGGTCCATTGGCTTGAACTTGCCGCGCATCGGGTTCTTCTAATGAGTTCGAATCATCACCGAGGCACGCCTGCGCAATGCCCAGAATACTCACCGGGCCGACCCCGGACGAAGAACTGACAGAACACAATGCCAAATTGTTTGGCTCGCCCAAGGAGCGATTGGATTTCTATCGCCGGGAGATCCAGTACGAAACCAGTATCCTGGCCAATCGAACCGATGCTTACCTGGCCGCCCAATCGTTCCTGGTGATCGCCTTTGCCTCATGCATGGCCAACCTGAACCCGGAGTGGGGCAAGTTGTTCACGCTGATCGTGCCGCCATTCCTGGCCTTGCTGGGATTCCTGAGTTCGCTCAACGCCTGGCCGGGGATCAAGGCGGCCTACGAAATCATTGATCATTGGCATTTCAAACAGAGCGAGTTATTGCGCGCCGAACCCTTGATGGGCCTGGCCTACGACGAATCGCCGCTGTTCAGCAAACGGGAGTCGACCCACAAGGGCTACCGCAAGTCGTTGCTGTTCTCGCTGCGTACACCCTGGATCTTCGCCACGTTCTGGGTGCTGCTGGGGGTGTATTCGGTCTTTATCCAAGTGAGCGATCCTGGCGGTTGAGACACACGCGTTGAAGTGGGACATCATTGTGGCGAGGGGATTTATCCCCGCTGGGCTGCGAAGCGGCCCCCTCATTCATCTGATACACCGAAGCGTCAGCTCCATGGGCCGCTTCGCGCCCCAGCGGGGATAAATCCCCTCGCCACAACAGCGTTCATCTCCTGCCACAGTGCCTTAATCCGGATGCTTACGGCGCTCGTACCATGCCAACGTGGGCTGTGTGGTGACGCCATGAACCAGAATGCTCAAGGCCACCACCGACAGGGTGAGGTTGATGCACAGTTGCGCCACCTCTGGCGGCAGGTCATGGTTCAAGGCGAAGAACAGATAAAACAGGCTGCCGATCCCGCGAATACCAAACCAGCCGATCAGCAGCCGTTGCGGTCCGTCGAGCAATCGCCCCCAGGGCACCACCAGCACACTCAGCGGGCGAATCACGAGAAACAGCAGGGCACCGATTACCAAGGCCCGCCAGTCCCAATGGTTGGCCAGCACGACCCCCAGCAGGGTCACCAGGAACACCTCCATCGACCGCTCCACCAAGCTGCCGAACGCCAGCATGTCGCTCATCATGACTCCGGCGGCCAATTGACCATCGTCCAGCGCCTCGGTATCGCCCAGAACAGCCTCTTGGGGATCGACGGTTTCGTGGCCCACCACCGGTTGCACCAGGTGTTCCGCCGGCGGTCCCGCTTCATCGGTGGACTTGACCTCGGCCTGGCGCAGGCCCAGTCCGGCGGCGAACACCGAGAGAAAACCGTAACCCTGGATCCACTCGGCCACGACGTAGGCCAGGGCAATCAGCGCCAGGGCCAGGTAATCGTTGGGGGACAGGGTGCTGTCGGCATTCCTGATGCGCATCGACAAGGTCAGCTTGCCAATTCCGCGGCCCATCCAGTAACCGACCAACAACCCGGCTGGCACGGCCCACAGGACGTCGCGCAGCAGCCATTCACCGAAAAAACCGCTGCCGTCTTCACGCAGCATCAACAGGCCCAGGATCACAAAGGGAAACGCCGTGCCGTCGTTCAGTCCCGCTTCACCCGACAGGCCGAACCGTACCCGGTCGTCATCCCGCGCATCATTGACCTGCACCAGCGCCGCCAACACCGGGTCGGTGGGCGCCAGTATCGCGCCAATCAGCATCGACACGCCCCAACTCAGGCCCAACAGATAGTGCAACGCCAGGCACAGGCCGGCGATGCACAGGATCATCACCGGCCCGGCCAGCCCATAGGCCACACGCCAGGTGCGGTTCTTGAGAGGCAGGCGCAACTTGAGGCCGCTGACGAACAGCGAAAACACAACCGCGACTTCCGTGAGGTGTTCCATCCAGACCGACGAGTCGCTGACGTCCAGTTTCAGTACGTCCAACCCCAGCGGCCCGATGGCGACGCCCAGCACCAGGCACATCGCTGAGGTGGTGACCGGCATCCAGCGCAGATAAGAGGAGGTCAGGGCCAGGGTCAGCAACACCGCGCCGAGTACCGCTACCCATACTGTGAACGTCATCGTTGCTCCTTGGATGCGCAACACTTTGCATGACCGCCAAGCACAATTGTGTGGCGAGGGGATTTAGCGAAACGTCGCACCGCCTCGCTGTGGGAGCAAAGCTTGCTCGCGATGCAGTCGCCTCGGTTCCAGAGAGACCGCGGTGTTTTTATCGCGGGCAAGCCTTGCTCCCACAGATAAACCCCCTCGTCACAAGGTGTTCACTTGCTGGTATTGGTGCACTTGTCACTCATTCGAGGCCCAGAGCGAAGCGAGGGTTCCCACCAATGCAGCAGACTCCCGTTTATCCGCCTGCCATTCAATCCAACGGAATTTTTCGCCGTTCCTGGCGCTCTGCAACAGAAGAGACGTTCTGATTCAGCGTCCGCCAAGAACCCGAGAGGCCCTTATGACTGCGCTGACACCCCTCCAATCCCAGCCGGCCACCGTGCACCCTGTTATCCATAACGGGCAGGTGCGCCAATGCTATGAACGGCTGTTCCAGGGCCCCGACGACGCTGACAAGCAAGACGTCGCCCAAGCGTTCCTCCAGCAATGCCTCACGAAGGCTGAGGCGCTCCCCCAGGAGATGCCTGCTGACCCCTCGGCGCTACAGGCCTGGGTCGAACAACACAGCGCCGGCGTGGCCCGGCAATACGCTGACTATCTGCAACGGCGCAAAACCGGCGGCCCGCGGGAGTTCTTCCGCAGCAAAGCCCACGCGCTGTACTTCCTCCAGGCGGTAGCCCCGACCAAAAGGGTCGACGGCGCCTGGCTGTATGGCGTGGTCAAGCACTGGCACGACCACCGTTTCGAAGGGTTGCTGTGCACCTACCTGGAAGAACTGGGGGACGGTCATCCCGCGCAGAACCATGTGGTGCTTTATCGCAAGTTGCTCGCCGAATACGACCTGGTGGACGCCCCGGACATCGACGACGACCTTTATCTGCAAGGCGCTGTGCAACTGGCCCTGGGCTATGCTGGCGACGAGTACTTGCCGGAGGTTATCGGCTACAACCTGGGCTATGAACAATTGCCCCTGCATCTGTTGATCAGTGCCTATGAGCTGAGCGAACTGGACATCGATCCATACTATTTCACCCTCCACGTCACCATCGACAACGCCAGCACCGGCCACGCCCACAAGGCCGTGCAAGCACTGCTGCAACTGATGCCGATGGAAGCGGACCGTGAGGCCTTCTGGCAGCGGGTCACGTTGGGCTATCGCCTCAATGACCTGGGGCAGGGCAGCCGGGCCATCATCGGCTCGTTCGACCTGGATCGCGAAGTGCTGGACATGCTCGAACGCAAACGCCCGTTCGGCCAGCACATGCATTCCGATTACTGCAAGTTCGAAGGCAAGACCGTCAACCAGTGGCTCGCGGCGCCGGGTCAGTTGGAAGGGTTCCTGGCGGCCATGCAGAACAAAGGCTGGATCAAGCGCCATGAAGACCCGCAAAACAGCCGCTTCTGGACATTGATCGATGGCGCAGGGGCGGCCATGTTCGGGGTGTTCAGCCCTTACGAAAAACAGCTGCTGCACGATTGGATTGCCGGTGACTGGCTGGACGAGGGCACGAAGTCTGGCGTGCGGCGTAGTCCGGTTGCCGCTTGCGAGGCCGCCACGCCGATGGACGATCCCGATGTGCAAAGCCTGCAACAGGCGCTGCAAGGCCGCACGCCGGACGAGCAGATGCAAGTCCTGATGCCCTGGCTCTGCGCCCGCTGCCACAGCCACCCGGCCGGGCTGCTGGCGACGCGCCGGTTCATCGAACTCAAATCCGCACTTCGCTAGGGAGCCCTGCATGAATGAAGAAGAACGCCTGTCCGAGCCGGACCTTGCGCTGTTGCAACTGGGCCGACGCCTGCAAGCCGACGGCTATCGTTTCATCACCCCGACGCCGTTGACCCATGAACGGGTCAACCAGCGACCCGGCAATGAGCGCGCCAAGACCTTGCGGGACGTATTTGGCTGGTCACGGCCGTTTGCGCCGGGGCTGATCAGCACCGACGAACAGCGGCAACTGCAAGACGCCCAGGTGCTGGAAGCACACGACGGCTTGTTGCGTAGCCGGGTGCGCTGGTCGAGCCTGGATGGCTTGCTGTTTGCCCATTCGCAGTTCCCCACGCAAGCCACCGACGCGGTGTTCTTCGGCCCTGACAGCTACCGTTTCGCCCAACTGATCCATACTCATCTACAACAGAACTTCACGGCCGTGCAGCGCGCCGTGGACATCGGTTGTGGCGCCGGTGTCGGCGCCATCGTGATTGCCCGCGCCCGCCGTGAAGCGCAAGTGCTGGCCGTGGACATCAACCCCCAAGCCCTGCGCCTGAGCGCCGTGAACGCTGCGCTGGCGGAGGTGGCCAACGTCGAGGTCGCCCGCAGCGACGTGCTGCAGGATGTGCCAGGCCAGTTCGACCTGATCGTCGCCAACCCGCCGTACATGGCCGACCCCTCCGAGCGCGCCTATCGCCATGGCGGCGGCACACTGGGCGCCGGGCTGTCGCTGCGCATCGTCGAGCAGGCCTTGCCCCGGCTTACACCGGGCGGCTCGCTGGTGCTCTACACCGGCGTGGCCATGGTGGACGGGCGCGACCCGTTCCTCGAAGCGCTGGGGCAATGGCGTGACTCGGCGGATTTCGGCTGGACCTACAAGGAATTGGACCCGGATGTGTTCGGTGAAGAACTGCTCACGCCGGGTTATCAGGACGTGGAAAGGATCGCCGTGGTGGCGTTGGTTGTAACCCGCATTGGCGCAGGTCTCGGCGGGGTTATCGGAGGGACTATCGATGAACAGACGCATGAAGTTCGGCGTTGAAGAGGAGTATTTCATCACCGACCTGAACACCCGGTGCATGCCGGGTGAGCCACCCGCGGAGGCTGTCGCCGCGTGCCAGGCCGAGCTGGGCAAGCATTTCGCCCATGAAATGTTTCAATGCCAGGTGGAGATGGCCTCGCCCATCTTTCGCAGCCTGCCCGAGGCCGCCGACTACCTCAGCCAGGTGCGTACGGGCCTGAACCAGCGGCTGGCGCCCTATGGCCTGGGCCTGCTCAGTGCCGGTTCACACCCAATGGCCACCCCTGTGCTGCAACCCACCGATGAGCTGCATTTCCAGCAACTGTTCGATGATTATCAGCGGGTGGCGCGGCGTAGCGTGCTCTCGGGCCTGCATGTACACGTGGAAGTCCCGGCCACCCAGGATCGGGTGCGGGTCATGAATGAAATCCTGCCCTGGTTGCCGATGTTCCTGGCCCTGAGCGCGTCATCGCCGTTCTGGAACGGTGGCTACAGCGGCTTCAGCAGCTATCGACAAGTGGCCTGCGATGAATGGCCGCGCATGGGCGTGCCGGAGTACTTCGAAGATGAGTCGGCGTTCGCCGGCTACGTCGACATGCTCATGCGCACCGGGTCCATTCGCCAAGCCAGCGATTGCTGGTGGGTGATACGGCCTTCGTCACGTTATCCCACGCTGGAGCTGCGCATCTGCGATGCCTGCCCTCGGGCAGAGGACGTCCTTTGCCTGGTCTCGCTGTTTCGCCTGATGGTGGCCCATGCCGTCGCGCAGCGCCGGTCCGGCGCCCACTACAGCCAGATGTCCCAGTGGATCCTCAAGGAAAACCGCTGGCGGGCCAAGCGCCACGGGATTCTCGCGGAGTTTATCGTCGAGGGGCAGGACCAACCGATGCTGATCGGTGAATGGCTGACCCTGGCGGAGCAGACCTTCGGTGAAACCGCGGCCCAACTGGGCGTCCAGGACGTGTTCAAGCAGGCCCGGCGGATCGTGCAGGAAGGCACCAGCGCCGATCGGCAAATCGTGCTCTACGAACAAGGCCTGCTGCTGGGCGATTCGGTCGAACAGGCCTTGAGCCGCGTGGTCGATCAATTGCTCGCGGAAACCGCCGGGATGCCGGTCGCCGACCCAGCCTTGCAACAGGTGGCAGGTGGTCCATGAGCAGCAAGACCCTGGATGACTACAACCGCATGCGAGATTTCGCCGCCACCCCGGAGCCGGCGGCGAAACGTTCGCGCAGATCGCCAAAGACCGCCCACGCCTTGCAGTTCTGCATTCAAAAGCACGATGCCTCGCGATTGCATTACGACTTCCGGCTGGAGCTGGACGGCGCGCTCAAGAGCTGGGCGGTGCCCAAGGGACCCTCCCTGGACCCGAAAGCCAAGCGCCTGGCGGTGCATGTCGAAGACCATCCGTTGGACTACGCGACGTTCGAGGGCAGCATCCCCGAAGGCCACTACGGTGCCGGTGACGTGATCGTCTGGGACCGGGGTGTCTGGATTCCCCAGGGAGATCCCCACGAGGCCTATGAAAAAGGCCGGCTCAAGTTCGAGCTGCAAGGCGAAAAACTCAGCGGCTTGTGGAACCTGGTGCGCACTCACATGCCTGGCAAGCAGGAACAGTGGTTCCTGATCAAGCATCAGGACCAGGCCGCCCGTGCCGAAAGCGAATACGACGTGGTCGAAGCCGAGCCGGACAGTGTGCTCAGCGATCGCACCCTTGTGCCCAAGCGTCGAGGCAAGGCCACCGCGGCGAAAGCGGTGAAGCAACCGGAAAAAGCCGCCCAGCCGAAATCGCCGAAACGCACCTCGAAAACCACCCTCAGCGGTGCGGTCGCTGGGCCGCTGCCGGAAACCCTCAAACCGGAACTGGCGACGCTGGTGGACAGCGCACCCGACGGCGATTGGCTTTATGAGATCAAGTTCGACGGTTACCGGGTCATGGCGCGGATCGAAAACGGCGACGTCAGGCTGTTGACCCGCAACGGCCATGACTGGACCCACAAGTTGCCAAAGCAGGCCGAGGCCTTGGCTGGGCTGGGGTTGGAATCGGCCTGGCTCGACGGTGAAATGGTGGTCGCCAACGATCAGGGCGTGCCGGACTTCCAGGCCTTGCAAAACGCCTTTGAGGTCGGCAGCAGTGGCAAGATTGCCTATTACCTGTTCGATATGCCTTATCTCAACGGCATGGATTTGCGCAAAGTGCCGGTGCAAGAACGCCGGGTGGCATTGGCCGCCGTGCTGGAACCCAATCAAAGCCCCTTGTTGCGGTTTTCCGATGCCTTTGAGGACCCCCCTGAAGCGCTGCTCAACAGTGCCTGCCAGATGCAGATGGAAGGGCTGATCGGCAAGCGCGTCGGCAGCGCCTATGTGTCCAGGCGCAGCAACGATTGGATCAAGCTCAAATGCAAGAATCGCCAGGAATTCGTGGTAGTGGGTTTCAGCGATCCCAAAGGTGCCCGCAGTGCCTTCGGTGCCTTGCTGCTGGGGCTGCATGACGCTGACAGCGGCCAATTGCGTTACGCCGGCAAGGTCGGCACCGGTTTCAACGAAACTACCCTCAAGAGCATCTACCAGCAACTGCTGCCCCTGGAGACGAAAAAGGCCGCCGTGGTGAACCCGCCCACCGGCTACGAAGCCAAGGGCGTGCACTGGCTCGAACCGACGCTGCTGGCCGAAGTGGCCTTTGCCGAAATGACCAAGGAAGGCTCGGTGCGCCATGCGGTCTTCCATGGCTTGCGCAACGACAAGCCGGCCAAGGCCATCACCCAGGAGCTTGCCAAACCCGTGAAAAAAACCACTGCGACGAAGAAAACCAGCAGCAAGGATGAACCTGACGCGAAACCGGACAAGAGCAAGGACAAGGCAAAGTCCCAGACAAAAGCCAAGGCGCCGGCCATGAACGGCAAGGTCCGCATCACCCATCCGGAGCGGGTCATCGACGCCAGCAGCGGCACCACCAAACTGCAGTTGGCCGAGTACTACGCCAGCGTTGCCGAATTCATCCTGCCGGAACTGAAGGATCGCCCGGTTGCCCTGGTCCGGGCGCCGGAAGGCATCGCCGGTGAGCTGTTTTTCCAGAAGAACTCCGAGCGCCTGGCGATTCCCGGCATCGTCAGCCTGGACAAGGAACTGACCGGGCAGCCGGTGATGATCATCAACAACGCCGAGGCGCTGATTGGCGCGGTGCAGATGAGCACGGTGGAACTGCACACCTGGAATGCCACCTCCGTCGACCTGGACAAGCCCGACCGCTTCGTCCTCGACCTTGACCCGGACCCGGCATTGCCCTGGAAAAGCATGGTCGAGGCGACGCAGCTCACGTTATCGGTGCTCGATGAACTGGGGCTCAAGGCGTTCCTCAAGACCAGCGGCGGCAAGGGCATTCATGTGGTGGTGCCGTTGACACGCAAACTGGGCTGGGATGAGGTCAAGGGCTTTAGTCATGCGATTGTCAGTCATATGGCCAAGCTGCTGCCGGACCGTTTTTCGGCGGTGTCCGGGCCGAAGAACCGGGTAGGGCGGATCTTCATCGATTACCTGCGTAATGGGTTGGGCGCCACTACCATCTGCCCCTACGCCGCCCGGACTCGGGAAGGGTTGCCGGTTTCAGTGCCGATCTTTCGTGAGGAGATGGCTGAGCTCAAGGGGGCGAATCTGTGGAATGTGCACAATGTTCATGAGCGTTTGGCGCAGGTGGGTCATGAGCCTTGGGCTGGGCTGAAGAAGACTCGGCAGAGTATTACGGCTGAGATGCGTCGGCGTATCGGCATGAGGAAGGCGTAAGGTGTTTGTGTGGTGGTGCATCTATCCGTTGCTGCGGTGACGGCTACTTAGGGATGCGCAGCCGACCTGATCGTGGGTGAACGCGTTTCTTCTGTGGGAGCGGGCTTGCTCGCGAAGAGGCCAGCACATTCAACATCATTGTCGACTGTAATGCCGCCTTCGCGAGCAAGCCCGCTCCCACAAATGATGCCGCACGCTCAGCCCACCGGAACACGCAGATATTCCGGCTGCAGGTAGTTGAACCATAGCAAGATCATTTCCACCAGAATCGTTACCAGCACCAGCAAGCCAACGCCCCAGACACTCGCCGAGTACAGCAGGCCCTGTTCTTTCTTGAGGCCCATGAACTTGGGCAGGCCGACAAACAGCAGGAATGTCGAGTAGGCCGATGCCAGCAACAAGGCCGTGACCGCCAACCAGCGACTCGGATAAAGCCCGAAGATCCCGGCCAGGAAGTACGGCGTGGCGGTGTAGGCGGCGAAACCGATGCATTGGTTGACCGTTGGGCGCACCTCGAAGGTTCGGGACATCCAGCGAATGAACAGTCCCATCAATGTGACGCCAACTACGATGGTCAGGTACAGCAGCACGCACAATTGCAGCGCGCTGGCGCGGCTGAGCCGTACCGTTTCGTTTTCAGCCAGGCTCCAGCCGGTCCAAGTGGTGCCGATGAACAGGCACACCACCGGAATCAATGCGAGCAACAGCAAGTGAACCAGATAATGAAGCGGATGCGCCTGTTCCTGCTCGCGGATGTCGGCCCAGGCAAATTCGGGGTGCGTGAACAGTTTGACGAAAGGTGCAGACATGACGACCTCCTGATCAGGACGGCCCCGCATGAGGCCCATGTAGATTTGAGGTACAGCAAGAGACAGGGGTTTCATTTATTTGCCGCCCCTTTGTTGGCTGGCCCAACACTGAGGCGCGATAAAGGGAATGAAACACAATGGCAGGGGTCAACCCATCAGCATCCCTGAAGGACCGCCTGCCATGACTGTTGCCCAAACCCTGGTTGATTATTTACGTGATCATGACCTGCGCCTGACCACGGCCGAATCCTGCACGGCCGGGCAGATCGTCACGTTGCTGGCCGAGGTGCCCGGCAGCGGTTCACTGATCGAAAGTGGCTATGTGGTGTATTCCCCGGAAGCCAAGCAGCGCTTGCTCGGCGTCAGTCCACGCACCATCGAGACTTTCAATCTCACCAGCCGAGAAGTCGCTGAGGAAATGGCCCTCGGCGCCTTGCACGATGCCGATGCCAACGTGGCGGTGGCGACCACCGGCCTGCTCGGGCCAGACGACAAGGACGGAATACCCGCCGGTACCGTCTGCTTTGCCTGGGCGTTCGATGTCAACGGCCAGCGAGCCTTGTTCAGTCGCTGCGTCCGGTTCTTCGGCAGTCGTGGCCAGGTGCAATTGTGGGCCGCCGAATACGCGTTGCAGCAATTGCCCAGCTTTCACCAGCGTGCCTTGGTCGGCGAGCGGCGATAGGGGACGGACCATGAGCGATCCATACGAGCAGGACGACCACCGTAGCCGCCAGTTTCCGGTACGCGAGGACATGGCGTTCCAACACAAGGTCTGGCGTTTTCGAGCGAGTCGGCTGGTACGTGCTGGTGCTGCTGGTGATCCTGACCTTGCTGGGGCTGTTTTCCCGTGGCCCGTTGAGCAGCCGGGAGCTGCACAGCAGCGACGGTAGCCTGAGCGTCGAATATGAGGCTTTCCACCGCAACGGCTCCAGCAACGCCGTGGTCATACGTCTGAAGGGCCAACCCAACGCCGTGCTGGAAGTCGAGTTGGGTGGCGACTGGCTGGAAGGGTTCGAGGTGCAAGCGTTGCAACCTCCACCGCTGCGCTCGGCGGGCGCGGGGCAGGGCATGACGCTTTGGGTCCAAGCGGATAAACAGGGGCAGGCCAGCCTGCATCTGTCATTGCTCGGCGAAGGCTTCGGGACCTATCACAGCCGCATCGCAACCGCCGGCGGTGCCGTGGTCAGTTTCAACCAATTCATTCTTCCTTAGGTGACCTATGGATTCGGTGCTGCGAGCCGCGGTGATGTATGCCGCATTGATGGTGTTGTTCAAGATCGCCGGGCGACGTTCACTGGCAGAACTCACCACTTTTGATTTCGTGTTGTTGATGATCATCGGCGAAGCCACTCAACAGGCGCTGTTGGGGGATGATTTCTCGATGACCAACGCGCTGATGGTGATCGTGACAATGATTGCCATTGATGTCGGCTTCTCGTTGCTCAAACTGCGCTCCCAATGGGTGTCGCGGCTGATCGACGGTGGCCCGACCATCATCGTCGAGGACGGCCGAATCCTGCGCGGCCGGATGCGTCATGCGCGGTTGGTGGAGGCGGACATCATGGAAGCGGCGCGCTCGAGCCAGGGCATCGAGAGCCTGGAACAGATCAAGTTTGCGATCATCGAGCGCAATGGGAAGATTTCGGTGATTGCCAAGGAGTAACCCCGAGTGCTGGCGAACTTCATTGTGGCGAGGGGATTTATCCCCTCGCCACAAAAAACAGGCTCAGCCGCCTTGATCACAACATCGGCTTGCCCCCGGTAACCCCATAACGGGCCCCGGAAATGTAGCTGCCTTCATCCGAGGCCAACAGCACGTAGATCGGCGCCACCTCAACCGGCTGGCCAGGGCGGCCAAGGGGTGTCTGGGAACCGAAATTCTGCACTTCTTCCTCGGGCATGGTCGCCACGATCAGCGGCGTCCAGATCGGTCCCGGCGCCACGCTGTTCACGCGGATGCCCTTGGGCCCGAGCAGTTGCGCCAGGCCGCCGGTGAAGTTGGCGATGGCGCCCTTGGTGGTGGCATACGCCAGCAGCGTCGGCTTGGGCATGTCGGAGTTGACCGAGCTGGTGTTGATGATCGAGCCGCCCGGTTTCATGTGCGGCACGGCGGCCTGGCAGATCCTGAACATCGCCGTGATATTGATATCGAAGGTACGCACCCATTCTTCGTCGGGAATCTCCTCGAGGCTTTCGTGAGTCATCTGGAACGCGGCGTTGTTGACCAGAACGTCGATATGCCCGAAGCGGGCGACAGTCTCATCGACGATTTTGCGGCACAGGCCTTTGTCCGCCAGGTCACCGGGCAACAGCAGGCATTGGCGTCCGGCCTGCTCGACCCAGCGCGCGGTTTCCTGGGCGTCTTCATGCTCGTCCAGGTAGGCAATCGCCACGTCCGCGCCTTCACGGGCGAAGGCAATGGCGACGGCGCGACCGATGCCGCTGTCGGCGCCGGTGATCAGGGCGATCTTGTTCGCCAGTCGTCCGGAGCCGGTGTAGCTCTGTTCGCCGCAATCCGGGTAAGGGTCCATGTTGCGCTGGGTGCCGGGCACCGGCTGGCTTTGTTTCGGGAAAGGTGGGAAAGGGTAGTCGACCATCGTCATTCTCCAGGCTGGATGTGGTTGATGGAGGGTGGACTTTGGGTTTTCGGGTAGAGTTCGGTTGGATTGCCCTGCCAGTCGATGAGCGTCACGGCAAGTCGTTTCGTCGGTGAATCGTCGGCTGTGGCGAATATGGGCGAGCCGGTATTCTCCAACGTCAGTACCGGTGTCGAAAGGAGCAGGATAATGTTCAGCCATATACAGATCGGCGCGCGCGACCTGCCGAAGATGGTCGCTTTTTATGACGCCGTCCTCGGCTGCCTGGGGCTGGAGCGTATCGAGGGCGAAAACGATTCGGGCCCGCCGGGGGAGGGTTGGCGTCAGCCCGGCAAGTATTGGCCGCAGGTTTTTGTCCAGTTGCCTTTCAACGGGCTGCCCGCGACCTGGGGCAATGGCATGCAAGTAAGCTTCGCCGCCGACTCCCCACAAACCGTCCGCGCCGCCTGGGAGCAGGCGATGGCGATGGGCGGTACTGACGAAGGCCCACCCGGTCCGAGGCCGCAGTATTGCGAAGGTTATTTCGGGGCGTATTGCCGTGATCCGGAGGGGAACAAGCTGTGTTTTGTCTATGCGCCGGATATGCATGAATAACGCATAAACCCTTGTGGCAAGGGCACTTGTGTGGCGAGGGAGCTTGCTCCCGCTGGGCTGCGGAGCAGCCCTCAGATTTCACCAATACTGGGTGCTCTGCTAGTTAGGGGCCGCTCCGCGCCCCAGCGGGAGCAAGCTCCCTCGCCACAAGGGATTGCTTCGCCTGCTGGATCAGCCCCTGGCTTTCAGGCTGCGCTCCATCCGTGCGATGCCTTCCTCCAGCAATGCCCGCGGGCAGCCGAAGTTCAGGCGCACGAACTGCCCGGCATCGTCAGCAAAATCCAGCCCGGCGCTCAGCCCGACCTTGGCTTCTTTCAAGAAGAACCCTTGAGGGTCATCCAGCCCCAATCCGGAGCAATCCAACCAGGCCAGGTAAGTGCCTTGGGGCACAGTCATGGTGACGCCCGGCAGGCGAGTGTTCACCGCCTCTACCAGGTAATCGCGGTTGGCTTGCAGGTACGCCTTCAAGGCCTCGAGCCACGGACCTGCTTCGCTATAGGCCGCACGGGTCGCTTCCAGGCCCAGGGCATTGACGCTGTCGACCATGCCGGCCCGGGCACTGTTGACCCGCTCGCGCAGCTTGGCGTTCTGGATAATGGCGAACGATGTTTTCAGCCCAGCGATGTTGTAGGCCTTGCTGGCCGACATCAACGTGATGGTGCGCTCGGCAATCTCCGGGCTGAGGGAGGCGGTCGGAATGTGCACGCGGCCGTCGAAGCACAGTTCGGCGTGGATTTCATCGGAGATGATCCAGGCGTCCTGCGCCAGGCAAATGTCGGCCACGGCCTTGAGTTCTTCGCGCTCGAACACTTTGCCCAGCGGGTTGTGGGGATTGCTCAGCAACAGCGCGCCGCCACCCTGCAACGCCTCGCGCAATGCCGCCAACGGCGTATGGAACTCACCGTTGACCGGGGTGAACGGCAACTCCACTTTATTCAACTGCCAATGATCGGGGGCGTGACGCAGCGGCGGGTAGTTGGGCACTTGCACCACGACATTCTGCTGGGGCTCCACGAGGGCATGCAG
This sequence comes from Pseudomonas beijingensis, assembly GCF_030687295.1. NCBI lineage: Bacteria > Pseudomonadati > Pseudomonadota > Gammaproteobacteria > Pseudomonadales > Pseudomonadaceae > Pseudomonas > Pseudomonas beijingensis. The sequence continues at coordinate 4,316,200 of NZ_CP117425.1, read as the reverse complement.
CGCCATGTTGAAACCCGGCTCGACACCGGGCAGGAACACGATCTGCTGGGGCTCGACGCGCCACGCGTATTTGTCCCAAAGATCGGCGACGATGGCCGCACGCAGATTGTCCTGGGCGACGCTGTAGCCCAGCATCGGATGTTCGAGGCGCTTGTGCAGCGCGTCGATGACCACCGGCGGGGCGGGGAAGTCCATGTCGGCCACCCACATTGGCAACACATCGGCCGGGTAGCGGCTCCATTTGGTACTGCCGGTGCCGTGGCGCTCCAATACGGTGTCGAAATCGAAAGTCATGGGGGTTCCATCAGTCAGTCATGAGATGGCGAACATCATAAAGCAAAGACCGCCGAGAAAAGCTTAGTGGCGTAGTGCTACTAATTGATGATAATCAGTTAAAGTTCTCACTCGACACGCCGCTAAGCCGTTTACGCCATTTTGGTAACGGACCTACAAGTCTTTGAAAAGGACGACCCCCATGACTTCGCCCGTGCGCTTTCACGATCACCACCGTAAAGCCGACCGCATCATGCTGGGGCTGCTTTGGCTCACGCTGCTGTATTCCCTGAGCCTGGCATTCCTGCATTCGACGTTCACCCAGGCGCTACTGGTGGGGGCGACCACCTGCGTGGCGAGCACCGCGCTTTATCGCGTTTTGGCCGGCACCCGGGCCATGCGCTGTGTCATCGCGGTCGCGCTGATGGTCATGGCGGCACTGCACATCAACCAGACCCACGGCGTGATCGAATTCCACTTCGGGATCTTTGTGCTGCTGGCCGTGCTGACGTTTTACCGTGACTGGCTGCCGATTGTCGTCGCCGCCGCCACCATCGCGGTTCATCACCTGGGGTTTCACTGGCTTCAACACCAGGGTTATCCAGTGTTCGTCATGGGTAGCCACGGTGGCTGGTCGATGGTCTTTCTCCACGCGTTCTACGTGGTGGTGGAAAGCGTGATCCTGATTTACCTGGCGAACCAAAGCCTGGCCGACGCCACGGAAAACCAGGAGGTACTCGACAAGGTGCTGGCGGCGGCCGCGCAGTTGAGCAACGACACCGGCAGGCAGCACAGCGATGGCGTCAAGGTCTCTTCGAGTGAGCGTTTCGATCATTTCCTCCAGCAGGTCACTCAACTGGTGGACGGCGTGGTACGCGACACCCGCAACCTTTCGGACCTGGGCCAGGACCTGTCCCAGGTTGGCCAGACCCTGGAAACCGGTGCCCGTCACCAACTGGATGAAGTGGCACAGATGAGCGGTGCGATCGGCCATCTGGTCCAAGCCATGGAAAACATTGCCGGCCATGTCGACCAGACCCTGCAGCGTGCCGGCCAGGCCAACGAGCAGGTCACCCTCGGGCGCAGCACGGTTGACCAGACCCGAGAAGAGATTGTCGAGCTGGCAGGGCGTATCAACCTGACCAACGAAACCGTGCAGGTCTTGGCCGAGCAGGCACAGCAGATCGGTCAGGTGCTGGATGTGATCAACGGCATTGCCGAGCAGACCAACCTGCTGGCCCTCAACGCCGCCATTGAGGCGGCCCGGGCTGGCGAACAGGGCCGTGGGTTCGCGGTGGTGGCCGACGAGGTCCGCACCCTATCACAAAAGACCTCGGCGTCTACCACCGAGATCCAGCAGATCATCGCCAAACTGCAGCAAGGCAGCCGCCAGGCCGCCGTCGCGATGCAAGACAGCCGCGACGGGGTGGAGCGCTGCGTGTCCGCCAGCCAACTGGCTTCGCAACTGTTGCACGCCGTCGTCGAAGACATTGCCGTGATCAACCATTTCAACGACCTGATCGCCAGCACCACCCAGGAACAATCCAAGGCATCGATGGGCATCAACCAGCGCCTGCAAAGCGTGCAGGCCGTGGCTGAGCGCAATGCGGACAACATTGGCATCCTGACTCGCAGCAGTCAGTGCTTGCCGCCGTTGGCGGAGCGCTTGGCGGTGTTGGGGCAGGCGTTTCACGGCAAGGGCGGGGCGGCCTGAGTCGAGCTCGGCTTTCACACTGGTTCTCGGGTCGAAAATCCAGCGCTCACCACAAATCCCTGTGGGAGCGAGCCTGCTCGCGATAGCGGTGGATGAGGCAACATTGATGTGAACCATGATCGCATCTCACCGCTCGGTCTGCTCGGCAGACCGAGCTTTTCCCGCACAAATGTATCTCTTTGTATCCAGCCCCCCTGTCGATACGGACTGTTTCTTTCAGGCCCGTCCGTGACATATCCGGGATACCTCACCGGCGTCAAATGAACCCATCGAGACCGCCCCCGCCGTCTCGGATCATTCGACGTTGGAGACAGTGTCATGAGCCGCAACCCCCAGCATCGCCCAGCGTATGCCACGCCTAGCCCTTGGCGCGGTAGCGGCCAACGCGCGGGACGGCGTGCCATCGCCAGTGATTTGTCCCGGCAACGATCGCCAGGCCTGTCGGCCATTTACTCAAGGAGATTCATCATGCCCGCAGCTTCGTCCTCTTCCGCCTGGCAGCGTTGCCTGGCTTCATCCGCCATCGGCAGTGTGCTCGGTCTCGCACTGCTGGCTGGAAGCAATGGTGCATGGGCGGCCACTGCGGTGGTCGACAACCCATCCTCCAGTACGGTACCAGCTCAATCGGAGGCCATTCGTCCGTATCGCGTTCACGTTGATGAAGCGAAGTTGGCTGATCTGCGCAAACGCATTGTCGATGCGCGGTGGCCGGATAAAGAAACCGTCAGTGATGTGTCTCAAGGTGTGCAACTGGCCCAAGTGCAAGAGCTGGTGAAGTACTGGGGCAGCGGTTACGACTGGCGCAAAGCCGAGGCCAAGCTCAATGCCTTGCCCGAGTTTATCACCACCATCGATGGGCTCGACATTCAGTTCATTCATGTACGCTCGCGCAACCCCAACGCCATGCCGCTGATCCTTACCCATGGTTGGCCGGGTTCACAGTTCGAGTTTCTCAAGACTATCGGCCCACTGACCGATCCGACCGCGTACGGCGGGCGTGCCGAAGACTCGTTCGACGTTGTGATCCCTTCTATTCCCGGTCATGGCTTTTCCGGGAAACCGACCGAATTGGGCTGGGGGCCCGACCGTGTGGCCAAGGCTTGGGACGTGTTGATGAAGCGCCTGGGCTACACCCACTACGTGTCCCAGGGTGGCGATCATGGTTCGGTGATCTCCGATGCACTGGGCCGCCTGGCGCCTCCCGGTTTACTGGGTATCCACTTGAATATGCCGGCGACCGTCCCACCGGAGCTGGTGAAACCGATCAACAGCGGCGATCCGGCACCGGCCGGGCTGAGCGATCCGGAACGCAGCGCCTACAACTCGCTGAGTACATTCTTCGGCCGCAATGCCGCCTACGGCGCAATGATGGTGACTCGGCCGCAGACCATCGGCTACCTGCTGGCCGATTCGCCCTCCGGCACAGCCGCGTGGATGTACGAAAAATTCGCCGCCTGGACCGACAGCGACGGCAAACCGGAACGCGTGCTGAGCCGCGATGAAATGCTCGATGACATCAGCCTTTACTGGCTGACGGACACCGGTGCGTCGTCCTCCCGTTTCTACTGGGAGAACAACAACAATAATTTCAGTGCGGCGGCGCAAAAGACGGCGGACATCAAAGTCCCGGTGGCCATCACCGTGTTCCCCCATGAGATCTATCGAGCCCCGAAAACCTGGGCCCAGCGCGCCTATCCATCGCTGTCCTACTACAGCGAAGTCAGCAAGGGCGGCCATTTCGCGGCCTGGGAGCAGCCTCAATTGTTCAGTGAGGAACTGCGCGAAGCCTTCCGGCCGTTGCGCACGGCTGCAAAAAACACGCTTGCCCAGACTGCTCGATAAACCTCTCCAAGCGGTTCCGAACGGGAGCCGCTCACCCGCCGTTCGCAAAGGAGATTCACCATGGACACGACTCTGTTGAACCACACATCCGCCGCGCGGCCTCGGCGCCTGTTCGGCCCATCTATCCTGATGTTCGCCATGATGCAACTGGGCGCCTTGGGACTGGCCTCGTCCCAGGCGAGCGCCGCGGATGTACCTGCCAGCACCATCGCCTCCATCACGCCGGGCAGTCACACCTCGTTCGGCCCGCTCAAGCACGTCAAGGCTGGCCTGCTGGACGTTTCCTATGCCGAGGTCGGTCCTGCCGATGGGCCGGTGGTCATCCTGCTGCATGGTTGGCCCTATGACATTCACAGCTACGCCGACGTTGCGCCGGCACTGGCCGAGAAGGGCTATCGCGTGTTGATTCCCTATGCCCGCGGTTATGGCGATACGCGTTTCCTGTCGGCCAAGACCCTGCGCAACGGCCAGCCTTCTGCGCTGGCAAGCGATCTGATCGACTTCATGGACGCGCTGAAGATCAAGCAGGCCGTGCTCGGCGGTTACGACTGGGGCGCCCGCACCGCCGACATCGTCGCGGCCCTGTGGCCGGAGCGGGTCAAAGCCCTGGTGGCGGTGAGTGGCTACCTGATCGGCAGCCAGGAAGCCGGCAAGACGCCGCTGCCGCCGGCCGCCGAGTTGCAGTGGTGGTACCAGTTCTACTTCGCCACCGAGCGTGGCCGTCTGGGCTACGAAAAAAACACCCACGACTTCGCCAAGCTGATCTGGAAACTGGCGTCGCCGAAGTGGAATTTCGATGACGCGACGTATGACCGAAGCGCCGCCGCTTTGCAGAACCCCGATCACGTCGCCGTCTCAATCTTCAACTATCGCTGGCGCCTGGGCCTGGTGAAGGGCGAGGCCAAGTACGACAAGCTGGAGAAGAAACTCGCGACCTTTCCGTCCATCAGTGTGCCGACCATCACCCTCGAGGGCGACGCCAACGGCGCACCGCATCCACCGGCCGAGGCCTATGCCAAGCGCTTCACCGGCCAATATGAGCATCGTCTGATCGACGGCGGTGTCGGCCACAACCTGCCGCAAGAGGCTCCGCAAGCGTTCGCCCAGGCCGTGATCGACGCCGATCACCTCCAATAGCGCCCAGGGGAGAACAACGATGAAACTCAAGCAACTGGCGGTCTCCGCTGTCATTGCAGTGGCTGCACTGACCGCGACCGGCATCGCCTTGGGCGACGCCGGCAGCGGCGAGGCGTCACCGATCTATGGCGTAAAGCTTCCTGATGGGTATCGCCAATGGGCGCTGATAGCCCCGGCCCAGGAGGCGGAACCCCTGAACGAGCTGAGAGCGGTATTGGGCAATGACCTGGCGATCAAGGCTTATCAGGATTCAACACTGCCGTTCCCGGACGGCGCGGTGCTGGTCAAGCTGGCCTGGAAACACGTCCAGTCGCCGGAGTTCGAGCCGGCTTCGATCCCCGGCGCGGCGACCACCGTGCAGGTCATGGTCAAGGACTCCAGCAAATATGCCGCCACCGGCGGCTGGGGCTTTGGCCGCTTTATCAATGGCAAACCCGCCGATGAGGCACAGCACCAGACGTGCTTCGCCTGCCATCAGGCGCGCGTGCAGAACCACGACTTCGTCTTCACCCGATTCGCCCAATAGCCCTGTCACCCAAGGAGTTTCCAATGAAAAAAGTCATGACCGCACTGGCGTGCAGCGCCGGCCTGTTCATCGCGGCCAACGCGTTCGCACAAACTGAAAAACCCACGGTCGTCCTCGTACACGGCGCTTTTGCCGACGCTTCAAGCTGGAATGGCGTGGTGAAGATCCTCGAGAAAGATGGCTATACCGTTGTCGCCGCAGCCAACCCGTTGCGCAGCGTGAAAAGCGATGGTGCTGCAGTTTCCGCCTTGCTGAGCAGCATCCAATCTCCCGTTGTGCTGGTCGGCCATTCCTACGGCGGCAACGTCATCAGCGAAGCGGCCAACGACCATGCCAACGTCAAGGCACTGGTCTACGTCAGCGCGTTCGCCCCCGAGGCGGGCGAAACCGTCGCCGGGCTCGCCGGCAAATTCCCCGGAAGCACCCTGGGGCCAACCCTTGCTCCACCTGTCGCACTGGCTGACGACGGAAAGGATCTGTACATCCAACAGGACAAGTTCCGCGACCAGTTCGCCGCTGATGTTCCCGCCGGGCAGGCGGCATTGATGGCGGCGACACAGCGTCCGGTCACTGAGGCGGCGTTGAACGAACAGGCCGGGACCCCGGCCTGGAAGCACATTCCGTCCTGGTACATCTACGGCGACAAGGACAAGAACATCCCGCCCCAGACCATGGCCTTCATGGCCAAGCGTGCCGAGGCCAAGGTCGTGAAAGTGGTCAAGGGGGCTTCCCATGTGGTGATGGTTTCCAATCCGGAGCCGGTCGCCCGGCTGATTGAAACCGCTGCTGCGGCGAAGTGATGGCGGGGCCTGTAAAAACTGGTCATAAGAGCAATAGTGCTTACTTAGGGACGTGAAATCCGTGGTGAGGAGTGGCCGGCGCAAGCAACCTCCCTCGCCACAACAGAGTTTCGTTTCAAGGGCCGGTTAGCGGAATTCACCTTGAATCGGGCAAACATGCCGGCGAATCCGGCAAACGAATCCGTTTCTCGCTCCACATACTTTCGCGCCCCTGGGGCTCTGCCACCGATGTATCCGCTCGAGGGCACATCGATGGTCGGTTGAAAACATGTGTGTGAGAGCTTGGTATGGAAAACAGCGCTATCCGATTTGCCTGCAACGGTTGCGGGATTTGCTGCAAGGGCCGCCTGATTCCACTGACGCTGAACGAGGCACGGCAGTGGCTCCAACGAGGGCATGAAGTGGCGGTCATACTGGAGGCGTTTGATGAAACGACTTGGGCTTCTGCGCCTGGGCAATTCACCCACAGCGCCCAGCGGGCCGTGGAGGTAACCAGCGGCAATGCGCAGATTCGAGTCGTTGCGGTATTGGCCGGCAATGCCCTGACGCAATGTCAGAACCTGGGCGACGACGGCCGTTGCGGCATCTATGAAGAGCGCCCCCTGGTCTGTCGAATTTACCCGATGGAAATTAATCCGTTCATTACCCTGCGCCCGGCCGATAAGATTTGCCCTCCCGAAGTCTGGGAGGCGGGGGATATTCTCTTCACGGACCGGGTCGTCGATCCGATCCTGGCCGATCAGATCGAACGCTCACGCCAGGCCGATAGAGACGATGCCCAGGCGAAAATCCAGGTATGTGAAGCCCTGGGAATGAATGTCGCGGCGTGGAAGGGCGACGCGTTGGCGGTGTACCTCCCAGACCGAACGCAGCTGTTCGAGGCGATCAGCCGTTACGACGGCGGGTCAGTGGCTCCGGCCCGTGCGGATTGGAAAGTCCGGGTCGACACGCCAGTTTTGCGCGAACAACTGGGCCAGGCAGGGGTAGCGTTGGACGATCAACCGTCCGCCCGCTACATCTTCCATAGACTTTAGGTGCCAGGCGAAGTCATCGCTTTGGGCATCCTTATTTTCTGAAACATCTTGTTATACTTGGATGTCAGGGTCTTCTGGCTCTGATGGCTCGTTGAATCGTGCAAGAAATTGCGCTGATCAGGCAAGCGAGCCGAACCACCGGCCCAGCATACTCCACCGTGGGCGGACTTGCGGTCAGAGCGAACCTCGTTCGCTGTGAGCCGTCCAGGCCTGATGTTTCCAGGAGTCGAATGTGCCAACCGATTTTTACAAGCGCCAAAACCCTCAGCGACATAGAACGTCTGGCCGATTCGGTCAGTCAACGGCTGCCCAGCGACGGCGACCAGATCACCGCCATACCCGGCTTGAGCCTGCATCGGCGCAAAGCGATCACTGCGCCCATGCACTGCATCTACGGCCTGGGTATCGGCGTCACCTTGCAAGGCCGTAAGCAAGCCATGGTGGGGGAGGACATCCTGACCTATTCACCCGGTCAGTCCATGGTGACCAGCGTAGATCTGCCAGTCATTTCACATATCTGCCAGGCCAGCGTCGCCGAGCCTTTCCTGGGCATGATGCTGAGATTCGAAAGCACCACGGTGATGCAAGTGGCCGAGCGCATGCGGCTGTCGCAACGCATGAGAGACGACGCGTTCAAACCCATTACCGTGCAGGCTTTGGATGCCGGTGTGCTGGATGCCCTGAAGCGTCTGGTCGAGCTGTTGAAGGAGCCGCCACTGCTTGAGACTGTGGCCCCGCTGATCAAGGAAGAGATCATCGCTCGTCTGTTAAGCGGTGCCCATGCTCCGCAATTGCTGCATGTCATCGCCGCAGGCTCACCCAGCCAACACATCGCCAAGACCCTCGCCTGGTTGAAACTCAATTTTCGCCTGACGCTGCGCATGGACGATCTGGCGGCACAGGCGCACATGAGTCCTTCTACCTTTCGCCAGCACTTTCGCACCGTGACCGGAATGAGTCCGCTGCAATACCAGAAACAGTTAAGGCTACAAGCCGCTCGGCATTTGATGTTGACCCAGAATGTCGACGCGAGCAGCGCAGGCGGGCAGGTTGGCTATGAAAGTGCTTCGCAGTTCAGCCGCGAGTACAGCCGCCTGTTCGGAGAGCCACCGCAGCGGGATATCAAGCGGATTCGCTTGTAACAGGGAGGCACGTCTGGCAGCGCAACTGCCAGACGGCCTCATGTTTCTGTCACGTCAACTTGAACGGCAACTCACGCAACGGCTTACCCGTCAGGCTCGCCACGGCATTGGCAAACGCCGGAGCCAACGCTGGCAAACCGGGCTCACCCATCCCCGTGGGTGGTTCGGCGCTGGGCACGATGTGGACGGCGAATTCCGGCATGTCGGTAATGCGCGGCACGCTGAAGTCGGCAAAATTGCTCTGCTGCACGACGCCGTCCTTCAGGGTGACGGCGCCACCTGGCAGGCACATCGACAAGCCCATCAGCGCAGCGCCTTGTACCTGGGCTTCAACGCTGCGTGGGTTGACGACCAGATTGCAGTGCACGCCGGCGGTCACCTGGTGCAGCACCGGACGACCATCCTGCACCGAGGCTTCGACGACGTACGCCACCACCGAACTGAACGATTCGTGGACCGCCACGCCCCAGGCACGGCCCGCCGCCAGCTGGCGCTTGCCATACCCACTCTTGTCCACGGCCAATTGCAGCGCTTCGCGATGCCGTGGGCTCTGGTCGCCAAACAGCTTCATCCGGTACGCCACCGGGTCCTGTTTGGTGGTGCGGGCGATCTCGTCGATCAGTGTTTCCATCACGAATGCCGTATGGGTGGAACCGACGCTGCGCCACCACAATACGGGGACGTTGAGTTTGGGGTGGTGGACTGTCAGGCGCATCGGCAGCGGATAAGGATTACGCATTCCCTCTGTTGCGGTGGCATCGATCCCGTTCTTCACCATCCCCTCGAACAGCGTGCCACTGACGATGGATTGCCCGACCAAGACATGGTCCCAGGCCAGCACCTTACCGCTGTCGTCAAAACCGATGCGCGCGCGGTGCAGGTGCATGGGGCGATAGTAGCCACCCTTGATATCGTCCTCACGGCTCCAGAGTGTGCGGATAGGAGCATCAAGCCCGGCGGCGTGCGCGGCCTTGGCCACCTCGCAAGCCAGCACGACAAAATCGTTGGTGGGCACGCCACGCCGGCCGAAACCTCCGCCCGCCGTCTGCACATTGACCTGGACTTGTTCGGGTTGCAGATTCAGGACCCGTGCAGCTGCCGCGCCATCGCCGCCAGGAAACTGGGTGCCGACCCACAACTGGGCGCGCCCCTGCGCGAGTTGCACGGTGCAGTTCAACGGCTCCATGGGCGCGTGGGCGAGGTAAGGGAACACAAACTCGGCTTCCAACTGATGCGGCGCGCTGGCAAGCGGTGTCATGTCAGCGTCGAATTGTCGTGGGCCGGGTTGAGCGGCCAGCTCCCGGTATTGGACCCCGTTGCTTTTCACTGTCCACTTTCTCGACGCTGGCCAAGTCCCATTCCAGCTTCAGCGCATCACGCGCCAGTTTCGCCTGCCAATAACCGTCCGCCACCACAGCAACGCCTTCAGCACCTCGGTCCAGCGGCACGCGAAACACAGCTTTCACCCCTTTGGTTGCCCGTGCCGCACTGTCATCCAAAGAGGCAATCCTGGCGCCGAACACTGGCGGACGTGCCACCACGGCTGTGAGCTGCCCCGGCAGATGCATGTCGATGCCAAATTCCTGCTGGCCACTGCTCTTGGCTTTCGCATCGATGCGCGTGGTGGCCTGGCCGATGATTCGGAAATCCTTGGGATCCTTGAGCGTGATCGTTTCCGGTACGGGCAGGGCCATCGCGGCCTCGGCCAGCTCGCCATAGCTCGCTTTACGCCCGGCGGGGCCGAGCACCATGCCGGCTTGGGTGCTCAGGCTCGCGACATCGACGTTCCAACGCGCGGCTGCCGCCGCAAGCAGCATGGCGCGAGCGCGGGCGCCCAGTTCGCGGTATTGGGTATAGCTGTTCTTGATCGAGTTGGAGCCGCCAGTCAGGTGTATGCCAAAGGCCGGGTCCATATAGGCGGCGTCGCTGTTACCGTTGCGACTGCGCACCAGGCTCCAGTCGGCATCCAGTTCTTCGGCGAGAATCATGGGCAGGGCGGTCTGCACACCCTGGCCGAACTCCAGGCGGTTGATGGTCACCGTTACCACGCCGTCAGGGGCGATCTGCACAAATGCGGAGGGCTGCTGAGTCGGGTTGAGCGGCGTTGGGACTGCGCCGTTGGTCTCCTGCGCCAGGGCCAAGTGGGGAAAAGCGCCGAGCGCCAGACCACCGATGCCGACAATCTTGAGAAAACTGCGGCGGGGCAGCGTAGCGGGGCCGTCGGCCTGATCGCGCTCCAGCGTGTGCTGCAAGGCGCGGGGCAACTCGTCGGGGAAAATCTCGTTCAACATGGTCGGCTCCGATCAGGCAAGGGCTTTGGCGGCATCAGCCACCGCGGCGCGGATTCGGGCGTAGGTGCCACAGCGACAGATGTTGCCGGCCATGGCCGAGTCGATCTCGGCCGCCGTGGGCTGCTTGCCCTTGGGCTGGGCCTTGAGGAAAGCCGTTGCGCTCATGATCTGGCCACTCTGGCAGTAGCCGCATTGCGCCACGTCGTGTTTGACCCACGCCTCGTGCACGGCACTGCCAACCGGGTCGCTGCCATCGGTTGCCGCTTCGATGGTGGTGATCTTCTTGCCTTCGGCGGCGGCGATGGGCGTCACGCAGGAACGAATGGCCTGGCCATCCAGGTGCACGGTGCAGGCACCACAAAGCGCCGCGCCGCAGCCGAACTTGGTGCCGGTCATGCCCAGCGTGTCGCGCAGGGTCCAGAGAATAGGGGTGCCAGGGTCGACGTCGACCGTGTATTCACGGCCGTTTATGTTCAGGGCGCTCATAGGGGGACCAGCTCCAGATGGTTTGGCTCTGATCAACTATAGGAAGGAATATTTGCGGAGGGTTGCACGATCCGGGCTGATGCTTGCCCGATCCTGCGAATCAATGTGCCCGGGAAGGCAACGCTGCTGTGTCAGTGCAACAGCGCGGTAGGCCCGGCGCCAGGGCAATGGGCATGCCTTGAAGGCGGGAGGAAAGGAGCCGCGGTGGGAGTGCTTCCGGCTCCTTCCTCCTGCACGGTTACATCAACGGAATGCTGTAGCTCACAAACAGGCGATTTTGATCCTGGTCGCGGGCGATATCGCTTCGCGACATCCCGTTGCGCCAGCCGAAACCGACGTTCTTCAACGTGCCGCTCTGGATCACATAGTCCAGGGAGATATCACGTTCCCATTCACTGGCGTCCCGGCCGCTGGCGGTCTGGATGTTGTCGCCCTTGAGGTACATCACCGAGGCCTTCAAACCCGGAACGCCAAGCGCTGCGAAGTCATAGGCATATTGCGCGAATGCCGTGCGCTCACCGGCCTGGATGAACGTCTGGATGGTGCGGTCGGTGTAGAGGTAAAGACTTGCGCCGCCTTCGCCTTTGCCCACCAGGCCGCCCTGGTTCAGTTGCGTAAAGTTGCTGTCTTCGGAAACACGCTGATAACCCGCGGTAATGGCATGGCCACCCAACGAATAAATGAACGCCGCGCTCCAGGTGTCGTTGTCGATCTCGCCGTTGCCATCCTTGGTATAACCGCCGAGTTTGTAACCACTGGCGCGACCGGCAGCGCTGCTGTTCTTGCCATCGGACGTGGTTTTGAAGTAACGCAGGTCGGTTTTCAACGAACCGTATTCACCCAACGGTAATACATGCAGCAAACCGGCGAAGTGCTGTTGATAGTAGTCTTCAAGATTGGCGTAGTAATACTGCGCGGTCAGATCCTTGGTCAGTTTGTAATCGCCACCGGCAAAGGTGAATTTATTGCTTTCCTGGGTGCCGCCCGCAACGGCCAGGCCGGCGCTGTCGCTGGACGCACGCCCTGTGGCGTGTTCCAACTGGCCAGCGGTGAACGTCAGGTTGTCGATTTCATTGCTGGTGACTTGCCCGCCCTCGAAGGTTTGCGGCAGCAGGCGACCATCGTTGGAGACCAGGATCGGCAACTTCGGTTGCAAGGTGCCGTACCGCAGCTCGGTCTTGGAGACACGCATCTTGGCCGTGGCACCGAGACGAGCCCATTGGTCCGCCGCCTTGTCGCCATCGTTGGGAAACATCGAGCCACCGACATGACGGCCGGCGCCACTGTCGAGCTTCAGGCCCAGCAGCCCCATGGCATCCAGGCCGAACCCGACGGTGCCGTCGGTAAACCCCGACTGATAATTGAGCATGAAGGCCTGGCCCCATTCTTCGGTCTTCGAAGGCGCGGCGGCTCCGTCACGGTTATCGTTATTGAAGTAGAAGTTGCGCAAGTTCAAGTTGGCCTTGCTGTCGCTGATAAAATCAGCCGACGCCAATGGGCTGAGGACAAGCGTCATACCACCCGTTAAAACACTCAGTACGTTAAATAGGACTTTCATCAGGGCGAACTCCACCGCGGAATCTCTGTTCCGGGCATGTTGAAAAGACAGCAGGAAGCGCTCGACCGATCAGATGATTGGCCGAGGCGTTAAATAACTCGTTGGAAAAACTTCAGTGCATTGAGTGGGGTAGGGGATAAATCTCCAAAGAACGGCATCAGTAAAAGTCCCTGGGGTTGTCAGTCGATCAATCCATGAGCGTCATAGAACGGATACGGCCCGGGATACTGGCCAAACACACCGTTATGGGTCACCAAACCCTGGTCATGCCAGTGATGCAGCAGGTATCCGGGTGGTTCCAGGTTGAAATGCGCGGGCGCGCTTGGCTGTAGATCCAGGACGATTTGATGTGAGGTGCCGGGGCACACGCAACTCAGGCTACCGCCGAAGCGCCGCTGCATCGGCCGATGCAAATGCCCGCAGAGCAAACGCTCTACCTGTGGATGGCGGGCGATGACCTGTTCCAGTGCCGAGGCGTTGATGAACGGCTCGCGGTCCATGTGGCCGATGCCGCTGATAAACGGCGGATGGTGCAGGACCAGCAGCGTTGGCACCTCGGGACGACGGGCCAACTGTTCATCGAGCCAGCGCAATTGGCTATCCAGTAACTGACCGCCATGACCGCCGGGAATGGTGCTGTCCAGGCCAATCAGGCGCAGCGGATGCTCCTCGACGACCCAATCCAAGGGGGCTCCAGCCAAACTTGGCAAGTAGGCGTGATCGGCAAATGCCGCCCGCAAATGTTCGCGGTTGTCGTGGTTGCCAGGCACCAGGTAGCAAGGCATGTGCAGGCGCGCCAGTTCGGGGTGCAATACGGCGTATTCATCAGGGCGACCGAAGTCGACCAGGTCGCCACTGATTACTACGATGTCGGGGCGCGGCACCTGGGTATTCAAATGATCGACGGCACGACGCAACGCGGCGAGGGTATCAACGACGCCATAGGTCAGTTTTTCCCCGGCCTTGAGATGCAGGTCACTGATCTGCGCAATGAGAAACGGATGATTCAAAATAAGCCCTCTGAAAACACGAAGATCACGATGACAGGGTGAACAGCACTTGCGGCTCGACGGCCAAGGCAATCAGGGCGCCGGTGGCGTGGATGACGTTGTCGGTGCTGTCCACCAGCAATGGCTGGGCGGCGCCGACGTCCACCAACAGGCGGCTTTGGGCCCCTTGGAAAAACTGGCCTACCAGGCGCCCGCGCAGATGCCCCTCGTTGTCCATCACCCGCAAATGTTCGGGCCGGCAGTAGACGGTGGCAGGCAGTCCGCCACCGCGCCACGGCAACTCTCCGCCACTGACTTTCAAGCCCAGGGGCGTGTGGGCGAGCACTGGAAAAGCGTTGAGGTTGCCGACAAAACTGGCGACGAACGTGTTGGCCGGTTGTTGGTAGATGTCCCTTGGGCTGGCCAACTGTGCGACGCGGCCGTGTTCCATGACCAGAATCCGATTGCCCAGGGCCATGGCTTCGCCCTGGTCGTGGGTGACGAACACCGCCGTAATGCCCAGATGGCGTAGCAACTGATCCAACTCGCTGCGCAAGCGTTCGCGCAACTGCGCATCCAGCGCCGCCAACGGTTCGTCAAGCAGCAATACCCGAGGCTTGGGCGCCAGGGCGCGGGCGAGGGCGACCCGCTGGCGTTGACCGCCGGACAGCTCGTGGATGCTGCGCTTGCCATGGTCCTGAAGGCCCACCAGTTCCAGCAACTCCGAGCAGCGCCTGTTCCGTTCAGCCGGCGCCATGCCGCGAATCTTCAAGCCATAAACGATGTTGCCGGCCACATCCAGGTTGGGAAACAACGCATAGTTCTGGAACACCATGCCCACGTCGCGTCGTTCGATGGGCAGGCGGGTGACGTCGGTGTCGCCAAAAAACACCTGCCCCGCATCCGGACGCTCAAGGCCGGCGATCAGGCGCAAGGTCGTGGTTTTACCGCAACCGGACGGGCCGAGGATCGCCAGGGTTTCTCCGGCATTGATGGTCAGGTCCAGGTCATGGACGGCAACGGTGCCGTCGGAGAACGCCTTGCGGCAACCTGCCAGGCGAATGGTGGTTCCGGTCATCGTTTTTCTCCACGGGAAAGGCGCGCGCTGATGGCCTGCAGCGCAATCAGCAGCGGCACGATCATCAGCAGGAATATGAGGGTGTAGGCACTGGCGACTTCCAGCCTGGCTGAGGCATAGCTGTCAGCCAGGCCTACCGGCAATGTTTTGGTCATTGGGGTGTGGAGCATCCAGGTCAGGTTGAACTCGCCCAACGACAGCGTGACGACCATCAGGACCCCAGCGAGGATCCCCGCCCGGCAGTTGGGTACCACCACACTGAAGAATCGTCGTAGCGGCCCGGCGCCAAGGCTGGCGGCGGCTTCTTCCAGGACAGGCAGTTGCTGACGTTGCATCACCGCCATTACCGGGCGCACCAGGAACGGCAAGGTGAACAGCACATGGCCGACGAGGATGAACAGCCAACTGCTGCGAAACCCACCGAATTGCCCATAGGTGAGCAGCAACGCCAGGGCGCTGGCCAGGCCAGGCATCGCCACCGGCAGCACCATCAGTTCCTCGAACGCACGGCTGAAGCGGTTGTTCATCCGCACCAACGCGTAAGCCGCCGGAACACCCACCACGCAGACGCACAGCGCACAGGCCACGGCCAGTTGCAGGGATAGCCAGACTGTCGGCGAATAGGCCTGCCAGACTTGCACCAGCCAATCGAACGTCAGGCCACTGGAGACGCCCTGGAAATAATTGCGCGTGAGCCCGGCCAGCAGTGACATCAGCACGGGCACCAACATGAACGCGCAGACCAGCAGGGTAAACACCAACTGGCCGATAAACAGCGTTGAGCGCTTCACAAGACGGTCCTCGAGTTTTTTGCCAGCCGTCGGGCCAGTAGCAGTACTGCCCACGTCAGCGCCCCCAACACCACCGACAGCGCAGCGGCCACGGCGAAATTGGCGTAGTTGGTGAACACGTTGTAGATCGCCACCGGGGTCACATTCAGGCGGGTGCCGAGGGTGAAGGCCGTACCGAACGCGCCCATGGAGGTCGCAAAGCAGATCGCCCCGCACGAGACCAGTGCCGGTGCCAGACCGGGGACGATGACATCGCAAACCACTCGCCAGTGGCCGGCGCCCAGGGAATGAGCAGCTTCTTCCAGGCTGCGATCGAGGCTTTCACAAGCAGCCATCACCGTGAGGATCACCCGTGGAATCGAGAAGTACAGATAACCGAGGCACAACCCCATCAGCGAGTAAGCGAAGATCCAGCGTTCACCCGCCAGCTCGAGGCCAAGGCTGGCGAACAAGCCTTGGCGCCCGGCCAGCAGAATCACCAGGAAGCCGACCACCACGCCGGGGAATGCCAACGGAAACGTTAACAAGGCGACCAGCAGCGAGCGGCCGAAGAAGCGTTGGCGGCTGAGAAAAAAACCACTGATGCCCCCCACCAAGAGCGCCGCCAGGGTCGTCGCCAAGGCCAGCAGGCAGGTCTGTACCAGACTGCCCAGGTATTGCGCACTGCTCAGTACCTGCCAATAGCCGCTTTCGCCGCCGTCGCGATTTTGCCCGCCCAGCACGATCAGATGCGCCAGTGGCAACAACCAGAACGCGAACAGCACCGCAGCCGCAGGCGCCAGGGCCCAGGCCGCGGTCAGCCGCAAACGCGGCGCTGTGGCCTGGCCCGAAGGGACTCCCCGGGCTTTTATTACCGAGGCGGTCACTTACTTGACCTCTTTCAGATAACGTGCAGAAAAGGCTTCCTGTGCCGCCGCCATCTGCTGGTAGTCGACCACGCCGGCCCGGGCGTAATCGCTGTCTGGCAGAAACTGCGCAGCGATGTCGGCAGGCATCTTCATCGCCCGCACCGGTCGCAGGTAGGCCTTGGCCCAGAGCGCCTGGCCCTGGTCGGACAGGACGAAGTCCAGGACCTTCTCGGCATTGGCCCGATGCGGCGCGTTGCCGACGATGCTCATGACGTAAGGCACGCTGATGCTGCCTTCCTTGGGGATCACGAAAGCAACGTTGGCCTTGTCCTTGTAACGTGCCCGATAGGCGTTGAAGTCGTAATCCACCAGAATCGGCAACTCCCCGGACAACACCCGTGCGTAAGCGGTCTGCTTGGGCACGATGGGTGAGTTTTTCGCCAGTTTCTGGAAGTAATCGATCGCCGGCGTGAAGTCATTGAGGCTACCGCCCATGGCCTGGTTGATCGCTACCGCGGAAACGTAACCGACGAACGCGCTGGATGGATCAAGGTAGCCGACCATGCCTTTGTACTCAGGCTTGAGCAGATCGCCCCAGCTTTGCGGCACAGGCAAGCCGCCCAAGGCATCGACGTTGACCATGATGCCCAGGGTGCCGGAGTGAATGGCGAACCAGTGTCCCTGCGGATCTTTCAAGCCTGCCGGAATCTGTTCCCAGCCCTTGGGTTGATAAGTGCCGACCACCCCGGCTTTTTGCGCCTGCAAACCGAAGGTCACGCCGTAATACACCACGTCCGCTACAGGCGCGGCCTGTTCGGCGACCAGTTGCGCCAGTGCCTGCCCGGAGTTCTTGTTGTCCAGCGGGACCTGCACGCCAGTGGTATCGGCAATGGCCTTGAGCTGTGTGCCCCAGTCGGCCCATTCCGGTGGGCAGTTGTAGCAAATCGCCGTTTCGGCGGCCTGGGCCAGGCTGGCAGCGCCGCATAGCAGCAACGTCGCCAGGGTTTTACGCAAGCGAATCATCAAGTGTCTCCTTGTAGGATTGAGTACTTTCGCCCGGCCGGATATGGCAGGGCAGGCAATGGGTAACCGGTGTGGCGCCGGCAATCTGCGCCAGCAATTGATCGATTACGGTGCAGGCCAAGGCCTCGATGGGCTGAACCACGCTGCACAATGTCGGGTGCATTTGAGTGCCGAGGGCGATGCCATCGAATCCCATGACCGAGAGCTGTTGGGGCACGTGCCAGTCGTTGCGACGCAGTTGTGCG
Organism: Pseudomonas beijingensis; assembly: GCF_030687295.1. Classification (NCBI taxonomy): domain Bacteria; kingdom Pseudomonadati; phylum Pseudomonadota; class Gammaproteobacteria; order Pseudomonadales; family Pseudomonadaceae; genus Pseudomonas; species Pseudomonas beijingensis. Next base: position 4,298,423 of record NZ_CP117425.1, on the reverse strand, counting down.
ATCAGGCTGATGGCCAACAGATCGTTGGAGCAAACCAGTGCGCTGAGGGCCTGCGGACCTTGCAGGAAGGGCGCGATGGCGGCGAAGTCCGCCTGGGTATGGGCCGGCATTTCAATCACCGGCAGGCTGTCGAGGCCGGCCTCGCGCATGGCGTCGCAATAACCGGCGTAACGCAGGCGAGCGCGGTCCGATTGCAGGGCCGGGCCGGCAACCATGCCAATGCGCCAATGCCCGGCTTCCAGCAGATAACGAGTGGCCAGAGCCATGCCGGCGCGGTTGTCCACCGACACGGCGCTGTAGTGCGGATTGCCCGGCTGGTGATAAGCCAGCACAAAAGGCGTGTCCTCGCTGTCCAGGCTTTGCAACACGCGGTTGCTCTCGGCGTCGGTGACCGTGAGGACCAGGCCATCGACCCGCTGGCGCAACAACTCCTCGACCACCACGCTTTCGCGCTCGCTGCTGTAGTCGGTCGTCGCCAGGAGCAGGTTGTAGCCGCGCAAACGCGCAGCGCGCTCCATGGCTTGGAATTGTTCGGCGAACACGGGATTGAGCAGGTTGGGGACCACCACACCGATCAGCTTGGTCACTTGCAGGCGCAACTGACGACCAAGACGATTGGGCCGGAAACCCAGCTGCCGTGCGGCGGCGAACACCTGCTCGCGGGTAGCCGGACGCACCACTTCAGGGGAGGCGAAGGTGCGGGCAGCGGTAGCTCGCGAAACCCCTGCCAGACGTGCCACTTCTTTCAAATCAGTCATTGTCACTCGCTTGAGATCGATCTCATTGGCGAGGACAGTAGCCAGCAATCGTGGCATTTCGGCGAAGAAGTGATGACAGTTTGATGTCAGTTGGCGGTGCCTACCTCGGACGGCTATTCCGGGCGCGCGATACCTGCTTGCAGGTCGGCATGATTGACGTGCCGTCGGCTAGCCTTTGTTGCAGGCGGTTACCGATGGGGCTGTTGCTACTTGCGAATCAAGGCTATGACGTATTCACAGACTTGCGGCGTGGCGTTTTCGAACGTGCAGGCTTCTTCAGGCAGTCCCAATTGCAAGCAGTCGCCTTGTTCCAGAAGGTAGGTGGTGGTGCCCTTGGTAAACGTCAGCGTACCTTGCGTGGCCCACACCTGCTGATGAAGGAACGCGTAAGCCGTGGCGGGATAGCTGATGCGCACGCCCGGGGGCAGTTGCACACTGATGAGTTCCAGTGGCCAGCCCTCCCGGGGTGAGACTTGCTGGCGCGCATAGCCGGTTTCCGGGTCTACCCAGCGCGGTTGCTCCGCCGCCCTTGAAAGAAGTCCCGAGCGCCCCTCGGCCCGATGCAGCAGGGTGGAGAGGGGTAAACCGAACGCACCTGACAACCGGCCCAGGATCGTTGAGGTAGGGCTGACCTGTGCGTTTTCAATTTTGCTGATCATAGCCTTTGATACGCCGGAGAGCTGGGCGAGCTCGCCGATGGACCATTCACGGGCGGTTCGCTCGGCTTTGATGGTCAGGGCGATGTCAATGGGTTGGTTGTTCACTATAGAAGACTTCCAGATCAGGGTAATTTAATTTCAGCTTAGCGGCTGGCGCGCATCAAGTCGGTGCAAAAAATAAATAATGCTCTATTTTTGTGCGTTAAAATTTTCTATGAAATTAAGCCTATGATTTTAATCAAAAATAATAATGAGTTTTTCATGTTTCAAAATAAATCTATTGTTTGAAGCATAGCCGATTGAAACTATTAATTTGTTTGCATGAGTCGCTTGTTTACTATCTGAAACGCGCAGCGACATTTCGTCACTGCCGTCCAAGCTACCTTATCGTATTTGGGGAAATCTATGCCGGCTCAGCAAATGGAACAAGGCTGTCTGACGGGTGAGCAAATCATCCATTCGATTAAAGGAATGATCACGGCTTCGGGGATCAACACCAATGCGTTCTACAAAACGTTTCGCCAGGCCCCGCTGCCCAAGGCAACGTTGAAGAAAGTGTTCCAGCAATACTTTTATTACATTCGTACGTTCCCCCAGATCCTGGCGGGTACCTCGCACCGCACCGACAGCGAAGTGATTCGGATGAAGTTGGCGCGCACGGTGGTGTCTGAGCTGGGCGATGGGGTAGGCGAGGCGCACTTCATTATGTTTGAGCGTGTACTCGCCGGCGTCGGCATCACATTGGATGACTGGAAGAAGGTTGAATACATTCCCGAAGCCAGCGAGTTGGTCGACGGCCTGCGTCGGATTTTCCTTGAGGGTTCGACAGAGCACGCCATTGGTGCTCATTACGTTATCGAAGAGTTCGGCTTTCCGATGATCGCCAACCTGTACGAAGGTTTCCGCCTGTACAGCGGGTGGAAGCACGAAGACTTCACCTACTTCTACCTGCACATGCTGGTTGAAACCGATCATGTGCAATGGATCAGTGACGCGGTCATGGAGGCCGCTCGAGACACTGACAACGGCAGCGATATTCTGGAAGGCGCTGGCGATGTACTGAACCTGTTGACCCGATTCTGGCAAGGACTCAACCGAGTGGCCACTCACGCCTGACCGATCAATACAAGGGGCGGGAAGTCATGGATGATTTGACATTGATTGGTCGAGTGGCGCCCTTCAGGGATGCCAGTGCCTATGCAGCATCCTCGGGGGCGTTGAACCTGTCGCAAGGACTTCCTGAACCCCTGTTTGACAATGCCATGAATGCGGCGTTGGCCCGCCAGGTGCGGTCGGGCTGGCAGTATGCCGACCCTCGCGGCGAAATGATTTTGCGCGAAAGCATTGCGGCCCACAGTGCCGGCTATGCGCCCGACAGCGAAGTGCTGGTGACCAGCGGCTGTACCGAGGCCTTGTACTTGGCCCTGTATGCCGCGTCCACGCAATACGGCAGCAGGGTCGCCTTTTTTGAACCCTTTTATCCCTATTACCCAGGAATGGCCACGTTGCTGGGGTTGGAGTTTGTTGCACTACCGTTGTCGGTGGGGGCGTCGATCGGCCCCGACTGGGCAATGTTCGAGCGGCAATTGCGTGCCGGTGTTCGCATATTGCTGCTCAATACGCCCCACAACCCGACCGGGTGGTGCATGTCCGCGGATGATTGGCAGCACTTGGTGGCGTTGGCAAAAAACCATGACTTCATGGTGATTGTCGACGAAGCCTATCGTCACTATCAGTACGACACCGACGCCCCGGCACAGTACCCCCACCAGCAGATTCCCATGATGGTGGCGGGCAGCGCTTCAAAGTTGTTGTCCATGACGGGAGTCCGGATCGGCTGGTTATGCGCGCAGGCAACCTTCATGGAGCGAGCCTACGCCCACCACCTGTACCTGAGCTATTGCCAACCCACCCCCATACAGGCCGCCGTTGCTGTTTTGCTTGATGAATTGACCGTCGGGCGACTTGATAGCTTGCGTGAGCACTACAAGCACAAACGTGATCGCCTGGCAGGTGCGCTGATGGCTGCCGGGTTGGATATCCGGTTACCGGCGGGCGGCCATTACATCATGGCCGACTATTCACGGCAGGCGCCTTCATTGTCTCCGGTTGAGTTCAGTCAACACTTGGCCATGCGTTGCGGGGTCATGCCATTGCCTGCGACGCCCTTCTACCTGGGGCAGTGCCCCACCTATGTCCGGTTTTCTTTCTCGGTAGCCAAACCCATTGTTGATCAAGCCTGTGCCCGCCTGGAGGATTTTTGAAATGGAGCAGCAAGTGTTCGACGTCATTGTCGTAGGCGGCGGTCCCGCAGGGCTTAGCGAGTGTATCCGGCTGATCGACCTGGGCCTGAAAGTCGCGGTCATCAGCGATGTATTCGGGGGGTGCATGGGCATGATGGGAGATCATCCATTGCAGTCATACTGCAATGAGCTGGAGATTGAAGGCGCTCCCTATCCCTTGCATCGATTCATGCGCAAGTTGTGCGTCAGCCCCACCGGTGAGGAATACGCAGCCTATATCCGTAGCAACTTCGAAGCCTTGCCTCTGGCCAAGATCCAGCAACGGGTGGTCACCGTAAGCAAGGTGCAGGGGGTGTTCGAGGTGAGCCTGGCCCCGGGCTCCCAGAGTCATTCCTTGCGCGCGCGGCAGATTATCCTGGCAACCGGGATTCGCCCGAAGGCGCCGCCCTTCGAAATGCCCAATGCCCGTTGGTTGAACTGCTTTGATATCTATCAAATGGTTGCGCGGGGGCAGGGCCTCCGTTTCCTGCAGCAGGATGTGGTCATCTTTGGCAGCGGTAACAGTGCGTTTCAGATCGCACTACTGCTTGCCCCGTTCGCCCGCAATGTGTCCATCCTGATCAAATCCTACCTGGGGCTGTATCCCCAAGAGACCGATGATCGTTTTGCCCTCAGGTCCCTGAGCCAGCGCACGCTGGAAATGATTGCCAAGACTTCGTCCAGTTCCTTTCAAGGGCCGCTCAACAGCGCCAATAGCACGGGCCGGGCCAATATCTGGCTGCATGCCTACAGCCGCATTCGCCAGGACGGCGACAAGGTCGTCTTGGACCTTCCGGCGTCGCTCAATGGCAATTCGTTGCTCCAGGCTTCTTGTCGCAAGGCTCAAGAGTCGGGCCGGCTGGTCGCTGCCCAGGCATCCGAGGGGTATGAGTTGCACTTGGATGTGTTGGCGAAGGACCAATGCCTGGTGTCGGCCATCGGCGTCACCGCACAACTCCCCGCTACCGACTGGCCACAACTGCTCAACCCGCAAACCGGCTTTACCTGCCACCAGGATGGGAAAAGCCCTGTCGCCGGCCTGTATTTCGCGGGCGCAGCTTCAGGTTATGCATCGATCAACACGATGGTGCCCGCAGCAGCAGAAATGAGTGCCACAACATCACTGCAAGAAGGACTGCGGTCATGGGCGTGAGGATGTTCCAGCCGCTGCGCCTGGACCTTGGCGATGTGCTCGGGCAGTCGCCAGCGGAGCTCAAACAAACCATCGCCGGGGCCAAGGTGCTGGTCATCGCCAACCAGGACGTCAGCGTTGCCCCCTATGTGCAGTTGATGCGCAGGCTGGGGGCACCTGTGCATCATGTGTTGGCCAAGTACTGCCTCGAGGACTATCGGGAAGTGCTGACCGTGACCAATCTCTATCGGGACGGCCAGGCCTTGGGTGTGCATGAGGGAGGAGGGTATTGGCACACCGACATGTCGTACAAATCGGCGAACACGGTGTTCACGTCACTGCTGTCGGTACGTGTACCGGACCAACACGGTGAGACTCAATTCATCGATTGTGTCGCAGGCCTGCATCAAGTTCGCCAGTGGCTGGATAGTCCAGATTGCCCGCAGCACCTGAAGGGCCTAGACCTGGAAAACCTGCGGATTCACCATCGGTTCGGCAATCGCGACACACTGCGCAATGCCGACGCTGCAATGCAACAACTCAATCCCCAGGAGGCTGGCGCACTGGAAGACACCGTGGTTCACCCCTTGGTGTTCAAACACCCAATCGCCGCCACGACGTCGCTTTATGCACCGGCCGCCACGGCCATGCAAATAGAAGGGGTAACGCCAGCACTGTCCCAGCGCATTCTCGACAGTCTGGTCGACTTCCTTGTCCAGAACGCGCCGCGCTATCGGCATGCCTACCGCCCAGGCGACATCGTGATCTGGGACAACCTCTCAACGCTGCATAAAGGTCCGCCAATCCCCAAAAGTGAAGGGGGCGCCGATGCGCGCCTTCTTTATCGCATGAACGTCGACTTCCAGTGAGGCATTACCATGATCAAGACCATCGTTTTCCTGACGCCCCATTACCTTAACTTCGCCTCCGAGAAGGCGCTGCGGACGCTGGGTCGAGAATGCCGGACAGTACTGATCGCCTATCATGCCGATGTCCTGCCGCCCACACTCGAGCGCAACGTCTCGCAGATTGCACGCGTCGATGCCGACCTGCAGCGCAACATTCGCCCGTTGCTGGATCATGACCAATGTCGAAGCATCATCAGCGATGAGTTGCGAGCCGTGCAGGGCAATACTTCGTCATTGCGTATTTTCTGCCAGGAAGAGTGCCACGTTGAGCTGGCGGCACAATTGCGCGAGGAGTTCGGATTAGAGGGCGATACACAGGCGATCGTGGCGAACTTTCGCGACAAGGTGCTGATGAAACACGCCGTCAGCGAAAAGGGAATACGCATTCCCGAGTTCGTGCCCCTGGATCACGTACGGCTATCGGCTGAGCCGCAGGCTTACTACGCCGAGCTGACGGCGCGATTGGGCTTGCCCCTGGTCCTGAAACCGGTGAACGCAGCGGGCAGTTTCGAGGTGTCGATCATTCGCAACGAGGCCGAATTCATCAAGGCCCGAGAACAAGTGCTGGCCTCACCGTATCATTTTGATTATGAGGTGGACGAGTTCATCGACGGTGACATGTTCCAGTGCGATTCGTTTGTGGTTGACGGTCAAATCCGCTACTGCGGCGTCCTGGAACTGGGCTGCACCAACTTCGACTTTGTCCAGGGCAAGCCCTTGAGCGTGATTCCCGTAGCCGATCCCACGCTCAAGGCGACCCTGGAAGCCTTCAACCGGGATGTTATTGCAGCCCTGAACTTTCGCAACGGTTCGACGCACCACGAGGTCTTCGTGGACCGCAAGCGCGGTTATCCGGTGTTCCTGGAAATTGCCGCACGCGTGCCTGGCGGTATCGGGGTGCCGTACCACGAGAAAAACAGCGATATCAACCTGATCGACGCCAATCTCTACCTCGTCGCCGGGGCCGCAGCGCTTGATGACATCAAGCCCAACGAGAAGAACAACGTGGTGTCCGCCTTGTTGCCCTTGCGCAAAGGTCGGATCAGCCAGCTCAACGAACCCCCCATTTCCAGTACTTACAGCATCGACTGGAGGGTCGCCCCCGGAATGGTGGTGGACTCCCGGTCCCTGGCCGATACCGCGGGCATCCTGACTTTGTATAACGCAGATCCAAAGGTGCTCCGCGCCGACTTCGAAGCCTTGCAGCACTACGTGCCAACCCAGGTGGAAGTGCTGGAGCCGGGAACCGCTTGATCAAATTCCGCGGGCGGCAAGCAACAGGTTCTTCTCAAGGAGCAGGCATGAAGACAGGAATACTCGGTGCCGTCAGCATGGCGGTCTACTGCATCTCGACGGCGCTCTCGGCCGTCTGGGTCATGGTGGCGTTCACCCGTATCAGTGGGGCGGCGCTGACATTCATTACCTTCCTGATGGCCTGGGCGGTATTTTTCCTGGTGCATACCTTGCGGGGGCATGACCCGTTTCGGCTACTGCGCGAGGAGTGGCGAGGCGTGCTGCTGCTCAATGTGCTGACACTGTTCAGTTGGTGGCTGATGTTCATGGCGTTGCAGCGTATCGAGGCTTCAGTGGAATCGGCCATCTATCAGGGGGCTGGATGCCGCTGGTGGTGGTGGTTTGTGAAATGCTGGTGGCGAGGTCCGCAGTCAGTCGTTCCCGGTGGTTGGGCGCGCTGCTGATCCTGTTGTCGCTGATGGCCCTGGTCCTTATGCGCCTCGCGCTTGGAGTCACGGCCCAGGTCAGTCTTGTCAACTTGCATGAGGGCATTGCCCTGGCCACTGTCGCCGGGATCACCGGTGGGATCTATGTGTTCTGCTCGGCTCGACTGAACCGTGACAGCAAGTACAGCGCCATGGATATTCTGTGCGTCAGGTTCTTCCTGCTATTGATTGTCACGGGCTGGGTCGGCCGGGAAAACTTGCACCAATTGCTCACGCTTGATACCGCCATGCTCGGTCAATTGATCCAGCTGGCGTTTGTCAGCGTGCTGATTCCGGTGTTCACCCTGCAGTTTGCCATTCAGCATTTGGGAGGCGGGCGGGTGTCCATTCTCACGCCGTGCGTGCCGGTCATTGCCTTGGCGGCCGAGTTCGTACTCTCCACCTGGCATAGCCCCTGGGTGCCAGTCCTGGTTACGCTGGTGTGCGTGGCGGTGTTGTTGTCCAACGTCTGGTTTTCGCGAGACAGGCGCGTTGTTCATTCAGGGCCTATGCCGGTCGCCCTTCAAAAATAGACTTCTGTTTGCTGGAGCATCCCATGACTCTTTCCTTGGCCTTTGCGCAGGGGGCGGCAGACGCTTGCTCGAATGACGGCCGCAGCGTGCTGGCACGCACGTTGGAGATCGCACGCACCTTGATTGGTTTCCCTTCGGTCAGCGACCGCTCCAATTTGGACCTTATCGAATGGGTGAGCGGGTACCTGCACGGCGTCGGGGTGCAGGCCCAAATTCTGCCGGACGTCTCCGGGCGCAAGGCGAACCTGTTTGCCAGTCTCGGCCCGCCGCGCCCCGGCGGCATCATCCTGTCCGGACATACCGACGTGGTGCCCGTAGCGGGCCAAGCCTGGGCGCAGGATCCGTTCAGCGCCCACCTGGACCATGGGCGGCTGTACGGTCGTGGCAGTTCGGATATGAAGGGGTTTATCGCCGTGGTGCTGGCGATGGTTCCAGAGCTGATGGCGTCTGCACGGCAAAGCTTTCACCTGGCCCTGTCCTATGACGAAGAGGTGGGCGCGATGGGGGCGAAACACCTGGCCCCATTTATCACGCAGGCGCAGTTGGAACCCGCCGGTTGTATTGTCGGCGAGCCGACTTCAATGGCGTTGGTGATCGGCCACAAAGGGCGTCATGAAATCAATTGCTGTGTCCACGGCAAGGTGGCGCACTCATCGTTGCCCAGCGAGGGGGTCAACGCGATCGACTATGCCGCGCGAGTACAGATGCAGCTTCAGCGGGTGGCCAGACGGCTGGCAAAGGGGCCGCTGGACAGTGGGTTTGATGTCCCGTACACCACCGTTCAGGTCTGCCGGGTCAACGGCGGTGTGGCAGGCAATGTCATTCCTGGCCAATGCAATTTTGACTTCGAGATTCGCTACCTGCCCGGGTGCGATGCCGAGCAGCTGTTGGTACAGATCAAGGAGGACGCCAGCCAGGCCATGCACAGTGAGATGAATGATCGCGCTGCGGGGGCGTCCATTGAGTTTTTCCACACGCTGCATACCCCGGGGCTGGATGAGAAGGGCAATCAGGCATTCGCGCAGTGGGTTCGCGAGGCGAGTTCAATGACCCATGGCCGACAGCGAGTGGCGTACAGCACCGAGGCCGGGTTGTTCCAGGCCGCTGGGATTCCCACGATCGTCTGCGGCCCAGGAAGTATCAAGCAAGCGCACAAGGCAAACGAGTATGTGGAACTGGCTCAGCTTGAGGCCTGTGAGCAGTTCCTGCGCCGCCTGGCGTGTTGTGAGCCATTGCCCCCACTTCCCGCCGGGGGTGAGCAATGAGCGCTACCGCCCTGGATAACCAGGGGCGCGAGCGCAGAAAGCTGGTGCTGGCGGTGAGTGTGGGCGCCGCGCTGGAATGGTTCGACTTCACCCTGTTTGCAATCTTTGCCTTGCAGATCGCGGCGGCGTTCTTTCCGGCTTCCGACCCATTGATGTCGTTGCTCGCTTCCTACCTGGCGCTCGCGGTCGGCTTCGTTGCCCGGCCGTTGGGGGCGCTGTTGATGGGGCGCTATGCCGATCGCCGGGGACGCAAGGCCGCGCTGACCCTGTCCATCATGCTGATGGGCGCCGGAACCCTGATTATTGCGGTCTGCCCGACCTATCAGGCCATTGGTTGGTGGGCACCGCTGAGCATTGTCGTCGCGCGCATATTGCAGGGGGTTGCAGCAGGCGGGGAGATTGGTGGCGCGTTGGCCTATCTTGTCGAAACGGCACCTGCCGACCGTCGTGGTCTATTTGCTTCCAGCCAACAAGTGGCGCAAGCCGGATCATTCCTGCTATGCGGTTTAAGTGCGAGTCTGTTGTCGAGCGCGTTGACGCCAGCCCAGTTGGATGAGTGGGGGTGGCGCGTGCCCTATGTCTTTGGGCTGCTGGTCGTGGTCGCCGGTCTGAAGATTCGCCGCAGCCTTGAGGAAAGCGAGCCGCTGCGCCGCTTTCTCGATGACCAGGCTAATCAAGCACTGCCAGGAAAGGGGACAAGCCTGCGCCCCTACCTGCCCAACCTCGTGATGGGGGTGTTGATCGTCGTCCTCTGGACTGTTGCGACACAATTGATCAATTTCATGCCGACCTATGCATCGATGGTGCTTGAGCTTCCGCGCAACGAGGCCTACCTGGGGTTGGTGCTGGTAGGCCTCATCACACTATTGTGTCCCTTGACCGCACTGCTATCGGACCGTATCGGGCGCTATACCGTCATGCTCATCGGTTCCGTGGGGGTCGCGCTCTGCGTATACCCAGGGTTCGTATGGTTGAACAACAGCCCCAGTCTCCAGACGTTGATCAGCTTCCAATGCGGGCTGGCAGTGCTGATGGTGCTTTACACGGGGCCGGCTTCGGCGGCCTTGGCCGAGCTGTTTCCGGTGCAAGTCAGGGCCCTGGGGGTCTCGCTGGCCTACGCCTTGTCGGTGACCCTCTTTGGCAGTTCCACGCCGACGCTGATTACCCTGATCTACCGACAGAGCGGGGATGCTCTGGCGGCAGCGCACTGGTTGTTTGCCGCAGCCTGCCTGAGCGCAATTCCGCTGGCCTGGGTAAGCCTGTCGAAATACCGGGCAAGCGCTAACCCTGGGTTGACTGCAGAGCACGAGACTTGAGCGAAGATGACCAACAATCGTCACTGAAGGCTTCGTGTAAACCCGCACTTGCTGGCAGACCACACCACCGCCAACGTCAGCAGCAGGAGAACGACCAGGACAGGCGCAAACGCAACGACCCCCAGGTGATCGAGCAGGACACCTCCCACGATCCCGCCGCCGGCAATGGCGAGGTTCCAGGCCGTGACCAGCATCGACTGGGCGAGATCCGCCGCCTCTGCCGCAGTCTTGGCGATGGCCGTCTGGAACAGTGTCCCAGCCCCTCCAAAAGCAACTCCCCAAGCGGCCACGGCGATATACACCGCTACAGGCCTGTCGCTCATCGCCCCCAGCATCATTGCCGAAAGGGCGAAGAGCACCGTGCCTGCCAGCGTCAACGCCCGTAGATGGCGATCGATCAGCACGCCGACGACCCAGATCCCCAGCAACGACGCGACGCCAAAGACCAGCAGGACCAGATCCGTCCGCTCGCCTAGGCCCACCGCCGTCAAAAACGGAGCGATATAGGTAAAGAGAATGTTGTGCGCCAGAACAAAAGCCAGCACCACAAACAACACCGAGCGCACGCCCGGCAGCTTGAAGACCTGGCTCAAGGCAAGGCGTTTGTGGGTGGTTTGCCCGGGAAAGTCAGGCACCTTGAGTCGTATCCAGACCATCAAGGCCACGGCGAACAGGCTCATGATGGCGAAACTCATCCGCCAGCCGATCAGGTTGCCGAGCAGCGTGCCGGCCGGTACACCCAGGGATAACGCCAAGGGTGCGCCCACCATGGCGATCGCAATCGCTCGACCTTTCTGGTGCTCGGGCACCATGCGGGCGGCATAACCGGCCAGCAAGGCCCACAGCAGTCCGGCCGATACGCCGCCCAGCAAGCGCGCGACCATCGTCAAAGCATAATGAGTGGACAGTGTCGTAACGGTATTGGCAACGGCGAAGCCGGCGATGGCCAGCAGCAAGAGCGGTCTGCGCCGCATGCCTTGGGTCACGGCCGTCAATGGAATAGCCGCCAGCAAGGAACCTATCGCGTAGACCGTTACCAACTGGCCGGCCAGGGCCTCGGAGATCGCCAGCCCTTCGCTGATCTGCGAAAGAAGACCGGCGGGCAAGGCTTCGGTGAGGATGGTCACGAACGCCGCCAGTGCGAGGGCAAACAGTGAACCGATGGGGAGCGGTGCAGTACCTTGAACAACCTCGGCCTCTGCGTCGATATGGGTGTTGGCAATCGTCATGTGTTACCTGCCTGGAACGCGCCTGACCCGCCGGAACGACGTGGTCAATCGCAGATTGATAAGTGTCGACTACGGTAGGTGCCCGTCTTTGTCGAGACAAGAATGCTAGAGTGCACAACACATCGGAAAAAATGTCCGCAATGGGAGCGTGGCGTGGAATCACTGAGCGGGATTGATTTTTTTGTGCGCGCGGCCGAAACCCGCAGCTTTTCGGAGGCGGGTAGGGCGCTGGGTATTTCGTCTTCGGCGGTGGGCAAAAGCGTCGCCCGGCTTGAGGCGCGGCTGGGTGTGCGGCTGTTTCATCGCAGCACACGCAGTATCACGCTGACGGCGGAAGGGACGCTGTTTCTTGAACGTTGCCGGCGCATTCTCTGCGAGGTCGAAGCAGCCGAACTGGAACTGTCGGAAACCCGCAAGGCGCCACGGGGCAAACTGCGTGTGAGTTTGCCCCTCGTTGCGGATTTGGTCATGCCGACGCTGATTGCCTTCATGCGCCGCTACCCCAGTATCGAACTGGACCTGGATTTTTCCGACAGACTGGTGGACATCATCGAGGAGGGTTTCGATGCGGTCATTCGGACGGGTGAGCCGAACGACTCCCGACTGATGTCCCGGCCGTTGGGCCCGTTCAAGCTCGTTGTGGTCGGTTCGCCCCGGTACTTCGCCGAGCACGGCACCCCGCACGCACCGGCGGACCTGCTGGGTCATGCCTGCTTGCTGTACAAGTTCCCCAGTACCGGCAGGATGCAAGTCTGGCCGGTAAACGGGGACGGAGAGCCGGAACTCAACCTGCCGGCGACCCTGGTCTGCAACACCACCGAGGCGTTGCTGCACGTTGTGCACGATGCGCTGGGGATCGCCTGTGTGCCGGATTTCACTGTGCGGGAGGCCATCGCTGCCGGTGAACTGGTCACCGTCCTGGACGACTTCAATCGGCATCAGAGCACCTTCCGCATGCTCTGGCCCTCAAGCAAACACCTGGCGCCGAAACTGCGGGTGTTCATTGATTTCATGAGCACCGAGTTGTTCAAGTGACTCACTGGGATATGTCCCACCTTCAATCTTCAGCAGACACAACATCCATCTCCACCCCAGCCCCCCTGTGGGAGCGAGCTTGCTCGCGATAGCGGTGGTTCAGTTACAGGGATGTTGGATGGGTGGCCCTCATCGCGAGCAAGCTCGCTCCCACAGGGGAAATAGGTTGGCCATGGAGCAAGTCGGCTGCTAGCCGCATCACCTCCGGCCCGCCGTAGTTGTGATAACGGATACGCTTCATAGCCGACGCTTACTCTGGATTGTTGCTCGCGGGAGTGTTCGACCAGCACCCCAATTTGCAAGTCATCAGCGCGCATTGGGGTGAAATGGTGCCGGTTTTCCTGCGGCGCCTGGAGGACGGTTACTGGCCTATGACGCGAATCGTGACGAATGCCTGGGGCGCACGTTCAGATCAAGGGGCCTTGTTCTCCACCAGACAGTTTCCGCCATCCACCACGATGACTTCGCCAGTGAGGTAGCTCGCTTCTGAAGACGCAAGGAAAGCAACCAGTGCAGCCACCTCTTCAGGCCGTCCCGCCCGACCCATCGGAGTGTGACCGGCCGCCTTGGCTTCTTCGGCAGTGGTCGAACCTGTGGTGATCCAGCCGGGCGCGACGCTGTTTACAGTGATGCCTTGCTGGGCGACTTCCAGCGCCAGGCTCATGCTCATGCCGACCATCGCAGCCTTCGCGGCGCTGTAAGCCGCTTCACCGGGGTTACTGCAGCGGGTGCCGGTCGTGGAGCTGATGTTGACGATGCGCCCGTAACGGCGTGCCCGCATGCCGGGCAGAACCGCCCGTGTAAGAAGAAAGGCCGTGGTGAGATTTCGCGCCAGCGTCAGGTTCCAGGTGTGCAGGTCCATGGTCGCCAAGTCGGAAAAAAACTCCGGACTGCCTTGCATCGCCATGCCCGCGTTGTTCACCAGAATATCGACCTGCCCCCCAGAGGGACTCTGCCCACAGCATAAACTCACGTACCTGGTTTTCATCGGTAAGGTCGAGGGCTCGCCCTTCGACGTCGAACCCTTCGGCACGCAGTTCTGCGACGCGCTCAAGGATGCGGGCACTGCTGGCGGTGATGATCAATCTGGCTCCCGCCGCGCCCAGCCTGCGCGCGATCGCCATGCCGATTCCGATCTCACTTCCAACCCCACTGATGAGTGCCACGGGGTTCTGTCCTATTGCGTTTGGCATGGTGCCTCCAGAGGGGGAATTGATTGCCGGCGTCGGCGCGCTATATATACACCCTGATCAACGCCCGAACACCGCTGTCATGCCCAATAACCGCTTTTGCCGCCAGGCCGGTGCGCTGGTCGGGAAGAGCGCCTCGTCGGGTCGAAAGCGGGCGAGACCGCAGGCGGCGGTGATGCGTTGGCGTTGCTGGCCGCGGACAAGGGCTTGCTGAAAACTGTGTTCGCTGTGCGCCAGTCCCAGCATATAACGCGTCCCCACCTGGAAGTGTCCACCATTGGCTTGCCACCAGCTTTCGATTGCCTGCGGGTCGGGCCAGGGCAGGTTTTCATCGGGGTCCATGGCGACATTGGGATCTTCAGGATTGTCGTTCGGGCCCGCATCGAACTCCGGCAGGGTCTGCAATTCCAGGTCGAGTAGCGCCAGGTCGGCGCCGGTGATCAGGCTGAAGGCTTCGCCAGCGACCCGGGCAAAGGGCAAGTCACTCATCTGCTGGATCAACCAGGGCACGCAGACCGGATCGCCCAGCAGCCCAAGGGCCTGGATACCGATGCGCCGATCCCTGGGATCTTGTACCCATTGGCGTATCCAGGCGATGCTGGGCTCGCGTTCCTGCCAGGCCAGCAACACACAGAGCGCGCGGTACTGGAATTCACCCTGTTGTTCGGCGAATGAGCGCAGAGGCTCCAAGGCCTGCTGATCGCCCATTTGGGTGGCGGCCCAGTTGGCCCAAAAGCGCGTGGCGGCGTCTTCATGCTGGCGGTTGGCTCGAAGCGCCGGCAGCAGGTCACGCCGGCGCAGCTCGCCCGTCGTGCGCGCAGCACGTGCCAGCACGCTGAGGTCGGCATCGGAAAGTCCGGCCAGCAGGGCGGGGCCTGGGTCGTGGCGATGCATGCCGCAGGCGGCGAGACCGAGGCGGCGGAACAGGGGCTCGGGGGAGGAGAGCATGCGTTCGATCCAGGGCGCGACCCGTTCCCAGTCAAGCCACCCCAAAGCCATCAGGTAGCCGCGTTCGGTTTCCAAGGCACTGCGCAAATGCTCGCTGAGCCGCGACAACACTTTTGCATTGGCCGCCTCGAAGGCCAGTACCACGCAGGCGAACATCTCTCCGATGGCGTGTGGGCCGAGCTGGGCCAGTAGCGTTTCCAGGCCGCCAGGGGCCGCGATTCGCAAGCCGTCGAAGTGGGCGTCGAGGCGGTTATCGAGTTTGTCGAGGTGCTCGATGTCGTAGTGCGGGGCGCGCAGGGCATAGTCGCGCAGGACGGCGAGGAAGCTGGCTTCTTCGGCGTGTTGGTCCAGAACAATGGAAGTTACCAGCATGATGAATATTCGCCTCCAGCGGTTCTTCTACAGGAACCTTCGAATGACTTGGCCTGCCCTTGGCACGCGTCACTTCATTATCGTTTGCCATTGATCATCGCGGATCAACCCAATCGTTCTCTCCGCGAAGGACCACACCCCTTCGGTGCTGCTTCGAAGCACTGTGAATTGGAGGTCTGCTTCTTCTATGTCCAAGGCGATCAGAGTCTGTCCGGCGACTTTGTCCACACCGGCCAAATGGGCTGCATATATTTGATCGTTATAGGCCGCCACCCCCCAGTAGCTTCTTTTCGTGTCAATCGGCTGAACAATGGACCATTGATCTGCAACGCCGATCAGTACGGTTCCATTCTTGCCAGCAATGGCATAGTGACCGTTGTCCAGCCGACAGATACTGGTAAGACTCGCGTTGCTTGGTAGATCAAGAACGGCCCAGCTTGTACCGTCGAAATGCGCAGCGTAACCATCGGAGGTTACAGCGACCATATCGCTGCGACTGCTTCCGGCGATATCCTCAATGGTCACATCCTGATTGCCAACGCTTAACTTCGGCAGCGTTTCGAACCTATCGCCGAGCAAGCGATAGACCTGGCCGACAGATCCTGCGCAGATCACATCATCACCTAGGATACGAATTCTACGCAGTGGTCCGATGTTACCGACGGCAGCGTTCGCGAAGGGCTTTCGCGAGGCTTTGAGCGCCTCTCTTGTTGTTGGCGATTTCCAGTCGAAACGCACGACTGAACCGTTCTCACCCAAGACGTAAGCGGAGCCGTCAGTCGCGGCATCAACCGAGAGAATAGCCTCTGCAGACAATCCGAACTCAAGCCAGACATCCTGCTTTCTAACGCCAATCCTGTTCTTTGGATTGTCATAGTCGTCGCCAATGGTACAGGCAGCGATGATGATACCCGCGACCGGACTAACACCCTCCTGAATAAAGGCCCCTTCAATAAACTCCGCATCTGATATTCCGTTCATCTTCATTAGATCCCGTGCTTGTTAATCGTCCAATACTATGGCGGCTGGTGGCTGTTTCGCCCTGGGCAGCGGATCGTTGGGTTTCACCGTCAATTCCATCTTCTGGTGACCATTGTCCAACTGCTTTTGCAGGCACTCCTTGTCACATCCTTTGGCTCCGGGTGGAGCATTGACTTTGCCAACCGCCGACTTCGCGCCTATCTCGCAACCGACGGCCAGGGTATAGGCCTTGCCTCGGTTGGCAGGATTAGCGAGCCAAGCATTTCTTTCGACGGTGTAATTGCACCCTACCTGCCCATGCTCGGTACGTTTTGAATGGCTATGGCCCTCCACACAGAGACAGGGGGCCTTGTCCGATTTATAGTTCGTCGTTGCGTCGGCGGAGCCTCGGATGGCATGTGCGACGAACTCATTGGATGGAAGCAGGTGGTGGCCTGTCATCGGTTTGCCATCCGCGCCGTCGCAACAACGGTTCGGGGTCTTCGGCATAAGCAGGCATTTTCGGCTGCTACAACACTTGTCGCTTTTGTCATTGGCACCAGAGCATTGGGTCTTAATATCGTTTGCCATTGGTTGGCAAGGATGACCAGCGGTATCCATCGCAATTGCATCTTGATAAGGCCAAGGGCCGGTGTTGCTTGTCGATCCGTGGTTATGGGTGGTCAGATCCATATTTCTCACGACGTTTTCAGCTTCAAACTTCACATTCATCGACCAGGCTGTGAAATAGACTTTCCCTTTGATCTTGCCGGTGATGATCCCCTTTTTTGGAGCGTTTCCAGCCTCATCCCCATAACTTGTCTTGAAATAGCTCTTGTCCTTGAGCATGGCCTCCTTGCCACTGATCTTCACCGTTCGCGTGCCCCTGGTGGTGTCCTTGGCCATGCCGGTGTTGGGGTAGGGGATGGGCACACCGAGCGGGGTGGGTGGGGCCTGGGGCGGGGTAAAGCAGACGTCCGGAAAGCAGGCAATCGACTTGCCGTCGGCCGCCTTGCAGGAAACCTCCATATTGTTGGCGTAGACCTCATTCGCCATTACGCAGCCCTCACAGTCTGGTAACTGAGCAATGCGACGGCGCGTTCGCCGGCGTCGTTGCCGAGGTGGCAGAAGATATTCGGACCTTCGCCGTAGCCCTTGCGACTGGCGGCCAACGCAACGGCGAGCATGGCCGGGCCGATGGCGGCGCCGACTTCGCCGATGCAGTCGGCCGGGTGCCAGAGATGGAAGAACTCCTTGCGCACGCGCAGGGTCCGGCTGAGGGCCAGGGAGGCTTCCTTGAAGTAGTACTGCTCGCCGGAGATGTCGGTGAGCCGATAATCCATTTGCTCCAACCCACAGCCGGCTTCGCTCAGGGCCGCCCGCACAGCTTGAGTCAGGCCTTCGGCGCGCAGGGGAATGCCTTCGGCCTCCACCGTGGCCTTCTCCATGCCGAACCCCAGGCCGATGCAAGCCAGTTGCGGCGTTGCGCTGGCAACCGGGGCGGCCAGTACCACGGCCGCAGCACCTTCGCCGGGAATAAAACCATTGGAGTTCTTGCTGGTCAGCAGACGCTCGCGTTCTTCGAAGGCTGCGAGGGTTGGTCCGCACAGAAACGAATCGACGCCGGCGACCAGCACGTGGCGATGGCCGCCCTGGTAGATCAGCGTACGTGCATTAAGCAGGGCCACGGCGGCGCTGACCCGGCCGCGGGCGATGATGTTGGAGTCCGGATGAAAGCGCAGGCCCAGTTCAGCTTCGATGTCCTGCAACAGTCTTTTATCGAGACCATCCAGACGGCCGGGACGCTCGGCTTCGGCCACCCCCAGCAGCAGCGGGGTCTTTTCCGGGTCGACCCCGGGGGTGCTCTGTAACGCTTCGGTGATGGCGCGGGCGGCCATCTTGATCAGCTTGGTGCGGCCGCGCCAGGGCTGTTCCAGAGGTACGCTGGCGGCCATCAGCCATTCTCCACCTTGGTCGATGAAGCGGGTCTCCTGGAAGTTGTCGATGGCGCAGCGGATCGCCGCGCAGCTCGCGGGTGCGCTGAGGCCGACAGCGCTGACCATGCCGGAGCCGATGATGCAAAGTGCGGTCACCCGTCCATCTCCTCGGGCGCCTGCTTGGCTTTAACCAGGGAGGAGAGCGACGGGTAGTAATCCTTGCCCAATTCACGGGCGCGCCACCACCCCGTGGACATTGTGCCGACCAGCACCTGGGCGATCTCGAACATATTGCGTCGCAGCGGACGGGAGACACGCCAGGTCAGCTGCACCTGGAGCGAATCCGTATCAATCAGCAGGGTGTCGATGACCGCCTGCACGGTCTCGTGGCCGCCTTTTTTCAGAAAGAAGGTCACCGGCACGTCCATTTCGGGGATGCGAAAGCTCGTGCGCTCCCGGGGCGTGAGGTTGAGCAGCAGCACCTCCTCGCCGCCACGCAGGTAAGCAATCTGCTGATCGTCAGGGGCGGCCTGAAAGTAGCGGCTGTCGAAATCCTGCGGCAGAAACGGAAAGCAGTCGGCCAACCAGGCCTCGTCGTAAGTACCGGCGAAACGGGCGCGTTGCGGCCAGCTACGGCCAAGGGGGCCGAGAGCCATGGGGCGGAAGTCGCCGGAGGGGCTGTCGATCGGCTTGCCCAGTTCCTCCGTATTCGGCATTGGCTTGTAAGCGACTTCAGCACTGTCGATGCTGCCTGGGAACCAACCGCAACCGCTTGGATTGTCCGGGTAGCAATGACGCATGTCCGGATTCTTGGCCATGGGATGGGAGCCTCCGTAGGCCTGGGCATAGGAGATGTCCTGCTCGGTAAAAGGTTGCGGTAAACCGGGAGAAACCCCCAGTAGCCCCGGTTGCCATTGGCGGGGGCCAAGGACGGAAAAGGCTTTGCTCATCTGACCGACACGAATGCCTGCGGCCAGCTGCGTCACGGGCCGCCCGCCTGGAGCATAGGCCTTGCCGCGTACCAGCACATCGCAGAATGGCTTGACCGGGGCGAAGTCCATTTCCTGCAGCGGAGCGCTGAGCCCCGGCTCGCCGAGGAAGGTATCGGCCATCAGCAGCGGTTGCTGGGTGTCGGCGAGGGTTGCCGCACGGCCGTCCAGCGGCAAATTGAAAGTGCCTTTGGCCACTATCACCAGGGATTCGCGGCCATCGGGCTCCAGGCCTTGGGTGTAGGCAGCAAGCAGTTTGCTGGCGTTGAGCAGCTCCATGAGTCGACTACCTGTCTAGTTGATCTGCACCGAACCGCCCTTGATACGGTTCACGCCGGAGGACCGGTTCGAGAGATAGGTCCCTCGAATCAGCACCTTGCCCTCGCGTGTGAGGGTGATGCTCGCCTTGCCGCAGCGCAGGACGATTTCCCGCTCTGCCGAAAACTCCAGACGCTCGCCGTCCAGGTGGGCGACGGCTGGTGTTGTGGTTTGCGGCAGGCGCTGGATGCGACCGATCACCAGCGGTCGGCTCAGGTTGCCCGCCTCGAACATCAGCGCGACCTGGGCGCCGATATCTTCACGGGCGAGTGGGGTAGTGGTGCGCGCGGCGAGGCCGGTTTCGCCGGGGCAGCAAGGGAAGGCCACCACAGGGGCATCCGCACTGGGCACATCCAGCAGCACCCCAATCACGACGCCATCCACGCGCACGGACGTGGCGGAGGGGGAAACGGGAAAATGATATTCAACGGTCATGGCACCCACTCCTTGGCTAGTTCTGCAGGATTTTCTGGCCTTTGACGACAACGTTCTTGTTCGCCTTGATGTTGATGGCGCCGGAACCGTCGATGGTAATGTTCTTGCCGCTGATCACGATGGTGCCGTCCTTCTTCATGGTGATGCTGGCCGCGCCCGTGGTCAGGCTGATCGAGTCACCCGCGGTGAGGGCGAAGTGTTTGCCGACGTCCAGGCTGTCGTTCTGCTTGATGTTGGTGGTGCGGTTCTGGGCGACGTCGCGGGATTCATTCTGGCCGATCTGGGTGCTCTGGTTGCCGTTGATCTCGATCCCTTCGTTACCCTGGACCGTTTCGTTACGGTTGCCGCTGATGCCGATGGTTTCGTTGCCTCCCACGTCCTCGGTCCGGTTGCTGACGATGGTGATTTTTTCGTTCGCCCCGACTTTTTCCGTGCGGTCGGCACCGATGGTGATGGTCTCGTTATTGCCCACGCTCTCGGTGCGATTGGCACCAATATTAATTTTCTCGTTACTGCCGACATCTTCGGTGCGGTTCACACCGATGGAGATGGTTTCGTTATTGCCGACCTTTTCCTTGCGATCCACACCGATGGTGATGGTTTCGTTGTTATCGACGGTTTCGGTACGGTCGTGTTTGACGTGCACGGTTTCGTCGTTGTCGATGGTCTTGCGCCGGTCGTGGCCAACCCAGTGGGTCTCGTCATTCTCGACCTCGATGTCCTGGTTTTTTTCGGCGTGGATAAACAGCTGCTCGGCGCCTTTCTTGTCCTCCATGCGGATTTCATTGAAGTTGGCCGGTGAGCCGCCCTTGCTTGAACGGCTTTTCACCCCGCTCTGGGTGGCATTGGCCGGCAACCCGTAGGGCACGGTTTGTTCGGCGTTGTAGACACGGCCGGTGATGATCGGCCGATCCGGATCGCCCTCGAGGAAACTGACGATCACTTCCTGACCGATCCGCGGGAGCTGCACGGAGCCCCAGTTCTTGCCGGCCCAGGCCTGGGAAACGCGAATCCAGCAGGAGCTGTTTTCATTAGACTGGTCATGGCGATCCCAATGGAAATGCACTTTGACCCGACCATATTGGTCGGTCCAGATTTCCTCGCCACTGGGCCCCACCACCACGGCAGTCTGCGGTCCACGGACGATGGGCATCGGCGTGAGGGGCAGAGGGCGGAAGGCCTGGTTGGCATCCATGCAGTCCAGCTCGCTGACGAATTGTTCGGCGACGTCCGACTGCCCGCTTTCATAGGCATCCTGACGAATCTGATAACGAGCGACCACCACGAGATACTCGCGGTTCTGGTCCGCACGGTCGTACCCTGTCAGCGTGAACACATGACCGCAACCGATGCCGCGGGCGCGGCCGCGTAATTGCACACGCTCGAACTGGCTGTGAATGGCTTCGATGCGGGTACGCGCGTAGTGATCGCCATCGTTGCTCTGGACATACTCACCCGGGTAATCGTAGAGCGGGTAGTCGGCGTTGGTGTGGTTGCGCGGCACGCTGGAGCGCACCTCAAAGACTGGCGCGTGGGCGCAGGAAGTCATAGTCGTTCAGCGCCAGCGAGCCGGGTTGGACTTCTCGCGCCAGTTGCCAGTCGTAGAAATGATCGCGCTCGCGCATTTGCCGATCGGGCGGGTAGAAGGGCACCGAGGCATAGTCCGGCGCCGTGGAGTGGGCGCCGTAGGCGTCGGCGAGCACCAGCACGTGACGGCCCTTTTCATGGCGAAAGTAGTAATAGATGCCTTCCTGCTCCATCAGCCGACTGACAAAATCGAAGCTGGTTTCGCGGTACTGCACGCAATATTCCCACTCGCGATAGCTACCGCTCAGGCTGTCTTCGAAGTCGGAAAACCCGAGGTCGCGGAACACCTGCTTGATGATGTCCGGCACCGTCTTGTTCTGGAAAATCCGGCAATCGGAGGTGCGCGTGAGCAGCCAGAACCAGGGCCGTAGACTGACGCGATAACCGGCGAACTGGCCGTGCCCGGTCAACTGCCGGCAACTGCAGACAATGCCGTGGAAATAGCGTTTGCCACCCTCGTACAGCTCCAGGGTCAGGCCCATCGGCTTGCCCAGCAACTGGTCGAACGTGATCGCCCGGTCTTCGGAGGTCAGGTCCAATTCGTAGTGGAACAACCGCCCCAGTTCTTCGCTGCCTTCCATGCCCTGCAGCAGGACATCACCGCCGAGAGGACTGTCGACCTGCACCAAACGGGTATTTTGCGTGATTGCCATGAGCGGCTTCCTTAGGCTCGGGTTCGGGCGTCAGTTGGCCGTTATCAATAAGGTGGCGCCGTACGCAAGGTCGCCGCCAAAGGGAATGTGAAGGGAAACCGAGTCCAATGTTTGCTGCACATCCACCACAGAGGTGATCTCCTTATCGGTCTTGCGGTTTTCAATCGAAGTGGACGTATGAGCAGCTGGATCAAACTGTGTCCGGAGCCATTGGATGGCGTCCCTGATCCGTTGAATACGTTCCAGCATCCAGCCAGATTGGCAGATGCTGAGGTCAAGATAGGTGACTGAAAGGTCGTTTGCTTAGTTTCGTTGGCTATATGGATAATTCTGAAATCGAATAAATAATGAATGAGGGGAGCATAGGGATCCACGCTATGGCCGCTGTAAAACCTGCCTCCGCTTTACCGTTTTGTCCCCGCGGAAGAAACCGTGTACTTGTTGGCGTTCCGACATCAGAAGGAAGCGGGTTACTGATTGAAATTCTTCCAGGGTTTCGCCGGGTTCAATAGCTCGGCTTCCATGGCTGAGCGTCTATCGATGCGCGCCACGGTGTAGGCGCACACGGCAAGCACCGCAGGACACAGGGCCAATACCGCGAAGCTCTTCACGACAGGCATGCCGCTGTTGAGCACATGGGCACCGAGCAGCGGCCCGCATACCGAGCCGAACTTGCCCATGGAGGCCGCCCATCCGGCGCCGTTGCCGCGAATGGCACTGGGGTAGAAAATCCCGGCGATGCTGGTGATGCCGTAGTGACTGCCCTTGACGAAAATGGCGCCGACCATGCTCAGTGCAATGAAGGCGTTACCCTGCAGGTCGCCAATGCCCAGCGCCAGCAGGAAGGGTAATGAAAGCAGGGGGTAGATCATCACCGCATAGGGCCCCCGGGTGTCGACCACTCGCATCAGCACCAGCCCGGCCATGGCGCCGCTGAAGGACGCGAAGGAGCTCACCCAGGACGCGGTCGCCCGGTCGAAGCCCGCATACTGATACACCAGAGGGCTCCATGACGCGAGGAAGTACATGGCCATGGAGCTTGCGCCAAAGCCGATCCAGATCATGGGCGTGATCCATTTCAGTTTACCGACGAACAGCTGTCCGACCCGAAATGGCTGGCGACCGATGTCGATTTCATCGGCCAGAAAATAGCGGTCCCCGGCGCGCACATCGATGTCGGGATCCAGGCGCTTGAGGATGCGCACCACGGTTTGCGGCTGCTTCTGCTTGCTCACCAAAAACCGCACCGACTCCGGCAGGGTGAAGAATAACAGGACGCTGGAGAGCAGCGTGGCGATGCCGCCCAGCACGAACACGCTGGCCCAGCCGTACTGAGGCGCGAGCCATACGGTCAGTGGACCGGCCGCCGCGCCCCCCAGGCTGAAGCCGACCATGATGATGGTGATCACGCTGGCACGGTAGCGCTTGGGCACGAATTCGATGTTCAGTGCCCAACACAGCGGCAGCATGGCGCCCAGGGCAAACCCGTTGAGAAAACGCAGCACCAGCAGCGAGGCGTAGCTGTCGGCAAAGGTGAACAGCAGCGTCAGCACACCAAAGGCGCTGGTGGACAGAATGATGGTCGGACGGCGACCGATGCGGTCGCCGAGATAACCGAAAAAGAACCCACCCAGCATCATGCCGAACAATCCGATGGAAAAAATGTTGCCCAGTTGCAGTTTGTCCAGGCCTATTTCCTCGGCCATATAGGCGGCGGTATGGGACAGCATCAACAAGTCGAAACCATCGAGGAAGGTGATCAGCACCGACACACAGATGATCAGATAGTTGAAGCCCGACAGTTTGCGCCCCTCGATCAGGGCGGCGACATCAATGGCACGTGACGACGTCATGGGTGTTCTCCCGATAAGACGTATGCGAGCGGGTTCCGGTGGGCGAGGTTCACCACAGCTTCCAGGTGTAAGCCACGATCAGGCGGTTCTCATCGAGCTGCTGGGTCAGGCCATTCCCGGAGCGAAAGGTGAGGTTGCGCCAACGCACGTTCAGGCCTTCCAGGGCACCGCTTTGGAAAACGTAAGCCAGGTCGGTGTCACGCTCCCACTCACTGCCGTCGCGGACCGTGCGCGTCTGGATATCGCTGCCTTTCACGTAACGGGTCATGAAGGTCAGGCCGGGTACGCCGAGCGCGGCGAAGTCATATTCGTAGCGCAACTGCCAGGACTTCTCGTTGGCTTTGGTGAACGAGTTGTAGGTGACCAGGTTCGCCACGTAGGGCGTGCCGGTATCGATGACTGGAAACACACTCTCGCCCGACAGGCGCTGGAACGCGGCGGAGAAGCGCTGGGCCCCGACGGTCAGGGTGAACATGCCGTTGAAGTTGCGGTTATCGATCTTCCCGGCTTTTCCAACACCGATATCGTCGCTGTCGACGTAGCGCAGGTCGGAACGCAGGCTCACGCCTTCCCCCAGGGGCAGTACATGGATCAGGCCAGCGAACTGCTGACGGTAGATGTCTTGCAGTTCACCGTAGTGGTAGCGCAGGGTCAGTTGCTTGTTGACGGTGTAATCGCCACCGAGCAGGTCCAGGTGATCACTGCTTTGGCCGGCATAGCTGATGTCGTCGTTGCTGGATGAGTCGCGGCCATTGGCTTTGGTCAGCCTGGCTGCGGTGACGGTCAAGTGGTCGAGCTCGCCGGACGTCAGGTAGGCACCGGTGAAGGTGGAGGGCAGCAGTCGAGTATCGCTGTAATACGCCAGCGGATGAATCGGCATCAGCGTTCCGACCTTGAGCTGGGTCTTGGACAGGCGCATTTTTGCGGTCAGCCCCAGTTCGCTGTAGTCGTCCACCGGTTGATTGCTGTCGGGACCATAAGGCAACAGCCCACCGCCACGGCGGCCCGCGCCGGAATCGAGCTTGATCCCCAGTTCACCCAGGGCATCGAGTCCGAAGCCAACGGTGCCATCGGTGTAGCCGGACTGAAGCTCGGCGATGAAGCCTTGGGCCCATTCCTCGGCCTTGGCCTGAGGCGCGTCGCTCTGGCGGAAATCGCGATTCAAGTAAAAGTTGCGCGTCGTCAGTGTCGCGCTGCTGTCTTTGATGAAGTCCGCATGGGCGTAGGTAACTGGGCCACAGAGCGTCAGGGCGGTGGCGACGATAAGGTTCCTGTTCATTTTTATTGCTCTCAGGATCAATAGGATTATTCAGGACGAGTTTTGCCTGACCGCGTCGATAGCGACGCGGTACGGGCTGCCTGGGTCAGGCGTTGTAAGTCAGCAGGAAGGTGCTCAGGTTTGTGACGGGGCGGGCAGCGGGTCTGCCTCACGATGGCGGCGAGTCAGGTGGCCGATGACGAAGGCGCAGGCCGCCAGCACGGCGGGGCAAACCGCCAGGACCAGGAAACTCTTGACCACCGGCAGGCCGCTGTTGAGTACATAGGCGCCCAGCAATGGGCCGAGGATCGAGCCGATCTTGGCGATGGAGGTGGCCCAGCCGGCGCCATTGGCGCGAATGGCACTGGGGTAGAAAATCCCGGCAATGCTGAGGATTCCATAGTGGGAACCTTTGACGAACACG
This sequence comes from Pseudomonas beijingensis, assembly GCF_030687295.1. Classification (NCBI taxonomy): domain Bacteria; kingdom Pseudomonadati; phylum Pseudomonadota; class Gammaproteobacteria; order Pseudomonadales; family Pseudomonadaceae; genus Pseudomonas; species Pseudomonas beijingensis. Next base: position 4,272,664 of record NZ_CP117425.1, on the reverse strand, counting down.
CCGCCGACCAGGCTCAGCATCAGGAACGCGGTGCCTTGCATGCCGCTGATGCCCAGTACCAGCAGGAAAGGCAAGGCCAGCAACGGATAGATCATCACCATGTATGGTCCGCGGGTGTCGACGAAGCGCATCATCGCCAGGCCCGCCATCGCACCACTGAACGATGCAATCGAGCTCACCCACGACGCTGTCGCGCGATCGAATCCGGCGTATTGATAGACCAGCGGGCTCCAGGAGGCGAGGAAATACATGGCCATGGAGCTGGCGGAGTAGCCCAGCCAGATCATGGGCGTGATCCATTTCAAGCGGCCGATGAACAACTGGCTGACCCGAAATGCCTGGCGACCGATGTCCGGCTCGTCCAACAGGACGAATTGGTCAGTGGGGCGCACATCCAGATGCGGATCCATGCGCTTGAGAATCGCCGCGATTTTCTCCGGTGCCTTACGCTTGCTGGCCAGGAAACGCACCGATTCGGGCAAGGTGAACAACAACAGCACCCAGGCGAACAGCGTGACCACGCCGCCGAACACGAACACGCCCTGCCAACCGATATGCGGCGCCAGCCACACCGTCAGCGGGCCGGCCATCGCACTGCCGAGGCTGAACCCGACCATGATGATGGTGACCACCGTGGAGCGATAACGCTTGGGGACGAACTCGATGTTCAAGGCCCAGCACAACGGCAACATGGCGCCCAGGGCGAAGCCGTTGAAAAAACGCAGGACCATCAGCGATGCGTAGCTGTCGGCCATGACAAACAGCAACGTCAACAGGCCGAACGAGCACGTAGAGAACAGAATCGTGGGACGCCGTCCAATGCGATCACCCAGGTAGCCGAAGAAAAAACCACCCAGCATCATGCCCAGCAGGCCGATGGAGAAGATTTCACCCAGTTGGATCTTGTCCAGGCCGACCTCATCGGCGATGTAGGAGGCGGTGTGGGAGAGCACCAGCAAATCGAAGCCGTCGAGGAAGGTGATCAATACCGAGACCAGAATCACCACGTAGTTGAAGCGTGACAGTTTGCGGCCTTCTATAAGCGCCGCGACATCCAAGGTACGGGGCTGTGACATGTGCGTTCTCCACTGCATTTTTATTGTTGTTGGAGTGGCGCCCCCCGTGCACACGGCGGGCGCATCGAACTGCTTGAAAACCTATTCCAGATTGAAGGCCAGCCGTTCGCGCAAGACCTGCGCGGGTATATCACTCAGGCGGCCGTCCGGGCCAGCCAGATCCAGCGCATGGGCGGCGGCGGCGCCCATGGCGATACACGGCCCCATCACCCGCACACTCGACAGCGCGGCCGCGTCGGCGTCGATGCAGCGGCCCGCGACCACCAGATTATCGCTGCCTTCGGGGAGCATGCTGCGCAGCGGCACACTGTGGACATGATCGTCGCCAAAGGGCTCCCACTGATAACCGGTGCTGTTGCCGTGCAATTCCACCGGCCAGGACGTGCGCGCCACTGCATCCGGAAACATCGTAGCGGCTCGCACTTCATCGGTGGTCAGGTGATGTTGGCCGACGATCCAGCGGGTCTGGCGAATGCCTGGCAGTGCATACGCTCGCACCCTGGCCTTGCCGTAGGCCTGGGGGTACTCCGCTTTGAGGAGATTGATCACCTGGTCCACCTGTTGGCGCCCGGCGATGGCGACGTGAGAGGCGGCAACCGGATCCAGGGGCGTTTCGATGTGCGTCATGTTGAACGCCGCCGTGCCGCGTCCGGGGAACTGGAAGAACAAGCCATCGTCGCGCTCGATACCGTAGTGCCTGGCTTTTTCCTTGACCCGTTCGGTGAACTGCGCGCGAGTCGGCAGGTGTGCTTCATCGATATGCTCAAGGACGAACATCTGGGTGCCATAGATGGGCGTATCCGGCTCGCGACAGGCGAGCCCGGCGTTCCAGACCAGTGCCGCATCGCCGCTGGCATCGATAAAACCGTCGGCCGCCACGCGCACGTCGCCATAACGGGTGGCCAACTCCACTTCCCGGACCCGCGTGCCTTCGCGCACCACCTCACGCAACACCGCACCGAGCACCACGGTGATGCCAGCGTCGAGCACCTTTTGGCCAATCCAGCGACCGAGGGCCACTTCGTCGTAGTAAACCACGGTGGTCAAGGGGCCGATGGACTGGTGCAAATCGCCCGAGGCGCCCAGGTCGCGAAGGATGCCGTCGGCGATGCCATGGGTCAGCAACTGGCGGTTCGGACCATTGGAGAACAAGCCGCAAAAAGTCCCGATGATCGAGCCGACCGCTTGGCCGCCGAGCATCGGCAGGGCATCGAACAGCACGACGCGTTTGCCGAGCGCGGCGGCCTCCAGGGCGGCGGAAATACCGGAAATACCCGCGCCGGCAATGCAAACGTCAGCTTGCAGGCGCTGAGGGGTGGGGGCGCTGGTACGGCGTACCGTGCGAATGACATGAGCCATAAAACTTCCTTTGAGGTGTAAAAAAGGCGGCCGAGCCCGAACCCGTTGACCGGTGGCCACGGGGAACGGTTGTTTTCAGCAGGTTTCTTCGGGTTACGACGGCGTCGGCGTTCGCTGCGAACCGTTGGGCTGTATGGGCGGGTCACTGCACGATGAGCGCGGGGTCACTTCGACGATCCCGGCGTCGGCATCGACGCGCACCCAGTCCCCGGTACGGATCCGCTCCAGCGGGTCCTCGGTAAAACCGGTCATGGCGGGTGCGTGCACGACCACCGCGCCCAGGCCCATTTTTGCGGTCATTTCATTGAACAGCATGGCGCCAGGGGCCACGCCAGCGAGACGAGCGATATGGAACTGCGAGGACCAGCCGGACGAGCCCTTGGCGCCGGGAAACACCAGGACTTTGCCGGCGAAACTGATGCCCTTGAGCTCGTGGCGCGTCTCAATGACGGTGCCGCTGCGCGGGTCGATGCCGCCCCAGCCAGAGATGCGGTCATGGGTCACCAGGGCTTCGCCTTCGAAGCAGCCGCCAACGACCTTGCGGCCTCGGAGCGTAAAGGTTGCGCTCATTTCAATACTCCTTTCCACCGGCCGTCGATGGCCGCCTGGATGCATTCGCCGGTGGTGCCGAACCACGCCTGGATACCCATGATCGCCGGCAGGTAATGGGCCTGTTTGGCCGAGTCCACCGCCGCCACGCGAGTGCCCTTGGGCAGCACCTTGCCGATTGCTGAGCAGGTATCGGTCATCACATGCCCACCGGCCTGCTCAATGATGCGGGTGTAGCCGGCCACGTCAGCCAGTTGCTTGATCGACGCTGCGGTAAATATCCAGAGCTCGGTGTTCGCACTCAGGCGCTGGCCTTCCAGCAGTTGGCAGACTTCCCAGATTTGTTCGAGGCTGTAATGCGGACAGCCAAGCATGACGAAGTCGACTTGTGCATCGCGCGCCGTGACGTTGACTTGCTCGTAGGCCCAGCGCCGTTCGGCTTCACCAAAGCGCAAGGTAGCTGAAGGCCGGGTGGCGCCGAACGCTTGTTCGCGAGTACGTGCTTCAGGCGTGACCCCGACCAGGTGATACATCTCCACGCCACCGCTGGAAGCTGCCGCGGCACCGAAGTGCTTGAGGCGAGCCAGGTTGGGCTGGTGGCTCACCCCCTCGATGACTGGAATGCAATCCTGCACCTGTTCACCGACCCAGTAGCCGAGCAGTCCCCAGTCAGCCGTGGTGTTCACGTCTGTATCCAACTGGATCAGGTGGGTACCGCGACGGTTCTCGTCCAGGTGCAGGCCCCAATAGGGAATCTTGCCGGTCAGCATCGCCGCGCCAGTGCTTTCCCGACCCTCGGCATTGGTGCGGGCGCCGAGGACCGAGTTGATGTAGATCACCGCAGAGGATTCCATCCAGGCGCAGTGCTCGCCTTTCACCGGCACGTTGCCGACTTGATAGGGCGTGCAGGTGTTCAACGGTTGTACGCCCAGACCGCTGCTGTAGGCCTGGCCGGTTTCATAAATGCGCACCACATCCGGCGAGATGCCTTGGCGTTCGGCATGCCGAGGGTCGATGCCCTGTTGCAGGTGACTGCTGAAGACCTTGACCTTGGGGATCTGGACCACCTCGGCGCTGTCGAGGTTGAACTCGCTGAACACCGCGTCCATGCCACCCTCACGTTCAGCGTACTGACGCAGGAAAGGGGTAGTGGCACCGATGGTTCCGGCCACATTGCGCGTGTCCACCAGGCATTGCGCATCCAGGGCCTCGCCATAACGCACCAGCAGATCCATGGCTTTCTGCACCGCCGGACCTTGATCGCCGGCGAGCATGGCTTTCTCGTCGTCGCGCAACCTCATTGCGGTAGGTCTCCGGCGTGGGTGATGTCGCGAGGCTTGATCAGTACCGCACCGCGCTCCATGGAGGACACGTTATGACGGTAGATGTCCAGCCAGCCGCCGAACTGCGGTGCCGGGGGCTGCCAACGGGCGCGTCGCGCCTGCATGTCGGTTTCGCTGATATGGGCGTCGAGGCGGTTATGGTCCAGGTCGATGGTGATGATGTCGCCGTCCTCCACCAGCGCCAACGGGCCACCGACGGCCGCTTCAGGCGCAACTTCGGCCACCACCAGGCCCTTGCACACCAACCCTGAAAGATGGCCGTCCGTCAGCATGGCCACGTGGTCGCCGAGCCCGGCACCGTCGATGGCGAACACCACTTTTGAAGCGCCGCCGCCCATGGCCGGGCCGCCACGCACACCGGCACCGCGCATGACCACCACGTGACCAGGCTGTATGCGCCCATCCTGCAAGGCTTCGATGGCATCGGCGGAGCGCTCGAAACAGATCGCCGGGCCTTCGAAGCGGCGCATCTTGTTCGGGTCGATGCCGTATTTGACGATGCCTGCCTGGGGCGCGATATTGCCGCGTAACATCACGATGGCGGGCTGGGTGGCGAAGGGGTTGTCCAACGGGCGGATCACCGTGTCATCGCTGACGGTCACCCCTTGAAGGTTTTGCTTGAGGGTTTTTCCGGTGACCGTCAGCACGTCGCCATGCAGCAGAGGCTCCAGGCGCTTGAGCAGGCCGCGCCCACCGCCCGCGGCCTCCATTTGCTCGATGCTGTGTTCTCCCACCGGCCGTACACCGACCAGCACTGGCACCTTGTTTCCCAAGTCCCTGAAAAGTTGATAGACGTCCACATCAACGCCGCCTTCGGCGGCCACCGCCTGCATATGTTTGATGGTGTTGACGGAGCCGCCCGCGGCGAGAATGGTCGCTACGGCGTTGGCGAAGGCATGGGGGGTCAGGATATCGCGTGGTTTGAGGTCTTCCTCGACCATTTCCACAATGCGTTGGCCGGCTTGACGCACGAAATCGAACATCTGCCGGCTGTTGGCGGCAATCGGCGCGCTGCCAGGCAAGGCCATGCCCAGGGCTTCACACACCAGGTGCATCGAGTTGGCGGTGCCCATCCCCGAGCAGACCCCCGGGCCCTTGATTGCATTGCGGGCCATACCGGCCAGCTCTTCAACCGGCAGCTTGCCGGTCACCACGTGCATGGAACTGATAAACACGTCTTCGATATCGACATGCTTGCCGTTGTACTCGCCGCTTGGCTGGTATCCGCAGACCACCACCAGGGTCGGGATATTCAGGCGGGCGGCGGCCATCAGTTGGCCCGGTACTGTCTTGTCGCAGGAGGCCAGGCAGATCATGCCGTCGAGCTGAGCGCCTTCGACCGCGACTTCGATGTCGTTGGTGATGAGGTCGCGGGCGGCGAGCATATAGGCGCCGCCGGCACCGGCGCCGGTGATGAAGTCGCTGGGCGCGGCGGTACGAATTTCGAAGGGCAGGGCGCCGGCATCGCGTATCGACTGTTTGAGGACCTCTGCGATGCCATCCAGGTGACTGAAGCAGATCGCCAGGTTGGACGATGAGTTCACGATGGCGATCTTGGGTTTCTCCAACTCGCTTTCGTCAATGCCCAAGGCTTGCCACTGGGCGGCGCGCACAGCCCATAAATAGGAGCCGTAGGGGAAATTGCTGCGCAGCTTCTTGGGCATGGTGTGCTCCGTTATTGTTATGGGGATGCCAATTCGGTTAATCGAGTTAACGATCTTGTGCCGAGTCTAGGCTTCGACCTAGAATCCGAAAACCTTATTTCACTTATAGATAAAATCCAAAATATGGATATCAAGGACGTCGATCTCAACCTGCTGAAGGTCTTCGATGCGCTGCGCAAAAAGCACAGCGTGACCCTGGCCGGTGATCTCATGGGGCTCAGCCAGCCGGCCATGAGCTTCGCCCTGGCCAAGCTACGCACGCTGTTCGACGATCCGTTGTTCATCCGTACCTCCCGCGGCATGCAGCCAACCGCCAGGGCCCTGCAGATCGCCGAGCCGGTGCAACGCATCCTGGAGATGGTCAGCAGCGAAGTGTTGCCGTCCACGGGGTTCGTCCCCGAACATTCCGACCGACAACTGGTGCTGTGCATGTCGGACATTGGCGAAATGGTGTTCCTGCCCCGGCTGATGCGCATGCTCGACAAAGCCGCACCGAATTTGCGAATTCGCACCCAGGCCTTGTCGTCGGAGCAATTGGAGGAGGGGCTGGACGCCGGCGAGGTGGACGCGGCCATCGGCTATTTCCCGCGTTTGCTCAATACCTCGATCCGGCATCGGGCGCTATACAGTCACTCATTCGTGTGCATCGTGCGCAACGATCACCCCACCATCGGCGACAGCATCAGCGCCGAAAAGTACCAGGCCGCTGTGCACGTCGCGGTCCAGGCCGAAGAGCGCGGCATGAGTGTGCTGGACCGTGAACTGGCTGGCCATGGCGTCACTCGCCAGGTACGTTTCAGCCTGCCACGGTTCATGGGCGTGCCGTTTCTGGTGGCCGAGTCCGACATGATCGCCACCGTGCCCCTGGCGGTCGGCCGGCGCTTCGCCGAAATCACCGATGTGCGCCTGGTGCCGCTGCCTTGGGACATTTGCGGCTACGACATTCATCTTTACTGGCATACGCGGTTCCACCATGACCCGGCGAATCGTTGGTTGCGTCAATCCTTCATCGAATTGCTCGCCGATTTCTCTCCTGCGGAAATGGTATCCCTCTGAGCGGTGGCTGTTTAACGTCGGGACCGGCTATTGAGCCGTTTCTGACAAGAATGTCAGGAAGCCGTCAGCCTCCAGACACCTTGGCTGTCTAGACTCACTGGGTTGCCCCGTTGCTGCAGAGGATTCACCTGATGCGCTTGCTTATTGTCGAGGACGAAGAAAAAACCTCTTCCTACGTCCATCGTGGCTTGACCGAGCTCGGCTACATCGTCGACGTCGCCACGAATGGCATCGATGGCCTGCACTACGCGTTGGAATGGGACTACGACGTGGTGATCCTGGATGTGATGCTGCCGGGCAAGGACGGTTACGACGTGCTGCAAGGCCTGCGCCTGCACAAGAAAACCCCGGTTCATCATGCTGTCGGCCAGGGGCACGGTGGATGACCGCATTCGAGGGCTGCGCGAGGGCGCCGATGATTACTTGGGCAAACCTTTTTCATTTGCCGAGCTCGTCGCGCGTGTCCAGGCCTTGATCCGTCGTCGCGCCGGCGACACGGCTGACCTGACGCATTTGCGCATCGACGACCTGGAGGTCGATTTGCAAGCGCGCAAGGTGACCCGGGGCGGGCTGCGGCTGGACTTGACGGCCAAGGAGTTCTGTCTGTTGAGTCTGTTGGCGCGGCATCAGGGCGAAATTCTTTCCAAGCTGATGATTGCCGAGCAGGTCTGGGACATGAATTTCGACAGTGACGCCAACGTTGTCGAGGTCGCGATCAAGCGCGTCCGCGCCAAGGTGGATGCCCCGTATCCGCGCAAGCTGCTGCATACCGTCCGCGGCATGGGCTATGTACTGGAAAGCCGAGAGGCAGATGGCAGGCAGACGGGTACGCCTTGATGAAAAGATCGATCGCCAAGCGGCTCGCCCCTGATGTTTGCCCTCGCTGTCCTGCTGATCATGTCGGTCAGCGCGACGCTGTTGCGCTGTTCCTTGAAACAATCGCTCGACGAGCAGATGCAGAACGAGCTGATCCTGCGCCATTCCGTGCTCGACCCGGTGTTGGCGAAATACGATTCGCCGACGTTCTGGGTTGGCTTGCGCCAGAAGCTCGACGGCCTGACGCCCGCGGATGAGCGGGTCCGCTATTGGATCCTGGTGGACAACCCGGCCTTCAGCTACGGCGGGGCGATGCCGGACGGCCAGGATTGGTCGAAGCGCTCCGATGGGCTGTTTACCGTCGATCTGCCTGAGCGAGAGCGACCCATGATGGCATTGCTCAAGACCATTCCTGCCATGGGGGATCGTCCGGAACTGCGCTTTATCGTGGGGCTGGATTCAACGCCGTTCAGGAAGACCCTGGACCACTTCACCAAGATACTGATCCTGACCTCTGCGTTGGGCATCGGCCTGGTTGCGCTGCTCGGTTACTGGATCGCGCGTTTCGGCTTGGGGCCGGTGAGGCGCTTGAGCCGTCAAGCCAATAGCCTGCCGCCGGGGGATTCGAAGCAACGCCTGGACACCGAGGCACTGCCAGGCGAATTGCAGGAACTGGCGGTGTCGTTCAACGGCGCCCTGGCGCGCCAGGAAGCGGCCTGGTGTCAGCTCGAAGGGTTCAACGCCAATGTGGCCCATGAGTTGCGAACGCCCCTGACCAACCTGATCGGACAGACCCAGGTGGCATTGGCCCACGGGCGTGAGGTGGGCGAGCTTCAGGACTTGCTGCAGTCGAACCTCGAAGAGCTGGAACGGATGGGCACCATCGTCAACGACATGCTGTTCCTGGCCGGGGCCGAGAGCGGGCAGCGGGCAACCGAGCTCAGTGATGTCTCGCTTTATGAAGAGGCGTCGAAGACGGTGGAGTATCTGGAGCCGGTGCTGCATGACAAACAGCTGAACGTGCTGATCCAAGGCGACATGCGCGTGTGCATCGACCGACGCCTTTTTCACCGCTCCCTGGCCAATCTGATACAGAACGCGGCGCGCTACGCGGTGCCGACCAGCACCATTACGGTGAGCCTGGTCAGCCACGACAGGCAGGTCGAAGTGAGCGTTTCCAATGCCGGGGAGCCCATCGACAACGTACATCTGGAACGCTTGTTCGAGCGTTTCTACCGTGCCGACACCGCCCGGGCGCGAAGCGATGCGCACCATGGCCTGGGTCTTTCCATCGTGCGTGCGGTGGCGTCCATGCACGGTGGGCGCGTATTCGCCCACAGCGAGAATGGGCTCAATACCTTTGGATTTTCCTTGATGAACCAGGCGGCGCCTTAATCGTCGCCGCCGCGAGTAAAGTCCGCCCCCGTTTGACATCTTCCCGTCAGCCAGCAGTCACCTTGACGTCAGTCGCCCCCTCCTAGAGTGCTACGACCATCCCAACGAGGACAGTGTCGTGGAGCCCACTATGAATATTCGAAACCTGTCGATTGCCGGCCTGCTGGCAGTCATCTCCTTGAGCGGCTCGCCGCTGCTCGCCAAAGAACAACCGCAGTTCCCGGCCTATGAATATGGCATGCCGCTGGACATCGCCAGGGTCATCCATATCGAGGAGGCGACATCACCGGTATGCGAGGTCGTGCAAGCCAAGATGACCTACCTGAACACCCAAGGAATAAAGAAGCACGTCAGCTTTCTGCAGTTGGCTGAGGCGTGCTCGAACCAGTGACCGTCCGGCGATGCCGGTTCATTTCTTCAGACAGGGACCATCACCATGTGCAATAGAACAACACCTGCCATTGGCCGCACGAGCAACGTGGGCTGGCTTGCGAGAATAGCGAGAACCTTTGCTGCTGGCGTCGCGCTGCTCGGTGCGCTGAGTGTTGGAGCGTCCGATCGTGTTGCTCCGAAACCGGATTGGTCAACCCACGACATGCCCTCCCAGAAAGGTCGAATTGTCCTGGTCACGGGTGGCACCAGTGGCATGGGCTACGAGGACGCGCTGGCCTTGGCGCGTGTCGGCGCCGAGGTCATCATCGCCGCGCGTAACCCGGAGCGCGGCGCGCAGGCCATCGCGCGTATTCGCGAGTCCGTACCCGACGCCAAGGTGCAGTTCGAGACCGTGGACCTGGCCGATCTTTCATCCGTGCGCGACTTGGCCCAACGTCTCAATCAACGGCTGCCGCGCCTCGACGTATTGATCAACAACGCCGCCGTCATGGCGCCTCCGGAGCGGGGCACGTCCGCGGATGGCTTTGAGCTTCAGTTGGCCACCAACTACCTGGGGCACTTCGCGCTGACCGGCCTGTTGGTGCCGCTCTTGCGTAAAAGCCAGGATGCCCGTGTGGTGAGCCTGTCAAGCATTGCCGCGGCGCGCGGTGCGATGAACTTCGATGACCTTCAGAGCGAGCGGAAGTACGACCCGTACGCGGCCTACGCACAATCGAAACTGGCCGTCCTGCACTGGGCCTTTGCCTTGCAGCGGCGCAGTGACGCTGAGAACTGGGGCATTCGCAGCATGGCGGCGCATCCCGGCGTGGCGATCACGGAGTTGGTCGCACGGGGGCCCGGTCTCGACAGCGAGTTCGGCCGGCGCTGGGCAAAGGACCGCGACGCGTACCACTCGGCGGCGCAAGGGGCGTTGCCTACGTTGTATGCCGCCACGGCTGCCCAAGCCGTGGGCGGGGCTTATTACGGCCCGACCGGCGACGAAGAACGACGCGGGCCGTTGGGTTTCGCCAAGACGCCGCCCGCCGCGAGCACGCAGGCGGATGCCGAACGGCTCTGGTCCGTCTCCGAGCGCCTGACCGGCGTGACCTACCGCTGATGCAACCCCGGGCGCGGGCATCCGTCCCGCGCTCGTCCCCTGTCTTGTGGCCGTCTCCCTGGAGTCCCTATGAGTACGTTTCCCTATTTGCACCGACTGAGTCTCGCCCTGAACGCCCGCGACGGCGAGTTGCGCCCGGCGCTGTGCGGGTTCCTGCTATTTCTTTGCCTTTTCACCGGTTACTTCATGCTGCGCCCGATCCGTGAGTCGATGGGCATCGCGGCGGGGGTGGAGAACTTGCAATGGCTGTTTACCGCGACCTTCCTGGTCATGCTGGCGGCTGTGCCGTTATTCGCCTGGCTAAGTTCTCGAGTGCCACGCCTGCGCCTGATCGACTGGGTGTACGGCTTCTTCGGCTTCAACCTGCTGATGTTCGTCGAGCTGTTCCAGTTCCAGCCGGACAGTATCGCGTTGGCCCGGGTCTTTTACGTCTGGATATCGGTCTATAACCTGTTCGTCGTCTCCGTGGCCTGGAGCCTGATGGCGGATGTATTCGACAGCGAGCAGGCCAAGCGTCTGTTTGCCTTCATCGCCGCGGGCGCCAGCGTCGGCGGCCTGCTGGGGCCGGCCTTGAGCGCGCTGCTCATTGGTCCCCTCGGCGCCTCGGGGTTGATGCTGCTGGCGGCCTTGTTGCTCGGTGTCACGCTGGTGTTGAAACGGGCGTTGATGGGATGGCGCGAAACGGGCGGGGCTGGGCGTCCGGGCGCCGCGCCGACGCAAAGCCCCCGGCAGCCACTGCAGGGCAACCCGTTCAGCGGTTTGACGGCCGTGCTCAGGTCACCTTACCTGTTGGGCATCGCCGGGTTCGTCGTGTTGTTGGCGACGGTCAGCACCTTTCTCTATTTCGAGCAAGCGCGCCTGGTGGCCGAGCTCTATCCCGATCGCGAGGCACAAGTGCGCATCTTCGGCACCATCGACATCATCGTGCAGGCCGGTGCGTTGCTGTCCCAGCTGTTCATCACCGGCCGCATCGCGCCGAAGTTGGGGGTGCGTGCTTTGCTGGCCATCGTGCCGTTGCTCATGTGCTTCGGCTTCCTCGGCCTGGCATTGGCGCCGGGGTTCGCGCTGCTGGCGGCGCTGATGATCGTGCGACGGATCGGCGAGTACGCGTTCGTCCGACCTGGCCGGGAAATGCTGTTCGCGCCGTTGGATGCCGAGAGCAAATACAAGGCCAAGAACTTCATCGACACCGTGGTTTATCGCGCGGGTGACGCCATGAGCGGCTGGGCCAAGAGTCTGCTCGACCTGCTCGGGCAAGGCGCCGGCCCGGCCGCGATGATGGGCGCCTGTTGCGCGCTGCTGTGGGGTTACTTGGGCTGGCAACTGGGGCGGCGGGCGGACAATGCCGCTTCGCGGGAGCTACGCTTGGCGGCCATTGCGGCCAGGGATGAAGACCGCGCCGACCAGGATGAAACCCACTCTATTGTCCGTCGCGTTGTTGCGGCGAGTGAAAGGTGATGCGGATGCGTCTGAAAAACAAGGTACTGGCAGTCGGTGCGATCGTTGCCTTATCGGCGTGCTCCAGCGTGTTTACGGGCAAAGAAAACGCCTTGGTCGGGACATGGCGTATGGTCAGCGCAACCGTTGAGAGTCAGGGCAGTGTATCGGATGCTTACGGCCCCAATCCTCATGGCTGGCTCGTCTTCACGCCAGAGCTGACGTTTGTCGAAGTGCTCACTGATCCGCGCGTGCCGGCGTTTCGATCCAATGTGCGTGGTGAAGGCACCGATGAGGAGAACCGGGCAGCGCTGGCGGGGAGCATCGGTTTCTTCGGGCGCTATACCGTCGACCAGAACGGTGAGTTCACAGGCAACACGGTCAAAGGGTCTACGTTCCCGAACTGGGTGGGCGCTGTGCGTACCCGGGACGACCTGCAGTTGAAGGTCGACGGCGACCGGATGGTGGAAGACTTTCGCCGTCCCGATGGGGCGAAGGTTCACATCGTCTTTGAGCGTGTAAGGTGATTTCGATGCGTCGTGCGTGCCGCCCTGGATGACCCAGGGCGGCTTGGCATAGACCTCAATACCCTGACCTGTAGCCGTTAGCGTATGAGAGGTGCAAGGCCTGTTCCATGCTCGCCAGCTTGATTTGGGTTTCCTCATATTCATCGGCCGGTCGAGATCCTTGAACAATCCCGCAGCCTGCGAACAAGTGGCAATGCGCAGGTGTCATCAGTGCTGAGCGCAGGGCCACCAGGAAATCGCCGTTGCCCCGAGAGTCCAGCCAGCCTATGGGGGCCGCGTACCAGCCCCGGTCGAAACCTTCGTGATGACGAATGAAGCCCATGGCTGTCGCGCCCGGCAAACCTCCAACCGCCGGGGTGGGGTGCAAGGCCTGGATACCGTCCAGCAAGCTGTGCCCTTCTTTCAGCCGGGCGCTGATCGGGGTACTCAAATGCTGCACCGTGGCCAGTTTTAAAAGCTCGGGTTGGGTTGCCGCTTGTAGCTCGTTGACGATGCCGTACAAGCCTTGCAGGATGGTTTGCACCACCAGTTGGTGTTCATGCAGTTCCTTGGGATCCGCTAACAAGCCTGCGCCTGCTTCCTGGTCTTTCTCGGGCGTTGGGGCGCGACGAGCGCTACCCGCGAGGGCATGGGTGCTCAGATGGCTTTCCTGGCAACTGAGCAGCCGCTCCGGCGTTGCGCCCATGAAACAGCTGTCTCCTCGGTGCAGGGCGAACAGGTGGGTCTGGTTGCGCCGCTCGTACAGCCGGCGCATGACGGCGCCGCTATCGAGGGCGGCGTCCAGCTGATATTCAATATGGCGGGCGAGCACCACTTTGCTCAGGTCGCCGCTGTCGATGGCCTGCAAGGCGTTGGCGACTTTGGCTTGCCACTGCGGCGCGGGCAATGCATTGCGTTCGATGACCGCGGGGCACGATTCGGGCGAGTGTGGCGTCGGGAAAAGCTGTTGGTACGCCGCCAGATTGGCAAGCGCCAATGCGGCCGGATCGCTACCGGGTTCCACCACGCACTGGCAACGCAGCCAGCGGCCGTCGGCGTCCTCGCTGAGCAACCATTGGGCCAGGTGAAAGCTGGCATCGGCAAACGGCGCCCAGTGCGGCGCGCAAGGCTGCTGGGTGTCGAAACGCATACCGCCCAGCAGCAGTGGTGGATGGGGGCCATCGATCACCGCGTCGGCGCACAGCGCGAACCATTGACGGTTCACCTCGGCCAATCGCTGGAGCCCCGCAGCTTCGATCTGCCAGGCACAGCCCAAGCCGAACAGTGCCAGGCCCGGTGAGTGAGCGCACCAGAAAAAGCCCTGCCGGTGCGCTTCGTAGAGCGCGAAGGGATCGAGGGACGGTGCGGGGCGCGAGCTCACGGCGACGACGGGACGCTGATGCTTCAGCGCGAGCTGGTGCGCAGCTTCGAACACATTCAATAAGGCAGCTTCGTTCATACGGCCGCGCTCTTTTTTTGCAGCCAGAACGCCGTTTGTTCGGCGATGTACCAGTGGATGATCTGGTTGAACAGGCCCTCAATGAATTCACCGTCCAGCCCGGCCTCCTGCGCCCATCGCCGGCGCTGCGGCAACATCGCCGCGACGCGGTCCGGTGCGGCGATACTGGCCTGGTCAGGCTTGAAGGACGAGGCCGCGAGGACGTATTGCATGCGCAGCCCCAAGGCATCGACGATCTGCCGGTCGAGGGTGTCGATGGCGTGGCGAATGTCCGGCAGGCCGGTGCAGTGTTCCGGGGTTTTCATACCGAGTCTCCTTGAAGGTAGGCCGTGCGTTGCAGCAGGTGATGGATCACGGGGCGCGGCTGTTGCTTGAGGTAAAAATGATCGCCGTCGAACTGGCGGATATCCGGGGTGTGTTCGCTCAGGTCTGCCCAGGCCCGGGCCTGGTCAAGGCTGACTTCCGTGTCGGCCCGGGCCAGCAGTACGTCGATGGGCGCCGTCAAGCGGTCAAGCTGCGCCGGTCGCCAGGTCTCGATGGCCTGGTAGTCGCTGCGTAGGGTTGGCAGGAACAGTGCGCGCAGTTGCGGGTTGCCCCATAGGCCGGTGGCCTCGGCGTCCTGGCGCAGAATGTCGGCGATCAGCGCGGCGTCGTCCTGGCGGTGCAGGTCACTGGACGGCTGCCGGTGCGGTGGCGGGTGGGCCGAGACCAAAACACATGCTCGGCACCGACGCCCGCCGCCTCCAGCTGCACACCGACGGCGTAGGCCAGCGCCGCACCCATGCTGTGGCCAAACAGCCACAGCGGGCGGCTGGGCAAACTCAACAGGGCTTGGCTGATGTGTTCGGCCAGGCTGGCCAGGCAGGCAATACGCGCCTCGTTGAAGCGTTCTTCACGTCCGGGATATTGCACGGCCAGTAGATCGATATCTCCCGGCAGGTGCGCCAGCCACGGGCGGAAGAAACTCGCGCTGCCCCCAGCATGGGGCAGACACACCAGGCGGGCCCGAGGTTGGCCGCCCTCACGCAGTACGCGTATCCACGCGGACATTTCGCGGCTCATAAGGCTTGCACCTGTTCCGCCAGGGCCTTGCGGTTGACCTTGCCCAGGCGCGTCAACGGAAATTCGCGCAGCACCTGCAAGCGATCCGGCAGTTTGTAGGCGGCCAGTCCACGCTCGCGCAGCCAGGCGTTGATCGCGCCCAGCTCGACCTGTTCGGCGTGGGACAGCACACAGGCGCAACTGCGCTCACCCAGTAGCTCATCGGCCAAGGCCACCAGGGCGACATCGCGAATCAGCGGATGGCCCAGCAGCAGGTTCTCGATTTCCTCCACCGGAATTTTCTCGCCGCCGCGATTGATCACATCCTTGGTCCGCCCCTCGACGATCAAATGGCCCTCGGGCAAACGTCGCACCAGGTCGCCGCTGCGGTAGAAACCGTCGGCGGTGAAGGCGCGCAGATTCTGTTCGCCGGCGTTGTAGTAACCACGAATGGTGTAGGGGCCGCGCACCAGCAATTCGCCCACGGCGCCTGGCGCGACGGGGACGTCATCGACGTCGACGATGCGGATCTCATCATCGGCGGTGAGCGGCAGGCCCTGGGTTTCGAAGATGCGCGCTTGCGGGTCATCCAGCGGGGTAAAACACAGCAACCCTTCGGCCATCCCGTAGACCTGTTGCAGGCCACACCCCAGGACAGGGCCGATACGTGCGGCGATCTCGGCCTTGAGCCGCGCGCCACCGACCTGCAGCCATTGCAGGCTGCTCAGGTCATGGTCGGACCATTGCGCCATTTCCAGCCACAACAGCACCAGTGGCGGGATCAAAGCGGTGTGGGTGATGCGTTCGCTCTCGATCAGCTCGAAGGTGGTGTCCGGGCTGGGCTCTGGCGCCAACACGAGGGTCGCGCCGACACTAAACACCCCGAACGCACCGGGCGAGGCCAGGGGAAAGTTGTGCGCCACGGGCAATGCCGCCAGGTAGCGGGTGTGGCTGTCGAAGCCGCACGCGCGGGCCGCCAGGCGCGCATTGCAGGCGTAATCGTCATGGGTGCGCGGGATTAGCTTGGGCAGGCCGGTGGTGCCGCCGGACAGTAGCAGCACGGCGACTTCCCGTGAGTCTGGCGCGGGCAGCGGACGAGGGTCAGCAACACAGTCGGCCAGGGACGCGAACTCCTCGGCCGCCCCGACCACCCAGATCTTTTGCAGGCTCGGCGCCTGCTCACGCAGGGTGCGCGCCAGTGGCCGATAATCGAAGCCAAGGTGCCGATCGACAATCACATAGGCCACGGCCTGGCTCAGTTGGGCCAAGTGGAGCAGTTCGTGTTCGCGATGGGCCGGCAGGGCAAACACCGGAATCACACCCAGGCGCAACAGGGCGAAGGTCAGGCTGAAAAACTCGGCGATGTTCGGCAGTTGCACCAGTACTCGCTGGCCAGCGCGCAGGCCCCGGTCGGCGAGGCCGGCGGCCAAGCGGTCGGCCTGCAGGTCGAGCTCGGCGTAACGCCAACGCCGAAGACCGTCCACCAGCGCCTCTTTATGTGGCGTGCGCTGCGCCTGCTCGCGCAGCAGTTGGCCCAACGGCACGCCTTGCCAGTAGCCGTGTTCGCGGTAACGGCGGATAAAGTCGTCGGGCCAGTCGGTGCATCCATCAAGCATGGCAATCTCCTTGAGCGGTCGGGCAACCCAGCAAACGGGCGCCGTGCAGAATCAGCGGGTGCGTCAGGCCGGCGATTCGCACCGCCTGTACGCCGGTGTATTCGGCCGGCTGGATACGCAGCAACGGGTCGTCACCGGTCAGCAGGCTGAGGGCGGTGTGGTCGGCGGGATGTACGCCCAAGTGGATCGCTGCCAAGCCCGTTGCGCCGTTGGGGTGAATCATTCGGGGCGGATGCTGGGCCGGCTCATAGGGCGTGACCAGGAAGGGCAGGCGGTCGTGGCGCGGGTAGACGAAACGAAACCGCGTCTGGCGGCCATCAACGCAGGTACGCCGCCAGTTCACCGTCCGGCCCATGGCCACGCCGCAGCCCGCCAGGCCTTTGAGGCGCGGCGCCAGGGCGGGGGTCTCGCACAGCAGCGCCAGGTCGCAGAACCCTTCACCTTGGGCCGCCCAGCGCAACATCCGTCGCCCGGCGCCACGGCCGGCCAGGCAGTCGATGGGCCACTTGAACAGCCAGGCGTGACGCGGTGTGGTGAGTAATTCGATGATCGGCCCCTGGCTGAACCAGATATGCGCGTGTTGGGCGCGAGCTTCGGCGGTGGCGTAGGTGACTTCGAAACCGGCGGCACGAAAGTTCGCTACGGCCTGGTGCAAGTCGCGCACCCACAGCAACACATGGCTGCAGGAGGATTGGGCAGTGTTCAAAATGGCAGCGCTCCCAGCAGTTGGGCGGTGTCATCACCGCAAGGGGCTTGCACGGCGTCGGCCAGGGCCTGGAGTTCAGCCAGCGGCAGCGAGCGGGGCACTGGCGGCTCTATCAAGGCGGGCATGCCAATCAGGTTGTTCATTTCACGCCAGGCCATGGACACCTCGGTGGCCCAGACGCCGCTGCGCAGGCGCCGCGAAGGTTCATCGATGTCGAGGCACAACGCGTCCAGGGCGACGATGACTGCGTCGGGCCAAACCTGGTTGAACACTTGTCGGTAGCTCAGGGGCACTTGCGGATCAAGCAGCACCATCGTTGGTCCGGCCAATCGTTCGCTGCCGGGGCCGGCCATGATCAGCCGGTCAGTGCTGTCCCTTAAAGCGTGCAGGCGCGGGTTCCACAGCACCGGGCCGTGGGTGTCGCCCAGGCTCAGCACCCCGGCTTCACAACCGACTTCGAGGCGATGCAGCAGGAACGAATGGTTGTCCGGGTCCTTGGGGTGCACCTGGTTCTGCACCCGCAAGCTGATCGGTACGCCGTTGAAACAGGCATCGAGCCGGGTGAAGGGGGGCTCCCCGACCGTAGCGGCCGGTGCCGCGAACGACCAGGGCCGCAGACCTCCGGCCAGGCGCCCGAGAATATCCAGCAGCGGGTAAGCCACCTGGCTGTTGCAGGCGGCTTCGATATACGCCAGCCCCTGTTGATCGCGCAGATAGGCGGCCACGGCGAGAAAGCGACGGATCGCCAGGATATTCGGGTACAGCGTATTCACCGCATAGGCAGCGTGGCCCTGGCGCGCGGCCTGCATGCACGCGGCGATTTCGCGGTGGTGCACCGGGTGTTCCTGCAACACGTGGATGCCGCGACGCAGAAACTGTTGAGCCAAGTCAGCGCCAGCGCCACCGGTTGCGCCGGAGCGCACCACCACGCAAGCGATATCGACCTCATCCGGCACCTGTTCGACGGTCTCGTACAGTGCTACTCCATAATGGTCGGCGCAGGCCCGGGAATAGGCGTTGCCGCGGGACAGGATGGCCCACCAGTTCGTAGCAGTCACGGGCGCGGGCCAGGGCTTGCAGGTAGATGCGACCGAACGCGGTGCCGGCCACGATCACGCGTTTGCGCGCAGGGGTGCTGTTCATGGGCAGGTCTCCGGGAGGCGTGCCCACTGGGCCAGCGTGTGGTCGTCAGGCAATTGTTCGAGTAGCTCAAGATCCAAGGCGGGCTCTTCGAGGTGCGCGGCCAATGCCGCGCGGCTCAAGCGATGGACGGGCACCTGGGCAACGAAGACGCGATGGCCCAGGTGCGCCAGTGGGTGTCCATCGGCGGGCAAGCTGCGGTTGCCCTGGAACCCGGTCCTGGCCAGGGCGGTTTGCCATTGCGTGAGGTTGAGGAAAGTGGTGCTGCTGAGCTGACGTTCATCGTCGGCCTGGTTGAGCATGAAGGCCTGGGAGGCCATCACCCAGAACGACTCCTGCGTGGGTTCGCTGAACACCAGCCAGCCGCCCGGCTTGAGCAAGGCGAGCAGGGTCGCCAGGGAGCGTTCGGTATCGCGGGCGGCATTGAGGACGCCGCCGGCGACGATCAGGTCCCAACTCTGGCTGCGGTAACCCTGGGCCAGGGCGGGCCGATCGATGTCGAATACGCCATGGCGAACCCACGGCCAGGCTTGCAAGTGCTCGGCGGCCTGCTCACTGAAATAGCGCGACACGTCGGTGCACAGGTAGTCAACCGACGCGTCGGCCAAGGCCGGCAACACGGCCTGGGTGGTCGACCCGGTGCCGGCACCGACTTCAAGTACGCGCAACGGCACACCGGCTGGCTGGCGTGCGGCCCAGGCACCGACCCAGTGGGCCACCGCGCGGTGCTGGTACTGGGCCGCCAGGCTTTCGCGGTACAACGCCGCCGCGCGTTCGGTGCGCCCTTCGGGAAACAACAGGTGCACGGCCGCACAATCACCGCGCATCAGCGCCGGCAATTGACGGGCATTGTCCCGCGCATAGTCGAGGGTGCCGCTGCCGCTGGTGTTGCGCGTCCAGTCCAGGGTCAGTTGCGACCAGATACCTTCGAGGGCTTCATCGCTCCAGGCGCTGGCGTCGAGGGTGGGGGTGCAGTCGGGTGCCTTCCCGACTCAACAGACCTTGCCCTTGCAACACGTCCAGCCAGCGCGCGATCAGCGGCCGGTGCCCCGGCGCGATGCCCCCATGGGCCAGCCCCTGGGCGACGTCGTTCAACGGTGCGGGCAACAGGCCGCAATGGTCCAGGCCGTTGAGCATCGACAGCAACGCGGCGTGGCCAAGCCGATCATTGAGCCGTACCGCTTCGACGAGTTGCTCGCTGGAAAACTGCTGGTCGAGGGCCGCTTCGGTCGCATCGAGGTAATCCTCGACCCATGCGGCCTCGCAAGGGTGAGGCACGACGAACAAGGTCTGGCCATGCAGCGCGACGCAGCTCACGTCGGGATGCCCGAGGGCACGCTCGCGCCAACGTTGATGTTCGAGTTTGACGCTGGCCAGGTCGCGCCATTCCCCAAGGGCATCCGTAAACCCCTGGACACGACAATTGAGCTGTGCCGCCGCCCGCTCGGCGAGTTGCCAATCGCCCGGTTGCGCCGTGACGAACAGCACCTGTTCCAGGTGACTCAGGTCGGTCAACGGCAGGGCGGGGAAGTCCAGCAGCCGTTCCAGCTGTTCGGCGTTCATGACCGCCACGGCGGGGCGTTGGCGTTCGATGACCGCCAACAGGCGTGCCGGAGAGCGTTGATGTATGCCCAGGTCAGTCAGGGCAGGCAAATGCCACGGGAGCGTGCAGCCCGGCAGCTCAATCAGCAGGGTATCAACGTGCAGCGTCATGATGAAACTCCTACGGCGTGAAACAAACGTTGCCCGGCGGCCGCCAGCGGGTCGGTTGCCGTGGGCCATACTTCGAGTAATTGGAAACCCTGGGCTTGCAAGACATGGCGCCATGCATCAGGCGGGATGAACGCTTCATCGGTATCGCGCAGCGGCGCATCGGCAGGCGGTGACAACAGCAGGTGCATGAAGGTCAGCATCGCCGGGTTGTCCGCGATGGACTCGCTGAACAACAAGCTTCCGCCGTCCCGCAGGCAGGCGCGAATCTGCCCGAGGCTTTGGGGCAGATCGCGGGCGTTGTGCAGCACATTGCCGGCGATCACCAGGTCCTGGCTGCGGGCCTCGATGCCTTGCTCTGCGAAGCCTCGGTCCAGGTCGAGCAAGGCGAAATGCATCCCCGGCTCCAGGCGAAACTGACGCTGGGCCGCCCCGGTGAAAAGCGTACTGATGTCGGTAAAGCGATAGTCCTTTTCGTGTGCTTGCAACGTTGCCAACACGGCGTGGGTGGTGCAGGCGGCGCCGCCGCCCAATTCCAGCACCCGCAGCACATCGCCGCGGGCACGGACTTCGCTTGCCCGAGCGGCGAGGGCCTGATTGATCGCTGCGGTGAAGCGGTTGTGCTGGTAGGCACCCAACACCGCGACGGGGTCGCCCGATTGCAGGAGCAACGGTTTCAGGGCAAGTTGATCGCGCAACAGGTCGGGCAGGCACTCAATGACCTGGCTGTGCAGGGGCGCCATGCTGGCCGGGAAGCCGAGTTCGGCGTACAGCCCGGGCAAGTTTTCGATCGCGGCTGTGGGTGGCGTGCCTTGCCAGGCGAGGCGTCCGGCGTCTTCGCCCAGCGCACCGGCGCCGGGTCAGCGCCGCCAGCCAGCGCCGCACAATCCAGGCATGGCGGGGGGCCGTGCCCAAGGCGTGGTTGATCTGCACGGCGCTGCGCCAGACCTGCAACGGCAAGGCCCCGGTGTGCAGCAACACTTGGGCCATCACGCCCAGGCTCACGTGTTCGAGTTCATTCAGGGCGCTGTTCATAGGCAACCTTCTTCAACGGTGTGCAGGTGTTCGAGCGGGCCGTGCAGCAGGTTCAGCGCAAGGATCGCCGCGGTGCGTTGCAGGCGTTCAAGGCTGGCGGCGGGTGGCAACACCTGGGCGGCGTAATGGCAGCCGGCACTGATTTCACCGTTCGCCACGCTGACCACCGTGGCGGCGGCCATTGCACCGGTCAGCGCCGCATTGCCTGCACCACTGAGCACCAGGCTGCGAGTGCGCGCCTGGCCGTCCCACTGCCCGTCGAGTTGCAGCAGCAACGTGACGAACGGGGCCTGGCCGCTGAGGTCCAGCAGGCTGGCCTCGCACAAGCGCTGCACCGCTTCGGCGCGCGGCAGGCTGTGGGCCAGGTCCAGCGCCTTGAGCACATGTCCGTCGGTGATCACGTTGAACCACTGGCCGACATCCAGGCTCAGGTCCATGGCCAGGCGTTCGCCTTCCTGATTCAAATAGGGCAGCACGTGAACCTGGCCGGGGAAACACGGCAGCACCACGTCCCGGCTGCGGCGCAGCGCCCGGCTGCAACGGCCGTTGCGCCATGCCGCCAGGGGCTCGCTGGTGCCATCCACCGCTCCTTGCAGGAAGTCGTCGGCGGCCACGGCGGTGAATGGGGCACGCAGGCCGAAATAGCTGGTCAGGCCCTGGACCTGGGTGAAGGCCCGCTCGGCCAGCCAACGTGGAAGCAAGCCGGTAAGGCCTGGTTGCAGGCCCGCACCGAGGACGGCGCAACGGTTGGGCCACTGGCTCGGCTCAAGCGTCATCTCGCCGGCGGCATCCACGTAATGCGCATCGGCTTGCAGCGCCGCCCGGGCGGCACGATCTCCCAATCGCCAGGCGGGGCCGGCGCAGTTGAGCAGCACATCGCAGCCACGGGCGAACCCGGCCAGGGCAGGGGCATCATTGAAGTCCACCGCTGTCCATTGCAGGCGTGCGTCGGGCCATTGCTGCTGGAGCGATGCCAGGCAGTGGGCACCGCTGCGTGGGTCACGCCCGCCCAGGCGCAGTTCGTTCACGCCCAAGCTCAACAGCGCCCGAGCGCTGGCCAGACCGACATCGCCACTGGCACCCAGGACCCCGATCAGCATGGCTGGGCCTGCGCATTCAGGCGCCAGCCGCCGGCACGCTGGCGATCTCGCCAGAACCCGGTGTAACGCCCGTCGAGGGCCAGCAGTTGCGAGTGTGTGCCTGCTTCCACCAGGCGGCCGTGGTCGAGCACCAGAATCTGGTCAGCGGCCATGATGGTCGGCAGGCGATGGGCGATGACCAGCACCGTCGAGCTTTGCTTCAGGCGACGAATCGCCGCTTGTACAAAGGCTTCGTTGTGCGGATCCAGGGCGGCAGTGGCTTCATCCAGCAGCACGATCGGAGCGCCCTTGAGCAGCGCCCTGGCCAGGGACACCCGCTGGCGTTCGCCGCCAGACAATGCCGCGCCGCCTTCGCCCACCTGGGTGTGCCAGCCCTGGGGCAGGCGCGCAACGATTTCATCGACGCCGGCCAGCCTCGCCGCTTCAGCCACCTGCTGCGCGTTGGCGTCCGGCCTGCCGACACGGATGTTGGCTTCGAGGCTGTCGTCGAACAGGTAGACGTCCTGCATCACCAGCGACAGTTGCGCCATCAAGGCTTCGTTGGACAGTTCGCGCACATCGACGCCACCGACCTTGACGCGGCCCTCGGTCGCATCGAAAAAGCGCATGAGCAGGCGCGTGATGGTGGTCTTGCCCGAGCCCGAGGCGCCGACAATCGCTGTCATCGAATGGGCCGGTGCCGTGAATGTCAGGTCGCGCAGTACCGTCGGGCCGCTGGCGTAGGCGAAGTTGACGTGTTCAAAGGCAAAGCTGCCAGGAGCGGTCAACGGCTGACTGACAGCGGGTTGCGGCAGTGGCGACTCGCGCAGGATGCCGACCAGTTGCTCCAGGTCATTACCGGCCATGCGCAACAGCCCGCTGCGCGCCGCCGCCTCGGCCAATGGCCCGACAAATCGGGCCGCCAGGGCGAGCAGGGCGACCAGCTGGATGGCGTCGATGTCGCCTCGGGCGGCGAGAGCGATGCCCACGCCCACCAGCAACGCGAAGGCCAGTTGCACGGTCAGGCCGCCGGCCAGCAATTTGGGAAAGGTCTGGGACAACATCGAACCGCCGGCCTGTTTCTGCGCCAGGTTGGCCGCCTGTAAGGGCGCATAGCCGTCCTGGGTCCGGCCAAAGGCGCGCAGCACTTGCTGGTAGCGGGCGAACTCCACCACGCGGTTACCGGCCAGGGTCGCGGCGGCTTCGACCCGGGCATCGTTGCTGCCGATGGCCGCGGCGGACCAGTGATGGGTGAAGTAGATCAGCGGCGCGCACAGCAAGGCGGTCAGGCCCAGGCGCCAGTCGAAGATGAACAAGGTCAGCGCGACGGTGGCTGGTACCACCACCCCGGACACCACCGGCCCCAGGTAATGGGCAAATAAACCGGTGACCATCAACGTGCCGCTGGTGGCACTGCGCGACAGACGCCCGACTTTCTCCGAGTTAAACCAGCCCAGGGGCAGGTTGACCAGGTGTTGGCCGAGACGATCATGCAAGGTGGTCAGCACGACTAGCGCGAGCGCAAAGCCCTTCATCGCCTGCTGGTAATGGGCAACGCACGTTAGCACGGCCATCGCCGCCAGGCCGGCTAGCCAAGCGATCGCCGTGGGATGATCACCGGCAAACAGCGCGTGCAGGATCGGCACCAGGAACGCTACGGCCAGGCCTTGCAGCACGGCGCTGGTCACCAGCCACGCGAGGTATCGGTAGAGGCCTGCGGCATGTGCCGGCCCCAGTAAAGTGACAAGGCTGCGGATCACAGGGACATCTCCAGCTCGGGGAGGGAGTGCTTGGCGCCGGCGCGCCACAGGCGGGCATAGGCACCGTCGGCCTGAAGCAGGGATTCGTGACGACCGCTTTCAAGCACTCGGCCCTGATCGAGGACAACGATCTGGTCGACGCCGCTGATACTGGCCAGGCGGTGCGCGATTACCAGCACCGTGCGACCCCGGGCCAGGGCCGACAAGGCGTCCTGGATCAACGCTTCGGATTCGGGGTCGGCGTGGGAGGTGGCCTCGTCGAGGATCAGCACCGGCGTATCGGCCAACAGCGTGCGGGCGATGGACAGGCGTTGCGCTTCACCGCCGGAGAAAATCGCATCCTCGCCGATCACCGACTGATAGCCTCGGGGCAGGGCCTGGATGCGCGGGTGAATCTGCGCCGAACGAGCCGCCATCTCCATCTCGGCGTCGCTGGCGTCGGGGCGGCCCAGGCGCAGGTTATCGGCCACGGTCCCGTGCACCAGTTGCGCGTCTTGCAAGACGAAACCGACTTGCCGATACAGCTGGCGCGGATCGATTTCTCGCACATCGACACCGCCCACCCGCACGCAGCCGGCGTTGACGTCATGGAAGCGCGGCACCAGTTTGGCCAGGGTCGATTTGCCCGCGCCGGATGCGCCGACCAGGGCGGTCACGCTGCCGGCCGGGCAGTACAGATCCACGCCGTTAAGGATCGGGTGCTCGGGGTCGTAGCCGAACTGCACGCGCTCAAAGGTGATGTCGCTGCCCTGGGGCTGCTTGCTCACGTTGGGCGCGGGCAGCTCGTCGACCTTGAGCAGCGCTTCGATGCGGTCGGCGGCCGCCAGGGCGGTGCGTTGGGCGGTCAGGCTCTGATTGATCACCAACAGTGACTGCGGAATCACCACCGCCACCAAGGTTTCGGCGAATAATTGCAGCGGCGTGATCCAACCTTCGGCCAGCAACAGGCTACCCGCCCCCAGGCTCACCAGCAGGATCACCGGAACGCTCAAGGCCATGGAGGAAAACGCTTCCAGGCGCAGCAGCGGCTTGACCCAGCCGGCGTATTGCTCGCTGAACTGGTTGACCGCCTGTTGATAGCTGCGATGAGCCTGGCCCACCTGGCCGAACGCCTTGACCACGGCAATGCCGTGGACAAACTCGACGATCGCGGCACTGACTCGGCTCATGCTTTTGTCCAGCAACTGCATCTTCGCGCCGAAGCCGCGCATCATCAGGGCGTAGGCCACTGCATACACCGGCAAGGTCAGCACGGCCAGCAGCGCCAGGCGCCAGTTCAGCGTGACCAGCCACACCAGACCGGCCACGGGCGTGACGATGGCCGCGGTGAGTTCCACCGCATGGTGGGCGACCAGGTGATGCAGGTCTTCCAGATCGTCCTGCACCACTTTGCGCACCGCGCCCGAGGTGGTGTCGGTGTACCAGCCCAGGGGCACGCGCCCCAGCTTGCGTACCATGGCTTCGCGCAGGCTCGCCTGCAGGCGGTGGTCCGCCAGGTGGGTCAACCACAAGGCCACGCCGTTGGCCATCCAGCCCAGGCTCAAGGCAATCACCACCAGCGCCGCCCAGCGCCACAAGGATTGAGCGTCGACGCTGCCGGCCAGCAGCAATCGGCCCAGCTCGGTCAGGCCGATGAAGGGCACCAGGTTGACCAGCGCGCCGACCGCGGCAAACACCACGCCGAGACGGATCAGGCGGTTCACCGGACGTTTCAGGGTATCCAAAGCGCTCGTCATGAGTTTTTCCGTAGGGCGTCCAGCAGGTGCGCGGTGACGGTGTGGACGTGGGGTGGTTCGATCACGCTGAAATGGTTGCCGGGCACGTCGATCAAGTCGAACCGCCCCAGGCACGCGTCTTCCCAGAACGGTGCCGCCAGGTGGCCAACGCCGCCGGTGATGCCGAACGATTGCTGTTCCAGGCAGCGCAGGTAGGTCATGTTGCCGAGGAACGGCGGCGGGTCGAACCGTGCCGCGCGCATGCTGTGGCGGCACACGCGAAACAGTGTTGGCACCAGTTCCGGGCCAATGGGCACCCCGGCCTGGCCCGACGCCAGGCGCGCGTACTCGGCCAGGCGTTCTTCCTGGCTGCGCGCCGATTGTTGTTGCACCGCCAGCGCCAGGGCTTCCAGGCCCGGATCGCCGCTCAAGGACGCCATGGCCCCGGCCGGCACGCGGCGATTGTCACGGGCCATCAGCAGGTCGATGGCGCGGTACACGTCGTAGTCCTCAATGTGTGCGCCGAACACGGTTTTAACCGGGTCCAGGTTCAGGTTGGGCACGAAGATCGCCTCATAGGCCAGCTCTTCGTCGGTGTCGATGAACATCGGAATGCTGTCGATCAGGCTCAGGTCCACCACGTCCATGCCGCGTTCGAGCAGGCGCCGGGCGACCTCGGTGGCGAGCAGCCCGCCGAGGCAGTAACCGATCAACTGGAAGCGCTGATGACCGTCGGCGATCAAGCGTTCGGCGTAGTCCTGGGCCACGCTTTCGATCAGGCGCTTGGGCTCCAGGGCCAGGTAACGCTCGGTGTCGGCCACGGCAAAGCCGATCACCGGCCCGGCCTGTTGCTCGGCCAGGGCGCGCCCCAGGTGTTGGAAGTAATCCAGGGTGCCGAGGGCGGCGTGGAACATCACCCGCACCGGGCCGACGTCGCCACCGCCAAACGGCACCACCAACGCATTGCTGTTTGACGAGCGCTGGGCTTCGCCGCTCGACGGAGTGGGGGCTGACGCGGTTTCGCCATGGTTGAGCAGGCGCACCAGGGCGGCCACATTCGGCTCGTTGAGCATCTGCCGCAGCAGTGTGTCGTAACTCAAGCCCTGGGCCTGGGGCAGTTGTTCACGCAGTTGACCGGCGACGCGGGCGAGGATCAGTGAGTCGGCGCCTTTTTCGTAAAAACTGTCGTCGACGCCAATCTGCGTCAATCCCAACGCCTCGGCCCACAGTCGGCACAGCTCGGCGGTGAGCGGATCGCTCGGCGTCGCCTGGCCAGCGGACACCTGGGCATCAACGGCGGGGCGCAAGCTGGCCAGGGTCTTGCGGTCGACCTTGCCGTTGGCGGTCAATGGCAAGCGGTCGAGCACTTGCAGGTGCGCCGGCAGCATGTACTCGGGCAAGCGCTGCGCCAGGG
This sequence comes from Pseudomonas beijingensis, assembly GCF_030687295.1. Taxonomy (NCBI): domain Bacteria; kingdom Pseudomonadati; phylum Pseudomonadota; class Gammaproteobacteria; order Pseudomonadales; family Pseudomonadaceae; genus Pseudomonas; species Pseudomonas beijingensis. The sequence continues at coordinate 4,245,299 of NZ_CP117425.1, read as the reverse complement.
CGCGGCGCAGGCTGTCGACGTCCAGGCGCTGGAATCCGGCCTTGAAACGGGCGGCGAACACCTGCATGCCGAGGGCAGCCAGCGGGTGATCGGCCTGGGGCAGGGCGGACAGGCACTCACCTCCAAAAGCCTGGATCCGCGCCTGCCAGGTTTCGGCGTCGTGCAAGCCGCTATGGCCCTGGTCATGATCGCCGTTGACCGGCGTCATCATGAAACCCTGGGTCAGCAGGATCGGCGGCCATTCGCCGGTGGGTTCGCTGAACACCAACCAGCCACCAGGGCTGAGCAGTTCGGTGATCTGGCCGAGGGCCCTGTCGATGTCCTTGACGCTGTTGAGCATGCCCGCGCACAGCACGACATCGACGCTGTTGCTGGCCAGCCCTTGGGGCCGGATGTCCTGGTCGATGTCCAGCACGCCGTAACGCACCCAGGCGTGCTCGGCAAACCGTTGCTTGGCCGCCGGCAGGAAAAAAGCGGTCATGTCGGTGAACAAATAATCGACATCCAAGCCATCGAGCAGGCCGATCACGGGGGCGCTGGTAGCGCCGGTGCCGGCGCCGATTTCCAGGATGCGCAATGGGCCGTCGCCGTCATGGTGCGTGGCGAGGCGATTGATCAGGGCCGCGATGCTGTGATTGTTGTAGCGCGAGACGGCGTCCCCGCCGTACAGCTGCAACGCCAGGTCCTGTTGGCCTTGGGGGAACAGCAGGTCGAACGGGTTGACCTCGCCCTTGAGTAATTGCGGCAATTGCCAGACATGGTTGAGCTGATAGTCGAACAGCGCCTGGCTGCACAGCCCCGAGGCGACCGCCTGTTCTACCTGGCCCCAGGCCAGCGCCGGCTCGGGTGCCGGTTGCGCCAGGCGATAGCGCGATTGTTCGAGTTGCACCAGGCCTGCATCGCACAGCGAGCCCAGCCAGCGGCGTACCAGCCAGTGATGACGCGGTTGTGCCTGCAAGGCGTTGAGAATGGCCGGGGCATCGGGTTCGGCCAGCTCGCCGCTGAACAGCCCGGCCTTGAGCATCACCTCCAGCATCGAGCTCAATGCCGCGGCACGGAGGTCTGCCTGGTAATCGCGTACCTGTTGCGCGTCAAAGGTGCCGACCTGGCTGTCGGCGTAACGATTGATGGTCGTGAGCAAGGACGCGTCCGGCAGCGGTTTTGGCGTTGTCCGCGCAGCGGTAACGAACGCCAACAGGCTACGCTCGCCGGTTTCGTCACCGGTGACCAGGCTGACTGCGCTGTCCACGCCAGGGGTGGCGAGCAATGCGGCGTCGATCTCGCCCAGTTCAACCCGATGCCCACGGATTTTCACTTGGCCGTCTTCACGGCCGAGAAATTCCAGTTCGCCACCCGGCAGGTAGCGACCCCGATCGCCGGTGCGATACAGGCGCTGGCCATCCACCGGATGGGCGAAGAACCGCGCCTCGCTCAGTGCCCGGTCGCCGAGGTACCCCTGGGCCAGGCCGACACCGCTGATGTACAGGTCGCCGGGCACCCAGGTCGGCGCGTCGCGCCATTGGCTGTCGAGCACGCGAAAGCCCTGGTTCGCCAAGGGCAGGCCATAGGGAATACTGCGCCACGCCGGGTCAATCGCGCCGATCGGGTGCAGGTTGGACCAGATCGAGGCTTCGGTCGCGCCACCGAGGCCTACCAGGGCCAGGCCGGGCAAGAGCCGTTGGAGTTGCGGCGGCAGGTTCAGTGGGATCCAGTCACCGGACAACAAGGCCAGGCGCAGGCTGTCCAGCGGCCGAGGCTCGGCATGCAGGTAATGGGCGAGCATGTGCAGTTGCGCAGGCACCGAGTTCCACAGCGTCACCTGGTGACGCTGCACCAGCTCGGCCCAGTGCGACGGGTCGGCGCCGCGTGCCGGGTCGGGCAGCACCAGGGCACCGCCCGCTGCGAGGGGACCGAAGAGGTCGTACACCGACAGGTCGAAACTCAACTGTGCCAACCCCAGCACGCGATCCTTGGCGCTGAGTTGAAAGCGTCGGTTGATGTCTTGCACGGTGTTGAGGGCGGCGCGATGGCTGATCATCACGCCTTTGGGATCGCCTGTGGAGCCGGAGGTGAAGATCACGTAGGCGAGATCATCGGGACTGCCGTCGGCCGCTTTGAAATCAGCCGACGCGGGCGCCAGTTGATCCACCGCATGCCAGTGCACCCCCTCAGGCAGCGGCGTATTGGGCAAACTTTGGGACTGGCCGAGGACATGACGCACCTGGGCGCTGCGCAGCACGCGATCGCGGCGGGCGGCCGGGGCGTTGCTGTCCAGTGGCAGGTAGGCAGCCCCGGCAAGCAATACGCCGTAGGCCGCCACGACCTGATCGAGGCCTTTGGGCATGAGGATCGCCACCGGTTCCTGGGCAGCGCAACCGGCCTGGCACAGGGTGGCGGCGACGGCACGGGCGCGTTCGACGAGTGCGGCGTAGGTCAGGCTGCCACTGGCGTCGATCACCGCCAACGCTTGCGGATGTGCCTCGGCCATGGCCAGCAGGCCGTCCTGCAAGCGACCGGTGGGCAGCGGCGCGGCGGTGGTATTCGCTGCCAGGCGCTCACCTTGTTGCCAGGCCGGCAGGGGCACCTGCATCGGTTGTTCCCAGGCGACCGGGTCCAGGGCCAATCGCTGCAACTGAGCCAGGAACGCCTGCTGCATGTCGTTGACCAAGCCGTCGGGGAACACGCCTTGGCGCACATCCCAATGGATGTGCAAACCGTGGAGGTCATCCATCACCTGGCAGTCGAGGGTGACTTGCGGGGTCTGGGTAATGCCGTGGCCCACCCGGCGCTGGCTGGCCGCCAGGGGTTCGATCGCCAGGCCAATGGCGCTGGTGAACACCACGGGCATGGCTGCGGCTTCACGGCCACGCCGACGGCCGATTTCACGCATCACTTCAATGCCGGAAAACAGCCGGTGCTCCAGGTCGGCAAACAATTGGCTGCCCAGTTGCCGGGCCTGCTGGGTGAAGTCCTGGCCTTGAGGGTCGTTGACCTGCAGCAGGCTGACGGAGGTGAAGTCCCCCACCAGCCGATCCACCTGCGGGTGCAGTGGCAAGCGGTTGAGCAGCGTCAGGTTGAGGCTGAAGGCGGGGCGCTGGCTCCAGCGTTGCAAAGTCCCGACGTAGGCAGCGAGTACTGCAATGGAGGGGGGTCAGGCCGCGTTCGCTGGCGGCTTTTTTCAGGGCGCTCCAGTGTGGTTGATCGAACTGGGCCGAGTGCCGCTGGAAACGCGCTACGGTCGTGTCTTCGCCGCTCAGGGGAGCCGGCAGTTGCGGTGCGGCGGGCAGATCATCGACGCGCGCCAGCCAATACTCGCGGTCGCGTTGATGGCGGCTGCCTTCGAGCAGGCCACGCTCGGCCAGCAGGTAGTCGCGGAAGGTGATGTCCAGGGGATCCAGGGTAGCCTGGGGATCGTCCAGCAACAGCTCCAACTCGTTGAACAGCAACTGTGCGCTGGCCCAGTCGGCAATCAGCGAGTCCATGGAGAAATGCAGGGTGTCGCCACTGTCGCTGCGGCTCATGCGCAATTCGAACAGCGGCCATTGATCTGTGGGGTAGAGCTTCTGTTCCATGGCCTGGCGGATGTGTTGCACGGCGTGCTGTTGTTCTTCGCCAGTAGCGCCCGCGCAGGTCCGCGACGGCCAGCGGGTAATGGGGCACGTTGGCCAGGACGCATTGCGAACCCTCGCTGGCGATCACCGCGCGCAGCATGTCGTGACGCTCGATCAGACGGTTCCACGCCTGTTCCACCCGCTGTGGATCGAGCAGCGGCCAGCTCAGTTCCAGGTAGCCATGGCAGGCCACGTTGCCGTAGCCAAACGAAGATTGGCGGCCCAAGAGGTAGGCGTTCTGTACATCGGTGAGCGGGAAGGGCGCGTGGCGGTTCGCCGGGTCAGCCTGGACCAGGGGCCGTTCCTGTGTTTCGAGCAGGTGCAGGATCTGTTGTTTGTGCTCGCGTAGTTGTGCGAGGCGCTCGGCATTGAGCAGGCCTTGGGGCGCGCGGAATTTCAGTTGTCCATCCTGGGGCCAGAGTTCGACGCCCAGGGACTTGAGTTCACTTAGCAGTTTGGCGGCGGGCATGGGTACAGCTCCTGGAAAAAAGAGGGTTGTGCGGGCATCAGATGACGCCCTCTTCAACGGTGTCCGAGTTGGGCTGGCGCTCAAGGATCTGCGCCACCTCCGTCAAGGTGGCGGCGCCGAACAACTGGCCCATGGGCAGTTCAAGGCCGAGGCGGGTACGCAGCATTTCGAGAAAACGCGTGGCCAGGAGGCTGTCGCCACCGAGGCGGAAAAAGTTGTCGTGGCGCGACACGCTCGGCACGTTGAGCAATTGCCGCCAGAGCTCGGCGATCACTTGTTCGTCCGGCCCCAGCGGTTGTTCGTCCACCGTGGCGCATGGCTGGGCGGCGGCCAAGGAGACCTGCAGCGCCCGGCGATCGATCTTGCCGTTGCTGCTCAGAGGCAAGCGTTCCAGCACGAGGATTTGTTCCGGGCGCATGTACCCCGGCAGGCACTGCTCCAGGTGTCGTGCCAAGACCTGTGCCTCGGTGCTGGCGGTCACGGCGGCCATCAGCCGGTTGTCCGTGACGAGCGCTACGGCCTTGGTTACGCAGGGGTGACGGGCGAGGGCCGCCTCGATTTCGCCCAGCTCGATGCGATGGCCGCCAATCTTCACCTGGCTGTCGGCGCGCCCGAGAAATTCCAGCAGGCCATCGGGGTGGTAGCGGCCCAGGTCGCCGGTGCGGTACCAGCCATCGACAAAGCGCTCGGCGTTCAGCTGTGGCGCGTGGCGATAGCCGCGAGCGACCCCGGCCCCACCAATCCACAGCTCACCGGTGACCCAATCCGGGCAGTCCCGGCCCAGGGCATCGACCACCCGGTAGGCCTGGTTGGCCAGTGGCACGCCGTAGGGGATCGAGCGCCAACCCGGCAGTGCTTGCTCCACGGGGTAATGATTCGACCAGATTGCCGCTTCAGTGGCGCCGCCCAGGGCGATAAAGCGACAGCCAGAAGCCTGTTGTCGCAGGCGCTGGGGCAGGTCGAGGCCAATCCAGTCGCCCGACAGCAACGCGACCTTCAGGTCCAGTGGCTGGCGGTCATGAGCGTTGGCTTCCAGCAGCATGTCCAGGAGGGCCGGCACGCTGTTCCACAGCGTCACGCGGTGGTGCTGCAACGCTTTGAGCCAGGCCCGGGCGTCGCGGCGCTGGTCTTCTTCGATCAAGACCAGCGCACCGCCCGCCGACAGCAGTCCGAACAGGTCGTACACCGACAGGTCGAAATCCAGTGCTGACAGGGCCAGCGTGCGGTCGCTGGCGTCGATGCCATAGCAGCGGTTGATCTCGGCCACGGTGTTCATCGCCGCGCGGTGGGTGATTTCCACACCCTTGGGCTGGCCAGTGGAGCCGGAGGTGTAGATCACGTAGGCCAGCTCCGCGGCCGAGATGGCGAGCGGCGCCGACAGCGGTGCAGCTTCCAGCGCCTGGAGCGGATCAAGGTGTTTGACGCTCGGCAGTTGCGGGTCATGCGCGGCCAGCATCAGCGCTACGCCGGCCTGTTGCAGAATGCGTTGGCAACGCTGTAACGGTTGGTCGACACCGACCGGCAGGTACGCGGCACCCGCGGCCAGGATGCCCAGCACGCTGGCGATCTGTCGTGGCCCCTTGGCCAGGGACACAGCCACCAGATCGCCCGGCACGACACCCGCGTCCGCCAGGCTGCGGGCAATGCGCAGCGCCTGCTCGGCCAACTCGCCATAGCTGAGCGTGCCGTGCTCACCCCACAACAGCGCCGGGCGTTGTGGCGCTTGGCGTGCGTGTTCGAAGAAGCCCTGGTGCAAGGTCGGGTCACCCGGCACGCTCGGGCCCGGGGCATTGAGCTGCGCGCGCAATTGCGCCTGGGCTGGGGGCAGCAGGTCGGGCGGTGGGCTGTCCCAAGTGTGCTCGGCCAGCCAGTTCAAGCTGTACAGGTAGGCGTCGAACATTGCTTCGACCAAACCGTCGGGAAACAGGCCGACCACGCGGTCCCAGTTCAAGGCAATGCCGCCGTTGGCTTCCACCACCTGATGGTCGAGCCAGACCTGTGGGGTCTGGGTCAGGCCAAAGACTTGCCGGGCAAACGGCCCATCCACCGGCGCGGCCGTACCATCCGGGACCCCAAGCGCACTGGTGAACACCACGGGCATGCTCACCTGTTGCTCGCCGTTGCCCCGGGCCAGCTGCCGCAACAGGCTGACCGAGCCAAGGCAGCGATGTTCCAGCGCTTCGCCCAGGGTTCGCTGGGTACGTCGGGCGCCGTCGACCCAGCGTTCGCCGGGCACCGGTACATAGCCGAGCAGCGTGAGGGAGGTGAAATCGCCCATGACCTGATCAATCTGGGGATGCAGCGCACGACGATCGAACAGCGTGAGGTTGAGGCTGAGGTCGGGACGCGCACTCCAGCGACCGAGGGTTTCGGCAAACGCGCAGAACAGTACCGCAGAGGCGGTGAGGCCATGCTGTTGGGCCTTGGCCAGGATCGCTCCCCAGGCGTGGGCGTCGATTTGCCCTTGCAGGCGTTCGAAGCGCGGTTGGCCAATGCTGGCGGGGTCAACCGCCAGTGGCAGTTGCGGATGCGGCGGCAGTTCAGGCAGACGCTCTTGCCAGAAGTGTTGCGCGGCTTGCAGCTCGGCCTCGTCCACGGCGGATTGCAGTTGATAGTCACGAAACGACAGTTCCAGGGGCTGCAGCGTCAACCTGGGGTCACGGTACAAGGCATCGAGCTCTGCGTAGAAGCGCAGGATGCTCAGGGCATCGAGGATCAGGTTGTCCAGGCTGATGGCCAACCGCGTGTACCGGCCGTGGGCCACGGCCTGCACATCGAACAGCGGCCACTGGCCTGGATCGAACACGCGATGGGCACAGTGTTCACGCAAGTCGTCGAGGTTGGCGTAGCCCTGGCCAATTTCGAAGGACGGCAGCTGTTGCAGGGGCAGGATGCGGGCCTGGCCGCATTGATCGAACACCGCACGGAGCATTTCGTGACGCTCGATCAAACGCTCCAGTGCGTTCTGCAGGCGCGGCAGGTCGAGGTCCTCGACGTCGTATTCGCGATAGAAGTGGCAGCTCACGCCGCCCAGTACCAGGCTCGGGTCACGACCCAGCCAATAGGCTTGCTGCACCTCGGTCATTGGGAAAGGCGCATGGCGTTGCGGCAGGTCGGGCACAATCGTGTGTTGCGGTTCGGCCTGGGCCTGTCGATGCAAATCGGCACAAAAGTGCGCCAGCACTGGTTTGGAAAAGACCTGGGCGATCCGCGCGCCCCCCAGCCCTTGCTCTGCAAGCAGACGCACCAGGCGGGTGGCGCTCAGGGAATCACCGCCCAGGGCAAAGAAGTTGTGTTCACGGCAAACCTCACCACAGCCCAGCAACTGCTGCCAAGCAAGCGCCACCTGCGTTTCGATGTCGCCGCTGGGAGGGGACAGGTTGGCCTGCATGGGGGCGCTGTTGGCCGCCAGCCAGTCGGTCAATACTTTGCGATCCACCTTGCCGTTGCCGGTCAAGGGCAGCTGTGCGCAGCCCAGGATTGTGCCGGGAATCATGTAGCTCGGCAGACGCTCGGCCAGATGTTGGGCCAGGCCCGGTGGGGCTAAGCGTGTGGGGGTCGCGGGGCCGTCCGTCAGGCGCACCACCGCAGCCAATTGCTGGCCGGCCAGCAGCGCCACCGCCTGCTCGATGCCTGGCCAGGCCAGCAACGCGGTTTCGACTTCCCCGGCTTCGATGCGGTAACCGTGCAGTTTGAGCTGGAAGTCGGTGCGCCCGAGGAATTCGACGTTGCCGTCGGGGTGATAACGCGCACTGTCGCCGGTGCGGTACCAGCGCAGGCCTTGATAGTCGACAAAGCGTTCAGCAGTGCGTACCCGGTCGCCGCGATAGCCCTCGGCAACACCGGCGCCGCCGATCCACAGTTCGCCGGCCACCCAGTCCGGGCAGTCGTGCCCGTGCGGGTTGACGATGCGCAGGCGAACGTTATCCAGTGGCGTGCCATAGGGCAGGCAGTGCCAGGGCAAGGGTTGGCCGGGCAGCACTTCGAACAGGGTCGAGTGAATGGCGGTTTCGGTGGCACCGCCCAGGGCCATGAAGCGGCAGCCGGGGGCTTGGGCCCACAGCCGTGGCGCCAGGTCCGGAGCAACTTTGTCGCCGCCCAGCAACACCGCACGCAGGGGCAGGTTGGCATCGGCGGGGGCACAGCCGAGCAGCATGTCGAGCAACGCCGGCACGCAGTTGAGCACGCTGGCGCGATGCTGCAGGGCCAGTTCACGCCAGCGGCCGGCATCGCGCTGGGCCTCGGGCGCGATACCGATCACCGCCGCCCCGGTCGACAGCGCGGCAAACAGGTCGAACACCGACAGGTCGAACTCCAGCGCCGAGAGCGCAAGGATTCGGTCGTCGCTGTTCAGTTGCAAGCGCCGTTGCAGGTCTTCCAGGGTGTTGGCGGCGGCCTGATGACTGATTTCCACGCCCTTGGGCTCACCCGTGGAGCCGGAGGTATAGAGGATATAGGCCAGGTCGCTGACTGCTCCAGGCCGCGGGGCATCCAGCGCGGTGCTGGCGGCGGGCAGTTGCGTGAGCACCAAGCGGGCACCCGACGAATCGCAGATTTTCTGGCAACGCGTCGCCGGTTGATCGACGCTGATGGGCAGGTACGTGGCGCTGCACGCCAGGATGCCCAGCACCGCGATCACCTGCTCGGGCCCCTTGGGCAGTTGCAACGCCACCACGTCGCCGCGCCGGACGCCTTGGCCTTCCAGGTAGGCCGCCACTTGCAGAGCACGTTCGGCGAGTTCGCCGTAGTGGATGACGGGACCATCGCCGTGCAATAACGCGGGCAGGGTGGGGGTCAGGCGTGCCCGGGCAAAAAAGGCCTCGTGCAGACGTCGTACCGGCAGGGCCGCTATCTGCCCTTGGACGCCGTTACGTACCTCAAGTTGGCTGGCGGGGATCAGCGCCGGAGGCGACAGGTTCCAGGCCGAAGACTCAAAACACAGGCGCTGCAACAGCCCGGTATAAGCCTCGAACAAACCGTCCAGTACACCGTCGGCGAACAACCCTTCACGGGCGTCGAGATTGACCAGGATGCCGCCATCGAGCTCGGTGACCTGGGCGTCGAGCCACACTTGCGGGCCTTGGGAAATGATCCAGGCCGGTTGGCCGAAACACGCCTGCACGCCCTCGGCGAACAATTCCCCCAGCCCCAGGGCGCTGGTGTACACCACCGGCGCCAGCACTTGCTCACCCCGTTGCCGGGATAGTTCGCGCAGCACCTCCAGGCCGGAGAACGCGCTGTGTGCCGCATCGCTGTGGAAGCGCCGTTGCAGGGCCGTGGCGCGAGCGGCGAAAGTGCCGGTGACGTGGCCGTCCCAAGCCAGCAGGATCGATGAGGTGAAATCGCCGACCAGGCGCTCGACATCGGCATGCAGTGGCGTGCGATTGAACAGTGGCAGGTTGAGCAGCAGCTCGGGCGTCTCGCACCAGGCGCCGAGGGCTTCACAGAACACCGCCGCCAAGGCCATCGCCGGCGTCAGGCCGTGCTCCCGGGCATGGCGCTCGAAGGCCTGGCGCTGGGACGGCGGCAGCCAATGGTGACGGCGCCGCACCTGACGATCGTCGCCCTGGGTCTTGATGGGCAAGCGCGGGGCGCCGGGCAACGGGTCCAGGCGCTGCAACCAATAGTCACGAGCTTGTTGATGAAGGGCACGTTGCACGGGGCTGGCGTGTTCACGGCGCAGGTCGGCCAGGTAGCGGGCGAAGCTGTAGTCCAGCGCGGCCAGGGGCTGTTGGCGATACAGCTGCACCAGGTCACCGAGCAGGGTGCGCAGGCTCAGGGCATCGGCGGCGAGCATGTCGAGGTTCAGGTGCAGGCGCGTCCCGTCGGGCAGCAAGGACAACTGGATATCCAGTACCTGACCTTGTTCAACGGCCAACTGGCGGTGGGATAACTCCGCGCGCAACGCCTCCAGCCGTTGCTGCTGTTGCTCGGCGCTGGCCTGGCGCAAGTCGTGCACCTTCAACCCTGGCCAAGGGCTGCGGGGGAGGATCCGCTGGCGGCCGTCGTCGAGAAACTGCGCACGCAACATGGGGTGGCGTGCCAGCAGCGCCCGCACGGCCGCTTCCAAGCGGGACGGGTCGACGTCGCGGCCATCGAATTCGTTATAGAAGTGCGCCGCCACACCGCCCAACTGCTGGCCGGGGGCGCGTCCGATCCAATAAGCGTGTTGCATCGGCGCCAGTTCGAAAGGCTCCTCGTCGTCCGCGGCTGCGGTGGCCGTAGCCGGGGCTTGGGGCGCCGCATCGAGCACGGCCAGCCAGGCTGACAGCCGCGGATCGGCGATCAGGTCGGCAAACCGCGCGGTCAGGCCGTGGCGGCGCCATTGGCCGGCCAGGCGAATCAGGGTGACGGAGTCCAGCCCCCATTCGATCAGGTTCGCCTCCAGGGGAATCTGGTCGGCGGGCAGGTCGAGGGCCTGGGACAGGGATTGGCGCAGCAGTGTTGCGGTTGAGGTGCTGGGAGTGGCCATGGCTCAACGTCTTCTCATTGCTAAGGCCCGGACCGGGGTTGGCCCAGGCGCTGGGGGCAGGCAGTTGCATGGAGGAAGATGCTAGTCATTCTCATTTTGGCAACTACCCGGATCGAATCGTTTTTGCCCCGCATCCGCGTATCGCTCACCGGTTGCAGTGCCGTGGTGGCTACGCACAACGCCGATCGCACGCAGGATGCGGTTGGAAAATGACTTGAATCGGGTAGAGCCCGCCCCATGGCCTTGACTACCGTCGCTCGCCGCCCTCTTGCAGGGCCTGTGTCCCTCTGATTGGAGTTGTGGATGTCTGTCGATTCGGGTTTACAAGTGCGCGGCCTGCGCAAGCGCTACAACAACGGCGTCGAAGCGCTGCGCAGCGTGGACCTGAGTGTCGGCCCCGGGATGTATGGCTTGCTGGGGCCTAACGGCGCGGGCAAAAGCAGCTTGATGCGGACCCTGGCGACCCTGCAGCAACCCGACGCCGGCAGCATTCACCTGGACGGGGTGGATGTGTTGGCCGATTCCGATCATTTGCGCCGCCGCCTGGGCTATCTGCCGCAGCAGTTGGGCGCATATCCGGGCGTGAGTGCGCGGGACTTGCTCGATCGTTTTGCCTGGCTCAAGGGGCGTACCGACAGCCGCCAGCGCCGCGAGGAAATCGAGGGCCTGCTGGACAAGGTCAATCTCCAACAAGCCGCCCATCGGGCGCTCGCCACTTATTCGGGCGGCATGCTGCGTCGGTTCGGCATCGCCATGGCGCTGGTGGGCTCGCCACGCTTGTTGATCGTTGATGAGCCCACGGCGGGCCTTGACCCGGCCGAACGCAACCGTTTCCATCGGGTGCTCGCCGATGTCGCCGCCGAGTCCATCGTGTTGCTTTCGACCCATATCGTCGAAGACGTCGAGAACCTCTGCAGTCGACTGGCGGTGCTGGCCGGTGGGCAGATCATTGTCGAAGGTAGCCCGGCGCAGTTGCTGGGTGCTGAGCAGGGGCGGTTGTGGGAAGCGTCCTTCGACCGTGGCGAGTCGCTGCCCGATGCCTTGCATGTGGCCGCCAGCCCGCAGGGCAGCCGGGTCATCGTCCATGGCGAGCGTCCGGCCGACCCTCGCTTTCTGCCCCATGCGCCGCGCCTGGAAGACATCTATTACCTGGCCCTGGCCCAGGCGGGTGAGGTGATCGAGGCATGAATACCTCTGCTCTGCTGATGCGCGAGGCCTGGGTGGAAGTGCGTGCCGGGCTGCGCAGTGGCATTCCATTGCTGGTGTTCCTCGGCCTGACCGGCTACCTGCTGATGGCCCTGACCAACGCCGACTATGTGCAGAAAATGGGCGCCAGCGAGATCGCCCGCAATGCCCCGAGCCTGATTTACCTGATGTCGTGCGGCTGTATGTTCTTCCTGTTTTTTGCCTGGGCCTGGGTGTTTGCCCAACCGGCCCTGAGGGACCGCAAGGCGCAGTTGGAAGAAGTGCTGCTGGCCTTGCCGCTGTCGCTGCCGGCGCTGTTGTGGGGGCGTTTTATCGGTGCGGCGTTGGTGGGTGGTTTGCTCGCCAGTTCATTGATCGTCGGCTTTCTCGTCAGCCCGGTGCTGGGCTGGCTCGGCTGGGTGCCGGCGGCGAGCATCGGCGCCCCCGTGTGGTCGGCGCTGGGATTTGCCTGGGGCGCCTTGCTGTTGCCGGTGAGCACCGGCATCGGTGCGTTGTATTACCTGCTGGCCTTGCGCAGCCGGGGCCTGGCTGCGCCGTTTGCCTTGGCGACGGTACTGATGCTGCTGTGGATGTTCGCGGTGGTGGTGCTCAAGGGCGGGCACATCAATCCATTGTTGGCCGCCAGCCTCGATCCGTCACTGTTTACCTTTGCTCAGGCCCAGGTGGAAACCTGGAGCGCCGCGCAGAAGTCCCAATCGCTGTTGGCATTGACCCCGGGGTTCTGGCTCAACCGGGCGTTGTGGTGTGGGTTGCCCTTGCTGTTGCTGGCCATCGTCTTGGCCCGCACCAGTCGCCAAGGCTTGATGGGCCGACGCAGTGGCGCTGTGTTGGCCGAGCCGCCGATGCTGTTGGCGAGCCACGTGCGCTTGCCCGGCCCGTTATCCGCCAGCCGCTGGTCGCGGGCCTTGTGGCGTGAGATCCGCTGGCAGGTACGGCAGTTGTTTGCCCGGCGCATCGGCTGGGTCGCCCTCGGGTTGTTGCTGGCCATGGGCATACTCAGCGGGTTTGTCCACATCGTGTGGCATGCACGCGGGCCGATGGTGCCGCGCCCGGATCTGATCTTGCCGTTGTTATCGAGCGCGTCGTTCCTGGTGATCGCCTTTATTGTCGCGGCGCTGGTGGGGCTGGTGTGCCGGCGCGATGACGTCGAAGGCCTGGGCGCGATGTTGCAGGCAACCCCGGCACCGGTGTGGCTGCGTTTGTTGGGCCGGGTGGCCTGCGTGCTGGCGGCGACGCTGGTCTTGGCACTGGTGCCGGGCGTTGCCAGCCTGGTGATCAGCGCGATGGCCGCCCCCGACAACCTGGCGCCGGGCTTTGTGCTGATCTATCAGACGCTGGTGTTCGCGCCGCCGCTACTGGAACTGGCGATGCTCACGGTGCTGGTGCATGCGTTGATTCGTCGCTCCGGCCTGGCGTACGCGACGTCAATGCTGCTGACGTTTTTCCTGGTGCTCAACCATGAATTGGGGTTGGTCAGTTATCCCGCCTATGCCATGGCGATACCGGCCCACGTGGCGTTGTCACAACTCACGGGCTGGGCGCCCTGGTTGCCTTATCTGGCCACCTTGACCAGTTGGAAACTGGCCGGCTGCCTGGTACTGGTTGCGGTGGCGGCGCTGGCCTTGCCCCGGGGGCCGGAGCGACGCCGTCTCATCGATGTACGCCGCAGCCTGCTGGGCTTGCCGGGTGCGCTGCTGGTGTTGGGGGCTGTCGGTTTGCTCGGCAGCGGCACGCTGTTGCATTGGCATCTGGTGGAACAGGGCGATTACCAATCGGTGGCCGAGGAACGGGCTGAGCGCGCCGAATGGGAACAGCGATGGCTGGCCGGGGCGGGTGCCTGGCAGGTGGCGAACGGGCGCTTGCATTTGCGCATCGATAGCGTTGCGCGACGTGTAGACGGTGAGTGGACGTTGGGGACCGTGATCGCCGCCAATGAGCACCTGGACGCCGAACTGCCGCCGGGTTTGCACGTCACGGCGGTGAGCGTCATGGGGCGGCCGGTCATTTTCGAACAGGCGGCCGCGCACCTGCGTGTGCCTTTGGCTGAATGCGCGGCGAGCGGCTGCAACGTGCAACTGAACTGGACGCTAGATGCCGTCGGCTGGCCGTCCGAAGGTGACGCATTCTGGCTGGGACCGCGAGGGGTGTGGTTGCAATCGCGCCGCGTGATGCCACGCCTGGGCCTGGACAGCGAGCGCCTGCTGCGTGCACCGGTCCACCGTGCCGAAGCCGGTTTGCCGCCTGAGGTGCCGAATCTGCCGGCAGGCTCGGCGGTCGCCGCGAACGCGGTGGCACCCGCAGGCGCGTGGCAATGGCTGATCGAGGTCGATGGCCAGGCTTTCAATGGTCACAGCGCAGGGCCACTGGACTTCGCCTATCACACGGCGGCGACGCACGACCTTGACGGCGTGCAAGTACTCGCCGATGCCAGCCGCCAGCAAACCGCCCGTGAGGTGCGCGAAGACCTGGAAGCCATGTCCGCTTGTGTGGCTCGGCGCCTGGGCAGTCGCCCGGCCGTCGAGTCCCTGAGCCAGTGGCCGACCGGCATGGGCGCCAGCCAGTTGAGCCAGCACCATCTTGTGCTCAGCCAGACGCCGGATTGGGACGTGACGCAGGCGGGCGTCGGGCGCTGGACGCGCCGCGCGCATATCGCCGAACTGCTCGCGCGGCGGATGTTGATCGATGCCAGCGACCTGCGACAGGCCCAGGGTTACCTCTGGCTGAGCCAGGGCGTGGCGGGCGCGATCGGCTTGTTGTGTGTCGGCGACGTTGACGGCGTTGAAGCCCGCTCGACCTTGGTGAAGTTGATGGCCGATGACTTGACGCGCGCCTTGAGCAATGACGGCGAGCCCATCGGCACCTTGGCCGACGCCCGGGAACAAGGCTGGGTCGCGATGTATGCACCGCTGGCCAGCCTGGATTGGGTGGCCGGACAAAGCGCCGGACAACTGACGGCGATGACCACGAGTATCCGAACTGGCCAGGGATGGCCCGCCGCGATCCAAGACCTGCTGGGCGCGCCCTCCGATCAGGCGATCACCGCAGCGCTCAAGCGCTGGGGGCCTGCGCAATGAATTCGAACCATCCCTTTTGCCTGGAGTTTTTCCATGTCATCACAACTGTCTATCCAACCGCTGCGCCGTCCCCTCGGCTGGCGGGAAAATGTCTTGACCCAAACCCTGGCGTTGGCCTTGTCCAGCCAGATGTGCGCGGCCTATGCCGCTGATTATCAACCTGCCGCCAGCGCGGAGGTGATCGAGCTGGCGCCGCTGATGGTCAGCGCCCGGCTGAACGAGGAAAGCGCCAAGGATATTCCCTTCGGGCTTTCTGTGATCAACGGACATACCCTCGAAACCCGGCGCTTGCGCACCCTGGAGGACGCTTTGCGGACCACGCCGGGTGTGGATGTGAATTCCTGGGGCGGCGCCAACGACGCCAATGTGCGCATTCGTGGTGTTGGTTCGCTGAATCAGATGAGCATGGACGATGGCTCGGTGGTGTTGAATGTGGACGGGGTGCCGATGTCAGTGCGCAACGCAGCGATGGCCACCCTCGACGTGGAACAAGTGGAAGTGCTCAAGGGACCCCAGGGCACGCTGTTCGGACGTAACAGCGAGGCGGGCGCGATCAATGTCACCACCCGTAAGCCGACCCGTGAACGGGAAGGTTATGTGCGCGGTGAAATCGGCAACCAGGGCCAGTTCATGACCGAAGGCGCCGTGGGCGGGCCATTGAGCGAATCCGTCGCGGGGCGTATTGCCGTGCGCCGCAGCGGCTTCGATAACTGGGTCGATGCCCAGCAGGACGGTGATCCGCTGACCAAGCCTCGCGACCTGGCCCTACGCGGCAGCCTGCTGTGGGACAACGACCAAGGCACGACCGGCCTGCTGACCGCCGAGCGCCAGCGCGCCGATCATTACGCCGGCCTGGAGATGCTGCGCCCGTTTGGTAACCGCCCCAGCCTGGACTACACGCCCGGTACGTTCGATGACAACCAGAAGACCAACGAGCGTTATTCCTTCGAGCTCAACCATGACCTGGCGCAGTCGCGGATCACCTCGATCAGCGCCTACACCAGCACCGACCTCAATGCGGTCAAAGGTTATGACCGGAACATCACCGAGGCGCTGTACGGCTCACCGTTCGAATACCTGATCGAAGATTCCGCCAAGGAGCGCGTGTGGAGCCAGGACTTGCGCCTGGGTTCACTGGCGGACGCCGATGTGTTCTGGGTGACCGGGATAAACCTGTCACGCTCCGAGCGCAGTTTCGACTCCGACGATTTCACCAGCGGTGCGCAGCAAAGGCGCGATTTCAGCACCAACAGTTATGCGCTCTACGGCGAGATGACTTATCCGATCGCCGAAGACTGGAAGCTCACTACTGGCTTGCGCCACAGCTGGGACCGCAAGACCTACGGTGCCGACTATTCCAGCGGCGGCACTACCGTCGGCGACGAACGCCGGTTGCAGGACAACTACAGCACCGGGCGCGTGGCGTTGAGCTACGCGCTGACAGCGCAGACGAATCTGTATGCGGTACTGTCGCGAGGCTATAAATCAGCCGGTTTCAACGATTACGCCACCTCGGTCAAGGACAGCGAACCCTACAAGGCCGCCAAGGTGAATTCCGCCGAAGTCGGTTTCAAGCATGAAAGCGCGGAGGGTGCCCTGAGCCTCGAGGGGGCATTGTTCCTGACCCGGGTGCAGGACGATCACCTGCTGGGGTATGACTTCAACACCCTGGCGGTCAGCGCAGTGAACGCCGATACCCGCAGCAAGGGTGCCGAGCTGTCGAGCACGTGGCATGTCACCGATGAGCTGACCCTGGGCAGCGCCATCAGCTACACCAACGCGGTGGTGACCTCCGATGCTCCGGGGGTTTCTGGCGGTGATGTCGCGGCGGGAAATCGTGTGCCGGATGTGCCGTTGTGGAGCGGCAACTTCAGCGTCGCCTGGCAGAAAAACCTGGATGAGTTCCTGGGCTTGCCGGCGCCGCGCCTGAATACGTTGCTCAACTATCGGGTGCAGAAAAATCGCCCGGCCGACCCACAGAATCACTATGACCTCAAGGGCTACGCCAAGCTGGACCTGCACCTGGGCCTGGAGAGTGGCGGTTCGGAAGTCTACCTGTGGGGCGACAACCTGCTTGATGCGCGATATGACCTGTATGGTTCGTATTCCACCGATCAAGTGCTGACCGGCATGCCGGGCCGAGGGCGCTCGGCCGGCGTGGGGTACAGCTATTCGTTCTGAGTGCCGTTTGATTCGAAGGGCAGGTTAGAACTCATAGGTGTAGCCGACCCCCAAGGTGCGTCGCCGTGCTGGCGCACCGTAGGCCACCGGGTCACTGTAGAAACCATAGGTGTCGTAGGTTTGGTTCAGCAGGTTGTCGGCGAAGGCATAGACCTCCCCAAACCGGCTTTCGAGGCCTGCGCGCAGGTCGAGTTTCTCGTAGTTGTCCAGGTTGAAATGATTCTGCGGATCGGCGGCGCGTTCGCCCACCAGGCGGTAATTGAGGCTGGTGTTCAAGGTGGTTTCGCCAAGACTGGCGAAGGTGCCCAACGGGTGCTGCCAGCTGATGTTGAGGTTGCCGCTCCAGCGCGGCACATCCGGGGTACGGTTGCCGGCGGCGACATCACCGGCCTGGATGCCGTGCACGGCGCTGGTGATCTTGGCGTCGAGGTAGGTGGCGCTCGCGGCCAGGGTCAGGCCATGGTCGAAATGCCAGGCGCCCTCCAGTTCGGCGCCGCGGGTGCGGGTATCGGCATTGAACGCATTGGTGGCGAAGGTCGCAGCGTTGTAGCCCAGCAGATGGTCGTCGTGCACGCGGGTGTAGAACAGCGCACCGTTCAAGCTACCGCGGCGATCTTCTGTTTCACTTTTGAAGCCCACTTCAGCGGCTCTGCTGACGGCGGCCTTGTAGGGCTCGCTGTCGCTTACTTGTGCCGCATAATCATTGAACCCCCCGGATTTATAACCCCGCGCCAGTTGCACATAGACGTTGGTTTGCGGGGTGAGCGCGTAGCTCAGGGCCACGCGGCCGGTGCCGTAATGGTCAGTCAACTTGCGTGAATCATCCACGGCGTTGGCGCCATCGATGTATTGGCCATCGTAGGTCTTGCGATCCCAGGAATGGCGATAACCCGTGGTGAGTTTCAGGCGTTCGGTGAGCGGGAAGGTGACTTCGCCGTAGCCGGCATACGTGGTGGTGGTGAAATCGCGGAACCTGGCGCTCGTAGTGCCGTAGGTGTTGCGCGGGGTGTCGTAGCTGCGCTCGTTGCGGCTGGCGGCAAGGCCGGCGATCCAGAATGTGTCGGCGTCGGGCAGCGAGCTCAAGTGCAGGTCCTGGCTCCAGCTGCGCTCGAAGGACTTATCCACCACCCAGTACTCACTGGGCGTGCCGTACAGGGCGCCCATCAGTTTGCTGTCGTAGGCGATCAGGCCTTCGAAGTCGGCGGTGGAGGTGGCGGTTGTCGAGGTCAGGCGACTGTTGGCGAAGTCATGATCGACCTTGACGGTGTAGCGTTCGGTGGTCTTGTAGTTGTCGTCGAACAGGCCGGGTGTCAGGTCCAGGCTGGGGTCGCTGCCATAGGGCCGCAGCACCAGCGAGTTGGTGGCGCGCTCGGTTTTCTGGCGTTCGGCGCTGAACAGTATCTGGGTGTCATCGTTGAGGTCCCAAAGCAGGCTGGCGCGATAAGCCTCGTTGCGCGGTTTGGTGATGGGATCGTTGGTTTGATCGTTGTCGATCCAGCTGTCGTAGCCGGCACGACGAACCGCCAGGCGGCCGCTGAGGCTGTCGCTGATCGGCCCGCCGATGGCTCCTTCGCTGAGGAACTGGCCCTCCTGACCGACTTCGCCGCGCACATAACCTTCCAGTTCGCGGGTCGGCTGGCGGGTGGTGATATTCACCGCTCCCGCCTGGCCAATCGCACCGGACATCGAGCCCTGGGGCCCCTTGAGCACCTCGATGCGGTCGACATCCAGGGTGCCGAAACCGAGGCTGCGGGAGGCTACGGGTACGCCATCGATGTTGAACGCCACTGAGCTGTCATCCATCGACATCTGGTACAGCGAGCCGACGCCGCGGATCAGCACGTTGAAGTCATTGGGGCCGCCGGATGAATTGACACTGACCCCGGACGTATTGCGCAGGGCGCTTTCCAATGTGTCGAGGCGCTGGGTACGCAGTTGCTCGCCGCTGATCACGCTAAGGCTGATGGGCAGGCTCTTGGGATCTTCCTGCTCCATGCGCGCGGTCACCGTCGAGACAGGTAATTCAAAGACTTCGCCGGTGGCGGCGAGGGCTGGACAGGCCAGTGTCCAAGTTAAGATTATTGTTATAGTATTACACTTGTGGCAAGATCGAGGGGTAGTCGTCGTGTTGCATCGTGCAGACATAATGGGACCTTGACTGAGGTTTTGAGCAGTGCGCGTGACCGTTAGCAGTAACGAATGGGCGCAGCGTGTGCGGCGCGCCAGATGCTAATAATTATCAATTGCACAACTCTACCCCGATGTGATCTGATTCGAGCCGTATCCGGTCAACCAGGAGATTCACGATGTCAGTCGTTCAAGGAGGCGCAGGAGAGCCGATGCCGGTTTCGCGAATCATTACGGGAGAATATGGAAGCGACTTGGGACCCGGGGCGCACTGTCGGGTCACTCGCATGGCCCTGCAGGACGGACTCGACATCGTGCGCTGGCAAAGCAAGTTCGAGCAGCCGATCGAATTGCCCCTGCAGGATGACAGCGATTGCATTCACTTCAGCTTCACCAACCTGCTCAAGGGCAAGGCTGCCTGCAGCTTCCGTGACGGCCGTCGGCAGCGCCGCTACATGATTGACGAAGGCGCGGGCTGCATCAGTTATGGCCGTCGTCGCGATGGCCTCTATCACCAGCATGGCGAGATCGACAACATCACGGTCATGATCCGGCCCGAGGTGCTGTCACAGTGGGAGTTGAAACTCGACCCGCTGCTGAACAAGGCACTGGCGTGCGATCATTGTTTCCTTGATGGCCATCGCAGTGGCGAGATGAGCGCGACGGCCCATCTGTTGTGCAAGGCCATGGACCCGGGACCCGACTTGCCGATGGGCCAACCGCGAAGCGGTCTTTGGCTGTATGGCCAAAGCGTGACCCTGGTCAGCCTGTTCCTGGAGGCGCGCCGCAATGTGGAGTGCACTTGCCGTGTCAGCCACATCGACCGCCAACGCCTGTTGCGTGCGCGTGAACGCTTGCTTGCCGATCTGGGCAAGGCGCCAAGCCTGTCGGAACTCGCTCGCGAGTCCGGCATGAGCCAGCCCAAGCTCACCCGCGGTTTTCGCCAACTGTTCTTCAACAGCGTCTACGGCGTCTTCCAGCAAGCGCGGATGATCCAGGCCCGCAGTCGATTGTTGAACGGCGAAGAGTCGGTGATGCGAATCGCCTCGGACCTCGGTTATGCCAACGCCAGCCACTTCGCCACCGCCTTTCGCAAGCAGTTCGGGATCAACCCTTCGCTCCTCAAGCATGGCGGAAGAAACAAGCTATCGATCTAGGTCAGGTGCGCCAAACCCAACGATCGCCTTGGTTTCCAGATACTCCTCAAGGCCGAAGACGCCGTACTCACGGCCATTGCCCGAGCGTTTGTAGCCGCCGAAGGGCGCCATGGGATTCCAGGCCGGGTAATTGAGGAGCACTTGCCCCGCGCGGATACGAGAAGCCACGGCGCGTGCCAGATCAAGATCCTGCGATTGAACATGGGCGCCGAGCCCATAGATCGTATCGTTCGCGATAGCGACTGCTTCATCGATGGTTTCATAGGCAATGATGCACAGCACCGGCCCGAAGATTTCTTCCTGGGCGATCCGCATGGCGTTATCCACCTCGGAGAAAACCGTCGGGCGGGTGTAGAAGCCCTTTTCAAACCCCGACACGCGTCCCAGTCCACCGCACAGCAGTTTGGCACCCTCATGCAGGCCAGCCTCGATCATGGCTTGCACGCGATTGAACTGGGCCTCATTGGCGATGGGGCCGAGTACCGTGTCCGGTGATTGCGGATCGCCCACGATGATCGCGTTGGCAGTGGCGGCCGCCAGCGCTTCGACTTCCGCCAGGCGGTCCTTGGGCACGATCATCCGGGTGGGGGCGCTGCACGATTGTCCAACGTTGCGCAACGCCGCCATCACGCCCAATGGGACGGCTTTGGCAAAGTCCGCATCAGGCAGCAGAATGTTCGGGGATTTGCCGCCCAATTCCTGCCCGACCCGCTTTGCCGTCGGGGCGGCCGCCTGTGCCACCAGTGCACCTGCGCGGTTTGAGCCGGTAATCGAAATCATGTCGACATCCGGGTGTGCGGCCATTGCCGCGCCGACCACATGGCCGCTGCCGTTCACCAGGTTGAAGACGCCCGGCGGAAGGCCCGCATCATGGACCACTTGGGCAAACAGGAGGGCGCTCAGCGGTGACAGTTCACTGGGTTTGAGGACCACCGTGCAGCCGGCTGCCAGCGCTGCGGCGACTTTTGCGGTGATTTGATAAAGCGGCCAGTTCCACGGGGTGATGAGGCCGCAGACGCCGATCGGTTCGCGCTGGATTGCGGTCCCGTTCTCGACTGTCTGGAAGCGATAAGTGGAGAGGAGGTCGCGGGCGACTCGAACGTGTTCGGCCGCCAGGGGCACTTGCATCGCCCGTGCAGAACCGATGGCTGCGCCCATTTCCAGGGAGATCGCCTGGGCAAACGCTTCTTTTCGCTCAAGGATAAGCGCATGGATCTTGTCCAGCACCCGTGCTCGCGCCACTGTGGGAGTGGCAGACCAATCGGCAAACGCGGCACGCGCCGCCGCGACCGCCCGATCGACATCCTCGGCAGACCCGCTAGCGACCTGGGCGACGATCTCTTCGGTAGCCGGATTGACCACCGGCAAACTGGCCGGGCTTGCCGGCGCCGACCAGCCGCCATTGATATAAAACAGGTGGGCGGTTTGCGGATCAACGCAGTAGCTGTTCGAAGATTGGCTAGTCATCCAAGGTGTTCCTTTCGAGCGGTATGTCGAGTCTGCTCAATAAGCTAACAAAGCAGCCCAGAGAAAATATGCCGTTCTTCACGTGCGCAAAGGAGAATCTGCCGTATCTGCAGGGCTAACTTGGCATTACCTTGTGGCGAGGGAGCTTGCTCCCGCTGGGCTGCGCAGCAGACCCTTTTACCCGCTGCGTGCCACTGCTTCGATTTCGATCAGGTAGCCATGATGCAAGGCCGGAACCGGCACCACCGCCCGCGCTGGCCGGTGTTCTCCCAGGTAACCGGCGTAGATTCGATCGAAGGCGGGCCAGTGTTCGATGCCTGCGACATAGACAGTGACCTTCAGCAGGTCGCTCGTGCTTCGGCCCGCTGCGCTGAGGATCGCCACCAGGTTATCGAGCGCGATGGAGGCTTGGACCTCAAACGGTTGGTCGGCGCTGTGGACGCCATCGGCGCGTATCGGCAGTTGTCCGGACACATACAGGACGCCTTGGTGCACGACTGCCTGGGCGTAATGTCCACCCGGCGCTGCGGCATTGGCCGTGCAGATCAGGTTGATCGAGCCTGTTTGATTACCAGCCATGCAAACGACCCCAGGTATGTACACCACCCTCGGCGTCGACCGCGTGATAGTCCGGGAATTGCGTGCCTGTGGCACAGGCATGGTTGGGCAGGATGCGCAGGCGACTACCAATGGGGAAGCGCACGGTGATATCAACATTCTCTGCCGTTTCAAGCGCGATGATCCCGTGCTCTTGATTGGCTCCCGTGAGCAGCGCCCCCTCGATCCAATCGCCGGCTTCGGTGCAAACCTGGCCGTAACCAAAGTCTCGCTTCTGGCGTTGCGTGCCCCGGTCACGGCTCATGGCCATCCAACCGGCATCGGTGATGATCCAGCCTTTGTCTTTCTGATGACCGATGACGGTGGTCAGTACGCTCAGCGCCAACTCGTCCGGCTGGCAGATACCGATGTTGTGCATCACTAGGTCGAAAAACACATAGACCCCGGCGCGTACTTCAGTGACGCCTTCCAGGCTCAATGCCGACAAGGCCGTAGGCGTCGAGCCGATGCTGACCTCCGGGCACGGGAACCCCGCTTCACGGATTCGTTGGGCCGCTTTGACGCAGAGACCGCGTTCCTGTTCGGCCAAGGCTTGCAGCGCTTCTGGGGTGTCAAGCTCGTAGCTTGACCCGGCATGGGTCATCACTCCGCGAAGCTGCATGCCACCCTCGCTGAGTATCCGGGCGACTTCAACGAGTGAATCGTCTTCCACGTGCAGGCCAGATCGATGGCCGTCGCAGTCGATCTCGATCCAGACGTCGAAACGTTCGTGGTGTTGCTGGCCGAAGGCGACGATGGCCTGGGCCGCTGCGATGCTGTCGGTAAGGAGGCTCAACTGGCAGCCTTGGCGCCGCAGCAGCAGGGCTTGGGCCAATTTGCCTGGCGCTATGGCGACGGCGTAGAAAACGTCACGGATGCCTTCAGCGAAACAATATTGGGCTTCCTTCAAGGTAGAAACCGTTACGCCACTGGCGCCGGCGGTGAGCTGCGCCCTGATCACGGGCAGGCATTTGCTGGTTTTGATATGCGGGCGCAAACGCACACCCAAGGCATCCATGCGTTGTTGCATGCGCTGGATATTGTGCTGCATGCGCGGCACATCGACGATCGCGGCGGGGGTATCGAGGGTGGCAAGAGAGGCGGACATGAGGGGGGCTCGAATGGCTGGGTACAGGGAGCACTCTACAAAACGTTCGTGAAGCTGTGGTTCAATTAGATGTCATCAATCATTAAGTACAATTGAATGATATCCATCGAAGACCTGCGTCTGGCCGTGACGCTGGCGCGTGCCGAGTCGTTGAGCGCTGCCGCCAGAATCCTGAATGTCTCACCTCCTGCGCTGTCCATGCGTCTGCGCAAGCTGGAGACGCTGCTCGGCCTGACATTGGCCAATCGCGATGCCCGGCGCCTGAGTCTTACCGCCGATGGCGAGCGCTTTTCCCGGGAAAGCGCGCGTTTGCTGGAGCAGTTGGAGGCGCTCCCGGAGTCCTTCAAGCAACAAGACGAGCAACTGGTCGGCACGCTCAGGTTGGCGGCGCCGTTCGGCTATGGACGCCAACGCGTTGCACCGCTGCTGGCGCGGTTCGCCAGGTTGCACCCTCAGCTATGCCTGCACTTGGATTTGCGCGAAACGCCTTGGCCTGATCGCCATGACAGCGATGCGGTGATTCATATTGGTCACCTCAATGACAGCCTGTGGGTGGCCAGACTCCTTACGTCAAATGACCGATGGTTATGCGCAAGCCCTGCCTATCTGGAGCAGCACGGCACGCCGTCCTCGCCCGAGCAACTCGCCGAGCACCGCTGCATTTGCATTCGTGAAAATGATGAAGATGTCACGCTGTGGCATCTGCGTAAGGGGCAGGGGCGTAAAACCTTGCGCATCGAGCCCGCGATGCTGAGCAACGATGGCAGCGTGGCCCGACGCTGGGCGGAGCAAGGCCTGGGGCTGGTGTTGCGTTCGCAATGGGATGTCAGTGACGCCATTGCCGACAGGCGTTTGGTTCGGGTGTTGGCGGATTGGCAATTCGACAGTGCGCCGATCAGCCTGGTGGTGCCTTCACGAAAACTGCGTAGCCCGCGGGTGCAGGCTTTGGTGGTGTTTCTGGAGGAGGCGTTGAAAGCATGATTGGCAGATTTTGGTGTGTATATCCGTTATTTAGGTAACGGCGGCTTATGGTTCCGCTCTTACAGCGGGTCACTTTTGAAGAGCGCAAAAGTAACCAAAACGCTTTTGCCCCACCACTCGGTGCCTCGCCTAGGCTCGGCATGCCTGAACGAAGGCATTGCTCCGTGGGCCGCCGCGAAGGGCCATCCATGGCCCAGCGCGGCTAACCCGGCATCCATGCCGGGTTGCCCACTGCGCAACACCTTCGTTCAGCCAGCGTGGTTAACGGGGCGCCCGAGATCAACGTCCACCGCGAGGCGGCCTGATAGCCGACCTGGTTCTGGGTGAGACCGCGTTTCTCCTGTGGGATGAGTGTGGGAGCGAGCTTGCTCGCGATGGCGGTGGGTCAGTTTGCGGTGATGTTGGATGTGCCGGCCTCATCGCGAGCAAGCTCGCTCCCACAGGGGATCTTGGGTGTTCATAAGTCTTGTGTTCACCACAGGCCCACTGTGGGAGCGAGCTTGCTCGCGATAGCGGTGGTTCAGCCACCTAGATGCCGGCCTGCGTCCTGCTCTTGATCTTGCTTTGGCTCTTGATCTTGATCTGGACGCCCCGTTAAACCACGCTGGCCGAACGCAGGCATTGCGCAGTGGGCATCCCGGCATGTATGCCGGGATAGCCGCGCTGGGCCATGTGGGTGAGTCATACCGGCAAAGCGTTTTTGGTTACTTTTGGCGCTCTTCCAAAAGTGACCCGCCGTAAGGGCGGAACCGCCAGCAGCCGTTACCGCAGCAACGGATATACACCCAAAACTACATCTCACAGAACAAATACCGAACCCTCCCGCAAAGTCTGCTGAACACATCCCGCAAAACGGTGCTTTGTACCAGCCAACCTATACTTTTAACCGTTTATGCACGGTTTCATGGTGTTGTAATAACCCCATGATTCAGCGTGGCACCAAAGCTTCCAGAACGAAGCAGCGGCTTGCCCAGGTCGCAACCCTCAGTGCATGGCCAATGCACCCGCGACCACCTGAAGAAGACGTACCTTCAAATCCCCCGGCCTTCATGGACATCCCTAAAATGCCAGCACCGTTAATTTCCGTAGAGACGAATTCTGAACTTCCGACTCACGCTGACATTGTCGTGATCGGCGGCGGCATTATCGGAACCTTCACGGCCTATTACCTGGCCAAGCGCGGCATGAAGGTCGCGCTGGTGGAAAAGGGCCGCGTGGGTGCAGAGCAATCGAGTCGAAACTGGGGCTGGTGCCGTCAGCAGAATCGAGACGCTCGCGAGCTGCCGCTGTCGACCAAGAGCCTGGATCTGTGGGAGCAGTTTGCGGCAGAGACCGGTGAGGACACAGGGTTCAGAAGGTGTGGCTTGCTCTATCTGAGCAACAACGAGAAAGAACTGGCCAGTTGGGCAAAATGGGGGGAGTTTGCCCGTACCGTCAATGTGAAAACCCACATGCTGACGGCGGAACAGGCCGCCGAACATGGCCGGGTGACCGGCAAGTCGTGGAAAGGCGGGGTCTTTTCACCTACCGACGGTACCGCAGACCCATCCCGTGCTGCCCCGGCGGTTGCACGGGCCATCATCAAGCTGGGGGGCACGGTGCACCAGGGCTGCGCCGCACGTGGCCTCGAGACCGAGGGCGGCCGGTTGTCTGCCGTCGTCACCGAGAAGGGCACCATTCGCACCAAGCTCGCGGTGCTCGCCGGTGGCGCCTGGGCGTCCTCTTTCTGCCGTCAGTACGGCATCCGGTTTCCCCAGGCATCCATTCGTCAAACGATACTGTCGGTTTCCAAGAACGCCCAAGAGATACCGGACGCGCTCCACACGGATGAAGTCTCCATGACCCGTCGTTCCGATGGTGGGATCACGGTAGCTATCAGTGGTAGAGGACGTGTTGACCCGACCTTGCAACTGCTGCGTTTCGCCCCGCAGTTCCTGCCGATGTTCCAGCGCCGGTGGCGCAAGCTGGCCCCCGGCGGCCTGGAAGGGTTCCAGTCGGGCCACGAGGGCTTGGGTCGCTGGCGGTTGGACCAGCCAACGCCGATGGAGCGCATGCGAATTCTGGATCCGAAGGCCGACGCCTCGACGGTTGAGTTGACGTACAAGCGCGCGGTAGACCTGATCCCGATGCTGAAGACGTCGTCGGTCACCGCCGCCTGGGCAGGTTATGTGGACAGTACGCCTGACGGCGTCCCGGGCATCGGCGAGATGGCGAGCCTGCCGGGCCTGGTGCTGGCGGCGGGGTTCAGTGGGCATGGCTTCGGCATTGGCCCGGGTGCGGGCCATTTGATTGCCGATATTGTCTGTGACATGACCCCGCTGGTTGATCCGCGTCCCTATCACCCGGACCGTTTCCAATCTTCGGCCTGGGGCAAGGTCGCGGAGTTTTGAGGGCAGGGGGGAACTCACCCGCCAAACAATAAACGGGCGCATCCTCAGGGATGCGCCCGTTTTCGTTTTGCAGGCCCGTACTGCCGGTATAACGCAGGCGTAGATTCTGCCGCACGCGAGGTCTCCAGTGGTTTTTTGCGCACCATAA
This sequence comes from Pseudomonas beijingensis, assembly GCF_030687295.1. Classification (NCBI taxonomy): domain Bacteria; kingdom Pseudomonadati; phylum Pseudomonadota; class Gammaproteobacteria; order Pseudomonadales; family Pseudomonadaceae; genus Pseudomonas; species Pseudomonas beijingensis. The sequence goes on along the minus strand of NZ_CP117425.1, from coordinate 4,218,311 downwards.
GCGTCCGTAAATGCCTTGAAAACGGCGCAAATGCCCATGCTTGGCGCATCCCGCACAGTCTGCTGAGCAGGCCCCGAAAAACGGTGGTTTGTGCCAAGCGGCCTATACTTTTAACAGTTTATGCACGGTCTCATGATGCTGTAATAAAACCGTGATGCAGCGTTGCCCCCAACCTTCCAGAACGGCGCAACCGCTTGCCCCTCATGACCTCAACCATCATTCAGGACTGCACTCATGAGCTTCCTTCGCCCCAAGTTCATTACCTTTGACTGCTACGGCACATTGACCAACTTTCAGATGGGGACCATGACGCGCGAACTGTTCGCCGATCGGGTTCCAGCCGAGCAAATGGACCAGTTCGTCAAGGATTTCTCGGCCTATCGCCTGGACCAGGTGATGGGTGACTGGCGGCCCTATGATGAAATTCTCAAGACCGCCCTGGCCCGGGTCTGCAAGCGTTGGGGTGTCGAGTACAAAGGCGAAGGCCAGCTCTACTACGATGCCGTACCGACCTGGGGCCCGCATGCCGACGTACCGGCCGGCTTGTCGAAAATTGCCGACAAGATTCCCCTGGTGATTTTCTCCAACGCGATGGACGAGCAGATCATGTCCAACGTCGACAAGCTCGGCGCACCTTTCCATAAAGTCTTCACGGCCCAACAAGCCCAAGCCTACAAGCCGCGCCTGGCTGCCTTCGAGTTCATGCTCGATAACCTCGGCTGCGGGCCGGAGGATGTCCTGCACGTGTCCTCGAGCTTCCGCTATGACCTGATGTCTGCCCACGACATGAAGATCAAGCACAAAGCGTTCGTGGCCCGTGGTCATGAGCTGCCTGGAAACGTTGGTTACAGCTACCACCAGATCCCGGACATCGGCGGATTGGCCGGTTTGGTTGGTCTCTGAGTCTCTGGGCACTCTTCAAGGCATAAGGGGTTAGACATGGGCAGTGAGTCTTATTGGCTCGATACCGCACCGGCATTTGCCGGTGCCCAGCTCGGTGCGTTGCCCGGGCAGGTCGATGTGGCCATCGTCGGTGGTGGTTTCACTGGCCTGGCTGCGGCCCGGGCCCTGGCCTTGAAGGGGGCCAGTGTGGCGGTGCTGGAAGGCGGGCGGGTCATTGGCGAGGCGTCAGGACGCAATGGCGGCCAGTGCAATACCGGCGTCGCCCAGGACTACGCGGCACTGAGTGCCAGCCTCGGCGCCGATAAAGCGCGCGCCTATTACCAGGCCTATGAAAGCGCTGTGCAGAGCGTCGTCTCGCTGGTGGAGCAAGAGCAGATCGCCTGCAACTTCACGCGCAACGGCAAGCTCAAGCTGGCGGCCAAGCCCATGCATTACGAAGGCTTGGCGCGCACCTGCGAATTGATTCGGCGGGAGGTCGATGCCGAGGTCGAGTTGCTGTCTGCCCAGGAGACCCGCGCTGAAGTCAACTCGGACCAATTCCACGGTGGCTTGTTGCAACGCAACGGCGTGCAGATGCACGTCGGGCGCTTCGGGGTCGGGTTGGCCGAGGCCGCCGCCCGTCACGGCGCGCTGATTTTCCAGGGTGTGTCCGTAACGGACTGGAAAGCCAGTGCCGACGGCTATCGGGTCAATACCACCAAGGGTTCGCTACAGGCCACGCAGATCCTGCTGGCCACCGGCACCTCTCAGCAGGGTGGCTTGGGCTGGTATCGGCGGCGGATCGTGCCGGTGGGCAGTTTTGTGATCGCCACCGAGGTGTTGCCGCAGGCGCTGATCGACAGTCTGCTGCCGGCACACCGCTCCTATGTCACCAGCCGCATGATCGGTAACTATTTCCGCCTGACCCCGGACAACCGCCTGCTGTTTGGCGGGCGTGCGCGGTTTGCCATGTCTGACAGCGTGTCCGACGCCAAGAGCGGCAAAGTCTTGCACGCGGCGATGGTGCGGATGTTCCCGCAACTGGCCCAGGTGAAGGTCGATTATTGCTGGGGTGGATTGGTGGACATGACCTCCGACCGGTTGCCCCGGGCCGGCCAGCACGGAGGGGTTTATCACTCCATGGGCTACAGCGGCCACGGCGTGCAGATGTCGGTGCACATGGGGCAAGTCATGGCCGACGTCATGGCCGGCAAGGTCGAGGCCAACCCTTGGCGCGAACTCGATTGGCCAGCCATCCCCGGACATTTTGGCAAGCCCTGGTTCCTGCCTCTGGTGGGTGCGTATTACCGCCTTCAAGACTATTTGCACTGAGTTGCGAGGACGCTTCACGTTCAACACATTGCGTTAATTGCGAGCAATCGAGCCTTATCACTTGCGAAAGGTAGAACTGACATGACTGACAAAAAAAACAGTATCGACACCCAGCTGATAACAGGTACGGAAAGTCTGCGCATCTTTGAAGGGCTCAATCGCGGCATGTCACGCCGCAATGCATTGCAAATGCTGGGATTGGCCGGTGTGGCCGTGGCGGGCGCGGGTAGCCTGTTCGGCGCCGCCGGCAAGCTGTTCGCCGATGAAGAGGCCGCCACCCCTGGCAAAGGCAAGCCTGGTGGTCGCATTCGCGTCGCAGGCTCGACCAGCTCCACCGCTGACACCCTGGACCCGGCCAAGGGTTCATCGTCCACCGACTATGTGCGCCATTACATGTTCTATAACGGGCTGACGCGTTTCGACAGCCATATGGTGCCGCAACTGGAGCTGGCCGAGCGCATCGAAACCACTGACGCCACGCTTTGGGTGATCAGCCTGCGCAAGGAAGTGACCTTCCACAATGGCAAGGCACTGACCGCCGCCGACGTGGTGTTTTCGCTGCTGCGGCACAAGGACCCGATCACCGGTTCCAAGGTCCTGCCGCTGGCGTCGCAGTTCGCCGACGTCAAAGCCGTCGGCACCCACGAAGTGCAGATACAGTTGAGCGGCCCCAACGCCGAACTGCCATCGATCCTGGCCGTTTCGCACATGTTGATCGTGCCCGAGGGCACCAGCGATTTCAGCCAGGGCATCGGTACCGGTCCGTTCAAGGTCAAGGAGTTCAAGCCCGGGGTGCGCTCCATTGGTGTGCGCAATACCAACTACTGGAAACCCGGCTTGCCGTACCTGGACGAGATCGAATTCATCGGCATTGCCGACGAGTCGTCACGGATCAACGCGCTGCTGTCGGGGGACGTGCACATCGTCAACGAGGTCAACCCACGCTCGACGACCCGCATCAAGGCCAGCGCCAAGCACCAGGTCATTGACTCACCGTCGGGCAACTACACCGACCTGATCATCCGTCAGGACCAGATGCCAGGTAAAAGCCCGGAATTCACCCAGGCCATGAAGTTGCTGCTGGACCGGGAGCAGATCAAGTCGGCGATTTTCCGGGGCTACGCCAGGGTCGGCAACGATCATCCGATCGCCCCCGGTGCCCGCTTCTACAACGCCGAATTGCCACAACGGGCTTACGATCCGGAACAAGCCAAGTTCCTGCTCAAGAAGGCTGGCATGGAAAACATCACCATGCCGTTGATGTGCTCGCCAGCGGCGACCGGCTCGGTGGACGTCGCGGTGTTGCTGCAGCAATCTGCCAAGGAGGCGGGGCTCAAACTCAACGTCAACCGCCTGCCGAGCGATGGCTACTGGTCCAACCACTGGGCCAAGCACCCGCTGAGTTTTGGCAACATCAACCCGCGCCCGAATGCCGACATGCTGTTCTCGCAGTTTTTCCAGTCGACCGCACCATGGAATGAATCCGGTTGGAAAAACGAACAGTTCGACCAGTTGTTGATACAGGCTCGGGGCGAAACCGACGAGGCCAAGCGCGGCAAGATGTACGCCGACATGCAAGTGCTGGTGCATGAGCACAGCGGTATCGGCGTACCGGTGTTTATCAGCAACATCGACGGCGCCGATCAGCGCGTCAAAGGCTATGGCGCCAACCCTCTGGGCGGTTTCATGGGCTACATGTTTGCCGAGCAAGTCTGGCTGGACGCCTGATGAGCGTCGGGTCTGGGCCATATTGCATGAGGGTCGGATGATGAATAGCAACACACTCTGGTTGATCGGCCGCCGCCTCGGGGCGGCGGCCGTGACCTTGTTGATTGTCTCCATGGTGGTGTTCGCCATCACGGCGGTGCTGCCGGGGGACGCGGCGCAACAGGCGCTGGGGCAGTTCGCCACGCCGGAACAAGTGGCGGCCCTGCGGATGAAAATGGGCTTGGACCAGCCCGGTGTGTTGCGTTACCTGCACTGGCTGACAAGCCTGCTCAGCGGTGACATGGGCATGTCGATGTCCAACGCCATGCCGGTCATCGATCTGATGGCCGGCCGGGTCCCCAACACCTTGATGCTGGCGGCTGCCACGGCGTTGGTGTCGGTGCCTGTGGCGTTGACCCTGGGTATCGGTTCAGCGATGGGCCGAGGCGGGCGCATCGACAGCTTCCTGAGTTTTTTCACCTTGACCATGGTGGCGGTGCCGGAATTCCTGGTCGCCACCTTGGCGGTGTTGATATTCGCGGTGAACCTGGGCTGGTTGTCGGCACTGTCCTACGCCAGTGACATCACCTCACCCTGGCAATTCATGCGCACCTACGCGTTGCCGGTGATGACGTTGTGCTGTGTGATTGTTGCGCAAATGTCGCGCATGACCCGGGCGGCGGTGATCGATCAGCTCGACAGCCCTTACGTGGAAATGGCCCGGCTCAAGGGTGTGAGCAATATCCGGATCGTGCTTCGGCATGCCTTGCCCAATGCCATTGGCCCCATCGCCAATGCCATCGCCCTGAGCCTGTCCTACCTGTTGGGCGGGGTGGTGATTGTGGAAACGATCTTCAACTACCCCGGCATCGCCAGCCTGATGGTCGATGCCGTGACCAACCGCGACATGGCCCTGGTTCAAGCCTGCACCATGTTGTTTTGTACGGCGTACCTGGGGTTGGTGTTGATTGCCGACCTGTGCGCGATTCTTTCCAACCCGAGGCTGAGAAACCAATGAACAACCTCATTGTGAAGTCCCCGACGGCGGCCGTTGCGCTGGGGCTGGGCAAAGACGCCCACGCCAAGTCCTGGCTTGGCCTGGTTGGCGCCGCGATGTGTGTGCTCTGGTTGCTGGTGGCCATCTTCGGCCCGTGGCTGGCGCCGCATCCAGTGGGGGAGGTGGTCTCTGACAACGTCTTCGACAGCCTCAGCGCGACGTACCCGTTCGGCACCGATTACCTGGGCCGCGACATGCTTAGCCGGATCCTTGTCGGCGCACGCTTCACCGTCGGCCTGGCGTTGGTGGCCGCGGTGCTGTCCAGCACCCTGGGAACCAGTCTGGCACTGTTGTCGGTGGTGTCGCCAAAGTGGCTGGATGAGCTGATCAGTCGCCTGATGGATGCGTTCATTTCGATCCCCAGCAAGATGCTGGCGTTGATCATGGTTTCGGCCTTCGGCTCCTCGGTCACCTTGCTGATCTGCACGGCGGTGTTGAGCTACACCCCCGGAGCTTTCCGCATCGCCCGCAGCATGGCGGTGAACATCGAAGCGCTGGAGTACGTGCAAGTGGCCCGCACTCGTGGCGAGCGCCGGCTGTACATCGCTTGCGTGGAAATCCTGCCGAACATACTCAACCCGGTGCTGGCGGACTTGGGACTGCGCTTTGGTTTCATCGTGCTGCTGCTCAGTGGCATGAGTTTCCTGGGACTGGGCGTGCAACCACCGGATGCCGACCTGGGCTCACTGGTGCGCGAGAACATCGGTGGCCTCAATCAGGGCGCGCCGGCCATTGTGATTCCGGCCTTGGCCATCGGCACCCTGACCATCGGCGTGAATCTGTTCATCGACCGGTTGTCGTCGCGACGTAGCCGACGTTCGGGAGGCCATTGAAATGAGCGAATTGATTCGAGTACAGGACCTGCGAGTGGTCGCCTGTGGCGAGCGCGGTGAAGTGGACATCGTCAAGGGCGTCAGCTTCTCCCTGCAAAAGGGCGAAGTGTTGGCGTTGATCGGCGAGTCAGGTTCCGGCAAGACCACCATTGCCCTGGCACTGCTCGGTTATGCCCGACGCGGTTGTCGGCTGGCGGGCGGCGTCGTGCAAATCGGCGAGCATGACATGCTGGCGCTGAGCGAAAGCCAATTGCAGAAGTTGCGCGGCAATCGGGTGTCCTATATTGCCCAAAGCGCCGCAGCGGCGTTCAACCCGGCGAAAAAACTGATCGATCAAGTAGTGGAGGGCGCGCTGATTCATGATCTGGGCAGCCGGGCCGTGCTTGAGGCCAAGGCCATCGAGCTGTTCCGCGACCTGGCCTTGCCTGACCCTGAGCGCATTGGCCAACGCTACCCTCATCAGGTGTCTGGCGGGCAACTGCAACGGGTGATGGCGGCCATGGCGCTGATCAGCGATCCGTTGCTGGTGGTGCTCGACGAGCCGACCACGGCCTTGGATGTGACCACCCAGATCGATGTGCTGCGGGCCTTCAAACGGGTGGTCCGTGAGCGTGGGGCCACGGCCGTATATGTGTCCCACGACCTGGCGGTGGTGGCGCAGATGGCTGACCAGATCGTGGTGCTCAATGGCGGCGAAATCTTCGAACACAGCGCCACGGCACCGTTGCTCAAGGGCCCAGCCCACGAATACACCCGCAGCTTGTTGGCGGCGGCGCGGCCGGACACGACGATCCGTCCGCCGAGCGACATCGCCCAAGACACGCCATTGCTGACCATCCAGGGGCTGACCGCTGGCTACGGCAATAAAGATGCCCAGGGCATGCCCGCCATTCGCGTGCTGGAAGACATTGACCTGACGGTTCGCAGGGGCCAGGCCATCGGCGTCATCGGTGAATCGGGCTCTGGCAAATCGACCCTGGCACGGGTGGTGGCCGGATTGTTGGTGCCGGCCCTGGGCGGGTTGACGTTCGATGGCCACCCCCTGGGCGGCAGCCTGTCGTCGCGCACGAACGAGCAGTTCCGACGCATTCAAATGGTCTTCCAGAATGCCGACACCGCCCTCAACCCGATGCACAGCGTCAGCACGATCCTCAGCCGTCCACTGAAGATGTATTTCGGCCTCAAGGGCGCGGCTTTGCGCGAGCGTATCGGCGAATTGCTCGACCTCGTTCGCTTGCCCCGCACAATGGCGGACCGACGTCCGAACGAGCTGTCCGGCGGGCAGAAGCAACGGGTCAACCTGGCCCGAGCCCTGGCAGCCAAGCCGGACCTGATTCTCTGCGACGAGGTGACTTCGGCGCTGGATACCGTGGTCGGTGCGGCGATTCTCGAACTGCTGCGCGATCTACGCCAGCAACTGGGGGTGTCCTATCTGTTCATCAGCCACGACATCTCCACCGTGCGGGCCTTGTGCGACGACATCGTGGTGATGTACAGCGGCCACAAGATCCAGGCCGGTAGCCGCCAATCCTATGCCGAGGCGCCGTTCCATCCGTATACCGACTTGTTGATCCATTCCGTACCGGAACTGCGCCAGGGCTGGCTGGAAACCTGCGGGGCAACGACCTGCCAGACGCTGCCGTCCATCGGCCCGAAAGCCAACGTACCCGGGCTGTGCACCTTCCTCAGTCGCTGCCCGGTGCGGGTCGACGGCCTGTGCAACTGTGTCGCACCGGAGCGTCGGATGATTGTCGGCGGCAGTGAAATCCTTTGCCACCACGACAGTGCCGAATTGATGAAGACCCAGCAGTCCACTAACGTGACCGTGGCGGCGTATGCATGAACAGGCGTTTTGTCAGGCTGGTCGACATCAAGCGTTTTTCCTCTTCAGTCGAGCAACGGAGCAAGGCCTCATGAAACCCCGTGTATTGGAGATTCTCAAACGGTTGATGGCTTTCGACACTGTCTCTTCAGAGTCGAACATGGCCTTGATCGAGTACGTGCGCGATCTGTTGCTGACCAAGGGCATCGAGTCACTGATCGTCAAAGACGAAAGCGGCAAGAAAGCCAATCTGTTTGCCAGCACCGGGCCACGGGACGTGCCGGGAATCTTGCTGTCGGGGCATACCGACGTGGTGCCGGCGGCGGGGCAGGCCTGGACCTTTCCGGCGTTTGAGGCGACGGTGCAGGACGGGCGGATCTATGGCCGCGGCAGTTGCGACATGAAGGGCTTTATCGCCCTGGCGATCGACGCCATGCTCGATGCCACCGAGCAGCCATTGCGCCGGCCATTGCAATTGGCACTGTCCCATGACGAAGAGATCGGTTGCGTGGGCGTGCGTCGTTTGCTCGATGTGCTGCACCTGGCACCGGTTCGCCCGTTTCTGTGCGTCATCGGCGAGCCGACCAATATGCAGTTCGTGCTCGGGCACAAGGGCAAGGGTTCTTACCGTACGTACTGTCGCGGGTTGGAAGCGCATTCCTCCCTGGCGCCGCGCTCGGTCAATGCGATTCATGTGGCTTGCGATTTCATCGCCGCGCTGCGCCTGAGCCAGCAGCAGTTGCAAGAGCAGGGCGCACGGGATAGCGATTACGACGTGCCCTACAGCACCGTGCATGTTGGCCAGATTGTCGGCGGCAAGGCGCTGAACATCGTGCCTAACTTGTGCACCCTGGACTTCGAAGTGCGTAACTTGCCGGCGGACGACCTGGACGGGTTCCTGGAGCAGATGCGCGAGCGGGCGGAACTGATCGTGCGCGAAGCCAAGAAGCTCTCCAGCGTGGCCGCTATCGAGATCGAGACTCTGAATGTCTACCCGGGCCTCGATACCCACCCGAGCGTCGAAGCGGTGCGGTTCCTGAAAAATTTTGCCGCCCCGGACACCGGCACAGCCAAAGTCTCGTTCGGCACCGAAGGCGGGTTGTTCAAACAACGCCTGGATGTGCCGGTGGTGGTCTGCGGCCCAGGCTCGATAGAACAGGCGCACAAGCCTGACGAGTTCATCGAGATCAGTCAGATGGTCGCTGGCGAGCGCTTCTTGCAAGGCTTGCTGGGCTCGATGCACAGCTAGTGTTCCGTTTACCTGATAGATCATTGCGTCACCACGCCTGCAATCCCATGCGCTTCATCGTCTGATCGAAGCTCACGGCGATCATTCCTCACCCACAGTAGAGCATGCCGTCGAAGGCTGATTTTCAGCATTCACGGCTGTAGGGCCGGCGTTTTCAGCATCCTCGTCCAGGGCGAAACAATAGACTGAAGGCTGTCTCAAAACAGGACTCGACGTCATGCTCAAGAATCGCCTGAAAGATCCCAGCCTGCTGGTAGAACTCGCTTACATCGACGGTCAATGGGTCGGCGCCGACAATGCCGCCACCTTGGACATCACCAACCCGGCCACTGGCGAGGTACTCGCCCGGGTGCCGGCGATACAAGGCAATGAAACCCGGCGCGCCGTCGAAGCCGCCGACCGTGCCTGGCCGGCCTGGCGTGCACGTCCGGCGGCGGAGCGGGCGGCGTTGCTGGATCGCTGGTATCAGGCGATGATCGACAACCTCGACGACCTGGCGTTGATCTTGACCTGTGAACAGGGCAAGCCGCTGGCGGAAGCCCAGGGCGAAATTCGCTACGGTGCCAGCTTCGTCAAATGGTTTGCCGAAGAGGCCCGACGGGTCTACGGCGAAACCATCCAGGCCCCCAGCGGTGATCGCCGCTTGCTGACCCTCAAGCAACCGGTCGGTGTTTGCGCCGCGATCACGCCGTGGAACTTCCCCAACGCGATGATCACCCGCAAGTGCGCGCCAGCCCTGGCCGCCGGTTGTACGATCGTGGTCAAACCGTCGGACCTGACCCCGCTGTCGGCCCTGGCCCTGGCTGTGCTGGCCGAACGGGTCGGCATTCCGGCCGGGGTGTTCAACGTCGTCACCGGCATGCCTGCAGGCATTGGGGAAGAACTGACCGGCAACCCGACAGTGCGCAAACTGTCCTTCACCGGGTCCACTGCGGTCGGTCGTCTGCTGATGCGCCAGAGCGCCGAACACATCAAGCGCTTGAGCCTGGAGCTGGGTGGTAACGCCCCGTTCATCGTGTTCGACGACGCGGACCTGGAGCAGGCCGTGACCGGCATCATGCTCAGCAAATTCCGCAACGCCGGGCAGACCTGCGTCTGCGCCAACCGGATTCTGGTGCAGGACGGGATCTACGAGCGCTTCGCCGAACGCCTGGTGGAGGAGGTGGGCAAACTCAAGGTCGGCGATGGTCTGGACGACGGCGTAAACATAGGCCCGCTGATCAATGCGGCGGCGGTCAATAAAGTCGCTCGACATATCGACGAGGCGTTGAGCCAGGGCGCTCGTCTACTCTGTGGTGAGATCCCCAAAGGCGACAGCCAGTTTGTCCAGCCGACAGTGCTGGGTGATACCCATGCCGGGATGCTGCTGGCCAACGAAGAAACCTTCGGTCCGGTCGCGCCACTGATGCGCTTTAGCACTGAAGAAGAGGCGCTGGCCTGGGCCAACGCAACGCCTTATGGCTTGGCCGCTTATTTCTTCACCCAGGATCTGCGCCGCTCATGGCGGTTCGGTGAGGCGCTGGAGTTCGGCATGGTCGGTCTCAATACCGGGCTCATTTCCATGGACGTCGCGCCCTTTGGCGGTATCAAGCAATCGGGCCTGGGGCGTGAAGGCAGTAAATATGGCCTGGACGAATTCCTTGAAGTCAAAGCCTTCCACATGGGTGGGCTGTGATCCGGTCAGCGTTTGAAGAGAGGAGGCACGGTTGATGAGCAAACCATTCAGAATCGCCGCGATTGCCGGCGACGGTATCGGTAAGGAAGTCTTGCCGGAAGGTCTGCGGGTATTGGAGCAGGCCGCGAAGAAATGGCAATTGGATTTGAGCATCGAAGTGCTCGACTGGGCTCACTGCGATTACTACCTGGAACACGGGCAGATGATGCCTGACGACTGGTTCGCGCAGCTCAAGGACTTCGATGCGATTTATTTTGGTGCCGTGGGCTGGCCGGACAAGGTGCCGGATCACATTTCCCTGTGGGGTTCGCTACTGAAGTTTCGTCGGGACTTCGACCAATACGTGAACATCCGACCGGTGCGGCTGTTTCCCGGCGTGCCATGCCCGCTGGCCGGGCGCGAGCCCGGAGACATCGATTTCGTGGTGATCCGCGAAAACACCGAGGGCGAGTATTCCTCGATCGGCGGCAAGATGTTCGAAGGCACCGAGCATGAGTTCGTGCTGCAGGAATCGGTGTTCACGCGCCGCGGCGTGGACCGCATTCTCAAGTTCGCTTTCGACTTGGCCCAAACCCGGCCGCGTAAACGCCTGACGGCAGCGACCAAGTCCAACGGCATCTCCATCAGCATGCCGTACTGGGATGAACGCACGGCGCTCATGGCGCAGCAGTACCCCGAAGTCACCTGGGACAAGCAACACATCGACATCCTGTGCGCGCGTTTCGTGCTTCAGCCCGATCGTTTCGATGTGGTCGTGGCGTCGAATCTGTTCGGCGACATCCTGTCCGACCTGGGGCCTGCCTGCGCCGGTACCATTGGCATCGCGCCTTCGGCCAATCTCGATCCGGAGCGACGTTTTCCCTCGTTGTTTGAGCCGGTTCATGGCTCGGCGCCGGATATCTATGGGCGCAATATTGCCAATCCGATTGCGATGATCTGGTCTGGCGCTTTGATGTTGGACTTCTTGGGTAATGGCGATGAGCGTTATCGTGCGGCTCATGATGGGATTCTCAGGGCTATCGAGCGGGTGATTGCCGAGGGGCCGATTACGCCTGATCTGGGGGGGCAGGGGTCGACTCAGGATGTGGGGCAGGCTATTGCGATGGCGCTTTGATTGGAGTGGGCACTCTGTGAGTTTTTTAACGGTGTGTATATCCGTTGCTGCGGTAACGGCGGCTTAGGGTTCCGCCCTTACGGCGGGTCACTTTTGAAGAGCCCGGAAGCCGGCCCAGTCAAAAGTAACCAAAACGCTTTTGCCCCACCACTCGGCACCTCGCTTAGGCTCGGTGTGCCCGAGATCAACGTCCAACGCGAGGCGGCCTGATAGCCGACCTGGCTGTTGGTGGGACCGCGTTTCCCCTGTGGGAGCGAGCTTGCTCGCGATGAGGACAGCACATCCTGCATCTTCATCGGCTATGACACCGCTATCGCGAGCAAGCTCGCTCCCACATCCAATCTCCAGTGAACACAAATTCATGTCCAACACAAAATCACTGTGGGAGCGAGCTTGCTCGCGATGAGGCCAGCACATCCAACTTCTTCATTGACTGAGCCACCGCTATCGCGAGCAAGCTTTGCTCCCACAGATCTGATGGGTGTAAGACCGGGAGAACCAGGTCGGCTACCAGGCCGCCTCGGGGAGGACGTTGATCTCGGCGCCCCGTTAACCACGCTGGCCGAACGCAGGCATTGCGCAGTGGGCACCTCGGCATGGATGCCGAGCCTAAGCGAGGCACCAAGTGCTGGGGCAGAGGCGTTTTGGTTACTTTTGACTGGGCCGGCTTCCGGGCTCTTCAAAAGTGACCCGCTGTAAGAGCGGAACCGTCAGCAGCCGTTACCCAAATAACGGATATTCACACCCAAAAAAGCCCCGCCAGACATCACTTACAAACATAGACCTTACGCACATAGACACTGCTCTTCCAAGCGCAAGGAGCCCCCTTAGGCACAAACACCGTATCGCCAGTACTCACCGCCAGACCCGTACCATCCGCAAGCTGAAGAACGATGCTGCCCTCAAGCAAGTGCATCAGTTCATGCATCGTGTGTGGCCGCGCCTTACGGATATAAGGTGTCGAATCCCAGATACCAATACGCAGGTTGGTCGCATCCTCGACGAACAGGTTGTTCGAACGACATTGCGGTGTCGGGCTCAGCAAAAATTCCTCACTCGGTGGCGTCGAAGGGGAGAGCAGAGTGTGCGCAGGGAGAGCGGTCAGCCCGATATGGCCGACTTCAACAGGCTGGGTATCGGCACAGAATGCCCAGAGCGAGCCAGGTTGTGCCTCGATCCGAACCGAGGTGCCACGGGCAATCACGGCGCTGTCACCCGGGTTGAGTTCGAGCACGTGATCCTGGCTCTGCAAGGTGACGTGTCCGGCGTGGACGACAATCGTTTCGCTGTAGGGGTATGCATCGACGCTGAATTGCCCGCTCGCATGGACGATGCCGGCAGCAATGTCATCGGTCCCGACATAAGCAATCTGCCGGTCGAACGGATCGTTGGCTCCTAATGAGCCGCTGGTAAACGCTGTGGACGCGGGAGTGCCGTTGGCATGGGCCAACAGCACGGCAGTGAGTTCTAGCATGAGGGTGTTTCTCCAGGAGAGTGTTTGGTATAGCGGTGATGAAGGGGCGTCAGCCGATGGCCTGGGTTACCAGCGCAAACTGGTGTACGCCGCCGCTGGCCTGGGGTGGGGTCCCACGAACCATTTGTGCGACGGTGTCGACCTGCTTCAGTCCGGCTTCTTCCAGCCAAGGACCCAGGCCGCTGTCGGACGGTATGTCCATACGCACAAAAGCATCCGACACTTGAGTCAACAGCACCGCGATCAAGTGCTTGGCCTGCTCTGGGTTTTCTGCGACGACCGGACCGATGGAACGACCACGACCGAAGGGACGCAGAAGGGCGAACGCACGCAGTTGACCATCGCGCTCGATCCCCACGACGTCTTCGACACTCTCGAACAGATCGTTGAGCACGGCATGCCTGTCCAGGCCGCTGCCGGCGTTGGCGAGCTCGATCACGTCGTTCCGATCTGCTTCGGTCAGGCGGCGCAGGCGCTCATCGGATGGCAGGTCCGTGGGGGCCGGGGGCAATACGGTTCCTTGATGTTGTTGGATATGCCCAAAGTCAACGAATCCCTGGCTGACATAAAGCGGCGCGCCGGCCAGCGTCGCATTGAGCATGGCTGTCTGCGAGCCGCACGCTTGGATTGCCAGCTCCATCAATTTGCGGCCGATGCCCTGACCCTGGTACTCATCGCTGACGATCACCAGGCCGATCGTGGCGTAATCACCCTGCGGGCAGGTGAACGCCGTACCGATCAGGCGACCTTCGTCCTCCGCGACAAACCCCTGCGAGACACGCTGCAGCATGGCCCAGTCTTCCAGGCGGTGGGGCCACTTCAACTGCACGGACAAGGCATGGGCCGCTGCCACATCGGCAGACGTCATGGGGCGAAAGGTATAGACGGGGCGTTGCGTGTTGGACATGACAGATCTCCATGGACAGGGAGGGTGACCGGTCGGATTTCTCCGCTGAAAGTGTTGGTATCTCACCTGCCGCCAGGCCTGACAAGAGGCGGACATTGATTCGGTAGATTGCATAAGTTGCGGCTTCACGCGCCGCAGTTATTGCTCAAATCGACAGCAGGCTCAGCAGCAAATATCAGCGGATTTTTTCGTCGGTGCTTTTCGTAGATGCATGGACAAAGCGCGGGTCAATAACGGCGTTTGCGGTCAATCTGGCCGAGCATCGATTCGCCGCGTTGATGGCGCCGGATATTGTCCAGCAACACGCCAAAGGCACTTTCGGGTTGGGTCATCGCTGCGATATGCGGCGTCAGCAAGATTTGCGGATGCTGCCAGAACGGATGCTCTGGCGGTGCTGGCTCCTGTTGCAAGACGTCGAGCACCGCAGCACTGAGTTGGCCGCTGGCCAGGGCCTCGAGCAGGTCCTCTTCTATCAGGTGCCCACCGCGGCCCATGTTGACCAGGGCTGCCCCCTTGGGCAGATGGTGGAACAACTGGCGGTTGAGAATCCCTTTGGTCTGTTCGGTCAATGGCAAGACACAGATCACGATATCGCATTGGCCGAGGAACGCCGGGAGTTGTTCGTCACCTGCAAAGCAATCCACTCCAACGATATTGTGTTCGCTGCGCGCCCAGCCCGATAAGGCAAAACCGAAGGTCTGCAAGGTAGCCAGAATCTGCTGGGCCTGCATGCCAAGCCCCATGACACCGACCCGACGCTGGGCTGCCGGTTTCAGCAAGTGGGCCTGCCAGCACCGCGCGATCTGTTGCTGGCGATAACGGAGCATGTCCCGGTGCAGGCTGAGTACGGCGAAGCTGGCGTACTCGCACATACCCTGGGTGATGCCGGGGTCAAGTAAACGGACCACCGGCAGGGACGTGGGCAAACTATCAAGATCAAGCTGGTCGACCCCAGCCGACAAGGCGAACAGCACTTCCAGGTTTGGTAGCAGTGTTTCGAGGTCGTCCGGCGCCTGCCAGGCGGCGAGGTAGCGAATGTCCTTCGGGTCGCCGATGTCCGGCCAGGCACGCCATTCGATGTCCGGTGCGTGCTCGGCGAATAAACGCTTCCATTGTTCGCCGCGTACCGGGTCGGCTTTATAAAGCAAGGCCATGGGTCACTTCTCGTACTGGAATAGGGAACATCCAGCATGCCCGAGTGGCAAAGCAGGATGTATCAAAAGAGCGGCCGTAATCGCATGACACTGCGTTGTATAGGGCGTCTGTCGGCAGATTCCATGGGGCTGGAGCCGGCTGAAGGATTCTGCTGTTTACCGGGGTGAAAACAGTCGATCCGAATTTCCCAGAGGCCAAGTTCGGCTTAGACAATTGCGTCGAACGCTTAACCTGTGGAACACATCGCAGCCGTTTCCCGGTTGCCTGGTTCACTGTGGGAGATGCCATGAACAGTAAAGTCGAAGAAACCCCAAGCTTGCTCCGTCAACGCGATCAATTCGTGCCACGGGGGTTGGTCACCGCACATCCGCTGGTCATCGACCGGGCCCAGGGGGCTGAGGTGTGGGACGTGGACGGGACGCGCTACCTGGACTTCGTCGGCGGCATTGGCGTCTTGAACATCGGTCACAATCACCCAAAGGTGATCGCGGCCGTGCAGGCCCAATTGCAAAAGATCAGCCATGCTTGCTTCCAGGTGGTGGCCTACAAGCCCTATCTCGACCTGGTCAAGCGCCTGTGCGAATTGGTAGGTGGCCAGCAAGCCTACAAGGCGGCGCTGTTCACTTCCGGCGCGGAAGCCGTGGAGAACGCGGTGAAGATTGCCCGCGCCCATACCAACCGTCCCGCCGTCATTTCCTTTCGTGGCGGTTTCCATGGGCGTACCTTGCTGGGTACAACGCTGACGGGCATGAGCCAGCCCTACAAACAGAACTTCGGGCCCTTCGCGCCTGAGGTCTTCCATACCCCCTACCCGAATGCCTATCGCGGCTTCAGCAGCGAGATGGCGTTACAGGCCCTCAATGAGTTGCTGGCGACCCAAGTCGCGCCGGATCGAGTCGCGGCGATCATCATCGAGCCGGTGCAGGGCGACGGTGGCTTCCTTTCCGCGCCACCGCAATTTCTCCAGGCACTGCGTGCCCTGACCGAACAACACGGCATCGTGCTCATCCTCGATGAAATCCAGACCGGCTTCGGTCGTACCGGCAAATGGTTCGGTTTTCAGCATGCTGGCATTCAGCCGGATCTGGTCACCGTCGCCAAGAGTCTGGCAGGTGGTTTGCCCATCTCCGGCGTGGTGGGCCGAGCGCACATCATGGACGCGCCATTGCCCGGTGGCCTCGGCGGCACCTATGGCGGTAACGCCTTGTCTTGTGCAGCTGCGCTGGCGGTGATCGAAGCGTACGAACAGGAGCAGTTGCTCGAGCGTGGCCAGGTATTGGGCGAGCGGCTGCGTCAGGGCCTGCTGCGCTTGCAGGCACGTCATCCACGTATCGGTGATGTGCGCGGCACCGGCTTCATGTTGGCCATCGAATTGATCAAGGACGATGAGGCCCGCAGTCCCGACGCCGAGCTCACCCAACAACTGATCGACCAGGCCAGGGTAGGCGGGCTGTTGGTGATCAAATGCGGGGTATACCGAAATGTCCTGCGTTTCCTGGCGCCCCTGGTCACCGAAGAAAGCCAGATCGACGAAGCACTGACCATTCTCGAAGCAGCATTGCAACGCGTGTTGGATTAATCTCAGGTCTCGGTCGGTACATCTGTAGCGATGTGCCGACCGAGGGCATTTAGAGCATATGGATTGATGAATGCATCATGGGAGGCGACACACATGCACCTGACTGATTATCGTGCGCTGCTGATCGATTGCGACGAAGTCCTGGTCGATCGGGATTCCGGTGTCTGGATGGCCCTGCAACCTGTGCTCGAAAACCACCCGGGCATGCCAGACAGGGAAGCGGTACTGGCTGAATTCGACGAGGCGGTGCGCGGGCTTTATCCGCGTTTCTCCGAATTGGGTTTCAGTGGTTTATTGTGCTTTGCCCATCGTCAACTGGCAGAGCGTTTGGGGCTCAAGGTCAGTTGGGAGGAGGGCATGAGCTTTGCTCGTTCGGCCTGCAACTGGTCGCTGTTCGAGGACGCGCCCGGCGCCATGCTGTACCTGCGTAAATTCTACCGGTTGCTGGTGTACTGCGATCGTGATGCCGAGGATCGTGACCAGCTCTGCGAGCGTTTGGGAATCCCTCCCGAGGACCTGCATTCCCGAGCCAACAATCCATTGGAGGATGAGGCATGGCTGCAGGCGAACAAGCTCAAGCCTGAAAACATCATGCAAGTGTCCAGGCCGCCTGCACAACCGCCAACGTCCGCGGGACTGTGCCTGATCCGCCGTGGCCATGAGCCTGATAATCAAGAATATTCCGCCGATTTCTACATCACCAGCATGGCCGACCTCGTCGCTCAGCATCAGCTATCTTTGCGCCGTTGAATTTGCTAAAACCACTGTCAACCTGAAGACAACCGAGGGGTACCCGATGGAAGGTTTAATAAAACTAGACCGAATTGATATCAGTATCCTTGTTGAACTTCAAAAGGACGGTCGAATGACCAACGTCAGTCTCGCCGATGCCGTGGGCCTGTCATCCAGCCCATGCCTGCAGCGAGTCAAGCGGCTTGAGTCGGCGGGTTACATTTCCGGCTACCGGGCCCATCTCAACCTGGCCAAGATCACCGACTCGGTCACGGTCTTCACTGAAATCACCCTCAGCGACCACAAGCGGGAAGACTTCGCCAAGTTCGAATCCAATATTCGCTTGGTCGATGAGGTACTGGAGTGCCATTTGATCAGCGGCGGTTACGATTACCTGGTGCGTTTCATGACCTGCAGCATCCAGCATTACCAGGAGGTGATCGAAGGGTTGCTGGACAAGAACATCGGCATTTCCAAGTACTTCAGTTACATCGTCATCAAATCCCCCGTGCTCAAGGATGGGGTTCCGCTGCGTAGGTTGTTGCGTCACTGATGTTGCTTGCGGTGCCAGGCTCGAATCTTGGTTGTTTTTTCATAGGCGGCAGACGCCCAGGGCGCCCGACGGTGTACCGCGGCAGTATTGCGCCCGCTGCCGAGAGGCCTGAGAGGCCTGCCGAGCATCGTATCTATTTAACCAACGTAATCGGGATGCTGGACAACTGAGTCACTTTAGCCGCGACAGATCCTAAGAAAATGCCTTCCAGGACACCGTTGCCATGTGAGCCCAGGATGATGCTGTCGCACCCTAACGATTGGGAACAGGCAATGATTCTGCTCGCCGCGTCACCCTGTAACGCGTGGAAAGTGAATGCAATGCCTTCGTTCTCCAATGAATCAATGGCTCGGCGCGAAGCCTGCGTACTTTTTTCAAGGTAGTAACTGTCCAACTCATCGCGACTCATCCCTTGCGCGACGCGGGTCGGTAAGAGCGTCTGCACATTCACTAAATGAATCTCTACGTTGCCCCCGAGCAATCCACCGTCCTGGATGATTCCCACGAGGTAGCGCACGACTCGTTCCGAGTATTTCGAACCATCGACAGCAACCAGTATTTTATGCATTTCCAGACACTCCTGAGGGACGATGATGTGGGTCGAACAGCTTTTGTACAGTGTGTCTGGGATCGATCATGACCGCCATGGGCGAGGGCAACTTGACTTGTATCAAACCCAGGCGAAAGGATGCCTGATCGCGGCACAACCAACATCATTGCAAGCCGACCCGGCGCATTCGTGAGCAAGCCCGCTCCCACAGAATTTCGCTTAACTGGCTGGCATTAAGCATTTTGCTGCCTTTTGCAATTCGATCTTCATAAAAACGTAACACGACTGTTGCAGAGTTCCCCAGCCCGTCATCACAAGGAATTTCTTCTAATGAAAAGTTTGATGAAGTCTGCTGCGCTCGCCGTTACGTTTTCTCTTTGTGCCACTTCGGCGACATTCGCTGCAGAAAGCGTCCGTCTGACGGGGTCTGGCGCGAGTTTCCCGGCGCCGATCTACCTGACCTGGTTCAAGGATTTCAGCAAGAAGTCCGAAGGTGTCACTGTGGACTACCAATCCAAGGGCAGTGGCGCGGGTGTACAGGACTTTCTGAATAAAACCGTTGATTTCGCCGCCAGTGACTCGGCAATGAAAGACGAGGATATCGCCAAGGTTGCCGAAGGCGTGCAGTTGCTGCCGATGACCGCTGGGGAAATCGTGCTGGCCTATAACCTGCCAGGCAACCCTAAAGGTTTGAAATTGCCACGGGATGTGTACTCGAACATTTTCCTGGGCAAGATCACCCGCTGGAACGATCCGCAGATCGTCGCTGCCAACCCGGACCTGAAACTGTCCGATACGCCGATCACGGTTGTTGTGCGTGCGGATTCCAGCGGTACGACCGCGGTATTCACCAAGCACTTGGCGACCATCAATCCGGACTTCAAGCAGGCGCTGGGGGAGGGCAACACCGTCAACTGGCCGGCCAGTGACAAGTTCATCAAGTCGCCGAAGAACGATGGTGTGACGGCTACCGTACGCCAGACGCCGGGCGCGATTGGCTACATCGAATACGGCTTCGCCAAACTTGCCAAGGTTGACTTCGCCCAGTTGCAGAACAAGGCCGGCCAATACGTAGTGCCAAACGCCGAGAGTGGAGCCGAGGCTCTGGCAGCGGTGAAGATGCCGGAAAGCCTGGTGTCCTGGTTGCCTGATCCGGACGGCGCCAAGTCCTATCCGATCACGTCCTACACCTGGATGATCTTCCGCAAGGACAACGGCAATCCGGCCAAGGCCAAAGCCATGCGTGAAATGGTCGAATACAGCCTGACCGAAGGGCAGAAAATTGCCGACTCGATGGGGTATATCCCGTTGCCGCAGTCGGTTGTCGACCAGGTTCGCAAAGCCTCCGCCAACATTCAGTAACGCCTGAGGCCTCTCTCGGTATGGGCTGTCAGCCATGCTGGGAGAGCTTTTCCCCTGTTCCGGACTTAGCCAATGAACAAACCCTTTGTCGTACCGGTTAATCCAGATTCCGCCTGCCAACCACCGTCCGCGAAGGACTTTCTGGTTGATCGCACCTTTCGTGCGCTCGCGCGTATCGGGGTGGTCCTGGTTCTGGCGTTGGTATTTGCCCTCGTGTTCGAGGTGGGACGCAAGGCGCTTCCCGGCATGGAAAAGCACGGATTTGATGTGCTTCTCGGCACTGTCTGGGACGTTAACCAAGGCAAATACGGCATCCTGCCGGCTATCTGGGGCACGCTCTACAGTGCTCTGATTGCGTTGCTGATTGCAGGCTTTTTCGGCGTCAGCATGGCAATTTTCCTGACCCAGGACTTCCTGCCTCCCAAGCTCGCCGCCATCTTTCGAACCATTGTCGAATTACTCGCGGCCATCCCCAGCGTCGTCTACGGCCTGTGGGGGATCTACGTGGTGATCCCGGCGATTCGACCGCTGACCACCTGGTTGAACAGCGAACTCGGCTGGGTGCCATTTTTCGGCACATCCCTGAGCGGGCCGGGGCTGCTTCCTGCGGCGTTGGTGCTTGCCATCATGATTCTGCCGACCATTGCCGCCGTTTCGCAGGATGCGCTCACGGGCGTACCGATGAAAACCAAGCAGGCCGCCTACGGTATGGGGACCACCCACTGGGAAGCGATTCTCAAGGTAATGGTGCCATCGGCCGCCACGGGTATTTTCGGCTCCTTGGTACTTGGCTTGGGGCGCGCATTGGGTGAAACGATGGCGCTGGCCATGCTGGTCGGCAACGCGAATAACATTTCCCTTTCGCTGTTCGCACCGGCCAACACCCTGGCGGCCTTGCTGGCGCTGAACTTCCCCGAAGCCGGGCCAAACGAAATCGAGGTGTTGATGTATGCCGCGCTAGTGCTGATGTTCATCACGTTGATCGTGAACGTCTTTGGCTCCTTGATCATGATGTACGCCCAACGGGGTAATAAGTGATGACTGATCTGACTGCTGCAACAGACTTGACGTCTCCAGCAGGCGCGATGCCCAGCCTGCAGCGCAAGTTCGAAGGCCGCGCCCTGCGCAGCCTGATCTTGACCACCCTGGTCTGGGGCGGCGCGCTGCTGGCCAGCGTGCCGTTGATTTCCGTGCTCTACATGCTGATCACCCGTGGCGGCGCTCGCCTGAACCTGGAAGTCTTTACCGAGCTGCCGCCGACTGGCTTCGAGATGGGCGGGGGCTTCGGCAACGCAATGGCAGGTACCTTCGTGATGGTGGGTATCGCGGCGGCTATCGCGGTGCCGGTTGGCATCATGGCGGCGATCTTCCTGGCTGAACTGGGGCCGGACAGCAAGCTGGCGAACGCTGCGCGCTTTGCCGCCAAGATGCTCACGGGGCTGCCTTCGATTCTGGCCGGGGTGTTCGCCTACGCCCTGGTGGTGATGACCACCGGCACTTATTCGGCACCGGCCGGTGGCGTCGCGCTGGCAGTCCTGATGCTGCCTATCGTCGTGCTGACGGCGGAAGAATCGATGCGGATGGTGCCCAAGATCATGAAGGATGCCGCCTATGGCATGGGCTGCACCCGCTCGCAGGTGATCTGGAAAATCGTCTTGCCCACCGGCATGCCGGCGATCCTGACCGGCGTCATGCTGGCCGTGGCACGTGCCGCGGGCGAGACAGCACCGTTGTTGTTCACCGCCTTGTTCAGCAACTACTGGATCTACCACCAAGGTAGCCTCGAGGTCATGAACCCAACGGCATCGCTTGCCGTGTTGATTTACAACTTCTCCGGCATGCCTTTCGACAACCAGCTCGAGCTCGCATGGGCGGCCTCACTGGTGCTGGTGATGATCGTGCTGCTCGTGAATATCATCAGCCGTATTTTCGGCAAGCCCAAGTACTAAGAACGGGAGCATCTGATTTTGAACGTATCCACTGCGCAAAGAGCCGCTCCGTTTGTCACCCAGGCGCCTGTAGTCATGGACTGCAAACTGGACAAGATTTTCTACGGCAACTTCATGGCCGTGCGTGACAGCCATGTGCCTATCGAGAAAAACAAGATCACCGGTTTCATCGGGCCTTCCGGCTGCGGCAAGAGTACCGTGCTGCGCAGCCTCAACCGAATGAATGACCTGGTGAAAGGTTTCCGTTTCGAAGGCCACGTGCACTTCCTTGGGCAAGACGTCTACGGCAAGGGCGTTGATCCGGTGGTCGTGCGTCGCTACATCGGTATGGTGTTTCAACAGCCGAACCCGTTCTCGATGAGCATCTTCGACAACGTCGCGTTTGGCCTGCGCCTCAATCGCTACAAAGGCGATATAGGTGACCGGGTCAAGCACGCGCTGCAAGGTGCCGCCCTGTGGGATGAAGTCAAGGACAAGCTCAAGGTCAGTGGCCTGTCGCTCTCGGGCGGCCAGCAACAACGACTGTGCATCGCCCGCGCCATCGCCACCGAGCCGGAAGTCCTGCTGCTGGATGAGCCGTGTTCGGCACTCGACCCGATCGCTACCCGGCGGGTCGAGGAGCTGATGGTCGAGTTGAAGAAGGACTACACCATCGCGCTGGTCACCCACAACATGCAGCAAGCCATCCGTGTCGCTGACACCACGGCGTTCTTCTCGGTGGATATTTCCCAGGGCACGCGCACCGGCTATCTGGTTGAGATGGGTCCAACAACGCAGATTTTCGACAACCCACGTGAACAGATGACCGGCGATTACATCAGCGGCAAGTTCAGTTAAGACACACCTCCGGTCAAGGCCGCATACCTGCAGAAGCCAAATGGATTTGGCCGGCATCCGGTAGACATTTACCAAGCGTTTCCAAGGAGCACCAATGCCAGCTACGCATCGCCTTGATTTGACTGCGATTGAACGTGCACTGCGGGAAGTACAAAACCGCTTCATCGAGCTCAGCCGGCACTTCACGGAGCCGCGCGATCCCTTGACTGACGAGGTGCTGCACAATGTGCTTGAAGGCTACGCGTTGATTGACGACTATGTTGCCCGCGGCGTTGACCTGTTCGACCTTCAGCAACTGAACCTGATGCTCGAGATCAACGCCACGGTGCTTTGTGGCCGAGACCCGGCGCGCCGTTTGGAGTACGCCCAGCACCTGGCCGCGACCGAGGCGCATTTCTTCAACAACGTTGAGGGAGGCATCAAGGACTTGTACAACTGGTATTGCGCGTATCGCAGCGAGTCCGTCTGGAAGCGTGCGGCTGGCGTCTATGTCCGCATTCTCAGCAAGCCGCAGTTGTTCATTGAAGGCAACAACCGCAGTGGGTCGCTCATCGTCAGCTACCTGTTGATGCGCGCGGGGTTGCCTCCTTTTGTGTTGACACTGGAAAATGCCGAGGGCTACTTCAATCCGTCATCGGTCATACGCAACTCTGCTAAACATGGCGTCAAGGCGTTGTACGAATTGCCCAAGATCAAGAAAAAATACGCAGCATTTTTAGAAGAACAGGCACCCGATCCAATGAAGTTCTTTCTCAAAGGCAAGCATTTGCCCATCTCTCAAGGTGGCCATTAATGAGTGGGAATTCAGCGCTCGCCAAATGCAAAACCGTCGGCAGCCGGGTAGGGCAGGCCATCCGCAGCGCCATCCCGATGCAGATGTCGAGGCGGCAGCGCATACGCATTTCGTTTGATATCGATGACACGCTCGCCTGCCAACTCCACCACTGCGAAGTCGAGCAAAGTCGCTTGCCGGCCTGCGTTCATCGTTGGCTGGGTGAGCCGTTGCGCAGGGGGACACGCTCCCTGATCCGAGAGCTGCGCCGCCAGGACTGCAGCATCTGGGTCTACACGTCGTCCGGTCGCACACCGTCCTACATCCGCCGTTGGCTGTTGCTGTACGGCATCCGCGTCGAGGGTGTGGTCAACAGCGTGCTGCACAACCGCGCGCTGACGGTCCATGGGCTGTCGAATGCGCCCTCGAAATATCCGCCGGCGTTCGATATCGACTTGCACGTCGATGATTCCGAAGGCGTGCAGATTGAAGGTGAGGACCATGGGTTTCGCGTGGTCGTGGTTCATCCGGAAGATGAGGGTTGGGCGCAGAAAGTGCTGGATGCGGTTGACATTGTTCAGGCGCAGCTGGCTTGGCAGCAGATGCCTGTTCAGCGAACGGTGTTGCACCGGGTGCCGACTATCTAGAGGTACTGATCTCATCGGTTGCCCATGCAAGAGCTGGTGAAGGAGGGCGTCAACCACGCTGTTGACGCCGACGCCCAACTGACCCACGTGCCGATTTAAAACTGACCCACCTCAAATGGCACCCAGTGTAGAACAGGCAATCGTTAGTGAGGAATCAGACTGGGTCGGCGGCATCCCGGCAACCAGGTCAATTCGGTTTCGGTGCCAACAGGCTGGGTTATGCGTTGCGGTTGAGCGCTTCGTTGGCTTCGTCGTCGGCACGTTTTTTAAGGTAGCGGCGCATGGCGACGGCAGGGGCATCACTGGCAACAGATATTTCGTAGGTGTGGTCATCTACATCACCGAGTACAGCCTCCAACGCGCCCAAGCCCTCAACATCCTCATTGAAGGCGGCGAACAGTTGTTCATGCATGAACTCACCAACCGCCCGGTCATCCTGGGCGAAGTCACGACCGTGGACAATGAAGTAATGCATGGTGCTGTGAGTTTCCGGGGTCAGAATATGGGCCGTGCGGATGTGAAACTCCTTGCGATTTAACGGCGCTATCGCCGAGTCGTAGAATGTGACGCTGACTTGATGCAGCCCGGGTGACAGGAACTCGGAAGTAGCGATGCGTGCAGCGGTACTGCAATCGTCCAGGCCAGTCGTTTTGGCCCATACCGGAGACAGGGTGGTGGGCACTACATTGCGCATCAATTTGTAATGTCCCTCTTTGAGATCAAGTTCGTACGGGGCGCTGGCATAATCTGGCGTGCCAATAGTGGCGGCGTGCAGGAAGGTTAGATGGGTCAGGTCCATCAGATTTTCATGCATGCTGACGTAATTGCCTGGGTGATGGAAATAGCCTGAGGAACACTCCCAGTCGGGTGTCTCGGTCCAAGCCAATTCAGGAGGGCGTCTGGAGTCTGCAAGTTCTGGATCACCCATCCAGATCCACAATAGTGAGCCTTGCTCAAGCAGGGGGTATTCGCGCACACCGATACCCCGAGGGCAGCTACGCTGTGAAGGCACGTTAATCAGGTTGCCTTGAGTGTCATACCGAAAGCCGTGATAGCCGCAGACCAGGACATCACCCTCTAGATGACCACGTGAAAGCGGATAGGAACGATGAGCGCAGCGATCTTCAAGTGCAATGGCTTTGCCGGTTTCGCTGCGATACAACACTACGCGCTTGCCGAGCAGTTTTCGCGATAGCAACTCCCGTGTAACTTCGTTACCGAAAGCGGCTACGTACCATTCGTTAAAGATGAACGGGGTGTCGCGGGTAGCAAGTGGACTCATGGCTTTGCGCGAATTGGCAATGATGTTATTGACAGGCAGGCTCATGGATAGGCTCCTTGTTATTCAGGGTTTACAGGTCCAACACCAACGACTCGGTGCGCGCGCGGGACACACAAATCATCAGGGTTTCACCGCTCGCCTGCTCGGCGTCGGAGAGAACGTAATCACGGTGATCGGGTACTCCGCTGCAAATCGTGGTTTCGCAAGTACCGCAAATACCGGAGCGACAGGAGAACGGTACGTCGATGCCATGGGCTTCCAACGCTTCGAGAATGCTCTGATCTGGGCCTACCTCAATATCCAGGCCACTGCGTTGCAGCGTTACGCTGAAGCAATCGAGTGCTTGCGGAGTCGCGTCACTGGCAGGTTCGGGGGCCGAGAACCACTCAAAGTGAATACGCGGCGCCGGAATGTCTGCGGTGGCGGCCTTGACTGCCTGCATCAGGGGGGCAGGGCCACAGCAGTAGACATGTTCGTCGTCCTGCAGCGAACTGACGAGCGACTCGATATTTAGGAACTGACCGGCGCACTCATCGTTGAAGTGAAAGTGCACTCGTTCCGAGTCCAGAGCCAGCAGCGTTTCGTAGAACGCAGCCCGTTGGCGGTTACGTACAGTATAAAAAAGTCGCCAGTTCTTACCCTGGGCCATGCACCAGCGGATCATCGCCAGGATGGGGGTGATACCAATGCCACCGGCCACAAAACAATAACGCTTGGCGTTGGCATCCAAAGGGAAATTGTTGCGCGGAGCGCTGACCTGAAGCACATCACCCTGGCGTACTTTCGCGTGAATTAAGCGCGATCCGCCGCGACTGGCCGGAGCCAAGCCGACCGCAATGACATAGCGATGGCGCTCGCTGGAATCGTTGAGCAGCGAGTAATGTCGAATTTGACCGTTTTCCAGGCGCACTTCGAGGTGCGCTCCAGGCGTGAAGATCGGTAGCTCCCGAGCGTCGGGGGCTTGTAGTTCTATCAGGGCCACCTCTTTGGCTTCCGCCACGAATTGGGTGACTCGTAAATTCAGGCTGGGCTGGGTCATTGTTATAGGGTCCTGAGGTACTTGGCCGCGAACGCAATGAATGCGCCGCCTGCCGGCTGTCTGACCTGAATAAGCTTACGTAGCATGGGTATTGCTTGCAGTCCTCCCAGAGGAGGACAGGTGGACTGTCGAGTTAGATGCGTCTGGAGATAACTACGGTGATCGGTCCGGGCGTTGTATTTCGGCTGGTTGAGAGAGGCCATACGTGGCGTTAGTCGTCGTGGGATCTAGCTACGTCGAGGGGGAAGGGGAGACGCACGCTCAGATGGGTGACGGTTCATCGGCAATCCCAGTTATTGTTGTTGTCCTTATCAGCTTACTGGGCCTGCAGGACGAAGCTGTCCTCCGGGAGGTGGACAGGCACGATGATTGTCGGCATGCTATTGGTTAACAAATTAACTATCTGGCTTTTTTCCAGTAGACCTAACACCTGACAATAATAAATATCAGGCAATCGCCATGATCCGTCTCAGTACCCCGCAGGTTTCGACCTTGCCCCAAGGAGTCCGTCATTTCGCGGAGTTGACCAGTCGTTTGGGCACGCCGGAATTTCCCGTTGCGCTGCTGGACTACCTTGGCCAATGGGCGAACTGTCAGCATTTTTCAGTTCTGCGTATGGATGGCGAGCGACCGCAATTGCTGTCTTTCGGCACCCGGCACCCGGACGCCAGTCTGGTGTTGCGTTGCGGTCAGGCCTATATCGAGCGCTACTATCGGCACGACCCTTTGTTCGAGCCGTTACTTGCCGCCCCTGGCCAAGTTGGCCATCTGCTGGCCCAGGATATCCGCTTTATGCCGTATCGAGAGTCGATCTATCAGCGCAATGGCATGATTGAGAGGCTATCGAGCCTGTATCTGGACGAACAAGCGCGGCCGGTGTTGTTCAATCTCTACCGACACCGCGATCAGGGGTTCTTCAGCGATGGTGAGCTGGAGATGTGCGAGTCGCTCAGCCCTTCGTTATTGCAATTACTGCGTGGTCATCTGGCGCTTACCGGA
The DNA here is from genome assembly GCF_030687295.1 of Pseudomonas beijingensis. Classification (NCBI taxonomy): domain Bacteria; kingdom Pseudomonadati; phylum Pseudomonadota; class Gammaproteobacteria; order Pseudomonadales; family Pseudomonadaceae; genus Pseudomonas; species Pseudomonas beijingensis. Next base: position 4,190,803 of record NZ_CP117425.1, on the reverse strand, counting down.
TTGAGCGGTACAGTCGATCACCACCAGCAATTGCTCCAGCGTTGTCCTGACCTCACGACGCAAGAGTTGAATATCTGCAGCCGATTACTTCGAGGAATGACTCATGCAGGGATCGCGGCTGATTTGGCAATAAAGGAAAGCACTGTGAAAACCTACCGTAATCGGGCGTTTGATCGACTCGGGATTCACTTTCGCAGTCAGTTGTTTGCGCTGTTCTCTGCGACGAGTTGAAACTTGCGGTGGTTTGTCCGCGGATTCATGCCTTGAGATGCACTGGATGAAGTCCCACTCCAAAAGACCATAGAGATTGCGGAAAGCCTGGGGGAGCAGCCGGCAGTGCGGTTGGCGGGTGAGTTGCCGTGCGATTACTCATAACGCAACCATAAACACCTCGTTTAACATAATATACATTATGTGTAGCAACGGCCTAACTCAGTTAACGCCCAGCCCACGTATAGAGGCCTCTTATCATTTGAAAATGCGCCTCATAGAAGTCACTGCCTTGGAGCTGGTTTCTGAGCGTCAATCTCTGAGCCATCACCAATCGTTTATCCGGATATTTATAAGGACGTCTACGTCTCTGTGTAGGCACGCTGACGCACATTTGAACGCTATGACCGTCCGGTGGCAAAATAATCGTTTCTACCCAGCCGCGACTAAGCATCGCGTGAAAAACCAATTGCGATGCCAATAATTTTTCAAGGACGGCACTCGATGCATCTCGCCAAGACCAAGGACGGTACGCTCATCAGCGCGGCGGAGGCTCTCATCATGGCTCCGCCAGGGCGCATGAGCTTCTGCTGTCCGACTTGCGGCACCCCCGTGTTTTTCGTCGGAGCGACCGGGCCTAACAGACCACATTTCCGGGTTTCTGTGTCACGCCCTCATAAAACCGAGTGTATAGAAGCACAGTTACTCGACGTGACATTCGAAGTTCAAGATGCTGATGACGCAGAAGCATCAGTCACGTTCATGTCGATCGCATCCAGAGTAACCCTACAGGCGGTCGAGTATTTTGCTAACCATCCTCACCATCTAAAGACGATGGATCGGCGGCTCTTTGAAGAGTTTGTGGCAGAGCTCTTCAAAGGATTTGGATACGAGGTCGAGCTGACCAAACAAACCCGTGATGGTGGATTTGATCTGATCGCGGTGACGAGCCGGGACTTTATCAGCCAGCGGTTCCTAATCGAATGCAAGCGACCTGATCCGAAAAATCCGATTCGGCTCGACGTCGTGAAGCACCTGCACGCGACCAAGATTGATCAAGGAGCGAACAAAGCAATTCTGGTGACGACTACCCATTTCACAAGGGATGCTCACCGCTATGGCAAGCGACATGCGATTGAACTCGATCTTAAGGACTTCGACGATTTGGTGGAATGGCTTCACCATTATTTGAGGATCAAGGCCAGAGCATGACAAGGCGGTCTCACCGCAGGCCCTGCACTCAATAAGTGCGCATCCAGAACCCGATCAGTCCCCGCAATAACGCTGCGGATGCGCTGCGGCGCCCTCCTCACTCTCGAGCAATATTCACAAGATTATTTGTTTGGTCCTCCGTATTCGACAAATCCCAGCGTGCGGCAAAAGCACGCTTGATACTCGGTGCCAGCCCTGCCAGTACAGCAACACTGAGCGCAAATCCCCAAAACTTCACCAGCGTAAACAGCCCCAGCACATCGCTCATGTCCGTGATGCTATGGCCACCGAGCAGCGACAACAACGTGAAGTTTTCAGCGTAGTCGCTCAATCCGGTGACTAGCGGGACAACAATCAACACCCAGATCCACCAACGTTTCGCGCACCCGACTTTGTAGCCTAGCAGCAAGGTAATTGCGTATAGCAACACGAAGAAATTATCCAACACGATGCGCCAGACCGCTAAAGATCCCCATGGCCCGGAGGGTGTCACGTTGCTCAGCTGTTGCTTGGTAATGTTCACGCAACTTGCCAACGTCCAGCAGAATTGATTGGAGGTGCTGAACAGCGTCAGGTCCAATAGCACCAGTATCATTCCGACAAGCGTTGTGGCCAAGTACATTTCTAGGAACAGATCGACCAGCGAACCATTGCGTCCTGGACGTTGACTTGCTGGGATGTTGCGCAACCAGCCGATAAAGTCGGTGAAGTGCCCTCGCCCCTCCTCTCCCTGTCGCCTGTGAATCGGAAACCTGGCGGGCCGGCGGATTGGTAAGAGTCGCTGTACATTGGGATCGGCCAGGCAGCGATCGCCAATCAGCTTGCCCAAGCGCCGGAAGCTTTCAAACTGACTCTCGTCAAAAAACTGATCGACCGTTGTCTGATGCGGAAAAGTCGAGTTCTGGATGGCGTAGTTCAGCACATCCGCCGGTTCATCGCGCAGCGCGGCCAGACTGGGTTTGATCAGCACCAAGGTGCCATTTGTCTGCGCATCGTAGTGAATAGTGCCGGTGATGAACCCTTGGGTGCATAACATAAGGTTTTGGCATCCCCGCGAAAGTCGTTAAGCTGACTGAAGCTGATATCCACGCCCAGATCGACGCGACATTTGCGGATGGTGTCGGCCAGGTCTGTCATCTCACGCTGCTCATCAGCGCTAGCATCGACAGCAAAGATAACGGAGCAGCGACGACGCACCAGTTCGTAAAGGCCCAGATTGTCGAAATGGCCGCCATCGGAAAGATAAACGTAACGGCTGCGCTCATCGCTCATGCCGAGCAGCTCATACAATAGGGCGAGCAGCCCCAACCGCGGGCTTGGTGAGTACCAGCGCGACTGCGCCGGATTGGGGCTCCAGCGTCCCAGACGGATGTTGAACAGGGTCAGGACGAATGCCAGCATCGGCAGACTGGCACGGCCCATGTTCGGGCTGACGGCCGCGCCTGACGTGGCCAGAGCCATGCCCAAGGTGAAACCTTTCTCTTCCTGATCCCTTGCGGCATAGGCTTCGGTGGGGCGGTAGGCCGGATCTGCTGCGTCATCGCGGTGCAGTGAGGTGGTGTCGCCCTGGGTCCGCTCCAACGAATAGCCGCAAAACAAGGGTGTGAAGACGAAGGAAGCTGCTTTGCGTTCCTGCCAGGCTAGGTCCGCGCCCTGGGTGATGTTCAAGGTGGTGTTGATGATATGCAAGGGAAGTTGAGGCGCGATCTTCTTGCCGTTGGCGCCCCTGCTCAGTATATGCAAGGAGAGATCATCGTCATCATCTAGACCAACGAAAGGCTGTTCATTACGCAGATTCTGGTTACTCGCTCCCAGATAGCACCTGACCAGACGGTTTTTGTACATGTTGTGCAAGGAGAACTTGTTGATATCGACCCGCCAGGCGAACAAAAGCGTCACGAAGAGCAAGATGCCAATGCTCAGTACGAAGATGGGTATGCCAGTTGTTGTCGGATTGTTCCCTGTCAACAGCTCAATTGCGGGCACATTGTTTTGGAACAACGTCCAGATGCCCGGAAGTTTCTGTGCTTCGGCCGGCGCTTGGCTCGACGTAGCGACAGTTGCAAACAAGACTTTCTGAGTAGCCGCTGCTGCAAAAAAAACCAGCCCCACGACAAACGTCGTCGAGGCGATGTTTAGGAGACGCTCGACCCTCAGCTGTTTCTTCATCGAGGCCGACTGCGGCCGGCGTAAGAATATCGACACCAATAAGGTACCGATCCAGCCTGTGCCCAGCAGGCTGATCCAGTCACCCATGCGGCTCTGCAGCCATTCCAGTAGCGGTAACGAAAAAAACGTCAGCAGGCACCAAATCGCCCAGCCAAAGGCGATCATCATTAGCCACGCATTGAGACGGCTCCACCACTCACGGCTGCGCTCGAAGAAGGCGCGACCAACCATGCCGGTATAAATGGAAGTGGTGACGCCTAGGGCAGCAAGAAAAATCGGAACGCCCAAACACAGCAAAACGATTTTGTGCCCGACAGTCGTTGGTTCTCCCAACACCAACAAGATACTGGCGCCGGCCAGTACCAATATGCCCGAAACCAACCCCACGCCGCCGGCCAGACACAGCACCGCAGCGTCGCGCAACAGCAGTCGCCAATGCTTGCCCTCGCTCAGCTCGGCTACCAGCCAGGTCAGCAACAACACCAGCAGCAAACCAGCTAAATAGCGCCCGGCAGCCAGGGCGCTATCCCAGCCCGGATTAATACTGGTCCACCAGATGACCGCAAAAACCGACGAAACTGTTCCCGGGACAATTACAGTCAGTATCACCCCCGGTATGGAGATCAACCAGTTACGTCGACGATTGATCGGCAATCCCTGGTGCCAGAGGTTGTAGCCGATGCAGAAGGTAAAAAACAATCCACCCCAGGCCGCCGCGAAGCCGAAGACATTGGCGTACGGAGTTGCGAAGTCATAAGCCCGAAGCAGTGCATAAGGCAAGGTGAACAACAATGCGAAGAAACCAAGGAGGATGATCAGGTTGAGCATGACATTGCGCAACCAAGTGGCGAGCAAGGTCAGGGTGTCCATCGATAACATACCGACCCGGGGCGTGAGGTAGTTGCTGTAACGCCTGAGCCAGACGATCTCGGCAGGTTCCAAGGACGCTGGGGCCTTTTCGGTGTTGACATTGTCGGCCTTGGCCAAACTCTCCTGAACATTGGCCAAGCCTTTGCGATAAATCCAGGCACTCAGCCAGCTACCGATATAACCGCCCCCCGAAACGGTGGACAGATAGTCGAACGCGGCCAGTCTTTTTTGGCCGGCCAATGCTTGAAGCACACCAAGACAGAACGTTGCGCTGCGGATACCGCCCCCAGAAAAAGCCAAGCCGATGGACTTCCGGGTTTTACGCAAGGTTTGCCCATCCGTTTGCCCACCTTTGTTATAGAAGGCAGATCGGGGATGGCGGGACAAAGCAACGGCCTCGGCATCGAGTGCCGCCTGCAATTTCAGCGCCTCGCTGGACGATTGGATATTTTCGGGGAGCGGGTCTTTCTGCTGGGTCGTCATGGCGTCGCTTCTCAAGAGGATCAATCGCACGCAAAACGCGGTAATGACTCATCCGAGTTTTGACTTCCTGCGCGATCACTCGCACGACAACCTGAACAAAGACGAGGTCGCTGGTGTAGCAGCAACTGAAGAGACTGTAGACAGCCTTGGTAACCTTCGCCAGTGGTACTGGGAGAGATATGGGGTCGTGACACTGAACTTCGTTAATTGGCAAAAGTCTCCTGAAACACTAGCGCGTTACCCGCACCGGCAAACGGGACATTTGAGGTATGACTAAGGACAAAATTCACGAACAGATGAAACAGCTCGGATTGGCTGGAAATGCCGAGCTTGAAATACAGGTGCTTGCGATGGTTTTTTACCGTGCCCTCCGCGATACCAAGGTGCAGTGAAATCGAAAGGCTGGAGTGTCCACGCAGGATCATGCTGACGATCAATTGTTCACGGGGGGTTAGTTGATCAGCGGCGAATCGCGAAAAAGCGTTATTCAGGTGCTCTTTCAAGGCTGATGCACTGTCGTCGTGATGAGCGCAAACGCCTTGATAGTGGCGTTGCAGCAATACATCGACCATCGCACGGCAACTCTGTAAACCTTCGAACTGCAAAGCGGAAAACGTTGGAGAAGCGTTCTGTCGCATCAGTGAATAAGCAAGGTGGCCGATGCCCGGCAACGCAGAAATAAATACAATTTCTTCAGCTAATGTGCCCGACTGCATGGAAATACAGGGATGCACATCGGGGGAATTGAAGTAATCACCCTCGAAGAAAGCGTCAGGGGCCAATTCGCTCATGCGATAAAGTCCGGTCGCCTGACCGTGAGCGCAGGCGGTATAAACCGGGTCCAGCAAATACGTACCGTTAAGATAGCTGTGCATCGCCCCCGGTTCGCAAATACCTTGCAGATTGTTGTGCAGTAACACCGGTGAGCCATCCGTTGGGTAAAACAGCACGCAGCTCTGGTCGAAATTCACAACGGCCCACAAAGCCTCATCCAACTGTCGGGCAAAGCCATCACACTGCAGCAATGCGACCAAACCGGGCGTCGCGCAGTGCCATGCGTCAAGGACGGGTGCGGCATCCATGCCACATCTGCCATCCGGAACTGAAATTGCCATGCCATCCCCTTGTCTTTATCCAGTGCGCCCAACCAGCGAGCGCACCCTTAACCCAGCGATAAAGAGCAAGCATATTTCTTGCCACGATTGGTTTAAACCGCTGAAAAACCATTGTCCACAAACAGCTGCGCTCCACTGACAAATGAGGCATCGTCGCTGGCTAAAAACAACGCGGCACGTGCGACCTCCTCCGGCTCGCAAAGCCGCCCTTGCTGCAACTTGATTGCCGCTTCACTGGCATCCACTCCCATCAGTTGCAGATCGCGCAGTTCCCGCTCGCCGTGAGGGGTACGGATAAAACCCGGGGCGACTGCGTTGCAGCGGATACCACGATCACGAAACTCGACGGCAATGGCTCGCGCGAACATCTGGCATGCGCCCTTGCTGGCGTTGTATACGACCTCGCCTGGGGTCGCATACTGCGCGGAGATCGACGAAGTGCACACGATACTGCCCGAGCCTTTGGCGAGCATTTGTGGAAGCACCGCCTGAGTGACCAGGTACATGCTCTTGACGTTCACGGCCATAAGCCAGTCCCACTCATGCTCCTGCACGTCCAGAAAAGGTTTCACGATCAAGGTGCCGGCGTGGTTGAAAAGCACGTCCGCCGGGCCAAATTCTGCCAGCCCTCGGGCGATAGCTTCACGAACCTGAACGGCTTGCGAGACATCGGCGCCTAGCCCCAGTGCTTGGCCACCATCGGCAATGATTTGCGACGCCAAGTTGACGGCGGCATCCTCATTCAAGTCGATAATGATTACCTTGGCCCCTTCAACCGCGAACAACCGGCTTGCGGCAGCGCCGCATCCACCGGCGCCGCCGGTGATAATGGCCACTTTTCCGGCCAGACGGCCCTTGCCTTTGGATCGTTCAACATTAGTCATTTTGCGGATTTCCTTCACGACCGCCACTTACGGCGAATGCTTCTTCAGGTGACAACACCAGGCGATGACGACGATAGAAAGCGAAATAGGCAATCCCGATCAGGTACCAGCAAGCAGCTGCGAGGGCCGCCCATTTATAGAGAGGATCGAGAAACTGATAAATCAGTGTTGCGACTGCAATGATGATCACCGCGACTGCTCCGAATATTCCGTAAGGACTGCGATAAGGCCGATGCAAATTAGCGAAGGAGCGCTTCAAGCGAATGTAAGCGAGGCTTTGCAAGATGTAGGAAATCATTCCGGCGAACACAATCATGCTCACCAGAATTCCACCCATCAGTGCGTTGTTTTCCTTGCCGAAAGTAAACCAGCAGAGCATCAGGATACCCAGGGCAGCCAGCGCCCCGGTGGCCAGTGCAATATTCGGCGTATTGCGGGTCGGGTGCGTAACCGATAGCCCGGTTGGCAAGTAACCGGCACGCGACAGCGAATAGATATTGCGTCCTGCGGCAAAGCTGCCCGCCAGGAACGACGCCGCCAGACCCAGCACGGCCACTGCTGACAACAGCTTGCTTGCGGTGTGCCCGAAAATCTCCCGGAAGCCATCGAGTAGCGGCTCCGAGGACGTACTCATGAAGAAGCTGCCGCCGCCGATCGATGCACTGAAAAACAACACACCCAATGCCAATACCGCAAGAATCACGGTGCCCCAAACCAATGCCAGCGGCAAATGCCGGGTCGGGTTATGCGATTCCTCGGCAGTCAACGGCAATTGTTCAATGGCCAGAAACATGTAGACGGCAAACGGCAATGCCAGCATGACGCCGGTCAGTCCGAACGGCAGCCACGGCCCGTTACCGCCCTGCACTTCAACTGGTTTGCCTGCGGCGTCAGCTGCAAGGTTCAGGGCATTACCGGTGAAATCCATATGCGGGTAAGCCGCAATAAAGAACACCACCAACACCGACACCGCCGCGATGGTAATGAGCACGACCGCGCGCATCGAAACCCCTAGACCCCGATTCGAAAGCAGCAGCATGCAGGCATAACCGACGACCCACCAGACAGGTTGCCATTCGGGGCCAGTACCGAAAATTGCAGTCAGGTAGGCCCCCATGAAAAACATGTTCCCCGCAGGGGCCAGGATGAATTCGATGTTCTCCGCAAGGCCTGTACTGAATCCTCCCCATGGGCCCATTGTCGTACGCGCAAAAGAATAGGCGCCGCCGGTATGCGGCAGCGCAGCCGCCATTTCACCGATCGACGAGCAAAGAAACAGATACATGACGGCAATGATCAACAAGGCCGGAAACATGCCACCGAAGCCTTGGGCCAAGCCAAGGTTCCAACCGGAATACTGACCCGCCACCACCGCACCGACGCCAAGAATAAGCAGAGTGAAGAACCCTGCGTGACGCTGCAGGCGACGTTGTTCAAAGTAACCGTTTTCTACGGTTTGGTAACTGATCCCTGATGGGTTAACTGCCGCCGTCGGCGCTTTGGTTGTCGTTCTGTCCACGCGGTGATCCTCCGATATCTCGTTCAGGGCAAACTCCCCGACCGTCATCTTCGAATGCACCGTGCAAGCTGCCTATGTCTCCAAGGGGACATGTCGACGCAGCGTTCTCATCCCCCCTGTCAGATCCTGTAATAAATCGCCTCGTATGAAGTATTGGAAACCGTTGTAGGATTTCTTCCCCAACTATTTCCAGGTCTGTATGAACACCCTCCAGGAACCTCCCAGTCGCCTTTCCAAGAACCGTTTTCTCTCTTGCGCCCCTGCGGCCTGCATACGCGTGTTGCAGCCCCCTTCCCTCGCATTGATCGTCCGAGGGAACGAATAAGCCATGGAATGGATCGTTGACCCCACGGCCTGGTTGGGCCTGCTGACCTTGATCGTGCTGGAGCTGGTGCTCGGCATCGATAACCTTGTATTCATCGCCATCCTGGCCGACAAACTTCCGCCCGAACAGCGCGACCGTGCCCGTATCATCGGCCTGTCCCTGGCATTGCTGATGCGCCTTGGCCTCCTCGCCAGCATCTCCTGGATGGTGACGTTGACCAACCCGCTCTTCGAGGTCTTCGACAAGACATTCTCGGGCCGGGACTTGATCATGCTGTTCGGTGGTGTGTTCCTGTTGTTCAAGGCAACCATGGAGTTGCATGAGCGACTCGAGGGCCACGTGGCGCAGCGTTCCGGCAATGCCGCCTATGCGATGTTCTGGCCGATCGTTGCGCAGATTGTGGTACTGGACGCGGTCTTTTCCCTGGATGCGGTGATCACGGCCGTGGGTATGGTGGAGCACCTGTCGGTCATGATGATCGCGGTGATGTTCTCCATCGGTTTGATGATGATTGCGAGCAAGCCGCTGACAAAATTCGTCAACGGCCACCCTACCGTGATCATGCTGTGCCTGGGCTTCCTGATGATGATCGGCTTCAGCCTCACGGCTGAAGGCCTGGGTTTCCACATTCCAAAAGGCTACTTGTACGCCGCGATTGGTTTCTCGATCCTGATTGAACTGTTCAACCAACTGGCGCGCTCCCGTCGCAAGAAAAGCCTGCAAGGTCTACGGCCGATGCGTGAGCGTACCGCCCATGCGGTGTTGCGCCTGCTGGGCGGCCAAAAGCTGGGGGCCGATGAAGTCGGCGAGGAAATCGCCGACATGCTGGAAGGCGACGAACCGGAGCAGGTTTTCCATCGGCGCGAACGGGTTATGATCAGTGGCGTGCTGCAATTGGCCGAGCGCCCGATACGCAGCGTGATGACGCCTCGTGCGCAAATTGACCACCTCGACTTGGCCAATACAACGGAAGAAATCCGTACGGCGCTGATGCACTCTTCCTACTCACGCTTGCCGTTGATCCGGGAAGGACGCGTGGATGAGCCGCTAGGCTTTGTCCATAAGAAAGAACTGCTCAAGGAAATACTGGCGGGCAATCAGCCGAATCTGGAAGTCATGGCGCGCAAAGCCATCAACCTGCTCGACAGCTTCACGATCCTCAATGCACTGGAGCAAATGCGTAAGGAGTCGACCCACATCGCGTTCGTGGTGAACGAGTTCGGTGACTTCGTCGGCCTCCTCACCATGACTGACATCCTGGAATCCATTGCCGGTGAACTGCCGGATGCCAGTGAAATCGAAGGCCCGAATATTGTCGCTCAGGATGGAGGTTTCCTCGTCAGCGGTGCCCTGAACCTCAGTCAGGTCCGCGAGCACATTGGCTTCCAGGCGAAAGCGACAGAGAATTACCAGACGCTTGCCGGGTTGGTGATGAGCCTGCTGGATCGTTTGCCGATCATTGGCGACACGCTCAGTTGCCAAGGGTGGAGCATGACCGTGATGGAGGTTGAAGAGCGTCGGGTGACCAGGGTGCTGTTGCGTAAGGGATAAGCGTGATTGGTATCTAACGATTGAAAGGAGTCGTGACGGTGAGTGTCGATATCGATTGCGTAGTCGTGGGTGCGGGTGTCGTCGGTCTTGCCGTCGCACGCGAAATGGCCTTGGCAGGTCACGAAGTACTGGTGATTGAAGCTGGAGCAGCAATCGGTATTGGCACAAGCTCGCGTAACTCGGAGGTCATCCACGCGGGGATCTATTATCCTCCCGGGAGCTTGAAAGCCCGACTGAGCGTCGAGGGCAGACATGCTCTCTATGCATATTGCGATAGCCACGGGGTCAGGACGCGTAGAACCGGAAAGCTGATCGTCGCCAACACTGAGGCGCAAGTAGCTCAGCTTCAGTTATTGCTCAAGCGAGGGCATGAAAACGGTGTGGATGACCTGCGTCTGCTTGATCGTAATCAGGCCACGGCGCTGGAACCTGCGCTTGAGTGTATCGCTGCGTTGCATTCACCTTCGACCGGTATCGTCGACTCCCATGGGCTGATGTTGGCGTTGCAAGGGAACGCCGAGGCGGCCGGCACCAGCATCGCGCTCCATGCCCCACTGCTCCGTGCAAGGGTGACAGCCGACGGATTTCTCCTTAACGTCGGAGGAGAATCCCCCATGGAGCTTTCATGCCGCCGGCTAATCAATGCAGCGGGCCTTCATGCCCCTGCGGTGGCCCGGTGCATAGATGGATTGTCGTCGGACGCGGTGCCGCGTGACTATTTGTGCAAAGGCAGTTACTTCAGCGTATCCGGACGTGTGCCCTTCACGCATCTGATCTACCCGGCGCCCGAAGCCGACGGTCTCGGGGTGCACATGACCATCGATCTAGGTGGACAGGCTCGCTTTGGTCCTGACACCGAATGGGTCGAAACCGAGGATTACCAAGTCAATCCGGCTCGCGCAGACGGGTTCTACTCAGCCATTCGCAGCTACTGGCCCGACTTGCCGGACGGTAGCCTGCAACCGGACTACAGCGGGATTCGTCCGAAGATCTCGGCGCCTGGCGCGCCTGCCCGCGATTTTATGATCAGCAGTCAGCGCGAGCATGGCGTCCCGGGGCTGATCAATTTGTTCGGCATAGAGTCCCCCGGCCTTACGTCATGCCTGGCCATTGCCAAGCACGCACGCGAGCTGATTGAGCGTTAGCTGTTCGATCCCTGACCAGGTTTGCTCCACTCCTCCACCATCGCCTCATAAACCTCTTGGCAAGCGAACTCCGCCGAGGCCTTCGCGTCGGCAAAAACCTGATCGCCTGCTGGCGTGAGGCAGGCGTAACCTACCCGCGCATCCCGTGGGTCACTTTGGCGAGACACCAACCCTATTTTTTCAAGCGGCAGCAGGGATTTGGTGACCGCCGATGCTGTCAGCCCCATGCTGTCAGCCAGGTCCGCTCGCCGCAGCCGAGCATTGTGCGCATGTTTCAAGTGGTACAGGATCATGAAGTCACCGAAGCTCAGGCCATGGACGGCAGAGAGCTTGGCATCAACCGGCCGCGCTGCGGAGGTGTATGCCCGGGAGAAGCGAATACAGCGGTCAAGCTTCGAGCCGTTCGCAGCAGGTGCAGTAGATTCGTTGTCAGACATTGCAACATTGCTCCAATTCTTGTGGAGAAGGATGTTCAAATCGGGACTCCATAAAATCAAACATGGGCCCCGTTACCTCAAAAGCGTAGGTCTCGCCTTTATCGATATTCCTTCGCATGACCCGCTCACGCCGCAGTTGGGCTCCGCGTCGACTTAGCTGCCTGGAGAACGTCGATTTCCCTGCCCCCAAAGGGCCTAAAACCATATGGACTAATTGCATGCTACCTACTTTCTAGATACTTGAATGCTACAGTATCAAGAAATAGAGCTGACGTAACCCGCATCGGATGAACGGCGAAGCCGTCCGAACCACGAAATGGGGCCAGCCAATTGCCCTTCACCTAACCGGCGATCTTTTTTCGAACCATCTTCATCAGGTTCTCACCGACGCCCTCGATGCTTTTGTTCTGCGAAACGACCTGAGCCCCCTCCATCAGGTAAATGAGTTCCATCGCCGCTTCGTTCGGCTCGGGCAAATCAGCCTTGACACAGAGATCCACCAGCCGGAGGAACTGACGTTTCTTATGTTCTTCGATGAGGCGGCGGGCAGGACTTTCTGGCTCAGGTATTTCCGCCAGTGAATTGGTAAACGGACAGCCCCTATAAGACGCCACCGAAAGATCGTGCGCGATGAACGTGGCAAACCCGAGAATCTGCGCCTTGGGATCGCCGACGTACTGTGTCGAAAGCGCTTCAAAAACCTCGGAATATTTATCGACGAGCAGTCGCAGCCACTCAAGCACCAGAGCGTCTTTCGAATCGAAATGCCGGTAGACGGTCATCTTGGTTGACTTGGCCTTTGCCGCGATGGCGTCCACCGTCACTCGACTGATGCCTTCATTGAAAAATAGCTCTTCGGCTGCATCGAGAATCCTTTCTCGGGGGGCTAACTGTGGAATTCGTTCGGGCCGCATGGTGCTCTCCGCTTGACATCGATACTAAAAGGTATCTTACTATACCAATAGGTATCGTACGATACCGGCAAGTAATCATACCGCTTTGCCAGGTAAATGGCTCGGAGAACGCGATGAGAACCGCTGAATACGCCGAATACGATGCACTGGGTCTCGCTGAGCTGATCGCCAGCGGTCAAGTCACCCAAGCCGAAGTCAATTCTGCGGCACTGTCCGCTATTGAGCAGCTCAATCCAAAGATCAATGCGGTGGTTGAGGTTTGGGAGAATGAACCTCAGGCAGCTACCGGGCCGTTCATGGGCGTACCCTTTCTGGTCAAGGACTTGGGTCTTACCGCCAAAGGGCACTTGAATGAACTGGGCAGTCGCTTGGCTGCCGGATGCATCGCCGAGGAGGACTCGAACCTGATGACCCGCTTGCGGCAGGCAGGTTTGGTTACCATTGGCAGAACCACCACGCCCGAGTTGGCTGCCAGTACAACCACTGAGTCGGTATTTTCGGGGCCGACACGCAACCCATGGGATCTAAGCCGCAGCGCTGGCGGATCAAGTGGTGGCTCGGCCGCTGCGGTGGCCGCTGGCCTGGTACCTGCGGCGCATGCCACCGATGGCGGTGGTTCTATCCGCGTCCCTTCGGCCTCTACCGGATTATTTGGGCTTAAGTCCAGTCGGGGCAGAGTTTCAATGGGACCGGCGGTGGACGAGGTTTGGGCTGGGCTTGCAGTGCATGGTGTGATCAGTCGAACCGTGCGCGACAGTGCCGCTTTGCTGGATGCAATCGAGGGGGTAGCCGTCGGTGATCCTTTTGAGATTGCCAAGCCACAGCGTTCCTATTTAGCGGAAACGACTCGCGAGCCCGGATCACTACGGATTGGCCTTCTCCTGCATCCATTGAACGCCACTCGCTCCGTCGAACCGGTCGCAGAAGCGACCCGCGATGTTGCTCTCCAGCTCCAAGGCCTGGGTCATTGTGTGGAAGAAGTCTGTTTGGACATTGGTCTGAGTTGGGACAACTTTGTCGAAATGAATGCGCGGTTCTGGTCAGCCAATACCGCTGCCTGGCTCAACGCCATCGCGGCAGGAACTGGCCGCCCCATTGCCGCCAGCACTCTTGAGCCCGCCACTCTTTCGCTGCATCAGATGGGCAGTCAACTTACTGCCATTGATTTGCTTGAGGCCATGCATTTCAGAAATCTCGTGACCCGCAGCATGGGGCACTTCTTCTGCAAGTATGACGTCCTGTTGAGTCCGACGTTGCCAGCGCTGCCCCCTGCAATAGGCACCTATAACGAGGGTCAGCAGCACCTGGATGGCAGGGGCTGGATGGATCGCGTATTCACCCACTCCCCCTTCACCGCGTTAGCGAATGTGACTGGATCTCCGTCCATGTCCATGCCATTGGCGTTTGATCCAGAAAGTGGTCTGCCTATAGGCATGCAGTTCTCAGGGGGCTTTGGTCGAGAGGACGTGCTGTTGCGTCTGGCAGGTCAGCTAGAGCGTGCTTTGCCTTGGACAGCACGCAAACCTGAGGTTTGGGCCGGAAAGCTGTAGCCCGGTGGGTACCTCCCCGCAGTCGGATGCAGTTAAACTGCGCGCCCTCTAATGTCACCTCCAGGAAGGATTCGATGACGTTTCGCCTATTGGGAACTGCTGCGGCCCTACTGCTGCTCTCCGCTTGCTCTAACTATCAGTACAGATCTTTTGCCGGCAATTTAGAGGATCCGACCCTTCGGGTCCTGGAGTTGTCCGATGGAGTGGCCGATGCCCCGGTTATCTACTTCGAGACGATGCAGTATCGGGACCTCGGTGTGCCGTTCCATCGCCTGCTCCTGGCAACCCGGGTTGATGGCCAGTCCTTACCTTATGCCGGTAAGCATTCAATCCTGGAGTACTTCGGTTACCAAGCCATTCGGCTGACGCCAGGCACGCACTCTTTGGAATGGTGTTGGGTCTCGATGAATAAACTGGGTACCGGCGGAGGCAAATGCGGCTTCAGTGCCCCGGACATCCGTTTGGAAGCTGGCAAGCGCTACCTGGCCACGTGGTCAGCGTCGACATCGATGATCGGTGTCTCTGGGAGCGAGCAAATGCAGATTAAGGTGAACTCCTACGTGCTTGACAGAGATACCAAGAAGCAGGTCTACCCCTGATAGCAGAATCTTGGCCAGCCCGGTTGGTCGCCGTATGGATTCACAGCCTGCGGCTACGCCAAGCGAAGGCACATCGGGCATAGCCATTGAGTCAAGACCGTCAGGCCGTCACCTCAGGCGGCCTGACTTTCGAGACCCGTGTCTTTTTGAGAAGCCACCGAGGAAACGGTCAGCACACGGGATTGCCTAGTTGATTACGCCTGCAGCCTGCGTAACTCACCGCCCTCCTCCTGCAGACGCTCCAGATACGCGGCGGCGTCCAACAGTTGATAAGGGAAATAAAGCCCTGGCGGAGTCGGTGGCTGGCCGTCCAAGCCGAGCAGCCGTTCCAGAGTCATTGCGACGCTGAGGCCGGTCAAAGGTGCAGCGCCTGCCGGGTGGATGACCGCATGACGTGTATGCAGCGGCTCGCCCTTGAGGCCCTCGCCAACGAGTTCGATGATGATCTCGGTAGACATCGGCCTGCCTTGGCGTCGGCTTGAGCTCACCGCGGTGGCCAGGTTGAACTGGACATTCGGCGCGCCCGTCGCCGTCGCCAGGCCGACGACATCAATGGACGAGAAGCCGGAAGCCTCGATTTCCGTACCATCCACCGCATGGAAGCTTGCCTTGGACGCCTCCCCTTCGCGCCAGACGAAGACACCGTCGCGCCGTGTCAGCGCGGCAGGCAGCATTTTGTTCAGGTGTTCAAAATCGCTGGCGACGGTCGGGCCGCCCGTGTCCTGCTCATCGACCAGTGCGTTGATACGGATGTCGTGAACCCGGCCGAATGCCTGGGCAATGCTCAGCGTCGACACTGTCGTCGCGCCTACCAGCCATTCGTAACCGAGGACAATGGGCGAGGCGTCAGGCCTGTGCATGTACGTCGCAATTTCCGGCGCGATCTCGAAAACGCCGGAGGAAATGCTGAGGTGCGGCACGCCGCGCTTTTGCGCAAAACGCAATCCGGCAAGGGCGTGGTCCATATAAAAGACCACGACGCCGCTGACCGGGCGATCGCCGAGGCCCAGGTCATCTGCGGCGGAGTCAATCAACACGCCCCGCGCCCCGCCCATGTGCTCGGCGGCGCGCTGAGCCTTGGCAAGGTCGCGACCACCGATCAACAGCGGTACGTCGGGATGAGCGGCGCGCAGCGCCCGGGCGGTGTGATGGCCAATGGCGCCAGAACCACCCATTAGCAAGATAGGATCAAGTGACATGGTGTGTTCTCCTTGTCTCTGGTTTAAACCTACTTTCAGTAGGTAAGCTAACACACCATCACATACTTGAACCTACCATTGGTAGGTTTTTATCGGCCAGGAACGAAAACGTGCAGAAAAACACTCAGCACAGCCCCATCAGTTCCCCTCCCCGCCGGCTTGCCAAAGCCGAACGGCGGCGACAGTTGCTGGATACCGCGTTATTGATCGTGCGCGAGGAAGACGCGGATCGCTTGACCTTGGGGCATCTGGCCGTTCGCGCCGGCGTGTCCAAACCGGTGGTCTACGATCATTTCGGTACCCGTTCGGGTCTGTTGATCGAGCTCTACAAGTGGATCGATACCGAGCGGGTCAGCGCTTTCCGTGACGCCATGTCCAAGACTGCCCGGAGCCTGGAAGAGACGGCCCTGGTCCTTGCCAGCGCCTACATTCATTGCGCTGCCGATAACACCGATGAATTCCATGCCGTGGGCGCAGCCCTGGCAGGCAGCGAAGAGAAGGCGGCGGTGTTCCAGGAGCTCTTGGATAACTGTGTGCAGATGTTCATGTCTGTGCTCGAACCTCACACGACGTGGCCAGCGGACGAACTTGAGCGATGCTGCATTGGCCTGGTTGGCGCGGGAGAAGCCCTGTCCGGCGCGTTGGTACGGGGGCGCCATGGCGAGGACGAGGTCATTGAAACATTCGCTTCACTGATTCGCAGCGTCGTAAGGCCGGCTGCGGCGCAGCGTTAGGCACTGGGCATGCTGGTGTTTTCGCCAGGCTCGGTGGATTCATCGCGAGAGACGACTGTTGCTATCAGATAGGCCCGGACTGTAACTGACGCCCTCCTCGCCCTTCGCTTACTGTCGTGGCTCATCCCACGGAGTGATCCCCATGCCGGATACCGCCAATCTCTGCCTGTTCGTGGTTGCTGTCGTGCTTCTGCTGATCGTTCCGGGGCCCAACATGGCCTTCGTCACCAGCCACGCGTTGGCCCACGGCTGGCGTGCCGGTGTCGCGGCCGCCCTCGGCATTTCCTTTTCGGACGTGCTGATGACGCTGATGGTCAGTGCTGGCATTGGCGCGCTGGTGATGAGCTGGGCGCCAGCGTTCGACGTGCTGCGCCTGGCCGGGGCCGGGTATCTGCTGTGGCTGGCCTGGCAAGCACTGAGAACGCCGGCCGCGACGCAGGATAGCCAGCTCCAGGCGGCTTCGCTGTGGAAAATCTTCTGCCGAGGCGCCCTCAACAGCCTCTTGAATCCTAAGGCGCTGCTGTTCTTCATGGTGTTCCTGCCGCAGTTCGTCAACGTCAAGGCCGGCGGCGTGAGCCTGCAGTTGATCTTCCTCGGAGCGTTGCTGGCACTGATTGCCCTCGTCTTCCATACCCTGCTGGGTGTTTGCGCCGCGCAGCTCAGGGCGAAACTGGCAAGCGGCGGGATTTCAAGGCGCCTGGGCACATATGGTTTTGCCGGGGTCATGGCAGCGCTGGCGGCACGCCTGTTGTTTCTTGATCGGCCGCTGTGACCTGGGCCAACGATTGTCCTATGCTGACCCCATTCACTGCGGAGCTGGATACATGTCGACCTCCGAAACCACCCTCCTCCAAAGCTGGCACCACAACGCCCAAGCCTGGATCGAAGCCATCCGCACCGGTGCCATTGAAAGTCGTCAAACGGTCACCGACCAGGCCATGCTGCTCGCGGTACTGAGCCGTCAGCCCGAGCGAGCGCTGGATCTGGGCTGCGGCGAAGGTTGGTTGTTGCGAGCGCTGGCTGAACGGGGCATCGAAGCAGTGGGTGTGGATGGCGACGCGACGCTGGTCGATGCGGCTCGGACGTCAGGTTCCTCGCCGGTGCATCTGGCCAGCTATGAAGCGCTGGTGGAGGCTAAGGTGGACGTCGGCAGCGGCTATGACCTGATCTGCGCCAACTTCGCCCTGTTGCATCAGGACATCATCCCGTTGTTCACCGCGATGAACGCCCTGCTCCGCCCGGGCGGCGCGTTAGTGATCCAGACGCTGCATCCCTGGACGGTGGCGGCGGGTAACTATCAGGACGGCTGGCGCGAAGAAACCTTCGATGGGTTCAAGGGCCAATGGCAACCCATGCCGTGGTACTTGCGCACCTTGTCCAGTTGGCTCAATGCCCTGGACATGGCGGGGTTTCGACTGGTGGGCCTGCAGGAACCGCAGCACCCACAAAGTCCGGTGCCGCAGTCATTGCTTTTGGTGGCCGAGCAATCCCCGTCATGGCGTTAACGACTCGACGGTAAAACACCCCGACCGATATATCCTGCGCGCCTGCATGCCGCGCTTTTGCAGGGTTTTCCTGACGGTTCTGAGGAACATGCCGTGGGAGACAATGATTGTGATCTTCCCTGGCTCATCGCAGCTGTTGTAAAGCTCATCGGCCACACCAAGCGCCCGTTGGTGTTCGGCTTTTCGGGTCGCGGCCCCCAGTGAAATCCCCAGCAACCACAGAATCCTGTGCAACGCGAACCAATGCCTCAAGCCCATCCTCAGGACGGGAATACTGCTTAAGCGCAGGTCATACTCGCGTAATCGAGCATCCTGTCGGATACGCGCCACGTCGAACAACCTACATGCCGTCGCGTAGGCTCTATTGACGGGCGAGGACAGGATGTTGGCTTCGCTCGCCAGGAGCACTTGAGACACGTCCGGCTGGCTCAGGAATGCTGCAATTTCAGCCTCATCAATAGATGAGGTCTGGTTGTATTCATCCAGCAGAAGCTTGGCCGAACGGGCATTGCAGGGCTGGTAGTCGATCAGCGGCGTGGCATGGCGTATCAGGTAAATCACAGCAACAGCTCCTTGTTTTCCCGGTAAATCCCTTTAGACGCGCACCTGTATACAGGCAACGACGCCATTCATCGAGTGCCATGCTGTGTTATTCAGAGGTAGTGACCCTGTGGCGAGGGAGCTTGCTCCCGCTCGGCGGCGCGGCGTCGAAGACGCGGTGGCCACTTCCTCGCCACAATTTGCCGGTGGGTTTCTTACCACAGCGCCATCGTGTAGCTGACGATCAATCGGTTCTCATCCAGATCGTTGCCAAAATTCGAGCGCACCGTCGCGTTGCGCCATTTCAAGCCCAGCCCCTTCAATGTGCCGTCTTGCACCACATAGGCAATGTCCGTATTGCGCTCCCATTCCTTGCCTTCGCCCGCGGCGCTACGCTGGACGTTGTCGCCTGTGATGTAGCGAGTCATGAAGGTCAACCCGGGTACGCCAATGGCCGCAAAGTTGTAGTCATAGCGCGCTTGCCAGGAGCGCTCGTCGACGTTGGCGAAGTCGCCGATCTGCACGAAGTTGACCAGGTACGGATCACTGCGACCGATGTAGGGGAACGGATCGTCGCCGCTCATGCGCTGGTAGCCCAGGCCCAACGCATGGCCCGCCAGGCTGTAGGTGAACATGGCGCCGAAGGCCTGGTTGTCGAGTTCGCGAAAACTACCGTCTTCGGTACTGCGCGAATAACGCACGTCACTCTTGAATGACTGGCCTGCGCCCAGGTCCAAGGTGTGGACGAACCCGAGGTAGTTTTGCTGATAGATGTCTTGCAACTGGCTGTAGCGGTATTGCGCCGTGAGGTTCGGCAGGAACTGATAGTCCGCCCCGGCGAACTGGAACCTGTCGCTGCTGCCGCCGATGCGGTTGGCGGTCATGTCCTGGTAGTCGGTGGAGTCGACAAAGTTGATCTGCGTGAGTTGCCCGGCGGTCAGTTTCAAGCGCTCGATTTCCTGCACGCTCAGTAACCCACCCTTGAACGTTCCCGGCAACAGGCGCGTGTCGTTGGAACTCACCGCCGGGTCCTTGATCTGCAACGTCCCCAGTTTCAAGGTGCTCTTGGACAGGCGCACCTTGGCGGTCAGGCCCAGTTCGCCATAACGGTCTTGGGAACCGCCCGACAAATCCGCTGGCAACAGATTGGTGCCGGCCGTGCCGCCCCCGGAATCCAACTTGAAACCAGCCATGCCCAAGGCATCGAGGCCGAACCCCACGGTCCCGGCGGTGTATCCCGACTCCAGCCGCAGCAGAAAGCCCTGGGCCCATTCCTCGGCCTTGTCCCGTGCCCCTTCCTGGCGAAAGTCGCGGTTGAAGTAGAAGTTGCGAGCCTCCAGGCTGCCCTTGCTGTCGGCGATGAAGTCAGCCTGGGCGCACGGCACGCCGATCAGGCTCAAGCCGAGCAAGGTGCCCGCCGAGGTGCAGGTCCATCGAGGGAATGTGGCGTGTTGCATGGCGCGCTCCTTTTTTGGGCGCGAGCGAACCCTCCAGGGGCTGTGCGCACGCCTCGTTATTGTTGTCATGGGGATGCCGGCGCAGTGGGGCTGCGTCGTGGAGCGGATTCTTTGCGGCGGATCCGCGCAGCGTCAAACGGGAAAAAAGCCGGATCGGACATAAGAAAAATTGATGCGCTCGATGGCCCGATCTGGAGTAACAATTGCAATCATAAGAACCACACGCCTCCCGAGAGCCTTCATGAACCTCAAATTCCTCGAAACCTTCGTCTGGGTCGCCCGGCTGCAAAGCTTCAGCCTCACCGCCGAGAAGATGTTCAGCACCCAGGCGGCGATCTCCAGCCGGATCGCCTCGCTGGAGGAGGAATTGGGCCTGCGCCTGTTCGTGCGCGATTCACGTGGGGTTTCGCTGACACCTGAAGGCCTCAAGGTGCTCGACTACGCCGAACAGATGCTCGACGTCCAACGGGCGTTGAAGCAGTCACTGGACACCAGCAGCCCGCAGCAAGGCCTGGTGCGCATCGGCGTGATGGACACGGTGATCCACACCTGGCTCAGCCCGTTGATGTCGATGCTGATGCAGGCCTTCCCCGCCGTGGAAATCGAAATCACCGCCGACGCCGCCCGCAACCTCTGTGAGCAATTGCAGAAAGGCTACCTGGACATCGTGTTCCAGACCGATCTGGTCCGCCACGAAAGCGTGCGCAACCTGGAATTGGGGCATTACCCCATGCACTGGATCGCCGCCAGCCAGTCGATCTATGCCCGGCCCTATGCGTCGCTGGTGGAGATGGCCAGTGAGCGCATCATCACCTTCGTCAAGCATTCGCGACCGCATCAGGACGTGCTCAACCTGCTGTACGCCCGTGGCGTGAGTGCGCCGCGGGTCAGTTGCGTCAATTCGGTCTCAGCCATGACCCGGCTGATTCGCGACGGTTTCGGCATCGGCGCCTTGCCCGGCCGCGCTGGTGGCCAAGCCCCTGGCCAGCGGCGAATTGATCCAGCTCGAACCCGGTACCGCCCTGCCCCAATTGGACGTTGTTGCGTCCTGGCGCGCTGGCGTCGGCCTGGAGTTGATCGAGAACATCGTCCAGATGAGTCGCCAGGTGGTCAGCCAGTACGCCGTCGATGTCGGGCCGCAGCGCATGGTGGCGGCCCCCGGTCTGAACAGCCAAGCGCCGCTCGAATAACTTTTAGTTGTCGCGGGGTACCAATATTTCCTTGTTGGACGTCATCGCCGCGGTGTTCTCAAAGTAGCGAACGAACACTTGGAGAACCCGTGATGACGTCCTTCGAACAACTGCAGCAATGCACGCCTCTAGCCCTGCGCCAAAGCATCGCCGCCGGCCAGTACCAGGGCCATACCAGTGGCCTGGGCCAGGGTCGCGTGCAAGCCAATATCGTGATTCTGCCCGGCGATTGGGCCAATGAATTCCTGCGCTACTGCACCCTCAACCGCCAGGCCTGCCCGGTGCTGGACGTGACCGAGCCAGGGGATCCGTTCTTCCGCAACCTGGGTGCTGCCATCGATATCCGCCATGAGGTGCCTCAATACCGGGTCTATCGCCAAGGCGAGTTGTGCGAATCGCCGCTGGACATCGAACACCTGTGGCAGGACGACTTGGTGGCCTTCGCCCTCGGTTGCTCGTTCTCCTTCGAACAACCCTTGCTGGAGGCCGGCATCCGTTTGCGGCACATTGAGTTGGGGCGCAATGTCGCGATGTTCCAGACCAACATCGACACGCGCCCCACCGCTCGCCTGTCTGGCAAGATGGTGGTGACCATGCGGCCGATGAAAGCCGCCGCCGCCATCCAGGCGATCCAGATTACCGGGCGCATGCCCAATGTTCACGGCGCACCGGTGCACATCGGCGATCCGTCACTGATCGGCATTCAATCCCTGGACACGCCGGATTACGGTGATGCCGTGCCGGTGGAAGCGGACGAGATCCCGGTGTTCTGGGCCTGCGGTGTGACACCTCAATCGGTGGTCCAGGCCTCGCGCCCACCGCTGTGCATCACTCACGCGCCGGGCTGCATGCTGGTGACGGACCTATGGAACAGTGACTTGTAAGCCTCGAACGAGGCTGTTTTTCAACTTGAAGGGAGACACGATGAACACTGCTCAGCGCTCGATTCAACAGTACATCCGTGCCAAGGACGGCAACCGCCCGCACCTGCTGGACCAGGCCTTTATGCCGGCTGCTATTCTGGACATGGTCGTGCGCACCGGTTCCATCAGCTTTCCCGACCACGTTGAGGGCCGTACCGCCATTGGCGATGTGCTGGTCACTCGCTTCGGCCAGACCTTCGAAAACGTCTACACGTTCTGCCTGGCCGCCCCGCCACCAGCCAACGTGGAGGCGTTCCAGTGCCGATGGCTGGTGGCGATGTCAGACAAGAACAGCGGCGAGGCACGGGTCGGTTGTGGCCTGTATGACTGGCAGTTCGATCCGCAGTCGCGACTGGTCGAGGGATTGATCATCACCATCGAACACATGAAGACCCTGCCGGCGACCGATCTGCCGATGGTCATGGCCTGGGCATCGAAGTTGGACTATCCATGGTGCCGGCCTGAAGCGGCTATCGATAATGTTCCGGATTTAGCCGAGTTGCGAGAAGTAGTCCTGTACATGGCTAATGCCGAGCAGTGAAGAATATGAAACCTGCCTGGCCACTGTGCGAGGGGACTTCCCTGTGGGAGTAAAGTTTGCTCGCGATGCACGCACCTCGATTTCCAGGAAGAGCGAGTTATCTTCATCGCGGGCAAGCCTTGCTCCCACAGGTTGGGGATAGGCCCGTCGCCACTGTTTCCATGCTTCATGACTGTGCCAAGGGAACTCCGAAGTGAACATCAAGTTTCTCGAAACCTTCGTCTGGGTGGCCCGCCTGAAGAGCTTTCGCCTCACCGCGGAAAAGCTATTCACCACCCAGGCCTCCATTTCCAGCCGGATCGCCGCCCTGGAGGACGAAATGGGCGTGCGCTTGTTCGTGCGCGACTCCAAAGGGGTGTCGCTGACCTCCGAAGGCCAGCGCGTGCTGGAGTACGCCGAGCGCATCATGGACACCATGCAAAGCATGAAAGCCGTGATCAAGGACCCGCGCCAGGTGCGCGGCCGGATCCGCATTGGCGCGATGGATACGGTGATCCACACCTGGCTCAGCCCCTTGGTGACACGCCTGATGGAATGCTACCCGGCCCTGGAGATCGAACTGTCGGCCGATACCGCAAGCAACCTCTGCTCACAGCTGGAAAAAGGCTACCAGGACATCATTTTCCAGACCGACATCCTGCGCCTGGACAGCGTGCGCAACGCACTGCTGACCCGTTATCCGATGCACTGGGTGGTGCGCACCGGCTCCGCCTATGACCGACACTATGCGTCACTGGAAGACCTGTCCCAGGAACGCATCGTGACGTTCTCGCGCAACTCGCGGCCCCACCAGGACATCCTCAACCTGCTGCACTCGGCCAACATCGTCTCGCCGCGCATCAACTGCGTGAACTCAGCCTCGGCCATCACCCGCCTGGTTCGCGACGGTTTTGGCATCGGCGCCATGCCCGCGGCGCTGGTGGTCGGCGAGCTGGCCCAAGGCACATTGACCTTGGTGGACGGCGTGCCGCTGCCATCGGTCATGGACATCGTCGCCAGTTGGCGGACCGGCGCCGGGATGGAGCGGGTGGAAGACATTGTCAGCCTGACTCGGGAAGTGGTGGGCGAGTTCGTCGCGCAATTGCCGGCAGCGTACCGATTGACGGCGCAAGACTTCAGCGGACTGTAAGTGAACTGCAATATCCCCGACTTATTCTGAACCAAGCGCACTGCGGCGAACGCTGGTTGTGCATGTCGCTTACTCGGAATGATCCAGGGAATCCGCCATGAAGATCAGTGTATTCGGAAGTGGTTACGTAGGTTTGGTGCAAGCCGCCGTGTTGGCCGAGGTAGGCCATGACGTGGTGTGCATGGACATCGACGAACGCAAGGTCGACAGCCTTCGGCAAGGCCAGGTGAGCATTTTCGAGCCCGGCCTGGCCACGCTGGTGCGTGAAGGCCTGGAGGCCGGACGCTTGCACTTCACCTGTGACGAACAGCTTGCCGTGCAACACGGCCAGGTATTGTTTATCGCGGTGGGCACGCCTTCCCGGGACGATGGCAGTGCCGACCTGAGCCAGGTCCTGGCCGTTGGCGAGGCCGTCGCCCGTTATCGCGAGCAACCGCTCATCGTGGTGGAGAAGTCCACCGTGCCGGTGGGCACCGGTGACGTTCTGCGGGCGCACATCGACAAATGCCTGCTCAAGGCCAGTCGTTTGCTGCAGTTCGATATCGTTTCCAACCCCGAATTCCTCAAGGAAGGCTCGGCGGTCGCCGATTGCCGTCGTCCGGATCGCATCGTGATCGGCTGCGAACGTGATGAAGTGCGCGAAACCATGCGCGACCTGTACGCACCGTTCAACCGCAACCACGACCGGGTCCTGTTCATGGACCTGCGCAGCGCCGAGCTGACCAAATACGCCGCCAACGGCATGCTGGCGACCAAGATCAGCTTCATCAACCAGATCGCCGAACTGGCCGAACACCTGGGGGCCGACATCGAATCCGTGCGCTTGGGCATCGGTGCCGACTCGCGCATTGGCTACCACTTCATTTACCCGGGCTGCGGCTACGGCGGCTCGTGCTTTCCCAAAGACATGCGCGCGCTGATCCACACTGCCGAGCAGGCCAACTGCTCCAGCGACCTGCTGCAAGCGGTGGAAGCCATCAACGGTCGGCAGAAACACAAACTGTTCGAGCGGATCAAGGCGTTCTACCAGGGCGATCTGCGCGGCAAGACCTTCGCGTTGTGGGGCCTGGCCTTCAAGCCCAACACCGACGACATGCGCGATGCGCCGAGTCGCACCCTGTTGGAGTCGCTCTGGGCCGCGGGGGCCAGTGTCCGTGCGTTTGACCCGGAGGCGATGCAGCAGACGCAACTGCTCTATCCCGACGAGACCCGACTCATGCTGATGGGCACGCCAGAGTCGGTGTTGCCGGGGGCCGACGCACTGGTTATCTGCACAGAATGGCAGCCCTTCAAGGCGCCGGACTTCGACTTGATCCGGCAGCGGCTCAAGGCCCCGGTGATTTTCGACGGTCGCAACCTGTTCGACCCGGAACGCATGGCCGACAAGGGCTTCACCTATTTCCCGATGGGTCGCGGCCAGTCACGCAACCTGCCCATTGCCCAGCAAACGTGGTTTCCTGCCTCAAGAAGCGCTTGAGCCCGAGCCTTACCTCAAAATTAATGCACTCAACCAGCATTAATATGAATTTGTAAGCGGAGGTTGTGAGCGGCACACTGTGTACCGTTCCTCCCCCAACTGTTGGAACACTTAAAGGGCTTTCTGGGACTTTCCCGTAAGCCCCTTTTTTTGTTCGTTTTTTGGATTTTCGCTTAATGCTTTCTCGCTGGTTCCCCGCCGCTATCAATACCCGTCCCACCGAATGGAGCCGCGCCGCCATCGGCATGGCGTTGGGGACGATGTTCAGTGTCTGGCTATGTGGCCAGGTCTTTGGTCTTGAGGTAGCGCAGCACCTGATCGGCCCCCTCGGCGCCTCGGCCGTACTGTTGTTTGCCGTGTCCTCGGGCGCCCTCGCCCAGCCCTGGTCGATTGTCGGCGGTTACCTGTGTGCGTCGGTCGTGGCGCTGTTGGTGGCTCATGTATTGGACCGAACCCTGGGCAGCGCCTGCCTGGCGGCCGGCATGGCACTGGTGTTGATGTGCTGGCTGCGTTGCCTGCACCCGCCGGCAGGCGCCCTGGCGGCGACCTTGGTGCTGGCGGACTCGGCCATCATTGCCCTGGACTGGCAGGCCGTCGGCGCGGCCATGCTGGCGGGCTTCGGGCTGCTCGCCTTTGCGCTGGCCTACAACAACCTGACGCGGGTGCGCTATCCCAAGCGCGCCAGCGAGCCGGTGGCCGTCATACCGGCCGACCACCCTCCCGTCGACCGGCAGGCCATCACCGCAGAAGACCTGAAACTGGCTTTGGCGGAAATGGAAGCCTTCTTCGACGTCACCCCGGAAGATCTCGAACAATTGATCCACGTCAGCGAACGAAATGCCAAGCGCCGCAGCATCACGGAGGTTCTTTCACGTCGCGGTTGAGCCTGTGGCTGCTATAAATATGCAGACAGGACCTGCACGTATCCCGGTTGTGCAAGGCAAATTTGCACTGGTACGATCCTGCATGGGTACGCGCGACACAATTCATAAAAAACAATAAAAGCAGGGAGTTAGCGATGACAGCTCAGGTTTCATCCCAAGCTGCGGAAACCATCGAATCCGTGACCCATGAGGTGCTGGTCGACGTTCGCAATCACATTGGCCATTTGACCCTGAACCGCCCCGCCGGCCTCAATGCCCTCACCCTGGGCATGGTGCGCAGCTTGCAGCAACAACTCGATACTTGGGCACTCGACCCACACATTCACGCCGTGGTACTGCGTGGCGCGGGCGACAAGGCCTTCTGCGCCGGCGGTGACATCCGCTCGCTGTACGACAGCTATAAGCAGGGTGACACCCTGCACGAAGATTTCTTCGTCGAGGAATACGCCCTCGACCTGACGATCCACCACTACCGCAAACCGATTCTCGCCTTGATGGACGGCTTCGTGCTGGGCGGCGGCATGGGCCTGGTGCAAGGCGCCGACCTGCGGGTCGTGACCGAACGCAGTCGCCTGGGCATGCCGGAAGTGGCCATTGGTTATTTCCCGGACGTGGGTGGTAGCTATTTCCTGCCGCGCATTCCCGGTGAGCTGGGGATCTACCTGGGTGTCAGCGGCGTACAGATCCGGGCCGCCGACGCGTTGTATTGCGGGCTCGCCGACTGGTACCTCGACAGCCACAAGCTCCAGCAACTCGACGAACGTCTCGATCGGCTCGAGTGGCACGACATGCCGCTCAAGGACCTGCAGAACCTGCTGGCCAAACTCGGCCAGCAACAGCTCCCTGCGCCCCCTCTGGCCGACTTACGGCCGGCCATTGACCATTTCTTTGCCCTGCCCGATTTACCGAGCATGGTCGAGCAGTTGCGCCAGGTCACCGTCGCCAACAGCCATGAATGGGCGCTGAAGACCGCCGACGTGCTGGACAGCCGCTCGCCCCTGGCCATGGCCGTGACCCTGGAAATGCTGCGGCGCGGCCGGCATTTGAGCCTGGAAGACTGTTTTGCTCTGGAACTGCACTTGGACCGGCAATGGTTCGAACGCGGTGACCTGATCGAAGGCGTGCGCGCCTTGCTGATCGACAAAGACAAGAGCCCGCGCTGGAACCCGCCGACCCTGGAGGCGCTGGACGCCGACCATGTGACGAGTTTCTTCGACGGCTTCGACGACCACGGGAACTGAGCCATGCACGACCTCGAACTGACCGAAGAACAAGTGATGATCCGCGACATGGCCCGGGACTTCGCCCGTGGTGAAATCGCCCCCCATGCCCAGGCGTGGGAAAAAGCCGGCTGGATTGACGACGGCCTGGTGGCGAAGATGGGCGAACTGGGCCTGTTGGGGATGGTGGTGCCGGAAGAATGGGGCGGTACCTACGTCGATTATGTGGCCTATGCCCTGGCCGTGGAGGAGATCTCCGCCGGCGACGGTGCCACCGGGGCGCTGATGAGCATCCACAACTCGGTGGGTTGCGGGCCAGTCCTGAATTTCGGCACCGATGAACAAAAACAGACGTGGCTGGCCGAGCTCGCCAGTGGACAGGCCATTGGCTGCTTCTGCCTGACCGAGCCCCAGGCTGGCTCCGAGGCCCACAACCTGCGCACCCGGGCCGAACTGCGCGATGGCCAGTGGGTGATCAATGGCGCCAAGCAGTTCGTCAGTAACGGCAAACGGGCGAAACTGGCAATCGTGTTTGCCGTGACCGACCCGGAGCTGGGCAAGAAAGGCATTTCGGCGTTCCTGGTGCCTACCGATACGCCGGGGTTCATCGTCGATCGCACTGAACACAAAATGGGCATTCGCGCCTCGGACACCTGTGCGGTCACCTTGAGCAACTGCACAGTTCCCGAGGCCAACCTGCTAGGGGCTCGCGGCAAAGGCCTGGCGATTGCGCTCTCCAACCTGGAAGGCGGCCGCATCGGCATCGCGGCGCAAGCCTTGGGCATTGCCCGCGCAGCGTTTGAAGCGGCGCTGGCCTACGCCCGTGATCGCGTCCAGTTCGACAAGCCGATCATCGAGCACCAGAGCATCGCCAACCTGCTGGCCGACATGCACACCCGCATCAACGCCACCCGCCTGCTCTTCCTCCACGCCGCCCGCCTGCGCAGCGCCGGCAAGCCGTGCTTGTCGGAAGCCTCCCAGGCCAAGCTGTTCGCCTCGGAAATGGCCGAGAAAGTCTGCTCCTCGGCCATACAGATTCACGGTGGCTACGGATACCTCGAGGATTATCCGGTAGAGCGCTACTACCGGGATGCGCGGATCACCCAGATCTATGAAGGATCGAGCGAGATACAGCGGATGGTCATCGCCCGGGAGTTAAAAAACTACCTGGTGTGATGGCTGGGAAAGCATCGCGAGCAAGCTCGCTCCCACAGGTTTGGTGGTGTATGCAGATGCTGAATACACTCCAGATCCCATGTGGGAGCGGGCTTGCTCGCGAAAGCGGTGGGTCTGTCACTGAGATGCTGGATGTATCGGCCTCTTCGCGAGCAAGCTCGCTCCCACTGGGTCCGGTGATGTACACAAAAATTGCCTACACCGCAGATCCACTGTGGGAGCTCGCTCGCGATGGCGTCAGTGAGTACGCCGCATTACTTGTCCTGAAACTCCGCCGCCCGCTTGGCCACGAACGCCGCCATGCCTTCCTTCTGATCCTGCGTCGCGAACGCCGCGTGGAATACCCGGCGCTCGAAACGTACGCCTTCAGACAGGCTGACCTCAAAGGCGCGGTTGACGCTTTCCTTGACCATCATGCTGATGGGCACCGACTTGGAGGCGATCAGCGCGGCGGTTTTCAGCGCATCGTCCAGCAGTTCATCAGCCGGCACGATCCGCGCGACGATGCCGCAACGCTCGGCTTCCACCGCGTCGATAAAGCGCCCGGTCAGGCACATTTCCATGGCCTTGGCCTTGCCCACCGCCCGGGTCAGGCGCTGGGTGCCGCCCATGCCCGGCAACACGCCGAGGTTGATTTCCGGCTGGCCGAACTTGGCATTGTCACCGGCCAGGATGAAATCGCACATCAACGCCAGCTCACAACCACCGCCCAAGGCAAAACCATTCACCGCCGCGATGATCGGCTTGCGGCGGTTGGCCACGCGGTCGCTGTCGCTGAACAGGTCGTCCAGGTAGATCTTCGGGTAGGTCAGCTCAGCCATTTCCTTGATGTCGGCACCGGCTGCGAAGGCTTTTTTCGAGCCCGTCAGCACGATGCAGCCAATCTTCGGATCCGCCTCCAGGCTATCCAACGCCTGGTTCAGTTCGCTGACGATCTGCGCATTCAAGGCGTTCAACGCCTGGGGACGGTTGAGGGTGATCAGGCCGACGCGGTCCTTGATCTCCAATAAAATCGTTTCGTAGCTCATGCAGGACTCCTGTTCAAAGATTGCGCGAAATGACCATGCGCTGAATGTCGCTGGTGCCTTCGTAGATCTGACAGACCCGCACGTCGCGATAAATGCGCTCCAGCGGGAAGTCGTTGAGGTAACCGTAACCGCCCAGAGTCTGCAACGCCATGGAGCAGACCTTTTCGGCCATTTCCGAGGCGAACAGCTTGGCCATGGACGCCTCTACCAAAGCCGGCTGGCCACTGTCCCGCAGGGCGGCGGCGTGGTGCACCATTTGCCGGGCTACAGCGATCTGGGTCGCCATATCGGCCAGACGGAACGCCACGGCCTGGTGCTCGATGATCGGCTTGCCGAAACTGGAGCGCTCCCGGGCATAGTCACGGGCCGCCTCGAACGCAGCGCGGGCCATGCCCACCGCTTGCGCCGCGATGCCCACCCGGCCGCCTTCCAGGTTCGCCAGGGCGATCTTGTAGCCCTCACCCTCCTCCCCCAGGCGATTCGCCAGCGGCACCTTCACCTCCTCAAAGAGGATCTGGCACGTGTCGGACGCGTGCTGGCCGAGTTTGTCTTCGACCCGCGCCACGCTGTAGCCCGGCGAGTCGGTCGGCACGATGAACGCGCTGATGCCACGCTTGCCGGCGCTCGGATCGGTCACCGCGAACACAATCACCACCCCGGCGTTCTGCCCGGAGGTGATGAACTGCTTGCAACCGTTGAGCACGTAATGATCGCCCTCCAAGCGCGCCCGCGTCTTGAGGCTGCTGGCGTCCGAACCGGCCTGGGGCTCGGTCAGAGCGAAAGCGCCAAGCATCGCGCCGCTGGCCAGAGGCGTGAGGAATTTCGTTTTCTGCTCATCGTTGCCGAACTTGAGGATCGGCACGCAACCCACCGAGTTGTGCACGCTCATGATGGTCGAGCAGGCGCCGTCGCCGGCGGCGATTTCCTCCAGGGTCATGGCGTAGGCCAGGTAACCGGAGTCACAACCGCCCCACTGCTCCGGCACCAACATGCCGAAAAAGCCCAGTTCGGCCATTTCAGCGATGGCTTCTCGGGGGAAACGGTGCTCACGGTCCCATTCGGCGGCGAACGGTTTCAGGCGTTCCTGGGCGAACTGCCGGGCCATGTCGCGGATTTGGGTCTGTTCTTCAGTCGGGAGCATGGGGGTTCCTTAATACAGGCATTCGACGGCCATGGCCGTGGCTTCGCCGCCGCCGATGCAGATCGCCGCGACGCCGCGCTTCAAGCCTTTCTGGCGCAGGGCCGACAACAATGTCACCAGGATCCGCGCGCCAGACGCGCCAATCGGATGGCCCAGCGCGCAGGCGCCGCCGTGGACGTTGACCTTGTCATGGGCGATTTCCAACTTGTCCATGGTCACCAAACCCACCACGGCAAAGGCTTCGTTGACTTCGAACAAGTCGACTTGATCCAACGACCAACCGGTCTTTTGCATCAGTTTCTTCACGGCACCAATCGGCGCGGTGGGAAACAGGCTCGGGGTATCGGCGAACGCCGCGTGACCGTGAATCACCGCCAAAGGCTTGAGGCCACGCTGGACCGCCTGGCTCTGGCGCATCAGCACCAGGGCAGCGGCGCCGTCGGAAATGGAACTGGCGTTGGCCGCCGTCACCGTCCCGCCCTCGCGGAACGCCGGCTTGAGCGAGGCAATCTTGTCGATCCGCGCTTTGGGTGGCTGCTCGTCGTGGCGAATGGTCACTTGTTCCTTGCCGACCATGACCTGCAGCGGCACGATCTCGGCGTCGAAACTGCCGTCCTTGATCGCCTGCTGGGCGCGGGTGGTGGACGCAATGGCGAAGGCGTCCTGGGCCTCGCGACTGAAACCGTTGGTCTCGGCGCAATCTTCGGCGAAGGTGCCCATCAATCGACCTTTGTCGTAGGCATCTTCCAGGCCGTCGAGGAACATGTGGTCAAGCACCCGGCCATGGCCCATGCGGTAACCGCCACGGGCGCGATCCAGTAGGTACGGCGCGTTGGACATGCTTTCCATGCCGCCGGCCACCACCACCTCGGCGCTGCCGGCGATGAGCATGTCATGGGCCAGGATCGCCGCTTCCATGCCCGAACCGCACATCTTGTTCAGCGTGGTGCAGCGGGTCGACTTGTCGAGCCCGGCGCCCAGCGCGGCCTGACGTGCCGGTGCCTGGCCCTGGCCAGCGGCGAGCACGCAACCGAACAGCACTTCTTCAACCGCACCCGGCGCGATGCCGGCACGCTCCACGGCGGCCTTGATGGCGACGGCACCCAGTTGCGGGGCGGTGAGGCTTTTCAGTTCGCCCTGGAAACCGCCCATGGGGGTGCGGACGGCGCTGACGATGACAATAGGATCGTTGGACATCATGAATCCTCCAGACTTATTTGGCTGCCATGCGCAAGGCGCCGTCGAGACGGATCACCTCGCCGTTGAGCATGCTGTTCTCAATGATATGCCTGACCAGCGCCGCGTACTCGGAAGGTTTCCCAAGGCGCGGCGGAAACGGCACGCCGGCGGCCAGGGAGTCGCGCACCTCCGGGGTCATGCCGGCCATCATCGGGGTTTCGAAGATGCCCGGCGCGATGGTCATCACCCGGATACCGAAGCGCGCCAGTTCACGGGCGGCCGGCAGTGTCAGGCTGGCGATGGCGCCTTTGGAGGCCGCGTAAGCCGCCTGGCCGATCTGGCCGTCGAAGGCTGCTACCGAAGCGGTATTGATGATCACCCCACGCTCGCCGTCGGCATTGGCCTCGCTTTCGGCAATGGCCGCAGCCGCCAAGCGCAGCAAGTTGAAGCTGCCGATCAGGTTGACGTTGATCACTTGGCTGAAGCTGGCCAGTGCGTGGGGGCCGTTCTTGCCGAGGATCTTCTCGCCGCGCACGATACCGGCGCAATTCACCAGCCCATTCAGACCACCGAACGCATCGACGGTGGCCTTGACCGCCGCTTCAGCCGCGGCTTCGTTGCTGATGTCGGCCACCACGCTCTGGCAACCCAGCTTTTGCGCCTGGGCAGCCACAGCGTCGGCGTTGAGGTCCACCAGCATCACTTTGGCGCCGGCCTTGACCAGCATTTCACCGGTGGCCGCGCCAAGGCCGGAAGCACCGCCGCTGACGAGGAAAATCTTGTTGTCGATCTGCATCATGGTTTCCTTGGGTTCAAGCTGAAACGTTGTGCGCCAAAGTCTCTTGAACCTTGGCGATCTCCTGGTTGCGCAAGATGAAGCGCTGCAACTTGCCGCTTGGGGTTTTCGGCAAGTCGCTGACAAATTCGATTTCACGGGGATAGTCATGGGCCGCCAGGCGCTGGCGCACGTGCAGGCGCAGTTCCTCGGCCAGCTCCGGTGAGGCGCGGTATTGGGTGCTGAGCACCACGAAGGCCTTCACCAACTCGGTGCGTTCCGGATCAGGCTTGCCGATCACCGCCGCTTCCACCACGGCCGGGTGTTCGATCAGCGCGCTTTCCACGTCGAACGGACCGACCCGGTAGCCGGAGGTGGTGATCACATCGTCGCTGCGGCCGACGAAGCTGATGCTGCCGTCCGGGTTCAGTTCCACGGTGTCGCCGCTCAAGTAGTAATCACCAACGAAGGCCTTGGTCGGCGCGCCTTCGTAACCGGCGAACCAGCACATGGGCGACTGGCTGCGGTCCACCGCGAGAATGCCCGGTTCGCCCACGCCCAGCTCGCGCTGGTTTTCATCCAGCACCACGATCCGGTGGCCCGGCGAGGCGAAACCGGCTGCGCCCAGGTGCACCGGGTGTTCCAACCCATGGTGGTTGCACAGCACCATGCCCAGTTCGGTCTGGCCGTAATGGTCGTGGATTACCACGTTCAGGTTGTCGGCGAACCAGCGGATCACCTCCGGGTTCAACGGCTCGCCAGCACTGCTGACGATGCGCAGCTTGCCCTTGATCGAGCGGGCAAACTGCTCGCCGCCGGCAATCAACAGGCGATAGGCCGTGGGTGAACCGATCAGGTTGGTGATGGCGTATTTGTTGATGATCCGGCAGGTGCTTTCCAGGGTGAACGGGCCATCGTAGAAGGTAATCGGATGCCCCATGGCCAGCGGCCCGGTCACGCCAAAATAAATGCCGTAGGCCCAACCGGGGTCGGCGACGTTCCAGAAGGCGTCTTCAGGGCGCAGGTCCACCGCGTCGCGCATGTAGCTCTGGAACGCCGCGATGGCCTTGAGCGGCACCGACAGCGCCTTGGCGGGGCCCGTGGTGCCGGAGGTGAACATCAGCAGGAACGGGTCTTCGCCGGTGAGCATCAGCGGTTCGCACTCACTGGAATGGTTCGCCACTTCGGCCCAGAAACTGTAATCGCCGCGCACGATGCCCTGGCCCTTTTCGCCGCCCACCGTGACGATGGTGGGGCAACCGGCAACTTCGTTTAGCTTGGGACGGTTGACGGCGTCGGTGACGACGACCCGCGCGCCCGAGCTGCCGAGGCGGTGTTCGATGGCCTTGGGCCCGAACGCGGTGAACAGCGGTTGATACACCGCCCCGATGCGCCAGGTGGCCAGTACCACGATCAAGAGTTCCGCGGTACGCGGCAGCAGGCCGGCCACTTTGTCGCCCTGGCCGACGCCTTGGGCGCGTAGAAAATTGGCGAACCGCGCGGCGTTGTCCTGCAGGTCACGGTAGGTCCAGGTGGCGTCGCTGCCGTCACGGCCCTCCCAGAACAAGGCGATGCGACCCGGCAACGCATGCCGGTCGCAACACTCGACACAGGCATTGAGCGCCTCGAGCGAGCCGTGCAGTGCGGCGTTGACGGTGGGCAGGTAATCGAACTGCGACGTGGCGGACGAATAATCGCGCATGACCAGAATCCCTCTGTACTTTTTATTGGTTGGGGGAACCGTGAAGAGCAGGCAAATACTCGCGCCGAAGGGCGGTCGCGGCAATGGTCAAAGCCATCAAGTTGCTTGACTGGTTTGGCCATGGTTCGAGGGATGTGGTGCCAGCCAGGCCGTCATCGCGAGCAAGCTCGCTCCCACAGGGGATTGGTGGTGGGCCTCGATTCTGTGACCGCCCAAGCACTCATGTGGGAGCGAGCTTGCTCGCGAAGGCGGCCTGACAGTCGATCATGATGTGTCTGAACCACCGCTTTCGCGAGCAAGCCCGCTCCCACAGGGGATATGTGGTGGACACGAGTTTTGTGAACGCCCGCAACCCAATGTGGGAGCGAGCTTGCTCGCGATGGCGGCTGTCCAGCCACTACAAGGGCTGCTTCCAGGCAAATGAATAAACCTTCTCCGGCGCTGGGGACTGGCAGCGCTGGTTATCCGCATCGGGCCCCACCAGGAACCACTCAGCCCGAGAAGTATTCCCAACCCGACGCGCCTTTTGCGGGTCGTAGCAGCGAGCCAGGTCCCGCCCGGGCACCAAGGCAAAGGCCTGCGGGTGGCTGCGCAGCCAAGTGGCAGATTGTTCCAGGGAGTTGCCGTTATAAAAGCCAAAATGCACGATGGGTTGCCGGGCGAACAGCCAATGACCCTCGCGCCATCCCACGAGCACCAACTCGGCATTTGAAGTCAGCCCCGCGACATCACGCATCAAGGTCTGGTGGGGGTTGACACCTTCTCTGTAGGGCTCGATGAAACCGCGCACAAACCAGGCGCACAACCACACCACCGTCAAGGCAGCGAATACCGCCCTGCCCCTCGGCCACCGGCTGAACCAACGGTGCAGCATCCACGGCACAAGCGGCGCCACCAGCAGGATCAAGGCCGGCAACGCGGGAAAGATATACAGCTTGCGCTTGCCACTGCTCAGGCTGAAGAACAACAGCACCAGAACCACCCACCCCAGCAGCACCAGCACCCGACCGTCGTGCTTGAGCAACTGCCTGCGCCAGGCCGGCACCAGCCATGGCAGCATGAAAAAGATCGGCAGCCAGTACTTCGGAATCACCTGGACAAAGAAGTACCAGAAGGGTTCGCGGTGCTCCCAGGCATTGGCATAACGCCCCGCCGTCTGCTTCAGCAGGATCTCCTGGGCATAGGCCAGGCTGTCGGGACTGCCCTGCCACACGATCCACAACAAAGGCCCGAGCCACAGGGTGATCGCCGCCAGCGCCACAACCAGCCCCAGCCACCAGGCGCCCGCCTTGCCCGGCATGGACACCAGGCCTTTCCACCCTCGGCGCAGCCCATAGGCATAGGGAATCAGCATCAATACCGGTAGGAAACCCACGCCTTTGCTGATGATCCCCAGCCCCATCGCCCCACAGGCCAGGTAATACCAGCGCCACGCCGGGCCGAGCAGCAAATGCCGGCACAAGCCATAGATCCCCAGGATGGTCCAAAGCGCAAGGAAACCATCGATTTGCCCGGTACGCAGGATGCTGTAGGTCTGGTAGGTGGCGAGAAACAACAGCGCGGCGATCACCCCCACGCGTCGCCCCCATAAGCGCCGGCCCAGGTCATACAGACACGCGGTGGTGACGGCGCCGGCCAGCAACGCAGGCAGGTACAGGGCGACTTTCGGCAGGTGGGTCAGTTGCACGAACGACGCCACCGCCCACATGAACAGCGGCGGTTTGTCAGCGTAGATTTCCCCGGCACGATGGGGAATGAACCACGAGCCGTTCTGCAACATCTCCAGGGCAACGCCGAGGAAGCGCTCTTCATCGACGTTCATCGGTTGGCGCCAGCCCAGGCCCGCGCCGACCATGATCAAAGCCAACACCACAAGCGCCAGAAGCTCCAACCGCGAGGAAGACAATCGTATTCGCACCGTCTCAGCCTTTCTCGGCCAGTTCGCGGTTTTCCTGCCCGTGCTGCTTGGCGATCAACTGCAAATTGCGCAGGTACACGATGAAGCCGAAGGACTGGCCGACAATGAACACCGGGTCTTCGCGGTAGATGGCATAGGCCAGCAACAGTGCGCTACCGATGATGCTCAGGTACCAGAAGCCCACGGGAATCACGCTGCGCTTCTTGTATTCGCTGTACAGCCATTGCAGGGCAAAACGCCCGGTGAAAGCCAGTTGCCCGCCGAAGCCAACGGCCAGCCACAACGTTTCTCTGCCCATGTCACACCTCGGTTTCTTGCGCGTGGATATCCAGTCGGGTGCGCTTGATCAGCCACCACACCCCGAACAGATCGACAATGCCCACCAGCGCCCGGTCGAGGTTGCCGTAATTGGACACCCCGGCCCCACGCTCACGGTGATTCACCGGATGCACCAACATCCGGCCGTTGTGACGGCGGATCAGCGCCGGAATAAAGCGGTGCATGTGATCGAAATACGGCAGGCGCAGAAACGCCTCGCGCTCGATCAATTTGATGCCGCAGCCGGTATCGGGCGTCTGGTCCTTGAGCAGGCTGGCCCGCAGTTTGTTGGCGAACCGCGAGGCCCACCGCTTGCTCGCCGTGTCCCGGCGGTTGACGCGATGCCCCGCCACCAGCTTGACGCCGGCGGGTGTGCCCTCCGAACCGCGTACCAGGTCGAGCATCTTCGGCAGGTCGGCCGGGTCGTTCTGCCCGTCGCCGTCCAAGGTTGCCAACCAATGCCCGCGGGCCAACTCAGCCGCGTGGTAGATCGAGGTGCTCTGCCCGAGGGAGCGGGCGTGGCTGAGCACCCGCAACTGGCGATAGCCACTGCCTTGCAACGCCCGCAGTTCAGCGGCGGTGGCGTCAGTGCTGCCATCGTCCACCACGATGACTTCAAAGGCCTCGTCGGCCAGCGCCGCATGCACTTCTTCCAGCAGCGCAATGAGGTTGCCGGCTTCGTTCTTTGCCGGAATCAGGACCGACACATAAAGGGTTTCGTGCATGACGCTCCTGTAAAAAGCTGAGGGGTTAAACGCGGTAATACGCGCGGTACCAATCGACAAACGACTGCACGCCGACGGGCACCGCGACTTGTGGGCGAAACCCGATGTGTTCCTCCAGCTCGCGGGTGTCGGCCCACGTGTCGACCACGTCGCCCGGTTGCAACGGCAGGAAATGCTTGATCGCGGGGATGCCCAAGGCCTCTTCCAGGCACTCGACAAACTGCAAGAGCTTCACCGGCGCGCCGAAGCCGATGTTGTAGAGCTTGTGGCGCACCCCCGTTTCATTGGCCGGCGGCCGCGGCAACAACCGCACCAGGCCTTCGATGATGTCGTCGATATAGGTGAAATCCCGCGACATGGCGCCGTCGTTGTAAAGGTCAATGGCACGACCGTTGAGGATGGCCTCGGTGAATTTGAGCGGCGCCATGTCGGGCCGCCCCCAAGGTCCATACACGGTAAAAAACCGCAGGCCGGTGGTGGGAATGCCATAGAGATGCGAGTAAGCGTGGGCCATCAGTTCATTGGCGCGCTTGGTCGCCGCATAAAAAGACACCGGCTGATCCACCGGGTCGGTCGTGGCATACGGCAGGCGTTCGTTCAAGCCATACACCGAGCTGCTCGAGGCGAACACCAGGTGTGCCGGCCGATGGGCACGGCAGGCTTCCAACACGTTGAGGAATCCCACCAGGTTGCTTTGGGCGTACAGGTCGGGATTGTCGATGGAATAGCGCACGCCAGCCTGGGCCGCCAGGTGAACGACGTACTCGAATGGGGTTTGCGCAAACACCTCCAGCAGCGCCTGTTTGTCGGCCACGTCCAGCCGCAGGAAGCAGAAATTGCGGTATTCGGCCAACAACGCCAGTCGCGCCTGTTTCAACTCGACGCTGTAGTAGCTGTTGAGGTTGTCGATGCCGATGACCTGATGGCCCTCGCGGCACAACCGCCTGGCCGTATGAAAACCGATAAACCCTGCGGCGCCGGTGACCAATACGTTCATGCGTTGCCCAAAACGGTCACGTGCATACACTACCCTGATGGAT
The DNA here is from genome assembly GCF_030687295.1 of Pseudomonas beijingensis. Lineage (NCBI taxonomy): Bacteria > Pseudomonadati > Pseudomonadota > Gammaproteobacteria > Pseudomonadales > Pseudomonadaceae > Pseudomonas > Pseudomonas beijingensis. Next base: position 4,152,019 of record NZ_CP117425.1, on the reverse strand, counting down.
GGCCCGGCTCTTCCGGCACCTGCACAGGCTTTTATCAAAGAAAAATGACGGTTTTATGAGCGAGCCAGTCAGCTAAGCGAAATCCCCTGTGGGAGCGGGCTTGCTCGCGAAAGCAGTGTGTCAGTCACAGAGATGCTGGTGTTGCCGACCTCTTCGCGAGCAAGCCCGCTCCCAAAGGGATTTTCGGTGTCGGATCAGTCGGATTCGTTGAGAATCAGGCTGCGATAATGCCCCGGGTTGGACCCGGACCATTTGCGAAACGCCTTGTAGAAGGAGCTGGCATCGGCGAAGCCCAGGCGCGAGGCGATTTCGACGAAGCTGATGGAGGGCTCGGCCAGCCAGGTGATCGCCAACTCCTTGCGCACGCTGTCCTTGAGGCCTTGGTAGGTCTGGCCCTCCTCCGCCAAGCGGCGGCGCAGGGTCGAGGCGGATACGCACAACTGCTGGGCCAGGGCCTCGGTTTCCGGCCACTGTTCGGCAGGCAATAGCCGCAGGTCGTGGCGGATACGGCTGGCCAGGCTTTGCGGATCGCGGTATTTGACCAGGATGTTGGCCGGGGCCCGGGCCAGGAAGCGCTTGAGTTCATCGGCGTTGCGCCGGATGGGCAGGTCGAGGCATTCGGCGGCGAAAATCATCCGGGTGCGCGGTCGGTCAAAGCGCAGGTTCTGGGAGAACATCACCCGGTAGTCGTCGCAGAAATCCGGCGCCGGGCAACGCAGCTCGACGGACAGAATGGGAATGCGCCGCCCGGCCAGCCAGCAGGCCACGCCATGGACGATCATCCAATAGGTAAAATAGGTAAACGCCCGGCGCGGCGCCTGGTCATCTTCCAGCAGCACGATCTCCGCCAGGCTTTGCTGGCGCATCCACTGGGCCGGCAGGTGTTCGAGCATCAGCGACAGAAACCCAAGTCCCGCCGTCAAGCCGCTCGCCAGCGTGGGCTGGGCCATGGCGCACTGGCAGAGAAACGCCAGGCTGCCGGACTTGAGCTTGCGCGGGTCCATGCCAAAAAACTCGTCATCCAGGCGCTGGGCCAGCAAACGCCAGAGCCGCGCATAGGCATGGGCCGGGACCCGCGCCTGGGCGTCGTCGAGCAGCGCCGGGTCTATGCCGACCTTGCTCAGGACCTCCTCGGTAGCCGCCCCGGGTGCGCAGCTTTGCAGCAACGCCTCACGCACCAGCTGGATGGAGATGGTGTCTTTTTCCGACATGGCGCGGGTGTTCACAGGATCCGGTAAAGCAGCCGTTCTATACGCACCCGGCTGACCCGTTTCAGGAACCGGGCCACGGCCTCGGGGTAATCCGGCAGGGTTTCCAGGTCCAGGTAACGCTCGATCCGGCGGGTGTGGCGGTAGATCTGCTCAAGCTCGGTCTGGCGCGGCGCCAGCAGCTCGCCCTTGGGATCGTCCAGCAACAGCGCGTTTTCCAGGTCCAGGCGAAAGGCCCGCGGGTTGAGGTTGTTGCCGGTCAGCAAGGTGTAGCGCTCATCGACCCACATGCCCTTGAGGTGGTAGGTGTTGTCCCCGTCACGCCACAGATGCAGGTTCAATTGGCCGCTGTCGATCGCGCGCTGATGCCGTTTGGAGAAGCGTCGCAGGCTGATTTCGTAGAGGTATGGCAGCGCCGCGATGATTTTGAATGGCTCGCTCGGCGGAATGTAGAAGTCGTTGGCCGTCTTGTCGCCGACGATGATGTCGATCTTGACCCCACGGGCCAGGGCGCGATTGAGCTCCCGGGTCACGGCCAAGGGCAGGTTGAAATACGGTGTACAGATGGTCAGTTGCTGGCGGCTGCTGGCAATCAGCTCGCCGATTACCCGGCTCAACGGATTGTTCTTGCCCACGCCCAGCAACGGGCTGACCGACAGGCCGCTCTTATCGAGGCTGCCGACGCTGGTGTCATAGGTCGCGTATTTGAGGCGGCTGCGCAGATCACCGATGTCCTTGCGCAAACTGCGGGTGCTGGGCAGGTTCGGCAGGTCCAGACGATGCACGGCCCTGGAGGTGATCAGGCCATGCTGCACCAGGTGATGCATCGAGTTGGCCAGTGCCGTGTTCTGCAGCAAGTGATAGCGGTCGTAGCGGTATTTGTCGAACTTGTGCAGGTAGACGTTATTGAGGCTGGCGCCGCTGTAGAGCACGCAGTCATCGATCACGAAACCTTTCAAATGCAATACGCCGAACAGTTCGCGGGTCTGCACCGGTACACCGTAGATCGGCACTTCGCTGGCATGGGTGCGGGTCTGTTCCTGGTACCACGCCGAGTTGCCCGGCTGCTTCTTGGCGCCGATCAATCCGCGCTGGGCCCGTAGCCAATCCACTACCACGACCACGTCCAGTTCCGGACGCGCCGCTTTGGCGGTATGCAGGGCATCGAGAATTTCCTGGCCGGCCTCGTCCTGTTGCAGGTACAGGGCGACGATGTAGATGCGCTGGGTGGCCTGGGCGATTTTCTCCAGCAGGCAACGGCGGAACTGGGCAGCGCCATCGAGGATGGTCACCGCGTCGGCGGTCAGTGCAAAGCTGCGCAACTTGGGCAGCTGGGAGCGTTTGAAGAGCGACGGCATAGGGCTCGCAAAAGGTCGATTCCGAAGAACGGATGAGCTTACACCATGGATGGGTTCGGGTCTTCCTGTCGGTCGAGAAAAAAACACTTGACCAAGGAGAACGATCATTCTACTTTAGCCACATGAACGAAATCACTGGTAATGAAACACGAGACATCATCCTCGATGTCGCCGAAAAGTTGATCTATAGAAGTGGCATTGCCGCCACCGGCATGGACCTTCTGGTGAAAACCGCCGGCGTCTCCCGGAAAAGTGTCTATCGCTACTTCGCCAACAAGGACGACCTGATCGTGGCCGCCCTCAAGCGGCGGGACGAGCGCTGGATGCAATGGTTCAGCAGCGAAGTGGACAAGGCGCCCACACCGACTGCGCGCGCTGCTCAATTTGTTTACCGTGCTCAAGGGCTGGTTCGACAGCGAAGGTTTTCGCGGCTGTGCCTTCATCAATACCAGCGGCGAAACCGGCGATCCACAAGATCCGGTCCGTCAGGTGGCGAAGATGCACAAACAGAAACTGCTCGATTACGTGACCCGGCTGTGCGTCGAACAACGTGTCGAAGACCCGGAGGCCCTGGCCCGTCAACTACTGATCCTGATCGACGGCGCCATTACCGTGGCGCTGGTCATGGGCGACCACAGCGCAGCTGACCACGCCCAGGACATGCTCAAGATTTTGCTACACGCCTGACCGTTGAACCCTGTGTCATTCATCAACTCATTGGAGATTCGCCATGTCTGCCTCTTCTGAAGTTCGTCCGCCGTTGCCGCCGTTCACCCGTGAATCGGCGATCGAGAAAGTTCGCCTGGCCGAAGACGGCTGGAACTCTCGCGACCCACAAAAAGTATCCCTGGCCTACACGTTGGATACCCAATGGCGTAACCGCGCCGAATTCGCGCACAACCGCGAAGAAGCCAAGGCGTTCCTGACCCGCAAGTGGGCCAAGGAATTGGATTATCGACTGATCAAGGAACTCTGGGCCTTCACCGATAACCGCATCGCCGTGCGTTACGCCTACGAATGGCACGACGACTCGGGCAACTGGTTCCGCTCCTATGGCAACGAAAACTGGGAGTTCGACGAGCAAGGCCTGATGTACAACCGCTACGCCTGCATCAACGACATGCCGATCAAGGATAACGAGCGCAAGTTCCACTGGCCCCTGGGCCGCCGGCCGGATGATCATCCGGGGTTGTCCGAGTTGGGGTTGTAATTTCCTCGACTGCCCACCGCTATCGCAAGCAGGCTCGCTCCCATATTTGGATCTCGGCGAACACACCTGTTGTGTCCGACTTGGATCCCTGTGGGAGCGAGCTTGCTCGCGATAGCGATGGGTCAGTCAACATCAATGCAACTGATCCGACGCTATCGCGAGCAAGCTCGCTCCCACAATAAAACGGTGGGGCACACCGCTGCGCCAGACCAGCGGCCGCTCCAACAGGCTTGACCCACATGCCGCCAGGCATCACATTGCCTGGGCCGGCGATAAGCTCGCTGTTTCGTTGTGCAGCAGACTTTGTGGAGCCCATGACCGCGTCGATCCCGATTCGTCCCCCCTGCCCGCCCGGCGTCTGCGATTGCGGGCGTGATGCCTTGCTGCAAGCGCCTGGCAGCGACCTGCGCATCCTATGCCTGAACCGCCAGGAAGAAAAACGCCTGCTTGAGCGCCTTGAAAACATCCAGAGCCTCGACGAACTCCAGCGCCTGCAACAGCGCCTGTATGAAAACCTGGGGATCCGCCTGCGCGTCGAGCCTGGCTACAACGAAGTGCGGACCATGCGCGGCATCGCCATCGAATTCCAGGACCAGCCCGGCCTGTGCCGCAAGATTCGCCAGTCGATTCCCGCCGCCATCCGCCGAGGGCTGGAAAAACGTCCCGAGATCGCCTGGCGACTGTTGGATGCCCACGATCTGTTTCGCGACATCTGAACCCAGTCAGCTCCCTCCCTGGAGCGGCACATCGGTCTAGAAATCCACCGTCGCGGAAAGCAGGTAGGTGCGCGGGGTCGACAGCGTCAAGCCTGGCTCGCTGTCATCCGACGCGCCGGCCGAACTCCAGTAGCGCTTGTCGGCCACGTTTTCGATGTTGGCCCGCAGGGTGATGTTTTTTTCGTCGACCTTGAACCCGTAGCGAGCCCCCACGTCGAAGCGCGTCCAGGCATCGATTTCCTTGGTGTTGGACTGGTCCAGGTACTGCGAGCTGGAATAAATGCCGCGACTGGTCAGGGTCAGGCCCTGTACCGTCGGCACGTCCCACTCGGCGCCGAGGTTGACGTTGTATTTCGGTGTGGCCGGTGCGCGGTTGCCATCGAAACTGCCGTCGGTGGTGTCAGTCAGTTTACTGTCGATGAACATCACGCCGCCGAGCAAGCGGGTTCCCTTCAGCGGCTCGCCAAACACACTCAGCTCCACGCCGGTGTTTTCACGCTTACCGTTCGGGCCGAAGACGCGTGTCGTGGCGTCGGTTGCGTAAGCTGGCTGCTTGATCCGGAACACCGCAGCGGTGACGGCGAACGGACCGGCGTCATACTTGGCACCCACCTCGACCTGGCGGCTGATGAACGGCGGGAAAATCTCATCCTCGTTCACCGCCGTCGATGGCGCGATCTTGCCTTGGCTCAGGCCTTCCATGTAGTTGGCATACAGCGACAGCTTGTCAGTCGCCTTGAACAGGATGCCACCCGAGGGCGAAACCTTTTCCTCATCGTAGGCGGTGTCGCCCTTGACGTTATTCGTCCAGTCATCAACCTTCACCCGTTGCCAGCGAGCGCCGAGGGTCAGCAGCAAGCGATCCTCGAACAACCCAAGGGTGTCGGACAATGCCACGCCGCTGAAGCGGTTCTCGGTGTAGACCTTGTCGTCCTGGCGGGTCGGGTTGCTTGGCGTCGGGGTCTGCACCGGGTCATACAGGTTGCTGCGACCGTTGGCGTAACGGGCGCCGCCATTTTCGAAATCCATGTAGAAATAGCTGGCCGCCAGGTTGACCTCATGGCTCACCGGACCGGTATGGAACCAGTTGCGCACCCCGGCCGTGGCCGTGCGGACATTTTCTTCCCGGGTAAAGTCACGGGGCTGGACAGTGAAATCCCCTGCGTCGTTGGTCACCGAAACGTTGTGCCGAAGGAAATCGTGGTCGCTTTTGCGCGCGCCAACGCCGCCATACAGCATCACCGAATCACTGACATCGAACTCAGCGTTCACCGTGCCAAAGGTGTCCTGGGTGCGGGCCTTGCTCCAGGACTGGGCGTAGTTGTCGCGCACATCACTGGCGTGAGGGATCTGGGCATTGACACCGACCTGCACGCGCTCCTGGGGCGCGTCGGTGTTGCGTTCGGTGTGGCCGATGTCCGTCGAGAGTCGCAGGCGTTCACCGCGAAAATCCAGGCCCAGTACCGCCATCTCGCGATCCACGCTCTGGTGATCCCATTCGGTGTCCCCCGCCTGCTTCACGCCATTGAAACGAATCCCGAACTTGTCCTCTTCACCAAAGCGCCGACCCACATCCACCGCCCCGCCCAGCTGGTTATTGGAGGCATAGCTGCCGGTGAACGAGGTGATGGGCTTGTCGGTGGCGCGTTTGGGCACCACGTTGATCCCGCCCCCCACGCTGCCTCGCGGCGAGATACCATTGATGAGCTGGCTCGGCCCCTTGAGGATATCGACGCGCTCGGCCATCTCCATGTCGATCGTGTACGTTGGCAGAATGCCGTAGAGACCGTTGTACGCGACATCGCTGTTGAACAGGCTGAAACCGCGAATGGTGAACTGCTCATAGCGCCCACCCGCCGGGTTGGTGGTGCGGACCGAGGGGTCGCTGGCGATCAGGTCGCCCAGGGTGCGCGCCTGCTGGTTCTTGACCGTCGTGCTGGTGTAGGTGGTCATGCTGAACGGCGTTTCCATGAAATCCCGCGAGCCCAGCAAGCCTTGCGAACCACGCCGTGCCACCTGACCGCCGGCGTACACCGGGCTGTCCGGCGACGCCGTGGCGCCGAGAATCGAAGTGGGTGCCAGCTGCAGGCTGCCGCCTTCTGGCGCCGGCATCAGGATGTAGGCCTGCTCCCCCACCGGCTGCAATTGCAGGCCCGAACCCCGCAACAACCGGGCAAACCCCTCTTCCACCCCATACTCCCCCGAAAGCCCGACGCTGTTGCGCCCGCTCACCAAGGCCGGATCCACCGACAGGTTGACCCCCGCCAACCCGGCAAACCGGGTCAACGCCGCGCTGAGGCTGCCGGCCGGCACCTGATAACTGCGCCGGGCGGCTTCTTCGGCTTGGCTCGATGATATGAAAAATGGGCTGGCACCCAGGCTCAGCATGAGGCTCAGGTTCAACAACGGACGCCGGCCGGCAAAGGCCGGGCGCACACGCAAAGGGACAACTGCGGACATTGGAAAGCGCTCTCGTTTTTGTTCAGTTGCCTTGAATGACAAGCGAGACAAAAAAAGGGGACACAAAATCGGAACAGGCCTCAAACCCCGTGGCGAGGGAGCTTGCTCCCGCCGGGGGCGCAGCGCCCCCAACGAGGCAGACTGCATCAACCTGACACATCGCGGCGGCGGGTTTGGGGTTGCTACGCAACCCAGCGGGAGCAAGCTCCCTCGCCACAGGGGCTTACCGCAAGTCTCAGGCCAGAGTCTGACGAAGCGTCAACGTGACCCAGTAACGGGTGCGCATGTGCACGTCCAACGGCAGGCTGGCCGCCAGCAGCGTGAGGATTCGATCGGTGTTGTCCAAGCGGAAGCTGCCAGTGATTCGCAGGGATTCCAGGGTTTCGTCCCAGCGCAGCACGCCGGGGCGATAGCGGCTCAGTTCCCGCAGGAATTGCCCCAGCGGCTGATCCTGCGCCACCAGTACCCCGTCACGCCAGCCCAGTTGTGCCACGTCGAACGCCCGCACCGGGCCCGCGCCTGAGGCTTGGACGTTGGCCTGCTGACCTTCTTCCAGGCTCAGCGATGGCCCGTGCAGGGGTTGCAGTTGCGCCGAACCGCTGACCACCGACACCCGGCAGTCGCGCTCGCCCAAGTGAAGGCAGACCTCGCCACGCTGGACCGTAATGAGCCCATAAGGTGACTGAACGGACAGCGGTGTGCTCCCGGCGAGTTTGAGGGCCATCTCACCGCGCAGCAGCACCAGGCGCCGTACCTTGAGGTCCAGATCGACGGCGCTGTCGGTGTTCAGTTGCAGCGCACTGCCATCCACCAGCGCCCAGCGCCGTCGCTCGCCTGTGGCGGTGTGCAAATCAGCGCGCCAGGCCTCCAGCGGCAGCTCCCGTCCCAGCAGCCAGGCGGTCGGGACCAATGCCGCGACGCCCAATGCCCGCTTGAGCACCGTTCGCCGGGCCAGCGTCGGGCGGTCCAGGGTTGCCATGCCCAGGGAGGCAGGCACTCCGGCAAAGCGCTGGCGCAATCGCTGGGCCTTCTGCCAGGCGGCCTCGTGGTGAGCGCTGCTGTCGCGCCAGCGTTGCAGGGCCGCCGAGTCGAACGCGTCCCCATCGAACTCCATCAGGGTCAACCAGCGGGCAGCCGCCCGTGCCGCTTCACGCGCCTCGGGGGATAGCGTCGACGACATCAGAAGTCCACCAACAGGCAATGCTCATAGGCCTGGGCCATGTAGCGCTTCACGGTGCGCTCGGAGACTTGCAGGCGCTCGGCGATCTCGCGATAACCCAGGCCTTCAAGCTGACTCCATAAAAAAGCCCGCCGCACCAAGGACGGCAGGCCATCGAGCAATTCGTCCAGGGCTTGCAGGGTTTCCAGCAGCAGCCAACGCTGTTCCGGAGACGGCGCGCAGGCGTCAGGCAGGTTCGCCAAGGCGTCGAGATACGCCTGCTCCAGATTGCGCCGGGTGTAGAAATTGCTCAGCAGGCGTTTACCGACGGTCAGCAGATAAGCCCGGGGTTCGTGCAGATCCGCCAGGGTCTGGGAGCTGGCAAGCACCCGCAGGAAGGTATCCTGGCGCAGATCCGCCGCATCCCAGGCATTGCCCATGCGCCGGCGCAACCAGCCTTCCAGCCAACTCCCATGGTCACGGTACAACGCATGAAGGGATTGCTCCGTCGGCGTAACTGCATCACACATGTCCAGAAGCCTGCGCAAAATCTCAAATGAGACTGATTCTAATTAATGTTCGCGCAGGAATCCAAGTTGTTTATGCAAAGGATGTTTAAAAACGGGGATGGAATTGGTCGAGAGTCCTGTGGGAGCGAGCTTGCTCGCGATAGCGGAGTATCAGTCAGCCTCTATGTTTCTGCCATACCGCCATCGCGAGCAAGCTCGCTCCCACAGGCAGGTCTTTTGCGAGCGCTGCTGTCAGTGTCTGGCATGCAAGGTCTTCGGCACTTCCGGCATGGCCGAAGAGTGGTGGTTGATGATCTTCCACTGGCCATCGAGTCGCTCATAGAGGAAGGTGTAGCGCGCCTGGACTTCGCGCTTGGAACCATCGGCCTGGGTCAGCGTAAAGGTGTAGACACCGCTGTCCATCGCCGCGTCGGGACCCAGGTGACGGATTTCCCGGTAGTTGATTTGTCCGACCGGTTTGCCCGCCAGGAAATGCTCGAAGTAATCCTGGATCTGCGCCGGCGTGTTGCGCACCTTGTTGGAAACCGTCGGTTGCAAAATCGCATCCGGGGCATAAAGACCGGTCACGGCGGTGGCGCTACCGGTTTGCAGCGCGGCGTTCCAGCGGTCGAACAGCGCGGCGATTTCCCGGTCGTTCACATTCTTGGGTTGCTCGGCCACTGTGCGATACACATAAGGTGTGGCCTCGACAGCTTGGACAAGCGGCGCGCTCAGCAGGAAAAAAGCAGCAATGGCACAGGTTTTCATTTTCATCGGAAGACTCCTTTGGGGTTCAATGAGCCCACTTTGCCGACCTCCCGAGCCTTCGCCATCGGCCAACCGGTGCCAATCGCCTATGCCATTCGGCAGATAGGCCCGGTGCCGGTGACACGGTCTAATGGCATCACCGCGAACCGTTCGATCTTTTTCCATGCTGGAGCCCCCCATGCAAAGCCCGCCCCATGATCCCGGCAGCGCCCTGGCCATCCGCAGCCAGTATCGCCAGTCGCAAAGCCGTGCCGCGCGCCTGGGCCTGCTGCTGGGCACCGGCCATGAATTGACGCAGTTGCCACTGCCGGCCATGCGTCAGCGTGCGCTGCAACGGGCGTGCGCGTTCATGGCGATGGACCACGGCCTGCTGCTGGAATGGGCGCCGGACAACGCGTTGCGCACCCTCGCCAGCCACGGCAGCGCGGAGCGCGTCGACCTGCTCGCCAACCTGGCCCAGCCGCAGATACTCGGCCCGAATTGGCTGGAAGCCCCCGGCAGCGCCCTGCCCAAGGTCCTGCGCATTCCCCTGCGCACCTCAGAGGGCGTGGCGTTCGGGGCATTGCTGCTGGGCAACAGCGTGGCCCTCGGCGCGCCGGACAACGAAGACATCGAGTCGCTGCAATTGTTGGCGACGCTGTTGGCGGCGCACCTGGAGAACAGCCGCCTGGTCGAGGCGCTGCAGGCCCGCGAGCGGACCATGTCCGAGCTGGTCCACCGCTTGTTCAGCGCCCAGGAAGACGAACGCAAGCGCGTGGCCTACGACCTGCACGACGGTCTGGCGCAAAACCTGGCCGGCTTGCACCAGCGCTTGCAGGGCTTCGCCGGTCGTTGCCCGTCGCTGCCGCCGGCGCTGGCGAGCGAGTTGCAAGCCATCCTCGACCTGGCCCAAGGCTGCGTCGGCGAGGGCCGACAACTGATCGGAGGCCTGCGCCCCCATGTGCTGGACGATTTCGGCTTGTACAAAGCCGTCGACAAGGAGGCCGACCGCCTGCGTGACGCGGGCCTGACCGTGAGCTGGGCCGAACACAGCAGCGTGCGCCTGCCGGGCAACACCGAAATCGCCCTGTTTCGCATTGCCCAGGAAGGCATCAACAACATTCTCAAGCACGCCCAGGCCAGCCGCGTGGGCCTGGGGTTGGCGGTGGAAGATGGCCACGCCAGCCTGCGGGTAGAAGACGATGGCCGTGGTTTTGCCCTGGAACAACCCATCGAGACCAACGGTAGCCGCCACCTGGGCCTGGCCGCCATGCAGGAACGCGCCAACCTGCTGGGCGGCCACCTGGCCTGTTGCAGCCAGCCTGGCGGTGGCACCCGCTTGCTGGCCAGCGTGCCGCTACCGTCCGCCGGAGTACAGCCATGAACCGTCCTTTGCGCCTGCTGCTGGCCGATGACCACGAAGTCACCCGCACCGGGTTTGTCAGCATGCTCGCCGACAGCCCGGGGTTCGAGGTCGTCGGCCAGGCCCGCGACGGCCAGGAGGCTCTCGACCTGTGCGAGCGGCTACAGCCGGACATCGCGATTCTTGACATTCGCATGCCGGTCCTCAACGGCCTGGGCGCGGCGCGACTCCTGCAGCAGCGTCAGCCCGGGATCAAAGTGGTGATCTTCACCATGGATGACAGCCCCGATCACCTCGAAGCTGCCATCGGCGCGGGCGCGGTCGGTTACCTGCTCAAGGATGCCAGCCGCGATGAAGTGCTCGACGCGCTCAAACGGGTCGCCCAGGGTGACGAGGCGCTGAACAGTTCCGTCAGCGCGCGTCTGCTGCGGCGCATGGCCGAGCGTGGCGCCAGTAGCACGCCCCAGGTCCAGGCCCTGACCGCCCGTGAACGCCAGGTGTTGGGGCTGGTGGCCGGCGGTTTCAGCAATCGAGAGATCGGTGAAAAGCTGGGCATCGCCCCCGGCACGGCCAAGGCCCACGTCGAGCGGGTCATCGGCAAACTGGGCGCCGCCGACCGGACCCAGGCCGCCGTGCGCGGTGTGGCCTTGGGGCTGGTGGCGCAACCCGCCGGACAATGGCCATGAGGTTTGTCGCCGCCCGCCGCTGGGCCGACCTGCCGTTGCGGGGCAAGGCCCTGGTGGTGATTTCCCTGCCCCTGGTGGTCCTGCTGCTGTCGCTGGTGCTGATCTACATCACCGAACGCCAGACCGCACGGGCCGAAGAGGATGTGCGCCGGGTACTGCTCGTCCAGGGTGATATCCAGACGGTCCACACCCTGCTGGCCGAGGCCGCGGCCAGCGTGCGCGGTTACCTGCTGACCCGGCGCGAAGATTTCCTGCCCAGCTACGAACAGGCCACGCCGCTGATCCACGCGGCGTTACAGCGCCTGGACCACAACATTCGCGATGCCAGGATGCGCGAGCACCTCAAGACCATCACCCCGCTGATCGCCGACAAACTCGACGGTTTGCTCGCCTTGCGCAACGGCAAGCGTGACGACCCCGACGCCATCACCGCGATCCTGATCGAAAACAAACAAGTGCTGGACGTGCTGCGCGAGCAGATCAGCGCCATGCGCGTACGTGAGGATGGCTTGCTCGCCGAGCGCAGCGCCGCCGCCTCGGCCACACGCATGCGCCTGCTGTTCGCCACATTGCTGGCGGCGGTGTGCGGGTTGCTCGGAGCCATTGTCGCAGTGCTGTTCCTGTCCAAGGGCATTGTCGCCCGGGTCCAGCAGGTGCAAGGCAACGCCCAGCGCCTGGCCTTGGGCCAACCCTTGTTGCCACAACCGCCGGAGCAGGATGAAATCGGCCAGCTCGGCACACGCCTGGTGGAGGCCGGGCAGTTGCTCGCCGAACGCGAGCGGGCCCTGCGCGATAACGAGGAGCGCTTGCGGCTGATCATCGACGGGGTGAAGGACTACGGGATCTTCGCCCTGGATGCCCAAGGCTACGTCACCACCTGGAACGCCGGCGCGCAGCGGATCAAGGGCTACACCGAGCAGGAAATCATTGGCCAGCACTTCTCCCTGTTCTACCTGCCCGAGGAATGCCCGGCGCACCCGGACATGGCCCTGCGCGAAGCCACCCGCGACGGGCATTACATGGAGGAAGGCTGGCGTTGCCGTAAGGACGGCAGCCGCTTCTGGGCCAGCGTGGTCATCACCGCCCAGTACGACGGCACGGGCGCCTTGCGCGGTTTTTCCAAGATTACCCGCGACATCACCGACCGACGCGCCGCCGAGATCGCCCTGCGCACTGCCCGCGAAGAAGCAGAAAGCGCCAGCCGGGCCAAGAGCGAATTCCTGTCGCGCATGAGCCACGAACTGCGCACGCCATTGAACGCCATCCTCGGTTTCGCTCAACTGCTGGACATGGACTCCACCGCCGGCCAACGTCCCCAGGTCAGCCACATCCTGCGGGCCGGCCAGCACTTACTGGCGTTGATCAACGAGGTGCTGGACATCGCCCGGATCGAGGCCGGACGCCTGCCCCTGAACATCGAACCGATCGCCCTGGCGACCGTGCTGCACGAAGCCTTGACGCTGGTTTCCCCCATGGCCGCCGACGCCGGGATCCACTTGGTCGACCTGCCTGCACTGCCCGACGACAGCGGTGTGCTTGCCGATCGCCAGCGCCTGGTGCAGGTGTTGCTCAACCTGTTGTCCAACGCCATCAAATACAACCGACCCGGCGGCGAGGTGCGCCTCGAAGTGAGCGTCCAGGCCCACCAGGTGAGCATCGCCGTCCACGATACCGGCCATGGCATCGCCCCTGACCAGTTGGATCAGTTGTTCAAGCCCTTCGAACGCCTGGGCGCCGATCCGCAGGTCGAAGGCACTGGCCTTGGCTTGTCCTTGAGCAAGAACCTGCTGGAGATGATGCAGGGCAGCCTGCAGGTCCACAGCGAGCCCGGGCACGGGTGCTGTTTTACCCTGCGACTGCCCGCCACCCAAGTGATCGGCACGCATTTACCGCCCATCGCCGCCCTGACAGTAACGCGCCCGCCCGTGGACTATCACGGCAAAATCCTCTGCATCGAAGACAACCTGTCGAGCCTCGCGCTGATCGAGACCTTGATGCAGCGCCGGCCCGGCATTCAGCTGTTATCGAGCATGCAAGGCCAGATGGGCCTCGACCTGGCTCGCCAGCACAGCCCCCAACTGATCCTGCTGGACGTCACCCTGCCGGACCTGGAAGGCCTGGAAGTCTTGCGGCGCCTGCGCCAGTCCCCGGCCACTGCGGCAACGCCGGTGCTGATGATCACCGCCGATGCCAGCGACCTGACCCATCGTGCCCTGCGCGACGCCGGGGCCACGGCGATTTTGACCAAACCCATCCATATCCAGGCCTTTCTCGGCCACCTCGAGCACTATCTACCGGAGCCCGCATGAATCGCGACTTGCGCATTCTGATCGTCGACGATCAGCGCCCCAACCTGGACCTGATGGAACAACTGCTGGCCCGCGAAGGGCTACACAATGTGCTGAGCAGCACCGAGCCTTTGCGTACGCTGGACCTGTTCAACAGCTTCGAGCCGGACCTGGTCATCCTCGACCTGCACATGCCGGCGTTCGACGGCTTTGCCGTGCTGGAGCAACTGAACCGACGCATCCCGGCCAACGACTACTTGCCGATCCTGGTCCTGACCGCCGATGCGACCCGAGATACGCGCCTGCGGGCCCTGGCCCTCGGTGCCCGGGATTTCATCAGCAAACCCCTGGATGCGCTGGAAACCATGCTGCGCATCTGGAACCTGCTGGAAACCCGCGCGCTCTATAAAGCGTTGCGCGAGTTGATCCCGTCCCAGCAGATCGAACTGCTGCGCCAGCACCGTCCCGCTGCCGATCCGGTCTAGGCTGGCGGCCGATTCATTAAGGCCATCGAAGCATGGAAGTCACCGAGCGTACAAATGAGGTTCTTGGTGGTGATGGGAACGATCAAGTGGCCACACACAAGCCACTGTTGGAGCGAGCTTGCTCGCGATAGGGCCAGGCCAGTCAACATCAATGGCAACGGGTCCACCGCTATCGAGAGCAAGCTCGCTCCCACAGGTATATCTGGCAAGCATGTAGTTCATTTGATCCGGTAGTGAAAGGAATCAGCGGGGTTTAGTGCCCGCGAATGTAGTGCTCCAACTGCCGGATCAAGTCCGCCTGCTCGACAATCGCTTCTTTCACCAGGTCACCGATGGACAACAGGCCGATCAACTGCCCGTTATCCAGCACCGGCAAGTGTCGCAAGTGGCTGTCGGTCATGACTTCCATGCAGCGGTCGATGCTCTGCTGGCTGTCGGCGGTGACCACCGGTGCGCTCATGATGGTGCGCACCGTCGTCCCCACCGACGACCGCCCCTTGAGCACCATCTTGCGCGCGTAGTCCCGCTCGCTGAACACGCCCACCACCTGGCCGTCCTCGATCACCGGCAGCGCGCCGACATTTTTCTCGGCCATGATCTGCAGCGCTTCGAGCACCGTCTGCTCGGGGGCGATGCTGTGAACCTGCTGGTTCTGCACACTCTTGAGTCTCACCAGTTGGGCGGCGGTTTTCATTGTTCATCCCCACATTTAGCTAAAGGCATGTTTGAACCCAGGCCTGTCAGTCAAGGCTTTACCCTGTGGGAGCGAGCTTGCTCGCGATAGCTTTGGGTCAGCAGCATCAGCATTGACTGATAAACCGCTATCGCGAGCAAGCTCGCTCCCACAGGTCTTCATGCAGTTTTCAGGTCACCCGATGGTTAGGATCAGTCTTCGCCAATCTCCACCACATCACCATTGAGCCGCACCGGCCACACCCGCAGGCTTTGCTCCGGGTACTCCAGGCAATGGCCGTCTTCCAAGCGGAAATGCTGCTTGTACATCGGCGAGGCAATCACCAGGTCGCCCTTGATGCTGCCCAGCAAGCCACGGCCGATGACGTTGGCACCGGACTTGGGGTCGCGGTTGTCGATGGCGTACAGCGGCTTGTCCTGATGCTCAGGCAGGTACAGCAGCGCCACTTGGCTGCCGTCGTGCCAGGCGACCACGCCGGAGTTGGGCACCAGATCGTCGCGGCTGCACAGGGCACGCCAGTGCAAGGGTTGCTGGGCGACATCGCGGGCGGGAATACGAACGACGTTTGACTGGCTCATCAGAGCACCTCCTCGGTAACGGGAATCAGGTGGAGTTCATGGGCGTGAACCGGCCGACGCTGGCCGCGCTCGCGGACGAAGTGAACGTCCGGATCGCCGCGCTGGTCATTGACGAAGGTGCGGAAGCGCTTGAGCTTCTCCGGGTCCTTCAAGGCATTGGCCCATTCGCATTCGTAGCGGTCGACCACCAGTTGCATCTGTGCTTCAAGCTCGACGCCCAGGCCCAGGCTGTCGTGGATGATCACGTCCTTGAGGTAATTCAGGCCACCTTCCAGGCTTTCGCGCCAGACCGAGGTCCGTTGCAGCTTGTCGGCGGTGCGGATGTAGAACATCAGGAAGCGGTCGATGTAGCGGATCAGGGTCTCGTCATCCAGGTCGGTGGCGAACAGCTCGGCGTGCCGCGGGCGCATGCCACCATTGCCGGCCACGTAGAGGTTCCAGCCCTTCTCGGTGGCGATCACGCCGACGTCCTTGCTCTGGGCCTCGGCGCACTCGCGGGTGCAGCCGGACACCGCGAACTTGAGCTTGTGCGGCGAGCGCAGGCCTTTGTAGCGATCCTCAATGGTCAGGGCCATCTGCACGCTGTCCTGCACGCCGTAGCGGCACCAGGTGCTACCCACGCAGGACTTCACCGTGCGCGTGGATTTGCCGTAGGCATGGCCGGTTTCGAAACCGGCTTCGATCAGCTCGGCCCAGATGTCCGGCAACTGGTGCAGCTGGGCGCCGAACAGGTCGATGCGCTGGCCGCCGGTGATCTTGGTGTAGAGATCGTATTTCTTGGCGACCACGCCGATGGCGATGAGTTTGTCGGCGGTGATTTCCCCGCCGGCGATACGCGGCACCACAGAATAGGTGCCGTTTTTCTGCATGTTCGCCATGAAGGTGTCGTTGGTGTCCTGCAACGCCACCAGGGATGGGTCCATGATCGGCTGGTTCCAGCACGACGCCAGGATCGAGCCCACCGCCGGTTTGCACAGGTCGCAGCCGGTGTGACCACGACCGTGCTTGGCCAGCAGTTCTTCGAAACTGATGATGCCTTCCACCCGCACCAGCGCATACAACTCCTGGCGGGTGTAGGCGAAGTGTTCGCACAGGCTCTTGTCGACGCTGACGCCGCGGGCAATCAATTCATGCTCGAACACTTGCTTGACCAGGGCCGCGCAACCACCGCAACCGGTACCGGCCTTGGTGTCGCACTTGAGCTGGCCCAGATCGGTGCAGCCGCCGTCGATGGCCGAGCAGATCGAGCCCTTGGTGACGTTGTGGCACGAGCAAATCGTGGCGGTTTCGGGCAACGCCGCCGGGCCCAGGGTCGGGGCGCCTTCGGACGATGGCAGGATCAGGCTGGCCGCGTCCTTGGGCAAGGCGATGCCGTTCTGCATGTATTGCAGCAAGGTGTCGTAGTAGCTGTTATCACCCACCAGCACCGCGCCGATCACGCGTTTCCCGTCGGCGTCCACCACCAGGCGCCGGTAGCTGGCGCTGGTTTCGTCAATGAACTGGAAGCTGCGCGAACCCGGGGTGTTGCCATGGGCGTCGCCGATGGAGCCGACGTCCACGCCCAGCAACTTGAGCTTGGTGGACATGTCGGCGCCGGTGAAGGCTTCAGCACTTTCGCCGCACAGCCGGGCCGCAACGTTGCGGGCCATCTGGTAGCCCGGGGCGACCAGGCCGAAAATGCTGCCGTTCCAGGCCGCGCATTCGCCGATGGCGAAAATGTCCGGATCGCTGCTCTGGCAATGGTCGTCGATCACCACGCCGCCGCGCGGGCCGATCTGCAGGTCGCTCTGGCGAGCCAGGGCATCCTGGGCGCGGATACCGGCAGAAAACACGATGAGGTCGGTTTCGAGGAAATCGTCGTCGCCGAAATTCATCCTATAACGGTACTGCTCACCAATGCTGATGGACTGGGTGCCCTTGGACAGGTGCACGCCGACGCCCAACTTCTCGATGCGTGCCTTGAGGGCCAAACCGCCCTGGGTGTCCAACTGCACCGGCATCAGCCGTGGGGCGAATTCCACCACATGGGCCTCCAGGCCGAGGGTCTTGAGGGCGTTGGCCGCTTCCAGGCCCAGCAGGCCGCCACCGACCACCACGCCGCGGCGGGCGTTGCTGGCGGCGGCGCGGATCGCGTCCAGGTCCTCCAGGGTGCGATAGACCAGGCACGAATCGCCTTCGGCGCCTTCAATCGGCGGCACGAACGGGTAGGAACCGGTGGCGAGCACAAGTTTGTCGTAGCTGATGCGATCCTGCGCGGTCACGACCTGATGCGCATCGCGGTCGATTTCCAGCACCGGCACACCCAGGTGCAACGTGACACCGGGGGTCTGGTACAACGAAGCTTCACCGAGGGCCAGGGACTCGGCGTCACGGCCCGAGAAGTACTCGGACAGGTGCACGCGGTCGTAGGCACGCATCGGCTCTTCACTGAACACATGCACGCGGTAATGATTGAGGGCACCGCGCTCGATCAGTTGCTCGACGCAGTGATGGCCGACCATGCCATTGCCGATCACGATCAGCGTTTGCAGCTTGTTCAGAGAAGCAACGTTGGAATTCATAGAAAGCACCCGACAAAAGCCCATCACGATTTTGAAAGCAAAAAAAAGACGCCTGAAACCTTGCGGTTCCAGGCGTCTTTGCCTGTTCTGTGCGGTATCGGCCCGGCGACTGCGCCCCGACCTACCGTTATCCCCCGGCCTGCTGGCACTCGATCTTCGTTGACCGACGGGGCTGCCCACTCGACTGTGTTCGCGGTGGGTCTGGATAGCCTCTTGCAGCGAGCGTGCCAAACCTCCTCCACACCCTATTCACGATCGAGCATTCACCGCTAATCCCCTGTGGTAGCGGGCTTGCCCGCGAAGGCGTCAGCTCAGTCACCGCAAGCCAACCGGCGCCCGCCACCGCTGCGCAAGCACCGCCAACTGCCTTGGGATGGTGCGATCACCGCGCCTGCGGCTTCATAAAAGTGCAGTCCGCCATCAGGAGGGGCTTGCTCTGGATATCAGTCGGTCAGTTGGCAGATGGCTGAATGTGCCGCCATCATCGCGAGCAAGCTCGCTCCCACAAGGGTAAGTGATGAGTGCATGTTCAGTTGTGGGAGCCGAGCTTGCTCGCGATAGCCATGGGTCGGCTTGCGCAGATGTTGAATGCACTGACGTCATCGCGAGCAAGCTCAGCTCCCACAGGGGATTGTGGTAATGGCAGGAGGGGCTCGCCAGCATTCCATTGTGGGAGCGAGCTTGCTCGCGATGGCGGTGGGTCAGCTTGAAGGGTTATCGGCGGTCCTGGTCACCATCGCCACAATACTGGCCAGCAGCTCTTCCTTCGCCTCGGCAGCGCTGATTTCCCCGGTGGCGGCGGCATTGGACAGTGCTTCCGCCGCCCCCAGCATCGCCCGCAAACCGGCCTGGGTGATGCCCTTCGTGCCAGCGAACGGTTCCAGTACCGCGCGACACTTGTCGAGAAAAACACCCTCGTATTCGCGCTTGATGCGCTCCAGCTCCGGCGAACTGGTCAATGCCGCGATCACCCCGGGAATCTCCCGGCCTTGCAGCAGCACGCACTCGACGTAGGAAGACGCGATCACCGCCGCCCGGCTTTGCAGGGTGGCGTCGCTGGCGTCGAGGGCCGCATCCATCAGCGCGGTCTGGCGGGCGTCGAAATCCTGGTAAAGCGCTGCCAGCAGCCCGGATCGGCTAATGAAGTGGTCGTAGACGATGGGCTTGGTCACCCCCGCCTGGTCCGCCAATCGGGCCAGCGTCAGGGCGTCGCTGCCCTCCTCGCGCACCAGTCGCCAGGCGACATCGAGCAATTGGCGCTGCCTGCAGGTCATGCCGGGATAAACGACGACGAGGTGCAGGCTGCGAATGTGCGTCAGTGCTTGACATGCTAACTTTACCAACCGTAACTTACTAAGCGTAACTTAAGCATACCTGTCATCAAGACCTCGTGACCAGAAGGAGTTTCGCCATGCATGCACTCATCGTTGTGGCTCACCACGATCCGCGCTCCCTCACTCATAGACTGGCCGGGAAAATCGCCGAGGGCATCACCCGCGCCAACCCTGCCGATACGTTCGAGATCGCCGACCTGGCTGCCGAAGGCTTCGAGCCACGCTTCAGTTTTGCCGACCACGCTGTGCACCACCGCGAGGCCTTGCCACCCGCGGATGTGCTGGCCGAGCAAGCCAGAATCGACCGTGCCGACGCGTTGGTGCTGGTCTATCCGATTTATTGGTGGTCCATGCCCGCGCTGCTCAAGGGCTGGATCGACCGGGTGTTTTCCAACAGCTGGGCGTTCGATTTCAGCCTCGACAAGCCGTTTATCCAGAAACTGGGGCACTTGCGGGTCCATTTGGTGGGCGTCGGTGGCGCCGATGCCGACAGCTTCCAGCGCCACGGCTACGGTGAGGCGATGACCACGCAAATCGACCATGGCATTTTCGGTTATTGCGGCGCCCAGGTAGTGAGTTCCCAGCGTTTGCTCGACTCGGAAACCGCCGATCCGCAACAACATTTGCAGGCCGCCGATGTTATCGGCCAGCGCTTGTTCGCAACGCTCGACGAAAACACCCACGCGCCCGCGACTGTATGCGCCTGAGCTCGGAATTAAGCGCTCGGAACTAAGCGCTCAGAGCGCCCGACCATGGGCGGCCGACAGCGTCACGTCACGCCCATAGATATCCGGGATGTACACCGCCTGGCCCTGGCTGTCCGCTTGTACTGTCCAGTACCCCAGCAGGATCGGCATAGGTCGGGCCAGCCTGAATTCATGGGTCGACTCAGTGGCCAGCAAGGTGTCGGTGCGTGCGCGTTCGGCCGGGCTGACCAGCAGGTCACGCAGGTGCATCACTTGCTCGATCCGCACGCAGCCTGAACTGAAGGCCCGCGGGCCCTTGCTGAACAACGACTGGCTCGGTGTGTCATGCAGGAACACCGAAAACGGGTTGGGAAAACGGATCGCCATTTTGCCCAACGGGTTCTTCGGACCTGGATCCTGACGCAGCATGAGGTTGCCCGGGTGCTCCCAGTCGATATCCTCCGCCAGCAACGGCAGGCCATCACTGTCGAGGATCCTCAGGTTGTGGCGAGCGAGAAACTCCGGGTCACGGCGGATTTCGGGCAGTTTGTCTTCGCGCATAATGGTCGGCGGAATGGTCCAGGTCGGGTTGAGCGTCAGCCGGGTGACGTGGGATTTGAGCAACGGTGTCTGCCGTTGCGCACGCCCCACCTGGGTGCGGGTTTGCCAGACTGGCGCGCCACCCTGGTAAACCGTCAACTGCGCCGCTGCCACGTTTACCAGGACACTGTCAGTCTCCACGTCCTGGGCCAGCCAGCGCATGCGCTCCAGGTTGATGCGCAACTGCTCGCGGCGCATGGCCGGGCTGATGTTCAGCTCGGTGACGGTCCACGGTCCCACCACGCCATCGGCCTGCAACGAATGCTGGGCCTGGAAACTCTTCATCGCCGCCACCAGCATGGGGCTGTAATGCTCGTCGCTCACCTGCGGCGGCGTACTCAGGTAACCCTCGTTGAACAGTCGTTGGGCCAGGGCGGGGACGCGGGCGTCCTGTTTGTCCGGTTGCAGCAACGGCCCACCCGGCACCGCTTGCCATTCGGCCAGAGGCTGTTGCCGCAGCCGGGCATAGAGGCCGCGCAGGTTGCGGTAAAGGTCCAGGTTCGGCCGTGCCTGTTCAAAAGCGTCGGCCAGGTTCTGCCGGCCCAGTCCGGCGATGGCCAGCACCACGGCGGGGTGATCCTGGGGCGGTGGGTTGGCCTTCCATACCGGTTCCAGCCGGTCTTGAGGCAGGTAGCCGAAACGCAGGTCATGCAAGGCTTGCAGGTAGCGCTGGCTGATGGCGATGTCGGCACAGTGAGTGGCCTGGACTGCCCCCTCGACCGGCAGGTTATAGCGGGCCGGATCCAGGCCGTCATCGGCCAGTTGTTGCAACTGGACCTGCAACGCCGCCCGTCGTTCGTCGTCCGCCCAGACTGCCTGGCCTGCGTTTTGCTGATAGAACGCCTGCAAGTCGAGCAACGTCGGAAAGTCGGCACCCACCGCGACGTCCGGGCACGCAACCACCCATTGCGCCAGGGTGGTCTGCACCAGTGCCGGATCGCTGTCTTCGGCTGTGGCGACCAATGGCGCAGTGAGCAATAAAAGGCTCAGGTAACATGCGGACTTTTTGAACAACTGCTTTACTCCAATCCATGGCCGTCTCGTTGACGGTGAATTTTGCGACAGGTACGACCCGCCATCATGCAGACAAACGAAATCGGACGGGATGCCGCGAACGAACACCACGTTGGAACCCCTTCGCCTGTATCGGGCTTTTTGCGCCGATTCTGCCTGGTCATGCTGGGCCTTGGCATCATTTGCAGCCCGGCGCTGGCCGAAAAAAAGCCAAAGCCGCAAACGCTTTACCACAGCCTCGCCCAGGCAGCGCCGGAACTCAATCCCCTGGCGCTCAAAAGTGCCTTGAGCGCCATGCAATGCGCGGTCGCCAATGGTGCCGGCCAAGCCCGCCACTTGGCGGTCATCGATTACTCGCAACCCTCCACGGCCCGGCGCCTGTGGATCTTCGACCTGCGCCAGAAGAAGCTGGTATTGCGCGACTTGGTGGCCCACGGTCAGAATTCGGGAGAAAACTTCGCCACGCAATTTTCCAATCGCCTGGGCAGCTATCAATCCAGCCTGGGACTGTTTCGCACCCAGGAAAGCTACCAGGGCACCCACGGCTATTCACTGCGCATGGATGGCCTGGAGCCGGGCTTCAATGACCTGGCCCGTGATCGGGCGATCGTGATCCATGCCGCCGACTACGTGAACCCGTTGTGGAGCGTGCGCCAGGGCCGTATCGGGCGCAGCCAGGGCTGCCCTGCCGTACGCCCGCAAGTGGCGCGCCAGGTGATCGACAAACTCAAGGGCGGGCAATTCATGTTTTCCTGGTACCCGGACCCGGGTTGGCTCAAGCGTTCGGCCTATCTCAATTGCCAGCCACAACAGGTGGCGAGCATTCTGGCCACCAGCGGCAGTTAGTAGTGCCTTTGTGGCGAGGGGATTTATCCCCGCTGGGCTGCGAAGCAGCCCCAATGCAGCAGACTCATTCTTCCTGACACGCCGAGTTGGCAGGTAGGGCTGCTGCGCAGCCCTGCGGGGATAAATCCCCTCGCCACAGATTGCACCTGCTGAAACGCTGGTTAAAATGCCGGCCTTTCGAATCCCTGGCGTTGCTTGAATGAATTGCGTAGCCCTTCAAACCCTTCACGACCATTTGCTGACCGCCCTGGCATCGGTACCGGAAGAAACCCGCCGCCTGCTCCATGGCCGCGGACGCTGCTGGCCGGGCCTGGAGCAGGTCACTGTCGACTGGTTACAAGGGGTGGTGCTGGTCTCGCTGTTCAAGGAACCGGAACCCACGCACCTGGACGGGTTGATCGCGACGCTGCTGGCGCTGACGACATCGCCAGCCTGGCAACACAGCAAGGCCCATACACTCGCCGTGCAGCATCGCTACCTGCCACAAAGTCTCACCCAATGGTTGGTGGGCGAGCCCATTGATGAATGGACCCTGACCGAAGGCGGCCTGCGCTACCGGATCGACCTGGGCAAGAAGCAGAATAATGGCCTGTTCCTCGACATGCGCTACGGTCGCGACTGGGTGCGGGCCAACGCCTGTGGCAAGCGGGTGCTGAACCTGTTCGCCTACACCTGTGGCTTCTCCGTGGCGGCCATTGCCGGCGGCGCGGAGCATGTGGTCAACCTGGACATGTCCCGAGCGGCCCTGAGCCGCGGCCGTGACAACCATCGGCTGAACGACCACGACCTGAGCCAGGTGAGCTTCCTCGGCCACGACCTGTTCAAGTCCTGGGGCAAGGTGATCAACAGCGGCCCGTACGACCTGGTGATCATTGATCCGCCCACCTTCCAGAAAGGCAGCTTCCTGTTGACCAAGGATTACCAGCGGGTGTTGCGCCGCCTGCCGGAACTGCTGACCGCCCACGGCACAGTCCTGGCCTGCAGCAACGACCCGGCCACCGGCCCGGATTTCCTCATCGACGGCGTCACCCGCGAAGCGCCCGGGCTGGTGTTCGAAGCACGCCTGGACAATCCGCCGGAATTTCCGGACATCGACCCGGCGTGTGGCCTGAAGGCCTTGGTCTTCAGGGCGACAGCGCCTACGGCACCGGCCACCATGCATTGACCAGCCCCATGGTGATCCGCCGCACCAGCGATTCGACCTCCCGGCTCTTGACCGAACGGTAGATCGCCATGGTCCGCCGCAGTTGGTCCTCGTTGAGCATCACCGGCTGGCGTGCGCTCCAATCCACATCCGTCACGGCCTCGAGCCCCACGCCGCGCCAGACGATCCGGTCGCCTTGGGTGACGGGCTCCAATGGGCTGGGCAGGCTGGCGTCCGGCTGCACCAGGTTGTCCAGCATCACTTGCGGCCAACGGGACGGATTCACCGGCTCGCTGAAGGCCTCCACCAGATCGTCATCCAGCGTATCCCAGAAGGCCAGCCCTTCGGACCAATCGCGGGACATCAGCCCCAGGTAGGGCCGCCAGGCCATTTCTCCCACGCGCGGAGCCTGGTCATTGCTGTTGAAGGTGTCCTGGGCATCGCTGAGCCAGTCGATGAATGCCTCACGGGTCATGTGTAGCTGGCGCTGCGCAAGGTCGGGGTAACGCTCCGTCAGGGCATGGTTCCAATAGACGGAATGCTCGACCAGAAACGCTGAAAAGGGCACGCCTCCCCGAACGAGGCGCGCGCGCATCACCGATTCGAAAAAATGGAAATGCATTTCCAGCTCGGCAAGGTCTGGCGTTTGTCGATCCAGGATACGGGCTTGCAGGCGCGTGCGCAGTTGTTGCAGTTGCTGATCGAAATCGCCAATCAGCAGCGGCAGCGGGTCGTGAGTGTTCTCGTAGCCGATGTAGTGCTGCAAGACAGCGGCCGCCCTCTGGCGATCGGCGAAAGACAACCCGGCAGGCGTCCGCTTATCGGTGTTGCGGATGCCAACAGAGAACCAGTCGATGAAACCTCGCATCCCGGGATCGTCGCGGGCAACCTCCAGCGCTCTCTTGAGCGCCGAGGAAAAGTAGAGCCAATCATCGGCGGTGTACTGGAAAGAGTCGGGATATATGGCGCGCAGGCCCTGGATCTGAAGACTGGGCAATGGATTGTCATCGAGCCATACGGCCACCGAGCCCCGATCCGGCAAGCGGTCGAGCGCGGGCAGCAAGTCATCCTGGATAGTGGTGATGCGGTTGCCTCGAAGATCGAGGACGTACAGAGCGGACGGATGCTTGGCCAGCACCGCCAACGCCAGCGGAGGCACCCGATCGAGCCCGCTCCTGGCCACTCCCAGCTCGTACAGGCTCGTCAGCTCTGGCAAATCGGGTAGGTCCCTGCAATTATTTCCGTTCAGGCGTAGCTCCTGCAAACCCGCCGCGGTACGCAGAAATGCACTGCCCTCATCATCCAGGCGCAGGCCACAGCGCGACAGATCCAGCACCCGCAAGTCCGGCAACCGAGTCAGCGCCTGCAGCTGCTCGGGTGTGAAATCCAAGTTTTCGGCCCACACCACCTCACGCAACGTCGGCAGTGCGGCCAGGCTGTCAATGGCTGCAATCACGTCCGCACTGGTTCCCATCTGCGGACCGCTACTGATCCCCGTCAGGTCCAGGGCGGCTATTCTAGTGGGTTCAGCACCGGTCAATGGCGCGAAGACATTTGCGTGCAGATGGAGCGGATTGCCTTCCATTGACAGTTCCACCAGCGAACGTAACTCACCTGCCGCCACCGGAATCGTGGTGAGATGATTGCCCTGCAGGTTCAACGTATCGATGTTGGGGAACAATCTCAGGAAGTCTGAAGGGTCCTCGCTAAGGCCCATATGGCTCAGCGCCACCAAACGGACATGCTCGAAACGTGCACTGATGGGAGGCAACCGACCGACGTCCAAAGCCCCTAAGCGTAATGCCACCTCACTACCCTCCAGCCCCGGTTCGGCTTCGCTCCGCCAGGCACGACGCAATTCACTGGCGATGGCATTGCGTTGCCCAAGCAGGGTCTCACGGTCGTACTGCTGTTCGTTAGGGTGGTGGAAACCCTCATGGTCCACCCACTGGCGCAGCCCATCGTCCAGCGTGGTCCATTCGTTTTCCAACTGGGTGACCAATTCGCCCAGGCTGATGCCTTGGTGCCCGGCCTGTTCCGTCAGGTTTGCCTGTAGCTGCATGAGACGCTCCCCTCCATGGCTGGGATAGAGCCGCTCAAGACGCTGCTCCAGGCTGCCGCGCCAGTCGTGCAGCGGCAGTCTGCCACGGCCGCTGAGGGGGTACACCAAGTGCCCGTTCAACCATTGCGGCCGCGATCCGACACTGCCCAGGCGCCTCATCGACAGGTAGGGACGCAGGCCTTGCCGGTCCTCCAGGGCCTGTGCAAGCAACTGGGACCGAAGCTTATCCGCCTCCCAGATATTCAAGCCCAGCGCCTGGCGGGCGTCGTCCGATAGCGCCCGCAGCAGCGCATCCTCCAGGCTCATGGGGTTTGCCAACTCTTCGCCGGTTTCGTCAAAGGGGCGGTACTTGTCGCCTTCCTGGCGAATGGTTTTCAAGGGGCCGTCCTTCCCCACGGTTATCGGATCTTGCAGCTCGCGCAGCCAAACGCGCAGGTGCACGCGACCCTGTAACCGGGGGGCATTGCCCAGCAGACCGATGACGATGCGATCGCGATCGACAGTGCCTTCGCCCCGCTCCAGGGCGCGCAAGGCACGGGTCAGGCGCAGCTCGCGCAAGGCTTCTGCGCACTGCTTGCCCAGGTTCTCGGCCACCTTGCCTTCCAGCAAGCGCAACCGATCATGACCTGCAACCTCGTGGACCAGCTCGTTGGCGATGGATTCGGGCAGGTTCGGGAACGTCCGAATCACCGGGGCAGCCAAGGGATCACGCCCAACCTGACGGGCCATGGCCGCGTTCACTCGCGAGGCGTTGCGCTCCAGGTACCCGGCCCAGCGTCCGGCCAACAAGCGGCTGCGCTCCAGCGGGCGCAAGCCGAAACTGCGTTGGCCGAGCAGCACGTTTTGCTCGTCCATGCTCAGGTTCCCCAGAATGCGGGCGGCCCAGGCGTCGTGCTCCAGGTCCGCTTTGCTCAACCATAGGAAGCGCGTATCGGCGATGTCACCCACCGGGTAGAGCCTCACGCCGTCGTGGTAGCGCAACGTCAAGCCCTTGGGCCACCCCGGTAGATCGACGAGGGTCTGGACGATGCGAAAATGCGAGCCCTCCGGCGCTTCGCCCCGGCGCAGGCGTTCAATGGTGTGCCGCACCCATTGCCAGTTCCGTGCTTCATCCAGGGCATCGGCCAATATCGCCGGCATCGGCCGCCCCTGGACTTGCAGGTAGCGCAAATGCGCCTCGCTGATGCCGACCTGCCGTTGCAAGGCCAGGAGTGCGTTGTTATCCAGCTCGGCGGGGGTCTCGGCAAAGGTCCGCAGCAACGCCAGGTTATCGCGCTGCAACGGGTTGCGATGGGCCCACTGCCAGCCGCGGGCACGGCTCCATTCCAGTGGGGGCGTCACACCTTGGTGCCCGGTTGGCAGGCGCAGGTTCAAAGCGTCCTGTGCTCCCTGTACTTCGAAGTAACGATCCTCGATGCGCACCCACGCCTCGTCTTCCGTGCGCCAGACACCCCAGGCGTCCTGCTCGGCCTCCACGGGGGGTAAGCGTTGCGCTTCGAAGGCACTGACGTCGCCATTCCACAGGCGCGTGGTGCCGTCGCGCACCGGCATGGGTTCAACGGCCCCACCGACGAAGCCCAGGTAGGCGCCTTGAGCGACCCCGAACAACACGTTGAAGATATGCTCGATCCCTTCTTGCGCGTGGCCTTCGTTGAACGCCTGGATGCCTTCGAAGATTTCGTACACCAGGCGCACGCCACCGACCGCCGCGGCGGTCATGCCGATGGGCGCGCAAAATGGGAAGAAGGTCGCGGCAACCATCAGCGAACGCTCGACAAGGCTCTCCCAATAGTCGAGACGAGCCAACAGCGCACGCCAGTCCTGGTCCCGGGTCGGGACCATCAGCGCCGAAGCGTTGGCCAGAGCATGGCCGCGCCATTCGTGGTAGCAAGCGTGCCAAGGGGCCTCGCGCAGGTCTTTCAGGCCCCAGGCCACCTTGGGCGTGGGTATTCGGATGTACCGTTGATTGCCATCCTCACCCCACTCGCCCTCGCGCCAGCCGGTGATGCGCGCAT
Organism: Pseudomonas beijingensis; assembly: GCF_030687295.1. Classification (NCBI taxonomy): domain Bacteria; kingdom Pseudomonadati; phylum Pseudomonadota; class Gammaproteobacteria; order Pseudomonadales; family Pseudomonadaceae; genus Pseudomonas; species Pseudomonas beijingensis. The sequence goes on along the minus strand of NZ_CP117425.1, from coordinate 4,124,296 downwards.
GAATTTCCTGGAAGAGATTGAGGTTGTCCGTCACCGTCCACTCCACCTGATCGTGCAGCGCCGTGCCCAGGCTGGCCTGCAGACGCAGCGGAAGGTAATGCATCAGGCCCTGGCGATAGCGGCGTTTGCGCAACCGTTCGGTGAGCTCCGCCGACAGCGCCTGCAAGCTGGGGAACTGCTTGAGCGGCGCCTCGGTGTCATGGGGCATGTGCAAGACGACCGGGCGAACACCCTGGGCATCGCCCTTCAGTCCCCAGTACAACCGGACGCTAAACAATGGGGCCGAGAGCAACTCCAGCGCCTTGACCTCACAGGCCAGGGGGGCGACACGCCGGTCTTCGAGATGAACGCCCACATGGGCCAGCAACCGCTCACCGGTTTCATCCAGGCGCCCTTCCAGCTTGGCTTGGTAGGCGTCATAGGCGAGCTGGCTGCGGGCGTACGCCATGTAGGCTTTGGCAATGGCGGGCACCTCATCGGCAATACGAGGCATTTTCTGTTCGAGCAACTGTCGATAGGCCCCGCCCACATCCATGCGGCGACAGAGGCTGGCGAAACGGGCCGGGGGCGTGGCCAGGGTCGCCCTGTCCGACGGGGCGCCCCCTTGGGAGAACTCCCCTCGCCGGCCCTGGATGAACAGTTCGCCCTTGTTATCGAAATCGCTGCCGGCGACGGCGTCGGCGGGAGGGTAATTGCGCATGACCGCTTCGATCACCGAAAGCGAGGGGTCGGTGACGAAGGAACTTCGCCTGATCCTGGCCCGGCGTACCGCGTCTGCCACCGTGCCGGGGCCAATCACCCGGTTCCAATCCTGTACTTCTGGCTGGGTCTTGAGCCGATCGAGGGTGAACGCATAGGGCCCCGGCAGATCACTGAGCAGTGCATTGAGCGCATCACTGTCGCGCTGCAATTGACGGGTGAGCACTTTGAAACGCGTCTGCCGGGCCCGTGTGGCTCGCGTCAACCAGACGGGGAGCCTGGCGCGGATAAAATCGATATGAGTGTCTTGAGTAGACATGATGGACCTCCTTCCTTGGGGTCGAGTGTTCGTTCGAGCGCTAAAGCACGTTAGTTCTGGCGTGGCCGATGCTCTCCAAATCAACGGTGTTTTGATACCGTCCAACCGTTGCAAGGGATTGCGCGTGATGAAGGTCGATCGCCGCTACATCACCAACGTCAACCACGCCGACACCAGCAGCATCACCGCCATGACCCGATTGAACCGCCCCATCGCCACGGCGGAACGGCAGAACCGTGCGGCGCCGCGGCCCAGGTAGGCCCAGACGGTCATGCAGGGGATGGAAATGGCGAAGAACGCCAGGGACAGCCAGAGGACCCGCACGGTCCGGTCGGCCTCGGCCCCCGCAAAGACGCTGACCACCGCCAACGCCATCATCCAGGTTTTCGGGTTCACCAATTGCAACCCGGCCGCCCCCGCCAGGCCCAGGCGCGGGCCTTCCACCGGGCGGTCCGGGTCGATGGCCTGGGCCGGTGCGCGGAAAATCTGCCAGGCCATCCAACTCAGCCAGGCGATGCCCGCCCATGAGAGCAGTGTTTGAAGCGTGGCATGACGCGCCAGCACATCCCCCAGCCCGGTGCCGACCAGAAGCACCAGCAAGGCCGCTGCAGCACAGGCGCCGAGGATGATCGGCAAGGTGGTTGCCAGGCCGAAGCGCGAGCTATGGCTCAGCACCAGGATATTGGTCGGACCCGGGGTGATGGAGGCGACAAACGCGAATAGGGCAAACGGCAGTAACTGGTCCATGGAGCGACTTCTCGGTGGATGATCGATCGTTTGATCATCCCTGGGAAGTCGTGGTCAGTCTGGAACAATTGAGCAGCGCTTACGGTAGTCCGCCGGGCTCAGGCGATAGGCGCGCTGGAACCAGCGGCCCAAGTGGCTCTGGTCGGCAAAACCGAGCATGGCCGCCACCGTACCGGCACTCTCGCCAGAAGCCAGCAAACGCCGGGCCCGGGCCAGGCGCAACTGGATCAGATAGGCATGGGGCGCCAGGCCGAAAGCGGCCTTGAACGCACGGCTCAGGCGAAAACGATCCACGCCGGTGACCCGCGCCAGGTCATCCAGGCCGACGTCGTCGCTCAGGTGGCTGTGCAGATAATCCCGGGCTTGCTGCGCCACCAATGGCAACCGCGGGTCGGGGTTGATCCGTGCTCGCCAGTGCAGGTGTTGGGTCAGGTTGGCCAACAAGGTATCGAGGGCCGTTTGGCGCACGATGCGGATCTCCTGCTCATGCAGGCTCTGGAAGGCCAAGGCCGTGGCACTCGCCAGCCGCGCATCGTCGGTCAAGGTGGCGGCGAACCCCAATTGGGCGTTGTCCGGCGCTACGTCGAACAAGGAACGCAACTCGCGCTCCAACCATTGGGGTTCCAGGTACAACGTGCGGTAGGTAAACCCGTGGTCATGGGGCGCGTTGCCGTCATGCAACTCACCGGGCTCAAGCAGGAACACCTTGCCCGGCGTGCTGTTGTGCTGCTGGCGGCGGCAATGAAACTGCTGCACGCCCTGCTCGGTCACTCCCACCAGGTAGGTGTCATGCCAATGGGGATCATAGGCATGACCCTCGAAATGCGCACGCACGGTCTCGATACCGGACGTGGCGTCCTGCTTGAGATCGATCCAGTTGCGCGCTGTCATGCCCTGTCCCGTTTAACGAATGTGCTCTTGGCAGATTAACTGCTGATCAGGAGCGTGTCTGGAAGATTTGTGCAAACCCTGTGGGGAGCGGACTTGCTAGCGAGGGCGCTCAGTCTGTAAATACACAAGTCGACTGACCCACCGCTATCGCGAGCAAGCTCGCTCCCACAGTTTTTTTGTGGTGTTCACAAGATCGGCATTTCCCTGTGAATCCCACTGTGGGAGCGAGCTTGCTCGCGATGAGGCCGGCACATCAAACATCGTCATCATCTGTGAGACCGCCTTCGCGAGCAGGCTCGCTCCCACAGGGTAACTAACTTCACAGACCTGGTTCCGTCGTCAGGCATCCGGAGTGATCACCGGCAATACCGTCTCCACCGCCAAACGAGCCAATTCAGCATCCTGCTCAGCCTTGACCCCAGACACCCCGATAGCCCCAATGCACTGGCCGTCATGGCGGATCGCCACCCCTCCCTCCAGCATGCCCTGCAGATGCGGAGCACTGAGAAACGCGTAGCGACCGCCATTGATCATGTCCTCGAACACCTTGCTGTCGCGCCGGCCCATGGCAGCCGTGCGGGCTTTTTCGGTGGCGATGTAGGCCGATAACGGCGAGGCATCGTCCAGGCGCAGCAGCCCGAGGGGATGTCCCCCGTCATCCACCACACAAACCGACACCGCCCATTGACGCTGGTGAGCCAGCTCCTTGGCCGCCACCAGCAATTGCGCAACGTCCTGCTCAGTGAGTACCGCTTTGGTCTTCATGCATCACTCCGTGTTGTGCAGCAACAAGCCCGCGAGACAATCAGACACCCGCCCAGCAGGTCCAGGAATACTTCGTTCTGCGAACCATAGCGCACCTGCTGCCGTTCATTGAAGCCCTGGATGCCGGCGGCCTGTCGGTTTAAATGATCGCCCCAACGACTCATCAATGGATCCACTGAGATAGCCAATCGTCAATTTACCCAGCAAAACCGTTGACAACGAAATTAGTTAAGAGAGTTAATGGATCCACAGATAAAAACAACATCCGCCTGGAGATCCGTCATGTACCCCAAAAACGCCTGGTACGTTGCCTGCACCCCCGATGAAATCGCCGACAAACCCCTGGGTCGCCAGATTTGTGGTGAAAAGATGGTTTTCTACCGGGGGCATGCAGGCAAGGTCGCAGCCGTGGAAGACTTCTGTCCCCATCGCGGCGCCCCGCTTTCCTTGGGGTACGTCGAAAACGGCAACCTGGTATGCGGCTATCACGGGTTGGTGATGGGTGGTGATGGCAAGACCGTCGAGATGCCGGGGCAACGGGTACGGGGATTCCCCTGCAACAAGACCTTTGCGGTGCAGGAACGGTATGGCTTCATTTGGGTCTGGCCCGGTGACCAGGCGCTGGCGGACCCGGCACTGATCCATCACCTGGAATGGGCTGAAAGCGATGAATGGGCCTACGGTGGTGGCCTGTTCCACATCCAGTGCGATTATCGCCTGATGATCGACAACCTGATGGACCTGACCCACGAAACCTATGTCCACGCCTCGAGCATCGGCCAGAAGGAAATCGACGAGGCGCCGCCGGTGACCACCGTCGAAGGTGATGAAGTGGTCACCGCCCGGCATATGGAAAACATCATGGCCCCGCCGTTCTGGCGCATGGCCTTGCGCGGCAACAACCTGGCCGATGACGTGCCGGTGGACCGCTGGCAGATCTGCCGTTTCACCCCGCCCAGCCATGTGTTGATCGAAGTGGGCGTGGCCCACGCCGGCAACGGCGGTTATCACGCCGCGCCGCAATTCAAGGCGTCGAGCATCGTGGTGGATTTCATCACGCCGGAAACCGAAACCTCGATCTGGTATTTCTGGGGCATGGCCCGGCACTTCCAACCGCAGGATGAAGCCCTCACCGCGTCCATTCGCGAAGGCCAAGGCAAGATTTTCAGCGAAGACCTGGAAATGCTCGAACGCCAGCAGCGCAACCTGCTGGACCACCCGCAGCGCAACTTGCTCAAGCTCAACATCGATGCCGGCGGCGTGCAGTCCCGGCGGGTGCTGGAGCGCTGGATCGCACGGGAGCGCGAGCCTCAAGCCGGCTTGATCGCCAGCAGTCATCAGCCGCAACCGGCGGAGCAACGGCCATGATCGAAGTCCAGGTCACGGCGCGACACAACGAAGCCCTCGATATCTGTAGCTACGAACTGACCCGTGTCGACGGCGAGCCATTGCCGGCCTTCACCGCCGGTGCCCATGTCGACGTGCACTTGCCCGGTGGGCTGATTCGCCAGTACTCGCTGTGCAATCATCCCGAGGAACGGCATCGCTACCTCATTGGCGTGCTCAAGGACCCGGCGTCCCGCGGTGGTTCGCGCAGCTTGCACGAACAGATCCAGCCCGGCATGCGCTTGCACATCAGCGAACCACGCAACCTGTTCTCGCTTGCTCCCCACGCCCGACGCAGCCTGCTGTTTGCCGGAGGCATCGGCATTACGCCAATCCTGTGCATGGCCGAGCACCTGGCCCAGAGCGGTGCGACGTTCGAGCTGCATTACTGTGCCCGCTCCCGAGACCGTGCGGCCTTTGTCGAACGCCTGCTCCAAGCCCCTTACGCTGACCGGGTGTTTCTGCATTTCGATGAAGAACCAGAAACCCTGCTGGACGCCGCCAGGGTGTTGGCCGCACCCGATAACGACCTGCATCTCTACGTGTGCGGGCCCGGTGGTTTCATGCAGCACGTGCTCGACACCGCCAAGGGCCAGGGCTGGCAGGAAGACCGCCTGCACCGCGAATACTTCGCCGCCGCCCCTACCGACACCCGCGCCGACGGCAGTTTTTCAGTCAAGCTCGCGCGCAGCGGCGAGGTGTTCGACGTGCCGGCGGACCGCAGCGTGGTGCAGGTGCTGGAGAGCCATGGCATCGAGATTCCGATCTCATGCGAACAAGGCGTGTGCGGCACCTGCCTGACGCGGGTGCTGGAAGGTGTGCCGGAACATCGGGACATGTTTCTGACCGAAGCTGAGCAGGCCTGCAACGACCAGTTCACCCCATGTTGCTCCAGATCGAAGACCCCGATGTTGGTGCTAGACCTCTAACATCTGAAACAACACGGAACACTGTGGGAGCGAGCTTGCTCGCGATGGCGTCAGCTCAGCAACATTGATGGCGACTGACACACCGCAATCGCGAGCAAGCTCGCTCCCACAGGGGATTTGTGGTGAATACAAATCCTCCAATCACCCGAAAATTATTGTGGGAGCGAGCTTGCTCGCGATGGCGTCAGCTCAGCAACATTGATGGCGACTGACACACTGCAATCGCGAGCAAGCTCGCTCCCACAGGGGACTTGTGGTGAGTACAAGTCCTACAATCACCCGAAAACCATTGTGGGAACGAGCTTGCTCGCGATGGCGTCGGCTCAGCAACATTGATGGCGACTGACACACTGCAATCGCGAGCAAGCTCGCTCCCACAGGGGACTTGTGGTGAGTACAAGTCCTCCAATCACCCGAAAACCATTGTGGGAGCGAGCTTGCTCGCGATGGCGTCAGCTCAGCAACATTGATGGCGACTGACACACTGCAATCGCGAGCAAGCTCGCTCCACAGGGACTTGTGGTGAGTACAAGTCCTACAATCACCCGAAAACCATTGTGGGAGCGAGCTTGCTCGCGATGGCGTCGGCTCAGCAACATTGATGGCGACTGACACACTGCAATCGCGAGCAAGCTCGCTCCCACAGGGGACTTGTGGTGAGTACAAGTCCTCCAATCACACGAAAACCATTGTGGGAGCGAGCTTGCTCGCGATGGCGTCGGCTCAGCAACATTGATGGCGACTGACACACTGCAATCGCGAGCAAGCTCGCTCCCACAGGGGATTTATGGTGAATGACAGTCCAGCCGTTACCTGCAACCGGGCGGGTTACTCCGAACGCAGAATCACCGTCATCCGCTCGTCAGCCAATGCCGAGCCGAACACTTCGGCGTAGCGCAGGGTCGCATTGGCATGCTCGCGCATGATCGCCTCGGCACGGCCGCTCTGACGATTGATCAGTGCGTCGAACACGGAATGGTGTTGCATGTGGGCATAGTTGAAGCGGCGAAACTCGCCGGCCATGTTCTGGCGGTCCACCGCCAGGGCGGTGACTGAGGCGAATGGCAGATGATCGTTGCGCGCCAGGGCGTCGGCGATCGCCGGGTTGTGGCTGCCTTCGACAATCACCTGATGAAAGCGCATGTTGAGGTCGTGATAGACCTCCAGGTCATCCTCGGTCACATAACCTTTGGCGAACAGTTCATCGCCCTGCACCAGGCATTGCTCGAGTATCGCGCGCGCTTCTTCAGACAAACCATGCTCGGCCGTCTGCCGTGCCGCCAGGCCCTCCAGCACGCCACGTACCTCCACGGCCCCGGCGATTTGCTCGGCGCTGACCGAACGCACCTGGAACCCTCGCCCGCCAAAACGCACCAGCAGCCCTTCCTGCTCCAGGGTGCGGAACGCCATGCGCACCGGCATGCGCGAAACGCCGAACAACTCGGCCGTGGGGATTTCCATCAAGCGCTCGCCAGCGGCCAGCTCACCCGAGGCGATCATCTTGCGCAGCGCAACCAGCACCGTTTGGCCGGGCTTACTCATCCAGGCGATTCCAGAGAAAAGAAGCCGTCATAGTAGAAGGCTTGGCGCAACGTGTCACGGCAAGGCACTGACGCGGAGCCGTGATAAACGCCGATGGCAACCACACTGGCTGCCACCGCCGGAGGTTCAAATGCCCGCCAATTCCCGCAACTGCGCCAATGTCTGCTCATCCAGGGTAATCCCCTGCTCATTGGCCTTGCTGCGCTCGCGATGACGACGGTCGCCCGGCAACCGCCGCAGCCCGACGCCATGCATCTGCCTGACCAGTTCCCGGCTGCGCTCGGCGAAGTCTTGCCCGGCGGCCTTGCTGGGGTCGATCACGATCAACAGCTGGCCGGTCCATGGCGTCTTGGCGCCCGGATGATTGCTCCAGTCGAACTCGAAGGAAAAATTCCCGCCTGTCAGGGCGGCCGCCAGTAACTCGACCATCATCGACAGCGCCGAACCCTTGTGCCCACCAAACGGCAGGAGCGCGCCGCCTTCGAGAATCGCCTTGGGATCGCGGGTCGGTTGGCCAAGGCTATCCACCCCCATGCCCGGCGGCAGCAACTCGCCCTTGCGCGCGGCAATCTGCACATCGCCGTGGGCGATGGCGCTGGTCGCCAGGTCGAAGACAATCGGCTCACCGTCGGCTCGTGGCGCGGCAAAGGCGATGGGGTTGGTGCCGAACAATGGACGATCCGCGCCATGGGGCACCACGCACGTCATGCTGTTGACCACGCTCAACGCCACCAGGCCCTCGTAGGCAAACGGCTCGACATCCGGCCAGAGCGCCGCGAAGTGATGGGAATTGCGAATGGCCAGGACGGCGATGCCGGCGCTGCGGGCCTTTTCCACCAGCAATGGCCGCGCCGCAGCCAAGGCTGGCTGGGCAAAGCCATTACCGGCATCCACCGCGACGAACCCTGACGCCACGTCTTCGACCACTGGCACGGCCTTGCCATTGACCCAACCACTGTTCAGCGTCGAGACATAACCGGGCAGGCGAAACACCCCATGGCTATGGGCACCGTCGCGCTCGGCCCCGGCGCAGTTTTCAGCAAGGCACCGGGCGACGTCGGTCGACGTGCCATGACGCAGGAAAATCTTCTCCAGCAAGCTCACCAGAGCATCGAAGGACAGGGTGCAAGAAGCGGCATGATCGGATGGCGCAGACATCTGAAGCTCCGGAATGATTGTTGGAGGTAGCGACAGCGTAAAGGACCCGCCCGGTGATTAAACACTGTTTCAGGCGCGCACTGTCAATCCTTCCCCAGCGCAGATCAAAGAAGTCCTGCGTGCAATAACTATGTACCACCGTTGCCCATCCATCGTTGCCTAGTCTGGCCGCTTCCGCGCCGTCTTGCGGCGCCTTGATCGAGAAGCAACGATGACCACTGAAACCACGCCACTGCTATTTCCCGAGATATTGAACGCCACTCGCCTGGATGAGTTGAACGCGCTTCATAGGCTGACCCAGGCCGACCTCGACTGGTTGCACCATGTCGCCCTGCCCAGCCATACGCAACGTGCGGCGCAGACGCCGCCGATGGCCGCCGAAACGATTCTGCTCCAAGCCGACAACAAGGTGCCGATCCCATTGGCCGGCTGCTTTACCCTCAAGGCCCTGCCAGATAGCGACGTCAAGCCCGCCTTCCTTTACACACCGGACAGAGGGATCCGCAAATTCAACGACTCGCACGCCCTCGAAAACAAGATCGATGAGATGCTGCAGGACACCGCGGGGCGCGACGATCTTTTTCGCTACCTGTCGATTTCCCAGCGCAGCGAACTGAACAGCACAAACGACATCACCCAAACCAGCCAGATCATCAACGCAGACGTTTTCAAGGCGCAGATCGAAGCCATCGAATACGCCCAGAGCCTCAATGCCCTGGCCATGGTGGATGAGCTGATCAAACTGCCCACACTGACCTCAATGCTGGACCAGGCGTTGAACGAACAGCTGCCCAACTTCGATCAACGACAGGCCCGCGTAGCCCTGCGCAAAGGCGTCCCGCTGGGCGATACCCACGCAATCCCAGTCACTGAAAGCATTGCGCTGAGCGACGCCGTGCTGGTGTACTTCCACCATCAGGGCTGGCCCGCCGGGCATGACGTCGACCTGACTCACCCCGGCACGAGCACACACACAGCGCAACAATGGGAAGGCATCATCAAGGCCACGGCCAGGAACCTGATCCCCACACTCAGCCAATACATCAATACCTACTGGCAGGCGAACAGCCCGTTCCACCGGTCGCGCCGCGACTTTCTTGCCCGGGTCATTCGTGACGCATTGCGGGCCGCGATCCTGATCGCGCGCGAGAAAGGGCAACTGACCGAAGCGCAAAACCAGGAACTGCTTCGCCTGTTCAGGCCCTCCCGTCGGGACGAACCACTGCTGTTCATCGAAACGATTCGTCTCTGGGAATATCAACCGCACTTCGTCGAATTGGCCGGTTCGTTGATGATCAGCGGCAAGGACCATTACCTCTACACCCCCAACCACGGCCTGCAAAAAGTCGCCAATTACCTGGGTTTCAAGGACGCGTTGCTCAACACCCCCGCCCACACCGAGCCCAGGCAAGCGCTCTACAACCTCTTGAGCCTGGAGGAACGTAACCGTTTCCTGCGCTTCGACCAGCCGCAAGTGTCAGGCGAATCAGTGGACTTGCCGGTGGCCGAGACCCTGGCTGACGGGATCATTGCCAAGCAACTGGACAATCTTCACTACGCGCTGGAAATGTCCCGCCAGGGCGACGTCAACCTCCACTCACTCATCGACAAGGCGCTGGATATCCGCACCTTGATCAACAAAAGCCTGCTGGATCAGAAAACCGATGGGCATTGGGGCACGCGACCGGCGTTTTACGGAGAGCTGCGACCGTCCAACTTCATGGCCGACCAACTGGAGAGGAAGATCAAGAGCTACACCGATGTCGAAGACACTTTTCACACCCGCTTCATCCAGTTGCCGCCCGCCAACACGGCCGCGCTGCAAAGCGGGCTGGACAAGCTGCTGCCTGAACTGACCAACGCTTTCTCACTGGGCCTGCGCGCCGAGGCCGAACTCAGAGAACGTGACGGAACGCTACCGGCAGCCGCCCATGACTTGATCAGGAACGTTTTCGCCCATGACGCCGACCACCCGGACCGTACGCAGCGCCTGGGCGTCAGAGGCTTTCGACCGGATGTCTATTCGTTGAAGCTGACGTGCCACGCTGAGGGGCGCGCGGTTTCCCTGCGCCTGCCCAACTGCTTTTTACTGACCGAGCGCGGCGGTCTGGATACCCCCTACTCGGGCATGGCCATCCTTTGGTCCCCCACCAGCGGCCTACAGGCTTTTACGAGCGTCGACCTGGCCACGGAGCAGTTGAACAAGAATCTGCTGAACACTCGAAAACGCTTTGCCTGGCTGTCGAACCTGGCGCCCGCGCAACGCATACCCCACGGACGCTACCAGCTCCAGGCCTATGAACTGCTGGAAGACAATGTGCTGGTCAATCGGATGAAGTCGTTCATCGAACAGTTCAAGGCCGAGCGCAGTTACTTGAGCACATTAAAAGTTGGGGATTGGAAACTCAGCGGATCGGCGTTGCGCAACAGTCTCGACGCCTTGCTGGCCAAAGGCGCACCCACCAACCTGAAGCGCGCCGTGGACATCGCCCAAGCCAACAGGCGACAACAGAAACTGCCCGCCTGGCTCGGCACGGCGTCCCTGGAAGATCGACGCTTGCATATCGAACTGCTCGAGCAATACAAGAACAGCGTGGTCGATGCCAAGGACTACCTGGACGGTATCGAGCCATTGCGCACCCACGTGCATAAAAAGCTCAGGGCGTTACTGGACGCACGCTTCCCTGGAAAAAACCTCGACCCCGACACCCTCCAGATCACACCGAACCTTGCCGTCGTGGGGCCGGCCAGCGCCTTGACCGACTTTGCCTTGAACCACGTCGATGTGACCCGAAACGGCTTCAAGGTTTCGTCGACCGCCCCGCGCAAACTGCCTGACGGCTTGAACGAGACGGCGGTCAGGCAAATATTGTCGTCATTGGATATTTCCACCGCCTATAAAACACAGGTCGTGGACACGCTTTCCGGCTCTGGCGCGCCAGTCCAGCAAAGGAAGCGCCGGTTCCGTCAACAATTACCCTGGCAACTGCTGCAACACGCTCACGCACGGCACCTACAGCAACATCTCTCCAGCAAGGCCTTCGACCTGATTCGCCAGGTACTGGATATGCCGGACGCCATAGCCCGCAGTGCGGTTGAAGGCGCCAGCGCGCTGTTTCGCCCCGTGGAGCTGATCAAGACCGGCGGCGCGGCGGCGGTCAAGGCATTGGGGCTCTACCTGGTGGGTTCGAGCGCCCAGGCAACCAACCCCCTTGTCCTGTATTCCCCTTATCACTCGGGTCATTGCTTCACCGAGTTCAAGGACGAAGCGAGCGTGGTCGCGGCCTTCAACACGCCCGGCGCGCTCCAGGACCTGCTGATCCGCCGGCTTCCCGAGAACCAGCAAGCCATTTTCAGGAACCTGTTCGCCTCGACACTTGGGCACCTTTCGGAAATCACCCTGGGTTCCAACCCTATCCGCACCAACCTGCTCGACACGCTGTTCGATGACAACACGAAGTTGCTGGCAGAGCTGTTGAGTTCCCAGGCGCAGGACAAGCGCCAATTCGACTGGACCACTGCCTTGCACCTGTTCAGCTCGGGCATCCGGTTAGTGGGAAGACAGTTGCCGGGCAAACTGACGTTCATAGAGACGCTGTGGGAAAGCTACCAGGACTTCAAGGCGTCTTCCGAGGCCCTGCAAGCGCATGACTGGAAAACCGGCTTGCACAACTTCATCGCCGGCGCCGCCGAGATGGTGTCGCTGGGCCTGCTCAATCGCGACGATACATTCGGCCTGCTCGATCCCGTTGGACCGGCCTTGCCGAGTGTCCCGTCGACGCTCAACTGGAAGGACATCGCTTCCACCGGTCAACTGCGTACCGACCTGGGCGTCTTCGAAGCCACGGGTGTCAGCCTATCTGACCTGCAAAGAAACCTGGCTGAGGGAACGTACAAAGCCATAGAAAACGGCAAGCTTTATATCCCCTTGGCCGGCAAAGTCTTTCAAGTGGCAAAAGCCGACCAAGCCTGGCGAATCATTCATGAGCACGGTGAAGGGCCGTTGTTGAAAAAGTCCTCGGACGGCCGGACATGGGGGATCGACCCACAGCGCCAAACCGTCCGTTTTGGCAAGGCTGGGTCGAAGATGGCTATTACCTATAGCGACTTCAAAGCCAAAGGTTCATTGAATATTGAAGCGCGAGGCATGGCTGAGATACGTCGGAAATATCCGCACCGGGCAAATGCAATCGTGCAGGCGCTGGAGACGGCGCGGTTCTACTCGTTCAATGCCCTGTACAATCTCCATCAACTCAAGCAACAGGTTCTTCCGGGCTCTCGACTGGACAGATACCTTAAACTGTTTTTTGGTGTCAGCAGCGTCGACGCCCGTCTTATCAGCAAAATAGAGACAGCAATCTCGCCGATATGCCAGGCATTGGCCGATCCCTCCTGGGAACTGCAAAATGCGGACCGCATCGTTATCGGCAACCTCAAATACCTGGAGGACAGGGCGACTGCGTTCGTTCTCGAACCGGCGGCGGTGGGAAGAATCTACCTCACCCAGTTTTTCTTCGACATGGGACTGGATTGGTACAAGTCCGTCGTGCCCGACACCTTTAATGTCGATGCCCATGCCCAGGGAGCGACCTTCATCCATGAAATTTCCCATCAGTTGTTCAATACCTTTGACATCGCCTATCTGGACTCGGTACTGCCATTCCTCGACTTGATTTCAACAGCGACTTATCTAGGGCAAATACAATACGACAAGCAAAAGGACCTGCAGCTCAACGGACTTTCGCTGACCACCCCAAAACCCAAACTGTTCACGCAATGGGATAGCGCAGACAACACCGACAAGAAGGTGGAGCTGCTGCCTTTATACAAAGAGACAACTCAGGAGATCCTGAAGATAACCGGCGCCAAAACCATGGATCACGCTCGCGATGCTTTTCTGGATCCGATTTTGCCGGACAAGCGCATCGACGTCATACTTCGCAACGCCGACTCGATCACGCTCTTGATTTGCGAATTAGGGCGGCAACTCGATGTGCGCCCTTCCCGGCAACTTGCGGTGCAGTGATCTGGGCAAAGGGTTATTTGATCTTTTTTTCACGCCAGGTATGCGACGGTAGGCCATGCCCCCGTGTTTGAGCAAAAAAACACGCTCATTGATGCGTAAACGCCATGACGGCAGTTCTCGGCAGCTCATGCCGAAGGTTAGAATGCGGCAAACCAGGACGAATCAATGACCGAACATACCCTCTCGGAAGCCGAATACGACGCCATTACCGATGCCGCAGCTCATTGGTGTATGCGACTGCATGCCGTCGACTGCACCGATGCCGAACGGCAGGCATTCAAGCAGTGGCATGATGCCGATCCCCTGCATGCGTTCGAATACGAAGCCATGCTGGAAATCTGGGACGTTGCCGATCATCTGCCACGTGTCAAGGCAGCCGCCGTCACTCCAGCGTCCAGACCCCGGTCGCGCTGGAGCCGGTTGGCTGTCGCCGCCGCGGTGTTCGTCGTCGGCCTGCCCGTGGCCGCCTACACCGGCTGGAACCTGAACTGGATTGCCAATTCCTACGAGCGGTTCGAAGCCGGCACGAGCGTGCGTCATATCACCCTGGGGGACGGCAGCCAGGTGGAGCTCAACCTGGGCAGTGAGCTGACCTTTGCCAACTACAAAAACGAACGCCGGGTGACCCTGGAAAAGGGCGAGGCGTTTTTTGACGTCAGCCATGACAAACAGCATCCGTTTGTCGTGCGCGCCGCCCAAGGCCAGGTGCGTGTGACCGGTACGCGCTTCAACGTCTGGATGTACCAGGACCAGGTGCGGATTACCCTGGTGGAAGGTTCGGTCAGGGTCACCAGCAACCAGGCGCTCACCCGTAACGGCCTGCAACTTTCGCCGGGCATGCAGGCGAGCTACAAGGCGGGCGACCACCACCCCCAAGTCCGCGAGACAGCCCCCAATGACAGCTCGCTGGCGTGGCGCAACGGTAAGTTGGTGTTGGATGACCTGGCCCTGAGCGATGCGCTGCCGCTGATCAACCGCTACCTCGAGCGTCCCGTCATGCTGGCTGACAACAGCACCGGCGGCCTGCGAGTCTGCGGTGTGTACAACATCAGCGAAGTGCAAAACCTCGTGGCTTCGTTGCCCAAAGTCCTGCCGGTCTACCTGACCCAGAACAAGGACGGCAACCCGGTGCTCAATTCCATCGGGCAGCGGCCGGCCCAATAATTGCGTCCCCTGTGGGAGCAAAGCTTGCTCGCGGTAGCGGTGGATCAGTCTGACTGGATTTTGAATGTGCCGCTCTCATCGCGAGCAAGCTCGCTCCCACAGTTTGGATCGCTGCCGGCCTGTAGTTTCCCAAACGCCAAAAATCTCCTGTGGGAGCAGAGCTTGCTCGCGATGACGGAGGGTCAACCTGCATCCATTTTGAATGTGACTGCCCCTTCGCCTGCAAGTACAACAGCGGTTATTGCGTCGCCACCCTGCCCGCCTCATCACGCTCACGGATAATCACGGCCCGATAGTCCGGATCGGCCTTGATCTGCTGCTCGGTGAAGGGCAGCACACTCCACTGTTTCTGCGAAAACGCCTGGGTCTGGTCGGCCGAATAAGGTGAAGCGGGGTCGCTGGAAATGGAGAACGCCAACAATCCCTGGGCTTGCGGATCTTTACCGTCAAACGTCACCACTTGCAGGTAGCTGGTACCACTGACTACCTCCCATTTGCCGTTCGCCCCCGGCACGCTCTGGATCGCGTTATAGATGCCCAACTCCCCGGGGCCGCCATGGATCGGCGTCTGTCGGCTGCCGCTGCTGGCCACCTGGACGTCTTGCCATCGGCTGTCCTTCGACAACCCCGCAACCTTCACGGCCGCAACCGAAGCCAACATGGCTTCGCGCACAGCCTTGAGCACCGGTGGTCGCTCGATCGCCAGGCCCCGCGGGGTGTGTTGCGGATCTTTGGGATCGAACGCAACGCGCCACGAATCAGGCAGCGCCTGCAGCCGTTCCATGATCTGCTGGAAATGTACGAACCCCACACCGCTGTTCAGGCCGGCCTTGCGATCCCAGGCCTTGAGGCTGGCGCAGGCCTCGGCCAATGCCGACGCATCGGGCCCCAGGTCACCGGCGCAAACGCCGAGCAGGTCCGGCATCACCTGGTCAGCCAGGTACACCTGATCGTCCATGACCATCCGCTGCAAATCCTCCACCTTCACCGGCCCGGCCTTGGCCAACTGGCCCAACCGCTGCAGCGCAAAACGCGCCCGCAGGCCCAGCGGCTGGCCTTGCTGGCTGATCACCGGGGAATAGCCGGACAACGGCTGTGCAGGGTTGACCATCCAGGCCGAATCGTTGGAGTTCTGCACATAATCGCGGCGCAGCAACTGCGGGAGCTTGTCGGCGGCATAAATGCCCTTTTGCACTGCATTGGAATCGTTGCCCCAGGCGCATTCGCTGCGACTGCCATCCAGCACGATCAGTTGCAGCCCGGCCCGGGGGTCACTGCACCGGGCCAGTTTGTCGGCGTCGACGTTCGGCACCACCGACACGTTCATGTAGAGGCTTTGCCCCTGGTCGTCCACCGCCAGGGTATTGACCCAGGGAATGCCCTGAATCTTATGGACGGCGTCCTGCAAATCCTTGAGCGTGACGGCCTTGTTCATGGCGTACCACTGGGCCAGCACACGATCGTTTTCCAGGTTCGCATCCCGCAGGCTGTAGGCGAATCGGTTGTCCCAGTCCAGCCGGCCGGGCCATTGCACGATCGGGCCGAACTGCGAGCCATAGACCACGCGGGAAACCGTCTGCACCTGGCCGTCGGGTTGCTTGATGTCCACCGCGACCGTCTGCTGGCTCATCGGCACGGATTCGCCATCGAGCAGGTAGCGGGTCGGGTCTTTCGGGTCCAGTTGCAGCCGATACAAGGTGAAATGCTTTGAGCTGTCGACGGTGTGGGTCCAGGCCAGGTGTTGGCTGAAACCGATGTTGATCATCGGCAGGCCCGGCAGCGCCGCGCCCATGACGTCCAGCTTGCCGGGAATGGTCAGGTGCATCTGGTAGAAACGCATGCCGCCCACCCACGGAAAATGCGGGTTCGCCAGCAACATGCCGCGACCATTAAACGAGCGCTCACTGCCGATGGCCAGGGCATTGCTGCCGCGCTCCAGGGCAAAACGCTGCTGCCGGGTCGCGGCAGCGGCGAAACTCGCGGCCGGAGCAGTGGCGAGTGCCGTCGCCCGGGGCGGTTGTGCGCCAGCCAGGGCTTCGGCGAACTGGCCGACGCCGCCTTCCACCAACAAGCGACGGGTCAATTTGACCAGGTCCAGCGCGGTGATCGGCCGCACCCACTCACTGGCGCATTGCTCAGGCAGGCCCTTGGCCTTGCGCTCGGCCAACGCACGGTTGTAGCCCGCCGCATAGCCTTCAACCAGTTGTTGCACTTGAGGCGTCTGGGCCTGCCAGAAACCGGAGACCGCTTGCGGTGTGTTGAGCCAGCTGAAAAACAGATCGCTGGCGCGGTTCTCCCGCTGCTCGACCGTGACCTGCTCGGGCCCGAAGTAACGCGAGCGCTGGGCATTGACCGTGACGATCTCATTGGCCAGCAGGCACAGATTGTCCTGGGCATAGGCATAACCGATGCCATAACCCAGTCCACGTTCGTCCTGAGCCCGGATATGTGGCACGCCAAACCGGGTGCGACGGATCTCGGCGCTGGCCTGCTGTCCATCGTCCTGCGCATTGACCACGGGGCTGAGCCCGAGGGCGATCCCCAGAAAAGCGCCTGCAAGGCCAACCCTCGATAACTGCCCGGACATTCTCACGTTCACTCCTGATGAAAACTTCAGAGACCAGGACGGCTGCCGCTGCGCCAGTCGACAAACACTCGGCCCGCCTGGGAAATCACACGCCGCGTGCTGAACCGGAATGTGCCTACCTTGAAAACGAACCGGATGAAAAAAAATTAATGGCCTTGCGCCGCTTGAACACGGGGGTTTGACGAAGCGGGGGCAATTTTTTCACATCATCGTCCTCATGATTGCGCGTCCTCGTTCGTCCTATAACAGGAGAGTATTCGTGACCTTTTCTGATCAGGCTGGTAAGGAGTTTCTGCATGCGTAACGCGCAACTGCCCATGGAGGGCAAGCCAAGGCCAACCGGCGTCTCGCTGAACGCCACTCACCGTGAATTCGACAGGCCGCCAGAGCGCGGCGGCAATGACCACATCAGGCGCCTGCTCAAGAGCTTCGGGCTCAGGACCAGCCTGATTCGTCTTAAAGTCATCGACGCGCTGCTCAAGGCCGCCCACGAAAACCGCTGCCTGGGTGTGCGTGGTGTGCACAGCCAGTTATTGGGGCTGGACATTCCGTTGTCCTTTCTCAGCGTTCGCGAGGTATTGAAGCGCCTGTGCAGCGAAGGGGTCGTGACCCTCAACGCCGATAAAAGCTACCGCCTGCACCCTAGCGCGATGGCCGTGCTCGAGGCCGAGGAATGAAGCCGGCGCTCAGGGCTTGACCTTGGGCCGCATTACGCCGTTGATCACCACCACGATGACCGCCACGGCAATGGCGATGTATTGAAACAACTGCTCGCTGATCATGCCCTTGCCCTGCATCCAGGACAGCCCCAACATGATTGCCAGGACGACGAGGACGATCAGAATCGAGTATTTCAAACGTTGTGAATGAGTCATTGCCAATTTCCTGAATGTATCCGTTCTGTATCCGAAGGCTTGTCAAGTCCGCACCCTATCGCCTGGATGACGGGTTGCCGACGGCCCCCATGGTACAGCCGAAGGCGTGTCTTCGTGCAATCCGCTCGTTCTATCCCTCGACCAACTGACCTCTAAAGCTGCGTCCTCCCAGGCCGATATAGTCAGGACTGCCCATCCGCCTGCTCCAGAAAGTCGCCTTCGTGCAAGGACTTCCCACATGCCTTCATTCCGAACTATTCAGGCACGCTACACCCTGTTTCTGGTTATTTTCATGCTGGTGCTGTCCCTCCTGACGGTGGTGGGCATCAGTTACCTGGTCGCGCCCAAGCTGCGCCACACCGAAGAGCAAGTGGTCCTGAACCGCATCGCCGAGGTTGCCGAGCAGATCCAGGGCGAATTGAACAAGGTACAGGCGCAGCAACGCAGCATCACCCAGACCATCCCGCTGCTCGACAGCGATGCCATCGACAAAGTGTTGCCGGGGCTGGTGGATCAGTACGGCGAGTTGAAAGTCTTCGGCGGCGGGATCTGGCCCTTGCCCAACCAGCGGGCCGAGGGTCGCAGCAAGTTCAGCACGTTCTGGCACCGCGACGCGTCCGGCAAACTGGTGGTCAATACCTTCTGGAACAGTGACGCCGCGCCCAACTATTACGAACAACCCTGGCACAAGGGCGGCATGGCCACTCCACCGGGCAAATGCGCCTGGGCTGCGGCCTATAAAGATGACGCCAGCGCCGAACCGCGCACCAACTGCGCCATGGCCATCCAGAAAAACGGCGTGCCTTACGGCGTGTCCACCATCGACGTGACCCTGGGCTTCTTCAATGAGCTGGTGGCACGCAAGGAAGCCGACCTGAGCGCCGAGATGCTGATCGTCGAAGGCGACGGCAAGATCATCAGCAACAGTTCGCGCATCAGCGGGCCGATCGTGCTGAAGAACATCAGCGAACTGGCGGCCACCTCGCCATTCGCCGCCCAGGTCAAGGCGGGCCTGGCCCAGCGCGACCAGCCGTTGCAGCGGGTCGAGTTCGACAACAAGGGCGAGGCCAGCACCTTCTTCATGCGCCCTATCGAAGGTTCGCCGTGGTTCCTGGCGACCGCATTGCCAACCCGCCTGATCACCGCCCAGCGCGACGATGTGCTGAGCACGCTGAGCCTGCTGCAGATCCCGATGGTGATCCTGCTGGTCTTGATGCAGCTTTACGCGATCCGCCAGTTGACCCATCGCATGAAGGTGCTCAAAGGCAACATCGACGCCTTGTCCACCGGCGATGCCGACCTGACCCGACGCATCACCATCCGGGCCGAGGATGAATTGGGGGCGATCGGTCATTCGGTCAACCGCTTCATCGCCTACCTGCAAGGCATGATCGGTGAAGTCACCCAGGCCACCGGCGCCATGGCGTCGAGCCTGGGCGATCTGCAACGGACCTCGGCCCATACCAGCGAAATCCTGATGCGCCACGCCTCGGAAACCGACCAGACCGTGACCGCCATCACCCAGATGAGCTCTACGGCTGAAAGCGTCGCGCAAAACGCGGCCGAGACTGCGGCGTTCACCCAACGCGCCAACGAGCATGCCGATCGCTCCCGCGTCGTGGTCGGTGAGGCCTCCAGCAGTGTGGTGGCGTTGATCGATGAAGTCGCCAGCGCCACCCGCAAGGTCGAGAGCATGCAACAAGACGCCCAGCGCATCACCGAGATCCTGGGCGTGATCGGCGCCATCGCCGGGCAGACCAACCTGCTGGCGCTCAACGCCGCTATTGAGGCTGCCCGTGCCGGGGAGCAAGGCCGTGGTTTTGCCGTGGTGGCCGACGAAGTCCGCGCCCTCGCCGCCCGTACCCAGGCCAGTACCTCGGAAATCAACGAAATGCTGACCCGCCTGACCCAAGGCGTGAGCTCGTCGGTCTCGGCCATGGAAAACACCCAGGCCAGTTGCCAGTCGGCGGCCGATGCGACCTCTAGGGTCAACTCGGGCCTGGACGAAATGGCCGGCTCGGTCAGCCAGATCAACAGCCTCAGCACCCAGATCGCTACGGCCGCCGAGCAACAGAGCGCGGTGACCGAGGAGATCAATCGCAGCATGGTGCAAATCCGCCACATGGTGGAGGAACTGGTGGAAAGTGGCCTGGCCAGCGAGGCCAACACCCGGCAACTGCTGGACGCCAATAGTCGGGTGAATACGATCATGGGGCGGTTCAAGGTGCGCTGAAGCGTCTCCATTCACCTGTGTCAGATCTGTGGGAGCAAAGCTTGCTCGCGATAGAGTCGGATCAGTTGCAAGATTGTGACTGACAAACCGCTATCGCGAGCAAGCTAGCTAGCTCCCACAAGACTGCGTTCGTCCTTCCAGCCTGACAATTGTGTAATCCCCGCCTCAGCCCCCTGTCAGCTTGCCCTCGCTACTCTGTTATCCTCCCGCCAAACCGTTCGACACGAGACCTTCTTCATGGCCAACCCCCTGCACCTGCTCGCCTTGAGCACCCTGTTCATGACTACCTTGGCCCAGGCCGCCGAACCCGTCGCCATCGATGTGCACCGCGACGCCAATTGCGGCTGCTGCAAGAAGTGGATCTCGCATCTGCAAGAAAACGGCTTCAAGGTCAACGACCATGTCGAGGCCGACATGAGTTCGGTCAAGCAACGCCTGGGCGTGGCGCCAAACCTGCGTTCCTGCCACACCGCCGAAATCAACGGCAAATTCGTCGAAGGCCATGTCCCGGCCGATCAGGTGCTGGCGTTGAGCAAGCGCGATGACTTGCTCGGCGTGGCCGCGCCGGGCATGCCCATGGGCTCGCCCGGCATGGAAATGGACGGCATGAGCGATGCCTATCAAGTGATTGGCCTGAAGAAAGACGGGACCCAAACCGTAGTGGCGGATTACCCGGCCCACTGATGGGCGAAGCCTATATCGGCTTGTTCCTGGCGGCTTTCGGTGCGGCGACCTTGTTGCCGCTGCAGTCGGAGGCCTTGTTGGTCGGCCTGCTGCTCAGCGAGCGCCACGAAACCTGGCTGTTGCTGGGGGTCGCCACTGTCGGCAACGTCCTGGGTTCGCTGGTGAACTGGTGGCTGGGCACGCGCCTGGAGCACTTCAAGGACCGACGCTGGTTCCCGGTCAGCCCGGCTCACCTGGACAAGGCTCGCGTGCGTTACCAGCGCTTCGGCCGCTGGTCGCTGCTGCTCAGTTGGCTGCCGATCATCGGCGATCCGTTGACCCTGGTGGCCGGGGTGATGGGCGAGCCGTGGCGGCGCTTCCTGCTGATCGTGACCCTGGCCAAGGGCCTGCGCTATGGCGTGCTCGCCCTCGCCACGTTGGGCTGGATGGGTTGAACATTCGGTCCGTTCGGTTGCCTGTGGTTAATACCGCCATAATCGGGTCGCGCCAGGATCGGCCGCGGCCACAAGGAGATTGACCATGTCCCGAACCCCCACGCGCTGGTTGCCCAGCCTGCTCTTCACCGCCGCCCTGCCCCTGCTCGCCCAGGCCGCCACCCCGCCGGAAGGCCCGGCCTACGGCGCTCAGCTGGAGGGCTTCGAATACCCCTATACCCTCAAGCACTTCGCCTTCCAGTCCCAGGGCAAATCGTTGCAGATGGGCTATATGGACGTGCCGGCCCAAGGCAAGGTCAATGGCCGTACCGTGGTGCTGATGCACGGCAAGAATTTCTGCGCCGCCACCTGGGGCGATTCGATCAAGGTGTTGAGCGAGGCCGGCTACCGGGTCATCGCGGCGGACCAGGTCGGTTTCTGCACCTCGAGCAAACCCGAGCATTACCAGTACAGCTTCCAGCAACTGGCGACCAACACCCAAGCCTTGCTCAAGGCCCTCGGTGTACAGAACGCCATCGTCCTCGGCCATTCCACCGGCGGCATGCTCGCCACCCGCTACGCCTTGCAGTTTCCCGATCAGGTCGAGCGCCTGGCAATGGTCAACCCCATCGGCCTGGAAGACTGGAAAGCCATGGGCGTGCCCTATCGCACCGTGGACCAATGGTACGCCCGTGAGCTGAAAGTCACCGCCGAGGGCATTCGCAATTACGAGCGCACGACCTATTACGCCGGCCGCTGGAAGCCTGAGTTCGACCGTTGGGTGGACATGCTCGCCGGCTTGAACAAGGGCCCGGGTCATATGCAAGTGGCGTGGAACTCGGCGCTGATCTACGACATGATCTTCACCCAGCCGGTCTATTACGAGTTCAAGGACCTGACCGTGCCCACCCTGCTGTTGATCGGTACCTCCGACACCACCGCCATCGGCAGCGACATCGCGCCGCCGGCGGTCAAAGCCAAACTGGGCCACTACGAGGTACTGGGCAAGCAGGTGGCCGGGCTGATTCCCCGCTCGACCCTGGTGGAGTTCCCCAATCTGGGGCATGCCCCGCAGATGGAAGAGCCGGATCGATTCCACAAGGCCCTGCTGGGCTGGCTGGACAAACCCATTCCCTGACGAGGTGTTCCATGGCGGTGCAAATAGCAGTCATAGACGATTGGCAAGATGTGGCACGCGATGTGGTGGACTGGTCGGTGCTGGACAGCATCGGCCAGGTGACGTTTCTCCACGACTACCCCGCCGACCGCGACACCCTCGCCGAACGCTTGCAGCGCTTCGAAGTGATTTGCGTGATGCGCGAACGCACCGTGTTCGACGAAGGCCTGCTGCACCGCCTGCCCAATCTCAAGCTGCTGCTTACCGGCGGCATGCGCAATGCCGCCCTGGACCTGAAGGCCGCTGCCGAGCTGGGCATCCAGGTGTGCGGCACCGATAGCTACAAGCACGCCGCACCCGAATTGACCTGGGCGCTGATCATGGCCCTGACCCGCAACCTGGTGCCGGAAGCCACTGCCTTGCGCGCCGGCCTGTGGCAGCAAGGCCTGGGCGGCGACCTGCACGGCAAGACACTGGCGATCCTCGGCCTGGGTAGCATCGGCACACGGGTGGCGCAGTTCGGCCAGGTGTTCGGCATGCGGGTCATCGCCTGGAGCCAGAACCTCAGCGCCGAGCGGGCTGCCGAAGTCGGCGTGACCTACGTCAGCAAGCAGGCGTTGTTCGAACAGGCCGACATTCTCTCGATCCACCTGGTGCTCGGCGAACGCACTCGCGGCCTGGTGGATGCCCAGGCGCTGGGCTGGATGAAACCCGAAGCGCTGCTGGTCAACACCTCCCGCGGGCCGATCGTCGACGAAACCGCCCTGATCGACGCCCTCCAGCACCAGCGCCTGGCTGGCGCCGCCCTGGACGTCTTCGCCCAGGAACCCCTGCCTGCCGACCATCCCTTCCGCACCCTGGACAACGTACTGGCCACGCCTCATGTGGGTTACGTCAGCCGACAGAATTACCAACAGTTCTATTCCCTGATGATCGAAGACCTGCAGGCCTGGGCAAAGGGCACGCCGATTCGATTGCTGACGCCGGCGGGTTGAACCCGCTACATCACCCACCATCATGCCCCTTGTGGGAGCGAGCTTGCTCGCGATAGCGGAGGATCAGTTGCAAGGTTTGTGGCTGACACACCGCTATCGCGAGCAAGCTCGCTCCCACAGGAGACAGTGTGTTTCCCAGGGTGTTATTGGCCATTAAAACGCCTCTATTCCACCCGCCCCTTGATGGTGCAACACGCCATTCCATCGCGCACGCCAATGAACCAACCCCCTCCCCCTACACTTTTTTCTTTGCAGGAAACTGCACTTCGTCGGTGCGTATTCCTCTTCGTCGTGTAAGACATTGCCGCTAAAAAACGTGATTGTCGGACAATGCGACGAACCGAGGCGCACCGCTCTAGGATCTGACCTAGACTGCCTAACCGGGGGGAAAACCGACCGGTCATCCAGACGAAAAAAAGTCGAAACTTTTCGCAACGGCGACAGGTCAGGTTAGAGGTAGGGCAACAGCGACTGGTGCAGTCCTTGCACTGGTCATTGCAACAGCTCCTTCAGCTGATTCGCTTCGCCGCGTTTGGGTAGCCGTTCGCTTTCCTTGCGTTGCGCTTGTGCGCCTGGCCGCAGGATTTGGCCAATGAAACAACAGCTCTGGCGCGTGCCGGAAACAGATCGAGAAAATGGGAGATATGTATGATCAGTGCTGCCTTGGAACCACAACACGTCCGTTC
The DNA here is from genome assembly GCF_030687295.1 of Pseudomonas beijingensis. NCBI lineage: Bacteria > Pseudomonadati > Pseudomonadota > Gammaproteobacteria > Pseudomonadales > Pseudomonadaceae > Pseudomonas > Pseudomonas beijingensis. The sequence continues at coordinate 4,100,080 of NZ_CP117425.1, read as the reverse complement.
TCAATTACCGCCGGCGGCCGAATCGCCGACGGCCCCGGTGCTGGCCACCGGCGGCAAGGCACTGCTCCCCGTCGTTCGACAGAACCCCAATCGCAAGAAAGTCCTGTTCGTCACCTCGGAAATCGCCGACCTGGTCAAGACCGGCGGCCTGGGCGACGTGTCCTCGGCACTGCCCCGGGCCATGGCCGGGCTGCATGATGTCCGGGTGTTGATCCCTGGTTATCCGCAAGTGATGAACAGCGGCAATCCGATCCACGTCGTCGGCGAGCTGGGCGGCCACGCCGCGCTGCCGCCCTGCAAGATCGGGCGCATGGACATGGCCGACGGCCTGGTGATCTACGTACTGATCTGCCCGGAACTGTTTGCCCGCGAAGGCTCGCCCTACGGTGCCAACAACGGCCGCGACTGGCCCGACAACCACATTCGCTTCGCCCGCCTGGGCTTGGCGGCTGCCGACATCGCCGCCAACCTGGCGCAGATCCATTGGTGCCCGGACCTGGTCCACGCCCACGACTGGCCAGCCGGGTTGGCGCCGGCGTACATGCACTGGCGCGGGCAACGCACCCCGACCCTGTTTACCATCCACAACCTGGCGTACCAGGGTGTGGTCAGCTTGGCCTCCTGCCCGGAACTGGGCATCCCCGAGCACGCCCTGCAACAGGAAGGCATGGAGTTCTACGGCAAATTGTCGTTCCTCAAGGCCGGGATGGCCTACTCCAGCCATATCACCACCGTCAGCGCCACCTACGCCCAGGAGATCACCACCCCGGCGTTTGGTTGCGGGCTCGACGGTTTCCTCGCGGCCAAGACCCAACAAGGCTTGCTCAGCGGCATCCCCAACGGCATCGATGAAAGCTGGGACTCGGCCACCGACACTCACCTGTTTCGCCAGTTCGCCATGGGCGACTGGGAAGGCAAGTCCGTCAACGCGAGCCATGTACGGGAACTGTTTGGTCTCGACGATTCCACGGGCCCATTGTTCGCCGTGGTGTCGCGCCTGGTCTACCAGAAAGGCCTGGACCTGACCGAAGCGGTCGCCGAGTTCATCGTCGAGTCCGGCGGCCAGATCGCCATCATCGGCCGCGGCGAACCCGAGGAAGAACAGGCCATGCGCGAGCTGGCGCTGCGCTTTCCCGGCCGCATCGGCGTGCGCATCGGCTTCAACGAAACCGATGCGCGGCGGATGTTCGCCGGCAGCGATTTCCTGCTGATGCCGTCGCGCTATGAGCCCTGCGGCTTGAGCCAGATGTACGCCCAACGTTTCGGCTCGCTGCCGGTGGCGCGCAATACCGGAGGCCTGGCGGACACCATCGAAGATGGCATCACCGGCTTCCTGTTCGATGAATCCACCGTAGAGAGCTATCAACAAGCCTTGAGCCGAGCCTTCAAGGTCTTCGAATTCCCCGACCTGCTCAACGCCATGCGCTGCCGGGCCATGTCTGCGCCGTTCAACTGGTGCAAGGCCGTGGAACCCTACGCCGAACTCTACGAACAGCTGGTGGCGAAGTCACTGGGAAAATCGGCCAGACAATGAGGTAACAATGACGTCAAGGACGCCTGAGACATGGACCCACGGGGCGGTCATGCTGGATGACGAGCACACCCGCTTCGCCCTCTGGGCCCCGGATGCTTTTTTTGTCAGTGTCGAACTCGACACTGGAGATTCAATACCGCTACTGCCCCAAGCCGACGGCTGGTTCATGATCCAGACCCGTTGCCCCGCCGGCACCCGCTATCGCTACAACATCGATGGCGAGCTGGAGGTGCCGGACCCGGCCTCTCGCGCCCAGGCCGGCGACATCGACCGCCACAGCGTGGTGGTCGACCCGCATGCCTACCCGTGGCGGCACACCCAATGGTCCGGCCGCCCCTGGCACGAAGCCGTGATCTACGAATTGCACGTGGGCGCCCTGGGCGGCTTCAACGGCGTCGAACAGCATTTGGCTCGCCTGGCCGGGTTGGGCGTCACCGCCATCGAGCTGATGCCACTGGCGCAGTTTCCCGGCGATCGCAACTGGGGCTACGACGGGGTCCTGCCCTACGCACCCCAAGCCTCCTACGGCACACCTGAACAGCTCAAGCATCTGATCGACAGCGCCCACGGCCATGGGCTGTCCGTCATTCTGGATGTGGTCTACAACCACTTCGGCCCCGACGGCAATTACCTGCACCGCTATGCCAAGGGCTTCTTCCGCGAAGACAAGCACACACCCTGGGGCGCGGCGATTGATTTCCGCCGCCGCGAAGTGCGGGACTTCTTTATCGACAATGCGCTCATGTGGTTGCTGGAGTACCGTTTCGACGGCCTGCGCCTCGACGCGGTACACGCCATCGAAGACCCGGACTTCCTCCAGGAACTGGCGGCCAGGGTGCGCGAACAGGTAGATCCGATCCGGCATGTCTGGCTAACCGTGGAAAACGAACACAACCAGGCCAGCCTGCTGGAACAGGGCTACGACGCTCAGTGGAACGACGATGGCCACAATGCCCTCCACGTGCTGCTGACCGGTGAGACCGACGCCTACTACGCCGACTATGCCGAGCAACCGACGGAACAACTGGCACGCTGCCTGAGCCAGGGTTTCGTCTTCCAGGGCCACCTCAATCGCCACGGCGAATCCCGGGGAGAACCCAGCGGTCACTTGCCACCGAGCGCGTTCGTGCTGTTCCTGCAGAACCACGACCAGGTTGGCAACCGTGCCCTGGGCGAACGCCTGCATCAGCTTGCCGCGCCCCAGGCCGTGCAAGCGGCGACGGCATTGTTGCTGTTGTCACCGATGATCCCACTGCTGTTCATGGGCGACGAGGTGGCGGCCGAACAACCGTTCCTGTTCTTTACCAGTCATCACGGCGAGCTGGCAGAGCTGGTGCGCGAAGGCCGACGCAACGAGTTCAAGGCGTTCAGTGCCTTTGCCGATCCGCAGACACGCGAGCGGATTCCCGACCCGAACGCGGCCAGCACCTTCGAGGCTTCACGGCCAAGCCTGGAACCGCAACGAGCGGAACAGCAGGCCAGCGAGGCGCTGTATCGCCAACTGCTGAAAATCCGCCGTGAAGAGATCGTCCCGCGCCTGCCCGGCGCCCAGGCCCTGGGGGCCGATGTGCTGGGCAACGGCGCCGTCTGCGCGCGCTGGCGACTGGGCGATGGCAGTGTGTTGCGCATCGACCTGAACCTTGGTGATCAGCCCGTCGAACACCACGCCCCGGAAGAGGCACGCATTCTTTTCGAACATCCGCAGCACGTCATGGGTCTGTTGCAACAGGGCGTCCTTGCGCCCCACAGCGCGCTGGTCAGTCTGACGCAGGCGACAACCTTGCCCAACATCACTGGAGAGCGCCTATGAGCGATGCGCAATTGGAAATCCTCGCCAGCCGAGCGGGCCTGGCGGTGGATTGGATCGATGCCAACGGCCGGCCCCAGAAGGTCTCGCCGGCCGTCTTGCGTTCAGTCCTCACTGGCCTGGGCCATCCCGCCGGCAGCGCCCAGGAAATCGACGCCAGCCTGCTGCAGTTGCAGGAAGATCAACAGAACCATCAGCTGCCACCGCTGATCACCGCCGACGTCGGGGCCAGCCTGGACTTGAGCCGCTACTTCGAGGCCGGGACACCTTGCGAAATCAAACTCGAAGACGGCGCGACACTGAACCTGAACCTCGATGCCGACGCCAAGCTGCCGGGGATGATCCCAGTGGGTTATCAGCACGTCAGCATCCGGGACCAGCATTTCACCCTCGCCGTCGCGCCCGCACGCTGCTACAGCGTGGCCGATGCCGTGGACGACCCGACGCCACGGGCCTGGGGCCTGAGCGCGCAGCTGTATGCCTTGCGACGCCCCGGTGACGGTGGCTTCGGTGACACCCAGGCCCTGGAAGAACTGGCCCGTGTGGCTGGCGAGCGCGGTGCCGAAGCCATTGCCATCAGCCCGATGCACGCGATGTTCAGCAGCGACACCGGGCGCTACAGCCCTTACTCACCGTCCAGCCGACTGTTCCTCAACAGCCTGTACGCCGCGCCCGGCACCATCCTCGGTGAACGCGCCCTGCGCTCCGCTATCGACGCCACCGGCTTGACCAACCAACTGCGCGCCCTGGAAGAGCAGCCGCTGATCGATTGGCCGGTCGCCGCCCAGGCCAAGCAGAAAATCCTCCGCGCCCTGTACGACGGGTTCAGCCAGGGTGCGCACCCGCTGCACGAAGACTTCAGCAGTTTCCGCCACACCAGCGGCGAAGCCTTGGAAAACCATTGCCGCTTCGAGGCCTTGCAGGCCGAACGCGCCGCCCGGGGCGAAAGCCTCGACTGGCGGCAGTGGCCGGAGGAATGGCGCGATCCGCGCAGCTCGGCCCTGGCCCACTTCGCCGAAGAAAATGCCGACGAGATCGGTTTCTACGCCTTTTGCCAATGGTTGATCGCCCGTTGCCTGGAACGCGCCCAGAGCGCAGCCAAATCCAGCGGCATGGGCATCGGCTTGATCGCCGACCTGGCGGTGGGGGCCGATGGCGGTGGCAGCCAGGCCTGGAGTCGCCAGGACGAACTGCTCGCATCGTTGACCGTGGGCGCCCCGCCAGACATTCTCAACCGCTCCGGCCAAGGCTGGGGCATTTCGGCGTTCTCCCCGGAAGGCCTGGTGCGCAACGGCTTTCGCGCCTTCATTGAAATGCTGCGGGCCAACTTCGCCCACGCTGGTGGCTTGCGCATCGATCATGTCATGGGTTTGCAACGGCTCTGGGTGATCCCTAACGACGCCCCGCCCAGCGACGGTGCCTACCTTTATTATCCAGTGGACGACCTGCTGCGCCTGCTGGCACTGGAATCCCATCGGCACCAGGCCATCGTCCTCGGCGAAGACCTCGGTACCGTACCGGAGGGCTTGCGGGACAAACTCAGCGCACGCTCGATCCTCGGCATGCGCGTGCTCTTGTTCGAACAGGACAACACCCACTTCAAGCCTATCCTCGACTGGCCGGACAACGCCTTGGCGACCACCAGCACCCACGACTTGCCGACGCTCAACGGCTGGTGGCACGGTCACGACATCGACTGGAACGCCCGGCTGGACCTGATCGATTCCCCCACCGAAATGGACTGGCGCAAACACCGCGAGCGCGAACGCGAAGGCCTGCGCCAAGTGCTCAACCAGGATCCGCAGAACTTTCGCGAAGAACATCGCGAGACCGACCAGGTGCTGGATGCCAGCGTGCGTTTCCTCGGCCACACCCGCGCGCCGCTGGTGTTGTTGCCGCTCGAAGATGCCCTGGGCATCGAGGAGCAGGCCAACCTGCCTGGTACCACCGACACCCATCCCAATTGGCGCCGCCGCCTCGCCGGGCAAAGCCAGGCGTTGCTGGATCACCCGGACGCCGCCCGGCGTCTGGAAATACTCGCCTGCGCGAGGCTTCAGGCGAACGAGCGTGACCGATGAAACAGACGTTGATCCAACCCCTGCGGGCAACATTGCGCCTGCAGTTTCATAAAGGCTTCACCCTGGACGATGCCATCCCCCAGGTGCCGTACTTCGCCTCGCTGGGCATCAGCCACATTTATGCCTCGCCGCTGCTCAAGGCCCGCGCCGGGTCCATGCACGGCTACGATGTCGTCGACCCGACCCTGGTCAACCCCGAGCTGGGTGGCGAAGCCGCGCTCAAGCGTCTGGTCGCCGCCTTGCGCGAGCACCGGATGGGCTTGATCCTCGACATCGTCTCCAATCACATGGCCGTTGGCGGCAATGACAACCCCTGGTGGCTGGATCTGCTGGAATGGGGACGGCTGAGCCCGTACGGCGAGTTCTTCGACATCCAGTGGCATTCCCCGGACCCGCTGATGGAAGGCCAATTGTTGCTGCCGTTCCTGGGCAGCGACTACGGCGTGGCCTTGCAGGAAGGCACCTTGCAACTGCGCTTCGACGCCACCCACGGCAGCTTCTACGTCGAGCACTATGAACACCGCTTCCCGATTTGCCCGATGCACTACGGCGAACTGCTCAAACCGGCCGAAACGCTGCCCGTCGAGCAAGCCGAAGCGCTCAAGACCCTGGCTGAGCGCTTCACCACGCTCAATTACCAGACCGATGCCCACACCCTCGCCCGCCCGTTGCAAACGGAGTTGCAGGCGCTGGCGGCACAAACCGGGATCCTGGCCGCCATCGAGGACAACCTGAGTGGCTATGACTCCACCCAGCCCCTGGGTTTCGAACGCCTGCATCAGTTGCTGGAGCGCCAGAGCTACCGCCTCGCCAGCTGGCGCACCGCTGCGGACGATATCAATTGGCGGCGTTTTTTCGATGTCAACGAACTGGGTGGGCTGCGGGTCGAGCGTCCAGCAGTATTCGAAGCCACTCATGCAAAGATCTTCGAGTTGATCGGCGAGGGACTGGTGGACGGGCTGCGGATCGATCACATCGACGGTCTCGCCGACCCTCGGGGTTACTGCCGCAAACTACGCCGACGCGTCGATTCACTGTCGCCGAACCGACACTTGCCGATTTTCGTCGAAAAGATCCTTGGTGATGGCGAGACCTTGCGGCGGGACTGGAACATCGACGGCAGTACCGGTTACGAGTTCATGAACCAGGTCTCGCTGCTGCAGCATGACCCGGCCGGCGCCGCTCCCCTCGCCGAGTTCTGGAGCCGGCACAGTGAGCGGCCGGCGCACTTCATCGAAGAAGCCCGCCTGGCCCGCCAGCAGATACTCAATGGCTCCCTGGCCGGGGATTTCGAAAGCGTCGCCCAGGCCCTGCTGCAAGTGGCCCGGGACGATGTGATGACCCGCGACCTGACGCTGGGCGCGATTCGACGGGCCTTGCAGGAGTTGATCGTGCATTTCCCGGTGTACCGCACCTACATCACACCCCTGGGACGCGCCGCCGAAGACGAAGTGTTTTTCAACCAGGCCCTGGAAGGCGCCCGGCAAACCCTCAGCGAAGCCGACTGGCCGGTGCTCGATTGCCTGGCCGGCTGGCTCGGTGGAATGCCCTGGCGGCAACGCCCGCGCGGCAGCCAGCGCAAACGCCTGCGTCACGCCTGCGTGCGCTTCCAGCAACTGACCTCGCCGGCCGCCGCCAAAGCCGTGGAGGACACCGCCCTCTATCGCTCGGCGGTGCTGTTGTCGCGCAATGACGTGGGCTATAACACCGAGCGTTTCAGCGCCCCGGTGCAGGAATTCCACCAGGCGTGTCTCGAACGCCTCGAGCATTTTCCCGACAACCTGATGACCACCGCCACCCACGACCACAAGCGCGGCGAAGACACCCGCGCCAGGCTGGCCGTGCTCAGCGAACGCGCCGACTGGTACGCCGCCTGCGTCGAACAATGGCGCATCCTCGCGCCTTCACTGCACAGCGATCCGGCGGCGCCCTCGGCCGGTGATGAGCTGATCCTTTACCAGGCACTGCTCGGCAGTTGGCCGCTGGACCTTGACCATCAGGAACACAAGGCATTGGCCGCCTACAACGAGCGCCTGTGGCAATGGCAACGCAAGGCCTTGCGTGAAGCCAAGCTGCAAAGCAGTTGGGCGGCGGTCAACGACGCTTACGAACAAGCCACACAGATGTTCCTCGAACGCCTGCTGCTGGGCGATGAGGGGTTGCCCTTGCGCAGCGCCATCGCCGAGGCGGTCCAGGCCGTGGCCCCGGCGGGTGCCCTCAACAGTCTGGCGCAAACTTTGCTGCGCATGACCGTACCCGGCGTACCGGACCTGTACCAAGGCAACGAGTTCTGGGACTTCAGCCTGGTGGACCCGGACAACCGTCGCCCGGTGGATTTCCAGGCACGCCGCGAGGCGATGCGCGCCGAGAACACCCCTACCGCGTTGGTACGCGATTGGCGTGACGGCCGGATCAAGCAAGCCTTGATCGCCAGGACACTAGCCGTGCGGGCCGAGTATCCGCAGTTATGGCGCCAGGGCCGCTACCAACCGCTGGAAGTGCTCGGCGAACAGGCCCAGCGGATACTGGCCTTCATGCGCGAGGACTCGCAACAACGGGCGATCATTGTCGTACCGGTCCATGCGGCGCACTTGCTGGAAAACAGTGCCGTGCCGCTGGTGGCTGCGTCGGATTGGGGCGATACCCGCATATCGTTACCGTTCGCCGCCCAGGATGAAAAACTGAAGGGACTTTTTTCAAGCGTCACAGTCACACCCCAAAGGGAGCTGCTGATCAGCACCGCGCTGGGGAATTTCCCGGTCAATGTCTTTATCCAATCTTGAGTTGAATCAGGAGCACTGCGATGAGTACCGACGATAAACGCATTCGCGAATTTGCCTATCAGATCTGGGAGTCCGAGGGTAAACCCACCGGGCAGGAAAAACGCCACTGGGAGATGGCGCGCAAACTGGCCGAAGCCGAAGCGCTGGCGCCCAGCAAGCCACCCAAGGCCGCGAGTAAATCGGCGGCCAGCAAAACCGACGGCGCCAAGCCTGCTGCCGCCAAGAGCACCACGGCCAAGCCTGCCGCAAAAAACACCACACCCAAGGTCAAGCCAGCGGCCAAGCCTACTGCGGCGACTGCCGCGACAGTGCCACCGGCGAACAAGACAGCCGACAAGAAGCCACGAGCACCGCGCAAACCGCCGGCGGTTTGATTCATCCTATCGGTCTCTTCGCCAGGTGGGAGCAAAGCTTGCTCGCGAAGCAGGCGCCTCGATGTCTGAAGGAGCGCATCTCTTCATCGCGGGCAAGCCTTGCTCCCACAAGGAAGCAACTTTGTCCCACATAACGGGATAAATCCCCTCGCTACAGGTGAAGGGTGATGCCATCCCTTTCAAGTGAACCGCACCGCTGTATCTGTCTGTTTTTTGCAGGAGCAACTATGACCCGTCCAAACAAAACCACGCCGCCGCCCGTTATCGAGGCCTCGCGGATTCGTGAAGGGCTGCCTTTTCCACTGGGTGCAACCTGGGATGGCCTCGGGGTCAATTTCGCGCTGTTTTCAGCCAATGCCACCAAGGTCGAACTGTGCATTTTCGATGATGCCGGCGAAGTCGAGCTCGAACGCATCGAGCTGCCGGAGTACACCGACGAGATTTACCACGGTTATCTGCCGGATGCCCATCCGGGATTGATCTACGGCTATCGGGTCTATGGCCCGTACGACCCGGCGAACGGCCATCGCTTCAACCCGAACAAACTGCTGATCGATCCTTACGCCAAGCAACTGGTCGGCCAATTGAAGTGGTCCGAAGCCCTGTTCGGCTACACCATCGGCCACCCCGACGGCGACCTCAGTTTCGATGAGCGTGACAGCGCACCGTTCGTCCCCAAGTGCAAGGTCATCGACCCCGCACACACCTGGGGCCACGACCATCGCGTCAGCGTGCCCTGGGACAAAACCATCCTGTATGAAACCCACGTACGCGGCCTCACCATGCGTCACCCTGCGGTGCCCGAGAACCTGCGCGGCACGTTCGCCGGGCTGATGGTCGACGATGTGCTGGAGCATATCCGCAAGCTGGGCGTTTCTTCGGTGGAGCTGCTGCCCATCCATGCCTTCGTCAATGACCAGCACTTGCTGCATAAAGGCATGACCAATTACTGGGGTTACAACAGCATTGCCTTCTTCGCGCCCGACCCGCGCTACCTGGCCAGCGGCAAGATCGCCGAGTTCAAGGAGATGGTCGCCCACCTGCACGAGGCCAACCTGGAAGTCATCCTCGACGTGGTCTACAACCACACCGCCGAGGGCAACGAACAGGGCCCCACCCTGTCCATGCGCGGCATCGATAACGCCTCGTACTACCGGCTGATGCCCGACGACAAACGCTATTACATCAACGACTCCGGCACCGGCAATACCCTGGACCTGAGCCACCCCTGCGTGCTGCAAATGGTCACCGACTCCCTGCGCTACTGGGCCACGGAAATGCACGTCGATGGTTTCCGCTTCGACCTGGCGACCATTCTCGGTCGTTACCATGACGGTTTCGACGAGCGCCACAGTTTCCTTGTCGCTTGCCGCCAGGACCCGGTGCTGCGCCAGGTGAAAATGATCGCCGAGCCTTGGGACTGTGGCCCCGGTGGCTATCAGGTGGGGCACTTCCCGCCGGGCTGGGTCGAGTGGAACGACAAGTTTCGCGACACGGTGCGGGCCTTCTGGAAGGGGGATGACGGCCAGCTCGCCGACTTCGCCAGCCGAATGACCGCCTCGGGCGAGATGTTCAACCAACGTGGTCGGCGCCCGTACGCCTCGGTGAACTTCGTTACCGCCCATGATGGTTTCACCTTGCATGACCTGGTGTCGTACAACGACAAGCACAACGAAGCCAACGACGAGAACAATCAGGACGGCAGCAACAACAACCTGTCCTGGAACCATGGCGTCGAAGGCCCGACGGATGATCCCGAGATCAACGCGCTACGCCATCGGCAGATGCGCAACTTCTTCGCCACCCTGCTGCTGGCCCAAGGCACGCCGATGATCGTCGCCGGCGACGAATTTGCCCGTACCCAGCACGGCAACAACAACGCCTATTGCCAGGACAGTGAGATCGGCTGGGTCAACTGGGACCTGAGCGAGGATGGCGCGGCGCTGCTCAAGTTCGTCAAACGCCTGATCAAGTTGCGCCTGACCTACCCGATCCTGCGCCGCGGACGCTTCCTGGTGGGCAACTACAACGAGGACATCGGGGTCAAGGATGTGACTTGGCTGGCACCGGACGGCAGCGAAATGAGCATCGAACAGTGGCAAGACGGCAATGGTCGCTGCCTGGGCATGCTGATGGATGGCCGCGCCCAGGAGACCGGCATTCGACGCAAGGGTGGCGATGCGACGCTGCTGCTGGTGGTCAATGCGCACCATGACATCGTTAACTTCCGCTTGCCGGAAGTCCCCGAGGGCAGTTTCTGGACCTGCATGGTCGACACCAACCAGCCGACCGTTCGTGGCCAGGAGCGCTTCGATTTCGAATCCGAATACTCTGTCACCGGACGCTCGTTGCTGCTGTTCGAGCTGCAACGCGAAGAAGAGGATTGAACGATTCGCAGTTAACCGATGGGAACCGCAAGGATGCGGTTTTTCCAGCCACACCATTCAGTTTGAAGAAAAAAATGCAGTTCAGACGCACATGTCACGAGACGAATCGGCTGACATGGTCAATACTTCCCCTGCGGTAGTCTCCAGGATTCGGAGCGCTGTGAATCGCAGTCATGCCCACATCGGTGCCATCGGACAGTAGGCCCGGTGCATGGCTGAAAGATTGAACACATACAAGGATGTCATTTATGAAGCCCGCCTCTCGCTTGCCTGGCCGGCAGCACCCGCAAATCTGGAACAGTGCTGCGCAACTGGCCGATATTCCGATCATCAGTACCCAGACACTCATTCCCGCTGGTGCTCGCGCCGTCATCCTTGCCCCGCACCCGGGCGATGAAGTCGGGGCCTGTGGCGGATTGCTGCAATTGCTGAGCAACCTGGACCAGCCTATGTTGCTGATCTCGGTCACCGATGGCGCCCTGGCCCACCCCGGCTCACCGTTGTGGAACGACGAACGCCTGCGTACGCACCGTCCCCACCCCCAGGAAAGCGTCGACGCCCTGCATCGCCTGGGCATCGCCGCCCATGGCCTGCAATGGGTGCGCGGCGGTTTTCCGGAAAAAAACCTGGCCGAACACGAAGCCGAGCTGACCTCTTTTATCGCCCGTCACCTGCGCCCCGGTGACGTGGTGTTCAGCACCTGGCGCCTGGATGGCGACAGCGACCACGACACCGTCGGACGCGCCGGGGCGCTGGCCGCCGACAGGATCGGGGTGGCGTTCAACGAGCTCCCGGTGTGGGCCTGGCACTGGCCGGTCCGCGAACAAAATAAAATCCCCTGGCACCGGGCCCGCAAACTGCGCCTCGACGTCTGGACCACCGCCCGCAAACGTCACGCCATGCACGCCTACGTCAGCCAACTCGCCGGCGAACCGGCGAGCGGCATCGCCCCCTTGTTGCCCAGGGTCATCCTTGACCGGATGGGTTTGCCCTATGAGATTGTCTTCATCTGAACACGCACCTGTAAAAGCTGGGTTTGTTCGCGGATGGCGGCGGTTCAGACCCACTGCCATCGCGAGCAAGCTCGCTCCCACATTGGAACTGCTACTTCTGTACGCCACCAGTCCCTGTGGGAGTGAGCTTGCTCGCGATGGCGATCGACAAGGGTATGAAAAATCCGGAACTGCCGGTGCCTTGGGTCAGTCGCATGAACAAGTACGTCTGATTCAGGAGTGAACGTGACTCAAGATCCCGATTGGCGAGCCGTCGAACCAATACAAAAATCGGACGCGCCTGCGGCGGTTCATCGACTGCGGGTCCTGACGGTCAACACCCACAAGGGTTTTACCGCCCTCAACCGGCGCTTCATCTTGCCCGAATTGCGCGAAGCGGTGCGCAGTACCGGCGCCGACCTGGTGTTCCTGCAAGAGGTACTGGGTGAACATGACCGCCACGCGTCACGCTACGACAACTGGCCCCAGACGTCCCAGTACGAATTCCTCGCCGACAGCATGTGGAGCGACTTCGCCTACGGCCGTAATGCGGTTTACCCCGATGGTCATCATGGCAACGCCTTGCTCTCCAAATACCCGATCCGCCAGTTTCGCAATCTCGACGTGTCCATCACCGGGCCCGAGCGGCGCGGGTTGTTGCATTGCGTGCTGGATGTGCCGGGCCACGCTGCGGTCCATGGGATCTGCGTGCACCTGAGCCTGTTGGAAAGCCATCGCCAGTTACAACTCAAACTGCTTTGCCAATTGCTCGATTCGCTACCCGAGGATGCCCCGGTGATCATTGCCGGTGACTTCAACGACTGGCAACTGCGCGGCAACCTCGCCCTTGCCCGCCGAGGTTACCTGCACGAAGCGTTCGAGCAGCACCTTGGCCGCCCCGCCAGGACCTACCCGGCCCGCTTCCCGCTGTTGCGCCTGGACCGCATTTACCTGCGCAACGCCAGCAGTCATTCCCCGCAAATACTGGGCAACAAACCCTGGACCCACCTGAGTGACCACCTGCCGCTTTCGGTGGAAGTGCATTTGTAAAGCGAGCCTTCCCTCCCTCTTTCTGAGCGTTGACCTGTAAGTTCTGACAGTAGCGACGCCCTTTAATCGTTGCTAGGGTGCCTTTCCATACAGCGAGCGTTGCCAGGCCCTGTGTGCCATCTGTTGCGCAACCGATGCTGGAACCGGTGTCCATGGGGATGCCGATGCAGAGGGATAGCACATGATTCGGCACGATAAAGGATTCAATCGGCTGTTCAACGCCTTGTGCGTATCGGCCCCCTTCCTGTTACCCGCATCCTCCGCCATGGCGGCCTGCACGCTGGTACCGACCGCAGGCAATGATTCCTATGTCTGCGACAGCGGCACCAGCCCCGGGCTGACGGACCTTTCGGGTAACAACAGCCTGACCATGCCCGCCAACGGCAGCGGCCTCATTACTGGCGACGTCACGTTCGGCGCCGGCGTCGACAGCATCGTGATCAACGCCAACGGCGTGATCGACGGCGATGTACAGCAGGGCTCTGGAGTGGACGATTTCATCATGAATGGCGGCAGGATCCTGTCCCTGGCCCAAGGGGACGGCCTCGATACGTTCGAAATGAACGGTGGAATCATCGTTGACGCATTCGAAGACGGCGACGTTGCGAAGATGACCGGCGGTACCATCGGCCGGGTCGACATGAAACTCGATGACAACGTTTTCGACATGTCAGGCGGCAATATCATTGGCAACCTGGTGACCGGTTTCGGTCAGGACACCATCATCCTCTCCGCGGGACGCATCGGCGGCAATGTCAGCGTCAGCGGCGGCAACGACAGCATCACCGTCAGCGGTGGCGAAATACTCGGCGAGGTCCGGGCCAGTGCCGGCGATGACCAGTTCCAGTGGAGCGGCGGCCTCATTCACTCCGCCGTTTTAATGGGTGTGGGCAACGACACGGCGCAGTTGAGTGCTCTCGATGAAACAACGCTCGCCACCACGCCCAGCGTGGACGGTGAGTTGGGCCAGGACGTCTTGACCTTCGAAGGCAGCACCTCCAGCACCGGCGCCCGTTACCTCAATTGGGAAACGATCAACCTCACCCAAGGCTCCCAACTGGACCTTAACGACACCCTGACCTTGGGTGACAGCGCCACCGCCACCGGGACGCTCAACATCGAAAGCGGCAGCACGCTGACGGCGACCCAAGGCGTCATCGCGCCTTTTACCGCCGGTCAACTGGCGACGCTCAACAACGCCGGCACGATAGACCTTACCCAGGGCAACACCCGCACCAACGACACGCTTACCGTCCAGGGCAACTACGTCGGCAACAATGGCCAGCTGCATGTGCAAACGGCCGTTGGTGCCGATGGTTCTGCCAGTGACAAACTGGTGGTCAATGGCGGGACGCTCACCGGCACTACCACCATCATAGTCACGAACCTCGGCGGCACGGGCGCACAGACGACCCAGGACGGTATCGAAGTGGTCCAGGCCCTGGGTGGCGCGGTCAGTGACATCAACGCCTTTTCGCAGGGGCAGTCCATCTCGGCCGGTGCGTTCGATTACCGCCTGTTCAAGGGCGGCGTGACCGGCAATGAAAACAACTGGTACCTGCGCTCCACCGTGGTCGCCGGACCAGTACCAGCCCCCATCCCGACCGCGCCTCCCGCGCCGGGTGCGCCACCCGTGCCGACGCTGCCGCCCTTGCCAACCGCAGTGCCCGGCGCGGCGCCCATCCCGTTGTATCGCCCGGAAGTGCCGACCTGGTCGGTGCTGCCTCCGGCGGCGGCGCAATTGACGTTGATGGCCCTCGGCACATTCCATGACCGTCAAGGTGACCAGCGCCTGCTCACGGAAACCGGCGCATTCGGCGCGGGTTGGGGCCGGGTCTATGGCACAGACCTGAATAAAACCTGGGCCGGCACGGTGACGCCGCAGTTCGATGGGTCGATCAAAGGGTTCCAGGTGGGAAACGATCTATACAGCTCGCAACTATCCGGCGGCCAGACCCAGCGCATTGGCTTCTTCGTCGGGCACACGGAATTGAACGGCAAGGTCAAAGGCTTCAACCTGGGTTTCGAAGGCCGACACGCCGGCAAGATAGAACTCGACGGCGACAGCTATGGGCTCTACTGGACGCTCACCGACCCTAGCGGCGGCTACGTCGATGCCGTGGTGATGGGCACGCGACTGAACGGCGACAACCGTTCCGAACGCGGCCTGAAAATCGATAATCGCGGGCACGCCCTGACCGTTTCGGCGGAGGCCGGCTATCCCTTCGCGGTAACCTCCGACTGGGTCTTCGAACCCCAAGCCCAGGTCATCCACCAGAAGGTTTCCCTGGATACGCAAAACGATGGGATCTCCAAGGTCGAATTCGATTCCGACGGCGCCTGGACCGGCCGTGTCGGCGCTCGTCTGAAGGGTCGCTATCAGGTCAGCGGCATGCCCGTGGAACCGTACTTGCGCGCCAATCTCTGGCACACGTTTTCCGGCACCGATTCGGTGACGTTCGACGATACGGAGCGGGTCGAGACCCAACAGCGCGCCTCCACTGGCGACTTGGGCGTCGGCGTCATCGTTAGCCTGGCGCCTGCGGTCAATGTTTACGCCGCTGTCAACTACAGCAACAACCTCGACAGCAACCAGCAACAGAGCACAAGCGGCAATATTGGTGTGCGGATCAGTTGGTAGGCAGACGCTGCGACGGAGGTCTTACGCTTAAACAGCCTTCTTAATAACCAATTTAAATCAGCGCTTTATTGGCGCTGATTTCATCTTGCCATTCATCGTTCAGTTTCTTGACGCACTGCCATCAGTCTTCTTGACTACACCGTACTACCCCCGGAAATACAGTCAGGGGCAGGCCTCTGGAACCCGTCAAGACGGGCCGCCAAAGGCTTGCCTCAATCCATTCGGTCGCCCCTCATTCGGGGTAGGAGAGACGCCAAAAAGCGAGAAATGCATGCGATTGCAAGGCAGGCCCCCATGAAAACTTCCCCCCGTCCACAAGCGTTCACCACCCCTTTCCATACCGTTTCTACGTCGTTGCTGCTGCTTTCATCCATGGAGGCCCAGGCCTGGCCTGCCGAGGAAACCGTGCAACCCTGGTACGACCGAACACCGCCCACCCACCTCGATACGGCACTCATCGGAAGTGAGCCTGCTTCCGGCAAAAGCCCCGCCCTGTTCACCTTGCGAAACGACAGCGGCCATACCCAGCGCATGGGGCTGACCAACGGGCATAACCAAATCATTTCAACCGGCGGCGGCGTGTTGGTGATGCCCGCGCAGGCCGAACCGGGCAAAGATGCCCTCAACCTGAAAGGTTCGAGCCTCGGTGCCTATTGGAGCCTCACCGGCCCTACAGGCTGGCACATCGACCTGAGCGCCAGCGGCGGCCGGGTCAACGGCTACAGCCGTACCGAACAAGGCCAGCGCCAGGCCACCGAAGGCCATGCGGTAACACTGTCGGTTGAAGGTGGCTTTCCCATCGGCATCAGCACCCACTGGGTGGTCGAACCCCAGGCACAACTGATCAACCAGCGCGTCACTCTCGACACACCGAACGCCGAGAACGGCAACGGCGATGAACTGAGCAGTTGGAGCGGTCGTGTTGGCGCACGACTCAAAGGGACCTATCAGGTCAACGGTCTCGGTGTGGAACCCTACCTGCGAACCAACCTGTGGCACACCGTCCAGAACGTTGGCACCGTGTCCCTGGATAAGGTCGACAAGATCAGCAGCAGCCGAAAATCCTCCACCGTCGAAGTCGGCCTGGGCCTGGTGGCACGGGTCACGCCGGCGGTCAGCCTGTATGTCAGCGCCGATTACAGCAGTGACGTCGACGACAACGACCTCAACGGCGTCATTACCAGCATGGGGGTGCGGATGCGCTGGTGATCCCTATCACGTAGCAGAAGCTGTGTAGGAGCTGTCGAGCGAAGCGAGGCTGCGATCTTTTGATCTTTCACTTGGGACTCAAGTGTTTGGGAAAAGATCCCAGCCTCGCTTCGCTCGGCGGCTCCTACAACGTCGTCCGGCGCAAGCAATCTGCCGCCACTTAAAAAAGGCGTATAACGCTAAAAGCGTTTCCTACCTGCAAGCCGTCCGCCCATGGCTCATTTCATTGATGGAGTAACGACATGACCACCGCCCCCTTCCTCACCAACCTGTTCCCCGGTGCCGCCGACATCCCCGACGCCTACCGCCTCGAAGGGCGGATCGAGCAGCGCGAATACCTGGTCGACGGCGTCTTGAAAACCTGGCAAGGGCCGCTGGCCGTTGTCCGCAGTCCCGTCTACCTGACCGGCGAGTTGGGCGATGAACAAGTGATTCTCGGCAGCACGCCGCTGCTGGATGCCGAGACCGCCCTCACCGCCCTCGACGCCGCCGTCCGGGCTTACGATCGCGGCCAGGGCCAATGGCCGACGATGCGCGTCGCCGAGCGCATCCGTCACGTGGAAACCTTCCTGGCGCGTATGCGCGAACAGCGCGAGGCCGTAGTCAAGTTGCTGATGTGGGAGATCGGCAAGAACCTCAAGGATTCCCAGAAGGAATTCGACCGTACCTGCGATTACATCGTCGACACTATCAATGCCCTCAAGGAACTGGACCGCCGCTCCAGCCGTTTCGAACTGGAACAGGACACCCTCGGGCAAATCCGCCGCGTTCCCCTCGGCGTGGCCTTGTGCATGGGGCCTTACAACTATCCGCTGAACGAAACCTTCACCACGCTGATCCCTGCCTTGATCATGGGCAACACCGTGGTGTTCAAGCCGGCCAAGCTCGGCGTGCTGTTGGTGCGGCCGCTGCTCGAAGCCTTCCGCGACAGCTTCCCGGCGGGCGTGATCAACGTGATCTACGGCAGCGGCCGGGAAACCGTCAGCGCGCTGATGGCCAGCGGCAAGATCGATATATTCGCCTTCATTGGCACCAACAAGGCCGCAAGCGACCTGAAGAAACTCCACCCGCGCCCGCACCGCTTGCGTGCCGCCCTGGGGCTGGATGCGAAAAACCCCGGGCTGGTGCTGCCGGACGTGGACCTGGACAACGCGGTCAGCGAGGCGTTGACCGGCTCGCTGTCCTTCAACGGTCAACGCTGTACGGCGCTGAAAATCCTGTTTGTCCATGAAGACGTGGCGCCGGCATTCATCGAGAAATTCAACGCCAAGCTCGCCAGCCTGAAACCCGGCATGCCGTGGGAAGACGGTGTGGCGCTGACGCCGTTGCCTGAAGCGGGCAAGGTCGACTACCTGCATTCTCTGGTGGCCGATGCGGTCGCCAAGGGTGCGCAAGTGAAGAATGCCCACGGTGGCGAGTCGCGCAACTCATTCTTCTATCCGGCGGTGTTGTACCCGGTGAACACGGCGATGCGGGTCTACCACGAAGAACAGTTCGGCCCGGTCGTGCCCATCGTGCCGTACCGCGACCTCAATACGGTGGTCGATTACGTACTGGAGTCCGACTTCGGCCAGCTGCTCAGCATTTTCGGCACCAACCCGGCACAAGTCGGCAAGCTGGTGGACACCTTCGCCAACCAGGTCGGCCGCATCAACATCAACGCCCAGTGCCAGCGGGGCCCAGACACCTTCCCGTTCAATGGCCGCAAGAATTCGGCCGAGGGCACCTTGTCCGTTCACGATGCGTTGCGCACCTTTTCCATCCGCACACTGGTGGCGACCAAGTTCCAGGACAGCAACAAGGCGTTGATCAGCGACATCATCCGTGAGCGGGGATTCCAACTTCCTGACCACGGACTACATCTTCTGATCCACGCCCGGACGGTGGGCTACGGCAGGGCTGGGCGACGCCACTTGATGCTCCAGCCCTGTTGCATGCCGGCAGCCGCCAGCAGGATCGCCGCCACCCCCAGCCATTGCAGCGGCTCGAGGCGATGGCCGAAGGCGAACCAGTCGACGAAGATCGCTGCGATCGGATAGATGAACGACAATGCCCCGGTCAACGCGGTCGGCAACCGTTGAATGGCGCTGTACAACAGCACGTACATCACGCCGGTGTGCACCATGCCCAGGGTCAATAGGCTGGCCCAGGCCTGGGCGTGTTGCGGCAACACCGAGAAGTTCGCCCAAGGTGCCAACAGCAGCACGCCAGTGCTGACCTGGATCAGCGCGATCAGATGGGGTGGCGTGCCGGTCAGGCGTTTGATGATCAACGCCGCGATGGCGTACAGCAACGCAGCCCCGAGCGCCAACGCAATACCCAGCAGATAGTCACCGCCGCCCTGCCCTTGGTCACCATGGGCACTGACAATGGCCAGCATTCCGAGAAACGACACCGCCAGCCAGAACAGTTTTTGCACGGTGATTTTCTCCCCCAGGAACAACGCCGCCAGCCCTACCAACATGAACGGCTGGACGTTGTACACCGCCGTGCCGATGGCAATCGAAGCACGGGAGTAAGAGGCAAACAGCAATACCCAGTTGCCGACGATCGCCACACCACTGAGCACCGCCAGCAGGAAGGTGGTACGGGTGAGGATGCCGGGGCGCAAAAAGCCGAAACCGGCGCAGATCAATAACAAGGTCACGGCGCCGAACACGCAACGCCAGAACACCACGTCCAGCACCGGCAAACCGGAAACCAGCACGAACCAACCTATGGTTCCGGAAATCAGCATGGCGGCGGTCATTTCCAGCGAACCGCGGCGTAAGGTCTTGTCCATCTTCAGGCTCCTTCAGCAAGTGGACACAGTATGCCGAGCCGACCGGGGCCTTCTCCATGGCTTGAAAAAGGCTAAACTGCCTTTCGACCTTTTTTATCAAGGCAACTTCACGCATTCGCCTAATGGAGCTGAAATGACTGACGACATTGACCAGATCCTCATCAGTGCCCTGATGGAAGATTCCCGACGCTCTCTCAAGGCCCTGGCAAATCTCAGTGGCCTGTCCTCCCCCAGCGTCGCCGAGCGCCTTCGCCGGCTCGAGGAACGCGGCGTGCTCAGGGGCTACACCGTCGAGGTCGATCCCAAGTGCTTCGGCTATCAACTCCAGGCCATCGTGCGTATCCGCCCGCTGCCGGGACAGTTGCAGGAAGTGGAGCGGCAGATCCAGGGCATCGCTGAATTCACCGAATGCGACAAGGTCACCGGCGACGACTGCTTCATCGCGCGCCTGCACGTGCGCTCGATGGAACAGCTGGATACGGTGTTGGACAAGCTCAATATCCACGCCGAGACCAATACGGCCATCGTCAAGAAGACCCCGGTCAAGCGGCGGTTGCCACCGATGGCGTAGGCGTCTGCCTGGTTTGCCCTGTGGGAGCGAGCTTGCTCGCGAAGAGGCCAGCCTGTTCAACCTCTTCATTGACTGCGAAACCGCTATCGCGAGCAAGCTCGCTCCCACAGGTTTTGCAGTGCACACGGATTTTGTGCCAGCCAAAGATCCAGTGTGGGAGCGAGCTTGCTCGCGATAGCGGTGGCTCAGCCACATAGATGCTGGGCATCCCCCCGCTCTTGCTTTGCTTTTGATCTTGATCTGGACGCCCCGTTAAACCACGCTGGCCGAACGCAGGCATTGCGCAGTGGGCTCTTCCAAAAGTGCCCCGCCGTCAGGGCGGAACCCTAAGTAGTCGTTACCGAAGAAACGGATATACACACCAACCCATCCAAAAAATGTCAAAAAAAACGGCGCTTTTCATCTCTGAAAAACGCCGTTTCCACTATGTGAACAGCATCACGCCGAAGCGGGCTGTTCACTCATCACAGTACAATCAGTCGTCACGCCCCATCAGGCCAAACAGCTGCAGCAAGCTGACGAACAAGTTGTAGATCGATACATACAGGCTGACAGTCGCCATGATGTAGTTACGCTCGCCGCCATGGATGATAGCGCTGGTCTGATACAGGATGCAGACCGACGAGAACAGCACGAAGCCAGCGCTGATCGCCAGTTGCAGGCCGCTGATCTGAAAGAAGAAGCTGGCCAGCACGGCCCCCATCAGGACGAAGAAACCTGCGGTGATGAAACCGCCGAGGAAACTCATGTCCTTGCGGGAAATCAGCACGTAGGCCGACAAACCACCAAATACCAGGGCGGTCATGGCAAAGGCCGAGCTGACCACTTCGGCGCCGCCCTGCATTTGCAGGTAGCGATTGAGGATCGGGCCGAGCAGGAAGCCCATGAAGCCGGTCAGGGCGAAAGTCGACACCAGGCCCCAGGCCGAATCACGGAGTTTGTTGGTGAGGAAGAAAAGGCCATAGAAACCGATCAGCACGACAAAGATGTTCGGGTAACCCACCCGCATCTGTTGTGCGACGTAGGCCATCACACCGCTGAAAGCGAGTGTGAGTGCCAGCAGGCCATAAGTGTTGCGCAGGACGCGGCTAACCTCTAGCTGCTCAGCCTGCACGCTGTTGTTCACTGCGTAATCCTGTTCGCGCATGGCGACACTCCTCCGGTTTTGAAACATTCAGTGGCAAGGATCATAACAGACGCTCTGTAACAAGCTACGTAGAGAGTTTGACAGTGTGTTTCATTCGGGTATTATGGCGCCCGCAACGCAATACGGAGGTGTGGCCGAGTGGTTTAAGGCAACGGTCTTGAAAACCGTCGACTGTAACAGGTCCATGAGTTCGAATCCCATCGCCTCCGCCATCTTCTAACGTTAAAGCCCTGATTATTCAGGGCTTTTTCGTGTCCGGCATTCGAAATACCTATTGCAGCTTCAGCATTGGAGATCGCTATGGCAAACCCCACCCCGCCACTCAAGGAAAGAAAAGTGACCAGCAAAACCATCGGCTCCATCGTTGCTGCAATCGTCGGCATCGTCTTGTTGTGCGTGCTGTTCGGCAGCTGGTACACGGTCGACGAGACCGAGCGCGGCGTGCTGCTGCGTAACGGAGCGCTGGTCGGGGTGGTTGAACCGGGTCTGTCCTTCAAGACGCCCTTCATCGAATCCGTACGTATGATCAGCGTCCAGAGCCAAGTCACGGCTTATGAAGACCTGCAGGCCTACAGCAAGGATCAACAGTCCGCCCAGCTCAAGGTCTCCGTGTCCTGGCATATCGCCCCTTCCGATGTGGCGAAGGTCTATACCCAGTTCAAGGACCTTGAAGGCATCCGTGACCGGATGATCAGCCGCCAGGTGCCGACCCAGGTGGAAAACGTCTTTGGCAAGTTCAACGCCGTGGCTGCCGTGCAGAACCGCGTTCAACTGGTCAACGATATTTCCACGGCCATCAAGGCCACCATCACCGGGCCCGTGATCATCGACAGCGTCCAGGTCGAAAACATCGACTTCAGTGACGCCTACGAGAAAGCCATCGAAGCGCGCATGGCCGCTGAAGTCCAGGTCAAGACCCGCGAACAACAGCTCGCCACCGAGCAGGTCCAAGCACAGATCCGGGTGACCCAGGCTCAGGCGGAAGCTGATTCGCAGGTAGCCCAGGCCAAGGCAGACGCGCTGGCGACCGAACTGCGCGGCAAAGCCGAAGCCGAGGCTATCAAGGCCCGGGCCCAGGCCTTGGCCAGCAACCAGAACCTGGTGGAACTGACCAAGGCCGAGCGCTGGAATGGCGTGCTGCCCACCACCGTATTGCCGAACAGCGCCCTGCCCTTCATAGACATCAAGTAACGCCACGGGCGCGGCCTGCCTGGTCGCGCCCGCTCCATCCCGGAGCGTCCTCGCAAGCATCGCCCCTCTCGTAGCGCTACACTCGGCAATGAACCCGACGTTCATCGTTAGCAGGGAGCTCAACGTGTACCCAGGCAAAAGCAGACCGACACGATCCACCGTACGACGATTACCTTGCCTCCCCTTCGGCTCATGCCTTGAGCATCTCCCTCTCCCCGGAAATTCACCGAATCCTTCGATCAGTGCCCACAGGAGAACAGCGTGACCACGCTTATAAAAAAATATAAATGGCCCGCCCTGCTGGCCGTCGCGCTCATTGTGTTTTCCGCACTGATATTCTTTTTGATCAAGTCATACACGTACGACTCGTCGACCTACTTCGAATCCCGCGACTTCATTCGTCAGCTCAAACAATCCGACGCGAACTGGAACAGCAAGATCCTGAGGAAAAAGATCGGCGTGAACAGTAACCTGTCACTGGCGCCGCCACCCGAGGCCGACAGTCGCTGGCAGCAGTTGGAACAGCTCAATAACTCCGGTCCTTTGTCGGCGCTTTGGGCGTCCCGGCGCAAGGGTTATGTGGATGCCGTCAAGAACAAGACTTTGCTGGTGGAGCAATTCGAACAACACAACGCCAATCTACGCACGTCCCTGGATGCGTTGCCGCAGGTCGAAGACCAGATTCAAACGCTGCTCAAGGACATGAATATCGAAAGCCCCATGGAGCGCCTGACCGCGGCGTCCAATGTGCTTGAATTGGCCCTGACAACGCTGGAGTTCGCGCTTTATGCCACCACGGATAAAGCCAAGGAAGTGCAAGGCAAGTTAACTGAGCTGGAACCGTACATCGACCGGTTGCCCGCGACCGATCAGACGCTCTTCATTAGCCTGATCCAGCACGTCAAGACCGTTATCCAGGAGCAACCGGTCGTCAATGACCTGCTTGACCGCATCAGCGTCATCCCGGTTGCCCAGGAACTGGACAACATCAATGAGCTGTTGAACGAGACACAGCGCAGGACGGCCGCAACCGACCGTCAATACCACATCTACCTGGCCGTGTGCGCGAGCCTGATGGCGCTGTTGATGATCTACCTGGCAGTGCGGTTGGTTCGCAGCTACGCCGTGATCAATCAGATCAACCAGGCGTTGCAATCGTCCAACGAACGCCTGGAAGAGCGCGTGCAGGAGCGCACCCGTGAGCTGATGGAAGCCGAGCGCGAACTGGTGGATGCGGCCCGAATGGCGGGCATGGCCGAAATCGCGACGAATGTGCTGCACAACGTCGGCAATGTGCTCAACAGCGTCAATATTTCTGCCGAGTTGGTGACCCGCAAACTAAGGAGCAGCAAAACGCTCGGACTCACGAAAGCGGTCAACATGATGAATGAACACGCCGAAGATCTTGGCCGGTTCATGACCTTCGATGAAAAAGGCCGGTTGCTGCCGCGTTACTTCAACGAGTTGGTCGACTCCATTGCCGCCGAGCAGAGACTGCTTATCGAGGAATTGGCACAGTTGACCAAGAGCATCGATCACATCAAGGAAATCGTCACGACTCAACAAACTTATGCAGGGGCCGCCAGGCTGATCGAACCGCTCAATATCAGCGACCTGTTCGAAGATGCGCTACGCATGAACTCGGGCGCCCTCAGCCGGCATCACGTCACCGTCATCAAGGATTACCAGGACGTACCCGCGATCATGGGGGACAAGCACAGGTTATTGCTGATCCTGATCAACCTGATCAGCAACGCCAAATTCGCCATGTCGCACATCAGCGAGCATCCGCGGGAAATGACCCTGGGAATCCGTATCCTCGACGAAACGACGTTGTGCCTGAGCGTCAAGGACCGTGGCGAAGGCATTTCCCCGGAGAACCTGGCGCGCATCTTCAACCATGGTTTCACCACCCGCAAGGACGGCCATGGCTTTGGCCTGCACAGTTGCGCCCTGGCGGCGGTTGAAATGAACGGCCGTCTGCATGTCCATAGCGATGGACCGGGGCAAGGGGCCCTGTTTACCCTGGAGATCCCGTTGGAGCTGGCGCGCGCCTGACTGTGTCGCAGCCCCTGTGGCCAGGGAGCTTGCTCCCGCTGGGCTGCGCAGCAGCCCCTTTTGTGAGCGCTTCGCACTCAAGCGGGAGCAAGGTCCCTCGCCACGGGTTTGTCGACTAAACAGTATTGGCGAACATCCACCTATTTGGTGTTTACAGGCCGGCCGCTACGGCTTCTCCGGGTCGGCAACGCAGCCGCGTAGGCCAGCGCTTCCTCGCGGGAAGCAAAGGAGCCCAACCGGTCAGCCTGGGTACAGACTCTCCAAGGGCCGCTGTTTACGCTGAGCACGTCATAACCGTTGATGTGCATTTTCGTCATCATCGCAGTACTCATACTCACCTCCGACTTTAACAAGGGTTCACCGCCTACCATACACGCTGATTGCCCATCGGGACCGACCGGACGTCGCAACACCGACTGCACTCGCGGTGCCTTCAATGGGAATCCGAATCCCACAACCAGTCCCACAGCCCCGGCAAATGGACGGGCTCAGCGCTGTGATCGACCGTCCGGGCCAAGGCCGCTCGCTCCAGTGCCTGGCGGTCATCATAGAACGGCCTGGCGGCGGTCCTCAGACCGGTCGCCTTGGCGCTATCGAGCAGGATCTGCAGGTATTCGCGGGCATGTCGGGCGGTATAACGATTGATGTCGTGAAAGGTCACCACCACCGGGATGACCCCATCCACCGCTGGCAATTGCCCGGCGGCGATGCGCTCGCGCACTTCGGAGAGTTGTCGGGTCAGGTTGATCCGCCGCCGAGGGCTCATCGTAATGCCCCAGACCTTGCCGTCATTTGCGCTCAAATCGGTCAACAAAATGTGCAGGCCATGTTGCCGATAGGCCGCAGCGGTGCGCCTGTCGAAGCTCCAGAAGGGAGGCCTTACCAGGGACGGTGGCGCGCCAGTCATGGCGGCAATATCACTCCCGCCCTGGGTAAGCGATTGCTCCAGCTCATCAGGGCTCAGGAACCGGTGATTGGTGTGCCAGTAGGTCGCCGTATGAAAGGCCAGCACATGGCCCTCCTGCTGCTCACGATGCATCACCGAGCGGCCAATATCGCTGCCACCGGCCCGTGGCGAGCGGGTCTGCAGAAAAAACACCGCCTTGATGCCGGGCTGTACCGGGTTGTCTGCGAGTGCGTCCAGCACCTCCAGGCTGGGGTTCCAGATAGACGAGGCGCTGGGCCCATCATCGAATGTCAGCAGGAAACGGATTGGGGGTTGTTCGTGCAAGCGTTGTTCGGTTTGCGGCGTCAGTTCGATGGGGGTGCCAATGCAACCCGATAAACCGATGGCGAGGGCTGCTATAAACAGGACCCTGGCGATTTTTTTCATGTTTTGCCTTTAGTTGATGCCGCGTTGCTTCGCCTTTGATCCCTGGCCGACGGTGTTTAAGCCCACCTTGGAGAAGGGTAACCGGGTTTGGTTCCTTGCTGTGAACAATGGCTGTGCGCAAAATTTGCCGTTGCCCCTCGCTTGAGCCTGGTCGGTATTAATGCGACCGTCTGGAAATTCGATGGAATTTTCCGATTGCCTTTGTATCCATCCGTATAGGACTAATTAGGGAGGATTTATGGGCGGGCCATCGCTTTACATCATTGACTACATGCTTCATGGCGAACCCAAGTCATTCATTATTCGCGCAGAAACGATGAATAACTCTGAGGCTTGGCATTGGGCCAGTTGCGACGCGGGGGTCGGGCGCATACCGAAATTCGGCAGGGAGAAGGTCAAGCGGGTTTCCAAGCCCCTTGCGGAAAAATACGGCATTACCGATGTGCGCTGGCGGGCGAGCGTCGCGCCAGCCTGGGTCAAGGAATCCGGCTGACATCACGCGTACCGTTTCCGGCGCGCCGGTTGTCTGACCGGGCGCCGGATTCTTCGACAGATCCGAAATAACTCAACTACGCTTAAACCACAGCATGACCCGCCCCTGGCGGGTTTCGTGCTGCCTCATCAACCCTGAATGGAGGTGTGACATGTCCGAAAAAGAGTCCATCACCACCCTGCTCACCCTGCTGGAATCCCGCCAGGCCCGGCTCACGGCAGCCTGCAAGGAAATCGCCGATTGGGTCGACCACCAAGGCGGTCACCCTACCGCAGTGCGTATCCGCGACCGACTCAACGACATCGAAAAAGACGCTCCGTCGATCCAGAGCGCGTTGACGTCACTCAAGCCCGCTGAGCCGCCGCTGCCCAAGTTCCGCTGACACGCCCCGTCAGAGGTGTTCCCCTTGAGTTCTACCGGTTGGAAAACCGATGGAACGCGGACATTTTTTGCGCCTCGAAATGGATAGGTACTGGTGCAAAAGCCGCAAAGGGAGAACCACATGAATGCCAGAATCCTGCTATTGATCGCTTGTGCGAGCCCCGCCGCCGTCATGGCCCAAGGCTGCGACGTCATCACCCAGTCCCAGAGCCAGTCGGTTCCGGTAATCGAAAACCATAGCTGCTACGAATACAAAGGCGTGCCCGCCGAGACCCTGGATTGGTCTTGCAGCAACGAAAGCAAGGGAACACTCAGCACCCAAAAACGTAAAGTCGAGCGTTGTGCCGAAGGATATGTAGCGACCTGCCAAGCCAGGCTGACCCAGGAAGCGTTGGCCAACCCGCGCTCAACCAGCAAAGACAAGCGCGGTGGATCGGCCAACCTTCCCGATAATGCCAAAGTGAACTGGTATTACTACGGTGTCGAGCAGTTGCAGCAGGCCCAGAAAGACTGCGAAAGCACCGGCGGTGAGTGGAAAAACCAATGACGGGCCGGCGCGTGCAGCGCAAGTTTTTTCGTTTCTAGCCCTTGCTGTGCTCCGGTGACGACGGCCCCTCCTTGACGCCACGAGGCCCGGCTACGCCCCAGATGACCAAGCCCAACACTGGCAGGATGATCAGCAGCAGCGCCCAACCAGCCTTGGTGCCGGCCGACTTGTCGCTTCGAAAGACGCTGACGATCGCCCACAGGTCCACGAGCAGCAAAAGCACCGCAACAGCGATCCAGAAGTAACTGGCTAATTCAGACATGGCCTAATCCTCTTGTTGGTCCAAGGATTAGGCCCAGCCGTTCAGGCGCCGTTCAAAGATTTTTCGCCCATGGCACCTAACTCCGCTCATTCAGATAAGCGACCCACTGCTCATAGGCTTCATGTTGACGCTGGACCGCTTCATCCCAAGTCGATCCGCTCATTTGATGGACACATATGAGCTTCATCATTTCCGCTGTCGCCGTATCGAGCTCCACCAGGAGCTCATGGGATTTGATCTTGAAGTCTTCAACGGTGGTCATATCTCGCTTCCTTCCCCTGGAGGGGCCGGCCAATGCACCCAACATGGATTCATTTTTTTGAAGCTGATTCATTTGAGGCGATAACCGGTCGAAAGCCTAGTGCTGGTGGTCGGAGAGATGGGATAGGGCGATGACTGCCTCAAATAAGCTCGGTCTTTCTCGCGCCGTCGCGGTCGTACTGGATAAGACATTGAAAAAAATCGACAGTTTGAGCAAAGCCAATTGATGTCAGGCTCAAATATTGCAGTTATATTTCAATTTAATGACAGTCACTGATTGAGCACGGCCATGAAAATTCGAGCGACCGTCATTTGCGAGGAAGATCGCCACGTTCTGCTGGTTCGCAAAGCCAACAGCAGCTGGACACTGCCGGGAGGCACCGTCGAGCGCGGAGAAACCCATGCCGAGGCTGCACTCAGGGAGCTGGCTGAAGAAACCGGGCTGTGCGCCGAACATCTGCTGTATCTGATGCGAATTTGCGACGGCGGAACCGAACACCATGTATTCGAAGCGTCGGTCAGCAACTCAAGGGCAGCCAGGCCACAGAATGAAATCAGCGATTGCCTTTGGCACCCACTGGAGGCCATTGCGCAATTGCAGATGAAAAAAGGCACCCGGGAAATTCTCGATGCGTTTCGGCGGCGGTTGTAACTCACTTTCCGTGATAGACGCCGTGGCGACGCCAGGACACCCATCAAGTCAGCAGCCAGGCTTCGCCGGACGGCCAAGGCTTGCATAAAGTACCGACGACTGTGGACAAGTTAGCTGGAAACGGCTACTCAGTTTGCGTGGTACAGGGATTGAGACTGAGGATTTCCTTGAGAAAATCGATAAATACATTGATCCGACTGGACCCACGATGATTGGGTAAATACAACGCGTTGATGCAAGTGCTGGCACTGCCGGGATTGACCTCGTAATGCTCAAGTAACCGGGTCAGCCGGCCGGCTGCAACATCATCGCGCACCAGCCAGTCAGCCAGCAACGTCACCCCGCCTCCGCCGATGGCAGCTTCGCGCAGGATGTCGGCATTGTTGCTTTGCAGGCGCCCGTGGACGTTGAGCTGAATGGGCGCTTCTTCATTTTGAAAGGTCCAGTGCTGGTGTGTGCCCCCGTAGTCGAAACGCAGGCATTGATGCTCAAGCAAATCCCGTGGGTGACACAGCGCCCCACTCCGGTCCAGATAATCTGGACTGGCCACCACCCACCGTTCGAAATGTCCCACGCGTTTGCTAACAATGTCTTCACTGACCACGGACGATCCCAACCGGACCGAAACATCGATCTGCTCGCTGAGCAGGTCACTGACCTGATCGCTCAGCGACAGACTGATCTCAAGACCCGGATGCCGCTCGAGCAAGCGATTCAGGTGCGGCGCGATAAGACGCCGACCGAACTCCACCGGTACGCTGATGCGCAGACGGCCCTGCGCTTCGCTGCCACGGTCAGCGACTACGGCATCGGCTTCGTCGATAGCCTCGAGAATTGCCACGGCTTTTTCGAAATAGGTCTGGCCGGCAACGGTCACGCTGGTGTTGCGCGTGGTGCGATTGAGCAGGCTCGCGCCAAGCTCGTGTTCCAGCCCAGCCACTTGCCGTGTCACTGACGACGTTGAAATCCCGAGTTTGCGCGCTGCCGAGGAATAGCCCCCGCAACGCACGGTTTCAACAAACATTTTCAGTGCCAGCAACTTGTCCATCAGCGAGGTCCGGTCGAAAGGGAACGCGGATAATTGTGCATCACTGTTCGCCTGTCGTCTTGTACCGCCGTGCTTGAACGCACCCGCCGGGAGTTCAGACATCGGCCTTGCGGCTCAGGAACAACCCGAGCGCGAGCGCTGGCAGTAGCGCCACCGCGACGGCGGACAGGTTCCAGCCGAAATGCTCGTACAGCGGGCTCGCGACCAGAGATCCCACCGCGCCGCCGACGAAAATGCTGGTCATGTACACCGCGTTAAGGCGCGCACGGCTGTGTGGATCGAGGGCGTACACCTCACGCTGGCCGAGCACCATGTTCAATTGCACGGCGAAATCCAGCAGCACCGCACACACCACCAGCCAGATATAGCCACTGCCCGGTAGCGCGGCGATCAACAGCGACACCGGCGCCAGCCACAACGCGACCAACGTGCCACGGCGACCATGTCCGGCATCGGCCAGACGCCCGGCAATCGGCGCCGCAATGGCCCCCACCGCACCGACCAAAGCGAAGATCGCCACTTGTGACTGGGTGAAGCCGTGGTGACGCATCAGTTCAATCGGTGCGAGAGTCCAGAACAGGCTGAAACTGGCAAACAGCAGTCCTTGATACAGCGAGCGCTGACGCAACACCGGATAACGCCGGGCCAAGGCAAACACCGAACCGATCAACGCAGCATACGTGGCTTTATGAGTTGGCAGCCGACGCGGCAGTGCCACCGCGGTAATCAGAGCGATGACCGCCATCAGGGTCGCAGCGCTGTAAAACACCCCGCGCCAACCGAACACTTCGACCAACAGGCTCGACAGTGGCCGCGACAACAGAATTCCCAACAGCAGACCGCTCATGATGTTGCCGACGACGCGGCCACGGCTGGCCTCGGGCGCCAGGTGCGCCGCCAGTGGCACAAGGATCTGCACGGCCACCGACGTCAGGCCGATCAGCAAAGACAACACCAGGAACATCGATGGCGAATGGGTCAGGCCGGCGCACAACAACGTGACACTCGCCGCGAGGGTGAAGCCGACGACCAGACGGCGGTTTTCCATCAGGTCGGCCAGCGGCACCAGCAACAACAGGCCCAGCGCGTAGCCAAACTGCGTAAGCGAAACGATCAGGCTGGCATTGGTGCTGGACAGCCCGATCTGCGGTGCAATCAGCTCAACGATCGGCTGAGCGTAATAGAGATTGGCCACGACCGCACCACAGCAGAACGCCAGGAACGCGACCATCAGGCCGGAAAGTGACGCCGACTGTTCGGCGTTGGTCGCAACGGCCGGGTTGCCCGTGAGCATGATGACACCTCATTAAGTTCAAGAAAGTGCTGCCAAGGCTACGGCCATGTGTCGATGCGCAGAATCCATGTGGCAGGCAACGCAGTAATGCGTCCCGCGCAACGTCACAGGCATTGCTTCTGGCGCAACGCGCTGTTGCGTGCGCGGCTAATTCTCCAGCGCTGGTGGTTTCTCTACGCTTTGGCCCTTGGCGCAGCCGTCCAGGTCGGCGCCCTTCCCCGGCCGTCACAAGGAGCGTTTTCATGACCCGTATCCCATCCGTTCTGCCATTGCCTGCCGCGTTTTTCTCCGTCCCATGAACAGCCACTTCCTGAAATCCAAAACGCTATGGATCTGCGTGGCGCTGGTCGCCGTGCTCGGCCTGATCAGCGCCGTTTTGCTGATGTGGCGCCCGCCGATTGCGCCCATCGAACGCCCGACAACATTCGATGCCGCGCAGTTGCAACGCGGGGCGCGGGTGGTGGAGGCAGGCGATTGTGCGGTGTGCCATACCCGCCCCGGCGGTGAATATCTGGCCGGCGGGCTGCCGCTGGTGACGCCGTTCGGCACCCTGTTCAGCACCAACATCACCCCGGATGCGCAGACCGGTATTGGCCTGTGGTCAATGCCGGCGTTCGAACGGGCGATGCGTCAGGGTATTGCTCGCGATGGCCACTTCCTCTATCCGGCGTTCCCCTACGTACACTACCGGCGCATGAGCGAAGCAGACATCGCCGACGCCTATGCCTACTTGATGAGCGGTCCCGCCGTGCACGCGCAGGCCAAGCAAAACCAGATGAATTTTCCGATGAACATTCGCCCACTGGTGTCGTTCTGGAACTTGCTGTACCTGCACGGAGAGCCACTGACGCCGGTAGCACAGCGCAACGAGGCGTGGAATCGCGGGCGTTATCTGGTCGACGGCCCGGGCCATTGCGCCGGCTGTCATTCGCCGCTGAACCTGATCGGCGCGGAAAAATCATCGGAATATTTGCAGGGCGGCAGCGTTGACGGCTGGCAAGCGCCAGCGCTGGTCGGTCTGGGCCAACGCGACAACCCGTGGAGTCGCGAGCAACTGGTTGGCTATCTGCGCGCAGACATAGTCGATGGCCACGGTACGCCCGCCGGCCCGATGCGTCCGGTCAGCTTGAGTCTGGCACGCTTGCCAGCCAGCGAAGCCGAAGCGATTGCCGAATTCCTGCTCAGCCTGGAGAGTCCGCACACAGCGACGCAGACGCCGCCGAAGACGCCCGCCAGTGAACCGGCAGGCCATGCGACCGGCGCCCTGCTCTTCAGCGCGGCCTGCGCCGGGTGCCATGGCCCGGCGGCGCCGATGCGCGTAATCGATGGTCGCCCGGGACTGCAAAGCACCTCGGCGCTGCAAGCGGCCAGTCCACGCAACTTCCTCAAAACCGTGCTCGAAGGCTTGTCCGCCACGCCCGGATCGCCCGGCCCGGTGATGCCTGCGTTCGCCGCCAGCCTAGACAACGCGCAACTCGGCGCCCTCGCCGCGTATCTGCGCCAGCAAGCCAGACCCGATCAGCCTTGGGACGAACTCTCTTCCACTATTGAAGCGTTACGTCAGGAGACGAAATGAGCCAGATCATTCTCAACGTCAACGGAGCCGTCCAACCGCTTGAGCTGGAGCCGGACATGCCACTGCTGTATGCGCTGCGCAATCACTTGAACCTCAACGGCGCCAAGTACGGTTGCGGTCTCGGTCAATGCGGCGCCTGCACGGTGATCGTCGATGATCAGCCGGTGTTCGCCTGCCTGACGCCCTGCGCCGGCCTCGATGGCAAAAAAATCCGCACCGTGGAAAGCCTCGGCAGCGCGGAAAAACCTGGCCCTCTGCAAGCGGCGTTCATCGAGAAACAGGCCGCGCA
Organism: Pseudomonas beijingensis; assembly: GCF_030687295.1. NCBI lineage: Bacteria > Pseudomonadati > Pseudomonadota > Gammaproteobacteria > Pseudomonadales > Pseudomonadaceae > Pseudomonas > Pseudomonas beijingensis. The sequence goes on along the minus strand of NZ_CP117425.1, from coordinate 4,067,340 downwards.
ATGCGGCTACTGCATTGCGGGCATGCTGATGCGCGCGCAAGCGTTGCTTGAACGCAATCGACACCCGGACGAGACCACCATTCGCGAACACATGGCCGGCAACCTGTGCCGCTGCGGTACGCACTTGCGGATCATCGAGGCGATCAAACAGGTGGCCGGGCAAAACGGGAGCCTGACATGAGTGAGTCGAATGGTTTGAACCCGAGTCGGCGCGCCTTCCTGCGCGGCGGTGCGTTGCTGATGGCGTTCACCCTGATGCCGGTGGCGCGGCGCGTTTTGGCTGATACGGAAGTCGATACGCTCGGCACCGTGGTACTCGCCCCCGACCTCCCCGGAAGCCTGCGCACCAACCCCTATCTCGACGCCTGGATCCGCATTGGCGCCGACGGCATTACCGTCTACACCGGTAAGGTCGAATTGGGCACCGGGGTGAAAACCGCACTGCTGCAAATTGCCGCCGAGCGTTTGCAGGTGCCGGCAACATCTATCGACTTGCTCACCGCCGACACTGCGCTGACGCCCAACGAAGGCTACACCGCCGGCAGCCACAGCATTTTCGATAGCGGTACCGCGTTGTATAACGCTGCCGCGCAGGTGCGAGAAATGCTCGTCGATGCCGCTGCGCGCAGTTGGCATGTCGATGGGGCGCTGCTGAGCACCCGCAACGGTACGATCGAAGGCCCAGCCGGTCAGCGGATGAGTTACGCCGAGGCGATCAAGCATGTCGATTTGCACCAATACGCCAAGGCTCAGTCACCGGCGATGGCCACCGCCGACTTCAAACTGATCGGGCATTCGTTGCCGCGCCTCGACATCCCGGCGAAAGTCAGCGGCGGCGCGGCATTCGTCCAGGACATGCGCCTGCCGGGCATGCTGCATGCGCGGGTGATCCGCCCTCCGCGTCCGGGCTGCATGCTGCAAGCATTCGATGAAGCGTCCATCGAGGCGCTGGCTGGCGTGGTCAAGGTGATCCGCGACGGAAATTATCTGGCGGTGGTCGCCCGTGATGAGTGGCAAGCGATCAAAGCCATGCGCAGTGCCAGCGAAGTTGCGCAATGGAGCGGCGGCGAGGCGATTCCAGAGGCGGTGGAGATTCATGGCCTGCTCAAACGCCTGCCCTCGCGGCGCTATCCGATCAGCAACAACGGCACGCCAAGCGGCGAGGCCGGCACGCGTTTCCAGGCGCGGGTAACCAAGCAATATCTGATGCATGGTTCGATAGGCCCGTCGTGTGCGGTGGCCTGGTTCAAGGACGGCGCTCTCACCGTCTGGACCCACACCCAAGGCGTTTACCCGCTGCGCGCCGGCATTGCCGAAATGCTGCGCCTGCCCTCTGCGCGGGTGCGCTGTATTCATACCGAGGGCTCAGGGTGTTACGGGCACAACGGTGCCGATGATGCCGCCGCCGATGCGGCATTGATTGCCATGCGCGTGCCCGGTACGCCGGTGCGCGTGCAATGGATGCGCGAACAGGAAAATCTTTGGGAGCCCTATAGCTCGGCAATGGTCACTGAGGTCGACGCCGGCCTCACGCAGGGCCGCTTGCAGGACTGGGCCTACGAGCTATGGACCACTCCGCACAACGAACGCATCGTCAACGCTGGACGCCTGTTGCCGGCACGCCTGCTGGCGCAGCCCTACACCTCTGCGCCGTCGGTGCCGATCGCACAGCCCGAAGGGGATGGTGATCGCAACGCGGTGCCGCTGTACGACCTGAACTCGACGCGCATCAACATGAACTTTGTCACCGAAATGCCCTTTCGCACCTCGGCCATGCGTTCGCTCGGTGCGCATATCAATATATTCGCCATTGAGGCGAGTATCGACGAGTTGGCGATCAAGGCCGGAATCGACCCGGTCGCTTTGCGTCTGACCCATCTGAGCGACCCACGTGCCCGCGCGGTCGTGGAACGTGTACGTGATGCTATCGGCTGGCCGCAAAAAAGCAGCGAGCCCGGCGCAGGCATCGGTTTCGCCTTTGCCCGCTATAAAAACATCATGGGTTACTGCGCCATCGCGGTGAAGCTGCGGGTGCATCCGCAGAGCGGCGAAATCCGCATCGATCATGTGGTCACGGCGGTGGACGTCGGCCAGATCATCAGTCCCGATGGCCTGCGCAATCAGATCGAGGGCGGAATCGTGCAGTCTGCCAGCTGGACCCTGTACGAAAAAGTCGCTTACGACGCAGGGGGCATTCACAGCTACGACTGGAGCGGTTATCCGATTCTGCGTTTCACCCAACTGCCGAAACAAGTCGATGTGCATTTGCTCGACCAGCCCGGACAACCCTTTCTCGGTGCCGCTGAAATCGTGCAGGGACCGATGGCCGCCGCCCTTGGCAATGCCGTCGCCAATGCGACCGGGCGCCGCTGGCTGAACCTGCCGCTGACCCGCTCGACACAACCAGCCTGAGCCACGCCCGTGTTCATCGGTGATGAGCATGGGCGCCATTGCGTCATGCGCAAAACAGCGTGGCGTCGGTCACGGATTATCACCCTCGCGGCCCCCGGTTAATTTACCTGCACTGATTCGCAGCGCTGCTGCGTTTGAATCCCACTTATTAAAATCTGGAGCTACCCATGACCCGTCGTTTGTTCCAACCCATCGCACTTGGTCCTTACACCCTTGCCCATCGCGTCGCCATGGCGCCATTGACTCGCTCACGCGCCGGCCAACCGGGCGATGTGCCGACGGCGATGAACGCCGAGTACTACCGCCAACGTGCCAGCGCGGCGCTGATCATCACCGAAGCCACACAAATCTCTCGCCAGGCTCAGGGTTACGCGTGGACGCCGGGCATCTACACCCCGGGACAGGTCCAGGGGTGGCGAGAAGTCAGCACCGCGGTGCACGAGGCCGGCGGGTTAATCTTCATGCAACTGTGGCACGTCGGTCGTGTTTCCCATCCCAGCTTTCAACCCGACGCCGGCCTGCCCGTAGCACCTAGCGCTCTGCCGGTGCCCGGCAAGACTTTTATCGTCGATGAAAACGGCAACGGCGTCTGGGGTGATGTACCCGTGCCGCGCGCTCTGGAAACGGCGGAAATCGCAGACATCGTCGAGAACTACCGCCTGGCCGCGCGCAACGCGCTGAATGCGGGCATGGACGGCGTGGAAATTCATGCCGGTAATGGCTACCTGCTCGAGCAGTTTCTCAACAGCAACAGCAACCAGCGTGACGATGCCTATGGCGGCAGCGTGGAGAATCGCGCGCGTTTTCTGCTGGAAGTGGTTGCGGCAGTTGCTGAAGAAGTCGGTGCCGAGCGCGTTGGCGTGCGCCTGACGCCGATGGGGCGCTTCATGGGCATGGGCGATAACACCCCAGAGGCGACGTTCGGCCACCTTGTCGAAGCGCTCAACCAATGGGATCTGGCGTACCTCCACTTGGTCGAGCCAGCGATGGTCGGCACAGTCAAGGACGAACATTTCGACCCGCGCTGGGACGCGATCATCGCCCAACTGCGCCACACCTGGAACGGCGTGTTGATACTTGCGGGCGGATATGACGCCGACTCCGCCGAACAAGCGCTGACCTCGGGCCGCGCTGACATCATTGCATTCGGCAGACCATTCCTGGCAAACCCTGATCTGCCGCGTCGGCTTCATGATGGCCTGAGACTCAATACGGCGGACCCGAGCAGTTTTTTTGGAGGCGATCAGCATGGTTACATTGACTATCCATTTCATGCCTGACAAGAACATGCCGTTACGGGTTAATAACTTTTAAGGCGTGCTTAAGGACTTTAAATCTCGGCGGCGGACAGAACGCCCTAACGACCTGGAGAGCCGCCATGACCCCGCAATCGTTGAAGTCAGACCATCCCAGCGCGAAGCTTGGGACCCGTCGGGACACGCAACCGTTGGGATGACAGAGCAATACATCCGAATGCGAAAGGGCTTGAAGGTACCCCTACGAAGTAACTGACGGTCGCGAATTGTGGAAAGGGTTTTGATTGCGGAAAAAATAAGGGCCTGCATGAGGTATGTCATACAAGCCCTTGATGTTCATGGTGCCCGAAGCCGGAATCGAACCGGCACGCCCTTACGAGCGGGGGATTTTAAGTCCCATGCGTCTACCAGTTTCGCCATTCGGGCGGTAGCGCGGTAAGCCATGGGAACGTCGGCAAAATCCAATGGCCGAAGTCCTGGCTGGTGCAGCAAGAGGGGGAATATATACATCCCTCCCCCGTGAAGCAAGGTAGCTTGTGCCCTTTTCAACACAAAACCTTTCATTGCTTCGAAAATAAAAAAGCTCCGTAAATCATAGATCTACAGAGCTTTTTAAAAGTGGAGGCCGAAGTCGGAATCGAACCGGCGTAGGTGGATTTGCAATCCACTGCATAACCATTTTGCTATTCGGCCTCAAGACGTTTGATGCGATGCAGCCACATCAATCGCGGTACAAACCTGATCAGGAAATCAGCCACTTACTCAGTGCTATCTCCTTGAAAACATTGAGATTTTTTACGTCCCAGTGCGTTCGATGGGCGCAATTATGTACTCATTTGCCTAGGCTGACAACCCCTTGATTTCAAAAAAAATTCGTCCAACGGTCAGCTTCCGTCAGACAGCCACATGGGTGCGAAGGTTTTGGGCTGCTTCGCAACCCAGCGGGAGCAAGCTCCCTCGCCACGGGACCTTGCAGGCCTTGGAGGCAGTCGCAGCCCTGCACCATTATGGGTAACATACCGGCCTTCCCCGCAGCCCTTCTGCGACCTGCCAAATAAGCCCATTCCATGCCTTTCGAACTCAGCGTTGACCTCACTACCCTCGCTATCCTTGCCGTTGTCGCCTTCATTGCCGGTTTCATCGATGCCATCGCCGGTGGCGGTGGCCTGCTGACCACGCCAGCGCTGCTGACCGCGGGCTTGCCGCCCCACCTGGTCCTGGGCACCAACAAACTCAGTTCGACCTTTGGCTCGGCGACGGCCAGCTTCACCTTCTACAAGCGCAAGCTGTTCCACCCGAGGCAGTGGACCCACGCCCTCGTCGGTACACTGGTCGGAGCCCTGAGCGGCGCCATCGTCGCCCATTACCTGCCCGCCGAGTGGCTGAACAAGATGCTGCCGGTGATCGTCTTCGCCTGCGGCCTGTACCTGTTGTTTGGCGGCACGCCCAAGGCACCGTTGGACAGCGATGCACCGATCAAAAAGACATGGCAGTCGCCCCAGGGCTTCAGCCTGGGTTTCTATGACGGCGTGGCCGGGCCGGGTACCGGTGCGTTCTGGACCGTCAGCAGCCTGCTGCTCTACCCCATCGACCTGGTCAAGGCCAGTGGCGTGGCGCGCAGCATGAATTTCGTCAGCAACATCGCGGCGCTGTCGGTGTTCATCTTCTCCGGACAAGTGGACTGGGTCATCGGCCTGAGCATGGGCCTGTCGGTGATGGTCGGTGCGTTCTTCGGGGCTCGCACCGCCATCAGCGGCGGCGCGAAGTTCATCCGACCGGTGTTCATCACCGTGGTGCTGGGCTTGACCGTGCGCCTAGCCTGGCAGCACTGGTTCAGCGTGGCCTAAGCGCCGCGCCACGTAAAGGTCGATCAGGTAGCGGGCGATCGAGCGCGAGGCCGGCAACGGCGGCAGGTCGTGGACGTTGAACCATTGGGCGTCCTCGATTTCATCTTCCTGAGGCACGATGTCGCCGCCGGCATATTCAGCGTGAAAACCCAGCATCATCGAATGGGGAAACGGCCAGCATTGGCTGCCCATGTACTGGATGTTCTTCACCTCGATACTGACTTCTTCACGGACCTCGCGCACCAGGCAATCCTCCGCCGACTCGCCGGGCTCGGCAAACCCCGCCAGGGTGCTGTAGACGCCCGTGACGAAACGCGGTGAACGGGCCAGCAGCACTTCATCGCCGCGGGTAATCAACACGATCATGCTTGGTGAAATCCGCGGATAGTGGCGCAGCTCGCAGGCGTCGCAATACATCGCCCGCTCCAACGGAATCTGGCTCATGCGCTTGCCGCAACTGCCACAAAAGCGATGCTCCCGGGCCCAGGTGCCGATCTGCGCCGCATAGCCCAACACCTTGTACAGCGTGTGGTCGTCCTCGAGCATGAACGCCCGCAGGCCTTTCCAGTTGCAGCCGGGGATGTCCAGCGGGCTGTGCAATTCCAACAGGTAGACCGGCTCGCCATCCAGGTGACCGATGCCATGCTCGGCGAGGATCGCCAGGTCTTGGCGCTTGAGCCATTCGCGGGGAAACAGCGCGCCGTTGTCATCGAACAGAAAGCCTTCCGGGCTGCGGGCCACGGCCCAGCCGCCAGGAAGATCGGTATCGAGTACTGCGGTGGTCCAGCGTGAAATCATGGTCAGTCAATCCAGAAATTCGGGTTTCTGTTTGCTCATATGGGCGGCCATGGCCACGCGCAGGTCGGTCGATTGCAACATGGCGGCGTTCCAGGTGGCGACGTATTCCAGGCCGTCGTCGATGCTATGGTCGCGCATGTAGCTGATCATGGCCTTGGTGCCGGTCACGGCAATCGGCGACTTGGCGGCGATTTCCCGGGCGATGCCCATCACGCCGTCGAGCAGGCTGGCGGTATCACTGTAGACACGATTGACCAGGCCGATGCTGCGCGCTTCGTCGGCACCGAAGTTGCGCCCCGTATAAGCGAGTTCACGCAGCATGCCGTCCCCGATGATCCGGGGCAAGCGTTGCAATGTGCCAACATCGGCGGCCATGCCGATATCGATCTCCTTGATGGAAAACTGCGCGTCCTCGGCGGCATACCGCATGTCACACGCGGCAATCAGGTCGATGGCACCGCCCAGGCAATAACCCTGGATGGCCGCGAGCACGGGCTTGCGGCAATTGTCCACGGCGTTGAACGAAGCTTGCAGTTGCAGGATCTTGCGCCGCAGCAACCGTGCATTGCGTCCTACGTCCTTGCCCAGCTCGTTGGCCACGCCTGCCAACATCATCAGGTCGATCCCTGAGGAAAAATGCTTGCCGGCACCGCTGAGCACTACCACCCGCGCCTCATCGGTGTCTTCGATCCATTGGAAGATCTCGATGATCTCGCTCCAGAATGCGGCGTTCATCGCGTTGATCTTTTCCGGACGATTGATCTGCACATGGGCGATGTTGTCTGCAAGTTCGACGTGGAACGCTTGGTATTGCGACATGGCAGTGATCCTTTACCGGTTGAAAAGAGGCCTGAACTATAACAAGCCATCGCGACGGGACGTAGGCAGTGCATCGGCCAAAAGCGGGACTGACCTCACCGCAAGCCATTGTGGGAGCGAGCTTGCTCGCGATAGCGGTGGTTCAGTTTGCAGTGATGTCGATTGTGCCGCCGCCATCGCGAGCAAGCTCGCTCCCACAGGGAATCACAGCGTTCAGCCGTTATTCACTTGCCTGCAACTGCCCATCCCACCCACCACCCAACGCCGCAATCAACTGTACGCTGGCAATCAAGCGGCTCTGTTGCAGGCTCAGCATGCTGCGTTCGTTGCTCAGCGCGGTGGCCTGGACGGTGACCACGTCGAGGTAGGCAATCAGTCCGGCCCTGTACTGGTTCTGGGTCAGGCGCAGGGATTCCCGGGCGGCGTCCAGGGCTTCCTGGCGCACGCGGGCTTCGTCTTCCAGCACCTTGAGCTGGATCATGTAGTTTTCCACTTCACGCAAGCCGTCGAGCACGGTCTGGCGATAGGTGGCGACGGTCTGGTCGTAGGCCGCGACGGTGCGGTCGACTTCCGCCGAACGCTGACCGCCATCGAACAGCGTCATCGCCAATTGCGGCCCTACCGACCAGAAGCGGTTCGGCACGCTCACCCAGTTGTCGTAGGTACTGCTGCTGTAGCCGCCACTGAGGCTCAGGGTCAGGTCCGGGTAATACGCGGCCTTGGCGACACCGATGTTGGCGTTGGCGGCCATCACCGAGCGCTCTGCCGAGGCGATGTCCGGCCGGCGTTCGAGCAGTTGCGACGGCAGCGCCACCGGAATCTGCGGCAGCGACGGAATATCTCCAGTCTCGGCCAGGTTGAACTCGGCCGGTGGCAGGCCGATGAGTACGGCGATGGCGTTTTCGAACTGGGCCCGTTGCCAGATCAGGTCGATCAGGTCGCCCTGGGTGGTCTTGAGCTGGTTCTGCGCCTGGGCCACCGCGTCCTTGCCGGACACCCCGGCGCGGTACTGGTTTTCGGTCATTTTCAGCGAGCGTTGATAGTTATCGACGGTGGTCTGCAACAGGCGCTTCTGTTCATCGATCACCCGCAACTGCAAGTAGTTCTGCACCAGTTCCGATTGCTGGCTCAGACGCATCGCCGCCAGATCGGCGAAACTGGCTTGCGCGCTCGCCTCATCGGCTTCCAGGGTGCGGCGCAACTTGCCCCACACATCGGCCTCCCAGCTGACACCAGCCTGGGCACTGTAGGTGTCGCGAATGCCGCTGGACGAACTGCTCAAGCTCGAACTGCTGCTGCCGGTGCCCTGGCTGGAGCGCGTCTTGCCAACGGTCAGGTCCACGGTGGGGAAAAAGGCGCCACGGGCATTGCGCACCAGTGCCTGGGCCTGCCGGTACTGGGCTTCGGCCTGGGCCACGGTCTGGTTGGACGCGTTGAGCTTGTCCACCAGGCCATTGAGTTGCGTATCGCCGTAGAGCTCCCACCAGGCGCCTCGGGCCAGCGCATCGCTGGGGTTGGCCTGGCGCCAGCCCTGGGCCTCCTTGTACTGCACCGGGGCGGCCGCCGCGGGACGCTGATAATCCGGGCCGATGGCGCAGGCACTGAGCATCGCCACGCACAGCGCCAGGCTCAGCGCCCGCGAACCACGGACGGTCGCCAGTGTTGCGGCAAGATTGAAAGGCGAACGGTCGGTCATAGCGGAGTTTCCAGGGCAGCATCAGTGCGCACGCCACGCCAGCGGTTGAAGCGATGGCGCAGCTTGTCGAGATAAAGGTAAACCACCGGCGTGGTGTAGAGCGTCAGCACCTGGCTGAACACCAGCCCACCGATGATGGTCAGGCCCAGCGGCTGGCGCATTTCCGAGCCTTCGGCGGCGCCGAGCAGCAGCGGCAAGGCGCCAAGGATCGCCGCCAGTGTGGTCATCAAAATCGGCCGCAACCGCAGCAGGCAGGCGCTGCGGATCGATTCCAGCGGCGTCTGCCCGGCACGCTCCAATTGCAGCGCCAGATCAATCATCAGGATGGCGTTTTTCTTCACCACGCCGATCAGCAGGAACAGCCCCAACAGCGAGATCAGGCTGAACTCGCTACCCAATGCGTAGATCGACAGTAAGGCGCCGACCCCGGCCGATGGCAAGGTGGACAGGATGGTCAGCGGATGAATGTAGCTTTCATACAGCACTCCCAGCACCAGATACACCGCCAGCAACGCGCCGAGAATCATGAACGGCTGGCTCTTCTGGGTGGCCGCGAACGCGTCGGCGGTGCCGGCCATTTTCGCGATGACATCCTCGGGCATCCCGAGCTTGGTAATCGCCCGCTCGATGGCCGCGGTGCCCTGCTCCACCGTGACACCTTCGGCCATGTCGAAAGAAATACCCTCGGACGCAAACTGGCCTTCATGGCTGACCCGGTCATCCTCCAGGCTGTTCTCGTAATGGGCAATGGCCGACAGCGGCACCCTCGCGCCATCGGCGGTGATCACCTGGACCTGTTCGAGCGTACTCGGGTCCTGGGCGTACTTGGGATTGACCTCCATCACCCACCTGGTACTGGTTGAGGCTGTCATAGATGGTGGAAATCTGCCGCTGGCTGTAGGCGTTATTGAGCACCGCGGTGACCATATCCATGTCGATGCCCAAGCGCTTGGCCTGGTCGCGATCCACCACCAACGTCACCTGCTGCGCCCCGCCACCGTCGCGGGCGTCGATGGCAGTCAGCTCCGGCAAGGCCCGGAAGGCCGCCACGACCTTGGGGTACCAAGTGCGCAACGAGGCCAGGTCGGCGCTTTGCAAAATGTAGGAGTACTGCGAAGTGGTCTGTTCGCGACCGCCACCGAACTGCAAATCCTGGTCGGCCATCAACATCAATTGGCCGCCGGGGGACCTTGGGCATTTCCTTGCGCAGGCGCTCGATGACTTTCTGCGCGGAAATCCCGCGCTCCTTGATCGGCTTGAGGCGCACCAGCATGAAGGCGTTGTTGGTGCCGTTGTTGCCGCCGATGAAACCGGCGACGCTTTGCACCGCCTCGTCCTTGAGCACGGCACGACGGAAGATCTCCATCTTCGGCTGCATCACGTTGAACGACAGCCCATCGTCGCCACGCACGAAACCGATCAGTTGGCCGGTGTCCTGCTGCGGCATGAAGGTCTTCGGCACCACCACATACAACGCGACGTTCACGCCGATGGTCACCAGCAGGCTCAGCAAGGTCAGGCGCCGATGACGCAGCACCCAGTCCAGGCTGGTGGCGTAGCCACGGACCATCCGCTCATTGAGCCCCTGGCTCCAGCGCTGCAAGCGGTTTTCCTGCCCTTGCAGGTGGGGCTTGAGCCAGCGGGCGCAGAGCATCGGCGTGAGGGTCAGCGAGACCACCAGCGACACCACGATGGACGCCGCCAGGGTGATGGAGAATTCACGGAACAGGCTCTCGATGATGCCGCCCATGAACAGGATCGACAGGAACACCGCCACCAGCGAGACGTTCATCGACAGCAGGGTAAAGCCCACCTCCTCGGCTCCCCGGTACGCCGCCTCCATCGGTGGCACGCCTTCGTCAATGTGCCGGGAAATGTTCTCCAGCACCACGATGGCGTCGTCCACCACCAGCCCGGTCGCCAGGATCAGCGCCATCAGCGACAGGTTGTTCAGGGAAAAACCGTACAGGTACATCACCGCAAACGTGCCCACCAGCGACACCGGCACCGCCAGGGTCGGGATGAGTGAGGCGCGGAAATTGCCGAGGAACAGGAACACCACCAGCACCACCAGGGCCACGGCGATCAGCAAGGTCATTTCCGCTTCATGCAGGGTGGCCTTGATCACCGGCGAGCGGTCCATCGCCAGGTTCAGCTTGACGCTAGCCGGCAGCACCGCCTGCAACGCCGGTAGTTGCGCCTTGATCTCGTTGACCGTCTCGATGATGTTGGCGCCAGCCTGGCGGTTGATCACCAGCAGCACAGCGGCATCGTTGTTGAAGAAACCGCTGTTGTAACGGTCCTCGACGCTGTCGGTGACTTTCGCCACGTCCTTGAGCCGTAGCACCGAGCCGTCCTGGTAGCGGATGATCAGCGTTTCGTAGTCCTTGGCTTTTTCCAACTGGTCGTTGGCCTGGACCTGCCACATGCGCCGATCATCCTCCACCGAACCCTTGGGCCGGCGCACGTTGCTGTCGGCAATGGCCTTGCGCACATCGTCCAGGGCCACGCCGTACTGATTGAGCAACTGTGGCTCCAGCTCGATACGCACCGCCGGCAACGAGCTGCCACCGATCTGCACCTCACCTACGCCCGACACCTGGGACAGGCTCTGGGACAGGATGGTCGACGCCAGGTCGTAGAGCTGGCCTTTTTCCAACACATCCGAGGTCAGCGACAGCACCATGATCGGCGCCTGGGACGGGTTGACCTTCTTGTAGGTGGGCATGCTGCGCATGCCGCTGGGCAACAGGTTGCGCGACGCATTGATGGCCGCCTGCACTTCCCGGGCGGCGCCGTTGATGTCGCGGTCCAGGTCGAATTGCAGGATGACCCGCGTAGAACCCTGGCTGGAACGGCTGCTCATGGTATTGACCCCGGCGATAGCGCCGAAGGAACGCTCCAGAGGCGTTGCCACCGTCGATGCCATCACCTCGGGGCTGGCCCCTGGCAAGTTGGCCTGGACCACGATCACCGGGAAGTCCATTTGCGGCAGGGGCGAAACCGGCAGCAGGCCGAAACACACGCCACCGAGGAGCATGATGGCGAAGCTCAGGAGCATGGTCGCTACCGGGCGGCGGATGAACGGGCCGGAGAGGTTCATAAACGGCCGCCCCAGGCTTCAGGCGACAAACGATAAAGGCTTTTGTGGCGAGGGAGCTGGCTCCCGCTATGTGGGAGCAAGGCTTGCCCGCGATGGACGCGATGCGGTCTTGCAGAATCGAGGCGCCTGTTTCGCGAGCAAGCTTTGCTCCCACAGCCCAGCGGGAGCAAGCTCCCTCGCCACAGAAAGCCCTCAAGCTCCGGAATGCCGTGGGCTGCCGTCATACCCCCACCTCTTTCGCATCCGGCCTGGCGAACCGCCGCCCCAGTCGATCGAAGTACAGGTAGATCACCGGCGTGGTGAACAACGTCAAGACCTGGCTCACCAACAACCCGCCCACCATCACCAAGCCGAGGGGCTGGCGCAGTTCGGCGCCGGAACCGGTGGCGAGCATCAGCGGCACCGCGCCGAACAAGGCCGCCAGGGTGGTCATCAGGATCGGCCGGAAACGCAGCAACGCCGCCTGGTAGATCGCCGTCTGTGGGTCCATGCCCTGGTTGCGCTCGGCGTCGAGGGCGAAGTCGATCATCATGATCGCGTTCTTCTTGACAATGCCGATCAACAGGATGATGCCGATGATCGCGATCATGCCCAGGTCATTGCCGCTGAGGATCAACGCCAGCAAGGCGCCGATGGCCGCCGAGGGCAAGGTGGAAAGGATGGTGATCGGGTGGATGTAACTCTCGTACAGCACGCCCAGGACGATGTACATGGTCACCACCGCCGCGAGAATCAGCAGCAAGGTACTCGACAACGACGCCTGGAACGCCTGGGCCGCACCCTGGAATTCGGTCTGCACACCCACCGGCATGCCAATGTCCTGCTGGACCTTTTCGATCACCTCCACCGCATGCCCCAAGGCCACGCCCGGCGCCAGGTTGAACGACATCATCACCGCTGGAAACTGGCCGATGTGGGCAATCGCCAGTTGCGCCTGGCGCTCTTCGACCCGGGCCAGGCTCGACAACCGTACCTGCCCGCCCATCGGTGGTCTTGACGTGGATCTGGTCCAGCGCCTGCGGCCCGAGCCGCTCCCCGGCCTGGGCCTGCAATACCACGCGGTACTGGCTGGCCTGGGTGTAGATGGTAGAAATCTGCCGCTGGCCGAAAGCGTCATACAGCGCATCGGTGATGTTCGACACCGAGACGCCCAGGCGTGAAGCCGCGTCGCGATCGATCACCAGGTAGACCTGCAAGCCCTTGTCCTGCAGGTCGCTGGCCACGTCTGTCAGTTCCGGTTGGCGGCCCAGGGCCTCGACCAGGCGCCCACTCCAGAGACTGAGCAATTCGGCGTCCGGCGATGACAGGCTGAACTGGTATTGGGTACGGCTGACCCGGTCTTCGATGGTCAGGTCCTGCACCGGCTGCATGAACAGGCGAATGCCCACCAGTCGATCCAGCTGTGGCTGCAAGCGGGCAATGATTTCGGTGGCGCTGTCATCCCGCTCGCTGTGGGGCTTGAGGTTGATCAGTAGGCGCCCACTATTGAGCGTGGCGTTGTCGCCGTCCACGCCGATGTAGGACGACAGGCTCTGCACCGCCGGGTCGGCGAGAATCACCTTGGCCAGTTGCTGCTGACGCTCGCTCATGGCGGCAAAGGAGATCGATTGCGGTGCCTCGGAAATGCCCTGGATCACCCCGGTGTCCTGCACCGGGAAAAAGCCCTTGGGCACGGCCAGGTACAGCACCACCGTCAGCACCAGGCTGCCCACCGCCACCAGCAGGGTCAGCGGCTGATGCTTGAGCACCCACTGCAACTTGCGCCCATAGGCGGCGATCAGCCAGTCGATCCAGGCGCCGCTGGCACGGTAGAAACGGCCCTGCTCGGCCTCCTTGGGCTCACGCTTGAGCAAGCGGGCGCACATCATAGGCGTCAGGGTCAGGGACACCACCAGGGAAATCAGGATCGCCACCGCAAGCGTGATGGCGAATTCGCGGAACAAACGCCCGACCACATCGGCCATGAACAACAGCGGGATCAGCACGGCGATCAGCGACAGCGTCAGGGAAATCAGCGTGAAGCCGATCTGCTTCGCGCCCTTGAGCGCGGCCTGCAACGGGCTGTCGCCCTCCTCGATGAAGCGGGCGATGTTCTCCAGCATGACGATGGCATCGTCCACCACGAAACCGGTGGCGATGGTCAGGGCCATCAGGGTCAGGTTATTGATGGAGAAACCAGCCAGGTACATCACGCCGAAGGTGCCGATCAGCGACAACGGCACGGCCACCGACGGGATGATCGTGGCACTGACGCGACGCAGGAACAGGAATGTCACCATGACCACCAGGGCGATGGCGATCAGCAACTCGTGCTGCACGTCGGTGACCGAGGCGCGGATGGTCTGGGTGCGGTCGGTCAGCACGGTGACGTCCAGGCCGGCCGGCAGGTTATCGGTGATGCTCGGCAGCAGCGCCTTGATCCGGTCCACCACCTCGATGACATTGGCCCCCGGCTGGCGCTGGATGTTCAGCAGCACGGCCTGGTTTTCGTTGGCCCAGGCGGCAAGGCGTTCGTTTTCGGCCCCGTCGACGATCTGCGCCACGTCCTTGAGCCGCAACGGCGCGCCATTGGCGTAGGCCAGGATCAGCTCGGCGTAGTCCTTGGGCGAGGTCAACTGGTCGTTGGCGTCGAGCATCGAGACCCGGGTCGGGCCGTCGAAGTTGCCCTTGGGCTGGTTGACGTTGGAGGCACCGATCAACGTGCGCACATCCGCCAGGTTCAGGCCGTTGGCCGCCAGGGCCTCGGGGTTGACCTTGATTCGCACGGCCTGGCGCTGGCCACCGGCGATGGTGACCATGCCGACGCCGCTGATCTGGGCGATTTTCTGCGCCATGCGGGTGTCCACCAAGTCATTGAGCTTGGGCAGCAGCATGGTCTTGGAGGTGATCGCCAGGGTCAGCACCGGGGTGTCGGCCGGGTTGACCTTGTTGTACACCGGCGGCGCCGGCAGGTCCGTGGGCAGCAGGTTGGTGGCGGCATTGATCGCGGCCTGCACCTGCTGCTCGGCAACGTCCATGTTGATGTCGAGGTTGAAGCGCAGGGTAATCACCGACGCGCCGCCGGAACTGGTGGAGGCCATTTGCGTCAGGCCCGGCATCTGCCCGAACTGCCGCTCCAGGGGCGCGGTGACCGCACTGGTCATCACATCGGGACTGGCGCCCGGGTACAGGGTCATCACGCGGATGGTCGGGTAGTCGACCTGGGGCAATGCCGACACCGGCAGCAACCGGTAAGCGATCAGGCCGGCGAGGATGATCGCCAGCATGCTCAGGGTAGTGGCGACCGGGCGAAGGATGAACAGCCGCGAGATATTCATGCGCCGCCCTTGTTCGCCTTGTCGGCCGTGGCCGGCTCAGCAGGCGCCGCCGCGGACTTGCCCTGCAGGTGCTCGGTCGGCGTGGTGGGCACGTCCTGGCTGTCGTTGACCACTTCCACTTCACTGCCTTCCTTCAAACGATCGGTGCCTTCGAGCACCACCCGGTCGCCAGCGACCAGGCCTTCGGTGACCACGGTGTTCGCACCGTCGCTGGCACCGATCTTCAGCTTCTTGATGGTGACCTTCTTGTCGCCCTCCAAGGCGTAGACGAAGGTGCCATTGGTGCCGAACTGGATGGCCGCCGTCGGCGCCAAGACCACGCCTTTGAGAGTGTCGGCCAGTAGGTGGACATTGACGAACTGGTTGGGGAACAGCGACTGGTCGCGGTTGTCGTAGCGTGCCTTGAACTTCAAGGTGCCGGTGGTGACATCGATCTGGTTGTCCAAGCTTTGCAACACACCGCTGGCCTGGAGTTTCACGTCGCCCCGGTCCCAGGCTTCGACGGGCAGCTTCGCCCCGCTGCGATAACGGGCGAGCACCGTATCGAGGTTGTTCTCCGGCAAGGTGAACACGACGCTGATGGGTTGGGTCTGGGTGATGACCGCCAGGGCCGTGGTGTCGTTGGCCGCCACCAGGTTGCCGATGTCCAGTTGCCGCAAGCCTACGCGGCCGGCAATCGGCGCGCGGATCTTGGTGAATTCCAGGTTGAGCTTGGCGTCGTTGACCGCCGCCTGATTGGTCTTGACCGTGCCCTGGTACTGGCCCACCAGCGCGGCTGCAGTGTCGAGGGTCTGCTTGGCAATACTGTCTTCGGCGTACAGGCCGCGATAGCGCTCAAGGTCGACCTGGGCATTTTTCAGTTGGGCCTGGTTCTGCAACAACGTGCCTTCGGCCTGGAGCAAGGCGTTCTGGTACGGGCGTGGGTCGATCTCGGCCAGCAAGTCCCCGGCCTTGACCATTTGCCCCTCTTCGAAGGCGATCTTGACCAACTCGCCACCCACGCGGCTGCGCACGTTGATGGTGTTGAGGGCCGTGACCGTACCCAGCGCCTTGAAGTACAGCGGGAAATCCCCGGTCACCGCCGGCGCCACCCGCACCGGGATTGGCCCCGTCGCCCCGCCGAACCCTGGTCGCATGCCACCGGAGCGGCCCACGTGCCCCGCCGCAGCCTTGTCCCCTGCCCCAGGTTTCTGGGCCGAGCCACCGGGCCAGAATTTCCAGGCCAGCGCCGCAACGACCAGCAGGACGAACAGGCCGAACAGCCAGCGACGGGAATTGCGGGAAACAGAGGATTGCATGGAGTGATCAACCATTGGGCGCGTGAACTTCTTTTACGGGAGGCTGAACGATAAGCACTGGCGGGTATTTAGCAAAGCGCCTTTACCGGCAATTTACGTTGGGCTTACCTTTCGAATAGACAGCTAAGGCCTTGAAGCACAAAAGAAAACGGCCTGGACAAGGCCAGGCCGTTAACAATTGTAATAAATACCTTATTTCATGCCATTTATTTCAGAACAGCCAGGGCCGCGTCGTAGTTCGGCTCTTCAGCGATTTCCTTGACCAGCTCGCTGTGCAGCACGGTGTCGTTTTCGTCCAGCACCACTACGGCACGGGCGGTCAGGCCTTTCAGTGGGCCGTCGGCAATCGCCACGCCGTAGTTCTGAATGAACTCGGCGCCGCGCAGGGTGGACAGGTTCTGGACGTTTTCCAGGCCTTCGGCACCGCAGAAACGCGCCTGGGCAAATGGCAGGTCGGCGGAGATGCACAGCACCACGGTGTTGTTCAGCTCGTTGGCCTGGGCATTGAACTTGCGCACGGAGGTGGCGCAGGTCGGTGTGTCGACGCTCGGGAAAATGTTCAGCACTTTGCGCTTGCCGGCGAAGTCCTTCAGGGAAACGTCCGACAGATTGCCGGCAACCAGGGAAAAGGCTGGCGCCTTGGAACCGGCTTGTGGCAACTGGCCGTTGACTTGGACCGGGTTGCCTTTGAGGGTGACTTGAGCCATGAACGGATTCCTTCTGACAGTTTGAAAATGGTGAGGCCGGAGTTAACCACGAAATACGCCTGCGACCTATGGCCGGACATAAAAAGTCATGGCATCGACACCCCGGCGACGGCGCTGGCTATTTGGCCTTGAGCTGCAGAAACGACTGATGCAGATCCGACGCCCAGCCATCGATGACCCCTTTGACGTCATCGGGCTTCATGACCTGGGATTCGTTGGACAGTGGCTTGCCCGTGCCCTTGCGCACCACCTGGGCGACCACCGAGTTATTGCCACCGTCGAGAAAAACCGCTTCGGTGCCCAGGGTGGTTTCCTGGTCGCGAATACCGCTGGCGGTGCTGACAGCGGCCGCCACCAGCGCAATCGGAACCACCTCATAAGGTTTCAAGCCTTCGGTCTTGCTACTGACGGCAGTGATCGCCGCCCGTATCACCAGTACACCCGGCCCTGGAGCGGTCGCCAGGGGCAAGGATTTCCCGGCTTCCCGCATGAGGGCCTGATCGTAATAGGCGGTGATACCCGACAGCGTGGCCTGGGGGATCTTCACGGTTGCCTGCGGCTTGGGATAAAGCTGCGTCGGCTCGACATAGAGGCTGGTGTATTTGTCCAGGTCAATCTTCGGATCGACCCAACGCATGACCTCGGCCCCCGACGGCGACTTCTCTTCCTTGAGGCGGCTGTAATCGCCCAGGAATCCGGAATATTCATCCGGCTGGGTGACTTTGCTCGAACACCCCGTCAAGGCGAGCGAGGCCATGCAAACAAAGCCGATCATCGACGAAAACTTCATGCTGTCACTCCTGTAAGCCACACGAGGCGGGGCCGGAACTACAGGTATAGCCAATGGACAGGTTTTTGCCTGCCCTGAAAAGAACAAGTGATTCAGCCGCGCTCGCGGGGTATCAGGCTCTGTAATTGTTGTGCGAGGAAGTTTGCATCGAAGGCAAACGTGTCGGGGTCCTTCAACCCATTGGTCCGGCGCCATTGCCATTGCGTCGAGGGCGGCTGGCACACCAGGGAAATACTGCCGTGACGGGTCGCGGTCAGGCCGATGATCGACAAAGAAACCAGTCCGCCCGCGCCCATCACATCCGGCACGAACTCCACCGGTTTACCGGTAATGGCCAAGGTCAGTTTTTCGGTCTTGAAAGCGGATGTTTCTACCGGAACGTTCGAGCCGTGGGCCACATATGTCTCACGGCTCAGTTCCAGCAGGCCGAGCGTCATGACGGGCGCCAGCCATTGCTCGATTTGCCCGTACAGCGCCTTGATCTGCTCTGCCCAAACCGCCGACTGGGCTTGGTGCAGTTGTTTCTTGTGCGCTTCGCTGTCGGCGTAGTGACGAAGCATCTCGCCCAATTGCTGTACATCATCCATGGGCCGTTCCTCGATCAGGGAGTACTGCGAAGCTGGATGATGACAGGTCCAGGACGCCGGCGTACGTAAAAGCTACTTTGTCTGCGTGGCTGACCTCTCAGCGCAGCCGCGCCATGGCGAGGGTGTCCACCCAACGTCCGTCACGCACGGCATAGTCGCGCATCAGGCCTTCGGTTTCGAAGCCGAACTTGCGGTACAGCCCAATGGCCGCTTCGTTGTCGGCGTACACCGTCAGTTCGACCCGGCGCAGGTTCATCCAGTTGTCCGCAACGTCCAGCGCCGCGGCCAGCAGCCTCGACCCCACGCCTTTACCCTGCCAGGCGACAGCCACGCCCATGCCGAGGTTGCCGCAATGGGCCCGACGCACCCGCGAAAATTGCTCCAGCCCAAGGTTGCCGATGACTTCACCCGCGTGCAGGGCCACCAGTTTCAGCAAGCGCTCGTCATCCGTCGCCAGACGCTTGCGCCAGGTTTCGGTGGACTGAAAAGGCATTTGCAACACCTGGCGAGTCACCGCCGGGTCGTTGTAGAGCGCGGTGACACCGGCGATGTGGGCTTCAGTGAAGCGTGCTAGGGTGATCGAAGACTCGGACATGGGGGCTCCTTCCTGGAGGCGCGACAAGGCCGATCACTATAAGCCGCGTCAGGCTGCGGGGGAAACCTGTGGGGCGGTAGCTGTGGTAGCGGATGTGCCGGCCTCATCGCGAGCAAGCTCGCTCCCACAATGAGTAATGTATGAACACATGATTTATCTCAACTGAAGATCCAGGGTGGGAGCGAGCTTGCTCGCGATGAGGCCCTTTCAGCCGGCATTGATGTTGAATGAATGGCCGCTAGCGCGAGCAAGCTCGCTCCCACAGGGTTATGGTGATGCAACTAGGTCTGGAACCAATCCCGGCGCTCATCCAGTGTGTGGTGGATCAGCTCACGCAGCATCTGCACCTCTGGCGAACCTTCGGCCAGGGCATTGACGGCCATCCACAGGTGCCGCTGCATCGACAGGCTGAACACTTGCGGCAACGCCACCAGGCCTCGATCGAAGCGGCTCATGTATTGCGGCAACAGACCGATGCAGGCGCTGCAGCGAATCATTTCCAGCATCAATTCGTAGGATTGCACCTGCACCACACCGGCCCGGCGTTGTTCTATCAGCGCGTTCCACGGTGCGAAGCCGTCCACGTGTCGGTCCGCCTGCCATTGCACCAGCATGTAGTCGTTCAGGTCGTCAAGGCAGTCTGGGCGCGTGGCCGGTCGTGAGTAACGTTTGGCGATGTGCGGCACATAGTCCAGCCGCGCCAATCGATCTGCGGGCAACGTGGCAAAGCTCGGCCCCGGCACCGACGCATGGGCATCGCTCAACCACAGCACCAGGTCGGCGCTGACGGCTTGCAGCGCCAGTTCGCTGTCCAGGGTGATGATCTGCAGTCGCACGCTGGCGTTGCGTCGCAGCAACGAAATCAGGTCGCGCCCGAGGATGTCATGCAGAATCGACTCGGCCACGGCCAGGCGAATCAAGGGCTGATCGTTCAAGGGCGGCGCGCTTTCGTGGGCCAGGCTGATCAAGCGCGCCTGCAACTGCCGGCCTTCGCGACTGAGGGTCAAGGCGCTGCCCTGGAAGCTGAACAGCGAACGTTGCAACCGCGCCTCCAACTGCGCCAACTGCTTGCGCAGCCAGGTCGCCTTGACGTTGAGGCTGCGTGCCGCTTGCATGAAACAGCCGCAACGAGCACTGACCAGGAAACACTGCGCCACCTGCGGCTCGATACCACCGGCCATGGCCAGCCACGGGTCGGGGGCACGCAACGGGGTGCGGTATGGGGTGACAGCCTGGCGTCCTGCGGGCTCGATAAAGGTCATGGGTGACTCCCTGTCGGTTGTACGAATACTTGGGGCTGCGCGGCGTTCCAGATACAGCGCTGCTCCCTATGGCGAAGGGATTCATCTGTGGGAGCAAGGCTTGCCCGCGATGAAGATGACGCGGTCTCCCTGGGAACCGAGGCGTTTGCATCGCGAGCAAGCTTTGCTCCCACAGATAAATCCCCTCGCCATAAAAGGTGTCATCTCACAAAGGTGTTCACATCAAAAAAAATGCCGCGGTTAAAGCCCCTCCTCCAACACCTTGCTCAACTGCGCGCCATCGATGCTCAACGTTGCCGTGTCGAGCATGCCGTCCAGGTACGCCTTGGCGATCTGTTCCTGGCGCTGGGCACGCAGGGCCTGGGTCAGGCGCTCGCGGACTTCGTCCAGGGTCGCCTCTCGGGCCGGTTGTTGTTCG
Source organism: Pseudomonas beijingensis (assembly GCF_030687295.1). Taxonomy (NCBI): domain Bacteria; kingdom Pseudomonadati; phylum Pseudomonadota; class Gammaproteobacteria; order Pseudomonadales; family Pseudomonadaceae; genus Pseudomonas; species Pseudomonas beijingensis. The sequence goes on along the minus strand of NZ_CP117425.1, from coordinate 4,046,435 downwards.
GTGAGCTTGATGACATGGAACCCTGCCGGGCTTTGCACCGGGTCCGACACCGCGCCGACCTTCAAGCGTGCCACCGCCTCACGCACGGGCGGAACCAATTGCTGCAGCGGCTGGAAACCGCTGTCACCGCCGCGCTCGGCACTGGTGCGGTCCTGGGAAAAACGACTGGCCAGGGCACCGAACTCAGCGGGCGACGCCTGGGCCTTTTTACTCAATTCCAGCGCTTGCCGGCGCACCGCCTCCACGGTTTGCGGCTCGGTGGCCGCCAGGAAAATCTGGCTGACCCGGTACAGCGCCGGCGCGGTCCAGTTGGCTTTGCCGGCGTCGTAAGCCTGTTTCAGCTCGTCTTCACTGGGATACCCGGCCGGCACCTGGCTGACCGACTGTAAATAGTCACGAAACACGATCTGCTCAGCCGCCGCTCGCGTCTGCCGCTCCACCTCGGGCCGCTGACGCCAACCCTGGGCATCGGCCTGCTCCAACACGGCTTTTTCCGCCAGGCGGGTACGGATCCAGCCCTCCAGCGCAGCCCGGTTGCCACGCATTTGCTGGCGTACCTCTGGGGCCAGTGCGGCCAGCAAGGTCTTGAGCTCTTCGGGGCTGACCTGCTGGTTGCCCAATCGGGCCAAGCTCGGCGAGTCGGCCGCAACAACGCTGGCGGTCTGCACCGCGGCGACCGGATCGCTGCCCGGCCGCAGGCCCAGCACCAGCGCCACGGCGATCAGGCCCAGCGCTGCGGCACTGATGACGAAGGTCGGCTTTTTCACGATGCGACGGCCTCCTCCAAGGGCGCCTCAACAGGCTCGGCCGGGGTTTGCACCCGCGCCGCGTTCTGGCTGTATTCACGCAGGTAGACAATGAACTCCTGCAACAGTCGATCCCACAGTTCCAGATTGCTGCGCAGATGATCGGCACTCACGCCCGCCGCAACCACCACGTCCATTTCCATCATCAGGAATTCGCCTTGCAGCGACAGCCGGGCAAAGCGCCGCGAAGCGTTCCACAGTTCTGCCAACCCGGCCGGCAACTCGCCCTGTACCCGCAAGGCACAGCTGAAGGTGAAGTCCAGGTATTCCCCCGCCGTCGCCGCAGGATTGCCGAAACGCACAGCAAAACCGATACCCTGGCTGGCGCTGAGCAGTTGCACGATACCGTTCTGCTCGGTTTCGTTGACCCGATAACCCGCGGCCTGCAACAACTCGGTCAGGGATTTTGCACCGACGTTTTCAATCATTGAGGTCATGTTCGATTCTTCCTTGTTCTATTCAGTGAGTGATCGAGGTCTGGGGCGCATCGAAACGGTTCTTGTAGAGATCATCGCCAAACCCTTGGGCCAGCTCTTCGAAACGCACCCGGGCCTTGGCCGCGAACGGCTGGCGGATCTTCATGATGTCGGTCACATCGATGGTTTCGTAGGCATGCAGCAGCGTCTTGGCGACTTCGTACATCTGCTGATTCTTGACCGAACATTGCTGCACTTGTGTGTCACGCTCGCTCAATTGCGCTTCCAAACGCGCCCGCTCGGTCTCTTTGCCACGGGCCAGGGTCAACAACTCCTCGTAGGCTTTCTTGAACTTGCCGACCTGCTCGTTGCTGGCCGCCACCTGGGCCTGGGCCTGGCTTTGCAGGCTTTGCTGATGCCCGGCCAGTTGCTCGTTCAGGGCCTGGGCCTTGCTCAGTTGCGCGGTCAATTGCTTGATCTGCGCCTGGGCCTCCTTGGCCTGACTCTCCGCCGCCTGCCGGGCAGCGCTGGCCTGGGCCTGCTCGCTTTGCAGGGCTTGCAACTGCGCGGTGGTGCTACGCAGTTGCGCCCGCAGCCGCTCTTCCAGGCCTTCGCCGTGGGCCATGCCACTGAGCAGCAGGCCCAATATCAACAAAGCACTTGGGCATGGGTATTTGGCTCGCCTTTGCATGGGGCCTCCTTGCGCTTAGAAGCGCGTGTTGATTTCAAGCTGCAAGACATCGATGTCGTACGGCGCGCCGTACACCGCTTCGGAACTCAACCAGCGACCGGTGGCGAAGACGTTGCTCGCCAAGCCATAGTTGCCGCCCAGGAAATACCCCTTGGCGTTGGTGCCACCCAGATGGAATGACGAATCGTTGAAGCCGTCCGGCAAGGCGTCCGGCTGGATGTACTTGTAGCCGGCAAACAGGTTCCAGTCGCCTTCGCGCTTGAGTTCCAGGGAGTTGCCAAGGGTGAACTGGAGCATCCAGGCGTTGGCACCGCTTTCCACCTCGCCATCGCTGTCCAGGTTGTTGGCGAACTGCCCCGCGGAGCGCTTGCGCATCTCGCCTTCGTCGTAGCCCAGGTTGTGAACATAATGGGCCTGGCTGCGCAGCTTCAGGTCTTCAGGCAAATCGGTGTCCCACGCGAAGTTCAGGTCCAGCAGGTTGAACTCCGAGGCCAGGCCGACGAATTGCGGCTGTGGCGTGGTGGACGGGTTGAGGGGGTTGGGCGTGATGTCGCGCAACAGGAACACCGTGTTGCCCTTCTGCATGAACGCCACCCGCGAACCGTCGCTGTCGCAACCTGGATCACCGGCCCAGGGCTGACACGGCGAAGAACGCTGGCCTTCGATGTCGTCGAAGCGGTAATAGGCCATCGCCCCCTTGATCCGGTTGCTGTCGTTGATGGCCCAGTTGGCCCCCAGTTGCGCACCGTACAGCCACTTGTTCTCGCTCTCTTCCTTGTCACTGCCGTTGCTGGTGCTGGTGTCGTTGGTGTACTCCACCGGGAATGCACCGACAGTACCGAAGACGCCCCAGTCCTGGTTGAGCTTTTGGTTGAAATTCGCCGCCACGCCATCGAAGTTCAGGTCACCGGAATACAACAGGTCGGTGGAGAAAAACGGGTTGGCGAAACGCCCGCCGGTCAGGGTCAATTCGTCCGAGGGCTTCCAGGTCAAGTAGCCCTGGTCGAGCCAGATGTCTTTCTTGCCAAAGCCGCCACCGAGGGTCTGAGTGGTGGACACCGGGTTGTTGTCCGAGCCGGTGCCGATGCGGATGCCCGCCGTCCATTGCGGGGCAATCACGGCCTTCATGCCCAGGCGGGCGCGCAGGCGGAACAGGTTTTCCCGGTCTTCGCGGGTATTGAGCAACGGCGGCAGGCTGGAACTGCTGTTGGGGTTGACATCGTAAGGCCCCTTGTCATTGAGTCGGGCGAAGTCGACGATTTCGTTGCTATTGGTGCCTGAGTAATAGCGCGACTCATCCCGCAGGCGAATGTCACCATCAAAACTGATGCGCGAGACCCAATCAGGGAAGGTATTGGGCTGGGCCCAGTTTTCCTGCTTGGCGGTGGCCATGACTTCGGCCTTGACCTGGTCGCGGATCTGCTCACGCACGATGTTCGGCACGTATTGCACCCGCACGTCCCCCGGTGCCCCGGCGGGCGCTGCGGCAACCGCCGTGGCGGCCTGGCGGGCCTGCACGGCTTCCCGCTCGGCCTGGGCGATCAGGCCGTCGGCCTGGTCCTGCTTCAACACGCCCTGCTGCACCAGCAGGCGGATCAGATTGATCGTGGCGTTTTCCGAAGGCGCCGGGGCCGCGGCCGCGTGTCCGGCCAGGCTCAGGACTACCAGGCCGATCGCCCACGACAATCGATTCACATTGGAAATCATCTGCACACAACTCCTGTTGGCAAACTTCAAATAGTCGGTTAACCCGGCCGCCGTCCCTGCAAGGACAGGCGCACGGGCAAGGTCAAGGAGGCCGGTGGCCGTTCACTCAAATGGGGCGCGGCACGCAGGGCGGAAATCACTTGCTCATCCACTTGCGGGTTGCCGCTGGACTTGACCAGCTCGACCCGGGTGATTTCGCCCACGGCACTGAGCCAGACATCGGCCTGCAGCGAGAACGCCAGGCTGCGCAAGTCGGGGTTTTCCCGCAGCAGACGCTGGAAGGTGAACGCCAGGAACTGGCTGTAGGTGCCATTGCCCAAGCGCCCGCCCCCTGCCCCGGCCATACCGCCGCCCTTGCCGGCGCCGATGTTGAACGCGTCGTTGCCGGACTGCGCATCGCCATCCATTTGCATCGGGTTGGCCAGGTCATCCACCGGTGACGACGGCGGTGCTTCTTCTTCGGGCTTGACCTCTTCGGGCTCCGGGGTCGGCTCTGGCTCGACCACCTTTTCCTCGACCTGAGGCTCGGGTTCCTTGGGTTTCTCCGGCGGCGGTGGGGGCGGAGGCGGCAGCGGGATGATGGTTGGCACTTTTGGCGCCTCTCGCCGTACACCGCTCATGTCGTTGGCCCACTGCCACAGCAGCCAGCGCCACGGCGCCCAGCAGCAGGCCGGCAGCCCACTTGAGCAGGCGCAGCGGCGAAGTCTTCACCGGGGGCGGATCGATGGGAAGTCTGGCGGTCATGATCAGCCCTGGCTCGGTTTGCCGGTCACGAGACCGACCTGGGACAGTTCCAGGCGCCGCAACAGATCCAGCACTTCAATGACTTTCTGGTATTGCACCGTCGCGTCGCCGCGCACGATCACCGGAAAGTCCGGGCTCTGGGCCTTCTCGATGCGCAGGCGCTCTTCCAGTTCGGCCAGGGTCACCGGATAGGCATCGAGGAAGACCTGCCCGCCGTCGTTCACCGAAATCGCCTTGGTCTTGGCCTCGGACAACGACACCGAGGCGCTGGCCTTGGGCAGGTTGATCTGGATACCCGACACCTGGGCCGTGGCGGTGAGGATGAACATCACCAGCACCACCATGAGCACGTCCACCAGCGGCGTGATGTTGATGCTGTCGACCGCCGCGTCATCGTCGTCATCGTGTGAAGCGTTTACGCTAGCCATGGCGATTTCCTCAGGCCGGTACGGACGATGGGGCGTGATGATTACGGCGATGCGCCGCTTCACCGGACTGGCCTTCACCGTGCATCTCCGCCAGGCGAGTGATGAACTCGTCAACGAAGACCCGCATGTCGGCGCTGACTTCCTTGTTGCGGGTGATCAGGCGGTTGTAGCCAAACAACGCCGGGATCGCGACGAACAAGCCCATGGCGGTGGCGAGCAAGGCCGCGGCCATGCCCGGGGCGATGGCGTTGATGTTCACGTCACCGGCCATGGCCGTGCCGAGGAACACCACCATGATCCCCAGCACGGTGCCGAGCAGGCCGATGTATGGACCTCCGGCGATGGCGTTGGACAGGGTCGAGAGCTTCGAACTCAGCGCTTGGTTCTCGCGGGTGCGCACGCCGTCCATGGAACAGCGGATCGCTTCGATGGTGGCCGCTGACACCGACGAGGTGTCAGCACCCTGCTCGCGACGGGTGCGGATTTCCTTGACGGCCACCAGGTACAAGCGCCACAGCGACGAATGTTGCAGACGCTGGGCCAGGTCCTGGTCGTCGGCGAACATTTCCAGGCGCGTGCCGATCCTGGCGAACTGCTCGCGAAAGGCTTCGTTGGCGGCGCTGAGGCGGCTGACCATGCGGTTCTTGCGGATCATGATGATCCACGACTGGAACATCATCAGCACCAGCACCCCGATGATCACCCAAGCGTCGAGCGGCACGGCGTTGAGCAGAAAGCCCAGGCTGCCGAAACCAAAGCCCGACTGCTCTTCATCGACACCGTAGGCCACCAGTTTCGTTTCGGCGCCCTGGGCATTGGCGTCGGCCAACAGCAACGGCGCCGGGCGGGCGACCTTGGACAGGCGCGCTTCGTCCATGGCGCCACTGAAGGGCGCGAAGGCACCGGCGGCAACGTCAGCGCCCAAGGCTATCGGCGCATTGAACGCCGGCATCGCCACGGCGAGGCTCGCGGTTTCACGTCCGTTGACGTACAGCACGACCCGGTCGCCCGAGGCGGTCAGCGCCAGGTGCTGCCACTGGCCAGGGTTCAGCGGCTGGGTCGAGACCGCGCGCTGCTCATTGATCGCTACGAACGGCACACCCTGGTTGACCCCAACCAACAAGCTGGTGGCGGCTTCGCGACGGGCCAGGATGAGTTGCTCGCCGCTGGACTGGTCCTGGCGCAGCCAGGTGCTGAAGGTGAACGCCGCGCCGGCACTGTGTTGCAACGACGGACTGGCCGGCAGCAACAGCGGCTGGCCGTTGAACTGCACGGCCCGCCCGATCACGCCGTCGATGCTCACGCCGGCCGCGCCTTGGGCATTGTTGCCGTAGGCCGTGGTGTCCTTGGGCGGCACGCCGGTGGCGCCGTCGAAGTGGTACAGCGCGGTGTAGTCCGGGTCGAAGGTCAACTGGCCGCTGCTCGTGGCCGGCGCCTTCTGGTTGCCGTAATACATCCACAGGTCCTGACGTTGGCCGCCCTCAACGTTGGGCACGTCGACCCAGATCAGCGCCATGCCCATCAACGGGTCGAAGCTTTCGATCTGGTGATTGAGCACGGTCTTGTCGTCGGCGCTGACGAAACGCAAGTCCGAGCCGTCGTCCTTGACGCCGTCGAAGGTGAAGTTGCCGGTGTGCAGGCGCACCAGCAATGCGGTGCGGCCCAAGGCCTGGGCGATGGCGGCGCCCTGGGGCGTGGTGTCCACCGAAATCTGTTTGCGATAGTGCCAGTCGTCCTGCCACCAGGCGTTGGCGGTCGCCGGAAGCACCAGCCCCAGGCAGATAAACAGGGATAACAATAAGCGTTGCATGGACATGACTCCTGGGTTCAAAACGTCGCTTGCAGGTTGAAGTGCAGGCGCGATTCCTGTTTCGAGGTGTTCGGCCCTTCGAGCAGCGGATAGCCCCAATCGAGGCTGCCGGACAGCCACTTGCTCAAGCTCGCACGGGTGCCGAGGCCGACGCTGGCGAGGCTGTAGTCGGCATCCTGGTCGGGCAGTTCGTCACGCAAATACAGCTGCGCACCTTCGGCGAAGGCATAGAAACGCCACTCCTGGACATAGCTGCCGAGGAACTTGGCCAGGGACGGGGTGCGCAACTCCTGGGACAGCAGGTAGCCGTCATCGCCGGTGCGCTCGGCGGCCAGATAGCCGCGCACCGAGGTGGCGCCACCGGCGGAGAATTGCTCGTTGGAGACCAGCGGCCCGGAGGCCAGTTGGAAGGCCGCCTTGGAAGCGGTCTGCCAGTCATTGCCGAAGGTAAAGGTGTAATTGCCGTCGCCCTTGAGCACCGCGAAACTGGGGCTGGCGCGATAGCGCTTGTAGTCGAACTCGTCGTCGGAGCTGCCATAACCCAGCAGGCTCCGGGTGCCCGCCACCAGGCTCAGGCCGAGGCCCAACTGGCTGTGTTCGGTGTAGCGAAAGCCGTTGTAGGCGAAGGTGAACGGCGCGTACTTGAGCGGTGCCTTGTCGCTGGCGCCGCCCAGGTTCAGCTCTTCCTCGAAGTCCTTGAAATCCACCCCGACCGAAAAGCTGTTGGCCCATGCTCCCGTGGACGGCAGGCTGTAGATCGCCGACACCCCGTAGGAATGCCCTTTGCCCAATACGTTGCTGCCACCGACGGTGGCGACGTTGCTGTCGGATTGGTACCCCGAGAACTGCACACTCCAGCGTTCGCTCAGCGGCGCGGTATAGGAACCCGACCAGACCTTGGCGTTTTCGGTGTCCTGGGGCGCAGTGAAGAAAGTCAGCGAAACGCTGTGGCCCAGTTGCCAGAGGTTGTTGTAGCCCAGGCTGGCGACCGTGCGCAGCTTTTCGGTGTCGGCACTGTAGTCGTTGTTCAGCCCCAGGCTGGCTTGCCAGGGATTCTGGTCTTCGACTTGCAAATCCACGTCCATGGTCCCGGGGCGCTGGCCTTCGCGCACCAGCGGCATGACTTGACGTCCCGGGGTCTTGTTCAACAGCGCCAGCTCTGCCTGGACCCGGGCGAAATCCGGTACTTCGCCTTCCTTCAGCGCTGGTACATCATCGCGGATTTCAACGGGCGAATAGTGCTTGGCCCCTACCACCCGCACCCGACCGATCTTGGTCTCGCTGACTTGCAGGTAGACGATGCCGTCTTCGACTTTCTGCTCCGGCAGTTCGACGAACACCGATTGATAACCACGGGTCTGATAGGCTTTTTGCAGGGCTTCCCGGGCGCCTTCGATGTCGCTCAAGGCCTTTTGCGGACCGAGGAACGGGTACACCGCTTCCTCGATGGCCCGGGCATCGAGCACGGTGTTGCCACGCACGAAATACTCGTTCACGTCCACCAGGCGCGCCGGCGCCGCTTCGGCCTCCTGCCCTCCTTCGGCGGCAAAGGCCGACGGCCCCCCGACCGCCAGCAACAGCCAGCCCCACAGCGCCGGCCGCGATTTGAAGAAATGCTCCACATCACCCCCTGAATTCAAAGTACGGCTCAATTGCTGATGGTCGATGTTGTGGCGTGCCGGGCCAGCCAGGTGTGCAGCAGCGCGAAGTTCAAGGAGAACTCCGGCATTTGCAGCAAGGCGCCACAGAACACTTCACCGATGATTTTCTGGATGAGCCGCACCGCCCGTGCATCGCCCAGCAGCGTGGCGAGGTCTCTGCTCAGGACGTTGAAACTCCAGACCTTCTGGTTCAGGTCCAGGCCGACAAACCAGCGGAACAGCAGGTTGTAATTGAGTTGTTCGTAGAGTTGCTGCTCGCTGGGCACCGAATAGAGCAGTTGCAGCAAGAGGATGTGCATGGCGGTTTGCGGCGCGATCAGCATCTGGGCACCGGCGTTGAGGCCTTGCAGCACATCGCGATGGTCATCCAGCAGGTCGTCGATCTGCGGACGTAGCAAGACCAGTGAATGGCCTTGCGGAATGTAGCTGGACACTTCCTTGAGCGCGCCCTGCCAGTCATCCTGGGAAACAATCCAGACCCACGGCGCACCGTAGCGATACACCGAGACCGGCTGTTTGCGCGCCGCCTCGACGATCTTCGACAGCCGCTGGTCAAGCTCCTGCATGCCCACTTTCGAATAACGTTCCATAGTCCCCATCGCCTCACTCCCGGCTTCGCGCCCCGGCTCCAAACGACCTGAAAGGTCCCCTCGAACACGTCACACAGGCATGACGGGAATGGCGATGTGCTACCGAACTTTTGTCATGAAAGCTTCATTTTTGAGGTTGTAGAGGCGTGAGGGTTTTGTGGGAGCGAGCTTGCTCGCGATGGCGGTGGGTCAGGTTGCGGCGATGTTGGCCGGGCGACCGCCATCGCGAGCAAGCTCGGCTCCCACAAGGGTTCTCGGGTGGTTACAAGATTTGTGTCTACCACCCATTCCAGTGTGGGAGCGAGCTTGCTCGCGATGGCGATGGGTCAGTTGGCGGGGATGCTGGATGGACTGCCGTCTTCGCGAGCAAGCCCGCTCCCACAAGGGTTCTCGGGTGGATACAAGATTTGTGTCCACCACCCATTCCGGTGTGGGAGCGAGCTTGCTCGCGATGGCGGGGGGTCAGGTTGCGGCGATGTTGGCCGGGCGACCGTCATCGCGAGCAAGCTCGGCTCCCACAGGGGTTCTCGGGTGGATACAAGATTTGTGTCCACCACCCATTCCGGTGTGGGAGCGAGCTTGCTCGCGATGGCGGTGGGTCAGGTTGCGGCGATGTTGGCCGGGCGACCGTCATCGCGAGCAAGCTCGGCTCCCACAGGGGTTCTCGGGTGGTTACAAGATTTGTGTCCACCACCCATTCCGGTGTGGGAGCGAGCTTGCTCGCGATGGCGATGGGTCAGTTGGCGGGGATGTTGGATGGACTGCCGTCTTCGCGAGCAAGCCCGCTCCCACAGGGGTTCTCGGGTGGTTACAAGATTTGTGTCCACCACCCATTCCGGTGTGGGAGCGAGCTTGCTCGCGATGGCGGTGGGTCAGCTTGCGGCGATGTTGGCCGGGCGACCGCCATCGCGAGCAAGCCCGCTCCCACAAGGGTTCTCGGGTGGTTACAAGATTTGTGTCTACCACCCATTCCAGTGTGGGAGCGAGCTTGCTCGCGATGGCGGTGGGTCAGGTTGCATTAATGCTGAAGGGGCCGGCCTCATCGCGAGCAAGCTCGCTCCCACAGGGGATCGGGTGTTGGCGATGAGGCCTGTGCTGTTATTGGTGCTGCACTTGCACCATCGAGCTCACCTGCACCCGCGCCTGCATCTGTTCCGCCCCGCCACCCCGGCGCATGCCCCGGACCGGGCAGGCGTCGAGGTAGTCCAGGCCGATCGCCAGTTTCAGGTGGCGGTCAGGGCGGGTCAGGCGGTTGGTCACGTCGAAGCTGTACCAGCCGTCGTCCAGCCAGGCTTCCGCCCAGGCGTGGCTCGCCAGGTGGCTTTCGTCTTCGGTGCACAGGTATCCGGAGACGTAGCGGGCCGGGATCCCCAGGCTACGCGCGCAGGCCAGGAACGCATGGGTGTGGTCCTGGCACACCCCGCTCCCCCCGGCAAACGCCTCGGCGGCGGTGCTGCTGACAGCCGTCGTGCCCGGGCTGTAGGGCATGCGGGCGGCCAGACCATTCATCAAGTCGGTCAGCGCCGCTCGATCACGCCGGGCTCCGCATTGCTCCACGGCGAAGGCACTGAGCACGTCATCCGCCTGGGTCAGACGGCTGGTACGCAGGAACGGCAACGGCGATTGGCTGTCCCCCTCCATCTCCACCGTCTGATCGATCTCCACCTGACCATAAGCCGTCAGCACCAAGGCGCCGTGGGGTTCGTCCATGGTCATCACGTGCAGGATGTTGCCATAAGGGTCGACCTGGCTACGCACCAACCGCGGCAGCTCCAGGTGCCATTCCAGGATGCGCTGGCGCTGAGTGTCCCGGGGCGTCAGGCGCAGAAACTGGATGCTGGTGCAGACTTCATCGGCGTAGCTGTAAGTAGTGTCGTGGCGTATGGACAGTTTCATACGACCTCCAGGTAAGACTCATGGACGGTCTGGCCCAAGTGGCGGATCTGACCAATCAGATCAGTCAGCCATTGGTGCAAGCCCGACGCCAGGATCTCGTCGATTCCGGAATAGCGCAGGCGCGCGTTCAGCTCGGCGGCCAGGCGTTGCGCCGGCCGGCCATTGTTGCCCGGCAAGCTGGCGAGGATATGGTCCAGTTCCTCGATGCAGGCATGCAGCGAACGCGGAACGTCGGCCCGCAGCAACAACATCTCGGACACCTGCTCGGCATTGGGCGCGTTGCGGTAGATCTCGTTGAACGCCTCGAACGAAGACAGCGCGCGCAGCAAGGCGCTCCACTGGTAATAGCCGCGGGCCGAATTGTCGCTGACCTCCTCCGACTCCTCGCCGAACATCTCGTAGCGGGCGTCCAGCAGGCGCAGGGTGTTGTCCGCCCGCTCGATAAAGGTCCCCAGGCGAATGAAACAGTAGGCATCGTTGCGCATGATGGTGCCCGACGTCGCGCCACGGAACAGGTGCGAGCGCTCCTTGACCCACTCGCAGAAATGGCTGATGCCATAGCGCCCCAGACCGTTGCTGGCGATGTTGCGCATTTCCAGCCAGGTGGCGTTGATGTTTTCCCACATGTCGGCGGTGATGCGCCCGCGCACGGCATGGGCATTGGTCCGCGCGGCTCGCAGGCAGCTGTAGATACTGCCGGGGTTGGTTTCGTCCAGGGCAAAAAAATGCAGCATGCGCTCGGTGTTGAGCGCGTCATAACGAGCGTTGTAGTCGTCCAGCGTGCCGGCCGCCAGCAGTGACATCGCCAGCTCGGCGTGGCCATCGCTGCGCCCGGCCTGGGGCATCAGCGACAGCGAGTAGCTGACTTCGAGCATGCGCGCCAGGTTCTCGGCGCGCTCCAGGTAGCGGGACATCCAATAGAGGTCCGAAGCAGTTCTTGAAAGCATGTCTTAGTCCTCCACTACCCAAGTGTCTTTAGTGCCGCCGCCCTGGGACGAATTCACCACCAGCGATCCTTCGCGCAGCGCCACGCGGGTCAGCCCGCCGGGCACCAGGCGGGTTTCCTTGCCTGACAGCACGAACGGACGCAGGTCGATGTGGCGCGGTGCGATGCCGCTCTCGACAAACGTCGGGCACGTGGACAGGCTCAAGGTTGGCTGGGCGATGTAGGCTTCGGGACGGGCCTTGAGGCGTGTACGGAAGTCTTCGATTTCCGCCGCAGTGGCCGCAGGGCCGACCAACATGCCGTAGCCGCCGGAGCCTTGGGTTTCCTTGACCACCAGATCGGGCAGGTTGGCCAGCACATGGGACAAGTCCTGGGGTTTGCGGCACTGCCAGGTGGGCACGTTCTTCAGGATCGGCTCTTCGGTGAGGTAGAAGCGGATCATCTCGTCGACGTAGGGGTAGATCGACTTGTCATCGGCCACGCCCGTGCCGACCGCGTTCGCCAGCACCACGTTGCCTGCACGATAAACAGCGATCAGCCCGGGCACGCCCAGCATCGAATCGGGGTTGAACGACAGCGGGTCGAGGTAGGCATCGTCAAGGCGACGATAAATCACGTCCACCTGCCGGGGGCCGGCGGTGGTGCGCATGTACACGTGGTCATCGCGCACGAACAGATCGGCCCCCTCCACCAGCTCCACGCCCATTTCACGGGCCAGGAACGCGTGTTCGAAATAGGCACTGTTGAAGCGTCCCGGGGTCAGCACCACGGCGGTGGGGTTTTCCAGGGGACTGGAGCTTTTGAGGGTATCGAGCAACAGGTTCGGGTAGTGATCGATGGGGGCCACGCGCTGGGCGGCGAAGAGCTCGGGGAACAGGCGCATCATCATCTTGCGGTCTTCGAGCATGTAGCTCACACCGCTGGGGGTGCGCAGGTTGTCTTCCAGCACGTAGTAGCTGCCGTCACCGTCGCGCACCAGGTCGACACCGGCGATATGGGCGTAGATGCCCCGGTGCAGGTTCAGGCCCTGCATCGCAATCTGGTAACCCTCGTTGGCGAGCACCTGTTCGGCAGGAATGATCCCTTCCTTGAGGATGTGCTGCCCATGGTAGATGTCGGCCAGGAACATGTTCAGGGCCTGGACCCGCTGGATGCAGCCACGTTCGACCATTTGCCATTCACTGGCCTTGATGCTGCGCGGGATGATGTCGAACGGAATCAACCGTTCAGTGCCCTGCTCGTCCCCATAGAGGGTGAAGGTGATACCGGCGCGATGGAACAGCAGGTCGGCTTCGCGGCGTCGTTGTTCGAGCAGTTCAAGCGGTGTGTCCGCCAGCCAGCGCGAGAAGGCTTGGTAATGCGGGCGGCAGTCACCCTGGGCGTCATACATTTCATTAAAAAAAGCGTGGGGCATAGCCAACTCCCAGCCGTGTCGTACACGGCATTTCTTATTACGTCGTCATTCCACTCAGTGCGGCCTTGCCTTTTTATGAGCCCTGGTTCTCTTGAATACCTCTTCGGCATGGGTCTCTGATCAGGCCTTTGCGTCCGGATGACGTGCGCCCCCCTGTTTATCTACGTATCGAATACCTCTGGCTGGCTCTGTGGTTCTGGAGTCTTAGCAAGGGCTGTGCCTAAGTGCGGTGCATCGCACCAATGCTGGAAAAACCATCGCAGAACGACAGAAAAGCGAAATTTATTTTCGATTTTGCGACGAAAAACTGTTTGAAGGCTGAAACGTTTATTTCAGTTCCCGGCGTCAATGCCACAAACGGGTCGAATCGGTGCACGCAGGCGGGATGCCGGCGTCGAATGCCCTGAAAAGGGGAAATTTATACCCACCGCTCAAACGCCGGGATTAACCCAACGATAGCTGACACACCGGACTTCGGGGTGATGAATATTCGTGGCGAGGGAGCTTGCTCCCGCTGGGCTGCGAAGCAGCCCTATCACACGTCTATGGAGTGGATGACCTCGAAGGCTGGAAGGTCGGCGCCCAGGCGATCTCGAAGTTCTATCGCACCTTCGATGCCTGGTTCGGCAACAAGCAAGTGCCGGTCAACGGCTTCCTGGCGCCAAGCCCGGAAGAAAAGTTCGCCGAGCGCCCGGAATTCCAGCTGGAAAACATCCGCAAGAACACCATGATCGGCACCCCGCAGCAGGTCGTCGAGCGGATCAAGTATTACCAGGAACTGAGGATGGATGAATTCAGCTTCTGGTGTGACAACAGCCTGCCCCATGCCGAGAAGAAAAAATCCCTGGAGCTGTTCATCCAGCAGGTAGTGCCGGCGTTTCGGTGATCCGCAGCTCTTGAAGTCTGATAGCGGGAGCGCCTGTTCTGGTCAGTCAATTGAACCGCCATCGCGAGCAAGCTCGCTCCCACAGGGGATTCATGGCGAACACAAACTGGATGAGCACCCGCAGCCAATGTGGGAGCGAGCTTGCTCGCGATGGCGACCGAAATGTGAAGGTGATCCCACAAAAAATGCCCGGACTTCAAAGTCCGGGCATTTTGTTTTCTGAATGGATCAGAACGTTACGCTGGCACTCAGGCGAGCGGTACGTGGTTCACCGACATTGACTTGCACCTCGCTGCCAGTGGAAGACGGGTAGTACTGCTTGTCGAACAGGTTGTCGACATTCAGCTGCAACGACGTCTTGTGCCCGAACACCGGCGACTCCCAACGCAGGAAGGCGTCGGCGACGGTGTAGCTGCTCAGCCAGAAATCGTTGGCGTTGTTGGCGGCGCGTTCGCCGACATAACGCGCACCGGCACCGGCGTGCCAGGTACCGAATTCGGCAGGCACGTTCAGGTGGTGGGACAGGTACAGGCTGGCGGTGTGTTTGGGGGCGTCGGCCAGACGATGGCCTTCGTCGTCCGGATCGTCGAGGATTTCCGTGTGGGTATAGGCGTATGTGCCGATCAGGTCCCAGCGGTCGGCGAGGCGACCGGTGATGTCGAGTTCCAGGCCTTGGGAGCCGACTTTGCCGGCGGCTTCCGACAGCGTCACGCCATTGACCGTGGAGGACGTCACGACGTTTTTCTTGACGATGTCGAACAACGCGAGGTTGATGTTCAGGCCTGGTAGCGGATCGTACTTGGCGCCGATTTCATAGCTGCGACCCTCTTCCGGATCGAAGGTATTGCCGGCGTCATCCACGGTGTCATTGGGCTTGAACGACCGGCTGTAGTTGCCGTACAGCGACAGGGTATCGGTGGCTTTGTAGACCAAGCCGAGGAACGGTACGAAGGCGTCGCCGTTGTCATCGCGATTGACTTCGTAGTCCTTACCAAGCCCTTGGTCGCTGTATTGATCGTAGTGCTGATAACGACCGCCCAATACCAATATCCAGCGATCATCGAGATGCCAGTTGTCCTTCAAATAGACAGAACTGGAGTTCAACTGATTGCGTAGATCACTTTGAGTTGTACTGATCACACTGGGCTCAGCCAAACCGCCATAAACCGGCGACGTGATATCGAAACCAGCTTGAGCCTTTCCACGGTAAGTCTTGCCACGAAACTGATCGGAAACCTGATTATCGACGCCGATCAACAAGTCATGACGCTGGCCCAGCAACTCTTGCTTGCCCATGAAATCCCAACTGGCATAACGGGTTTCGTCGTCGTAGTGCGCGCCGTTGGCGGCTCGCTGAAAAACACCGGTTTTCGACAGGCTCGGCTGCGCGATCGAAAGACTGTACCGATCATTGTTCCACCCATAAGTCACGCGGGTCTTCCACGCCTCGCTCAACTCATACTCAAACCGCGCCGTCGCCGTTTCGCGAATACCGACGCTCTTGGCCCAAGGCTCATCAAGACGCTTGTCGTAGTCGATATCGGCCGGATGCCCATCGGTGAATATCGTTCCCCGATCAAACGGATTTGAATATTCGTTGTATTCATAACTCAGGTTCAACGAAGCCCGTTCCCCCGTCCACGCCAGGGACGGCGCCACCAGGGTGCTCTCATTGACGCCGTAGTTGCGCCAGTAATCCTCATGCTTACGCTCGGCAATCAGTCGATAGGCCAGGCCGGTGTCGCCCAGCGGCCCGGTGGTGTCCAAGGCCATGGTGCCGCCACCTTCGCTGTAGGCCGAGCCGCTCAACGTGGTGCTTTGAACATATTCCGGTTTCTTGCTGATGACGTTGATCAGGCCGCCGGGCTCCAGCGCGCCGTACAGCATCGAGGCCGGGCCCTTGAGCACTTCGACCCGTTCGGTGGTAGCGCTGAAGTTGTGCCCCAGGTTCGAACGCACGCCGTCGCGCAGGATCGAGCCGTCGTCGTTGGTACCGAACCCGCGCTTGACCAGCGAGTCCCGCGAGCCGCCCAAGGTGTTGCCCTGGCTGACGCCGCTGACGAACTTCATCGCGTCGTTCAGCGAGCGCACCTGGTAGTCGGCCAGGGTCTGCTGGGTCACCACGTTGATCGATTGCGCCTCTTCCTTGATCGGTACATCGCTCTTGCTCGCCGTGCTGGCTTGCGACGTCGTATAGCCCTCGTCCTGAGTGACACGACTGCCCTGCACGTTGGTGGTGGGCAGCTCCAGAGTGTCTTGTGCCCTCAAGGGGCTTGCCATGAAACAGCAGGACAGCGCAGGTAAAACACATTTGACGAGGGCATTGCGGTAGGTGAGAGGGGTGGAACGATTCAAGACGCGCACTCACAGAGGGATAGTAATGAGAGCGAATATACTTTGAGAATGATTCCCAGTAAATCTTTCTAACATCTCCCTGCTTGACTCTGCGCACAAAAAAGGGCGCCGGATGATAAGTCCGGCACCCTTGATGCTTCCCTCCCAGTCTCGGGCGGGTGCGGTCAGTGGTCGATGGCGGCACCGGCTCCTCTCGGTACGCGGATGTCTTCGACCAGGTGCTGGATGTGCTCCGGTGGCGGTGCGGTAAAACGTGACACCACCACAGCCGCCAGGAAGTTGAAGAGCATGCCCAACGTACCGATACCTTCAGGGGAAACCCCCAGCCACCAATGTTCAGCCGTGTTCATCGTCGGGTTGATGAACTTGAAGTAGACGATGTAAGTGAACGTGAAGGTCAGCCCGACGATCATCCCGGCGATCGCGCCTTCGCGGTTCATGCGTTTGGAGAAGATCCCCATGACAATGACCGGGAAGAACGAAGACGCCGCCAACCCGAAGGCGAACGCAACCACCTGGGCGACGAATGCGGGTGGATAGATGCCAAACAATCCGGCAATCAGCACCGCCACACCGGCGGCAATGCGTGCTGCGAGCAACTCCTGCTTTTCGTTGATCCTGGGCATGATGTTGCTTTTGAGCAGGTCATGGGAAATCGAGGTGGAGATCACCAGCAATAACCCCGCCGCCGTCGAAAGCGCCGCCGCCAGGCCACCGGCCGCGATCAACGCGATCACCCACCCCGGCAGGCCGGCGATCTCGGGGTTGGCCAGCACCATGATGTCGTTGTCGACATAGAGTTCATTGGGCACCGGCGAGAGCTGGTTCGTGAGCAATCGTTGCTCATGCGCCCCACGCTCACCGGTAAAACTCGGCGCTCCGACCAGGGCCGCACCCGGGCTGTATTGGATGATGCCGTCGTTGTTCTTGTCCGCCCACGCAATCAGCCCGGAGTTTTCCCAGGCCTTGAACCAGGCCGGCGCGGTGGCATAACTGACGTTAGGGATGGAGGTCAGCAGATTGGTCCGCGCGAACGCCGCCACGGCCGGCGCGGTGGTGTAGAGGATGGCGATGAACAACAATGCGTAGCCTGCCGACTTGCGTGCATCCCGAACGGTGGGGGTGGTAAAGAACCGCACGATCACGTGAGGCAGGCCCGCGGTGCCGACCATCAGCGCCATGGTGATGAAAAACACATCCATGGTCGACTTGGTGCCATTGGTATAGGCGGTGAAGCCCAATTCAGCGCCCAAACCGTTGAGCCGCTCGATCACGCTCTGCCCCGAGCCGGCGGCCTCGCTGATAAAGCCCAACTGCGGTATCGGGTTGCCGGTGATCATGATCGAGATGAAAATCGCCGGCACCATGTAGGCAAAGATCATCACGCAATACTGCGCCACTTGGGTGTAGGTGATGCCCTTCATGCCACCCAATACCGAATAAAAGAACACGATGGCCATGCCGATCATGACACCGACGTTGATATCCACTTCCAGGTAACGGGAAAAGACGATCCCGACGCCGCGCATCTGCCCTGCCACATAGGTAAAGGAGATGAAGATCACGCAGATCACCGCCACCACCCGCGCCGTCTGCGAGTAATAACGCGCCCCGACGAACTCGGGTACGGTGAACTTGCCGAATTTTCGCAGGTACGGCGCCAGGCACATTGCCAACAGCACGTAGCCACCGGTCCAGCCCATCAAGTAGACCGAACCATCGTAACCGGCAAAGGCAATGATCCCGGCCATGGAGATGAACGATGCCGCCGACATCCAGTCCGCACCGGTGGCCATGCCGTTGAGCACCGGATGCACGCCCTTGCTGGCGACGTAGTATTCGCTGGTGGAACCGGCACGCGTCCAGATTGCAATCGCGATGTACAACGCAAAGGAGGCGCCTACGACCAGATAGATCAGGGTTTTTGTGTCCATGTGCGCCGCCCTCAGTCTTCGTGAACATCATATTTGCGATCGAGCTGATTCATCTTCCAGACATAGAAGAAGATCTCGAGCACAAAGACGTAGATGGAACCCTGCTGGGCAAACCAGAACCCCAAGGGGGTACCGAAGAAACTGACGGTGTTGAGTGCATCAACCAACAAAATACCGAAGCCGAAGGACACCAGAAACCAGATGGCCAGCAATATCACCATCCAGCGTAGGTTTTCCTTCCAGTAGGCGCGCGCAGCCTGTTGCTTTTCAGTGGACATGGAGGTGCCCTCCCGTTTGTTTTTATTGTTTTGCACTTCAAACCGTAGCAGTCACTGGGCATGACGCTAGTACGACTTTCGTCTAATTCGCGCCATTAAGCATTGACATCCCTGCCTAATCGCCACAGGGAGCGCTAAACAGCATCTAGATGCCGGAGTGATATCAAATCGCCCTACCGTCCTAAAGCTTTGGCGCTCGCGGTCGAATGTATTCCATTAAGAGATTTTTTTTGCCCAGGAGCAGCGGCATGCAGACGTTAAAGGCCTTGTACGAGTCTATCGAAATGCAGTTTTTCGATACCCTCACCAAAAAGCTGTCGAGCCTTTTCCTGTTGGTGTTGGTCAGTGGCTTGCTCTATTGGGTAGCCCTCAGCGCCCGCGCCGAGATTTTGCTGCTGTTGCGCAACGCGCAGTTGGACGGCGCATTGCTGGGGCAGATCGAAGACCGGCTCGATAGCCTGACCCATGCCCTGCTCTTCGGCGCGGTCCTGACGCTGGGCATGATCAGCTTCATGGTCTGGTATTTCCGTCATCTCATCGTGCGCCCCGTCACCGCCATGACCAAGGCCCTGGAAGAGATCGCCAACGGCGAAGGCGATCTGTCCAAGGACCTGCCGCTGGTGACTCACGACGAGATCCGCACGCTGGCCGGCACCTGCAACCGATTCCTGGCCAAGCAGCGGGAGATCATCAGCAACGTCCAGGCGCTGACCGTGCACATCGCCGTCGAATCGGCCCGCTCGCTGAAAAACATCAGCGACTCCAGCGACAGCGCCACCCACCAGGCCCGCTTCGCCAAGGAAGTGATGGACCAGAGCAACACCGCCGTGGGCCGCATCGAAGAAGTCTCGCGCCAGACCCAGGGCATCTCCAGCACCACCGCCCAGAACCTGAGCATGGCTCGCGATTCCTACGCCGAGCTACTGGAAGTGACCGGCAACATCAGTGAGATTTCCAGCAGCCTCGGTGAATTTGCCACCCTGGTGAGCGCCCTGAACCAGCGTTCCTCGAGCATCAAGTCGATTGTCGGGTTGATCCAGCAGATCTCTGCCCAGACCAACCTGCTGGCACTCAATGCCGCCATCGAAGCCGCCCGGGCCGGCGAAAGCGGCCGTGGCTTCGCGGTGGTGGCCGATGAAGTGCGGACCCTGGCACAAAACGTCAGCCGGGCCACCGATGATATCTCGCGCAACATCGACGCCATGCTCGATGAAGTCAGTTCCACTCACGAACAGACCACGCAAATCAGCCACAGCGCCCGGGAAACCCAGAAAGTGGTGGAACGCGCCTCTGGCCATTTTGAAAGCATGATCGGCGATTTCGAATCCACCAACGGCAAGCTGGCGGACATCGCCACCCATATCCAGCAATTCGCCGACAGCAACACCGGGATCAATGATCGGGTCACCCAGATTCATGCCGACAGCCAGTTGATCGACCAGCGCATGCAGCATTCGGCAACGGCCACCCGCGACCTGTCCGGCGTGGCCGAAAAGGTCCAGGCGCTGCTCGGTCGCTTCGTACTCGGCCACGGCAAGCTGGATGCCGCCATCACCCGCGCCAGCGAGTGCCGCGACACCCTACAGGTTCGCCTGGAAGCACTGCAACGCGAAGGCCTGAACCTGTTCGATCAGAATTACCAACTGATTCCCGGCACCGATCCCAAGCAGTACATGGCCAGCTACACCGAACGCTTTGCCCAGGTCTGCCAGGAAGAATGCGACAAACTCACCCGCAGCACGCCGGGTGGCAAGGTTTCGTTCATTGTCGACAGCAAGGGCTATTGCCCGGTGAACAACAGCTGGGTCTCCAAGCCGCCGACCGGCGACCGGGCAGTGGATTTGCCGGTGTGCCGCAACAAGCGAATTTTCAACGACCCGATCGGCCTGCGCGCGGCGGGCAACGTCCAGCGCTTCCTGCTGCAGACCTACCTGCGCGATACCGGGGAAATCATGACCGAGATCGACGTCCCGTTCTTCTTTGACGGCCGTCATTGGGGCAATTTGCGGGTGGGCTTCGATGCGGCGGTGTTGTTGGCGGAGTGATCAACACCGCAATCAAGCCAGACAACTACCCCGTGGCGAGGGAGCTTGCTCCCTCGCCACAAGGGATTTGTGGTGTATGCAATTCTTGAGACCACCCCAAAAACAACTGTGGGAGCGAGCTTGCTCGCGATGGCGTCGGGTCAGTCGACATTATCATTAACTGACACTCCGCTATCGCGAGCAAGCTCGCTCCCACAAGGGTTCTGTGGCGTATGCAAATGCTGAAACCAACCCAAAACAACTGTGGGAGCGGGCTTGCTCGCGAAAGCGGTGTGTCAGCCACATTATCTGTTAACTGACCCGACGCCTTCGCGAGCAAGCCCGCTCCCACATGGGGTTTGGGTTTAGCTCAACTCAACAACACTTGGGCCCAGCCTTGCCGCCGTAACGGGCCTCCTGGCGTTCGCGAAAGAACGCCTCGTAGTCCATCATCGGCTTGTCCGGGTGTTTGGTTTGCATGTGCTCGACGTAGTTGTCGTAGTCGGGCATGCCGACCATCAGGCGGGCGGCCTGACCGAGGTATTTACCCAGGCGACTCAAGTCATTGAACATCGTTGCAATCCTCTATCAAGCGTCTGGCAGGGCCTGGAATGGCGCTTCTTTGTCCGTGCGTTCCTTGGTGCCCCAGGCGGCGATGCCGACCTTGAGCGCGTAGAACAGGATGCTGAAGACCACGAACAGGAACAACACCGTCAGCGTCGCGTTGGTGTAGGCGTTGAACACCACGTGCTGCATCTGCTCGATGCTCTTGGCCGGGGCCAGGATCTGGCCGGCAGCCAGGGCATCGTTGTATTTGCGCGCCAGGGCCAAAAAGCCGATCGCCGGGTTGGCGTCGAACAGCTTGATCAGGCCCGCCGTGGTGGTGCAGATCAGCAGCCAGGCCGCCGGCAGCAGCGTGACCCAGACGTAGCGCTGGCGCTTCATCTTGATCAGTACCACGGTGGCGAGCATCAGGGCGATACCGGCCAGCATCTGGTTGGAGATGCCGAACAGCGGCCACAAGGTGTTGATGCCGCCCAGCGGATCGATCACGCCCTGGTACAACAAGTAACCCCACAGCGCCACGCAGCCGGCGGTGGCGATCAGGTTGGCGGTCCAGGATTCGGTGCGCTTGAGCGCCGGCACGAACGAGCCGAGCAGATCCTGGAGCATGAACCGCCCGGCACGGGTACCGGCGTCCACGGCGGTGAGGATGAACAGCGCTTCGAACAGGATCGCGAAGTGGTACCAGAACGCCATGGTGTTCTCACCCGGCAGCACCGAGTGCAGGATCTGCGCGATACCCACCGCCAGGGTCGGCGCACCGCCGGCACGGGCCAGCACGGTGGTCTCGCCGATGTCCTTGGCCACCGCTTGCAGCGCTTCGGGGGTGATTGCAAAACCCCAGCTGCTGACGGTCTGCGCCACGGCCACCACGTCACCGCCGACGATCGCCGCCGGGCTGTTCATGGCGAAGTACACGCCCGGCTCGATCACCGATGCGGCAACCATCGCCATGATCGCCACGAAGGACTCCATCAGCATGCCGCCGTAACCGATGTAGCGGGCGTTGGTTTCGTTATCCAGCAGCTTGGGCGTGGTGCCCGAGGAAATCAGCGCATGGAAACCCGAGACCGCGCCGCAGGCAATGGTGATGAACAGGAACGGGAACAGCCCGCCCTTCCACACCGGCCCGGTGCCGTCGGTGAACTGGGTCAGCGCCGGCATTTTCAGCTCGGGCATGGTGACCAGGATGCCGATCGCCAGGGCGACGATGGTGCCGATTTTCAAGAACGTCGACAGGTAGTCCCGCGGCGCCAGGATCAGCCACACCGGCAGTACCGCCGCGACGAAACCGTAGCCGATCAGCATCCAGGTGATCTGGATCCCGGTGAAGGTGAAAGCCTTGGCCCAGACCGGGTCGGCCGCGATCTGCCCGCCCAGCCAGATCGAGCCCAGCAGCAACAGCACGCCGATGATCGAGATTTCACCGATGCGGCCCGGGCGGATGTAGCGCATGTAAATGCCCATGAACATCGCGATCGGGATGGTTGCCATCACCGTGAAGATCCCCCACGGGCTCTCGGCCAGGGCCTTGACCACGATCAGCGCCAGCACCGCGAGGATGATGATCATGATCAGGAAGCAGCCGAACAGCGCGATGGTGCCGGGGATGCGGCCCATTTCCTCGCGCACCATGTCGCCCAGGGAGCGACCGTTGCGGCGAGTGGACAGGAACAGGACCATGAAGTCCTGCACCGCACCGGCCAGCACCACGCCGGCGATCAGCCAGAGCGTGCCGGGCAAATAGCCCATCTGCGCCGCCAGCACCGGCCCGACCAGCGGCCCCGCGCCGGCAATGGCCGCGAAGTGGTGGCCGAAGAGAATGTGTTTGTTGGTCGGGACGTAGTCCAGGCCATCGTTGTTGAGCACGGCGGGGGTGGCCCGACGCGCATCGAGTTGCATCACGTTGTTGGCGATGAAGAGGCTGTAGTAGCGGTAGGCGACCAAGTAGATGGCCACGGCGGCGACGACGATCCAGAGGGCGTTGATGGGTTCGCCGCGGCGCAAGGCCACGACGCTCAACGCACAAGCTCCTAGAACAGCCACGGCAAACCAGGCGAGGTGTTTAACCAGACGGGTTGTCATTGCGTGTCTCCTGCCGATATCCAGAGGATTGCGGCGATTGTTTTTATAGTGTGCCCCGGCTATTCGGAGCCGGCCCAATATCCCTGCAATGGGTCAATAAATAAATCCGTAGTACTACGTAGAACCCCAATTCCCCCTGTGGGAGCAAGGCTTGCCCGCGATAGAGTCAATACGGTCTTTCATACACTGCGGCGCCTGCATCGCGAGCAAGCTTTGCTCCCACATGTCTTGCGCCACAGGTTTTATGCCTCATCCATGGGTTTGGCATATGATGCCGCCATTCGCCTACCCGCCGAGCCCGGACAGGAGTACAGATGCTGCTCAAACACAAAATCGTCGCCCTCGGGATTTTGCCGCTGGTCCTGGCCATCGCGGTCATCTGCGCCCTGGTGATCTCGCTCAACCGCCAGTTGGGCGACCAGCAGGCACAACTGATCGAAGACAGCATCCTGGCGAGCAAGCGCGCCGAGTTGAAGAACTATGTCGAGATGGCGCAGAGCCTGATCGCCCCGCTGTACGACAACGGCCAGGGCGACGCACGGGCGCAACAGCAGGTCTTGGAAGAGCTGCGCAAGCTCAGTTTCGGCATCAACGGTTACTTCTTCGTGTACGACCGCCAGGGCCGCAGCCTCATGCATGCCCGCCAGTCGGAACTGGTCGGGCAGTACCTCTGGGACATGAAGGACCCCCACGGCCTGCCGGTCATCCAGGCGCTGATCAAAAGCGCCGAGTCAGGCGAAGGGTTCCAGCGCTATGCCTGGAACAAGCCCTCCTCCGGCCAGGTGACCGACAAACTGGCCTATGTCGTGATGCTGGACAAATGGGGCTGGATGCTCGGCACCGGGATTTACCTGGAGGATGTCGAGCGCGCCACCCAGCAGGCCCGTGACGAAGTCGCCCATGGCATCCACACCACCATGCAAGCCATCGCCGCGATCGCGTTGGTGGCGGTCCTGCTGGTGTTTGCCGGCGGCATGACCCTCAACGTCAGCGAACATCGCCTGGCCGACAAAAAGCTGCAGCGCTTGAACCAACGCATCGTCAGCCTGCAGGAAGAAGAACGCTCACGGGTTTCGCGCGAGCTGCATGACGGCATCAGCCAACTGCTGGTGTCGATAAAATTCCAGTTCGAACTGGCCAGCCACGTGTTGGAGAATGGCCAGGAAAACGGCCTGGGCATCCTGAAGAACGCCACCGACCGGCTCGGCGAAGCCATCGGCGAGATCCGCAATATCTCCCACGACTTGCGCTCGTCCCTGCTCGACACCTTGGGCCTGCCCGCCGCCATCGGCCAACTCGCCACCGAATTCCAACAGCGCAGCGGGCTGGAAGTGTCCTACCGAAGCAACGAATTCGATTGCCGCCTCGAAAATGGCGCCCCTGTCTCGCTGTTTCGCATTGCCCAGGAAGCCCTGACCAATATCGAGCGCCATGCCGGGGCGAAAAGCGTCGGCATCACCCTGTTCGGCTCCAGCCAGTCCTTGCGCCTGACAGTGGTCGATGACGGCATGGGGTTCAACGTCCCGCAAGTGGAACGCGGCCATGCCGGCATCGGCCTGCGTAACATCCGCGAGCGGGTCGAGCATTTCGGCGGACGCCTGGAAGTGACGTCGGTGCCGGGCCGCAGCGAACTGGACATCCTGCTGCCCATGAATCTCTCGGTCACGGAAAGCTGATGCGCGCCCACGCCAACAGGAGCACTTATCAATGAACCTGCCTCCCGTGATTCGCGTCGCGCTGGTCGATGACCATTCCCTGGTCCGCGACGGCATCAGGGCCCTGCTCTCGGTAATGCCGCAACTGGACGTAGTGGGCGAAGCCGAGAACGGCGCGCAGGCGATCGAAATGGTCGGTCGCTGCCAACCGGACCTGCTGCTGATGGACATCGGCCTCAAGGACAAGAACGGGCTCGAGCTGACCCGACTGCTGGGCAAGCAATACCCCAGCCTCAAGATCCTGATCCTCAGCATGTACGACAATTATGAGTACGTGAGCGAGTCCGTGCGTTCCGGCGCCAGCGGTTACGTGCTCAAGAACGCGCCGTCGCGGGAAATCATCGCGGCCATCGAAGCCATCATCAGCGGCGGCACCTTCTACAGCGCCGAGATAGCCCAGCGGCTCGCCACCGACCCGCACACCGACAACGAGCTGACGCCACGGGAGAGCCAAGTCCTGGCGAAAATGGTCCAGGGCCTGAACAACAAGGAAATGGCCCGTGAACTGGACATCAGCGTACGCACCGTCGAAACCCATCGCCTGAGCATCCGCCGCAAGCTGAACATCGACAAGCCCGCGGCCCTGGTGAAATACGCGATCGACCACGGGATCATTTCCCGCTAGCCCCTTGCTACACTCCCCGGTCTTGTTCCCTTCCCTTGCGAGGCATCCAATCCCGATGAAAACCATAACAAGCTCGATGACGTTCTGTGGCCTGTTGGCGTTCTCCTGCAGCGCCCTGGCCGAGCCGGCACCCTCGCTGCTGGATCAGGTCCTGCAACGTGGCGAACTGAAGGTATGCACCACCGGCGACTACAAGCCCTATACCTTTAAAACCCAAGCAGGCGAATACGAAGGCATCGATATCGACATGGCGCGCTCCCTGGCCGCCAGCCTGGGCGTCAAGGTGCAATGGGTGCAGACCACTTGGAAAACCCTGATGCCGGATATGGTTGCAGGCAAATGCGACATCGGCATGGGCGGGATTTCGGTGACGCTGGAGCGCCAGAAAAAGGCCTATTTCAGTACCACTCTGGACGTGGATGGCAAGATCCCGCTGGTGCGTTGCGAAGACAAGGAGCGCTACCAGACGCTCGAACAGATGAACCAGCCTTCGGTGCGTCTTGTCGAGCCGGCCGGCGGCACCAACGAAGCCTTCGTCCGGGCGTTTCTGCCCAACGGCCAGCTCAGCTTCCATGACAACGTGACCATCTTCCAGCAACTCCTGGACAAGAAAGCCGACGTGATGATTACCGACGCGTCGGAAGCGCTCTACCAGCAAAAACTCAAGCCCGGCCTGTGCGCCGTCAACCCGACCCGCTACCTGCAATATGGCGAGAAGGCCTACCTGCTGCCGCGGGATGACAACACCTGGAAGATGTACGTCGATCAGTGGCTGCACTTGAGTAAAGCCAATGGCAGCTATCAGAAGGTGATTGGGCAATGGCTCGCGGTGCCTGAAGGCCAGTAACGAAACGGTGGTCGCGCACACTCGCCAATACCGGATTTGTGCGCGGCGCCAGGGTCTGGCATGTTGATCCTCTGAAGCGAACAGCCATGAGGCCCCATGCAAATCGAACTCTTGGAAATCAGCGAGCATTTGCATCGCTTTCCCCCATTCGATGACCTGCCCCAGACAACGCTGGAAGACATTGCCCGGCGTGTCGAGGTCGCCTATTTCAAGGCCGGCAGCCCTATCCTCGAAGCAGGTGCTGCCTTACATGACCTGCACTACGTACGCAGTGGTGCAGTCGAGGTGTATCGGCGCGACGGCGAGTTGTATGACCGTCTGGTGGAGGGCGATATTTTCGGTCAGGCCGGCCTGCTACGCAGCAACAAGGTGCGCTTTCCGGCCAAGGCCCTGGAAGATAGCCTGATCTATTTCATCCCGGCGGATGTCATTGCCCAATTGTGCAAGCGGCACGACAGCTTCGCCGATTTTGTCGAAGCCGAAGGTTACTCCAGGCTCAAATCGGCCGTTGAGGCCCAAGGGCGCGCGAGCGATCTGATCCAGCTTAAATCCCGAGCATTGATTTCCCGGAAACTGGTCTGGGTCACGCCACTGACCCGCGTCCAGGAAGCCGCACAGCTGATGACCGAACAAAGCGTTTCCTGTGTCGTCGTCCTGGAGCGGGCCGGGCATAACCCCGGGAAAATGCTCGGCATCGTGACCGACCGGGACCTGCGCACTCGTGTGGTGGCCGCCAACCGCAGCGGCGACACTACCATCGGCGAAGTGATGTCCAACGATCCGGTGTCCATCCAGGCCGACGACTCGCTGTTCGAGGCCATGCTGTGCATGCTTCGAAGCAACATTCACCATCTTCCTGTGATGCATAAGGGCCGCGCCCTGGGCCTGATCAATCTGTCGGACATTATCCGGCACGAGTCCCAGAGCAGCTTGTACCTGGTGAACAGCATCTCCAACCAGACCAGCGT
The DNA here is from genome assembly GCF_030687295.1 of Pseudomonas beijingensis. Taxonomy (NCBI): domain Bacteria; kingdom Pseudomonadati; phylum Pseudomonadota; class Gammaproteobacteria; order Pseudomonadales; family Pseudomonadaceae; genus Pseudomonas; species Pseudomonas beijingensis. The sequence continues at coordinate 4,019,045 of NZ_CP117425.1, read as the reverse complement.
CGAAGGTCTGCGATCATTGCTACGGGATCTACGCGGCACTTACATTCGCATGGTGCGCGACGGTGCCACCGCCCACATGATCGGCAGCGCCATTTCAGGCATTGGTCGCGCCTTCACCCAGCGTCTGCTCGAACTGGCGGAAAGGGAGTTGGGGCCGCCGCCGATTCCCTACTGCTTCATGGTGCTGGGCTCGATGGCCCGGGATGAACAGTTGCTGGTGACCGACCAGGACAACGCCCTGGTGCTGGATGATCGTTTCGACCCGCCCCTGCACGATGAGTACTTCAGGAAGTTGGCCACATTTGTCAGTGACGGGCTCGCCGCGTGCGGCTTCAGTTACTGCAAGGGCGGGATCATGGCGACCAACGCCCAGTGGCGTCAGCCGTTGCGAGTCTGGCGCGACTATTTCACCCAGTGGATTGAAAAGCCGAACGCCGCCACCCTGCTTAACGCTTGCATTTTCTTTGATCTGGACGGGGTCTATGGTCGGTTGGAAATGGTCAACGAGCTCAAAGCGCTTTGCGCTGAAAAACCAAAGGCCACGCCAGCCTTCCTGGCGGCAATGGCGCGTAACGCACTGAACAGGACACCGCCCCTGGGTTTCTTCCGCACGTTTGTCATGGAAACCGACGGGGAGCAAAAACAGATCATCAACCTGAAGGGACGTGGCACGGCGCCCCTTACCGACCTGATCCGAATTCATGCGTTGGCTTGCGCAAGTACCGCACAAAACTCCTTTGATCGACTCGAAGCCATCAGCACGACGAAATGGCTGCAACCGCAAGCCATCGATCATCTACGCTACGCATTGGAGTTCCTGTCGATGGTGCGCATACGGCACCAGGTCCATGCCATCGAGCAGGGCCAGACGCCAGACAACTACATCGAGCCCGAGCGCTTTTCAACCATTGAGCGCCACAACCTCAAGGAAGCGTTCCAAGTGTTGAGCAATGCGCAAAAATTCTTGCGCTTCCGCTATCCCGGCCACGCGCGGCCAACACGATGAGCGCTTCACGGAACCCGAACAGGCAGGCAACGCCAGACTGGCCAGCGCGCTTTGCACAGCTGGCACAGCAAGCCAGACACCCTCTCTTGCAACGTTTCTACCAGGCCGGCGTTGCCAACGGACAGACGCCGCTGGAGCAGGTGGACCTGCTGGCCTTGGACCTGGAAACCACCGGGTTGGATGCCCGTATCGACAGCATCGTCAGCATTGGCCTGATACCGTTGACGCTAAAGCGGATACGCTGCGGCGCAGCGCTGTACTGGATCATCAAACCCGCGCGACTGACCCACGAATCGGTAACGTTCCATCGCATCACCCACGCAGATATTCGCCATGCCCCCCGGTTGCCGGACATCATGGAACAGCTGCTGGAAGCAATGACGGGGAAGATCATGGTGGTGCACTACCGGGCCATCGAACGTGATTTCCTGGATCAGGCGTTTCGTCACCATTGGGGAGAAGGTCTGCAATTTCCAGTCATTGACACCATGCAACTCGAGGCGCGGCAGGTCCGGGGCCCTCGCAACTGGCTAGACCGACTGTTGCAACGCCCTCTCGCGTCCATCCGGCTGGCGGACAGCCGACCGCGCTACCACCTGCCGCCCTACCACGCCCATCAGGCCTTGACCGATGCCTTGGCCACGGCCGAACTGCTGCAAGCCCAAGTCGCCACGCACTACAGCCCTGACGTTGCGATTGGAGAACTTTGGGACTGAGGCCGACGATGGAACATGACGCTTTCCATCATCGGCATTCGTCGACCATCAGGATCGTGGTTCGGAGAGCAATCCCTTGACCAGCGAAATGCAGCCCAGCAGCAGGACAATGGCGAAGGGCAATCCGGTGGACACTGCCATGGCCTGCAAGGCAACCAGCCCCCCTCCCAGCAACAATGCGATGGCGATCACGCCTTCAATGACCGCCCAGAAGACCCGCTGCGGAACGGGCGCGTCAACCTTTCCTCCCGCCGTGATCGTATCGATCACCAGCGAGCCGGAGTCCGAGGAGGTGGTGAAGAACACGATCACCAGCACAATGCCCAGCAGCGACGAAATTTCCTTGAGGGGCAGCCCTTCAAGCATGACGAACAGCTTGAGTTCCAGCACGGCATCCGTCACACCGCTAAGCCCCCCCAGGGTGGCCTGATCAATGGCCGTCCCGCCAAAGGTCGTCATCCACAGCACCGACACCAGCGAAGGCACCAGCAATACCGAAATCAGGAACTCACGAACGGTACGGCCACGACTGACCCTCGCGATGAACATGCCCACGAACGGCGACCAACTGATCCACCAGGCCCAGTAGAACGCGGTCCAGCCCTGGGTGAACTCAGTGTCCGTGCGCCCGAAAGGATTGGACAATGCCGGCAGATATTCAACGTAGGTCACCACGTTCTTGAAGAACCCGGTGAGGATGGCCAGGGTTGGCCCCACGACAATGATGAACAGGAGCAACAGGAGCGCCAGGCCCATGTTGATTTCGGACAACAGCTTGACCCCCTTTTCCAGCCCGGCAAGTACCGACCACAGCGCAATCAGGGTGATGCCGATGATCAACAATACCTTGCTGACGTTGGTGGAGCGGATACCGAACAGGTGCTCAATCCCCGCAGCGGCCTGCTCGGCACCGATACCCAGCGATGTCGCCAGCCCAAACAGCGTGGCGAAGACCGCCAGGATGTCGATGATATGACCGGGCCATCCCCAGACACGCTCGCCCAACAGAGGATAAAAAATCGAGCGTATCGACAGCGGCAAGCCTTTGTTGAAGGAAAACAGCGCCAGGGACAACGCAACGATGGCGTAGATGGCCCAAGGATGCAGACCCCAATGAAAGATAGTCGCAGCCATCGCCAGGTCCGCGGCGCCTTTCATGTCACCCTTTGCGCCCTCAAGGGGAGCCCAATCCGTACGCACGCCACTGGCATCGACCGTGACGCCGCCCATTGCGGCGGCGTAATGCGACATCGGCTCCGCAACACCATAGAACATCAGCCCGATGCCCATCCCGGCGGCGAACAACATGGAAAACCACCCCAGGTACGTATGATCCGGTGTGGCGTCGCGACCACCCAACCGAACCCTGCCCAGAGGTGAAACAATCAGCGCCAGGCACAGTAATACGAAGATATTGCCTGCGCTCATGAAGAACCAGGCCAAGTGCCGGGTCAACCAACTGCGCATTGCGCTGAACAGCGGTTCGACTTCGTTTTGCAGGGCTAATGTCATGACGACGAACAGCAAAACGGTGGCGGCAGAGATCAGGAAGACTTTGCCATGGATATCCAGAGAGAACGAAAACTCACCGCTAATATTGTCCTGTCCTATGACATAGTCGGTTTCAATGAGATTTGCCTCGCCGCTGGGGGCTGGTATTCCCTCCGTGCCGGGCGCCTGGGATTTTCCTGATAGATTGCCTACAGGATTTTTACCCACGTGAACCTCCTTTGATATATGCCACGCGCATGCGTGCCATGGCCTGATTAGTCCTGCCGCTCCAAAATGAAAACGAGATGAGCGTGCCATAGCCTAACAAGTCTGGAGGCATGACCAGGGCATCGAGACCGGCCATGACTGTTCTACAAACGCCAATACGCTCCTAGGGCAAGGCGGCATCTCTGGTTCATGCCTTGGAAAAATTCGGTCGCAGACGCAACGAAGGGCGCCGAGACACTGCTCCGACGCCCTTCATCCCCCAATAGGGTGTGACTTCAACTCAATGGGCGGCACGCACCTTGGCAATCTCGTCATACATCGTCTTCACCAGGTCCCCATCCAAGGATTTAGCGAACTTGTCGACCACCGGTTTCACCCGCTCACGCAAGCGATCTTTCTCGGCTGGGCTGATCTCGTTGACGGTCATCGCAGCCGCCAACGTGGCCTTGGCCTTGTCCATGCTCGCCGCCGTGACTTCACGCTGGAATGCTTGCGCCTCGGCCGCGGCCGCGCGAATCAGCGCTTTCTCATCGTCGTTGAGGCGGGTTCCAGGTTTTCTGGCTGATGATCAACGACTGCGGGTTGAAGATATGCCCCGTGACGGAAAGATACTTTTGCACCTCGTAGAACTTGTTGCCCTCAATCACCGTGAAAGGGTTTTCCTGGCCGTCGATGGTGTGCTGCTCCAGGCCGGTGTAGACCTCTGGGAACGCCATCGGCACCGGGTTGGCGCCCAGGGCGGAGAAGGTCTCCAGGTAGATCGGCGACTGGATGACGCGAATCTTCAGGCCCTGCATGTCTTCAAGCTTGGTCACCGGGTGCTTGCTGTTGGTCAGGTTGCGAAAACCCAGATCCCAATAACCCCAGCCCTACCAGCCCTTTGCTGTCCAGTTGCGCCGCCAGTTTCTGCCCGACCGGCCCATCGATGACCGCATGAGCTTCCTCTACGTTGTTGAACAGGAACGGAAAATCGAGCATGGCGTAATCCGGTGCCTGGGCGGCCAGGATGCCGGAGTTGAGCACCGTGATGTCCAGTGTGCCGCCCTGCAACGCCGATACCGTTTGCACATCACCGCCCAACGTACCGCCAGGGAACAGGCGGACCTTGAGCTTGCCGCCGCTCTTTTCGCTGAGCAGGTCGGCGAACTTCTGTGCGCCCTGGCCCTGGGGGTGTTCCTTGACGTTCTGGAAGGCGAACCGCAGGGTTCGTTCGCGGATCTCGTCCGCGTGGCTGGCCGCGCCGGTCAACAGCAAGCCCGTCGCGCACGCGCCGGCCAGCAGGGTTTTCATCAGTTTTCCCATGTCACTCTCCGATCGTTATTGTTTTTAAGGTCGAGCTAACAGCACCAGTGTTATCCGGTAAAAAATTTCAATGGCCCCAGGACCAACTGCGGGAACAGGATCAACAGGAACAACACCACAAACTGCGCAAGCATGAACGGCCACACCCCACGCACGATCTCCTCGAAGTCCAGCTTGGCCACCCCGCAAACCACGTTGAGCACAGTGCCCACCGGCGGTGTGATCAGGCCGATGGCCGTGTTGATCAGGAACAGCACGCCGAAGTACACCGGATCGATCCCCGCCTGGATGACGGCTGGCATCAGCACCGGGGTGAGGATGAGGATGGTCGGAGTCATGTCCATCACCGTGCCCACCAGGATGATCAGCACCATCATTACCAGCAGCAGAAAGGTCTGGTTGTCCATGAACGGCGCCAGCAGCTCCGCCAATTGGCCCGGCAGATCGGCGATGGTCACCAGCCACGATGAAACCATGGCCGCCGCCACCAGCAGCATCACCACCGAGGTGGTCTTGGCCGAAGACAGGATCACTTCGTACAACTGGCTGACTTTCATTTCGCGGTAGATCACCAGGGACACGAACAGCGAATAAACCGCCGCGACCACCGCTGCTTCCGTGGGCGTGAAGATGCCGAATTTAAGGCCCAGGATGATGATCAAGGGCAGGCCCATGGCCCAACTGCCGTCGAGCAACGTGCGCAGCACTTCGGCACGAGAACGCTTGGGCGGTGTCTCGACGTTTTCACTGCGAGAGATGTACCACCAAGCCACGGCCAGCGAAGCCCCAAGCATCAGCCCCAGCACGATACCGGCCAGAAACAGCTTGGAAATCGACACCCCGGACGCCACGCCAAAGACGATGAAGCCAATGCTCGGCGGAATGACCGGCGCGATGATGCTGCCGGCGGCGATCAGGCCGGCCGAGCGCCCGCGGTTATGCCCGGCCAACACCATCATCGGCACCAGCAGCGCCGCCAGGGCCGCCGCATCGGCCACGGCCGAACCGGACAGCGAGGCCAGCAGGCAGGACGCGATGATCGCCACGTAACCGAGACCACCGCGCTTGTGCCCTACCAGCGCCATGGCAATGTTGACGATGCGTTTGGACAGGCCACCGACGTTCATGATTTCGCCGGCCAACATGAAGAACGGCACGGCCATCAGCGGAAAACTGTCCGCGCCGTTGAGCAGGTTCTGGGCAATGATTTGCGCATCGAACAGATCCAGGTAAACCATCAACGCCACGCTGACCACGAGCAAGGCAAACGCGATGGGCATGCCCAGCGCCATGCTGCCCATCAAGGACCCGAGGAAAATAACCAGTGTCATGGGTGGGTACTCTTGATGGGGTCAGCGGTGGCGGCGTTATGCGTGATCACCTCGGCGTCGTTGTCCTTGACCATCACCAGCTCGTCATCCCCCAGCTTGCCGAACAGCGCCAGGTAGAGCTCGTAGAGCAGGATCGGCGCAGCACTGGCGCCGAACACCAGGCCGGCGCCATAGAACAGCGCCATGGACAATCCCGACGCCGGGGCGACTACATCCAGGTTGATCGCCGCCTGTTGCCAACTGCCACTGAAGATCAGCCAGCAGATGTACAACATCAGCAGATGGCCGATGACCAGGCAGATACGCTTGCCGACCGCCGGCAAGCGCTTGACCAGGCTGTCCATGCCCAGGTGGGCACGGTCCTTGAGCGCCACCAGGGCACCGAGAAAAATCATCCAGACGAAGAACCAGCGCGACAGCTCCTCCGACACACTGATGCCCGAGTTGAACGCATAGCGCAGCACCACATTGCCGAACACCAGCACGATCATCGCGACCATGCACAACACGATCAGCAGCTTCAGCAGCTTGAAATACAGATCCACGACTTTTGTCATCTTGGAAACCTCCGAGGCTTGTCGAGCGCCCACGTCCCACTGGCGCGATAACTTCTGCAACAGCACTGGACCGCTATCGGATCGAACCTGGGAGGCTGGGGGATGCGTTAGAAAGATGGATCAAGGACAAAGCGTGGGGCGCGCGAATGGGCATGGGGTTTCCTCTATTTTTATTATGGTCTTTGCCACGATGGGCAAGACAGGTGCCGCTAAAATGTACCACCCGGTTAGTTTGGTCAATAACCCAGGCAGGTGCACCACACAAAGCGTGCGATTATCGGTCGGGAGGCTTCGACGACTAATGGGTACCTGGCTTAGGAGCAATCCAATCGGCGTAACTTTCTTATTGCAAGTAACGACTGTGCCTAGTGGGATTTTGCATTTGGAATGGATCCATTTTATTTAATATAAAAACTCAAAATAAATTGAACTTTCAATAGATAATTAAGTTCGCGACCAACTCATTAGTTCTTAAAGCCGTTACCACGACGACTTACAGGCGTCATTCCAGTGGCACGCCGCATTTGGGAACAACGTAAAATAAGGCGCCAAAAAAATCACGGCGCCACGCCTTTTAGTATCAATCGAGTATTAAACAGGCACGAAAATACAAAAAATACCTTTAATATCAATAGCTAATTGAAGTTAAAAAAATCAGAAATCCAACCTTTGCTCCACCACCAAAACACCTTTAAAAAATTATTAATCAACTTATTCATATAAACCTTTGCGCTCACGATGTTTGGTGCTATTAATTCTCCGCCCCGAACTTCAAGATGCCACTACGTCACTTCCTGTGCACGTCAAGCCGCTGTCTGACACCGGGCCAACTTAACTTAAATCGCTTGTTTGCTCGAACGCCCCCATCGCGTCCGGGCGGGCTGTTGTGCGGCGCAGCAAACTGCGCGAGGAAGGGCGTCATCGCAACTCATCATCCACGCATCAGGATCCTCTCGATCTTCGGCACCCGTCCGGAGGCCATCAAGATGGCGCCCTTGGTCAAGGCCCTTGCCGCCGAACCGGGCATCGAGTCGCTGATCTGCGTCACCGGCCAGCATCAGAGCATGCTCAAGCAGGTACTGGATCTGTTCGAGCTCAAGGCCGATTTCACCCTCGACGTGATGACGCCGCACCAGACTCTCAACTCCCTGACCGCCGCGTTGTACGCCGCCATCGACCCGGTGCTGGAACAAACCCGGCCGGATCGGGTGCTGGTTCACGGCGACACCACGTCGGCCATGGTGGCTTCGATGGCCGCCTTCCATCGACGCATCCCCGTCGGCCATGTGGAAGCCGGCCTGCGCACCGGAGACATCTACAGCCCTTGGCCGGAAGAAATGAACCGACGGTGCATCGACCTCGGCGCCGATCTGCTATTCGCCCCCACCGGACAGTCCCGCGATAACTTGCTGGGGGAACGCCTGCAAGGCCGTTGCCTGGTGACCGGCAACACCGTGATCGACGCGCTGCAACTGACGGCCCGGCGCATCAACGACGATGCCCGGTTGCGTAGCGAACTGGACCAACAGTTCCCGTTCCTGCAGACCGGACGCAAACTGCTGCTGGTGACCGGCCACCGCCGGGAAAACTTCGGCGAGGGCTTCCTCGACATCTGCAAGGCCCTGCGCCACCTGGCCCAGCGCCCGGATATCCAGATCGTCTACCCGGTGCACCTCAATCCCAACGTGCTGGGCCCGGTGACCGAGCAACTGGGCGAGTTGCTCAATGTGCATTTGATCAAGCCGCTGGACTACCTGGCGTTCGTGCGCCTGATGCAACACGCCCATGTCATCCTCACCGACTCCGGTGGCGTGCAGGAAGAAGCGCCGTCCCTGGGCAAACCGGTGCTGGTGATGCGCGACGTCACCGAACGCCCGGAAGCAGTGGCGGCGGGCACGGTGCGCCTGGTCGGCACCTCGCCGGCATCGATCATCGCCGGCGTGGATGCGCTGTTCGACGATGACGCGTCATGGCGCCGCGCCTCACAAGCGGCCAATCCTTATGGCGACGGCAAGGCCAGCCAACGCATCGTCGATACCTTGATGGGCCGCCCCGGTCGACGACTTTGTCGTGGCCCCGCTGCCTGCCCAACGGCAGCCCGTCTATCGGTCGCTGTCCGAGCCACGCGAGCTGCTCGCCGATTTCAACTGAACAACTGCTATTCCCCTTATCAGATCGAGACTTGCCTGAATGAAGCCTTCCGTTGCCATCCCTACGGGTGCGCTCAGCGCCCTTGCCTGTGGCTTGAGCCTGCTCGCGCTCATGCCGACCTTTGCCCTGGCCGCGGACAGCCCGCTGACCCAGGCCATTCATCGACTCAACGCTGATACCCGCCAGACACGTGAGGTTCGCTTGAGCGACCTGGGCATCACGGCGCCGATCCTCTTGAGCGCCAGCGACGCCCGCCGCGAGCTCTACCTGCCGGTCCCCGCCGGCGTTACCCTCGAAGACGCGACGCTGCAACTGGACGCCAGCTACCTCAATGGCGAAGGCGGCCGCAACACCCTGCTGCTGTCCCTCGACGGCTACCCGGTGCGTGCCGAAGGGCTCAGCGAGGCACAAGGCGATGCCAGCGCCAGGCTCGGCGTCGACAAGGCCGCACGTGACAACGGTCTGGTGCGCCTGGGCGTTGCCTGGTCCTCGATAGTGTCTCGACCATTGTGCGAAGACGATCGGGTCATCGGTAATGTGCTGCGCATCCAACCTGAAACACGCCTGAACTACAGCTACGACGCCAGCCAGTTGCGCGACGTCGGTGCGGCCTGGGCGGCCCTGCCCGGCGAGCCCGGCATTCTCGTTGCGCCCGGTTCATTGTCCGCCGCCAGCTACGATTCAGCCTGGCGCCTGGGCGTGGCGCTGGAGCGCATCGGCAAACACAGCCGCATCCTGCCCTTCCCCGCCGTGCAAGACAGCGTGGACCTGGGCAACCTGCACATCCCTGCCGAGTTATTGAGCATTCCGGCCTTCGCCAGCCTTAATGGCAAAGGCCCGCACACCTTGGCCAACCCGGCCGAGATCGGCGCACTGCTGGTGTTAGGCCAGACCCCGAACGTCCAGGCTGACCTGGCGATCAACGAGCCTGCGCTGCTCAAAGCTATCAACCAATCCCTGGACGCGTTGCAAAGCCAGGTCCAGGGACTCGACACGACTGCGGCCAGCGCACTGACCCAGTGGCGCGAACAGCACATCAACGCAGCACTCGCAGGCGCCGGCACTGACAACGTACGCCTGGCCCTGCTGGGCACTCGCCCGGTGCTGATGATCGCCCCAGAATCCACCGGCAAAGCCTTGTCCCTGCTCGGTACGGCCTGGAGCAAACTGGCGCGAAGTCGCCAATTGACCGTGAGCGAAGCGCAAACGCCGTTGAGCGAAGACGGCCGTGTGGTCCTGTCGCGACTGGGCGGCGCCCCCGGCACTTTCGACGTGGCGTCACGCTTCGACTGGAGCACTACGTTTCCCCTGGGCAGTGTCGCTTATGACGGTCGCCTGCCCGTCACGGCCGTGGTGGACGTCTCCGCCGCCCCGGGGGCTTCCGATACGGCACCGGTGGCTTCACTGTTTTTCAATGACTTCCTGATTGGTGCGCAGCAACTGACCCCCAACGGTGAATCGCAACGCATCCAGGCCCATATCCCACGTTACGCCCTGGGGTCGCAGAACATATTGCGCGTGTCGTTCCAACGTCAGCCGGTCAGCGACCGCTGCCTGGAAACGCCGCAAGCCTTCCCAGTGTCGGTCCTGCCGACCAGCCATATTGTCGTGGAAAAAACCTCGCTGGACGACGATTTCTCCGGCCTGGCCGCACGCTTCGCCGCCGACACCCAGATCCTGGTGCCCCAGGCCTACCTCGACCAACCGGCCAGCAGCCTGGCGCGGGTCATTGCGGTGGCTGATGCCAGCGGTGTATCGCCGCTGCGAGCGCAGCTCAAGGTGAGCGCTGATCCAAAAGCCGTCGTCAGCCCGGACAAAGCCTTCCTGGCCTTCGAGTTGGCGCTCAAGGGCAGCCAGGAATCGGTCCAGGTCGACGAGCAGGGTCGCCTGCGCATCAACCACAAGGACCAAGCGCTGCTGGACATACAGCCCCTCAACCAATTGGCCTCGCTGCAAGTGGTGCAGAGCTCGGGCCAATACGGGCTGGTCTATCGGACCCTGGGCAATCAGCCGCCAAGCCTGGCCAAGCCAATCGTGCTGACCCGTGGCGACGTGGCGATTCTGGGCAACAACGGCGCCGTGGCGATCCTCGATACCCAGGACCCCAGCGGCAGCCTGTTGATCGGCCGCGAGGAACCCAAGGGGCTGGATGCCTGGCGCAAACCGTCGCTGCTCTGGCTGATTCCAGGCGCCATTATCCTGTTCCTCCTCTTGTTGCTGGCAGGCCGTAGCGCCCGTCGCAATCGCCAGTAACGGTACCCTTCGATGACGTCGCTTTATTGGCCCTATTGGCTGGCCCACTACTACAACTACCTGGAAGCCGCGACCATCGTGGTCGCGGTACTGATCCTGATCTCCAGCCTGGACGATCTGATCATTGACCTGTGGTACTGGTCTCGTCGCCTGTACCGCAAGTTCACCGTGAACCGTCGCTACCGGCCACTGACCGTCGAGCAATTGTTGGCCCGGGACGAACAGCCCCTGGCGATCATGGTGCCGGCCTGGCTGGAATACGACGTCATCGCACCGATGATCGAGAACATGGTCTCGACACTCGACTACCAGAACTACGTGGTCTTCGTTGGTACGTACATCAACGACCAGCGCACCATCGACGAAGTCGAGCGGATGCGCAGGCGTTACAAACAACTGCACCGCGTGGAAGTGCCCCATGCCGGGCCGACCTGCAAGGCCGACTGCTTGAACTGGGTGATCCAGGCGATTTTCCTCCATGAGAAAACCCATGGCATGACCTTCGCCGGCGTCGTCCTGCACGACAGCGAGGACGTGCTGCATCCGCTTGAACTGCGTCTATTCAACTACCTGTTGCCGCGCAAGGACATGATCCAGTTGCCGGTGGTGTCTCTGGAGCGCAATTGGTACGAATGGGTGGCGGGTGTCTACATGGACGAGTTCGCCGAATGGCATGGCAAGGATCTGGTGGTGCGTGAAAGCATGACCGACACCGTGCCCTCGGCCGGCGTCGGCACCTGCTTCTCCCATCGCGCCCTGCGAGTGCTGGCCGGTGAAACCGAAAACCAGCCGTTCAACACCGACAGTCTCACCGAGGACTACGACGTGGGCGCGCGCTTGGCCAAGGTGGGCATGAATGCGATCTTCGTACGTTTCCCCGTGCAGTTCCGGGTGCTGCGCAAATCCTGGTTCCGCAAACCCTACGAATCGACCCTGACGATGCCACTGTGCGTGCGCGAGTTTTTCCCGGACACGTTTCGCACCGCCTTCCGGCAAAAGGCCCGCTGGACCCTGGGCATCGGCTTGCAAGGCTGGGAGCAGATGGGCTGGAATGGTTCGCTGGCCAACCGATACCTGCTGTTTCGCGACCGCAAGGGGGTAGTGACAGCGTTCATCAGCATCATTGCCTACGCGATCCTGGTGCAACTGCTGGGCCTGATCATCTTGCGCAACAGCGGTTTGTGGGACGTCAGTTTCCCAACGCCTTTTGAAACCAGCAGCGTAATCAAATACCTGTTGCTGGCCAACGGCGTTGCCCTGGCCTGGCGAATCCTGCATCGCTACTACTTCACCACGGTGTTGTACGGCTGGCAGCACGGCTTGCTGTCGATCCCACGCATGTTGGTGGGCAACTTCGTCAACTTCATGGCCGCCGCCCGGGCCTGGCGCATGTTCCTGGTGGGCAAGGTGATGAACCGCAAGCTGGTCTGGGACAAGACCATGCATGACTTCCCATCCACCGACCTGGTCGCCATTGCGCCGCGCCGCTTGGGCAGCGTGCTGTTGTCCTGGCAGGCTATTACCGACACCCACCTGCAAAGCGCCCTGGATGAACAGCAGTCGCGCAATGTGCCGCTGGGGCGAATTCTGCTGAATAACGGCTGGCTGGACGATGAAACCCTGGCCGAAGCCATCGCGTTCCAGAATGACCTGCCCCGGGTCTTCGACGTGGCCGAAAAAACCGCGGCCTCAACCTCGTCACTGACCAGCGAGTTTGCGTTGCGCTGGCGGGCGATTCCCTTGGGGCCCAATGGCGAAGGCCGGGAGCAGATCGCCGTCGCCAATCCGCTTTCCGACGAAGGCTTGCAGCAGGTCAGCGCCGAACTGGGCGGCGAGCCGGTGCAACTGATCGCCAGGGAAAGTGAAATTCTCGCTTTGTTGCGCCAGTTGCCCGCACGCAACGGCCACGCCGTACCGAATGCCAGTGCGCCGCTGCTGGGTGACTTGCTGATCGAAATGGGCCTGCTCGACCGCGATCAGTTCAGCCGTGCCATGTTGCAATATCGTCCGCAGCACCACGGCCGGATCGGCGATTACCTGGTGGACAGCGGCGTGCTGCCCCGGGCAACCATCGAACAAGTGGTGGCCCGTCAGCATAATCTCTACCCAACGGAGCTCCCGGCATGAACCGCCCCTTCCTGACTTTTTTGGCCACGGGGCTGAGCCTGATCCCTGCGTTTGCGCTTGCCGAGACGTTGCCGCTGCCACTGACCGGCCCGGCCTATACCGTTGCCAACGAAGCCTACAGCGCCTACGAGCGCAAGGACTACGACCTGGCCATCGCCAAGGCCCGCGAGGCCCTGCGCCTGCGTGCCGATGTGAAGCGCCTGAACACGCTGATTGAATTGGCCGAGCGGGACAAAAAGCTGCGCGACCAACCTCGGACCGCTGCATCTTCGCGCGCGGCGCCAGCTTCACCGGGTTTCGTCGCGGCGTCCCAGGGGTTCAAGGCCTACGACCGCGAACAATTCGACCTGGCCGCGCAATCGGCCCGCAAGGCCATCAGCCAGGCCCCCCGACGCCGTGAATATCGCCTGTTGCTGATCGACTCCTTGCAACGCCAGCAACACTTGGAAGAAGCCGATCGGGCCACCACCGAGGCCCTCGGCGTCTTTGCCAACGACAACACATTGTTCCTGCGCCGCAAAGCCATTCGCCGCCAATTGGCCGTACCGCTGGCGACCCAGGGCTATCGCGCCCTGGAGCAAGACAACACGACCCGCGCCGTGGACCAGGCGCGCAAAGCCGTGGCCTGGGCTCCAGAGATTGTCGCCAACCAGCAGTTGCTCATCAGTGCGCTGCTGGCGGCGAAGGATTATCCCGGTGCCGAACAGGCCGCGTCTGCCGCGCTGGCGGTGGACGACCGTCAAGCCGCCCCTTGGGTGTTGCGCAGCTATGCCCGTAACCACCAGGGCAAGTCGCAGGCGGCCCAGGATGATCTTGACCACGCCCAGAGCCTTGCGGGCCTGTCGGCAAGGGAAGCCCGTGACATCCGCTCCGCCCAGGCCCAATCCTCACCCCCCGTCCTGCTCTGCCAGGAAAGTACCTACGGTCTGACCTGCGCCATCTCGCCGGGTAACACCGGCGATCAGGCTCCGGTGAGTGATCTGCAGCTTGCTTACAATGGGGTTCGGGCCGGCGACGACGAAGCTGCCCATGCCGCGTTCCGCAAGGCGGACGCCACCGCTCGACTGGCACCGGCACCCGCCCAGGACGCCGCCTACAACGCCATGCGGGTCCATGAAGACGACGAAGCCGTGGCGTATTTCAAGCGTGTCATCGATGGGCAAAAAACCGCTGAGTCGCCCCTGTCCGCGCAACAGCTGTTCGATACCCGTCGCACCGTGGGCGATGTATCGCGCAGGCTCGGCCTGACCAGCACCACCAGCTATCGTGGCAGCAGCTCCAGTGGCCTGAGCGCCGCCCCGGGCGCCAGTAGCAGCAATGACCTGCTGCAAAACAGCACCGAGCTGTCGTGGCGTCCGCTGGGCTATCGCAACGGCCGCTTTGTCGAACTCTATGGGCGCATCACCGACACCCTGTGGAGCAAGAACAGCGATTCGGACACCGGCGCCGATGCCTTGCAAGGCGCCCTCGGCGTGCGGGTCAAGCCCTTCAGTTCGGTCAACATCATGGCCGCCCTTGAACGGACCTTCCCGCTGGGGTCTTCCAATGTCGACGGCGACTGGCTGGTGCGACTGGCCTACGGTTCGAGCATCGGTACCGATCTGCGAGTCGATGTGCCGAGCTGGTGGACCTCGCAGCTGTATGCCGAGGTCGGCCACTACCTCAACGCCTCGCGCAATTACTTCAACAGCGAATGGCAAGTGGGCCGCAGCTACGCCATCGGCGGGACCGGCTCGCGCTGGGTGGCGTTCCCCCATGTCGTCGCGGCGATCGACTACGATTCCAAGATGAAGAGCGAAGCCGGCGGCGGCTTTTCTTCCGGCGACGCCGGGGGGATCGGGATAGGAAACAACGTACGCTATTGGTTCCGGGAAGACGCCTACAACGCGCCACGCTCCTATGTGGATTTTTCCCTGCAATACCGGGCCAGGGTATTTGGCGAAGATCAGGCCAAAGGCGTGTTCGCCCGCCTGACCTACTCCTATTGAGCCCGTGGGTGTGACCGTCGCTCCATCGGCACGAAAAGCGGCTCGCCTTGCCGGGCCGCGACTACACTGCCTCCAGAAGGAACCTGTTTGAAAAGCTTCGCAACGTTCGTCCATCGCAAGACCGTCGCGGCGCTGTTAGTGGTCGCGCTCCTCGGCGCAGGTACAGGGACGTACTACATGAGCACGCTCACTGCGGCACCGAACATCGTCGGCATCGTCTGGCAGCCGGACAACCAGACCGTCGGTATCAGCGGCCATTGGGAAAAACTGGGGGTGCACGCGCTGCTGGTGCAATGGACGGTGGTGGACGACCAAGCCTTCGTGCCCGGCACCGGCTTGACCAGCGTACCGGTACTGCCGGATTGGGCGCGCATCGCCAAGGCGCCCTGGGCCCAGGATGTCATCCTTGGGCTGGCCGGTTATTTCAGCGAGAACCGCTCCCGGGACAATATCGAGCAACTGGCGGCGCTGTCGGAGCGCATCGCCGGGTTGCCGACGCCATTGCATGTCACCGGTTGGTATTTTCCGGCTGAAGTCGACCCCAGTTGGTCGCGCGCCACGGAGCTGCCGGCCTTGCTCGCCAAGCTGCCGCGACCGCTGTGGATCAGCGTCTACGACGGCGCCAATATCGGCCCAGCCGCCACCGCAGACTGGCTCAAGCAATGGCTGCCGAACGACATCGGCGTGTTTTTCCAGGACGGCGTCGGCGTCTACGCCCGCACCGCCCCGGTGGCTCGGAACTACGCCGATGCCCTGCGTGATCGGCTTGGCAAGGATCGCGTGCGGATCATCGTCGAAGCTTTCCGCCCCCAATACGGCGGTGGTTTCCGCTCCGCTACCGTCGCCGAACTCAAGCCACAACTGGCGGCCTATGCAGGCTACCCGCTCTACCTGTTCGACGGGCCGCACTACATGACCCCGGCGTTGGTGGACCAACTGAAGCAAGCCCTCGCCCAGCCCTGACCAGGCACTTGAAGCTATCCGCCCGCCCGCGCTGACTGAGTTTGTATCGGTCTGTATATGAAATGCGGACTGATACGAAATGATGAATTTCACCCTCTTCTGGCACACATCGTCGATACATCTGCGCGTTTAACTGTGCTCACCGGACAGCAGCACCCGGCCTACTCAACTAAACGCAAGGAGAATCACCATGTTCAACTTCTCGAAACTCTCGTCCTTGGCAATCGCCCTCACACTGGTTGGCGGTGTCGGCCTGGCGAACGCTGCCTCGGCAAAGAACGCCCCGGCCCAGGCTGCGCATCAACTGGCGGAAGGCGGGTCTGATCGGTTGATTCAGAATCGTGTGGCTGAAGGAGGCTCTGATCGCTTGATCGAGAATCGCGTGGCAGAAGGTGGGGCCGATCGGTTGCAGGAGTTGCGTGAACGCAGTGCGGTGTGAACACGACTTTGTGGCGAGGGAGCTTGCTCCCGCTGGGCTGCGTAGCAGCCCCTCGCCCCTCCCACTCGTTCAGGCATCGGTCGGCAGGCTTTGCGACTGCTTCGCAGTCGAGCGGGAGCAAGCTCCCTCGCCACAAAAGCTCAAAGCTCATTGGCCCAAAACTCAAGCCACATGAGTCATGAGACATGGCTCATGGCTTGATGTTCTTCAGCTCATTGAGCAAGGCGAGCAGTTGCTGCATCTTTTCCTCGCCAAACTGTTCTTCGATCCGCCGATAGTTGCCTTCCATACCCTCGCTCATGGACACGAAACACTGCTGGCCGCGCTCGGTCAGGCCCACGAAGACCCGCCGCTGGTCCTGGCTGGACTTCTGCCGACGCACCAAGCCATCGCGCTCCAGGCGACTGAGCACACCGGTCATGCTCGGCTTGAGAATGCAGGCCTGATGGGCGAGCTGGTGGCTTTCCAACTCACCTTGCTGATGGAGGATGCGGATCACTCGCCACTGCTGCTCCGTGAGGTCATGCTGGTTCAGCGCCGGGCGGAAAAAAGCCATCGCCGCTTCGCGGGCTTGCAACAGCGTCAGGGTCAAAGAAGGTCTGGGGTTGGCCATGTTCGAACTGTGTGAATGGGCGAGTCGGCAGCTTAGTGTCGTCGCCAGGCGGCTGCAAGAAGCAAAGCCGCGCTATGTCACTGTGGAAGGGGGTTCTGTGGGAGCAAAGCTTGCTCGCGATGGAGGCGCCTCGATTTCTGAAAGACCTCATCGCCAGTATTCGCGAGCAAGCTTTGCTCCCACAGAAATCCCTCCCGCCACCATTCAGCGCAACCCCGATTGCCGCTGGCGATACTCCCCCGGCGTGAGCTGGGCGTAACGTTGGAAAAACCGACTGAAATACGCCGGGTCCTTGAAGCCGAGCTGGTAGCAGATTTCATTGGCCGAGCTGCCGGTGAACAACAGCAGTCGCTTGGCCTCCTGCATCAACCGCTCCATGATCAGGCGCTTGGAAGGCAGGTCGGCGATGCGACGGCACACGTCATTGAGGCGCGCCTCGGTCACGCCAATGCCTTCGGCGTAGCGCGACAACGGCCAATGCTGCAGGTAGTGGGCCTCGATCAGCTCGTTGAAGCGGTGAAAGATCTTCAGGTCTTCATGCCGCGCCGGCCTGGCTTCCAGGGAGTTGGAACACAACCGCAGCAAGCTGATCATGATCAGTCGCGTCAACCCGTCCAGCGCCGCGCTGCGCCCCGGATGCCCCGCCACCACCTCCTCGCTCAGTTCCTCGAACAGGAATTCCAGGCGCCGCACCTCCCCCGCCTGCCCAGGCCCCAGTTGCGCCAAGGCCACGCAGGCGGCCGGCATCTGCACGCCAGCCGGCGCCAGGCTCGGGTCAGCATCGATCAGTTGCCACACCAATTGCTGGCGCACCGTCAGCACATGCCCGTCGCTGTCGGCCTCGGTCACGAAGGCATGGGGAATGGTCGGCGGCGTGAGGAAGAACATCGGGCCGGATTCGACGTACTGCTGGTCATCGAGGTATACGCGCACGGTGCCACTCTTGACGTAGTGCACCTGGAAGAACCGGTCGTGGCGGTGCACCGGCATGTTGCGGCCGAAAAAACCCGCCAGGTTGGCGAGCCGGTCGTAATGCACTTCGGCGTCGCTGTAGCGCTGGTCATACACCTGACCAATGTTGATGTTCGGAATCGGCTGGCGGTCGGTCATCACGCAATGCTCGTTTTTATGCTGATTCAGGTACCTGCCGCTCTCATCCTGCACCGAATCTGGCAAGGCAACCAGTGCCGGTCATTCTGTCACGCTTGACGATAGTTAACATCTTAATTATAACTGTTAACACATTAACAATAACCGCAGAGCCCTCATCACTCTGCCATCGCCAGGAGACAAGCATGAGCCGTGCCCTGCATGACGTCGCGACCGGCACCCTGTTCGGGGTCGCGCTGAACTACCAGGGGCTGCTGAAACAGCGCCTCGCCGAGTTCGAGCAACCGCCCTATCAGAAGCCGCCGCTCAAGCCCGTTCTGTTCATCAAGACGCCCAATACCCGCAACCGGCACGACGCCGACGTGGTTCACCCCGGTCACGGCGAAAGGCTGCAACCAGGACCGGCCCTTGGCGTGGTGATGGGCAAATCGGCCAGCCGCGTCAACGCCGCCGAAGCCCTGGACTACGTGGCCGGCTACACCATCGTCAATGAATTCAGCCTCCCGGAAGACAGCTATTACCGCCCCGCCGTCAAGGCCAAGTGCCGGGATGGCTTCTGCGCCATCGGTCCGGAACTGGTGCCGACCGCCCAGGTGACCGACCCCCACAGCCTGGCGATCACGCTGTACGTCAACGGCGAGGTTCGCCAGCAAAACAGCACGGCCAACTTCGTTCGCAACATTCCCCAGTTGATTGCCGAAATCAGCGAGTTCATGACCCTGCATGCCGGCGATGTGCTGATCACCGGTACGCCTGAGGGCCGGGTCGATGTTCTGCCCGGTGACCGTGTCGAAGTGGACATCAGCGGCCTGGGCCGCCTGGTCAATACCGTCGTGGCCGAGCAAACAGGAGCAGATTCATGAAACACGCGCGCATTCGTTTTGAAGGCCAGGAGCACGCCGTCACCGTCGAAGCCCACAACGCCGTGCGCCTGGCCGACGGTCGCCTGCTGGCCGAAGACCAGGTCCAGTGGCTGCCACCGGCCAGCGGCAGCATGTTCGCCCTGGGCCTGAACTACGCCGATCACGCCGCCGAACTGGCGTTCAAGCCACCGACCGAACCCCTGGCGTTCATCAAATCGCCCGGCACCTACACCGGCCACAACCAGGCGACCTGGCGCCCCGACAACGTCGTCTACATGCATTACGAGTGCGAGCTGGTGGCGGTCATCGGCAAAGCCGCGCGCAACGTCAAGCGCGAGGATGCACTGAGCTACATGGCCGGCTACACCGTGTGCAACGACTACGCGATCCGCGACTTCCTGGAAAACTACTACCGCCCTAACCTGCGGGTGAAGAACCGTGACGCGACAACGCCCGTCGGCCCCTGGATCGTCGATGTGGCCGATGTGCCGGACCCGAGCAACCTGACGCTACGCACCTGGATCAACGGCGAGTTGCGCCAGGAAGGCAGCACCAAGGACATGATTTTCGACATCCCCTACCTGATCGAATACCTGTCCAGCTTCATGACCCTGCAGCCCGGCGACATGATCGCCACCGGCACGCCGGAAGGCCTGGCGGACGTAATGCCCGGTGATGAAGTGGTGGTGGAAGTGGAAGGCGTGGGTCGCCTGGTCAATCGAATCGTTAGCGAAGCCGAGTTCTTCGCATCCCGTAAAGAGGCTTGAGCAGCATGATCAAACACTGGATCGACGGCCGTGAGGTCGAAAGCAAAGACGTCTTCGTCAACTACAATCCGGCCACCGGGGAGGCCATCGGCGAAGTCGCCAGCGGCGGAGCCGAGGAAGTCGCCCAAGCGGTCGCGGCGGCCAAGGAAGCGTTTCCGAAATGGGCCAACACCCCAGCCAAGGAACGCGCCCGGCTGATGCGCAAGCTCGGTGAATTGATCGAGCAGAACGTGCCGAAGCTGGCCGAACTGGAAACCCTCGACACCGGTTTGCCGATCCACCAGACCAAGAACGTGCTGATCCCACGCGCCTCCCACAACTTCGATTTCTTTGCTGAAGTCTGCACGCGGATGGACGGCCACACGTATCCGGTCGACGATCAGATGCTCAACTACACCCTGTACCAACCGGTGGGTGTCTGCGCGCTGGTGTCGCCCTGGAACGTGCCGTTCATGACCGCGACCTGGAAGACCGCGCCGTGCCTGGCGCTGGGCAACACGGCTGTGCTGAAGATGTCCGAACTGTCACCGTTGACCGCCAACGAGCTGGGTCGCCTGGCGGTCGAAGCCGGCATTCCCAACGGTGTGTTGAACGTGATCCAGGGCTATGGCGCCACCGCCGGCGATGCGTTGGTGCGCCACCCGGATGTGCGGGCGATCTCTTTCACCGGCGGTACCGCCACCGGCAAGAAAATCATGCAGACCGCCGGGTTGAAAAAGTACTCGATGGAATTGGGTGGCAAGTCGCCGGTGCTGATTTTCGAAGACGCCGACCTCGAACGTGCCCTTGATGCGGCGCTGTTCACGATTTTTTCCCTCAATGGCGAGCGCTGCACCGCCGGCAGCCGGATCTTCATCCAGGAAAGTGTCTACCCACAATTCGTCGCCGAGTTTGCCGCCCGCGCCAAACGCCTGATCGTCGGCGACCCGCAAGACCCGAAAACCCAGGTCGGCTCGATGATCACCCAGGCCCACTACGACAAGGTCACCGGCTACATCAAGATCGGCATCGAAGAAGGCGCCACCCTCCTGGCCGGTGGCCTGGAGCGCCCGGCCAACCTGCCGGCGCACTTGAGCCGCGGCCAGTTCATCCAGCCGACGGTATTCGCCGACGTCAACAATAAGATGCGCATCGCCCAGGAAGAAATCTTCGGTCCGGTGGTGTGCCTGATCCCGTTCAAGGATGAAGCCGAAGCCTTACAACTGGCCAACGACACCGAATATGGCCTGGCCTCGTATATCTGGACCCAGGACATCGGCAAGGCCCATCGCCTGGCCCACGGCATCGAGGCCGGCATGGTGTTCATCAACAGCCAGAACGTACGCGACCTGCGCCAGCCTTTCGGTGGCGTAAAGGGTTCCGGAACCGGCCGCGAAGGCGGACAGTACAGCTTTGAAGTGTTTGCCGAGATCAAGAACGTTTGCATTTCCATGGGCAGTCATCACATACCGCGTTGGGGGGTATGACGTAGAGAAAATCTGGTGATAAACCTTGTGGCAAGGGGATTTATCCCTGCTCCTGTGGGAGCAAGGCTTGCCCGCGATGAAGACGATGCGGCCTACCAGAAATCGAGTCGCCTGCATCGCGAGCAAGCTTTGCTCCCACAACCGAGATTCAACAAGAACAATTTTTCAGGAGAATCATCATGGGCGAAGTCGTCCTGGCTGCGAAAATCTGCCACGTTCCCTCGATGTACCTGTCGGAGCTGCCCGGCAAGCACCACGGTTGCCGCGCCGCAGCGATTGCCGGCCACAAGGAAATCGGCCGCCGCGCCCGTGAGCTGGGCGCCGATACCGCCGTAGTGTTCGACGTGCACTGGCTGGTCAACAGCGCCTACCACGTCAACAGCGGCGCGCACTTCA
The DNA here is from genome assembly GCF_030687295.1 of Pseudomonas beijingensis. NCBI lineage: Bacteria > Pseudomonadati > Pseudomonadota > Gammaproteobacteria > Pseudomonadales > Pseudomonadaceae > Pseudomonas > Pseudomonas beijingensis. The sequence goes on along the minus strand of NZ_CP117425.1, from coordinate 3,997,278 downwards.
AGGGCATCTACACCAGCAACGAGCTGCCGCACTTCATCAAGAACATGGAGTACGAATACTCGGGCGCCCCGGAACTGGGCGAACTGATCGCCGCCGAGGCCAATGCCGTGGATGTGCGCACCCTGGCCCATAACATCCCAAGCCTTGAACTGGAATACGGCACGCTGGTGCCCATGCGCTACATGCACATGGATGTCCCGCAAGACCAGAAATTCAAAGTCGTGTCGATTGCCGCCTGGTGTGCCTGGCATCGCCTGCAGGACAGCTTCGCCTTCGGCGCCGCCGTGCGCCGGGCCATCGAGAAAAGCGATCGCAAGGTACTGGTGCTGGCGTCCGGCTCGTTGTCCCACCGCTTTTCCGATGATCGCAACGCCGAAGCCAACATCCATAACTGGACGCGGGAATTCGACAAGCAGGTCGATCTGCACGTCGTCGAAATGTGGCGCCAGGGCCGCTGGAAAGAGTTCTGCGCCATGCTCCCGGACTATGCCGAACACTGCTTCGGCGAAGGCAAGATGCATGACACGGCGATGCTGCTGGGGTTGCTCGGCGGGCCGGACTACGACAAGCCCGCCGAAATCATCACCGAGCCTTTCGGCAGTTCCGGCACCGGACAGATCAACGCCATTTTTCCAGTCTGAACAGCAGCCGCAAGCGACAAGCTGATCGCTTTCAACTTGTCGCTTGCGGCTTACAACTCAAAGCTGCCGACGCAGGAGGCCCCCATGCCCCATTTCATCGCTGAATACACCGACAACATCGAACAACAAGCCGACCTGCCCGGCCTGTTTGAAAAGGTCCATGCCTTGCTGGGCGAAAGCGGCGTATTTCCCCTGGGCGGCATCCGCAGCCGTGGCGTGCGCCTGGACACCTGGCGCATGGCCGACGGCAAGCACGACTACGCCTTCGTGCACATGACCTTGAAAGTCGGCCATGGCCGTGACCTGGCCACCCGCCAGAAAGTCGCGGAAAAACTCTTCGAGGCGATCACCGCGCACTTCGCCGAACTCCAGGCCCAACGCCTGCTGGCCCTGTCATTCGAGATGATCGAGCTGCACGAGCAACTCAACTTCAAGGCCAACAACGTCCACGCCTTCCTCAAGGGCCAGGCCTCCTGAATCCGTCTGCCCCGCACTCCCCATCGGCCTCTCTGACAAAAAGTACAAGATCATGAGCACAGCCAATACCGCCGACACGGCCGGCACCATCGCCCACGACCGCACCCATGCCACCATCACCTGGCGGCTGATGCCGCTGTTGCTGGTCTGTTACCTCTTCGCCCACCTGGACCGCATCAACATTGGCTTCGCGAAGATGCAGATGAGCGCCGACCTGCAGTTCAGCGACACGGTCTACGGCTTCGGCGCCGGCCTGTTCTTCATCGCTTATGCGCTGTTTGGCGTGCCCAGCAACATGGCCCTGGACCGGGTCGGCCCGCGGCGTTGGATCGCCACGCTGATGGTGGTCTGGGGCGCCCTGTCCACCGGCATGTTCCTCATCGAAAGCGCCGCCGGTTTCTACGTGTTGCGCTTTCTGCTGGGCGTGGCCGAGGCCGGTTTCTTTCCTGGCATCCTGGTCTTTCTCAACCGCTGGTATCCGGCCCGGCGCCGGGCCCAGGTGACCGCGTTGTTTGCCATCGCCGTGCCAATGGCCGGGGTGATTGGCGGGCCATTGTCCGGTGGCATTCTCGAGCATTTCCATGACCTTGGCGGCCTGCGCGGCTGGCAGTGGATGTTCGTCATCGAAGGGCTGCCGGTGATCCTGCTCGGCCTCGTTGTGCTCAAGTGCCTGCCGGACAGTTTCGAGACGGTCAACTGGCTCACGCCACACGCCAAGCAACAACTGCGTGAACAACTGAGCCTTGAAGAACAGCGCAAATCCATCACCTCGTTTTCGGCGATTCTCAACAATCCGCAGGTCTGGTTGTTGGTGGCGGTGTACTTCGCCGTGATGCTGGCGGTGAACACCCTGGCCTTCTGGATGCCGACCCTGATCCACGGCGCCGGCATCGGCAGCGACGGCAAGGTCGGGCTGCTCAGCGCAGTGCCCTACCTGGCCGGCTGCTTTTTCATGATCGGTTGCGGACGCTCCTCCGACCGCCATCGCGAACGCCGCTGGCACCTGTGCGTGCCGCTGTTGATGGCCGCGCTGGGCATTGCGGTCACCGGACTTTCTCCGGGCAATCCGACCCTGGTGCTCAGTGGCCTGATCGTCGCTGGCATGGGCGCCAGCGCGGCGTTGCCGATGTTCTGGCAAATGCCGCCGGCCTTCCTGTCCAACGGCACCCAGGCCGCCGGCATCGCCCTGATCAGTTCCTTCGGCAGCATCGCCTCATTCTTCGCGCCCTACCTGATCGGCTGGATGCGCGACACCACCCAGAGCGCCAGCCTCGCCCTCTATGTGCTGGCCCTGCTCATCGCCCTTGGCGGCTTGCTGGTGCTGCGCACCCGGGCTGCCGTCGTCAATCCTCAATAAGAGACCCCTGCCATGCTTGACCAGACCTTCATCCAACAAGCCGCCGCCCGCCTCGACCATGCCGAACGCTCCCGCGAGCAAGTGCGGCAGTTTTCCCTCGACCACCCGGACATCACCATCGAGGATGCCTACGCCATCCAGCGTGCCTGGGTGGCCCAAAAGATCAAGGACGGGCGCAAGTTGGTCGGCCACAAGATCGGCCTGACCTCCCGAGCCATGCAGGTGTCGTCGAACATCACCGAACCGGACTACGGCGCGCTGCTCGATGACATGTTTTTCGATGAAGGCACCGACATCCCGTTCGAACGCTTCATCGTGCCACGGGTGGAAGTGGAGCTGGCGTTCATCCTCGGCAAGCCGTTGAAAGGCCCGAACGTGACCGTGTTCGACGTGCTGGACGCCACCGAATGGGTGATCCCGGCGCTGGAAATCATCGACGCGCGCATCCAGCAGATCGACCCGCAGACCAAGGCGACCCGCAAGGTGTTCGACACCATTTCCGACAACGCCGCCAACGCCGGGGTGGTCATGGGCGGTCGCGCCGTACGCCCGACCGAGATCGACCTGCGCAAGGTGCCGGCGGTGCTCTACCGCAACGGCGTGATCGAAGAGTCCGGCGTCTCGGCCGCGGTGCTCAATCACCCGGCCAAAGGCGTGGCCTGGCTGGCGAACAAGCTGGCGGCCTATGACGTCACCCTGCAACCGGGACAGATCATCCTCGGTGGCTCCTTCACCCGCCCAGTGGCCGCCAACCCCGGCGACACCTTCCATGTCGACTACGACATGCTCGGTTCCATCGCCTGCCGTTTCGTCTGATCGGAGAACGCCCCATGGACATGCCCATCAATACCTTCAAGCAACGCCTGCGCAGCGGCGAAGCGCAGATCGGCCTGTGGCTGGGATTGGCCGATGCCTACTGTGCGGAACTGGCGGCCAATGCCGGCTTCGACTGGCTGCTGATCGACGGTGAACACGCGCCCAACGACTTGCGCACCCTGCTCGGCCAGCTCCAGGCCGTGGCGCCCTACCCCAGCCAGCCGGTGATACGTCCGGTAATCGGCGACACGGCGCTGATCAAACAAGTGCTCGATATCGGCGTGCAAACCTTGCTGGTGCCGATGGTGGAAAGCGCCGATCAGGCGCGCGAACTGGTGCGCGCCATCCACTATCCGCCCCACGGTGTCCGCGGGGTCGGCAGTGCGCTGGCCCGGGCGTCGCGCTGGAACAGCATCCCCGGCTACCTCGACAAGGCCGATGAACAGATGTGCCTGCTGGTGCAGATCGAAAGCCGCGAGGGCCTGGCCAATCTGGATGCCATTGCGGCGGTGGAAGGCGTGGATGGGGTCTTCATCGGCCCGGCGGACCTGAGTGCGTCCATGGGCTTTCGCGGTAACCCCGGCCACCCGCAGGTGCAAGCGGCCATCGAAGACGCCATCGCCCGCATCCGCCAGGCTGGCAAGGCCGCCGGGATTCTCAGTGCCGATGAAAAACTGGCCCGCCGCTACATCGAACTCGGCGCGGCGTTTGTCGCCGTGGGCGTGGATACAACGGTGCTGCTGCGGGGCTTGCAGACACTGGCGGCGGCGTTCAAGGACACACCAAAACCTGCGACGGGTGGTGTGTACTGATCGGTATCAAATGCCTTGTGGCAAGGGGATCTGTGGGAGCAAAGCTTGCTCGCGAAACAGGCACCTCGGTCTCTGGAAGACCGCAGCGTCTTCATCGCGGGCAAGCCTTGCTCCCACAGAAAACAACCAGCCCAGGTTCTCAGCGCCTGATCGCCTTCAGGTCATTGAGCAAGCCCAGCAACGTCTGCAGTTTTTCCTGCCCCAACTTGTCCTGCAAGCGCTGGTAATTCTCTTCCATGCTCTGGCTCATCGAATCGAAGCTCGCCTGCCCTTGCGGCGCCAGGCGCACCAGCACCCGCCGCTGGTCCTGTTCGGCCTTGCGCCGCACCACCATGCCCGCCGCTTCCATGCGCACCAACACGCCGGTCATGCTGGGCTTGAGGATGCAGGCCAGTTCGGCCAAGCGATTGATCTCCAGCTCATCGTGCTGGCTGAGAATCCGGATGACCCGCCATTGTTGTTCGGTCAAGCCATGTTGATTGAGGGAAGGTCGGAAAAAACCCATGGCCGCTTCGCGGGCCTGTAGCAGGGTCAGGGTCAAGGATTGGCGCGGCTTGGGCATGGAGTAGGTTCGCGAGAAGACTTAGTTAATGAGTTAACTAAATCTTAACAGCTTCCAACTCATGCTGGACTATCCATTCACAGAATCTGGATCAAGCGATGGCCCCTGTGGCGAGGGAGCTTGCTCCCGCTGGGCTGCGCAGCAGCCCCCGGCTCAGCTGTCATAACCCTGTGGGAGCGAGCTTGCTCGCGATAGGGGCCTGCCAGTCAACATCAACATCGACTGGTCGACCGCCATCGCGAGCAAGCTCGCTCCCACAGAAATGCATTTGCCTTACCGGGGCAGATGCCATTCATGTCGCTCAAGCGCCCTTGATCACGCCCTTGAGCACTTGCTTGAAATGTTCGACCTGTTCCTCGCTGAACTGACCGAACACCTTGTCCTGCTGTTCCTTGGCAATCGCCCAGAGCCCTTCGGTCTCATCGATACCCTTGGCGGTCAGGCGTACCCGCTCACCTTCATCGCTCACCAACCCCTTGCGCTTGAGATTGGCCACGGCTTCTTCGATCTCGCGCACCGGCATCGCCACCTCCCGTTGCAGGTCGCACAGGTTCAGCCCGGCGTCGTTCTCCAGCACCATCAACATCCGCGCCTCACTGGTGCGCAAACCGGTGGACAACTGACGCGGCTGGTAGCTGGCCTGGTAGGTTCGTAGCGCCTGGGTCATCAGATAGTACAAGTTGTGGCTCAAGCGTCCCTGGAAGTGACTGCTGGGAGACTGGCCCTCTTCCCGTTTGGTCATGCGCGTGTGAGGCAGCACCATCGAGTAGGCGCCCTGGTGATAGAGCAAGGGCGAGCGTCCGAAATCGTCAAAGGCCACGACCTTGCCGATCATGATCCAGTGATCGCCACCGTCGACCTGCTGGAATTTTTCACAGTGAAAACGCGCCGAGCAATCAACGAACATCGGAGCTCCGCCTTCGCCGGTCTCGAACTGGATTTGTGCGAAGCGGTCCTCCTTGGGTCGCGCGAAGTTGTTCGACAGGTCAATCTGGTCGGCGGCCAGCACGTTCACCGCAAAATGGCTGGCGGCTTCGAACACTTCGTGGCTGCTGGAGCGCTTGTCGATGCTCCACAGGATCAGTGGCGGGTCCAGGGACACCGAGTTGAAACTGTTGGCCGTCACCCCGACCTTGCGGCCATCTTCAGTGGCGGCGGTGACCACGGTCACGCCGGTGGCAAAGTTACCCAAGGCCCGGCGGAACGCGCGGGTATCGAAAGCGGTATCGCAAAGACTGGACATGCAAGACTCCCGGCCGCCTCAACGGACGGCCTCGATTATTGTTCTAAGGACAGGCGGTCAAACCATGGACGGATCGGGCTCGAGCCCCATCAGCTCACGACCGAGGATCTGCGCGCAGACGTCGTAGTCGGTGTAGGCATGGGCGCCAGTCAAGTGAGCGTCGCGGAACAGCCGTTGCAACTCGTTGTTCTCGAACCAGGCGCCGCCGCCGGCTGCCTCCATCAAGCGGTCGACGGCCTGGATGCACATCTTGGTGGCATAACCCTGGTTGGTCCGCCAGAACGCCAGGGTTTCCCGGCTGGGGTATTCGTGGCGCTCGCCATGTTCGGCGTGCTCCTGCCAGGTTTTCTCCAGGAAGGCACGGGCCGCCGCCACCTGATGGGTCGACTCGGCCAGGCGCATCAACGCCGGGGTGGCGGCACCGACGGCCGCGCCGGTGTAGGCCCGCACGCGGTTGCGGGTTTTCTCGCGAAAGACCTCCAGCATGCGCTCGGCCACGCCCAGGCTGACCGTGGAGAAACCACTGGCGAAATACGGCCGATACGGCGAGTAGAAAATCTTGCTGTCGGGGTACAGGCCGAATCCGCCGGACTTGCCTTCCATCATGTCCTTGGCTTTCTGGATCCGGTGTTCCGGCACAAAAGCGTTGTCGATGATCAAGGTCTTGCTGCCACTGCCGCGCATACCCACCGCGAACCAGTCATCGCGAATCTCATAGTCGCTGCGTGGCAGCACCGCAAAGCAATAGTCCTGGGTGCCTTCGGCGTTTTTGCGGCGAAACCCTACGATTGCCCATTCGGCGTGATCGCAGCCGCTGCTCCAACCCATTTCACCACTGAACATCACACCGCCGTCGACTTCTTCGGTGCGGCCAAACGGTGCGATGCTGCTGCTGGCGGTGGCATCCGGGTCATCGCCCCAGATTTCCTGCTGGGCCTTGGCCGGGAACATCGCCAACTGATGGCTGTGGGTGCACAACAGGCTCATGGCCCAAGCCGTGCTGGCACAGGCACCGGCCAGCAGCGCGATGCAATCGGCGAACTGCGGCAGGGAAATCTCCAGGCCACCGTACGGTTTCGGCTGGAAGGCCCGGTGCATGCCGATGCTTTTGAGCAAGGCGATATTCTCGGCAGGCACGCTACGGTCTTTCTCCGCCTGGAAGGCGTTGGCGGCAATGGCTGGCAGGAGGGGCTTGAGGTCTTCGAGCAGCGGGTTTGGCTTTTTCATGGACGGGCTCTTTTATTATTGGCGTCTGCCGATCCCGCCTTTGCCCGGCAACCCGAGGTTGCACAAACAGCGAGATCAGTGATTAAGGCCGGTCCAGTATGGGCAATCGCGGGCAGCTGAAAAATGCACCTTCCAGATCCAAGATTGTACTTTTCATGGGCCAGGTTCCGACCCCATGGCGCGCTCGGTCAAATCCTCCGGCATGGAGGATCAAGACAAGCGCCCCGCCAGGGCTCTTAATAGAGCCATCCCCTGCCATGCCCCGCGTAGGCGTGGCAACGGAGTTTCCTTTCACTTTGTCAGGTTGCGTCATGATCAATATCGAAACGCCCACCTATTACACGGCCACCAAGAAATACAACCTCAGCTTCCCCACGCTGGAACAGGACGTGGACGCCGATGTCGTGGTCATTGGCGGTGGTTTCTCCGGCATCAATACCGCCCTGGAGCTCGCCGAAAAAGGCATCACCAACATCGTGGTGCTGGAGGCGCGTTACCTGGGGTTCGGTGGCACCGGGCGCAATGGCGGGCAGATCATGGCCGGCATCGGTCATGACCTGGAAAAGATCAAGAAGGACGTGGGTGAAGACGGCCTGCGCCAGGTCTTCGAGATCAGCGACCTGGGCGCCGACATCATCAAGGATCGTATCGCCAAGTACGCTATCGATGCCGATTTCTGCCACGGTTACGGCTACATGGGCTTCAACGCCCGCCAGGAAAAGACCCTGCGAGCCTGGGAAAAAGACTTCAAGTCGATCAACAGCAAGCACGAGATCCGCTTTCTCGGCGGCTCCGACGTGCAGCAGATCATCGGCTCCAAGGCCTACGGCAGCGCGTTGCTGCACATGGGCGGCGGGCATGTGCACTCGCTGAACCTGCTGCTGGGTGAAGCCAAGGCCCTGGTCAGCCACGGGGTGCGGATTTTCGAAAACAGCCCGGCCCTGGAAGTCAGCTATGGCGAACGCATCACCGTGCGCACCGGACGCGGCTCGGTCAGGGCCAGCAAGCTGCTCTGGGCCTGCGACAGTTTCCTCAACAAGCTGGAACCGGAACTGCACCGCTCGACCATCAACACCTACGCCTTCCAGATGATGACCGAGCCGTTGTCGGACGAACTGATCCAGCGCATCAGCCCGATTCGCGGCGCCTACAGCGATATTCGTCCGGTGATCGACTATTACCGCGTCACCAACGAAAACCGCCTGCTGTTCGGTGCCGCGACGCCATTGGTGGAGCACATTCCCCTGGACCTCAAGGCTTGGAACCGGCGCCTGATGCTGAAGATCTTCCCGTACCTCAAGGACGTAAAGATCGACCTGGCCTGGGGCGGTCCGATGGCCTGCAGCCCGAACCTGTTCCCGCAGATCGGCACTCTGCCCGGCCGCAGCAACGCGTTTTTCGTCCAGGGTTACTCAGGCTTCGGCGTCACCCCAAGCCACATCATCTGCAAGGTGCTGGCCGAAGGCATGAGCGAAGGCTCGGCGCGCTACGACCTGGTCAGTTCGATCCACCGCCCGACCATCATTGGCAAAGACGCCATTCGCCCCTTGCTGCTGACCGCCGGCAAGTCCTGGCACCAGCTGTCGGGCTACTGGAACGGCCGGCGTTGATGGTCATGATGCCAGTCAAATAAGCGAAAACCCTGTGGGAGCGAGCTTGCTCGCGAAGACGGCGCAACAGTCAACCTCATACTGCCTGACCCACCGCTATCGCGAGCAAGCTCGCTCCCACAGGGGCCGAGGTTTAACGGACTGGCACTGGACACACCTCACCTTTGTTTTTTCAATCACCAGGAGTCACTGCCATGCCCCTTACCACCCTCAAAAAAGACATCCAGCTGTCCGACCTGGACGCCTGGGGTACCGTCGCCGATCTTGGTTCACAAATTCTCGAAGGCGAAGTCAAGGCCTTCGGCAAGATGACCTTCGGCGCCCCCACCGACCCGGTCAGCAGCGCCTACTTCGGTACCACCCAAGGCAAGTTCCGGATGGTCTACCCGTTCGCCGAACAAGCTACCGTGGTCACCGGTGAAGTGATCCTCACCGACGAGGCCACCGGCCAGAGCACCCGCTACAAGGCCGGCGACAGCTGGTTCGTGACCAAGGGCACACCGGTGCTGTGGGAAATCGTCAGCGAAAGTTTCGTCAAGCACTACTTCGCGGTAGTCTGACCGCACAGGGCTGCCGGCCCCACCGGCAGCCCCCTTGCGAAGGTAGCGACCATGAGCGTCATTCCTACCCAGGACATCGCCGGCCAGTGCCTGCACGCCTTCACCCAGTTGGTTCCCGTCAGCCGGGCGGCCTTCTACTGCGTGGATCGGCAGTTGCAAGCCCACGACTTCAGCCTCCATGGGATGAGCGGCGATATGCACCGCGACTACCTGGACAATTACCGCCAGTTCGACCCGCTGCAGCCGCGCCACTGTGCCTCCAGGCGAGCTGGCCGTGGTGCCGTTGGGCCTGGCGATGGCCCGCCAGCCGCTGCGTGACAACCATCGTTATCGCGATTTCCTGCAACGCTACGGCGTGGTCGACGTGGTGGAAGTCTTCGCCCACCGCGATGGTCAGCCCCAAGCCGCGATTTCGTTGCTGCGCACCGCCGAGCAAGGCGTCTTCACCCCTCAGCAGTTGAGCCAACTCAGCGCGTTGCAGGCCTTGCTGCAACTGGCCGTGGCCCATTTACCAACCCATGAAGATGCACTGGCCGACCTGACACCCAAGGAACGCCAGATCGCCTTGCTGCTGCGCCAAGGCGTCAGCAACAAAACAATTGGCCCGAGAACTGGAGGTAGGTTTGCCGACCATCAAGACTCACCTGATCCACCTGTTCCGCAAGGTGGGTGTGAGCAGTCGCACCGAGTTGGTCAGCACACTGTTCCTTTGATCAACCATTCGGTTGATAGGCCGCCGTTGCCCGGCACCGCATGATCCGAGTGGCTAATTCAACCACCGGAGCCTTGCACATGAGCACATCTACAGACTGGATCACCGTCGGCGCCCTGGCCGATGGCTTTGCCCCCGAAGCTTTCATCCTGCCAAACCTGGCCGACCTGGCCGGCAAGACGTTCACCCTGCATTTCGCCAACGGCTGGCAGATCGAGCATCGCTTCGAGCAGGACACCCTGACCTGGAACGCCGCCGATGGGCACTCCAGCGGCACCGCGACCTACCGGGCCACATCGGTACGCCCGGGCCTGTACCTGGTGGACTTCATCAAGCGCGAAGGCCAGCTGACGTCGTCGGTAAGCCTTGTGATCGATACCGCCAGCGCCGCCTTCACCGCCGTGATCGGCCGTATGCCAAGCCAGCAGGAAACCGGCGAAGGTCTCTACAGCCGGGCGTTGGCCGGCAAGCCACTGACCTCGGTTCAAGCGCAGTTCCTGCACGGCAGCCTCGATCGTCCCTGGCAGCCTGGCCTGTGCCCGCACGCACCGACCACCGAGCTGGTGGGGCTGCGCAACCTGTATCGCTACAGCCCGAGCGAAGTCTACGAACACATTTACCTCAACGACCAGTTCTACTCGTGGCAGTGCCTCAAGGGCGTTGAACAAGGCCTGTGCGACACCGATCGCTGCGACACCTACAAGATCGCCGATCAGTTGTACCTGTTCGTGTGGCGGGAAAAGATCATCCCGACCCTGGGGCTGGTGCTGATCGACCTGCAGCAGCACCGCAGCGACGGCAAGATCTTCGGTTACGCCGGTGAGTCTTTCGATGAGTTTTCCAATTTCCCGGTCAGCTCCTACTGCCAGGTGCTCAATCAGACGGAGTATCCCGATGCCTGACTCACGCACCGTCGTGATCACCGGTGCCGGCACCGGCATCGGTGCCGCCTGCGCCCGCCTGTATGCCGCCGAAGGCGCCGATCTGGTGCTGATCGGTCGCCGTCGCGAGCCCCTGGAAGCACTCGCCAAGGACATCGGCGGCCTGGTGTTGGTGGGCGATGCGGCCTGTCCAAACACCTGGGACGGCTTCGTCGAGCAGATTCGCACGCATTATGGCCGTCTCGACGTGCTGCTGGCCTGTGCCGGTGGCTTGGGCATGGGCAGCGCCACCGAGACTCAGCCATCGGCCTGGGAAGCGGCCCTGCGCAGTAACCTCGACAGCGCCTTCTACAGCGCCCGGGCGTGTCTGCCACTGCTGCAGGAAAGCGCTGGCAACATCGTGCTGATCGCCTCCATCGCGTCGTTGGCGGCAGGCCCTCACGTGTGCGGCTACACCACCGCCAAACATGCGCTGCTGGGCCTCAACCGGTCCCTGGCAAGGGATTACGGGCCTCACGGCGTACGGGTCAATGCGGTCTGCCCAGGTTGGGTCCGCACACCCATGGCCGATGAAGAAATGCAGGTGTTGATGCAGTTCCATGGCGAAACGTTGCAGCAGGCCTATGACCGGGTCTGCGCCGACGTGCCGTTGCGCAGGCCGGCCAGTGCGCAGGAAATCGCCAACGTCTGCCGCTTCCTGGCCTCGCCTGATGCGTCGATCATCACCGGAGCAACGCTGGTGGCTGATGGTGGCTCCAGCATCGTCGACGTACCAACCCTGGCCTACAGCCGGATGGAGGCCAGCGATGTCTGAGGATCTGGATTTCACCGGCCAGACGGTACTGGTCACGGGCGGCGCCCAGGGCATTGGCCGGGCCATCGTCGAAGCGTTTGCCCTGCGCGGAGCCCAGGTGGTCATCGCCGACCTGGGCCTGGCCCGGGCCGAGGCAGTGGCCGACGAATTGGCCGCCGTGGGCTGTCAGGTGCAAGCCGTGGGGGTTGACCTGGCCGACGCGACGGCGATCTTCAACATGATGGCCGCGCTGGAGCAACGCTTGGGGAGGCTGGATATCCTGGTGCACAACGCCGGGTATTTTCCGCTGACGCCGTTCGCCGAAATCACCCCGGCGATACTTGAACGAACGCTGGCGGTGAACCTGTCGGCGCTGTTCTGGCTGACCCAGGCGGCGCTGCCGATGTTCCGGCGCCAGGGCCGAGGCTGCGTGCTGGTGACCTCCTCGGTCACCGGTCCGCGGGTGGCGTATCCGGGGCTCAGCCATTACGCGGCCTCCAAGGCCGGGGTCAATGGCTTCATTCGCAACGCCGCGCTGGAACTGGCGGCCGAGAATGTTCGCGTCAACGGGGTCGAACCGGGCATGATCGCCACGCCGGCCATGGCCAACCTGGGCGACGATGAAGTCAACCAGGACATCGCACGCCGGGTGCCGCTGGGTCGATTGGGCCAACCGAGCGACATCGCCGGCGCCATGCTGTTCCTGGCGTCGAGCCTGGCCAGTTATGTGACCGGGCAGACGTTGGTGGTCGATGGGGGTTCGACCTTACCGGAGGTTTGAACCTGAGTGGGAGGAGTCAGCTTGCGGTGAGGGTGGATGGACCACCGTCATCGCGAGCAAGCTCGCTCCCACAGTTTTTTCCGAGTCGTTCAAGGCATCCGCGACCACCACAGATCCCCTGTGGGAGGGAGCTTGCTCGCGATAACGATCGTCCAGCCAGCGACGACCTTGTTCAAGCCACCCCCTGCCCCACCTGCAAACGACTGGAACGAAATTCCTTGGGCGACAGCTCGAACTGCTTCTTGAACGAACGGCTGAAATGCGCCGAATCGGTAAAGCCCCATTTGTAGGCGATCGAGGTTATGGACTCGTCCCGCAGGAACGGGTTGGTCAGGTCATCGGCGCTGCGCTTGAGCCGGGCCCGCTGGATGTAACGGCAAACGCTGTCGTCCTGCTCTTCGAACAAACGGTACAGATGGCGCACCGAAATATTCAATCGATTGGCCAGGCCCACCGGGCTGAGGCCAGGCTGGGTGAGTGATTCGTCGATGACCTTTTGCACGTAGCTGCGCAAATGGCTGCCTTGCAAGGCCACCCCTTCTTCACGGCCATCGCTCCCCGGCTCCAGGGCCGAGCCCAACAGTGAAACGAAGGCACTCTGCAAGGCTTCACCCTCGCCCGCCGCGCCCTCGCCGTCCGGTGTGTCCTTGCACAGTTGGTCCATCAATACATGCAGCATGCGCCCACAGGCCTTGCTGGACGACACCTTGCCGAAGGTCTTGGTTTCCCCGCCCAATTGCCGCGACACGTCCTGGCGAGACAAGGACAGCACCGCGTGCTCGATCAGGCCGAACGGGGTGATTTCAAGCGCGCCAACGGAATCCATCAACAGCAACTCACCGGGCGCCAACTGGATGCTCCGGCCGTGTTGGGTAATGCGGCAGTAACCGCTGCGCTGGCTGACCAGGAGGCAATCCTGGTCATCATCGTAATCCGCGTTGGGTGAGTGACGCTTGATGTTACCGGCGTTGGTGCGCAGGTTCGCGAGGGCAAGGCCACCCCGATGGACATTCGACACTTCACCAATGAACAACGCGCGATTGAAGGCCAGCTCGGTATCGAAGTGGCCGCAAGTCGCCCGCAGATCCCGGTTCCAGGTGTCCAGACCGTCCTGCCCAACCTGTTGCATGCTCATGGCATTCTCCGCAATGGCTTTTTGTTTTTGTACGGCAATAGTTAACATGTTATCTATATGCACGCAACAAGTACCTGATCGCCAGAGCAGTAGCAGGAATGATGCCAGGACAGCACAACAGAATCAGAGCGTTGCCAACACCCGCTGCAGGCCGCTCAAGGTCGCCAGCAAGACGCCGCGCTGTTCGCGGCTCAACGGGATATAGCGACGAAAGGCCGGCATGCGATTGACCACTTCGCTACCGCCCATGTGCTCCAGGCGCACGCACCACTGGCTTCCCTGCAGATCGATGCGCAGCCGTTTGAAATCCAGCGGCATGAGGGCCTGATACAGCGCAGGATCCTTCTCCACAGCCGCCTGCAACCGGACCGCCAGGTCACCGCGCCCGTCCCGTTGCCGGCAACGAATGCCACTGCGCCGCACAGCGCCGCCGTGGTGCAATTCCAGGCGTGCCGTGCCCTCTCGGGAAGCAGGCACGCGCAGGACGAACTCGGTCATCACCAGGTGCATCAACAACTGCGACTCGGTGCGTTCGACAATCTCCAAGCGCAAGCCGTCGTCGGTGACTGCCGTGGCCATGGCCGGGCCCGCAACTTCGAATCGTGCCAATGCGAGGTTGCGCCGCAAGTGCTCCAGGGTCACCCCGGGCCGATAACCGGCCGGGGCGCGCTGGGTGCTGAACAACTCAAACAGTTTTTGTAGCAGGGTCGACAAACTCGCCCGCAGGTTGCCCTGGCTCATGGGAAAACTCCTTGGCCAGCACGTGTTCCACCGACGCCGGCTTGAATGGATTGACCTTCTGCACCACCAGGGTCCAGAACAAGGCGTACGCCGCTGTGCCGCCGAGCATCACCGCGAAAGGCACGTAGATGTCCGCCGGGTTCATGCCGGGCGGGGTGATGAACCACATGCCCAACACAATGCCGACACTGGACAGGATCTGTGGCAACGGGAACCACGGCGAGCGATAGGCCCGCGGCAGATCAGGGCGACGAATCCGCAGGCTGATCACCGACACGGTCACCAACAGGTAGGCAAAACTCCAGGCGCACACCGCGGCCAGCACCAGGTGCATGATGTTGTCGGGATTACCGCCCAGCCACAGCGCATGCAGGCAAGGAATCAGCATCGCCACCAGGATGCACAGCAACGGCGTCTTGAAGCGTGGATGCAGGTAAGTGAAGACCTTCGGCAACGCGCCGTCCACCGCCATGCCGTAGAGAATCCGCGGCACGCCGGCCATCAGGGTGTTGATGGTTGCCGCACCGGCAAACAGAAAGCCGATGCCCAGCCACATCGGGCCGATATCGCCCATGACCTGTTCGGCGAACCGTGGAATCGCCATGGGGGTGTCCAGCAGATGCACCCCGCTGGTGGCATCGAGCAGCACGTTTTCCACCTGGCGCTTCATCGCCGCGCCGTAGATGAACATGCAGGCGGCAACGCTGAACAAGCCCAGCATCATCGCCCGGGGCATGGTCCGGGCAGACTGGCGCAGGTCCGGCGCCAGCGGCGTGACGAATTCGCAGCCGACAAACATGAACATGGCCATGCCCACCAGCGACAGCACCGTGACCAGATCGGTGCCCACCACGGACGCGCCGAACCAGCCCTCCAGCTCCACCGCCGGCGCGGCGATCAGGCCCAACACGCCGAACACCATCAGGGTGGTCCACATGCCGAACGTCAGGATGATTTCGGCCCGGCCAAAGGCACTGACACCGAACGCGTTGAGCACGCCAAACACCACCACGAACCCCACGCCCAGCAACCAGGAACCGCCCGCCGATTCGGCCAGGGTGTTGAGGTGCTCGAAGTTCACCAAGGCCATGACCCCGGCCAGGATGGTCTCGGCGGTGCCGGCGAACACATGGACAATCAGGTAGGCCGACAAGGTACCGGTAATCGCGAAGAAACGGCCCATGCCACAGTTGATGTAGTCATAGACCGAGCCGGTGGTCGGGAGAATCGATGCGGCCTCGGCGAACGTCGTCGCCTGGGCCAGCATCATCACCACGGCGATCAGCGTCGCCACGGCAAAGGCGCTGCCGCCGATGCCAAAGCCCATGGTCGCGGTGAGAATCACGGGGCTTGCCATGATCAGGCCAATGGTGCTGGCCAACGCGGTGGGAAAACCCACCGAACCCCGGTTCAAGTGCTCGGTGAGCCTGTCATTGATCGACATCGTGCAGATCCTCGAAAGCGGATTTTTAGTATGGATGCTACAGCCGTCCAGGAGCCGGCGATCATGCCTTCCCCAACCGGTCCCTGATCGAAACGGCGTTGCGTGCAGCCTTACTCTGCGCCGCACCCACCCTGGGCGTCTTGCCCATGTCTGCCGCCGGTTTTGTTGCTGCCTGCCAACATCGTCACACTGGCGGGCTGGATCAACTCCTTGGCAGGCAGATGAAAGACATCCCCGGGTGCCGCTCCCTTTAATACGCACTCTGCTGTCCTATCACACTGGGGAATCCACCATGGAGCACACACGCCGTACACCTTTGCTACGCAATGCCATCGGCCTGGGCATCGCCCTGCTGGTCGCCGATTCATCGGCCCAGGCTTATGAGCTTTACTCCGACGAAGACACCACCGTCACCGGCAACTTCCTGGCGGTCTATGGACTGTTCAACAGCCGCAAGAACTACGACGGCACCGCCGGTGGTTCGAGCTGGCGCGAAGGCTTCATCAAGTATGGCCTGAGTATCGACCAGACACTCGGCAGCCTGGGTAGCGTCTACGGGACGGCCAACCTGGTCAGCTCCGGAACCTGGGGCGATGGTGATGCGGCCGGCCTGAGCGACGGCTCCGAACGCACCACAAAGTTCGACGAAGCCTTTGCCGGCTGGCGCTCGGGCGACCTGTTCCCGGCACTGGGCAAGGACGGTGTCGACCTGTCCTACGGCCGTCAAGTGATCACCCTCGGCGACGGTTTCATCATCAACGACGATGGCCTGAACCTGGGCAAAGGCGTGGCCGATGGCGAGCTCAACCGAGGCGGCGCCTATTACCTGGCGGCCCGGCATGCCTTCGATAAAACCGCCGTTGTGCGCCTGGGCGGCAAGGAAGGCGTGCATGGCAGCCTGATGTGGCTCAAGTCCGACAACCGCGCCCAGGCCAACACCGAGATGGCCGCCGGCACCTTGGAATACACCGCCGCGCCTGGCACCCTCGGACTGACCTATATTCATGGCATCGATGTCGATGACCGCTACGCCAGTGACTTCCAGAAGCAGCGCGACGGCATGGACATCTACAGCCTGCGCGGCGCCGGGAATGCCGGCATCGAAAACGCCCACTTTTCCTTCGAGTACGCCTGGCAGGACAAGGACGCAGGACCGGAGAAAGCCTGGTACGCCGAAGCCGGATACACCTTCGCCGACCTGCCCTGGACGCCGGACCTGACCTATCGCTACAGCCGCTACTCCAAGGACTGGGACTCGATGTTCAATGGCCAGAAACCGTGGCTATGGCACCTGGTTCCAGGGTGAAGTGTCGGGCAACTATGCCGGCCCGTTCAACAGCAACACCGCCATCCAGCACGTCGGCCTCAAGCTCAAACCGGCAGAAAACGTGACCATTGGCGCGTTGTTCTTCGACTACCAGACCCTGCACACCCGCGAAGCGCTGAACCTCGACGCGCAGGAGCTGGACCTGTACGTGGAATGGGCGGTCAATGAACACCTGATCGTCACGCCGCTGGTGGGTTTGTACAAGCCTGAGAAAGATGCGGACAACGGGGGCAATCAGGTCGGCGGCAACGGTACCAACGTCTACAGCCAGTTGGTGGTGGCGGTTCCGTTCTAGACGACTGACCGTAGGAGCTGCCGGAGGCTGCGATCTTTTGATCCTTCGCTTGGAACTCAAGTGTCTGGGGAAAGATCGCAGCCTCGTTGCACTCGTCAGCTCCTACACAGCTCCGGAGGATAGCGATTACCTTGTTTATTTGTGCTGGTGCAACATGGTCTGGATCTGATGGGTCGCCTGCCGGGTGCTTTGCGCCAGCTTGCGTACCTCATCGGCCACCACCGAGAAACCGCGCCCGACCTCACCGGCCCGGGCCGCTTCAATCGCGGCGTTCAAGGCGAGCAGATTGGTCTGGTCGGCGATGCCCTTGATCACCCCCACCACCGTGGCAATCTGGGCATAGGTCACCTGGTTCTGCTCCAGCATGCGCTGATGGGTGGACTGGGCCGAGCGCTCATCGCTGATATCCCGTACCGCACCGATGACCCGGACCAGCTGCCCGCGTGGGTCGCGTATCGCCCGCCCGCGTTCGCGGCACCAGATGTAATCGCGACTCTTGTGACGCATCCGGTATTCGAAGACGTATTCACCGCTGGCCTGGGGATCGAGGATCTCCCGGTCGAAAATGGCCATGATCTTCGGCAGGTCGTCCGGGTGGGTGATACCGACTTGGGCATCCCAGCCATCGGGCAAGTCGTCGGGCCCGTAACCCAGCAGCGAACGGAACTGACTGGAAAAGCGCATACCACTGGCCGGGTGCTGGAGATCACCGTCGACCACGGTAATGTCCCAACAACCTTCCGTCAGGGTCGACTGCAGTAGCTCCCAGATCTGCGCATCCTGATGATGTTGCTGCAGTTGCTGGCTGTGTTCACTCAGACGATGTTCAAGCACCTGCTCGCGCTCGCAGGCTTGCTCCAGTTGCTGGCGAACCTTGTGCAGCTCACGCTCGCTTTGCTGCCATTGCAGCGTTTGCGCCTCCACGTGTGCCTCGACCTGATGCAACTGCGCAGTGGTGATCGCCATCTGCCGCGCATGCTGCTCCAGGACGGTCCGCAGTGGCGGATACGCGTCGAGCATCGGCGTGTCCTCCCTTTCGCCGGCCAGCACACGCTGCACCTGTGCGATCAACGCCAGTTTCTGTTTGTTGGTCTGGAGAAACATCGCCCGCCCCTTTGCCCATCAAGTCGAAACCGAATCTGATCGCAAACCGGCCGGGCTGGCTTGTCCCTGCCTGCACAGGACCTTGCTCCTGGCTGCCAATCGCGCAGGCTGGCAGCCACAGACATACCGCACGGCAGGCACAGTCAAGCCGGGCGGCCGCGCCGGGATTACCCTCGGGCTTTCCCTTGTTCGCGATCAGGAAACCCTCATGAGCGATATTGCCCTGCTGCCTCAGGTCGAAGCCTTTCTCGGTCGACGCCACGCCCTGTTCATCGACGGTGGCTACGTCGAAAGCCAGAGCCGCCAGACGCTGGACGTCGTCAACCCCGCCACTGGCCAAGTCATCGCCCAGATCAGCGACGCCAACCCCAGCGATATCGATGCGGCGGTGGAATCGTCCCGTCGCGGCTTCAAGCAGTGGTCTCAAACCGCGCCGGCGGTGCGCGGTCATGTGCTGCTCAAGTTGGCGGACCTGTTGGAGCGCAACCGCGAAGAGCTGGCGCAGATCGAAACCTGCCAGTCTGGGAAGATCATCCACATCTCTCGCGCCTTCGAGGTCGACCAGGCCGCGCACTTCCTGCGCTACTACGCCGGCTGGGCGACCAAGATCAATGGCGAGACGATCACCCCATCGTTGCCCTCCTTCGCGGGTGAACGCTACACCGCGTTCACCTTGCGCGAACCGGTCGGGGTGGTAGTCGGTATCGTGCCGTGGAATTTTTCCACCATGATCGCCATCTGGAAACTGGCGTCAGCGCTGGTAACTGGTTGCAGTGTCATCATCAAGCCCAGCGAGTTCACCCCCCTGACCATCCTGCGCATCGCCGAACTGGCCATGGAAGCCGGCCTGCCGGCCGGTGCCCTGAACGTGTTGACCGGCGGCGGCCAGGTGGGCAAAGGACTGATCGAACACCCAGGCACCAACAAGGTTTCATTCACCGGTTCGGTACCCACCGGCCTGGCGGTGGGCCAGGCGGCCATGGGCGCCGGGTTGACCCGGGCAACTCTGGAATTGGGTGGGAAGAATGCGGCGGGGTTCCTGCGTGATATCGACCCCGAAGTGGCGGTCAACGGCATCATCGAGGCGGGTTTTCTGCATTCAGGGCAAATCTGCGCGGCGGCGGAACGGTTCTTCGTCCACCGCTCGCAGATCGAGTCGATCATGGACAAACTGGCCCAGCGCCTGGGCAAACTCACCATCGGTTCGCCGCTGGACGAACGCACCGAATTCGGCCCTGTGACCAACCGCCAGCACCAGCACAAACTCGCGGAATTCTTCGCCAAGGCCCGTGCGCAGAACAACACCATTGTCCACGGCGGCAAGCTGATCGATGGACCGGGTTGCTACGTCGAGCCGACCATCATCCTCGCCAATCGCCGCGACGACGCCTTGCTCAATGAAGAAACCTTCGGCCCGATCGCCACGTTCTTTCCTTACGACACTGAGGAGGAGCTGCTGGAACTGATGAACGACACGCCCTACGGCCTGAGCGCCAGCCTCTGGACCAACGACCTGGGCAAGGCCCTGCGCATGGTCCCCGCCATCGAAGCCGGCACGGTCTGGGTGAACATGCACACCCTGCTCGACCCGGCCGTGCCTTTTGGTGGCAGCAAATCTTCCGGGATGGGCCGTGAGTTCGGCAGTGCCTTCATTGACGACTACACCGAACTGAAATCGGTGATGATTCGTTACTGAGCAACAAAAGGGCTCTGGAGCCTCCCTCCAGAGCCCTGCCAAAAATCCCCTCTGTGGGAGCGAGCTTGCTCGCGATAGCGGAGGGTCAGCCAACGATGATGTTGAACCTGACACCGCCATCGCGAGCAAGCTCGCTCCCACAGTTTTCCCCGGGTCGTCCAAAGCTTCTGTGCCCACCCAAATCCCCTGTGGGAGCAAGCCCGCCCCTACAATTTCACCGCCGACAGGCGTTGACCGGTGGCACTCGACCGCGCCAGGGTTGGGCGCGCTCCAGTTGGGCAGCCAGGGCCAGCAAGGTGCTTTCCTCGCCAAAACGCCCGGCAAAATGCGCGCCCATCGGCAGGCCATCGGCGCTCCAGGACAACGGCACCGACATCGCCGGCTGGCCGCTGGCATTGAACAGTGCGGTGAACGGCGAATAGCTGTGGTAGCGCTCGATCAGTTGATCCAGGCTCATGCACACATCCTGCAGATCCAGTTCGCCAATCCGCACCGGCTCGCGGGTCAGGACCGGAGTCAGGATCACGTCGTAATCCTGCATGAACACCGCCAACTGCCGGCCGAGAGCATGAATCCATTCCACCGCCGCGGCATATTGGGCGCCGCTGACGTTGCCCTTGTCCCGCAAGATGATCCGAGTGCGCACCTCCAGTTCCTCCGCCTGCACGGCAAACCCACGCATCTGGCCCAGCAGGTCGACATAGTGACGAGAGCTGGCGCCAATGATGGTGAACACATGGTCGAGAAATTCCAGTAATCCCACCGGTAGGCTCACCGGCTCGACACGATGCCCCAGGGCCTCGCACAACCGGGCCGCCTCGCCCACGGCCTGCAGGCTTTGCGGCGCGGTAGGCCAAGGTCCAAGCTGTTCGACCAAGGCGATGCGCAGCGGCTTGGGATCAGCCTGCACCGCCATCACATACGGCAACGCCTGGACCGGTGCGGCATAGGGCGCCCCCAGGTCCATCCCGGCGGTGGCGTCCAGCAGCGCCGCACTGTCGCGCACCGACAGGGTGATCGCATGCGGCGTGCCCATCCCCGCCCAGCCCTCGCCCACGATCGGCCCCGACGGCATCAAGCCACGACTGGGCTTGAACCCGAACACGCCACAGCAAGACGCCGGCACCCGCAATGAACCGCCGCCGTCGTTGCCATGGGCGAACGGCACCACGCGGGCCGCCACCAACGCCGCCGCGCCGCCGCTGGAACCCCCGGCGCTGTGATCATGGCTCCAAGGGTTACGGGTGGCACCAAAGCGCACGGACTCGGTGGAATACGACGTGCCGAACTCCGGTGAAGTGCTGGTGCCCATCACCTGGCATCCGGCGCGGCGCAAACGCGTCACGACTTCCGATTCGAAGTCCGCCCGAAAGTCCCCCAATGCGCGAGAGCCATTGGTCATCGCCGCGCCGTGGACCGGCGAAAACAGGTCTTTGATCAAGGTCGGCACACCGGCCAGCAGGCCTTGGCCAACCTGTGACGTGCGCGTCGCTTGCCGGGCAGAATCGTACAAACGCTCAGCCACCGCATTGAGCTGCGGCTCGACCCGCTCGAGGCGCTCGATGGCGGTTTCCAGCAGTTCGCCGGGCTGGACCTCGCCACGCCTGACCCACTCGGCCAGCGCGGTGGCATCTTCACTGTCCATCAGTTGGTGGATGTCTTGCATACCCATGTCTCAGATTCCTTATGTCACGACGATTGATGTGAGCCGACGCTGCTCGCCTGCCCCTGGCCCCGTGCGCGCAGGCCGACAGCGACCCAGAGCAGCGCCAAGGCAAAACTGGCCAAGGCCAGCCACTGGATGGCGTGACGCAGGTCACCGGCGAAGACCATCACCAAGGCCACCACCAGCGGACTGACGAATTGGCCGATGTACAGGCACGAGGTAAACCCGCCCATGCCGCGGCCGCGGGTGGTGGCGGTCAAGGCATTCATCACCGGCGCCATCACGTTGGGCACCAGCAATCCGGCCCCCAGGCCCTGGATGAACACCGCTACCAGTACTTCGTTGTAGTTTTGCCCGCGCATCAGCAGCCACAGCCCCAGGCCCATCAGGCCGAGCAACAGCGCGTTGCAACCGGCGATGCCGAAGCGGCGGCGCAACAACGGCCACATCAGCGAACCGCCCAAGGTCGCCAACAGGCTCAGTCCCGCCGCCAGACCGATCATCGTGCTGGAGGTGATGCCCAGGCTGACCAACAGCGTCGGCGCCTGGATCGGCATGATGAACGTCAGGACCATGCCGCCCAGGATCATCAGGTAGCCGACCAGCAATTGCAGCACGGCGACCTTGGCCGGCGCCGACTCATCGACGCGCTGCTCGACAACCTGCCGCGTCGCCACGGGCGGCTCCCAGAGCACTTTCATCATGACCGGCACCAGCAGCAGTGGCAGCAAATACAACAGGAACGGCGCACGCCACGAGTGCTCGCCGAGCACACCGCCCACCACGAAGAACAGCGCGCCCACCAAGCCGATGGTCACCACCTGCCGGTTGACGTAGCGCAGCCGCTCCTCACCCTGCCAATAGTCGGCGATCAACGTCGCGCAGCAGGTCATCACCGCCGCCTCCATGCAACCGAACAACAGCCGCGCACCGACAATCGAAGGCAGGCTATCGAGCAGGGCCGGCAACGCGCCGAGCAAGGCGTACAACACCGTGGCAATCACCAGCAACGCCTTGCGCCCGACCCGGTCGGCCAACCAGCCCGCCAAAGGCGCGCACACGGCTATCGCCAGGGCGGGGCCGGTGATCGCCAACGGCACCAGCAGATCGGCGCGCGGTTCCAAGGGGCCGAATTCGGCGCCCAACCGAGGCAGGATCGGCGTGACCATCACCGCGCCCATGATCGTCAGGCTGCTGCCCAGCATCAGTACCCCGCCTTCGCGCCAACTGGCCTGACGTGACGGGGTGGCCGCCGTTGAAACGGAATTTGATTGGTTCATGGC
Organism: Pseudomonas beijingensis; assembly: GCF_030687295.1. Classification (NCBI taxonomy): domain Bacteria; kingdom Pseudomonadati; phylum Pseudomonadota; class Gammaproteobacteria; order Pseudomonadales; family Pseudomonadaceae; genus Pseudomonas; species Pseudomonas beijingensis. Next base: position 3,974,115 of record NZ_CP117425.1, on the reverse strand, counting down.
GAGCCCCTTTTAGAAACTGTGAGAAATTCGCAGCGCCGCGGTGTAGCCCTCGGCGCGGTTTCGCGCATCGAGCTCCTTGTAGACATGCAGCCACACCGGGGGTATGCCGGGCTTGAAGTAGCTCACCGCCGGCCCGACCGCCAATACTCGAGCGCGATTGCCCGCGTCCAGGCCCGGTGCATCGTCGTCGGTGAACTGCCGGTAGTAATAGCCACCCACGCCGACGGTCCACGGGCCGACGTGTTGACCCACGGCGAATTCGTGACGGTACTCGACGCCATTCTTGTAGTCGGTGGCGTGGTTGCGCGTATTGATGTCGGCTTCGAAACTGGAAGACACCTCAAAGCCGCTGTCGGAGATATACGTGGCGTTGAGAATCGGCGAGAAGGTCCAGTGATTGAGCCCCGGTGAGATCAAGCGATCCTTGTCGTAATCACCGGTGGGAGCCTGGATCTGGAACTGGGCATTGACGAACAGATTCGGCGACAGGGTCCACTGCAGGATCACCGGCAGCACCTGCATGTCGGCCATGCGAAACGGATCGGCCTCCAAGTCCAACGGGCCGACAGGCGTCTGCACCTGTACCGAAGCGTCCATCTGGAAAAACGGCACGACGGCACCGAAGCCATACTTGGCCCCCAGCACGGTGTAATCGGTCATGCGCATGTAGGCGACGCCGATGGACAAGACATCCAGGGAGAAATTGTTGTCCACGGACTTGCCGTGGCGATCCTTCTGCACGTTGGCCGAATAGAACGCGGTACGCAGGCCGACGGTGCCAAAGGGCGTGGCCGGCGGCATCATGCCCGCGCCAAAATCGTAGACCCCGACCGCCGTGGTCGGCGCGCCGTTTTCGGTGCCATGGGCAGCGCCAAACACACCGATCAGCCCCAAGGTCAACCAAGTGCAGCGCCAGGCGTTTGCTTTATTATTTTGATTCATCGAATGCCCCTCCAACCCTGTGGTGTTGGGGTCATCCTAGGGAGCCGGCCGCTCAGCCGTTATCCGTTTTCAGCACAGTTGCGTGCGACGCAGGGTTTGTGAAGGTGTCTCGCCGAACAGCACCCGATAGTCGCTGGAAAACCGGCTCAAGTGCCAGAACCCCCAGCGTGCCGCCACCTCCTGTACACCGTGGGCGTGGCTGCCGTTGCGCAGTTCACGGCGCACGGCATTGAGGCGCAACGCCCGCAAATAGGCCACGGGGTTGATGCCCAGGGTTTCCTGGAAGCAATACTGCAGTTTGCGTCGGCTGGCACCGATGTGGTTGCACAGGTCGAGGATCGACAGCGGCTCATCGACATGGGCCAAGGCGTACTCCCGGGCGCGGTCGACCATGCGCTTGCGCGCCGTGGGATTGAGCGGCGGCGCCTCGTCCGGTGCCACCAGTTCCAGTATGTGCAGCATCACCGTGTCACGCAGGCCACGGCGAATCGACTCGTACCCCAGCAATGAGTCACGCCCCTGCTCGCCCCCTTCAAGCTCATCGAACAACGCCGCAAGCTCGGCGGGCAGCGTCGAGTTGCCGAGACGGTAACACTTGGGAAGATCGGTAATTCGAAAGCGACTGCCTTGACGCTCCAGCACATGCTCCAACGCCTGCTCATCGATGGCGACACCGAGCAGATCCAGGTGCTGGGGCGTGCGCAGCTCGGGCAGGTTATGGCCACGGGCGACCAACAGGCTGGGCTCGACAATAGGGTGCCCGGAGCAAAAGACCGGCCCATCCGCGCTCAGCGGCACGCTGAAGGTGATGGCGCCCTCCCAGGCCATACCCTGCTTGGTCAGGGCCTGATTAGAGCGGTCGCGCACCAGCTGCATCCACTCCGAGCGGAACTCGATCAACTCGCCGTCGAAGCGCCCGGGGGTCAACTGGTCATAGCAAACCTGCCAACCGCCCATGTTCCGGGCGTGCTCGTCGATGTCCGTGGTGCGGAACCGATTGATCGGCTGCATCGGCAACCCCTCCGAAGAGACCGCTGGCTGCGCCATGTTGTCGTTGTTCATTGACCCGACCTTTGATGATTCCAGGGCTTATGGGTCAAAGCTCAGGCAAGTTCCATTCCGCCCCGCAGGCCGGTCGTGCAATTGTGCCGAAAACGGATACCGGCTCGGATTCAGCTGCCAGCGTCGGCATGGGCCTCTTCGAAGAAATAGTCCTTCCAGCTGTCGGCCTTGTTTTTCAATACGCCCAGTTCATGCAGTTTCTCGGCATAGATGTAGGTGCGTTGCGGAACGACGGTGAAGTCGATTTCGGGGTCGGTGACGATTTTTTCCACCAGCGCCAGCGGCAACTTGGACTGTTCTACGCGGATGTAGGTCTGGGCAGCGGCCGCTTTGTCAGCCTTGATGATGCCTTGCGCCTCCACCAAGGCGTCGTAGAACGCCTTGTAGGTCTTGGGGTTTTCGTCGTGGAATTTTTCCGTGGTGTAGAGCACGTTGAACGTCGCCGGCCCGCCCAGCACATCATAGGAACTGAGCACCTTGTGCACGTTGGGGCTTTGCAGTGCCTGGTACTGGAACGGTGGGCTGGAGAAGTGCGAGTTGATCTCCGACTGGCCGGCGATCAGCGCCGCCGTCGCATCCGGGTGTGGGAGGCTGACCGAGATGTCGTCGAATTTCTTGAAATGATCGTTGCCGAACACCTTGGCGGTTTCGATCTGCAACGTGCGCGACTGGAACCCGACACCCGCCGCCGGGACGGCGATCCGATCCTTGTCGGTGAAGTCCTTGAGGCTCTTGACGTGCGGGTTGTTGGTCAGCAGGTAGTTGGGCATCGACCCCAGCGAGGCGATGGCCTTGACGTTCTGCTTGCCCCGGGTCCGATCCCAGATCGTCAGCATTGGCGGAACGCCCGCCGACACCACATCCAGGGCGCCGGTCAGCAAGGCCTCGTTCATCGCCGTCGCGCCGGAAATGCTGTTCCAGTCCACTTTGATATCCAGGCCCTGGGCCTTGCCATGCTTCTCGATGAGCTGCTGGTCACGCACCACATCGAGGATCAGGTAGCCGATGCCGAATTGCTGGGCGATGCTGATCTTGCCTTCGGCGTGGGCCAAGGGATTGAGCAGCGCAGAGGCCGCCAGGGAAACCAACAAGGTGAGCGCGGAACGCTTGAAAGCCATGGTCGGGTGAACCTCACAGTAAGGGAAAAGACTGAAGATCACGACTTTAAAGCTATAAGAAAATTAATTTAAATACCGGAATAGCATATCAATAGCACCTAAATGTCCGACATCCGGGTCCATGAAATCGCACTCCCGGACACGATCACTTGATAACCTTGCACACCTCCCCTGACGAACACCCAGCTCGAAGCGAACATGAACGAGATGACCCTGGATGTCGGCATCGCCGCCGAGTCCATTTCCCAACCGCGCACCCTGGTATTCCTCGCGTACCCGCAGATGGGCTTGCTGGACCTGACCGGTGCCCAGACCGTGTTCTGGGCCGCCACCAAAGCCATGACCGAACGCGGCCTGCCCGGCTACGCCATGCACACCGCCAGCCTGAAAGGCGGATTGATACAAAGCGCCGAAGGCTTGGTCGTAGACACCCGTGCCCTGCATGAGCTCGACGGAGCGCTCATCGACACGCTGATTGTGCCCGGCGCGCCGGACATACGGCAGGCGATGATCGACTGTGTCGACCTGGTGCAATGGCTGCGGCTGGCCTCGGTCCTGGCCAGGCGCACCGCATCGGTGTGCAGCGGCACGTTCCTCATGGCCCAGGCCGGCTTGCTGGACGGACGCCGGGCCGCCACCCATTGGGCCATGTGCGAGATGCTCAAGAGCATTTTCCCGTCGATTGAAGTGGACCTCGATGCGATCTTCATCCAGCAGGACAACGTGTGGAGCTCGGCCGGTGTCAGCGCTGGCATCGACATGGCCCTGGCATTGGTCGAAGCCGACTGCGGTCGCGATGTAGCCCTGCAGGTGGCCCGTGAGTTGGTGGTGTTTCTCAAGCGCCCCGGCGGGCAGGCGCAGTTCAGCCAACTGTTGCAATTGCAGATGCAGGAGAGCGCCGGGTTCGACGAATTGCACGTGTGGATTTCCGAACACCTGGACGACAACAACCTCACCGTCGAGCGGCTAGCACGCCAGGCCAGGATGAGCCCACGCAATTTTTCCCGGGTCTACAAACACCAGACCGGCCGAACCCCGGCCAAAGCCATCGAGCTGTTCCGCCTTGAAGCCGCGCGTCGAATGCTGGAAGACTCCCAGCGCAACATCGACCAGATCGCCCGCGCCTGCGGTTTCGGTGATGAGGAACGCATGCGCCACACCTTCCAGCGTCACCTGTCGATCTCACCTCGGGAATATCGCAACCGGTTTTCTCGCTGAGCGCGAGACTCTTGCAACTGTTCCGTCAGGCCACTCGCTTGGATCGCTCCCGCGCGTCCTCCTGCTCGGCCAGAAGCGCGCTGCAACGGGAACGCAACCAACGCTCCCCCGGATCATTGTGCGAGGCGCCGCGCCAGACCATCGAAAGCGCGTGCTGTGGCAAGCAGACAGGGGCCGCTTGCGCCCGCATGCCGGTCACCACGGCCATCGCCTGGGCAACGTAATCCGGCACGATGGCGATCATGTCGCTCTCGGCCAACAGCACGGGCAAGGCGCTGAACTGCGGCACGGTCAACACCACCCGGCGCTGTCGGCCCATCAGGCATAACGCGCGGTCCGAATCATCGATGACATTGCCCATGGACGACACGACGGCATGAGGCCGACGGCAGAATTCGTCCAGGGTCAGTTCGCCGGGCTGCGAATCGGCGCGCAACAGCATCGGTCGAATCGGCCGCAGCGTCTTGCGCCGGGCATTGGCCGGCAGCTCCAGCGTCGGGCTGATGCCCAGGGAAATCTCGCCGCTGGCCAACAGCTGGGAGACCTGCCATTGATCGGCCCGGCGCACCACCAATGTGGTGCCTGGCGCCTCGACCCGCAAGCGTCGCAATAGCTCCGGCAGCAGCGCGTACTCGACGTCATCGCACAGCCCGATATGGAAGGTCGCCTCGCTGGTGGCCGGCTCAAATGCCTGACAGCGGCTCAAGGCGGCGGCGATGCCATCCAGCGCCGGTGACAGATTGGAGAAGATTTCCCGCGCCCGGGAGGTCGGCTCCATCAACCGCCCCGAACGAATGAACAAGGGGTCATCGAACATCAACCGCAGGCGCGCCAGGGCACTGCTGATCGTTGGCTGGCCGAGAAACAGCTTTTCGCTGACACGGGTCACGTTTCGCTCGTTGCATCATGGTTTCGAAGACCACCAGCAGATTGATATCAGCACGACGCAGGTCATTTCTGTTCATCATCGTCGTCGCCCCAGGCACCAGGCCATTGAGTCAGGAGTGGACATGATCGTCGCCTGCGCGCTCCATCAAGGCCTGCGGCGACAAGGTGTTGAAAGCGTAATCCCCACGGCGCGCTAGGTCTGTTGTACATGGGGACACTCGACCCACCCTTTGGGCAACGTCATCGATACTTCGGTATATACCAAGCCCTGTGGCGAACACTGCCTTTGTGGCGAGGGGATTTATCCCCGTTGGGCTGCGCAGCAAGCCCTAAAGCAGTGAACTCAATCTTCCTGGCACACCGAGTTGCCTGGTTTGGGGGCCGCTTCGCAGCCCAGCGGGGATAAATCCCCTCGCCACAAATAAAATATTGGCACGATCTGGCGGGATTTCAGGGTTTTATGTCCTACCTCAGACAAAGCGGCGCTTCGTAAGATACGAACCGATGCTCTGTCCCCGACATCCCAGAGCGAGACCACGTAAAAACAAAAGGTCTGTCAGCGTGCCCCTACCCTCCGCAATGCTCAAGAACGTCTATGACAGCCTGCGATACAGCCCAAGCCAGAGGGGGCCGCGACTGTCGATGGGCATCAGCACCCACCCACTGGTCAACGCCCTCGGCTGGGCGGTGGGCCTGGTGGTGGCCTGCGGGATTGTCATCATCAACTCCGAAACCCACTCCGACCTGGCCCCGACCCTGCTGTACATCACCTTGTTGTTGATGGCGGCCAACCTGTTCTCCATCAATCTGGTGATCACCGTCGCGCTGATGTGCATGGGTTTGCTCACCGCGATGTTCTTGTACAACGGCGGCTATCACCACTGGGAATCGACCACCGGCTTCTTCCGTTGCCTGACCGCACTGTCCGCCATTGCCTTCCTGGCCCTGCGCAGCAAACAGGCTTCCGACAACCTGCGGCACAACGAGGCCTACCTGATCGGCGCCCAGCGCCTGAGCCAGACCGGCAGCGTGGGCTTTCGCGGTGATCGACAAGCGTTATCCTGGTCGGAGGAATCGGCACGGATATTCGAGTACCGGCCCAGCAAGACGCCGACGGTGTCGATGATGCTGGAGCGCACCCACCCTGAAGACCTGGAGGCGGCCCGCGGGGTTTTCCAACAGGCCGCCGCAGGCGAACCGCAGATCGAGGTCAAGCTGCGGCTGCTGATGCCTGATGGACGCATCAAGCACATCCACATGATCGCCAGCCCCCTGCCCGTCCAGCATGGCCGCTTCCAGTACCTCGGCGCACTCATGGACGTCACCGCCAGCAAGCAGGCCGAAGAAGCGTTGTTCCGCGCCCAGAGCCAACTGGCCCACGTCACGCGCTTGACCTCCCTGGGGGAAATGGCCGCGTCCATTGCCCACGAGGTCAACCAGCCATTGACGGCCATCACCAGCAGCGGCGAAGCCTGCCGCCGGTGGCTTGAACGTGCGGAACCCGATCTCGGGGAAGCCCTGGATTGCCTCGACCGAATCGTCGCCAACGGCTGCCGCGCCAGCGAGGTCATCAACGGTATCAGGGCGTTATCGCGCAAGTGCGACCCGTTGCGCCAGCCCGAGCGACTGGACGACATCGTCCGCGAGACCCTGAACCTGGTCCAGCAGCAACTGGCGCATCATAAAGTGCGGACGAAGGTGGACCTGGCAGCGACCGACAGCCAGGTCAGCGCGGACCGGATACAACTGCAGCAAGTGATCATCAACCTGATCATCAATGCCTGTCACGCCATGGACGGGGTCAAGGTACACGCACGAACCCTGCACCTACGCACCTGGATGGAGGATGACGACGTGCTGCTGGAGGTGACTGACCACGGAACCGGCATTGCCCCCGAGGTCCTGCCGTCCTTGTTCAATGCGTTTTTTACCACCAAGGAAAACGGCCTGGGCATGGGCCTTTCCATCTGCCGGTCCATCATCGATTTCCATGACGGCAGGATCTGGGCGACCAGCGAGGCCGGCCAAGGCACCTCTTTCAGGTTCGCGCTGCCGCGGCTCAGGGGCGCCGCCCTGTCGGGGAGCGAGCAATGAACGCCATGCCACCCACCAGCCCGCTCATCGACAACGCCCCCATTGTCTATATCGTTGACGACGATGCACCGCTGCGCCAATCCCTCGGCAGCCTGCTGCGCTCCATCGGCCTGCAGGTGCACCTGTTCGATTCGGTCGCGCAGTTCATGAACCATCCCAGGCCCGACCAACCCAGTTGCCTGGTCCTGGATGTGCGGCTGCAAGGTACCAGCGGCCTGGAGTGCCAACGGGCGCTGGCCGCCGCCAACGTCCAACTGCCGATCGTGTTCATGACCGGCCACGGTGACATCGCCATGACTGTGCGGGCGATGAAGGCCGGAGCGGTGGATTTCCTCGCCAAACCGTTCCGCGAACAAGACCTGATCGACGCCGTGACCGCCGCCCATCACCAGGACCGCCGACGTCGCGACGCCGAACGCGGCCATCAGCAAGTGCTCGACCGCTACGCCACATTGACGCCCCGGGAGCAGCAGGTCATGGCGCTGGCGGTGTCGGGCCTGATGAACAAGCAGATCGCCGGGGAACTGGGCTTGAGCGAAATCACGGTCAAGATTCACCGCGGCCAGGCCATGCGCAAAATGTGCGCACACTCGTTTGCCGATCTGGTGCGCATGGCCCAGGTGCTGGAGTGGCGCGGCGAGCAGTAGAAAGTTCATACACACGTATACTTGGCGGAACCATTGGACGGCGTATCTTGCAGTGACACGGGCGCCTTTATGGCTACCTGATATCACCCCCAGGTATCGACATGTCCAACACCGCAACTATTTCAATCATTGATGACGATGAGTCAGTTCGAATTGCATTGGATGGCTTGTTACGTTCCCACGGATATCGGGTTAAGACATACGCGGGTGCCTTGGACTTTTTATCTTCCTGCGAACTTGAAAACACCGCGTGCCTGATATCGGATATTCAAATGCCTGGCATGAACGGCATTCAGATGTACGATCGATTGTCGGCCCTGGGCATTCATATCCCGACCATCTTCATCACCGGCTACCCTGGCATGTCACCCCGTATCAGCGCGGGTGCGCCCGAGCCGGTGGCATTTTTCCCAAAACCTTTCGACTGCGCTGAATTGATCGCCTGCGTCGAATCGGTACTTGCCCGGTCCGCTTGACTGCGTCGCCCCCCTCATACCTTCGTATAGATCGCCCCTACCCAGGCATAGGCCCGATGACCTTATGTAGAAGTGTTAAATACAGGCCCTGCCAATAAGCTTTCCTACAGCGAACCGAAACTGAATGTGCTCGATGGCAATTCATTGCAGCCAGGCGCTTTTGGAGTACTTCGCGACACGGTCACGCTGAAACAGTTAAACAATTCAACGTATCGATTTTGTCTTCGGGAGCTCATCATGAAACAACATATTCTGGTTGTTGGCGCAGGTTTCGGCGGGGTCTGGAGCGCGTTGAGCGCGGCCCGGCTGTTGGACCAACATGATCGTAATGACGTGCAGATCAGCGTCCTGGCCCCTCAGGCTGAACTGCGCATCCGACCTCGGTTCTACGAACCGGACGTGCACACCATGGCCGCACCGCTGGGTGGTCTGTTCGACGCGGTGGGCGTTAAATTCGTACAAGGCTCGGCGAGCAGTATCGATGTCAGCAACAAACAGGTTGGCTACGTGGATGTGTTCGGTACCCAGGGCACCCTGGGCTATGACCGCCTGGTGCTCGCGGCGGGCAGCCAGCTGGTTCGTCCCGACCTCGAAGGCATGATTGAGCATGCTTTCGACGTTGATGAAATCGAACAGGCAAGCCGTCTCGAAGCCCATATCAAGTCCCTGAAGCGTCTGCCGGACAGCCCGGCCCGCAATACCGTGGTGGTGGCCGGCGGCGGCTTTACCGGCATCGAAACCGCCACCGAAATGCCCGCACGCCTGCGCGCTGTCCTCGGCGAGGACGCAGACATTCGGGTCATCGTGGTGGATCGCGGGGCGCAGATCGGCGCAGCGTTGGGCGACGGCATTCGCCCGTCCATTGTCGAAGCGTCCGAGCACCTGGGGATCGAATGGATCCTCAACGCCTCGGTGGAGTCGGTGGATGCGGGGGGCGTCACCCTGTCGAGCGGCCAGCGTATCGAGTCCCATACCGTGATCTGGACCGTGGGGTTCCGCGCCAGTCCGTTGACCCAACAGATACCCGCTACCCGCGATCGCCAGGGTCGCCTGCACGTCGATGCCAACCTCAAAGTCCTGGGCCAGAACGACATATTCGCCACCGGTGACGTGGCCTACGCTGCCACCGACACGCTGGGCAACTATGCGGCGATGTCCTGCCAGCACGCCATCGCCCTCGGCCGCTACGCCGGCAACAACGTCGCGGCCGACTTGCTGGGCGTCGCGCCGATGGCCTACAGCCAACCCAAATATGTGACCTGCCTGGACCTGGGCGCCTGGGGCGCGGTGTACACCGAAGGCTGGGATCGCCAGCTCAAGTTGGTCGGACAGGAAGCCAAGGACCTCAAGACCCAGATCAACACGGTGTGGATCTACCCGCCCGCAGCTGATCGCGCCACCGCCCTGGCCGCCGCCGACCCGTTGATCCCGGTGGCCTAAACCCGGTTCCGCCCCCGGCCAGTCCCTCCTTTCTGCGCCGGTCTTTCCCAGACGCCTGTCAACGATCCTTGGGCAGGCGTTTTTTTCAGGCGCTCGGCCCAAAGCCAGCCTGAATATCGTCACTACCCAGCAAAATCCGTATCAACGCCCGCCCACCGCCCTCCGTGCACAAGGTAAGGTAGGCAGAAATCATCCGGATCGAGGTGTGTCGTGGCGTCCTATTCCTTGCGTCAGCTGAAGTACTTCGTCACCACCGTCGAATGTGGCAGCGTCGCTGAAGCATCCCGCAAGCTGTACATCGCCCAGCCGTCGATCGCCTCCGCCATCAAGGGCTTGGAAGACAGTTTCGGCGTGCAGTTGCTCATTCGTCATCACGCCCAGGGGGTATCGTTGACGCCTGGCGGCGCGCGGTTCTATCGCAAGGCCCAGGAACTGTTGCGCATGGCCCGGGAGTTCGAGCAGAACGCGCTGGCCGACAACGATGTGGTCAGCGGGCAGATCGACATCGGCTGCTTCGAAACCGTCGCCCCACTCTACCTGCCGCGGCTGATCGCCGGTTTTCGCGAGCGCTTCCCGGGGGTGGAAATCCGCGTGCAGGATGGCGAGCAGCAGGAACTGGTGCAAGGCCTCACGGGGGGGCGTTTCGACCTGGCGATTTTCTACGAACACGACCTCGACAGCACCATCGAGACCGAAGCACTGACGGCGCCGCAACGCCCCTACGCGTTACTGCCGGCGGGGCATCGCTTTGCCGATCAGGCCCAGGTGTCGCTGCGCGACCTGGCCCTCGAACCCATGATCCTGCTGGACGTACAGCCCAGTCGCACCTATTTCGTGAGCATCTTCGAAGAGCTGGGCCTGACCCCCAACATTGTCTTCAGCTCGCCGTCCATTGAGATGGTACGCGGCATGGTCGGCCAGTCCTTTGGTTTTGCCGTACTGGTGACTCGCCCGCACTCCACCTGCACCTACGACGGACAACACCTGGTGTGCGTCGACATCGCCGAGGACGTGACCGGTTCGGCGCTGGTGGCAGGCTGGCTCAAGCGCACCCACCTCACCAAGCCGGCCCAGTTGTTTGTCGACTACTGCAAGGAACAGTTCAAGCAATGGCTGGCCTGAGGCCCAATCAACCCTCGCCACAAAAAACACGGTGCTCGCCACTGGTGGGTAGTCGCAAATAATGGGATTTGAATAACCCGCACCATCACCATGCCAAACACAAAACCTGTGGCGAGGGAGCTTGCTCCCTCGCCACAAAGGGTTGTGTTCGCAACAGGAGCGGTGTCTAGCGAGCCGCCCAGGCGTTGAAACGTTGTTCCAGTTCCTCACCATGGTCGACCCAGAACTCCGCGTCCACGGCTTGGGCTTCAGCCAGGTTGGCCTCGGCGGTGGGCAACTGTTCCTGTACCGCCGTCGGCAACAGCGCCAGTGTCTTGCGGTGCACCGGCCCATAAGGGATGTTTTCCGAAAACACCTTCTGGGTCTGCGGCTGGCTGGCAAAGGCAATGAACTGCTCGGCCAGGGCCTTGTTCGGCGTGCCCTTGACCACGGCCCAGTACTCCGGGTCGTACAGACTCTGCGGCCAGACAATGCTCAGCTTCATGCCTTCCTTTTGCGCCGACGCAATGCGTCCGTTGTAGGCCGCACTCATCGCCACGTCCCCCGCCACCAGCCATTGTGCCGGTTGGGCGCCGGCTTCCCACCATTGAATGTTCGGTTTGATCTGGTCCAGTTTGGCGAAGGCCCGGGATACACCTTCAGGGGTGTTCAACACCTTGTACAGGTCCTGCGCCTTGACCCCATCGGCCAGCAAGGCGATTTCCAAGGTGTACTTGGCCCCCTTGCGCAGGCCTCGCTTGCCCGGGTACTCGGCAACGTTCCAGAAATCCGCCCAGGACCTGGGTGCCTTGGCCAGCTTGGTCTGGTCATAAGCCAGGACCATCGACCACACGTAGGTGGCGACACCACACTCATTGAGCGCACCCGGCACATAGTTGGCCGGGTCGCCAAGGCCGGTCAGGTCGAGCTTTTCGAACAGGCCTTCTTCACAGCCCCGCAACAGCTCGGGGCTTTCCACTTCGACCACGTCCCAACTGGTGTGACCAGCCGCGACCATGGCCTTGATCTTCGACAGTTCGCCGTTGTATTCACCGGCCACGATACTTCCTGCACCACTGGCGTTGAAAGGTTGGAAGTAGGCCTTGTCCTGGGCCTGCTTGGTGGCGCCGCCAAAGGAAATCACGGTCAAGCTCTGGGGCGCGGCCATGACGCTTGAACTCAACAACGCCAATGCACACGCGATATTGCAACGCAAGGATCTGGACATGAAGCGGTTCCTCGAAAATGCCGGCTCGCCCGCACGAGCCGGTGACGGGACTCAAAGGTGACCGTAAACACGGGCGGTATGGTCTACAGCAAAGGCTCTTGTCGGCCTGTTGGTTGTCGCCTGGCTGACCACCAGGAATCTCCTTCCCTTGAAATCGTTCTCCTCAGGCACCCTTGCGGTCAGCATTCATTGGGTTCACAGAGATGGCTCGCCAACCGATCCATCAAGCGATCGCAGGCGGCCATTTGTTCAACGCTCACGTATTCGTCGGGCTTGTGCCCCTGGTCCATGCTGCCGGGGCCACAGACCACCGTCGGCACGCCGGCCTGGTGGAACAGGCCGCCTTCGGTGCCAAAGGCGACCGTGCTGAAGGCGTCACTGCCGCACAGCCGCGCAACCAGTTGGGCGGCCGCGCTGTCAGGCGACGTGGCCAGGCCCGGGTAGGCCGACAGCGGTTCGAAGCGGATCGCCGTATCCCGCGCCACCGCCTGCATTGCCGGCAGCAGGGTCTGCTCGGCATAACCTTGCAATTGCTCGGCCACCCCATGGGGATCGAAATCCGGCAAGGCGCGCACTTCGAAATCGAAACGGCAGTCGGCCGGGACGATGTTCAGTGCCGTGCCGCCATGGATTACCCCGACCTGCACCGTGGAGAACGCCGGGTCGAAGCGCAGGTCGTGCCGTGAGGGTTCGGCCAGCTGCGCACCGATCTCGCCCAACCGTCCGATCAGGCGCACCGCCTGTTCGATAGCGTTGACCCCGTAAGGGGCATAGGCCGAATGGCAGGCCGCCCCTCGGACATGGCAACGCATCGCCAGCTTGCCTTTGTGCCCCAGCACCGGTCGGAGCTGGGTGGGTTCGCCAATCAGGCACAGGGCCGGTTGCGGAACTCGCCGGACCAACACCTCCAGCAAGCTGTGAACGCCCAGGCAACCCACCTCTTCGTCATAGGAAAACGCCAGGTGCACCGGTCGCCGCAGCGGGCTGGACAAGAACACCGGCACCGCCGCGAGCACCGAGGCCAGGTAGCCCTTCATGTCCGCCGTGCCCCGCCCGAACCATTTGCCGTCCATCTCGGTCAGGCAGAACGGATCGACCGTCCAGGCCTGCCCGTCCACCGGCACCACATCGGTGTGTCCGGACAACACCACGCCACCGGGCACCGACGGGCCAATGCTCGCCAGCAGGTTGGCCTTGGTTCGCTCGGCGTTGTAGATCAGCTCGCTGTTCACGCCCAGCCCTTGCAAGTAGTCACGCACGAACTCGATCAAGGCCAGGTTCGAATCGCGGCTGACCGTGGCAAAGCCCACCAGCTTGGCGAGCAGCGCGCGACTGCGCAGCTCACTCATCGCCCGGCACTCCATAACTCGGCGCCAAGGTCGGGTTAAGCGCACGGGTCAGGTAATCCTGCAGTTGCGGCTGATAGGCGAGCCAGAGCTTTTCCAGCTCGCCGATGGGATTTTCCTCGGCCCAGTCCACCCGCAGATCGACGATGGGCCAGGTCAGGTCATCGACCACCGACAGCGCCGCCGAATGCACCGCCCCAGCCTCCCCGCCCGCCGCTTGCCCGGCCTGCAACGCGCTCATCAAGCGTGACGCAAGACAGCCACCGCTGTGTTCGAAGGCCGTGACCATGGCCTCGATCACCGCAGCGTTGGCCAACAGATTGCCGGCCGCCACGCATTGCTCACCGGCCACCGCGTTGTGGGTGCCCAGGGTATGCTCGCCGCTGAACATCGCCGTGCGCCCTTCGGCATCGATCACCGCCACCTGGCGGTATTGGCTGTAGCCGTTGCGCGGCAGGGTCCGCTCCAACGCCGCTTGTGCCGCCAGGCCGCCGGCCAGTTCATCGAGAATCTGTGGTCCCAGGGCCGGCAGGGTGATGTTCTGGCTCGACACCGCGCCGACGCCCGCGCGCAACCAGGGGCAACGGGCACCGACGGCAATGCTCGAGGAGCTGATGGCAATGCCCAACTGGCCGGTTTCGGCACAGCGTCCAACGATGGAAAAGGTCATGTTCCGCTCCTTATTCAGGGATCACCGCGATCACGTCGATTTCCATCAGCCACTGCGGCTGGCCCAGGGCACTGACCACCAACCCGGTGGAGATCGGAAACACGCCCTTGAGCCACTTGCCAACCTCCTGGTACACCGGTTCGCGATAGCGCGGGTCGATCAGGTACGTGGTGGTCTTGACGATGTGGCTCAGGTCGCTGCCGGCCTCCTCCAGCAACTGCTTGACGTTGCGCATGGCCTGCTCGGCCTGGGCGCGAGGATCGCCAAGGCCCACCAGTTGGCCGTTGAAGTCGGTGCCGACCTGGCCGCGCACGTAGACGGTGTTGCCGGCGCGCACGGCCTGGCACAGGTCGTTGTCCAGCGTCTGGTTCGGGTAGGTGTCCTTGGTATTGAACATGCGAATACGTGTGTGAGTAGGCATCAGCGGACTCCCGAGAGACTGGTTTTCGAACGGTGTGAATCGCTGTCAAGTGCCGGGGCCTGGCGCTGGGCAGCATCTTGATAAGCGAGGTAAATGCGTTGCTTCACGATGTGGTCGGCAATATGCCGGGCGTCATGCCAGACACCCCAGATGAACGCCGAGCCTCGACGTGACAACCACGGCAAGCCGACGAAATACAGGCCAGGCTCACTGCAAACGCCACGCTGATGCCGAGGCTTGCCATTGGCGCCGAGGGCGTCGACCTTCAGCCAGCTGTAATCCACCGAGTAGCCGGTGGCCCAGATGACGCTGGTCACGCCGGTGGCGAGCAGGTCCAGTTCCAGGATCGGCTGGGTCAGGCATTGCGGGTCGGGCAGCAGGTGGCGGGCTTCAGGTTCGAGCGGCAGGTCCAGGCCGTTACGGGCAATGTAGGCGTCGGCGGCATCCAGCAGCGCCAGGTAGTTTTCGTCGCCGCGGGCGATGTTGTCGGCAAGATTCGGTTCGAAGCTCACCACATTGCCGTTGAACGATTTGGTCAGCCCCACCAGGGTGATGCCCTCGTGGGCCAGCCGGCGAAAATCCACGGTATGGCCGCCACGGGCACCGCTCACGGCGATGGTGACGTGCTCCTTGCCGGGCTGGACCGCCTCCGCATCCCATTCGCCCAGCACGCCCAGCCACCAGCAGAAATCGCGGTTGCGATAGGCCCGTGGCGGGCGGTCGTGGGCCCCCACCGAGAGATAGACCTGCTTGCCAGCGCGCCGCAGTTCATCGGCGATCTGCACGCCCGACGACCCCGCCCCCACCACCAACACCGCCCCCTCGGGCAATTGCCCGGGGTTACGATACTGGGCCGAGTGAAGCTGGGTGACCGTGGCCATATCCGGTGCAATCGGTGGGATCACCGGCCGCTGGAAGGGCCCGGTGGCGACGACCACATGGATCGCTTCGATCAGGCCTTCGGAAGTTTCAACGGTGAAGCCCGGACGACCGACATTGCGCTCCACGCCCCTGACCTCAACGCCGGTACGGATCGGTGCATTGAATTTACGGGCATAGGCTTCGAAGTAATCGGCCACCTGGTCCTTCGTCGCGAAGGCATCCGGGTCGAGCCCTTCGAATTCCAGCCCCGGAAAGCGGTCATGCCAGGCCGGCCCGTTGGCCACCAGCGAATCCCAACGCGCCGTGCGCCAGGCCTCGGCAATGCGGCTGCGCTCCACCACGAGATGCGGCACGCCTTGCCGGCTCAAATGCTCACTCATGGCCACGCCGGCCTGGCCGGCGCCTATAACAAGCGTATCGATGGGTAGGGTTTCATCAAGCATGTTTGTGCACTTCCGGCAGTAGGTTTGGTTCAGGCAGGCATGGCGCCGCCTCGGATTCGGTTTTCTTGTTGTTTTGCGGTTGCGGTGATCGAGATGAGGTGTCGAGGCGATTGTGTTGGCAGGCGGGGATTTGCGAAACGAGGGTTTTTGTCGTTGCTGGGAAGGAAAAAAATGGCCTACTGCGCGAGCGTGCTGATCACTGGGACGAGGCGAGTCACTGTGGCGAGGGGATTTATCCCCGCTGGAGCGCGGAGCGGCCCTAATACCAACAACCCGGTGTGTCAGGCAGATTGAGTTGACTGTTTAGAAGGGCTGCTGCGCAGCCCAGCGGGGATAAATCCCCTCGCCACAATATCCAGGAGCGGCACAAATGGGGAGTGTCAGATTTTTTGTGTGCGCGCCGGAAACGCCTTGAGCTCCAGCTTCTCCATCACCAACCCGATGAACGCCGAAACCGCCAGCGGCAACTGCCGCCGGCTCGGATACAGCACATTCAGGCCGAAGCCGCTGCGTTGGTACTGCGGCAGCACGCGCACCAGCCTTCCGGCTTCCAGGTCGAGAGCGCTCAGTGCCCCTGGCAGCACGGCGATGCCCAGACCGGCGACGGTTGCCCTGCGCAACGCTTGGGCGGTGTTGGCATGGAATCGGCTGGCGATCTGCACGTGTTCCTCGATACCGTCCGGGCCGACGAGTCGCCAGTCGGTCAAGCCGCTGGGGTGGGCGAAGCTCACGCCGTCGTGGTGAGCCAGGTCCTGCAGCGAACGCGGTACGCCGCGTGCGGCAATGTAGGCGGGACTGGCAACCATGCCGTCACCGTCGTTCTGCAGCAGTTGGCGACCGACATACCCAGAGTCCTGCAGCGGACCGCCGCGAAAGGCCACGTCGATGCGGTCGGCAATCAGGTCGACACGGGCATCGCTGAGCACAAAATCGAGTTGCACACGAGGGTGTGCGGCTAAAAAGTCGGCCACCCATTCCATCGGGAAAAAATCGAAAAAATCCGCCGGCGCCGCGATACGCACCAGGCCGCTGGGCTCTTCGCTACCCATCATCAGTTCCTGCCCTGCATCCATCAGACCATCCACCGCCTCCACGCAGCGCTCATAAAACCCCTGGCCCACCTGGGTCAACGTGAGTTTGCGGGTCGAGCGCTGCAGAAGTCGCGACTCCAACTGCGCCTCCAACTGTTGGACCCGGCGGCTGACGGTGTTGGCAGGCATGCCCAAGCGCCTGGCCGCCTCGGCGAAGCTGCCGCTGCGGACCACCTGGACAAACAGCGCGACATCGTTGAGATCGAGCATGGCGCCGACATTCCTTCGTTTAATGGATGAGTTCAATCCGATTGTATCGGCTAATCAATCCATTGGCAGGCACTTATCCTTCTCCCATCGAGGCCCAACGCCCAAGACTTGGAGGCAATCCCATGAACAGCATCGTCGCAGCACCGCCGCGCGTCATCGTCCATCGCACTTCCGGCAGCAGCCACGGGCCGATCACCCGACTCATGAGCCCCGGCGACCTGGGCCAGCTCTGCAAGCCGTTCGTGTTTCTCGATCGCATTGCCGCCAAGGCCGACGCCATGCAAAGGGGATTCGGCATGCACCCTCACTCTGGAATCGCCACGCTGACCTATCTGATCGAAGGCCAGGTGATTTACGAAGACACCACCGGCCAATCCGGCACACTGCCCAGCGGCGGCGTGGAATGGATGCAAGCCGGCAACGGTGTATGGCACAGCGGGCGGCCGGTCGCCAGTTCGCCGATCCAAGGCTTCCAGCTCTGGGTGGCGCTGCCGGCGGCTGAAGAAAATGCCCCGCCCCACAGCCTCTATCTGGCACCCTCCGAGATCCCCCGTGAAGGTCCGGCGCGGGTATTGCTCGGCCAATACGGCGCGACCCGCAGCCCTGTTACGGCGCCAGCGGGCATGAATTACCTCGCCGTGCAATTGCAGGACAACGAGCACTGGCGCTACACACCACCGGCCGGGCACAGCGTTGCCTGGCTGGCGGTCAACAGCGGCAGCCTCGATGCGGGCGGCAACGCCAATGCAGGGGAAATGGTGGTATTCGAAGAGTCCGGCGCGGCCATCGACATCGTGGCCCGGGGCGCGACGTCCTTCGTGCTCGGTTCGGCGGTCAAGCATCCCCATGACTTGGTGATGGGCCACTACTCGGTGCACACCAGCGTGGCGGCTCTGGAGAAAGGCGAGCAAGAAATCCAGCGCATCGGCGCCCTTTTGCAGCAAGAGGGTCGGTTGGGCTGACCGACCCTCGATTCAATCCCTGTTCTTAACCGATCCCTTAGAGGTGAATCATGACTGACATCGGTCTCGATCTTCTGTTGTCCCGAGTTCAACTCGGCAAGCTGTCCCTGAAAAACCGCATGATCATGGCGCCGATGACCCGCAGCCGTGCCGGAGCAGGCGATGCGGCCACGGCCCTGATGGCCGAGAATTACAGCCAACGCGCCAGCGCCGGCCTGATCATCAGCGAAGGCTCCCAGGTGTCGGCCCAGGGCAAGGGTTACCTGAGAACGCCGGGGATTTTCACCCCTGAGCAAATCACTGGCTGGAAACAGGTGACCGACGCGGTCCATGCCGAGGGTGGGCAGATGTTTTTGCAGCTCTGGCACGTGGGCCGTCTTTCCCATCCCTTGGTGCAAGTCAACGGCGCCCAACCCGTTGCCCCCTCGGCGATCAAGGCCGATGGCGAGATCTACACCCCCGAAGGCCTCAAGCCCTATGAACTGCCACGGGCGCTGGAGCTCGATGAAATCCCCGGCGTGATCGCCGACTTCCGCCAGGCTGCCGTCAACGCGAAACAGGCCGGTTTCGACGGCGTGGAAATTCACGGCGCCAATGGCTACCTGATCGACCAGTTCCTGCGTGACGGCACCAACCAACGCACCGATGCCTACGGCGGCTCGGTCGAGAATCGCGCCCGTTTCCTCAAGGAGGTCGTCGAGTCGGTGATCGAAGTCTTCGGGGCCAGCCGTGTCGGTGTGCGCCTGTCGCCGATCTTCAGCTACTTCTCGATGAGCGACAGCCACCCACAAGCCACTTTCGACTACACCGCCAGGATGCTCAGCCGCTATGGCCTGGCCTACCTGCACATCGTGGAACTGGGCGAAGGCCCGTTCGACTTCCGGGAGCTCAAGCGCCGCTTCGGCGGGCCCTACATCGCCAATGGCGGCTACAGCGCCGAACGCGCCGCTACCGCCATCAGCCGCGGTGAAGCAGATCTGGTGGCGTTCGGCACACCGTTCCTGGCGAACCCGGACCTGGTGGAGCGTTTCAAACGGGGCCAGGCGCTGAACCCCCCTGATGCGTCGACGTTCTATCAAGGCGACGAGCGTGGTTATACGGACTATCCGACCCTGGCCAAGGCCCAAACAGGCCAAGAGGCTTAATAACCGAGACCTGTGGGAGCAAGCCTGCTCGCGATGGCGTCAAGTCAGTCGATATGGAGGTTGAATGACACACCGCATTCGCGAGCAGGCTCGCTCCCACATTTGATCCAGGTCCTCCCCGATCTTCCGGTGGCGCAAGTCCCCTGTGGGAGCGAGCTTGCTCGCGAATGCGGATTGTCAGCCAACAATGATGTCGAATCTGATACCGCCATCGCGAGCAAGCTCGCTCCCACACTGTTGCCGGTTGGCCGCAATATCTACATCCACCATCAATCTCCTGTGGGAGCGAGCTTGCTCGCGAATGCGGATTGTCAGCCAACAATGATGTCGAATCTGATACCGCTATCGCGAGCAAGCTCGCTCCCACACTGTTGCCGGTTGGCCGCAATATCTACATCCACCATCAATCCCCTGTGGGAGCGAGCTTGCTCGCGATAGCGGTGGCTCAGAATGCATCAAACAGTCAGGTGCTTTCCGGCACATCGATCTGAAGCGGCACCACCCGCCTCGGCGCCGGGCCTGGCTGTGTGACGCTCGTGGCCTCGACCAGTGCTGCGATCGCCTGTTCGGCCATGGTCACCACGGGATGGGACAGCACCGCCTGGACCAGCCCCGTCTTCCGTGTCAAAGGAGTCAGGTCGTGGCACACCACTGCGTGCGTGTTCGGCTGGGAGGAACGGGCCGATGAATCCGGGCGTTTCATGCGCAAGGAAATCCAGGCCTACGTCGACAAGTACTTCAGGTAAACGGATTCATTCCAATAACCGGACTAGCCGCGGCTCGATCGCCTGTTCACTCACCTCAAGCAGCGCCAGCGTCACCGGCAACTTGAACCGCCGCCGGCCGGCGCTGCCAGGGTTGAGGTAGAGCCGCTCGCCCCGCCATTCGATCAGTGGTTTATGGGAATGGCCAGTGGTCACCAGTCTCACGCCGGGTTCGAGTGGCGCCGGCACATCCGCGATATCATGGACCAGCAGTACCGGCCACCCCCCCAGGTCGAATTGCAGGCAATCGGCAAGGTGCCCTGCCCACTCGGCCTCCAGATCGTTGTTCCCGCGCACCACGTGCAGCTCGCCGATGGAAGCCAGGGCGTCGAGGATGTCCGGGCTGCCGATATCACCGGCATGAATGATCCGCTCACAGCCTTGCAGCGCGGTAAGCGCTTCGGGGCGCAGCAGGCCGTGGGTATCGGAAATGACGCCAACTTTCATGAAACCTTTCTCCCCAATCCTGTGCCGCCGCTTATACCTGCCTCGTCGCAGTTAGCTAACATGCTGAATTCGAATAGGATAGGCTGCGCCGTGAAAGGTGCAGCCCCATCGTGGAAAGGATATGTCAATGCTCGGACGCAAGCAGCCAGAGCCCAAGATCGAAAGCCCCAATGAAGCCTTTTCCCAGCAGGCTGTGCGGGCCGGAGCTGCATTTCGGTTGACCGTGAGTTTCATGCTCGTGGTCGTCATCGCCTTCCTGGCCGTCGAAGGCTGGCGGACCTGGCGCGACTACCGCGCCGCGTTTGCGTCTGCCCGGGATTCGGTGACGAACCTGGCACGGGCGACCGCCCAGCACGCCGAAGATACGATTCGACAAGTGGATGTGGTTACCGCCGCCCTCGCCGAACGCGTGGAGGGCGACGGCCTGCAGAACATGGACGTTCCGCGCATCCATAAGCTATTGGTGCAGCAAGCCGCCATCATGCCGCAACTGCATGGGCTGTTTATCTACGGCCCGGACGGTCAATGGCTGGTGACGGACAAGGAAGTGATTCCGGAAATGGCGAACAACGCCGACCGCGACTACTTCCAATACCACCGCACCCACGAGGATCAAGGGGTGCGCATCGGCGACGTCGTCAAGAGCCGTTCCACCAACGACCTGATCATTCCCATTTCCCGCCGTTTGAACAACCCCGATGGCTCGTTTGCCGGCGTATTGCTGGGGACCGTGAAGGTCAGCTATTTCGTCGACTACTACGGCGACTTCAAAATCGATGGCAAAGGCGCGCTGGTCCTGGCCAAGCGCAGCGGAACGATCCTGGTCCGACGTCCTTTCGTCGCGTCGGTGATTGGCAAGAGCCTCGTCAACAGCGTGATCTTCCGGGAACATTTACCCACCTCCAATCAAGGGGTTGCCGAAGCCAGGGCCGTCGTCGATGACACCGAGCGCCTGTACGGCTACCGGGCCTTGACCACGTATCCGCTGGTGGTGGAAGCCGGCTTGTCCCGCGAATCGATCATCGCACCCTGGCGCCGCGACCTGTTCAAGACCGGTCTGGTGCTGATTTTCCTGATCGCGATACTGGTGGGCTTCGGGCTCATCGTGTTGAGCCAGCTGCGCTACCGCATGACCATGGAGAAACAGATTCGCAGCGCCCACCAGGCCATGCGCGACATGGCGCTGACCGATAGCCTGACCGGGCTGGGCAACCGCAGGCGCCTGGACATCGCCTTGGCCGATGAAATCCGTCTGGCAAGGCGCCAGGGTTCCTCCCTGGCCCTGATCATGCTCGACGTCGATTACTTCAAGCGTTTCAACGACAGGTACGGCCATGCCGCCGGCGACGATTGCCTGCGGGCGATTGCCGCCGCGCTCAGGCAGACCATCAAAAGGCCGGGTGACCTGGCGGTCCGCTATGGCGGTGAAGAATTCACCGTGTTGCTGCCCAACACCGACAGCGCCGGGGCCGCCAAGGTCGCGCAGCAAATCCTCGAAGCCGTCAGGGCCTTGAACATCGAACACGGCGACCATCCCTTGGGCATCGTGACCATCAGCGCGGGCGTCACCACCTGCCTGCCGAGCGGCGAAGACGTCACCCCGGCCATGTTGATCAGGGCCGCCGATGCCTTCTTGTACCTGGCCAAGAACACCGGGCGAAACCGTTGGTGCAGCGCCGGCTCGACGCCGGAGTGAACCCGGAGGGGAGCACCGCGCATCGGTCCGGATCGTGCAAACCCAAGTCCACAGGTGCCTGTAAGGCTCCTGCCGGCTACAATGCGCGCTTCGACCGTGACCAGCCTGACTAAAAACAAATGTCCTTGCCCAAACATCATCTGGAATTGCTCAGCCCCGCCCGCGACGTGACCATCGCCCGCGAGGCCATTCTGCATGGCGCCGACGCCGTGTACATCGGTGGCCCGAGTTTCGGCGCGCGTCACAACGCCTGCAACGAGGTGGGCGATATTGCCCGGCTGGTGGAGTTCGCCCACCGCTACCACGCCCGGGTGTTCACGACCATCAACACCATCCTGCACGACAATGAACTGGAGCCGGCCCGCCAGCTGATCCACCAGTTGTACGATGCCGGTGTCGACGCGTTGATCGTCCAGGACCTGGGGGTGATGGAGCTGGATATCCCGCCTATCGAGCTGCACGCCAGCACCCAGACCGACATCCGCACCCTGGCCCGGGCCAAGTTCCTCGACCAGGCCGGTTTCTCGCAACTGGTCCTGGCCCGTGAGCTGAACCTGCAGGAAATCCGTGCCATCGCCGACGAGACCGATGCGGCCATCGAGTTCTTCATCCACGGTGCGCTGTGCGTGGCCTTTTCCGGCCAGTGCAACATCTCCCACGCCCAGAACGGCCGCAGCGCCAACCGTGGCGACTGTTCCCAGGCCTGTCGCCTGCCCTACACCCTCAAGGATGACCAGGGCCGGGTAGTCGCCTATGAAAAACACCTGCTGTCGATGAAAGACAACAACCAGAGCGCCAACATCCGCGCCCTGGTCGAAGCCGGCGTGCGCTCGTTCAAGATCGAAGGGCGCTACAAGGACATGGGCTATGTGAAGAACATCACCGCCTATTACCGCCAGCGCCTGGACGATGTCCTCGAAGACCGCCCGGACCTGGCCCGCGCGTCCAGCGGCCGTACCGCCCACTTCTTCGTCCCCGACCCGGACAAGACCTTCCACCGTGGCAGCACCGACTATTTCGTCAGCGAGCGCAAGATCGACATCGGCGCCTTCGATTCGCCAACCTTTACCGGCGTGCCGGTGGGCGTGGTGGAAAAGGTCGGCAAGCGCGACTTGCAAGTAGTGACCTTCGATCCGTTGTCCAACGGCGACGGGCTCAACGTGCTGGTCAAGCGCGAAGTCGTCGGTTTCCGCGCCAACATCGCCGAGCCCAAGGGTGAATTCGAAGAGGACGGCCAGAAGCGCTACCGCTACCGCGTCGAGCCCAACGAGATGCCGGCCGGGATGTACCAATTGCGCCCCAACCATCCGCTGAGCCGCAACCTGGACCACAACTGGCAGCAAGCGTTGCTCAAGACCTCCTCCGAGCGCCGGGTCGGCCTGGCCTGGGTTGCGCGCCTGGGCGAAGAACGCCTGGAACTGACCGCCACCAGCGAGGAAGGCATCAGCGCCAGCGTCGCCCTGGAGGGGCCATTCGGCCTGGCGAACAAGCCGGAACAGGCCTTGGAGCAACTGCATGACCTGCTCGGCCAACTGGGCACCACCGAGTACCACGCCACCGCCATCGAGCTGGATGCGCCCCAGGCGTTCTTCATCCCCAACTCGCAGCTCAAGGCGTTGCGCCGCGAAGCCATCGAAGCCCTGACCGCCGCCCGCATCAAAGCCCACCCGCGCGGTGGCCGCAAGGCCGAGACCAGCCCGCCGCCGGTGTACCCGGAGTCGCACCTGTCGTTCCTGGCCAACGTCTACAACCAGAAGGCCCGGGATTTCTATCATCGCCACGGGGTCAAGCTGATCGATGCGGCGTTCGAGGCCCACGAGGAAACCGGTGAAGTGCCGGTGATGATCACCAAGCACTGCCTGCGTTTCTCGTTCAACCTCTGCCCCAAGCAAGCCAAGGGCGTCACCGGCGTGCGCACCAAGGTCGCGCCGATGCAACTGATACATGGGGATGAAGTGCTGACGCTGAAGTTCGACTGCAAACCCTGCGAGATGCATGTGGTGGGCAAGATCAAGGGGCACATCCTTGACCTGCCATTGCCCGGCAGCACGGCGCAACCGGTGGTCGGCTACATCAGCCCTGAAGACCTGCTCAAGACGATTCCGCGCGCACCGCATTAAACCCATACCCACCGCCCCTGTGGCAGTGGGTACTTACAAAACTGGCATCCGCCACAGATCCCCTGTGGGAGCGAGCTTGCTCGCGATGGCGGCGGCACATCCAGCATCAATGCAAGCTGACCCACCGCTTTCGCGAGCAAGCCCGCTCCCACATTGGATCTGTGGTGGGCTGAGGATTTGTGAACATCCCAAAAAACCTGTGGGAGCCGAGCTTGCTCGCGAAGGCGTCAGCAGCATCAGCATCAATGCAAACTGACCCACCGCTATCGCGAGCAAGCCCGCTCCCACATTGGATCTGTGGTGGGCTGAGGATTTGTGAACATCCCAAAAAACCTGTGGGAGCCGAGCTTGCTCGCGATGGCGGCGGCACATCCAGCATCAACGCAAGCTGACCCACCGCTATCGCGAGCAAGCTCGCTCCCACATTGGATTCGTGGTGGACTGAGGATTTGTGAACACCCCAAAAAACCTGTGGGAGCCGAGCTTGCTCGCGATGGCGGCGGCACATCCAGCATCAATGCAAGCTGACCCACCGCTTTCGCGAGCAAGCCCGCTCCCACATTGGATCTGTGGTGGGCTGAGGATTTGTGAACATCCCAAAAAACCTGTGGGAGCCGAGCTTGCTCGCGATGGCGGCGGCACATCCAGCATCAATGCAAGCTGACCCACCGCTATCGCGAGCAAGCTCGCTCCCACATTGGATTCGTGGTGGACTGAGGATTTGTGAACACCCCAAAAAACCTATGGGAGCCGAGCTTGCTCGCGATGGCGTCAGCAGCATCAGCATCAATGCAAGCTGACCCACCGCTATCGCGAGCAAGCTCGCTCCCACATTGGATCTGTGATGGACTGAGGATTTGTGAACACCCCAAAAAACCTGTGGGAGCCGAGCTTGCTCGCGATGGCGTCAGCAGCATCAGCATCAGCATCAGCATCAGCATCAATGCAAGCTGACCCACCGCTTTCCCGAGCAAGCTCCCACACTGAGTGTCGGGTGGTTGGAATGGATTTTTCATTTCTGCGCCGTTTTCGCTTTCCCGGGCGACAATCCTGTTCAAAGGGCTCCCCCGCCGCGTGTTCATGGTGCTAGGTTGTAAGTGATTGTTTCATCAAACGATACTTCTCTCCTGCAAAGGAATGCCTGCCACCATGAACTGCCCGTTCAAGCGTCTTGCCGTTGCCACCCTCATACTGTCCAGCCTGTCGTCATTCGCGATGTCGGCCAACGCCAACATCACGGCCCAACAAAGCACGGCCATCGTCAAAACCTTCGCCGATACATCAGTCACCGATTTCAGGCAATTCCTCGCCGAAGTAGCCAAAAGCGACCTCGCCAAAACCGCCAACCTCGGCCCGACCATCAGCGCCTTCCAGGCCAACAAAACCCTGTCGACCGAACAGCAGAACGAAATCCATCGCCTGCTGGGCCTCTACGCCCGAGTGAAATACGGCAAAGCTGCCACCGAGACGCTGAAGGAACTGGTCGCCATCCCGACCTTTCGCAAGGACGGTGTCGCCCAACACGAGAACCCCGAGTTCCTCAAGATCGCCGACAAGATCAAAAGCCTGGCCGAGGCGTTCAACCTGAACTTCCGCAACATCGACAACCGCGTCTATGAGATTTCACTCGAAGGCAGCGGTGACGAAGTCGTCGGTATCCACGCCCATGCCGACGTGGTGCCGGTCACGCCGGAAAACTGGGTGTTGAAAGACGGCACCCGTCTCGATCCGTTCAAGGTCACCCTGGTGGGCGACCGCATGTATGGCCGGGGCACCGAGGACGACAAGAACGGCATCGTCGTGGCGCTCTACGCCATGAAGATCATCAAGGAAGAGAAGCTGCCGCTGGCGCGCAACTTCAAGCTGCTGGTCGACACCACCGAGGAAACCACCGGCGACGCCATTCCCTATTATTTCGAACGCAACCCGACGCCCAACTACAACTTGGCACTGGATGGCGGCTATCCCGTGGTGATTGCCGAGAAAGGCTACGGCACCGTCATGGCCAATTTCCCTCGCCGCGCGGCACAGGGCAAGGGCGCGCAAATCACCGCATTGACCGGCGGCCTGGCGACCAATCAGATTCCGTCGACGTCCGTGGCCACCTTCGCCAGCGACAAGCCCGCCGAGCTGGCCGCCGACCTGCTCAAGGCCGCTACCGACTATGCCAAGCGCAACGGCGGCAATTTCGAAGTGGGCTCCCAGGTCGTCGGCAAAGACGTGCAACTGACCTTCACCGGCGTTTCCGCCCACTCCTCCGAGCCCGAGTCAGGCGTCAACCCGGTGGCACGGATGCTGGACTTCATCAATGGCCTGGACGGCAAGGTTGCGCTCAAACACAACCACATCACCGACGCCGCCCGTTACGCCGCCAACAATTGGGGCTTGGATTACCTGGGCAAAAAATTAGGCATCGGCTTTTCCGACGTGTTCATGGGGCCGCTGACCGCCTCGCTGACCTACGTCGGGATGGATGACAAGACGTTCAAGCTGGCGGTCAACCTGCGGGTACCGGTCGGCAAGACCACAGAAGCCCTCAAGACTGAGATTGCCGACAAGCTGGCCGTCTGGAGCAAGCAATCCCAGGTCGCGGTGGCCTTCGACTACTCCATCGACGCGCCGATGTACCGCAACCCTGAGGGTGAATGGGTCAAGGCACTGCTAGCCGTCGCCACTGAAAATCTCGGCATGGAACACAAATACGGCACCTCCGCCGGCGCCACATCGGTCCATGACCTGCCAAACGGCGTGCAATTCGGCCTGGCGATGCCCGACGTCAAATACACCGGCCACAACGACAACGAGTTCAAGACCGTGGAGCAATTCCTTTTGGACTTGCAGATCGTGACCGAGATGATGGGACGGATCGGGCAGTTGCCGAAGCTCTGATCGGCCTGCACGGGACAGCTATCAAGACCTGTTGGTTTTCATTGTGGCGAGGGAGCTTGCTCCCTCGCCACAGGTTTACCCTTATTCCTTCACCTTATTCCTTCAGGTGAGTGGCGCTGGGGTCAATGACCTTGGCGGTAATGTCGACCAACTCCAGCCCCCAATCCCCATGCAGGTACCAATCGTCCCCGATCATCTCGGCCGGGTGCATCGTTCGATCGGCACCGTTGCCGCAGGCCAGCGCACTGGTCGGACAGTAACGATCACATCCCCAGCAGATGCGCTCGGGATGCTTGGGACTGATGGGAAAAGGCTTTGCCATGACGACCCCGTATGACCGATGGGTGTACCCATACCCTACCCCGCTGGGCCGCTGCCGCCCTTGATCCTGATCAAGAACAGCCGCGCAGGAACGATCCCACGTTCGTTGATCAAAAATTCGCGCTGAAAATTGACAAGAATCATTATTATTCGCAGCGAAGCTTCCTAGACTCGGCGCCATCAATTAGCCAACCAGGAAGTTATCATGCGCACCCTTGCTCCGTTGTCCCTCGCCTTGCTGTTGCTCCCACCGCTGGCCCAGGCCAAGGAATACCCCATCGGCGAACCGCAACTGTGCCCGGGGCTGGAAGTCGGCGCGGTGTACTTGCAACCGATCGAAATGGCCCCCGCTGGGATGATGCGCGCCACGGCGGATTCGGATGTGCACCTGGAAGCGGATATCCGCGCCACGGCGGACAACCAGCAAGGCTTTCAGGAAGGCAGTTTCGTGCCCTATCTCAACGTGTCGTTCCAGCTGAAGAAACAAGGCAACGACACCACGCTCAAAGGCGACTTCCACGCCATGGTTGCCAATGACGGGCCGCACTACGGCGACAACGTCAAGCTGCTCGGCCCGGGCAAATACCAATTGACCTTCACCGTCCTGCCACCGGGTGGCCACGCGTCCCTGGGTCGTCATACCGACAAGGAAACCGGCGTGGCCCCATGGTTCGAGCGCTGCGAACTGCATTATGAATTCGTCTACGCCGGGATCGGTAAAAAAGGCGGGTACTGAACATGAGCCGCCGATCCTGGCCGTCATGCCTGGCCTGGCTGACGCGGGCCGCTCTGCTGCTACCGTCAATCGCCCTGGCCGAACTGCCCACCTATGAATTGAGCATGCGCGACGGGTATTTCACGCCGTCGCAGCTGGAAGTACCCGCCGGGCAACGGTTCAAGATCGTGCTGAAGAATGTCGGCCAGGGTCCGGCGGAGTTCGAAAGCACGCCATTGCGCGTAGAGAAAGTGCTCTCGCCCGGCGTCACGACTTTCGTGGTCATCCATCCGCTGCGCCCCGGGCACTATCCGTTTTTCGATGAATTCAACCCGCAACTGCCCGAGGGCGGGATTCTCGCCCGGTGATCGGCCAGCAGGAGGCGTTTGCATGACTCAATCGATGTTTATTGTCTGGCGCGAAAGCGTCGAAGCGTTGTTGGTGATCGGGATTCTCCAGGCCTGGGCCAGCCAGCAGCAACAGGCCAGCCAACTGCGGCGCTCTGTATGGGCCGGCGCGGCGTTGGGCCTGTTGTTGTCCGGCGTGCTGGCCGGCCTGATCCTACTCGCCGGCGAGGCCATGAGCGGTGCGGCCAATGAGTGGTTCCAGGCGTCGTTGGCACTGGTTGCCAGCCTGTTGATCGTGCAAATGGTCGGCTGGATGCACCGAAACGCGAGGACACTCAAGCATGACCTGACACGCCACGCCGACCAGCGCCTGAGCCGTCAGGGCGGCCTGGGGCTGATGGTCTTGGCGTTGCTCGCCGTCAGCCGCGAAGGCAGTGAAACCGTGGTTTTCCTGTATGGCGCCGGGACACGCCTGCACGGGCCGCAACTGGGCTTGTTCGCCGTGGGCGCGCTGGCCGGGCTGGTGCTGTCGCTGCTGACCGTCTCCTTGCTGCACAGCAGTCGTCGGTTTATCTCGTGGCCGCGGTTCTTTGCTATCAGCGAAGCGATCCTGCTGCTGTTGGGCGCGGCGTTGCTGGTCAGTGCCATCGAGCGAGTCGGCGGGCAATTGCTGGCGATGGATTGGCCCGAGGCGGTGTATCGCGGCATTGGCGACGCGCTGTGGGACAGCAGCGCATTACTCGACGACGGCCATGGTTTCGGCGGGTTCCTGGCGGATTTCACCGGGTATCGGGCCAGCCCGAGTGCGATGACATTGCTGGTGTGGCTGGGCTATTGGGGGGTGGTCGCGGGTTGGTTGCGGCCACGCAAAGCGGAAACCCTGCCATGCCCGACCTGAACCCCTGGCTGCAACGCCTGGGCGACGGCATGCGCCGCCACGGCGCAACCATTCGTGCAGTGCAATGGGCGGTGGTGCTGTTCTACGCGGTGCTGTTGGTGGTGCCGGCAATGTTGCCATTACCGGACAGCCAGGCGCGGCTGTTGGATAGCCTGACGCTGCTGGCACAGTTCCTGTTCTGGGGAATCTGGTGGCCGTTCGTGTTGCTGTCGATCGTGTTGTTCGGCCGCCTCTGGTGTGGCGTGCTGTGCCCGGAAGGCGCCCTGAGCGAATGGGCCAGCCAGTACGGCAAGGGCCTCGGGGTGCCACGCGGGTTGCGCTGGGCCGGCTGGCCGACCCTGGCGTTCTGTCTGACCACGGTCTACGGCCAGTTGATCAGCGTGTACGACTATGCCCAGGCGGCACTGCTGATCCTGGGCGGTTCCACCGTCGCCGCGGTGATCGTCGGCCTGTCGTTCGCCCGGGGCAAGCGGGTGTGGTGCCGTTACCTGTGCCCGGTCAGTGGTGTGTTTGCCCTGCTCGCCCGCTTGGCACCGGTGCACTTCCAGGTGGACGAACAACGCTGGCTGGAAAACCCTGCACCCCGGCGTCCTCCCCCCAATTGCGCGCCGCTGCTGGACATCCGTCGCCTGCGCGGCGCCGCCGATTGCCACGCCTGTGGTCGCTGCAGCGGCCAGCGCGACGCGGTACGGCTGATTGCCCGCTCCAGCAGCGCGGAAATCCTCCAAGCGACGGCCAAGACGCTGTCGCCCTGGGACGTTCGCTTGCTGCTGTTCGGCGTCATCGGCCTAGCCATGGGAGCCTTTCAGTGGACCGTCAGCCCCTGGTTCATCGACCTCAAGCAGGGCCTGGCCCAATGGCTGGTGAGTCACGATTGGCTTTGGGCGCTACAGGACAACGCGCCCTGGTGGCTGTTGACCCACTACCCGCAACTCAATGACAGTTTCAGTTGGCTCGATGGTTTTTGCATCGTCGCGTATCTGGGCATGAGTGCTCTGCTGATGGGCACTTCGTTGATGCTATTGATGCGCCTGGCGGCATGTCTCTCGGACGATGCCACAGCCTATCGGCCCCTGGCCCTCACCCTGACGCCTCTTGGCGCTGCCGGGTTGTTCCTCGGCCTGTCGGCCACCACCGTCAAGCTGCTGCGCTATGAAGGGCTGCTGCTGGAATGGGTTTCACCGGTAAGGGCCGCGCTGCTGACAGCGGCAATTGCCTGGAGCCTGTGGCTGGGCTGGAAACGCCTGCGGTCCACCGTGGCATCGCCGATCCGACGCTTGCCCGCCATGGCATGCCTGGTCCTGGCTAGCAGCCTGGTGGGGTATGGCTGGTGGTTGCAATTCTGGGGTTGGTGATCGAGGGATTGCGAGGGTCTACAAAGTCATGTCCACCACAGGGCCCCTGTGGGAGCGAACCTGCTCGCGATAGCGGTGGATCAGCCTGCATCCATGTTGAATGTACCGCCGTCATCGCGAGCAAGCTCGCTCCCACATTGGTTCCGGGGTGACTGCGAATTATGTATCCGCCACAACGCCCCCTGTGGGAGCGAGCTTGCTCGCGATGGCGGCGTGTCAGTCAGCACTTCTGCAAACTGACCCACCGCTACCGGCCACTCAACTGCGCAACACAAACGAGGGGAACAGCTCGCGCAGGGCGGCCCATAACTCCGGCTGCAAGGCCTGCGCCGAGACGCTGGAAAGGTGGGGGTCGAGCATCCGGGCGGTGCGCACCAATTGCACGGCAAATCGGGTGACGCCGCGCTCGCTCAGGCGCCGGGCCAGGGTCAGCAGCCGTTCGGGGTCGAACAGGTGCCAGTGCACCGTCGTGCGACATTCATAATCCACGCCGCTGTCCAGCAGATGATCGAGGCTGCGCCAGTTTGCAGCGCCGCTGCCTTCGACCCGGGTTACATCGAGGGCATCTTCGGGCAAGGCCTTAATGTCGAACCCCACCCAGTCGGCAAGCCCGACCACTTTGGCGAAGGCCGCCGGCTTGATGCCGGCGCTGTGCAGGCCGATGCGAAAGCCCATCTGCCGCACCTCCTCCATGGCTGGCGCCAAGCCGTCCTGCAAGGTCGGCTCGCCGCCGCTGAACACCACGGCGTCGAGCAGATCCTGACGGCGTTGCAGAAACGCCAATACCCGGCACCAATCCACCTCCTCGCTGCCGCGTGGCGGAATCAGTTGCGGGTTATGGCAATAACGACAACGCCAGGCACACCCCTGGCAAAACAGCACACAGGCCAGTTGGCCCGGATAATCGAGGGTGGTCAGGGGCACCATGCCCCCGACCCGTAGCACTCGACTCATGGACGCCCGGCCGCGCGTTCGGTGAAGTGCACCCGCTCGCGGTGCTCGGACTGCTTGCCCGGGTTGAAGGCCGTCACCGGGCGGTGATAACCCATCACTCGGGTCCAGACTTCGCAACGTTGACGCTGTGCTTGTGGAAGGCTTTGCGATGCATTCATGGGTGAAGCTCCTTGCGGTCGATGAATCGGATCAGTGAACGCTGCCTGCCAACTGCTGTTGCAGCAGCAAGGCCTCGTCGCATTTGGGGCAAAACTCGTGTTCGCCGGCCAGATAGCCGTGCACCGGGCAGATGGAAAAGGTCGGCGTGATGGTCAGGTACGGCAGGCGGAAACGTCCCAGGGCCTTGCGCACCAGTTGCTTGCAGGCCTGTGTCGAGGAAATCTGCTCGGCCATGTACAGGTGCAACACGGTGCCGCCGGTGTATTTGCATTGCAGTTCGTCCTGCAGCTCCAGGGCTTCGAAAGGATCGTCGGTGAAGCCCACCGGCAGTTGCGACGAGTTGGTGTAGTACGGCGCAACCGGGCTGCCGGCCTGCAAGATATCCGGGTAGCGCTTGAGGTCTTCCTTGGCGAAGCGGTACGTGGTGCCTTCGGCGGGCGTGGCTTCGAGGTTGTAGAGGTGGCCGGTTTCTTCCTGGAAACGCAGCAGCGTGGCCCGCACGTGATCCAGCAGCTTCAGGGCAAATGCCCGGCCCTGCTCGGTGTGCAGGCCTTGCTGGTCGTCGGTGAAGTTGCGCAGCATTTCATGCAGGCCATTCACGCCGATGGTGGAGAAGTGATTGCGCAACGTGCCGAGGTAGCGCTTGGTGTAAGGGTACAAACCGGCATCCATGTGATGCTGGATGACCTTGCGCTTGACCTCCAGGCTTTCCTTCGCCAGTTCCATCAGGGTATCGATGCGTTGCAGTAACCCGCTGGTGTTGCCTTTGTACAGGTAGCCCAGGCGCGCGCAGTTGATCGTCACCACGCCCAGGGAACCGGTCTGTTCCGCCGAGCCGAACAAACCACCACCGCGCTTGAGCAACTCGCGCACGTCCAGTTGCAGGCGGCAGCACATCGACCGCACCTGGTTGGGTTGCATGTCCGAGTTGAGGAAGTTCTGGAAATACGGCAAGCCGTAGCGGGCGGTCATTTCGAACAGCCGGTCGGCGTTCTCGCTGTCCCACGGGAAGTCATGGGTGATGTTGTAGGTCGGGATCGGGAAGGTGAAGACCCGGCCTTTCGCATCGCCGGCCTGCATCACCTCGATGTAGGCGCGGTTGATCAGCTCCATTTCCGCTTGCAGGTCACCGTAGGCGAACGGCATCTCCTCGCCACCGATCACCGGGATTTGTTCGCGCAGATCCTCTGGGCACACCCAGTCGAACGTGAGGTTGGTGAACGGGGTTTGCGTGCCCCAGCGCGACGGCACGTTGAGGTTGTAGATGAACTCCTGCAACGACTGGCGGACCTCGTCGTAGCTGAGCTGGTCCTTGCGCACATAGGGCGCCAGGTAGGTGTCGAACGAGCTGAACGCCTGGGCGCCGGCCCATTCGTTTTGCAGGGTGCCGAGGAAATTCACCATCTGCCCCAGGGCGCTGCTCAGGTGCTTGGGCGGCCCGGCCTCGACTCGCCCGGGCACGCCGTTGAGGCCTTCGTGCAACAGGGTGCGCAAGGACCAGCCGGCACAGTAGCCGGCGAGCATGTCCAGGTCGTGGATATGCAGGTCCGCCTCGCGGTGCGCCTCGCCAATGGCCTGGCTGTAGACTTCGTCGAGCCAATAATTGGCGGTGACCTTGCCCGACACGTTGAGGATCAGCCCGCCGAGGGAATACCCCTGGTTGGCGTTGGCCTGTACACGCCAGTCTTCGCGGTCGAGGTATTCGTTCATCGAGGTGGCGACTTCCACCAGCGTACGGCGATCCCGACGCAGGCGTCCGTGTTGCTCGCGATAGACGATGTAGGCGCGCATGGAGAGAAAGAAACCGGCGTCCATCAGCACCCGCTCGACGCGGTCCTGGATCTGCTCGACGTTCAAGCGCGTCTGCCCTTCCAACCGCGCCAATACCGCCTCAAGCAACCCCTCGGCCTCGGCTTCGGCATATTCGCCAGTGGCCTTGCCGGCGGCGATCAGCGCCTGGCGGATCTTGTCCGCATCAAAGGCGACCACACTGCCATCGCGCTTGTGCAAGCGGTTACACCCTACTGAGATCAACGTGCTCTGCATTTTGGCTCCAGACACTACATATAGGCCTTTAGATATCTTTAAACACAATATGCAGTGGAGAGTACGGGCAAAAGCCAGGGTTGCAATTGATCGACATCAAGAATCGGGAGTGACTATTCGTCAGGCTGAAAGGTCATTTGGCAGCCCCCTGCCCCCCTGTGGGCGCAGGCCTGTGGGAGCAAAGCTTGCTCGCGATGAACGATGACACGGTCTTGCAGTTGAACCGTGTCGCCTGCATCGCGGGCAAGCCTTGCTTCCACAGGCCCGCTCCCACAGAGGTTACGGCGTGACTGTGAGATTTGTATCCACAACAAATCCCCTTGTGGGACCTGAGCAGTGCTCACCCACCGCTCATGTTCATGAACCGCACAATCTGCACCTCCCCGCCGGGGTTAAAGTCGTGGCGCAAGGGTTTGCCGCGCAGCGCCTGCCGCACCGCCTGGATCACCGGTTGATCGTCCAGCGGGTAACGCCGTAGCAAGCCGCGCAGGTCGAGGGAGTCTTCTTGCCCCAGGCACAGCAGCAAGCGCCCTTCGACGGTCATGCGCACGCGGTTGCAACTGGCGCAGAAGTTGTGGGTGTTAGGGGAAATGAAACCGATCCGGGTATCCGGATGCTGCTCCAGACGCACATAACGCGCAGGCCCGCCGCTGTTTTCAGTGCTGTCGAGCAGCCGGTGATGGTGAGCGATCTCGGCCCGCACCTCATCGCTGGAACAGAACGACTCGCCCCGGGAACGACCCACATCCCCCAACGGCATTTCCTCAATGAAGCTGATATCGATGTGTTGGTCGATGGCGTACTGCACCAGCGCCGGGACTTCATCGAAGTTGCGGCCCTTCATGACCACGCAGTTGAGCTTGATCCGCTCGAACCCGGCGACCTTCGCCGCTTCAATCCCTGCCAACACTTGATCGAGGTTGCCGTTACGGGTGATCGCCCGAAAACGTTCGCCGTCCAGGCTGTCGAGGCTGATGTTCATGCGCTTGACCCCGGCCTCGACCAGCGGCTGGGCCAATCGCCCCAGCTGCGAGCCGTTGCTGGTCATCACCAGTTCCCGCAGGCCGGGCAATGCCGCTATCTCGCGACACAGCCCGACGATGCCCGGACGGATCAGCGGCTCGCCACCGGTCAGGCGGATTTTCTTCACCCCCAGGCCGACGAACAGCCGCGCCAGGCGCTGCAACTCCTCCAGGGTCAACACTTGCTGGCGCGGCAGGAACGTCATGTTTTTCGCCATGCAATACACACAACGAAAATCACAACGATCGGTCACCGACATCCGCAAATAATCGATCTGGCGCCCAAACCCGTCCTGCAACACCGCGTTCATGAAGATCTCCCGATTGAGCCCGTGCTCACTGCACAAGCGGCGAGTCGGCGCCCTGAAGGTGAATGCCGCGAATATCCGCCGCACCGATCAAGGTTTGCAGGTACTGCACCAGCGCCTTTTGCCAAACGCCCTGCTGCAACTGGGTGCGAATTGCTGTCGCTACGGCTTCATAAGGCAACGACTGGCCATCGATGCGCTGGTCGATGCTGATCACGTGCCAGCCGTAGCGGCTTTCCAGCGGTTTGCTGGCCAGACCCGCTGGCAGGGTGAACAGTTGGCGCTCCAGTTCGGGCACGGTCTGGCCCTTGCTGATCTGCCCCAGCGAACCGCCCTGCTCCTTCGACGGACAGGCCGAATACTTCAGCGCCAGTTCGGCGAAGCTGCCCGGGAACTGATCCAACCGCTCCAGCAGCAGCTCGGCCTGCACATGGGCCAGGCTGCGCGCCTCGACATCGTCCGGCGCGCATTCGAGCAGGATGTGCCGCACCGCCAACAACGGCGCACTGTGAAAGCGCGCCCGGTTGCTTTCGTAGTAACGCAGGCAGGTGGCCTCGTCGCACTGCGGCACCTGCACCTCACGTTCAAGCAACAGCCGCGTGGCCGCTTCCTCTTCGTTTTCTCCGGCACTGACCTGCAATGCCAGGCCCAGCTCGGCGATACGCTGCTGGAGCAATTCGCGAATCACCAGGGCCCGAGCGGCCTGGTAGACCGCATCCTCGCGACTGTCAGCCGGGTGATATTGCAGCTCCTGGGCCATCGCCTGCGGGGTGATCGACACCCCGTTGACGCTGATGATCGGCCACTCCTGCTCACTGCTGGCAATCAACTCTGGCGCTTCATCTTCCACCACCGGCCCGGCCTGGGCCGGCTCGAACTGCACGGTCCCAACGGGCTCCACATCGACCACCGGCGGCACTTTTGCCGAAGAACCACAGCCGCCGCTGCCGCCACCACCACCGCCACATCCGCATCCACTCGCCATGATCTTCTCCTCAAAACTTCTGCCGAACGATTTGATAACGACGTCCCAGGTACCAGACCGGCGCACTGAC
Organism: Pseudomonas beijingensis; assembly: GCF_030687295.1. Lineage (NCBI taxonomy): Bacteria > Pseudomonadati > Pseudomonadota > Gammaproteobacteria > Pseudomonadales > Pseudomonadaceae > Pseudomonas > Pseudomonas beijingensis. The sequence continues at coordinate 3,937,635 of NZ_CP117425.1, read as the reverse complement.
GATGTGAACCAGACGGGTGAACGGGAACAACACGAACAGGGTCAGGCCCAGCACCACGTGGAGCTTGTAGACCAGGCCCACCGGCGCTATCGCGGTAGCAGCTTCCACCGGACGCAACAGCACGGTGTTCTGGGCCCAGTCGGCGAGCATCACCATCACCGAGCCATCCATATGGGCGGTGGAGGCGACGATGGTCATCAGCCCCAACACCAGTTGCACCAGCAACACCACCAGCACGAGGATGTCCGAGGCATTGGAGGTGGCGCGCACCCGTGGGTCGGTCAGACGACGGTTGAGCAGCATCATCAGGCCGATCAGGCCGAGCACGCCAAAGAAGCCCCCGGAAACCATCGCCAGCAGCTGCTTGTTCTCGGTGCTCAGCACATGGTGGTAGATCGCCGACGGTGTCAGCAGGCCAACGAAGTGACCTGCCAGCACAAACAGCACGCCAACGTGGAACAGGTTGCTGGCCACGCGCATGCCGCGCTTGTTCAGCATCTGGCTCGAACCGGCCTTCCAGGTGTACTGGGACAGGTCGAACCGTGCCCAGCTGCCGAGCAGGCAAATCGCCAAAGCGACATAGGGGTAGACCCCGAACAACAACAGATCCCATTTAGACATTGCCCACCTCCCCGGCTGGCGCTGCGGCCCGCCCTTCATGCTGAAAATCCACCCAGTGCAACGGCACCGCACTTTCGTCCCGCGCCTTGCCAGGCGCGTTGGGCAGTGAACTGCAACGGTCCTGCTGTTCGGCCTTCATGAAATCCACCGCCTCTTCTTCCCAGATCTTGTCCAGGGCTTCGAGGGAGTCGTCCCGTGGCTCGGCCTTCACTTGCTCACGCAACTCGGCCACCGCCACCTGGGGTTCGGCCCCGGCGATTTGCAACAAGGCCCGGAAGCAACTGGCGTAGACACTTTCGCGTTCGTCCAGGCGCGCCGCGAGCAAGGCCAGCAGGTGCGCCACATCCGCCAGGCCCTCGCGGGCCTCGAGGCCTTCGCGGGTGGAGAGAAACTCCAGGTACAGCGGGATGTAGTCAGGCAACTCTTTGACGCCGATGGCGAAACCGGCCTCTTCGTATTGCGCCATCATGTCCACCATGGCCTGGCCCCGGTCGCGGGACTCGCCGTGGACATGTTCGAACAGCAGCAGCGACAGGGAGCGGCCACGACCGAACAGCGCGCCGTAGTGCTCCTGGCCGTCCATCAGGTCAGTGCCGCAGATCACCTCGAGCAATTCAAACAGGCCGGCGCGCTGCTGGGGACTGATTTCCCGCGCTTGTGCAATGGCCTGTTCCAGCTCGTCGCGACCGGCCACCAGGGTCTCGGTCGGATAATCGAGCAGCAACGAAATCACCTTGAGAATGCGCATGTTCATTCCTCCCACAACTGCACGGTTTTGATCACGTCGCGGCGGTTGGCTTTCTTGCCGCCGAACATGTTGGTGTCGGAGCTGCCGCTGCAGCCGCTGCCGAAGCTGAAACCACAACCGGAGCGTTCGGCGAACGCATCGCTCATGGCGTCTTCACGGTGGGCGCTCGGTACGACGAAGCGGTCTTCGTAGTTGGCGATGGCCAGGTAGCGGTACATCTCTTCCACCTGGTTCACGCTCAGGCCGACGTCGGCCAGCACTTGCAAGTCCTGCACGCCGTCCACTTGTTCGGAACGCTTGTAGGCGCGCATCGCCAGCAGGCGCTTGAGCGCAAGCTTGACCGGTTTCTCATCGCCGGCGGTGAGCATGTTCGCCAGGTAACGCAGCGGAATGCGCAGGCTGTCGACGTCCGGGATCACCCCGTTCATGCCCACGGTGCCGGCCGCGGCGGCGTTCTGGATTGGCGACAGTGGCGGCACATACCAGACCATCGGCAAGGTGCGGTATTCCGGGTGCAGCGGCAGTGCGAGTTTCCAGTCCACGGCCATTTTGTAGACCGGCGAGCGTTGCGCCGAATCGATCACCGACTGCGGCACGCCATCGGCCAGGGCCTGGCGAATCACCGCCGGGTCGTTCGGGTCGAGGAAGATCTCCAGTTGTTTCTCGTACAGGTCCTGCTCGTTGGCGGTGCTGGCCACTTCGCTGATGCGGTCGGCGTCATACAACAGCACACCGAGGTAACGAATCCGTCCGACGCAGGTTTCAGCGCAAACGGTCGGCATGCCGGCTTCGATGCGCGGGTAGCAGAAAATGCATTTTTCCGACTTGCCGCTCTTCCAGTTGAAATAGATCTTCTTGTACGGGCAGCCACTGATGCACATGCGCCAGCCGCGGCACTTCTCCTGGTCGATCAGGACGATGCCGTCCTCTTCGCGCTTGTAGATCGCGCCGCTCGGGCAGGACGCCGCGCACGCCGGGTTCAGGCAGTGCTCGCACAGGCGCGGCAGGTACATCATGAAGGTGTTTTCGTACTCGCCGTAGATGTCCGCCTGGATCTTGTCGAAGTTCTTGTCCTTGCGCCGTTTGGCGAATTCGGTGCCGAGGATTTCCTCCCAGTTCGGGCCCCATTCGATTTTCTGCATGCGCTTGCCCGACACCAGCGAACGTGGCCGTGCGGTGGGCTGATGTTCGCCCAGCGGCGCGGTGTGCAGGTGCTGGTAGTCGAAGTCGAACGGTTCGTAGTAATCGTCCAGGCTCGGCAGGTCCGGGTTGGCGAAGATGTTCGCCAGCACGCGGAACTTGCCGCCAATGCGCGGGTTGATCGAACCGTCGGCGTTGCGGATCCAGCCGCCCTTCCACTTGTCCTGGTTTTCCCACTCCTTGGGATAACCGATGCCCGGCTTGGATTCGACGTTGTTGAACCAGGCGTATTCCATGCCTTCACGGCTGGTCCAGACGTTTTTGCAAGTAATCGAGCAAGTGTGGCAGCCGATGCATTTGTCCAGGTTCAGGACCATGCCGATTTGTGAGCGAATCTTCATCTCAGTTCTCCTCGATATCAGTCGGCAGTGGACGCGGCAGATCATCGCCACTGGAACCATCGAGCCAATCGACTTTGGACATCTTGCGCACCACGACAAACTCGTCGCGGTTGCAACCGACCGTGCCGTAATAGTTGAAGCCATAGGCCTGTTGGGCGTAGCCACCGATCATGTGGGTGGGCTTGAGCACCACGCGGGTCACCGAGTTGTGGTGGCCGCCTCGGGTCTTGGTGGTTTCCGAACCGGGCACGTTCACGATGCGTTCCTGGGCGTGGTACATCATCACCATGCCTTCCTTGACCCGCTGGCTGACCACCGCCCGGGCGGTCAATGCGCCGTTGACGTTGAAGCACTCGATCCAGTCGTTGTCCTCGATACCGGCGCGCTTGGCGTCGATTTCCGAGAGCCAGACAATCGGTCCGCCACGGCTCAAGGTCAGCATCAGCAGGTTGTCGCTGTAGGTGCTGTGGATGCCCCACTTCTGGTGCGGAGTGATCCAGTTCAGGACGATCTCGGTCTCGCCGTTGCTGCGCTTACCTTTCACGCCGGCGATGGTGCGGGTGTTGACCGGTGGCCGGTAGCTCATCAACTGCTCGCCGAACGCCTGCATCCATGGGTGATCCTGGTAGAACTGCTGGCGACCGGTGATGGTGCGCCATGGGATCGACTCATGGACGTTGGTGTAGCCGGCGTTGTAGCTCACGTGATCGTCTTCCAAGCCAGACCAGGTCGGGCTGGAAATGATCTTGCGCGGCTGGGCCTGGATGTCACGGAAGCGAATCGCCTCGTGCTCCTTCGAGACGGCCAGGTGGCTGTGGTCGATACCGGTGAATTCCGACAGCGCCGCCCAGGCTTTCACCGCGACATGGCCGTTGGTTTCCGGGGCCAGGGACAGGATCACTTCGGCAGCGTCGATGGCGCTGTCGATTTTTGGTCGTCCTTGGCTGATGCCCGCTTCGACTTCCTTGTGGTTCAGCTCACCGAGGAATTTCACTTCGGTGTCGGTGTTCCAGTTGATGCCCTTGCCGCCATTGCCGAGTTTTTCCAGCATCGGGCCCAGGGAGGTGAACTGCTTGTAGATGTTCGGGTAGTCACGCTCCACCACCTGCAGGTTCGGCGCGTTCTTGCCCGGTACCGGCGCCACGCCGGCGCTTTTCCAATCGGTGCCGCCAAAGGGTTGGGCCAGTTCGCCAACGCTGTCGTGCATCAACGGTACGGTGACCAGGTCTTTCTCTACCCCCAGGTGGCCGACCGACATGGCGGAAAACGCCTTGGCGATGCCCTTGTAGATTTCCCAGTCCGAACGCGATTCCCAGGCCGGATCGATAGCGGCCGACAGTGGGTGAATGAACGGGTGCATGTCCGAGGTGTTCATGTCGTCTTTTTCGTACCAGGTAGCGGTCGGCAAGACGATGTCGGAATACACGCAGGTCGAGGACATGCGGAAGTCCAGGGTGGTCACCAGGTCGAGCTTGCCAATGGCGCCCTCGTCGACCCATTCGGCTTCGGTGGGCTTGCACTCGCTGCTATGGCCGATGTCTTCGTTCATCACGCCGTTCTTGGTGCCCAACAGGTACTTGAGCATGTACTCGTGGCCCTTGCCCGAGGAACCCAGCAGGTTGGAACGCCAGATGAACATGTTGCGCGGAAAGTTCACCGGGCTGTCCGGTTGCTCGCAGGCAAAGCGCAGGGAACCGTCCTGCAGCGACTTGACCACATAGTCCTTGGGGTCCAGGCCCGCGGCGGCGGCATCGCGACAGATGTGCAGCGGGTTGGTGTTGAGCTGCGGCGCGCTGGGCAACCAGCCGGCCCGTTCGGCGCGGATGTTGTAGTCCAGGGCGTGCTCGGGGAACTGCGACTTGTCGGCCAGGGGCGAGAGCACATCGTGCATGCTCATCTTTTCGTGGCGCCATTGCGAACTGTGGCCGTAGAAGAAGCTCGTACCGTTCATCTGCCGTGGCGGACGGTTCCAGTCCAGACCGAAGGCCAGGGGTAGCCAGCCGCATTGCGGACGGAGTTTTTCCTGGCCGACATAGTGGGCCCAGCCGCCACCGGTCTGGCCGACGCAACCGCAGAGCATGAGCATGTTGATCAGCCCGCGGTAGTTCATGTCCATGTGGTACCAGTGGTTCATTGCCGCACCGACGATGATCATCGAGCGTCCACGGGTCTTGTCGGCGTTGTCGGCAAACTCGCGGGCGATCTGGATCGCCTTCTCGCGGCTCACGCCAGTGATCTGCTCCTGCCAGGCCGGGGTACCGGGCACCGAGGCGTCGTCATAGTCCTTGGCAACGTTGGCGCCGCCCAGGCCACGGTCAATGGCCAGGTTGGCCGCCGACAGGTCAAACACGGTGGCGACTTTCGCCACGCTGCCATCGGCCAGCACCACGCTGTGCACCGGCACCCGGCGGAACTGTACCGCATCACCGGCCACGTGCTGGAAGTACTCCTGGGCTTCGCCAGCGAAGTACGGGAACGCCACCTCGGCGACGTCGCCGCCGATGAGGCTCAGTTTGAGGTCGATCTCACGCCCCTCACCGCCTTCACGGGGCAGAATGTTCCACTTGCCCTTCTCGCCCCAGCGATAGCCGATGGAGCCTTGGGGTGAAACCAATTCACCGCTGGCATCCAGGGCAATGGTTTTCCACTCCGGGTTGTTTTCCTGGCCGAGGTTGTCGGTCAGGTCGCTGGCCCGCAGGAAACGGTCCGGCTGGAAACCCGCGCCCGGCGCCGCGCCGAGCATCGGCTTGAGCATCACCAGCACTGGCAAGTCGGTGTAGCGCTTGGCGTATTCGGTGAAATAGGCGCTGGGCTTGTCCAGGTGGAATTCTTTGAAGATCACATGGTTGAAGGCCTGGGCCAGCGCGGCGTCAGTGCCCTGCTTGGGGTTGAGCCACAGGTCGGTGAGCTTGGCGACTTCCGAATAGTCCGGGGTGATCGCCACGGTCTTGGTGCCCTTGTAGCGCACCTCCGTGAAGAAGTGGGCGTCAGGGGTACGGGTCTGCGGGACGTTGGAGCCCCAGGCAATGATGTAGTTGGAGTTGTACCAGTCGGCCGATTCCGGCACGTCGGTCTGCTCGCCCCAGACCATCGGCGAAGCGGGCGGCAAGTCGCAATACCAGTCGTAGAAGCTCAGGCACACGCCACCAATCAGTGACAGGTAACGCGAGCCGGCGGCATAGCTGACCATCGACATGGCCGGGATCGGCGAGAAGCCGACCACCCGGTCCGGGCCGTGTTCCTTGACGGTGTAGACGTTGGCGGCGGCGATGATCTCGTTGACTTCTTCCCAGTTGGAACGGATGAAACCACCCATGCCGCGCTTGCTCTTGTACGAGTCAGCCTTGGCCTTGTTCTCGACGATGCTGGCCCAGGCCTCAACAGGCGGCAGGGTCTGCCGGGCTTCGCGCCACAGTTTGAGCAAGGGCTTGCGGATCTTCGGGTACTTGAGCCGGTTGGCGCTGTAGATGTACCAGCTGTAGCTCGCACCGCGGGGGCAGCCGCGGGGCTCGTGGTTCGGCAGATCGTTGCGGGTGCGCGGATAGTCGGTCTGCTGGGTTTCCCAAGTGATCAGGCCGTTCTTGACGTAGATTTTCCACGAGCACGAACCGGTGCAGTTCACCCCATGGGTGGAGCGCACGATCTTGTCGTACTGCCAGCGCGAACGGTAGACGTTCTCCCAGTCGCGGGACTCCTTGCGGGTCTCGCCGTGGCCGTCTGAAAACTCGCCTTGCTTGCGGTTGAAGAACCGCAGTTGATCCAATAAATGACTCACAGTGTCTTCCTCTCAGGCTTGCTCCGCGGGGTCTTCGCCCCGCCCACGCAATAGTTGAATTCGTCTTAGCAGGGTGTCGCCGCGCCTTTGCGGGCGTACCACCACCAGGTCACCACGATGCAGCTCAGGTAGAAGCCGACGAACATGTAGAAGGCCATCTCCGGGCCGCCGGTCAGGGCCATCGAAGTGCCAAATGATTTGGGAATGAAGAACGCCCCGAAGGCGCCCATGGCCGAGCTGAAACCCAGCACCGCGGCCGATTCCTTGCCGGCGTTCTTGAGCGCTTGCTCGCGCACCTCGGGCTTTTTGCCCAGGGCGGCTTTTTCATGCAGGGTGCGGAAGATCACCGGGATCATGCGGAAGGTCGAACCGTTGCCCACGCCAGTGGTGATGAACAGCAACATGAACATGCCCAGGAAACCGTAGAAGCTGCCGCCCTCGCCGCCCTTAGGCAGAAAGTGCAGGACACCGAACACCATCACGATCATCAGCACGAAGTTCCACAAGGTGACTTTCGCGCCGCCGAGCTTGTCCGCCAGCCAGCCGCCCAGCGGCCGTACCAGCGCGCCCACCAGCGGGCCGAGGAAAGCGAATTTCAGGGCGATGACTTCTGGGAACGAGGTTTTGATCAGCAGCGGGAACGCGGCGGAGAAACCGATGAACGAGCCGAAGGTCGCCAGGTACAGCCAGCACATCAGCCAGTTGTGCTTGCGCTTGAAGATCACCGCCTGTTCGCTGAACGACGCCCGGGCACTGGACAGGTCGTTCATGCCGAACCAGGCAATCAGGGTCACGGCGAGGATGAACGGCACCCAGATGAACCCGGCGTTCTGCAACCACAGCGAGCTGCCATCGGCCAGCACTTGGGGTTGGCCGCCCATGAAACCGAACACACCGAAGGAAATCACCAAAGGCACGCTGAACTGCATCACCGACACGCCCAGGTTGCCCAAGCCGGCGTTCAGGCCCAGGGCAGTGCCCTGCTGGGATTTGGGGTAGAAGAAGCTGATGTTGGACATGCTCGAGGCGAAGTTGCCACCACCAAAGCCGCAGAGCAGCGCGATCAGCACGAACACGCTGTAGGGCGTGCTTGGATCCTGCACCGCGAAGCCCATCCACAGCGCTGGCGCCAGCAATGACGCGGTGCTCAGGGCGGTCCAACGGCGGCCACCGAAGATCGGCACCATGAACGAATAGAAGATGCGCAAGGTCGCGCCGGACAACCCCGGCAACGCCGCCAGCCAGAACAGTTGGTCAGTGGTGAAACTGAAGCCGATGGCGTTCAGGCGCACGATCACCGTGCTCCAGACCATCCACACCGCGAAGGCCAAGAGCAGCGCCGGGATCGAGATCCACAGGTTGCGTCGGGCGGTCAGTTTGCCGCTCTTGCCCCAGAACGCGGGGTCTTCCGGGCGCCAGTCATGAATGACCGGGCCCTTTTCAGGCGTTTGCAGAACGGACATGTTCTTCTCCTTGGGCAATGCTGGAAAACGGGGATTGGCTGGCCGGCGGCTGTTTACCCAGCAGCGGGCGCTTGCGCATTTCGCTGAAGTACATCCAGGTCAGGGAGACCCAGACCACGCCGTACATCAACATGAAGCAGGACGAGCGCACACCGGTGAGGTCCACCAGGGCGCCGAACATGATGGGCAGCACGAACCCGCCCAGGCCGCCGGCCAGACCGACGATGCCGGACACCGCGCCCATGTTTTTCGGGTAGTCGTTGGCGATGTACTTGAAAACCGAGGCCTTGCCGAACGCGAAGGCGATACCCATCACGAACAGCAGCACGGTGAACAGCGTGGCGTTGAGGCCGATGTGGAAATCGACGATGCCGTTGACGGTCTGCACTTGCAGCTGGGTCTGGGGATAGGACAGCAGGAACAGGCAGATCCAGCTGACCCACAACACCCACCAGGTCACGCTCTGGGCGCCCCAACGGTCGGACATCCAGCCACCGACGGCCCGCAGCACGCCACCGGGCAAGGAGAAACACGCCGCCAGCAGCGCCGCGCTTTGCAGGCTGAAGCCGTATTCCTGCACGTAGTACTTGGTCATCCACAAGGCCAGGGCCACGTAGCCGCCGAACACGATCGAGTAGTACTGGCAGTAACGCCACACGGCCGGCTCTTTCAGGGTTTTCAATTGCTCGCGCAACGTGGCACCGCCGGTGCCGCTGTGTTCCTTTTTCTCGCTGGTGAGAAACCAGAACAGCAGCGCGGTGATGAACAGGATGGCGCTGAACACCTTCGGCACCAGGTGCCAGGAGCCGAATGCGATCAGGGCCGGAGCGAGGAACTTGGTCACCGCCGCCCCCGCGTTGCCAGCGCCGAAGACGCCCATGGCAAAACCCTGGTTCTGCTTATCGAACCATTTGGCGACGTAGGCAATGCCCACCGAGAACGAACCACCGGCCAGGCCGACGAACAGCCCCAGCACCAGGAATTGCCAGAAGGCCGTGGCGAGGGTGATCAGGTACAGCGGCAATACGCAGGCGAGCATCAGCAGGAAGAACACGATCCGTCCGCCAAAGCGGTCGGTCAGAAGGCCCAGGGGCAGACGCACCAGCGAGCCGGTCAATACCGGCGTGGCGGCCAGCAGGCCGAACTGGGTTTCGTTGAGGGCCAGCAGTTCCTTGATCGGAACGCCCAGCACGGCAAACATCATCCAGACCATGAAGCACACGGTGAAGGCCAGGGTACTCATCCCGAGTACCAGCCCTTGTTGCACTTGTGCTCGCATCACGAGGCACTCCGTCAGTTCGATGAGCGCAGCCTAGTGATACGAACCCTGCGAAAACTTGACCTGGGTCAACGTGCGCCGGGGCGGTACAGGCCTATGCTTGGCCCGTCTACCTCTAAGGAGGTAGGCCTGGATATCGATGAAACCCTTTGTTTTTCAATATCTTGATCAAGTTGACCGAGGCTTTTATGGAAACGGAACGGTCAGCAACTCTTTAGAGGTAGTGCGCCCAGGATCGGCTCCTACACCCTCAGGTCCAGGGCGCCCCCTATGCTCGGTTCACCGTTTTGCCTCCCAGGCCCCCGGCGATGATGGGTTGGCTGCGCAGCTCCCTACCCGCTCGCGCCGGGCTGGCGGTGATCCTGATCGCCATCCTGGCCCTGGCCAGTTCCTTGAGCGCCGGTTTGATCGCCTGGTTCAGCCAGGGCGACGCCGCCGCCATCAACACCGCCGGCTCCGTGCGCATGGAGACCTACCACCTGAGCTGGAAACTGGCGGCGGGAGCCAACGACGACCTCCCGGCGATCATCGACAGCCTGCAACAACGCCTCGACAGCCCCGCCCTGCGCGCCGTGCTGGAAGACGGGCCGGAAACCTCCCTGCACAAGAGCTATCGCGACCTCATGCAGCGCTGGAACCAGACCTTGCGTCCGGCCATCGAGCGCGGCGATTCGACGTTTTTCCAAAGCAGCGCCCCTTCTTTCGTTGAGCAACTGGACCAGTTCGTCACCCTGCTGCAACGCCAGAGCGAACACAAACAAGGCTGGCAACAGACGATCCAGGGCATGGCGCTGTTCAGCACCATGATCATCCTGCTGATCGGCCTGTATGAACTGCAGTACGGCGTGGTCACGCCCTTGCAGGAACTGGTGGACGCCACCCAGCGCTTTCGTCGTGGCGAATTCCAGGTGCGGGTCAACCATCAGTCCGAGGATGAGCTGGGCCAGTTGGCGACCAGTTTCAACACCATGGCCGAGACCATCGAGCAATCCCACCGCACCTTGGAAAACCAGGTCCAGCAAAAGACCCTGAACCTGCAACAGGCCAACGCCGCCCTCGAACTGCTGTACCAGAGCAGTCGCAGCCTGGCGACACGCCAAGCCAATGCCGAAGGCCTGGATGAGCTGATCCGGCGCTTCCAGCAGCGCTTGCCGGGGTTGCGCCTGACGCTGTGCCTGCAAGGGCAATTGCAGGCCCCGGCCAGGCACCTGCTGGCCCTGCATGGCGCCGCCAGCCGCCAGGTCTGCGCCAGCAGCGATTGCGCCAGTTGCCACCGGCAGAACGCCGCCCGCCCGCAGGCCTTCAGCATCAGCAACCAGGGCACCGAACTGGGTGAGCTCAAGGCACATTTCGTCGATGGCCACGCGGCGCAACCCTGGGAAACCGCGTTGATCCAAGCCCTGGCCAACCTGATCGGCACGTCGCTGTCCCTCAAGCGCCAACGCGAACAGGACCATCGCCTGCTGCTGCTCGATGAACGCACGATCATTGCCCGCGAGCTGCACGACTCCCTGGCCCAGGCCTTGTCGTACATGAAGCTGCAAGTCAGCCGCATGCAGACCCTGATGCGTCGGGGCGAGCCGGTGCAGACCCTGGAGACCGTCACCGGTGAACTGCGTGAAGGGCTCAACAATGCTTATCGCCAGTTGCGCGAGTTGCTGACCACCTTCCGCTTGCAGATCCACGATGACGGCCTGGTGGAGGAACTCAAGGACACCGCCGAGGAGTTCTCCAACCGAGGGGATTTCCAGGTGCACCTGTTCATCGACACCCTGGCCTTCGAGCTGTCAGCCAGCGAGCAGATCCACATCCTGCAGATCACCCGCGAGGCCCTGTCCAACTGCCTGCGCCACGCCCATGCACAAAACGCCTGGCTCGAACTGCGCCAGGAAGGCGAGACCGTACGGCTGTCGATCGAAGACGATGGCCGGGGCTTCAGTGGCGAGGTCGACCAGCGCGAACACCATGGCCTGAACATCATGAACGAGCGGGCCCGCAGCCTGCACGGTCAACTGCAGATTCACTCCCGTACACCCCAGGGCACCCGTATCCAGGTGCATTTCCAACCGGAATTCCTGGGCCAACCCACCGAAGGCCTCGCAACATGAACGCCCCCCTGCGCCACACCCTGCTACTGGTCGACGATCACCCGATGATGCGTCGCGGGATCCGCCAGATGCTTGAGCTCGAAGACGATTTGCAGATCGTTGGCGAAGCCAGCCACGGCGAAGAAGCCCTGACCCTGATCGAACCGCTCAAGCCCGACCTGGTGTTGCTGGACAACAACATGCCGCAGATGAACGGCATCGAGACCCTGCGCCGCCTGCGCGCCATGCACTACACCGGCAAGGTGCTGCTGTTCACCGTGTCCGATGCCGAGGACGACATTCGCGACGCCCTGCGCCTGGACGCCAACGGTTACCTGCTCAAGGACATGGAGCCGGAGCTGCTGATCCAGTACATCCGCGACGCCCTCAACGGCGCCCTGGTGATCAGCCCCGGCCTGACCCGCGTCATGGCCCAGGCCCTGCGCTCGCCACCGCGCCAGGCCGATGTGGAACTGACCGAGCGTGAACGCCAGGTGCTCAAGACCATCGCTGGCGGCTACAGCAACAAGGTCATCGGCCACAAGCTGGGCATCACCGAAGGCACGGTCAAGGTGCATGTGAAGAACCTGCTGCACAAGCTCGGCTTGCGTTCACGGGTCGAGGCGGCGGTGTGGGCGATGGAGCATTTGCGCGGGGCGGGCTAGCCCAGTAAAACACACGCCCTGTGGGAGCAAAACATACGCCCTGTGGGAGCAAAGCTTGCTCGCGATGGCGGTAGTTCAGCTTGCGAAAATGTTGAATGTGCCGCCGCTATCGCGAGCAAGCTTTGCTCCCACAGGGGATTGGCAGCAGATCTGGATTTCGTTCCCCACAGGGTTTTGCCTTGATCGAGAGGCCCATCCCTCTTCCGAGGTAGGCCAGCCGAGGCATAGGCCAGCGGCGACTTGGGCTCTACCATGACGGCACCCGGAGGTACGCCATGCTGACCCACCCTTCCATCGTTTTACTGTTGCGCCGTCATCACCTGTTCAGCCAATTGCCGGAGCGGGAATTTGAAGACGTCTGCAACCTGGCCGTCCTCAAGCGCCTGGGTTGCAATAGCACGCTCATGCACCAAGGCGATCCGGCCAAGCGGTTTTTCTTGCTGGTCAGTGGCCAGATCAAACTGTTCCGGGTCACCGGCGAGGGCCAGGAGAACCTGGTGGAAATCATCCAGCCCGGCCAGACCTTCGCCGAGGCCCTGCTGTTCAGCCAGGCCCGTTGCTACCCGGTCAGTGCGTCGGCGATCAAGGACAGTGTGCTAGTGAGTATCGAGGGCACGCATTATCGCAAGGCGCTGGAGGACCAGCCTAAGGTCTGCCTGGCGATCCTGGCGAGCATGAGCATTCATCTGCATCAGCGGCTCAAGGATATCGATAACTTGACCTTGGCCAGTGCCAGTCGGCGGGTGATCAATTTCCTGTTGCAGGAGCGGGATCCGCGGGATGGTCAGGTGGTGTTGCAGGTGTCCAAGCGTCTGGTGGCTTCCAAGCTGGGGATTCAGCCGGAGACGTTTTCGCGGATTCTTCATCGGTTGGTGGATGGGGGGTTGATTGCCATGGAGCGGCGGCAGATTCGTATCTTGTCCGAGGATGGGTTGGAGGGGTATCAGCAGTAGGTTTCTTTGGTGTGAATATCCATTCCTTCGGTTACGGCTGCTTATGGTTCCGCCCTTACGGCGGGTCACTTTTGAAGAGCCCGGAAGCCGGCCCAGTCAAAAGTAACCAAAAACGCTTCTGCCCCACCACTCGGCACCTCGCCTAGGCTCGGTGTGCCCGAGATCAACGTCCATCGCGAGGCGGCCTTATAGCCGACCTGGTTCTGGATGAGACCGAGTTTCCCCTGTGGGGTGAGTGTGGGAGCGGGCTTGCTCGCGATTGCGGTGGTTCAACCAACGGAGATGTTGAATGTGCCGACCTCTTCGCGAGCAAGCCCCCCACAAGGATACTGCGGCGTACATAAGTTTTGTGCCTGCTGAAAATCCAGTGTGGGAGCGGGCTTGCTCGCGAAAGCGGTATCACAATCGACGCGGATGCTGAATGCGCTGGCCTCTTCGCGAGCAAGCCCGCTCCCACAGGAGGAACGCGATCCCACCAAGAGCCAGGTCGGCTATCAGGCCGCCTCGCGATGGACGTTGATCTCGGGCGCCCCGTTAACCACGCTGGCCGAACGCAGGCATTGCGCAGTGGGCATCCCGGCATGGATGCCGGGATAGCCGCGCTGGGCCATGGATGGCCCTTCGCGGCGGCCCACGGAGCAATGCCGGAGTGAGGGCACACCGAGCCTAGGCGAGGTGCCGAGTGGTGGGGCAAAAGCGTTTTGGTTACTTTTGACTGGGCCGGCTTCCGGGCTCTTCAAAAGTGACCCGCCGTCAGGGCGGAACCATAAGCCGCCGTTACCGAAGAAATGGATATTCACCCACCCCTAACCCACATCAACCAACGCAACCACCCGCGAAAACACCAACGCCATATCGCGCTCACCGCAATCCACCCCAAACCGCTTGCGCAAACCCAGCTGGTTCAGAATCACATGCACATCCGCCACCAAATCATGCTGCCGCAAACACGCCTGGACACACTGCAACGGACACCCATCCAACGCAATGATCCGCCGCCCCGACCGCGCCTTGTCAACCAGCGGCGGCACACCCCCACCCACCCCGACAATGCAAGACATCTCAGCCAGGCCCGCACGATCCAGCCGCAACGCAACGGTATTGGCCAGTTGCGCCACATTGGAACAACCGGAACACGAATACACCAGAGGCAACACACTCGGGGCTTTCATCAGACCGTCGCCAACCCCTTGCCCGCCCGCTCCAGATTGCGCCAAAGCCACGGCGGCAATACCTCCGGATCAAGACTGTCGATCAAATTCTTCAACGCCAACCCCAACTCAGTATCCCCCTCAATCACCAACCGCCGACGAAAAAACAACGTATCCGGGTCTTCCTGACGGCTGGCCAACAACAGAAACTCACGCCAGTTACCGCTGATGGTGACCTGAGCCTCGGCGTGCTCGACGATGCGCAACCCATCCCGCGCCAGGGTCAGGTACCAGCACAACTTCAGGTCAGGCACGCGCAGGCACAACCAACGCCCACGCAGCACCTCGAACCCGCCATCGCGCAACGGCTCGGCCAGGCAGCGATTGAGCGCCTGCTGCAACGTCAGCCGCTGCACCACGAACGGCACCTTGCCCACCAGCGGCAGCAAACGGTCGGCACCTTTGAGCAGCCACTTCTTCGGACTCAACACAGGCCCACCTCCTCTACCTTCAACATGCCGGCATGACCGTGCCAGTAACCATTGCAACCCTCCACGAACAGCGGTGGTGCCTCGCCCTGGCGCACCTTGTCGAAGGCCGTGACCACCTCGGTCATGCCCTGAGCCCGCGGGCTCAGGCGCAGTACGTCGGCGCCGCAAGCCAGCAGCGCGTTGTAATCGGCCAGCAGATTCGTCACCTCGCCGGACATCGTCTGGATGCCGTTGAGGGTGAACAACTGTTGGCCTTCCTGACTGCTCAACGCCAGGCCGTCGGGGTAGTTGATGCAACAGAACTGGCAGTCGTCCTTGGGTCGGTTTTCGGCTCGGGCGGTAAAGCAGCGCGCCGAGTACGCCAAGGGCAGATGACCATAGGAAAAAATCTCCACTTCGGGCACCTTGCGGCCCATCTCCCGAACCTGCTCCAGCACATCACCGATCAACGCCGCCGAACATTCCACCGGTGGCACCCAGCGGATCATGCCGCTGTCGAGCAATTGCCCCAAGGCATGACCGTTGTACAGGTTCAACGCCGGGCCGCCGACAAAGGGCAGCCTGCGTTCGGCGAGGAACTGCACCGCACCCATGTCGTTGGCTTCCACCAACAATTGGCCGTTGTCACACAGGCGTCGCAGCGAAGACAGCTCCGAGGCCGCTTCGATCAGCGTCAGACTCGACAACACAATCTGTGCCTGGCTGCACGCTTGCAGCTCGCGCGCCAACCCCAACCACTGATCCAGGGAGAACGCCCGGCGTTTCGAGCACACGGTTTCTCCCAGGTAAATCACGTCCAGCGGCAAGGCCGACATCTCGGCGTAGAAATTCCCCAGTTGCGCTTTGTCCCAGTAAAACAGGACTGGTCCCAGGCTGAGTTTCATCTGGCCTCCTTCATTGCCATGATCGATGGTAGGCACCCAGGGTGGTCTGGCTGCCTTCGGACAAACCGGCCAGCACCTGGCGCCATTCTTCCCGCACCCGGAACCGTTGCGGCGCGGCCTGATGGGCGTCCAGCGCGGCGCGCCAGACCCGGGTCACTTGTTCAACGTAGGCCGGGCTGCGTTGGCGGCCTTCGATCTTCACCGCTTCGACGCCGATGGCCGTCAGTTCCGGCAGCAGGTCGAGGGTGTCGAGGCTGGTGGGTTCTTCCAGCGCATGGAAGCGCTTGCCGCCCACCAGGAAGCGGCCTTTGCACAGGGTCGGATAACCGGCCGGCTCTTCGGGGGTGTAGCGGTCGATCAGCACCTCGCTCAGGCGTGCACTGAGGCCTTGGGCGTCCTCGCTCCAGCGCACGGCCTTGGCGGGCGAGCAGACGCCGCACAGGTTCGGCGACTCGCCGGTAATGTAGGAAGACAAGTGGCAACGGCCCTCGGCCATGATGCACAGGCTGCCGAAGCCGAAGACTTCGATCGGCACCGGGCTGCCCGCCGCCACCTGCCGCACCTGGGCCAAAGACAGCACCCGCGGCAGCACAGCGCGACGGATGTCATAGCGCTGGGCGTAAAAAGCCAGGGCCGCGGCGTGGGTCGCCGAGCCTTGTACCGACAGGTGCAGCGCCAGTTTCGGATGGCGCTGGCTGGCGTAGCTGAGCACGCCGGGGTCGGCGGCGATCAGGGCGTCCACGCCGAAATCGGCGGCACGGTCCACGGCCCGTTGCCAGCGCTCCCAGCCCTTGGGTTGCGGATAAGTATTGACCGCCACGTACAGCTTGCGTTGGTGCTGGCGGATATGCGCGACAGCCGCGTCGAACTGTTTGTCGTCCATGTTCAGCCCGGCGAAATGCCGGGCATTGGTGTCATCGCGAAAGCCGACATAGACGGCATCGGCGCCTTGGCGCACCGCCGCTTTGAGGGCAGGCAGATTCCCTGCCGGGCAAACCAGTTGCATGGGGCATCCTCGTGAGGAAACTAAGGGCGCCGCCAGTCTAGCCAGCCCTCGGCCGGCGACCTTGACGGCAATCAATTGCCGTCAATGCATCAGGTCGGAGAATGGCAGGTACAGCACCTTGTCGTGCTTGTGCAGTTGCGCCTCACACTCCACCACCGCCAGCCCATCGGCCCAGCACGCGGCCGTCAGCATTGCCGAACTTTGCTGCGGGTGCAGCTCCACGCACAGGTGACCGTTGGCATCCGCAACCAATCTGGCGCGCAGGTACTGTCGACGTCGGTTGCGCTTGAGCCAGTCGAACCCGGCCGGGAGTTGCAACGGCACCGGCAGGACCTTGTCCATACCCTGGGCCCGGAACAGGAACGGCCGCACGACGATCAGCGCCGTAATCAACGCCGCCGACGGATTACCCGGCAGCCCGATCCAAGGTTTTCCCGCCACATCGCCAAAGGCCAGGGGCTTGCCCGGCTGGATCGCCAGGCGCCAGAGGTCGATGCTGCCCAGGGCTTCGATGGCTTGCTTGAGGTGGTCCTCTTCGCCCACCGAGACACCGCCCGATGTGATCAGCACATCACATTCGGCCGCGGCCAGGCGCAACGCTTGTCGACTGGCCGATAACTGGTCGGGCATGACCCCGAAGTCATGCACCTCAACACCCCAGCCACGCAACAGCGCGGCGAGGCTATGGCGATTGCTGTTGTAGATCTGCCCTAGCGCCAGTGGCTCGCCCGGTTCGCGCAGCTCATTGCCGCTGCTGAGCAAGCCCACTTGCAAGGGGCGATAGACGTCCACCTGAGGGACGCCGGCACCGGCGAGCAAACCCAGTTCCTGGGCGCGCAGACGCGTGCCCGCTTCGAGCAGCCGATCACCTCGACGCAGCTCTTCGCCTTCCTTGCGAACATGGTCACCGCTGTTGACCGATGGCAGCCAGACTCGCTCGCCGTCGACCTGGCAGCTTTCCTGTGGCACCACCGTGTCGGCCCCCGGAGGCAGCGGCGCGCCGGTAAAAATCCGCACGACCTGCCCGGCCTGCAACGGTTCGCCCGGCCCGTCACCGGCGGCGATGCGCCCGGCCAACGCCAGGTAGCCGCCATCAACCGGCAGGTCAGCGGCCCGCAGGGCATAGCCGTCCATCGCGCTGTTGTCCCAGGCCGGCAGGTTCACCGGGCACACGATATCGGCGGCCAACACCCGCGCCAGGGCTTGATCAAGGCCGACTCGTTGCACGGGCGGTGGCGGCGGTGCCTGGTCGAGCAGATGCCGGATCGCTTCATCCACCGGCATCAGCACGCCGCTGTCGCATACCCGGCCGCTCACGAGCGCGTCTCGCACGCCGTCGGGGCGATGCCGTCCTGGGGCTTGAGATGCGGGGTGAAATTGCACGGGCCGGTGCGGCTGTCCAATTGCCCCGCCAGGATCTGCTCCCAACCGGTCCGACAAGCGCCCGGCGAACCCGGCAAGCAGCACACCAGCACGCCATTGCTCATGCCCGCCAAAGCGCGGGATTGCAGGGTGGACATGCCGATCTCAGCCAGCGACACCTGGCGGAACAGTTCGCCGAAACCGTCCACCTGTTTGTCCAGCAACGGCGCCACCGCTTGGGGCGTGTTGTCGCGCGGGGTAAAACCGGTGCCGCCGGTCATCAGCACCACCTGCACCTTGGGGTCGGCGATCCATTGGGAGACCTGGGCACGGATCTGGTAGATATCGTCCTTCACCAGCCCACGGTCGATGAGCACGTGCCCAGCGGTTTGCAGCAGATCCGCCAGGGTCTGGCCCGAGGTGTCGGTGTCGAAGGTTCGAGTATCGCTAATGGTAAGGACCGCGATGTTCAGCGGTTGAAAGAGGCGTTGCGTCAGATGGGCCATGATCAGCCGTCCTGTCAGAAAAGATGGCCCAGCCTGAACCGCAATCGTTGCCCGGCCTATTCCTCCTTGGAGGTACCTCCCTTGGCACCCCATGCAAGAACGATCCTATTCCCGTAGGAGCTGCCGAGCGTAGCGAGGCTGCGATCTTTCCAGGGCCACTTGAGTCTCAAGCGAAAGATCAAAAGATCGCAGCCTTCGGCAGCTCCTACAAAGGCATCCATTCAGGGTGCCAGGCGACTACGTTGCCAGGAGCCGTCTTGCAGACGGTAGTCGAGCCGATCGTGCAAACGGTCGGCGCGGCCCTGCCAGAACTCCAGGCGTTCGGGCCGCAGGCAATAGCCGCCCCAATGGTCGGGACGCCGCACGGGCTGATCGGCGAAGCGTTGTTCAGTCTGCGCCAGCAAGGTTTCCAGCGCGGCCCGATCCGCCAGAGGGCGACTTTGTGGCGACGCCCAGGCACCCAGGCGACTGCCTACGGAACGGGACTCGAAGTAGGCATCCGACAGCGCTGGATCGAGTTTGTGGACCGGCCCTTCGATGCGCACTTGCCGCTCCAGCCCCGGCCAGAAAAACGTCATGGCCGCCCAGGGATTGGCCGCCAGATCCTGGCCCTTGGCACTGTCGTAGTTGCCGAAAAACGAAAAACCCTGGGCGTCGAAGCCCTTGAGCAACAAGATCCGACAATGAGGCCGACCCTGTTCGTCCACCGTCGCCAGGGCCATGGCGTTGGCTTCCACGGGTGGACTTTCGGTGTCGCGGGCCTGTTGCATCCAGAGCGTGAACAAAGCCATGGGATCGTCGGGTGCCTGGGCTTCATCCAGTCCATTGAGGGTGTACTGGCGGCGCATTTTGGCCAGGGAAAGGGGCATGAGGGTGATCTCCACAATGGGTTTGGGCCAGTGTGGAGTCGGCCGGGTTGCCGGGCCTTGATCGTCGTCAATGCCGGTTCTTGTGGTGAATTGAAGGGCGCTATCGCGAGCAAGCTCGCTCCCACAGGGGACTTGTGAACACAGCAGATCACCTGTGGGAGCGAGCTTGCTCGCGATGAAGGCAACGCGGTCTAACAGATCAACGGCTACTTAAGCCCCAACCGCCGCGCCAGCTTATGCAAGTTGCTCGGATCCACCTCCAACAACCGCGCCGCCCCCGCCCAGTTCTGCCCGCAACGCTCCAGGGCGTTGAGGATCGCCTGTCGCTGACAACCATCGACGGCTTCGCTCAACGGCTGGATCGGTGCATCGAGCGCCTCCGGGGGCGCCTCCAGCAACGCATGGGCCGTGGCGGTGTTAGCGTTGACGTCCAGGTCCAGCACCTGCGGCTCCAGGGTCATGATCAGGCTGCGACTGGCACCGCGGCTCAGTTGCTTTAACGCCGCGCGACTGATGACGTGCTCCAGCTCCCGCACATTGCCGGGCCAACTGTACGCCAACAACGCCTGTTCGGCCGCCGGTGACAGGCGCAAGCCGCGCAAGCCCAGGCGTGTGCGGTTCAGTTCGAGAAAGTGTCCGGCCAGCATCAACACATCGTGGCCACGCTCACGCAGCGGCGGGATCGGCACCGGGTAGACCGAAAGCCGGTGGTACAGGTCGGCGCGAAACAGCCCGTCGCGAATGCTGTCGGGCAAGTGCCGGTTGGTGGCGGCGATGATCCGCACATCGACGTGCAACGGCTTGTCCGCCCCCAAGCGCTGGATCTCACCGTTCTGCAGGGTGCGCAGCAACTTGGCCTGCACACTCAACGGCAACTCACCGACCTCATCGAGAAACAGCGTGCCGCCATTGGCCGCATCGAAACGCCCGGCGCGGTCGGTGGTCGCCCCGGAGAACGCACCTTTGACGTGGCCGAACAACTCGCTTTCGGCCAGGGACTCGGGCAATGCTGCGCAGTTGACCTGGACCAGCGGCTTGTGACCGCGCCGGGACAAGCGATGCAGGCGGCGGGCGAACAGCTCCTTGCCCACACCGGTTTCCCCCAGCAATAGCACCGGCAATTCGGAGTCGGCCAGCACATCCAGCTCGTTGAGCAATTGCTGCAAACCTTCGCTGCGCCCAAGGATCTCGCCCTCCTCGGCTGGCAAGCGCAGGTCGGTCTGGTCGCTGCGCGATGCCCGCAGGCTACGGTTTTCCTGTTCAAGTCGAGTGACCCTCACCGCCGCCTCGATCTGCAGCGTGCAGCGCTTGAGTTCCTCCCGGGCGCGGCTGTCGAAGGTGCCGGCGTGCAACGCATCCAGGGTGATCGCACCCCAGAGCCGGCCTTCCACGTACAGGCTCACGCCCATGCAGTCATGCACCGGCAGGGGTTCACCGACGTGGTTGTCGAGCAAGCCGTCATAAGGATCCGGCAAACGACTGTCCGGTTCGAACCAGGTGGGTTCGCGCGAGGCCATGATCGCCGCCAGGCGCGGGTGCTGGGCAATCACGAAGCGTCGTCCCAGCGCCTCGTGGACCAGGCCCACTGTGGCCACGGGCCTGAGGCTGTCGTCGTCCAGGCGCAGCAACCCCACGGCGCCACTGTTGAAGTATTCGCGCAGGGTCTGCACCAGGCGCTGCAATCGCACCGCATTGGGCAGCTCGACGATCAGGTCGGCGGCCAGGCTTTCACGCAGCATGGTAGTGATGACCCTCCAGGGTTCGTTTGACCCTTCACAGTCAGGGTGACAATCACCCTGTAAAAAATTTAAGGCTTAGTTTTCAGTTAGTTATATTTGGCACGCCGGCTGCAAAGAGAGTGCCCATCTGTCCCTCCCCGGGATTCAACCCAAGGAAACATGATGAGCCTCGACCTGCTGGAACAAAGCCTGGGCCAACTGGCCTGCGACATTCCCGGTGCGACCCGCACCTTCCATCATTACAACCTCGACTTCTGCTGCGGTGGGCAAAAATCCTTGCGCGAAGCCGCGCTGGGCAAAGGCCTCAACCCGCTGCTGATCGCCGATGCCCTCAGCACCTTGCAAGCCGCCGGGGAACTGGGCCATGACTGGCGCGACGAGCCCCAGGCGCTGTTGATCGCCCACATCCTGGAACGCTACCACGCGCGCCACCGCGAACAGCTGCCGGAATTGATCCGCCTGGCCCGGCGCGTCGAACAGGTCCATGGTGCCCGGGCCAGTTGCCCCAACGGCCTGGCCGATCACTTGCAGGACATGTATCAGGAACTCGAAGGCCACATGCTCAAGGAAGAACAGGTGCTGTTCCCGATGCTGCAGCAGGGCCTGGGCGAACGGGCCTCGGCGCCGATCCAGGTCCTGCGCTATGAACACGACCAGCACGGTGAAGCCCTGGAAACCATGCTCGCCCTGACCGACCAGATCACCCCGCCCTCCGACGCCTGCAACACCTGGCGCGCCCTGTACCGCGGGCTGGTGGAGTTTCGCGACGACCTGATGCAGCACATCCACCTGGAAAACAATGTGTTGTTCGTCAATGCGATGAAGCCCGCTCGCTGACCATCAAGCACTGCATACCCCTTGTGGGAGCGAGCTTGCTCGCGATAGCGGTGGATCAGAAAACTCAATACTGACTGATCCGACGCCATCGCGAGCAAGCTCGCTCCCACAGGGGATTGGTGGTGTCCAGCCTGTTTTGCAACCCCCATGAATCAAGTGCTGGCTTTCACCCTCTTGCTCAAAACTGCCAATAGAACATCGCCTTCGCCAACACCACGATCAGTACCATGTGCCCCAGGATACTGCGCCGCAGCCAGCAGGCGCGGCTGGGTGTCAGGCAGCCGCGCTTGAGCCAGTACGCCAGCCACACATAGTGCCCGACGATGCTCAGCGCCAGCAGGATCTTCAGGCTCAGCAGCAGGCCGAAGCTGTTGCTCAACGGCTGGCTCAATGCGCCGCGATGTTGCCAGGCCAGGGCCAGGCCGGCGCCGTACAACACCAGCACCACGCCATGCAGTACATGCCGCGAGCGCTGGGCAATCGCCTGATCAGCGCCTTCCCTGACGATCTGCGTCAAAGGCCGGCGGGCGGCATGCCAGATGAACACCTCAAAAAACAGCGTGCCAATGAAGGCGATCGCCGCCAACAGGTGCGTGACCAGCAAGACCCCGTACATCATCGATCCCCTCCGCCCCATCGACTCATCCCGGATGCCCATCCACCCGGGTCTGCAACAGCATCGGGCCATAACGCCAAGCGTAGAGGCCGAACGCCAATGTCCAACACAGCGCCGCCAGCCACAGCCCAGCCAGCGGCAACAGCAGCACCAACAGCACACGGCTCAGGCACGCCACGTTCAGCAGGATAAAGGCCAGGGTCATGCCCGCCGGTGGCTCCAGGGCTCGCCCAGTATGGCCCAGGCTGACGCGGGCAATCATCGCCAGGATCAAACCGGCCATGGCACCGATGGTCAGGCTGTGCACCGCCAGGCTCGGGTTCACCGGCATCCCGAAGTGCCACAGCGCCATGCCCAGGCAGGCCACCGCCAGCCAAGCGTAGGCCAGGTGCAACGACCACAGCAGCGGCACCCGCCACAAGTCCCGATCATGCCAACGCACCAGTCGAATCCCGTGACCCACCGCCAACGCGGCGAACAACAGGCCGACCCAGGCGCTGGCCACCAGCGCCGGACCGAAGGCATATAACAACGCCACCAGCGCCGCACCCGCCAGCAACAAGCGATCGAGCCACGGCCAAGGGGCCACGCCCTCGACCCGCCCAAGGCCGCGCTGGGTAAAGAATGGAATCACGCGCCCGCCGATCAACCCCATCATCGCCGCCACCAGCCACAGGCCGGTGAGCACGCTCTGGCGCTGCAAGCCTTCGTTGTGCTGCACCAGGCCATACACGGATAACCCATCGGCGGCGGCCAACAACAGCAATACCAGGACAATCGGGTAATTGCGCTTCTGCCGCACACGCCACAACGTCACGCCCATCAACACAGCGACCGCCAGGGCAAAACCCAACTCCAGCAGCGTCAGCAACGGCCAGGGCGCATCGACCAGCCAGGCCAGCCGCGCGCCGAGCCACAGCGACGCCAGCGCGGCCAAGCGCTTGCCACTGAGCCCCGGGGTGCCGGTCCAGGTTTGCACCGCCGTCAGCAGGAACCCGGCGATGATCGCCAGGCCGAAGCCGAACAACAATTCATGTCGGTGCCAGGCCAACCAGCCGCCGGCCGGCTGCCAGGTCGACAAGCGCCCGGTAAACGCCGCGAGCCAAAAGGGAATGGCCAGCAGCGCCAGCACGCAACCGGCCAGAAAGAACGGCCGAAACGCCAGGCGCCACAGCGGCGCGATGGCCATGGCCTTGCGACGGTCAAGCACTTGCATACATCACTCCTTTGCCTCGCCAAACCGTCAGCGAGGTACGACAAACCAGGGTTCGAATGATCGGCTATCGACGCCAGCAGGCCTTGTCTCAGATCAAGCCAGCGCATCGGCAACCTCCCGCCTCGAACAGGCACTTGCAAGGGGCTTGCCGAACTGGGTCATTGTGGGAGCTCACTTAAGGCATTCGATAAACCCGTGGCGAGGGAGCTTGCTCCCGCTGGGCCGCGAAGCGGCCCCTAAACCCGCCAAATGCGGAGCATCAGACACTCCGCACCCGCCGGTTTACGACTGCTTCGCAGCCGAGCGGGAGCAAGCTCCCTCGCCACAGGTCCATCACTTCTTTTGTGTACAGCATTGTGCTCCCACAGGGACTGTAGTCGAACGGGGTATTTATGACCCGGTCATGGTCGTTTTAACCCTATTGCGCCAGGGTCATTTCTACCCTCACCAGCCCCAACGCCCCACGAATCAAAGCACCCAAGCCTGGCCCGGCTCTTGCTCAGGCACGGCATTACCTTTGTTGCCGGGGTCATCCATGAAATCCGTCGTTCTGCCGCTCACCTGGTTCGTCGTGCTCACCTGCGTCCTGGCGCTTGCCAGCGGCCTGTCCCTGAGCCTGGTCTGACCCCGCTCACTTCTTTCGCCACTACAAGGATCCATGCCATGGTGCTCCACCGTGTCCATCACCAGATTCTGCGCAGCCATCATCTGTTCGAGCCCTTGAACGAAGAACAGCTCGACGAATTGATGAGCAACAGCCAGTTGCTGAGCATCGACAAGGGCGACCCGTTGTTCCGCCAGGGAGAACCGGCGCAGGCGTTTTACTTCGTGATTTCCGGGGCGGTGAAAATCTACCGGCTGACCCCGGACGGCCAGGAAAAAGTCTTCGAGGTGATCGGCGAGCGCCAGACCTTCGCCGAAGCCATGATGCTGATGGACACGCCCAACTACGTCGCGTCCGCCGAAGCCGTCGGTCCGACCCAGTTGTATCGGCTGTCCAACGCCACCTACATGCGCCTGCTGCAAAGCAACAGCCGGCTGACCTTCGCCCTGCTCGGCAAGCTCTGCGTGCGCCTGCACCAACGGGTCAACGAAATTGAAACCCTGTCACTGAAAAACGCCACTCACCGCGTGGTGCGCTACCTGCTGACGCAACTGGTGCGCCTGCAAACCGTCGACAGCCAGTTCGAACTGCCGATGGCCAAGCAGTTGATCGCCGGGCACCTGTCGATCCAGCCGGAAACCTTTTCGCGGATCATCCGGCGCCTGATCGATGAAAAAATCATCACCCAGGACGGTCGCCAGATCGCCATTCTCGATCGCCTGCGCCTGGAGCAATTCGAATGAGCGCGCAGCCCACTTGCCTGTATTGCCAAAGAGCCAACCCTGTCGATACCACCGAATGCCGCCAGTGCGGCATGCCCCTGCCGGCCGAGGTTGCATTGGCCAGCGAACGTCGGCTGCGGCGCTTCAGTTGGTTCTGTGTCGGACTGACGATCTTCTGCATCGTCATGTTCTTCTGGCTGCCTCGCAGCATCGTCTGAACCCTCAATCCTGAGTCAACTGCCGGTACAACTGCGGTAGACGCAGCGGCAGTTGCTCGGGCTGGCGAATCAAGGTGTAGCCGTTGGCCCCGAACATGTACGGCAGGTAATCCCCCGCTTCGCGATCGATGGTAATGCAGAACGGCGTCAACCCTTCGCGTCGCGCCTCAAGCACCGCCTGGCGGGTGTCTTCCACACCGTAGCGTCCCTCGTAAAGGTCCAGGTCATTGGGCTTGCCGTCACTGAGCAGCAACAACAATTTGCGCCGCCGCCTGCAGCCCGCCAACCGTTGCGTGGCCTGGCGAATCGCTGCGCCCATGCGCGTGTAGTAACCGGGCTTGAGGCCCTGGATGCGTCCGCGGGTGTGATCGTCGTAACGCTGGTTGAAGGCCTTGAGCTCATGCATGCGCACCTGCTGGCGGCGCAGGGAAGAGAACCCGTACAAAGCGAAATCATCCCCCAGCACCGACAGGGTTTCGCCGAACAGCAACAGGCTGTCGCGGATCACATCGATCACCCGGTGCTCGTCGTTGAGGTGGGCATCGGTGGACATCGACAAGTCGGCCAGCAGCAGGCAGGCCAGGTCGCGGCGGGTCTGGCGCTGGTCCATGAACAGGCCGCGTTCGCTGCACTGGCCGTGCTGGCGCTCGACATGAAAGTCCAGCCAGGCTTGCAGATCCAGCTCCGAACCTTGGGTTTGCTGGCGCAACCATTGGCGATCGTTGCGCAAGTGTTCGAACTGGCGACGCAGGCGCTGGGCCGAGCTTCGCAGGCGTGCGGGCAACGGCTGGGGCTGGCAATCGCGGGGGGTAAAGGTTTGCAGACTGACGAAGTCGTCTTGCAGGCGTTGCTTGCGGTAATCCCATTCCGGCAACAGGATGCCCGCGCCCAACGGGATGTCATCCACATCGGCCGGAGGCAGGTCCAGGTGCAGTTTCAAGCCACCGCCCTTGCGCACGCGGGTGCGCGACAAGGTCAACTGATCCAGGTCCTCGGCGACGCGAGCGGCGTCCGGGTCTTCGCTGTCATCCGCCCAGCGATCCAGGTCCACGTGTTCGGTCCAACTGAACAGGTTTTCCAGGCGCACGATCAGCAGCCCACCGTCACGGCTGCTGTCATCGATTCGCTCGGCGCGCTTGCGCCCGCCCTGTTGCTCGCCGGACGGCGTGGCCAGGTATTGCTCGGACTCTTCGAGGTTGGCGGCCTGGGGATTGGCCAGGTGTTGGGGTGGGTAGAGCCACAGCGGCAACGGCCAGGCGGCCCGTTCGCTGCGGGGAAAATGTTCGACACTGCCCGGTTCGCGCAAGGCTTGGCACAACGCCCGCTCCAGGGCGGCTTCGCCCGGGTTGAGCGTGGCCGGGTCGGGACGCAGGGACAGGTGCGCGTCCACCAGCCGCCGGTAGCGAGGGCGCAGCGCCGGGTAGCGCTTCAGCACGGCCAGGGTCCAGCGCTGATTGTCTCGCCCCCAGTGCTTCATCGGTCCTGACTGCGCGGCCAGCAACGCCAGCCAGCGGTACAGTTCTTGGTTGAGCTCGATATCGGGGAACGCCGCCAGGCTCGCCGGCAGCCGCAGGTTATCGCCATCGCACCAGGCCAAAGGCACTTGCTTGCAGGTGCCGGCGATCTGCTGCAACAGGTTGCGACGCAGCAACAGGTCGCGGTCGCTGACCGCTTCCACCCCCAGGTGAGGCGCACCGCCGGTGGCGCGAAACAGCACCTGCAGCGCACGGTGCCGGGGGACCAGCTCGACCCGAGCCTCCGGAAAATCGGCACTGGCCCGGCGGGTGATGAAACGGTGCCAGACACTGCCGACCCATTCTTCCAGCTCCAGGGTGAATGCCATGGTTATTTCCTCTTAAGCCGAGCCCATTGTGGCGAGGGGATTTGTGTGGGAGCAAAGCTTGCTCGCGAAACAGGCGCCTTGATCTCTGAAAGACTGCATCGCCCCCATCGCGGGCAAGCCTTGCTCCCACATAAATCCCCTCGCCACAAATGGGTCCGGATTAACAATTGTGGTGTGTTACGAAGGCACCACCGCCGCCGGTGCACGCAGGGCCGCACGGCCACGTTGACGGAAGCTGAACAGGTAGCAGAGCAGCCCGGCCAGGAACCCGACGCCGCTGACCAGTCGTGCCCAGAACAGCGGTTTCAAATGATCCATCGTCGCCATGAACGGCAAGGCACTGCCATCCTCCATCCACCGCTGCAACCAGACCTGGACCACACCAGCTGCGGTGAGGAACAAGGTGATCATCACCATCGACAAGGTCATCAACCAGAAGCCCCAGATCTCCAACCGCTGGGAGCGCTCGTCCGCCGCTTCACCCAAGCCGCGCAAGCGTGGCATGGCGTAGCTGATCAGCGTCATCACGATCATTGCGTAGGCACCGTAGAAGGCCAGGTGACCGTGGGCCGCGGTCAGTTGCGAACCGTGGGTGTAGTAGTTGACTGGCGCCAGGGTGTGCAAGAAACCCCAGACGCCCGCGCCAAAGAACGCGGTGACCGTAGTGCCCTTGGCCCATAGCGTGGCGGCGCGGTTCGGATGCTGCCGACGACGGTTTTTCACCATGCTGAAGGCGAAGATCACCATCGCCAGGAACGGCAGCGGTTCCAGCGCGGAGAAGATCGAGCCGACCCACAACCAGACCTCAGGCGCGCCGATCCAGAAGAAGTGGTGGCCGGTGCCGATGATCCCGGTGATCAGCGCCATGGCGATGATCACGTAGAGCCATTTTTCAACCACTTCGCGGTCCACACCGGTGATTTTGATCAGAACGAAGGCAAGCATCGACCCCATGATCAGTTCCCAGACGCCTTCCACCCAAAGATGCACCACCCACCACCAGTAGAACTTGTCGCGGGCGAGGTTTTCCGGGTTGTAGAAGGAGAACAGGAAGAACACCGCCAGGCCGATCAGCCCGGTCATCATCACCATGCTGACCGTGGTCTTGCGACCTTTGAGCAAGGTCATGCCGATGTTGTAGAGAAACCCCAGGCACACCACCACGATGCCCATTTTGGTGATGGTCGGCTGCTCCAGGAATTCGCGACCCATGGTCGGTAGCAAATCGTTGCCGGTGAACTTCGCCAGCGTCGCATAAGGCACCGAGAGGTAACCCAGGATTGTCGCCACCCCTGCGGCGGCAAATACCCAGAACAACACCAGCGCCAGTTTCGGGCTGTGCAGTTCGCGGTCGGCCTCCTCCGGTATCAGGTAATACGCCGCGCCCATGAAGCCGAACAGCAGCCAGACGATCAGCAGGTTGGTGTGGACCATGCGGGCCACGTTGAACGGAATCAGCGGGAACAGGAAGTCGCCGACCACGTATTGCAAGCCCATGATCAAACCGAACAGCACCTGCCCGAGGAACAACATCAGGGCAAACACGAAGTAGGGTTTGGCGACGGCCTGTGAGGCGAATTTCAGATGCGGATTAGCCATGCTCATCTCTCAGCCCTCCTTGTTTGGCGGCCAGCCATTGGTGTTGATTTTCGAGCTCCACTTGAGGAACTCGGCGATGTCGTCGACTTCCTGCTCGCTCAGGTTGAACTGCGGCATGGCCCGACGACCCGGCACGTTCAGCGGTTGCATTTTCATCCAGGCCTGCAGGAACGGCTTGAAGGCCTCGTCGCCACCGCGCCGGTTCACGACGTTGCCCAGCTCCGGCGCAAAATACGCGCCCTCGCCCAGCAGGGTATGGCAACCGATGCAATTGTTGCGCTCCCAGACGCCCTTGCCGCGTATCACCGACTCCGTCAATTGCGCCTGGTTGCTGCGTTCGGGAAAGGTCTGTTCCGTGTGGTAGGTCAGGGCCAGGAATATCAGAAAGAAGAAGATGCTTCCCCCGAAGTAAATATTCCTGGCCATGCCTTTGGTGAAGGTATCTGACATGGTCACTTCCTCATTGCTTGGCGTGACCATTTTAGGAAGCGAGGGGTCTGAAACCGCTTGATGGCGATCAAGAATCTCCGATGGTTTTGCTGGGTTGTTCCAGCGCTGCCCGAAAGCCAGGTGAGCTGTTGTGTTTTGCTGGGTTGTTCCAATACCGCCCGAAAGCCAGGTGAGCTTTTGTGGCGAGGGAGCTTGCTCCCGCTGGGTTGCGAAGCGACCCTAAAACCTGCTGACGCGGTGTGTCAGATGGATTGAGTGTTGCTGTTGGGGCTGCTTCACAGCCCAGCGGGAGCAAGCTCCCTCGCCACAGGGGATTGTGTCGGGAATCAGAGCGTGAATGAGATTGCAATCGCGAGCACCATCGCCCAACTCAACACCAACCGCCGCCACAACCGCGGCGCATGGCGCAGTTCCATGAAACCGTCGGCGATCAGCCAGGCCTTGGTCACCGCGACCGCCAGGATGGCAATGGACACCAACCCGCTGGCAGCGACCTGGCCCAGGGCGACGGTGCCGGTGCTCAGCACAGCCAGCGTCATCCAGCAGGCGATCAAGACACGGGAAGCCGACATGAGCACCTCCGCTCAACCGAGAATGTAGACAACCGGGAACAGCAGCACCCAGACCAGATCCACCATGTGCCAATACAGCACACCGGATTCCAGCCCACTGTTGCGCTGCGACCCATAGCGACCTCGCCGGCAACCCTCGGCAAGCCAGGCAAGGATCACCATGCCCAGTAGCACATGGAGGAAATGAAACGCAGTGAGGATCCAGTACAAGGTGAAGAATGTGTTGTGCTCCATCCCCAAGCCGTTCGCCAACAGATGGGCGTACTCCGTGAGTTTGATCGCCACATAGCCGCAGGCGAGCAACAACGCCCCGCACAATAACAGCGCGGCTCGACGCGGTCGGTCGTGCCTGACTTGCTCTTGGGCCAGGGCGGCGAGCAGGCCGGCAGTCAACAAGCTGAGGGTCATCGCCAGCCCCGTGGACCGGTCCAGCAACTGCCGGCCCTCGCTGAACATCTGCGGATGCAACGCCTGGGCAACGGTGAACGCCAGGATCAACAGCGCAAACACCGACAATTCGGCGAGGATGAAAAACCACATCGCCAGATCCCCGGGCAAGCGCCGGGACACGCCAGCGGTTTCAGCCGAAGTGGACATCGACCACATCCATCAACGCGGCAACAGTCTGCGGGTCGTCACTCAACGGCTCGGCCAGGCACGCCAGGCAGGCTTGGCGCGGGTCCATGCCGGAACCGATCATGCGCGCGGCGAAAATCAACAGGCGCGTCGAGGCCACCTCTTCAAGGTCGTGCTGATCGAGCCGGCGCAGCGCCTGCCCGAGCCGCACCACCTGGGCCGCCAGGGCGATGTCCACGCCCGCCTCGCGGGCGACGATGCGCTCTTCATCGGCCACCGCCGGATAGCCAAAGCGCATCGCCACGAAACGCTGGCGCGTGCTGGGTTTCATGCCCTTGAGCAGGTTCTGGTAACCGGGGTTGTACGACACCACCAGCATGAAGGACGGCGGCGCCTGCAGCACTTCGCCGGTGCGCTCCAGGTACAACTGCCGGCGATCATCGGCCAGCGGGTGCAGCACCACCGCCGTGTCCTGGCGCGCTTCGACCACTTCATCCAGATAGCAGATACCGCCCTCACGCACGGCCCGGGTCAAGGGGCCGTCCTGCCACCAGGTGCCCTGGGCGCCGATCAGGTGACGGCCCACCAGGTCGGCCGCGCTCAAGTCATCGTGGCAGGCGACGGTGTACAGCGGCAGCTTCAACCGGTGGGCCATGTGCTGGACGAAACGGGTCTTGCCGCAACCCGTGGGGCCTTTGATCAGCACCGGCATGCCGTGATGCCAGGCCTGTTCGAACAGCGCCTGCTCGTTGTCCTGGGGTTGATAAAAGGGTTCGTCGGGGTGCTGCAAAGTGTGGATAGCGTTCATGGCGGGGGCCTGATCAGACAACACGATTGGCGGCCACGCTACGGTGCCCTGCGACAACCTGGCAAGGGCGGCGGCCGGCAAACTTGATCGCCGTCAAGCGGCTCACCACCGCCCTGGGCATAGCCTTGCATCGCACCAAGAACCTGCGCGCCGAACGTCAACTACAGCGCAGCGCGGGTCATGCCTGAGGAGAAATGGAATGCTGATCAGCCACAAAAAAACGTGGGCCCTGAGGGTGACGGCGCTGTGTACAGCGCTGGTTGCTCCCTACGTCTTCGCCGACCAACCCACCACGCCGGAACCGTCCCGCGTGGTCAAGACCGAAGGCGCGCCGGACCTGAGCCAGGCCGACTTCGACTCGGCCAAGGAAATCTATTTCCAGCGCTGCGCCGGCTGCCATGGCGTGCTGCGCAAAGGCGCCACCGGCAAACCGCTGACACCCGACATCACCCAGTCTCGCGGCCAGGCTTACCTGGAAGCGCTGATCACCTACGGCTCGGCCGCGGGCATGCCGAACTGGGGCACCTCCAACGCCCTGACCAAAGACCAGATCACGGTGATGGCCAAGTTCATCCAGCACACCCCGCCGACACCGCCGGAATGGGGCATGGCCGAAACCCTCAAGACCTGGAAGGTCCTGGTCAAGCCTGAAGACCGGCCGACCAAACAGCTCAACAGCCTCAACCTGCAGAACCTGTTCTCGGTGACCCTGCGCGACGACGGCAAGATCGCCTTGATCGACGGCGACAGCAAGAAAATCGTCAAGCTGATCGACACCGGTTACGCGGTGCACATCTCGCGCATCTCGGCGTCGGGCCGCTACCTGTTGGTGATCGGTCGGGACGCCAAGATCGACATGATCGACCTGTGGCCAAAAGAGCCGACCAAGGTCGCGGAAATCAAGGTCGGTATCGAAGCCCGCTCGGTGGAGACCTCCAAGTTCAAGGGCTACGAGGACAAGTACACCGTCGCCGGTTCCTACTGGCCGCCGCAGTTCACCATCATGGACGGCGAGACCCTGGAGCCCAAGCAAATCGTCTCGACCCGGGGCATGACCGTCGACACCCAGCAATACCATCCCGAGCCTCGCGTCGCGGCCATTATCGCCTCCCACGAATGGCCGGAGTTCATCGTCAACGTCAAGGAAACCGGCAAGGTGATGCTGGTCAACTACCAAGACATCAAGAACCTCACCATCACTAGCATCGACGCCGCGCCGTTCCTCCATGACGGCGGTTGGGACAGCAGCCATCGCTACTTCATGACGGCCGCCAACAACTCCAACAAGGTTGCGGTGATCGACTCCAAGGAACGCAAGCTCACCGCCCTGGTGGACGTCGGCAAGACCCCGCACCCGGGCCGCGGCGCCAACTTCAACCATCCACTCTATGGGCCGGTCTGGGCCACCAGCCACTTGGGCGATGCCGGGGTTTCGCTGATTGGCACCGACCCGGCCAAGCATCCGCAATACGCCTGGAAACAGGTCGCTTCGCTGCAGGGCCAGGGTGGCGGTTCGCTGTTCATCAAGACCCACCCCGCGTCGCGCCACCTGTATGTCGACACCACCCTCAGCCCCGACACCAAGCTCAGCCAGTCGGTGGCAGTGTTCAACATCGACAAGCTCGACGCCGGCTACACCGTGCTGCCGATTGCCGAATACGCCGGCATCAAGAAAGGCGCGTTGCGCGTGGTGCAACCGGAATACAACAAGGCCGGCGACGAGGTCTGGTTCTCGGTCTGGAGTGGTCAGGAAGACGAGTCGGCGCTGGTGGTGATCGACGACAAGACCCTCAAGGTCAAGAACGTGATCAAGGACAAGCGCCTGATCACCCCGACCGGGAAATTCAACGTCTACAACACCCAACACGACATCTATTGAGCCCCATCAATAAGAGGAAAAACCATGAAGCCTATTCTGATTGCCCTGGCCTTGACTGCCGCCTACAGCCTGCCGGCGTTGGCGCAGGACGGCCCGACGTTGTTCAAGAGCAAACCCTGCGCCGCCTGCCATTCCATCGACACCAAGGTGGTGGGCCCGGCGCTCAAGGAGGTCGCGGCAAAAAACGCCGGCGTCGCCGGGGCCCAGGACGTGCTCGCCAAGCACATCAAGGAAGGCACGCAAGGCAACTGGGGACCGATGCCGATGCCGGCCAATCCGGTGACGGAAGAGGAAGCCAAGATCCTCGCGGCGTGGGTCTTGACCCTTAAATAACTTTGACTGAGGGCATCTCCCTGTGGCGAGGAGAGTTATGTGGGAGCAAGGCTTGCCCGCGATGGCTGCGATGCGGTCTTTCAAGGATCAAGGCGCCTGTATCGCGAGCAAGCTTTGCTCCCACATAAATCCCCTCACCACAGGGGCCGCGCCCGACTTTATTTTCTGATCAGGAGGACGTCATGGAACGACACCGCTTCACCACCTCGATGACCACCCTCCTCTTGGTTTTCTCCACCTGCGCGCTGGCCGCTCCCGACAGCCAGCGCCAGGCTCGATTGCAACACCTGCTGGACCAGGACTGTGGCGCCTGCCACGGCCTGTACCTGACCGGCGGCCTCGGCCCGCCCCTGACCCACGAAGCCCTGGCCGGAAAATCACGCGACAGCCTCATCGCCGCCGTCACCCTCGGACGGCCCGGCAGTGCCATGCCCGGTTGGGCAGCGTTGCTTGCGCCCGACGACATTCGCTGGCTGGTGGACCGGCTCCTTCAAGGAAAACCCGCCTCATGATCCGTTCCTTCCTGTCCTCCACGGCCATCGCCCTGCTGCTCTGCGGTTGCGCCCAGACACCGTTGCGCGGCACCGGCGACTTGGGCGTGGTGGTGGAGCGCGCCAGCGGCAGCCTGCAAATCATCGAAAGCGACACCCGCACCGCCCTCGCCCGCGTTGAAGGCCTGGGCGATTTATCCCACGCCTCGGTGGTGTTCTCCCGTGACCAGCGCTACGCCTATGTGTTCGGCCGTGATGGTGGCCTGAGCAAAGTCGACCTGCTGGGCGCGCGCATCGAGCGCCGAATCATCCAGGGCGGCAACAGCATCGGCGGCGCGATCAGCCAGGACGGCAAGCTGATCGCCGTCTCCAACTACGAGCCCGGTGGTGTCAAGGTGTTCGATGCCCAGACCCTGGAACAAGTCGCCGACATCCCGGCCACATCGTTGCCCGGCGGCCAAAAACGTTCACGGGTGGTCGGCT
Organism: Pseudomonas beijingensis; assembly: GCF_030687295.1. Taxonomy (NCBI): domain Bacteria; kingdom Pseudomonadati; phylum Pseudomonadota; class Gammaproteobacteria; order Pseudomonadales; family Pseudomonadaceae; genus Pseudomonas; species Pseudomonas beijingensis. The sequence continues at coordinate 3,903,248 of NZ_CP117425.1, read as the reverse complement.
TGGTGGATGCGCCGGGACAACGTTTCGTGTTCAGCCTGTTCGACACCGGCGAAATCTGGACCGCCGACTTCAGCCAGGGCCTCACCCCGCGCATCGAGCGTTTCACCGCCATCGGGCTGCAACCCTACGACGCCCTGATCACCCCGGACGGCCGCTATTACATGGCCGGGCTGTTCGGTGAAGACGGCATGGCCCAACTCGATCTCTGGCATCCGGAGCGCGGGGTGAAACGGGTGTTGGGGCATTACGGGCGCGGCCAGGCGCGACTCCCGGTGTACAAAATGCCGCATCTGGAAGGCTGGGCCCTGGCCGACCAGCAAGCCTTCGTGCCTGCCGTCGGGCATCACCAGGTGTTGGTGATGAATGCCCAGGACTGGCAGCAGACCGACGCCATCGCCGTGGCCGGCCAACCGGTATTCGTCACGGCGCGACCGGACGGCCGGCAGCTGTGGGTCAACTTTGCCTACCCGGACAACGACCGCGTCCAGGTCATCGACACCCAGACCCACGCCATCGTCGCCGACCTGCGGCCCGGCCCGGCCGTGCTGCACATGGAGTTCACCGCCCGGGGCGACCAACTGTGGCTGTCGGCCCGGGACGGTGGCGAGGTCCAGGTCTGGGACCCGTATCGGCTCGAGCGCCTGGGCAGCCTGTCGGCCCTGAGCCCCAGCGGCATTTTCTTCAGCAGCCGTACGCACAAGCCGGGGTACTGACCATGACACCCAACTCACTGGCCCGGCGCCTGATCGATCGATTCCAGCATGGCCTGCCGTTGTGCGCCGAGCCCTATCAAGCCATGGCCCAGGCCTTGGGCTGCAGCGAGGCGCAGGTCATCAACTGCCTGCACCACCTGCAAGTCGCCGGGACCTTATCGCGGGTCGGTCCGGTGTTCGAACACACCCGGGCCGGGGCCAGCACCCTCGCCGCCCTGGCCGTGCCCGAAGAGCGTTTGCACCAGGTAGCGGCACGCGTCAGCCAATACCCGGAAGTCAATCACAACTACGCCCGGGAGCATCGCTACAACCTCTGGTTCGTGCTGACCGGCCCCAACCGGGCGCACCTGGACAACATCCTCCAGGAACTGGAACGCGACACCGGTCTGACGCCACTGGACCTGCCCATGCTCACCGCCTACCGCATCGACCTGGGCTTTGCCCTGGAGGCCATCTCATGAAAAACGCCCTGAGCGAGCAACAGTCACTGGCACTGCGCCGTCTACTGGAAACCGGCCTGCCCCTGACACCGCGTCCCTTCCAGGCGCTGGCCGAGCAGATCGAAGCCAGCGAGCCACAGGTGCTCGAGCAGGTGCAGCGCTGGCATGAACAGGGGCTGTTCCGGCGCGTCGGCCTGGTGGTCAACCATCGCGCCCTGGGATTTGCCGCCAACGCCATGCTGGTGCTGGACGTGCCGGACGCCCTGGTCGATGAAGTCGGCCGTCGCCTCGGTCAGGCCCCCGGCATCAGTCTTTGCTACCAGCGCCCGCGGCGCCTGCCCCAGTGGCAATACAACCTGTTCTGCATGATCCACGGGCGCCAGCGTGACCGTGTCGAGGCTCAGGTCCAGGCGCTGCTTGAAGAACATCTGCTGGACGACCTGCCCCACCAGTTGCTGTTCAGCACGCAGTTGTTCAAGCAATGCGGTGGACGTTTCGCCGCACCGGCCGGAGCCCGTATCGATGGATGACCTGGACCGCCGCCTGATCAATCGCCTGCAACTGGGCCTGCCCCTAGTGCGCCACCCTTGGCAAGCCCTCGCCCAGGAGCTGGACAGCAGCAGTAGCGAGTTGCTCGACCGCCTGCATGAGCTGCTCAACGACGGTGTACTCACCCGCTTCGGCCCGATGTTCGACATCGATCGCCTGGGCGGTGCGTTCACCCTGGCGGCGCTGGCGGTGCCCGAGCCGCGCTTCGACACCATCGCCGAGCTGCTCGCCGACATGCCCGAAGTCGCCCACAACTACCGCCGCGAGCACACCTGGAACATGTGGTTCGTGCTCGCCTGCCCCAGCGAACAGGCGATCCACGACACCCTGCTGCGCATCGAACATTTGACCGGCCTGGTGCCGCTGAACCTGCCCAAAGAGGAGACCTACCATGTCGGCCTGTATTTCCCCGTCTGAGTCTTCGTGGCAAGCGCCGCCACGGCGGGATGAAACACCCCTGGCCCTGCGCCTGGTGGAACTGACCCAGGCCGGCCTGCCCTTGCTCGAAGACCCCTGGGCCTGGCTGGCCGAGCAACTGGGCTTGAACGTGGAATCCACCCTCGACCTGCTCAAGCGCCTGCAAGCCGAAGGGGCGATCCGGCGCATCGCAGCCGTGCCCAATCACTACCGCCTGGGTTATCGCCACAACGGCATGACGGTCTGGGACGTGGCCGATGCCGACATTTCGCGCCTCGGCGCCCTGCTGGGGGCGCAGCCCTTCGTCAGCCACTGCTACCGGCGCCCGCGTCGGCCCGGCTGGCGCTACAACCTGTTCGCCATGGTCCATGGCCGCAGTCGCGAAGAAATCGACAGTTACCGTGAACACTTGCGCTACCTGCTGGGGGACGCCTGCACCGGCGACGACATGCTGGTGAGCAGCCGCATCCTGAAAAAAACCGGCCTGCGCCTGACGCCTGTGGGAGCAACGCTTGCTCGCCAAACAGGGGCGTCGGTTTTATGAAGGACCGCATCGGCTTCATCGCGGGCAAGCCTTGCTCCCACCACGCCTTGCTCCCACGGAGCGACTTATGTTGAGGATCAGCCACTACCTGCGAGCCCTGGCCGGGCACTGCCCCGCCCCACGCGTCGCGCCACCGGGCAGCCCCCGTCCGCCAGTGGTGATCTGGAACCTGCTCAGGCGTTGCAACCTGACCTGCAAGCACTGCTATGCGACATCGGCCGACAGCGTGTTTCGCGATGAACTGGACACCGTTGCAGCGCTCAAGGTCATCGACGACCTGCATGACGCTGGGGTGCGCGTGCTGATCCTGTCCGGTGGTGAACCGCTGCTGCGCGACGATCTGTTCCAGCTCAGCGCCTATGCCCGCGGCAAGGGCTTTTTCCTCGCCCTGTCCACCAACGGCACGCTGATCGACGCGTCCAATATTCAACAGATTGCGGCGGCGAACTTCGATTACGTGGGCATCAGCATCGATGGCCTGGAAGCGACCCACGATGAATTCCGTCAGCTCAAGGGCAGTTTCGCCAGCTCCATGGCGGCCATCCGGCTCTGCCGCGAGCAAGGCATCCGGGTCGGCTTGCGCACCACCCTCACCCAGCAAAACCATACCCAGTTACCGCGCTTGCTGGATTTGATGAATGAATACGACGTACAGAAATTCTATCTGTCGCATCTGAACTACAGCGGACGCGGCAAGCGCAGTCGCAAACTCGATGCCCACCAGCAAATGAGTCGCGAGGCCATGACCTTGATCTTCGAGCGGGCCTGGCACGACATCGAACAAGGCCGCGACAGTGACTTCGTCAGCGGCAACAACGACGCCGATGCAATCCTGCTGCTGCACTGGGTATCCCGGCACCTGCCCCACCACTACGCCGCACTGGAGCAGATGCTGCGGGCCTGGGGCGGCAATGCGTCGGGCAGCGGCATCGCCAACATCGACAACACCGGCGAGGTCCACCCCGACACCTATTGGTGGCAGCACTCGGTGGGCAACGTTCGCCAGACGCCGTTCAAGAGCCTCTGGCTGGAGCGTCCCGACGCCCTGCTCTTGAAGCTGCGCGAACACCCTCGAGCCGTGGGCGGCCGTTGTGGGCAATGCCGCTGGCTGGACATCTGCAACGGCAATACCCGTACCCGCGCCTGGGCCGACGGCGACCTGTGGGGCCAGGACCCCGGCTGCCACCTCAGCGATGACGAAATTGGCCTGCACGCGATTCCCAGCGTTGCGATGCCCTGCGCCCGATAACCCAACGGCGAACCTGATGACGAACCAAGGAAGTCCCATGCCTGCCTCCATCGTTTTGCCCGCTGCCCTGCAATCGCCCTTCAGACCGGGTGAAGTCGCCCTGGTCGGCGCCGGTCCCGGTGACCCGGGCCTGTTGACCTTGCGCGCCTGGAGCCTGTTGACGCAGGCCGACGCGGTGGTCTACGACCGCTTGATCAGCCCGCAATTGCTCAATCTGATCCCCCTGCCCTGCGCCCGGCACTACGTCGGCAAGGCCGCCGGTTGCCACAGCCTGCCCCAGCCACAAATCAACGAACTGCTGGCCGACCTGGCCGATCAGGGACAACGGGTAGTGCGGCTCAAGGGCGGTGATCCGTTCATCTTCGGTCGCGGTGCCGAGGAGCTGGAGTATCTCCTGGCCCGGGGTATCAATTGCCAAGTCGTGCCCGGCATCACCGCCGCGGCCGGTTGCAGCACCTATGCCGGCATTCCTCTGACCCATCGCGACCTGGTCAACTCCTGTCGCTTCATCACCGGTCATCTGCAACGCGAAGGCGACTTGGACCTGCCCTGGCAAAGCCTGGCGGATGACAGCCAGACCCTGGTGTTCTACATGGGCTTGTCAAACCTCGGCACCATCGCCACTCGGCTGATGGCTGCGGGCCTGGCGGCTGACACGCCGGCGGCGTTGATCAGCAACGGCACGCGCCCCGACCAGCAGGTCCTGCGCGGGACCCTCCAGCAACTGCCGGACATGTCGCGGGCCTGCGCCGAAGGCCTACCGACCTTGACGGTGATCGGCAAGGTAGTCGGTTTGTTTGCCCATCAGTTGCTGGAGCATCCGGCACGCCTGCACCCGGTCACGCTGGTTCAGCCGGGTATCGCGAGGGTGGCATCATGAGGATCGGCTGGCTGGCTCCGTTGCTGTGGATCGGCGCCGTCCAGGGTGCCACGGTGCCTGAGCCGGACCTGGCATTGGCTGAGCAGGACTACCAGCGACACTGCCAGCAGTGCCACGGAGTCAATCGCATCGGCGCTGCCGGCCCGGCGCTGTTGCCCCAGAGCCTGAGCCGGATCAAGCCCGACGAGATCCGCCAAGTAATCGCCAATGGCCGCCCGGCCAGCCAGATGGCGGCGTTTGGCACGGTGCTGACGCCTGCCCAGATCGATGGCCTGACCCACTATCTCCAGCGTCCGCCCGCCGTCGAACCAACCTGGAGCGAGGACGACACACGCCGCAGCCATCGCCTGCTGGCGGATGTCGTCGCCCTGCCCGATAAACCCCAACACCACGCCGATCCGCTGAACCTGTTCGTGGTGGTGGAGGCTGGCGACCATCACGTCGATATCGTCGACGGCGATCGCTTCGAGGTCCTGGCGCGCTTCGCCTCACACTTCGCGCTGCATGGCGGACCGAAGTTTTCGCCGGACGGACGCTTCGTCTATTTCGCCTCCCGGGACGGCTGGATCAGCCTGTATGACCTGCACAACCTCACGCTCATCGCCGAGGTGCGGGCCGGGCTCAATACCCGCAACCTGGCGGTGAGCAAGGACGGGCGCTGGGTGCTAGTGGGCAACACCCTGCCGGGCAACGTGGTGGTGCTGGATGCCCGTGACCTGTCGCTGGTCAAGACGGTTGCAACGGTTGGGCTGAACGGCCAGGCCTCGCGGGTCAGTGCGGTTTATACCGCGCCGCCGCGGGACAGCTTCATCGTGGCCTTGAAAGACGTGAAAGAGGTCTGGGAGCTGTCCACCGGGCCGAACCCGGACTTCGTGCCCCGGCGGATCGAGGCCGAGGATTACCTCGATGATTTTTCCTTCTCGCCCGATTACCGGCAATTGCTCGCCACCTCGCGCAAGGCCCAGGGCGGCCAGGTGATCGACCTCGACACAGGACGGATCGTCACTGATATCGCGCTGCCGGGCATGCCGCACCTGGGCTCGGGGACCTATTGGAAACGCGATGGGCACTGGGTGTTCGCCACGCCCAACATCAGCAAGGGGCTGATCTCGGTGATCGACTTCGACACGTGGAAAGTCATCCAGCAGATCCCCACCCTGGGGCCGGGTTTCTTCCTGCGCAGCCATGCCAACTCCCGCTACGCCTGGACCGATGTATTCTTCGGCCCCGACAACGATGCCATTCACCTGATCGACAAACAGACCCTGGAAATCGCCCACACCCTGCGGCCCATGCCCGGCAAGACCGCCGCCCACGTCGAGTTCACCCGCGACGGGCGTTACTTGTTGCTGAGTATCTGGGACACCGAAGGCGCGCTGATCGTCTACGACAGCGACACCCTCAAGGAAATCAAGCGCCTGCCCATGAACAAGCCTTCGGGCAAGTACAACGTCGGCAACAAGATCGAGTTTGCCGAGGGGACGTCCCACTGAAAAAAAGGGGGCTGATGCGCAGCCCCCAATAGCAAAGGCCTGTGGGAGCAAGGCTTGCCCGCGATGAACGATAACGCGGTTCAGCTGCTCGACCGCGGCGCGACTATCGCGGGCAAGCCTTGCTCCCACAGACAGCGTCGTCCCCTTTACCAGGTAAGCACCGCCCCCACCGCAAAGGTATCGGTGTCTTCATTCTGGGCACTGGTGTCGTGGCCGTTGATTTCGAACTGGTTGTACTCGGCCACGAGCTTGAGGTTGTCGTTGATGTCGTGGAACAGCGCGATGCCCCGGGTTTCGTAATCGGCACCACTGCCCACCACGCCGTTGCCGTCGTCATCGGTCTTGCCGTAGGACAGCGCCAGGCGGTTCTTGCCCAGTTTGTACGAGCCCTGCAACAGGTAGCCCTTGCTGTCGACATTACGCAGGGTGGCTTCACCGGCGTTGTTGGTGAAGAACGGGTTGATGCCCTTGGCCTGGAACCCCGAGCCGGTGAGGGACAACCCACCCATCTTCGCCTGCACGCCATAGCCCAGGCCCTTGGAAGTCACCGATTCGACGGTGGAGTCGGTGTTGTCCGAGGTCTGGTAGCTGCCGTTGAGCCAGCTGTAGATCTTCGCCCCGCCCAGGTCGAACTGGTAGGTGATCTCGCTCTCGGTGCGCGGGTTTTCCTGGTAGGCCTTGCCGGTGGCGCTGTTGTCGTTGGTGTCCACCGGGTCCATGATCCCCACCGCCACCCGTAGCCCGTCCATCACTGGCGTGCGGTAGGTGATCTGCGAGGTCGGGAACGGGTACGGATAACCGCTGCCGATGTTGCCGAACGAGACGCCACCGCCGTCCACCAGCCCCAGGGTGTCACTGACCTGGCCGTAACCGGCGAGCAGTTCGTCCAGCAGGATGTTGGAGCGGGCAAACAGGCCGAAGTCCTTGCCGACCAATACCTCGCCCCACTCCGGGTTGGCCACGGTGCCGTAGAACTGGCGCACGTCGATGGCGGTGTCGGTGCCGTTGGTTTCGCTGTCGTTGATGGTCACCCAGAACGAGGCCCGGGCGCCGAGCTTGAGGTCATCGACCTGCTTGCCCATGTTGAAACCCAGGTAGTTGGGCAAAAAGCCCATCTTGACCCGCGCCTGCCGACGGTCGTACTGCTCACCGGCGCGGTCCACGTCGCTGTTGACGTAAAAGGCGTTGATGTAGCCGTCGGTGGAAAAGGTGGTCTGGTCCTTGTCGTACAGCATGATTTCAGCGTTGGCCCAAGGCGTCAGGCCCAGGCTGGAAAGACCGGCGATGACCGCAGGTAAAAAACGCAGGCAGGTATTTTTATTGTTGTGCATGGCGCGCTCCGCAACAGGGGACGGGATGTCGGAGGCGATTATCGAAAGGCGCCAGGGCGCGTCATACGCTGCCTTGGAGGCAATTGGCGGATGCTTTGGAAGCTCGGGCCCGGCGCGGCAGTTTGGACGTAAGACTGCGATGCAGGCGGGCGCGGCAGTTTGGGTGTAAGACGTCGAGGCTGGCGGGTGCGGTACTTTGGGTGTGGGCCGCAGGGGGGCCTAGGGATGTGGGAGGGATTTTTCTGTGAGAGCAAGACCTGTGGAGATACCTGTGGGAGCAAGGCTTGCCCGCGATAGCCGCGCCGCAGTCGAACAGCCGGACCGCGTTATCGTTCATCGCGGGCAAGCCTTGCTCCCACAGGCCCCTCTGCGGTGTATCAGAACCTCGGCTTGACGGTCTTCCAATCCGGCCGGTAGCGCTGCATCTGCCGCACATCGTCACGCTGGCGGATGCCGCAGCTGAGGAACTGATCATGCAGCTTACCCAGTTGATCCCGGTCCAATTCCAAGCCAAGGCCCGGCGCCCGGGTGATCTTCACGCAGCCATCGACAATCGGCAGCTTGCCGCCCTTGATCACTTCTTCATCCGGCTCCTGCCAGGGGTAATGGGTGTCGCAGGCGTAGTCCAGGTTCGGCACCGCGGCCGCCACGTGGGCCATGGCCATGAGGCTGATACCCAGGTGCGAGTTCGAATGCATCGACACGCCCAGGCCAAAGGTGTTGCACATTTTCGCCAGGACCTGGGTGTCCCGCAGGCCGCCCCAGTAATGGTGGTCGGCCAACACAATCTGCACGCTGTTCAGCGCCACGCTGCGGCGGAACTCATCAAAATCGGTGACCACCATATTGGTCGCCAGCGGCAGCCCCGTGCGCTTGTGCAGCTCGGCCATGCCTTCCAGCCCTGGCGTCGGATCTTCGTAATACTGCAGGTCCTCCCCCAGCAGCTCGGCCATGCGAATCGAGGTTTCCAGGGACCAGTTGCCATTGGGGTCGATACGCAACGGGTAGCCAGGGAAGGCCTGTTTCAGCGCCTTGATGCAGGCGACTTCATGCTCCGGATCAAGGGCGCCGGCCTTGAGCTTGATGCTCTTGAAGCCATAGTCCTGGATCATCCGCCGGGCCTGGGCGACGATCTGCTGTTCGTTGAGCGCTTCGCCCCAACTGTCTGGCGGGTACGGCGAATCGATGTGCTCGGCGTACTTGAAAAACAAGTAGGCACTGAACGGGATCTCGTCGCGAATCGCGCCGCCCAGCAGGTCCACCAGCGGCACGTTCAGGTAATGGGCCTGCAAATCCAGGAAGGCCACTTCGAACGCCGAATAGGCATTGCTCACCGCTTTGCTCGCGTGGGACCCCGGCGCCAGTTCGGCACCGGCAACGCTGGCCGGTTTCTGCGCGGCGACGGTCGCCTGGACGATGGCCCGCAACTGATTGAGGTTGAACGGGTCCAGGCCGATCAACTGGCTCTGCAGTTGCTGCTGGATCGCCAGGGCCGGGGCATCGCCGTAGCTCTCCCCCAGACCGATGTAACCGTTGTCGCTCTCGATCTCGATGATCGAACGCAACGCGAACGGCTCATGGATGCCGCTGGCGTTGAGCAAGGGTGGATCGCGAAAAGCGATGGGAGTGACGGTGACGCGTTTGATCTTCATACAACGGCTCCCGATGGGCCAGGGTTCAAGGCTTGAGGTTTTTCCGGTTGACCGGCAACGGTTTCAGGTCGGCCGGACAGTGAATTCGGCGTATCGCGGCCCGGCTTGGTGCGGGCAAAGAAAATCACCACGGCGGCAACCAGGGAGGTGATTGCCAGCCCATACAGCCCACCCTCGATGGACCCAGTGGTCTGTTCCAGGAAACCGAAGGCCGTGGGCGCCACGAAGCCGCCGAGGTTACCGATGGAATTGATCAGGGCGATCACCGCCGCCGCGATGCGCGCATCCAGGTAGCCTTGGGGAATCGGCCAGAACAGCGCCGAGGCCGCCTTGAAGCCGATGGCCGCGAAACAGATCGCCACGAAGGCAAAGATCGGCCCGCCGGTGGTGGACATGAACATGCCGAACGCAGCGATCACCAGCGTCACCGCGACCCAGGCCTGCTGAAATTTCCATTTGCCGGCCAGGGCGGCAAAACCGTACATCGCGATGATGGAAATGATCCACGGAATGGAATTGAGCAAACCGACCTGGAAGTCCCCCAGGTTGCCCATCTTCTTGATCATGCTCGGTAGCCAGAACGTGGCGCCGTAGATGGTCAGGGCGATGGAAAAGTAGATGAAACAGAACAGCGCGATCTGTCGGTCGGCCAGCAACTTGAACATCGACGGCTTGACCACTTGCGCGGCTTCCCGGGCCCGTTGCTCTTCGGCGATGGCGGCGATCAATACGGTTTTCTCTTCAGCCGTCAGCCATTTGGCCTGGCTCGGGTGCGATTGCAGCCAGAACCAGACAAACCCGCACAGCACGATGGAGGCGAAACCTTCGATCAGGAACATCCACTGCCAGCCATGCAAGCCCATCCCACTGATGTGCAGCAAGGCGCCGGACACCGGGCCGGAAATCACCGAGGCAATGGCCGACCCACTCAGGAAGATCGCCATCGCCTTGCCGCGCTCATTGGCAGGCAGCCATTGGGTGAAGTAGTAGATGATGCCGGGAAAGAATCCCGCCTCCGCCGCGCCGAGGATGAAGCGCAGCACATAAAAACTGGTCTCGCCTCGCACAAAGGCCATGGCCATGGCCGCCGCGCCCCAGGTGAACATGATGCGCGTCAGCCAGGCCCGCGCGCCGTAGCGTTGCAATAGCATGTTGGACGGGACTTCGAACAGCGCGTAGCCGATGAAGAACAGCCCGGCGCCGAGCCCGTAGGCCGCGGCGCCGATGCCCAGGTCGGTTTCCAGGTGACTGCGCACGAAGCCGATATTAACCCGGTCGATGTAGTTGACGATGAACATCACCACCACCAACGGCAGGACATGACGTTTGACCTTGGCCGCCGCGAGCGCCAGGGTGCTGTCATGGGTGGAGTCCGTTACGTTATTCAAGGGGGGCCTCCCGATCATTGTTTTTGTGAGGAACGGGAGGATGATGGACGCGGTGGATTGTTCCCGTCTAATCTAACTTGGCACTTGATTGATACTCGGATTGAATCAATGTTTGAACTGGCCCAGTTGCGCTGCTTCACCACCGTGGCGACCGAACTCAACTTCCGTCGTGCCGCCGAACGCCTGAATATGACCCAACCGCCGCTGAGCCGGCAGATCCAATTGCTGGAACATCACCTGGGCGTCGAGCTGTTCACCCGCAGCACCCGCAGCGTGGCGCTCACCGCCGCCGGCCGGGCGTTTTTCATCGAGGCACAGAACCTGTTGGAACAGGCGCAACAAGCCGCCGTGGCGGCCCGGCGTTTCGCCCAGGGCGACATCGGTTCGGTGACCATCAGCTTCGTCGGCAGCGCGGTGTACGAGTTCTTGCCCAAGGTGATTGCCGAGGCCCGGCTGAAACAACCCCAGGTCAAAATCGTCCTGGCGGAGATGAACACCTACCAACAGCACGAAGCCCTGCGCGCCCGGCGCATCGACCTGGGCATCGTCCGCTCACCGCTGCTGGAAACCGGCTACGCCACCGAATGCCTGGTGCGCGAGCCCTTCGTGCTGGCGGTGCCCGCCGGGCATCCGCTGGCCAGCGCCGAAACCGTCAGCGTCCAGGACCTGGATGGACAGCCGTTCCTGATGTACTCCCACGCCGCCTACCCACCCTTCAACGAACTGCTCACCGGCATGCTGCGCTCGGCCCAGGTCGCGCCGCAATTCGTGCAATGGCTGGGGTCGTCGCTGACGATCCTGGCGCTGGTCAACGCCGGCATGGGTCTGGCCCTGGTACCGCGTTGCGCCACCAGCGTGGTGTTCAAGCAGGTGGTATTTCGCGAGATCGACCTGGGCGAAGGGGTGCAGAGCGAGTTGCACCTGGTGTGGCGCGAGGACAACGACAACCCAGCGTTCACCATGTTGCTGGAAGGGATTCGGGGGGCGGTGCGGGAAGGGTTGTGAATCGGATTCCGACCGCCAGCTGCACTTCCGTGGCGAGGGAGCTTGCTCCCGCTGGGCTCTGTAGGAGCTGGCGAAGCCTGCGATCTTTTGATCTTTTGATCTTTCGCTTGAGATTCAAGTGTTTGGGGAAAGATCGCAGCCTCGTTGCACTCGACAGCTCCTACACGGCTCCTACACATCCAGCGGGAGCAAGCTCCCTCGCCACATGGCCAGCGCCCTTGAGCTCTGTGTCTGATGGGTTTGCCTGTGCCCTATTCCAGTCCTCCCTCACAAGTTGTACGATGACCGACGAGCACGCTTCGCTCGCGTTCCTGATACCTACAACAACAAGGAAATCCCCATGAAAAAAGCGACATTGGTCATCGGTTTCTTGTGCCTGTTCAGCGGCTATGCAGCGGCAGCCGCTACATCGCCCGAGCAGGAAGTGGCCCAGGCGGTCGATCATTTGACCCAAGCCATGCTGCACAAAGACATCCCCCAACTCCAGGCGCTGGCCGCCGAGAACCTGACCTACGGGCACTCCAGCGGCAACATCCAGGACAAGAAAGCCTTCATCGCCGACATTGAAACGGGCAAGAGTGCGTTCAAGACCCTGGAAATGAAGAACCAGAAAATCACCTTGTCGGGTGATGTGGCGCTGGTGCGCAATCATTTCTCGGCGCAGGCGCTCAAGGGCACAGAGGTGGTGCCGACGGAGATCGAGAACTTCCAGATCTGGCAAAAGCAGAAGGATGGCAAGTGGCTGCTGATCGGGCGTCAGGCGTTTCGGTTCTGATAAGGGGCTGGGCCGGAAACCTCTGCGGCAAGCGCATTATTTGAGCGTGTGGTAATCCATTGTGGCGAGGGAGCTTGCTCCCGCTGGGCGGCGTAGCGGCCCCTTTTTTGCGGTTGCTTCGCAACCGAGCGGGAGCAAGCTCCCTCGCCACAAGGATGTCTTTTCAGCCCTGACGCCTTGCTTCAGGCTCCGGCCCATTGCTGGCGGTACTGCAACAGAAAATCCACAAAAGCGCGCACCCGCTGCGGCACGTACCGGCCGTGGGGATACAGCAAGGTAAACGGACGTGAGCGACCCGCGAAAGGCGCAAGCACCTCCACCAATTGCCCGTTGGCCAGCTCCTGCTCCACGATGAACTTGTAGGTCTGGAACAAACCGGCGCCATGTTTGGCCAGCGTCACGCCACCAAGCACATCGTCCGAACAACAGTACCCCCCTTCGCCGAATACCTCCTTTTCCTTGCCTTCGACATTGAACAACCAGGAAATCCGTCGCCCGCTACTGGGCAATTCGAACTGGATGCACTCGTGATCGTCCAGGTCTGCAAGAGCCTGGGGCGTGCCGGCCCTACGCAGATATTCCGGGGAGGCGACCACCACCAGTTTCGCGTCTTCCAGCAGCCGGGCGATCATCGACGAGTCGGGTTGGGCCCGCACCCGGATGGCGAGGTCATAACCTTCGGCAACAAAATCGATGTTTCGATTGCTCAGGTGCAGGTCCACGCTGACTTGCGGGTACAGCGCCCGAAAGGCCGGCAGCAAGGGCAGGATGCGGTGATGGCCGTAAGTGGTGGGCAGGCTGATGCGCAGTTGCCCGGACGGCACCGATTGCGCGCCCATCATTTCCTGTTGCGCCTCGACCAGTTGCGTCAGCGCTTGCCGGCATTGCTCGAAATAGGTCCTGCCGGCTTCGGTCAGGCGGATACTGCGGGTGGTGCGCACGAAAAGCCGTGAGCCCAGGCGTTCTTCCAGGCGAAAGATCGAGCGGCTCACCGCCGCCGGGGTCACCCCCGCCAGCTGCGCCGCGGCCGTGAAACTGCCCGCCTCCGCCGCCAGGCAGAACAGTTCTATGCTGCCTAGCTGCAGGTCTTCGAAATGACGCTTCATGATTCATTACACCGCGTATCAACTGAAGTTTCGAAAAGCCTGTTTATCAGTCTGCGGCATATAAATACAGTGGCCTTCCAACACGCGGGCATTGTCCTGCGTCCATTTCCCACCAGCTGGAGTGCAACATGCCTTTCGTCAATGTGCGAATTACCCGAGACGGCGTCACCCGTGAACAGAAAGCCCAGGTGATTTCCGAAATCACCGAAACCCTCCAGCGCGTGCTGGGCAAGGATCCGCATTTGACCCATATCGTGATCGAGGAAGTCGACACCGATAACTGGGGATACGCGGGGATGACGACGACGCAGTATCGAAGTCTTCCCAAGGAATAACGCTCCACTCTTGCGAGCCCGGTCCGATTGACCGGGCTTTTTTCTGCCTGCCAACCCGGGAACATTGTGGGAGCGAGCTTGCTCGCGATTGCGGTGAGTCAGTCACATCAATGCCGACTGATCTGGCGCTATCGCGAGCAAGCTCGCTCCCACAGGGGTTATGTGTTGCCCTTGCCATTAATTACATGGCGTATCAACTCAAGTACCAGAAGCCTTATTTATCAAACCCTGAGGCATCAATACCCTGAACTCAACCACCGCCAACACAGGCGCACCGGTTCAACTCAATGTGATCAGGAGTCAATCATGAGCCTCAACAAAACCGTCATCATCACCGGCGCTTCCAGCGGTATCGGCCTCGGTCTGGTCAAGGCGTTCCTGGCCCGGGGGTATAACGTGGTGGGCAATGCCCGCTCCCCGTCCGGCCTGGAGGCTGCCGCCGCCCAGCTCGGCCACCCGGCCGGTTTCATTGGCGTGGCCGGCGACATTGCTGACCCGGCCACTTCAACCGCCCTCATCGCCCAAGCCGTCGAGGCGTTTGGCGCAGTTGACGGGCTGGTGAACAATGCCGGTTTCTTCCTGCCAAAACCCTTCGTCGAATACAGCCCCCAGGATCTGGACGCGCTGCTGGACACCAACCTCAAGGGTCTGGTCTACGCCAGCCAGGCCGCTGCCGCGCACATGATCGGGCGCCAGCAAGGCTTCATCATCAACATCTCAGCCGCCGTGGCCCTGCAGCCGAACATCCAGGTGCCGGCGGCGCTGCCAGTGTTGATCAAGGGCGGCGTCAACCAGATGACCCGCGCCCTGGCCCTGGAACTGTCGCCCCACAACATCAAGGTCAACGCGGTCGCCCCCGGCATCATCGACACGCCGATGCACGACCCGGCGCACCGCGACTTCCTCGACAACCTGGCCCCGGCCGGCCGCGTGGGCACTGTCGAGGAAATTGCCGAGGCCGTGTTGTACCTGGCGAGCGCTGACTTCACGACCGGCGCGATACTGCCGGTGGACGGCGGGATGAGCACAGGCAAGTGGTAAAAAGAAAAACCCCGGAGGCAGGACCTCCGGGGTTTTCATGACGCACGGGATTCAGAGCGTGTAGGAGATGCCGGCCTGCACGGTTCGTGGTGCGCCTGGGTAGGCGTAGACGCCACCAAATGCGCCTTCCTCATAATCGGCGTCGAACAGATTCTTCAGGTCCAGGTTGAGGCGGATCCGCTCGTTGACCTTGTAGTAGCCGAGCAGGTCCACAACGGTGTAGCTGTCCATGGTAAAGGTGGTGGCCGCCGTATTGCCGGCCCGCTCATCGACATACTTGGCGCCCAGGCCCAGGCCGAGACCCTTGAGGCCACCGTCCTGGAACTCGTAGACGTTCAACAGGCTGAAGGAGTTCTTGGGCACGTTAAGCAAGCGGGTGCCGGACGGGATATTGATGTCCTTGGTCACTTCGGCATCTACATACGCGTAGCCACCGATCACACGCCATTCTGGCGTTAAATTGCCCGCCACATTCAAGTCGAAACCACGGCTGCGCACTTCCCCGGCAGCCACGTTGAAGGTGGAATCCAGCGGATCGGGCGTGAGTACGTTGCGCTTTTCAATCTGGTAGATCGCCGCGTCGACGCTCAACTGCCGATCCAGCGCTTCCCACTTGACGCCCATTTCGTAGGACTTGCCCTCTTCCGGCTTAAACCCCTCACCCTGACCCTGGCGACTGGCTCCGGTGTTGGGTTTGAACGAGCGCGCGGTGTTGGCGTAGAGCGCAACGGTATCGGTCAGATCGTAGATCACCCCCAGGCGTGGGGTGACGGCATTTTCAGTCTTGTCCCAGTTACGGCTACCGGGCCGAGCCTGAGGGACGAAGGATTCGTACTCATGCTCGAAATGCTCGAAACGCGCCCCTGCCAACACCTTCAGGCGCTCAGTCAGCGCCACCTGATCCTGGACAAACACGCCAAACGTCTTGAGATTTTCCTGGTCATTTGTGGGTGTGCGCGTCAACGCCGGGCGTGGCTGGCCATGCACCGGATCGAAAATATCGATCGGGTAGGCACCGCCGGCGCCAGAGGATCGCTGGATGATGGACTGGTAGTCGTAGTCTTCATACTCGATACCCGTCAACAACGTGTGCTCGAAGCCGCCGGTGGAAAAATGCCCGGTGAGGTTGAGCTGGGTGTCCCGATCGGTCCATTCCAGCTTGCGGTAATTGAAGTTACGACTCAGCGTGCGCCCATCGGCGCCGATGCTGTTGCCTTCCACCGCGTTGCCCTGCAAGGTGCCGTCGAGCCACTGGGTTCCACCGGCCAAGGTCCAGTCGTCATTGAGCATGTGCTCGAAACGCACCTGCAGCATGTTGTTGTCGTTGTGCAGTTTGCCCGCATCTTTTTCGCCGAAGAATGTATCGCGCGAGGCGGTGCCGCGCTGGCCGGCGTAGTGGGTCAAACCACGGTCCAGGGGCGCGTTGTTGCGCATGAAATCGCCTTCAAAGGTCAGGCGCGTGGTGTCGTTGACCTGCCAGCTCACCACCGGCGCGATGCCGTAACGCTCGGTCTCGACGTGGTCGCGGAATGTGTCACCGCCCTCACCGATCACGTTCAAGCGATAGGCCAGGCGCCCTTCTTCGTCCAGCGGACCAGACGCGTCCAGCGTGCCGCGACGCATCCCTTGGTCGCTGACCTGGCTGCCCAGGGTCACCGTGCGCTCGGCCAGCGGCTGCTTGGACACCACATTGAAGGTGCCGCCCGGATCGCCACGGCCATAGAGCATGGTGGCCGGGCCGCGCAGGACTTCCAGCCGCTCGATGGTGTTGGCGTCCGGCATGTTCGGGTAGCCACGGTTGATTGGAAAGCCGTTGCGGTAGAACTCACCGGTGGTGAAACCACGGACGGTAAAGGTGGTCAGTCCCTGGCCGCCGAAGTTATTGCCCCGGCCTACGCCGCCGGCGTAATCGAGGGCGTCTTGCAGGCGCGTGGCGCTGAGGTCTTCGACCACGTCGCGGGACACCACGGAAATCGATTGCGGGGTTTCATGGATCGCGGTGTCGGTACGGGTGGCACTGGCCGAACGGGTGGCGTGATAGCCCTTCACCGGGCCTTGTGCTGATTCATAGTCGGCATTACCGACGATATCCGTGGCTTGCAACTCAAGGGAGGCCGGCTTGGCAGGGATTGGTTCTTCGGCCCAGGTAGGAACGGAATAAGCCTGGAGCACACACAGTGAAACGAGAATCCGACGCATCGATGCACAATCCTAATGGAAACAAGCCACCCACATCGGGAGGCTGACAAAAATGTGTCGCGAAAGATACAGCAACTCATTGTCGTTTGATATCTATTCCCATTAACACTGATGTTTTTTGTGACCGGTCAGTCCGTTATCGCGAGCAAGCTCGCTCCCACAGGGGGATCCGAACCAATCACTAAACTTGTATCCACCGAAGATCCACTGTGGGAGCGAGCTTGCTCGCGATGACGCCAGGACTATCTCCCCAAACCCTGCTGCCCCACCGCAATCGACTCCTGCGCCACCCGCTGGAAAAACGTCTGCGCACGCACATCCTGGGTATAGGCCACATTCAACCGCAACCAATCGCACGCCTCGCCCTGGGGCAGGAACATCGAGCCCTGAGACAGTTGGACCTGCAACTCCCGGGCGATCTGCTGCACCCGCTGTGCCGCCAGGCACCGCGGCCTGGCCCAGACGAACAAGCCTCCCATCGGCTCGGCAAACACCTCCCAGTGAGTCGGGTCCAGTTGGCGCAGCGTACTTGCCATCTGCTTGTTCAGGCGCTGGCGCAAGCGCTGGATCAGCTTGCGATAAGCACCGTTGGCCAGCAATGTCGCCACCACGTTTTCCGCCAGCAGCGAACAACCGATGCCGGTAATCATCTTGACTTCGGCCAGGCGCTGGATGATGTCGGGCTGGGCGACCACGTAACCGATGCGCAGCGAACTGGACAGCGTCTTGGAAAAACTCGCCAGGTAGATCACCCGGTCCAGGGCATCCAGGGAGGCCAGGCGGGACGTCGGGCCATTCTGGAAATCGGCGTAGATGTCGTCCTCTATAAGGCGAAAGTCGTGGGCCGTTGCCAGTTGCAGCAGACGATAGGCCACGCTCGGCGCCAGGCTGGTGCCGGTGGGGTTCTGGTACATGCTGTTGATGAAGAAATACGAGGGCCTGTGCTCGCCGAGGAGCTGTTCCAGGCGGGCGATGTCCGGGCCTTGCGCGGTTCTGGGCACCGCCACGGTCTTGACCCCGTGCAGCTTCAGCAGATTGAACAGGTTGTAATAGCCGGGGCTTTCCACCAGCACCAGGTCACCGGGCTTGAGCAGGGTTCGCACCAGTAGGTCGAGGCCCTGGCTGGCGCCTTGGGTGGTGATGATCTGTGCCGGGTCGACGTGAATGTCGATCAGGCCCAGGCGTTTTTGCAGGTGCAGGCGCAACTGAGGCGAGCCCAGCGGGGTGCTGTAGTTGAACAACGCGTGGTTGTCGCTGCGCACCACCTGGCGGATCGCCTGGCCCAGGTCGGTGTCGTCACGCCAGGCGTCGGGCAGCCAGCCGCAACCGAGCTTGAGCTGCGTCGCTTCATTGTCGAACAACCGCCACGGCGCGTTATCCGTTTCAGGTACCGGTTCCACCGCCCGGGCCAACTGCTGCGCGACAAAAAAGCCCGCGCCATGCCGAGACTCCAGCACCCCGCTGGCAACCAGTTGGTCATAGGCCTTGATCACGCTCGACAGGCTCAGGCCATTTTCCCGGGCCAACTGGCGAATGGACGGCATCCGCGCGCCGGGGCGTATGCCATGGGCGTTGATCCAGCCCGTAAGGTGCGTCACGAGCTGCCGGATCAAGGGCTCGGAAACATTGCGATCAATCTTCAGGTCCACGGCGGGCACTCTTGGCTAAGTGTTCTCTATTTTTTAGCAAACAGTTAAACACAAATGGCCTGGGTCTGTTTCTTGTTTGCGTTGTGCCTGGCGGTGATAGTCCTCGGGACTTCATGCACACCTTTAAGGAACACCCTTGAACCCACAGCATCGACATTCCTGGGGACTGGCTTTCGGCCTCTGCCTGATCACCCTCTCGGTCAACCTGCAGGCGCCGCTGTACACCACCTACGCGCAGTTATCCGGCTACGGGGCCGGCGCCACGGCGGTGGCGTTTTCCGGTTATGTGCTGGGGGTGCTGCCGGTCCTGCTGGCGTTCGGTGGGTTGGCCGACCGAGTGGGCCGCAAGCCGTTGATCCTGGTCGCGCTCGGGCTGTCGATGCTGGCGACGCTGGTGACCTTGCTCTGGCCGAACCTGGTGGCGCTGGGCGTGGCACGCTTGATGATGGGGGTCGGCACGGGGCTGGCCTCGGCCACGTCGACTGCCTATATGACCGAGCTCATGGCAACCGGCGATACCCGCTCGCCGGCCAACCGGGTCACTGCCAGCACCTCCCTGGGTTTTGGCCTGGGCGCGGCGTTGACCAGTCTGTTCCTGTTCGTCCATCACAGCGCCACGCCCGGCAGCTTCTGGTTGCAACTGATGTTGGCCGCCATCGCGATTGTCGTGGTCTGGCGGCTCCCGGACCCAGCGCTGAAAATCAAAGACGCGCCGCTGCTGCGCCTGCCATTGTTTCCCGCCGGCAGCCTGCCCTACAGTTTTTCCATGCTGTTGGCCTGGGCGACCTCGGGCCTGGTCATCGCCCTATTGCCGTCTGTACTGGCGACCCACGATTTGCAGCGTTGGTCGGGTCTATCGACCTTCACGGTCATCAGTTGCGGCTTGCTCTTCCAGCCTTGGGTGCGGCGCATGCCGCCGGCCAGGGCCACAGGTCTGGGCCTGTTGATCCTGCCGGCGAGCTACGCGCTGCTGGCTTGGGGCGCGAGCGCCGGCTCCCTGCTCGCCGTGCTGCTGGGGGCATTGGGGGCCAGCAGCGCCTGCTACGGTTTCCTGTACCTCGGTGGTTTGTCAGCTATCACGGCCATGGCCGGGGCGGAGAAAGCCCGGGTCAGCGCCGGGTTCTTCCTGTTCGCCTATGTCGGGTTCAGCATCCCGGTGGTGGTGACCGGGCTGCTGGCTGACGCTTTTGGCGCTGACGTGGCGTTGATCGTGTTCGGCCTGGCGCTGCTGGCGGGGGCGTCGGTCACTGGGTGGCGCATCGTCCGGACAGAGGCTTATGGGACTCGCCTGTCCCACTGCTGAGCACAAAACCTTGTGGCGAGGGGATTTATCCCCGTTGGGCTGCGCAGCAGCCCTAAAGCCTGACATTGCGGTGTGTCAGGCAGATAGGAGCTGCTCATTTTGGGGCTGCTACGCAGCCCAGCGGGGATAAATCCCCTCGCCACAGTTTCCGTACCCTTGGCGGCTTCATCGCCTGCTTCAAGGACCACCCCGGCAAAGTCGTATACCATATCCCCACCTAAGCCGAACGACCCGCCGCCGTGACTTTATCCAAGTTCAACCTGCCCGACCTGGGCAACACCCCTTCCACCTCGGAAATCATCACCCGCCACCTGCGCGATGCCATCGTGGCCGGACACTTTGCCGAGGACGAGCCGATTCGCCAGGATGACATCGCCCGCCAGTTCAACGTCAGCAAGATCCCCGTGCGCGAAGCCCTCAAGCGTCTGGAGGCCGAGGGCCTGGTGATGTTCCAGCGCAATCGCGGGGCGATGGTGACGCGCATTTCCGAGGCGGAGCTGGCGCAGATGTTCGAGGTGCGCATGCTCCTGGAAGACAAAGTGCTGCGCCTGGCGATCCCCAACATGACCGAAGACACCTTCGTCCGCGCCGAAGGCATCTGCCAGGAGTTCGTCGGTGAAGACGACGTGGGCCGTTGGGCCGAATTGAACTGGCAACTGCATGCGTGCCTCTACGAGCCGGCGCAACGGCCGTTCATGGTGAGTCTGATTCGCTCGGTCCACGACAAGCTGGAGCGGTACTTGCGCATGCAGATGAGCCTGTCAGCCGGTAAGGACCGTGCCGATCATGAGCACCGGGAAATCATCAAGGCCTGCCGCGCCGGTGATGTCGAACGGGCCGTGGCGCTGCTGGACGAACACATCGCAGGAGTCTGCGAGACCTTGTTCAAGTTCCTGCCTTCCAGCCATTGATGGGCTGGCACTGTGCCGATTTCGTCATCGGCGACAGATAAAACCATCAAGCCGTCCCCCCTGGACGCGGGCCACGCTTGCCGTTACTCATCTGAACGGACGTGGCCCTCCCATGAAACGTATCACTGTGATCGATTCCCACACCGGCGGCGAGCCGACCCGACTGGTCACCGACGGCTTTCCTGACCTGGGCCTGGGCAGCATGGCCGAGCGCAAGCAACGCCTGGCCACGGAGCATGACGCGTGGCGCACCGCCTGCGTGCTGGAACCCCGGGGCAGCGATGTGCTGGTGGGGGCGCTGCTCTGTGAGCCGGTGGACCCAAGCGCCTGTGCCGGCGTGATCTTTTTCAATAACAGTGGCTACCTGGGCATGTGCGGCCACGGCACCATCGGGCTGGTGGCGTCACTGGCCCACCTGGGCAGGATCGGCCCCGGCGTGCACAGTATCGAAACCCCGGTGGGCACGGTACAGGCCACCTTGCACGAAGACCGCTCGGTCAGCGTGCGCAACGTACCGGCCTACCGTTACCGCCAGGCGCTGGCCCTGGAGGTGCCGGGCATCGGCCAGGTAGTCGGCGATGTGGCCTGGGGCGGCAACTGGTTTTTCCTGATCGCCGAACATGGCCAGCGGGTGGCCGGCGATAACCTCGACGCGTTGACCGCCTACACCTACGCCGTGCAGCAAGCCTTGGAGCAGCAGGGGTTTCGCGGCGAGGACGGCGGCCTGATCGATCACATCGAACTGTTTGCCGATGACCCGCACGCCGACAGCCGCAACTTCGTGCTCTGCCCGGGCAAGGCCTATGACCGCTCCCCTTGCGGCACCGGCACCAGCGCCAAACTGGCGTGCCTGGCGGCCGATGGAAAACTGCAACCCGGGCAGATCTGGCGCCAGGCCAGTGTGATTGGCAGCGAGTTCGAGGGCTCCTACGAACGCTTGGGCGAGCGCATCGTGCCGACCATTCGCGGCCGTGCCTACATCAGTGCCGAAACCACCCTGATCATCGAAGCGGATGACCCGTTCGCCTGGGGCATACGTCCGTGAGCGAGGGCCATGTCGCCGACGTGATCATCATCGGCGCGGGCATCATTGGCGCGGCCTGTGCCCAGGCATTGGCCCAGCGCAATCTGAATGTGTTGGTGCTGGACGCCGGTTGGCACGGGGCCACGGCGGCCGGCATGGGACATCTGCTGGTGCTGGATGACAACCCGGCGGAATTGGCACTCAGTCAATACTCCCTGCAACGCTGGCGCGAACTGGCCCCGGCACTGCCCGAGGCCTGCGCCTGGCGCAACAACGGCACCTTGTGGCTGGCGGCCAATGCCGAAGAAATGGCGGTGGCCCATAGCAAATACCTGAACCTGTTGGCCCATGGCGAAGCCTGTGAATTGATCGGCCAAGCCGCTCTGCGTCAGCGTGAACCCGAGCTGCGCCCAGGGCTGGAAGGCGGATTGCTGATCAGGGGCGACGGTATCCTCTACGCCCCGGCAGCCGCCCGCTGGATGCTGGACGCGCCTAACATCCGCCAGCAGCGGGCACAGGTCAGGGAAGTCGACGGCGCTCGCGTACGCCTCGATGATGGGCGCTGGTTGAGCGCCGAGGCGGTGGTCCTCGCCAATGGCATCCAGGCCACCGAGTTATGCCCGGAACTGCCGATCGAGCCGAAGAAAGGCCACCTGCTGATCACCGACCGCTACCCCGCCACCGTCACCCACACCTTGGTGGAGCTGGGCTACGTCACCAGTGCCCATAACGCCAGCGGACCGTCGGTGGCGTGCAATATCCAGCCACGCCCGACCGGGCAATTGTTCATCGGTGCCTCGCGGCAGTTCGGCACCGTCGACCCGCAGGTGGAAGGCTGGATGCTGGCGAAGATGCTCAAGCGTGCCGTCGACTACATGCCTGGGCTGGCGCATCTGAACGGCATCAGGGCCTGGACCGGTTTCCGCGCAGCAAGCCCCGACGGCTTGCCCCTGGTGGGCCGACATCCGCAGCGCACGGGACTGTGGCTGGCGGTCGGTCACGAAGGCCTGGGCGTCACCACCGCGCCCGCGACGGCCGACCTGCTGGTGACGCAGTTGTTCGACGAGACCTCGCCATTGCCCGCGCAGCCTTACCTGCCGCAGCGTTTCCTCGGAGAACCCGCCCATGCCTGAAGCCCGACACACTTCCCCTGTTTGCTCCGGGGATAGGCTTAACCCCGTGGCGAGGGAGCTTGCTCCCGCTGGGGCGCGAAGCGGCCCTGTTTTGGGTCTGCTGCGCAGCCCAGCGGGAGCAAGCTCCCTCGCCACAGGTTCTGGGGGCGCTCAAGACATCCGCTTCACCAAGGAGGATTGGCCCCATGCCTGACCTATTTCTGGACGGCCGCCCGCTGTCAGTCGCCCATGGCACCAGCGTCGCGGCGGCATTGGCGTTGGGCGCGGACGGTTGCAGTCGTACCTCGGTCAGCGGCCAGCGCCGTGCTCCGTTGTGCGGCATGGGCGTCTGCCAGGAATGCCGGGTGTTGATCGACGGTCGTCGCCGCCTGGCTTGCCAGACCTTGTGCCTCGATGGCATGCACGTGCAGACCCGACCATGAACGAAACCACCGACCTGCTGATCATCGGCGCCGGCCCCGCCGGCATGGCCGCCGCCCTCGCGGCGGCAAGCAGCGGTGCGCGCATCGTGCTGCTGGACGACAACCCGCTGCCCGGCGGGCAGATCTGGCGCGACGGCCCCCAGGCCAATCTGCCCAGCGCCGCCCGACGCCTGCGCGATCAACTGCACACCTGCGCCAACGTACGCTGCCATGCCGGCACCCGCGTGATCGCCTGCGCCGGGGATAAAACCTTGCTGGTGGAAGATGCCGAGCGCGGTTGGCAGATCCGCTACGAGCGCTTGATTCTCTGTACCGGTGCCCGTGAGCTGCTGTTGCCGTTTCCCCGGCTGGACACCGGCGTGACCGGCGCCGGCGGGTTGCAGGCGCTGATCAAGGGCGGCTTGCCGGTGCGCGGCGAACGGTTGGTCATCGCCGGCAGCGGCCCCTTGCTGCTGGCCAGTGCCGCCACGGCAACACATCAGGGCGCACAGGTGCTGCGCATCGCCGAGCAGGCCCGTCGCGGCGCCGTGGCTGGTTTCGCCGCGCAATTGCCACGCTGGCCGGGGAAGTTTTTCCAAGCGTTCAGTCTGTTCGACCGGCATTACCGCACCGACACCCATGTGGTAGAGGCGCTCGGACGGGAGCGGCTGGAGGGCGTGCGCCTGCAACAGCAAGGCAAGATGATTGAACTGGCCTGCGACCGACTCGCCTGCGGTTTCGGGCTCGTTCCCAATACCCAGTTGGGCCAGGCCCTGGGCTGCGCGGTGGAGGACCAGGCGCTGGCGGTTGACGCCTGGCAAGCGACCTCGCGCCGTGAACATTACGCCGCCGGTGAGTGCACCGGTTTCGGCGGCAGCGAACTGGCGCTGGTGGAAGGCGCCATCGCCGGGCATGCTGCAGTTGGTAATAGCGCCGCCGCCCAACTGCTGTGGCCGCGTCGTGCACGTTGGCAGGGGTTCGCCCGGGCCTTGAACACGGCCTTCGCCCTCGATCCACGGCTCAAGAACCTGGCCACGGCGGACACGCTGGTCTGCCGCTGCGAGGACGTGCCCTATGGCGAACTGGCCGGCCATGACAATTGGCGCGAAGCAAAACTGGCAAGCCGTTGCGGCATGGGCGCCTGCCAGGGCCGAGTCTGCGGCGCCGCCCTGGAACACCTGTTCGGCTGGACACCGCCCACCCCTCGCCCACCCTTCAGCCCGGCGCGGATCGAAACCCTGCTGAACCTGGAAGAAACCCCACCCTCCTGACCTCAACACACATCCCACTCTGACCTGCCTAGTCATACAACCTGCACTCACCGCAATTCCCTGTGGGAGCTGAGCTTGCTCGCGATAGCGGTGGGCCAGTTGGTAGAGATGCTGCCTGTGCCGCCGTCATCGCGAGCAAGCTCGGCTCCCACAGGGGATTGTCATACCCCCCAGATCTGTGAACACACCGGAACCCTGTGGGAGCGAGCTTGCTCGCGATAGCGGCGTGACACGCACTACATTTTCGACTGACACTCCGCCATCGCACCCACAAAAAAGACAACGCCGGCCATGTACCCCTCGCTCACTTCCCTAGCCCCCTGCGACCTCGACACCCTGCTACGCAGCCTGAAGCCCATCGCCCCGCTACTGGACACCCTCGCGGACGTGGTGTTTTTCATCAAGGACCAGCAGGCCCGCTACGCCTTCGTCAACCAGACCCTGGCCCGGCGCTGCGGTTTCAAACACAGCGGCGACCTGCTGGGCCTCACTGCCGAACAAGTGTTCCCCGAACGCTTCGGCCCGCTGTACACCGAGCAGGACCGGCGGGTGCTGGCCAGCGGGCGGGAGTTGGCCGACCAGCTCGAACTGCATTTGTATTACGGCAACCAGCCCGTATGGTGCCTGACCCACAAGCTCGCCCTGCATGACCCAAACGGCCAGATCGTCGGCCTTGCCGGCATTTCCCGCGACCTGCAACTGCCGCAATCGAACCACCCGGCGTTTCACAAACTGGCGGCGGTGGACGCCCATATCAAGCAGCACTTCGCCCGCCCCATCAGCCTTGCCGAGCTGACCGCCATCGCCGAATTGTCGGTGGCGCAGCTGGAACGGCACTGCAAACGCATCTTCCAACTCACACCACGGCAAATGATTCACAAGGCAAGGCTGGAAGAAGCCTCACGACTGTTGCTCGACAAGGACCTGCCGATCACCGAGATCGCCCTGCGCTGCGGTTACACCGATCACAGCGCCTTCAGTCGCCAGTTCCGCGCCCTGACCAGCCTGTCACCCAGCCAATATCGGGAGAATCAGCGCTAAGTCATGTTCCCTGATGGGGCGCCAAGCCCCGTGGTTGCTCCCATCTGTAACACCCGTCACCAACGTTGCACCGTGCCTTGGTGTGGCACGGTCCTGCAGGAAAGCCTCTAGATCAGCGTTCCGGTGGAATTGCCAGAACTGAACCCCAAACAGGCACGCCGATTGCTTATTTAATATCGTATACGAAATCCTCAATACGATATCTCACCGCATTTATTCGACAGCGAGGCATTTATGAAAAACCCTGCATTGGCCGTAGCCCTCAGCGTTGTCCTCACCCCGCTTTTCATTGCCCCCGCCCACGCCGACAAGCTCGACGACATCATCGGCTCCGGCAAACTGCGCTGCGCCGTGACCCTGGACTTCCCACCCATGGGCTTTCGTGATGAAAAAAACAACCCGGCGGGCTTCGACGTGGACTATTGCCACGACCTGGCGAAGGTCCTCGGCGTCGAGGCCGAAGTGGTGGAGACCCCATTCTCCGACCGAATCCCCGCGCTGCTGTCCGGCCGCGCCGACGTCATCGTCGCCTCCACCTCCGACACCTTGGAGCGAGCCAAGACCGTCGGCCTGACCGTGCCCTACTTCGCCTTCCAGATGGTGGTGCTGACCCGCGACAACACCGGCATCAACAGCTACGCCGACCTCAAGGGCAAGGCCTTGGGTAACACCAGCAGCACCTACGAAGCCATCGCCCTGGAGAAGGACCAGAAGAGCTGGGGCAGCGGCAGCTTCCGCGCCTACCAGTCGCAGAACGACACTCTGCTGGCCGTCGCCCAGGGGCACATCGACGCCACCGTGGTGACCAACACCGTGGCCGCCGCGACCATCAAGTCGGGCAAGTACAAGGGCCTGAAGATCGCCGGTGACGCGCCCTACGTCATCGACTACGTGTCCCTCGGCGCCAAGCGCAGCGAGTACGGCTTGCTCAACTACCTCAACCTGTTCGTCAACCAGCAGGTGCGCACGGGCCGCTACAAGGAGCTGTTCGTCAAATGGGTCGGCACCGACATCCCGCCGGCCAACCTGACCGTTCCCCAGGTCTACTACTGAGGATCGGCGCATGCCAAGCACGCCTGTCCGTGTGAAAGGCCGCAGCCTGGTGGAGGGTGCCGCCCAGGGCGCCCTGCTGTTCGCCGAGGTGGGGCTGAGCTTCTGGGGCGGGGTCGATCCAGCCAGCGGCGAGGTCATCGACCGCCACCATCCCTTGAGTGGGGAGCGCCTGGCCGGGCGCGTATTGGCGATTCCCAGCGGACGCGGCTCCTGCACCGGCAGCAGCGTCTTGATGGAGCTGATCAGCAACGGCCACGCCCCCGCAGCCCTGGTGCTGGCCGAAGCCGATGAAATCCTGACCTTGGGCGTGCTGGTGGCGCAGGTGATTTTCCAGCGTTCGCTGCCGGTGTTGTGCGTGGGACACGAGGCCTTCAATGGGTTGCGCGGCCAGGGTTTTGTCCGCCTTGAAGGCGACGTCCTGACCCTCACCGGGCGCCGCCCCAACGACGGTTGGCAAGGTTCGGACGCAGTGTCGCAGCCGCCTACCGCCTCGACCCTGGCGCTGACCGAACAAGACCGGGCATTGCTCGACGGCAGCCACGGCAAGGCCGCCCAGGTGGCCATGCAGATCGTGCTGCGCATGGCCGAAATCCAGGGTGCCACGCAATTGCTGGACGTGACCCAGGCCCACATCGACGGCTGCATCTACACCGGCCCGGCCAGCCTGCGCTTTGCCGAACAACTGGTGCAGTGGGGCGCGCAGGTGCGCATCCCCACCACCCTCAATGCCATCTCCGTGGACCAGCGTCGCTGGCGCGAGCTGGGCGTCGATCCGGCCCTGGGCGAGCCGGCCAGTGCCTTGGGCGACGCCTACATGGCGATGGGCGCCCAACTGAGTTTCACCTGTGCGCCCTACCTGCTGGACACCGCGCCAAAGACCGGCGAGCAAATCGTCTGGGCCGAATCCAACGCGGTGGTCTATGCCAACAGCGTGCTGGGCGCTCGCACGCAGAAGTACCCGGACTTCCTCGACATATGTATCGCCCTGTGCGGGCGGGCCCCCTTGTCCGGCTGCCATCTCGACGACCCGCGCAAGGCCCAACTGATTGTCGACGTGCCGGCGTTGGGCAAGGTCGATGACAGTTTCTATCCGCTGTTGGGCTATCACATCGGCAGCCTGGCCGGCCGGCGCGTTCCGCTGATACGCGGCCTGGAACACGCCGCGCCGAGCCTGGACGACCTCAAGGCCTTCGGCGCCGCGTTCGCCACCACCAGCGCCGCGCCGCTGTTTCACATCGCCGGGGTGACACCGGAAGCCCTCGACCCGGCCGATGTCCTGGAGCGCGACGTCGCGTTGCCGCGGGAAAGCGTCGACGCCGCGGGGCTGCTTGCCAGTTGGCGCGAGCTCAACAGCGCCCGGGACAACTGGGTGGACGTGGTCTCACTGGGCAATCCGCATTTCTCCCTCAGCGAATTCGCCGCCCTCGCGACCTTGTGCGCGGGCCGGGTCAAGCATCCGTATGTGGTGCTGGCGATCACTTGCGGCCGGGCGGTGCTGGAACAGGCCCGCAAAGCCGGGTATCTGACCGCCATCGAGGCCTTCGGCGCAGTGCTGGTAACCGACACTTGTTGGTGCATGTTGGGTGAGCCGGTGATCCCGCCCCAGGCCACCACGCTGATGACCAACTCCGGTAAATACGCCCACTACGCGCCCGGCCTGGTCGGTCGCGGGGTGCACTTTGCCGCCCTCGCCGATTGCGTCGAGGCCGCGTGCACCGCCGCGGCTCGCGGCCAGCCGCCGACGTGGCTGCAACCCTCCGCCCACACCGGGAGCCCGACCCATGTTTGACTACAGCTTCCAATGGCGCCCGGCCTTGCGCGCCCTGCCCGACATGCTCGCCGGGGCCTGGGTGACCTTCGAGACCGCCGCGCTGTCGATGATCTTCGGCGTGCTGATCGCCCTGGTGCTGACAGTGATGCGCCAGGCCCCGAATCGCGTGCTGCGGGGTGTGGGCAATGGCTGGGTGTCCATCGCCCGCAACACGCCTTCGCTGTTCCAGATCTACATCCTCTACTTCGGCCTCGGCTCCCTCGGGCTGCACGTCAGTTCCTGGCTGGCCTTGCTGGCCGGGATCACCTTCAACAACGCCGGCTACCTGGCGGAAAACTTTCGCGGCGGCCTCAAGGCCGTGCCCGGTACGCAAATGCGCGCCGCCCGCTCCCTGGGGATGAGCGCCTTCCAGGCCTACCGGATGATCATCGTCCCGCAGCTGTTGCGCATCGTCTTCTACCCGTTGACCAACCAGATGGTCTGGGCGGTGCTGATGACGTCCCTGGGGGTGGTGGTCGGCCTGAACAACGACCTCACAGGTGTCACCCAGGAATACAACGTCAAGACCTTCCGCACCTTCGAATACTTCGCCCTCGCGGCGGTGCTGTATTACCTGATCGCCAAGCTGATCGTCGGGCTGGCCCGGCTGTTGTCCTGGCGCTTGTTTCGTTACTGAGGAGGGTGGGACATGTTTTCTACAAGCCTCAGCGTTAACGACCTGCTGTATTTGCTCGAGGGGGCCTGGGTCACGCTGCAACTGACCGTGTGGTCGATCCTGCTGGGCACCCTCGCCGGCTTGCTGTTCGGCCTGTTGCGGGCGTTGTTGCCGCGGGCCAGCCTGCCACTGGCCTGGCTGCTGGACGTGTTTCGCAGTGTGCCGCTGCTGATCCAGTTCGTGCTGTTCAACTCCCTCAAGAGTATCGCCGGCCTGAACCTCAGCGCCTTTGCCGTCGGTTGCATCGTCCTCGGGATCTACGCCGCCGCGTACTTCACCGAGATCGTTCGAGGGGGCGTGCTGGCGGTGCCGTTGAGCACCCGCCGGGCCAGTCGGTCGCTGGGCCTGAGCTATGCGCAGGACCTGCGTTTCATTGTCCTGCCGATTGCCACGCGGGTGGCCTTTCCCGGCTGGCTGAACCTGGTGCTGGGGGTGATGAAGGACACCGCGCTGGTGATGTGGATCGGCATCGTCGAATTGCTGCGGGCCTCGCAAACCATCGTCACGCGCATTCAGGAACCCCTGCTGGTGCTGTGCATCGCGGGCCTCATTTACTACGTCATGAGCCTGGTGGTTGCCCGTCTCGGCGCACGCCTGGAAAGAAGGTGGCAGGAAAATGATTGAGATCGAAAACGTGCACAAATCCTTCGGTGACCTGGAAGTGGTCAAGGGTGTGAGCCTGACGGTGGACAAGGGCGAAGTGGTGTCGATCATCGGCGGTTCGGGCTCGGGCAAGTCGACCCTGTTGATGTGCATCAATGGTCTGGAGCCGATCCAGAAAGGCAGCATTCGCGTGGACGGTATCGAGGTCCATGACCGCGCCACCGACCTCAATCGCCTGCGGCAGAAGATCGGCATCGTGTTCCAGCAATGGAACGCCTTCCCCCACCTGACCGTACTGGAAAACGTCATGCTCGCGCCGCGCAAGGTGCTGGGCAAGAGCCGCCAGGATGCCGAGGCGCTGGCGGTGAAGCAGCTTGAACACGTGGGCCTGGGGGACAAGCTCAAGGCCTTCCCCGGCAAGCTTTCCGGCGGCCAGCAGCAGCGCATGGCGATCGCCCGGGCGCTGGCGATGTCGCCGGACTACATGCTCTTCGACGAAGCCACCTCGGCCCTCGACCCGCAACTGGTGGGTGAAGTGCTGGACACCATGCGCATGCTCGCCGAAGACGGCATGACCATGGTGCTGGTGACCCACGAGATCCGCTTCGCCCGGGACGTATCTGACCGCGTGGCGTTCTTTTGCAATGGCCGGGTCCATGAGATCGGGCCACCGGACCAGGTGATTGGTCATCCGGTGCAGCCGGAGACGGCGGCTTTTCTCAAGTCAGTGAAATAGCGGATGGCCCCATCGCGAGCAAGCTCGCTCCCACAGGGTTGCGCGGCGTACACAAAAACAATGTGGGAGCGAGCTTGCTCGCGATGAGGCCCAACCAGACAACACAAGGATTTGACTCATGCGCTCATCGAAAATCATCCATGTAGTCAGCTGCCACGCCGAAGGCGAAGTCGGCGATGTGATCGTCGGCGGCGTCGCCCCACCACCCGGCGCCACGGTGTGGGAGCAGTCACGCTGGATCGCCCAGGACCAGACCCTGCGCAACTTCGTCCTCAACGAGCCCCGTGGTGGCGTGTTCCGCCACGTCAACCTGCTGGTGCCGGCCAAGGATCCGCGGGCGCAAATGGCCTGGATCATCATGGAACCGGCCGACACCCCGCCGATGTCCGGCTCCAACTCGCTGTGCGTCGCCACCGTGTTGCTGGACAGCGGCATCCTGCCGATGACCGAACCCCAGACCCGCCTGGTACTGGAAGCGCCGGGCGGCCTGATCGAAGCGGTGGCCGACTGCCGCGACGGCAAGGTGCAACGGGTCGAGATCAAGAACGTGCCCTCCTTCGCCGACCGCCTCGATGCCTGGATCGAAGTCGAGGGGCTGGGGTCGATGCAGGTGGACACTGCCTACGGCGGCGACAGTTTCGTCATCGTCGACGCCCAGCGCCTGGGTTTTGCTATTCGTCCTGATGAAGCGGCCGAATTGGTGGCCGTGGGGCTGAAAATCACCCGGGCCGCCAACGAACAACTGGGTTTTGTCCATCCTTTGAACCCGGACTGGTCGCATATCTCGTTTTGCCAGATCGCCGCGCCCATCGTCCAGGAGAACGGCATCGCCACTGGCGCCAACGCCGTGGTGATCCAGCCCGGCAAGATCGACCGCTCCCCCACCGGCACCGGCTGCTCGGCGCGCATGGCGGTGCTGCACGCCAAGGGTTTGATGCACGTGGGCGAGCGGTTTATCGGTCGCTCGATCATCGGCTCCGAATTCCACTGCCGCATCGACTCACTGACCGATGTGGCCGGACGCCCGGCGATTTACCCGTGCATCGCCGGGCGGGCGTGGATCACCGGGACCCATCAGCTGTTGCTCGACCCGGGCGATCCGTGGCCGCAGGGGTATCGGCTTTCGGATACCTGGCCGGGCGCATGACTTCCAGACTTTCACACAGCCCTGTGGGAGCAAGGCTTGCCCGCGATGAAGATGACGCGGTCTTCCAGGGGAACCGAGGTGCCTGCATCGCGAGCAAGCTTTGCTCCCACAAATGCCTTCGCCACAAACCATTAACAATCGGAGACAACCCATGAGCAAACGTATCAACTGGAGCGGCGTGTTCCCTGCCGTCACCACTCAATTCAACGACGACTTCTCCATCAACCTGGAAAAAACCCACCAAGTGATTTCCAACGTCATCCGCGATGGCGTTTCCGGCCTGGTGGTCTGCGGGTCGGTGGGGGAAAACACCTCCCTGAGCGCCGAGGAAAAAATTGCCGTGACCGAAGTGGCGGTGGACGCCTCCCGTGGTCGCGTGCCAGTGATCTGCGGCGTGGCCGAGTTCACCAGCGTGCAGGCCGCCAAGGTCGCCAACGCGGTGCGCAAGGTCGGTGTCGACGGGGTGATGCTGATGCCGGCGCTAGTCTACGGCTCCAAACCCTTCGAGACCGCCGAGCATTTCCGCTACGTGGCCCGCCACGCCGATGTGCCGTTGATGGTCTACAACAACCCGCCGATCTACAAGAATGACGTGACACCGGACATCCTGATTTCCCTGGCCGATTGCGACAACGTGGTGTGTTTCAAGGACTCCTCCGGCGACACCCGGCGTTTCATCGACGTGCGTAATGAAGTCGGTGACCGTTTTGTGTTGTTCGCAGGCCTGGACGATGTGGTGCTGGAAAGCCTTGCCGTGGGCGCCGAAGGTTGGGTCTCGGGCATGTCCAACGTGTTCCCGAAGGAGGGCGAAACCATTTTCCGCCTGGCGCGCGCCGGCCGCTTCGCCGAGGCGATGCCGATCTACGAATGGCTGATGCCGATCCTGCACCTGGACGCCCGCGCCGACCTGGTGCAATGCATCAAGCTGTGCGAAGCCATCGCCGGCCGCGGCAGCGCCCTCACCCGCCCACCTCGCCTGGCCTTGCCGGAAGAGGATCGAGTGTATGTGGAGCAGATCATGGCCAAGGCCATGGCCAATCGGCCGGTGTTGCCGGATGTGGGGCTTTAAGAACCGACCCGGCACGCCAGGTAGGTAAAGAAACCCATGTGGGAGCGGGCTTGCTCGCGAAAGCGGTCTGTCTGATATGACTATGCTGCATGTGCCGCCGTCTTCGCGAGCAAGCCCGCTCCCACAGGATTGATGGTGAATACCGAATCGTGAACACACGCAATGAAACTGTGGGAGCGAGCTTGCTCGCGATAGCGGTCTGTCTGAATCGACTATGCTGGATAGGCCGCCATCATCGCGAGCAAGCTCGCTCCCACAAGGATTCAAGGTATCCCATGAATTATTTCCTGGCTCAGGCCCTGAACAATCAATGGGCCAACCACAGGCTGCTCGGCGCCTGCGCGCAGTTGAGCGAGGCCGACTACGCCGCGCCGCGCACGGGATTCTTCCCGTCCATCCAAGCCACGCTTTGCCACATCCTGGAAGTGGACCGCTATTACCTCACCGCCCTGGAAGGCGACCGGGACGGCCAGATAAAAGACTTTTCCGAGACCCTGGCCTTTGCCCAACTGATGCACAACCAGACCCGAACCGACCAGCGGCTGGTGGCGTTCTGCGAAGCCCTGCGGGAAGACGACCCCGCCCGCTCCGTCGACCTGGTGCGTGCCGACGGTGTGGTGCGCGAACGAATCGACCGGCTGCTGTTGCACCTGTTCGAACATCAGATCCATCATCGTGGACAAGTCCACGCCATGCTCAGCGCCACCCACGTCGAGCCACCCCAACTCGATGAGTTTTTTCTCGATTGCGACCGTCGGTTCCGCGAAGACGAGGAACAGTTGCTTCAACTCGATGAACGGCGGGTCTGGCGCGAATACCTGCCCGGTTGAACCGGCCACCCAAAGGAGACCTTGCCATGAACGTTATCCTTCGTTGCATCGGTTTGGCGTTGATGCTGATCACCACTGCAGCACTCGCTCACCACGGCTGGAGCGAATACGACGCCAGCAACCCCTTGGAACTCGACGGCACCATCAAGGAAGCCGGGTATTCCCATCCCCATGGCTACGTGCGCCTGCAGACCACCGACAAAACCTGGACCGTCGTGCTGGCCCCGCCTTCACGCATGGAGAATCGGGGGCTGACCAAAGACATGCTCAAAGCGGGTAACCGCGCCACCGTGGTCGGCTATGCGAACCGCAACAAACCCGACGAATTACGCGCCGAACGCATCATCATCGGCGACAAGACCACCGAGTTGCGCTGATGCAGGCTTCCCAGGCAGGCTCAACCCAAGGCTGGATGGACCGGTTGGCCGACTCGTCCCTGGGGTTGGCCATGCGCAGCGAGCTGTGGCTCTATCCGCTGGTGGAAGTGGTGCACATCGTCGGCTTTTCGATATTGGTGGGCGCGGTGGTGATGTTCGACCTGCGCCTCCTCGGGCTGTCCAAGGGCATCGCCGTGACCGCGCTGGCCCGGCACCTGCTGCCCTGGGCCGTTGCGGCCCTGCTGTTGATCGTGCCTGCCGGGTTGATGATGTTCAGTGCGCATCCCCATGACTTTGCCGGCAACAATGTCTTCATTCTCAAGCTTTGCCTGATCGCGGCGGCGGGCCTCAATGCCCTGCTGTTCCACGTTGGAGCCTACCGTTCGGTCAAGCAATGGAACACCGGCCACAAGGCGCCGGGCGTGGCCAGACTTCAAGCACTGCTATCCATGGCGCTATGGGTCTCGGTCATTCTCTGCGGTCGATTGCTGGCCTATACCTGAACTACACCTGAGCTACACCTGGAAAAAAAGGCGATGGCCGCTGCCGGCCATCGCCAAATCGCCCACCCGGGCGCTCTCAGATCCGTGCGGGAGACACGATGATCTTCACGTTGTGCTCCTTGTTGTTCACCAGCTCCTCGAAGCCCTGCCCGACGATCTCCTCCAACTGGATGCGCCCGGTCACCAGCGGCGAGATGTCCAAGCGTCCGTCGGCGATGAAGGCAATCACATCGGCGAACTCACCGTTGTAGGCCAGCGCGCCAAGCA
Source organism: Pseudomonas beijingensis (assembly GCF_030687295.1). Taxonomy (NCBI): domain Bacteria; kingdom Pseudomonadati; phylum Pseudomonadota; class Gammaproteobacteria; order Pseudomonadales; family Pseudomonadaceae; genus Pseudomonas; species Pseudomonas beijingensis. Next base: position 3,868,327 of record NZ_CP117425.1, on the reverse strand, counting down.
CCTGCTTTTCGGTGGAGACCAGGTCAAAGAAGTTGAACTCGCTCGGTTCCTCGAAAATACCCACCAACACACACTTGCCAGCCTTGCGGATCAGGTCGATGGCGAACTTGGCGGTGTGCTTGTTGCCAATGCATTCGAAACTGACATCGGCCCCCAGGCCAGCGGTCAGCCGGCGGACTTCAGCCAGGGCATCACACTCGTTCGGATCGATCACGTGGCTGGCGCCGACTTCCAGAGCCTTGGCCTTGCGCGCACCGGACATTTCCAGGGCGATCACCTGGGCCGCGCCGGCCGCCTTGGCGCACATGATGGTGCACAGGCCGATGGTCCCGGCACCGACCACCACGACGTTCTGGCCCAGCAGACTGCCGGCCTTTTTCACCGCATGCATGCCCACCGCCAACGGCTCGATCAACGCACCGGCCTCGGTCGGAAAGTCGGCGGGCAGTTTGTAGAGCAGGTTCGCCGGCACGTTGACCAATTCCGCGAACGCACCGTTGTTCATCAGCCCAGTGAAGGCCAGGTTTTCGCAGATGTTGTAGAGCCCATGGGTACAGTAATAACAAGTGCCGCAGTGCTGGCAGGCGTCCGCCGCCACGGGCTCGCCGACACTGAAACCCTCGACGCCAGCGCCCAGTTCGACGATCTCGCCGCAGAACTCATGGCCGAGGATGCATTGGCCCTTGATCCCGGTCAGCGGGTGTGGCGCGTCCACCGGGATAAATACTGGCCCGGCCACGTATTCATGCAGGTCAGAGCCACAGATACCGCACCATTGCACACGGATCTGCACCCAACCGGCAGGCGGCGCAACCGGCAGTGGCACGTCTTCGACGCGGATGTCGTTGCGGCCATGCCAGACGGCGGCGCGCATGCTGCGGGTCGGCTTGATTGAAACGTTCATAACGTTACCTCCAGAATGTTCAGGGACGATGACACCTGCCACCGCCCACTTGATCAGTGCTGCTTGATGAACCCGAGGATCAGCCGGTTGACCTGCTCGGCCGCTTCCATCTGCACCATGTGCCCCTGGCCGGAAAGCACTTCGACCTGGGCACTCAACCCTTCGCTGTGGGCCACGGGGATGATTGCGTCGTCGCTGCCCCAGATCAGCAGGGTCGGTACGTGGCCGGCCTGCACCACTTCACGCAGGTCCATCTGCTGGCGACCGTCGACGAACAGCGTCGCGGACAGTTGCCGCAGGGCGGCGTCCACGCCTTCCAGGCGCTTGTACTTGAGCATGTCGTCGAGCATCTGTCGGTTGACCAGCTCGGCATTGGAGAACAGTTGCATCAGTGGCGGCTTGAGGGCGTTGCGGTTGGCCGCTTCGACGAAACCTTGCAGGTAGCTGCCGTTGATCTCCGTCCCCAACCCGGCGCTGCCGATCAAGGTCAGCGACCGAACCCGCTGGGGCATCAAGCGCGCGACATTCAGCGACACCGCCCCACCCATGGAATGCCCCACCAAGTGCACAGCGTTGATGTCCAGGTGATCGAGCAAGGCCAGCACCACGCCGCTCAGCTCGTCCAGGTCGCCACGTTGCAGGGTTTTCGACGATTCGCCATGGCCCGGCAGATCCAGGGCAATGACCCGTCGCCCGGCAGCCAGTGCTTCATGGTTGAACAGCCAGTTGTTCAGGTCGCCGCCGAAACCGTGCACCAGCACCAGCGGCGTGCCGCCCTCGCCGCGCTCGAAATAGCGGATCACCCGGCCGTCCAGCTCGACTTTCTGCGGTTTCGGGCCGCGGTCTTCATCGGCCGCGTCACCGGGCACGAAGTTGGATTGGAACTGCTCGATGACGGCGTCGATCTCGGCCTCGCTGGCCTCGCCCTCAACGACGATACCGAGCAAGGCGCCGACCGCCAGAGTTTCATCCTGGTGGGCGATTTGTCGGCGCAGGATTCCAGAGAACGGCGCCTCGACGCTGCTGGAGATTTTGTCGGTCTCGACGTCCATCACTTCCTCGCCCTTGGTGATGGCCTGGCCCTCCTCCTTGAGCCAGGCATCGACCCGGCCCTCGGTCATCGACAGGCCCCACTTGGGCATGGTCAGGGTAAAAATCTGGCTCATCAGCGCTTGCTCCACTCGATCACGTTGAGCACGGCTTGTTCGATCTTCGCCGCGTCAGGGATGTACAGGTCTTCCAGGGCATCGGAGAACGGCACCGGGGTGTGCGGCGCGGTGACCATTTCGATCGGCGCCTTGAGTGCGCCAAAGGCTTTTTGCGCCACCAGCGCGGAAATATCGGTAGCCATGGAGCAACGCGGGTTGGCCTCGTCGATCACCACCAGGCGTCCGGTCTTCTCGACACTTTCCAGGATGCTGTCCTCGTCCAGCGGGCTGGTGGTGCGCAGATCGATCACTTCGCAGTCAATGCCGCGCCCCGCCAGGCTGCGTGCGGCGTCCATCGCGGTGTTGACCAGTCGCCCGTAGGACACCAGGGTCACGTCCTTGCCGTCGCGCAGGAAGTTGGCCTCGCCGAACGGTACGGTGTAGAGCTCTTCCGGCACGTCACCCTGCATGCTGTAGAGCAACTTGTGCTCACAGAAGATCACCGGGTCGTTGTCGCGGATCGCCTGGATCAGCAGGCCCTTGGCGTCGTAAGGCGATGACGGGCACACGACTTTCAGCCCCGGAATGTGCGTCCACAGGGACGTAAGCATCTGCGAATGCTGGGCGGCGGCGCGCAGGCCGGCGCCGACCATGGTGCGGATCACCAGGGGCGTGGAGGCCTTGCCGCCGAACATGTAGCGAAACTTCGCCGCCTGGTTGAGGATCTGGTCCAGGCAGCAGCCGGCGAAGTCGACGAACATCAGCTCGCACACCGGGCGCACGCCACAGGTGGCGGCGCCGACCGCCGCACCGACGTAACCGATTTCCGACAGCGGCGTGTCCAGCACGCGCCCGGGGAACTGATCGTAAAGGCCCTTGGTGACGCCGAGCACGCCGCCCCAGGCATCGTTTTCACCGGGCGCGCCGGCACCACCGGCCACGTCCTCACCCATGATGAAGACGCTTGAGTCGCGGCGCATTTCCTGGGCCAGGGCTTCGTTGATTGCCTGCTGATAGCTGATTTTTCTCGCCATGATGGGATTCTCTATTTTTGTTATTCAGGGGGGCGTTCAGGGATAGCTGACATAGACGTCGGTCAGCAGGTCCGCCGCAGAGGGCTTGGGATCGGACTTGGCCTTGTGCACGGCGTTTTCGATCAGCAGGTCCACTTCCTTGTCGATCTGGTCCAACTGCTCGACGGTAAGCAAGCCGGCCCGGGTGGTGCGCTCGCGGAACTGCATCAGGCAGTCCTGGTTTTCGCGGAAATGCTTGACCTCGTCCGGCGCCCGATAGGTCTGGGCGTCGCCCTCGAAGTGGCCGTAGTAGCGGGTCAGCTTGACCTCGATCAGCGACGGCCCTTCCCCGGCACGGGCGCGTTCGACGGCGGCCCCGGCGGCTTCATGCACGGCAAAGAAGTCGAAACCATCCACCGTCACCCCAGGCATGCCGAAGCCGGCCGCGCGGTCGGCGATGTGATCGCAGGCCACCGACCAATTGGAAGCGGTGGCTTCGGCGTAGCCGTTGTTTTCCGCGACGAACAGGCACGGCAGGTTCCACACCGAGGCCATGTTCATGGCTTCGAACACCGCGCCTTCGTTGGAGCCGCCGTCGCCGAAAAACACCACGGCGACGCTGTCGGTGCCCTTGAGCCGAGCCGCCAGGGCAGCGCCCACCACCAGCGGCGCGCCGGCACCGACAATGCCATTGGCGCCGAGCATGCCTTTCTCGAAATCGGCGATGTGCATCGAGCCGCCCTTGCCTTGGCAGACGCCGGTTTTCTTGCCGTAGATCTCGGCCATCATCCCGTAGACGTCCACGCCCTTGGCGATGCAATGGCCGTGGCCACGGTGGTTGGACGCGATGCAATCGTCATCGCCCAGGTGGGCCATGACCCCGGCGGCCGACGCTTCTTCGCCGGCATACAGGTGGACGAAACCGGGAATCTCGCCCGTGGCGAACTCCACGTGCAGGCGCTCTTCAAAGGCGCGGATGGTGCGCATCACCTGGTAGGCGTGCAGCAGTTGATCGTGGGTGAGCGGTGTCGACATTTTTATTCTCCTGGGGTGTCTTCTTGAAGATTCAGAGGGTGTTGCGGGTGTTCGCGGCCGATGGCCAGCAAACGCTGTTGCGCGGCGTAGGCCAGCACCGCGTTGACGTCGATGCTCAGCGGGCCGCCGGCATCGAGGGTGACCGTGGGCCGGTCATGGACGTTGAATTCGATTTCCCGCTCGCCGTCCAAGGCCAAGGTGCCGCTGGAGAGCGATAGGCTGTGGGCGATGCCGGACTCCAAAGGGCCGGCGGCAAGCACCCCGCAGCCCTGCAACAGGCCGGGCGCGAGCGGCACCAGCAGCGCTTCGGGGGATTGCGGGTCGAGGCGCATCCAGGCGCCGCCCGGTGCCTGGCGTGACACCGGAAACCACAAGCCGCACAACGCCGACAGGCCAATGGATTGCGGTTCGGCGAAGGTCACGAAGACTTCGGCCAGGTCCTGTGCCCGACTGATGGCCCGGGCGCCGACAAAGCGCAGCGGCGACACGGCGACGTCCACCAGGGCAACTTCGCGCAGGCCACGTCCGGCATCGCAGACCAGCAAGCGCTTATTGCGACGCAAGCCGATCTGCGCCGGGATCCGCCCGCTGGCGTACAACCCACCGGCCAATCCGGCACTGGTGGCCTCGCGCAATTCAGGAAAGGCGTTGTTGGTGCCGGTGGACAGGGTCAACAATGGGATGTCCCCCACTTCGGCGGCCACCGCCTTGTGGGTGCCGTCGCCGCCGAGCACGGCGATCAGCGCCACCTCGCGCTCGGCCATCAGGCGCGCGGCCCGGCGGGTATCTTCGACGGTCTGGCGCAGGGTCAGGTCGAGAAACTCCAGGGCCGGCCAGTGGCTGCTGCGGGCCTGGCGGCTGTGGCTGTTCTTCAGCACGGCGGCGGCCATGCCGATCATGTCGGTGGGCATCAACACCTGCTCGATGCCGGTGGCGCCAAAAGCGGCCAGCAGGCGCTGGATCACCGAGACCTTGTCGGTGCTGGAAAACAGCCCGGCATTGGCGGTCAGGCGCCGTACATCACGGCCCGATGCGGGATTGGCGATGATGCCCACGGTCAGTGGCCGGCGGCTCATGGCGCCACCCTGGAAAGGACAGGCGAACGGTCTGGGCAACCAGACCCTGGGCAGGAAAACATAGACACCTCGTTGTTATTATTGGATGCCTCGCCGAAGCGGGCTCCAGAGGTAGAGCAAGGGCGGTGCCAGCTACGGGAAACATCCTGGAGATGGCCGGGCCAGAGCTGTCAAGCCGTAATTTTCGATGAGACGAAGCGAGCCCCGGTGAGACGCGCCATGTCAGCCTGCACGAGGTGGCGGCGAGACGCTGAGACGTGGCGTCTCACCCCTGCCCGAATAATCCGTCGAGCTTGTCTGCACCCAGCGAACGGCGCTTAATGTGCGCACAACGACAAGAAGCTGAATCGGAGGCCCTATGCTTTCCGCTCACTCCCGGGCGCACGTGGATTGCGTCAGCCGCGTGGTGAAAAACGCGAACCAATTGCCACAACTGCCCGTCCCGGACCTGATCCTTGACTCTTGGCGCCGGTCCATGGAGCAACATCACCTGGACCCCGGTTCGCTGCAGGGCCCGCGCATCCTCTCCCAGGACGTGCTCAAGCAATGCCGTGAGCGCTCCGAGCTGTTCCTCAATATCGCCAGCGAAGAAGTGGCCCGCCTCCATGGCCGGGTCCGCGATGCCGACTACTGCGTGCTACTCACCGATGCCCAGGGCCAGACCATCGACTACCGGGTGGAAACCACGATCCGCAATGACTGCCGCAAGGCCGGGCTGTACCTGGGTACCTGTTGGTCGGAGGGTGAAGAAGGCACCTGCGGCGTGGCGGCGGTGCTTACGGGTAAGGCCCCGGTGACGGTGCACAAGCGTGATCATTTCCGCGCGGCGTTCATTGGCCTGACTTGCTCCGCCGCCCCGGTGTTCGACCCCCAGGGTGAATTGCTCGGGGTGCTGGATGTTTCGGCGGTGCGCTCGCCGGACGATCGACGCTCGCAGCACCTGATCCGGCAAATGGTGGTGCAGAGCGCCCGGGAGATCGAACAAGCATTTTTCATGAGCAGCGCCCAGGGCTACTGGGTACTGCGGGCCCATCGCAACGCCGGCTACGTCGACAGCCAGCCGGACTTCCTGTTCGCCTGGGACGACGACGGTTGCCTGCAAGCCTTGAACCCGGCCGCCCGCCAATACCTGTTGCAACATTACGGGCAGTTGCCGCAACACATCGGCCAAGTCTTCGACCCGCAACGGCTGCACCGTGCCCGGGACGAAAGCCTCTGCCCCCTCGATCACGCGTTGCATGGCCGCTTGAGCGCGCCTCGCCAGCGCGCCAGCCCGCGTCCGCGAGTGGCGATGACGCCTGCCGAGATCGATCCGCGCCTGGCCGACAGCCTGCGCCTGGCGGTACGGGTCAAGGATCGCAACCTGCCGGTGCTGATCCAGGGCGAAACCGGTTCCGGCAAGGAAGTGTTCGCCCGGCAGTTGCACCAGGCCAGCCAGCGCCGTGATCGCCCTTTCGTGGCGTTGAACTGCGCCGCCATCCCCGAAAGCCTGATCGAGAGCGAATTATTCGGCTACGTCGCCGGCGCCTTCACCGGTGCCTCGGCCAAGGGCATGCAGGGCCTGCTGCAACAAGCCGATGGCGGCACCTTGTTCCTGGATGAAATCGGCGACATGCCGCTGGCCTTGCAGACCCGCCTGTTGCGGGTGCTGGCCGAGGGTGAAGTGGCGCCGCTGGGGGCATCGCGCCGCAAGGCCGTGGATATTCAGGTGGTCTGTGCCACCCACCGCGACCTGGAGACCCTGGTGGCCGCCGGCGAGTTTCGTGAGGATTTGTACTTCCGCCTCGGCGGCGCGCGTTTCCAGCTACCGCCGTTGCGCGAACGCAGCGACCGGCTGGCGCTGATCAATCGGATTCTTGCCGAGGAGTCGGCGTTGTGTGGAGGGACGGTGCAACTGAGCGGCGCGGCGCTGGAATGCCTGCTCGGTTATCACTGGCCGGGCAATGTCCGCCAGTTGCGCCATGTGCTGCGCTACGCCTGCGCGGTGTGTGAAGCCAGTGTGGTTCAGCTCAGCCACTTGCCCGAGTCATTGCACAACAGGGACGCCGCCGATCAGGGACCGGAGCCGAGCGCCAGCCCGGAACGCCAGGCACTGCTCGATGCGCTGGTGCGCCACCGCTGGAAACCCACCGCCGCCGCCCGGGCCCTGGGCATTTCCCGGGCGACCCTGTATCGGCGGGTCCATCAGCACGGTATCGAGATGCCAGGCCGCAGCCCGGCCTGAGGCCTATCGGCGCGCCAATTCATGACGGACACATTGCTCGTAGTAGGTCTGCTTGACCGCAGCCGGCTTGAGACGCGAAGCGCTGTTGTAGGTCTGCTCGGTAATGCCCAAGGCAGTCATGCGCATCCAGGGCCGGGGAAACTTGCGCACTTGCAGCTTCTTGCGCGCGCCGTACAGGCTGACGCCAGACAACTTCGACGCCTGCGCACCCGCCGCGATGTCCGAACCCCAGCGGCACACCGATTGCTGGTTCTGCGTCAGCGCCCTGGCCTGGGCCTCAAGCGAGACGGCGGCCAGGAGAAACGTCGCTACGACCCACATAGAAATACGCATAGGTTTGTCGCCCAACTTTCTGAAAGGAAAGAAGTTTGACTGTATGCAAATGAGCAAGGGGCCAGCATTTGCACGCCACTCTCGAATCTGCATGCAATCCTGTGGCGAGGGAGCTTGCTCCCGCTGGGCTGCGAAGCGGCCCCATGAAAGCCGTGACAAACTCGGTGTGTCAGGCAAATACAGGGGGCCGCTTCGCGCCCCAGCGGGAGCAAGCTCCCTCGCCACGGGGAACGGCGTGCCTTCGCCATCTGCGATATCCATCCCCAAGTGGCCCATCAATCTAGAAATAGATAGAGAACATAGCTACAAAACATTGAAATTAAACGATTTTTATCAAGTCATTGATTCATCTTCGCCTCCTGCAACAGTTGCTGGATCACCTGCTCCTGCTCGCCATAACGCCCTTCGCCAAAATGGCTGTAGCGCACCTGCCCCTTGGCATCGATGAAGTAATGGGCCGGCCAGTATTGATTGTTGAAGGCGCGCCAGATCGCATACTGGTTGTCGATCGCCACCGGGTAGTGGATGTCCAGCTTGCGCACCTGCTCACGCACGTTGTCGATGATCTTCTCGTAGCCGTATTCCGGGGTGTGGACACCGATCACCACCAGCCCGTCCTGTTCATACTTCTTCGCCCAACCGTTCACATAGGGCAAGGTGTGCTGGCAGTTGATGCAGTCGTAGGTCCAGAAGTCCACCAACACGACCTTGCCCCGCAGGGACTCGCTGTTCAGCGCAGGCGAGTTCAGCCATTGCACCGCACCGTCCAGCGAAGGCATGGTGCCCTGGGATTCGAGGGTCGGCATGGCGCTTGCGTCGGCCTTGCTCACCACATAGTCGATGGCCTTGGGCACGTTCTCCAGCAGGCTCTTTTCCAAGGTGGCCGATTGTTGAGACGACGTGGCCGCCAACAACCGGTCATCCGCCCCCGTGCCGATCGCCACGGCCGCCAGCAACACCGCCAGCCCCGTTCCCCGGCGCAGCCAGGTGGTGATCGGCAGTGAGAGTTTCAAGCGCCCGACCAGACCACGCCCGGCCAGGATCAGGGTGCCCAGGGACAAGGCGCTGCCCAGGCCATAGGCGAGCAACAACAGGCTGGTTTGTGCGCTGGCACCTTGCAGCATGGCGCCGGTCAGGATCACCCCAAGTATCGGTCCGGCGCACGGTGCCCAGAGCAGCCCGGTGGCGACCCCGATCAGCACCGAGGCCACAGGTCCGGCCATCCGCCCGGCCCCGGCGTCCAGGCGATTGCCCAGGCTGACCAGCGGCCGCGCCAGCCAGATGCCGACCCGGCTGAAAATCAGCGACAGCGCGAACACCACCATCACCACCAAGGCGACTTGCCGGCCGACGCTGCTGGCGCGCACCACCCATTCGCTGCTGACCACCGCCAGGCTGGAGACCAGGGCGAACGTCAACACCATGCCGCCGAGGGTCAGCAGCACCGAACCACGGGAGCGATCGGCCCGGGCAAACAGAAACGGCACCACCGGAAGAATACAGGGGCTGAGGATCGTCAGGATCCCGCCGAGAAAAGCGATCAGAAGCATGGCAACACCTCAACATAAAAGGGCGACGCAAACCCTGTGGCGAGGGAGCTTGCTCCCGCTGGGCTGCGAAGCGGCCCCGAAAATGACCTGACAACGCGGTGTGTCAGACCGATATGGGGGGCCGCTTCGCGCCCCAGCGGGAGCAAGCTCCCTCGCCACAAAAGCAGCTCAGTTCTGGTTGCTGCAGTTATCGGACAACTTGCGATAGTCCAGCGCCTGCTTGTGGCCTGCCGAATCCAGGTAAGTCATGTGGGCGTTGACCACGCCGCAGGTGGGCTCGGCGTCTTCGGACAGGGAAAGCACCTTCTGGATGTCCAGGTGGCTGCCGTAGGTATAGCTGTGCGCTTGCACGTTGCTTTCGGCCCGGGCCGACAGGGTGCAGATGTTCAGCGCGGCAAAAAGGCAGGCAGCGTAGAGGGCTTTGGTGTTCATGGCGATTCCTCGATTCAATGGGGTTTGTCTGCCGAGGCCCGTTGTGTTGCCTCGATGGATGCCATTGAATGCCCCGCAGGTATCGCGTCTGTATCGAGCCAGGTGGCTTTTTGCATCGCTGTGTATCCGTCGCGCGCCAGATACACTGCAATACAAACCGCCGCGAGCCGGGCTGGCCGGCGCCTGTAGACTGCGCACAACGAAACGCCGAGGAGCTGGACACCATGGATCATGTCGATCACGTGTTGATAGTGGATGACGATCGCGAGATCAGAGAGCTGGTTGGCAACTACCTGAAAAAGAACGGCCTGCGCACCACCGTCGTCGCCGACGGCCGGCAGATGCGCGCCTTCCTGGAAACCACCCCGGTGGACCTGATCGTGCTGGACATCATGATGCCCGGTGACGACGGCCTGGTGCTGTGCCGGGAGCTGCGGGCCGGCAAGCACAAGGCCACGCCGGTGCTGATGCTCACCGCGCGCAACGACGAAACCGACCGCATCATCGGCCTGGAAATGGGTGCCGATGATTACCTGGTCAAGCCGTTCGCCGCCCGTGAACTGCTGGCGCGGATCAACGCCGTGCTGCGCCGCACCCGCATGCTGCCGCCCAACCTGGTGGTCACCGAAAGCGGTCGCCTGCTGGCGTTCGGACGCTGGCGCCTGGACACCACCGCCCGCCACCTGCTGGACACCGACGGCACCATGGTTGCCTTGAGCGGCGCCGAGTATCGTTTGTTGCGGGTATTCCTCGATCATCCGCAACGGGTACTCAACCGCGACCAGTTGCTTAACCTCACCCAGGGCCGGGACGCCGACCTGTTCGATCGTTCCATTGATCTGGCTGGTCAGCCGCCTGCGCCAGCGTCTGCTGGACGACGCCCGGGAACCAGCCTACATCAAGACCGTGCGCAGCGAAGGCTACGTGTTCTCGCTGCCGGTGGAGATCCTCGAGGCGTCGGTATGAGCCTGCCGCTGCGTTGGCCGCGGACTCTGGCCTCCAGGTTGTCGCTGATCTTCCTGATCGGCCTGATCCTGGCCCAGGGCCTGTCCTTCGGCGCCCAGTACTACGAGCGCTACCAGAGTGCCAGGTCGACCATGCTCGGCAACCTGGAAACCGATGTCTCGACCTCCGTCGCCATTCTCGACCGCCTGCCTGCCGCCGAACGCCCGGCCTGGCTGCCGAAACTCGCCCGGCGCAACTATGGCTACCTGCTCGACGAAGGCCAGCCCGGCCAACCGATGGACCTTGCCGACGCGCCGATCTCGGTCAGTTCGATCCAGGAAGCCATCGGCCAGGCCTATGGCCTGACCTTCCAGCAGATTCCCGGGCCGAAAATGCACTATCAAGCGCATCTGCGCCTGGGGGACGGCAGCCCGCTGACCATCGACGTACGCCCGGCGATGATGCCCCTCTCCCCCTGGCTGCCGATGGTGTTGTTGGGACAATTGGCGCTGTTGATCGGCTGCACCTGGCTGGCCGTGCGCATCGCCGTCGGCCCCCTGACCCGGCTGGCCCAGGCGGTGGAAACCCTCGACCCGAACGCCCACAGCGTCCGGCTGGACGAAAAAGGCCCGACTGAAGTGGTGCATGCGGCCAAGGCCTTCAACGCCATGCAGGACCGCATCGCCGCCTACCTCAAGGAGCGCATGCAGTTGCTGGCGGCGATTTCCCATGACTTGCAGACGCCCATCACACGTATGAAGCTGCGGGCCGAGTTCATGGACGAAGGGATCGAACGGGACAAACTGTGGAGCGACTTGAGCGAAATGGAACACTTGGTGCGGGAAGGCGTGGCCTATGCCCGTAGCATCCACGGCGCCACCGAGGCCAGTTGCCGGATTAGCCTGGATGCGTTTCTCGACAGCCTGGTGTTCGACTACCAGGACACCGGCAAGGACGTGCAACTGTCCGGGAAAAACGCCGCCGTGATCGACACCCGCCCCCATGCCCTGCGGCGGGTGCTGGTCAATCTGGTGGACAACGCCTTGAAATTCGGCGGTGCGGCGCAGATCCAGGTGCAACGGGCCGACAACGGGCAACTGGCAATCCAGGTGCTGGACCGTGGCCCCGGGATCAGCGAGCAGGAACTGGCCGAGGTGCTCAAGCCGTTCTACCGGGTGGAGAGCTCGCGCAACCGGGAAACCGGCGGCACCGGCCTGGGCTTGGCCATCGCCCAGCAACTGACGATCGCCATGGGCGGCTCCCTGACCCTGAGCAACCGCGACGGCGGCGGCCTCTGCGCCGAGTTGCGCCTGGCATTCGCAAGCTGACACCGCCCCTGTGGGAGCGAGCTTGCTCGCGATAGCGGTGTGTCTGCCGGCATCCATTCAACTGACCCGACGCCATCGCGAGCAAGCTCGCTCCCACACCGTTCCGAGGCGCTACAAATATAGGTGCCTCACCCAATTCCCCTGTGGGAGCGAGCTTGCTCGCGATAGCGGTGTGTCTGCCGAATCCATTCAACTGACCCGACGCCATCGCGAGCAAGCTCGCTCCCACACCGTTCCGAGGCGCTACAATATGGGTGCCTCACCCAATTCCCCTGTGGGAGCGAGCTTGCTCGCGATAGCGGTGTGTCTGCCGGCATCCATTCAACTGACCTGACGCCATCGCGAGCAAGCTCGCTCCCACACCGTTCCGAGGCGCTACAAATATGGGTGCCTTACCCAATTCCCCTGTGGGAGCGAGCTTGCTCGCGATAGCGGTGTGTCTGCCGGCATCCATTCAACTGACCCGACGCCATCGCGAGCAAGCTCGCTCCCACACCGTTCCGAGGCGCTACAAATATGGGTGCCTCACCCAATTCCCCTGTGGGAGCGAGCTTGCTCGCGATGGCGGTGTATCAGCCGGCATCCACTCAACTGACCCGACGCCATCGCGAGCAAGCTCGCTCCCACACCGTTCCGAGGCGCTACAAATATGGGTGCCTCACCCAATTCCCCTGTGGGAGCGAGCTTGCTCGCGATAGCGGTGTGTCTGCCGGCATCCATTCAACTGACCTGACGCCATCGCGAGCAAGCTCGCTCCCACAGGGGTTTGGTCAAGTTGGGATGCGGTTTGTATGCCAGTGTGTCTACGGATAATCGACATACACAAACTTGCACAATGCTGCGTCGCGGACACACCCTGCTTACACCCGCTTGAAAGACTCCCTTGTATCCCCGGCGACTATCCCGACCGGGTCTCGACATCCAAGGAGCCGTTACATGCCTACCGCAACTGCATCCCCCCTTCGTTTCCAGGGCTGGTCGCTGTTCAGCCTGCTCGCCGCCCTGGTGCTGTTGATGACCGGGTTGATCCTGGTGCTCAACCCGGACCTGACCGAAGGCGTGCGCAGTGCCATTCGCGCCACGGCGCGTTCGTCCTTCGCCTTGTTCCTGCTGGCCTTCACCGCCTCGGCATTCGCGGTGCTGGTGCCCTCGCCCCTGAGCCGGTCGCTGGTGCGTGAACGGCGCTTCATCGGACTGGCCTTTGCCTTTTCCCACCTGGTCCATGCCGTGCTGATCTACAGCTACGGCCAGCTCAACACCGAGTTCTGGCCCGGCCGCACCACCCTCGGCAACGTGCCCGGCACCGTGGGCTACGTGTTCATCCTGCTGCTGGCGCTGACCTCGTTCAAAAGCACCACGCGCCTGATCGGTTTCAAGGCCTGGAAGCGCCTGCATGTCACCGGTATGTGGGTGCTGGCGGCGATCTTTGCCTATTCCAACTTCAAGCGCATCCCCATGAGCGACTGGTACGTGCTGCCCTTCGGCCTGATTTGCGCCGCTACCGCCATCCGCCTGGTGGGCAAGCTAGCCCAGGCCATCCAGCGTCACCAACGGTCACAACACGCCGCTTGAGCCCTGGGAGATCGGTCATGTACTCAAATGTCTTGAAAACACTACATATCCAGCTCGATAACATCGGGGCATGGCTCGCGCCGCTTGGCCTGCGCCTGTTCCTGGCCTGGGAGTTTTTCGAATCCGGACTGGAGAAATGGAACGGCGAGAACTGGTTCGCCGATATCCAGTCCGCCTTCCCGTTCCCCTTCGACCATGTACCGGCCCTGTGGAATTGGGAACTGGCAATGTGGGCCGAGCTGATCGGCGCCATCGCCCTGCTGATCGGATTGGGTACGCGCTTGTCGGCGCTGGTGCTGATCGTCGTCACCGTGGTGGCGACCGCTGCCGTGCACTGGCCGGCGGACTGGTCGAGCCTGAGCGAACTGGCCCAGGGGTATGCGATTACCAACAAGGGACATGGCAACTTCAAGCTGCCATTGATCTACCTGGTGGCGTTGCTGCCGTTGCTGCTGCAGGGGGCTGGAAAATTGAGTGTGGATGCCCTGCTGAAGACCGGGCTGCATCACCAAAACAAGGCCTGACAAAAATCCCTGTGGGAGCGAGCTTGCTGTGGGAGCAAGGCTTGCCCGCGATACAGACGACCCGGTCAATCAGTCAGGCCAAGGGCGCCCCATCGCGAGCAAGCTTTGCTCCCACAGCAGCCCCTCACAAGGGCTAGCATTTCAATGGGCAGACTACTGCTGCACACCAACAACCCCTTCCACCTGCATCCGCCGCAACAGCGCGACGGCGCTGTCCATGAACTCGAACGAAGCCACCCCTGCCTCCCGCGCCAACGCCAGCAACTGCCCTCGCCCCGCCAACCCGGGATCTTCCTCGATGCGTTGCAAAAGCCGCCAGGCCAGCGGGCTGAGTTCGGAAAAACGCACCTCAAACCCAGGCGTGCGCCGCACCAGCAACAGCGTCGGCTGGGCCGGTAGCGTCGAGGGCTGGTAGTTCGGTGCCAGGCGATGCACCGGCCACTGGTACGCCAGCGGCCAGGCCAGGGGTGAGACACGCAGCGGCAGATCGAGCAAAGCGGCCTCGTCATGAGCCAGCAACGGCTCGGCCTCGGACTGCAGCAGCGCCATCTCGACCCACTCGTAGTGCGCCAGCTCCGCCACGAACGGCGGCCAGTCCGGCGACGGCTGGGCGGCGAGGTAGGCCACAAACTCCTCGGCGATTTCACCGAACTTCGGCGTGGCACAGCGATGCTCCCGCAAGAAACGGCGCACGCAGGCACGCCAACGCTCCTGTCCCAGCACGCCCACCAACACCGGGAAGGTGCCGCTGAGCAGCGAGCGCATGTTTTCGAAGATCAGGTCGCGGTAGACCTGCGCCCGCGCCGCGTCCATGCCGGCTGGGACCGGGCAGTGTTCCGGGTCACGTAGGTACCGGGTCAGCGCCTGTTGCTGCTGATGCAGCGTTTGTCGGGCCTCAGCCATGGGTCACCGCCTGCCGGGTGACGGCCGGGTGTTGCAACTGGCGAATGGTCTGTAATTCGGCCACCAGCGCGGCATAGGGCGGGAAATTGAAGTCCCGTTCGAGCAAGGTCGGCTGCACACCGAAACGTGCGTAGGCCTGGGCCAGCAGCGCCCAGACCACTGGCTTGACCGGCGCGCCATGGCTGTCGATTTTCAGCGTGTCGGACTCGTCGTAATGCCCGGCCACATGCATCGCGACCACCCGCCCCGGCTCGAGGCCCGCCAGGAATGCCTGGGGGTCGAAACCGTGATTGACCGAGTTGACGTAGACGTTGTTGACGTCCAGCAACAGGTCGCAATCGGCTTCGCGCAACACCGCCCGGGTGAACTCCAGCTCGCTCATGTCGTGTTGGGGCGCGGCGTAATAAGAGACGTTTTCCACCGCCAGGCGCCGCCCCAGCACATCCTGGGCCTGACGGATCCGCGCCGCCACGTGATGCACCGCTTCTTCGGTAAAGGGTAGCGGCAACAGGTCATACAAATGCCCGTCATCGCCGCAGTAGCTCAAGTGCTCGCTGTACAACGGCACGTTGAAACGTTCGAGGAAAGCGCGCACCTGGCCGAGAAATGCCAGGTCCAGCGGCGCCGGCCCACCCAAAGACAACGACAGGCCATGGCACGTCAACGGATAACGTTCGGCCAGCGAATGCAGAGCGGCGCCATGAGGGCCGCCGATTCCGATCCAGTTTTCCGGGGCCACTTCGAGAAAGTCGAAATCCCCGGTCGGTGCCTGGCGCAGTTCATCGAGCAAGGCCCGGCGCATGCCGAGGCCTGCCGAAGGTTGAGGTAAATTCAACATGGACACATCTCCTGGGAAAGCAAGAGATGAGGAAGCGCAGCGAATGGTGCCAGTCGAACACCAAACTTGTGGCGAGGGGATTTATCCCCGCTGGGCTGCGAAGCAGCCCTGAAGCCTGCCAACTCGGTGTGCCAGGAAGATTGAGTCTGCTGCATTGGGGCTGCTGCGCAGCCCAGCGGGGATAAATCCCCTCGCCACATAGACAGCGCATGGCTCCTTTCTCATTTCGGCCATTCGCATACGCCCCTCACCCGTTAGAAATCAGGACTCGATAGCCGCCCCACACTTGCCTTCGCCACATTTGCCTTCCGCGGTCTTCGCCTGGGCCGACAGGTATTGCTTGGCTTCCGGCAACGAGATGCCGCCGTCATGGTTGGCGTCGATCTTGTCGAACTCCGCCGCACGCTCCGGTGCCGCGGCGATGAACTCGTCCCGCGAGACCTGACCATCGTGGTTTTTATCGGTCTTGGCGAATTTGTCTTCGCCGCACTTGCCTTCGGCGGGTTTCTTCACGGTATCGGCCGCCGCCAGGGTGTAGCCCTGGGCCAGGTCGTTCATGGTCAAGGCCGAAGCCGCCGTGGAGAGACCCAGGCCGCCGACCAGGGCCAGGCCGAGTGCAAGGGACGAATTGCGAGAGAAGTTGAGCATGGGGTATTCCTCTGACGATTGACGATTAAGGCGCCAGTCACCCGCACCGAAGCTCGGTGTCGGCTGGCTGGCGTAGTTAATCGCCGGTGTGTATCCGGCCTGTGTCGCCGGCCCGGGCCTTCGTCAAGCAGGTGTATCTGGGCCGGTGCGGTACACATTGCGATACACGCCCGCCCGGCCTCAGGTCCCTGGCGTTGAAAAAATCGAAACCTTGGAAGGCCTGCACCGGTCAAGTCCTGTATGAACGTCAACCGCTGCGCGTCGCGCCAAGCGCCCGCGGCCTGAAACGAGGGACAGACATGAGCATGACCGTCGGTGATTTTCTGGTGGAACGTCTTTATGAATGGGGGGTTCGCCGCATCTATGGCTATCCGGGCGATGGCATCAACGGCGTGTTTGGCGCCTTGAACCGCGCCGAGGGAAAAATCCGCTTCATCCAGGCCCGCCACGAGGAAATGGCCGCGTTCATGGCCTGCGCCCACGCCAAGTTCACCGGCGAGCTGGGGGTCTGCATCGCCACCTCCGGGCCCGGCGCGTCCCACTTGGTGACTGGCCTCTACGACGCCCGGATGGACCACATGCCCGTGCTCGCCATCTGCGGCCAACAGGCCCGCGCCGCGCTGGGCGGGCATTACCAGCAGGAACTGGACCTGGTCAGCCTGTTCAAGGACGTGGCCGGAGCGTTCGTGCAGCAAGCCAGCGTGCCCGCCCAGGTGCGCCACCTGGTGGACCGTGCCGTACGCACGGCGGTGGGCGAGCGCCGGGTCACGGCGCTGATCCTGCCGAACGACCTGCAAGACATGGAATACACCGCGCCGCGCCACAAGCACGGTACGGTTCACTCCGGCGCCGGCTACCGCAAGCCCAGCATCGTCCCCTACGAAGAGGACCTGCGCAAAGCCGCCGAGGTCCTCAATACCGGCAAGAAAGTCGCCATCCTGGTCGGTGCCGGCGCGCTGCACGCCACCGACGAAGTGATCGCCATCGCCGAGAAACTTGGCGCTGGCGTGGCCAAGGCGCTGCTGGGCAAGGCCGCCCTGCCCGATGACCTGCCCTGGGTCACCGGCACCATCGGCCTGCTCGGCACCGAGCCCAGCGACAACCTCATGGCCGGCTGCGACACGTTGCTGATGATCGGCTCCGGCTTCCCCTACGCCGAGTTCCTGCCCCCTGAAGGCCAGGCCCGGGGCGTGCAGATCGACATTCAGGCGGACATGCTCAGCCTGCGCTACCCCATGGAAGTCAACCTGCACGGCGACAGCGTCGACACCTTGCGCGCCCTGCTGCCGCTGATCGAAGAAAAACCCGACCGCGCCTGGCGCAAGAAAATCGAACATTGGCGCGAACGCTGGGACCGGACCCTGGAAAAACGCGCCCGGGTATCCGCCAAGCCGATCAACCCGCAACGGGTCACCTTCGAACTGTCGCCGCGGCTGCCGGACCGCGCCATCATCACCTGCGATTCCGGGTCCTGCGCCAACTGGTTCGCCCGGGACATCAAGATCCGTCGCGGCATGATGTGTTCGCTGTCCGGTGGCCTGGCGTCGATGGGCGCGGCCGTGCCTTATGCCATCGCGGCGAAGTTCTGTCATCCGGAGCGGCCGGTGATCGCCCTGGTGGGCGACGGCGCCATGCAGATGAACAACATGGCCGAGCTGATCACCGTCGCCAAATACTGGCGCACCTGGGCCAACGGCAGCTGGATCTGCGCGGTGTTCAACAATCGGGATTTGAACCAGGTCACCTGGGAACAGCGGGTCATGGAGGGCGATCCGAAATTCGCCGCCTCCCAGGACATCCCCGACGTGCCCTACCACCTGTTCGCCGAATCCATTGGCCTGAAGGGCATCCTGGTGCTGCATGAGGACGACGTGGCCACGGCCTGGGAAACCGCGCTGATGGCGGATCGTCCGGTGCTGATCGAATTTCGCACCGACCCCGACGTTCCACCGCTGCCGCCGCACATCAAGCTGGAACAGGCGAAGAAGTTTGCCTCGACCCTGCTCCAGGGCGACCCGAACGAGCGAGGCATCGTGGTCGAGACCGCCAAGCAGGTATTGAGCAGCCTGCTGCCGGGTCATCGCACGGATAAAGAGTGAGGCTGACGCGATGCCGCCGTTGAGCTGCATCGTCACTATGAACCGTCCCCGCGGCTGATGTTCTGCGTGCTGTGGGGATGGCTGGCCGTGCCTTGCAACCGATGGTGGCAGGGCCGTGACCGGGGGCCAGTCGCTGCCCAGCTCATGCGTTTCAAGACCCGCACAGGAGGAAAACAACGCAGCCTGTCGGCCCCTTCGTTAACACGACTCAGTAAATCAGCCCACCCGCCGATATAAGACAGGTGCGGGTGAAATCGCTTTTTGGCTGATGACTTATCTTTAGGATTGAAAATGCTGGCAATGACTCGACTGTCCTCTCCCCGGGCTCGCCAACCCGTAGCTTCACCCGTCGCACTTTTCCGGCCATCATGCTCCTGCTGTTTGTCATGTCCGCCTTGGCGATCGCCGTGCTGCTCAACATCACCGGCGCCCAGGATCGGCGCGCCCGTGAGCAGAGCCTGTTTTTCGCCCAGCGGGCCATCGAGGGGATTCGCACCGGCATCGGCCGGGACCTGAGCGACTATTCCAAGTGGAGCGACGCCTACCGGCACCTGCATGTCGAGGTCGACAAGGAATGGGCCTATGACCAGGAAAACGTCGGCAGCAGCGTGTATTCGCTCTACGGTTACCAGGCGGTGTTTGTCATTTCCCCGACCGGCAAGACCGTCTATTCGGTGATCGATGGCCAGATGAGCGACGTCGATGCCGACACCTGGCTGGCCGGTGACCTGCGCGCCCTGTGGAGCAAAGCCAGCACCGAGGAAAATCACGACGAAGTGGTCGTCGAGATGCTGCATCACGAAGACGCCCCAGCGTTCGTCGCCGTGTCCGCCATCACCACCGGCACAGACAACAGCGTGGCGCAAATTCCCGGCCCGCCCAGCCTGATGCTCTTCGTCAAGGTCCTGGACCCCGGCGCCCTGGAAAACCTGGCGCAGAACTTCGCCCTGCCCGATGCCCATATCGCCAGGACACCGGGCCCAGCCGATACCGCCCAACTGCTGCTCGACGACCTGACCCTGGAGGCCCTGGCCTGGCGACCACAAACCCCGGGCCAGGACCTGCGCAAGATCCTGCTGCCGTTGCTGGCCGTGGCGTTACTGGTGCTGGGGATCCTGGCCCTGGCCGTTCTGCGCCATGCCTTGGTGATGCTTCGCGCCCAGGAAAGCCAATACGCCAGCCTGCTGCTGGCTCACCGCAAGGCGCTGGAACGCAGTGAAGAACGTTTCCGCGACATTGCCGAAGTCTCCTCCGACTGGTTGTGGGAGGTCGATTCGACCGGGACCCTGACCTATCTGTCGGAACGCTTCGAACAAGTGACCGGGTTCAACCCTACGGAATGGCTGGGCAAACCCCTGCACCGGTTGCTCCACCCCCATGGCGGCTCGATCTCGATTGCCCAATGGCTGCTCGGCGGTGCCAACAGCCTCTCATCGGCGCCGCTGCTGTGCGAGTACACCGCGCGCAACCAGCGCATCCGCACCTGCAAACTCTCGGTACGGGCCATCGAGGCCGGCACCCTGGGTTTTCGCGGCACCGCCACCGACATCACCGACGAGTTGCGGGCGCTGGCCCAGATCAAGCACCTTTCCTTGCACGATCCGCTGACCGGGCTGGCCAATCGCAACCGTTTGTTCGATTGCCTGCGTGAACACCTGGGCCGACCTGATCGCCCGCCCCTGGCGCTGCTGAACCTGGACATGGACCGGTTCAAGCCGGTCAACGACTCCCTGGGCCATGCCGTGGGCGATAAAGTGCTCAAGGAAGTGGCGCATATTCTCCAGCAAAACGTGCGTGGCACCGATCTGGTGGCACGCCTGGGCGGTGATGAGTTTGTCATCGTCATGCCCGACCCCGGCGACGCCGACAATCTCGATCAACTCTGTGAACGACTGATCGACTGCATGCAACGGCCCATGCACCTGGACGGCAATACGCTGTACCTGGGGGTGAGCATCGGTGTCGCCTGGTCGCAGCCCGGTGACGAACGGGCCGATGAATTGTTGCGCCACGCCGATATCGCCTTGTATGCGGCCAAGGCCGCGGGCCGCAACACCTGGCGCGTGTACGTGGAAGCCATGGGCAACCTGGCCCGCGACCGGCGGCAATACGAGCAGCAACTGCGCGACGCCATGCAACGGGATCAACTGGAACTGCGCTACTTGCCGCGCTTCGACGTGAGCGCCGAGCAACTGCACGGTTTCGAAGCCCAGACCTTCTGGCACCATCCCGAGAAAGGTGAACTGGGTGGGGCCGACTTCATACCGGTGGCCGAAACCTCTGGCCAACTGGAGGAGCTGGGCACCTGGATGTTGATCAACGTCTGTGAAGAGGCCGCGACCTGGCCGAACGCCGTCAATGTCTCCATCGCGGTTTCCCCCCGGTGGTTCAACAGCAGCTTCCTGCTCAACCAGGTGCAAGAAGCCCTCGAAGCAAGCGGCCTGGCGCCTCAGCGGCTGACCCTGGAAGTGGCCGAAGGCGTCCTGCTGGCCGACCACAAGACCGTCGCCAGCACCCTCCATGCGCTCAAGGACCTCGGCGTGCGGATCAACATAGACAAATTCGGCACCAGCATCGCCTCCCTTCGCGAAGTACTGAACCAGCCGTTCGATGGCATCCGCTTCGATCGCAACATCCTCTCGCAGCTGGGCCTGGAGGACGACAAGGAGGGCGTCCTGGCGATGATCCGCTTGAGCCGCAGCGTAGGGCTCATGGTCACCGCCGAAGGCATCGAAAACGCCCGGCAATTCAGCCAACTGCGCAACGTGGCCTGCGACCATGTCCAAGGCCCCTACTTCGGCGCGGCCCTGGCCCGCTCGGAAATGGCCTCGTTCTTCACCACGCCGCGGTGGCTGTAACCCACTTCTCCACCGCTATCGCGAGCAAGCTCGCTCCCACAATGGGCCTGTATCGGACCCAAAACCTGAGGTCACCCAATGACCCTGTGGGAGCGAGCTTGCTCGCGATGACGCCAGCACAGCCAACATATATGCCAGCAGGTCCAACGCCTTCGCGAGCAAGCCCGCTCCCACAATGGGCAAGGGGTGCATGCAAAAACTCATGAACACCCCTAGATCCCTGTGGGAGCGAGCTTGCTCGCGATGACGCCAGCACAGCCAACCTCACCGCAAGCTCAATCCCTACAAACTCAACCGCCCCCGCTCCTCCTCGGTCAGCCGCTGGCGGCTCTGCTCGTCCAAAGGTCCCGCGCCCAGGACCTGCACCGGGCTGGCCGGATCATAGGCCCGAGGCGCTTCGCGGCTGGCACCATCGCGTGACGGGGCCAGTTGCTCGGAGCCAAAACTCACCACCTGCACGGTAAACACCGACGCCTGGTTCTGCCGCGCGGCGTTCTGTTGCTGACGGGCCACATCCTCAGCCGCTTGCGTCGCCGAGGACGCCGCCGAACTGGCCGAGGTGATGGCCCCGGTGTTCACCGAGGCCGCCAGCGGCACGCCGGAGGATTTGCCCTGGGTCTGGATGTTGGCTGCGTTCACCACGGTCAATGCCGCGATGTTCACGTTGCCCGACACCCGGATCCCGGCCTCGCCCGCGTCGATGGTGCCCAACGGCGCGATCAGGTCGATATCCCCCGCCGCCACTTCGGCAATCGGGTTGAGGGTGGCGATACCCGCGCCGGTGCTCGGCACCGACGGCGACAGGGTCACGTTGCCCCAGGTGTCGTACAAGCGCTTGGGCGGCGTGTACACCACGGTGGTCTTCGAACCCCGACCGGCGTTGATATCGCCCTGGGCCGACCAGCCGAGGATCGAGCCGCCGAAGGTGGTCATGATCCGACTCTGCCCCAGCAGAATGCTGTTCTGCGCGTACAACTGGATATCGCCCTCGCCCTGGGTAATGACCCCGGCGGTGGACGGCGGCGCGTTGCCTTCGATGCCGAACGTCTGCCCGCCACCCGGGGTCAGCATCTGGATACTGCCACCAAAATCGGTGTGCACCCCCGCCCCGCCGAACATCGTGATGTCGCCCTTGTAGGTGATCGCATTGCCCGCCACATCCTTGCTCGGGAACAACAAGTCGATAGCTTCCCGCCCGCGCAGGTAGCTGCCCTGACGCACGCCGCCCGCCTCGTTGTACTCACGACCAGCGGCCTTGAGCTCGGCAAAGTACACATCCCGGGCAAACACCCGCTGCTGCTCGGCCGGCAGCGCCGCGAAGTAGCTGCGGGCCTGCTCGGTGTCGCCGCTGAAGCCGAAGCGTTTGTCCAGCCAATCCACCAGTTCCGCCTCGTAGGTCTTGGCGACCTTGCCGTCCTGGTTCGCCAGGGGCACACCGGCCAGGGCCTGGTTCGCCGGGTCCAGGTACGCCTTGACGAAGCGCTCGTAATCCGCCCCGTTGAGCCCCGCGCCGGCTTGCAGCACCAGGCTCGCTCCGGGGCGCGCATCCCCGGGCACCACCGCGCCGAGGCTGGTGATGCTGACCTTGTCGTCCATCAGGATATTGCGCCCGGCGGTGATTTCCAGCAGGCCGGGGCCGGCAACGTTGAAGGTGCTGTAGAGGATGTCGCGCCCGGCCGAGACGATGGAGATGTCGGTGGGGGTGTTGTGGATGAAGAGGTTGCCGGTGGTGGTGTAATTACCCACGTCGGAGTTCTCATTCAGAGACCCGCCCAGCGGTATGCCACTGCTGACAATGTCTCGCCCAGCCATCATCCGTACAGGTCCGGCGCCTTCGTATGCGATTCGCCCCGGCCATCTGCCCGTAGAGGCTGATGTCATCGACCGTCCAGTGGCGACTGCCAGCAAGTCACCTTCAAGCGCATAGAAGCGAGCAGGATCGACATTGAGGGCCCATTCGCTGGAAGCGCTGCTGGTGTCAAAGGCAAACAGCGGCAATATGTTCGCACTAGGGCGAGCGGGGTTGCCATCGGCTGAGAGATTGCTGGTCTTTATGACGAAACCATCGACGATACCGGCAAAGGCCGGCCGAAACGGTGTGGCCAGGGCTGCGGACGATGCACCGGAACGACTGACCGACATATCGCCACCGTAGATGGAGTCGCCGGCCATGAATTGCAGTTCACTATTGACGCCGGGAGCAAGCAAAAGGGCTGGACGATTGTCGCCGTTGTAGGCTGTTCCATACAATGCCGAGGACTCCCCATAGTAAAGGCTGCCACTGGCCGCCACAGCTCTCAGGATCGATGGGTAGACCACCGCCAGATCCGTTGCGGTACTGAAGGTAAAAGGCGTCAGGTTACCTCCCGACGACCACAAGTCGATCGCGGTATTGGCCGTCCACAGCGTGAACCAGCTCACACCCGATCCGTTAGTCGCACCATTTTTGAAGGGCGACACACTCATCATCGGCGCCCGGCCCGGGTCGGCGACGTCCATCACGACAAGGTCGCCCAAAGTTGTCACATCAAAGGTAGCGTCGCCCGGCATGAGGGTCAGCCCACCCGTTGCAGATCCTCGTGTGGACTTAAAGGAATCGTAGGCCCGCGTTTCTCCAGGGGACTGTGCTGAGACAGCATTGCCATATTGAAGGTCGATTCGACCGATGGCGCCGCTATCGATCTGCGCGTGCCCCCGCAGGTTGATGACCGCACCGTTGAGATGCCCGTTCACGAACAGGCTCTCGGGATTCAAAGCGCCACCCACACGCAGATTGAGATCACCGCCACCGGTCAGTTGCAGGCTGCCATCGGCGCCTACGCGCCCGGTGCTGCCCACAGCCAGCAGCAGCCCCTGGCTACGAGCGTTGATGTTTGAATTGAAGTCGCTACCGGCAAGTCGGTTCAACACACCCGCGTCACCCTTCACCTGTACATCCAGATCACCGCCGCCCAAGGTCCCGAATCCGGTGAAAGCGGCCATTTGATCAGCGCCATCCGACATCGTCGACGCGGTATAGCTACCGAAGTTGATCCACCAAGCGGTCGGCTGGCTGTTCGCTGAATCACCATTGCCCTGGCGCCAGAGCCAATTGCCCACATTGGCCGAATCCTGGCCCATGTCGGTAGGGTTCGGTCGCCCGTTAGAGTTGACAGGCGCGGTCAGATTACCGCTGAGGTCACCGCCGACCTTAAGCAACAGGTTACCGCCCGCGTCCGGATACCAGGCGCGATAGAGACTTTCAGTGCCGCCATCGACCAGCCTTTCATTGCTGCCATCCTCGTCGTTGAGCACCGTGTCGTTGCCGCCCAAGGCCTTGGGCTGGTTGTAGGGATCGCCCGGGAACGTCGGCGCCGACGAGATGCCGGCGGTATAGATCCCGAACAACGAATCCATGCGCAGGCTGCCACCGCTCAGCAGTTCCAGGTCGCCGGTGCCGGTGCGGAGGACACTTGGACGGACACTGCCGGCAACCGGTTTGTATTCCCCGTCAGCGGGTGTACAAATTTCCGGTACTGCGTCGCAAAACGACTGGACTGAATCGAATTGGAAAAATTGTGCCGCGGCCTGGCTGATCAGCTCACCGGCCTTGACCTCGAAGCCTGAATTTGCCAGCTGTTCCTCTGCTGACTTGGTCCATTTGTAAGAAGCCTGGAGCGTGCAATTGCCACCAAAATCAGCACAAAAAGCTTCGGCCGATTCGTAACCGAAAATATCGCGAAAGATGGTTTCGTCGACAGGCTGGCCCAGTTCGACCGTGACCCCGTTGTTCAACATGTCCTCTACGCCCGCCTCGGTCCATATGAGGCTGCCCTTTCCGGGTACGAGCACACCGAACATGCCGTAGTGGCTGTCGGCGAAACGCAAGTCGCCATGGACCGGTTCAGGCTGGACGATCCGGCTGTCCGCAGCCGTCGTGTCGGCCCCGGCCACCAATCTCAACGACCAGGATTGAGAACCCTCGGCGAGCATGGGAGCGATGGCCCACATGCGGCCATCGCTGCCCGCAATCTCTGGACGCAACTGCACCGATTCGACGCCATCCGGTAACTTCACGTCGGTGCCGGACGGAAGCAGCGAACCGCGGTTCAAGACCAGGTTGCCTTCGAGCTTGAGGATATTGGTCTGCGCATTGCCCGCGTTTGCCACGTTGGGCAGCGCCACGCCCTTGGGCCAGGTGAAACCGCGCAGTGCGGCGGCACCGCTCAACACGCTGCCGGCGCCCAACTGCGAGCCGGCTTCGAGGGTCTGGGCCCGGCTCAGCAAAGTGCCTGCGGCAAACAGCAGGTTACCGGAGGCGTCGTGCACCGCTGCCGCCAATACCGTGCCGGCCGGCAGTTCCAAGGGTTGTTCCAGGATCGCCGCCACTGGCAACCGGGTGCCGGCAGCCAGGGTCACATCTTTGATCGGCAAGTCGTAGTTGAGTGTGGTTCCCGCCGGGAACGCCGTACCGTCGGCCAGCGTCACGCCGGCACCGGGAACGACGATGTCGCCACCGGTGAAATCGATGCCGGGCAGCAGCACCCAGCCTTTGTCATCCTGCGTGGGCGGCGGTGGCGCGAAACCGTCGTTGATGCTGCCGTAGATGCTCAAGTCGCCACCGGCGCGCAGGGTCAGCGCACCGGCCTCGCCGGAACCGTATATGTCGGTTTTCTGCGTGTGAGGGTTCACACTGGCGTAGCGATAACGGGACAGGTCCAGGTCTCCCTGCACTACCAGGTCGCCGTCGGCCGTGGCGCTGACAATCTCGACACCGGGCCGCAGGTGGAACGCATCGGCATAACGCGTGTTGTTCAGGCCGGCGAGCTTGCGTTGCATCAGGTCGCCGTTGTCCAGCGCGGCTTTGATGAACTTGGTGCTGTCGTCATGTATGTCTTTCAGGTAGTCCTGGTCGATGACCTGATAAGGACGGCCACTTGCCGCCGGATCGCTGCCATAGTCGGCATCGCTGTACTGCCACATACCGTTGACGGCAATCGAGCGAGCGCCCTGGATATCCAGGTTCCCGCTGGCGTCGATGGCGATGTCACCATGGGTGGCATCTGGCCCGGCGCGCCGGGCATTGAGTTCCAGGGTGCCGCGAGCGCGACCATCATGCTGTCCCGCAGACGCCGCGGTGCCATGGCGCAGATCGATGCGCGCACCGTCGGCCAATGTCAGTACACCGCCCCGGGATGTCAGGTCGACCATGGCGCGGTTCGGCGAGTCGATGATCTTGCCGTAGCTGTCCACCCGCAGGCGGTTGCCATGGGCATCGAGCACCGCGTTACTGCCCAGGGTCAGGGAGCGCCCGGCGGCGAGCCGGATGCTGCCGACCCGTTCGCCGCTGGCGTCTACCTTGCCATTGACCAACAGGTTTCCGTTGTCGACCGACACGCTGATGGTCGAGGCCTTGAGTTCGTTGCCGATCACCAGGTCGCCCTGTTTGAGCTGGAAGCCACGGGAGCCGAACACCTGCCCGTCGTTCAACCGTTGGTTCAAGGCCACAAACTGCTCGCTGAGGTTACCGCTGTCGCCCAGGCGCTGCGCCTGGATTTCCACGCCGCCGGCCAGGTACGGCATGGCGGTGCCGCCGGCGTCATATTCGCCCGTGCTGTTGCCGAGAATCCGCCCCTGCAAATCAACGATCCCGGCGGCCTCGTCCAGGGCCACGGCACTGAGCCGGCCAGCCTGATTGTTACGGGCCGAGAGGTCGATGCTTGAGCCATCCGCTTGGCGGATATTGCCGTTGCGGCTTTGCAGGATCACCTCGCCACCGGCACTGTAACGCGTCACATCGTTAAAGGTGACTGCGCGCCCAGCCAGGTCGATTTGCGCCGCATCCGTCAGGGTCAGGTCATCCGTCGCGCTGAGGGTGAGCTTGCCGCTGGGCAACACCACTGCGCTGGCGAGGTTGAGGCTCGCTCCCTTGAGGGACAGCTCGCCCCCAAGCCCGGAGACAGCGCTCGGCTTGGCGGTCGTGCCAGTTACATTGACCGCGCCGCCGGCTGTGATGCGGTTGACCGATCCCGCTTCACCGGTGAGCAACGGCGTGAGGATACTCAGGTTGCCGCCGCTGTAGGCGTAGCCCGTTTTCGCGTCATAGGCGCCCTGGCTCTGATACACCGCCAGGCTGCCCTTGTGATTGGCGGTCACACGTTCGCTGGCGCTGAGGTTGACGTTGGCGAACCCCAGTGCCAGGCGATCCAGAGTGGTGATAGAGCTGGGTTGGGTAAAGGCACCGTAACCGAACTCGATGCGCCGGGCCTGGATGTCCAGGCGACCGGCGCCGGTGCCAGCCCCGCCGGTAATCACCGAACCCGGTGCATCGACGCCACCGTTCCAGATCAGGTTGGCGGTGCGGATGGTCGCCACGTCATTGGCGTTGCCGGCACCATAGAGGGCCGGGGTGCTGAGCATCAGGTTGCTCAGACGCGATTTGCCGGTGACCGGGTCATAAGTGTCGAGGCTGACAGTTCCGTAGAAGTTCAACGCCTCGCGGGCCGACAGCTCCAGGGTTTCCAGGGCCGGTGCGCCATATTCGGTGTCGCCACGCAACAGGCGATCAAGCACGGCCTGGCTCAAGGTCAGACCCGCTGGCAAGACCTGGCGCGTCGCCGCGTCGCTGAGTGCCTGGGCAGTGCCGACGTTGATGTTGCTCAGGGCCAGCGTCAGATGACGGGTGCCATAGCGCACTTGGTCGTCCAGTTCCAGGCTGCTGCCCGAGGCGGCAACGATGCTGCCTTCGGAGTGAATCTTCGTCACGCCGGTGCACGGTGTCAGGCTGCAACCGCCAATATTGACCGAACCCGTGGAACCCGACTGCGGAGCCAACACATTGAGCAAGCCGTTGGAAGCCGCCAGCATGTTGTAATTCTGGTTCCTCACATTGAGGTTATAGATAAAACCATCACGGGCATCGTACGCTGCCTTGCCCTGCCCGATGGTGTTGATGGCTGCGCCTTGCTCCACCAAGAGCTCGCCACCGTCGGTCAGCAGAAAAACCTCCGGTGCCGCCAGAGTCGCGCCTTCACGCACAGTCACACTGCGGGAGACCCTTTGCGGCGTGATGTAGTTACCCCCCTGGCCATACAGAATTGAAAACTGGCCGCCGATCACTTGGCGCGATGCGTTCAACGCATTGAGGCTTCCGGCATTGAGGGTCACACCTTCGAAACCGGCCGTGGCCCCGCGTCCGTCAGCAACGACTTCCAGCGCGCTACCGGTGCCCCCCACCACTGCAACGGTACCGCCGTACCCACCCTTCTGAGGCGCGAACTTGCCAATCCCCTTGAAGGAGAACGCCTGATCCCCCGCGCCCTTGGCCAGGTTCAGCTTCAAAGTCTTGGCATCCACAGGCAATAAAGCCCTGGGGACACCCAGGCGTCCGGCGTCGGCCACGGCAAACTGGGCGTAGCTGGTTTCGTTGTATTGCGAATAGCGGCGAAGCACCTCTCCCGACGTCAGGATGACCTGGCTGGACAAACTGTTGCGCTGCCCGGTATTAGCCACCGACAGTACCCCAGCGGTGGTCCAGGAGCCGTTGCGCATCTGCTGCGCAGCCGTTGTCACCCCCTGGCCCGCCAAGCCATTGACCTCGACCCGGAAAGCTCCCGGCAACAAGGCGTAGGTGGAGGGCATCAAGGTATAGGTACCTGCGGCCAATCCCGGAACGCCGGCACCAATGGTAATTTGCTGGCCTACCCTGGGGTCCACTGCGCCGCCTTCGGGGGCGACTGGCGCATATAGGCTCTGGTTGCCCGGCACGATGGCGTAGACCGGGTTGCTGGACAATCCCGGCAAGGTGAAACCGCCGTTCGCGCCGATTTGTACCAGCGGGTTGAAGCGAGCATCGGTGGAACCGCCTCGGCCAGAGATAAAACCGGCGCCGAGCAATTCACCACCACCCGAAAGATCGAGCACCGAGCCTTCCTGGGCCGCCACCGACTTGCCGCCGAGAATCACGCCGATATTCAGGTCACCATTGCCGGCAGTCGCTCCTTGCCCTAGCAACACAACCTTCTTTCCAGCGTACTGATAGCTCTGCCCATCGACAGTGCCACCATAAGGCAGCACCAACCCCAGGCCGCTGACCGAAGTCAGGCTGCCCGGCAACAAGTCTACTCGAGCCGATACACCCGCCAAGCTGTCGTTTGTACCGATTTCAAGCAACCCCAAAGGTGCACGGACAACACCACCTTGTTCGATCTTGGCGCTACCCAGTTGCAAGCGACCGAACACCGAATAAGGCACTTGAGGTGCTACCTGTGTGGTGCGTCCGATGACCAGGCTACGCGCCGGATCATAGAGAATCATGCCGCTACCGGGTTCAGTGCCCCAGCCATATCCTGCCAATATCCGTGCGCCGACCCCGGTCGCGGGATACAACTGCGCCGCTTGCAAGATCATGTCCGAAGGGGTCAGCAATTGGGTAGTGAAGCCTTCGGGCATATAGGCGCCAGAGAATCCGGCCAGGAATCGAATATCACCCCGACTGTTTAATTGAACCCGGTCGAAACCGGCGCGCTCCAGCTCGACGGTACTGCCGTCTGCCTGCTTCAGCGTGCCTTTGCCGCTGAATATCACACTGCCCTGTACATCCAGCAGGTCTGCGTTAACGGAAAACACTGCCTTGTTTGCCAACAGCGACACACCGCCGCCCTCGACCGCTGGCCGAGTATACCCGTCCATATTCGGTCGAGCGGCCGCCGGCCCGGACAGCAGCACATGGGAGGCATTGAGTTGGACCCGGGTATTGGCTGGCGCGTTTGCGCTCGGCCCAAAGCTGCGGGCATACAGGCTCAGGCTTTGGCCCAGAGACAGTGACACGTCGCCATCGACGCTCAACAGGCCATTGCTCAACAAGGCAAGGCTGTCGAAGCCGCCCGACTGGACCTGGTCCACGCCTAAGCGACCGCGACCGTAGACCAGTGAATCCGCCGAGGTCTCGGCCGTGTCGCCCAGCAGGGTCGCCTGGGCGTTTTGCCCCAGCACCAGCTCACGCACTTGCAAGACCCGATCACTGACCGCATCGTTGCGGTAATACGGCGTTTCCAGTGCCACCGACAAACTGCCCCCTGCCGCCCCCGTGCCCCCCGAACGAGCGCTGAACTCGCCGTCCAGGTACAAACCATTGGCCGACGCCAGGGAAATACTGCCGCCATCGCTCGCCACCGACGTGCGTCCCTGGCCAGGAATATCCAGCACCGCCTGGCTGCCATCCGCTTGCAGACGCGCGCCGTCGCGCACCACGACAAACAGTTCGGATGCGGAAGCCGAACCCTTTGTGGCATCGATCTGGCCGCCGATGACAATCTGCCCGCCATCACGCACCAGGCCATAGGTCTGACCGCGCATATCCTGGGCGGTCACGGCCCGACTGGAGACGTCGATCAGTGCCTGTTCGCCCAGCCAGATGGAGCGACCGTGGCCCTGAGCGTTGACGGCTTCACCCTGGGCACCGATGACGCTCAACCCGGTGAGGCTGACCCGCCCGCCCCACGCATTAAGGGTGCCGTTGGCAGTCAGTTGACCGATGCTGCGCACGTCGATGCCCTGCCCCGGATCGACGCTGATCACGCTGCCCTTGCCCAGGTTCAACACCGTGCTCGCCATGTCGGCGGCGCTGGAGTTCGCGGTACCGGCAGTGAGGCTCAGGCTTGCGCCGCGACGCTGGGTCAGGACGCCTTTGATCGCATCTTCCTGGTACAGCTGCGGCGTCCAGCGCTGCAAAGCCTCGGCCGGCTCTGCATCGCTGCCGGTGCTCAACGCCTGCTCGCCAAAGCGGTACACCGGCATCGTCACATCGACCCGGGTCCCGTCGGCCACGGTCAGGCCTTCGTTGCCAGTGATGTCATAGGCCGAGAAACCCTTGTCGAAGAAATCGCCACCCAGTTGCAGGGTGCCCGGTTCAAGCGCCGAGCCGCTGTTGCCGATCAGCACTTTATTGGCCGCCAGCTTCAAGGTCCCGCCACCGCTCACGCCGGTGCCGCGCAGTTCACCACCCAGGCTCAAGTCGCCGCTGTCTGACGACGTACTGGTAATCGCCGTCAGGGTCAGGTCCCCGCCCTTACCACCGCGGGTCTTGCCATCGGCCATGACCGCGGCGCCGGAGCTGACGTCGATCAGGCTGCCCTGGCGCACATCTATGTTGTCGCTGCGCACGGACACGGTGCCGCCGTTGATAAACGGCAGGTTCTGGTGATCGTTGCCGTCAAGCAGCAGGTTGCTCCACCGGCCAGCGGTGTTCAACGTCACGCCCTCGCCCAACGTGACCACCGCACGCTGACCTGTGCCGGGCGAAAGCACGACGTCTCCCATCTGGAAATTGTCGGTTCTGACCTGTTTAAGCACGTTACCCAAGGCAATGCGACCGCTGCGGGCCGTCAGGTCGGCATTCACCTCGACCTGCGGTGCATAAAGCGTGATGTCGCCGCCATCGGCGACCTTGAGTGCCCCCTCGACCTTGATGCCCTCAAGCGCCGCGACCTTGACCGCGCCGAGTTGGAAGCCGTTGAGCAGATCGTTATCCAGAACCAGTTTGCCTTGCCGATCAGTGCCGACCACCGATGTCAGGTCCAGGCCCGCAGCAATTTTGTTGGCCACCTTACCGACGGTGACCTGATCGAGCGTGGGGTTCAGGCCGCTGTTGATTACACCGCTGGTCTTGTCGTAGATCGGCGTGTAGCTGCCCACCCACAACTGCGCCCGTCGGGCCACGGCGTTTTGCGATTGCTGGTAACCGTCGAGGTTGAGGTTCGGCGTCTGGGTCTGGCGTTCGCCCTGATAGACCTCACCGACAATCTGGCCTTCCAGCACCGCGTTGCGGGTCGATACCACCAGTTTGCCGGCATCACGGCCGACGGTGTAGCCGGCCTCAAAACGCTCGCGGGGGGCGATCAGCGGGTTGTAGTAGTAATCCGTCTGGCCCCAGCGCTGGCTGTGATCTTCGTAGCCCTTGTAGATGCCACTGTAGAGGATGTCCCCCGGCGCCTTGGACAATTCATACAAGCGCCCATTGGGACCCTTGAGCCAGGACTGGCGCACATAACCGCTCTGCACATCCAGGGTGCCACCGGACAGGTTCAACTGCGCCGCCTGCTGAGTCACGACGTCGTTGCCGGTGAACGTCAGCGTGCCACCCTGGGCGGCCCATTCACCCATGCTGTGGCCCCGGGTGCCCAGGTAGCCGCCGACTTCCAACAGCCCACCCGCCGTGTACCAACGGTCGGTGGCGTAGCCGTTGGTGCCCGCCGGCACATAGATCAAGTCACGCACATCGACCCAGACATCGTTGTTGGTCAGCTTGCCGCCCTCGCGGTTGACCGGTGCGTCGCGCTGTTCGTTGCCCTGCACGTTGACCTTGATGGAGTTGGACTCCATCGCCACCTTGACGCCGATGGCGCCGGACACATCGATCACCGCACCATCGCGCACCAGGCTGCGACCGGAGGCGCTTACCGCGACCTGGCCGCCGGTGGCCAGGGTAATGGAGCCGTTCTGGAAGTCGACGCTGCCGCCACTGACGATCTCGACCCGCCGACTGGTCGCTGCGGTCGACCACACTGCTGAGGTTGTTGAACTGGCCGGTGATCAGGTTGTTCGGCGTGCCATCCAGGCCGACGGGCCCGGCGTTGCGCTGGCTGTTCAGGGCGCTGCCGCCCGCAGCGTCGAGCAGCACTGCGGTGGCGCTGCCCTGCCCCAGGGTCACACTGCCGGTGCGGTCGTTGAAGGCGTTGAGCAGGTGCACGGTGCCGCGGGTGTCCACTGAACTGGTGGCGACGGCCACGCCGTTCTGCTCGACCCGGTGTCCGGTGAGGGTGATGTCGCCGGTGCTGGCCTGGATCAGGCCGCTGTTGATCACCGTGCCAGCGCTGCTGCCGGGCTTGAGAGACGTCGCGACCTCGTTGCCACGGGTGGTGGAACGCAGGTTGCCGCTGGTGCCCTGGCCCCGGCGGATGTAGAAGCTGTCGCCTGCCGCCAGGGTGGTCTGGCCCTTGGCAGTGATGATGGAGCCGGCGTTCTCCACTTCGCTACCCAGCAGCAAGGCATAGCCGCCGCCCCCGGCCGTGGAGGTGGCGGCACGATGGGTTTCGATCAGTGCGCCCTGTTGCACTTGGACCTTGCCGGCTGCGTCGGTGAAGGTTGGCTGGCTGCCGGTGGCATCGACGTACAAGCCGCGCTTGTCGAATTGCTCATCGCTGATGTTGGCCGCCACCGCCGCCAGGTTACGCACATTGACCTGGCTGCTGCCGCTGAAAATGATGCCGTTGCGGTTGACCAGCATCACCGTGCCATTGCCCTTGATCTGGCCCTGGATCTGGCTTGGTCGCGCTTGAGGGTCGTTGACCCGGTTGAGCACGGCCCAGTCCGACTGCTGCTGGAAATCCACCGTGGTATTGCGCCCGACGTTGAAGGTTTCCCAGTTGAGAATCGCCTTGTCGGCAGTCTGTTCGATCTTCACCGTGGTCTTGCCGCCGGCTTGGGTCTGCTGCGGTCCCTTGGCGTTGAGCCAACCCTGGGTCAGGCTGTTATCGACCTTGAGCCCGCCCTCGCCCAAACCGTCGGGCACCACCTGAACCTGACCGAGCGCAGCTTGCCTGCCTGCAGCCTGGGCCGCCTGCTGAGCCGCGATAGCGGCCACAGTGTTATTGAGGTTGGTCAGCGAACGCTGCAACTGCGTATTGGCCCGTTGCTGCTGCGCCAGGGGCGGCGGCATGCCGGGCTGCGCCGTCGTGGGCCGCCCCGCGCTACCGGCCTGGGACGCGCCCTTGGCGGCAAACCAGGCCGAACTGAACGCTGTCGCCGCCTGGGCATTGCCGGCCACCATCAGCAGGGCAATGGCCTGGGCCAGCGGCTTGAGCCGCAACATCGACAACTCGCCATCGCGACGTGGGGCGTTCAGTTTCGTCTGAGGTTTGCAGCGCAGCATCCTACTCATCCTTTCGGTTTGCTCTAAGGGGCACAACGCAGTGCTATCAAGCTGCCAGCGTTGGTTATAGGGGATAGGCGGTTACAACCGCTCGGGACCGAACGGATGTCATGAAAATTTCATGTGGCTGTGTTGTACGGTTGATACGCAAAAAATCAGCAACGACTTACGTCGTTGCTGATTCATACTTCGTGTTGCTCAGGCGTGGCGTTACAGCGGACGACCGATGCCATTGCAAACGTTGGTGTTGCCGATGCTTTGAGCGCTGGTACTGGTCAGGAAGCTGCCACGAATGGCGTTTTTCCAGGTCGTTGGCAGCGGCACGAAGCGGTTGGCAGTGATGGCGGCATCGTTGTTGTTGGCAGCGACTGCACCGTAGTGGCGGGTGAAGAAATCACGCACCTGAGTGCTTTGGGCGGCGTTGGCGTAGCACTGGCTGAAGATCACGTTGGTGAAGCCCAGGATCGGATAGCCGCTGGTTGGGTAAGCCACGACACTTGGATCGTTAGGGTTGGTGGTAGCGGCGAACACCGGCACCCAGGCGTTCGGGTTGGCGCGGTTGGCGGCAGTAGGTACCGGAACAAGAGCGATAGCGGCCGATACGTTGGCTGGAGCTGGGGATACACCGCCAACACGAGCAACCTTGGTGGCGTCGTCCAGACCGGCCAGGGTGGTAGCGGCGTAATCCGGGCTCATATAAGTGATGCGACCTTGGGCAGCGTTCAACGCGTTCATCACAGCCTGGCTACCAGTGGCGGAAACGGCGCCAGCTGGCAGGCCGCCGCTGTAGCTGGAAGCGAAGTTGGTGGTGATCTCGAAGGTGCCGGTTTCAGCGCACTTCGCCTTCAGGAAGCGGGTGAAAAGCTCGGTGGTGCCGCTGCTTTCTGCACGGTAAACCACGGTGATCGTGCCGGTACGGCCCGAACCGGTGATCTGGCTCCAGTCGGTCAGGCGGCCGGAGAACACGCCACACAACTCGTTGACGCTCAGGTTAACGTTGGCAGTGCCGGTCTTGTTGAAAGGAATGGCAACCGAAGTGGCGACCGAAGGCACTTGGATCAATGGACCCCAGGCGGCGTGGTTGGTGGAGTAGCTGGTCAATTCAGCCGGAGTGAGCTTCGAATCGCTGCCCGCCCCAGTGCACGTTCTTGCTGGTGTCACCAGGTACGAAACGGGTGTAATCGTTGTTCAGGAAAGCGGCCTTGCCAGCACCGCTGCCTACGCCGATGTAGGGGGCGAAACCGGCAGTCAGTACACCGGAAGTCTGGTACAGCGGCTGAGGCAAGGTAGCACCACCGCCATTGACATCAGCCATGGCGGCCTGAGCGGCGCAGAGGCCGGCGAGGGTCAGGGATACCGCGAGAACGTTGCGCTTAAACATGAAGAATCTCCTTTCATCGTCGTGTTCGTACGTAGGTTGGGTGACGCATGCTTGCCGTCATGGCGCTCGGTCCTGTGCCGATGGCGATGAGGTGAGGCCATGGGTTAGAAATTCGCAGCTTCCGGTGACAGATAAAGGAAAAAACCTCGGGAGCTGAGGGCTGTTTTTCGAGTTTTTTCCTCGGGTGTTCGAGCGCTCTGGGTTGAGGGTCCGTGCTGGTTTTGCGGGGATACGACAAGGGTTGTCAGGGAAGCCGACGGCAGGCGGTCGTGCGGCGCGCAAACATGACAGAACGAGGAACCCGAGTTTGGCGCGGACGGGGCTCGGGAGGTGTTGTGGCAGTGCAAAAATATTCGCAGCTTTTGTGGCGAGGGAGCTTGCTCCCGCTGGGTTGCGAAGCGACCCCAAACAGGTTGATTGCGATCTGCCCGATGTACTGGGGTGTCAGGTTTTGGGGCTGCTGCGCAGCCCAGCGGGAGCAAGCTCCCTCGCCACAGGGGCTGTGCTTGCCGCAAGAGTGGTGGTAACCAGAAAATGCTCGGTTTACTGGACCAACTGATTGATCTCGATGATCGGCAGCAGCACGGCCATGACGATCACCAGCACCACGCCCCCCATGACCACGATCATTAGCGGCTCAAGCAACGCGGTCATGCCCATGGCGCGGCGTTCGATGTCGCGGGACAGGGTTTGCGCGGCGCGTTCGAGCATCGGCGGCAGGCAGCCGGTTTTCTCGCCGCTGGCGATCAGGTTGGATCAGCACCGGCGGGAAGACTTTTTCAACCCGCAGCGCCGCCGCCAGGTTGACCCCTTCCCGGACTTTGGCCGTGGCCTCGCTGACGCTCAGGCTCAGGCGGTCGTTGGACAGCGTCTGGCGCGCCGCCTCAAGGGCCCGCAGCAACGGCACCCCGGCGCCGCCGAGGATCGCCAGGGTCGCAAAGCGCGCGGTGTTGAGGCCCAGAACGAAACGGCCGATCAGCGGCAGGCGCAGCACCCGCGCATGCCAGTTCAAGCGCGCCGCCGGGTTGCGCAAATACATCCGCCAACCCCAGAACCCACCAGCCAGCACGCCAAAACACAACCAGCCCCAGGCGCGGATGAAGTCACTGGCGGTGAGCATCGCCACGGTCAGCCCGGGCAGGTCTTGCCGGGCCTGGGAGAACGCGCTGACCACCTGCGGTACCACGTAGCTGAGGAGGAAAATCACAATGGCGACCGACACCAGTCCCACCACCCCGGGATAGATGAACGCCGTGAGAATCTTGCCCCGCAGGTTGTTACGTTCCTCGATGTAGTCCGCCAGCCGCTCCATCACCTGGGCCAAGTCGCCGGACTCTTCACCGGCGGCAATCAACGCCCGATAGATTTCCGGAAAGTCCCGGGGCCGTGCCGCCAGGGCTTCGGCCAGGCGCATGCCGCTGCGCACATCGGCGCGCACTGCGCTGAGGGTCTGGGCGATGTGCTTGCGCTCGGCCTGCTCCACCGTGGCGCTCAACGCGGCTTCCAGCGGCAGGCTGGCGCCCAGCAGGCTCGCCAGTTGCCGGGTGGCCCAGGCCAGGTCGTTGTCCGAGAGCTTGGCGCTGAACAAGCCACCGCCGTTGGCCGATGTCGTGTTGCGCTCGATCTGCACCTGCAATGCCGTCAGCCCGCGACTGCGCAACAGGTTGAAGGCGGCACCCTGGCTGTCGGCTTCCAGGTGCCCGATCTCGATCTTGCCGGTGGCGTCGGCCGCTTCAAAACGGTAGCGATTCATCAGGCGTCCCGTGTCACGCGCAGGATTTCTTCAGGGGCCGTGGTGCCACTGCGCACCCAGCGCTCGCCATCCTCGCGCATGCTGAACATCCCCGCCTGACGGGCGGCGACGCGCAGTGCCTGCTCCCCTGCCCCTTGGTGGATGAGCGTGCGGATGTCATCGTCGATGCAGAACAGTTCATGGATACCGGTGCGGCCGCTGTAGCCGGTCTGGTTGCAGGTCGGGCAACCCACCGGGCGCCAGGTGCCGGGCGTGGCCGGATCAGGTTGCTTGCAATGCGGGCACAGCCTGCGCACCAGACGCTGGGCGAGCACGCCGAGCATCGACGAGGCCAGCAGGAACGGCTCGACGCCCATGTCGATCAGACGGTTGATGGCCGACACCGCGTCGTTGGTGTGCAGCGTGGCCAACACCAAGTGACCGGTAAGGGACGCCTGCACGGCGATTTGTGCGGTCTCCAGGTCGCGGATTTCACCGATCATGATGATGTCCGGGTCCTGACGCAGAATCGCCCGCAAGGCCAGGGCGAAGGTCATGTCGATCTTGGCGTTGACCTGGATCTGGCTGATGCCCGGCAAGTCGTATTCCACCGGATCTTCGACAGTGAGAATGTTGTGCACACTAGCGTCCAGCCGGGCCAGGGCGGCGTAGAGGCTGGTGGTCTTGCCACTGCCGGTGGGGCCGGTGACCAGCACGATGCCGTGGGGCTGACGGATCAGGTGATCGAGCTTGCCCAGCACGTCCGGGTCCATCCCCAACGTTTCCAGTTGCAGGCGTCCGGCTTGCTTGTCCAGCAACCGCATCACCACCCGTTCGCCATGGCCGGTGGGCACCGTCGAGACGCGGATATCGATGGGCCGGCCGGCCACGCGCAAGGCGATGCGCCCGTCCTGGGGCAGGCGTTTTTCGGCGATGTCGAGTTGGGCCATGATCTTGATCCGCGACACCAGCGCGCCGTGCAGGGCCTTGCGTGGCGAAACCACGTCGCGCAGGGTCCCGTCGACCCGGTAGCGCACCACCGAATGGCTTTCGTAGGGCTCGATGTGAATGTCGCTGGCCTCGTCCCGGGCGGCCTGGGTCAGCAAGGCGTTGATCATGCGGATCACCGGCGCGCCGTCCTGGGTGTCCAGCAGGTCGGTGATCTCGGGGATGTCCTGCATCAACCGGTCGAGGTCCACCTCGTTTTCCGCCGCGCCCACCACGGCGGCGGCGCTGCCGGTGTCGGCGTAGGCCGTGTTGAGCAACCCGTCGAGTTCCTCGTCACGCACCCGCTCCAGGCGTACCTCGCCGAACTGGCGGCGCACTTCACTGATGGACCAGCCCGGCGTGGAGGGACACACCATCAACACCGTGCCTTCGTCGGACTGGCGCAGCACCAGGCGTTGGGCCTTGGCCCAGGCGTATGGGAGGGTGTTCATGCCGGCACCTCAGGTCCAAGAAACACACATGTCCCCTGTGGGAGCGAGCTTGCTCGCGATAGCGGTGGGTCAGTTGCAATGATGTTGAGCGAACTGCCGTCATCGCGAGCAAGCTCGCTCCCACAGTGTCTTGGGGTGACCTCAGTATTGTGCATACCGCGAACTCCCATAGGTTGGGTGTTCATCAGCGAGCGCCTCCTTCGACCGGCACTGCCTTGATCGCCGCCCTGGGCGTTTGCAGGCTCACGGGCGCCGCCCCCGGAATTGCCCGGGCCGAGGCTGGCAGTTGCGGGGCTTGCATGTCCGGCATCGCCCAGCTGCGATCCGGTTGCAGCAGGCCTTGGGCGCGGCGCATGAAGTCGTAGCGGTTGAGGGTGATGCCGCGTCCCGCCGCCGTGTCGCGGATGATGTAGGGCCGCAGGAACACCATCAGGTTGGTCTTGGAGATCTGTCGCCGCTCGTTGCGAAACAGCGCCCCAATTCCAGGGATCGTCGACAACCACGGCACCGCGTCGTTGCTCTGGCTGTAGCCATCCTGCAGCAGCCCGCCAAGGACCATGATCTGCCCGTCGTCCAACAGGATGCTGGTGTCGATGGCGCGTTTGTTGGTGACGATCCCCGTGGTGCTCGAAGCGCGATTGTCGACGCTGCTGACTTCCTGATAGATATCGAGCTTGACCGTCCCCCCTTCGGAAATCTGCGGCCGGACATTGAGCTTCAAGCCCACCTCCTCGCGGGTCACGGTCTGGAACGGGTTGTTGCTGGTGCCACCGCCGCCGGTGACGTAGCTGCCGCTGACGAAGGGAATGGTCTGGCCGACAAAAATGCTCGCCGCTTCGTTGTCCAGGGTCAGCAGGTTCGGCGTTGACAACACATTGGTGCCGCCCTTGCTCTTCAACGCCCGGGCCAGGACCTTGAGGTCGAGGATCTTGCCAATGCCGGGAATGTCCACGGTGCCGTTGACCACGCCCAGGTTCAGGCCTTGGGGCAGCACGTCGATGCTGGTCTTGCCATTGAGATTGAGCCCGCTGCCACCGAGGTTGACCCCACCGATTACACCGCTGCCGCCCAGGTTGCCGCTCTGCCATTGCACGCCGAACTCGCTGGCGTCGTCCTCGCCGACCTCGACGATCAAGCTCTCGATCACCACTTGGGCGCGACGCTGGTCCAGCAAGTCGATGACTTCCCGCAGGTTGCGGTACAGCGGGTCCGGCGCGGAGATCAGCAAGGTGTTGGTGGTGGCGTCGGCCTGGATGGTCACACCGCCGGCACTGAACGCGGTGTTCTGTTCGTTTTTCGTCGAAGCGGAGGTGGTCCCGTTGCTGCCCTGGGCGTAGCCGTTGCTGGTGGTCGACGCACTGCCGCTGGTGGTGCTGCTGCCATCGCCACTGCTGCCCTGCCCGCTCTGGCCATTGGTGCTGCCACCCATGCCACTGAGTACCGAGCGCGAGGTGTCGTTGCCCTCGCCTTCGCTTTCCCCGGTGAGCAAGCCGCGCAGGGCCTGGGCCAGTTTGCCGGCCTGGGCATTGCGCAGGTATACCACGTGCAGGTTGCTCGGGTTGTTCTGGGCGTTGTCGAGCTTGTAGATCAGGTTGCGCGCCAGCTCCGTGCGCTCGGGGCTGCCGGCGCGGATGATGATGGAATTGGAGCGCGGGTCGCCGATCACGTTGATTTTCTGGGTCTGGTCGCCGCCCTGGGTTTCCAGCAGGTCGGAAACCATCTGCGCGATGTCGACAGCGATGCCGTTGTGGATCGGCACCACATCGGTGTCGATGGCGCTGGGGGTGTCGATGCCTTCGATGAGCTGCGCCACCCGTGACAGGTTCTCGGCGTAATCGGTGACGACAATGGTGTTGTTGCCCGGGTAGGCGTTGATCGGATTGTTTGGCGAAACGATCGGGCGCAGCACCGGGATCAGGTTCACCGCGTTTTCGTATTGCAGGCGGAAGGTGCGTGTCAGCATGCCGTTGCCGGCCGGTTTGTCGGCGCTGTAGATCGGCCCTCCCAGCAGCTTGGCATCGGCCTCCGGCACCACCTGGGCCACGCCGCCTACGTCCACCACGCTGAAGCCTTGCATGCGCAGGGCGGCCAGCAACATGTCGTAGGCCTGGTGAGCCGGGACCTGGCCTTCGGAAACCAGCGTCAGGTTGCCCTTGACCCGCGGGTCCACCAGGAATTGTTGGCCGGTGGAACGGGACAAGGCCCGCACCACCGCCTGGATATCCGCCTCGACGAAATTCAGCGTCACCGGTTGATCCCCCAGGGGCGTGCGCGCCGGCACATTGCTGCGGGGTTCTCGGGCACGGGCGGTGAGGTCGACCTGATGCCGCACCGCGGGCTTGCGTTCACGCAGGTCCTGGGCCCGCTGGCGATCGAGCAATGCATCGCCGCTACGCTGGGTACTTCCCAACGGAACACCCAGCTCGCTGTCCACCAGCAACGGCGGCTGCGACGCGGGCGGCGTGCTGTTGCAGGCACTCAACGCCAGCAACAACAGCGGCGCGGCCTTGCGCCAATGACGTGGGTATCGGGCCCCTTTCATGAAGCTTCCTTAGCGCTTTGCGCCTGATCCATGCGAACGGTTCCGGACAGTGTGCCGGCGCTGTTGTCGAGGTTGTCGTGATTATCGGGATTGGCAAGGGCGGTGCGCTGCAAACGGGCCTCGATCACTTCCAGGGAGAACTGCCGTGGGTTGCCCAGCAGCCAGCTGATCACTGCCTCCGCCGGGGCCTGGTCGAACGTGAGCTGCCAGGCATCGGGGAACTCGGTGCCGGGTGCTTGCAATTGGTAGTGCTGGCTCAAGCCGCTGGCGTCCAGGCTCTGGCGCAGGGCGGCTTCGAGGGGCTGGTCTTGGGCTGGCCCGGCGACGTCACGCAACAGCACTTCAAGGGCTTCGGTTTGCGACCGTAGCTTCGGGGTTTCCGCTTGCCAGTAGGCGATGGTCTTGAGCGGTGGCTCAATCAACGCGAGCCAGACCAGACAGCCGCCCAACACCAACGCAGCCAGGGCCACAGCAGCTTGCTCGCGCACGGCAAGCCCCTGCCAGAACGTGCGCAAACGCGTACGAAAAGTTTGCCAACGGACCCATGCCAGGGACAGGGAGTGCTTATTCATCGTCGGCGTCCGGGGTTTCGTCGGAGGAATCCTGGGTACCCTGGCCGGCCGGGGCCACCCGCAGGCGCCAGCCCTGGTCGATGGCGGCGACGTCGATGCCGGCCTGGGCCAGGGGGATTTTCCAATCCTCTTCGGCGGTGGTTTTCTGCGCCTCGGCCACGACACTCAGGCGCAATTCACCGTTCTCGAACACCAATGCCTGGACATTGCCGCTCATGAACGGCATGGCGCTGCCCGCTTGCTGCACCAGGCTGGCAAAGCGTTGGGCCGGGTCGGTCGCCGCACCGCTCTGGCGCGCCGCGATCTGCTGGCGTGCCTGTTGCAGCGGGTTGAGGATCACCGGCAACTCGGGAAACGCCTGTTTCACCCGCTGGCTCATCTGCGCCTTGAGCCGTTGGCCCTGGGCCGCTTCGCGGGCGGCGTAGAGGTTCAGCCCGACCACCCACACCGCCAGCGCTACCGCGCAGATCGCCGCCGCCCGGCCCCAGCCACCGCGTGCGACGGCGTTGCGTGAAAGGCCGGCATGCAAGCCCCAGCCCGGCGCCGGGCCAGTCCAGCGTTGGCTTTCAGCCAAGGTATTGATCGAAGGTTGCGGCGCAGCCTCGCCGACCCAGTGCAACCCGGCGCCCGTTTCCAGCAGCCACTCGTCCAGCGCCTCCTCCTGCAACGGTTGCACCACGGCGCGCTGCAGGCCATGACGCACCAGCAGATGGTCGTCCTCGATACAGGCCACCGGCCCCGACAGCACCGGCAAGGCGTAGGCCGCCGGATAGAGGCCGCGCAGCTTCATGCCGGCCTGGTGCACAAGCCGCCCGAGATTGGCGAGGGATTCACGGTCCAGCCAGGCGATCTGCACCTGCCCATCAACGTCGCGCGGGCTGTGGGCCACCTGCATGTGTTCGCTGGCACCGAGCATCAGGGCCTGGGCCGCGCACGTCACCGCCGCGGTGATCTTGGCCGCCGGTAATAGCGGCAACTCCAGGCGAGTCAACAGGCTGTCGCGGGGATGAAGGAAACACTCCACCGAAAGGTTTTTGCCGCCCTGGCCCAACGCCCGGAGGCTGCTAAGGCCTTGCTCGCGAACCTGGCCCTGGCGATCCAGCCAAGCAAACGCCACCACACTGTCGAGGTCCAGGCTGCCCAGCGGCACCAGGGCAATGCGCAAGCGCGTCATACGCCCACCCTTGACCAGATCACCTGGGGCAAACGGTCCTCGGTGCGTTGCAGCAATGCGTCCAGTTCGACCCGCCGCTGACCGCTGCGCGCCTGGCCCCGCAGGCGGAACCAGTCACTGGTGATGCCGACCTTGACGCTGGCGGTCTCCAGCTCCGGCATGCGCAGGCGATTGACGAAATCCCCGCGGTTGATAAACCAGTGGCCGCCGTCGCGCTCCCTGACCAGGGCCTCGGCCCGTTGCAGCGACAGCCCCGGCACGTAGGCGGCCAGCACCGGGGCACTGGCGGTATTGCCATTGATCCAGGTGTTGGCCGGCAGGATCGTCACGTACGGCGTCAGTGTGTCCAGTAACCGCGTGGTGACGCCCTTGACGCTGCGCAGGTCTTGCAAGGTACGCAGCATCGGGCGCGTCGGGGCCAGCGGCGTGTTGTCGGCCTCTGGCGAGGTTTCGCGGCCGCTGTTGAAGGTATTGGCCTTTGGCGCCTGATCCAGCCGCTGCGGATTCAACAGGCGCGGATAGGCCTCGACCACCCCTTTCGACGATGCGCGTGCGGACCGTCGCAGCCACGCCACTGCTGGCACAGGCGTTCGAAGGCGCGCACTTGTTCCTCGTCCACGCGCTCATTGACGACAAGGTTGCGCAGGTTGAACTTGCCTTGCTCATCTTCCAACTGGCCTTCGAACGGCGTGTCGACCTGGCCTGCGCCCGGCATCACGATGGGTTTCGCCCAGGGTTGGCCGAAGCGCGTCAGTGGATCGCGCTGGCGGGCGTCCCAGAGCAACTGGCGACTCAGTTGCAAACCACCCTGCAACCGCGCCGTGCCTTGGACGCGCAACTGCTCGGCCTCCAGACTGCGGGTGAACAGGGTCTGGCGGGTCAGCATGCCGCCGGCGATAACCGCCACCACGGCGGCGATCAGCAAGGCACTGATCACCGCCATGCCGCGCTGCTTCGCCGCGAGGGGCGAATCCGTTCGCATCACGGCCCTTACAACTGCCAGGAGCCAATGTCGGCATTCACGCCGTCGCCATCAGGCTGGCCGTCGGCCCCCAGGGAAAAGATATCGACTTCGCCGTTGGCACCGGGGTTGAGGTAGTTGTAGGGGCGGCCCCATGGGTCGTTGGGCAGGCGCTCGAGGTAGGAGCGCCAGGTGCCGTTTTTCGCGTCGGCCGGTTTCTCCACCAGCACCTTGAGGCCCTGGTTCATGCTCGGGTAACTGCCGTGATC
Organism: Pseudomonas beijingensis; assembly: GCF_030687295.1. NCBI lineage: Bacteria > Pseudomonadati > Pseudomonadota > Gammaproteobacteria > Pseudomonadales > Pseudomonadaceae > Pseudomonas > Pseudomonas beijingensis. The sequence continues at coordinate 3,823,917 of NZ_CP117425.1, read as the reverse complement.
CAGGCGGTACAGCTTCAAGGCTTGCATCAGGCCGCCAATGTCCTGTTTCGCCGCCGTTGCCCGCGCCTGGTCGGGACGGTCGAGGACCTTGGGCACCACCATCGCCGCCAGGATGCCGAGGATCACTACCACGACCATGATTTCGATCAGGGTGAAACCCAACTGCCCGCGAGGGCCTTGGGAGCGGGCGTTGTAACGGGCGATCTGCATCTCGACGGTCCTTCGCTGGATTCGATTCGAGGCGCAGTGTTGCAAGAAAATATGTCAGTGATATTGAAATTGCTCAGGAGCTTGCGTCGTCAATCGGTCACGAACGTCGGCTAGCGTTGCAGGTTGTCCTCGCCCTCGAGCCCGCGCCATGCCACGCCCTGCTCCGCAAGCCGGCTTCACCCTGATCGAAGTGCTGGTGGCCCTGGCGATCATCGCCGTGGCCATGTCGGCCGCCGTGCGCGTGGCCGCGGTGATGACCCAGAGCAACGGCCTGTTGCGGGACAAATCCATCGCGCTGCTGGCCGCCCGCAGCCAACTGGCGCAGTTGCGTCTGGAAGGCCGTTTTGCCCAGGGTTCGAAAGTGTTCGAGTGCGACCAGGGGCGCTTGCTGCTGCGCTGCGAACAGACCCTGCGCCCGGTGGAAAACGGTCGACTGCTGCGGGTTGAACTGAGCGTGTCGGACCGCAGTCGCGAAGCACCGCCGTTGGCTCGGTTGGAGACGTTGGTCAGCCGGGAGAAACCTTGAGCGTTGTGGGCTAACACATCCTTTGTGGCGAGAGGTTTATCTGTGGGAGCAAGGCTTGCCCGCGATACAGGCGCCTCATTTCCTCGGAGACTGCGTCGTCTTCATCGCGGGCAAGCCTTGCTCCCACAGGGGAGGCAAACTCACTGAATCCGGCAACCGGGCCAGGACCAGTCGGGTCTGCTCCTTGCCCCGCTCGATGACCACCGCCTGCGCCTCGATCGCCACCAGCCGCACCCCTTGGGCCACGCGCTCACCCACCAGGAAACTGCGCGGCGGTCCGTCGTTGAGGCTGAGGATCGCCACGGCGGCGTGGGTGCCGGCCATCACCCCGCTGACCTTGATGTCCACCGGTGCCGGCTGGTTGGAGAACCATTGCAACGCCGGGTTATCGGAACGCTCGGCCATGCGTTGCGGGGCGACGTCCGGCGTGCGGGACTCGGCCGAGGTGAGCAGCAGCGAAGACCAGGTCGCCACCCCGGCCAACGCCGCCAACAAGCCCACGGCCTGGACGATTTGCGCCGGGGACACACGCTCGATGAACGCCATGGCCTGAATCTCCTTTTTTTGATTCCAGCTTGCAGCGTACGCGTCAATTCTCTCCGTTTTATTTCACATCCTTATCATCTTCACCGTGCAGAGTGACCTTTACGCAAAGGAGCGCGCATGAACCTCGGCAAGCAACGCGGTTTTACCCTGATCGAATTGATGGTGGTGCTGGTGATCATCGGCATCGCCAGTGCCGCCGTGAGCCTGAGCATCAAGCCGGACCCGTTGAAGTTGCTGCGCCAGGATGGCGAACGGCTGGTGCAGCTGTTGCAACTGGCCCAGACCGAAGCGCGCACCGACGGGCGGCCGATTACCTGGCGATGGGACGCCAAGGGCTTTGGCTTCAGTCGCCGCACGGACCGGGGCACCGGGGTTGATCGCTTCGAGGACGACCCGCAACTGCGTCGACGGCGCTGGCAGAGTCCGTCGATGGAGGTGCGCGTGGAACCCAGGCAGCGGGTCGTGCTGAATGCCGAGTGGATCGGCGAGCCCTTGCAGATCCGCTTGTCGGACGGCCAGAACAGTCTCACGGTGCAACGCAGTGCCGCCGGGCGAGTGCAGCTCCAATGAGCGCCCGGCAGACGGGCTTCACCTTGCTGGAAGTGATGGTGGCGATCCTGCTGATGGCGGTGGTCAGTCTGATCGCCTGGCGCGGGCTGGACAGCGTGACCCGTGCCGACAGCCATTTGCAGGCCAGTACCGAACAGACCGAAGCGCTGCTGCGGGTCTTGAACCAACTGGAGCGCGACGTCGCCCTGCGCGCCAGCATCGAGCTGAGCGAACCGGTCAAACCCGGCGTCGACGACCCGCCCTCGACCGCCCCGCCCGCCCTCACCGTGCGCAGCACCGAAGGCCGGGGCTTTCGCCTGGATGTGATCCGCGTGGCGGCGGCCCAGGAAGGCGAGCTGCAACGGGTGCGTTGGTGGCTCAAGGGCGACACGCTTTACCGCGCCCAAGGCCAGGCCCGCAACCGCTACCCCCTACCCGCACCCGGCCCGGGCGTGGCCGTGCTCAGTGACGTCAGCGACGCCGGCCTGCGGTACTGGGACACGGAGAAAGGCTGGCGCAAACTCAGCGGCAACCGCCAGGAAAACCCGACGGGCATCGAGATCAGCCTGAGCCGCCAGACACCCCAAGGCGTCGAGAAATATCAGCAAGTATTAGGGCCACTGGAATAAGCCGAACAACACTGTCCCCTGTGGGAGCGAGCTTGCTCGCGATAGCGGTGGGTCTGTTGAAGAGGATGTCGAATGTGCCGGCCCCATCGCGAGCAAGCTCGCTCCCACAGGGTTATGGAGTGAACCGAAGACTTGAGCCAAGCACTGGTTCCTTGTGGGAGCGGGCTTGCTCGCGAAAGCGGCATGACAGTCGACATGGATGTCGAGCCTACAGGCCTCTTCGCGAGCAAGCCCGTTCCCACAGGGTTATTGGGTGGCCTCAGGTTTTGGGCCCGGCATAAGTCCCTTGTGGGAACGAGCTTGCTCGCGATGAGGCCCGCCCAGACGCCGCTGGCCTCAGCTCAGTACCACCACCCCACCCGGCAATTCGGTGCATTTGGCGCCGTAGGCATCACGGATCAACAGCGCCACGCCCGCCAACTGGTCGAGGCGAAACCGTGCGTGGACCTTGCGCTGGCCCAGCTCGCGGTTGAGCAGCAACAACATGCCGGGACGGTAGCGGTTGATTTCGTCGATGACGCTGGCCAGGGACGCGTCGTTGAACACCAGGACCTGCTCACGCCAGGCAATGGCCGCCGACACATCGGCACGCTTGGGAGCGCCCACCTGGTGAGGGTCGTAAGTCAGCTGCATACCCGGTTCCAGGCGAAACCGCTGGCCTTGCACCTCGACCTGCACCACGCCCTCCAGGCAGGTCGCGCAGACGCTCTGGTCGGTGTAGCGGATGTTGAAGCGTGCCCGGGCGGCGCTGATCCAACCGGCGCCGGCCTGGACGCTGACCACCTGGGCACTACGCCCCTGCACTTCAATTTCGCCACTGAGCAATTCCAACCCTTGCCCGCCATCGGCCAGCGCGTGGCGGCTGAGACGGGTCTGGGTATTGAGCTCCAGGCTGACGCCCTCGGCCCATTCCACTCGGCGCTGTTCGCCGACATCGGTGATGTAGTCGGCCCCCAACCCGGAAACACCGCCGGGCACCGTGGCGCGGATCAACAGGAAAGCCGCCGATGCGGCGATGGCGCCACCCAACAACGCCCGACGGCCGAAATGCCGGGGCGCCTGCAACGCCGCGGCGGCGGGTTGCAGCCCCTGCCACAGCACCTTGGCCTGTTCAAAGGCCTGCGCATGTTCGGGGCTTTGCCCGCACCACAAGCGCAAGGCCCGGGCATCGGCCACGGTGGCGCGCCCCGAGGTCAGCAGGATCAGCCAATCTCGGGGCCTCGCTGGCCAATCGGGCCTGGGGCGTGGCGTCAGGGGAAGCGATGCTGAAGATGTTCAAGCGCACACACACTCATGAAAGGGTCGGGTCTCTACTCTCAAGACGGTTTTCCCGCGCCGGGACCGAACCGCTGAATGACTTTTCTTTCCAGGCGCAGGGCACAATGCCCCAGCGCCGCCTTGATTTCCTTCTCCACCATGCGGGTGGAAATACCGAAGCGCTGGGAGATTTCCAGATGCGGCGCTTCTTCCAGGCGGGCGGCGATGAAAATCCTGCGACGGCGCGCCGGCAGTTCGTACAAGGCCTTGAGCAAGGTCTGCAACTCCTTCTGCCCACCCACCACCCGCGCCGGGTCCAGCGCTTCATCCGAGACCTGCAGCAATTCCTCGATTTCATCGCCCGTAAGCAAGCGTGCATCGGCCTGCCGACGATCGGCGGCGATGTTCAGGGCCATGCGATACAGATAAGCATTGGGCTGGGCGATGTCCGGCGTGTCGACCATGCGATCGACCCGCAGGTAGGTTTCATGCAGCACGTCGTTGGCCAGTTCCTCGGAGCCCAGGCGTCTGCGCAGGCGCACCCTGAAATCCTCATAGGAGGTGAGAAACAACTTCACCAACGGGCTGCGACCGATGTCTTTCATCGCCCGGACACCCCTTCCCCTGTCATGCATTCCATGCTTCTTCCTGATGAGTCGGGTAACAAAAGCAGGGTCACCGGCTGGCGCAACGAACTGGGCGCGGGGCGGTCGATCCTGAGGTTTTGCAAACTGTTGACCAAGGCCTTGTCCCGCATCAGGTCGCCCGTGGAACTGACCAGGCGGCTGTGCTGGACCACGCCGTCCCGGCCGATCCACACTTGCAGCACCGCCCGAAAACTGCCCGGGCGGGTCAACGGTGAACGACATAAATTGCGCTGGATGACCGTCTGGATGGCTGCCGCGTAGTTGCTGTCACTCATGCCCGGAGTGACACCGGCAGGCAGCGGAACCTCGCGGACCCGAACCGCCTGCAACGTGAACGCATCCGCCCGGGCATAATGCGCCGCCAGCCCGGTGCCGCTGAGCAACACCCGCAACCCGTCGGAGGGGGTGAACCGCCCCTGCACGCCCAGCGTTTGGCGCTGGCTCGACAACTGATGGTCCACCAGCACCGCCATGCCCGTAGCGCGACTGAACTGCTCTAGCGCCGTGGTCAGTTCCTGGGGCGCGATGTCCAGGTCCACCAGGCCAACCGCCTGGATCGGCCCGGCCAGCAGACACAGCAACACCATCAGCCACCCCAAGGGCACGCTGGTCAATCCACGTCCGCGTTCGCCCCCGGCTCTGCCCTGCTGCACAACTGACGTATCCGTTGAAAATCGTCATCCTGAGGGGTGTTTATGAATGTCGTATGACAACTGATACAAATCCTCCAGGCCGCACTAGACTGATGCCCTGACAACGCACCGTCCGCTGCCGCGGGCCAGGAGGTCGGAGATGAAACAGTGGATGAACATGATCGCAGGCCTCGGGCTGTGCATGGCCCTGCCCTGGGCCCAGGGCGAAGAAGCCCCGGCCTGTATCGAGGTGACTGTCGGTGGCTACAAGACCCCCGACTACAACTGCCTCAGCCGGCAGATGGGTAACGACCCGCAGGCCGCGAAGGCGGCGCAACAGGCCCAAGAGGCCATGAACGTGCCGGTCAATGAACGCGCACCGAACAGCATCGGCCTGGCAACCCCGGCGGCCACGGGGGTGCGCATGGGTAATACGTTTGGCACCTCGGTCAAGCCGCAAAGGCCGCCGGCTCCGGCTAACAACTCACCCCTGACAAAGTAACGACACTGCTTTTTGTGGCGAGGGGATTTATCCCCGTTGGGGAGCGAAGCGGCCCCAAAGCATACAACTCAATCCTTCTGAAACACCGAGATACAGGCGTTTAGGGCTGCTACGCAGCCCAACGGGGATAAATCCCCTCGCCACAAAAGCAGCTCGCCACAGGAACACACTTAGGAGCTTGCTCCAGACAATCACCCCCCCGGACTCTGGCGAAAACTCACCGCCAGCCGGTTCCAGCTGTTGATGGTGCTGATCGCCAGGGTCAGGTCCACCAGTTCCTCCTCGCTGAAGCAGGCCCGGGCCTGGGCATAGACGTCATCGGGGACCTGGCTCTGCGCCAACAGCGTCACCGCCTCGGTCCAGGCCAGGGCGGCGCGTTCGCGAGCCGTGAAGAAACCACTGTCGCGCCATACCGCCACCGCGTAGAGCCGCCGCTCGGTCTCGCCCTGGCGGCGTGCCTCCACCGAATGCATGTCGGTGCAGAAGGCACAGCCATTGAGTTGCGAGGCGCGGATCTTGATCAGGTGCAGCAGCGCCGGTTCGATACTCAGGCGACTGGTCAGGGCTTCCAGGCCGATCATGGCGCGCATCGCCCCGGGGGATGCGGTGTAGTAATCCAGACGCGGGCTCATGGCGGGCTCCGTGGCATTCGAGAACTTCACGGTAGGCCCTGGGACTGGGCAATGACAGGTCCAATTCGTCGAAAAAACCGGGGACAAGTCCAATGAACGGGATTTTCTCCACGCAACTTCTACGCAGTCGCACAATGCGGGTAATCTTGCGCCTTTGATGCTGGCCGCCAACAATCGCCCAGGAGCTTGCGGGTATGGAACTTCATGTTGTCATCAACGGCCGCAAGGACCTGTCGGGCCAGTTGTATCAACAGTTGCGCAGCGCCATCGAAAGCGGTCGCCTGGCCGCTGGCACGCAACTGCCGCCCAGCCGCCTGCTGGCCGAGCAACTGGGGGTCTCGCGCAAGACCGTCTCCGACACCTACGCCCAACTGACCTACGAGAACTTCCTCACCGGCATCATCGGCAAAGGCACCTACGTCAATGCGCGGCCGGCCAAAGTCGTGCGCAAGCAAAGCCACCGCGAGCTGGCCGGCGCCGACGTCGTCGAGGCCTGGCGCACCATGCCGGACCTGATGCGCCATCCCACCCTCGAAGGTGCGTTGCGCTACGACTTCATCGGCGGCGCCACTGGCAAGGGCCAGTTTCCGCTGGACGACTGGCGGCGCTGCACTGCCCACGCTCTGCGCCAGATCGCCAGCGCCAAGGGCTTCTACAGCCAGCCCGAAGGCCTGCCGTCGCTGCGCAATGCCATTGCCCGGCACATCGCGTTTTCTCGCGGGGTCAATTGCCAGGATGAAGACGTGGTGGTGTGCAACGGCGCGCAACAGGCCCTGGACCTGATTTCGCGGGTATTGACCCGTCCCGGCAGCCTGGTGGCCATGGAAGATCCGGGTTACCCGCCGGCGCGCTTGCTGTTCGGCTCCCAGGGCGCCACGGTGGCTGGGGTGCCGGTGGACGAGCACGGCATGCGGGTGGACCTTATCCCCGACGGCACGCGGTTGATTTATGTGACGCCCTCCCACCAGTTCCCCCTGGGCATGCCCATGAGCCAGGCCCGCCGCGAGGCCTTGCTGGCGCGGGCCTATGAGCTGGGGGCAATCATCATCGAAGACGACTACGACAGCGAATTCCGCTACGAAGGCCGGCCCGCCGATTCGTTGCAGAGCCTGGATGAGCGCGGCATCGTCGCGTACGTCGGCACCTTCTCCAAGACCCTGTTGCCGGAGCTGCGGCTCGGTTACGCAATCCTGCCGCCAGCGATCCTTGAAGCGGTGATCCTGGCCAAGCGCCTCACCGACCAGCACACCTCTACCCTGCCCCAATGGGCACTGGCCAAGTTCATCGCCGAAGGCTGTCTGCTCAAGCACATCCGCCGCTGCCACACCCTGTACGCCGGGCGCCGTGAGCGGATCCTGGCACGCATGGCCGGGGACTTGTCGCCCTGGTTCGAGGCCGTGCCCACCACTGCGGGCTTCCATATGGCGGTGTTGTGCAAGGTGCCGATGGACCTGGCGCTGGTGATCGAGCTGGCGAGAAAAGCCGAGGTCGGGCTCTACAGCCTCGCGGGCTTTTTTAATGATGAGCCTGTGCGGCCGGGCCTGTTCTTCGGTTTCGGTGCGATCGAAACCCTGGACATCGACATCGCCCTCGACCGTTTGCGCGACATTCTGCAGCAGGTGGCCTGAGGATTGGACTGGGCATTTATCCGCCCATTGGCTGTTTGAGCCTTGCATCGCCAGGCCTATCCTGCACGGGTGTCATTGCGAGTAAACACCCCCGTCCGACTTGATTCAGGAGCCTGAAACAATGTCTCGCCAAGTGATCAATACCGTACAGGTGCAAGCCGCCGCCGGTCGCTCGGAAGAACTGGGCCGGCAATTGCAGCAAATCGTCGAGACCCTGCGCGCGCTCCCAGGCTGCGATGCCTATCTGGTCGACCGTTGCCCGGACGATGGCGACCGCTGGAACGTCAGCGCCCGCTGGCAATCGGCGCCCGCTGGCAATCGGAAGCGGCCATGCAAGCCCACTTCAATTGCCCTGAAGTGCAAGGCTTCATCAGCCTGATCGACAACCGTCTGGCCCGAAGCGTGGATTTCAATAGTTTTCCGATTGTCTGAGGCCCACAACTTCATCCCTGCCTAGCCAAGTTGTGGCGAGGGGATTTATCCCCGCTGGGCTGCGCAGCAGCCCCAAAATCTTCGTATCGGCGACGGATCTGGCGAGTGCTGCGCACTCGAGCGGGGATAAATCCCCTCGCCACAAAAGCGCTCACCAGCCAATAGCCTCATCGGCCCAGCCCATTGGTCTACCCACCTTCCGAAAGATTGGACGTTTGCTTGCGCCACCCTGGGGCTTAGGGTGAACCCATCGTCGCGACAGCGCGAAATCACTCGAAACCACACAGGCCTTACCCCCATGAAAACCCTCTGTCTGTTCGCCGCCCTCAGCCTGCTGCCCATGACCCAAGCCTACGCCCACGAAGCCGCGCCGTCGGAGAAGGTCACGGTGTTGCAGGAGCAAATGCTGAAAAACGTTCCAGGCAAAAAAGCCATGATGCTGACCGTCAACTATGCCCCCGGCCAAGCGTCCATTGCCCACAAACACGAAGGCACGGCCATGGCCTATGTGCTGGAAGGCGCCATCACCTCCCAGGTCAAGGGCGAGCCGGCGAAGACCTACAAGGCCGGGGAGTTCTGGTATGAAGCGGCGGGGTCCGAGCACCTGGTGTCGAAAAACGCCAGCGCGAGCCAACCGGCGAAATTGCTGGTGTTCATGGTGATGGGAGAGGATGAGGCGGTGTTGATTCCGCTGAAAAACTGACCCGCCGAGACGTAGTCCCCCTGTGGGAGCGAGCTTGCTCGCGATGGCGGTGGATCAGTCAAGTTCAATGTCGCTGACCCACCGCTATCGCGAGCAAGCTCGCTCCCACAGAGGCCACAGTGAATCTTTAAATCAAAAAAAGCCCCGCATCTCTCAATGCGGGGCTTTTTCATTCAACGCCGGATCAGTTGGCCGTTACGACCGCCTGACCACTCATTGCCAGGTCCAGCAATTCGCGGTTGGCGACCGCGTACATGGCGTAGTCGGTGCCGCTGGCGGCACGGATGTCCACCAGCATCGCGCGCCAGCGCTCGACCATGCTGTGATGCTGCTCCAGCCACAGCGCCAGGCGGGTTTCCACTTCCTGACTACCGTCACCCTCCTGCAGGACCGAGATGGTGATCGCCCGTTGCTGCCAGTCGACGTCATCGCGGAACGCTTCGCGGGCCAGGGCCTGCCAGTTGTTTTCCACCGGCAGAGCGCTGATCTGTTGCAGGTACCAGGTGATATCCAGGGCGCTGCCCACGGCGAAGTAAGCCTTGGCCACATCGGCGGCGTTCTGGCCGGTGACGTCGGACGCCTCGATGATCGGCAACAAGGTGTACAAGTGCGTGGTGCCGGCAACCATGCGCGCCAGCAGCTCTGGCACGCCGGCCGCGACGTAAGCCTGGTAGCGGGTCTGCCAGCCTTCGCGGGTCGGGCCTTCCAGCAGTTCGTCGAGCTTGAGGCCCAACGCCGCCAGGTGCGGACCGAAGTGCGCGACGTCACGGGCAGCGTTCTGCTCGTTGCGGCGGCTGCGCAGGAACCAGCGCGTGGCGCGACGGCCCAGGCGCATCAGCTCGTCCATCAGCTCCAGTTGCACGTCGGCCGAGACCTGGTGGTCCAGGGCTTCAATCTGACGGAACCAGTGCGGGAGGTGGAAGATGTCACGCACGATCACATAAGCGCCAGCCACGTTTGCCGGGCTCATGCCCGTAGACTCTTTCAACCGCTGGACGAAGGTGATGCCCATGTGGTTGACCAGGTCGTTGGCGATCTGGGTGCTGACGATCTCGCGTTTCAGGCGATGGCGACGCATGGCCTCGGAGAACTTGCTCACCAGCGTCGGCGGGAACGCGGTTTCCATGTCACGGGTCAGGTAATCGTCGTCCGGTACCAGGGAGTTGAGCAGCGCTTCCTTGAGGTCGATCTTGCTGTAGGAGATCAGCACCGACAGTTCGGCACGGGTCAGGCCATGGCCCGCCGCGACACGTTCGGCCAGTTGCTCTTCAGTCGGCAGGAACTCGATGGCGCGGTCCAGCTTGCCCCGGGCTTCCAGATCGTTCATCAGGCGCTTGTATTCGGCGATCCGCACAAAGGCGCGGCGTGCCGCCAGGGACAGGGCCTGGGTCTGCTTGTAGTTGTTGCCCAACACCAGGCCACCAACTTCGTCGGTCATGCTCGCCAGCAACTGGTTGCGTTGCTTGTCGGTCATGTCGCCGGCCTGCACCACTTCGTTGAGCAGGATCTTGATGTTCACTTCGTGGTCGGAGCAGTCCACACCACCGGCGTTGTCGATGAAGTCAGTGTTGGAACCGCCGCCATTGAGGCCGAACTCGACGCGACCCAGTTGGGTCATGCCCAGGTTGCCGCCCTCGCCCACGACCTTGCAGCGCAGTTCGTTGCCGTTCACCCGCAGCGCATCGTTGGCCTTGTCGCCGACATCGGCGTGGCTTTCGGTGCTGGCCTTGACGTAAGTACCGATACCGCCGTTCCACAACAGGTCCACCGGCGCCTTGAGCAAGGCGTTGAGCAGTTCGGTCGGGGTCAGTTTGTCGGCCTTGATGTCGAAGCGCTCTTTCATCTGTGGCGAGATGGCGATGCTTTTCGCGCTGCGCGAGAAGATACCGCCACCTTCGGACATGATGCTGGCGTCGTAGTCGGTCCAGGCCGAACGCGGCAGGTCGAACAGGCGCTTGCGCTCGGCAAAGCTGCTGGCAGGCTCCCGGGTTCGGGTCGATGAAGATGTGCAGGTGGTTGAAGGCCGCGACCAGTTGCAGCTTGTCGGACATCAACAAGCCGTTGCCGAACACGTCGCCGGCCATGTCGCCGACCCCCACCACGGTGATGCTGTCTTCCTGGACATTGATGCCGCGCTCGCGGAAGTGACGCTGAACGCCGACCCACGCACCCTTGGCGGTGATGCCCATTTTCTTGTGGTCGTAGCCGGCCGAACCGCCGGAGGCGAACGCATCGCCCAGCCAGAAGCCGTAGTCGATGGCGATGCCGTTGGCGATGTCGGAGAAGGTTGCAGTGCCCTTGTCCGCCGCGACCACCAGGTACGGGTCATCGTCGTCATGCCGCACGACGTTGGCCGGTGGAACCAGCGCGCCGTCCTTGAGGTTGTCGGTGATGTCCAACAGACCCGAGATGAAGATGCGGTAGCAGGCGATGCCCTCGGCCGCGATCTCGTCCCCGGCTGCCGCCCAGCGGCAGGCGACGTGGCAGGAAACCACCCTTGGCGCCTACCGGCACGATCACCGAGTTCTTCACTTGCTGGGCTTTTACCAGGCCCAGCACTTCGGTGCGGTAGTCTTCTTCACGGTCGGACCAGCGCAGGCCACCGCGAGCAACGTTGCCGAAGCGCAGGTGCACGCCTTCGACCCGTGGCGAGTAGACGAAGATCTCGAACTTGGGCACCGGTTTCGGCAGTTCCGGGATCAGGTGCGGGTTGAACTTGAAGCTGAAGTAGGACTTGTTCTGGCCGTTGGCGTCGGTCTGGTAGAAGTTGGTCCGCAGGGTGGCCTTGATCAGGTCCAGGTAGCGACGCAGGATACGGTCTTCGTTGAGCACCTGGACGTCGTCCAAGGCCGAGAGGATCGCTTGCTCCAGACGCAGTTGCTTGTCTTCCAGGTCATCGCCACTGAGCTTGCGCGCCAGGTAGAAGCGGGTCTTGAACAACCGGGTCAGCTCGCGAGCGATGTCGGTGTGGTTGTTCAGGGTGCTGGCGATGTAACCCAGGTCGAAGCCCAGGCGGATCTGCTTCAGGTAACGGGCATAGGCACGCAACAGCGCCACGTCACGCCATGGCAGGCCGGCGGTCAGCACCAGGCGGTTGAACGCATCGTTCTCGGCATCGCCACGCACGATGTGGACGAAGGCGTCCTGCAAGGTGTCGTTGAGTTGCTGGATGTCCAGGTCCAGGCCTTCGGCGGCGGTGAAGGCGAAATCATGAATCCAGAACTCGCGGCCGTTGGTGTGGCGCAGGCGGTACGGGAATTCGCCCAGCACGCGCAGGCCGAGGTTTTCCAGGATCGGCAGCACGTCGGACAGCGCCAGCGGCGTGTCGGCGTGATACAGCTTGCAGTGCAGCTCGCGCTGGCCGGAGACCTGGCCCAGTGGCTGGTAGAAGCTCATGACCAGCGGGTTCTTTTCGTTCAGGCTCAGCAGGTGCTGCATGTCGACCACGGCCGAATGCGCGGCAAAGCGCTCGCGGTAGCCGGCCGGGAAGCCTTTGGGGAAATCCGACAGCACGTTGGTGCCTTGGGCTTCGCCGAAGCTCTCGATGACCAGGCTGGCGTAGTCGTCCTTCCAGCTGCGGCAAGCCTGCACGACTTCTTTTTCCAGCAGCAACGGGTCGATGTCGAGGCGGTTCTTCGGATCCACCCGCAGGATCAACTGCACACGGGCCAGTACGGATTCGGAGAAGAAGGTCCAGAACTCGCAGTCCGAAGCCTTCAGGCGATCCATCAGCACTTGCTGGATCTTCTGGCGCACTTCGGTGGAATAGATGTCACGTGGCACGTAGGCCAGGCAGTAGCAGAAACGGCCATACGGGTCTTTGCGCAGGAACACGCGGATCTTGTTGCGTTCCTGGATCTGCACGATGGACATGACGGTGCTGAACAGCTCGTCCACCGGGGTCTGGAACAGGTCGTCACGGGGCAGCACTTCGACCACCTGGGCCAGCTCCTTGCCCAGATGCGCCTTGGCCTGGAAGCCCGAGCGACGCTCGATTTCCGCAACCTTGCGGCGGATATATGGGATGACCCGCACGCTCTCGCCATACACCGAAGAGGTGTACAGGCCCATGAAGCGGCATTCCTTGATGACCTTGCCGTTGGCGTCGATCTCGCGGATCGACACGTAGTCCGGGTAGGCCGGACGGTGTACGCGGCTCGGGTGCGCGGCCTTGGCGAACGACAGCAGGGTCGGTTCGCGCAGGTAGGCGACGGCGTAGTCTTCGATGCGCAGGTCTTCGGCGGTCAGGCCGGCGCGCAGCAATTTGGTCAGGCCGAGGAACGACTCGGGGTTGTACTCGATGTGACCGCCGTCGGCCTCATCGCGTACCACGAACTCTTCGTAGCCCAGGAAGGTGAAGTGGTTGCCCACCAGCCATTCCAGGAAACTCTTGATCTCGCTCTTTTCATCAGCGTCGATGGCGTAGGCGCTGCTGTCCAGGCTGTCGAGAATTTCCTGGACCTTGGCTTTCATCGGTTCGAAATCCGCCACGGCCACGCGCACTTCGCCCAGCACTTGCTCAAGTTCCTTGCTCAGGACGTTGAGTTCGGCGGCGTTGGCGCAGCGGTCGATCTCCAGGTACATCAACGACTCTTGCAGGATATCGTCGCCCTGGGTGCCTTTTGGCAGGATTTCCAGCAATTCGCCCTTGCTGCCGCGACGCACGCTCAGCACGGTGGTTTGCAGGGTATGGATGCTGTAGCCGCGACGGTTCAGCTCGGTGCGGACCGAGTCCACCAGGAACGGCAGGTCGTGATGCAGCACTTCCACGGCCGTGTGGGTCGACTGCCAGCCGTGGCGTTCGTAATCGGGGTTGTAGACGCGCACCTGCGGTTGCGTGTGATCGAAGCGCTCAAGCAGGCGCCAGGCAGACAGGGTGCAGCCGGCGAGGTCGGACAACCGGCGCTGGGTAAGTTCATCGAGGGAAATGATGCCGAAGAATTGTTCAGCGAACAGCGCCACTTGTGGCAGTGCCTGTTCACTGATGTGCTGCGCCAGTGCCGCTTGCAGTTGGTGCTGGAAGTCGGCTTTGCTGGCTGCGGTGAAGAACGCCATCTGTGGTACTCCGCTTGGGCTTGTTATTGATTGAAGCGTCGCGTGCAACCCCTGCGGGGCTGTCGGCCATCCCGTTCCTGATTCTCGGGCAGAGGAAACAGGATGACAGGTGGGTGAAGCTGGACAGGACCCGCAGGTCACATCCTTTTCCATGTAATTTTCCTGTCATGGACACCTGCAAAAACCACCCAGGGGTGGCCTTGGCGGGTGCACATCCGTTGCGCAGCTTAACGAGTGCGACAACCTGCCTGCTTGCAGCGCTGCGACATATTCGGTCATCGGCTAGCTAAACAGCCGGTACGCACCGAACAACCCTAGCAGGCTGGGGACCAAACGGCACCCCGAGGCGGTAAACCAGCAGAAAATCCTTCAGGCTGGCAAAATCCACTTTTCGCACCCCGCAGGTGCACTCGATCCTGGAGCCATCACCATGCAAATGACCACCGCCCTTCTGATTGCCAACCCGTGCGACGACGAAGAAGACAACATGGCCATGCTCTGCTGCCACAGCGCCCAGGGCGAAATGTTCCTGATGACGCGCTACCCCGACGAAGACGAATTGGAAATCGCCCTTGATGGAGAGCCTTCGACATTGGACGGCGTCAAGGTCACCCTCAGCCCTACCCGCCTGCTGATTGAAATTGCCCCGGCGGATGCCGATGCGCTCAACGGCGACGATGTGCTGGAGATCATCCACGACACCGACGCGGCGGACCTGGCGGAAGTGGAACTGACGTTGCAGAACATCCTCAAGGGGACGGGGACCTATATAAGCCAGCTCTGACTCCCAAGGCGACCCCTCGCCACAGGATCAGTGCGCCAGCTGTTATTCGTCTTTCTGCACGAGATTGCCATCGGCGTCATAAACCAGGTACTCGTCATCGTTTTTCGGATCCCTTACGTAGTAACGGGCCTCATTGCCGTTATCCGGCACCTTCATGCTGGTGTAGGACCCCAGTGCCTTGATCACCTTGTTGTCCTGACTGATCAAGACCAGCCCGGAACCACCACCGGCCCGGATGGCCGCGGCGTAACGGGTCTGAAACGCGTTGATCTGGCTGTAATCCAGCGGCACGCGCAGCCTGCCCGCCAGGTCGATGGCACCGTAGCTACCATCCCGTGCGACCACCGCCATGCCGTTGGAAAACGGTGTCACTTCGTCATACGGCAACTTGATGGGTAGCCGCGCGCCCTGGCGATCGATAAACGCGAATTTCCGGCTTTTAGTGTCCTGCACCAGCAGCGGTTGCTGACCCACAAACCGGCCTATCACGTTGTCACCCTGAAGGTTGATCCGTTTACCTTCCAGGTCGAAAACGTCCTGATGACGCCGATCGGGGGCACTGGCGTAGAGCAAACCCTCGCTGTGCTCGATGCCCGAGAATTGCGTCGGCAGGATCTGCTTGCCATCCAGGGTATAGGCACCGTACAGGCCCTCCGTGACATCGGTTCGCTTGCCGAGACGGGCGATGAACAGGTTGTCGGTCACGGTGGGGTTGACGAATTTCATCGGCAACACGAAACGGTGACTCCTGGCATCGTAAAGCCCATATGGGCCGTTGGTTTCACGCTCCACCAACAGCAGGCCATTGCTCAATACCTCGACGATGTGCTCGAACGGCAACTCCACGAGCTTGTTGCTACCGGCGGGGAAATAGGCGAGCTGGCTGCGCAACGCCTGCCACTGCGAGTCCGGGTCGCTGGACTTCTCCGGGGAAAACAACGTGTAGGTATCGGCCATCTGGCTATCTTGCACCTGCACCCAACGGGGCTTGATCAACCACTGGCCGGCCTGATCGATGAAGCCGTAGCGCTCGGCGTTCCGGTCCAGGGCGATGTACCGCGCTTGTTGCGCAAGGACGTTGTCGACCTGGGTGAACGCCACGGAGTTGTCTTCCATCGGATCGAGCACATGGATGACGATACGTTGCGGGGTCGCCTCGAATTGATAATCGACCTCGGTGTTTTTCAACGGTCCCACCTGTGCGGCCAGCGCCTCGGTCAAGCGCTGCAACTGCTGTTGCACCGCCTGACCGGTCTTGAGCTGCTTGAGATCGTCCTTGGTCTGCAGCAACGCCTTGTAATAGTCATGCAACGCCGCGATATCGCCATCGGAGGGGAACGCCCGAGCGTTGTTACCGTTGCTGTAGAGCGCCCTGCCCGCATCATCCAGCCCCTGCACCACGAAGGTCGACGATTTCGGCGTACTCAAGCGCACGGAGGCGCTGCCATCACCCAGGGCGGTGAGCTGGAAGGACTGGCCGTCGTCCAGGGTCACTTTCGGGTGATTCTTGTCCAGCACCACTTTCTTGAACGCCGGGTAGCTGCGGTACGCGACTGTCAGGCCGAGACTCGCCAGCGGTTTGTTCACCGACAGTGCAAAGGCGTCATGGGACGAGATCGTGTCGTCGGACTCTAGCTCAGGCGCGCCCTTGAGTTCGGCGAAGGTTTTTTCGCTGCCATCGCGAAAACGCAGGCGCTGCGGCAGGTATTGCTCGGCCGCCGGCTCATCCGGCGTGGCGGCGCGCTTCCAGAGCGGATCAAGGCTGCTGGTATCGAGCCGCACTTCGGAACCCTCGGCGAACAGCCGCTGGGTAAAACGCAGGCCCTGGATCGACGCCAGTTCAGCTTTCAGTTGCGCACTTGTGAACGGCACAAACAGCGGCTCGTATTGCAGCGGCTGCTCATCGGCAGGCTCGTTCGTCTCGACGGTCAGGCTCAGTTGCACATCACTGACCAACTCCAAGGACCTGAGGCTTTCACCGGCGTCCTGAATCAAGTAATTGAGGCGTTTCTCCACCTCGGGCGGTGCCAGCGTGCCGATGTCTTCCATGCCCCCTTCGTTCAGTTGCTCGGCGGCGAAACCTTCATCGGCCGGCGCGCCGCTGTGGCGAAACAGGTAATAGGACGTAAAGCCCACCACCAACAAGGTCACACTCAGTATCGACAGCAATCTCAAGCGAGGCTGGGTAAAGTTCATGGTGGCTTCGGTAGTCAAAGGGCAGGGAAAGGCAGGCAGCTAACCACACGGCCTTACGCGCTGCAAATCGGCTGGAGGGGTCGGTTCTGATGAGGATCTGTCTGGATCGTCGCCCCTGTGGGACTGAAGCGAACCACCGTCGGTCGTGCCTCTGACACGTCGCCCTTGACGATCGATTGGGTTCTGGTGTTTCCTGAAACCGGTTTCAGAGCCACTAATAAATCCAATAAGCAGGTTTCAATCCGTGACTTCTTTCTCCGCCGCCCAGCGCAACCGCGTGACCATGCTCGACGTCGCCGAACGCGCCGGGGTCTCCAAGGCCAGTGTCTCGCGTTTCATCGGCGAGGACCGCGCCCTGCTCTCCGAGGCCATCGCCCGGCGTATCGAGCAGGCCATCAGTGAGCTGGGATACCGGCCGAACCAGATGGCCCGCGGCCTCAAGCGCGGGCGCACACGCCTGATCGGCATGCTGGTGGCCGATATCCGCAACCCTTATTCGATTGCCGTGATGCATGGCGTGGAAACCGCCTGTCGTCGCCACGGCTACAGCCTGGTGGTGTGCAACACCGACCGCGATGACGAGCAGGAACGCCAGCACCTGGCACTGCTGCGCGCCTACAACATCGAAGGGCTGATCGTAAACACCTTGGGTCACCACCGTGACGAACTGTTCGAACTGCGCAGCGAAATGCCCCTGGTCCTGGTGGATCGCAAGGTCGATCAGCTCGACAGCGACCTGGTCGGGCTGGACAACCCGGCGGCCGTCGAAATGGCCCTTGATCACCTCGAACAACGGGGCTACCGCGACCTGTTGCTGGTGACCGAACCGTTCGATGGCACCAGTTCGCGAATCGAGCGGGTCGGGAGTTTCAACGCCGGCATCCAACGACGCCCTGCCCTGGCCGGCGCCGTGGTGGAAACCTGTGATCAGTTGAAAACGCGCATCAAGACCTTTCTTTCCCAGCCAGGCCATGGCCCCAAGGCGTTGTTCTGCGCCAATGGCATCGCCGCCCTGGCCGCCACGACGGTATTGCGCGAGCTGGGTTGTCACTTGTTCGACGACGTGGGCCTGATCGCCCTCGATGACCTGGATTGGTACCCCCTGGTGGGCAGCGGCATAACAGCCCTGGCCCAACCGACAGCGCAGATCGGCGCCAGCGCGTTCGAGTGCCTGCTCAAGCGCTTGCGCGGTGACAACGGGCCGGTGCGGACCCTGGATTTTGCGGCGCGGTTGATTGAGCGTGGGTCGACGCTTGGGAATGGTCGGTGATGGTGAGGGACCTATCGCGAGCAAGCTCGCTCCCACAGGGATCTTCAGTGCGCCACAGATCCAGTGTGGGAGCGAGCTTGCTCGCGATAAGGCACTGAAGCGCACCACCCTTTTTTTGAACAAAACTGAAACCGGTTTCAGAGGTATAACAACAATGCACAACCCACCCGTCTCCATCAGTCTTTCCAGCTACGGCGCCGACCTGGTGCGGCAGCATGGCCAAGGCCGTTTCATCGACCTGTTGGCCGCTGCCGGTGCCTCACGCATCGAATGGCGCGAAGAATTGCTCACCACCGAACAGCCCACTGAATTGGCCGCCGCTGCCCGGGCCCAGGGGCTGCAAAGTATCTTCTCGTCACCACTGGAACTGTGGCTCGCCGGCCAGTCCAGGCCCAACCCCGCCCTGGCGCTGGCCTTGCAACGCGGCGAGGCGTTCGGTTCGACTTGGCTGAAAGTCTCCCTCGGTCATTTCACCGACTCCAATGACCTGTCGGCACTGGCCCAGGTGCTCGCCGCGAGCCCGGTGCAGTTGCTGGTGGAAAACGACCAGACTTTGCAGGGCGGACGGATAGAACCGTTGCAACGGTTCTTCACGGCCGTGGAGCACCAAGCGCTGACCGTCGCCATGACCTTCGACATTGGCAACTGGCAATGGCAGGACCAATCGGCCGCCGTGGCCGCCCGACAGCTCGGACGGCATGTGGCGTATGTGCACTGCAAGGCCGTGGCCCGGCGCGCCGACGGCAAACTCGTCGCCGTGCCTCCGGGCATGACCGACCTGCACCTGTGGGAACAACTGCTCAAGCACATGCCCCCTGGCGTGATGCGAGCCGCCGAATACCCGCTGCAAGGCGATGACCTGCTGCAATTAACCGCTAGCCATGTCGCCACCCTGTCCCGCCTCGGGCAATCACGCCGGGAGCCTGTCCATGTCTGAATTCGATGTGCTGTCGTTCGGCGAAACCATGGCGATGCTGGTAGCGGATCAGCACGGTGACCTGGCCAGCGTCGACCAGTTTCACAAACGCATCGCCGGAGCCGACAGTAACGTGGCCATTGGGCTTTCGCGGCTGGGCTTCAAGGTGGCGTGGCTGAGCCGGGTCGGCGCCGATTCACTGGGGCGCTTCGTGACACAGACGCTGGAAAACGAAGGCCTGGATTGTCGTCACGTGGCGGTCGACCCGGAGCACCCCACCGGCTTTCAGTTCAAATCTCGTACCGTCGATGGCAGCGACCCGCAAGTCGAGTATTTCCGGCGCGGCTCGGCGGCCAGTCATTTGTCGATCGACTCCATCGCCCCAGCGTTGCTTGAAGCGCGTCACTTGCACGCCACTGGCATCGTCCCGGCGCTGTCGGTCACGGCCCGCGAAATGTCCTTTGAATTGATGAGCCGCGTGCGCGAGGCCGGCCGCAGCCTGTCGTTCGACCCGAACCTGAGGCCGAGCCTATGGCGCAGCGAGGCGATGATGATCACCGAAATCAATCGCCTCGCCGCCCTCGCCCCACTGGGTCTTGCCGGGGCTTGGCGAAGGCCGGCTGCTGACTGGTTTCGACGATCCGGCTGACATCGCCGCGTTCTACTTGGACCAAGGCGCCGAAATCGTCGTGATCAAGCTCGGCGCGGACGGCGCCTATTACCGCACGCCGCAGGACGAAGGCGTCATCGCCGGCGTGCCGGTGGCCCAGGTGGTGGACACCGTGGGCGCCGGGGATGGCTTCGCCGTCGGCCTGATCAGCGCATTGCTCGAAGGCCGCGCCATCCCCGAGGCCGTGCAGCGCGCCAACTGGATTTGGCAGCCGCGCGGTGCAGAGCCGTGGGGATATGGAAGGGTTGCCGACGCGCCTTGAGTTATTGGCTGAATTTGAAACCGTCGACCGCGAGCAAGCTCGCTCCCACATAGGGTCGAGTTAACCCCTGTGGGAGCGAGCTTGCTCGCGATTGAAGCCACCACAAACGCACCTGCTGCAACAAAAACAACAAGCTCAGGAGTCAACGACATGCAAACGCTCAACCTCGCCACCCGCCGCTGGTGGTACATCATGCCCATCGTCTTCATCACCTACAGCCTGGCCTACCTCGACCGTGCCAACTATGGCTTTGCCGCCGCCTCGGGCATGGCCGAAGACCTGATGATCACCCCAGGACTCTCGTCGCTGCTGGGCGCACTGTTTTTCCTCGGCTACTTTTTCTTTCAGGTCCCGGGGGCGATCTACGCGCAAAAGCACAGCGTGAAGAAGCTGATCTTCGTCAGCCTGATCCTCTGGGGTTCGCTGGCCACCCTGACAGGCGTGGTCTCCAACGCTTACTGGCTGATCGTGATCCGCTTCATGCTCGGGGTAGTCGAGGCCGCCGTCATGCCGGCGATGCTGGTGTACCTGTGCCACTGGTTCACCCGGGCCGAACGCTCGCGCGCCAATACCTTCCTGATCCTCGGCAACCCGGTGACCATGCTGTGGATGTCCGTGGTCTCGGGTTACCTGGTGCAGCAATTCGACTGGCGCTGGATGTTCATCATCGAAGGCCTGCCGGCGGTGCTCTGGGCCTTTATCTGGTGGCGCCTGGCCGATGATCGTCCGGCCCAGGCCAAGTGGCTCAGCGACCAGGAAAAACACGACCTGGAAAGTGCCTTGGCGGCCGAACAGGTCGGCATCAAGGCGGTGAAGAACTACGCCGAAGCCTTCCGTTCACCCAAGGTGATCATCCTGGCGTTGCAGTTTTTCTGCTGGAGCATCGGCGTCTACGGGTTTGTGCTGTGGTTGCCGTCGATCCTCAAGGCCGGCTTGCAGATGAACATGGTCGAGGCCGGGTGGCTGTCGTCCTTGCCGTACCTGGCGGCGGTGATCGGCATGCTGGTGGTGTCCTGGGCGTCGGACAAGGCGCGCAGAAGCGCAAGCGTTTTGTCTGGCCGCCGCTGCTGATCGCCTCCATCGCGTTCTACGCCTCTTACCTGCTGGGGGCCGAGCACTTCTGGTGGTCCTATGGTTTGCTGGTGGTCGCCGGCGCTTGCATGTACGCGCCCTACGGTCCGTTCTTCGCCATCGTTCCGGAAATCCTCCCGGCCAACGTCGCTGGCGGCGCCATGGCCTTGATCAACAGCATGGGCGCGCTGGGGTCGTTCGGCGGCTCGTACCTGGTGGGCTACCTCAACGGCACTACCGGCTCCCCTGGCATGTCCTTCCTGTTGATGAGCGGCGCGTTGCTGCTCTCGGTGGTGCTGACCCTCGCCCTCAAGCCCGGCGCCAGCGACCGGGACGTCTCCAACCCCGCGACGCCACACCCGGCGCCCGCCCGTTCCTGAATCGAGACCCATCCCATGAAAAAGCACGTGGTGTTGTACAAAAACGCTGTCACCTCAATTGATGGCTCGCCTGCAAGCCCAGGCCCAAGTCACGCTCATCGAACGCCTGGATGCCCAGGGCCTGGCGCAACTGCGCGACGCCCTCCCCACCGCCCACGGCCTGCTCGGCGCCAGCCTCAAGCTGGATGCGGCGCTGCTGGACCTGGCGCCGAACCTGCAAGCCATCGCCAGCGTCTCGGTTGGAGTCGATAACTACGACATCGACTACCTGACCGAACGCCGAATCCTGCTCAGCAACACCCCCGACGTGCTGACCGAAACCACCGCAGACACCGGTTTCGCCCTGATCCTGGCGACCGCCCGGCGCGTGGTGGAACTGGCCAATCTGGTCCGCGAAGGCGGCTGGCAACAGAGCATCGGCCCCCGGCATTTCGGCACCGACGTCCATGGCAAGACCTTGGGTATCATCGGCATGGGGCGCATCGGCGAAGCCTTGGCCCAACGCGGGCACTTCGGCTTCGGCATGCCAGTGCTCTACCACAGCCATTCGCCCAAGCCTGCGGTCGAGCAACGTTTCAACGCCCGTTATTGCAGCCTCGAAACGCTGCTGCGGCAGGCGGACTTTATCTGCCTGACCCTGCCCTTGACCGCTGAGACTCAAGGGCTGATCGGTGCCCAAGCGTTCGCGCAGATGCGTCCCGAGAGCATCTTCATCAACATCTCCCGAGGCAAGGTGGTGGATGAAACGGCGCTGATCGAGGCCCTGCGCAACAAACAGATCCGTGGCGCGGGGCTGGATGTCTTCGAGCGCGAACCCTTGAATGCCGATTCGCCGCTATTGCAGATGGACAACGTGGTCGCGACGCCGCACATGGGCTCGGCCACCCACGAGACCCGGGAAGCGATGGCGCGCTGTGCGGTGGACAACCTGTTGGCGGCATTGGCGGGGGAGCGGCCGGTTAATCTGGTGAATGCGGGGGCGTGAACGCCGCACTTGCCCCTGAATCTCCGTGGTCAGTCGATTCTTGCAGTAAAAGCGCTGAAGTTCGTTCTGCTTCAGCGGTGTCGTGCCGACAAGCCGGTCCAACGGATCGTAGTGATAACGACAGAGCAGATTATCGCTATACGGGGCCATGGGCTAAGCTCCTGAGGGTCCGTCAAGCAGTGTTCAGTCTCGACGTGGGTTCAACGGCTGTCTACTAGCAGAACTGTTAGGGAGTAGACCATTCAGTTGATTTTTTCAGGGTCGCGCGCGCCTGTGGCGAGGGGGCTTGCCACCTAAATGCGAACCAAACGTCTCGCCCCATAACTTCTCTCGCGGGCATTTCCGCTTTTCCTGCGCAAAGGCCCGATAGTTGCCGATGGGCGTTGGCAGGGACTGCAGTCAAGTGGTTGTTGAATGACATCCAGGCAAAGAACTAACCAAACCGTATGCCTGAGACGATGATGCTGGATGTGCCGGACTCTTCGCGAGCAAGCTCGCTCCCACAATGGAACTGTGGCGTTCCTGGCTCCTGCGTCCGCCGCCAATCCCCTGTGGGAGCTTGCTCGCAAAAGCGGTGGGTCAGGTTGCATTGAAGTTGAAGGTGCCGCGGTCATCGCGAGCAAGCTCGGCTCCCACACTGATCTCGGGTGTTCATGGAATCGGTGTTCACCGCAAGTCTCTGTGGGAGCGGACTTGCTCGCGAAAGCGATATGCCTGGAGCGGCCCGTGGATCTGGCGAATGCGGGGGCATGGATGGTCGGGTCATTCGTCCAAGAGCCGAAGCCATGGAGGCTTTTTGGGCAAGAAAAAGCCCCTGTTGTAGCATGATTGCCCTGCGTGATCTCGTGCCGAATGTATCGACAATCAGTCGACCGGTGGAAGACGCACTCCAAATCTTGGACGGTGCCGTTGCGCTTCCTCTGCGGCGGGTAACGTGCCCGCATCCCTGATTGCTTTCTGAATATTCTCTGGAAGGTCTGCCTTAAATACTCCAGGAAGCAGGTTTTGATTAGCCATCACTGCGAAATGTTCCCTGTTTTGGGCTGCTTTGTATTGATTCTGAAAATTGATAAATGAAGACTCTCTAACGCGAGCCATAACCCAAGCGTGAGAATGATTTTTAACTAAAAAGGCATGATCTGCGGAGGTGAGTTTCGCTTGGCTCAGGTGTTGAAGTAGGAAGGTATCCGGTTTCTTTGGAATAGATTCCTGAAGCGTATTAAGCTGGACAAGGCCATTCACTCGAGATCGAGTGACAGGGTTGGATTCGAAAGCCCTACGAACCCGAACACGATCATTCCTTCGAGTTGGGCCCGCGGGGGCAGCCATTGCAGCTTCAGGTGCGCGCGCAGCCACTACGCGCTGTGACTTTCGCAATCCAAGTTTTCTCCCAATATATTTCAACTTCCCCCAAATTCCCGCATGCCCAGTCGGGTCCATCCGATTCACCGGATCTCCCAAACAATACGCATATCCATTCAACCCGCCTTTACCAAACGGACTCCAACTATCTGGGCTGTTAAAGCGCATCAACACCGGGTTAAACGTCCGATAACCATTACCCAACCAATAATGTCCGGTTAACGGATCCGACCGTTCGCCGTTGAAGCCCAGCAAACTGAGCAAATTACTTTCAACGGGACGATGGCCGTAAGGTGAATAAACGATGGGAAGCTGCTGATAGGGGCTAACTGTTTGCGCTACTGAGCGCTGCTGGTCGGTGGCCAATAATAGAGTATCGCCCTGATGTTCTTGTTGTGCCAGCAGTTGGTCGCCCTGCTGGAAAATCGAACGCCGCACTTGCCCCTGAATCTCCGTGGTCAGTCGATTCTTGCAGTAAAAGCGCTGAAGTTCGTTCTGCTTCAGCGGTGTCGTGCCGACAAGCCGGTCCAACGGATCGTAGTGATAACGACAGAGCAGATTATCGCTATACGGGGCCATGGGCTAAGCTCCTGAGGGTCCGTCAAGCAGTGTTCAGTCTCGACATGGGTTCAACGGCTGTCTACTAGCAGAACTGTTAGGTAATAGATCATCCAGTTGATTTCAGGGTCGCGCGCGCCTGTGGTGAGGGGGCTTGCCACCTAAATGCGAACCAAACGTCTCGCCCCATAACTTCTCTCGCGGGCATTCCCGCTTTTCCTGCGCAAAGGCCCGATAGTTGCCGATGGGCGTTGGCAGGGACTGGTCGATAAGCCAGTAGTCAAGTGGCGGTTGAATGACATCCAGGCAAAGAACTAACCAAACCGTATGCCTGAGACGATGATGCTGGATGTGCCGGCCTCTTCGCGAGCAAGCTCGCTCCCACAATGGAACTGTGGCGTTCCTGGCTCCTGCGTCCGCCGCCAATCCCCTGTGGGAGCTTGCTCGCGATGGCGGTCTGCCTGAGACGACGATGCTGGATGTGCCGACCTCTTCGCGAGCAAGCTCGCTCCCACAATGGATCTGTGGCATTCCTTGATCCTGCGTCCACCGCCAATCCCCTGTGGGAGCGAGCTTGCTCGCGATGGCGGTCTGTCTGAGACGATGCTGCTGGATGTGTCGACCTATTCGCGAGCAAGCCCGCTCCCACAAATGACTCCAAACCGATCACAAATCCGCACACCAGACAAAATCCCGTTAGTCGCCACCCCCTACCATGCATTAAAGTAACGCCCCCAGCCCCGGCGTTATCCGAACGCCTGGGGCCACCCTTTCCAGGAACAGTCACCGATGGAACATCGTGAAGCGCTGCTTGCGCTGCGAACCTTTCTTTCAACGCAGATTCTCGGCCAGGAAAAACTCATCGAGCGCCTGCTCATCGCCCTGCTCGCCGACGGTCATATGCTGGTGGAAGGCGCGCCTGGGCTGGCCAAGACCAAGGCCATCAAAGAGCTGGCCGAGGGCATCGAAGCGCAGTTCCATCGCATCCAGTTCACCCCCGACCTGCTGCCCGCCGACATCACCGGCACGGAAATCTACCGCCCGGAAACCGGTAGCTTCGTGTTCCAGCAAGGGCCGATTTTCCACAACCTGGTGTTGGCGGACGAAATCAACCGCGCCCCGGCCAAGGTCCAGTCGGCCCTGCTCGAAGCCATGGCCGAGCGTCAGGTCAGTGTCGGGCGCAGCACCTATGAACTGTCGCCGCTGTTCCTGGTGATGGCCACGCAGAACCCGATCGAGCAGGAAGGCACCTACCCGCTGCCCGAAGCCCAGCTCGACCGGTTCCTGATGCACGTCAAGATTGGCTTTCCCGATGCTGCCGTGGAACGCCGCATCCTGCAGCAGGCCCGGGGTGAAGCACTGAACGGCGAAACCAAGCCCGAACGCCGCGTGAGCCAGCAGGCGATCTTCTCCGCCCGCAAGGAAATCCTCGGGTTGTACATGGCCGACGCCGTGGAGGAATACCTGGTGCAACTGATCATGGCCACCCGCAACCCGGCCAAGTTCGATCCGGAAATGGCCCGAGTGGATCGCCTACGGCGCCAGTCCGCGGGGTTCCATCGCCCTGGACCGCTGCGCCCGTGCCCATGCCTGGCTGGCCGGACGCGACTTTGTCAGCCCGGAAGATATCCAGGCCGTGCTGTTCGACGTGCTGCGCCATCGCATCATCCTGTCGTTCGAAGCCGAGGCCGCCGGCATCGACCAGGATCGGGTCGTGCAGCGGATTCTCGACGTCGTCGCTGTCGCTTGAGCATGCGTCATGAATAACCCCCCTGGCGCCCGCACCGGGCATCCGCGTCAGCCTTTCGGAGCTGATCGAGATGCGCCATCGCGTGCGCGAGGTGCAACTGTTCTCGACACCGGGCCAGCGCAGCCCGCTGATCGGCTTGCATCACTCCAAGCTGCGCGGGCGCGGGGTGGATTTCGACCAGGTGCGGGTCTATCAGGCCGGCGACGACGTACGCACCATTGACTGGCGCGTCACCGCCCGGACCCAGGAGCCCCACACCAAGCTGTTCCACGAAGAACGGGAGCGGCCGATCTTCATCATGATCGAGCAAAGCCATCGGTTGTTCTTCGGCTCGGGGCTGATGTTCAAATCGGTACTCGCCGCCCAGGCCGCCAGCCTGATCGGCTGGGCCGCGCTGGGGCATAACGACCGGGTCGGCGGCCTGGTGTTCGGCAACAACACCCATTACGAGGTCAAGCCGCGACGCAGCAAACAGAGCCTGTTGCAATTGCTCAACCGGCTGGTGCGGGTCAACCAGTCACTGCACACCGAGGGCGAGCCGGACCGCGACTCGTTCGGCATCGCCCTGCGCCGGGCCCGGGAAGTGCTGCGGCCCGGCAGCCTGGTGATCGTGATTTGCGACGAACGTGCCCTGTCCGACAGCGCCGAGCAGCAACTGAGCCTGCTGTCGCGCCATTGCGACTTGTTGCTGCTGCCGCTGTCAGACCCGCTGGATCACGCCTTGCCCGCCGCGGGCTTGCTGCGTTTCGCCCAGCGCGACGCCCAACTGGAGCTCGATACCCTGAATTTCGAACTGCGCCAGGCCTATCGCGCCCAGGCCGAGGCCCGCCAGGCGCGTTGGGAACTGCTGGCGCAGAAACTGCGAATCCTGATGATGCCCCTGAGCACCCAGGGCGACATGGTCGAGCAGTTGCGTGAATACCTGAACCCCAAGCGGGCCGGGAAAAGCCGATGAGCAGTCTCGATCAATTGCAGCCGCTGATGGCGCCACCGCCCATCGGCTTCTGGCCGCCCGCGCCGGGCTGGTGGTTGCTGCTGGTGATGTTGCCCTTGCTCGGCCTGGGGCTGTGGCAATTGCGCCGGTTCATTCCCGCCAAGCGCATCACCGACCGCAGCGAGCAACCCCTGGACCCGGTGCGCCTGGCCGCCCTGGCCGAACTCGCCCGGCTGCCCAAGCCCTACGACGGCGCCCCGGCCGGTGCCTGGTTGCAGCAACTTAACGGGCTGCTCAAGCGCCTGTGTCGCAACCACTACCCCTACAGCCAGAGCCACACCCTCAACGGGCGCAAATGGCTGGCCTTCCTGGATAACCGTTGCCCGGCCGCCGGCCTGACACGCTGGATGGTACTGGTGGAAGGCGCCTACAAGCCCGAATGCAAGCTCGATGACAAAGCCATCGCCGGCCTGACCCAGGCGGTGGAAATCTGGATCCGCAAACATGTTTGAATTCGCCTGGCCGTGGGTGTTCGCCCTGTTGCCGCTGCCCTGGCTGATGCGCCTGGTGCTGCCGGCGGCCGACAGCGGTGAGCCGGCGCTCAAGGTCAGTTTCCTCGACGACCTGGAAGGCCTGGTGGGCCGTCGGGCCCGGGCCAATCTGCCGACCTGGCGACAACAAGCGCCCTTTATCCTGCTCTGGCTGCTGTTGCTGATCGCCGCCGCCCGGCCGCAGTGGCTGGGAGAACCGCTGCCCATTGCCGCCAGCGGTCGCGACCTGCTGGTGGCGGTGGACGTCTCGGGCTCCATGGACTTTCCCGACATGCAGTGGAAGGACGAAGAGGTCAGCCGCCTCGCGCTGGTCCAGCACATGCTCGGGGATTTTCTCGAAGGCCGCGAAGGTGACCGGGTCGGCCTGATCCTGTTCGGCAGCCAGGCCTATTTGCAGGCACCGCTGACCTTCGACCGCCGCACCGTACGTCGTTGGCTCGACGAGGCGCGCATCGGCATCGCCGGCAAGAACACCGCCATCGGCGATGCCATCGGCCTGGCCCTCAAGCGCCTGCGCCAACGTCCGGCCCACAGTCGTGTGTTGATCCTGGTCACTGATGGTGCCAACAACGGCGGCGAAATCGATCCATTGACCGCCGCGCAACTGGCCGCCGATGAGGGCGTGAAAATCTACCCGATCGGCATCGGTGCCGACCCGGAGCAAAGCGGCACCGCAGGCTTCCTCGGCGTCAACCCGAGCCTGGACCTCGACGAACCGACCCTCAAGGACATTGCCCAGGTCACGGGCGGTCGCTATTTTCGGGCCCAGGATGGTGAGCAATTGCTGGCGATCAAGACCACCCTCGACCAGCTCGAACCGGTGACCCAGCAACCGACCCAGGCGCGCCCTGCCCTGGCGCTGTATCACTGGCCCCTGGCCGTTGCGCTGCTGTTGAGCATGTTGCTGGTGGCCCGGGCGCGCTGGCCGGACAATCCGCTGCAACGCCTGCTCAACCAAGCACTGTTCCGGCCGGCCCAACACACCGAGTGGCGCCAGCGGCTCAAGCGCCTGCGCTTGCGGAGGCGTCGATGATCGCCCTCTGGCCACACTGGCTACGCCCCTGGTTCGTGTTGCTGCTGCCGTTACTGGGCTGGTTGCTCTGGCAACTGTGGCATCGGCAGAAACGCGTGGGACGCTGGCAGATGATCCTGCCGCCAGCCTTTCATGCCGTACTGCTCAGTGGTGGCAGTGGCCGGGAAAGCAGGCTGCCGTGGATTGCCCTGGGCCTGGGCTGGCTGTTGATCGTGCTGGCGTTGCTGGGGCCGAGCTGGGCGCGGGTCGAACAGACCAGCCAGAAACCCGCCGATCCGCTGGTGGTGATACTGGAACTGACCCCGGAAATGCTCGCCACCGATGTCCCGCCCACGCGCTTGGAACAGGCCCGACGCAAGGTGCTGGACCTGTTGCAGAACCGCAGCGATGCCCAGACCGCGATCATCGTCTATGCCGGCAGCGCCCACACGCTGGTGCCGCTGTCCGACGACCTGGCCACCAGCACCAACCTGCTCGAAGCCCTCGCGCCATCGATCATGCCCCAAAGCGGTCATCGCGCCGATCTGGCCGTTCATAAAGCCATGGCCCTGCTGGATCAAGGTGAACTCGGTCACGGTCGGATCCTGCTGATCGGTTCGTCGTTGAACGAACAGGAACGTCAAGGCATCCGCCAGGTCCTGGACGGTTCCGCCACACAATGGCTGATGCTGGGCATCGGTACCCGCGAAGGCGCACCGGTGGCCCAGGCCGATGGCAGTTACCTCAAGGATGCCCAAGGCTCGATCCTGGTGCCGCGCCTGGACAACCCGGGCCTCAAGGCCTTCGCCAACGAACTGGACGGCCGCTACCGACCGGCGCGGCTGGACGACAGCGACCTGCGCGGCCTGGGCCTGCTGGACGGTCCTCGTCACCTGCGCAGTGACGGCCAGACGTTGCGCCTGGACACCTGGGCCGACCAGGGTTATTGGCTGCTCCTGCCGTTGTTGCTGTTGGCCGCCTGCGCCGGGCGTCGAGGCTGGCTGTTCTGCCTGCCGCTGCTGTTCGTCTTGCCGCAAACCGGCCATGCCTTCGAATTCCAGGACCTGTGGTTGCGCCCCGACCAACAGGGCCAGCACTTGCTCAAGCAGAAGCGCCCCGCCGAAGCCGCAGTCCACTTCGAAGACAGCCAATGGCAAGGCGTCGCCCTGTACGAAGCCGGCCAATACGGCGAAGCCGCCCAGCGTTTCGCCGAAGGCAACGACGCCCGTGCCCACTACAATCGTGGCAATGCCCTGGCCCGGAGCGGTGAGCTGGAAGCCGCACTCGATGCCTATGAACAAGCCCTGGAATTACAACCCGACCTGCGCCCGGCCCAGACCAACAAGGCCCTGGTACAGAACCTGCTGAAGGAACAGGCACCACCGACGACGCCAGAGCCCAAGCCTGTCGAAAGCGAGGAAGCGGGCCCTGCCGAGCAAACGCCGGATAGCACTTCGACGAGTCAAACTTCCGAAGCGGGTCAACCTTCCACCGAGGCCACCACGACGTCGGACCAATCCCAGCCTCCACGGACGGCACAAGCGCCCACCGCCCAGGATGTGCCGGGCAGCGAGCTGCCTGACGAGCAGACCACCACGCCGCCGCTGCGTCCCGCCGCCGGCCAGCGCAATGAAGAAGAACAACGCCAGGCCATGGAACAATGGCTGCGCCAGATCCCGGACAATCCCGGCGAGCTGCTCAGGCGTAAATTCTGGTATGAACAGCAAAGCCATCAGGCCCAGGGAAAAACCCCATGACCCGCTTCACCGCCTACCTCCTCGTCTTGCTGCTCTGGGCCTCTGGAACCCAGGCTGCACAGCTGACGGCCAGTGTGGACCGCAGCCGCCTGAACTCCGGGGAAACGGTGGAACTGACCCTGGAATCCAATGACGCCACGTTGTTCGGCAAACCCGACCTGGGCCCGCTCCAGGCCTTGTTCGATGTGCGCGGCACCCGCCAGGTCAACCAGCTGACCACCCTCGACGGCGAGAACCGCGCCACCACCCGCTGGATCGTCACCCTACTGCCGCGTCGAAGCGGCACCGTGGTCATTCCTCCACTGCAACTGGGCGAGGTGAGCAGCCAGCCCATCACCCTGCAAGTCATCGAAAGCGAAACCCGCAATGCCTCGGGGACCTTGGCGCCTGTGTTCATCGAGGCCAGCCTCGACCAGCGCGACGTGTACGTGCAGGCCCAGGCGATCCTGACCCTGCGCATCTACCATTCGGTGTCCCTGTACGACGACAGTAGCCTGACGCCGCTGCACATCCCCGATGCCCGCACCGAACAACTGGGGGAATCGCGCACCTATGAAAAGGTCATCAACGATGTGCGCCACGGCGTGATCGAACTGCGTTATGGCATCTACCCGCAGCGCAGCGGCGAGTTGACGATCCCGGCCCAGACCTTCAGCGCTACCCTGGTCGAACCGGTGACCCAGGACGCCGCACCTTCAGGTCCCAAGCCCGGCCAATTGATGCGGGTCAGTTCCGAGCTACTGCAACTGAGCGTCAAGCCCAAGCCCGCCAGCTACCCGGCCGACGTGCCTTGGTTGCCGGCACGCAGCCTGTCCTTGAGCGAAAGCTGGAGCCCGGAACCGACCCACAGCCAGGTCGGCGACTCCCTGACCCGCAGCCTGACCCTGGAAGCCGAAGGCCTGGCCAGCGCCCAGTTGCCACCGCTGCCAGCCACCGAGATCAATGGCCTGCGGCGTTATCCGGACCAGCCGGTACTCAGCAGCCGCAGCAGTGAACGCGGGTTGGTGGGCAGTCGCGAAGACCGCGAGGCGCTGGTGCCCAACCGCAGCGGCACCATCGAGCTGCCTCCGGTGGAAGTGGTCTGGTGGAACACTCTGGAAGATCATCTGGATCGCACCAGCCTCCCGGCGCGGACCCTGCAAGTGGCGAACAATCCGAGCCTGATGGTCGATACGCCCGCCGGCACGGCGCAGATCGTCACAACCGTCGAGAGCGACAGCCTGTGGTATTGGCAATTGAGCAGCCTGATCCTGGCCTGCACCACGCTGCTCGGCTTTGGCCTGTGGTGGCGAGCCCGCTCGCAGCCCGCCGTCCTGCGCGCGACCCAGGCCGGGCCAAGCCCGCGCACCCTGCTGGATGATCTCAAGCGCACCTGCCTGGCTAACGACCCCCACGCCACTCGCCAGGCCCTGGACGCCTGGGCCCGCCAGCAACCGGAGACCCTGGCCGACATGGCGGCGCGCTTCGTGCCGCTGTCCGACGCCTTGGACGGCCTCAACGGCGCGCTCTACAGCGAGACCGGCCAGCATTGGCAGGGTGAAGACCTGTGGCGGGCCATTCGCACCATCCCGCCCACCGAAGGGGCGCTGGATTCGGCGGGTGATTCGGGATTGCCGCCGCTTTATCCTAAATAAACCGCTCTTTTTTGTAGCTTTGTAGCTTTGTAGCTTTTGAGCTTTTGAGCTTTTGAGCTTTTGAGCTTTTGTGGCGAGGGAGCTTGCTCCCGCTCAATTGCGCAGCAATCGCAAAACAAGGGCCGCTGCGCAGCCCAGCGGGAGCAAGCTCCCTCGCCACAGGATCGCGCTGCAGCAGATACCTCGAAGTTGAACAAGTCCTCCCCCCAGTTTCCCAGTAAACTCTGCTTCTTTTAGCCGCCCCCCTCTTCACCGCGGCCATTATCTGTTTTCTGGAGTTTGCCTTGCGTCTGTTTCACACCTCCGACTGGCACCTGGGACAAAACCTGCACGGTCAGGAACGCGATTTCGAACACGCCTGTTTCCTCGACTGGCTGCTGCGTCAGCTGACCCACGAAAAACCCGACGTGCTGTTGATCGCCGGCGACATCTTCGACACCGTCAACCCGCCGGTCAAAGCCCAGGAGCGGCTCTACGATTTCATCGTCAGCGCCCATGAACAAAACGCCAACCTGACCATCGTGATGATCGCCGGCAACCACGACTCCGGCTCACGTATCGAATTGCCTGCGCCGCTGATGCGACGCTTGCGCACCCACGCCCTGGGCCGGGTGTTGTGGCTGGACGACGGCCAATTGGATGTCGAGCGCCTGTTGCTGCCGTTGCCCGATGCCAAGGGCAAGGTCAAGGCGTGGTGCCTGGCCCTGCCGTTCCTGCGCCCCGCCGAAGTCACCGGCGCGCAACTGGGCGACGACTACCTGCGGGGTATCGGCCAGGTGCATGAGTGGCTGATCGCCGCGGCCAACAGCAAGCGCAAGAAAGGCCAGGCGCTGATTGCCATCAGCCATGCGCATATGGCCGGCGGTTCGGTGTCCGAGGATTCCGAGCGCAGCCTGATCATCGGCAACGCCGAGGCCCTGCCCGCCAGCCTGTTCGGCCCGAGCATCAGCTACGTCGCCCTCGGTCACTTGCACAAGCCGCAGAAGGTCAACGGTGAAGAGCGCATCCGCTACAGCGGCTCGCCGATCCCGCTGTCATTCTCGGAGATTGGTTACCAGCATCAGATTCTCGACATCACCCTGGACGGCGAAACCCTGGTCAAGGTCGAGCCACGCCTGATTCCCCGGGCCGTCAACCTGCAGCGCCTGGGCCCGGCGCCCCTGGCCGATATCCTGGGGCAACTCAAGGACCTGCCCGACATCGACCTGCTGGCCGACGTCCAGCGCCAACCCTGGCTGGAAGTGCGGGTGCGCCTCGACGAACCGCAGCCCGACCTGCGCCACCAGGTTGAAACCGCGCTGCAAGGCAAGGCCGTGCGCCTGGTACGGATCGCCGCCGAGTACGCCGGCAACGGTGGCGCCGGCAGTGCCGATGACGGCAGCGCGCTGGTGGAACTGGATCAACTCAGCCCGCAGGAACTGTTCAGCCGCGCCTGGCAGGACACCTACGGCAACGAAGTGGACGAACAGACCCTCAAGGACTTTGCCGTGCTGTTGCAAGACGTGCAGATGGAGAACGAGCAGCCATGAAGATTCTCGCCATCCGCCTGAAGAACCTGGCGTCCCTGGCCGGGCCGTTTGAAATTGATTTCACCGCCGAACCCTTGGCCAGTGCCGGCCTGTTCGCCATCACCGGTCCCACTGGCGCCGGCAAGAGCACGCTGCTCGACGCCTTGTGCCTGGCGCTGTTCGGCGCCGTGCCGCGCCTCAACAACACCGGTCGCGATGCCAAGGTGCCGGACGTCGATGGTGAGATTGCCACGGGCGATCCGCGCACGCTGTTGCGCCGAGGCACCGGCGATGGCTTTGCCGAAGTGGATTTTCGCGGCATCGACGGGCGCCGCTACCGGGCCCGCTGGGAAGCCAATCGCGCCCGGGAAAAGGCCGGCGGCAAGTTGCAAGCCAGCCGCCAGAGCCTGCGGGACCTGGACAACGATCAACTGCTGGCGAGCCAGAAAGGCGAATACAAGACCCAGCTCGAAGCCGCCCTGGGCCTGAATTTCGAGCAGTTCACCCGCGCCGTGTTGCTGGCCCAGAGCGAGTTCAGCGCGTTCCTCAAGGCCGATGACAACGACCGCAGCGAACTGCTGGAAAAACTCACCGACACCGCCCTGTATACCCGCCTCGGCCGCCGTGCCTTCGACAAGGCCAAGCAAGCCAAGGACAGCCACCGGCAGTTGCAGGACCAGGCCACCGGTGTCACGCCTTTGGCCCCCGAGGCCCGGGCCGAGCTCGACCAGCGCTTCAACGACGCCCAGCAACAACTCAAGACCCAACAGGCGCAACTCAAGCAACTGGAGCAGCAACACACCTGGCTGCGCGACCTGCGCCAGTTGCAGGACGCACACACCAGCGCCGCCGAACAGTTGCAACAGGCCCAGGCCGATTGGAACGCCCTGGCCGACGAACGCCTGAAACTGACCCGCCTGGAACAACTGGCGCCCCAACGCCATCAGTTCATCCGCCAGACGGAGTTGAGCCGGCAACTCGACCCTTTGGCCGCGCAGATCCAGCAGCTCACCCAGCAGCAAATCGACCTGCACCAACAGCAAGCCGAACTGGAAACAGGCCTGGGCGTCACGCAACTGGCACTGGCTGAGGCTCGACAACAAAGCAGCGACAGCGCGCCGTTATTGCGCCAAGCTTTTGAAGAGCAAAGCACCCTCGCCCGCCTTGTCAGGGACGCCAGCCAGTCCGCCGAGCGCCAGGAACAGGCGCAACAGGCCTGCAGCGAAGGCCAGCGAGCCATCGACACCTTGCTCGATCAGCAAAAACAGGTGGTCGAGCGCTTGCAGCGAATCGCCGGCGAACTTGAACAAAGCACGCACCTGGCACCGCTGAGCGACGCCTGGAACGCCTATCGCGACCGCCTCCAACAACTGATGCTGATCGGCAATCGCCTGAACCAGGGCCAGGCCGAACTCGCCACGCTGGAACAAGGTGCCGCCCGTGCCGCCGAGGAATTGGCCAACCGCCGGCAAGACCTCGAGGTGCTGTACAAGGAAGCCGGCGCCGAACCCGAGGCCGTGGCCGAACAAATCCAATTGCTCGGAACCCTGCTGCAAGACAACCGCAAGCAACTGCGCGCCTTCGAAGACCTGACCCGGCTGTGGGCCAGTCAGCAAGAGCTGGACAAACGGGGGGCCGAGCTTGAGCAACGCCAACAACAAGCGTTGCAGGAGCGTGACCGCCTGGTGCGTGAGGGCGGCGAAGCCAAGGCCGAACTGACCCTCGCCGAACAGACCCTGACCGTGACCCGCGCACTGCTGGAACGCCAGCGCCTGGCCCGCAGCGAAAGCGTCGAACAGCTGCGCGCACAGTTGCAGGACGAGCAGCCCTGCCCGGTGTGTGGCAGCGTCGAGCATCCTTATCATCAGCCCGAAGCCCTGCTGGAAAACCTCGGGCGCTTCGATGAAACCGAAGAGGCCAACGCCCGCAAAGCCGTCGAGCAGCTCAATGAAAAAGTCATCGACCTGCGGGCGCAGTACAGCGGGGTCATCGCCCAGCTCAAGGAACTCAAACAGCAACAGGAACAGCTCGCCAGCCAGCAACAAGGCCTGGCACCCAGCCTGGAAGCTCACCCGCTGTCGGCGCAACTGCTGGCCCAGGACTCGAACAAGCGTGACGCCTGGCTGACCCAACAGAACAGCCAATTGCACCTGCGCATCAGCCAGGACGAACAACGGCAAGCCGCCCTGCTGACTTTGCAGCAGGACGTCGCACGCATGGGCCAGCGCCTGCGCGAAGCCGAAGCCACCAGCCAGCAGGCCTCACAGCACCTGGGCAACCAGCAGCAAGAACTGGCCCGCGATCGTCAGCGCCTGGACGAGGAATTGAACCACTTCAGCACCCTGCTGCCGGCCGACACCTTGCAGGCCTTGCGCAGCGAGCCCGCCGCGACCTTCTTGCAACTGGACCAGCAGATCGCCCAGCGCCTGGAGCAATTGGAGCAGCAGCGCGACGAACTGAGCGAACAACTCCAGCGCCAGCAGACCCTGGAGAAAGAACAGGACCGCCAGCAGACCCGCATTCAGCAACTGGAAGCGTCCCGCCTGCAATTCAACGCCCTGAGCGAGCAACAGCAGGCCTGCCAGGAGAAACTCGCGCAACTGCTCGGCGAACACCCCAGTGCCGAACACTGGCAGCACCAACTCGACCAGCGCCTGGAACAGACCCGGGAGGCCGAGGCGACGGCCAACCAGCAGTTGCAGCAAGTG
This sequence comes from Pseudomonas beijingensis, assembly GCF_030687295.1. Classification (NCBI taxonomy): domain Bacteria; kingdom Pseudomonadati; phylum Pseudomonadota; class Gammaproteobacteria; order Pseudomonadales; family Pseudomonadaceae; genus Pseudomonas; species Pseudomonas beijingensis. The sequence continues at coordinate 3,787,661 of NZ_CP117425.1, read as the reverse complement.
CGCAACAACCTTGTGCAATTGGCCGCCGAACTCAAGGCCCGCCAGGAGCAGGCGCAAACCCTGGACCACGAACTTCAGGCGCTGGCCACGGGTATCGCGCAGTGGCGCGCCGGCCACCCTGAACTGGACGATGCCGCCCTTGAGGCCCTGCTCAGCCTGGACGAGCAACACGTCGGCCAGTTGCGCCAGCGCTTGCTCAACAGCGAAAAAGCCATCGAACAGGCCCGCGTATTGCTCACCGAACGCGAGCAGCGCCTGCACAACCACCAGGCCCAGCACAACGGCAACCTGGCGCCCGAGCAACTGGCCGAAGCCCTCGTCGAACTGCAAACTCAATTCGCCGCCAGCGAACAGCGTTGCGCCGAACTGCGCGCCGAACAGGCCGAGGACCAGCGCCGACAGAACGCCAATCAGGCCCTGGCCCGGCAGATCGAACAGGCCTACGCCGAGTACCAGCGCTGGGCGCGCCTCGATGCCCTGATCGGCTCGGCCACCGGTGACCGCTTCCGTAAGTTGGCCCAGGCTTACAACCTCGACTTGCTGGTGCATCACGCCAATGCCCAACTGCGACAACTGGTGCGCCGGTACCGGCTCAAGCGCGGCGGCAGCATGCTCGGGTTGCTGGTGATGGACACGGAAATGGGCGATGAACTGCGCTCGGTGCATTCGTTGTCCGGCGGCGAAACCTTTCTGGTCTCCCTCGCCCTGGCCTTGGGCCTGGCCTCGATGGCCTCCAGCACATTGAAGATCGAATCGCTGTTCATCGACGAAGGCTTCGGTAGCCTCGACCCTGAATCGCTGCAACTGGCGATGGACGCCCTCGACGGCTTGCAGGCCCAGGGTCGCAAGGTCGCGGTGATTTCCCACGTGCAGGAAATGCACGAGCGGATCCCGGTGCAGATCCAGGTGCGGCGCCAAGGCAACGGGTTGAGTACGGTGGAGGTGAAATGAGCCGCGCCACGCTCTATTCCTTCCGCCGCTGCCCCTATGCGATGCGCGCGCGCATGGCATTGCGTTACAGCGCGGTCGACGTGGCAATTGTCGAAGTCAGCCTGAAGGCCAAGCCAGCCGAGATGCTCGCCCTCTCCAGCAAAGGCACGGTGCCGGTGCTGCAGGTCGATGGCCGGGTGATCGATGAAAGCCTGGAGATCATGAACTGGGCCTTGGCCCAGCACGATCCGCAAGACTGGAGGCTACGGGACGATGCCGACGGCCAGGCGTTGACGGCGGCGTTGATCGAGGAAAACGACCAGGTGTTCAAACTGCACTTGAATCGCTACAAATACCCCGAACGCCACCCCGAGTACCCGAAGGAGCGTTACCGCCACGAAGGTGAAGCCTTTCTACGCCGCCTGGAGGCATTGCTTGAGCCCCGGCCGTTTCTGGTGGCGGAGCACCAGAGCTTGGCCGATGCGGCGCTGATGCCATTCGTGCGGCAGTTCGCCCATGTCGACCGCGACTGGTTTGCCCAGGCGCCCTATCCCCGGCTGCAGGATTGGTTGCAGAGGTATCTGGAGTCCGAGTTGTTCGTGGCGATCATGGTCAAGTAACTGCTTGCACAAAGCCCTGTGGCGAGGGGATTTATCCCCGTTGGGCTGCGCAGCGGCCCCAAAGCTACCAACCCTGTGTGTCAGGTTGATCAGGTTGCCATTTGAGGGGCTGCTTCGCAGCTCAGCGGGGATAAATCCCCTCGCCACAAAGGCATCATGCAGCCCCGTTACTGAATCAATCAGTCGCTCAGCAAACTCAATAATCGCTCACGCGCCACTTCCAACTCGCCCGCATCCGGTTGGGCCGCCGAAACAATCGGCGTGGAATAGAGAAACAGCAGCATCACTGCCAAACGCATCGCCATGGTGTCGATCCTTATCTGCGAAGGAGTCAATTTATCAGCGTCAAATTTAAACACATGGCCAAGTGATATTACAGCAGGATTTCTTCAGAAACGGCGAAGCCTGCGATCTTTTCTCTTTCACCCGATGTTCAGTGAAGATGAAAAGATCGCAGGCTTCAGTCGTTGCACGAGATTTCAGTGTTGATTCTTGTGGTCCAGCGCCGCATAGAAGTTGGCGCTTTGTTGCAGGTATTTCTCGGTGTAGCTGTGGGTGCGGTTTTTCTTGTCGCTGATCTCGACGCTGGCACTGGCGGGCAGCGCCACGGTGGCAGAGATGGCGGAAGCGGCGATCACGGAGAAGAGATTCAGATTCATGGCGGTAGACCTCGGATTCAGTTGGCTGACTTGCCCGGTTGGGCCGTGGAGCAAACTTACGCGCCGAGGCGTCTCGCCTTGAAATGCTTTGTAATACTAGCGACTATCAGTCTCGTTGATACAACGGTGCAGGCCCCGAAAACCGGGGCCTGCGGTCTATTGACGGACGATGAACTTCAGGTCGCTCGGCGCCTCCATCGGCATTTTCTGCACGGTTTTACCCAGTAGGCCGGTCTTCGGATCACGCTCGACCACCACGATCTGGTTGCTCTTCTGGTTGGCAATCAACAGGAATTTCCCGCTCGGATCGAGGCTGAACTCCCGCGGATGATCGCCTTCCACCGAGCGCCGCTGCAGCTCTTTGAGCGTGCCGGCGGCCGGGTCGATGGCGAACACCAGCACTTCGTTGGTGGTGCCACGGTTGCTGACGTAGAGGAACTTGCCATCCCTGGAAGCATGCAACGCAGCCGCCGCCCTGCCCGGCTGGGGTTTGCCGGCGGCCAGGTCGACCAGTTGGCGCTGGGTAAGGCGACCGTCCTGGTAATCGAACACCGCCACTTGCGCGCTCATTTCCATGGTCAGCCAGGCGTGCTTGCCGTCAGCGCTGAACAGCAGGTGACGCGGGCCGCTGCCAGGTGGCAACTGCACGAAGGCCGGGTCGGCGGCGGTCAGTGGCAGCTCGGGATTGGCCTTGGGGTCGTAGCGGTAGATGAACACCTTGTCCGCCCCCAGGTCGTTGGCGAACACGTACCTGCCATCGGGCGACGACACCGCCGCGTGCACGTGGGCCGACATCTGCCGCTCGGGGTTGACCCGGCTCGGCTGATGACTGCTCAATTGCACCACCGGCGACAGCGTGCCGTCAGCGCCCACCGGCAACACCGCCAGGGTGCCGCCCGGGTCTTCCACCACCGAATAGTTGCTGACCAGCAAATGCCGGCCATCGCCGCTGAGGCTGGAGTGGGTCGGCTCGTTGCCCAGGGATTGCACCTGATTGATCAGGCTGATGGCATGGGTCTTCGGGTCGATGGCGTAGCTGCTGACCTTGCCCACCGGGTCTTTCTGGCCCGGTCCGTTTTCGTTGACCACAAACAGCCGGGTCATGTCCTTGGAAAGGGTCAGCCATGAAGGGTTGTCAGTCTTGATCACTTGCAACGGGTTCGCGTCGATCTGGCCAGTACGGCTGTCGAACTGCAACCGGTAGATACCTTGGCTCTGCCCGGCAGTGTAGGACCCCACCAGCAGTTGATGACGTTCTTCGGTGTCCGCCTGGACGCCCATGGCCCCCAGGCTTCCGGCCATCAACAGCGGCCAGAGACTACGCACTTTCATCTTCGTCGTCCTCATCGTCGTGACCGCCGAATGCCTTTATGCACTCCAGATGGTGATCACCCGAATCACTGGTGATGACCCAGTGATTGCGGGTTGTATCGAAGGTCGCGGCCTGCATCTGCGCCGGTGTGAAACGCCAATGCTCGCGGGTACGACCGTTCATGCACTCGACGTGCAGTTGACCCTGCTCGTCGAGGGAAAAATCGAACGCATGCAGCTTGTCAATGATCAGCATGTCGCAGGTTTCAAGGGTATCGAGCAGGGTGTCGGTTACGGCAGTCATGGTGATCAGTCGGTCATTGGGAAAGTTGCCATGATAACCCAATGTGGGAGTGGGCCTTGGGCCATAAGGTTCGAAAGCGTTTTCGACGGGTAGATCGCCATCGCGAGCAAGCGCTCCCACAGGGGTTCTGTATTGAACATGAATGTTGCGTCTGCCGACGATCAAATGTGGGAGCGAGCTTGCTCGCGATAGCGGTGGAGCAGTGGCGCGGGTACCTGGTTCCTTACCCCACAAGTTCGACGTAGTGAGACTCCCCACCTCCAGTCGCGCCAGACAACCTTGATAACCCCCTCCTGCAAGCACCGAGTCGCAGGGCCAATTGCGTACCTCTCCACAAAGCCGGTAGGAACTCATCCCAGACGATCAAAACACTGGCATCATGCCCTTTTTCCTTGCACTCATGGAGTGACTGTGACGAATCTAAGTGCCGCCCCTGAGTTTGCACCCGCTTCTACTTTATCGCCCTACCGCTTCTTTCCCCGGCTCGGGATGTTTGTGCTGGCCACCCTGATCGTCTTCCTGGCCGCGATGCCCGAGGTCCTTTTCGTCCCCGCGGACATGCAGGCCTACCTGACGTTCACGACCACCTCGGGCATCACCGCGCTCGTTCTCCTCGCCCTCTTCGCCTTGCAATACCGCGCCGATTCGCGCACGCAGTGGCGCGGCCATGCCATTCGCAAACCCCTGCAGTGGGGGGCGATCAGCATTATCGGGACCTACCTGCTTTTTGGGGTCGCCGTCTTCGTGCTCGGGTTGCCGCGTGAGGTGTTCATGGCCGAGCTCCTGGACGGGCTCAACAGTTGGCAGGTTGCGATCAAGATTGCCTCGCTGATCGTGCTGCCGCCCATCGCCGAAGAGCTGTTCTTCCGCCATTACATGCTCCGGCTGTTTCCCTACGAGAACAGCCGTGCCTGGACATGGATCGCGATCATCGTGACCTCAGCCATCTTCGCCGGCATGCACATCCAATACGGGAATTGGATAACCGTCGTGCTGATCTTCGCCTGTGGCGGCGTGTTCGCCGTTGCCAGGGTGGTCAGCGGTGGCCTGCTGGTGCCGGTGCTCCTGCATTCGCTGGCCGAAGTTGTCGCACTGACCACGGACAAGTCTTTCTCGTTGATGGGGCTTTACGGTTGAGCCAGCAGTGCCAGGCCAGCGACCCTCTACGGCTTCACGGCGCCTGAACCTCGGCGTGCGGCAGAGGGATCTCACCTATCTGCGGGTAGTGCATGGTCAAGACCGCCCACCTCAAGCCCTCCACGCCTGGCACGGTGCCCGATGCCTTGGATGAATGCTCGATGTAGCCGGCATATTCCTCAATGTACTGGAGGTGCCTTTCCCAGCGCGCCTGGTCAAAGTTCACGCCAAAGATAATGACGCTGCCCGTTGCTACCTTTTCCGCCTGGGATTTCAGCCGGGTCATGTACCAATAATCTTTGGCGGCACTTTCAAACATCTTGCCCTGGTTGGCATTGGCGAAAGGTGTCTTGAGTTCAATGAAGTGAAAGCGCTTTTCATCCTGGTCGCGAATCCACAAATCGCATTGTTTGGTGAGGATGTCCATCTGCGACCAACGCTGATCGAGCGCCACCTTGTACTCGACGCCAACGTCCGCCAGCTCACGGTCGGGACCACGAAGTCGACGGGCGTGGATCAGCCAGAAATAAAACTCGAACTTCAGCCAGCCCTCGAAACCGTTGGCCAGGGCACTGATGGAGGACGGCAGGTATTTGCGGTCCTCTTCCCACGATTGCATGAATTCGCAGAACGCTGACGCGACGTTTGGGATGCCGGGCATGGATCACTTCCTTGTAATGGCCTAAAGACTGTAGGCATAGTGCCACCACCCTGCCGAGGGCCACAATACCAAGCTATGATTCGCCAACGTCAGCACTTCAAACAAGGTCAACCATGAACACCCACACAGCCTGTCTCGGACTGCTTGCCTTGACGCTCTCCTTCATGGGCGAGCCCGTCCAGGCCTCAACGTGGCAGATCTGCCAGATGGAGCTGCGCATCGTCGAGGTGCTGAAACAACCCTATCCTCAGCTTCAGGCGCAGGTGATGAAAGTCAGGCCGAAGACCTCTTCGGTGGAGTGTCCGGCGCAAGGCTCGTTACTCACCTTCACTCCGGAAACCCCGGACTACCAAGCCACGCTCCCTCGCCGCCAATGGCCCGGGAAAGGACAGTCGGTACAGGTCGACTACCGCTACCTGGATGGCGTCTGTAAGGGCGACGGCAACTCGTATGCGTGTCGTATCAAGCATTACCCGGTGGTGAGTCGGTAAGCAGCCGGCTGAAGACCGTGGAATTTTTCAAGTCAGTGATGGCCTCATCGCGAGCAAGCTCGCTCCCACAGGGGATTGCGGGTGTTCACAGCATTCCGACCTATCACACCCCCTTGTGGGAGCGAGCTTGCTCGCGATGACGTCGGCACATCCAACCTCAATGCAACTCAAGCCAACAGCTCAGTGATCCAACGGACCTGCCGTGTGATGTCGTGCAGTTTCTCTTCGGGCACAGCCTGCCGCGCCTTGGCAAAGCTGGTGAGGGTCTTTTGCTTCTGGCGCAACAGGCGTTGCCACTTGGCCAGGAAAATCGGGGTTCGGGCTTGCATCTGCAGTGGGCCGAAGTACAGCTGCTCGGCGGTGTACGTCACCGGCCCGGCGCGCTCGGCGACGATGATCTCGTAGTAGAAACGGTTTTCCCGCAGCACTTCCTCGCAAAGGATGCGGTAGTCGTTCTCCATCAGCCATTGGCGCAGCGGTTGTTCGCCGCCGTTGGGTTGCAGGATCAGCCGCTCCCGCCCGCTCAGCCGAGCTTTGCCACTGTCCAGGATGTCGCGGATCGTTTCGCCGCCCATGCCACAGAGACTGATCGCCGTGATCTCGTCTTCCGGCTCGATTGCCGCCAGGCCGTCGGCCAGGCGCACGCTGATCCATTGCTCCAGGCCATTCTCGCCCACGGTGCGCTCGGCGGCGCGCAACGGCGTCAACGCCACCTCGCCGGCCACCGCTGTCTCAATAGCGCCACGGCGCAGCAAGGCCACCGGCAGGTAAGCGTGATCCGAGCCGATATCGGCCAGGCGCGCACCCGCCGGCATATGCGCCGCCACGCGCTCCAGGCGCATGGACAAGGTCTGTTCGTTCAACTGCAGTTCCCTGGGTTAATCGTAGAACGGCTCGACCGCCGTCCGACTGCCGACAAAAAAGCTGTCCGCGACCAACCGCAGTGGCTGCAGGTCCATGTCACTGGCTTTGTCGTTGATCAGTTGCTGGAAATGCCGATATACCGCGGCGTACTCACCTTCCTCGGAGACGGCCTGGCGCACGCCATCGATGCTCAACAGCGCACCGCCGTTGTCCAGGCGCAGGACGCCTTCGGCGCAGCGAATCTCGATGCTCCAGAGTTCGTCATGACCATGGTCGAAATCGAACTCCGCACGAATATCGAGGTGACGCGCGTCGGCCATCTTGATGCTGGCGGCAATCGGCGACTGGCAGTTGTCCGGCACGCGCAACTCGGCGGACTCCACGAACAACGGCAACGCCAACAAATGGGTCGCAATCGACAAGGCATTGATGCCCGGATCGAAGACACCCAGGCCACCGGGCTGCCAGATCCACGCCTGGCCGGGGTGCCACTTGCGCACGTCTTCCTTCCAATCGATCTGGACGCTGTGCACGGTGCGACTGGCCAGCCAGTCACGGGCGGCTTCGATGCCCGGGGCGTAACGGGAATGCCAGGCGAACAGGCCGCTGACGTCTTGCTCGCGAACTTGCTCCACCAAGGCCATGGCCTCGCCCAGGGTGGCGCACGGCGGTTTTTCCACCAGGACGTGTTTACCGGCCGCCAGCGCTTGTTGCACCAGGGCAAATCGACCTTGTGGCGGCGTGCAAAACGCAATCGCATCGACGTGCGGGCCGTTTTCGAGCAGCTCGCCCAGGGACCGGAAGTTCTCCACCCCGGCGCAGGGTTGCCCTTGCGTGGCGACCGCCACCAGTTGAAATGCGGGGTTGGCGTGGATGGCTGGAACGTGTTGATCCTGGGCAATCTTGCCGTAGCCCACCAGGCCGAGACGAATCGGTTGCATCGATGACTCCTGATTTTTTGTACTTGTGATCGGGCAGCAAACTAGACGCAAATCGCCTGGCGGACAATGGGGGCCGTGCAGTATCTATCCGATTGTCGAGTTCACGGCGGCAAAGGCATCAGGTACGGCGCTGTTCACGGGCAGCCGTCACGACGTTGGTCACCCGGCCGAAGAAGGGTTCGAGTCGCTCACGGGGCGCATCGTGCTCCACCACCAGGGCGGCGACTTCTTCGCAGGAGGCCACCTGGTAGTGGGCAACGCTGGACAGCTTTTCATTGGTCACCGCCGCGATCACCTGCCCACTTGCCGCGACCACCGCGCGCTTGAACTCCGCGTCGTCCAGGCCGAACGCCGTGACGCCATTGTCGGGATCGATGGCGCAGGCGCCGAGGACACACACGTCGAAACTGAATTGGCGCAATTGCTGGACAGCCGTCAGCCCGATCACACCTCCCGCGTTTGGACTCAAGCGGCCACCCAGCAGGATGACCTCGGCGCTGGGCAGTTTCATCAACTGAACCGCAATCAACGGCGAATTGGTGGTGAGGGTCAATTGCAGGTGCGGATCGATAGCGCAGGCGACGGCCAGGTTGGTCGACCCGGCGTCGATAAACACGTGTTGGCCCGCGCGCAACAATGCAGCGGCCGCTTGGCCGAGGCTGCCCTTGCGCGCCGGGTCTTTACGCACGCGCGCCTCCATCGACCCTTCGGCAGCGGGCAAGAGTATCGCGCCGCCATAAACGCGCTTGCACACCCCCGCCGCTGCCAATGCGCCCAGATCACGCCGGATCGAGTGTTCGGAGACATTGAATTCGCTGGCCAGGTCAGCCGCGATCACCCGGCCATACCGAGCGAGACGCTGGCTGATCAATTGCTGGCGTTCGCCGGGGAACGTTTCGTGAGGAGAAGTCATGATGCTACAACCTGCATAAACGAGCACTAATGATCACAAACGAGCAAATAGTGCCGATTATGCAGCGAGGCGTCAAACCCGCTCGTTCAAGCGGGCTGCCAAACGTTAAAGCTCAAGCGCCCCAGGGACATTCGTGCCCATACCCAAGGGCAGGAAAGGTTGAATCTCGTCGATCTCCTCGGCACTGAGGCGCAGCTGCGAGCCGGCAATCAGCCCATCGACCTGTCCGGGACGGCGAGCACCGACGATGGCGCCGGCCACCACCGGTTTGCGCAGCGCCCAGGCGATGGCGACTGCCGCCGCGCTCACCCCGTGCCGTTCACCAATACCGGCCAAAACCTCGACCAACGCCAGGTTCGCGCTCAAGCGAGGCTCCTGGAAATCCGCGCTTCGGGCCTTTCGCCAATCGTCGTCGGGCAATTGGGCGATGCGCTCACGCGTCATGCTACCGGACAGCAGTCCCGATTGAAGGGTGGAATAGGCCAGGACACCCATTCCGGCCTGCTCGCAAAATGGCAGGACGTCCTCCTCGATGTCCCGCATCAAGGCGGAATAAGGCGGCTGGAGTGAGATGATCTCGGTCACCGCCTGAGCCCGCTTGAGTTGCGCGACATCAAAATTGGAGACGCCGATAGCGCGGATTTTCCCCTGTTCGCGGGCGGTGACCAACGCCGAAAGTGCCTCCTCGATCCCTTCACTGCTACCGTCGGCAGGAAAGGCCGGCCAGTGGATCTGATAAAGGTCGATGGTTTCGACTTGCAGTCGGCGCAAACTTGCCTCGACCTCGGCGAGCAATGATCCAGGCGCCAGCGAGTGTGAAATTGCCTTGGTGACCGGGTCCCAGACCAGACTGCCCTTGGTGAACACCAACGGACGCCGCGAAGCCGGCACCCGGCGCAACAACTGCCCGACCAGTCGCTCGGCATGGCCCAGCCCATAAACCGCCGCCGTATCGATCCAGTTCACCCCGCGCTCGACAGCGTATTCAAGGGCGCCCAGGCTGTCCTCGTCGTCCTGCGCGCCCCAACTGTATTCCCAGCCGGTGCCAGCAATGGCCCAGGTTCCCAGGCCAATGGGCGAAATCAGGAAGTCCGATGATCCAAGACGATTCTTTTGCATAGCCAGTTCTCCACAGATGATGTGGGCAGTATCCGCGAGCGTTCTTATGACGATAAGATGGGTAATCTTATTTGAACTACTGAACAGTATTCATGAGTCAGCACCCCGATCTGTCCGAACTGGACGCCTTTGCCGCCGTCGCTCGCCATCGCAGCTTTCGCAAGGCCGCCGACGAGCGGGGTGTTTCGGCCTCGGCATTGAGCCACGCAATGCGGGCCCTGGAAGCACGCCTGGGTGTCAGGCTGCTCAACCGCACCACGCGCAGCGTGACCCCGACCGAGGCCGGCCACCAGCTATTGGCAACGCTGGCCCCTACCCTGCAGCAGGTTGCCGATGCCTTGACGCAGTTGACCTCGCTGCAGGACGTGCCCGCCGGCAAGCTTCGCCTCAACGTGGCGCGTCCGGCGGCGCGTGCAGTATTTGCGAAAGTACTTGGGCCATTCGTGGCCAGGTATCCGCGCATTCAATTGGACCTGGTCACCGATGATGGCTTGACCGATATCGTGAGCGGCGGTTTTGACGCCGGCGTGCGCTTTGGCGAAAGCCTGGCCGGCGACATGATCGCCGTCCCTGTCGGCCCCCCTCAATCGTTCGTGACCGTGGCCGCGCCAACCTACCTGGCCGCGAAGGGGATTGCCCAGGTTCCACGGGATTTGCTCGACCATGCCTGCATCGCCCGGCGTTTTCCCAGCGGCAAACTCTACGCTTGGGAGTATCAGGCAGAGGGGCAACCGATCCGTTTGTCCGTCACCGGCCCGCTCATGCTTGAAGACGATGCTTTGATGATCCAGGCGGCGAAAGATGGCGCCGGGATTGCCTACGTCTACGAGGAATTGGCGCGCGATGACCTGCGCAGTGGGTATCTCACGGAACTGCTTGCGCAATGGAAAGCGCCGCCGAGCCGGTTTTTTCTCTATTACCCCAGCCGACGCCATGTGCCACCGGCCCTGAAAGCGCTCATCGAGTTCATCCGAGCGGATGATTGGCTAACCTGAAACCGGCAGGCAAAAAAAGCCCCGCGACCGAAGACGGTGCGGGGCAAGGGAATTGGTTGGTTGCGGCCAACCAAAGGAGCACGGTGAAAACGTTTACGGGCCGGTCAGATGCATTCCTGTGCGGCGCGTTCAAAACTCGAAGGCAGGAGGTTGGAGGCCAGCAAGTGCCGCTCGTAGATGAATACCTTGCCGCCGTTGCCGGCCTTGTAGGCTTCCAGCACGTTGTCCGCCGACACCTTGCTCGGCACCACGATGCGGTAGCTGCGCTGGGTCTGCGAGACCATCGGGTTCAAGGCATTGCCCTGCAACTTCGGTACGACGCATTCGGCGTATTGGGCCGGTGTCTTGCTGGTCTGCAAGGTCAGGGTCGGGTCGTTCGGTGCAGAGGCACAACCGGCCAGCAATAACGGGGAAAACGCCAGGGCAAGCAAAAATAAAGGGCGCATGGGTTGGGGGTCCTGAAAATAAAAATACTGGGCTGCGTGTTCAATGGCGCTGATTTTCCAATGATTGCCGGCAAAGCAGAACTTGCATTTGGTAATGGTCACTATTACTCCTAGCAATAGTTGCCAGCCGAGAAAGATTGATGAGGTATAGCCATGAGAACGTTTGATCTGATTCGCGACGCGGTATTGCCCGACTTCCGTGAGCGGGTGGCGGACTACCTGATCCAGTACGAAAGCGTGCTGTTGAGCAGCACCGAACCTGAGCCGGAGCTCAAGCGGGCCACGGCCAATCAATTGCGCGGTTATCTGCGCGGGCTGAACACGATGCGGGTATTGGGCATGGCGGATTGGGAAGAGTTGGATCGGCGGGTGGTGGATACGTGGCTTTAGCGCCCGGCTGGATGCGCCCTGTTCACCAACCGTTGCACCCACGCGGCATCCTCGTCATTGACCACCCCATAGCGGTTCGGCGGTAGAAAATTCCAGTGATGGGCGGCCTCGTCCAGGCGCTTGAGCTCATCGGCAGACATCCAGTACGGCGTCTCCACCAATGGCATCGGCGCACCGTCGAAACGCCTACCCAGTTGCAGGTTCGTGCCCGGGGCGAAAGCAATCGTCAGTTGCTGACGGGGTCGCAGCAGCTTGTCCGGCGCCGGCATTTGCCCTACCCGGCCGTAGCTGAAGTTGCCCGGATATTGCTCCTTGAGCACCAGCCAATGCCCCGCCGCGGTCTTGGCCAGGATCCATTGCGACACACCGCTGTCTTGCACGCATTTCAGTTTGCCGTCGCTCCATTGCATGAGGGTGTTGCAGTCCGGGTCATAGTTGTTGGACCACAGGCTGATGCCGGAGACCAGGGTATGGTGTTCGAGCTCGACCAGCCCTTGGTCGAGCATCGACTGCCAATAGCGCTTGGTCGGGTCGCGTGTATCGCGCAAGAAGTTGTGCAGGATCCACGCAGCCATGAACAGCAAGGTGGCGAACACCAGCCAGCCAAAGGAGGCCCCGACGATCCGGTCAAGGTCAACGCCTGGGACGGATAACCCCTGATAGACCAGCAACCCCAGCAGAAACGCGATGCCCGGCAGCACCGGGCCCAGGCACAACGGTGGCACCAGCACCACGATCCAGCTGAAGCGATGCATGGCCGCGCGCTCACGCGCCCAGGCCTGCTCCTGGGCAAGCATGGGCGCCTGCTCCCGGGGTCCGATGTCAGGATCGGGGGTCTGGAAGCGTGTGAACAGGTTGTAGATGTCATCGCTCATGGATCGGATCATGCCCTTGAAATCATCATGGTCGGGCTCCCCTTCGGGACGCCCTTTGACGCTGAAACAGGCGTATTATCCGGGTAACCCAGCGTCCTGTAGACACACATTCATGCCCATCTCCCAAACTCGCCCTTCACCCGCGCCCTTGCTCAAACCAGGCGAGACAGTGGTCCTGTTCGATGGTGTTTGTAAACTGTGCAATGGCTGGGCGAGGTTCCTGATCCGCCACGACCGCGACCGACGCGTGCGGTTAGCCTCCGTCCAGTCGCCCGAAGGACAAGCCTTGCTTGCCTGGGCAGGCTTACCCTTGCAGCAGTTCGACACCATGGCAGTGGTTCGTGATCGGCATTACTGGGTGCGTTCGGATGCGATTTTTGAAGTCGTAGCCCTGCTGCCTTGGGCCTGGCGCCCGGTGAAACTGCTGCGCTACGTCCCCCGCATGCTTCGGGACTGGGCCTATGATCGCATTGCCCTGAATCGTTATCGGCTGTTTGGCAAACACGACATATGCCTGTTGCCGAACGCGGATCATGAACGGCGTTTCTTGAAAATGTCCACGCCTGGGACCAACCCGCTGGAACGGGTCGATACTTAACCCAGCAATAGCTCGATCCACTGACGTGGCGTCATCTTCGTCACCATGATCAGCACGATGACAAACATCCCCAAAAAGCCCAGAACCCCCATCCAGAACCACTTCTGATACACGGATGAGTATCGATCATCGAGCGTCCGCCCATCCCCCACCGCGCTCGACGCCATTACGTATAAGCGCTTCTGGAGCACCAGCACCGGAAGCCAGAGCGCGCCCACGCAAAAGAAGATGATCAGCGACGTCATGATCCATTCAGTGATCAGGGGGAGTCCGGCCAGCCTCATTAGCAGATAACCCGTTACTATCTGAATAAAACCCGCCGGCGTGGTAATCCAGGTGTCGAATCGGACGACCGTCCTGGCCACATGGGCAATGACTTGCGGGTTGGCGGTGCGGCTGGCGGCGATCAGGTAGAGGTATGACCCCATGCCGAAGCCGAACAGGAAAATGGCCGCGATCACATGGATGTACTTCACGCACAGATAGAGCATGGTCAACCCTGCCCGTCAGAGAAATGCACGGACAGGCTGAGGTTTTGTGGATCGTTGATGGCGGCCATGTATTCGTCGACGGTGATTTCACCCACACAGGCCCGAGCACCGGGCTCGGGCAGATACCCTTGGGCAACTTTTGCCGCCAAAGCAACGGCTGCACAGCTGGGAATTTCCGGCCCTTTGTCGTTCATGGCGCAGAGCTGGACGTTCAACGACAGCGGCTCGTCATCGGCACCGATGCCATGGACGTCGATGTACATTGCGCTTTTGCCATCGCCAAATCGTTCGAACCAGAGCCCCCATCGATGAAGCCTGGCCGCCCAAGGGACATGGTCACGCACCATCCCCATCCTCATTGCCCAGGCCAGCAGGTAGTTGGCAATGCCGCCGAGCTTCAGACCAGCGCCGGCCTTGAAGCTCAGGGTCTGGGCACCATAGCGGCCGGCGAAGATATCCATGTCCGGCACGTCGACATTGGCCAATACCCGGGTGCCCATAGAGTGCATTCTGCGAAGCGTCAGATCCTGCCATCCCAGGACCTCATGCACTCGGCCATTCCTGAGTTGCTTGATCGGCTTACCCGCATAAGCGAGAACGCCTTCGACGGTGGATAACCCCGGCATCTTGGCCGAAGAGGAAATCCCATGCTCGATCGTGTCAATGCGTTTAAAACGATGCCGCTGCTGATCGATGAGGGCGGCCGAGAGCGTCGGCACTGAGCTGCAACCACTGAGGATCGCCACGCCTGCCTGTTTTGCCCGGGCGTCGAGTGCGCCAATGCCGGTGACAAAGGCCCTGGAATCGGACAGGTCACAGTAGTTCACGCCCGCGTCGATGCAGCTCTCGGCGACTGCATAGGATTGCCCTTGAAAGGGGCCGCCGGTATGAATGACCCATTGGATGTTCATCAAGCCAAGGACGGATTTGAAGCCTGGCCCCATGGCATCGCCGCACCAACTTTCACACACAGTGCCCGATTGAGCGTTCAACTCATCGACTTTGCGCTGCAGTTTTCGAGCGTCACGCCCCGAAATCACCAGTTCTACACCTGGCATCACCACCAGATGCCTGGAAACGATACTGCCGAAATTTCCATACCCACCGACCACCATGACCCTGAGCGTCATTCCATCCGTCCCTAAATATTCGATGAACCCCGCAACCTTGCCACAAGGAAGACGCGGTGGTGTACCCCTTGTGGAGGCGGGTCACTGTCCCTCGCCACAGGAGCGGTTCGATGGTGGGTCAGTGAGTGGCCGTATTTGTCCCCTGCTGGTACTCCCGGGGCGTGCAGCCGAATTCGCGGCGGAACACGGTGTGCAGGTATTGCGCCGATTTGAAGCCGCAATTCTGGGCGATGTCGGCAATCGGCGCGTTGGTGTTTTCCAGTCCGTTGGCGGCGGCGGCCAGTTTGAAGCGCAGGATTTCGTCGTGGACGCTACAACCCCGCTCCTTGCGAAAATGCGCCTCCAGCGATGAACGCGATACCCCTACATAAGCCGCCACTTGGGCCGTCTTGATGCCCTGGCAGGCGTATTGGCGGATGAAGAGCAGTGCCTGCATGACATAAGGGTTGCCCAACGGTTGATGCAGGCTCGATACCTGCACATTGATCGCATCCGGCGGGACCAGAATCTGCGTGCCCGTGGACGGCATGCCGTGCAGCATCTGATGGAGCAGGCGTGCGGCGGTGCGGCCCATGGTCTCGGTGCCTTGGATCACCGAGCTCAATGGCACCCGCGTCAGGCTGCGGGTCAGGGGATCGTTGTCGATGCCGATCAACGCCACTTGCTCCGGCACGGCGATCCCGGCTGTCAGGCAAGCTTGCAGCAGTTGCCGGGCGCGGGCGTCGCTGACGGCGATGATGCCGATAGGTTTGGGCAGGCTTTGCAGCCAGGCGATCTGCTGTTCGACGGCGCTGTCCCAGAGCGGTGCGCTGGTGCCCATGCCACGATAGACCTCGGCGTGCAGGCCATCGCGCTGCACCAGCCGGCGAAAGGCTTTCTCCCGTTCCTGGGCCCAGCGATTGGCTTGTGCTTCAGGCAGGCTGAAACAGGCGAAACGGGTCAGCCCGGCCTCGATCAGGTGCTCATAGGCCAATTTCATCAATGCATCATTGTCGGTGGCGACGTAGGGAATGCCCTTCGGGTAGGCGCGTTCATCCTGATAGGAACCGCCCACCGCCACCACCGGCAGCTTGATCCCGGCCAGCGCCTCGCCGATCAGCGGGTCGTCGAAATCGGCAATGATCCCGTCGCCCTGCCAGCGCTCGATGCCTTTCAAACGGCAGAGAAAATCTTCCTCGAGAAACAAGTCCCAGGACGCACGCGTGCTGCTCAGATAGTTGCCGATACCACTGATGATGCCGCGGTCGTAGATCTTGCTGCCATTGAACAGCAACGCAATGCGGTGAACGGGCGGGACGGTTTTCATTGGTTTAACCCTGTGCCGGTCGACACAGACTAGGCGCGCGGACAGCGAATCTCAATACTCAAAATCGAACTGCCCGTTGGTGATTTTCATAATCAGCAGCCACGGGGCCGGCGTTAGTATCGGGACACCGCCAAGAATAAAAAGGAAACCCGCTCATGCCGTACTTCCCCGGTGTCGACAAGATTCGCTATGAAGGCCCCACCAGCGATTCGTCGCTTGCCTTCCGTCACTACGACGCCAACAAGTTGGTGCTCGGTAAACCCATGCGCGAGCACCTGCGCATGGCGGTCTGCTACTGGCACACCTTCGTCTGGCCGGGGTCGGATGTGTTCGGTGCCGGTACCTTCAAGCGCCCATGGCAGCACGCCGGGGATCCGATGGAAGTGGCCATCGGCAAGGCCGAAGCGGCCTTTGAGTTCTTCTCCAAGCTGGGCATCGACTACTACTGCTTCCACGACACCGACGTCGCCCCGGAAGGCAATTCGCTGAAGGAGTACCGCAACCACTTCGCCCAGATGGTCGACCACCTGGAGCGCCATCAGGAACAGACCGGGATCAAGCTGCTGTGGGGCACCGCCAACTGCTTCAGCAACCCGCGCTTTGCCGCAGGCGCCGCCAGTAACCCCGATCCGGAAGTGTTCGCCTGCGCCGCCGCGCAAGTGTTCAGCGCGATGAACGCCACCCAACGCCTCAAGGGCGCCAACTACGTGTTGTGGGGCGGTCGTGAAGGCTACGAAACCCTGCTCAATACCGACTTGAAACAAGAGCGCGAACAGTTGGGCCGCTTCATGCGCATGGTGGTCGAGCACAAGCACAAGATCGGCTTCAAGGGCGACCTGCTGATCGAACCCAAGCCCCAGGAGCCGACCAAGCACCAATACGATTACGACAGCGCCACGGTGTTCGGCTTCCTGCAGCAGTTCGGCCTGGAGAACGAGATCAAGGTCAACATCGAAGCCAACCACGCCACCCTGGCCGGCCACAGCTTCCATCACGAGATCGCCACGGCTGTCTCCCTGGGCATTTTCGGCAGCATCGACGCCAACCGCGGCGATCCGCAGAACGGCTGGGACACCGACCAGTTCCCCAACAGCGTCGAGGAAATGACCCTGGCCACCTATGAAATCCTCAAGGCCGGGGGCTTCGGCAATGGCGGGTTCAACTTCGACTCCAAGGTTCGGCGCCAGAGCGTGGACGATATCGATCTGTTCCACGGCCATGTCGCCGCCATGGACGTCCTCGCCCTCGCCCTGGAGCGCGCGGCAGCCATGGTGCAGAACGATCAGTTGCAACAATTCAAGGACCAGCGCTACGCCGGCTGGCAGAAGCCGTTTGGCAAGGCAGTGATAGCTGGCGACTTCAGCCTTGAATCGCTGGCCGAGCACGCCTTTACCAACGAGCTCAATCCCCAGGCCGTCAGCGGTCGCCAGGAAATGCTCGAAAACGTGGTCAATCGGTTTATCTACCCCTGACAACGGGGCGCCGTTCGGGGCACAGGGGCTGTTACATTCTCGCGACAAATCTGTGCCCACGGCGCCCTACAACGCTCTACAGTTCTACCCGGTATCACGCTCATCGTCAGGCAGTGTCTTTCAAACAACAATAAAAGGACGCACTACATGAAAACATTCAAACGTACCCTGCTCGCCGGCGCCCTCGCCCTGCTCTCGCTTCCGGTCATGGCCGATGCGGCCCATCCGAAAATCGGTTTTTCCATCGATGACCTGCGCCTGGAGCGCTGGTCGCGGGACCGTGACTACTTCGTCGCGGCGGCGGAAAAACTCGACGCCAAGGTCTTCGTCCAATCCGCCGATGCCAACGAGCAGAAGCAGATCTCGCAGATCGAAAACCTGATCTCCCGTGGTGTCGATGTGATCGTCATCGTGCCGTTCAACGCCACCGTGCTGACCAACGCCGTCGCCGAAGCCAAGAAGGCCGGGATCAAGGTGGTGTCCTACGACCGACTGATCCTCAACGCCGACATCGACGCCTACATTTCCTTCGATAACGAAAAGGTCGGCGAGATGCAGGCCAGCGGCGTGCTGAAAGCCGCGCCCAAGGGCAACTACTTCCTGCTCGGTGGCGCGCCCACGGACAACAACGCCAAGGTCCTGCGCGAAGGCCAGATGAAAGTGCTGCAACCAGCCATCGACAAGGGTGACATCAAGATTGTCGGCCAGCAGTGGGTGAAGGAATGGAACCCCACCGAAGCGCTGAGCATCGTGGAAAACGCCCTAACCCGGAACAACAACAAAATCGATGGCATCGTCGCCTCCAACGACGCCACCGCCGGCGGCGCCATCCAGGCCCTGGCAGCACAGAAGATGGCCGGCAAGGTGCCGATCTCGGGCCAGGACGCCGACCTCGCGGCGGTCAAGCGCGTGATCGATGGCACCCAGACCATGACCGTCTACAAGCCGCTGAAACTGATTGCCACCGAAGCCGCCAAGCTCTCGGTGCAACTGGCGCGTAACGAGAAACCGACCTTCAGCTCGCAATACGACAATGGCAGCAAGAAAGTCGACACCATCCTGCTCACCCCTACTCCGTTGACCAAGGACAACATCGACCTGCTGGAAAAGGACGGGTTCTATACCAAGGCGCAGATCGCCGGGCAGTGACTTGGGGGCAACCCCGGAGACCTGTGGGAGCGGGCTTGCTCGCGAAAGCGGTGCACCAGTCAACATTGATGGTGCCTGACATGCCGTCTTCGCGAGCAAGCCCGCTCCCACAGGGACTTAGCCTGACCTTGGCATTAGGGTGAGGCTGTTTCCTCCCCGCCGATGTGTGAGCCCCTTTTCCAAGAGTCCTTGCCATGTCCGACTACCTGCTGCAAATGAACGGCATCGTCAAAACCTTTGACGGTGTCAAAGCCCTGAACGGCATCGACATCAAGGTCAGGCCGGGTGAGTGTGTCGGCCTGTGCGGTGAAAACGGCGCGGGCAAATCCACGCTGATGAAAGTGCTGTCGGCGGTCTACCCTTACGGCACCTGGGAAGGCGAAATCATTTGGGACGGCCAGCCGCTCAAGGCGCAGTCCATCAGCGAAACCGAAGCCGCCGGGATCGTCATCATTCACCAGGAACTGACCCTGGTCCCCGACCTGTCGGTGGCCGAAAACATCTTCATGGGCCACGAGCTGACGCTGCCTGGCGGACGCATGAACTACCCGGCGATGATCCATCGCGCCGAAGCCCTGATGCGTGAGCTCAAAGTGCCGGACATGAACGTCTCGTTGCCGGTTTCGCAGTACGGCGGTGGCTACCAGCAACTGGTGGAAATTGCCAAGGCACTGAACAAGCAGGCGCGGCTGCTGATCCTCGACGAGCCCTCCTCGGCCCTGACCCGCTCGGAAATCGAGGTGCTGCTGGACATCATCCGCGACCTCAAGGCCAAAGGCGTTGCCTGCGTCTACATCTCCCACAAACTCGATGAAGTGGCCGCCGTGTGCGACACCATCTCGGTGATCCGCGATGGCAAACACATCGCCACCACCGCCATGGCGGACATGGACATTCCCAGGATCATCACCCAGATGGTCGGGCGGGAAATGAGCAACCTCTACCCCACCGAACCCCATGACGTCGGCGAGGTGATTTTCGAGGCGCGCCACGTCACCTGCTACGACGTCGACAACCCCAAGCGCAAACGGGTCGACGACATTTCATTTGTCCTCAAGCGCGGGGAAATCCTCGGCATCGCCGGGCTGGTCGGTGCCGGCCGCACGGAACTGGTCTCGGCGCTGTTTGGCGCCTACCCCGGTCGCTACGAAGGCGAAGTCTGGCTGGGCGGCCAACAAATAGACACGCGCACGCCGCTCAAGTCGATCCGCGCGGGTCTGTGCATGGTCCCCGAAGACCGCAAGCGCCAAGGCATCATTCCAGATCTGGGCGTGGGCCAGAACATCACCCTGGCGGTGCTGGACAACTACGCGAAACTGACCCGCATCGACGCCGAAGCCGAACTGGGCAGCATCGACAAGGAAATCGCGCGCATGCACCTCAAGACCGCGAGCCCGTTCCTGCCGATCACCAGCCTCTCCGGCGGCAACCAGCAAAAAGCCGTGTTGGCGAAAATGCTCCTGACCAAGCCCCGCGTGCTGATCCTCGATGAGCCCACCCGTGGCGTCGACGTCGGTGCCAAGTATGAGATCTACAAGTTGATGGGCGCGCTGGCGGCCGAAGGCGTGTCGATCATCATGGTGTCCTCGGAGCTGGCCGAAGTCCTGGGAGTTTCCGACCGCGTGCTGGTGATTGGCGAAGGCCAGTTGCGCGGCGACTTCATCAACCACGAACTCACCCAGGAACAGGTGCTCGCCGCCGCGCTCAGCCATCCCGATGGCCATAACAATAATGATCGGAAGTCTGCGTAGATGAATCAGGTCAAACAGCTGTTTTCCCGCTACAAAATGCTCGCGCTGGTGATCGCCGTGGCGCTGATCTGGCTGTTCTTCAGCTGGCAGACCGACGGTGGGTTCCTGACCCCGCGCAACCTTTCCAACCTGCTGCGGCAGATGTCCATCACCGGGATCCTCGCTTGCGGCATGGTGCTGGTGATCATCAGCGGCGAGATCGACCTGTCGGTGGGCTCATTGCTTGGGCTATTAGGTGGCCTGGCGGCGATCCTCGATGTGGTCTATCACATCCCATTGCTGGCGAACCTCAGCCTGGTGGCCTTGTGCGGCTTGGTGATCGGCTTGGGCAACGGCTACATGACCGCCTACCTGCGCATTCCATCGTTCATCGTCGGGCTGGGTGGCATGCTCGCGTTTCGCGGCGTCCTGTTGGGCGTGACCGGCGGCACCACCATTGCCCCGGTGTCACCGGAGCTGGTCTACGTCGGCCAGGGTTACTTGCCGCACACGGTCGGGACCGGGCTCGGCATCCTGCTGTTCGCCCTGACCCTGTTCCTGACCTGGAAACAACGGCGCAACCGCGCCCTCCATGGCTTGGCGGCGCATTCCCTGGTGCGCGACGTGTTGCGCGTGGTGGTGATCGGCGCGGTGCTGGCCGGGTTCGTCTATACCCTCAACAGCTACGACGGCATTCCGGTGCCGGTGCTGCTCCTGCTGATCCTGCTGGGGGTGTTCAGCTACGTCACCAGCCAGACCGTGTTCGGCCGCCGCGTCTACTCGGTAGGCAGCAACATGGAAGCCACGCGCCTGTCCGGCATCAACGTGCAAGCGGTGAAGCTGTGGATCTTCGGCATCATGGGCGTGATGTGCGCCCTCGCCGGCATGGTCAACACCGCACGCCTGGCCGCCGGCTCGCCCTCGGCCGGCAACATGGGCGAACTCGACGCCATCGCGGCCTGCTTCATCGGCGGCACCTCCATGCGCGGCGGCTCCGGCACGGTCTACGGTGCGCTGCTCGGCGCGCTGGTGATCACCAGCCTGGACAACGGCATGTCGATGCTCGACGTCGACAGCTACTGGCAGATGATCGTCAAAGGCAGCATCTTGGTGCTGGCGGTGTGGGTGGATGTGAGTACGCGGACGGGGCGACGTTGATAGGTCTCATCACTTGCTGGCAGACGCCATCAACGCACCAAAGCCCAGGAAGGTGATGCCCGACAATTTGCCGACAATCCTGGCGCCCTGGCTCGACGAGAGCCAGCCCCTGGCGCCATTGGCCATGAGCGCATAGCCGGAATGCACCAGGACCACAAGCACGCCATAGGACGCCACCAGCAGGAAAAACTGGCGGTAATAATCGCCCTCCGGCTTGATGAACTGAGGGAACACCGCCAGGAAGAAAAACCCCGCCTTGGGGTTGAGCAACTGAATCGACAGCGCCTCGCCGAATCGCCGCCACGGGCGCGGCGACGTAGCTGTGAGTTCAGGAATAAAGCGCTGGGTACGCCACATCTTGATGCCCAAGTACAACAAGTACAGCGCCCCGATGTATTTGAGCACGGTGAAAGCCGTCGCCGAGGCGGCCAGGAGCAACCCCAGGCTGCTGGCGCAAATACCCGCCACGATAAACGCCCCCGACGCGATACCGAAGATGCCCGGCAATGCCCCGCGCCAACCATGGCGCAAGGCATTGGACAGCGTCAGCACCACGCCAGGACCCGGGCTGAGCACCGTCAGGGTCGCCAGGATCAGAAAAAGTCCGTAACCGGCCATGCACCACTCCCCATTAAAGGCAAATTACTGTGGCTTTCAGAGTGGCGTGGCGCATGGGGGCTGACAAACGCTTTAATTGCACCTCATATGTGACTAAATTAGACGCATGATTGCCAACCTCCCCCCGTTGAACGCCGTTCGCGCTTTCGCCGCTGCCGCTCGCCACCAGAGTTTCAGTCGCGCCGCCGAAGAGCTGCACGTCAGCCACAGCGCCGTCAGCCGTCACGTAAAGTTGCTCGAAGAGCGTTTGGGCGTACTGCTGTTCGAACGTCGAACCCGGCAATCCTTGCTCACCCCGGCCGGTCGGGTTTTCTACGAACAGGTCAGCGAGGCACTGACCCAGATCGCCAACGCCGCCACCACGCTGACGCGCCATGCGGCCCAGCGCAAAGTGATCATCAACGTGCGCCCTTCCTTCGCGGTGCGCTGGCTCATCCCCAGACTGCCGGACTTCATGGCGCGCCATCCGGGCATCAAGCCCGAGGTCGTCACCAGCACCCGGTCTCCCGATCCATCGCGGGAAATGTTCGACGTGGTCATTCGTCGTGGACACGCCGGCTGGTCAGCCGATGTACAGCCCACCGTGTTGTTGGAGGACCACCTGCTGCTGGTCGCCGCACCGTCGCTGCTGCAAAGCGTGCCATTGGAAAACGTCCACGACCTGGCCCGGCACACCTTGTTGTCGGGCAGGACGCGCAGCAGCGATTGGCAAGATTGGGTGGAACACGCCGGAATCGATCCATTGAACAATCCGCCGACCCTGCAATTCGATCACATGCACCTTGTGCTCCAGGCCGCTGTCGATGGCCTGGGCGTGGCGTTGTGTCCGGCTTCGCTGTTGGGTAGGGATGTGTCCAATGGGCGCTTGGCCTGTCCACTGCCGTCGTTGTGCCTGCCGTTGGCCCGCTATTACTACGGGGTTTCCGGGAATGCGGTGGTTGAGACGCAGGTTTTTGTTGAGTGGTTGTTGACGCATGTTCATCAGGATTGGGATGGGCGGGGTTTCAGTCGCTCAGGTCCCGTTGGCCTCTCAAACCCTGTCGGCTCAACGCAATCCGGCAAGACGAGCCAATCAAAGCGGGTTTCGCGGTAGCCATGCTGTTGTTTGTGGGGTTTGAATTCGGTATCGAGAGTGGCCACGGCAACCGATATCCAGTCTGGATACGCGCCGTGAGGGTCCGACCAGAACAAGCTTGAACCGCATGCTCCGCAGAACTGCCGCTTGACGCCCGTTTCGGACTCATACAACCGGAGCGCATTCCCATTTGCCGAGACTCGCAATGATGCAGCCGGGACGCTGGCATAGGTCGCGAACGCGGCACCATGCGCTTTCTGGCAACGCCTGCAATGACAGTGGGTCAACGCCTTCAATTCGGCCGAAATTTCATAACGGATCTCACCGCACAGGCAGCTTCCGTGGTGACCTTCATGCATCCTTAGCGCCCCGCTTGAACTTGATCGAAACGACGTCTTGAAGACTTTGCCTTCAATTCCCAGCAACCGCTTTCGGATCAGCGACCTCAATCCAGCCCTTGCGCAAATAATCCTGCGCGACAATCTTGCGGATCATGAAACAGTAAACGACATGCAGCAGCGCCGTTGCCCCAGCCATCCATTGCGGTCCAGCCACAAGCCCGATCGCCACAATGCCGAGCCAGATCAACAAGTGTCGCCATAGCCCTGTGAAAAACAGATAGATCACGCCCAAGAACAGGATCGCCAACACCTGGAACGCGTCCACTTCTTCAATTTGATCACTGTCCGGGCTTTTGAAATAGCGTGCCATGTACAACTCCTTCGTTAGGATTTCCGTTTTTTAAGCCGCTGTATTCAGCCAGCATCAAGCACGCCATCGCGGCTACATTAGCTGCGCACTCGCCATGCAGGCAACTGAGCTGCGAAGTGAAACGCTGGACCGAGATGCCCCAGGGTGGTCATTTTGCTGCATTGGAGCAGCCTGAGTTGTTGGCGGAGGATATCAGGGCTTTTTTCGCGGTTGTCGCTAGAAAAATCCAATAAAGCTCACCGCAGGCCTCCTGTGGGAGTAAGGCTTGCCCACGATGAAGATGACGCGGTCTTTCGGGGAAACGAGGCGCCTGCATCGCGAGCAAGCTTTGCTCCCACAGAGATCCGCGCACTTCAGTGGTAGCGGCAAGAGACGGTCCGAAAATCTCGTAGGAATTTACCTCCCGTGGCGAGGGAGCTTGCTCCCGCTGGGGCGCGAAGCGGCCCTAAACCAGGCGCCTCTTTTCGCCAGGTACTGCGCAGGGGCCGGTTTTGCGGCTGCTGCGCAGCCGAGCGGGAGCAAGCTCCCTCGCCACAGGGGATGCGTGCGTCCTACAGGTCGGTTGTGGGGGCCAGGATCGACTTCTATAGTTGGGTCGTCGCTGGCTTTGGCCGGTGGCTGGGTTTCGCAGCCCGAGTGAACAAATCTAGATACCGTCAAATGAAATTCAGGCAAACTTGCCCGCTTTCATTTTATGGCGGTTGCGCGCGGGAGACTTTCGGGTCTGCCGAGTTTTGGATTGGTTCCTCGGTCTGCGAACCCTCGCGCAACTGCCACCCATTTGATTCGCAGCAAAAAGGTGGCGATTATTTCTATCAAATGAGTGCAACCTTATGACAACGAATCAACCATCCAGTCGCTTCACACCTCTCACTCAAACCGCCACCACCCACCCCGTCCTGCTGATCGACACCCAAGCCCCGCTCCCCGAACTCCATGCCTGTGCCAGCGAACGCCTGCACGCCACGCTCGACTACCTGACCTTGGTGGCGTGCAGCAGCCTGCGTGATTCAGCGGCCAGCGACCTCAACACCATCACCAATGTCGCCAGGATCCTGGTGCAGGATGTCGCGGATGTGTTCGGCGTGATCGAGCGGCGCGGGCTCGAAGACTGAGCCCTTGTGGGAGCGAGCTTGCTCGCGATGGCGGTGGCACAGTCAATCTCTGCGCAGGGTGAAATACCGCTTCGCGAGCAAGCTCGCTCCCACAGTGAACTGCGTTAGCCCGAGAATCCCCCCAGGCATTTCGTGGCGAGGGAGCTTGCTCCCTCGCCACGGGGTTCCTGCCCTAAACAGGGCGTGTTGTTGTCTAACCCAGCTGTCGGCGCACGGCCAGTTCCACGCCGCGGATTTCCGCCAGGCCCTTGAGGCGGCCGATCAGTGAGTAGCCGGGATTGCTTTTGCGGTGCTGGTCGTCCAGCAGTTGATGCCCATGGTCGGGACGCAGCGGCAAGCGCGGGCCGCCTTCGCGTTCACGTCGGCGCTCTTCAGCCACCAAGGCGCTGATGACCCCGACCATGTCGACGTCGCCGTCCAGGTGATGGGCTTCATGGAAGCTGCGGGGGTCGGTTTCCCGGCGGGTTGAACGCAGGTGGGTGAAGTAGATGAACGGCGCAAAGTGCTTGGCCATCGCTACCAAGTCGTTGTCTTCGCGCACGCCATAGGAGCCGGTGCAGAACGTCAGGCCATTGGCCGGGCTTGGCGCCGCATCCAGCAGCCATTGGGCGTCTTCGGCGGTGGAGAGGATGCGGGGCAAGCCGAGCAGTGCCCGGGGCGGGTCGTCCGGGTGGATTGCCATGCGCACACCCACCTCCTCGGCAACCGGGATCACCGCCCGCAGAAAATACCCCAGGTGTTCGCGCAACTTGGCCTCGTCGATGTCGGCGTAGGTCCGCAGCAAGTCACGGAAGTTGTCCAGGCTGTAGTGTTCCTCGGCGCCGGGCAAGCCGGCGATCAGAGTGTTGACCAGGGTTTCGCGCCGGGCCGGCGTCAGTTGTTCGAAGTAGGCCTTGGCCTGCTGGATGTCCTCGGCGCTGTATTCAGCCTGCGCACCCGGGCGCTGGAGGATGAACAGGTCGAAGGCGGCAAACGCGGTTTGATCGAAGCGCAAGGCCCAACCGCCATCCGCCAGCTCAAAGGACAAATCGGTTCGGGTCCAGTCCAGCACCGGCATGAAGTTGTAGCAGACGATATCGATGCCGCAGCTCGCCAGGTTACGCACGCTTTGCTGGTAGTTGGCGATGTACTCGTCGCGCCGTCCGCAGCCGCGCTTGATGTCTTCGTGCACCGGAATGCTTTCCACCACCGACCAGCTCAGGTCGGCCGCTTCGATCATCTGTTTACGCGCCGCGATGGCGTCCACCGGCCACACCTGGCCATTGGGGATTTCGTGCAGCGCGGTGACGATGCCGGTCGCACCGGTCTGGCGAATGTCCGCCAGGGAAATCGGGTCTTTGGGGCCAAACCAACGCCATGTCTGTTCCATGTTCTTCTCCTTTTTATCAGTTGGATGCGGCAAGGGCGTGCAACAGGCTGTCCACGCCATCGCGCGTCAAGGCGCCGTAGGCGCGGTGCACGGCGTCGCGAAATGCCGGGCGAGCCGAGAGCTGCGGCGGGAAGACTTCGTGCAGGTCGAGAACGGCATCCACCCGCGATGCGCCCTCGGATCGTCCCGCAAGATCGGCAAAGGTGGCACTCAGCGGGTCGTCAACCACGTGCGCCGCACGACCGGGCAACGGTTGCGTGCAGTAGAGGATCCAGGCCGCGATGCCCAGCGCGGTACAGTCGATGTCGCGCCCCTGGTCGAGCAATTGCTGCGCGCCGAGCAACCAGCGTTGCGGCAGCTTCTGCGAACCGTCCATGGCAATCTGGCGCAACCGATGTTGCAGGCTGTCGTTGGCAAAGCGCGCCTGCAGATCATGGGCATACGCCGACAGATCGATGCCGGCCGGCATGTCCAGGGTCGGCGTGGCCTCCTCGGCCATGTAGCGCGCGATGAGGCGTGCCAGCCTCACGTCGCTGACGGCCTCGAAGACCGACTCATGGCCGGCCAGCAACCCTACGTAGGCCAGCAACGAATGGCTGCCATTGAGCATGCGCAGTTTCATCGTTTCAAACGGACGCACGTCGTCCACCATCTGCACGCCTTCCACTTCCCAGTCCGGGCGGCCGAGGGGAAAGTGGTCCTCGATCACCCACTGGCTGAAGCTTTCACAGACCACCGCCGCACGGTCGTGGCAGTCGAGTTGCTGCGCCAGCCGGCGGAAGGATTCGTCGTCCATGGCCGGCACGATGCGGTCGACCATGCAGCTGGGAAACGCCACCTGTTGCTCGACCCACTGCGCCAGCGCCTCATCCTGCAACGCCGCCAACGCGCTCACCGCCTGGCGGGTGCGCTGGCCGTTGTCGGGCATGTTGTCACAGCACAATACAGTGAAGGCCGGGACGCCCTCGGCACGGCGCCGGCGCAGGGCTTCCAGGACAATACCGGGGGCTGAGCGCGGCGTGTGTGGATGGGCGATGTCATGGGCAATCGTCGGATCTTCCCGGCGCAACTGCCCGGAGGAAGGGCTCAGGCAGTAACCCTTTTCGGTCACGGTGAGGGTGACGATCCGCGTTTGCGGCGCAGCCATGCGCTGCAGCAACTGTTCCAGTTCCTCGCCGCCCTCGCCCACATACAAAGCCTGGCGCAACACCCCGATCTCGCGCAGCGTCACTTGTTCGCGGTCACGGTACTCGGCCACATGGTAGCGGCCGTCCTGCTCGCGCATTTGCTCGACCAAGGTGCGATTGGAGCGCAGGTTGGCACTGCACACGCCCCACTCGCTGTCGCCATGGCGATTGAGATGGCGTTGCAGGTAGACCGCCTGGTGCGCTCGGTGAAACGCGCCCAGGCCCAGGTGCACGATACCGATCTGCGCTGCAGTGCCGGTGCAAGGTACACGTTTCACAACAGGCATCGACTCACTCCTTCTGTTCAGGAACGGCCCAGGGCCGAAGCGGGCTGCGGGCTTTGTGCCGCCGCGTTGCC
This sequence comes from Pseudomonas beijingensis, assembly GCF_030687295.1. Taxonomy (NCBI): domain Bacteria; kingdom Pseudomonadati; phylum Pseudomonadota; class Gammaproteobacteria; order Pseudomonadales; family Pseudomonadaceae; genus Pseudomonas; species Pseudomonas beijingensis. Next base: position 3,759,538 of record NZ_CP117425.1, on the reverse strand, counting down.
GGTGTCCGCCACCGACAGCGGTTTAACGTAGCGCGCGACACACACGGCGCCGATCACGGTCAACAGCCCTGCCAGCAGGAAGGCATTGGTGAACGAACCGGTGAACTGCACCAGGAAGCCCGTCAGGGTCGGGCCGACGATGCCCGAGGTGTTCGCCAGAAAGTGCATGAAACCACTGACGCCGCCCACCCGCGCCGCCGGGACGGTGTCCTGGATGATCGCCCAGTAGATGGCGCCGGTGAGGTACAGGAAGAACACCGCCAAGGCGACGAGAATCACCGCTGGATACAGGGTCTTGACCATCCCCGCGCAAGCGATGCAGACGGCACAGGCCAGCAGGCAGGTCACCAGCACCACTTTGCGGGAGAACATCATCTTTCCGGTTTTCTTGAACACAAAGTCGGAGATGAAGCCGCCCAGGGCCAGACCGAGGAAACCCAATACCCAGGGAATGACCGTGGCGATGCTCATGTCCTTGACGTTCAAGCCGTGGGCCATGGTCAGGTAGCTGGGGAACCAGGTCAGGAAGAAGAACAAGGTGTAGTTATAGGAAAAGAACGCCAGGGAGGTGAACAGCACCGTCGGCTGTTTGAGGTAGAACCGCAGTGGAAATACCGGTTGTGCAGCCAGCTCGCTCTGCCCCTCGGCCCGGAGAATATCCTCGGCACCCTCGCCTTCAGGCTTCTCCTTGACGAACTTGTACCAGACCGCCGCCCAGATCAGGCCGACCAACATGATGATAATGAACGACACCTTCCAGCCGTAGGTGACGGCGATGAAGCCCACCACCGGACCGGAAATCGCCCCGCCCAGCGGCGTGCCGGACATCGACGCGCCGATCGCCCGCGCCCTGCGCTTGGGGGCGTACCAGTTGTTCACCATCTTGCTGGTGGTGACGCTCAGCGGCCCTTCGCCCATGCCGAACAGGATCCGGATGAGCACCAGCGAAGCGAAGCCCACCGTCAGCACGGTCAGACCGCTGAACAGCGACCACAAGACCATGGCCAGCAGCAATGTGGTCTTGGCGCCGTAACGGTCGGCGGCCCAACCACCGATGAAGTTGAAGGCGGCATAACCGACGAAAAAACTGCTGAAGATCATGCCCATCTCACCCGTACTCAGACCGTAGTCCTTCTGGATGAAAGGCGCCGCCACAGACAATGCCGACCGGTCGAGGTAATTGATGACCCCGGCCAGGAACAGCATGATGATGATTAAGCTACGTCCTTGACCAAACATGGTGGAGCCTCCCGCTTGTTGTGTTTATTCGGTGAGGGTGCCCATGACAGGCACGGTGAAACCGGTGATACCGACGGCTCAGGGATGGGCGTTCGTCAGCTCCACCAGCACTTTTCGGGTTTGCTCGGGGTGTTTTTCAATGAGGTCGATGGCGCCGGGCATTTCGTCGAAGGTGACGCGATGACTGATCAGGTCCTGGACCTGCAACTGGCCGCTGGCAATCAGTTCGATCACCCGGGGGAACTTGCGGTTGTTGAGCCGCGAACCCACCAGGGTCAGTTCCTTCTTGATCATTTCCAACTGCACCAGATCACTGGGCGTGGCAGTGAAGCCCAGCAATCCGATGCGCCCGGCCGGCGAGGCCAGGCGCACCATCTGCGGCATCAGCGCCGGGATGCAGGCGGCATCGACAATCAATGGCACGCCTTCGCCTTGAGTCAGCTCACGCATCACCGCTTCGACATCGACTTGCTGGCCGTTGAGGGTCCGACTGGCGCCCAGGGCCCGCGCCGTCTCCAGGCGGCTGTCGATGACATCGGTGACGGTGATGTCAGTCATTCCCAACGCCTTGGCCATCTGCACCAGGGTCAGGCCGATCACCCCGGCGCCGTAGATCAGCACGCTGTCGCCCGGTTGCGGCTGCATGCGATCGAGCACGTTCAGGGCAATGGAATAAGGCTCGACCAGGGCGCCGTGGCTGAGGGACATCGAATCGGGCAAGCGGTGCGCATTCTCGGCCGGTACGCAAACCTGCTCGCTGAAACCACCGTCGCGATGCACGCCGATCACTTGCAGCCGCGTGCAGACGTTGGGCCGGCCAATGCGGCAGGGATAACAAGTGCCGCAACTGATCACCGGATCGACGCACACCCGGTCGCCCACCTGCAGGTGCTCGACACCTTCACCGACTTGCCGAATCACCCCGGAAAACTCATGGCCGGTGACCCGGGGGAAACGCACGAATGCGTTCTGCCCGTGAATGATGTGCATATCCGAGCCACAGATGCCGGCGTACGCCACATCGACCTGGACCTCGCCGGGGGCGACTTCGGGCCGGTCGACCTGGGCCAGGCCGAATTCAAAGGGTGCTCTTACCTGAAACGCTTTCATCGGGTCACTCCTGACGGGACGTTCGCCCCGTTTCCTCAAATAGTTGGAACCGCTTCACCAATGCCACAGCGTGCCGTCTTCAAGACGGTTGACCGGCAGGCTGGCGCGTTTGTAGGGGTATTGGCGGGCAAGGTCTTCATCGATGTCGACGCCATGCCCCGGTGTTTCGCCCGGGGTGAAGTGGCCGTCCTCGAAGCGATAGGCATGGGGAAAGACTTCATCGATGCGGTCTTCGTGGGGCATGTGTTCCTGGATGCCGAAGTTGGGCACCCACGTATCGAAATGCAGGGCCGCGCCCATGCACACCGGTGACAGGTCGGTGGCGCCGTGAAAACCGGTGCGCACCTGGAACAGCGCGGCGAAATCGGCAATGCGTCGCACATGGGTGATGCCGCCGGCATGCACCAGCGTCGTGCGGATGTAGTCGATCAACTGCTCCTGGATCAACTCGCGGCAGTCATGGATGGAATTGAACACCTCGCCCACCGCCAGGGGCGTGGTGGTGTGTTGGCGGATCAGGCGAAAACTCTGCTGGTTTTCCGCTGGCGTGCAGTCTTCCAGCCAGAACAGGTTGTACGGTTCCACGGCCTTGCCCAGGCGCCCAGCTTCGATGGGCGTCAGGCGATGGTGTACATCGTGGAGGATATGCAGGTCATCACCAAAGCGCTCGCGCACGGCGGCGAACAGCTTGGGCACGTAGTTGAGGTACTTGGCGGTGTCCCAGACGTGTTCAGCGGGCAGGTCGCTGTCGGCCGGTTCATAACGCTCACCGCTGCGCTTGGCGACGCCATAGGTGGTGGCAATGCCGGGCACGCCACATTGCACACGCACGGCTTTGTAGCCCAGCTCGACGTGACGGGCGACTTCGTCCAGGCAGCCTTCGATGTCCTTGCCGGTGGCATGCCCGTAGACCATCACCCGCTCGCGACTCTTGCCGCCGAGCAACTGGTACAACGGCATGTTCGCGGCCTTGGCCTTGATGTCCCACAGCGCCACGTCAACGGCAGCGATGGCGGTCATGGTCACCGGTCCTCGACGCCAGTATGCACCGCGATACAGGTACTGCCAGATGTCCTCGATGCGGTGGGCGTCGCGGCCAATCAGCGCGGGCAGGACGTGTTCTTCCAGGTAAGCGACCACCGCCAGTTCGCGGCCATTCAAGGTGGCATCGCCGATGCCGTAGAGGCCTTCATCGGTGACGATTTTCAAGGTGACCAGGTTGCGGCCCGGGCAGGTGACGATGACGCGCGCTTCAACGATTTTCATAAAGTCAGACCTGTGCAACAGAAGGAAGTGAGGACGTGCCCATGTTCGGCATGGCCGCCTGGGGAATCAGCGCGCCCCGGTATTGGACGACCTGGGCCGCCAGGCGATGGCCCCAGCGGGCGGCCTGCTCCGGATCGCCGCCGCGCAGGCGACAGGCCAGGTAGGCGGCGCTGAACGAATCACCGGCAGCGGTGGTGTCGACGACATGGGAAACGGTTTGCGCGGGCACCTCGAAACGCCCTGTCGGGCACTGGATCAAGCAGCTGGCGGCGCCACGTTTGAGGGCAACTTCGCGCACGCCCACCTGGGCGTAAGTACTGAACAAGGCGTCAGGGTCGTGATAGCCGAACAGGGTCGCGTCATCTTCCCAGGTGACCAGGGCCACGTCGGTCAGGCGCAACAGGTCGCAGTAGGCCTGCCGGGCCGTTTCGGGATCAGGCCAAAGATGAGGGCGGTAATTGTTGTCGAAGACGATGCGCGTGCCTGCCCGACGAGCCCTATGCAGGGCTTGGATCAAGCGTTGGCGCCCTTCTGGTGTGAGGATCGCCAGGCTGATGCCGCTCAGGTAGACGTAGTCGTAATCGGCCAGCGCATCGAGCATGGCGTCGACTTCGGGGCCTTCGAACATGCGCCGCGCCGCCGCTTCCCCGCGCCAGTAGAGGAAACGTCGCTCGCCGTGTGGATCGGTCTGGATGAAATACAGCCCCGGCAGCGCGTCTTCGATCACGCGGACATGGGCATCACCAATCCCCTCGTCCAGCCAGGACCGGCGCATGGCGACGCTGAACGCATCGCTGCCCACGGCCGTCATGTAGTCCACGGTCACCGCGCTGCGGGGATTCAATCGGGCCAGGTAGACCGCGGTGTTGAGCGTATCGCCACCGAATGTCTGCGTGATCGCAGCACCCGGCTCACCGCGCATCTCGATCATGCATTCCCCCACCAACGCCACTTTCAACGGACGGGCGAAGCGGGTCTGCGGGCCATGGTCAAGCGTCAAATCCATAATCAACGCGCCTTTCTTGTTTTTAAAACGGCGTTTCATTTTTATCTCAAGGCCCGAGTCTAGTCAGATTCCCGGCCTCGTCAAGTAAAAATGAAACAGCGTTTTGTTCTGCTTGCGTATATCCTTGGGTTTTACTTTCACGTTGGAGCCTTCATGGACAACAGCGTCATTCCCAACAACGATCTGGTGTCGGCGGTGGGCCGGACCATGGCCGTGCTCGAGGCACTGGCCGAGCATCCGGAAGAAAGCGGGGTGTCGGAAATCGCCACCAAACTGGACATGTCCAAGGCCACGGTTTATCGCTTCCTGCAGTCGCTCAAGGCCCGTGGGTATGTGGTGCAAGACGCCGAGGACCGTTATCGCCTCAGCGTCCGGCTGTTCGAACTGGGCGCCCAGGCCCTGCCCCACCTGGACATCGTCCGGGAAGCGGAGCCGGGCATGCGGCGGATCAACGAGCTGACGGGCGAGACTGTCCACCTGGGGATTCTCGACGAAGGCAGCATCGTCTACGTGCACAAGATCGACTCCAAATACAACCTGCGCATGTACTCGCGGATCGGCCGGCGGGCGCCGCTGTACTGCACCGGCATCGGCAAGGTGCTGATGGCCTGGCTTGAAGAAGACGAGTTACTGACCCACCTGGAGCAGGAGAGCTTCGAGCGCCGCACGGCCAATACCCTGACCAGCGTCGAGGCGTATCTGCAGGAACTGGAGATTGTTCGCCAGCAGGGTTATGCCGAGGACCATGAAGAGTTCGAAGACAACATGCGTTGCCTCGCGGCACCGATCCGCGACCGTTTCGGCCATGTGATCGGCGGGATGAGCGTTTCATTCCCGTGCTTTCGCTTCCGGGAAGAGCTGAAGCAGGACTACGTCAAGCAACTGATGCAAGCTACTCAACAGATTTCAAGCCAGTTGGGCTGGCATGCGCGGGGGTAAGCACAAAGTCCCATGTGGGAGCGAGCTTGCTCGCGATGGCGGCGGCACATCCAACATCATTGCAAACTGATCCACCGCTTTCGCGAGCAAGCCCGCTCCCACAGTTGGATCGGGGTACGGCAGGAGAGACAGGTCGGCTGTCAGGCCGCCTCGCTTTTGCTTTTGATCTGGAGGCCCCGTTAACCACGATGGCCGAACGCAGGCATTGTGGAGTGGGCATCCCGGCATGGATGCCGGGATAGCCGCGCTGGGCCATGGATGGCCCTTCGCGGCGGGCCCACGGAGCAATGCCTTCGTTCGGGCATGCCGAGCCTAGGCGAGGCACCGAGTGGTGGGGCAAGCCTTTTTTGCTTACTTTTTTTGGCGTCTGAAAAAAAGTGAGCCGCCGTAAGGGCGGAACCCTAAGTAGCGGTTACCGCAGCAACGGATATGTACCCAGTCAACAAAATCCATGTCGACTGACACCCCGCCATCTTCAGGTTTCAACGAGCTGGCGTCAGAACCAGGTTTCCATCTGAATGCCGTACTGCCAAGTGCCGCCGGCGTTGAAGTCGGTCTTGCCGAAGGAGTCCGTGCTGCTGTACCTGTCCAGGTCCGACGACCAGTTCATGACACTGGCGAACAGACGCAGCTCAGGGCGGGTGAGCAGATCGCCCAAGTCGGGCTTGAAGGTCGGGGCGACCGTGAACTTCCAGAAGTTACCGTCGACCGCATTGCGTTGCAGGTAACCCTTGGGATCGAGCTGCATGGTTTGCCAGCTCATCTCGTAGGCCATCTCGAAATTGCTGTTGATTTCGTTGGCCAACCGCACGTTCAGGGTCATCCAACGGTAGTCGTCGCCCTTGACGTAGCGATCCTTGCTTTGCTCGGCCAGCAAGCTCGGGCCGATGCGCCAGTTGGGCGCCAGAGGCGTTTCACCGTACAACGCCACACGCAACGCACGGGCATCGTCGATCAATTCGCCATCGGCGCCGACGTTCTTGACCTCAGCCCCCAACCCCTGGCCATAGAGCAGCGCTGTCTTGAAGAAGCCTTCGCGGCCGAAAAAGGTCTTTTGGTGATTGGCGACCATGCTGTGCAAGCCGGAATCGGCCGGCGCCAGTCCCGCTTCATTGACGCGAGTGCCGAAGTCGTTTTTCTTCGAGCCGATGGCGTTGAACATCCACTGCCACTGCCCACCGTCGAAAAACTGGTTGGACGTCAGGATGTAGCTTTCCACATCGGCATTGACGCCGCCCTCGCTGAAATCCCCGTAGTTGCGACCGATCAACGAATAGTTCGAGCGCCAGTCCTTGGTCATCTGCACGTCGTAGATGCCACCCCCGGTGCCGGCCAGATAGACCACGTCAGAGTCCAACCAGTGGATGTCGAAATTGTCCCTGTCGAAGCGCTTGCCAGCCCACAGGGTGGAATTTTCGAACATCGCGTTGCCCTTGAATGCCGCCAGGTGATCGAGCTCGGTGAACACCTGGCGCACGTTCAGGTTGCTTTCCTCGGCGGTCCAATCGTTGGAGCTCTCCACGCCATCGGCGATGGACACCGTGAATTTGGAGCGGGTGCCGTTCTGCGCGTACAGCTCTTTCGACAGGTCGATGCGCATGTAGGTGTCGTCCTCGTTACCGAGTCGCCCGACAGCGCCACCGACGGAACCGGCCGGGGTGGTGTACGGACCGCCGCGCCCACCGCCCAGCCCATCGTTGATCAGCACGCCGGAGCGGGCGTAGCCCTTGAAGCTGAAGCCGTCGGTAAGGTGCGCACCACTGCCCTGCTTTTCCGTGCTTTGCTGGAGGGCTTCGAGTTTTGCCAGACGAGCATCGAGTGTGGGTGTCGCAACGGCGGACACTGTCGGTTGCGGGGCGGGCGTGGCGAGTTTGAGTTGCTGCAGTTCCCTGGCGAGTGCCTGGGTTTGTTGTTCGGCGGCGGCTGCACGTTTTTCCGCTGCGCTGGCACGGGCCTCGAACGCTGCCATGCGCTCTTCCAGCGTCGCGGCCTGAGAAGTGGTCGCCGAGACGCCGAGCACGCTTGCGAGTAGCCAGCTTGATGCTTTCTGCATGTGAATTTCCCTGTTTTGTTTTTATTGTTCTGCTGCCGCGACCGGCCTTTTTCGCCCTGGTTCTGAATTGTCAAACCAGAGGAAAAAAAGGATGCCTCATCGCAAATACACTGCTACATTTGGCGATGTTAACGTTAACTTTTCTAAAAACAAAAATAAAGAGGGCTTTATGAAACAGCTCAAATCGCTCCTTCCAGCGGCGCTGCTCGGCCTTTGCGTCGGGTTTCCAGCCCTGTCGACGGCCGCCAACCTGACGATTTCCTGCGGAGCCGTGGGTGCCGAATTGCAACTGTGCAAAGAGGCCGTCGAGGCGTGGTCGAAGCAGACCGGCAATAGCGTCGAAGTGGTTTCCACGCCGAACTCCGCGACCGAACGGTTATCGTTCTACCAACAGATCCTCAGTGCCCAATCCAGCGACATCGACATCATCCAGATCGACATGGTGTGGCCGGGCATGCTGGCCAAGCATTTGATGGACCTGCGCGAGGTACTTCCTGCCGATGCCACCCAGGGTTACTTCCAGGCCCAGGTGGATAACGCCACGGTGAACGGACGCCTGGTGACCATGCCGTGGTTCACCGACTCGGGCCTGTTGTACTACCGCAAGGACTTGCTCGAGAAATACAACAAGCCCGTGCCCCAGACCTGGGAAGAAATGACCACCACCGCCAAGGCTGTCCAGCAAGCCGAGCGCGATGCCGGGAACGCCAATGCCTGGGGTTATGTATTCCAGGGCCGCGCCTATGAAGGCCTGACGTGCAATGCCTTGGAGTGGATCAGCAGCCAACCGCAAGGTGGGCTGGTCAACGCGCAAGGCGATATCGTCGTCAACAGCCAGGCCTCAAGGGCGGCGTTGACCCTGGCCAAAAGCTGGGTCGGAGACATCGCCCCCCGTGGCGTGCTCAATTACACCGAGGAAGAAGGACGTGGCGTCTTCCAGTCCGGCAACGCGCTGTTCATGCGTAACTGGCCATATGTCTGGGCCCTGGTGCAGAGCCAGGACAGCGCCGTCAAAGACAAGGTCGGCGTCGCGCCCCTGCCCCGCGGCGGCGCGACCGGCACCCACGCGTCCACCCTCGGCGGCTGGGGCCTGGCCGTGTCGCGCTACAGCGCCAACCCCAAGCTCGCCGCGGAACTGGTGAGCTACCTGAGCAGCGCCCAACAGCAGAAACACCGCGCCCTGGTTGGCGCCTACAACCCGGTGATCGAGTCGCTCTACCAGGATCCCGAACTGCTCGCAGCCATGCCTTACTACAGCCAACTGCACAGCATTCTCAACGATGGGGTCATGCGCCCCGCCTCGATCACCGCCGATCGCTATCCACGGGTCTCCAATGCCTTCTTCGATCAAGTGCACGGCGTGCTGGCGGGCGAGCGGCCAGTGGATCAGGCGCTGGCCGAGCTGGAAAGCGAACTCACGCGGATCAAACGCCGGAACTGGTAAGCCACACGGAAGGAAATCACCATGTCTGTCTCCACCACACTCGTCCCCGACGACGAGTACCTGCTCACCCGGGAAACGCCGGTACAGCGCCGTCGCGTTCGCGCCGCCTGGCTGTTCCTGACCCCGATGCTGCTGTGCCTGGCGCTGGTGGCGGCCTGGCCGCTGTTGCGCACCTTCTGGTTCAGCCTGACCGACGCCAGCCTGGCCGACACCGGCGATGCGACCTTTGTCGGTTTGAGCAATTATCTGTTTCACAGCAGTGCCGGTTGGTCAGGCCTGCTCGTCGATCCACAGTGGTGGAATGCGGTGCGCAACACCTTGCATTTCACCGTGGTGTCGGTGGGGCTGGAAATCGTCCTGGGGCTGCTGGTGGCGTTGCTGCTCAACGTCCAGTTCAGCGGACGCGCCCTGGTGCGAGCGTTGATCCTGATTCCCTGGGCGATCCCGACCATCGTCTCGGCGAAAATCTGGTCATGGATGCTCAACGACCAGTTCGGCATCATCAATCACCTGATGCTCGGCCTCGGCCTGATCGACGCGCCCCTGGCCTGGACCGCCGACGCGGACCTGTCGATGTGGGCGGTGATCATCGTCGACGTCTGGAAGACCGTGCCTTTCGTCACCCTGCTGATGCTGGCGGCCTTGCAGATGCTGCCCAGCGATTGCTACGAAGCCGCCAGGGTCGATGGCATTCACCCGGTGAAAGTGTTCTGGCGGGTCACCCTGCCGCTGCTGATGCCGGCCTTGTTGGTGGCGGCGATCTTCCGGATCCTCGATTCCCTGCGGGTGTTCGACGTCATCTACGTGCTGACCTCGAACTCGTCGAGCACCATGAGCATGTCGGTCTATGCCCGCCAGCACCTGGTGGAATTCCAGGACGTCGGTTACGGCAGCGCCGCCTCGACCTTGCTGTTCCTGGTCGTTGCGGTGATCGCCATGGTTTATCTGTACCTCGGACGTCGTCAGCTGGAGGTCCGCTCATGAGCCCGCGCCTGCTGAAAAAAGCCCTGTTGCGCCTCGGGTTCTGGTGCCTGATCGGGATCTTGCTGGTGTATGCAGTCTTCCCGTTCTACTACGCCATCGTGACGTCGCTCAAACCGTCCAGCGCCTTGTTCCAGGTGAGCTACTGGATCGATAAACCGGACTTCTCCAACTATGCCGCCGTGCTCAACCAAGCCTCGTTCCTGCGGGCCATCGGCAACTCGCTGGTGGTGGCGCTGTGCGTGGTCACGCTGGCGCTGTTCCTCAGCCTGACCGCCGCGTATGCCTTGGGCCGGGTGAAGTTCCGCGGACGCGGCCCGGGTGTTGATGATGGTCCTCGGTGTCTCGATGTTTCCCCAAGTCGCGGTGCTGTCGGGATTGTTCGAGGTGATCCGTGCCCTGGGCCTGTACAACACCTCCTGGGCGTTGATCCTGAGCTACACGATTTTCACCCTGCCCTTCACCGTCTGGGTGCTGACCACCTTCATGGGGCAGTTGCCTCATGAGCTGGAAGAGGCCGCCATCATGGACGGTGCGTCACCCTGGGTCACGCTGACCCGCGTGCTGTTGCCGCTGCTCTCTGGCCGGCACTGGTCACCACTGGCCTTCTGGCCTTCATCGCCGCGTGGAACGAGTTCCTCTTCGCCCTGACCTTCACCCTGACCGACTCGCAACGCACGGTCCCGGTTGCCATCGCGCTGATTTCCGGTGGCAGCCCCCATGAGTTGCCTTGGGGCCTGTTGATGGCGGCGTCGGTGCTGGTCACGGTGCCATTGGTGATTCTGGTGCTGATCTTCCAGCGCCGCATCGTTTCCGGCCTCACTGCCGGTGCGTTAAAGGGTTGAGGCCCAACACAGACAAGAAAGGAACAGCATCGTGATCAAGTTGAAGCTGGACAACGTGAACAAACAATTGGGCGGCGCACGCATTCTTCGTGACGTCAGCCTGGAAATCTCGGCCGGCGAATTCGTGGTCTTCGTCGGCCCTTCGGGCTGCGGAAAGTCGACCCTGCTGCGGCTGATTGCCGGGCTGGATTCGATCTGTGGCGGCGACCTGCTGATCGACGGACGTCGGGTCAACGACTTGGAGCCGCGCGAGCGTGGTGTCGGCATGGTGTTCCAGTCCTATGCGCTGTACCCGCACATGAGCGTCTACGACAACATCAGCTTTGGCCTCAAGCTGGCCAAGACCGAAAAAACCAGCCTGCGCGAACGGGTGCTGAAAACCGCGCAGATCCTGCAATTGGACAAACTGCTGCAACGCAAGCCACGGGAACTGTCGGGCGGCCAGCGCCAGCGCGTGGCCATGGGCCGGGCCATGGCGCGGGAGCCGGACATCCTGTTGTTCGACGAGCCACTGTCCAACCTCGACGCCTCCTTGCGCGTGCAGATGCGCAACGAAATCGCCCGGCTGCACGGGCGACTGGGCTCGACCATGATCTACGTGACCCACGATCAGGTCGAAGCGATGACCCTGGCCGACAAGATTGTCGTGCTCAATGGCGGTCGCATCGAGCAGGTCGGCTCGCCGCGGGAACTCTATGAGCGTCCGGCCAGCCGTTTTGTCGCCGGTTTCCTGGGCTCACCGAGGATGAATTTCATCGCTGCATTCCTGCATACGCCAGGCGAAACCAGCCAGGTTGAGAGCCTGGTGTTGGGCATGACATCCCTACCCTTCGACAGCTCGGGTCTGGCAGAGAATGCGCAACTGAGCCTGGGGATTCGTCCGGAACATGTCGCCCTCAAGCCGGCACAGGGAACGGCCGGCCTCGTGGTGAGCGGGGTCGAATACCTCGGGAGTGAGACCTATGTGCACCTCGATACCGGCCAGGACGACCCCATGGTCTGTCGTTGCGAGGTCAACGCCGGATGGCGGGTGGGCGATCGGGTCGAACTGCAACTGGATATCGACAACCTGCACCTGTTCGACGCGCACGGCACGGCGTTGAAGCGCCACGCCATCGACAGCCTGCCCGATGACATCGCCCCGCGCCCGGCACATGCGGGCGCCCTATGACTGTGTCTTTGAATACCCTGAGCAATCCCATGCCCGCCACTCTTGAACGTGCGCAGCAGGCCCTGAGTGATGGCCTGTCTCGTCTGATCCACGATTATCGACCCGACTATCATCTAGCCCCGCCCACGGGATGGATGAACGACCCTAACGGAGTCGTGTTTTTTCGGGGCGAGTACCACGTGTTCTACCAACACCACCCCTTCGACGCCAAATGGGGCCCGATGTACTGGGGCCACGCCAAGAGCGCCGACCTGGTGCATTGGCAGCACCTGCCCATTGCCCTCGCGCCGGGCGACGACTTCGACCGCGACGGCTGTTTTTCCGGTAGCGCGGTGGTGTGTGGCGACACCCTGGCGCTGATCTACACCGGCCACACCTGGTTGGGAGAGGTGGGTGACGAACGCTTCATCCGCCAGGTCCAGTGCCTGGCCACCAGTGTCGACGGCGTCCGGTTCGCCAAGCAGGGCGCGGTCATCGAGGACGCACCGCAAGCTGCGATCATGCACTTTCGCGACCCCAAGGTCTGGCAGGAGGATGGTTATTGGTACCTGATTGCCGGGGCACGCCTGGGCGACACGCCGCTGCTGCCGCTGTACCGCTCCACCGACCTGCGCGCCTGGGAGTTCCTCGACTACGTGTCCAGCGGCACTGACGGCGATGGCTACATGTGGGAATGCCCGGACCTGTTTCGCCTCGATGGACGCGACGTACTGCTGTACTCCCCCCAGGGCATGCAATCGGCGGGTTACGAACGACTCAACAAGTACCAGACCGGTTATCGCATTGGCCACCTCGACAGCGAATGGCACTTCACCGGCGGGCCGTTCATCGAACTGGATAACGGTCACGATTTCTATGCCGCGCAGACCTTGGTGGCCGCTGACGGTCGGCGCCTGGTGTGGGCCTGGCTGGACATGTGGGAAAGCCCGATGCCGAGCCAGGCCCATCACTGGTGCGGCATGCTCGGCTTGCCCCGCGAGCTGGAACTGCAGGGTGATCGCCTTGGCGTGTTTCCGGCGCGGGAACTGGTTGCGCTGCGCCAGGCGCCCTTGCCGAGCGTCGCGCCATGGGCCGAGTCCGGCAGTCGCTGGGTGCCGCAAGTGACGGGCGACCGGCTGGAAATCCATGTGCAACTGGACCTGCTCGGTTGCACCGATGGTCAGTTGGGCATCGCCTTGCGTTGCAGTGCCGATGAGCAGGAACAAACCCTGCTGTACTACGACGCGTCACTACAGCGCCTGGTGCTTGATCGCAGCCACTCGGGTGCGCAAGTGAGCGGCCAGCGCAGCGTGTCGATCGAGCAGGCGCAAACGCAATTGCACCTGCGGGTGTTTCTCGATCGGTCATCCATCGAGGTATTTGAAGAAAGCGGCCGCTTCAGCCTCAGCAGTCGCCTCTATCCGCGGCCCGATAGCCTCGGGGTGAAGCTGCTGGCGAGCGGGACTGGCGGGCGCGTCGCCATTGCCAACGCCTGGCCCCTGGGCTCGGGTTGGCTGTGAGTCACGTCATTCGAGTCGCGAGAAGCCCGGGCGCTGTGTCATGATTCTGCGTCAACCTGACTGGCCGCACTTCGCATGACTTCCGTGAAAGACGTTGCACAGCTGGCCGGCGTATCCCTGATGACGGTTTCGCGCGCGCTCAACACGCCGGAAAAACTGAGCCCCGAAACCCTTCAGCGGGTACGTCGCGCCATTGATGAACTGCAATTCGTACCGAGCCTGTCGGCGCGCCGAATGCGCGGCGACAACCTGCAGGCGCGCACCATCGGTGTGTTCGCACTGGACACCGCCACCACGCCATTCGCCGTTGAGTTGCTGCTGTCCATCGAACAGACTGCGCAGCAGGCTGGCTGGAACGTCTTCATCCTCAACCTGCTGAGCAACCCGCCCACCGACCAGAACATCGACCTGATGCTGTCGCACCGCCCCGACGGCTTGATCTTCAGTGCCATGGGGTTGCGCCAGGTGAGCATTCCCGAGCGTCTCAAGAGCAAGCCGCTGGTACTCGCCAATTGCCTGGCCGATGACCGCCAACTGGTCAGTTATGTACCGGATGATGAGGCCGGGCAGTATCGCGCCGTGCATCATGCCTTGAGCCAAGGCTATCGGCGCCCGCTGTGTATCAACTTACCCAGGAAGAGTGTTGCCTGGCGCCTGCGCCAACAAGGCCTGCAACGCGCCTGCCAGGCATTCGGGCTGGCGCCTGAAGCACTTTTGCAATACGACCTTTCCGATCACGACGCCTACGGTGAAACCGCCGCCATTCTCGACCGGCATATCGTCGACGGCCGTCCGCAATTTGACATCCTGGTCTGCGGCAACGACCGCATTGCCTTTTGTGCCTATCAACTGCTGTTGGGCCGTGGCTTGAAAATCCCTGATGATGTCGCGGTGCTGGGCTATGACAACATGATCGGCATCGCCGAACTGTTCATGCCGCCGCTGACCACGGTCCAACTGCCGTACTACGAGATCGGTCGCCAGGCGGCCCGACATCTGATCGAGAGCCTTGAAGTGTCGGGCGCCCAGCCGGTGGATTGCCCGTTGGTGGTCAGGGCATCGCTATAAGGCCAACCGTTATCCGTCAAGGCTGCTGCGCGGGCGATGGCGGCAGTGAGGTGATGATCCGGGCGCGGCAAATCTCGAGGATTTCATCGGCCAGCGCGGAATCGTCCGGGCAGGCCCGCGACAACATGATCGCGCCGACGGCATGGGCCAACATGTCGAGCATCTTCGCCCTGACCTCTTCCTGCGCCACATCTTGCCCGGTCTCGTACCGGCTTTCGAGCGCCGCCAGCATATTTTCGATGCCGCTGGCAAACGTCACCTTCAGCTCGGGCGATTGACGGGCGGCGTCCCCGCACAGTGCCGCCAGGGTGCAACCGCCGCCCGGGGCGTCACGGTGATTCCTGGACACGTAAAGATTGACGAACGCAGGCACGTCGATGTCCGCGCTGTCGGTCAGCGATTGCGCAAGGCTGCTCGCCGCCGCTTCGGCCATCAGGCCAGCCTTGGACCCAAAATGTTTGTAGAAGCCGCCATGGGTGAACCCAGCGGCCGCCATCAGGTCCGCAACACCCACACCGTCAAAGCCGCGCTCGCGAAACAAGACAGAGGCCGTCTCGACGATGTGCTCCCGATTTGCCTGGGCCTGGGCCTTGGTTACCCGCATTTCTTCACTCCTTGGTGCTGCTCAAAATCATGCTCACATCATACATAGATGTCGAGCATAATCAAATTCGTTGACAGTTTAGATTTCGATCATCATCCTAATAACAAGCCACGAGCAATCCAGTGCGCATGACTGACCCATCCATCCTTGAAGAAGAGAATCACCCATGGACACTCGCACAACCGTTCTCATCACTGGCGCTTCCACCGGCATCGGCGCGGTCTATGCCCAGCGCTTTGCTCAACGCGGACACAACCTCGTCCTGGTGGCCCGCGACGGCGCGCGCCTGCAAGCCCTGGCCGCCAAGCTGCGCAGCGAACACAGCGTTACCGTCGACATTCTCCAGGCCGACCTGACCCAGATCAGCGATCTGACAACCGTCGAAGCCCGACTGCGGGACGACGCCAGCATCGGCATCCTGGTCAACAACGCCGGCGCCGCCCAGTCCGGCAGCTTCATCGAGCAGTCCACCGACAGCGTCGCGCACCTTGTCTCGCTCAATACCACCGCGCTGGTCCGGCTGGCGAGCGCCATCGCTCCGCGCCTGGTCAAAGCGGGTGACGGCGCGATCATCAACATCGGTTCCGTGGTCGGCCTGGCACCGGAATTCGGCATGTCGGTCTATGGCGCGACCAAGGCGTTCGTGTTGTTTCTCTCCCAGGGCCTCAGCCTGGAACTGTCGCCTAAGGGCGTCTACGTACAAGCCGTCCTGCCGGCCGCCACCCGTACCGAGATCTGGGAGCGCGCGGGCATCGATATCAACACCCTGAGCGAAGTCATGGAAGTCGGTGACCTGGTCGACGCCGCGCTGGTCGGTTTTGATCGCCGCGAGCCGGTGACCATCCCGCCGTTGCAGGAAGAGGCACGCTGGGATGCCTTGCAGGCCGCACGCCAAGGCCTGCTTGGGCAAATCAAGCAGTCCCATGTTGCCGAGCGCTATCAAGACCTGGCGTGATCGATGTTTAGCGGGCGCCGGCGCGAAGGACAGCGCCGGATGTCGGATGTCTGGATGCCTGGCCAGCCTGCTGCTCCCCTTATGAGAACAAAGCACCATGAAGGCATTTTTAATCGACCGCTACGGCAAGCACAGTGGACGGATCGGCGACGTAGCCGCCCCTGAAGTGGCTGACCACGACGTCCTGGTTCGCGTGCACGCCGCCAGCGTCAACGTCCTGGACGCAAAGATCCGCAAAGGCGAATTCAAGCTGATCCTGCCCTACTCGTTTCCTTTGGTATTGGGGCATGACGTGGCCGGGGTCGTGATGCGAGTGGGATCCCGTGTCCAGCATTTCAAACCGGGGGATGAAGTCTATGCCCGCGCCCCGGATGGACACATCGGCACTTTCGCCGAACAGATTGCAGTGAACGAAAACGCCCTGGCCCTGAAACCCGCAAACACCAGCATGGAAGAGGCCGCCGCCCTGCCCTTGGTTGCCCTGACAGCCTGGCAGGTACTGGTTGAAACCGCCCAGTTGAAGAAAGGCCAAAAGGTGTTCATCCAGGCCGGTTCAGGTGGCGTGGGCACCCTTGCCATCCAGCTTGCCAAGCACCTCGGCGCCTTCGTTGCGACCACCACCAGCACCGCCAATGTGCCCTGGGTCAAAGCGCTGGGAGCGGACGTTGTCATCGATTACAAGCAGCAGGATTTCTCAAGCGTTCTGCAGGACTATGACGTCGTGTTGAACAGCCTGGGTGCCGATGAACTGGAGAAGTCGCTGAAGATCCTCAAACCCGGTGGCCAGCTCATTTCCATCTCGGGGCCACCCACCGCGCAGTTCGCCCAGGCCCAGGGGTTTTCCTGGTCGCTGCGGCTGATAACAGGCCTGCTAAGTAGCGGCATACGCCGCAAGGCCCGCCGAAAAGGTGTGAGCTACACCTTCGTGTTCATGCGCGCCAGTGGTCCACAACTGCGTGAGATCGCCACGCTCGTCGAGTCCGGCAGCCTCAAGCCGGTGGTCGACCGATCCTTCCCCGTTGACGCGACGGCCGATGCCTTGGGCTACGTCGAACAAGGACGGGCCAAAGGCAAGGTCGTCATCAAGGTTCACTCAGGAATGGCCGATGAGTGAAGCCGGTCATCACCACACAGCAATATGGGAATCCGCCCGGGGTTCGGTCCCACCGCACAGCACACCGCTGACCGGGTCGCGCAGGATGATCTGGCCGCGACCATAGTCGGTCAGGTCGCTGGCGACCTGGACCTCATGCCCCCGTCGCGCCAGGGCATTGGCCAGGTCCCGTGAAGCGCCGTGCTCAATCCCGACCTTCATGTCCCCCAACCATTGCCAACGCGGTGCGTCGAGGGCCGCTTGCGGGTTCAGGCCGAAATCCACCAGGTTCATGACCATCTGCACATGCCCCTGGGGCTGCATGTAGCCGCCCATCACGCCGAAGGGGCCAAGGGCCTCGCCATTGCGGGTCAGGAACCCGGGAATGATGGTGTGAAAGGTTTTCTTGCCCGGGGCCAGGCAGTTGGCATGGGTTGGATCGAGACTGAACTCCTGTCCGCGATTCTGCAGGGCGATACCGCTGTCGGGCAGCACCACGCCGGAGCCGAACCCGTGGTAGTTGCTCTGGATGAACGAGACCATGTTGCCCTCGCCATCCGCGGTCGCCAGGTAAACCGTGCCGCTGGCGTGGGGGTCGCCGGGTTTGGGCGGTTGGGCCTGTTCGCTGATCTGCCCGCGCCGGCGGGCGCTGTAGTCATCGCTGAGCAGGTCCGCCACCGCCACGCGCATGTGCAGGGGGTCGGTGATGTAGTGCAGGCCGTCGCTGTAGGCCAACTTCATCGCCTCCAGTTGGCGATGCCAGGTCTGTTGGCTGTCACGCTGATCGAAATCGAAACCTTCCAGGATCTTCAGGGCCATCAAGGCCACCAGACCCTGCCCGCTCGGCGGGATTTCCCAGACATCCACGCCTCGGTAATTGACGTGGATGGGGTCGACCCACTGGGCGCGATAGTCCCTGAGGTCCGAAGCCCGCAGGTAACCGCCGCTGGCCCGGGAATGGGCGTCCAGGCGCTCGGCCAATGCACCGCGATAAAGGCTTTCGCAGCCAGTGTCGGCCAGTTCCTGAAGCGTGCGTGCCTGGGCCGGGTTGCGGAAAATCTCCCCGGCCCGCGGCGCCCGGCCTTCGATCAGAAAGGTATCGAACCAGGCCTCCAGGACGGCATCGCGAGGGGGCGTGAACTCGTTCACCGCGATCTGCCATTGATGGGCAACCACCGGCGACAGCGCAAAGCCGTCCCGGGCCAGGCTGATGGCCGGTTGCAGCAGCTCGGCAAAGGGCAGCTTGCCAAAGCGTCGGGATAACTCGGCCCAAGCCGACGGGCAGCCCGGGACGGTCACCGGTGTCCAGCCATAGATCGGCATCTGCTCATGACCGGCGGCCTTGACCGCCTCGATGCTCAGGGCGGCCGGTGCGTGACCGTTGCCGTTGAGGCCGTGTAACTGGCCCTTGCACCAGACCAGGGCGAAGGCGTCACCGCCAATGCCGCAGCCCGTGGGCTCCACCACCGTCAGCGCCGCTGCCGTGGCGATGGCGGCGTCGATGGCATTGCCACCTTTTTGCATGATCTCGATGCCCGCCTGGGCCGCCAGGGGCTGGGACGCGGCGACCATGCCCCGACGGGCGAAGACGCTCTGGCGTTGCGATGGATAAGGGTATTCGTGGGCAGAAAATGTCAGCATGGCAAAAACTCTTCAATACAGGAATTCGGTGGCCGGGAACCGTCACAACACGCGGCTGAGAAAAGCCCGGGTGCGCGGGTGAATGGGGTGACAGAAGATCTGCTCCGGTGGCCCTTGCTCGATAAGCTCGCCTTGATCCAGGACCACCACACGGTCGGCCACTTCCCGGGCGAAGCCCATTTCATGGGTCACCACGACCATGGTCATCCCCTCCTCGGCCAACTCCTTCATCACTTCCAAAACCTCGCCAACGGTTTCCGGATCGAGGGCGCTGGTGGGTTCGTCGAACAGCATGGCCTGGGGTTTCATGGCCAGGGCCCGGGCAATCGCCACCCGCTGTTGCTGGCCGCCGGAGAGCATCGAGGGGTAGTGATCGGCCTTGTCCGCCAGGCCGACCCGCTCCAGCAATCCACGGGCCTGTTCCAACGCGGCGGCGCGAGTCACACCGAGCACTTGGATCGGCGCCTCGATGATGTTCTCCAGGGCGGTCATGTGGGGGAACAGGTTGAAGCGCTGGAACACCATGCCGATGTCCCGCCGCTGCCGGGCGATGTTGCGCTCCGACTCACGCACCAGGCTGCCATCGGCCCGTTCGCGATAGCCCATGGGCTGGCCATTGACACGGATGCGCCCGCCCTGGATATCCTCCAATAGATTGATGCAACGGATGAAGGTGGTCTTGCCGGAGCCCGACGCACCGATCAGCACCACCACTTCGCCGCGCCGCACTTGCAGGGAGATGCCCTTGAGGATCTGCAGCTCACCGAAGGACTTATGAACGTCCAGCGCCTCGATGATCAGCTCTTCGCTTTTATGCGCCATGGTTAACGTGCCCTCAGCAGGTTCAGGGTGCTGCGACCGAACATCCGCGTCGACGCCGGCGGTGGTGACGAGGGCCGGTCCGATTGGCCGAAACGGGCCTCCAGCCAGCGCTGGAAAAAGCCCCACAGCGTGGTCAGCAACAGGAAGTAGATCGCCACCACCAGGTACAACTCGAACACCCGGAACGTCGCCGACGTGACCATCTGGGTACTGAGCAACAGTTCCTGGACGCCGATCACGCTGACCAGCGTGGTGTTCTTGAGCATCACGTTGAACTCGTTGCCCAGCGGCGGAACGATGACCCGGAACGCCTGGGGCAGGACAATACGGCGCATCAGTTTGGCGAAGGTCATGCCCAGGGAGCGTCCGGCCTCGTATTGGCCCTTGTCCACCGCGCCGATGCCGGCGCGGATGATCTCGGCCATGTAGGCACCCTCATTGAGGCCCAGGGCAATGATCGCCGCCTGGATGTTACCGGGGATCACCAGGCCGAACAGGTCGATGTCTTCGAAGCGGAAAATCCCGCCGGCGGCCAGCGCGGTGTAGAGAAAGACGATCTGCACCAGCAACGGCGTGCCGCGCATCAGCCACACGTAAAAGCGAACGGGCAAATGCAGCAATGGGTTTTTCGACAATCGCAACAGCGCGGCGGCCAGCCCCAGGGCACAGCCCAGCAGCATCGCCAACACACTGATCAGGCAGGTCAGCCAGAGCCCGGTGAGGTATACCCCACTGGGCTGCAGCAGGTACTGCCAGAACACATCCCAATTGAAATTCATCGATGGTTCACCTCAATCAAGTGTGTCACTGGCGACATGCCATTTGCCCAACAGCTGGCTGTAGCTGCCATCGCTGCGCATATCGTCGATCACCTGCTGCACGGCGGCGGTCAGTTGCGGATCGTCCTTGCGAATGCCCAGGCCGGTGAGAATCCGGCTGAAGGCCGGCACCCCTTCCTCGAACAGGTCGGGGGCCATGGTGGCGTAGTAACCGGCGGTTTCCACGGTGGTGCCGTAGGCGTCGACCTGGCTGATGCGCAGGGCCTGGAACGCATCGGTGTCGGTGTTGTAGACCACCAGCTTCATCGGCGGCTTGCCGGCCTTGGCCAGGGTTGCGTTCTCGGCGTCGAGCAGGGTCTTGATAGTGGAACCGTTGAGCACCGCGACTTTGTGCCCGGAGAGCGCCTGCAGCGTCTTGAGTCCCTTCGGATTGCCCTTGGGCACCACCACCGCCTGGCTGGAATACATGTAGTTGACGATGTCGATCACCTCGCGGCGCTCGGGTTTGTCAAACAGTTGGTCGACGATCATGTCGCACTGTCGGGCCAGCAACGCGGGGAGCAACCCGGAAAAGGGAATGACCCGCCACTCCACCTTCTTGTCGCCCAGGCGCTTGGCGATTTCCAGCCCCAGGTCCACGGTCAATCCCTTGGGTTTCTGTGCTTCATCAAAGGCCACCAGCGGCGGCGAATCCATGCCTGAGCAGTAGACGAGTTTGTCGACCTTGAGCAAACGCTCCGGAACAACGGGCGCGGCAACCGCCCACTGCGCACAGAAACCCAAGGATAAAGCGGCAACCAACAGGCGAGGCTTATGCATGACCAGACACTCCAGTTCAGTAATTAACGGGCAGTACTCAAAGTCAAAACACCGGCAGGATTTAGTGACTCCTGCTCTGGTTATTTTTTCGATTGCAGGAACTCGATCAACTCAGGAACGGTGCCTTCGATGTGCGCACGCACCACCGCCTCGGCCTTCTCGGCATCGCCCGCACGCAGGGCATCGAGGATCAGCATGTGCTCCTGACGCGCACTCAGGGGCTTTTCAACGTGCTGCAGCCATAGGCGCATGGGCGCTTCGATCAGGGAGTAAAGCGCGCTGATCTGCTTGAGCAAGCGCGGGCGACCGCTGAGGCTGCACAGGTATTCATGGAAGGCGCGATGGCGGCTGACCCACTCGGCGCTCTCCTCACGGTAATCGTCCATCTCGTCCAGCAAGCGCTCCAAGGCAGCCAGCTGGCGCTCACCAATTCTTGCTGCCGCGACACGGACCGCCAGGCCTTCCAGGGCGCTGCGCATTTCGAAGACTTCGTGCAGCTCCTCGATGTCCAGGCCGCTGACCACCGCCCCGCGATTGGGCCGCAAGGTCACCAGGCCCTGGGCATCCAGACGGCGAAAGGCCTCGCGCACCGGCATCCGGCTCATGCCGATCTCGTTGGCAATATCCTCGGCAATCAGTCGGTCGCCCTTGCGTAACCGACCGCCACAAATGGCATCGAGCAGGAAGTTGTAGGCCTCCTCCTCGGCGGTCATGGGCGGACGTTCAGCGTACGTCGGAGCAAATTGCATGGCAGCACCTTCTGCATTTTTGTATCCAATTATCCATGGATTCAAAAAAGCAGAATGCGTGCCAACCTCATGCGCAATCGTGCAAGCGATTGATTTGAAGGAATTTGCCGAGGAAAACGACTGCCAGCCTTAAGACCTGCGTCGCGCAGGTGTGCTACCAAACAGCTCAGCGGCTGCCTTTTATAGGTGCAACAGGGCGCTTCGGTAACACCGCAAACGGCGGCTCATCATGCCGGTGCCCGGGGCGTATCCGAGGGTGACTCGCCAAACAATGCCCGGTAATGGACCGCAAAATGACTCAGGTGGAAAAACCCCATGGCCATGGCGATCTCACTGACGTTCAGCGCGGCCGCACGGGTCGTGATCAGCCGGCGGCGCACGGCATTGAGCCGCAGGTTGCGCAAGTACTCCACCGGACGCATGCCGGTGACCGCCTGGAAACTGTTCTGCAGGGTCCTGCGACTGACCCGCAATTGCTCGCACAAGTCGAGGATGCTCAAGGGCACATCGGCGCTGGCCACCACCAGTTCCTGGCAACGCTTGACCAGGTAGGCACTGACGGCGAAGTTGCCGCGCCGGCCACGCACCTCGTCCGAGGCGTGGCTGAACAGGTCGAGAAAGGCGTTGAGCAGAACGTCTTCGAGGATTTTTTCCGAGGCGGGATTGACCGCGTCGGCCTGTTCCAAAAGGTGACGAAACAGGGGATGGATCCGTTGTTGCACCCGCCGCAGCACCACCTCATCCACACTGACTTGGGACGCGCTTTTCAAGCGCTTGAGCTGTTCGCTCGACAGCTCGTAGGCCGCCAGCCTGGCGAACCGCGCCGTGTCGACATTGGCCGCGAAGAAGTGCGTACCTTCCGGGGCGTGCAGGACGAAATCTTCGCCATCGCGCAACAGCACGACGCTGTGGGCGCCCACCTGATGCCCCTGGACCACCGGCGCACCGCCCAACGACATGGCAATGCACAAGCGCCCTTTTGGCGCGCAACCGCGCTGCACCACCCGTTTGTCGAGCACCTCCTGGAAGATCTGGAAGCGCTCGGCGCACACCTGGCGCAGCTCGCTGGACAGGCATCCACGCCCGAGCTGGTCATAGACTTGTTGCCAGCCCAGGATCGAACCGGCGTGTTGCTGAGGATCATTGAAGGTACGGACTTCGGCGAACATGATCATTGTTCCTCGGTGGCCCTGCGCTTATTGCCTGATACGGTCATGCAAGCAAGTCGATAGCCCCGTGGCGATGGAGCTTGCGCCCGCTGGGCTGCGCAGCAGACCCATTTTGGTGAGCGCTTCGCACTGGAGCGCCAGCCCGGTCAAGCGGGAGCAAGCTCCCTCGCCACGAGTGCATCATTTCACTTGAGTAAACAGTTCTTACTGCCGACCGTCTTCACCCGCCTGGAAAACCAAAGCCAGTTCCATGCCAAGCATGTACAACCGATACTCGGCGGCCTTGATCTCCAGAGGCGCCAACAAAGAGCCGGACAGCACCACCTGGCCCGCTTCAACGCACTGCCCATCAGCCAACAAGCGCCGGACCAGCCAGCACAGGTTGGCCTGGGGCGTGTCCTCGCGTGCTTGGGCATTGCCCTCGCCACAGGGCACCCTGTCGCATTCCAGGCGATAGTGCACGTGGGTCAATTGCTCGGGATGGAACCTGACACGCGACCCCAGGCAATACAGCCCCGCCGCGGCATTGTCGGCAAGAAACGCGCCGACGCCGAAACGCCAGCCCTGCCAACGGCAATCGGCGATCTCGAACGCCGGCGCGACCTCGGAGATGGCGGCGAGGATGTCCTCGTCGCTGTAGAAACCGGGCACCAGCGTACGCCCCAGGACAAACGCCAGCTCGATTTCCAACTTCGGCTGGATCAGCCGTGCAAGCGGCACCGCACTGCCGGGCTCCACGGCCATGGCATCGGTCAACGCGCCCAATACCGGCTCATCAATACCGAAACGGTCCTGGGCGGCGCGGCCGGCGAAGGCCACTTTCCATCCGGTCAACCGCTCACCACCGGCCTGGCGCCGGCGCAGCGCCTCACGCTGCAAGGTATAACCCATCGGCAGATCGACGGCCTCCGGCTCCAACGAAGGCAAACCGTGTACGGCCTGCGCGGCATCGTGAAGCCGGACCAGCAGATCATCTTCGCGCCTCATGAAAGTTGCTCCGCCAGTTTGCGCAATACGCCTTCGAGCCGCTCGGGTGTGGTGATCGCGGCAACGAACCGATCCGGTCGCACCACCACGACGCAGTCACGCACCTTGGCAAACCATTCGCCCAGGCGGTTATCGACATCCTCAACGCAAATGGCCCCGCTGACAGACAAGGGTTGGTTGCGCCCCACGCCACTGCGCGAGCGATTGATCTGGATGAACCGCGTCTCCCAGCGCGCCCACCAGGCGGCGGTTTCTTCACTGAGCTGTTCGCTCGGGTTGACCCGATACCCCAGCACCGCATAGGAATGCCCCAGCACCTCGTCAAGGCGTCGACGCTGGCCCTGGGCATCTTCGATGGACGGTTGGATGAACAACTGCCCGACCAGATCATCCTCATGCAGCTCGGCGCGCTCGTGGTACACCAGGCCTTTGGTGATGGTCGCCTTGGGCTTGAACTTGAATTCCAGCAAGTGCGAACGCAGGTTGTCGACGCTGTTGACGGCCTGGAACAGCCAGTCCCGCACACCGGCCATCAACGGGTTGGTCAGCCCCAGGACGGCGCCCATGTTGTCGGCCAGCGCGATGAGATCGGTCGCATGCCCGCGACGCTCCTGGTCGTAACTGGCCAGAATCGCCGGCGACGCCCTGCCCTGGAGAATCGCGGCGAGCTTCCAGCTGACGTTGGCGACATCACGCAGGCCTGAGTTGAGCCCCTGCCCGGCCCAAGGCGGGGAAATATGCGCCGCATCCCCCACCAGTGCCACCCGGCCCTGGACAAAGCGCGCCGCGACTCGGGAGTTATGGGTGTAGGCGCGGATCCGGATGATTTCCAGTTGATCGACCGCATCGCCGATATGCCCACGGATCAAGTCCCGGATCGTTGCTTCTTCGCACATCCGGGTCTCGTCTTCGCCCTCCAGGAGCATGAACTCCCAACGCCGTTGTTGATACGGCAGGTAGATGCAGACGAAAGGTCGCTGAGGGTCGGCATGCAAGGCGGTATACGGTGCGTCGAGGGTGTCGTTGGCCGTATCGATCACCACCCACTTGCGCGGATGGGTCAGCCCCAGCAGTTCAATACCGAGTTTCTTGCGCACGCTGGAACGTCCGCCATCGGCGCCGATCACGTACTGCGCCTGCAACTGATACAGCTCGCCCTGGGCATCGCGCACCTGCAAGGTCACGCCCTCGGCATCCTGCTCCAGATCGAGCATTTCATGGCCCTGGCGCAACGCGACACTGGCGTGCTTGCCCATCTGCTCGCGCAATGTCGTTTCAAGCAACTGTTGCATGAAGATGTTGCGCATCGGCCAACCATAGTTCGCCGTGCTCGGCTTGACCTCGGCAAAACAGACGCCTCGCGCATTGTAGTAACGCAGGGGCACGTTGCAGATCATGTCGCGCACGGCCAGTTCAGCGATGCCGATGCCCTGCAACACTCGCAGCGCCTCGTCATCCATGCCCACCGCACGGGGATACGGCAGGACGCCGTCGGCCAATTCAAGGACGATGCAGTCGATACCGTACAGCCCCATGTAATGAGCGGCCGTGATCCCGTTCGGGCCACCGCCCACGATGACAACCTGGGTTTTCTCCTGCTTCATCGCTATTCACCGCTTTGTTGTTGTGGTTGTAGGCATTGGTCATATAAATAGTCCATGACGACGAGGTTGAACATTTCGCTCTGGTCATCATGGACATAATGGCTGGCGTCGGCGATTTCCTCTGTCCGCACCCACGCATTGGCCTGCTTGATCGACTCAAGGGTCGCCAACGGCAGGAAATCGGAACG
Source organism: Pseudomonas beijingensis (assembly GCF_030687295.1). Lineage (NCBI taxonomy): Bacteria > Pseudomonadati > Pseudomonadota > Gammaproteobacteria > Pseudomonadales > Pseudomonadaceae > Pseudomonas > Pseudomonas beijingensis. Next base: position 3,733,507 of record NZ_CP117425.1, on the reverse strand, counting down.
GGCGCCACGAATGAACAGCGTCGGGCAATCCAGCGCCCGGACCGCCGGCCACAAGTCTGTCGGGGTAATACTCAGGCGCGCCTGGGCAATACCTTGCTGGTCGTGACGCCATTCGATGCCAGCCAGGGTTTCCTTCATGGAGTGCATCAATCTGGAAGCCAGCCCCTCCAGAGACAAGCCAGGTCGCGCTTGCCGCCAGAACTGGGCGGCGCTCTCCCAGTCAGGAAACAACAGCGGCGTCTGGCTCATCTCGCGTCGAATGCGCTCGGCGCCATCACCGCTGACCGAAGAGCCAGGGCCGATGTCCTCGATCACCAACGCTTGCAGGCGTCCCGGATTGAGCCGGGCATACTCCAGTGCATTGGTGCCACCAAGGGAGTGCCCCACCAGGACGAAACGCTGCAATCCCAAATGCGCCACCAAATCTTCAAGGTCATTGACGTAGACCTCGGTCCGGTAACTGGAGGCATCCGCCCAGTCACTGTATCCACGACCGCGCTGGTCAAGGGCATAGCAGCAGTACCGCTCGCCCAGCGCATTGGCCAAACCATCCCAGGTCTGGGCATAGGATCGCAGCCCGTGCAGCAGCACCACCGCAATGCCCGACGGGTTGCCCCACGACAAATAGTGCAGGCGCATCCCCGAACGATTGGTGAAGAACTGGCTGTTTGCAGACATTCGTTGGCTTCCCACGATCAGCGCACCTCAATACAGGCCGTCATTGCCCTTGACGTCGGCAGCCTGGAGACCACCCAGGCGGGCATGCAAACGCCCACGCGTGGCGAAGGCCCAGATAATGACCAACTCGTCGGCCGAGGGGCCATCGCCGAACGACAGGGAAATGCTGTCGTAGTGCGAACGGACATACAACGCGTCCTTGTGGGCCAGCGGCACATCGATGGTCACGCCAGGCCCGCCACGCTTGCCGGTGGAAGGCACCCAGGACTTGCCCCCGCCCAACGCGACACGGATCGGATCCGCCGCCGGATTGGTCAGCAGCGCATTGCCATGCTCGTACTCGCCCTGGCTGCCCACCAGGCACGCCTTGCCGTAGCTGACAATCTCACGCTCGCCGGCCAACGCCTGGATGCGCCGACCAAACTCCTGGCCCAACAAGGGTGACGGCTCTATCAGCTCGGCCAGGCTTTCGCTGAAACGGCCGGCGTAAGGGTTGGCGATCACCGCGCCAATGGCGTATTTGAACAGCGGCTCGCCATCGGCTAACTGGCCGGTTTCGTTGGCCAGGGTTTCCTCGACGAAGCTGTACCATTTGCGGATGTGATAACTGGCGAAATTCGCGGTTTTCATAAGAAAAGTCTCATTCAAAGTGGGTCGAGATCGAAATGCCGGCTGGGAGCCCCAGCGGCCTTGAAGCGGGCCTTGCCGCGCGCGTCGTCGTGTTCGGACTCGAGAAAAAATTCCATGCGATTGCCATCGGGGTCGTTGAAATACACGCCGTTGCCGATCTCGTGGTCGGTGATCTTTACCACCTCAACGCCCTTTTTCAGCAACATGCCGTAGAGCTTGCGCAGGGTGGTCATGTCGCCCGCGATCTCCAGCCCGTAGTGCTGCAACCCCAGGCCGCCCTGGTGGGCTCCGGGTTCCGCGCGGAGCAACGCGATGTCGTGATGCTTGGCACCAAACGCCATCATGATCCAGCTTTCACCCCGGGCGCTTTCATGCATGCCCAGCACATCGGCGTACCAACGTGCCGACACTTCAGGGTCGCTCACGAACAACGACAGGTGCGTACGAACGACTTCGACTTTCATCGCGCGATCCCTCAGTTCTTCTTGATGATGGATTGATGCCCGGACTTGATTTGCGCCACGGCGGGCGTCCAGAGCACATCAGCGATTTCACTGAATTCACGCCACTGCTTCTGCCAGCCGTCACCACCGTTCTCGGACGTGAACAGATGCCCGTACTTGGTACCGGCGACGATCTGGCGAGGGTCGGCAGGGTTCAAGGCAATCGCCCAGACACAGGAATTGGGTTGTTGCGGCAGCGGCAGCACTTCCCAACTGAGGGCGGCATCCCGGGAGACCAGCACCTTGCTGGTGGTGCCGGGGGTGCCGTCGGAGATGCTCAGGTAGAGCGTATTTTCACTGCCCAACGCGGCATTCATGGCGCGCACGTAGTACAGGCCGAAGGTTTCCCGGGCAACGATGCCGGTCCAGGTCTGCCCCTCGTCGAGGCTGCGGTACACGGCGTTGACGCACACCACGACGATGACCTTCTGTCCATGGTTGGGCAGGACCACGATGTTATGCACGTCCGAGTTGTAGTCCCACAACAGGCGGTCATCAACGCGGGTCCAGCTATCGCCACCGTCACGACTGTGGAACAGCCCGCCCTCCTCCAGGCCGAACCAGAGCTGGTTGCGGTCCGTCGGGTCGTAGGCGAACGCCAGCAAGCGTGGACGACTGACGCCGTCGCAGAACTCCGGGATCTCCACGGGGGCGCGATCCCAGCTCTGGCCACCGTCAAGGGTGCGCCACAGTACCGCGCGCGAAGGCGCACCGGTGCCGACGAAAATGCGCTGCGCATCCTGCGGATCCACGGCCACCTTCCACACGGTTTGCCCGTTGAACGGCGAATCCACCCGCTGCCAATGGCCGCCAGTGTCATGGCTGATGCACAGGCCGACGTCGGTGCCGGCATAGATCACCTCAGGCGTACCCGGGTGGAAACTCAGGGATCGGGTGATCGCATCGAACTCCAGATCCTGGCCCAGGCCCAGGCGATGCCAGGTACGGCCATCGTCGGCGCTGCGGATCACCGCTTGCCCTACGGTGGCGACCAAAAGGGTTCCGTTACTCATCACTGCTGCTCCTCAAATGAAGATGCCGCGGGTCAAGCCGCCATCGATGCCAATGGATTCCCCGGTCACGGCGCCCGCCTTGGGCGATGCGAGGAAACCGATCAGCCAGCCCATTTCGATGGGCGCCAGGGTGCGTCGGATCGGCGTCGCATCGATGTAGGCCTGCTCCACCTGCTCGGGCGTCTTGCCCTGCTTGACCCCTTCGCGCTCGTACAGCTCCTGGATGTGCGGGGTGTCGACCACGCCGGGGTGGATCAGGTTGACCGTGATGCCGGAGGGGCCGAGTTGGTCGGAGAGGGTCTTGGTCATGTGGGCGATGGCCAGGTTGCGCATGCCCGAAAGGACTTTGCTGCCACGCCCGGTCAGGCCACCGATGTTGATGATGCGACCGAAGCCACCGGCCTTCATGTGCGGGGTCACCGCCTTGGCGCAGCGGAAATAGCCGATCACCTTGGTGTTGAGGTCCGAGAGCAATTCGTCGTCGCCGGCATGCTCGATGTCGTTGCGCACCACGCCGGACGGCGCCGCGGCGCCGTTGACCAGGATGTCGATGCGGCCAAAGTGCTTGTGGGCCGCCTCGACCATGTCGGACACCGCCGACATCTGGTTGGTGTCACAGAACAACGGCAGCACTTCGTTGCCGGTCTCTGCGGTGATTTCCTCGGCGGCTTGCTGGAGAAACTCCATGCGCCGCGCGCAGATCACCACCTTGCAACCTTCCTGGGACAAAAAGCGCGCGACTTCCTTGCCGATGCCCATACCACCGCCGGTGACGATCGCCACGCGGCCTTGCAATTCCAGATCCATAGCAGTTCCTCTTGTGATTATTCGGCTCAGGCCAGATCGACGAAGACACTTTTGGTTTCGGTGTAGGCATCGATCACGTTCTTACTCATTTCCCGACCCCAGCCGGATTGCTTGTAGCCGCCAAAGGGCGAGGCCGGGTCGACGACGTTCCAGCAGTTGATCCACACCGAGCCGGCCTTCAACTGCGCCGCCACGCGATGGGCGGAACGCAAGTCGCGGGTCCAGAGCCCGGCCGCCAGGCCGTAAGGCGAGTCATTGGCGCGCAGCACCAGTTCATCGATTTCGGTCCAGCTCATGACGGTCAGCACCGGGCCGAAGATTTCTTCCCGGGCGACACAGGCGCGCTCGGCGCGGTCGAGAAACACGCTGGGGCGGATGAAGTGGCCGCGCTCCAGGTGGGCCGGCCGGTCACCGCCGCAGATCAGTTCGGCGCCTTCCTCCTGACCCCGTTGCAGGTAGCCACGCACCGTGCCCAGTTGCCGGGCCGAGACCAGCGGGCCCATGCTGCTGGCCGGATCCAGGCCTGGCCCCAACACATGGGCGGTCGCGTGGCGCTGGAGTTCTTCAAGCACCTGATCGAGGACGCGTGGCGTGCACGTACAAACGTGATCCGGCGGTGCAAACCTGGCCCTGGTTGTAGAAAATGCCATCGGCGGCGCCTTTGGCGGCCCGGACGATATCGGCGTCCGGCAGGATGATGTTGGGGGACTTGCCACCCAGTTCCAGCGACACCTTCTTCATGTTGCCGGTGGCCGCTTGGGCGATCAGGCGGCCCACCTGGGTCGAGCCGGTGAAGGCGATCTTGTCCACGTCCGAGTGCTGGGCCAGCGGCGCGCCAGTCTGCGCACCCAGGCCAGTCAGCAGGTTGACCACCCCGGCCGGGAAACCGGCGGCCTCGATCAGTTGCACCAGGCGAATGGCAACCAGGGGCGTCTGCTCGGCGGGCTTGAGCACCGCGACACAACCGGTCGCCAGCACCGGGCCGAGCTTCCACACGCACATGGTCAACGGGAAGTTCCACGGCACGATCAAGGCGCAGACGCCCACCGGCTCGCGCAAGGTGTAGTTGAGCATCGGCGCGCCGCTGGAGGGCGACACCGGATGCGTGCTGCCTTCGATCTTGGTCGGCCAACCGGCGAAGTAACGAATGATGTTGGCCGCGCTGGCCGCTTCCCCGCGGGCCGCGGCGATCGGCTTGCCGTTTTCCAGAGTGATCAGTTGCGCCAGTTCTTCGCGATGCTGGTCGAGCAGTTCCGCCAGGCGAAACAGCAACAACCCGCGCTGGGCCGGCGACTGTTGTGCCCAGGTCCCCGTGAAGGCCGCACGGGCAGCAGCGACGGCGGCATCCACGTCGCGTTCGCCGCCTTCGGCGACTTCAGCCAGGATGGATTCGCTGGCCGGGTTTTCCACGGCAAACCGGTGACCATCGGCGGCGTCCTGCCAGGTGCCACCGATAAACAGGCGCCCGGGTTGCGACAGGAACTTCTCGACCGCAGGTAACAATTGAATCTGATTCATATCCGCTCCTTCACAGCGCCATTTCAATCAGGCAAGGACCGCCGTCGGCCTTGGCATTGGCCAGGGCGCGGTGCAGCTCACCATTGGTGTGCACGGTGCTGGCCGGCAAGCCGTAGCCCTTGGCCAGGGCCTTCCAATCGATGCGTGGGCGATCCAGCACCGTCAGGCTCAGGGCCTCGGGGCCCAGCTCGGTCATGCCGAAGCGACGCAGTTCGTTTTGCAGGATGGCGTAGCGATGGTTGGCCGCGATCAGGATCACCACCGGCAGTTGCTCGCGGGCGATGCTCCACAAGGTCTGGATGGTGTACTGGGCACTGCCGTCCGACTGCAGGCAAAACACCTTGTTGCCAGGCTCGGCCATGGCAGCACCAAAACCCACCGGGATACCCTGGCCGATGGCCCCACCGGTGTTGGTCAACACCCGATGCCGTGCGGCATGGGCCGAGGCGGTGAAGAACGGATAGCCGCACGTCCCGCCTTCCACCGAAACGATGCAGTCGTCCGGCAGCGACGCGGCCAGCACCTGGCCCACCGACTGCGGCGTCAACGTGGCTTCGCTGGGCGGCAGTTCGATACCAGTTGGCGTGGGCACGTAAGCCGGCGCTTCAAGGGCATCGGCCAGCGCAGTGAGCGCCCCGGCAACATCGTCCCCCACCTCAGCCAGGCACAGCAGACGGTCACGCTCTGCCAGCCGGGAGGCAATGCCTTCGTAGCCGAAGTAGCTGATGGGCTCCGGGACGCCGGCGCAGACCACCGCGTCGTATTGGTCAAGGATCTCGATGGCCACTTCGGGGAAGTACGGCAGGCGATCCAGGTCTGGCAGGCCACCGCCGCGATAACTCATGCGTGGAAAGGTTTCGGCGAACAGGCGCACGCCCGGCAGTTGCGCCAGGCGCCCCGCCGCTTCCAGGCCGGCGACGGACAAGCCATGGTCGCCAACGATAAACACCAGGCGCCGACCCTCGCGCAATGCCTGGGCGACCGCCTCGATGCGGTCACCGGCAAAACGCCGGACCGGAGCCTGCAAGGCCGTGAAGGCTTTCTCGTGCTGCACGGTGTTGGCTTGCAAGTCCATTGGCAGGATCAGGCTGGCGATCTGGCCGTTGGCTTGCCAGGCGGCACGCACCGCCTCCTGGAAATCTTCACCGACGCCCGATGCCGTGCGCGAAGTACGTACCCACTTGGAAACGCTGCCGGCCAACGCCTGGATGTCACTGGCCAGGGGTGGATCGTAATTGACGTGCCAGGACGCGTGATCGCCGATCACGTTGACGATCGGGGTGTTGGCGCGACGCGCGTTGTGCAGGTTGGCAATGCCATTGGCAAAACCTGGGCCGAGGTGCGTCAGGGTCATCGCCGGCTTGCCGGCAACCCGGCCGTAGCCGTCCGCCGCGCCGGTGCACACGCCTTCGAACAAGGACAACACTGGCTTGAGGGCTGGCGCGCTGGCCATGGCTGCCACCAGGGGAATTTCAGTCGTTCCGGGATTGGCGAAGCAGTATTCGATACCGCTTGCCACCGCCGCCTTCACTATCAGTTGCGCACCATTCATTTCCAGCCCTCTTCATCGAGCGTTTGCAGTGGCTGAGATTTATCACACAGCACAACCGACAAAACAAGCTATTTTTCTGCATTAAAATCATATTTTGAGATTAATGCATATTTTAAAAGAGTAAACGACTGAAAATACGCTTGTATTTCTCAAGCATTGGGTTACCGTGGCAACGCGCTCCTGAGCGAGCCCGCGGGCTTTTCATCGCCGCCGTGGCTACCTATAGTGCTCACCCAACGACCCCCTACGCGCCATTCCCCCTTTAGGAGCGAAATGAGCAGTCTGAGCAAAATGTTGAGTGTGCTGGACCTTTTCGGCCCGGCATCGCTGAAGATCGACCCCGATACCATCGCCGAGCACATGGGCCTGTCACGGGCGACCGTGTACCGCTACGTCAAGGATTTGTGCGACGCCGGCCTGCTGGTCCGGGTGGATGCCGGCAGCTACGGCCTGGGGCCACGCATCATTGAGCTGGACTGGATGATGCGGCAGTACGACCCGATCCTCGTGGCCGGCCGCGAGTTGATGCACGAGCTGTCCGACGCCACTGGCCTGGCGGTGTTCGCCAGCGTTTTCTACGACGGTCGCATCATCAACACCTACATTGCCGAACCCAGTGACACCTACCAGTTTTCATTCGGCCGTGGCCAACCGCTGCCGTTTTTTCGCGGTGCGCAATCCAAGGTGTTGATCGCCTTTCAGAAGGGCCGGCGCCTGCAACGCCTGTTCGAAGAACACCTGGCCAACGACCCCGACAGCGGCCATGACTGGACAAGTTTTTCCAAGGCCGCGAAAAAGATACGCAAGGACGGCTATTGCATGACCCACGACGAACTCAACCTGGGCCTCACCGGTATCGCGGCGCCGATCGTCAACCCGGAGCTCGACGAAGTGGTGGGCAGTCTCTCGGCCGTCGGCAGCACCGACAGCTTCAAGCTGCTGCGCCAGGAAACCGTGGTTGAAATGGTGATGGACACCACCCGGCGGATTGCCGAGCGGATGCAACATCCGCCCGCCGTCGGCTAGAAACCGGAGGTGCGGCCATACCGGTGCCCTGTGGGAGCGAGCTTGCTCGCGATAGCGGTGGATCAGTTGAGATGGGTGTTGATTGGGCCGCCATCATCGCGAGCAAGCTCGCTCTCACAGGGCTTACTGAACACCCCTCTGCTTAGAACGGCACGGCCACCGTCACCTGGCTGTACACGTTGGTGCCATTGCCCGCCACTTGATTGCCCCCCGTCGTTGCATCCCGATCCGGTTTGTAGAGACCGATCAGCGGAGTGATGATCAAGTGCTCGTTCACGGCCCACTCGGCATACAGGTCCAGCTCACGGGCATCCAGGTTCAGGGCGTTGTCTTTACGCACGGTGTTGTAATCGAAGTACAACGCACCGAGGGTCAGGTTCTCCAACGGCGTGGCGGTCAGGCCGACATGATGAATGCCCGTGTTGCTGTTGAAGGGTCCGGCATAGTTACCCGCGACTTCGCCCTGGAACCAGGTGCCATAACCCGTGCTCTGCCCGGTGAACAGCGAATCCCACTTCTGCGAATAGCGGGTGTAGCGGTACGTCAGCTTGGGTGCCCAGGCCAGATCGGCAAAGGTGTAGCCGGCCTCGGCGTACCAGGCGCTCTGCGGGCCGGCGTCCTTGTCCTGCCAGGCGTATTCAAATGCCAGGCTGGCGTTCTCGATGCCCGCGTCGCCTTCCCCACGAATGCTGTAGACGTCCATGCCCTCGCGTTGCTTCTGCAAATCGCTGGCCCAGCGATCATTCACATCAAGGCCATGGATCCAGGTCAAGCCCAATGTCCCAGCCTTGGCGGTGTAGTCCAGCGTGCCGGCGGTCAGTTCGGTTTCGGCCTGGGCGCGGTTGTCGGACTTGAGCCAGACCACACTGCCATGCAGCCCGTCCTGCCCACCCAAGCGCAACACCGCGGTCTGATCGAACGCGTGCCGGGCGGCCAGGTAATAGGCGCCGCCACGATTCAAACGACCATCGGCAGGCCCTTTGCCCAGGTTCGGCCCGTCATCGTTGATCAAGAAACCCCGGCCCAGCTTGACCACCTGGCGACCGCCGGAAATATCGACACCGTCCTGCCCCAGCACGGGGAACAGGTCGGCGGAGCGCCAGCCCAGGTAAGCGTCTTCGATCTTGGTGGTGCGTTCGGACCCAAGGGAATTACCGGCCGAATCGCCATCGCCCCAAGTGGCGGAACTGACCAGGCTGAACGCCCCGTAGGCGGTGCCATGGCCGGCCAGGCCCTGGTCGCCGCTGACGCCATACTTGATAAAGCCTTCGCGCCAGGTTGAACCGCCGGGCCTGCCGTCGTAGTTCTTGCGGCTGTTGAAGTGGCCGAACACCGCCAGCATGTCGGCGTTGAGGTGCGTGTCGTCATCGGCATACAACTCATAGGCCTGGACCTGACTCGCGGCGCAAAGCGCCAGCGTACAGGCCAGACCACTGCCGAAAAATTCCATACAGGATAGGTTCCGCATGGCTGGAGCTCCTTGTGGTGCGCCTTTGAAGGCTGTCTTTATATTCAGGATCCGGCGCAGCACGCTGCGCCGGCTGGTCGGGCTAGCGGCAGTCGGCGAGCGCGCTGTCCAACACACCGACCATCAGGGCGGCCTCGTCGCAGGTGAGGGTCAGCGGTGGCGACATCACGATTTTGTTACCGATCGGGCGCAGCAATACGCCGGCGCGCCGCGCTTGCTCGGCGATACGCGAGGCCAGGCCGTTGGCCGGGTCCAGCGGCTCGCGGGGTGACCTTGTCCGCCACCAGGTCCACGGCGATCATCAAGCCCTTGCCCCGCACTTCGCCCACCACCGCATAGCGCTCGGTCAGCGGCTGCAGCTGCTCCAGCAATTGGGCACCGACTTTCCCGGCATTGCCCGGCAAGTCCTCGGCCTCGACGATGTCCAGCACCGCCAGGGCCGCCGCACAGGCGGTCGGGTGTCCGCTGTAGGTGTAGCCGTGCATGATCACGTTGCTGAAGCCCGGGCCGTTCTCGATGACATCGACGATGCGCTGGTTGAAGACCGTGGCGCCCATGGGGATGTAGCCGGCGGTGATGCCCTTGGCCAGGCACAGCACGTCGGGGGCGACGCCCCAGCCCCGACTACCGAGCATGCAGCCGGTGCGGCCGAACCCGGTGACCACTTCATCGGCGATCAACAGGATGCCGTGGCGGTCGCAGACTTCCCGCAGCTTCGTCCAGTAATGTGCCGGCGGCACGATCACGCCACCGGCACCTTGCACCGGCTCGGCGATCAGCGCGGCAATGGTCTGCGGACCGAGCAGCGCAATCTGGTCTTCCAATTGACGAATGCAGTGAGCGGTCAGTTCGTCTGGATCGCGGCAGTCCCAGGGATTGCGGTACAGCCACGGTGTATCGAGCAGATGACAGCCGGCCAATAGCGGCCCGTGGTTGTAGTGATAGACCCCATTGCCACCCACGGAAGTGCCGCCCACGTGCACGCCATGGTAGCCATTGCGCAACGATAGAAAGCGCGTGCGCCCGGGTTCGCCGCTGGCGATCCAGTATTGGCGGGCCATTTTCAGGGCTGTCTCCACCGCATCGGAACCGCCGGAACTGAACAGCACCCGCGCCATGTTCTCCTGGGCGAACATCGACGTCAGCCGCTCGGCCAGGTCGAACACCCGCGGATGGGCGATGCCGTCGAAGGTCTGGTAATAGGCCAGTTCGTCCAGTTGCGCGGCGATGGCCGCCTTCACCGAAGGCCGGTTATGACCCACGTTCACGTTCCACAGGCCGCCGACACCATCGAGCATGCGATGACCTTCGATATCGGTGATGTAGTTACCGTCGCCACGGGCGATGATCAACGTCTTGGAGCGATTGGCGGGCGCCGAAGAACTCATCGGGTGCCAGAATTTCTTCTGGGCTGTCTTGTAGTGCTCGTACATGGTTGCCGTCCTCACTTTGTTTCACGCTTGCGTACGTACAGCAGCTGCTGGCCGGTAAACTCCAGCAACCCTTCAAGGCCGAACTCGACGCCGAACCCGGACATCTTGCTGCCGCCAAACGGCGTATTCGGCTGGATCTGCGCATGGCAGTTGACCCAGGCCATGCCACATTCCAAGCGACTGGCCAGTGCCTGTGCCTGCTCGCTGTCGCCGCCCCAGACCGATCCACCCAGGCCCATGTCACCGGCATTGGCGCGGCGCAGGACGTCCTCGACATCCTCATAGGCGATCAGGGGCAACACCGGGCCGAACTGTTCCTCGTCCACCAGGCGCTGCCCGTCGGTCACATCGGCCACCAGCGTCGGCGGATAGAAAAAGCCCGGGCGGTCCAGACGGGCACCGCCGCACAACACCCGCGCTCCATGGGCACGGGCATCGGCCACCAGGTCCTCAACCAGCTTCAACTGCTCGAGGTTCTGCACCGGGCCAAACGTGACCCCAGGCGTCAGGCCGTCACCCACCACCTGACGCTGGGCGATCTTGGCCAGGGCCTCGGCAAAGGCCTCGTACTGGGATTGGTGGATGTACAAGCGCTTGAGGGCGGCGCAGGTCTGCCCCATGTTCAGGAACGCCGCCTGGAAAATGTCTTCGACCACCGCCTCGACCGACGTGCCGGGCAGCACGATGGCGGCATCGTTACCGCCCAGTTCCAGGGTCAGGCGCTTGAGGTTGCCAGCGGCGCCGCGCATCACGCTTTGGCCGGTGGCGGTCGAGCCGGTGAAGACGATTTTCTGGATGCCGGCATGGGCAGTGATCGCGCTACCGAAACCTTGTTCGCCGGTCACGCTATTGATCACGCCCCGCGGGACATGGCGCGCGATGATCTCCACCAGGCGCAGGGTGCTCAAGGGGGTCAGGCTGGACGGCTTGCTGATCACGCAGTTGCCGGCCCGCAACGCCGGCATGATGTGCCAGACGGCGATCATGAATGGCCAGTTCCAGGGCGTGATCGACGCGACGACGCCCAACGGCTTGCGGTGCAGTTCAATGCGCTGGCTCGGGGTCTCCTCCACCAACTCCACGGGAATCTGTTGTTCGGCGGCGTAACGCGTCCAGGCCACCGCGCCCATCACTTCGGAGAACGCCAGTTCCAGCGGTTTGCCCTGCTCCAGGACAATCAGCCGGGCCAACGACTCGGCGTCCTGTTCGATGTCCGCCGCGATGCTCAGCAGGCGCTGGCGGCGATCTTCATGGGTGCTGTGGCGCCACTCGACAAAGGCCGATTGCGCCGCTTCGACGGCAAGGTCCAGTTGCGCCAGGGAACCGGCCGCGCAGCGGGCGAACACCGTAGCGGTCGCCGGATTGACCACATTGAAGTGACCGTTTTCGCCGTCGACCCGGGCCCCATTGATGAGCATTTGATAATCGTGCATAGCTTCTTCCTTTCGCGCGCTGCCGGACCGTCCCGAACGACAGCGCAGTTTTTTTGTGTGGTTTGACGTGGCCCTTGACGCCCTAGAGCTTGTGGCTACCCAACGCCATGAACCGCTCAGGCGACGCCTTGCGCAATCGGGCGGCGAGGAACACACCGACGATCAGCGCGGCGGGAATGACGGCGCAAAGGCCGTAGGACAACAGCTGGCTGGCGCCGGTCAGCACGTCGAAATGAATCACTGCAAGGACCAGGACCGCCAGCAGTGCCAGGCACGAAAAGCCCGGAAGAATCCGACCGCGCCAGAGCCCCAGCTTCAACTCCGGGTGCGAGCGGAAATAGACGAATACCGCCGCCGAGGTCAGGGCCATGAGCAGGATCACGCACAACGTCGCCAGGTTGGAGAACCAGGCGAACAATTGCAGGATCGGGTCGGCATCCAACGCGGCAAAGATCAACACCACCACCGCCGCGATCAGGCTTTGCAGGACCGAGCCCATGTGCGGGCTCTGGTGCACGCGATGGGTGGTGCCCAACCGGCTGTGCAACAAACCGTCACGTCCGATGGCATAGAAGTAACGCGCCGCGGCGTTGTGGAACGCCAGCAGCCCGGCGTAGATGCTGACCATGAACAGCACGCGGATGATCTGGGTCAGCTGCGGGCCGACAAAGTGATCGGACATACCGTAGATGAACGTGGTGGGATCCTGGAGCGCCTGCAAGGTCGGCACGATCTTGTCCGCCCCTACACCAATCACCATCGCCCAGACCGACAGGGCATAGAAACCACCGATCAACAGCACCGAACTGTAGGTGGCGATGGGAATCGTACGGTGCGGGTTCCTGGCCTCCTCACCATAGATGGTGGTGGCCTCGAAGCCGATGAACGCTGCGAAGCAGAACAGCAAGCCGATGGACGGCGTGCCGCTGAATACATGGCTGCGATCGAACGAATCGAGATTGATGCCACTGTCGCCACCGGTCTTGAGGATGGCGAAATCCAGCGTCAGGATCGCCAGGTATTCGGCAATGACCACCACCGACAGCACCCGGGCCGACAGGTCGATCTTGCGATAACCAAGAATCGCGATGCTCGCCATCGCCAGGAGCGAATACGTCCACCACGGCAAATCCAGGCCAAAGACGCTGGCCATCGTGCCGCTGACCACACCGCCGAACATGCCGTACAGGCCGACCTGGAGAATGTTGTAGGCAAACATCGCCAACACCCCCGCCGCACCACCGGCCAGGCCACCCAAACCGCGAGCGGTAAATGCATAGAAACCACCGGCGTTGGTCATGTGTCGGGACATGGCGGTGTAGCCCGCCGAGAACGCCAATAACACCAGCAAGGCCAGGATCAGCAACGCCGGTGTGCCGGCGCCGTTGCCCAGCATGATGCCAATGGGGAAGCCGCCGGCGATGACGCTCAAAGGGCTCGCCGCCGAAATCACAAAGAAGATGATGAAGCCGACACCCAGGGCGCCACGCTTCAACTCCGTCGAGCTGCTGATCGGGAAAGATACGCTCATTGTTCTTGACCTTATTGTATGAGGCAGTTGTTGCTGGATCGGAGACGGCCCGCTTCACCGACTTCCAAAAGCTTATTGTTCTGCTTGCACGCTGGATTCGATGCTAGGCCCTGGCCGAAACCCTTCGCTATCCCAAAACGGCAGCATCCGAGGCGGTGCCCCAAAACAGGTCAGCCCTTGTGGCGAGGGGATTTATCCCCTCACCACAGGGACGTCGTCGCCCTACTAAGTGAACCGCATTGGCCCCATGCCAGCGCACAACGGCTGCCGATTCGGGATAACGGGAAAATGCCTCCTGCCGCAAGATAACCTCGCCCACCGCTCAGACAGCGCTGGGCCCAAAACAATAAAAGCCCCTAAGCGCAGGAAACTCTCAGCATGTTCTTCGCTCGTCTCTCTATCCAATGGCGGATCACGCTCCTGAGTGGGCTGTGCCTGCTGGCCGTCGTCGGGGCACTGACCGGAGCCTCCCTGTATCAGAACGAGCAAGGCGCCACCCTGCTCAAGCAGCAAAGCAGTCAACTGCTCGGGCGCTCGGCCCTGGAAGGTCTGCAGGCACAGGGCCTGGCACACGGTCAGCGGGTGGAACGGTTTTTCAGCGAAACGGCGATCTATGGGGAAGGCTTTGCCCAACAGGTCCTGCAACTGCGTACCCAGGCGTGGAACGGGCGACTGACGCCAGGGCAACTGCGCCGGGACCTGATCGCCGCGACCCGCCAGGCCCTTCAGAACCGCGAAAAAGTCCTCGGTTTCTACGTGGTGCTGCTTCCCGACGCACTGGTCGGTGAAGATGCCGGTTTCGCTGGACAACGCGATCTGGCCGGCAATGAAAAAGGTCGCTTCGCCCTGTACTGGTCGCAAAGCCAACCCGGGCATCTGGTACAAGAGGTGCTCAGCGAAGCCCAGATCAGCGCCAACACCGCCCCACCGGGCAGCGAGCCAGCCAACGCCTGGTACGTCTGCCCGCAGACCCAGGGGCGCACCTGCGTGACAGAGCCCTACGCGATCGAAGTCGAAGGCCAGAAGACGTTGATGAGCAGCATCTCCATACCGTTGCTGGACCAGGGCAAAGTCATCGGCGTGGTGGGCATGGACATCAGCCTCGATACCCTCCAGCAACTCGCCGCCAGCCTTGCCAACGACCTGTATCCCGGCCACAGCGAGATCAACATTCTTTCCCCGTCAGGACAAATTGCCGGCCATAGCGGCGAGGTTGACGGCACCTCCATCGACGTTCGCCAAGCCGTGCAAACCGCTCCCGCCAATACCCCCTGGCAATTGCAGATACGCGTGCCACAAGCGCTTGTGCAAGCGCCAGCCCTGCACATGCAGGCGCAGTTGGACGACAAGCATCGCCAGGCCAATTGGTTCAACCTCAGCCTGGGCTTGCTGGCTGCCGGCCTGGGACTGTTACTCATCTGGCTCACCGCTTACGGCGTGACCCGGCCGCTGCGGCGGGTGGCGCAGATGCTCGATGCGATTGTCGACGGCGACGGCGATCTCACCCAGCGCCTGCCCAACGACCGCTACGATGAGTTGGGCCATCTGGCGAGGGGGTTCAACCGTTTCCTCGACAAACTGCAACCCATCATCCGCGATATCCAGCAAGCCTCCCTGGACACCCGCGACACCGCCGATACGTCGGCGCAAGTGGCCCGGGAAGTCAGCGCGGGCATGCACACGCAGTACCGGGAAGTCGAGCTGGCAGCAACCGCCCTGCATGAAATGAGCACCAGCGCCCAGGAAGTGGCTCGCCATTCCAACCAGGCGGCCGATGCCGCCACCGTCGCTGAGAACGCAAGCCGATCGGGACGGGAATTGTTCGCCAACGCGGTCACCAGCATCGACAGCCTAGACCGGCGCCTGGAAACCACCCTCGAGCAAGTGCAGGCGCTGGCCGGCAACAGCCAGCACATCGGCCAGGTGCTGGACGTGATCTGTGCCATTGCCCAACAGACCAACCTGCTGGCCTTGAATGCCGCCATCGAAGCAGCCAGGGCGGGTGAACAAGGGCGCGGCTTCGCCGTGGTGGCCGACGAAGTTCGCCATTTGGCCAGCAACACCCAGAACTCGGTCGAGCAGATACGCACGGTGATCGAAGCACTACAACAGTTGAGCCAGGAGGTCGTGCACAGCACCCAACTGAGCCGCGAACAGGCCAGGGACAGCGTCGCTCAAGTCGAAAAGACCCATGTGGCGCTGCAACACATCACCGACGCCGTGGAAGTGATCGAACACATGAACCAGCAGATCGCCAGCGCCGCTCTGGAGCAAAGCGCTGTCGTGGAAGACATCAGTCATCGCGTCAGCGACATTCGCGGGATCAGCGAGACCTTGACCAGCCGGATGGAAGAAGCCTCGCAGGCCAGCCACTCGCTGCATGCCATGGCCAACCATCAGCAAAAGTTGGTGGGTCACTTTCGGACTTAAGGGGGATTACACAATTTCACAGAGCGCCTACAAAGCTTCACCCCTGGCACTGGCTTCGATCCCTACCATGGGCGGCTCAATAGTGGGGAAGCACCATGTCCAAGATTCCTTTTGTCACACTGAGCCTGTTGGTCGGCGCGCTGCTGCTCAGTGGCTGTGATAGCGCCTCGACTCCGCAAGCCTCCGCCCCGCTGGCAAGCGTGCGTGTCGAAACCGTCCAGGCCCGGCCACTGTCGATCAGCAACGAGCTGAGCGGCCGGATCGCCGCGCCACGGGTCGCCGAAGTCCGGGCACGGGTGGCCGGCGTGGTCTTGCAGCGGGTGTTTCATGAGGGTCGCGACGTCAAACAGGGTGAGGTGCTGTTTCGCATCGATCCGGCACCGTTCAAGGCCGACCTGGACAGTGCCGAGGCGGCGTTGCGCAAGGCCGAGGCCAATGCGTTCCAGGCCCGTTTGCAGGCACAACGTTACGCCCAGTTGATCGACGACAAGGCGATCAGTGGCCAGGATTACGACAACGCCCGGGCCAGCGTGCGCCAGACGGCCGCGGACGTCGCCGCCAACAAGGCCGCGGTGGAACGGGCGAAACTGAACCTGGGGTACGCCACGGTGACCGCACCGATTTCCGGACGCATCGGGCGCGCCCTGGTGACGGAAGGCGCCTTGGTGGGGCAGAACGAAAGCACGCCGTTGGCGCTGATCCAGCAACTGGACCCGATCCACGCCGACCTCACGCAATCGACCCGCGAACTCAACGACCTGCGCCGCGCCTTTCGCGCGGGGCTTTTGCAAGCGGTCGGCCAGGACCAGGCCAAGGCCACCTTGATCCAGGACGACGGCAGCCCTTATCCGTTGCCCGGCAAGTTGCTGTTCACCGACCTCAGCGTTGATCCGAGCACCGGCCAGATCACCCTGCGCAGCGAGTTCCCCAACCCGGACCTGGACCTGCTGCCGGGCAGTTTCATCCGCGTGCGCCTCGAACAAGCAGTCAACAGCCAGGGCATCACCGTGCCGCAACGGGCCATCCTGCGCGACAGCGCCGGAGTTGCCCAGGTCTTGCTGCTGGACGCCGAGCAGAAGGTCAGCCAGCAACCGGTGCAACTGGGCGCTGCGCAAAACGATCGCTGGGTCGTCACCCACGGTTTGAAACCCGGCGACCGCATCGTCATCGAGGGTCTGCAACACGCCCGTCCCGGCGAGCAGGTCCGAGTCGACGATTCCCCTCTTCCCCTCGCCCAGGTTCCCGGGCCACAGACAGGACACTAAGCCATGCCGCAATTTTTCATCGACCGTCCGGTATTCGCCTGGGTCGTCGCGCTGTTCATTCTGTTGTCTGGTGTCTTGGCCATTCCACAGCTGCCGGTGGCGCAATACCCGGTCGTGGCCCCGCCACAGATCGAGATCTATACCGTGTACCCGGGCGCCTCGGCGCAAACCGTGGACGAAAGCGTGGTCAGCCTGATCGAGGAAGAACTCAACGGCGCCGACAACCTGCTGTATTTCGAATCCCAAAGCAGCCTGGGCAGCGCCACCATCACCGCGACCTTCCAACCCGGGACCAACCCGGAACTGGCCCAGGTCGACGTGCAGAACCGCCTCAAAGCGGTGGAGTCGCGCCTGCCGCAAGCGGTCACGCAGCAGGGCTTGCAGGTGGACAAAGTCTCCGCCGGCTTCCTGCTGCTGATCACCCTCACCTCCAGCGACGGCAAGCTCGACGACGTGGCCCTCAGCGATTACCTGGCGCGCAACGTGATGAACGAGATCAAGCGCCTGGACGGTGTCGGCAAGGCCCAGCTGTACGGGGCCGAGCGAGCCATGCGGATCTGGATCGACCCGCAGAAACTCGTCGGCTTCAACCTGACCCCGGCCGACGTCAATGCCGCCATCGTGGCGCAGAACGCCCAGGTATCGGCCGGCAGCCTGGGGGATTTGCCGAGCCGCAGCACCCAGGAAATCACCGCGACCATCGTCGTCAAAGGCCAGCTCAACACGCCTCAAGAATTTGCCGACATTGTGCTCAAGGCCAACCCCGATGGCTCGACGGTGCGCATCGCCGACGTGGCCCGGGTGGAAATCGGCAGCCAGGAATACCAGTTTTCCACGCGCCTGAACGGCAAGCCGTCCACCGCGGTGGCGGTGCAACTGTCGCCGGGCGCCAATGCCTTGAACACCGCGACCCTGGTGCGCAACAAGATGGACGAGCTGTCGCGCTACTTCCCGGCTGGCGTGGAATACAAGATTCCCTACGACACCTCCCCCTTCGTCAAAGTCTCGATCACCAAAGTGATCTATACCCTCGGCGAAGCGATGCTGCTGGTATTCGCGGTGATGTTCCTGTTCCTGCAGAACATCCGCTACACCCTGATCCCGACCCTGGTGGTGCCGGTGGCGTTGATGGGCACCTTCGCGACGATGCTCGCGCTGGGGTTCTCGATCAACGTGCTGACCATGTTCGGCATGGTGCTGGCCATCGGCATCCTGGTGGACGATGCCATCGTGGTGGTGGAGAACGTCGAGCGGATCATGGCCCAGGAAGGCTTGTCGCCCAAAGAGGCCACGCGCAAGGCCATGGGGCAGATCACCGGTGCCATCATCGGCATCACCCTGGTGCTGGTGGCGGTGTTCCTTCCGATGGCGTTCATGCAGGGCTCGGTGGGGGTGATTTATCAGCAGTTCTCGCTGTCCATGGCGACGTCGATCCTGTTCTCGGCCTTTCTCGCCCTGACCTTGACCCCGGCGCTTTGCGCGACCTTGCTCAAGCCGGTCGCCCCGGGTGACCACCACGCCAAAAGCGGTTTCTTCGGCTGGTTCAACCGTGGCTTCGACCGATTCGGCGACCGCTATCAGGGTTGGGTGGCCTATGCGCTGAAACGCAGCGGCCGTTATCTGCTGATCTACGGCGTGCTGCTGGTGGGCATGGGCCTGCTGTTCAGTCGCCTGCCCTCCTCGTTCCTGCCGGTGGAAGACCAGGGCTACACCATCACCGACATCCAGTTGCCACCGGGCGCGAGTAAAAACCGGACGGTGCAGGTGGTGGAGCAGATCGAAGCCCACAACGCCGGCGAGCCGGGGGTCGGCGACAGCACGATCATTCTCGGTTTCAGCTTCTCCGGCAGTGGGCAGAACGCGGCCCTGGCCTTCACCACCCTCAAGGACTGGTCGCAGCGCGGTGCCGAGGATTCGGCGGCGTCGATCGCCGACCGTGCCAATCTGGCGCTGGGTCAAATCAAGGACGCCATGGCGTTCTCGGTGCTGCCACCACCCGTGGATGGCCTGGGCACTTCCAGCGGTTTCGAGTTCCGTTTGCAGGACCGGGGTGGCCTCGGCCATGCCACCTTGATGCAGGCCCGCAGCGAATTGCTCGCCGCCGCCGAAAAAAGCCCGATGCTGATGAATGTGCGCGAAAGCGCCCTGGCCGAAGCGCCGCAGGTGCAATTGGAGGTCGACCGCAAGCAAGCCAATGCCCTGGGCATTTCCTTTGCCGATGTTGGCAGCGTGTTGTCCACGGCGGTGGGTTCGGCCTACATCAACGACTTCCCCAACCAGGGACGCATGCAGCGGGTGGTGGTCCAGGCTGAGGGCGACCAGCGCAGCCAGGTCGAGGATCTGCTGAAGATCCACGTGCGCAACAGCAGTGGGAAAATGGTCCCGTTGTCGGCATTCGTCCAGGCCCGCTGGACCCAGGGGCCGGCGCAACTGACTCGCTATAACGGTTATCCGGCGGTGAGCATTTCCGGCGAACCGGCACCGGGCTACAGCACCGGGCAAGCCATGGCCGAAATCGAACGGCTGGTGGCCCAGGGGCCGACGGGCCTGGGCCAGGAATGGACCGGGTTGTCCTTGCAGGAACGCTTGTCCGGCAGCCAGGCGCCGATCCTGTTAGGTCTGTCGCTGCTGGTGGTGTTCCTGTGCCTGGCGGCGCTGTACGAGAGCTGGTCGATTCCGACCTCGGTGTTGCTGGTAGTGCCGCTGGGGGTGCTGGGTGCGGTATTGGCCGTGTCGTTGCGCGGCATGCCCAATGATGTGTTCTTCAAGATCGGGCTGATCACCATCATCGGTCTGTCGGCGAAGAACGCGATCCTGATCATTGAGTTCGCCAAGAGCCTGTACGACGAAGGCCACGATCTGATCGACGCAACGCTTGAGGCCGCACGCCTGCGCCTGCGACCGATCATCATGACTTCGCTGGCGTTCATCCTTGGCGTGGTGCCGCTGGCGATTGCCACCGGGGCCAGCTCGGCGAGCCAGCAGGCCATCGGCACCGGGGTGATCGGCGGGATGATCAGCGCCACGCTGGCGGTGGTGTTCGTGCCGGTGTTTTTTGTGGTGGTGATGAAGCGTGTCAGGCGTGTTGATGCCAAGTGAGGCTAGGCCTTATAGCCGGCCTGGTTCTCCCGGTCCTACTCCGTTTCCATTGTGGGAGCGAGCTTGCTCGCGATGGCGGCCTCGCGGCTGGCCTGGATGTTGGTGATTGAGTACATATCCATTGCTGCGGTAACGGCTGCTTAGGGTTCCGCTTTTACAGCGGGTCACTTTTGAAGAGCCCGGAAGCCGGCCCAGTCAAAAGTAACCAAAACGCTTCTGCCCCACCACTCGGCACCTCGCCTAGGCTCGGTGTGCCCGAACGAAGGCATTGCTCCGTGGGCCCGCCGCGAAGGGCCATCCATGGCCCAGCGCGGCTATCCCGGCATCCATGCCGGGATGCCCACTCCACAATGCCTGCGTTCGGCCAGCGTGGTTAACGGGGCGCCGAGATCAACGTCCACCACGAGGCGGCCTGATAGCCGACCTGGTTCTTGGTGAGACCACGTTCCCCCTGTGGGAGCGGG
The DNA here is from genome assembly GCF_030687295.1 of Pseudomonas beijingensis. Taxonomy (NCBI): domain Bacteria; kingdom Pseudomonadati; phylum Pseudomonadota; class Gammaproteobacteria; order Pseudomonadales; family Pseudomonadaceae; genus Pseudomonas; species Pseudomonas beijingensis. The sequence goes on along the minus strand of NZ_CP117425.1, from coordinate 3,712,657 downwards.
CTTGCTCGCGAAGGCGGCCTTACAGCCGACCTGTTTCTCCGGCCATGCCCTGATCCATTGTGGGAGCGAGCCTGCTCGCGAAGGCAGCCTTACAGCCGACCTGTTTCTTGGTGAGACCGCGTTCCCCCTGTGGGAGCGGGCTTGCTCGCGAAGGCGGCCTTACAGCCGACCTGTTTCTCCGGCCATGCCCTGATCCATTGTGGGAGCGAGCCTGCTCGCGAAGGCAGCCTTACAGCCGACCTGTTTCTTGGTGAGACCGCGCTCCCCCTGTGGGAGCGAGCTTGCTCGCGAAGGCGGCAGCAAGCCCAACCATCAGTCCGCCTGCACCGTGACCTGGCGCTGTTCGCCCAACCCCTCGATCCCCAGGCGAATGGTCTGGCCCGGCCGCAGGAACACCGGGTTGGGCTTGATGCCCAGGCCAACACCCGGTGGTGTGCCGGTCGAGATGACGTCGCCGGGTTGCAGGCTCATGCACCGGCTCAGGTAGGCAATCAGCTGCGGCACGCTGAAGATCAGCGTCCGGGTATTGCCGTTCTGATAGCGGTGTCCGTCGACCTCCAGCCACAGGTCCAGCGTATGGGGGTCGGCGATTTCGTCCTGGGTCACCAGCCAGGGCCCGAGAGGACCGAAGGTGTCGAAACCCTTCCCCTTGTCCCAGGTGCCACCGCGCTCCAGCTGCCACTCGCGCTCGGACACATCGTTAATGACGCAGTAGCCAGCGACATGCTCCATGGCATTGGCTTCGTCGATGTAGCGCCCGCCTTTACCGATGACCACGCCCAGTTCGACTTCCCAATCGGTCTTGAGCGACCCACGGGGGATCTGGATGTCGTCGTTCGGCCCGCAAATGGCACTGGTCCATTTGTTGAAGATGATCGGCTCTTTCGGCACCTCCATGTTCGACTCGGCGGCATGGTCGGCATAGTTCAGGCCGATACAGATGAATTTGCCGACCTGGCCGACACAAGCACCGATGCGCGGCTGGCCGACCACGAGCGGCAAGCTGCGCGGGTCCAGGGCGGCGAGCGCTGCCAAGCTCTCCGCGCCCAGGACCTGTCCGGCGATGTCCGGCACATGGCCCGAGAGGTCGCGGATTTGATTGTCATCATCCAGCAGCCCGGGTTTTTCCGAACCTTTTTCGCCGTAACGCAACAGTTTCATGAAGTGCTCCTGCTCAATTGAAAATTCAGAGGCTCATGCCGCCATCAATCACGTGCACCGCCCCGGTGGTGTAGGCGGACGCATCGCTGCCCAGGTACACCGCCAATTGCGCGATTTCCTCGGTGCTGCCGATACGCCCCATCGGCTGGCGGTCGAGAAATTGCCGGTAGACCTGCGCCTCATCGACGCCCTGTTGCGCGGCCTGGTCGGCGATGCGCTGGCGCAGCGAAGGCGAATCCACGGTGCCCGGGCATATCGCGTTGCAACGGATGCCCTGGCTGACGAAGTCGATGGCGACGGATTTGGTCAACCCCACCACCGCCGCCTTGCTAGTCGCATAGGCGAAGCGATTGGGCACGCCCTTGATACTGGAGGCCACCGACGACATGTTGATGATCGAGCCACCGCCACGGGCCAGCATGCCCGGCAGGAATACGCGGATCATCCGGTACATGGCCGTAACATTGAGGTCCATCGAACGCGCCCAGGCCGCTTCATCGCATTCCAGAATATTGCCGCTGTGCACGTAGCCTGCGCAGTTGAACAGCACATCGAGCCCGCCGATACGTTCGCAAGCGGCGCTGATGGCAGCGGTCGACGTGACGTCCAGGGGCATGGCGGTGATTCCTTCGATCCCCGCCAGTGCATGGATATCGATGTCAGTGGCGAACACCTCGGCCCCGGCCCGGGCGAAGGCAAGGGCGCTGGCCAAGCCAATGCCCTGCCCCGCAGCCGTCACCAGCACGCGCTTGTTTTGTAGACTCATGCGGTCTCCAGTTGCGCTGCCGTGATGGCCTGCTTAGGGGTCCTGCCGAGCATCGAGGCAGGGATGGCCAAGATCAACCCGCCGCTGACCAAAAGACACAAGGCGAGCACATAAGTGCCGTTGTTGATGTTGCCCGTGAGGGTTTCGGCCACAGCGGTGATCATCGAGCCGGTAAAGCCGGACAGGTTGCCGATGGCGTTGATCATGCCAATGCCGGCTGCGGCGGCGACGCCCGACAGCACGGTACCCGGCAGGGTCCAGAAAATCGGCATCAGACTGAGGATCCCCGAAGCGGAGACGCTGAGGAAGAGCACGGACAACACCAGGTTGTCAGCGAAAAAGGCACTGAGGATCAGGCCGACGCCACCAATAAACGCCGGAATCGCCGCATGCAAGCGCCGCTCACCGGTGCGGTTGGAGTGCCGGGCATTAAGCAGCATCGCCACCACCGCCACCGAGTAAGGGATGGCGGTGAGCAGACCGATGTGCAAGCTGTTGGTGATGCCGGTGCTCTTGATGATCGACGGCATCCAGAACGCCAGGCCATAGAAGCCGGTGTTGAAGGTCAGCAGGATCAACACCAGCAACCACACCCGAGGGTTGAAGAACACTTCGCTCAAGCGCGTGGCCTTGCCCTGGTTGTCGGTTTGCAGATTGGCCTTGAGCAGGGCTTTTTCCGCGACGGTCAGCCATTTGGCTTTGTCGATGTTGTCGGCCAGACAGACGATCACCACGAACGCCATGATGATCGACGGAATGCCTTCGATGAGCAGCATCCATTGCCAGCCAGACAAACCATGCACCCCTTGCATGCTGTTCATCAGCCAACCGGAGAGTATGCCGCCCAAGGTCAGGCTCACCGGCAGCGCCAGCAGGAACCCGGACATCACCCGGCTCTGGCGGTGGGTCGGAAACCAGTAGTTGAGGTAGAGGATCACTCCAGGGAAAAAGCCCGCTTCGCAGATGCCCAAGAGGAAGCGCAGCACATAGAACATCGTGCTCGATTCGAGGTGGAAGAAAGCCGCCAGCGGTACGGTGTAGGCCACGGCCATGGAGATCACCGCCCAACTGAGCATGATCCGGGCGATCCAGAACCTTGCGCCAAAGCGATGCAGCAACAGGTTGCTGGGCACTTCGAAGAGGAAATAGCCCCAGAAAAACATACTGGCGCCCAAGGCATACACGGTGTTGCTGAATTGCAGCTCGTTGAGCATGTCGAGCTTGGCGAACCCGATGTTCACCCGATCGAGGTATGCCGCCATGTAGCACAACAGCAACACGGGCAGGATCCGCCAGATGACCTTGCGGTAGGTCCGGTCTTCAAAATCGAGCTCGCCGGCTTGCGCCTGAGCGGGCAACTGCTCGGAGATGGTTTGCATGAGGTAACCCCTGATTGTTTTTATTGGGTCACGTCGAATGAACGAATCATCCGGCGATTGAACGAGGACTCTACTGTCGGGAATCGATTCTTTCCCAATGGCATTTTTGGATTAGTCGATAACGTATTGTTATCGAGACTTGGGTTTGGCAAGGGGGCTACTGCGTAGCCCAGCGGGAGCAAGCTCCCTCGCCACAGGGTTCGGTGCAGGCTGATCCTCCGCCATCGCGAGCAAGCTCGCTCCCACAGATGTTTCGTGTTGGCTGAGAGATTCGCGACACTCCCGCCCCCTGTGGGAGCGAGCTTGCTCGCGATGGCGGCGGCACATTCAACGGCTCAGACGGGCGTTGTCCTTGAGGATATCGGCAAACTCCAGCGCCGCGCCCACCAATGGCTCATCCTTTCGCGTGAGGATGCCGTAGTCCTGCGGCACCAGGTGCAGCGGAGTATCGAGGGTCTTGAGTTGACCGCTTTCGAGCAGCGGATCGACCATGGCATTGGGCAGCATGCCGATCATGGGCCCTCGTTGCAGGACCTGGAGGAAGGTCTGCATGGAAATGGTGTCGATGGTGTTGCGCGGCATCCCCACCCCGGCTTCGGCAAAGGCCAGTTCCATGCGTGCGCGGATCGGCGTACCGATCGGGTAGAGAATCCACGGCAGGTCCACCAGTTGCTGCAAGGATGTCGGCCCGGCATTCGCCAGCGGATGGCGGTCATTGACCACGATGCAGAACGGTTCCGGGGCCAGGGGTTGGAAGTCGTAGCGCTGGTGCTGGCTTTGCTCGGTAAACCGGGCCACCGCCAGATCGAGCTTTTTCTCTTCAAGCATCTTCATCAAATGGTTGCTGGTCTGCTCCACCACCTCGATGGACAGCAAGGGCCAGCGTTGCTTGATCTGCAGGATCGCCTCGGGCAAGGCCACCGCCGTTGCGGCAAAGATACCGCCGACCTTGAGGTAGCCATGGCCGCCTTCGCGCAGGCTGCTGATTTGCTCGACGAACGAACGTGCGTCGTTCAAGGCGATCTGCGCGTAACGCAACACATGTTCGCCCAGTGCGGTGGGCGGCATGCTCCGGGGTCGGCGTTCGAACAGGGCGAAGCCGAGCAGGCTTTCGATTTCCTTGAGCATCTTGCTCACGGCCGGCTGGCTGAGGTTCATCTGCTCGGCCGCCAAATGCATGTTGCAGGTGCGCCCCAAGGTATCGATCAGCAGCAGATGGCGGAATTTGAGCCAGCCGCAGAAGCTGGAGAAAGACAGATCGGACATGGGCAATCCTCGACGATGCAATAACCGGACGTTATCAGATACTGAATATATCTCATTGGAGTTCATCAACTGCGCGCCCTAGCTTGAAAGCTTTACGAACCAGGAAGACTGCCCATGTCGCTGATGCTTACTCCCGAGAACACCCTGCCCGTCGATGGCGTCGTCGGCACCCTGATTGGTCGTGCCTGGGTGCCTGGCCGTATCGCCGGACCTTCCCCCGTGGTGCTGCGCAGTGACGGGGTGTTCGACCTGTCAGAACGTTTTGCGACATTGAGTGACTTGCTGGAAACAGAGTCCCCCCTGGCCGCCGTCAGGCAGACACCCGGCACTTTCATCGCCAGCGTCGAAGCGCTGCTGGCCAACACCGGCGTTCATGCCGCCCCGACCAAGCCGTATCTGTTGCCGCCACTGGACTTGCAAGTGATCAAGGCCGCCGGTGTGACCTTCGCCGCCAGCATGATTGAGCGGGTGATCGAGGAACAGGCCGGCGGCGACGCGGCAAGAGCCGAGGCCGTACGCGCCACCGTACACGGCGTGATCGGCGACAACCTGCGCGCCATCGTGCCGGGTTCCGAGCAAGCCATGCGCCTGAAAGCCTTGCTCATCGAACAAGGCATGTGGTCGCAGTACCTGGAAGTCGGCATCGGCCCGGATGCGGAGATCTTCACCAAGGCGCCGGTCCTGGCCGCCGTGGGCAGCGGCAGCCGCATCGGCATTCATCCGATATCGCAATGGAACAACCCGGAACCGGAAGTGGTGCTGGCGGTGAACAGCCGTGGCCAGATCCACGGCGCCACCCTGGGCAACGACGTCAACCTGCGAGACATCGAAGGTCGCAGCGCGCTGTTGCTGAGCAAAGCCAAGGACAACAACGCGTCCTGCGCCATCGGGCCGTTCATTCGCCTGTTTGACGAACACTTCAGCCTGGATGACGTCCGCGCCTGCGTGGTCGACCTCCAGGTACAAGGCGAAGATGGCTACCGTCTGCACGGTTCGAGTTCCATGAGCCAGATCAGCCGTGACCCGCAGGACCTGGTAGGCCAGACGCTCAACGCCAACCACCAATATCCGGATGGTTTTGTGCTGTTTCTCGGTACCCTGTTCGCCCCCACCGAAGACCGCGACCATCCCGGCAGCGGTTTCACCCACAAGCGCGGGGACCGGGTCAGCATCAGCAGCCCGTTGCTCGGCAGCCTGCATAACCAGGTGACACACAGCTGCGACGCGGCCCCCTGGACCTTTGGCGTCAGTGCCTTGTTGCGCAACCTCTCCGCCCGCGGACTGCTGGGGCGCTGAACCACGACCGTGACCGATTCATCCCATTACAAGAGAGACCTGAATCATGAGTGACACGCCAAAACGCCGCCTGCGCAGTGAGCAATGGTTCAATGACCCGGCCCATGCGGACATGACCGCCCTGTATGTCGAACGCTACATGAACTACGGCATGACCCGCGAAGAGCTGCAGTCGGGACGACCGATCATCGGCATCGCCCAAACCGGCAGCGACCTGACTCCCTGCAACCGTCATCACCTGGAACTGGCCCAACGGGTCAAGGCCGGCATCCGTGACGCCGGTGGCATCCCCATGGAATTCCCGGTGCACCCGATCGCCGAACAGTCGCGGCGCCCCACCGCTGCCCTGGACCGCAACCTGGCCTACCTGGGGCTGGTGGAAATCCTCCACGGCTACCCGTTGGACGGGGTGGTGCTCACCACCGGTTGCGACAAGACCACGCCCGCCTGCCTGATGGCGGCGGCGACCACCGATCTGCCCGCCATTGTCCTCTCCGGCGGGCCGATGCTTGACGGCCATCACAAGGGCGAACTGATCGGCTCGGGCACCGTGCTCTGGCACGCGCGCAACCTGATGGCCGCCGGCGAGATCGACTACGAAGGCTTCATGGAAATGACCACCGCGGCATCGCCATCGGTGGGTCACTGCAACACCATGGGCACCGCCTTGTCGATGAACGCCCTGGCCGAGGCCCTGGGCATGTCGCTGCCGGGTTGCGCGAGCATTCCGGCGCCCTATCGCGAGCGCGGGCAAATGGCCTATGCCACCGGCAAGCGCATCTGCGAGCTGGTGCTGCAAGACATACGTCCGTCACAGATCATGACCCGCCAGGCCTTCGAGAACGCCATCGCCGTCGCCTCGGCCCTGGGTGCTTCGAGTAACTGCCCGCCGCACCTGATCGCCATCGCTCGGCACATGGGCGTCGAGCTGAGCCTGGATGACTGGCAACGGATTGGCGAAGACGTGCCGCTGCTGGTCAATTGCATGCCGGCGGGCAAGTACCTGGGCGAAGGGTTCCATCGGGCCGGCGGTGTGCCCTCGGTCATGCATGAACTGCAAAAAGCCGGACGCCTGCACGAAGACTGCGCCACGGTCAGCGGCAAGACCATCGGCGAAATCGTCAGCAACAGCCTGACCAGCAACGCCGATGTGATCCATCCCTTCGACACCCCGCTCAAGCACCGCGCCGGTTTCATCGTGCTCAGTGGCAACTTCTTTGACAGCGCGATCATGAAGATGTCGGTGGTGGGCGAGGCGTTTCGCAAGACCTACCTCTCCGAGCCCGGCGCCGAGAACAGTTTCGAAGCCCGGGCCATCGTGTTCGAAGGACCGGAGGATTACCACGCCCGCATCGACGACCCGGCGCTGGACATCGACGAACGCTGCATCCTGGTCATCCGCGGCGTTGGCACGGTGGGCTACCCCGGCAGCGCCGAGGTGGTGAACATGGCCCCGCCGGGCCGCACTGATCAAACAAGGCATCGACTCCCTGCCCTGCCTGGGCGACGGCCGCCAGAGCGGCACCTCGGCGAGCCCATCGATCCTCAACATGTCCCCGGAAGCGGCCGTGGGCGGCGGCCTGGCGTTGCTGCAAACCAACGACCGGCTGAAAGTGGACCTGAACACACGCACCGTGAACCTGCTGATCGACGACGAAGAGATGGCCCGGCGCCGACTCGAATGGGCGCCGAACATCCCGCCTTCGCAAACGCCCTGGCAGGAACTGTACCGGCAACTGGTGGGGCAACTGTCCACCGGGGGGTGCCTGGAGCCGGCGACGTTGCATCTGCGGGTGATTGCTCGTAGTGGTGAGCCGCGTCATTCGCACTGACAAGGTTGCGAGGGAGTCAATCGAATCCAAGACTGTTGAGAATGGAAAAAGAGGCCGAAGCCTAATGCCGACCAGTTAAGTGGACGCCACGAGGAAACACACAAACCGTGGCGAGGGAGCTTGCTACCGCTGGGCTACGCAGCAGCCCCAAAACAGGGCCGCTTCGCGACCCAGCGGGAGCAAGCTCCCTTGCCACAGGATGATTGCCCGGCTTTATTTCAACTAACTGACGTCAGTCAAGGCTGGGCCGTGTAATTACCCCGCCCACCGTATGCACATTCAATGTTTATCCAGTAGATGTTGGTAGTCATCCGCCAGCTTGGCGACGATGGGCAGCGTTTTTCGCAGGCTTGCGACCTGGCTCCGTGCCGACTGAATGTCGGCTTGTTGCTGAGCAATCTCAGCGTCAACAGTGAGAGGCAGGACCATCGGCAAAATCGTCTGCAGCAGCCTGACCAACATCACCGATGTGCTCCAGCCATTTGACACTCCGCTTAAGCCAAGCTCTGCAAACATCGGCTCCCCTTTCTACGCCCGATCTATCCGCCCCGAGTAACACCCTTGCTTCGCATTATGAACGTGGATGTAACTGACCTCAGGATTGGCAAACAGCCGGGTGATCACAGGTTCTATTGCCTGTCCGTCCACCACATCGGCATCGAGCAGCATCCCCTCTTCGGAAAAAGCACGCAGGGACAGTAGTCGAATGCGCATGACCTCAGGCACCTGGTTGACGGCATCGTAAGCCTGGCTCGCGCCCTCCCGGATGAAAACCGCATGAGAGGCACGGTACGGCGAGTTGGCCGGCTGGCTGACATGGTTCAGTAACAGCATGCGTTGCCCCAGCTCCGCGTCTTTCATTTCTATGCGGTCAGGAAAGCCTGGCTGACGATCAACGACATAACGCCTCACCCCCCGCGATGCAAGTGCTTCATCGGACAATCCAAACAGTGCGCGGAATGGATCGGGGGCAAGGCCTGTGATGCGAAAGTTCATGATGGGCACCTCTTGATGTGAGTGCCTAGAAGAGAGCACCTGGGCAGTACCCGCTATCCGGTTCTTGCGGCGAAAATCAATGACGCCGCGAATCCCGTAGGGAGACTGGCACGTGAAAGTGATCCGCAGTACCGATTGTTCTCGGTTATTGAATTCAGATGGCAACTCAACAGGGTTTATCTCCCGGGCCCAAACAAGAAAAATGCGCGCCATGGGTTCTTCGCCCGCCCAATCTGTTTCACACCCACGGAGCAAACCGATGCCATTCGCCAACTACAAATTCCCCGAAGGAATCCTGGACCACGCTCGCAAGGAGGAGATCATCCATCGCACCACGCAAATGTTCGTCGAGTACTTTGGCGAGCAGGTGCGGCCGTTCACCATGGTCCTTGTCGAAGAGGTCGCCGACGGTGGTTGGGGCCGCGCCGATGAGACATTGACGTTGGCGAAGATGGGATTGCCGGCGAAAGGACAATAGCGCCTGCGAATCATCAGCGACGCATCGACCCCGCATCGGCGGGGTCGTTATCGACGTCACGCATCAGTGCTTCAAGCCACCCTGCCAGGGATTCCCAATGACAACTCAAGACGTATCCTCGCCGCGCTCCCTGTTGGCGACCGTGACTGCACGGGTCGCCGGTTTCGAACCGTATCTGTACGCCTTGCTGCGAATCATCTTCGCCGTCGTCCTGTTTACCCACGGCTTGCCAAAGGTTCTGCGCACCGCCCATGGCTCGATGGCCGATCCAATGGCCGCGTCTATCAACCTCATCCAGAACGTGATGGGACTGCCTTTCGCTGGGCAGCTGGCCTTTCTGGTCATGCTCCTGGAAACGGCTGGGGCGTTGATGCTAGCGACAGGGCTCGGCACGCGGCTCGTCGCTCTGCTGATCGCCATTCAAATGGTTGCCATCAGCTACGCGTTGGGGCCGACATGGCCCTGGATAGACCGAGGCATCGAGTTTCCGGTGCTGATGGGATTTCTGGCGCTCTACATCGTCGCGCGCGGCGGCGGAGTCTATTCATTGGACGCGCGCTTGAGCACGCGTCTGCGATAGAAACGGCTTAGGCGCGGGTGGCCCTTTGTTTGAACCACCCTTGCCCTATGCTCAGAAGTCGACCGTGGCCGACAACTGCAAGGTACGCGGCGAGCCTGGAGAGAAGGCCCCATACGAGGCAACACCCGACCAGTACTCGCGGTCAAAGACGTTCTGGACTGTGGCCCTGAACGTCGTCGGTCGACCTTCGATCTTGGTGGCATAGCGAGCCCCCGCATCGAAGCGGGTCCAGGCATCCAACTCCTGGGTGTTGGCTTGGTTCACGTATTGGCTGCTGGTGTAGATCGCGCCGCTGGTGAGGGTAAAGCCTTCCACCCATGGGGTGTCCCATTCAGCCCACAAGTTGGCTTGTACGTCTGGCACGCCCACCGGCTTGTTGCCACGGTTGGCCGCCGTCGCGGAATCCGTCAGCTCGCCGTCGAGCAGTGTCACGCCGCCCATCAGGCGTGTGCCGGGGGCCACTTCGCCGAACACGCTCAGCTCCACGCCACGGTTGCGCTGTTCAGCCTGTACCGAGAACACGTTGTTCGCACCGATTTCGCCGCTGGGCTTCTCGATCTGGAACAGCGCCAGGGTGGTCATGAAGGTGCCGTGCTCGTACTTGACCCCAATCTCATGCTGTTTGGATTCATAAGGAGCAAACGTTTCGCCCGCATTGCTCGCTGTGCCTGGCGCGACGTCACCTTTACTCAACCCCTCGACATAGTTGTAGTAGAGCGACACGTCCTCCCAGGGCTTGACCACCACGCCGACCAGCGGGGTCGTGGCGCTGTCGTCATAACGAGAACTGACCGAGCCGGCGGCATTGTAATTGCGCGACTCGATATTCTGCCGACGCAGCCCCAGGGTCAGTTGCAGACGTTCATCCAGTACCGACAAGGTGTCGCTCAAGGCGAAGCCGGTCAGCTGCGATTCGGAAACCCGCAGCACCTTGGGCGCATTAATGGCCGGCTTGGGCACGTCCACCGGGTGATAGATGTTCGAGCCGACCACCGGCCCGTTGTTGATCCCCCGGGACAGTTCATCCTGGTAAGTCGTCGCCATCAGCGTGGTCGTGTGGCTGACAGGACCGGTGTCGAACACCCCACGAACCCCCACGTCGGCTGTCGAACGGTCCACGTTGAATTTGTAATACCCCGGCGTGTTGCTGATATCGCCGGCGTCGTTGAGGATTCTTGGTACCTGGTCGGACATCCGCTTGACGTCCGACCGACCACCACCGGCGTGGGCAAACACCGTGACCGCGTCCGTCAGGTCATATTCGCCACCCAGCAAGGCCGACTGCTCCTTGGTGTCTGACCAACCCCATTTCTGTGAGGCATTGGTACGACCGTTGGGGGCGGATGGAATGTCAACGCCAGGCGCAACGGTGAAGGGGCGAGAGGCACCGTCGAAGCTTTCTTTCTGGCTGATGAAGTCGAGGTTCAAGCGCAAACGCTCGCCCCGATAATCAAGGGCGATAGCGCCGATATTAAGTTCGCGTTCCTGATCGTCGATGGCCGTGTCGCCGCCCTGGAGGCTGCCGTTGAAACGCACGCCGAACTGGTTGTCCGGGCCGAATCGACGGCTGACATCCAGATGCCCACCTACTTGGGAATCAGACGCGTAGCTGCCGGTAAAGCGCGTCAGGTCTTCGTCCAACGGACGCTTGGGGACGATATTGATCACCCCGCCCACCCCGCTGTTCGGAGAGATGCCGTACATCAGCGCCCCCGGCCCCTTGAGCACTTCGACGCGTTCGGCGTAGTCGGTGAAGACCCGGTAGTTGGGCGCCACGCCGTATACGCCGTCGTAGGCCAGCTCGCCGAGGTTGCCCTCTCCGATGGGAAAACCACGGATGAAAAATGAGTCGACGATGCCGCCCACCTGGCCCGTCGAGCGCACCGAAGGGTCGCGTTGCAGGGCATCGGCCACGGTCACGGTTTGCAGGTCGGCCAGGGTCTTGGCGGTGTAGCTGGTCACGCTGAACGGTGTGTCCATCACGTCCTTGTTGCCCATCATCCCCAAGCGCGCGCCACGCGCCACTGGACCACCGGCCAGCTCGGGCGGCAGTGCGCTCGGGTTGTTGTGGGTGCCGGTGATGTTGGTCGCGTCAAGGGTCAAGCCTTGACCGTTGTCGACCGCAGGGACGTCCGAGGTTCTATCGGTGGAGGGCTTTTGCCCGGGGGTTTGCGCCCAGGCGGTGGCGCTTCCTGCGACCAGAATGAAACTCAGGGTGGCGGTACGAATCGCGAGGGATAACGCAGACTCACCACAAGGTCGACGTGCAACAGACATGGCTTAAGGATCCTTTCCAGCGAGAGAAAATGGTAATCACTCCTATTGCCAGTCGACCTGCGGAAAAGTATCACCTCCCGGGGTTTATTTTTTCAGGTTGCGCTGGATCCATCAGGCATACAGAGGCTGCTGCGGTATCGACAGCTTGCAACCTCTCGTACAGCCGGGCATCTTGCCGACCGTGTCGTCGCCTGCAGCACATGCTGATCTACCCGCTTGCGAGCGTTTAACCACCGAGGCTGAGTCATGTCCCACGCAGGTGCCATCCAGGGTTCGAACGTCAGAATCCTGATTTACCTTCTATTCGCGATCCAGCTCATCTCCATGGGCGCGATGGAAATGAGCGGGCCGTTCTGGCCGGTCCACCTGCGCGGGCTGACGTCCTCGGAGTCGGTCTTCAGCTTCGCCAGCATCGCCGTGTATGTCGGGCCGATGCTGGGCATCATTCTGACCAGCGCCTTCTGGGGTCGTATCGGCGATCGCTACGGTCATAAGTTGATGATGATCCGCGCCCTGGCGGGCCTGTCATTGACTCAGTTGGGGCTGGCGCTGTGCAGCGATATCTGGGCCATCCTGGTGCTGCGCTTTTTGCAGGGTGCCTTTGCCGGGTACATCGCCCCGGCGCAAGCCTATGGCGTCAGCATCGAAGCCCCGTCGCGACGGGCGCGGCTGTTCGCGATCCTGCAAATATCCACCAACGTCGGTTCATTGCTCGGCGCGGTGGTCGGGGGCCTGATCCTCGATCACGCCACCTTCTTCTGGATCAACATCATCGCCTCGGCCTTGTGCGCGGTGTGCACGGTGGTGGCCGCCGTGACCTTGCCGGACGTGCCGCCGGTGAAGAAACCCGCGATCAGCCAGGCCCCGGCGACAACAAGCCGTACCGACAGCGTCTGGCAAGGATCGCCCTTGCTGTCGTTGCTGTGCGTCATGGGCATCCTGCTGTTGGCGCGGATGCTGCCACAGACCTCATTCTCCTTGTACGTGAGTTCGGTATTCGACGTCAGCAACTTGGTGGTCGGCCTGTGCTACGGCTTGCTGGCGCTGGGTTTCATCCTCTCGGCCACGGCCTGGTCGCGCTATTTCGAGCACCGTACCCAGCAGGACACCTTGCATCGCATCATCTACGTCGTGCTCGGCTGCATCGCCCTGACCGCCCTGGCGGGGGTCACGCGCAATGCCATCGTATTTGTCGTCGTCTACTTCATTTGGGGGGTGCTGCTGGGGGCTACCACGCCGGTGCTGATGGCGCTGATCTCGAAATCCGCCGACAGCGCACGGCAAGGCCACGTGCTGGGCATTGCCCAAGGCACCGCGCAGTTCGCTTCGATCGCAGGCATCTCGGCTGGTGGATTGCTCAGCCAGGTCTACGGCTTGCAGTACACCTACCTGTTCGTTTGCCTGGCTTATGGGTTGGCACTGATTCCCGTTGTCGTCTTGCGCTACTGGCCCGCGAGCCTGCAAGCCAGTCCCGCCCCGCCTGGGGACTGATCGAGGAGGGAGCGAGCTTGCTCGCGATGACGCCGGTACAGTCAACATCCCTGCAAGCTGACATACCACTATCGCGAGCAAGCTCGGCTCCCACACTGATCTCGGGTGTTCATGGAATCGGTGTTCACCGCAGATCTTTGTGGGAGCGAGCTTGCTCGCGATGACGCCGGTACAGTCAACATCCCTGCAAGCTGACATACCGCTATCGCGAGCAAGCTCGGCTCCCACACTGATCTCGGGTGTTCATGGAATCGGTGTTCACCGCAGATCTTTGTGGGAGCGAGCTTGCTCGCGATGGCGCCGGTACAGTCAACATCCCTGCAAGCTGACATACCACTATCGCGAGCAAGCTCGGCTCCCACACTGATCTCGGGTGTTCATGGAATCGGTGTTCACCGCAGATCTTTGTGGGAGCGAGCTTGCTCGCGATGACGCCGGTACAGTCCACATCCCTGCAAGCTGACATACCGCTATCGCGAGCAAGCTCGGCTCCCACACTGATCTCGGGTGTTCATGGAATCGGTGTTCACCGCAGATCTTTGTGGGAGCGAGCTTGCTCGCGATGACGCCGGTACAGTCAACATCCCTGCAAGCTGACATACCGCTATCGCGAGCAAGCTCGGCTCCCACACTGATCTCGGGTGTTCATGGAATCGGTGTTCACCGCAGATCTTTGTGGGAGCGAGCTTGCTCGCGATGACGGCGGCACATTCAATCTCAATGCAGCCTGATCCACCGATATCGCGTGCAAGCTCGCTCCCAGTCGATGCCGCTTGCGTCGCGGGCAAGTTGTCCTTTAGCATTGGGAATACTTCTCAATTGCAAAAAGCTGCAGCCATGAGCGAAACCCTGCCCGCGAACAACGACCATCATCTGCGCGTGATCGAAGACCTGTACGCCGGCCATCACGGCTGGCTGTACGCCACGCTGAAGAAAAAGCTGGGCAATGCCATGGATGCGGCGGACCTGGCCCAAGACACCTTCACGCGCATTCTTGCCTCCCAAGTCACGGCCATTGACCAGCCCCGGGCCTACCTGAGTTGCGTGGCCAAGGGCATTCTCATCAATTGGTATCAGCGCAAGGCCCTGGAACGTGCCTACCTGGAGGCGCTCGCGCATTTGCCGGCCCAGGAAGTGCCGTCCCCTGAATTGCGCTTCCTGGTGCTGGAAACCTTGCACGAAATCGATGCCATGCTCGACACCCTCCCGGCGCCGGTCAAGCGGGCATTCCTGTTGTCGCAGATCGGCGGTCTGAAATACGACGACATCGCCCAACAGCTGAACGTCTCGCTGATCACGGTCAAGCGCTACATGAAGCAAGCATTCGTGCAGTGCTTGATGCTGGTGGAATGAATGCTCACTCGTCGCCGTGAGCCGCCCCTCGATCCCAAGGTTCTCGAAGAAGCCGCCGAGTGGCTGATGCGCTTGAGTGAAAGCGACCTCAGCGACACCGAGCGTGCCGAATGGGAGTGCTGGAGAGCCAGCAGCCCCGAGCGCGGCCGGGCCTGGTCTCGTGCGCAGTTGCTGCAAAGCAAGCTCGGCGGCTTGCCACGAGCATTGGCAATGTCGGCGTTGGATCGCCCAAGCAGCCCCGAACGGCGTGCGGCCCTCGGCAAACTGGCGTTGCTGCTGGCAGCGGTGCCTGTCGGTTGGGGCAGCTGGAAACTGGCGCAGTCGCAGCAATGGTCCGCCGACTACCGCACCGCCATTGGCGAGCGTCGCGAGTTGACCCTGGCCGACGGCTCGCACCTCACCCTCAATACCGGCACGGCCATCGACGTGCTGTTCGACACCCAGCAGCGGCTCATCCGTGTGCGCGAAGGGGAAATCCTGGTGCAGACCGCGCCGGATGCTTCACCCCAGGCCCGACCGTTCCTGGTCAGCACCGGCGAGGGTCGGATGCAGGCCCTGGGTACGCGGTTCACCGTGCGCCAACTGCCATCGCGCACCCAGTTGGCGGTACTCGAAGGCGCCGTGCGGATTGAATTGGCCGAGGCTCGCCGGGCCGCGCCGCTCATCGTCAACGCCGGGCAGCGCACCGACTTCTCGTCCCAGGCCTTCGGCCCGTTGACCCCGACAGATCGCAACGTCGGCGCCTGGACCCAAGGCATGCTGATGGCCGACAAGATGCGCCTGGCGGATTTCATCGCCGAGCTGGCGCGCTATCGCCGGGGCTTCGTGCGGTGCGACCCGGCCATCGCCGAGCTGCGGGTTTCCGGCGCCTTTCCCATCAGCGATACCCAGCGCACGCTCAACATGCTGGTGCAAACCTACCCGGTCCTGGTCACCGGCCATTTGAGCGGTTACTGGGTAACGCTCTCCCCTGCCTGACCCCACAAAAATTATTCGCTACCCAGGTGATACTTTTTTTGATCTCAACTGGCAAAGAAAGGAATAACCATTTCATCTCCTCCATAGGGTCATCCATCCATGCTCGTTGCACGGCCCCTGCGTCCGGATCGTCCGTCCAAGCCCGTCATGCGCAGTGTGCTGTTGAGCCTTGCGTTGAGCACGGTCACCGGGTCGTTCGCCTTCGCCGCCGTGCCCGCGCAACTGGAAGCCATCGCCCCGCGCGCCTATGAAATCGCCCCCGGGCCGCTCGGCCCCGCCCTGTCGAGTTTTGCGATAGCCGCCGGCATTGCCTTGTCGTTCCAGCCGTCAATCACTGAGGGCCTGGTCAGCCCGGGACTCTCCGGCACTTATCCGACAGCCCAAGCGCTCACACACCTGCTGGCCGACAGCGGCGTGGAGATGGTGGCCCGCGATGATGGCAGCTACACGCTGGTACTGCGCCAGGTGTCCCTGCCTGAGATCAACGTCGATGCCGCCGGCAGACGCAGCACCGGCCTGCCACCCACCGACGCCAGTGGCCAGGTCGCCCGTGGTGCCCGCCTCGGCCTGCTGGGCAACGCCGATGTGATGGATGCGCCGTTCAGCATCAGCAGCTACACCTCGACGATGATCAAGGATCAACAGGCGGTCACCGTGGGCGACTTGCTGGAGCGCGATGCTTCGGTGCGCTCCACTGGCCAGGCGGGCGGTATCGTCGACTCGTTCTTCATCCGCGGTTTTCCGCTGGGGGAAGGCAATCTCGGTGAGTTGGCGTTCGACGGTGTGTATGGCGTGGCATCCAATTACCGGGTATTCACCGATTACGCCGAGCGCATCGAACTGGTCAAGGGCCCCGCCGCCCTGCTGTATGGCATGTCGCCCAACAGCGCCGTAGGCGGTGTGATCAACGTGGTCCCCAAGCGCGCCCTCGACGAAGACCTGACCCGGTTCACCAGCCGCTACGCCAGCGACTCGCAACTGGGCGGTCACCTCGACGTCAGTCGACGCTTTGGTGAGGAGCGCCGGTTCGGGATCAGGCTCAACGGTAGCCTGCAGCAGGGTGACACGGCCATCGACAAGCAGTCCCGAGACGTCGGTACCGGCGCCATGTCCCTGGATTACCAAGGGGATCGCCTGCGCATGACCCTGGACCTGATCAGCCAGGATGAAAAGTTCGACGCCGCCTCACGCCCTTTCAGGATCGACCCCGGCGTGCATATTCCCTCCGCCGCCAACGGCCGCACCAGCGTCAGCCAGGACTGGGGACGCTCGCGAGCCCGGGACAAATCGGCGTTGCTAAGTGGCGAGTATGACCTCAGCGACCAGTTGACCCTGTTTGCCCACGCCGGCGGTGGGAAATCCGAGGTCGAGCGCCTGTCCGACCAGACCCCGACCATCCTCAATGCCGCCGGCGACACCTCATCGGTACCCGGTTATTACAAGTTCAAAGTCCAGCGCTACACCGTCGACGCCGGCGCGCGCCTGGGCTTCGACACCGGGCCGGTCAGCCACCGCACGGTGCTGCAAGTCAGCCGTTATCGCGACGAGTTGTCCCGGGGCATTGTTTCCGGCCCCGCCATCCTCTCGAACATTTATCACCCGGTCGACCGGCCCCGGCCCAACCTCGCCGAGCCCCACACGCCGAAAGTCTCGGCGAGCGAACTGTCGGGCGTCGCCCTGGCCGACACCTTGTCGGTGCTCGATGAGCGCCTGCAAGTCACCCTCGGGCTGCGCCGGCAAAACATCCAGTCGGACAACTACAACACCACCGTGGCCACCCCGTCCTACGACAAGAGCAAGACCACGCCCCTGTTCGGTATCGTCGCCAAGCCCTGGGAGCATGTCGCGCTGTACTACAACTACATCGAAGGCCTGAGCAAGGGTGACATCGCGCCGTCCGCCGCCACCAACGCCGAAGAGGTTTTCTCCCCCTACATCTCCCGCCAGCAGGAGATCGGGGTCAAGGTCGACTACGACCGTTTCATGGCCACGCTGGCGTTGTTCCAGATCAAGAAACCCAGCGGTGAATTGTCGTCCGGGGTGTTTTCGGTGCAGGCCCAACAACGCAACCGTGGCGTGGAATTGAACCTGTCCGGCGAAGTTGCCCGGGGCACGCGCCTGCTCGGTGGCGTAACGCTGCTCGATGGAGAACTGACCCGCACCCGTGTGGCCGCCAATCGTGGCAACACACCAGTGGGCGTCCCCAAGGTCCAGGCCAACCTCTGGGCCGAGTGGGACACCCCGGGCATCGACGGGCTGACGCTGACCAGTGGCGCGATCTACACCGCCAGCCAGTACGTAGACCAGGCCAACACCCAGGAACTGGATGCCTGGACCCGCTTCGATGTCGGTGCCCGTTATGCCACCCGCATCGCCGAACGGCCGACGACCTTTCGCGCCACGGTGCAGAACGCCTTCGACCGCGCCTATTGGTCGGGAGTCGCGTCCTATGGCGCGTTTTCCCAAGGCGCACCGCGCACGCTGTTGTTATCCGCCACCGTTGATTTCTGAAACCTGCGGGCCGGGGCGGCGACTTGCGCCGTTGTCCGGTCCGGCTTTTGTAAAGGCATGAACCATGGTTACCGCTTTTCGCCGCCCTCACACCCTCTTCGCCCTGCTGTTCGCCGGGCTGCTCGGTGTGTCGTTGCTTTCGCTGACGCCCCGCAGCGCCCTGGCCGTCGAGGCGGACCCTGCCCTGGGCAGCGTGACCGACCTGCTCGGGCGCCAGGTCAAGGTCCACCTCCCGGTCCGGCGGGTGATCCTCGGCGAAGGCCGCCAGTTGTACCTGGTGGCGGCGCTGGATACGCAAAACCCCATCGAACGCATCGTCGGTTGGCGCAAGGATCTGATCCAGTCCGATCCGGACACTTACGGGGCCTATCTGCGCAAATTTCCCGACATCGCCAAGATCCCGACCTTCGGCGGGTTCGAGGACGGCACCTTTGACATCGAGCAGGCGATTTCCCAGCGTCCCGATGTGATCATCCTCAATATCGAAGCCCAGCACGCCACCGAGGATGCGCGCTACATCGAGAAGCTCGACGCCTTGGGTATCCCGGTGGTCTACGTCGACTTTCGCAACAACCCGATGCAGAACACCGAGCCGACCATGCGCCTGTTCGGCCAGTTGTTCGGCAAGCAAGCCCGTGCCGAAGCCTTCATCGATTTTCGCAACCAACAGATTCGCCGCGTCACCGACGTCATTGAAGCGCGCCACCCTGCCCGGCCAAAAGTCTTCATCGAGCGCATCGGCGGTTACACCGATGATTGCTGCCTGAGTTTCGGCAACGAGAATTTCGGCCTGTTCGTGGAAATGGCCGGCGGCGATAACATCGCCAAAGGCATCATCCCCACCACGTTCGGCCAGTTGAATGCCGAACAAGTGGTGGTCGCAAATCCGGCGCAGGTGGTGGTCACCAGTGCCAACTGGGAAGCCTTTGCCCCCGGTGGCCATTGGGTCGGAGTCGGACCGGGGGCGGACATGACCCAAGCCAGGCAAAAACTGGCGTGGTACACCCAGCGGCCAGCCTACGCCGGCATCAAGGCCCAGGACGACCGAGCGTTCCACGCCATTTGGCACCAGTTCTACAACAGCCCCTATCAGTTCGTAGCCATCCAGCAATTGGCCAAATGGTTTCACCCGACGTTGTTCGCCGACCTGGACCCGGATGCCTCGTTCCGCCAACTGCATGAGCAGTTCCTGCCCGTGCCTTATGAGCCGGGCTACGCCGTCAGCCTGCGCCAGACCGAGGACAAGCCATGACTTCGCTGAACGAAACCCTGGTGATGCAACGTGACACCTACCGGCGCCTGGTGCTGCGCAAGCGGCTTATCCTCGGTGGGCTCGCGCTGTTGCTGATCTGCAGCGTCCTGCTCGACCTGGCCCTCGGGCCGGCCCGCTACAGCCTCGACGAAGTCCTCGGTGCGCTGTTGTCACCCGACAGCGCATCGCCCCAGGTCCGCGTGGTGATGTGGGACATCCGCCTGCCCGTGGCGCTGATGGCCGTGGCGGTGGGTGCCGCCTTGTCGCTGGCCGGCGCGCAGATGCAGACGATCCTCAACAACCCGCTGGCCAGCCCATTCACCCTGGGTATTTCCGCCGCCGCCAGTTTCGGCGCGGCCATGGGGCTGGCGTTTGGCGTGGCCTTGTTCCCGCTGGCGGCGCAGTACATGGTGCCGGTGAACGCGTTCATCATGGCCATGCTGTCGGCATTGCTGATCCACTTCCTGAGCCTGCGTCGCGGTGTCACCGCCGAGACCATCGTGCTGCTCGGCATCGCCCTGGTGTTCACCTTCAACGCGTTGCTGGCGCTGGTGCAATTCTTTGCCACCGAACAAGCCGTGGCTGCCGTGGTGTTCTGGACGATGGGCAGCCTGACCAAAGCCACCTGGCCCAAGCTCGGGGTGATCTGCCTGGTGATCCTGGTCACCCTGCCGATTTTCGCCCGGCGCGCCTGGGCCTTGACCGCGCTGCGCCTGGGGGACGACAAAGCCGCGAGTTTCGGCATCAATGTGCGCAGCCTGCGCTTTCAGACGCTGATCATGGTCAGCCTGCTTGCCTCGTTCCCGGTGGCGTTTGTCGGCACGATCGGCTTCATCGGCCTGGTCGGCCCGCACATTGCGCGGATGCTGATTGGTGAAGACCAGCGGTTCTTCCTGCCGGCGTCCCTGCTGACCGGCGCACTGATTCTGTCCGCCAGTTCGGTGATCAGCAAAACCCTGATCCCCGGGGCCATCTTCCCCATCGGCGTGGTCACGTCGCTGATCGGCGTGCCCTTCTTCATATCCTTGATTCTCGGCGGGAAGAAAAACTCATGGTAACGATCCGGCTGGAGAATCTCGGGGCCCGCTACGGCCAGCGCACGGTCATTCACGGCGTAACCACCGCAGCGTTTGTCGGCGGCCAAGTGGTGGCGGTGGTCGGCCCCAACGCGGCGGGCAAATCCACCTTGTTCAAGCGCATGGCCGGGTTGATCGACGGCCCTGGGCAGGTGGTCTTGGCGGACTCGAAAAAGGGACCCCAGGGCATCAGCTACATGCCCCAAGGCTTGAACGCCAGCGCCCGGTTGACGGTGTACGAGTCGGTGCTGCTGGCGCGCAAGCAGCTCACGCCGGGCTGGGTCGTCCATGATGATGAGCTGAAGCTGGTGGACGACATTCTCGCCGCACTGGGCATCACTGAGTTGTCGTTCCGTAACCTCGGCGAGCTCAGCGGCGGACAGCAGCAACTGGTGTCGATCGCCCAGACCCTGGTGCGCGAACCGGAAATCCTGCTGATGGATGAACCGACCAGCGCCCTGGACATGCATCGGCAAGTCCAGGTGCTGAACTTCATGCGGGCCCTGGCGCGCAAACGCCAGGTCATTGTGTTCATCGCCATCCATGACCTGAACCAGGCGCTGCGCTTTGCCGACCAGGTGCTGGTTATCGCCGACGGCACCGCCCAGGGCAGCGGCCCGAGCGCCGAGGTGATTACCGAGCCGATGCTGCGCCAGGTCTACAAGGTGCAGGCACGGATCGAGCAGTGCAGCCGCGGCGAGCGCCACATCCTGATTGACGATATCGTTTGAGCGCACACCCGGGCCTTGCGCCAAAGGCCCGGGGCCGCAGGACCTAGGCCACCTTGAAGCGATTGACCAACTGTTGCTGGTACTCGGCCAGGCGCGCCAGTTCCTGGCTGGTGATGGCTGTCTGCTCGGCTCCGGCGCTCACCTGGATCACCAGGTCATTGATCTCGTTCACGTTGCGATTGATATCCTCGGACACCGCGCTTTGCTCTTCGGCAGCGGAGGCGATCTGGATGTTACGGTCGCTGATCGTCGCCACGCCCTCGGCGATCTCCACCAACAACTCGCCCGCGCGCTCGACTTTGCTCGCCCCGTCCTGAGCCTTGTCCAAGGTCTGCTGCATGGACAGCGCCGCACGATCCGACCCGGCTTGCAGGTTGCTGATCATCTGTTGAATGTTGCCCGTGGATTCCTGGGTCTTTTGCGCCAAGGTACGCACTTCGGAGGCGACCACCGCAAAGCCGCGCCCATGATCCCCAGCCCGCGCCGCTTCAATCGCCGCATTGAGCGCCAACAGATTAGTCTGTTCGGCAATGCCGCGAATCACATCGAGCACGGAAGAAATGGCATCGCTTTCCAGCTTGAGATCACCAATGATCCCAGCGGTTTCCTCGGCCTGCCCGGACAATTGGCGAATCAGCCCGATGGTGCTTTCGATTTCCACGCGCCCTTGGGCCGTATTGAGATTGACCTGTTGCGACATGTGCGCCGCATCGTTGGTACTTTGCGCCACCTCGCGCACCGTGGCGCTCATCTGATTGATCGCGGTGGCCACCAACTCGGTGCCTTGGCGCTGTTGCTCGACACTCTCGCTGGTCTGGACCGTCACCGTGGAAGAC
Organism: Pseudomonas beijingensis; assembly: GCF_030687295.1. Taxonomy (NCBI): domain Bacteria; kingdom Pseudomonadati; phylum Pseudomonadota; class Gammaproteobacteria; order Pseudomonadales; family Pseudomonadaceae; genus Pseudomonas; species Pseudomonas beijingensis. Next base: position 3,690,398 of record NZ_CP117425.1, on the reverse strand, counting down.
TCTTGCGCGGCGGTGGCCACTTGCGCCGTGGCATTGCCGATTTCCTGCACGACTTCGCTGATCTCTTGCGCCATGCGATTGAGGTTGCGTGAGATCTGGCCGAACTCATCCCGGCCTTCATAGGTGGCCCTGGCGGTGAGGTCACGCTGGGCAAGGCCGTTCAGAACCCGGTTCACATCGCGTACCGCCAGATCGATCAGGCGGATGATCACATACGACAGTACCGTCACCGCCAGCAGCGCCACGATGACCGAGCCGAGGGTCAGCCACAACGCACGGTTTGCTTCATCACGCCCCTGTATCGCCAGGCGGCTGACGCTTTGACCGAGAGCTTCTTCCACCTGGCTCATCATGTCGATGCGCTGAGTGGAGAGTTCGAACCAGGCCTCTGGCTTGATGCCCAGCGACTGGCCCAAAGGAACCTCGAAAGCCAGGCGCTGCAACTTGCCGACTTCGACCGCAGCGGGTTTGAGCATCTGCTCGGTAAATTGTTGAAGCAGGGCTGGCTGGGCCTGGCGACGGAATGCATCGGAATAAGCAGAGAACTCGCCGAGATTACGGCTAAAGCGCGATAACAAGGTCTCGTCGAAACGATCCTGACTGAATACCAGGCCCAGCACGACCCGTTCGCGTCCGGCCCGTTCTTTCATCTCGATAAACTGATTGAGCGCACCGAGCGCATGAACAATGGTGGCGTTATTGATCGTCGCTTCCAAAGAGTGGGTATAGCCCATCAGCGCTTGAATGATCTCGGTATAACGAACACCGGATTCGGTGCTACTGATACCCAACTTATCCACTTGCCCACGAATGGCGGGCAGTTGCTCCAAGGCCTGGAGGACAGTGTCCAATTGCGCGCTCCCCGACGCAGACAACCGGCGCACCACCTCGGCCGAGGCATTGGAGCCCTGGCGCGCCTGGGCCATCCGTTCGCCCATCGACTTGCCACCGCTGCCCAGGAACACCCCGCTGGCGCCGCGCTCGCGCTGCAATACCGTGATCAGTTGACTCAATTTCTGCGCCGTGGCGCTGGCGGTGACCGTGGCGTCCATATCGCGCAGTGTCTTGTAGTTGTCCACGACAAAGACGCCGGCCAAGGTGAGGAATCCCAATAAGGGAAGTAGCAGGATCAATAAAAGTTTCAGACGCAGCGGTGCATTCCTGAGCATTTCCGTTCAAGCCTCATTTCATATTGAATTAGTGACGCGTGAACTTGTTGTAAGAAGGCTGTTATACACGCTGACTTGGGTCGATCTTAGCGCAATACTAAATAGCCATCACCCCTGATATTGCACCGCTTGGCACTTATAACGGTCATGAAGCGGGAATATGTATTTGCCTTGATCGAGGTCAAGCTTTCGACAATTAACTGTAAGTATCCGGTAAGGGAAAACGCTCAACGATAGGCGCGCATTTCATCCTGTCCCGTTGGAGCACCCCATGCATTTGCTGCGCTTAGCCGTTTCAACCATCCCGAATGTGATCCTGCTCGCCGTGGTCAGTTCGGCGATGACCGCCCAGGCTACAGAGCCTGAAACCGTCGAACCGTCGTCGTCCTGGGGACTGGGGGTCGGCGCGATCAGCAGCCAGCAGCCCTATACCGGCATCGATCGTGACAACAAGGCGATACCGCTGATCTACTTCGAGAACGAATACCTGCGGGTGTTCGGCCCAAACGCCGAGGCCAAGCTGTCGCAGTTGGAGATCAGCGACACCCAGCAAATCGATTTCAGCCTCGTGGGCCAGTACGACTTCAGTGGCTATGATGCCGATGACTCGCGGGTTTTCGATGGCATGAGCGACCGTAAAAGCAGCTTCTGGGCCGGGGCCAAAGTGCAGTGGCACACCAATCTGGTGGACGTGCACGCCGAGTGGCTGGCGGATGTCTCGGGCAACAGCAAGGGGCAGCGCTTCAACCTGGGTCTGGAGCGGACCTGGCGGCTCGGCGAGCACATCACCCTCACGCCCCATGTGACGGCTATGTGGCAGGACAAGAAATACGTCGATTATTATTTTGGTGTGCGCGACAGTGAAGCCCGCATCGGTCGCGCGGCCTATGACGGCAAGTCTGCCCTCAATAGCGAATTTGGCATCCGGGGAAACTACATGTTCGATCAGCACCACTCTGTGTTCCTCGATATCAAGGCGACCCGCTTCGCCAGTGAGATCAAGGACAGTCCGCTGGTAGACCGTTCTACCGAAAACAGCGCGCTGTTCGGCTACCTGTACCGCTTCTGATGAGCCGCATTCTGCTGGTCGAGGACCACGAACGCTTGGCGCAACTGGTCAGCACGGGATTGACGAACGCCGGGATCGCCGTCGATGTGATCAACCGCATGGATGGCGCATGGGCGGCCATCCAGCGGATGCCCTACCAGGCGTTGATCCTCGATCGCGGCTTGCCGGACGGCGACGGGCTCGTTTTGTTGAAGCGCCTGCGCAGCGCCGGGCTTGGCCTGCCGTGCCTGGTGCTCACGGCACGGGATGCCCTGCATGATCGGGTACAGGGGCTCGATGCCGGCGCCGATGACTATCTGCCCAAGCCGTTTGCCATGGATGAAATGGTTGCCCGGGTGCGGGCTTTGCTGCGGCGCCCGGTGGACTGTCGCCCACTGGCCCCCAGCCACGGTGACCTGAGCCTGCAACCCGAGACCGGCACTATGTGTTGTGCCAATGAAAGCATTACCTTGGCGCCGGCGGAAATGCAGATCATGTTGCTGCTGTTGCGCAAGCCTGGGGAAATCGTCCGTCGCCCCAGCATCGAGGCGGCGGGCTGGGGCTTGAGCGAAGCGGTCACGCCGAACGCCCTGGACGTGGCCCTGCACCGTATCCGCCGCAAACTGCTGGCCATCGGTTCCCGCCAACGCATCGTCAACCTGCGAGGTCTCGGTTATGCGCTCCGCCAGGTCGACGTGGTTGAGTAGCCTCAGGTTCAAGGTGCTGCTGGCCTATATTGCCGGCGTGGCGCTGAGCATCCTGCTGATCGTCTCGGCGGCGTTGGTCCTGGTCACCTCACAGAGCGACATCCTGTCGGTCATGAACATGGCCGAACGCACCCAGGAGCTGGCGGAAAAACTCCAGTTCGATGCTGGCGGGCGCCCGGTCGGATTCGACCCCAGCGAGGCGGATCGAATCTGGACCTATGACAGCATGCGCCAGGAGATCGGCTACCGCGTGCTGGACGCCTCGGCAAACGTGGCCCTGGCGTCCACCGATGCGACCTTTTGGCCGGCGAGCGCCTCGGTGCGCCCTTTGGAGCAGGAACCGTTCAAGTTCGAGCGCCAGGGCATCCTGATGTATGGCGCCACCGCACCGGTCGAACACGACGGCCAGACCTGGTTCCTGCAGCTCGCCGTCAGCGAACGGTTGATGGACCTTTTCCACGGTGCCTTCGCCCTGCCCTTCATGGGCGCCGGCATCGTCCTGTTCAGTCTGGTACTGCTCTTCGTCTTTGGCGCCTGCGCCTATGTCATTTTGGGCTATACACTCAAACCCTTGCGCGAAGTGTCCGAGTCAGCGGCGGCCATCTCGCCTCGCTCGCTGCATTCACGCTTGCAAGTCAGCAGCGTACCGTCCGAGGTCGTGCCACTGGTGGACAGTTTCAATCGAGTCCTCCAACGCCTGGAAAATGGCTACCGGATCCAGCAGGAATTCCTGGCGACCGCGGCACACGAGCTGAAGACACCGCTGGCGCTGATACGCGCGCAAATCGAATTGATGGCAGACAGTCCCGATCGCAACGCGCTGCTCAACGATGTGGCCCACATGACCCGTCAAGCTCAGCAACTGCTGTTGTTGACCGAAACCAGTGAGGCCCAGAATTATCGGTTTGCCGCGGTCGAACTGGCCGATGTGGCGAAGGAAGCCACCGACTATCTACAGCGCATGGCCGAAGCCGTCGATGTGCGCCTGGTGCTGGCCGAGGATTGCACGGGCATTGCCCCTTGGCAGGCAGATCGCAGCGCCCTCTTCACCTTGCTGAAAAACCTGCTGGAAAACGCCCTCCAACACGCCCCTCGGGGCACGGAGGTTCGGGTGGACATCGGCAGGGATTACCTGAGCGTACGCGACTGGGGCCCTGGGGTTGATCGGGAGCAACTGCCCCAGCTGTTCGTACGCTTCTGGCGCGGACCTCATCGTCGCGACCATGGCGCCGGCCTGGGTCTGACGATCTGCCAGGAAATCGCCCAGGCCCATGGCTGGACGCTCTCGGCCACGAGGGCGGAGCCAGGCTTGTTGCTGCTGGTGTCTCGGCGGGGATGACTGGATTCAGATGCCGGGCGTTCTCAATTCCCCCTGTGGGAGCGAGCTTGCTCGCGATAGCGGTGGTCCAGCAGGCATCGATGTTGGATGTGCCGTCGTCATCGCGAGCAAGCTCGCTCCCACATTGGTGATACGCGGCCTCAGGCGACCCCGCCGTCAGATACCGCAAGCGTGCCGGGCTGTGGAACGCGGCTTGGCCGGAACGTCTCGGGCATCGCCAGCAACAGACCAAATGCCAACGCGGCAATCGCCGCCAGGGTCAGGAACGCCGCGCTGTAGCCAGCTCCTTGCACGACGAAGCCGGCCAGGCTGTTGCTCAACGCAGCACCGAACCCGAACACCGTCGACAATACCCCGAGGCTGACGTTGAAACGCCCGGTGCCCTGGGTCAGGTCCTTGACCACCAGCGGAAACAGCGCGCCAAACAACCCGGCACCAATCCCGTCCAGCAACTGCACCGCCACCAACCAATAGGGATCGTCGGAGAGTACGTACAACACACCGCGGATGGGCAGGATCAGGAAGCCGGCCAGCAGCAACGGCTTGCGGCCCCAGGCATCGGCCTTGACCCCCACCAGCCACGCCATGGGTACCATGACCAGTTGCGCCGCAACGATACAGGCCGACGTCAGCGGCGTGGCCAGGTGTACGTTGGCCTGGGCCAGCTTCTGGCTGACCAGGGGGAGCATCGCCGCGTTCGCCAGGTGAAACAGCCCACAGCAAATGGCGAACAACAGCAGCGTGCGGTTATCCAGCAAGACCCGCAGCGTCGAGGGTACCGGGCCGTGGACCGACTGACCGGCCTCCAGGCCCCGTGCCACGTCATGGTCGATGGCTTCGGCGGACACGCAACTGACCGCCACGATGCTGGCCAATGCCATGGCCGCCATCAAGTAGAACACCGCAATGGGACCGAACAGCCAGGCGAACCCACCCGCCAGCAGCGCTGCGCAGGCATTGCCTGCATGGTTGAACGTTTCGTTGCGCCCGGTGCGCCGCGTAAAGGCCTTGGCGCCGGTAATGCCCAGGGAAATCGCGGCGATAGCCGGCGCGAAGACCGATGCCGCCACGGCGCCGATGGCCTGGGTCAATGCCACCAGGCCGAAGGACGACGTGAACGGAAGCACCAGACAACCCAGCGTCACCATCAAGGCCGCGACAGCCACCACGGCACGCTTGCTGCGCACCCGATCGATCAACGCGCCGGCGGGCGCCTGGGCGACGAGTCCGGCCATCGCCGCCACCGTCATGACCACGCCAATGCTGGCCGGGTCCCAGCGATGCACCGCCAACAGGTAGATCGCCAGGTAAGGACCCAGCCCATCGCGCACATCCGCGAGGAAAAAATTCAGGCCATCCAGGGACAGGTTGTTGCGTCGGTCTCGGTTTCGATCCACAGCGGCCTCGACGAGGGCTTTGCCCAAAGTTGATTGACGCCATGATGTCGCAAAGAATCGAACCGAGCCACCGCGACGAACCCGAGGCCACTGAGAAAACCGTTGATAGTTCCCACCTGTGGGAGCGAGCTTGCTCGCGATAGCGGACCATCAGCCAACGATGATGCTGGATCTGACACCGTCATCGCGAGCTCGCTCCCACACTGGCTTTTGGGTTGGGTGGGAGTTCCATGTTCACCCCTCAGCCAGGAGAGCTGAGCCCGATCTCGCAACGATTCGATCCTAGCCACTGCGATGTACGCGCAGCCGCTGAGGGCGCGCTACGCCAAGGCGTCGGCCGTCGCACACAGCGCCCTACCAAAGCGCGATGTCGTAGGTGAAATAGATCCGGTTGCTGTCACGGCCCCGGGCAAAGTCCGAGCGATAGACGTAGTTTCGCACCTTCACGCCCAACCCCTTGAACGTACCCTGCTGCACCACATAGGCGATCTCTGCGTCACGTTCCCACTCTTTGACCGTGGTGTTGGACTTGCCGTCGTTGCCGCTCAGGTAACGGGTGGAAAACGTCAGGCCGGGCACACCGAGGCGAGCGAAGTCGTAGCCGTAACCGAGCATCCAGGTCTTCTCGTCTTCCTCGATGAACTTGCCGATCCCGACGTTGCTGAAGGAATACACCGTGGCGCCGCTGATGTAAGGCAAGCCCGCATCGCCGCTGAGCGTTTGGTAGCCGGCGCTCAACGTGTGGCCGACAACGGCGTAGGACAGCGACCCGCTGAACATGTCGTTGTCGACCTTGCCGCCGTAGGCCGACCCCGAATCGACGCTGTTGAAGTAGCGCAGGTCGCTGGTCAACACCCCGGCGCCCAGGGGCAGATCATGCTGGATGCCAACAAAGTTCTGTCGATAGAAATTCTCCAGCTCGCCGTAGAAGTAACTCAGGCGGATGTTCTTGCCCAGCTTGTAGTCGGCACCGGCATAGCTGAAGTCACCGGACTTATCGCCACCATAGCCGTCGGGCACGATAGGCATGCTGTCGCTCGAATCCCGCAGCTTGAAACGCTCCAGATGCCCGCCGGTGAGGGTGAGGTTGTCGATGTCACTGCTCGTGATCTGGGTGCCCTGGTAAGTCTGGGGCAACAGCCGCGCATCGTTGTAGATCAGCACCGGGGTCTTGGGCAGCAAGGTCCCGTATTTGAGCGTGGTCTTGGCCAGCCTGGCCTTGGCGGTCATGCCCGCGCTGGCGAACTCGTCGGCGGCGCGACCTTCGTCATGCACCGGCAGCAGACCGGTGCCGCTGCGGCCACGCCCGGAGTCGAGCTTGACCCCAAGCAGGCCCAAGGCATCGACCCCAAAGCCGATCGTGCCCGGCGTAAAGCCTGACTGGTAATCCAGCAGGAAGCCTTGGGCCCATTCGGTGCGCTCACTCTTGGCGGTCCTCGCCGCCCGTGCGCTCATCCCGTGCTCGTCACGGAAATTTTCGTTGAAGTAGACGTTGCGCAATTGCAGCTTCAGCTTGCTGTCGTCGATGAAACCTTCGGCGCTGGCCGTGGCCAGGGGCAACAAGCCAAGGATTGGAAACAAAGCCCCGCGGGTAAGCAAAGTGGTCATGTCTAGCTACTCGTTGTTGTTATTGGGCGTGCAGGCCGGCACCCCCCCACTTGCGGGGGCGTGTCAGGCAGGAAAACCAAGGTTGTCGGGTGAATCAGGAAAACAGCGTCAGCGCCCCGGTCAGCAGGGCCAGTGCGGTAATCACCAGGGACGTGAGCACCGCCCATTTGACGGTGGCTTTCTGGAAGTCGCCCAGGTCGCGGTCGACCATGCCCACCAGCAACAGGGTCGATGCCACCAGCGGGCTCATCAGGTGCACCGGCTGGCCGAGAATGGAGGCCCGGGCAATTTCCACCGGATCGATCCCGTAGGCTGCCGCGGCGTTGGCCAGGATCGGCACGACACCGAAGTAGTAGGCATCGTTGGACAAGACGAAAGTCAACGGCATGCTGGTAATCGCCACCACCAGCGGGAACAGATGACCCCAGGAAGGCGGGATCCAGTCCACCAGGGTTTGCGCCAGAGCATCGACCATTTTCGTCCCGGAAAAAATCCCGGCGAAGATGCCCGCGGCAAACACCAGCAGGACCACGGTCATGGCGTTACCCGAATGGGCAAGAATGCGCTCCTTCTGAATATCCAGTTGCGGGTAGTTGATCATCAGCGCCAGGACGAAACCGATCAGGAACAGGATCGCCGAGTGCATGAGCCCCATCACCAGCGCGACCATCACCGCAACCACCAGCAGCAGGTTGACGTAGGCCAGCTTCGGACGCTTGTGTGGCGTGTCTTCCATGATCGCGTTGATGTAGCAGTCACCGCCACCGCTTTGCAGTTGAACGTTGCCGATGCGCTTGCGCTCGGCACGGCCCAACAGGAACGCCGTGAACACCACCCACATCGCACCGCCGATCATGGTCGGCAGCAACGGCACGAAATACTCGCCGGCATCCAGGCCCAGCGCTGCGATCGCACGGGTCGCCGGACCGCCCCAAGGGGTCATGCCGCTCATGATGCTCAACGAGAGCATGGAAATGGTTGCCAGGATCATCGGATTCATGCCGATGCGCTTATACAGCGGCAACATCGCGGCACAGGTGATCATGTAAGTCGTCGTGCCGTCACCGTCCAGTGCCACCAACAGTGACAGCAGCGCCGTGCCCACGGCGATCTTCATCGGGTCGCCGTTGACTCGTTTGAGGATCTTGCGGATCAGCGGGTCGAACAGACCGGCGTCGATCATCAGGCCGAAAAACAGGATCGCGAACAACAGCAGTGCCGCCGACGGCGCGACCATTTTCAGGCCGTCCAGCATCATCTTGCCGGTGGTCCCGCCAAAGCCGCCGATCACGGCAAAGACGATCGGTACCACCGTCAGCGCGACGATCGGTGATAACCGTTTGGTCATTATCAGGAAGGTGAAGACCACCACCATGGCCAAGCCAAGTAAAGCGAGCATATGTCAGATCTCTTGTTGTTATGAGTAGCTTGGCAGACACCCAGGCACACGCCCTCCCACCCGCCAGGCAACACTAAGGCGTGCCTGGCGCAGAGGTATTGAGTGAGCTTACGCGGTGCTGTCAAGTCAGCCGTGAGCGGTTAGATGTGTTTGGCGACCTTCGTGCCGTCCCAGCTCGAGTCCGTTGCCGGGGTCTGCGTCTGGGCGGGTTTGCCATCCAGGGTCTGCAACAGGACTTTGCGGTCACAGGCATTTTCCGAGAGGGAGATCACCACGGTCGCGACGGCGTTGCTCGCCAGGCTGGTCAACGCCCGCGCTTCAGACATGAACCGGTCGATTCCGATCAACAGGGCCAGGCCCGCCAGGGGAATGTCGTGGATGACCGTCAAGGTCGAGGCCAAGGCGACAAACCCGCTACCGGTCACACCCGCGGCACCCTTTGACGACAGCAGCATGATCGCCAGCATGGTGATGACCTGGGTCAGCGTCAGATCGATGTTGCAGGCCTGGGCAATGAAGATCGCCGCCAGCGACAGGTAGATCGCCGTGCCGTCAAGGTTGAACGAATAACCGGTCGGCAGTACCAGCCCCACGACGCCTTTCTTGCAGCCCAGGGCCTGGAGTTTTTCCAGCATTCGCGGCATCACCGGTTCGGTCGAAGACGTCCCCAACACCACCAGGAACTCTTCACGCAGATAACGCAGAGCAGCTTCCACAGGCTGAAACCGTGTGCCCGGCAAATGCTGCCCAACACCACGAAGACGAAGAAGGCGCAGGCGATATACAGGGTCATGATCAGCTTGGCCAGGGAGCCCAGCGACGTGATGCCGTACTGCCCCACCGTGAAGGCCAAGGCCCCGAAAGCGCCAATCGGAGCGAAACGCATCAGGTAGGAGAAAATCTTGAACACCATGTGCGAAGCTGATTCCAGGACCTCCAGCACAGGCTTGCCGCGCTCGCCCAAGGACGACAAGGCAAAACCGCAGAGCACCGCGATAAACAGCACCGGCAACACCTCGCCTTTATTGAAGGCGCCGATGAAGGTGTCGGGGATGATGTGCATGAAGAAGTCCACCACGCTCAGTTTCGCGGCGGAGTCGGTGTACTGCGACAGTCCTTGGGTGCTCAACTGCGTCGGGTCGATGTTCATGCCCGCGCCGGGCTTGAACAGATAGACCGACACCAGGCCGATGATCAGGCTGATCACCGTCAGCGCCAGGAACAGCAGCATGGTCTTGCTCAACAAACGCCCCAGCGAGCGCTTATCGCTCATGCCGGCGATGCCAGTGACAATGGTGCAGAACACCACCGGCGCGATCATCATCTTGATCAGCTTGATGAAGGCATCACCCAGCGGCTTCAAGGCAATCGCCTGTTGCGACCAGAAATGCCCGACGACCACGCCCAGCAGCACGGCGCAGATGATCTGGAAGTAGAGCGATTTAACAACTTTCATGGCATCACCCATTTTTAGAATTGTTCTGATGCAAAAGACCCAGGCGACCTGGGCTATCCGGCCAGCCGTTGGGACGCCGTGGCGTAGACGTAGCCTGAGAAAAGCCGGCGCGCAGTACGTACTACCGAAGCCCGAATGGTCTCACCCTTTTCACCGGTGTAGGACAGTACGACATCGATACCGCCGCTTGGGTGTTCGATCCGAACCTGTTGCAAGCGCGGCTCACTGACGGTGCCGAGCAACTGTGCGACGACACTGCCCTCGGTCACGCATGCGGTGGCCAGGCCGATGGAGCCAGTGATCGCCAGGGCGCGGTGACAGTTGTGCGGCATGAAGTAACGCACCTGGATCGTCCCGCCGGACTTGGCCGGAGACACCAGCACCGGCTTGGGAATGACCTTGTCACTGACATCACCCAGGCCCATGGCCAGGCCGGCTTTCAGGCGCAGGGACTCCAGGCGCTGCAGGAAGGCTTTATCGGCGTCCAGTTCAGCGGGGCTTTCATCGCCGCGCTTGCCAAGCTGGCTGGCCTGAACAATCACCATCGGCATCGCCATGTCGATGCAGGTCACCGGGATACCGTCAATCACGTCCAGGGTTTGCCCGGTCGGAAACAGTTTCCCGGTCTTGCTGCCCGCTGCGTCGAGGAAGGTCAGTTGCACCGGAGCGGCCGTGCCAGGCACGCCGTCGATGGCGGTGTCGCCTTCATAGCTGACCTTGCCTTCCGGGGTTTGCACGTCGGAATTCACGAAGGTCCCGGTATTGAGGTTACGAATGCGCACCTGGGTCAGGTCACCGGAAGCCTTGACCAACCCCTGCTCGATGGCGAACGGGCCGACGGCGCAGAGCATGTTGCCGCAGTTGGGAGCGGTATCGACCCGACGCTGGGAAACCATGACCTGAACGAACAAATAATCGACATCCGCGTCAGGGTGCAGCGATGGGCTGACGATCGCCACCTTGCTGGTTTGTGGACTACCGCCACCGATGCCGTCGATTTCCAGCTCGTGGCCGGAGCCCATCAGGTTGAGCAGCAGCTCGTCACGTTCGGCGATGGCGAGCGGCAGATCCCAGGCGAGAAACACTGGGCCTTTGGAGGTACCGCCGCGCATTAGCACACAAGGAATTCGCTGCATGATCACTAACTCTTGTTGATCAATCTGGATAATTGATGCTCTGGACACAAGAGTGGCAGGGTTTAAAAAGTGTTTCCAATGCAAAGATCGGAGCAATTATTGCGTTTCACAAATGAATTATCTTACGATGATTGGTATCGCGCAGCCCTCTCTCCGCCGAGGTAGAACATGGAATATGAGCTCCAGGACATACGATCTTTCGTGAAAATCGCCGAACTGGGCAGTTTCCACGAAGCCGCTGATGCGCTGCACCTGTCGCAACCGGCCCTGAGCCGACGGATGAAAAAACTCGAGGAAGGCCTGGGCACCGCTTTGCTCGATCGCACGACTCGCAAGGTCAGCCTGACCAGTGTCGGCCGTGATTTCCTGCCCAAGGCGCGGCGCCTGCTGGATGATTTCGACGACTCGATTCTCAACATCCGCGAGCTGGCGGAACGGCAGATCGGCCGGGTGACCTTGGCCTGCATCCCCACGGCAGCGTTCTATTTCCTGCCTTCGGTGATCCGCCTCTACAACGAGCGCTACCCGAAAATCCGCATCCGCCTGCTCGACCTCAGTGCCAACGAAGGGCTCGAAGCGGTGCTGCGCGGCGAAGCCGACTTCGGCATCAACATGATGAGCGGCCAGCACCCCGACATCGAGTTCGTGCCCCTGGTCAACGAACCCTTTGTGCTGGCCTGTAGGCGCGACCATGAGTTGGCTGAACGCAGTGCGGTCACCTGGTCGGAACTCAGTGACTATCGGCTGATCGGGGTCGGTCGCCTGAGCGGCAACCGCATGCTGCTGGATCATGCGCTGTCGGGCCTGAGCTGGCGCCCGCAGTGGTTCTATGAAGTGCAGCACCTGTCGACGTCGCTGGGGCTGGTCGAGGCGGGCCTGGGCGTGTCGGCGATGCCCAGCCTGGCAATGCCCGCCGGGGATCATCCAACCCTGGTCAGCGTGCCGCTGATCGAACCGGTGGTAAACCGTTCGCTGGGCCTGGTCTACCGCCGCGGCGCATCGCTCTCCCCGGCTGCGGAGAAATTCGTCTCGATCCTGCTTGAGCAGTGGCCGCAATGAGACCAGAGCCTCCACAGCACCAGTGCGGCGAGGCTGATCGAGGCGCCCAGCAGGCTGACCGCCCTCCAGCCCCACAGCGCATAGACCTGGGTCGCGGCGGCCGCCCCCAGTGCGCTGCCCACCGAGTAGAAGCACATGTACGCGCCGACCATGCGACTTTGGGCGTCAGGCCGTGCGGCGAAAATCAGGCTCTGGTTGGTGACGTGCACGGCTTGTACCGCGAAGTCGAGCAGCACCACGCCGCAGACCAGTGCGATCAGCGAGCTCTCGGTAAAACTGATGGGTAGCCAGGAGAGCGTCAGGAGCCCCAGCGACCAGCCGGTCACCCGTTGTCCAAAACCTCGATCTGCCCAACGACCGGCGTGTCTGGCCGCCAGGGCCCCGGCGACGCCCGCCAGGCCAAACAGGCCGATGGCCGTGTGTGAAAGCGACAGCGGCGCGGCGCTCAACGGCAGCACCATCGCCGTCCACAGCACTGAAAAAGCGGCAAAGATCAGCAAGGCCAGCAGGCCCCGGGTCCGCAGCACCGGCTCGGTCGCGAACAGCATGAACAGCGAGCGGATGAGCGCCAGGTAGGGCTGCCGGTTACCGGGCGACACAGCGGCAGGCACCCTGGCCCAAAACACCGCCGCGATGATCAACATCAAGCCCGAGGAAACGAAATAAACCCCGCGCCAGCCCGCCAGATCGGCGATCACCCCGGAGGTAAACCGCGCCAGGAGAATCCCCAGGACAACGCCGCTGGTGACGGTTCCCACGGCCTGCCCTCGCTGCGAGGGCGAGGACAGCACGGCGGCATAGGCCACCAGCACCTGGACGACCACTGCCAGTAACCCCATCACGATCATGGCGCCCAGCAAAGCCAACCAATGTTGGGCTGCGCCGACGGCTGCCAGCGCAATCGCAGACAACACCAACTGCGCGAACACCAGCCGTTTACGGTTGATCCTGTCCCCCAACGGGACGATCAACAGCAACCCCAGGACGTAACCCACCTGAGTGGCCGTCACCGCCACCCCGATCAATCCTTGAGCAACGCCCAGGCTCTCGGCCATCGAGACAAGCAAGGGCTGGGCAAAGTAGACATTGGCGACGGCCAGTGCGCAGGTCACGGAAAACAATAACGTGAGCGATGGCGAAAGCCCTGGGCACTGCTGTTCATTCAACGACCCTGTGGCGAGGGAGCTTGCTCCCGCTGGGCTGCGTAGCAGCCCCTTTTGTGAGCGCTTCGCACTCAAGCGGGAGCAAGCTCCCTCGCCACCCTGCTTGTCCGAAGGCTGCCGGGTGAAACAGTCGGCCTCTGCTGTCATGCACGTCTCCTTGGCGCTAAACTGGTTTCAATTAAAAACCTGAATGGATTGTTGATCGATCAGGTTTCAATTTGCAACCACAAAGTTCCGGCCAACTTGGCAATGCTTTTTCAGAGGTCAATGAAATGGAAACCGCTTCATCGCAAAACAACGAATGCCCGGTCGCCAGGACACTGGACGTGATTGGCGATCGCTGGTCGCTGATGATCATTCGAGACGCCTTCGACGACATACGTCGATTCAGCGAATTTCAAAAGAGCCTGGGCGTTGCCAAGAACATTCTGGCTTCGCGACTCAAAGCCTTGGTCGAGGTCGGCGTACTCGACGTTCGACCCGCCTCGGATGGGAGCGCCTACAAGGAGTACGTCTTGACGGAGAAAGGCCGGGAGATCTTTCCAGTGGTAGTCAGCCTGCGGCAGTGGGGCGAACGTTTCCTGTTCGAGCCGGGAGAGACGCGCTCCGTGCTGCTGGACAACGCATCCGGCCAGGCCCTCATGCCGATGGAGGTGCGCTCGGCAAGCGGTCAGACACTCGGGCCGACCGATTGCCACAGGGTGAGACTCGTGACCGACAACCTGACGTGAGCGTTTTTATCTCTGCAAGACCAGGGACAGGTCCGGGTACCTGGCGCACATGAAATCGGCCACTATGAAGACTTCGTTCGCGAGGCCGTCGCCGGGGTTTAAATGGCACAGGCAGTACTGTCAGGTCATCCCTGCTCAGCGATGGGCGCTCGGTCAGCGGATGACCGATCTGGAGACCACGGCGACGAAATTCGGCCCAGGAATCACCACACCGGCCAGGTAGACCAAAAAAACTGTCAAGACAGCGGAACCGTCGATCTTGTGCTTCCTCGCGAGGTCTGTGGGTGGTGATCGTTACCCAAAATGCCGTATGGCGGCCCTGCGGACGGGGCAACACCCTTACTCCTCGGCAGGCCTCATATGAAAAATCGTATAGGGCAGGATCAGCGTATCGGCGACGATACTGAAAGGCAGGTCAATGATTGCAAACGGTGCCAGCGCACGTGAATACACGTCGTTGTCGTTCGTCGAGCCCTTGATGATCTTGATATCGGTGGCCGCACCGCAGTAAGGCTGGCGGCCGCAAAGCTGCCCCATGCCAAAGGTTTCGTTAGCCGTCGCGCATCCCGTCAGCAGCGCCATCGTCAAAGCCAATACCACGATCCGCATGACGCTCTCTCCCCTGGAAAGACGGGACTGTAGCATCGATGGCGGACGACCTGTAGAGGTACACCATGCTGACGCTGCGTCGGCCGGTCGCTTAGGAGGCCTGTATATTCGGTGCTCCCCACTCCCCGCTCGTTCAACGCTGCCTGCTTTTTTGGCGGCAAGTGAATCCCCGCCTGCACCCGCCAGATATTTAGCTTGACGCAAGAGATGACGATCATCATATTTATAAAAATATTACGACCATCATGTAGAAAGCCGCCGTCACTGCGACGGGGTCGCGAGCCACCATTGCGGCATTTGGCATCAACGTCTTTACCCGCCAAGCAAACACCGGAGAGAGGATGTATGGAAGCCCAAACTTCATTGGCGATTGCCAATACCCAGCCCCACGCCTCCACCCAACCATTGACCGGCAAAGTCGTGGCGCTGCTTGCAGGCCTGGCGGCGATCAGCATGCTCTCCACCAACATCATCCTCCCGGCGTTTGCAGATATCGGTGAAGACCTGGGCGTGACCGCTCGCGAGCTGGGCCTGACGCTGTCCAGCTTCTTCATCACGTTCGCCTTGGGGCCAGTTGGTGGTCGGTCCACTGGCCGATCGCTACGGACGCCAGAAACTGGTGCTGGGCGGCCTGTCGGTGTTCGTGGTCGGCACCGTGATCGCCGGTCTTGCCAGCACGCTCGATGTCCTGATCGCCGGACGCGTCGTGCAGGCGTTGGGCGTGTGCGCGGCCTCGGTGCTGTCACGTGCCATCGCACGGGATCTGTTCGAAGGCGAGACGCTCGCCCGCGCTCTGTCGCTGACGATGATCGCCACGGCCGCGGCACCGGGGTTTTCGCCGTTGGCCGGCAGCGTCCTGGCCGTCACGCTCGGCTGGCGCGCCATCTTCATCCTGGTGGGACTGGCCGCCGTTGTACTGGCGTTTTTCTACGTGCGCGACCTCGGGGAAACCCACCCCGCCGATCGCCGGGCACCACACTCGGCCAAGAGCGTGGTGCTCGCCTATCGCCGATTGGTACTGGATAAACGCTTCATCCTCCCCGCCCTTTCCATGGGCTTGCTGATGAGCGGCTTGTTCGCCTCGTTCGCGGCGGCGCCGGCCATCCTGATGCAAGGTATCGGCCTGACGTCGGTGCAGACCGGCCTGTATTTCGCCGCCACGGTCTTCGTCGTGTTCGCGGCCGGCATGGCGGCTCCGCGCTTGGCCCATCGGCATGGCGCCCGAATCGTCACGCTGCTGGGCATTGCCTGCGCCATGGTCGGCGGCGGCCTGCTTCTGGTAGGTCCGGCCGTGCCTGGCCTGGGGTGGTATGCCCTCTCGATGGTCACCTTCCTTTGGGGCATGGGCCTGGCCAATCCGCTGGGCACGGCCATCACCATGGGCCCTTTCGGCAAAGAAGCCGGGATGGCGTCCGCACTGCTGGGCTTTCTCTCCATGGGTGCGGCGGCGCTGACCACCTGGCTCGCCTCGGTCTTGAGCTTCGCGCCGATAACGACGCTGGGTGGAATTCAGGCGACGGCCTGCCTGGTCGCGTTGGTGCTGTTTCTGTTGCGGGGCAGGCTTTGAGCAAGCGCTTTGCCAATCAATACACCGGCCAGGTGTCGACAATCTTCCCCCCGCGCACGGCCAGCAAATCACCAAACTGCAGCAGCACGGACTCGGTCTGGGTGGGTCGTAAAAACACCTGGTCCTCCACGTTCAGCCCCACGGCCGGCGAGCCATTGACCATTTCCTGATTGGAACTGCGACCATAGAGCTCATTGCTTTGCAGCCCCGAGGGAGACTCGAACTCGGCCATCCAGTTGCCGCCATAGATGAAGAATGTTCCGCGCTGATTCGGATTCCACCAGGAGAACAATCGGGACTTGTCATCCAGGGCGGGGAAATTGACCGCCCCGGTGCTTTTCAATACGGGCGTTGCGATAAAGGCCGCCGGCACATGCTCGGCCAGCGAGGGCAGGTCGTAATGCGTCGGCTTGAGAAATGCTGTCCCCACCGAGACCTCGCTGCTCAAGCGCTCCTGCTCGTGCATGCCGTAGCTGGGGCTGCCGGCGGTATTGAGCGTGAGCCCGTCGTGCCAAAGCGCCGGGAAATGTTCACGCACGTAATTCACATGACCGTTGTAAATGACCATCACCTGATCGAACAACGCCTGGGACGAACCAAGGACCCGGGGCACGCCCATGCCGACAAACGGGTCATACCCCATGAAGCCTGAAAATTCGAGCTGCTGCGGATGGGCGCTGATCAGCGTCAGCATCTCGCCGAGCACTGCGTGATCCGCGACTCCGCCGCGATGCAGGCCGACATCCAGCTCGATATTGACCCGCATCCGAATGCCCAGACCCTGGGCCAATATCAGGTAATCCATCAGCCGCTGTGGGGTGTCAAGCAGCCACTGCAATTGTCTGGAGGGGTCAAAGGTGCCCTTGTGGGTTTGGTAAAACAGCTCGGCCGAGCGCACCGGCAAAGGCTTGCCGAGCAAGAGGTCGGCCTCGGGAAAGGTCACTGCATCATGGTTGAGGAAAGGCTGGTGAAATGACATCAACCGCTGGCTATCGGTGCGTTTGGCGATGTACGCCAGCAACCCCGGTGACGGCAGGGATTTCTCCACCAGGCGCAGGTGTTTGCCGGCACGTTTGACCGATTGCATGACCACATTGATGTTGTGATCGAGCAGGTCGAGGTCAATCAGCATCACGGGGCGCATCGGCCCATGGACCTTCAGCTCCTGGTTCAACGCACGGAAGTACTCGTTGTAGGGACTGCCCCGGTCGCTGGGCCGCAACAGCGCACCCGCCCCGGCCATCAACGCACCCACGCCCGCGGTGCCGAGCATAAAGGTTCTACGGTTCATCAGGATGCTCCTTCGCGCGCAGTCAAATGCACGTTACGGCAGCGGTACCAGGCTGTTGAGGCTATGGGAGGTCAGAAAGGGGACTTTGGCGGCCATGCTTTGCCGATGCCCGGAAGAAATGCCCCTCATGGGTGAGTGGCTACAACGGACTCGATCCGTTCATGCCCTCCTCTTGGCGCAAGTTTTTCCAAAATATCCTGATGACATATTCACGTCCGTGGTGGCAAGCTTCCGACCGCAGCCCAGCCCCATATGCAACCGGGCAAGTCGTCCATGGCCGATGCCCGTTGCCATTCATCTCGGGCTCCCATTACCTGTTATCCAACTGTACAAGGATGTCCTCATGAAAATCTCTCTTGGTGTCGTTGCCCTGGCTGGCTGCCTGTCCACCGCCCCTGTCTTGGCCGCCGGTCCAAGCCACAGCGATCTGTTCAAGGCCCTGGCGCAGTGCCAGGCCAGTGCGCAACAGGTGAGCGAGTTCAACGGCCTGGTTGACGCGGAGCAAGTGTCGCTGCCCAAGGATGAAGCGCACACCCCGTGGGGCGGTGGCGCCTGGCAAGCCTCCCCGGCACTGACGGTGCATGGCGTGTCGTCGACCACCCTGGTGATGACCGACCGCTTCAGCTTCTTTCTCCAGGCCAAGAGCAGCAATCCGAAGGCCGATGCAGAGAAACTCGCCAGCACCCTGAAACTGGAAAAGACCTTGGATACCGACGGCTACGTGGATTACCAGCGCAACCTCGACAACGGCGCGACCCTGCGCGTGGTCTCCACCGAAAACAAGGACAGTGACCTCTACGTGGGTTGCACCTATCAGCAGGACGCGTCCTGAGACCAGACGGCCTCGACACAAGGGTCGGGCCATACCCCAGGCCATTGTGGGAGCGAGCTTGCTCGCGATGAGGGCCACCCGGCTGATACTTCATCGACTGACCCTCCGCCATCGCGAGCAAGCTCGCTCCCACAGGTTGCATTCAGTCGTCGTTAAATGGCGCGGTTGTATCCCTTTCACCCGGCGGACCGGGCCTTTGCAGAGTGGAGCAATTCGAGCCAGGGCCCGATCCGTCGAGCTGGGCCTCAACGAAGGCAAATGCATCGTCCAATGAACCATGCAGCACCCCGTCATGCCCCAGGCCTTCATAAGTCCGCCAGGTGACTTGATTACCAGCGGCACACAACGCCGCCGCGACCGCGTACTGGCGCACAGGGGTGATCGTTTCATCCGCCTGGCCGGTAGCAATGAGTAACGGGAAGGCAATCGATGCCTGGGGCATGTCGGTCGTTGGGATGCGCATCGCATTCAACGCCTCGGGGGTAACGGTCAGAAGCTCGGCAAACGAATCGATCTGCAACGCTTTGGATTCTCGGGCAATGTCACGGGTACAGCCGTGCCGAGCCACACTTAGCAGTTCAAGCCCCTTGTCCGTCAGGATGTCCTCGACCTGCGGCCCGTCCTCGCGCAAGCCGCCGGATGCCAATGCCAGGAACACCGTATTGGACTGGCGCGGCGGCAGCGCAATGGGGCCATGGGGAAATGTGCTATTCGGCGCCGTGAGTACCGCGCCCCGGATAGAAAGCTCCGGTGCGTAGCCATCGGCAAGGATCGCCGCGCCCAATGCCGCCCCTCCCCCCTGAGATTGCCCGGCCAGGATCGTGTGACTAGCCATCAGGCCCGGCCGGATCGAACGGACCGCGCGAATCGAGTCCAGGACAGAGCGTCCCTCGGCCTGCCAGAACGTGTAGGGATGCGGCCCTGGCCCTCCCAAACCTTGATAATCGGTGGCGACCACCGCGAATCCGCGCGCCAGCCAGCGATTGATATACGCCGCATCACGGTCGCGCCAGCCAGCCCAGGACGGTGCGCAAGCATCGGCAATCCCCAGCGTACCATGGGCCCAGGCCAGCAACGGCCAGCCTTGCGCCGGTGGAGGTCCAGCCGGCAGGTACAACGTCCCGCTGACCGCAACGAGTCCGGAGTGCCAGCGCTCGTCGATAGAGCTGTAGAGCAGGCGCAAAGCTTGCGCGGCGGCAGGCATCTGCGGTTGTGTCGGCAAGGTCTCGCTTCGCAGCAGCGCACCGGGCAGCGCGGGCATTGCTTCAGGCCAGCGGTAAAACGCCGACAGCTCGTTGTCTCCTGCGGCAGGACCGACAGGGAGCCTGCCAGCCGCGAGGGCGTTGGCCGCCATGACGAAGAATAGGCCGCCGCAAATTCGCGCAAAGCCCGCGCTACGGAATCGGCTCATGGGAAGTTCGCCTGAACAGAAAGAGCCTTGCGCAAAGCACTGCCCTGCGCAGCGATGACATCGCGCACGACCGGGGCCACCTCATTGAATCGGACAAACCCGTGGGTCATGTTCGCGAGCACTTGCAGGTGTGTCGCCACACCCGCGCTTTCCAAGCGGTCCGCCAGCTCACGGTTCTCATCCAGCAACGGGTCCAGTTCCCCCACCACCAATCGCACCGGTGGCAGGCCGACCAAGTCAGCGTTGATCGGCTGTACCCGCCAGTCATCCTCGTCATTGACCAGGTAGCTCGCCCAGTAGGCGCTCATGGTCTCGACCGACAGATTCTGCCCCCCGTATCCACCCAGCCTTCGCCACGAATCGGAGCTCATGTCGCGTGAGTAGTTGCCGTAGAACAGCAACAACTGCCGCAACACATCAAACCCTGCGTCGCGCAGCGCAATCGCAGCACCCAGGGCCAGGTTGGCGCCTGCCGAGTCGCCACCCAAGGCATAACCGCGCACCGGGCAATCGGTGATCGCCCCAAGCTTGATGACCCGGCTGATGATCGACACCACTTCGTTGAATGCCACCGGAAAACGATATTCCGGCGACAGCGCATAGTCGATGGACAGCACCGCCAGGCCACTGTCGCGCACCCACTGGCGCAGCGGCGCGTCCCAGCCGGCGAGCGAGCCGTGGCGAAACCCACCGCCATGGCAGTAGAACATCAAGCAAGGCGTCTCGTCGCCCTCCGGCCAATAGAGCTTGCAGGGCACCGTTCGACCATCGACGGCAAACCCCAAGGTGCGCTCATAGGACAGCGGCACGCTGCGGTGTGCAGCCCAGACATTGATCCGCTCCAACTGAGCCCTGACGCTATGCACATTCCCGTGAACGACCGGCAGCAACCTTTGCTCGCGCAGTGTCGTGGCCACGGCCACCAGGTCAGGGTGAACCGGCGCAGGTGCATCCGCCGACAAGCTTTCAACGCCACTCATGGCCGGTCGTCCTCACCGCTTCCAAGCGCATCCAGCAGGATGAACGCCCATTGCGCTCCGTGCATGTCCCGGTCCTGCAAGGCGCCCTGCGCCACGGGACGCGGCAGGCTGATCTTGATCACGTTCAACGCCTCGATGGGGAAAACACTGATCGACTCCGCCGGCCTGCGGAACAGCTCGGCGACCGCCAATGCTTGCAGCTTCGGCGCCGCGGCCAGTTGCGCGAAGATTTCCGAGTCCTTGCAGAACACATCGATGGTCAGGGAAAACGGCCCGGCGTTCTTGGAACGGATCTCATAACCCAATGCTTGCAGAGTATTCATCTCATGCTCCCTCGACTGTCTTGATAGCAAACCGGAAAGGTGCCAACGGGTCTGCCACGACCATCACATGACTGAGCACGAACTCGTGCACCATGCCCCGGTCCATCGAGGCCGGCGAGAACGGGAACGCGTGGGTGGGCAGGTCCTTGTCGCCGGGCAACGGAAAGTGCAGCAGGTAGGGATTGAGCAACGCGACCATGTCCTGGGTGCGCTCGGCGGTTGCCGACGTGGCTATCGCCATGACACCGATTTCCACTGGCGTCACCCTTCGCGACTCGAGGGCTCCCAAAGCGGAATCCTTGCCAATGGCGCGGAACTGCAAGTCGTAGTCATCGGAGCCGATGCCCAGGTGTTTTTCGATTCGCTGACGCATGACCGAATCCAGGCTGGCAAGCCACTCATCGAAGCGCTCGACGTATTCCGGATCACGGACAATGCACATGACTACCGATTGGAAACCGCACGGCGCCGCTCCCTCCAACTTGACGGTGTAGTCTTCGCTGGGCTTCCAGACCGAACCTTCCACTCGCACGGTCTGTTCGTCCAACGCGGTGTAGACCGCCTCTTCCACGTGCAATACGCCGCCGGGCTCGACGAGCACGTAGGGGTTGCTGTTTTCATAAAGCATGTGGGCCATGACTGATCGCGGCGTGAGCCGGGCGCCCTCGCCGATGGCCTTGATGGTGAATCCCGTGTCGTCGATCGTTGCCATCACCACCGCGCTGGCGGGCGTCGTCGTGCAGGACGCGCCGCACTCCAGAATCTTTCCGGCATGCCACGCAGCGCCCTGATGGGCTCCGCGCAGGATGGGCAGCGAAGCCATGACCGCTGTGTCGGTGGAACGGCCCGCCAAGATAATATCGGCATCGTCTTCAAGCGCATGAATGAAGGGTTCCACGCCCATCAGCGCGACAATACGCGAGCAGCGCTCAACCAGGGCATCGTCGATGTGATCCAGTTGCAAGGGCCTGATTCGACCTTGGGCCAGTGCTTGTTTCACGACGCTTGCCGGTTGTTCACTGTAGAGGCTCGCAATACGTACGACCTGACCGAGTTCGGCGGCGATGTCCTCGCACAGGCCGCGCATCAAGTCGACGCCCGCGTCGGAACCACAGGTGCCACAGCTGCCAATGATCAGCGGGATGCCCAATTGCGCCCGCGCCTGCATGAACACGCGCAACTCGGCCCGTAGTATCGAGGCCGAAGCCTTGGTCGTGCCGGTGCCCAGGTAATGAGGACCGGAGTCGGTAGACCCCGCGTCCATTGCAATCACGTCCGGTCGTTCCAGCAGCGCCAGGTCAAACGCCGCCCGTGGGAAGCCGGTGCCAATGGCACCCGTTGGCGTCAGCACTTTGATCGGGGTATTCATGGATTCTCCTTCGAGCCTGTAGAGCGACGTCCGTCAGCGATGACGCAATGACCCGGCAGGCTACGCCCTTGCAGCACGGCCACCGCACATTGAGCGGCAATCAGGTTGGTACGATTGAGCCCCTCGACCGTGGAGGCGCCGACATGGGGCGTCACGATCACATTCGGGAGCTGGATGAGTTGTTCGGTCACGGCCGAAAGCACCGGATCCGACTCGCTTTCGAACACATCGAGCCCTGCCCCAGCCAATTGGTTTTCCCGCAGGGCCCACAGCAGATCCGCATCCCGTACCAGCCCACCCCTCGCGGTATTGATCAGCACTGCGGAAGGTTTCATCCGCTTCAGCGCACGGCCATCGATGAGCCCCTGGGTATGTAGGTTGAGCGGCGCATGAAGGGTGATGAAATCGCTTTCCTCGAGCAGCGTTTCCAGGTCGACAAAGCAGCTTTGAGCAATACCGTCGAGCTGTGTGCCGCGCGGACGAGGGGTGTAGATCAGCGGTTTGACTTCGAACCCGGACAAGCGCTGCAGCACGCCCCGACCAATCCGGCCCAAGCCGACGACACCAACGGTCTTGCGGTACAGATCGCCCCCAAGGGGAATCGACCAGTCGTTTGCCGACAGCCCCAACTGGCAGCGTTTGAGCTGGCGGCACACGGCGAGCATCAACGCCACGGTATGGTCGGCAACGCTGGCGTCGTTGCCGCCGATGGCGATGGTCGCCACCTTTCCGGCCGCTGCTACCGCTGCGGTATCGACCCGCTCGTAGCCCACGCCACGACGGGCAATGACTTGCAGACGCGGGAGCGCACTCAACAGGCCCGACGTGACGTTCGCGTGCCCGACGATCCAACCGTCGGCGTCTTCCAGGAGATCGATCAATTGGCGTTCGCTCAGGTCGCCGTCCGCTTGCCCCTTAGCCAGCTGCGCGACGACAACGTCACAGCCATGGCTCTCCAGGTAATGCACGGTTTCTGAATCGAAGAATCGCTGTGTAACCACGATGGTGTGGCGAGGTTTAAACATCACGGGCCTCTCGATAGGTATGTCCGGCAATCAAAATGCGTAATCCAGGTACACCCGAGCCTCTGAGCCAGTCACCACGTTGTCGGGTTGAGCGGACACCAGCGCGACAAAGTCCTGGTCGATTCGGTAATCGATATAAATCAGGCCGACTGAAAGTCCGGAATATTCCTTTTCGTCAAAGCGATAGTAGAGACGGTATTCATTCTGTCGTTCGATCACGTCAGTGCGTCGGCCACTGAAAGGGTCGGTGGCATCAAATTCGCCTTGTTTGTAGATAGTCATGACTTTGAAACCGTCCAGCGAAGCCCCTAACAACGAATGCCCGCTCAAGTCATACTCGGCGCCTATTTGCCAGGTTCGCTCGCCATCGTTATTGAAGTCGTTACCGGAACGTGTCCAGGCATCCATCTTGCCATCGACGTTATCGCCATGATCGAAATAGGCGTAGCCCAGTTGTCCGTTGCTCAACTCGGCTTTTGTTTCGGAAAATGAAACACCCAGGCGAAGTTTATCGAGCAATAAACCCAGATTGATGTTCAGCCACGTGGCGTCATCGTCATAAGCGGCCTGGCCGGCCTGCCAATCACGCTCCCAAACTCGTCCGGCTTTTTGAAACTCATAGTATTGAGTGTCCAATACAACGCCCGCCTTTTCGCCGAGAGGTGCTTTCAGCGTCAGTCCATAACGGGTATTTTCATTGAAGTCTCGCGACACCCCATGATCGTAGCCAAGTTCAATGGCCTTCAAATCGTATTTGATGCCGTAGGTGTACAGGTCTTTTATTTCCTCGCCTGACTGGCTCAGCAGGTGTTCGAACTTTTCCCGGTCCCGAGGAGATGTGCGGTTGATGTAAGCGGTTTCAAACCCCAACGTACCGGGTAATGGGCCAATGCCCATCTCGGTAAAGTTCAAGTGGGCCCGGCCTCCTTGATAGGAGCCCGGGACGATCCGAGTGTCGAGTGTCACCAACGTTCCCGCATCGAACCGGCCCCGCCCCTATTTGCGAATCGGCGTTCCAGCCCTCGCCCTCATAACGCAACTTGAAATAACTCTGACCGACTTTCGCGAAACCACCGTTAGTGCCGTCGGAGTCGTCAAACAAATCCCGACCATTGTCTTTCGAATCAATCATCGCCACACCATACAATGAGGCATCAAAGCCTACGACACCGGCCCAATAACTGGAGTTGTAGTCCAGGATCGCGCCAACCCCTGTCCCGCCCAACTCGGAGCCGTCCGGAAACCCACCGAAACGATCTTCGATCAAATCGTTGGATATCCGCGTATTGATATACATCGATCGAAGATAAGCATTCAGCTTGCCTTCATGCTGGAACCTGTCCGGATTGCTGATGGTTGCCGATAGACAAACATCAGACACCAACAATGTCGACAGCAACGTCATAGCGACGGCGTTAATCGATTTCATCGACCACCTCATCTATTATTTTTATTTTGACGTGAGCAGACGCGACCTGGCGTCCTTCAAACTTCGGCGCAGCGAACTAATTAATCAAATAATCGCCCGTGTAATAACGGCAGTTACAATCAAGACAAGGCTGCTGCCTATGGCCCAGAGCAAGCAGTATCGTTGCATGTCACCCATGTCGCGTTTGATGATGCCGCTGATGAGATAAACCGCCGCGACCAACGGGCTGAGTGCATGGACCGGCTGTCCCAGTACCGCCGCACGGGCGATGTGCATGGGATCAATACCGTATTCGGCACCCGCCGCCCCCAGCACCGGCAAGATGCCGAAGAAGAACGCGTCGTTGGACAACAGGAAGTTCAGCGGCAAGGCCACCAGTGCGGTAATAATGCCGAAGTATTGTCCGCCACCGTCGGGAATCAGCTGGACGATTTTCGCCGACATGCCATCGACCATTCCGGTGCCTGACAAAATCCCGGTAAACGCACCTGAAGCGAATATCAGGGCGATGACCATCAGGACACTTTCAGAATGAGCCGCAACCCGTGCCTTCTGTTCCGACAGGCGCGGATAGTTGATCAGCAGCGCCAGGGAAAACCCCACCATCATCAACATGGGCAAAGGGGCCAGCCCTGTCGCCATGGCGTACATGAGTCCTGCGGTGAGCGCCAGGTTGACCCAGAAAAGCTTCGGTCGCTGTGTTTCGGATTGCACGGTCGGCAAGGCGACCTCCTCCGGTGCGACGTACTGGCTACCGGGCGTCCAGCCCAAGCGGCGCCGTTCCTTGTGGCCGATCCAGAACGCCACGACGAATGCATAGGCAAGCCCCGCGAACATGGCCGGCACCAAGCCCAGGAACATATCCGCCACATCGAGATGAAGGGCGCTGGCGGCGCGGGCGACCGGCCCTCCCCAGGGAATCAGGTTCACTACGGTATTGGTCAGCAAGAGCATCAACGCCAGAATGAGCGGGTTCATCCCGAGGCGCAGGTAGAGCGGCAGGAACGCGGTCGTGACGATCAAGACCGTCGTCGCACCATCGCCATCGAACGAGATGACAGCGGCCAGCAGCGCAGTGCCCAGTACGACTCGAAGAGGATCATTGCCGACGAACCGCAAAATCCGCCGTACCGCAGGTTCGAAGAGCCCAGCGTCAAACATGATCGCGAAATACAGAATTGCAAACATCAACATCAGTGCGGTGGGAGCTACTTGCTTGACGCCGTCCATCACCATCCCACCCAGTTCCGGCCCTGCCCCACTGGCCAGCCCGAAAGCGACCGGAATGAGAATGAGCGCCGTCACCGCGGAAAGTCGCTTGCTTATGATCAATGCCATAAACGTGACGACCATTGCGAAACCTAACCAAGCCATGCGTTTCACCTTTTCGTTTTTATTGTTATCGATGCATCGAAAATCAATGTGAACAACTTTTGCGCACTCGAAATCTACATAGGGGGCGAAAGCCTGTAAATCTTGATTTTTTTCGTCAATATCCCCGTCAAGTTCATCGGTTTTGATGAAAAATTTTAGGGTGGAACTGAGGAAAAACCGCTACCTTGTTTACATTGATGAAATGACGGTATATCTAATAAACATGTACGCCTTTCAATCAATCTGATCGGACCCGTCATGCCAGAACAAGAAGACCTCTACCTTTCGGCAGAAGAGGCTGCTGCCCTACTCGGGATCAGCCTGCCGACGCTGTACGCCTACGTCAGCCGCAAAAATATCCGCTCCCTCAAGATCCCGGGTACGCCCAAGCGCCGCTATTGGGCCGAAGACATCCAGCGCCTGGTCAAGCGCCCGGCGGGAGAGAAACACGCATTCAAGCGCTCGTCACCGTCGGACAGCGCGATTACGCTGATCACCGATGATGGCCTGTTTTATCGGGGCCATGACGTCGTCGAGCTCGCGGACCGCGCAACGGTTGAAGAAGTCGCCGAATTGATCTGGCAAGTGCCTTCGGCGTTCGGCCCGTCACTGCCCCGTGTACCGAGGGACAGTGTCAAGCTGCTGAAGATCTACGAACACATGTCCGCCCAGGAAAAAGCCATCGCGCTTTTCCCCTTGGTGCAAAGAGAAAATCCCAAGGCCTTCGACCTTTCCACGGACAGCTACGCGCGCACCGGCGCCGATGTCGTGAGATGGTTTGCCGCCTTGGTCGTGGGAGCGACCGAACCGAGCACGCAACCCTTGCATGAGTTCATCACCCAGGCCTGCGGCGCTCCACCTGAGCATGCGGACCTGATCCGGCGCCTGCTGATCCTCAGTATCGACCATGAGTTGGATCACACCACCCATAGCGTGCGTGTCGCCGCCACGACCGGCGCAACCCCCTACTACGCGGTCATTGCCGGACTTGCCGCAGCCCGGGGCCACAAAATCGCGTATGGAAGAAATGAAGCCGCCAGCAGGATGATCGAGGAAATCTGCACCGCTGCGGACCCTGCGCGACCTATTTTGCAGCGCTACAGCCAGGACGGACACATTGTCGGGTTCGGCCCCAATGTCCATTCCGTCAACGATCCGCGAGCCAGTAACCTCATGGCGGCGCTGACCGCGGTGTTCGAGGGTGACAGCGAGTTCGCAAAGCTGCAGAAAGCTTTTGCGGTGGCCTCGGAACTCGTGGCGTACCCGCCGGAATTCATCCTTCTGGTGAGCTTCATCGGTCAGAAATTCGGGCTGCACGGGCAGGAAATTTCATTGGCTGGCGTCGGTCGCTTGATCGGCTGGATAGCCCATGCCAGCGAGCAATACAACCAGCACCATGACGCCCGCCCTCGCGCCCGTTACGTAGGGACGTTGCCTACGGCAACCGAGACCGACCGCCGTTAAGCCCCGTGCGGTCGCTCCTTTGGCGAAAACCCATTGGAGCGACAGACCGCTAGGAGACAGCCATCGCCGCAAACAGCGATGTGAATTCGGTCTGCTTCTCGAGGCCTGCGACGAACCCGAGCACTTCGGCCTGTGCCGATGCGTCGATATGCGGCAAGGCCATGCGCCGGAATTTTCGTTCGAAATCGTGATCGGTCATCGGCGTTTCGACTGACCCGGGCCCGGTGATCATCTCGCTCACGACTTGCTCGCCGGAAACCAGGGTGACGCTGACACGGTTGGCAAGATGGCGTGGGAACAGCGCGGTCAACGCCGGATCCTCGACCACGCTGACCTTGTCCATCAAGGCAATCACCGCAGGGTCGGCAATCTTTTCAGGGCAATACGAACCCACCGTGAGGTCACCGTCGAGCAAGGCTCGGGCCACGTTGTAAGGTAGGCTGTGGTCCGCCGTTTCCCTGGTTTTCGGCAGCCATTTCTCAGGCGTATCCGCCAGTACCCGACGGTTGAATTCAGATGTCTCGATCGTAATAGTCGCGATGGCCTTTACATCGTCGATCCGTTTGCGGATATCAAGCGCGGCCCAGACGGCGGTGTGCAGCTCGCCATTGGTGGGGAATGTCTTGGTCAGGGAGCGCCGTATCGCGTAATCGCCATTGTCGGGCGTACCAAAGCGATTCGTCTCCAGGTCGAACGGCCCCGAAACCTGTTTGAAGAAACCCATCTCACCTTCAAACACTGGCGACGGCCCCGTCATGCCATGACGCGCCAACTGAGCGGCGAAAATGGCGTTGCGCGCGGCATTGGCGGCTGAGCAGCCCTTCCAGTCGGACAACGCTCCGCTGCGTACCTGACGCATGGCCAAGTGACCACTCACGGCGATGTTGATCGCTTGCTCCGTCTGTGCCACGTCCAGCTTCATCAGGTTGGAAGCCGCCGCCGCCATCGCGACGTTGATGTAATTGACGTGGTCCCAGCCACGCTTGTTCAAGCTTGCCGCATCCTGCAAGCGCATCTGGATTTCATAGGCCAGGACGATAGCCGAAATCAGTTCGGCACCGGTGGCCCCCTCCGCTTGCGCCACGGCGAGGCAGGCTGGAATGTTGTCACTCGGATGGCCCGGCTCCAGGCCCATGTAGCCGTCGTTATAGTCCAGGAAACGAACCATCAGGCCATTGGTGAAGGCCGCGATTTCCGGCGTTGTTTGCAGGTTCGTACCAAATACGCTGGATGATTTCGCGGTATTGGCGGCGGCGTAGCACACGGCGGCCTCGACCGGATCAGCTCCGTAGGCACCCAGCACGCACGCCAGGCTGTCGATAAAACGCTGGCGCACAAGGTGGATGATCGCTTCGGGCAAGTGCTGTTTTCTGAATGCGTGGGCATAGCGCGCAAGCCGCATCGCAACGGTCGAGTCCGTCATAACTACCTCGGGTTGAATAGGTGGGTCAGGCCTCGTCCATGAGGCGAACAGATCAAGGGACGACATGGCGCCCGACGTCTCAGTCGATGACGACGTCAAGCAAGCGGACGTATTGCTGGCCAGCGTGCATGTCCCGCTCGACCATCCCGCCTTGTGGCGTTGCACGAGGATAGGAAATCTTGACCATTTCCAGGTCCGGCACTGCAATACGCTTGACTCGTTCGGGATCGGTTCCGTAGAGCCTGGCAAATTGCGCCGGGGACAGTGCGGCACAATCGCAATAACGCTCGAAGTTCTCGCGTCCGTTGAAAAAAATATCGAATGTAATCCAGAACGGCCCCGCCTGTTTGGATCGGACATGCCGGCAAACATCACGCAACTTAATCATTGTGCAAGCTCCTTCATCGCCATCGACGTGTCCGACAAATCAATCCATTTCAAACGGACCAACTCCATGGGATTCTCGAGTTGCACCACATGGTTCAACTTGAACTCATAAATTTGGCCTCGGGGTATATCCGCAGGTGTAAAAGCGAATCCGTACGAAGGTAATTCCTTGCCCATGACGCTGGGATAATGAAAGAAGTAAGGATTACAGGCATGGGCAATTGTATTAGCCATTTCCTGAGTAGCAGCAGTGGCTACAAACAACATGCCTATTTCAGACGGCGGTAATGTTCCGACAGGCGGTTTTACACCGGTGACGCCATTCCACCCGTACATCCGCAGGGAAATATGAAACTCGCCCAACTCTTCGGCTGGAATGGATTGGCGGGTTCTTGTGTAAAGTGCTTCCAGCAAACGATCGTGAAACCCATCGACATCATTGAGCACATCCGGGTCCTGGATGCCCACCAACATGATCGTTTGATATAAACCCGCCGCCGCCCCTTCCAATTTCATTGTGTAGGGCATGCTTTCCCAGCGCGAGCCTTCCACCCGAACGGCACGTCCATTCAAATCGGTATAACGCGCCTGTGCAACATTCAGGATGCCACCCGGCTCCACCAACCGGAATGGGTCGCTGTTTTCATACAGCATATGCGCCGAGACGCTATGGGGCGTGCACTGGTTGTCCTGGCTCAAGGGCTCGACTTCAAAGCCGTTCGCATCAACACTCAGCAAGATGCCCGATCCAAGCGTGGGATTGACGGCGCATTGCACGCCGCATTCACCGGTCTTGCCAGCGTGCCAGGACGGGCCCCACGGTGCGCCTTTCCAGATGGGGTAACAGCCAATGACGGCGGTATCGGTCGCGCGGCCGGCCAATATGATATCGGCACCACCGTCCAAGGCCGCGATAAAGGGCTCCACCCCCAGTGCAGCGACAATGTGTTCACAACTGTCCACCGTTGCGTCTTCCAACTCGGCGTGAGGCGGGAGCGCTTTGATACGACCTTCGGCATTGAGTTTCTTGATGGTGTCTTTGTCTTGCTCGCAATAGATGAGCGCAATCTTCGGCGACACGCCCAACTCTTTGGCGATTTCCAGAGCAATATCGCGCGTCCAATCAAGATTGAGATCACCTCCGGCCTGCCCTGCGGTTCCCACAATGATCGGCACACCGGATCGCGCTTGCGCTTTCATCAATATCGTCAGGTCACGTTTTACCGCGCCTCGGTTGTTCTTGGACTTTCCAAGTGCAAGGTAGGCCGCGCCACTGTCCGTTGAACCTGCATCCGTGGCGATGACTTGCGCCCCTGCCGCCAGCCCATAAGTAATTTCTTCTTCTCGAACACCCGCCCCCAAAGAACCACAGGGAACGATCACTTTTACGCAACCTTCAAATAACTGCGCCATGACAACCTCTTCTAGACCACTCAGTGCGCCAATAATAATGGCTGCAATTACGCTGACAAGTGGACAGAATTTATCCATATATCGCTGACAAACAAACGGTAACTCAGGCACTCCAAAAATAACCGGATCAATATCGCGGAAAGACTTCGAGCCTATTTTTTATTTCCAGGCGGGTGTGTTAAAAGCTGGTCTCAGGGGTGTAATCGATGGGCACTTGCATTGCAACGCATGAACGTTTAGCGCATCCATTGCAAACTGACTCCGATCACATCATTGGAATAAATCCAAGCCATGAGACGCAAGCCTACCCATCGAGAACAATCCCTGCTGCCGGAGGACCTGCGCGTGTTCCTCACCGTCATCCGCAAAAACGGCTTTGGCAATGCTGCCGAGGCCTTGGGATTTTCCCCTGCGTACGTCAGCAAGCGGATCTCCGTCCTCGAGGCCGCGTTAGGCGCGAAGCTGTTGCATCGGACGACCCGACGTGTCGCATTGACCGACGATGGCGAACGTGTCCGCGTCTTCGCGACTCGACTCCTGGGGGATATGGACGACTTCATCAGCGAGTTGACCGACTCGCGCCAACAATTGCAGGGGAGCCTGCACATTTGCAGCTCTTTCGGTTTTGGCCGCAACCACGTCGCGCCCGCGATCGCCGCGCTGTCGCAGTTGTACCCTCGACTGGAGATTCGCCTGGACGTGTTTGATCGCATGGTCGATATCGTCAACGAAGGCTTCGATCTTGAAATCAGGGTGGGTTACGACCTCCCTCAACAACTGCTGGGAAAAAAACTCGTGAGTAACCGCAGGGTGCTCTGTGCAACCCCCGGGTACCTGGAAAAACGTGGCATCCCGACGTCCCTGGATGATCTGGCCCGGCATGATTGCCTGGTGCTCAAGGAGCGTAACAACGCCTTTGGCATCTGGAACCTGACAAAAGACGGCGTTGAAGAGTCCATTCGCGTCAACGGCCCGCTGTCATCGAACAGTGGCGAGATTGTGTTGCGCTGGGCCTTGAGTGGCGCAGGCATCCTTCTGCGCTCCTTGTGGGACGTCAAGCCCCTGCTTGAAAGTGGACAACTGGTCCACGTGCTGCCTGACTATTCCCAGAGCGCCGATGTCTGGGCCATTTACCCGACGCGGGTCAGCCAGTCCGCCAAGCTAAGGGTCTGTATCGAATTCTTCGAAGAGCATTTCAGAACCCTCGCCCTCGCTTGAGCGCCCGGCAGCCGCAGCTGGCAGGCGCTTGGGAACTCAGTTCAGCCACGGATTTTCTGTGTAGTGACGCGCTTCGAAATCACGAATCTGCGCCGCCCGCTGCAAGGTCGCGCCGATAGCGTCCAGCCCCGACAACAACGATTGCTTGCGTAGCGCATCAATGGGGAATTCGATGACCGACCCCTCACTTAGCCAAATCCGCTGGTTCGGCAGATCGACGCTGATGGTCGCGGTGGCCCCATTGTTTACTACGCGAGCCAGTCTTTGTAGCTGCGATTCGCAAAGTTCTATCGCGAGCACGCCGTTACGCTGACAGTTGTCATAGAAGATACCGGCAAAGCTTATCCCGATCAGTGCACGAATCCCCAGTTGCTTGAGCCCCCATACCGCGTGCTCGCGGCTGGAACCACAACCAAAGTTGGGCCCGGTCACCAGGAAACTGGCCCCGCTCCACGCTGGTTGGTTGAGGACGAAGTCTGGATTGAGCTCGCCGGACTCAAGAAAACGCAGATCGAAAAACACACCTTTATCCAAGCCACTTCGATCGATCCCCTTCAAGAACTGCTTGGGCATGATGACGTCGGTATCGATGTTGGAGGCGAGCAAAGGCGCGGCTTTTCCAGTCACGATCTCAAAAGGTTGCATGGCTCAAGCCTCCTCGGCCAATAGGCGTACGTCCGTCAGGCGACCACGGATGGCTGCAGCGGCAACCATCGCCGGGCTCATGAGGTGAGTGCGTGCGCCCGCCCCCTGACGACCTTCAAAATTTCGGTTGGTGCTGGACGCACAACGATCGCCCGGAGCAAGCACGTCATCGTTCATGGCGAGACACATCGAGCATCCGGACTGGCGCCATTCAAAACCGGCCTCGAGGAAGATCCTGGCCAAGCCTTCCTCCTCAGCCTGGGCACGCACCAGAGTTGATCCGGGGACGATCATCGCCCGCACTGTCGAGGCGACTTTCCTGCCCTTCACCACCCGTGCGACGTCACGCAAGTCTTCGATGCGCGCGTTGGTACACGAGCCGATGAAGGCATGGCTGATCTGCACGTCACTCAACGCCATGCCGGCCTCCAGCCCCATGTAGGTCAAGGCGCGCTGCATGCCCTGGCGCAGGATCGGATCGGCGACGGTCGCTGGGTCTGGAACCTTGCCACCCACAGGCGACGCCTGGTCCGGGCTGGTTCCCCAGGTCACCATCGGCTCCAACGCATCCACGTCCACCCGCACTTCCCTGTCGAACAACGCGTCCTCGTCGGTGAAGAGTTCGCGCCACTTTTTTTCGGCGACATCCCAGTGCTCGCCTTGAGGCGCACGCGGCTTGGACTTGAGGTAGTCATAGACCTTTCCATCGGGCGCCATGAAGGCTCCCCGGGCGCCGGCCTCCACTGCCATGTTGCACATGGTCATCCGCGCCTCGACGCTTAATGCGCTGATGACCGGGCCGAACGAACTCGATGGCGTACCCGGTCGCGCCTGACGCGCCAATCTTCTCGATCAGCGCCATGATGATGTCCTTCGAGGTGACGCCCATGCCCAGCGTACCGGTGACCGTGACGCGCATGGTTTTCAGGCGCTTGTAGACCAACGTCTGCGTCGCCAGCAAATGCTCGATTTCAGAGGTGCCAATACCAAAACCAAACGCACCCAGGGCGCCATAGGTCGTGGTATGGC
Organism: Pseudomonas beijingensis; assembly: GCF_030687295.1. NCBI lineage: Bacteria > Pseudomonadati > Pseudomonadota > Gammaproteobacteria > Pseudomonadales > Pseudomonadaceae > Pseudomonas > Pseudomonas beijingensis. Next base: position 3,656,397 of record NZ_CP117425.1, on the reverse strand, counting down.
TGTCGCCCGCGGCCACCACCATGCCAGGCAGGATAAAGCCTTGCTCCGGCGCGACCACGTGTTCAATCCCCTGGCGCTTGTCCAGCACATCGAAAAGCTCGATGCCGAAGTCCCGACAGTTCTCCTCGAAATATGCGACCTGCAAGGCGCCGCCGGCGTCGGGCATGGCAGCGACACGACTCGGGGTGGTCGGGTTGACATGGTCGACGACCGCCAGCGTGGCCTGAGGGCGCCAGACATCACGCTTCGCCTCGCGAAGCCCGCTGAAGGCTTGAGGGCTGGTGTATTCGTTAGCCACCTGGCGGTCGATGTAGAGCAATACATGCCCTTGATCGTCCAGGGTAGCGACAGTGTGGCTGTCGATGTGTTTCTGGTAGAGGGTACGAGGGCTGTTCATTGCGATGCGCTCTGTTGTGCCGGGTCACGGATGAACAAAGAATATTCGCAATGAAAAACCCTTCAATGGCCCTCAGGTAATGGTATGAAACACGATTCGTGAACAATCAGCGTGTTCAGACACCGAGCTTCCGCCAGCGTCATGCAGTCATCATTGAATTAGAACGCCCACGCCACCAGTACCTGACCATAAAGATTGGTGCGGCTATTGCCCACTTGCGTCCCGCCGCTCGCCGAACTCTGCTTCGGCTTGTAGAGACCGACCAGTGGCATCAGGGTCCAGTGCGGGTCGATCGCCCATTCGGCATAGATATCCGCTTCATCGGCGTCAAGCTGGCCACGGCGAGTATCGAGCGTACGGAACGTGTAGAGCAACATCCCCAGCTTGAGGTCATCGGCGGCGGTGACCTTCAAACCCAGATGCTGCACGGCCGCGTTGCTGTTGAACGGCCCCGCATAGTTGGCCGCGACTTCACCCTGGAACCAGGTGCCCAGCGCCCGGCCGTTCCCATAGAAAAGCGGGTCGTAGCCCTCCGAGAAACGGCTGTAGCGGTAGTTGATCGAAGGCGTGCCGGGCAGGTCGGCAAAGGTCCAGCCGGCCTCCAGGTACCAGGCGTTCTCCCTGGCGTTGTCCTTGTCTTCCCAGGCGTATTCACCCGCCAGGAATAACCCGGCAACACCGGCATTGCCTTGCCCTCGCACGCTATAGAGCTGCATGCCCTTACGGTCGGGAAACAGCATGTCGGCCATGGTCTGGTCAGTGTCGGTGACGTTCAGGTAGGTCAGGCCAAGGGTGCCTTGGGGACTGACATGTTCCAGCGTACCGACCGCCAGTTCCGGACTGGCTTGGGCCGGGTTGTCAGACTTGAGCCACATCAGGTCACCGCGCCAGCCTTGCTGGCCACCCAAGCGCAGCACGGCCGTGCGGTCGAACGCCTTGCGACCGGTCAGGTAGTAAGCCCCGCCTCGATTGGCCTGGCCGTCGAGAAATTCCTTGCCCAAGTTCAGGGCATCGCCACTGACCAGAAAGCCGTCGCCGATCACAATATTTTGCCGGCCGACCGACAGGTCCACGCCATTCTCGCCCAAGGCGCTGAACAGCGTGCCAGAGCGCCAGCCCACGTAGGCATCTTCGATTTTTGTCGTGCGTTCGTCACCAGAGGTCCAACCCGCCGGATCGCCATCGCCAAAGGTCGCGGAGCTGACCCAATTCAACGAGCCATAGAGTTGCGAACCGGCGTCGAGGGTATGGCGCGCATCAAGGCCGTATTGCAGCACCGCTTCCTGCCAGCGGCTGGAACCCTCACCGCGGGTCCCAGACTGCGAGTAGTTTTCACGGCTGTAGAAGGCACCAGCCAACGCCAGCAGGCGCGCATCGACTTCTGTTGCCCCATTGTTGTAGAGCGGTTGTGCCAGCCCTGGAACAGCGGCGCAGGTGAGCGAAAGCACAACGATTGTTTTTTTATAGGCGTGCATAGGCCGAACTCCGATGTCAGAAAGGAGAAACAGTGGGCGCCGCCAGGCGGCGCTGGTCAGGTCAGGGATAAAGCGGTGTCAGCGGCGACCGTTGCGGTAGCCCGCCAGTTGGTGACTGACTTTTCCGAGTGTGCAGATCAAGTTTCGCCAATGGTCCTTGCCAGGAATACGCGTTCGCGGGATCGCACTCATCACATCCCAATGCCGCGATCCGCTGGTCATCCCGTCGGCAATGACACGGCTGACCACGTGGCTCGGTGTCACGCCGAAGCCCGAGTAACCCTGGACGAAATAAGCGTTATTGCGCCCAGGCAGCGTGCCGATTTGCGGGAACAGGTTGGCGCTGCACTCCATCGGCCCACCCCAGGCCAGGTCGATTTTCACGTGTTCAAGGTACGGAAAAACCTTGAGCATCAGATGGCGGTTCCATACCTTCAAATCGTTGGGAATGTACTCCAGCAGGCGCGTCGCGGAACCAAACAGCAGACGATTTTCATTGGTCACCCGGTAATACTCGATCACCGGGCGAATATCGCTGAAAGCCCCACGAATCGGGCTGATCTGCTCGATCAGCGAGGTCGGCAGCGGCTCCGTCACCAATTGAAAGGCGTAGGTGCTGACCATCGTCTTGTGCAGTTCGGGTTCCAAGCGGTCGAGAAATGCGCCGCAGGACCAGAGGATTTTTTTTGCCCGCACCGATCCCTTCGCCGTGCGCAAGGTGATGGTGTCGCCGTAGGTCACTTCAAGCACGGGGGTGTTTTCATAAATGCGCCCTCCCAGTTCCACCAGGGCCTTGGCCGCCCCCAACAGCATGTTCAGCGAGTGGATGTGACCGTTGCCCATATGCTTGAGGGCACAGCTGTACACATCGGAGCCGACGATGTTCCTGACTTCGGCGCCTTCGAGGTAGGCAATCTCATGCTCCGGATTGAGCTGCTTGTATTCCTTTTCCCACGCCTGCAGCAGGCGCCCCTGTCGCTTGTTGAAACCCAGGTAGCCGTAGCCATGGCAGAAATCCGCGTCAATCTGGTAACGCTGGATGCGGCTCTGGATGATCGATGCGCCCAGATCGCTGATCTCGAAAATCGCCTTGAGTCCCTCCTCCCCGACGCTTTTGCGAATCTTCTCCAGGTCATGGCCGATCCCGGCCATCACGTGTCCACCATTGCGCCCCGAGCCACCAAAACCCAGGTAGCGGGCCTCCAGCACGACCACGTCCGTCACTCCGCGCTCGGCCAGTTCCAGCGCGGTATTGATGCCGGAGAATCCGCCTCCGATGACCACCACTTCGGCTTCCAGATCCTGCTCCAGATCATCGAATTTCAAATCATATTTGCGGGTGGCCGTGTAATAGGTCGTAGGTGTTTCAACGGACAACATGGGTGTTCCTCTTGGTCAGCGCTTTTATTATTGTCAATACGATGCAGTTCAATGCTGGGATACCGGCGGCAAGGCTGGCACACGGTCCTGGACGACGCGTCGATAGGCATACAGCAGCAGCGAACACGTGAGGATGCCCACGGCGATCAAGACTTCTTTCAAACCGCCATAACCGGCCAGTTCGGCCGAGGCGGCCCCAACCACGACCACCACGGCGGTGAACAGGCTCAACAACCAGGCCACCGCCAGCCAGCCGCGCCCCAGGCGCACCGGACGCGGGTGCAACGGCGCGTCCTTGCGCAGCCAGATAAACCCCGAGAGGGCGAAGAAGATGGCGATCAGATAACCGATATTGGCCGTCACCAGAATCGCCAGGGGCGAAGACAGGAAAAAGATCATTGCCAGGTTCACCACCACCGCCACACTCATGCAACGTCCCGGCACCTGATGCTTGTTGAGCACGCCCAATTGCTTGATGGTCAGCCCTTCCAACGCCGTTCCGTACAGCGCCCGCGAGCCATCGGCCAATGCCGCATTCAGGCCCATGAACAGCCCCACCAACAACGTGGCGACAAAAAAGCTGCTCCAGCCCGAGCCCAGCACGGCGTTAAAAGCGCCGATGTAGAAGCCGCTGGGGTTTTCCAGGGCCGCTTGCGGATCCACCAAGCCACCCAAGCCGAAGGCCACCGCGGCAAACACCAACACGGTGTAACCGCCTGAACTCATCAACGCTAGGCGCATATCCCGCTGGCTGCGGTATTCAGGGCCGAAGGCCGCGCACATCTCCGTGCCGTAGGCGCTCCAACTGATCAAGAACAGCCAGACCAACGCGGTGCGCAACGATCCCCAGTTAAACGCCTCTTGCGCCTGCCAGGCCGACTGGAACCGGTCCAGGCTCCAGCCATGGGCCAATAACGGTGCGACCGCCAGCACCAGGATCGGCACCAGCAACAGCGCCCCCATGTATTTGGAAATCGATGCCGCCAAATGGATGCCACGCCGGTTGAATTGCCAGAAGATCAGGATCAAGCCCGCCCCGATCAACTGCGCCAGACCGATGTTGGCCAGGCCGGTGTCGAGGCTCCAGGTCTGCTCGGGAAACCACTGGGCCTGAATCAGCGCGCCGGCGCTGACGCCGATGATGGAAAGCACCGCCGACCAACCCAACCAGTAGCCGAACGCGGCCAAAGGGCCGACCCAGGCACAGCGCTTGCGCCAGCCTTCAGCCGCGATCATCGCGATGCCGCCGGGTTTATCGGGAAACATCGCGCTGACCTCAAGAAAGATCCAGTTCTGACAGGCACCGATGGCGGCCGAACCGACCCAGAGCAACAAGGCCGCGACCGGGCCGAGTGCGCCGAGGGCAAAGCCGAAAGAGGCGAAAATCGAGCCCGACACCGCCATCGACAGCGCGAATGCGTCCGTCCAGCGCAGGGTCTTTTGCAGGTGCGAAGCCGAGGCCTGGGTATTGTTATACGTTGTATCCACGGGAATAGACTCCAGCCGAGTAAGAAACACACGTCCATTAAACGCCCCTCTGGACGGGCAAGGACATGGTTCAGAATGTCGTGCACATGTCTGTCACTGCCATGGCTGGGCGGATGCTTGCCTTTTCAACAGGCCTGTTACTAAATGCTTCTATCGCCGGAAACCTGCCGACGGTCGATCCAACCATAAAAACAAAACCGGCGCTCAGCCGGCAGCCGAGGTCACGATGCATAACGCTTGGCAAGCAGAGCCGCTCTACCAGGGCCCCCAGGGGTTCGAAGCCTGGCATCACGACCTTGGCGAAAAATGCGGCACCTTTCATGCAGAACCGCCGGCCGGACCGGGTCTGGCGAGTTTCACCGGCGCGATGAAAAACTTGATCGGCCCCCACCCTGCGCTGGACGGCTCGCGCATCATCAGCAACTGTCAGCACCTGCACCGAGCCCACAGCGACATTCGCGCCGACGACAAGGATTTCTTCTACCTGGTCTTACAAGTGGGTGGCAGTGCATCGATGTGCCAGGCTGACAATAGGGCCCGGCTCGGCAAGGGTGACCTGGTGCTGCTGGACATCACCCAGCCCTGCGATTTTTATTTCGATAGCCTGAGCGACCAGATGTCCCTGATCATTCCCCGTCAGGCGCTGCGGCAACGCCTGGGACAGCGGCAATTGCTGTTCAATCGGCCCTTGGCTGCCAACAGCGCCCTTGGCAGCATGGCCGGCCTGATGACCCAGCGCTTGTTCGACGCCGCCAGCCTTCAACCGGAAGAAACCGCAGCGTTGTTCGACGCCTTGCTGATGCTGTTGCGGCCCGGTGTCAGCGCCGCGCACGACGGTGAGCATTCCAGTGGCCAGGCACAGAAACTCGTCAAGGCAAAAGTCCTGATCGAACGGCATCTGCGCGACAGCGAACTGTCTCCCGAGCGCCTGGCCGAAGCCATCGGCACGTCGGTCAGGAACCTGCACCGGTTGTTCGCCCAACAGCACACCACCATGGGACGCTACATCCTGGAACAGCGGCTGCAACACTGCGCCGAGGCCATCCGTCAGGCTGCCCCTCAGGAAAAAATCACCGCCATTGCCTACGCCTGGGGTTTCAACGACGTCAGCCATTTTTCCAAGGCGTTCAAGGCGCGATTCGGCATTTCTCCTCGCGACTATCGCTATCAGCATTCAGACGAATACAGGTGATCTAGGCGTTGTCGGCAATGTGTCACTCCAGCACAAGCGATGGCACCCTGCGCCAAGACATTGATAGCCCCCCGCTCCTAGCATGAAACCTCAATCGGCACCGGCCGTGAAATCGAGGAAGCGTTGTGAGCTATCAAATTGAACAAGCATTGAAGAACCAGCCTTTCGTGCCAGAAGAACACTGGCCAACCCTGGAAGAAATGGCCGATGGTTTCAATGAATACAAATACCCACCGAGCCCATTCCTGGCTGGAAAAAAAGCCAACCTTCGCTTCGAAAACGGCTGGCTGATCGAGCATCACTTTGTCGATGACACGACGTTGACCTGGACCATCCTCGAGGGCGAAGGCACCGGCGCATCCGAAACGGAAACCTACGAAGCGGTGGAAGTACGGCCCGGCATTTTCTTCGTCGAATTCCTGAAACCCGAACACCAGGAGTCGGCCACGCTGGTGTGGAAATACGAGACCGGCGACGTGCTGGCGGCGGTCTCCGCCTTCTACAATCGTGGGAGTGAAAAACGCACCCGTACCGACTTCGTCACCGCCGTGGTCGATGGCAAGCCCGGTGGTTCGCCCATTCTCCAGGCATCCAGCCTGGTCGGTAAGCGCGTGCTGTACCGCTACAGCGCGGACGATTGGTATGAGCACGTCTATTTCGGCGCGCAAACCATGGCCTGGCACTGCGTGAACGGCGCGGAAAAAGGCATGGCCGATGTCGAGCGTTGCGCTTATTTCGACGTTGCCGATGACCTCTACGTGTTGTTCTGGACCGAAACGATCATGCCCGTGGAATCGGTCATCGTCGTGGATCTCGCGCAAATGCGTTCCATCGGACGCTTCTTTTGCTGGGACCCAAAGCCCGGAAAGCTGATCCACCTGACCTTTGGTTCGAAGGCGACGGTACTGAACGAGACGGCGTACCCTGCTTCATTTTGAACGTACGAATGTGTAGGAGCTGTCGAGCGAAGCGAGGCTGCGATCTTCCCCCTGACACTTGAATTTCAAGCGAAAGATCAAAAGATCAAAAGATCGCAGGCTTCGCCAGCTCCTACAGAGCCCAGCGGGAGCAAGCTCCCTCGCCACGGGTTTGTCACTCGCACCTATCCGCGTTCGAGTGACACCGCTTTCACTCGCGCCAACAGCACCTGCAATGGATGAAGCACCGCCACACCCTCTTGCCGCTTCACCTGGCTGCGGCAGGAATACCCATCGGCAATCACCCTGCCCGACTGATTGAATTTCTGCAGGAGCGGCTTCCAGGACTGTCCATAGATCGTGTCAGACGTTCCAGCATTTCGCGTTTCATGCCCATAGGTGCCCGACATCCCGCAACAGCCGCTGGCTTGCACTTGAAGCGTCAGGCCCACGCGTTGGAAAATCTTCTGCCATTGCCCGATGCTGCCCGGCTCGTTGGTTTTCTCCGTACAATGCGGCAGAAAGTGATAAGGCTCGCTCGCCTCCACAACTGCATGTTCCGGCAGCGCATCAATCAACCACTCCTGCGCAAGCATCACCTGGGGAGCGTTACCGGTTTCCAGGGTCTTGGCGTACTCCTGTCGATAGACCAGGGTCATCGCCGGGTCGAGTCCCACCAATGGAATCCCGTACTGCTGAAGGCTGAGCAAGGACTGGCCATTGAAGCTGGCAGCCTTCTCAAACGCCTTCAGGAAACCCTGGACCTGAAGCGGTTTGCCATTGGGCGCGTACGGGGCCAGGAAAACCTTGTAGCCCAGTCTCGAAATCAGATCCACCCAGTCAACAAGCAATGGCGTTTCAAAAAAACGGGTAAACGCGTCCTGAACGAGGATGACGCTTTTCTCCCGCTGCTCAGCGCTAAGCGTTTCCAGGCGTGCAGGGGTTGCCACCTCCACGTTCCAGCGCCGGCACACGGCGGCAAAATCCACCAAACTGAGCAGCGGGCTATCGACCATCCCGGCTACTCGTTCGAGCCCCCAGCGGATCGGCCGGGCACTCATCACGAAGTTGTACAGGCGCGGCATTTTGGCGAGATACGGCACCGTGTATTCCAATGAGCCAATCAGGTAGTCCTTGAGAGGACGCAGGTAGCGGCTGTGATAAAGCTCAAGGAAACGCGAGCGGAACTCCGGCACATTCACTTTGACAGGACACTGACCCGCGCAGGATTTGCAGGCCAGGCAACCGGTCATCGCTTCGTAGACCTCATGGGAAAAATCTGGCTGCCCCATCTTCCGGGCCAGGCTATTCACGGCCCGACGCGCGACACCCTGCGCCCCGCCAGCCCCTCGAACCCGATCGCTGGCCGCCAGCACATCGACACCCTGCTCCCCCTGCAACCTCAGCCATTCCCGGATCAGCGAGGCCCGCCCCTTGGGCGAGTGAATGCGATTGCGCGTCGCCTTCCAGGACGGGCACATGGCGTCATCCGGATCGAAGTTGTAGCACGCGCCATTGCCGTTGCAATGAACCGCCGTGTCATAACTTTGCCAGACGCGTTCATCGATGGTCCGGTCCAGGGCACCGCGCATTTCCACTTCATCGACGCGGGTCAGTCGAGCATCGGGGACCGTATTCGGGGTGGCGATCTTGCCCGGGTTGAGTTGGTTGAAGGGATCGAAAGCCGCCTTCAACGCTTGCAGCGCGGGGTACAAATCACCGAAGTAATCGGGCACGTATTGCGACCTCAGCCCCTTGCCGTGCTCGCCCCACAACAATCCGCCATACTGCTGCGTCAAAGCTGCGACCGCATCGGAAATCGGCCGGATCAATGCGGCCTGAACAGGATCCTTCATGTCGAGGATCGGACGCACATGCAGGACGCCGGCGTCGACGTGACCGAACATGCCGTACTGCAAGTCATGGCTATCGAGCAGCGCACGGAACGCCTGGATGAAGTCCGCCAGGTGTTCAGGTGGAACCGCGGTGTCTTCGACAAAGGGCTGGGGCCTGGCCTCGCCCTTGACGTTGCCCAATAACCCCACGGCGCGCTTGCGCATCGCATAGACACGCTTGAGCGCATCGGCGCCGATCGCCAGGGTGTGGCCCAAGCGGACAACGGAAGCATCACGCTGCAGGTGCAGGACGAACTCATGAACCTGCTGCTGAACCGCCGCTTCGTCATCCCCGCTGAACTCAATGAGGTTGATCCCCAGCGTCGGCGTGGCAGGGTCTTCAGGGAAGTACTCGGCGACGCCGTGCCAGACAATGTCCTTCATCGCCAGCATCAGCACTTTTGAATCCACGGTCTCGATCGACAGCGGCTTCATGGCCATCAACGCCTTGGCATCACGCAGGGCGTCCATGAACCCGGCGTAACGCACGTTCACCAGGATGGAATATTTCGGGATGGGCAGAACATTTAATTTGGCTTCGACGATGAAGCCCAGGGACCCTTCGGAGCCGCAAAGAACGCTGTTCAGATTGAAGCGCCCATCGGGTTCGCGTAGATGGGCCAAGTCATAACCGGTCAGGCAGCGGTTGAGTTTCGGAAAGGTGTCCCTGATCAGCTCGGCGTGAGTATCGGCGATGTCCACCGCGCACGTGTAGACCTCGCCCACCCGATCCTCGCGGTTGAGCAGCGCCGGCAACAGCGCCGCGTCGACCGCTGAGCTGGTGAGACGCTCACCGCCCAGCAATACCGTCGAAAGCTCAAGCACATGATCGCGCGTCTTGCCGTAGGTGCAGCTCCCCTGGCCACTGGCGTCCGTGTTGATCATGCCGCCAATGGTGGCGCGATTCGACGTCGAGAGTTCGGGGGCGAAGAACAAACCGTAGGGCTTGAGCGCTGCGTTCAGCTGGTCCTTGACCACACCGCTCTGCACCCTGGCCCAGCGTTCCTCGACGTTGATTTCCAGGATGTTGTTCAGGTGACGGGAAAGATCGACCACCACGCCGTCGGTGAGCGATTGCCCATTGGTGCCGGTGCCACCACCACGCGGCGTGAGCACGACTGCACGGTGTACGGGTTCGGCGGCCAGGCGCGCCAGGATCGTCACGTCCTGTTCATCCAGGGGAAACACTGCCGCTTGGGGCAGGCGCTGGTAGATGGAATTGTCGGTGGCCAAAACCGTCCGGTCGCCATGGTCGCGGGCAATCTCGCCTCGAAACCCCGCCACTTGGAGCGCGTTTAGAAAAGCGTCATAGGTCGCTTTCTGGGGATCAGGAGGCGTTAACCGGGCAATCATGATGTATTCCTACAGGCTGAGAAGCTAATCTATGCATTCACATTACGTATGCTCGGCACAAGACGCATCGAGCAGTTGCACAAGGTTTTCATGATTCTTGCCTCCCTTCACGGTGGGAGCAAACGTAATTCCTGCTGGCTTTGCATGAGCTTTATGAATGAACCCTAGACGCCTGACACCCTCGATGTCACTGCTGGTTGCCTTTGAGGCCGCCGCGCGCCATTGCAGCTTCACCAAGGCCGCGGAAGAGCTGGCATTGACCCAGAGCGCCGTCAGTCGACAGGTACAAACCCTGGAGGCGCAACTTGAAATCGAACTCTTCCGCCGTGAAGGCCGCAAGATTGAATTGACCGCGGCGGGCGCGCTGTATCAGCACGAGCTGGCGGCCGCGCTGGGGCGTATTCGAAGCGCAACGTTGCAGGCCATCGCCTACAAGAACGACAGCGGCCCCTTGAACCTGGCCGTCCTGCCAACCCTCGGTTCCAAATGGCTGCTGCCACGGATGCATGAGTTCTATGCCAAGCACCCGGACCTGCTGGTGCACATACATTCGAGGATCATCCGCGAAGACGTTCAATCCTCCACCCATGACATGAACGCAATCATCTGCGCAGGCTCGGGGGAATGGCCCGGCTACGTTTCCCATCAGTTGCTCACGGAAAAGCTGGTGGTGATCGCCAGTCCGACCGCGCTGCCCGAGTACCGGGCCATGTCGCCGGCAAACGTTGCCGAGCATGCCTTGTTGAACGTCGTCTCAAGGCCAGGTGTCTGGTCGGACTGGTTCGACAAGCACAACGTCGACCACCGCAACATGCGATCAGGCCCGAGCTTCGAACTCACGGCCCACCTTATCCAAGCCGTATCAGCGGGAATTGGAATCGGGCTGGTTCCGCAGATCCTGGTGCAGGATGAACTGAAGAGCGGCGACCTGGTTGCGTTGTTCGAACCGATGGAAAGTGGGCGCAGCTACTACCTGGTCTATGCGAGCCGATACCAACATCTACCGGCGCTGAAGGCCTTTAGCACTTGGCTTCTGTCGTTGCCGTTTCCCGATAACTGAGGTCGCCTCACCCATTCCCCAGCATCTGCCACAACGACGCCCCTACCCCGGTAATGCTCTCCCCGGCAATCAACCCCGCCGCCGCGGTAATGGCGAAGCGTTCGGTGAGGCTCGGCCAGCGACAGCTCACCAGCCACGTGAGCACCGCACCGAGGGCCATCATCAGGGACACCGAGGCCGGCAAGACGAAGGCCAGTCCCAAGGCCGCCGTGCTTGGCAGATAGCGGGCCCGATGCGCCGGCAGCAGGCTGTCGAGGATCCCCAACAACAAACCGACCAGGCCGCCGATGAAAATCGCCCAGCGAATGCTCGCTGATAATGAATCCAGGCCCAGGGTCAGTGTTTGCGCCACGGCCTTCCAGGTGGCGACCGCCGGGGCCGGCCACTCTTCGGTGAGCAGCATGGTTTGCGGGTCCGGGATCAGGGCCAGATAGGCCAGCACGCCGACGATGCTGCCGACGAAAATCCCCAGGGTCTGGGCGATCAACTGCTTGCGCGGCGTGGCACCAATCGCCCGGCCGACCTTGAAGTCGTTCATCAAGTCGGTGCACTGCCCGGCCGAACCACCAGCGGTGTTGGCGCTCATCAGATTGATCGGTACTTGGCCCGGGGCGGCGATGCCGAAACTCAACTGGGACAGTTGCCCAATGGCCCCGATCGGCGGAATGCCCGTGGCTCCGACCACACGGGCGGCCACCGCCGCCAGGCAGATCGCCAAGGGAATGGTCAACAAGGCCATCCATGGGTTGATGCCGAACAACAGCACTTGCAGGCTGACCACCAAAATGATCGACAGCGCGAAACCGACGGCAGGCCCAGGCTTTGGGACCGTCCAGATCGCCCCGCCGCCCGCCTTGGTCGACCGGTGCAAGGCCCACAAGCGAATCGCCAATGAGGCCAAGGTCGAGCAGACCATCAGGCTCACCCCCGGCCAGAGCAACCACTCCACCAGCGCCGCGAACTGCGGGCCGCTGCTGCCGCTCGGCAACTGCACCAGGCCTTGCTCCAGCAGCCACGGCGCCAACCCGCCCCACGCCAGCAAGGCGCCGAGCAGCAGAGTCAGGCCCACGCGAATACCGATGATGCCGCCAAACCCCACCAACAGCAGCGACGGGTCAGCGGTGAAGGTCAGGCGTTCCAGTTGAGCGCTCGGAGACCAGCGCGGGATGGCCCACATGAAGGTGTCGACCGCCTTGACCAGCCCGGACAGCAAGGCGGCGCTGAGCAGCACCTTCAAACGCGTCGCGGCTTCGTGGCCGTGGTTGTAGATGTGCAGCAGCGTTTCCAGGGTTGCCATGCCTTCGGGAAATTTCAGCGCCTTGTCATTGAGCAGTGAGGGGCGCAGGTACCAGGCAATCCAGATCCCCAGGAAACTCACCGAAAAAACCCAGGCCACCATGGGAATGGCCTCCAACTGCTGGCCGGTCAGCAAGGTGTAGGCCGGGATGGGCGCGACCAGCCCACCGGAAATGATCGACGCAGCGGCAGAGGCTACGGTCTGGTTGATATTGCTTTCGTGCAGCGTCCAGGGCAGTCGCCCCACCGATCGACTGGCCAAGCCTTGCCAGATGCCATAGCCGATCAGCAAGGCGATGATCGACATATTGAACGACCAACCGATCTTCAACCCGGCATAGACATTGGAAGGCGTCAGCAGGATACCAAGGACGATCCCCGTACTGACCGCACGCAGGCTAAGTTCGCGTTCGACGGTGGTGTGCAAGGGAAATGTGGACGAGGTTGGATGCATGCGAAGTCCTTATCGGCACTGGGAAGCAGCCGCCAGACGCAGACAGGCCCCCTGTGGGAGCGAGCTTGCTCGCGATAGCGGAGTGTCAGTCGCTAGCCTTGTAACTGATCCACCGCCATCGCGAGCAAGCTCGCTCCCACAGGGGTCATATGGGTCACATAAAGCGGCAACTTAATAAGTGAACGCAGTATCGGCGCAAGGTTCACACGACGGAGGCAAGCCCTGGCGAGCGTGCTCGGCAGAATCGCCAATCCAGGGGGCAGGAAATGAAGAGTGTCGCGAGCGCTGCCAAGGGCCAGACACCGCATCGCGACCGAGGCACCGTCAGGCTTGTTTCGCCCCCTCGCAATTGACCATCCAGGCAATCCCGAAACGGTCTTCGAACATGCCAAAGCGTTCCGCCCAGAAGGTCTCCTCCAAACCCATCTGCACGTGACCTTTCTCACTCAAGCGCTCGAACAGCCGCTCGGCCTCCTCCACGCTGCCGACATTGAGGGAAATCGACACGCCTTGGGGTTTGCTATACGGCTGACCCGGCGGGCAGTCGGACGCCATCAGGCTGAAACTGCCCACGGTCAGGCAGGCGTGCATGATCAGGTCCGGATCCTTGGGCATACCGACGTCTTCAGGCGCCTCGGCAAAGGACATGGAAAACAGATCGCCGCCAAGCACCTCCTTGTAAAACGCAAAGGCTTCCTTGCAGCGGCCGTTGAAGGTCAGGTAAGGGATGATTCTCATGGTGGGTTCTCCTGTCGTCGGTTTCACGATTGACCGGCCATCTGCGCCCGCAAGCGTTCTTCCTGCTCGCGCAATTCAGGGGTAAAGGAGTCGCCGAACTCTTCGAGTTCGAAAATCTGGCGGATTTCGATTTCGCTGTCGCTGACCATCGGGTTCGGGCAGCGCTTGACCCAGTCGATGGCCTCCTGCAATGACTGGACTTTGAAGATCCAGAAGCCGGCGATCAGCTCCTTGGTTTCAGCAAAGGGCCCATCGACGACAGTCCGGTGCTTGCCGGAAAACTGTACACGCACGCCCTCGGCACTGGGATGCAGGCCTTCACCGGCGAGCATCACCCCGGCCTTGACCAATTCTTCGTTGTAGGCGCCCATGGCGGCCAGCAGTTCCTCGCTGGGCATTTCTCCGGCTTCCGACTCCGGGCTGGCCTTGACGATCACCATAAATCGCATGCTCGTATCTCCTGAGAATGGATGGATCAAGCCGTCCTTGTGACGACTCTACGGACTAATCGAATGGCAACGGCCGAAATCGACAGGTCGGCGCCATTATTTTTCGATAGACCGTTGGCGGCCCGGGAGATCCAAGCTCCCTTGCCGTGAAGTCACGTCCAAATCTCAGGGATTCCACTGGAATCGATAGATGTCTCGATAGCCATTGCTGGGGTCGTACAGCAGCTTCGTCCCGCCGTCCATGGTGATATTGTCGGCATTGACCAAGTGAACAGGTGCCACGAAGCCGCTCACCGGCTTTCCTGCCATCAGTCGGTTCAATTCATCGATCACTTGCCAGCCATGCACATTGAGCGGTTCGGCCACGGTGACGGTCTGGTAGTTTTTTTCCTGGATGCGCAAGAACGCCGAAGCGCTACCGTCACCGGCCGACAACAAGCTGATGCCGTCGCGGGGTATCGCGGCGCTGGCCAAGGTGGCCACCGCGTAGTCGAAATAGATATCGTTGATGGCCAGCGTGTGGGTCCAACGCTTGCCATGGCGCTGAAGCAGTTCCGTGGTGATGGCCGGCATCTTCTCGCGACTTTCGGAGATCGCGACATCGCGCACCTCCAGCAACGAGCATTCCCGACAAGCCCGAATCACGCTTTCCATGGCCTTGGCTTTCGCCATGGCGATGCTGTAGCGGGAGTCGGTCAGGATGACCACGCCGGCCTTTCCGTTCGACTGCGCCACTGCCGCCATGGCCGTGATGCGAGCCACTTCGAGCGGATCGGTCGTGACGTTCATGGCCATCGGCGTGCCGTCAATCGGCCCGGGGCGCTCCCCGGCGTGCCAGCCCACCACCGGCACGCCCTTGTCGGCGAAGACAGCCAGCGCCGCCTTGTTTTCCAAGGCATCGGGCGCCGCACAGAATGAGCCCATCGGGGTTCGCCGCCAGGGCGTCGGCAAAGGCCTTTGCACGCCCGGCCGGGGATCCAGCGCCATCGAATACCCTCAGCGTCCAGCCCATCGCCTTGGCAGCCTCGCGAGCACCCTGGGCGACACCGACAATACCGCCGTTGCGCATATCTTCTGCGACTATGGCGATGCTCTTGCCACGCTGGGCGCGCGGGCCGGATTCAGGGCCGCTCCAGGGAACGGCGCCGAGGGTGGCCTTGGCAACCATTTCCTGCGCTTGAGCCACCGTCACCGTGGGGTCCGTCGCGGCCACCAGATCCTGGCCGTATCCGGGCGTTGCCGTGAAGAGACAGAAAACCGTCATTGAAATTATCTTGAGCAACCGGGGCCTGGTCATGCAGGTTCGATCACCGCAGGTGATGACGGGTCTGGAGCCGATGGCGCGATCATAATATGTCATGGCGTCTCTTTTTTTTATGGATGCAACGTTGACGTTCAGTGTCCGCAAGGATAGTCGGTTCTGCTGTCATCAACCCGAAAGGGGAATAGTAAGTTGTAACATCCTTCCAGCCCCGATCCTCGCGAGAGATGAGATGACACTTCCTCCGTTGCACAGTTTCAAGGTATTCGAAAGCGTGGCCCGCTTGGGCAGCCTGGCGGCGGCCGCGATGGAGCTGCACGT
Organism: Pseudomonas beijingensis; assembly: GCF_030687295.1. Taxonomy (NCBI): domain Bacteria; kingdom Pseudomonadati; phylum Pseudomonadota; class Gammaproteobacteria; order Pseudomonadales; family Pseudomonadaceae; genus Pseudomonas; species Pseudomonas beijingensis. The sequence continues at coordinate 3,640,721 of NZ_CP117425.1, read as the reverse complement.
CACCGTCGGCGCGGTGAGCCAGCAAGTCAAAGCCCTGCAGGCCAGCCTCGGCGTGGAGTTGTTCGAAAAGCGCGGCCGGCAGTTGGTGTTGACCACCAATGGCCGCCAGCTACAGAAGCGCGTTGCCAACGCCATGGGCGAGATCAGCGCTGCGGTGGACGCCTTGCGCAGTGAAAGCACGGATGAGCCGGTACAGGTCGAAATCACCCTGTCCATTCCCCCGGCCGAAGGCGTGGACTGGCTCACCACCCCGCTGCTGCGTTTCATGGAAGCCTCCCGCTCGGTGCGGGTGAGCGTGATCACCGCGGCGGGCATGCCGCAAGTGGACTGGCGCCGCGCCGATGTCGCGGTGGTCTATGGCACGCCGCCCTGGCCAGGCTTATGGTGGCGCCTGCTGCACGGCATTCAGATGACACCGGTGTGCAGCCCGCAGTACTTGCGCGGGCCCCAAGCCATTCACGAAGTCGCAGACCTGGCACGGCACCGACTGCTCCACGAAGACGATGGCAGCCAGTGGAAGCAATGGCTGGTCGAGGCCGGCTTCAGCCGTGGCGGCATCGAGGATATCCACTTCGAAGACTTCGGCATGGTCCTGCAGGCCGCACGGGACGGTTTTGGCGTGGCGCTGAGCGATGAACTCGTTTCCGCCCGGGACCTCGATCAAGGACGCCTGGTACGGCCGCTGTCGATCTCTGTGCCGGCGGTGCACAACTACTACGTGGCCTGCTCCGAAACGACCCGCGAACGCCCGGAAATCCGTGCGTTCATCGACTGGTTACTGACCACCAGCGGGCAGCCCGATCAGTAGCCGTAGCCCCGGCCGTCGTTGAAACGGATGTTGGTGAGGATGCTGATGTCTTTCTCCACCTTATAAAGCTCGGAGCTCTTGATCAGTTCCGGATCGCTGAAGGCTTCGCCCTTGGCGCGCCCGGCCTGGATCTGGACCATCTTGTCGCGGATCGCCCGCACATCGGCATAGGTCATGGCCGGTACCTGGGTCGGGTCCTCGTCAGCATGGGCACCATAGATGGCGGTCTGTTGATCGATCACCTTCATCGTGGCGTCGAGAGAGGCGACGTAATCCTTCAGGTTCCCGGCCAGCAACCAGGACGGATAGAGGTGGTCCCCGGCCAGCAGGATGTTGTGTGTCTCATCGTACAGCGCCACTTCGTCCGGCGTATGCCCCGGCACGCTCATCAGGCGCACCTTCAGACCGCCCAGGTCGATCGTCTCGTCGGGCTGTATCAGCCGCGCCACCTTGAAAGGGGGCACGACCATGTGATCGATATTACCCAGGTAGACCGGTTCCGGAACGTGATAGAGGCCATCCTTGCCTTTGAAGCGACGCGTGAACGGCGTATCCACCAGGTAAATGCTCTGGAAGTTATGCAACCCGCCGAGGTGGTCGAAATGCAGGTGGGAAGGCAACATCGAGAGCGGCTTGTCGGTGATCCTGCGCGCCACTTGAGTGATGTCTTCCTTCTGGTTCGCCCCCGAATCGAACATCAGTGCCTGGTTCGCCCCTACCAGCAGATAGGAGAAGTTTTTCTGGTAGTAGTGGGGTTCGCCGATGGCGTAGAGAAAGTCCGTCAGCTTGTGTACCACGAATGCCGGGCTGGCCGCCTCGGGGACATCCTGCGCCTGGGTGGCGAAGGGCATGCTGAGCAGCGTGAAGCCAGCAAGGGCGAGAATTTTGAAGAGCGAGCGCATGGGGTGCAGGCCTTTTTATTCGAGTGGATGGGCGACAGGGCAAGGCTGTCGTGCCTATCTCACCGTCTGCGGACGTGCTCATCAATGGACGATTTTTAAAGCGGGACACTTCAAGGCAACTAAAGCATCCGCGCCATAGGCATGCGAGGTCCAGAGCGCTGGGCAGCGCCGCTCAATAGGCAAACCCCTGCCCCAGCTCACCCTCCATCCACTCCAGGAAACGCCGCACGCGCGGGAAGCTGGAATGGGCTTTGGGAAACACCAGATGGTGGGCAGCCACGGGTGCGCTGAGTGTTTCGGGTGCCACTTCGATCAGGCTGCCGGACGCCAGGTACTTCTTCGCGAGCAAGGTACTTTCCAAGGCAAACCCCAGCCCGTGACTGGCGGCTTCCAGCGACATGTACGAGCGGTCGAAGCTCAATGCGTAAGGCTTTTGCGGGCGCGCCAGGCCATGCTGTGCGAACCATTGCGGCCATTTGAGCAGGGTGGCTTCGGACAGCACCAGGTCGCGATCCAACAGATCGGATGCACGGAGGATAGGACATTGCGCGAGCAATTTCGGCGAAGCGAGCACCGCGAAGGTTTCGTTCTGGACGGTGCGGACCTCGTAACTTGGCCAGTTCGCCGTGCCGTGGCGGATATCCACGTCAATCTTGTCCCGACTGAAATGCAGCGACTCGTAGGAACACGACAGATTGATCTGGATGTCCGGATGGCAAGCGCGAAACGCTTCCAGCCTGGGCATCAGCCACAACAATCCGAAGCTCGGCGCCGAGTGCAGGCGCAAGCAGTCCAGGCTCATGTCACTGGCCGCACGCTCGGTGGCGACGGCCAGGCTGTGGAGCAACCCGGAGACTTCCTTGAGGTATTGCTCCCCCACCGGCGTGAGCGTTACACCCCGTGCGGCACGCACGAACAGTTGTCGACCGATCATCCCTTCAAGTTTCGCCAGTTGGTGACTGACCGCAGAAGGCGTCAGGTCCAGCACTTCCGCCGCTCGGGCGACGTTGTTGAAGCGGGCCGTTTGCTCGAAAGCCTGAATTGCTTTCAGCGGTGGGAGAATCAAAGGGGCATCGACATCGGTACGCATGACAGGTCGCTCCGCAATAGGTCCCATGATTGTTGGGCTTTTTTGTAAAAGCTGCCAGCCGTGAACGACCCAGTACTGAATTTTTTTCAGCGCTGAATGATTTTTAGGCCATTGCTCAGCCCGCAGGCAAAGAAGAAGCTGAGTCATCGATTTTTTCCGAATCGACCCATAAAAACAATTCGAGGTAATCCTCCATGCTTCTTCAAGGCAAAGTCGCGATCATTACCGGCGCCGCATCCGCCCGTGGCATTGGCCGCGCCACCGCTACAACGTTCGCGCAGCACGGTGCTCACGTCGTGATTCTCGACCTGGATGAGTCCGCCGCACGTGATGCCGCTGCCTCCTTGGGCGAAGGCCATCTGGGCCTTGCGGCGAATGTCGCGGATGAACAGCAGGTCCAACGCGCCGTTGCCACGATCCTCGAGCATTTCGGCCGCATCGACATTCTGGTCAACAATGCCGGCATAACCCAACCCCTCAAGACCCTGGACATCCGCCCAGCGGATTACGACAAGGTGCTGGACGTCAGCCTGCGCGGAACCTTGCTCATGTCACAAGCGGTGATCCCGACCATGCGCCATCAGTCCGCCGGCAGCATCGTCTGTATGTCGTCAGTGTCCGCCCAACGCGGCGGCGGCATCTTTGGCGGCCCGCATTACAGCGCCGCCAAGGCCGGCGTACTGGGCCTGGCCAAGGCGATGGCTCGCGAACTGGGGCCGGACAAGGTACGGGTCAATTCCATCGCCCCGGGCTTGATCCACACCGACATCACCGGTGGCCTCATGCAGGATGAGCGTCGGCACGCAATCATCGACGGCATTCCACTGGGGCCGCCTGGGTGAGGCCCAGGACGTCGCCAACGCCGCCCTCTTCCTGGCCAGCGACTTATCCTCGTATCTGACTGGCACCACCTTGGATGTGAACGGCGGCATGCTGATTCACTGATGTACCTGGGCGGGCCGGCGCGGCCCGTGCGGTTCTGGATCGACGACGCATGCCGGGCCTTCTGGGCCTGGCGGTCAATAAAAACAAGAGATCAGACCATCATGACGACTTTGTCGCTCGAAGCGGTTTCGACCGTGCGCTCCAATGCCTACCGGAAAACAGCCTGGCGGCTGATGCCATTCCTGATGCTGTGCTATTTGTGCGCGTACCTGGATCGGGTCAACGTCGGCTTTGCCAAGCTGCAGATGATGAACGACCTGGCACTCAGCGAAACCGTCTACGGACTGGGCGCTGGCATGTTCTTCATCGGCTACTTCCTCTGCGAAGTGCCCAGCAACATCATCCTGCACAAGGTCGGCGCCCGCGTGTGGATCGCGCGGATCATGATCACCTGGGGCATCATTTCCGCCCTGTTCGCCTTCGTCGAAACCGCCTGGCAGTTCTATGCCCTGCGTTTTCTCCTGGGTATTGCCGAAGCCGGCCTGGCGCCCGGTTTGTTGCTCTACCTGACGTACTGGTTTCCGTCGTACCGACGCGCCCGCATGACGGTGTTGTGGTTCATCGCCATTCCGCTGTCGGGCATGGTCGGCGGCCCGCTGTCCGGTTGGATCATGAACCACTTCGCCGGTATGCACGGTTGGGCCGGATGGCAGTGGATGTTTGTGCTGGAAGCTATTCCCACGGTCGTTGTCGGGCTGTTGGTGCTGAGCTATCTCAAGGACGGTGTACACCAGGCCAGTTGGCTCGATGACGACGAAAAAGCCCTGATCAGCCGTGAACTGGCCGAGGACGACCAGCGCAAAGTCACCCATGCTTCAGTGGGCGAGTTCATTCGCGACCGCCGCCTGTGGCTGCTGGCAGGGATCTACTTCTGCGTGGTGATGGGTCAGTACGCAATCACCTTCTGGCTGCCCACGCTGGTGCGCAACGCGGGGGTGTCCGATCCGCTGCATATCGGCTTTCTGACCAGCCTGCCTTATATCTGCGCGATTGCCGCCATGTTGCTGGTCGGCCGCAGCGGCGACAAACACCGCGAACGGCGCTGGCATCTTATTGTGCCGATGATTGCCGGGGCGCTGGGTTTGACCCTCGCCGCGCTGCTCGGCGGCAATATCGTGCTCTCGATCCTGAGCCTGTGCCTGGCGGCGTCCGGCATCCTGTCTGCCTCCTCGATGTTCTGGATGCTGCCGACCACCTTGCTCGGCGGTGTATCAGCCGCCGCAGGCATCGCGGCCGTCAACAGCTTCGCCAACCTCGCAGGCTTCTGCTCGCCCTACCTGATTGGCTGGATCACCACCCAGACCGGCTCCAGCGCCATCGGCATGTACCTGATCACCGGCGTTCTGCTGGGCGGTGCCTCGCTGGTGCTGCGCATTCCCGCCGCCCTGGTCAATCGTTGAGTAACCGGAGTTCTACCATGACACCCCCTGCTCCCTACGTTCCAAACAAGCCGCTGACCGAACGTGCCCACAACATCCGCCGCCACGCGCTGCGCATGGGCCAGGTCCAGGGCCAAGGCTATGTCGGCCAGGCCCTCGGCGCCGCCGATCTGTTGGCCGTTTCATACTTTCACGCCTTGAACTATCGGCCAGCAGAGCCTGAATGGGAGGAACGCGATCGTTTCTATCTCTCCATCGGCCACTACGCGATTGCGCTGTATGCGGCGCTGATCGAAGCACAAATCATCCCCCTCGATGAATTGGAAACCTACGGCGCGGACGACAGCCGCCTGCCCATGTCGGGCATGGCCGCCTACACCCCCGGCATGGAGATCACCGGCGGCTCCCTCGGCCAGGGCCTCGGCATCGCGGTCGGGGCTTGCCTGGGCCTCAAACGCAAAGGCTCGCCCGCCTTCGTCTACAACCTGCTGTCGGACGGTGAACTGAATGAAGGCTCGACTTGGGAAGCCGTCATGTCAGCATCCCATTGGCAGCTCGACAACCTGATCGCCATTGTCGACGTCAACAACCAGCAGGCCGATGGCTACTCCAGCGAAATCCTCTCGTTCGAGCCCATTGTCGATCGCTGGCAAGCCTTCGGCTGGTTCACCCAACGCGTCGATGGCAACGACCTGGATGCCCTGGTCAGCGCTTTCGACGCTGCGCGCAACCACCCCGCCGGCCAGCCCCGGGTGATCATCTGCGATACCCGCATGGGCAAAGGCGTGCCGTTCCTGGAAAACCGCGAAAAGACTCACTTTATTCGTGTCGAAGAGCACGAGTGGGACCTGGCGTTGAACAACCTTGAAGAAGGAAAAAACCAATGAGTAACGCCGCCAACACCCCGACTGCAACGGCCGAGCCGGGCAAAAAGCGCCTGACCACCTCGGCGATGATCGCCTCGATTGCCGCCGAAGGCCAAGCGACAAAACCAGCGCCCTTCGGCCACGCACTGGCGGCCCTGGCCGAGCAGCGCCCGGACATCGTCGGGTTGTCGGCCGACTTGTCCAAATACACCGACCTGCACATCTTCGCCAAGGCACATCCGGACCGTTTCTACCAGATGGGCATGGCCGAGCAATTGCTGATGAGCGCCGCGGCCGGCATGGCCCGCGAAGGCTTCGTACCCTTCGCCACGACCTACGCGGTGTTCGCCTCCCGTCGCGCCTATGACTTCATTTGCATGGCCATTGCCGAGGAGAACCTCAACGTCAAGATCGTCTGCGGTTTGCCAGGCCTCACCACCGGCTATGGCCCCAGCCACCAGGCCACCGATGACCTGGCGATCTTCCGCGCGATGCCTAACCTGATGGTCATCGACCCGTGCGACGCGCTGGAGATCGAACAGGCAGTGCCGGCCATTGCCGCGCATCAGGGCCCGGTTTATATGCGCTTGCTACGCGGCAACGTGCCCCTGGTGCTGGACGAATACGGCTACACCTTCGAGATCGGTAAAGCCAAGACCCTGCGCACTGGCAATGACGTGCTGATCATCTCCACCGGCTTGATGACGATGCGTGCATTGGAGGCGGCCAAGCAACTGCAAACCGACGGCGTCGATGTCGCGGTGCTGCACGTGCCGACGATCAAGCCGCTGGATGAACTCACTATTCTCGCCGAGGCCCGCAAACCCGGCCGCCTGGTGGTGACCGCGGAAAACAGCTCGATCATCGGCGGGTTGGGCGAAGCGGTGGCGACGGTTTTGCTGCGCAACGGCGTGACGCCCACGTTCCGGCAGATCGCCTTGCCGGACGCGTTCCTTGATGCCGGCGCCCTGCCGACCCTGCATGATCGCTACGGCATCTCCACCCAAGCGGTTTGCGCGCAAATCAAGGCCTGGCTGTAACGGCAAAACACCGGGTACCTGGCCAAAGGTGCCCGGTGGCGCGATGCAAACAGGAGCGTCACCTTGAAGCCAGATGAACAGCTCGATCCGGCCTTCCAGGGGCTTGTGGCCTCGGGTGCGGAACAATGGTCGCTGCGCACGCTGCCAATCATCCGCGCCCGGGTCCATTCGTCCTTCAAACCCGTGCACAGCGCGCGGGGCGAAGCGTGCTGGATCACAGGCATCGATGAACGCCTGCGCCTGTGCTTATACCGGCCCAAAGGCATCGCCAGAGCCGCGATCCTTCCGGCGCTCCTGTACATCCACGGCGGCGGCTTCGTCCTCGGACAACCGGAGATGGCAGATGACTACCTGGCCGACCTGGCCGATGAGCTGGGGGCGATCATCGTTGCAGTGGATTATCGACTGGCGCCCGAACATCCTTTTCCAGCGCCCCTCGAGGACTGTTACACCACCCTCGCCTGGCTATCTGGCAACCATCGAGCACTCGGCCTGGATCCCCAACGCGTGGTGGTCATGGGGCATAGCGCCGGCGGCGGGCTTGCCGCCGCATTGGCCATTTTGGCGCGCGACAGGGCCGAGTACCCACTGGCTGGCCAGGTGCTTATCTATCCCATGCTCGATCACCGCACAGGCTCGGGGCAATCGCCCTACCCGAGCCGCGACACCGGCACGTTCAGCTGGTTGCCGGCGCCCAATCAGTTCTGCTGGCACTGCCTTCGCGGTGACTACACCCTGGACGATGAACGCATCGGCTTGTTCTCACCCTCACGGCAGCCGGACCTCAGTGGCCTGCCACCCAGTTTCATTTCAGTTGGCTCCCAGGACCTCTTCCTGGAAGAGGACATCGACTACGCAACGCGTTTGTCCCGGGCGGGCGTTGCCCTGGAACTCCATGTCTACCCGGGGGCCCCGCACATGTTCGACCAACTTCCCGGGCGTATCACCGATCAATCCGCGCTCGATATCACCCGAGCGCTCAAGGCGTTCTTGAGGCGGTAGGCGAGTTCGAGAATCCGGTGAAAGCCAAGCAAACCAAAGGAGCACGCTCGACATCCATTGTTCGACGCACCCCGAAGTGAGGAATCTGTCGAGCGCATAGTCTGCTAGCCACCCTGGAGGAGATGGCGATGACACGCACCCGCTTTTTTGGAAAAACCGTACTGGCCTGCACGTTCATCCTTGCGATGATTGGTTGGGGGATCGGCTTCTATGGGCCACCGATCTATATGCAAGCGGTCATGGAACGCACGGGTTGGCCGATCGCCCAGGTCTCGACTGCCGTGACCCTGCACTTTCTCAGCGGCACGATTGTCATCGCCAACCTGCCACGCCTTTACACACGCTTCGGGATACCCGCCATCACCCTGCTGGGCAGCATCGTCCTGGGCATCGGCGTGAACATCTGGGCTCAAGCCAACCAGCTTTGGGTGTTGTATGCCGGCGCGGTCTGCTCGGGTATCGGCTGGGTGACGTTGGGTGCGGCGGCCGTTAATACTCTGATCGCGCCGTGGTACGTCAAGGAAAGGCCCAAGGCCCTGGGCAAGGCCTACAACGGTGCCAGCCTGGGTGGCGTGATTTTTTCGCCGCTGTGGGTGTTGCTGATCGAGCGTTTCGGCTTCGCCACGGCGGCGCTGGTGATCAGTGTCATCGCCGTGCTGCTCATAAGTGTCTTCGCCTTCCTGGTCTTCAATAAAAACCCACAAAGCCTGGGACAACATCCCGACAACGCGGAACAGCCGGAACCCGCGCCGGTCAACGCCAGCGCCATGCCATGGACCACAATGCAGACGCTCAGGTCGGCGAGTTTTCGCAGCCTGGCAGCCGGCATGTCCCTGGGACTGTTCGCCCAGATCGGCTTGATCGCGCACCTGTACTCGATCCTGGTGGGACGCATGGGATCGCATGACGCCTCATTCGCCCTGGGCCTGGCCACCGCCAGTGCGATGGGCGGGCGTTACGTCGCCGCACGCCTGATGGTCCAAGGTATGAACCGTCGACAGCTGGCCTGCCTTGGCTATGCCATTCAGATGCTGGGGACACTGATGCTTCTGGGCCTGGACCTTCACCCGGCTGTGGCCTGGATAGCCGTGGGGGTGATCGGCTCGGGCATTGGCAATGCCACCTCCTTGCCGCCATTGATTGCACAAACCGAGTTCAGCCGTGAACACACCGCCAAGGTCATCGCCCTGATGGTCGCGATCAGCCAGGCCACCTACGCCTTCGCACCGGCCCTTTTCGGCTTGGTGCGCGCCGCCTTCACCGATCCCAATCACGCCATCGTCGCCGTCGTGACAGCAGCGGTCATCGTGCAGGTGCTCGCCATTTTGTCGTTCTATCGGGGCATATCCGCTCGCCGCTTCAGGAAAACCGTTTTCTGACCTCGCCCCTGACCATGCGCCAGCCGCTAAGAACGAAACGCCTCAACTTTGAGCCCAAACCGACTCATTTTGTTGTACAGCCCGCCACGCGACACATTCAGCCGTTGAGCCGCCAGGCGGATGTTTCCGCGCGTGTCCTTGAGGGCGGCGATGATTGCATTCATTTCGTGGGTACCCAGGTCCGGAGCCGTGCGCGGTTCAGGCACACTGACCCACGGCGCTGGCCGCCCTCGCTGCCTGATGTCCAGCGCAAGATCGCTCGGCTCGATCAGCTCGGTCATCGCCAGGTTGGTCGCCCGCTCGATGACGTTTTCCAACTCGCGAACATTGCCCGGCCAGTGATAGGCGACAAGCATCTCCAGCGCCTCGGGTGAAAGGTCCTGCATCGTCTTGCGCAGCGACCGGGCACACCGCGCGAGAAAATGCCGCGCCAACAGGGGCACATCCTCGCGGCGCATCCGCAGCGGCGGCACCGTCAGGTTCAGCACGTTGAGCCGGTAGTAAAGGTCCTCACGAAAGGCGCCCTCGGCCACCGCCTGGCTCAGGTTACGGTGGGTGGCGGCGATGATACGGACGTTGACCCGCAGCGATTTTTTCGCCCCCACCCGTGTCACCTCGCCTTCCTGCAGGACACGCAGCAAGCTGACCTGCGCATCGAAGGACATGTCACCGATTTCGTCGAGGAAGATCGTCCCGCCATCGGCCAATTCGAACTTGCCTGCCGACCCGCCGCGAGCCGATCCGGTGAAAGCGCCTTCCACATGGCCAAACAATTCGCTCTGCACCAGGTCACGGGGAATGGCACCACAATTGACCGCCACGAAAGGCCCGCCACACCGGTCGCTGGCATTGTGGATGGCCTGGGCGAACAGTTCCTTGCCCGTGCCGCTCTCGCCGAGGATCAGCGTGGTCGAATCACTGCGACTGGCAATCCGTGCAAGGTGCAGCGCATCCTCAATCGCCTGTGAGCGGCCCAGGATGGTTTCAAAGGTGTAGCTGGCCTGGGTGCCCATGATCCGCCGGGTGATTTCCCGGATGCGCCGGTTCTCGCGCAACGAAACAATCCGCCCGCCTTGCTCCAGTGGGCAGACCGACACCAGGCAGGCCAGATGGCTGCGGTCGTACAGTTCAAAGGTGCAATCCAGGTCCCGTACCCCTTCCCCGCCCCCGAACAGGACTGCATCGGTCAACTCGCTCTTGCCCAGGCTCTTGAACGGACTGCCGAGCAGGTCATGCCCCACGCGGAACAACTGTCGGGCGTAGTGGTTGAGTGCCTTGATGCAGCCCTGCTCATCCAATACCACCAACCCCTCGTTGAGCACTTCAAGGACGGTTTGTTGTTCCTCGAGCAAGGCTTGCAGCGCCATCTGCCTGGAGACAGCTTCGGCCGCGGCCTGGACGGTGCCCAGCGTATGGAAATGAAACCAGCCCGGCTCCGCCGTCAAGGTCAACATCCCCAGCGTCCGGCCCTGGGCATCGCGGATCGGCGCGGCGGCGCAATGCATGCGGCGCTGGCGCAGGCCAAGCCCGAAGTTCTCCTCGGCCAGCACATACACCAAACGGTCTTCGACGATCGCCAGCCCAGTGCAATTGGTGCCCTGTACCGACTCCAGCAGGCGACTGCCTATGGGGGTGAGGTCCAAGCCGCAGAAGTACAACGTCGTGCCTGCGGCATCGGTCAGGTTGATATGGCCCCTGGGGTTATAAGCGAGCAAACCGCGCATGACTTGCGCCGCCGCGGCGATCAGCAGCCGGTTGGCGGCCAGTGTCGCGGTCAGGTCGTCAGGTGCGACAAAACGGTACTCGCCGTCTTCCGGATCGAGGCCGGCATTGACGCTGCGCAACCAGGATTCCCAAATCACCCGTCGGATCCCGGCAGGACGATCGGTCTCCCCACGCAAGCACGCTCGCCAAGCCTCATCCAGCGCAACGCCGGGTCCTTCGTTCAACGACGCAGGGCCCAGGGTGGTGAGGTAATCGCGGTCTTCGGCGCTCAACGCCGCAAGTTGCTGGTCCATTATTCGGCCACATGTTCATATTTTCGACATGTCAGTATAGACATGTCATTAAAACGAACATCAAATCAAATAAAAACCACTAAATATCAATAACTTAACTATTGGCACAGCGTTTGCTCCCTGCCTAAACAGACGAGGACATTCTTACCACCGAGTCGTAAAAACAATAAAGGGAGTCATGTTCATGAGCACATCCAAGACCCTCCGCCTTGGCCTCATCGGCGCTGGCCGCATGGGCAGTTTTCACGGCCTGACCGCCGCCCGGCACATCCCCGGCGCGTGCCTCGCCGCCATCGCCGACCCTACCCCCGGCCAGGCCGCGCGCCTGGCGGCCGAACTGGACGTGCAGAAGGTCTATACCGATCCACAGCAATTGCTGGATGACCCGGACATCGATGCCGTGCTGATTGCCGCCCCGGCACGCAGCCATGCCGAACTGGTGATCAGTGCGGCCCGGGCCGGCAAAGGGGTGTTCTGTGAAAAACCGATGGCCATCACCCTGGACGAAGCGGACCGCGCCATCGCCGCCGCTGCCGATGCACGGGTGACGCTACAAGTCGGCTTCAATCGCCGTTTTGCCAGAAGTTTCCGCACCGCCCACCTGGACGTCGTTTCCGGCCGGATCGGTACGCCACAACTGCTGCGCTCGCTGACCCGTGACCCGGCGTTGAACAACCCGGCCGCGTCGCCGCAATGGGTAATCTTCCTGGAAACCCTGATCCATGACTTCGATACCCTGCGCTACCTGAATCCGGGCGCCGAGGCGGTTGAGGTTTTTGTGATGGCCGATGCCCTGATCGCACCGGACTACAAGGACAAAGGATTTCTCGACACCGCGGTGGTCACGATCCGTTTCGACAATGGCGCCATCGCCACGGCCGAAGCCAACTTCCAGGCCGTGTATGGCTACGATGTCCGCGGCGAAGTGTTCGGCAGCGCCGGCATGCTGACCATGGGCAACGTCAACGACTCCGACTTGCTGCGGTACCTGGCCAATGGGGTCCAGGCCGACACCCAGCGCATGGACACCGACTTGCTGCGTGATGCCTACGTGGCCGAGCTCAACCACTTCGTCAATTGCGTGCGCAGCGGCGAAAAACCCTTGGCCAGCGGTGAAGACGCCCGGGCGGCACTGGCCATTGCCCGCGCTTGCATCGAGTCCTTCCAACAGGGCAAGACGGTGCGTGTGCAGGGAGCACTTTCATGAGTTTCGTACCGTTCAAACTGGCGATCAGCGCCGAGATGGTCTTCCTCGACCTGCCCTTTACCGAACGGGTCAAACGCATCCATGCGTTGGGCTTCAGCGCCGAGATATGGAACTGGGCGAGCAAAGACATCCAAGCCCTCGCGGCGACCGGCGCGGATTTCACCTCCATGACCGGTTACCTCTCAGGCAACCTGACCGACCCCGACGATATCCGGCAACTGCTCGACAGCGCCCAGGAATCCTTGGCCGTCGCCGCGCAATTGGGTTGCCCAAGCCTGAACCTGCATGGCACCGGCCTGGGTGATCAAGGCCTGCCGGTCAAACCCGTGGCCCAGACCACCGGCCGCATGTGGCTGAGCGCCTGCAAGACGCTGGAAAAAATCGCCCGCCTGGGCGAAGACGCGGGTCGGGTATTCCTGCTGGAAAACCTCAACACCGAAGTCGACCACCCGGGCACGCCGTTCGCCCGCGCTGACGATACCCTGGCGCTGATCGAGGCCGTGGGCAGCCCGCACCTGAAGATGAACCTGGACCTCTATCACGCGCAGATCGGCGAAGGAAACCTGATCGAACTGATCCAGCGCGCCGGCAGCGCCATCGGCGAAATCCAGGTCGCCGACGTCCCAGGTCGCATGGAGCCCGGCACCGGTGAAATCCACTATCCCGCCATTGCCAAGGCCTTGTTCGGCATGGGATACAGCGGTGTCGTCGGCCTCGAAGGCTGGGCCAGCGGTGACAGCGAGGTCGCGCTTGAGCGTTTCCGGCAGGCCTTCACGCTTGATGGATAAAGCCCGCGCCGAACTCAACGCGTGCGGCAGATTTTCAGCTCTTGGTGACGTACCACTCATAACAACAAAAGGAAAACCATCATGCGTCGTTGCACACTGCTTTTCGCCACCCTGCTATTGCTCTTCAGCCAATGGGCCGCCGCCGACTATCGCATCGGCGTCAGCATCGCCAGGGTCGACGACAACTTCATGACCTACGTGCGTAACGGCCTGGACGAGGCCGCGAAAAAGGAAAACGTGCAGATCCAGTTCGAGGACGCCCAGGGCGATGTGGTGCGCCAACTCAACCAGGTCCAGGGCTTTATCAACCAGAAAGTGGATGCGGTCATTGTCCTGCCGGTGGACACCTCCGCCACGGCCAATATCACCCGCGCCGCGGTCGAAGCAAAGACGCCGCTGGTCTACGTCAACCGCCACCCGGACGAGCGCACCTTGCCCAAAGGCGTCGTCACGGTGGCGTCCAATGACATTGAGGCCGGACAGCTGCAGATGCGCTACCTGGCAGAAAAGCTCGGAGGCAAAGGCAACCTCGCGATCATCATGGGTGACCTGGCGCAAAACGCCACCCACGACCGCACCGAAGGCGTCAAGCAGGTGCTCAAGGACTATCCCGGGATCAAGGTTGTCGAGCAGCAAAGTGCCGAGTGGCAGCGCAACAAAGGGATGGACCTGACCAGCAACTGGCTATTGGCGGGCAGCCGTTTCGATGCCATCGTCGCCAACAACGACGAGATGGCCATCGGTGCGGCCATGGCCTTGCAGCAGGCCGGCAAAGCCAAGGGCGAGATTGCGATTGTCGGCATCGACGGCTTGCCTGACGGCCTGGCGGCGATCAAGCGCGGGATGCTGGTCGCCTCGGTGTTCCAGGATCCCAAGGCCCAGGCGACCAGCGCGGTACAGGCAGCGCTCAAGATGATCAAGGGAGAGCCGGTGGAGACGGACGTCTGGGTGCCCTTTCAGTTGATCAAGCCTGAGCAATTGGCGGTGTTTGAACAACATTACAAGTAGCAAGAGGCTCGACACTCGCCGCGATCCTGGCCAGGGATCAGCGGCGACTCGCGAATTATGGCGACAACCCTCGGACGCTTCATTTGAAAGACGAACTTGATAGCCGGCCTACTTCCCTCCGGTCACATCCAGGAAGGTGCCCGTCACGAACGACGCCTGCGGCCCCGCCAACCAGAGAATGGCCCGTGCGACCTCCTCCGGCTGGCCACCACGCCCCATCGGGATCGTATCCTTCACCCGGTCGACTCGGCCCGGCTCTCCCCCACTCGCATGCATCTCGGTATAGATATGCCCGGGTCGAACGCAGTTGACTCTAATACCCTCCCGGGCCACTTCCTTGGCAAAACCCGTCGTGAACGTTTCAACCGCGCCCTTGGACGCTGCGTAGTCCACGTATTCATTCGGGCTACCGAGGCGAGCTGACGCCGAAGAAATATTGATGACTGCACCACCACGCCCACCATAACGATAGGCCATGCGCCGGGTAGCGTGCTGAGCGCAGAGCATCGGCCCCAAGGCGTTGACCGCAAAGATTCGCTGCATGCGCTCGAAGCCAAGATCCTCCAAGCGCGACTGGCGTGCCAATATCGAAGCGTTGTTGACCAGCACATCGATTCGCCCGAAGCGCAGATCAAGGGTGGCGAACAGTTCGACGATCTGTGCCGGATCGGCGTTATCGGCGCGTACCGCCAGGGCACGGGCCCCCTTGGCCTCGACCTGCGCTGCCACCGCCAACGCCGACGCCTCATCGGCGATGTAGGTCAGCACGACGTCGTAACCCTGTTCAGCGGCCAGCAGGGCGGTCGCCGCGCCAATCCCGCGCCCGCCTCCGGTAATCAGGATCAAGGGCTTTTGCGAACGGTCATTCATGATCAATCCTCACGACTGGATGGAAAAAGCGAGGTCAGCGGATAACCAGCGCACCGAGTGCAATGACGGCGCAGGCCAACAGCTTGCGTAAGGTCAATGCTTCGCCAAGAAACGCGTACCCGATCAAAGCGGCGAACATGACGCTGGTTTCTCGCAGGGCGGACACCGCCCCCATCGGTGCCTGGGCCATGGCATAGATCACGACGCCGTAGGCCAGCAATGAAACCAGCCCGCCAGCAGAGGCCACGGCGATACCTGGCCGCAGAGCAAAGAGGCTTTTGGCATCGCGCAGTCCGATATAAACCAGGGGCATCATCACGCCCCACAACAGGCACATCCAGGCGGTGTAGGCCATTGGCGCCCCGGAGAGGCGAACGCCGATGCCATCGACCACGCTGTAGGCAGCAATGAAACAACCGGTTCCCAGTGCGTAGGGCAAGTCAGGCAACGTCCGCCGGCGCCCGGTATAAGCCAGCGAGATGATTCCGGTCGACACCAACGCAATCCCCATCAGTCCATTCGGCGCCATCCGCTCACCGGCGAACAGCGAAGCGGCCAGGACAATCAGGATCGGAGATACACCGCGGGCGATGGGGTAAGTCTGGCCCAGGTCTCCAGACTTGTAACTGCGCACCAGGAACAGGTTGTAACCCACGTGCAATATCGCGGAGAGCCCAACGCAGAACCAGCTTGCACGGGCGGGCGGCGCCAGCAGCGCGGCCACGATGACGCTCGCCAGGGCGATCGCCATGCACATGATGGTCATAGACCACAAACGGTCGGTGCCCCCGCGCAGCATGGCGTTCCAACTGGCGTGCAGCAGCGCGGCGAACAAGACGAGGCAGATGATGGGTAAGGACATGCATCATCCTAGGCCGACCCACTAGCGCTATAAAAGCAAAGTCTCTTCATCCCAGCATGATGAAAACCTCATGCATAAGTTTGCTGAGCATCGACCGCCTGGGTCACCAGCCAACGACGGAAGCTGGCGATATGAGGCTGAGTCTCGATCCCTGTGGGGCACACGAAGTAATACGCCAGAGGCGATGCGAACGGCAGTTCGAACAGCCTTTGAAGACGGCCGTCATTGAGCTCGGCTTCGACATGCCCGCTGCGCGCCAGCGCGATACCTTGCCCCAACAACGCCGCCTCAATGGTCATATTGGTGTCTGCGTAGCGAATGCTTTCCTTCAAGGTCGTAACCTCAACGCCCACTTGGGCAAACCACTGTTCCCATTTCGGCACCCGCGCTGCGCCATCACGGGTAAGCAGTGGATAGCGCAGCAATTCGGCGGCCGTTTGCGGCGTGCCAAAGCGCGCAAGCAACGCCGGGCTGGCGACCGGAAAAATCTGCTCGCGGAACAGAAACTCTGAAAACAGCGACGGGAAATGCCCGTGGCCCAGGCGAATAGCCACGTCCGGGTCTGTCGTCGAGAAGTTAATGGGGCTATCGGTGCTGTCCAGGGTGAGCAGGATTTGCGGATGCGCTTGCGCCAAATCAGGAAGCCGAGGCAGCAGCCACTTCAAGGCGAAAGAATAGGTCGTGCTGACACTCAGCCGCTGCCGCCCGTTTTGCTCGCGTAAATCGGCCAAGGTGGCCTCGAGCTTCATGAAGAACTCACGCACGATGGGCGCAAGCGCTGCCCCTGCCGAGGTCAGGTGCAGCGAGTTACCACGATGAAACAGCTGCAATCCCCAGAGCTGTTCCAAATGCTTGAGCTGGTGGCTTACCGCGCTCTGTGTGACGTGCAACTCCTCTGCCGCCGCAGTGAACGTGGCGTGCCGCGTGGCGGCTTCGAAGGCTCGCAGGCTTGAAGAAGGAGGAAGGTTTCGCATGATGTTCCCTTCTATGAGTAAACCCTCATGCTAGCGTCTTTGCCTTTGCCGTTGCAGGCAAGCTGTTCGCCGGCGACCGCGACGCGGCCTGATAGCCGACCTGGCTCTGGGTGACCGCGCTCCTACAGGGGCCTGAGGCGGGCGTTAATTTCGGGGCTACTGAAGATCCAACGTGGGAGCCGAGCTTGCTCGCGATAGCGGTGGGTCAGCCCCATGGATGTTGGGCTTACTGGCCTCATCGCGAGCAAGCTCGCTCCCACAGGGGTCTGAGGCGGGCGTTAATTTCGGGGCTACTAAAGATCCAACGTGGGAGCGAGCTTGCTCGCGATGGCGGTGGGTCAGCTTGCAGTGATGTCGGATGTGCCGACGCTATCGCGAGCAAACTCGGCTCCCACAGGGGTTCTCGGGGGCTCATGGCCCCCCGTTTTACCCTCCCCTCAGCACTCGGATGACGCCAAGTTATTGGCACAAAAAGCCATGAAATAAAAATATATTAATACAGTGACGGTTTCCCGACACACGGTACCAACGTGCCATTGCTGGCGATTTAAATCCAAGCTCATCATCCGCAGGCAACCTCCCGCTAAACGTTTAGGCCAGCCGACCTGGACTACAGGATGTAATCACTCGCATCGCGCAAGGGAGCATACCGAGATGATGACGGTTTATTTTGTTGTGATGACGATCTGCAGTGGCATCGAAGGCTGTATCGAGGAACGAAAACCAGGGCCTACCTTTGCTACCAGGGCAATGTGCATGGAAACGGCCAGGGTCATGGCGCCGCGCAAAGGTGTGAAGTTCAAATGTCGCAGCGAGCGTATGTGGGTGGTCGATGAGACGCCGCCCGTAGAAGGTTACGGCAAAATTGTCTCCACCAAGAGCACAGTCCAGCCTTAGCGTTATGTTTTTTTCGCCGACAACAAAAGTTCACCGGCAGCTCGGCGGTGGGAGGCTGACCGGCGAATAACGTAAATGTGAAAAGAGGACGCTGCGCGGTGAAGTTTATTGCACACCGGGATATGCTAAGGCGCCATCCGCCCGGCTGGCCTGGCTTGCAAGGAATGCGTCATGGAGTTCGTGGTTCATAGCTATTGCCTGAAAGGCGCACGCCAAGAGCCTTTGCTGCCCCCTGTCACCCTGACCCCGACTACGTTGACCTTGACGGTCGCCGAGCTCATTCGCCAGACCGTTGCCGAACAGATCGCCGCGCTGTCGGTCCAGCACTGGCTGGAACAAGCGGCGCTGCGTGAAATGCTCGACCGCCAATACTTGAGCGAGCGGGATGTTCTTCAGCAAGCCCATGAAGGCGCGGTGGTCATGCCTCAGGCCAGCGCACCTCCCGACCTGGATGTCGGCACTGAAGTCGAGCGAGCCTTGAAGGGTTTTGAAACCCGTGCCTTCCGCGTTCTGCACAACGGGGTAATGCTGCAAAGACTCGATGAGACAATCGAATTGAGTCCTCCTTCCACCCTCGCGTTTATCCGCCTGGTGCCGCTGCTCGGCGGTTGATCCTCGTCACTCTCTTCCTCGGATACCCTCATGCAATCACGCCGTCCTGTGCCCGAACAAGCCACACGCCTCGCTGCGCTGCGCGCATTCTGTGACAGAGCGTTGGATGACTACCCCGAGCTCAGCCACTATGACGAATTCGAGCCCGATTTTTGGGACGGCATCGACGTCCTGCGCATCGCCGATGATTGGGTCAGGCAGCATCCAGAGGATGGGCCCAAGGCACTGGCTGATGGTTTTGTGTTCCCGACCGTTTGGGACGATCTGGAGGACCGCCGCGATCAACAGCGTTATGGCCTGCAATATCGACTCTGCGACGCGTGGATCACGGCGCACCCGGATGCCTACGCGCTGGAGCAGATCGGGGCGCGGCTGCAGCACATGCTGCAATTTGCCTTCGAAGACAGTGACTATCCATTGCCCACTGATGAAGATGGCCCTGCCTATTACCGAAGAAGTCCGGACCAGGCCTGGGCCTTCCCCGACGTTCAGGCCTGCATCAGTCGCCTGAGCGATTATCCGCCCACCCCGCCCTGGCAGACTTTCGCCGAATGGTTGCTGGACGGCAGCTGGAACCGCGTGCAGCCCCCTTCCCCGGCTGATGAAGAACAAAGGAAAATCGCCGACGCGTACATCTACGTGCACAAGGAAATCGAGCGCATCGCTCTGGGCCTGCTGGAAGCGGGCCGCCTCGATTACCCGCGCTTCGTCCGGGCGGCCAATACCTGGGGCCGCGCCATGATGTTCTATTCGGACGACGCCGGGCTGGACAGCGATGATGTGGACCTGACTCGGTACGCCGATGAAGATTTCGACGAGGACGATTCAAACAACGAGGCCCCGAAAGACATCGATGATGAGCCGTCCCAGAGTGATGACATCCCCACTGAAGAACCCGCTGCAGTGCCCCCTGAACTGGCGAACTTCACCGTTCGTTACGTCGAGGATGCCCTGGCTGGATTGCCCGATAACGCCGAGAGGCTGGCTGACACCTTCCGCTCGGTCGAGGTGTATCAGACCCGTTGGTTGTTGCAGGCCTTGTCGGTCATCGAACGACTGGGCATGACACCGGATGACCTCGACAGCTTCGGCTACACGGCTGCGGTGCTCCAACCCTTCCTATCGCTTCAGCAATTGCCCAAGCACCAATCGGCAGAGCTGCTCGCGGCGTTGTCCGGCTTTTCAAGAAATACCCTGCTCACCGCCCTGCCCTACGCCGGACAAGCCAGCCGAGTGGTGCTCGACGCGCTCGGTTGGAGTGATCTGCAAGCCTTCCAGCGTGAATACCTGAACATTGCCCTGGCACCTCGGTCCGGCTGGGGCACCGACCTGCCCAATACATTGGATGAAACCGTGGGCGTGGTGGACCGCTACCTGCTGGACAAGGCGCTGGCCGAGGCCGACCCAGGCCACCTGCGCGAGTACCTCGCGGCGCTCGAACCCTCGCACTGGGCGTTTCCCGAGACGCGTGTACTGCTCGACGCCTACCAGGGCATCGGTCGAGCGGCGCTGGAAAAGAAGTTGACCCGCCATGCACAGCCGGCCATGCGCATCTATGGCTTGCTGCCCGTCACGGGGCCGGACGACGTACGCCAGCGCTACCTGACGCTCAAGAAACTGCACAAAGAGGTGCGTAAATACGGCGCTCAGCGACAGGCCAACTCCCACGCAGCGGTGCAGGCAGGCCTGGAAAACCTCGCGCGTGTCGCCGGCTACCCCTCGGCGATTCGCCTGGAATGGGCCATGGAATCGGAGATCGCCGAATCCGCCGTGACGGCCGCTTCCATCGATGGCTATGACGTCACGCTCATCATCGACGGTTTGTCGCCCACATTACACATCTGCAAAGCCGGCAAGACGCTCAAAACCGCACCGCCTGCAATTCGCAAGCACGCAGACTTCGTCGCCCTCAAGACGCAGCAGACCCAGCTCAAAGAGCAAATCGCCCGCTTCTGCCGCACCCTGGAAGCGATGATGAGCAGCGGCGAAACCCTGGCGCTGGACGACCTGAAGCCGCTGTTGAAAATGCCCGCGGTTCGTCTGCTGCTCGAACAACTGATCATGCAGGCCGACGACGCTGCGCTGGGCTGGCTCGATGCCGCAACGCTGACGGTGACTGACCTTGAAGGCCGCCAACACGTCGTTGAAAAGAACCTGCGTATCGCTCACCCTTTTCATCTGTTCACGGCAGGACAACTGTCGGCCTGGCAAAAAAGCGTGGTGACCCATCGCCGGGTGCAGCCGTTCAAACAAGCCTTTCGCGAGTTGTACCTGCTCACCCCTGCCGAGCGAGACACCGGCCTGTGGTCCAACCGATTTGCCGGCCACCGCCTGAAAGGCAAAGTCGCCGCCCGGTTGCTGCAGGTCCGCAACTGGTCGACTTCAAGCGTCGAGGACATCTATTACGAGAGCAAAGAGCACGGCATTTACGCCCTGTTCAACTTTCTGGATACCGGTCACTACCTCTCGGAAACGGAACACTTTACCTTCGACACGATTGCGTTCCACCGCGACCAGAAAGCCCTCCCCCTTGAACAAGTACCGCCGCTGCTGTTCTCGGAAGTCATGCGCGACGCCGACCTGCTGGTCTCCGTGGCCCACGCCGCAGACGACTACAGCACCAGCCACGAAACCGTGCAACGCCGCGCCGAACTGGTCGGCGAGTTGATTCAAGGGCTAGGGTTGCAAAACGTCAGATGCGAAGGGCATTTCCTGCACATTAGCGGCCAGCGTGCGAACTACCGCATTCACCTGGGCAGCGCCGCCATCCATATCGAACCCGGCAACTACCTGTGCATCGTGCCCGCAGGCAGCAACGTCACGGCGTTCTACCTGCCGTTCGCCGACACCGACAGGAAAATGGCCGAGGTGCTGAGCAAGATGTTTCTGTTGCTGGACGACATGAACATCACTGACAGCCTGATACTGGAGCAGATACAGCGCAGCGGCTGATGTTCAAACAGTGAGAACAGATTCACCGGACTCAGCGCTTCGCTTTCGCCAGATCCGCAATCAGAAAATCCCTGAAGGCACACACCGCTGCCGGTAAATTGCGGCCGGCCATGCTTTGCAGTTCGATGCGGCGTGCCTGCATGCCTTCGTCAAGGATCGGTACGCATTGCAGGACCTTGTCCGCCACCTGCTTTTGCAAGGTCATTTCGCTGGCCAGGCTGATAACGCCTTCTTCGCGGACGAAGCTATAGAGCGCCGCAACGTAATTGGTGGTCAACACCGGGTCGAACAACAACCCCTGGACACCGCAACAGATGTCGAACAGCTGCCGTATCGTGGTGTCGGCCTTGGGTAACGCAATGGGCCAGGGCTGCAGCTCAGCGAGGCTGACCGCTTCACGCCCGGCCAAGGGATGGGAATTGGCGACCACGGCAAAAATCGCCCCGCTCATGACGTGTTCGACCTTGATTTCACTTTGCGGCGTCAGGCTGAAGGTCATCGCCAGATCGGCTTCGCCGGAACGCACCTTCTCGGTCGCTTCGGCCGGCGCGCAGACCTCCAACGTGAAATGAATGCCCTGATACTCACGCCTGAACGCGCTGATGCTCCTGGGCATGTATTCCAGTGCAAACCCTTCCGAGCAGGCAACGTGCACATGGCCCCGCTGCAAACCATGCAGCTCGGTAATCTCCAGCACCACCTGCTCGGCCTCAAGCTGCGACTTGCGCGCATAGGCCGCCAGTCGCGCCCCCGCCTCGCTGAGCACCATGCCTCGGGCACGACGCTCGAACAGGCTGGCGTCCAGAGCCAACTCGAGCTTGGCAATTTGTCGGCTCACCGCTGAGGCTGCGACATTCAGGCGCATCGAGGCTTCGCTGATCGATCCGCATCGCGCGACTTCCAGAAAATAACGCAGTGCCGTGGACTGCACACCATACAGCTGCATCGGCGCCCCCAGGAATTGCCTTTTCGGCAACGCAAGTATCGAAATATTATTCTTGTGGCATTGATAGCCTTTCCCTACATTCGTGTCCAGACCAAAAAAACATGACCTGAGCTTCTCACCCTCCTTTACGCATTTGCGATTCGCTGCCCTTTGATTCAACCACTCTCGCCAACGGAGACGACGGCATGGGCATCAAAGGTTTCGCCTGCAGCATTGCGCTGACAGGCCTCATCAGCAGTTTTCCGGCGCATGCCGGTAAAGCCAACGACACCCTGGTTTACGCTTCCGACAGCGAGCCTGAAAACATCAGCCCCTATCACAACGATTTGCGCGAAGGGGTGATTCTCGGCCGGCTGATCTGGGACAACCTGATCTATCGCGATCCCAACAGCGGCGAATACAAACCCATGTTGGCCACCCGCTGGACCCAGGTCGACGACACCACCCTCGACTTTGAGCTGCGCAAAGGCGTCAAATTTCACAACGGCGACGCCTTCACCGCCGACGACGTGGTGTTCACCCTCAACTACGTGGTGTCGCCCGAAGCGAAAGTCGTTACCGTGCAAAACGTAGACTGGATCAAGAGCGCCGAAAAAACCGGTGACTACAGCGTCCGCCTGCATTTGAAAAAACCTTTCCCTCCGGCACTGGAATACCTGTCCAACGCCGTTCCGATGTACCCCAAGCAGTACTTCGAGAAGGTCGGCCTGGCCGAATTCAGCCGCAAGCCAATCGGTACCGGGCCGTATAAAGCCGTGTCGGTGGTGGCTGGCGAAGGCGTGACCATGGAGATCAACAAGGACTATTTTCCAGACAGCCCACAAGGCAAGCCCCATATCGGTCACCTCAAGTTCCGAGTGATTCCGGATGCGGAAACCCGCCTGGCCGAGTTGATGACCGAGGGTGTCGACTGGACCTGGCGAGTGACCTCGGATCAGGCCGTCGACCTTAAAGGTATGCCGAACCTGACCGTGACCAGCGGCGAAACCATGCGCATCGGCTTCCTGATTCTTGATGCTCGAGGCACCTCCACTGAAAACTCGCCGATGAAGCACCTCAAGGTGCGTCAAGCCATCAACCATGCGATCAACCGCAATGCGCTCGCCACGCAATTGGTGGGGGGCGAAGCCAAGCCCTTGCAGGTTGCCTGCTATCCAGGCCAGTTCGGCTGCGATACCTCCGCGGCCACGGTCTACAACTACGACCCGGCCAAGGCCAAGGCGTTGCTCGCCGAAGCCGGTTACCCCAATGGCTTCGAGACAGAAATCTTCGCTTATCGCGACCGTGATTACGTCGAAGCCATCATCGGCAACCTGCGTGCAGTGGGCATCAACGCCAAGCTGCGCTACTTGAAGTACGCCGCCCTGCGCGATCAACAACGTGGCGGCAAGGTGCCCATGTCGTTTCAGGCCTGGGGCTCGTTCTCGATCCTCGACACCTCGGCGTCGGCCGGCACCTGGTTCAAGGGCAACCCGGACGACAACATCAAAGACCCACAAGTCCAGGGCTGGTTGCAGACCGCTGACAACGCCCTCGACCCGCAATTGCGCAAGGACAACTACCGCAAGGCGTTGCAGCGCATCAGCGAACAGGCGTACTGGGCGCCGCTGTTCAACTACTCGATGAACTACGCCTACACCTCCGAATTGGCGTTCACGCCCTATCCGGATGAACTGCCGCGTTTCGTTCAGTCCAGCTGGAAGTAATCCGCCACCGAGCGGATTGATCGAGAGGTGCCGTGGCTTGCGGGCTCACCCGCACCACGGACACGTCCTCACACCTGTCATCCATTGGATATGAGGAAACTTGCCATGCTTGGATTCCTTTTGCGCCGTCTGGGCATCGCTGTTTGCGTCGCCATTACCGTGTCGGTGATCAGCTTTTCTCTGTTGCATCTGTCCGGCGACCTGGCCACGGCCATTGGCGGACCGGAAGCCACCAGCGAACAGATCGAACAAATCCGCGTGCAATACGGTTTGAACAAACCGCTACCGACCCAGTACTTCAACTGGCTGGGCGACTTGCTACGGCTGGACCTGGGCAACTCTTTTTTCTTTCAGGAGTCGGTCTACAACCTTGTCGCCAGCCGCTTGCCAATCACCCTCGGGTTAGGTGCCCTGGCGCTGGGCATCGCCTTGCTGGTGGCGATCCCACTGGGCGTGCTGGCCGCAGTCAAACGCGACACCTGGGTCGACCGACTGGCCTTGAGCATTGCGGTACTGGGCCAGGCAATGCCCAGCTTCTGGTTTGCGCTGATGTTGATCGTGGTATTCGCGGTGACGCTCAAGTGGCTGCCGGTGTCCGGCAACTCAACCCTGCTGCACTTCGTCATGCCGGCCATTGCCTTGGGCTACTACGCGACGCCGGCAATCATGCGCCTGACCCGTGCAGGCATGCTTGATGTGCTCAGTTCCGATTACATCCGCACGGCCCGCGCCAAGGGCCTGCGCCCTGCCCGCGTGTTGTTCAAGCACGCACTGCGCAACGCCTTGATTCCGGTCGTCGCGCTGGCGGCGGTGGAGTTTGGCTTCATGCTCGGCGGTTCGGTGGTGATCGAAACCGTGTTCTCCCTGCAAGGCATCGGACAACTCGCCTGGGACGCCATCGCCCGTGATGACTTTCCAGTCGTACAGGCCGTGGTCCTGCTGATTGCGGTGATCTACATCATCCTTACCTTGCTGGCCGATGTGCTCAACGCACTGCTCGACCCGCGCATTCGCGTGCGCTAGGAGGTTTACATGAGCACCCCAACGACCCTCACAATCAATGACTACCTGCCACCCCCCAGCAGCCTGAGCCGAGTACTTGGCAAGAGCTTTCGTCATCGTGGTTTCGCCATCGGCACGGTGTTGTTGCTGATCATCTTCACCGGCGCACTCTTCGCCCCGTGGCTGGCGCCTTATGACCCTTATGCGCAGGACGTGATGCTGCGTATGAAACCGCCGGCATGGATGGCCAACGGCACCTGGGAATACGTCCTGGGAACCGACAAGCTGGGCCGTGATTACCTGTCGCGACTGCTCTACGGCGCACGTATCTCACTGTTCATCGGCATCGCGGCGGCGCTTATTTCCGGCTTTATCGGCACGGTCATGGGGCTGTTGGCGGGTTACTACGGCGGCAAGGTCGATGCGTTCATCAGCTACCTGATCACCACTCGGCTGGCGATGCCCGTCGTGATGGTCACGCTGGCCTCGGCCTCGTTGATGGGCGGCTCGCTGAAAGTGGTGATCGTGCTGCTCGGCTGCCTGCTCTGGGATCGCTTCGCGGTGGTGGTCAGGGCTTCGGTGCAACAGATTCGCGATGCTGAATATGTGGCCTCGGCCCAGGCGCTGGGTTGCTCGACCCTGCGCATTCTGGTCAGCGAAATCCTGCCCAATCTGGTCGGCGCGCTGATCGTCGTCGCGACGCTGGAAATGGCCCACGCGATCCTGCTGGAGTCGGCCCTGTCATTCCTCGGGGTGGGTGTGCAGCCGCCGACGCCGTCCTGGGGTTTGATGATCGCTGAAGGCAAACCCTACATGTTCTTTTCCCCGTGGGTCATCGCCATTCCCGGCGTCGCCCTGATGATTCTGGTGCTGGGCATCAACCTGGTCGGCGATGGCCTGCGCGATCTGATCCTGCCCGACGGCCGCAACTGATCGACGGCCGTAACTAATTGAAGGTACCGAACATGGCACTACTCCATGTAGAAAACCTGCGCGTGGATATCCCCATGGGCAACAGCCCGACGCCGGATGACATGCTGCATGCAGTGCGCGGCCTGACCTTTGAAGTCGAGCGCGGTGAAATGTTGTGCATCGTCGGCGAATCCGGCTGCGGTAAATCCTTGACGTCGCTGGCGCTGATGGACCTGTTGCCACGCGAAGCCAAACGCACGGCGTCCCGGCTGATGCTGGACGGTATCGACATGATCGGCCAGAGCGAACGGCACATGTGCGACCTGCGCGGCAACCGTCTGGCGATGATCTTCCAGGAACCGATGACCTCGCTGAACCCGGCCTACAGCATTGGCGATCAACTCAGCGAAGTGCTGACCCGGCATCGCAAGGTGTCGCGCAAGGATGCCCTGCTTCACGCCGGGCGGATGCTGGAGAAAGTCGGTATCAGCAATGCCACCGAGCGCTTGCGTCAGTATCCGCATCAACTGTCTGGTGGTTTGCGCCAGCGGGTGATCATTGCCATGGCGTTGATGTGCGAACCGGACCTGATCATCGCCGATGAGCCAACCACCGCATTGGACGTGACCATTCAAGCGCAGATCCTGCGCTTGATTCGCGACATTCAGAAAGAACTCGGCCTGGCGGTGATCTTCATCACCCACGATCTTGGGCTGGTGGCACGGATCGCCGATCGGGTCGCCGTGATGTATGCCGGGGAAATCGTCGAAACCGCCCCTGCCCTGCAACTGTTCGAGAACCCGCAGCATCCGTACACCCGTGGTCTGCTGGCCAGTATTCCAATCCCTGGCCAGACCAAACCGGGTGAGGCCCTGGGTTCGATTCCAGGCCTGGTGCCAAGCCTGGTCGGCGAACAGCAAGGGTGTGCGTTCCGCAATCGTTGTGGTCAAGCGATACCGGCCTGCGCGCAAGACATCCCCGAAGTCGAGCAGGACGGACACATGGCGCGCTGCCTGTTCGCCGCACCGGCCCCGGCACCGATTCGCCTTCTGGAGCGCGCAAGGTCATGAAAAAAGAAATCACGTTGGAGCTGTGTGACATCCGTCGCGAGTTTCGGATCAACCAGGGCTTTTTCAAACCCGCCGCCATCCTGAAAGCCGTGGATGGCGTTTCCCTGCGTCTGATGCGTGGCGAGACCCTCGGTCTGGTCGGTGAGTCCGGTTGCGGAAAAAGTACCCTGGCAAAGCTACTGCTCGGTCTGTTGCCGCCTACCAGCGGCGATGTGCTGGTCAATGGCAAGCATCTGGCGGCGACGGATCGCAAGGCGATGTCCCGGCACATTCAGCCGATATTCCAGGACCCGGTATTCCTCGCTGAACCCACGCAAGACGCTGCGCGAAATCATTACCCTGCCGCTGATCGTGCATGACATCGGCAGCCCCGCCGAGCGGCGCAAGAAGACCGAAGCGATGCTTGATGTGGTCGGCCTGCCCAAGCGGGTCATCGACAGCTACCCGAGTCAGTTGTCCGGTGGACAACGCCAGCGGGTCGCGATCGCACGGGCGCTGATCATGCGACCCGATGTGTTGATCTGCGACGAACCCACCTCGGCGCTGGACGTGTCGGTGCAGGCGCAGATTCTCAACCTGCTGCAAGACCTCAAGCGCGAATTCGGGCCTGACCTATCTGCTGATCAGCCACAACCTCGCGGTCATCGAACACCTCGCCGACCGGGTAGCGGTGATGTACCTGGGGCGCATCGTCGAAGAACGTACGCGCGAATCGTTGTTCGCCGAACCCGGCCACCCTTATACCCGCGCCTTGCTGGATTCGGTGCTCACGCCCGATCCGCGCCTGGGCATTCCCGATATCGGCCTGCACGGCACCTTTCCCAATCCGATGTCACCGCCGTCCGGTTGCGCTTTTCACCCGCGCTGCCCGAGCTGCTTCGCACCGTGCAAAACGGCCTACCCGGCCAATGATTCAATTATCGGCGGCAGCGTGCGTTGCCACCTTCACGACAATCCTGCCCAAACACTGGAGCTTGTCCACTCATGAGTCGTTCATTGGCCATCAGCAACACCACCGCGCAATTCGACAACGGTGCCTTTTTCAATCTGCTCGAACGCAGCGTCGCCTTGCACACCGAAAGCCAGGCAACGGACAGCCAGCCCGAGTTGTATCGCTACCTCAATGACTTCATCACCCCGCATGTCGAGGCGATGGGCTTCAGCGTCAAGATCTATGACAACCCGGTGGCAGAGCGTGGCCCCTTCATGATCGCCACGCGCATCGAGCATCCCGAACTGCCGACGGTACTGAGCTACGGTCACGGTGATGTGGTGCGGGGCTATGAAGCCCAATGGCGTGAAGGCCTATCACCGTGGCAAGTCACGGTCGAAGGCGATCGCTGGTACGGCCGCGGCACAGCGGATAACAAAGGCCAGCACCTGATCAACCTGACCGCGCTGGAGCAAACGCTCAAGGCTCGCGACGGCAAGCTGGGCTTTAACGTCAAACTGCTGCTGGAAATGGGCGAAGAAGAAGGCTCGCCGGGCTTGAACGCGTTCTGTGCCGCCCACAGCGAAGCGCTCGCGGCGGATATTTTCATCGCCTCGGATGGCCCGCGCCTGGCGGCCTCACGACCGACGATTTTTCTCGGCTCACGCGGGGTGTTCAACTTCGAGCTGGTGGTCAATTTGCGCGAAGGCGCCCATCACTCTGGCAACTGGGGCGGGTTGCTGGCCAACCCCGGGATCATTCTGGCCAATGCCATCGCGAGCATGGTCGATGAACACGGCCGGGTGAAAGTGGCAGGCCTGCAGCCCGAAACATTGCCAGAGCCGGTGCGCCAGGCTCTGGCCGATATTGAAGTGGGTGGCGGGCCGGGCGATCCGCAAATCGACGCCAACTGGGGTAACCCGCAGCTCTCGCTGAGTGAAAAGGTGTTCGGCTGGAACACCCTCGACGTCATCGCCTTCAAGACCGGCAACCCGGACGCCCCCGTGCATGCGATCCCCGGCAAGGCCAATGCCCATTGCCATATCCGCTTCGTGGTGAACAGTGACTACAGGACCTTCATCCCGGCTGTGCGTGCCCACCTGGACGCCCATGGCTTCAGCAATGTCGAGGTCAAGCAAAGCCGCATCGATGTGATGCATGCCACTCGGCTGGACCCGCAAAGCCCGTGGGTCAATTGGGCACTCAACTCCCTGACACAGACCACCGGCAAAAAACCTGCGCTGCTGCCCAACCTCGGGGGCTCGCTGCCCAACGACGTGTTCGCGGACGTGCTCGGCCTGCCAACCTTGTGGGTGCCGCACTCGTACCCGGCCTGCTCACAACATGCGCCGAACGAGCACTTGCTGGCACCGGTGGTCAAAGAAAGCCTGCAAATCATGGCCGGGCTATTCTGGGATCTGGGCAACGACGCGGCACGCCTGACTCAGGAACATCAGTTACGGGAGCAGGCGCAATGAGCGCTACGCCACAACAGGCGCTGGACTGGCTTGCTGACCAGCGCGACGCCATGGAATCGCTGCTACAGCGTATCGTCGACACCGACTCCAACAGCTATGACAAGGCGGGCGTCGACGCGGTGGGCGCGCTGCTCGCGGAAGAACTGGAAGCCGATGGCATTCTGCTCCAGCGCATGCCGGTCGATGGTTTTGGCGACGTGATGCTCGCCGAAGTGCCAGGCGCCTATGGAAAGCCAGTGCTGTTGCTGGGCCATCGCGACACGGTGTTCCCCAAAGGCACTACCACGACGCGCGGCTACAGCTGCGATGGCAACCTCGCCTATGGCCCCGGCGTCGCCGACATGAAAGGCGGCCTGGTGCTCAATTGCTTCGCGCTCAAGGCACTCAAGCGCGCCGGTCAGTTGCCCTATCCGGTGCAGGTCCTGTACACCGGTGACGAAGAAATCGGCTCCGGCAGCGCCAGAACCCATATCGAAAAAGCCGCCCGTGGCGCGCGTGCCGTGCTCAATACCGAACCCGGCCGGGCCAGCGGCAATGTGGTCAGCGCACGCAAAGGCGGCGCCACGCTGATCATCGAAGTCAGCGGCCGCGCGGCGCATGCCGGGGTCAATCATGCCGACGGCGCCAGTGCCATCGAAGCCCTGGCACGCAAGATCGTCAAGCTCCACGCCTTGACCGATTACGCGGCAGGCATCACCACTAACGTTGGCCTGATATCCGGTGGCACGTCCAGCAACACCGTCGCGCCTAGCGCCAGCGCGCGGCTGGACGTTCGCTTCATCGAACTCAAGCACTGGGATCAGATCCTTACCGCGATCCTGGCCATCGTCGCGGAAGAAGAACTGATCGGCACCCGCGCCATCGTCAAGGAAGCGACCACCTTTCTGCCGATGGAGGCCTGTCACAGCGAACGGCTGCTGCACCTCTACCAACAAAAAGCCCTGGCACTGGGTTTCAGCGTTGAGGGCGAGTTCACCGGTGGTTGTGCCGACTCTGGATTCACTGCCAGCCTGGGTATTCCGACGCTGTGTGGTCTTGGGCCGGTGGGTGGCAAGGTCCATACCGATCGTGAGTATCTGGAACTGGATACGCTGGTGCCTCGGGCTCTGGCGTTGGTGGCGACCATTCTGGCTGTTTGAGGTAATGGGGCTCGCCTTTTTCAGGATGGTAGTGTGTATATCCGTTGCTGCGGTAACGGCTGCTTAGGGTTCCGCCCTTACGGCGGGTCACTTTTGAAGAGCGCAAAAGTAACCAAAACGCTTTTGCCCCACCACTTGGTGCCTCGCCTAGGCTCGGCATGCCCTCACTCCGGCATTGCTCCGTGGGCCCGCCGCGAAGGGCCATCCATGGCCCAGCGCGGCTATCCCGGCATCCATGCCGGGATGCCCACTCCACAATGCCTGCGTTCGGCCAGCGTGGTTTAACGGGGCCTCAAGATCAAGATCAAGATCAAGATCAAGATCAAGATCCAAAGCAAGAGCAGAGCAAGAGCGGGGCATATGCCGGCATCTATGTGGCTGAGCCACCGCTATCGCGAGCAAGCTCGCTCCCACACTGGATCTTCAGCGAATACAAAATTCATGTGCACCTAACCCCCCTGTGGGAGCGAGCTTGCTCGCGATGACGCCGGCACATCCAACATCACCGCAAGCTGACACACCGCCTTCGCGAGCAAGCCCGCTCCCACAGGAAAAACGCGATCCCAACCAGAACCAGGTCGGCTGTTAGGCCGCCTCGTGGTGGACGTTGATCTCGGACGCCCCGTTAACCACGATGGCTGAACGAAGGTGTTGCGCAGTGGGCAACCCGGCATGGATGCCGGGTTAGCCGCGCTGGGCCATGGATGGCCCTTCGCGGCGGGCCCACGGAGCAATGCCTTCGTTCAGGCATGCCGAGCCTAGGCGAGGCACCGAGTGGTGGGGCAAAAGCGTTTTGGTTACTTTTGACTGGGCCGGCTTCCGGGCTCTTCAAAAGTGACCCGCTGTAAAAGCGGAACCATAAGCAGCCGTTACCGCAGCAACGGATATACACACCAACCCTGAAATCAAGCATCCCAAGGGACTACCGCGTCAACGTCAATGGCATAACGCTCAATAGCCTCGGCACAGACACTGGCGTCCAGACGCCCCTCATGCACCAATGCAGTCAGCGCACTCAAGACAATCTGGTGGCGATCCACTTCGAAGAACCTGCGCAACTGGTCGCGGGTATCGCTACGGCCAAACCCGTCGGTCCCGAGTACCGTGTACCGGACATCAAGATAACTGGCGATCAACTGCGGCAAGGCGCGAACGTAGTCCGTGCAGGCAATGATCGGCGCCGAGTCGTTGAGCGACGCCTGCAAATGGCTGCAGCGCAAAGGTTGTCCAGGATGCAATCGATTCCAGCGCTCCACTTCCCGGGCATCACGTGCCAACTCGGTGAAGCTGGTCACGCTCCAGACCTGACTGTCGATACCCCAATCGCTCGCCAGCAACTCGGCGGCGGCAATCACTTCGCGCAGGATGGCGCCGGAACCCAACAACTGAACACGCCCACGCGCCCCCTCGACTTCATACCGGGCGAACCGATACATGCCTTGGATAATGGCCTGTTCGACGCCTTCAGGAAGGTTGGGCTGCGGGTAGTTCTCGTTCATCAAGGTGACGTAATAAAACTCGTCCACCTGACGCTCCAGCATCTGGCGCATGCCGTGATTCAGGATCACCGCGAACTCGCCGGCGAATGCCGGATCGTAAGCCCGGCAATTGGGGACCATCGCCGCCATCAGATGACTGTTGCCGTCCTGGTGCTGCAGACCTTCGCCCCCCAATGTCGTGCGGCCTGCGGTGGCCCCGAGCAGAAAACCGCGGGCCCGCTGATCCGCCGCCGCCCAGATCAGGTCGCCGATGCGCTGGAAGCCGAACATCGAGTAATAGATGTAGAACGGCAGCATCGGCAAGCCATGTACCGAATAGCTGGTCGCCGCCGCAACCCAGGAACTGATCGCCCCTGCCTCGCTGATGCCCTCTTCGAGAATCTGGCCGTCCAGCGCTTCCCGATAGCTCAGGATCGAACCGATGTCTTCCGGCTCATATCGCTGCCCCACGCTGGAGTAAATGCCGATCTGCTTGAACAGGCTGGCCATGCCGAACGTACGCGCTTCATCCGCCACGATCGGCACAATGCGCGGGCCCAGTTGTTTGTCCCGCAGCAAACCACTGAGCATTCGAACGAACGCCATGGTGGTGGACATTTCCTTGCCTTGGGCACCGATGGCAAACCCGCCATAGCTACTGACGTCAGGCACCGCCAATGGTTCGGCAGTCGCAGGGCGCGATGGCATGTACCCACCCAATGCACGACGACGCTCATGCAGATAGCGCATTTCAGCACTGTCTTCAGCGGGTTTGAAGAAGCTCAACGAGGCGGCCTGTTCATCGGTCAACGGCAGGTTGAAACGATTGCGGAACGCGATCAGCGCCTCCCTGTCGAGCTTCTTCTGCTGGTGCACGGTCATCTTGCCCTGCCCTGCATCGCCCATGCCGAAGCCCTTCTTGGTCTGCGCCAGAATCACAGTGGGTTTGTTGCCTTCGAGCAGCGCGCTTTGATAGGCGGCGAAGATCTTCACCATGTCGTGACCGCCACGCTTCAGGCGGTCGATCTGTTCATCAGTCAGGCCCTGTGCCAACTGCGCCAACGCCTCGTTCTGACCAAAAAAATGTTCACGGTTAAAGCGCCCGTCTTTTGCCGCAAACGTCTGGAACTGCCCATCGACGGTGCTGGATAACGCCTTGACCAGTGCGCCATCTGTATCGCGCGCAAACAAACTGTCCCAGTCGGACCCCCAAACCAGTTTGATGACGTTCCAGCCTGCACCACCAAACAACGCCTCCAACTCGTCGATGATGCGACCATTGCCACGCACCGGCCCGTCCAGCCGTTGCAGGTTGCAATTGACCACCCAGACCAGATTATCCAGCCCTTCCCGTGCGGCCACCGTCAGTGCCGACATGCTTTCCGGCTCATCCATTTCCCCGTCGCCAAACACGCCCCAGACGGTTCGCCCGGCGTTGTCTTGCAGGCCGCGATGCTCCAGGTAACGCATGAAACGCGCCTGGTAGATCGAGCTGATCGGACCAATGCCCATGGAGCCCGTCGGAAACTGCCAGAAGTCCGGCATTAACCAAGGATGCGGGTAACTCGACAACCCTCGGGCCCCCTTGGCGCGTGCGCCGATCTCTTGGCGATAATGCAGCAGGTCCTGTTCTTCCAGGCGTCCCTCGAGGAACGCCCGAGCATAGACCCCTGGCGCCGAGTGCGGCTGATAGAACACCAGATCGCCACCGCGCCTTTCGGTTCGCGCTTTGAAGAAATGGTTGAAGCCTACTTCGAACAAATCCGCCGCGCTGGCATAACTGGCGATATGGCCGCCCAATTCGCCATAGGCGTGGTTGGCCCTGGCAACCATGGCCAACGCATTCCAGCGCATGATCGAGGCCAGCCGCTCTTCGATGGCCAGGTCCCCTGGAAATACCGGCTGGCGCTCGACACCGATGGTATTGATGTAAGGCGTGCCATGGCTGGGCCGCCAACCGAGGTCCGAGGCGCTTGCCACCGCCACTAGCATGTCGAGGATCTGCTTGGCCTGTGCCGTGCCGCTATGGGCGATAACCGACAGCAAGGCGTCCCGCCACTCAGCAACTTCTTGAGCATCTTCAGTGCTCTGGCCCGGCCATTGGGCATGAATATCGGACAGGTTCATGGGCATCTCCTGCAAATGTCGGGCAACGCTTCAAGGTGGCGCGAATAGCTCAATCGGGCGAGTTTTTTGACGTGCTCTACCGCATCAATGACGGAGCGCTCGGCCCAGTTGCCTTGCCCTATCTGGTAGATGCACGGATGGCCAATGGAAAGATTGTTTAACAGATACTCCTCAAGTACACCGCAAACGAGAAAGCTGTAATCACACCCCGTTACGTGTACTTCAACACACCTGTCAGTCCCGATATCCGGAGGTTCAACCTGCACCAGTGCAATATTGTCAAAACAGCTGAAGCCATGATGCATCAGATCAATATGATCACTGTCCATTGCGGACACTACGACAACGATGTGCGTACAGTTCGAAGGCTCACGCATCCACTTCATGGTTTTAGAACCACAGTCGTCAGATCGGCTCATGGGTTTGGCCTTTCTATTTGGGTATTCGATTCAGCCATGAATGGCGATGACTTTTGTCAGCTGAAACAGCGTTCCTGCAACCCGCTTTTCACCAGTGTCCGCGTCACCGATAAAATCTCTTCCACCTGTTTATCGATCGCTGCATGGGAGGCTGCGTCTCCCAGTTTGAGGACACGCAGTGGGTGACCGCAGACTGATCCCAGCCAGGTGAAACGGGGTATCGGGCTGGCTTCGACATCCAGTAAAAAACAGCCTTTGGATACGCCGTGCAGCAGTTGGCCGGCCCGGCAGGTGGTCGCCGGCGCCGACGCTATTGGGTGGGACCCAAATTGCAGCCAGTCGAGCATAAACGCCCTGGATTGCTGGACCACCAGATAAGCAACCTGGTCCCAGTCGTCGATCTCCATATGCAACTGGTCAATCATGTATTTGGGCAAAGCGGCGCTGGTCACGATGACGACCCGGGTATCGGCCAGCGGTTCTTTCACCCAGATTGCAGACTGCGATATCGCATGCATGGTGGTACTCCCGGCGTGATTCGTGAGCCTGGCTGACATAATCCCTTGTGGGAGCGAGCTTGCTCGCGATAGCGATTGTCAGTTACTTCTGTAGACACTGAACCAACGCAATCGCGAGCAAGCTCGATCCCACAGGGGCTCCCACAGGAAACTCCAAGCAGTTCTACGCTTAGCCGTTACGAAACAGGAAGCTGTAGGCATTCAGCGCCGGTGCTCCACCCAAGTGTGCGTAAAGCACTTTGGAACCTTCGGGAAATTCACCACGACGCACCATTTCAATCATGCCATGCATCGATTTACCTTCGTACACCGGATCTGTCAGCACCCCTTCAAGGCTGCCGCACAGCCGGATGGCTTCCAACGTACCTTCGTTGGGCAAGCCATATTCCGGGTAGGCGAAACGCGTATCGAGCACCACATCCTCTTCCGTAATCTCGCGACCCAGCTCCACCAGCTCAGCCGTGTGCCGGGCGATGCGCAGGATCTGTGCCTTGGTCTGTTCCGGCTTGGCCGAAGCATCAATACCAATCACATGCTTGGAACGACCGTCAGCCGCGAAACCGACAACCATGCCCGCCTGCGTACTACCGGTCACCGAGCAGACCACGATGTAATCAAACTTGAAGCCCAGTTCTTTTTCCTGCTGCCGTACTTCTTCGGCAAAGCCGACGAAACCGAGGCCGCCATACGGGTGCTCGGAACAACCCGCCGGAATCGGAAACGGTTTGCCGCCCTGCTCCACGACATCGCTCATGGCCTTTTCCCAACTTGGCCGGATACCAATATCGAAACCTGCTGCGTCAAGCCGCACGTCAGCGCCCATGATCCGCGACATCTCGATGTTGCCTACCCGGTCATACACCGCGTCGGAATAGTTCACCCAATTTTCCTGCACCAATACGCACTTCATGCCCAGGTGGGCAGCGACCGCAGCGACCTGGCGAGTCTGGTTCGATTGAATGCCACCGATGGAAACCAGCGTATCGCAGCCTTGCTCGAGCGCTTCGGGAATGAGGTATTCGAGCTTGCGTGTCTTGTTCCCACCAAAGGCCAGGCCACTGTTGCAGTCTTCACGTTTGGCATACAGCTCCACCTTGCCCCCCAGATGTTTACTGAGGCGCTTCAAAGGCGTGATGGGAGAAGGACCAAAGGTCAACGGATAACGTTCAAAACGATTCAGGTTCATGACTCTGCTCCTTGATATGGGATATCCAAGCGCCAGACCGAAAGGGAAAAGACCGCATTCCAGGCTCTTTCCGGAGGGGCTTCGATGAGTTCAATATTAAGAAAAATTCGAAAAATATGTGTTGCAAGTTTCCATCAATTGGAAAAATATAATTTCCATGAAGGCACATCAAACATACTTTTAATGCGTGGAATTCAATATGAGAGCAACAAACGCTCACAAGAACCCGGGCGCTACGGTCCCGGTGCCGCATCCACTGGATCGAACCGACCGCGCTATTCTCAAGGTCCTGCAACGGGATGCCTCCATCTCCAACGTGGCGCTCGCAGAGAAGGTGAAACTGAGTGCCCCGGCCTGCCTCAGGCGCGTCGAACGACTCAAGCAGGTCGGCCTGATCAAGAACATCGTCGCACTGCTGGACAATGAAGCGCTGGATGCGGGGATGGTGGTCTTGATCGGTGTAGTGCTGGACCGCTCCACACCGGAATCCTTCGCCGCATTCGAGGCGGCCGCACAAAAAGTGTCCGGCTGCATGGAGTGCCATGTGGTGACGGGGGAGTTCGACTACTTCATGTTGCTGCGCACCAAGGACAGCAACAGTTTCAACCGGCTCCACGCGGAGCAATTGCTTTACCTGCCTGGGGTTCGTCAGATTCGCTCGTTCATGGGGTTGCGCCAGGTCTTGTCGACAACCCACATCCCCCTTTGAGGCTCCACTCAGGTCGCCTTGACCCACAGCCTCAGCGCCAACCTTTTTGTAATGGATTGGGGCAGGCGCAGAAAAACTGACACGACTGAATGCGTTGGCAATCCAGCTGCTAAGCTCAATTTCGCTCCAGACCACAACCAATAACAATGTTAAAGAAAGGTAAGGCAGCATGGCCACGGCACAGTCTCCGGCAACGTCCGCGAAATGGCGCTTCAAGTTAGGCATCGCCATTCTTTGTCTAATGCTCACGTTGTGGTTGTTGGTGCCGCTGGCCGCGGCCGCGGATGTACCCCGCGCCACCATCGCGGCGATCACCGGCGCCCTGTTCATCATCAACAAGGTGCTGTTGCTGCTGGTCATCGCCGTGATGGGCAAGGCGGGTTTTCAAGAGCTCAAGCAGCATGTGTTCAGCTATGTGTCAGGCCTTGTGCCCAGCGCTGAACAGGAGGTCAGCGTCACCCGCCACCGGATTGGCCTGGTGATGTTCTGCTTGCCGCTGGTGTGCTCCTTTCTCGAACCCTATGTTGATACCCTCGCGCCCGGTCTGCGCCCCAATAGCTGGGCATTACAACTGCTCGGCGATGCACTGCTGGTTGGCAGCTTCTTCGTACTGGGTGGCAACTTCTGGGAGAAATTGCGCGCGCTGTTTATCCGCACCGCACGGGTCACGGCCACTGACCCGGTCTGAGCCAACGCCCCGGATCGCCTCTCCCCGGCGCGCTGCCAGTTTTTCTTGAGTTGCCATGACTTACAGGTGCCGACATGCCCGAAACACAGAACTCGCCAGTTTCCGTCGAACCTGAGCGCCAAACTGAACCGCCTCCTGAAAAGCCTGCGCCAGCCAATCCGCTGCGGCGCATTGCGCTAGGCGCCGCGGTGTTGATCGCCGTGCTGTTTACCCTCTCCATTATTATGGAGCGGCGCACGCCCTCGACGTCGCAAGCCGTGGTGCAAGCCTATGTGGTGGAAATGGCTGCCGAGGTGGGTGGCCGTGTGACAGAGATTGCGGTGCTCGACAATGCCCGGGTGAAGGCCGGCCAGGTGCTGTTTCGTATCGACCCGCAACCCTACAAGCTTGTCGTCAGCGAAGCTGAAGCACGGCTGGAGGAAACCGGCCAGACATTGGGTGCCAGTACCGCCTCGGTGGATGCCGCCCAGGCACAGCTGGTGTCG
Organism: Pseudomonas beijingensis; assembly: GCF_030687295.1. NCBI lineage: Bacteria > Pseudomonadati > Pseudomonadota > Gammaproteobacteria > Pseudomonadales > Pseudomonadaceae > Pseudomonas > Pseudomonas beijingensis. Next base: position 3,602,328 of record NZ_CP117425.1, on the reverse strand, counting down.
GCGCGTGCACAGCGCGACAACATACGCGAGCAAGCCCGGCGAGTGAATCAATTGGTCGAGCGCGGTGTGTTCGCCCCCGCCCGCCAAGATGAAGCCAAAGCTTCGCTGAGCTCCGCCGAGGCGGCCGTGAGCAAAGCCCAAGCCGACCTGGAACGATCGCGCCAGCAATTAGGGCCCAAAGGCAACGACAACCCGCAATTCAAACAAGCCCTGGCGGCGCTGGAAAAAGCCCGGTTAGATCTGGTGCGTACCGAAGTCATTGCACCGGCCGATGGCGTGATCACCCATCTCCAGCTCGCCGTTGGCCAGGTCGTCAGCGCTGGCCAACCGGCACTGACCTTCATCGACAGAACTACCGTATGGGTGTCTGCCGCCTTCAAGGAAAACAGCCTGGAACATGTGCAGGCTGACGACCCGGCGGAACTGGTGTTCGATGTATTGCCAGGTCGCGTGTTCAAAGGCCGCGTTGAAAGCGTGGGTTGGGGCGTCGCGCAACAGGACAGCAGCAACGCAGCCCTGCCCTCGGTGCGCAACGAGAGTGGTTGGGTGCGCGACCCGCAGCGCTTTCCAGTTCGCCTGATAGTGGAGGAACCTCACCCGATCGGCCCGCGTTATGGCTCACAGGTAACCGTGGTGATCTATACCGATGACAACCCCATGACTAACGCACTGGGGGCATTCATGACACGCCTGGGCGCCTGGCTGAACTATGTCAATTGATCGGCAAGTTGCGCTGGAGCTGCTGCGAATCAAACGCCAGGGATTGCGCGTCGCCCTGGCAGTGACCGTGGGCTTGTGCACGGGTCTGCTCCTGGACGACATTTTGCCTTTTCTCGCGCCGCTGTTCGCCATCCAGTTCCTCTTGGCCAACCGCCGTGCGCCAGCGCTATCTCAGGGATTGACAACGTTGCTGGTGTGCATGCTGGCCGGCGCGCTGCTGGTGTGTATTACCGGCATGCTCGGTGAGCGGCCGTGGGTGCTCCTGCCGGTGCTGTGGCTGTTCTATTTCGCCTGTTTTACCGCGCAAGGCCAACAACTGGGCGGCGCGGGACCGGCGCTGATGCTGGTCATTGCCATTGTGGTGCCGACGCTCGATATCGTGCAGCCTGATCTGGGCGAGTCCATCGTGCTAGTGCTGGTCAAGGCGGTCAGCCTGGGTTTGCTGCTGACTTGGGGCGCCCATGCGCTGCTGCCCGACCCTGCAAGTGAACACACCGACCCGCAAATCCCCCAGCCACGCGAGCTGACGCGGGTGATTCATCAGGCCATGGCCAGCGCGGCGATTCTGCTGGCCATGATTGCCCTGTGCCTGAGCGACCCGCGACTGGCCACGGCGATGGTCGTCCCCATCACGGTGGCCTCGTTGCTTAGCCAGTTTTCCCTTGGCATGAGCAGCCGCACCGCCCTTGGCCTGGTGATGGTCAACCTGCTGGGCGGGGTGGTGGCTTCCCTGGCCTTCACGCTGTTCGAACTGCGGCCGACCCTATGGCTGGTGGCGCTGATCCTGCTGCTGGTAAGCCTGCTGTTTGCCGGCCGAGCCGCCATGGGTAACGCCGCTGGCAAAGTATTCGGCGGGGGGCTCATGACCTTCCTTATTCTGTTCGGGCTCGGTGTATCACCGTTGCCGACAGAAACGCCCCAGCTGTTTTCCACCCGTATTGCCTACGTGCTATTTGCGGTTGTCTATGCCATTGGCCTGGCCACGCTGCTGTGGCCAAGCACCCATGCCGGCCGAGGCGACCAGTGCCCAGCGCAGCCGATCGTCGACCAGTAGTCTCTGCGGTCCGGTGTTCACCGCTTACTCAGCGAAGCCTCAAGAGGAATATCGAGAGTAAAGGTTGCGCCCTGTCCAACTCCGTCGCTATGCACCGTCAAGCTGCCACCCATTTCCTGCGCGGCCAGCGCGCAGCTGTGCAGGCCGAAACCGTGACCGTCTTTGCGCGTCGTGAAGCCATGGGAAAAGATACGCGGCAGGTGCTCAGGCGCAATCCCATTGCCGTTGTCGGCCACCGTGATACGCAATACCTGCCCTTCAGCGAGGGAGGCGCTGAGCGTGACACATGGGCTGCGATCGATCACGCCGTCCAACGCCTGCTTGGCATTACCGATCAGGTTCACCAGAATCAGCAGCACCCGGTGCCGGTCCAACGGCAACAGGGGCAAGTCGGCGATGTCCTTGACCATCGTCACCTCCTGGCGGGCCAGCAATCCAGCACTCATGCGCAAGGCATCGTCGATCAACGCTGCGACCGGCACTGTCTCGACAATACTGACGGCAACGGCATAGGACTGTTGGGCCGCGACAATGGTTTTGATGTGGTCAATGCCCTTGGTGAGTTGTCCGAGTTCTTCGATGATGCTCTGTTGCTCTGCCGCCACCACCCCCGCCAGCTTGAGCAGGTAGTCGGGCAGCATCTTTCCCTTGTGGTCTTTGGTGAGAAAGTCGCTCAGGTCGTGAACGTGTTCGTTCATCAACTGAGCCACCTTGCCCAGTCCCCGGGCTTTGGAGGTGCGCATCTGGCTGCTGACCAGTTCTGCCGATACGTTCACGCTGTTGAGGACGTTGCCGACGTTGTGCAGCACCGTCGTGGCGATTTCGGCCATGCCCGCCTGACGGAATTTTGCATGCAGTTCGGTTTGCACCTGGCTCATGCGCAGCGCCGCGCGTACGCGCGCCTTGAGTTCCAGCGGCGAAAAGGGTTTGGCAATATAGTCATCGGCACCACTCTCCAGCCCGGAGACGCAGGCCTCGCTACCGCCGCGGGCGGTCACCAGGATCACGGGCAAATGGGCAAAACCGGCGCTGGCCTTGATTCTGGCTGTCAGGCCAAAGCCGTCGAGCTTGGGCATCATCACATCCGAAACCACGACATCGATGGGTCGAAGCTGCAGCAGTGCCCAGGCCTGCTCCCCATCAGTTGCGCTGGCGACGATGTAATCGTCTCGCAAAAGCTCGCTGAGATAGCCCAGCATTTCCGGGCTGTCGTCGACCACCAGTACTCTGGATCGCGAGGCATGTTCCGGGGGCTGCTCGTCGTCGGCGCCTTGGGGCGAAGCTCGATCGTTGCGACTGCCACTGTGACCGTCGTCGAAACGCAGGTGGCGCTGCTCGGTTGCGCTTGTCGTGCTCGATGACGATCGCTGCTGCATAGGGCTGGCTTCGGTCGGCATGGTGTTCTGCTCAACCCCCAGCGGCAGTCGAACAAAGAAGCACGAACCCCGTCCGGGCTCGCTGCTGACACCGACTTCACCCCCCATCAGTTCGACCAGATCCTTGACCAGGGCCAGACCAATGCCTGTACCGCTGTAGTGGCGCGTGGCGGAATTGTCGATCTGGGAAAAACGCTGGAACAGCAGCGGCAGTTTGTCAGGCGCGATGCCAATCCCCGAGTCTTGCACCGCGAGCTCAAATCGCTCGCCATCGAACGGCGTGACTGCCAGGTGCACGGTGCCGCCAGCAGGCGTGAACTTAATGGCATTGCTCACCAGGTTGAGAAGAATCTTCTCGAAGTGTTGGGGGTCCAGAAACACCGTACCCAGCGCGGGATCGATGCTGCAGGTCAAGGTGCAGCCTTTGCCCGCGGCTACCATGGCGGCGTCCTCGGCCAGAACACCCACCACCTTGTTCAAGTCAATGGGTGTTGGACACAGCTCAAACTTGCCCGCTTCGGCCTTGGAAAAATCGAGGATGTCGTTCACCCGGTTCATCAAGCGCAGGGCGTTGCGTTGGGCGCGGTCGATTTGCACATGCCAGTCCGCTGGCGGGGTAGTCGCCGCCGAGAGCTGCTCCAAGGGGGCGAGAATGAGGGTCAAGGGGGTGCGCAACTCGTGGCTGACCGTGGCCACGAAATCGCTCTTTGCCTGGTTAGCCGTCTCGGCCTGGTTGCGCGCCTGAATGAGTTCGATGGCCTGCGCCTCCAGTACCTCGGTCTGGTGGTGCAGCGTGTCGGTCCGTTCGGCGACCATTCTCTCCAAGGAGGCCTGGACTTGCTGGCGTTCGGCCTCGGCCTCGGCCTCCAGCACCCGGATGCGCAGGGCGTTCTCCTGGAATACCCGTACGGCGCGGGTCATGATGCCAATCTCATCGCCGCGTCCGGCGCTGGCGATCTCGGCGTTCAGGTCGCCAGCCGCAAGCCGGCGCATGACCGAGGCCAGGGCCACGATGGGCTGCGCGACGAATCGCGACGTACTCCAGGCGATGGCGCCGGCCAGCAGAATGGCGACGGTGCCGGCAACGATCGTCGCAAGCATGCTGCGATCATTGTGGATCAAGGCGTCGGAGCGTGCTTGGCCAGCGAAGCGCGCCACCAACAGGCCGGCGCTCCGTGCCTCGTCGCGAACCTGGTCGCGTGCGTCGCTCAAGGCACTGCTCGCTTGATGGAACCTGGCGAATGCCGCCCGGTAGCCGGCAATCTGATCGCTGACCGTCAGGGACGTAGCCTTGGCCTGCAGCCCCACGGACGCAGGGAGAACCCGAGAGAGCCGGGAGAGTTCGTCCAGGATATGGCTGACTGAGCCGGCGACCTCGGCCGACGGTGACAGGCGAAACGACAAGGTCTGCGCCTCCAGGGTGGCAACACGCTCGGCGAAACGCTTGGACAACGCGGCGGCATTTCGCAGCAGACCGGTTGCTGCCTGAATGTCGCTGGCATCATGGGCGACGTGTCCATCCACGTCACCCAACATTGCCTCGAGGCGCTCGGCCATATCCCCGACGGTGGCGAGATACCGCAAAGCCTCGCCTCCCCGAAGCTTGGGCGCTTCGCCAAGGTGCTCGACCGCCAGGCTGGCAGCAGCGAGCGCCGTCGCCAATTGCTCCAGGGCCTCTCTCTCCTGCGGCGCTCCCATCAACTCGTGCAATTGCTCGACCACAGGCTGGAGCGCCGCGCTGGCGTTCCGCGCCGCAGTAGCGGCCTCCCCGTCACCGGTCACCAGCATCCTGGCCACATTGGCGGTGATGATCCGTTCGCCATTGCGCAGGATATCCAGGATGCGATGGGCGCTTTCGATGTTGCTCACCCGCGCCTCGTGCTCCACGGTGCGGGACTCAAGCCCTTTCAACCCATCGGCGATGCCCTGTTCGACGAGGATCGTCGCCTCTCGCATCCGGCCGTAGTGGGCTGTCATGTTCTCCGTTTCGCCGTCCATGGTCAGGCTCGCCGCCCGCAAGGCGGCGATCGCCGCAGCGAGCCGTTCCAGACTGCCCTTGAGCGATTGCGCCTCGGCCACCGCAATGGCGGAGAGGCCGTCGATCGCCGTCGCCACCATGCCTTCGGCCTGGGACAGGCTTTCCTGGTCGCGGGTAGCGATGAAGTTTTCCACCCGCCCGGTGGCCCCGTTGACCGAAGCCAGGATTTCCGCGGAATGGCTGGCGGAATCCACCGCACGTACCATGCCGCGCAGGCCGTAGAGGTTCACCAGCGACACCGCCAGCATCAGGAACACCAGCGCGGCGACCGCCAGGCCAATCCTGACGGCAATGGGCCTGTCCGTAGCGGGTCGGAATGTCGACATGGCGCCTCGCCTCCCGTCCGCCACTACTGCTTCGTCACCTCCGGCAAAGGCGTCGGCGGCGCCGTCTTGTTGATGGCCGCGTCGATCATCGCCACAACGGAAGCCTGGTCATAGGAAGGATTGGCAGCGCCGCCCACCGGCATCGTGGCGAGCCAGGCGTCCAGGTCTTTCCCATCGATACGCACCAACGGCACTTCGACGAACTTCGGCACCTGCTTGCCCGCCAAGATCTGCTGGGCCACCCAGAACCCCACCTGGGAGACGCTTGGGGAGGCAGAAACGGAGACCGTCTCGTAGCCATTGGCATCGCGCTCCTGTTTCCACAGGGCAAGTTCATCCTGACGATTTCCCATCACGATGATCGGCAAAGGGCGTCCTGCCGCCTTGAATGCCATGGCCGCGCCATAACCGTCGCCCCCTTGAGTCGCGACGGCATCAATGCTGGGCAGCGACGGCAGCGCCAGCGCCACCTCCTTGCGTGCGACGGAAGCGGTCCAGTTCCCGTACACAGTCTTGGCGAACTTCAGGCCCGGATAGTCGCTGGCGGCCTTGCGAATGCCGTCGCTGATGTTTTTATCCGTGGCATCGCCGGCAATGCCGCGGATCTCCAGCAACGTGCCGTTACCCTTGAGGCGCTCGGCGATATAATCGATTTCCACGCGGCCCATGGCGGACCAGTTGTAATCCACGGTATAGACGCAGCTTTCGGTGACGAGGCTGGCCATGACCACCACCACGATGCCGGCGTTGCAGGCGTCGCGGATCACCCCGTTGAGGGCGGTGTCGGACGCGGCCAGGACGACGATGGCGTTCACGCCCTTGACGATCAAGTCCTGGATATGGGCCGCTTGTTCCGACGCCGAGTTATTCGCGCTGACCACCGGAGCCTCGCGGATCAAGCCATCCTTTTGCGCCTGGACCGCGATCTCCTGCCAGTTTCGCACCATCACCTTGCGAAAATCGCTGCCTGCGTAGGAGTTGCTGAAGGCGATGCTATGGCTTGCGGTAGGGGCGCGGGCGATGCCACCGTCGGCAGCCAGGGCTGGATGGGCGGCAACCATTGCCAGCCCGGTCACGCAGCCAGCGAAGCGCCACAAGAGTTTGTGGATCGGTTTGGTGTTCATGTTGTTCTCCATCGTGCTTGGGGATTACCAAAAGTCATCCACCTGCACCTGCCGACAGCCTGGATCGACTGCTTGATCTGGTTTGGAGAAGTCGGCCTGCAGATTGGAGATTCGACCCTGTGAAGTTTGGAGCAGGCATTCAACTTGAGCTCGTAGTCGGACGGCCGCTAGCGGCCAGACCAAAAACCTCACGCAAATGCTCACGAACTGACGATGGGGCGCCCAGGGATCAAAATGCGCCGATGGGCACCTGTTACCAGATGGCTCATTCGGTCACTCCAACAGTAGAACCGGGCATGTAGTACTAGACACATACAGACTCCTTTCCTTGGCGGTCGATCATTGAAACCCGTAGATTGCCTGCAGTGGCAATGAGCATAGTCGCAACGTGCCCGATTCGCTCGCGGTCGTGGAGGATTTCAGAATGGACCTCTTTTCAGAGATCCATTTGTGCACACAGCGCTCTCAGCCTTAGGGGCAGCCAGCCAGAGGCCAACCGACGCGCGCCGCGCGCAGGAGGCTGGCCTTGACGACCAAGCGGTGAAAGGGGGCGATCACGAAAATGTAGACCCGGCCCAGACGGTTGTGGCATTGGACCACGGTTGAAAGAACGAGTTGGCGACTGCCTTCTGGCTCTGCCCCTTCAGAACATAGGATCGATATCCGGAAGTCGAGGTGCTTGTCGTCCTCGCCCAACACGATTTCAGTCTGGTTCGTGCTGTAGACCTTGAAGACGCCAACCCGATCAGCAAGGGTTGCCAAATGTTTGGCTGTCTTGAGACCAAAACAGGCAACGATAGTGTCTCGGATGTTCAAGAGCCATCCGATCCAGGATGGCTGATGGGAAAAGATGAATCGAGCCAGCAAATCTGGATTGCCGGATGTGCCCGCAGGGAGCCGAATCGCAAAAGCGTCCGCCAGGTTCATCGACTGGTAAAGATGGGTGATGCCGGACCTCGAAGGGACTGGCACCGCCTTAATGAGCTCAAATTCTTGGGGCATCGGGGTTCTCTCCTGAGTTCCAACTACCAATTAGACGACCTGCCATGTCGCGCTTCCTGTTGGAAGGCGCGCACTTCTCCTTGTCGGATACTGAGCCCGATCAAGGCATCATAGAGCGCTTGCTGTCCTGTGGGTAGAACAGGCAGCAAGGTCGCACGGCGCTTGTCGGCATCGAACCAGGATTCAACCAACCATCCCACCAGATAGCGAAGACTTTGTACGCACCTTGCTCACCGCTTGGGAAGAAGACTACACGGAGCGCATGCTCGCTTATGCGGCCCAGGGTCGCAGCGCGGGCGAAATATTGAGACGCTACTTGAGTATTGCCGCTGAGAAGCAACCTGGGCGGGAGGTTTCCATCCGAGCCTGGTCGCTGCACGACCCGTTGGTAGGCGAGTTTCAGCAGCGTGTTGACACCAGACGACTGGACTTCGCGATACGGACGTGCCGCCGCTTGGTCCCTATGCCAGGCCAAGCGGAAGTGATTGGACAGGTGGCCCACCTGTGCCTGATTGGCGGTCAACAGGCAGGGCTGCGGCGTGATGCCGCTCGCTTCAACGGTTTCCTGCACCGAGCCTTTGCACTTTGCGAGGGGGCGCTTGCACCGTGGCGGGCCTAAATCATGAAATCAACTGGAACTGAATAAATAACGTTTGCGTGCCGCTGCAAATGTATGGGGTAGCGACGTCGCTACCCATCTATCGGGTCCTGGCGATCAAAGCGGCCTGCGGCGAGGAGCTAATGACTATAAAAGGTCGCTTCTCGGTGCTCCCAGTTCCTCAACGCTGATTTCACGCATGCGGAATTTCTGCACCTTACCGCTGACGGTCATGGGGAAATCGTCAACGAACTTGAAATGACGCGGCGTCTTGAAGTAAGCGATCCGGCCTTTGCAGTAATCGCGCAGCTCGTCGGCGCTTGCCTGGTGCCCCTCATGCAACCTGACCCAAGCTACGATTTCTTCTCCGTAAACGTTGTCCGGCACGCCGATCACCTGCACGTCTGCCACCGAAGGATGGGTAAAGAAAAACTCCTCGATCTCTCGCGGATAAACGTTCTCGCCCCCTCGTATGATCATGTCCTTGTTGCGTCCGACAATCTTCAAGTACCCCGCCTCATCCATGATTGCCAGGTCACCGGTGTGCATCCAGCGCGCCTCGTCGATGGCGTCGGCGGTGGCTTCCCGGTTATTCCAGTAGCTCAGCATCACGCTGTAGCCGCGAGTACAAAGCTCGCCTATGTGCCCGCGTGGAACGATCCGATTGTGCTCGTCAACGACCTTGCTTTCCAGATGCGGTTGGGTGCGGCCGACAGTAGTGACACGGTGCTCAAGATCGTCGTCCGGCCCGGTCTGGGTGGAGACCGGGCTGGTCTCGGTCATGCCGTAGGCGATCTGCATCTCCTTGAGGTGCAGTTCCTCGATCACCCGCTTCATGACTTCGATCGGACAAGTGGAGCCGGCCATGATGCCCGTGCGCAGATTGCTCAAATCCAATGACTGACGCTCCGGGTGGTCGAGCATGGCAATGAACATGGTCGGTACGCCATACATGCCGGTCGCTTTCTCCTGTGCGGCGGCCCGCAGGGTATCCAGCGGATCGAAGGCTGCGCTGGGGTAGATCATCGTGGTCCCATGGGTGACACACCCCAGATTGCCCATGACCATGCCGAAACAGTGATACAGCGGCACGGGGATCACTAAGCGATCGTGCTCGCTGAGTTTCAGGCTTTCACCGACCATATAACCGTTATTCAGAATGTTGTGATGACTGAGAGTGGCGCCCTTGGGAAAGCCAGTGGTGCCGGAGGTGTACTGGATATTGATCGGGTCGTCGAACTGCAGTTGCTCGCTGCATTGCCGCAATTGCTCCGGAGCCACTTGTTCCGCCAGATCCAATAGTCTCTCCCATGACAACATACCTTCAGCCGGTGTGTCGCCGAGGCTGATCACGCCACGCAATTCAGGCAACCGGCCACTTTCCAGTGCCCCCACGGCGCAGCGCTGGAGCTCGGGCAGCAGATCATGAAGCATCGCGTGGTAGTTGGAAGTCTTGAAGGAATCGGCACAAATCAGCCAGCGGCACCCCGATTGCTTGAGCGTGTACTCAAGCTCGGTCAGCCGGTAGGCCGGGTTGATGTTCACCAACACCGCACCCACCTTGGCGGCCGCGAACTGGGTGATACACCATTGTGCGCAGTTCGGCGACCAGATGCCCAACCGCTCACCCGACCTGAGCCCCAGCGCGAGCAACCCTCGTGCGCAATCTTCCACCTCCTCGGCCAACTGTGCCCAGGTGTAACGCAGCCCTTGATGTCGCACGACCAAAGCTTCGCGATCGGTGAAGCATTCCACCGCTCGGTCGAACGCCGCGCCAATGGTCATCGCCAGTAAGGGTTTGGTCTGCGGTCCACAGGTATAACTGGGAACACTCATATCGAATCTCTCTATACGGTCCAGGTGTGCGCCGCGGGCCTACATCACACAGGCGCCCTTGTTGAATGGCTGCCCGCTTTGTTTTTAACGCGTGAATATCTGGGCGGTGGTGATCGCCATGTCACCACCCGGCAATTTGATGTTGCCGATCTGCTTCAGGCTGTCGGCATCAAACACCGCTATGTCGTTGAAGGTACCGGCCAGGTAGATTTTGCTGCCGGCCTTGTTAAAGGAGATGCAGTAGTAGGAATGATCCAGAGTGGCGGCCTGAAGTAGTTTTTTCTGCTTGATGTCGTACTTGGCCAGACGGTTGAGCACGCCGAACATCAGGTTGGGGTCCTTGGGGGAGCGCATGCCACTGAAATAGATTTCCGTCAGGGGACCGAAGTCGGTGGTTTCGGTCTTGCCGGTTTTCAGGTCGATGCTGAACAGCCCATAAAGGTATTCGGCCGTGGCCGGGTCCTGCTGCTTGTCCTTGAATTTCGCGGCGGTGTAGAGCAGCGAAAAATCATGACGGTAGGTCTGTTGATTCCACACATAGAGCACGTCCGGCGCGCTGTAGTTCGGGCGTTTCCAGTGACGGCTGGGGATCAGCACCTCGAACTTGCCGCTGTTCACATTAACCTTATAGACATCCGCCCCCGCCACATACAGCGTGCCGTCGTCACCGCTTTGCATGATGGTCAGCTGCCGCGGCGCCGCAAAGCTGCGCACGGGTTTGGCATCCATGCCGGCATCGGTGGCGTAGACATCGAGCCGAGGTTGCTGCACTTCGTATCGGTCGTTGAGCATCAACGTCGGGTTGGCGATGGTGAACAGTTCCTTGCCGTCATGGCTGACGGTGAAGGCGAACATCGACTTCGCTTTTTCCCCCGGTTTCTGCGTGATGCTGGCGTGGAAGACCTGCTTGCAGCTGTCCAGCTCAACGCCGTAGACATCCGCGTAATGGTTGTTCAACACGTAAGCGGTCTTGCGATCCGGCGACAGCTGCACGGTGCCAGGGCCGAAGGCGTCCGGCATTTTGCAGGTTTTGAACAGGCTGTCGGTGGCCAGGTCGATCACGTGCAGATTGTTCGGATAATTGGTGGTCACCATGTATTCGTGACCGCTTTGGAGCGCGGTGTTTTCATCGGCCAGAGCATTGAGCGACATAGCGCTCAGGACACCGAACGCGGCCAAGCCGCAGGCTTTGATGCATTGCATGCTGGAATCCTTCTTCATGTCCAATCACTTGTCTTTTGGAAAGACAGTGCCGAGATTGCGCCAGTTTTCGTTGGACGCTTGGGCATCCTTGTTCCAGTCCGGGTAGGTGCTCATCATGTCCGGCACCTGGGCCGGCCACCAGCACGGGTCGGAGCAGCCATACAGGTCGGCCTCCATCGGCTGACACAGCGACGAGACACCGCCAAAGGCGTCGATTTCCCAACCTGGGTCGGTGGTCGAGGCGCAACCGGCGACAGAACTCATCGCCACCACTTCTTCAATACGGTTTTCGGCCGCGGCCTGATCGAGCTTCTGGGCTTTGTTGTTGATTGCCTTGAGATGTTTCATATCAGTGAGCCTTGCGCGGAGTGATGTAGCTGCTGATGAACGCAGGGTTGTGAGTCATGATCCGGGTGTAGACCTCAATGCCGAAGTCGACCCAGTCACGCATCAGTTCGCAGTAGTGATAGGTCGGATGAGTCGGGTCGCCATATCGGGCGTAGCTCTCGTGGTAGCAGCCGCCGGAGCAGAGATTGCGGATCTGGCAGTCTTCGCAACCGGTGTTGGTGCGGTCCAGGCGCTGGGACAGGAAGTCATTCAACTCGACCTGCTTGACCCCGCTGCGAACGTTGCCGAAGGTCGGCAGGCTCGAACCGGTAAAGCGGTGGCACAGGTTCAACTCACCCTTGTGATCCACCGCCAGCATCTTCAGGCCCGCACCGCACGGCAGAGCCTTTTTGTGGCCTTCGTGGATGTCGGTGATCAGCTGGTGCAGGTTGGAGAAACCGATATTGCGATGCTCCAGCGCCGCCTCCAGATAGCGCCGACCGAGCTTTTTCATGTTGGCGAAGACTTCGATCAGCTCGGCGCCGGACAGGTTGAAGCTGCTGATATCGCCGGAAGTCACCGGAGCGAAACCGACTTCGGCAAACCCCAGTTCGTTGAACAGGTGATCCCAGATGGTTTCAACGTCGGTGACGCCAGTGGTCAGGGTCACCCGGGCACCGACGGGGCGGCTGTTGTAGCGCGACAGCAACATTTCGGCTTTACGCCGCACCACGTCATACGTGCCCTGCCCGCCCACGGTGATGCGGTTACGGTCGTGCACGGTTTTCGGCCCGTCGATACTCACCGAGAGCCCGAAGCGGTGGGCGTTGAGGTAGTCCACGGTGTCTTCGGTGAGCAGCGTGGCGTTGGTGGTCATGACAAACTCGACGAACTTGCCCGCCTCGGCAAAGCGCTTTTCACAATAATCGACCATGTACTCGATCAGCTTTCGATTGCTCAGCGGCTCACCGCCGAAGAACACCACGGTGAAACGCTCTTCATCCGGGGATTCGCGCAGCAGCATTTCAACCGAAGCGACTGCGGTTTCAACGTCCATCTTCTTGCCGGCCGAGGGCTTGTCGAGGTCTTCTTTGTAGCAGTAGGTGCAGCTCAGATTGCAGCCCGTGTTGACGTTGAGCACCACAGTATTGATCGCGGTGCGCTCGACGCGTTTGGTACCGATGTCCGGGGTCAGTGGCGAGCCGTCGCTGACCAATTCCAGGGAGATCAGCTCACGCAGGGTTTCGGTGATTTCTTCACCGTTGAAACGTGCCGCCAGGCGCTGGATCAGGTCGTCCGACGAACAGCCGGGGCCGCGCAAGGTATCGATGATGGTGCCCGTCAGTTCATCGCTGGCGAACAGCGAACTGCTGGGAATATGGAACAGCATGCGGTCGGCGTCGACATGCACTTCGTGCAGATTGCGTTCGACCAGATTCAAAATAGCGCCCATTGCAAACCTCCTGTGCAAACCCCGATTCACGAGGCTTGCGGTCATTCCGAAAAGTGTCTGGAACCGCTAAAAACAGCCAACTTATGGAATGGGTGGATTGTTCCAGCGTTGCACGGTGACGATCATGTGGCCTTCGCCGGTCAGGGATCTCCCTGCGTCATCGACGGCGGCGATCACCTTGAGGTTGCCGGCATTGTTGGTGGACATTTTGCGCTGCGGGTTCGGCCCCGCATCGCCCGGGGTAAACACGCCGGTATCGGCCTGCATGGTGCCGGCAAACTTGACGTCTTCATCCTCTTTGGCACGGTCATCGAAGGCCTCGACCGTCCATTGCGCCGGGAACACACCGATGCGATATGGCTTGCCGTCAGCCGCCTTGCCCCAGGCTTCAGCATCGAAGCGGCCCTGGACTTTCGGCGTCGAACCACCGCCCTCGCCGATCCGCGCCACCGAGAACTCGGGCACGACTTTGACTTGCGCGATCTTGCTGTAGACCGACAACGTCGGGCCTTTCAACGTGCCGACCGTGACATGGCGCAGGCCCGGTTGCGCATTGGCAGCCGCCTTGAGTTTGACCCGCATGCGCACAGGCGTTTGCTCCAGCACCTGGACCACTTCCACGCCGTTGCCAAAGCTCGGTTTACCGGTGAGACCGCTGCCAATCAGGGTAACTTCGGTTTCGCTGCCCGCCTTCAGATAACCCGGCTGCACCGCCAGCAAACGGTTGGAGCCCTGTTTGGCGGCGACGAAGTCCAGCCCCCGCTCGTCGTGCTCGGCCTCGAACATCCGGCCCTGCATGGCGTTGCCCTGGGCGGCGAATACCTGGCGCATGGTCACACCATCGATGGACACGTTGCCGCGCCATTCATAACCGGTGTAGAGAATCGCGCTGCCATCGCCGTTGAACGGGCTGCCGTCGGCGTATTGGCCTTTGACGCTGACCTTGAACGTGTCACTGCCATCGGCAGTCACACTCATGACGCCGGCCAGTTCGCCTTTACCCGGCAGGTGCCCGCTGAAGCTCCAGTCGCCGACCAGCGCCTCGGCTTTCGGCGCGCTACCCAGCCATTTTTTCCAGGCCGGGTTATCCAGCGGATACCGCTTGGCCAGCAGCGGCACCATCTCTTTGCGGGCCAGATCGAACCAATCGCGGTCGCGGGACAGGGCCTGGTATTCGAGGGACGGCCACTGACCGAGGTGAAAATTCACCAGGCGTTCCCATTCCTGAGCAGGTCGACGTTGCAGGGCAACCCGTGCACCGGAATGGCAACGGCCGCACATCTGGCTGGTCTGGTCATCGAATTTCTCGACGGTATTGAGCCGTCGCTCCAGCGCATAACGCACGCCGTCGGTTTCGCTCGGCGCCAGGCCCTGGGTGTCAGCCAGGTATTTGACCAGGGTGCGGCGGTCGTCATCGCTGATCTGCAAACCGTGCATGATTTGCATCCGGGCGATGCTCATCAGCCAGCCTTCCGGGGTTTTGCGCTGGTGGCTGATACGGCTCAGGGCGTTATCGGCTTCGGGGGTGTGACAGCCCTGACAGGTTTCCTTGAGGATGGTCTGGGCGTCGCGAGCTGCCAGGCTATAAGGCGAGTGCAGCGCCACGCAGGCCGCCACGGCCAGCAGACTGACACTCAGGCCTGATCGGAGTTTTCTCTTCATCAACGTCGAACCTCGCACGGTGCTTTCTTATTGTTGTGGCTTATCGTTTTTATGGTTTCTGCCGTCGGCGGCAACCCGCTGGCGGAGGCAAGAGAAACGTCTGCGATGAGCAATACACGGAGCGTGCCAGCTTAACGGCAACCTTATTAATCAATTAGTTACGGAATTATCCTGGCTTTTCAGCATGTCAGAAGGAGATCGCCTGCGTCTAATATCGCGACAGCTGTTTCAGTCTGAGACAAGCATAGATGCCCCCGGCTGGAACACTCATAGCCAACGACGATGTTTAGGTACAAACGGGCATTGCACGTCGTCTCATGTGGTGTCGCGATTTGCGACAAAACCCTGGGTGCCTACGTTCCCCTTTCATCACTAACCCCCCACCAACAAAGGGCTATCCGCCCGTTCCCGATACTTGGCACAGCCATTGCCAACCTTGGAGAAATCCCCGTTCTCACGCACAACAAGAGGTCTCATCATGCCCCTGCCTTATCTGCTTCCCGCCACCTCGGCCTTTGTCCAGCGCGCCCCACGCATGCTCATCGGCGGCGATTGGGTCGAGGCCGCCGACGGCCAGACCATGCCCCTGCACAATCCGGCCACCGGCGAAGAGCTGTGCGTGGTGCCACGGGCTACACCCGAGGATGTCGACCGCGCAGTGCTCGCCGCCCGTCAGGCCTTCGACGATTCGGCCTGGACCCGCACCCGCCCTCGGGAGCGGCAAAACCTGTTGTGGAAACTCGCCGACCTGATGCAGCGCGACGCCGAACTGCTGGCGCAACTCGAATGCCTGAACAACGGTAAAAGTGCGGCAGTGGCTCAAGTGATGGACGTGCAACTGGCCATCGACTTCCTGCGCTACATGGCCGGTTGGGCCACCAAGATCGAAGGCTCCAGCGTTGACGTGTCGCTGCCGCTGATGCCCAACGATCAATTCCACAGTTTCATTCGCCGTGAAGCGGTGGGCGTGGTGGGGGCCATCGTCGCCTGGAACTTCCCCCTGCTGCTGGCTTGCTGGAAACTCGGCCCGGCCCTGGCCACCGGTTGCACCGTCGTGCTTAAACCTGCCGATGAAACGCCATTGACCGCGCTGAAACTCGCCGAACTGGTGCTGGAAGCCGGGTACCCCGAGGGCGTGTTCAACGTGGTCACCGGCACCGGTATCACGGCGGGCTCCGCCCTGACTCATAACCCGTTGGTGGACAAGTTGACGTTCACCGGTTCCACCGCCGTGGGCAAGCAGATCGGCAAAATCGCCATGGAATCCATGACCCGGGTGACCCTGGAACTGGGCGGCAAATCGCCGACCATCGTCATGGCCGACGCCGACCTGAAGACCGCGGCTGCGGGTGCCGCCAGTGCGATCTTCTTCAACCAAGGCCAGGTCTGTTGCGCCGGCTCCCGGCTGTATGTGCAGCGCAAGCATTTCGACAATGTGGTGGCGGACATCGCTGACATCGCCAATGCCATGAAGCTCGGCAATGGCCTGGACCCGAGTGTCGAAATGGGCCCGTTGATCTCCGCGCGTCAACAGGAACGAGTTTATGGTTACATCGAAAGAGGTCGGGAAAGCGGCGCGACCATCGCCTGCGGCGGTGAGCAATTCGGGCCGGGGTTCTTCGTCAAACCCACGGTGATTGTTGATGTCGACCAGCGGCATTCATTGGTCCAGGAGGAAATCTTCGGCCCGGTGCTGGTGGCGATTCCGTTCGATGACGAGGCCGACGCCTTGCGCATGGCCAATGACAGCCCTTATGGTCTTGGGGCGAGCATCTGGTCGAATGATTTGGCGGCGGTGCACCGGATGATCCCACGGATCAAGTCGGGTTCGGTATGGGTCAACTGCCATAGCGCCTTGGACCCGGCGTTGCCGTTTGGCGGCTACAAGATGTCGGGGGTCGGGCGTGAGATGGGTTACGCGGCGATCGAGCATTACACCGAGTTGAAGTCGGTGTTGATCAAGTTGTGATTGGCGGCGTTCTTTAGACCGCTATCGCGAGCAAGCTCGCTCCCACATTGGAATTGTGCTCGACGCAACTGTGGGAGCGAGCTTGCTCGCGATAGGCCAGCCCAGGCACCCCAAATATCAGGGCTTGAACCCCTGCCCCAATAACCAACCCCGAACCATCCTTCCCTGCTCCACCGTCAGCCCCTCCAACACTCGCTCGGCCGGCTCGCTGCGCAACCGTCGCACCAACGGTGCCAGCTCCACCCCGTGCACATGCCAGATCCCCAGCGGCTGATCCGCCGTGATCACCACCTCGGCCTCATCCACAAATCCGTCCCTGAGCACCGGCGCAGGCTCAATCTTCAGCGCGGAGAAATCCGCCTCGGCGTGGGCGACCTCAGCATCCGGCCACTGCCGCCGCGCCTGCCAGAAAGGCCGATCCGGCCAACGCTGCTCATCGGCATAAAAATCCCGGCCAATACGCGCAAACCGCAAAAACAACTGATCTACCCGCTGCTGATGAAAACGTCGTGCCAGCCACTTTCGCTCGGGTTTGCGCAACAGCGTGTTGATCACCGTTGGCGCCTGCAACGCCGAGGACAATGACTGAAAAATACCATTCCCCGACAGCGGATCCACCGCCATGGCCGCGTCGCCCACCCGAATCCAGTGATCGCCACAGACGCGCGGAGACAAAATCGCCGTGCTGCTGCGGGCATGCAGGTGCAAATTGGTTTGCGGCTCGCTCCCGAAAAATGCCCGGGACAACGCCGAATCCTGGCGGCGCTGACGGCAGTAATCGAGTAACAGCGCCTTACCCGGCAGCTCGGCACTGGCCACGTCCACCGTCCATTGCCAATAGCACTGGCCATCAGCCCGGCGCGCCATCCAGGCCCACCCGTCCTCAAGGCTTTCCACAGCGCTGGCGGTGCTACCCGCCACACCTTGCCAGCGATTGAGCAAACTGACCGTCTCTGGCCCACGAAGGCCTTTACCAAGGGCTGGTGCCTGACGTCCGCGGGCCTCCACCAGAAAATCCGCGACCAGTGCTTGGCGCCCTTGCAGTTCGATTCGATGCCCCGAAGCCTGCGACTGCACCTTCAACACTCGGCCTTCGATCAACTCGACACCGGCCAGGCGCAAATCCTCGCGCAAGCCTCGATCGAAGCTCGGGCGGTCCAGTAAAAATTCGATGTTCTGCGCATGCTGCTGACCGTTCCAGGACACCTGCCGTTGGGAAGGCAGCGCCGCATCCGCCAACGCTTGATGCAGCCCCGCACCACGCAAGGCATCCAGTACCCGCATGGAAACTCCTTCCAACGCCGCGAAGCGCCGCCACTCACTGACCAGCGTTACGGGGTACCCGAGCCGCCGCAGCCCCAGGGCCACCGCCGCCCCCGCAGGCCCCGCGCCAAGAATCACAATTGGTCTCATGCGCCGACACGCCGTTCCGGGCCGTGATAACGGGCGTTTTTTTGCAGCCACTGGACAATCTGGTCGTTGCTGGCCTCGGGATGTTCAATGAGGAAACCCGCAATGTGCCCGCTCAATGCCGCACAGCCGAGGCTCGCGCCGGACTGTGCCGGGTAGGAGCCGTGAACACACGCGGCGAAATCCGCCTGGGCGCTGTTGAGCCACGACCATTGCTGCTCGGTGCAACGGGCATCGCCGGTGACCCTCAGCACCTGCGGATAATTCGCCGGAAACACCCCTTCGCCCTGGGCCGGACTGGACGCACACAGCAGAATGCCTTGCGCCACCGCGGCTGCGCAGGCTTCACGCAACAGGCTGCGATCCTGCCGCACGCCGAGGCTCAGATTGATTAGCCGCACGTCCTGCGCCACCAGCCAATCGATGGCGGTAGCGATCTGCAAGGCGCTGGTGACACCACGTCGATCGAACACTTGGGCGACGCAAAAAACCGCCGTCGGCGCCCGCTGGCCGATGGCCGCGATCACCGCGCTGCCATGGCCCAGCGGATCGTCGCCTAAATCGCTTTCTGCCAGTCCATCTTCCAGCAGCGAGAACCGTCGACCGGCAATCACCTGTGCCCGTTGCGCCGCCGAATGACCACTGTCCACCACCCCAATCCGCGGTTCAGGTTTCATGCTGCACCATTTTTGACGTGAGCACGCCATCCAGCAGTTCGAAGTGCAGATCGGCATCGGCCAGGGTCGAGGGGCGATGGCTGATCAGAATCCGCGTGCGCCCGGCGAACAACCGGTCGATGGCATCGATCACTTCGCGCTCGGTGACTTCGTCGACCGCCGAGGTTGCTTCGTCCAGCACCAGGATCAAGGGATCCTGCAACAGCGCTCTGGCGATGGCGATGCGCTGTTTCTGTCCGCCGGACAACTGCTGGCCACGCTCGCCCAAAGGGCTGTCGAGACCTTCGGGCAGAGACTCGATCAGGCTATCGAGCTGCGCCAACCGCGCTACTTCGGCAATGGCTTGGCGACTGGCGTCCGGCACGGCGTAGGCCAGATTGTCGGCGAGGCTGCCGCGAAACAGCACGATGTCCTGGCTGACCACGGCAATCCGCCGACGCAGCTGGAACAGGTCCAGTTCCCGCAGGTCGACCTCCCCCAGCAATACTCGTCCAGACTGCGGATCGTGGTGCCGCTGCAGCAGGTCGATCAGGGTCGATTTACCGACACCGGAGCCGCCGCTCAGGGCGACTTTCAAACCGTAAGGAATTCGCGCCTCGACGCCACACAGGGTGGTTGGACGACCGGGATGGCTGAAGTGCACGTTGTCGAAACGCAGTTCGCCAGAAGTAGGCATCGGCTGCGGCTTGATTGGGGTGAGTACGGTCGGTTCTTCACCGCGCAGCTCCATGACTCGGCCGAGGCTGACGGTCATCCGCTGAATCGCGACGTAGAGCCCAAGCAGGCTCTGGACCGGGCCGACCGCCATGCCCAGATAAGTCGAAAACGCGATCAGCGCACCCAGTTGCCAGGTCCCTTGCACCACCCAGTAACCGCCAATCAAAAACGCACAAGCCCGCGACAACGACGTCAGTGTGCCGGGCACCGCCTGGGTGAAAAACTCGGTGACTTGCAGGCGCAGAAGCTGGCTCATATACCCCTGGCCCAACGCCTCCAGCCGTCGCGCTTCGCGCTGTTGCTGACCAGCGGACTGGATGAATTTCATCACCGGCAAGGTCTCGACCATGAACGAGGACATGTCCGCCGAACGCTCGCGCAACTGCCGCACATCGCGCTCGACCTTGCGCCGCATCCAGCGTAGCCAGAGCACGTCTAGTGGGATCAGCACCAAGGCCAGCAGTGAGAGTTCCCACGACAGGGTCACCAACATCGCCACGGCGACCACCAGGCCGATCACGCTCGACACCGCAGAGAACAGCGAATCCACGGCAAAACGCTGGATCTCCGCGACATCGCCATCCAGACGCGACATCAAATCGCCGATTCGCCGCTGGCCGTAGAAACCCGGCGAGAGCATCTGCAAATGCCGATAAAGGTCATCGCGCAACGCAAACAGAATCCGTCCGGACAATCGCGTGTGCAGATACCGATTGATGCCTGACAGCGCCGTGCCCAACAACCCGGCGACAATCATCAACCCGGCGATCAGCACCAGCATCGCAAAATTGCGCGCCAACAGGCCGTCGTCAATCAGCAGCTTGGTTAGCCAGGGTTGCACCAATACCAGTGACGAGGCGCAGACCGACAGTCCAAGCAACCCGGCAATCGCCAACCGGTGCGGGCGCACGAAGTTGTAGAGCCAGCGCAACGCCGCTTGCAAGGCCGCGGGGCTCCGGCTGTCGATCAGCCGAACGATCAAGCGCAGCATCACGAGCGCAACTGTTTTAGCTTGCGATACAGGGTCGCGCGGCTGATGCCCAGGGCATCGGCGGCGGCCGAAACGTTACCTTGGTGCGTGTCCAGGGACTGACGAATCAGCTCCAGTTCATGTTCACGAATACTGCCGCTCTGAGGGCGTTCGCCGGCGGTCAGTTCGTCGAGCATACTGTCGGGCAGATGATCGAGGGTGAGCACGGTATCCCCCGGTTCACGCATGGCCAGGGCGGTGCGCAAAACCATTTCCAGTTGGCGAATGTTGCCCGGCCAGTGATAGCCGCCCAGCAAGCGGATCAAATCGTCATGCAAGACTGTCGTCGGCGCGTCGAGTTTGGCCAGCAAACGCTCGACCAGGCCATTGAAATCGTCGCGCTCGCGCAGGGCCGGAAGCATCACGCTGATGCCGTTGACCCGGTAGAACAAATCCTCGCGAAAGTGTTTGTCTTCCACCAGACGCTTGAGGTCGCGGTGCGTGGCACAGATCAGTGCGATGTCGATGTCTTGCTCTTCTCCGGCACCCAGCGGCGCGACTTTGCGGTCCTGCAATACCCGGAGTAAACGGGCCTGCAAGGCCAGCGGCATGTCGCCGATTTCATCGAGAAACAACGTACCGCCATGGGCCTGCTGCAGACGCCCGACCATGCCGCCCCGGCGCGAACCGGTAAAGGCGCCTTCGCGATAGCCAAACAGCTCCGACTCGATCAGGCCTTCGGGGATAGCCGCGCAGTTCACCGCGATGAAAGGTTTGTCGCAGCGCGTTCCAGCCATATGCAGCGCGCGGGCAATGACTTCCTTGCCGGTGCCCGTTTCGCCTAGCAGCAGCACCGGCAATTCATTGGCCAGGCCTTGGCGGGCCATGCGCAGCGCCCGGGCGTAACGGACATTGTTGCCGGCCAGGGACTCAAGATCGGGTTGCGGTTTAGCGGTTTTAGCGGGGGTGCGCGGTGGGAGGCTGACGTTGATCGAGCGCTGCGGCGCGCGCAGGGCTTTGTAGAAAAACTCACCTTTGGCGGTTTGCACACTGCCGATGCCGCCCTGATGCAGACGCGATAGTAGTTGCACGCCATCGACGCCCAAAAACTCTTCACAGCGTCGACCCACCAGCGCCGAACGCTCGGCGTGGAGCAACTGACACGCCTGGGCGTTGGCCGCGAGAACCTGCCCGCCGAGACTCACCGCGAGCAAGCCCTGCCAAGGGGATTCGAGATACTGCCGGCGGCTGTGGAAAGCGAGGACGATCTGATCCGGGTAACAGGTGTTGAACAGGCGACTTTCGATCTGGCTGACGGCCATGGCCAGCAACGCAGTGCTGTCCTGAACCCGGCCGAGCGGACCTTCGCGGGTCAGGTCAAGGACACCAAGGATGTCGCCCTGCGGGCAATAAATCGGCACCGACGTGCAGGAGAAATCGGTCAGGCGATCGAGGTAATGTTCGCCGCAATCAATCATCGTCGGCCGGGCTTCCACCAACGCGGTACCCAGCGCATTGGTGCCGCGCGCCGCTTCGCTCCAGCAAGCGCCCAGTGTGATGTCTTGCAGGTCGCTACCTTTGAAACGGTCGGCGCGCCCTTCGGCTGCCAGGATGGTGGCGTCGGAATTGGCGAGGATGATGAGCCCTTCCTTGCCCTGGCGTTCGGCCAGGTAATCGATGGCCGGCATCGCGGCATCGATCAACAACCGATTACTCTCCAGCAGCACTTCAAGGCTTGCGTTCGATTCCAGCGCCAGCTCTTGCTTGGCATTGAAATGCACGCCATGGCTGAGACTACGCCGCCACGAAGCATCGATTTCCGCGCGCAATACGCCATCGGGGACGGTGCCTTCGAGGTGCAGTTTTTCCCGAGCCAGCCGGGCTTCGCGATGAAGTTTGGGATGAGTTGTTTTTATCAGCGTCATCAAGCGCTCCGAATCGGTCCGCCCTGCGCCCTTCCATGTTCAGCGCCCTGTCGCCATCTTTACGTTAACGTCAGGGGATTGGCAAGTGCCTTACGGCATTTGCGCTTCATCCTTGGCGCGGTGAGGCTCAAGCCGGATTGGAAACCGCCAACTTGAGCCCAAACGCGACAAAAACGCCACCTGTGAGTCGATCCAGCGCCTTCAAGGCTGCCGGGCGCTTCAGGAAATTGCTCAGTGGCACCGTCGCCGCCACCAGAATGCCGAACCAGGCCAGCGTCAACAGCACGTGTAACGCCGCAAGGAAGAAGGAGTAACTGGCCACGCTCACGCCACTGGGGACAAACTGCGGGAGGAACGTGATGTAGAAGACACCTATCTTGGGGTTCAGCAGATTAGTCAATAAACCGCGAACAAAGGCGTCACGCGCAGAGGCAGCCACGTTCTCGCTCCCCTGCCCTTGCAGCGTTGTCCGAGGTCGCAGCAGCAGTTTGACACCCAGCCAGACGAGATAAGCGGCGCCGACAATTTTCAGCGCAAGGTAAGCCCACTCCGAAGCTTGCAACAGGGCACCGAGCCCCAGTGACACCGCGGCGCCCCACACCAGACACCCGAGCACGATACCGATAGACGCCATCGCCGCCGAACGTCGCCCCCCGGTCGCTGTAGCGCGAAGCACCATGGCGGTGTCCACGCCGGGAGTAACCGTGAGCACTGACGCAGCAGCGATGAAGGCAAGCAGCAGGGAGAAGTCGCTCATGTGGATGTCCATGGCAGTCGGCAGCCGTACGGTTATCCACTCTAGTGAGCCACTTGGCGTTTGGTCAAACGTTCTGCGTAGCCCGTCGGCCGAGGTTATTCCGAGCCCACTGCTCGGCGGTGGTGACTTGAATCGACTGCCGCTCGTTGAACGTGCCAACTTTCGGCCACGCCACGCCTCTGCCTTGGGCGAACACAGCGCGGTACTTTTTGATGTGATGAGTGGGGTCTTTTTCCAGCTCCTGGATCAGGTACGGAACAGTCCACACGTTACGTTTGAATGGACGCCCCAAAACACGTTCAAGGAGGCCCGCAACCTGCCCATACGTCACAGTGTCGCCAGAAAGGTAGACGATTTGATTGCGCAAGCGAGGTTCGAAAAAAACGATTTCCGCCGTCAGCGTACCGATGTCGTCGGGTGTCGTGAGCGTCACGCTGTTCTCAAGACTGCCCAGGGCGTTCACTGTGTCGTTTTCGAAGTCAACCACCTCAAATACCGGCTCGAACAGGAAGCTGGTGAACATACCCGTCGAAATGATGACCCATTCAGTTTTGTCTTGGGCGCGAAGCAGCTCGCGCACATCGAGCTGGGCATCGAACAGATCCTGGGGACTGCCCCGACCAATCACCTCGAAATCGACGCCAAACTGCCATGGGAAGTAGCGCTTCACACCGGACTTGAGCGCTGCCGTAGCCAACTTCATCGGGGTTTCTCGCCCCGCAACCATGCCTGCGCAGCCTATTACGGTATCGAATCGCGAGAAGACCTCAGCGAGCTGATCGATTGAATCACTCACCAGGTCTGCCGCGACCATGTGGATGCCCAGGCTACGAAGCTCATCGATTTCTGCCTTTTTCTCAGGCACCTGAGTGTTAATGGTCGAATCCCTGAGCAGGACGCTGATTTTGGAGCCGGGCGCACGCGTTGCCACCCGCGCAAGATTGCGCAAGACAGGAAGGCCAAGTTCACCGGCGCCTAGAACGAGAATGGATTGGGGGGAAAGCTGGGTCACTTCGGTCATGATGTCTCCTGAGACCTGTTACCTGTAGGATGAGCAAATGCTTGCACGATTCAGCAGCGCTCGTAAGAAGGCACACGTGTGATACCAGGGGGAGAAATGACCGATCATGAAACTCTTAGTCAGGCAGAAGCCATCTGCCAAACGCTTAGAGAAGATGATGATGGCGTCAGACGGGAAGTCCTCGCTCACGCGGGTAGCCGCTGGTCATTGGGCATTCTTCATGCCTTGGGCGTGTACGGTAAGATGCGCCATGCCGAGATAAAAAGGCAGATGACGGGTGTGACTCAGCGAATGTTGACGAAGACGCTACGGTCCCTGGAGCGTGATGGTCTCCTGATTCGGCGAGAGTTTGGTGAAATTCCGCCCCGCGTTGAATACGAGCTGACGCCACTGGGCATGGAGTTGTTGATCCGTATGTCCCCTATTTGGACCTGGGTCGTCGAAAACGTCGACGACTTCCGCAAGGCGCGATGCACTTTCGACAGTCAGGAGGGTAAAAAACCTTCATGGCAAATCCCCACGTCAATGCCAAGAGATCCAGAAGCGCCTGATTAATCGTTAGCGGTACAAGAGCGTCTTGAAGCGTCCGTCCAGCTCACCGTGCGTCAGTCAGGCCCGCATCCATTGATGCGGGCGCAGTCGATCAACCTCATTCGCAGCCCCACTTGCATTCGCGCCACCGTCACAACGCCGCAGCCACAACCACTCTGGAACGCCAGGCAAAAGCCAGCACCATCAGCAACCCCAAGCCAGCCATTGCCGCTCCGGCCAGGGCAATCGCCGGGTAACCCAACCCCGCGTTGATCACCGCGCCGCCCAGCGCCGCGCCAATCGCGTTGCCAAAGTTGAAGGCCCCTATGTTCACTGCCGAGGCCAGATTAGGCGCGTCCTTGGCGGCTTCCATCACGCGCATTTGCAATGGAGGTACCAAGGCAAAACTGGCGATCCCCCAGATCAAGATGGCCACCGCAGCCGGTAGCGGCCAGCGCATCAATACGGTGAACGCCAGCAAGACGAGAATCAACACGCTCAGCGAAACGATCAGGGTGTGGTCTATCGAGCGATCCGCCGCCTTGCCGCCCCACATATTGCCCAGCGTCAGCCCCACCCCGAACAGCACCAGCATGGCCGTGATGAAAGTGGCGGAGGCATGCGTCTCACTGCTCAGGATCGGGACGATATAAGTGAAAACGGTGAACATCGCACCTGAGCCGACGACGGTCAGGGCCAGCGCCCCCAACACCGGTCCACGGCCCAGTACCCGAATTTCGGCCAACACACCGATGCTTTGCGGCGTCGGCACGTTGGGCAGGGCGAACCACAACGCGGCCATGGCCACTACCCCCAGGCCGGTAATCCCCCAGAATGCGCTGCGCCAGCCGAACAGTTCGCCAAACCAGGCGGCCAGCGGCACGCCGCCGATGGTCGCCAGGGTCAGGCCCATGAACATGGCCGCGACCGCCCCGGCCCGTTTCTGCGGGGCGACCACGCTGGCGGCGACGATGGCGCCAACGCCAAAGAACGCACCGTGATTCAGTGAGGTCACCACCCTGGCGACCATAAGGCTGTAGTAATCGGTCGCCAGCGCTGACATCAGATTACCCAGTGTGAAAATCGCCATGAGTCCGATCAACAGATAGCGCCGGGGAATCCTGCCGGTGGTCAGGGTCATCAGCGGCGCGCCGAGCAGTACGCCAAGAGCGTAAGCACTGACCAACAGGCCTGCGGCTGGAATGGAAACGCCGAGATCCGCAGCGATGCCCGGCAACATGCCCATGGGGGCGAACTCGGTGACGCCGATGCCAAAGGCACCCATGGCGAGTGCGACAAGTGGTGGATTGATACGCATTGGAAGGCTCCTTATCTATGCCGCAGATGCTACGATCCAGCCTTTCCTGGCGGTAGATAGCATTTCTGGCAATCACCTTTGCGCAAGGAGCACAAATGGACTTCAACGGCAGATCCGGTGAAATGACTATGTTCGCCACGGTAGCGCAGGAAGGCAGCTTGTCGGCCGCCGCGCGTGCACTGGGGCTGACCCCCTCGGCGGTCAGTCGGGTCATCGCGCGTACCGAACAACGTCTTGGCACCCGCCTGCTGTTGCGTACCACTCGATCGATCACCCTCACCGCCGAGGGCGAGGCTTACCTTCGCGGCGCCCGGCGTATCCTGGCTGACATGGCCGAGGTCGAAGAAGCTGTCGCCGACCAGGGCGTGCCCAAGGGCCGGTTGCGGGTCAGTGCCGCCCCTTGGTCATGGGCGGCAGACCATCGTTCCTCTGGTGGCCGCCTTCAGCGCCCGTTACCCGAACATTGTCGTCGACCTCACCCTCGGCGACGAAGTCGTCGACATTCTCGGCGGCCAGGCCGACGTGGCGGTACGCTTTGGCCATTTGCCCGACAGCCCACTGACCGCGCGCAGGATTGGCGACACCGGCCAGGTGGTGGTGGCCTCGCCCGAGTATCTAGAGCGCCATGGCACACCCCCTGGAACCGGAAGACCTGCTACGGCACAACTGCCTGCGCTTCAATTTCCGTCGCGCCGAACCCAACTGGCCGTTCACTCGCGACGGCAGAGCGTTTTCCCTGAAGGTCAGCGGCAACATCGAATGCAGCAGTGGTGAGGCGCTGGCACAACTCGCACGGGTAGGCGCGGGCATCGCGCGTATCGGCGATTTCACCGTCGCCGAGGACCTGCAGCGCGGCGACCTGATACCGCTGCTGGAAGAATGGAACCCCGGAGACCGGGAGCCGATTCATGCGGTGTTCGTAGGTGGCTCGGCGATGCCGGCGCGGGTGCGAGTGTTCGTGGACTTTCTGCTGGAGCAGCATCGGATGTGAGGGTTGTTAGCCGAGCGTGGCTTCAGACTATAAAACCGCGGCTAACTATCGTGGACTTAAGCACAGGAAACCGGGAAACATTCAATGGACACTTCCACGCTGCAATCACTCAAGCTTGGAATCATTTCAGCCACCGGCCTCTCGAGGGATGCTTTGCATATCTATGTAGGTCTGGCATTGCTGATCGCTGCCAGCTACACCACTCGAAAATCCCTGGGTGCCTTCAGCAGTTGGCTGGTGGTATTGGCGGGGGCGAGCCTCATCGAGCTATCTGATCTGATGGATGATAAGGCAAGCCTGGGATATTGGCGGTGGGGCGCGAGTCTCCATGACATTGCAAATACACTGTTCTGGCCAACGGTGCTGGTCGTGGTCTATCGCTTCAGGTTGATTAAATTCTGACCAGCCCGCTAGTCCACAAGCTCGATGTAATTGGATTCGCCACCTCCCACCGCGCCCGACAACCATGCCTGGGCGCCAAAAAACTTATTCGACTCAACCTCAAATCAACCCCAGCGTCAGGGCTTTGAGGGTCGCCGCCGCACGGGTGGTGCATTGAAGTTTTCGGAACACGTTCTCCACATGGGTGCGGACCGTGCTCGGACTGATGCCTAGCTGACGCGCCACTTCCTTGTTGCTTCCTCCTGTGCTGATACACCGTAGAATTTCGGTTTCACGCTCGGAAAGCAGACCACCGCTTGGCCTGCAGGCAGTTGTCATCGTGTCCCCGCGCGCCGCCGCGATGACCGCCTGACAGGCTCGTCGATCAAAGCGCCCCTGGTCCGCCTCGTCCAGTAACAAGCGGGCGGCATCGTCCTGACTGAAGGCTGGCCGCCACGGCCGCTCGCTCAGCAACGCTTGCCAAGCCAGGGCCGCGGCCAGCAAGCGATGTTCGCTTTGCAGCGCGTCACCATGGAGACTGCGGAAGTAACCACTGCCATCCAGTCGCTCGTAGGCATGGGCCGCTATCTGGCCCGACACTGCCAGCGCCGGTATCTGGCTACAGGCCCGCGACGTCCAGTAAGGCACCAACCGCACTTGCTCAAGATCGCCTTCCAATAACGCACCCGGGGCATTCCAGACTCGATTGGGCACTGCTGCGCGGCCAAGGCCATGGATCAGCGCCGCTTGGCCGAGATGGTCTACGGATGCCTCTGGCAACCCCGAAAGCCTGGCGGCCTCTTGGACTAATTCCGAAGAACGTCGCGAATACCCCGACAGCCATGGCAGCTTGAGATCGATCACATCGCTGACAAGGGTCAGTGGCACCGATGGTGCGGTGTGCCGCGACGCAGCAACATGTGGCGTGCGCAGTTGAGCGAGCCAATCTTCGGCGTGTTGCAGCATTTGGGCGGCGAGCGCTGCTGGATAGCGTCGATCACGCTTGCTGGCGATCCATTGCAATGCCACTTCCAGACCGTGACTGCGGGACAGGATTTCCAGATCACCGGCGAGCAACACTTGGTAAACCACTTCCGGCACCTGCGGATGACGCAGGCCGGACGGCCGTCCCTCGCCGTCGTATTGCTCAAACACATGACGCAGCCCGTGTTCGACTTCGGTGCTCAAGCCCAAGGTATGAGCGATATCACCGGACACCTCACAAT
This sequence comes from Pseudomonas beijingensis, assembly GCF_030687295.1. Taxonomy (NCBI): domain Bacteria; kingdom Pseudomonadati; phylum Pseudomonadota; class Gammaproteobacteria; order Pseudomonadales; family Pseudomonadaceae; genus Pseudomonas; species Pseudomonas beijingensis. The sequence continues at coordinate 3,573,716 of NZ_CP117425.1, read as the reverse complement.
GAATCTGCGCCAGCGGCGTGGACCTGCGCATCGCTCGCTGGCCCGCCGCGCTAAGGGTTTGCGTCAGCATCGCGTTGCGGCCCTCGACGTCATCGCCCAGCAGTCGGGTGAAGCCCTCGGCATTGGCGGTGCAGCCTGACCAGCGCAACAAGGCCACCTGGCGTCCGATCTCGGTGTGCTCGCCAGCGCCATTGCACGCCTGCGCGAGCATCTGCACCAATCGGGCGGTGCGGCGCGACTGATCGAACGGCTGGCCCATGCTCAGGTCGCCCACCATGGACAACGCCAGGATGGCGTCTTCCAATTCGATACAGTCACCTGCTGACATGTCGTTTCCTCCGGGTATCCGATTGAACATTGTTGATGGCCTCGGATAAATGACCGATACCTCAGCCGCCGAGTATCGCTGAAACTGCGCTCACCCCATACAGGAGATCGCATCATGTTCAAACCCAAGGCCCTTGCCCTCACACTCGCCATGACCTGTTCATTGTTCGGCGGCGCGGTCCATGCCGCAGCGCAGCAACCCTCTGTTGTCATCGTCCATGGCGCTTTCGCCGACGGATCCGACTGGGGCAAGGTCGTCCCGCTGCTGCAGGCGGAAGGCATCAAGGTCACCGTGGTGCAAAATCCGTTGACCTCGCTGGCGGACGATGTCGCCGCCACGCAGCGTGTGCTGAACAACCAGGAGAACGACGTCGTATTGGTCGGCCACTCCTGGGGCGGTACTGTCATCAGCGAGGCTGGCACCGACAAGAAAGTACGCAGCCTGGTGTACGTCGCCGCGTTCGCTCCGGATGCCGGTCAAGCCAGTAAAGACTTGGGCAAGGACTACCCTGCCCCGTCCGGCGTGAAAGACATCGCCGCCGACAAAAACGGTTTCCTGTACATGACCACCGAGGGCATGGCCACCGGTTTTGCCCAGGATCTTTCCCCAGAGCAAACCGCGGTAATGGCGGCGACGCAAGGGCCGATCCGGGCCTCGGCCTTCGATGACAAAACCAGCGTCGCCGCCTGGAAAGGCAAGCCAACCTGGTACGTTGTGGCCAAGGAAGACCGGATGATCCAGCCTGATCTGCAGCGCGCTTTTGCCAAGAAGATCGGTGCCAAGGTCACCGAAATCGAAGCCAGCCACGTGCCACAACAATCTCGTCCGGCAGATGTCGCAAAAGTCATCATCCAGGCGGTCCAGAAGAGCCAGTGATTCCAGGCCCCTTCTGCGCCGGGATCGAGGGAAGCGCTGCTGCATCTGAATGGATTGCCACCGGTTTCAGGACAGGGTGGCCGGAAGCTCGGATGCAACGCACTTCCCTCGCAGCAGTCATCGCATCAGGCGAGCAATACCACACCGTCCAAGGAAACCCGCTCAATGCCCATGAATTCCGAGCAGCAAAAGCACCATTATGATTTTATCGTCTGTGGAGCAGGCACCGCCGGCTCCGTCGTGGCGGGACGGCTGGCCGAAAATCCCGAGGTTGAAGTATTACTCATCGAGGCCGGAGGCAGCGATGATCACCCCCACGTGCTGGAGCCGGGGAACTGGCCCCTGAACCTTGGCACCGAGCGCGATTGGAACTTCGTGGGTGCCGCAAACCCTCATCTCAACGACAGGAAAATCCCGCTGAATATGGGCCGCGGATTGGGCGGTGGGTCCAGCGTCAATGTCATGTTGTGGGCCCGCGGCCATAAAAACGATTGGGAAGATTTCGCAGCGCTCAGTGGTGATCCTGCGTGGAACTACGCGTCGGTCCTGAAGATTTATCAACGCGTGGAAGACTATCGGGGCACCGGCGATCCGGTGCGTCGCGGCAGGGGCGGACCGGTTCATGTCGCGCCTGTGCGAGACGCCCAACCGATTGCCAACGCCATGATCAGTGCGGCTGCCGGCATGGGTATACCGGCTTTCGAGAACCCGAACGGCGCCATGATGGAAGGCCGCGGAGGTGCGGCCTTGAACGACCTCATCGTCAAGGACGGCCGGCGTAATTCCATTTACCGCGCCTACGTCGCTCCACGCTCTGGTCAGCCCAACCTCACGGTCCTGACTGATACGCTTGTCAGTCGCGTGCTCTTCAGGGACCAACGCGCCATCGGCGTACAAACCATAAAAAATGGGCAGATCGAGTGCTTTTACGCCGATCACGAAGTCATTCTTTCGTTGGGGGCGGTCAACACGCCCAAGGTCCTGATGCAATCAGGCGTGGGACCGGAGGAGGAATTGCAGCGCCATGGTATTCCGGTCCTCCAGCATCTCCCCGGCGTCGGCGCCAATCATCAAGATCACGTGTCCTTTGCGGTTATTTTCGAATACGCGACGCCACAACCGGTGGGTTACGGCGGCTCGGAGGCGACGCTGTACTGGAGCAGCGAAAGTGCTTTGCATCTCCCGGACATGTTCCACTGCCAGGTCGAATTTCCAGTACCCAGCGCAGAGACCGCCTCACTTGGCGTGCCTGCACATGGCTGGACAATGTTCGCCGGCCTTGCCCACCCGGAAAGTCGCGGATGGGTCAAGCTCAGCGGCCCGAATGTGACGGATGCCCCCCATCATTCAACCCAACACGCTGTCGCATCCCACCGACCGGCGCAACGCGCTGGAGAACATCCGTTTTGTCCAGGAACTGGGCGCGCAGGCCCCCTTCAAGGGCTTGGTGAAACGTGAAAGCCTGCCTGGAAACCTGGACACCCAGTCGCTCGAACACTACGCGCGCAACGCTGCCGTCACTTACTGGCACCAATGCGGTACGGCAAAAATGGGCCAGGACGCGATGTCCGTGGTTGATGGTCAATTGCGCGTCCACGGAATCCAGGGCCTGCGCATTGCCGATGCGTCCATCATGCCCCATGTCACGAGCGGCAATACGATGGCCCCGTGCGTCGTGATCGGCGAGCGGGCCGTGGAGGCTATACGGGCCACTTACGACCTATGAGCTTCATGCATGCGCCCGTGACTCCGTTCGTGCGAACAAGCTGCTAAGGGCTGTTTCCTGCTGCCAAGGGTTGAATGTTGGCACGGGCCAAGTCGGTAAACGCCTTGAGCGCCGCCGAAGGGTTACGCCGGTTCGGGTAATACAAACACAAGTTGTCTCGAGCGGGTGTCCAATCCTCCAGCACCCGCTCAAACTCTCCGTTCTCGATTTCGGCTTGAACGTCCTGTTCCATGAAAAAACCGAGGGCCACGGCGGCCCCAACTACCGCCTTGGCAAGGCCAGGCTCGTCCAGCGTGAATTGCCCGTTAACATCCAGCCTGATGACCTCCCCGTCGCGTTCCAGATGCCAAGGAAAAATGGCACCGTTGGGCAGGCGGATCCGCAAGCAGTGATGAGTGAGTAGATCGGCTGGCGTCCGAGGTTGGCCGTGCACCTCGAAGTACGCTGGCGAGCCCACGATGGCATAACGTTGCGGTCGGCCCAGCGGGACGACAATCATGTCGCTGGGTACCAGATTGGCAGACCGCACACCGAGGTCGAAGCCGTCAGCGACGATATCCACCAAGCGCCCTTCGGTAACCAGATCGATGTGCACCTTAGGGTAACGCCGCGAAAACTCCAGAATCAGCGGCATCAGGGTCGTACGCGCGGCACTGGCAAAGGCATTGATGCGCAAGACTCCCGAAGGTCCGACATTCTGCGAGCGCACCGCCTCGAGCGCCGCGCGAACATCCTGTAGCGCCGGCCCGACTTGCTCCATGTACAGCCTGCCGGCCTCGGTGAGCGACACGCTGCGTGTGGTGCGGTTGAACAGCCGCGTTTCAAGGTTCGACTCCACCTTGGCGATGGTATTGCTCAACGCAGTCGTCGAAACACTCAAGTCGATAGCGGCTTGTCGAAACGAGGCCCGGCGCGCCACGGCCGTCACCGCCTCCAACTCGTTAAGCCCTACACGAAGATCCGGCATTTGATTGTCCTGATTATCGGGATTAGTCATTACGTTTATGCCAGTTGAGCAAACTATCCCGTGGACGGCAAGATCATTGGGTGTCATCAACTCACCGTCAGAGATGGAAATTACGCCATGAATCTTGATTTGAAAGGCAAGCGCATTCTGGTTACCGGCGGCACCAAGGGTGTCGGCAAAGCGGTGGTTGAGCTGCTGCTCGACGAAGGCGCAAAAGTGCTGACCTCGGCTCGCCAGGCAAACATCGAAATGCCGCCAGACTTATGCATTCCGGCTGACCTGTCGACTCGGGAAGGTTGTGAGACCTTGGTGGCCGCGACCAAGCGAATATTGGGCGACGTCGACATCATCATCCACGTACTGGGTGGCTCATCGGCGCCGGGTGGCGGCTTTGCTGCACTGGACGAGGAGCACTGGCAACGCGAGCTCGATCTGAACCTGTTTCCAGCCGTGCGCATCGACCGTGCCTTGTTGCCGAACATGCTCGAACGCAACGAGGGCGTCATCATCCACGTGACATCCATTCAGAACCGGCTGCCGCTGCCTGAAGCAACGACCGCTTACGCGGCTGCCAAGGCCGCGCTTTCGACCTACAGCAAAAGCCTGTCGAAGGAGGTCTCGCCAAAAGGCGTGCGTGTTATTCGAGTATCGCCGGGCTGGGTTGAAACCGAGGCGTCGGTTGCCTTCGCCGAGCGCCTGGCGAAAGAAGCAGGCACCGACTACGAAGGCGGCAAGCAGATGATCATGAACGCGTTAGGCGGTATTCCACTCGGCCGCCCTTCGAAACCTGCAGAAGTGGCGAACCTCATTGCCTTCCTGGCTTCGCCTCGCGCAGCATCCATCACGGGCAGCGAATTTGTTATTGATGGCGGCACCATTCCAACGGCTTGATGAGAGGTGTGGGGCGTTTCGGCTGTCCGCCCCAAAAGCCCCGATAACACCATCGTCGTTTACGTTTTCATTTACTGGGGCGTCCATCTAATCAATCCACCCATCAGGAAACATGATTGAAAGGCTTGGACACATCAACCCAAGTCAAAACACCCCAGCTGGGAGATGACCAACCTCGGGCCTTGCATACAAATACCCCTGCATCAGCTCGATCCCCATGCCTAGAAGCGTCGAGCTTTCTTCACGGGTCTCGACACCTTCGGCGATGACCAGGATACCCAAGCGCCTGGCGACCAGGATGATGCCTTCGACGATCGCTTGTTTGACCGTGTCTCGATCGATGCCTCGGGTCAGTGCCATGTCAATCTTCAGTACCTGGGGTTGGAACATGGCCAGCAGGTTAAGACCCGAATAGCCCGCGCCAAAGTCGTCGACGGCGGTAACGAAACCCTGGCGCTCGTACTCCACGAAAATCGATTTGAGGTGTTCAGGGTCGACCACCTTCTCGCCTTCGGTCACTTCGAACATGAGCCTTTCTGGCGGGAAATGGGTCAAGCGCGCCGCTTCCAGGGTGGCCCGGATGCACGTCTCTGGCCGGTATACGGCGTTGGGCAGGAAATTAATGCTCAGCAAGCAATCGGGAATATCCAGCAGGCCCAGCCTTGCGGCTTCCTCGATGGCTTTCACCCGGCAGGCCTGGTCGAATCGGTAGCGGTTGCTGTCGTTCACGAGCCCCAGGATGTAGCCCGCCGACTCGCCATTGATACCTCTGACCAACGCCTCATAAGCAAACGCAGCGTGTGTCCGAACGTTGAAAATAGGCTGGAAGGCCATGGTGAATTCAAACCCCAGCGCATCATGGTTGCGGCATTCGGCGCAGCCGAGCGATTGGAACGGAGGGCGTTTCGTCATGAGCAATATTCCGTGGCGGTGGTGATACATTCCTGCGGTTACAAGGAACTGTAGCCGACACCACCTGAGTCGGCACAGGCCGAAGTTTTTGAAGCGTTATCGGCCGGTCCCCCACCGTTCACCTTGATCGGTGCGACATGTATCGGGCACTGCTGATCTCAAATGCTCAATGCAGCTTAACGGTAAGGACACATACACATGAGCGCACGAAAAATTTTAGTCACAGGTGCGGCGGGTCGGATTGGCACCGCTTTTTGGACAGCGCAAGCCGATAGATTGGATTTGCGTCTTGCTGATATAGATGTGCAGACATTTCCGAAATCCGCACAAAGTTTCTCTCTCGATGTCAGGGATCAGTCAAGCTGCCTTGAGGCCTGCGAAGGCATCGATACCGTGATTCATCTAGCTGCCGACCCGAGTCCAGACGCTAACTTCATGAGTTCTCTCCTGCCTGTAAATATCGTTGGCACCTACAACATGTTGTTCGCCGCGAAGGCACAAGGTTGCAGGCGGTTCATATTTGCGAGCAGTGCCCAAGCCATTGAGGGTTACCCGAAGGACGTCCAAGTACATGAACATATGTTGCCCAGGCCAGGAAATCTTTATGGGGTTAGCAAAGCATTTGGGGAGGCTCTCGCATCGATGTATGCGAACGATGGTCAAATGACAACCCTTGCAGTGCGCATTGCAAACGTAGCCCAGTTTCAGCAGGGAGAGACCCACAGCCACAGGGATGTAGCTGCGTTTATCAGCATGAGGGATGTCGTAGCGCTACTTAGAAGTTGCGTGGATGCAGAGCTGAGCGGGTTCCATGTGATTCATGGCGTATCAGACAATAGATACAAGCGCCTTTCCATCGATAAGACCCGAGAAGTTGTTGGTTACGCACCCACTGACGACGGGTTTGAGATTTTAGAGGGACATGCTCTCCCTGATTGATTGGCACTCGTTTGCTGCGGCCCATTTGTAGTCAGAACTCATTCTGATGAGCAAAGGCGTGCTTTCAGGTATGGACAGGCAGAGCCAACCCGAAAAGTACAAAAAAACCACCGCAGACTTTATTGAATCGCCGCCCGGTTCGGGCTAACCAAGGCCTGACCTGGTGCGCAGCGCTGGTCACCAGTGAAAGCACGACAGCAAAGCCGAGCATAATTTACGTCGTAGTAATTCAACCGGCGCTGGGGGAGATGACCGGGTGAAAAGCCGGATCGAAGACTATGTTGAGTATTTTGAAGGCTTTCTCATCGACTAAGAGCTGCTACAAACTCAAGAAATGCCCGCACCTTGGCTGGCGGCAAATGCCGTGAGGGGTACAACGCGTAGAGAGGAAAATATTCATCGGGCCAATCCGCAAAGAGCTCAATGAGCCGTCCCTCACGCAACGCGGCCTCTACACCTAACTCCAATACCTGGGCCACAGCCTGCCCTTCCTCGCAGATTCGGTGCATCGTGCCTACGTCATTGACCATTAGCCTTCCGTGCGTTTTGACGCTCACACGCTCGTGGCCTCGATGGAATTCCCAAATGAACGGTTTGCCCGTCTGAGGATCTCGAAAATCGACACACACATGCTCCGAGCTCTCAAGCTCTGAGGGATGCAGTGGACGACCGTGTTTTTTCAGATAAGCCGGAGAAGCAACAGTGAGCACGCGTGTTTGCAGCAACTGTCTGCCAATTAGCGAGGAAGAAGGTTGCTCGCCAAAGCGCACAGCAAGATCAACTCCGTCGGCCACCAGGTCCCCCATCTGTTCTCGAGTCACGAGATCCAGCTCAATAGCGGGGTAGGCCGCCATGAAACTTCCGAGGGCCGGGGCCAAGATCAGTCTGGAAAAAAACGGGTCAACATTAACGCGAAGCCGTCCCCGCACTGCGGTTGCACTGCCAGATGCCATCGTTGCTGCTTCCTCCAATGCGGCGAGTAGTGGCGCTATTTCTTCATACAGTCGACGCCCTTCATCTGTGAGCTTTACCGATCGAGTGGTTCGGTCAAATAAACGGATCCCCAACCTCGTTTCGAGACGAGCGACAGCCCTACTGACCCCGGACTGGGTCATGTCCAGCGCATTGGCAGCTTTAACGAAACTCCCGCTATCAACTACGGCAGAGAGCACACCCATACCGTTGACCAAACGCCCGTCGAAACTCATTAATGATTCTCCGTCATTGAATCAATGACACTCATGATATCGAAGAAAACTCGCAAGCAACGCAATAATTCGCCCATAGCGACAACGGGTCGCTCTTAAAGAAGAACTCATATGTATACGGTAATGGGTGTTACAGGTCAGGTAGGTGCAGAAGTGGCTCGCAATCTGCTGGCTGCCAATAAGCGCGTCAGAGTCGTGGTACGTGACGCTGAAAAAGGCAAAGCATGGGCTGCCAAAGGGTGCGAGGTTGCGGTTGCAGACGCTAATGATGTGAGTCCGCTGGCTGCCGCGTTCAGTGACAGCACCGGCGTATTCATTCTGCTGCCTCCCAACTTCGATCCTTCCGAAGGTTTTCCAGAAGCACGCTACATCATCGAGAACCTGCGCGCCGCGCTGGAAACAGCGAAACCTGAGAAAGTGGTGTGCATCTCCACGATTGGCGCTCAAGCACATCAGCCTAACTTGCTGAACCAGCTTCAAATCCTAGAACAGCGTTTTGACACGCTGGACCTGCCGATCACGTTTTTGCGTCCAGCCTGGTTCATGGAAAACAGTCTTTGGGACATTGAGCCCGCCAAGAGCAATGGCGTGATCCCAAGCTTCCTTCAGCCATTGGACAAGCCAGTTCCTATGATCGCGACGGCTGACGTCGGCAAAGTAAGCGCTGAATTGCTGCAGGAAAGCTGGCACGGCAAGCGAATCGTGGAGCTGGAATCCGAGCAACAGGTTACGCCCAATGACATCGCGGCGACGTTGTCAGAGCTGCTGGACAAGTCGGTGAAAATGGAAGCGGTACCCAGCGATACCTGGGAAGCGCTGTTCCGCTCTCAAGGCATGAAAAACCCTCATCCGCGCATTCAGATGCTCCATGGTTTCAATGAAGGCTGGATTCGCTTTGAAGGCATCCCACGCAAGGGACGTGTTGAATTGAAAGAGGTTCTGGCGGCGCTTCTGTCCCGCTGATAGCTTTTGGGTGCGACGCGATGTTGCCTCGTACCCAATGCCATCCTGGAAAACATGAGCCAGGAGCTGGCCTTGCCGCTTGCGTAACGGGCGGCAAGTTAATCCAGAGTCCAATATATGACTCCTATCAGAGCCGCAGAGCGACTATTGATGAGTGTCTGCCTCTTCAGCCGGATAAAACTCGCCCTCCTTTCCCATCTTTTTCAGCCGTTCGCGCGCGATCAGCTCAACGCTGGCCACTGCGGCCTGATCGTCAGGGTCGACCAACTGCAAGCACAGGCGTCGGACATTCTGATCGTGGGTGCCCTCGCTGAGCATTTCGTGGGTGAAGACTTGTTCGCCACGCCATAGGCATAGCTGGGTATGAGTCCCGCCGAGCCATATCTCGTTGATTGATCTAAGGTCAGTGGTAGCCAATTGATCCACGGTGATTGTCTTATCCATTGCGCTGTACCTTAACAATGACTAGATACAGGTAGACTTACAGGCACAGCGGGCGTTCCCAGGCCGCCAACGTTTTTCCTTGCCGCTGCCCCATCAGAATGCCTTCAAATCGCCTGGGCATGCCTTGGTAATGCGATGGAAATCAGGGCGGCCAGCAATACGAACACGCTCGAGATCCACAAGCATGCCTCCAGACCGTACAGCTGATAAACCCAGCCGGAGAGCACGGTGCCGATCAGTCGTCCCATGGCGTTGGACATGTAGTAGAAACCCACGTCCAGGGATACGCCGTCTTCGTTGGCATAGGACACGATCAGGTAGCTGTGCAGGGACGAATTCACTGCGAACAACGCGCCAAAGACCATGAGGCCGCCTAGCAGTACCGTCTGTGGTGACCACCCGCTGTCGAGCCCAAGCGCAATCAAGGCTGGTAGGCCCGCCAGGGCAAGTGCCCACACAAAAGCTGCACGACCATCCGGTACAGGCCCCCTTTTCTTGCCGGTGATATTGGGTGCGAAGGACTGCACAATACCGTAGCCAATCACCCAGGCCGCCAGGAAGCCGCCCACCTTCCAGAAATCCCAGCCGAACACGCTGCTCAGGTACACCGGCAAGGCCACCACGAACCAGACATCCCGGGCGCCGAACAGGAACATTCGCGCCGCCGAAAGGATGTTGACTGCCCGGCTTTTGGACAAGATATCGCGAAACTTGGGTTTGGCTTTTGCCTTGCCCAGGTCCTTCTTCAACAAAATCACGCTGCTGATCCAGATCAGCGCCAGGACGCCCGCCATGGCCAGCAAGGCGCCTTTGAAGCCGATCAGGGCCAGCAAGGCTCCACCCAGAAAGAAGCCGACGCCCTTGAGTGCGTTCTTCGAGCCGGTGAGGACAGCCACCCACTGATAGAGCGTGCCTTGCTGCCCATTGGGCACCAGCAGCTTGATCGAGCTTTTGGCGCTCATTTTGTTCAGGTCTTTGGCAATCCCAGAGAGCGCCTGGGCGCCCATTACCCAGGGGATGGTCAGCCAGGCAACCGGAACCGTGAGCATCAGCAGCGCTGCGACCTGGATGCCCAGCCCGATGTTCATGGTCCGGTTAAGACCCAGTCGAGCGCCGAGATAACCACCCACCAGGTTGGTGATCACCCCAAAGATTTCGTAGAACAGAAACAACGCGGCGATTTGCAGTGGGCTGTAGCCCAAGGCGTGAAAGTGCAGCACCACCAACATGCGCAGGGCGCCGTCGGTGAGGGTGAAGGCCCAGTAGTTGCCCGTCACGAGCAGGTACTGCCGAACTTCCGGTGCGAGGGCTGACAAGGCTTTCATGACCGCTCCTCAGACTGCCAGACCGACCAGCCTGGCCAATTCGACGGCGCGGTTGGCATAACCCCATTCGTTGTCGTACCAGGCATAGAGTTTGACCTGGGTGCCATTGATGACCATGGTCGACAGCGCATCGATGATCGATGAGCGCGGGTCGGTACGGTAATCGATGGACACCAACGGACGCTCCTCAAAACCGAGGATATCTTTCAGCTCGTTCTCGGAAGCGTCCTTGAGGAACTGATTCACTTCTTCGACAGTGGTGGCCCGCTCGACTTCGAAGACACAGTCGGTCAGCGAAGCGTTGGCCAGCGGCACGCGCACGGCGTGACCATTCAGGCGTCCACGCAGCTCCGGGAAGATTTCGGCGATGGCAGTGGCCGAGCCCGTGCTGGTCGGAATCAGGCTCATACCCGAAGCACGTGCACGACGTAGATCCTTGTGCGGCTGATCGAGGATGCTCTGGGTGTTGGTCAGGTCATGGATGGTGGTGATCGAGCCGTGACGAATGCCCAGCTTTTCGTGGATGACTTTCACAACGGGGGCCAAACAGTTGGTGGTGCACGAAGCCGCGGTAACGATACGGTGCTGCGCAGGATCGAACAGGTGCTGGTTGACGCCCATGACAACGTTCAACGCGCCCGGCTCTTTCACCGGAGCGCAGACCACTACACGCCTGACGCCCTGATCCAGGTAGGCCTGCAACACCGCCACGGTTTTCATCTTGCCGCTGGCCTCGATCACCAGATCGCAGCCCGACCAATCTGTCTCGGCAATCGCCTTGTTGGCCGTTACTTTGATCCGTTTACCGTCGATGACGACGTTGTCGCCGTCAGCGCTGGCTTCGTTGTTCCAACGGCCATGCACCGAGTCGAAGTTGATCAAGTGCGCATGGGTCAACGCGTCGCCCGCCGGGTCGTTGATCTGCACGAATTCGAACTCAGGCCAATTCCAGGCTGCCCGCAGAGCAAGGCGACCGATCCGACCAAAACCATTGATGCCAATTTTAATAGTCATGTTGTTGTGCTCTGTCTCTGTTGTCAGTGGGCGTTCGATTGGGTGTCAAATCGACCGCTGGTTAACACGCTTCATCAGTTCTTCTGCCGACTCCTTGCGCTCGGAATAACGATCCACCAGATAGTCCTGACGGTCGCGAAGCAATAGCGTGAATTTCACCAACTCTTCCATCACATCCACGACACGGTCGTAGAACGCCGAAGGTTTCATCCGCCCGTTATCGTCGAATTCCATATAGGCCTTCGGCACGGACGATTGGTTGGGGATGGTGAACATACGCATCCAACGTCCCAGCACTCGCAACTGATTGACCACGTTGAACGACTGCGAGCCGCCGCACACTTGCATCACCGCAAGGGTCTTGCCCTGAGTGGGTCGAACCGCGCCCATGGCCAGTGGCACCCAGTCGATCTGCGCCTTGAACACAGCGCTGATGTTTCCGTGACGCTCTGGAGAGCACCAGACCTGTCCCTCGGACCACAGCACCCAGTCACGCAGCTCCTTCACGCGAGGATGGTCGTCGGGTGCGTCATCTGGCAGTGGCAAACCTGACGGATTGAAAATCCGCGTCTCGGCGCCGAAGTGCTCCAGCAGTCGAGCGGCCTCCTCCACCAACAGACGACTGAAGGAGCGCTCACGAGTGGACCCGTACAGCAGCAAAATGCGTGGCTTGTGGATGGAGATTTTTTCGATGCCGAGCTTGTCTGTCGACGGTAGATCGATCAGCTCAGTATTGAGTTGGGGGATGTGGTTATCGTACATAGTCATTGTCCTGCGCAATGGCGCTCTTGGAGTCTTCGAACCAGCGGCGTTTCATTGCTCCTGTTGTTACAGCGTGCCAATGAGAGCCAGCTCTGCCTTGAGCTGCTCGGAACTCAGTTGAGAAAGCGGTAGAGCCAGGAAGGCTTGGATGCGGGTTCTGATTTGTTCCAGGGTGACTTCAAACGCCGCCTCTATCTCTTCTTGAGTTCCGTGGTATTGCGAAGGATCAGCCAACCCCCAATGGGCCTTGGTGGCTGGCCCGAAAAATACAGGACATGCCTCCCCGGCGGCCTTGTCGCACACCGTGATGACGAAATCAGGTGCCAAGCTCATATGGGCATCACTGGGCTTGCTGAACAGCCCGAGCGTCGAGATACCGGCCTTTTCCAAGGTTTTGAGACTCAGCGGATGCACTTCGCCTTTGGGTTGACTGCCTGCGCTGTAGGCTTTCATGCCGTCAGCTGCCAAGTGATTGAAGACCGCTTCACAAAGGATGCTGCGGCAGCTGTTGGCAGTGCAGAGAAAAAGGATTTTCATCGAGCGGTCTCGTAGTCGAGGACGGAATCAAGCGACCTTGTTTTCACAGCACACGGCTGCACGTTCAGGACGGTCACCCATTGCATCAAGGCGTTTGGCATCAGGGCTTAACCAATGCTTGTTGCTTTCGAACGTAGTGGTCAGCACTTGATGAACCCAATCGGGGAGATTGGGGTGCAGCCGGTAATAAACCCATTGGCCTTGCCGACGATCCGAAAGCAGACCGCATGTGCGCAACTGCGCCAGGTGCCTGGAGATTTTTGGCTGACTCTCGTTCAACGCGCAGGTCAGTTCGCAAACACAAAGCTCCCCTTCTCGAGTGATGAGCAGCATGGTGCGGACACGGGTTTCATCAGCCAGGCATTTAAAAACAGTGGTGGGTGTCAGATGGTCAGCCATGTCGATTCTCAGCGTTTGGTTCTCACCAAGACGAACATCTTGATGCGCTCATGAATTTCATGAGGCGTGTGGCGAAATGCGTCGGGCTTGGACTGCGTGCGGTCAGCGTTGACGGTACAAACGAACAGAACTCGGGTTTTGCTGGTCATCGTGAAGATCTCAGCTCACATATGGTTTTCCGAATATATGTTTTTATGCATACATGGTAAAGCCCTGCGACAAAGAAAACGCTGTAAAAATCGACTCCTGCCAATAACGCCACTCTTAAGCCCAGTACTTACGGGGCTAACAGAATATTTATCAGCAGAAAGCCCCATGCGCATCTGGATAGTCGAATATATGAATTTTGTAATAAGTATGTCATACACTTGAGGGTAGCCTCGGCTCCGATCCAACCAACCTGGAGCTTGAAAATCGATAACCGGCATCAAGCGAACACCGGGGCCGATGCATTGTCGATAAAGCGCATCAAGCCAGGAATGATGTGAGAAGCATCGGGTCCGACACCTCTAAGGGTGGCCGAGGCGAAGTTACGCTGCTTCGGTAATCCCACAAAATACAAACCCGGCACGTGCTCCGCCTGCCCGTTACGTTGTCTCAAGCGTTCATTGCCCGCCACGTGCAGACCCGCCAAAAAACCAAGGGTCGGACGAAATCCGGTCGCGAAAACCAGACTGTCCACTTCGGTGTGCTGCCCATCAGCCCAGATCACCCCCGTTGACGTTACCTCCGTGAACATCGGTTTACGCTCAAAAAGCCCATGCTTCATGGCTCGACGATAGGTGCCGTCATCCAGCACAGGGGTACTTTGATCATTCAGCCAACGAGTCTTCTCAAGTCCTGTCCACTTGAGCCAAGCATGAAAATCCATACCGAGGACCTTTTGCGGAAAAAACCGAATCGATTCCCGTGTCGCCAATACAACGCGACTGACTTGAGCCAACTCATGGGCAATTTGTACGGCAGAGTTGGCCGCACCGATGACCACGACGCGTTGATCACTGAAGCCCTCGGCATTTCGGTAATCCGCACTGTGTAAACGTTGCCCGCGAAAACTCTCCAGCCCTGGAATGTCAGGGGTGAACGGCTGATTGAATCCGCCCGTGCAAACGATCAATGCTTTTGAGCGCAAACACTGGCCATCAGATGCCTGAAGCAAAAACAGCCCATCGTCTCTACGCACGTTCTGGACGCGCGTGTTCTGGCGAATGGGTAGCTGGAAAGCGTTCGCGTACTGCTCCAGATAACGTACGACTTCATCGCGTAACGGGTAATGCTTGGCTTGCGCCGGAAAAGGCATTCCAGGTAACGATGAGTAAGCAGCAGGGGAAAAAAGTCTCAAGCTGTCGTAATAATTGCGCCAGTTTCCACCTGGCTGGCTCTCGGCATCCAGAATAAGAAACCTGAGATTCTGCTGCCGCAGATGCCAACCGCACGCGAGCCCAGCCTGGCCCGCACCAATAACGATGACATCCATGGACTCGTTAATTATGTTCATATATGCACATCCATACATATATACAGATAAATAAAAACTACTTTGGTGCACCAGGGCAGCAAAATGGAGTCAGACTTTTCATGTGCTGGAGAATGGCTTCGAGCCGTGTCACCACTGCCGGTCCATCCACCTCGTAGAACATTTGCCGACTGACCTTGGTGGCACGGACGATGCCCGCCTCTAATAGCACTTGTAGATGTCGGGACACCACTGAACGTTCTTGAGGCAGCCCTTCTGCAATCTCGGCGATATCCGCTCGCCCCAGTTGCATGACTCGCTTGAGCACAGCTACCCGCGACGGCTCGCACAGAGCTTTGAAAAAGGATCCATCGAGCGAGTCGATAGCAGCATCAATTGCACGGGTACGTGCGGAGGTTGGGTTTGTCATACGGAGGACTATATGTGCAGACTCATGCACACGTCAACTTGTTGGTCTCCCGTCGGTACGCCCTCCACCAGGCCGGCCAAGGCCCCCCTGGCCAGGCCCAAGGCGCTCGATTGCTGCCGAGCTGCAGGCGATGCTGTACTCGGTCCAAGCGTGAGCACAACACAAATCAAGCGGGCTTGCTCGCGATTGCGAGCAAGCCCGTGCACACATTTGTTTATCGCGTTCAATCCTGGAGTGCGCGAACGCGCTGCATGCGTTGCTGCTCTGCCGGCGCAGCGGCCACCTGCAGTTCAAAGTCAAAATCAATCTGCGCAAACCGCCCCTCCACGCCAAACTCCCGCGCCAGTTGCTGATCGTCACTGAAGCGGATCTCTGCAATCAACTCATCGCGCGTCGCATAGGCAAAGTCATCGTGCAGATACGGGTCGTCCGATAGATTGATTTGCGTGGTCAGGTGCCGATAACCCGGTGCCGAAATGAAGAAGTGAATATGCGCCGGCCGTTGCCCATGGCGCCCCAATTGGTCGAGCAACTGCTGGGTCGGCCCGGTCGGTGGGCAGCCATATCCCGACGGTACAATGCTGCGAAAGCGGTAGTTGCCCTGGGCATCGGTCTCGATGCGCCGACGCAGGTTGAACTCCGATTGCGTTGTATCGAACCAGGAATAGGTACCGGCGGTATTGGCCTGCCACACATCGACGATCGCCCCCGCCACGGGTTTACCATCGGTGTCGCGTACCTGGCCGCGCATGAACAGCGGTACCGCAGGATCCAAGCCATCATCCAGGCGTGCTTCGTGCTTGGACAACGGCGCACCGGCCACGTACAACGGACCTTCGATGGTGCGCGGCGTGCCGCCGGTCTTGCCCGCTTCTTCGTCGGCGGCGTCCATCAGCATATCCAGGTAATGCTCAAGGCCCAGGCCGGCGACGAGCAAGCCAGCCTCCTGGTTCTTGCCCAGCTCGTTCAGGTAGTTGACTGCCTTCCAGAACTCCACCGGGGTTACGTCCAGGTCTTCGATAATGTTCACGGTGTCGCGCAGGATCCGGTAGATCAAGGCCTTGGTGCGCGGGTTACCGCCGTCGTTGAGATTGCCGCTGACTTCTTCGAGAAAATGCTGGGCGTGGGCAGTCTGGGAAATTCGAACGGGCATGGTGTACTCCTCATCTTGTCGTTATTAGGTAGAAAGCAGGCTTAGCTGTCGTCTTCATGGATCGACGACGGATGCCGACACAGGGCGTTCACTTCGATGGCCATGTAGGGAAAAAGCGGCAGCTGCATTAGCAAGTCATGCAGATCCTGAACGCTATCGACATCGAACACGCTGTAGTTGGCATAGTGCCCGGCAATGCGCCACAGGTGACGCCATTTGCCCTCTTGCTGCAGCCGTTGCGCCAAGGCTTTTTCTTCGGCCTTGAGGCTGGCGGCACGTTCGGGGTTCATGTCGACGGGCAGGTTCACGGTCATTTTTACGTGAAACAACATGGCAGGCGCCTCTTAGTGTTTGTCACGACGAAAGAACGCCAGGCGCTCTTCATCGATGGCCAGGCCCAGGCCCGGAGCGGTGGAGACATGCAGCTGAAAATCGCGATACACCAACGGCTCGCTGAGAATGTCTTCGGTGAGCAACAGCGGGCCGAACAGTTCGGTGTCCCAGGCCAGCTTGTTCAGGGTGAGGAACGCATGGGCGGAGGCCAGGGTGCCGATACCACCTTCAAGCATGGTGCCGCCGTACAAAGCGATGCCGGCTGCTTCGGCGATCGCCGCCGTGCGCAATACCGCTCGCGGGCCGCCGTTCTTGGCAATCTTGAGGGCAAACACCGAAGCCGCACCTTCGCGCGCCAGGTTGAAAGCGTCCTCGACACATTCGATGGATTCATCCGCCATGATCGGCGCCGGACTCGACAGGTTCAGCCGCGCCATACCGCCACGGTTGTTGCGCGAGATCGGTTGCTCGATCAGGTCGATACCGTTGTCGCCCAGCACCTTGCACGCTCGCAGCGCCACGGCCTCATCCCAGGCCTGATTGACGTCAACGCGCACACTGGCGCGCTCACCCAACGCCTTTTTGATCGCGATCACATGGGCCAGGTCGCGCCCAACATCACCGGCACCGATCTTCAATTTGAAAATTCGGTGCCGGCGCAGGTCGAGCATCTTCTCGGCCTCGGCGATATCTTGCTCTGTGTTGCCGCTGGCCAAGGTCCAGGCCACCGGCAAGGCGTCACGCACACGGCCGCCGAGCAGTTCGCTGACCGGCAGGCCCAGGCGCTTGCCCTGCGCATCGAGCAAGGCGCTTTCGATACCGGACTTGGCAAAGGTATTGCCGCGAACGCTGCGCTCCAAGCGCAACATGGCCGCGTTGATATTGCTGGCGTCCTGGCCGATCAACAGCGGCGCGAAGTGGCGGTCGATGTTGATCTTGATACTGTCGGGGCTCTCGTTGCCGTAGCTCAGGCCGCCGATGGTGGTGGACTCACCGATGCCCTCGATGCCGTCGGCGCAACGCACGCGGATGATCACCAGGGTCTGGTTTTGCATCGTGTGCATCGCCAGCTTGTGCGGGCGAATGGTGGGAAGGTCGACGATAATCGTCTCGATCGACTCGATGGCGCAAATCGGCATGGTAATACCCGTTGGGTTCTTTATAGGTTTTAACCGATTCTGCGCCGCCTCTTTCCAGGCTTCCAATATAGAATTAGTCTTGATTAATACTCTGTAGGTATGAATGGAGCCATCATGGAACTGCGTCATCTGCGTTATTTCCAGGTGCTGGGCGAAACCCTCAACTTCACCCGCGCCGCCGAACGCCTGCACATCGCCCAGCCCCCGTTGAGCCGGCAGATCCAGCAATTGGAAGAGGAACTGGGGGTGATCCTGCTGGAACGTGGCCGGCCGCTGCGCCTGACCGAAGCCGGGCGGTACTTCTATGAACACGCCAATGTGTTGCTCGAACAGTTGAACAAGGTCTGTGACAGCACGCGGCGCATCGGCCAGGGCGAAAAAACCTGGCTGGGCATCGGCTTCGCCCCATCGACCTTGTATGGCGTGCTGCCGGAACTGATCCGACGGCTGCGCACCCATGAGGCGCTCGAACTGGAATTGGGCCTGTCGGAGATGACCACCTTGCAGCAGGTCCAAGCGTTGAAGGCCGGGCGCATCGATGTGGGCTTCGGGCGCATTCGCATCGACGACCCGGCGATCGTCCAGCGCGTACTGGTGGAGGATCGGCTGGTGGCGGTATTGCCCGCCGGTCACCCGTTGCTCGCTGCGCCCGCCACCCTCGCCCAACTCGCCGCCGAGCCGTTTGTGCTGTACCCCGGCAACCCACGCCCCAGTTATGCCGACCATGTGATCGCGTTGTTCGACGCTCACGGTTTGAGCCTCAAGGTGGCGCAGTGGACCAACGAGTTGCAGACCGCTATCGGCCTGGTCGGCGCTGGAATGGGCGTGACGCTGGTGCCGGCCTCCGTGCAACTGCTGCATCGCGCGGACATCGGCTATACGCCAGTTGTGGAAGCCACTGCGACCTCGCCGATTATTCTCAGCCGAAGGGTAAATGATAAGTCGCCGGGGCTCAGTCATTGTTTGCAGTTGGTGGAGGAATTGATCTGAATTCTTGTAGCCGACGTACAGTTGCGCCAGACGATTCCACACCGGCCCTGTCACACAACTCAAAACGGGCCGATGGGGAATCCGTCCGCCAGCACGCTGAGCGAGAGCTGGCCGCCGACGCACCGAAGAAGCAGCCGCCCGTCCGGGCAGCACACGTAGTGAGACTCAGCAAGCCTTCGATGCTTCGCCCAGACGATGGTAGGCCCGGTTGAAGTACACCAGGCCCTCGTCCGCGCCGCTCTGGCGAATGGTCTGGATCTCGCAGTAAAAAATACTGTGGGAGCCCACCTCGTGGACCTGCACGATGCGGCAGTCGAAATTCACCAGCGCATCAAGCATCACCGGGCGCGCCACTTTCCAGGGTGGTCCACTCTGTGACGGCGAAGCGTTCATCCATCGTCAGCGTGCGGTCGGCGAAAGCGCCGGAGAGTTGCTGATGATCACCGCACAGCGTGTTCACGCACACCGCGCCGTTACGCTTGAAATGCTCGTTGGAATGGGAAGAACGGTTCATGCACACCAACAACGTGGGCGGCGAATCGGTCACGCTGCATACCGCTGAGGCGGTGAAACCGAACCGGCCCGCCACACCATCGGTGGTGATGACCGACACGGCGCCGCCGAGCATGGCCATTGCATTGCGAAAATTGCTTACGTCTACCATGGTCGACTCCTCAGATATCCAACACGAGTTTTTTGGATTTTGCGCGCGAGCAACACACCAGGATCTGGTCGTTGCCGGCCTTCTCATCGTCAGTGAGGTACACATCGCGATGGTCCGGTTCGCCTTCGAGCACATCGCACAGGCAGGTCCCGCACACACCCTGCTCGCAGGAAATCTCGATCTTGATCCCCACCTGTGCCAGCGCGGCGAGAATGCTCTGCCCTTCGGCCACCTGCACGGTCTTGCCACTGCGCGCGGCGACCACTTCAAAGCTGCCGCCTGAGCTGTCCACCTCCACCTGGAAATACTCCTTGTGGATATGCGCCTCGGTGTAGCCGCGATCACGTGCCCCCTGGATCACCCAGTCCATGAAACCGGCGGGACCGCAGGTATACAGATGCACGCCCGCCTCGCCCTGGCCCAGCACCTTGTCCAGATCAAGCCGCTGTTCGGCACCTTCGTTGTCGAAATGGGTGAACACATTCGCCGCAAACGGCGCGCCGGCCAGCTCAGCGAGAAACGCACTTCGACCTCGTTCACGCCCGCAGTAATGCAGTTCGAAGGCCTTGCCTGCCGCGTGCAGGCTGTAGGCCATGGCGATCATCGGCGTGATGCCGATGCCGCCGCCCAGCAGCAGCGAACGGTACGCATCGGCGGCCAGTGGGAACAGATTTCGCGGTGCACTGATCTGCAAC
This sequence comes from Pseudomonas beijingensis, assembly GCF_030687295.1. Lineage (NCBI taxonomy): Bacteria > Pseudomonadati > Pseudomonadota > Gammaproteobacteria > Pseudomonadales > Pseudomonadaceae > Pseudomonas > Pseudomonas beijingensis. The sequence goes on along the minus strand of NZ_CP117425.1, from coordinate 3,553,565 downwards.
TGGCGACCTTCGAGCAGGTACTCATGCACACCCACCGAACCGCCGCGCGAGGCCGGGTCCTTGAGTACGCCGAGGCGGTACATACGCGGGTCGGCCGGGTTGCCGCACAGCGAGTACTGTCGCACCAGCCCCGGGCCGATGTGGAGATCGACGTGCGCGCCGGCATCGAATACCGGCAGCGGCGCACCGTCACGACGGATCAGGTCGAGGACGACCACGCCGTCCCCTTGCAGCTCGCGCTTGCGCACGACTACGTCCAACAGTTCTTCAATCATGGCCGTTATTCCATGGAATTCGCAAAGGCCGCCGTGGCGGCTCGGTAATAGTCAGCGCATGAACAGGCCGCCATTCACGTCCCAGGTCGCCCCGGTGGTGAAATAGGCCTCGGGCCGCGCCAGTTGCACAATCAAGTCAGCCAGAAAATCCGCATCGCCCAGGCGCTGCACCGGAATATTCGCCAGCAGCCCCGCCAGACGCTCCGGCGGTATCGCCGCACGCACCGCCGTCGAATCGATCGGCCCTGGGGCGATGGCGTTCACCGTCACCCCGTGTGCGGCAAATTCCTTGGCGAAGATTTTGGTCAGCGTCACGATGCCGCCCTTGCTCGCGGCGTAATGCGCGCCGGTTGCGGTGCCGCCGTTCTGCCCGGCCAGGGACGCCATGTTGATGATGCGCCCGTAGCCGGTTTCGGCCATGTACGCACCCAGCACCTGGCAGCCCAAGAACACGCTGCGCAGGTTCAGGCCCACCACGGCGTCGAACTCCTCGGGGCTGATCTGCATCAGCGGCGTGGTCTTGGTCACCGCGGCGTTATTGACCACCACGTGCAGCGCGCCGAAGCGCTCCAGCACCTGGGCCAGACCGTTTTCGAAATCAGCCTTGCAGCCTGCGTCCAGTTGCAGCGCGAGGGTGTGCTCACCACCGGGGTCCAACTGAGTGGCGCAGGCCTGGGCGGCCTCAAGCTTGATGTCGGTGACCACCACCCGATACCCGGCCCGCAGCAGGCCGGCACAGAAATGCTGCCCCAGGCCCTGCCCTGCCCCCGTTACCAATGCGATCTGGCTCATGTCGGCGCTCCTTAAAGGATGTAGCCGATACCGGCGAGGGCATCGTCACTGTTGATCAGGCTGACCACTTTGCGGTGGATCTTGAAACCGCGCTCACAACGGATCAGGTCGTAGGTCAAGTCGGCGCTGTAGAACTTCAGGCTTTCCTTGCGGAACTCACGCACGTTCTGCGCACAGCGCACGGTGACGTAATGACCGTCATCGCTCAGCACCCGGAAGCGCGACTGCATGCGCACCGTGCGCGGTTGCGGGCTGGTGGAGATCGACTCGCCACCGATCAAACGCTGTACCCGCAGCTCACGCATATGATGGTCGTCGTAGGCGTAATTGAGGGTGTTCTCAAAGTCGGTTTCCCTGGGGTCGATGGGAATGATGTAGGTGCCTTTTTCGGTCCACATCTTCAACCAGCTGTCGTATTCACCGTGGTCGAGCATGTCGCCTTCCTGCCAGATGAAAGCGGTCACTTCTTGCAGCAATTGCAGGTTCATAAGGTTCTCCACGGGTCAGGCCGACATCATCTTCTTCCACTGCTGGTAGCCGGCGCGCATGCCGGTTTCGGCACTCACATCGGATACCAGCCCGTCTTCACTCGCCTGCTCGCCGGGCAAGCCCCGGTTGAGCATGATCCACAGGTCTTCACCGGCGCTGGCACCCTTCTGCACACGCTCCCAGGCCTCGGAATCATCCGGGGTGCCGAAGCCCATCGGGCCCTGGAAGTGCTCATGCAAGCGCAGGCGATAACGGTTGGCCACGGCCGGACCGCCGTCCATGGTGATCACCGAATGGTGGATTTCGGTCTCGGTCACCGAGATCGGTTGCAGCACCCGGAAGAACGCCATCGAGCACGCTACATTGGGAAACAGATTGAGGTTGAAGCCGGTACCGCCTACCGCGCGCACAATGCGGCGCACCTGTTGCTCCTCGATGCCTTCGTCGCGCAATTCGGCCGCCAACTCCTGGAAGCGCTCGGGGATCGGCTTGTCCAGGTCGGCTTCGAGGTCGATCAGGTCAGGAATCATCACCATCACGCTGTGGCCGTTGCCCAGGTCCTCGACGTAGCCAGGGCCCTTGACGAAGTCGAAGAGCTCCATGGTCTGCTCATCCACCGACGACAGGAAACTCTTGTGCACCAACGGGAAGTGGTAGGCGTCGGTGGTGTTTTCCAGCTGGATCTTCCAGTTACCGGGGAAGCGGAAACGATGTTCCCCCGGAACCTTGATGCCATAGCCGGCGCCCTGCTTCATGAACAGGTCCATCCACTTCTTCGCCGCGCCGAGGTAATCCTCCAACGGCTCGATGTCGTCCTTGAAGGTGGCGAAGATCATGCCGGCGTAGCTTTCAGTACGCAGGCTGACCAGCGGCAGCTCGGCCTTGTCGATGCAGTCGCCATAGCTTTCCGGGTGCGGAATGCCGCGCAGCGAGCCGTCCAACGCGTAGCCCCAGCCGTGGTATGGGCAAACAAAACTGTTGGTCTTGCCTTTCTTGTGTTCGCACACAGTGGCGCCACGATGGCGGCAACGGTTGAGCAGCACGTGCACGTCTTTCTTGCGATCACGCACCACAATCACCGGCTGCTTGCCGATGTAGGTGGTCTTGTAGCTGCCGTTATCGGGGATCTCGCTGGCGTGGGCCACCCAGATCCAAGTGCTGTAGAAAATTTTCTCCAGCTCGGCGTCGAACAGTTGCGCGTCGGTGTACATCGACGTGTGGACGCGGTCGGCCTGCACCAGGTCGGCGGGATCGACGGCGAGGTTTACAGCGGGAATCAGCTTGGTCATGGGAGTGTCCTCGTCGGCATCAAGTACGCTGAATGATCAGCTCGCGCCCAACCCGGGCTTCAACCTTGGTGTAGCGCCAGAGCTTGTAAGGACCGTCGCCCACCGGCGTGCTGCGAAACAGATTGCACGCGGCATGCACGGTCTCGATGTCCGGCACGTCGGCCAGCAGATAGGTGGTCCACGGAAAGCCATCGGACGGCCCGACCATGCTCTGGTCGTCATCCATGTTGCCCAGCACCTTGACCCCGGCGAGGTCGTGAATGCCGTTCCACATAGCGCTGAACGCCGCCCACACCTGCAATTGTTCATCGCGCGGGGCATCGAAAAAATTCTGGTTGATGCCCATGCAGAACAGCACGCGCAACATCTTTTTATCGCTCATTTTTCTTTCTCGACGGTTAGAGATAGCCAGGCAGAGGCTGTTTGCCGAAGAACATGGCTCCGGCGTTCTGGTAGGTGATATCGCCCATGAATGCGTGCTGGGTCACCACCTGTGCATCGTTGACGCAGCGCGCCAGTGGGCTGTCGTTGTACACGCCGCTCATGCCTGAGAGCATCTGCGCGGTCCGCGCCACATCCGCGGCTACTCGGGTGGCATGGGTCGATGAGAGGCGAAGCAGGTTGATCGCGGCCGCGGGCACCGCATCGCCGGCCAGTACGTAGTCCCAGGCGCGGTCGATGGACTCGTAGAAAAATGCCCGCGCGGCCCGTAGTCCGGCTTCCGCCCGGGCGATGTCGACCTGGGCCAAGGGCCGATCGGCAATCGCCGGTGCCCCGGTGACCGAGACACGTCCGCTGGCCATATCGGCCAGGGCGTCGAGTGCCGCGCGAGCTACGCCAAGGCCGACCACCGAAAGCACCTGAGTGGCGAATGACAGCGATGGGTAGCGGAAGAACGGCTCGTCCAGGTTCGGCAGGCCGCCGCGCACGAACGTCCACTCTTCGGCGACCCGTACATTTTCGGCCACCAGATCATGGCTGCCGGTGCCGAGCAAACCGACGGTGTCCCAGGTTTCTTCGATGCGGATCTCACTGCGCGGCATCACGGCGATACGTGGCAGGCCGAAGGTATCGCCGTTTTTCGGGGCGATGCCGACACCGACGATGTCCGCGCCCAGGGAACCGCTGGAGTACTTCCAGCGACCGTTGACCACAAAACCGCCATCGACTACTTCAGCCGGTTGCGGCGGAAAGATGCCGCCGGCGAACACCAGGTCGGGACCGTCGGCATACACCTTGGCGATGCTCTCAAGCGGCAGTGCCGCCAGGTAGACCGGGCTCATGCCGAAACTGGCGACCCAGCCGGGCGGAACCGTCGGCCTGGGAGATGCGCTCGATCACCTGACAGAACTCCGCGGGCGAACACTCCAGGCCACCAAAGCGCTTGGGCACCAGCGCCCGGTAAATGCCGTGCTGCTTGAAGGCTTCGATTACATCCTGCGAGATGTAGCGCTGACGGTCGAACTCACCAGCACGGGCACGCTCACGCACCTCGTCAAGCAACACCTCAAAAGTGGGGCCACTGGCAAGCGAACTCACAACATCTACCGCTGGTTTTTTTAGCGAATGCATAGATTTACTCCGTCGACAGGAACGGTATGGGGCTGAGCTGAAAGTCAGTGCCGCGCTCGGATGGAAAAGCGGGCAGATCGAATGAGCGGTGCTGACGCAGTTGACGAGCCTTGGGTCTGAAGGACGACTGCGCGGGCAGAGCGAGCGGGATGAATCGGCATGGTGGTTACCTTTGTTTTTGTGGGTGCCGTTGAGGCGAATCTGAGCCAATTTACGTGAATTGTCAATTGATTTATCACACTTAAAAACACCAAAAATCACGTATAAATAGACAAGAAAAAAAACACAAAAACTAGACTATCTTATTGTTTTATATAGATAACTACTACTTTCACCTAGTAAGAAAACAGCCTCATGATAAAAAAATATTTGTATTTTTTAGCTATCCTTATCGCAAAATCGAAAGACGACTGACACTCCGCTATCACAGGCAAGCCCGCTCCCACACTGGATATACAGGCGAGCCACAGATGCCTTCAGCGCAACGGCGAGAACGGCGCCGGCAGGTAGACCGTGGAGTGCATCTGCAAGAGCTGCGGCGCGGAGTTTTCCGGCGGCCAGGCGCCGTCGGCCACGGCGCGGGTGCGCACTTCAAGACGCTGTTCCAGCGAGCTGTAGGGCCAGATGTGCAGGTAGCGAGGAATCTGCCCGCTGGTGGCATAGAGCGCGGCATACACCGGGGAATAATCCGCCCCGGTGCGACGCGCTACGGCCTTGCCCCAACCCTGCAGCGTTGGCGCGAGCCCACTGGGTACGAGGTTGTATTCACGCAACTCGTAGAACGGGCCATGAACCCCGGGCGGCAACGGTTCGATAAAGGCAAAGGCGCTGTAATCATCGACTTGCTGGCCCAACACAAATGCACCAATCCCGAAGCCATCGGCCGCTAGCAGATACCGCTCGCGCTCGCGTTCGCGAGACTCGGCATCGTCGAACCCACGCAGGACCGCGATACGATTCTGCGAACCGATTTCCGACACCCAACAGCCCATCAAATGAACGCCCTCGCCCGCCTCTTGCAAACTCTGCTCAAGACGCGGCAAGGCTTCGGGCACGGTTCGTACACGCAAGGTAAAGGTCAATAGTTCGAACAGTTTCACGGCGGTCTCCAGAGATCATGCGCACGGCGCGACCGCCGTTATCGGCAGTCGCGAGACAATGGAAGGTGGGGGGTTGTCAGTGAGCGCGTCGGGTCACTGTGCAGCAGGCTGGGGCACCGGCAGCTCGGCGTCGCTGTTCCATGCCTGTACCGGGCGGCCGAACAGGTTCTCGGTCTGGAAATGCGCCATTCGCCACTGCCCATCTTCTTCGGCGAAGCGCACCGTCAGGCGTGCCGCATTGAGATGGGAGGCGCCGCTGGCGAAGGTGGACGTCTGCAACATCACCCAACTACCAACGACGGCGCCGTCCTGCACCTCGATCAGCTCGCTGGTGAGGAAGTGCACGTTGAGGGCAAAGTGCGCCGGCGTTTTCATGTAGCCGGCAAACATCGCCGCAATGGCTTCGCGCCCGCGGTAACCGCCGAAACTCTTGGTGTACTTGGCGCCCTTGCCCTCCCATATCGCATCCTGGGTGAACAGACCAGCCAGCTCATCGAGCGGCGTGTGGGCGTCGAGTGCATCACACAGTACCATGTAGCGGTTCATGCAGGCGCGGGCGCTGTCCTGGATTTCAAAACGGCGCAGGCGTTGTTCCAGGTCTGCGCGTGGGATCACCGTGCTCATGCTCATCTCACCCCTCGTGGCTGGCGTACAGGCGTTCAAGCAAACGGCCGGCAATGGCCAGCAGCTGTTCATCGGCGTCCTTGGCCCCCACCAGTTGCAGGCCCACCGGCAAGCCCTCGGCGCTGGCCAGCGGGATGCTCAACGCCGGGTGCCCCGACAGGTTGAACGGTCGCACGAAGGCCGTCATGCCCAACACCGCCTGGGTGTCGGCTGCGTCGGCGAGGGTCAAGGGCAAGTCCGGCATGGTCGGCAGCACCAGCACATCGACCTGCTGCAATGCGGCGTCGACTTCGGCGCTGAACTGCACGCGCACCTGCTCGGCCTGAGCCAGCGCCGCGGCCGTGGTGTTGCCGGCAGCGGCCAGGCGAGCGGCGATGTCGGCGCCCACTTTGCCGGTTTCCAGCAAGTGCCCACAGGCATCGAAGGTCTCGCGGTTAATCACCACCATGCCGGCGTCATAGGCCGCCTTGAGGCTGGGCAATGCAAGGGTTTCGCTGGGCAGTCGACTGCCGGCGATGGCCGCATCGATCACACGCTGTACCGCTGCGCTGGCCTGCACCGTCACGATGCCCAGGCGCGGCGTATTGGGTACCGACACAGGCTTGAAGGTTGGGTCGATCGCCAGCATGGCTGTGACCAGCATCGGCAGGCTCGCAGCAAACGGGCCAACGCAATCGAGGCTACTGTGCGTCGGCATCACCCCGCGACGGCTGACCCGACCGAACGTCGGCTTAAAGCCGAACACTCCGCAGCAACACGCCGGGATGCGCACCGAGCCCCCCGTGTCGGTCCCCAGGGAAAAATCCGCCAGCCCAGCCGCCACGGCCGCCGCCGAACCGCTGGAGGAACCCCCTGGAATACGCCCGGGAAAACGCGGGTTCGGCGCGGTACCGGTCCAGTGATTGATCCCCGTGGTGCCGAACGCCAGTTCATGCAGGCTGGTCTTCGCCACCAGGCGGCAGCCCTTGTCCAGCAGGGCCTGCACCACATCGGCATGGACCGTGGCCGGTGCGGCGTCAGCCAACGCCTGGCTGGATGCACGGGTTGGCAGGCCGGCAATATCGATGGTGTCCTTGACCATCACGGTCGGCCCATCGCCGCCAAGGGAAAGCTGTTCAATCACCAGGGTCATGTCACGTCACCTTCAGTGCCAAATGCGGAATCAAGACGCCCGATGCGCCGTTCCCTTTTTCACACTCACCGAATATCACGTGAATTGTCAATCAAATTTCAGCCCTACCATGCGACCTTCACCCGCACCCTCAATGCCTGAATAATCGCGCCGAAATCACAAGAAAAGTCTATTATTGGCCGCCTCCCCTGAGCTGAGCACACCATGACTTCTGCAAAAAAAACCGCAAATCGCTACGACCCCGGCAGCGAAAACTTTCACAAGGAAGACTTCCCGTACTACTGGCTGGCCATGGTGCATGGCCGCTACAGCCAGTACATGGAAAAGGCGTTGAAGAAAATCGGCCTGGATATCCCGCGTTGGCGCGTGCTGCTGATCCTCAAGGAGAACGGCCAGTCGAGCATTTCCGAGATCTCCACCCACGCGATCGCCAAGCTGTCGACCATCACCAGGACGGTCTATCGCATGAAGGAAGACGGCCTGGTGGATACCGCGCCCTGCGAGGGCGACGGCCGGGTCACCCAGGTCCGGATCACCACCGAGGGCCGCGCGGCGATCGAACGCATCCAGGTGGCGACCAGTGACGTGTTCAAACGCAGCTTCACCGGCATGACTGAAGCGCAGATCCAACGCCTGAGCCGCTTGCTCAAAACGATGTTCGATAACCTCGGCGAACCTTGAGCCAGGCGCTGGCAGGGACTGTCAGGCATATCCAAGTTCCAGGCAGACTCGCACAAGCAGGCAAACGTGCATCCGCTTTTAATGCAGAGGTCTTTCGAGCGCCCTTCGGGCGCGACAACCCCCTCATTGGAGCGCCGCCATGCACATTGCCTTATTGCCTTCAGTCGCTGCCTTCCTGGCCCGCGACCATTCCAACTTCATCGACGGCGCGGTGCGCACCAGCGCATCCACCCAGCGCATCGGCGTCATCGACCCCGGCACCGGCGAGACGGTCGCCCATCTGCGTGACGCCCAAGCCGAGGATGTAAACCTGGCCGTCGACAGCGCAGGCATTGCCTTCAAGGGCGCCTGGGCGCGCGTCACACCTTACCAGCGCGGTGTCCTGCTCAATCGCCTGGCCGACCTGATCGAAACCCATGGCGAAGAACTGGCGCAATTGGAAACCATGAGTTCTGGCAAGTCGATCAACTTGTCGCGCCATATCGAAGTGGGCCAGAGCGCGGTGTTCCTGCGTTACTTCGCCGGCTGGGCGACCAAGATCGGCGGCCAGACCATGAGCCCGTCGTTTCCCTCCATGGACGGCGAGCAATACAGCGCCTATACCCTGCGCGAACCCGTGGGTGTGGTGGCGGCCATCGTGCCGTGGAACTTCTCGTTGATGATCGGCGTATGGAAACTGGGCGCCGCACTGACCACCGGCTGCACCGTGGTGCTCAAACCCAGCGAATACACCCCCCTGTCCTTGCTGCGCCTGGCGGAGCTGGCAATCGAGGCCGGAATTCCGGCTGGCGTGATCAACGTGGTCAACGGCCGTGGCCAGGTCGGCCAGCAGTTGATCGAACACCCTGGCGTGCGCAAGGTGTCGTTCACCGGTTCAGTGCCCACCGGCATAGCCGTGGGCAAGGCCGCCATGGCCGCCGACCTGACCCGAGTTACCCTGGAACTGGGCGGCAAGAACGCCGCTGCGCTGCTGGCCGACGCCAATGTCGATGACGCCGTGGCGCGCTTCGTGCAGTCGGCCTATGTGCACCAGGGCCAGGTGTGCGCATCGCCCGAGCGCTTGTTCGTGCACCGCTCCATCGTCGAGCAAGTGACGCAGAAGATTTCAGCAATGCTGTCGCAGATGGTCATCGGTTCGCCCCTGGATGAACACGCCCAGTTCGGCCCGCTGTCAAACAAACCGCACTTCGACAAAATCCTCGGCTTTTTCGACCGCGCCCTGCAGGGCAACCAGGTGGTGTGCGGCGCACGCGCCGTGGACCGCGCCGGTTACTACGTGGAACCGACACTGATCGTAGCCACTGGCAAGGACGATCCGCTGCTGCACGAGGAAACCTTCGGCCCGGTGGTGTGCGTGCTGGCGTTCGACGATGAAGAAGAACTGGTCACACTGATGAACGACAGCCCGTTCGGCCTCACGGCGAGTCTCTGGACCAACGACCTGTCCAAGGCCTTGCGCTTGATCCCACGGATCGAGGCGGGCACGGTGTGGGTCAACATGCACACGTTCGTCGACCCTAGCGTGCCGTTTGGCGGGATGAAGGCTTCGGGCATTGGTCGTGAATTCGGCAGTGCATTTATCGACGATTACACCGAACTGAAATCCGTGATCATTCGCTACTAAACAACATCGATAGCGACGCCGTTCGCAAAGCGCGGACTGACAAGATCAGAACCTGGTCGAGATCAGTACCGCGCTATACACATTGAGCTTGTCACCACCTAACTGCTTTCGGACGGTTGTGCGCGCCAGTACACTTTCTGTTACTGAGCGATTGCACCGTTGGCGAACATGTCCGCGACGATGAACCAATTGCCATGCTCTTTTTTCCAGACAAACAGGCTCTTCATCTTGAAGGGAGATTCGTTGCCCACTGGCGTCACGTCCCAGGTCACCCAGGTGTAGGCTGACTCATCGTTGAGTTGTACCAACCGGTTGAGATGGATGACGGTACTCTTCGACCCCTCCATCAGATGCTGAACCAGACCGGTAAGCTGTGCCCTACCCTGATAGAGTTCCGGGACACCTTCGCCGGTGATCTGGGTCTGCTCGGTGTAGACCTGCTCGACAACTGCCTTGGCATCTTTCTTCGGCCAGCTGGCGGCAATGCCGTCGAGTTTGCTCTCGATGATTGTGTGCAGCGGTGTGGGCGACTGCGCATGTGCGCGAGGAAAACCACAGGCCAGAGCAGCCAGAAGCACAAGGGAGGACGACACTTTTTTGTTCATGGGGCACCCGTTTCAAGATTGAATGGCTCAGATCGCTGTAGGCCAGGTTGTAACTGGCACACAGAAATCCTGAAGCAGATGGGCGCCGATTGATTGGTCGTGCTGGACGGCATTTTGCAAATCATTGCCAGTCGCGCTCAAATCGCGGCCAACAAAAAGCCGTGCGGATGCGACACAAAGACAATCACATCGCACGGCTCGCTGAACCCAAGGTCAGTGCCCCAGGCTTCTGTAGGTACTCGGTGTAAGGCCCATCTGCTTCTTGAAGGTCTTGGAAAAATGCGCCGAGTCGGCGAACCCCCAATAGCTGCCGATATCGGTGATTGAGCGATGCGCGCAAACGGGGTCACGAAGATCCTGCGCTGCTTTCAAAAGCCTCTCGCGCAGGATGTAACGGCAAACACTATCGCCACTCGCCTCGAACAGCCTGTAGAGCTGGCGGCTGGAAATACCCAGCTCTTCGGACAGCGACGCTGGCGACAGCCGCGGTGAGTCAAGCCTTTGCTGGATGACCGATTGCACTTCATGCAACTGCCATCCCGGCGAATGGTCGCTCGCCCGGTACTCCAGCACCGACTCAAGCAAGGCCACCAACGCCCCCTGCACGCCCTCGCCATCCTGCGGGCAAGACCAGTGAGCCAGCTCGCCTCCAGCGACCTGACGCACCAGCGTGCCAAGCAGTTGGCCACAGACACCCGTGGTCGACAGCTTGCCGAAACGGGTACGGTCCAGGCCTTTGAACAACTCACGCGGCAGAGGAATCGACACATGGGAAAACAACCCTTGGGGTGTCATTTTCACCGAGTCGGAAAAATCGAGCAAAGCGAGGTCACCTGCTCGCAGGTCAACGACCCGATCCCCCAGCTCAATGGCCATCGAGCCTTGTTGTTGTAACACAAGGAAACACCTATCCGACGAATCGCGCGCACCTACCCGAACTGATTTGGCAATCACATTGGCATTGCTACGAATGTGGGCGACAGCCGTGCTGCCTACCTGCGTGTGTTTGATTTCCCCAATGAAAAGGCTCTGGCAATGGTCATAGCGCGTTTCGAAACGGCCGCAGGCCGCGCGTACACTTTCGTTCCATGCCGACAACGCTTGACCACTCATAGATATTTTCTCCGGGGCTTGCCCAAACTTAGTGCGATTTTCACGTGATTTCGGTAACAAAAAACAGCATTTTAAAGGAGCAAGCACAGAGCGCGCCAACTCGTGAATAAAACAATTGAAGGGGCATTATTTGTCTGTCAACGCCAAGCCTTTGTGCCAGGGTGCCAGCCCATTTGGTTTGCAACCCAAGCCCGCTAGCCTGTGGTGTCAATCACGCGCCGCGGAATCGAACACACTATGAGCCTCGCATTGAGCATTCAAAACAAGATCGCCCTGCTGGCCAGCGTCTGCCTGGCTACAGTGGTGGCACTGGTCGTGGGGCTGTCCCTTGGGCAACGCCAGACCAGTGAGGACTTGATCGTCGACGCATCCGGCCAACTGTTGCTTACGGCGGCCCAGAACAACTTGCAGGCCCAAGGTCAGTCTCAGGCCCTGGCTATTCAACAAGGGTTCAGCCGGGCCTACGAGTTCGGTCAAGGTCTCAGTCGCCAGGTGATGCATCTGCGCGACCGCGCCGACAAGGACCCAGCAGCGTCCCGCGCCTTGAGGCAGGACCTGGCGCAGGTGCTGCATCAGGCAATTACCGAGCGCCCTGAATTGCTGGGCCTGTTCGTTGTCTTCGAACCCGATGCATTGGATGGGCGCGATGCAGAGTTCATCGGTCAGCAAGCGCTGGCCAGCAACGACAGCGGGCGCTTCTCGATGTACTGGCTACAGCCCTCGTCCGGAAAACTGGAAATGGTCCCGGGCGATGAAAAGCTCCTGGCCGATACCTCTCCAGGCCCCAGCGGCGCGCCGTTCAATACGTTCTACACCTGCGCCCGCGACCACGCCAAAGCCTGCCTGCTCGACCCCTACGTCGACAATTCGAGCGCACCGGCGCGGCTGGTCACCACGATTGCCTTGCCACTGATTGAAAACGGCAAAGTCGTGGCGGTAATGGGTCTGGACATCAGCCTGGAGACTCTGCAACGGGATGCTCAAAAAGCGAGCGCCACTCTCTATGACGGCCAGGGCGGCATTTCGATTATCAGTGCGGCAGGCTTGGTGGCCGGTGACAGCCTTCACCCGGAGCAACTGGGCAAGCCATTGCAGGCAACGCTTCCCGCCCAGGCCACGGATGTGCTCAAGACCATGCACGAGGCACAGGTTCGAACCCTTGAAAACGACCAACGAATCAGCGTGATCGTGCCGATTCGTCCCTTTGCCGATGCAACACCGTGGGGCGTGGTGGTCACCGTTGCAAAAGAGGTGCTGGCCGCCCCGGTGGTCACCTTGAAGGACCGGATGTACGCGCAGCGGGTAAGCAGCCTGCTGCTTGAACTCGCCCTGGGCATTGCCGCGGCAATACTGGGCGTCGCCATGATGTGGCTGACGGCCCGCAGCGTAACCCGCCCCCTGCTGCGGGTGGCTCGACTGCTCGAGGATATCGCCGATGGCGAAGGTGACCTCACGCGACGTCTGGCGTACCCGGCCAAGGATGAGCTGGGCCGACTGTGCAACGCCTTCGATCGGTTTCTGGATCAATTGCAACCGGTGATCGCCACAGTGCAGGGAGCCGTACACAACGCTCGCGAGACGGCCAATCAGTCGGCCCAGGTCGCCAGCCTCACACATGCCGGCATGCAGCAGCAGATTCGCGAGTTCGAACAAATGGCAACCGCTCTGCACGAGATGTCAGCGACTTCGCAGGATGCCGCCCAGAGCGCCGCGCAGGCAGCGGATGCCGCGCGGCATGCCGACCAGGCCACCAGCAATGGGGTGCGCGTGATCGAAAACACCGCCCAAGGCATCCAGTCGCTGGCCACAGGCATGAGCAACGGCATGGTGCGTCTGCAAGCGTTATCGTCGAGCAGTCAACAGATCGGCACAGTCATGGAGGTCATCCTCTCGATTGCCCGACAGACCAATCTGCTCGCCCTCAATGCCGCCATTGAAGCCGCGCGGGCCGGTGATGCCGGTCGTGGCTTTGCGGTAGTGGCCGATGAAGTCCGTAGCCTGGCCCAGCGCACTCAGGCGTCAGTCGAAGAGATCGGTGCCGTGGTCGAAAACCTGCACAGCGGTACCCACGATGTGACGGCGGCGATGCAGCAGAGCCATGACCTGGCCCAGCGTAACGCCGTCGAGGCGCGCCTGGCCCTTGAAGCGCTGGAACAGATTCGCCAGGCGGTCAGCGTCATCACCGACATGAACGTGCAGATCGCCTGCGCCACGGAAGAACAGAGCAGCGTCGCCGAAGAGATCAACCGCAACGTCGTAGCGGTGCGTGATGTCACGGCCTCGCTGTCGACCCAGGCCGAACGCTCCGCGAGCATCAGTCAGCAACTGAACGAACTGGCCACTGAGCAACAGGCACTGGTGCAGAAGTTCAAGACCTGAGCGCAGACCAAGCAGAAGCTTTCACTCATTCAGGTGCTGTACGCGTACGCACTGGCAGCTGCCTTTTTCTATCCACCCAGGATGCACCTATGTTCAAGACCGCTTTGCTGACGTTATCGCTGACGTGCACACCTGTACTTGCCGAGACAAATATGAATTCAGATGTCGATGAAAACGCCTTTGTGGCACTGATGCAGAAGGAAATCACCAACCGAGCCACGGCGCGCTACGCCATCGGGGCCATTCTGGGGCGGGATCAGCCACAAGCGGCCGTACAGTTCTGGAGCAGCTATCAAGCACTGGAGGCGTTGAACGAGGAAGTCTATGCAGCGCCGACCGCACAATTGGGTGTGGAACCGAACCGTTTCAGCGCGTGGCTCAAAGGCCATTCAGCGGCGTTGTACTACTGGCTGGCACCCAAGCGCATGATCACGACCATGGCGCAGGCAACCGGGGAGTACTATCAGGAGCTACGTGCCGATGCCGCGCAGGTACCTGCACGGCATGAGGATTTCTATCAGTACGTATTACGCCAGGAGAAGGTTCAGGTTGAAGCCTTCACCCTGGCCGACAAGGATGATTACGCCACCGCCAGCGAACGCCTGGCGGCGTTCGTCGAGGCTCAGCGCAACACCCTGGTGCGCGCTGAGTAGCGCTTACAGTCGGGAAAGGACTGCGGTGTCTGAACCCTGGGTGCGCTTGAACGCAAGCTGTACTCTCAACACCGCAACACCGTAGATGGCCAGGACCGCCACCGAACAGGCGCCGGAGAACACCAATACTGCAGAGTAGCCGAATTCCTCGATCAGGAACCCGCCAATGGCCGGCCCGAATGCCGCACCGAGGGACAGGCACAGCGCGCCCAGTGCGACCAGCTTGCCCGACAGGTCGAACTCAGCCATGACGCCAAAGGTATAAGCCAGCACGAAGCTGATCGAAAAGAGAAAGCAGATAACCCCAGCAACGTACGTAGCAAGAGAAGAGAACTGCGCCAGGGCCACCAGGCCCAGCAGCTCCGCCAGGATGATCACGGCCACCGGCATGAAGCGCCCCACCTTCAGGCCAATCGCCGACGCGATGAAACCACCGCCGGCATTGATCAAAAAGCCCAATGCCAGCACCATCCCGATGGTATCGGAGGTCAGTCCGGTCTTTTTCCCCATGAGTTCAAGGAACGCCCACACAGACATGATGCCGGTCAGGAACACCAGGCTGGCAACCAGACTCAACCATACGATGGCTCGACTCTCGGCGCTGGCAATCAGCACGGAGGCATCGGACGCATCCAGTTGTCGCTCGCTGCGGCGTGGCACCCAGGGCAGCGGCAAGATGCCCATCACCACCATGGCAATGGCGATGGTGATCAACATGCCTTCAAAGCCCCAGACGGGCGCCACCGCCACCGGCAGCACGATGAGCAGAAAGGCACCCGGCACGGTCTCGATACCCAGCTTGAAACCAAACGCACGTTCAGGCTGAGAACTGTCACCGAAGATCGTCATGGCCAGGGCATACAAAGCACCTGTCCCGGCGCCGGCCAGGGCCATGATTACCAGCAGCATTTCATAGGAAGGGGCACGCAAAACAGACAACACCGCGCCCACCACTACAGCCGACGACAGTGCCGAAATAACCCGCCAACTGAGCTGGTGAATCCACAGCAAGGAGGCCAGCCCGAACGCCCCAAACCCCAGGTTCATGGCCATGGCGAGATTGCCCAGTTGATGCTCGCCAAGGCCGAAACGCTCCGCAAGCGCTCCAAACAGCACGGGAAGCACGTTCAATAACAGCGCGCCTGCGCCCGAGACCAGCCCTGCACACAGATAAACGGATACTTTATCGATCGGATTTTTTTTTGTAGTTTTCATTTTAAGTGTCCTGGCTTGATAAACAGAGGCTCAAGTTTGCTTAACGGCGGCCTACACGGTAGGCATTGAGTTGGCGAGAAACCTTGCCCAGGGAGCACAGCACAGCCCTGAAACGGTCCTTGCCGAAAATACGCTTGCGCGGAATCGAGCTCATCGCATCCCATGCTGGCGAGCCACCGCTCATGCCATCGGCGATAACCCTGGCGATCACCTGACTGGGTGTGACCCCGAACCCGGAGTAACCCTGCACATAGAACACATTCGGATGCCCTTCCAGCGTGCCGACCTGTGGAAACAGGTTCATCGTGCAGTCCATCGGGCCGCCCCATGCCAGATCGATCTTGGTATTGGCAAGGTAGGGAAACAACCTCAACATCTTTTTGTGGGTCCAGACCTTTAGGTCCAGAGGGACATACTCAAGCAGCATGCCGGCAGTGCCGTACATCAGGCGGTTATCCGAGGTGATCCGGTAATAATCGATGATCGGCGTGATATCGCTGAAGGCGCCACGGATCGGGCTGATACGCTCGACCATTTCGTCGGTCAGCGGCTCGGTGACCGTATTGAACGCATACACGTTGATGGTGGAACGGTCGAGTGAACGGTCCAGCTTGTTGAGGAAGGCCCCGCAGGCAAACAGCAGCTTGTCAGCCTTGACCGAACCTTTTGCCGTCCTCACGGTGACCTGGGGCCCGTAGTTCACCTCAAGCACGGGAGATTGCTCGAAAACTCTAGCGCCATGGATTTCAGTCAATGCCTGAGCCTGCCCAAGCAGCAGGTTCAGCGAATGAATATGCCCATTGCCCATATGCTTGAGCGCGCAGGTATAGACGTCGGACCCGACAATACTGCGTACCTGTGAACCTTCCAGGTAAGTGATTTCCTGATCTGGGTTCAGACTCTGGAAGTCTTTGGCCCAGGCCTGCAACAGCTTGCCCTGACGCTTGTTGAAGCCAAGGTAACCGTAACCATGCCGAAAATCCGCCTGGATGTCGTACCGCTCGATGCGTTGCTTGATCAGGCTCGCACCCAGGTCGCTGATTTCGAAGATCGCCTTGAGCCCCTCGGGGCCGACATCCTTTTCGATCGTCTCCAGATCATGGCCGATGCCCGCCATCACGTGGCCGCCATTGCGCCCCGAACCGCCGAAGCCCAGGTAATTGGCTTCCAGCACCACCACATTGGTAATACCCCGCTCGGCCAGCTCCAGTGCCGTGTTGATACCCGAAAACCCTCCCCCGATGATCACGACCTCAGCCTCGATATCATCTTCGAGGTCCCGATAATGCAGGTCGTACTTACGGGTCATGGTGTAGTACGAAGAAGGGTTTTCCAGAGACAACGACATGCCAGCCTACCTTTTTATTATCAGGGCCATACAGCGACGATAGCCTCCCTGGATGCATCGATAGCCAACATTGCATTGGCCGCGTAATGCGCATCCGAACGACACCGCTCTGCTTATCACGCCTATAGTGTGTAGCGGATTGGCTGGGCTGGCATGTCCAATATTGCCGGATTTTTGGTTAAGGCTGACAACTCATCCGCCAGTTGGCTCAAGCCTGCACTGCTACCGAGCGGGCAGGCGTACGGAGGGTGAAAACATAGGCTGCGAGGCAACCCAGCCCGCAACACCCCACCACCAGGCACATGGGCCACGACGTGCCGTCGGCCAAATGGCTCACCCACAGACTGGCCAGCGCTCCGGTAGCGAATTGCACCGAGATTCCCAGTGCGACGCTCGCCCCGGCCTGGCGTGGAAACAGCGCCATCAGGCAGGCCGTGCAATTGGCCCCGAGCAAACCGGTCACGCCCATGTAGAGCACCATGCAACACACGATGCTCGCCAGCCCGCCCCATTCGGTAAACCCTACGAGCAACAGCATCAGCCCAGCCCCGCCCGCCAGCACGGCGCCCACGCCCAGCATGCGTTGCGGCCCGTAACGGCCCACCCGGCGGGCATTGATGAAGGTCACCAGGATGATGCCGAGGATGTTCAGGGCGAACAATCCACTGAACACCCGTGGCGACACCCCGAAGTAAACGACATAAACAAAGGGCGAAGCAGTGATAAAGGCGAACATGCCGCCAAACGCCAGAGACATGCACAGGATCAACGCCACCGCCCTCGGCTGGCGGGCAATGGCAAGGTAGGCCGCAAAGGCCGCCTTAACCGACGCGCCACGCTCCTGCACCGGCAAGCTCTCCTTCAAGCCCAGCGCGACCATCAACAGGCACAGGCTGGACAGGATGAACAACGCGGCGAAGATCGTACGCCAGCCCTGGATCAGCACCAGCCAGGTACCAATCATCGGCGCGACCAGCGTCGCCATCATGGTCAACAGGTGCATCCACGACAGTACCTTGGCCGCCTGCACCAGGCCCACCAAATCCCTGGCGACAGCGCGGGCCAGCACCAATGCGCCCGCCCCGCCCAGCGCCTGAAGAAAGCGCCAGGCAATCAGTTGCTCGACACTGCCGGCAAACAGGCACCCCAGGGTTGCTACCACGTAGACCATCAGGCTGCCCAATAGCAGGGGACGACGACCATAACGATCGGACAGCGGACCGTAGAACAACATGCCCAGGCACAACCCGGCGAGAAAAGCACTGATGGTATGTTGCACCTGCGCAGTGCTGCTCGACAGGTCCTGGGCGATTTGCGGAAGACTGGGCAAGTAAGTGTCGATCGAAAACGGCACGAAGGCCGTCAGCGATGACAGCAATGCAATCAGCCGCGCACGTGCGTTCATCGGCCCGGCCTCTCGAGGCGTTCAAGAAACGCGACGACCAGCCGATTGAAGACCTCACCTTGATCGTCATACACAGAGTGGCTGGCGTCCGCGACTTCGGCCATGCACGCCTGCCCATTGCTGTCGCGCATGGCTTGCAGCGTCGCCGCCGGCAGAACATCCGAGCGTGCACCACGAATGAGCAAGGTCGGCCAATCCAGGGCACGCACCGCCGGATTGATGAAAAAACGGCTGTCCGGGGACATCGTTTTGCTCCGTGAGTGCAGGACCTGCGACTTAGAAACGATCAAAGCGATATGGGCTTGGATCGATGATCGGCGTATGCCCGCTGACGAGATCGGCTGCCAGGTGACCAGCCGCCGGCGAAGTACCGAAGCCGTGTCCGGAAAAACCGGTGGCCACGGTCAGGCCGGGAATTTGCGCGACCGGCCCTATCACCGGATTCGAATCCGGAGTCACATCGATGGTACCCGCCCAGGCCTGGGCTATCTTCGCTTGCTCGAACACCGGCCAGGCAGCCTTGAGGTTATTCATTGCATCATTATTGAGCCGCGGGTTGGCGGCCGGATCCTGCACGCGTACGCGTTCGAACGGGCTGACGCTGTCGGCTGACCAGCGCCGGGACAGCGCCAGGTCGTTGAAAAAATACTTGCCCAGCGACACGTTCAACACGCTGCGCTGTGCTCGGAACTGCGGCATGTATTGCTTGGCAAGTAACAGGTGGTCGAGCGTCAAAAAGGCGTCCAGCTTGCCGCGCTGGGTAATGATGAAGCCGCCGTCCTTGTGTTTGCGAAACGAAAAGTCCGGCGCCCCCACGGCAATTTCGGTGGGCCCTTGCATCGGATGGGTACGCAGCACCGAACAGGTCAAGGCCAGCGTCGGCAACGACACGCCGAGATTGCCCAGAAAACGCCGCGACCACATCCCGCCTGCAAGCAATACCTGGTCGCAGCGGATCTCGCCTTTCTCTGTGACCACCCCACTGACCTTGCCGGCGGACATTTGCAGCGTCCGCACCGCACACTGCTCGATGATCACCACGCCCAGGGCCATGGCGGCCTTGGCAATCGCGCTGCTGGCCAACGTCGGTTCCGCGCGAGCATCGGACGGCGTGTAGATCCCGCCGGCCCAGTCATCCTTGCCGCCCGGCACGAGCTGCGCGATCTCGCGCTTGCTGAGCAATCGTGAATCAAGGGAGAGGTGCTCGACCGATTTGAGCCAGCCTTCATGCATCGCCATCTGCGCTTCGTTGCGCGCGACGAACATGATGCCCTCTTGCCGGTAGCCCACATCCGCGCCAACGCGCTCAGGCATTTGTGCCCACAAGCGGTCCGCGGCCAGAGCCAGCGGAATATCGCCGGCATGGCGACTGGTCTTGCGCACCCAGCCCAGGTTTCGTGAGGACTGCTCGCCGGCAATACGGCCTTTTTCCAGCACCACTACGGCAATATTGCGCTCGGCCAGGGTCAGCGCAGCCGTCAAGCCGATGATTCCACCGCCGATGATGACGACAGAGGTCGCGGTGGGAAACACGGTAGACGTATTCACGGGCGCAATAGTCGGGGCCATGATCAAGACTCGATAAGCAATGGAGGTTGGCCGCGCAAGCGCACGGCCGTGTAATGGTTTACTGCGACAGACGAATGACTTCGACTTGCGCCTTGGAGGCGTTGCGATAGGCAGTCACTTCCAGTTCCACCTTGTAGACCGTCGAACCCAACGGCGGGCACGTGACCGTACTGGCCGGGTCGACGCCGCGAAACTTCTCGCCGATCAGGGTCATGACTGCCGGCACATCCTTGGGGTCCTGGATGAACACCCGCGAGCACACCACATCGGCCAGGCTTGCATCGACGGCGGCCAGGGCGGTTTCGATGTTGGCGAAGACCTGGTGCGTCTGCTCGAGGATGTCCTCCGGGATCAGTTTGGTTTGCGGATTGCGGCCAGCGGTATTGGACACATAGATCCAGTTGTCCACCACCACCAGGCGCGAATAGCTGGCCTGGTCTTCAAATGGGGAACCGGTCTTGAGCTTGATGATTTTTGTCATGTCGAAGGTCTCGTCAGTTGGGTCAGGAATGGCTCAGCGCAGCACCGGGGTTTCCCACAGATTCAGTTTCACGCCGATGCCTTTTTCGATGGCATTGCGGTACACCACGGTGCCCCAGGCCACGTCTTCCCACGGGCATGCCGCCCACCGACATGATGATGATCTCTTCATCGTTGCGACGGCCTTGGGCTTCGCCGGCGACGATCTTGCCGATGTCTTCGAGCTCGTCCGCCCGCATCTTGCCTTCGGCGATCATGTCCATGAAACGCACGCCGATCACCGGTACGCAGTGGTGCGCAGGCTTGGGCAACTCTTCGAACCAGGCTTCATAGAGACCGGTGTTATCCAGCACCTTGCGCACGTCGACACGCTCCATCCCTTCATCCAGGGAGCAGGACGCCGGCATCGCCATGAAGGCCCCCGGTTTGACCCACTCGCGTTTGACGATTGGGTAGTTTGAGGGGTCGCCCACCCTCACCAGAGCTACAATAAGTAACAAGGTCGGAGTCACGTACCACCTCTTCGAGGCTGTCGACCACTTGTATCGTGGTGACCTGTGGGTAGGTTTCCTTAACCCAGGCAATAAAATCATTCAGGCTTTTCTCGCCACGGCCCTTGATCTTCAAGGTATCGATTTGCGGGCATACGGCGATGAATGCGGCGAGCGTGGTCTTGCCCATCACACCCGGACCGAGCAGACCGACCACTTTCGAGTCCTTGCGGGCCAGGTGGCGCGCGCCGACGCCGGGAATCGCACCGGTGCGATACGCCGACAGCAGGTTGGCGGACATATGCGCCAGCGGTGCGCCCGTGTCGGGGTCATTGAGGGTAAACATCAGAATCGAGCGTGGCAGGCCTTTTTCGCGGTTGGCGATATTGGAGCCGTACCATTTGACGCCCGCGGTGCAAAAGTTGCCGCCCAGGTAGGCCGGCATTGCCATCATGCGCCGGTCAGCGGTGGGCTTGGGCATGTTCGGGAACGGCGAATCCTTGGGAAAAACCACCATCGCGCCATGGGAATCATTGTTCGGGCCTGCCATGCGGTAATCACCGATGTACAACAGGCCGAACATCTCCTCCATGGTGTTCACACAGGCCAGCATGTCGGTCACGCCAGCGCGGATCATGTCCTGCTCGGACAGGTAGATGAAGTCTATTTTTGTAGTAGTTGACATAGTTATTCTCGAACTGAAGGTGATATCGCTGCGGTAGGCGCTGCTCCCACGCTATCGAGGTCGAGTATCAGGGCGCGGTTTTCGGCGGTATTGTAAATTTCGGACATTGACGCTTGTCCCTCCCGCACGTAAGAGTTGGCGCGAAAAATGCGTGATTATTCGCGTATTTTTCCACTCAAGGGTCCGGTCATGGTCAACCTGCGCGCGCCGACGCTACGGCACCGCACCGCGTACGAACAACCCTGGTTCGTGCTCAGTTCATCGCGGTATTCGGTAATACCTTCCGACCACCCGGCGATTTCGCATTTCTATGCCTTCGATGTCGCCCACTCAGCTGACCTGCTGGCGGTGCCGGACGGCTGCGTGGACATCGTGTTCGACTGTGATACCACACGCCCGAGTGTGAGGATCTGTGGCACTCCGCTGGAGGCGCAACGGGTTGAACTGCTCCAGGGGCATCATTACTTCGGTGTGCGCTTTTCGCCGGGGGTAATACCTGGTTTCATCAACGTACTGGCTGAGGACCTGACCGAACAGGAATGGGATCTGCTGGAAGTCTCTGCGTTTGCCCAGCGCATTTTCGAAAGCATCGTCAAAGCCCCGCAGTTGCACGAACAGGTGAAGCTGTTCAACGACTACCTGGCCCCACGCCTGATGGGCAGGACATCGAAACTCACCGCGATGGTCATCCAGCAGGCAATCGCGCGCCGTGGCGATCTGCGCATCCAGCAGCTTGAAGACCTCAGTGGCTACACCAGTCGCACCATCCATCGCCAGTTCAGCCAGGACACCGGCCTGTCACCCAAGACCTTCTGCAGGATCATCCGCTGCCAGACAGCCCTCGACACCCTGAATACCCAACACGAAGTGTCGTTCTCGGAACTGGCTCTGGACCTGGGCTTTTCCGATCAATCGCACTTCCTGCGCGACTTCAAGAAACTGATCAGTACAACCCCTTGCGAGTACCAGCGCAAAATGCTGCAGAACGCCTATAACGACCGCATCAGCATCGCCTGAGCCCTGGCCCTGCTCGCCGGCAAAATAAGCGGCCCCATAGCGTCTGCCCTATTGAAACTTGAGGGTTCGCGTTTCAACAAGGTGCCAAGGCAGCCGCCCAATCCTCATTTTTAGCGCTCGTAATGCTCGAGCCCACATTGAAGCCCTGCCGCCGCTCAGTGCGTCATCCACTCACGCCGGCATGCCTGCGGCGCCTGGGTGCCAGCACACTCCGAGCGACTGACAATATGTCAGTCAGAGAACGCTCATACAGGCTGCCGCCGGCCTTGCAGCCTTTGCTTATCGGCCTTGCGCTCATGGCCCTGACGTAAGCGCAATGCCGCTATTGCCGCAACCACCAGGATGATTGCCACGATTTTCATTCCATCCATCGCGTTGCCGGTACTTTGCTCGATCAACCCCATCACAGAGGGCCCGAAAAAACCGCCCAGCAGACCGCAAGAGTTGACGAACCCAAGGCCGCCGGCGAGCGCCGCACCTTTTAGCCGCGAAGCCGGGTAAAGAAAAATGATCGACTGCACGACGAAGAACATCACCGCCGAAAGACAGAAACCCAGCAGGCTGATCACCGGTCCCGCCAGCGAGGCGATTCCCAGGCCAGCAGCCATGGTCAGCAATCCCATGACCAATATCTGTCGAGAGCGTTGCGGTGTAGTGGCGAATCGAGGCAGCGCTATTGCCCCCGCCGCTGCCGCCAACCAAGGCAAGGAAGTCAGCAATCCGATCTGCAAGGTGCTGAGGTCACCGTATTTGCCAATGATACCGGGCAGGAAAAAAATCACCGTATAGACCGTGATCTGATGGCAGAAGTAGACAAGGATCGCCAACAGGATTTGCGGAGTCAGACATTGTTTGAACGAGTGGCCACCGCGACCGGCGCCCTCCTCCGCTTCAGCTGCCAGCCCCCGCTCGATCTGCTCGGCTTCAGCGGCGCTCAGCCACGGGGCCTTGTTCGGGCGGTCTGGTAATTTTTTCCACACAACCATGGCGAAAAACACGGCTGGCAGACCCTCCAGCATGAACATCCACTGCCAGCCGCGCCAGCCCAAGACGCCGTCCAACTGCATGAGCGCAGCCCCCAACGGGCCGCCAATGATGTTGGCAAAGCACACACCCAGCAGAAAATAACCGGTAGCACGGGCTCGCTGTTCCCGGCCAAACCAATACGTCAGGTACAGCATGACACCGGGGAACAGGCCCGCTTCGGCGATGCCTAGCAACAAACGCAGGACGTAGAACGACGTTTCACCTTGAACAAAGGCCATCGCTGCAGAGATCAAGCCCCAGGTCACCATGATTCGTGCAATCCAGAATCGAGCGCCGACCTTGTGCATGATCAAATTGCTAGGCACCTCCGAAAGTGCATAAGTGAGAAAGAACAATCCCGCTCCCAGTCCATACGCGGCAGCAGAAATACCCAGATCGACATCCAGTTGATGTTTGGCCAACGCGATATTGGTGCGGTCGAGGAAGCTCAATACGTAGGCGGCGATCAGCAGCGGCATCAATTTGACGAACATCAGTTTGTTTAATGTTGCTGAATCTCGGGGCAGAACAGATGTTTCGATGATTCTTGTGGTTGTCATCGCACAAAACCTCTTGGCCTTTACAGCCTCTGAAAATCCCGACGGTGCTGACCGCCGGGAGCAAAACGATCAGCGATCCAGCTGGGCGACCAGTACTTCTGGCCGATGAGAAAACAACTGCAGGAACGCCCCACCCAGTGCACAGCCCGCCATCACGAAGAAGCACACGGTGTAGCCGTTGAGGCTGGTCCAGCCACCGCCCATGCTGATCAACGTCCCCATCAATACCGGTGCGATGCCGCCACCGATGAACATCGCCGTGGTGATGATGCCGTTGGCGGTCGATGTCGCAGAAGGCTGCGCGGAATCAGAGGCAACTGCGTAGTAGATCGGCCAGACCGCGTTGGCGACCAGACCGAACAGCAATTGCACGACGATGATGATCAGTGTCGTGTTGGCGAAGTAGAACGCACCGACACTGACGGCCATCCACAGTCCGCAGATGATCAATGTCACCCGGCGACCGATAATGTCCGACAGCGACGGCCAGACCAGTTGCCCAAGGATGCCGGTCAGCGTGAACACCACGCTCATTCCTGCCGACTCGGCCAGCGACAAGTGAAGTATGTTGTACAGGTACGCAGGCAGGACAATGTTGACGCCCATGTACACCACTTGCGTCAGCATGGTGTTGCCGGCGGTAAGGGCAATATTGCGGTTACTGAGCGTCGCCTTGAACGTTTTCCAGGCCTGGCCTTTGACGTTGGTCGAGGGCGTGCTGTCCGGCGGGGTCATGCCTTTGGCGGCGATGTCCACGTACAGCTTGGTGATACGTTCGGCGGTTGAGTAGCGCGACCAGAAAATCATCAATGGCAGCGCTACCACGAAGGCGAAGAAGAACACGTAGCGCCAGTTTTCTTCACCGAACGTGGTGATCACGAAGCTGGCGACAATACCACTGAGCATCGCGCCGATGGGGTAACCGGTATGGTGAGCGCCCAGAGCAAAACCGCGGCGTTCCACCGGCCACCATTCTGCGGTGTTACTGACGCCTACTGGTTCGCCCCAACCGGCTCCCAGGTTCACACCCACCCGCAAAGCGACGAAGCTGGCCAGGCTTCCACTGAGCGCCTTGAAGCCGGAAAAAAACGAAAGCGCGGTGTAGCCCAGGACCAGCGGCACCTGGAAGCGCGCCCGTTTCCAACCGCCGCCATAACGGTCACTCCAGATCGAACCTGGAATATCCAGGACCGCCAGGGCGAGCATGACGATAGTGGCCAGCGTGCCCCACTCGTCCGCCGATAAGTCGAAGTGCTTGGAGATTGTTGGCCCCAGGCGCAGCACAATCTCGCGGTCATAGGCGTTGAGAATCCAGATCAACCAGCACACCAGTAACGATACCCAGGAGAAACGATGGATCTTGCCCAGCGATGCTTTTTTATTATTTTGCATGGGAGAATCTCCAGGCGTGCCGCGCACGCCCTGTGAAGAGAGTTCAGTTGTCCTTAACGGTCAGGTCCGGTTTGGTGGCCGATCAGCTGGCAAAGCGTTTTTCGGCGATGCCCTTCACACCCAGCCCGGTGATGGCGAACAAAGCACCGCGTTGCTGGCCGTCTTCGGGAAAGCGCGGAAGCGGCGGCTTGGCCATTGAGGTGACAAACAGCGTGTCCAGATTCGGCCCACCGAAGGTCAGGCTGGTGACCTTCTTCACGGGCATATCGATGATGCGATCCACCTGCCCGTCTGGGGTGTAGCGCACCAGTTTTCCGGCGTATACCAACGCCTGCCACAGGCAGCCTTCGGCATCCACAGTGCAGCCATCCGCCGCGCCGCCGGCGGATGTGTCGACCTTGGCGAAGGTCCGACGGTTGGCGACTTTCCCTGTCGCATTGTCGTAGTCATACGCCCAGAGTTCACCAGACCAGGTGTCGGCGAAATAGAACGTTTTGCCGTTCGGGCTCCAGCATGGACCGTTGGACACGATGATGCCTTCGTCCAATGTATGCAGGCTCAGGTCCGGGTCGAGGCGATAGAGTTTGGCACTGGCCTCGTCCTCCTGAGTATCCATCGAGCCGACAATGAATCGGCCCTGACGGTCGACTTTGCCGTCATTGAGTCGATTATTCGGTCGGCCTGGCTCCGGGTCGATGATCAATTCAAGATCGCCAGTCGGCAAGTCGAGGCTATAAAGCCCGTTTTGCAAGGCGACGATCGCCGCGTCGCCGTTCTTGCGCAGGGCCATGGAACCGATTTTCTGCCCGACATCCCAGGCCCGCAGCTCGCGCCCATCCTCGGTGCAACGCAGAACCCGACCGTCGAAACTGTCGATCCAATACAGACGCTGCTGTTCGACATCCCAGACTGGACCTTCGCCCAGCGTAGTCTTCACATCGACGACGATTTCGATACGCATGTTTCACCTCTATCTTGTTGTTATTGAGATGGACGTCCGGCAACTGAAAACAGGGGTTAAAAATTGACCTGGTTCTTGCCCTTTAGGTTGAGCATTTCCCGGGCCTCATCCGGGGTCGCCACTCGTCCCCCTAACGCCTCGATCACCGTGCGAATGCGCTTGACCTGATCGGCGTTGGACGCCGCCAGTTTGCCCGGCCCATCCCACAGCGAATCTTCAAGCCCGACGCGTACATGACTGCCCATCGACAGACCCATCGTGCCCAGGGGAATCTGATTGCGACCGGCGCCCAGTATCGACCACTGGTACCCATCGCCGAACAAGCGGTCAGCCGTGCGGCGCATATGCGCCAGATCTTCAGGGTGACCACCAATGCCACCTCGTAGGCCAAACACCGACTGAATGAAAATCGGCGCTTTAAGCAACCCTCGCTCCAGGAAGTGCGCAGCGGTATACAGGTGGCCGATGTCGTAGCATTCAATTTCAAAGCGGGTGCGGTTTTCAGCACAGGTGTTGAGGATATGAGCAATGTCGCGGAAGGTATTACGGAAAATCCGATCGTCGCTCTCCGCAAGGTACGGCCGCTCCCAGTCGTGCTTGAACTCGGTGAAACGATCGAGCATTTCGTACAATCCGAAGTTCATCGAACCCATGTTCAGCGAAGCCAACTCGGGCTTGAGTTGCGCCACAGGCTGCAAACGCTCCTCCACACCCATGGTTGGCGCACCGCCTGTGGTGATGTTGATCACCACATCACTCTTGGCCTTGATTTGCGGCAGAAACTGGCGGAACAAATCCACATCTTGACTGGGCCTGCCGTCATGAGGATCGCGAGCGTGCAAGTGAACAATCGATGCACCCGCTTCAGCGGCACCGATAGCTGCGTCGGCAATTTCCTGCGGCGTGATTGGCAAATGCGGCGACATCGAAGGTGTATGGATGGCGCCAGTGACGGCGCAGGTGATGATCACCGGACGTTTTTTAGACATGAGTCTTCTCCATTCTTGTTCTTGACGAGAAAGTGGTCAGGGTTGCCCGGCTCCGAATAATGTCCGGCCGTTGTTGCAGCTGAGGTCGAGACGCTTAGAGGTACTCGACGTTGCCATCAACACTGATGGCCTGGCCGGTCACGTTGCGTGCGGCGGGTGAGCATAGGAACAACGCCATGGCCGCGACGTCTTCGGCGGTGACCATGCGTTTGAGCGAGATCTTTTTCAGGTATTCCTCGCGCATCTGGGCTTCAGGCACATTCATTTGTTCGGCGCGGGCACGAATCACACCGGCCATGCGCGGACCTTCGACGATACCGGGCAGCAAGGCGTTGACGCGGATATCGCTTTCGCCCAACTCGGATGCCAGGGACTTCATCAGACCGACAATGGCCCACTTGGTCGCCGCGTACGGCGTGCGCCAGGCGTAACCCAAGCGGCCAGCCACTGAAGCGATGTGGATCAAGTGCGCATTGGGTGACGCCTTGAGCAGCGGCACGGCGTGATGAGCAAAGCGGTATTGCCCGGTGAGGTTGATGTCGACGGTGCGCTGCCACTCTTCGTCGGTGATGGCGTCGATGCCCGCTGTAGGACCTGCGATCCCGGCATTGTTGATCAGTACATCAAGACCGCCGAACTGTTCGCGTTGAACCTTGAACACCGCTTCGATCTGCGACGGGTCACCCACGTCCGCACGGGTGGCGACACTGCTCGGATACCGGTCGCGAAATGCTGCGAGGGCGGCTTCACTGACATCACACACGTGCACCTTGGCACCTGCTTCCATGTAAGCCGCCGCCAGCACTTCGCCAATCCCGGCTGCGCCGCCAGAGATCAGCACCCGCAGACCGGTATAGGGAATCAATCGGTTGAGAACGCTCATGCCTTTTTTACTCCACCAGAGACAGACGACCTTGAACGGCCGTTCTTGACGATCAGGCGCGCCAAGGAGTCAGCGGCCTGCATGATGTCGTCGGTGACCGCCGCTCGGGCCGCAGCCCCATCACGCTCGGCAAGAGCCTCGACGATGCGGTTGTGCGCTTCCATTGAGCGCTGAAGGTGCGCCTTATCGGGTGCAACAAGTGCAAAGCAGGGGCCCATGTGCAGCCAAAAATTTTCCACGGCTGCGATGGTCATTTCAGCTTTCGCAACCGCGTAGATGCGCCGGTGAAAGGCAAAGTTGGTCCACAGATAACGGGGCACATCGACGCTGTCGGCGGCTTGCTGCATTTGATCGCACAGATGACTGATCTCTTTAAGATCGGAGTCCTTGAGAAGAAGGACCGCTTTCTCGGCCAGCAGACCTTCGAGTGCAACCCGGGCATCGCGGATCTCGCGCAGCCGTTCGGGAGTCATCATGCGGACACGCAGACGTGAGGTTTCGGTGACTTCGAAGGCGTTCTCTGCGCTGAGACGATTGAGCGCTTCACGCACCGGCATCGGGCTGGAACCCAGCGCCTCGGCAAGACCGCGGATAGTCAGCTTCTGGCCCGGCTGGAAGCGACCGCTCATCAACGCTTCCCGAATCTGGCGGTAAATCTGATCCTGCAGGGTATCGCGAGAAACCTGACGCATGGTGGGCAGGAGGGTCGGACGATCTGTCATGAGTAGCGCTCACATTTGGCGTTCTTATAGGCCAAATATGTGATCACAAATAACATATGTCAAATTGTTTTTTGCCCTGAACTCGGTGTCAGGGACCCGCGATGACCGGGTCGCGAAAGCGTTTTTACACACTCGCATCAAGTCCAGACCCTGAATGCTGGTTGATACATCATCGAATACATTATTATCAGCCCGCTGTTCGACAGTCCCAAGCCCCGGAATGGTCAGGGCACCCAATGGCATCAGGGAGAGATGGATGTACCTCAATCAAAAGTCCAGCCGCTGTATCTTGCTGGCCGGCGTCTTGGTAATTAGCGGTTGCACTTCGTTTTTGCAGGGTAAGCAGTATGTCGTTCCCGGCCCCGATGAACCCTCCGCAACGGTTCGCCTCAAGGCTGGAAATGGTGCGAGACTGGATGCCATGACGTTCAGTGACAATGGATGCTATGCGGGTTACACCATCCTGCCCTCTAACGGCGACTACATCGAATCTCGGGTCGCCGTGAATAAGGAGCTGATCCTGACCTATGGGCAGGTCGCAGGAAGCAGCGTCTGTCAAATACCGTTCTCCTTCACGCCACAGAACGGCGCCACCTATACCTTGATCCAAGGCTCCTGGAGCAAGCCCAAGGCAGGCATTCTTCCAATCTTCAACCGCGACGAATATTTCTGTGGCGTAGGCGTCGTCAAGAAAGTCGGCGACCAGGAGAGCATCGAACCCATTCAACAGCTTCAAATCAAGACTGGGTTCGCATGCCTGAAGTTCGTTAAATAGGGACACCGCACGGCATCCGCTGCGAGGTGGTTGAACCATTTCGAGCTGATGCCGTTCTCCCCGTACAACGACAGTAGCCTTTTTTAAATGGATTTCTCCCATTCAAGACGGGCGCTCCGGGCTTCCAACTCCTGGATTTTCTGCTGCTCGGGCGTCAGGGTTCTGCTCTGTGGAGTTGCTGCTACACGATATCGCCATCATCCTGGGCAAGCGGACGCGCGGGCGCTGAGGACGATGCTTGACCCTGCGTAACTGCGAGCGGCTGCATGGGCATGCTCTGACCAGGAGCGGCTTGGCCTTGAGAGGTGGCCGCGGGGCGTTGCCTCAAAGCTCCAATGCTTTTGTCCCAGGCCGATTGAGAGGTGCTGCCAATGGCACCAGCAACACTAATGATTCCATCCCCTGCCGCTTGAGCTGCACTTTTTGTGTGGTGGGTCGCTGAAACAGCTGTCTCTTTGGCAAATCTGGCGCCGGTGAGCGATGTCTTGAGTGCAAGCTCACCGCCCTTGACCGCCACCCTGCCAGCGGCATCTGCGCTCCCTTCTACTGCTTTTGGTACATGGGCATCGACAGCAGCGATGGCTTTTTTCGGCACTGACCCACCGAGTGAGGCGCCAGCTGCCCACAGCCCGAAAGCCAGGGTACCCAATACGTTCTTTACACCCTCCGAGGCGGCGGTAGCCGCCATTTTTCCCAGTTCCTTAGACTTGACCAAGTTGGCTGTGGCGGTTGTAGCCGCGCCCATTGCAGAAAAACCGCCAATCAGGAGGCCATTTCCTACAACACTGACCGGGTCCAGTATCTCTTTCAAGGCGTCGCCGCTGATGACTGCATTCAGAGCCGTAGCCGCGCCTTCACCAAGCCGCGCGGAAACCATCTTAACCAGGGCAGTGGCATCGAGATCCTTCAAGGTCTCGAAGTCATCCAGCCATTCGGTATCTTGATCAATAGGCTTATGAGCCTGCCCTTGCGGTACAGCATCCCGACGACCATAGAGCATCGCAGGGTCAGCTAAATGGTTAGTGCGATCGCGGCTTACATTGTAATGCTCAATTGCTATACCCACGATGATAGCCGTGACTGGTCGTAGGGCGGGTTGCAGGATTGCATCCAGGTTCTCTTTGCCAGCAGCCGTCATGGCAAGCGTTGATGCGTACATTGCAGTATTACGCACGGCAAACCCGGTGAGCCACTTATTGGCTTCGTCGAAAGCATTACGCAATGGACCTTTGTCCAACGCCAGCAGCTTTTGCGCTACTGATGCTTGAAGCGCCGGGTGCAGTGTATCGCTCTCGGGTTTAAGGTAATAACCAGGCTTAAAGCCCGCGATCATCTTGTTACCGGCAGCATCCGCCATACCGGCATACAAGCATGACATGGCGTTCTCTATAGCCGCTTGGCGTACTGTATTGCCCTGCTTGCCCGCGACCTGGAGGATGGACGGTTTGAAATTACCGGCCTCGGTAAGTGCCGCAAAGGGCGTGCCCCCCAGCCCTGACTTTATTGACGCAAACAATCTGTCGGCTCTGGCTGCGTTTTTTTCCGCCTTCTCCATGTCATGGACGTTATAGCCCCCTGCCTCTAACCGTTGAGCACGATCATCGCGAATGGCCTTCAGCTCCGCATTGCGGGCGCTTGAAGCAGGGGCAGCGGGTTGATCGGAGCCAGCTTCTGTTTCAAGGTGAGCCTCGAAATGGTTTTGAAGCCGGGTGCTCATCGCTAACCCGATAGAGCCGAGGTTAGGCGAGTGAGAGGTCTGTTGCGTTACTTCCTGCTGTATCTCATCAGGTACACGAGTCAGCTCGCGGCTTGCACGTACATTAGGCGTATCCATGGCGTTATCACTCTTAGTGATCGGCAGATAGAAGAATGCAAATGACTCTGGCAGGAGCGGAGACATCCTTACACCTGAGTGGCCGTGGCGGGAGAAGCGTTCCAAAGGATGTGATAAAAATTAAAACTAAGCGGCTATTTGATATGCGCCAGTTCAAAGCCCAAGTCGTCCAGGGATACCTGCAACCTGGAGCAACGACTTCCAGGTTGGCCATCAATCACCGCATCAACTTCAACTTGATCGGCAAGGGGCTACCGATTTACCAGGATCAATCACCCGCAACCCCGCCGGCCTTCGTAGCGGCGAGCCGCGGATAGATCGCACGCGTGCCCCACGACATCATCACTGCCGGGATCGAAAGCAAAAGGGAATACAAAATGCCGACTGCCAGTAGCGGCCCCGCTTCAGATGTCATCACCACACAGGGAATCTGCCCGAACATTACGATGGGGCCTGCCAACCATCTGCGTGCTTGAAACAGCAGACCCAGGGTCAATGTCAGCACCAGGGACGCAGGATATAGAACAGTCCAAAAACATTGCGCGTCCCAAGGCTCATTCACTCCCGCAGACCATGACGCCGCCAGCCAGAAGCTCACGCTGATGACGCAAGCAACGATCGTCGCCAGCCACATACTTTTCAATAACGGTCTCCCTTCTAAGCTGCACTGCATTAGTCCTCACCCGGTTCGCACATCGGACACCAAGTGAAGAGAAATCCTAGTACTGGAACATAATGTTCCGCGTCTACGGCCCAAGGAAAAGGCTTCGCATTGAATTCTCGACGGGCCTCGGCAGTTTTAGGATGTCGCCCTATCGATGAATGTCGTGGTCTGGAACAGCGCGATGGCTGCCGGCGAAGTGTTGGATGACGTAATGCTCGGCCAATGGGGCGTGGGCTCGTTCCCTTGGGTGCTACTGGTACTGCTGCTGGCCGGTTTTGCTATCGCCCTCCGCGCTCGCGCCCATGGATTCACCCAAGGTGACAGGTACGCAGGCTCGGCGGTTGTCGGTCACTGATTCCTGTCTGTCATTCTGAAACCACAATACGCCACGAACAAGGAAGGCCACGACCAATAAGGATCCTTGACATGTTCCTGTCAGCCTCCGGTCACTCTGACGTCAGATCCTTGCCCCTAAAGTACCCCCAATGACTGCCCTACGGTGCCAGCGTTACAGGCATCAAGGACACATCGCTTTAGCTGAACCTATTGCCATCAGCCGGAAGGAGAAACGCAATGAGCCATCCTGATGCGCACGTCAGTGCTCTTGATCCATTTACTTGGCAATCGACGCTCGACAGCAATCTGGACAGAAAAGGCCTGTTGCTCCGCCTGTTCGCCGAACAGCGATTCATGGCCGCGCAGGTGCGAACCTGCAAGCTGGATCACAGGGACTATCTGCTTTCGCTGATTGATCCGGCATCGACGGTGAACGATGGCACTCGGCACTCATCAAGTGTCGACGGCCATCGAATGCGGAGCGTCATCACCGAAGCGGCAAAGAAAGCTCATTGGGGCAAGCCCCCAAGACATGGTCGGGCGCAAGGCATCGCTGCCCACTATGACGCGCAGACCTGCATGGCGGTCGTTCTCGATATCGAAGTGAGCGACGAAGGCCGCTTGATCATTCATGACGCGGTCGTTGTCGCGGACTTGGGTTTCTTGAAAAATCCTGGTCGCGTGCGCTCGCAGCTCGAAGGCGCTTGCCTGATAGGGATAGCGTTCGTGACATCCTGCGATTTTGAGCCGACCCTCGGAGATACCCGGCCTAAACCTGCCAATCGCACCCGTTGGCCACTCGTCTCATGGCTGCCAGGACAGATCGCGGTGCACCTGATCAATCCCACCGGGGCTCCCGAAGCCGGCCAGCCCAGCCAGACCAGTTACGCACCTGTCGCCCGGGCCTTGTGCAATGCGATTTTGAAGGCCACGGGTAACGGTTCGGTCCGCAGCCAGTCACTCGAAAGATCGGGCGCAAATTAAGTCGCAGTGCTGCGGGCCAGATATCACCATGACTCGGGCAATCCGATTGCCGCACCACAGTCGCCATAGCAAACCAGCTAAATTAAAGCTTCCAGATCAGATGAGGTTTTGCGCCATGCCTTCAGGCTCCAATGTTTTTTTCAACAGCCGCGGGCAACGCGGCGCGGACCTGTTCGTAGAAGTGCTTCGCAGCGAGGGTGTACGTTACGTCTTCGGCAATCCGGGAACAACCGAACTGCCCTTGCTCGACGCCCTCTCAGGCGCCTCAGACATCCAATACATCCTCGGCCTCCAAGAGGCCTCAGTCGTAGCGATGGCCGACGGTTATGCGCAGGCATCCGGTCGCCCCGGCTTCGTCAACCTCCATACGGCCGGTGGACTCGGCAATGCAATGGGCGCAATTCTCAACGCGAAGATGGCAAATACGCCACTTGTCGTCACGACGGGCCAACAAGACACGCGACATGGCGTGACCGACCCGCTGCTCCACGGAGACCTCGTCGCTCTCGCCCGACCGAGCGTCAAATGGGCGGAAGAAATTCATCATCCCGAACACATCCCGATGCTGCTGCGTCGTGCGTTTCAGGACTGTCGCACGGGGCCGGCCGGCCCGGTTTTCCTTTCCCTGCCGATTAACGTGATGGAGCAACACACGGATGTAACGGCCGGCCCGCCATCGCGAATCGAGCGCGGTGCCGTGACCGGGGCGATTGAGGAATTGGCCGCTGCCTTAGCGGCAATTACCCCCGGTTGTCTGGCGATTATCGTTGGAGAAGAAGTGTTCCAGTCGAGCGCGGAAGTTGAAGCCGTGAAGCTCGCCGAAGCACTCGGCGCGCCGGTCTACGGGCCATCCTGGCCCGGGCATATTCCGTTTCCGACGGCTCATCCGCAGTGGCGGGGAACGCTGCCTGCGAAGGCTTCCGATATCAGGGAGACGTTCTCTGACTTCGACGCAGTCTTCCTGCTCGGCGGCCATTCGTTGATCAGCTATCAATATTCCCAGGGCCCCGCTATTCCATCTCACTGTCGCCTTATCCAATTGACCGGCGATGGACACCAATTAGGCAGAGTCCACGAGACAGCGCTAGGGCTGATCGGAGATTTAAGACTCTCCTTGCAAACGCTGTTGCCGATACTGGACAAGAAATTGGTCCCACACCGCGAGGCAATCGCAACGCTGCGAAACGTCGCAGGCCAAGAACGCGATACACGTCGTGCCGACGTCGTCGCTCGCTTCAGTCGCGAATTCAACACGCCGCTGACAACGCCTTTCGTGGCTGCCCACGAGGCTATCCGGGCAATCGGGCCGGACGTCTGGATCGTCGACGAAGCACCCGCCACGATTCCTCATGTCCGTGCCTGCCTGGACTCCCATTCGGCCCGCCAGTATCTTTTTACCCGCAGCGCCATCCTGGGCTGGGGCATGCCGGCGGCTGTCGGTACGTCGCTTGGCCTGGACCGCAGCCCGGTAGTCTGTCTGGTCGGTGATGGCTCGGCAATGTACTCACCGCAAGCACTCTGGACGGCGGCGCATGAACGGCTGCCGGTCACGTTCGTTGTCATGAACAACGGCGAATACAATATTTTGAAGAATTACGCTCGTAGGCAGGCGCACTATCTGAGTGCAAGCACTCACCGGTTCATCGGCATGGACCTCTGCGACCCGGCGATCGATTTCCTGGCCCTCGCCTCTTCCATGGGGATCCCTTCCCGCAGGATCGAGTGCGCCGGCGATATTGCAGGAGCTGTCGAAGAAGGTATTCGCTCAGGCTGCCCGAATCTCATTGAACTACCGATCATGCCCTGAAGGAATGGGTGCACCTTGTCCCTGCTGACACTCATCCCAAACACCACGCACCAGTTCCTTCAGCATCAGCGCCTCGCCCCAGCGATCCGTTACATCGCGCCCATCACTCCCCGTGATCGCATAGGGTGGCGGGCCAAGCTCGCAGGTGAAGGACAGGCTCGCGGGTGTGTTCGGTCGCGCCAGCCAATCCTTGATTCCGTAACGCCACCAGCCCAGAAACCGGTCCAACCAAGGGCGATGCTGGGCGAAGGTCAAGGGCACCTGGACCTGCTCACTATTAGCGACCCGCCCGTGAAAACCCCAACTGTGTCGCAAGATGGTGTGAATCTGTTCGTCGTCTTCGGCAGTGGCCGACTCAGGCAGTTCGCGGCCCACGACGTAATGGGACAAGTCAGCCAACAACTTGAGGTCGGGCATCTGCGCGAGCAAGTCGAGAGTGAACAACAGGTCACTGGTGAGACGATAGCGGTGGGTTTCCAGCAGGATCGGAAAGTCCACCTGCTCGGCCAGACGCTGCCAGCCTTCGATCAGGGTGATCGCCTGTGCCAGCGTGCGCGGCCGGACGTCGGCTTGCAGCGTGAGGTGGTGGCAGCCGTAGCGGGAGGCAACCTCAAGCGCTTGCGCCAAGTCACTCACGGTGCGGGGAAACAGTTGACCCTCGATTTGCAGGCCTTGCGCCTTGGCAGCGGCATGCAGACGTTCGGCCTGTGGCGCAATCCAGAAGTGGTCGGTGATCCCATCGAAGCCAGCAGCGGCAATCTTCTCCACCTGCGCCTCAAGGGAAAGATCGCATTGACCACGGTGATCTTGCATGGCCCACAGGGACTGAAATACCAGAAATTCACGCATGTCTGGGCCTTAGCAGATGTTTGAGCGACACATCGGCGTCGGCCAATGCGTCCACAGAGAGTGGGGTCAAGTTGGCAATCAGTCGTTCACACAACTTGATGTCCTTGGCAACGCTGTTGCCCTGCCCCCAACCGCAGGCGCCTTGCAAACGTTGCTCGGTGTCCAGGTAGAACAGCAGCAGACCACCGTTTGCCAGGATGCGCACGGCCGAAGGTGGCGTCGGTGAGATCACGCCCACCGTCTGCAAGCCCCAGTCGTACTGATCAGACCAGAAGCCGGGAACCCCCTCGAACGGCAACTCGCCGCCCAACAGATTCAATGCCGCGTGACGGCCCTGGGTCTCGGCATTGCGCCAGGTTTCCTGGCGCTGGAATAACGCGTCGGCGTGCAGGCGAAACTCACACACATCGCCGGCGGCAAAGATGTCTGGCGCGCTGGTGCGCAACTGGGCATCGACTCGAATTCCCTGGCCCACCTCAAGCCCCGCCGCCGCGGCCAGTTCGATGTTGGGTTGCATGCCGATACCGACCACCACCCAGTCACAGGGCAGCACTTGGCCGTCCACCAGTTGCACCGCCTCAGCGCGTTCGATGCCTTGTACAATTTCAAGCGCTACGTTCAGCCGCACGTCCACGCCCTGCTGCCGATGCAACTCCAACAAGGCCTGGGATACGGCTTCAGGCAAGACTCGCCCGGCCAGTCGTGGCCCGGCTTCCAGCAACGTCACCTGACAGCCCAGGGTTCGAGCCGTTGCCGCGACTTCGAGGCCGATAAAGCCACCGCCGACAATCACCAGGCGCGTGCCGGGCCTCAATGCGCTGCGCAGGGCCAGGGCTTCGTCATGGGTGCGCAGGTAGAGCACGTTGGCCAGAGATTCAGGCGCCTGGGGCAAGCGACGCGCTCTCCCTCCGGTCGCCAGCAGTAATCGGCTGTAGGACAGCCAACGTCCGTCGGTCAATTGCAGGCGGTGGTGCTGCGGATCCAGACTTTTTACCGGGTTGCCCGCCAAGTGGTCGATGTTCAGTTCCGTGAGCCGGCTCTCCCCCCACAGGCTGCAATCGTCCAGGTCCATTGTGCCCTGCAGCAAGCCCTTGGACAGCGGAGGACGCTCGTACGGCCGATGGAGTTCATCGCCGATCAGGATCAGCCGACCGGTATAACCCTGCTCGCGCAAGGTCAGCGCCGCGCGGCCACCGGCATGGCCGGCGCCGACGATAATCAATGGAGCATTCATGGCGTGCACTCCTGGCGGTCAGGCCGAAATGGCGAGCAGAACCCGCCCTCCGTCGACCCGTACCGGATAGGTCTTGAGATTGACGCACACTGGCGCCCCCAGGGCTTTGCCGTTGCGATAGTCAAAGCGCCCGTTGTGCTTGGGGCACTCGATGACGTGGTCCATCACCAGGCCGTCAGCCAGGTGGATCGACTCGTGAGTACACAGGCCAGCAGTGGCAAAAAACTCGTTGTCAGCAGATCGGTAGATGGCATAGGTATGCGGACCGTGGTCGAAGCGAATGACGTCTTCTTCATTGATTTCGCCCACGGCGCATACATCGATCCATTGATCGTTCATGGCGTTTTCTCTTGTTCGGGATACAGCCGGAAGGTGTCAGCCCAGCGTGGCTTCAGCCTGTGGATGAGCGTCGGTGGCAGGCCTTGAGCTACCGACGGGGCGTCGCACGAAATACGTCGGGTCCTTACGCTGCTTCAAGAGGGTCGGAATGATTTCCTTGAAGGCCTCGCCTATGTTGGCGTAAGGCGGCGGGCAATCGTGGCGGATCTCTTCATGGAGTTGCGCCAGGGCGTGGTACGGCACCATCGGGTACATGTGGTGCTCAAGGTGATAATTCATGTTCATGTACAGAAAGCGCAGTACCCGGTTCATATAGATGGTGCGGCAGTTGCTGCGGTGGTCCAGCACGTCTTCCGCCAGGCCCACATGTTGGGTGAGGCCAAACAGGTAGGACAACCAGCCGCCATACAGGATGGGCAGGCCGATATACATCAGCGGCAACCAGCTGTGCAGGTAAAGCGCCGCACCAAAGACAACGGCGTAAATCACGAGCCAGATACGGGCCGCCAGGAACACCTTGGACCATTCGGACTCAGGGATGAACGTCTGTTCCTGGGCATCCATTTTGCCAACCGCGTGCCGGCACACGCCTCCCATCGTCTTCAGCAGCAACGGGATCTGGAACAGGCTCAGCAGCATCATGAACAAGCTCGGTGGACGCGGTTCGACGATTTCCGGATCGCGGCCGACGACGATGGTGTCGGTATGGTGCCGGGCATGGCTCCAGCGCCACACATGGGGCTCGAACATGCACATGAAGCTCGCCACCTGGTAGAGCGCATCATTCATCCAGCGGGTCTTGAAGGCGGTGCCGTGACCGGCTTCATGCCAGCGCGGGTTGGAGGCGGTGGCGTACAAAACCCCATACGCAAGGAAAAACGGCACACAAGCCCAAGTGCCCCAGAACCAGTAGCCGCCGAAACCGGTAACCACCAGGGTCAGCAGCCAGATGGCGGTGTCGAGCAAGGCCGGGCCGTCGCGGCGTTGCATCAGTTGCTTCATGCGTTGACGGGAAATGGGCGACTGGTACCAACTGGCCGATACAAGACCTTTTTCGGCCGCGCGGACGGCTTCAGGGCCGGTCAGGCGATAGTCCCGGGGAGAGGCTGTGTTGTCTTGAGGCATTGTTATTGTTCTCCGCAAGCGTGAGATGTCAGGTGCTTTGCGTAAAAAAATATAGAGAGCGTGGAAGGTCCCCTCAAGGTCTTGAATACATTCCCTATCAAGCTATCATCCAGCTCCTACAGGGCTTGATAGTTTTCTATCAAGACGCGTTGAAGGCTCATCATGAATAACAATAAACGCCCCACCATCGCCACGGTCGCCGAACACGCAGGCTTAAGTGTCGCCACCGTCGACCGCGTGCTCAACGCTCGCGCCCCGGTTAATCCAGCCACTGCCGAACAGGTGCTTCAGGCCGCCGAAGCCGTGGGTTATTTTGCCGCGCGGCTGATCGGCCAGCGCATTCTCGAACGTCGCCCCACGTACCGCTTCGGCATCCTGCTGCTGGGCACAGCCCAGGCGTTCTACGCCAACCTGGCCCAAGCCATCGCCGAGGCCGCGCAGCGCCAGGCCGGGGCCAACCTGACCTGCCAATTCGAATACGTTTTTGATCGCACCCCCAGCGCCATCATTGCCCAGATCGAACAGTTGGCGGTGCAATGCGACGGCCTGGCGGTGGTCAGCTTCGCCCACCCGCAGATCAACGCCGCCCTTGCCCAGATTCGCGAGGCCGGCGTGCCCGTGGTGGCATTGTTGTCGGGCATTCATGAGGCGGCGGCCGAGCCCTATGTCGGCCAGGACAATCAGGTAGTCGGGCGCACGATGGGGTGGCTACTGGCCCGCACCTGTGGCGCGCGCAAAGGCAGCATCGGCGTTCTGCTCGGTGGCCATCGCTTTCTTGGTCACCAGGAGCGGGTCGAAGGTTTGCACAGCTACTTGGCCGAACACGCACCTGGGCTGCGCCCGCTGGAGCCGCTGATCAATCTGGACAACTGCGACATCACCGAAGAAGCGACCCTCGACCTCCTGGTTCGGCATGACGATTTGCGCGGGCTATGCGTGGTAGGTGGCGGTGGCGACGGGATTATCAACGCGTTGGCGCAACTGCCCAAGCGCCCGACGCTGTGCTGCATTTTGCAGGAGTCCACTGAGCTGTCACGCCAAGCCCTGGCCCAGGGTTTGGTCGACGTGGTGATCGACTCTCAGCCGCGCCAGACTGCAACGGCGCTAGTGAATCTACTGGTGGAATTGCAGACTGCGGAGCAGTTCGATCCTGTGCGTCACCGGGTGCATATTCCGCTGCAGATTGTGACATCGGAGAATTCCCAAAGCTGATGAGCTGGCGGCACAACCTGTTCGGCCCTTGATGGCGCGGTTAACCGCCACTTACTACGGCTTCAGCTGACTTCTGCACATTCAATCCCGCCCCCCTCGACGCTCGGCAACACAGTGGCAGACGGGCAGACCTCCCAGGGTAATTCGCGCGACCTTTCTGCTGATGCCTGTCGGATCTATGTCACAGCCTGGCCAGTGAAACAGGCACAAAAAAAGCCACTCATCTGAGTGGCTTTTTTCTGAATCTTGGAGCGGGAAACGAGGCTCGCATCTGGTGTCCGACTCATTGAAATCCAAGGGGTTTCTTTTCTTGCCAGAGCAGGAAAAGACTCGATTCTGGACTTGTTTTTTGAGGGTATCAAGGCACATCGCCGCTCAGTTAATCGTCATGGCAGCGGCGAACCCGACATCAACGACGGGCAGACGCTAGGCAGAGTTAAGAGCGAGGATTGGAGGGATATTTCCGGGTCACCGTCCAAGGCCGTAGGGGCCAAGGACGGTGAAGAGTTCATAGACCCGGTTTCCGGCGGATCATAAGGCTGCTCCGCTTAAGTGACCAGCATTACGCCAATGCGGGGCTTTTTGTTTGGACAGGCTCAATCATCTGCCCCAGCGTCATCAAACAGTTGCTTGTCGAGATTCAAGACCTTGTCCATCACCTCCTGAGGACTGCCCTTACCCTCGACGGTATGGGTCTTGTAGTTGAAATCGAGTGCTATCCAACCCTGCAGCTTCGCCTCGTAACTATTAGGATATTGTGCCTGCACAATAACGGGCAAACCCTTGTAATGTTCAAGGGCTGCAGTAAAGAATTCCGTCAGTTTCCCGGTTCCGTTATATTCCGCCATAGCATTGGCAACAACCTTCTGCCGCCAAGCAGATTCCTGATCGAATGACTCTCTCCACGCCGCGCGGCGTTCATTAGTCGTAAAACTTCCACTGTCATCATAGATAATCAATGAGAGCTGATCGCTCGACATACCCGCAAATGGATTTTTACCACTGCCATTGACGAACTGCGTTGCATTGGCCGCACGAGCCAATAACACAGGGTCCTGAGTGTCAGGCACTTCAGCATCATTGGCTTTTTTGTTGATAAAATAGCCATCACCGGAAATCTTGCTCAAAAGCTCATTCGCTTTCGCGCCAAGCTCTTTCCTGCTCAAACTCGAATCTCTAGCCGCCGCACGCGCGGCACTCTCACTCAACTGCACAGAGAGTGAAGAAAGGCTACTGGTATCTTTCTGACTGCCACTCGCAGAGTTTTCAGTTGTCACCTGACTTTTCGTCAGCGATTCATTTTGGTTCGCCGCCACATTGGAAACCTGCGAACCAGAAAACGCATTTGAATTAATTGAACCGACCAAGATAATGTCCTCCCTGTTATCAGCCATCCCTGAAAACGTGGCTAGTAAATTTATTATCGGCAGCACTCAAAAAGACTGTAATGCTTCATGTGACGCTATTCCAAAGCATCAACCATCTGTCATGGACATCGGCGAACCTTCTACGTCTTGCGCAAAAAACGATCGAGCACGTTTTTTGTGATCATCACGGTGTAAATGTCTGCCTGCATA
The DNA here is from genome assembly GCF_030687295.1 of Pseudomonas beijingensis. NCBI lineage: Bacteria > Pseudomonadati > Pseudomonadota > Gammaproteobacteria > Pseudomonadales > Pseudomonadaceae > Pseudomonas > Pseudomonas beijingensis. The sequence continues at coordinate 3,511,758 of NZ_CP117425.1, read as the reverse complement.
AGCCCATGCACCCATTCGCACGTGGCAGCGGTAAAGACCTCACCTCGACCTTTATGAAAGTGCACCACCATGCCGGCCCCGCGGCTGTGCAGATCGATGCTGGCCTCGCTAAGGCCGGGCGCCAGGATGGAAGCACGAAACCGAGCATCACCATCGCCGAGCATGAATGAATAGGCATCCTCGGATCGGCCGTGCTCGGCATTGGTCGCCCAGCCCATGGCGAGGATTTGCAATCCGCGGGGTGCACCGTCTGTGCCGAGCGGTTCAGGGAGGCCGTCGACAAACGTGTATTCCAGGCCATCCACCTCATAACCAAAGATGTTGGCTTCGTCTCCGAACATGTCCGCGTAACCCAGGCCCGTCCCCATAAACGCCCAGTGCTGGGGCCTGAAGACCGTATACCCACGCGGGTTGCGCGGTGCCATTGCTCCAAAGCCTACATATATCCCCCGCAATGCATTGACCCCAAACGTTCTCGCCCCGGGGTGATTCACCCTCGGATCTTCCCAGGCGCCAGTGAGCCGAGGTGGGTCAGTCGCCGCCACAGGATCAAGCGCGCCGGCATCGTACTTGTAGGCCACCTGCCGCTGGCCCTCATCCTCCAAGCGGATCTGCCACATGAAATTGCCAGCAAAACGCGCGACCTTGCCACCTCCCTCGACAAAGGCGTCGACATGGTCGCGCATTTCCCACGTCCAGTATTCGTCGTGCCCCGCGAAAACGGCGCAGGTGTAGCCCTCAAGAGCGTGCGGGTCGTGATGCAAATCGTCCTGGGTCAGGATATCGACCGTGTAACCTTGCTGTTCGGCCCAGACAACAAAAGGTCTTTCGTAGGAGGCCCACCCCGCCAGCGCGTAGTACTTGGCGTAGCCGTTAAGGGATGCCCATTCGATGAACTCGTAGCGCGCCGGCCCGGGTTGGCGCTGCCGGGTCGCGTTGACGGAACGCGGGGCATCCTCCGGCAGCCAGACCTGCCCTCGCGCCCAGGGGCGCTGTGCCGACAGCAACGGCGCGCGGCCACGGGGCGTGCCGGGGTGGAGACCGAAGTAATGGTTAGCGCCGCCCCAGTCGTTATAAGCGGCCCAGGTCGATGTGGCCGCGACGAGCACCAAGGCATCGGCGCGCTTGTGCGCCGTCTTGACGATGAACAGGTGATGCCCGAGGACACTATCAGCGCTATCCCGTACTTCCACTACGTAGCCACCCGGCTCGGCATCAGTTGGGATTGACCACCGCATGAATACCGGCCATTGGCACCCATGCTCATAGGCACGCTCGGGCAACGGGTGGAATAGAGCTTCAAGGCTGTCGGTTTCATGCAGCGTGCGAGCGATGGCTCCATCACGATAGATCCTGAGTCTCACTTGCGGGCAGTTCGAAGACAGATACAGGCACACCGAACCACCCGGGTTATAGGAGCGGCGATCCGAGTAGCACCAAGCGGCCGCCGGGCCCGACTCGGAAGGGACTTCGACCCAGGTTTCTCGCGCGGCCTGACGTGGCCCCGACGTCTGGCTGACGGTCACGCTCGCGCCCGGTCGTTCACCTCGTGCAGCAGCGTTTTTGAGGTCTGTTGAGTTCATTGAATCGCACTCCTTGGGGTTCGCTGATCCTGCGGATCGACAAGCCAATTGATTTAGTCCTGAGAGGCCATCGACGGCCGTGAGCCAGCAGTCACTCGAGCGCCGGGCGCCTCGATGTGCGCAAGATCGATGCCCGCCGTTTCGTCGATAAGAAAACCTGCCAGGACGGTGACCAGGCCCAACCCCATGACGTAGCAGATATACAGATAGCCAAGGTCGGCGCCGCTGAGGTAGCTGTGTAAATAGGGGGCGGTGCCGCCAAAGATCGCCACCGAAACCGACGACACCAACCCAACGCCCTGCGCCCGTGCCTGGGTCGGCACCTGCTCCGACAGCACGGCGGGGAAAATCGCCGCGATCAACGACCAGGCCCCAAGGCCCACGACCTGGGCCAGGAACAGCGTGTAGGGTTCAGTGGTCACCATTATCGAGATGGGATAAGTCAGTAGGATCACGCCCAGGCCCCAGGCAATGACCATGGGTTTGCGACCGAAACGATCGGACAGCATTCCGCAGATTGGCAGCCAGCACACACAGAGGATCTGCGCCAGAAGGCTGGCCATGTAGGCACCCGTAGCGTCCATGCCGTGGGCGATCGCCGTCGAAGCGCCAAACGTGACCCAAGCGTAGTAGGTGACGTTAGCGGCCGCTGCGAGCATGACGATGTTGCGCGCGACTCGCAGCATCTCCCCCCTGGACAACTTGCGCAGCGGCCGAGCCAGGCCCTGCTGCTCTACGAACACATGGGACTCTTGCGCACCGCGACGCAAAAACAGCGCGTAGATACCCAGTAGCCCACCGACGGCAAAGCCGATCCGCCAGCCATAGTCAGCCATCGCCTGCGCGCCCAGCAGCCAGGTCAACGCCGCCGCCATGGCCGTCGCCGCCATCACCCCCAGTGTCACCCCGACATAGACTGAACTGGACCATAAGCCACGGTGTTTGCTTGGGGCGATCTCGGCGACATAGGTGTAGGAAACCCCTGTTTCGCCGCCATGGGCGAGCCCCTGCATGAGCCGGAAAAACAGCAGCGCGACCGAGGCATACAGGCCAATGCTTTGGTAGTCAGGGATAACCGCGATACCAAGGCTGCTGATCGCCAGTAACAACATCGTGATCACCATGATGGTCTCCGGCGCCCCAATCGGTCGCTCAGCCGGCCAAACAACCACCCGCCGATGGGACGAGCGACAAACCCCACCGCAAACACCGCAAGGGTCGCGAGCATCGCTGAGCGGGCATCGGTTTTGTCGAACAGATTGCTTGCCAGGTACACCGAAAAGGTCGCGTACAGCGTCCAGTCGAACCATTCGAGCGCATTGCCTATACCTGCCGCGCGCAAGGATTTCAGGCGTCCTTGGTGGGACGTCGCATTGTTCATGTTTTATCTCCGGGTTACGGACGGTATCGGGGTGGCTTGGAGAGCCGGATCAAAGGTGCAGTGCCGGCCTGACCTGGGCACCGCCACCAGCAGAAGGGACTCGGACACGCCACGCAATCAGCAACGCGGCCAGCAGCATCAGCACGGCCGCCGCTACGAATACGCCTGCGCTGCCACCGAGGCTGAACATCGCACCGCCAGCGGCGGCGCCGGTTGCGATGGCCGACTGCACAGAGGCTACCACCATCCCCCCGGCGCTTTCCGCCTGATCAGGTATTGCGCTGGCGACCCAGTTCGACCACGCCACCGGCACACCACCAAAGGCCAGTCCCCAGACCGCCAGCAGTACCACTTGCCCCGGCACCGAGGCCGGCAACAGCACCAACGCCAGTGCGGCAACGCCCACCAGCGCGGGCATCAACACCAAGGTGGCCAGTGGGTGACGCTCAAGCAGCCACCCGGCCAACAGCGTGCCGCCGAAGTTCGCCACACCGAAACCCAGCAGCATCAGTGACAGCCCTTGCGGGCCGATGCCGGTAGTGCCCTCGATAAATGGCCGAACGTAGGTGAACATCGCGAAATGGCCGCTGTGCACCAGCACACAACCGAACATACCCATGGCGATGCCCGGGCGCGTCGCAACACTTCGAGTACGGTGCGCAGGCGTGCCGGCGTGCGCGGCGCAAGGCGCGGCAGCGTGAACGACTGGAAAGCCAGGGTCACCACACCGACCGCCGCCGCTGCAAAGAACGCGCTGCGCCAGCCATATAAGCCGCCCAGGTAACTGCCCAGCGGGACCGCAACCACCGTCCCGACGGCAATGCCGCTGAAAATAATCGAGAGCGCTCGAGGCAACAACGCCCCCGGTACCAAGCGCATCGCCACCGCTGCCGCCATGCTCCAGAATCCGCCGAGGGCGATACCCAGCAAGATACGCATCACCAATAGCACCGCGAAACTGGAGGAAACGGCGACCAGAAGATTGGATGCGATCATCAACGTGGAAAAACCCAGCAGCACCCAGCGGCGGTCGATACCGCGGGTCAGGCCTGGCACCAACAAGCCCGCGAACAGTGCCACCACGGCTGTCACCGTTACCGCCTGTCCCGCCAGCGCTTCGGACACGCCCAGATCGGTAGCCATCGGCGTCAACAGGCTGGCCGGAAGGTACTCAGCGGTGAGCAATCCGAACACACCCATTGCCAACGAGAACACTGCCATCCACGCAGGGGTTGCAGGCTCTGCATCCAGCCCGACGCCGGGCCGGCTGTCAGATACGGCATTACAAACACAGTCATTCATTGCACGGATCTCCCAATCTTAATCGCGACCCGCAGTCTAGGCGCGGGAATCTGGATGATCTATGATCGAAAAACTCGTTTTTTTGACTAAAACACCGAACAATGCGCCTGCGTGGCGTCGAGTACCGGCGTATCCAAGCCGGTCCAGCCTTCGGCCTGAGCTTTGCCGACAAACCTGGGCATGCCTGGTTTCACTTCCTGGCGGTCGGCAATGCGGTGCTGCGGATGGAGGACGGGACAACGTACGCACTGTCTGCCGGCAACGCCGTATTCATCGCCCATGGCGCGGCCCATCAACTGCTTTCTCATACGGACGTGCCTGTTCAGGACATCGACCGTTTAGACGGCGCTCCCCTCGGTGATACGGTCAGCGCGGTGGATACCGGAACCGATGCCAGCCCCACGCCGACCACCATTTTGTTCAGTGGCTGCATGGAGTTTGAACTGGGCAGTATCCATGGCCTTGGCAGGCTGATGCCGGGTCTGATGCTGATTGATGCCGGCGGCCAGCGTTACCCCGGGCTGGTGCCTATCCTGACCACCATGGAACGCGAGGTCAGCGCCGCCCGTGTCGGCTTCGCCGGTATCCTCGCGCGTTTGGCCGATGTGGTGGCCGCCATGGTCGTTCGCAGTTGGGTGGAGTGCGCCTGCGGCAATGCCTCTGGCCTGGTCGCTGCATTACGCGACCTACGCTTGGCAAGCGCGCTTCTCGCGCTCCATCAACAACCGGGACGCGACTGGACCGTTGCGCAGTTGGCGGAGCAATGCAATACCTCTCGCTCGGTCTTCGCAGACCGTTTCCAGGCGACTATTGGCATGGCCCCACTGCGCTACGTGACTGAGTTGCGGATGCGGCTTGCGAGCCAGTGATTGACGCTCGAAAGGCTGCCGATTGAAAAGGTGGCGCAGCGCTTGGGTTATACCTCTCAGGCCGCGTTCAGTCGCGCATTCAAGCGCATTACGGGCAAGACGCCTGGGTTAAGTCGTCAGTCGAGGCGGTCTACTGTTTCCTGAAGCCGAGCGGGAGCCACCGAGCACTTTGAAATTCAAAGTGCTCGGTGGCTAGCGTTCAAATCTCCTAAACGCTGAATGCATTCTTTCACTCGCAGCCTCTACAGAATGATCGCGTTCGCCCAAAAGCGGACAGTGAGCGCCACGTATTTGCCTAAGGCCTATCGCGTGAGTAGAATGCGATTAATTATCAATCATGCACCTGCCGGGATTCCGATGCGTAGCGATGAAACACTAGGTACTGCAGATCTAGGGCTGCTCTATCGAACCCACCACTCGTGGTTACACGGCTGGCTAATCCGACGCATTGGATGTCGCGATAACGCAGCAGATTTGGCGCAGGACACCTTCGTACGTCTGCTCAAATCCCGTCAGTCCAGCCCCTTGCGCGAACCACGCGCCTATTTAAGCAGTATCGCCCGCGGACTGATGATTGATCAGTATCGTCGTCGCGAACTCGAACGTGCCTACTTGGAAAGCATCACGTTGCTGCCTCAACATGAGGTTCCCTCGGAAGAAAGCCGGCTGATGATTCTTGATGCGCTCGAGCGCATAGACCGCATGCTCGGTATGCTTAAACCAAGAGTTCGCCAGGCATTTTTATTTGCCCGACTCGACGGTCTAACCTGCGCGCAAATAGCCGAAAAGCTGGGTGTTTCCCGCGCGACGGTGGAACGCGACCTGGCCACGGCCCTGCAACACTGCTATCGCTTGCGTTATGTCGAGGCGTGAGCCGCAGGCGCTCAATCCGGCCATTGTTGAGCAGGCAATCCAATGGCTGGTGCGCCTTCGCTTCAATCAAGCCGATGAACAAACACAGCGCACTTTTGAGCACTGGCTGCAGCAGCGCCCGGAGCATGTGTTGGCGTGGCAGCGTGTAGAAACGCTTGGGGATGAATTCGCAGGCGTGCCAGCTCAACTGGCCCGACAAACCCTTAATGGTACCAATCACGGAATGCCGCGGCGGGAAAGCCTGAAGCTACTGGGCATATTGGCGACTGTTAGCGCTGCAGCCTGGCTCGGCCGGGACTATACACCCGTACCCGCCATGCTTGCGCAGCAGCGCAGCAGTACCGGCGAGCAACGACGCTTCCAACTCGATGATGGCAGCCTTATCCAGCTCAATAGCGATAGCGCCGTCGACAGCGATTTCGACGCCCAGCGACGCCTGATAATCCTGCGACGTGGGGAAATCATCGTGAATGTCGGCCCGGATCAACACTCGCCTCGAGCACGACCGTTCTGGGTGCAATCACGTGACGGGCTCATGCGCGCCCAGAGTTCCCGCTTTCTGGCACGCGAGCTTGACGATGGCACTCTGGTCGCGGCTCAGGAAGGATCAGTCACGGTTTTCCCCGGCTCCGGTCAAACTCCTGCGAGCCGCAGCGTCCAGGCAGGAAATCACCTGCTGTTCACATCAAGTGGCGCCCGAATGTTCAGGGACAACGGCCTTGATCTATGGAGCTGGGGTGACGGGGTGATCAGTGCGCGCAATATGCGCCTCAATGATTTCATCGCGGAGTTGTCGCGTTATCGCCCCGGGGTACTGCGCTGCGCCGAAGAGGTCGCTAATCGTCGCGTTTCCGGCACCTTCCAGCTCGCCGACAACGAGCAGGTCCTGGCATTGATCGCGCAGTCACTGCACTTGCACATTGATTATCGGACCCGTTATTGGGTGACCGTGACCGCTGCCACCTGAGCCCATCAGAACTTTGTGCTAGCTGAAAAATAATGAGGTAGCTTCTCATTCTCGTTCGACCTCTAAGGAAGGCCGGAATACAGGCCAGTCTGCCGATGTCCTTTCTTGGAGCGAGAAAATGAGTTCGTCCCCTGTTTCACAGCGCCATCCATTAAATCGTGCCTTGCACGGTGCGATTTTGGGTTTGATCGTAAGCAGCTACACATTGCCATCGCTGGCGCAAACGTCGAGCGCTGACCACAGCAATCAAGTGAAACAGTGGAACATCGCTGCCGGCCCACTGGCACCGGCGCTTGACCGCTTTGCGCGCGAGGCTGGCATCAGTCTTTCCTTCGACGCATCGAGTGTAGTGAACCGCACCACTGCTGGCGTGAATGGCACGCTCGATACGTCGGCAGCGCTGTCATCGTTGCTGCTGGGGAGCGAATTGCAAATCGAACAGCAAGGTCCGAATGCCTATCTACTGTTCCCTCAACCAAAGCCCGTCGGCCCGCTGGAGCTCGACGCAACGAACGTCGAGGACTACCGCCTTGCCCCCCTCATCATCAACGCCAAAGTCAGGGTCAGTGCCGACGACGACGCCAACTCGGTGGTCGCCAAGGAGCTCTGGGTTGGCGGCAAGGTGGCAACCAGCATTCTCAATACACCGGCCTCGGTGTCGGTTGTTACCAACAAGGAAATGGAGCAACGCAGCGTCAGTACCACGGAAGAGGCGCTGCAATACACGCCGGGCGTGGTCAGTGACTTCTATGGTACGGATGACCGCAACGACTATTTCCAGATCCGGGGCTTCCAGGCTACTACCTACCGTGACGGCTTGACCCTGAGTTCGATGCGCGGCGTACGCGAAGATCCATTCGCCTATGAACGCATAGAGATTCTGCGTGGCGCCAACTCCACGCTGTTTGGCCCAGCGGACCCGGGCGGTTCGGTGAATTTCGTGACCAAACAGCCGCGCTTCGAGCAGTTTGGCCAAGGCTATGTGACCTACGGTTCGTTTGACCATGTCGAGACAGGCATCGATGTGGGGGATGCGCTGAACGACGAGAAAACCTTGGCTGGCCGCTTTACTGCCAAAGGACAAAACAGCGACCGCGAGTACGATCACTCACAGGAGGACAACCGGTTGGTGATGGGTGGCCTCACCTGGGCACCCACGGATTACACGTCAGCCACCGTGATTCTGGACTATCTGAAAACTGAAAGTTCGCCCAACAGTGGCGGCTATCCGCTGGACAAGGAATACGACCGCAGCAAGTTTTATGGTGAGCCCAGCTACAACTTTCACGATGTAGAGCGCACCAGCCTCAGCGGTAACGTCACCCATGACTTCGACAACGGCTTCGTACTGCGCAGCAATCTGCGTTACAGCAAATTGACCGATGATTTTGGCTACGTTTACATCAGCGACAGCGCCGCACGTGTCGGTACTACCGTTGACCGGTATCTGTTTGGAACGGACAGTGAGGCCGACCAGTTCAACGGCAATCTGATGCTGCAATACGATGCCCGCTTCGAGAACATCGACAGCAGCAGCCTGGTGGGCGTGGAGTACCTCGATTCGACCACCAAGGAAAGCTCGGTCTACGCCCTGACGACCCCGATTGACATTGCAAATCCCGTGTTTACTGGCGTTCCACGCTCAATCATGCCGTATGCCGTCAACAAGCGAGACGCGACCACCAAGGCCGTGTTCCTTCAGCAGAACCTATCGTTCTACGAGCGTTTCATCGTCACCGCGGGTATGCGCAACGACTCGATGGACCTTACCAGCAAAGGCTTGCAATCCACTGAGAAAGACAACTTCTCCGAAACCTCCTACCGAGGTGCGTTGACCTATATCGTCAACGATGAGGTGTCCACCTATGTGAGCATGGTGGAATCCGTCTCGCCGCCTCAGGTTGGCGTAACACCGCAGACAGGCAGGCAGTACGAAGTGGGCGTGAAGTATTCGCCGATGGGGATGGACGCACTGTTCTCCGCAGCCGTTTATGACTTGACCCAGGAAAACGTCACCATCGCCGTGGTGCTGCCGAGCGGCATCATTGAGCAACAGACGGTGGGCGAATCGCGGGCGCGTGGCCTCGACCTGGAGGCCAAGGCGCAGGTGACGCGGAACCTCAGCCTGATTGGTGGCTACTCCTATATGGAGTCCGAGGTACTACGCGGTTCGTTGTACGACGGCAGCTCCCTGAAGGGTAATGAGTTCACCACGGCACCCAAGCATTCCGCTTCGCTCTGGAGTTATTACGACGTGCCTGGCACTGATGTCAGCGTTGGCTTGGGTGCGCGCTACGTCGGCTCTTATTACTTCGATGCAGCCAACTCCGGCAAAAGCGATGGCACCACGCTGTTCGACGCCGCCTTCAACTACGAGATCGCCAAGGGCACCGACCTTGCGGTGAACGTCAGCAACCTGCTGGATGAGCAGCACGTGGTCGGTTCCGGCACAGCGAACTTCTACAACCCAGGTCGCGAGATTACCGCCAAAGTGAGTTACAGCTGGTAAGCAGGCGTGTAAGCCTTTTCCCCATGTAGGAAGCGGTGCCCGCTATACCGCGGGCACCGTCAACTTGCCATCATTGTGCGAGTTGAAAAGCAAGAGCGTTCGATTTTCATCGTTACGCGCCAGCTGTTAACTGCGCGCCAGTAGCGCGAGATAACATCAACCTGTTTTCGAGCATCTGCGTCGGTTCCGACCGCGATCAACTCAGCTCGATGCCAAGCAGGCCCGCAGACTTGCGTTTCAATAACGGGTCTAATGAAGGCGCTGTCGCCTGTCGACAGGAGCGCTGGCATTTCACAAAAAAAGCCACTCATCTGAATGGCTTTTTCCTGAATCTTGTCTCGTCCTGAATAAGGTTTACACCTTCTGACCTATCCTCAGGAGGAACCAATGGATTCAGGAAGAAGGCGTAGTCAGCGTGATTACACGCTGGGCTTTAAATTGGCGGTTGTCGATCAGGTTGAAAAGGGCGAACTGAGTTATAAAGAGGCTCAACGGCGTTATGGGATTCAGGGCCGGTCGACTGTGTTGGTATGGTTACGCAAGCATGGGCGGCAGGACTGGAGCCAAGGCGCCTCCATTCGTGCCCAGAGGAACCGACCGATGGCCGAGCCAAATTTGCCGCTGACACCAGAGCAGCGAATCAAGGAGCTGGAAGAAAAGCTGGCCCTTGCCAACCAGAAAGCCCAATTTTTTGAAGCTGTCGTTGACGTGCTGAAAAACGATTACGGTGTTTCTGTCGTAAAAAAGCGATCCGGCAAGTCCTCAGCCAAGGGCAAATCGAAGGCCTGAGTGTCACCAGGGCTTGCCAGTTTCTGGGCATCTCACGGCAGGCGTATTACAAGCGCAATCGAGCTTACGACGCGCAAGCTAGCCATGCGCAAAAGGTGCTGGGGTTTGTGCTGGAGGCACGCCTTGAAATGCCTCGGTTGGGCACCCGTAAGCTGCATGGGCTAATGCAAGCCGAACCTGAACTAACGCAAACGGTAGGCCGAGATCGATTGTTCGATATTCTGCGAGACCATCGACAACTGGTCCCACGCAAACGCGCTTATCACAAGACTACCGACAGTCATCATCGCTTCCGTCGACATCCGAATCGGCTCAAGCCCGGCCCTGACCAAGTCACTGCCACCGGCCCGGAACAGGTGTGGGTGGCGGATATAACCTATTTACCGACCGAGCAAAGCGTCGCTTACGTAAGTCTGGTCACTGATGCGTTCTCGCGCAAAATAGTCGGCCATCATGTGCATGAAAGCCTGCATACCGAGTCAGTCATCCGGGCGATGACGAAAGCTCTTCGACACCGAAGAACCAATCAGCCACTGGTACATCACTCCGATCGGGGCTCGCAATACTGCTCTGATCTCTACCAAAAGCTGCACGCCAAGCATGGCGTCAGGTGTTCGATGACGGATGGCTACGACTGCTACCAGAATGCCCTAGCGGAACGAGTGAATGGGATTCTGAAAACAGAATTTCTTTTACACCGTCCCAAAGACCTCGCCCAAGCCAAGCGCATGGTTGAGGAATCGATAGAAATCTATAACCGTAAGCGACCTCATTTGGCCCTGAAATACAAAACGCCCGATGCGGTGCATCGGGCGTTTTGAGACTGAAACAGGTGTAAACCTATTTCAGGACTAGACATCTTGGAGCGGGAAACGAGACTCGCATCTGGCGTCCGACCCATTGAAATCTAAGGGGTTTATTTCCTTGCCGAAGCGGAAAAAGACTTAATTTTGGACTCCTTTTTACGCAGTAGCAAGGGTCAAGCAGGCAGGATTCCAGGCTCTGCCATTTCCTTCTATCCGTAGCCAATCGGACGGCAAGCGCCCGATCTGGACAGTTCATTATTTCTTGGATAATTAGATGGAGTCTGCAGTTGCTCCTGCTGTAGCGTCCCTGTGAGTTCAATGGTCCGTATCCGGAAACTGCAACCGACCTAAGCCGCACCCCATCATCAATTCGCTGGCGTTGCCATCCAACGTATGATTGATCGCTCAACGGACTCCTTTCGGTCGGTCGTTCAGCATCTACAAAATAAGGCGTGGATCAGAGAACAGCCGCACCAAACGGATATCGGCTCGGGCGGCCAGCCAACGCTCAGCTGGGAGCTAACTTTGAGACAGAAGTAGCAGCAGCCCTAACCGCTCCTGGCGTCAGACCGCACCATTTACGAAAAGCACGGTTGAATGCGGCTTCCGAGCTGTAGTTGGATCGCTCAGTGATTGACGCAATGCTCAGCGTAGTCTCTGTCAACATCTCGCTGGCTCGAGCCAAGCGCACATGGGAGACGAAGTGCCGCGGCGACATACCGACCGAGGCCATGAAGCGGCTGTTCAACGCCGAGCGGCAAACATGGGCGACCTCGACCAGATCCTGTAGACCCCAGTCCTTTTGAGGTTCCTTGAGCACTGCCGAAATTACCCGAGCGACAGCGGGATCGGCCAGTCCGTTGTAGATAGGCCCCGTATCCGGTTGTGAAGTGGCCTCCTTGAGAGCGATGGTCAGCAACGCCTCGGCTAGCCGGATTGCCGCGGGTTGCGTGACGGACCGACTCCCGCGCTGTACATCCAGCTCGTCATGGATAGCGTTGAGAAATGAACGATGCTTGTCCGCGAACCCCTTGAGCAACATCGGCCCGGGCAGGCCGTTGATCAAAGCGCCTGAGGTTTGCTTGTCGACGAACATAATGACCATGCGCAGCTCGAACAACTCACCGCCGCCGCCATAGTTGACCTGTTGATCAAGCAAAAGGCCAAGTGAAGGGTGGCCTTGGGAATCCGTTACATGAGGCTCCACTTGCGCGGCCATCAAATCACGGATATCAATACAAGGCGTATGGTCCGGCGCCATGATCCGATGATGCGTATGAAAAGGCAGCACCAACATGTCGCCCTGGCAGAAATTCATAGGCTCTACCGGCGCATCGAACGAAACGACGCACTGGCCTCGGTAGGCCTCGTAGATCACGAAGGTATCCGCTCCGTAACGGACATCCACGCCAAAGGGAGCGGTAAGGTTGGCATGGCCCGGCACGGCGGCAGAAAGTCGAATGGAACGAAGGAGAAGATCGAATGCTTCCGAAGGCAAGTAACGCGCCGGATTGGAAAGCGACCACAGTACCTCGTCGCGGTACTTGAAGAGTCCTTGATCAAGCGTTATCGGGTCCTGAGCAATAGCATTGGCTAGCTGAGACATACGCTTTCTCCAGCTGCGACAGCAGCGAGGCATCACGTGCCTGTTTATTGTTGTTACGCCAAACTAACGCACCGCCGCAGAGGCGTCCATCAGCTTTATCAGCAATATGCCCGTCGATGTCCATGGAAAAAGCCGTCAAGCACGCGCACGACAAAGCCGGTAACTCTGCACCGGCCTTGTCGAAAAACGTGACGCAAATGGTCTCAGAAGACTTTCCAACCCATGATCATCACTAGGCTGTAACCCGAGAAGGTGTTTTCTGCATCGTAGTTGGCCGCCGCTTTTACCTTGAGCTGGCTACCGATGCTCGGCAGAAACACGCTGACCACCGGGCCGACCGAGCCTGACGAAAACTTGCTGTCGTTGGTTCGCAGACCATTGGGCAGCTTGTCGCCGTCAATCTGCTTGGCTTGCTGTCCGGCAAGGCCGACCTGCCAATTTCCATAACGCTCGGTAATCGCCCAGTCCAGATTGACCACTGTCCCGGCGTCGAAATCGGTGTCATGGTTTTTTTGCGGCATAGAGTAGAACAACCGAGCACTGAATTCGGTTCCATCGCCCCCCAACGAATATTTCGGACCGGTCAGGTAGCTCACGGCCAGGTTCGGCGAAACGATCCAGGTGTTGCCACCGGTATTGACCGGCTCGTGCTTGTCATAACTCCCAGTGGGCATCGTAATGCCAAGACCACCACCGATGGTCAGGCCGTAAGGCAACGGCGCAAGTCCGGCATTGCCCGCCTCGCCTCCACCCAAGTACTTGCTCCAGAAGAACAGGTCGCTATAGATATCGGCGGCGCCAGAACTGCAATGGCGCTCGCCAAAACGAATGCAGCGGCGACCGTAACCGAACTGTGCCGAAGTGGCGACGCTGCCGCCGAATATCTTGGCGTCGTAGACGTAGTTGAACCCGACCACGCCGGCCGACGCATCAAAACCGGTGTCGAGCGGCACCTTGTCACCGTTGACGTCCCGGAAGTCATCGGAGGTCACGCCGATGTAACCGGCGCCCATGTAGAGCCCCGGCTGTGGGGGCAGATAAGCGGCGCCGATGTCGGTCCCACCAATCGGGCCACCATAGATGGGTGTCTCGCCGGCCAGTGCGGTGCTCATTATGAAAGCGACTGTCAGTCCAGCCAGAGCAGGAACGAAACGTAGTGTGGGTTGTACGCGCATGGAAGTTACCTCGATTATTATTTTTGTTTTGTTGCACCGGTCACAGGCGTTGGCGACCAACAGCGATGCGTCGTGGAACACCTCGCTACAACCTGCCCGGTACCGTTACCCGCTCGTTATTGCGCGTCTTGAATCCTCATTGCGGCTTTTGGGAACAACGCCAGGGCATTGCGGCCGATCTGCTCGATTTGCTCGCGCCGTAGTCCACTGAACGCCAGCAACTGCTGGATATTGGCGATGGCCGTGTGCTCGGTCGTACAGGGCGCCCCGCAATCCGAGCCGTACACCAGGTGTTCGGCGCATGTCATCGCAAGACCCGCCGACAGGCTCTGCTGCGATCCGGTCATCGCGGTGTCCAGATAAAGCGCCGCCAGTTGCTCGCGCATCTCCTGCTGGGATATGCGTTGCGGGTTGGGCACCCAGGACTCATTGCCGAGCAGAATCAAGCGTCCCGACAACGCCGGCAGCGCACCACCACAATGGGCGAGGATGAAGCGGATCGACGGGTAGCGCCTGAACATCCCGGCATAGAGCATGTCAGTGATAACACTGGCGGTCTGATAGGCAACCTCCAGCAATACGCCGGGTCGGGAGAACTGCCCCGGCACGGCGTGGTCAGGGTGTACGAACACCACCGCTGCGCGCTCATCGAGCGCGGCCCAAAGCGATTCCAGGCGTGGATCGGAGAGAAATACGCCGTTGTACTGGCAATACACCGCAAACCCATCGGCATCCAATGCTTCGGCCCGTGCCAGTTCCCGCAGAGCGGCTTCGGTATCGTCGGTGGGTAGGCCAGCCAGCAGGCCGAAACGGGCCGGGTGTCGGGCTACCCATTCAGCGCCGTAGCGGTTGCTCGCTTCCAGCGCCGCGTGGCTGGTCGGCACCAAGCTGAGCATCTGCATGCTGATGCCGACCTTGTCCATGTAGGCAAGACGGTCGTCCAACGACCAGTCCGGTGGCTGCTCGCCCGACCAGTGATCCTGTTGCAGGGCCTGCCACATCGCCGAACGTTGCTCGACCGAGCGCGGCGGACTGAAGTGCGCATGGACATCGATCCACGCGTCGACCAAGGTTTTACTGCTCATCATCAGGCTCTCCAGGATTCAGCCGTGCGCTGCGCGCGCAAGGTCAGGCCGCTGCGGCACCTGCTCGCTATCCGAGGCATGCCCCGTATCGAGCAATTGCGCCATGACCGACGGTAATTCAGCGGCGCCGGCCGAACTCTGCGCACGCCAGGCAACATGTCCGTCCGGCCTGACCAGCACGGCGCCATCGCTGCCCGTACCGCGCACACGCGCCCAGTAGCCCAGGGGGTCACGTACGGCGCCGAAACGGCTATCGATCTGTATGACGTTCACCCGCACACCTGTGCCGAGCAGGGCTGCTTGCGCCGCCTCGAACCAGGCGCCGCCGCCGCGGCCAGTGAGCAGTACGAACTGACCGCGTCCGACCAGATCCAGCGTGGAGATACGCCGCCGTCCCTTCTCGATCCATGCGTGCGGCAGACGCGCGCCTGGCCAGGTCGTTGGCATGTAGGCGACGTCTGGATGACCATCGAGTTGTGGCTCTTGCGAACCGTCGTCTACCCGCGCGCCAGCCCGATAGCGATACCCCAGCTCGATTCCCAGCGCGTTGAAGGCCGGGTCCAGCACCTCTTCTTTGAGCCGTTCGAACCCAGCGCGTCGGGCATCACCTTCCGGACTGTCCTCATGCAGTTGGAGCAGCGAATTCTTGACCTCGTCTGGCGTGGCGCCAGGGCTGACACCAAGGAACTCGGAATAGAAGCGGCCCCAGAAGCCCATCGCCGAATCCCAGGCACGATTGACGATACGCTCGCCCACCGGCTGACGCTCCAGCTCATAGCTCTGAAGCAGTTCGGGCCCGGCTTTGCCTTCCAACAGAAGCTTGAGTTTCCAGGCCAAGTTGTAGCCGTCAGCAACCGACGTATTGGAGCCAAGGCCATTCATCGGGGGATGACGATGTACCGCGTCGCCCATGCACCACACCCGCCCTTCGCCGTAGCGGGTGGCCCACATTTTATTCATGGTCCAGCGCGACACACCCTTGATGACGATATCGACGGTGCTATCGCCGATGACGGATTGCACTCGATTGCGGAGGGTCTCGGGATCACCATCGAAGGTCATGCCTGGCGGCATGGTCCAGCCGGCGATCCACTCGTCCCAAGGGGCGACGTTGACAAAGGTGGCCCCGTTATACATATCGGTAGACCAGAACATGGTCCCTGGGCGATGAGCGCAATAACGTGCCAGATCACCCTTGAACCAGACGTAGATGACTTCACCGATCCCCGCATCGCCGCCTACGCCCATCTGTCCTTCGAACGGCAGGGCCAACTCCTGGGCCACCTTGCTGCGGGCACCGTCGGCCCCGAGCAGGTAATCGGCACGTACCGTGTAGCTCACGCCACTGTGTACTTCGACGACCGTTGCAGTTACGCCCTGAGCATCCTGCACGAAGGATTCGAGCTTGTGACTGAAGCGAAGATCGGCGACACCCGCGTCCTCGATGGCCTCGATCAGCACCGGTTCCATGATGTTCTGCGGGATATTGCACATGCCGCAGGGACTCGCTTGAGCGTAACGTGCCGCGTGTTCTTCCCCGGCGCCCCATGCTTCGGAGCGATACACTTCCGGGCCTGCCATGGTGGTGATCCAGGCATTGCTCCACATGCCCTCGGCTGGAGTCGCCTTGGCTTTCACCGCCTCTTCGATGCCAAGGTCGCGGAAGATCTCCATGGTGCGCTGATTGGTGATGTGCGCACGTGGTGTGTGGGCCGCCCCGGGAAACATCTCCAAGACCATATGAGGAACACCATAACGACTCAGCGCCAGGGAGAGGGTCAGCCCCGCCGGGCCGGCCCCCGCGATCAGAACGGGTGTACTCAAGTCGTACGGAGCCTTCACGGTAGAATTGTTCATTACCGAGTTCCTATTCATTTTGTTGTTTTTTCCCGTAGCGGGATTTCTAGAAAAGTACGGTCTGAAGATCAGCCCGGCCGGCTATGCACGGTGGTTGAGGCACTGTGTTTCAGCAGATCCAGCGCCACGTCGACAATCATGTCCTCCTGACCACCCACCATCCGTCGCTTGCCCAGTTCGACGAGAATGTCGAGGGTCTTGACGCCGTACTTCTCGGCAGCCACTTCGGCATGGCGCAGGAAACTGGAGTAGACGCCGGCATAACCCAGGCCGAGCGTTTCCCGGTCAACACGCACCGGGCGATCCTGCAGCGGGCGCACCAAGTCATCAGCGGCATCCATTAGCTGATACAGCTCGGTTCCGTGGTTCCAGCCCATCCGCTCTGCTGCGGCAATGAAGACCTCCAGAGGCGCGTTACCAGCACCGGCGCCCATGCCGGCCAAGCTGGCATCGATGCGGTCGCAGCCCTCTTCCACCGCCACGATGGAGTTGGCCACGCCCAGGCTGAGATTGTGGTGTGCGTGCATGCCGGTCTGGGTTTCGGGGTTCAGCGTTGCCTTGAAAGCTCGCATGCGGTCGCGGATGTCGTTCATGTTCATGGCGCCGCCTGAGTCGGCCATGTAAATGCATTGCGCGCCGTAGCTTTCCATCAGTTTGCCCTGGCGGGCCAGCTCTTCGGGCGGGATCATGTGGCTCATCATTAGGAAACCGACGGTGTCCATGCCAAGCGAGCGGGCGTATTCGATGTGCTGTCTGGAAACGTCCGCTTCGGTGCAATGGGTGGCCACGCGCACGGTGCGGGCGCCGGCCTCGTAAGCGGCCTTGAGGTCGTGCACGGTGCCGATGCCCGGCAGCAACAGCACCGCAATACGCGCATGTTCGATGACGTCGGCAGCCGCTTCGATCCATTCCAGATCGCTGTGCGCGCCGAAGCCGTAATTGAAGCTGGAACCTTGCAGGCCATCGCCGTGGGTCACCTCGATAGAATCGACACGGGCCTTGTCCAACGCGCGAGCGATATCCTGCACGTTCGGGATCGAGTACTGGTGACGGATCGCGTGACAGCCATCGCGCAAGGTCACGTCGCAGATATAGAGTTTCTTGCTCATGCCGAGACTCCCATCGAATGCGCCATGCGCTCGGCGGTCGCCAGCGCAGCGGAGGTCATGATGTCGAGGTTACCGGCGTAGGCCGGCAGATAATGAGCGGCGCCTTCCACTTCGAGGAAGATCGACGTTTTCAGGCCGCTGAAACGGCCGTGACCGGGGATGTGCAGGGGCGCCGAGTCGGGAATCACGTCGAACTGCACCTTCTGCTTGAGGCGATAGCCCGGCACGTAGGCCTGCACGGCGGCGGTCATTTCCTCGATGCTGGCGCAGACCCTGGACTGATCCGCTGCTTCGCTGAGCACGAACACCGTGTCTCGCATCATTAATGGTGGCTCGGCCGGGTTCATGATGATGATCGCCTTGCCCTTGGCCGCGCCACCGATAACCTCGATGGCCTTGCTGGTAGTCTCGGTGAACTCATCGATATTGGCGCGCGTGCCAGGGCCGGCGGATTTACTGGCGATCGAGGCGATGATCTCGGCGTAATGCACTTTGGCCACGCGAGACACCGCCGCCACCATCGGGATGGTGGCCTGGCCGCCGCAGGTCACCATGTTGACGTTGAGTTGGCCCAGGTTCTGCTCCAGGTTCACCACCGGCACGCAATACGGGCCGATGGCGGCAGGCGTCAGGTCGATCAGCCGGATCCCCGGCTTGATGCGGCGCAGAAAAGCATCGTTCATGACGTGGGCGCCGGCCGAAGTGGCATCGAAGACGAAATCGATGTCCCGGAAGACCGGCAGGCGAGTCAGACCTTCCACGCCCTCATGGGTCGTGGCGACACCCAGTCGAGCCGCGCGAGCCAGGCCGTCGGAGCTTGGGTCGATGCCGACCATGGCGGCCATTTCAAGATACTTGGCGTTGCGCATGATCTTGATCATCAGGTCAGTGCCGATATTGCCCGAGCCGATGATCGCTACTTTGGCGGTTTTCATCAGACAGACTCCCCATAAGTGAACGACACCGCACCCAAGCCACCGATCTTCGCCATGATGTGGTCGCCGGGGGCCAGGGTGATCATCGGGCCCAGTGCTCCCGTTAGCACCACGTCGCCAGCGCGCAACGGCTCACCGGCAGCGGCCAGTGTCCTTGCCAGCCAGGCAGCGGCATTCAACGGATGTCCCAGGCACGCCGCACCAGCCCCTACCGAGGCGACCGCTCCGTTGACCTCCAACACCATGCCGCAGGTATACAGATCCAGTTCGTCGAGCGAACAGGCCTGCTTTCCCAGGACGAAACGTGCGCTTGAACCGTTGTCGGCGACGGTGTCAGCGAAGGTGATCTTCCAATCGGCGATACGGCTGTCGACGATCTCGATCGCGGCAAACGCGTGATGCGTCGCGGCGGCGATGTCGTCCGGCGTCGCGGTGAGGCTGGTCACGTCTGCCCCCAGCACCAACGCCACTTCGGCTTCAGCCCTAGGCTGCAACATGGCGTCGCAGTCGAGCACTCCGCCATCGATCAATTGCATGTCTTCGAACAGAACGCCGAAATCCGGCTGGTTCACACCGAACTGTTTCTGCACCGCCAGGGACGTCAGGCCCACCTTGCGGCCCACGATGCGGCGTCCCCGCTCTACCCAATAGCGAGTGTTGATGGCCTGCACCGCATACGCGCTTGTCGCGTCATCGGGAGCGAGGCCGTCGCGCAGGGGTGCGATGGGGCCCAGTTGATAGGCGGCACGCAGACGCTGGGCCAAAGAGGAATGGTCAGTCATCGCTCTGCTCCAGGAAACCGTGCACCAGCGTATTGAACTCGCTGGCTTTTTCCAACTGAGCCCAGTGGCCGCATTGTGGGAATACGTGCAGGCTCGCGTTGGGCAACAAACGCATCAGCAGCAAACTGGTGTCCCAGGGAATGACACGGTCTTCCTTGCCATAAATCAGCAGCGTGGGGTTCTGCAGTGGCGAGCCCACCAGGCGCTCCCACAGATTGAGCATCGGATGGCCCTTCCACTCGCGCGGCTTGAGAAGATCCGGATGAGTAGCCGCCTGATAACGCGCTTCGATCAGTTCAGGCGTCACCATCGACTGGTCGTACACCATGATGCGTACCGCTGCTTCGAGCTTCTCGCGAGTCGGACCTTCGCCTTGATAGAAGGCGCCCAGGATCTTGATGCCTTCGGTCATCATCGGCGTGAACATGGTCGGCGAACCGCCAGGCCCCATGAGCACCAGCTTTGCGACCAGATCAGGCCGTTTCATCGCCATGGTCATGGAAATCGTGCCGCCCATGGAATTGCCGATGAAGTCGGCCCTTTTCACGCCTAGCTTGTCGAGCGCCTGGGAAAAAACTTCCGTATAGAAGTCCGTGTCCTGGTAGGCGCTGAGAGGCTTGTCCGATTCGCCATAGTGCGGCGCATCGAAGGCGATGACCCGGTAAGTTGCAGCGAAGGCCGGCAGGTTGGTCCGGTAGTTGCTCCACGCCGACGCCCCAGGTCCTCCCCCGTGCAGCATCACCAGCACGCGGTCACCTACCTCGGTGTCGTGGTAATGAATATTGAGGCCATTAATTTCAATGAAACGTGAAGTGGTTTCAGCAGTGTGAATAGTCATGGTGGTGATCCTTCGTTACTTGGGCGCTTGAAACTGAGCTGGCATGTGGAATTCGTGTCCCCAGCTGCTGTTGGTGGGGTAATGGGTCACGTGCCAGGTTTCGTCGTCGATCTGGATGCCACCCCAACCGATTTCCACTGACCAGCCAGACGGCGTCAGGACGTAGAACGAGAACATGTTGTCGTTAACGTGCCGTCCAAGGTCGATAAGGATGTGGGCCCCGGCCGCACGTGCGCGGCTATAGGCGAAACCCACTTCGTCGAGCGAGTTCATTTCCAGAAGAATGTGATGCAGGCGTGGGCCATGGGTTGGCGGCATGTCGACGATGGCGAGGGAGTGATGACGTTCGTTCACCCGCATGAACATCGCCTCACAGTTGACGCCTGAAATGATCAATGAGTCGGTGCGCTTGAAGCCCAGCACCTTTTCATAGAAGTCGATCTGAGCGGAGTATTGAGTGGTCGAGAGCACCAGATGCCCCAGACCTTGTTCCTGAGTCAGGAATGGGCGCGCACCGACCGGCGACACGAATGGCTGATTGGCAAGTATCGTAGGTCCGTAATGGGCTTCGATCAGCACACCGTCGATATCCCGGAAGCGAATCATTTCCCGCACTGCTAACGCTTGTGCGTTGTGCACTTCCTCAAAGGGAATCTGCGCAGCGCGCAGAGCGTTACGCACGTTGTCTAGATCTTCGCTGCAGCGACATTCCCAACCCACGTAAGCGACATCATCATGATCACCGGGATGAATGATAACCCGACGCTGATGGAGGTCGGCGCGTAACACCAAAGAGCCATCCTCCAGCTCCTCACCGATTTGCAAACCCAGCACCTCGGGCGCAAATTTCTTCCACGCGCCGATATCGCGTGCGGTAAATCCGATATAGCCAAGGGTATCGATGCCCGACATGGTGGCTCCTCTTCGCATCATTATTCTTGTAGTGCGAGCCGTCTCGTTTGACGGCGTCTGAGGAGGAGTCTGCTGTATGGGCCAGCACCGGGTCATTACCCGATATACCGTTGTTCTTGATCAACCGTACGCACGACGCATCACCGTAGAAAAACTTTTCAGGCGCGGCTGACCATAACGATGGGACATGAATGAGGTGCCGACATGACCCAAGAGTCAGCAGAAAACAAGTGAGCGTTTATGACAGAGCACTATAAGTGCCGCGGCAGACATGGTTATGGGATGGCGGAGTCATGGCCGGCCGCAACTCGCCTAGCAAATGCCATCTTTTCACTGTTGAAGCGGCTGCTGTTCTTAATATCGACATCAAGAATGGCGCGCCCCCAGCACTGCCCCTCGATGCACGCCCATTGGTCGAATAACCCTAATCGTGTTGTCCAGACAACTGACGCGCAAGGCCGTTGCGCGAGCGGGGCCAAGGCTCATTGCGCAGCTAACAAATGAACTTAATGAATGATCCCACTGAAATGTTCAAACATTCAGCGGGCAATCTATCCAGCGCTAAGGCATTTCTCATGCAATCGGCATAGGGGACGGCCTTTCACAGGCCGTTCCCCTGCCACACCACCCGGCATGCGGGTCCGCACCGGGCGGTTCTCATGCAGTTGCTCAAGGCGCACTCGACTGTCGTGCCGCCATACAAGGTAGGAATCGCCCGTCCCTGATCATCCTGGATTGGGCTGAAGCGTGCATTGCCGTGCACACCGGGATTGAATTGATCTGGCTGATACTTATCTTGATGCACACGATGGAGCACGGCGCCCTTGGCAAGCACCGTGAGAGTCACGTGCAGCGTAGCCGCGGGAACCGGGGTGATGGACGCCGCCAAATCGGTGGCCGGTGTCGCCATGTTATCGCTGGACTCGGTACGCTGCTTAGCCATGGACAATGCCCTGGATCTCATCCAGTGCGGCAGCAATCACCCGATCAGGCGCCGATGCCAGCAGGTCCTGGGGCCTTTTACCACCCAGAAAGCTGTTATCTGACCGGAACCAGTAAGCCAGCCCCCAGCCGTCCTTGTGGCCACCGAAAGCCTCAATGACTTTGGCTAACGCCTTGAACGGCCGATAGCCCGCGTCCGGATCCAAGCCGTAACCCGGGAAATAGTCGACCCCACCATGATTGATAGCGAAGATCTGACCTTGCTTTTTCCACTTGTTGGGCTGGGCACTCGGGTTTCGGGTACTCAACTGGGCCACCTGCGCGATATCTGCGGAGGTCAACCAGTCACCGCTCTCCAGCACTGCTTTACGGGCTTGTACCAGCATCGCCGCTTCCTTGAGCAGACGAGGCGAAGGCGGCTTACGCGTCACAAACGCCTCGGCAAGGCGCTCCAGTGCCTTCGGATCCTGACGCTCCTGCAGCACCTCATACATCGAGGAGGCCACATGGGCAAAGTTTTCCGCCAACGCTTCAAATACGCCGAGCTTGATACGATCGAAAGACACGACCAGCACTCGATCCGCATGTGAGCGGCTCAAGCTAGCCCGCGCCTCCTTGGGCGTACCCACTAAGGTGGAGACGCCCGACTGCTCTGTAACGCTCATTGAAAATTTCCTCACCAGTTATCTACGCTATCTAATCCTAGCATATCTTGGATAACCCTAGCTCTAACCTAACAAGAAGCGCTCTCTCAACACAACTTTTCGTAGCAGCACACTGGCAAATGGGCGCATTGAGCAATACCCTGCCCGTACCGCCCCAACGTTACGAGCTGAAACATGTCAGGGATTGCCATATTTGAAAGCCCACGTTGGCTACGAGATCTTCTGCGCTTCTTGCCGCTGAAGAGCCAATTCGTCCTGTCAGGCAACATCCGCGACCTGCAAGCCTGTGAAGTGGCGCCGGGCACGGTGACCGCGCAGAGCTTCAACCAAACCCTCTGCAATGCCCTGCTCGATGCCGGCTACACCCAGGTCATCGCCTGGGAACCCGTGTCCGGTTTCCGCGCAATCGACAAACCCGGCTCCGCCCCTGAAGCCGGCCAGACGTTGCTTCAGGAACTTGGCTTGACTCCGGTCAATGGCGTAGCACCCGCAGGTATCGATCTGCTGGGCGCCACCCTGCCACGGCTGGTGGGTCGTGCTGGCGAACCTATCGCGCTGATCATCGATTTCGCCTCACGCCTGGTGGTTCGCAACGACTCCCTAAGCGCTGCTGAACACCAACTCTTCACCCAGGCCCTGGTGCAATCCCATCAGGCTCGCAGCCGTCCGGCCACAGAGTTGCGCAAACCGTTCTTCAACACCCTGCTATGGCTGGTGGAAAAAGAAGGCGATTTGCCCGACTGGTTGCTGGTCGACAACCCACGCCTGCGCCACATTCCCGTGTCCAAACCCGATCAATTGTCCCGCCGTGCGTTGGCACCGGCGTTGCTCAAAGGGCTCAGTGGCAGCCAGGGCGCCGGCGAAGGGGTCATGCACCAGGCTGTGGAAGCCTTCGTCCAGAACACCGAGGGATTGCTGCTGCTCGATCTCAGCGCCATTGCGCAACTGGCACGGGTCGAGGGTGTCGCCATGGAGCAGATTGCCGATGCGGTGCGCCGCTACAAAATCGGTGTCACCGAGGACCCGTGGCTGAAGATCGACCGTCAGCGTATCCGGCATGCGGACGCGCTCGTCCACCAGCGGGTCAAAGGCCAGGAGCATGCGGTGACGCACATGCTCGACATCGTCAAGCGTGCGATGACAGGCGTCGGCGCCAGTCGCAAGGGCAACCGTCCACGGGGCGTAGCCTTTCTCGCGGGGCCGACCGGCGTGGGCAAGACCGAACTCGCCAAAACTATTACCAGCCTGCTGTTCGGCGACGAAAGCGCATACATCCGCTTCGACATGTCGGAATTCAGCGCCGAGCATGCCGATCAACGCCTCATCGGCGCACCGCCCGGCTACGTCGGCTATGACGTCGGCGGTGAGCTGACCAATGCTATCCGCGAGAAGCCATTCAGCGTGGTGTTATTCGATGAAATCGAAAAAGCCCACCCACGGATTCTCGACAAGTTCCTGCAAATACTCGACGACGGAGTGCTGACTTCAGGCCGCGGTGATCGGGTGTACTTTTCGGAGGCCCTGATCGTGTTCACTTCCAACCTGGGAATCTATCGCCAGGGTGACAATGGCGAACGCGTTGCCAACGTCCTGCCGGGCGAAGCCTTCGAGCAAGTCCAGGACAAGGTGCACAGCGAGATCGACCGGTATTTCAAGCTCGTGCTCAACCGGCCGGAAATCCTCAATCGAATCGGCGAGAACATTATCGTCTTCGACTTCATTCGCGAAGGCGTTGCAGTGCAGATCTTCGAACAGATGGTCAACGCCACCTTCGATGACCTGCTGGGACAGAACCTGTTTATCGAATTGGCCCCCCAGGCACGCCAGACACTGCACAACCTCTGTCTGCAGGACCTGTCCAACGGTGGCCGGGGCATTCGTAACCAGTTAGAGGCACGCCTGCTCAATCCCCTGTCGCGGGCACTGTTCGATCAGGACGCGCAACCGGGCGAGCACTTCACGATCACCGAGTTGGACATCACCGGACTGAAGATGGAACGTCGCTGAACATGGACCTTAGCCTGTCGCGCATGCATTTTCCTGTCACTACCCTCGGCCCAGGGCGGCGTATTGGCATCTGGTTCCAGGGCTGCAGCATCCGCTGTCCAGGCTGCATCTCTGCCGATACTTGGGGCCCCGGGCACCGACGCTTGTCGCTGGAGCAACTGCTTGAACAGATCACCCCCTGGCTGCTCGAGGCCGAAGGAATCACCATTTCCGGAGGGGAGCCGTTCGACCAGTTCGACGCCCTGCGATCGCTGCTCGAAGGCCTGCGTCGGCTCAGCGAACTCGACATCCTGGTCTACAGTGGATACTCCCTGGAGCAACTCGACGAGCCGTTGTTCCAGACCAAGGGCTTGATAGATGCCTTGATCAGCGACCCCTATATCGAAGCACTCAGTCAGACCATGGCCTTGCGCGGCAGTGACAATCAACGTCTGAGCCTGCTCACGCCACTGGGCCGGGCACGCCTGGGTCATTACGAACGCCTGCTCGAACCCACCGACAAGGCGCTGGACCTGATGTTTGACGAAAGTGGCAGCGTTTGGATGGCCGGCATCCCACGACGTGACGACCTGTTGCGCTTACGCGATCTGCTGCATGAACAAGGCCATCATTTACAGATCAGCGCACACGCGTCGCGACGCCGCTGAGTGGAGCACACCCCATGATACGTTTCTGCCCCAACTGCAAAACCGAGCGCGCCCTCCAGGAAATGTTCTGCGAAGGGCTCATTCAGGAACAACCCTGCGGCTGGGACCTCGCTGGCGAACCCATTCATGCCGCCGGCTGGCGGCCGCATGCCGTCGTCACGGAGCAAACCCTCCCGCCGGTCAGTCCGACTCAGGGGAATGCCCCTGACCTGCTCTGCGAAAATGGGCACCCGATGGTCGATGGCGACCTGATGTGCCTTGAATGTGGCAGCTCACCTGCGCAAGCAACGTCCTACGACGCCCGGCCAGACAGCAGCGAACCAGAGGGTATCCCCCAGAGCCTGATCGATGGTTGGCGCCTGATCCGTCAGATCAGCAGCACCGACGGTGTGCGAGAGCGCTACCTCGCCGAGCACGAGGAAACCGCGCAACAGGCGGTCCTGACCCTGTATCGACCCGGCGCCGAACCGGACCCGGCGATCTATGATGTGATCCGCCGACTGCCACGCGAGCACGTACCCGAAATCATTGCCACCGGCCGCTGGGATGACCGTGCCTATGAGGTCATTGAAGAACTCACCGGCGGGACCCTGGCAGAACTTGGCAGCGTGATCCGCGACAGCGACAGCGTGCACCATGTGGTCAACGAACTGGGCCTGGCGCTGCATGCTTTCAACGAGGCTGGCCTGCGCCATCGTGACCTGCGCCCAGCCAGCCTGCTGGTGCGTTCCCGCGAACCGCTGGACCTGGTCATCAGCGGCTTCGGCTCGGCACGCCTGTCCGAGTTCGACCTGGACATCGTATCGCCACTGGAAACCAGCCGCTACATGGCACCCGAAGCCATCGCAGGCGGCGTTGCGGCTGCCTCGGACTGGTGGAGCCTGGGTATGATCCTGCTCGAGCAACTAACCCAGGGCGCTTGCTTCGACGGCATCAATGCCAATGCATTTCTTATTCACGTGCTGGCCAACGGAGTACCGATCCCCGACAACCTCGACCCGCGCCTGAACCTGCTGCTGCGAGGTCTGTTGGCACGCGACCGTCATCAGCGCTGGCAATGGCCGCAGGTCGAAGGCTGGCTCAACGGTATTATGGTCGAGGCTCCGGCCTCTTCCGTCCAGCAAACGGACGATGGTGAAGGCGCGACCCTACTGCTGGGCGAGCGCCGCTTCCACAAGCCCGGCGTATTCGCCCTGGCGGCAGCCCAGGCGGATAACTGGCAACAGGCCTTGGACCATTTGCTGCGCGGTGTGATCGTGACCTGGACCGAGCAGGTCGGTCTCGCCCCTTCTCTGGTCGCTGGCTTGCGTCAGGTCGTTCAGCACGAAGGGATTGAGGACGACTTCCGTTTAATGCTGGCGCTGAGAATCCTCAATCCGGAAATCCCGTTGATTCATCGTGGTGACATCGTCACACCAGGATGGCTACTGGAGCACCCACTGGAAGGCTATCGCCTGATCAGCGGGTCGGTCCCGGACCTGCTTGAGCAATTGCAGACCGACAACTGGCTGTCGCGTCTCAAATCCCGCGCCGAAAACGTACGTCAGCGTGCCCTGCACCAACACATCGAGTTGGTCGAAGAGCAACTGCGGATATTCCTGCTATCGACCTCGCGCGCCAAGCTGTCCACGCAATGGCAAGAGCGCCAACGCCTGTTTCCAGACACCGACCATCCGGGACTGTCCTCACTGTCGGAGCGCCGGGTGATCGCCGAAGAAGATCTGATCGTGCTGCTCAGCGCGGCGATCAGTCAGTTCCGTTCGGGGGCCTCGATAGTAGAGTCCGCCGCCGAGCTGGCCAGAGCTGCCGATGTCGGTTGGTTCGACTCCGAAGCGGCGACCCAACTGCTGTTGCATTCGCGACTTGAGCTGTACCGCAGTGTCGATGAGCGCATCCAAGGCTTTGCCCGTTGTGGCGTGCCGGTAGTGGACGAGTGGGCCGAGCAGTTCCGCCTGGAGCGACGTATGCCGTTGGCTCAGGCACTGGTGTTGCTGGCTATTCCGTCCAGTCATTGGCTGGAACCACAGAAACAGCAGTACGTCTCACAGATTCTCGACTTCTTCGAGAAGAAGGTGGTGACCGCAGTGATGCGCGGGCCACTGGTGCGTATGAGCATCGGCAAGACCACCGCACGGGTCGACATCAGTGAACTGAACAGCGAGCGCAGTCCGGCCGCGGCTTTGCTCGATCACCTGCTGCAACGTAATGCCCGGGCAGTGAACCTAGACCCAGAGAGTTTTCAGCTCAACGGCCAGCTGGAATCGCGCCTGCATGCCCTGTACCGGCAAAGCGCGCTGTACAAACGCGACACCGGTATCGACGGCCTGTACCTGGGCTTCCCTTTCCTGCTCAATCGCGACCCTCGCGGCACCACGCGTACGCGGATCATCCCGCTCCTACTGTGGCCAGTGAAACTACTGCTGGAGCTGGGTTCTCGTGGTCACGCCGCCTTGGCGTTTGACAGTGAGCGTGAAGAAGTGCGACTCAACCCGGCGTTGGAAAGCGTGCTCGGCGCCGAAACCTGCAAACGCTGGCGCAAGACCGCCGATGAACTGCTCGGCCGCTCGTCAATTCGTGCGGCGGATGTGATGGACGCCTTCGGCATGCTCGCCACCATCCGCTCACGCACCCTTGGCAACCTGCCCGCGAGCACCGTGGAGATCGCGCCCTACCAAGACGAGCTGGACTGCGCGGCGGTGCTGTTTCACGTGACCTTCATGGGGCAAGCCATTGGTGAAGACCTGCGCCAACTGAAAACCCTGTCGCCCGCCGGTACCGGCCTGGAAACGGCGTTGCGCCTCAAGACCGCCGATGAAACCACGCACGCGGCACCACCAAGCGAGCTGCAACGCTACTTCACCGTGGCCAGCGATCCCTCCCAGGAAGCGGCCGTGATCCAGGCCCGACAAAGCCCGGGACTGCTGGTCGAGGGGCCGCCCGGAACCGGCAAGAGCCAGACCATCGTGAACATGGTCGCCGACGCCATCGGCCGCCAGCGCAGCTTACTCATCGTCTGTCAGAAGCATGCTGCGCTGGAGGTCGTGTACAAACGCCTGGTCGCCGAAGGCCTTGGCCAACGCATCGTCATGCTCAATGACGTCAACCGCGACCGCGAACCCGTCATTCGCAATATTCGCGAACAACTGGAAAGCCTGTTCACGAACGGCAGCCAGCCGCAGGGCTGGCAGCGCCAGCGCGAACAGGTCGCGGCCCGCATCGAGGCCCTGGAGGGCGAGCTCGACCGCTTCCACCAGAGTCTGCATCGCCTGGATGAAAATACCGGCCTCAGTTATCGCAGGCTGCTCGGCGAGTTGATTGAATTGGAATCCGGCCCGGCCCCGCTCGAGTTTCCGGCCCTGCGCCAACGCCTGGCCTCCCTGGACCTCGCTAGCCTGACCCGTTTGGAGGAAAGCTGCGCCCCTCTGATTCGCCTGTGGTTGCCCGCGCGCTACGAAGGCAGTCCATTGGCCCAGTTGCAGTCGTTCGCCGCCGACCGGGCGACCTTGCAGGCTTTCACCGACAATCTGCACAGCTTCACCCAAGCCGAACACAACCGTCAGGCCACGCTGCAAGCACACCCTGCCAGCTTCGAAATCGACGACCCGATGCCGTACCGTAACTGGATAGCGGCCCATGTCGCAGCCCTGCTCGACCTGAAGCAAGAGCAACGTCTGCGCCTTGCGCGGTGGCTACCGCTTTTCCGCAGCCGCGAAGCGGGCCCACCCCCACGGGGAGAGTCGATTCTCGGCGAACTACAGCAACTGGACCAGCAACTCGGCCAACTGGATCAGGACCACTACGCCCCCGCCTTGTCACCGGCCCTCTGCCTGCTCGAAAACAAGGCCCTCAGGCATCTGGATCAAGACTGTACCAAGGTTATGGCTGCCCGGTCCCTGGTTGGCGAACATCAATCCGCTGCATCTGCTGCGGCGCAAGCGACTGCGCAACTTCCTTCAGGACCAGGGGGAAAGCCGTGTTAGTGAAGCGCTACCAACCCTACAGGCAGCCATCCGCATTGAAAGCCAGTGGCGACCATTGCGCGCCGAGCTGAGCACCCTGCACCAGGCGTTGGAACTGGAAGCTGTGAGTCGGCAAGCCTGCCTGGAATTGATCAGCTTCGTGAAGAGCGACATCCGTCACCTGCTGGAAATCCAGGCGCTGGCCATGGCGTTGGCGCAATCGCCTCGCGCCCGGCAGGCCGACGAGGCCGCCCTCGCCGGCGACAAACAACATCTCGAGGCGTTGCTCAGCGATCTCGATGC
Organism: Pseudomonas beijingensis; assembly: GCF_030687295.1. NCBI lineage: Bacteria > Pseudomonadati > Pseudomonadota > Gammaproteobacteria > Pseudomonadales > Pseudomonadaceae > Pseudomonas > Pseudomonas beijingensis. The sequence continues at coordinate 3,481,857 of NZ_CP117425.1, read as the reverse complement.
TTCGCTGATGCGCCATGGCGTTCGCCAATCCAGCCTCGAGCAACTCAAGATCCTCGGCGACTGGCTGGGCGATGAGCTGGTGCAGCAACTGCAGCACGCCATCGAGCACAATCTGAGCAATCAACTGTCTCTTGATCGGCTGCATGAAGCGCTGCCCTTCCTGGCCGCCTACCAGGCATTCCGCGGGCGCGCCACTCAGTTGACAGCAGCCGACCTCGAGCTGCTCGCATTGCTGCGCCAACGCCAGGAACAGTTGGACAACATTGCGCCCGAGCAGCTTGAAGCCGCGGTGCGGCGCCTACTCAACCGCGAAGCTCGACTGGGTTGGAAACACCGCGTCGAGCAAACCAATCCCGAACTGCTGTTCAGCCAGGACGAAGCCCGTGCCAAAGTCGCCAGCCTCGCGCAAGCCGATGCGCAGATGCGGCTGCTCAATCGCGAGCTGCTGGCCAAAGCCATCAACCTTGATCACCTGGGTAACCGCAAACAATGGGAGGATGTCACTCGCCTGACTGGCAAACGCTCACGACGCCTGCGCGAATTCATTGAACTGGGCAGTAACTTAGGCCTGATGAGCCTACGCCCGGTGTGGTTGATGAACCCGGACGTCGCCAGCCGTGTGCTACCGCTCAAGGCAGGCCTGTTCGATACCGTTATCTACGACGAAGCCTCACAGATGCCGGTTGAGTTCGCCCTGCCAACCCTGTTCCGCGGCCAGGTCACTGTTGTCAGCGGCGACGAGAAGCAAATGCCGCCGACGGCATTCTTTTCCAGTCGCATCGAAAGCGACGAAGCCGAAGTGTTTGACGGCGACGAACCTGATGAAGATGCGGATGAGGAACAGCGCGAAGCGTTCGAAGATACTTGGAACCGTCGTGAGATCAAGGATTGCCCCGACCTGCTGCAGCTGGCGCGCAACGCCCTGCCCAGCACCACATTGCAAATCCACTACCGTTCGGCCTACCGTGAACTGATCGGATTTTCCAACGCCTCGTTCTATGGCAATCGCCTGAACGTTCCGGTCCGTCACCCGCTAGCGAGCATCCAGCGCATCAAGCCGCTGGAGCTGATCCAGGTCGGTGGGCTGTATCAGAACCAGAGTAACGCCCAAGAAGCCGAACGGGTCGTCGAGTACCTGAACGAATTGTGGCAGCAGCCTTACGACCAGCGACCCTCGGTGGGTGTCGTCACCTTCAACCGCAAGCAGGCCGACCTCATCGAGGAGCACTTGGAGCGGCGGGCTGAGCAGGATGAACTGTTCCGCGCCGCCTACACCCAGGAGCGCGAGCGCAGCGAAGACGGCGAGGACATGTCGGTGTTCGTCAAGAACGTGGAGAACGTGCAGGGGGATGAACGCGACATCATCGTCTTCTCCTCCACCTTCGGTCGCAACAGCCAAGGCACATTCCGCCGAAGTTTCGGCGTACTGGGGCAGACGGGTGGCGAACGACGCCTGAACGTGGCGGTGACCCGCGCGCGGCGTAAGGTGGTAATGATCACGTCGATGCCGATCGCCGATATCTCCGACATGCTCAACACGCACCGTGCCCCCAACAGCCCGCGAGACTATCTGCAAGGCTATCTGGAATATGCTCGCGCGCTCTCCTCGGGCGAGTTCAGCAACAGCACCAAGTTGCTGGAGCGCCTGCAGACCGACCGCAGCAGCCAGCATCGTGAGCAAGGTCAGCAACGTGATGGCTTTGTCAGGTTGGTCGGTGAATTCATTCATTCCCTGGGATGGCAGGCCGCTCCCGCCAGTGAAGGCGACGCTTTCGGTCTCGATTTCGCCATCGAGAATCCAGACACGGGCCTGTATGCAATCGGCATCGAGTGCGATGCGCCTTGCCACAATCTGCTGGAACGTGCCCGCGCCCGGGAAATTTGGCGCCCGTCCGTGCTGCACCGCGCCATCCCGCACATCCACCGTGTGTCGTCACAAGCCTGGTATCACAACGGCGACAGCGAACGCTCGCGGCTGCGTGAAGCAATCGAACACGCCATGCAAGTCGAGCAGCCGCTGCAACCCAGCCCTACTTCAGTTGATACGGAAATCTGCCAATGAGTGGTCCCAAGGTCGTTCGCATTGTTACCCGCGAAGAAATCATCGCCATTTGTGAAGGCCACCTGCAACGGCTGGAGCGCGCCGCGGACCGCTGGCAGACACAGGCTACAAGACTTGGAGAACTCAGCGAACAGGAGCGCTCCGCCTCCCTGGAGCGACACGCTCGCCTTCGCGCTCTGCTGGCGGAAGACCGATTGGCGGAACTGCAGAAGGCCGTGCCAGTAGAGATCGAGCACCTGCGCCGTGACCTGGAAGACCGCGAAGAACGCGCGATCATTCGCGCCGCTGAGCGACGCCAACGCGACCGACGCGTCCATGAAAACGCAAAAATCCTGCTTGATGCTTTGCAAGCCAACCCCGAAAGCGTCGATCAAGCCTTGCTGGAGTCCCTCTCACGATTGGCCAACGGTGCTAGTCAGGAAGATGCCGAGCGTCTGCTGGCCGAGGGTTTCGCCCACTTGAGCAAGGCAAGCGAGAAGCCAACACTGAGCGATACCCAACGCAGCCTGGCGCAGCAACTCAAGGTCGACGAACCCGAGGTTTCCCTGCGCGAATGGATTGCGGCCCGGGAACCGGATGCAACGCGCGACGTACGGCTGCTACGCATTGACCGCCACATAGTGGAGCTGCAACTGCTGCAAGGCGCTGAGTGTGCCGCGCCGTTCCTCTTGGCACTGGAAAGAGCTGAAACGGAAACCGATGCCAAGCGGCGTAACCTGCTGCTCGACAGCCTAGTACTCGACCTCGCCGCGTCCGCCCGAAACGTCCGACGCCAACGCGAGCGCCTCGAACAACTGCAGGATCTGGCTAGCGAAGTCAAAACCTACACAGGCATCGAACACGCGACCTTGCTCGGTCATATTGGCGCTTGTACAACCGACACCGAACTCTCGGTAACCACCGGACTGATCGCGCAGGGTAAAACGCTTATCGCGTCCCACTTACAGGACCAGGCCGCCCTCGCCCGCCGCGAAGCCGTGCTCGACGGCTTGGCCAGCCTCGGCTACGAAGTGCGCGAAGGCATGGCCACTGCCTGGGCAGAAAACGGCAAGGTCGTGCTGCGCAAAACAGCTATCCCCGGCTACGGAGTAGAAGTGGGTGGCAAAGCCGACAATGGCCGTCTGCAGGTTCGCGCCGTAGCCCTCAGCAGCGATCGTGACAAGGCGCGGGATCGCGACATAGAAACCATCTGGTGCGGCGAATTCCAGCGGTTACAGACCCTGTTGGAAGACAGGGGCAGCGAATTACTTATCGAGCGTGCGCTTTCGGTAGGTGAGGTCCCGCTTAAAGAAACGAACATCTCCCTGCCGGACGTGGGAACAATCACAGGTCAGCAAAAGACTCTTCATCAGTAAACCGCAAGCTGTTGTCGACGTGCTCTGCCGTTAGGCACTCAGAACCGTGTGAGCTTGCATCGGGTCTTGTAGCTACCACCTTAGGGCGTAGTTGAGCCCGCCTCATCGCTACAGATAAGTTATTTCTGAGCGCTACTTGCGTAGCACAACGACCAGAGCCAGCGGGTACGACCCTGCCGTATTCTGCGTAGCAAGTTCAACATACTGGTTTCCACATAGATCAAGCAGCACAACACCACATCTGGTGTCGATGAAAAAACATAAAGGACAACATCTAGCAACCTAAAAATAGAAATAGGGTCTTGCGAAGCCGAACGAAGCGGACTATGTTGTGCTTGCGAACGGCAAAAAACACTACATGATGTGTTTCGACCTGCCATTCCAATCCTGCATGTGTGATATACCCATATGACGTAGGAGATTTAACGATGACTGATCGACGCCCAATCAATAAAAACGTCAACGTTCCGAAGCCAGGAGGTGGAGAACAGCCTCGCTCCCGGAACCAGGATGGCCAAATCCGAGACAAGCGTAGCGACGCAGGCAAGTCTCGCAGCAAATAATCCTCTCACTTTAAGCGTCGCTTGGCTGCCTCTCTAACGTCAGGCGGCGCTCATACATGATTTCGAAGCGATGCTGAGGGATATGCGCCGTCAAAACTGCACATTGTCGATAAGAGGCCAAAAACAAGGTATCGCGTGGGACAACCTCGCGCGGCATCTCAGATTTGAGCAAGCTTGCTTTGTTCCATTGAACGAAAGGATCTGGAACGCCTTCCTGAGCGATTGAATGGGATAATTCCCCCGTACTGCTGGATATATCGACGCTTCCAAATTTCAAGCACAAAAAAAGCCACTCATCTGAGTGGCTTTTTTCTGAATCTTGGAGCGGGAAACGAGACTCGAACTCGCGACCCCGACCTTGGCAAGGTCGTGCTCTACCAACTGAGCTATTCCCGCGTCTTGGTGTGGCGCATTCTATAGATTCAGATTACGCCGTCAACCCTTTGATTCAAAAAAGTTTTATTTGGGCTCTACATCCGTCCGCAGATGCGGCCAGGCGGCGCGCAAGTATTGGACCATCGACCACAGCGTCAGCCCAGCGGAAACCAGCAGCAATGCATAGCCCAACAGCACCCAGAAGCTGAAGTCCGACGGGTTGGCCAGCAGGATCACCAGCGCCAGCATCTGCGCGGCGGTTTTCCATTTGCCCAGGTTCGACACCGCGACCTGGGCGCGGGCGCCCAGCTCGGCCATCCATTCACGGAGCGCCGAGACGACGATTTCGCGGCCGATGATCACCGCCGCCGGCAAGGTCAGCCAGAGGTTGCCGTGTTCCTGTACCAGCAGCACCAAGGCCACCGCGACCATCAGCTTGTCGGCCACCGGGTCGAGGAAGGCACCGAACGGCGTGCTCTGCTCCAGGCGTCGAGCCAGGTAACCATCCAGCCAGTCCGTCGCGGCGGCGAAGGCGAAGACCGAGGCGGAGGCCACGTAACTCCAGTGGTACGGCAAATAGAACAGCAATATGAAGATCGGAATGAGCAGGACGCGTAGAACGGTAATCAGATTTGGGATATTCATCGGCACAACTGGCTACAAGGTTGACGGGCATTCTACTCGCTGTGCAGGTTTGCATAAATCGACTCTGCGAGCTTTTTACTGATACCGGGTGCTTTGGCTATCTCCTCGATGCTGGCACGAGACAGTTCCTGCAATCCACCAAAATGTTTCAACAAGTCGCGACGGCGCGTCGGACCGACGCCTGCCACACCCTCCAGTGTAGACGTACGGCGCGTCTTGCCACGACGGGCACGGTGTCCGGTGATGGCGAAACGGTGGGCTTCGTCGCGGATCTGCTGGATCAGGTGCAGCGCCGGCGAATCGCCCTTGAGGGTGAACTCATGGGCGGCATCGTTCAGGTACAAGGTCTCGAAGCCGGCCTTGCGCGTCGCGCCCTTGGCCACGCCCAGCAGGATCAGGTCGGGGACCATCAGCTCATTGAGCACATCGCGGGCCATGGACAACTGGCCTTTGCCGCCGTCCACCAGAAGGATATCCGGCAACTTGCCCTCCCCGTCCTTCAGCTTGCCGAAGCGTCGCATCAATGCCTGGTGCATCGCCGCGTAGTCATCGCCGGGCGTGACGCCTTCGATGTTATAACGGCGGTAATCGGACTTGATCGGGCCTTCCGGACCGAACACCACGCAGGACGCCACGGTTGCCTCGCCACTGGAATGGCTGATGTCGTAGCACTCCAGCCGTTGCGGCGGCTCGTCCAGGTTAAGGACATCGGCCAGGGCATCGAACCGCGCCGCCACATGCTGACGGTTGGCCAGGCGCGCACCCAGGGCCTGTTCGGCGTTGGTCACGGCCAGTTGCTGCCAACGGGCACGGGTGCCGCGAACGCGGTGGCTGATGGTCAGTTCGCGACCGCGAAGCTTGTCGATGGCTTCGATCAGGGCCGGGAAATCTTCATGGACCACGTTGACGATCAACTCGGCAGGCAAGTCGCGTTCCGGACTGCTGATGTAGTACTGGCCCAGAAACGCCGCCATGACCTCGGCCACGTCTTCCTCGATACCCACTTGGGGGAAGAAGTTCTTGCTGCCCAACACGCGACCACCGCGCACGCTGATCAAATGCACGCAGGCGCCACCCGGGTTGATGAACGCGGCGATCACATCGACATCGCCGCTGCCACCTTCCATGCTTTGCTGGTCCTGCACCCGGCGCAGCAGGCCGATCTGGTCGCGCAGCTCGGCGGCCCGTTCAAACTCAAGGTTGACCGCCGCGTCCTCCATGGCTGCCGACAACTCGTCGGTCAGCGCATTGCTGCGCCCTTCCAGGAACATCACCGAATGACGCACGTCCTCGGCGTAGACCTGCGGCTCGACAAACCCCACGCAAGGCGCCTTGCAGCGCTTGATCTGGTACTGCAGGCAGGGCCGGGTGCGATTCTTGTAGTAGCTGTCTTCACACTGGCGAACGAAGAAGGTCTTCTGCAGCAGGCTAAGGCTTTCACGAATCGCGCCGGCGCTGGGGTAAGGGCCGAAATACCGCCCCTTGGCCTTCTTCGCCCCGCGATGAATGCTCAGGCGCGGAAAGGCCCCGTCGGACAGGAACACGTAAGGGTAGGATTTGTCGTCGCGCAGCAGGATGTTGTACGGCGGGCGCCATTCCTTGATCAGCGTCTGCTCGAGCAGCAGCGCCTCGGTTTCATTGGCGGTGATCGTCGTTTCGACTTGCGCGATGCGCCCCACCAGGGCGGCAGTCTTCGGCGCTAGGCCGGTTTTGCGGAAATAACTGGCCAGGCGTTTCTTGAGGTTCTTGGCCTTGCCGACATAAAGCAGGCGCGCGTCGCTGTCGAACATGCGGTACACGCCGGGGCGACCGCTGCAGGTGGAGAGGAACGCGCTGGGATCAAACAATTCAGTCATTTTCAGGCGCTGGCATCGACCATGCCGTGGCGCACGGCCAACAGTGTCAATTCGACGTCACTGCTGATCGAAAGCTTCTCGAAGATACGGTAACGGTAGGTGTTAACGGTTTTAGGCGACAGGCACAGCTTGTCGGAGATGATCTGCACCTTCTGGCAACCGACAATCATCAGGGCAATCTGGATTTCCCGCTCCGACAGTGCATCGAAGGGCGAATCGTTGGTCGGCTGGAACGACTTGATCGCCAATTGCTGGGCGATCTGCGGGCTGATGTAGCGTTGCCCGGCAAAAACCAGACGAATGGCCTGGACCATCTCGTTCAAGCCGGCGCCCTTGGTGAGGTAGCCCGCCGCGCCCGCTTGCAACAGCCGGGTGGGGAATGGGTCCTCTTCGCAGACGGTCACCGCGACCACCTTGATGTCCGGGTGACTGCGCAGCAGCTTGCGCGTGGCTTCAAGACCGCCGATGCCGGGCATCTTGACGTCCATCAACACCACGTCGGGTTTCAATTCACGCGCCTTGATCAGGGACTCTTCCCCGGATTCAGCCTGGCCAACTACCTGCAAGCCATCGATGTCAGCCAGCATTCGTGTAATGCCCGTACGGACGAGATCATGGTCATCGACCACTAACACCCTAATCAAGCAGACACCTCACGATTTGGTCTTATTTGGGTTGCACAACACCTTAGCAAAAAGCATCCGGCAGACCTAGCGCAAAGGGACAGATAAAAGTTACAACGCATCTTTATCGGCACGGCATCCGAGGCTTCAAGCACCGACGTCTCGCTGCATCCTCAGGAAACACTCGTCCTCGCCCACGACACGCAGCCCCATGCGTTCGTACAACGCCCTGGCCGGATTATCCTTGAACACCGTCAGGCGCAGCGCCGGCCGACGTTCCAGCGCCACCAGGTCCCAAACCTGTCCGATCGCCCAGGTCCCGGCGCCCTGCCCGCGGAACGCCTCGCTTATCTGCAACTCCCGGATATACAACGCCCGGGCATCACGACTGAGGCTCACAAAGCCCAGCGCCTGGCCTGCACGGCTGATTATCCAGTTCTGGCGAATGATCCAGGCCAGATCGAATGCTTCGTCCTGCCAGAGCAAATCATGCCTGAGGTAATAAGGAAGCATGTTGTCGCAGGTCAGTTGCCGGGCGAAGTCGATGTCCCCGTTCGTTGCAGCACGCCACTCAAAGCTCATGAGGACTTCATCCGCCGTTGGTCACCGGCACGACTTGCCCGGCCCAGCCGTTGGCGTCGCGGCGGGCAACCACCAACAGCTCGCCCGTGCCTGGCGCCGCTGCGAGCAGCGAGCCATCAGGGCCCCAGATGGCGCTGCGGCCAGCCGATTCCCAACCGCCAGTGACGCCGCCATGATTAGCCATCAGCACGGTCATGGCATGCTGTCGGGCATAGCCTTGCAACAACGTCGTATCGGCCACGTAGCCACCCTCGGTGATCAACACCCCCGCTGCATACAGCGTAGCGCCCTGCCCGGCTGCCGCGGCCGCATGGCTGGCGTGGGAAAAATCGGCACACACCGCCAGGGCGATGTGATCCTCCCCCATTGTCAGCATCGAGCCACCATGGCCCGGAGCGAAGGCGACTTCTTCCCCTGGGTGCAGATGTTGCTTGCTGTACACCCCGAGGGAGCCGTCAGCGCCGAGGACCAACGCGCCGATCAACACCGGAGCGTCGGCCGACAGTCGAATGGGCATGCCCACCACGGCGGTCAGGCCGAGTTCCCGCGCCAGGTCACGCAGCGGTTGCAGTACGGCATCCTGCGGCAGGATCGCCAGATCCGCCGCCAGGCCACGTTCGTAACCGGTGAGCGACAATTCCGGGAAGACCAGCAACTGCACGCCCTGCTCAGCGGCAGCCTGCATGAAACGCTGATGACACGCGAGGTTGGTGCGAATGTCTCCCGCGACGGAAATCGACTGGGCGGCGGCGAAGGCTGGAACGGTCATGGGTCATCCCTGGGAGGTGGTGCAAACCTGAAGTGTGTCATAAAGCCCGGCGGACTCAAGCCAGAGCGAACAATTGCATGCCCTCGATAGAATTTTCTGATTGAACCGCCGCCCCGCCCTCTAGTAAGCTCAGGGCCATTCATCGGAGACAGACCATGTTCAACGCCCTCTCACCGCTTAACACCGCCAGCGCCCCGCGCTCGGTTGCGGCTGCCCGGGCGAACAGTGTTCAAACTCCGGTCAGCTTTTATTTTGGGTATTGGTTTAGCCACTGGCGCGCCTGATACCCAACCGGCGCCCACTTTAAACGGGTCGCCTTCCAGAGTTTTCCAAACCCCCGGTCGGCCTCCCGACCGGGGGTTTTGTTTTTCCGGCCCCAGACATTCGCAACACCAGACAACTTGAGGATTGAGCCATGAACTACGCCACTTATTACCGTTACGACAGTTTTTCCGCCTGGCGATTTACCAGCCCCCGCTCGGGACAGCCTGCCGCCTCCGATCGGTCACCTACCGGTGGCAAGCCTCAATTTCGGGCCCATACGGCCAACTGTCGAACACCCCACTAGGACCGGCGCGGGAACGAACCCGCCGCCCGTCCAGGAAGCCAAAATCATGAATTCGTCCGTCTCTGCTTTGCCGCTGTCCACGCTCAACCCTGCCAACGAAGCCCTGACCCTGCGTCTGCCAAGCTCGTTGCAACTCAAGCATCAATTGCCGCTCAACACCGCGTTGAGCCACCAAGTGGACGCCCATCGCCAGGCGATCCGCGCGATCCTAGACGGTGAAGACTCCCGCCTGCTGGTCATCGTCGGCCCCTGCTCGATCCATGACCCCAAATCCGCCCTCGAATACGCCTCCAACCTGGCTCGCCTCGCCCGCGAAGTGAGCGACAGCATGCTGCTGGTCATGCGCGCCTACGTGGAAAAGCCCCGCACGACTGTGGGTTGGAAAGGCCTGGCCTACGATCCAAGCCTGGATGGCAGCGACGATATGGCCGCCGGCCTGACCTTGTCCCGGGAGCTGATGCGCGAAATGCTGCAACTGGGCCTGCCCGTCGCCACCGAACTGTTGCAACCCATGGCCGCCAGTTACTTCGATGACCTGCTCAGTTGGGTCGCCATTGGCGCTCGCACCACCGAATCACAGATCCACCGGGAAATGGCCAGCGGCCTGGGCATGCCGGTAGGGTTCAAGAACGGCACGGACGGCGGGGTTGGCATTGCTTGCGATGCGATGCGCTCTGCCGCCCACCCCCATCGGCATTTCGGCGTCGACAGCCAGGGACATCCGGCGATCATCCAGACACCGGGCAACCCCGACACCCACCTGGTGCTGCGCGGTGGCCATCGCGGACCGAACTATGATCGCCAGAGCGTCACGCAGATACACAGTGACCTGACCCGCCTCAAGATACCGGCGCGGATCATGGTGGACTGCAGCCACGCCAACAGCGGCAAAGACCCGTTGCGCCAGCCGCAGGTGTTCAATGACGTGCTGGAACAACGGCTGCAAGGGAACCGCTCCCTGATCGGCATGATGCTCGAAAGCCACCTGTTCGAAGGCTGCCAGCCACTGGGTCCGTCGATGCGCTACGGCGTCTCGGTCACCGATGGCTGCCTGGGCTGGGAGTCCACCGAGCAGCTGTTGCGCGAGGCTCATCGCCGGTTGCAATTGCCCGCCTGAGTCCCGAACCCGCCTTCCCCTGGAACCAGGGGTAAGCATGGGCCCCTTTGTGGGAGCGAGCTTGCTCGCGATGGCGTCAGTTCAGCCAGCATTGATGTTGCCTGACCCAATGTCATCGCGAGCAAGCTCGCTCCCACAAAGGCTGTGCAGGCCTTAGATCAGCGTCTTGGAACGCACCCGGACCGTCACCCACTCGGACCGCTGGCTGACGTCATCCAGGCGCTCGACCTGATAGAACACACTCACCGACCTGCCGCGCTGGTCCTGCCAGTAACTTGCAGGCATCACAAACACCACCGGTTTACCTGCCGTGGCCTCAGTGATTTCGCGCTCCAGGACATAAGCGGAGTTGCCGTTGCACTGCAACCAGACCAGCTCGCCCGCCTCAAGCCCGGGATCATCGATGACAATCGTTACCCCCTCTTGCAGCTCGTCGGCCTCCAGCCACCCTTCGTTCATCTCCCGAATCTGAAGGGCCTTCAGCGCAGGGCGCTGCAGCGGGCCGATATGCAACGACAAAGGCTCAGCCCGACGCACCGAGTGTCCACGCCTGACGACATAAGCCAAGGCCAGGTCGTGTCCCACATGGGGCGCGATCAGCGAATGATCGATCCAGAGCGATACCTCACGGCCAACCGCATGAGCTTCTATATCCAGTACATCGCGCCACAGCGCTTTGAAATCCTTGCTGGCAGTCAGGATCACGCGATCGCCGACCGCCATCCTGGCGTAGGGTCGAATGCTCACCCAGGTGCCTTCAGGCACCCGGTTCGGATCGAGGCTGCCTCCCACCGCATCGTTGGCAATGGCGGGCAGCAGTTGCGGCGATGCATCGCCGATCTCCAGTTGCAGGTGCTCCGAAACCAGCGCGGTCGGCAACCGCTTGCCCGTCACCTGGTAGGAGATCTCCAGCGAGCCGCCGTCCAACTCGGCGATATGCGGTTCGCGCACGACGAACACAACGTCTCGCCCCACCTGCCGCTCCGTGACGAACCCGGCCACGTCATGCCGGTAGGGTTCGCCATCGTTGTTGAGGCCGTGCCAACGCAGCAACACCTCATCCCCACACGTCATCATGGGATAAGGCTTGACGGTCACCACGGTGTTGCGCCAAGCGGGGTTGATCACCCCGTCCCTGGCCGCTGCCAGGACCGGTGGCGGCAGCCTTGTTGCAGAGGTTGAACGGAATCGTTGAAGCGATGGATAGGTGATCATGTACAGGCTCCAGTCCTTGGATGAAGGCATCGTTTGCATAACGGTGCCCGGGGGAGCCATTAAAACCCGCTCGCGCCAAACCCGCTGCCAGACAAGACGACAGCTGAAGTGGTCCTTGGCGTTCGAACCTGTAGCTGCAAACGACAGCGGCTATAGGAGGCCTCCTACATCCTCAAGTAGCGGCGGATTACTTCGCTCTCTTCCCACTTTTTTTATGCCGGTTTCCTTGGATCAGGGCGGTTTCTTCCTACACCGCACAGGATGAGCCTGCTTTAGAGTGAAGTCGCAAACTCAAGGTGAACCTCTTCGAAAAAGGTACGAACATGCAACGGAATGCAACCACTCAATTTCCCATCCTGTTGGTCCATGGGTTGTTCGGGTTTGACAAGGTCGGCGGCGTCGAACTTTTCCATGGCATCAAACAGGCCCTACGCGCAGGCGGTGCTCGGGTGTTCATCCCGTACTTGTCGGCCATCCACTCCAACGAGGCCAGAGGCGAACAACTGCTGGCCCAGATCGATCGGGTGCTGGTCGGCACCGGCACCACCCGGGTCAACCTGATCGGCCACAGCCAGGGTGCGCTGGCCGCTCGCTATGCCGCCGCGCTGGCACCCGACAGGGTGGCCTCGGTCACGTCGGTCAGCGGCCCCAATCATGGTTCTGAACTGGCCGACTTCTTGCGCAAGGCCCTTACTCCCGGACGGCTGCCAGGGCATGTGGCGAGAGGCGTCGCCACGCTGTTCGCCGATTTCATTTCATTTTTGAACGGCCAGGCGCAGCTATCGCCGGCCGCCGTCGCCGCGCTGGCGACGCTGACCACCGAGGGCGTGGGCGCCTTCAATGACAAATATCCCCAGGGCCTGCCGAAGCACTGGGGCGGGGACGGCCCGGCCAGGGTCAACGGCGTGCGCTACTACTCGTGGAGCGGCACGCTGCGAAAATCGACGGACGAAGAACAAGAGCCTTTGCAGGCTTTCTGCCGGGCCTTTTCCGAGTACTTCATCACCGAAGCCGGGCAGAACGACGGTCTGGTCGGGCGTTTCAGCTCGCACCTGGGCAAGGTCATTCGCTCCGACTATCCCATGGACCACCTGGAGGCTATCAGCCCGGGAGGCGGCAAGACATGCAAGGGGGTAGCCCCCACAGAGCTTTACCTGCGCCACGCCGAGCGCTTGCGCAAAGCCGGCCTTTGATCGCCAAGCCCAAGGTTTTGACGCAATTTTGACAACACCCCGCCAATGAATCCGGTAGGCTCAGCACCTTTAAATACATCGAAAGGAATTTGCCCCATGGCCAAAGCCACTGCCCGCCACATCCTGGTTTCCACCGAAGACAAGTGCAACGAACTCAAGGCCCAGATCGAGGCTGGCGCCGATTTCGCTGAAATTGCCAAGGCCAACTCCTCCTGCCCGTCCAGCCGTCAGGGCGGCGACCTGGGTTCGTTCGGCCCGGGCCAGATGGTCAAGGAATTCGACACCGTGGTGTTCAGCGCACCGCTCAACACCGTCCAAGGCCCGGTCAAGACCCAGTTCGGCTACCACCTGCTGGAAGTCACCAGCCGCCAGAATTGATGGTCCCTTGTGGGAGCAAGGCTTGCCGCCGCGATGAACGATAACGCGGAACAGCTGTTGGACCGCGGCGCAGCAATCGCGGGCAAGCCTTGCTCCCACAGGCATTGCTCCTACAGGCATTGCTCCCACAGGCCTTGCTCCTACAGATAATCCCTCGCCACAAGGGCTGGCGATTCAGGCGCCGCTCGCGTACAAATCGTCTCATCGATCACCCGGCTCTAAGGCTGACAATGCGACTGGCGTTCCCTTCACTGCTATTGATTGCCGTGGTCCTGCTGACAGGCGCTGCCGCCGTCGATGCGGCACCGCAACATGCCCTGACCGTCTATGGCGAACCCGCCAAATATGCCGAAGGCTTCGGCCACTTCGCCTACGCCAACCCCCAGGCACCAAAGGGCGGGACCATGCGCCGCTCGGCTGTGGAGATTGGTCACTTCGACCACATCCTGCCCTACATCGACAAAGGCATCGGCGTCAGCCAGATCGACGGGATGCTGTATTCGCCCCTGGCCCAGCGCTCCCTGGACGAGCCCTATACCGTCTATGGCCTGGTGGCGCAGAAGATGGAGCGTGCCGACGATGGCTTGTCACTGCGCTTCTACCTGAACCCCAAGGCCCGCTTCGCCGATGGCAAGCCCATCACCGCCCAGGATGTGCGCTACAGCTTCGAGCTGTTGATGACCCAAGGCAGCCTGCGCTATCGCACCCAGTTCGCGGCGGTCAAGGACGTCGTGGTCGAGGACGAGCGCACCGTGCGCTTCAACTTCAAGAACAACGAAAGCCGCACCCTGCCCCTCGACATCGCCACCCTGCCGGTCTTTCCCGAACATTGGTGGAAGACCCGCGATTTCGCCAACGGCGGTGGCTACGAGGCGCCACTGGGCAGTGGCCCTTACCGGGTGAGCAAGGTCGATTCCGGGCGCAGCATCACGTTCGAGCGCAATGCCGATTGGTGGGGCAAGGACTTGCCGGTCAGTCGCGGGCTCTACAATTTCGACCACTTCAGCATCGAGTACTTTGGCGACACCGACGTCGCCCGCCAAGTGCTGCGCGGCGGCGCCTATGACTACAATCGCGAGTTTTCCGCCACCGGCTATTCCATCGGCTATGACGGCCCGGCCCTGCAGGACGGCCGTCTGCAAAAAGCCCACCTGGCCAAAGAGGCGCCCCAAACCGCCCAGGGTTTTGTCTTCAACCTGCAAAAACCGCAGTTCCAGGACCGCCGCGTGCGCCAGGCCCTGGCCATGCTCTGGGATTTCGAATGGAGCAACCGCCAGATGATGCGCAACGTCTATGTGCGTCAGCAGAGTTACTTTTCCAACACTGACCTCGCCGCCCGCAAACTGCCCGATGCCGGCGAGCTGGCAATTCTGGAGCCGTTGCGCGGGCAGATTCCCGACGAAGTCTTCACCCAGGTCTTCCAGGCCCCGAAAACCGACGGCAGCGGCGTGATCCGCGATAAGCAACTGCAAGCCCTGGCCTTGTTGGAACAGGCCGGCTGGAAACCCGACGGCGACCGTCTGGTGAATGCCGAGGGCGAACCGCTGAGCTTCACGTTCCTGAACAGCCAGAACGGTATCGACCGCCTGCTACTGCCCTACAAACGCACCCTGGCGCAAATCGGCATCGACATGAGCATCCGCCGCATCGACGCGTCCCAATACGTCAATCGCCTGATGAGTCGCGACTACGACATGATCATCACCGGCTACCCCGTCAGCACCTCGCCGGGCATGGAACTCTATAATTACTTCGGTTCGGCGGCCGCCAACGATCCGGGGGCCAACAACTACATGGCCTTGAAGAACCCGGCGGTGGACGCGCTGATCGACGGCTTGGTCAAGGCCACCACCCAAGCCGACATGCTGCGCCATGCCCATGCCCTGGACCGGGTGCTGCAATGGAATTACTACTGGATCCCCAACTATTACCCGCCGGGCAGCTCGACCGTGTGGTGGAACCGCTTCGGCATGCCAAAGGTTCAGGCCAGCAATGACGAGGCCATCGAAAGCTGGTGGGAAGTGAGCACCACACCGCTGACCAACGAGCAGATGCGCGCCGAACGCATCAGGCGCGGCACACCCGGAGGGCCGCATTGATGTGGGCTTATATCGCGCGACGCCTGTTGTTGATCATCCCCACCCTGGTAATCATCCTGCTGGTGAACTTCGTCATCGTGCAGGCCGCGCCCGGCGGGCCGGTGGAACAGGCCATCGCCCATCTGCAAGGCATCGGCGGCGGCAGTGTCGGCAGCTCGGGCAGTGAGATGAGCGGCAGTTCCCGCGCCAGTCGCGGCCTGGACCCGCAACTGATCAAGGACATCGAGAAACAGTACGGCTTCGATAAACCGGCCCACGAGCGCCTGTGGCTGATGCTCAGCAGTTACGCCCGCCTCGACTTCGGCAAGAGTTTCTTTCGCGGTGCCACGGTCACCGACCTGATCCTGGAAAAGATGCCGGTGACCATTTCCCTTGGGCTCTGGGCAACGCTGATCACCTACCTGGTGTCGATCCCCCTGGGTATCCGCAAGGCCGTGCGCCACGGCTCGGCATTCGATGTGTGGAGCAGCACGGCGATCATCATTGGCTACGCCATGCCGGCGTTCCTCTTCGCGATGTTCCTGATCGTGATGTTCGCCGGCGGCACCTCGCTGAACTGGTTTCCGGTGCGCGGGCTGGTCTCGGACAACTTCGAGTCGCTGTCGACGCTGGGCAAGATCGCCGATTACTTCTGGCACCTGGTGCTGCCGGTCACCTCGCTGGTGATCGGCGGCTTCGCCACCCTGACGATCCTGACCAAGAACTCGTTCCTCAATGAAATCACCCGCCAGTATGTGGTCACGGCGCGGGCCAAGGGCATGAGCGAACAGCGGGTGCTCTACGGTCACGTGTTCCGCAATGCGATGCTACTGGTGGTCTCTGGCATTCCACAGGCGTTCATCAGCGTGTTCTTCGCCGGCTCCTTGCTGATCGAGGTGATCTTTTCCCTCGACGGCCTGGGACGCATGAGCTACGAGGCCGCGGTGTCCCGGGATTATCCGGTGGTGTTCGGCTCGCTGTTCATCTTCACGCTGTTCGGCCTGCTGATCAAACTCATCGGCGACCTCTGCTACACCCTGGTGGACCCGCGCATCGACTTCGCCGCGAGGAATGCCTGATGTTCAAGCTTTCTCCCTTGGGCCGTCGACGCTTCGAACGTTTCAAGAAAAACCGTCGGGGCTGGTGGTCGCTGTGGCTGTTCATCAGCCTGTTCATCCTGAGCCTGGGCGGCGAGTTGATCGCCAATGACAAGCCACTGGTGGTCAGCTATCAGGGCTCGCTGTATTTCCCGGTGTTCAAGCGCTACACCGAGCAGGAGTTTGGCGGGCAGTTGCCGTTCCAGGCCGACTACCGCAGCAGCTACGTGCAGAACCTGATTCACAAGGACGGCGGCTGGCTGTGGTTTCCACCGATCCCGTTCAGCGACGACACCCCCAACTACGACCTCAATCAACCGGCGCCGAGCCCACCCTCGACGGTGAACTGGCTGGGCACTGACGACCAGTCCCGGGATGTGCTGGCCCGGGTGATCTTCGGCGCGCGGGTGTCGATCCTGTTTGCCCTGGCCCTGACCGCCATCAGCGCGCTGATCGGTATCGCCGCCGGTGCGTTGCAGGGCTATTACGGCGGTTGGGTGGATCTGCTCGGGCAACGCCTGCTGGAAGTCTGGTCCGGACTACCGGTGCTCTACCTGTTGATCATACTGTCCGGTTTTGTGGAGCCGAATTTCTGGTGGCTGCTGGGGATCATGGCGCTGTTTTCCTGGCTGGCCCTGGTGGACGTGGTCCGCGCCGAGTTCCTGCGCGGGCGCAACCTGGAATACGTCAAAGCCGCCAGGGCTCTGGGCTTGTCCGACCGCAAGGTGATCGTGCGGCATATCCTGCCCAACGCGATGAACGCCACCTTGAGCTATCTGCCCTTCATCCTTACCGGGGCGATCTCCACCCTCACCGCCTTGGATTTTCTTGGCTTCGGCATGCCGGCCGGGAGCGCCTCTCTGGGGGAACTGATCGCCCAGGGCAAGCAAAACCTGCAAGCACCGTGGCTGGGACTGACGGCGTTTTTCACCTTGGCGCTGATTCTTTCCCTGCTGGTGTTTATCGGCGAGGCGCTGCGCGACGCCTTTGATCCACGCTCTTGAAAACAGCCATGAAGCGGAACCTTGAGATGAGCAAAAACCTGATCGAAATCCGCGACCTGAGCGTGGCCTTCAACGACCAGACGGTGGTGCGCAACCTGTGCTTGGATATCCGCCCCGGCGAATGCCTGGCCCTGGTGGGCGAGTCGGGCTCCGGCAAGTCGGTGACGGCCCATTCGATCCTGCAATTGCTACCCGAGACCGGCACCCGCACCACCGGCAGCATTCGCTATCGCGGCCAGGAACTGCTGGGAGCCGAGGCCAAGACCCTGCGGGAGTTGCGCGGCAACCGCATTGCCATGATCTTCCAGGAGCCGATGACCTCGCTGAACCCGCTGCACAGCGTCGAGAAACAGATCGGTGAAACCCTGATGCTGCACCGGGGCCTGGGCGGCAAGGCGGCGCGTCAGCGCATTCTCGAGCTGCTGGCCCTGGTGGGCATCCAGAAACCCACCGAGCGACTCAAGGCTTACCCCCATCAACTGTCCGGCGGCCAGCGGCAACGGGTGATGATCGCCATGGCCCTAGCGTGCGAGCCGGAACTGTTGATTGCCGACGAACCGACCACGGCGCTGGACGTGACCGTGCAACGCAAGATCCTGCTGTTGCTCAAGTCCTTGCAGCAACGCCTCGGCATGTCCTTGCTGCTGATCAGTCACGACCTCAACCTGGTGCGCAGCATCGCCCAACGGGTGTGCGTGATGAAGGCCGGGGAAATCGTCGAGCAGGCGACGTGCGAAACCCTGTTCAGCGCACCGAAACACCCCTATAGCTGCGAGTTGCTGCACGCCGAGCCGGAAGGCGAAGCCCTGCCCCGGGACGAACGCGAAGACGTGTTGCAGGTGCGGGACCTGCGCGTGAGCTTTGCCCTGGGTGGCGGGCTGTTCCGGCGCAAGGAATATTTGCGCGCCGTGGACGGTATCAGCCTGAGCATCCAGCGCGGCAAGACCTTGGGCATCGTCGGCGAATCCGGTTCCGGCAAGTCCACGCTTGGCCAGGCGATCCTGCGACTGATCGAGTCCGAAGGCAGCATCCACTTCCAGGGCCAAGCCCTTGAGCAGTTATCCCACAAGGCACTGCGGCCGTGGCGCAAGAAAATGCAGGTGGTGTTCCAGGATCCGTTCGGCAGCCTCAGCCCGCGCATGTCGGTGCAGCAGATCATCAGCGAAGGCCTCGAAGTCCACAGCCCGTCCAGCCCCAAGGAGTGTGAAGCACGGGTGATCCAGGCCCTTGAGGAAGTCGGCCTCGACCCGCAGAGCCGCCACCGCTACCCCCATGAATTTTCCGGTGGCCAGCGCCAACGCATCGCCATCGCCCGGGCCCTGGTGCTCAAGCCGGCCCTGATCCTGCTGGACGAACCGACCTCGGCCCTGGACCGCACCGTGCAGAAACAAGTGGTCGCGCTGCTGCGCCAGCTCCAGGAAAAGCACGGCCTGACCTACCTGTTCATCAGCCATGACCTGGCGGTGGTCCGCGCCCTGGCCCACGACATGATCGTGATCAAGGACGGCAAAGTGGTCGAGCAGGGCGCCAGCCATGACGTGTTCGACGCGCCCCAGCATCCCTATACCAAGGAGTTGTTGGCGGCGGCGCAGCCGCAGTAATCCCGGGTTCGCTCAGGCGCCACGTCGTTGATCCAGCGCTTGAGCGAATTCTCCCATCACCTCCACAACCTGCTGCGCGCCTCGATGAATATCCAGAATGACAGTGCCGGCCTGGTTAGCCAGTTTCACCCCCTGCTCCGC
This sequence comes from Pseudomonas beijingensis, assembly GCF_030687295.1. Lineage (NCBI taxonomy): Bacteria > Pseudomonadati > Pseudomonadota > Gammaproteobacteria > Pseudomonadales > Pseudomonadaceae > Pseudomonas > Pseudomonas beijingensis. The sequence goes on along the minus strand of NZ_CP117425.1, from coordinate 3,462,635 downwards.
CTTGAGCGTGCTCGATTGCATGCTGCTCACCGCTTGCCTGGCCAATTCACGGTTCTTGGCGACGACCTGAGTAATGGCCACAGTTGACTGGCTTGTACGTCGCGCCAGATTGCGCACCTCATCGGCCACCACCGCGAAGCCGCGTCCCTGCTCCCCGGCACGAGCCGCTTCGATGGCTGCATTGAGGGCAAGCAGATTGGTCTGTTCGGCGATGCCCCGGATGGCATCGACGATGCTACCGATTTCCTCGGACTGCGCGCTCAGGGCACCTATCCCGGCTGACACCTGTTGAAGCTCATCGGCGATGCATTGCACCACCGTAACGGTTTGCTGAACCACACACGTGCCGATCCGGGTTTGCTCATCGGTCTGCCGGGACGTCTCGAAAGCAAGTCCGGCCGCTTTTGATTCACTTTGGCGCTGCTCGACTTCGCGAGTGCTGTCAGTGGCGAACTTGACCACGCCATACAAGCGCCCCCGTGCATCGTAGAGAGGGTTGTAGGTAGCCTGCAGCCAGACAGTCGCGCCTCGATTGTCGACGCGTTCGAAAAGGCCGGTCCTGTATTCACCGCGATTGAGCCCGGCCCAGAAGCCACGATAAGCCTCGCTCTGGGCCTCGCTTGGTTTGCAGAAAATCCGGTGATGCTGCCCCCGAATCTCTTGCAGGCGGTACCCCATGACGTTCATGAAATTCTCGTTGGCATTCACGACCTGACCGCTCAGATCAAATTCGATAACCGCCATGGAGCGGTCGATCGCTTGCATGAAGCTGGTTTCGGCCTGGGCGCGCAACACCTGCTCATTGATATCGCGAACGATCAGGATGATGCGCTGCACCTTTGCATGTTGATCCAGCACAGGGACGTAACTTGCATGCACCCACAGCCAGCTTCCATCACGCCGCAAATGCAGAAACTGGCTGTCGGCAGAAGAGCCCTGCCCCAACTGCCGCCATAACGCCGAGCACTCGGCGCTGCGCGAATAGGCAGGCTCACAAAACATCGAATGATGCTGACCGAGGGTTTCGCTGAGTGAATACCCCATCATTTTCAAAAAAACCGGGCTGACGTCGAGCACCTCACCCGTCGGGGTGAACTCGATGATTGCCATGCATTGCTGCAAGGCCGTCCGTTCGGCTTCGAGAATAGCCTGCCTGGCCTGGATTTCGTGCAAGGCGTCCTGATGCTTGCGAGTACGAATGAACATGGGTGGGGCTCCCGGAGGCGGTGAATGCGTGGCTGTAGCCACACGAAGGCAGAGATGCCCTCGCTAGATAGCCGCATTAAGCCACTACCGCAGGAAAACTTGTACAATTTTATTATTATGTATAACTATCGTCAGTCATACGGATCTCTATGGCACAGCCCAAGCCATTCAGCACCAGCCCATTTTCCAATGCTTGCTGTCGCGCAACTCGCGCCAGTCGAACACCGCTACACGAGCGCTGTACACAGCTTCAAGCTCAACCTGAATGGGTGTTCCCTCCTCATCACAGAGCAGCTTGGTGACGAGAAAATGCTTTTCCCGATCAGTCGGCGCACAGGCCGTCCATTTGGAGAGCTGCAGCTTGCGAGGGTTGAATTTATTCATGAGCGCTCTCAAAAATGTACAAAATAAGAATAACTGTACAACTTTCTCCAGCTGCCCACTACTGCGCAGACTTGCCGAGACCTCGTGTTGCCAGCGAGGCGCGCCACGCCACGGCAAAGAATGCGGGCGGAGTAGTGCTCGGCCAGCCGCTCCCGGCATAATGCCGCTCTTTGGCAACCCCTTTGATCGGAGGATGCCGGCAAATCCCACCTTCTGGAAATGCCCGATGAACCCCACCGAAAGCCTCAAGGATTACAAGCGCGTGCGCACGCTGGCGATCCGTTCGTTGTTCGAGATCATCGAGCAGTCCAGCGAAGGCACGGTGATTGTCGACCGTGACGCGAATATCGTCTGGATGAACGAACGCTACGCCCGGCGCTTCGGCCTGAACTCGGCGCAGGAAGCGATTGGTCGGGCGTGCGAGAGCGTGATTCCCGGCAGCCTGTTGCGCGAAGTGGTGCGCACCGGGCGGCCGATCCTGCTGGACATGCAGGACACCCCCAAGGAGCCGCTGGTGGTGATGCGCCTGCCGATCCACGACAGCGCGGGCGCGGTGATCGGTGCCATCGGCTTTGCCTTGTTCGATGAATTGCGCAGCCTGTCGCCGATGCTCAAGCGCTATCTGAGCATGCAGGAAGAACTGGCCTCCACCCGTTCGCTGCTGCGGGCGCGGCAAACCAAGTACAACTTTGCCCATTTCATTGGCACCAGCAACGCCGGTCTTGAGGTCAAGCGCCGTGCCCGGCGCAGCGCCAGCGCCGATTCGCCGGTGCTGCTGCTCGGCGAAACCGGCACCGGCAAGGAACTGCTGGCCCAGGCCATCCACAGCGCTTCGCCGCGGGCGCACAAGGCGTTCGTCAGCATCAACAGCGCGGCGATTCCTGAATCACTGCTGGAAGCCGAATTCTTTGGTACCGCGCCTGGGGCCTTTACCGGGGCCGACCGCAAGGGCCGCGCCGGCAAGCTGCAGATCGCCCAGGGTGGCACGCTGTTCCTCGACGAGATCGGCGACATGCCGCTGCCGCTGCAAAGCAAACTGCTGCGAGTGCTCCAAGAAAAAGAGTACGAACCGGTGGGCTCCAACGAGGTGCTGCAAAGCGACGTGCGAATCATCGCCGCCACCTCCATGGACCTGGAAGCGGCGATCAAGCGCGGAGAGTTCCGCGCCGACCTGTATTACCGCCTCAACGTACTGCCGATCCAGGTCCCGCCGCTGCGCGAACGCCTGGATGATTTGCCGGCCCTGAGCGAAGCGATCCTGGAAGAGCTGCGCAGCCAGCACGAACTGAACCCCGCCGCCCTCGACCTGCTGCGGCAACACGCCTGGCCAGGCAACATCCGCGAACTGCGCAACGTGCTGGAACGGGCCGCGCTGCTCAGCGATGACCTGATGCTCACGGCGGCGGACATTCGCGCAGCCATCGGGACCTTCATCCCGGTGACACGCCCGGCGGACGCGAGCTTCGAACCCCTGCCCCATGAAACCTTCAGCCAGGCCCGGGCGCGCTTCGACCGGCACTTGATCGAAACCACCCTCGCGCAATGCGGGGGCAAGGTGGTCGAAGCGGCCGGGCGGTTGGGGCTGGGGAGGTCGACGTTGTACAAGAAGATGGTGGCGTTGGGGATTGCGGAGTCTCAATAAAGAGATTCAATTCTCAAAATATAGACTATTGGTTTTTGGAGCGCTTTACGCTCATCGCGAGCAAGCTCGCTCCCACAGGGGACGGGGTTCTCTTGAGCTACGCGGTCAACTGTGGGAGCGAGCTTGCTCGCGATGAGGCCAGCCCAGCCCCTAAAAATCTCCAGATAGAGACAAAACCCTCGCACCCGCCCTACAAATCAAAATAATTTCCTTATATTTCAGATAGTTATACACCTGGCACAAAACTCGCTAAAGCCCTCCCCACAGTTTCACCACAACAATAACAATCCCAGGAGACACACCATGAGTGTGATCATTGCCTTGGCAGCCCTCGCGCTGCTGATGGTTGCCGCCTACCGTGGCTACAGCGTTATCCTCTTTGCTCCCATCGCCGCCCTCGGTGCCGTCCTGCTCACCGACCCGTCCGCCGTCGCCCCTGCCTTCACCGGGGTGTTCATGGAGAAAATGGTCGGTTTCATCAAACTGTATTTCCCGGTGTTCCTGCTCGGCGCGGTGTTCGGCAAGCTGATCGAGCTGTCGGGGTTCTCCCGCTCCATCGTCGCCGCAGCGATTCGCTTGCTGGGCACACGCCAGGCCATGCTGGTGATCGTGCTGGTCTGCGCCGTGCTGACCTATGGCGGTGTGTCGCTGTTTGTCGTGGTGTTCGCGGTGTACCCGTTCGCCGCCGAGATGTTCCGCCAGAGCAATATTCCCAAGCGCCTGATCCCGGCCACCATCGCCCTCGGCGCGTTCTCCTTCACCATGGACGCCCTGCCCGGCACGCCGCAGATCCAGAACATCATCCCCAGCACGTTCTTCAACACCACCGCCTGGGCCGCACCGTGGCTGGGGGTGATCGGTACGATCTTCGTGTTCAGCCTCGGCATGCTGTTTTTGCAACGCCAGCGCAACAAGGCCCAGCGTGTGGGCGAAGGCTACGGCACCGAGTTGCGCAACGAGCCGGAAACCGCCGAAGACATCAAGCTGCCGAACCCCTGGATCGCCGTTTCGCCGCTGCTGGCGGTAGGGGTCATGAACCTGCTGTTCACCCAGTGGATTCCCCAATGGTATGGCAAGACCCACAGCCTGGCGCTGCCAGGCATGGCGACACCAGTGACCAGCGACATCGCCAAGCTCACCGCGATCTGGGCGGTGCAGGCGGCGTTGCTGGTGGGCATCATCATGGTCCTGCTGTTCGGCTTCCGGGCCATTCGCAGCAAACTGGCCGAAGGCAGCAAGAGTGCCGTGGGCGGTGCGTTGCTGGCGGCGATGAACACCGCGTCGGAATACGGCTTCGGCGCGGTCATCGCATCCTTGCCGGGCTTCCTGGTGCTGGCCGACTGGCTCAAGAACATTCCCAACCCATTGGTCAATGAAGCGGTGACGGTCACACTGCTGGCGGGCATCACCGGCTCTGCCTCGGGTGGCATGAGCATCGCCTTGGCGGCAATGTCTGAAAGCTTCATCAGCGCCGCCCACGCCGCCAATATTCCCCTGGAAGTGCTGCACCGGGTGGCCGCCATGGCCAGCGGCGGCATGGACACCCTGCCCCACAACGGCGCGGTGATTACCCTGCTGGCGGTGACCGGGCTGACCCACCGTGAGGCCTACAAAGACATTTTCTGCATTACGCTGATCAAGACCCTCGCGGTGTTCTTCGTGATCGCTGTGTTCTACGCCACTGGCATTGTGTGAGGCTCCCCATGACAACCCCTCTTTCGGGCAAGACCGCCCTGGTCACCGGCTCTACCAGCGGCATCGGCCTGGGCATCGCCCTGAGCCTGGCCAAGGCCGGCGCCAACCTGATCCTCAACGGCTTCGGCGATGCCTCGACGGTGATCGCCGAGGTGAAACAGTTCGGCGGCAAGGTCGGTCATCATCCGGCCGATGTCAGCGACCCGGCGCAGATCGCCGACATGCTCGCCTACGCCGAGCGCGAGTTCGGTGGCGTGGACATCCTGGTGAACAACGCCGGGATCCAGCACGTGGCCGCGGTGGAGGATTTCCCGGTGGAGCGCTGGGATTCGATCATTGCCATCAACCTGTCCTCGGTGTTCCACGCCACCCGCCTGAGCCTGCCAGGCATGCGCGCCAAGGGCTGGGGGCGGATTATCAACGTCGCCTCGGTGCACGGTCAGGTCGGTTCAGTAGGCAAGGCGGCGTACGTCGCGGCCAAGCATGGGGTGATCGGCCTGACCAAGGTGGTCGGCCTGGAGACCGCCACCAGCAACGTGACCTGCAACGCCATCTGCCCGGGCTGGGTGCTGACGCCGCTGGTGCAAAAACAGATCGACGACCGCATTGCCTCCGGCGTCGACCCGCAACAGGCACAGCATGACCTGCTAGCCGAGAAGCAGCCGTCCCTGGAATTCGTCACCCCGCCGCAGTTAGGAGAACTGGTGCTGTTTCTGTGCAGCGAAGCTGGGAGCCAGGTGCGGGGTGCGGCGTGGAATATTGATGGTGGATGGTTGGCTCAGTAAGCTCCTGCGAAGCCCTGTGGGAGCAAGGCTTGCCCGCGATGAAGTCGATGCGATTTTCAGAATCGAGGCTCCTGTTTCGCGAGCAAGCTTTGCTCCCACACCAGATTGAGCCGCTCTATAGTTTGTGTGTGCATAAAAAAACAAGAGGCCCCCATGTCCGACATCCTCTGGCAACCCAGCCCCGAACGCATCGCCCAGTCGCGCATGAACGCCTTTCGTCGGTTCGTCAACGCGCGGCATCACCTGCAACTGAACGACTACCCTACCCTGCACGCCTGGAGCATCGACCAGCGCGAGGCCTTCTGGCAGGCCATTGTCGATTTCTTCGAGATTCACTTTCACCAAGCGCCCGACGCGGTAGTGGTGGAGGGCGCGCAAATGCCCAGCGCTCGGTGGTTCCCTGGCGCCACGCTGAACTTCGCCGAACACCTGCTGCGTCGCCGCGATGACGCCGTCGCGGTGGTGGCGCTGGCCGAAAACGGCGGCCAGGAGCAACTGACCTGGAGCGAACTCGCCGTCCATGTTGCCGGCCTGCAAAAAAGCCTGCAAGCCGCCGGCGTCACCCGGGGCGACCGGGTCGCGGCGTGCATGCCCAACACCTGGCAGACACTGGTGGGCATGCTCGCCAGCACCAGCCTGGGCGCCATCTGGTCGTGCTCGTCACCGGACTTCGGCACCCAGGGCGTCATCGACCGGTTCGGCCAGATCGAGCCCAAGGTGCTGATCACCTGCGCCGGTTATCGCTATGCCGGCAAGCTCATCGACCAGCGCGCCAAGGTCAATGAAATCCTCGAACGGCTGCCGTCGCTGCAACAACTGATCGTGTTGCCTTATGCCCAACCTGACGCCCGCGTCGAAGACTTCAAGACCCCGGCCGCGGTTGCGTTGTGGAACGACTTCTATCAACCCGGTGGCGAGCCGGAATTCGTCAGCGTTCCGTTCGACCACCCGCTGTACATCCTCTACTCCAGCGGCACCACCGGGGTGCCTAAATGCATCGTCCATGGCACCGGTGGCGTGCTGCTGCAACACGTCAAGGAACATGGCCTGCACGTCGACCTCGGCCCCGAAGATCGGCTGTTCTACTACACGACCTGCGGCTGGATGATGTGGAACTGGCTGGTGTCGGCCCTCGCCGTGGGCAGCGCGGTGGTGCTCTACGATGGCTCGCCGTTCCACCCCGGTCCCGAGCGCTTGCTGGACCTGATCGATGAGCAGCGCATCAGCGTTTTCGGCACCAGCCCAAAATTCCTCGCGGCTCTGGAAAGCGAAGGCCTCAAGCCCCGACAGACGCATCGTTTGGGCAGCCTGAAAACCCTCCTGTCCACCGGTTCGGCACTGGCGCCCCATAGCTACGACTACGTGTACCGGGACTTCAAGCCCGACGTCTGCCTGGCCTCGATGTCCGGCGGCACCGACATTGTCTCGTGCTTCGTCAACGGCAACCCACTGTCACCGGTGCGCCGGGGCGAAATGCAAGGCAAGAGCCTGGGCATGGCCGTGCAGGTCTGGAGCGAGGCCGGCAACCCGGTCATCGCTGAAAAAGGTGAGTTGGTGTGCACCCGGCATTTCCCGGCAATGCCCATTGGTTTATGGAATGACCCTCGACAGGAAAAACTGCGCGCGTCCTACTTCGCCCAGTTCCCCGGCGTCTGGGCCCAAGGTGACTACGCCGAAGAACTGCCCCACGGCGGCCTGTTGATCCATGGACGCTCCGACGCCGTGCTCAACCCGGGTGGCGTGCGCATCGGCACGGCGGAAATCTATCGGCAGGTGGAAAAGGTCGAGCAGGTGCTGGACAGCGTCGCCATCGGCCAGCAATGGCAGGGTGATGTCCGGGTGGTGCTGTTCGTGCGCCTGCGCGATGGCGTGACGCTGGATGATGCCTTGGAACAACGGATCCGCCAGGTCATCCGCGCCAACACCACACCACGGCATGTGCCGGCGAAAATCCTCGCGGTCAGTGATATTCCGCGAACCATCAGCGGCAAGGTGGTGGAGTTGGCGGTGCGCAATGTGGTGCATGGCGAGGTGGTGAAGAACACCGATGCCCTCGCCAACCCCGGGGCGCTGGAGCAGTTTCGGGATCGGCCGGAGCTTGCGAGCTGACCGTCAGGGCCTCACCTGTGCGGAGCAAAAACCTGTGGGAGCAAAGCTTGCTCGCGATGAACGGTAACGCGGTAGGTCTGAAAAACCGCGTCGCCAGCATCGCGAGCAAGCTTTGCTCCCACAGTTTTGCCCCCCAGGTGTTGCTCCCACAAGTGTTGTTCTCACAGAAATTTTCAATCCATAAGCCCCCACTCCCCCGCCGCCGGATCGGCCGGTGGCGCCGCAGTCCCCGACTCGCTATGCAACTTCAAACGCAACCGCAGGTTGTTCGCCGAGTCGGCGTTTTTCAGGGCTTCCTCCTCATCGATGGCGCCTTCGACCACCAGGTTGAACAGGGCCTGGTCAAAGGTTTGCATTCCCAGTTCCTCTGACTTCTCCATGATGCCCTTGAGCTCGCCAAGTTCGTTGCGCCGGATCAGGTCGGCCACCGTCGGTGAGCCCAGCATCACCTCCACCGCCGCCCGCCGCTGGCCGGCACGGGTGCGCACCAGGCGTTGGGAAACGAACGCCTTGAGGTTGTTGCCCAGGTCGTTGAGCAGCTGCGGCCGGCGCTCTTCCGGGAAGAAATTGATCACCCGGTCCAGGGCCTGGTTGGCGTTATGGGCATGCAAGGTGGAAATCACCAGGTGCCCGGTATCGGCGAACGCCAGGGCATGCTCCATGGTTTCCCGATCGCGGATCTCGCCGATCAGCACCACATCCGGCGCCTGGCGCAGGGTGTTTTTCAGGGCCGCATGAAAACTGCGGGTGTCGACACCGACCTCCCGTTGGTTGATGATGGATTTCTTGTGCCGATGGATATACTCCACCGGATCCTCGATGGTGATGATGTGGCCGCTGCTGTTGCGATTGCGGTAATCGATCAGCGCCGCCAGGGAGGTCGACTTGCCTGAGCCGGTCGCACCGACGAACAGCATCAACCCCTGTTTCTCCATGATGCTGTCCAACAGCACCCGGGGCAGTTTCAGGTCTTCGAAGCGCGGGATGTCCAGCTTGACGTTGCGGATCACCATGGACACGTCATTGCGCTGCTTGAAGACATTGACCCGGAACCGCCCGACGCCGGCCAGGGGAGATCGCCAGGTTCATTTCCAATTCCCGATCGAACTCAAGCCGCTGTTCGGCGTCCATCAAAGACTCGGCGAGCCGGGCAATGTCGCCGACCTTGAAGGCTTCGTTACCCAAGGGCTTGAGCACGCCCTCGAAACGCGCGCACGGCGGCGCCCCCGTGGACATGTAAAGGTCGGAACCATTTTGGCTCGCCAGGATTCGCAATAACGGATCGATTTCCATGGACTGAAACTTCCGCGAGACATCAATGAAACAAGTTGAGCCGAACATGAAACCCTTCAGACCCACCCGCACTTACTTTCCTCAAAGGATAGTAGACCCCGTGGTACAGACACGACAGCCAGGGATCGCGTGATGAACGTGACATCCGCCGGCAGCGATACACAGCGCCTGGTCAGCCTGGTGGACTGGGCCAAGACCCCGTTGGGCGCTGCCCGAAACTGGCCCCAGAGCTTGCACACCGCCGTGGACATCGTGCTCCATTCGCCCATGCCGATGGCCTTGCTGTGGGGACCGCAACTGTCCCATCTCTACAACGACGCCTTCGGCCGACTGGCCGGGGACAAGCACCCCCAGGCGTTCGGCCAGCCGACCCATGCAGCATGGCCCGAACTCAAAGAAACGAGCGAAGGGATTTACCACCGCGTGTTGCAAGGCCAGACGCACACCTGCCGCGATCAGCACTGGCGCGTGCCTTTCGCCGGTCGCCTCTGCGATGTCTGGCTGGACCTGACCTACAGCCCGGTGCGTGACGAAAGCGGCAGCGTCGCCGGCATCCTGGTCACCGCCATCGAGACCAGCGAACGACGCCGCCTGGCCATGGAGTTCGAACGGCGCTCCGAGGCCAGCCTCAAGGCCCAGCACGAAAGTGAAGAGCGCCTGCAACTGGCCTTGGCCGCCGCCGACGCGCTGGGTACCTGGGATTGGGACATCAGCGAAGACCGCTTCATTGCCGACGCGCATTTCGCTTTATTGCATGGCGTCGATCCGAACCTGTCGCGCCAGTTGCCCATCAGCGCCTACCTCGAAGGTGTGCATCCCGAGGATCGGGCGATGGTTGCCCGCAGCATCAAGCACTGCATCACCCACGGCACCGAATACGCCGAGGAGTACCGGCTGCTGCAACCCGACAATGAGTTGCGCTGGGTGTACGTGCGCGGCCGTTGCTACAAGGACCGCCACGGCCGGCCCAAGCGCTTTCTTGGCGCGGCCCTGGACCTGACCGAACGCAAGCGCACCGAGCAAGCCCTGCGCCAGAGCCAGACCGAGCTGCAGTTGATCATCAATGCCATGCCGATCCTCATCAGCTACGTGGACCGCGAAGAGCGTTTCCGGCTGAACAACAGCGCCTACCTGAACTGGTATGGCCTGACCCCGCAGGAGCTCTATGGCAAGACCGTCCGCGAAGTGCTCGGCGAAGAGGCCTATGCCGCCCGCGCCCAACAGATCGCCGACGCCCTGGCCGGCAAGCCGTGCAGCTTCACCGTGCAGATGGACCATCGCGACGGTCGCCCGCGCCATTCACTGATCAACTACCTGCCCCGCCACGGCGCGGACGGTGCGGTGAACGGTTTCTACATCTTCGTGATCGACGAGACCGAGAGCCGGAAAACCGAGGAAGCCCTGCGCAACCTCAACGAAACACTGGAGGAACGGGTCATCGCCCGGACCCAGCAATTGGCCGAAGCCAACCAGCGCCTGCAAAGCGAGATGTTCGAACGCGAGCGCGCCGAAGAAGCCCTGCGCCATGCGCAGAAAATGGAGGCCGTGGGCCAACTCACCGGCGGCATTGCCCATGACTTCAACAACATGCTCACCGGCATCCTCGGCAGCCTCGACCTGATGCAACGCTACATCGCCGCCGGGCGCACCGCCGAGATCGGTCGCTTCACCGAGGCGGCAGTGGCCTCGGCCAACCGCGCCGCGTCCCTGACCCATCGACTGCTGGCGTTTTCCCGCCGTCAGTCCCTGGACCGCAAGCCGCTGGACGCCAACGAGCTGGTGTGCTCGCTCGAAGACCTGCTGAGCCGGACCACCGGCGATCACATCGTGCTGCGCCTGCAACTGACCCACGAGCTGTGGCCAGTCAGCACCGATGCCAGCCAGTTGGAAAACGCCCTGCTCAACCTGGTGATCAACGCCCGGGATGCGATGCCCGACGGCGGCGAGTTGGTCGTCGAAACCGCCAACGTCTACCTAGACGGCACGGACATCAACACCCTGGAACCGGTCAAGGCCGGCGACTACGTGATGATCGCCGTCAGCGACAACGGCAGCGGCATGACCCCCGCCGTGCTGGCCAAGGCCTTCGACCCGTTCTTCACCACCAAGCCCATCGGCCAGGGCACCGGTCTGGGGTTGTCGATGATCTACGGGTTTGCCCAACAGTCGGGTGGGCACCTCAACCTGGACAGCGTGCCGGGCCAGGGCACGCGGGTGCAGTTATACCTGCCGCGCCTGCACGTTTCGCCGGCTCAACAACCCGTCACGCCGGAGACGCTCGACGTACCGCCGGCCATCGCCGGGGAAACCGTATTGCTGGTGGAAGATGAACCCGCCGTGCGCATGCTGGTGCTCGACCTGTTGAAGACCTTGGGCTACACCGCCCTTGAGGCCCAGGACGCCGTGACGGCCCTGCCCATGCTGGAATCGGACCAGCGCATCGACCTATTGGTGACCGACGTCGGGCTACCGGGCATGAATGGCCGGCAACTGGCGGAAATCGCCCGTCAGCACCGGCCGGGGCTGAAAGTGCTGTTCATGACCGGTTACGCGCAGAAAGCCGCCGAACGCCAGGGGTTCCTCGACCAGGGCATGGACATGGTCGCCAAACCCTTCACCCTTGATCTGCTGGCCAACAAGATTCGGACGATGATCAACCATGGCAGCTGACTTGAGGCATAATCGCCGCCCCGTCGCACCGTTCAGGTCATCGCTGCAATGAAAGCCCAAGCCCGCCATATCCTGGTGAAAACCGCCGAAGAAGCCGAACAGCTCAAGCAACGCATCACCAAGGGCGAAGCCTTCGATGTGCTGGCCAAGAAATACTCCACCTGCCCCTCAGGCAAACGCGGCGGCGACCTGGGCGAAGTGCGGCCGGGGCAGATGGTCGGTGCGATCGACGCGGTGATCTTCAAGAAGCCCTTGCGGGTGGTGCATGGGCCGATCAAGAGCAAGTTCGGCTATCACTTGGTGCAGGTGTTCTACCGCGACTAACGATCGCCCAATCTCCCTGTGAATTCCTCTGTGGGAGCGAGCTTGCTCGCGATAGCGCCGGATCAGCCAGTATCCATGTCGACTGACCCACTGCTATCGCGAGCAAGCTCGCTCCCACAGGTTCTGTATCTCCTCTATCTAGGCATCAACGCCCCCGGCACCTGGATCACCCGGCTCGCCAATCGATGCCCCGCCTCGGCCGCCTCCACCGGGCCACCGCCCAGCAAGCGGCTCGCCAGGTAAGCGGCGCTGAAGGAATCTCCCGCCGCCGTGGTGTCGACAACACGCTCGACCCGCAGGGCAGGCACCTCATAGGACTTGCCGTCGCAACGAATCAGGCAGGCCTCGGCGCCGCGCTTGAGCACCACCTCGGGCGTGCCGAGTTGTGCATAGGCGGCGAACACCGCCTCGCTGTCGGCATGACCGAACAAGGCCTGCTCGTCCTCCACGGTCAACAGCGCCAGCTCCACGAAAGGCAGTACGCTGCGATACGCCGCCCGCGCCGCTTCGACCGAGGCCCAGAGCCTTGGCCGGTAGTTATTGTCGAACACCACCTGAGCCCCGCGCCGCCGCGCTTCGATCAGGGTTTCGATGAGTTTGCCACGCCCCTGCTCACCGAGCACCGCCAGGGTAACGCCGCTGAAATACAGCACATCGTAATCAGGCAATGCGGCCAGGATGGGCGCGGCGGCCGGGGTGGTAAAACAATCGCGCACCGCCGCCTCGTTGCGCCAGTAGAGGAATCGCCGCTCGCCCGCCGCATCGGTCTGGATGCAATACAGACCCGGCAGGCGTCCAGGCAAACGCTGGACCCGTTGCAGCCCGATGTTTTCTTCGGCCCAGCGCTCACACATGGCATCGCTGAAACTGTCGTCGCCCAGGGCGGTGACGTAATCCACCGCGCCGCTGTCGCCCAAGGCGCGGGACAGGTACACCGCGGTGTTCAGGGTGTCGCCGCCGAAGCTTTGCAGCAGGCTGCCGTCGGCGCGTTGTTGCAGTTCGATCATGCATTCGCCGATCAGGGCGATGCGGGGTTTGGGGTGGTTCATGGATGATCCTGGTGGTTCGATGGTGTCTGGCAGGCCGCCATCGCGAGCAAGCTCGCTCCCACATTTGGGCCGTTGTGAACACACAATCCGTGCCTGCCAAACATCCCTTGTGGGAGCGAGCTTGCTCGCGATAGCCGCAACTCGGTCTGAAGGCTAGAAACAAGTCTCCATGCTCTCCACCACCCGCAACTGCTCATCCACCAGACACCCCACCCGCCACTTGTCGAACGTCAGGCACGGATGAGAAGTCCCAAACGAAATAATGTCGCCCACACGCAGCTCAACCCCCGCTGCCACACTCATGAACGCATGCTGGTCCATCACCGCCGTCACCTTGCAACCGCTGACGTCGTCACCCGCCACCGCGTCCGACCCGGGCGTGTAGCGCTTGAGCGGCACCGGCAGTCCGGCGTCGTAGGCCACGTCGCGCTTGCCCAGGGCGATCACCGCGAAGCCCGGCTCCGGCAGCGATTGCACGTGGGCCCAGACTTCCAGGGCCGGGCGCAGGCCTTCGTGCAGGTCGCTGCGGCGTTCCAGTACGCAGCACTGGGCCTCTTTGTAGATGCCATGGTCATGGGCCACGTAACTGCCGGGACGCAGCACGCTGAGGAAACGCCCGTGGGCATTCTGGGCTTCGAAGGATTCGGCGATCAGGTCGTACCAGGCCGACCCCGAGGCGGTGATGATCGGCTTGTCGATGGCAAAGGCATCGGTGTCCTGCAACTGCACCGCCAGCCGGACCAACGATGCCGCGAATGCGCGGATGCCGCTGATGGCGTGGTCGCCGTGGATCACCCCTTCGTAGCCTTCGATACCGGTCAACGCCAGCGCCGGTTGACTGCGAATCGCCTCGGCCAGGGCCAACACCTCGGCCTCGGTCCGGCAGCCACACCGACCACCGACGACGCCGTACTCGATCATCACATTGAGCCGCACGCCGCGAGAAGCGAAGTAGGCACCCAGGTCGGCGACGTTGTCCGGATGATCGACCATGCAATGGAATTCGAACGTTGGGTCGGGCAGCAGATCGGCGATCAGCGCCATGTTCGACGTGCCCACCAATTGGTTGGCCATCAACACCCGGCGCACGCCATGGGCGTAGGCGGCACGGGTTTGCACGGCGGTGGCGAGGGTCAGGCCCCAGGCACCAGCCTCCAGCTGTCGGCGAAACAGCGCGGGGGTCATGCTGGTCTTGCCGTGGGGCGCCAGTTCGGCACCGCTGCGGGTGACGAAATCTTGCATCCAGCGGATGTTGTGCTCCAGGGCCGCGCGGTGCAGCACCAGCGCCGGCAGGCTGACGTCCCGTAGCAAGTGGGCGCCGACGGTGGCGGCGCCTTTTTCGACGCAGGCATTAAGGATGGCAGATGACATGTTCGAACTCCTCGCGCACGGCCACTAGTGCCGCAGCTGTCTATTCATTGATACGACGAGCCAGGTTGTTGGCGCTTTCGATCAGCACCCGGCGGTAGTCGGCGTAATTGTTCTTGGCGTCGGCCCGTGGGGCGACGATGCACAGGGTGGCGATGGCCACGCCGCCGGGGTCTTTGACCGGTGCGGCGAAGCAGTGGGTGAAGGTGTCGGCGACGCTGTCGAAGGAGAAAAAGCCATCGATGCCGGCCTGGCGGATTTCCTTGAGAAATTGCTCCACGGGCAGGCGCTCGCCATCCGGCAAAATGAAGTCGTCGGGGTCGATCAGGTCGACAATCTGTTGGTCACTCAGATGCGCCAGCAGCAGGCGCCCGGACGCCGTCCACGGGATCGGCGCGTTTTCACCGATGTCCGATGAAATGCGGAAATGCCGCTCACCTTCCTTCATCAGCGCGACGGTGTATTTGCGCCCGTTGAGCAGGCACATCTGCGCCGTTTCCCGGGTCTGACTCACGATCTCCTGCAAGGCCTGGTCAGCCTCGCGGCTCAGGTCGAAATGCCGCAGGTGCGCCTGCCCGAGAAAATACAACTGGCGGCCCAGATAGACATGACCGTCCTTGCCCACCGGTTCGAGGATGCGTCGCTCCAGCAGCGACGCCACCAGTTCATAGACCGTGGACTTGGGGCTGCCGATGCCGCTGGCAATGTCGTTCGGGCGCAGCGGCTGGCCGATTTCCTTGAGGAAATCGAGGATATCGAACGCCCGATCCAATCCCCGGGCCCGGCGTTTGATGGTGTCTTCGGTCATGTTTTCGGTTCCCATTCAATTGGCCGGGAGTTTAACCAGACTGCTGCGCCGCCTGATAGATCGCTATCGCGGGCAAGCCATGCTCCCACAGAAGAATGCGTTCCCTTGTGGGAGCAAGGCTTGCCCGCGATGAGGCCCCCGTGGTTCAGGCCTTTTTCTTGTAGGCGATGCAATCGATCTCGACCTTGCAATCGACCATCATGCGGGCCTGCACGCAGGCCCTGGCCGGGGCATGTTCCGGGCTGAAGTATTCGCCGAACACCTTGTTGAAACTCCAGAAATCCCGTGGGTCTTCCAACCACACGCCGCAGCGCACCACATCTTCCAGGCCGTACCCGGCCTCTTCGAGAATGGCCACCAGGTTCTTCATGGTCTGGTGGGTCTGCTCGACGATTCCGCCGACAATGATCTCGCCGTTCACCGCCGGTACCTGGCCGGACACGTGCAGCCAGCCATCGGCCTCCACGGCGCGGGCAAATGGCCGTGGCTGGCCGCCGCCTGCGGTGCTGCCGGTGCCGTAGCGCGTAATGCTCATGGGTATCTCCTTGTTGATTGAAGGTTAAAAACGGGTGTTCTTGAGAAATTCCGCCAGACGCGGTGATTGCGGCCGCTCGAACAGTTCTTTGGGTGGCCCTTGCTCTTCGATACGGCCCTGGTTCATGAACACGATCTTGTCGGAGACCTCGAAGGCGAAGCGCATTTCGTGGGTCACCAGCAGCATGGTCATGCCGTCTTCGGCCAGGCCCTTGATCACGTTCAGCACCTCGCCGACCAATTCCGGGTCCAGGGCCGAGGTGACTTCGTCGAACAGCATCAGGCTGGGGTTCATGGCAATCGCCCGGGCAATCGCCACGCGCTGCTGCTGGCCGCCGGACAACTGGCCGGGAAAGTGATCGCGCCGCTCCAACAGGCCCACCCGCTCCAGCCATTTCTCGGCCAGGGCCACCGCCTCGTCCTTGGGCAGTTTTTTCACTTTGAGCAGGCCCCAGGGTGACGTTCTGCAATGCGGTCAAATGCGGGAACAGGTTGAATTGCTGGAAGGCCATGCCGGTCATGGCCCGGTGCCGGGCGATGACCTTCTCGGGGTGGCGCACACGCTTGCCGTCGATGTCGTCGTAGCCGATGGACTCACCATCGAGGACGATCCGCCCACCCTGGAATTCTTCGAGCATGTTGACGCAACGCAGCAGCGTGGTCTTGCCCGAACCGCTGGAGCCGATCAGCGTGACCACGTTGCCGCGCTGCATGCTCAGGTCCACGCCCTTGAGCACTTCCAATGGGCCGTATTGTTTGCGCAGGCCGCGAATGTCCAGCAGCGGCTGGGTGTTGGAGGGCTCTGTGTTGGAGAGCTCTGTGTTGGAGAGGTTCGTATTGGGGAGATTCGAAACGTCAGTCATGGCAACGCCACCCGCTTTTCAATGTGCCGCCCGAGCAACTCGATGGCGTAATTGATGATGAAAAAGAGAAAACCGGCGAACAGGTAAAACTCCAGGGTCATGAAGGTCCGCGCAATGATCTGCTGGGTGCTGAGCAGCAGTTCCGCGACGCCTATCACCGACAACAGGGTCGAGGCCTTGACGATCTCGGTGGAGGAATTGACCCAGGTCGGCAGGATCTGCCGCAACGCCTGGGGCAACAGCACATAGCCCAGCGACTGGTAGAACGTCAGGCCTATGGCCTGGCTCGCCTCCATCTGTCCACAGGGCAATGCCTGCAAGGCCCCGCGCACGATCTCGGCCACGTGGGAGCCGCAGAACAGCGTCAGGCCCAGCACGCCGGCCTGGAACGCACCGATCTGCCAGCCCAGGGCCGGGGCCATGTAGAAGCAGGCCAGCACCAGCACAAACACCGGCGTGCCGCGGATCAGGTCGACGTAGAAGCGAAACGGCGCGCGCATCCAGGTCCGACCATAGGTCAGCACCAGGCCGGCGACCAAGCCAATCAGCGTGCCCAACACGATCGCCAACAACGAACACTGCACACTGGTCAGGAAGCCAGCCCACAGGGTATCCCGGGCGACCCATAACTCATGCAACCAACTGGGTGATTCGTACATGGCAGACTCCTAACGGCGGATCGCCAGGCGCTGCTCGAAATACCGCAGCACCATGGCAATGAGGTAACAGGCCGCGACATACAGGGCCGTGGTCACCAGCCAGGTTTCGATCACCCGGTAGCTCTCCACGTTGATCTTGCGGGCGTAATAGGTCAGCTCCGGCACGGCAATCGCCGCCGCCAGGGAGGTGTCCTTGAACAGCGAGATGAAGTTGTTCGACAAGGCCGGCAACACGTTGCGCAGCATCACCGGCACGGTGACGTAGGCCTTCACCTGCCACTCGCCCAGGCCGATGGCCAGCCCCGCTTCCCGCTGCCCCTTGTGAATGCTCAACAACCCACCGCGAAACACCTCGGTCAGGTAGGCCCCGGCATACAGCGAGAGGGTGATGACGAACGACGGCAACTTGTCCAGGCGGATGCCCAGGCCCGGCAAGGCGAAGTAGATCAACAGGATCAGCACCAGAATCGGCGTATTGCGGATCACCGTGACATACACCGACGCCAGTACCCGCAGGACCCGATGTTTGCTGAGCAGCGCGAACGCCATCGCCAGGCCGATCACGCAACCGATGGCGATCGACACCAGCGCCAGGGAAAGCCCCAGCCCCAGCCCCGCCAGCAGGGTGTCGAAATCGCGCCAGACGGCGGCAAAGTTCAACTGATAATTCATGGTCGGCAGTACCTTCGACGGAGCGCCCGCAAGAGGCGCCCCGGGCTCACAGGGTCATTTGAATTCAACGGGGAAACCGATCGCCGGCGACGGCAGCTCGACGCCGAACCACTGCTTGAAGGACGCCGCGTAGGTGGGGAATTCCACGCCGGTCATGGCTTCATGCAAGGTGGTGTTGACGAAGTTCAGCCAGTCCTGGTCGCCGCGCTTGACCGCACAGGCGTAGGTTTGCGGGCTCCACGCGTAGGCCGGGCTGCGGTAGCGCCCAGGGTTCTGCACCATCAGGTATTTGACCGAGGACTGGTCGGTGGCGGCGGCATCGGCACGGCCGGAGTTCACCGCCTGGTACATCAGGTCGACGCTGTCGTACTGGTCGACCTTGGCCTTGGGCAACGCCTGGTGCACCAATTCTTCGGCGTAGACGTTCTGCAGCACCGCCACGGTGACGTCATCGCCCGCCGCCTTGAGGTCTTCGATTTCCTTGTACTTGCTGTTGGCCGGCAGCAGCAGGCCCACGCCTTCGCGGTAGTACGGCAGGGTGAACGCCACTTGCTGGGCGCGACTGGCGGTGACGGTGATGAATTGGCAGCTCATGTCGACCTTGTCGGTCAACAGGTTGGGAATCCGTGCATCGGACGACTGCACCACGAACTCGACTTTCTCCGGGTCATTGAACAGGCCCTTGGCGACCATACGCGCGATATCGATATCGAAGCCCTGCAACTTGCCATCCGCTCCCTGGAAGTGCCACGGCGCATTGGTACTGCCCGTGCCCACGATCAATTTCCCCCGTTGCAGCACGCTGTCCAGCTTGCTGTCGGCCGCCTGAGCGACCCCCATGGCAGCCGTCGTGGCCGCAAAGAGAAAAACACACGCTTTGAACAAGGAAGGTCGGCGTTGCATGGCAAGCACTCCAGAGTGAGTTTATTCCGCTATACCGGAATATGGTATGTAACAACGGAATAGACAGCAGAAAGTGTGCCACAGGCTTGAGGGCCATGGGTGAGGAAAATGGAAAGTGAGGGAAATCAGGGGGATGGGGAAAACAGACCTGCGGACGGCGGCGTCCGTGTGCAAATGCTGTTGCTACCGTTGGCCACGACGCACGGGTAACAAGGCCCCAAACCGGGTACTCGGCGCACCGAAACGGAGCCACTTAGGAATGGTAAATGGATACCTTGTGGGAGCGAGCTTGCTCGCGATGGCGGTGAATCAGTCAGCGATGAAGCCGACCGACCTGTCGCTATCGCGAGCAAGCTCGCTCCCACAATTGTTCGGTGGTGTGCCTGGCCTACTTGCGCTTGTAGCTCTTGCTGCCGCCAGGCGTGAGGCAATAGACCCCACCCCTGGGGCCGACGCAATAATTGCCACTGCCGCATTGGCAACCGTCGGCGGACTTGAGCAACGACTGCGGCCGGGCCTCGTTCCGAAGCCCCAGCACAGCGGAACAGGACTTTTTCGAAGCACTGATGGAGCCGTCATTGCACAGGAAGGTATCCCCGTCACACCCGGCAATCCCGCCCTTGCGCCCGGAACACGGTTGATTGGCGGCAAGGGCTGAAGTGCCCAGGGTCAACAACAGGATCGCGACACAGGCGCGAAGTAAGGTGGACGGTCCGTGACAGTGCTTCATGGCAGCTTCCAGGCTGATAGATGGCCCTATGCTAGCACCGCATCAGCCACCGCGCCTAACGCCCGCAAAACCTCACCCGGGACAACATCCGCAGATCCCCCTCGCGGTAATAGTCATCGCTCCAACTGTCATCCACCGCCAGCGGCTTGACCTGCTTGAGGGCGAGTTTTTTCGCGAAGTAGCGAAAGCGGTAATGCTCATAGAAACGCAGCAGTTCCAACCCGTAGCGGTCGGCCAGGTCGGTGTCGCCCTGGATGATCAGGTAGTTCTCGTCGTTGCCGCTGCTGGCCGCGGCGCTCAGGTTATGGCTGCCGCTGAGGATGGTCGGCGTGTCGCTGGTGAAGTCGGTGACGATGGCTTTGGTGTGCACCAGCAGGTTGCCCTTCTGGCCTTTCATGTTTTCCCGTAGCCAGCCTTCCAGGCCGGTGTTGAGCAATGCGGTGGCGGCGAATTCAGCGGTGCGGTCGGCGTGAAAGCCGGTGATGCGGCTCTTGGTGTTTTGCAGGCCGTAGCGCAACACGTCGTCATTGGGTGCGCCGAGCAAGGCGTCGAGAATGCGCTCGGGCAACACAAAAGCGGTGACGAACAACAGGTCCTTGCGCGCCCCCTTGATGATGTCGACGAAGCGGTCCAGGTCGCCCTCCCCGGTGCGCGGCGAGAATCCGGCGAATAACGCCTCTTGCGGCGCCATGGCATTGTTCAGCGTCAGCCACTGGCGAGTGGCATCGACGTCTCGGGGCGTTGCCCAGATTTGCTCGAATACCTGAAGATAGCAGTGGCTAACCCGAGGGTCGTCCAACACATGCACGACGTTGGCCTGGCGGTAGATACCGTTGGCGGTGAAGTTGGTGCTGCCGCACAGCACGGCTTCAGGTTGCAATGAGCCGCCGGCCTCCACCTTGCTCAGCACAATGAATTTGTTGTGGAAAATGTTGTGGGTGACCCGTCCACGTTTGTTGGCCGCCGGCATGTGCTCGAGACTGGCCTCGTTGCGCGCCGTGGTGTCGTCTCCCGGCTCGGCGTGATACAGCACCCGCACCTGGGCGCCACGAGCGTGAGCAGCAGTCACTGCGTCGACGATCACCGGCAGCTCGTATTCATAGATGGCGACGTCCAAGGCCCAGCTGGCATCCAGCGCCCGGTCGATGAAACCGGTCAAGCGACCCAGCAAGCCGTTTTCCAACCAGCGACGCGGTGCGTCGGGCCAGTCATCGATGGACAGGTGCTTGTTGGCATCGATCAGCGCGTCCACTTCGGGAAACTTGCGCTGGAACGCCTGGCTGGCGGCTACGGCACGGTTGAAGATAACGCCCTGGTTGGCCGGCTGGCCGTCGTCGCTGGTGACGGTGACGGCCAGTGACTCGCCCAACTGCGGTGCATCGGAGCTGCCATAGGCCAGGTGCACGCGGTAGTGGATCGTCACGCCGGGGTTGACGGCGTAGTCGGCCCAGCGAAATTTCTGCAAGGGCGCCTTGTCGCTGGGGGTGGCGTGGAACTGGGGAAAGGTGTGGGCCTTGTCGGGGAAGGTCAGGCTGTTGAACAAGAACAACCAGGGCTTGTCGCCCTGCTGCTTCTCGATGGCAAAGCCCAGCAAGCCCTTGCGCCGGGATTCAGCCAGGTCCATGGCGAGCAGCACGCCATTGGTGCCGGCATAGGCCTTGACCCGAAAATCGTCCTGGGCGTTGGTGACGAGTACGCGCATGGTTCACTCCTGTGAGGGGGCTGCCTGAGCATAGTGCAGTGATGCGGGTCAAATGGGCAGTTCATTGGAATCGAGGGGATACCATCGCGAGCAAGCTCGCTCCCACAGGGGGCCGGGTGTCCATCGGTTATGTATTCACAACGAAACCCATGTGGGAGCGAGCTTGCTCGCGATAGGGCCCTGACAGTCCCAGCACCTTTCAATCAGCCTCATCGATATGCCGATACTCAGCCCCCAACCGCCCCGCCAACTGCCGGGCCCGGCCCAGGCGAATCGGGCCTCTTTCGATGTCGATCAACAGGCATGGGCAATCGAGAAGCGACGGTGAAAGCCCCTGCTTGACGCGTCCGTCGGTCATCACCAAGACCCGTTGCTGCTCCGCCGGGTAGCGCTTGCGCCGCGCCACCAGCCAGCGCCCGGCCTCGTTCAGCGCCGCCAGCAACGGCGTTCCGCCACCGGCGCCCAAGCCATCAAGCCAGTCGCGCAGACCGGCCGAGGCCTTGAGCCCTTGTACCTGCCAGTTCGGCTGCATGCCGCTGGCCGTCAACAGCGCCAGGCGGGCGCGCTGTCGGTAGGCGTCGTCGAACAGTTGCGCCAACAGGCCTTTGCCGTCACTCAAGGCGCGATGACGACGGGTCGAGGCCGACGCATCGACGATGACCAGCCACAGCTCATGGGGCGAGCGATGGCGAGCGTGCCAGCGCACGTCTTCATGGCGGCGTGGCCGGCCATTGAGCAACGTCCCCGGCCAGTTCACCGCACCGCTGGCCGCCGCTTTGCTCCGGCCCTGGCGGCCCTGGTCGAGTCGCCCGGCACGGGGTCTGGCATTCGCCCCCGCTGGCGAGCGGGGGCGAATGCCTAGCGCTTTTTTGGCCAGATCGGCACGTCACGCCGAGCCCCGGTTGGCAACGTCCGGGCCGGCAGGTCGCCCCACTGGCCCTGGCCTTCATTGGGTTCAGCGGTTTTTTCCGCCCCCGCTCCCGTCGGCGCCTGGGACGGTGCCGGTGCCGAATGCCCCCGCCGCCGGTGACGCAAGGCAAATTCGCCGACTGCCTCGATGTCTTCATCGGCAATCGCGTCGGCACCGCGCCAGGCCGCATGGGCCCGGGCCGCCCGCAGCCAGACCAGGTCGGCGCGCAAGCCATCGACCCCGGCGGCAAAACAACGCTCGGTAATCTGCGCCAATGCCCCGTCATCCAGGGCGATCCCGGCCAAGCGGTCGCGCGCCTGCTGGCAACGTTCGCGCAGCTGCTGTTGGGCCATCTCCCACTGCCCGCAGAACGCCAGCGGATCGCTGTCGAAATCCAACCGCCGCCGGATGATCTGGCCGCGTTCAGCCGGTGCGGTGTGACCGTCAAGGGCGACGTTCAGGCCAAAACGGTCGAGCAACTGCGGACGCAGCTCGCCCTCTTCCGGGTTCATGGTGCCGATCAGCACAAAGCGCGCCGGATGCCGATGGGAAATGCCGTCGCGCTCGATCAGGTTGGTACCACTGGCGGCCACATCGAGCAGCAGATCCACCAGGTGATCGGGTAGCAGGTTCACTTCATCGACGTAAAGTACGCCACCGTCGGCCTTGGCCAGCACGCCGGGAGAAAATTGCGCGCGCCCTTCCCCCAGCGCCGCGTCCAGGTCCAGGGTGCCCACCAGCCGCTCTTCGGTGGCACCGAGGGGCAAGGTGACGAACTGACCGCTGGCCAGCAGATCCGCCAAGCCCCGAGCCAACGTGGACTTGGCTATGCCCCGCGGGCCTTCGATCAGCACGCCGCCGATTTTCGGGTCGATCGCGGCCAGACACAGGGCCAGTTTCAGGTCATCGGCACCGACCACGGCGGAGAGCGGGAAATGGGGGGTGTGGGTCATATCTAATTCTCAAGAGTGGTCGGTAACGTCAATGCGAACAGAGTACTTGTGGGAGCAAGGCTTGCCCGCGATGAACGAAAACGCGGTTTAGCTGCTAAACCGCGGCGCGACCATCGCGGGCAAGCCTTGCTCCCACAGGGTGGAGATAAATCCCTTTGCCACAGGTCAACCCATCACAGGGGTTGTGTCTCGCCTGTTGAGTAGGCACGTCAGCCATCTTCTTCTATGTCCAACAACAAATTCTCCAACGCCTCGCGATACTCCCCCGGTGCCTGCCACATCCCCCGCTGCTGCGCTTCGAGCATGCGCTCGGTCATGTCTCGCAAGGCGTCGGGGTTGTGCTGGCGGACGAAGTCCCGGGTGTCTGGGTCGAGCAGGTAGGCATCGGCCAGCAACGCGTACTGGTGGTCGTCGATCAACCGGGTGGTGGCGTCGAAGGCAAACAGGTTGTCCACCGTCGCCGCCAGCTCGAACGCGCCTTTATAGCCGTGCCGCTTCACGCCGTCGATCCACTTCGGATTCGCCGCGCGGGAGCGGATGACGCGGTTGAGCTCTTCCTTCAGGGTGCGGATCCTGGGCAAGTCCGGCTGGCTGTGATCGCCATGGTAACTGGCCGCCGCGGCGCCACCGAGGGTTTCGACCGCTGCCAGCATGCCGCCCTGGAACTGGTAATAGTCGTTGGAATCGAGCAGGTCGTGCTCGCGGTTGTCCTGGTTCTGTAGCACCGCCTGCACCTGGCTCAAGCGCCGGGAGAACTGATCGCGGGCGGCGGTGCCTTCATCGCTGGCACCGTAGGCGTAGCCACCCCAGTTCAGGTACACCTCGGCCAGATCCTCGCGGCTCTGCCACAAGCGACCGTCGATCGCGCCCTGCACGCCCGCGCCATAGGCCCCGGGCTTGGCACCGAAAATCCGCCAGCCGGCCTGGCGTGCCGCGGCATCTGGCTCAAGACCCGAGACTAGCAAGGCTTCGCGCTCACTGCGCACCTTGGCTGCCAACGGATTCATATCGTCCGGTTCATCGAGGGCGGCGACGGCCTGCACGGCGGCATCGAACAAGCGGATCAGGTTGGCAAAGGCATCCCGGAAGAACCCGGACACGCGCAAGGTGACATCGACCCGAGGCCGGTCCAGGAGGCTCAGCGGCAGGATCTCGAAGTCATCGACCCGCTGGCTGCCGGTGGCCCACACCGGACGCACACCCATCAACGCCATGGCCTGGGCGATGTCGTCGCCGCCGGTGCGCATGGTGGCGGTGCCCCACACCGACAGGCCGAGCTGGCGCAGGTGATCGCCGTGGTCCTGCAAGTGCCGCTCAAGGATCAAGTTGGCCGACTGGAAACCGATGCGCCACGCCGTGGTGGTGGGTAGGTTGCGTACGTCCACCGAGAAGAAGTTGCGCCCGGTCGGCAATACGTCCAGGCGCCCACGGCTCGGCGCGCCGCTGGGGCCGGCCGGCACGAAGCGCCCGCTCAAAGCATCGAGCAAACCGCGCATTTCCGCCGGGCCGCAGGCGTCCAGGCGCGGAGCGACGACGGATCGCAGGTTTTCAATGATGCTGCCCACCCCTTCCCAACCCGGCGCGTCGAGCTGCTCGACCGTGCCGTCCAACGCCTGCTCGATCAACTGGGCAGCGAACAGCTCCAAGCGCTCACGGGTATCGCCAGCGGTGCGCCAAGGCTCGGCGCTGACCCGGCGCAACGCTTCGGGACGATCGCCGGCCCAGGGCTCGGCCAAGGCACAATCCAGCGGATCGAAACCCAGCCCGAACGCCTTGGCCAGCGCCGGCAACAAGCTCGACTGCGCGCCTTTGCCGTCACCCCGGGGAATGCGCAGCAACGCCAGCAAGGTGTCGATGCGCAGCCGCCCGCTAGGCGATTCACCAAAAATGTGCAGGCCGTCACGGATCTGCGACTCCTTCAGATCACACAAATATGTGTCCAGGCGCGGCAGCCAGATTGCTGCGTCAGCATCGCTGTCGAGGCCGGCATCCAGTTGCAACTCGCGGTCGATGTGGGTCTCGCGCACCAGGTTGAGGATGTCCCGTTGCAGCTCCCGGGCGCGGCGCGGATCGAGCAACTGCGCCTCGTAGTACTCGTCCGCCAACAGCTCGAGGTTGCGCAGCGGTCCATAGGTTTCGGCCCGGGTCAGCGGCGGCATCAAGTGGTCGATGATCACCGCCTGGGTGCGACGCTTGGCCTGGGCACCCTCGCCCGGGTCGTTGACGATGAACGGATAGATGTTCGGCAGTGGCCCCAGCAGCACGTCCGGCCAGCAGTTCTCCGAGAGCCCGACACCTTTGCCCGGCAGCCATTCGAGGTTGCCGTGCTTGCCGACGTGGATCACCCCGTGGACGCCGTAGGTGTGGCGCAACCAGAAATAAAACGCCAGGTAACCGTGGGGCGGCACCAGGTCCGGGTCGTGGTACACCGCGCTCGGGTCGACCTGATACCCCCGCGCCGGCTGGATGCCGACGAAGGTCAGGCCCAGGCGCAGGCCGGCGATCATCAGGCGGCCGTCGCGGTACATCGGGTCTTTGTCCGGCGCACCCCAGCGTTCCAGCACCGCTTGGCGATTGGCCTCGGGCAGCGCGTCGAACATGACCTGGTAGGCATCCAGGGCCAGGCTCTGGTGACACGGACGCGCGTCGAGGCTATCCAGGTCGTTGCTGACGCCACCGAGCAATTGCTGGATCAGCGCAGTGCCGCTCTCAGGCAATTCGGCCGGCAGCGGATAACCTTCGGTTTGCATGGCGCGCAGGATATTCAGCGCCGCCGCCGGGGTATCCAGGCCGACCCCGTTACCGATACGTCCATCCCGAGTCGGGTAGTTGGCGAGGATCAGCGCCACGCGCTTTTCTGCGTTGGGCAGGCGCGCCAGGGTGGTCCAGCGCTGAGCCAGTTCGGCGACAAAATCCATGCGTTCGGGCACAGCGCGGTAGCAGACCACGTCGCTCTGGCTGCGCTCGCTGCGCCAGGCCAGGTCCTTGAAGCTGATCGGGCGGCTGATGATTCGGCCATCCAGCTCCGGCAAGGCAATGTGCATCGCCAGGTCCCGTGGTCCCAAGCCCTGTTCGCTGGCACGCCAGCCGGGTTCGTTGTCCTGGGCGCAAATGGCCTGGATCACCGGAATGTTGCGGCGAAACGGCCGCAAGTGCGGGGCTTCGGGGCTGGATTGAGCGAAGCCGGTGGTGTTGAGGATCACCCCTGCTTCCACTTCGTCCAGCCAGTCCTCTACCAGCGCCAGGCAAGCCGGTTCCTTGAGGCTGGCCACGGCAATCGGCAGCGGATTGAGCCCTGCCGCTTGCAGGCGCTGGCAGAACACGTCGATGAACGCGGTGTTCGCCGCTTGCAGGTGGGAGCGATAGAACAGCACCACCGCCACCGGTTGATCGACCTGCCAGTCGGCCTGCCAATCGCCGAGGCTGGCGTTGGTGTTTGCGGGATGATAGATCGCCGTGCGCGGCAGGGCCTGCGGCTCGGCCCACGGGTAGTCGCGGCCGAACCATTGACTGCCGAGGTTGTGAAACAAGTCCAGGGCATTGCCCAGGCCGCCCTGGCGCAAGAACTGCCAGAGCCGGTCGCGGTCCTCAATGGGTACGTTGCTCAGGTCACTGAGTTCCGGGTCGGGACGATCATCCCCCGGCACCAGGATCAACTTCACCCCGCGCCCGGCCAATTCCATCAGACGCTCGATGCCGTAGCGCCAATAGCCGATGCCGCCGTGCAGCGACAGCAGGATGACCTTGGCATGACGTAGCACGTCCTCGAAGTACAGATCCACCGAGGCGTGGTTCTGCACCTGCATCGGGTTGGCGAGGCGAAACTGCGGGTAGTCGTCCGGCAACTGCCGCGCCGCTTCGGCCAGCAGCGCCAGGCTGGAGTCGCCGCTGCACAGGATCACCAGTTCGGCGGGGGTTTGCCCCAGGTCGGCAATGTTGTCGTCCGATACAAAACCGCCGGGCTGGGTCCTGAGCAGGTGCATGGCTTAGGCGCTGAGAGCGGCGCGCAACTGCGCTTCGAGCAATGCGGCATCCAGCGCCTGGCCGATCAGCACCAGACGGGTGACCCGCACTTCGTCGGCGCCCCACTGGCGGTCGAAATGTTTGTCGAAACGCGTGCCAACGCCTTGGATCAGCAGGCGCATCGGCTTGTTCGGAATTGCCGCGAAACCCTTGACCCGCAGCACGCCGTGCTGGACCACCAGTTGCGTCAGCGCGTCCAGCAACAGGCTTTCGTCGGCCTGGGGCAGTTCGATGGAAATGGAATCGAAGGCGTCATGATCGTGGTCGTCATCGTCGCCATCGTGGTGATGGTCGTGATGACTGTGGCGGCCGTCGATGTGTTCTTCGGAACCGGCCCCCAGGCCGATCAACACGTCCAGCGGCAGGCGACCGCTGCTGGCTTCGATGACCTTGACCGCCGGTGGCAGTTCTTCGGCGACCTCCAGGCGCACCTTGGCCAGGTCTTCAGGGCTGATCAGATCGGCCTTGTTGAGGATCACCAGGTCGGCGCTTGCCAGTTGGTCGGCGAACAGTTCGTGCAGCGGCGATTCGTGATCCAGGTTCGGATCGAGTTTGCGCTGGGCATCGACCTGGTCGGGGAAGGCGGCGAAGGTACCGGCGGCCACGGCCGGGCTGTCGACCACGGTGATCACCGCATCGACGGTGCAGGCGCTGCGGATTTCCGGCCATTGGAAGGCCTGGACCAGCGGCTTGGGCAGGGCCAGGCCAGAAGTTTCGATGAGGATGTGGTCGAGGTCACCACGCCGGGCCACCAGTTCACGCATCACCGGGAAGAACTCTTCCTGCACCGTGCAGCACAGGCAACCGTTGGCCAGCTCATAGACGCGGCCGTTGGCTTCTTCTTCGGTGCAACCGATGGAACACTGCTTGAGGATCTCGCCGTCGATGCCCAGCTCGCCGAACTCGTTGACGATCACGGCGATACGCCGGCCCTGGGCGTTGTCGAGCATGTGCCGCAGCAAGGTGGTCTTACCCGAGCCGAGGAAGCCGGTGACGATGGTGACGGAGAGTTTGGCCAGTGTTTTCATCGGATGCCCTTTGGCAAGGTGGCGGGCAAACGGGACGACAACCGCTGGCACAAGCGCGAGCGGAAGATTTCGCCACCGGATCACCCCGCCCGGTTGTAGTGAGAATCTGTCTCGAGGCAGGTCTCCTGGCTGACGGCGGGCCAGTCTCTCGACTGGCAATTGCTGCGCCTTCCCGTGCGCCTTGGGTAAAAGGGCATGCACAGTGGCCTTGCAGAAACCTCACCGTTCACAGTTGCGGGGGCAGCCGCGGCTTGGACCGCGTTCCCTTCTTAGCTTCGGCGCATGCCGAAGAACCTCGAAGGCGCAAGGCTACGCAGGGTGTGGGGGCGGGTCAATCTCCAGAGCGTTCTGCGGTGCATGGGCTGCCATCATCGCGAGCAGGCTCGCGATGGGGGTGACTCGATGCTCCTGCGAATACCTTCCGACTGACACCCCAACCTCGCCGGTAGTTTTTTGTAAACCGCACATGGGGACAGATACATCTTCCGAGCAGACTTGCATCAAGAAAACGGCAAAAATTACAAGTACTGCCAATCTGACTGGTGGAGGCAACTCAAAGCCACTCAGTCGTTTTAACAATAAAAGAATAGTCATCATTAGGAAAATAACGACAAGCCCCAACAGAACGTCCATGAACCCTACACAAAGTTCACTCCAAGAAAATGCCGCCATAGTACCTCCGTCGAATCAGGAATGGCCCTTGTATAGAAATGGCGAAAACATCTATGGCATTAAACATCACCAGCCATTCAGCCACACAAACGGATAGGCATACTCTCTGAACATATGCGCACTATGATGAAGCTCCCTCCCATGAAAGCCAGATACTTAACTGGCTGAGAAAATTCAAACCCAGCAATTTTTTTTATCAACAAACAGATACCCATCATCACAAGAAGCGCCACCCCTCCCCATATTCCACCCGTACCCAACACCATACAGAGCTCACTCCAAAAAAACGCGCCCACCCCACCTCCTCAATAATTAACTGACACCCATACCAATTTACAAAAAAACATTCACACCAACGCAAACAAACCTGAACATCACCAAACTAAAAAAACCCAACCACGATCTTGCAGTCATCCGTTACAAGCCAACGTTCGCGATAGAAGCCCACCCCGCATTCAGCCACGCAGCCACGCAGTGCAATCTTGGACTTCCATCTGCGAATTCAAGCTAAGAAACTAGGCACCAGTATTTCCGAGCCCCCTACTTACGTACCCTCCCGCCAACCCCCCATAAAAACCTATCATCGCTGCCCCGGCTGCTTGTGCGGTGGTAGCGGGCGTAAAAAATCCAGTTACCGCGCCACCCACCATGGCCGCCCCCGCTCCTGTCCACGTGGCCGGCGAACCGCTTCCTGCCTGGGCTCCAACATACCCCGCCCCCGCTGCTGCAGCGCCAGCGACTGCCCCCAATGGACCTACAGCCCCACTGATCATCTCGATTTCAGCCAACGTCAAATCACGCATTTCCATATCTCCTTTCGGTCAATAAAGCGGTTCCAGTAAATTAGCTTACCGCCACCGCCAGCAAATCTTTAAAAAACACCAACTAAACAACCTTAATTGCCCCTTGAAAATCTAAAAGTCCCGCAGTTTCATCGAACAGTTCTTTAAACGTCCGCAACGTGCGGCACAGGGACGTTTGCGAGCCCAGTAAACCCTATCAACACCCTCCCCTCGGAAAATCTCCTTCATCCTCCCTATAGCCTCTTTTGCACCCCCGACAGGAAAACAAAAATCAATAATCCAAGTTCTACCCCCTTCGTTCCACTCCGAAGGGTGAAGCAAAAACTCTGGATCCGTGAGCAAGCGCTCCTCGGAATCAGGCGCCAGGTACGCCCAAGTCACATACCCCCTGGGCAGCCCAACACGATCAAAGAAAAACACTATCTGCCTATGATCAATTGCAGGCGACAACCAGAAATCCAATGTCAGCATCCGAAAGGTGGAATACCGCCTACACATAAACATGACCATGCTTGCGAACCCAAAAAACATTGCCTTCTCTTCAGTTATCGAACAGCGGCATTCAGTCCGCAGATCAAATTCCATCTTCACCTAGACACCTCCTAACTGCGGCTCACTAATTTCAAATGCCTTTAAAAACAGGGTCATGACTGAGTCGCCTGACTAACATCACCGCTTTGACTTGAAGTGAATTAAATATCACTTAATGCTGGATGAATACCCTACATGTGTAGGGGTAGGCGGCACCTCGCCAATTGACGCCCGCCCCCCGCCCATGCTCTCCTGTGCGCCTAGTTACGGGTGCCCTTCACAGGGTGAAACGGGAAACCGGTGAATCGTGTGCTTTACTTCAAAGCCACGTCAGTCCGGTGCTGCCCCCGCAACGGTAAGCGAGCGAAGCGTCTGAACCACTGTGTCCAAGGACATGGGAAGGTGACGCTTGCAGGCCAGGCACAAGCCCGGCCCCTCGCGAGCCCGGAGACCGGCCCATGACTCAAGCATCAACAAACCCGCGGTGGGCGGGCGCTGTTCGAACCTTGGCGGGCTTTCGCCCGGGGTCTCATTGCGCTCGCATCCCCCACGGAACAAAAACAGAGGGAAGCGCCATGTCGACCATCAGCAGCACCGCCCGCACCGCCAGCAGCACCACCACCCTGAGCCAACGCCTGAGCGCCGCGATCCTGGCTTCGATCCTGGGCGCGGGACTGGTCTATTTCGCCGGTTTCTCCCACATCGAAGCGGTGCACAACGCCGCCCACGATACCCGCCACAGCGCCGCCTTCCCGTGCCACTGAGAACTGACGACATGATCAAGCGTATCGCGCAGACCGCCGGTTTCAGTGGCTTGCTGGCGGCCCTGCTGCTGACCCTGCTGCAGAGTTTCTGGGTATCGCCGCTGATTCTCCAGGCGGAAACCTTCGAGAAAGCCCCGGCGACCGAGGTCCATGAACACGCCGACGGGGCCGCCCACAGCCATGACGCCGAAGCCTGGGAACCGGAAGACGGCTGGCAACGCGTGCTGTCCACCACTGGCGGCAACCTGGTAGTCGCGGTGGGTTTCGCCCTGATGCTGGCGGGCCTGTACACCTTGCGCGCACCGACTCGCACCGCCCAGGGCCTGCTTTGGGGCCTGGCCGGTTACGCCACGTTCGTTCTGGCGCCGACGCTTGGTCTGCCGCCGGAACTGCCTGGCACCGCGGCGGCCGACCTGGCCCAGCGGCAGATGTGGTGGATCGGCACCGCGGCGTCCACAGCGGTGGGCATTGCCTTGATCGCCTTCGGCCGGCATTGGCTGCTCAAGGTGCTGGGTGTGGCGACGTTGCTGGTGCCCCACGTCATCGGCGCACCGCAACCTGAAGTCCACTCGATGCTGGCGCCCGAGGCGCTGGAAAGCCAGTTCAAGATCGCCTCGCAGGTGACCAACGTCGCCTTCTGGCTGGCCCTGGGCCTGATCAGCGCCTGGCTGTTTCGCCGTGACGGTCAGGCCCGCCACGACGCATGAGCACCGAGCCGATCCTGGTGATCGGCCTGGGCTGCCAACGCGGTTGCCCGGCCAGCACGCTGCGAGCGCTGCTCGAACAGACGCTGCTGGCCCACGGCATCGGGCTTCACCAGGTGCGGGCTTTGGCCAGTATCGACCTCAAACGTGACGAGCCCGGACTGCTGGAACTGGCCGGGCAACTAGCCCTGCCGCTGACCTGCTTCAGTGCCGAACAGTTGTCGGGCTACGAGCAACGGCTCAGTCACCGCTCCGAGATCGCCTTCGAGCGAACCGGTTGCTACGGCATCGCCGAAAGCGCTGCCCTGGCCTTGGCCGACCAGTTGGGTACGCCGCCAGCAACGCTGCTGGTTCCTCGTCAGAGAGGCCCCATGAGCACGTTGGCATTGGCGGTCGTGGCGTAAATCCCGATAATCGGCGTCCAGGATCATGAGCGTTCTTCATCTGGGCGCCACTCACCCACCTTCCACAGGAGCCGGTCATGACCGTGTACTTCATCGGCGCCGGCCCCGGCGACCCGGACCTCATCACGGTCAAAGGCCAGCGACTGATCCGCCAGTGCGCGGTGATCATCTACGCCGGCTCGCTGGTGCCGACCGCCGTTCTCGAAGGCCACTGTGCCGAACAGGTGATCAACAGCGCCGAGCTGCATCTGGAACAGATCATCGAATTGATCAGGAGCGCCCACCTCAAGGGCCAGGACGTGGCCCGGGTGCACTCCGGCGACCCGAGCCTGTACGGCGCCATCGGCGAGCAGATTCGTTGTCTGCGGGAGCTGGGCATCCCTTTCGAAATCATCCCGGGCGTGACTGCGACCTCAGCCTGCGCAGCCCTGCTGGGCGCCGAACTGACCTTGCCGGACATCTCCCAGAGCCTGATCCTCACCCGTTACGCCGACAAATCCCCGATGCCTGCTGGGGAAGAACTGGGCAGTTTGGCGCAGCACGGGGCGACCATGGCGATTCACCTGGGGGTCAATCACCTGGAAAAAATCGTCGATGAACTGCTCCCCCACTACGGCGCCGACTGCCCGATTGCGGTGATTCACCGGGCGAGCTGGCCGGATCAGGATTGGGTGGTGGGGACGCTGGCTGATATCGCCGAGAAGGTGCAGGCCAAGGGTTTTCGCCGTACGGCGCTGATTCTGGTGGGGCGTGTGCTGGGTAATGAGGTGTTCAGCGAATCGTCGCTGTACCGCGCCGGGCATGCGCATCTCTACAGGCCTTGACCCGCTAGAGAATCCACCGGAATCCCCCTGTGGGAGCGAGCTTGCTCGCGATGACGGCGGCACATTCAACATCATCGCAGGCTGACCCACCGCTATCGCGAGCAAGCTCGCTCCCACAGGGGCGGCGGGTGTCCACCAATTACGAGCCGATCACTGAAGCTTTTGTGGCGAGGGAGCTTGCTCCCGCTGGACCGCGAAGCGGTCCCCAGGCAATCCCTGCATCTATCACGAGAAATGCATCAGACTACTCTGGCGATTGCTGCGCAATCGAGCGGGAGCAAGCTCCCTCGCCACAGAAGCGTTGCACCCGCTCTAACAGCGAGCGCACTCGCCACAGAAGCGTTGCACCCGCTCTAACAGCGAGCGCACTCGCCACAGTGTCTTGTTCGCAGCGCACGCCTATCAGTAGTAAGCGTTTTCTTTCTGCGTATGGTCGGTCACGTCGCGCACGCCCTTGAGCTCCGGAATGCGCTCGAGCAAGGTGCGCTCGATGCCTTCCTTCAAGGTCACGTCAGCCTGGCCGCAGCCCTGGCAGCCGCCGCCGAACTGGAGCACGGCGATGCCGTCTTCCACCACGTCGATCAGCGAAACCTGGCCGCCGTGGCTGGCGAGCCCCGGGTTGATCTCGGTTTGCAAGTAGTAATTGATGCGCTCGTTGACCGGGCTGTCGGCATTGACCATCGGCACCTTGGCGTTCGGCGCCTTGATGGTCAGCTGGCCGCCCATGCGGTCGGTGGCGTAGTCGACCACCGCATCGTCCAGGAAGGCTTCGCTGAACGAGTCGATGTACGCGGTGAAGCTCTTGAGCCCCAACGCAGTGTCTTCAGGTTTTTCTTCCCCCGGCTTGCAGTAGGCAATGCACGTCTCTGCGTACTGGGTGCCGGGCTGGGTAATGAAGATGCGGATCCCGATACCCGGGGTGTTCTGCTTGGACAGCAGGTCGGCCAGGTAATCGTGGGCGGCATCGGTAATGGTAATGGCGGTCATGGAAACTCCTCGCAGGCTTGCCGGCAGTTTACGCCAATCATCGCGCCGGACAAAGTCCTAGTATTTTTGTCAGGAAAGCGTCCGACGGCAGGGGGGTCTGCCGCCGGACAGGCCGATCAAAGGTTC
This sequence comes from Pseudomonas beijingensis, assembly GCF_030687295.1. Lineage (NCBI taxonomy): Bacteria > Pseudomonadati > Pseudomonadota > Gammaproteobacteria > Pseudomonadales > Pseudomonadaceae > Pseudomonas > Pseudomonas beijingensis. The sequence goes on along the minus strand of NZ_CP117425.1, from coordinate 3,428,510 downwards.
TGGTAGCGATTCATGTCCAGCACACCGCTTTCCACGGGCTCCGTCTCCAGGATGTACTGGCTCAGGTCATGGAAGTAGTACCAGAACTGCGGATGGCTGCGGCGAATCCCCCAGCGCTCGACAATCCGCTCTAACGCCGGCCCATCCTGGGCGCCTTGCATGGCTTCGACGAATGCCGGCACTTGCCCGGCCGGAATGTTGAACATGAAGTTCGGATAGCTGCTGAGCACGCCCGGGTAGACCGTCAGCGTGTCCAGCCCCGGCTGGTAGCGCCGCTCCTCACCCAGCAGAAACGCGACGTTGCTGTGGGCACGATTGCGCAGCAGGCTGTAGATCTCTCGGTGACCGCTGGCGGTTTCGATACGCAACAGGGTCGCTTCCGGCAGTTGGTCGATCACCTTGAGCCCCGCCGCCGGGCGTGACACCAGCCGACTGAGGGCCTGCTCGGCGTTTTGCAGCGTCGGGTCGATGTTCGGACGCGAGCAATAGGCGCCGTCGCAACGGTTGATCGGATCGGGGCGCGCGTTCAACTCGCCATAACGGGCCAGCAATTGCTGGGTGAAATCACCCTTGGGGTCGCGTTCGTCAAGCTTGAGGGCGGTCGGCTTGTCATCGTCGATGGCCTCGTAATCGAGCCACATCTTGAATTTGCCGCCGGCCTGGTACCAATCGTCAAGGTAGCCTTCCCGGGAGTCGGCCGGCATCAGGCGCAGGAAGTTCTGTTCCGCACCGTTGCGGATCAAATCGAAATACAACCGGGTCTGGGCTTGATGGGAGACGTTGCCGAACACGTCGAAATTCACCGCCAACTGATAGTAGGTCCGCTCCAGCAACGGGAAGTCGAACAACCACATCGTCTGCGGCACCTCCCCGATCAGCCCCTTGGTGACCGAAGCACTGTCGAAATGCCGGAAAATGCTCAGCAGCGCGTTGTCGTTGCCGGCCCACAGCGTCGACCAGCTCGGCGCCGGCAGCTCGGCATAGTTGTCGCGGCGCAAGGCCTCGTACTCGTTGCGTTTGTCGCGGTAGTCGAGCCACAGGCTGAGGACGCTGCCCACGTCATCGTTCTGCCCCGGCATCGCCAGCAGCGGCGTGGCCTGACCGCGGTAGTTCGGGTCGGTGATGTACAGGTCGTGTTCGGGGTCCTGGAACAGCGCCCAGAAATTGTCGCGGATCACGTCGGTAGCAATCTGGCCCCGGCACACCGGCCCGCGAATGAAGGTGCGCACGAAATATTCGGCGTTATCGAGCATGAATTGGTAGCGGGCCTGGGCCGGGATCGCTTCGAAGGTGGAAAACGGATTGGCCCGGCGCTCCGGACCGTATCCCGGCAACGCGGCGACCTGCCACTTGCCGCTGTAGAACAGGCTCTTGATCCGCGCCATCTTCGCCGCGCTCAAGCCGTAGGTGATGTGGGTCTTGTGCACGATCACCCCTTGCACCGGCCAGAGCCGATAATAGACGCGAGTGCCGGGATCATCGTTCGGGCGGCGGGTGTTGATCAGGTCGATGGGCTGGCCCGTGGGCGTGCGCGAACGCACCCATTGGAAGAAATGCCCCGGTTCGCCGTCCTTGAAATAGATGTGCGCCAGGAACCAATGTTCGAATAACCAGCGAGCCACCAGGCTTTCCCGGGCACCGGGGGCGTTGAGCAGGTTTTCCCATTGCACCACTTGCAAGGCTTCGGCGGCACTTGGGGCCAGGGCCTGCTGATCGATGGGTGCGCCGGCGGCCAGCCAGCGCTGCAGGGTCTGGTATTGCTGGTCGGTCAGGCCGGTGACGGCCAGGGGCATGCCTTCCTTGGGATGGCTGCCTGCGTATTCGTCGAATTGCCCCGGCATCGGGCAGCTATTATCCCGGTTGAGCCCGAGCACGATGTCTTCCGGTAGCTTGGCGTTGGGCTGCAGCGGCGTGCGGTGGCCCAACTCCAGCATGCGCGCCATCAGCGCAGCCTGGCTGCCCTGGGCGTCGAGCACAGAATAGAAGCCCTTGCGTTGCCAGGCATGCGGGCCAGAGGCGTCATAGAACAAGCGGGTCGGATCGGCCGCCTGGCCCCTCTCGCCGTCATACACCGACAGCTTGCTCGCGCCCCGTGCCGCACCTTCGCCGCTGCCCAGGTTCAACTGGCAGGCGGAGTCATAGCAGGCATGACAGGCCACGCATTTTTCCGTGAAGATCGGCTGGATGTCGCGGGTGTAGGAGATCGCGGGAGCGGGATTCCCGGCGGCTGCGCTAAAAGACAACGACAGCAACAGACTGCCGAATAAGACGCGGTACGGCATGTCTCGGGTCCCTAAGAGATAATCCGCCGATTCTACCGGGCCAGCATCGCCTTGCAAACATGAGCGATATTCATGCAAAAGTCCCTCATGATCAAATCCTACGCAGGTTTGCTATTATCCCGGCCTTCGTAATGGTCTTTTTTTCCAGGTAGTCCTATGTCCGATCGCAGCGCTCGCCTTTATCTTCTCCAGCAAGCCCTCAAGGAACGCATCCTGATCCTCGACGGCGGCATGGGCACGATGATCCAGAGCTACAAACTGGAAGAACAGGACTACCGCGGCAAGCGTTTCGCCGACTGGCCGAGCGACGTCAAAGGCAACAACGACTTGCTGGTGCTCAGCCGTCCAGACGTGATCGGTGCCATTGAAAAAGCCTACCTGGATGCCGGCGCCGACATTCTGGAAACCAACACCTTCAACGCCACCCAGGTGTCCCAGGCCGACTACGGCATGCAGGGCCTGGCCTACGAGCTGAACCTGGAAGGCGCGCGCCTGGCCCGCCAGGTAGCCGACGCCAAGACCCTGGAAACCCCGGACAAGCCGCGCTTCGTCGCTGGCGTGCTCGGCCCGACCAGCCGCACCTGCTCGCTGTCGCCGGACGTGAACAACCCCGGCTACCGCAACGTGACCTTCGACGAACTGGTGGAGAACTACACCGAGGCCACCAAAGGCCTGATCGAAGGCGGCGCCGACCTGATCCTGATCGAGACCATCTTCGACACCCTGAACGCCAAGGCGGCGATTTTTGCCGTGCAAGGGGTCTATGAAGAACTGGGCGTCGAACTGCCGATCATGATCTCCGGCACCATCACCGACGCCTCCGGCCGCACCCTCTCCGGCCAGACCACCGAAGCCTTCTGGAACTCGGTGGCCCACGCCAAGCCGATCTCCGTGGGCCTGAACTGCGCCCTCGGCGCCAGCGAATTGCGCCCCTACCTGGAAGAGCTGTCGAACAAGGCCAGCACCCACGTCTCGGCCCACCCCAACGCCGGCCTGCCCAACGAATTCGGCGAATACGACGAACTGCCGGCCGAGACGGCCAAGGTCATCGAAGAGTTTGCCCAGAGCGGCTTCCTGAACATCGTCGGCGGCTGCTGCGGCACCACCCCGGCGCACATCGAAGCCATCGCCAAGGCTGTGGCCGGCTATGCGCCGCGGCAGATTCCAGACATTCCCCGGGCTTGCCGCCTGTCCGGCCTGGAACCGTTTACCATCGATCGCAGCTCGCTGTTCGTCAACGTTGGCGAGCGGACCAACATCACCGGTTCCGCCAAGTTCGCCCGGCTGATCCGCGAGGACAACTACACCGAAGCGTTGGAAGTGGCCCTGCAACAGGTCGAGGCCGGCGCGCAGGTGATCGACATCAACATGGACGAGGGCATGCTCGATTCGAAGAAGGCCATGGTGACCTTCCTCAATCTGATCGCCGGCGAACCGGACATCTCCCGCGTACCGATCATGATCGACTCCTCCAAATGGGAAGTGATCGAAGCCGGCCTCAAGTGCATCCAGGGCAAGGGCATCGTCAACTCCATCAGCATGAAGGAAGGCGTGGAGCAGTTCATCCACCACGCCAAGCTGTGCAAGCGCTACGGCGCCGCCGTGGTGGTGATGGCGTTCGACGAAGCCGGCCAGGCCGACACCGAGGCGCGCAAGAAGGAAATCTGCAAGCGCTCCTACGACATCCTGGTCAATGAAGTCGGCTTCCCGCCGGAAGACATCATCTTCGACCCGAACATCTTCGCCGTCGCCACCGGTATCGAAGAGCACAACAACTATGCCGTGGACTTCATCAACGCCTGCGCCTACATCCGCGACGAACTGCCGTATGCGCTGACCTCCGGCGGCGTGTCCAACGTGTCGTTCTCGTTCCGCGGCAACAACCCGGTGCGCGAGGCGATCCACTCGGTGTTCCTGCTATATGCGATCCGCGCGGGCCTGACCATGGGCATCGTCAACGCCGGCCAACTGGAGATCTACGACCAGATCCCGGTGGAACTGCGCGACGCCGTGGAAGACGTGATCCTCAACCGCACCCCCGAAGGCACCGACGCCCTGCTCGCCATCGCCGACAAGTACAAGGGCGACGGCAGCGTCAAGGAAGCCGAAACCGAGGAATGGCGCGGCTGGGAGGTGAACAAGCGCCTGGAGCACGCGCTGGTCAAGGGCATCACCACCCACATCGTTGAAGACACCGAGGAATCGCGGCTGTCGTTCGCCCGGCCGATCGAGGTCATCGAAGGCCCGCTGATGGCCGGCATGAACATCGTCGGCGACCTGTTTGGCGCCCGGCAAAATGTTCCTGCCCCAAGTGGTCAAGTCCGCCCGTGTGATGAAGCAGGCCGTGGCCCACCTGATCCCGTTCATCGAGGCGGAAAAAGGCGACAAGCCGGAGGCCAAGGGCAAGATCCTGATGGCCACGGTCAAAGGCGACGTCCATGACATCGGCAAGAACATCGTCGGCGTTGTGCTCGGCTGCAACGGCTATGACATCGTCGACCTGGGCGTGATGGTGCCGGCGGAGAAAATCCTGCAGGTGGCCAAGGAGCAGAAGTGCGACGTCATCGGCCTGTCCGGCCTGATCACCCCGTCCCTGGATGAGATGGTGCATGTGGCGCGGGAGATGCAGCGCCAGGACTTCCATCTGCCGTTGATGATCGGTGGCGCCACCACCTCCAAGGCCCACACGGCGGTGAAGATCGAGCCCCAAGTACAGCAACGACGCGGTGATCTACGTCACCGACGCCTCCCGCGCCGTGGGCGTGGCGACGCAGTTGTTGTCCAAGGAGCTCAAGCCGGCGTTCGTCGAGAAAACCCGCCAGGACTACATCGACGTACGCGAACGCACGGCCAACCGTAGCGCCCGCACCGAACGCCTGAGCTACCCCGCCGCCGTGGCCAAGAAGCCACAGTTCGACTGGAGCAGCTACCAACCGGTCAAGCCGACTTTCACCGGTGCCAAGGTGTTGGACAACATCGACCTGAACGTCCTGGCCGAATACATCGACTGGACCCCGTTCTTCATCTCCTGGGACCTGGCCGGCAAGTACCCGCGCATCCTCACCGACGAAGTGGTCGGCGAAGCGGCCACCGCACTGTACGCCGATGCCCGGGCAATGCTGCGCAAGCTGATCGACGAGAAACTCATCAGCGCCCGCGCCGTGTTCGGCTTCTGGCCGGCCAACCAGGTGCATGACGACGATCTGGAAGTCTACGGCGACGACGGCAAGCCACTGGCGCGCCTGCATCACCTGCGCCAGCAGATCATCAAGACCGACGGCAAGCCGAACTTTTCCCTGGCCGACTTCGTCGCGCCAAAGGACAGCGGCGTGACCGACTACGTTGGCGGCTTCATTACCACCGCCGGCATCGGCGCCGAAGAAGTCGCCAAGGCCTACCAGGAGGCCGGCGACGACTACAACTCGATCATGGTCAAGGCCCTGGCCGACCGCCTGGCCGAGGCCTGTGCCGAATGGCTGCACCAGCAGGTGCGCAAGGAACATTGGGGTTATGCCCAGGACGAGACCCTGGACAACGAGGCGCTGATCAAGGAGCAATACACCGGCATCCGCCCTGCCCCCGGCTACCCGGCCTGCCCGGACCACACCGAGAAAGCCACCTTGTTCCGCCTGCTCGACCCCGAGGCCAGCGAACTGAAGGCCGGGCGCAGCGGCGTGTTCCTCACCGAACACTACGCGATGTTCCCGGCGGCAGCGGTCAGCGGCTGGTATTTTGCCCATCCCCAGGCGCAATACTTCGCCGTGGGCAAGATCGACAAGGACCAGGTCCAGAGCTATACCGCGCGTAAAGGTCAGGACTTGAGTGTGACGGAGCGCTGGTTGGCGCCGAATTTGGGTTACGACAACTAAGTCTGCGGCAATTGAGGATGCTCTTCATTCGTAATCTTGTGTGGAGAGCATCCTGGAGTGCAATGATTGACGCAAACTGCGGCCTCGGCGTGCAGCGGGAAAAACCATATCCACGACAAAACTTTTAAATACACGCAACCTGCAAAGCTCGCATTATTTGCGCAGCGAAACAGCCACCTTTATGGGTATTTTCCAATCAGAATCAGGACTTTGAGCTTCCAATTCAAGTAGACCGTTGTAATAACCTGGCAACAAATCGGCATTACCAATATCAATGGAGGTATATTCAAGCCGAAGAATCGTTGTAAAAGGACCTGTACAAGCTGCATAAACATTCATGGGTGATTTGCATCTTTCCTTGAGACGGCTGGCTCGGAGCCTGACAGTTACGTCATTGCCTTCGGCATTTAGTAACTTCACAGAAAGTAGCGAGGAATTTCCCAAGCCATTTGCCACGAGCCTTATCGGGCCTACCTCTGGCGATAGGGCAACGATGGCGACGTTTGTCGATTCCCCGCCAGGAATACTGAGCACAGCAGCTGCTTGCCCATAGGTATTACCGGGATGACTGACAAGCATCATGCGCAAGCCCGGCAACTCTGCCTTATAACTAGTCAGACGCGTGGTATTTTCCCTCCATACACGGGCCATATCTGCAGTTTGGCTGTTGCCCAACGGCAAACCATGAGCATCATTGACTGCGGGGGTGGAATAATAAGGAGCCCCGTTACCGCAAAGGTAGGTCCGGGATTGGCCATTGTTATAACCAAAATTATATCTGGCCGGATTATCATTACAGTGCATTCCGCCAGCATTGTGCCCAACTTCATGACGAAAAGCGGTTGGCTGTGCCCAGTTGTTAACACTCGTATAGCCAGGCGCAAAAGCTCTTCCCCCCGCATCCCCTACCACGGAGTAAGCTGCACTGACGTCAGTGCCATAGAGGGTTCTGTAAGGCGCCAGCATAGTCTGCCAAGCGCGCAATCCTGCCTCCGAAGTATCGTGGGTCACGTCAAAAACATTTACTGCGGCGAGTCGCAAGGAAAGACTCTCAACCCGTGAATTCCTGAGGCCGAGATTGGCTGACTCCAGTTGTGCCAGAGCAAAGGCGACAGGGTCTGTGTTCAATCGACCCAAGGCATAGGCGGTGTAAGCCACCAGCATATCGATATAGCGCGTCTCGCCGGCCTTTGAATTGTCCTTCGCAGGCGGTGAAGTCTCAGACATCTCAACGGTGTCAGGGGTCATATAGTCATAGGGCGGTTCTGGGGTAAAAGTGCTTTTCCCCTGCGCATCGACCACTAGCAAACCACGTTTGCCGGGCTCATCGACAATCGCGGTGACCGTACCGTCAGGTGACCTGACCACCACTAATGAGCCAGTCTCACCGTCGCGAGTATATAAATTGCCGCTTTCTACCGTATAACCCTGCTCAACCTTGATCGCTGAGCGCTCAAAGCGTGCGCTACCGATCACATCGGCATACACGCTGGCAGACGTTGCTTGTGGCGATTCCTCACGACTATTGGTTGTCGCGCTGACGAGGCTGGGTAGAGCGAGCGCAAACGCAAGCGCAGCCAAACGGGAAAAACCCGCTGCTGCGAACGAATTTCCAATGTTCATGGCGTAGTCCTTGTATGACAAGAACCCTGAGGCTGATCCCATTACACCTGGACAGCCACTGTCAGAAATGACAGTGGCGACGAGAGGTTCACAAGATTTGGATTCCGCTATTCACCTCGGCCGGAGCAAACACCTTGAAGGTCAACGCCAGTCGTTGACGATTGGGCTACCGCAGGCTGCGATCTTTTGTCTATGCTTGTCCCAAACACATGGCAGACGAGGGATTTATGGACGATCCAGTCGACAACAAGCCGCCAACCCTCTGGCAAATGCTCCACAGCGTGGGAGCGGCGGCCTTTGGCGTGCAAAGCGGCAAGAACCGCGCCCGCGACTTCACCCACGGCAAGCCGAGTCACTTCATAGTCCTCGGCATCCTGTTTACGGTGGTTTTCGGGTTGACGTTGTATGGGATCGTCAATTTGGTGCTGTACTTTGCGGGTGTATAGAACGTATCTGCACAGTATGGAACTCGGTCTCTTTCGAACCGAAACAGTCACATTGCCCGTCTCCCCTCCCGTACTGAGCCGCCGTACTAGCGACGCCCCAGCGCATCGAGCGAAAAGGCATAGCGCTCGCCATCCGGGTGGGACACCAGGCTGAAGCGCTTGAAGTCCAGGCGGTAGTCCTTGGCGGGATTCATGTTCAACCAAATGCGGGCGCGGGCCGGATCGAGGGATTGCATCAGGTCGACCTGCTGGTTGTAGCCGCCGTGGCGTGCGAGGTCGACGCCTCGGGCGTGATCATGGAGCAGCACCATGGCAAAGCCACCCAAGCTGAAATGACCGGTGAACAGAACGCTCAAGCGCCCGTCGATACGTGCCTGGAGGGCCGCCCTGGAGCTGTTCATCGCGCTGAACAACACATCCTTGCCTGGCTGGCGACCTGCCTCCTCGAACGCCTGCATGACACCCAGGGCCATTTCATCGTTGGCCGACCAGACCAGCTCGGTCCGCGGATAGCGCTTGACCAACTGGCTCGCCTGATCATGAGCCCGGTCGCGACTCCACTCGCCATAGACCAATTGACGCAGATGCACTTGCGGGTGCTCGGCCAACGCCCGGAGCAGGCCTTTCTCGCGCAGTTGCGCCGAAGGGGTGAATTTCCTCCCGGAAAAGGCCAGCAAGTCGAGCGTCTGCCCAGGCGCCAGCGGCCCGTATTGGCGCAAGAGTTCCTTGAGCATCAGGTAACCACTGCGTTCGTCGTTGGGCACCAGGCTGCCTAGCAGCTCGGGAGGCGGGTTACCGCTCTCTGCCAGCAGGCGACTCTGGTCACTGGTCAAGGTGTTGTTCACCAGGAACAGCTTGACCCCACTGCCCTGCGCCAACTGCAAGATTCGCGGGGCGACATACTGTTCGTTGACCAATACCAGGTAGTCTGGACGGTCTTTCGCCGTGACGACTTCGCGTGCCTGGCGAATCATCGCCTGGGGATCGCGCTCGGCATATTCCACGCGCAGCCGCAAACCCAGTCCGCTTGCCGCCGCTTGCATGAATTCGGTGTAGTTGACCCAGAAGGGCTCGGTGGAGTGCCCCGGGTTAAGGAACACGACTGAAGGGGCAACCGACCCGGCGGCCAAAACCTCGGCCGAAGCAGACACCGCACTGGCGGTCTGGGCTTGAGCCCAGAATGACAGGCATAACAGCCCAAATAGCCTGCAGATAAACTTCGACATCCCGCCCGCCCCGAATAATACGCCACCCAGTATAACGACCCGGGTGGCGAACGGGCACATGAACACGAGACCTTCATGTGGCCTGCAACGGCTCGAACTTATTGATGACTGACCCAGAATACTGCGGTGCCCACCACCAGGATAATCAGGAACAAAATGGCCCAGGCATCAACAGTACTGTCGCTTTTCCTTGCTTTGGTCGGATTGCTCATTGCATCGCCTCTTGTCGGTTTTGTAGGTGATTGCATAGGGACTCGACCACAGTTAAGACGATGATTGCCCGTACGACAAATGTGGGTTAGGCAATAATCAATCTCATTAGTCGATTTGGTTCTTTACATATACTCAAACATCACTTTTGCGCATAACTCAAAACAGGTATCTTGCACCGGCTCCCCTAGGAGTGCGCGGCCGTGCGCGCAGAATTGCCGAGGCAGAACCCGATTCCAGCGAGCCAACATGCAGCTGTTTCTGATCGGCCCAAGCCTGAGACCGAGACTTATATGTACGTATATGACGAGTACGATCAGCGAATCATCGAGGACCGCGTCAAGCAGTTCCGTGATCAGACCCGACGCTATCTGGCAGGCGAGCTGAGCGAAGAAGAATTCCGCCCTCTGCGCTTGCAGAATGGCCTGTATATCCAGCGCTTCGCCCCGATGCTGCGCGTGGCTGTGCCTTACGGCCAGTTGACTTCGCGCCAGGTGCGCAAGCTGGCGCAAATTGCCCGTGACTATGACAAGGGCTATGCCCACATCAGTACCCGGCAGAACGTCCAGTACAACTGGCCGGCCCTGGAAGATGTGCCCCAGATCCTGGCCGAGCTGGCCACCGTGCAGATGCACGCGATCCAGACCAGCGGCAACTGCCTGCGCAACGTCACCACCGACCAGTTCGCCGGTGTCGCGGCCGACGAGTTGATCGACCCGCGGCCATGGTGCGAAATCGTTCGCCAGTGGACGACGTTCCACCCGGAATTCGCCTACCTGCCGCGCAAGTTCAAGATCGCCATCAACGGCTCGACCTCGGACCGTGCGGCCATCGAAGTCCATGACATCGGCCTGGAGACGGTCTACAACGCGGCCGGCGAGCTGGGCTTCCGTGTATTGGTGGGCGGCGGCCTGGGGCGTACCCCGGTGGTCGGCGCGTTCATCAACGAGTTCCTGCCGTGGCAGGACCTGCTGAGCTACCTCGATGCGATCCTGCGGGTGTACAACCGCTACGGCCGGCGCGACAACAAGTACAAGGCGCGGATCAAGATCCTGGTCAAGGCCCTGACCCCTGAGGTGTTCGCCGAGAAGGTCGAAGCCGAGATGGCTCACCTGCGTGGCGGCCAGACCACCCTGACCGAGGCCGAAGTGCATCGCGTCGCCAAACACTTCGTCGACCCGCAGTACAAAGCGCTGGGCAACCAGGACGCAGAGCTGGCGGCCCTCGACAAGGAACACCCAGGCTTCGCCCGCTGGCGCACCCGTAACACCCTGGCCCACAAGAAGCCGGGTTATGTCGCGGTGACCCTGTCCCTGAAGCCGACCGGCGTCGCGCCGGGCGACATCACCGACAAGCAACTGGACGCCGTGGCCGACCTGGCCGAGCGCTACAGCTTCGGCCAACTGCGCACCTCCCACGAGCAGAACATCATCCTGGCGGACGTTGAACAGAGTCAGTTGTTCACCTTGTGGGGCGAGCTGCGCGAGCAAGGCTTCGCCACCCCGAACATCGGCCTGCTTACCGACATGATCTGCTGCCCCGGCGGCGACTTCTGCTCGCTGGCCAACGCCAAGTCGATCCCTATCGCCGAATCGATCCAGCGTCGTTTCGACGACCTGGACTACCTGTTTGACATCGGCGAGCTGGACCTGAACATTTCCGGCTGCATGAACGCCTGTGGTCACCACCACGTCGGCCACATCGGCATCCTGGGCGTGGACAAGAAAGGCGAAGAGTTCTACCAGGTCTCCCTGGGCGGCAGCGGTAGCCGCGACGCCAGCCTGGGCAAGATCCTCGGCCCGTCGTTTGCTCAGGATGACATGCCTGACGTGATCGAGAAGCTGATCGACGTGTACATCGAGCAACGTACCGAAGACGAGCGCTTCATCGACACTTACCAACGTATTGGCATCGACCTCTTCAAGGAACGCGTCTATGCAGCGAATCATTAAGAACAACGAGGTCATCGACGAAACCTGGCACCTGCTGCCCAAGGACGCGACCTTCGATGGCATCTCCAACTGTGACGACCTGATCGTGCCCTTGGCCCTGTGGCGCGATCATGCCCACGCCCTCAAGGCCCGCGACGGCGGCCTGGGTGTGTGGCTGGACGCCGACGAGGAAGCCGAGGAGATCGGCGACGACGCCAATCAGTTGCAGGTCATCGCCCTGAACTTCCCGGCCTTCACCGACGGACGCAGCTACTCCAACGCCCGCCTGCTGCGTGACCGCTATGGCTTCAAGGGTGAACTGCGGGCGATTGGCGACGTGCTGCGTGACCAGTTGTTCTACATGCGCCGTTGCGGTTTCGACGCCTTTGCCTTGCGCGCCGACAAAGACCCTTACGAAGCCCTCGAAAGCCTCAAGGACTTCTCGGTGACCTACCAGGCTGCCACTGACGAGCCGCTGCCACTGTTCCGTCGTCGCTGAAACAGCCCCATGAAAAAGCCCTGATCCGGGTGTGCCGGTTCAGGGCTTTTTTGTTTTCGGTGTCTCGAGTCCACCACCGCCCCCTGTGGGAGCGAGCTTGCTCGCGATGGCGGTGGGTCAGCTTGCATCTCTGTTGGATGTACCGCCGCTATCGCGAGCAAGCTCGCTCCCACAAAGAGATAGCGGTGAGCCCGGCGCTTCAGCCCACCTCAGACCCACTGTGGGAGCGAGCTTGCTCGCGATGGCGGTGGGTCAGCTTGCATCTCTGTTGGATGTGCCGCCGCTATCCGACGAGCCCGCTCCCACAAAGAGATAGCGGTGAGCCCGGCGCTTCAGCCCACCTCAGACCCACTGTGGGAGCGAGCTTGCTCGCGATGGCGGTGGGTCAGCTTGCATCTCTGTTGGATGTACCGCCGCTATCGCGAGCAAGCTCGCTCCCACACGGGTTAGCGGTGAACCCGCTCCCGAATTACCAGAACCGCTGCTGGGTCAGGCGGCTCCACCAGCTGAGCAGCACGCGGTCCACCGAACCGCTGGCCGCCATGCCAATGCGTTCCTGCAGGCTTTTGCGTTCGGCGTAGTGCAGGTGGTACAGCTCGGCGCCCTTGGCCCGTTCGGCCAGGTACTCATCGCTGGTTTTCAGCTCGTCCACCAGATGTTTGCCCAGCGCCGCGACACCCAGCCAGACTTCACCTGTCGCCACTTCATCGATGGCCAGTTGCGGGCGATAGTTGGACACGAAGTTCTTGAACAGCTCATGGGTGATGTCCAGGTCTTCCTGGAATTTCTCCCGGCCCTTCTCGGTGTTTTCGCCGAACACCGTCAACGTGCGTTGGTATTCGCCGGCCGTCAACACTTCGAAATCGATGTCATGTTTCTTCAGCAGACGGTTGACGTTGGGCAATTGCGCGACGACGCCGATGGAGCCCAGGATCGCAAAGGGCGCGCTGATGATCTTCTCGCCGATGCACGCCATCATGTAGCCGCCGCTGGCCGCGACCTTGTCGATGCAGACGGTCAGCGGCACGCCGGCCTGACGGATTCGCGCCAGTTGCGACGAGGCCAGGCCGTAGCTGTGGACCATGCCGCCGCCGCTTTCCAGGCGCAGCACCACTTCATCCTTGGGCGTTGCCAAGGTCAGCAGCGCGGTGATTTCATGACGCAGGCTCTCGGTGGCCGAGGCCTTGATGTCACCGTCGAAGTCCAACACGAACACCCGTGGCTTGGCCGCCGCCTTGTCCTTGATTTTTTTCCCGGCCTTTTCAGCCTTGCCTTCGGCCTTGCGCAGGGCCTTGAGCTGATCCTTGTCCAGCAGCGTCTGCTCCAGGCGCTCGCGCAGCCCCTTGTAGAAATCGTTGAGTTTGCTCACCTGCAACTGGCCGGACGACTTGCGCCGCCCCTTGCTGCGCAGCGCAGCAAAACTGGCCAGCACCACCAGGATGGCGATCACCAGCGTCACGGTCTTGGCCAGGAAACCGGCGTACTCGATGAAAAACTCCACAGCAACTCCTTAAATGCAATGCGCCACTGAACGCAGGCGCGTAACGGTCCCAGCATACCCATGCGCCTGCGCCGCGACCAGCCAAGAAACCTATGGTTACCTTGACGCGAGCGAGGCAAGACAAGGCTGCAACGGACATTTCAAACAAGCGTATGTTTTTTCATTGACAGCTCACCGCCATCCCCATAACCTCGCCAAACCTTCAACGTACCGGGATGACGCGGACGTGGGCAGTATCTATCTGATTCGACATGGCCAGGCCTCCTTTGGTGCGGACGACTACGATGTCCTCTCGCCCAATGGCGTACGTCAGGCGCAAGTGCTCGGCGGCCATCTGGCCGAGCTCGGTGTCGTATTCGACCGCTGCCTCTCGGGTGACCTGCGGCGCCAACAGGATACCGCCGTCGGTGCGCTGGGCCAGATGTCCGCCGCCGGCATGCCGGTCCCCGAGCTGGAAATCGACCCGGCGTTCAACGAGTTCGATGCCGACCCGGTCATTCGCGCCCTGCTGCCGGACATGCTCCCTCAGGAGCCCGAGGCGCTGCATATCCTGCGCAACGCCGCGCAGAACCGCGCCGAATTCCAGCGCATCTTCGTGCTGATCGTCGAGCGTTGGCTCAGCGGCCGGTATGACCCACCCGGTCTCGAAAGCTGGCTGGGGTTCGTCGAGCGGGTCCAGGCGGGCCTGCAGCGCATCCTGGAGCAAGCCGACAACACCCACAAGATCGCCGTGTTCACCTCCGGCGGCACCATCACCGCCCTGCTCCACCTGATCACCCAGATACCGGCCCGACAGGCCTTCGAACTGAACTGGCAAATCGTCAACACCTCGCTCAACCACCTGAAATTCAGGGGCCGCGAGGTGGCCCTGGCTTCCTTCAACAGCCATGCCCACCTGCAACTGCTGAAGGCCCCGGACCTCATCACCTTTCGCTGAGTCCGGATCACTGTAGACCCTTGCTGTACCACCCAAATAAGGATCGAAACCATGACCTCCGTAGCCGACGCCGTACAAGCCATGAAAGCCAAGTTCAACCCAGCCGCCGCTGCCGGCCTGGACCTGGTATTCGGTTTCAACATCACCGACGAGGACAAGCAGTACGCCCTGATCGTCAAGGACGGCACCTGCGAACTGCAGGAAGGCGAGAATGTCGATGCCAACTGCACGCTGATCATGGACAGCGAAACCCTCAAGGGCATCGTCAGCGGCGATACCGATGGTATGCAGGCATTCATGGGCGGCAAGCTGCGCGTTGAAGGCGACATGATGCTGTCGATGAAACTGTCCGAGCTGTTCCCAGCCTGAGATTGAGTTCGCCTTCCTCGCGAGCCCTTTGATTGCAAACGAATCCCGCCCCCGTGGCGGGATTCGTGTTTTTGCCCTTCCTTGATTTCGCCCCGTACACAACCTTGATCCCTGTCAGTTCCCGCTCACCCTCCAACCGCTAACGAAGCGCTTCCATCAAGGCCAGGGACGGCTCATCGGGAGCCTGCGCCCGCTCATCTCAAGGAAGAGAGACTCATGCCCCCACTGAAGATCATTCTGCTGTCCAGCGCATTCAACGGCCTGACCCAACGCGCCTGGCTGGACCTGCGCGAGGCCGGTTATCGCCCCAGCGTGGTGCTGTTCACCGATCCGGCCTCGGTCTGCCGACAAATCGAAGAAAGCGGCGCCGACCTGGTGATCTGTCCGTTTCTCAAGGACCGCGTACCCGAGCAGTTGTGGCGCAACCCACGGCGGCCGGTGGTGATCATTCATCCGGGGATTGTCGGCGACCGCGGTGCCAGTGCCCTGGACTGGGCGATCACCCGGCAACCCGAGCGCTGGGGCGTCACCGCTTTGCAGGCGGTGGAGGAAATGGACGCCGGGCCCGTGTGGGCCACCTGCGAATTCGACTTGCCCAAAGGCCTGCGCAAATCGGAGCTGTATAACGGCCCGGTCAGCGACGCGGCCATTCGTTGCATCCGCGAAGTCGTGGAAAAACACCGTGAAGGTTTCGTCCCGGTACCGTTGGACTATGGCCGCCATGACGTGATCGGACGCCTGCAACCGAACATGACCCAGGACGATCGCAGCTTCAGCTGGCACGACAGCACCGGTTTCATCAAGCGCAGCATCGACGCCGCGGACGGTCAACCCGGTGTGCTCGCAAGCCTGGCCGGCGAACAGTTTTACCTGTACGACGCCCACCCGGACGTTCGCCACGGCCTGCCCGGCGAGCTGTTGGCCGTGCGTGACGATGCGGTGCTGGTGGCGACGGGGGATGCCAGCCTGTGGATCGGTGCCCTGCGTCGCAAGCCGCAGCTCGGCGAACAGACCTTCAAGCGCCCGGCGCGCCATGTACTGTCGAGCCGCCTCGAAGGCATCCCGGTGCTCGACAGCTCCCTGGCACGTGAGCCGTTCAGCGACGAGCCCTATCAACCCATTCGCTACCGGGAATGTGGCCATGTCGGAGAGCTGACGTTTGAGTTCTATAACGGCGCGATGAGCACTGAGCAATGCCAGCGCCTGGTGGCGGCATTGCGCTGGGCCAAGTCCCGGGACACTCAGGTGCTGTTGGTTCGAGGCGGGCGCGGCAGCTTTTCCAACGGCGTGCACTTGAACGTAATCCAGGCCGCCGCCGAACCCGGCCTGGAAGCCTGGGCCAACATACAAGCCATCGACGACGTTTGCCTGGAGTTGTTCAGCGCCCGGCAACTGGTGGTCAGCGGCCTGACGGGAAGCGCCGGGGCCGGTGGTGTGGTGCTGGCCCTGGCCGCCGATATCGTGCTGGCGCGCCGTGAAATCGTGCTCAATCCTCATTACGCGACCATGGGCCTGTACGGCTCTGAATACTGGACCTACAGCTTGCCCCGTGCGGTCGGTCCGGACATGGCCTGGAAACTCACCCAGGACTGCCTGCCCATCAGCACGCTACAGGGGTTGCGCTACGGCATGATCCAGGAGATCGGTCCGCGTTGCCCCGACGAGTTTGGCTTGTGGTTATTGCAACGAGCCAACCGCGCGCTGCTTGATCCGACCTATGAAAGCATCCGGGTGCGCAAGGCCGAACGAAGCCTGTCGGCGATCCAGGCGTGTCGCGATGACGAACTCGCGCAGATGCGCCGCGACATGGTGGACAATCGTCACGGCTTCGCCGACAAGTGCCGTCGTTTCGTCTTCAAGCACAAGGCCTGCGGTACGCCCGAGCGCCTGGTCGCGCCCTGGGCGCGGACAAAACAGCCCCAAGCCGTCGATTAACAGCCGGTATCGAGATAATACTGTTCACTCAAGAACAACGATGCCCCCTGTGGCGAGGGGATTTATCCCCGTTGGGCTGCGCAGCAGGCCTAAAGCAGTGAACTCAATCTCCCTGGCACATCGCGCTGCCTGGTTTTGGGGCCGCTGCGCAGCCCAGCGGGGATAAATCCCCTCGCCACAATGAATCGAAAAAGCCTTGTGAACGGTACTACGGTATCGGGGAAGGCTTGGCAGCTCTTACAATGCCCGCTTCCCCCGCATCGGCCTGAACATGGACATCGACCTCGCCCGCACCTTCCTGGAAATCGTCCGCCACGGCAGCCTCGCCGCAGCGGCCGAAAAGCTGCACGTGACCCAGACAGCGATCACCGCCCGGGTCCAGAAGCTCGAAAGCCAGCTCGGCTGTGCGCTGTTCGTGCGCAACCGTGCCGGCGCGCGCTTGACCGCCGACGGCGAGGCCTTTGTGGTTTACGCCAACCAGTTGGTGCAAACCTGGGAAGCCGCCCGCCGGGACTTGCCACTGCCCGAAGGCTATCGCAACGTCCTGCATCTGGGAGGCGAGGTCAGCCTGTGCAACCCCTTGATGCTCGCCTGGGCCGGAGAACTGCGCCAGAAGATCCCCGGTCACGCCCTGCGCATGGACATCCGCGACGGCGAGAAACTGCTGCAGCAGTTGGAACTGGGCCTGCTGGATGCGGCGGTGGTCTATCAGCCTGAATACTGGCCGCGCCTGCAGGTGGAACAGCTGCTGGAAGAAAAACTCATCCTGGTGCGTCTGGCCGCCCGTCCCGAGCCCTACGTGTACATCGACTGGAGCGCGGACTTCCGGCGCCAACACGACACCGCGCTGCCAGACAAGGCCAAGGCCGCCGTGACCTTCAACCTCGGCCCCCTGGCCCTGCAATACATTCTGGAAAACGGCGGCAGCGGTTACTTCCGCACGCGGGTCGTGCAGAGCTACCTGGACAGCGGCATCCTGGAGCGGGTGCCCAAGGCACCGGAATTCAATTACCCGACCTACCTGGTCTACTCCCGCGATCGGGATTCAGCGGCATTGCAGCAGGCCTTCGAAGTGCTGCGAGAGATCGCCAAGACCGGCAGCGACTGGTCGCAGCGCTGGGATCCATTGACCTGACAGGTTGGGCGACAAGGCATGGGAACCGTTGTGGCCAGAGCTTGCCCCCGTCCGAGTGCGCAGCGCTCGCAAAACCCAGGGGCAGCTACGCAACCCAGCGGGAGCAAGCTATGGCCACAACAGCCCTTCGCGAAACGAAGGATCGGGTTCTATCGCTCGCTCTGCATGTGAGACACGATCTCGTCCTTGATCAGCAATCGCTTCTTCTTGAGCGCCTCCAGAACCTCGGCGGGCAGCGCGGCGGAGGACGGCTTCTCGGCGTCGACCACCTCGGCATCCAGTTGAGAATATTTTTGAAGTAACGAGTCGAGCCTTGGATTCTCGCTGCGTTTTTGCTGAATTTGATCTTTGGTGTAGTTGAGATCCTGGCACAAATCGTGGGACACCGGCATGGAACACCTCCTTTGATGGATCGGTGGCAGGCGTGCTTTCAACGCCCGTCGATTATCAGGATGGCCTCGTTGACGGGGTTCTGTCGACCGCCAATCCGACCAGCGGTGACCGTTCGTCGTACCGCATCGCTTGGCGATCAAACCTTTGCCTGGGCACAACCCTCCATTGATCAGAGACGACAAGAATCGCTCGTTCAACCTGTATGGAGACTCACCTATGGACACATTTATCCTGCGTCAACTCGGCCTGGCAGTGGCCCTGAGCACCAGCATGGGCATGGCCTGGGCCGCGACGTCCAACGACTTCGTCGACGAGGCGGCGGTCGGTGGCATTGCGGAAATCGAAACCAGCAAACTGGCTTTGGAAAAAAGCCAATCGGCGGACATCAAGACGTTCGCCAACACGATGATCACCGACCACACTAAGGCCAACGAAGAGCTGAAGGCGCTGGCGAAAAAACATGACATCGAAGTGCCCGACGACACCACGTTGATGAAGAAAGCCAAGGCGAAGATTCTCGAGGTGCGCGATGAGTCCTTTGACGCGGCCTTCGCAAACAATCAGGTCAAGGCTCACGAAGAAACCATCGAGCTGTTCAAGAAAGAAGCCAACACCGTTACCGACGACAAGAAAGCTGGCAACACCGAACTCAAGGCGTTCGCCCAAAAAATGCTGCCGGCCCTGCAACACCACCTGGAGGAAGCCAAGAAACTTCAGGCGGCCCATCCAAGCAAGTAACGGCTAGCCCGCCCCTTGAGCGGCCATAGGGCTCGCTCAAGAAAAAACGGCGCTTCTCCCAAGAGTGGAAGGCGCCGTTTTCGTACCCCACACTTTTATCAGGCCTCAAGCCCCTTGCGCGCAACCGCAGCGCCCGCCTGCAACGCCCTGCCAACCTGCCCTTCGAAATCCCCCAGGCTCATCACCTGCAAGGCAGCGGCCGTGACACCCCGGTAGGCCACCAAGGCGTCGATCATCTGCTGGGCGTCACGGCTCGCCAGCAACTGGCTGCTGTTGACCACGACACTTTTCGCCGCCAGCTGTGCGATGTCGCCGGGTATGCCGGCCTGCATCGCCTGATTAGCCAGCGCCGTCATCAACAGGGCCGGAAAGGCCGGGCCAGTGCCCGAAAGCGCAGAGAGGTAATCAATGAAATCTTCTTTCTCGACCTCAGCCGCAGTGCCCACACATTCGAACACCTGCTGCACGAGGCTTTTCGTCGTCGGCGCTATCGCGCCAAAGCCATACCAAGGGGTAAAGGACTGCTCGATTTCCACCGCCGCGTTGGGCATCGCCCGCACGACCGCTGAAGCCGAGGTCTGCGCAGCAATCGCCTGCGCCGTGATCCCGGCCATCAGGGAGATCACCGTTTTACCCGTCGCATCGATGCCCAGGCTGGCGAAATGCTCGGGGCGAACCGCGAGGATCACCACGTCGCTGCGATCCACCAGGTCCTGATTGTCCGTGACCAGGCAAGCACCTTGTTGAGCCAACGGATGGTTGCCCGAGCGATTGGAAATGATCAGGTTTCCCGCCGGCACCAGTCCCTTCGCCAGGACCGCCTTGGCAATCGCACCGCCCAACCAGCCAGTGCCGCCAATGATCCCCACGGTCTCAGTGATCATCGCCGTTGCTTTCGAACGTGTCGGTCAAGGGCACAAAGACCCCGGATTCTTTTTCGGCATAGCCGAACTTCCCGTAGAAACGATCCAGCTCACGCTGCTTGGGGACTTTGCCGGTGAAGATGCTCACGTAATGCGGGATGCGCTGGAAGCGCACGGTGATCAACTCAGTCGTGTTCATGGTAATGTAGCCGATCTGCGTCAGGTAGATCGTTCGGGCCCGTGTATCAGCCCCCTGGTTGTCGTAGCCAAAGCGCTTGAACATGTTCGCCAGGGCGTTCATTCGCTGCTCGTCCACCACCGCCACCTCCTGGGCCACTTCAGCGGACTGAAGCGCCCAACTGCGCACGGCGAACTCAAACTGCGAGTCGAACAGCTGCGGGTTGAGCCAGCACTCGAACACATTCAGGATCGCCTCGGAAATGCTCTCGGCATAGCTTTCACTTTGCCGTATCAACCCCCCCGTGTTGGTCTCCCGCCAACGCGACAGCAACGCAGCCAGCAGTTGCTCGCGGTCCTCGAAAAACCAGTAGAAGCTGGTGCGTGACAAACCCAGGCGCTTGGCCAGTGGCATGACCCGGACCGCATCGATGCCCGACTCCTTCAGGGCCTCGTAGGCGGCTTCCAGCCAACCCTCCGGCGAGCCTCGCCAGCCCGCGTCCTGGGCCTTACTACGGGCCTTCCCTACCTGCGGCATCGTGCGCCTCCGTCTTCGAATACGTGATAGAAATGTACCCTGATGATCTCTTAATGTACACATGAGTACATTTCATTGACCCGACAGTCCTCAGCGCTTAAAGACCAGCAGTATGGAGCCCGACCACCGTTCCAGTCGAACAAGCCGGACGCAGGCATGAAACAACATCTCCGTGAGGCGCGCTTGGTTGTATCTCCAAGAGGCAAGGACTCTAAAACAACAACGAGCCGCCATTATGATTTTTTTGCTGAACACCGCCGAAAGAACTTCGCCATCCGGCCAAAGAATGCCGGAACGACTGCCTTTGTCATACCGCTCATCTGTCATCCACTGCCCAAATCCAGATAACGGCCAACGCGAGTTCATCGTGCAGGCGCTCTGTGCCGCTTGAACCCTTGGCCCACGGATATCAACCATTTGAAGCGAGGCCATCGATGCTCGAGCCAGGACAGAACCTAGCCCCGCCAGGTAATGCATCGCCAAGCGATAACAGCACTTCAAGCCTGCCGTGCGATTGGGTCAGCCATCCAATCCCGTGCCCGGGTGGTTGCGGTTGTTGTACCTGTCGGCCGGTTCCGGCGTAACGCCCATGATGTCGATGACCCGGGCCGCCCGCGACATGGTCGGCAATCTTGACATCGTGTTTGTGCACCAATCAGACCGCGCTGTCTGCCACCAAGAAAGCCCGCCCTCCTCCTGCAGCCAGGGTGTTTGTGGCACCTGCAAGACCGTCCTGCTCCAGGGTACGGTGGAGATGAACCACAACGGCGGCATCAGGCAACGGGAAATCGACAAAGGCCTGCGCTTGCTGTGCTGCAGCAAGCCCACTTCTGATTTGGTTCTCGATCTTTAGCCTTGCCTCAAGCGTCAGCCGCTTCCGTCAGTGGCTGGGGAAACGGTCGACGCTTGATGGACCGGGCGACCTAGCCGACTTTCACGTTCATGGTGATGCGCGCCGTGAAGACCTTCACACCACCCTCGTCGAAGATCTCGACCGGGACAACCTTGTCCCCCGAGGTCTGCCAATCGATGTCGCTACCGTCGGCAATGGCGTGGATAGATGTCTTGGCCTTGGCCAGGTATTCGACGGTCATGCCCTTAGGGATCCAGCGGGCACCACTGGGGATGGACACCTCGGTCATCATGCCGCCCGCCAGTTCTGCCGCGTTGCACAGCGCGATCGCGTGAACGGACGCCAGGTGATTGGTGATTTCCTTGCGAAACGGCACCCTCACTTCACCGCGCCCGGGTGCCAACACCGAAATTTCCGGGTTGATGGTGCCGAAGTACGGTGCCATCTGGCAGGCCATATTGCTGAAGGCGGACGGACCAACGCTTTGGTACATGCTGAGAGTCTGGCTCATGGGGTATCTCGGGTCAGGTGGCTGAAGTCATGAACAGAATATTACTCTTTTACAGAATACTACTCTGTTACAGAACATTATTCTGTATATGTCCACCCTGTCAATCGCTCGTGTCGAGTCTGCGTTTCAATTACCATGGCCCCTTTTTGACTGGGCCGAAAAATGGAACCTGTCGATCTCCTCGAGCGCTGCTACCCAGGGCGTCGTGCCGAGTCCAAGCGGCACATCCTCCGATGTGCCCTGGCGCTGTTCAATCAACAGGGCATAGAAGCAACCACCATCGACATCATCCGTGCCGAAAGCCAGATGAGCGTGGGGGCCATTTATCACCATTTCGAGAACAAGGAAGGCTTGGTCGCGGCGTTATACATGACAGCCCTGGATGATCAGGCGCGGCTCAGGGACAGCTACCTTGGCGCTGTCACGTCGACCCGCGAATGGGTGCATGCCCTGGTGTTTAGCTACGTGGATTGGGTGGTCAGCCAACCCGACTGGGCACGATTCCAGTACCAGGCGCGCTTTGCAGTGGCGCGCAGCAGCTTCAACGAACGGCTCGCCGAGGCGAATCTGGCCAGGAACGCCGCACTCAAGAAATGGTTCAGCGACCCGGCCCACCAGCAGGATTTGCAGGACCTGCCTTTTGAGCTGATCCCGTCACTGATCATCGGTTCTGCGGAGAGCTACTGCCGTGCCTGGCTCTCTGCCCGCGTCAAACGCAACCCTGAAGCCTACCGGCAGCAATTGGCCGAGGCCGCCTGGCGCGCCGTTGGCGCCGGCGAGTGAGCCATTCGTCCTGCGTTTTTCCCGATCCCGCCATACTCGCCACTTATCAATAAATCTCAAAAACAGCCAAACACGGCCGATACCCAGGATAAGACCCCGCCACTGGGGCGCAGGACGGAACGGTAGGTCAGTTATGACAGAGATTTATTTGCTGATAGCGCACGGCACGGATCAGGGCGAAGCTTACGTGCTGGGCTGGTTCGATGACCGGAGCAAGGCCCGGGAAGTGGCCGAGCAGAAAGAATGGGAGGCGTACCGCGCCAGCCTGAAGGAAAAACATCCATGGTCCAGCCACAAACCATTGGCACCGGACCAGACGGACTATCGCCGCTACTGGATCAAGACCATTTCAAAATTCGAGCATGTGCCAGTGCCAAGGTCCTTTGCGGTTCATTGATCACCACGAATGAATATTCAACGAAACGAGCGTTATCGGTGGCGGTCTAGACGATTAAGCCCATCCGATGAGAGCGTGATTATGTTGAAATTCCTTGGCGGCACCGTAGGTATCATTTTCCTGATTGGCCTGATAGTGGTGATTGCGCTGTTCAAGTTCATTTTTTGAACGTGGCAGCGGCGGTCTTTGGCTCGGCTCTGTAGGAGGTGGCGAAGCCTGCGATTTTTTGATCTTTCGCTTGGGACTCAAGTGGCTAGGGAAAGATCGCAGCCTCGTTGCACTCGTCAGCTCCTACACGGCTGCTACAGGCTTAACGGGGTTTGGCTCTGTAAGTTCGCGGACCTCATCCTCACCCTTACTTTGGCCCGTAGGGATTCAAAGTAGTCGCCATTCACTGGAACAGTGGGAGCCGACTCGGCCCCGTCCAATACCAAGCCACGCTGGTGCTGCCGATTCTGATCCTTGCGAATCAGTTCCCGTACATATTCACTACGGGTACTGTAGCCTCGCTGCCTAACCTGATCGTCTATGAAGGATCTGAGAACGTCCGGCAGGGTGATGTTCGGGGTAGTCATGGCTTCGACTGCTTTTGACAAACATTTGTCGAACCTAACACCCTCGAGCCTGCCTCGCCAGGTGTCGAGTTCGCGGCAAAACTTGTAGTCCTTGGCCAACCATCAAACGCTCCGGTCGCATCGACATGACAGACAGAGACACGGCTATTGCTGACTGGGAACCGCTGCAGCTTGAATGGCATCAAGGCTTCGCGTTCATGGAAGGTCGGCTGCTGGGCGACGGGCAAGTGCCTGATGTGTACATCATGCTCAACCCTGAAGGCGCACGACCCGACGAGTTAGCCCAAGCTGCCAGCGCTGGGCATTATCCGTCCTCGCCCTTGCTGGCCGGTCAGCCGGTGTGGCGGCATCGACGAAACCCTTGGGTCCTGCGCGACGCCCTGCGTGATTACTACCTGCTTCCGGCCTACCGGGAGCGCCATGGCTACCACGCGCTTCAGGCCCTGCCGTTTCGGTTCGACAAAGGCCTGGAAAACCTCGGCCACCAGTACTGGCGTGACGCAACCGGCGCCTATTGGTTCGGCGAGTACGCGATCAGCCAAATTCCCGAGGCACGCCCCGACAGCCTGACCCTGCTGACATCGTCCCCCGCCTCGGTAACTTCAGCGTCCGCCCTGTTCAGCGACGGGGTCAATATCTTTTTGCAGGGGCAATTTATCGCCAGCGCCACGGCGCGGGTGCGGTATTGCAACCATCCGTCCTATCGAGTGATCGACGATCAGGTCTACAAGGGCTTCAAGCCCCTGCACCAGAAGGACGGCACGCCGCTGCCGGTCGCAAATCCGGACGACTTCCAGATGCTCGCCCATCGCTGGGGCACCGATGGGCAGTCGATCATCGTGCAAGCACAGCAAGGTTCGAGCATTTCCTATGAATACTTCTACCGCATCGACAATGCCGACTTGGCGACCTTCACCGTGCTTAACGAACGCTACGCCAAGGACAAGCAACGCGCCTATTACCTGACTGGCAAGACCATCCGCTACGTTGGCGATTTCCACCTGCTCAAGTGCAGGCAGCCGGCGTTCGATGAGTACGGCCGCGTGGTCAGCGCCGCTGAATACGAGGATGACTATTTTGCCGTGGACGACAGTTTCGTCTACGCCGCCGGGACCCGCTTGCGTGACGCCCATGGCCCGAGTTTTCGCCACTTGGGTTTCGACTATTACCGTGATCACCAGCACGTCTACAGGCGCCAGAAACGCCTCGATGTCGACGCGGAAAGCTTCGTCGTGACCCAGCTTTGTCGCAATGACCAGGATTACTCCCCTGTGCTGGCAGGTGACAAGCACGGCCCACTGGGCTCTGGCGGCATCATCGATGCGGCCATGCAAAAGGCGTGGGCTCCTTACTTCGAAGCCCATCCGCAGTTGGAAGGTTATTGGTGGCACCGTTTGCAGACAACGACTGAGGCCGCGCAAACGCACACGGAAACGCTGCCGTTACGGGCCATCGGTCTCGGTTTTGAACTGGGCGACCAAGTGTATTTCCATGGACGCGTGATCAACGGGCTGGACGCAGCGAGTTTCAGATTGCTCGACACGCACCTGTGCGGCGATGCCCAGGGCTTGTATCTGATCCCGTTTCATAACGCGCAAACGGAAGTGCCCGAACGGTTTTCCCAAGAACCCGCGGAGCACTTCCGCTCACTCGGGTCGCCCTACCTGACAGACGGCAAAACCGTGTTCTGCCACCGGGTTTTCTATCATCCCCCCGAACCGATTCGTAAGGCCCACGCGGCCACTTTCGAGTCCTGTGGGCATGGTTGGGCCAAGGATCGGGATGCGCTGTATTACTACGGCGAGGCGAAAAAACGGCTACCCCCCTCTGAGACCCGCATTCTCGGCACCTATGCCGTCAGCCCTACCCTGATCTTCTCGGAAGGCAAACCGTTGGATGTGGTGTTCGACCCCGATGAAGTCCGCGTGCCCCATCCCGATTTCCTGCAACTGGGCACGCGCAAGTTGTTCTGCCACCGACGCCCGCTGAGCGCCAAGCGTATCGACCTGGCCAGCTTCGAATTCCTGACGGACCGCTATGCCCGAGACAGGCACCGAATCTACCACTACGACGGTTATGCGACCCTGACCGAAGTTGATGAAGCGCATTATCGGGGAATCGCTCAGAGCAAATGATCTTAAAGAATCCCCAAGGGATAACTGATGATCACACGATTCTCATCGTAATCCGCACTATTGAATCCACGGCGCACACTTGCATTTCGCCAACGCAAAGCCAGATTTTTTAGTCGACCGCTTTGCACCACATACCCAAGCTCACTCTCACGCACCCACTCCGAACCGTCCTCGACGCGTTGTAACCTGACGTCGTCGCCGTGGACATAACGGGTCATCAATGACAACCCCGGAACGCCATAACCGGCGAAATCCAGATCGTAGCGCAACTGCCAGGATCGCTCCCCCGGGTTGTCAAAGGCATGGTTGAACGTATTGTTCGCCAGGTAGATACCTCCAGTACCGGAGACTCTCATCCAGCCCGTCTCACCGCTGACCTGCTGCCAACCAAGACTGAACGTATGCTGCTCGACGCCCAGGCCGATCATCAATGACGCCGTGCGATTATCCAAACGGCCAGCCTTGGCTGCACCGTCGTCCTTGCCCCAGAAATAACCCAGGTTCGTGTTCAAGGTGACGCTTGGGGATAACGACCAGCGCTGGTTCAGACCGACATAGTGCTGCTGATAGATGTCCTTTAGCTGCCCACTCCATAGACGAAATGTGCTGTTTTTAGACGCTGAACGGTAGTCGGCCCCCAGATAGTTGAACGCGTCGCTGTGAGCGCTACCGAAAGCCAGATCCTCCATGGAGGAATCATTACGCAAGCTGGTTTTTTTGAATTGCCCGGCGAACAGCGTCCAGTACTTCACATCCTGCGAAGACAACTGCGTCCCTTCGAACGTTTGTGGCAACGCCCGGAAGTCGTCAGCGGTGATAATCGGCAGGTTGGGCATCCATTCACCCACTTTCAATTCGGTGGCGGAAATTTTCGCTTTAAGGGCGACTCCAAGCCGGCCGAAGCTACCCGCCGGATCCCCATCACCATCCTTAGGTAATAACAACGCACCGTAACGCCCGGCGCCGCCGTCCAACTTGACGGCATACTTGCCCAATACGTCGGCACCCACGCCAACGGTACCGGAGGTAAAGCCGGATCGAAGATCGAAAATAAAGCTCTGTGTCCACTCCCGTGCCTGGCCTTGTGCGGCATCAGGCGCAGTGAAATGACGTTCGAAGAAGAAGTTTCTGAGGGTCAGCGTTGCCTTGCTGTCGTCAACCAAACCCTGGGCGAACACCCGAGGCGACAGCAAGCCGACGCACAGTAAAATGCCAGCGAGACGCAGCGTTATTGTTTTCACGACCATGATTCCCCTGTTGTTGTTATTGAAGGGCACACGCGGTCTGCTCTCCCTCGGGAAACGACTTGTCGAATCGCCGGAGGGATGGAGCTGATCGAAGATTGGATCGGATATTTCAGTCGGTGCGAATGGAGCAAAAAGGGCCCCAGATCACGGAACCTTGTTCGGCCAGGCACAGCAGGAGGGGCGCCTGGTTAGCGCCCCTCCTCGGGTCAGATCAGACCAGCGGAGCGCAAGGCGTCGGCGATTTCGCGATCCGCACCTTCCGCCAGCGGCAGCAACGGCGAACGCACCGTGGCGTGGTCCAGAATGCCGCGCGCCACCAGGCCATGCTTGAGCGCCCACGGTGCCTTCCATGTGGGAGCCACGGTGGTAGACGTTGCGGGTGACTGGCAGCAATTTGTCGTGGATGGCACGAGCGGCCGGATAGTCCCTGCGCTTGCCGGCGGCAATCAACTCGATCAACGGCTCAGGCGTCAGGCTGCCGTAGCCCACCAGTGCCCCGTCCACATCGAACATGGTGTGCAACAGGTACTCGTCGTGGCAGGTGAGAATCTGCAGGTCCGGAACCTCACGACGTACCACCGGGATCTCAGTGTCCCAACGGCGCATGTTGCGCACGCCGTTCTTCATGGCGAAAACCCCTGGCTGCCTGGCGATGTCCAACTGGGTTTCCAGGTCGTAGGTGGCCTTGGTCACGTCTGGATATTGGAACAGGATCAGAGGCAGACCGCTGTGCTCGTAAATCGCCCGGTAGCGATCTTGTGCGGCCCCCTTCTGGTAACCGAAACGCAACCAGCCATGGGAGGGATAAACCAGGCCCGCACTGGCACCCGCATCGACGGCGCGCTGGGCTTCCTCGGCGGCCACTTGGGTGCCTTCCCCCGGTAATACCGGCGATGATCGGGATCCGCCCGCCCACCGATTCCTTAAAGCTCTGAATCACCAAGGCCTGCTCGGCCTGGGTCAGGAATGTACCCTCGCCCGCATGACCCAACACCACCAAGCCCTTGACGCCATCAAAGCTACCCAGCCAGGAACCCAACTTCTGAATCGCGTCATAGTCGACCTTGCCATCGCGGGTAAACGGAGTGACTGGAGCCGGTACCAGACCTTTGAGATCAATCGTGTTCTTAGTACTCATTTTCTTTCCTCTGGTTTACTAAGTGTCCGCAACTGACGCGTGCAGGAACGCAAGCCATACAATCAAGTATCACTTGGGGTTTATTGGAGATTACGTGTGCAGCTAATTAATCAATGATCAGGCGTAACGCTTATCAAGGCGAAAGTTCCTCCAGTATTCGCCCCTTGGTTTCAACAGCAAACAATGCAGTGACACAGCCGGTGATGATTAATATCACTGCGAATATTCCAAACACATAATGCACACCGACACTGGACACGGTGAGTCCTACCACCAACGGCCCCGTGGCGGACCCCAGGCGCAACCAGGCACTGCCCAACCCGGTACCCAACGCACGAAGGCGGGTGGGATAAAGCTCTGCCGAGTACAGATAAAGTGAGAACGTGACGGTTTGCACCATTGCGTATCCGAGGCCGGCCAGAAGCAGGATCTGCAAGGGTGATGTCGCGCCGGTCAGCGCCAGGACTGACAAGGGAATTGCAGCCAGGAACAAGGCCCCCATATACCAGCGGCGGCGACCGAACCTGTCGATCAACAAGGCGCAGATGACGGCTGCAACCACGCCGGCCCCCGACGTGATGAAACCGTAAGCCAAACTGGTGTCCAGCGGCAGATTGAAATGTTGGCGATAAAGCGTTGGCAACCAGGTGATCAAGCCATTGGCAACCATGTAGGCACCAAACCACATTGCCCAGATGACCATGGACCGTTTGAAATACATGCCATGGAATAGCTCACGCCAACCTTGAGTACCACCAGGTTTTGCGAGCTGCGGCACCTCTACGGCGGGCGCAAGTTGCTTGCCGGCTTTCAACACGCTGTTTTCCAGGCGCGTCACAATGCGATCAGCTTCTTGCAATCGACCTTTGGAGGCCAGCCAGCGTGGCGACTCGAAGAGAAAGAAGCGCAGCGGGATCAAAATCGTGGCAGGGACAAGGCCCACGGCGAACATGGCCTTCCAGCCGTAGATCGGTACCAGCAGGTAGCCAATGATGCCCGCACCGACCAGCCCGAGCAGGAACATGACTTCATAGAGCAGAAAAAACTTGCCGCGCTTTTTCGATCCGATCAGCTCATTGACATAAGCGCTGGCGACCGGCACCTCGCCTCCCGTGCCGATGCCTTGCAGAAAACGAAACAGAATCATCGACCCGGCGCTCCAGGCGAACAGACAGGCCACATCCATGGCAACGAAGAGAAGAATGGTGAACGTCAGTACCTTCATCCGCCCGATACGTTCAGCCAGCCAACCAAAGAACACCGCCCCTAACAACTGCCCCAGGTAACCGAACGATAAAATCATGCCGATCTGGGTCGCGGTCAGGTTCCATTCCTTGGCCAATACCGGCATCGCATAGGCAATCGCGATGACGGTATAACCATCAAAGAATGTGGCGGCACCAATAATATTCCTGGCCCAGAAGACCTGCCGGGTAATAGGCAAACGTTCAAGTCTCGCACTGATATTCGCTTGGCTTTTAAGCCCTTCAGCCACAGGCTCTGTTTCTAAGTTTTGCATCAACATGGCACTTCCTTCTTATTGTCAATATTGTCGGGGCGTGCAGGTGCGAGCAGTGTGAATTTCACAATGCTTGAAGTTCATTGAGATCATTAACGGGCTTTAGCGTGAACCCGTGTAATCATGACTAACGTTTAGAAGTTCGAGCCGATACTTCCATTGGCCTCCAATGCCTTACCAATGTCCTTGGCGGCTTCCAGGGTGGAACTAAGTGCACGGTTTTTAAGCTCGTCCGCCGTACACCGGACCGAAGGAGCGGCAATGCTGATCGCCCCCACCGGATATCCATCGATGTCCAGCACGGGGACCGCGAGAATTCTCAGTCCATCGGTGAACAAAGATTCGGTCAAGACGAAACCATCGTCGCGAATTTGCCCAAGCAACTCCGCCAGGGGACGTTCAAGCGCATGGGGTTTCATGATGAAGGGCGTGGTCGGCGTGAGCGCCTGGACTTTCTGGACCTGTTGCTCCGGCAGGAAGGCAAGGATCGACTGGCCGATGGCCGTCTGGGTTGCAGGCACCGTGGTGCCGATGCGGATATCCACGCCCAACCGGGTGATGCCCGCCCGTACCCGCTCCAGGTAAAGCACATCGGCGCCCTGCAGGACGGCAAAGCTGGCAGCCTCGCTGGTTTCACTGACCAGGCCTCGGAGTATAGGCCGCACAATGCTGCGCAAATCAGTCCGGGCGATGGCATGAAAGCCCAGATCCAGCACCTTGAGCGTCAACGCAAAACGACGGCTTTCCGGAATTCTGGAGACATACCCCAAATCCACCAACGTATTGAGCATGCGAAAAGTCGTACCAGGATCGAGATCGGCCGTCGCGGCGATCTGACTCAAGGTCAACTCATCGTTTTCGGCAGTGAACGACTCCAGTACGCGAAACCCCTTGGCCAAGGATTGCACGGTACTTCGAGCCTTCTTTTCATCCCAACCCTGGGTCGGGTCGGAACCGTCTTCTGACCGTTTCGGAGTCTTGATCATTTTTTTCGCTCTTTTTGATTTTTTCGGATTGCGAAATTATTTTCTTTCAATTAGGATATTATTTTGGCAGGCCCTTGTCCTATATCTATTAAGACAATTTCCTATTATTTATATATCTTTCTGATATAAAAGATGGTCGAGCCCCTCGCCTGCCTACCCTTAGGCCTGGGCAGGCAGGTGCTTTTGATAGGTGGGGCTGAGCGTTCGTCGACCTGAAATTACCGTGAAGAACGTGGCCGATCTCAGTCAGAACTGTGTCACGACCGTAACCCCTGCCGTGTCAAACCGATCCATGTTCATCAGCGCGTCAATGGACTGTTCGAGGCTGATGGTCTTGCCCACCAGTTTTTCAGGCGCCAACTTGCCGGACGCGATCATTTCCATCATCGCGCCGTAACGGTGAGCCTGCATGCCATGGCTGCCACAGATCTCCAGCTCGTAGGCAATGACCTTGCTCATTGGGATTGCCGGCGTGCTGTGATCGGCCAGCATCAAACCGACCTGGACATGCCTGCCACGACGCCTCAGATTATTGATGGAGTTGAAGCAGGTTGCTGGATGACCCAGGGCATCCAGGGAGACGTGAGCGCCGCCCTTCGTGATCTCAAGCACCGCCTCGGTGACATCCGCCACACGGCTTGCGTTGACCATCGCGACGGCACCGAGCGACTGGGCAAGCTTGAGCTTATCGTCGCAGATATCGATGGCAATAACATTCGCCCCGATAGCATGAGCAATCATCACCGCGGACAACCCCACACCACCACAGCCATGAACCGCCACCCACTGGCCCGCCGTGACCTTGCCTTGATCGACAACCGCACGAAACGACGTGACGAAGCGACAACCCAGGCTCGCCGCCGTGGCGAAGTCCATGTTTTCCGGCAGCGCAACCAGGTTCAAATCCGCCTTGTGAATCCCCACATACTCGGCGAAAGAACCCCAATGGGTGAAACCCGGCTGAAACTGGCTGTGGCACACCTGCTGGTTGCCGCTATTGCATTCCGGACACGCGCCACAGCCACCGACAAAAGGCACGGTAATGCGATCACCCACCTTCCATCGGGTGACATCCCGCCCCACCTGCGCCACGATTCCCGCCAGTTCGTGACCGGGCACATGGGGCAGCCGAATGTCAGGATCGTGACCTTTCCAGCCATGCCAGTCGCTTCGGCATACGCCCGTGCCAAGGACTTGAACCACCACACCGTGATGCTCGGGGGTCGGGTCCTCGACCGTCATTAAACGAGGGGGTTGAGAAAAGGCTTCGTAAACTACGGCTTTCATGAGGATCCCTCTACTTTAGAAAAGCGCTCTGTCTGGATACTGGTTCGCGGACCGACCTAGCCACGAAGCAACGCCAACAGTAACCACAAATCCCCCGGCACGTAAGAATCGCTGGCGCTTAGAGGTTGCAGCTGTACTGATATTCGAAGGGGAAGAATACGGTATCGACCACCCATGAAAAGGGTGGGTCCAGGTTGCTAACCTGGCTTTGGAGGCCTTTGCAGATTTTGCGCAGCCTGAAACGAAAAAGGGGACCAAGCCAGTGAATGGCTTGATCCCCTTTCAAAATATGGTCGGGACGGAGTGATTCGAACACTCGACCCCTAGCACCCCATGCTAGTGCGCTACCGGACTGCGCTACGCCCCGACTAGGCGTGAATCTTGTTCCGCTTCTCAACGGAACGCTCAGGAATATATCGCAAGCTTTTGAAAACTGGAAGATTTAAAAGCAGAAATTTATTTCTTGAGCACCACCAGCACATCTTCGAGCTCGGCGATCATCTGGCGGATCATCTGTTTGTACTGGGTTGTATCGTCCTTGGCCTCATCACCGGAGAGGCGCAAGCGCGCGCCGCCGATGGTGAACCCTTGGTCGTACAGCAGCGCGCGGATCTGCCGGATCATCAGTACGTCTTGTCGCTGATAATACCGGCGGTTTCCGCGGCGCTTGACCGGGTTGAGTTGAGGAAACTCCTGCTCCCAATAGCGCAGCACGTGCGGTTTTACCGCACACAGCTCGCTGACTTCACCAATGGTGAAGTAGCGTTTGCCCGGGATGACGGGTAGTTCGTCGTTATGACTTGGTTCCAGCATAAGCCTCAACTCGGGCCTTCAACTTCTGCCCTGGACGAAAGGTGACCACACGGCGAGCCGTGATCGGGATTTCTTCTCCCGTTTTCGGATTGCGGCCAGGCCGCTGGCGTTTGTCCCGAAGGTCGAAATTGCCGAAACCGGACAATTTGACCTGTTCGTTGTCTTCCAGAGCGTGCCTGATTTCTTCGAAAAACAGTTCGACCAATTCTTTGGCCTCCCGTTTATTCAGGCCCAGCTCCTCATACAGACGTTCCGCCATCTCAGCTTTCGTCAGAGCCCCCATACGTCACTTCCTTAACGTGGCGTTCAACCTGTTTTCGAGCGAGGTGAGGATGTTCTGCGTTGCGGTATTCACCTCATCGTCATTAAGAGTGCGCGATGGATGCTGCCAGGTCAAGCCGACTGCAAGGCTTTTTCTATGCGGATCAATGCCTTTACCCTGATACACGTCAAATAGCCTGAGGTCCGTGAGCCATTCGCCTGCATTTTCACGGATTACGTCCAGCACAGCGCTGGAAGCAACGTCGCGATCGGCCAGCAACGCCAGGTCACGCCGCACTTCAGGAAAGCGCGATAACTCCTGGAATTTCGGCATTTTCCCCTGGGCCACTTCGGCCAAGACCAGCTCGAAGACGAATACCGGACGATCAAGGCCGAGGGTTTTCGCCAGTTCAGGGTGAATAGCGCCCACATAGCCGACTTCGCGCCCGTCCCGCTCAATGCGTGCGGTCTGCCCCGGGTGCAACGCAGGATGCTTGCCCGGTACGAACGTGAACGCGTCGAGTGCGCCGGCGAAGCCCAGCACCGCTTCGACGTCAGCCTTGACGTCGAAGAAATCGACGACATCGCGACCTTGCGCCCAGCCTTCCGGCAGGCGACTGCCACAGACGACACCGGCCAGCATCGGCTCTTGCTTCAAGCCTTCCAACTGACCGACAAAACGCAGGCCGCTTTCGAACAGACGCACGCGATCCTGCTGGCGGTTCAGGTTGTGCTGGAGCGACTTGACCAGGCCCGGCCACAGGGACGAGCGCATGGCGGCCATGTCATTGGAAATCGGGTTGGCCAGCAACAGCGGCTCGACGCCCGGATTGAACAGCTCGAACTGGCGTGGATCGATGAAGCTGTAGGTGATCGCTTCCTGATACCCACGGGCCACCAGCAGGCGGCGCAGTTCAGGCAGGTCGCTACGGGCTTCAGCCTTGGCCTGTGGGGCCAGGCGCGCTTGCGGGTAGCGAACCGGTAGGCGGTTGTAGCCGTACAGGCGGGCCAGTTCTTCGATCAGGTCGACTTCCAGGCTGATATCGAAGCGATGGCTTGGCACTTCGACGCGCCACTGCCCTGCCCCGTCGGCGTTGATGTTCAGGCCCAAAGCACTGAGCAGGCGTTCGACTTCGGCCGGGGCCATTTCCATGCCCAGCATCTGAGTGATGCGCTGGGCACGCAGGGTGACCGGTGCAATCTTGGGCAGGTGCTGTTCGCTGACGGTCTCGATGATCGGGCCGGCTTCACCGCCAGCGATTTCCAGCAGCAGGCCAGTGGCGCGCTCCATGGCTTCACGGGCCAGCTGCCAATCCACACCACGCTCGTAGCGGTGCGAGGCGTCGGTGTGCAAGCCATAGGAACGCGCCTTGCCAGCGACGGCGATCTGGTCGAAGAACGCGCTTTCCAGGAATACATCGCGGGTCGTGGCGGATACGCCACTGTGCTCGCCGCCCATTACGCCGGCAATCGCCAAGGCGCGGGCGTGGTCGGCAATTACCAGGGTGTCGCTGCGCAGGGTCACTTCCTGGCCGTCGAGCAGCACCAGCTTCTCACCCTCTTCGGCCATGCGTACGCGGATGCCGCCGTTGATCTCGGCGAGATCGAACGCATGCAGCGGTTGACCCAGCTCCAGCATCACATAGTTGGTGATGTCCACGGCTGCGTCGATGCTGCGCACGTCGGCGCGACGCAGGCGCTCCACCATCCACAGCGGCGTCGGCTTGGACAGATCGACGTTACGGATCACACGGCCCAGGTAACGCGGGCACGCCGCCGGCGCCAGGACTTCAATCGAACGCACTTCGTCATGCACGGCCGGCACGGTCGCGACCACTGGACGCGTCACGGGGGCGGCATACAACGCGCCGACTTCACGGGCCAGGCCGGCCAGGGACAGGCAGTCGCCGCGGTTCGGCGTCAGGTCGACCTCAATGCTTGCATCGTCCAGGCCCAGGTATTCACGGATGTCTTGGCCCACCGGCGCATCAGCTGGAAGCTCCATCAAGCCATCGTTGCCTTCGCCAACCTGCAGCTCGGCCTGTGAACACAGCATGCCGTTGGACTCGACGCCACGCAGCTTGGCTTTCTTGATCTTGAAGTCGCCCGGCAGTTCAGCGCCGATCATGGCGAACGGAATCTTCAGGCCCGGGCGCACGTTGGGCGCGCCGCAGACGACTTGGAAGGTTTCCGCACCATTGCTGACCTGACAAACCCGCAGTTTGTCAGCGTCCGGGTGCTGCTCGGTGCCCAGCACCTCACCCACCACCACGCCACTGAAATCACCGGCGGCCGGCGTTACGCTATCGACCTCAAGGCCGGCCATCGACAGGCGAGCAACCAGCTCGTCCCGACTTACCTGCGGGCTTACCCAGCCGCGCAGCCATTGTTCACTGAATTTCATCCTGCTCTCCTAATAGATTCGTTACGGACTAGCGACCTAGCGAAATTGCGCAAGGAATCGCAAGTCGTTGTCGAAGAACAGGCGCAAGTCATTCACACCGTAACGCAGCATGGCCAGGCGCTCGACGCCCATGCCGAAAGCAAAGCCCCGAGAATTCTTCCGGATCGATCCCGGACATGCGCAGCACGTTCGGGTGAACCATGCCGCAGCCCATGACTTCCAGCCAGCCAGTCTGCTTGCAGACGCGGCAGCCTTTGCCGCTGCACATCACGCATTCCATGTCGACTTCAGCCGACGGCTCGGTGAATGGGAAGTACGAAGGACGGAAACGCACGGCCAGTTCTTTTTCGAAGAACACCCGCAGGAACTCTTCGATAGTGCCTTTCAGGTCGGCGAAATTGATGTCGCGATCAACCAGCAGGCCTTCGACCTGGTGGAACATCGGCGAGTGGGGTGATATCGGAGTCGCTGCGGTACACACGGCCTGGGCAGACGATGCGGATCGGCGGCTGCTGCGATTCCATGGTGCGGACCTGTACCGGCGAGGTATGGGTGCGCAACAGCATGTTCGCATTGAAATAGAAGGTGTCGTGCATCGACCGGGCCGGGTGATGGCCTGGGATGTTGAGCGCCTCGAAGTTGTGGTAGTCGTCTTCGACCTCAGGGCCTTCGGCAATGCCGTAGCCGATGTGGGTGAAGAACTGCTCGATGCGTTCCAGGGTCCGGGTTACCGGATGCAGGCCACCGGAAGTCTGGCCACGGCCAGGCAGGGTCACGTCGATGGACTCGGCGGCGAGCTTGGAAGCCAGATCCGCCTCCTCGAACAACGCCTTGCGCGCATTGAGGACTTCTGTGACACGCTCCTTGGCAACGTTGATCAGCGCACCGACCTGCGGACGCTCTTCGGCTGGCAGGTTCCCCAGGGTCTTCATCACCTGAGTCAACTCGCCCTTCTTGCCAAGGTAGTGAACCCGGATTTGCTCCAGGGCATTGATATCTTCAGCGCTTTGCACAGCCTCTAGTGCTTGAGCGACCAGCGCGTCCAGGTTTTCCATGTACAGACTCCAGATACAAAATAGGGGAAGAGCTTTAAGGCTCTTCCCCTATTTATGACGTTTGACACCTGGGCCCACAGAGGTGAGCCCTGGTGACTGCCGGGGGTACTTAAGCCAAGGTGGCTTTAGCTTTCTCGACAATCGCAGCAAACGCCGCTTTTTCGTTCACTGCCAGATCAGCCAGAACCTTACGGTCGATCTCGATGGACGCTTTTTTCAGGCCAGCGATGAAACGGCTGTAGGACAGACCGTTAACACGAGCACCAGCGTTGATACGAGCGATCCACAGAGCGCGGAACTGACGTTTTTTCTGACGACGGTCACGGTAGGCGTATTGGCCTGCCTTGATTACCGCTTGCTTGGCAACACGGAATACGCGGGAGCGCGCGCCGTAGTAGCCTTTAGCAAGTTTCAGAATTTTCTTGTGACGCTTACGGGCAATGACGCCACGCTTTACACGAGCCATGAGTTACTTCCTCTATTCTTGATCCAAAAATTAACGAAGGCGCAGCATGCGCTCGACTTTTGCCACGTCAGACGGATGCAGCAAGCTGCTACCGCGCAGTTGACGCTTACGCTTGGTCGACATTTTGGTCAGGATGTGGCTCTTGAAAGCGTGCTTGTGCTTGATACCGTTAGCAGTTTTCAGAAACCGCTTAGCAGCACCACTTTTGGTCTTCATCTTTGGCATGTTCGGATACTCCGCATTCAGTTGATAAACATAATCGCAAGGCCTGCCGTGCCCTGGTGATTACTTCTTCTTTTTCGGGGCGATGACCATGATCAGCTGGCGTCCTTCCATCTTAGGATGCTGTTCGACCGAACCGTACTCGAGCAGGTCTTGTTCAACCCGCTTGAGGAGTTCCATCCCCAGCTCCTGGTGGGCCATCTCACGGCCGCGGAATCGCAAGGATACCTTGGCCCTGTCCCCATCACTCAGGAAACGTACCAGGTTGCGCAGTTTTACCTGGTAATCCCCTTCCTCCGTCCCTGGACGAAACTTGATTTCTTTTACCTGAATCTGCTTCTGGTTTTTCTTCGCCGCGGCAATCTGCTTCTTCTTCTCGAAGATCGACTTGCCGTAGTCCATCACCCGGCAAACCGGTGGGACTGCGTCTGCGGAAATTTCTACCAGATCAAGCTTGGCTTCTTCAGCAATACGAAGCGCTTCATCAATCGAGACGATGCCAATCTGCTCGCCGTCAGCGCCAATTAACCGAACCTCGCGTGCCGAGATATTCTCGTTGATCGGGCCTTTCGGTGCAGCTCGTTTATCTTGTCTCATTTCACGCTTAATAATAATTACTCCAAATCTGGGCGACCACGCCGGGAAACCGCTTGCGCGAGAAACTCAGCGAATTCGGCGACGGGCATCGAGCCCAGGTCAGCACCTTCACGAGTACGCACAGCGACAGTCTGC
Organism: Pseudomonas beijingensis; assembly: GCF_030687295.1. Classification (NCBI taxonomy): domain Bacteria; kingdom Pseudomonadati; phylum Pseudomonadota; class Gammaproteobacteria; order Pseudomonadales; family Pseudomonadaceae; genus Pseudomonas; species Pseudomonas beijingensis. The sequence goes on along the minus strand of NZ_CP117425.1, from coordinate 3,390,454 downwards.
ATCTCGACCTCCCGATCTCCAATAACCAAGAGAAAGGGAACCTTGAGCAAAGTATGCTCGCGGATTTTAAAGCCGATCTTTTCATTTCTCAAGTCGGACTTGGCACGAAATCCGCTTTGGTTGAGAGTTTTTTCGACTTCGGCGGCAAAATCTGCCTGTTTATCAGTGATATTCATGATCACTGCCTGGGTCGGCGCCAGCCACGCGGGGAACGCACCCTCGTAGTGTTCGATCAGAATCCCGACGAAACGCTCGAACGAACCGAGGATCGCGCGGTGAAGCATGACCGGGTGCTTGCGGCTGTTGTCTTCGGACACGTATTCGGCGCCAAGACGGATCGGCAGGTTAAAATCGAGCTGCAGGGTACCACACTGCCACACGCGACCAAGGCAATCTTTCAGCGAGAACTCGATCTTCGGCCCGTAGAAAGCCCCCTCGCCAGGCTGCAGGTCATACGCAAGGCCCGCGCTATCGAGGGCGGCGGCCAGGGCCGCTTCGGCGCGATCCCACAACTCGTCGGAGCCCACGCGTTTTTCCGGACGAGTGGACAGCTTCATCTCGACCTCGGTGAAGCCGAAGTCCCGGTAGACGTCCATGGTCAGCTTGATGAAGGCGGCGGATTCGGCCTGCATCTGCTCCTCGGTGCAGAAGATGTGCGCGTCGTCCTGGGTAAACGCACGCACGCGCATGATGCCGTGCAGCGCACCCGACGGCTCGTTGCGGTGGCAGGCACCGAACTCGGCCAGGCGCATCGGCAGCTCGCGGTAGCTTTTCAGGCCTTGGTTGAACACCTGCACGTGGCACGGGCAGTTCATCGGCTTGATGGCGTAGTCGCGGTTTTCCGACTGGGTGGTGAACATGTTGTCGGCGTAGTTGGCCCAGTGCCCGGATTTCTCCCACAGGCTGCGGTCGACCACTTGCGGCGTCTTGATCTCCAGGTAGCCGTTCTCACGCTGGACCTGGCGCATGTACTGCTCGAGCACCTGGTACAGGGTCCAGCCGTTCGGATGCCAGAACACCATGCCCGGGGACTCTTCCTGGGTATGGAACAGGCCCAGGCGCTTGCCGATCTTGCGGTGATCGCGCTTCTCAGCTTCTTCGATGCGCTGGATATATGCCGCCAGTTGCTTCTTGTCCGCCCAGGCGGTGCCATAGACGCGCTGCAACTGCTCGTTCTTCGCATCGCCACGCCAGTAGGCGCCGGACAGCTTGGTCAGCTTGAAGGATTTCAGGAAACGCGTGTTCGGCACGTGCGGGCCGCGGCACATGTCGACGTATTCTTCGTGGTAGTACAGGCCCATGGCCTGCTCGTCCGGCATGTCTTCCACCAGACGCAGTTTGTAGTCCTCGCCACGGGCCTTGAAGACTTCGATGACTTCGGCGCGCGGGGTGACTTTCTTGATGACGTCGTAATCTTTCTCGATCAACTGCTGCATGCGCTGTTCGATGGCCGCCATGTCGTCCGGCGTGAAAGGACGCTCGAAGGCGATGTCGTAATAGAAGCCTTCGTCGATGACCGGCCCGATGACCATCTTCGCGCTCGGGTACAGCTGCTTGACCGCGTGACCAACCAAGTGGGCGCAGGAGTGGCGAATGATCTCCAGCCCCTCTTCATCCTTGGGCGTGATGATTTGCAGCGTGGCGTCGCTGTCGATGACGTCACTGGCGTCGACCAGCTTGCCGTTGACCTTGCCGGCCAGGGTGGCCTTGGCCAAGCCCGCGCCGATGGATGCGGCGACCTCGGCTACGGAAACCGGATGATCGAACGAACGTTGACTGCCGTCGGGAAGAGTAATAGTTGGCATGGCGCCTCCTCTCCTAGTGGTGACCCCTACCAAAGGTCACGTGGGTTGGGATGAGCCAGTACAAGATCCAGTCCAGGCCATTCAATGACGAACGCCTGCCTTACAGCGGCAGGAGCCTTGCGGCCAACCGGGGAAACCGAACCAGAGTGACTGGGATTCAAATCAGGGTTATTCGGGGTCTTTGCCACCGGGACGAATGATCATCCACAGCCTGGAAATAGCCGAGCCCGGCATGCTAGCACAGATGAACGGTCATCGCCGCGCGGGAATTGAAGCTGGCGTAAATCCAGGGTTTTTATGCCAGAGTGCTGAACTGAACCGAGCGCAACGCCTCAGATAACAAGACATTGACCCAAAAGGAGCATCTTCGCATGCGTCTGAACACATTGTTTGCAGTAGTCGCCCCCCTCGCCCTGCTGCTGCCACTGACCGCCCATGCCGACTGGCCCAAGGGCGAGCGCGAAAAATACATGGCCCAATGCACGCAAGCCGCAACGCCCCAGATCGGCGCGGCCGCGGCCAAGTCCCATTGCGCCTGTGGCGCCGATGCGATCAAGTCCTACCCTGCCTCGGACATCCAGGCCTTGATGGACAACAAGGCCACCCCGGAGCTGCAGCAAAAGGCACTGGGGCAGATCGCAAAATGCAAAGCCGATAACAAGGCGAAAAAGTAAGAAAACAGGCCTCCTGAACGGGCCCGACAGGGTTGAAAAACCCTGATTTCAGGCTTTTTCGAACGATTTATTCAGGTTTTACAGCTTTTTTTATCGTCTTTACTTTCGGCTCAAAGCCTTTAAAACCGGGCCTTTCAGCGGGTAAAGGCGATAAAGCAAACACGACTGATTGGCAAACAGCGCCTGCGGGGGGCTCCCAAATCGAACATTTCGACTATGATACCCGGGTGTGCCCAGTTGGCCTGAGCAGCACAGTACACTGAAAATATATGTTTCTTGGAGATACACCATGTCTAATCGCCAAACCGGCACCGTTAAATGGTTCAACGATGAAAAAGGCTTCGGCTTCATCACTCCTCAAGGTGGCGGTGACGACCTGTTCGTACACTTCAAAGCTATCGAAAGCGACGGTTTCAAAAGCCTGAAAGAAGGCCAGACCGTTTCCTTCGTGGCTGAGAAAGGCCAAAAGGGTATGCAAGCTGCACAAGTTCGCGCTGAGTAATTTCTCCGCGTACTAAAAAACCCCGTCCATGTGACGGGGTTTTTTATGGGCGATTGAAAATCATCGATCAGCCGCAGTTCACCCGGTCGACCACCATGTTGGCATCGGTATTGAGGTTCAGGCGATCGGAGCGGTATTCAAGCGTCACCATGTCGTTGGGCTTGAGGATCCGGGCATTCTGCGCGCCAGCACGGGTACGGGCCTGCTCCAGCAACTGCGGCGAAGCCTTTTTGCCAATGACAAACTCGGCGGCTTTTGCTTCGCAGCGGCTGTGACCGGTCTCGCCCGCCACAGGTTCGGGGGTCGATTCAGAGGTGCTGCTGCAACCGCTCAAGAGCATGGCGGCCAGCAAAGTACTCAATGACGCGAGCTTCCAAGGCATGAAGCCTCCTTTTTTCGATGAATAAACAGAGAGCGTGCGACAACCCAATCGGCGCTTGGTTTCAACACCGCCGCCATCAGTCTGGGGAAAGCTGGCAGTTTGCCTGAGCCCGTTCCCGCTGTTCAGGCATGAATCGTGACTGAATATGAACGACGCTCAATAAACGTCAATGTAATCAAAAGGTGGATTCGGCCAGTTGTCCTTCAGCGCATTGTAGATCTGCATGACCCAGACCTCGTCGCTGGCAGCGACCCGCCCGACGTAGCCTGAACCCTTCGCCCAGGTCTCGAGCCGAAAGCGCAAACCCTCGATGTCTACGCCACCGACCACACCCGAGGACAAATAGGCGGTGCCGCCCTTGGTCACGCGCAGTTGGGTATGCTCGTCGTCACTGGCCGAGGCCAGCAATTGACGAACCGCCTCGAGGGTCAGGCCGCCAGGAGCGTTCAAATCGATCTGCACGGGCGGGGCTCCTTCTGAAACCAAAAAAACAAGTGTCGCACAGCCCTCCCCCAATGCCTAAGTCGCAGTGCCAAATCCCGGGCAAAAATGTTTAACTCAGCCTACAGACCTTCAACTCGCGAGCCCGACCATGAGCACCGTCAGCATCGAAGCCACCATCAATGCCAAATGGTCGGAGGGCCACAGTTCCTATAGCCCGGGCAGCCCGGAGGAACTGGCAATCATCTGCATAGACTTGTTGGTGAAGGAGTTGGGGACGGACGTCGCCCGCAACTTCATCCAGCAGACGTTCGAGCGCTACTCGAGCATCGTCGACGCCGTGGATTGAGGCACGCGCCCGCAGGTCCAGCCTGCGGGTGCATAGCCAGGCGGGTTACTTGAGGCGCGCCAGGCGCTCGGTCAGCAGGTCGAAGACCCCCTGGGCATCACCGTTTTCCACCCAGAACGCGTTCTTCGGCGCCTTCAGGCCGTCATACCAGTCGACGATGGTCTGCCCGAACGTCGGACCCTCGCGACTGTCCACGACGACATTGACCGAACGGCCGGTGAACAGTTGTGGCTTGAGCAGGTAGGCAATCACGGTTGCGTCATGCACCGGCCCGCCCGTCATGCCGTAGTGCTCCATATCGCCCTTGACGTATTCGTTGAGGATATCGCCCACCAACTTGCTGGCGTTGTTGTTCAGCGCCGCGATCTGATTCAGGCGCGCTTCGCTGGTGAGGATCTTGTGGGTCACGTCCAGCGGCAGGTAGGTCAGCTTCACGCCGCTCTTGGCCACCACCTCGGCCGCCTGCGGGTCGGCGAACAGATTGAACTCAGCCACCGGCGTGATATTGCCGCCGTTGAAGTGCGCACCGCCCATGATCACCACTTCCTTGATGCCTTGGACAATGTCCGGTTCCTGGACCAACGCCAGCGCCAGGTTGGTCTGCGGCCCCAACATGGCAATGGTAATGCTGTGGGGCTTGGCCGCCTTCAGCGTGTCGATCAGGTAGTTGACGGCATTGCCCTCGGCCAGCCCCTTCTTCGGCTCGTGCACCGTGACACCCGACAGGCCTTCCTTGCCATGGATGTTTTCTGCGTAGATGGGCGTGCGCATCAACGGTTTCGGCGCACCGGCGTAGACCGGCACGTCTTCGCGCCCTGCCCACTCACGGGCCAGGCGAGCGTTGCGCGAGGTCTTGTCCAGGCGCACATTGCCGGCGACGGTGGTCAGCGCACGGATATGAAGTTCCTCGGGCGATGCCAGGGCGAACAACAGCGCCACCACGTCGTCGGCGCCTGGATCGGTGTCGATGATCAGGTCGATCTTTTCCGCCGCCTGGGCGCTCGTTGCGGTGATCAATGACAAAAGCAGCAGACTCCGGATCAGTTGGTGCATTTTCTCAGCATAGCGGTGCATGGCGCATTCCTTGTGCAGGGTTGAACAGGGTTAGAACGTCACTCCAGCGACCAGCACGATATTGCAGTACGGCGAGCATTCGCCGGTGCGAATGATCGCCCGTGCCTGTTGGCTGATGACCTTGAATTGTTCATGACTGACCAACGCCCGCTCACCCAGCGCACCCTCGGCATGCAGCGCCTCCAGGGTCGTCAGGGCCGAAGGTTGCTTCTCGAGGATTTCCTCGGCCAGGACATGGCTTTCCACCTGCATTTCGCTGAGCACCACCTTCAAGGTGCTGACAAAATCAGGAATGCCATGGGTCAGGGCCAGGTCGATCAATTCGACCTGGGGCGGCACAGGCAGGCCGGCATCACCGATGACCACCTTGTCGCCATGGCCGAGGGAAGCGATCAGTCGCGACAGTGCCACATTCAACAACGGCGTCTTTTTCATGATTTGAAAGCCTGCACTTCCAGCAACGTGGGGATTGAAGGTTGCGCGCCGGATCGGGTGACCGACAGCGCGGCGGCGACCTGACCGAAACGAATCGCATCGACCTCGCTCTTGCCGCTGGCCAAGGCTGCCGCGAAGCCGCCGACAAAGGTGTCTCCGGCCGCCGTGGTGTCCACCGCCTTGACCCGCGGGGCCGGGAAGTGTTCGAAGCTGGCGCCATTGGCGAACATCAGGCCCTGGGCGCCCAGGGTGACGATCACCTTGCCGGCACCGGCGGCGATCAGATGCGCCGCCGCGGCTTCGGCGGTTTCCAGGGAGTCCACCGCCAGCCCGCTCAGCACCGCTGCTTCACTTTCATTGGGAATCAGGTAATCGACGCAGGCATACCAGTCGGCCGGCAACGTATGGGAAGCCGGCGCCGGGTTGAGGATGACGATTTTGCCCAACTCACGGCCGCGCTTGAGGGCATGGCCGACGGTGGCATCCGGCACTTCGAGCTGGCAGATAATGACATCGGCGCTTTGCAGCACTGCATCGACACCGTCCAAGACCTCGGCAGTGAGCGCTCCGTTGGCACCGGCGACGATAACGATGGCATTCTGGCTGTTGTCATCGACAACAATCAGCGCCACGCCGCTGGAATCCTCCACCACGCGCACCGCCTGGCAGTCGATGCCCTCGGCCAGCAGTGCGCCGCGCAATTGCTCGCCGTAGGCATCGTTGCCCACGCAACCGACCATCGACACCTGCGCTCCCAGGCGCGCGGCGGCCACCGCCTGGTTGGCGCCCTTGCCGCCCGGGATGGTGGCGAACGACTCGCCGATCAGTGTTTCACCGCCACGGGGCAAGCGCGGCGCCCGGGTCACCAGGTCCATGTTCAGGCTGCCTATTACCACTACTTTTGCTGGCATACATCACTACTCATCAATTCGGTTCAGCGGTATTGGGCGAATGTACCGGACAGCGGTGCAGTCGACTCACGCAAGACAATACTTGGCGTCACGATCCGCTGGTCGGTGGCAAGGCTCGGTGTCGCGATACGCAGCAGCAGCACTTCGGCCGCCATCTCACCGAGCTGCAGGATCGACTGCCCCACCGTGGTCAACGCCGGGTAGACATAACGGCTCATCTGGATGTCGTCGAAACCAATGACCGACAGCTCGCTGGGTACGCGTATGTTGCGTTCAGCGGCGGCGCGCAGCACACCGATGCCGATCATGTCGTTGGCCGCAAAGATCGCACTCGGCGGCTGCAGTTCAAGCAATTGCGCGGCGGCGCGGTAACCGCCGGTACTGGTGAAATCGCTCTCGAGCATGCGCTCGACGGGCAACTCGATCCCGGCCTCTTTCAGTGCTCGGCAGTAACCGGCCAAACGCATCTGCGCCACGCTGGTGTTGGCCGGGCCGCCGATGAAGGCAATATCGCGGTGCCCCAGCTCCAGCAGGTGCCGGGTCGCCAGGTAGGCGCCGTATTCATGATCGATGCGCACCAGGTCTGCGTCGACGCCATCGAGCCCGCGGTCGACGATCACCATGGGCGTGCGCACGTTGGCCAGCCCCTCGGCCAGGCCGACATCACCGCCAGCGGACGCGAAGATCAGGCCATCGATGCGTTTTTCCAGCAGCACACGCAGGTAGCTGCGTTGCTTGTCCGGGTTGTCGTCAGAGTTGCACAGGATCACGCAATAGCCGTTGCGCTCACAGTAATCCTCGATGCCCCGGGCCAACTCGGCAAAGTAAGGGTTGAGGCTGTTGGGCACCAGCAGGCCGATGGTCGCCGTGGTCTTGGCCTTGAGCGACCGGGCCACGGCGCTGGGCACGTAGTCCAGGCGCTCGATGGCCGCCTCGACCTTGAGCCGCACTTCTTCGCTGACCGGCCGCGTCTTGTTCACCACGTGGGACACGGTGGTGTAGGAAATCCCCGCGAGCGCTGCTACATCCTTGATCGTCGCCATGGTTCAGCCCCGCCGACTGGCGCGCTGGCTGCGATAGGTATCGAGCACGACCGCCACCACGATCACCGCGCCGGTAATGATGCGTTTGGTCGGTTCGGTAGCGCCGATCTGCGCCAGGCCCGCCGCCAGCACGGAGATGATCAGCACGCCAAAGAAAGTGCTGATGACCGAGCCTCGCCCACCCATCAGGCTGGTTCCGCCGATGACCACCGCAGCGATCACCTGCAGTTCCAGGCCGGAGCCGGCGTTCGGGTCCGCGGCCTCCAGGCGAGAAATCTGGAACAGCGCCGCCACACCGGCCAGCAGGCCCATCAGGCTGAACACCAGGATCTTGTAGGGCTTTGGATTGATGCCGGCCAGGCGCACGGCTTCTTCATTGGTGCCGATGCCGATCAGGTAGCGACCGAACACCGTACGAGTCAGCACCGCCTGGGCAATGAAGATCACCAGCAAAGCGATGATGAACGAAGGCGAGATACCAAAGGCGATGGGGTTGGAGAGCCAGGCGAACGAGTCGCCGATGTAGGCGGTCCGCGAACCAGTCATCTGGTACGCCAGGCCCCGGGCCATTTCCAGCACGCCGAGGGAGACGATGAACGATGGAATCCGCCACGCCACGGTGATCGAACCGGTGACCGTACCCGCCAACGCCGCCACGGCCATGCCGAGCAAGGCCGATGGCCAGACACTCCAGCCCCAGCCGAGCACGGCCACGCTGACCGTCGAGGCCGCCAGTGCGAGCACCGAGCCCACCGACAGGTCGATGCCGCCGATGATCAGAATGAACGTCATACCGACCGCCAGCACCATGAGGTCGGGAATCTGGTTGGCCAAGGTACTGAAGGTGTCATAGGACAGGAAATGGCTGCTCAAGGCCGAGAACAGCGCGATCATGGCCAGCAGCGCGCCGGCCAGGCCCAGGTAGGTCCCGAGGCCGTAGAAGTTGCCACTCGATTTGCCGACGGCAGATGCGGTTTTCATGAAAGATCCCTAGGCGCTGCTTCGTTGAGCAGCGCATCACGTTTCTGGTAGCCGGCGAATGCGGCGGCAAGCAAGTCATCCTGGGTCCAGCTGTCGCGCTCGAAGGTGTCGATCAGGCGCCCGGCGGACAGCACGCCGATCCGGTCGCAGATCAACATCAGTTCCCGCAGGTCACTGGACACCACGACCAGCGCCTTGCCCTGGCGAGTCAACTCGCCGAGCAGCGCATAAATGTCGAATTTGGCGCCGACATCGATGCCACGGGTCGGCTCGTCGAACAGCATGACTGCGCAATCGCGTTCGAGCCAACGACCGATCACGACTTTCTGCTGGTTGCCGCCCGACAGCTCGGACACCAACTGGGTCGGGCTGGAACTGCGGATGCGCATGGCATCGACCTGCCGCTGCGCCAAGGCCAGTTCGGCGCTGCCATTGACCAGGCCGGCGCTGGAAATCTCCGGCATGTTACCCAGGGCAATGTTGGCGGCGATGGATTGAGTCAGCAGCAGGCCTTCGCCCTTGCGGTCTTCGGTGATCAAGGCGATGCCATGGGCCACCGCATCGGACGGGGAGCGAATGCTCACGACCTGGGCCGGCGAACCCAGCGCCACCGTGCCGCTGTCGGCCGGATCGGCACCGAAGATCAGCCGCAACAATTCGGTACGCCCTGCCCCGATCAGGCCGGAGATGCCGAAGATCTCGCCACTGCGGACTTCGAAGGACACGTCGCGGACCTTGTCGGAACGGGTCAGGCCTTTAACGGTCAACGCCGGCGCGCCGATCTGGCGTGGACCGAGATCAATGTGCTCGCCCAACTCCCGGCCAACCATCAGGGTCACCAGTTGCTCGCTGTCGTAGTTGGCCATCGGCTCGACGCAGACCAGGTTGCCGTCACGCAGTACCGCAATGCGTTGGGCGACCCGCGCCAACTCTTCGAGACGATGGGAAATGTAGATGATCGACACGCCACGCGCCTGCAGACGAGTGATCTGCTCAAAGAGCATTTCAACTTCGCGGGCCGTCAGCATGGCGGTCGGCTCATCGAGAATCAGCACATGGCAATCGCCGATCAGGTTGCGGGCGATCTCGACCATCTGCTGGTGACCGATCCCCAGCTCGCCGACCAGCGTGTCAGGATCGATTGCATCAAGCCCCACCTGGGCCATGGCTTCGATGGCTGACTTGCGCAATTGCTTGCGGCTGATCCAGCCGCCATGGCTGGGCAGGTTGTCGAGGAACAGGTTCTCAGCCACGGACAGGGTCGGCAGCAGGTTGAGTTCCTGCATCACCATGCGCACGCCCAGCTCTTCTGCCTGGGTCCGGCTGCCAGGGCGATAATCCTGCCCTTGGAATTGCATCTGCCCGGTCGTCGGCGTCACCAGCCCGCCGATGATCTTGGACAGGGTGCTTTTGCCGGCGCCATTTTCACCGGTCAGCGCCAACACCTCACCGCGCATCAACGTCAGGCTGATGTCGGTCAGTACCGGCTGGGCATAGGTCTTGCCGATACCGCTGACGCACAGGACAGCGTTCGGGTCGCGAACGGACATAACAAACTCTCCAATGCGCTCGCCCGGATGGGCGAGCACCGTTGTGTCGCCAGGGTTACGGCTTGGTCACCAGCTCGACCGGAGTTTCGATAACGCCGTTGGTGCCGCTGTCGACTTTTTCGCCCTTGAGGATCTTCAGCGCCGTCTCGATCCCGAAGACAGCCTGCTTGGCGGCGAACTGGTCGGCCGTCGCCAGGACACGACCGTCCTTGAGCATCGGCTTGATGGCATTGATGTTGTCGTAGCCGACCACCTGCACCTTGCCCGCCTTGCCCGCCGCGCGCACGGCCGAGACCGCGCCGACCGCCATGCTGTCGTTACCAGCCAGCAGAGCCTTGATGTTCGGGTATTCGCTGAGCATCGACGCGGCAACCTGGTTGCCCTTGTTGATTTCCCAGTCGCCGGATTGCAGGGAGACGACCTTGACCTGCGCCGCCTCCATCGCATCCTTGAAGCCCGCGGTGCGTGCCTGGGCGTTGGTGGTGGTGGACACGCCTTCGATGATGCCGACTTCGTCACCGGCCTTGAGCTGCTTGGCCAGGTACTCACCGACCAAACGTGCACCCTTGCGGTTGTCAGGGCCTACGAACGGCACCTTGATGTTCTTGCTCTTGACCACGTCCGGATCGAGCTGGTTATCGATGTTGATCACGGTGATGCCGGCGTCGACGGCTTTCTTGATCACCGGCACCATGGCCTTGGAATCCGCTGGCGCGATGATGAGGGCATTGACCTTGGCCACGATCATCTGCTCGACAATGCGGATCTGGTTGGCGGTGTCGGTTTCATCCTTGATCCCGTTGGAGATCAGCTCGAAATCGGCGGAGTGTTCCTTCTGATAAGCCTTGGCACCGTCTTCCATGGTCAGGAAGAATTCGTTAGCCAGGGATTTCATGACCAGGGCGACCTTGGGTTTTTCTGCGGTCTGGGCAAATGCCGAGGAGATAGGCAGCGCAGCGGATGCGGCCGCGAGCATGGCAACAGCGAGAAGGCGTCCAGCGAATGGCAACTTCATGGGTTCACTCCGATCTTATGATTATTGTGAGCAAATCAATGCACGGAACGCCGCGCAAACGTTTGCGTGAAGTGAACTATGGTAAGGCTTCAAAGATTTGTCAACGTTGCGGTTTGATCCGCAACGTCGAGGCTCAAGCCGTCGTGTTGACCACCGAACCCGAACTGGCGCCCTTGGCCAGCTCCGTGACCAGGTGGCCGGTGACTTCCAGCAAGGCGCCACTGGTGTCGGCGATCTGCCCTTGGACCGCCATCACCGCCGAGGCCTTGGCCTCCTCCGTTGGATAGTTGCGCGCCTCGGCGGCAGCCAGTTGTTGTTGCTGCTCCCTGAGCTGCTGCTGAAGCTCTTGCATCCGTTTGAGCAGCACCTGGACCGCCACGCTCTGGGTGCTACCGCCCTCCTGCGCCTGGCCGGTCGCTTCAGCGCCTGCGCCCATGACTGCGCGGACCTTGCCCGAGGTTTGCGCTGTACCCAGGGCCTCATCGGCGGCCTGGGCTTCTGATTCGCTCAGGGCCTTCAGAGTGGCTGCGGATTTGCCACCGATGGTCACGGCTGCCGAATTGGGAAAGCCGATGGAAAACGACATGTCAAAACTCCATAGAGAGGGATTCCTACGAAGGACATCGCCCGCCGAAGCCGTTTCTTTAGCGTCCACTGAAATCAGTCTATAGCTTCGCCATCCTGAGCGGATGACGCCTGTTTACGCCAGCCGATAAAAAACTCCTTTTTCCCACACCAAAACGAAAAAAGCGCTGTCAGACGGTTTTCTTGAATTTTAAGCAGTTGCGTAAATGCCTACAGTTAAATACTGTATGCCCGTACAGCTTAATAAGGATAATCCTTTGGCCACCCCCTCCGCTGCAACTGCCCCCCTAGATTCCTATACGCGACTCGGTCTTCGGGTCTCGAAAATCATCAACGCCCCCACCGCGCAAAAAGCCAAGGCCGCGCTGATCTTCCGTCTGCCCGACGAGCCGGTGGATGAGTGGGAGCGCCTCCTGGAAGAAATCGACGAGAACGACAACGTAACCCTCGCCTATCGCGACGATGGTGGTGTGCAGGTTTTCTGGGTAGTGCCGAAGGAAGATTGAGCCTGATGAGTGTTCGCTGTTTAGCTTTTTTGCTTGTGTTCATCGCCTTGGGCGCACAGGCCGGTGCCCCGCGCACCTTCAACGAAGCCAAGAAAATCGCCTGGAAACTCTACGCCCCGCAATCCACCGAGTTCTACTGTGGCTGCAAATACACCGGCAACCGCGTGAACCTGGCCGCCTGCGGTTATGTACCGCGCAAGAACGCCAGCCGTGCCGCTCGCATTGAGTGGGAGCATATCGTTCCGGCGTGGCAGATCGGCCATCAGCGCCAATGCTGGCAACAAGGCGGTCGCAAGAACTGCACCCGCTATGATCCAGTCTATCAACGGGCCGAGGCCGACCTGCACAACCTGGTGCCGAGCATCGGGGAAGTGAATGGCGATCGCAGCAATTTCAGTTTCGGCTGGCTGCCAGAGCAAAAGGGCCAATACGGCTCATGCCTGACCCAAGTGGATTTCAAGGCCAAGAAGGTCATGCCCCGCCCTTCCATCCGAGGGATGATCGCCCGGACCTATTTCTACATGAGCAAGCAATATGGCCTGCGCCTCTCGAAGCAGGACCGGCGCCTGTATGAAGCCTGGGACAAGACCTACCCGGTCGAAAGCTGGGAACGCCAGCGCAACCAGAGCGTGGCGTGCGTCATGGGACGCGGGAACGAGTTCGTGGGGCCGGTGGACATGAAGGCCTGCGGTTGACCTCGCATTCGTGACCAGCACAAACCCACTGTGGGAGCGAGCTTGCTCGCGATAGGGACATGTCAGTCAACATAGATGTTGGCTGATCCACCGCTATCGCGAGCAAGCTCGCTCCCACAGATTTTACTGGCTTTTTTGCTCTACCCCGATCATTGGGCCGTCGGGTAGTCCACCACCAACGTCTCGATGTTGCGTTTCTTCGCCCGGACCAGTGCGGCCGTGACCTGTTCCTGCTTGGCTTGGGCTTCGGCCTCGGAACTGAAAGGGCCGACCAGGACGCGCTCCTTGCCGTTTTCCCGCACCACGTTCGACATGAAACTATGCTCGATGAGCCAACCGGTCAGGTCACTGACAGCCTGCGGTGTCTGGCCGCGAACCTCGACGGCCCACTGCGGCGCGGCAGCGACGGCCGGTGCGGAGGTCGCGGCGGGTTTGGGCTTCGGTGCTTCGACGTCACGCCCTTCACCGCATCCTGCCAACGCTAATACCGCGATAACCCAAGCCAATTTGCGCACAACGTTTCCCCTGGAAGACATGAGGTATGGATTTTAGCACCCGTGCCCGTCAAGATCGCCGCCAACAATGCTCAAAACACGAGAATCCTGCTCGGCGTCTCTGTATAGTCGCACCCTGGGAATTAATGCTGCATCTGCACGTCAGAAAGAGGCACCCACATTGTGACACTTAGCACTAATCTATAAGCAGTACCGACATCTGCACTGTCTGAATCAGGTGCCCTATAAAGCAATCAAGGAGAACACCATGCTGATACTCACCCGCAAAGTCGGTGAAAGCATAAACATTGGTGACGACATCACGATCACCATTCTGGGCGTTAGCGGCCAACAAGTACGGATCGGCATCAACGCCCCGAAAAACGTTGCGGTGCATCGTGAAGAGATCTATCAGCGTATTCAGGCCGGCCTTACCGCCCCCGACAAGCCGCAAACTCCCTGAACATTGCAGCAGTCCGCAGCCAGCCCGTTTGCATCGTCGCAATGGCTGGCTAAAGATTCTGGCCGACCACGCCATACTTCGCCCCACCCTCGCCTTCGTTCGTCCCACCCGTGAACCGATACTAATGGCATGGCGCTGAGCATGGCTGTCAGACGTTTCGTTTTAATGATGACGAAGCAGGCGTTCGCGGCCGGTCAGCCCAGACCCACGCCGCGCGCCATGCCTGTGGCGGCGACGACCATCAAGATCAGCAACAAGGCTTCGATATGGCTGATCCGCGCAAGTCGGCCGGCTTTCGAAGGATCGATCGCCGTCCCTTTGCCCAGCGCCATCCGCCATTTGATCAGGGCGATCATCGGTACGATTTCAAGCAACAGGATCAACAGCAGCAACGTCATCTTCAGATGAAACAGCGGTTGATGCAGGTAATAGTCCGTGCCTTTTTCGTACCCGCCGAACGCTCGCATCCCACCGGTCACCAACAGCACCAGCGCCGACAGACCCCACAGATTGTCAGCCACCAAGACACTCCGCACCGCGTCCACACCGCCCGCCAGGCGTCGTAGTGCCGTGCCGCGCGTCAGCACCGCCCAGAACCCGAGGGCGAACGCCAGCAGATGAATTGCCGCAAGCGACCAATGAGCCAACATGGAAGAGCCCTGTCATAGAACGTCGAATCGACCTGACAGTACTAGCTCATAAAGGGATGATTGCCAGGCTGAGCACAAAAAATTGTGGGAGCGAGCTTGCTCGCGATGGCGGTGTATCAGTCGACAAACATGTTGTCTGACACTCCGCTATCGCGAGCAAGCTCGCTCCCACAGGAATTGGAGGCGGGCAAAAATTGGGGACCACAGCAGATCCAATGTGGGAGCGGGCTTGCTCGCGAATGCAGTGTGTCAGTCAACAAATCACTAACTGATGCACCGCATTCGCGAGCAAGCCCGCTCCCACAAGGGGAATTGTGCGCGCTAAGAAATCTTAGTCCGCCAACCGCCAGGTCGTCCCACCCTTCCCGTCTTCCAGCACCACGCCCATGGCGGTGAGCTGGTCGCGGATGCGGTCGGATTCGGCCCAGTCCTTGTTCGCCCGCGCAGTCAGGCGCGCCTGGATCAAGGCCTCGACCTGCGCGGCGTCCACGCGACCTTCGGCGCCGGCCTGCAGGAAATCATCGGCTTCGAGCTGCAACACACCCAGCACGCTGGCCAGTTCTTTCAGGCGGGCCGCCAGGCCAGCCGCGGCATTGAGATCGCTCTCGCGCAGGCGGTTGATCTCGCGCACCATCTCGAACAGCACCGCGCAGGCTTCCGGCGTGCCGAAGTCGTCGTTCATCACCTCGGTAAAGCGTGCAACGAACGCTTCGCCGCCGGCCGCCGGCACATTCGGCAAGCCTTTCAACGCATGGTAGAAACGTTCCAGGGCACCCTTGGCGTCCTTGAGGTTGTCTTCCGAGTAGTTGATGGCGCTGCGGTAATGACTCGACACCAGCAGGTAACGAATGACTTCCGGGTGGTACTTTTCCAGCACGTCACGGATGGTGAAGAAGTTGTTCAAGGACTTGGACATCTTCTCGCCGTTGATCCGGATCATGCCGCAATGCATCCACGCGTTGGCGTAGGTCTTGCCGGTGGCGGCTTCACTCTGGGCGATTTCGTTTTCGTGGTGCGGAAATTCCAGGTCGCTACCGCCCCCATGAATGTCGAACGTCTCGCCCAGGCAGCAGGTGGACATCACCGAGCATTCGATGTGCCAGCCCGGACGCCCGGCGCCCCATGGGGATTCCCAGCTCGGCTCACCCGGCTTGGCCGCCTTCCACAGGACGAAGTCCAGCGGGTCCTGCTTCGACTCGTCGACTTCGATGCGCGCGCCGATGCGCAGGTCTTCGATCTTCTTGCGCGACAGCTTGCCGTAGCCCATGAACTTGGCGACGCGGTAGTACACGTCGCCATTGCCCGGTGCGTAGGCATAGCCCTTGTCGATCAAGGTCTGGATCATCGCCAGCATGCCCGGGATGTGGTCCGTGGCACGAGGCTCCAGGTCCGGCTTGAGGATATTGAGGCGCGCCTCGTCCTCGTGCATGGCCTTGATCATGCGCTCGGTCAGCGCATCGTAAGGCTCGCCGTTTTCACGGGCACGGTTGATGATCTTGTCTTCGATGTCAGTGATGTTGCGCACGTAGGTCAGGTCATAACCGCTGAACCGCAGCCAGCGGGTCACCAGGTCGAAGGCGACCATGCTGCGACCATGACCGATGTGGCAGTAGTCGTACACGGTCATGCCGCAGACGTACATGCGGACCTTGTTGCCATCCAGCGGCTTGAAGACTTCTTTGCTCTTGGTGAGCGTGTTGTAGATCGTAAGCACAGGGTTTCCCTTAAGACTTGATCACTGACCCCAGGAATCGCGCAAGGTCACGGTACGGTTGAATACCGGAGCACCGGGTTTCGAGTCCTTGATATCCGCGCAGAAATAACCTTCGCGCTCGAACTGGAAACGGTCTTCCGGCTGTGCGTTGCCCAACGAAGGCTCGGCACGACAACCCGTGAGTACTTGCAGGGAGTCAGGGTTGATGTTGTCCAGGAAGCTGGCGCTGTCTTCAGCCTTTTCCGGATTCGGCGAACGGAACAGGCGATCGTACAGGCGCACTTCGCACTCGACGCTGGCGGCGGCCGGCACCCAGTGGATCACGCCCTTGACCTTGCGACCTTCCGGGTTCTTGCCCAGGGTGTCGGGGTCATAGGAGCAACGCAGTTCGACGATGTTGCCGTCGGCGTCCTTGATCGCTTCGTCAGCGCGGATCACGTAGCTGCCACGCAGGCGCACTTCGCCGGCCGGCTCCAGGCGCTTGTAACCTTTTGGCGGCTCTTCCATGAAGTCATCGCGATCGATGTAGATTTCCCGGGCGAACGGCAGGACGCGCACGCCCATGTCTTCTTTCGGGTGACGCGGCAGCTCGAGGTTCTCGACCTGGCCTTCCGGGTAATTGGTGATCACGACTTTCAGCGGACGCAGCACGCACATGGCACGCGGAGCGCTGTGGTCCAGGTCATCGCGGATGCTGAATTCCAGCATGCCGAAGTCCACCACACCGTCGGAACGGTTGGTGCCGACCATCTCGCAGAAGTTGCGGATCGACTTTGGCGTGTAACCACGACGACGGAAGCCCGACAGCGTCGACATGCGCGGGTCATCCCAACCGTTGACGTGCTTCTCGTCCACCAGTTGCTTGAGCTTGCGCTTGCTGGTGATGGTGTAGTTCAGGTTCAAGCGGCTGAATTCGTACTGGCGCGGGGTGGCCGGCACGGGCAGGTGCTCGAGGAACCACTCGTACAACGGGCGATGGCTTTCGAACTCCAGGGTGCAGATCGAATGGGTGATGCCTTCGATGGCGTCCGACTGACCATGGGTGAAGTCATAGTTGGGGTAGATGCACCATTTGTCGCCGGTCTGGTGGTGATGGGCGTGACGGATGCGGTACATGATCGGGTCGCGCAGGTTCATGTTCGGCGAGGCCATGTCGATCTTGGCGCGCAGCACCCGTGCACCGTCCGGGAATTCACCGGCGCGCATGCGGGCGAACAGGTCCAGGTTCTCTTCCACGCTGCGCTCACGGAACGGGCTGTTCTTGCCCGGCTCGGTCAGGCTGCCGCGGTATTCCTTGGCCTGCTCGGGGGTCAGGTCACACACGTAGGCGTTGCCAGCCTTGATCAGTTCCACCGCCCAGTCGTGCAACTGGTCGAAATATTGCGAGGCGTAGCGCACCTCACCGGACCATTCGAAACCCAGCCACTTGACGTCGCTTTCGATCGCGTCGATGTATTCCTGGTCTTCCTTGGCCGGGTTGGTGTCGTCGAAACGCAGGTGCGTGACGCCGCCGAACTCCTGGGCCAGGCCGAAATTCACGCAGATCGACTTGGCATGGCCGATGTGCAGGTAGCCGTTGGGCTCCGGCGGGAAACGAGTGACGATCTGTGTGTGCTTACCCGAGTCCAGGTCCGCCTGGATGATCGGGCGCAGGAAATTGACCGGCACGGCCGGGCCGGTCTTGGAATTCGAGGTAGGGTCGACAGTGGGCTTGCTCATAGGATCCTTGAACGTACAAGTGCGCGGCCGGGTGCGGCCTGATAAATCAAAGCCCGTATCATAGCCGATGCTGTCAAGTACCTGACAGGCCAGGCCGGCAAACGATTGAATTTAATCGACGGCCAGATGAAAAACAGCCTCGAAATTCGTGCCCGGCGCGCTAAACTGCCCAGCCTGGCCCAATACAGCCAGACCGGTTGCGGGCATCACAGCCCCGAAACCCACGAATTCCTTGAAAGAGTACCGACCATGAGCAAAGTCAAACTGTCCACCAACCACGGCGACATCGTCCTGGAACTGAACGCTGAGAAAGCGCCGCTGACCGTGGCCAACTTCATCGAATACGTCAACGCCGGCCACTACGAAAACACCGTTTTCCACCGCGTCATCGGCAACTTCATGATCCAGGGCGGCGGTTTCGAGCCAGGCATGAAAGAAAAGAAAGACAAGCGCCCAAGCATCCAGAACGAAGCCGACAACGGCCTGCCGAACGAAAAGTACACCGTTGCCATGGCCCGTACCATGGAGCCGCATTCGGCTTCCGCGCAGTTTTTCATCAACGTGGCGGACAACAGCTTCCTGAACCACAGCAGCAAGACCACCCAGGGCTGGGGCTACGCAGTATTCGGCAAAGTGGTTGAAGGCACCGATGTGGTCGACAAGATCAAAGGCGTTTCCACCACTTCCAAGGCCGGCCACCAGGACGTGCCAGCAGAAGACGTGATCATCGAGAAAGCCGAGATCATTGAGTGATACTGCTGATTTCAGATTTGCATCTGGAAGAGGAGCGCCCGGACATTACCCGGGCGTTTCTGGATTTGATCGCCACACGCGCCCGCTCGGCGCAAGCGTTGTACATTCTGGGCGACTTTTTTGAAGCCTGGATCGGCGACGATGCCATGACGCCGTTCCAGCGTTCCATCTGCCAGGCCCTGCGCGAATTGAGCGACAGCGGCACGGCCATTTTCCTGATGCACGGCAATCGCGACTTCATGCTGGGGCAGGCCTTTTGCAAAGCGGCTGGCTGCACCCTGCTCAAGGACCCGAGTGTCGTGCAGCTCAACGGCGAGCCGGTGCTGCTGATGCACGGCGACAGCCTCTGCACCCGCGACGAAGGCTACATGAAACTGCGGCGCTGGCTGCGCAACCCGGTCACGCTGTTCATCCTGCGCCACCTGCCGCTGGGCAGCCGCCAGAAACTGGCGCGCAAACTGCGCAGCGAAAGCCGCACGCAGACACGCATGAAAGCCAATGACATCGTCGACGTCACGCCCGAAGAGATCCCGCGGATCATGCAGCAATACGGCGTGAGGACCTTGGTCCACGGCCATACCCACCGCCCCGCCATCCACAAGCTGCAACTGGGCGAACACGCAGCGAGACGCATCGTGCTGGGGGATTGGGACAAACAAGGCTGGGCATTGCAGGTGGATGAACAGGGGTTCGCGTTGGCGCCGTTTGGTTTTGGTAATGCGCAGTTGGCGTTGCCAAGCCATTAAAGAACCCATGAGATCCCCTGTGGGAGCGAGCTTGCTCGCGATAGCGATGTGTCAGTCGTCATCAACGTTGACTGTCATGCCGCTATCGCGAGCAAGCTCGCTCCCACATTGGATTGCATTTCACGTCTGAATCAATGCCCTGCCGACGCAGGCCCCGCCTTCGCCGCAAACGGCGGTTTGGCCAGCCATACCAGCACGATCAACCCCATGAACGCCCACCCCAGCAGCGTGAAGTAATCCACGGTGGAGAGCATGTACGCCTGGCTGTTGAGGACCTGCTCAAGCCGGGCATAGGCCGGTGCGCTCGCACCGCCAAGCTGGTTGAGCGCCTCGCGGGGTGGCCGGCTCGAAGGTGCTGATGCTTTCGCTCAGGTAGGCATGATGCTGGTCGGCCCGGCGGATCCAGATCCAGGTGGTCAACGACGCGGCAAAGCTGCCGCCCAGGGTCCGCAGGAACGTTGCCAGCCCCGCGCCGTCGGCAATCTGGTGCGGCGGCAGGTCCGACATCAGGATGCTCAGGGTCGGCATGAAGAACAGCGCCACGCCGATGCCCATGAACAACTGCACCAGCGCAATGTGCTGGAAATCCACCTCGTTGGTGAACCCGGCGCGCATGAAGCAGCTCAGGCCGATGGCCAGGAACGCCAGCCCCGCCAGCAAGCGCAGGTCGAACTTGTGGGCGTACTTGCCGACGAAGGGCGACATCAACACCGGCAGGATGCCGATGGGCGCCACCGCCAGCCCGGCCCAGGTCGCGGTGTAGCCCATCTGTGTCTGCAACCACTGCGGCAGGATCAGGTTGATGCCGAAGAACCCGGCATAGCCGCCCACCAACACAATGGTGCCGATGCGGAAATTGCGATAGGCGAACAGGCGCAGGTTGACCACCGGATGGCGATCGGTCATTTCCCAGATCACGAACACCGCCAGGGCAATGACTGAAATCAGCGCGCCAATGATGATGAAATTCGACTCGAACCAGTCCAGGTCGTTGCCCTTGTCGAGAATCACCTGGAGCGCACCGACACCGATGATCAGCGTGATCAACCCCACGTAATCCATCGGTTGGCGACTGGTGACCACCTCTCGCGCCTTGAGCTGTTGACGCACCACCATCACCGCGAAAATCCCGATGGGCACGTTGATGAAGAAAATCCACGGCCAGCTGTAGCTATCGGTGATCCAGCCGCCGAGGATCGGCCCGGCAATCGGCGCCACCACCGTGACCATCGCCAGCAACGCCAGGGCCATACCGCGCCTGGCCGGTGGGTAGACGGCAATCAGCAAGGTCTGGGTCATCGGGTACAACGGCCCGGCCACCAGCCCCTGAACCACGCGGAAACCAATCAGCTCCGGCATTGAGGTGGAAATGCCACACAAGAACGAAGCGAGCACGAACAGCATCGTCGCCCACAAAAACAGCTTCACCTCACCAAACCGACGGCTGAGCCAACCGGTGAGCGGCAGGGCGATGGCATTGCTCACCGCGAACGAAGTGATCACCCAGGTGCCCTGCTCCGAGCTGACGCCCAGGTTGCCGGAAATGGTCGGCAAGGCGACGTTGGCAATGGTGGTGTCGAGCACTTGCATGAACGTCGCCAGCGACAGCCCGATGGTGCTGAGCAACAGGCTGGGCGGCGTGAAGGACGCGTTATTGCTCATTGCGAAATCCTATGAAGCAGAGGTGGCGAAATCCCTTAGGGCAAGACACAACCCTGTGGGAGCAAGGCTTGCCCGCGATGGCGTCCTACCAGTCAATATCGCTGTTGACCATCACACCGCCATCGCGGGCAAGCCTTGCTCCCACAGATTTCAGAGGTTGGCCTGCAATTGCGATCAGCGCTGCGCGGTCTTGCTCGCCGCGGCACTGTTGTCGTGGATCAGCCGCGTGATCATCGCGTCGGCATCGGCCAACTGCCGGTCATAGACCTGGGTGCTGAACGAGGCTTTCTGCGGCGGCTGCTGGGCCAGCACCGGGCCGCTCTGGTCGTGCAGGTTGACGCTGACCTGGGTCGACAGGCCGACCCGCAACGGATGCTTGGCCAACTCCTGGGCATTGATGTGAATGCGCACCGGCACCCGCTGGACGATCTTGATCCAGTTCCCCGTGGCGTTCTGCGCCGGCAGCAAGGCAAACGCACTGCCGGTCCCGGCGCCCAGGCTGTCGATGGTGCCGCTGTACTTCACATCGCTGCCGTACAGGTCGGCTTCGATGTCCACCGGCTGGCCAATGCGCATGTCACGCAGTTGGGTTTCCTTGAAGTTGGCGTCGATCCACAGCTGATCCAGCGGGATCACCGCCATCAAGGCCGTGCCCGGCTGCACCCGTTGGCCCAATTGCACGGTGCGCTTGGCGACATAACCGGTGACCGGCGCGATCAAGGTGCTGCGGGCGTTGGTCAGGAAGGCCTGGCGCAATTGCGCGGCGGCGGCTTGCACGTCGGGATGGGACGACACCACGGTATCGTCCACCAAGGCGCTGCTGGTCTTGAGCTGTTGCCGGGTATTGGCCAAGGCGTTCTGCGCCGAGGTCAGGTCATCCCGGGCGTGGGACAGCTCTTCCTGGGAAATCGCCCCGCCGGCCGCCAGGTTCTTGCGTCGGCTGTAGTTTTCCTGGGCTTTTTGCACCTCGGCCTCTTGGGCATTGACCTGCGCCCGCATGCCGTCGACGTTGCTGTACAAACCACGCACCTGGCGCACGGTCCGGGCCAGATTGGCCTGGGCACTTTGCAGCCCGACTTCGGCGTCGTTCGGGTCGAACTGCACCAGCACCTGGCCTTCACGCACCAAATCACCATCGTCGGCACCGATGCTCACTACGGTCCCGGTGACCTGCGGGGTGATCTCCACCACGTTGCCGTTCACATAGGCATCGTCGGTGCTTTCGCTCCAGCGGCCATACAGTTCATGCCAGCCCCATACACCCAGGCCCGCGAGAATGACGATCAGCGCCAGTGCCAACAGCATGACCTTGCGCTTGCGTGGGTTGCCGCTGTCTTGCGTTTGTTCGGATTGAGTCGTTTCGGCAGTCGCCATGACAAGTCCCTCGAATCAGTGGGTCGGCGTGGCCGCCGCCAGGCTCTGGGCTTCGAAACCACCGCCCAGGGCCTGCATCAGTTGGATCGACAAATCGATCTGTTCGGCATTCAGGTTCGCCAGTTGGCGCTGGGCCTGGAGCAGTTGCTGCTCGATGCTCAACACGTCCAGGTAATTACCGATGCCCGAGCCGTAGCGCTGGACCACGGTGTCGTAGGAGTTCTGTGCGATGTCGGTGGCATGTTGCTGGGCACCGATCTGACGAGCGATGTCGCGCAACTGGTTGATGGTGTCGCTGACATCGCCAAGGGCCGTGACCAGGCTCTTGTTGTACTGCGCCACCGCCAGGTCGTAATCGGCGTCCCGGGCATCCAGGTCCGCCCGCAAACGGCCGCCATCGAAGATCGGCAGCGACACGGTCGGCGCCACGTTGAAGAAGCGGCTGGCCGAACCGAACATCGCATCGCCGAGCAATGACTGCACCCCCGCCGCCGCACTCAGGTTGAGGTTGGGGTAGAAATTGGTCTTGCCGGCTTCGATGTTCTTGCTGGCCGCCTCGACCCGCCAGCGCGCCGCGACCAAGTCCGGACGGCGACCCAGCAACTCGGCCGGCAGGTTCGACGGCAAGGCGACCGCGCTGGCTTGCAGCACATTGGGCCGGGCGATTTCATTGCCGCGATCCGGGCCCTTGCCCAGTAATACCGCCAGGGCGATCTTGGCGCTTTGCAGGCGTTTCTCGGCGTCGATCAGAGTCGCATCGGCGCTGGCTTCCAGGCTTTCGGTCTGCTGGAACTGGTACTCGCTGTCGATCCCGGCGCTGAGGCGGCGCTTGCCCAGGTCGAGCATCTGCCGGGTGCGCTTGAGGTCTTCGGCGGCCAGATCATGAATGATGTGGGCCTGGCCCAGGTCGCTGTAGGCCCGGGCCACGTCGGCGGCCAGGGTCAGTTGCGCGGCCTGGCGATCGATCTCGGCGGCGCGGGCCTGGCCCAGGGCGGCTTCCCAGGCGGCACGCTGGCCACCCCAGAGGTCGAAGTTGTAGTTGAAGTCCACACTCAGCGAACGCAGGGTGCTGTACGCCCCGCCCTGCCCTTGCGGATCCTGGTCACGGGCCAGGCGCGAACGGCTGACGCTGCCACTGGCATCCAGGGTCGGCAGGCGCGCCGCGTTGGCGGCATAGGCCGCGGCACTGGCCTGGTGGACCCGGGCGCTGGCGACCTGCATGTCCGGGCTGTCGCGCAGGGCTTCACGGATCAGGCCGTCGAGTTGCGGGTCACCGAGGCTTTTCCACCAGTCGTTTTTCGGCCACGCGGCCGGCGACAGCGTGACCCCGGTCAGGGACTGTCCAGCCTGGAGGCTCTTGGCCTCGAGGCTGACGCCTTCGGTCTTCAGGCCGCTGTAGCTGGCACAACCGGCGAGGCTCATGGCCAACAGCACCAGGCTCAAGCGGGCACGCAAGGTTTGACGTTTCATTTCTCCCCCAATCGCAACACAGTGATGGGATCACCGGCGGCGAGCAGTATTTTCTTGAGGATGTCTTCGAGGGTTTGCAGCTCCTCGCGGCTGATGGCGCCGGCCAGCTGGTTCATAGCGTCGGCACCAATGAACGGCAGGCGATCGGCGAGGGCCTGGCCGGCTTCGGTCAGTACCAATTGCACCTGGCGCCGGTCCTCTGCCGAGCGTTGGCGGACCAGGAAACCTTTCTGCTCCAGGCGATCGAGCATCCGCGTCATCGAGCCGCTGTCCAGGGACAGGTAGCGACACAGCTCGACCGGCGTGTCGATGCCGTGCTGGGCCATGATGATCAACACCTTGAACTGCGCGGCGGTGATGCCGACGGGCTCCATGTGGGTGTCGATGATCCGGTCCTTGAGCAGCGCGGCGCGGCCGAGCAGCATGCCGAGGTGGCAATTGTGAAAGTCGTCTGGGGTGAAATGCTTCATCTGAGCACCGTTTGCTGCCTAGGCAGTGAATGTATGTCGAAATATTACTGCTTAGGCAGCAAATGTCAAACAAATAGTTAGCTTGCTACTAACCAGCAGACGAAATGCCGACAAACCTGTGGGAAAAGCTCGCTCCCACAGGGGGATTGGGGAAGGGTTTAGAAATCGCGCTTGTAGAAGATATCCAGCGAACTGGCGACGCCACTCGCGGCTTCGAGGTAGACCTTCTTGCTGAGCTTGTAGCGCAGGGCGATGGTGTTGGCCGGTTCGAACACGCCGACGCCGTAGCGCAGGCTGAGTTTTTCCGAGAGGTTGCCGCTGGCGACCACGCTGGTGGTGTTGCCGCTGCCTTGGGTGTCGAGTTGGAAATCATCGATACCCAGGTTACTGGCCAGGCTGCTGGTCACGCCCGAACTGCCCATCAGCCCCAGGCCCAGCGCCGCCTGGGCAAGCATGTTGTTGTCCTCGCCCGTGGTGCTCAGCGGCCGGCCCAGTACCAGGTAGGACAACGCCTGCTCCTGGCTCATGGCCGGCTCGGAGAAGATCTGCGTGGTCGGTTGCTCGGCGCTGCCGCTCAAGCGGATGCCGGCGATCACGTCGTCGGTCTGGCGAATCGCTTCGATGTCCAGGTAGGGCTGGTCGATGGGGCCGGCGAACAGCAGCCGTGCCCGGCGCACCGTCAGCCGTTGCCCGTAGGCCCGATAGCGGCCGTCGTTGAGCCACAGTTCACCGCGGGTGTCCATGTTGTCGCCGATGTGCACCTGGCCTTGCACGTTGGCCGTCAGGCCGAAACCCGAGAACGCGAGCTTGTCCTGGCCGACGATCACGTCGATGTCCATCGCCATGGCTATCGGCGCCTTGCCCTCCTCGGTCTGGTGGCCGACGATCACCGTATCATCCGACACCTTGACGGTGGACGGCGGCAGTTCGCGGACGGTGATCTCGCCTTTGGGCACCAGGACCTTGCCGGCAATGGAAAGCTGCTCGCCCTGCATCGTGATGTTCAGGTCCGGGGCGACATCGAGCACCGCGTACGGTTCGACGGTGACCGGCAACTGCGAGCCCTTGAGGGCCAGGTTCAGGGTCAGGGCCTCGCCCCAGCCGATGTTTCCCGTCAGGCTGCCCCGCCCACTCTTGCCGCTTTTCCAGTTGCCGTCGAGCCGTACCGTTTCACCGGCGATCATCGCCCGCACCTGCAAGGCCTCGAGGCTGACTGGCAGTTCCGGGCCGGAGACTTCGCCGTCGCTGAGCACCAGGTTGCCGTTGACCTGGGGCGCGAGCAAGCCACCGGACAACGTCCCGCTACCGTTCAGGTGACCGGTGAGGGTTTCCACCATTGGCACGAACGGCCGGGCCACGGACAGGTCCAGGCCGGTCAGGCGGAACGAACCGCTCAAGGGCTTGCTCGCCGGCAGCGGGTTGATCTGCGCCCGGAGCATCAGTTCGCCGAGCTTGGCGCCGACGAAATTCAGGTCGGTATCGATGCGCTTGGGGGTCAGACGACTGTTGAGCGTCAGGGTCTGATAAGGGAAGTCCAGCCATTGCGGCTTATCGCTCTCCTTATCCCGAATCCGCAAAGTACCGCCGCTGGCGTCCACCTGGATCCGGCCATTCGGGCCGCTGGCCGGCAAGTCCAGTTGCAGGTCCGCGTTGAGCCGGCCCTGCCAGGCAAAATCCTTGGGCATCCACTGGGCCAGGCTTTCGATGGGGAATTGTTTGAGGTGGTAGCGCAGCTTCGGCTCCGGCATCAGCCGTTGGTCTTCACCGCACAGGCTGGCCTCAAAGGACCGCCAGCAATGGGCGCCGACGTTGAGCGTGCCATCGGCCAGGCGCTCCAGCTTCGCCGGGGCTTGCAGGCGCCAGGCTTGACCGCCGGCCTGCACCGCGCCGCTGGCCAGGCGCCCGCGCCAATTGCCCTGGTCGAGGGCACCGTCGAACGCCAGGGTCGTGTCGAGCTGCGGCCCCTGCAAGTCCAGGTTGAGTGTTTGCCGTTTGATGTCGCCCTGCCCGCTGACGGTCAGCACGCCCAACGAAGTTTCACCGGCGCGGATACCGCTGGCCTTGAGGTCGAGCTTGCCGCGCTGGGCACTGTCGAGGGTCGCATCCAGGTTCAGGCTTTGCAGGCGATTGTCCTGAAATGCCAGTTGCGTGCCTTGCAGGCCGAGCTTGCCTTGGGGCGCCTTGAGTGTGCCGGCGACATCGACCCGGCCGACCACTTGGCCGCGCAGTTGCGGCCAGAGCTGGGCCAGGCGGGCGAGCTTGATGTCGATCTGGCCGGTGAGCTTCTGTTGCAGGCTGCCGCTGCCGGTGATGCGGTTGTCCCCCAGGCGGATGTCCAGCGCGCTGAGGTTCCACTGCTCGCCGGCGCCGCTGGCCTTGGCCTGGAACAGCGCCGGTTGGCCACGCAGCTGGCCCTTGAGATCCAGCTCTGCGTCGAGGTCGAGGCGCTCGTTCTTCATTGCCCCTTTGCTGCGCAACGGCCCGGCCAGGGTCCCGGGCAGTTCACCGAGCCAGTACGCCGGGTTGATGGCCGACAGTTGCAGCGCCGTGTCCCAGGCGATGCCGTCGGCAAATTGCAGGCTCAGATGCCCTTCGGCCTTACCCTGCCCCGCGGCGAGCTTGAGCTGCGGCAGGTGGATTTGCGTCAGGTCGCCGCTGAACGGGCTGTCCAGGCTAAAGGCCCCGGCGGGTCCGTCCAGCGCAGCCTGGAAATTGCCCAGGTAGTTGCCATCGGTGTACGAGACTTCGCCATTGAAGCTGCGCAACCTCACCTGCGGCTCGTCGATCAGCGGATACAGGCGATGCCAGGGGAAATCCAGCCAGGCGACTTTCGCCTCGGCACTCAGGCCTTCGCGCCAGTCCACTTGCCCGCTGAGTTTCAGGCTTTGCTGATTGCCGGCATCCAGATCCAGGCCGGCGATCCGGGCGCCATCGGCGTCCACGGTGCCTTGCAGCAGCAACGCGACTGGCCCTTTTTCGGCGGGCAATGTCGCCTTGCCGAGCAATTGATAACCCTTCTTCAGATCGCCTTCGCCGGTCAGTTCCAGCTGATTGAGCAACAAGGTGTCCGGCAGATCGGCGCTGGCCTTGAAGCCGTCGGCGGTGATGCGCACCTTGGCGGGTAGGTTGTCCGCCAGCGGTTGCAGCTCGCCGGTCAACTGGCCTTGCAGGTAACCGCTGCTGTCGGCCTTGAGGTTGAGGGTCTTGAGCAGGTTGCCGTCAACTTTCAGGTCCAGGGCCCAGGGCGTGGCCCCCGGCACCGGCAAGGTCAACCGGCCTTCGGCATTCAATGGCCAGTCACCGCCGGGCTTGAGCAAGCCGGACAGCGTCAGGCCCAGTTCGTCGCGCTGCAATTGCACCGAGTCGATCTGCAGACCCTCGGCAGTCCAGTGGGCAACCAATTGCAGGCCCTTGAGCTGCTCGCTGCCGTTGAACGACAGACTGCCGACCTGCACATCGCCCAGTTCGATGGCGAGCGGCAAATCCAGGTCCGGCAAGCTGATCGGACCGCTGCTCGGCTCATCGGCCGAGGCTGGCAACTGCAAGGCGACCTGATCGGCCTTGAGCTGTTCGATGCACAGGGTCATGCGCGCCAGGCACAGCGGTGACCAGGCGAATATCAGCCGATCCACCTCCACCCGACTGTCGCCTTGCAGCCACAGCAGGTGATCGGCGCTCCACTGCCCGCCCAGCCGACCCTGGAAATTCTCCACGTTCAGCCCCGGCACCAGGCCAAGGGCCCAGCGGCTGCCAAAGGCCGTGCCCAGCACCACGCTCAAGGCCAGCACGACTGCCACCAGCACCCCGGCGAGCGCTAACAGCGTCCTCTTCACACCACGCGTCACAACTCAGGCCCCATGGAAAAGTGCAATCGAATGCCGCCTTCATCGTCCATCGCATGGGCCAGGTCGAGGCGGATCGGCCCCACCGGCGACACCCAGCGCACGCCGACACCTACGCCGGTCTTCAAGCTCGGCAGCTCAAGGCTGTTAAAGGAGTTGCCCTGGTCGACGAACGTCGCCACCCGCCATTTTTCCGCGACGGAATATTGGTACTCAAGGCTGCCGGCGACCATGTAACGTCCGCCGATACGGTCGCCCTCGGCGTTTTCCGGCGACAGGCTCTGGTAGTCGTAACCCCGCACACTCTGGTCGCCACCGGCGAAAAAACGCAGGGACGGCGGGATGGATTTGTAGCCATTGGTGGCGCTGCCGCCGATCTGCGCCCCGAGCCAGCAGGCGATGTTTGTCGAACACCGTGGTCAGGCCCTTGACCATGGCGGTGCCGTATACCAGGTTGTTGTCCGAGCCCAGCCCTTCCTTGGCGACCTTGGTGTCGAACTGCAAACGGTAGCCGTTGTGCGGGTCGATGCGGTTGTCGCTGCGCAGGTAGGAATAGCTCACGCCCGGCATCAACAGCGTGCTCAGCCCCGCATCGTCGCCGAGGCGATACTCCTCGCGCTGCCACTTGAGCGACACCACCCGCTGCCAGCCACTGGGCAACTTGCTGTGCCATTCCGGGCCCACGGTGAGCAGTTTGCTGAGGCTGTCGGTGCCGGCCAGTTCTTCATATTGATAGCCGCCGGCGTAGCGCATCTTGTCGGTCAGCGGCGGGTCCAGCGGCACGTCGTACCACAGGCCGACGTTCTGCCGGGGCGCCGACACTTCCGCTTCCCAGCCATAGCTGTGGCCCTGGGGGGTTGACCCAGTGGCGCGTCCAGTTGGCTTTGGCCCGGGGGCCGACGTCGGTGGAAAAACCCAGGCCCAGGCCCATGGTGCGCGGCTTGCGCGTATCGAGCTTGACCGCCACCGGAATGACATTGTTGGTGGCTGCGGTGGGGGCCGCATCCACCCGAACACCTTCAAAATAGCCGCTCGATTGCAAGGCCTGGTTGAGTTCGGCAATCAGCTCGGAGTCGTAGGGCGCACCCGCCTTGAACGGCACCATGCGTCGCAGCAGGTCTTCGTCGAACGGCGTGTCGCCCTCGAAGCTCACCGGGCCCAAGGCATAGCGCGGGCCACTGTCGTAGACCAGTTCGATGTCGGCGATGCCCGCCTGGGGGTCCACCAGGAGTTTCTGCTGGGTGAAGCGCCCGCTGAAAAAACCATAGCGCGAGGCCTGGTTCTGGATCACCCGCTTGGCGTCTTCATAGCGACCATGGTTGAGCACTGCGCCGGGTTTCAGGGCGGCGTTGCTGGGTACGCGAAAGGCCTTGAGCGCCGCCGCCGGGCCATCGATGCGCACGGTGACGTTGCGCAGGTGCACCGGCTCGCCGGGGTCGATGGTGAGCACCAGGCGTGGGTCCTTGCCGCCCTTGACCTCACTGTCGATCTGCGGCTGGTAGTAGCCCAGCGCCTGGGCGGCCTTGCGCGCCTGCTCCTCGGCGCCGCGACTGAAGCGCAGCAAGGCCTCCTCATCACGATCGCCCAAGCCACCGATGTAACCTTCTACGTTGGCCTTGAGTTCGTCGTTGGACGGCTGGACGCGTACTTCCAATTCACTGTTTGCCAGCGCCGCGCAGCTGAGGGACAGCAAAAGCGCGCCACGGGTCATTCTTCCTGAGAGGTTCATGGCGCGGATGCTATCACGAGCGTAGGTGCCTGATAGAGCCGGACATTTCGCAAAAGTTCGACCGATTAGCCCGTTGCGCTTTGCAGAACCTGTGGGTTGGCGTGGAAGAACACATGCTCGCGGATCGGTCCTACCGCAACCTCACCGATTTCCTCGTAACCCTGGCGTTTATAAAACTCAAGATAACGCGGGTTGCCAGTGTCCAGCACCACCCCTCGGGAATGCTCGTCCACCGCACACCAGTTATGGACCGCCTCGAGCAACTGCTCGCCGAAATGCTTGCCCTGGAACTGCGGATGAATCCCCAGCAGCGGCAATACATGGACCGCATCCGACGGCAGGCAGGCCAGCACCGCCGCGTGGTACTCCAGATAGCGCCGAGTGCAACGGAAACCAGTGCTCAAGACCATGCGCAGGCGCCAGGCCCAACTTTCGGTGATGCCCAAGCGCCGCTGTGGCGGGGCGATCAGGGCGATGCCGATCAGGCGGTCGTTGACCAGAAGGCCGATGGCCGGCAGGTCCTGAAGAAAATGCTGCTTGACCAGCTCACGCACCGTAGCCCGCACCCGCTGTTCATAACCGGGACGCTCGGATTCGAACAGGTAGCTGAAGGTCGGCTCATGGCGATAGGCCTGGTACAGCAACGAACGGGCTTCACGGGAATAACCGCTGTCGAGCATATGGACGTCGGCGATGGCGGTTGCAGTTTCAGGCATGGTGTTGGATCTCCTGGGGCGAGGCTCGGTGAGGCCCTGCTCTTATTGAGTACGAACCCGAGAGGGTCGTGATCGTTCCTACATGCAAAGGACATTAGCAGCGCATTTGTCCTACTGCCACGCTGGCTCCCTTCCCACATGTCAGCTAGCATCGCAGTTTTGCCAGGACAGCCGACCATGAAGATCGTCTCCTTCAACATCAATGGGCTGCGCGCCCGCCCCCATCAGCTGGCGGCGCTGATCGAGAAGCACCAGCCGGATGTGATCGGGCTGCAGGAAACCAAGGTTCACGACGAGCAATTCCCCCTGGCCGAGGTGCAGGCCCTGGGTTACCACGTGCATTACCACGGGCAAAAAGGCCACTACGGCGTCGCCCTGCTCTCCCGCCAGGCGCCGCTGAGCCTGTACAAAGGCTTCGACAGTGACGACGAGGACGCCCAGCGGCGCTTCATCTGGGGCACCTTCGCCGATGCCAACGGCGTGCCGGTGACCATCATGAACGGTTACTTCCCCCAGGGTGAAAGCCGCGACCACCCAACCAAATTCCCGGCCAAGGAGCGTTTCTACAGCGATCTGCAGCAACTGCTGGAAAGCCGCTTCAGCAACGACCAGCCAGTGGTGGTGATGGGCGACGTGAACATTTCCCCGGAAGACTGCGACATCGGCATTGGCCCGGACAACATGAAGCGCTGGCTGAAAACCGGCAAGTGCAGCTTCCTGCCGGAAGAGCGCGAATGGATGGCCCGCCTGAAGAACTGGGGCCTGGTGGACAGCTTCCGCCACCTGAACCCGGACGTCACCGACCGTTTCAGCTGGTTCGACTACCGCAGCCGCGGTTTCGAGGACGAGCCCAAACGCGGCCTGCGCATCGACCTGATCCTCACTTCCCACGGCCTGCTGCCACGGGTCAAGGACGCTGGCGTGGACTATGAGCTGCGGGGCATGGAAAAACCATCTGACCATGCGCCGATCTGGTTGCAACTGAGCTGATCGCGTCACATCAAACCCTGTGGGAGCAAGCCTGTGGGAGCAAAGCTTGCTCGCGATGAACGATGACACGGTCCCGCCGTTAAATCGGGTCGCCTGTATCGCGAGCAAGCTTTGCTCCCACAACACACCGCTCCCGCACCACTCTGCTACACCTGACAAGTCGCACCCCTGTCACCTTTCAGTAACCTGACTGACTTAATCTTCCGGCACTTCCTCGGGTTCAGAAGGTGCCGGCATGCGGCTGTGTGTTGTGGTTTTCATGGGCCTCTGGCTGCCGTTCGTGGCATGGGCCGGCAAGTTGCCCATTCCCGAACAGGGCCCAGCCTTGCGCCTCCAGGGCTCCAATACCATCGGCGCGGCGCTAGGGCCGGCCCTGGTCAGAGGCTTGATGGAGGATCAGGGCCTGCGCAGGGTCAGCAGTGAAATCACCGGGCGTGACAACGAGCAACGCATCGTCGGCCAGACTGCCGATGGCCGGCGGGTGGAAGTCGACATCGCGGCCCACGGCTCCAGCACCGGTTTCGCCGCCCTCAAGCAGGCCAGCGCCGACCTGGCCGCCTCTTCCCGGCCGATCAAGGACAGTGAGCTGAAGGAATTATCGTCCCTGGGCGACCTGAAAAGTCCTGCCGCCGAGCAGGTCATCGCCATCGATGGCTTGGCGATCATCCTTCATCCCCACAACCCGCTGCAGCAACTCGATACCGTGCAACTGGCGCGGATATTCAGTGGCGAGGCGAAAACCTGGGAGGCCGTCGGCGGGACGGGCGGGCCGATTCATCTGTATGCCCGGGATGAACAGTCCGGCACCTACGACACCTTCAAGGAGCTGGTGCTCAGCCGACAGGGCAAACGCCTGGATCCTAGCGCCCGGCGCTTCGAGTCCAGCGAACAGTTGTCCGACGCTGTCAGCCAGGACCCACAAGGCATCGGTTTCATCGGTTTGCCCTACGTGCGCCAGGCCAAGGCGCTGGCCATTGTCGACGGCGCTTCCCAACCCATGCTGCCGCTCAACCACCTGATCGCCACCGAGGACTACCCACTCTCCCGGCGCCTGTTCTTCTATTTACCCCCCTGGGGCACCAACCCGTGGGCCGAGGCCTTGGTGGCGTTCGCCCAAAGCGACAAGGGCCAGGCCATCGTCGCGGCCAACGGGTTCATCGCCCAGACCGTCCAGGCCATGGCCGTCACGCCGAATGCACTGATGCCCGAGGGCTACCAGGCCCTGAGCCGCCACGCCCAACGCTTGAGCGTGAATTTCCGCTTCGAAGAAGGCAGCGCCAGCCTGGACAACAAGGCCCACCAGGACCTGGGCCGTGTGCTCGACTATATAAAGCAGCACGGCAAAACCGATCGACGCGTAACGCTGGTGGGTTTTGGCGACGCCAAGGACGACCCGGCGCGGGCCGACCTGTTGTCCAAACTGCGGGCCATGGCGGTGCGGCGGGAGCTGGTCAAATACGGCGTGGCGCTCCGGGAAGTGCGAGGGTTCGGCGCCTTGATGCCGGTGGCGGCCAACAGCGAGGATGAGGGTCGGGTTCGGAATCGGCGGGTGGAGGTTTGGGTTTACTGAACCCGCCAAGCGGCGCAACAAAAATCCCGGTGGGAGCAAAGCTTGCTCGCGATGCAGGCACCTCGGTTCGCCAGGAGACCGCGTCATCTTCATCGCGGGCAAGCCTTGCTCCCACAGCGGGGCGGTGCGACGTTTCGCTAAATTCCCTCACCACAAACGCCTGGATGTTTACCTCATTACTCTTGATGTAAGACCGAACGACCTCACCTTGCGCCATTGCCTACAACTGCGCCAGAATCCGCCGGCTTGTGCGCCTTGGGGCCAGGTTTTATCGTTTCCGGATCGCTGACAAATCAGCGATCGGGTTTGGTAGCCCGGGTAAAACTAAGGCGCACAGCTCCGGCATATTTATTATGGCGGCTGTGCGCGGGGCGCCCTTGTGGCGCGCTGGGTTTGCCTTGGTACCCGGTCTACCAACCTGCGTATAGCCGCCACCTAATGTTTGGTAGCAAAAGGTTGCGGCTCCAATAACCAAGGAGTTTCATCCATGTTCAAGCCAACACCGAATCCACCGGATAGCGATCCAACATCAAAAGCGTTCGACAAAGCCGCCGACCGCGTCCTCGATTACTACCTCAAGCCCAAACCCAGCAAACCCGAGGCTGATCCCGGCCAACTCTTCACGGTCGTCAACGGTGTCGACACCGAATCCCTGCTCGCCAACCTCAGCGAAACCCTCGCCTCGGCCACCGCCATGCTCAGCGACCTGGCCTTCGACCTGGAAGGCTCAAGGCGCCACATTGCCCTGGGCATCCACCAATTGATCGAGTTGAGTGGACAGCTGGCAAACCGAGCACTGGACAACGTCGAAGCGCGCCCTTCGACATAGCGCATCCCCCTGTGGCGAGGGAGCTTGCTCCCGCTGGGTCGCGAAGCGGCCCCAAGCATTTTGTGCTGAATCAAAAAACTTGGGCCTGCTGCGCAGTCCAGCGGGAGCAAGCTCCCTCGCCACAAAAGCCTTGTGTTTATCGTATTACCATCGGTATAGGAGCGAACCACCGAGTCTTGCAGCACATCTCCCCTGTGGGAGCGAGCTTGCTCGCGAAGGCGGTGAATCAGTCGACATCATCGTTAACTGACACGCCGCTATCGCGAGCAAGCTCGCTCCCACAGGGGTTAACCGTTCACCCTATACCCTGCCAGCGCTACGAACGGCATAGCGCGCTACCGCCCCGCCAACTCCATGATCATCCGCGATAACAGATAAATCCGTGGCACCACGCTCTCGACTTCGGCATATTCCTGCGGCGTATGAATGTTGCCGCCGACAATGCCAAACCCATCCAGCGTAGGCGTGCCGACGCCGGCCGAGAGGCTGGCGTCCGCCGCGCCGCCGCTGCCCTCTTCAGTGAGCTTGCGCCCCAGCTCGCCATAGATGCCTTGGGCCATGGCCATCAACCGGTCCGATTCCGCCGTCTGTGGCATCGGCGGCAAACCGCGCTTGAGGCTGGTGGTGACCTCGGTGTCGGCGATTAGCTTGTCCTGGGACACCCGGGCCAGGTCTTTTTCTCGATGCGGTCGAACTCTTCCGGCACCGCCGCCCGCACATCGGCCTTGGCGCTCGCCTGATCGGGAATGACGTTGGTCCGGTCGCCAGCCTTGAGCACCGTGAAGTTGATGGTGGTTTTCTTATCCGCATCGCCGAGCTTGCCCAATTGCAGAATCTGGTGCGCGGCTTCCATCGCCGCATTGCGCCCCAGTTCCGGCGCGACACCGGCGTGGGATGCCTTGCCCTTGACCTCCACCAGCGCCGTGGCACTGCCCTTGCGCCACACCACCAGACCGTCGGGCCGGGCGACCCGGCTCGAGGTTGAGGGTCACGTCATGGGCCTTGGCGGTTTTCTTGATCAGGTCGGTGGCCACATCCGAACCGGTTTCTTCACTGGCGTCGAGCAGGAAGGTGATTTGCGCGTAGTTCTTGAAATCGAGGTTCTTGAGAACTTTCAAGGCGTAGATCCCGGCGACGATGCCACCCTTGTCGTCCATCACCCCCGGACCGTAGGCGCGGCCATCCTTGATGTGGAACGGACGCTCGGCGGCCGAACCTTCCTTGAACACCGTGTCCATATGGGCCATCAGCAGAATTTTCGCTTTACCGGTGCCCTTGAGAGTCGCCAGGATGTGCTGGCTACCATCCGAGTTCGGCACCTGCTCGATGGTCGCGCCCAACTTTTTCAGTTCGTCGATGGCAATGTCGCCGACCTGGGTCAACCCCGGCACATACCCGGAGCCGGAGTCGATATTCACCAGCCGC
The DNA here is from genome assembly GCF_030687295.1 of Pseudomonas beijingensis. Taxonomy (NCBI): domain Bacteria; kingdom Pseudomonadati; phylum Pseudomonadota; class Gammaproteobacteria; order Pseudomonadales; family Pseudomonadaceae; genus Pseudomonas; species Pseudomonas beijingensis. Next base: position 3,354,890 of record NZ_CP117425.1, on the reverse strand, counting down.
TCCAGTAGCTTCAGGGCTTCGTCCTTGTACTGCTGCGCATCGGTCAGGATTTGTTGATGGGGTTGCGCCAAAGCTATGGGGGTGAAGGCGCACAGGGCCAGGCTCAGGCCGAGACTGACGGCCAGACGGGAGCGAACAGCGGTCATCGTCATGATTTCATCCTTGTTCCGTATCGAGGGAGTGCCCTGGGCACCCTACCCGACAATCGAACAAGGCTCTAGACAGCAGGTGGCCATCTCACAGGGAAACGACCGATTCCTCCAACACCTGCCGATTCCGGTAACAGGTGACCCGGTTGCGCCCGCCGGTCTTGGCGTCGTAAAGCGCCTGGTCGGCATCATTGAGCCAATGGGTCGCATCGCCATAGGCCGGGTTGAAGGCCGCCAGGCCAATGCTCAGGCTCGCCTTCAACGTCGGGTTCTGTTCGTAGCCGAGCATCGCGAAGCGCTCACGCAAACCATCCATGGCCCGTACGGCATTGGCCAGCGTCAGGTCCGGCAGAATCACACAGAACTCATCGCCGCCATAACGCCCGACCACGTCGGCAGCCCGCAGGTTCTGATTGAGGATCTTGCCAAGCTGGCGCAGCACGATGTCGCCAGCCACATGGCCATAGGTGTCATTGATGGCTTTGAAATGATCGATGTCGATCAGCGCAAGTACGCCGCGCCCTGGCCCGTCATTTGGGTGACGCAGGCAGCGCTGGAACTCCTCGTTGAGGCGATCTTTCCAGGCGCCATGGTTAAGCAACCCGGTCAAGCTGTCGGTACGGCTCAGGGCCAGTAACTCGCGCTTTTGCCGGCCCAGGATGTAGGCCTGGCGATAGCAGAACCAACCCAGTGCCATCGGATACAGGCACAGCAGCGGCAGACAGGCGTAGATCTGCGCCGGGCTGGTCATGGGCACGCTGGTCAGCGGGAAGATCAGCACACCCACGACAATGCCGGCCACTTGGGCCAGCGCCCCGATCAGCAGGAAACGCAGGCCGCCGATGGCAACGTTATTCATCGCCATCATCGCCAGCGTAACGGCCGTGGGCAATGGGTTGAACTGCATCGCCGCGACCCAGAAGCCGCCGAGCGCCGCATCGATCAATAAATTGAGGTGTTCTGTGCGGTACGGCCTCGAGCAATGTCGGCCCCACCAGTAGGCCACGTGTGGCCAGAGCAGGCCGTTGAACAGCATGAAACCCCAGACCCACGGTGCCGGTTCAAGGGGAAAGACGGCAGCACTCACCAACAGCAACCCCAGCGTCAGGCCCAGAAAGCGCGATATATAGAGCCTCCTGGCCAACGTCCGTCCCTTTTTTCCCGTTTTTTGCATAGAAGCCTCTGCACCGCGGGTTTTCCAAGTCACTGGAACGGGGGGTTACCTGGAGTCTATCAGGGCGGAATCAAATAGCCACTACTGAATGCAGGGGTATTTATTCTCCTTCAAATGCAGCGCCCTGCCGCAGATTTTGGCTATACATGACTCATCCGGCGGCTGTCATAGTTGGTATCAAAGCAAAAACGGCCATGTCATCGCGATGTGCTCGGGTTTCAGCTTCACTTAACACTGTCTGACCCGTCGGCTCAGACTGGCCGATCACATTCTGTCCTGACCCATGGAGGGCAAAACATGCTGGTGTTGTGGGTAGTCCTTGCTGTGTTTATCGCCTGGAGCTGGTTGACGTATCCCGGCATCGGCCATGTGCTGTACGACATGGGCATGGCGCTGGAGGCACGTCTCTACAGGTTGCACAAGATCACCGTCCCCATCAGCGAGATGACCGTGTCAACCTGGCAAGGCGGGCCCTATGAAGCGTCCGGCAGCATCCTGATGCTGCATGGCTACAGCGCTGACAAGAATCTCTGGCTACGCTTTGCCCGGCACTTTGTCAGCGACTACCGGGTGGTGGTGCCCGACCTGGCCGGCCATGGCGAAACCGGCTTCAAGGCTGGCGGCGGCTATGACATCCCGACCCAGGCCCGGCGGGTGATCGAGCTGCTCGACGCCTGTGGCCTGGACAAGGTCCATGTGATCGGCAATTCCATGGGCGGTTACCTCGCTGCGTGGCTGGCGGCCACGTCGCCCGAGCGCGTACTGACCCTGGCGCTGATCGACCCGGCCGGTGTCACCGCCCCCCAGGCCAGCGATATGGAACGCCACCTGGCTGCCGGGCATAACCCGTTCCTCGTCGACTCGCGGGCTGATTTCGCGCCGTTCTATGCAATGACCATGGCCTCCCCGCCCTGGGTGCCCAGCGTGGTGCTGGCGGCAATGGCCGAACGTTACGAACGGCGCCGCGATGAACTGGCGGAGATCTTCGTCGACTTTCGCGCCAGCCCGCCGATGGAGCCGCGCCTGGCCGACATCCGCGCGCCGTCGCTGCTACTCTGGGGCCGCAAGGACAGGCTGATCGACGTCAGCAGCGTGCCGGTGTGGAGCAAGGGCATCGCCGACTTGCGGGTGGAAATCTGGGACGGTATCGGCCACATGCCCATGGTTGAACGACCGGGGAAAACCGCGGCGCTGTACCGGGAGTTTCTCAAGGGGTTGGGGCAGTGAGCGCGATGTATAAAACAACATGAACCCAGTGTAGGAGCGAGCTTGCTCGCGATAGCGGCGACACATTCAACACTGATGCAAGCTGACCCACCGCCATCGCGAGCAAGCTCGCTCCCACAAGAATTCGTGGCGACTGAGGGGTATCGACTCCATGAACATCCTCTACGACGAACACCTCGACGGCCCCTTGCCGAAGGTGGAGAAACAGGCTCTGCTGCAAGCCCTGCAGGCACAGGTGCCAGACCTGGACATCCTGCACCGCGAGGAAGACCTCAAGCCCTACGAATGCGATGGCTTGTCGGCCTATCGCACCACGCCCCTGCTGGTGGTCTTGCCCAAACGGGTCGAGCAGGTGCAAGCGCTGCTCAAACTCTGCCATGAACAGCACGTCCCGGTGGTCGCCAGGGGCGCCGGGACCGGTCTGTCCGGCGGCGCCCTGCCCCTGGCCAGCGGCGTGTTGCTGGTGATGGCGCGGTTCAACCAGATCCTGCACATCGACCCCGCCGCCCGCACCGCAAGGCTTCAGCCGGGCGTGCGCAACCTGGCGATCTCCCAGGCAGCGGCGCCGTTCGGGCTGTATTACGCGCCGGACCCGTCGTCGCAGATCGCTTGTTCCATTGGTGGCAATGTCGCGGAGAATGCCGGCGGCGTGCACTGCCTCAAGTACGGCCTGACGGTGCACAACCTGTTGAAGCTGGAAATCCTCACCGTCGAAGGCGAACGCCTGACCCTGGGCAGCGAAGCCCTGGATTCGCCGGGCCTGGACCTGCTGGCGCTGTTCACCGGTTCCGAAGGCCTGCTCGGGGTCATCACCGAAGTGACGGTCAAGCTGTTGCCCCGGCCCCAGGTCGCCAAGGTGCTGCTGGCCAGTTTCGACTCGGTGGACAAGGCCGGGCGGGCGGTGGCCGACATCATTGCCGCCGGCATCATTCCCGGTGGCCTGGAAATGATGGACAACCTGGCGATCCGCGCCGCCGAGGACTTCATCCACGCCGGCTATCCGGTGGACGCCGAAGCGATCCTGCTGTGCGAGTTGGACGGGGTCGAGGCCGATGTCCATGACGACTGCGACCGGGTCCGCCAGGTGTTGGAGCAGGCCGGAGCCACCGAGGTGCGCCAGGCGCGGGACGAGGCCGAGCGGCTGCGGTTCTGGGCCGGGCGCAAGAACGCCTTCCCGGCGGTTGGCCGCCTGGCGCCGGATTATTACTGCATGGACGGCACCATCCCCCGTCGCGCCCTGCCCGAGGTGCTGCAGCGCATTGCCAGCCTTGGCGCCGAACATGGCCTGCGGGTCGCCAATGTGTTTCACGCCGGCGACGGCAACATGCACCCACTGATCCTGTTCGATGCCAACCAGCCTGGCGAACTGGAGCGCGCCGAAACCCTGGGCGGGAAAATCCTCGAATTGTGTGTCCAGGTGGGCGGCAGCATCACCGGCGAGCACGGGGTTGGCCGGGAAAAAATCAATCAGATGTGCACACAGTTCAACAGCGACGAACTGAACCTGTTCCACGCGGTAAAAGCGGCGTTCGATCCCCAAGGCCTGCTCAACCCCGGCAAGAATATTCCTACCCTGCACCGCTGCGCCGAGTTCGGTGCCATGCACATCCATGGCGGGCAGTTGCCGTTTCCCGAACTGGAGCGTTTCTGATGAGTGGCGAAGCCGACCAGGACGCCAGCGACCTGTTGCTCGATCAGGTCAATCGCGCACGGGCCAACACCACGCCGCTGCGCATCCAGGGTTCGAACAGCAAAGCCTTCCTGGGGCGGAAAGTGGCCGGCGAAGTGCTGGACACCCGCGTGCACCGTGGCATCGTCCATTACGACCCCACCGAGCTGGTCATCACGGCCCGGGCCGGCACCCCGCTGCGGGAACTGCTCGCCGCCCTGGAGGCCGCCGGGCAAAGGCTGCCCTGCGAACCGCCAGCGTTCGGCGACGACGCCACGGTCGGCGGCATGGTCGCCTCCGGGCTGTCGGGACCGCGTCGCCCGTGGGCCGGTTCGGTGCGCGACTTTGTCCTGGGCACGCGCCTGATCAGTGGCCACGGCACCTTGCTACGCTTCGGCGGCGAGGTGATGAAAAATGTCGCCGGCTATGATCTCTCGCGCTTGCTGGCCGGCAGTTTCGGTTGCCTGGGGGTGATCACCGAAGTGTCCTTGAAGGTCCTGCCCAAGCCCCGTCACAGCCTGAGCATTCGCCTGGAACTGGACAGCAGCGAAGCCTTGGAAAAACTCGCCGAATGGGGCCGCCAGCCCCTGCCCATCAGCGCCGCCAGCCATGACGGCGACTGCCTGCACCTGCGCCTGGAAGGGGGCGAAGGCTCGGTCAGCGCCGCTCATCAGCGTTTTGGTGGCGAGGTGATCGACGATCAATACTGGACCGCACTGAATGAACATCGGCTGGCCTTCTTCGACGAAGGCTTGCCGCTGTGGCGCCTGTCGTTGCCCAACCATACCGGACCACTCGCCCTGCCCGGCGCGCAGTTGATCGACTGGGGCGGCGCGCAACGCTGGCTGAAAACCGATGCCGACACAGTGCAAGCCCTGGCCCATGAAGTGGGCGGTCATGCCACCTGCTATCGTCAGGGGGCCAGCGATACACCGTTCCAGCCGCTGGTACCGGCGCTGCTGCGCTATCACCGGCAGTTGAAGGCCCAGCTCGACCCGCTCGGGCTGTTCAACCCTGGCCGGATGTACCCGGAGATCTAGCATGCAGACTCGGTTCAGTGAGGAAAGCAAAAATCTGCCCCGCGCCGAAGAAGCCGAACGGATCCTGCGCAGTTGCGTGCATTGCGGTTTCTGCAATGCCACCTGCCCCACCTACCAATTGCTCGGCGATGAACTGGACGGCCCGCGAGGCCGCATCTACCTGATCAAGCAGGTGCTCGAAGGCCAACCGGCGACAGCCAGCACCCAGTTGCACCTGGATCGCTGCCTGTCGTGTCGCAACTGCGAGACCACCTGCCCGTCCGGCGTGGATTACCACAACCTGCTGGACATCGGCCGGGCGGTGGTCGATCGCGTCGTGCCGCGCCCCGCCGGCCAACGTGCATTGCGCCTGGGGTTGCGCAGCCTGGCCGCCAGCCCTGAACGGTTCAAGGCCTTGCTGCGCCTTGGCGCGGTCTTCCATCCGTTGCTGCCGCCGAACCTGAGTGCCAAGTTGCCCCACCCCGCCCCGTCCCACACCGAGCGCCCACCGCTGCGGCATGGGCGTAGGGTGTTGATGCTCGAAGGCTGCGTGCAACCAGGCCTGTCGCCCAACACCAATGCCTCGGCCGCGCGGGTGCTGGATCGACTCGGCATCAGCGTGATCCCCTGTGGGCAGGCCGGCTGCTGCGGCGCACTGGATTATCACCTCGACGCCCAGGCCACCGGGCTGGACCGCGCCCGACAGAACATCGACGCCTGGTGGCCGCACCTGGAAAACGGCGCCGAAGCCATCGTCCAGACGGCCAGCGGTTGCGGCGCCTTCATCAAGGACTACGGGCACCTCCTGGAACATGACCCCGCCTATGCCGCCAAGGCCAGACAGGTCAGCGAACGGGCGCTGGACCTGGTGCAAGTGCTCGGCAAGGAACCGCTGGAACAGATTTGCGCGGCCAGGAACCAGCGCATCGCCGTCCATTGCCCGTGCACCTTGCAGCACGCGCAGAAACTCGGCGGCAGCATCGAAGCGCTGCTGACGCGGCTGGGTTTCAACCTCACCGCGGTGCCCGACGACCATTTGTGTTGCGGTTCGGCCGGCACCTATTCGCTGACCCAGCCGGCCTTGGCGCGGCAGTTGCGCGACAACCGCCTCAATGCCCTGGAAAGTGGCCAGCCGGAGATGATCGTCACGGCCAACGTCGGCTGCCAGAACCACCTCGACGGCGCCGGTCGCACGCCCGTGCGGCACTGGATCGAGCTGGTGGATCAGTCCCTGGCAGAATGAAGTCCTGAAGATTCTTCGTTTGCCGGGACCGGCGAAGGCTGCGATCTTTCGTTCAACTTTCCCACAGCCCCCGCCAGGAATTCTCACGATGAGCTTCGTCAGCCCCGACCTGATCCGCCAACGCTTCTCCAGAGCGATGTCCGACATGTACCGCGACGAGGTGCCGCTGTATGGCGCGCTGATGAAGTTGGTGGAACACACCAACGCCCAGGTGCTGGCCGAACAGCCGCCACTGGCCGCCCACCTGCGCAGCACCGGCGAACTCGAGCGCCTGGACCTGGAACGCCACGGCGCGATCCGCGTCGGCACCGCCGCCGAGCTGGCGACCCTGGGGCGGCTGTTCGCGGTCATGGGCATGCAGCCGGTGGGCTATTACGACCTCACGCCGGCTGGGGTGCCGGTGCATTCCACAGCGTTTCGCGCCGTGCATGAAAGCGCGTTGCAGGTCAGCCCGTTCCGGGTGTTTACCTCGCTGCTGCGCCTGGAACTGATCGAGCATGCCGAGCTGCGGGCCTTTGCCGAGTCGGTGTTGGCCAAACGGCAGATCTTCACCCCCGGCGCCCTGGAGCTCATTGACCTGGCCGAGCGCCAGGGTGGCCTGACGCAAGCCCAGGCCGAGGACTTCGTCCTACAGGCCCTGGAAACCTTTCGCTGGCACCACAGCGCCACCGTCACCGCCGAACAGTACCGGCAACTGAGCGCCCAGCATCGCCTGATCGCCGACGTGGTGGCGTTCAAGGGCCCGCACATCAATCACCTGACGCCGCGCACTCTGGACATCGACATCGTCCAGGCGCGGATGCCCGAGCATGGCATCACCCCCAAGGCCGTGATTGAAGGTCCACCCCGTCGCCGGTGCCCGATCCTGCTGCGCCAGACCAGTTTCAAGGCACTGGACGAGCCCGTCGCCTTCACCGACCAGCCCCAAACCCAGCCCCAAGGCAGCCACAGCGCCCGCTTCGGCGAAATCGAACAACGCGGCGCCGCGCTCACGCCCAAGGGCCGCGCGCTCTACGACCAATTGTTGAACGCCGCACGCGATGCGCTGGGGGCGTTTCCCAACGAAGCCAACGCTGAACGCTACAACGCGCTGATGGCCGAACACTTTGTCGCATTCCCGGATAACCACGATGAGCTGCGCCAACAGGCATTGGCGTATTTCCGTTATTTCCCGACGCCCAAGGGCCTCGCCGCCAAGGGCACCCTCGGGCAAGCAGCGTCCCTGGAACACTTGCTCGAACAGCAATACCTACGTGCCGAGCCTTTGGTGTACGAGGACTTCCTGCCGGTCAGCGCCGCCGGCATCTTCCAATCGAACCTCGGCGATGCCGCCCAGACCCATTACGCCGGTCAATCCAACCGCCAGGCCTTCGAAACGGCGCTGGGGCGAGCGACCATTGATGAGCTGGGACTGTATGCCCAGACGCAACAGCGTTCCATCGATGAGTGCAGGACTGCGTTGGGCGTGTAGGAACGAGCTGAAGGATAAGACGGCAAGAAGTTGCCTGACAGGCGCGCAGCGCGGCGCGCCTTTCTCGGTGATTCTGCTCGGGTAACGCGGTGTCCGGGTAGGTCGCGAATATCTGCAATGGGCTGGGCAAGGGTTTGTGCGTTTTGTTGTCCTTCTGGAGGAAATAGCCGCCCACTTTTAAATCAACTTATTGATATATAAGGTTTTTTTGAAAATGGCATAACACTTGATAACCACCAGGCCACCTCGGGGCGATTTCCGTCCCAGGCCCTTAGTTATCCAGGAAGGAGAGCACCCCTTGGCTACCCCCGCATACATGGCCATCGTCGGCACCAAACAAGGTCTGATTACCGCTGGCGCGTTTACCGCAGACTCGGTGGGCAATACCTATCAGGAAGGTCACGAAGACCAAATCCTGGTACAGGGCTTCCAGCACCAGATAATCATCCCGCGCGACCCCCAATCCGGCCAGCCAACCGGCCAGCGCCTACACAAACCCTTGGTTATCACTAAGGTGTTCGACAAAGCCTCACCCTTGTTGCTGGCGGCCCTGACCAGCGGTGAGCTCATGGAAGAGGTTTCAATCCAATGGTTCCGCACTTCGAAGCTAGGCGCTCAGGAACACTACTTCACGACCACGTTGTTCGACGCGATCATCGTAGAAATTCAGGATTACATGTTCAATTGCCAAGACCCCGCGAACGCTCACTTCACCCATCTGGAAGACGTGCATTTCACGTATCGCAAAATCACTTGGACCCACGAAGTCAGCGGCACCTCGGGCTCCGATGACTGGCGCGTTCACCCGTCGTCGACTGACACTGGAGAGCAGCCGCTCACGCATCGGCCAACGCTGTTGGTCAATGTGCCTTCAAATAATTGACAGTTATTGATTCAGGACGGTGTTCGCCCAGTGCGACGGCCTCGGCAATCCATGCACTGGTAAAGAGCCTGACACTGGGCGAACGGGGACAATAATAATGGAACTTTCAGAATATGTCCGCGAGACTGTTTAAATAATTGTTTATGTTTATTGTAACTGCCCACGACTGATCATGACTCACGCGTTCATACAGTTACATTTGAGGACTGGCCCTGACCCGTGGCGAGGGAGCCTGCTCCCGCTCGGGCGCGCAGCGGCCGCTTTTGGGGGCTGCTTCGCATCCCCGCGGGAGCAAGCTCCCTCGCCACAGTATTTGGATGACAACTCATACGCTCGCTGTACAAACACTTATACAAAACATGGACAATACAAAAAAGTTATATCCACGTAAAAACATTAAACAGTCATTAAAAACTCTTTTTGATACCAGCCGACGTGACGCACTTCAGCCACGCCGTCCGGTTTTTTGCGCATCGGTGTCCCCCGCTTCAGGGTCACCCTGTTGCTGTTTGCGCTTGGCCGGATCATTGGGCCGCAAGGCATCGTTATCGCGCTCCACTTCACCAGGCAACGCGGGCTCGTCCGGGTTCTGCGACGGTTGATCGGGGCTGTGCTTCATGACGAACTCCTTGGGTCTTTCGGGATTCAGGCATCGGGGTCGGCGACTTCTTCAGCGACATTGGCATCCGGAGAGCGCTGGTGCAGTTGCTCGGCCTGGTTCTTCAAATCCTGCCAACGCGCCAGATCGATGGCGCCCCGGCCGAACAGGTCATTGGCCACTTGCATCAGCTCGGTGAAGTGGGCATCGGGGGACTGCTGCCAATAGGCCTTGTCGTCGAACAACTGCTGCCAGTCGGCCAACGATGCAAGTTTGAGGTCATCGCTCATGGCGGGCTCCTGCTAGGCATTCATCAGTTATGAGGGTCGACATTCGCGGGGAGTTCCGGCGATTCTCAGTAGCCGGTCATTTCCAGGTAACCCGTGCCGCCCTGGTTGCCACTGAGGCGTACCGGGCCCTCCCAATAGGGAATGCGCAGGTCCATCCAGGCCTTGGGATTGAGTGCCTGGGTGGTGATGTCGAGTTGCTTGCCGGGGATCTTGATGGCCCAACGCACCGGCATCGAGCGCCCGGCGACCTTGGCGGAGTCCAACGGCACGAGGCTGATCTCCCCGGCCTGCAGGGTTTGCGCCTGGCCCTGGGCGTCGATCCAGGTGCCCGTCAGGTAAGGCGCGCCGTCCTTGTGGCGCATGCGATAGAGCATCACGTGCTCGCCGTTGTCCAGGTGCAGGGAGAACCAGTCCCAGCCGGTTTGGTTGGCGGTCAGGGGCTGGCTGCTCCATTCGCGGTCGAGCCAGGCCGGGCCGCTGACCATGTAACGCTGGCCGTCGATTTCCAATTCACCGCTGGCCTGGAAAAACGGCTGGCTGTAGTAGTACGACGCCTGCCCCTGTTCGGACTTCTGGCTGAAACCTTGATCGCCCTGCAACACCAACGGGCGGCTCGACGTCAGCCGCAAGGCATAGCTGAAGCGTCGGTCGCGAGCCTTCAATTGCATGTCCGCCAACGACTCGGCCGCAGCAGCCTGACTGGTAAACTGCCAGTCGTCGATCCAGGCATCGAAGGGCTCCGCCCGCACCCCAGCCTGCCCCACCCCGCCCCGGGCATAACGCTCGGCGGCATGGTGCGCGGTGGCGGAAGTGACCGCCGCGTGGCCGAGCCAGATTGTCTGGTTGCGCCACCCGCTGGCTTGGGGCGCGGCGTTCAAAGCGCTGCGAAACAGCGTCCATTGCACGCCGAATTCCCGGCCCTGGGCGTCCTTGAGATTGGCGGTGACGTACCACCACTCGATGCGGAAACCGTCATGAAGGCCATGGTCGGCCGGGAAACTGAACACCCGCCCAGGCACCACCGGCGTGAACGCGACAGCCTGGTCGCCGAGACCAGCAAAGCCCTTTTGCGTCGGCGCCGAGTCATCACAACCGCTGAGCAAGGCCAGCAGCAACACGCCGATTTTAATCTTCATGGGCAAAGGTCCTCAGCAAATCCGCCGGCTGCGTGCGGTACAACGCATACAGCGGCCAGGCCGATGCCAGCAGCGTGGCGAGCATCGCCAGGGCCAGCAACTGCACCAATTGCAACGGGAACACCCGCAACGGCAGCCGCCAGCCGAAGGCCTGCACATTGATCACCGCGTCCAGACACCAGGCCAGGGCAATGCCCAGCGGCAAGGCCAGGACCAAGGTCAGCAGCGCCAGCAACCAGGTTTGGCCGAGGTTGAGCAACATCAATTGCCGGCGCGTCACCCCCAGCGCCCACAGCGGCGCCAACTGGCCGAGGCGACTCTGGCTCTGGGTCAGCAGGCTGATGAACAACGCCACCCCGGCCACCGCCAGGGTCAAGCTGTTAAGGGCCGCGGTGGCGGCGAAGGTGCGTTCGAACACCTGGGTCGACCAGCCCTTGAGCCGGGCCTGGTCGACGATGCGGCTGTCATCCAGGTTGAACCGGCCTTGCAACGCAGTCAGCAGCGCCGGGATCGCGGGCGGTTCGATGCGCAGGTTGAACCGGTTCGGCGTCAGCTGCGGCCAGTGCGCCAGCAAGTGATCGGCGTTGACCAGCACATGGCCCTTGGGATTGCCGTAGTCAGCGTAGATACCGATGATGCGCAGTGCCCAGGGGCCCTGTGGTGTCGGCAGGGTCAACTGATCGCCGATCCTCACCTTGAGGCGCCGGGCCAGTTGTTCGCTGAGCATGAGGGTGTCGGCGCCGGCCAGTTGCTCCCACGGCTTGTCGCCGGACGATTCCAGCAGCGGCCAATGCTGGCGATAGTGAGGGTGATCGATGATGCCATGGATGTCCGTCGGCCAGCCCTGCAACGGGATCGAGACCTGCCAGAGGGGCACGACGGCCGTGATCGCCGGTTGCTGCTTGAGCCAGGTGTGCAGTTGTTCCGCCTGCGCCGGGGTTTGCGGGTTGATGTACAACTCGGCGCTCAGCCGTTGTTCGAGCCAGTTGCTGAACGTCTGGCGGAAACCGGCGGTCATGCTGCCGGCGCCGATGTTCGCCGCCAATGCCAACAGCAAAGCCATCAGCGCCAGGCTCAGCGTCGGCAATTGCTGGCGGCAATCGGCGAGAAACCATTGCCCGAGCACCGAGCGATTGCGGCGCAGCAGTTGCTTCAGCGCACTGTTGAGCAATACCGGCAAGGCCAGCGCCGCACCTAGCAACAAGGCGGTCATCAGGACAAAACCGCTGGCCAGGCTGTCACCCCAGATCAACGCCGAGGTGGCAATCAATGCCGCCCCTGTCGCCACCCAACCCTGGCGACGCAGCCAGCGCCCATGGGCCTGATGCCAGGCCTGGGGATTGGCCAGCGCCAGCAAGGGCAGGCGCGCCGCCCGCAACAGGCTGTCGGCGCCGGCCAGCAGCGCGCCGAGCAGGCTCAGGCCGACACCGCTGAGCCACCACCCCGGGCTGAGGTTCAAGTGCCCGGCCACTTCGGCACCGTACAAACCCCGCAGGCTCGCCGCGACATCGGGCAACAACAGGCTCGCCAGCCAATAGCCGCTGAGCACCCCGGCGATCCCCCCCAGCAAGGCCAGCGCGCCCAATTCGATGGCCAGACTGGTGACCAGCACCCGCGCACTGACGCCACAGGCCCGCAGGGTTCGCAGTAGGCTGCGGCGCTGTTCGAGGGCCAGGCCGATGGCCGCGTGAACGATGAACAACCCCACCACGAACGATAAAAACCCCAGGGCGTCGAGGTTCAGGTGAAAACTTTCGGTCAGGCGCGACAGGTTGTTTTCTTCATCGGCACGCTTGAATTGCAGCCGATCGCTGAAGGCCTCCGGCAACGCGGCGTTGAAGGTGGCGGGCAATAACAGCCGCGACAGCTGTTCCGGCAAGCCGAGTACCGCTTGGGCAAAACCGATGTCCATCAACAGCACGCCGGGCGCCATGTCCACCTGGACGTGCAGCGGCGGCAGGGCTCGCCCATCGACTGTACGAGGCCGGTCGCCCTCCCCCAGCCCCAAGGCCTGCAAGGTCTGCGGGGCGATCCAGGTGCGACCGGGGTCGGTAAAGAATTCCACCACCTCGCTCATCTCCCGCGCCTGCCCCGCCAGTGCCGCACCGGGCGGTAACGATACCGGGTCGATGCCCATCAGTTGCAGGCGCTGATCCTCGTGCCCCTTGAGCTGCACCCGAGCTTGCAACACTGGCGACACCGGCCAGCCCTGGCGCCGCAAATCGACAAACCATTGCTGAGGGAAGGTGCCGCCACCGGGTGCATTGAGGCTGGCCTGGGGTTCGCCACCGATCAGTTGGCTGGCCCGAGCGTAGCTGTCCCGGGCCTGACTGTTCAGCGCTTGCACGCCAGTGAGCAGGCTGGTGGCGAGCCAGAGGCCGGTCAGCACACTGAAGAATTGCACCGGGTGTTGGCGCCAATGGCTGAGCAGGGCCTTGAGGGTCTGGCGAAAGATCATCACCCCTGGGCCACCTGCGCCAACCGTCCGCTGTGCAACACCACGCGCTGGGCCAGGCGCGCCGCCACCCGTGGACTGTGGGTCACCATCAGCAGGCTGGTGTGGCTGCCCTCCAGCAGTTCCAGCAACAGTTGCAGCACTTCGTCGCTGGTGGCTTCGTCAAGGCTGCCGGTGGGTTCGTCGGCCAGCAACAAGGGCGGTCGCGAGGCCAGCGCCCGCCCCAGCGCCACCCGTTGCTGCTGGCCGCCGGAAAGCTGCTCGGGATAACGCCGCAACAGCGCTGCAAGCCCGAGCCGCTGTACCAGATGGGCTTGCCAGGCCGCGTCATAGCGGCCGCACAGGCGCGCCTGAAACGCCAGGTTGTCCTCCACCGACAAGCTGCTGATGAGGTTGAACTGCTGGAACACCAGGCCGATTTCCGTGCGTCGCCAGTTCGCCAACTGACTTTCGCTCATGCCGTCGAGCCGATAGTCGCCACTGCGGATGCTGCCGCGATCGACTCTGTCCAGCCCGGCGACCAGGTGTAGCAAGGTGCTTTTGCCACTGCCCGACTCCCCCATCAGCGCCAGGCTGCTGCCGGGCATCAGGGTCAGGTCGACACCCTGCAACACCGGCAACGGGCCTTGGGGCGTGGGGTAGCTTTTAAAGACATCGCGGACTTCAAGCATGAAAAGGCTCGATGGATGAACGTGAGGCTCAGGATAGCGGAGTTGAGGGGCGGTCCCACTCACGGGTTTTCTCATCGCTCGTCGGGTTGGGGGTGTATATCCGTTTCTGCGGTAACGGCTGCTGGCGGTTCCGCTCTTACAGCCATCCCTTTCAAGGTCTTTTCGTTTTGGCGGCCTTGATTACCCGGTCCGTTGAAACATGTGCATGCACCGCAGTGCCTTGCACCCATGTTTTGGGTTTAGGCACCTTGGGGCCCCGGGGATTTTTCGCAACTTGTTTTGGTTGGATGTTTCTGGCCAGTTCCAACAAGCGCTGGGCCAGTTTTTCCAGAGGTATGACGGGAAGACATTCCGAGGGCAGCGCAATTTGCAGGCCTTCATAACCACTCCGGACCTGAACCGCCAAGTGATAGGTTGAGGCTTCCCAGCCGTCAGGCTGGGAAGCCTGATGGGCTTGCTCGACGCTTCGTTTGAGTACGGCCAGGACGTTGTAGGCCAACACCGCAGTAGCGAACCCGAGCAACGCAGCCTTTGGGCTACCAAGGGTTTCGATTTCACTCTCCAGGATTGTTTCCAGTCGCTGGAACATGCCTTCAATGCTCCAGCGGCGGCGATAGAGTTCCGCGATCTGCTGCGCGCTGACGCTTTCAGGCAGGTTGCTCCAGAACATCAAGCTGCTGTCACCCGAGTCTGTTGGCGAATGAAGCGTCAGTTCGACACGCCGACACTGATAACCGCCTCTGACCTGAATGATCTGCTCACGCACAGTGCCCGCGTCCACAGGCACGGGTTCTTGCCAATGCCCCTCTTGAATCAAGCGTGGATGCTTGGCTTGTTGACGAATGACAAAGGAGGTTTTGACCTGTTCGCAAGCCTCCATGACCGGGAGCGTGCAATAGAGTCGATCAGCCAGCCACACCTGGCCCGGCTCGGCATCCGCCAAGAGAGGCAGCACGCAAACACGCTCGCTTGCGTAGGCATCTTCACATGCCTGCAGGTCGATGACTTGATCCAGGTCGGGGTCGTAGACAACCACCGAAAACCCGGGCCGAGCGGCGCCGCGCTCGTGGCGTAAAGCCCCAGTCGTTTCTCAGTGGATGCCAAGTGATTACCGTCCACCACCCGAACCTGCCAACCGGCAACATCGTCGTGCAACCCAACTCCTTGATGGTTGGAGCCAGGCGCTGCGCACAGCCCGTGACCAGGGCGCGCAACAAAGCTGGCTCGGTACGACTGATCTTGTCGTAGAGGGCCGCCAGGCTGACAGGAAGATCTTCCAGTTGCCGCGCCGCGGCGTGCAGGGATGGCTTCAAACCCAATGAAACAAGGGACATCAGCTTGATGATGGTCGAGAACAGTAGCTCACGAGAATACTGCCGTTGCCGATGTTCTTCGAAAACCTGATCGACCCACTCAGGAGCAATAGCGTGCTCCAGCGCCAATTTGGCCATAACGCTGGCAGGTGCTTTTTTCTCGAAACGCTCCAGAACATCGGCCCACATCGTTCGGGTATCCCTGATAGAAACTTCAGGGGATTTTACCTAAGACCTTGAAAGGGATGGCTCTTACAGCGGGTCACTTTTGAAGAGCCCGGAAGCCGGCCCAGTCAAAAGTAACCAAAACGCTTTTGCCCCACCACTCGGTGCCTCGCCTAGGCTCGGCATGCCAGAACGAAGGCATTGCTCCGTGGGCCGCCGCGAGGCGGCCTGATAGCCGATCTGGCTCTGGGTGATCGCGTTTCTCCTGTGGGAGCGGGCTTGCTCGTGAAGGCGGTGTATCAGGTTGCAGTGATGTTGGATGTGCCGGCGTCATCGCGAGCGAGCTCGCTCCCACAGGGGGCTGGGTGCACATGGATTTTGTGTCTGCTGAAGATCCAATGTGGGAGCGAGCTTGCTCGCGAAGGCGGTGTATCAGGTTGCAGTGATGTTGGATGTGCCGGCGTCATCGCGAGCGAGCTCGCTCCCACAGGGGGGCTGGGTGTACATAAAATTTGTGGCCGCTGAAGATCCAATGTGGGAGCGAGCTTGCTCGCGAGGCGGTGTCACAGTCGATGAAGATGTTGGATGTGCGGGCGTCATCGCGAGCAAGCTCGCTCCCACAAAGAGCCCAGCGCATAGGGGGTCTCCAGTCAATGCCCCACCGCCATTTCAACCTGGCCAACAGACGGCGTCACAATATGGTCCAGATCAATATGTTTCCAAGCCGGTTTCGCCCCCAACCGCGCATTGAAGCGATAGTTGAAGGTGAAATCATCATCGGTCGCTTGGCTCAGGGATTTCCCATAGACCGATTCAACCCCAACCGGGTCATACCCCATCAACTGCAACAGGGTCGGGAAGATGTTGTAGTGGCTGGAGCGATCCTTGTTCCGGGCCCAGGCGTCGCGCCAATCGAGGCTGTGCAATGAGCTGCCCTGGATCACCACCAACGGAACCAACCCTTCCTCGGCCACCGGTTCACCGCCGCAATGGGTGTTGAGCCCAGGGTTGCCACGCTCGTGCAGGTCCTGTCCATGGTCGGAGGTGTAGATCAACACAGCATGGCTCAAATCGGCCTGCTGAAAGATTCGCTTGAAGAACTCGCCGACATTCCACAGCAAGGTGTTCTGGTAGGCGTTGCGGTACAACAGCCAATCATCTTTCTGCCCATTGAAGCCGTCGCGGCTGCCGGTATCGGACACTTCCTGGAACTGCCCCCGCGGCAAGGCCGGCCGGTAGTTCATGAAGTCGTCGGGGTATTTGTCGTGTACCGGAAAATGCGCCCCCACCTTGTTGATCACCACCAGTTCGGCCTGATTGTCGCCCAGCAGTTCGATCAACTTCGCCGCCGCCGCCATGTCGCGGTCGCGCACGCTGGTTTGGTCGAATTGGACGAACTCATCGATGTCCTGTTTTTCCAGTTTGGTCATCAGGTTCTGCAGGTTGCCGCCGGTGCGTTGAGCGTCGATGTAGACGGTGCGCAAGCCGGCCTGCTTGGCGTACTGCCAGATCGACGGCCGGGTGCTGTTGATGCGCACGTAGTCGGCGCGTGTACCACCGTAACGCAAGGTGACATTGGTGTCGGCGCTGCAATTGGCGATGGATGCCGCGTAGCCGAAATTGAAAATGTCCACGCCCTCGGGCGGGGTCTTCAAGCCGCTGTGCACGCCAAACGGCGTGTTGATATCCAGGTAGTTTCCACCAACGCTTTCATCGATGATCAGCACGATGTCCTGCTCGATCAAAGACGATCGCCGCGTCAGGGTGACCGGCTCCCGGGGGCCAATGGTGTTGTGCAAGGACTCATAGGCAAAGAGATTCAAATAGGCCAGCGGCGTGTACATCACCGGCAGGCCGCGCGCGCCCTCGCCCGCCCGCACGAACAGCACGCCACTGAGCAACACCACGCCCAGCACGGGTGCTAGCACCGGTAGATAACCGGGCACTCGCAGCGCCCGCCGAGGCTTGAGGGCGATGCCGAACAACAGCAACAAGCCGCCAATCACCGCATTGATGATCACCTCACGATACTGGTAGGCCGCCTCCTGGATGAACCCACCCGAGTACACCAGCGAGACGAACTGGCTGTAGGTCAGGTAACTGTCCGTGACCTGGGTGTACACCTCGAAAAACACCGCTGAAACAAACAGCGCCAAGGCAAACACATGCCTCACCAACGTCTGGCGTATGTAGGCGCTCATCCACAGCGCCACCACCAACAGCACAAACATGGCGCCGAACAACAAGGTTGCTAAGCCCAGGCCCAACGCGTCGAGACGGTCGAGGTAATAGGCGTACCCCTTGAACAGGTACGAAAACAGCAGCAACTCCTTGAGGTAGCGGGCCATGTTTTCCTCGACCGGATCGCAATATCGAAAGTGCTTCGTTCCTGCACGTTAGCAGCCGATTTTTAAAGCGCAAGAAATGCCTCCATCAGCTAAGCGTCAAAAAAAAGTTACCCCAAAAACGACACGAAAACCCGTCACAAAATGTAAAAACCTATGGATAACGACCGTTTATCGCTTTGTTAAATGCCAACTATCCCCAGTAAAACAGCCACTTTGCTAGACCAGTCAATGACTTGATATCAAAAGGCCCGATTTCACATGAATTGCCAACACTGACAACTGTCATTTTGCTGACACGCTTTTCTGAAGCTGCGCTATACCCCTCTAAACAGTTTCATCCGAGTTACATCATTCGGTCTGCGAGGCGCGCCAAAAATGGACGTGAGCGTATTTGGTACGGGGTATGTCGGGTTGATCCAGGCGGCCGCAATGGCCGATGTCGGACACCGCGTTTTGTGCATCGACATCGACCCGAACAAGATCCGGCAACTGCAACAGGCCGTACCGACCATCAGCGAGCCGGGGCTGTCCAATCTGCTCGAAGACAACATCAAGGCCGGCCGCCTGTCGTTCAGTTCCCAGGCCAGCGACGCGGTCAATCACGGCGAGCTGATTTTCATCGCCGTCGGCACCCCCGCCGATGAAGACGGCTCGGCCGACCTGAGCCATGTGCTGGCCGTCACCCGGCAGATCGCCGATTTCATGGACAGCGACCGCACCCTGATCATCAAGTCCACGGTGCCGGTGGGCACCGCCGACAAGGTGACCGAATGCGCTCGTCAGGCGCTGGCCCGGCGGGGTCTGAAACAGCTGAACGTACGCGTGGTGTCCAATCCCGAATTTCTCAAGGAAGGCAGCGCCCTGGCCGATTGCATGCGTCCGGACCGGATCATCGTCGGCACCGCCGACCCGGTGGCCCGCGACCAGATGACGGAGCTCTACGCGCCCTTCTGCCGTAACCACGAAAAACTGATGTTCATGGACAACCGCAGCGCCGAACTGACCAAGTACGCCGCCAACGCCATGCTCGCCACCCGCATCAGCTTCATGAACGAACTGGCCAACCTCACCGAACGGCTGGGCGCCGACATCGAGGCGGTGCGCAAGGGCATCGGCTCGGACCCGCGCATCGGTTATCACTTCATCTACCCCGGCTGCGGTTTCGGCGGTTCGTGCTTTCCCAAGGACCTGCGGGCCCTGCTGCACACCGCCGAACAAAGCGGCATGCCGCTGCGCCTGCTGCGCAGCGTCACCGACGTCAACGACAGCCAGCGGCACATCCTCTTCGAGAAACTGGCGAAGCAATTCCCGGATGGCCTGGCTGGCAAATCGATTGCCATCTGGGGCCTGGCGTTCAAGCCCAATACCGATGACATGCGCGAAGCCCCCAGCCGCTACCTGATGGAAGCGCTGTGGCGCGAAGGCGCCCGGGTCCAGGCCTATGACCCGGAAGCCATGTCCGAATGCCGTCGTCTCTACGGCTATCGCAAGGACCTGAACCTCTGCGCGACCCGCGATGACACCCTCGAAGACGCCGACGCCCTGGTGATCTGCACCGAGTGGAAGAACTTTCGCGTGGTGGATTTCGACCTGTTGGCCAGCAAGTTGCGCGCCCGGGTGATCATCGATGGCCGCAACCTGTACAACCCAGAACACCTGGCCGCCGCCGGGTTGTTGTATCGCGGTATCGGGCTGCGCCACACCGTGCCTGGCACTCCTGCACCAGGGCTGCAAGCGTGAACATCCTGGTCACCGGCGCAGCCGGTTTCATCGGCGCCCATGTCGTGCTGCGGCTGCTGCGCGACGGTCATCGGGTGTGCGGACTGGACAATTTCAATGGCTACTACGACCCGCAACTCAAGCACGACCGCGTGACCTGGGTGCACGAACAGGCCGGCGAATTCCCCTTGGCGCGGATCGACCTGGCCGACGCGCCGACCGTCGACGAACTGTTCCAGGCCAGGCGCCCGGACGTAGTGATTCACCTCGCGGCCCAGGCCGGCGTGCGTTACTCCCTGGAAAACCCGCAGGCCTATGTCGACAGCAACATCACTGGGTTCCTGAACATCCTGGAAAACTGCCGCCGGTATCCGGTCAAGCACCTGATCTACGCCTCATCGAGCTCGGTATACGGTGCCAACTCGCGCACCCCTTATTCGGTGCAGGACAACGTCGACCACCCACTGTCGTTGTACGCGGCCAGCAAAAAAGCCAACGAATTGATGGCCCACAGCTACAGCCACCTGTTCGGTATTCCCTGCACTGGCCTGCGGTTCTTTACGGTGTACGGCCCTTGGGGCCGGCCGGACATGTCGCCGATCCAGTTTGCCCGCGCCATCGTCGAAGACCGTGTGCTGCAGCTGTTCAACCACGGTGAGCACCAACGGGATTTCACCTACATCGACGACATCGTCGAAAGCATCGCCCGCCTGATCGAACGTGCGCCCCAGGTCACGCCCCTGCTGGATCACGAACAACCGGATCCGGCCACCAGCCGCGCGCCCTGGCGGATCTACAACATCGGCGGACAGCACCCGGTGGCGCTGCGCACCTATGTCGCGCTGCTGGAAAAACACCTGGGACGCACCGCCCGCGTCGAGCTGCGGCCCCTGCAAGCGGGCGATGTGCTCAACACCTGCGCCGATGCCAGCGACCTGGCACGGGCCACTGGCTTCCAGCCGGGCATAGAACTGGACGACGGTCTGGGCCGCTTCATCCAGTGGTTCCTCGAGTATTACCCACTGCCTGCCCACGCGCCGCTTGCGGCCCAACCTCAGCGGAGGAGTCTATGACCCGACATGAGCAAATCATTGCGATCAACGCCCCCGGACGCGACAAGCGTGTCGATCCCGACCACCGCAGGCGCCTGGACGCGGCCATCCACCGTCAGGGCCGTGGTTGGTTGACCGGTCGCGACGGCGGCCGACCCTGGACGGTCTCGCGCACCAACCGCGTAGTGGCTTGCCTCGGCGCACTGGCGATCCTGCTGGTGTTCTGTCCGCTGCTGCTGGGCCTGGCGCTGCTGGTCAAGTTCTCCAGCCCCGGTCCCGTGCTGTTCATACAGAAACGCACCGGTTATCGCGGCAGGGTCTTCGGCATGTACAAGTTCCGCACCATGGTCGCCGACGCCGAAGCCCTCAAGGAGTCGCTGCGCCACCTCAACAAACACGGCGCCGATGCCATCGATTTCAAGATCGATAACGACCCGCGCATCACGCCCATCGGCCGGTTCCTGCGTCGCAGCAGCCTCGACGAACTGCCGAACCTGATCAACGTAGTGACCGGCGACATGCGCCTGGTGGGCCCGCGGCCGACCTCGTTCAACGCCTATCGCTACAAGGACAATCATCTTGTGCGCCTGAGCATCTACCCCGGCATGACCGGCCTGTGGCAGATCTCCGGGCGTAGCAATATCGACTTCGACCAGCGCGTGGAATTGGACCTCAGCTACATCGCTGAACAAAGCCTGTGGCTGGACTTGAAGATCCTGATGCTTACCCCCTTCAAAGTTTTCAGCGGCCACGGAGCGAGTTAAATGGACGGTTCGACGAATATCCTCACCATAGCCAGCCCGAGCGAGACCAACCTGACCTCGACCGTGCTCGACCCGGATCTGCGGATCCTTCTCATGACAGCCGCCAACATTGGCACCGGCACGAGCACCAGCGCCATGGCGCTCGCCGCTCAACTGGCGCAGATGAGCACCGGACGGGTGTTGCTGGTGGATGCGAGCCAGTCGCCGCGCAACCTCAGCCAGCAACTGTCGCTGCACAAAGAGCGCGGCTTCAGCGACCTGTTGTTCAACACCCTCGCCCCACCGCTGTTGCAGGACTGCGTGGTGCAGGTTTCCAGCCTGCCCTTCGACGTGCTGCCCCATGGTCGCCTGGGACATAACGCCGAACGCCTGAGCCCCGAGCGACTGCGCCCATTGTTCAGGCAACTGGGGGCGCAGTACCGCTTCGTGGTGATCGACGCCGACGCGGTGTATTCGGCCACCGACACACTGGTCATCAGCACCCAGGTGGACGGCGTGGTGCTGGTGGTTCGCGGAGAGGACACCCGCTGGGAAGTGGCCCAAGCCGCCCGGCAACGCTTGGTCCAGGCGGGCGCGAAGGTGGTCGGCAGCGTGTTCAATCGCCGCAAGTACTACATGCCCAAATGGCTCTACAACAACCTGTAAGCCCGCAAAAGGATGACGAGATGAACGCCAGAATGCTTGTCCTGCTGTTGCTGCCGCTTGCCGGTTGCTCCAGCACCACCGATACCCGTTCGATGCCGGTGCAGATCCTCACGGCCGCGCCGGCCAACGCCCAAGCCACCGACATGCCCAGGGTCGAACAGACCCTGAGGCCCCAGGATGTACTGGATGTGATTTTTCACATCGACACCACTTCTTCCCAGGCTTACCGCGTGCAGCCGGGCGACCAGGTTGCCCTGAGCTTCACCGCCGCCAGCCAACTCAACGGCACGCAACAGGTGATGCCCGACGGCAGTATCGAACTGCCGGGCGCCAACACCTCGGTGAAAGTCTCCGGCCTGACCACCGACGAGGCGCGCCTGGCAGTGCAACGTGCCTACAACCAGAAGATGCTGTTCCAGCCCAATCGCAACCAATTGACCGTAATGGTGACCAGCCCGCTGTCCGGCGAGACGAACCTGCGCAACACCTTGACCCACCCAGCCACCGGCATGAGCCGGGAAATCATCGTGGGCCGGGATGGCTACGCCAGCTTCCCGGAAATCGGCTCGGTGCCGTTGCAAGGCATGACCGTCACCCAGTTGGAGACTTTCCTCAACGAGCGCTACGCCCAACTGCCCGGCCACATGACGGTGGATGTGCTGCTCAAGTCCACCGCCGGTAACGAGATCTATGTCCTCGGTGAAGTGGCCCAGCCTGGCTCCTACCCGATCCGCCGGCCGATCTCCGTTCTCGAGGCGCTGACCCTGGCCCGGGGCACGAACGTCAAGGCAAGGCTCGACTCGGTGGTGATCATGCGTCGCAACGGCAATCAGGTTGAAGCCCGCCACTACGACGTCGAGAAGGCTCTGAGCGGCGACGCCTCGCAGATCGCCTACCTGCAACCGGAAGACATGTTGTACGTGCCCAAGACCGGCCTGGCCAAAGCCGGTGAAATGGCTCGGCAACTGGCCGACGTGGTGCTCTTCCAAGGCGTTGGCGTCAGCTTCGGCTACGACCTCGACAAAAGCAGCGACAGCAACTGACTCAGGTGATCGATCATGAACCCCAAGGAAAACTATCTGCACGAGTTCTTCAGGATCTTCTTCGCCAACAAGCAGTGGGTGAAGCGCGTCTTCCTGATTTTCGCCGTGATCGCCCTGGTGCTGCCGTTGATGCTCAAGCAGAGCTTCGATATCACCGCCCAAGTGATCGTCCAGTCGAAAAAGCTCTCCCAAGGCGACGCCACGACTTCGCTGAACCAGGAAAACGCGACGTTCGTTCCACCGTCCCTGGCGGACATGGAAACCGAGAGCAACATCCTGCGCTCGCCGGCGTTGATTCGCGAAACCATCAAGACCCTGCGCGACCAGGGCGAGTACACCCCAAGCCCAGGCGTCCTCAACAAGTGGGTGAGCGAACCACTCAAGCGCTACGTCACCCAGCCATTGCGTGAGTACGTCATCAATCCACTGCGCGACGGCTTGGGGCTCGAGGTCGATCCGGTACGCGACACCGTGCTCGATACGCTAACCGACGAGGCCATTGAGAACCTGAAGATCGAGACATTGCCCGGCTCCAACGTCATCTCCATCGTCTACAGCTTCGGCGACCCGGCCCAGGGCACCCGGTTCGTGGCGCAACTGCTGGAAAACTACCTCACCGGTCGCCAGGACCTGCAATCGATAGAGTTGCCCCAGACGTTCTACGAGCAGAAAAAAGTCCAGTACCAGGCTCGGCTTGACGGCTTGGAGGGCAACCGCCTGACGCTGCTTGAAGGCGTCGGTTCTTCCGATCCCAAGGAAGAAATCACTTTTCGCTTGAATGCGATCAACACCGAGGAGCAGGCCCTGAACCTGTACCAGGACCGTCTGCTGCAAGGCCAACGCTGGCTGGATTACCTCAAGACCAGCCTGGCGGCGGCGAACAGCTCGCGATTCAACGACTACACCTTCCCGTTCACCTTCACCACCACCGTGGACAACGTCGCCTTCGACGATCGGGAAATCAGGCAAATGGGCGAGCAATTGACCAGCCAGGTCAGCCGCTACATGAACGACCTGGCGATCTTCCAACCCAGCAGCGAACCGATGTTGCTGGCTCGCGAGCAGATCATGCGCACCCGCCAGCAATTCCTCAAAGTGGTGAACAACCGCATCCAGGAACGCACCACCGACCTGGCGGTGGTCAACTCGGTGATCAATCAGAAAGTCGAACGTATCGCCGCCTTCAAGGAACGTATCCACCAACTTCAGGAAACCCAGAGCAAGCTGCGGCAGATGGACACCGAGATCAACGCCCTGCATGCGGCGTTCTCCACCTATGCCCAGCGGTTCGCCGAAGCCAGCTCTACTCGTTCGCTGGATAACGACCTGTCCAACGCCCGAGTCTTGAGCCCACCATTCGAACCCACCGCTGCGGCGTTTCCCAAGCCGGTGCTGATCATCGCGTTCGGCTTGTTCAGCGGCCTGCTATTGGCGATCGCCCTGGTCTATGTACGGGAGTTCTTCGACCATCGCTTCAAGCATCCGGCGCAAATTGGCCACCAATTGGATCTACCGGTGCTGCTGGTGATCAACGAGCAGTCGCCCGAGCAGGTCAACCCGCACCGCAACTGGAGCGTGCCCAGCCTTGTCCATTGGGTGAAAAATTGAACGCGCCATTCAGCCAGTCCCACCGCAGCCTCCCCCTGTCGATCATTCATCTGCTCGGCAGCGGTGGCTTCTATGGGGCCGAGCGGATGCTGCTCGATCATTGCGTGGCGACACCCGGCCAGCATCAGGTGCTGTTCCTGGGGGCGCCGCCGACCTTGATCACGCGGTTC
Organism: Pseudomonas beijingensis; assembly: GCF_030687295.1. Taxonomy (NCBI): domain Bacteria; kingdom Pseudomonadati; phylum Pseudomonadota; class Gammaproteobacteria; order Pseudomonadales; family Pseudomonadaceae; genus Pseudomonas; species Pseudomonas beijingensis. The sequence continues at coordinate 3,330,078 of NZ_CP117425.1, read as the reverse complement.
CGCCAGGCCGGGATCGACTGCCACCACTGCGCCAGTTGGCCCGAACTGTTGCAGCATTTGAGGCAACGGCGCGCCGAGCGCCCGCTGATCAATACGCACAACTTCAAGGGCCTGGTGTTCGGCTGGGCCGCGGCGACCCTGTTGCGCCTGCCGCTGGTGATCACCCAGCACGGCTTCACGCCACGCAGCCCCAAACAACGCTTCTATACGTGGTTGAGCCTGCAACTGTGCCGCACCGCGCCGGTCAAGCGAGTGGTGTGCGTGGCTGAAAGCATCGCGGCGCTGCACCGCCAGGCCAGCGTGAACGCGGAAAAACTCGACGTGATCCCCAACGGCCTGCCGGCCGTCACGACGCCGCTGCCTCATCGTGACGACAGGCAACGCTGGCGGGTCGGCTACGTCGGCCGCTTGAGCAGCGAGAAAGGCCCGGACCTGTTCCTCGACGCGATGATCCCTTTGTGCCAGCGCCATGCGTCGCTGCACGCGGTCATGCTCGGCGACGGCCCGGAACGCCAGCCCTTGCTCAAGCGCATCGTTGACGCGGAGCTGCCCACGCGCATCGAATTGCCCGGTTATCAGACGGACATGAACGACTGGTGGAGCCGCCTCGATGCACTGGTGATCAGTTCACGCACCGAAGGCACGCCGATGATCCTGCTCGAAGCCATGCAGGCCGGCGTGCCGGTGGTGGCGTTCGGCGTCGGTGGCATTCCCGATGTATTGCAGGACCGCCACAACGGCCTGCTTGCCACGCCGGCCGACAGCGAGGAGCTGGCACGCCAGATCGAAACGCTGTTCAGCGAACCGCCCCTGGCGCGGATCCTCGCCGACAACGCGCGCCGCACCCAACGCGACCGCTACGACCTGCGCACGCTGGCCGAACGCTGGTCGCAACTCTATATCCGCACGGCGCGGGAGGCTCAGCCATGATTGTCCCGCTCTCGATCGTCAGTCTGCTGGGGCTGGTGTGCCTGGCATTGCTGGCCAGTCCTTATCCGTTTCTCGCACCGGGTGCTGTGCTTGGGCTGGTGGGCGTCGCCATGCTGTACCGCAAGCCCGGCTGGGGTTTGCTGGGCATTGCCGCGCTGCTGCCGCTCGAAGGCCTGTTCAAGGACAACGCGTTTTCCGGCAGCAAATTCCTCGGCGTGGCGCTGATCCTGATCCTGATGCTGCAGTTGGCCTTGCATCAGATCCCTGCGACGCGCTTGCGTAGCAACATCTGGAAGCCGTTGCTCGGCTTCATGGTGTTGTATGGCCTGAGCCTGTTGATCTCGGAAAACATGGACCTTTCCCTGATGCATCTGCGTGAACTCGCAGTAGGGCTGATTCTGTTCGTGATCACGTTGTTGATCGGTCGCGAGCTGAACCTGGAGATGTTCGCCCGGCTGATGACAGTGAGCGTCGCCACGACCTGCGTGCTCGCAATGTTTTCAGCCAAATACCAGGATCAGGGTCGCGCCTCCGGTTTGCTGGAAGACCCGAACGCCTTTGCGCTGTTGATTGCGTTTACCGTACCGCTGGCATTGTTGTTGACCATACGCAGCCAGAACCTGCTGCAACGGTTGTTCTGGGCTGGCGGTTGCATCCTGTTGTTGGGTGGAATGACCAAGACCGAATCGCGTTCAGGACTGGTCGTGCTGCTGCTCACTCTGATGATCGGGTTGTATCACTATCGGGCGCAGCTACCACGCGTGCGTCCCCGGCACCTGGGGTTCGCGATGCTCGGCCTGGCACTCATGGTCCCGGCGACAATCGCCTTGATGCCTGCCGGCTACGTGGCACGCATCCAGACATTGAGCATTCTCAGCTCCGGCACCAACGACCACAAGGACGGGTCCTTGGGTCGCCGCGCCTCGTACATTGTGGTGGGCAGCCAGATGATCCGCGAGAAGCCGATACTCGGTTCGGGGCCTGGGACGTTTCCGGAGCATTACGCCCCCACCGGCTACGCCAAGGCATTCTCGGCCAATCGCAAACGAGGGGATCTGTACCGCCAGGCCCATAACACCTACCTGGAAATCTTCAGCGAAATCGGCGTGCCAGCCGGCTTGATGTTTGTCGGCACGATTGGGCTGGGCCTCTACAACCTGATGCGCACGCGCCAACTCTGGCTCCAGCGTCGGGACTGGGCCCAGGCGGACCTGTTGACGCACCTGGGCATGAGTTTCCTGTCGCTGGCGTTGTTCCTGATGTTCCTCAGCGCGCCGAACCACAAGTTACTGTGGATCATGCTCGCCTTGACCAGCATATTGCGCTACGACGCCGAACAGTCCACGCCGCGGGAGGCCCGTTCATGAGCCGCATCAGTATCGTCATACCGATGTACAACGAGGCCCGGCATATCGCCCGCACGCTGCTCGCCGCACAACGCGCCGCCAATGCCGCCAGTCTTGCATGCGAGTTGATCGTGGTCGACAACGGCTCGCAGGATCAGGGCCCGGAGATTGCCCGGCAGTTCGGTGCGCAGGTCCTGGTGATTCCAGGCGTGCTGATCGGTGCCCTGCGCAATCGCGGAGCGCAGGTTGCCACTGGTGAATGGCTGGCCTTCATCGACGCCGACATCGAAATGCCCGAGGACTGGCTGACGCATTTGCTGGCGCTGGAGAACGCAGACATCGCCGACGTCTTCGGCCTGGACCTGTACACCCCCGCGCAGGCACCCTGGTACGCCACGGCCTGGCATCGGCGGACCTCGCTCCCCTCGCGACATACCGTGCAACGCGTGGATTGGCTGCCCACCGCCAACCTGCTGATGCGCCGCCAATGGTTCGACAGGGCCGGCGGGTTCAACGAGACGCTGCGCACCGGTGAGGACAAGGACTTGACCCTGCGCCAGACGGCCAAGGGCGCACGGTTACTGTCGGTCAATGAATACACCGCCCTGCATTGGGGCTACGAAATGAACTGGCGCGAGTGGATGGGCAAGGAATTGTGGCGCCAGGGCAGTCTGGTGCAGTTGCTGCGTACCAATGGCTTGAGCCTGCGCCTGTTGCGCTTCCCGATGTTGGCCGTGCTCGTCTGGCTGCTGGACTTCCTGGCGCTCTGCGCGCTGGTCACTGGCGCTCCTCAACATGCACTCATGATGGGGCTGTTGACGACCGTGCCGGGGTTGGCGCTGAGCTTGCACCAGAGCCACAAGCACCGTAACCCATGCCTGACCCTGCAGCTTTGGGGCCTGCACTGGGTGCGCCTGCACCTGGCCGGCGTCGCGCTCATCCTCAGCCTTTGTCATTGGAAAGCAAGGAGGCCTGCCCGTGGCTGAGTTCATTTTCTGGTTGTGCCTGTTACTGCCGGTATACGCCTACCTGGGTTACCCATTGCTGCTGACGCTCGCCGGGCCATTTTTTCCCAGGCTCAGGCCTGAGCCTCTGCCTGCGCAACGGGTCAGTGTGATCGTTGCCGCGCACAACGAACAACGCAATATCGAGAGCAAACTGCGCAATCTGCTGGCCCAGGACTATCAGGCCGCCAGCCTGCAGATCGTTGTCGCCAGCGATGGCTCCACCGATCAGACCGTGGCCCTGGCGCGCAGCTTCGAAGATCCGCGCATCGAGGTGCTCGACCTGCCGCGCCAAGGCAAGAACAGCGTGCTCAACGCCGCGGTCAGTCATTGCACGGGCGATATCCTGGTGTTTACCGATGCTGATGTTCACTGGCTCGACGGCACGTTTGAGCGTCTGCTGGCGCCATTTTCCGATCCTCGGGTCGGCGGTACTGTCGGCAATATGAACATCCCCGTCCCGGGTTCAGGCCTGAGCGTGGGCGAAAGCCTGTACCGTCACTACGAAGCCTGGCTGCGCCGAGTGGAAAGTCGCGTCGGTTGCACGGTCTCGGCCGCGATGGTGCGCTGCAGGCGTTGCGTCGCGAGCTGTACCAACCGATTCCAGCCATGGTCAACGACGATTTTTTTATCAACACCTGCGCACCGATCACTGGCAAACGCGTCGTCTACGTCGTCGACGACGCCAAGGTGCTCGATCAAGGCGTGGACGAAGCCGGCCGACAATTCAGCCGCCGCCAGCGCGTCACCGTCGGCGGCCTGATCAGTCTGGCGGCCCGGCGTGAGCTACTCAACCCGCTGTGCCATGGCCTATACGCCATCGCATTGATTAGCCACAAGCTGATCCGCCGGCTGGCGCCAGTGCTGTTGCTGCCCCTGCTGGTGGCTAACCTCTGGCTGCTAAATGAGCATGGCTTCTACCGCCTGGCCTTGTCTGCCCAACTGCTCGGCTACGCCTTCGCCGTGGCCGGCCTGCTGGATGTGCGTCATCGCTTGCCTAGACCGTTTCGCCTCGCCGCGTTCGTGCTGGTGACCCTGGCCGGCATGGTAGCCGGCCTGTGGCCGTTCGTGCGCGGACACAGCTACAACCAATGGAACCCCGATCAGACTCGATGAGTGCCTGACATGCCGATCAATACTCACATCAAGACCACCATCAAGCGCACCGGCGGCTGGTTGTACCTGAACACGTCCCTGGGTCGCCATGCATTACGCGGCGCCGGCGTCATTCTGATGTTGCACCGGGTACTGAACAACGACCGCGCCGCCGAATTGCCTCATCGCAACGAGCTGTGCGTGGGGCCCGAAGCGTTCGAACACTTGTTGATCTGGCTGCAGCAACATTTTGAATGCGTGCCGTTGATGACCTTGTTGCTGGCCGACCCTGAAAGCGTCCCGAACCGTCCCCGGGTGGCCCTGACCTTCGACGACGGCTGGCGCGACAACGCCATGAACGCCTTTCCTCTGCTGCGCCAGTACCAAATGCCGGCGAGCATTTTCCTCTCCACCGACTTCGTCGGCAGTCGCCAGCATTTCTGGTGGGAGAGCATCGGCGAAACCTTGTGGGGCAGCCATGGGCAGCTGGCGCGGCGCTCGTTGATCGAGCATTTGCAGCACGCCGGCCGGCCGTTGCCGGTGCTGCTCGACGATATCGACGACGAGCGCCGCAGCCTGGCGCTGACGCATTACCTGCAAAGCCTCAAGAGCCTCGATCCACGTACCTTGAGCGACCTCACCGACGCCTGCCCGCAGGGTTCCCAACCCCAAGCCCTGGACTGGTCCCAGGTGCGCATGCTCGAAGATTCCGGACTGGTGCGCTTCGGTCCCCATGGCGCCAGCCACGCGATCCTGACCGGGCTGGACGACCAGCGCCTGCATGAAGAACTGTCCCGCAGTTGGACCGCGTTGGAAAATGGCTGTGCCCAACCCTTGCCAGTGTATTGCTACCCCAACGGTGACAATGACGCCCGTGTGCGCGAGCAGGTGGCGGCCCACGGTTTTTCGTTCGCACTGGGCACCGAGGCCGGACTGTATCGCCATGACGGCGACCCTCTGAACCTGCCACGTTTCGGCGTCAGCCAACGCAACGCCTGTCACCCTGAGTTATTGGCCTGGCGTATTCGCCGAGGAGTCCGTTCATGAACCGTGCACGTTACCTCAGGCTCTTGGTAATGAGCATGGGCACTAGCCTGGCGATGATCGGCCTGCGCCTGCTGCGCAACGTGTTGCTGGCACGGATCCTGGGGCCCAGCGAACGCGGGCTGTTGGCGCTGCTCAGCACCCTACCGGACCTGATCAGCGCCACCACCAGTGGGGGCCTGAATTCCGCCGTCGGTTATCAGGCGGCGCAGCATCGCTCGATGAGCCTGTTGCTCAGCCACGTGCTGGTCTTCGGCTGTCTGCTGGCGGGGTTGCTGACGCTGCTGGTGGTGGCGCTGGTGCGTGAGTTCGGCGCCGAACTGGACATCACCACGCAACTGGGACTGCTGGCCTGGCTGCTGTTGCTGGCCGTGCCGCTGGCGGCGCTCAAGACCGGCCTGCTGACCCTGCACAATGCCTCCGGCGGCGTCGGCGTGTTCAACGCCTTGCGGCTGATGGAATCTTTGGTCCCGCTGTTGCTGTTCGTGGCGCTGTTCTGGATGTGGAAAGACACGGCGCTGGAAGCGGCGCTGATCAGCTGGCTGGCGGGCCTGAGTCTGGTGGTGCTGGCGGGTTGGATGTGGTTGCGTCGCGATCACGCGGTCACCCTGCGCTGGGATCGCGCCGGCCAGACCGAACTGTTGCGTTACGGTGCCCGCAGTCATCCGGACCTTTTGTTCCAGCAACTGATGACGCGCTCGGATTACCTGTTCATCGGCGCGCTGTTGGGCAGCACGGCGCTAGGGCACTACGCCATGGCCAGCGCGGCGGCCGAACTGCTGCATATCGTGCCGGAAGCGGTCACCACGCCGCTGATGAAACGCCTGCTGCAGCAGGACAGCGACATGAAGCGCCTGACCCCGCTGGCCTTGCGCCTGACCGCCACGGCCATGCTGGGCGCCTGCCTGGGCATGGTACTGGTGGGCGAATGGCTGATCGTTACCCTGTTCGGCATCGCCTATCAACCGGCGTACCCGGCCCTGCTGGCGCTGCTGCCAGGGGTGTTCGGGTTGTGCTATGCGAGCATCCTGCGCCTGGACCTGCTGGGCAAGAACCGCCCCGGCACCGTTTCGCTGCTGATGGGCGGGGGGGCGCTGTTGAACCTGGCGCTGAACCTGATTTTAATCCCGCGCTACGGCATCGTCGGCGCTGCCGCCGCGTCCTCGATCGCCTACTTGGGTGTCACCTTGGCCATGCTTGTCATGTATTGCCGCCTCAGCGGCGTGGCGTTGTGGCGGACACTGATCATCCTGCCCAGCGATTTGCTGCCGATGCGTCAGATGCTGTTGGGGAAATCCGCGTGAACACCGTCGTCAGCAAAACCGCCATCGCGAGCAAGCTCGCTCCCACAGGGTCCGGTGTAGGACGTGGCATCTGCATCCACCGCAGATCCACTGTGGGAGCGAGCTTGCTCGTGATGGCGGTGGGTCAGTTGGCGATGATGCTGCGGATGAAGACCTCTTCGCGAGCAGGCTCGCTCCCACAGTGGAAGATCGGCGCGTGCCTATGTTTTCTCGCGCTGGCAACCTCGGTCCATGGCGCGTCCATGCAATGGACCGGCATCCGTGACGGCAGCCTGTACCTGCAAACTGACCGTCAGGACGCTGTCACCGTGCGCTGGGTGCCCGCCTGGCAAGCCGAGGCCAATGCCGAACATCTGTATCTGCTCGATGGCCAGGGACGATTGGCGGGTGAGCGCCTGGTCAAGGCGGATCAGCCCCGCGGCGAACAGCAGTGGCCGCTGCCGCCGGGGGCCGCCAGTTATCGCCTGGAAATCCCCGGCTACAGCTTCCGTCGCTACACCGTTGAGCACGACGCACGCACCCGCGCCCTATTTGCCCCGGCAAAGGTGCATTTCAATGCCGAAACCCACGACGGCGACGAGCTGTATTTCAAGGTAGCGGCTGGCGAACAGGCGGTGCTGGCAGGCAAGTTTCACGGCGGCGTACGTGCGCTGCAAGCCCGACGCGTCGGCGACGGCAAGCAGTTGCAACTGAACCTCAAGCCATACCGGGCTTATTGGCAGTTCGATCAGGTCGCCCTGCCGATAGCTGACGTCGAACAAATCTGGCGCTTGCGTCTGCTGGGCAACGGCAAGGCCGCGTTCTGGCTGGACGGCACCGCCAACCTGTTCGCCCAGGACCCGGCACACCTGCTGCCACTGCGCGAAGATCCAGGTCAGACTCACCTGAAACTGTATGACGAGGCGCTCGGCACCACCCCCAAGCTGGGCACAGCGCTGCCCTACGAGTTATTGCCGCCGTCCACCTACGCCGTGCTCGATGCGCTCAAACCCCAGGCGGCGACCCTTTACAGCTTCGTCGATATCACGGCGGCCAGGGGCACTTATGAAGATGCCTTCCGACGCTTGTACCAGGACCGCTTCGCCATCAGCCAAAACATCACCCTGTTGGCCCGCAGCCAGCGCCAGGTAGAGCTAAAGGACGACCGGACCAGTCACAGCGGCTTGCAAGCCTGGCTCACGGCGACCCGTGCTTTGGGCGGCAATGGCCTCCATTACCTCAGTTTTGCCGATGAGCCGAACCTCAATTACCCCGACTTCGCCAGTTTCCAGCAACTGTTCCAGAGCATGGCTGCCCAAGTCCGCGCCGATCCCGCCAACGCACGTGCCGGTGTCCGCATCGCCATACCGGCCAGCTCCCAGTTCACCAACGGCCCCTTCATTGAAAATGCCGCTGACAAGCGCGGGATCGACTGGGCACGGCGCCTGCTGGCGACGTCCGACGACCAGATCGACGCCCTGGCCTGGCATGAATGGATGATCCGCGACCTGCTGGCGACCCGGGTCTACCGCGACAGTGTCCGTCAGGCCGCCAACCTGGTGGGACTGGACAGCCAAGGTCGGCCGCGCAAAGCCTTGCTGTTGGACCAGACCAACATGTCCGCCGGTTCGAGCCTGAGCCCTTACGACCAGGAAACCCACTACGCCGCCCTCTGGTGGACGTCGGTGGTCATTAACGCCTCGGCCGACGGCTGGCTGGACATGCTCAACTGGTTCATGGCCGCCGACGAACCGGAGTATCCCAAAGGCATGGTGCGGGTGCTGGACGATCAGCGCTTCGAGCTCAAGCCCGTGGGCCTGGCCCAGCAGTTCATTCAACAGCACTGGCTCGACCAGGTGCTGCGCCTGGACAACGACGCGTTTGAAGTCGATGTGCTGGCCATGGCCACCGGCAAGCAACGCAATCTGCTGGGCGTGAACAAAAGCACACGAGCCCATCAAGTCAGCCTCGACGGCACGGCCTGCCCTCAGCCAGCCATGACCCTGCTGTATTTCGGCCCGGACAACCGCAGCCACAACGTTGCGTTTGACTGCAAGGGCGGCCAGGTCAGGTTTCTCCTGCCAGGGGAAACCGTGTTCGCCCTCAGTTGGACAGCTCCCCTTTCCCCCCAACCTGCCACCCGTCAGGAGGCACCATGAACGCTCTGCAAACATTGCGTGATCGCATTCAGAAAAAAGGTCTGCGCGCTGTCCTAAAACAGCTATGCAGACGCTACGTATTTTCCCACACCCGACTGGTGTGGCTGGAGCATGATATACGGACCCCGCTCCCCCCCCATAACCTCAAGCCCTACCCACCGATGCGCCTGGAGTCCATCACGGTCAGCAACGCCGATGCTTTTGCCCGGCACTTCGGCAACCGCGTCGAAACCATGCGCGAGTTGGCGGCCGAAGGCTACACAGGCTTGATGTACCTGGATGATCAGGGCGACACCGTGGGCTTCGCCTGGGCCAGTACACGGGACTATTTCGACCGCCATTTCTATCGCTGCAACTTCCCGATCAAGCCTGGCGAGTACTTTCAGTTCGGCGGCGAGGCGATTCGTGAATACTGGGGTACCCGTATCTCGGCGGACATGCAGTTGGAAGTGTGGAAAGTCATGGCGGACCACGGTTGCAACACAATGGTCGATGTCTGCGATTTGCAAAACATCCAGGCGATCAAGATGCATATCCGCATGGGCTTCCAAGAGCGCGGGCAGATCACACACATATACCGTTTGCTCGGTCATTGGCGTTTTTTGCGCAATACGTCTTACACCGGCACGGCACTGGACGCCTTTCGTAAACCGGCGCAGCCGGCTGCCTCGACTTCGGCGGCCTGATCCCCATGGCGATCCGGTTCCAATGGTGTCGCTCCCTGGGCGCGGCGGACTTTCCTGCACCAGCTTATGAACAGCTGCGAACCCAGGTGGCCGACGCAACACCGTTCAACACCCTGGCCTGGCTGCAAGCGGCGGAATTCGCCCTGTTGCCCGAGCAGCAATTGCATGTGCTGCTGGGCTGGCAGGACCAGACCTTGTGCCTTTGCCTGCCCCTGGTATCAGGACTTGAACGTATCGGCGGGCTGCGGTTCCGGGTGTTGCATCACTTGGGTTTTCCAATGACCGACCGCATCGCCCTGCTGGCGCGCCTGGACACCGAAGACATGGGCCAGGCGCTGATGCAGATCCGTCAGCACTTGCCTCACACGTTGCTGCAATTGAATGAAGTGATCGAGCCGGTCGGTGAGCAAAGCGTCCTCAGCGCCTGGATGGCGCTGAGTTCAACCGGGGAACGGCGGCTCAGTTGCCGGGTTCCGGTGCACTTGATCGATGACAGTGACCGTCAAGAGATATCCGGCGATCCACGCTACAAATTGCGCCGGGCGCGCAAGCGAATTGCCGCTTGCGGTGCCGAAATCCACCGAGTGACGCCAGACGCCATCAGCATGGGACAGCTGTTGCGGGCACTTGCCAGTGTCGAGGCTGCTAGCTGGAAAGGTGATGAAGGTGTCGGCATCTTCGCCGACCCCAGACGCCAGCAATGGATGAACCACGCCTTCACCGCCCTCGCCGCCCAAGGCCTGGTGCGGGTGGTGCTGTTGGAACTGAACGGCGAATGCATCAGCTATCGCCTCGGCCTGCTGGACCAGGGGCGGCTGTATGACTACAACCTGGCGTTCCTGCCACAGCATGCCGACCTGGGCAGCGGCCGGGTACTGCTCGAAGAGTGGATTCACTGGGGGCTGGACGAGAACTGGCGCTGGATCGATGCATCACGGGTCAGCCTGGAGAACTCCAGCCATCAATTACACGAACGCATGACGGGCCAACTGGAACACTGGCGCTGGAGTTTTTATTCATGGCAGCCCGGTGGCTTGTTCCTGGGATTTGCCTTGAGGCTCTGGAAAAGCTTGAAGCCATGGCTTGGCAAACGCCGGACCAAACCGACCGCGACGACGGCATCGTCCTCCCCAAAGAACCAGGAGAATACGAATGCCTCGTCAAGTGACCGTCAACGCTGACGACTTCGGACTCAGCCTCAGCGATAACGCACTGATCCTGCGGGCCTTCGAGACCGGCGTGATCAGTTCCGCCACGGCCATGGCCAACATGCCGGGTTTCGAGCCAGCCTGTGAACTGGCCCGGCAACCGCTGCTCAATGGCCACGTTGGTTGCACTTCAGTCTCAGCTATGGCCCGCCGCTGGGCCAGGTGATCGCATCGCGCCCGGTTTTTTGCGATGCCAATGGCCAGTTCGACCTGAACCTGTCGCGCTATTGCCTGCGCCTGGGCTCAAAGGACTTGGCGGCGGTTAAGGACGAACTGCAGGCGCAATGGCAACACTGACTGGACCGCGGCCTGCGTCCCAGCCACCTCGACGCCCATCAACATGTGCATAACATCTGGCCCATCGGCGAACTGGTGGACCGCTTCGCCGCCCGGCAAGGTGTGCCCATGCGCCTGGCGGGCGTGCCCAAGGTCGCGCATGACCGAACCATGGGGATGCGCATTGACGGGGACGCAGGAGGTTGTTTGTGGCGAGGGAGCTTGCGCCCGCTCGGCTGCGCAACAGTCGCAAAACGGTGGAGGAATCTGCTACAAGGCATCTTCGGTTTCGAGTAGCGAATGGCATCGATGGCTTCACTCTTGTTTTCTGGCCTGAAACGCCGCTGGTTGGCCTGGCTGTGCATGAGCGCATTGGTCGTCGGCCTGCCAGTGGGCTGCGCCGTGTTGCAGCATAAAGAGCGGGAACTGGTCTTTCGCATCGAGCCGGGGACAGCGAGCTGGTTCAGTGGGCTGCCCAGCAGTGTGCGGGAGTTCGACCTCAAGCCAAACAGCTTCAAGGCCGGGGAAAATATCCACGGCTGGTGGTGGCCGGCCGAACGCAAGAACGCGCCGGCCATCCTGTATTTGCACGGTGTGCGCTGGAATTTGACCGGCCAATTGTTTCGTATCCAGCAACTGCGGGCGCTGGGCTATTCGGTACTGGCCATCGATTACCGGGGCTTTGGCAAAAGTCATGGGGATCTGCCCTCGGAAGCCAGCGTCTATGAAGATGCGCGCATCGCCTGGGAGCGTCTCGAAGTGCTGCAACCGGACCCAAGCCTGCGGCTGATCTATGGTCATTCCCTGGGCGGCGCCGTCGCGGTGGACCTCGCTGCGCAGCTCGGTCAGCAGGCGGCGAAGGATGGCAAAGCCCAGGTCCGAGGCCTGGTGATCGAATCCACGTTCACCTCCCTGGGCGATGTCGCCACCGCGATGGCGAATACATCCCTGCCAGTGCGCTGGTTGCTGTCGCAGAAGTTCGACTCCATCGACAAGATCGGCGAGATCAACATGCCGCTGCTGATTGTCCATGGCGCCGCCGACCGCTACGTGCCGCCACGCTTCAGCGAGCAACTGTTCAACGCCGCCCGGGAACCCAAGCGCCTGCTGCTGGTGCCCGGGGCGACGCATAACAACAGCATGAGCCTGGCAGGCAAGCACTACCGGCAGGCCTTGGATACCCTGATGAAAAGCGCCCCCACCCCCGTGGCCGGAAACGCCCCCGCCGGCCCGGCCAAAGCGGGCTGATCCACAGAACTATCCACGCCCCTCCTGTGGGAAGCGGTGGGTCAGTTATGGAGATGTTGGCTGTGCCGCCGCCATCGCGAGCAAGCTCGCTCCCACAGGGGTTCCGAGGTGTTCTCAGGTATCGCATGCACCACAGTTTTTTTCGAGGTGTTCTCAGGTAGCAAATGCACCACAGATCCCTTGTGGGAGCGAGCTTGCTCGCGATGGTGGTGGTGGGTCAGGCGACGATGAACCGTCAGGCCCCCGCGCCAAACCGGTCACGGCTGTTGGTCAGGTGCAGCCACATGGCGGCGCGGGCGGCGTCCGGGTCCTGGCGTTTGATGGCGTTGAAGATCGCCTCGTGCTCAAGGTTGGCCCATTGTGCCAGCTTGCTCAGATCGGCCTGGCCACGCTCGGCCACGTTCACTCGGGTCCTGGGGATCATCGCACTGCCCAGGTGCTGCATGATTTCGACAAAACAGGCATTGTTCGTAGCTTCGGCGATGAGCAGATGGAAACGCCGGTCGGCTTCGACACAGCTGTCGTTGTTGTTGGACAACCGCTGATAGTCGTCCAGCGCCTGGCGCATCTGCTGCAGCTGGTGTTCGCTGCGGCGCTGGGCCGCCAAGGCGACGGCCTGGGTTTCCAGGCCCAGGCGCAGTTCCAGGATCGCCCGCACCCCTGCCGCAGTGTCGACATTAAGGCGCAACCCTGGCTCGCCGGTTTGCGCCAGCACGAAGGTGCCGATGCCGTGCCGGGTCTCTACCAGCCCCGAAGCCTGCAATTTGGAAATCGCCTCGCGCACCACCGTCCGGCTGACGCCATGGGCCTGCACAATGGCCCCCTCCGATGGCAGCTTCTCGCCCGGCTTCAACTGCCCCAGCAAGATGCTCTGGCTCAGCTTCGTCACCAGGTCATGGGCCAGGTTGTGGGTACGCTTGCGCAGGGGCGCGTCGGTGTCTTGCGGCATCGCCGGGGTTCCTTGAAAACAGGCTGTCTGATCGTATCACCAGCGAGCGCGGTAAATCTCACCGCCGAGCCATCAACTTGTATGACAACACTCAAGATCAGCTCATTTCAGCCTGAGATCATCTTTTAAAAAACGGCTTCGCACGGGCGATAAAAACGCTGAATAAAATCATAATAGCCGGAAAAACCCAGCAAACACGGCATAAAACCCCGATTCACCCAATCCAATGATGCTGAAAAACAGCTTGTTATTCGAAAAAATCAAGTTGTATGATGTCCATCAACATCAGCACCTGTGCGATGCCCCGCATAAAAATAACGAGTGGGAGAAAAACCAGTGAACACATCCAGCTTCAACGCGAATACCGAAGCAGGTCCGGTGGCGAGCCTTTCAGAAACCAGCAAAGCCCCGATCATCACCAGCATGCAGGTCGTGCCGGTGGCCGGCCATGACGGCATGCTGCTGAACCTCAGCGGCGCCCATGGCCCGTTCTTCACCCGCAACATTGTCATTCTCAAGGACAACGCCGGCCACACCGGCGTGGGCGAGGTGCCCGGCGGCGAGCGCATTCGCCAGACCCTCGAAGACGCCCGCTCGCTGGTGGTCGGCAGCCCCATCGGCACGTACCAGAAGATCCTCAACACGGTGCGCCAGGCCTTCGCCGACCGCGATGCCGGCGGCCGTGGCTTGCAGACCTTCGACCTGCGCATCACCATCCACGCGGTCACCGGCCTGGAAGCGGCGCTGCTGGATCTACTCGGCCAACATCTGGACGTACCGGTCGCCGCCCTGCTCGGCGAAGGCCAGCAACGCGACGAAGTGAAAATGCTCGGCTACCTGTTTTACGTCGGCGATCGCCAGCAGACCGACCTGGCCTATCGCAGCGAACCGGACGCCGACAACGACTGGTTCCGCGTCCGTCACGAGAAGGCCCTGGACGCCGCCGCCGTGGTCCGCCTGGCCGAAGCGGCCCAGGCTCGCTATGGCTTCCAGGACTTCAAGCTCAAGGGCGGCGTGCTCCAAGGCGACGCAGAAATCGAAGCGGTCACGGCACTGGCCGAGCGCTTTCCCCAGGCACGCATCACCCTGGACCCGAACGGCGCCTGGTCACTCAAGGAAGCGATCCGTTTGTGCCGCGACCAACATAAGGTGCTGGCCTATGCCGAGGACCCTTGTGGTGCCGAGAACGGCTATTCGGGGCGCGAGGTCATGGCCGAGTTCCGCCGCGCCACGGGCCTCAAGACCGCGACCAACATGATCGCCACCGACTGGCGCGAGATGGGCCACGCCATCACCTTGCAGTCCGTGGACATTCCCCTGGCCGATCCGCATTTCTGGACCATGCAGGGTTCCGTGCGAGTGGCGCAGATGTGCAACGAATGGGGCCTGACCTGGGGCTCGCACTCCAACAACCACTTCGACATTTCCCTGGCGATGTTCACCCACGTGGCCGCCGCCGCACCGGGCGACATCACCGCCATCGACACTCACTGGATCTGGCAGGACGGCCAGCGGCTGACCAAGGCGCCCTTGCAGATCCAGGGCGGCTGCGTGCAGGTGCCGAAAAAACCGGGGCTAGGGATCGAGCTGGACACCGACCAATTGGCCAAGGCCCATGAGCTGTACAAAGGCATGGGCCTGGGGGCGCGGGACGATGCGGTAGCGATGCAGTTCCTGATTCCGGGCTGGACGTTCAACAACAAGCAACCGTGCCTGGTTCGTTAAAGCGACCAATACCCCTTGCTTGAAGTCACCCACGACTTCTTGTGGGAGCGAGCTTGCTCGCGATGACGGTGGGTCAGCCACATCGATGTCGACTGACACTCTGCTATCGCGAGCAAGCTCGCTCCCACATTGGGTCTATGGAGCCCATGAGCTGGAAGTCACCCATGACTCCCTGTGGGAGCGAGCTTGCTCGCGATGACGGTGGGTCAGCCACATTGATGTCGACTGACACTCCGCTATCGCGAGCAAGCTCGCTCCCACATTGGGTCTATGGAGCCCATGAGCTGGAAGTCACCCATGACTCCCTGTGGGAGCGAGCTTGCTCGCGATGACGGCGGCACATCCAACATCGCTTTCTCAGGCAGACCGCATCGCGAGCAGGCTCGCTCCCACAGGGGACTGTGTAATCAGATCTAGCCCTCCGGCCGCAGGATCAACACCGCCAATGGCGGCAGGTTGAGTTCCAGGGACAAGGCCTGGCCGTGGCTGGGCACTTCTTCGGTGGAGGCACCACCGCCGTTGCCGTAGTTGGAACCGGCGTAGGTGTCGGCATCGCTGTTGAGCAATTCGACCCAGCGCCCGGCGAACGGCACGCCGACCCGGTAGGCCTCGCGCGGCACCGGGGTGAAGTTGGCGACCACCAGCACCGGCCGGCCCTCCTTGCTCCAGCGCAGCCAGGCGTAAACGCTGTTGAGCGCATCGTCGCCAATCAACCATTGGAACCCCTGCGGCGCGTCATCCTGGTCATGCAGCGCCGGCTCTTCCCGATAGAGCCGGTTCAGATCGCTCACCAGCTTCTGCACGCCCCGGTGCTCAGGGTATTGCAGCAGGTACCAGTCCAACTGCTGATCGTGGTTCCACTCGCGCCATTGGCCGAACTCACAGCCCATGAACAACAGTTTCTTGCCGGGATGGCCCCACATGAAACTGAGGTAGGCCCTGAGGTTGGCGAATTTCTGCCAGCGGTCACCGGGCATCTTGTCGATCAGCGAGCGTTTGCCATGGACCACTTCGTCGTGGGAAATCGGCAGCACGAAACGCTCGGACCAGGCATATACCAGACCGAAGCTCAGTTCGTTGTGGTGATGGGCGCGGTACACCGGGTCTTGCTGGATGTAATGCAGCGAATCGTGCATCCAGCCCATGTTCCACTTGTAGGCGAAACCCAGGCCACCTTGCTGGGTGCTCTGGCTGACCCCCGGCCACGCCGTGGACTCTTCGGCGATGACCAGCGCGCCAGGAGTTTCCAGCGCCACCACATCGTTGAGGTGCCGCAAAAAATCGATGGCTTCAAGGTTTTCCCGGCCGCCGTGGCGGTTGGGTACCCACTCGCCAGCCTTGCGCGAATAGTCGCGGTACAACATCGAGGCCACGGCATCCACCCGCAGGCCATCGACGTGGAAATGCTTGAGCCAGTGCAGCGCCGACGCCAGCATGAAACCGTGCACTTCGGTGCG
The DNA here is from genome assembly GCF_030687295.1 of Pseudomonas beijingensis. Taxonomy (NCBI): domain Bacteria; kingdom Pseudomonadati; phylum Pseudomonadota; class Gammaproteobacteria; order Pseudomonadales; family Pseudomonadaceae; genus Pseudomonas; species Pseudomonas beijingensis. The sequence goes on along the minus strand of NZ_CP117425.1, from coordinate 3,313,668 downwards.
GCCCAGGTTGTAGATCAGCGTGTCCCAATCCTGGTGGAAACCCTCCAGCGGGTTGCCGTATTCGTACAGTGCGGTGCCGTCGAACTGGGCCAGACCGTGGGTATCGGTGGGAAAATGCGCCGGCACCCAGTCGAGGATGACCCCGATATTGGCCTGGTGGCAGGCGTTGATGAACGCGGCGAAATCGTCGGGCGAACCGAAGCGTGCCGTTGGCGCGAATTGCGACAGCGGCTGATAGCCCCAGGAGCCACCAAATGGGTGTTCCATGATCGGCATCAGCTCGATGTGAGTGAAGCCCAAATCCTTGACGTACGGAATCAGCCGCTCGGCCATTTCATGCCAGTTGTATTGCCGGGCCACCTCCCCCGCTTCGTCGATTTCGCACTGCCAGGAGCCGGCGTGCAATTCATAGATCGACAATGGCGCGCCCGGTAGCTGGCGTTCGCGACGGTTTTGCATCCACTCGTCGTCCTGCCACTCGATCTTCAAAGGTGCAGCGACTTTCGACGCCGTATCCGGCGGCATTTGCGTGGCCAACGCCACCGGGTCGGCCTTGAGGGGCAGAATGCCGTGGGCCCCAAGGATTTCATACTTGTAGCCTTCGCCGGAGCCAAGCCTCGGGATGAAGATCTCCCACACGCCGGATGGATAGCGGATACGCATCGGATGCCGGCGCCCATCCCAGACGTTGAAATCCCCGACCACCGAGACACGCCGGGCATTCGGCGCCCAGACCGCGAAACGCACGCCGTCGATACCGTCGACGGTGGTCAGTTGCGCGCCGAGGCAGGAGCTGAGGTCGCGGTGATTACCCTCGGCAAACAGGTAAAGGTCCATCTCCCCCAGCAGCGGCCCGAAGCTGTACGGGTCCTCCGCCACTTGCTCGCCGCCGGCCCAGCGAGTGCGCAGCAAGTACGCCTGGGCGCGATCGAAATGGCCGACGAACAACCCCGGGGTTTCGGTCTGTCGCAGGTCACCGAGCTCTTCACCGCCGTCACGAGCGAGCACCTGCACGCTCAACGCGCCGGGCAGGTAAGCCCGGATGAATTGCCCGCCCGCACCGTCGCCATGGGGGCCAAGGATGGAAAACGGGTCATGGTGTTCGGCGCGCACCAGCGCGTCGATGTCATGGGGGGCCGGCAGCAATGACTCTTTGGCCTGCCCCTGGGGTTCTTTGTTCGAGACACTCATGATTCTCTCCACTAAATCGGTCCGGCTAAGTCGGAAAAGGGTTTCAGCCCACTCAATAACCCGTACAGACCGTGCAAAGGCACGGGCAGCCAGGCGGGGCGATTCTCGGCTTCATAGGCCACTTCATAGGCCGCCTTCTCCAGGCCGAACAACGCCAGCGCAGCGTCTTCGCCTTCAGCATCCTTCCATTCATGAGCAAGACTAGCTGCCGCCAGTCGATATGCTTGGACAAATGCCTCGCGGGCCTCTTTTAAATAACGATCTGCCACCCGTTGCCGCGCCGCATCGGCATCGGCGGTGCTGTCGACAGTGTTCAAATGAATCGCCATGGCGGCGGCGTAATCGAAGGAACGCAATACGCCACTGACGTCCTTGTACGGGCTGTGCTTGCCCCGACGTTCATGCAGTGGCCGTGCGGGCTCGCCTTCGAAGTCGATCAGGTAGGCGTCGCCCTTGATCACCAGCACCTGCCCCAAGTGCAGGTCGCCGTGGACGCGGATACGCAAGCCACCGACAGCCTTGCCGGCCAACGCCTGGATATGGGCCAGGACGGTTTTCTTGTGCTCCAGCAAACGTGCGACCATGGCCTGGTCCGCCGGGTTCAATTGGCCCTGGTTCTGCTTGAGCAGACGCAAGGCGTTTTCCACTTGCGCGGTCACGTCCTTGCCGATGGCCTGGGCTTCCTTGGCATTGGTGGCCTGGGGAGCGAAGTCCGGATCGTCGGTGGCTTGGGCCAGCACTTGGTGCATTTCCCCCAGGCGTTGACCGAGCATGCCGGCAAAATCCTTCAGCTCGCCCAAGGCATTGTAGTGTTGCTCCTGTTCGGACACGGCATCGGCCAACTCATCACGCAACGCACGTTCGAGGTTGTTCTGGGTCCATTCCCACGCATCGCCCTGGTTGCTCAAATAGCCCTGGGCAATCATCAACAGCGCATCCTCGCCCTGGGCATCGCGGCGGATCACCGACCCCAGCAGCGGTGAGATATTGCTGAAGCCCGCAGCCGTCAGATAGGCACTCATCTCCAGTTCCGGATGCACGCCCGAGGCGACTTTGCGGATCAGCTTGAGCACCAGGCTGCCGCCGACCACCACCGAACTGTTGGACTGCTCGGCGGACAGGTAACGCACTTCCGGCTCAGCCCCCAGGTTCAACGCGCTCAGGCCTTCGGTGGGCTCGAACCGCAATTCACCTTCGGTGCAGGGCAGCACCGTACCGGCCTGCATGCCTTGCAGCACGGCCCGTATGAAATGTTCCAAGCTGAACGCATCGGTGATCAAACCGACTTGGCGAACCCTGCGCACGCGGGACAATGCCAATTGCTGTGGCAACGCCGCGCCCACCTGATCTTCAGGTAGCAGGCCGAACGGCAGTTGATAGCGCAAGGTCTGGCCAGCACTGGTGACGTCGATTTCGCTGAGCAGCACCGGATGCTGCGGATCGCCGAAGCGCACGCCATAGACAATATTGACCTTCTCGATCGCACTGTCCTTGCCAGCGAACCAGCGGCGGTTCTGCAACCAGCTCGGCAGGATGGTCTGCTCCAGGGTGGTGCGCGACGGCGCTTCGAGCAACTCTTCCAGGCGTTTTTTCAACACCAGGGTGGTGAAGTCCGGCAGGCTTTGGGCCGGTTCCACATGCCAGCTCGGCATCTGGTTTTCGGCGGCCAGGGCGAACCAGTAGAAGCCGTACGGTGGCAGGGTCAGCAGGAAATTCAGCTGGCCGATGGGTGGGAAGGCATTGCCGCCCAACATTTCCACCGGGACCATGCCGGCATAGGCCGACAGGTCCAGCTCGGCAGCCTGGGCACTGCGGGACACGTTGGCCACGCACAGGATGATTTCGTGCTTGCCATCGGGCCCGGTGTATTCGCGGGTATACGCCAGGATCCGACGATTGCTCGGCGAGAGCATCTTCAACGTGCCCCGGCCAAAGGCCTTGGATTGCTTGCGTACCGCCAGCATTCGCCGGGTCCAGTTGAGCAGCGAGTGCGGGTCGCCGGCCTGGGTTTCGACGTTGACCGACTGGTAGCCGTATTGCGGATCCATGATCGGCGGCAGCACCAGGCTGGCCGGGTCGGCCCGGGAGAAACCGCCGTTGCGGTCAATGGACCACTGCATCGGTGTGCGCACGCCATCGCGGTCGCCCAGGTAGATGTTGTCGCCCATGCCGATTTCATCGCCGTAATACAACGTCGGCGTGCCGGGCATCGACAGCAGCAGGCTGTTGAGCAATTCCACGCGGCGACGATCACGCTCCATCAACGGTGCCAGGCGTCGGCGAATCCCCAGGTTGATCCGCGCCCGACGATCGGCCGCGTAGTAGTTCCACAGGTAATCGCGCTCCTTGTCGGTGACCATCTCCAGGGTCAGCTCATCGTGGTTGCGCAGGAAAATCGCCCACTGGCAGTTGGCGGGGATCTCCGGAGTCTGGCGCAGGATATCGGTGATGGGGAAACGGTCTTCCTGGGCCAGCGCCATGTACATGCGCGGCATCAACGGGAAGTGGAACGCCATGTGGCACTCGTCACCGTTCATACCCTCGGCATCCACATCGCCGAAGTACAGCTGGGTGTCTTCCGGCCACTGGTTGGCTTCGGCCAGCAGCATGCGGTCGGGGTAGTTGGCGTCGATCTCGGCACGGATCTGCTTGAGGACGTCGTGGGTCTCAGGCAGGTTTTCGTTGTTGGTGCCGTCGCGCTCGATCAGGTATGGAATGGCGTCCAGGCGCAGGCCGTCGATGCCCATGTCCAGCCAGTAGCGCATCACCGACAACACGGCCTTGATCACCTGCGGGTTATCGAAATTGAGGTCGGGCTGGTGGGAGTAGAAACGGTGCCAGAAGTATTGGCCGGCCACCGGATCCCAGGTCCAGTTGGACTTCTCGGTGTCGAGGAAAATGATCCGCGTACCGTCGTACTTGTGATCGTCGTCGGACCACACATAGAAATCCCGCGCCGCCGAACCCGGCTTGGCCTTGCGCGCGCGCTGGAACCACGGATGCTGATCCGAGGTGTGGTTGATGACCAGCTCGGTAATGACCCGCAGGTTGCGCTTGTGGGCTTCGGCAATGAACCGCCGCGCATCGGCCATGGTGCCGTAGTCGGGGCTGACGCCACGGTACTCGGCAATGTCATAACCGTCGTCGCGCCGAGGCGAAGGATAGAAAGGCAACAGCCAGATGGTGTTGACGCCCAGGTCGGCGATGTAGTCGAGCTTCTCGATCAGGCCGGGGAAATCGCCGATCCCGTCGTTATTGGAGTCGAAATAGGATTTTACGTGGACCTGGTAAATCACCGCGTCCTTGTACCAGAGCGGGTCTTTGATAAAGGTGGCAGACCGGGGTTTCTTCGCCATTTGCAACTCCTGATAATTCATTAAAGCCGCGGGATACAGGCTTGTGAGATCTTTTTGTGGCGAGGGGATTCAGCGAAACCGTACCGCTTTGTGGGAGCAAAGCTTGCTCGCGATACAGGGCGCCTCCGTTCCTCAGGAGACCGCGTCATCTTCATCGCGGGCAAGCCTTGCTCCCACAGCGTCACGCCACACTGATCCGCCAGATCCCGAACGGCTGGTTCGCCGGGTCAATGCGCATGAACTGATACTTGCCATACCAGGTCCAGCGGTGCCCGCTCATCAAATCCTCGCCCTGGGTCTGGGCATCGTCCGGCAAGCCCATCTCCCACAGCGGCAATTCGAAATTGGCTTCCTGCGGGTTGTGCGGATCAAGGCTCACCGCCACCAGGATGAAATTGCTGCCATCGGCTGTGCGCTTGCCGAAATAGAGAATGTTGTCGTTCCAGGCGTTATAGATTTTCAGGCCCAGGTGGCTATGCAGCGCTGGGTTCTGTCGGCGGATGCGGTTGAGCTGGGCGATCTCGGCAACGATGTTGCCCGGCGCGGTGAAGTCGCGAGGACGAATCTCGTACTTCTCCGAATCGAGGTATTCCTCCTTGCCCGGTACCGGGGCCGATTCGCACAGTTCGAAGCCCGAATACATGCCCCACAGGCCTGAGCCCATCGTTGCCAAGGCCGCACGGATCAAGAAGCCCGGGCGCCCCGACTCATGGAGAAAGGCCGGGTTGATGTCTGGCGTGTTGACGAAAAAATTCGGTCGGTAGCATTCGCGCCAAGGCGATTCATTGAGTTCGCTGAAGTAAGTCGCCAGTTCGGCCTTGCTGTTGCGCCAGGTGAAATAGGTGTAGCTCTGGGAATAACCGACCTTGCCCAGGCGCGCCATCATCGCCGGGGTGGTGAACGCTTCAGCCAGGAAGATCACTTCGGGGTATTGAGCCCGGACATCGGCGATCAGCCATTGCCAGAACGGCAGCGGCTTGGTGTGCGGGTTGTCGACGCGGAATATCTTCACGCCTTCCTTGACCCAGCCCACCACGATGTCCCGCAACTCCACCCACAGGCTGGGAATCGCATCGGCCGCGTAGAAGTCGACGTTGACGATGTCCTGGTATTTCTTCGGTGGGTTTTCCGCGTATTTGATCGTGCCGTCCGGCCGCCAGCTGAACCAGCCCGGGTGCTGCTTGAGCCACGGGTGATCCTGGGAACACTGGATCGCAAAGTCGAGGGCGATTTCCAGGCCGTGGTCCGCAGCTGCCGCCACCAGACGCCGGAAGTCCTCGCGGCTGCCCAATTGCGGGTGAATGGCCTCGTGCCCGCCCTCCTCGCTGCCGATGGCATAAGGGCTGCCCGGGTCGTCGGGGCCGGCGGTGAGGGAGTTGTTCGGACCTTTGCGGAAACTGCGACCGATGGGGTGGATCGGCGGGAAGTACAGCACGTCGAAGCCCATATCCTGGATCATCGCCAGGCGCGAATGCACGTCGTTGAAGGTGCCGTGGCGAGCGGGATTATCAGTGATCGAGCGCGGAAACAACTCGTACCAACTGGCGAATTCGGCCAGTTTGCGCTCCACGTCCAACGGGTACTGAGGGCTGATGCTCAGATAAGGCCGGTGGTCGGCCTGTGACATGAGATCGGCGCTGCGCGGCGCCAGGAACAATGCTACCTGTTCGGCCGGCAACAGGCCGGAGAGTTCATGGTGCAATGCGGCCAGCTGTTCGCTCAGCTCGCCTTCGCTGCGCTCGGAGGCCATCTGCACTTGATTGCGCCCTTCCTGCAGCTCCAGGCTGATAGGCACCCCGGCGCCGAACTTCTTCTCCAGTTCGTAGCGAAAGCTGGCGAACTGATCGATCCAGGCTTCGATACAGAACACATAACGGCCCTGCTCCGGCACAGTGAATTGACCGTGCCAGCCGTTATTGCCCAGGTCACTCATGACCTCGCTGTTCCATACCTCGTCCTGCTGCGAACGCCAGCGAATTCGCACCGCCAGCTTGTCGTGACCGTCGGCGAACACTTTACTGGTCACCGTCACGTCCTGTCCGGCCACGGCCTTGGCGGCAAATTGCCCGCCGTCGATCACCGGCATGGTGTTTTCAATCGCGATACGCGGTAACAACAAGGCTTGAGACAACGGCAAATGCGGGTTGCAGGCCAGGTCAGACGGGTGTTCAGCAGTCATCGAGCATCGCTCCTTTTACGCCCCATGGACGCGCTTGTGGCGGTAAAGGCCCAACGGGTCCCTGAAAAAAACTCACTTAAACTCCGAACCGGGACGACGGCTAAAAGTTCAGCGGGATTTGCCCTCGATGCATCCGGGATCAAAGCCGGCGCAGGATGGTCAACAACAATAAGCACGACTCAAGCCATGTGCGTTACGGAGACCCGTCCCGATGAACATTCCCATCCCGGCCGAAACACCCGATCCGAACATCGACGACCCGACCTTGCCCCCGCCCGGCCCTGATCCGGAACCGATTCCAGAGAAAGACCCACCGCTGGACCCACAACCGCCCAAGGGTGACCCGCCCAACGAGAATGTGCCAGAACAGGCTTGAATCAATGGCCTGATGGCAATTCCCTGTGGGCGCGAGCTTGCTCGCAATAGCGTAGTGTCATTCAGCATAGTGGCTGGCTGATCCTCCACCATCGCGAGCAAGCTCGCTCCCACAGGTTTTATGTATTCAGGCTGATGGTTTGTCGTCCTTCTCCAGCGCCCGGACAATCACCGGCATCACACTGAAGATCGCCAGCGCCAGCACCGTGCTGAGCACCGCGGTGGCTTCCCGGCCCAGCCCGGCCGCAACGCCGATTGCGGCGGTCATCCAGAGGCCGGCCGCCGTGGTCAGGCCTTTGACGTGACTTTCGTCGCCATCGTTGTTTTTCAGGATGGTGCCGGCGCCAAGAAAACCGATGCCAGCGACCACGCCTTGGATCACCCGGCTCATGGCGTCGGCCTGGGACCCGGACATCTGTGGCACCAATACAAACAGCGCCGCCCCCAAGGCCACGAGCATGTGGGTTCGCACGCCGGCGGCCTTGCCCTTGTGTTCGCGCTCGAAACCCAGGATGCCGCCCAGCAACGCGGCCATGACCAGGCGCACCGTGACCCGGGTCATCTGCTGGGCATCGGTGATATCGGCGAACTCCGCCTGCAGGGTTATCCAGACTTCATGCCACCAGGCTTCCATGGACCGTCCTCTTTTTCCATTCGATAAACGATGGACCGCAAGCGAAGCCAGAGGTGCGCCTGACCGCTGATCAGGCGCGACGAACCCTGGCTACCGGGCCGCGCCTAATGTTCAGGACATAACGAAGGAAGTGCTGCCATGCCTATAAGTATCAAAAACCAGACCTGCCATTTCGACAGCCTCCCCGGCTCGCCACAGCGCCCCGCCAGCGAGCTGACCATCATCACCGACCCGGACAAGGCCATGTCCGCCGTGGAGATCAATGGCGACCGGGTCTACATCACCGAGGCCGAAGCCGAAGCCCTGACCGTGGCCGGCGCGACCGACGGGCGCAAGCACCTGAAGGCCACGGACAGCGGCTCGGCGATCTGAGCCTGTTGACGCCTCTGCGAGGTATTCAATCTGTGGGAGCAAAGCTTGCTCGCGATAAGAACAACACGATACCTCTTGAACCGAGGTGCCTGTATCGCGAGCAAGCTTTGCTCCCACAGATCCTTGGCACAGATGTTGTTCGCTCCCCCTCGGGTGCATCAAAGTGTCGCAGCGTCTGGGCTTCGCGGCATCTGATCCGGTTTTTATCGAAACACCTGAGTCTGTTATGCAAACAGTTCCATGGTCATAGTGCGCCGGCCAGATAGAGGCTGATGAGCGACCGACCATGAGCGATAGAATCCCCGTCCAGTTGATACAGACGTTCGAACCTGCGCCAACGAAGATCAAGGCCAGGACCACCGACAACCTGATCCACACCCGCAGCTTCACCGGCTTGTTCCGCACCTTGCGCATCAGCGGTGCGGGGGTTCTGTTCTTGCTGTTCTTTGGCACGGTGTGGTTGAACTGGGGCGGCCGCCAGGCGGTGCTCTGGGACCTTTCCGAAAGCAAGTTCCACATCTTTGGCGCGACCTTCTGGCCCCAGGATTTCATCCTGCTGTCGGCCCTGTTGATCATCGCCGCCTTCGGCCTGTTTGCGATCACCGTGTTTGCCGGTCGCGTGTGGTGCGGCTACACCTGCCCACAGAGCTCCTGGACCTGGCTGTTCATGTGGTGCGAGAAAATCACCGAAGGCGAGCGCAACCAGCGGATTAAGCTGCAAGCAGCCCCCTGGGGCCTGAACAAACTGTTGCGCCGCAGCGCCAAGCACACTTTGTGGCTGGCCATCAGCTTGCTCACCGGCCTGACGTTCGTGGGCTACTTCACACCGATCCGCCCCTTGGCCGAAGAACTGCTGACCTTGCAAATGGCGGGCGTGAGCCTGTTCTGGGTGCTGTTCTTTACCGCCGCCACCTACCTCAACGCCGGCTGGCTGCGGGAAGCGGTGTGCATGCACATGTGCCCCTATGCACGCTTTCAGAGCGTGATGTTCGACAAGGACACCTTGACCATCTCCTACGACACGGCCCGCGGCGAAATCCGCGGCCCGCGCAAACGCGAGGTGAAGCCGGCCAATATTGGCCTGGGCGACTGCATCGACTGCCAGATGTGCGTGCAGGTCTGCCCCACCGGCATCGACATCCGCGACGGTTTGCAGATGGAATGCATTGGCTGCGCGGCCTGCATCGATGCCTGCGACTCGATCATGGACAAGATGGGCTACGCCCGTGGCTTGATCAAATACACCTCCGAACATCAATTGCAGGGGGGCAAGACTCACCTGCTCAGGCCTCGGCTGATCGGCTATACCGCCGTGCTGCTGGTGATGATCGGCGCACTGGCCGTGGCCCTGGTGCAACGGCCCATGGTGTCGCTGGATGTCAGCAAGGACCGTGGCCTGTTCCGCGAAAACAGCGCCGGCCAGATCGAGAACATCTACAGCCTGAAAATCATCAACAAGACCCAGCAGCGCCAGGACTATCACCTGTCCCTGGTGGACGGCGACGGCTTCGTCCTGCAGGGCAAGACCCAACTGAGCCTGGCCCCGGGGGAAATCGTCGATGTGCCGGTGTCGGTGGCGATGCTCAGCGAACGGCCCGACAAAGGTTCCCAGGCAATGACATTCAAGGTCGTCGACAGTGACGAGCCGGGCATCTACAGCGTGGCCCAGAGCCGTTTTGTCGCACCGATGAATCGTTGAAGCTTTAAGATGCGAGCACCCTGTGGGAGCGAGCTTGCTCGCGATAGCGGTGGGTCAGTTTGCATCAATGTTGGATGTGCCGCCGTTATCGCGAGCAAGCTCGCTCCCACAGTTTAAAAGCGCAAATCACGCGTCACTTGAGACTGAGCCTGCCATGAAACGCTACGAGAAATTTGCCGACGACATCGCTGAACTGATCCGCTCGGGCATGCTGGGGCCGGGCCAGCGCGTGCCGTCGGTGCGCTACGCCAGCCAGACCTACGGCGTCAGCCCATCTACCGTGTTCCAGGCCTACTACCTGCTTGAGCGACGCGGCATGATCCGGGCCCGGCCGCGCTCCGGCTACTTCGTCAACACCCATGCACCGAGCCCGTTTTCCGAGCCGGCAATCAGCAGCCAGGTGCACGAGTCCACCGAAGTCGACGTCAGCGAACTGGTGTTTTCGGTCCTGGACTCGATCAAAGACCCGGCCACCGTACCGTTCGGCTCGGCATTCCCCAGCCCGACGCTGTTCCCGCTGCAACGGCTGTCCCGCTCGCTGTCCAGCGCAACACGGGACATGGACCCAAGGGTCGTGGTCACGGACATGTCGCCAGGCAATCCACAATTGCGTCGCCAGATCGCCCTGCGCTACATGGTCGGCGGGCTGATGCTGCCCATGGAGGAACTGCTGGTCACCAACGGTGCCCTGGAGGCCTTGAACCTGTGCCTGCAAGCCGTGACCGAGCCCGGCGACCTGGTGGCGATCGAGGCACCGGCGTTCTATGCCAGCCTGCAGGTGCTGGAACGGCTCAAGCTCAAAGCCGTGGAGATTCCCGTCCACCCACGCGACGGCATCGACCTGGACGTGCTGGAGCAGACGCTGGAGCGTCACCCGATCAAGGCGTGTTGGTGCATGACCAGTTTCCAGAACCCCATGGGCGCGACCATGCCCGAGGAACGGAAACAGGCATTGGTGGAACTGCTGCGCCGCCATCAAGTGCCGCTGATCGAGGACGACGTCTACGCCGAACTCTATTACGGACAACAGGCCCCCAAGCCCGCCAAGGCGTTCGACACTGAAGGATTGGTGATGCATTGCGGTTCGTTCGCCAAGAGCCTGGCACCGGGTTATCGCATCGGCTGGGTCGCCGCCGGGCGCTACGCGCAGAAGATCGAACGGCTCAAGCTCATGACCTCGCTGTGCGCCTCGATGCCAGCCCAGGCCGCCATCGCCGACTACCTGCAACACGGCGGCTACGACCGTCACCTGCGCAAACTGCGCTACGCCCTGGAAGAACAGCAAAACGCAATGCTCGCCGCCATCGCCCGCTACTTCCCGGCCCAGACTCGGGTCAGCCAGCCGGCGGGCGGTTACTTCCTGTGGCTGGAGCTGCCGGAGCGGATGGACTCGCTGAAGCTGTTCCAGATGGCCCTGGCCCAAGGCATCAGCATCGCCCCGGGGCCGATCTTTTCACCGACCCGGCGTTTCAGGAATTGCATCCGCCTGAACTATGGCAGCCCGTGGACCGAAGTCTCGGAAAAGGCCATGGAGACGTTGGGGCGGATTATTCGGTCGTTTTGATATTGGGTTGTCTGTCAGAGCGCCATCGCGAGCAAGCTCGCTCCCACAGGGATTTGCGGTGAAATGAATAACTCAGCAGCCCTCATGTGGGAGCGAGCTTGCTCGCGATGAGGCCAGAACAGACACCCCAAGACCTCAGCGCCCCCCACCCAGATCCACAAACGTCCCGGTCGCATACGAAGCCTTGTCCGACAGCAGCCAGATAATCGCCTCGGCCACTTCATCCGGACGACCGCCCCGGGCCATGGGAATCGCCGACTCCAGCTTGCTGACCCGGTCCGGGTCGCCGCTCAGGGCGTGGAAATCGGTGTAGATATAACCGGGACGCACCGCGTTGACGCGGATGCCTTCGCCGGCCACTTCCTTGGACAGGCCAATGGTGAAGGTGTCCAACGCGCCCTTGGAGGCCGCGTAGTCGACGTACTCCCCCGGCGCCCCCAGGCGGGCAGCCACCGACGAGACGTTGACGATGCTGCCGCCCTGGCCGCCATGCTTGGGCGACATGCGCAGCACCGCATGCTTGGCGCACAAGATCGGCCCCAACACGTTGGTCTTCAGGATCTTTAGAATGCGGAATTCGGACATCTCATCGAGTCGGGACTTGTGGGCAACCGTGCCGGCGTTGTTCACCAGGGCGGTGACGCGGCCCAGTTCGGCGTCCACCCGGTCGAACAGGCCGATCACTTCGTCTTCGATGCTCACATCGGCTCGCACGGCAATCGCCTGCGCGCCCTTGGCCCGGACCTGTTCAAGCACCTCTTGCGCGGCACTTTCATCGGACTGGTAGTTGATGCAGATCCGATAGCCCAACTCGGCAGCCAACAGCGCCGTAGCGGCCCCGATTCCGCGGCCGCCACCGGTGATGACGATGACTTTATCCACGCTTGCTTCTCCCATTCCACGGATAGAGGTCCGGCCCAAGAATAGCGTTCACGTCACGCTTTGCACAAACCGCTGCGCTTACCGGGCCAGGGCACGCAGATCCAGGCGTCCGTCCAACAACGGCGGGCACCAGTAATAACCGCCGGTGATCGGTCGGCTCATGCGATACAGACCGTCGGTGATGCCGTCCTCCAGGCCACTCATGCGCCGCAATTGGGCCTCGAAGGCGTCGAGGGAAAAACCGAATGCCAGGAACATCAGCCCTGCACGGTCGCCCTCGATCCAAGGCATGGAACGACGCACCACGAACGCTTCCGGAGCGAAACTTTCCTGGGCGGTGCGCTTGACGTGGGCCGACTCCGGCGCGTCGTCGATTTCTTCGTTGTCGCTCAGGCGCCGGCCCATGATGTTGTCGCGCTCATGGGGCTGCATCGCCGCGAAACCGTCCAGATCGTGCTGCCATTGCTGGATCGCGGCGAAACTGCCACCGCGTACCCCGGCGGCGCCCTGGGTCAGGGCGGCGGCGATGGCCGCTTCATCGTGCGGATTTTCGGTGCCATCTTCATAGCCGGTCAGGTCGTGGCCGGTCATGTGGCGGAAGGTTTCGTTCATCTGCACCAGGCGCAGCGCCGGGGCCAATGCGGCTTCGATGGCGCGGCTACGGTGCATCAACTCGCCGCGGTCTTCACCGTGCAACCAGCACCACAGGGCGTGTTGGGTCGAGGGGTTGTCCACGCCTACGCCAGCCAACGCAGGAAAAGCCCGCAGGCCATCGACCTGGGCGCCCAGCGCCTGGATCAGCGACTCGCCAAAGCCGACCACGGCCCGGCCATCGAGCAGCAACAGGAGTTTGTCTAGCGCAGCCGGCAGTGCCTCGACCGATTCCAAGGCAAAAAACAAATGACGGGCCTGAGGCGGAACAGGGGTGGCGAGAATGCCGGGCTGGTAGTAACTCATGGGAACTCCTTTAGAAAGAGCGCAAGTTTACCCGGCAGCCGCCGCTTTGTGTGGTTTGGCTTGAGGTCTGAGCGCCTCGGATAACCGGGCCGTTTTGTAGGAAGGTTCTCGCGCCGCTATCAGACGACTCAGAAACACGTCTCGGCCGATAGCCTCGGATTGCCGGGCAGCCAAAAACGCCCTAGATTGACCACCCCCTCAAGGAAGGCCAACGAGAGCGCTGCACTATGCAAATTGCCAGATCGATACTCGCCGGGACTTTTTTCCTGGTCTGCGGGACGCCCGTGGGCTTTGCCCAGGAGCGCATTGAAGACACGGTCAATGCCGTCATCCAGCCCTTGATGAAACAACAGGACATCGCGGGCATGGCGGTCGCGATCACGCACAACGGCCAACGCCAGTTCTTTAATTATGGCGTCGCCGCCAAGGACACGAAAAAACCGGTCACCGACCAGACCCTGTTCGAAATCGGCTCGGTCAGCAAGACCTTCACCGCCACCCTCGGCGCCTATGCCCAGGCCCAGGGCAAACTGTCCCTGGCGGATCCGGCCAGTCGCTTTGCACCCGAGCTGCGCGGCAGCGCCTTGGAGGGCACCCGCCTGCTCGATCTCGCCACCTACACCGCTGGCGGCCTGCCGCTGCAGTTTCCCGAGGAGGCGGATCACCCAGACCGGATGTTCAATTACTACAAGACCTGGAAGCCGCTCTACCCGGCCAGCACCCAGCGGCTTTATTCAAACCCGAGCATCGGCCTGTTCGGCTATCTGGCGGCCCGCAGCCTGGGGCAGCCCTTTGACGCGGTGATGGAGCGCACGCTGATGCCAGGGTTGGGCCTCAAGCACAGCTATGTGCGGGTGCCGCAGGATCAGATGGGCCGATACGCCCAAGGTTATGCAAAGGACGGCAAGCCCGTGCGAGTCGGCAGCGGCGCATTGGATTCCGAAGCCTACGGGGTCAAGACCAGCTCAACGGACCTGATTCGCTTCGTCGAGGCCAACCTGCGACCAGAAAAACTGGACGCGGAACTGAAGCAAGCCATCGCCACGACGCATACGGGTTTCTACAAGGTTGGCGGGATGAATCAAGGGCTGGGCTGGGAGTTCTACCCCGCCCCCATTCACCTTGGACGACCTGCTCGCGGGCAACACACCGCAGATGGCCCTGACTCCGCAAAAAGTCGAACCGCTCGACCCGCCTCGCCCGGCACCGGACGGCGCCTGGATCAACAAGACAGGATCCACCAACGGTTTCGGCGCATATGCGGCATTCGTGCCTGGAAAGGACATGGGAATCGTGATGCTTGCCAACAAGAACTACCCGATCGAGGAACGGGTGAAGGCGGCGCATCGGATCCTGATGGCGTTGGACGCTCAATAAAGGACGACGAGTCCCCCTGTGGCGAGGGGATTTATCCCCGCTGGGCTGCGCAGCAGCCCTCCTAAGCGCCCCCCAATCTGCCTGACACACCGGTTCGAGGGGGCCGCTTCGCGCCCCAGCGGGGATGAATCCCCTCGCCACAAAAGCGGCCTCGGTGCTATCGGAAATCAATCATCCAACGGTTTCGGCGGTTCCGTCGGTTTGACTGCCTTGCCAGGCTTGGTGCCTTTCGCATCCTTGGCCGGTGCAGGCTCCGGCGCGGGAGGTGGCGCCGGGGGCGTCGCTTCTTTTTCCGCTGTGGGGAGCTTATCGACGGTGTCGAAGAGGTCTTTCAATTCGATCGCCCCGGAATGTTCAAGCTTCTTTTCCCCGTCCTTGCCCACCAGGATGATCTTGGTCTGGGCACCGGCGCCCAGCTTGAGGGAGCGGATCAGCGCCATGGTGCTTTGCGGGTCCAGATCCTTGCCATCGCGCTGCCCAATGGTATTGAGCACGGTGTAGAGCACCATGTTGCGCTCGGAAAAACCCTGCTTGCCCGCCGGTTCATCCAAGGCTTTTTTCAGGCTGACCCAGGCCGGGTCGACTGTGCTGGGCGCAATGACGATCAGGGGACGTGCCCTGCCTGCATCCGCCACCAAGGGTGAGTCGCCATCGGCAGCGAACAGGGGGCCGGCGATGGCCAGCAAGGTAGCGAAGGTCAACGACCGAATGAGCATGCGCCTCTCCTTTTGATATTTACGCTGTACTGATTGCACAGGGCGGCGATTGTTCCGCGAGAGTCGCTCGATACTGCGCCTGCCTGCCTTGAAGCTTAGGCCAGGGGGATCATTGCGCAACCACAGGAAAGGAAAAGCAATTTTGGTACGAGAGTTTGGCGAGGGACTGTTGTGGGAGCGAGCTTGCTCGCGATGACGATTTGCAAGTCGATATCAATTTGGCTGACACACCGCTATCGCGAGCCACCTCGCTCCCACATTGGATCGGTGAGAACCCATAGATTTATTTTCGAACTGGGTACTCAGAACGCCAACTTGAACCCGATCATCGCCAGCATCACCGCCAGGCAGGGGCGTAGCAGCTCGTCGGAGATACGTCCCGACAAATGACTGCCCAGGTAGATCCCCGGCAACGAACCGATCAGCAGGAAACCCAGGATGTGCCAATCCATGTTGCCCATGCTCGCATGGCCCAGGCCAGCGACCAGGGTCAGCGGCACGGCATGGGCGATCTCGGTGCCCACCAGGCGCTTGGTGACCAGGAACGGGTAGAGGATGAACAACGCGACAGTGCCCAGGGCGCCGGCGCCGATGGACGTCAACGCAACCATCGTCCCCAACACCAGACCGGTGATGACCGTGAGCACATTGAGACGCGTACCGGAGGGGTTGTAGTGACCGCCGGCACGGTCGTGGGCGAATTGCAGCAAGCGTTTCTTGAACAGGATGGCCAGGGCGGTGGCGAACAACACAAAGCCCAAGGCTTGCTTGATCACCGCATTCATGGCGTCGGGCGAACTGTGCAGGCTGCTGAGGAACCACAGGGTCAAGCCGACCGCCGGCACGCTGCCCAACGTCAGCCAACCGGTGATGGCCCAGTCGATGTTGCGGTTCTTGGCATGAACCAGTACACCGCCAGACTTGGTAATGGCCGCGTACAGCAGATCCGTACCCACCGCTGTCGCCGGGTTGATACCAAACCACAACAGGATCGGGGTCATCAGCGAACCACCGCCGACGCCGGTCATACCAACGATGAAACCGACCACCAGACCCGCAACGACTAAACCGACATTACCGAAATCCATTAAACCCGTCTCAGCACGACCGCATGAAAAATCTGGCCGCGAGCATAGCGATTTTTCTTATAACTCCCTATATCGATGTGATCTATCTTTATTCCTTTTCTCTCTTTTCACTGGACCGGCAGGAAGTTGAGGAATAACAGGCTCTGGGCATAATTCAAGCCGATACGCCGGTAGCGCTCGTCGAGCATCTGGGTCAGCAGGTCCAATCGGGCGACGATTTTGCCGAACTCCACGGCGAAACTCAGGTTGCTGCCCTCCTCCGAAATCTCATTGGAAAACAGCAACGGCGTGCCGTCCTTATTCTGCCGCTGGCTGAGCAGCCAGGTGGCCTTCTCGATGTTGCGCGCCGCATTGCTGACAAAACGCGGATCGATGGTGTCGGTCATGTAGAACTCGAGGCGATTGCCATGGGCGGTGACCAGCATGCTGCCGATGGCATAGATGAACGCCCCGACCCGGTCACCGAGAAACTCCGGGCTCATGGCATAGCTCAGGGCGGCCAGGTCCTTCTTGCCACCCAAGGTCGGCAAGGGTTGTTGCTGCTCAATGGCCATGCGCACCTGTTTTTCCGCGGTGCGGGCGTCGAGAAAGCCGGATTTGCGCAGTTCCTCGGGGTTGCGCAGGTAAAGCTTGCTCATCAGCAGGTAGAGGCTTTGCAGGTTGTCGTGCATGGCCAACGTAGCCATGCGGTCAACACTGGTCTGCAAGAACTCCTGGGGCTTGGCATTGCTGAACTGCGTGACCATGTCCTGCCCCTGTTGATGGCTGCAGCCGCCGCCAAACAGCAGCGACACACCGACCAACCCTGCCATGCAGGCACGGCGCAACCTCGTTACAGAAGAAAAAACACCGGCCATCGAGTCTCAATCTGGGCAGGGGGAAGCGATGGGGGTCACCGCTTCCAGGCCATGGATAGAGCGGCAAAAGTCGTAAAAGTGCAGTGCACGGAGAAAATCCTCGACCTTCAGCAAGGTCTTTCTTGGCTAATTAGTCTTACTTTTTAATTGATAAATCTTCATTTTTGGCTATAAATCCCTTCTCATCCTTTAAATAGAAAGACTACTAGACACGAAAGCCTTCATCGCTGTCCGACCAGTAACGGACTCGACCCGCGTTAAAACAACAACAAAACAACAGGAAGGAAGGTCATACCATGCTTGAATCCAGACAACTGCTCACGGCCCTCGGAGTGTCTCTGATGATCGCCACCTCGGCTTCCCAGGCTGCCGGCCTGACCAATGAACGCGGTGCATTCGGCAAGACCGACGACGGCACAGCGGTGGAAAAATTCGTACTGCGCAACAGCCATGGCATGGAGGCTACGGTCATCACCTACGGCGGCATCCTCCAGTCATTGAGCGTGCCGGACAAAAACGGCAAGGCCGCCGACATCGTGCTCGGCTTCGACGATGTGCAGGGCTATCAGAAGAACGGCAGCGTGTATTTCGGCGCGACCATCGGCCGCTTCGGCAATCGCCTGGCCGATGGCGCCTTCGAGCTGGACGGCAAGCGTTACCAAGTGCCGCAGAACGACCATGGCAACTCCTTGCACGGCGGGCCGCAAGGGTTCGACAAGCGTGTCTGGAAGGCCCAGCCCCATAATGCCAAGGACTCGGTGGGCGTCACCCTGACCTACCTGTCACCCGATGGCGAGATGGGCTTTCCCGGCGCGCTGAAAACCGACGTCACCTACAGCCTCAACGAACAGAACGAGTTGCGCATCGAGTACAAGGCCACCACCGACAAGCCCACGGTGCTGAACCTGACCAACCACAGCTATTTCAACCTGGCCGGCGCAGGCAACGGCGACATACTCGAGCAGGTCGCGACCCTGAACGCGGCCCACTACACGCCGGTCACCGGCAAACTCATTCCCACCGGCGAACTGGCCCCCGTGGCCGGCACACCGATGGATTTCACCCAGCCCACCGCCATCGGCACCCATATCAAAGCTGATCACCCACAACTCAAATTCGCCGAACCGAAACAGGGCGGCTTCGATTTCAACTGGGCGCTGGACGCCAAGGGCGACGTGACCAAACTGGCCGCCGAGGTGTATGACACCGAATCCGGACGCCGCCTGCAGCTCTACACCACCGAGCCTGGCGTGCAGTTCTACACCAGCAACTTCCTCGACGGCACCGTCAAGGGCAAGCAAGGCAAGGTCTATCCGCATTGGGGCGCGTTCACCCTGGAAACCCAGCACTACCCCGATTCGCCAAACCAGCCGAACTTCCCTTCGACGCGGCTTGATCCAGGCCAGACCTACACCCAGACCATGGTGTTGAAGTTCTCCGCCAAATAACCCCCTCGCCGAATCGTTCCCACGCTGCGCGTGGGAACACCTTCTGTGACGCTCTGCGTTACGCTTTGAGGATGCAGAGCCTCCCGGTTGAATTCCCACGCAAAGCATGGGAACGATCAATGCGTGAACACTTGGTCTATCCTGCTGCCACACGTCAAAGCTCAAAAAACAGGAGATAGACATGAGGACGCTGGAATTGGCGGGTGTGTCCGTACCGGTAATTGGCCAGGGCACCTGGCGCATGGGTGAAGAACCGTCCCATCACAAGAAAGAAGTAGCGGCCTTGCGGTTGGGGATCGAACTGGGCATGACCCTGATCGACACGGCGGAGATGTATGCCGAAGGCGGCGCCGAGACCGTCGTCGGCGAAGCGATCACTGGCCTGCGCGACCAGGTTTTCCTGGTGAGCAAGGTCTACCCCCACAACGCCAGTCGCAAAGGCATCCCCCTGGCCTGCGAACGCAGCTTGCGCCGGCTCGACACCGATTACATCGACCTTTATTTGTTGCACTGGCGCGGGCAGTACCCCTTGGAAGAAACCGTCGAAGCGTTTGAGCGCCTGCGCGAAGAAGGCAAGATCGGCCGTTGGGGTGTGTCGAACTTTGACGTCGATGACCTTGAGGAGCTGGCCTCGCCGGCCTGCGCCACCAATCAAGTGCTGTACAACTTGCAGGAACGTGGCATCGAATTCGACCTGTTGCCCTGGTGCCAGCAACAGCGCATGCCGATCATGGCTTACTGCCCGGTCGGCCAGGGCGGGCACCTGCTCAAGGATCACACCCTGGGACAAATCGCCGAACGCCATCGCGCAACGCCGGCGCAGATCGCACTGGCCTGGTTGCTGCGTCAGGACAATGTGATTGCCATTCCCAAGGCGGTGAAACCCGAGCATGTGCGTTTGAATGCCGAGGCGGCCAACTTCCGGCTCGAGCCTCAGGACCTGGCCGCCCTCGACCTGATATTTCCCCAGCCCCAGGGCAAGCAGCGGCTGGCGATGGTTTGACATCCAATCCTGGGATTCACACCGACCTGTGGTGATGGAGTTTTTCTGTGGGAGCAAGGCTTGCCCGCGAGCGGACACCTCGTTCCCCCCAGGACACCGCGTCGTCTTCATCGCGGGCAAGCCTTGCTCCCACAGGGGATAGGCCTTGATCACAGCTCGGCCTGAATACCTGGGAACTTCAGAACAACCCCATCTGCCCCCCCACCAACGTCGAAAAATCATCGTCCACAAACGGCAGGATCGCGTCCGCCACCGGCTGTAGCTGCTTGGTCACGTAGTGGTCGTAATCGATTGGCGCACTGCGAATTTCCAGCGGCTCGGGGCCGGCGACGGTGATGACGTAGCTGATCCAGCCGCCATTCTGGTATTGCCGCGGACGGCCCTGGCGCTGGTTGAACTCATCGGCCAGCCGCGCGGCCCGCACGTGGGGTGGGACGTTGCGTTCGTAGTCGTCCAGCGGCCGCCGCAGGCGCTTGCGGTAGACCAGCCGCTCATCGAACGCACCGGCCAGGGTCTGTTGCACATAATCGCGCACATAATCCTGGTAGGGCTTGCGGTGGAAGATCCGCCCGTACAACTCCTGCTGGAACTGCCGGGCCAGCGGCGACCAGTCGGTACGCACGGTCTCCAGGCCCTTGTAGACGATTTCGTCGCTGCCGTCGGCGCGGGTCACCAGCCCGGCGTAGCGTTTCTTGCTGCCCTCCTCGGCCCCCCGGATGGTCGGCATCAGAAAGCGCTTGAAATGCGTTTCGAACTGCAGCTCCAACGCACTTTCCAATCCGAACTCGGCACGCACCTGCTCACGCCACCATTGGTTGACGTGTGCCACCAACTCGCGACCAATCCTCGCCGCTTCCTCCTGACCATGGGCACGACGCAACCAGACGAAGGTGGAGTCGGTATCGCCGTAGATCACCACATGGCCCTGGGCTTCAATCAACTGGCGGGTGCGCTGCATGATCTGGTGGCCGCGCAGGGTGATGGACGAGGCCAGGCGCGGATCGAAGAAGCGGCAACCACTGGAGCCGAGCACGCCATAAAAGGCGTTCATGATGATTTTCAACGCTTGGGACAGCGGTGCATTGTGCTCGCGCTTGGCGGTCTCCCGGCCTTCGGAGACCCGCGCGACGATGGCCGGCAGGCAGTGCCGGCTTCGGGAGAAGCGCGCCCCACGAAAGCCCGGCACCGATTCAGGGTCATCCGGGTGACGCAGCCCCTCGATCAAGCCCACCGGGTCGATCAGGAAGGTGCGGATGATCGACGGATACAGGCTCTTGTAGTCCAGCACCAGCACCGACTCGTAGAGCCCCGGCTGGGAATCCATGACAAACCCACCCGGGCTGGCCTCGGGCGGACGCTGGCCGAGATTGGGGGCAACAAAACCCTGGCGGTGCATCAACGGCATGTACAGGTGCGTGAAGGCCGCCACCGAACCGCCGCTGCGGTCCGCCGGCAGGCCGGTGACGCTGGCCCGTTCCAGCAGGAACTTGAGCAGCTCGGTCTTGGCGAAGATCCGAGTCACCAGCTCGCAGTCCTTGAGGTTGTAGCGGGCCAGGGCCGGCTTGTCCTCGGCGAACATGCGATTGATCTCGTCCATCCGCTGATACGGGTTGTCGATGGACTTGCCCTCCCCCAGCAGCGTCTGGGCGACATTTTCCAGGCTGAACGACGAGAAGCTCCAGGTCGCCGAACGCAGGGACTCGATGCCATCGATAATCAACCGACCGGCCGCCGAGGCGAAAAAGTGGTTGTTGCGCGCGCCGTGCTCGCGCCATTGCATTTCTTCGCCGCCGCGCCCCAGGCGCAACGGCACGGCCAGGCGCCGGGCGTGTTCATGCAGCACCCGCAGGTCGAACTGCACCAGGTTCCAGCCAATGATCGCGTCCGGGTCGAAACGGGCGAACCAGTCGTTGAGTTTCTTCAACAGCAGCGTGCGCGATTCGCAGTATTCCAGCTGGAAATCCACACCAGTATCGTCGCCATTAGGCGGCCCGAGCATGTAGACCTGGCGCTCGCCGCAGCCTTCCAGGGCAATGGAATACAATTCGCCCTGGGCGGTGGTTTCGATGTCCAGGGACACCAGGCGCAACGGTGGACGGTAGTCGGGCGCTGGTTTCATCTGGGCATCGACCAGCAGGCCATCGGCGGCCGGTGTACCGCCGAACCACACCGGGGCGGTGATGAAACGCTCCATCAGGTAGCGCTCCGGTGGCCGGATGTCCGCTTCGAACACCTCTACACCGGCGCGGCGCAGGGTGCCGTCCAGGCGCATCAGTTGGGCGTGTTGTTGGCAATACAGGCCCAACACCGGGCGATGCTCGAAATCCAGCAGGTCCAGGGGGCGCAGCTCTATGTCCTTTTCCCCTTGCAGCAAGGCTTCAAGCTGGCCGCGCTGGACCTGCGGCACAAAGGCCACCGACGTCTGCACCGGCAGGCGTACGCGCCGGGGACCGGCGTCGGTCGCCAGCCAGAACTCGACTTCGGTGCCGGCCGGGGTATCGCGCCAATGCCGGGTCAGGACGAAGCCCTGCTGTAAATCCACCGCTGCAACCTCGAATTTTGCGTGTGCCGCGATTCTACCTGTGACGAGGGGATTTATCCTTCTGTGGGAGCAAGGCTTGCCCGCGATGCAGGCGCCCCGTTTCCTCTGGGAGACCGCGCCGGCGCCATCGCGGGCAAGCCTTGCTCCCACAGAGGGACTCCCCTCGCCACAGGGGTGCATGGCGTCACTTCGGTGGTGAATTCACCGGCAATGACGCTTTTGGACGATTGGCCGCCGCTTTACCGCTTGCTCTGCGCCGTTGGGTCTACGATGCTTTAACAACCAGCAAAAACAACACCCCGAGGCTTCCCCATGAAAACCGTCGCGCAGTTGCTCCGGATGAAAGATGACAAGAACCAGCAAGTGCACACCATCTCACCGGACGACATGGTATTGCAGGCCCTGATGCGCATGGCCGAGAAGAACGTCGGCGCCTTGCTGGTGGTGAAAGACGACAAAGTGCTGGGGATCATCAGCGAGCGCGACTACGCCCGCAAAATGGTCCTGCACGGTCGCTCGTCGGTGGGCACGAAAGTGAGCGACATCATGGTATCCCCGGTGATCACCATCGACCCGCACCAGAATGTCGAGACCTGCCTGAGCATCATGACCGAAAAGCACTTGCGCCATTTGCCGGTGGTAGAAGACGGCAAGCTCGTCGGACTGCTGTCCATCGGCGACCTGGTCAAGGAAGCGATCGCCGAACAGGCCGATCTGATCCGACAACTGGAGCAATACATTCGCGGCGAATGATCCCGGCCAGCGGGTTGCTCATTCTCAACACACTTCTATATTGAAGGGGTTGTTCCTGCGAGCATCCCAATGGCCGCCACCGACCGACTGATCATTTGTGAACATTGCGATGCGGTGTACGAGCCGGTTGTGCTCGCCCCGCACCAGAAAGCCGCGTGCGTGCGCTGCCACGCGGTTATCCAGCGCTACAACGGCCTGACCATCGAACAACGCCTGGCCCTGAGCGTGACCGCCGCGGTGCTGTGGGCTTTCGCCAACATCTACCCGGTGATGAGCATCCGCCTCCAGGGCCTGAGCAACAGTGCGACGTTATGGGACTCCATCGTGGCGCTGAGCCAGGGCCCCATCACCTTCATCGCCCTGGTGACAGCGGTGGCGATCATCATTGCACCGGCCTTCCAACTGGCGCTGCTGCTTTGGGTGCTGGGGCATGCCTACCTCCAGCGACGGGCACCAGGGTTCAACCTGTGCATGCGCAGCCTGGAAACCCTGCGACCCTGGAGCATGCTGGAAGTGTGCCTGCTGGGCGCGCTGGTGGCGGTGATCAAGCTCGCCGGCCTGCTGGACGTACTTCCGGGCATCGGCCTGTTCGCCCTGGCGGCCCTGAGCCTGCTGATGATCCGCATTGCCGGACGCGATGTCCGTGACTTGTGGGACAGCCTATGAACGGCCAGCCGCTGGACACCCCGCCAGACGCCCGCGACTTGAACCTGTGCCTGTGCCACAGTTGCGGCCTGGCCTGCGACATGAGCGACGAACCCCAAACCTGCCCGCGTTGCGATGCCGCCCTGCACCGACGCAAACCCGACGCCATCACCCGCACCTGGGCCTACATGCTCGCGGCGCTGGTGTTCTACATTCCGGCCAACCTGCTTCCGGTCATGAATACCCAGATGCTCGGAGAAGGCGCCGACAGCACCATCATCAGCGGTGTCATCGAGTTCTGGCAAAGCGGCGCCTGGGACATCGCCCTGATCATCTTCATCGCCAGCATCGCGGTGCCCGGCATCAAGTTCGTGGTGCTGACCCTGCTGCTGGTGACCGCACAGCGGCGCAGCACCTGGGCCCAGCTCCAGCGGGCGAAGCTGTACCGGCTGGTGGAAGTCATTGGCTACTGGTCGATGCTCGATGTGCTGGTGGTGGCCCTGGTGGCCGCCCTGGTCAAGTTCCAGGCACTGAGCGATATCGAACCGCGACCGGGCATCCTGTTCTTCGGCCTCGTGGTGCTGTTCACCATGCTGTCGGGGCCATGAGTTTCGACCCCCGGCTGATCTGGGACACCCAACCATCCGAGGAGGTCATGGATGAAGTCGCAAGCCACTGACGGGCAACAACCCGTACCCGGCCAGGCCCACGTCACCACCCGCCGCTGGACGGTGTCGCTGGTGTGGATCGTGCCGATCATTGCGGTGCTGGTGGGTGTTTCCCTGGTGGTCCACAACTGGCTGCAGGAAGGTCCGACCATCACCATCACCTTCAAGACCGGCCAGGGCCTGACCGCCAACAAGACCCAGGTGAAAATACCGCAACGTGGTCATCGGCCAAGTCACCGACGTGCAACTGAGCGAGGACCAGAAGAACGTCACCGCCACGGTCAAGCTCGCCAAGACCGCCGACACCTTCACTCACGAAGACTCGGTGTTCTGGGTCGTACGGCCGCGCATCGGGGCCGGCGGGATCTCGGGGATCGACACGCTGCTGTCCGGTGACTTCATCGGCGCCGACGCCGGCCAGTCGAAAGTGCGCGCCAAATCCTTCACCGGCCTGGAAGCCCCGCCGCCAATCACCTACGGCGAACCGGGCAAGCGCTTCACCCTGCACTCCCAGGACCTCGGCTCGCTGGACATCGGCTCTCCGGTGTACCTGCGCAAGATCCCGGTGGGCCAGGTGGTGTCCTACGCCTTGGACGCCGACGGCAAAGGCGTCAACATCGACGTGTTCGTCAACGCACCCAACGATGTGTATGTCACCGAAAACACTCGGTTCTGGAACGTCAGCGGCGTGGACGTGAACGTCGGTGCCAACGGTTTCGCCGTCAAGACCGAATCGCTCTCGGCCTTGCTGCTGGGCGGCATTGCGTTCCGGGCGCCGGAATACAACCCCAACGACACCGCCGCCAGCGAAGACAAGACCTTCGAACTGTTTGCCGATCAGCAAAGCGCCCTCGCCCCGCCCGATGGCAAGGGCCAATACCTGGCCCTTCGATTCGACCAGGCACTGCGCGGGTTGCGCGTCGGTGCGCCGGTAGAGTTCCTCGGCGTGGAGGTCGGCAGGGTGGTGGCCATCAACCTCGACTTCGATGAAAAGCAACGCAGCTTTCCGGTCAACGTCGGCGTGGTGATCTACCCTCAGCGCCTGGGCAAGGCCCATGAAAAACTGCTCAAGACGCTCAATCACGACCCGGAGGACGAAGC
Organism: Pseudomonas beijingensis; assembly: GCF_030687295.1. Taxonomy (NCBI): domain Bacteria; kingdom Pseudomonadati; phylum Pseudomonadota; class Gammaproteobacteria; order Pseudomonadales; family Pseudomonadaceae; genus Pseudomonas; species Pseudomonas beijingensis. The sequence goes on along the minus strand of NZ_CP117425.1, from coordinate 3,288,261 downwards.
CGCCTCTGCCCGCCTGATGGGCAGTTTCGTCGATCGTGGCCTGCGCGCCCAGGCCCGCAGCGGCAACTTGCTGACCGGGCAGTTGTACATCTCGCTGGACTTCTACCCCAAAGCCGAAAAAGTGGCCTTCGACCCCAGCGCCCGCCCTGTGCGTATCCCGACCCTCCCGGGCAGCCTCCAGCAATTGCAGGAACAACTGCAGACGATGGTCGAGCGAATCAACAAACTGCCGCTGGAGAGTATCGCCGGCAACCTGGATGGCAACCTGGTGGAGCTGCGCAAAGGCCTGGCCCAGTTCAACCGCAAGACCCTGCCAGGCGTGCAAAGCACCTTGCAGGACGTCAGCAAGACCCTGCAATCGGCCAACTCGACCCTGGCCGAAGATTCACCGCAACGCGAACAACTGACCCAGACCCTGGATGACCTGGGGCGCATGTCGCGCTCGCTGCGCGAACTGTCGGACTACCTGAGTCGCCATCCCGAATCGCTGCTTCGCGGTCGTCCCAAGGACGCACCGGCACAGAACCTCACATTGCCGGTGAAAGAATGATCACAGGAGCCCGTCCCATGCCACTGACGCTGAAATTCACCCTGGTTGCCGTGGCGCTGCTGCTCGGTGCCTGTCGCAGCGATCCGATTCACTACCACACCCTGAGTCCGGCTCAGCCGACAGGCCAGTCACGCGCCGGCGTGGACATCCAGATCGAACAGGTGAGCGTCCCGCCCCAGGTGGATCGCACCCAGATGGTCATTCGCCAGGGCAACAGCGGGTTGGCGATCCTGGAAACCGAATGGTGGGGCGCCAGCCTTTCAGATGAACTGCACAGCAGCCTGGACGAACAACTGAGCAACCCTGGCGCGCCGAAATCATCGCTGCGGGTGGACGTGCAGCGCTTTGACTCGATCCCCGGACGCTATGCCCGCATGGACGCGCAATGGCGCCTGCGCAACCTGGGTAGCGACGCCCGCCCCCTCACCTGTCGCAGCAGCCTGCAGACACCGGCGGGGGCCAGCATCGACGAACTGGTGGCGGCGCATCAGCAAAACGTCCGGCAATTTGTCGACCTGGTTGAGCAGGCGGCTGTACGCAAGGCGTGTCCTTGATTCACTCAGGCCAATGCAGCGACAGCATCGGTGCTACACGCGGATGGTGGTCGATGCGCTCCAACAATCCGTAGAACTCCGGACGGGCGTTCAGCATGGCCTCCCGCGTGTCTCTCCACTTCGTGATCACCGCCGCCAGGATATCGAGCGCCCCCGGCTCGGCACCGCCGAGAAACGGCTGGGCCGGGAACTGGTCGGCAAATAGCGCCCAGTTGCGGTACAGCCGTTGCTGGGTGCCCGATACCAAGCGCTGCCGAGTCGCTTCGTCCGCATCGTCCAGCCAGCGTTCCGGAAAATCGATGATGCCGATGGGCGTGTAGCAATTGGCCGCGATATAGACCAGCCCTCGTATGGCTTGCGCACGTTGGGCTGCATCGTCAGGGAGCAGCTTCGAGGCGGGATAGGTCAGCCCGAGGTGAATCAGGATCGCCGCCGCCTCGGTCAGCACCGAGCCGTCCGGCAACTGCAGGGTCGGGACCTGTTTCTGCGGGTTGAGCGCCTCGAGCGCTTTCGCGGCGTCGCTGTCCTGCGTCGAATAGGCATCGACCCGCCGATAGGCCACATCGCAAAGATCCAGGGCAATCTCCACCGCCGCGGAGCCGGATTGTCTGTAACCGAATAACTGATACATGAACTTGCCTCCTGCCTGTGGGTTACCCGGTAGAGCCCACAAACCTGGAAGTGTTCCACCCGCAGGACGATGCGCACGGCGTGGCGTCGCCTCGCTGGATCAACCGGCATCGATGCACTGACGAGCTATCACTGCCGTCGATGTTCACCATCATGCCAATGAAGTTCTCTTGATGATCGCCCGGGACAACAATGGCCCCACACAAACAACTGCACCCCCGGAGCACACCATCATGAAACGCCAAGTCATCCTCAGCCTCGCTTTCTCCGTACTGGCCGCCAACGTATTTGCCGCCTCCTCGCAACCCGTCGTCGCCGAAGGCGGTTCTGATCGCCTGATCGAAAACCGTGTCGCCGAAGGTGGCTCTGATCGCCTGCTGGAACGCCGCGTCGCCGAAGGTGGCTCCGATCGTCTGATCGAAAACCGCGTCGCTGAAGGCGGCTCTGATCGCCTGATCGAAAACCGTGTCGCCGAAGGCGGCTCTGATCGCCTGCTGGAACGCCGCGTCGCCGAAGGTGGCTCCGATCGTCTGATCGAAAATCGCGTCGCTGAAGGCGGCTCTGATCGCCTGATCGAAAACCGTGTCGCCGAAGGCGGCTCTGATCGCCTGCTGGAACGTCGCGTCGCTGAAGGTGGCTCCGATCGTCTGATCGAAAACCGTGTCGCTGAAGGCGGTGCCGATCGCCTGCTGGAACGTCGCGTCGCTGAAGGTGGCTCCGATCGTCTGATCGAAAACCGTGTCGCTGAAGGTGGCTCCGATCGTCTGATCGAAAACCGTGTCGCTGAAGGTGGCTCCGATCGCCTGCTGGAACGTCGCGTCGCTGAAGGTGGCTCCGATCGTCTGATCGAAAACCGTGTCGCTGAAGGCGGCTCCGATCGTCTGATCGAAAACCACGCATGAGTAGCTTGACCGTAACAATTGATCGACAACAAACCAAGTGGCAAGGGAGCTTGCTCCAGTGCGCAGCGGCCGCAACCTTCACGGAACCGCTGCGCAGTTCACCCGACACACCGTTCCAGAACACTCCCGAACCAAACCCATCACAATAAAAGCCCGGCCTCATCCGCCGGGCTTTTTCATGCTCAACGCCTGGCTAGCTAGCGCCCCACCGCCCGCGTCATACAGCGCTGATAACGCTCATCGACCCGCTTGGCAAACCACGCCGTGGTCAGCTTGCGCGTGATCTTCGGGCTCTTGAGCACGATCCCGGGCAATACCGCCCTCGGCAACGGCTTGCCCTCGGCGCGCTCAGCCAATTCGAACACACGCTTGTAAAGCTTGCTGTCCTCGAACGCCAGGCTGTCGCCCTGCTCCAATTGATCGCGAATGGTCGGGTTACGCATGCCCAACGACTTGCCCAGCGTGCGTACCGCCAGTTCCGTGCTGCCCGGCATGATTGAATCATGCGCGATCAGATCGCCATCCAGCGCCAGGGAAATGCCCGACGCCACACTCACCGCATGCTGGAAAGCCGCGTTGCGACTGGCGTACCACCCGGCATTGAAATCTGCGAAACGATACAACGGCTCGGTATAGCTCACCGGATAGCCCAGCAAATGCGCGATACCGAAGTACATCCCGCCACGGCGACTGAACACTTCGCGACGAATCGAGCCATCCACTGTGTAGGGATAATCCCGCGCATTGGCTTGGGCAAACGCGATGCTGACCTGCATCGGCCCACCGGTGTGCACCGGATTGAAACCGCCAAACAGGGTCTTGCCCAGCGGCACCATGCCGATGAAATCATCGAAAATTCCGCTCAGCTCTTTCTCGCTACGGGCCGCGTTGAGCCGATCGCTGTAGCTTTTGCCATTGGGCGAACGCACCTGGAGCGCGCCACTGACCAACAGCTCCGGAATGTGCACCTTCGCCGCACGGCGGTTGATTTCCTGACGGGCGATTTTGCCCAGCCCCGGCACCGGCGGGTCGGCCTGGAATGTCGACTCCTGCTCGGTCACCGCCAGGACTGCGCAGATATTCTGCGTCGTGGAGGGAATCCGCTGGGCCGCAAAGGCCACGTAGATGTCCGTCGCCCAACCTTCGCGATCCACCGTCTTGGCCGGCAACAGCTGCACAATCTGCTTCTTGACCTCAGCGGGCTGGCGCTCGGGTTCCTGGGCCTGACGGCTGCCGCAACCGACCAGGGCCAGCAACGCCGCGAGGCTGATCATCATTCGGTTGAATTGCATGGTGCTCCATCGCTTCATTATTCCGGAGCAACCATACGATCAAAAGTGGATGCGGGCTATGCCCAATGTGGGAGCGAGCCTGCTCGCGATGGCGGCGGCACAGGCGACATTGATTCAAGCTGACCCACCGCTATCGCGAGCAAGCTCGCTCCCACAAGAGAATGGCGGTGTACCTAAATCGCCCATACACCCCAAAACCAATGTGGGAGCGAGCTTGCTCGCGATGGCGGCGGCACAGGCAACATTATTGATGCAGGCAGAAGCAGCGCGGGATCAGATCCCGCTCAGCGCCAGGTCCATGGCGAAGTAGGTGAAGATCAGGTCCGCCCCCGCCCGCTTGATTGCGCCCAGGCTCTCGCGGACCACGCGGGCTTCGTCGATGGCGCCGGCCTGGGCGGCGAATTTGATCATCGCGTATTCGCCACTGACCTGGTTGGCCGACAGCGGCAGGTTCGAAGCCTGGCGAATGTCACGGATGATGTCGAGGTAGGCACCGGCCGGCTTGACCATCAGCGCATCGGCACCTTCCTGCTCGTCGAGCAGGGATTCGCGCAAGGCTTCGCGGCGGTTCATCGGGTTCATCTGGTAGCTCTTGCGGTCGCCTTTCAGCGCGCTGCCGCCGGCCTCGCGGAACGGCCCATACAGCGCCGAGGCGAATTTGGTGGAATAGGCCATGATCGCCGTCTGGCTGAAACCGGCGTCATCCAAAGCCTTGCGAATCGCCTGGACCTGACCGTCCATGGCCGCCGATGGCGCGATTACATCGGCACCGGCGCGGGCCGCCGCCACGGCTTGCTTGCCCAGGTTGACCAAGGTCCGGTCGTTGTCCACTTCATCGCCGTGGAGCACGCCGACAGGTGTCGGACATCACTATCATTTCCGGCACCGCGTCCTTGCAGATCCCGGCCATGCGTGACACCAGGCCGCGGTCGCTCCAGGTGTCGCTGCCATCATTGTCCAGGTGATGGGACACCCCAAAGGTCATCACCGACTTGATGCCGGCACGGGCATAGCGCTCGATCTCACCAGCCAGCTTCGACTCAGGAATGCGCAACACGCCGGGCATGCTCTTGATCGGCACAAAATCATCGATTTCTTCTTCGACGAAAATCGGCAGCACCAGATCGCTCAACGTGAACTCGGTTTCTTGGAACAGGCTGCGCAGGCTTGCATTGCGACGCAGGCGGCGTGGACGGGCTTCAGGGAACTGGCTGGACATGAGACTCCTGGGCAAAAAATGCTGCTCGATCACAGGGGGCAAAGCTTATGCCCTGGCCAGCCAGGGCACAAACGCCCGCTGGAAAACAGAGTGTTACCCGCCGGGTAATAATCGCCTCACAAGGCCAACGAGCCATTGATGCACGTCACGACGGCGCCACCAATCCAGACCTCTTGCCCCAACTGCTCGACATGAATTCGCCCGGCCCGGCCCATCGTCAATCCCTGGCTGACCACGTAGGACGCAGGCGCCAGCCCTTTGCCCAGCATCCATTGGGCGAGCCCGGCATTCAGGCTGCCGGTGGCCGGATCCTCGGGCATGCCATCACCGGCAATGAAGCCGCGCACTTCGAAGTGGGCCTCATCGCCATCCACGGCCCGATCCCAGGGTGCGATCACGCCCACGGCCAGATCCAGCAACTGAGGGTAATCGGGCTCAAGCGTCAGGACTTGCTGGCGATCCTTGAGCATCAACGCCAGCCAGCCGGCACCGTTGTCGACCCATTGCGCCTCGACAATCGCCTCGGCTGCGAGCCCCAGCCCCTTGCGCACCCGCTCCAGCAGCTCGGCGTCCAGCGGACCGGACTTAAGCAAGGGCGGCGCGAGGAACGCCAACCCATGATCGCTGCGGCGAATCCTGACCAAGCCGACGCCACATTCCTGCACGATCTCCTGCCCTTTCGGCACACCTCCGGCTTCCAGCCAGGCGTGACAACTGCCCAGGGTGGGATGCCCGGCAAATGGCAACTCGGTGGAAGTGGTGAAAATACGCACCCGGTAATCGGCTTCCGGGTGCTGCGGCGCCAACAGGAACGTGGTTTCGCTGAGGTTGGTCCAGTTGGCGAAAGCGGCCATGCGCGAGTCACTGAGCCCATCCGCCCCCAGCACCACCGCCAGCGGATTGCCCTTGAGCGGCACATCGCTGAACACATCCAGTTGCTTGTAATCGAATCGGCTGGTCGTCGGCTTGCTCATTCCGGAATTTTCAACCCGCGGGCCACGGCCGGCCGCGCCAGGAAGCGCTCCAATACTCGCGTCACATTGGGGAAGTTCTGGATACCCACCAAATCACCGGCTTCATAAAAACCGATCAAGTTGCGCACCCAGGGAAACGTGGCGATATCGGCAATGGTGTAGCGCTCACCCATGATCCAGTCCCGCCCTTGCAGACGGCCATCAAGCACCTTGAGCAGGCGCTTGCTTTCCTCGACATAACGATCGCGTGGCCGCTTGTCCTCGTAGTCCTTGCCGGCGAACTTGTTGAAGAACCCCAACTGCCCGAACATCGGCCCGATCCCACCCATCTGGAACATCAGCCACTGGATCGTCTCGTAGCGCGCCGCCGATTCCTGAGCCAGCAACTGTCCGCTCTTGTCCGCCAGATAAATCAGGATCGCCCCCGACTCGAACAACGCCAACGGCTGGTCCCCCGGCCCATGGGGATCGAGAATCGCCGGGATCTTGTTGTTGGGGTTCAGGGAAAGGAATTCGGGCGACAGTTGGTCGTTGCTGACGAAGTCCACTTTGTGGGGCTCGTAGGGCAGGCCGATCTCTTCCAGCATGATCGAGACCTTCACCCCGTTGGGAGTTGGCAGGGAGTAGAGCTGGAGCCACTCTGGGTATTGGGCGGGCCATTTTTGGGTGATGGGGTATGGGGTTAGGTTAGGCATGGGGTCGGCTCGAAAATGAAGTAAACCCCGAGGATAATCCAAGATGTAGGGGACGACATCACTGCCCGTCACAGAATTCACGTCGTCCCTTCTTAATTTCGCAACATCCTGTCGTTAACGTTCGTCCCATCTCCCGACGGAGATCGCTACAGTGCACCAGAATCGAACCAAAGCGCTCGAAGGGACTCTGAGCAATGCCTCCGAAGAATCAACGAGGCGTAACGACAGGGAAAACACCCGAAGCCAGCCGCTTCGCGGTGCCAGGGTTTGTCAGCCTGACTCAAGCGTGCTGAAGACTATTATTCGATGATGAACCCACTGAATTTCGCCCGACGCTTCAAACACCGTTCGTGGCTGATGCTGCCGACGCTGCTTGTGGTCTGTGGCCTGGTGTTGTCGCTGGAATCCAGCGTCAGCCGCGCCCAGCCAGCCGACGGTGTACAGACCCTGGTGTTCCTGCGCCACGCCGAGAAACCCGCCGGCGGCCTGGGCCAGCTCAACTGCCAAGGCCTCAATCGCGCCATCGACCTGGCCACCCTGCTGCCGGAAAAATTCGGCAAGGCCGACTATGTGTTCGCGGCCAACCCTACCCGCAATGTCGAAGAGGGTGAGCTGGACAACTCCTACAGCTATATTCGCCCGCTGATGACCATCAGCCCCAGCGCCATCAAGCTCGGGTTGCCGGTGAACATCAATTATTCGGCCAACGACACCAGCGACCTGGCTGACGAACTGCTGCACGACAAGTACCACAACTCCACCATCTATACCGCCTGGTCCCATGGCTACCTGCCGGAGCTGATCAACAAGGTCGCCGGTGAGGCGGTGGGCAAGGAGCAGACCATTACCGAAGACTGGGCCTCGGGAGACTTCGATTCGCTGTATGTGCTGACCCTGACCTGGCACAACGGCAAGGCCAGCCTCACCAGCCAGAGCTACAAGCAAGGTTTGGACAATGGCCAGGAAACCTGTCCGACCTGATCAAAAAGTCGCCACATCTCTTTGTGGGAGCGAGCTTGCTCGCGATGGCGTCAACCCCATTGGCATTGATGTAGCTGACACACCGCTATCGCGAGCAAGCTCGCTCCCACAGGGGTAGCAGTTTAAGGCTGGCCTGAACTTGCGAGTTCACCTGCCCCGGGCCGCCCGCTCGCGCAAATACGCCAGCACCGCCGCCTGCTCCCCCGAGAACTCGATCCGCAAGCCCTTCTTTTCCCGCTGGAACACGTACATCGGGTCGTAATACTCACGCAGCAAACCCTCGATCCAACCGCGATGCACGTCGACGGCGCCGCTGTGGGCCTGCTCGGCCAGGGCGGTTTCCAGGATGTCCTTCAAGCGCCGGTGACGGTCGCCACCCAGGCGTTTGTGGATGTTGTCCAGGCTTGCCAGCAATCGCTCGGAAAACAGCGAGAAACCTTCGTCGCCATGTACCGCGACAAATTCCGCGCACAGGTCAATGACGTAATCCTGCAGGATCCGTTCGACCCGGCGCTCCAGGCTGTCTTCCAGCCAAACCATCGGAACCTGCTGCATGCGCTGGTACAAAGACAGCGGCAAGGCGCAACTGCCGACCGCGCGGCTCTCATCTTCCAGCACAAACTGTTCGATGCCAGCGGCACGTTTTTTCAGCACGTCCACGGCCAGACGGTTTTCGAAATCGATGTTGGAAGGCTGGCCGGTAGCGCGTTTACCGAAGCTCGAACCGCGATGGTTGGCATATCCTTCCAGGTCCAGGCTGTTGCTCAACTGGCCCAGCGCTTCAGTCTTGCCGGTACCAGTCATGCCGCCCAACAGCACCAGGTCACACTGGGCGACCGCATGCTCGACAGTGTCCAGCAAAAACGTGCGCATGGCCTTGTAGCCACCGCCGACCCGGGGGTAGTCAATGCCCGCTTCGTCCTTGAGCCATTGCTGGACGATCTGCGAACGCAAGCCGCCGCGAAAGCAATACAGCAGACCGTCGGGATGGGCCTTGGCGAACGCCGCCCAGGCCTGGATGCGCTGGGCCTTGGTCTGGCCGGACACCAGTTGATGCCCCAGGACGATGGCGGCCTGTTGCCCCTGCTGCTTGTAGCAGGTCCCGACCCGTTGCCGTTCGTTGTCGGTCATCAACGGCAAATTGACCACGCCGGGGAACGCGCCCTTGATGAATTCGACCGGGGCGCGTGTGTCCATCATCGGTCGGTCATGGAGGAAGATATCGCGGTAATCGGTGATGTCATGGCTCATCAAGACACCTCGACCGCGTGACTCTGTCGCTCGACCAACTCGCCAATGGGCTCCAGCGCCAGGCCGAGTTCAGCGGCCACCCGCAGGAACTCACCCTCGCCTTCGGGAGTGACGGCAATCAGCAGGCCGCCACTGGTCTGCGGGTCGCAGAGCACGCGTTTGTGCAGTTCCTGGACCCGACCGACCTTGCTGGCGTAGCTGTCGTAGTTGCGCAGCGTACCGCCCGGCACGCAGCCCAGGTCGAGGTAGTACTCGACGCCCGGCAGACGCGGCACCGCGTCATAGCGAATACGTGCGGTCAACTGGCTGCCGTCGGCCATTTCCACCAGGTGCCCGAGCAGTCCGAAACCGGTGACATCGGTCATCGCGGTCACGCCGTCGAGCTTGCCGAAGCGGCTGCCGGGTTTGTTGAGGGTACACATCCAGTCACGGGCCAGGCCCACATCGGCGGCGCGCAACTTGCCTTTCTTTTCCGCCGTGGTGAGGATGCCAATGCCCAGGGGCTTGGTCAGGTACAGGCGGCAACCGGCGGTGGCCGTGTCGTTGCGTTTCATATGGCGCTTTTGCACCAGGCCCGTGACCGCCAGGCCGAAGATCGGCTCAGGCGCGTCGATCGAATGCCCGCCAGCCAGGGGAATACCGGCCTCGTCACACACGGAACGACCGCCGCGAATCACTTCCCGGGCGATTTCCGGGGCCAATACGTTGACTGGCCAGCCGAGGATCGCAATGGCCATCAGCGGGTCACCGCCCATGGCGTAGATGTCGCTGATGGCATTGGTGGCGGCGATGCGACCGAAATCGAAGGGATCGTCGACAATCGGCATGAAAAAATCGGTGGTCGAGACCACCCCACGCTCCTCGTCGATGGCGTACACCGCCGCATCGTCGCGAGAAGCATTGCCGACCCACAGCTTGGGATCGAGGTTCTGCGCGCCACTGCCGGCCAGGATCACTTCCAGTACCTGGGGCGAAATCTTGCAGCCGCAACCGGCGCCGTGGCTGTACTGGGTCAGGCGAATCGGCTCGCTCATGGACATACCTCTGGTCAGTCAAGGGGGTCGATTCTAACAGCAACGCCACCGACTCAGTGCCGTGCCGAGCATTCGCCCGTGCAACACGTTGGTGCCACTTGAGGCGATTGTGAAGCATCCAGCGCACCCAGCCTGACCAATAGGACAGGAAAACCGCTTCAATTCCAGGCTTTTCAAGCCACTGCGAAAAATTGGTACGAGATGTGCAAACGTTTGCGCAATCGATCGCCGCTAGCGGATCGACGGTTTTTTTCAATCACGGAACACGGGCTTCGGCCCGCACGAACAAGGACTTTCCATGCTCTTCACTTCCCGGTATCGCGCCACGCCCGGCCTATTGGCAGCCACCCTGCTACTGACCGCCGTTACCGGACTACTCAGCGCCACGACCCAAGCCCAACCCACCGAGGTGTCCGCCCAAGGCGAAGCCCTCAGTCCTGAGGCCGCCCCTTCGAAAAAAGGCGCCTACCTGTCGGACTGGTACAACCAGGACCTCACGCTCATCGGCAGCAAGGACATCAGCTTCGGCCCGCAACCGGTCGACGATATCTACCTGGAATATGAATACTTCGGACGCAAGGGGCCCTTCGAGCTCTATGGCTACGTCGACATTCCGAAGATTTTCAACATTGGCAACAGCCACGACAAGGGCGTGTGGGACCACGGCTCCCCCGTGTTCATGGAACACGAACCGCGTATTTCCATTGACTACCTGGCCGGCCGCAGCCTGGCCATCGGGCCGTTCAAGGAATGGTATGTGGCGTTCGACTGGATCTACGACCACGGCAGCAACAGTGCCAATCGCGCGAACACCTTGTACAGCGGCCTGGGCACCGACATCGACACTCACTCGAAGGTTAATCTGTCGGCTAACTTCTATGGCCGTTATCAATGGGAAAACTATGGCGCCAGCAATGAATATTCCTGGGACGGCTACCGCGCCCAACTCAAGTACATCGTGCCAATCAGCCAGTTCAGCAATGGTGCTTCGCTGACGTACATTGGCTTCACCAACTTCGACTTCGGCTCGGACCTGCACGACGACAACCCCGCCCGCACCGCCAACGCCACGGTCTCCACCAACGTCTTGCTGTACGCGTTCACCCACGTGCGTTTCACCCTGGTGGGCCGCTACTTCCACAACGGCGGCAACTGGCAGGATGGCAGCGAACTCAACTTTGGCGATGGCAACTTCCGCGCCCACTCCGATGGGTGGGGATACTACGCTGGCGTTGGCTATCAGTTTTGAGCAAACCGTAGCAGCACCCTTTCGAATCCATGGAGGTCACGAACACATGATCAATCGCCTGTTTGCTTCAATCGGCCTGGCAAGTACTGCACTCTTCGCGGCAACCGCCGGGGCCGCGCCGCCGCTTCAACCCAAAGTGGTGTTGATCACGATGTTCGCCCCCGAGGCGCAGAACTGGATCGAACGCTTGCAGCTCAAGGAGGAAATCCGTGTACCGGGGTTGTCCGCCGAGTACCCGACGATCCGCTGCAATGCCGAACGGGTCTGCCTGCTGATTACCGGCATGGGCCAGACCAACGCGGCGGCTTCGACCCTGGCCCTGGCGCTCTCCCCGAGCGTCGATCTGCGCAAGAGCTATTTCCTGGTGGCCGGGATCGCCGGCATCAACCCGCACCACGGCACGCTCGGCACAACCGCCTGGGCCCATTACCTGGTGGAGTTCGGCACCCAATGGGAGCTGGATTCGCGGGATGTGCCCAAGGATTGGCCCACCGGCTACCTGGGCATCAACACCAAAGGGCCAAACGAAAAACCGCCGCTGGACTACAAGACGGAAGTTTTCGAACTCAACCCGGCCCTGCAGGCCAAGGCCTTCGCCCTCAGCCAGCAGGTGACCTTGGCCGAAAGCAAGGAATCGGCGGCCTGGCGCTTGAAGTACCCGTATGCCCCGGCCAACCAACCGCCGGTGGTGACCCGCTGTGACACCCTGGCGGGCAATACCTGGTTCTCCGGCACGCGCCTGAGCGAACGCGCCGAAGTCTGGACCCGCCTGCTCACCGACAACAAAGGCGTCTACTGCACCACCCAACAGGAAGACAACTCGACTTACGAAGCCTTGCTACGGGCCAGTCGTGAAGGTCGGGTGGACATCAATCGACTGGCCGTGCTGCGGGCCGGGTCCGACTTCGACCGTCCCGAGCCCGGAGGCAACGAAGTGGACAACCTGCTCAAGTACGCCGACCAGGGCGCGTTCGTCCCGGCCCTGGAAAACCTGTTCCGCACCGGCAACCCGCTGGTGCAGGACATTGTGAAAAACTGGTCGGTGTGGAAAAACGGGGTGCCGGGCCTTTGATCCGTCGGGGCTCGGATGGCGGGGGCGCTAATCTCCAGTGTTCACCCGATGGAATTTTCCATTCCTGGCAGGATCACTTGAACATCCACCAAGCGCCCCAGGAGACCGCCTATGCACATGCCCCTTGCTGCCGACAGCACTCACTTCTATTACGGCCTGGACTCGCTGCTTGGGCACCAGACCCAAAGTGCCACTTGCCAGTTCGACGTCAAACGCTTCGACGACGCCGAACCGGCGTGGTATGTGCTGCACGTACGCCCACCGCTGCCGGACGACCTGGACAAAGCCCAGATCGTGGTGTTCAGCGCCGAAGGTCGGCAAATCAGTGGCATCGTCCGGAGCACCGAGCGCCTGGACGATGGCAGCCTGCGACTGAACGTCGAACCCAGCTGAGACCTTCAGGCCTGCCGTGCATTGCTGCGATACATGAACACCAGCGCCAAGGCCAGGCAGGCCATGGCCAGGATCCGGCTACCGGACAACTCGATGGCCGGGTTGCCCAGCCAGCCGAAGTTGTCGATCAACATGCCCATGCCCAATTGCCCGACGATCACCGCCACCGTCGCCACGCCAGCCCCCACCCGCGGCACCGCACCGACCATCACCATCATGTAGACAACGCCGAACAACGCACCGCTGAGCTGCCATTTCGGCACATCCAACAAGGTGACCGCGTGGGCCGGTTCGAAAAACACAATCAGCAGCCCGGTGGTCACCGTGCCCACCGTAAACGTCAGCAGGCTGCTGCGTAGCACACCGACCGTCTGGCCCAGGCGGCCGTTGATAGCCGCCTGCACACTCAGCACCGCACCCGCAGCGACAACCACCAGCAGTAAAATAAACAGACTCATATTCAAACCTCGGGCAATCAGGACAAGGGCCACGACTATCAGTGCCAACGCCAGCCAACGTTCGCCGTTGACCCGCTTGCGGCTCGCACCGAACCAGCCGAAATGGTCGATCAACACACTTTTGCCCACCTGACCGGAAAGGATCGCGACCATGGTCATGGCGATCCCGATGTGGGGTGTGGCGAGTGTCAGCACCACTACGTAGACGGGCCCCAGGAAACCGCCAATCAGTTGCCAGCGTGGCAGTTCATTCAAGGCCGGGCCCTGTTGCCGACCGCTAAGCAGTAACAGCAGGAAGAGAATCGCCGAGCCAACGCCAAAGATGCTCAGGGTGGCCCACAAATGCCCGACTTGCACCCCGAGCGGCCCCAGCAGGCCGGCCTCTACGGACAAGCCCATACCGGCCAGGATCACCACGGGCAGCAATAGCCAGCGCAAGAACGACCGCGGTTGGGCGGCAGCCGTCACCGGAGCGGCCTCGTTCAATGAGGAAACCTGCATAGTCATGACCCACTTGGAAAAGGATGGCCGGCATTATCGGCTGGTGCGTCTGTGCGATAAATGGGAGTATCCAGACAACACTTTTGCGTAGTACGCACAGGACAGCCACCCATGCATGGCCTCAATGAACTTGGCTTCAAGGCGCTTCGCCTGTTTGTCGCGGTGCTCGATCACGGCAGTTTCTCGGAAGTGGCCCGGCGCGAAGGCCTGGCCCCGTCATCGATTTCCCGACAGATCCAGCTGATGGAGCAGGCCCTGAACCAGCAGTTGCTTTATCGCCACACCCGCGCCGTCTCCCCCACTGAAGCCGGCCGCCTGCTGGGGCATCATGCGCGGCTGTTACTGGTGCAATTGGAGGAGGCCGAACAAGCCTTGCAGGAACAGCACAGCGAGCCCTCCGGGCTGGTGCGGATCAACGCCCCAGTAGTGTTCGGCCAGCGCCACCTGACGCCGTGGCTGGGCCAGTTATGCGAACGCTACCCAAAGCTGCAATTGGAGATCCAGCAGACCGACAGTTACGTCGACCCACTGCAGGAAGGCGCAGACCTGCTGTTTCGGATCGGCCCGTTGCAGGACTCAGGCATGCAGGCGCGGGTCGTCGCCCCCCATCGTTTCCAGATCGCGGCCAGCCCCGCTTACCTGGCTCGCCACGGCGCGCCGCTCAAACCCCAGGACCTGGCGGCTCACCAATGCCTGGCCTACAAAGGCGTGACCGGCCAGCAGCGCTGGTTCTTCCGCCGCCCGGGCCAGGCCTGGACACCCTACAGCGTCAAGGGCCCGATCACCGGCAACCACGCCGACACCTTGACCCAGGCCGCCGAACAAGGCCTGGGGTTAGTGATGTTTCCGTCCTGGCTGATCGGCGAAGCGTTGCGCAACGGTACGCTGGTCCCGGTACTGGAGGATTACCAGGCCTCCAACAGCCTCGAACCCCAACAGATTGCCATCCTCTGGCCGGGCAGCCGGCGCCTGTCGGTGAAGGTCCGCACCGTCATCGATTTCTTCCTGGCGTGTTTTGGCGAAGTGCCCTACTGGGATCGCTGACCGCAGTGTGGCGCTCCTTTATTGACTTCATCACTGAGCATTTCGAACGCGAAGGGCCGGCCAGGCGTTCCTGCGCGCTGGAATCCAGTGCAGCGCCCATGGGATGATCAGCCTCCGAGCATGACCATCCGTGGAGCGTTTCAATGTCATTGCTGAGTAAACAAGCCACTGCCCTGTTGCTGGGGGCCATCGCCAGCCTGGTCGTGGCAACCGCCCATGCGGCCCCGGCCAAAACCACTGGCGATGCACCGGCGCAGAAGATTTCGTTGCTGGGTGGCAAGCTCAATTTCACCCTGCCCAAGGGTTTCACGGCGACGCCACTGCCCGCCGGTGAACTGACCCAGGGTACGGCCGGAGCAACGGGCATAATGTATAGCAATGCCACCCGTAAAACCGTGGTGATCACCGCTGAAAACACCATCGTCAACGGCGCGAATGTGAAGGACAACGACAATGCCTTTCTCGACATCACCTTCGCCGACTTCGCCGTTCAGAAAACCAAAGCCTTGCCGGACGCCAAGATCCTCGGCGAAAAAAGCCTGACCCAGAAAGGCACAGGGCTGGGTCTGCGCCAACTCGACACCAGCGCCACCCAGGGCGGCGGGCCAACCCTGGACACGACGTTGATAGGTGCCTCCGGCACGCGCATGGCGGTGGTGCAGATCATCTCCCGGGCCAGCGACAAGACCGGTCATGAGGCGTTGGTGAAACAGATCGCCAGCGGTCAGTGACGGGCACCGCATAGCCCTCAATCGCGAGCGAGCTCGCTCCCACATTGGCTACCCGACACCCTGTGGGAGCGAGCTCGCTCGCGATGACGTCGGCACAGCCAACTTTGATGCAAGCTGACCCACCGCTATCGCGAGCAAGCTCGCTTCCACAGGGATTTACAGGGGTCAGGGGTTGAGACGCTCCAACCAGGCTCGCAGGTCCTGCACCTCCTGCGCACTGATGCTGTGGCCCAGGCCCAGGTAGGCATGGAATTCCGGTTCCAGTGCCAGGGTCTTCAGGAAGGTGTTGGCCTCGGTGCCATCGTGGTAGGGAATGATCGGGTCTGCCGTGCCATGGCCGATGAACACCGCCAGTGTCCGTCGCGACTCATCGGGGGTCAGTTCCGCCCGCAGCACCGATAGAACTCGCCCGCCCATCGCGGCAATACCACCGACGGCTTCGGGGTGTCGCAAGGCCACTTCGTAGCTCATCATCGCCCCCTGGCTGAAACCCACCAGGTAGACCTTGCTCGCGCCGGTCGAATATTTGGCCCGGGCCTTGTCGATGAAATCCAGCAGCATCTGGCCGCTGGCCTTCAGGTCCGAGGTGTCACCGTCATAGGCGCCCTCGCCCTTTTTGGCGAACCACTGGTAACGGTCCTGCTCCATGCTCTTGGGCGCCCGCACCGAGAGGTAGTTGTAATCCCGCGGCAACTCGTCCTTGAGTGCGAACAGGTCCTGCTCGTTACTGCCGGAACCGTGCAGGAAGATCACCAGCGGTCGGTTCCGGGCTTGCTCATCGATTTGGGCTAGGTAGTTGAGCGGCAGGTCCGTGTGCAGCGAGGGTTGGGCCTGCAACCCGGACGAGACCAGCAACAGAAACAGGGCGAGCGCTTTGAACATCGATCTTCCTCCATCGTTTCGATAGCCGCGCGGCAACGCACGTGCGGTGAGGTAGACAGCAGTTATCAGTCGTTGATCAATTTCCCCGTACGAATCGGTTCACGCCCGGCGACTTTTGCCTGCCAGATCCCCGGCTGGGTATAGCGCCCACGGTCCAGGGCAAACAGCACGCCGCTGGTGCCGGCCCGCACGGTGGTGACCCGATCACTCAACGGATCGACCACTTCGAACAGCGGATCGCCCCGCTCCACCCATTCGCCAGCCTCCCGCAGGAAACTCACCACGCCATGGTGCGGCGCGAACAGGTATTGGGTGCCTTCGAACGGGAAGCCTTCACAGCACTGCGCCGGCGCCGGCAGCCACTCCCCGGCGATGAAACCTTGCTCGGCCAGAAACCCGAGGATGGCTTCACAATTGGCCTGGGCCTGCTCCACCCGGGTATCGCCCATGCTGCCCAGTTCCAGGGTCGTCGCCAGGTTCGCCGCAGGGATCGCCGCCGTGGGAAAGGCCTTGGCCAAACGCAACCAGGGCGAGGAGCAGGACTCGTCGAACGAACTGCCGCCCGAATCCTCGCACAACAACGCCACACCGGCTTTCAAGCGTGCGGCCAGGGAGCGCCATTGCGGCCACTGCTGCGGCAAGGCGTACAAGTGGATCGCCGCCTCGAAATCACAATGCAGGTCCAGGGTGATGTCGGCGTCGCAGGCATGGCGCAGCAGCAGGCGATGCAGCGCTTCGAGTTGCGAAGGCGGTGCTGGCAAGTCATCGAGTACCTCAGCCATGGTCTGGCGGATCAGGGTGATATTGGCGGCCGGGTCGTCACCCAAGCGATCACCGATGCGTTGCGCCACCGGTGCGCTGAGCTCCACGAAGGAACGGTTGAAATTCTTGCCGCTGCCCAGTTCGAAACGCCCCATGTGGGCGCTTTGCAGATGTTGATCCAGGCCAATGGGGTTGGCCACCGGCACCAGTTCGATCACACCTTTGAGCAAGCCCTGGGCCTCAAGATCGTTGAGCCGCTGCTTCAGCTCCCAGGCGGTGCGCATGCCCGGCAGTTCATCGGCGTGCAGGCTGGCCTGGATGTAGGCCTTGCGCGGCCCATGGCCGTAACGAAACACACTGAGTCGGCGCTCGGTGCCCAGGTGGCTCCATGGCAAGGTATGGTCGATGCGTTGCATGAGGGGCTCCGAATGGCGGCATTACGATAGGCGCAGGGTAAACAATCGCCCATGAAAAAGGTGGCCGGCCGGGTCAATGGCGGGCCACCTTGGGGTTCAGCGATTAATGGCCGTAGATGTCAAAGGCGAAGTATTTGTCCTGCACCTGCTTGTACGTGCCGTTGGCACGGATTTCGGTGATGGCCGCGTTGAATTGATCGGCCAGGGCCTTATCGCCCTTGCGCACCGCAATGCCTGCGCCGCCGCCGAAGTATTTCGCGTCGTCATAGGTCGGGCCGACGAAGGCGAAGCCTTTGCCGGCGTCGGTTTTCAGGAAACCTTCGTCGAGGTTGACCGAGTCGGCCAGCATGGCGTCGAGGCGACCGGCGACCATGTCCAGGTTGGCTTCCTGCTGGGAACCGTAACGCACCAGGTCGATACCGGCGGGCACCAGCACTTCGGTGGAGAAACGGTCATGGGTACTGGCGCGCAGCACACCGACTTTCTTGCCCTTGAGTTCGGTCAGTGGGTCCTTGATGTTGGAGCCTTCCTTCATCACGAAGCGCGCTGGGGTGTGGTAGTACTTGATGGTGAAATCGACGTTTTTCTTGCGATCGTCGGTGATGGTCATGGACGACAGGATCGCGTCGATTTTCTTCACTTTCAGCGCAGGGATCAGACCGTCGAACTCCTGCTCGACCCAGACGCACTTGACCTTCATCTGTGCGCAGAGCGCATCACCGATATCGACATCGAAGCCGGCCAGCTTGCCGTCGGGGGTTTTCATCGAAAAAGGCGGGTAACCGGCTTCGATCCCGAGGCGGATCGGCTTGGCGTCTTCGGCCACGGCCGACAGGGACAACACGGACAGTGCCAGGGCACCGAACATGGCTAGCTTCTTCATTTTCGCTCCTGAGTGTGCAGGTATTTTATTGGATCGTTATGGGCAGATTCGTCGGCAGTGTTCGGTCAGCAAAAACCGAAGTGGCCGGGAGTCTAGAGGGGCACTCAGGAGGGGAATTATGTTGAAGCGACAAATAGTTATAAAAACAGCCAGGTACGGCTGGCGGTCAGAGGATTTGCGAAAAACCTGACAGGTAAACATCCCCGGGACAGGCAAATACCCCTGTGGCGAGGGAGCTTGCTCCCGCTGGGCTGCGCAGCAGCCCTTGATGTCCGTCAGATGAAGGCATCGTCACCCTTATTAGGGCCGCTGCGCGCCCCAGCGGGAGCAAGCTCCCTCGCCACAAAAGCCTGTTTGCAATCTGCTTGTGACGCAGAATCAACAGTCGCAGCGGATCGCCTCGTCCGCCACGCGCTCCACCGAGCCGGTCAGGCGAAAGCCTTCATCGAGCCAACCCATGACGCCACCGATCATTTCCTTGACCGGGTAACCCAACGTTGCCAGACGCACCGCCGCCTTGTTCGCGCCATTGCAATGGGGACCGGCGCAATACACCACGAACAGGGTGGTCTTGGCATAGGCGGCCAGCGCCTGGGCGGTGAGCGTGCGGGTCGGCAGGTTGATCGCCCCGGGTACGTGACCGCGCTCATAGGCCAGCGGTCCGCGTACGTCCACCAGCACAAAATCGACGCTGCCGGCCTGTTGGCTGGCGTGAACGTCGGAACAATCCGTTTCGAACGACAAGCGACGACTGAAATGCTGCAGGGCGATATCGGCAGGGGCAGCAGGCACTTCGCGAACCAGGCTGGTCATGGGGATGTACTCCAGGGGTAGAGAAAGGCGTGAAGAGACTTTATCCCCCCGATGCTTACCGCTACAGTGGCGTACAAGACACTCTGTGGGAACTTTCCGACAAATGCAGCCTTTCCCGGGTCTGGTCGCGATCCTCGCCTACGACGGCCTGTGCACCTTCGAATTCGGTGTCGCCGTCGAGATTTTCGGATTGGAGCGCCCGGAATTCGATTTCCCTTGGTACGAACATCGGATCGTCGCGGTCGATGACGGCCCGATGCGCGCCATGGGCGGCTTCCAGGTATTGGCCGATGGCGGCATGGAACTGCTCGAAACCGCCCGGACCATTGTCGTGCCAGGCTGGCGCAGCCGCAGCGAGCCCCCCTCCCCGGCGTTGCTCGACGCGCTACGCCGGGCCCACGCCCGTGGTGCGCGCCTGCTGTCCATCTGTTCCGGGGCCTTCGTACTGGCCGCCGCAGGGCTGCTCGATGGCCAGGGCGCCACGACTCACTGGCGCTACACCGACGAGTTGGCCGAAAGCTTTCCCGCCGTTCGGGTCGACCCGGATGTGCTGTATGTCGACTCAGGACAGGTCATCACTTCGGCGGGCAGCGCCGCCGGCATCGACGCCTGCCTGCACCTGGTGGCACGGGACTATGGCGTCCAGGTCGCCAACACGGTGGCGCGCCGGTTGGTGATGTCGCCGCAACGTACGGGCGGCCAGGCGCAGTTCATTCCCTCGCCGGTCAGCCGTACGCCACGCAGCGACCTGTCGAGTGTCATGCAATGGGCCCGCGAGCGCCTGCACGAGCCTCTTGGCGTGCGCGAACTGGCCAGCCAGGCGGCCATGAGTGAACGCACCTTCCTGCGCCACTTCACCCAAGCCTGCGGCGTGTCGCCCAAGGCCTGGCTGCAACACGAACGCCTGGCCCGGGCCCGCGAGCTGCTGGAAAGCACCGGGGACAACACCGACAACATCGCGCAACTGTGTGGCTACCGCTCGGTGGAGAGCTTTCGCGTGGCGTTTCGCAGCGTGGTGGGGTTGGCGCCGTCGGTGTATCGGGAGCGGTTTGGGCGGGGGTGAACAGCCTACTGGTGATGACGCTGTCGAACGCTGTTATGGCGAGGGAATATAGGTGGGAGCAAAGCTTGCTCGCGATATGAGCGCCTCGATTTCTGAAAGGCCGCATCGCCTGTATCGCGGGCAAGCCTTGCTCCCACATACCTCTGGCCACAGGTTGATGTGCGGCATCATTGAGGCTTGCGCAACAAGTACGTATCCATGATCCACCCATTGGCTTTGCGCGCGGCCTTGCGGGTGCGTTCGATGTCATCGGCCACATCCCCCAGCCGGCCGGCGATCAGGATTTCATCCGGTGTCCCCACATAGGCGCCCCAGTAAATCTGCGTATCAGGATCACTCACCTGACGATAGGCGTCCTCGGCATCGAGCATCACCACCACGCTCGCAGCATCGCCCACCTGCCCCGCCGCCAAGCGGCGTCCGGTGGTGATTTCCAGCGACCCGCCAATGCTGTTCAACGGCACTTTGTGCCGGGCGGCCAGGGCCTGGACACTGGTGATACCAGGGATCACCTCGAATTCAAAATCGCAGCGGCCCGCGTCGAGCATCGCCTGCAGGATACGCACGGTACTGTCGTACAACGCCGGATCGCCCCACACCAGAAAACCACCTTGCTGCCCGTCGGACAGTTCTCCATCGATCAAGCGTTCGAAGGTGGCTTGTTTGGCGCGGTTCAGCGCTTCGACGCTGTCCTTGTAGTCCAGCTCGCCGCGTTGGCGCTCCGGGCTGTAGGCTTCGACGAAACGGTAGGTGCGATCAACGATGTAGCGTCGACAGATTTCGCGCCGCAGGTCCAACAGCTTGTCCTTGGCGGGGCCCTTGTCCATGAGGAAGACCACGTCCAAGCGGTTCAAGGCTTTGACTGCCTGCATCGTCAGGTGATCCGGATCGCCTGCCCCAATGCCAATGACTGACAACTTCTTCATCGCGGCGACTCCTGGCCAGGTCCCTCGGCGCGCAATCGCCATACGCCGTTGAAACGCAACTCAAGGGTGGACAACGGTTCAATGTCGATCCGGTTGAATGTAGCGGCCGGGCAGCCCAAGACATTCATCAAGGCTGCGCGGATCACAAAAGGGTGGGTGACGGCCAGCAGGTGCCCCGGTCGGGTTTCCAGGCGGGTCAGCCAGTCTCCGACACGCCGACACAACTGGGCGACGGATTCACCGCCATGGGGGGCCACCTCGGCATCGTCGAGCCAGGTTTGCAGGGCGTGCGGTTCAACCTTGAGCAATTCATCGATGGACGACCCGCGCCAGCGTCCCAGATCGCAATCGGCCAGGGCCGGGTCCACCTGGGGCTCGTCGCCGAACAGCGCGGCGGTCTGGCGAGTGCGCAGTTCCGGCCCGCACAGCAGTTGCCGGACGTTTCGATAGCCGTGCTCGACCTGCCCACGGCGCGCCAGCCAGTCGGCGTCCAGCGCTTCGTCCAGGCCGAAGTGCGCCAACTTCTGGGCGGCGGTGCGGGCATGGCAGATCAACGTCAGGCGAGTGGTTTGCACACTGGATTCTCGGGTAATCGAACGGGTCCCATGGGCGGGATATTCACGGGTTTAGTTGTACAGCACCTTATACGAAATCAAATAAGTGAGACAAAAAGGCGTTATGTCCCACATATCCAGAAGTATCGACTGACATATCAGTTCCACCTGGCCGCGGCCAACTCCTACAAGGCTTTCGCACAATTCTGGAGCATTTTAAACGGAACGTAAAAACCACTGGACATGTAGCACCAGCTACATAAATACTGTTTTCAGGAGTTATGAAAGAAAACCAACATTCATCCAGGCAAGGAGCACGGATGCCGCCCCTCAGAGACCTGATTACCGATCCCGGCCTGATTTTGACGCCGTCGGAACGCAAGGTCGTACGTGCCCTGCTCGATCACTACCCACGCAACGGCCTCGGTCCGATGTCACGTCTGGCAGACCATGCCGGCGTCAGCGACCCGACCATCGTGCGGCTGGTGAAAAAACTCGGGTTTGGCGGTTATGCCGAATTCCAGGATGCACTGCTCAGTGACATGGACCATCGCCTGCGCTCCCCTCGCACGCTGTTGCAACCGCGGGCCAAATTGCAGCAAGGCGATACCTGGAGCCAGTACCTGGCCGCCAGCCAACGCAACCTCGTCGACACCCAGGCCCTGACCCAACCCGAAGATGTGCGCATTCTCGTGCAGTGGTTGCTCGACAGTCGCCATCAGGTGCATTGCTTCGGCGGGCGCTTCAGCAGCTTCCTGGCCCACTACCTGCTCAACCATTTGCGATTGCTGCGCGCCGGCTGTTTTGCCCTGGAAGATAACGCCCAGCTACCTGACCGGCTGTTCGACGTGCAGCGCCAGGACGTGGTGCTGATTTTCGATTACCGCCGCTACCAGGCCCAAGCCCTGCGTGTGGCCAGTGCGGCCAAGGCGCGGCACGCCCGGGTGGTGCTGTTCAGCGACGTCTATGCTTCGCCGTTGCGCGAGCTGGCCGACCTGATCATCAGCGCCCCGGTGGAATCGGTCTCGGCCTTCGACAGCCTGGTGCCGGCGCTGGCCCAGGTCGAAGCCCTGATCGCCTGCCTGACCCTGCAATGCCCCGAGCTGGCCGAACGCCTGGAAGGCATCGACGCCTTGCGCACGGAATTCAACACGCACCTGTTGGAGGAAAAATAAGGATGTTCTCGCTCCCCCACCGCTCCCCCCGGGATTTGCCGTTCACCCGCCAGCACACGGCGTTGCTGTTGGTGGACATGCAACGCGCCTGGCTGGAACCGCAATTCGATGCCCACCTGCACCGCCCCGAGGCCGAGTATTTCCTCCAGCGGGCCCGCCAACTGGTCATTCCCAACCAGCAGCGTTTGCTCGATGCGATGCGAGATGCACAGCACAACGTGTTGCACACCCACATCGAAAGCCTCACCGCCGATGGCCGCGACCGTTCCCTGGACCACAAGCTGTCGGACATGCACCTGCCCAAAGGCAGCCCCGAGGCGCAGATCATTGCCGAGCTGACGCCGCAGGAAAACGAAATCGTGCTGCCCAAGACCTCCTCCGGGGTGTTCAATTCCACCAACATCGATTACGTGCTGCGCAACCTGCAGACCCGGCACCTGATCGTCGCCGGGATCGTCACCGACCAGTGCGTCGACATGGCCGTGCGTGACGCCGCCGACCGTGGCTACCTGGTCACGCTGGTGGAAGATGCCTGTGCCACCTACACCGAACAACGGCACCTGGCGTGCCTGAACGCGATCAAGGGCTATTGCTGGATCACTGACACCGACACCGTACTCGCTCGTTTGCGGGAGATGCAGCCATGAGTCACCTCGACGCCGCCGCCCTCCTCGCGCCGCTGCCGGTCACGACCCTGGTGACCACCGACCTGATCGGCGTGACCCGCGGGCGCTCGTTTCCCAGCGATGAATTGCCCCACTACATCACCGCCGGTTGTGGCTGGGTACCGGCCAACAGCGCGTTGACGCCCCAGGACATCATCGCGTCGACCAACCCCTGGGGCGCCTATGGCGACCTGCGCCTGGTGCCGGACCTGTCCAGCCGGGTAACCGTCAACAATGGGCCCGACACCCAAGCGCCGGCCCTGGACTTCATTCATTGCGACATTCGGGAAACCGACGGCCGTCCCTGGAGCACCTGCCCGCGCACGCTGCTGCAGGGCGAAGTGGAGCGTTATCGCAGCGAACTGGGCCTGCAGGTTTTCGCCGCGTTCGAGCATGAATTCAACCTTGCCACCACGCCTGCGCAGCCTGATCGCCTGGCCTTCAGTCTCCAGGCCCAGCGCCAGCAGGCCGGGTTCGCCGGGTGGTTGCTCAGTGCCCTGCGAGCCGGCGGCGTCGAACCGGAAATGTTCCTGCCCGAATACGGCAAGCAGCAATACGAAATCACCTGTCGCCCGACCCTGGGCGTGGCCGCTGCCGACCGGGCGGTGAACGTACGGGAAATCACCCGCGAGATCGCCCGGCAGATGGGCCTGGACGTGAGCTTTGCCCCCAAGACCTCGGAAAATGCCGTGTGCAACGGCGTGCATCTGCACCTGAGCCTGCAAGACCTGAGCGCGGACCCGGTGCTGCATGACGCCGCCAGCAGCAATGGCTTGTCCAGCCTTGGCCAGCATTGGGCAGCGGGTGTGCTGCATTATCTGCCGGCGCTGTGCGCGCTGACGGCGCCGACGCCGTTGTCCTACGAGCGCCTGCAACCTCATCATTGGAGCGCCTCCTATGCGTGCCTGGGACAGCGCAACCGCGAAGCGGCGCTGCGCATCTGCCCGACCGTGAGCCTGGGTGGCAAGCCGCTGGCAAACCAGTACAACCTGGAGTTTCGCGCCATGGACGCCACCGCCTCGCCGCACCTGGCGATGGCGGCGCTGTTGATTGCCGGACGGCTGGGCATCCAGCAACGGCTGCCATTGCAGGCTGTCACCGATGAAATACCCGATGAGCTGGATGAATCACAACGTCGCGCCCGTGGCATTATCGCCCTGCCGACAACCCTGGCCCAGGCACTGGACTGCCTGCGCCACAGCGGGGCACTGCTCGAGACCCTGCCCGGCCCGCTGGCCGAAACCTATTTCGCCTTGAAGGCCCAGGAGCTGGCCTTGACCCAGGCGCTCTCACCTGCCGAGCGTTGCGAGCACTATGCACGAATCTATTGAATGCGCTGAATCAGGCCTCTACACCAGGCCGGCCTATCGATTGACCCGGGAGGAATCCGATCACCCGGTGTTGCTGGTGTGCGAACACGCCAGCCGTTTCATTCCCGTGGCGCTGAATGACCTGGGCCTGGATGAAACCGCGTCCCAGGAACACATCGCCTGGGACATCGGCGCCCTGCTCCTGGCTGAACGCCTGTCCGAAACCCTCGGCGCGACCTTGCTGTCGGCCAATTACTCACGGCTGTTGATCGACCTCAACCGCCCGCTGCATGTGCCGGACAGCATTCCGGCCCAGAGCGAGATCTACCAGGTCCCGGGCAACCACGACCTGGACGAGGCCACGCGCCAATACCGTCAGCAGCGCCTGTTCCATCCTTTCCATGACCGGTTGCGGGCGTTGATCGACCAGCGCCTGGCCGCCAACCGGCCGGTACGCGTGGTGGGCATCCATAGCTTCACCCCGGTGTTCTACGGCCAGCCACGCGCCCTGGAAGCCGGCGTGCTGTTCGGCGAAGCCAAGGAGTACGCCCAGCACATCGTCGACGGACTGAGCCGGCATTCGCTGCGGGCAGCGGGCAACCAGCCCTACAAGATCAACCCCCTGACCGACATGACGGTCCCGGTGCACGGCGATGGCCGCGGCCTGGACTCGGTCTTGATCGAAGTGCGCAATGACCAGTTGCGCAGCCCCGAGGGAGTAAGGACCTGGAGCGCCTACCTGGCGCCTCTGCTGTAGATAGGCAGCGGCAAGTTTCCAGCGACAGACAACAAGCAAGCGCAACCCACACAGCTGAAAAGGAAAACGGCTCATGAGCATCGAGGCATTTGGCTACAAACAGGAATTGAAACGCGGCCTGTCGCTGACAGACCTGGTGGTATACGGGATGATTTTCATGATCCCCATCGCACCGTTCGGCGTGTATGGCTACGTCAACGCAGAAGCACCGGGGATGGTGCCGCTAGCCTACATCATCGGCATGCTGGCAATGCTGTTTACCGCGTTGAGCTACGGCAGCATGGCCCGGGCCTTTCCGGTGGCAGGTTCGGTCTATTCCTACGCGCAGCGGGGCCTTAACCCACACGTCGGGTTCATCGCCGGCTGGTTGATGCTGCTGGACTACCTGCTGATCCCGCCGCTGCTCTATGTCTACGCCGCCATGGCGCTGAACCATTTGTACCCGGACATTCCCAAGGTCGGTTTCATCCTGGCCTTCCTGGTAAGCGCGACTTTCGTCAACCTGCGGGGCATCACCTTCACCGCGCGGATGAACATCATTTTCTTGCTGGCACAGCTGGTGGTGCTGGGGATTTTCCTGTTCTACGCCTGGAATGCCCTGCACGGCGGGGCCGGTCACGGCCAACTGACCCTGGCGCCGCTGTACAGCCCGGAACACTTCAACTTCGCCCTGCTGATGCAAGCCGTGTCCATCGCGGTACTGTCGTTCCTGGGCTTCGACGCCATTTCCACCCTGGCCGAAGAAATCAAGGGCGACCCGGGCCGCAGTGTCGGCAAGGCAGCCTTGGTGACCTTGCTGGTGATGGGAGCGATTTTCGTGGTGCAGACCTGGATCGCCACCGACCTGGCAGCAGGCATGGGCTTCAAGTCCGCCGACACCGCATTCTATGAAATCGCCGAATTGGCGGCCGGCAGTTGGCTGGCCACCTTGACCGCGGTGGCCACAGCCCTGGCCTGGGGCGTGGCGGTGGCGATCACCTCCCAAGCGGCAGTGTCGCGCCTGTTGTTCGGCATGGCCCGGGACGGCCAACTGCCCAAGGTGCTGGCCAAGGTCCATCCGAAACATAACACCCCTTACATGAGCATCTACCTGGTGGCGGTGTTGTCGTTGCTGATCTGCTACCTGTTCATCAACGCCGTGGACACCCTGACCTCCCTGGTCAACTTCGGTGCCCTGAGCGGCTTCATGTTGCTGCACATCACGGTCATCAACCACTACTGGCGCCGCCAGCAGTCCGGCCAATGGATTCGCCACCTGATCTGCCCGCTGATCGGCTTCGTGATCGTCGCGGCCATCCTGTACAACATGGGCGTGGCCGCGCAAAAGCTCGGCCTGATCTGGATCGCCGCGGGTGTGGTCTATCTGTGCCTGCTCAACAAATTCGGCAGTCGTACTGCCTTGCCCGATCCGGCGGGCCAATGAGAGGCGGCGGTCGAAGGGTTCGGCCAGCCGTGGTGACAACGCGTGGACATCGACAGTGATCGTCAAGCCCGGTGCCAGTCACCGGGCTCCCTGGAACAGGAGTGCAATCCATGCTGGCCTTACGTCCAGTTCAATTAGCCGATCTGCCGCAACTGCAACAACTGGCCCGTGACAGCCTGGTGGGCGTCACGTCGCTGCCGGACGATACCCGGCGCCTGGAGGAAAAAATCCTCGACTCGTGCGCCTCGTTCGCAGTCGATGCGCAAGAGCCGGGGGCGGAGAATTACTTTTTTGTCTTGCAGGATCTGGAGTCCGGGCGCCTGGTCGGCTGTTCGGAAATCCTCTCCAGCACCGGTTGCAACGAACCGTTCTACAGCCTGCGCAACCGACCGTTTTCCAGCGAATCCCGGGAGTTGAATATCCAGCATGGCGTACCCGCCTTATCCCTGTGCCAGGACCTCAACGGGCAAACGCTGCTGCGTGGCTTCCACATCGACGCCGAACGGGTGCGCACGCCGGAATCAGAGCTGCTGTCCCGGGCCCGGCTGATGTTCATCGCCGCCCACCCCAAGCGCTTTGCTGAATCGGTCATCACCGAAATCGTCGGTTTCAGCAGCGAAGACGGCCAGTCGCCTTTCTGGGACGCCATCGGCCAGCACTTCTTCGACTTGCCTTATGCCGAAGCCGAACGGTTGTGTGGCTTGCAGAGCCGGACCTTTCTCGCCGAGCTGATGCCGCAATACCCGATCTACGTGCCCATGCTGCCGCCCGCAGCCCAGGCCTGCATCGGCCGGGTTCATCCCGACGGCCAGGAAGCCTTCGACATTCTCGAACGCGAGGGTTTCGAGACCAACAGCTATGTCGATATCTTCGACGGTGGGCCGACCTTGCATGCCCGTATCGTCAATATCCGTTCCATCACGCAAAGTCGCATCACCACGGCCAGGCAGAGCCCGCAGATTGACGCACGGGGCCTGTACCTGGTGAGCAACGAGCGCCTCGGCGGCTACCGGGCCATCGTCGCCGAACTGGACGTTAACGCCGACGGCCCAGTGGCCCTGTCGCCCGCCATGCTGACCGCCCTGGACATCCAGTCTGGCGCGCGGATCCGGGTGGTTGCCCTATGAACCTCAATCGATCCCATGGCCTGCACCGACGTTTGGACCGACACGATGAAGGAGTTGCAGCATGATTGTCCGTCCGGTGGCCATCACCGATCTGCCTGCCTTGCTGGACCTGGCCCGTTGCGCGGGTCCCGGGTTCACCAGCCTGCCGGCCAACGAAGAGCGCCTGGCCCACCGCGTTCGCTGGGCCCAGCGGACCTTCGCCGGCCAAGTCGAACGTGCCGACGCCGACTACCTGTTCGTGCTCGAAGACGATGACCGGCAGGTGGTGGGCATCAGCGCCCTGACCGGGGCGGTGGGGCTGCGTGAGCCTTGGTACAACTATCGGGTCGGGGTCACGGTCAGCTCGGCGCCGGAGCTGGGAATCCAGCGGCAGATCCCGACGCTGTTCCTCAACAACGAGATGTCCGGACAATCGGAAATCTGCTCGTTGTTCCTGCACCCCGAGCAACGCCACGGCCACAACGGACGCTTGCTGTCCCTGGCGCGCCTGCTGTTCGTGGCCGAGTTTTCCCAGCTGTTCGGCGAAAAACTCATTGCCGAACTGCGGGGCCATGCCGACGAACAAGGTTGTTCACCGTTCTGGGACAGCCTGGGACGGCACTTTTTCCAGAAGGATTTCAGCTACGCCGACCAGTTGTCCGGCATGGGCAACAAATCGTTCATCGCCGAGCTGATGCCACGCCAGCCGCTGTACACCTGCCTGCTCACCGAACAAGCCCAGGCGGTGATCGGCAAGGCCCACCCGAACACCGAACCGGCCCTGAAGATCCTCAGTGCCGAAGGCTTCAGCCATAGAGGCTATATCGACATTTTCGACGGCGGCCCAGTGATCGAAGCACCGGTGTCGAAGATCCGCAGCGTACGCGACAGTCAGGCGCTGACCCTGGCCATTGGCACCCCGGACGAACGGGCACCGATCTGGCTGATTCACAACCGGCGCATGGCAAACTGCCGCATCACCAGCGCCCGCGCACACCTGCATGGCCACAACCTGCTGGTCGATCGCCTCACCGCCAAACGCCTGCAAGTGCAACCGGGCGACACGGTGCGCGCCGTGGCATTACCCAGGCAGGGGCAACAGGCGGTGGCGGCCTAGTGGTCTATGGTCTCGCTTGATGCCATAACAGCATCGCCCATACACATTCGTCATCATCTTTGCGCTTGCCACGTGATAGCCTTTGGATCTTTCGGCGTTGACACTTTTGCTCAAGCCTTTCCATTCCATTGGTGGAACTCATATGTCCAGGCTTTCCCATCAAGATTTGCGTCGTAACTTTCGTCAACTGCTGGCTTCCCAGACCTGCTACCACACCGCCTCGGTGTTTGACCCGATGTCGGCGCGCATCGCCGCCGACCTGGGTTTTGAAGTAGGCATCCTGGGAGGCTCGGTCGCGTCGTTGCAAGTATTGGGCGCGCCGGACTTCGCCCTGATCACCCTCAGCGAATTTGCCGAACAGGCCACCCGTATCGGTCGCGTGGCCCAGCTGCCAGTGATTGCCGACGCCGACCATGGCTACGGCAATGCCCTGAACGTGATGCGCACCATCATCGAACTGGAGCGTGCCGGCGTGGCGGCACTGACCATCGAGGACACTTTGCTGCCAGCCCAGTTCGGGCGTAAATCCACCGATTTGATCGGCGTGGCCGAAGGTGTCGGCAAGATTCGTGCGGCCCTGGAGGCGCGAGTCGATTCGGAAATGGCGATCATTGCCCGTACCAACGCAGGAATTTTGCCGGTCCAGGAAATCATCAGCCGCACCCAGCAATATGAGCGTGCCGGGGCGGATGGGATTTGCATGGTGGGTGTGCAGGACTTCGAACACTTGGAGCAAATCAGCGAGAACCTGACGCTGCCGTTGATGCTCGTCACCTATGGCAACCCGAAGTTGCGCGACGACAAGCGCCTGGCCGAGTTGGGCGTGCGCGTGACCATCGATGGCCACGGCGCCTATTTCGCCGCGATCAAGGCCACCTACGACAGCCTTCGTGAACAACGGCAGATCTTCACCCAGGCGTCGGATCTCAGCGCTACCGAACTGACCCACACCTACACCCAGCCCGAGGAGTACATCCGCTGGGCCGAGGAGTACATGAGCGTCAAGGAGTAAGCGAATTCGCTGCCATAGGATTAGCCTGTGGGAGCAAAGCTTGCTCGCGATAGCGGTGGGTCAGCTTGCATCAATGTGGGAGGTACCACCGCCATCGCGAGCAAGCTTTGCTCCCACAGAGGCCCTTGGTGGGCCAGATCCTAGCCCTTGCTGCGCAGCATTTCCTTGGGCACGTATTTGCCGATCTCGAACTTGCCGATCGCGGCGCGGTGGACTTCATCCGGGCCGTCGGCCAGGCGCAGGGTGCGTTGCATGACATACATGTAGGCCAGCGGGAAATCGTTGGAAACTCCGGCGCCACCGTGGATCTGGATTGCCCGGTCGATGACCTTCAAGGCCACGTTCGGCGCGACCACCTTGATCTGGGCAATTTCGCTTTTCGCCACTTTATTGCCGACGGTGTCCATCATGTACGCCGCCTTCAACGTCAGCAGGCGCGCCATGTCGATCTCCATCCGCGAGTCGGCGATCTTGTCGATGTTACCGCCCAGACGCGCCAGCGGCTGGCCGAAAGCGGTGCGGCTGACGGCACGCTTGCACATCAATTCCAAGGCGCGCTCGGCCATGCCGATGGAACGCATGCAGTGGTGAATCCGGCCTGGGCCGAGTCGACCCTGGGCAATTTCAAAACCGCGGCCTTCGCCCAGCAGGACGTTTTCGTACGGCACCCGCACGTTATCGAACAGCACTTCGGCATGCCCGTGAGGCGCATCGTCGTAGCCGAACACCGGCAACGGCCGGACGATCTTGACCCCGGGGGTGTCCACCGGGACCAGGATCATCGAATGCTGGGCATGACGCGGTGCATCCGGGTTGCTCAGGCCCATGAAGATCAGGATCTTGCAGCGCGGGTCGCACGCGCCTGAGGTCCACCACTTCTTGCCGTTGATCACCCATTGGTCGCCGTCACGCTCGGCGCGGGCGGCCATGTTGGTGGCGTCCGAAGAGGCCACGTCCGGCTCGGTCATGGCAAAGGCCGAGCGAATCTCGCCGCGCAGCAGTGGCTCGAGCCAGCGTTGCTTTTGTTCTTCGTTGGCGTAGCGCACCAGCACTTCCATGTTGCCGGTGTCCGGCGCCGAGCAGTTGAACGGCTCCGGCCCCAGCAACGAGCGCCCCATGATCTCCGCCAGCGGCGCGTATTCCAGGTTGGTCAGGCCAGCGCCCAGCTCGGATTCCGGCAGGAACAGGTTCCACAGGCCCTCTGCCTTGGCCTTGGCCTTGAGCTCTTCCATGATGGCCGTGGGTTGCCAGCGGTCGCCCTCGGCCACTTGTCGTTCGAACACCGCTTCGGCCGGATAGACGTAGGCATCCATGAACGCCGTGACGCGTTCACGCAGTTCCTGAACCTTGGGGGAATAGGCAAAATCCATGAGCAGCACCTTCTGGGCAGAGGTTGTTTTAGGTCATGAAATCGATGCTAGTTCAGCTACGAAAATTTACCTAACCTATTCTCGGCGTGTATTAACATTCATCACCGATATATGTTTCACTGATTCTCATCGCCACCCGGCACCTCACAACAAGCCCAAGAACAAGAGTGCAGCGCCATGAATCTGAGCAAGGTCGACCTCAACCTTTTCATTGTCTTCGATGCGATCTACACCGAAGCCAACCTGACCCGCGCCGGGCAGATCGTCGGCATCACTCAGCCGGCCGTGTCCAATGCCCTGGCGCGTCTGCGCGAGACTTTCAACGACCCGCTCTTCGTGCGCACCGCCCAAGGGATGGTGCCAACGCCCATGGCCCAGAACATCATCGGCCCGGTGCGCAACGCCTTGTCGCTGCTGCGGGTGTCGGTGCAGGAAAGCCGGATCTTCAACCCATTGCAGGCCGTCAAGACCTACCGCATCAGCATGACCGACCTCACCGAAGGCGTGATCCTGCCGCTGCTGTTCCAGCGCCTGCGCCGCCTGGCCCCGACCGTGGCGATCGAGAGTTTCCTGTCCAAGCGCCGTGAAACCACCAAGGAACTGGCCGCCGGCCGCCTCGACTTCGCCGTGGATGCACCGCTCAACACCGACCCGCAGGTGCGCCACGTCAAGTTGATGGAAGATCGCTACGTGTGCGCCATGCGCAAGGGCCATCCGTTGGCAGGCAAGGAAAAGATCAGCCTCGACGATTACCTGGCCCAGACCCATGTGCACATTTCCAGTCGCCGCAACGGGTTGGGTTATGTCGACCTGGCCCTCGGCAAGATGGGCATCCAGCGCAAGATCGCCCTGCGTTCCCAGCATTACCTGATGGCGTCCCAGGTGCTGCAGCAGACCGACATGGTCATGACCGTCCCCGAGCGCTTTGCACGGCGTCACGATTTGCACGCCTTCCTGCTCCCGGTCAACGACGTGCCACCGGTGGAAACCCATCTCTACTGGCACGAAAGCACCGACCAGGACCCGGCCAACCGCTGGATGCGCGAGCAGATGATCGAGCTGTGCCAGCAGGTGACGGCCCATGAGAAAAAGCTCGACA
The DNA here is from genome assembly GCF_030687295.1 of Pseudomonas beijingensis. Lineage (NCBI taxonomy): Bacteria > Pseudomonadati > Pseudomonadota > Gammaproteobacteria > Pseudomonadales > Pseudomonadaceae > Pseudomonas > Pseudomonas beijingensis. The sequence goes on along the minus strand of NZ_CP117425.1, from coordinate 3,255,398 downwards.
CGGTTTAGAAGATCAAAATTGCGGGAGCGAGCTTGCTCGCGATAGCGGTAGGTCTGCTCATATCAATGGCGACTGATCCGACGCTATCGCGAGCAAGCTCGCTCCCACAGGTTTTGTGTGCAATACCTCATTGCTTGACGCGAACGTCAACCTGCCTTTAGCTTAGCGCCAGCCCCTTTCGTTTTCGAGCGCTTCCATGAGCAGCCAGACCTACAGCATCTCCGACCTCGCCCGCGAATTGGATATCACCACACGGGCCATCCGCTTCTATGAAGAACAAGGCCTGTTGAGCCCGGAGCGACGGGGCCAGGAGCGCATTTATTCGCCGCGGGACAAGGTCAGCCTGAAGCTGATCCTGCGCGGCAAGCGCATTGGCTTTTCCCTGGCCGAGTGCCGCGAGTTGATCGAACTCTACGACCCTACCAGCGGCAATCAGAAACAGCTGCACAGCATGCTGGCGAAAATCGCCGAGCGCCGGGAACAGCTCGAACAGCAATTGCTGGACATCGAGCAGATGAAACTGGAACTCGACACCGCCGAAGAACGCTGCATCCAGGCGCTGGAACAGACGATCAAAGGCGAGGAAATCGTCCAGTAACACCCCATGTCCCTTGTGGGAGCGAGCTTGCTCGCGATAGCGATGTAACGGACAACATCAATGTGACTGACATACGGCTATCGCGAGCAAGCTCGCTCCCACAGGGGGCCTCCATCGTTCTCGATACTTTGGCAACTCACCACAGGTCAATCCCCATGTCCCTCCCCTCCTTTGTACGCTTGATCGAAGTCGGCCCCCGCGACGGGCTGCAGAATGAAGCCCAGCCCATCAGCGTCGCCGACAAGGTGCGCCTGGTGGATGCCTTGAGCGCCGCCGGCCTGGGCTATATCGAAGTCGGCAGTTTCGTCTCGCCCAAGTGGGTGCCGCAGATGGCGGGGTCCGCCGAGGTGTTCGCGCAGATCCAGCGCAAGCCCGGCGTGACCTATGGCGCCCTGGCGCCGAACCTGCGGGGGTTTGAAGATGCGCTGGCGGCGGGCGTGAAAGAGGTGGCCGTGTTCGCCGCCGCGTCCGAGGCGTTTTCCCAGCGCAACATCAACTGCTCCATCAAGGACAGCCTGGAGCGCTTTGCGCCGATCATGGCGGCCGCCAAACAGCACGGCGTCAGTGTGCGCGGCTACGTATCCTGCGTGCTGGGCTGCCCGTATGAAGGTGCGGTCAAGCCTGAGCAAGTGGCTTGGGTCGCCCGGGAACTGTACGCGATGGGCTGCTACGAGGTCTCCTTGGGCGACACCATCGGCACGGGCACCGCGGGCGCTACCCGCAGGCTGTTCGAGGTGGTGGGCGCCGAGGTGCCACGGGACAAACTCGCCGGACATTTCCACGACACCTACGGCCAGGCCATGGCCAACGTCTACGCCAGCCTGCTGGAAGGCATCGCGGTGTTCGACAGCTCCATCGCCGGCCTCGGCGGCTGCCCATATGCCAAGGGCGCCAGCGGTAACGTCGCCACCGAAGACGTGCTGTACCTGCTCGATGGGTTGGGTATCGAAACCGGTGTCGACCTGGACGCACTGATCGCCGCGGGCCGGCAGATTTGTGATGTGCTCGGCCGCCCTACGGGTTCGCGCGTGGCCAAGGCCCGCAACGCACAGTGAGGTGTTACCGCCGGCTTTGTAACAGCGACGAAACGAGTAACACGGAAACAATTTGTCAGGTTTGGCCTGACATATTTTTCAGACGAAAATCACAACATATTGATTTATATGGATTTTTAAAAGTTGGCACGCCACCTGCTATATCTCTGGCATAACAAGAATAAAAAAACGCAGCAAACCCAATAAAAACAAGACGAAACGACTCTGACATAACAAAAACAACACGGCAGAGACGCAGCTAACAGATTTTTTTGGAGAAGATGGGCTTTTCAGGGTGCTTTCAGGAGCAACCCGCAACCGGGCAGAGAATAATAAAACTACCTTCAGGTAGCGCCCGAATCGGTTGGATCGCAAAGCGAAAAAGCAGATCAGCGCTCAAAAAAATACGTTTGCTCTTGATCCCGGATGGGGATCGCCAAAAACAGCGGTAAAGGGCCACGGCTACCAAAAACAACAACAGGCCGCCCCTCAATAATAAAAAAGAGCACGCGACGACAAAATTAAAGGGGAGCTTCGGCTCCCCTTTGTGCTGTCTGGGGTTTGGGTTTTTCGTGTGGGAGCGAGCTCCCACATTGGATCTTCAACAGACACAACCTCATGTGCACCGCAAAACCTGTGGGAGCGAGCTTGCTCGCGATGAGGCCGGCACATCCAATATCACCGCAAACTGACCCACCGCTTTCGCGAGCAAGCCCGCTCCCACCTATCTACCTCAGCTTTCGCTATCGCGCAGTTCTTCGATGCTGATCTCGCGCATACGGAATTTCTGGATCTTGCCGGTGACCGTCATGGGGAATTCTTCGACGAATTTGAAATGACGTGGCGTCTTGAAGTGGGCGATGCGCGCCTTGCACCAGGCTTGCAGTTCTTGCTCGGTGGCGCTGTGGCCGGGATGGAACTTGATCCACGCCACGATTTCTTCGCCATAGCGTGAACACGGGATGCCGATCACTTGCACGTCCGCCACCGCCGGGTGGGTGAAGAAAAACTCCTCCAGCTCGCGCGGGTAAATATTCTCCCCACCACGGATGATCATGTCCTTGTTGCGCCCGACGATGCGGACGTAGCCCTGTTCGTCCATGGTTGCCAGGTCGCCGGTGTGCATCCAGCCATCCGCGTCGATGGCATCGGCGGTGCCCTTGGGATTGTTCCAGTAACCGAGCATCACGCTGTAGCCGCGGGTACACAATTCGCCGACGGCGCCACGTGGAAGGAGATTGCCAGCCTCATCGATAATCTTGCTTTCCAGTTGCGGCTGGGTGCGGCCGACAGTGGTCACACGCAGCTCCAGTTCATCTGAAGGACCGGTCTGCAACGACACCGGGCTGGTTTCCGTCATGCCGTAGGCAATCTGCACTTCGGCCATGTGCATTTCGTTGATAACCCGCCGCATCACTTCGATGGGACATGTCGCCCCGGCCATGATGCCCGTGCGCAGGCTGGACAGGTCGAAGTCACCCCGCTGCGGCTGGTCCAGCAGGGCGATGAACATGGTGGGCACGCCATACAGCGCAGTAGCTTTTTCCTCGGCCACGGCCTTGAGCGTCAGCAACGGGTCGAAGGCATCGTTGGGGTAGATCATGGTGCTGCCATGGGTCATGCAGCCCAGGTTACCCATGACCATGCCAAAGCAATGGTAGAGCGGCACCGGGATCACCAGCCGGTCGCCAGCTGTCAGGCCAAGGCTTTCGCCCACCATGTAACCGTTGTTGAGAATGTTGTGATGGCTGAGGGTTGCGCCCTTGGGGAAGCCGGTGGTGCCGGAGGTGTACTGGATATTCACCGGCTCATCGAAGTGAAGACTGGATTGGCGCTCGGCCAGTTGTCCAGGCGTCACCGCCGCCCCCAGTGCGGCCAGTTGCGACCAGGGCAGAAAGCCTGACGGCGGTTGGGCATCGAGGCTGATCACGCCGCGTAAATCCGGCAAGCGCTCGCTCTGCAGGTGGCCGATCGATTGCTCTCCCAGCTCCGGCGCCAGCGCTTGCAACATGGCGTGATAATCCGAGGTCTTGAACGCGCCGGCGCATACCAGCCATTGGCATCCAGATTGTTTGAGCACGTATTCGAGTTCAGAAACGCGATAGGCCGGATTGATGTTGACCAGAATCACGCCGATCTTCGCACTGGCGAACTGGCTGATGCACCACTGGGCGCAATTGGGCGCCCACACGCCGAGGCGGTCGCCGGTTTTCAAGCCCAGCGCCAACAACGCCCTGGCGTGCAGATCGACGGCCTCGGCCAGTTGCTGCCAGGTGTAACGCAGCGATTGATGGCGAACCACCAACGCCTCGCCCTCTGGATAACAGGCCACCGTCTGGTCGAAAACCTCGCCGATGGTTTGGGCCAGTAAAGCCTTGTCCTGCGAACCTTGGGTGTAGCTGAGTTGCGAATGCGAACCGGATTGATCCATGACGCCCCCTCTTATCTTTATTAGTGGGTTGCTACGCTTGGAGATGAACCTATAGCGTTAAAGCTTGCCAGCAACCTGTGGGAGCAAAGCTTGCTCGCGACGAAAACACCCCGGCCTATCTTTCGGAGACCGTGTCTCGTTCATCGCGAGCAAGCTTTGCTCCCACATCGGGCATGACTCTTCGCCGCCAGTGCCTGACTTACTCTGGCTCAAGTTGACGTTAACGTAAAGGGCGATTGACAGCTTCTCATCGCAGGCTTACGTTAACGTAAAGGTGAGAGCCATTCCCCCACTCTCCACACCCGATAAAAAAAGCCAAAGGTGTCCCATGAGCTACCCATCCCTGAACTTTGCCCTCGGCGAAACCATCGACATGTTGCGCGACCAGGTGCAGGCCTTCGTCAAGGCCGAACTGGCGCCCCGCGCGGCGCAGATCGATATCGACAACCTGTTTCCCGCCGACATGTGGCGCAAGTTCGGTGACATGGGCCTGCTGGGCATCACCGTACCGGAAGAATATGGCGGCGCTGGCCTGGGCTACTTGGCCCACGTGGTGGCGATGGAAGAAATCAGCCGTGGCTCGGCCTCGGTCGCCCTCTCCTACGGAGCCCACTCCAACCTCTGCGTGAACCAGATCAACCGCAACGGCAATCACGAACAGAAAACCAAGTACCTGCCCAAGCTGATCAGCGGCGAACACATCGGTGCCCTGGCGATGAGCGAACCAAACGCCGGCTCCGACGTGGTGTCGATGAAACTGCGGGCCGACAAGCGCGGCGACCGTTACGTGCTCAACGGCAGCAAGACCTGGATCACCAACGGTCCCGATGCCAACACCTACGTGATCTACGCCAAGACCGACCTGGAAAAAGGCCCTCACGGCATCACCGCCTTCATCGTCGAGCGCGACTGGAAAGGCTTCAGCCGCAGCAACAAGTTCGACAAGCTCGGCATGCGTGGCTCCAATACCTGCGAGCTGTTTTTCGATGACGTCGAAGTGCCGGAAGACAACATCCTCGGCGCGCTCAACGGTGGCGTGAAAGTCCTGATGAGCGGCCTCGACTACGAACGCGTGGTGCTGTCCGGTGGCCCGACCGGGATCATGCAGGCTTGCATGGACTTGATCGTGCCCTACATCCACGACCGCAAACAATTCGGCCAGAGCATCGGCGAATTCCAGCTGATCCAGGGCAAGGTCGCGGACATGTACACCCAACTCAACGCCAGCCGCGCCTACCTGTATGCGGTGGCCCAGGCTTGCGAGCGCGGCGAAACCACCCGCAAGGACGCCGCCGGGGTGATCCTCTACAGCGCCGAACGCGCCACGCAAATGGCCCTCGACGCGATCCAGATCCTGGGGGGCAATGGCTACATCAATGAATTCCCCGCCGGTCGTCTGCTGCGAGACGCCAAGCTGTACGAAATCGGTGCTGGCACCAGTGAGATTCGTCGGATGTTGATCGGCCGCGAACTGTTCAACGAAACCCGCTAACGGAGCTGACCATGACCACGCTGCACACTCAGCTCAACCCACGCTCGCCGGAGTTCATCGCCAACCGCGATGCCATGCTCGGACCCGTCGAGGCCCTGCGCAGCCTGCTCGCGCAAATCCGCCAGGGCGGCGGTCCCAAGGCCCAGGAACGGCACACCTCACGGGGCAAGTTGCTGCCCCGTGACCGCATCAACAGGCTGCTGGATCCGGGCTCGCCGTTTTTGGAAATCAGCCCGCTGGCAGCCCACGAAGTCTATGGCGAAGACGTGCCGGCGGCCGGCGTGATTGCGGGTATCGGCCGCGTGGAAGGCGTCGAATGCATGATTGTCGCCAACGACGCGACGGTAAAAGGCGGCTCCTATTATCCGCTGACGGTGAAAAAACACCTGCGCGCCCAAACCATCGCCCAGCAGAATCGCCTGCCGTGCATCTACCTGGTGGATTCCGGCGGCGCCAACCTGCCGCGTCAGGATGAAGTCTTCCCAGACCGCGAGCACTTCGGTCGGATCTTCTTCAACCAGGCCAACATGAGTGCCCAGGGCATCCCGCAGATTGCGGTGGTCATGGGTTCCTGCACCGCCGGTGGCGCCTATGTGCCGGCCATGGCGGACGAGGCGATCATGGTCCGTCAGCAGGCAACGATTTTCCTCGCCGGCCCACCGTTGGTGAAAGCCGCCACTGGCGAGGTGGTCAGTGCCGAAGACCTGGGCGGTGCCGATGTGCACTGCAAGATCTCCGGTGTGGCGGATCACTATGCCGACAGCGACGAACATGCCCTGGCCCTGGCCCGACGCAGCGTGGCCAACCTCAACTGGCGCAAACTCGGTGAGTTGCAGCAACGCCACCCCATCGCCCCACTGTATTCAAGCGATGAGCTGTACGGCGTGGTGTCGGCCGATGCCAAGCAGCCCTTCGATGTGCGGGAGGTGATCGCGCGCCTGGTGGACGGTTCAGTGTTCGATGAATTCAAGGCGCTGTTCGGCACGACCCTGGTCTGCGGTTTCGCGCATTTGCACGGCTACCCGGTCGCGATCCTGGCCAACAATGGCATCCTCTTCGCCGAGGCCGCGCAGAAAGGCGCGCACTTCATCGAACTGGCCTGTCAGCGGGGCATTCCCCTGCTGTTCTTGCAGAACATCACCGGCTTCATGGTCGGACAGAAATACGAAGCCGGCGGCATCGCCAAACATGGCGCAAAACTGGTGACCGCCGTGGCCTGCGCCAAGGTGCCGAAATTCACCGTGATCATTGGTGGCAGTTTCGGTGCGGGTAACTACGGTATGTGCGGCCGCGCCTACGATCCGCGGTTCCTGTGGATGTGGCCGAACGCGCGGATTGGCGTGATGGGCGCCGAACAGGCGGCCGGCGTGCTGGTGCAGGTCAAGCGTGAACAGGCCGAACGCAGTGGCCACCCCTTCAGCGCCGAGCAGGAAGCCGAGATCGAGCAACCGATCCTCGATCAGTACGAAGAACAGGGTCACCCCTATTATTCCAGCGCACGGCTGTGGGACGACGGTGTCATCGACCCGGCCCAGACTCGCGACGTACTGGGCCTGGCCTTGTCCGCGTCACTGAACGCGCCTATCGAACCGAGCCGCTTCGGCGTGTTCCGGATGTAAACGGGGAATGTCCATGGATAATTTCAACACCCTCGAACTGCACACCGACCCACGGGGCGTTGCCACCCTGTGGCTCAGCCGCGAGTCGAAAAACAACGCGTTCAACGCCGAAATGATCCGCGAACTGATCCTCGCCCTGGACCAGGTCGGCAGCGATCCAAACCTGCGCTTTCTGCTGATCCGCGGTCGCGGCAAGCATTTCAGCGCCGGTGCCGACCTGGCCTGGATGCAGCAATCGGCCGAGCTCGACTACCACACCAACCTCGATGATGCCCGGGAACTGGCGGAGCTGATGTACAACCTCGCCAAACTGAAAATTCCTACGCTGGCCGTCGTCCAGGGGGCGGCGTTTGGTGGCGCGCTGGGGCTTATCAGTGCTTGCGACATGGCCATTGGCGCCGATGAAGCACAGTTCTGTCTGTCGGAAGTGCGCATTGGCCTGGCGCCGGCAGTGATCAGCCCGTTCGTAGTGCAAGCCATCGGCGAGCGGGCGGCGCGGCGTTATGCGCTGACGGCGGAACGCTTCGACGGGCAGCGTGCGAAAGAAATCGGTTTGCTGTCGGAAAGTTACCCGGCCGAGACCCTGGACCAGCAGGTCGAACAGTGGATCGACAACCTGTTGCTCAACAGCCCGGCGGCCATGCGCGCCAGCAAGGAACTGCTGCGTGAAGTCGGCAACGGTGCCCTGACCCCGGCGCTGCGACGCTACACCGAAAACGCCATCGCCCGCATCCGCGTCAGCCCGGAGGGCCAGGAAGGCTTGCGGGCCTTCCTGCAAAAACGCGCGCCGAACTGGCAAGCCGAATCGAACAATAAGGAGCCGCGTTGATGAGCGCCCCTGCCCTCACCACATTGCTGGTGGCCAACCGTGGCGAAATCGCCTGCCGTGTAATGCGCACCGCCAAGGCCATGGGCCTGACCACCGTTGCCGTACACAGCGCCACCGACTGTGATGCACGCCACAGCCGCGAAGCCGACATTCGCGTCGACCTGGGCGGCAGCAAGGCCGCCGACAGCTACCTGCAAATCGAAAAATTGATCGCCGCAGCTAAAGCCAGCGGCGCCCAAGCCATCCACCCCGGTTATGGCTTCCTGTCCGAGAACGCCGGGTTCGCCAGGGCGATTGAAGACGCCGGACTGATCTTCCTCGGCCCGCCGGCCTCGGCCATCGACGCCATGGGCAGCAAATCGGCGGCCAAAACGCTGATGGAAACCGCCGGCGTGCCCCTGGTACCCGGTTATCACGGCGAAGCCCAGGACCTGGAGACCTTTCGCGACGCTGCCGAGCGCATCGGCTACCCGGTGTTGCTCAAGGCCACCGCTGGCGGTGGCGGCAAGGGCATGAAAGTCGTCGAGGACGTCAGCCAACTGGCCGAAGCCCTGGCCTCGGCCCAGCGCGAAGCACAGTCCTCATTCGGCGACTCACGGATGCTGGTGGAAAAATACCTGCTCAAGCCGCGCCATGTGGAAATCCAGGTATTTGCCGACCAACAGGGCAACTGCCTGTACCTCAACGAGCGCGATTGCTCGATCCAGCGGCGCCACCAGAAAGTCGTGGAAGAAGCCCCCGCCCCCGGCCTGACCCCGCAATTGCGCCGGGCCATGGGTGAAGCCGCCGTGCGCGCGGCCCAGGCGATCGGTTATGTCGGGGCCGGTACGGTGGAGTTCCTGCTGGATGCCCGGGGCGAGTTTTTCTTCATGGAAATGAATACTCGGCTGCAGGTCGAGCATCCGGTCACCGAAGCGATCACCGGGCTGGACCTGGTGGCCTGGCAGATCCGCGTCGCCCAAGGCGAGCCATTGCCGATCACCCAAGCGCAAGTGCCGCTGCTCGGTCACGCCATCGAGGTGCGGCTGTATGCCGAAGACCCGGTCAACGATTTCCTGCCGGCCACCGGGCGCCTGGCGTTGTATCGCGAATCCGCCGAGGGGCCGGGTCGGCGAGTCGACAGCGGGGTTGCAGAAGGCGATGAAATCTCGCCGTTCTACGACCCGATGCTCGGCAAGCTGATTGCCTGGGGCGAAGACCGTGAACAGGCGCGCTTGCGGCTGTTAAGCATGCTCGACGAATTTGCCATTGGCGGGCTGAAAACCAATATCGGGTTCCTGCGCCGGATCGTCGCCCATCCCGCCTTCGCGGCGGCAGAGCTGGACACCGGATTTATCCCACGTTACCAGGCGCAATTACTGCCAGAGCCTGGCGAATTGGATGACGCGTTCTGGTTCGCCGCCGCCCAGGGATTCGCCTTGAGCCTGACGCCACGTGCGCGCTGCGACGATACTGGCTCTCCTTGGGCCAGCACCACCGGGTTACGCCTGGGGCTGCCCAGGGAAACCACCTTGCACCTGAGCTGCGAAGGCCAGGATCGTGCGCTGACGCTGGACGTTAGCGCCCATTGCGCGGAACTCAAGGGCGAGCAGCTAGTGATCGAACACCACGGCCTGCGCCGCAGCCATCGGGCCATTCGCCAGGGCGACAGCCTGTACTTGCAATGGGAAGGAGACCTGCACCGGATCGACCTGTATGACCCGCTGGCCGCCGCCGAAGCCAGCCACAGCCATCAAGGCGGCCTGGCCGCGCCCATGAACGGCAGCATCGTGCGGGTATTGGTGAGTGTTGGCCAGACGGTGGAGGCCGGGGCTCAACTGGTGGTACTGGAGGCCATGAAAATGGAGCACAGCATTCGTGCGCCCCAGGCCGGTGTGATCAAGGCGCTGTATTGCCAGGAAGGCGAAATGGTCAGCGAGGGCAGTGCCCTGGTGGCGTTCGAAGAATAGGAATCGGCCCGCTCCCAGGGCCGATCCAGTCAGAACCTGATGGTGGCCTGCACCACCACACCGATGATGCGGCATTGTTCGGTGTACAGGTTTTTCGGGTAAGTCGGATTGAGCGGAACCAGGTAACGCTGCCCGCTCTCTTCGATCAATTTGCGAAAGGTCGCGTCACTGCTGCCGGGCAGGCAGGCAACCACCAGTTTGCCGGGCACCGCCTCGATGGCCGGATCCACCAGGATCGACATGCCCTCGGGAATACTCAACCCACTGGGTGCGGTCATCGCGTCGCCCATCACTACCAGCCAGAACGCGGCTCCCAGGGCGTGGTAGTCCGTCAGTTCGTAGCGCGCCCGGCTGTAGGCATCAGGATCACCTTCGCGAACCTCGCCCACCTCGTGCCACTCACTGACCGGGTAACGGAAGTACGGGTTGTACTTCTGCGCCAGGGCCATGCCTTCTTCGGTGGAGGTGTCCGGCTCGCGGATCACCATCGCCACTTCCAGAAACTCCAGCCCCAACTCCCGCAGGACCCGGTTCATGTCTTCGACACTGGGCTGCCGGCGCTTGGTCAGCCAATGGCCAACGCCGCCCTGGGACATGCCCAACCGCTCTGCGAGCACCACTTGCGTGATGTGCAGCTCCTTCATCTTGGCCTTGACCAACTCTATCCATTTATCCATGTGCGGCACGATACGTGGGTGACCCCGACCCTCAAAACACAAATTGTAGTATTTAATTTGTCGTCACAATTACGGTAAGTACTATTCTGGATTCAGGAGTTCAGCCCCTCACACGGAGATTTTTATCACCATGGACACACCCAATACAGACCAACCCCGCAGCCCTTTCGACGGCACATTCCCGCCACTGCAGGATTGCCCGGCAGCCAAACGTGCCCTCGATTACTACTTGAAACCAGCTGTTTCGCCAGCCCAGGCAGAACATCGCTTCTTCGAGGTCAGCCACAGCGTCAGCGCGGAAGAAGCCCTCGTCCACGCATGCGACCTGCTGCGTTGTGCAGCGGCGACCGCCCATGAGTCGGCCAACCAGTTGGATGGTTCGAGCCGTGACCTGGCGTTTTCGGTGGTGCACATGATCGATCTGGTCAAGGTGATGCTTGACCGATCTCTGGATGGCTACCCTACTCGCTAGCGGTAACCCTTGGGAATGTCGTCGCGAATGCGGACGACGAGAAAAAATTTCCAATCGATACGATCAAATCATTTGACTTCCAAATGATAATGATTATTATTGCATCAGCTGGTCGCGAGATCAGTCGATAGACCAGAAGACCTTAGGTCGGACTTCTGGAATATCTCCTCATCAGGCTAATCACGGTTTTTGACCCGGCTTTTTGCCGGGTCTTTTTTTGCCGATTTTTCGGCTTATGTCTTCAGGCTAATGAAGTCTTTTTGGGTGCTGCCAATTCGATGGCGGCGATCATAGCAAATGACTATCCGTTTACAAGCATCCCCCGCCCCACAGGCGAAAACTATCGACAACCAGCACTTGAGAATCAATTGCAGACTCTCTAAGCTGGCCCGGCGTCCAGGGAGGACGCCCCCCTCGTTTACGTGACGTAAATCGTCCCGGTTTTCCCTTTCTTGCGTGTAAAGTAACGGCCATGAAAATCCTTTCCAGGAACCGTGACCGTGGCTAAATCTTCCTTTGATATCAGTGCCAATTTCGACAGCGGCAACATCGAGGTCGTCGACATCAGCAACCCGTTGCAGTCGTTGCTCAAGATCCGGCCCGATACCCGCAGCGCCCATTTCCAGTGGTTCCACTTCAAGGCCAGCGGTTTGCACGTCGGCCAGGAGTATTCCTTCCGCCTGCTCAACGCCAGTCAATCGTCTTACAACAAGGCCTGGACGGGCTACCAAACCGTCGCCTCCTACGATCACGTCAATTGGTTCCGCATTCCGACTCAGTTTGAAGGCGACGCCCTGCGCTTTCATCTGGAGGCTGAACAACCCCATGCCTGGTTCGCCTACTTCGAACCTTACAGCCGTGGGCGTCATGACTGGCTGATCGAACAAGCGCAACACAAGGCCGGCATCGAACTAGTGGCCGTTGGTAAAAGCGTGGAAGGCCGTGACATTCAACTGCTGCGCAAAGGCAACGGTGCCGAAGGCCGGCGCAAAATCTGGATCATCGCCCAGCAGCACCCCGGCGAGCACATGGCCGAGTGGTTCATGGAAGGCGTGATCGAACGCCTCCAGCAGCATGGCGATGCGCAACTGAACCGGTTGCTCGCCAAGGCCGATCTGTACCTGGTGCCGAACATGAACCCGGACGGTGCGTTCCACGGGCACCTGCGTACCAACGCCATGGGCCAGGACCTCAACCGCGCTTGGCAGAACGCCAGTCCGGAAATCAGCCCCGAAGTCTTTTTCGTACAGCAGCAAATGGAAAAGTACGGCGTCGACCTGTTCCTCGACGCTCACGGCGATGAGGAAATCCCCCACGTATTCACCGCCGGTTGCGAAGGCAACCCGGGCTACACGCCGCGCATCGCCGAGCTCGAAGAGCGCTTGCGTAGCCACCTCAAGCACCAGACCAAAGACTTCCAGACCGCTCACGGCTACACCCGCGACGAACCGGGCCAGGCCAACATGACCCTGGCCTGTAACGCGGTCGGGCAGAAATATGACTGCCTGTCCCTGACCCTGGAAATGCCGTTCAAGGACCACAACGATCACCCGAACCCGATCACCGGTTGGTCCGGCAAACGCTCGATGCAACTGGGCAAGGATGTGTTGAGCACCATCGAGGCCATGGTCGACGAGTTGCGCTGATCCAACGACCTGATCAACCCCTGTCCAAGGCGCCCCCCCTGGGTGGGAACAATGTGGGAGCAAAGCTTGCTCGCGATATAGGCAGTGAGGTCTTTCTGAAACCGAGTCGCCTGTGTCGCGAGCAAGCTTTGCTCCCACAATCATCAGCCCTTGCCGCGCAACATACTGTCCAACACCTCATCCCGGCGCACCCACGCGTGAAACAACGCCGCCGCCAGATGCACCAGCACGGTCAGGAACAACAGGTAAGCCAGGTACCCGTGGGCCTTGCGCAGCAGGGCGAACGTCTGTGCGTGCGCTGGCAGGATCGACGGCAGTTGCAGCCAGTCGCCAAGCATCACAGGATCCCCCGCCGCCGAAATCATACCCCAGCCCAACAGTGGCAGAACCAGCATCAAGGCGTACAACAGCACATGGGAGGCGTTTGCCGCCAGCACTTGCCAGCCCGGCAGATCGGCCGGCAGCGGCGGTTGACGGGTAGTAAAACGCACCACCAGGCGCACGATCACCAGCAGCAAAATCGCGATGCCCAACGGTTTGTGCAACTGCAGCAGCCATTCATGGCGTTCGGACACCGAAGCGACCATGCCGGCGCCGATAAACAGCATGGCGATGATCATCAATGCCATCAGCCAGTGCAGCAGCCGAGCCAGCGGTGCGAAGTGACGAGGGGCGCTCATGGGCGAGACTCCTGGGTGGCGGGCAATTGATTCACTTCACTGGTACGGCGCAGATAGGAACTGGCATAAGCAGCGGAACGCGCAACCAACAACGGATCGTCAGAACCTTCGATCCCTTGGGGCAGGATCAGCGGGTCATAGTTGATGTCGCGGCATTCGCCGTTGTCCTGCGCCTGGGTGCGCTCCAGCACCAGCGTGCCGGCGTTGAGCACCTTGCGGTCAGCGGGCCAGGCCTTACTGGCGTCATTCACCGGGTCACCCGGGTTGGCCAGGGTGATGTTCAGTTGCCAGCGCAACGGCCCGGCGGCGAGACGCTTCGCCAAGTCTTGCTCAAGGAAGTCGGCGCCCTGGGGTGGCGTCGCATCGGCAGCGTCCTGGCTCAGCGGCACCACACCCCAGCGCACGGCCTGGCGCTGTCCGGCAGGGTTGACCAGATAGAAGGCATTAATGCCGTTGTAGGTTTCGGTGGCGTAACTGACCGACGGCTTGGCGGTCTTGATCCACTGCAGGAACGGCACCGCCTCGGGGTGCGCGGCAAAGAACGCCGGTACCGCCGCTGGATTCGGTTTTCCTGTGGCAGGGTCCGGCGACTGGGCTTGCTGGAGTTGGTAGAAGGCTTCGGGCGTGCCCACTGGAAACACGGGCATGCTGTTCATGCCGGTGCGCCATTGCTGGCCGTTGGCCTGGGTAAAGCGCAGCGCCAGGCTGCGAATCGGCACACTGCCGTCCGGTGCATAAGGGTTGCCGCTGGGCAAGGCAAAACGCCCAACCACTGGCGTTTGCGGCTGCGAGAACACCTGGGCGCTGGAATAGGCGCTCGCCTCGCCCGTGCTTTGGAAATAGCCCGCGACGCAGACCCCTTTTGAATGGTTGCGTCGAAAGCCCGGGTGAACGCCGTTGTTTTTTTCCAGGACATTGACCAGCGCCGCCGGTGTCAGGCGCTGTGGGTCAAGGCTGCCATTGACGTAGGCAAACGCCCCGGCCAGCGCGGCAACAATCACGGCGATGCCGCTCAGGCGCAGTGTCAGGGCGGCGGCACTCAAGGGCGGCCGGCTCGACGAGGGTGAAGGATCAACCATGAGAAAGCTCCAGGGCTCGAGGCCATTCGTTGGAAAGTACCCGTCAGACGAAGGCCTGGCAGCTTTATTCCCACGCCTCGTATTTATTTTTCCTGCACTGGAATAATCTCGTTCGTGGGGCGTCTTTCCAGTCCCGACGCAGTGACTGCCCACAGAAGCCACACTTTCATGAACGCACTCGACGAACAGTTGCGCGAACTCATTCCCAGGCTACGGCGTTTTGCCGTGTCGCTGACGCGCAACCCGAGCAACGCCGACGACCTGGTGCAGATGTGCCTGGAACGGGCGTTGTCGAAATGGAACGACAAGCGCCCGGACGGCGATCTGCGGGCCTGGCTGTTTTCGATCCTGTATCGACAGTTTCTCGACAGCCATCGCCGCTCCCGCCGGTATGCGCGCATGCTGGAATTTTTCACCGGCCGCGACGATGCCCACCCTTCGGCCGAGCGCAGTGTGATCGCGCAATCGTCCTTGCAGGCCTTCGATCAGCTCACGACGGAACAGCGCGCACTGTTGCTCTGGGTGTCGGTGGAAGGCCTGAGCTACCAGCAAGTCGCCGATATCCTCGGCGTACCGACCGGCACGGTGATGTCCCGCCTGTCCCGCGCCCGCCAGGCCCTACGCCAACTCAGCGAGGGCGAAATCACCCGCCCCACCCTGCGGATACTCAAATGATCAGCATGCCCCCCAGCGACAGCGACCTGCACGCCTATGTCGATCGCCAACTGAGCGAGGCCGACCGGCGCCTGGTCGAGACCTACCTGGCCAACCAGCCTGACGTCGCCGCCCGGGTCCGGGCCTGGCAACAGGATGCGCAGCACCTGCGCACGGCCCTGAGCGGTGGCTTGCAACAGCCGCACAACCCGGAGCTCGACCCGGCCATGATTCGCCAGCGCCTGAAACATCGCTCCCGTCGCCACCTGGCCAGCGCCGCGGTGTTGCTGCTGGCCGTCAGTGTGGGTGGCTTCGGCGGCTGGCAGGCGCGGCAAATGACCCTGCTCAGCGCCGCCGCGCCCATGACCGATGCCCTGCAGGCGTACCGATTGATTGCCCAGCAGGGCATCCTTCCAGCCGATTACCAAGCTGGCGACGAGCGGCACATGCAAGATTGGCTCGACCGCTACTTCACCCAGGCCGACCGGCTGCCCGACCTGTCCAGCGCGGGCTTCAAGCCGGTCAGCGGGCGCTTGCTCAGCACCGAACAAGGCGCGGCGGCGATGGTGGTCTACCAGGATCCGAGCGGTCAGAAAATCAGCTTCTATGTGCGTCCACCCGGCCCGAAAAACTTCCTGCTGCCCCGGGGCAGTCGCCGCGATGGGGAACTGCAGGCCGAGTACTGGTCCGGGCCGGGCTACAACTATGCGATGGTCATCCCCAGTGATACGCCGGCGGCGCAGCGGCTCAAGCAGACCCTGAACTTCTGATCACCGTCCTCCCTTGTGCCCCCCCCTTGTGGGAGCGAGCTTGCTCGCGATAGCGGTGTATCAGTCGACATCATTTCTAACTGAACCACCGCTATCGCGAGCAAGCTCGCTCCCACAGGGGAGATGGGCTACCCCTAGGGAGTGTATTCAGCCCTGCCCAAACACCTGCGAAGGCCTGCGCAGCAACGGATCGAACGGGTTGATCCGCGGCCCGATCAGGGCCGCTTCGCGCTTGAGCATGTCCACCACCGTCGGCAGTCGATCTGGCCCCAACCGGTCGCTCACGGTTGCCACGCTCAAGGCGGCCACGGCCCGGCCATCACGGTCGAGGATCGGCACGGCCACCCCGGCCATGCCCTGCAATACACCGGTGTTGCGCCCGGCGTAACCCAGCGTGCGCACGTTCTCCACTTCCGAACGCAGGAAAACTTCGTCGTACAAATGGAAATCCTTGAGCCGCGGCAGGTTGTATTGAATCACCGTGTCGCGCTCTTCTTCCGGCAGAAACGCCAGGATCGCCAGGCTGCCCTGCCCCACGCCCAACGCCACGCGGCCACCAATGTCGCCGGTGAACGTGCGGATCGGAAACGGCCCCTCGCTGCGATCCAGGCAAATGGCATCGAAACCACTGCGGGCGAGCAAAAACAGCGAGTCGCCCAAGGACGCCGACAACCGCAGCATGGCCGGGCGCACCAGTTCGCGCAGGTTGCCGGTGTTGCCGGCGCGGGCCGCCAGGGCGAAAAACTCCAGGCTCAGGCGATAGCGCTTGCTGCGTGCGTCCTGCTCAACCATGCCCTCGTCCATCAGGCTGCGCAGCAAGCGATGCGTGGTGGGCTGGGACAGGCCGATGCGCAGGGCCAATTGCGTCACCCGCTCACCGCCTTCGACGGTGTCACCCAGGCTGCGCAACACGGCAAATAGTCGGGAGACCGCACCGACACCTACCTCGCCCTTCTCATTATTCCGATCAGTGGAATCAATCATGCTGTTTCTCATCATTTAATTTATTCACTGAATGAAATTGAAAATAGTCTTCGCTTCAGTGAAATAGTTCATTGAGCCCATCCTATTCTTCGTCCTACTCTTCGTCCAGACAGGGGCGATTCGAACAACAGCGGCAGCCGACTTGAGGTCGAGCGCCAACGCACCCCAGCAGCACCCTTTCGTATCTGCCCATACAAAAAAGCGCGCCCTTGCGGCGACGCATAACAATCCCAGGTGGAGCGCAGCGATGGCTTTTGTGCAACTTGAAGGACTTGGCAAACGTTACGGCGACATCGACGCCGTGGTCGCCACCAACTTGTCGGTGGAAAAAGGCGAGTTCGTCTCGCTACTGGGGCCTTCCGGCTGCGGCAAAACCACAACCTTGCAGATGATCGCCGGCTTCGTCGAAGTCAGCAGCGGGCGCATCCTGCTGGACGGTCGCGACATCACCCACGCCAAGCCCGCCAGCCGTGGCCTGGGGGTGGTGTTCCAGAGCTACGCGCTGTTTCCCCACATGACCGTCAAGGACAACGTCGCCTTCGGCCTGCGCATGCGCAAAGTAGCCAATGACGAACTGCAACAACGGGTGGACCGAGTGTTGAAATTGGTCCGCCTGGACCGCCACGCCGACCGCTACCCACGAGAACTCTCGGGCGGCCAGCGCCAACGCGTGGCACTGGCCCGGGCGCTGGTGATCGAGCCACCGGTGCTGTTGCTCGACGAGCCGCTGTCCAACCTCGACGCCAACTTGCGCGAAGAGATGCAATACGAAATCCGCCGTATCCAGCGCGAAGTCGGGATCACCACGCTGATGGTGACCCACGACCAGTCCGAGGCCCTGTCGATCAGTGACCGGGTGGTGGTCATGCAGGCCGGGCGCATCACCCAGATCGACGCGCCGTACACCCTTTACGAGCACCCGCGCACCGAATTCATTTCCGGCTTCGTCGGCAAAGCCAACCTGCTGCCCGGCAGGCGGGATAGCGCGGGCATCGTCCAAGCCTGCAGCCCGGCCGATGGCGAGCTGACCCTGAGCCTGCGCCCGGAAAAGATCGACCTGCGCGAGGCCGGTTCAGGGCGATTGCAGGGCACCCTCGTCAGCCGCTTCTTCCTGGGCAGCCAATGGCTCTACGGCGTTTCCACGAGCCTGGGTGAACTCTGCATGGTGCGCCGCAACGACGGCTCCGCGCCCTTGGTCGAAGGCACGGCGGTGGGCTTGGATTGGGATCCGGCCCTGCTGCGGGTGCTGAGCGTGGACGAGGTGCCGGCATGAAGCTGATCGACGCGATGCGCCGTGGCCGACAGGGCTACCTGATGTCCGCGCCGGCCCTGGCCTTGTACCTGGGCTTGCTGGTCATCCCCTTGGGCTTGACCTTGGTCCTGTCGTTCAACGTCTTCGATTACAGTTCGGGCATCAATGGCGACGCCTACACCTTCGAGCACTACACCAGCCTGTTGGGCGATCCGTACTTCTACGAAATCTTTTTGCGCACCTTCTGGATCAGCGCCCTGACCACCCTCCTGTGCGTGCTGATCGGCGTGCCCGAGGCATACATCCTCAGCCGCATGGGCGCACCGTGGCGCTCGATTTTCCTGATCCTGATCCTCACGCCGCTGCTGATTTCAGTGGTGGTGCGGGCTTTTGGCTGGAGCCTCCTGCTCGGCGCCGACGGCCTGGTCAACCAGCTCCTGCAAGCCTTCGGCGGTGCGCCGATGAAGCTGCTCTATACGCCGTTCGCCGTGGTCATCGCCCTGGTCCACGTGATGTTGCCGTTCATGATCATTCCCGTCTGGACCTCGCTGCAGAAACTCGACCCGGCCGCCGAACAGGCCGCGCTGTCCCTGGGGGCGAGCCAGTTCACGGTGATCCGCAAAGTGGTGTTGCCGCAGATCATGCCCGGCGTGCTGTCCGGCACGCTGATTGTGTTCGGCCTTGCCGCCAGCTCCTTCGCGATTCCCGGCCTGCTCGGCGGACGGCGCTTGAAGATGGTCGCTACGTTGATCTACGACCAGTACCTGTCGGAGCTGAACTGGCCGATGGGCGCCGCCATTGCCGTCGCGCTGCTGCTGCTCAACCTGCTGATCATGCTGTCGTGGAACCGGATGATCGAAGGCCGCTACAAGAAGTCACTGGGGTAATGGGTCATGTCTAGAAACGGTCCTTTCGCATTGCTGTTCCACGCCTTGGTGGTGGTCTTCATGCTCGCGCCGCTGGTGGTGGTCTGCCTCGTCGCCTTCACCCCGGAAAACACCCTGAGCCTGCCGACCACCGAGTTTTC
This sequence comes from Pseudomonas beijingensis, assembly GCF_030687295.1. Lineage (NCBI taxonomy): Bacteria > Pseudomonadati > Pseudomonadota > Gammaproteobacteria > Pseudomonadales > Pseudomonadaceae > Pseudomonas > Pseudomonas beijingensis. The sequence goes on along the minus strand of NZ_CP117425.1, from coordinate 3,236,205 downwards.
CCTGCGCTGGTTCCGCGCGGTGTTCGAGCGCGCGGATTTTGTCGACGCGTTCTACAACAGCCTGGTCCTGGCGTTCTGCGCGGCCTCGTTGGCGACCTTGATCGCGGTGCCGGCGGCCCTGGCGATCACCCGGCTCGAGTTCCCGGGGCGGGACTTCTTCAACGGCCTGTTCCTGTCGCCGATCATCATTCCGCACCTGGTGCTGGGGGTCGCATTGCTGCGCCTGTTTGCCCTGATGGGCGTGAACGGCAGCTTCGCCTGGCTGATCTTCGCTCATGTGCTGGTGATCACGCCCTATGTGCTGCGCCTGGTGCTGGCCTCGGCCATCGGCCTGGATCGCAGCGCCGAACAGGCCGCGCAATCGTTGGGGGCCGGACGCTTCACGCTGTTCAGGCAAATCACCTTGCCGATGATCCTGCCAGGGGTGGCCGGGGGCTGGCTGCTGGCGTTCATCAACAGTTTCGATGAAGTCACGCTATCGATCTTCGTCACCTCGCCGGCCACGCAAACCTTGCCGGTGCGCATGTACGTGTACGCCACCGAATCCATCGATCCGATGATGGCGGCGGTGTCGGCGCTGGTCATCGGGCTCACCGCGCTGACCATGATTCTGCTCGACCGGGTCTATGGCCTGGATCGGGTCCTGGTAGGCAAACAATGAGGGTGTCATGGCACTGCTGAAACGACTGGCCGAAGGCGACCGCCCGGCCCTGGACTTCACCCTCGATGGCCAGCCCGCCACCGGGCTGCTGGGGGACACGCTACTGACCGCCGTACTGACTTGCAGCGAACACCTGCGCGGCAGTGACTTCAGCGCCGAGCCCCGTGCCGGTTTCTGCCTGATGGGCGCCTGCCAGGACTGCTGGGTGCGCCTGGGCGACGGCCGCCGCGTACGCGCCTGTTCGACGCTGCTCGAAGCCGGGCAACACATCAACCGCGAACCGGGGCGCCAGGTATGAACACGCTCGACAGGCATGGCCTCATCGCGAGCAAGCTCGCTCCCACAGGGGAGCTGCGGCGTGCACAAAACCAACATCCACAGCCGATCCAATGTGGGAGCGAGCTTGCTCGCGTTAGCGGTCGGTCAGGTAACAGCAATGTCGACTGGCCCAGCCTTATCGCGAGCAAGCTCGCTCCCACAGGGGGAGTGCGGCGTGCACAAAACCAACATCCACAGCCGATCCAATGTGGGAGCGAGCTTGCTCGCGATAGCGGCTTCAATAGCGCCACTAAGCCCACTGCATCATCAACGAGGTGGCCATGAAACCCATAGCCATCATCGGCGCCGGCCCGGCCGGTATCCGTGCCGCGCAAACTCTGGTCGCCCACGGCCTGTATCCCGTCCTGCTGGACGAAGCCCCCCGCGGTGGCGGGCAGATCTATCGGCGCCAACCGGCCCATTTCAAGCGCTCGCCTGACAAGCTCTATGGCTTCGAAGCCCACAAGGCCAACGCCATCCACCAGACCCTCGACGCATTGCGCGAACAGCTCGATTACCGTCCCGACACCCTGGTGTGGAACGCCGAGGCCGGCCTGCTCGATACCCTGCATGAAGGCCGCGCCGGCCGCCTCGAGTACGCCAGCGTGATCGTCGCCACCGGCGCCACCGACCGGGTCCTGCCCGTACCGGGGTGGACCCTGCCCGGGATATACAGCCTGGGTGCGGCGCAGATCGCCCTGAAATTCCAGGGTTGCGCCATTGGCGAACGGGTGGTGTTCGCCGGCAGCGGTCCCTTGTTGTATCTGGTGGCCTATCAATACGTCCGGGCCGGCGCCCATGTGGTCGCCGTCCTCGACAGTTCGCCCTTTAGCGACCAGGTCCGCGCCCTGCCCGGCCTGCTGGCACAACCGGCCACCCTCGCCAAGGGTCTCTACTACCGCGCCTGGCTGGCCGCCCGCGGCATCGCCGTGCATCAAGGCGCGAGCCTGGCGCGTCTCGATGGAGAACGCCGGGTGCAGTCGCTGCAATGGCGCAACGCAAGCGGCGAACACACCCTCGACTGTGACGCGGTGGCCTTCGCCCACGGCTTGCGCAGCGAAACCCAACTGGCCGACCTGCTGGGCTGCGCGTTTGCCTGGAACGCCCTCAACCGCGCCTGGTTGCCCCACCGGGACCGCGCCGGGCGCAGCAGCGTGCCGGGGATTTACCTGGCCGGTGACGGTGCCGGGATCATGGGCGCCGACGCGGCGGAAATGGCCGGTGAACGGGCGGCCTTGGCCTTGCTCGAAGACCTCGGCTACTCGACCGACCCGCAACGTTGCACGCAACTGGAACAAACCCTGGAACGCATCGGCCAGTTCCGCGAAGGCCTGGAGCGTGCGTTTGCCTTTCCTGAACACTGGGCCGCCGACGCTGCCGATCACCTGATGATCTGCCGCTGCGAAGAAGTCAGCGCTGGCGACATCCGCCGGGTGGTGGGCGAAGGCCATTGGGAGATCAATCGGGTCAAGGCCCATTGCCGGGTCGGCATGGGCCGCTGCCAGGGGCGGATGTGCGGCGCCGCCGCCGCGGAAATCATTGCCTGCGAAAGTGGCCGCGCCGTCTCCAGCATCGGCCGCTTGCGGGCCCAGGCGCCGATCAAACCCGTGCCGTTCGGCCTGGAGGTCGAGCCATGATCGAAGTGGATGCAGTGATCATTGGTGGCGGCATCGTCGGCGCCTCGGCCGCGTTGTTCCTGAGCCAGGCCGGACGCCGGGTGGCGTTGTTGGAACGCGACTTCTGCGGCTCACACTCCAGCGGCGTGAACTACGGTGGCGTGCGTCGCCAGGGCCGACCGCTGTCGCAACTGCCGTTGTCGCAACGGGCCCATGAAATCTGGTGCCAGTTGCCCCAATTGATCGGCATCGACGGCGAGTACCAGCGCAGCGGTCATTTGAAGCTGGCCCGCAGCGCTGAGGACCTGCAAGCGCTGCACGACTACGCCGTCGCCAGCCAAGGCTTTGGCCTGGATTTGCAACTGCTCGATCACACGGCCCTGCGCGCGCGTTTTCCATGGGTCGGCGCCGTCGCGGTGGGAGCGTCGCTGTGCCCGGACGACGGCCATGCCAATCCGCGCCTGGTGTCCCCAGCCTTTGCCCAAGCCGCTCGCCGCCAGGGTGCGCAAGTCCACGAACAATGCGCCGTCAGCAACGTTGTACATGATGGCCAGCGCTTCGCCGTGCACACCGCAACAGGCCTGACGTTTCACGCGCCCTGGCTGCTGAACTGCGCCGGAGCCTGGGCCAGCCAGTTCGCCGCGCAATTCGGCGAAGCGGTGCCGATGCACGCCGGGCACCCGGCGATGCTGGTCACCGAACCCTTGCCCTTGGTCATGGACGCCAGCACCGGCGTCGAGGGCGGCGGTATCTACGCCCGCCAGGTCTCGCGCGGTAATTGCGTGCTGGGCGGCGGCCAAGGCTTTGCATTGGACACCGCTCGCGCCCGGCCCGGCCAGAACGCCGTGCTGGAGATCCTGCGCCAGGCCGTCGAGCTCTACCCATTCCTGGAAGGCGCCCAGGCGATTCGTACCTGGAGCGGCACCGAAGGTTACCTGCCCGATCGCCAACCGGTGATCGGCCACAGCAGCACCCAGCCCGGTCTGTTGCACGCATTCGGCTTTGCCGGCGCGGGCTTCCAGATCGGCCCGGCGGTGGGCCAGGCGCTCACCGAGATCATCTGCAGCGGGGCTTCGACCACGCCGCTGGATGCGTTTTCCATCACCCGGTTTCACTCCATCTCCGTTGCTTGATAGAGGAAGGTCGCGCCAATGAATAACGTCAAACGCAGTGCACTGTTCGGTTTCTGCTCGCTGGGTTGCGCTTGCCTGGGCGCCCTGCTCCCGGCTACCCAGGCGTTGGCCGAGCCGACGCTTTACCTGGGCATGAACGGCGGCACCATGGAGCGGCTCTACGCCGACAAGGTCTTGCCGGCCTTCGAGAAAGCCAACAACGTCAAAGTGGTCATCGTACCCGGCACCTCCGCCGACATCCTGGCGAAGGTACAGGCCAGCAAAGGCAACCCGCAAATGCACGTGATGTTCCTCGACGACGGCATCATGTACCGCGCCATCGCCATGGGGCTGTGCGACAAGCTCGAGGACAGCCCGCCCCTGGCGCAGATCCCGGCCAAGGGGCGTATCAAGGATCAGGCCGTGGCCGTCAGCCTCGGGGTGACAGGACTGGCCTACAACACCCGGCTGTTCAAGGAAAAAGGCTGGAATACGCCCACTTCATGGATGGACCTGGCCGATCCACGCTTCAAGGACAAAGTGGTGTTCCAGTCGATGGCCTCCTCCACTTTTGGCCTGCACGGCTTTTTGATGTTCAACCGGATCCAGGGCGGCAGCGAAACCGACGTCGAGCCGGGCTTCAAGGCGTGGCCGAACACGGTGGGGCGCAACGTGCTGGAGTACATCCCGAGCTCGGCGAAGATATCCGAAATGCTGCAGACCGACGAAGCGGCGCTGTTCCCGCTGACGCCGACCCAGGTGACCGCGTTGAAACTCAAGGGCATGCCAGTGGAATATGCCCAGCCGAAGGAAGGCGCCGTAGTCCTCAACGTCGCCGAATGCGCCATCGCCCAAAACACCCAGCCGGAACTGGCGCAAAAGCTCGCCGCTTTCCTGCTGACCCCGCAAGCCCAGGCCATTGCCCTGGAAGAAGGCGACCAGATCCCTTCCAACCCCAACACCCCGACCACCGACAAGACCCGTGGCCAGGTGGAAGCGATGAAGCAATACCTGGAAACAGCGATTGCCGTGGATTGGGACCAGGTCAACGAACAACGCCCGGCCTGGAACGCCCGCTGGAACCGCAGCATCGAGCGCTAGAGCGATCGACTGTGGCGAGGGGAGCAACACTGCTGTGGGAGCATGGCTTGCCCGCGATGCAGACGGCGCGGTCTCTGAGAAAACGAGGCGCCTGCATCGCGGGCAAGCCTTGCTCCCACAGATAAATCCCCTCGCCACAGGGTGTTGTACTGAGCTGATTATTGGTTAACTGTCTGGCTATGGGCGCCAGAGCCTCCCCTTGACCAACAGCGAACCCTCCCATGCACACCCTCGCCCAACTCCGCGCCGGCCAGCTCTCAGGCATCACCCGACTGGACCTGGCCTGCGGCTTGACGGAGTTTCCCCGGGAAATCTTCGAACTGGCCGATTCCCTCGAGATTCTCAACCTCAGCGGCAATCAGTTGGACTCGCTGCCCGACGACCTGCATCGGCTGCCCCACCTGCGCGTGCTGTTCTGTTCGGACAACCGTTTCACCGAACTGCCCGAATGCCTGGGCCGTTGCAGCGCGTTGACCATGGTCGGCTTCAAGGCCAACCGCATCACCCGTGTCACGGGCGACGCGCTGCCACCCCGGTTGCGCTGGCTGATCCTGACCGACAACGACATCAGCCAGTTGCCGGATGAACTGGGCCAACGCCCACACCTGCAAAAACTGATGCTGGCCGGCAACCGTTTGCAGCAGTTGCCGGCGAGCCTGGGCCAGTGTCATCGCCTGGAACTGCTGCGCATTGCCGCCAACCAACTGACCGAACTGCCGCAATGGTTGCTGGAGCTGCCGAGCCTCAGTTGGCTGGCCTACGCCGGTAACCCGCTGGAAACCCAGGCCGATGCCGCAGCCTTGAACACCACAACGCCCATCGATTGGTCGCAACTGGCGCTGCGACGACAACTGGGCGAAGGCGCTTCCGGGGGTGATTCACCAAGCGCTCTGGCAGGCGCCCGACCAGGTGGCGCGAAGCGTCGCGGTGAAGTTGTACAAAGGCCAGATGACCAGCGACGGCTCGCCCCTGCATGAAATGCATGCCTGCATCACGGCCGGTCGACACCCGAACCTGATCGACGTATTGGGTCAGATCGCCGGGCACCCCGAGCGACAGGACGGGCTGGTCATGGCCCTGGTCGAGCCCAGCTACCGCAACCTCGCCGCCGGGCTGCCGAGCCTGACGTCATGCACTCGCGACGTGTACGCCGATGAACTGCGCCTGAGCGCCCCGGTGGCCTTGCGCATCGCCCACGGCATCGCCTCGGTGGCGGCACACTTGCACCGCCAGGGCATCACCCATGGGGATCTGTACGGGCACAACATCCTGTGCAACGACCAGGGCGATTGCCTGCTGGGGGACTTTGGCGCGGCGTCGTTCCACGCCACTACGGACACCGTGCAAACCCGCGCACTGCAGCGCATCGAGGTACGGGCCTTCGGGATTTTGTTGGGGGAATTGCTGGCGCGAATCGAACCGGGGCTCAGTGCTGAGGAACTGGCAGCGTTGCAGGATCTGCAAGCGCGTTGCTGTCAGCCGGATGTACTGGCACGGCCAGGGTTTGATGAGATTGAAAGGTTGCTGAGCGAGTCCAAACACATCGACTAAACCAGCCCCCAAACTAACAAGCACGCCGCCTATTGTGGCGAGGGGATTTATCTGTGGGAGCAAGGCTTGCCCGCGATGTGGACACCTCGTTTTCTCAGAGACCGCGTCGTCTTCATCGCGGGCAAGCCTTGCTCCCACAGAGTGAACCGCACCCTGGGATAAATCCCCTCGCCACAGGGGGTGTAGTGCTTAACCGGCCAACCCGACAAACATGTCCTGCACGTCATCGTGGTTATCGAGGCCTTCAAGGAAGGCTTCGACTTCAGCCATCTGCTCGTCGGTCAGCCCGCTGACCGGGTTCTTCGGCTGGTAGCCCAACTTGGCCGACAGCACAGTAAAGCCCTGCTCCGGCAACGCCTTCTGTACCGCATCGAGGTCGGCAGGATCGGTGAGGAATAACGTGGCGCCGTCTTCGCCCGGCTCGAAATCCTGGGCACCGGCCTCGATGGCGGCCATTTCCGGATCGGCGTCCGGGCTGTCCGGCGCGGCTTCGATCATGCCGACATGGTTGAAGTCCCACGCTACCGAACCCGAGGCGCCCAGTTGGCCCTTGCGGAACGCGACGCGAATTTCGGCGACGGTACGGTTGATGTTATCAGTCACGCATTCAACGATCAGCGGCACCTGGTGCGGCGCGAACCCTTCGTAGGTGACGCGGTGGTATTGCACGGTTTCGCCGAGCTGGCCTGAACCTTTCTTGATCGCACGTTCCAGGGTCTCGCGGGGCATCGAGGCCTTCTTCGCCTGCTCGACTACCAGTCGCAAGTGCGCGTTGGTCGCGGTATCAGCGCCGTTGCGCGCGGCAATGGTGATTTCTTTCACCAGTTTGCCGAAGATCTTGCCCTTGGCGTTGGCAGCCGCTTCTTTGTGTTTAACCTTCCACTGTGCGCCCATTACTCACTCTCTTGTCTGACGCGCCGAGACATCTGCCGGCCGGCGCTGTGGCGCAAGTTTATACGGCCTAAACCGGCTGATCGACCAAAAAATTCACCCTACCGAATCGACATTTTCACAGTGTGTTGTAGGGCTTTTCTGAAATAGCGGCTCGCAAGCACCGTTCCTTCCCGTGGTTTCGTACCCTCTGCGCCTCTGTCCCTGCCAGTAGGAGGCGCAATGCGCAACGACACGGAAAGTCCCTTCAGCCTGACGCTCACGCAAAACGACCTGCAGTTGCAAGTCTTGCGTTTTAATGGCCGAGAAGCCCTCAACCAGCCGTACCGCTTCGACCTCGAACTGATCGGCCTGGCCCCGCCGATAAATCCCGACCTGCTACTGGGGCATCCGGCCTTCCTGCGCCTGGACGGTGAATCGGGCATCCATGGGATTGTCCACAGCGTCAGCCTGAGTGCTTCGGCCCCGCGACGCATCGGCTATCGCCTGACGTTGGTTCCCTACCTGCAGCAACTGGAACAAGGCCCGCGGCGTCGGGTTTTCCATCGGCTCAGTGTGGTGCAGGTGCTGCAACGCCTGCTGGAAGACCATGCCCTGCCCGCCGACAGTTACCGTTTCGAGCTGCCCCATGGGCAGTACCCATGTCGCCCATTCTGCATCCAGTACGACGAAAGCGACCTGACCCTCCTGCAACGGCTGTGCGAGGAGGAAGGCATTCATTACCACTTCGAGCACGCCCTCCAGGGCCACGTCCTGGTGTTCGCCGAAGACCCGAAGAGTTTCCCCGCGCGCCCCATCGAGCTGCCCCTGCACCCGAACGACAAACTGATACCGACCATCAAGCGCGTGTATTTGCGCCACCACGCGATGATGCCTGGCTTGCCTGTCGGGTTCAGTGACCGGGCCACGACCGAAACCGAAGTCTCGGCGGAGAATCAACCCCTTGAGCAGATCGATCATGAAGCCCAGCGTGGCAACCCCGCCTTGATTCACCGTTACCAGGCCGGACGCCGCCATCTGGAACGGTTGCGCTGTCGGCAACGGGAAATCCATGGCCACAGTGATCAACCGGCCCTGCACGGCGGCGACATCGTGCAGATCAGCGAACACCCGGTTTCCACCTTCAACGATCAATGGCTGATCACCGAGGTCCAGCACCGCGGGCGGCAGTTTTCGATCCTGGAACCGGACCTGCCCGCCACGCCCTCGGCCCGTGACTACCGTAACCGGTTCACCGCCATTCCCTGGTCCACCGTGTTCAGGCCGGCCCTCAAGCATCCCAAGCCGCGCATTCCCGGGTATCACCTGGCCCATGTACTCGGCCATGCCGGCCAGCCGGCCCAACCCGATGAATGCGGCCAAGTGAGTGTCAGCCTCTGGGCGCCGGACCAGGAAGGCATCACGCTGCCCGTATCGCGACTGACGCTGGGCGACAGCCCTTCCCTGATAGCGGGCAGCGAAGTGCTGGTGAGTTTTCTCGATGGCGACCCCGACCGACCGGTGCTGTGCCCAGGGGCGGTCGATACCGGCGCAGGACACGCCGCTGCCCCACCGAAACCGTCCCGTGGCAATCACGATGCCGGGCTGCTGTTGGACTGGCTGTTGAACCCGCCCGACTTCACACCCTGATCCTGCCCTTTTGGCTTCTTGCCAGCAAACCTGATCTGGCTCATGCAAACCCAGCGAAACGGGCTTACAGTAAAGACACAACGCCGCGCTAGACGGCGCTCTACCCTGATTGTTGGAGATACCCGCAATGCCCTGGAAAAACTCGGAAAACCGCTACAGTACCGTCACGGTAACCCTGCACTGGCTGATGCTGGTCCTGCTGGCCGTGGTTTATGCCTGCATTGAGTTGCGGGGAATTTTTCCCAAGGGCAGCGGCGGCCGGACATTGATCAAGGAAGCGCATTTCATGCTCGGCCTGACGGTGTTCCTGTTGGTTTGGCTGCGCCTGTTCGCCCGCAGCATGGGCAAGGCACCGGGGATTTTCCCGGCATCACCTGCCTGGCAAACCGTCCTTGCCCGCCTGATGCACTGGGCGCTGTACCTGTTCATGATCGCCATGCCGCTGCTGGGCTGGCTGATCACCAGCGCCGAAGGACACCAGGTGATGTTCTACGGTTTCGATTTGCCGTTGCTCGTTGATCAAGACAAGGATTTTGCCAAGCAACTGGAAGGCTGGCACGTGCTCGGCGGCACCATCGGCTATTGGCTGATCGGCCTGCATGCCTTGGCGGGGCTGTATCACCACTACGTGGTGCGCGACAACACGCTGTTGCGGATGATGCCCAAACGCGGCTGATCGTCCGTTAATCGAACCCTCGGCGGCCTTGCAAACCGCCGGTGTGGACAAAGACCAGGCGGGTGCCGGGGGCAAAGCCTCCCGCCTCGACCCGCGCCTTGAGCAGCATCAAGGCCTTGCCGGTGTACAACGGCTCCAGTTCGATGGCCGCCGTGGTTTCGATGAAGTCGGTGAGTTCGGCATCGACCCGGGCGAAACCGCCACGGCTGCCGTCGAACAATTCATAACACGGGCTGGAAAGCTCCGCCTCCGCCACGATGCGCTCGACCTGCTGGGCCACACCATGGTCCGGGGGCACCGCCAGCACGCCGTAGACCGGGCGCTCGCCCGCTTCGGCCAGCACCAGTCCGGCCAGCGACGTTCCAGTTCCGCAGGCCAGCCACCAGCCGTGATAATCCGCCCACCCCAATGTCACTAATTGCTCACGAACACTGGCCGCCCACGTCATGCAACCTTGTGCCCCAGGTAATCCTGAACCACCCTCGGGCACCGGGTGCAAATGTGGATAGCGGATCAGCCACGGCCCCCAGAAATCCGCTGCGTGCCGCTCTCGGTATCCGCCATAACCCAACCAGTGCAGGTCCATGCCGAACGCTTTCAGGTCGCGCACCGTCGGCGTGTCCTGGGGATGACCGCGCAACAGCCCGGCCGTGGGAAAGCCGAAGCGCTTGCCGGCCGCCGCCAGCGCATGCAAATGGTTGGAATAGGCCCCGCCCAGGCTCATGACCCCTTCGGCACCGGCCTCATGGGCGGCGCGCAGATGATGGACCAGCTTGAACCACTTGTTGCCGCTGATCAGCGGATCGATCCGGTCCAGGCGCAACACCGCTACTTCGACACCGGCACGGGCGAGCCAGTCCATGTGAAGAGGTTCGAGTCGGGGTTGGGGGTGCCAGTCGAGGGCGGGAAGCAGCATGGCGGCAGGCCTGGGAAAAGATGCCGGCATCTTAGCAGCTTGCCGGCCGGTGACTTCAGGTGCACCACCACCCTACTGTGGGAGCGAGCTTGCTCGCGATAGCGGTTAGTCAGCAGCATGAATGTTGACTGACCTGCCGCTATCGCGAGCAAGCTCGCTCCCACAAGGTTTTTTGCTGGGATTGTGCCTTACAACTGCGCCGCCAACCGCGAGCCCTGGTTAATCGCCCGCTTGGCGTCCAGCTCCGCCGCCACGTCGGCACCGCCGATGAGGTGAACCGTCTGCCCCGCCGCTTCCAGGCCTTCCTGCAACTCGCGCAGCGGATCCTGGCCGGCGCAGATCACGATATTGTCCACGGCCAGCACCTGCGGCTCGCCGGCTTCACCGATACGAATGTGCAGGCCGTCATCGTCGATCTTCAGGTACTCGACGCTGTTGAGCATCTGCACCTGCTTGTTCTTCAGGCCCGTGCGGTGAATCCAGCCGGTGGTCTTGCCCAGGCCGTCACCGACCTTGGAGGTCTTGCGTTGCAGCAGGAACACCTGGCGCGCCGGTGCATGGGGTTCGGCCTTGATCCCGGCCACGCCGCCACGAGCCTCAAGGTGCGTGTCAATACCCCACTCCTTCCAGAACGCCTCACGGTCCTGGCTGGTGGCAACGCCTTGGTGCACCAGGAATTCCGACACGTCGAAGCCAATCCCTCCGGCACCGATCACCGCGACACTGCGGCCCACTGGCTTGCGTTCGAGGATCACGTCCAGGTAGCTCAACACCTTGGCATGCTCCACCCCAGGAATCGCCGGCACGCGTGGGGCGATGCCGGTAGCGAGGATGATCTCGTCGTAACCGCCAGCCACCAATTGCGCCACATCCACCCGGGTGTCGAGGCACAGCTCGACATGGCTGGTCTGCAATTTGCGCTTGAAGTAGCGCAGGGTTTCGAAAAACTCTTCCTTGCCCGGCACGCGCTTGGCAACGTTGAACTGGCCACCGATTTCACTGGCCGAATCGAACAGCGTCACCTGGTGCCCACGCTCGGCCGCCACCGTGGCTGCGGACAACCCCGCCGGGCCGGCACCGACCACAGCGATTTTCTTCACCTGGGTCACCGGCAGGTAGTTCAGCTCGGTTTCGTGGCAGGCCCGCGGGTTGACCAGGCAACTGGTGAGCTTGCCGCCAAAAGTATGGTCCAGGCACGCCTGGTTGCAGCCGATGCAGGTGTTGATTTCATCGCTGCGACCGGCAGCGGCCTTGTTGACGAACTCCGGGTCGGCCAGGAACGGCCGCGCCATGGAGACCATGTCGGCATCGCCTTCGGCCAGGATCTGCTCGGCCACTTCCGGGGTGTTGATGCGGTTGGTGGTGATCAGCGGGATATTCACCGAACCGCGCAGCTTGGCCGTGACTTTGCTGAACGCCGCCCGCGGAACCTTGGTGGCAATGGTGGGAATTCGTGCTTCGTGCCAACCGATACCGGTGTTGATGATCGTCGCGCCGGCCTGCTCGATGGCCTTGGCCAACAGGACGATTTCGTCCCAGGTGCTGCCGCCTTCCACCAGATCGAGCATCGACAGACGAAAAATGATGATGAAGTTCGGGCCTACCGCTTCGCGCACCCGGCGGACGATTTCCACCGGCAGACGCATACGGTTTTCATAGCTGCCGCCCCAACGGTCGGTGCGGTGGTTGGTATGGGCCGCCAGGAACTGGTTAATGAAATAACCTTCCGAACCCATGATCTCGACGCCGTCGTATTCGGCCTTCTGGGCCAGGACCGAGCAGGTAACGAAATCGCTGATCTGCTTCTCGATGCCCTCCTCGTCCAGTGCCTTGGGCTTGAACGGGTTGATTGGCGCCTGGATCGCGCTCGGTGCCACTTGCTTGGGGCTGTAGGCGTAGCGCCCGGCATGGAGAATCTGCATGCAGATCTTGCCGCCGGCCTCGTGTACGGCCCGGGTCACGATCTGGTGCTTGAACGCCTCTTCTTCCGTGGTCAGCTTTGCGGCGCCCGAGTAGACACCGCCCTCGTCGTTCGGCCCGATCCCACCGGTGACCATCAGGCCCACGCCGCCCCGGGCGCGCTCGGCAAAGTAGGCTGCCATGCGTTCGAAGCCACCGGGTTTCTCTTCCAGCCCGGTGTGCATCGAGCCCATCAGGGTACGGTTGCGCAACGTGGTGAAACCCAGGTCCAGCGGGGCCAGCAGGTGCGGGTAATGAGAGGCGGTCATCGGTAGCTCCACAACGGGCGATCACGGAAAAAAGCGCAAGCTCTGCGGCTTGCGTCTGTCATGGCTCACAGCGTAAGAGTCAGGGTGCGGGCGCTCAATGACCGTAACTGACAACTTAATGATCCAAATGTGCAAGACGCCGATCAGTCGTGGGTGACTCTCTGCGGGGTGAGCCAGTCCTATCAACGCTGGCTCAGGTGCTCAACCCAACAATAACGCTAATCACACGGTTGTCATTGCATGCATCCCCAACGAAAAATGCTGCACAACGAGTTGCACGCCCGCCCGTCGTTGTATTTCGACGAACCGGCCCACGTCTTCCACCTGGCGTTTCTGGGCGACAACGGCCAGTGCAACGCGCTGCTTGAGCGACTGAGCCCTGATACCGTCACAGCGGAAGCCGCGCAAGGCATCACCCGCCTCGAAGGCCATCCACTCAAGTGGGAGCGCCATGCCGAGTTCTTCACCCTGACCCTGGTCGTGCCGGCCAGCAGCGATGAGTTGCAATGGACAACGCTGCCCGAAAGCCTTGCCCGAGGTATCGAGGGTCACGCCCAGCACCTCATCAATGCCGTTCAGGTGGTGGTTCGCGCAGAAGCCAGTCTCGACCTGCCCAGCTACGGTTTCAAGGACCTTTGCGGCTCATGTGTGGGTGGTGGCGATGCGGTGGTCTGGAGCGATTTTCGCCTGACCGAGGATGGCACCAATCGCCTGCTGTTCATCAACCGACGGCTCAACGCTTATCGCCAGGGCCGCATGATCCGGCGCCTGCTGGAAATCGAGACCTACCGGATGATGGCGTCCTTGTCGCTGAATATCGCCAAGGCACTGGACCCGCAACTGAATGAATTCGATCGCACCCTGGTGAGCCTGTCCGAACGCAACGCCAATGCCAGCGGTGTGCACGCCAAGGCGCTGCTGGAGGACATTGCCCTGCTGTCTCGCCAGGTGGTCAGCAGCACGGTCAGGAATCGCCACCGATTCAGCGCGACCCGCGCCTACGCACAACTGGTGTTCGAGCGCCTGGGGGAGTTGCGTGAAAGTCACCTGGGGGACTGCCAGCGACTGGGCGTGTTCATCGAACGGCGTTTCAAGCCCACGGTGCGTTATTGCGCAGCCACCGAACAGCGCCTCGAACAACTGGCCATGAGCGTCGCCAACCTGGGTGACCTGCTGCAAGCCCGCGTGCAAGTCGAGATGGAAGACCAGAACGCCGAGATCCTGCGCAGCCTCAATGCCCGCGCCGATGCCCAGATCAAGATCCAGCGCGCGGTGGAAGGCTTGTCGATCATTGCCATCACCTACTACCTGATCAACCTGTTCAAGTTGGTCTACAGCGGGTTGCACACCTTGGGCGCAAACCTCTCGGCCCGCGAAGCGCTGCTGGGCATGACGCCGCCGGTGCTGTTGATCATGCTGCTGATTCTGATCCGAATCAGGAAGGCCAAAAACCACTAGCGCGCCTTGCCAGCGCAGAGAGCGTCCAAGGGGTCTTTGGACGACTTGGCGTTTACTTGCCGTGCGCACAAATCAGCTCCCGAGCTTCGCTAATCCCTTGTTTTACCGTACCCTGCCCCGTAGCTCCTGATGAAAAATCACGAACCTGCACACGGCCGCTGACTGTTCCCCCATGCGCAAATTTCTGTACCTGCTGTTTTCACTGGCCTTGATTGCCGCCCTGGTCACCTACGCACTGTGGACGACCGAGCGTCCGGCGGGTCACTACCTGTCAGACCTGCGCATCAACCTGGCGGTCGACCAGGGCACGCCCGCCGACCGCGGCAACCTGCTGGGTATCCAGCCCGAACTGTTCCCCACCGACTACCAGAGCCCCGAGCGCCTGCACCGCAAGCTGGCGGCCTATCTGCAAGCGGCTCGCGACATGGGCTTTCTCAATGCCAAAACCGTGGTGGTGCTGCCCGAGCACATCGGTACCTGGCTGATGGTCGGCGGCGAAAAAGACGAGTTGTACCAGGCCACGACTCTGAAGGAAGCCATGCACTGGCTGGCGGTCAGCAATCCGCTGGCGTTCATCCAGGCGCTGGTCAGCGCTCAAGGCGATAACCGACTGGACGATGCCTACCTGCGCATGAAAGCCGAACGCATGGCCCATGACTATCAAGCGCTGTTCGGTGGGCTGGCCAAGGAGTTCGGCGTAACCCTGGTGGCAGGCTCCATCGTGCTGCCCGAGCCCAGCGTCAGCGAAGGCGAGCTGAAGATCGGCCGTGGCGCGTTGTACAACAGCAGCCTGGTGTTTGGCAGCGATGGCCGGCCGATTGGCCAGCCACAACGCCAGCGACATCCGGTATTTGAACAGCGGGATGTACTGGGCGCCGAACAGCCAGCCGCTCCCCTCGTCATCGACACCCCAGCCGGACGCCTGGGTGTGCTGATCGGCAGCGACAGTTGGTACCCGCTCCACTACCGGCAGCTCAACGAACAGGGTGCGCAACTAATCGCAGTGCCTGCCTTCGTCATCGGTCGCGGCGCCTGGGACAAACCCTGGAGCGGTTATAAAGGCCTGTCCACACCGAGCGAAGTGAGCCTCAAGCCCGGTGAAGTGAGCGAGGGGCAAGCCTGGCATCGCCTGACACTGACCGGCCAATTGCCCATCAGCCACGCCCGGGGCGGCATCAGCGTGTTCCTGCGTGGCCAGTTCTGGGACAGCGGCAGCGCCGGCCAGAGTTTCATCAGCCACAACGGGCAACACTTTCCCGATGGCGAAGTCCGTGGCGCGCGCCTGCTGAACCTGTGGTTGTGAACATGAAACCGCAGCCGATGCGCCTGGGGGACCTGTCAGTGGGCTTCGTCCATAGCCTGGCTGACGCGGTCGCCAGCCATGGGCAAGACCCCAAGCCTTTGCTGGAACAGTACGGCCTCGATGCCGCGCGCCTGGCCGAGCCCGGAGCACGCCTGTCGATCCCACGCTACATGCGCCTGGGCCACGCCGCGATTCAACAGACCCAAGACCCGGCCCTGGGCCTGCGCATGGGCCAGCTCGGGCGCTTGAGCCAGGCCGGGCTGGCGGGCGTTACCGCCGCCCAGGCGCCGACCGTGCGCGAGGCGGCCCGCTGCATGACCCGCTTCGAGCCGCTGTATGGTTCCAACTATCGCGGCCAGTCGAGTTTCCATGAGGATGCCCGCGGCGCCTGGCTACGGTTCTATTCCATCAGCCCCTATAACGCCTACAACCGCTTCGTCGTGGACTCGATCATTGCCGGCTGGCTGGCGCAATTGTCCAGCGTCAGCGGCGTCGCGCTGCGACCCGAACGCATCGAAATCGAATTCGAGGAGCCGGCGTACCTGGAAGCCTACCGCACCCTCGGTGACTGCCCGATCCAGTTTGGCGCCGAACAGAATCAACTGCGCCTGGACCTGGACAGCCTCGCCCAGCGCAACCCACAGCATTGCCCCAGCACCTGGCACTATCTGGTTCAGTTGTGTGAACGGGAACTGGAACAATTGACCCGCACCCGCAGCCTGCGTGAGCGCATCATCCAACTGCTGGGACCGTTGCTCAGCGGCGGCCGGGAACCCGACCTGGAAGAAGTGGCGACTCGCCTGAAGCTGCCGACCTGGACCCTGCGTCGCAAGCTGGCCGAGGAAGGCACGCAATTTCGCGCCATCCTCAACGACACCCGCCGAGACCTCGCCATGACCTACATACGCGATACCGAACTGGCGTTCGGCGAAATCGCCTACTTGTTGGGTTTTGCCTCAGCCGAGGCCTTTCAACGAGCCTTCAAGCGCTGGAACGACCAGACGCCTGGGGAGTTTCGTCGTAGTCACAGAGGGCGCTGAGCTTCACGCTCTCTTACAACTCCGTTGCATCTTCGGCGGGTTCCAACGGGTCCAGTTCATAGGCCTGGTATTCCAGCAGCTCTTCCTGATAATCATCCATTACGTGTCCTTCCCCTGTCATTGAATCCAATGCCTGATGGCGCTGGCATCAGCATAAAGCTGCTTTATGAACAAAACATGAAGCAAAGGCTTCATGAATTAAACGTAGCACAGGGTCGGAAAATTACCGCGTGAAGTGTGACAGGGCGTAACGCCCCGCCACGGGACCTCAGGAGGCCGGAAGCGGCTGGATCGGCTCGCTCGGGGCCGGCAACGAGCTGGACGGTGGTGGTGGCGGCGTCACGGTTTCCGTCGTCGGCGCAGACTCGAACGACTCAGGCGCAATCGGCGCGGGCTCGCTCGGTGGTGCGACGGGCTCCGACACCGCAGGAGCGGTTTCGGCAGGGGCCGGCGCGGCCTCCTCTACCGGCGTGGCTGCTGCGGGTGCAGGTGCAACAGGTTCCGACGCAGGTGCTGCAACGGGAGCCGGGGCCGGCATCAAGGCGGCCGGTTCAGCCTTGGTTTCCGGGATACCCAGTTCAGCCTTCGGCTTATCGGCGTTCTCAGCCTTCTCGGCAGCTTTCTTCGCCTCGGAGGGCAGGAACAGCTCCACCAGGGCAAAGAAGCGCTCATAGAACTTGGCCGCCGATACGGTTTCGCTGGCGACCTTGACCATCGAATCATCCGAGGAGCCGATCGGCATCGACACCGAACCCAGCACGCCCACACCCAGGCTGGCGGAGTTGTTGGTTTTCTTCAGGGCATAACGGTCCTGCAAGGCGTTGGCGAACATGGTCGCACGGTGTCCGGCACCGCCGTCCTCGGCACAGACCAGATTGAAACTGATCTCCATGTGGGTCTCGCCGGTCTGCTGGAAGCTCTTGTGGCCACTGACCAGCTTCGGATCGCTGCTGGTGATGATGTAGCCCTGGCTGAGCAACGCCCGCCGCCCGGCCTCGCAGGTCGCCGCGTCACTCACCGGGTACGTGCGCGAGAACGTGCCCGAATCATCGAAGTTCTCGTGCTCGTAAATGGCGGTTTTCTTCGACGAGCAACCGGCTGCGGCGGCCAGCACCAATGCAAGCCCGACGGTGCGCATGTGAAATGATTTGAACATTGAACATCCTGAGAGAAACGGTCCGGGGCGTATTGTGCAACAGAACGCGACCTGGCAGCGTGGCTAATCTTGTTTCAAGGGGGTTACAAGTTTACTGGCGGTTGTTTGCAGGAAAAAGACGCTGGTCCGGTAGAGCGACGAATACCCCCGCTTTTGGGCAACAAGCAGATACGAAAACCCTAGCATTTTGGCCTAATGCCGTTTACTTGAGCCGGTTAATGAAGATTTTGACATTCCGCTTCGAGAGGCGTGGTTTTTACCTGGCTTGGTGTGTATATCCGTTTTTTTGCGTAACGGCGGCTTATGGTTCCGCTCTTACAGCGGCTCACTTTTGAAGAGCCCGGAAGCCGGCCCAGTCAAAAGTAACCAAAACGCTTTTGCCCCACCACTCGGTGCCTCGCTTAGGCTCGGCATGCCTGAACGAAGGCATTGCTCCGTGGGCCGCCGCGAAGGGCCATCCATGGCCCAGCGCGGCTAACCCGGCATCCATGCCGGGTTGCCCACTGCGCAACACCTTCGTTCAGCCAGCGTGGTTTAACGGGGCGCCCAAGATCAACGTCCACCGCGAGGCGGCCTGATAGCCGACCTGGCTCTTGGTGAGACCGTATTTCTCCTGTGGGAGCGGGCTTGCTCGCGAAGGCGGTGTGTCAGTTTGCGGTGATGTGGATGGGCCGGCGTCATCGCGAGCAGCTCGCTCCCACAAAGTTCTGCGGCGTATATGCATCTTGTGGCTGCCGAAAATCCATGTGGGAGCGAGCTTGCTCGCGATAGCGGTGGCTCAGCCACATCAATGTCGGCATGTGCCCCGCTCTTGCTGTTGCTCTTGCTTTGGATCTTGATCTTGATCTTGATCTGGACGCCCCGTTAAACCACGCTGGCCGAACGCAGGCAGTGTGGAGTGGGCATCCCGGCATGGATGCCGCGATAGCCGCGCTGGGCCATGGATGGCCCTTCGCGGCGGGCCCACGGAGCAATGCCTTCGTTCGGGCACACCGAGCCTTAGCGAGGTGCCGAGTGGTGGGGCAAAGCGCTTTTGGTTACTTTTGGCTGGTCCGGCTCCCGGCTCTTCCAAAAGTGACCCGCCGTAAGGGCGGAACCATAAGCAGCCGTTACCGCAACAACGGATATACACCCCAAACCCAAAACCCAATCCCCAAAAAAACGGCGCTTCCCATTTCTGAAGAAGCGCCGTTTTTTAAGTGAACAGCATCACAGCCAGGTTTGAAAAAGCATCAAGCAATTAGAAACGCTTGATATCCGCCTGACTCTCCAACTGCTTGCGATAGGCCGCAAAGTCCTGCTGACCCACACGGGACGCAAGGTAGCGACGATATTCTGCTTTCTCTTCGTCAGTCGGTGCCGCTGCTTCGTTCACGCCATTCAGACGCATGACCACCAGGCTGCCGTCAGGCAAAGTCACACTACTGAACGTCGGCTTGTCCTTGGACTCAGGCTTGGGCATGCGGAACAGCGCTTGCAGCACCGCCGGGTCGATGCCTTCCTGGTTGCGGGTGGCCGCCTCGGTGGCTTTCCAGCCCTGGCCGTCGACCGGTTTGTCCAGTGCCGCCTTGCCATCGCGCAGGCTGGCGATCAGCTCGTCGGCGCGGGTCTTGGCCGCTGCGCTGGCGTGTTCCTTGGCCAATTGAGCGCGAATGGGCCCGGACACCTTGTCCAGCGGCAGTTGCTCAGGCTTGCGGTGCTCCTTGGCACGCAGCACCACGACGGTTTCCGGGTCCAGCTCGATGGCGGTGCTGTTGGCACCTTCATCCAGCACTTCCGGACTGAACGCCGCTGTGACCACGGCACGATTGGCCGCAATTCCTTCGCCGCCTTCACGACCGAACGGGGCCGATGTGTGGACGGTCAGCTTCAGGTCCTGAGCCGGTTGCGCCAGGTCGGACGCTTCGAACGAGGCATCCTCCAGTTGCTTGCTCGCCTCCACGAAACGCTGCTCCACCTGCTGAGTCTTCAGCTCGCGAGTCAGCTTGTCCTTGAGACTGGCAAAGGTCGGCACTTCAGGCGCTTCAACACCCAGCAGCTTGATCAGGTGCAGACCGAAGTCGGTGCGGACCGGTGCCGAGACCTGATCCTTGCTCAAGGCGTACAAGGCCTTTTCGAATTCCGGATCGTAGACGCCCGGGCCGGCATAACCGAGATCACCACCGTTGTTCGCCGAACCCGGATCCTGGGAAAACTCCTTCGCCAGGGCCTCAAACGACTCGCCTTTGGCCAGGCGAGCCTGGATCTCTTCAATCTTCGCCTTGGCCTGGGCTTCGGTCACCTTGTCGTTCACTTCGATCAAGATGTGCGCAGCGCGACGCTGTTCGGACAGGTTGGCGATTTCTTTCTGATAGGCCGCTTGCAGGTCTTCGTCCTTGACGCTGACCTGATCAAAGAAAGAGGCTTTCTTCAGCTCGAGGTAATCGATGACCACCTGGTCAGGCGTCATGAATTCCTTGGCGTGTTGGTCGTAGTAAGCCTTGACCTCGTCATCGGTCAGCTTCACCGACGCAGGATCGGCCTTGATGTTCAAGGTGGCGAAATCACGGGTCTGCTTTTCCAGGCGGGCGAATGCCAACACTTGGGCATCGGTGACAAAACCGCTGCCCGCCAGGCCTGCGCGCAACTGACCGATCAGCATTTCCTGAGCCAGCATCTGGCGGAATTGCATACGGCTGTAACCCAGCTGGCGGATCACTTGATCGAAACGCTCAGCGCTGAATTTGCCATCGACCTGGAACTCAGGCGTTTGCAGGATTACTTGATCGAGCGCAGCTTCGGAGAAAGCGAATTTCGCATCGTGCGCACCTTGCAGCAACAACTTGCGGTCGATCAGGCCCTTGAGCGCCGAATCGCGCAGCATTTTTTCGTCCAGCAGGGAGGCGTCGAAATCCTTGCCCAACTGTTGCATGAGCTGACGGCGTTGCATGTCGACCGCCTGGCTCAGCTCGTTCTGGCTGATTTTTTCGCCGTTGACCTTGGCCGCGTCATTGCTATTGGTGGTGGCTTGAAAAATGGCATCGAAACCGGTCAACGCCATCAATGCGACGATGACCCCGATGATGGTCTTGGCAATCCAGCCTTGTGAATTGTCCCTGATATTCTGCAGCATGCGTCCCCCAGAAACGGTTGAACTTCAAATTTAGGCAACCGTGGAGCGTGGGTAGAACCCGGATAGAAGAAAGGCGCATCCGAGGATGCGCCTTCTCGTAACTGGCGGAGCGGACCGGGCTCGAACCTGCAAGCCCTGGCGTGCCAGACCGGTTGCAACCGGCCGTATTACCGCTCCGCTGCCAAGCCAGGCATGACCCCGACACGGATAAACTCAACGAAACCTTAGTTAACGGCTTCTTTCAGTGCTTTACCAGCTTTGAAGCCTGGCTTTTTGGCAGCAGCGATTTCCAGCGTCTTACCGGTCTGCGGGTTGCGACCGATACGAGCAGGACGATCGGTCACGGAGAAGGTGCCGAAACCAACCAGAACAACGGAGTCGCCAGCCTTGAGAGCGCCAGTGACGGATTCGATTACAGCGTCCAGCGCACGGCCAGCAGCAGCTTTCGGGATATCAGCGGATGCAGCGATAGCATCAATCAGTTCCGACTTGTTCACTCTAAGTCCCCTTATATCTATTTGAGATGATTCTAAGTTTTTTTGGTGAAAGCAAAAACGAGTGCTGAATGGCCTGCAGACACTTAAGAGCCGCTTTATAACAAGGGCTCTAAAAAACTGTCAAGGAAGGCCCCCCAGGCAAATGCGTATTAATGCGTGCTAATTCTTTCCTTAGAGTCAGACTCTCGCTTTTCTTCCTTCGCGACAATCTCCGGAGCCACATCCGGCAAGGGCTCCGGCGCGTATTGCAGCGCAATTTGCAGGACCTCGTCAATCCATTTAACCGGTTTGATCTGAAGATCTTGCTTGATGTTGTCAGGAATTTCCTTCAGATCGCGGACATTCTCTTCGGGAATGATCACGATCTTGATCCCGCCACGGTGTGCCGCCAGCAGTTTTTCCTTCAAGCCGCCGATCGCCAGGACCTGGCCGCGCAGCGTGATTTCACCCGTCATGGCGACGTCGGCGCGCACTGGGATACTGGTCAACGCCGAGACCAGGGCCGTGCACATGCCTACACCGGCGCTTGGACCGTCCTTGGGCGTAGCCCCTTCGGGCATGTGTATATGCGTGTCGCGCTTCTCATGGAAGTCCAGGGGAATGCCCAGGCTCCGGGCGCGGCTGCGCACCACCGTCAGCGCCGCGGTGATCGATTCGACCATCACGTCGCCCAGGGAACCAGTCTTGATCAGTTGACCCTTACCCGGTACCACGGCCGCTTCGATGGTGAGCAGCTCACCACCGACCTGAGTCCACGCCAGGCCAGTCACCTGGCCGATCTGGTCCTGCTGCTCGGCCAGGCCGTAGCGGAACTTGCGCACGCCCAGGAAGTGCTCCAGCAGGTCCGCAGTGACCTTGACCGCGAAGCGTTTTTCCAGCGCATGTTCCTTGACCGCCTTGCGGCAGACCTTGGCAATCTGCCGCTCCAGGCCCCGCACACCAGCTTCGCGGGTGTAGTAGCGGATGATGTCGCGAATCGCTTCCTCGTCGAATTCCAGTTCGCCTTTTTTCAGGCCGTTGGCCTGGATCTGCTTGGGCGAAAGGTACTTCACGGCGATGTTGATCTTCTCGTCTTCGGTGTAGCCCGGCAGACGAATCACCTCCATCCGATCCAGCAATGCCGGCGGAATGTTCATGGAGTTGGAGGTGCAGAGGAACATCACGTCCGACAGGTCGTAGTCAACCTCCAGGTAGTGATCGTTGAAGTTGTGATTCTGCTCAGGATCGAGCACTTCGAGCAACGCAGAGGCGGGATCGCCGCGCATGTCGCTGCCCATCTTGTCGATTTCGTCCAAAAGGAACAGCGGATTGCGCACGCCGACTTTTGTCATCTTTTGAATCAATCTTCCCGGCATCGAACCGATATAGGTCCGGCGATGACCACGAATTTCCGCTTCGTCGCGCACACCACCCAAGGCCATGCGTACGAATTTGCGGTTGGTCGCGTGGGCAATCGACTCCGCAAGGGAGGTTTTACCAACCCCGGGAGGACCGACCAGGCAAAGGACCGGACCGCGAATCTTTTTCACACGCTTCTGCACGGCGAGGTACTCAAGGATGCGTTCCTTGACCTCTTCCAGACCGTAATGGTCGGCGTCGAGGATGTCTTCGGCGCGTGCCAGGTCCAGACGCACCTTGCTCTGGGCCTTCCACGGCACCTGGACCAGCCAGTCGATGTAGGAGCGCACCACGGTGGCTTCGGCAGACATCGGCGACATTTGCTTGAGCTTGTTCAACTCAGCCTGGGCCTTGGCCAAGGCGTCCTTGGGCAAGCCGGCGGCATCGATGCGCTTTTTCAGCTCCTCGATTTCGTTGTGGCCCTCGTCGCCATCGCCCAACTCTTTCTGAATGGCCTTCATCTGCTCATTCAGGTAGTACTCGCGCTGGCTGCGCTCCATCTGCTTCTTGACGCGACCGCGAATGCGTTTTTCGACCTGCAACAGGTCGATTTCGCCGTCGAGCAACGCCAGCACGTGCTCGACACGGGCCGACAGATCGATGATCTCGAGAATTTCCTGCTTCTGCTCGATCTTGAGGGCCATGTGGGCCGCCATCGTATCGACCAGCCGCCCAGGCTCGTCGATGCTGTTAAGCGACGACAGGACCTCTGCAGGCACCTTCTTGCCCAACTGCACGTATTGTTCGAACTGTGACAGCAGGCTGCGGACAAACACCTCTGATTCACGCTCGGGCGCATCGACTTCTTCGATCAGCGACACTTCGGCCCGGCAATGGCCGTCCACTTCGCTGAAACGTTCAACAGTACCGCGCTGCTCGCCTTCGACCAGGACCTTGACGGTACCGTCGGGCAACTTGAGCAATTGCAGAACCGTTGCAATCGTACCTACGCGATACAGTGCGTCTTCGCCGGGATCATCGTCGGCTGGATTTCTCTGAGCCAGCAGAAGAATCTGCTTGTCACCCGTCATCGCAGCCTCGAGGGCTTCGATGGACTTCTCGCGCCCCACGAACAGCGGGATAACCATGTGCGGATACACCACGACATCGCGCAATGGCAGGAGAGGCAATTCGATGGTTGTCTTCATGATTTCGCCTCTACGGCGGCCCTAGGGCCGGAAACAGATGGAAGTAAGCTTGAAACCAAGATGGGGGCAGCCTTGAAAAAAAACAAGCGCTAAGACACGTCTAAAACACGCTAAAAGCAAAGGGGCCCGAAGGCCCCTTCTTTGTTCCGGCAGCAGGACGCTTATGCGTCCGGAGCGGCCTTGGCAGCCGGCTCACTGTTTTCATAGATATACAGTGGCTTGGACTTGCCTTCTATAACGCTTTCATCGATCACGACTTTACTCACCTCGGACTGCGAGGGGATTTCATACATCGTGTCGAGCAATACGCCTTCGAGAATCGAGCGCAAACCACGGGCACCGGTCTTACGCTCCAGGGCACGTTTAGCGACAGATTTCAGCGCGTCGGAACGGAATTCCAGGTCTACACCTTCCATTTCGAACAGCTTGGCATACTGCTTGGTCAGGGCGTTTTTCGGCTCGGTCAGAATCTGCATCAACGCCGCTTCATCCAACTCGTCCAGCGTCGCCAGGACCGGCAGACGACCGACGAATTCCGGGATCAGACCGAACTTGACCAAATCGTCAGGTTCGACTTCACGCAGGGACTCACCGACCTTCTTGCCCTCTTCCTTGCTGCGCACTTCGGCGTTGAAACCAATGCCACCACGGGTGGAACGGTTTTGAATAACCTTTTCCAGGCCGGAAAACGCACCACCGCAGATGAACAGGATGTTACGGGTGTCGACCTGCAGGAACTCCTGCTGCGGATGCTTGCGACCACCTTGGGGTGGAACGGAAGCGACCGTGCCTTCGATCAACTTGAGCAAGGCCTGCTGCACGCCCTCACCGGAAACATCCCGGGTGATGGACGGGTTGTCGGACTTGCGGGAAATCTTGTCGATTTCGTCGATGTAGACAATGCCCATCTGGGCTTTTTCCACATCGTAGTCGCACTTCTGCAACAACTTCTGAATGATGTTCTCGACGTCTTCACCTACATAACCCGCCTCGGTGAGGGTGGTTGCGTCGGCGATGGTGAACGGAACGTTCAGCAAACGGGCCAGGGTTTCGGCAAGCAGGGTCTTACCCGAGCCTGTCGGGCCGATCAGCAGAATGTTGCTCTTGCCGAGTTCGACCTCGTCATTCTTTTTGTCACGCTGGTTCAGGCGCTTGTAGTGGTTGTATACCGCTACGGCCAGTACCTTTTTTGCACGTTCCTGACCAATCACATACTGATCAAGGATGCCGCTGATTTCTTTAGGCGAAGGCAATTTATGCGCGCTGCTCTCGGCCTGGGCTTCCTGCACCTCCTCGCGGATGATGTCATTGCACAGGTCGACGCACTCGTCGCAAATGAAGACCGAGGGGCCGGCAATCAATTTGCGCACTTCATGCTGGCTTTTGCCACAGAAGGAGCAATAAAGCAGTTTGCCGTTGTCCTCGCCGTTGCGGGTGTCAGTCATTCGATCGATCCAAATCCGATAGGCTTGCAACACAAGATGAAGGCAATTGCGGGCTTTTTCAAGCCCGCAGGCGGCCGGTCATCCCAACCACCTGCATTTTGAGCGGCTTAGGCAGGCATTTGACGCTTGTTGATCACCGAGTCGATCAGGCCATATTCGGCTGCACGCTCGGCGCTCATGAAGTTGTCACGCTCGGTGTCGCGCTCAATGGTTTCGAGGCTTTGGCCGGTGTGATGGGCCAACAACGAATTCAGGCGCGAACGAATGTGGAGGATTTCCTTGGCATGGATGTCGATGTCCGACGCCTGGCCCTGGAAGCCGCCCAATGGCTGGTGAATCATCATCCGCGAGTTAGGCAGGCAGTGGCGCTTGCCCGCTGCGCCGCCGGCGAGCAGGAAGGCACCCATGCTGCAGGCCTGGCCGATGCAGATGGTGGAAACGTCAGGCTTGATGAACTGCATGGTGTCGTAGATCGACATGCCCGCAGTCACCGAACCGCCAGGTGAGTTGATGTACAGATGGATATCCTTGTCCGGGTTTTCCGCTTCAAGGAACAACAGTTGCGCCGCGACCAGGTTGGCCATGTAGTCTTCAACGGGGCCGATCAGGAAGATGACGCGTTCCTTGAGCAGACGCGAGTAGATGTCATAGGCACGTTCGCCGCGGGCGGACTGCTCGATAACCATCGGGACCAGGCCGCCTGCGGCCTGGATGTCAGAGCTCTGCTGATAAAAAGAATTGCGGGACATGTCTCGCAGTCACTCCCAAATAGTTATGTCTTGAATACGCATAAGCCAGCACGAAGGCTGGCTTATGGGTGTTTATTTCTTACCGCAGAACCATCAATCGGCTTGTGGAGCTTCCACCGGCTTGACCGCTTCTTCGTAAGAGACCGCTTTATCGGTCACGCTAGCTTTCTGCAGAACAGTATCCACAACTTGTTCTTCCAGCACAACCGAACGGACTTCGTTCAGTTGCTGGTCGTTCTTGTAGTACCAGGACACGACTTGCTCAGGCTCTTGATAGGCCGAGGCCATTTCCTGGATCAGCTCGCGAACGCGGGCTTCGTCAGGCTTGAGCTCGAACTGCTTGACCACTTCGGCAACGATCAGGCCCAGCACGACGCGGCGCTTGGCTTGCTCTTCGAACAGCTCGGCAGGCAGCTGGTCCGGCTTGATGTTGCCGCCAAACTGTTGAACAGCCTGCACACGCAGACGGTTCACTTCGTTGTCCAGCAAAGCCTTTGGCACTTCGATCGGGTTGGAGGCCAGCAGACCGTCCATGACCTGGTTCTTGACCTTGGACTTGATGGCCTGGCGCAGCTCACGCTCCATGTTCTTGCGAACTTCGGCGCGGAAACCTTCCAGACCGGTTTCCTTGATGCCGAACTGGGCGAAGAACTCTTCGTTCAGCTCAGGCAGTTTCGGCTCGGAAACGCTGTTGACGGTTACGGTGAACTCGGCGGCTTTGCCAGCCAGGTCCAGGTTCTGGTAGTCCTCAGGGAAGGTCACGTTCAGAACGCGCTCTTCACCGGCCTTGGCGCCAACCAGGCCATCTTCGAAACCAGGAATCATGCGACCGGAGCCCAACACCAGCTGGGTGGCCTTGGCAGAACCGCCAGCGAACACTTCGCCGTCGACCTTGCCGACGAAATCGATGTTCAGCTGATCTTCGTTCTGGGCAGCACGCTCGGTCACTTCGAAACGGGTGTTCTGCTTGCGCAGGATGTCCAGCATCTTGTCCAGGTCGGCATCCGACACGTCAGCGCTCAGGCGCTCGACGGCGATGGATTCGAAACCGGCAACCGTGAACTCAGGGAACACTTCGAACGTGGCGACGAACTCCAGGTCCTTGCCTTTTTCCAGCACTTTAGGCTCGACGGACGGGGCGCCGGCCGGGTTCAGCTTCTGCTCGACGACCGCTTCGTAGAACGAAGACTGGATCACATCGCCCACGGCTTCCTGACGCGCATCAGCTTCGTAACGCTGACGGATCACGCTCATTGGCACTTTGCCTGGGCGGAAACCTGGGATTTTGGCCTTTTGGGCAGTCTGCTGCAGACGCTTGTTGACCTGAGTCTCGATACGCTCAGCCGGCACGGTGATGCTCATGCGGCGCTCAAGAGCAGAAGTATTTTCAACAGAAACTTGCATGGATATTCCTCGTTGCACAGACGTTGGCCGGGCGTTTCCGACCCCAGAATCAAGGGCATGCATTCTAGTAGGTCAAACTCAAGAAGTCACCCTACTGAAAACGCGCTGGAAACAGGCGCCGGATTTAGGACGGGGCAAACGGTCATGCCCCACCCGGATTGCAAATACAGTCGATTCAATCCAAGGCTCTGCGCCAACGCTTCTATATATAGAAGCGACTTGTCCGGTCGCGCAGCGCCCCGTCCCACAAGGAGACCGACGGGCATGCCGCGCATCATCACGAAACACATTCGCGACGAACCGACCGCAGCGCACAACCACAAAAACAGTGCCGACGCCAAACACAGAACCATTGAAAACAAAAACGGCGCAGCCCTTTTCAGGTACTGCGCCGTTTTCTGCTATTTAAATAGCGACTTGTATGGTGCGGACGGAGAGACTCGAACTCTCACACCTTGCGGCGCTGGAACCTAAATCCAGTGTGTCTACCAATTCCACCACATCCGCGTATCAAGCTTTTAAAGCAAAGGCGCCAGATTGTTAGATCTGGCGCCTCTCTAGAATATGGGGTGGACGATGGGGATCGAACCCACGACAACGGGAGTCACAATCCCGTGCTCTACCAACTGAGCTACGCCCACCATATTGCCTTGTTGCCTTACTTGTGCCAAAGCTGCCTAATTGGCGCACCCGGCAGGACTCGAACCTGCGACCATCCGCTTAGAAGGCGGATGCTCTATCCAGCTGAGCTACGGGCGCCTTTTTAATCTGTATTCTTGGACGATTACAAACTAAGTGCTTTCAGTTTTGCCGAGTTGAAACAACCAACTCCGCTCCACCTTCTTAACCAGTGCTAGGCTGTGCCCGACAAGTGCGACGAATGTTATAGACGGCCTGATAGGTCGTCAACTCTTTTTTAAAAAAAATTCATTTAATTAAAGGGGTTAGGGGAATTTGCAGACCAAGCGCCTTTGCCCTCACGCCCCGGCATGCGAGAATGCGTTCTCTTTTTTTCCCCTCTCGATGGTTAACCACGCGCAATGACTGCACAACTTATCGACGGCAAATCGATCGCCGCCAGCCTGCGCCAGCAGATCGCCCAACGAGTCACCGAGCGCCGCCAGCAAGGCCTGCGTACGCCCGGCCTTGCGGTGATCCTGGTCGGCAGCGATCCTGCCTCTCAGGTTTATGTCTCGCACAAGCGTAAAGACTGTGAAGAGGTCGGCTTCCTTTCCCAGGCCTACGACCTGCCTTCCGAAACCACCCAGCAAGCGTTGGCCGATCTGATCGATCGCCTGAACGACGATCCGAACATCGACGGTGTTCTGCTCCAGTTGCCGCTGCCTGAACACCTCGACGCCTCCAAGCTGCTGGAGCGCATCCGCCCGGACAAAGACGTCGACGGTTTCCATCCTTATAACGTCGGCCGCCTGGCCCAGCGTATCCCACTGCTTCGCCCCTGCACCCCCAAAGGCATCATGACCTTGCTGGAAAGCACTGGCGTGGACCTGTATGGCCTCGATGCCGTGGTGGTAGGGGCGTCCAACATTGTTGGCCGTCCGATGGCCATGGAACTGCTGCTGGCCGGCTGCACCGTGACCGTGACCCATCGTTTCACCAAGGACCTGGCCGGCCATGTCGGCCGTGCCGACCTGGTGGTGGTGGCCGCCGGCAAACCCGGCTTGGTCAGGGGCGAGTGGATCAAGGAAGGCGCCATCGTCATCGACGTGGGCATCAATCGCCAGGACGACGGCAAGCTGGTGGGTGACGTGGTCTACGAGACCGCCCTGCCCCGCGCCGGCTGGATCACCCCGGTCCCCGGCGGCGTCGGCCCGATGACCCGCGCCTGCCTGCTGGAAAACACGTTGTACGCGGCCGAGACGCTGCATAGCTGATAGACGCGCTAACAAAGACCCTGTGGGAGCGAGCGTGCTCGCGATAGCGGTGGACCGGCCAACATCCAGTTGACTGACACACCGCTATCGCGAGCAAGCTCGCTCCCACAGGTGTTTCTGGGGCCCGGACTTTAGCCGCCAGGGATCGAGCGCGTACGCGGAGCACGCGAATTACGAATTTTTCAGATTCGATTCGCCAGAATCCTCCTTCATTAAACTTTATTTATTCACAAGCCTTGGCGATACAGGCATATAGCGCTGCTGTCGCCCATACTCCTAGAATGCGACGTTTTTTTTAAAAGTCGTTGCTCAACGGCACCTTCAACTCCATCGAGTCTACTCGCGTGAAAATCCGCCTTTCGATCATTAGCCTGTTCTTCGCTTTCACAGGCCCTTTTATCACGCAAAATGCCGTTGCCCAGGAAACCATCGCAGCGCCTCGGGATACGGCCAAGCTGCAAGTTGCCTCGGGCAGCGCGATGCTGTTGGACCTGCAGACGGATAAAGTCGTTTATTCGAGCAACCCGGACGTGGTGGTGCCCATCGCTTCGGTGACCAAGCTGATGACCGGCCTGATCGTGCTGGATGCCAAACAGAACCTGGATGAATACATTTCCATCACCATCGCCAACACCCCGGAGATGAAGGGGGTGTTTTCCCGGGTCAAGCTCAACAGCGAACTGTCGCGCCGGGACGTGCTGTTGATCGCCCTGATGTCTTCGGAAAACCGCGCCGCCGCTAGCCTTGCCCACCACTATCCGGGCGGCTACGCAGCGTTCATTGCCGCGATGAACGCGAAGGCCAAGGCGCTGGGCATGACCAGCACGCATTACGTCGAACCCACGGGCCTGTCGATCCACAACGTCTCCACCGCCCGGGACCTGACCAAACTGCTGATCGCCGCCCGCAAGTACCCACTGCTGAGCGAACTGAGTACGACCAAGGAAAAGACCGTTACCTTCCGCAAGCCCGTATATAGCCTGGGGTTCCGTAATACCGATCACCTGGTCCACAAGGCCAACTGGGACATCCAACTGACCAAGACCGGTTTCACCAACCAGGCCGGACACTGCCTGGTGTTGGTGACGAAGATGGGTAATCGCCCGATGGCGCTGGTGATCCTCGACGCCTTTGGCAAGTACACGCACTTCGCCGATGCCAGCCGGATTCGTAGCTGGGTGGAAACCGGAAAAAGCGCCGCCGTGCCGGCGGTGGCCCTGCAATACAAGGCTGCCAAGAATCTCAAGAGCCGCCAGAGTGGTGTGGTGGAGGCCTCCAAGTAAGCCGCGCGTTGTAATGCTGTTCACTTAGAAAAAGCGGCGCTTCTTTTTGGGAGCGCCGTTTTTTTTTGCTTGGATTTTGAGTTTTGGGTGTATATCCGTTTCTTCGGTAACGGCTACTTAGGGTTCCGCCCTGACGGCGGGTCAATTTCGAAAAGCCCGGAAGCCGGCTCTTTCAAAAGTGACCCGCTGTAAGAGCGGAACCATAAGCCGCCGTTACGCAAAAAACGGATATACACACCAAACCACGCGTCTATCTACGGCTTCAGGTCACCCAGCGGATCATAAGACCTGGGCTTGCCCTCATCCTTCTTCTCGTCCAGAGGCGCCTTGGCCGGCCCTACCGGATCGACCTGGGGATCCTCAAGGTCCGGCGAATCCGGATCGAACCCCAGGTCATCACCGCTGGAATGCTCCGATGAATGTGGCCCCGTAGGTGTTTTCGACTGTGCCATGCGTGCCTCCTCCAATCACGGTCGGAAAATGCCCCAACCCTGACAATAAGAGCCCCAGGACTGCCGGGTCGTGCCCGCCAAGTGACGAACGGGCCGATCAATCAATGCGCAGCGCCCAGGGCCTTGGTGGCCCGCGCCGCAGCTTGCTCCTGCCCTGCCCCGCCCAGATCAGCCGCTGCTTTCAACCAACGCTGTGAATCGACATTGGCGGGAAGCTGGGTGGGTCGCTGCACAAGCACCGCCCAGCCGCCCGCACTCTGAAAGGCCGATTCGAAGGCACTGAAGCTCATCAACTGCCGCGGGTTCATGCCGGCACGCAGCAATACCGTCTGCTTCTGACGGTTGTAGCCGGCGAGAATCCCATACCGAGGCTCGGCCCAGAACGCCGAACCGTCGATATAGCGCACCAGCACCGGATAGCCCGCCGCGACCTGCTCCAACAGCGCAGGCAGCTTGGCGTCGAGGGGATACACCAGCATTCCATACTCGCGCGCCAGGGTGGACATATTCTGCTGCAAACCGGCTTCGCCACCCGGTAGGTGCAACGGTTTTTCCAGCAACCCCGGAGTGATCACGGTGCCTTGCAACGTCAACAGAGCGGCCAGGGACTGCGGGGCTCCCTGGTGCATTTCACCACGGTAGAACGGGACGCTGTTGAGCTCCACCCGCTCGGGCAGGCGCTGGATCTGCGGCGATACGCTGCCCGCGCAACCCGCCAGGGCGACGAGGCAGGACGCCGCCAGTACCAGTGATCGAAACGATAAAATGACCGGCGACATAACGACTCTCTTGTTCAGGCACCCGGCATCCAGGCCAGGCTCGGGTCGACGATCATAAGGTGCGCCCAGCCCTGGGTATAGCCATAACCCTCGTTTTACGACGGCAATAGAACGAACCGATCCGAACCCAAGCGCCACAGATCGATTAGCTGCAACACTTGAGCGACTAGACTGTCCATTGTACTGAGTGCGATATCCCGGACCGGGATAGAAGGAGGCACAATGAGCCTGACGACGACAATCCTGATGCTGGTATTCGGCTGGCTGAGCGTAGCCACGGCCATGCTGTGGGGAGTGCTCCGAATCGCCCGGCGCCATCATCACGCGCCACCAGCGCCATCGGAAAAAGCCACCAAACCTGCCCGGCGCCACGCCGCCGCACACTGACTGCTCACTTTCACACCTATATTTCTCAAATCCAAAAAAAAGCCACCCGGGCCTGGACCCGGGTGGCTTCTGTCTGCCTGGAATCAGGCGTTGTCGGGCAGCGTCTTTTCCCTGGCTCGACGGGACAACATGTTCAACACCTCGATCGCCGCCGAGAACGCCATGGCCGCGTAGATATAGCCCTTGGGCACATGGGCGCCGAAGCCTTCGGCGATCAGCGTCATGCCGATCATGATCAGGAAGCCCAGGGCCAGCATGACCACCGTCGGGTTGTCATTGATGAACTTGGCCAGCGGTTCGGCCGCCAACAGCATCACCAGCACCGAAACGACGACTGCGATGATCATGATCGGCAGATGCTCGGTCATGCCCACGGCCGTGATGATGCTGTCGATGGAAAATACCAGGTCCAACATCAGGATCTGACCGATGGCCGCGGCGAAGCCCAGGGTCACGCCGGACGTGGCCGACTTGGGATCATTCGGCGCCGGGTCCATGCTGTGGTGGATTTCAGTGGTCGCTTTCCACAGCAAGAACAGGCCACCGGCGATCAGGATCATGTCCTTCCAGGAGAACGCCTGGCCGAGGATTTCGATGACCGGCTCGGTCAACTGCACAATGAAGGCAATGGTGCTCAACAAGCCCAGGCGCAGGATCAACGCCATGCCGATACCGATCCGCCGCGCCTTGGCACGATGTTGTACGGGCAGCTTGTTGGTCAAAATCGAAATGAAGATCAGGTTATCGATGCCAAGCACGATTTCCATCACGACCAGAGTCGCCAGGGCGATCCACGCGGTGGGGCTGGCGGCGAGCTGTAAAAGATAATCCATGGGTCAGTCCTGACTGATGTGACGCGTTAGATGGTTTTGGTAGGGGTTTGGGTTTCGTCAGCTTTGTCCGACGGTTCTTTCTTCGGGCTGATCAAGCCGCCAGTGGCTTCGCTGATCGCCTGTTCGGCGGCCTTGTGGGTATCGTCGATGGCCTGCTTGGCGGTTTCCGCAGCCTGCCCCATCAGTTGCTGGGCACTTTTTTCAGCCTGCTCACAGCCCGCCAGTGTCAGTGCAGACATGACCAACAGGGACGCAAGCCCGAAGGATTTGTATGTCATGAAATAAATGCCTCTTGAGAAATAGAAGGAGCACGAAAGTGGCCCACCAATGGCGAGGCATTCTAGAGAGGCGAATACTTCAGGAAAATTCGTATTTTCAGCGGTTATACTTCGGTTTTTACGAAGCCATGTGATGCCATGCTCAATTATCGACAACTGCATTACTTCTGGGTGGTGGCGAAAACCGGCAGCATCGTGCGCGCGTGCGAGCAGTTGAACCTGACCCCACAGACCATCAGCGGGCAGATTTCCCTGTTTGAGCAGACGTATAACATCAAGCTGTTTCGTCGAGTCGGGCGACAGTTGGAACTGACCGAAGCCGGCCGCCAGACGCTGCCCTACGCCGAACACATGTTCCAGTTGGGCGGAGAGCTGGAACTGATGCTGCGGGCACAACCCAACGAACAGCAAACCCTGTTCCGGGTCGGGGTGGCGGATGTGGTGCCCAAATCCATCGTCTATCGGCTGCTGGCGCCGACCATGGAGTTGAGTGAGCCGCTGCGCATCACCTGTCGCGAAGACAAGCTCGAACGGCTGCTGGCGGACCTGGCAATCCAGCGTCTGGACCTGGTGATTTCCGACAGCCCGATGCCGACTCACTTGGACATCAAGGGCTACAGCCAGAAACTGGGAGAATGCGGGATCAGCTTTTTCGCCACCGCCGCGCTGGCCGAACGCTATGGGCAGGATTTCCCCCATGGCCTGCATGACGCTCCGCTGCTGATTCCCGGGCCGGAAACCGTGGTGCGCAGCCGTTTGCAACGCTGGTTCGCCGAACAACAGATCCAGCCGCGCATCGTCGGCGAATTCGACGACAGCGCATTGATGCAGGCCTTCGGTCAATCCGGCAGCGGGATTTTCATCGGCCCGAGCGTGATCGCCGAAGAGGTCAAGCGCCAATATGGCGTAGAAGTGATCGGCCAGACCGATGCGGTGAGCGAATCCTTCTACGCCATTTCCGTGGAACGCAAGGTCAGCCACCCCGGCATCGTCGCGATTGCCGAAGGTGCGCGTCGCGAGTTGTTCAGCGCTTAGCTATCCATGCACGTCGCGCGGGGCTTGAAGGTCATCAGGAGCAACGCCAGCAGAATCGATACAAAGATGAACCCGGCCGCCGCGAACCCGACACTGCCCAGGCCCAGGTGATCGATGACCCGGCCACCGACCATCGCCCCCAGGCCAATCCCCAGGTTGGCCCCGGCAATGTTCAACGAGGCGGCAAACGCCGGTGCTTCGGGGGCCGCCTTCATCAGCCGCACGTGGCTGACCAGGAACAACGCCGCCTGGGTCACACCCCAGATGCCCATCGCCGCCGCCAGCGCGAGGGGCGAATGAATGCTCGGCACCAACGCCACCATGCCGCCGATCAGGAACAGGCAGAAGACCATCGACGCGATCAACGGATGCCGATCCACCGCACGGCCGCCCAGGGAATTGCCCAGCAACCCGACGGCACCGAAGCCCATCAGGCACCAGCCCACCAGGGTGCCATCGAACCCGGCGAGACGCTCGAGGATATCCGCCAGATAGGTGTAGGCGGTGAACATGCCGCTGAACACCAGGATCGACAACAGCACGTGCCCTTGCATCAACGGACTGCGCAGGATCTTCAACTGCGAACGGAAGCTCACCTGATGCTGGTGCAAGTTGGTTTTCGGCAAGTAGATAAACAGCAACAAGGCCTTGGCGAAGGCAATGACCGCCAGGATCGCAAACGCGCTGCGCCAGCCAAACGCATCGGCAATCAACGTGCCCACTGGAATGCCGAACACCGTGGCACAGACAATGCCGAAGCCGATCCGGGCAATGGCCCGCCCGGCCAACTGCGGTCCGACAATGTCCACTGCCGTTTCACTGGCCAACGCCCAGAACACCGGCAGGCCCAGGGCCGGGATCAGCCGGGCAATCGCCATCACCCAGATGTTGGGAGCGAAAGTGGCCAGCAGATTGGCCAGGCCAAACATCACCAGCACGCTGATAAACAGCTTGCGCCGCTCGAAGCGGGCGAACCAGGCCGTCAGGAATGGCCCGAACGCCGCCACCGTAAACGCGAACAACGTCACCAACAGCCCAGCCTGGGGAATGGTGACGTGCAGGTCGCGGGCAATGGACGGTAACAAGCCGACGATGACGAATTCCGTGGTCAGCACGGTAAAACCGGCGGCCGACAACAGGAAAATGGGTAACAACATGCAGAACTCCAGCAAAACGACGACACCAGCGTTAGCCGAAGGGCCCGCTGGCGGAAAGAAAGTGAGAACGACAAAGCCTAACAGAATGCGCGCGTCATACAAACGCTCGGCATGGCCCGGATGAGGGTGACGGACTGTCACAGGCCCGTCAGATTTTTTACCGGCTGTGATAAAGTCCGCGGCCTGCAAACGCCATACTTTCTCTCGGTCCGCTCATGTGGCCTGCCCGCTTGTTGCCCTGATTCGTCGACCGTCGTACACAATAAAATCAGAGATGCCGCTATGACAGCTTCGTCCGTTACCCCTTTGCAACGCCTCAAACGCACCAGCCTGGTGACACAAATCATCATTGGCCTGATCGCCGGTATTGTCCTGGCATGGCTGGCGCCCGACGTGGCGAAGTCCACCGCATTCATCGGCAAGGTCTTCGTGTCCGCGCTCAAGG
Source organism: Pseudomonas beijingensis (assembly GCF_030687295.1). NCBI lineage: Bacteria > Pseudomonadati > Pseudomonadota > Gammaproteobacteria > Pseudomonadales > Pseudomonadaceae > Pseudomonas > Pseudomonas beijingensis. The sequence goes on along the minus strand of NZ_CP117425.1, from coordinate 3,200,252 downwards.
CCGTGGCACCGATCCTGGTGTTCGTGCTGGTCATGGCGTCGATCGCCAACCACAAGCACGGCCAGGAAACCCATATCCGCCCCATCCTGTTCCTCTACCTGCTGGGCACGTTCGCCGCAGCGGTGGTCGCGGTGGTTGCCAGTACGCTGTTCCCCTCCAGCCTGGTGCTGTCGACCCACGATGTCGCGGTCTCGGCGCCCGGTGGCATCAGCGAGGTGCTGCAAAGCCTGCTGCTGAGCGTGGTGGATAACCCGGTTCGGGCGCTGATGGACGGTAACTTCATCGGCATCCTGGCCTGGGCCATCGGCATGGGCATCGCCATTCGGCATGCTGGCCAGACCACGCGCACCGTGCTCGAAGACCTGTCCAACGGCGTGACCGTGATCGTGCGCCTGGTGATCCGCTTCGCCCCGCTTGGGATCTTCGGGCTGGTGGCCTCGACCCTGGCCACGTCCGGCTTCGGCGCCCTGCTCGGCTACCTGCACCTGCTGACCGTATTGATCGGTTGCATGCTGTTCGTGGCGTTGGTGGTCAACCCACTCATCGTGTTCTGGAAAATGCGTCGCAACCCATACCCGCTGGTGTTTACGTGCCTGCGCGAGAGTGGCATCACGGCGTTTTTCACCCGCAGCTCGGCGGCGAATATTCCGGTGAACCTGGAACTGAGCAAACGCCTGGGCCTGCACGAAGACACCTATTCGGTGTCGATCCCGCTGGGCGCGACCATCAACATGGCCGGCGCCGCCATTACCATCACGGTATTGGCCCTGGCGGCCGTGCACACCCTGGGTATTGCGGTGGACGTGCCAACGGCCGTGCTGCTGAGCGTTGTCGCCGCCATTTGCGCCTGCGGTGCATCCGGGGTGGCCGGCGGTTCGCTGTTGCTGATTCCCCTGGCGTGCAGCCTGTTTGGCATTCCCAGTGAGATCGCCATGCAGGTGGTCGCGGTGGGCTTCATCATCGGTGTCCTGCAGGACTCGGCGGAAACGGCGTTGAACTCGTCGACGGATGTGCTGTTCACGGCGGCGGCATGCCTGGGTGAGGAAGAGAAGCTCGCGCGTACGGCGTAACAACTGCGGTGGCTGTTCGGTCGCTATCGCGAGCAAGCTCGCTCCCACAGGAGATTTGTTGTGTAGCGGCTATTGTGCGAGCACCGTTGCCCCTGTGGGAGCGAGCTTGCTCGCGATAGCGGTGGTACATCCGCCGAGGATGTAACAGGCAGCCACAAAAAAGCCCGGGAACGGCCCACACCGTCCCGGGCTTTTTCATGCCTGTGGGGTTAGAACGCGCCCATGTAGTCGCGCTTGCCCACTTCCACGCCATTGTGGCGCAGCAATGCATAGGTGGTGGTGACGTGGAAGAAGAACTGCGGCAAGCCGTAGGTCAGCAGGTAGTTCTGGCCGCTGAAGCGCTTCTCCTTCGGCGTCCCTGGACGGGTAACGATTTCGATACCTTCCTTGCCGTCGATCTGCGAAGGAGCGATGCCATCGATAAAGGCCAATACCTTGGCGATCAGGGCTTGCAGCTCGGCGAACGTGGTCTCGCTGTCGTCATACTTCGGCACTTCGACCTCGGCCAGGCGGGCGGACACACCCTTGGCGAAGTCCACCGCGATCTGCACTTGGCGCACCAGCGGGAACATGTCCGGGTACAGGCGGGCTTGCAGGAAAGCGTTCGGATCGATGTTCTTCGCGGTGGCGTGGGCTTCGGCCTTGTTCAGAACGTCGCTCAACGCGTTGAGCATCTGCTTGAAAACCGGGACGGAAGCGGCGTACAGGGAAATAGTCATGGCAATCTCATGCAGGTGGCAGGAAAGAATGAATCAAACGGCTGCGATTATAGCCACGGCTTGTTGCACGGCTTGTCTTTTATTGCGCAAGGATTAGGCTAGGCGGCTTCCACAGCATAGGGAACGCGCGATGAGCATCGAAGAACAACAGCAGGCTGAAGAACCACGGCTCAATAGCACGGAAATCCGCATCCTCGGCGCGCTGGTCGAGAAACAGGCCACCAACCCTGAGACCTACCCGCTGACCCTCAACGCCCTGGTATTGGCTTGCAACCAGAAAACCAGCCGCGAACCGGTGATGAACCTCAACCCGGGCCAGGTCGGCCAGAGCCTGCGGGCGCTGGAAGGTCGCGGCTTTACCAAGCTGGTGATGGGCAGCCGCGCCGACCGCTGGGAGCATCGGGTCGACAAAGCCCTGGAGCTGGTGCCGGCCCAGGTGATCCTGATGGGCCTGCTGTTCCTGCGTGGCCCGCAAACGGTCAATGAGCTGTTGACCCGCAGCGGACGTATGCACGACTTCGAAGACGCCGAACAAGTGGTACACCAGCTCGAACGCCTGATCGCCCGCGGTCTGGCGCTGTTGGTGCCACGCCAGGCCGGCCAGCGCGAAGACCGCTATGTCCACGCCATGGGCGACCCGGCGGACATCGAAGCGATTCTCGCCGCCCGCCAGCATCCGGTGGAGCGTGGCGCCAGCGGCGGTGTTTCGCTGGAGCGCATCGAAGAACTCGAAGCACGGATCGCGGCACTGGAAGAACGCCTGGCGCGCCTGGAATAGCAGCGCCTACGCCGACCGGGCGAAGGCGACGGCCTTTTCAAATTGCTCCAGGTTGGGCCGCACACCGGTGTACAGCACAAACTGCTCCAGGGCCTGGATCGCAATGACTTCCAACCCGGTGATGACCCGTTTGCCGTCGGCCCGGGCGCGTACGATCAGCGGCGTTTCCGACGGGATCGCCACCACATCGAACACGGTCTGGGCCGCGGCGATGGTCTCGGGTTCGAACGCCAACTGATCGGCTTCCGGGCCGCCGGTCATGCCGATCGGCGTGACGTTGATCAGCATCTGCGGCCGCCGGGCGCCCAATTCCGCTTGCCATTCATAGCCCAAGGACTCGGCCAGGGCGCGCCCGGTGGCTTCATTGCGGGCCACGATCAGCCCGTGCTTGTAGCCGCCATCGCGCAAGGCACTGGCCACAGCCTTGGCCATGCCGCCGCTGCCGCGCAGGGCAAAAGTCGAATCCTTGGGCACGGCGTGGCTTTGCAGCAATTGGGCGATGGCGATGTAGTCGGTGTTGTAGGCCTTCAGATGGCCGTTGGTATTGACGATGGTGTTGATCGACTGGATCGCGGCAGCGGAAGGATCCAGTTCGTCCACCAGGGCGATGCAGGCTTCCTTGAACGGCATCGACACGCCGCAGCCGCGAATGCCCAGGGCGCGGATACCCCCCACCGCGCCAGGCAGGTCCCGGCTGCTGAACGCCTTGTAATAGAAGTTCAGGCCCAATTGCTCATACAAATGATTATGAAAACGCAGGCCGAAGTTTCCGGGACGCCCCGAAAGCGACATGCACAGTTGGGTGTCTTTGTTGGGGTTGATCTGCATGCGTGTCTCCTTGCATTCACTTTCGGACAGACGGAACACCGTCGCGAAAGGTTTATTCGATGATGATACTGCCTGGCCCGGCCCGATCTCAGGCCGCTGGATGACGCGGCGCGGTAAAGAAAAGCGCTACAGACCTTACACAATATTTACCCAACGGCGGCGCAAATCCTGAGAAAATCGCTGTCATAGCAAGTATCCCCGCAACCCTCATCGGGTCTGTTGCAGACCACAAGCGTCGGGGCCGAAACGAGGAACAGCCATGAATCGTAGACTTCCCATCATCGCCCTGCTCATGGGGGCACTCGCGGTCACCGGCCAGGCATCCGCCCACGGTCGTGGTGGTTGGGAGGGGCCCGCCGTGTTTGGTGCCATCGTCGGTTCGGCCATCGTTGGCTCAGCCATCATCAACCGTGATCGTCCGGTGTATGTGCAACAACCGGTCTACGTCCAGCCACAGCCGGTCTACTACCAGGCACCACCACCGGTCTACTACCAGCCGCAGCCAGTGTATGTAGAGCGGCCGATCTACTATCGCCCGGCACCGGTGTATTACGGGCCACCACGGGGCTATTACTACGGCCCACCCCGGGGTCATTACGGCCGCTGGTAATCGGTCTTCCGGTCGGTACAAAAAAGCCTGTGATCATTGATCACAGGCTTTTTCATGTCCGCTAGGTCACGGGTATCTATCAGACATGCTCGCTGCTTTTCAGTCGGATCGGCCCATGCTCCGCTGGCGCGAGAACAGGCTCCGCCACCACGGGGATCTCGTTGCCATCGCAGTCGTGCAGCTTGCCGTCGCTGAAATAGTCGCCTTCGCGCAGCGCCGCCAGGTCCTGGTAACGCAACACCCGCTCGGTGCCGGCGGCGAAGACTGACTGCTGGTCGGAATTGCCCGTGGTGAAGTGGTTGAACGCCAGGTTCAGCATGATCGCCATGATTGCCGAAGAACTGATGCCCGAATGGAAGATGGTCGCGAACCAACTGGGGAAATGGTCATAGAAGTTCGGTGCGGCGATGGGGATCATGCCGAAACCGATGGAGGTGGCGACGATGATCAGGTTGACGTTGTTGCGGTAATCGACTTTCGACAGCGTGCGGATGCCACTGGCGGCCACCGTGCCGAACAGCACGACACCGGCACCGCCCAGCACCGAGGTCGGCACGGCGGCAATCACCCGCCCCATGAACGGCAGCAGGCCGAGCACCACCAGGAACACCCCGCCGGTCGCCACCACGAAACGGCTCTTGATCCCGGTCACCGCCACCAGCCCGACGTTCTGGGCAAAGGCACTCTGGGTGAAGGAACCGAAGATCGGCGCGATCATGCTCGACAGCATGTCAGCCCGCAAGCCGTTGCCCAGGCGCCGGGAGTCGACTTTGGTGTCGATGATCTCGCCCACCGCCAGGATGTCGGCAGAGGTTTCCACCAGGGTCACCATGATCACAATGCACATCGACAGGATCGCGGCGATATGGAACGTCGGCATGCCGAAATGGAACGGTGTCGGGAAGCCGAACATCGGGCCTTGGCTGACCGCTGAAAAGTCCGCCATGCCGAGGAATACCGCGATGACCGTACCGATGACCATCGCCAACAGAATCGATAACCGCGAGATGGTTGCGCTGCCCATTTTGCTCAGCAACAGCACCAGCACCAGGGTCACCGCGGCCAGGCCAATGTTCGCCATGCTGCCGAAATCGGCGGCGTGGCTGTTGCCACCCATCGCCCAACGCGCCGCTACCGGCATCAAAGTGAGACCAATGGTGGTGATCACAATGCCAGTGACCAGTGGCGGAAAGAACCGGGTGATGCGAGAAAACACCGGGGTGATCAGCAAACCTATCAGGGACGCGGCGATCACCGCTCCTAGGATGGCTTGAAAGCCCCCTTCCCCCCCGCTGCCGACAATCGCCACCATGGTCGCGACACCCGAAAACGATACGCCCTGCACCAAAGGCAGTTGGCAGCCGAAAAACGGCAGGCCGAGGGTTTGCAGCAACGTTGCCAGGCCACCCGCGAACAATGACGCGGCGATCAACAGGCCGATGTCCGCCGGCGAAAGCCCGGCCGCCTGGCCGATGATCAACGGCACGGCGACAATGCCACCGTACATGGTCAACACATGTTGCAGGCCGTAAGCCATATTCGCGCCGACGCCGAGGTTTTCGTCCTCGGGCCGTGGGAGTGAAACATGGGGCGTTTTCATGGTTCGGGGATTCCCTGTTTTTTGTTATGGGCACACTGTATTCAAAACTCAGGACAAATGTCCATAGAGTTGTATACAACTTATTGTGTGCACATTTGGAACAGATCCCTGGCCAAACCCTTTTAGGCCTGGAGCAACCCCACCAGCGCGGGCCGCAACAGCTCGCGTGGCGGCACGCGCAGGCTGAATTCCTGCTCCAATAAATCGATCAACTCATCGGCATCGATGATTACGCGCCGCTCACTCTCCTGCCCTATGCGGTGCACGGCATAGCTGTTGCCGTTCAGGGTCTTGCGCAGCCCGTCACCGGTACGAGCCACCATCAAACGGCCCATGAACGGCGACTCCGGATGGTTGCAGACGTACCAATTGCCGACGGTGTAGTCGATGTCTTCCTGGCGTTGCAGATCGAACAGGTACATCGGCCGCCATTCGCCGGCAACGTTGGCGCGCAACAGGTAACCGTCCGCATGGGTGTCGATGCGATACGGCTCATGGGGCGTGACTTGGGCCTCACGACTGTCCAGCAGCAGCGGCGCGGTGGGCACCATGCCGCCAAAACCGACGTCGGTGATATAGCGCACACCGTCGATCGTCACCAGGCTCAGCCGATGGGTCCGGGCAGGCCACGCGCCGTCAGGCGCATTCATCACCACGCGTCCAGTGATGCCCCGGGCGTCGAAACCCACTGCTTGCAACAGCGCCAGGAACAACTGGTTGAGTTCATAGCAATAGCCGCCGCGCCCCTCTTCGAAAACCTTGCGCTCGACCGACTCAAGGTCGATGGGCACGGGTTGACGCAGCAGCGTTGACAGGGTTTCAAAAGGGAATTCGGCGGTATGGCGCCATTGCATCTGGCGCAAGGTGTCGAGGGTCGGCGCCGGTGGTGCGTCGAAACCCAGACGCCGCAGATAACGGGCCGTATCGCTCAGTTGGGGATGACTCATGAGGGTGTCCTTTTCCGGGGTCGGCCAGCGCTCACAACAAGCGCATGGCTAATGGCGCCAGGTATAAGGCATTCCCCTTACAGAGACAACAACCGACCGCCCCCCTGCCCCGTCAGCGCCGTTTGCGCGAAGCCAGCCGGATCCAGGTGGGGGCATGGTCGCTGGGGTGGGGCTGGTTCCTGACCCAGGCGTCCACGCCGGCCTCGCTCAGGTAGGCGCTGGCGACCGGGTTGAGCAACAGGTGATCGATGCGCAGTCCAGAGTTCTTTTGCCAATGCTGACGGAAATAGTCCCAGAAGGTGTAGATCCGCTCGTCCGGATACAAGTGGCGCAGCGAATCGGTCCAGCCCTGATCCAATAAGCGCTGGTAGCACGCGCGGCTTTCGGGTTGTAGCAGCGCATCCTTGAGCCAGGAGCGCGGGTTGTAGATATCCATGTCGGTGGGCACCACATTGTAGTCACCGGCCAGCACCACGGGATGATCACTGGCCTGCAACCCTTGAGCGTATTGGATCAGCCGTTCGAACCAGGCCAGCTTGTAGTCAAACTTGGGACCCGGTTGCGGATTGCCGTTGGGCAGGTAAAGGCACCCCACCAGCACGCCGTGCACCGCCGCCTCCAGATAGCGACTGTGGCTGTCATCGTCCCCGCCGGGCAGGCCTCGTCGGCTCTCCAATGGCTGCGCGTCACGGGCCAGGATCGCGACACCGTTCCAGGACGCCTGCCCGTGCCAGATCGCCCCATACCCCACCGACTCCAGCTCCGCCGCCGGGAAATCCTTGTCCACCGCCTTGAGCTCCTGCAAACAGGCAATGTCGGGTTTCTCCCGCTCCAGCCATTCCAGCAGGTTGGGCAGCCGCGCCCGGATGCCATTGATGTTGAAGGTCGCAATTCGCAGGTTTTTCATAGAGCCAGCACTCGAAATGTCACGTTACTGGCTGTGACCGACAACCGGGCGCGGTGGTTGCATCCGTCTTCAGCAGCCCATTTTCGACAAGGGCCGGCCGTTCTCCAGCAACTGCGCAAAGGCCTGTTTGTCGATCGGCCGGCTGAGGAAATAACCCTGCACTTCGTGGCATTGGTCCGAGCCCAATGAGCCGAGCTGAGCCAGGGTTTCCACACCTTCGGCGGTGACCGTCAGCCCCATGGCCTTGCCCAGGTTGATGATCGCCTGCACCACGGCGCGGTCGTTGCTGCTGTTGCTCATGGAGGCGATGAAGCGCTTGTCGATCTTGATGCCGTCGAATGGATAGGTGCGCAGGTAACCGAGGGACGAATAACCGGTACCAAAATCGTCCATGTTCAAGCGTACGCCTAGCTCCTTCAGGGCATTCATGACCTGCAGGGCGCCATCGACATCATTGAGCATCACGTTTTCGGTGAGTTCGAGTTCCAGGCGACTCGCCGGGAAACGGGTTTCGATCAACACCTGCCGCACATCTTCCACCACGTCGCTGCGCTCGAACTGCACCGGCGACAGGTTGACCGAAACCATCAGTGCCACCGGCCAGGTCAGCGCGGTTTCGCAGGCCTCGCGCAACACCCAACGGGAAAGCGGGACAATCAGGTCGGTTTGCTCGGCCAACGGGATAAAGGTATCGGGGCCCAATAGGCCTTGGGTTGGATGCTGCCAGCGAACCAACGCCTCGACCGCCACGATCTCCCGACCATCGACGGTGTAGCGCGGCTGGAAATGCAGGACAAATTCGTTGTTCTTCACGGCCTGGCGCAGATCGCTTTCCAACTGGCGACGATGCTGGATCTGATCGTTCATTTGCGAGGCAAAATAACACCAGGTTTTCTTGCCCTCGGACTTGGCCTGGTACATCGCAATGTCGGCGCAACGGATCAGTTCACCGGGCACGTAACCCTGACGGTGGCTCAGGGCGGTACCAATGCTGGCGCCGATGTGCAACGAATGGGTTTCGTAGAGAATCGGTTGCTGCAGGCTGTCGATCAGCCGTTCACAGAATCGATCGATCTCAGCGGTGTTATCCATTCCACTGAGCACCACCACGAATTCGTCGCCCCCCAGGCGCGCCACCAGGTCTTGCTCGCGGGTGCTGTCGCGCAGCCGCCGGGCCACTTCCAGCAACACCGCATCGCCGGCCGGATGGCCGAGGGAGTCGTTGATCGGCTTGAAGTTATCCAGGTCCACCATCAGCAATGTCAGGGGGGTGGAATGCTCCTTGGCCAGCAGCGCATCATCCAGGTGTCGCGCCAGCTTGTTGCGGTTCGGCAGGCCGGTCAGCGCATCGTGCATCGACAGGTGCTGGACCTGGGCATGGGCGGCCACCTCGTCGGTGATGTCGCTGGCGGTGCCGCGATAACCCATCACCTCGGCCTTGTTGTAGATCGGGCGGGCCGACACTCGACAGAAGCGCAGTTGCCCGGAATGATCGCGGTAGGAGCAGCGCAAGTTGCTGGCGTTCTGTTCCTCTGTCAACTTGGCCAACCAGAGGGCAATCGGCGTAGTGTCGCAATACAGCAGTTGCTCAAGCAGTTGCCCCAGCCATTGCTGGTCGGAAAACCCGGTGACCGTATTGAAACGCCCCGACAGATAAGTGATGTGTTGCTGCCCGTCGATTTCCCAGATCCAGTCTGAAGCCGCTTCGGCCACGGCCCGAAAGCGCTCCTCGCTGGCCTCCAGGGCATGGGCTGATCTTTCCAGGCTGTCGTAGCTGGCGTCCACGTGCCGTGCCGTGCGCAATGCATAGCGAAAAAAGTAAGCGGTCAGCAGGGCCAGGATCAGCAGCGCGCCACCCAGCGGCGGCACCAGGGACCAGAGCAATTGCTGGCCCGGGCGCACCAGTCGGGACACCAGGCTGTAGCCGGTGCTGTCCAGCGACACGGCCGGCTGGCCGGGCTTGAGCTCGGTGTCTTTCTTGAGCTTCAAATCGGTGAGGCCATAACTCTTGCCCAGTTTGCGCAACTTGACGGGCGTCAGCTGGTCGACGAACAGCAGGACCGAGGTGCTTTGGGCCTCGACCAGGGGCCGTTCGTCGTTGGGCGTAATCACCGACGCGGTGACGATGGCCGGCCAGCCCTCGAACAATGTGTAGCGGACCATGGGTATCGTCAGGTCAGGCTGCGCCTGGAGTTGGTCCATCAGCTCCGCCAGCGGCGCGTCCATATAAACTGCGGTATCCGCTTGGACGTTACGCCCACGCACCACGGCATATTTGGTGCGTTGCCGATCGATGACAAACACACCCTCGTATTCATCATTGGTGAACAGGGTCTTGCCCATGTTCTGCTCGGTGTAGGCCCATTGCACATCGACTTCACCGTTGAGGTGGTCATAGGCCGTGGTCCAATACGCATAGCTGGCGATGTAGTTTTTCGAGGCGGTGACGCGATTCTCGAGGGCGCGCTCGGTATAGAAATGCGTCTTGCGCAAATCATCCGCGTCGAGCTTTTGCGCAATGTTGAACAGCGCGGCAATCGCCACCAGGACGCCCAGGACGAACAGCCCCCCGACCGCCACGACCAGGCGACGGGTAATCGGGGTGTGGCGCGCGGTGCGTGAAGGGCTATCGGCAGTGGAATCCATTGACCTACTCCTGTCCTTTCAACGCTGGCTTCGATATCGAGAACGGCGAGGACCGAGCCAGTCGTCTCCCCAACCTTAGCACCCACTGCCTGATCAGCTGGCGAGCCCACGGTTTTTTGCGAAAGAGCCTACACACCGCTTGAAGTTCGCCAGCACAATGCTTGAGTAATGGGCCGGGCAAGCTGCCGGTGATTCCAACCGATCTCAACGATCCGAGCGCGCCAACGTATCGAGCCCGCCCTCCGTGGATAACACCGCCACCCGGTTGCGGCCGCTGTGCTTGGCCTGATAAAGCGCCGCATCGGCGCGCTGGATAAAGACTTCGATGCTGTCCAGGCTGCTGGGCACAAAGGCATAGCAGCCCAGGCTCACCGTGAGGTAGCCGGTCGGGGAGCCGGAATGAGTGATGTGCTTGTCGATGACGCTGCGGCGGATCTGCTCGGCCAGCGCCATGGCCCCCGAAAGGTTGGTGTCGGGCAGCAGTACCGCAAATTCTTCGCCGCCATACCGTACCGCCAGATCGGCCTTGCGGTGACAGCAACTCTTGAGCACTTTGGCCACTTCCGCCAGGCAGTGATCCCCGGCCACGTGCCCATAGGCGTCGTTGTAGCGTTTGAAAAAATCGATGTCGAGCATGATCAGGCTCAAAGGGCTGCGCTGACGAGCGCCCCGCCCGAACTCGATGTCCAGGGCCCGTTCGAACAGACGCCGATTCGCCAGCCCGGTGAGGCTGTCATGGGTGGCAATCAGTTCCAACGCTTCCTGCGCCTTGCGCAAGTCCGCTTCGATCTTTTCGCTGTTGCGTACCTGGCGCACGAATACCCAGCCGAACATGCAAATGCCCAGGACCACCAGGCCGACGATGAGGCTGGATTGGAAAGCCCGGTCATGCCAGCCCACCAGGATCGACTCTTCGGACATAGCGGCGGTGACCACCAGCGGATAAGCCTGTAAATGTTGATGCCCATACAGCCTGCCTACGACACCATCGATGGCCGAACGGATGATCCCATCGCCAGACATCCCGCCGTCCAGGGCATGGTTGTAGATATGTTCCTCGGCCAACGGGCGACCGATCCGCGCCTCATCGAAGGGGCGTCGGGCCAACAGCGTCCCGTCAGACAAAGCCAGGGCCATCTCACCTTGCTCATCGAGGCTGAAGCTTTTGAAGAACCGGTCGAAGTAGGACATTTTGATGCCGGCCATCAACACGCCCTGGAAGTTGCCGTCGCGATCATTCAAGCGCCGGGAAACCGGGATGATCCACTCGCCGTTTTGCCGACTGCGGATCGCCGGGCCGATATGGGCGATCAGGGAGGCGTTCTGCTGGTGGAAAAGGAAATAATCTCGATCCGCTACCCCTGCCCCCCGGTGCAGGTCGTCAAAGGAGGTAATGACCCAATGACCTTGCTTGTCGAACAGAAACAGGCCATGCAACTGCTCGAGCGACTGCACGCGGCGAGCAAAGGTTTGCTGTAAACGTTGCTGCACCGCAGGGCCGAATCCATCGATCTGGATCCAATCCGCCAGGCTGGCCAAGACCAGATCGGCCTGCAGGAAGGTGTCCTGGGCCTGTTGGGCCATGGCCCGGGTAAGGGTAGCCGAGGCAATGCGGGCCGACTCCAAATCGTGTCGGCGGGACTGCTCCACCTGCAGGTAAAGCAAACCACACAGGCACAGGCACACCGCTGCGATAAACGTAACCGCAGCTTTGAGCAACGGCAGGCGTTTCAAGGCACCGGCGGGGAGATGAAAAGGATCGTAGGTGGGGATTGGCAAGCGAATTCCTGAAGAGGGCAAAGCATGAGCGAATTCGCTCATAACCCCCAATATTCGTGAGCTTAGCCTACCGCTTGTGAGGCGGCAATTTGCCTGTGCAGCGGAGCCGATGGGTGGCCGCAGTGGATCCAAAAAGGCACCCCCGAGCCAGCAAAAATACCCGCTTCAAAACGACGAAATTCCCCGTGGCGAGGGCGCTTGCTCCCGCTGGTCGTAATCGTTGAAGGGCTATTTTTTTACAAGCAAACCTTTCTGGGGGCTATCTAAATGGCGTAACGCCCCATAACGTATGGTCGCCTTTGACTTCCAAGTGCCCCGTCGACCATGAGCAAACCGATCCGAATCGATGATGAACAGGCCCTGACCCAACCCGGCGCCATCAGCCTGCGCGAGGCGTTCTGGTTCTGGCTCAAACTGGGCTTCATCAGTTTCGGCGGCCCAGCGGGGCAGATCTCGATCATGCACCAGGAGTTGGTGGAACGTCGGCGCTGGATTTCCGAGCGGCGTTTCCTGCACGCCCTTAATTACTGCATGTTGCTGCCGGGGCCCGAGGCCCAGCAACTGGCAACGTACCTGGGCTGGTTGATGCACCGAAGCTGGGGTGGCGTGATCGCCGGGGCGTTGTTCGTATTGCCTTCACTGTTCATTCTCATCGCGTTGTCGTGGCTGTACATCGCCTTTGGCGAAGTGCCGGTGGTGGCGGGTATATTCTATGGGATCAAGCCGGCCGTGACCGCCATCGTGGTGCATGCCGCCCACCGGATCGGCTCTCGCGCACTCAAGAACAACTGGCTGTGGGCCATCGCGGCGGCATCGTTCACCGCGATCTTTGCCTTTGACCTCCCCTTCCCGCTGATCGTACTGGGGGCCGCTGCCATCGGTTATTTCGGTGGCCGCTGGGCACCGGAAAAATTCAGCCTGGGCGGTCACGCGACCCAGCACCAGTCCTTCGGCCCCGCCTTGATCGACGACGACACGCCAACCCCGGACCACGCCCGGTTCAGCGCCGCCAGGTTGGCCCGATTGGCAGTCGTCGGTGCCCTGTTGTGGATCGTGCCAATGGGCCTGCTGACCCTCGTGTTCGGCTGGAGCGGCACGTTGACGCAAATGGCCTGGTTCTTTACCAAGGCCGCACTGCTGACCTTCGGCGGCGCCTATGCGGTTTTGCCCTACGTGTACCAAGGCGCCGTCGGACACTTCGGCTGGCTGACGCCGACACAAATGATCGACGGCCTGGCCCTGGGCGAAACCACGCCCGGGCCGCTGATCATGGTCGTGGCCTTCGTCGGTTTCGTCGGAGGCTACGTGATGCAGGTGTTCGGGCCCGAGCAAGCCTTTCTCGCCGGAGCCGTCGCGGCCACGCTGGTGACCTGGTTCACGTTCCTGCCCTCGTTCCTGTTCATCCTGGCCGGCGGCCCGCTGGTGGAATCGACCCACAACGCGTTGAAATTCACCGCACCGCTGACCGCGATTACCGCGGCGGTGGTCGGGGTGATCCTCAACCTGGCCTGCTTCTTCGGTTACCACGTGCTCTGGCCCAACGGTTTTGCAGGTGCCCTGGACTGGCCGTCGGCGATCATCGCCCTCTTGGCGGCCGTTGCGCTGTTTCGCTACAAGCGCGGAGTAATCCAGGTGTTGCTGGCGTGCGGGCTGGCCGGGTTGACGGTGCATTTGCTGCGCTAGACGAGGCGTTTGCTCAGGTACGTCGCCGAGGCCGGGCACAAGGTCTTGAACTGGGCCGTCGCGCTGATCGAAGCGGGTGCCAGCGAACGGTCCTCCGGCTGATAGCCCTGGCCGATAAAAAACGCGGCGGCGCTGTCGGTCAACAGGTGAAGCCGCTGTGTGCCCTCGCGTTTCGCAAACGCCTCGATAGCGGCCAGCACCGCCGCGCCAGCACCCTTGCCCCGCTGCCCCTCAAGGACAACCAGCGAGCGCAGCAACCGCTCGGCGCCCTCCCCCTCGATACCGCCACGCCACATCAACACCTTGATGGCTGAAGCTGAAAAACTGTCGACCGGGATACGTCAGGTCGTCCACGGGTAGCCCGGCCAGGGTGAGCGCAGCGCGCAGTGGTCCCAGGTCGTTATTGCTCAGTGCTCTCATGCGCATGGTGGGTGCTCGGTCCTGTGTCTTGTCCTGATCATCGAGCGTTCCCGAGTTTAGTTGCAACTCACCGGGCGCATCGGGGGGCGGAGTTCAATAGGCTTGCTCGAAAGTAAGCCACTGGCGCACATTAGCAATGATCTTTATTGAAACTCCAATTTTTACCCGTCGGGTCAAAGAACTGATGGGTGACGATGATTTCGCCTGTCCTACAGAAAATACTGGTCTGCAATCCTTCCGCTGGTGATGTTATGGAAATGACCAGAACCTCTCAGGCACTGCTTCCCTGGGGCGAAGGCGCTTGCTCCTAACCCCCCCCATGACCCAGCGCAAACGAACACCCCAGCCCATCAGCTAAGCTCAACCTATCATCACGACAGGGAATCGACATGAGCAAGGCAGACGAGCTAGCGGCCAAATTGAGGAAAACCCAGCAGACCCGCGCGGACACCGACAACTGCGCCGACCTGGCGATCGAGCACTGGCCCGCCCAGGTCTACGAGCTGTATCGCCAGATCGAAATCTGGCTGGCGCCCGTGTGCGAGGCGGGCCTGGACATTCGGCGCAACCCCACCCACGTCTTTGAAAGTCATTCCAGCGGGTCGACGTACAACTACGCCATCGATCAACTGTTGATCGAAGGTAATCATCGCCGCATTTCATTCGACCCGATTGCACGTTTCTCGCTCAAGGGCGAGGGCTGCATTGAAGTCCATATGAAGGGGAGCGAACACTGCATCGTGCGCACACTCGGTGAGCATGGCGAATCGCTTTGGCATGTCCAGGCCCTGCAATCGGCCGGACAACCGCGCCCTGAACCTGCCATCCTGGATGAGGACACCTTGCTCTCGCTGATAGAAGAAGGCCTTGGCCTTTAACGCAAATGGGCGACCCGAGGTCGCCCATTTTTATTGGAGAACACACTCGATCTGTGGCGCTGATTCGAGTGTTGGGTCGGTCCCGGGCACCGGTAGCGCCAGTTCCATCGCCGGCCTTCCCACAAGGGCATTCAAGGCATTGTCGATTTCGTCAGCCGCGCCTTGCGCGTATCGGGCATCCGCCCAGCTCCAGTACGGATCGGATATCAGCCCACCCACGGCCTGCGCGCACAATTCATCGCGGCTGATGCCCATCTTCCCGGCAGCGGCGATCACAGCCATCAGGGCTTGCTCTAATTGGGAAATTCGCTCGGTAGTCACAATCAACCAACATGATGGGTAACAGACCCAGAGTATAACAAGCCATCAATGTGCCATTAACCTCAGGCGCCCAACGGTCGCCCTCTCTTGGCTTACATCACTCGCCTCAAACCGCCGCGCCATAGTGCGTTGCTTGCGTGGTCGATAAAGATTGCCGGAGCGCTGAGCGAGCAGCCAGCACCGTCAGCACAGCCGCCATAGCCAACACGGCTGCACTGGTTTCGAAGGTCGCGCGATAGCCACTCAGATCAAACAGCAACCCACCCACTGTCGCGCCTCCGGCGATGGCGAGCTGGACGATCGCCACCATCAGGCCGCCACCGGCTTCGGCATCTTCCGGCAGCGTTCGCGAAAGCCAGGTCCACCAACCTACGGGCGCAGCGGTGGCCACCAGGCCCCAAAGGCCGAGCAAGAGGGTCGTGAACACCACCGACTCGCCGAACCCCACCAGGACAATGGCAATCGCGGCCATCAACAGGGGGATGACGATGAGCGTCCGATAGAGGTGGTTTTTCAAGCAGGCCCCGATCAGGAAGGTACCCAGCAGCCCCGCCACACCGATCACCAGCAACATGAAGGACAGCATTGAAACGCTCACCTGCGTCACCGTTTCAAGGAATGGTCGCAGATAGGTGAACAACATGAACTGGCCCATGAAAAACGTGCTGACCGCCAGCATGCCCAGCGCGACCGGTGCCCGGGTCATCAACTTGAAGACGCTGGTACTGCCCTGCTTCGCCTGCGCAGGCATGGAAGGCAGGCGTAGCAGCAGCCAGACCAGGGCGATGGCGGCGACGGGCACGATGCAGAAAAACGCGCCACGCCAACCGATGATCGCCCCCAGGAAACTGCCCAGCGGCGCAGCAATCACTGTCGCCAAGGCATTGCCGCCGTTGACGATGGCCAGTGCCTGCGGAACCTGAGCGTCCGGCACGAGCCGCATGGCCGTGGCCGCCGACAGCGACCAGAAGCCGCCAATCGCCACGCCGATCAACGCGCGACCGACCATGAATACCGGGTAGTTCGGCGCGAACGCCACCACGGTGCCTGAGACGATCATCAGCAAGGTCAGCCCCAGCAGGAGCCATTTGCGGTCGACCCGGGCGGCAATCGAAGCGATGAACAGACTGGTGATCAAGGCAAAGGCGCCAGAAACGGCAATGCCTTGACCGGCCTGCCCTTCGCTGACATGAAGATCGGCCGCTACCGGCGTCAGCAAGCTGACGGGCATGAACTCCGAGGCAACCAGCACGAACGCGGCAAGCGCCATGGCAAGTACCGCGCCCCAGGCGGGCCGGTCTTGTGGCAATGAGTTATCGGTCATTGGATGACAATCCTGTGTTGCTTGACGGATCTGTGAGCGCAAGCCTGCTCGCGATGACGGTGGCACATCCAACATCACCGCTTCAGGCAGACCGCTATCGCGAGCAAGCTCGCTCCCACAGTTTTGAATGGGGGTGTTCACCTATTTCGTGCCTGCCACACCTCCCCTGTGGGAGCGAGCTTGCTCGCGAAGGCGTCGGCACAGCCAACATCACGGCCCCAGGCAGCCCCCTTTCGCGAGCAACCCATTGGCACGCCTATCAGCCGGCCAAGGACGCGTTATCGATCACGAAGCGATACTTGACGTCGCCCTTGAGCATGCGTTCATAGGACGCGTTGATCTGCTCGGCCCGAACCAGTTCGATGTCAGCGACGATGCCGTGCTGCGCGCAGAAGTCGAGCATCTCCTGGGTCTCAGGAATGCCACCGATCATCGACCCGGCGAGGGTGCGCCGCTTCATGATCAGGTTGAAGACATTCGGCGAAGGATGCGCGGTTGCCGGGGCGCCCACCAGGGCCATCGTGCCGTCGCGCTTGAGCAGCACCAGCAACGCGTCGAGGTCATGGGGCGCCGCTACGGTGTTGAGGATGAAATCAAAGCTCTTGGTATGCCCGGCCATTTCTTCGGCATTGCGCGACACGACGACCTCGTCAGCCCCCAATTGCCTGGCATCTTCGCGCTTGGACTCGGACGTGGTGAACGCCACGACATGAGCCCCCATTGCATGGGCGAGCTTGATACCCATGTGACCCAAGCCACCGATGCCGACCACACCGACTTCTTGCCCGGCCCGACGTTCCAGTGGCGCAACGGCGAATAGGTGGTGATGCCGGCGCAGAGCAGTGGCGCGACGGCGGCCAGTTGGTCCTCGGCGTGACGAATGCGCAACACATAGCGCTCATGCACCACGATGTTTTGCGAATAACCGCCCAGCGTCCAACCGGGTTCATCCGGGGTTGGGAAGTTGTAGGTCCCGATCATCCCGTCGCAATAGTTTTCCAGGCCACTGTCGCAGTCGTCGCAGTGCTTGCAGCTGTCGACGATGCAGCCGACGCCGACCAGGTCGCCCGTCTTGAAGACGGACACATGGGCACCGACCGCCGCTACCCGACCGACGATTTCGTGGCCCGGCACGCAGGGGAACTGGGTACCCGCCCACTCGGCGCGCACCTGGTGCAGGTCCGAATGGCAGATACCACAAAAAGCGATGTCGATCTGGACGTCGTGGGCGCCCGGCGTCCGACGAGTGATCTGCAGGGGTTCAAGGGGCTTGTCGCCCGCGCGGGCGCCATAGGCTTGTACACGCATCAGAAGACTCCTTGCTGGATAGAGTGAGGGGGTATTTTCAGGGCTCAACCCGGCCGACCGGTAACGCATTACGCTGAGATGCTTGCCTGATCCTATGAGTTCTTCCATCGCGTATAGGCAGCGCTTCATTTAGCGCGTTAATGTTCTGCCTATAGCGCTTGAGCCCAGATGACACCGGAGCCGACATGGCCGTCCAACGCAGATCCGTACAAGAGACATTGAGCGCCATCATTGGCGCCTGGGCCCCACACCCGGGCGACTTCGAAACGCCCATTCCCGGCCTCGTCTTCTTCCGGCGTGAAACCCCGGCGCCGCCGGTGATTTGCATGATCGAACCAAGCATCGTGCTGGTGGCCCAAGGCGAGAAGCAGGTATGGATCGGCGGCGAAGCCTATGGTTACGACACCAGTCGGTTCCTCATGACCTCTCTGGACATCCCGGCCAATTCCGAGGTGTTGCAGGCGAGCCCGGAACAACCCTGCCTGGGCCTGATCCTGAGGCTCGACTTGCGCATGGTGGCCGACCTGATCGCCCAAGGCAGCCTGGTGCCGTCGCGTGATCGAGCGGTCGGGATTGGCGCAGGAATTGGCACCGCGACACCAGACCTGCTGGCGCCGTTCGCACGCCTGCTGGCGTTGCTCGATGAGCCGGAAGCGATTCCCATACTGGCACCATTGATCCAGCGCGAGATCCACTATCGGCTGCTGCTCAGCGACCAAGCCGCCCGGCTGCGGCAGATCGCCTCGGTCGATAGCCAGGGCTACCGGATCGCCAAGGCCATCGACTGGTTGAAATTGAACTACACCGAGCCCGTGCGCGTGGACGACCTCGCAGCGCGAGTGCAAATGAGCGCGCCGACGTTTCACCACCACTTCCGCCAGCTCACGGCGATGAGCCCGCTGCAATACCAGAAGTGGCTGCGGTTGAACGAAGCCAAACGCTTGATGCTCAACGAGCACGTGGACGTGGCGAGTGCGGCCTTCAAGGTGGGCTATGAAAGCCCGTCCCAGTTCAGCCGCGAATATGCCCGCTTGTTTGGCGTGCCGCCCAAGCGGGACATTGCGGCGTTGCGCGGGCCAGCCAAGGCTGGTTGATTCATCTGTGGGAGCAAAGCTTGCTCGCGATGCAGGCACCTTGACCTTCAGGAGACCGCGTTAGCTTCATCGCGGGCAAGCCTTGCTCCCACAGGACCGTGCCTTTGCGCCAACGCCACACACTTCAACGCCAGGATCATCGTCGGATCAACCAGCGCCACCGTGTGCCCATTGATATCGAACGCCTCGCAATGCGCCAGCACCAGCGGCAACTCGGTACACCCCAAGATCAACACCCCCGCCCCCCAACTCGCACAGGTGCTCCGCCGCCAGCAACAATTGCTCCTTGCAGAGCCCTTGCGTGAAGCCAGCCTTGATCCCCCGCGGTCCGTAGATGGCGTCCATGACCATCGCCTGGTAATCGACACCTGGCGTAAGCACCTGGAGCCCGGCATGACACGCCGCCTGGTGATAAACCTGGCTCTGCACCGTACCGGACGTCGCCAGCAGGCCAATCACCTTGCCCGAACCATAGGTGCGCGCGATCCACGCCACCGTCTCGCCCAGCATGTTCACGATGGGCACCCTCAGGTGAGCCTGGATCCGTTCGACGAACGCATGGGCGGTGTTGCAGGGAATGGCGATGGCGTTGGCGCCGGCACTTTCGAGACGTTTGCACGTGGCGTACATCGCCATCGTCGGATCGGTTTCATCGCGCAGCAGGTTGGCCGTTCGATCCGGTATCTGCGGGTTTTGCTCGACCACCATCTTGATGTGGTCCTGGTCCTTCCCCGCTGGTGTATTGGCCACCACCTTGGCCATGAAATCCACCGTGGCGGCAGGCCCAACGCCGCCCACGATGCCCAACTTGAACGGCGGTCGCCTGGGCTGCTGGTCCAGTGTCGCGAAGTCGGCGTAAATCTCATTGATGTCCAGCACGGTGATTCCACGACGCTGCAAATCGGCGCAGACCAGGGAAAGCTCGGTCATGCCCGGCAGGATCACCGTCGCCCCCCGGGCCTGCAATGAGAGACACGCCCGATAGACCGCTTCAAGCGGCACGCCCTCCAGGTGACCGTCCTTGATGCCGTTGAGGCCGTACATCGCCTCCATCAACCCCGCTTGAGCGTCTGCGTCGGGGTAAACAATCTGGAAGTCTTTGCCAAAATGTCGCTCGAACAAGCCGCAATGGCGCACGAAGTCGGAGGCGATCACCCCCAACATCGCCTGGGGCGGCACCGTGTGGCTGACGTGCCGGGTCAAGGCAGCCATCATGTCCAGTACGGGAATGCCCAGTTCCTCCTCGATTTCAGCGCGAAAGGTATGGCTGGCGAAGCATGGGAGCATCACCGCATCGAAACCACCGTCCTCGAACGACTTGCACACCTGATACACATAAAACTTGCGTGACGTCATGCTCGCGCCCTGGTCCAGCGGCAGTAGCACGTCCTTGAAGGGGTGCTGCTCGAAGAGGAAATGGTAGCGCCCCTGATCCTCTAGCACCGCCCGGGACTTGACCAACTTGTAGAACAGATCGCCGCCGGCCAGTGATCCAAGCCCACCGACAATGCCCAACTTGCGAACCACGGAAGCCTTGCGGCTCGACTTCGCTTTAGCCTTCATGACCGTCTCCTCAAGCCACCGGCACCGGTTCGGATCGCGACCGAGCAGGCGCATGTACGCCTTCGGCCTCGTCGGCCTCTTCATGGGGTTCGGACTTGGCGACCACCGCCGTGGCAATGCTGTTGCCCACCACGTTGGTGGCGGTGCGGGCCATGTCGAGGAACTGGTCGATACCGATGATCAACAGCAGCCCCGCCTCGGGCAGATTGAACATCGGCAACGTCGCTGCGACCACGACCACCGAAGCCCGGGCGACACCGGCCATGCCCTTGCTGGTAATCATCAGCGTCAGAAGAATCAGCATCTGCTGAGTGAAACTCAAATCAATGTTGTAGGCCTGGGCGATGAACAGGATGGCGAACGCCTGGTACATCATCGAACCGTCGAGATTGAACGAATAGCCCAGGGGCAACACGAAGCTGGACACACGTTTTGGCGCGCCAAACTTCTCCAGCGCCTCGATAGTTTTCGGGTAGGCGGATTCGCTGCTGGCGGTGGAAAAGGCCAGGAGAATCGGTTCGCGAATGAGCTTGCCGAGGTAGAAAACCGAGCGACCGAGGAACAGGTAGCCGGCTCCGAACAGCAGCGCCCAGAGGATCAGGATCCCCAGGTAGAACTCGGCGATCAGCTTGCCGTAATCCACCAGCAAGCCAAGCCCCTGGGTAGTAATCGCCGAGGCGATGGCGGCAAACACCCCAATCGGCGCGAAGGCCATCACGTAGTCGGTGATCTTGAACATCACCTTCGCCAGCTCTTCGATGGAGTCGGTGATCCGGGTGTAGCCCGCCCGCTTCACCCCCGCCAGTGCAAAGCCGAAGAACAGCGAAAACACTACGATCTGCAGGATCTCGTTATTGGCCATCGCTTCGGCGATGCTGCGGGGAAACACGTGGCCGATAAACGCCTTGAGACTGAAGTCACCGGTATTGACCGGCACAGCCGCCGTTGCGTGCTGGGCCACATCCATGTTCAGCCCGGCACCGGGTTGAAACAGGTTGACCAACCCCATTCCGATCAGCAGCGAGACGACCGAAGCGGTGACAAACCAGGCCATCGCCCGGGCTCCGATCCTGCCGACGGAACGGGAATTGCCCATGCTGGCGATACCGCCCACCAACGTCGCGAAGACCAGGGGCGCGATGATCATCTTGATCATGCGCAGGAAAATATCAGTGACCATCGAGAAGTAACTGGCAATCTCTTTGGCACTTTGCTCGCTCCCTGCGAAATGGTGACATGCCCAACCGACCAGCACGCCCAAGGCAATGCCCATTGCAATTCGACGGGGGAGCTTATTCTTCTTCACGGTGCTGTCCTCAAGTAGTTCTTGGAGTTTTTTTACTTGGCAGGATCGATTCTAAAGAGCGGATTCGGAGGGATGATGAGTAATCCAGCTAGCCCTATGCGGTTTTGGAATAGTTATCGAAAGGCCGCGCTATGCCGGGGAGTTGCGCAGTAAGATCCTGCTCTCACAGCGGGAGTTCTCGATATGCAACTCAAATGGCTGGATGATCTTCTGGCGATTGGCGAATGGAAAAATTTCTCCCGCGCGGCCGAGGTGCGTTGCGTGACGCAATCGGCCTTGTCCCGGCGTATCCGCTCACTTGAGGAATGGGTGGGGGTCAAGTTGGTGGACCGGGGCACCTACCCCGTCCAGCTCACCCCGGCGGGGGTCACTTTCTGCGATGAAAGCCGAGAGGCCCTCGCCGGATTGCTGAGGTTGCGCTCGACGCTGCGCGACGTGGAACGAATGCCCGGGCGCTCGATCCAGATCACCGCCGGCCACAGCCTGTCGATGACCTTCCTGCCCAAGTGGCTCTCGCAGTTCCAGCCACACAACGAGCAATTCAACGCCCGGGTGGTGGCCGCCAACATCCATGACGCCGTCATTGCCTTGGAGGAAGGCAGTTGCGACTTGATGATGGTCTACCATCACCCGCTTGCCCCCATCCTGCTGGACGCCGAGCGTTTTGGCAGCCTGGTACTCGGCCACGACGCGTTCATCCCCCTGTGTGCACCCAACCGCAAGGGCGAACCGCTGTTCCGCCTGCCCGGCCGCGCCGGCAAGCCGGTGCCCTACCTGGCCTATACGGCAACCACGTTTCTGGGGCGCGTCGCCGACATCGTCATCAACAACGGCCCAGAACCGATCGCGCTGGAACGCTGTTATGAAGCGGACATGGCCATGCTGCTGATGCGCATGGCCATCGAGGGCTACGGCGTGGCCTGGTTGCCGCAGAGCGCGGTGGCCGACGAACTGGAGCGTGGGCTGTTGGTACGGGCCGGTGGAGAGCAATGGAGCACGCAATTGGAGATTCGCTCGTACTGTGCGATTGCCAATCGCAATCCGACGATGCGCAAGTTGTGGAAGACGTTGGAGGGGGCTTCGTTGCATCGGCTGGGCAGCGCATCCTCTACACCTACAGATGCGGACTGATCAACGCCACTCAAGCGCTGTTCGCCAATGGTGGGTGCACACCAATTGACTGTGGGAGCGAGCTTGCTCGCGATGACGGCAGCACATCCATCATCGCCATCAACTGACCCACCGCTATCGCGAGCAAGCTCGCTCCCACAGTGGACTGAGGGTGTACGCAAAATTTGCGTACCCACCAAACCCTGTGGGAGCGGGCTTGCTCGCGAAGGCGTCGGCACGACCAGCAACCTGCAAACTGACACACCGCTTTCGCGAGCAAGCCCGCTCCCACAGAGGGTTTGCAACGAACGCACTACCTGTGAACTCCCCGAAAAAAACTGTGGGAGCGAGCTTGCTCGCGATGACAACAGCACATCCAACATCGCCATCAACTGACCCACCGCTATTGCGAGCAAGCTCACTCCCACAGGGTTACAAGCTGACAGTGCAGGCGACCTTATGAGGTCGCCCACTTCCATTACAACGCCAACACCTGCGCCTGCAATCGCCGCCCGATCACATCCAGCAGATCACACCCATCGCGCAGGGGGATCGCCAGCACTTGGGCGAAATCATGGAGTACCACCGCGTCCGTACTGATGTCGGAACGCATGGCGAGGTTTTCCAGCAACTGCGTAACAGCGGCGATGCGGTAAGCGGCGGTGTCGTGCAGCACGTCCAGCGGCGCTTCCGTGTCGATCAGGAGCGCGTGGAAATTGTTTTCGATACCGGTGATGGGCATGTAGCGGGACATGAGGGGTTACTCCTGCGGGGATGGGAGGTCAGTGGCGGATTGGGATGCCGCTGGCAAAGGGACCGAATCCGGGATCGAGATTCGGATATTTGGCAGGAGATATTCTTGGGTGACGCTAGACGAAAGCCACCTTGGATTAGCTGTGGTTTTCTGAGAGTTGGGGGTGAGCTTTTTCATTGGCTTGTACCTAGGTTATGTAAAGGAACTGCCTTCACCACTTCCACCTGGTGGGTGGCAGCTGTACGCGGGTGTGGAAGACCGAGAACCTAGGACCCGGCGCACCCGAAGGCGCCCCGCGTACAGCCGCCGTAATTTAACAGCAGACCTAGGAAAAGCGTCTGCTTTTTAATTTAGCGGTGCAACGCGCTAGGTTTTCGTTAGGGCTTCCACACCCTCTCGCTGAATTTGCAGCGACGTAGAAAACTTAGCGCACGGGGTGATGGGGTGGATAGTCAGCGGGGAACGACACAGCTTGAGGGAAACTTCCGATGGGAATGTCCGGCGATGGATTCAGAACTTGTTTAATCCTCAACAACAGCACCAACCACTATCCGCTTACCCATTTGCGCCCCCACCTCCAACGCCTGCCCATCCCGCTGCTTCCCCCGCCGCGCCAACCCCACCAGTCGAGGAATCAACTCCCCCTCCGGCAAGTGCTGCCAGAATCGCCCCGGCATGTGCTGACGTAGCGCCTGGGGATTGAGCCGCGCCGGGTTGAAGATGTGCCTGTAATAGGTCCGCCAAAGCTCAGCGCCGGGATCGTCGGCGTGACGCGCCCAGTGCTGCCATTGCTCGGGGCAACGTCGCTGGTAATCTCCAGCAACTGTCCATCGAAGCGGATGCCATCGCGCGGCGTTGCGATCAGCCAGCGTTGCTGTCCTAGCCGCTCGGCAAAATGGCCGCTGGCGCTTTCGAGGATGTCATGGGCCGGCTGGTGAAAGGCGACCAGGTCCAATTGCAGTTGCTCGGCCAATGCCTGCGGCAGGGGGATAAAGCGCACGAAAGCATGCAGGTGATGAGCCTCGCGCTGGACCTGCTTGATCCGCCGCTGCAGTTCACTGCCCAGACGGTCGCCCGCGAGCATGGCTGTGCGGTCACCATGGGCAACGCGCCAAAGCACTTCATACAACAAATTCCAACGCTGTTCGCCTTGGTAACGGCCAGCCTGTTCGAGCTGGGTCAGCAAGGCCGCGGGGACCCGCGTACGGAACGGGCCCGGCCCTTGAGGCAACGGCGCCCGGCATGGCCAAAAGATCGGCCATCGGACCTTGGGCCCAGGTGACATCGCTCGGGTCGATGCCGTGGCCGAGCAACGTTCGAGCCTGATCGCGCCACGTGGAGAAATCATCATCACAATCCAGGGCAATCATCACCAAAGCCCCATCTGCACCGGCCGCTGAGGGTCACGCAACCGCGCCCGCAGCAGGCCGCTACGCACCTGGGCGTCGGCAGGCCGGTAATCGCTGGTGACAATGAACGGTCGCGCCTTCTCCAGCACGCACCGCAACTGCACCAGGTCGTCATAACGCACCCGCCGTTCCCGGCGCAGTGCAACCAGACGCTGCACGCTACGCAGGCCAATCCCCGGAATACGCGCCAGCAATGCGGGTTCGGCGCGGTTGACGTCCAGCGGGAACACCTCTCGATTGGCCAGCGCCCACGCCAGCTTGGGGTCGATGTCCAAATCCAGGTTGTGGGTTTCGCTCAGAAGCTCGCCTGCCTTGTAGCCGTAACCGCGCATGAGAAAGTCGGCCTGATAAAGCCGGTGCTCGCGCAGCAACGGAGGCGCCGCCAGGGGCACGCTGGCAGGGCTGTCGGGAATCGGGCTGAACGCTGAATAGTAAACCCTTCGCAAACCGTACCCCTGGTAGAGCGACTCGGCGTTGCTCAGGATGGCGTGATCATCAGTGGCATCCGCCCCTACAATCACCTGCGTGCTCTGCCCGGCCGGGGCGAAACGCGGTGCCCGCGGCTCATCCGCCACCGCCTGTTGCCCCTGGTGGATGGTGCCCATGGCCTGGCGGATGGTCGTCAACTGCTTTTCCGGTGCCAGGCGCTTGAGGCTTATGTCGGAGGACAGCTCGATATTCACGCTCAAGCGATCCGCCAACCGCCCCGCTTCCTCGATCAACAGCGGATCGGCATCGGGAATGGTCTTGAGGTGGATATAGCCACGAAACTGGTGCTCCTCCCGCAACAACCGCGCTACCCGTATCAACTGCTCCATGGTGTAATCGGCCGAACGAATGATGCCGGAACTCAAAAACAGCCCACTGATGCAATTGCGTCGATAGAAATCCAAGGTCAGCCGGACCACCTCCTCCGGCGTAAAACGCGCCCTCGGCACGTTGCTGGAACGACGGTTGACGCAATACTGGCAGTCGTACAGGCAAAAGTTGGTCAGCAACACCTTCAGCAACGAGACGCAGCGCCCATCCGGCGTATAGCTATGGCAAATGCCCATGCCATCGGTGGCCCCCAGTCCCTCACGGCCTCGGGAGCTACGCTTGGGCGCACCGCTGCTGGCGCAGGAGGCGTCATACTTGGCAGCGTCGGCAAGAATGCCGAGCTTAGCGATAAGCTGCATGAAGTGATCTCGAATACTGGATATAAACACAGTATTTTGAGATGAACCGTAACGCAAGCGCCATTGGTCAATTCAACGCCTGATACCAGTGGCCCAAGTCGCGACATAGGCCCATGCCAACGGGATGGGCTATAATCGGCCAACCAACGCGATTGAGGTCCAGCCCCATGGGCAATGTCAGCCTTGAAACCAAAAAGGCCTATGCCGCCAGGACGCGTAGATCCAACTACGCGGCCAGCCTCCGTCTGGAAGGCTTCAAAACGACCTTCGCGGACGGCGAACGCAAAATGCCAACGCGTGAAGAGGTCTTGAAGGCCTTCACCCAGACCCGAACCTGATGCCTGACAAATATGGAGTCGGTGAAGACGCTTATTGCTACCCCGGCTCCACGGTCCTTCGCAACAAGCTCGATATCCGTGACGAACCGACCCTAAGCGAAGCCGAACAACAGCTCTCGGCCATCGCAGCGGACAACGTCGAATTCAGCCCTCCGCCCTACAGCCTGGCCTACCTTCAAAACATTCATCGAATTCTCTTTTCTGACCTGTTCGAGTGGGCCGGGGAGCTGCGCACCGTTGGCATCTCCAAACAAGCCACCCGCTTTTGCCAACCCGAATACATGGAGAAAGAAGCCGGCAAGATCTTCACGGCCATGGCCGCGGCAAACTGGTTCGAAGGGATGGATCGGACAGAGCTGATAGTTGCAGTGGCAGAGGCCTATTCCGACATCAACGTCGTACACCCCTTCCGCGAAGGCAATGGCCGTGCGCAACGCATTCTGTTTGAACACCTCATCATGAATGCCGGGTTTGAAATCAGTTGGTGGGGGATTGAGAAGGACGAGTGGATTTTTGCCAACATTGCGGCTTACAACTGCGTTATGGAGCCTATGGAGCAGGTTTTTGAGAAGTGTATCGGACAGGCGATTCAAGCTTGACCCTATGACGGCACCCAGCTCACCGCCTTACGGTTAATTCCGCCAGGTGATACAGTCGCCACCAATTAAAATCTGCGAAAGCACTAAAAATGTACAGGACGAAATCATTCCCACCCAATAAAAAAGGTCGCGACTTTGTGGTGGGCGACATCCACGGACACTTCAAACTTCTAACAGCAGCCTTAAATGAACTAGACTTCAACACTGAGCTGGATCGCATCTTTTCCGTGGGAGACCTCATCGACCGAGGCCCCGACTCCATAGACGTATTGAACTGGCTTGAGAAACCTTGGTTCCACGCCGTGCGCGGCAATCATGAGCAGATGCTTATTGACTGTATCTCCGGCCATGGGGACATACCCCGACATATCCGAAACGGTGGTGCCTGGCTCTACGAGCTACAACCAGCCGTCCAGCATGAACTTTTAAAAGCCTTGCAAGCACTTCCATTGATCATTGAAATCAATTTATCAAGTGATCAAGCAATTGGAATAGTCCATGCCGAAGCTCCTGTCATCAGGAGTAACGATGACTGGCAAGAAGCTAAAGACGCTATTACTGGAAAATGGGGGGAGCAGCATCAACGGCAAGCCTTGAAAACAGCGCTGTATGCAAGAGAGAAGATCGAACAACAAGACCACACTTGCATCAAAGGAATAGATCGGCTCTATGTTGGGCACTCAACAGTACCCGGTGTTATACGCCTGGGCAACGTCGTTTATATCGACACAGGCTGCTCATTTTCCGACGGTGCATTGAGCCTGGTAGACATCCAAACCGAAATCATAACCAGCATAAACATGGACCATTGCGATATGGGGCAGTCTAATTTGCCTTGATCCTCGGTGTGAGATCAACGTCCATCCCATTCCAGATCTCACATTTACCCGCAGGACGGCGGCGTCTGTGAGGCTTTTCAGATCAGCGCACGAGGGGAACAATTCACGTCGAGACACACCTTGCGACGGCCCGCTGATTCAAGCGCTCGGTCAACGGTGTAAGGTGCCCGAAAACGTCCACCATTGAGGCTGCCATGTCCGGCGTATCCCTGAATCTGCCCGAAGACCTATCGAACTCCCTCGCCGACCTGGCCAAGACCAACGGCCAAAGTGCGAGCTACCTGGCGATGGACGTTCTTCGCGACTACATCGAACACGAAAAAGCGCTGACCACACAGATCGAACTTGCCGTAAAGGAAGCTGACCAGGGTAAATTTGCTACCGATGAGCAAGTAGCAGCGATGCGCGCTCGGCGCTGGAGTCAGAATGCAGGTTGAGTGGCTGGAAAAAGCACTCAAAAACCTGGAGGACGAAGCGAATATATTCGCACTTGAAAAAAACCAAGGCTGCTGACGACTTCTCCGAAGCGATTCGCCAGCCTAGACAAATTGGCTCAGTTTCCCGCAATGGGTCGAGAAGGACGAGTCAAACAGACGCGGGAATGGGCAGTCCCAAACTGGTCTTATCTGATTCCGTATCGCGTGCACGGTGATCGCCTCCAAATCCTCGGCGTATTTCACACTCGACAACGCCCCCGCCCCCACTGGTGAAGTCGGCGTAATATTGCTCTCCCACCACGTCCTGCCCTGCCCTGCCCTGATAAACTGTGCCATCCGCCTCGCTGATTCAGATTCCCAATCCCCCTACAAACTGCCCCGCTCTCCCGCCGCTTCTCCGTCGCGCCGATGATGGATTGGAACAGCTAATTCTGAAAGCCGCGTAAACGTGCCTTTCAGCGACAATCAAGAAAAAGGAAAAAAGGGGACGGGAAAAAAGGGCACGGATTTACGATACCGTTACCGAAACAAATCCAATCCGCAGACAACAAAAAGCCGCCTCATCGGCGGCTAATTTTTTTACGAATAATATTTAGCGACTAAGCCTTCAGTTCTTCTGGTGTATGCGTCTTGAGCCAATCGGCCAAGGCGGCGTTCATTCGTGTTTGCCAGCCCGGGCCAGAAGCTCTGAATCTTTCCAGCACGTCAGCATCGAAACGAACATTGACGTGCTCTTTAGTGGCTACCGACTTGGGTCGACCACGCTTTGGCTTGAGCATTTCCTTTGCCTGAGCTTTGCCAAACAACCCACCAAGCACCTCGCTGGCTGGTTTGGCCTTGGCAAAGTCTTCGGTCGACCATTCGGGGTTTGCCGTATCGACCCTCTCAGGACTGGGTTTCTTGGTCATAATTTTTGACCTCCCGTTTGTTGGCTTTACGAAAGCTGATGACGTGGACCGCGTCACCCCGTGGGGTAAACACTACGACATGCAGCCGATCCCCTATGTACCCCATCGCCCGATAACGACACTCGCCGTAGTCGAATCGATCATCTTCCAGGATCAATGCTGTAGACCATTCAAAGTCCCGCACGAGGGCAAACGGAAGTCCACGTTCTTCGACGTTGCGAGCGTCTTTGGCTGGGTCATAGGTAATCTGCATGCAATTATCGTAGCCACATTAAATCGTCAACACAAGTTGTGAGTTGAAACGCTGACCGAGCATGCACTCTGCCTGGTTGTCATCAAAGATTGAGTGGCTAGGCTTGAGAGCCCACCAAGTACCCGACAAGTATCCCTGATAAACTGCGTCCATTCGCCCCGATGACTCAGATTCCCAATGCCCCTACAAACTGCTCCGCTCTCCCGCCGCTTCTCCGTCGCCCCGATGATGGATTGGAACTAATAATTTTACAGACCTTGTAGCAAGCGGCCTCCAGCGCTAACGGCGAGAACCCGTACCACTTTTGTACCAGCGCCACTCCAGCGAACTGACCCCGCCAATCTCTTTTCGCCATCGGTTACCTTATCGTCACTGCTATGCTTGCATTCTCTCAAAAGCGAGTCGAAAGCCATGGCAAGCGAATATTCACTGACCGATGTTCTCGAACGGATTTATCAAAATCAGCTGGCCTTGGAAGCTGCGCTGATGGAGCTGACTCTATGGGCTGAGCAGCAAGACGCGGGGGTCTTAGGTGAAAACGTTAGAGGGGCGCTTTTCACACTCGGCGAGAATGCAGGTCATATCAAACAAGGTTTAGCTCGATTGAACGGGATAGACCCACCTGACTGAAATTAGTATCTAAGCGAGCCCTCCGAAAGTGGCCCTACAAAGGGAGTGCTTTATGCACTCCATGTTTATTCATTTGGATTTTCTTCTTTCGCTAGTCCTCCTCGTCCGGGACAAGCGGTCCGTCGTAAATCGCCGCTAACCGAATCACAGCTTCTAAAGCCTGTTCCGGCATCGCTCTTCCCTGTATGTTCTTGAGAACGCTCTCTCGGACTATATACCTAGAAGGCATTTTGGGATTCAAGATATTATTCAAACCTATTCGCGAACAGGTTTTTAGCTCTTCATTAACTGCCACATCAAGAGCGCTTGGATTGATTTCAATCTCAAAGGGAAGTTTCTCAAAGATCCCACCATCAATGATCTCATCTATTACGGACTGATGCCATACGATACCAACTTGTGGATCTGCTTTTTCAGTTACTCCCTCCCTCCCGACATAGATACCCGCAAGTATTGCAACATCGGTTTGGAATCGATAAGAGATACCGCCTACTTGAACAGCACCTTTTGGACTGTAGTAAAGGACAGGGGAACCAGACATACCACTCTTCGACGCAGAGTCAACAAGGTATTTTGCTTGGCCATCCCATCCACTTTGTACTGACGAGGCGATTTGTCGCGCGTTTCCAGACAGGCTGGGAATAGTAGTCTTGAAGGTTATGTGGATAGCCAGGGATGAAAAGCTCCTCAGTCACCTCTACATTTTTCAACCATGATTCCCTGATAGCTGGATCAGGTACTAGGTAGCGTTGTATAGGACAAAGATCAGCGGGAATATTGCTTATACTACTATCCAGAAGAGCAATAAATGCCTCTTCAACCTCTTCACCAAAACGATGAAGCTCCATCTTTAGATTCCCCGTTGGATCAAAGGGGATAGCTACTACATCCACTCTTGGCCATCCTGACGGATGAATAAGGAAAAGGGCTTTCTCCTCATCCATCAACGGAAGAATAACTGACATCCGTGATGCACCAAAACCACCATAGCTAACAGCAAGGTTAACAACAACGTTGTTTGGTACTGCGTTCTGTTCGCTCTGAAATCTTAAATTATCAGGATGACGGCCTGTTAGGTTATGCCAAGCGGTCACCACATAGAATTTCCCCTCGCGCTCGTAAACCACACCCGTGCCGATGGCAAGATTCGTTCTCCCAAATCGCATCGTCAAATGAACAACTGAATTACTTACGGCGGCCATATCTGCTCCTTGCTTGCCAAATAGTCGCCAGAAGATAGCAATAAGCCAGCACAATTCCCAGAGCTGTTTTCTGATCATTTTTTAGACATTCCATCCGTTTTTTTGACTCCCCCTCATGCGCCTTCCAAGCCGCTAAGGGACGCCCTTCTCCTGCTCAATATTTTTCAAAGCTCCCAGCGATACCGGAGTGTCATTCCTTCAAGTTGGTCATAGAGAGATGGAACGTACTAATCCTAGAAGCGTTAGTGCTCCGGCCTATGCGGACAACTGACGGTGCGCCATGCCTGCGCGTTTCCCTCCTATGCTTTCAGCTTTTTTATGTTGACCCATGGGGAAATGGTTAGGAGGGTTAGTTTTTTCCCCGCAGCCCGGAAAGCCTTGTCTGGTAAGGCTTTGCGAAGAAATACCAAGGTTAGCTTCTGGTTAGTTTTGGTAATTTCCTAACCTTTATTGATGTTAAATACTCGACTTATAAAGTCTTTTAAAAACAGTAACTTATTAAATCCTAACCTTTGACCTAACCCAACCTAACCCATCAAAGTTAGGTCTCAAACCCAGTAAATACGGGCGCTCCAGCTCATCACACTCCACTCAAAAAAAACCTAACCCTTTTCCCGAGGCACCTCCGGAATTCCACCGCCTGTGCTTGCGTGTGAGTATTGCGAAAAGACACCCGCCTTCGCAGGGATTCGCAGGGATTCGATAGCCTGAATTCGCTCCGACGGCCCCGGCTGGCTTGATTGATAGGAAGATGCAGGAGTGCAGAAAAAAAGACCTATTTAGTCCGCAGGCGAGGTGGGGGGACGACGGCGCGCGCCAGGTTTGAAGCACGCCACAGCCCGCCGAAAGCGCACCATTTCGGGGCGAAAAAAAAGCCGCCTCGGCGGGCGGCTCATGGGGTCAGCAGGTCATCGACAGGACACCTGCCACAGCTGGTCCAGCCTGGTCGTGTAGCTCTGGCTCATCATCTCTCGACGCATGCCCCAGTCTGGGTTGACGGGCACGCTGGCTGATCGGAGTGTCCCTCTACCCCATCGCCCGTTGATCTGGTCCAGCACCGCCATCAACTTCGTGGCGTCGGCTGGTTGGGAGGTGGCAAACAGGTCGTCGGTGTACTCCCCCTGCTGACAGAGGTTCATCAACAGCACCTCAGCCTTGCTGTACTTGAAGCCCGGCCGAAACACGCGGTCGAGCGCGTCCACTGCTGCCTTGGTCAGCAGCCGCACATCATCAGTGGGGTACGGCATGTCGATCAGCACACCATTGGCATACTTCGCTTCCTCCGGGTTGAACATGCCGGTGCGGATGCTGACGCGGATCTTCTTGCACAGCGACTGCTGCGCCCTGAGCTTTTCCGAAGCACGCATCATGTAGGTAGCCACCGCTTCCTTGATGGGTGCCAGGTCCGTGAGCCGCTTCCCGAACATCCGACTACAGCAGATTTCCTGCTTCGGCGGGTCCGGCTCATCCAGCTCCAGGCACGGTGTGCCGGCCAGCTCCCGGGCGGTCTTCTCGATCACCACGCTGAACTTCTTGCGTAGCGTCCACGGGTCGGCCTTCGCCAGGTCCATCGCGGTCTTGATACCCATGGCGTCCAGGTGAAGTTTCATCTTGCGACCGACGCCCCAGACCTCGGACACGTCGGTGTTGCGCAAGACCCAGTCACGCTTGAACGGGTCGCAGATATCGACCACGCCGCCGGTCTCCACTTGGAGCCGTTTGGCGGTGTGGTTTGCCAGCTTTGCCAGGGTTTTGGTGTGGGCGATCCCTACCCCGACCGGAATGCCGGTGCAGCGCAGCACCTGGCTGCGGATCTTTCGCCCGAGGGCATCCCGGCCGTCAATGCCGGTCATGTCGGCAAAGGCTTCGTCAATGCTGTAGACCTCGACGGCGGGCACCATTGATTCAATGAGTGTCATAACCCGCTCACTCATGTCGCCGTAGAGCGCGTAGTTCGACGAGAATGGAACGATGCCGTGCTTATGCAGCTTGTGCTTGATCTGGAAATACGGCTCGCCCATCTTCACATAGGGCTTGGCGTCGTAACTGCGGGCGATCACGCAGCCGTCGTTGTTGCTCAGCACCACGATGGGCACGCGGGCCAGGTCGGGTCGAAACACGCGCTCGCAACTGGCATAGAAGCTGTTGCAGTCGATCAGGGCGAAAACTGGTTGGGGTTTAGACATGGCTGCGCACGCTGCATGTGATGACGCCCCAGATCACCAGCTCGTCGCCCTCAAGCACGTACCTCGGTGGATACTTTGGGTTCTCCGAAAGGAGAATCACCTCCCTGCCGCGAATGCAAAGCCGCTTGCATACGGGCTCGTTGTTCAGCAGCGCGACGACGATGTGACCGTGCGCAGGCTCCAAAGCGCGGTCCACCACCGCGAGATCGCCTTCAAAAATACCAGCGCCTTGCATGCTCTCCCCAGCGATTGAGACCAGGTAGACATGCGGGGCGCGAATGTTCAGAACCTCATCCAATGAGATGTGCGCTTCGATGTGGTCCGCCGCCGGAGATGGGAACCCGGCAGGCACTCGAAACGAACACAAGGGCAGCTTCAAGCCACCCTCGGCAATAGGGCCTAGAATTGAAAAGCTCATGACGCACGTTCCAAAATACTGTACGAACATACAGTTAACTTTGTACAAGGTTGGCGGTCAATTTTGTATAGGAAAAATCTGACAGGCGGGACAACCCATGTGCGGGAGATTCGTGCAATACGAGGGGATGGCGGTGTTTATGGAGGAGCTAGGGCCGCAGCTCCCGCTATTCAGCGGTTTCGATGCAGTGCCGATCAACCGGTACAACATCGCCCCGACGACACGCGTGCAAATCTTGCACACCAGCAATGCCGGTCTTCACATCACCCCGATCAGGTGGGGCTGGTCGCCATTTTGGGCGAAGGGAAAACGCCCCGACCCCATCAATGCGAGGGTTGAAACTGTCACGACGGGGAGGTTTTTCAAACAGCTCTGGCCGAACGGGCGTGCTCTGGTTCCAAGCGAAGGTTGGTATGAGTGGGTCAAAGACCCCAATGACCCGAAGAAAAAACAACCCTATTTCATTCGCCTGAAAACCCGGAAGCCTATGTTCTTCGGCGCCCTTGCACAGGCTCAACCTGGGCTTGAGGGCCAAGAAAGCGATGGTTTTGTAATCATTACCGCAGCCAGTGACCAAGGTATGGTGGATATTCATGATCGAAAGCCCCTGGTGCTTTCACCGGACCTCGCCCGCGAGTGGTTGACTCCTGATTTGGAGCCAGCGCGAGCAGAGGAAATTGCACGGAAGCATTGCCGCCCCGTAGAGGATTTTGAGTGGTTTCCCGTGGGCAAGGCAGTGGGAAGCGTAAAAAACCAGGGCGAAGAATTAATAACACCTATTTTGAAAACGACGGAAGGGTAAAAATTATTCATTTCCTGAATTAATGGTCTAGGCTCCAGCTGGCATTATGCCTGTCTAACAAATAGGCAGGTTCTCGAAATAAAGCCACCCAGCGATCAACGATAAAGGATGAGGGAAAGCACATGGGGCAGGAAAATTTTCACGCCAGCGTTCAATATGGCGACTTCAAAGGTACCGTAGCTGCTGATCGACATGATCAAAACGACATAGGCGAATACGTACGAACTCGGGGCTTGATCAATGAGGGCGAGTTCTTGGTGGGTATTGAAGCGTATGCAACTGAACTGATGGGTAAGCCTCAAGTTACTGACGTAGACGTTACCGTTCTAGTAACCCAATACGAAGGTTATGAGAACGTTCAAGAGGCCGTTGACTCGGGCGAACCACTTAAGGTTCGTAAAATTAAATTAGAGATGTCTCTTGTTGAGTTTTTTACTCTCTTCAAACGATTCAGCCTAACAATATCAAACCACGGTTTAATCGATAATCGCGATGTTGTATTCGACGATTGACATTGAATCAGCTGAGCCCCTGCTTAGATGGCTGGGGCCAGCTCATAAGGTTTGAACCGCATCACCTCATCACCTAACCAATCATTCAGCTGCACCATTCGCGTCTGGATGGGCTCCAGCTCGTTAGCAGCATAGATCTGAGTCGCCTCCCTGATCGACCCGAACCCACCCGCGTTCTGCGGCACGATGCCCATCAACTGTGGCGGAATGCGCAGGCTCGCCAGCACGTCATCACGGGTCTGATTCTTGATCGAGTTGAATTCGTCTTTGGCCGCTACCTCGCTGACAGGGATTAGCTGAATCCCATCCTTCTTGCCCGTGGGCGAGTAGACAAACAGATTCCGAAAATTCCCCGGCCCTTTGGACTCCTTCAGCGCTTTACGCAAAGAGTCGATATCCGCCTCAGTCTGCGCCGCGTCGGTCATGTACAGGATGAAACCGGCGTGACTGCCGTTCTCGTAATACTTGCGCCGGAACAACGTAGCCGACTCGTTGAGAAGCGCCGACTGCAACGCACTGATCCACTCCGGCAGCCCATAAATCTCCTGGTGCAGATCCGCTTCGCGCAGATGAAAAATGCTCCCCGGCTCAAACACGTGCTCGTTCTTCCACCCCTGCACCTGGTAGAACTGCCCCTCCGGCCCCACCCGCATGTACTTCGCCAACGACGGCACCAGTTGCCTGGTGTTGCCCAGCACCGAACGGCGCTTTTCCAGATAGCCATTGCCCAGGCACAGAAAATCCAGGGCGAACTGTTCGAACGCCGCCCGGGACAGCATCGGATGCGGGATAAAGGTCTTGCTCAACAGGTTGCGCTTGAACATCAACCCCGAATGCAGATGCACGCTCGCTCCCACGGACCGAGCCAAACCGTTAAGCGACAACGGCGGCTCATACCACCGCCCGTTGAACCAGCACTCCAGGTAGTCGAACACCTCCCGACCACCCAGCACCGGCGTCGGGTCACCGAAGCTGAACACCTGGGTACCCGCACCGGCGGCGTCGAGGGTGGCCGGCAGTAGCTCTTGGCTGGCGAGTTGTTCGGTCATGTGAAAATCTCCATTCGCCCGGTATTGGCAGCGGTCTGCCCTTCGAGCGGTTCGTTCTGCAATGCGTGGAAGAGCGCCCAGGCCAGGTCGGCATGGCCGGTGTTGTCGTTGCGGCCGGCGGTGTAGGTGAACTGGCGACCGCCTGCGGTGATGGTTTTGCGAATCGCCATGAGCGACTGGGCCATGTCGGTCCAGCCGGCATCGAACTCCAGCCGCCTCTTGTGAATAACGTCGTAGGCCTTCAGCACCAGGCGGGTTTTCACCTCGGGCGAGTAGCTGAAGGTGTGGTCACAGCCGGGAAGAACTGGCGCACCAGCTGGGCCACGCCGCTGCCCAGACCGGTGACGTCGATGCCGATATAGGTCACCCAGTAGCGGTCGCACACGCCCTTGATGGCGGCGGCCTGGGCAGCGAAGTCCATGCCGCGAAATTGGTGGCGCTCGAGCACGCGGAATTTTCCACCGGGGCACCAGGGGCGGCGCGACCACCACCAGGCCGGAACAATCGCCCGTCTCGGCCGGGTCATAGCCGACCCACACCTGGCGGTCGCCGAACGGACGCATGGCGAAAGGTTTGTAGTCCTCGGCCCACTCCACCCAGCTATCGACCATGCAGGGCTGCAACACCGACAACGGGAAGATGCTCGCGCCGTCATCGACGAACTCGCACATCAGCAGGTTGGCAAAGGCCTCAGGGCTGTACTCCCGGCGCAGCTCTTCAATGTCGAACAGATCGCAACCGCCCCGCTCGGCGTCGAGGATGGTGACGATCTGTCGCCACAGCCGATCCTCACAGAACCGGCCCTGCTGGAGTGCGCCGTGGGTCACGTCCACTTTGGTGTGCTGCGCGGCCGGCTTGCCCTTGTTGAATCGTTCCCCCGTCCAGAAGGTGTACGCCTCGTGAGCCATGCTCGACGGCGTGGAGAAATAGGTTTTGCGCCACTTCTTGTGCATCGCCATGCCCGAGGCGACCTTGTTCAACTCCTCGAACTTGAACGTCCAGAAGAATTCGTCGAAGTAGAAATTGCCGTGGTAGCCCTGGGCGGTGCGGGCGTTGGTCCCGAGGAAAAACAGCTCGGCGCCGTTGGGCAGCACAATCGGGTCACCGGTCAGCTCGACGCCGATGACTTCCCGGGCGAAGGCCTGAATGTAGCCACGGAACAGGTAGGCCTGGTTCTTCGAAGCCGACAGGAAAATCTGGTTGCGACCGGTGTCCAGGGCGTCGATAAACGCCTCGCGGGCGAAATAGTACGTGGCGCCGATCTGCCGACTCTTGAGAATGACGCGGGTGCGCTGGTTGCCTGCCCGGTACCAGTCTTTTTGGTAGTCGAAACAGCCGTCGATGAACGCCTCGCGCAGCAGCTCGATCTGGTCTTCGCTGATGTCGTTTTTCGGGGTCTTTTTCTTCGGCCCCTCGTTGCGCTTGGCGAGGTTCGGGTTGAGGTCGGTTTCGGTGCCGCCACCCTGGAAGCGCTGAATGCGGGCCTGGCGCTCAAGCTGCCGATGCAGCAGATCGATCTCCTTGAAATCGCCGCCGGTCTTGTTGTCCTTGAGGATCAACTGCACCAAACGCGCTTCCAGGGCGCCGCCGATGCGCTCCACGTTGTCGGCCCGGTCCCACTCGTCGCGGGCCTTCCAGCTGTGTAGCGTTTTTTCTTTTTCGCCCGTAGCCTCGGCAATCTCGCAGATGCGCCAACCCATCCAGTACAGGAACTTGGATTGGCGTCGCGGATCGATAGGCAGCAGGGTGGTCGTCGTCATGGCCGAGATGCTGCCGCCCATGGCGACGACTCAATAGCGCCGCCCCTTGTACCCTCCCCGTCTACAGTCCCGTCTCGTTGCCGCCGCTCGCGCCCGTGACGACCATGCCCCTCATTGCAACGCACTGCTCAACCCAGCAGGCGCCCCACGCACTGAGGATTCCCGGCATGAAGAAGTTTCGCAGCAACTGGTTCCGCGTCGCCGTCGAGGGCGCCACTTCGGACAAGCGCACCATCAAACGCAGCTGGCTGGAACAGGCCGCCAAGAACTTCAACCCGTCCACCTACGGCGCCCGTATCTGGCTGGAACATTTCCGCAGCCTGCTGCCAGACAGCCCGTTCAAAGCCTATGGCGACGTGCTGGCAGTGAAAACCGAAGAGGTAGACATCAACGGCCAGAAAAAACTGGCCCTGTTCGCCCAGGTTGAGCCCACCCCCGAGCTGATCGCCATGAACAAGGCGAAACAGAAGATTTACACCTCCATCGAAATCGACGACAGCTTTGCCGATACCGGCGAGGCCTACATCGTCGGCCTGGCCGTGACCGACTCGCCCGCCAGCTTGGGCACCGACGTCCTGGCGTTCTCGGCCCAGAAACCCGACGCCAGTCCGTTCAAGGACCGCCACTACTCGGCGACCTCGATGTTTACCGAGGCGTTGGAAACCGAGTTGAAGTTTGAAGAAATCGAAGAGAAGCCAAGCATCGGCGCCCAGCTGTTCAGCAAGGTGCAGGCGCTGCTGACCGGCAAACAGGCCAAGGACGACACCGAGTTCGCCCAGATCGGCGAAGCCGTCGAAGCCATCGCCGAACACGTCAAGGATCTGCCCGATCAACTGGCCGCTGAAAAGAGATTTTCGGCGGGGCTGAAAACCCAGCTCGAACAGATCAGCACGGAACTCACGGAGTTGAAAACCAAGCTCTCCACCACACAGGACCACAACCAACAGACGCGCCCTCCGGTTACCGGTGGCGACAAACAGGTCATGACCGACTGCTAACAATCGGCCACCCACAGCCCCGAACAAACGAAGGACGATATTCATGCGCAACGATACTCGCGAACACTTCAACGCCTACCTGAGCCAGCTCGCTCGACTCAACGGCGTGTCTTCAACCTCCGCGACCTTTTCCGTTGACCCTACGGTTCAACAGACGTTGGAAACCCGGATGCAGGAATCCAGCGAGTTCCTGAGCCAAATCGGGATCATCGGAGTCGATGAACTCCAGGGCGAAAAAGTCGGCTTGGGTGTCAGCAGCACCATTGCCGGTCGTACCGACACCACCGGCAACGGCGTTCGCCAACCTCGCGATGTATCCTCCACCGACAAGAAAGGTTACGAGGCCAAGAAAACCGACTTCGACACCGCAATCCGCTACGCGCAGCTTGATGCCTGGGCGAAATTTCCAGACTTCCAGGCTCGCCTGCGCGATGCGATCCTCAAGCGCCAGGCGCTC
Source organism: Pseudomonas beijingensis (assembly GCF_030687295.1). Lineage (NCBI taxonomy): Bacteria > Pseudomonadati > Pseudomonadota > Gammaproteobacteria > Pseudomonadales > Pseudomonadaceae > Pseudomonas > Pseudomonas beijingensis. The sequence goes on along the minus strand of NZ_CP117425.1, from coordinate 3,160,632 downwards.
GACCGCATCATGATCGGCTTCAACGGTGTCAGCGCAGCCGCTACGACCGACCGCCAGGCCAATCCTTTGCTGCAAGACGTCAATATCGGCTGGCTGGAACAGTACCGCCTCAACGCGCCTGCGCGAGTCCTCAAGGATGGGAAAACTGCCGGCAAAATCGTCATCGGCAGTGGTGCCAGCGCCGACTACAACAACCTCGATGCATTGGTGTTCGACGCCATCGCCAACCTGATCGACCCATGGCACCGCAAGGATCCGGGCATCGTGGTCATCCTGGGCAGCAACCTGGTGCACGACAAGTATTTCCCGCTGATCAACAAGGAACAGCCGGCCTCCGAAAAACTGGCAACCGACATGATCCTTTCGCAGAAGCGCATGGGCGGAAAGCAGCCGGTCGAGGTGCCGTATGTGCCAGACGGCGGGGCGCTGGTCACCACCCTGGCGAACCTGGCCATCTACTGGCAGATCGGCGGTCGGCGCCGCTATGTCAAAGAAGCACCGGAAAAAAACCGCATCGAAAACTACGAGTCCAGCAACGACGCGTATGTCGTCGAGGATTACGGCCTCGGCTGCCTGATCGAAAACATCGAGCTTGAGGAGGCCTGATCCATGGCTAACAGCCTCGCCAAGCGCCACTACCAGCGCGTCACTGCCGCCATCGAGGCGGCAGCGACCGAGCCCACCCAGACCATGGCGGGCGCGACGGCCTACGAGCACCAGCTCAACCAGCTGCTGCAAGATCGCCTGCGCCTGAAACAGGTCCAGTCAAACCAAGGCAAGGCAGAACTAAAGCGCCAATTGCTGCCGAGCTATGAATCCTATGTGCAAGGTGTGCTGGAAGGCGGTCAGGGCGCGCAGGACGAGGTACTGACCACCGTCATGGTCTGGCGCTTCGATGCTGGCGACTTCACCGGTGGGCTCGACATCGCGACATACGTGCTGGAACACAAGATGGTCATGCCCGACCGCTTCGCCCGCACCTTGGGCTGCTTGGTCGCCGAGGAAGTAGCCACGGCAGCCTTCAAGGCCCAGAAGGTTGGCGAACCGTTCGACCTGGCAATCCTGCACCGCACCGCAGAACTCACCGACGCCGAGGACATGCCCGACCAAGCCCGCGCCAAGCTGTTCCTCGCCATGGGCCGCGCCACGCTGGAAGGCATCACCGAAGAGGCACCGGGCCAACCCGGCAAGCTCCAGGTCGGTGTGGATCTACTGAAAAAAGCCATCGCCCTGCACGACGCCTGCGGTGGCAAGAAAGATCTGGAGCGGGCCGAACGCCTGCTCAACAAACTTGCCGGCCCTGCCGGCTAACCGAGCGTCCCCACGCACCCCGCCGGCTCGGGGCGGATCGGCCAGGCCGCTCCTCCTGAACGTGAAGCCCCGACCACCGGCGACCTATTTTTGAGTGCTGTTCCATGAGCGGATTCGTAGCCAGCGGCCCCGTCGCCAGCGGCCATATCAACACCGACGCCTTCTGGCCCTCGATTGATCTCGACGAGCTGCGAGCCACCCTGCGGATCGATGCCAGCGTCACCGCGCCACGATTGGAAACCGCCGCCGTTGCCGCCGCCATCAGCGTCAATCGCGAGCTGAGCGGATGGCGCGCCATCCAGCAGGCCGCAGGCCATGCCGAACTGGCAGCCGTTCCCGGCGAAAAAATCAATGACGTATCTGTCCTGGTGCACCTCTACCGCCGCGCCATCGAAGCCGCCACCGGCGCCGAAGTGTGTGAGCGTTACCGCTCCTACGACACCACCAACAGCGGCAACCAGAACGCCGAAGATCTCACGCCAAACATCGACGATTACCGCCGCGACCTGCGCTGGGCCGTGCGTGACTTCCTCGGCATCAACCGCACCACCGTGGAGCTGATCTGATGCCTGTCACCGTTCGAGCCTTTCAAAACGACACCGTTGACGCCCTGTGCTGGCGTCACTACGGCCGCACCGCCGGCGTGACCGAAGCGGTACTCGAAGCCAACCCCGGCCTGGCCGACTACGGTCCGATCCTGCCCCAAGGCCTGGCTGTGCAAATGCCAGAAGCCCAGACGGCAGCCCCACAGCGGCAGATGGTGAACCTATGGGACTAACCATCCCGCAGCGAGCCCACGAACCCACCAACCCTGGATTACGGAATGAAGCGCATGCCTGAACGTCCCGACACCTGGGCCTGGCTCGCCGCCTGGCTCGAACAGAACTGGCCTGCCCTTTATGCGGGGATCCTGGCTCTGACCATCGCCGCCCTACGGATCATGTACGGCGGCGGCACCTTGCGGCGGATGGCTGTTGAGGCCCCCCTTTGCGGCGCCCTGGCACTGGCCGCCAGTCATGGCCTGGCACTACTCGGCATCCCCGCCTCAACCGCACCGTTCTTCGGTGGGGTAATCGGTTTGCTTGGGGTCGAAGGGACTCGCGCCGCTGCCAAGAAGTTTTTCACTCGCAAGGTAGAACAGCTATGACGACGCTTCGCCACGGCGACCGCTCCCAGGCGGTGCGCATCCTGCAAAAAAACCTGAACGACCACGGCGCCGCACTGGTGGTGGATGGCGACTATGGCGATTCCACCGAGGCCGCCGTGCGGGCGTATCAGTTGAAAGTCGGTTTGGTCGCCGATGGCGTTGCCGGCGAAAAGACCCAGGCCAGCCTGGCCGGCGGTGACTGTCAGCTCCTGTTGAAAAACGAAGACCTGGTAAAAGCCGCGCAGATCCTCGACGTACCGCTGGCAAGCGTCTATGCCGTCAACGAGATTGAATCCAAGGGCAAGGGCTTCCTGGCGAATGGCAAGCCGGTGATTCTATTCGAGCGGCACATCATGTACCGCCAGCTCGCGACGCCGCGCCACGAAGGCGACAACCCCGACGAACTCAAGCGCCACGCCGACCAGTTGGCCGCCGCCAATCCGGCCATCGTCAACCCGAAGTCCGGCGGCTATGCCGGCGGCACTGCTGAGCACCAACGCCTGAGCCACGCCCGCCTGATCGATGACACCGCCGCGCTGGAATCCGCTTCCTGGGGCGCGTTCCAGATTATGGGCTTTCACTGGCACCGCCTGGGCTATGCCAGCGTGCAAGCGCTGGTCGAGGACATGAGTGCAGGCGAGTCTCAACAGTTCGCGGCCTTCGTGCGTTTCATCCAGACCGACCCGGTGCTGCACAAGGCCTTGAAAGGCCGTAAATGGGCCGAATTCGCCAAGCTCTACAACGGCCCGGATTACCAGCGGAACCTGTACGACATCAAGCTCCAGCGCGCCTATGAGCGGCACGCTGAGTGCGGCTGCGGCCAGGTGGTGGCGGCATGATCGATCTGGAGGCGGTGCGCAAACTGGACGTCCAAGACGGCAACCTGTTGGTGGTGCCGGAAAATACTGAACAAGCCGATATGGAGCTGCTGTGCGAAGCCCTGGCCTACATGACACCCGGTTGTCGGGTAGTCATCGTGCGAGGTCCGGTGGAGCTGTTGGACGTCGGCGGCATGAACAAACTGGGCTGGTACCGCGCATGAGCACCCTGCGCCAGGCGCTGTACGGCATCGCCCTGCTGGGCGCCCTGGCTCTGCTGATCTGGGGCCAGGAACAGCGCCTCACCGTAGCCGAGAAGAACACCGAGCTGGCGGAGAAGGACACCAAAACCGCACGCGCTGAAGCTGACAGGCTGCGCACCACGGTCGGCACGCTGCAAACCACCCTGAACGCCGAACGCGTTGCCCAAGCCGCCCTGCGGACCCAGCAAGATCAGCTACGCCAGGGCCTGGCAAAGCGCGAGCAAACCATCGAGGCGCTGAAACGTGAAAACGAAGACCTTCGCAACTGGGCTGACCAGCCTTTGCCTGAGCTTGCTCGCCGGCTGCGCGAGCGCCCCGCCCTCACCGGCGCCGACGCTTATCGTCAGTGGTTGTCCGGCCGTGGTGCCCTGCACCCTGCCGGCGACAAGCCCACTCAATAACGGCGATCAGCTCACCGACCAGGACCGCGTCGAAGCCGCATGGGCTGAATGCGCCGGCCAGGTAGACATGGTGTTCAACCATCAACAGGCGGCCCCATGAACAAACCCGAAAGCCTGCGCGCCCATCTGCTGGCGACCGTGGGAGAACTCAAGCACAACCCCGACCGGCTGCTGATCTTCATCGACAACGGCAAAATCCGCTGCACCGCGGCTGCTTCGTTGTCGTTCGAATACAGCTTTGATTTACAGGTCATCCTCACCGAATACGCCGGTCACCCCGACAGCGTCATGTTGCCACTGCTGGGCTGGCTGAGCGTGAACCAGTCCGAGCTGCTGGAGAACTTGAACAAGTCCGCCGAAGGCATCCAGTTCGAGGCCGATATCCTGGACAACAGCAAAGTGGACCTGAGCCTGACATTGCCGCTGACCGAGCGTGTGGTTGTGGGGAAAGACGCCGACGGCAATACCACCATCCACCATCCTGGCGAACCTCGGCAGGTCGCCGCGTTCCTTGACCCTGCGTGGGTACCTGGCGCTCAAGGCACCGGCAGTGAATGGGTCGTGCAGAAATGACCAACCGATTGGAAACGCTGGAGGATTGGGCGGCCGGCCTGCTGGGACAACTGGAACCGGCATCGCGCAACAAACTGGCCCGCAGCATCGGCCAAGCCCTGCGGCGAAGCCAGCAGCAGCGGATCATCGCCCAACGCAACCCGGACGGGAGCAAGTACGCGCCGCGAAAGCAGCGCAACTTGCGGGGAAAACAAGGAAGGGTGAAGCGAAAGGTGCAAATGTTTCAGAAGCTGCGCACGGCGAGCTTTTTGAAGGTCCAGGGCGACGGCAATGCTATCAGCGTAGGGTTTACAGGACGGATTGCGAGGATAGCCAGAGTCCACCAGTATGGGTTGAAGGATCGTGCCGAACGTGGCGCCCCGGACGTGAAATATGAAAAGCGCGAGCTGCTGGGTCTTTCTGAGCCCGATTTGGATCTAATCCGAGACTACTTGCTCGCTCATCTCACTGCTTAGAAATCCGGTGTGCGGTGTGGTAGGCTGCGATCCTATTGCAGCGGAAAATACCTTGACATTGAAAACCAACCAATGTAGGGATTAATCACTGCTATCCTTTGAACAATTCAGAGGGTCATGGGAGAAGCATCATGAGCGGCAAGGGTTTTTTGGTATCTTTTTTGGACCGCATTTCTCCTCCATCAGAGGAGCTGCTGGCAGTCGCCGAGCGTATCAATCGCTTGGAAGGTGAGGTTCGCGTCTCCACAAAAGGTGCGGTGACAATCAGCACATCAAAGATTCTACATGACGCTGATTTCTTAAATGCTTGTGAAGAAGCGAAGATTGCAATCTCTAAATCCAGTTAAGGACAATAATGGGTTTTCTTCTAGTCCTACCTATTTTGATTTGTGGCTTCATCTATTGCAGATTTAATTTTTACGACAAAACTCTAATTTCAAAATACGAAGGCCAGACCTTATACCTGCATATCGCAATGCGAGGCCTTTTCGTCACGCTCCCTTGCCTGTTATTTGCATTTATAGTTGAATACCTCACAGAAGGATACTTTGGCCTTGCAGATCTGTTCGTGGAACGCGAACTAACCAAAAGCCAAGACAAACATCTATTCTCAATTTTAGTTTTCTGCATATTCACATCCCCAATCATCACTTATTACATTGCCAAAGCCAGATTTAAGTTCACACAACTAAGATACAAACTCAAAAATGATTATCTCACTAGATTTTTTATCTTAGAGACAATGCTTCCAACCAGTACGCATCAAGCGCTACTGCTCGACTCTCTTTCAGAAAAGCATCTGTACATGTTCAGCATGGAAGACCGCAAAGTCTATATCGGCTGCGTATCTAGTCTTGGTAGCCTTCAAGACCCTGACTCGAATGTTGACGAAGGCTTTTCAATAATACCTATCTACAGCGGATATCGTGACAAAGACACCTTAACAGTCGAGTTTACGACGCCCTATGAAAAAGTATACGACGAACTAAAGGCGATACGCGCAGGCACCTCAGCCATTGCTGACGGCAGTGAAGACACCGCACTTCAAAGCGGACATAAGCTGGATGATATTGGTAGTTTATTTTCCATTAGCCTGCTGCAAAAGAACATATGCTCCATGACCAGGTTTGAACATGACGTCTGGCATGAATTCAAGAAAAACGAAATCAAACCTGTTAAAGAGGCTCAATCTCCAGCCGTAAATAAGTAGCCCTTTCAATCGCCGCCTGTAATTCAGCCCGGCACAAGTCGTTCACGATGAAATAGTCCGCCCATATCGCGACTATTCGCGCCATGAACGACTTAGCCACCCTCGCCCGCCTGATAGAAAACCTCATCCGCTTCGGCACCATCGCTGCCGTCCAGATGCAGCCCCCGCGTGTGCAGGTCAAAACCGGAACTCTGACCACTGCCTGGCTGCCGTGGATCGCCCTGCGGGCCGGCGCCGACCGAGAGTGGAACCCACCGACCGTCAATGAGCAGGTTCTGCTGTTCAGCCCCTCGGGCCAACTCGGCAACGGTGTCGCCTTGACTGGCCTTTTCAGCGACCAGATCCCCGCCAACGGCGACCGCGAGGGCCTACACCGAGTCACCTACCGCGACGGCACGGTGATCGAGTACGACAGCGTCGCTCACCACCTCAACGCCACGCTCACCGATGGCGGCACCACCAACCTGGTCAGCACTGGCGGTATCAACATCGTCGGCAACATCACGCACCAGGGCGATTACACCCAGACCGGCAACCAGAACGTCACCGGTAAGGTCACCGTCTCGGTAGATGTGGTGGCCACCGGCATCAGCCTGGTGAAGCACCTGCACGGTGACGTCATGCCTGGCAGCGGCAAGACGGGGAAACCGGAATGAATCGACACACCGGCGCCGCCATCACCACCGTGGAGAGCATCGCCCAATCCATGAGCGACGTCCTCAGCACGCGCATAGGTACCCGGGTGATGCGGCGCGAATACGGCAGCCTGTTGCACGAGCTGGTGGACCACCCTTTCAACGATGTCACCGGCTTGCAGGTGTACGCGGCCTCCGTCATGGCGCTGATGCGCTGGGAGCCGCGTATCAGCCTGAGCCGCGTGCAGTTCCAGGGCGCCACGCTGCAAGGTCAATCCTCGTTGGATATCGAGGGCAGCATCGTCGATAGCAACGAGCCGTTGAGCCTGAGCGTACCGCTGAACTTGGGGGGCAGCGCATGAACTCATTTGTCGCGATTGACCTGGGCCAGCTCCCCGCGCCCGAGGTCGTTGAGCAGGTCGATTACGAGCAGATCCTCGCCGAGCGCAAGGCCTACGCCATCGGCCTCTGGCCGGTCGAGGAACAAGCCGAGATCGCCGCACGGCTTGAGCTGGAATCTGAGCCCTTGACCAAACTGCTCCAGGAGAACGCCTACCGCGAGACGGTGTGGCGCCAACGCGTCAATGAGGCGTCCGTCGCTAATATGCTGGCCCTGGCAAAGGGCAGCGATCTGGAGAACCTGGCCGGCAACTTCAACGTCAAACGCCTGGTCATTCAGGCCGCCAAGCCCTCGGCCGTGCCGCCAGTTCCGTTGCTGATGGAGAGCGACGACAGCCTGCGGGAGCGGGCTCAAATGGCGTGGGAAGGCCTCAGCACTGCCGGCCCGCGTAACAGCTACATCTTTCATGCGCGCTCTGCTGACGGCCAGGTTGCCGACGCCACTGCCGAGAGTCCCGCCCCGGCCGAGGCCGTGGTGACGGTGCAATCGATCCTTGGCGACGGCACCGCCTCGCCCGCGCTACTGGCAAAGGTCAATGCCTACCTCAGCGACGACGACCGCCGCCCTGTCGCGGATCGGCTCACCGTGCAAAGCGCCCAGGTCATCAACTACCAGGTCAAGGCCAAGCTGTTTCTCTCGACGTCCGGCCCTGAGAGCGAGTTGATTCTCGCGGCGGCCAATGCGCAGTTGCTGGCTTTCGTGCACCAACGGCGCCGCCTGGGCTTGGAGGTTTCGGAATCCATTATCCATGCGTCGCTACACGTCGAGGGGGTGCGCAAGGTCGTGCTGGAGAACTGGGCAGACATCGTTGCCACGAAGTACCAGGCCCCGTATTGCACGGCCGTCGATTTGGCGTTGGGGGTCGAATGATGGCAGACGCGCCCCTTCTTCCAAGCAATTCGACGCCGTTGGAGCGTCAAGCGGCGCAGGCGCTGGCCCAGATCCAGCGTGTGCCGATTCCATTGCGCACGCTGTACAACCCCGACCTTTGCCCGCTGCCCCTTTTGCCCTACCTGGCCTGGGCTTTCTCCGTGGACCGCTGGGACAGCAAGTGGACCGAAGTGGCCAAGCGCGCCGCCATCCGCAGCGCGTACTACATCCATTCGCGCAAGGGCACTATCGGGTCACTGCGCCGTGTCGTTGAACCGCTCGGCTACCTGATCGAAATCATCGAATGGTGGCAGACCGTTCCGGTCGGCCCTCGGGCCACCTTCAGACTCAAGGTTGGCGTACTGGACACCGGTATCACCGAAGAGATGTACCAGGAACTCACCTGGCTGATCGACGATGCCAGACCCCTAACACGCCATCTCACCGGGCTCGCCATCAGCCTGGAAACAACCGGATCAGTTCATATCGGCGCCTGCATCACCGAAGGTGACGAGATCGATATCTACCCACCCACACAGCGAGACATCGAGGTCACGGGCTACATCCATCAGGGCGGCCGTGAACACCAGATCGACACCATGGACATCTACCCATGACAGACCAGAACAGCCAGTTTTTCGCCATCCTTACCGCCGTCGGCAAGGCCAAGCAGGCCAACGCGGACGCCCTGGGCATTCCCTGGACTTTCGCGCAGATGGGCGTCGGTGATGCCAACGGCACCGACCCGATCCCTGACGAGCAACAGACCCACTTGATCAACGAGCGCCGTCGTGCCCCGTTGAACCAACTGAGCGTGGACCCTGCCAACCCCAACATCATCGTCGCCGAGCAGGTCATTCCAGAAAACGTCGGTGGCTGGTGGATTCGTGAGGTCGGGCTGTATGACGCTGACGGTGACCTGGTCGCGGTGGCGAACTGCGCGCCAAGCTTCAAGCCATTGCTGAGTCAAGGCTCGGGCCGTACACAGGTGGTCCGGATGAACCTTATCGTCAGCAACACCGCCAATGTCGAGCTGAAGATCGACCCGAGCGTTGTTCTGGCCACCCGTACTTACGTGGATTCGAAAATTCGCGACGAGATCAACAAGCTCGACAGCAAGCAGTCGGTGCGCGTAGCCACCACGGGAAACATCGCTCTCACCGGGTTGCAGGTGGTTGATGGCGTGACTTTGCTTGCCGGCGACCGGGTATTGGTGAAAAACCAGTCTGCCGCCAAAGACAACGGCTTATACATTGTCGCAACCAACGCCTGGCAACGTGCCCCAGATGCCGACAGCAACGCTGAAGTGACGCCAGCACTGTTGGTGTCTGTCGAGCAAGGCAGCACCCAAGCCGACAGCCGTTGGCAACTGGTGACAGACGGGGCGATCAGCCTTGGTAGCACCGCTCTCACCTTTCAAGACGTAACTTGGGGGTATGCACCGATCAACTCCCCAGCCCTTACCGGAACCCCAACGGCCCCAACGGTAACGGGAACTGACAACAGCACCAAAATCGCTACATCTGCGGCCGTCCGAGCAATCATGGCTCAGTTTGGGTTGGGTTCCACTGCCTTTAACTACACGGGGAACATCGACACTCTCTCGCTCGATGGGATCTATATGGTGTCAACAAGCACCACGGGCACGAAGCCTGCAATCTACGGAGCCTCAACGACTATTCCCAACGGCACCGTTTTCCATATGGAACGTGGCAGCTCCAGCATGGCAACCCAGATTTGGGACTCGCTTGTTTCGGACAGTGTTTCGTACATGTTTTTCCGCACTAAAAACACAGCAGGCGTTTGGCTACCCTGGCGACAAATAGCAACCGTGGACTCCGTCAATGCGGACCTTCCCTATCGTGGCGTGCAGAGCTACAGCACCGCCGGTGTTTTCACTTGGACAAAACCGGCAGGCGTAAGCAAGGCGTGGGTCCGGGTTATTGCGGGTGGCGGTGGTGGTGGTCGTTACTCGCATGGCGGCGGGGGTGGCGGCGGCGGGGGTATCGCTGAAGGCCTGGTAGATTTAACCGGTGTTACCACCGTGACGGTAACGGTCGGAGCCGGTGGTGCTGGCACCGTAGGAAACGAAGCTGACGCGTTCTCAGGCGGCGCCTCGTCGTTCGGTAGCTTCATGAGTGCTACCGGAGGTGGGGGTGCATCAAAGTGGTATGGCGGCACTGCGGGGCTGGGATCTGGCGGAGATATAAACACGACTTTAGGGATGGGAGCACACGCGACCCGCCACGATAACGGCTCAGCCTCATCGACTTCCATTTACGGCGGAGGTCACGGCGCAGGCGGTAGGGGCTATGGGGCGGGTTCAGGCTCGATAGGAACCGGCGGCATGAGCAGTACGCTACCTGGCAGCGGTGGCGGTGGTGGCAATGAGAACGGGAACGGCGGCAACGGGTCGTCTGGTCAAGTAGTTATCAGATGGTGATCGATATGTGGGCATTAATCCAAAATAACGTTGTGCACGAAGTCACAGATATCGACCCACTTGAACGGTTCCATCCTGATTTGACGTGGGAGCCCTGCGGAACTGATGTAAAACAAGGTTGGAGGTATGACGGCGAAACGTTCAGTGAGCCATCACGGGACGAGGACGACCAGGCTAGCGCCGAACGTGCCTGGCGCGATGCGAAACTGACCGCTAGCGAATGGCTCGTCACACGTCATAGGGATGAACAGGATCTTGGAAAAGAAACCACCCTGTCAGCCTCTCAGTTTTCAGAATTGCTAATTTACCGGCAAGCGCTTCGAGATTGGCCTCAAACGGAGACGTTCCCGGAGGTGGAGTTCCGGCCCATCTCACCTGCCTGGATCGATGAGCAGATCCAGTAAGAAACTCGCGCCTTCTGTAATCCGCTCTCCTACAAGCCTCCGCGCTCGCCCAACCGGCGCGCGCGCGGCAGCCTGTGCACTGTCATCCCAATCACTGCGCAGGCAAACCCATGGCCGATTATCTCCACGGCGTGCGGGTCATCGAACTCAACGACGGCACCCGCCCCATTCGCACCATCCCCACCGCTGTTATCGGCATGGTCTGCACGGCCGACGACGCTGATGCCACCGCTTTCCCATTCGACACACCGGTCCTGCTGACCAACGTACAAACCGCAATCGGCAAGGCCGGCACTACGGGCACCCTGGCGAAGAGTCTTCAGGCCATCGCCGACCAAACCAAGCCCTACACCATCGTCGTGCGAGTAAAGGAAGGCGAGACCGAGGCAGAAACCACCAGCGCCCTGATCGGCACCACCACCGCCGAGGGCAAATACACCGGCATGAAAGCCCTGCTCGCCGCCAAGGCCCGCGTCGGCATGGTGCCGCGCATCCTCGGTGTGCCAGGCCTCGACAGCCTGCCGGTGGCCACCGCCCTGGTCACCATCGCTCAGCAGCTGCGCGCCTTCGCCTATGTGAGCGCTTGGGGCTGCAAAACCAAGGAAGAAGTGGTCGCCTATCGTGACAACTTTGGCGCCCGTGAAGTCATGGTCATCTGGCCGGAGTTCCAGAACTGGAGCACCGTCACCAACGCTACCGTCACCGCCTCGGCGGTGGCCCGGGCATTGGGTCTGCGCGCCAAGATCGATCAGGAGGTGGGCTGGCACAAGACGCTGTCCAACGTCGCGGTCAACGGCGTCACCGGCATCAGCGCCGACGTGTTTTGGGATCTGCAAAACCCGGCCACGGACGCCAACTACCTCAACAGCAACGAAGTCACCACACTCATCAATGAGGGCGGATTTCGCTTCTGGGGCAGCCGCACCACCAGCGTAGACCCGCTGTTTACCTTCGAGAACTACACACGCACCGCGCAGATCCTCGCCGACACCATGGCCGAAGCGCACATGTGGGCAGTGGACGTGCCGCTGCATGCCTCCCTGGTGCGCGACCTTATTGAAGGGATCAATGCGAAGTTCCGCGAGTTGGTCACGGCGGGCTATCTGATCGGAGGTAGGTGTTGGTATCCGGAAGACGCCAACGACAAGGACACACTCAAGGCAGGCACGTTGGTCCTGGACTACGACTACACGCCGGTGCCGCCGCTGGAAGACCTCACATTGCGGCAACGCATCACCGACCGCTACCTGATGGACTTCGCTAGCAAGATCAACAGCTAACCCGGGCCTCCCCGAAAGGGGAGCTGACCCTGTGCCTGAGCAACGGAGACCCCCGCCATGGCCATGCCCCGCAAACTCAAAAACCTCAACCTGTTCAACGACGCCAACAGCTACCTCGGTGTGGTCAAGTCGGTCACCATGCCCCCGCTCGGCCGCAAGATGGAAGCCTATCGCGGCGGTGGCATGAATGGCCCGGTCAAGGCTGATCTCGGCTTCTCGGATGACGGCATCCAGTTCGAATGGAAGACCGGCGGCCTGGATCTGATCGCCCTCAAACAGTTCGGCGCCGTCAATGCCTCGGGTATTGCCTTGCGCTTTACCGGCGCGTTCCAACAGGACGACACCGAGGAAGTCAGTGCCGTGGAGGTCGTCATGCGCGGTCGGCATGAGACCATCGAAATGGGCGATGCGCAGCCGGGCGAAGACACCGAACACAGCATCACCACCACCTGCACCTATTACAAACTGATCGTCGATAACGAAGAAATCATCGAGATCGACCTGCTCAATTTCATCGAGAACGTGAACGGCGTGGACATGCTGGAAAAGCAGCGCCAAGCCCTCGGTATCTAACCCTTCTCGCCCTGTCCCAGGGCGGTTAACCCTGCAATCTGGAGCCACAAATGAAACCTGAAGACACCCTCGAAGCCTTGCCGCCGGTTGACGACAACACCGTCGTCCTGGACACCCCGATCACCCGTGGCAAGACCGTCATCGACAGCATCACCCTACGCAAACCGCAATCCGGCGAGCTGCGCGGTGTGCAACTGGTGGACCTGCTGAATATGGACGTCGCCACCCTCATCAAGATCCTGCCGCGCATCAGTGCACCAGGTATCACCGCGCCGGAAGTCGCAAGCATGGACCCTGCCGACCTCCTCGCCTGCGGCAGCAAGATCTCCGGTTTTTTGTTGCAGAAGTCGGTGAAGACGGACGCGTCCCTCGTTGCGTAGAAGACGCCATGGCCGATCTGGCCGTGGTTTTCCATTGGGCACCGGCTGACATGGACCAGCTGGGCCTGCAAGAACTGATGGAGTGGCGCGAGCGCGCCCGGGTGCGGAGTTCCACCGATGGCGAATGACTTAAAACTTCAGGTGTTGCTCAACGCCATCGACAAGGCGAGCGGCCCCCTGAAGGCCATCAACAACGGCAGCATCGGTGCCGCCCGCGCCCTCAAGGAAGCCCGCGACCGCCTCAAGGAACTCAACACCCAACAGAAAGACGTCAGCGCCTGGCGCACCCAGCGCGCTGCCGCCGAGCAAACCGAGCAATCCCTCCTCGCTGCCCGCGATAAAGTACGGGCGCTGTCCCAGCAGTTCGCTGCCACCGGTGCGCCAACCAAGGCGATGACCAAGGACTTTCGGGCAGCCGTTCGCGAAGCGCAGAAGCTCAAGGAACAACATCAACAACAGGGCGAACAGCTCCAGGTGCTGCGCAGCAAACTGCAAGGCGCCGGCATCAGCACCAAGAACCTCAGCAGTCACGAACGCCAGCTGCGCGAGCAAATCAGCGCCACCAACGCCAGCATCAGCGAACAGGGCAAACGCCTGGTCGCGTTGAATGCTCAGCAAAAGCGCCTTGCCATCGAGCGCGCCAAGCTGGAGAAAACCCAGAACCTCGCCGGCAACATGGCTATGAACGGTGCCGCCGGCCTGGGTGTGGGATATGCAGCGAGTCGGCCAGTGGCTAAGGCCATCGGGGCCTTTGCTCCAAACGAAGACTCGGCGACGCAACTCAGGGTTTCGATGATGGACGGCACCGGCAAGGTGTCTGAAGACTTCCAGAAAATCACCGACCTGGCGACCAAGCTGGGCGACCGCCTACCTGGTACCACGGCCGACTTTCAAGAAATGATGACCATGCTGCGGCGCCAAGGCCTCAGCGCCAAGAGCATTCTCGGGGGCACCGGCGAAGCGGCCGCGTACCTGGGCGTTCAGTTGCAAATGCCCGTAACAGCCGCGGCTGAATTTGCCGCGAAGATGCAGGACGCCACCCGAACATCCGAAAAAGACATGATGTCGCTGATGGACATCATTCAGCGTGGGTTCTACTCAGGTGTACAGCCCACCAACATGCTCCAAGGCTTCAGCAAGATTGCGCCGGTCATGGACACCATCAAAAAATCGGGCATCGACGCCGCTGCCGAACTGGCGCCGCTGCTGATCATGATGGACCAAGCCGGCATGGATGGCGGCGCGGCCGGTAACGCCTTCCGGAAGATCTTCCAGGCAGGCCTGAACAAGGACGGGGTCAAGGACGTTAACAAAATCATGGAGCTGGAAGGCAAGCCCATCCGCTTCAAATTTACCGACAACAAAGGCAACTTCGCCGGCCTGGAAAATCTGTTCGCTCAGGTCGAAAAACTCAAGACACTGAACGACGAAGACCGCACCACCACCATCAAGGATCTGTTCGGCGACGACTCCGAAACCATGACCACCTTGAATACCATGATGAGCAAGGGGCTCGACGGTTACCGGGAAATCCAGCAGAAGCTCCAGAACCAGGCCGACCTGCGCAAGCGCGTCAATGAACAACTCGGTACCCTCACCAATGTCATGGAGGCCGCTCAAGGGAGTTGGACCAATGCCATGGCCGAGTTTGGCGCCGCCGTGGCGCCTGAGCTAAAAGAGGTGATCCAAACCTTGGGAGAGGTCGCCAACAACGTTGGCGCTTGGGCTCGCGAGAACCCCAAGCTGGCCGGCGGCCTGGTAAAGGTCGTGGCAGCTGTGGCCGGCCTGGCCTTCGTGTTTGGTGGCTTGGCACTGACGATGGCGAGCCTACTCGGCCCTTTCGCCATGGTGCGGTACGGCATGGGCATGTTTGGCATTCGTCTGGGCTTGGTTAAAACCCAGTTGCTAGCCACGCGCACCGCAACAGCAGGCGCCAGTGCCAACATCGGCAGGCTTGGGAAGGTTTGGCGGTCCCTCGTAGCCACTCGCTCGGCGGGTGGTTTGCTCAGTGCGTTACCCGCTTTCGTCAGCAGCGCCCGCCTGGCCGCCGCCAGCGTGCTGCCGATGCTCGGCGGCGCGATCAGTGCGGTCGGTACCGCCATCATGGCGACACCCATCGGTTGGCTGCTGGCTGCCATCGCTGCCCTGGTTGCTGCTGGCGTGCTGGTCTACAAATATTGGAACCCCATCAAGGGCTTCTTCCTCGGCTTCTGGCAAGGCCTGGTCGGGGCCTTGCAACCGGTACTCGATAGTTTCGCCGGGCTCGGCCAATCGCTGCTGAACCTGGGCCAGGCCGTTATGACGCTGCCAGGTGTCGGCGCGGCCATGGAGCTTCTGGGCAGCGTCGCACGCCCGCTGTTCAGCCTGATATCAGATGGCGTCAGCAGCTTGATCACCTGGTTCGGCCAGCTACTTGCACCCGTCGAGGACGTCGGCGGCGCCGCTCAGTCAATGGGCGAACGTTTTGGCGCTGTCATCGGCAATATGCTCAGCCTTCTGTTAGGTCTACCTGCACAGTTCGCTGAACTGGGTACGCAGATGATTCAAGGCCTGGCAAATGGCATCACCAACAGCCTGACTGTTGCCAAGGAGGTCATCACCGGGGCAGGCGATGCGGTGATTGGTTGGTTCAAGGAAAAGCTCGACATCCACAGCCCCTCGCGAGTTTTCGCGGAGCTGGGCGGCTTCACCATGGCGGGCCTGGCCCAGGGTCTTGAGGGCAGTCAAAACGGGCCACTGAGTGCCATGACCAGCCTGAGCAAACAACTCACGGCAGCCGGCACACTGGCCCTCGGCGCAACCGCCATGCCTCTGGCTGCCATGCCGTTGCCGCAATTCCCGGTCGGGGCTGCCGCAGCCTCTTCGTTGTCGATCGATGACCGTGCGCCCATCAGCCCCGCCCCGGCGCCGGTCCATGACAGCCACGACACCTACGAAATCAACATCCACACCACGCCAGGCATGGACGCCCAGGCGATCAGCCGCGCCGTGCGAGCCGAGCTGGCGCGCATCGCCAGCGAAAAGGCCGCCCGCCAACGCAGCAAACTGTCAGATCTGGAGTAACCCACCATGATGCTAGCCTTGGGCATGTTCGTGTTCAGCCTGTCCACCGCCGCTTACCAGGAGCTGCAACGCCAAACCGAGTGGCGCCATACGAGCAACAGCCGCGTCGGCGCCGCTCCGGCTCGGCAGTTTGTCGGGCGCGGCGACGACACCATCACCCTGCCCGGCGTCATCCTGCCGGAGCTGGCCGGCAGCGCCCTTAGCCTCGACGCCCTGCGCCTAATGGCGAACACCGGCAAGGCCTGGCCGATGGTCGAAGGCAGCGGCCGGATCTACGGCCTGTGGGTTATCGATGGCCTGAGCGAAACCAAAACGCTGTTCTTCCGTGACGGTACGCCTCGGCGTATTGAATTCACGATCAACCTCAAGCGCATCGATGACGACCGGATCGATCTCCTCGGTGCCGGTACCAGCGCAGGCGTCAACATCTTGAGGGCGCTGCTGTGATTGATGCAGCCCTGTCCAAGGTTACCGGCTATGTCGAAGACCTGATCGAGCGCTACCGCCGCGATGCGGCCTACCCGGTGGCGGCGTTTCGTCTCACGGTCGATGGCAACGACATCGCCCAGTTGATCAGCCCACGGCTGATGAGCCTGGAGCTGACCGACAATCGTGGGATCGAGGCCGACCAGCTCAGCATCACCCTCAGTGACCATGACGGGCTGCTGGCGATCCCGCCCAAAGGCGCGACCATCCGACTGTGGCTGGGTTGGAGCGACACAGGCCTGGTGGACAAAGGCACCTACACCGTCGATGAAACCGAACACAGCGGCGCGCCGGATGTATTGAGCATCCGCGCCCGCTCGGCGGACCTTCGCAAAGGCCTTAAGACCAAGCGCGAGCGCAGCTGGAGCAACACCACCCTCGGCGATGTTCTGGGCGATATCGCCCTGGGCAACGGCCTCACCGCCACCATTTCCGGCGCCTTAGACGGTTTGCCCATTCTGCAGTTGGACCAGGCCAACGAATCCGATGCCAACCTGATCAGCCGCGTGGGGGAAGAGTTCGACGCCGTGGTCACCGTCAAGGCCGGCTGCCTGCTGTGCCTGCCGGCGGGCGGCGGCAAGACAGCCACGGGCGCCGAGCTGCCGCATATCACCCTTGCCCGCGCCGATGGCGACCAACACCGCTACCTGCAAGCTGACCGCGACAGCTACGACGGTGTGCGCGCCTATTTCTACGACGTGAACAGTGCGAAGAAACAGGAGGCCATCGCCGGCGGCGGTGAAAACCTCAAAGACCTACGCCACACCTTCAGCGACCGCCAGTCCGCCCTGCGTGCTGCCCGGGCCGAGTTCAACCGGTTGCAACGCGGTAGCGCGACGCTCAGCTACACCCTGGCCCGGGGCAGGCCTGACTTGATTCCCGAACTGACCTACACGCTCCAGGGCGTGAAGCCTGAGATCGACGAGATCATCTGGTATGGCGGCAATGTGCAGCACACCCTTAGCCCGGACAATGGATACACCGTCAGCCTAGAACTGGAGAGCAAGCTGCCCGAGGATACGGTTGAAGGGTTGGCGGAGGAAAACAAAGGGGATTACACAGGGATCATCGCGTACTACCGCGATAAGAAGACCGGCAAGGAAAAGACTGTGACGGTAGGGGATCAGAGCAAGCCGAAGCGGCTGCGGTGGTTGTATGCGAGCGAAAAAACCGCAAAACGGGCGGTAACGAGAGAGTACCAACGAATGAAAAATCCGACCGATTCGCCCATATCCTAAGAAGAAGTCGCTTTCTTCTTCGCACCTTTATCTGCCTTTGGCTTGGCGGCCCTTCTATCTTTTGGGTCAAAGCCAAGAATGATACCGATGTGTTTCACCTTAAAAGGAGTTCCAGATCTGTCGTGCTTATGGACACTATAGAATACGAAATTTGGACGTTCCTTACAGGCGGCTTCGATATAACCATCCAGAGCTTGGTTCGCCAGATGGGCTCTCCAAGCAGCCATAACACTCGCAGCATCATTATTTTTAATATAAATCAACATACCACCGCAATCCTGATTAGCATCGCCAGTAGAGTAACGAGTCGTTAACTGCTGAAAGCCTTTATAAAGATAATCATAATCCGAGTGAATCTTAGCCTCACCTATCCATAAAAAATTATCTTTCTTACCACGAACGACCAGATCGGAATGACCACCAATTTTTTCGTCATGAGTAGCAACATAACCAAGAAGACGTAGGGCACGTTTTATTTCTGTAGTTAGCCTGTCCTCACCATCCTTTTTTAGTAACTCAGGATTTTCCTGAAAACCGCCGAGAACAGCGTCGAGGTCCTTATAAAGCACATTAACAAAATCTTCATACGTATCCGCCAAAAGGCGATTAAAAAACAATTCAACCCCTGGAATTATTGGCCCCATAGCTCTTAGCTGAGCTATTGTCAAGTTATCGAGAGCAACCTCAGTCATTCTTGTTTGCCCTCCACCACTGCACGACTCGGCACAAAATACGGGTAAATTTTGTTCTCGTAGTCAGGGACCTCAACCCCATTTTCTGGGTGCATAAGCTTATTTGTTCGCTGCGCCTCATCCAGATACTCAGGATCCAAATCAAAAATTTCATTTTCAATTATCAATTCAAATTTCATATCTAATAAAGGCACTGAAGCCCCTGTAAGATATTGAGTCATCTGGACTACGAGCAACAAATCATCGAGACCAGCTATTTTAGCAAGCCTTGTAAAAGTCAAATGAGCAATATCATCATGAGAGTAGACATATTCAACAAGACGCAAGCAAGCTCCCTTCAGAGGTTCTGAAGGATCATCATCTGCTATGCGGTTAATGACTACATCTTTCTTCATAATAAGCTCTTATAGAACTTTACTTAATACAAAATCGTAATCTTCCTGAGATGTGCAGTTTAGCACATGCAAAATATCAATCACTGGATTTTTGTCACTCGCTATTGAAAAGTGTGCGGGAATAGAAATCTCAGGTTCTCCATTCCCCGTAGGTGAAGGCCAATGTTTTGATATCGAATACGCATTCAGATCAACTACAGCAACCGTACCACCATGGTGATAAGGATCCAATCGCACGTCTCGGCTCTTGTGTCTCATCTTTTCACGGTATATACCAGCTGCGTCTGTGACATGCCCTAGTTCTCCAACCACTCCGTCATTGGTATCATATAGCTTCTTAATAGCGGGATAAAAATTCAACTTGGTACTGAGAACATCAAGCGCACCAATATTTTTCGCAGCAAATTGAGAAACTAGCTGCTCAATTCTACGTAAACGACGACCAATATCGTCCGCATTGAATTTCTTGACTCCATCTAGCCTGATCTCTATCAAACCGTCATCAGGCAGAAGGCTCACCACATCGTATAGCTGTATTGGTCTGCGCCGAATGCCTATTAATTCGTCAAACACTCCAAAGTCTTTTGTCGCGTCATCATCTAGAGAATCGCCAGGAAGCTCTTCTCGCTCAGTAATGTATTGCTTCGAACACATCATAAAATTGGTGCGATCTTTTTCATCCCACTGAGCGGCACAGACGATTTCTAATGGAGCCTTTAAAAGCTCATCAAGCGTTAGAGGAAAGGGAAAACCCTTCGTGTATACGCTGCCCTTATCAACAAACCCCTTACTCATCGCATCAGTTAATAGACTGATAACTTTTGAATCCACCTCATAGATCTTGACTACCTTATCACAATACAGTGTCATCTCATTATGAATCGAAACAAGCGAAGCGGCACAGGCGTCCTTCGTATCTTTCTTCTTAAGTTCCGGAACAATTTTGGCGATAGTCTGCTGCCACCCAGTCGAAACAGGTAAATCGTGATTTTTTAAAGCATTCCTTACACTCTTAAATGAGACATCGCGAACTTGAAGCGCATCAATATAGGACAAAGGATTTATCATTAACGCCTCATATATCTCAAGATATGAAATTTAGGCTTATCGGCAACACAATCTAAGCACGTATCAATTAGATACGTGCAACTGTAAGCCAGGACTATTTAGGAAGTGAGAACGCGCGGAGCCTGATAGGCTCAGCGACTTACCGGGGGTTGTAAAAAGCTCACGGCAACGGTGAAAAGTACTGCTTTGCATGTCTCAAATCCCTCTGCTGACTAGCGCGGCACCGATGAATTCGCTCGCCTCACGAACTGGCTGGAACGAGTGGATCATCGGCCTCCTGCCCTGGCTGATCCGTTCTTAATGGGTACAGATTATGCTGGCCGTTTGGTATCGGCAAGGGCTTCAGTCAAATCCTTGAGGCGCTGCTCGACATCCATTAAGCGTTTTTTCTCTTCAGCAGCGCTTTGTATCTCCCGCTTGCCCGCCTCCCCAAGCGAACGAAACAGTTCAAGGATGGCCTCCTCCTGCTTGTTTGCAGCCTGGGCCTGGGCAACCTCGCCCACCGAGCCATGAAACATGGAACCTTCACCGGTCAACAGCCAATCAACGCTTATACCCAAATGAGTATGTAAAGCTGACATCGCCTTTGCATTGGGCTCTCTCTCGTCCAGAAGGTAGTTCTGGAGCGTTCTGTAGGGGATGCCAATGATGTCGGCTGCCTTGTTTTATCGACAGGCCTTTGGCATCAAGAACGCTTCGAAGACGCTCAGCTATACTCATTTTTTCATATGATCCGATTGACGCACTCATTTTGGTGCGTATACTGCGAACAAACAGGTACATCTTAACCAACTAGGAACACATCAACCATGAGCCAAGCCATGGAAAAGCGCCAGATTCAGGCGCGACTGATCGAGCACGGCAGCAATTTTCGCCAGTTCGCGATCAGTCACGGCTACGAGCCACGCACGGTGACTCAGGTAGTTCAGCGCTGGGCAGGTCACGACACGCTGCCTCGGGGGCGGTTGTCGTTCCGCATTCTGCGTGACCTCTCCAAGGTGATCGGCAAAGAAGTTCTGCCCGGAATCCTGGCGGATTCAAACGAGCAAACTGAATGCAAGGCTGTATGAAATGACTGTAGGGGCGATGGCACCAGGGAGAAACCAGAAGATGAAACGCCCAAATACTAGCGACCAAGCGCCAAGTCATGAGCGCAGTTATTTGCGCTTACCCCGGCGGGCGCGAGTGCGCCGCTGCCCGGCTCGGCTATGAACTCAAGAAGTTCGACAACCATGTTTACGAGAACGCAGGCAGCCGCCCTCTCAGTGATGAGCAGATTCATTTGCTCGAGCAGGACGCCGGCACAACTCACTTGCCTGAATACATCGCAGCCATGTACGGCGGCATGTTCGTGCCGCTCGCTAAACCCGAGACGCTAGACAACATCGACCTGTACAGCCGGTCGGTACATGCCGCTGCGAAGCGTGGTTACGTTGATCAGATCATCGCGAAAGCGCTGGAAGACGGGGTGGTTGAACCAGGTGAGGCTGCGGCGATTCTCGGCGCTCACAATCGCTACATGGCTGCGCGCCACTCCGAAGTGCTTGCCACCATCCAGTTGCACAGCAAGGAGCGCAAGCATTGAGCACTTACAAGCTGGTCTGCCCTCACTGCCTCGGCCGCATGCGTATCCGCACCAGCGAAGGCACGCACATCTTCCTGCGGGTGGCCTACCTGCAATGCACCAACGAAGCCTGCGGCTGGTCGGTGCGAGCTGAGTTCGAAATGACTCATGAAATGAGCCCCAGCGGCATGGCGAACCCCTCCGTCAAGCTGCCCATCGCCGACATTGCCCTGCGCCGTGCCGCGATGAAGTCCGCCAACGATCAACCCGACCTGCTCGACCAAATGGAAATGGAGTGTGCGCAATGAACCATGAAGAACTTGACCACGACTACCGCAGCAGCATGCAACGGGTGGCGTTTGCCTACCTGCAACGGCACGAAGCGCAGCACCTGGTGGACTCGGATCTGTTGTACGAAAACTGCGTTCGACACATGACCACCGCGCTGGAAGTGCCGGTGTTCATGGGGCAGAAACTGGTGCACAACGCTTGGACTGAATTGCAAGTCATCAACCAGCGCAAGTGGATCGGCGTGGACTGGGGCAACAGCCCAGGCAGCACTGTCGTCCACCTAATCGATACCCGGGCCGACCTTCGGTACCCGGTTCCGGCAAGGCTGCTACCGCAGACCCTGCTCGCCCGGCGCGATAACGCGCTGAAGCAACACCCTCAGTAACCCCCGTTTAAACAACCCGCCCTGCCCCGCTTCCCGTGGGTTTGGGTGAGCTTTGCCCGAAATCCGAGGTGAACCATGCAATTCGACGTCGCCATCACCGCAAAACTGCCCCGCGAAGAGGCCGAAGCGCTGCTCCAAGCGCTACGGAGCCAGTACGCACAGCAGTTTAACGAGCATTGGTACGACGACCGCTTTCGCATGATCCCCGAGGGGTTGCGGCATGGCTCGTTGCTCGCGGCCTTCCCGGTGATGGCCGCGCAAAAACGCCTGATTGGCGCCCTTAAATACAGTCTCGGCGAAGTGAAGTAAGACCCGATGAATAAGCGACTCGACATTTCCCATGGCTCAAAAACTTATGTACGTAAGCCCATGGAACACAAGCTGCGCGCTGATGTGCTTCAGCGCCTTGAGTCCGATTACGGCCTGCAACACATGGTCGGTACGAATTACATGCGCAAGGGCACTTGCCCTCAGTGCAACCAGAAGCGCTTGTTTTCTCGCCATGATGAACCCTGGTTTATTCGCTGCGGCCGTGAGGACAAGTGCCGATACCAGGCCCCAGTCAAGGAGCTTTACCCCGACCTTTTTGACGACTGGAGCAAGCGAGCGCCAGCCACCAACGATGAGCCAACAGCTACCGCAAAGGCATACCTCACCTTTGCTCGCGGCTTTCGGCTGGAGCTGATTGAGGGCTGGTACACCCAGGAAAGTTACTTTGACCGCGACCTGAATATTGGCTCGGCCACGGTGCGATTCCCCCTGGAGCATGGCGGGTACTGGGAGCGCTTGATCGACCAGCCCTCACGCTTCGGCAAGAAGAAGGCTCGCTTCCAACCCAAGCAAAGCTACAAGGGCTACTGGTGGTGTCCACCTTGTGTCGATGTTCTCCAGGTTGATGAACTGTGGATCGTCGAGGGCATTTTCGACGCCATAGCGCTCATCCATAACGGCATTTCCGCAGTCGCCGCGTTGTCTTCCAACGCTTTTCCGGAAGAATCGTTAAAGGCCTTGATAGCGGACCGTAGCGGGAAGCCGCCAAAGTTGGTCTGGGCCCTGGATAACGAGCCTGGCGCGCAAAAGTACACCAAGTCGTGGGTCAAGCAGGCTCGCGAGCTGGGCTTCGTTTGCGAGGCCGCGCAGATCCCGCAACTAGATGCTCGCAAGGTCGATTGGAACGATCTGCATCAACGCTGGGCGTTTCTGGACGGTGACGAGGCACGTGCCCAGCGGATCGACAAAGACCTCAAAGAAGCCAAGCACCAGGGCGCTCTGCTGATCGCCGAGAGCGCCACCGATAAAGCATTGCTCATGTACCAGTGGCGGGAACGGGAGGAGTTTCACTTCTGTTTCGACTCCCGCTTGTACTGGTGGAAGTTGGATATTTCCAAGTTCAACAGCGCCAAACAGGCGCTCGATGACAGCGACAAAAAAGAAGACCAACTACTCAACGAAAAGGCCATTCGCGAAAAGGCACTGCGCATGTCTGGCTGCGTGGTCGAGATCGCGAATTGCTACCCCAAGGCACTGTATTTCCAGCGCAACGAGATAACCGACGAGTCCTGGTATTTCTTCCGCGTCGATTTCCCGCACGACGGTGGCTCTGTGAAAAACACCTTCACGGGCGGCCAGGTCGCTGCTGCCAGCGAGTTTAAGAAACGACTTCTCGGCATGGGCGCCGGTGCGGTGTTCACCGGCAGCGGACAGCAGCTGGACAAGATCATGAAAGACCAACTGTTCGGCATTAAAACCGTCCAGACCATCGACTACGTCGGCTACAGCCGGGAGTACGGGTGCTATGTATTCAACGACGTGGCCGTTCGCGAAGGGCAACTGATCACCATTAACGAAGAAGAGTTTTTCGAAATGGGCAAGCTGAAACTCAAGAGCTTGCAGAAAGGAGTCAAGATCCAACTCACCAAGGACGCGAAGAACTATGACCCGCGCTGGCTGGATCTGCTCTGGCAATGCTTCGGTACCCAGGGCATCGTCGCTCTGACGTTTTGGTTCGGCTCGCTGTTCGCCGAGCAAATTCGTCATCGCTACCAGTCGTTCCCCTTCCTTGAGGCCACCGGTGAAGCCGGTGCCGGCAAGACAACCTTGCTGACGTTGTTATGGAAGTTACTCGGCCGTGATGGGTATGAGGGCTTCGACCCGTCCAAATCCACCAAGGCCGGCCGCAGCCGCTTGATGGGCCAGGTGTCTGGCATGCCTATCGTGTTGCTGGAATCCGACCGTAGTGGTGAGGACAAGGCACACGCCAAAACTTTCGAATGGGATGAGCTGAAGGACTATTACGGCGGCGGCACGCTGGCGACTAAAGGGGTTAAAACCGCCGGCAACGAAACGTATGAGCCGCCATTCCGGGGAACCATTGCCATCAGCCAGAACGCGCCGGTGGTGGCCTCTGAAGCGATCATGACCCGCATCGTCAAACTGCACTTCGTGCGGCCGAACGTGACCCCAGAGAGCCGCGCAGCTGCGGACTTACTCAACGCCTTGGAAGGCGCGACGCTGAGCAACTTCGTGTTGCAGGCCGTGCGCAAAGAAGCCGAGGTCATGGATCTGTTTGCACAGTGCCTGCCCGGCTACGAAGCGAAACTGCGCTGCCTGCACTCGCACTGCTTCGCTTGCGACACTCCTTTCAAAGACGAACAAAGCGACTGCGTACATTGCGGCAACAAGCTGCGCGGCTATATCCGTGTCGAGCGGATCAACAAGAACCACGCCCAATTGCTCGCGTTGCTCGACTGCCTGCGGATGGTGGTTTCGCTCACCGATGCGCAGATCAGCAACACCCGCACCCAGATTATTCGCATGGCGATAGAGCGCCAGGCCTCCATCAGTTCCGATCATCCGGTCGTGGCCGAATTTTGGGAGGTGTACGAGTATCTGGAAGGCCTCGACGCCGATGGGCCCGTGGTCAACCACAGCAAGAAAGACAACATCATCGCCATCAACCTCAACGACTTCGTGAAGTGCGCCGCAGAGCATCGCCAGAAAATTGCCGATGTCAGCGAGCTGCGCGAGCGGCTGAAGGACTCCCGCTCTCGAAAGCTGATCGACATCAACAAGGCGACGGATAGCGCGGTGCGGGCTCACCAGGCCAAGCACAGCAACGCGGTCATCACCAAGCAGCCCATCGTGAAGTGCTGGCACTTCCAGGCCTGACCAATCGACAGCAACACACACCAGGCGCGGCAACGCCTGCCACTCAAGGAGAAGCACCATGCACAACAAAACGCTCAAAGATTCCTTTGACGAGTTGTTCCAGTACCAGGCCGAACGTCCGGCCATCCGCAAAGCCGGCGTCGAGGCACTGGTTCGCTTGCTGCCGGTTGCGCAGCGCGACACAGGTCAAAGCGGGGTAATCGGGCGTTTTCTGCTCGGGTTGTACAACGGCCCGGCACATCCGTTTGACCTGACCGAGCTGCGCCGTCTCGACGCAGGCCTGTTCGACGACTGCATTGCAGTCCTGCGGCTAGATAACAGCCCCGAGCAAGAGGTTCACACCTATTTCCCCGACGGTGATGAGATCTGGCAGGACCTGCGTAGGGTCTGGGCATGAAGTGGGCACCGAAACGCAACCGAGACGGGCAAGTGCAACAGAACTGTTGGATTACCGATAGCGGCTACACCGTGGCCGAGTGCCGGTTGCCTGAAGCGCGATACCCGATCACTCGCCCAGGCGGCGAACTGCCTTTCGCGTACGCGAAAGACCGGGACGAAGTCATAACGATCATTAAGCAAGACCAGGCCAGAACGGCCTGAAAAGACGGTGCCGGGGAGCGGCAACTCCCCGACACCTACCACCAAAGGAGAAGCACCATGCAAGTGAATCAAACCCAAGGTAGCGCCGCAGAGGCTACCACAACCCCGTTGGCTATCGGCGACACGGTCAGCTACGTGGCAATCAGTGGCGGCGGTCGCAGCTATCGCTTCAGTGCTCGCAAAGCTGTGATTGAAGAGATCAACGGCGACGTAGCCACATTGCGTAGCGCCAATGGACGCACCACCACCCAGCCGCTGAGCAAGTTGACACCGGACGGCCAGCCCAACGGCCTGACCCGCATGCTCATGGGAGGGCAGTAATTATGTCTGTCAGCCCAGCAAGGACACGGCCAGCCATGGCAAGTCAACGCCTCGACCTGCCCAGCCGCTGCGATATCTGTGGCAAAGCGCGCTCCACTCGCAAGCACCAGGCCTGTAGTCGGATTCGCCAGAAGCGCAAAACGCTGGAGTGGGCAGCTTTCATGGCAGAGCGGGAAGCAATGAAACAAAACCAAACGCGTCGCTACGCACGCTGACAATCAAAAAGCGGAACGCGGGGAGCGGCAACTCCCCCACCGCTTACCAGGAGAAGCACCATGCAAGCACAAATGCCCCGTGTCCAGGCCAAGCTACGCAAGCTGATGGCCCTTGCAGAGCGTGGCGAAGGCGGTGAGAAGGATAATGCGCAACGCATGCTGGATAATTTGTTAGCGCGTCACGGCTTAACCCTCGACGACTTAAACGAGGAGTGCCGAGAAATCCGCTGGTTTCCGATTGTGACTGTGTACGACCGAAAGCTCGCGGCGCAGATCATGTCCAAGGTCTGCGACACATGCACTCCCAGCCTGTATACCAGCAAGAGCCGACCAAAGAAGGTCGGTGTGGAAGTTACACCGGCTGAGGCAATTGAGTTCGAGCTTCACTTCGACACTTTGAGGAACGCGCTGGCCGCGCACTTCGACGAGGCCTTCTCCGCATTTATACAGGCCAATCGATTATTTCCCGCCAGCCCATCAGGCAGTAGGGACATGGAGCTGAGCGAAAGCGACATGCGGGTCGTCGCCATGGCTTCAGCGATAAAACCAACATCTGTCCGCCCCCGCCTGGAACGGAAGGGGAACATATGACGGTTCTCTTGCTTTTGTACTTATGCAGCGACGCAACTCGTACTGACTGCCAGGTTCTGCCTGCGCAAAGCTGGCATGGGCCGGATGCCTATGAGCAATGCGTTGGCGCGTTGTCAGGGCTCACCCAGGCACTGAGCGCAACGAATCGGAATAGGCACAGGTTCATTTGCGAGATTCAGGCGGATGAGGCGCAACCTGCAGGACGTGCCGCCCGGCCGACGCTCATTCATCAATCGTTTCGGATGTGAGGGACATCATGAACACAGCCTTTATCCTGATGGCCCAGTACGACGGCCAAGCGATTATCTCGCTGGAGCAGGTTTGCCGGGACTACTTCACGCACCTGACGCCAGACATGTTCCAGCGCAAGGTGATGAGCGGTCAGATCAAGATACCCATCACCCGCCTGGAACGTAGCCAGAAGTCGGCCAAGGGGATCCACTTAACCGACCTGGCTGCGTATCTCGATCTACAGCGCGCAGCCGCGGTTAAAGAAAACAGCCAGCTCAACGGGTTAAAACACGCCTTTTAAGCCACTTCATTGATGCGGCGCCCAGTTGGACGGGCGCCCTCAATATCTCTTCGTACCATTCCCAGCCCACATAGCGATCCCCCTTGCCACGTAGGTGGGTGTAGCGCCTCAGCGAATTCCAGTCCCTGTGTCCTGAAACGCTCGCCACTCGGGGGATATCCCAGTCCATTTCGAACAGACGGCTTACGCCTTCGTGCCGAAGGTCATGAAAGTGCAGGTTCTGGATATTCAAGAGCTTGCAGGCCTTCGCCCAGGACGTGGAAATTGATTCAGGGCTGTAGGGAAAAATGTCTTCGCCGGCTCTGGGCATGGTCTGGAGAATCTTCCAGGCCTCGTCAGGCAGGTAGCACCACACGTCGTTGCCGATCTTCTGGCCTGGGTTCTTCATGTCGCGTACCAGAACTCGCTGGCCGGGCTCGTCGAGGTCGTCCCAGCGAATCCGGGTGATTTCGTCTAGACGGCGCGTCGAGAACAGGGCGAAGCCCACCACTTTCATCATGTTGATGATGCTTCGACGCCGGGCCTGCATGTCCTGGTAATGCTTCATGAGCGCCCCCAGCTCGTCCAACGTAGGGCGCCGGTCACGCTCGCGGCTTTTCAAGTTGTAGCCGAGCTTGCGCAGTACGCGCCGTGCGCCCCCCATCGCCAGAGGGTCTAGCTGATAACCCCACGCGTCCTTGCCGATGGAAAGCACGGCGCCGAGGTGGGCCAAGTCGTTGCCGGCGGTCTGCGGCTGGACGCCTCCCCCCTCGGGGCTCATCCGCCATAGCGCGTAATCGACCAGGCACTGGGTGTTGACCTGGGTATCGTCCAGCTTACCCATGTACGTTTCGCCAATGGCCGTGAGGGTTGCTCGTTTCGTCTTGCCCAGCGGCCGGGCTTTCTCGACCTCAATCAGGTACTGGTCAATCATTTCTTTGAGCGTGACGCCTTTGCGGCTCGCTCGCTCAATCGCACCAGGTTCATCCAGTTCGGATTCACGCTTGCGCGCCCAGGCCTGTGCCGTCTGTTTTCGGGCGAAGGTCTGGCTCTCTTGATAGACTTGCACTCCGTCGCGCTTGATGCGGATCTGAGCCGTGTAGCTAACAGACCCATCCGCCAGTTTTCTTGCCCTGATAGTCGCCATGTCAAAAGTGGTACGCGTCAGTTTTGAAGTGGTACATCGTACCACCGAGCCCTAAAAAACGCCTGAAAACGCCCGAAATCACGCCCAGAACACGTTGAGTAAAATGCTAGATAAACAGAGCCTTAGCCCAGTAAATACGCGGCCTACGCTGTCTCGGCGCTTCAGTGTTGCACCCATGATGGATTGGACCGACGCCCACTGTCGCTTCTTCCTACGCATCCTCTCCAAACACGCCCTGCTCTACACCGAAATGGTTACCACTGGCGCCCTACTCAACGGTGACCACGAACGCTTCCTGCGCCACCACGAGTCCGAACACCCCCTGGCCCTGCAACTGGGCGGCAGCGTCCCGGCCGACTTGGCCGCCTGCGCCCGCATGGCCCAGGAGCACGGCTACGACGAGGTGAACCTCAACGTCGGCTGCCCCAGCGACCGGGTGCAGAACAATATGATCGGCGCGTGCCTGATGGGCCATCCGGGGTTAGTGGCCGATTGCGTGAAAGCCATGCGCGATGCGGTGTCGATTCCGGTGACGGTCAAGCATCGCATCGGGATCAATGGGCGGGACAGTTACGAGCAGTTGTGTGAGTTTGTCGGGACGGTGCGTGAGGCCGGTTGTACGAGTTTTACCGTGCATGCGCGGATTGCGATTCTGGAGGGGCTGTCGCCGAAGGAGAATCGCGACATCCCGCCGCTGCGTTATGACGTGGCCGCGCGGTTGAAAGCGGATTTTCCGGAGTTGGAGATTGTGCTCAACGGTGGAATCAAGACGCTGGAGGCGTGCCACGAACATCTGCAGACGTTCGACGGCGTGATGCTGGGGCGCGAGGCCTATCACAATCCTTATCTGCTGGCTGAAGTGGATCAGCAGTTGTTTGGCAGCACCGCGCCGATCATCACCCGGGCCGAGGCGCTGGCGCAGTTGCGACCTTATATCGCCGATCACCTGGCCGCTGGCGGGGCGATGCATCACATCACCCGTCACGTGTTGGGCTTGGGCACCGGGTTCCCGGGAGCGCGGCGGTTTCGGCAGTTGTTGTCGGTGGACATTCACAAAACCAAGGATCCATTGGCGTTGCTGGATCAGGCCGGGCAACTGCTGGAAGGGCGTTAACCGTCACTTGCTTTGAACCTGCACGCGGTTTTGGCATCGTATCTACCGATACCGCCCCGGCCTTTCAAACAGCCGTTTTCAGGTTGTTGCCGCTGGGGCCGTCGATACCTCTTCACGCCCTTGAGTGGCTGCCGGCCCTCGGGTAATGTCAACGGACCCATAGGACAGAGCACGCTCATGACTTCCAAGCTGGAACAACTCAAGCAATTCACCACCGTCGTGGCCGATACCGGCGACTTCGAGGCCATTGCCCGCGTCAAACCCGTGGACGCTACCACCAACCCTTCCCTGCTGCTCAAGGCGTCGGCCATTCATGGCTATGCCGAGCAACTGAACGCTTGCGTGGCGGACTGCAAGGGCGATGTGGGCCTGGCCAGCGACCGTTTTGCCGTGGCGGTCGGGCAAGAGATTCTGAAAGTGATTCCTGGGCGTATTTCCACTGAAGTGGATGCGCGCCTGTCGTTCGACACCGAGGCCATGCTGAAGCGTGCGCATCGTCTGATCGATCTGTACGAAAAGGCCGGCATTGGCCGAGATCGCGTGTTGATCAAGATCGCCTCCACCTGGGAAGGCATTCGTGCTGCCGAGCAACTGGAGCGTGAAGGCATCCAGTGCAACCTGACGCTGCTGTTCTCCTTCGCCCAGGCCGCCGCCTGCGCCGATGCCGGGGTGTTCCTGATTTCGCCGTTCGTGGGCCGTATCTACGACTGGTACAAGAAAGCCAATGGCAACGACTACACCGGCGCGGATGATCCGGGCGTGCAGTCGGTAACGCGCATCTACAACTACTACAAGGCCAATGACTACAAGACCGTGGTCATGGGCGCGAGCTTCCGCAACCTTAACCAGATCGAGCAACTGGCCGGCTGCGACCGCTTGACCGTCAGCCCGGACCTGCTGGAAAAACTCGCCGCCGACGAAGGCAAGCTGGAGCGCAAGCTGGCGCCAGGGCAAGCTGGGGAGGCGCGCTTGATCCTCAACGAAGCGCAGTTCCGCTGGTTGTCCAACGAGGACGCCATGGCGACCGAGAAACTGGCCGAAGGCATTCGTCAGTTTGCCCGGGACCAGGAGAAGCTGGAGGCGTTGCTGCAAGCCAAGCTTTGAGCTGATTCAGCCGGCATGCAAAAAGGGCGAACCTGGTTGGGTTCGCCCTTTTTTATGCGGTTTGGCTTAAGAGTGTGGCGGCTCGACAGACGCTATCGCGAGCAAGCTCGCTCCCACAGAGGGATGTCGGTTAGGCTCGATTATGAGAACGCCACAAAACCTGTGGGAGCGAGCTTGCTCGCGATGAGGCCAGTGCAGCCTACACAAAGCCCAAGGCTCAAGGTCGCT
The DNA here is from genome assembly GCF_030687295.1 of Pseudomonas beijingensis. Taxonomy (NCBI): domain Bacteria; kingdom Pseudomonadati; phylum Pseudomonadota; class Gammaproteobacteria; order Pseudomonadales; family Pseudomonadaceae; genus Pseudomonas; species Pseudomonas beijingensis. The sequence goes on along the minus strand of NZ_CP117425.1, from coordinate 3,129,288 downwards.
CCAACGCATTCACCAGATCATGAAAGGCTTCACGATTGGAATCGTTGAGCCCCATGAGAATCTTGTGGGCTTCAAGCACCTTGATCCGCACTTCCTCTTCGGACTGGTCCTGGTCAGGCAGGTCGTCCAGGCACTCCGGACACGGCACAGGGTCGCCCACGATGTTGAACACCTGGTCGAAGCCCATCGATTGCAGCAGACGGGTGATGTCGTTGTGGGTGGTGACGACGGTCGGCAGCAGGCCGACCTTTTGCCGCGACAGGATCGACAGTTTGGCCAACAGGCCCAATGTGGTGCTGTCGATGCTGCGGGTTTCGGTCAGGTCGATCACGATGGCGCTGAAGTTCAGCGCGGTGAAGATCCGCTCAATAGTCGCATCCAGCGCCGAACACAGGGTCAGGCGCACTTCACCGACAAACTTCAGGACGAAGGTGCCGTCCTGCTCGGCGAACTGGATTCTACCGGTACTCATCAAAGGTTCCTGCTCAACACTAACAGGGCGATATCATCCGGCATCTCCCCGAGCGTGGCTAATCCAAACACTTGACGCAAGCCTTCCAGGCTGCCGCCCGCTGCGCTCACCCGTTCAGGCAAGGCCGCTTCTTTCTCTTTGAGTGTAGGTTCTGTCAAAAGGTCCAAAATGCCATCAGACATCAGCGTCAGGCTGAAGGTCGGCGGCAATTCCAGTACGTGATCTTCATAGGTGGCCTCGTTGAACAGGCCCACCGGCAAACCACGCCCTTCCAGATAACGAACACTGTCTGGCGTATACAACACAGGCAACGGCAGGTGACCGCCGATGCTATAGGTCAACAAACCAGTCTCCTCGTCGATGACTCCACCGACCATTGTGACGTGTTTGCCCAGCTTACAACTGATCAGGCCTCGGTTGATATGCCCAAGGACTTCTGATGGCTTGAACTCTGGCAGCGTGCCGTTGCGCTTGGATTCGAACAACAGCCGCGTGGTCATGAACTTCAACAGCACCGTCACGAAGGCCGAGGACGCACCATGGCCGGAAACGTCCGCCAGGTAGAACGCCACTCGCCGCTCATCAACGCGGAAATAGTCCACGAAATCGCCCGACAGGTACAACGACGGGATGATCTGGTGGGCAAAACGGAAATCGTCGACGGTCCAGGGGCTGACCGGCAGCATGTTCATTTGCACCTGGCGCCCGGCGTTCTGATCTTCCTGCAACAGGTTCAGGCTGGCTTCCAGCTCGCGGTTGGCGGTTTCCAGCTTCTCGCGGTAGCGCTGGTTTTCCACCAACAGGCGCGAACGGTCCAAGGCCCGGCGCACCGAGTGCTCGAGCACCGCGAGGTCTTCAAGGGGTTTGATCAGGTAATCCGCCGCACCCAGGCGCAACGCCTCGACCGCGTCGTTCATCACGCCCGCGCCCGACACCACGATCACCGGGGTCTGCGAGGAAATCTCGGTCACCTGGCGAATGAGTTCGAGTCGGCCCATCTGCGGCATGCGCAGGTCGCAGATGACCAGGTCGGGCTTGTCTTGCTCGAATACCTGAAGACCCTGTTGGCCATTGCTGGCCTGCAGGACGCTGAAACCACTGTCTTCCAAGTAGGCTGCGAGACTGGCTCGCACCACTTCGTCATCATCGATTATCAGCAGCGTGGCACTGGTTTTTGGCATGTGGGCAAACGGCGCCAGAATTAGGTTGGCGTAGCGGGCTGGGCGGTCGGGCCTGGCACGCACTACTGGATTCGCTTTCTAGCCTCTCTGTCGTACCGGTTTCAGGCCTTTGCCCTACACGCCGTTACATCAGAGGTGCCCTTCTAAGGCGCAGACGGTACTCCCATCCGCCGGGCGTTTCAAGCTCATGCAGATAGCCGCTTGCCGTCTTTATTTGTCAAAGCACAGAGAGTTATAAGAACCGAGCGAAGCGTAACTCAATGGAAGGATCAAACCCGCTCAAGCACGGCCTCAAAACACAGAAGGCGGCCTTTTGGCCGCCTTCTGTGTTTTACAGGTCGAGATTAAAAATCGTCTTCGACCTGGCCATCCTTGACCTTGAATTCGCGGTTTTGCAGGTAGGCATTGCGAATGAAAACGTATTTGTCGCCGCTCATCATCTTCTCGGCCGACAGCAGGCTGGCGCGGGTGTCGACGACGTTCAGGCCGCGAATGGAGTTACGCACCGAGACGTTATCGATATAACGGTACGGCGCCGTGTAGTCATCGACCAGCTTGGCCGGCGCGTCACGCAGGGTGCTTGGCCCCAGCAGCGGCAGCATCACATACGGACCACTGCCCAGGCCCCAGTAACCCAGGGTCTGGCCGAAATCTTCATCGCTGCGCTGCAGGCCCATCTGGGTGCCCACGTCAAAGAAGCCCAGCAGGCCGAAGGTGGTGTTGAAGATCAACCGGGCGGTGTCGACCCCGGCGGCGGCCGGCTTGGCCTGCAGCACGTTGTTGGCCAGGTTGCCGACGTCGCCGATGTTACGGAACATATTGTGGATGCCGTCCTCGAGGAACTGCGGCGTCACGTATTGATAACCCTGGGCCAGTGGCTTGAGCGCATAGGTATCGAGGGTGTCGTTGAAGGTGAAGATTGGACGGTTGATGCTTTCCCAAGGATCTTCTTCCGTCGCGGCCTGGGTGGCGAACGGAACCAGCAGGACACAAGCGGAAAGACACAGCTGAGCTAGACGATGGCTCCAGCGCATAGGGGAAAACTCCTTGGATTATTCAGGCAAGGGCGCCGAGCCCAGGCGGTAAGCTGGCTAGTATAAGACGGAACGCGTGGATAGGCAGCACCGAAAAACACGCAGGCCGTAGGACTTTTCCGCGACTGCCCCCCTTCATCTCACTGTCACCGGACTGTCATCGCAGCCCATTAGGCTGCTGGTTATTTCAAGGACGTTCCCATGCCCCGCGCCGAAGCCCTGCCCCTCCCCGCCCCCAGCCTGACCGCCGTACTGTTTGGCCTCAGCGGATGCCTGGTGGATTTCGGCGCACGCATTCGCCAGCCAGGGGCAGCGCCAGCGGATCACGCCCACCCGACACCCGGCGCCCTGGAAAGCCTGCACCGCTTGCAACACCTGAATATCCCCTGCGCCTGGCTCGACGAGTTGCCTCCTGCCATCAGCCATAGCCTGGCGGCCTCATTGCCCACGTCCATCAAAGCGCCGCAACTTCCTGCAACAAATTATCCATGGCCGGCGCCGCATGCCTGCTGGCAAGCGCTGATGGCGCTGAACGTCCAACAGTTGGACGGCTGCGTGTTGGTCAGCGGCGAACCACGGTTGTTGCAGTCAGGACTCAACGCAGGGTTGTGGACGATCGGACTGGCTTCCTGCGGCTCTTTGTGTGGCCTGGCGCCCGCCGAGTGGCAGGCATTGAGCCAACAAGAGCGGGAAAACAAACGCGCCAAGGCCACTGTGCAGTTGTTCGGCCTGGGGGTGCATTCAGTGATCGATCACCTGGGCGAACTCGACACTTGCCTGGCTGATATCTGCCTGCGTCGCATTAAAGGCGAGAAGCCCTGACCGGGATCATGCAGGGCACGTGAGTGTGGATTACTCTTAAGACAGGCCATGGACTTTTGACGCAGCGTCGCGGTCCATGGTGTGCCTATCAATAAAGGGAGTACGCCAATGCCTGCCCGCGAATTGCAAGAACAGCTCAATACACTGCGCGAGCAATTGGAACAGAATCCACCGCTTACCGAAGGCGAGCGCGAGGACCTGCACGCGCTGATGCAAAAGATCGAATTTGAGCTCGCGCTGGAAACCAAAACACCGGACAACAACCTCGCCGACAATGTGAACCTGGCTGTCGAACGTTTCGAGGTGGAACACCCGACGCTGGCCGGGACCTTGCGCAACATCGTGTTGGCCTTGGGCAACATGGGGATCTGAACCCTTCGAATGCAAAAAGCCCTGCTATCGCTAGCGGGGCTTTTTAGTTTCACGTGACCTGCAATGCAATCCCCTGTGGGAGCGGGCTTGCTCGCGATAGCAGTGTGTCAGCCAACCTCAATGTTGGATGTGCTGCCCTCATCGCGAGCAAGCTCGCTCCCACAAGTACCCGCTCCCACAGAGGTTATTACTGGCGGACCAGGCGCTGGTTCGGCAGTTGAACATCTTCGGTACTGCGATACGGGTTGATGTCCAGCCCACCACGGCGCACATACCGCGCATACACCGTCAACTTTTCCGGTTTGAGCAACCGCTGCAGGTCAAGAAAGATCCGCTCCACGCATTGTTCATGGAAATCCGAATGCTGACGGAAGCTGACAATGTAGGCCAGCAGGCTGGCCGGGTCCAAGGCCGCGCCACGATATTCCACCGCCACGCTGCCCCAGTCTGGCTGGCTGGTCACCGGGCAATTGGACTTGAGCAAGTGGCTGTGCAGGCTTTGCTCGACGATGCGCGAAGCATCGCAGCGCAGCAGCTCTGGGCGCGGATGCGCGTAGGAGTCGACGCTGATGTCCAGGTCGTCGATGCAGGTACCGGGCAATGCCACGATGCCTTCACGCTCCACGTCCTTGAGGCTGCGGATCCGCACACCCACCGTCTTGCCGGCCGCCGCCGACAGGTCCTGGCGCAGGGTAGCTTCCAAACTCGCGGTATCGGCGAACGGGGTCTGGTTCAAGGAGTTGAGGTACAGCTTGAAGGATTTGGATTCGATGATGTTCGGCGAATCCGCCGGGATCGCGAATTCACCGATGGCCACCACCGGCTTGCCGGAGGGCAACAGCCACGACAGCTCGAAACAGTTCCAGAAATCCACACCCTTGTATGGCAGGGTCTCGGCCGTCAGGCCCAGTTCCGCCCATTTCGCGGTGCGCGGGATCGGGAACAGCAGTGACGGCGTGTACGTGGCGATGTATTCGCTGGATTTGCCCAGCGGCGAATGTTCGGCATGTTCGGCTGCGGGATGCATGACGGAAACCTGACTGAATAATCAGCGGATTCTACCAGCCTTTGCCGCAGCCTTTGAGTGCTTACTGACTGACTGTCAGGTCGCCCTTCATCCCGGCCTGGTAGTGGCCGGGAATATTGCAGGCAAACTCCAGGCGCGTGGCCTGGCTGAAGGTCCAGGTCAGCTCGGCGGTCTTGCCCGGCTCCACCAACACGCTGTTGGGATCATCGTGGGCGCATGCTCGCCTGGTCGTGGCCCATGGCGGCATGATCCATACCCGGCTTCATCGCGGTTGGCAGCAACTGGCCGCTCTGCTGCATCTTGAGCATTTCCTGTTGATGGTCGGCGTGCATGGCCGCGTTGCCCAGGTTGAATTCGTGGAGCAACCGGCCCTTGTTGATCAGCACGAACCGAACCGTCTCGCCGGCCTTGATATCAAGGGCTCCGGGAGCGAACGTCATGTCACCCATTACCACCTCAATGCTACGACTGGCCTTGGCCGCCAGCGCTGGCTGACCAAAACCGAAATGGCCCGGCGACGCCCACAACGGCGCACTGAAAGCCAGCGCGCAAGCAGCCAGGATCAGGCGGTTCCCCATCAACATGTCCATACTCCAATCAGATTCAACGTGTGGGAAACTCTATCGTTGCAGGCCTGCCAGTCGGCTGACAGCTCGATTACAACTTTGTCAGGTTGTGCCACGAGCCCGCCTGCCACGGTATAACGCCCTCGTCCCAACCTGCCTTGAGCCGCCCATGAAATTGCTGATCGTCGAAGACCAAACCAAAACCGGCCAATACCTGCGCCAAGGCCTGGGCGAAGCCGGGTTCAACGCCGACCTGGTGGCCGACGGCGTCACCGGCCAGCAACTGGCCTTGAGCGGTGAATACGCCTTGCTGATCCTCGACGTGATGTTGCCCGGACGCGATGGCTGGCAGATCCTGCAAGCCGTCCGCGGGGCCGGGCTGGATACTCCGGTGCTGTTCCTCACCGCGCGGGACGCGGTACAGGATCGGGTCCACGGTCTGGAGCTGGGCGCCGATGATTATCTGGTCAAGCCCTTTGCCTTTTCCGAGTTGCTGGCGCGGGTGCGCAGCCTGTTGCGCCGAGGCAGTTCGACGCACCAGGAAACCAGTCTGCAACTGGCCGACTTGCGCCTGGACCTGATCCGCCGCCGTGTCGAACGCAGCGGTCGGCGCATCGACCTCACCGCCAAGGAGTTCGCCTTGCTGGAAATGCTCTTGCGCCGCCAGGGTGAAGTGCTGCCCAAGTCGCTGATCGCCTCCCAGGTCTGGGACATGAACTTCGACAGCGACACCAACGTCATCGAAGTCGCCATCCGGCGATTGCGCATCAAGATCGACGATGAGTTCCCCAATAAGCTCATCCACACCGTGCGGGGCATGGGCTACGTGCTTGAAGAGCACAGCCTGTGAGGGGCCGGTGGTCGCTGAGCAGCCGCCTGGCGCTGCTGTTCGCCGCCTGCACCGCGGTGGTGTCCTTGTTCGCCGGGGTCTTGTTCAGCCGTGGCAGCGAAGCGCATTTCATCGAGCTGGACCAGCAACTGCTCGAAGGCAAGCTGATCGGCCTGCGCCGAGCCCTGCAAGACCTCGACGCCGAGCAGACCCAGCGCCGACTGGAAGATGAACTGAGCCGTCAGGCCGACCTGGCGTTGCGCATCAAGGGCAGCGACGGTGTGCGTTGGTACGACAGTTCGATCCGGATTCCGCCTCAATTGCCGGAGCGTCCTGGCCTGTCGACCCTCAGCGATGCCGACAACGACTACCGAGTGTTGAATGCGCCGCTGTACCCAGGCCGAGCCGATTCGCCGCAGTTGACCCTGTTGCTGGACATCACCCATCACCAGCACTTCCTGCAACGGATGCAACGGCTGATCTGGCTGACCGTCGGTCTCTCGGCCCTGGCCACCGCGCTACTGGGGGCCTGGGCCGCCCGGCGGGCCTTGCGGCCGTTGCGACGCATGGGCGCCATCGCCGGCAACGTCTCGGCCCGTTCCCTCAATGCCCGACTGCCTGAAGAGCAAATGCCTGCGGAATTGGCGGAATTGGCCCACAGCATCAACGCCATGCTCGGACGCCTCGACGATGCCTTTCAGCGGCTCTCGGCGTTCTCTGCCGACATCGCCCATGAGTTGCGCACGCCGCTGTCGAACCTGCTGACCCACACCCAGGTCACCCTCACCCGCGAACGCTCCCTGGAGGATTACCGCGAGGCGTTGCACAGCAACCTCGAAGAACTGCAATGGATGGCGCAACTGGTCAACGACATGCTGTACCTGGCCAAGGCCGACCATGGCCTGCTGGCGATCAATCGCGAACCGCTGCAATTGGCCGAGGAAGTGGACGTGCTGCTGGATTTTTTCGCCCCCCTGGCCGAAGACGCCAATGTGCGCCTGAGCCGCGAGGGCGAAAGCCGTATCGAGGGTGACCGCAACATGTTGCGCCGGGCCCTTTCCAACCTGCTGGACAACGCCCTGCGCTTCACCCCCATTGGCGGCGAAGTTCGGGTGCGAATAGTCGATGGGGCTCAAGGGGTGAGCGTAAGTGTGGAAAACAGTGGCGAAGGGATTCCAGCGGACTTGCTGCCGCGCCTGTTCGACCGTTTCTACCGCGCCGACCCGGCCCGCCAGGAAGGCAGCAGCGAACACGCGGGGCTTGGACTGGCCATCACCCGCTCGATCATCCGCGCCCATGGCGGGCAGATTCGTTGTGAATCGGCCGATGGTTGGACGCGGTTTGTGATTGAGTTGCCGAAGGGTGATTGAGCTCTGACACAACCCTTTGTGGCGAGGGGATTTATCCCCGCTGGGGCGCGAAGCGGCCCTAAAACTGCCAACCCGATAATCTCAGGTTGATTGGGGGCTTTTGGGGCTGCTTCGCAGCCCAGCGGGGATAAATCCCCTCGCCACAAGGGACTTCAGCAAGCCTTTCAATCACTGGAGGCTGTTCGGGCTCAGGAATACCGCAAAGCCTGCGCAGGTTCGATCTTCGCCGCACGCCACGCCGGGTACACGGTGGCGAGGAAGCTCAGGATGAACCCGGCCGAGCAGATCAGCACCACGTCGCCCCGCTGCAGCTCCGACGGCAGGTTGCTGACGAAGTACACATCGGAACTGAAGATGTGCTGGCCGCTGACCCGTTCCAGCCAGCCCACCAGCGCACTGACGTTCAACGCCGCGATCACCCCCAGCACGCCGCCAATGAGCGTGCCAACGATGCCGATCACCGTGCCCTGGACCATGAAGATCGCCATGATCTGCCGTGGCGTGGCGCCGATGGTGCGCAGGATCGCGATGTCCGCGCCCTTGTCGTTCACCACCATGATCAGCGTGGCGATGATGTTGAACGCCGCCACCGCGACGATCATCAGCAACAGCAAGCCAATCATGGTTTTTTCCATTTTCATGGCGCTGAACAGGCTGCCCTGGGTATGGGTCCAGTCGTCAGCCTTGTAATCCGCGCCAAGACCGGTGGCGATGTCACCGGAGACCTTCGGCGCCGCGTACAAGTCCTTCACCGCCAGGCGCACGCTTTGCACCTGGTTCGGCTGCCAATGCTGCATCTGCGCAGCGTCGGCCAAGTGGATCAGGGCCATGGAGCCGTCCAGCTCGGCACCGACCTTGAACACACCCACGACGTTCAAGCGCTGCATCCGCGGGGTGATGCCGCCCGGCGCGGTGCTGACTTCCGGCACGATCAACGTCAGTTTGTCACCGACATTCAAACGGAAACGCCGGGCAGTGATTTCGCCGATGACCACGCCAAACTCGCCCGGTTTCAAGGCGTCGAGGCGCCCCTGGACGATATGCTGGGCAACGATGGACACCTTGCCTTCCTGGGCCGGATCGATGCCGCTGATCTGGATCGGCTGCATCGAACCTTTATGGCTCAGCATGCCTTCCATCTCAGTAAACGGCACCGCAGCGGTGACTTCGGGATTCTTCAGCGCCGCGGCGGCCACCGGCTGCCAGTCATCGATCGGGTTGACGCCGACGATGGTGGCGTGGGGCACCATGCCGAGGATGCGCGAGCTCATTTCGCGCTGGAAGCCGTTCATCACCGACAACACCACGATCATCGCCAGCACACCCAGGGCGAGGCCGATCATCGAGGTCATGGAGATGAACGAAACAAAGCGATTGCGGCGCTTGGCGCGGGTATAGCGCGTGCCGATAAAGATCGATAACGGTCTGAACATTCGCGGGGCACCGTATAAAAATAAAAGACCCGGCACGGGTTTCAAGTGCCGGGTTTCGGTCGGTCAGATGGGCGTCAGGCAACCTTCCTGCAAATGCAGGACGCGGTCCATCTGCCGGGCCAGGTTCATGTCGTGAGTCACCACCAGGAACGCCGTGCGCATCGAAGTGCTGAGCTCCAGCATCAAGTCCTGGATACCTTGGGCGGTGTGGGAATCAAGGTTGCCGGTCGGCTCATCGAGCATCACCAGGCCAGGCTTGTTGACCAGGGCCCGGGCAATCGCTACGCGCTGGCGTTCGCCACCGGACAGTTCGGCCGGCTTGTGTTCCAGGCGATGGCCCAGCCCTACCCGCTCCAGCAATGCCGTGGCGCGCTGACGGGCTTCAGGAATCGCCGTGCGACCGATCAACAGCGGCATGCAGACGTTTTCCAGCGCGGTGAACTCGGGCAGCAAATGGTGGAACTGGTAGACGAAGCCCAGGGAACGGTTACGCAGCAGGCCACGGGCCTTTTCGTTCAGTGCCGACAGTTCTTCGCCGGCCAGCCAGACACTGCCGGCGGTCGGCGTATCCAGGCCACCCAGCAGGTTGAGCAAGGTGCTCTTACCCAACCCGGAGGTGCCGACAATCGCCACGCGCTCGCCAGGGTGCAATTCCAGTTGCAGGCCCGACAACACCACCACCGACTCCGGACCTTCCTCGTAGGATTTGCCCAGGTTGCGGCAGCTCAAGATTGCTTTTTCACTCATGCCCGACTCACTCATAACGTAACGCCTCCGCAGGCTGGGTGCGCGCGGCACGCCAGGCAGGATACAGGGTGGCGAGGAAACTCAGGACCAACGCAGCGCCGCAGACCATCAACACGTCATCGGCCTGCAACTGCGATGGCAGGTAGTCGATGAAGTACACGTCGGCGTTGAGAAACTTGTGCCCGATCAGGCCTTCGAGGGCGGCGATCGCGGCGCTGACATTCAGTGCGGCGAACATCCCGACCAGGGCCCCCACGAACGTGCCGATCACGCCAATGACCGTGCCCTGGACCATGAAGATCCGCATGATCTGCCCCGGCGTGGCACCGAGGGTGCGCAGGATAGCGATGTCGCCCTTCTTGTCGTTCACCACCATCACCAGCGTGGAAATGATGTTGAACGCCGCCACGGCGACGATCAGTAACAGCAGCAGGCCGATCATGGCTTTTTCCATGCGGATCGCCTGGTAGAGGTTGCCGTGGGTGCGGGTCCAGTCCCGGGCGTAGTAACGGTCTTCGCCGAGCTGCTGGGCGATGGTCCAGGCCACACGCGGAGCCTGGAACAGGTCGTCGAACTTCAGGCGCAGGCCCTGGACCTGATCCGGTTTCCAGCGGTGCAGGCGAGCCAGGTCCTGGAGGTTGGTGACACCCAGGTAGCCGTCCAGCTCGCCAGCGCCGACATGGAAAATGCCGACCACGGTAAAGCGTTTCATGCGCGGGAACATGCCGCCCGGGGTCACGGTGACCTCCGGGGCGACGAAGGTCAGCTTGTCGCCGATGGCAACGCCGAGCTTGGCCGCGGCCTTGTCGCCGATAACGATGCCGAAGCTGCCGGGCGCCAAGTCGTCGAGTTTGCCCTGCTGCATGAAGTTATCGATGATCGATACCTGCCGCTCGAGCCCGGGGTCGATGCCATTGAGCAGCACCTTGGACACCTTGCCGTCGTTGGTCAGCAACCCCTGCATCTGGATGAATGGCGCCACGGCCAGCACCTGGGGGTTCTGCTTGACCTTGGCGGCCAGGCTCGGCCAATCGCTGATGGCTTCGCCGGTTTCGAGGGTCGCGTGGGGCACCATGCCCAGCACACGGGTGCGCATCTCATGGTCGAAGCCGTTCATCACCGAGAGCACGACGATCATCACGACCACACCAAGGGCCAGTCCGATGATGGACGTCAGGGAAATGAACGATACGAAATGATTGCGACGCTTTGCACGGGTATAACGCGTGCCGATAAATACGAAGAGAGGTCTGAACATGTCGGGGCTTGTTCGGAGGGAAAAGGAACGTCCTTGTGGCGGGGGTCACAAACCAGCTTTACACTCAGACCACCGCCGCTACCATGGGTTCGCCATGTCGACATTAGATGAAGAAGATCGCCGCGAATACTACCGTATCGAGGACACGATCGCACTGGAAATTCGGCCCCTGTCCATTCCTGAAGCTGCTGGCCAGGAAGTGTTGCAGGATGCTTCTCCATTGTTCAATCTGCTCAGCGAACTGCACCTGAGCGAATTCGAGTCACAGCACCTGTTGCGCCAGATCAGTGAGCGCGAACGCAGTATCGCGGCGTACCTCAAGGCGATGAACAAACGCATCGACCTGCTCAGCCAGGTCATTGCCCTGACGGTGCTCGGCGAAATCGGCGAACCGCAGCCGGTGATCATTTCCGAAGGCGGCATCGACTTCCAATACCCCACGCCAATCGCCGTCGGCACCCACCTGTCGATCAAGCTGGTGCTGATGCCCCAGGCCCTCGGCTTGTTGCTGCGGGCGCGGGTGACCCACTGCGACCCCAAGGGCGACGGCTACGACGTGGGCACCGAGTTCGAACGCCCGACCGACGCCCAGCGCCAGTTGCTGGCCCGCTACATCCTGCAGAAACAGGCGCAAGAACGGCGCCTGGCCCGGGAACTGAACGAATCAGGTATCAATAAGGAAGAACCGTGACCCTCATTTATGGCCACCGCGGCGCCAAGGGCGAAGCGCCGGAAAACACCCTGACCGGTTTTCAGGAGTGCCTCAAGCACGGCGTACGCCGTTGCGAGCTGGACCTGCATCTTTCGATGGATGGCGAGTTGATGGTGATCCACGATCCGACCCTCAAGCGCACCACGGACCGTCGCGGCAAGGTGGTGGAACATTCCGCCGCCGAGCTGGTGACCTACGATGCGCGCAAGGGTGGCCCGGGTTGGATCAAGCCGTGCCCGATCCCACGCCTGGAGGAGCTGTTCGAGAAGTGTGACTTCGAGCATTGGCAACTGGAGGTCAAGAGCGCCTCGCGCACCCGCGCCGCGGCCACGGTGCTGGGCATCCGTGAAATGGCCCAGCGTTTCGGGCTGCTGGACAAGATCACCATCACGTCCAGTTCCCGGGAAGTGCTCAAGGCGGCCCTGGACCTGACCCCGGACATCTCCCGCGGACTGGTGGCCGAATACGCCTGGCTCGACCCGTTGAAGGTCGCCCAGAGTTACGGCTGCGAGATTCTGGCGCTGAACTGGACCCTGTGCACGCCGGAACGCCTGGTCAAGGCCCAGCGCCAGGGGTTGCATGTGTCGGTGTGGACCGTCAACGAGCCCGCGTTGATGCGCAGGCTCGCCGACTTTGGCGCTGACAGCCTGATTACAGACTTTCCCGGTTTGGCCACTGCCACGCTCGAGAACTGCTGAAATCGGTCTCCCCGGCCGGCTCAGGCCACCGGCCGGAGCCGCTCAAAAAAGCCGGTTGAGGCCGTCGTAGGCGGCTACCCGATAGGCTTCGGCCATGGTCGGGTAGTTGAACGTGGTGTTGACGAAGTACTTCAACGTGTTCAGTTCGCCCGGCTGGTTCATGATCGCCTGGCCGATGTGCACGATCTCCGACGCCTGGTAGCCGAAGCAGTGCACGCCCAGCACTTCCAGGGTCTCGCGGTGGAACAGGATCTTCAGCATGCCTTGCGGCTCGCCGGCGATCTGCGCCCGCGCCATGCTCTTGAAGAAGGCCTTGCCCACTTCGTACGGCACCTTGGCCTGGGTCAGCTCCTGCTCGTTCTTGCCGATCGAGCTGATCTCCGGAATGGTGTAGATACCGGTCGGCACGTCGTTGACGAAGCGCCAGCTGCCGTTGTCGACAATGCTGCCGGCGGCCGAACGGCCCTGGTCGTGGGCGGCACTGGCCAGGCTCGGCCAGCCGATCACGTCACCGGCACCGTAGATGTTCGGCACGCAGGTGCGGTAGTTCTCGTCGACTTCGATCTGGCCGCGGCTGTTGACCTTCACGCCGATGTTTTCCAGGCCCAGGGTGTCAGTGTTGCCGGTACGGCCGTTGCACCAGAGCAAGGCGTCGGCCTTGATCTTCTTGCCGGATTTGAGGTGCAGGATCACGCCATTGTCGACACCTTCGACGCGGTCGTAGTCTTCGTTGTGGCGCACGGTGATGTTGTTGTTGCTGAAGTGATAGCTCAGGGCCTGGGAGATTTCCGAGTCCAGGAAGCTCAGCAACTGGCCGCGGTTGTCCACCAGTTCCACCAGCACACCCAGGCCGCTGAAGATCGAGGCGTATTCGCAACCGATCACCCCAGCGCCGTAGACGATGAGCTTACGCGGGGTGTGACCCAGGCTCAGGATGGTGTCGCTATCGTAGATGCGCGCATGGTTGAAATCGATGTCGGCCGGGCGATACGGGCGCGAACCGGTGGCGATGATGATGTGCTTGGCCACCAGCTTCTCGACCACGCCATTGCCGCAGACCACTTCGACCGTCTGCTCGTCGGCAAAGCTGCCCGTACCGAAGAACACGTCCACACGGTTGCGGGCGTAGTAGCCGGTGCGCGAGGCCACCTGCTTGGAGATGACCTTCTCGGCGCTCTTGAGCACGTCCGGGAAGGAGAACCAGCGCGGCTCGCCGATGGCCCGGAACATCGGGTTGGTGTTGAACTGCATGATCTGCCGGACCGAGTGACGCAAGGCCTTGGACGGGATGGTACCCAAGTGGGTGCAGTTGCCGCCGACCTGCCGACGGCTGTCGACCATCGCCACCTTGCGCCCTGCCTTGGCCGCGTTCATTGCCGCGCCTTCACCCGCCGGGCCGGAACCCAGTACCACCACGTCGTAGTTGTAGACAGCCATGCGTACTCCTCAGAACAGGCCGTGGCGCCTCACTTGGCACCAACGGCTAAATCATGCCGGCCTGCGGCATGAAGGAACAATTTGGGGCCGGTTCACGAGCCCGGCCACAGTCTATAGAAGCGTCAACGCCGCGCACATTACCCCTTGGTCGCGTCGTAGGCTAGTTTTGCCTGCGCTATTTCGCCACAGGTAACCTTTCAGAGCGCTGTCATCATTGGGTTTTTCCACCACTGATCCGTTCAAACGCATCGTTGGTACGGGAGACAAAACGATTGCCATCGCGCAACACGAAAAATACCCCGATGCCCTGTTTCTGGGCATAGTCCCAACCCCGTTCAGGCCCGAGAATCAGCAACAGCGTCGACAGTCCATCGGCCATCAACGCCGAAGGATGAATCACCGTGACTGACGCCAGGTTGTGTAGGACCGGGGTACCGGTGCGCGCATCGAAGGCGTGGGAATAACGCACGCCGTCCTGCTCGAAATAACGACGGTAATCACCGGACGTCGAAACCCCGTAGCCATTGACCTCGATGACACGCTCGGCCACTTGCCGGTCATCCCGTGGCTCCTCCAGGGCAATGCGCCAGGCCGAACCATCGGGTTTGCGCCCGACAGCCTTGAGTTCGCCGGTGGCTTCGGCCAGGTAACTGTCGATGCCCAAGGCCTGGAGCCGGGCGGCGATCCGGTCAACGGCGTAACCCGCGGCAATACTGTTGAAGTCGACCTCCACTGCGGCATCCTTGCACAACCGGTCGTCGTCGATACGCAGATGACCATGCCCGACGCGCTGGCGCACCAGGGTCAGAGCTTCTGCAGTCGGTACTTTCTCGGCTCGGGACTGGGGACCGAAGCCCCACAGGTTCAGCAGCGGCTCCACCGTCAAGTCAAAGGAGCCATCGCTTTGGGCCGACAACTGCTCGCCCACCCGAATCAATTCCAGGACCGGGCCAGGCATGGGCTGACAGCTGTTGGCCGGCGACGCATTGAAACGCTCAATGTCCGAGTCACTGCGATAGGTCGAGAATTGCCGATCCACTTCGGCAAGGATGTTTTCCACCTCGGCCTGCACCGTTTTCGGATCGGGCCCGGCGGTATGCCTGACGTACTGAATGGAATAATGACTGCCCATGGTCGGACCGTCGAAACGTTCCAGGCTGTCGCCGCTGCCACAACCGGATAACACACCGGCCAGCATCACAAGCCCAACCCATCGTCCAGTTAACAAATCTTCATCTCCCCTCAAAACCGCGCCGGCCATTATGAGCGCCAGCGCACGCAAAAAAACCTGTGGGAGCCAATGGAGTCCTGTGGGGCCATGGAGGTACTGGGGGAGCCATGGGAGTCTGTGGGAGCAAAGCTTGCTCGCGATGCAGGCGACACGGTTTAGCTGCAAGACCGCGTCATCGTTAATCGCGAGCAAGCTTTGCTCCCACAGGACTCCCAGACTCCCAGATTCCAAGATTCCAAGGTTCCAAGGTTCCAAGGTTCCAAGGTTCCAAGGTTTCTACAAAGCTCCCACAGGAGTGCAGCGCACTTCATACAAGATTTGCCAGAGTGAGTACCTATCCATGTCTTCCAATACGAGCAACGGCAAGGCGATTTTTCGCGTTGTCAGCGGCAACTTCCTGGAGATGTTCGACTTCATGGTCTATGGCTTCTACGCCACGGCCATCGCCAAGACGTTCTTCCCCGCCGACAGCGCGTTCGCCTCGCTGATGCTGTCCCTGGCCACGTTCGGTGCCGGGTTCCTGATGCGTCCCTTGGGGGCGATTTTTCTCGGTGCCTACATCGACCGCCACGGCCGCCGCAAAGGCTTGATCATCACCCTGGCGCTGATGGCCATGGGCACCATACTGATCGCCTGCGTGCCAGGCTACGCCGTCCTCGGCGTGGCGGCACCCTTGCTGGTACTGCTGGGTCGATTGCTGCAAGGCTTCTCCGCTGGCGTGGAACTGGGCGGCGTGTCGGTTTACCTGGCGGAAATTTCCACGCCGGGGCGCAAGGGTTTCTTTGTCAGTTGGCAATCCGCCAGCCAACAAGCGGCCGTGGTGTTTGCCGGCCTGCTGGGGGTCGGTCTCAATCACTGGCTGAGCCCCCAGGAGATGGGCGACTGGGGCTGGCGCGTACCGTTCCTGGTGGGCTGCATGATTGTCCCGGCCATCTTCATGATCCGTCGCTCGCTGGAAGAAACACCTGAGTTCCAAGCGCGAAAACATCGTCCCAGTCTGTCGGAAATTGTCCGTTCCATCGGTCAGAACTTCGGAATTGTCCTGGCCGGTATGGCGCTGGTGGTGATGACCACCGTGTCGTTCTACCTGATCACCGCCTACACACCGACCTTCGGCAAGGCCGAGTTGAACCTGTCGGACCTGGATGCGCTGCTGGTCACGGTGTGCATCGGCTTGTCGAATTTTTTCTGGCTGCCTGTGATGGGGGCGTTTTCCGACAAGATCGGCCGCAAGCCCCTGCTGCTCGGTGCGACGATCCTGGCGATCCTGACCGCTTATCCGGCGCTGTCCTGGCTGGTGGCGAACCCCAGCTTCAGCCATTTGCTGATCGTTGAGCTGTGGTTGTCGTTCCTGTATGGATCGTACAACGGTGCAATGGTTGTCGCCTTGACGGAAATCATGCCGGTCGAGGTGCGCACCACCGGTTTTTCCCTGGCCTACAGTCTGGCGACAGCGACGTTCGGCGGGTTCACCCCGGCGGCCTGTACTTATCTGATTCATGTGCTGGATAACAAGGCAGCGCCAGGGATCTGGCTCAGTGGTGCGGCGGTGCTGGGGTTGATTGCGACCCTGGTGTTGTTCAAGGGCAATCGGCATGAACTGCGGACGGCGCAGGCCTCGGTGGTCGGGGGCGCCTGATCGATCGCTATCGCGAGCAAGCTCGCTCCCACATTGGACCGCATACATCAGCAGCAACTCGGTCAACTGTGGGGGCGAGCTTGCTCGCGATGAGGCCAGACCAAGCAACACAAAACCCAGACAAAAAAACGCCCCGACAAGTCGGGGCGTTTTCATCTGCGGCTAAAGCTTAGCGCGGGAACGCAGGCGGGTTTACACCGGCCATGTCTTCCATCACGCGAACCACCTGGCAGCTGTAACCGAATTCGTTGTCGTACCAGACGTACAGGACAACGCGGTTGTCTT
Source organism: Pseudomonas beijingensis (assembly GCF_030687295.1). NCBI lineage: Bacteria > Pseudomonadati > Pseudomonadota > Gammaproteobacteria > Pseudomonadales > Pseudomonadaceae > Pseudomonas > Pseudomonas beijingensis. The sequence continues at coordinate 3,112,175 of NZ_CP117425.1, read as the reverse complement.
GGCTGATGGTGGCTTCAGCATCCACGACACCGGCGTGGCGCGAGCCCACGAAGTCGGTGGACACCACTTCCTGGGAATTGACGAAGTCGATCTGCTTATGCAGCTCGGAGTGCAGCGCCATGTAGCGCAGGTACTCGTCCATCTCTTCACGGGTGGCGGCTTTCTCAAGGTTCAGGTTGAGAATGGCCATCGACACGTTCGGCGTTGGCACGCGGATCGCGTTGCCGGTCAGCTTGCCGGCCAGTTCAGGCAGAGCCTTGGCGGCGGCGGTGGCGGCACCGGTCTCGGTGATGACCATGTTCAGCGCGGCGCTGCGGCCACGGCGATCGCCCTTGTGGAAGTTGTCGATCAGGTTCTGGTCGTTGGTGTACGAGTGAACTGTCTCAACGTGCCCGTTGACGATGCCGAACTTGTCGTTCACAGCCTTGAGCACCGGCACGATGGCGTTGGTGGTGCAAGAGGCGGCGGAGACGATCTTGTCGTCAGCGGTGATTTCGCCGTGGTTGATGCCGTGAACGATGTTCTTCAGCTTGCCCTTGCCAGGCGCGGTCAGGACAACGCGGTCGACACCCGGGCAGGCCAGGTGCTGGCCCAGGCCGTCGGCGTCACGCCATACACCAGTGTTGTCCACCAGCAGCGCATCCTTGATCCCGTACTGGGTGTAGTCCACCTCGGTCGGGTTCTTCGCGTAGATCACCTGGATCAGGTTGCCGTTGGCGGTGATGGTGTTGTTTTCTTCGTCGATGGTGATGGTGCCGTTGAACGAACCATGGACCGAATCGCGACGCAGCAGGCTGGCACGCTTGGTCAGGTCGTTCTCGGCGCCCTTGCGCACCACGATGGCCCGCAGGCGCAGGCCGTCGCCGCCACCGGTTTTTTCGATCAGGATGCGCGCCAGCAGACGGCCGATACGACCGAAGCCGTACAGGACCACGTCAGTGCCTTTGCGAGCCGAAACGTTCTGCTGGCCAACCACATCAGCCATCTCTTCACGCACGAACTGCTCGGCGCTGCGGCCATTGCCTTCGTTGCGGAATTTGAACGCCAACTTGCCCAGGTCCACCGAAGCCGCGCCGAGCTTGAGCTCGCTCATGGCCTTGAGCAGAGGGAATGTTTCGTGGACGGAGAGTTCGCTGTCGTCGGAAGAACGGTGGCGAGCAAAGCGGTGGGCTTTGAGGATCGCGATGACAGACTGGTTGATCAGGCTGCGGCCATAGATCGAGCTCACCACGTTGTTATTGCGGTAGAGCTGACCGATGAGAGGGATCATCGCTTCGGCGAGCGCTTCACGATCAATCCATTCACCAAGACACTGGTCGGGCTTCTGAGTCACGGTAACCTTCCACATGTAGGGGCTGAAAAAAGGGGCTACATTATGCCGCCGAGTCCTCGGCGGAGCAATGCGCGCCCGTCGCGCCGTGGTTTTCCTGTCTGCTGCGGTAGTCTGCGACTGACAGCCGCCCCCTTCCCCCGCTACAATTGTCGACTTTGTCGCAATGCTGGAGCTCAATCTTCCGTGCCCGTTCTGCGTCTTCCGCTTCTCCCTGCCGCGGCAGGTAAACAGCACTGGGGCAACCTGCCCGGTGCCGCCCTGAGCCTGGCCATCGCCGAGGCTGCCAGCGCTGCAAAGCGTTTTACCCTGCTGCTGACCGCCGACAGCCAAAGTGCCGAACGGTTGGAACAGGAACTGAGTTTCTTCGCTCCGGATTTGCCGGTCTTGCATTTCCCGGACTGGGAAACCCTGCCCTACGATCTGTTTTCGCCGCATCAGGACATCATTTCCCAGCGAATTGCCAGCCTTTATCGGCTGCCGGAGCTCAGTCATGGCGTTTTGGTAGTGCCGATCACCACGGCCCTACATCGCCTGGCACCGACCCAATTCCTGCTCGGCAGCAGCCTGGTGCTGGACATCGGCCAGAAGCTCGATGTCGAGCAAATGCGCACCCGCCTCGAGGCCAGTGGCTATCGTTGCGTCGACACGGTGTACGAGCACGGCGAGTTCGCGGTGCGGGGCGCCTTGATCGACCTGTTCCCGATGGGCAGCAAACTGCCGTATCGCATCGACCTGTTCGATGACGAAATCGAGACCCTGCGCACCTTCGACCCGGAAAACCAGCGCTCCATCGACAAAGTGCAGTCGATCCGCCTGTTGCCGGCCAAGGAGTTCCCGCTGCAAAAAGACGCCGTGACCCGCTTCAAGGCACGCTTTCGCGAGCGCTTCGATGTGGATTTCCGGCGCTGTCCGATCTTCCAGGACCTGAGCAGCGGGATCACCCCCGCCGGTATCGAGTACTACCTGCCGCTGTTTTTCGAAGAAACCTCGACCCTGTTCGATTACCTGCCCCAGGACACCCAGGTGTTTTCCCTGCCGGGCATCGAGCAAGCAGCGGAAAATTTCTGGAACGACGTGCGCAACCGCTACGAAGAGCGTCGCGTCGATCCTTCCCGGCCTTTATTGCCGCCGGCCGAACTGTTCCTGCCGGTGGAAGACTGCTTTGCCCGCCTCAAGAGCTGGCCGCGGGTGGTAGCAAGCCAGCAGGACGTGGAAACCGGCGTCGGCCGTGAACGTTTCCCGGCCAAGGCGTTGCCGGACCTGGCCATCGAAGCCAAGGCCACGCAGCCATTGGCGGCACTGGCGGGCTTTCTCGATGCTTTCCCCGGCCGCGTCTTGTTCACCGCCGAATCCGCCGGGCGTCGCGAAGTGCTGCTGGAACTGCTCGAACGCCTGAAGCTGCGACCGAAGACCGTCGACAGCTGGCCGGACTTCGTCGCCGGCAAGGATCGCCTGGCGATCACCATCGCGCCGTTGAACGACGGCCTGGTCCTGGACGACCCGGCCCTGGCACTGGTAGCGGAAAGTCCTTTGTTCGGCCAACGCGTCATGCAGCGTCGCCGTCGCGAGAAACGCGCCGACGCCACCAACGACGCCGTCATCAAGAACCTCACCGAGCTGCGCGAAGGCGCGCCCGTGGTGCACATCGACCACGGTGTAGGCCGCTACCTGGGCCTGGCGACACTGGAAATCGACAACCAGGCCGCCGAGTTCCTGACCCTGGAATACGCCGAGGGCGCCAAGCTCTACGTGCCAGTGGCGAACCTGCACCTGATCGCCCGCTACACCGGCAGCGATGACGCCCTCGCCCCGCTGCATCGCCTGGGCTCGGAAACCTGGCAGAAAGCCAAGCGCAAGGCGGCCGAACAGGTGCGCGACGTGGCCGCCGAACTGCTCGATATCTACGCCCGTCGAGCGGCCCGCGAGGGCTATGCCTTCGCCGATCCGAAAGCCGATTACGAAACCTTCAGCGCCGGCTTCCCGTTCGAAGAAACCGTCGACCAGCAGACCACCATCGAAGCCGTGCGCGCCGACATGCTCGCGCCCAAGCCCATGGATCGGCTGGTGTGTGGCGACGTGGGCTTCGGCAAGACCGAAGTGGCGATGCGCGCCGCGTTCATTGCCGTGCACGGCGGCAAGCAGGTGGCGATCCTGGTTCCGACCACCCTGCTCGCCCAGCAGCACTACAACAGTTTCCGCGACCGCTTCGCTGACTGGCCGGTGACCGTGGAAGTGATGAGCCGCTTCAAATCCACCAAAGAAGTGAACGCCGCCGTAGCCGAGCTGGCCGAGGGCAAGATCGACATCGTCATCGGCACGCACAAGCTGCTGCAGGACGACGTGAAGATCAAGAACCTGGGGCTGGTGATCATCGATGAAGAGCACCGTTTTGGCGTGCGCCAGAAAGAACAGCTCAAGGCCCTGCGCAGCGAGGTCGACATCCTGACCCTGACCGCCACGCCGATTCCGCGCACGCTGAACATGGCGGTGTCGGGCATGCGTGACCTGTCGATCATCGCCACGCCGCCGGCCCGGCGCCTGTCGGTGCGCACCTTTGTCATGGAGCAGAATAAAAGCACGGTCAAGGAAGCCCTGCTGCGTGAGTTGCTGCGTGGCGGCCAGGTCTATTACCTGCACAACGACGTGAAGACCATCGAGAAGTGCGCCGCCGACCTGGCCGAACTGGTGCCGGAAGCGCGCATCGGTATCGGCCACGGGCAGATGCGCGAACGTGAACTCGAACAAGTGATGAGCGACTTCTACCACAAGCGCTTCAACGTGCTGATTGCCTCGACCATCATCGAGACCGGCATCGACGTGCCGAGCGCCAACACCATCATCATCGAGCGCGCCGACAAATTTGGCCTGGCCCAGTTGCACCAGTTGCGCGGCAGGGTCGGTCGTAGCCATCACCAGGCCTATGCCTACCTGTTGACGCCACCGCGCCAGCAGATCACCCCGGATGCGGAAAAACGCCTGGAAGCCATCGCCAATACCCAGGACCTCGGCGCCGGCTTCGTGCTGGCCACCAACGACCTGGAAATCCGTGGCGCCGGCGAGTTGCTCGGCGACGGCCAGAGCGGCCAGATCCAGGCCGTCGGCTTCACCTTGTACATGGAAATGCTCGAACGGGCGGTCAAGTCGATCCGCAAGGGCGAACAGCCGAACCTCGATCAACCCCTGGGCGGCGGGCCGGAAATCAACCTGCGAGTGCCGGCATTGATCCCGGAAGACTACCTGCCGGATGTCCACGCACGGCTGATTCTCTACAAACGCATCGCCTCGGCCAGCGACGAGGAAGGCCTCAAGGACCTGCAAGTGGAAATGATCGACCGCTTCGGCCTGCTGCCGGAACCGACCAAGAACCTGGTGCGCACCACGTTGCTCAAGCTCAAGGCCGAGCAACTGGGCATCAAGAAAGTCGATGGCGGCCCCAACGGCGGTCGGATCGAGTTCGAGGCCCAGACCCCGGTCGACCCGTTGGTGCTGATCAAGTTGATCCAGGGCCAGCCCAAACGCTACAAGTTCGAAGGTGCCACGATGTTCAAATTCATGGTGCCCATGGAACGCGCGGAAGAGCGTTTCAATACCGTAGAAGCGCTGTTCGAGCGCCTCACTCCGACCACTGCTTGAAGGACGCCCCATGCGCCTGTTTCGCTCACTGACCTTGTTGTTGACTCTGGTCGCTCCCTTGGCGTTTGCCGATGACCTGTATCAGGTTGAAATGATTCTGGTGCGCCAGAACGCCGAGCCGGCGATTGTCAGCCGCGCCGCGCCGGAAGACTGGGACGCCGGCGCGCAACGCCTGGGCGCGGACAGCCAGCGCACGCCGGCCCTGGGCAACATCGTCGAGAAACTCACCGCCAGCGGCCAATACACGGTATTGATGCACAAGGCCTGGCAACAGCCCCTCGGTGAACAGGGCCGCAAAGTCGCCATCAGCGACGGCGCCGAACAGTTCGGGCAATTCCCCATCGAGGGCACCCTGGAGCTGAAACTGGGCCGTTTCACCGACGTGGATGCCGATTTCTGGATCAACCAGATCGACACCAATGGCCTGGTCACCGCCAGCGAGCGCCTCAAACAGCAGAGCCATACCAAGAATGGCCAACTGAACTTCCTCGACAACGGTCACCTCGGCCTGCTGATCAAGATCACCTCGTTGACCGCGCCCGCGCCAAGGCAGGCACCTGAAGTCATTCCGGACTGATTGGCGCGCCTATGCCCTCGCCCCTGAGCAAACCCCTGGCACCTTCCTGGGTCAATCGATTCAAGGAACAGAGCCTGGAGCGCGGGCGCCGTTACGCGCTGGAAAACCGCGTCAGGATCGTCGAGGCCGGCGACAGCACCATCACCGCCAGTTGCGAAGGCTCTGGCGGTAACGTCTACCGTCAAACCATTCGCCTTAAAGAGTCAGCCAAGGGCACGCTGATTCTGCTCGAAGCCGCGTGCTCGTGTCCGGTGCGCATCAACTGCAAACACTGCGCGGCGGTATTGCTGCAAGTCCAGGAAACCCTGGCCTACCCGGCCGCCGAAAAAGACGCCCACTTGCTGGAGAAACTCCAGTCGGTGCTGGACAACCGCAGCCCCAAGGCCCCGCCCCAAGTGCTGGTGGACAACGTGCAGCCGGTGCCGCGCCTGTGGCTGGCCAGTATCGAGTTCAGTGCCTTCGAGCCACGCAACGGCAAGATGCAGCGCTACATCCAACACCGCGCCGCCCTGTCCTTCAGCTATCTGGACGAGTACGTCAGCGGCCAGCGCAACACCGACGTGTTGATTCGCCAGGAAACCCAGACGTTGCGGATAAAACGCCACACCGATGTGGAGCAGTCCTACCGCGAACAACTACGAATCCTCGGCTTCAAGGTCGCGACCCGACAAAGCAAGGCCCTGCCGGAAAGCGCCGGTGAACTGTACGAAATGGTCAACGACAGTGCCTGGCTGACGTTCACCCTCAACGACCTGCCGAAACTGCGCACCCAGGGCTGGGAATTGCAGATCGACGAGGATTTCGGCTTCGACCTGACGGCGGTGGACGAGTGGTACGCCACGGTGGAGGAAACGCCGGAACGGGACTGGTTCGACCTGGAGCTGGGGATCATCGTCAACGGCGAGCGTCTGAGCCTGCTGCCGATCCTGTTGAACCTGATGCGCTCGCACATCGAATTGTTCAACCCGGAACGCCTGGCCAGGCGCCGGGACGATGAACTGATTCTGGTCAACCTGCCCAACCGCCCGAACTCGGAGTTCGGCCCGCAGCAAGTGGCCCTGCCCTACGGCCGGCTGAAACCGGTGCTGGCGACCCTGGGCGAGTTCTACCTGCAAGAACCCGGCACCACCAAACTGCGCCTCAACAGCGCGGACGCCTTGCGCCTGAACCCGCTGCAGGACATGCCGCTGACCTGGGAAGGCGGCGAACACATTCGCGGCCTGGCCCAGCGCCTGCGGGACATCAAGGATTACACCACCACCGCGCCGGAAGGCCTGAACGCGACGCTGCGGCCTTATCAACTCGAAGGCTTGAGCTGGATGCAATCGCTCAGGCAGCTGGAAGTCGGCGGCATCCTCGCGGATGACATGGGCCTGGGCAAAACCCTACAGACCCTGGCGCACATCCTCAGTGAGAAAAACGCCGGGCGCCTCGATCGCCCGTGCATGGTGGTGATGCCCACCAGCCTGATTCCCAACTGGCTCGACGAGGCAGCTCACTTCACGCCGCAACTCAAGGTACTGGCCCTGTATGGCGCCGGGCGCAAAAAGCATTTCGAACGGCTGGGCGAATACGACCTGGTCCTCACCACCTATGCCCTGCTACCCAAGGATGTCGAGCGCCTGGCCGCACAGCCATTGCACGTGCTGATCCTCGACGAAGCCCAGTACATCAAGAATCCCACCAGCAAAGCCGCCCAGGCCGCCCGGGAACTGAACGCCCGCCAGCGGCTGTGCCTGTCCGGCACGCCCCTGGAAAATCACCTGGGCGAGCTGTGGTCGTTGTTTCACTTCCTGTTGCCGGGCTGGCTCGGGGACGTCAAGAGCTTCAATCGCGATTACCGCGTACCGATCGAAAAACGTGGCAGCGATGTACGACTGCAGCACCTCAACGGTCGGATAAAACCTTTCCTGCTGCGCCGGACCAAGGAGCAAGTGGCGACGGAGTTGCCACCCAAGACCGAAATCATCCATTGGGTCGAGCTCAGCGATGCCCAGCGGGACGTCTACGAAACCATGCGCCTGGCGATGGACAAGAAGGTCCGCGACGAGATCACCCGCAAAGGCGTGGCCCGCAGCCAGATCATCATTCTCGAGGCGCTGCTCAAGCTGCGCCAGGTGTGCTGCGATCTACGTCTGCTCAACGACGCCGCCTTGCCCGCCCGAGGCAGCACGTCGGGCAAGCTCGACAGCCTGATGGAAATGCTCGACGAGCTGTTTGAAGAAGGCCGTCGGGTGCTGCTGTTTTCCCAGTTCACCTCCATGTTGGCGCTGATTGAAGATGAGCTGAAGAAGCGCGGCGTCGAGTACGCGATCCTGACCGGCCAGACCCGGGACCGACGCACGCCCGTCAAGGAATTCCAGAGTGGCAAGCGTCAGATCTTTCTGATCAGCCTGAAGGCCGGGGGTGTAGGCCTGAACCTCACCGAGGCCGACACGGTGATTCACTACGACCCGTGGTGGAACCCGGCCACCGAAAACCAGGCCACCGACCGCGCCTATCGCATCGGCCAGGAAAAACCGGTGTTCGTCTACAAGCTGATTGCCCGAGGCACGGTGGAAGAGAAGATCCAGCTGCTGCAGAAGGAAAAGTCCGACCTCGCAGCCGGCGTGCTGGACGGACGCGTGGCCGGAGATTGGAAATTGCAGAACGACGATATCGAGGCACTGTTCGCGCCGCTGCCGGAAAAGCTGGAAAAGCGCTGACGCTCCTCAATTCTTGTGGGAGCCGAGCTTGCTCGCGATAGCGGTGGTTCAGTTGCTGCAAATGTTGACTGTACCGCCGTCATCGCGAGCAAGCTCGGCTCCCACAGGGGAGTTGCGGCGTTCACATAACCTGATGTCCACCACACTTCCACTGTGGGAGCCGAGCTTGCTCGCGATAGCGGTGGTTCAGCTGGCGCAGATGTTGACTGTGCCGCCGTCATCGCGAGCAAGCTCGCTCCCACAGGGGAGTTGCGGCGTTCACATAACCTGATGTCCACCACACTTCCACTGTGGGAGCGAGCTTGCTCGCGATAGCGGTGGGCCAGTTGCTGCAAATATTGACTGTAACCGTCATCGCGAGCAAGCTCGGCTCCCACAGGGGAGTTGCGGCGTTCACATAACCTGATGTCCACCACACTTCCACTGTGGGAGCGAGCTTGCTCGCGATAGCGGTGGGCCAGTTGCTGCAAATATTGACTGTACCGCCGTCATCGCGAGCAAGCTCGGCTCCCACAGGGGAGTTGCGGCGCTCACAAAACCTGATGTCCACCACACTTCCACTGTGGGAGCGAGCTTGCTCGCGATAGCGGTGGGCCAGTTGCTGCAAATATTGACTGTACCGCCGTCATCGCGAGCAAGCTCGCTCCCACAGGGGAGTTGCGGCGTTCACATAACCTGATGTCCACCACACTTCCACTGTGGGAGCCGAGCTTGCTCGCGATAGCGGTGGTTCAGTTGGCGCAGATGCTGACTGTGCGGCCGTCATCGCGAGCAAGCTCGGCTCCCACAGGGAAGTTGCGGCGTTCACATAACCTGATGTCCACCACAGTTCCACTGTGGGAGCGAGCTTGCTCGCGATAGCGGTGGTTCAGCTGGCGCAGATGTTGACTGTGCCGCCGTCATCGCGAGCAAGCTCGCTCCCACAGGGGAGTTGCGGCGTTCACATAACCTGATGTCCACCACACTTCCACTGTGGGAGCGAGCTTGCTCGCGATAGCGGTGGTTCAGTTGGCGCAGATGTTGGCTGTGCGGCCGTCATCGCGAGCAAGCTCGCTCCCACAGGGAAGTTGCGGCGCTCACATAACCTGATGTCCACCACACTTCCAATGTGGGAGCCGAGCTTGCTCGCGATAGCGGTGGTTCAGCTGGCGCAGATGTTGACTGTGCGGCCGTCATCGCGAGTAAGCTCGCTCCCACAGGGGAGTTGCGGCGTTCACATAACCTGATGTCCACCACACTTCCAATGTGGGAGCCGAGCTTGCTCGCGATAGCGGTGGTTCAGCTGGCGCAGATGTTGACTGTGCGGCCGTCATCGCGAGCAAGCTCGGCTCCCACAGGGAAGTTGCGGCCACACTGCTCAGCGCTAATCAATCAGTTGGGCAGCCCGCAGCGCGCCGAGCGCCGCCAGCCAGCGAGGGTCCTGGCGGTATTCCGTGCACGCGTAGGCCTGGCCGCGCATGCGAGCGATCCGCGCCGAAGGCTTGACCTTCAGGCGCTGGGCGGCGCTCAAGGCCAACTCCGCGGCGGCGCGGTCGTTGCACACCAGGCCCATGTCACAACCCGCCGTCAAAGCGGCCTCGATACGGCTGGCGGCATCCCCCACCACATGGGCGCCGGCCATCGACAGATCATCACTGAAGATCACGCCATCGAATTGCAACTCACCGCGCAGGATGTCCTGCAGCCAGCGTCGGGAAAAGCCGGCTGGATTGGCGTCAACCTGGGGATAAATGACATGAGCCGGCATGACCGCCGCGAGCTGCTTGCTCAGTTGGGCGAACGGCACCAAGTCGTTGGCGCGAATCTGTTCGAGGCTGCGTTCATCGGTCGGAATCGCCACATGGGAATCGGCTTCGGCCCAGCCATGCCCCGGGAAGTGCTTGCCGGTGGCAGTCATCCCGGCAGCGTTCATGCCGCGGATAAAGGCACCGGCCAGCAACGCCGCGCGCTCGGGGTCGCCTTCGAAGGAACGACTGCCGACGACGGCGCTGCGCTGGTAGTCGAGGTCCAGCACCGGGGCAAAACTCAAGTCGAGACCGACCGCCAACACCTCAGTGGCCATGATCCAGCCGCACTGCTCGGCCAGGTATTCGGCATTCGGGTTGTCGGCGATCGCCCGCATCGCCGGCAACCGTACAAACCCCTGGCGCAGCCGCTGAACACGGCCACCTTCCTGGTCCACGGCCAATAGAAGGTCGGGGCGGATGGCGCGAATCGACGCGCTCAACTCTCGCACTTGCCGCGGATGCTCGATATTGCGGGCAAAGATGATCAGGCCGCCTACCTCAGGCTGGCGCAACAGGTGGCGATCTTCGGCCGTCAGCCAGGTACCGGCGACGTCCACCATCAACGAGCCTTGCAGGCCAGCAGTCATAGCATTTCCTTAATAACGATGAACCCGCGCGGTGGCACAGGCATGACCACACCGCCAGGCCCAAAGCCCGGCAGGTCGCGGTCATGCACTAAAGAATGGAACGGGTTCGAAACGAGAGTCGGCATGGGCGGCTAGCTTAGCGGATGTGGGCAGCCGCGCCCACCCGTGCACTCAAGCCTTGGCCAGCGCCGGCGTCGATTTGCTGCGTGGACGCAGTTGCGCGGCCGCCATGGCCTCATCGGTGACGCCGCTTTCGGCACGCATGCCGGCCGCCAGGAACGGCACCATCAAGCGCATCACCTGCTCAATTGACGTGTTCACGCCAAAATCGGTTTCAGCGATGGCCCGCAACGCCTTGATCCCGGACATGCTGAACGCCGCGGCACCGAGCATGAAGTGCACTCGCCAGAACAACTCGATGGGTGGGATGCGCGGTGCGGCTTCGTTGACCAGCAGCATGTAGCGACGGAAAACCTTGCCGTACATGTCTTCCAGGTAACGCCGCAGGTGACCCTGGCTCTGGCTGAAGGCCAGGCCCAGCAGGCGCATGAAAATGGACAGGTCGTTACCGCTACGGGGCTGCACGACGAGGGCTTGCTCGACCAGGATTTCCAGCAGCTCTTCCAGGGTCGGCTTGACGTCAGGCTTGGCCTGGCGCCGCTCCAGCTCGCGATCGAGACTGAGGCAGAAGGGCCCGAGGAACCGCGAGAAAACCGCCTGGATCAGGGCTTTTTTCGAGCCGAAGTGATAGTTCACCGCCGCCAGGTTCACCCCGGCCTTGCTGGTGATCAGACGCAACGAGGTTTCGGCGAAACCTTTTTCCGCGAACAACTGCTCGGCAGCATCGAGAATGCGTTCAACGGTTTCCGACTGGGCCATGGTTACTCCGCCTGACAAACACTTGTTTGAAACATACGTTTCAGCCTAGGGGTTGTCAAGCCTGCCGGGGCGTTTTGCGAACGCTCGGTCACGTATTTAACCACACCTTTTCACAGGGGGTAGCCCTGCCCTATCCAACAACCCGACCGACCGTCCAGCGGCCTGCGTAAAAAGGAGGATTGCCAAGCGGCGGCCACTGTATATAATCCCAGTCACTGTATAAAAAGACAGAGCGATCAATATGCTAAAGCTGACGCCACGCCAAGCAGAGATTCTGGCCTTCATCAAACGCTGCCTCGAAGACAACGGCTACCCGCCGACCCGTGCGGAAATCGCCCAGGAACTGGGTTTCAAGTCGCCCAACGCGGCTGAAGAACACCTCAAGGCGCTGGCGCGCAAGGGTGCGATCGAAATGACCCCGGGCGCATCCCGCGGCATTCGTATCCCCGGCTTCGAAGCCAAGGCCGACGAAACCACCCTGCCGATCATCGGCCGGGTCGCCGCTGGCGCACCGATCCTCGCCCAGCAGCATGTCGAGGAATCCTGCAACATCAACCCTTCGTTCTTTCATCCCAGGGCCGATTACCTGCTTCGGGTACACGGCATGAGCATGAAGGACATCGGTATCTTCGACGGTGACCTCCTGGCCGTCCACACCACCCGCGAAGCCCGCAATGGCCAGATCGTGGTGGCGCGAATCGGCGACGAGGTGACCGTCAAGCGTTTCAAGCGCGACGGCAGCAAGGTCTGGCTCATTGCTGAGAACCCGGAGTTCGCCCCCATCGAAGTGAACCTGAAAGATCAGGACCTGGTCATCGAAGGCTTGAGCGTTGGCGTCATTCGCCGCTAAAGGAGGCTTTATGCAGTTCCCACACACACCACAACACACACAACTTCCGCTGTTCGAGGCATTCATGGCCCAACCGCTGGTTCCAGTCCTGAAAGAGGTCATCGAGTCGCCCTGGGGCGTCGAACCCGAGGCTTTCAGCGAACTGTCGTTACGTGGTGCGGCCGGAAACTGCCTGAACCTGCTGGCGCCGATTCTGCGAGAACTCAGCCAGGACCAGGATGCCCGCTGGTTGACGCTGATCGCCCCACCGGCCAGTGTCACCCAGGCCTGGCTGCGGGACGCCGGCCTGAATCGTGAACGCATCCTGTTGTTGCAACCGCGGGGCACCCAAAGCGCCCAACAGTTGACCTGCGAAGCCTTGCGCCTGGGCCGTAGCCACACCGTGGTCAGTTGGCTCAATCCGCTGACCGCGACGGCACGGCAACAGTTGATCAGCGCCGCCCGCATCGGGGACGCACAAAGCCTGAATATTCGATTGGGCTAAGACAAACGCGGGGCTTCTCCATGATAGAGAAGCCGGACAGTCACACTTTCCAAAAAGCCGACAGACGGGATCAGTGAAGAACCCGCGGCCCCTCTTCCTTGCTGAATTCGCCTTCAACCAGGCGACCTGCCATTTGGACGCCCACGCTCAACATTGCCTTGGCGACTTCGACGTGTTGGCCCTGGAGGAATACCTTGGCATCTTCGGAGAAGTTCAAGGTAACCAGAGAACCCTCGTCCTCGGCCCTGCGCAGCTCGATGCGGCCATCAGGAAGTTCGACAATTTCTAGAAAGGACGTAGGCATAAAAGTCTGTTCTCCACGAAAGGCGAGGATTATATAGTCATCGGCCAGGCTCCGCTCGGGATCTTGACCAAGCGTTATCAACGAACGTAACGGGCCGAGGGGAAACTCAGCACTCGTTCAACCCTTCACGAAAGCGTATCGCCAAGCTCTTGAGGTTCTGGCGCCAGCTCTCCAGCTCCTCCCGGCTCAACTCTTGCTCGGGGTCTTGCTCATCCAGATTGACCGCAACGATTAACGGCTGGGTCACGTCCCCCTTGGGCTTGCGAGGGGCCCGTGGCGGCTCGAACAGCGCCGCATGAGCCGCCAAGAGCTTCGCCAGCCAGGTTTCCGGGTTATGCGCCAGTTCGACCATTTCGGCCAACTCTGGAATAGCGATGGTTTCCAGCACTTCGCGGGTCAACAGCAGCTCGGCCCGCGCGGCATTCGCTTGTGGCAGGCGATAAAAACCGGCGATTTCATGGCACAACCCCAACAACGCACCGTACAGGTGAAACAGTGCGGACTCGCGTCCTGCCTGGAGCAGCGCCGGGGAATTCATCGCACGCCCGTCTTCGGCCCTGGTGAGCGCTTCGAGCGACAGACCGGCGAAATATATTTTCTGATTGGTGCGGGTATAGAGTTCGTGGGCCATGGTGGCATCTCCCCAACGAAATGAAAGCTTCACGCAAGTGCGACAGTGTCGTGGATCAACCGAGGCCACTGCAAGCCAAAAACAAAAGGCCACATGAAAACCTATGGGTTGTCATGCGGCCTTTTGTTCAGTCGGGCCCTGTTGGGGACGGCTGCGCCGCCCAGCGGGAGCAAGCTCTCTCGCCACAGGGAAGCTCGCTTGGCCCCGTATTTTCAAACAGACGCCACAATCAGCGCTTGTCTTCGACCGTCCACTTACCGCCGTCGTAGTAGGCTTTCCAACCCGTCGGCTTGCCGTCGACTTCGGTCTGCACGTATTGCTCCTTGGTCTTGCGGCTGTAGCGAATGACCGCCGGGCGCCCTTCCGGATCCTTCTGCGGTGCTTCACAGAGGAAATGGTACTTCGGATCGATTTCGTCCTTGTGCGGCACGATCTCCATCACCAATGGCGCACGGGTCTCACGGTTTTTCGGGAACTGGCTGGCCGCCAGGAACAGGCCGGAGGCACCGTCGCGCAGGATGTAGGTGTCGTTGACCTTCTCGCATTTGAGCTCAGGCATCTTCACCGGGTCCATCTTCGGCGGCGCCGCGTCACCGCTCTTGAGCAGTTTGCGGGTGTTCTTGCAGGTCGGGTTGGTGCAGCCGAAGAACTTGCCGAAACGGCCGGTCTTGAGCTGCATCTCGCTGCCACACTTGTCGCATTCCAGGCTCGGGCCTTCGTAGCCCTTGATGCGATAAGTGCCCTCTTCAATCTCGTAGCCGGCACAGTCCGGGTTGTTACCGCAGATGTGCAGCTTGCGCTTCTCGTCCAGCAGGTAGGCATCCATCGCCGTGCTGCAGATCGGGCAGCGATGCTTGCCACGCAACACCAGGGATTCCGATTCACCCTCGTCGTCCGCGGCGATTTCGTCGCCCGGCACCAGATTGACCGTCGCCTTGCAGCGCTCCTTGGGTGGCAGGCTGTAGCCCGAGCAACCGAGGAAGACGCCGGTCGAGGCGGTACGGATTTGCATCGGCCGCCCGCAGGTCAGGCACGGAATGTCGGTCATGACCGGCTGGTTGGCGCGCATGCCGCTGTCAGGGCTTTCAGCCACTTCGAGTTTTTTCTTGAAGTCGCCGTAGAACTCGTCGAGAACGTTTTTCCAGTCCCGCTCGCCCTGGGCCACATCGTCGAGGTTCTCTTCCATGCCGGCGGTGAAGCCGTAGTCCATCAGGTTCGAGAAGCTCTCGGACAAACGCTCGGTGACGATATCGCCCATCTTTTCCGAATAGAAACGACGATTGTGCAGCGCCACATAGCCGCGGTCCTGGATGGTGGAAATGATGGCTGCGTAGGTCGAAGGACGACCGATGCCGCGCTTTTCCATTTCCTTGACCAGGCTGGCTTCGGAGTAACGTGCCGGCGGCTTGGTGAAATGCTGGGTCGGATCGAGCTTGATCAGCTTCATCACGTCGCCCTGGGCCATGTCCGGCAAGACGTCGTCATCCCCAGGCTTGGTGATTTGCGGCATGACGCGGGTGTAGCCGTCGAACTTCAGGATGCGGCCCTTGGCGCGCAACTCAAAGTCGCCGGCACCAACGCTGACGGTGGTCGACAGGTATTGCGCCGGCAGCATCTGGCAGGCCAGGAACTGGCGCCAGATCAGCTCGTAGAGACGCTCGGCATCGCGCTCCATGCCCGACAGCTTGCTTGGCTCGGTGTTGGCATCGGACGGACGAATCGCTTCGTGCGCCTCCTGTGCGCCTTCCTTGCTGCTGTAGACGTTCGGCGTGTCCGGCAGGTATTTCTTGCCGAACTCGCTTTCTATATAAGTGCGCGCCATTGCCACGGCATCGACCGAAAGGTTGGTCGAGTCGGTACGCATATAGGTGATGTAGCCGGCTTCGTACAGACGCTGGGCCATCATCATGGTTTTCTTCACGCCAAAGCCCAGACGATTGCTCGCAGCCTGTTGCAGCGTGGAGGTGATGAACGGTGCCGACGGTTTGCTGCTGGTCGGTTTGTCTTCGCGCTTGACGATGCTGTAGCTGGACGCCTTGAGCTTCTCCAGCGCCGCCATGGCCTGGGCTTCGTTGAGCGGCTTGAAGGCTTCGCCCTTCTCGCGGGCCACGTCAAAACGCACGGTCGCGCCCTTGGCAGTGCCGAGGTCCGCGTGGACTTCCCAGTACTCTTCAGGGATGAACGCGCGGATCTCGCGCTCGCGCTCCACCACCAGCTTCACGGCAACCGATTGCACACGCCCGGCCGACAGACCACGGGCGATCTTGGCCCACAGCAGCGGCGAGACCATGTAGCCCACCACGCGGTCGAGGAAGCGACGCGCCTGTTGGGCGTTGACCCGATCGATATCCAGCTCGCCCGGCTGGGAGAAGGCCTCCTGGATGGCCCTTCTTGGTGATTTCGTTGAACACCACGCGCTTGTAACGGCTGTCATCCCCACCAATGGCTTCGCGCAGGTGCCAGGCAATGGCTTCCCCTTCGCGGTCCAAGTCCGTCGCGAGATAGATGGTGTCGGCATCCTTGGCGAGCCGACGCAGCTCTTCGATGACCTTTTCCTTGCCCGGGAGGATCTCGTACTTGGCTTTCCAGCCGTGTTCCGGATCGACCCCCATGCGTGAGACCAGCTGCTTGCGCGCCTTTTCTTTCGGCGACAGCGCCGGCGCTTCACCGGCAGCAGCCTTGCCGCGCTTGGCGGCAGGCTCCTTGCTGGCGCTAGCCGAACCGCTGGTGGGCAGGTCTCGGATATGGCCGATACTCGACTTCACCACGTATTGGTTACCCAGATACTTGTTGATGGTCTTGGCCTTAGCCGGGGATTCCACAATGACCAGCGATTTGCCCATGGATCAGAAAATTCCTGAATTCTAAAAAGTGAAAGGCGGTTGGCGCCTGACGCGGCACCGCTATATATATAGTGGCTGCAAGGTGAGGTCAAGCGCAGGGTTGCCCGCATGCCGGCCTCAAGGCTTGGAAAAAATGCTCTCCTCGGCCTGCACCAAAGCAAAGCGTGGCACCTGTTCGCCGTCAACCTCGACGGACTCCTGGAACATGCTCAAAGGACGCACCCAAAAGCCGTAATCGCCATACAGGGCTTGATAGAAGACCACTTCTTCTTCGGTCTCGGAATGCCGCGCGATGCTGAATACGCGGTACTGCGGACCTTTGTAATGCTGGTAGAGCCCAGGTTGTATCGGCATGCGTGGCACTCACTCAAATTTTTTCAAAATAAAAACAAAATCTTTTTTTTACTAAACCCGAAAAAACAAAAACCGGGGCACTTGGCCCCGGCTTCCATCAACGCAACGCTTAGACGCGTTCGAAGACAGTGGCGATGCCTTGGCCGAGGCCAATGCACATGGTCGACACACCGAAGGTGCCGCCATTCTGCTTCATGACGTTGAGCAGCGTGCCGGAGATACGCGCACCGGAGCAACCGAACGGGTGACCCAAGGCGATGGCGCCGCCGTGCAGGTTAACCTTCTCGTTCATCTTGTCGAGCACTTTCAAATCTTTCAGCACGGGCAGGGCCTGTGCAGCGAAAGCTTCGTTGAGTTCGAAGAAGTCGATATCGGCAATACCCAGGCCTGCGCGCTTCAAGGCTTTCTGCGTGGCCGGTACTGGACCATAGCCCATGATCGCCGGGTCCACACCCGCCACGGCCATCGAACGAATCACCGCCATCGGCTGGATACCCAGGTCCTGGGCACGCTGGGCCGACATCACGATCATGCACGAGGCACCGTCGGTGATCTGCGACGAAGTACCGGCTGTCACGGTGCCGCCCTTCGGATTAAAGGCCGGCTTGAGGGCCGCCAGACTTTCCAGGGTGGTTTCCGGACGAATGGTTTCGTCGTAGTCGAACAGCTTCAGGAAGCCGTTCTCATCGTAGCCCTGCATCGGGATGATCTCATCCTTGAACTTGCCTTCCACAGTCGCCTTGTGAGCGAGCTGGTGGGAGCGCACGCCAAAGGCGTCCTGCTGTTCGCGGGTGATGCCGTGCATCTTGCCGAGCATTTCCGCGGTCAGGCCCATCATGCCCGAGGCTTTTGCCGCGTACAGCGACATGTGCGGGTTCGGATCAACGCCGTGCATCATGCTCACGTGCCCCATGTGCTCGACCCCACCGACCACGAACACATCACCGTTGCCGGTCATGATCGCCTGGGCGGCGGTGTGCAACGCGCTCATGGACGAACCACACAGGCGACTGACGGTCTGGCCGGCCGCGGTGTGAGGAATCTGGGTCATCAGCGAGGCCATGCGGGCAATGTTCCAGCCCTGCTCCAGGGTCTGGTTCACACAGCCCCAGATCACGTCTTCGACTTCGTTGGGGTCGACCTTGACGTTGCGCTCCAGCAGCTTGCTGATCAAGTGCGCCGACATGTCTTCGGCACGGGTGTTGCGGTGCATGCCGCCCTTGGAGCGGCCCATCGGCGTACGACCGAAGTCGACAATCACGACGTCTCTAGGATTCAAGCTCATAAATGTTCTCTCGCTCTAGTCGTTGGGCGCTTAACCGAAGAAACGCTGGCCGTTCTTGGCCATTTCACGCAGCTTCGCGGTCGGGTGGTACAGCGCGCCCAGATCAGCGTACTGGTCAGCCAGGGCAACGAACTCGGCCACACCGATCGAATCGATGTAGCGCAGCGCACCGCCACGGAATGGAGGGAAACCGATACCGTAGACCAGACCCATGTCGGCTTCGGCGGCGGTTTCGACAATGCCATCTTCCAGGCAACGCACGGTTTCGAGGCACAGCGGGATCATCATCCAGTTGATGATGTCCTCGTCGGTGACTTCGCGCTGCTCGTAGACGATCGGCTTGAGCACTTCCAGCACCGACGAGTCGGCGACCTTCTTCTGCTTGCCGCGCTTGTCGGTCTCATAGGCGTAGAAGCCCTTGCCGTTCTTCTGGCCCAGGCGCTTGGCTTCGTAGAGCACGTCGACAGCTGAACGACGGTCGTCCTTCATGCGGTCCGGGAAGCCTTCAGCCATGACGTCGCGACCGTGGTGGCCGGTGTCGATGCCGACCACGTCCATCAGGTACGCCGGGCCCATCGGCCAGCCGAATTTTTCCATGATCTTGTCGATGCGCACAAAGTCCACACCGGCGCTGACCAGCTTGGCGAAACCGCCGAAGTACGGGAACAGCACGCGGTTGACCAAAAAGCCCGGGCAATCGTTGACGACAATCGGGTTCTTGCCCATTTTCTTGGCGTAGGCGACGGTGGTGGCAACGGCCAGTTCACTGGACTTCTCGCCACGGATCACTTCCACCAGTGGCATCATGTGCACCGGGTTGAAGAAGTGCATGCCGACGAAGTTTTCCGGACGCTTGAGGGCCTTGGCCAGCAGCGAAATGGAGATGGTCGAGGTGTTCGAGGCGAGGATGGTGTCCTCTTTGACCTTGTCTTCGACTTCGGCCAGTACCGCCTGCTTGACCTTCGGGTTCTCGACAACCGCTTCGACCACCAGGTCGACATGGCCGAAATCGCCATAGGACAGGGTCGGACGAATGCCATTGAGCACTTCGGCCATCTTCGCGGCGGTCATGCGACCTTTGTCGACACGACCCACCAGCAGCTTGGCGGCTTCGGCCAGGCCCTGCTCGATCCCGTGCTCGTTGATGTCTTTCATCAGGATCGGCGTGCCTTTGGACGCCGACTGGTAGGCGATGCCGCCGCCCATGATGCCGGCGCCGAGCACGGCGGCCTGCTTCACGTCACGGGCGATTTCGTCGTAGGCCTTGGCCTTTTTCTTCAGTTCCTGGTCGTTGAGGAACAGACCGATCAGGCTTTGCGCGGCCGAGGTCTTCGCCAGTTTGACGAAGCCAGCGGCCTCGACTTCCAAGGCCTTGTCGCGACCGAAGTTCGCGGCTTTCTGGATGGTCTTGATCGCTTCGACCGGCGCCGGGTAGTTCGGGCCTGCTTGACCTGCCACGAAACCCTTGGCGGTTTCGAAGGCCATCATTTGTTCAATAGCGTTGAGCTTGAGCTTTTCCAGCTTCGGCTGGCGCTTGGCCTTGTAGTCGAACTCGCCGCTGATGGCGCGCTTGAGGGTTTCAAGGGCCGCTTCCTGGAGCTTGCCAGGTTCGACCACGGCATCCACGGCACCGACTTTCAGCGCGTCTTCGGCACGGTTTTCCTTGCCAGCGGCAATCCACTCGATGGCGTTGTCCGCACCGATCAGGCGCGGCAGGCGCACGGTGCCACCGAAGCCCGGGTAGATGCCCAGCTTGACTTCCGGCAGGCCGATCTTGGCCGTGGTGGCCATGACGCGGTAATCCGCCGCCAGGCACATTTCCAGGCCGCCACCCAGGGCGATGCCGTTGATGGCCGCGACGGTCGGTACGTTGAGGTCTTCGAAGTCGCTGAAAATACGGTTGGCTTCGAGGTTGCCAGCGATCAGTTCGGCATCGGGCAGCTTGAAGTTATCGACGAATTCGGTGATGTCGGCACCGACGATGAACACGTCCTTGCCGCTGCTGACGATCACACCCTTGATCGAAGCATCTGCCTTGATAGTGTCTACGGCCTGACGCAATTCATTCAGGGTTAGACGGTTGAACTTGTTGACGGACTCACCCTTGAGGTCGAATTTCAGTTCGACGATGCCACTTTCAAGAGCCTTAACCGTGATGGCTTTACCTTCGTAAATCATCAACTGATCTCCACGATATGGAAGCTGAACAGTACACGTTGGACGCTGACCGCAGGTGTGGCACTGACGTTATCGTCGATGCTACGCCAATCCGCCAGGCACACCCGTCAACGCGATAGTCGGGGTCTGTAGGAGCCGTCTGAAAATACAAACGCTCAATTCATACGCCCGTTTGATTTGGGTACGTCACCTTCACGGAATTTCCGACAATTGTCAATCGCCCTAAACACAGGCGTGAACGCGACTTCACGGTCATTTCCGTACCCTACGGATCCGCAACACGGCGCCGCATGAGCAGCCATTCATAGAATCAATCATTAGAAAAATCGCCCTAATTCCAGACAGACCGGATCCAGCCGGCTACGCTGTCGGGAGTGCGATTGAGATTTGCGGAACGAAGGGCGTTGCGAACGCACGCCCTGACACGAGATGGATTACCGGCCTGCCTGGCCAACCCGCCCGATGAGACTGTCGGGCTTTTTTATGCCTGTAGGAGCTGCCGAAGGCTGCGATCTTTTGATCTTTCGCTTGAGATTCAAGTGTCTGGGGAAAGATCGCAGCCTCGCTTCGCTCGACAGCTCCTACGTGGCTAAAGTCGCTCAGGCGAGTGCCTTGAGCGTGCTGGCAATGTCCTGCAAAACAGTGGCTTCGCCCTTTTCACCCCAATACAAGGCGATCATTTGCCCGTCGGCTTCAACTTTGTAGACGTTGGCCGGCAATTTTTCGAAATGATTGAGCAGGGACTCATCCAGACAAACTTCCCGCCACTGATTGACCCAAACGCCCGGCGCAGTTTGCCAGTAGCTCCAACAGGCTGGCTGACTGCCGCGCCGAGGCCGATAGTACTGGGCGCAGGGGTTTGGCGGCTGTTGGCCGAGCCAGTGCGGCCACTCCTGCGGCGCCAGTTGCATGGCCAGGCCCAGGCGTCGCGCTTCCATGCGCAGGGCCATGCGACCACTCTGTACACGGGACGGACGCAACCATGCCAATGGACTTAACACCACCAACAGGATTGACAGCACTATCCAGACCGTCATATTCGTACTCCCCGATTCTGATGAGCCCATTGACCCAGGTCGCCGTCAATGCGCTTGAAACCAGCCATACTTACCGTATCGCAATTCTCTGGAGTGCTCTTCCATGTACTACAAACACGTTCTGGTCGCCGTTGACCTCACTGAAGAATGCGATCCGGTCGTCAAGCGCGCCCTCGCCCTTTGCGAAGGCCGAGACACCCAGCTGTCGCTGGTGCATATCGTCGAACCGATGGCTATGGCCTTCGGCGGCGACGTGCCGATGGACCTTTCCCAGTTGCAGCAGCAGCAATTCGACCAGGCCAAGGAACGCCTTGACCGACTGATCGTGAAATACCCGGCCCTGAAGAAGGAGTTCAGCCACCTGACCTACGGCCAGCCGCGCCAGGAGATCCATCACCTGGCCAAGGAACAGGGTTGCGACCTGATTGTCGTCGGCAGCCATGGTCGCCACGGCCTGGCGCTGCTGCTGGGCTCGACCGCCAACGATGTGCTGCATGGCGCGCCTTGCGATGTGCTGGCGGTGCATCTGGTCAAGCGCGCATAACCCCATTCCCCTGTGGGAGCGAGTCTGTGGGAGTAAAGCTTGCTCGCGATGAAGGCCTCCCGGTCTGTCGAATGACCGCGTTATCGTTCATCGCGAGCAAGCTTTACTCCCACAGGCTGCCCACTACAGGGGAATAGCGTTTCAAGTAAAAATCCCGGCGTTCATTGCTGAAATCCGGGATTTTTCTCAACAGCGGATCAAGCGTCCAGTTCAGCCCAACGCTCGACCAGCGCGTCCAGCTCGGCCTGCAACTGCTCCAGGTGCGCGATGACCTTGGCGGTTTCGGCCGCTGGTCGCTGGTAGAACCCGGTGTCGGCCATTTCGGCCTCGACCGCTGCGATCTGCTGCTCCTTCGCGTCGATATCACCCGGCAACGCTTCCAGCTCGCGCTGCAGCTTGTAGCTGAGTTTCTTCTTCGCCGGGGCCGGGGCTGCTGCGGCGGCAACCGGGGCTGGCTCGGCTTTGACCACCGCCGAGTTCAGGTCAGCCTTGCCGGACTTGCTCTCGGTTACGCCCAGAAGACGCGGCGAGCCTCCCTGGCGCAGCCAGTCCTGATAACCACCAACGTATTCACGAACCAGGCCTTCGCCTTCGAACACCAGGGTGCTGGTGACCACGTTGTCAAGGAATGCCCGGTCGTGACTGACCATCAGCACGGTGCCATTGAAGGTCAGCAGCACCTCTTCCAGCAATTCCAGGGTTTCCACGTCCAGGTCGTTGGTCGGTTCGTCGAGCACCAGCAGGTTCGCCGGCTTGCTGAACAACTTGGCCAGCAACAGACGGGCGCGCTCACCACCCGACAGCGCCTTGACCGGCGTACGGGCACGCTGAGGACTGAACAGGAAGTCACCGAGGTAGCTCAACACATGGCGGCTCTGACCATCGATGTCGATGAAATCGCGACCCTCGGCCACGTTGTCGATCACCGTCTTTTCCAAGTCCAACTGATGGCGCAACTGGTCGAAGTAGGCGACATCGATCTTCGTGCCCTCCTCCACCTTGCCATTGGTCGGTACCAGGCCGCCGAGCATCAGCTTGAGCAAGGTGGTCTTGCCGGTGCCGTTGGCGCCCAGCAGGCCGATGCGATCGCCGCGCTGCAGCACCATGGAAAAGTCCTTGATCAGGAACGGACCGCCCGGGTGCGCGAAACTCACGTTCTCAAGCACCATTACCTGCTTGCCGGACTTATCAGCGGTATCCAACTGAATGTTGGCCTTGCCAGTGCGCTCGCGACGTTCGCTGCGCTCCATGCGCAAGGCCTTGAGCGCGCGCACACGGCCTTCATTGCGGGTGCGACGCGCCTTGATACCCTGGCGAATCCAGACCTCTTCCTGGGCCAGCTTCTTGTCGAACAACGCGTTGGCGGTTTCTTCCGCCGCCAGCGCCGCTTCCTTGTGCACCAGGAAGCTGGCGTAGTCGCCGTTCCAGTCGATCAGGCCGCCGCGGTCCAGTTCAAGGATGCGCGTCGCCAGGTTTTGCAGGAAGGAACGGTCGTGGGTGATGAACAGCACCGCCCCCTGGAAGTCTTTCAGGGCTTCTTCAAGCCAGGCGATGGCGCCGATGTCCAGGTGGTTGGTTGGCTCGTCGAGCAGCAGCAAGTCCGGCTCTGACACCAGGGCCTGGGCCAGCAGGACGCGGCGACGCCAACCGCCGGACAACTCGGCGAGGGTCTTGTCGGCCGGCAGTTGCAGGCGGCTCAGGGTGCTGTCGACCAGTTGCTGAAGGCGCCAGCCGTCACGGGCCTCAAGGTCGTGCTGCACATGCATCAACTTGTCCAGGTCGGCATCGGTGACGATGTTCTGGCTCAAATGGTGATACTCGGCCAACAGCGCGCCGACACCGTCCAGGCCTTCGGCAACCACGTCGAACACGGTCCGCTCGTCGGCCACCGGCAGTTCCTGGGGCAATTCGCCGATTTTCAGGCCTGGCGCACGCCAGACCGAGCCGTCGTCGGGCTTTTGATCGCCCTTGACCAGCTTCATCATGCTGGACTTGCCAGTGCCGTTGCGGCCGATGATGCACACCCGCTCACCACGGGCGATCTGCCAGGACACCTTGTCCAACAACGGCATAGCGCCGAAAGCAAGGGACACATCGCTGAATTTGAGCAGGGTCATGAGCTTCTCCAAAAACCGGGCGCGCATTCTACCTGAGATGAGCCCTCAAGGGTCCGCCAATTTCGCCACTGAAGCACTCTGCCCAACAAATGTTGCGAACTTGCACCGACAGCCCTGCAAAGCTTTCGCCGGCTGCTGGCAAAAGGCTAAGCTACAGGCAGTTACCCTGGGTTAACCCTTGGGCTTGTCATGTTTTTTCTGCCCGGATGTCTCATGCGCAGTCGCCTTTTCAGTGTTTTATCGTGTCTTTTTGTATGTGCCACTGCCGTTCAATCTGCTCAGGCGGTGGATATTTCCACTCAGCGCCAGTATTACAACGAGGCCAAGCGTGCCTTGGCCAAGGGTGATTCCGGCCCTTA
Source organism: Pseudomonas beijingensis (assembly GCF_030687295.1). Classification (NCBI taxonomy): domain Bacteria; kingdom Pseudomonadati; phylum Pseudomonadota; class Gammaproteobacteria; order Pseudomonadales; family Pseudomonadaceae; genus Pseudomonas; species Pseudomonas beijingensis. The sequence goes on along the minus strand of NZ_CP117425.1, from coordinate 3,087,688 downwards.
CTTTCGCTACAGCCAGGCCCTGCGCGATTACCCGCTGGAGCCGTACCTGGCCTACGACGAATTGACCGCTCGCCTCAAGAGCGCCAGCAACGCCGAAATCGAGAAATTCCTCGCCGAGCACGGTGACCTGCCCCAGGCCAACTGGATGAAGCTGCGCTGGCTGCGTTGGCTGACCGAGCGCGGCGATTGGGGGACCTTCGTCAAGTATTACGACCCCAAGCTCAATTTCACCGAACTGGACTGCCTCAACGCTCAGTACCAGCTTAGCCACGGCCTGAAGGCCGAAGGATACGCCAACACCGAAAAGCTGTGGCTCACCGGCAAGTCCCAGCCCCAGGCGTGCGACGCATTGTTCGGCCTGTGGGCATCCCAGGGCCAGTTGACCGAGCAGAAACGTTGGGAGCGCGCCAAACTGGCCGCCCAGGCGCGTAATTACCCGCTGGCCAACAGCCTGGTCAGCGGCCTGACCACCCTCGCTCCCCGTGGCCAGTTGCTGGTGGACGTGGCGCAAAAGCCCGAATTGCTCAACCAGCCCTCGCGCTTCAGTCCGGCCGATGAACCGATGTCCGATATCGTCAGCCTCGGCCTGCGTCGCCTGGCCCGCCAGGACCCGGAAAAAGCCATGGCATTGCTGGATGGCTACGCCAGCACCATGCATTTTTCCCGGGATGAAAAAGTCGCGATCGCCCGAGAGATCGGTCTGACCCTGGCCAAGCGCTTCGACAGCCGCGCCCTGGACGTGATGACGAAATACGACCCGGAATTGCGCGATGACACTGTTTCGGAATGGCGCTTGCGCCTGCTCCTGCGCCTCGCTCGTTGGGACGATGCCTACCAACTGACCCGCCGCCTGCCCGAGTCATTGGCCAGCACCAACCGCTGGCGGTACTGGCAAGCCCGCACGCTGGAGCTGGCGCAGCCGCAGAACCCAGAAGCCCTGACGCTCTACAAGCACCTGGCCCGTGAGCGGGATTTCTATGGCTTCCTGGCCGCCGACCGTTCCCAGTCGCCGTACTCGCTCGTCAACAAGCCGTTGGTGATGAGCCAGGCGCTGATCAACAAGGTTCGCAACACGCCCGGAATACGCCGGGCACTGGAATTCCATGCCCGAGGGGACATCGTCGACGGACGCCGCGAGTGGTATCACGTCAGCCGTCATTTCAACCGGGACGAAATGGTCGCCCAGGCCAAACTGGCCTACGACCTGAAATGGTATTTCCCGGCCATTCGCACCATCAGCCAGGCCAAATACTGGGACGACCTGGACATCCGCTTCCCGATGGCTCACCGCGACACCCTGGTGCGCGAAGCCAAGGTCCGTGGCCTGCATTCAAGCTGGGTGTTCGCCATTACCCGCCAGGAAAGCGCCTTCATGGATGACGCCCGCTCCAGCGTCGGCGCCGCCGGCCTGATGCAACTGATGCCTGGCACCGCCAAGGAAACCGCGCGCAAGTTCAGCATTCCCCTGGCCTCCCCCCAACAAGTGTTGAACCCGGACAAGAACATCCAGTTGGGCGCGGCCTACCTGAGCCAGGTTCATAGTCAGTTCAACGGCAACCGCGTCCTCGCCTCGGCGGCCTACAACGCCGGCCCCGGTCGCGTGCGCCAGTGGCTGCGCGGCGCCGACCACCTGAGTTTCGACGTCTGGGTCGAGAGCATCCCGTTCGACGAAACCCGCCAATACGTGCAGAACGTGTTGTCATACTCGGTGATCTACGGCCAGAAACTCAACTCGCCGCAACCGCTGGTGGATTGGCATGAGCGCTATTTCGATGATCAGTGAGTGAAAAATGCCTATGTGGGAGCAATAACTCCCACTTTTTTTGTGTGCCAAAAAGTCTCAGCGAGGATGCACCAGTGCTTGCTTACCCTGCGAGGTGAGACGATACCGCTGTACGGGACTATTGGGCGATTGGGTTGGTCATTTCGATCAATCCGGCCACCAATGCCGGCTTGAGGTAATTAGCCCGGGAGGTAGCTCTATGAGCCAATCCCAGCTGAACCATCAGCTCGTTGACCTTTAGTGAATTGCCGTTGTGTAGCGCCTGAAGCAGTCTTGCTACTTGGTCGGTTACTTGGTCGGTTACTTGGTCGGTAGCCGGCTCGTTACGGATCGCCTCTCCGAGCGCCACACTCAGCGACTGCAACATGAACTCAACAAAAGGTGTCGCCTCAGCCAGCCGGTCGGCAGCCGATAACGCAGCGTAATAAGCATCCTGCTGATCCCGTATGACGGCCTCGACTGGCAGGTAGGCCAGTACAGGTCGCCATCGACTAAGAATCAAGGTTTGCCAAAGACGCCCCATTCGCCCATTACCGTCTGCAAAGGGATGGATGAACTCGAACTCGTAGTGAAAAACACAGCTAATGATTAAAGGATGCCAGTCGCACGTTCCGGCCCACTCCAACAAATCGTCAATCAAATCCCTCACCCGACTGGGCGGCGGCGCCATTTGCACCAGCTGATCACCTCGATAGATGCCCACGCCGGCACGGCGTAACTGCCCAGCATCGTCAATCAAACCGTGCATCAGTAGTTCATGTCCGTTGAGCAGATCGATCCGGCTATCAGGCCGCCAGCCAGGCATGGCTTCGTAGGCGGCAAAGGCATTGCGCACCTCCTGGATTTCACGGGGTAATCCCAGCACTCGTTGCCCGGCCAGAACCGCGGTTACCTGCTCGACACTCAGAGTATTGTTTTCGATCGCCAGGGAAGCATGGATTGTGCGAATCCGATTTCCTCGGCGCAGTTGCGGGGTCTGCTGATTATCACTTACAGCCGAAAGCTGGCCGATCTGCTCGCTGATGTCAGCGATCAATCCCAGCATTCGGGTTGTCAGGGTTAACGGTGGCGTATAACGACTCATACCCTCATCCATGCCAGAGGCTGGCCGACATAATGCCCCAACATGCTGGCATCAGCACTCATCGAACATCCTCAGCCTGCTGATTGAACTGCAACGCCGCCAACCGCGCATACAGGGCATTGCTGGCGACAAGCTCCTGGTGAGTGCCCACGGCAACCACCTTGCCCTGGTCCATCACCGCGATCCGATCGGCGTTTTTCACCGTGGCCAGGCGATGGGCGATCACCAACGTCGTACGGTTTTTCATCAGGCTCGGCAAGGCTTGCTGGATCAGGTGTTCGCTTTGCGCATCGAGGGCGCTGGTGGCTTCGTCGAGCAACAGGATCGGGGCATCCACGAGCAAGGCCCGGGCGATGGCCAGGCGTTGGCGCTGGCCGCCGGATAACCCCAGGCCGCCGTCGCCCAAGTGAGTCTGGTAGCCGTCGGGCATTTTTTCGATGAAGTCATGGGCATAGGCGATCTGCGCGGCCTCGCGCACCTGCTCCGAGGTCGCCTGCGGATTGCCATAGCGAATGTTCTCTTCGACCGTGCCGAAAAACAGCGCCGGGCTTTGTGAAACCAGGGCGAAATGGCGGCGCAGGTCCAGCGGATCGAGCCGGGTCAACGGCACATCGTCGATCAGGATCTGCCCTTGCACGGGATCATAGAAACGCAGCAGCAGGTCGTAGACCGTCGACTTGCCCGCACCGGAAGGTCCGACGAGGGCCAAGGTCTCACCGGCCTTGATACTCAGGTCGAGGCCGTCGACCGCATAACTGTCCGGCCGGGACGGATAGGAAAACCGCACGCCTTCCAGACGCAAATCTCCGCGGACCCGGGCCGGCAAGGTCACGAGACCGGAAGCCGGCGCCTGGATGATGTTTTCCGAACGCAACAGCTCGGCAATGCGCTCCGCCGCGCCGGCCGCTCGTTGCAACTCGCCGATCACTTCGCTCAGGGTGCCGAAGGCACTGCCGACGATCAGGCTGTAGAACACGAACGCCGCCAGCTCGCCACCGGAAATCCGCCCGGCGATCACATCCATGCCACCGACCCAGAGCATCACCCCCACCGCCCCCAGCACCAGCACGATCACCAGGGTGATCAACCAGGCCCGCTGGGCGATGCGCTTGCGAGCGGTGTCGAAGGCCTGCTCCACCGTCACGGAAAAACGGTGTTCGTCCTGGACTTGGTGGTTGTAGGCCTGCACGGTCTTGATCTGGCCGAGGGTTTCGGAGACGTAGCTGCCGACGTCGGCAACGCGGTCCTGGCTCTCGCGCGACAAGCTGCGCACTCGACGACCAAAGATCAGGATCGGCGCCAACACCAGCGGCAGGGCAATCACCACGATGCTGGTCAGTTTGGGATTGGTGATGAACAGCAGCACGATGCCGCCCACCACCATCAAGGCGTTGCGCAAAAACAACGACAGCGACGAACCAATCACCGATTGCAGCAAAGTCGTGTCAGTGGTCAACCGTGACTGGATTTCCGAACTGCGGTTGTTTTCGTAGAAACCCGGGTGCAGATACACCAGATGGTTGAAGACCTGCCGCCGGATATCCGCTACCACCCGCTCGCCGATCCAGGACACCAGGTAAAAACGCGCAAACGTACCGATCGCCAACCCCACCACCAGCACCATGAACAGGCCGATGGACTGATTGAGCAAGTGCGGCGAGCGAGTCATGAAGCCCTGGTCCACCAACAAGCGGATGCCTTGGCCCATGGACAAGGTAATGCCGGCGGTGACAATCAAGGCCAGCAAAGCGCCGGCGACCTGTTTGCGATAAGGGGCGATGAAGCCGCTGGCCAGGCGTATGGCACGGCGATGTCGGGAAGAAAGCATCAAAGGCGTCCGATAATGCAGCAGGAAAAAGGCCAGCTCGCGACGCCGAAACGCAGCGCAACCAAGTTTGAATCGCAATGAGTCAGGTTAAATATGACCACTACGACTAGCGGCTAGATGTTATCGGTCTAAAGTCTGGCTGGAAACGCGACTGTGTTTCTGATTGAGTGGAGGTGTCGCCATGAACCTACAAGGAGTGTCATGGCTCGGTCACCTGGCGACATTAAAGTAGACATACAACCTGATGAGGAGACAGGCCATGTCCTTGCAACACAGCAGCGACGACAAGATTCAAGTAATCCGCACGCAACCGGACCAGTCTCTGGGCTGCTCGTTCATCGATGAACAAGGGCGCGAAGTACCGATCACCGAAGACATGATCCGCAAAGCCTGCAACGAGCTGGAAAAACGACTGGTCAAGCCTGCCGAACAACAGTGACACAGCCCGTCTCGATTGAACCCGACCATGATGTCGGGTTTTTTATGCCTGAAAGAACAAGGCTGTCATTGATCTCTGGCTTGGCACTCACTTGTGGCGAGGGGATTTATCCCCGTGGGCTGCGCAGCAGCCCCATTGGTTCAAACTGACACACCGCAATCTTCAGATTTCGGGGCCGCTTCGCGCCCCAGCGGGGATAAATCCCCTCGCCACAAAAAGGCGGCGTCTAGACGAGGGTGGCGCCCAACGCCGTGACAATCTGTTGCAAGACCGCCGACTGCCCTTCGATACGCACCTTCAAACTGTCGATTTCCCGCCGTGGCGGGTAATGCTTGCGCAAGGCATCGAACGCGCGGCGTTGCTCGTCGACGGTGCCCACCAGGCTACGACGCAAATTCGCGTCGTCGCCACGGGGGTCGTACACGCTCCGGCACAGCGCCGCCAAGGCCCAAGCCGGGTCGGTTTCGGCGTCCAGGGTGATGCCACCCAGCCAGGGCCGAGGCAACAGGTCGCTGAGGCTGACTTCAACCGGCCGCTCCAGGAACGCGCACAAGGCCTGGTAGATCTGGGCCGTGCCACGCTGGCGGCCATCGAGGCTGTAACCGGCAATGTGCGGGGTGGCGATCACGCACAAATCGGCCAGGTCCACATCCACGGTAGGCTCCTGCTCCCAGACATCCAGCACCGCTTGCAGGTCTTCGCGCTCCAGCAACACCTCGCGCAGCGCGGCGTTATCGATCACCGGCCCTCGGGCCGCATTGATCAGCCAAGTCCCGGGCTTGAGCTGGTTCAGGCGCGCTTCGTCGAACAAGTGCCAGGTCGGTTGTTCACCGTCGCGGGTCAACGGGGTGTGCAGGCTGATCACATCGCACTGCTCGATGATCTGCTCCAGGCTCACATAGTCGCCGCCCTCGGCAGCCTGACGCGGCGGGTCGCAGACCTTCACGGTCCAGCCCAGCCCCTTGAGCACCTCGATCAACCGCCCGCCCACCTGGCCCGCGCCAACCACGCCGAAGGTCCGCTGCGCCAGCGCCGCACCTTCTATTTCTGCCAGGGTCATCAGGCTGCCCAGCACATAGTCCACCACGCCGCGGGCATTACAGCCGGGGGCGCTGGCCCAGCGGATCCCCGCCTCGGCAAGATAATCCAGGTCCAGGTGGTCGGTACCGATGGTGCAAGTGCCGACGAAGCGCACCTGGCTGCCTTCCAGCAGGGCCCGATTGACTTGGCTGACCGAACGCACCAGCAACACATCGGCGCGCTCGACCATCGTCCGGTCAATCCCTCGGCCCGGTACCCGGCGGATTTCGCCAAATCCTTGGAAAAACGCATCAAGCAAGGGGATGTTTTCGTCGGCGACGATCAGCATGGCAGAGCTCCTTTGGCGGGAGGGGCAGTGTAGGCGTTCCGTTGGGCCTGTGCATTACCCGGAGCGAATGATGTTGTGGCGAGGGATTTATGTGGGAGCAAAGCTTGCTCGCGATGCAGGCGCCTCGGTTCCTCGGGGAGACCACATCAGCTTTATCGCGGGCAAGCCTTGCTCCCACAGGTGCTCGAAAACTGAGAAAGCGATTACAAATCCACAACACAGGTTTTTTCCTGACCACTGCGTCAAAGCGTAGAATTCGCCGCCTTGCGCTTAACCTTTTCGGACGCTTGCCCTGTGAATCCTGTCATCGACACCTCCACCGCCCTCTCCCGCCCGGCCCGGGTTCGTCTGGAACTCAAAAACTTGCTGGCCCTGGCCCTACCGATCATGGTCGCGCAACTGGCAACCACCGCCATGGGCTTTGTCGACGCGGTGATGGCCGGTCGGGTCGGCCCACGGGACTTGGCGGCCGTGGCCCTGGGCAACTCGATCTGGGTACCGGTGTTCCTGTTGATGACCGGCACGTTGCTGGCGACCACGCCAAAAGTTGCCCAGCGCTTCGGTGCCGGCACGTTCGACGAGATCGGGCCGCTGGTGCGCCAGGCGCTGTGGCTGGCGCTGGTTGTGGGGTTGATCGCGACACTGGCACTGTTCAGCGCCGAGCCGATCCTGCACATCATGAAAGTCGATCCCGAATTGATCGGCCCGTGCATGGAGTACCTGCGGGGCATCGGCACAGGCCTGCCGGCCGTGGCGCTGTATCACGTGCTGCGCTGCTTCAGCGACGGCCTGGGTCGCACGCGACCGGCGATGGTGCTGGGGTTGTGCGGGCTGGCGCTGAACATTCCGCTCAATTACATCTTCATCTACGGACACTTGGGCGTGCCCGCCATGGGCGGCGTCGGTTGCGGCTGGGCCACGGCGATCGTGATGTGGGTCATGGCCCTGGGCATGGCCGGTTGGGCGCTGTGGGCACCGGTCTATCAATCGAGTCGGTTGTTCAGCCGTTTCGACTGGCCGCAATGGGCGGTCATCAAGCGCCTGCTGGGCATCGGCTTGCCGATTGGCATCGCGGTGTTCGCCGAGTCGAGTATTTTCGCGGTGATCGCCCTGTTGATCGGCAGCCTCGGTGCCACGGTGGTGGCCGGGCACCAGATCGCGCTGAACTTCAGCTCCCTGGTGTTCATGATCCCCTATTCCCTGGGCATGGCCGTCACGGTACGGGTCGGCCAGGCCCTGGGCCGTCGTCAGCCTCGCGAAGCGCGCTTCGCCGCCGGCGTGGGCATGGGCACGGCCCTGGCCTACGCCTGCCTCTCGGCAAGCCTGATGTTTGCGCTGCGCGGGCCTATCGCGGCGATCTATACCGCCGACCCGGTGGTGATCGAAGTGGCGTCGATGCTGATCGTCTACGCGGCATTGTTCCAGTTTTCCGATGCGATCCAGGTCACGGCGGCAGGCGCATTGCGCGGCTACCAGGACACCCGGGTGACGATGATCCTGACCCTGTTCGCCTACTGGGGGATCGGCCTGCCGGTAGGTTACGCCCTGGGCCTGACCGACTGGCTCGGCGCGGCCAGCGGCCCGAGCGGATTGTGGCAAGGCTTGATCGTGGGCTTGAGCTGCGCGGCGCTGATGTTGTCGATCCGTCTGACACGCAGCGCGCGCAAGCAGATCCGCCTCAGCCGCTCGATGGATTAAGCGAGCTTCTTGCGAATCCAGTAGAGGTAGGTGCCCGCCTCTTCCTGCTGGGCCACCAGTTCGTGATCCAGGAACACGCAAAACTTGGGGATATCGCGGCGGGTCGAGGGGTCGGTGGCGATGACTTTCAGCAGGCCGCCGGGGGCCAGGTCACGGATGTGCTGGTGCAGCATCATCACCGGTTCCGGGCAATTGAGGCCCGTGGCATCCAGCGTGCCGTCGACCGGCGTGTCGTTCATTTCACTCATGTTCTACTCCTGAAACTGGCCGGCATTGTCGCGCAATGTCGGCGTTCGGTCACCCCTGGCTTAACGCCGCCCCTTGTGGGAGCGAGCTTGCTCGCGATGGCGTCGGCACATTCAGCATTGATGCAAGCTGCCCCACCTTCATCGCGAGCAAGCTCGCTCCCACAGGGAGAATTCATTGCCCTTAGAGAGCTAGCGGGACTTGGGCTTTTTGGTATCGAGCCGCCGCAGGTGGCACGTCACTTCCTCGCGGTCGTGGTACAGCTGCTTGCAACCGATCTCGACCTTGATGCCCCGGGCCTTGAACCCCTCGGCGATGCGTTCGAGCAGGCGTTTGACCTCGGCATAACGCTGTTTCATCGGCAGCTTGAGGTTGACCACGGCTTCGCGGCAATGGCCCTCGCCAATCCACTCTTCCAGCATCGCGGCGTTGCGCGCGGGCTTTTCGACGATGTCGCAGACCATCCAGTCCACCGGCTGCTTGGGCTTGAACGTGAAGCCGTCCGCCATCAGGTGCTGCACCAGACCAGTGTCCATCAGGCTTTCGGCCATCGGGCCGTTGTCGATGGCCGTCACCAACATGCCCCGGTTGACCAGTTGCCAGGTCCAGCCGCCTGGCGCGGCACCGAGGTCCACGCCGGTCATGTCGCTGTGCAGGCGCTCGTCCCACTGGTCCCGGGGAATGAAATGGTGCCAGGCTTCTTCGAGCTTGAGTGTGGAGCGACTCGGTGCTTCCCGGGGAAACTTCAGACGCGGGATGCCCATCGGCCACATCGCCGAATTATCCGCGTCCGCCAGGCCCAGGAACACTTCACGGCCACTCTTGAACGTCAGCAGCAGACGCGGCTTGCGCGGATCGTCCACCAGCTTGCCGGCCCCGCTCAGCGCCTTGCGCAGCGGGCCTTCGAATTTCTTGCAGAAGTTCGACAGTTCCTTGCCGTCGTTGGTATCGACCACTTCCAGCCACAGGCTGCCGCAAGCTGGGAATGCCGTCATGTGAGCCAGGATGACGCTGATACGGTCGGTTTCCGGTAACTCGATGAACGTGCCACGGGCCCACTGGCGCGGAAAAATCAGCTCGGCAAAACGCTGCCCACGCATCAGCCGCTCGGCGCCATCCTCTTCAGTACAGACAAATTCGGCGCAGGCACTGGCCGGTTTGGCCTTGGCGTAGCCGGCCACGTTGAGGCGTGCGGCGTGTTCGGCGATCTCGGAACAGACCTCGCCTTCGAAGCCCGGCCGGCAGTGCATAAAAAGCGTGTTCATTGAAACTCCGTAGCAAAGCCTGTCACGAAAACCGCCGCATGATAGCGGAGTTCGGAACCGCGAACCTTGCAATAGAGTCCAGTGATTAGTCATACGCTCAAAACAGGGCTAGGTTAAAGGCTCTGTCCGTCCCCTCAGTCCGTAGCCGTGCGGACTCAAAGGAGTGATTTCAATGCCGTCCCTCGATAGCCTGAAAACCCTTAAAACACTGCAAGTCGACGCCAGGACCTACCACTACTTCAGCCTGCCGGATGCCGCCCGAAGCCTGGGTGACCTCGACAAACTGCCCATGTCCTTGAAGGTGCTGCTGGAAAACCTGCTGCGCTGGGAAGATGAAAAAACCGTCACCGGCGCCGACCTCAAGGCCCTCGCCGGGTGGCTCAAGGAGCGCCGCTCCGACCGCGAGATTCAATACCGCCCGGCACGGGTGCTGATGCAGGATTTCACCGGCGTCCCCGCCGTGGTCGACCTGGCCGCCATGCGCGCCGCCGTGGAAAAGGCCGGCGGCGATCCCCAGCGGATCAACCCGTTGTCGCCGGTGGACCTGGTAATCGACCATTCGGTGATGGTGGACAAGTTCGCCAGCAGCCAGGCGTTCGAGCAGAACGTGGACATCGAAATGCAGCGCAACGGCGAACGCTATGCCTTCCTGCGTTGGGGCCAGAGCGCCTTCGCCAATTTCAGCGTGGTGCCGCCGGGCACCGGCATCTGCCACCAGGTCAACCTTGAATACCTGGGCCGCACCGTGTGGACCAAAGAAGAGGACGGCCGCACCTACGCCTTCCCTGACACCCTGGTGGGCACCGACTCCCACACCACCATGATCAACGGCCTCGGCGTACTGGGCTGGGGTGTTGGCGGGATCGAAGCGGAAGCGGCGATGCTCGGCCAGCCGGTGTCGATGCTGATTCCCGAGGTCATCGGTTTCAAACTCATCGGCAAGCTGCGAGAAGGCATCACCGCCACCGACCTGGTGCTGACCGTCACGCAGATGCTGCGCAAGAAAGGGGTGGTGGGCAAATTCGTCGAGTTCTATGGCGACGGTCTGGCCGACCTGCCCCTGGCCGACCGCGCCACCATCGCCAACATGGCCCCGGAATACGGCGCCACCTGCGGGTTCTTCCCGGTGGACGACGTGACCTTGGATTACCTGCGCCTGTCCGGGCGTCCGGCAGAAACCGTGAAACTGGTGGAGGCCTATTGCAAGGCCCAGGGCCTGTGGCGCCTGCCCGGCCAGGAACCGGTGTTCACCGATACGCTGGAATTGGACATGGGCAGCGTCGAGGCCAGCCTTGCCGGGCCCAAGCGCCCTCAGGACCGGGTCTCGCTGCCGAATGTCGGCCAGGCTTTCAGCGACTTCCTGGGGTTGCAGGTCAAACCCACCAGCAAAGAAGAAGGTCGCCTGGAAAGTGAAGGCGGCGGTGGCGTCGCGGTGGGCAATGCCGACCAGGTGGGCGAAGCCGAGTACGAATACGAAGGCCACACCCATCGCCTGAAAAACGGCGCGGTGGTGATTGCCGCCATCACCTCGTGCACCAACACCTCCAACCCCAGCGTGATGATGGCCGCCGGGCTGCTGGCGAAAAAAGCCGTGGAAAAAGGCCTGCTCCGCAAGCCTTGGGTCAAGAGTTCCCTGGCGCCTGGCTCCAAGGTGGTCACCGACTACTACAACGCGGCCGGCCTGACCGAGTACCTGGATAAACTCGGTTTCGACTTGGTGGGCTATGGCTGCACCACCTGCATCGGCAACTCCGGGCCGTTGCCGGACCCCATCGAAAAAGCCATCCAGAAAGCCGACCTGACCGTGGCCTCGGTATTGTCGGGCAACCGCAACTTCGAAGGCCGGGTGCATCCACTGGTGAAGACCAACTGGCTGGCCTCGCCGCCGCTGGTGGTTGCCTATGCCCTGGCCGGCACGGTGCGCATCGACATCAGCAGCGAGCCGCTGGGCAACGACCGGGACGGCAAGCCGGTGTACCTGCGGGACATCTGGCCCAGCAGCCAGGAAGTGGCCGCCGCCGTGGCTCAGGTCAACACCAGCATGTTCCACAAGGAATACGCCGCCGTGTTTGCCGGTGACGAGCAATGGCAGGCCATCGAAGTGCCGCAAGCGGCGACTTACGTCTGGCAGGATGACTCGACCTACATCCAGCACCCGCCGTTCTTCGACGACATCGGCGGGCCGCCACCGGCCGTCAGGAACGTCGAGGGCGCCCGGGTCCTGGCCCTGCTGGGAGACTCGGTGACCACCGACCACATCTCCCCGGCCGGCAACATCAAGGCCGACAGCCCGGCCGGTCGCTACCTGCGCGAACAAGGCGTGGAGCCACGGGACTTCAACTCCTATGGCTCCAGACGTGGTAACCACCAGGTGATGATGCGCGGCACCTTCGCCAATATCCGCATTCGCAACGAAATGCTCGACGGCGAGGAAGGCGGCAACACGATCTACATCCCCAGCGGCGAACGCATGCCGATATACGATGCCGCCATGCTGTACCAGGCCACGGGCACGCCCCTGGTGGTGATCGCCGGCCAGGAGTATGGCACCGGGTCGAGCCGGGACTGGGCGGCCAAGGGCACCAACCTGCTGGGGGTCAAAGCGGTGATCGCCGAAAGCTTCGAGCGCATCCATCGCTCCAACCTGGTGGGCATGGGCGTGCTGCCGCTGCAGTTCAAGCTAGACCAGAATCGCAAGCGCCTGAACCTCACAGGCAAGGAAACCTTGGACATCCTGGGACTCAATGACGTCGAACTGACGCCGCGCATGAACCTGCCCCTGGTCATCACCCGGGAGGACGGCAGCCAGGAGCGAATCGAAGTGTTGTGCCGGATCGATACCTTGAATGAAGTGGAGTATTTCAAGGCCGGTGGGATTCTTCATTATGTCTTGCGACAATTGATCGCCGCGTGAAAAGACCGCCTCGATGGCGAATACGAGCCTAGGCAAATACCTGTGGGAGCGAGCTTGCTCGCGATAGCGGTGGATCACTCAACATCAATATTGGCTGGCAAGCCCCTATCGCGAGCAAGCTCGCTCCCACATTATTTAACAGGCGCCGTTTTTGTATGAGCCCGCCTATAATCCCGCCGGCACTCACGCAACCGCGTCAGCCAACTGCTTGCCCCTCCTGCGCATGAATCTGCATGGACACAAATGTGCTCTTTGCGCGACACGGTGGCGTCGAAGACCCGACGGCCGCCCTCGCCCAGAGTTTTCCCGCTAAAAGGATGTTGTATGCCCGCTTTACCCTGGCTCCACCTGGCCCTTCTTTCCACAGGCTACGGCCTGGCGCTGGTCTATGGCCAGTTGACCTGGACCGCGCTCATCTCGGTCGCGCTGCTGCTGTTCGCCGGGTATGCGGTTCGCCAGCAACAAACGCCGGTTGGCCAGTTTCTCGGGCACGCCCTGTTTCTGGTCATGGCACTGGCACTGGCCCTGCACTGGATGCCTGGTTTTTTCAACGGACGGGTAATCGCGCCGCAACGCTTGACCGATGACGCCGTGCCGTTTGCCATGTACCTGAACCAGGACAAGCCGCTGATCGGCTTCTGGCTGTTGCTGGCCTGCCCCTGGATCGTCGGCCGACGCTCATGGCGCCTGTCGGTCCAGGCCACGGCCCTTGGCCTGACGTTGAGCGCCGTGCTGGCCCTCGGCGGGGCCGTGCTGCTGGGCATGATCCAGTGGGCGCCGAAGTGGCCGGATCACGCCGGGGTGTGGATCCTTAATAATCTTTTATTGGTAACGCTCGTGGAGGAAGCGCTGTTTCGTGGCTACATTCAAGGGGGCTTGAGCCGGCGCTTCAAACATTTGGCCCAGGGCGACAACCTGGCGCTGCTCCTGGCCTCGCTGCTGTTCGGCCTGGTGCATGCCGGTGCCGGTTGGCAATGGGTGTTGCTGTCGGGCCTGGCGGGGGCCGGTTACGGCCTGGCGTATCGTTTTGGCGGCCTGGGCGCGGCGATTGCCACGCATTTCCTGCTCAACCTGCTTCATTTCGCCCTCTTTACCTACCCGATGCTGGCGTGATAGCGACAGGCAAAAATAACTTCAACTAAAACCTGACAACGCCGACAACCTTTCAAAGCCTTGCGGATCTACACACCATGCGTAACAACCAACCCGTCACACAGCGCGAAAGGACCTTCCCGGCCCAGCAACGATTGATTTCCACCACCGACGCCAAGGGTGTCATCACCTACTGCAACGATGCGTTCGTTGAGGTCAGCGGGTATTCGAAGGAAGAACTGATCCGTGCGCCGCACAACCTCGTGCGCCACCCTGATGTCCCATCCGCCGTGTTCGCGCACATGTGGGGCACGCTGAAACAAGGCTTGCCATGGATGGGCATCGTCAAGAATCGCTGCAAGAGCGGTGACCATTACTGGGTCAACGCCTATGTCACACCCGTGTTCGAAGGCAATCAGGTGGTCGGCTACGAATCGGTGCGGGTCAAGCCCTCCGCCGAGCAGATCGCCCGTGCCGAAGCCCTGTATCAACGCATCAACCAGGGCAAGTCCGCGGTTCCGGGCAGTGACAAATGGGTGCCGATCCTGCAGGACTGGCTACCGTTCATCCTGGTCAGCCAACTGGGCTTCGTCGTCGGCGCGTTTCTGAATTCATCCTGGGGCTTTGCCCTGGCCGCCCTGTTGTCCGTGCCCTTGGGGCTGATGGGCCTGCAATGGCAGCAACGCGGGATCAAGCGTCTGCTGCGCCTGGCCGAGCAAACCACCTCCGACCCGCTGATCGCCCGGATGTACACCGACAGCCGTGGCGTCCAGGCACGCCTGGAGATGTCGATCCTCAGCCAGCAAGCGCGCCTGAAAACCTGCCTGACGCGCCTGCAGGACACCGCCGAGCACCTGAACGACCAGGCTCGCCAGTCCAACACCTTGGCCCATGACAGCTCCAGCGGCTTGGAGCGGCAACGGGTGGAAACCGAACAGGTCGCCACGGCCGTCAACCAGATGGCGGCAACCACCCAGGAAGTCGCCAGCCACGTGCAGCGCACTGCCGATGCCACCCAGGAAGCCAATCGCCTGACCAGTCGCGGCCGCGACATCGCCGGGGAAACCCGCGAAGCCATCGAGCGACTGTCGGTGGTGGTCGGTGAGACCGGTCAAACCGTGACCCAGCTGGCCCAGGACAGCGACGAGATCGGTGGTGTAGTCGACGTGATCAAAGGCATCGCCGACCAGACCAACCTGTTGGCCCTCAACGCCGCCATCGAAGCCGCCCGTGCCGGTGAAATGGGTCGTGGCTTTGCCGTGGTGGCCGACGAAGTGCGGCAACTGGCACAACGCACCAGCGAATCCACTGGGCAGATCCACGCCCTGATCGCCAAGCTCCAGCAGACCGCCACCAATGCCGTGCAAACCATGGAAGCCGGCCATCGCCAGGCCGAAGAAGGCGTGGCGCGGGTCATGGAGGCGGATCAGGCACTGGTGGGCATCAGCGAAGCGGTGGCCCACATCACCGACATGACCACCCAGATCGCCGCCGCCACCGAGGAACAAAGCTCAGTGGCCGAGGAGATCAGCCGCAACATCAGCAACATCTCGGACCTGGCCGACCAGACCTCGGGGCAAGCTCACAGCTCGGCGTTGCTGAGCGAAGAACTGACCCGAACGGCCAATACGCAGTATTCGTTGGTGGAGCGGTTCAACCGCTGACTTCAGTCGGAAAACTAAAACCCGGACAGCGAACGCTTCCGGGTTTTTTATTGCCTGACAGGCCGCTATCGCGAGCAAGCTCGCTCCCACATGGGATGGTCAACGCCGCAAATCCAGTGTGGGAGCGAGCTTGCTCGCGATGAGGCCATGACAGGCACCATCAATCTTGAGACAGGAACCCGGACACCCCCTGCGCCGCCGCCTCCAGATGCTGCTCATGACTGAACCCCGAAGCCTTCAACGGCTTGAGGTCATGATCCCCCGCCACCAACCACAACACCTCGATGCTCGGAGACAAACTGTAGCCCTGCACCGCTTCCCGATTGCCCAACGCATCGCGCTCGCCCTGGACGATCAAGGTTCGGGTCTTCAATGCGGCCAAGTGCTCGACCCGGGGCTTCTCCGGCTTACCCACCGCATAGAAGGGATAGCCCAGGCACACCAGCGCATCGACGCCCAACTCATCGGCCAGCAAACTCGCCATGCGCCCGCCCATGGACTTGCCGCCAATGGCCAGCCGCCCAGCGACATAAGGCCGCACCGTGGCGTACACCTCACGCCAGCATTCCAGCAGCTTAGGTGCCGGGTTGGGCGGGCGTTTCCCCCCATCCAGACGCCGCTGGGCCATGTAAGGAAACTCGAAACGCAATACGTTGACGCCCCGTGCAGCAAGGCGCGTGGCTATTTCCTCCATGAAACCGCTGTCCATCGGCGCACCGGCACCATGGGCCAGAATCAGGGTCGCAGGCGTGGCGCCCGCGCCCGGCTGCGCGGCCACGTCCACAGCCAGCCGTGTTGCGCGACGCACCGCGCCCATTGATCCCCGTCAATACTGGCCTTGTGCTGTTTGTCCATGCTTGCCTCGCTTTTAGTCTGCCTATAACTCCAGGCGAAGAACGCCGCACTGCCTTGCGCAGGCGCTCACTTCGGCTGAACCGTGGATGGGGAACCATGAACACTTCTATCAGTACCGCCTACAACTACAAGGTGGTCCGCCAATTCGCCATTATGACGGTGGTGTGGGGCATCGTCGGCATGGGGCTCGGGGTTTTTCTCGCCGCCCAATTGGTCTGGCCACAACTCAACTTCGATTTGCCCTGGACCAGCTTCGGCCGCCTGCGCCCGCTGCACACCAACGCAGTGATCTTCGCTTTCGGCGGCTGCGCCCTGTTCGCCAGTTCGTTCTACTCGGTGCAACGCACCTGCCAGACCCAGCTGTTTGCGCCGAAAATCGCCGCGTTCTGCTTCTGGGGCTGGCAACTGGTGATCCTGCTGGCGGCCATCAGCCTGCCCCTGGGCTACACCAGTTCCAAGGAATACGCCGAACTGGAATGGCCGATCGACATCCTGATCACCATCGTCTGGGTGGCCTACGCCATCGTGTTCTTCGGCACCGTGGCCAAGCGCAACACCAAGCACATCTACGTCGGTAACTGGTTCTTCGGCGGGTTCATCCTGACCGTGGCGATCCTGCACATCGTCAACAACCTGGAACTGCCGGTGAGTTTCACCAAATCCTACTCGGTGTACGCCGGGGCCACGGATGCGATGGTGCAATGGTGGTACGGGCACAACGCCGTAGGCTTTTTCCTCACCGCAGGCTTCCTGGGGATGATGTACTACTTCGTGCCGAAACAGGCCGAACGTCCGGTGTATTCCTATCGCCTGTCCATCGTCCACTTCTGGGCACTGATCACCCTGTACATCTGGGCCGGCCCGCACCACCTGCACTACACCGCGCTGCCGGACTGGGCGCAGTCCCTGGGCATGGTGATGTCGCTGATCCTGCTGGCACCCAGCTGGGGCGGCATGATCAACGGCATGATGACCCTGTCGGGGGCCTGGCATAAATTGCGCAGCGACCCGATCCTGCGCTTTTTGGTGGTGTCCCTGGCGTTCTACGGCATGTCGACCTTCGAAGGTCCGATGATGGCGATCAAGACCGTCAACGCCCTCTCCCACTACACCGACTGGACCATCGGCCACGTGCATGCCGGCGCGCTAGGCTGGGTGGCGATGATTTCCATCGGGGCGCTGTACCACATGATCCCGAAAGTCTTCGGTCGGCCACAGATGCACAGCATCGGCCTGATCAACGCGCATTTCTGGCTCGCGACCATCGGCACGGTGCTGTACATCGCCTCGATGTGGGTCAACGGTATCGCCCAGGGCCTGATGTGGCGTGCGGTGAACGAGGACGGCACGCTTACCTACTCCTTCGTCGAAACCCTGGTGGCCAGCCACCCAGGCTTCGTCGTGCGGTTGGCGGGCGGGTCGATCTTCCTTCTCGGCATGCTGCTGATGGCCTACAACACCTGGCGCACCGTGCGGGCCTACCAGCCTGCCGAAGCCGCCGCTGCCGCGCAGATGGCCTGAGGAGTCCGCCATGAAACACGAAACAATCGAAAAAAACGTCGGCCTGCTGATGCTGTTGATGGTCCTGGCGGTGAGCATTGGCGGCCTGACCCAGATCGTGCCGCTGTTCTTCCAGGACGTGACCAACAAGCCGGTGGACGGCATGAAGCCCTACACCGCCCTGCAACTGGAGGGCCGCGACATCTACATCCGTGAAGGCTGCGTCGGCTGCCATTCGCAGATGATCCGTCCGTTCCGCGCCGAGACCGAGCGCTACGGCCACTACTCCGTCGCTGGCGAAAGCGTCTGGGACCACCCATTCCTGTGGGGCTCCAAGCGTACCGGGCCGGACCTGGCACGGGTCGGCGCACGCTACTCCGACGACTGGCACCGCGCCCACTTGTACAACCCGCGCAACGTTGTGCCCGAATCGAAAATGCCGGCCTACCCGTGGTTGGTGGCCCAGGCGGTGGACAGCAGTCACACCGAGGGCAAGCTGCGCGCCATGCGCACCCTCGGCGTGCCGTACACCGACGACGACATCGCCGGCAGCGTGGCCGCGCTCAAGGGCAAGACCGAAATGGACGCGCTGGTGGCCTACCTGCAAGTGCTCGGCACTGCCATCAAGAGCAAGAGGTAAGCCTGATGTTCTTTGAAATGAGCACTGGAATGATCCGTGGCCTGGGCACCGTCGTGGTGTTCATCGCCTTCATCGGCCTGACCCTGTGGGTGTTCAGCAGCAAGCGCGGGCCGGAATTCGCCCAGGCGCGCCTGCTGCCGTTCGCCGACGAACCGCCCGCCGACATCACCCCCCAAGACCCTGCGACAAGGAGTACCCGGCCATGACCACCTTCTGGAGTACGTGGATCTGCGTACTGACCATCGGCAGCCTCATCGGCCTGACCTGGCTGCTGATCGGCACCCGCAAGGGCGAGACCAAGGGCAGCGTCGACCAGACCATGGGCCACAGCTTCGACGGCATCGAGGAATACGATAATCCGCTGCCGCAGTGGTGGTTCCTGTTGTTCGCCGGCACCCTGGTGTTTTCCGTTGGCTACCTGGTTCTCTATCCGGGCCTGGGCAACTGGAAAGGCATCCTGCCCGGCTACGAAAACGGCTGGACCGGCGCCCATGAATGGGAAAAGGAAATGGCCAAGGCCGACGCCCGGTTCGGGCCGATCTTCGCCAAATTCGCCGCCATGCCCGTGGAAGAAGTGGCCAAGGACCCACAGGCCTTGAAGATGGGTGGGCGCCTGTTTGCCTCCAACTGCTCGGTCTGCCATGGCTCGGACGCCAAGGGTGCCTTCGGCTTCCCGAACCTGGCCGACAGCAACTGGCGCTGGGGCGGCGCCGCCGACACCATCAAGGCGACCATCATGGGCGGCCGCATGGCGGCGATGCCAGCCTGGGGTGAAGTGCTGGGGGACGCCGGGGTCAAGAACGTGGCCGCGTATGTACGCCACGACCTGGCCGGCCTGCCGTTGCCGGCGGACAGCGGTGCCGACCTGCAAGCCGGCCAGCAGGCCTTCAACACCACCTGCATCGCCTGCCACGGCGCCAACGGCCAGGGAACCGAAGCCATGGGCGCGCCGAACCTGACGCAACCGGCCGGCTTCATCTACGGCACCAGCCTGGCCCAGTTGCAGCAGACCATTCGCCATGGTCGCCAGGGCCACATGCCGGCGCAGAATGAGTTGTTGGGCAATGACAAGGTGCAACTGCTCGCGGCTTACGTCTATAGCCTGTCCCAGGGTGCGGGCACCGAGCGCCTGCAAGCGGAACACAAAAGCGAATAAATCCTGACCACACGAACCGCCGCATTCATCTGGATGCGGCGGCTCCCTGCCCCTGCGCGACGCATTGTCGCACCCTCCCTTCGTCTTTCTTTCGGTTCCCTTGAATCGGGTCTAAGCTTGCCTCTGCGTGCGCTGGCGACTGCCGGTTTCAGGTCGACCCGACCCGATGCGTTCGACAATCGTTCGACAAAAAGGCCGCAAAGGCAGGTGAATACCGGCTGTTGCGACAGTTGCCTGGCATCACCCGAACGCCGTGTTCGAACACACCCCGTTACAACCGACCTGACCCCCTCGCCTCTTTCCTTCGTTGCGACATTTTGCCGAGGGCCAATTTTGTCCCTACTCGGCACATGGAAAGGCCGCAGAATCAGCTTTGGAAAGCATTGACCCAGGTCATGGCGCGTTGCAATGACCCCCCGCTTTCTCCATACTTGCGACCGATTTTTATCCTAATAAAACACCCAAACCGTGGAACCTTAGAATGAGCACAGCAATCAGTCCGACTGCTTATAACTATAAGGTAGTCCGCCAGTTCGCCATCATGACGGTGGTCTGGGGGATCCTTGGCATGGGGCTCGGTGTCTTCATCGCCTCGCAACTGGTCTGGCCGGAGTTGAACTTCGATCTGCCATGGACGACATTTGGACGCCTGCGCCCGCTGCACACCAACCTGGTGATCTTCGCCTTCGGTGGTTGTGCGTTGTTTGCCACTTCTTACTACGTCGTGCAGCGAACCTGCCAAACGCGACTGATCTCCGACAGCCTCGCCGCCTTCACCTTCTGGGGCTGGCAAGCGGTGATCGTCGGTGCGATCGTGACCTTGCCAATGGGTTTCACTACCACCAAGGAATACGCGGAACTGGAATGGCCCCTGGCTATCCTGCTGGCCATCGTCTGGGTGACCTACGGTTTGGTGTTCTTCGGCACCATCGTCAAGCGCAAGACCAAGCACATCTACGTCGGTAACTGGTTCTACGGTGCTTTCATCGTCGTGACCGCCATGCTGCACATCGTCAACCACGCCTCCCTGCCGGTCAGCTTCTTCAAGTCGTACTCGGCCTACTCGGGCGCGACCGACGCGATGATCCAGTGGTGGTACGGCCACAACGCCGTAGGCTTCTTCCTGACCACCGGCTTTTTGGGGATGATGTACTACTTCGTGCCGAAACAGGCCGAGCGTCCGATCTATTCCTATCGCCTGTCCATCGTCCACTTCTGGGCGCTGATCACCCTGTACATCTGGGCCGGTCCGCACCACCTGCACTACACCGCACTGCCGGATTGGGCACAGTCCCTGGGCATGGCAATGTCGATCATCCTGCTGGCGCCAAGCTGGGGCGGCATGATCAACGGCATGATGACCCTGTCGGGTGCCTGGCATAAGCTGCGCACCGACCCGATCCTGCGGTTCCTGGTCGTGTCGTTGGCGTTCTACGGCATGTCGACCTTCGAAGGCCCGATGATGGCCATCAAGACCGTCAACTCCCTGAGCCACTACACCGACTGGACCATCGGCCACGTGCACGCCGGTGCGCTCGGCTGGGTGGCAATGATCTCCATCGGCGCCATCTACCACATGATCCCGAAACTGTTCGGTCGTGCGCAGATGCACAGCACCGGCCTGATCAACGCGCACTTCTGGCTCGCGACCATCGGCACCGTGCTCTACATCGCCTCGATGTGGGTCAACGGCATCACCCAAGGCTTGATGTGGCGTGCGATCAACGACGACGGCACCCTGACCTACTCGTTCGTCGAAGCGCTGCAAGCCAGCCACCCTGGCTTCATCGTGCGTGCCCTGGGCGGCGCGTTCTTCGCCAGCGGCATGCTGTTCATGGCCTACAACGTGTACCGCACCGTTCGTGCCTCTGACCCGGCTGAAGCTGAAGCCGCCGCCAAGATCGCCGTAGTTGGAGCTCACTGATGAAGCACGAAGCAGTAGAGAAGAATATCGGCCTGCTGGCCTTCTTCATGGTCATCGCCGTGAGCGTCGGCGGCCTGACCCAGATCGTTCCACTGTTCTTCCAGGACGTGACCAACAAGCCGGTCGAAGGCATGAAGCCGCGTACCGCCCTGGAACTGGAAGGCCGCGACATCTACATCGCCAACGGCTGTGTCGGCTGCCACTCGCAGATGATCCGTCCGTTCCGCGCTGAAACCGAACGCTACGGCCACTACTCCGTTGCCGGTGAAAGCGTCTGGGACCACCCGTTCCTGTGGGGTTCCAAGCGTACCGGTCCGGACCTGGCCCGCGTTGGCGGCCGTTACTCCGACGACTGGCAGCGTGCGCACTTGTACAACCCGCGCAACGTCGTGCCTGAATCGAAAATGCCGGCCTACCCGTTCCTCGTAGAAAACAAGCTCGACGGCAAAGACACCGCCAAGAAAATGGAAGTCCTGCGCGCCTTGGGCGTGCCTTACACCGACGAAGACATCGCCGGTGCCAAGGATGCCGTCAAGGGCAAGACTGAAATGGACGCGCTGGTGGCCTATCTGCAAGGCCTGGGCACCATCATCAAAAGCAAACGGTGATCTGGATGGATATCGGGATGATTCGTGGCCTGGGCACCGTCGTCGTGATGGTGGCCTTTATCGGCCTGGCCTTGTGGGTGTTCAGCCCCAAGCGCAAGTCGGAGTTTGACGACGCGACCTTGCTGCCGTTCGCGGATGATCCCGAAGCCATCAAGCACGTCGAGCAAGCTTCTAGGAGTAACAAAGAATGACTACGTTCTGGAGTCTGTACGTCACAGTCCTCAGTCTGGGTACGATCTTCGCCCTGACCTGGCTGCTGCTGTCGACCCGCAAGGGCCAGCGCAGCGAAGCCACCGAAGAGACGGTTGGCCACTCCTTCGACGGGATCGAGGAGTACGACAACCCGCTGCCGAAATGGTGGTTCATGCTGTTCGTGGGCACCATCGTGTTCGCCCTCGGTTACCTGGTGCTCTACCCTGGCCTGGGCAACTGGAAAGGCCTGCTGCCAGGCTATAACTACCTGGACAACGAAAAGCAGACCGCCTTCGCCAACGGCCAGACCGGCTGGACAGGCGTTCACGAGTGGGAAAAGGAAATGGCACGCTCGGACGCCAAGTTCGGTCCGATCTTCGCCAAGTTTGCCTCCATGCCGATCGAAGAAGTCGCCAAGGACCCGCAAGCCCTGAAGATGGGTGGCCGCTTGTTCGCCTCCAACTGCTCGGTCTGCCACGGTTCCGACGCCAAGGGTGCCTACGGCTTCCCCAACCTGACCGACGCCGACTGGCGCTGGGGCGGTGAGCCGGAAACCATCAAGACCACCATCATGGGCGGCCGTCACGCGGTGATGCCGGGCTGGGCTGCCGTGGTGGGCGAACAAGGCGTGGCCGACGTGGCCGCCTACCTGGTGACCAGCCTGCACGGTCGCAAGCTGCCGGAAGGCGCCAAGGCCGACCCGGCCAACGGCCAGAAACTGTTCGCGGCCAACTGCGTGGCCTGCCACGGTCCTGCCGGCAAGGGCACGCCCGCCATGGGCGCACCTGACCTGACGCACCCGGCCGGTTTCATCTACGGTTCGAGCTTCGCTCAACTGCAGCAGACCATCCGCTACGGTCGCCAGGGCCAGATGCCGGCCCAGGCCGACCTGCAAGGCAACGATAAGGTCCACCTGCTGGCGGCCTATGTCTACAGCCTGTCTCACGGCGAAAAGGCTCCGGCCGCTGACGCCCAGTAAGACAAGCAACTGATACACGAAAGGCCCCGCCAATCCGATTGGCGGGGCCTTTTTGTTACCGGTCGAAAAGCCTGGACGAATCGGTTGCGCTTGCCGCCCCTCCATACCAGTAGTAACGTGCCTACATTCGAATTCAAAATGAGGGCGCGCCCATGTCCATCACGACGATCTCCAGCCGCGAATTCAACCACGACACAAGTGGTGCCAAAAAAGCCACCCGTGAAGGGCCAGTAATCATCACCGACCGTGGCAAGCCGGCCCATGTGCTGCTAAGCATTGAGGAGTACCAGAAACTGACCGGCATTGGCGCCAGCATTGTCGAGTTGTTGGTCATGCCCGATGCGCCGGACATCGATTTCGATACCGAGCGCGCCGTCATCACACCCCGCTCGGTGGACCTGTCCTGAATGTTTCTACTCGATACCAACGTCATTTCCGAACTGCGCAAATCCCAGGCAGATAAAAACGTCCAGGCCTGGGCGCGTAGCGTTCCCGCTCCCAGCCTGTACGTCTCGGCGATTACCGTACTGGAACTGGAAACCGGCGTGCTGCGCTTCGAACGCAAGGACCCGACGCAAGGCAGCCGCTTGCGGGCCTGGCTGGATAATCATGTGCTGCCGGCCTTTGCCGGCAGGATCCTGGCCGTGGACCGTGCCGTCGCGCTGCGTTGCGCTCGCCTGCATGTGCCTGGCCGCAGCAATGAAAGCGATGCATTGATTGCCGCTACCGCATTGGTCCATGGATTGACCGTGGTGACCCGCAACGTAAGTGATTTCCAGAGCAGCGGCGTGTCGGTACTCAACCCGTGGTCAGGAGATGAAAAGAACTAGATCTGAAGCTCCAGGTGCGGACCTGTGGCGAGGGGATTTATCCCCGCTGGGCTGCGAAGCAGCCCCCAATAAGCTGATTACATCGGCCTGACACACCGCGTTGGCAGGTTTTAGGACTGCTTCGCAGCCCAGCGGGGATAAATCCCCTCGCCACAAAGACAGACCTGCACCTGACAGAGGCATTTGCCCGCACCTGATGGAGCCTTCAGCGACCAAGTTGGGGGTTGCTCCTGTCTACTGATTTGTCCACAACCCCTCTTTCGTTTTTTCGTCAACGCCATGAACTGTCTATAGTCAATTGATCTGGGTCATGACTTGTTACATCCGCTACACCATTCGGCCCAGACGCCCAACGCGACCAAAGGTCGCACCCTTGAGCCAGAGCGACAGGCGTATCATTGCGCCACTGCAACACCCTTTCTGACCGAGGTCGGCACGTACTGGCCCCGGCACTTTTCCACTGCCGTGGGATGCAATTTGATGAGTAACCAGATTCCGGTACATGACGTTACCCCGCCTGCCAAGGACGCGAACAACAGCGTCGATCTGTATGCCTCTCGGGAAAAAATCTACACCCGCGCCTTCACGGGCCTGTTCCGCAACCTGCGGATGCTTGGCGGAGGGTTCTTGTTCCTGCTGTATTTCGGTACGGTCTGGTTGAACTGGGGCGGCCATCAGGCTGTCTGGTGGAACCTGCCGGAACGCAAGTTCTTCATTTTCGGCGCGACCTTCTGGCCCCAGGATTTCATCCTGCTGTCCGGGATGCTGATCATTGCGGCATTTGGTCTGTTTTTCATCACGGTCTATGCCGGACGGGTGTGGTGTGGCTACACCTGCCCACAAAGCGTGTGGACCTGGATCTTCATGTGGTGCGAAAAAGTCACCGAAGGCGATCGCAACCAGCGCATCAAGCTCGACAAGGCCCCCATGGGCGCCAACAAATTCCTGCGCAAATTCGCCAAGCACAGCCTGTGGCTGCTGATCGGCTTCGTCACCGGCGTGACCTTTGTCGGTTACTTCACGCCGATCCGCGAACTGGTGTTCGAGTTCTTTACCGGCCAGGCCGATGGCTGGTCGTATTTCTGGATCGGCTTCTTCACCCTCGCCACCTACGGCAACGCCGGCTGGCTGCGCGAGCAGGTGTGCATCTACATGTGCCCTTACGCACGCTTCCAAAGCGTGATGTTCGACAAGGACACGTTGATCGTGTCCTACGACCCGCGGCGTGGCGAAAGCCGTGGTCCGCGCAAAAAAGGCGTGGATTACAAGGCCCTGGGCCTTGGGGACTGCATCGACTGCACCATGTGCGTCCAGGTCTGCCCGACCGGCATCGACATCCGCGACGGCTTGCAGATCGAGTGCATCGGCTGCGCGGCCTGCATCGATGCCTGCGACAACATCATGGACAAAATGGATTATCCCCGCGGCCTGATCAGCTACACCACCGAACATAACCTCTCGGGGCAGAAAACCCATAAACTGCGCCCGCGCCTGATCGGTTACGCCTTGGTGCTGCTGGTCATGATCAGCTTGCTGGCAGCGGCATTCTTCATGCGTTCGCTGGTGGGTTTCGACGTCAGCAAGGACCGCGTGCTGTACCGCGAAAACGCCGAAGGCCGGATCGAGAACGTCTACAGCCTGAAGATCATGAACAAAGACCAACACGACCATACGTATGTCCTGGAAGCCGTCGGCCTGCCCGACCTCAAGCTGCAAGGCCGCCGGGAAATCAAGGTCGCGGCCGGCGAGATCTACAGCCAGCCGGTTGAACTGTCCAGCGCACCGGAACAACTGCCATCGAGCACCAACGAGGTGACTTTCATCCTCAAGGACGCCGATGACGAAAGCGTACATGTCGAAGCCAAGAGCCGGTTCATCGGCCCACAAACTCGTTGAGAGAAATGAACATGCCTGCAGCAACCGCCACCAGCCCTTGGTACAAGCACCTCTGGCCGTGGATTATCATTGCGATCCTGAGCTGTTCGGTGACACTGAGCCTGACGATGGTGACCATTGCGGTGAAGAACCCGGACAACCTGGTCAACGACAACTATTACGAAGCCGGCAAAGGCATCAACCGCTCGCTGGAGCGCGAACTGCTGGCCCAGACCCTGCAACTGCATGCCAACGTGCAACTGGATGACGTGACCGGCGAAGTGAACCTGCGCCTGAACGGCAACAGCCGCCCCCAGACACTGGAACTGAGCCTGATCTCGCCGACCCAGCCGGAGAAGGACCGCAAGATCATCCTCACCCGCAACGACAGCGAACCGGGTCGCTACGTCGGCCAGTTGACGGACAAGATCGAAGGCCGGCGCTTTGTCGAATTGCTGGGGGTGGAGAACGACAAGACCTGGCGCCTGTTCGAAGAAGAACAGATCAACCACGACCAGGCCATCCTGCTCGGCGATGAACCGCTGCAAGGCGCTGAAGACCTGAAAAAATAGACGACTGCGCTTCGCGCAATCGCGAGCAAGCTCGCTCCCACAGTTGATCGCGGATGGCTATACACCGCCCATCCCCTGTGGGAGCGAGCTTGCTCGCGAAGAGATTTTCAGACGCCCTGAAAGCTGCGATATGTGAATACTCATGACCACTCCACAGCCTTGCTACCACTGCGCCCTGCCCGTCCCCCCTGGCAGTCGCTTCACCGCCGTTGTCCTCGGTGAAACCCGCGAGCTGTGCTGCCCGGGCTGCCAGGCGGTGGCCGAAGCCATTGTCGCCGGTGGCCTGGAAAGTTATTACCTGCATCGCAGTGAAGCGTCGGCCAATCCCGAGACCCTGCCCGTCCAGTTGACCGATGAACTGGCGCTGTACGATCGCCCTGATGTGCAGCAGTCGTTCGTGCGCCATGAGGGCGACTTGGCCGAAACCACCCTGTTGATGGAAGGCATCAGTTGCGCCGCCTGCGGCTGGTTGATCGAAAAACAGCTGCGCAGCCTGCCGGCCGTGGCTGAGGCGAGGTTGAACCTGTCCAACCATCGCTTGCATGTGCGTTGGGCCGACGCCCAGTTGCCGCTGAGCACGCTGCTCGCCGAGTTGCGCCAGATCGGCTACGTCGCCCATCCGTACCAGGCCGACCAGGCGTGCGAGCAACTCGCCGCACAAAACCGCCTGGCCCTGCGCCAGTTGGGCGTGGCCGGCCTGTTGTGGTTCCAGGCGATGATGGCAACGATGGCCACCTGGCCGGAATTCAACATCGACCTCAGTCCCGAGATGCACACCATCCTGCGCTGGGTCGCCTTGTTTCTCACCACGCCCATCGTGTTCTACAGCTGCGCGCCATTCTTCAAAGGCGCCATGCGCGACCTGCGCACCCGCCACCTGACCATGGACGTGTCGGTGTCCCTGGCAATTGGCAGCGCCTACGTTGCCGGAATCTGGACGTCGATCACCGGCGTCGGCGAGTTGTACTTCGATGCCGTGGGCATGTTCGCCCTGTTCCTGCTGGCCGGCCGTTACCTGGAACGCCGGGCCCGGGAGCGCACGGCCGCCGCCACCGCCCAACTGGTCAATCTGCTGCCGGCCTCGTGCCTGCGCCTGGCGGCTGACGGCCAGAGTGAACGCATCCTGCTCAGCGAATTGCGCACTGGTGACCGGGTGTTGGTGCATCCCGGGGCGGTCCTGCCGGCTGACGGCAAGATCCTCGAGGGGCAGTCCAGCATCGACGAATCGCTGCTGACCGGCGAGTACCTGCCACAACCTCGACAAGCGGGCGATGCGGTCACCGCGGGCACACTGAATGTCGAAGGCGCCTTGACCGTCGAGGTGCTGGCCCTCGGGCAAGACACCCGGTTGTCGGCCATCGTGCGGCTGCTGGAGCGGGCCCAGGCCGAGAAACCGCGACTGGCGGAAATCGCCGACCGCGCCGCTCAATGGTTCCTGCTGTTCTCCCTGGTCGCGGCAGCGGCCATCGGCCTGTTGTGGTGGCAACTTGATGCCTCGCGGGCTTTCTGGATCGTCCTGGCGATGCTGGTCGCCACCTGCCCCTGCGCATTGTCCCTCGCCACGCCGACCGCCCTCACCGCGGCCACCGGCACCTTGCACAAACTTGGCCTGCTGCTGACACGCGGCCATGTGCTGGAAGGCCTGAACCAGATCGACACGGTTATTTTCGACAAGACCGGAACCCTCACCGAAGGCCGCCTGGCGTTGCGCGCCATTCGGCCGTTGGCGGCCCTCGACAGCGATCAATGCCTGGGGCTGGCCGCGGCCCTGGAAAACCGCTCGGAACACCCCATCGCCCGAGCCTTCGGCCGCGCGCCACTGGCCGCCGAGCAGGTGCAAAGCACCCCGGGACTGGGGCTGGAAGGCTTCGTGGCCGAACAACGCCTGCGCATCGGCCAGCCCGGTTTTGTCTGCGAACTGAGTGGCGCCGCCGTGCCGCAAATGCCGGACGAACCCGGGCAATGGCTGTTGCTGGGCGACGAGATCGGACCATTGGCCTGGTTCGTCCTCGATGACCGCTTGCGCGCCGATGCTCCGGCCCTGCTGGCGGCCTGCAAGGCACGGGGTTGGCGAACGCTGCTGCTGTCGGGCGACAGCTCACCGATGGTCGCCAGCGTCGCCGCCGAACTGGGCATCGATGAAGCCCGCGGCGGCCTGCGCCCGGACGATAAACTGGCGGTATTGCAGCAATTGCACCAACAGGGCCGCAAGGTGCTGATGCTCGGCGATGGCGTGAACGACGTGCCCGTGCTGGCGGCGGCCGACATCAGTGTCGCCATGGGCTCGGCCACCGACCTGGCCAAGACCAGCGCCGACGCCGTGCTGCTGTCCAACCGCCTCGACGCCCTGATCCATGCCTTCAACCTGGCCCGGCGCACTCGCCGGGTGATCGTCGAGAACCTGGTGTGGGCAGGGCTGTACAATGGCCTCATGTTGCCGTTCGCCGCCCTCGGCTGGATTACGCCGGTGTGGGCCGCGGTCGGCATGTCCATCAGTTCGTTGACCGTGGTGTTGAATGCCCTGAGGCTAACGCGTCAGCCCAAGGCGCAGGTTTTCGCCGCCACGCCCGATACCCGCCCGCTGCCGGCCTGAGCCGCGCGGGCATGGAGTTCCGACATGCCAGCTCTTTACGTGATGATCCCGGCCGCGCTGCTGATCGTGGCCATCGCCGTGTACATTTTCTTCTGGGCCGTGGACAGCGGCCAGTACGACGACCTCGACGGTCCGGCCCACAGTATTCTGTTCGACGATCAGGACCCGAACCACAAGGCAGCGGTGGACGAAGCCAGTGGCGAGGCCCGCCAGCCGGACGACAAGGCCCCGCCCCATGCTTGACCTGGCGCCACTGCTGGTTTCGGCCGTCATCCTTGGCCTGTTGGGCGGCGGCCACTGCCTGGGCATGTGCGGCGGCCTGATGGGCGCCCTGACCCTGGCGATTCCCAAGGAACAGCGCAGCCGCCGCTTTCGGTTGCTACTGGCGTACAACCTGGGGCGGATCCTGAGCTATGCCACCGCCGGGTTGCTGATCGGCCTGGCCGGCTGGGCTGTGTCCAACAGCCCGGCCGCGATGATCATGCGGGTGCTGGCCGGCTTGCTGTTGATTGCCATGGGCCTGTACCTGGCGGGCTGGTGGAGCGGCCTGACCCGCATCGAAAGCGTGGGGCGTGGCCTGTGGCGGCACATCCAGCCCGTCGCCAACCGCTTGCTGCCGGTGTCGAGTCTGCCCCGGGCCTTGCTGCTCGGCGCCCTGTGGGGCTGGCTGCCGTGCGGGTTGGTCTACAGCACCCTGCTCTGGTCCGCCAGCCAGGGCAATGCTCTGGACAGTGCCTTACTGATGCTCGCCTTCGGCCTGGGCACCTGGCCGGTGCTGCTCGCCACCGGCCTGGCCGCCGAGCGCATCACCGCCCTGCTGCGCAAACGCAGCGTGCGCATGGCCGGTGGGCTGTTGGTGATTGTCTTTGGCGTCTGGACATTGCCAGGGCCGCATCAGCATTGGCTCATGGGGCATTGACCAGCCCTGTGGCGAGGGAGCTTGCTCCCGCTGGCCTGCGAAGCAGGCCTCAACAATCCTCAGGCAGAACGCATCCACAGATATAGCGACTGCTGCGCAGCCGAGCGGGAGCAAGCTCCCTCGCCACGGGTTTGAGCTGTCTGGGCTGACATCATCCTCGACAACTCCCCATGCCCGTTGACACAAATCAAAACGGCCTCGTGCCCAGCCCCCTAGACTCGCCCCATGCCAGCCTACCCGGGGAACACCCGCATGCTCGACGCCATCCGTTGGGACTCAGACCTGATCCGCCGCTACGACCTGGCGGGACCACGCTACACCTCGTACCCGACTGCGGCGCAGTTCGGCGGCCAGGTGGGCACCTTCGACCTGCTCCATGCCCTGCGTGACAGCCGCAAGGCCCGGCGGCCACTGTCGCTGTATGTGCACGTGCCGTTCTGCGCGAACATCTGCTACTACTGCGCCTGCAACAAGGTCATCACCAAGGACCGTGGCCGCGCCCACGCCTATCTGCAACGCCTGGAACAGGAGATCCAGCTGATCGGCTGTCACCTGGACCCCACCCAGCGCGTGGAGCAGCTGCACTTTGGCGGCGGCACCCCGACGTTCCTCAGCCACGACGAGCTGCGCCAACTGATGGCCTCGCTGCGCCAGCACTTCAATCTGCTGGACGACGATTCCGGCGACTACGGCATCGAGATCGATCCCCGGGAGGCCGACTGGTCGACCATGGGGCTATTGCGTGAACTGGGCTTCAATCGGGTCAGCATCGGCCTGCAAGACCTCGACCCGGCGGTGCAGCGTGCCGTCAATCGCCCGCAAAGCCTGGAAGAAACCCGCGCCGTGGTCGAGGCTGCCCGGACCTTGCAATTCCGTTCGATCAACATCGACCTGATCTATGGACTGCCCAAGCAGACCCCGGACACCTTCGCCCGCACCGTCGAGGAAGTCATCCACCTGCAACCGGACCGGCTCTCGGTGTTCAACTACGCCCACCTGCCGGAACGCTTCATGCCCCAGCGGCGCATCAACAGCCAGGACTTGCCGAACCCGGAGCAAAAACTGGCGATGCTACAAGACACCATCGAACAGCTAACCTGCGCCGGCTACCGCTACGTGGGCATGGACCACTTCGCCCTGCCCGACGACGAGCTGGCCATCGCCCAGGAAGAGGCCACGTTGCAGCGCAACTTCCAGGGCTACACCACCCATGGGCATTGCGACCTGATCGGCCTCGGCGTGTCGGCCATCAGCCAGATCGGCGATGTGTACTGCCAGAACAGCAGCGACCTGAACCATTACCAGAACACCCTCGCCAACGGGCAATTGGCGACCAGTCGCGGCCTGATCTGCAATACCGACGATCGGTTGCGACGCGCGGTGATCCAGCAGTTGATCTGTCACTTTCATCTGGCCTTCGCCGAGATCGAGCAACGCTTCAATATCGATTTCCGCGGTTACTTCGCCCCGCTTTGGCCGCAATTGCGGGCGATGGCCGAGGATGGGCTGATCAAATTGGATGACACCCACATCCAGGTATCGCCCGCTGGTCGCTTGCTGGTGCGATCGGTGTGTATGGTGTTCGACGCCTATTTGGAACAACATAATCGGCAGCGTTTCTCCCGCGTTATCTGAGCGCGACAATTTGACGAGGAAAGCGCGCTAGTCGGAGTGCCTGCACTGGGGTACCCTTACGTCTTATGTGTGTTTTCCCACAAGGATTGAAGAAATGTCCGAGCCAGTCAAACTGCGCGCCCACAACCAGGCCCACTGCAAGGATTGCAGCCTGGCGCCTCTGTGCCTGCCACTTTCATTGAATCTGGAGGACATGGAGGCGCTGGACGAAATCGTTAAACGGGGCCGTCCGTTGAAAAAAGGTGAATTTCTGTTTCGCCAGGGTGACACCTTCGATTCCGTCTATGCGGTGCGCTCGGGCGCCTTGAAAACCTTTAACCTGAGCGACGGCGGCGAAGAACAGCTCACCGGTTTCCACCTGCCCAGCGAACTGGTGGGCCTGTCGGGCATGGACACCGAGACCCATCCGGTCTCGGCCCAGGCGCTGGAGACCACCTCGGTGTGCGAAATTCCTTTTGATCGCCTGGACGAGCTGGCCATCCAGTTGCCGCAACTGCGTCGCCAGTTGATGCGGGTCATGAGCCGGGAAATCCGTGACGATCAGCAGATGATGCTGCTGCTCTCGAAAAAAACCGCCGACGAGCGCATCGCCACGTTCCTGGTCAACCTCTCGGCGCGCTTCCGCGCCCGCGGGTTCTCGGCCAACCAGTTCCGCCTGAGCATGTCGCGCAACGAAATCGGCAATTACCTGGGCCTGGCGGTGGAAACCGTGTCCCGGGTGTTCACCCGTTTCCAGCAGAACGAGTTGATTGCCGCCGAAGGCAAGGAAATTCACATCCTCGACCCGATCCAGCTTTGCGCCCTGGCCGGCGGCTCGATCGAAGGCTGATGGACAAGCGCGGCTGAGGGATTGGCCTCGCCGCGCTATACTGCGCCGTTTGCAGCCCTGCCAGGACACTTCCACGATGGTCTTTGACTCCTTCGACATCAAATCCCTGATCCGTCCCGTGATCGACTTCCCCAAACCCGGCGTGATCTTTCGCGACATTACCCCCCTGTTCCAATCCCCGACCGCCCTGCGCCTGGTCATGGACAGTTTCGCCCACCGCTATGTCGAGGCCGAGTTCACTCACATTGGCGCGATGGATGCCCGGGGCTTTCTGATCGGCTCGATCCTGGCCTATCAGTTGAACAAGCCGCTGATCCTGTTTCGCAAGCAAGGCAAGCTGCCGGCCGACGTGCTGGCCGAGGGTTACCAGACCGAATACGGCGAAGCCTTCCTTGAAGTGCATGCCGACAGCCTGTGCGAGGGGGATTCGGTGGTGATGTTCGATGACCTGATCGCCACCGGGGGCACGCTGATCGCCGCCGCCAACCTGATCCGCCGCATGGGCGCCAAGGTCCACGAGGCCGCAGCGATCATTGACTTGCCGGAACTGCTCGGCTCCCAGCGTCTGGAAGACATGGGGATTGCGACGTTCTGCCTGACGCAGTTTTCGCTCAGCGAAAAATAATTACCGAGTGAGTAACCCTGTGGGAGCGAGCTTGCTCGCGATAGCGGTGTGTCAGCAAACATAGATATCGGCTGATCTACCGCCATCGCGAGCAAGCTCGCTCCCACAGGGGATCGTGTTGCTGCTGTTACAAAGCGATCGGCTTGCGCCCCGCAAACGAATGCGCCAACGTCCCGCCATCTACCAGTTCAAGCTCCCCACCCAGCGGCACGCCGTGGGCGATGCGGGAGGCGATCAGGCCTTTGTTGTTCAACAACTGGGCGATGTAATGGGCAGTGGCTTCGCCTTCGACCGTCGGATTCGTGGCGAGGATGACTTCCGTAAACGTGCCCGCCTCTTCGATCCGCGCGATCAGCTGTGGAATGCCGATGGCTTCAGGCCCCAAGCCGTCGAGCGGGGACAAATGGCCCTTGAGCACGAAATAACGGCCACGAAAACCAGTCTGTTCCACCGCATACACATCCATCGGCCCCTCCACCACGCAGAGCAAGGTGTCGTCCCGACGCGGGTCGGCGCATTGCGGGCAGAGGTCGTCCTCGGTGAGGGTGCGGCATAAGCGGCAATGCCCCACGCCTTCCATGGCCTGGCTCAAGGCCTGGGCCAGGCGCGAACCGCCGCTGCGATCACGCTCAAGCAATTGCAACGCCATGCGCTGGGCAGTTTTCTGACCCACACCCGGCAACGTTCGCAGGGCATCGATCAGTTGGCGAATCAAAGGGCTGAAGCTCATGGAGGAAATGTCCGACATAACAACGAGACGCGGTTTATACCCGCGCCTCCGATTAGCGTCAAATACTCAATCCTGCGCGACTCGCACCACCAACTTGCCGAAGTTGCGTCCTTCCAACAGGCCGATAAACGCCTGTGGCGCATTTTCCAGGCCATCGACCACGTCCTCGCGGAACTTGACCTTGCCATCGCGCACCCAAGGGGCCATGGCACTGGTGAACTCCGGCTGACGGTCACCGTAGTCATCAAACACAATAAACCCCTGAATCCGCACGCGCTTGGTCAGCAAGGTGCGCTGCAGTTGCGGCAAGCGATCCGGGCCGCTCGGCGCCTGATGCTCGTTGTAGGACGCGATCAGGCCACAGAGCGGGATCCGTGCCTTGGCGTTGAGCAACGGCACGACGGCATCGAAGACCTTGCCGCCGACGTTTTCGTAATAGATATCGATGCCCTTGTCACAGGCCCGCGCCAGTTCCTCGGCAAAATTTTCGCTCTTGTGATCGACACAAGCATCAAAACCCAGCTCGTCGACCACGTACTTGCATTTTTCGCTGCCGCCCGCGACGCCGACCACACGCAGGCCCTTGATCTTCGCCACCTGGCCGACCACCGAGCCCACGGCACCCGAGGCGGCCGCGACCACCAGGGTTTCCCCGGCCTTGGGCTGGCCAATGTCCATCAGTCCCATGTAAGCGGTCATGCCCGGCATGCCCAGTACACCCAAAGCCATCGACGGGCTGGGCAACCCCGAGGGGATGGGCATCACGTTGCGCCCGTCGCTGATGCTGTGGCTCTGCCAACCCGTGGCGCCCACCACCAGATCACCCTCCTGGAATTTCGGGTGCGTCGAACGTTCCACGCGGCTGACAGCGCCGCCGGTCATCACTTCATCGATTTCCACCGGAGCGGCGTAGGAAGGGCCTTCACTCATGCGCCCGCGCATGTAGGGGTCCAGGGACAGGAACAGCGTCTTGAGCAGGATCTGCCCTTGTGCCAGGTCCGGCAGGGTCACGTGCTCCAGGCGGAAATTGTCCGGGGTCGGGGCGCCGTGGGGGCGAGAGGCCAGGACGATGCGCTGGCTGGTGGTCGATGCTTGTGACATGGAAGCGTCTCCTTGATCGTTGAGTGGCACGTATAGGGAGCAGACCATTATCGGGGGCGCGGCGTTCGATGTTTGTTCAGCGGGTCATTGTGGGAGCAAGGCTTGCCCGCGATGAACGATGGCGCGCAGTTCCGACAAACCGAGGCGTCTGTATCGCGGGCAAGCCTTGCTCCCACAGAGCCTTGCTCCCACAGGTTAGGTTTGTGTCACCGCTCACCCCTATGACAGAAACAAAAATGCCAGGCGCGATGCCTGGCATTGTGTGTAGCCCATCCCGACCGGGATGGCGAATCAGAACGGCAGTTTCATGCCCGGCGGCAGTTGCATGCCAGCGGTCATGCCGGACATCTTGTCCTGGCTATTGGCTTCGATCTTGCGCACCGCGTCATTGACGGCGGCGGCGAAGAGGGCTTCGAGCATTTCCTTATCATCTTCGCTCAGGCCTTCGACCACGCTTGGGTCGATGCTGACGCGCTTGATGTCGTGGCGACCGGTCATGACCACGGTCACCATGTCGCCGCCGGATTTGCCGGTGACTTCGGCGTTGGCCAGTTCTTCCTGCATCTTGGCCATTTTTTCCTGCATCTGCTGCGCCTGCTTCATCAGGCCGGCCATGCCACCTTTCATCATGGGAATCACCTCGAAAGTACTTGGATAAACAACGCGCCCGACCCGTTCGGCCCGGCGCCTTCAGTTATGAGCCCTGGGTGACCGGGGCTTCGACAGGTTCGATAGTATCGTGACGGACCACGGCGCCGAACTGTTGCATCATCTGCTGGATGAATGGATCACTGTGGATCGACTCCTCGGCTTCACGCTGACGGTCGGCACGGCGACGGGACGCGGCCTGGGCCGGGGTCTCCTGCTCGGGCTTGATCAGCTCGATGGTCAGCGTCAGGGTGCGCTGGTGGTACTGGTTCAGCGCATCGTTGAGGCGACGTTGCTGGGTCGCGTTGAACAGTGCGCTGTGGGCCGGATCCAGGTGCAACAGCCAGTGGTCGCCTTCCACGGCCATCAGCGTGCAGTTGGCCGCGATGCTGCCAGTCATGCCGCTGATCGGCAGTTTAGGGAACAGTTCCAGCCATTGCAGGGCCAGCCCGGTGGCCGGCATCGCCGCCGGTTCCGGCTCGGGCTCCGGGGCCGGCTCAGCGGCGTGCTCGCTGGCCAGGTCGTCCAGGTAGCTGTAGGCCGAATCCATGTCCGGCTCGATGTAATCCTCGTCCAGCGGCGGCTCGTCGTCCAGGTCGATGCCTGGCGTGGCGACATCGACGTCGGCCACCGTCGGCTCGGGCACGGGTGCGGCGACCCACTCAGGCGCATCGGGCACCACGCTGTCGGGCGTCGGCAGCGGCATCGGCGGCAACTCGGGCTGCTCGGCGACCGTTTCCAGCACGGGCTCGACGACCGGCTGCTGGACCACTTCCGGCTCGACCGGGTCATTCCAAGGCAGGTCGACGACTTCTTCAGCGACGGGTTCGGGCAACGCCTCGACGACCGGCTCGGGTTCCGGCTCAGGCGCCGCGACCACAGGTACTGGCGCCGGAATCGGTTGGGGTACAGGTGCCACCGCTGCCGGCACCGAAGCCACTGCCGGCGCAACGACGGGCGCGGCAGCCACTGGCTTGGCGGAATCAGCTGTGGCCTGGCTGATCCCCACTGGCTTTAGCGTTTGCCTCGGGGCGTCCGCCGTGTCGGCTGGCCGGAACGCCAGCATGCGCAGCAGAACCATTTCGAAGCCGCCTCGCGGATCCGGCGCCAGGGGCAGGTCGCGACGGCCGATCAGGCCCATCTGGTAATAGAACTGTACGTCTTCGGCCGGCAGTGCCTGGGCCAAGGCCAGTACGCGATCACGGTCGCCATGGCCGTTGTCGACGCCTTCAGGCAGGGCCTGGGCGATGGCGACACGGTGCAGCACGTTGAGGATTTCCGAGAGCACGCCATTCCAGTCCGGCCCCTGCTCGGCCAGGTGACGCACCGCCTCGAGCAGCGCCTTCGCGTCGCCTTCGATCAGCGCATGCAAGACGTCATAGACCTGGCCGTGGTCGAGGGTTCCGAGCATGGCCCGGACATCGGCGGCCATGACCTTGCCTTCACCGAAAGCGATGGCCTGGTCGGTCAGGCTCATGGCGTCGCGCATCGAACCATCGGCGGCGCGGCCCAGCAGCCACAGGGCATCGTCTTCGAACGGCACGTTCTCGACGCCCAGTACATGGGTCAGGTGCTCGACCACCCGTTCCGGCGTCATGTTCTTGAGGGAGAACTGCAGGCACCGCGACAGAATCGTTGCAGGAAGTTTCTGGGGGTCGGTGGTCGCCAGGATGAACTTGACGTAGGGCGGCGGTTCTTCGAGGGTCTTGAGCAGCGCATTGAAGGAATGGCTGGAAAGCATGTGCACTTCGTCGATCAAGTAGACCTTGAAGCGCCCGCGGCTCGGGGCGTACTGCACGTTATCGAGCAGTTCACGGGTGTCTTCGACCTTGGTGCGGCTGGCGGCGTCGATCTCGATCAGGTCGACGAAGCGGCCCTCGTCGATTTCCCGGCAGACCGAACACTCGCCACAAGGTGTCGAAGTGATACCGGTTTCACAGTTCAGGCACTTGGCAATGATCCGCGCGATGGTGGTCTTGCCCACGCCCCGGGTACCGGTGAACAGGTAGGCATGGTGCAGCCGCTGGCTGTCCAAGGCATTGATCAGAGCCTTGAGCACATGGGTCTGGCCGACCATTTCGCGGAACGAGCGCGGACGCCATTTACGTGCAAGAACCTGATAACTCATCGAAAACCGTCGCAACTAAGGAACATAAGCGGCTAATGCTAGCGGAGCAGGGGCGAAATTGCATCCGGTGTGCTCGTCTAATCTGACTAAGCTTGGACTTGGGACTCGGTTGTCGACACGGTTTTGTACAGTCAGGAGAGTTTATGCGCTCAGCCATGGGGGCTTTGCTGTTGTTGGGTACCGGTTGTTTTGCCGAGGAAGGCCCCTTGCGTTTCGCCATTACCGACGGTTGGGCAATGCCCCTGGTGCAGATCGAACGAGGTCGCCCGACCCAGGGCATCATTCCCGACATCATGACCAGCCTGGCGACCCAGGTAGGCAGGCCGGCGCAATTCCACGTCCTGTCCCGCGCCCGGCTCGATGGCGCCATGAAACACGGCGAAATCGACATGCGTTGCTACGTCAGCCCCGACTGGGTGAAGGACAGTGGCGATTACCTGTGGAGCATCCCGTTGTTTTTCCAGCGTGACCTGATCGTTGCCACGGCCAGCACCCCTGTGGCGGTAACACTGGCCACGTTGCCGGAACAACCCATCGGCACGGTGCTCGGCTATACCTACCCAACCTTGCAACCCTTGTTCGACCGCAATCAACTGCACCGCGACGACGCCCGCAGCCAGGAACAAGTGCTGGCGAAACTGCTGGCCGGGCGTTATCGCTATGGGATCAGTAATCAGTGGGCACTGGACTGGTTCAATCAGCGCCATACCGAAGATCGACAACTTCATGAAGTGGCTGTGCTTCAGGAACAGCAGTTGAGCTGTTACGTGCGCGACGATCCAAACATTCCAGCACAACGCATCCTGAGGACCTTGCTGAACATGAAAACATCCGGGGAAATCGACGCGATCATCCAGCTTTACACCGGCCGCAGTGAAGCATCGCGGGCCAGGAGCGAGACGCCCTCGCCCTGATCGACTGGCCGTTGCTGCCATTGCGACGGCGGGATAAATCCCTGCACCCAGGCCGGTATCTGTTCGGGCGGCATGGGCCGGGCGATGAAATAACCTTGTGCCACCTCGCAGCCCAGGCTCAGCAACAGTTGGCCATGCTCCAGGCTGTCCAACCCCTCGGCGACCACCTCGCGACCAAACGCCCGGGCCAAGCCGATCACCGCCTCGGTCAGCGCCAGGTCGTCACGGTCATCGAGAATGTCGCGCACGAAGGTCTTGTCGATCTTGATGGTTTGCGTACGCAGGTGCTTGAGGTCGTTGAGCGAGCAGTAGCCGGTGCCAAAACCGCCCAGGGAAAACCCCACGCCCAACGCCTGGCAGGCCTGGAGACAGGCGCTGACGTGGGCAAGGTTCTCCACGGCGACGGATTCGACAATCTGCAGATCCAACAGGCGTGGCGGCACAGCCGGATGCCGCTCCAATACCTGCCGCAGCCGCTCGACAAAATCCGCCCGCTGGAAATGCCGCGCCGAGATATTGATGCTCACTGGCCAGCCCTGCCCCGCTTGCTGCCATTGCTGCAACTGGGTCAAGACCTGTTCCATGACCCACTCGCCAATCTCGACGATCAGGTCCGTCTCCTCCACCAGAGGCAGGAACTCCCGAGGCGGCACCAGGCCACGTTGCGGATGCTTCCAGCGCAGCAGTGCCTCCAGCCCGACCACGGTGCCATGACGCATATTGACCTTGGGCTGGAAATGCAGCCGCAACTCGTTATCGGCCAGTGCCTGGCGGACCCGTTCGACAGTCTGGTAAGTAGCCCGTACCTCCTTGTCCCGGGACACATCGAACAAGTGGAAACGATTGCGACCGCTTTGTTTGACCACGTACATCGCCTGGTCGGCGTGACGCAACAAGGTCTCGGCGTCTTCGTTGTCCCATGGGAACAGCGTGACGCCAATACTGGCGAAAACCTTGATGTCCTTGCCGTCAATGGCATACGGCATGGAGACGGCGATCAACACCCGGTTCAACGCGGCATGCAACTCTTCCATCCCACGCACATGGCGCAGCACCAGCACGAACTCGTCCCCGCCCAGCCGCGCCACCACGTCCTCGCCACGCACGATGCTGCGCAGGCGCCTGGCGACCTCCACCAACAGTCGATCACCGCTGGCGTGACCATAGCCGTCATTGACTGCCTTGAAGCCATCGAGGTCGAGCATGCACACCGCCAAGGGCAGGTTTTCCGCACGGGAAAACTCCAGGGCCTGGTCCAGCAAATCCGACAGATAAGTACGATTGGGCAGCCCGGTCAGCACATCGTGACCAACCCGCCATTGTAATGAATGCAGCAAGCGACGCTTTTCGCTGACGTCGAAGCGAATCGCCAGGTAGCGCTCGATGTTGGCCTGTCTCGTCGTCGATCACCGGCACCAGGGTGGTGTCGACCCAGTGCAGCGTACCGTCCTTGGCCCGGTTGCAGATTTCCCCTTTCCAGACCTGGCCCAGGGCAATGGTGCGCCACATGGCGCTGAAGAACTCGCCAGGGTGCTGGCCGGAATTGAGCAGGCGATGGTTCGCACCCAGCAACTCATCGCGCCGGTAACCAAAAAGGCTGCAAAATTGATCATTGACGTAGGTGATGCGCCCGCTCAGATCGGTCTCGGAAAAAATCGCGGCGGCGTCAACGGCCCTGCGGTACTTCTTATCCATCGAAGC
The DNA here is from genome assembly GCF_030687295.1 of Pseudomonas beijingensis. Taxonomy (NCBI): domain Bacteria; kingdom Pseudomonadati; phylum Pseudomonadota; class Gammaproteobacteria; order Pseudomonadales; family Pseudomonadaceae; genus Pseudomonas; species Pseudomonas beijingensis. The sequence goes on along the minus strand of NZ_CP117425.1, from coordinate 3,047,352 downwards.
AGTCATCCATGAGTCAGGCTCATTTGTCGCGCGCGGTTGCACCGCCTTCAAGACAGGCGAAAATCAACTAGGCTCAAACACTCTGAGAGAAACTGGAGCGCGGGCCCTGGCGGCGCCAAGGGAGGGCTCAGCCCTTGCCTTGTATCGTGGCAAGAACACAAGGCCCGGTCCCTGCACATACCTCGGCTTCGAAAAGCAGGTCACCAAATACCCGTGCCAAAGGCCGATTCTACGAAACACATCACATTTTGCAAAGCAAGGTGATGGATCACGCGGTTGCCTAATGCGAAAATCTATCGTTAAGTTCTTGATTCTAAATGGGAATTAAGCGATGCAAATTTCAAGTTTGGGTCCAGCCATCAGACGCTACCGCAAAGTAGCGGGGCTTACTCAGGCTGAACTTGGCGAAAAAACCGGTTTTGACCCTAAAACCATCAGCCGCTTCGAAACCGGCACCTACACCCCCAGCATCGAAGCCTTGTTCCTGCTTGCCAACGTGCTGGATGTGCAGATGAAGGCCTTTTTTGCCGACATGGCCGATGAGGACGAACAGCGGGCGTACCTGTTTGGTGTCATACATAAAGCCACCCCGAAGGACCTGGGAAAGCTGATCGCAGCGGTCGACCAGGCCTTGTCCAAGCCTTGATGCAGTGAAAGAGAAACCTGGCCTGTCGATACAAGACAGGCTGGGCTTCTCTTTGCTCGATCGCCCAATCCCGAGGGTGACGCAAGACACAATGTCACGTTGACATCGCTTGCCACGAACCTCGACTATCAACGCGTTGATTCCTGCGTCCCCATGACGCCTACGACTCGTCGATACAATAAAATCCCAGGGAACACTGTGCATAAACTTTCGATCATTCTTGCCTCGATACTCGCCACCGGCTGTACCGCCAAATACGCGCAACAAGAGGTATTTCCCAACCCGGGAAAACTTGATCGGCAAATGCCCGTCACCATCGCCACACCGATCGACGGCCGCTACGAAACAACGCCCTACCCTGCCTCCGGCGATATGACAGCTGCCGCTGTCAAAACAGCCTTCTCTTATTACACCAACCGTGTGACGGTCATGGGCTCGTGTCGTGAATTGAGCTGCCTGAGACAGAGCAACCCTTCGGGCTACTACGTCATCCCGGAAATCCTGCATTGGGAAGAACGCGCCACGGAATGGTCGGGCCTCCCCGACAAGATTGAGGTGAAGCTCGCCATTTATGGCCCGACTGGCGCACAGCCGCTGGGGTCTGCGATCTTGTCCGGTAAAAGCAAATGGGCGACTTTCGGCGGGGATCATCCGCAGGATCTTTTACAAGAGCCGATTGCTGAGTACGTGAAGGCTCAGTACTGACGGCAGGCCGCGGTCCTGTCGATGCACAGGGCCGGCCTCCTTGTTGACGTTGACACTCGGTTGCCCTGTCTGGCCAAAGACCGGACAGCAGAACGCACCGATCGGTACCGATCAGCAAAACAACAAGAAATTTTGAATTGGCAAACCTTGCGAATGAAGGCCTGGGCGTTATGGAGGCAACCCCACCAGCCACACCCCGGCACACAATGTTCCCGCTGTGGCTGCTTCCTTCCGGATCTGACCAGGTTCACGGGTAATCGTTGCGGGGGGACCGATGGGGTCACCATAACGACGCCCGCCTGACGGCGAGCCGCGCCATTGTACCTATCTGGCAAGAAGTTACAACCGTTCGTGCCGGATAAAAAAACTGAAGAGGTTCAAGCACTTGCTGTGGGAACCCAGCTTGCCTGTGATGGCGCCGACACATTCGGCATGGGTTCCGGCTGACCAGCCGCTATCGCGAGCAAGCTCGCTCCCACAGGGGATCTGAAGCGAACACTGGATCTGTGAACACTAGAGAGCCCATGTGAGAGCCGAGCTTGTTCGCAATGACGGAGGCTCATTCATCGATTCACCGCCATCGCGAGCAGGCTCGCTCCCACAGGGAACCTGTAGTGAAGTTGTAACAGACTGAACCTTTCAACCAACGACTAATGACTAACTACGACCTTAAATCATGGTTGATATTAAATAATCGGTCACGACGAAGTATTACAAACTACCGCTGGACAGAACGCCCCAAACTCACCATTGGAAGCTTGCGCCCGAACTTGAACATTGAAATAGACCGGTCGGGCGCCGCCACTGACGCCTATTTCATGTCGGTACCAACCGCGCCCGTCCGGTTTCACTTGGGTTGCAGGAACAAACTGCGGCTGCCCAGTTGCCACCGCAGTGACTTTAAACGTATGAGCCGCTATCTGATCGGGCCGAGCATTATCCGAGATTTGCCAAGCCAATATAATGCTGTATTTGCTTTGTCCGGCCTGGGCAAGCCGCCGAGGCGCATTGGGAATGGTTGTCGCTTTATCCACGTCATCATGTTTCATAGTATTTTCCTTAATAAATATAGCCATCATCCATGGCGGCCTTAGGGTAAAGGAAAACTTGAATATGAAACTACTATCAAAACAAATAGCATTACTTTAACTTGGCCCAGCTCCCTTATCGAGAATCGACGATGTAATCTGGCGAACAAACACCTGCTAGTTACATCAGCACCTCATCCGCCCGACCACCCTCCTCCTGGATCACCAGATGGATGAAATGCAGCTTGGTGATCACCGCCGCGGGTACGACGAACGGATAGAAATCCGGTTGGCCCATGCTGCGGGACAATTCGTTGAGCATGCCGGCCAGCTCGATCCAGGCGTTGACGAACGAGAGGAACGCCGCACCGCCTGTGTGCTCGGCGTCGTACAAGGTTTCGGGCGGGAACGGTTGGTAGTCGAAATCCATCTCCCGGGCACTCATGCCGAAGCCCAAGGCGGTGTCCACCGCGTCCATCATGTGCAGGTAATGGGCCCAGGTTTCCGCCCAGTCCTCCCACGGGTGCATGGTGGCATAGGCGCTGACGTAGCGGGTTTGCCAATCCAGCGGCGCGCCTTGCTGGTAGTGCCGCTCCAGGGCTTCGGCGTAGCTGGCGCGCTCGTCACCGAACAGTTCGCGAAAAGCCTCGAGCCAGTGGCTGTTGGCAATCAGCCGGTCCCAATAGTAATGCCCCACCTCATGACGAAAATGCCCGAGCAAGGTGCGATACGGCTCGCGCATCTGCTGGCGCACGTATTCACGATGGGCGTCGTCCGCCTCTTTGATGTCGAGGGTGATCAGCCCGCTGGCATGGCCGGTCATTGGCGATTTGCCGTCGGGGTCGACGCCGATGAAGTCGAAAGCCAGGCCGATAGTTTCGTCGACGGTTTTGGGGATGACCGGCAAGCCGAAGGTAATCAGTTGCGCGACCAGCCGACGCTTGGCGGTCTCGACCTTGCGCCAACGCTCAGGGTTTTCCGGAATCGACAGGTCGGGGATGGTGCGATTCAGGCTGCAGGCGATGCACAGGGTATCGCGCCCATTGTCCGGCAGCAGCCAATTGCAGGCAGCCGGGGTGTCGAGGTTGGCGCAACGGCGGAACAGCCCGGCGTGCGGATCGGCATCCAGCGTCCAGGTGTCGGGCTGCTCACCGGGTTGCAAGGACGACAGGCGACTCTGCTCGGGTTGATACCCCAGGGCCGCCAGGCAGGCCAGGCATTGGCTGTTGCGAAAGAACAACGACTGGCCGCAGCGGCACGGCCAGACCTTGCTGTTACGTGACCGATCGCCCAGGAACGGCGCGGCGATGCGTGAGCTCAGTTGTTCGAAGAAGCGGTACATGGCGATCTCTCCCTGGAGCCTGCAAGACTAGATCACCTTACGTTCATGATCGTTCCAAAGCGCTGCGTCATAGCGCCGATCAACCGTGGCGAGGGAGCTTGCTCCCGCTCGGCGGCGCAGCCGTCGCAAAACCGGCCAATGCGGTCCACCAGGAGGATTGGGTCGCCCCGATTGGGGCGGCTGCGCCACCCAGCGGGAGCAAGCTCCCTCGCCACAAAAAGCCGAGCACCCTCAGAGTGCGACGCCATGCCCTGTCAGGAAATCGACAAAGGCTTGCTCATCCAGCACCTTGAGCCCCAGCTCATTGGCCTTGGTCAGTTTCGAACCCGCCCCCGGCCCGGCCACCACACAATGGGTTTTCGCCGACACGGAACCGGCGACCTTCGCCCCCAGGCTCTCCAGCTTGTCCTTGGCAACGTCGCGACTCATCAGCTCCAGCGAACCGGTCAGCACCCAGGTGTGCCCTGCTTCGGGCAAGCCTTCGACGACTTTCCTCTCGCTTTGCCAATGCATACCGAAATCGCGCAACTGTTGTTCCGCTGCTTCGGCCTGCTGACGGTTGGCAGCAATGGCGAAAAACTCGCGTACGGCGTTGGCCTGCTTTTCCGGCAGCGCCTGGCGCATGTCCAGCCAGTCGGCGCTCATCACCCCTTCGAGGGAGCCGAACTTGTCCGCCAGTTTCTGCGCCCCGCCCGGTCCGACCGAAGGAATGTGCAGCTTGTCGAGAAAGCCGCCCAGGGTAGTGCTGGCGGAGAACTCGGCGCCCAGTTCGCCCTGATCCTGGATCTCAAGACCGTGACGCAGCAGGTCCTTGATCACCTGTCGGTTGTGCGGGTCTTCGAAGAAGCTGTGGATCTCGTGGGCGACTTCCAGGCCGACGTCAGGCAAGTACGTGAGCACCTGGGGCAACGCCGCCTGCACGCGCTCCAGCGAACCGAGGGAGCGGGCCAGGACCTTGGCGGTCTCCTCGCCCACGTCCGGGATGCCAAGGGCATAGATGAAACGCGCCAGGCTCGGTTTTTTGCTGTCGACGATGGCGGCCAGCAGGTTCTTGCTCGACAGTTCGGCGAAGCCTTCCAGGTCGACCACCTGCTCGAAGGTCAGGGCATACAGATCGGCAGGCGAACCCACCAACCCCTCATCCACCAGTTGCTCGACGCTCTTCTCGCCCAGGCCTTCGATGTCCATGGCCCGACGCGAGACGAAATGGATAATCGCCTGCTTGAGCTGCGCGCCACAGGCCAGGCGACCAACGCAGCGGTACACCGCACCTTCGCTGACGGTTTCACGGCCCTTGCTGCGTTTGATCAATTGCGTGCGCTCGACGTGGGAGCCGCAGACCGGGCATTGCTGGGGTACTTCCACCGGGCGGGCGTTTTCCGGGCGGCGCTCGGTGACGACCTGCACCACCTGCGGGATCACATCCCCGGCGCGACGGATGATCACCGTGTCGCCGATCATCACGCCCAGGCGCGCCACTTCGTCCATGTTGTGCAAGGTGGCGTTGGCCACGGTCACGCCAGCGACTTTTACCGGTTTGAGACGGGCCACAGGGGTCACCGCCCCCGTGCGGCCGACCTGGAACTCGACGTCGAGCAACTCGGTGAGTTCTTCAGTGGCGGGAAACTTGTGGGCGATGGCCCAACGCGGTTCCCGAGCGCGGAAACCGAGCTCGCGCTGCGAGGCGATGCTGTTGACCTTGAACACCACACCGTCGATCTCGTAGGGCAGCGCGTTGCGTCGCTCGCCGATGTCACGGTAGTAATCCAGGCATTCATCGATGCCGTGGGCCAGCTTCAACTCACGGCTGATGGGCATGCCCCAGGCCTTGAGTTGCTTGAGATTGCCGATATGGGTGTCGGCGATGTCCGACGTCACCTGGCCGATGCCGTAGCAACAGAACTCCAGGGGACGGTTGGCCGTGATCCTGGAATCGAGCTGACGCAGGCTGCCGGCCGCCGCGTTGCGCGGGTTGGCAAACGTCTTGCCGCCCACCTCCAACTGCGTGGCGTTGAGACGCTCGAAGCCGGCCTTGGACATGTACACCTCGCCGCGCACTTCCAACAGCGGTGGCCAACCAGTGCCTTGCAACTTGAGGGGAATGTTGCGCACGGTGCGCACATTGACGCTGATGTCCTCGCCCGTGGTGCCGTCACCGCGGGTGGCACCACGCACCAGCATGCCGTCCTGATACAACAGGCTGACCGCCAGGCCATCGAGCTTCGGCTCGCAGCTGTATTCCACCGCCGCGCCACCACCCAGCAAATCGCCCATGGGCAGGTCGAGACCTTCCGTCACCCGGCGGTCGAATTCACGCATGGTGGTTTCATCGAAGGCGTTGCCCAGGCTGAGCATCGGGATCTCATGGCGCACCTGGCTGAACGCCGACAGCGCCACGCTGCCGACCCGCTGGGTCGGGGAATCGCTGGTGACCAGTTCCGGGTGCTGCTCTTCCAGGGCCTTGAGCTCGTGGAACAGACGGTCGTACTCGGCGTCCGGGATGCTCGGTTCATCGAGGACGTGGTAACGGTAGTTGTGCTGGTCCAGCTCGGTGCGCAGCTGTTGGATGCGGGATTCGACGGCATTCATGGGGTGTTCTCTCATAAAGCAAAAGAGCAGCCTGGGCTGCTCATTTTTTCAAGACTTTTTGGGGGGGCTTCGCCCCCAGCGGGAGCAAGCTCCCTCGCCACAAAAAGCCCTAGCCATAAAGACTCTGGCGACTTTAGCGCTTCTGCGTCAGTGCCCGGCGCTCGAATTCGACGATGCGCTGGCGGTAATGCTCGATGGTCTGGGCGGTCAGCACGCTGCGCTGGTCATCCTTCAGTTCGCCATTGAGCTCCTGGGACAGCTTGCGAGCCGCGGCCACCATCACGTCGAAGGCCTGTTTGGGATGACGCGGGCCAGGCAGGCCGAGGAAGAAGCTCACCGCCGGCGTGCTGAAATGATCGATGTCGTCCAGGTCGAACACACCGGGCTTGACCGCGTTGGCCATGGAGAACAGCACCTCGCCGTTGCCGGCCATGCTTTCGTGACGGTGAAAAATGTCCATCTCGCCGAAACGCAGGCCGCTTTCGAGGATGTTCTGCAGCAACGCCGGGCCCTTGAAGCCGGCCGGGTCGCGGCAGATGACGCTGATCACCAGCACTTCTTCAGCCTGGGCCTGGTCCTTGTCGACGCTCGGGGTCTTGCTCTCGTCCGGGAAGTCGCCGTCGCGACTGCTGAAGCTCGGCCCGCCATCCAAGTCGAGGTTCAGGTTCAAATCACCCTGGGACGGCTCGCTGTTGCGCTTGCCGCGCTTGGAACCTGTCTCCCGTGGCTCACGGGCAGGCGCGCTCATCGACGGCAAGTCGTGTTCATCCAGCTGCGGCTCCTTGTGGGTGTCCAGCACCCGCGGCGGGCCCAGCAGTTCGGCGCTGTCATCCTCATCGGGCAGGTTCGACAGGCTGCGATCCAGGCGAAACTTCAGTTTCCCCTTGCCGCCGCGCATGCGACGCCAGCCGTCGAAAAGAATACCGGCAATGACAATGATGCCGATGACGATCAGCCACTCGCGCAGACCGATTTCCATGTAATCCCGTGCCTCTATAAAAATGCTGAAAAATAAGGGGCTTAGCTATTTGCAAACCGCTTTAAAACGTGGCGCCAACTCTATGTTCTGAATGGCGTTTTGCCCACGCATACGAAAAATTGACATTAAACTAGCACGACCAAAGATAACTTTACACCGTCTGTCGCATAGGCTTGTGCCCAATCTGTGAATTGAACATCAGCCACCCGGGTAAAAAATACCTACAGCGTTCGAAGCAGAAGCCCTACAACCGGTTCTTCAGGCATCCACCAGAGCCATGGCCTCCTCCACATCCACCGCCACCAGTCGCGAACAGCCCGGCTCGTGCATGGTCACCCCCATCAACTGATCGGCCATTTCCATGGCGATCTTGTTGTGGGTGATGTAGATGAACTGCACCGTTTCAGACATCTCCTTCACCAGCCGTGCGTAACGGCCTACGTTGGCGTCGTCCAATGGCGCGTCGACTTCGTCGAGCATGCAGAACGGCGCCGGGTTCAATTTGAAAATGGCAAAGACCAGGGCCAGCGCTGTCAGCGCCTTTTCGCCGCCGGAGAGCAAATGGATGGTGCTGTTCTTCTTGCCAGGAGGACGCGCCATGATTGTCACCCCTGTATCGAGTAAATCTTCGCCCGTCAGTTCCAAGTAGGCGCTGCCACCACCGAAAACTTTTGGAAAAAGTGCCTGCAAACCGCCGTTGATCTGATCAAAGGTATCCTTGAAGCGGTTGCGGGTTTCCTTGTCGATCTTGCGGATGACGTTTTCCAGGGTCTCCAGCGCTTCCACCAGATCATCGTTCTGGGCGTCCAGGTAGCGCTTGCGCTCGGACTGCTGCTGGTACTCGTCGATGGCCGCCAGGTTGATTGCCCCCAGGCGCTGGATGCGCTGGGCAATGCGTTCCAGTTCTTCCTCGGCATCCTTCTCGTTCGCTCCGGCCACCAGGGTGGCGAGCACGCCATCGAGGTCGTAGCCGTCTTCCAGCAACTGGTCCTGCAAGGCTTTGCGCCGCACCGTCAGGGCTTGCCACTCCATGCGTTGCTGTTCCATCTGGCCGCGGATCAGTTGGGATTGCTGCTCGGCCTGGCTGCGGCGCTTTTCGGCGTCGCGCAGTTCGCGGTCGGCGTCCTCCAAGGCGATCTGCGCGGTCTTGAGTTCTTCGTCGACGCTCATGCGCTTGTCGAGCAACTCCTCGAGCTTGAGACGCAGCTCTTCCAGCGGCGCCTCGCCCTCCTCCAGATTGAGGCTCAACTGCTCGCGTTTTTCGGTCAGGCGCTCGGACTGCATTTCCAGCCGTTCCAAGGCCTGGCGCGTGGAATCGTGCTGGGCCTTGAGCGAGCCCAGGCGCACCGCCAACTGATGGGCATGGTCCTTGTGCTGGCGCGCTTCCTGGCGCACCCGGTCCAGGCGCTCACGCAAGCTGTCACGCTGGGCCAGCAGCAACTCGCGCTGCTCGGTGTCCAGCGCCATGGCATCGAGGGCTTCTTGCAGTTGCAAGCGCGCCTCGCCGATCTGTTCGTGCTCCAGCGCCCGCTGCTCGCCCAGTTCGGCGATCTCTTCATCGAGGCGGGTGCGGCGCAGCGCCAGTTGTTCAACCTTGGCCTTGCCGGCCGACAACTGCGCCTTGAGCTCGCCTTGCTGGCGCGCTTCATCCTGCAACAGCCGCCGCAGGTGCTCGCGGCCGTTCTCCTGCTGACGCTGTTGCGCCCGCAGGTTTTGCAATTCGGTTTCCAGGGCTTCGACGCTGGCCTCACGCTCTTCGCGCTCGGCGCCCAGGCGCTGAATTTCCTGGCCGCGGGCGAGCATGCCGCTTTCGGCTTCGCTGGCCCGGCGCACCCGCAGGAAATGCCGGCCAACCCAATACCCGTCACGACTGATCAGGCTTTCGCCGGCCGCCAATTGCCCACGCAGGGCCAAGGCCTGTTCAAGGCTGTCCACCGGTTTGACCTGCCCGAGCCAGGGCGACAGGTCGACCTGGGCCTCGACCTTGTCCAGCAAGCTGCCGGGGATTCGCACGCCGTCGCCGGCCGGGCTGAGCAGACGCAGATCGCCCTGGGTGAAGCCCGACAGGTCGAAGCCGCCGAAGTCATCCACTAGCACCGCTTGCAGGTCGGCCCCCAGCACGGTTTCCACCGCCAGCTCCCAACCGGCATCGACCTTCAGGCCCTCGGCCAGTCGCGGACGCTCGGCCAAGTGCTGGTCGCGCAGCCATTCGGCGGCGCCAGTGCCCGGATCCAGCGCCGCTTGCTGCAAGGCCTCCAGCGAAGCCAGGCGCCCATTGAGCCGCTGCAACTCACCCTGGCCCTGCTGCTGGTTCTGCAAAGCCAATTGCAAGGCCTGGCGCAGTTGCTCAAGGCGTTCGACTTGGGCGTCTTCGCTGGCCTGCAGGTCTTCGAGGGTGGCTTCGCTGGTCGCCAGCTGCTCGCTCAGTTCCAGGATCGCGGCGTCTTCCGGGTCCGCCGCGAGCAACGCGCGTTCTTCGGACAAGCGGCGCTGACGTTCGGCCAGGCGCTCCATGCTGCTTTCCAACTGCTGGATGCGCGACTGCTGGACTTCAGCCTGACGCCGCGGCTCGGCCGAGGTCAGATTGAAACTATCCCACTGCTCTTGCCAGCCATGCATGGTCAGTTCGGCTTCTTCCAAGGCCGCGGCAGCCTCTTCGGCGGCGGCGCTGGTGATTTCCTGCTCCGGCGTCAGCCTGTCCAGCTCTTCGCCGAGGGTCAACAGCAGGGTGCGGTCGTGGCCCAGGTGCGATTCGGTTTCCAGGCGCGCCCGCTCGGCTTCCTTCAAGTCATCCTGCAACTGCCGCAGCCGTTGCTGCCCATGCTGGATGCTCTGCTCGACCCGGGCGATGTCACCCCCCACGGAATAGAAACGTCCTTGCACCAGATTGAAGCGCTCGGACAGGTCATGGTGGCCGTCGCGCAGGCGCTCGATGGCGGCGTCCGCATTACGCTGCTCGGCCACCAGGGCTTCGAAGCTGACTTCCTGGTTGCCGATGATCGCCTCACGCTGGCCGACCTGCTCGTTCAACGCCTGCCAGCGCAGGGCCGACAGTTGGGCCTTGAGCTGGCGCTCCTCGCCCTTGTATTCCTGGTACTTTTTCGCGGCCTCGGCCTGACGGTGCAGACGTTCAAGCTGGCGTTCGAGTTCTTCGCGCAGATCGGTCAGGCGTGCCAGATTTTCGTGAGTGCGACGAATGCGGTTTTCGGTCTCGCGCCGTCGCTCCTTGTATTTGGAAATACCGGCGGCTTCTTCGATGAAATTGCGCAGATCTTCGGGCTTGGCTTCGATCAGCTTGGAGATCATGCCCTGTTCGATGATCGAGTAGCTGCGCGGGCCCAGGCCGGTGCCGAGGAAAATGTCGGTGATGTCGCGACGCCGGCACTTGGCACCGTTGAGGAAATAGCTGTTCTGGCTGTCGCGGGTCACTTTGCGACGAATGGAGATTTCCGCATAGGCCGCGTACTCGCCCACCAGGGTGCCGTCGGAGTTATCGAACACCAGCTCGATGCTCGCCTGGCTCACCGGCTTGCGACTGGTGGAGCCGTTGAAGATGACGTCGGTCATCGACTCGCCGCGCAGGTTCTTGGCCGAACTTTCGCCCATCACCCAGCGCACGGCGTCGATGATGTTCGACTTGCCGCAACCATTGGGCCCGACCACCGCCGCCATGTTACTGGGGAAGTTCACCGTGGTCGGGTCGACGAAGGATTTGAACCCCGCCAACTTGATGCACTTGAGCCGCACGTCAGGCCGCCGTCAGGGCAGCAACCACCAGATCGCAACTGCGCTGGGCGTAAGCCGTGAGCACGATGCGGATCTGCGGCAAATCACGGGCCAGCACGGCGGCGAGCAGGCGCTGGAACAGGTCGAGGAATTCGCTCATTTCCGCCTTGCGCTGCTCCAGGGCCAGGAAATAGGCGCGGCTCATGGCCGGTTGCAGGTTCTCGACGGTTTCCTGCAGGTACGGGTTGTTGGCAAACGGATAGGCGGCGCGCATCACGCTGAAGCTTTCATCGACGAAAGTGCGGATGTCCTGGCGTGCGTAGGCGTCCTTGAGACGCTGCTGGATCGCCACGAACGGCGCCATGTCGGCCTGTTCTTTCCAACCATGGGCCACGGCGTTGCCCAGCAGGATGTACAGCTCGCTCATCAACGCGCAGAGGCTGCGCACCTTGTGCTCGGTGAGTTCGGTGACGTGGGCGCCACGGCGCGGCAGGATCGCGATCAAATGGCGTCGCTCCAGGATCAGCAAGGCCTCGCGGACCGAGCCGCGGCTGACGTTGAGCGCCAGCGTGACCTTCTGCTCCTGGATGCGCTCTCCCGGTTTCATTTCGCCGCGAATGATGCGTTCGGCGAGGTGATGGGCGATTTGCTCGGCGAGGCTGTCCGGGGCCTTGAACGTCATGGTTGTCCTTCAAACTCTTCGATTTGCACAAGCGGCGCAGTGTAGCGCACTCAATACGTCATGGCGCAGGGCCTGTAGCGGGTTTTTGGCACGATTCAAGCAAAAAAGTTTGAGCCTTCACCTTGAAACCAAACCTGTGGAAGAACCTGTGGGAGCGAGCTTGCTCGCGATAGCGGTCTGTCAGCTTGCATCCATACTGAATGTACCGCCGTCATCGCGAGCAAGCTCGGCTCCAACAGGGTTCTACAGTGTCCATAGATGGTTGTTTATCGACTAGACGGATTTTCTTGACCTTTAAGTCAGAAAATCGTTGACCGAAAAGTCAGACCTGATAAATTCAGGCTCACGTCGATACAACAATAATGAGTCTGCGAGGCCTTCCGTGATCCAGTTTTTACTCAACCAGGAACTCCGTAGCGAGCACGCCCTGGACCCGAACCTGACCGTGCTCAACTATTTGCGCGAACACGTTGGTAAACCAGGCACCAAGGAAGGCTGCGCTAGTGGCGACTGTGGTGCGTGCACCGTGGTGGTGGGCGAATTGGAAACGGACGCGAATGGCCGCGAACGCATTCGCTACCGCAGCCTCAATTCGTGCCTGACCTTCGTCTCGTCCCTGCACGGCAAGCAACTGATCAGCGTCGAAGACCTCAAGCACCAGGGCCAATTGCACAGCGTCCAGCAAGCCATGGTCGATTGCCACGGTTCGCAGTGCGGCTTCTGCACACCGGGCTTCGTCATGTCGCTGTTCGCCCTGCAAAAAAACAGCGAACAACCCGACGCCCACCAGGCCCACGAAGCCCTGGCCGGCAACCTGTGCCGTTGCACCGGCTATCGGCCGATCCTGGCCGCCGCCGAGCAGGCCTGCTGTGACAAGCCAGCGGACCAGTTCGACGCCCGCGAGGCCGAGACCATCGCCCGCCTCAAAGCCATCGCCCCGACCGAGACTGGCGAGCTCAACAGCGGCGACAAACGCTGCCTGGTGCCACTGACCGTGGCCGACCTGGCCGACCTCTACGACGCTTATCCCCAGGCGCGCCTGTTGGCCGGCGGCACCGACCTGGCCCTGGAAGTCACCCAGTTCCACCGCACCCTGCCGGTGATGATCTACGTGGGCAACGTCGCCGAACTCAAGCGTGTCGAACGCTTTGACGATCGCCTGGAGATCGGCGCCGCCACGGCGCTGTCCGATTGCTACGGGGCCCTGAAAGCCGAATACCCGGACTTTGGCGAATTGCTGCAACGCTTTGCCTCGCTGCAGATCCGCAACCAGGGCACCCTGGGCGGCAACATCGGCAATGCCTCGCCGATTGGCGACTCGCCGCCCCTGCTGATCGCCCTCGGTGCGCAGATTGTGCTGTGCAAGGGCCAGACCCGTCGCACCCTGGCCCTGGAAGACTATTTCATCGACTACCGGGTCACCGCCCGCCAGGAAAGCGAATTCATCGAAAAAATCATCGTGCCCCGGGCCAGCGCCGAACAGGCGTTCCGCGCCTACAAGGTGTCCAAGCGTCTGGACGATGATATTTCCGCGGTGTGCGCGGCGTTCAACCTGCGCATCGACAACGGCGTGGTCCGCGATGCCCGCGTGGCCTTCGGCGGCATGGCCGCCACACCGAAACGCGCCAAGCATTGTGAAGCCGTATTGATCGGTGCGCCGTGGACCGACAGCACCGTCGAACGCGCCTGTATCGCCCTGGCCGAGGACTTCACACCGCTGTCGGATTTCCGCGCCAGCAAGGAATACCGACTGCTCAGTGCCCGCAACCTGTTGCGCAAATACTTCATCGAACTGCAAACGCCGCACATCGAGACTCGGGTGACCGCTTATGTCTAACCATCACGCCGTAGAGAAGACCCAAGCCGAACTGGCCGAGCTGTTCGCCCGCGACCTCACCACTGGCGTGGGCCGCAGCGTCAAGCATGACAGCGCCGCCAAGCATGTGTCCGGCGAGGCGCAGTACATCGATGACCGCCTGGAATTCCCGAACCAGTTGCACGTCTATGCCCGGCTTTCGGACCGCGCCCACGCCCGGATCATCCGCATCGATACCGCGCCCTGCTACGCCTTCGAAGGCGTGCGCATCGCCATTACCCATGCAGACATCCCGGGGCTGAAGGACATCGGCCCGCTGTTGCCCGGCGACCCGCTGCTGGCCATCGATGATGTGCAGTTCGTCGGCCAACCGGTGCTGGCCGTCGCCGCCAAGGATCTTGAGACGGCACGCAAGGCGGCCATGGCCGCAATCATCGAATACGAAGACCTGGAACCGGTGCTGGACGTGGTCGAGGCCTTGCGCAAGCGGCATTTCGTGCTCGACAGCCACACCCACCAGCGCGGCGATTCGACCACAGCGCTGGCAAGCGCCGAACATCGCATTCAAGGCTCGCTGCACATCGGCGGCCAGGAGCATTTTTACCTGGAAACCCAGATTTCCTCGGTGATGCCCACCGAAGACGGCGGCATGATCGTCTACTGCTCGACCCAGAACCCCACCGAAGTGCAGAAACTGGTGGCCGAGGTGCTGGGCGTGTCGATGAACAAGGTCGTGGTGGACATGCGCCGCATGGGCGGCGGCTTTGGCGGCAAGGAAACCCAGGCCGCCAGCCCCGCGTGCCTGTGTGCGGTCATCGCACACCTCACCGGTCAGCCAACCAAGATGCGCCTGCCCCGCGTGGAAGACATGCTGATGACCGGCAAGCGCCATCCCTTCTACATCGAATACGACGTGGGTTTCGACAGCACCGGACGCCTGCAAGGCATCGCCTTGGAACTGGCCGGCAACTGCGGTTGCTCGCCGGACTTGTCGGCCTCGATTGTCGACCGGGCGATGTTCCACGCCGACAACGCCTATTACCTGGGCAATGCGACCATCAACGGCCACCGCTGCAAGACCAACACCGCGTCTAACACCGCTTACCGGGGTTTCGGCGGCCCCCAAGGCATGGTCGCCATCGAAGAGGTGATGGATGCCATTGCCCGGCACCTGGGGCTCGATCCGCTGGCGGTGCGCAAGGCCAACTATTACGGCAAGACCGAACGCAACGTCACCCATTACTACCAGACCGTCGAGCACAACATGCTCGAGGAAATGACCGCCGAGCTTGAACAAAGTAGCCAGTACACCGAGCGCCGTGAAGCGATCCGTCGCTACAACGCAGGCAGCCCGATCCTGAAAAAAGGCCTGGCGCTGACACCGGTGAAATTCGGCATTTCGTTCACCGCCAGCTTCCTCAACCAGGCCGGCGCCTTGATCCATGTCTACACCGACGGCAGCATCCACCTCAACCACGGCGGCACCGAAATGGGCCAGGGCCTGAACACCAAGGTCGCTCAGGTGGTGGCCGAGGTGTTCCAGGTGGAAATGGACCGCGTGCAGATCACCGCGACCAACACCGACAAGGTGCCGAATACCTCGCCCACCGCGGCCTCCAGCGGCGCCGACCTGAACGGCAAGGCGGCACAGAATGCCGCCGAAACCATCAAGCGGCGCCTGGTGGAGTTCGCTGCGCGGCAGTACAAGGTCAGCGAAGAAGACGTGGAATTCCACAACGGCCATGTGCGGGTGCGCGATCACATCCTGACGTTCGAGGCCCTGGTTCAGCAGGCGTATTTCGCCCAGGTCTCGCTGTCGAGCACCGGCTTCTACAAGACCCCGAAAATCTACTACGACCGCAGCCAGGCCCGTGGCCGGCCGTTCTATTACTACGCCTATGGCGCGGCCTGTGCCGAGGTGATCGTCGACACCCTCACCGGCGAGTACAAGATGCTGCGCACCGACATCCTCCACGACGTCGGTGTCTCGCTGAACCCGGCCATCGACATCGGCCAGGTCGAGGGCGGCTTCATCCAGGGCATGGGCTGGCTGACCATGGAAGAGCTGGTGTGGAACGACAAGGGCAAGCTGATGACCAACGGTCCGGCCAGCTACAAGATCCCCGCCGTAGCCGACATGCCCCTGGATCTGCGGGTCAAGCTGGTGGAAAACCGCAAGAACCCCGAAGACACCGTGTTTCACTCCAAGGCCGTGGGCGAACCGCCGTTCATGCTCGGCATCGCCGCGTGGTGCGCCATCAAGGACGCCGTGGCGAGCCTGGGGGATTACCGGCACCAACCGAACATCGATGCGCCAGCGACACCGGAGCGGGTGTTGTGGGGGTGTGAGCAGATGCGGGGGCTAAAAGCGCTCAAGGCCCAGAAGGCTGAAGCCGAAGTGGCTTCGCTCTAGACCGCGGCGCGGCCATCGCGAGCAAGCTCGCTCCCACAGGGGATTTGTGAATACCGACCCAATGTGGGAGCGAGCTTGCTCGCGATGAGGCCCGAACAGACAACAGAGATGTCGAGGTGAATATGTACAACTGGATCAGCGCCCTCGCCGACCTGCAAACCCGCGGCGAACCCTGCGTGCTGGTGACGATTATCGAAGAGCTCGGCTCCACCCCGCGCAACGCCGGTTCGAAGATGGTCATCAGCGCCAGCCAGACATTCGACACCATCGGTGGCGGGCACCTGGAATACAAGGCCATGGAAATCGCCCGGAACATGCTTGCCAGCGGCCAGCAGAACACCCATCTGGAGCGCTTCAGCCTCGGTGCGAGCCTGGGCCAGTGCTGCGGCGGCGTCACCGTGTTGCTGTTTGAACCCATGGGCCAGGTCCAGGCGCAGATCGCCGTGTTCGGCGCCGGCCATGTCGGCCGCGCCCTGGTGCCGCTGCTGGCGAGCCTGCCCTGCAAGGTGCGCTGGATCGACTCGCGGGAAGCGGAGTTCCCCGAACACCTGCCCCACGGCGTGCACAAGATCGTCACCGAAGAGCCACTGGATGAAGTCGACGAATTGCCCGCCGGCAGCTACTGCATCGTCATGACCCACAACCACCAGCTCGACCTGGAACTGAGCGCCGCGATCCTCAAGCGCAACGACTTCGCCTACTTCGGCCTGATCGGCTCGAAAACCAAGCGGGTCAAGTTCGAACATCGCCTGCGCGATCGTGGTTTCGACAGCAGCACCTTGCAACGCATGCGTTGCCCGATGGGCATCGGCGAAGTCAAAGGCAAGCTGCCTGTGGAAATCGCCATCTCCATCGCCGGCGAAATCATCGCCACCTATAACGCCGATTTCGGCCAGCACACCGTGCGCGCCGAACCGATTGCCAAGCTGCTGCCGGCTTCGCGCCGCAGCCAGGCGAACCGTTGAACACTCGTTGAGAACTCCCATGCCCCTGACACGCAAAGCCTACCGCGCCGCCCTGCTCCACAGCCTCGCCGACCCGGCCGAAGTCGGTATCGAGGCGTCCTATGAATATTTCGAAGACGGTTTGCTGGTGGTGGAAAACGGCCAGATCAGCGCCATCGGCCACGCCCATGACCTGCTGCCCACCCTGGCGGCGGATATCGAAATCGCCCACTACCCGGACGCGCTGATCACGCCGGGTTTGATCGACACCCACATCCACCTGCCGCAAACCGGCATGGTCGGCGCCTATGGCGAGCAATTGCTGGACTGGCTCAACACCTACACCTTCCCCTGCGAGAGCCAGTTCGCCGACAAGGCCCATGCCGAGGCGGTGGCGGATATTTTCGTCAAGGAACTGCTGCGCAACGGCACCACCACCGCGCTGGTGTTCGGCAGCGTGCATCCGCAGTCAGTGAAATGCGTTTTTCGAAGTGGCCCAGAAGCTTGACCTGCGGATGATCGCCGGCAAGGTGATGATGGACCGACGCCCCGGACTACCTGACCGACACTGCCGAATCCAGCTACACCGAGAGCAAGGCGCTGATCGAGCGCTGGCACGGCAAGGGCCGGCTGCACTACGCCGTGACCCCGCGTTTCGCCCCCACCAGCACCCCGGAACAACTGGCCCTGGCCGGTCAGTTGCTGGGGGAATACCCCGACTTGTACATGCAGACTCACATCAGTGAGAACCTGCAAGAAGTGCAGTGGGTCAAGGAACTGTTCCCGGAACGCAAGGGCTACCTGGACGTCTACGATCACTACCAACTGCTCGGCGAGCGCTCGGTGTTCGCCCACGGCGTGCACCTGTGCGATGACGAATGCGCGCGCCTGGCCGAGACCGGTTCGGCCATTGCCTTCTGCCCGACCTCGAACTTTTTCCTTGGCAGCGGCCTGTTCAACCTGCCGATGGCCGAGAAGCACAAGGTGAACGTAGGACTGGGCACAGACGTGGGTGGCGGCACCAGTTTTTCGCTGCTGCAAACCCTGAACGAAGCCTACAAGATGATGCAGCTGCAGGGCGCACGGCTGAGCCCGTTCAAGTCGCTGTACCTGGCCACCCTCGGCGGCGCCCGGGCCCTGCGCCTGGAGGACAAGATCGGGACGTTGCAGCCGGGGACGGACGCGGATTTCCTGATATTGGACTACAACGCCACGCCGCTATTGAGCTATCGCCTCAAGCAGGCCAAGGACATTGCCGAGCGGTTGTTCGTGTTGATGACGCTGGGGGATGATCGGACGGTGGCGCAGACTTATGCGGCGGGTCGGTTGGTGCATCAGCGCTAGATTTCAGCGTCTGTTGGATTGCCATCGCGAGCAAGCTCGCTCCCACAGTGGATTTGTGTCGTTCACATACCCCTTGTGGGAGCGAGCTTGCTCGCGATTGGCGGCACGACTGATTCAACCCATCAAAGCTTGGCCGTCGACCGCCCCGGCTTCTTGCTCTGCAACAAATGCGAGAACACCGCGTGCAAGTCATCCGACGCGCTTTCTTCGTCGAGGTTGAGCTTGCTGTCGATGTGGTCCATGTGATGCATCATCAGGTCCACCGCCAATGTCGCATCGCGCGCCTCGATGGCGTCGATCAACTGCGTGTGTTCGTCGTAGGAACAGTGGGACCGGTTGCCGCTTTCGTACTGGGCGATGATCAGCGACGTCTGGGACACGAGGCTGCGCTGGAAACTGATCAGCGGGGCGTTCTTCGCCGCTTCGGCCAGCTTGAGGTGGAACTCGCCCGACAGACGGATGCCGGCACCGCGGTCACCGCGGGAAAAACTGTCGCGCTCGTCGCTGACCATCTGCCGCAGCTCAGCCAGTTGTTCGGCGGTAGCGTGCTGCACCGCCAACTCGGTGATCGCCCTCTCCACCAGGCGCCGGGCCATGAACACCTGGCGGGCCTCTTCGACACTCGGGCTCGCCACCACGGCACCGCGATTGGGCCGCAGCAACACCACGCCTTCGTGGGCCAGGCGTGACAACGCCCGGCGGATGATCGTGCGGCTGACCCCGAAAATTTCCCCCAGCGCCTCTTCGCTCAACTTGGTACCGGGCGCCAGGCGTTGTTCGAGGATGGCCTCGAAGATATGCGCATAGACAATATCGTCCTGGGTTCCGCTGCGGCCGGCTTTACCAGCTCGCGGTTGTTTCTTGAGGGGCTGCAACTGTTCGTTCATGGGCACTCGAGTCGGGAGAACTGCGGCGAATTGACCGTGACTGTAATACGGCACAGCGGGTCGCTGGCAAGTATCGCGTAAAAAACAGCTCGATTGTACACAACCTCTGATGGCAACACGACTGTACGGCTGTTTGCGGGCATGGCTGTATTGCAATCGCTCACAGGGTTGAGTTTAGGCTTAAACCCACAATTCTGTGACACCTGTGGGAGCAAGGCTTGCCCGCGATAAAGCTGACGTAATGCCTTGGAATCGAGGCGTTCTCATCGCGGGCAAGCCTTGCTCCCACAGACGCATAACCTACAACAAGGAACACCGCCCACCATGACCGAAGTCACGACCACACCACTTCGTCCATTGGCCGACACCTCGCCTTCGGCCATCGTCGCCGGGTTCATCGCCATGATGACCGGCTACACCAGCTCCCTGGTGCTGATGTTCCAGGCCGGACAGGCGGCAGGGCTCACCAGCGGGCAGATTTCCTCGTGGATCTGGGCGATTTCCATCGGCATGGCGGTATGCACCATCGGGCTGTCGCTGCGCTATCGCACGCCGATCACCATCGCCTGGTCGACACCCGGCGCGGCGCTGCTGATCACCAGCCTGGGCGGTGTGAGTTACGGCGAGGCCATCGGCGCCTATATCACCTGTGCAGTCCTGGTGACGATCTGCGGCCTGACCGGCAGTTTCGAGCGTTTGGTCAAGCGCATTCCGGCCTCGCTGGCGGCGGCGTTGCTGGCGGGCATCCTGTTCAAGATCGGCAGCGAGATCTTCGTCGCCACCCAGCATCGCACCGGCCTGGTGCTGGGGATGTTTTTCACCTACCTGATCGTCAAGCGCCTGTCGCCGCGCTACGCGGTATTGGCGGCACTCTTGATCGGTACGGCGCTGTCGGGCCTGCTGGGGCTGTTGGACTTCAGCGGCTTTGCCCTGGAAGTCGCGACGCCGGTCTGGACCACGCCGCACTTTTCCCTGGCGGCCACCATCAGCATCGGCATCCCGCTGTTCGTGGTGGCGATGACCTCTCAGAACATGCCTGGCATCGCCGTGTTGCGGGCCGACGGTTACACCGTGCCGGCCTCGCCGCTGATCACCAGCACCGGCATCGCCTCGCTGCTGCTGGCGCCGTTCGGCTCCCATGGCATCAACCTGGCGGCCATCAGCGCGGCCATCTGCACCGGCCCCCACGCCCACGAAGATCGCAACAAACGCTACACGGCGGCGGTCTGGTGCGGGATTTTCTACGGGATCGCCGGGGTGTTCGGCGCGACGCTGGCGGCGTTGTTCGCGGCGCTGCCCAAGGAACTGGTGCTGTCCATCGCCGCGCTGGCGCTGTTCGGCTCGATCATCAATGGGTTGAGCATCGCCATGAGCGAAGTGAAGGAACGGGAAGCGGCGCTGATTACCTTCATGGTCACGGCGTCGGGGATGACGCTGTTCTCCATCGGTTCGGCGTTCTGGGGGATTGTGGCGGGGGTGTTGACCTTGCTCATCCTGAACTGGCGCAACGCCTGACAGCTTTTAAGAGCATCGCGAGCAAGCTCGCTCCCACAGGGAATTTGTGTCGTTCACATCACCACTGTGGGAGCGAGCTTGCTCGCGATGGCGACCTGAAGGACAACACCTACCCAACAGACAGGCACAAAAAAACCGGCGCCCAAACGGGCTGCCGGTTTTTGAACATCAAGCGACCGGATTGATCGGCTTTTCCGGGTACCAGACGTCCATCAGCGGGCTGACTTCAGCGCTGGTCAGCTCAGGACGCGCCTTGAGCCAGGCTTCAACGGCAGCACGCTGCTCTTCGGAGACCGAGCCACGCTTCTGCAGGCAAACCAGACCGTAGTCGTCGCCGCCGACGTAGCCCAGGCCATTGGCTTCCATGGCTTCTTTCAGGAAAGCGTCGAGGAAAGCGTCAATAGCCTCATCGGCCAGATCTTCTTTGAAATCCAGGTTCAGTTCGAAACCCAGCTCTTGAAATTCATCCACGCACAGTTTTTTGCGCAGACGCTGGGAACGGTTAGTCGCCATTGGAACAATCCTCATAAGTAATAACGGCCGGCACTTTACCAGTTTGGCTCGTCGATTGCCCGACTGATCGGGGCGTATCGGCCTACCGTCGGTAAAAAATAGCAGCCGAAGGGCTCAGGCACGGCCCAAGCCGTTGCGGCTTGGGGCATAATGCCGACACTTTCATGACCGTTGAGGACGTTCATTTTCATGTCCTCGTTTTTTCCCCCTCGCCCGTAGGGTTCTATTTCAAATGATCAAATCTTTGCGTCCACTGCTTCTGGCCAGCCTTCTTCTTCCCCTGGCCCTCCCTGTCACCGCCCACGCCGCCACGATCAACACTGCCCTGTCGCTCAACGTGCAAAAGGCCCTCAAGGCCAGCAAGCTGCAGAACGACGCCCTGTCCCTGGTGATGGTGCCGCTCAATGGTCCCGGCACCCCGACCTTGTACAACGCCGACGTCTCGGTCAACCCCGCTTCCACGATGAAACTGGTGACCACCTACGCGGCCCTGGAAATGCTCGGCCCCAATCACCAGTGGAAAACCGAGTTCTACACCGACGGCACCCTCAGCGGCGGGATCCTCAACGGCAACCTATACCTCAAGGGCGGCGGCGATCCCAAGCTGAACATGGAAAAACTCTGGTTGCTGATGCGCGACCTGCGGGCCAACGGCGTGCAGCAGATCACCGGCGACCTGGTCCTGGACCGCAGTTTCTTCATCCAGCCGCAACTGCCCGAATTCAACGACGACGGCAACGACGAAAACAAGCCATTCCTGGTCAAGCCCGACTCGTTGCTGGTCAACCTCAAGGCCCTGCGCTTCGTCGCCCGCAACGACGGCGGCCGGGTCCTGGTGTCGGTGGAACCGCCGATTGCCAGCATCCGCATAGAAAATCAGGTCAAGGCGGTCAATTCCAAACAATGCGCCGGCGGCGTGCGCTACAACCCGGTGCCACAGGCGGACGGCAGCGTGACGGTGACCGTCGGCGGCCAGCTCGGTGACGGTTGCAGCTCCCAGACCTACCTGTCGCTGCTGGACCATGCCACCTACACCGCTGGCGCCGTGCGGGCGATCTGGAAGGAACTGGGTGGCAGCATCCAGGGCAAGGACCGCCTGGCCGCTACCCCGAGCAACGCCAAGGTGCTGGCCCGGGCATTCTCTCCGGACCTGGCGGAGATCATCCGCGACATCAACAAATACAGTAACAACACCATGGCCCAGCAACTGTTCCTGAGCCTCGGCGCGCAGTTCCGTAACGAAGCCGACGGCGATGACGCCAAGGCCGCGCAACGGGTGGTGCGCCAGTGGCTGGCCAAGAAAGGCATCACCGCACCGCACCTGGTAATGGAGAACGGCTCCGGCCTGTCCCGCGCCGAGCGGGTCAGCGCCCGGGAAATGGCCGCGATGCTGCAAGCCGCCTGGCGCAGCCCGTATTCGGCGGAGTTCATCAGTTCGATGCCAATTGCCGGCACCGACGGCACCATGCGCAGACGCCTGAAGACCACCGCCATGGCCGGCGAGGCCCACGTCAAGACCGGGACCCTGAACACTGTCCGCGCCATCGCCGGCTACAGCCGCGACATCAATGGCAACACCTGGGCGGTGGTGGCGATCCTCAACGATCCGAAGCCATGGGGCGCTTCGTCAGTGCTGGACCAGGTGTTGCTGGACCTGTACCGCCAGCCGAAACTGTCACAGACGGCTTCGGTGCTCTGACCCCCGACTCACCACAGATTCAGTGGTGATCAGAGGTACAAATGTGGGAGCGAGCCTGCTCGCGATGCGGTCGGTCAGCAAACATCGATGCTGAATGACATACCGCTATCGCGAGCAAGCTCGCTCCCACAGTGGATCTGTGTCGAACACGAATGTTGGGCCCACTGAAGATCAAGTGTGGGAGCGAGCTTGCTCGCGATTCGGTCGGTCAGTTGATGGGGATGTGGCTGGCCTGACGCTATCGCGAGCAAGCTCGCTCCCACAGGGGATTTGTGTCGAGCACAGATTTTTTGCCCACTGAAGATCAACTGTGGGAGCGGGCTTGCTCGCGAAGGCGGCGTGTCAGCCAATGCAATGCTTGAATGTTACACCGCATTCGCGAGCAAGCCCGCTCCCACACCTTTCGCCCCCAGACCCGGCCAAAATGGCTAACCCAACTGCGTCTCGACCCGGTCCCGCCCGGCCTGCTTGGCCGCGTACACGCCTGAATCGGCCCTGAGCAGCAGCGCATCGGCGCCCTCCCCGGCACGCCAAGTGGCGATGCCGAAGCTGGCGGTGACAACGCCCACATCGTCGATGGGCGCAGCCCGCAAGCCTTCCCACAGCTCCAGCGCCAGAGAGTAGGCGCTGTCACTGTCAGTGTCCGGACACAGCACCACGAACTCTTCCCCACCCAACCGACAGAACACATCGGTGCGGCGCAACCGTTGGGCGATGCGCTGGCAGACCGCCTGCAACACCCGGTCGCCCACCGCATGGCCGTGCTGGTCGTTGATGCGCTTGAAGTGATCGATGTCGAGCATGATGACCGCCAGCCCCCCCGAACCGCGCTCAACCCGGACCATCTCCGAGGTCAGCCGCTCCTGGAAATAACGACGGTTGCGAATGCCGGTCAAAGCGTCGGTCACGGACAAGGCCCGTAGTTCTTCTTCCACCCGTTTCAAGTCGGAAATATCCGAGATGTAGCCGTGCCACAACACCCCACCGCCGGGCAACTCCTCGGGTGTGGCCTCGCCGCGCACCCAGCGCAGGCCGCGTAAAGGCAATTGCACCCGGTACTCTTCCCGCCACGGGCTCAAGGTATGGGCCGAAGCACGAATCGAAGCACGGACGCGCGTGCTGTCCAACGGGTGAATACGCGAGAAAATAGCCTCGGCGTTCTGCACCAGTACATCGGGTTCCAGCTCATAGATGTCACGAATGCCGTCGCTGGCATAGATCACGCTGAAGCGATCATTGAAATCCATCTTGAACTGGTAGATCCCCCCGGGCACGTGGGCGCTGAGCTTTTTCAGCAACAGATCACGGGCCGCCAGCGCTTCGTGAACGCGCTTGCGTTCGGTGATGTCGATGCAGATCGCCAGGTGCCCGACCCACAACCCCTGGTCATCGAGCATCGGTGTAGCCAGCATGTTCACGGTCAGGTGGCTACCATCGCGACGCACCAGCGTCCATTCCCGCGCCTGTTGTCCACCCTGTTCGCCGCCCTCGAGCAACATCGCGTGGCAGGTGGGAATCGGTTTGCCAAAACGCGCGCCAAGCTGGGCGGCCCGAGCCTGGAGTTCGCGCGGCACATGCAAGCTCTCCAGGGTCATGCTTTGCAGCACCTCGCAACTCGGGTAGCCGAGCATCTGTTCGGCGCCGACGTTGAAGGTGGTGATGACCCCGCGCAGGTCCGTGGCGATGATCGCGACCTGGGTCGCGGCATCCAGCACGCCGCGCAATTGGCCATGAGTACCGCGCAGCTCCTGCTCCCGGGCGCGCAGTTCACGGGTGCGTTGCTCGACCAGTTTCAAGGCCCGCTGCCGCTGGCTGACCAGCACATAGAGCAAGGCGCTGAGCAGCAGGCTGAGCAAGCCGCCGAGTATCACCAGGCTGGTGACCGAAGAATGATTGGTCGACAGGAATACCCGGCTGGGCCGTAACTCCACCCGATAGTCGTGATCGGCCAGACGTAACAGGCGGGTCGCCGACAAATCGCTCTGGCCCGGCTGGTTGCGGGATTCGAACAGCGTCTGCGCACCGTTTTCGGCAGACAGGTCCACGACCCGCATCGACAGATTGTCGTGACTGGACGCCGGCAGTCCGTCGCCCACCAGTTGCGACATACTGATAGCCGCCACCACGTAGCCGAACGGTTCATTGGCCGATTCCCTGATAACTGGCGCGACCAGCAATATTCCGTGGGTAGACACCGGGTCGCCGTCCATCAAGTCCAGCGGTTGCGAGGCCACCAGCCCGCCGCGCTGGCGAGCCCGCTGGAGGGTGGCACGGCGCAAGGGTTCGGAAAGCAGATCCAGGCCCAGCGGTGCACCGTAGGGAGTCCGGCTCTGGATGTAGAGCACCGGAACGTACTCGTCCCGTTCGGCGGCCTGCCGCAGGCCACCGCTGCCATCCGCCTCGCGGATCGAAAATTGAGGAGCCCCTTCGGCCTGCGCCTGCTGTTCGAACGCTTGCCGTTCGTCGCGAAGCACCCTGGGCGCCCAGACGAAGGCCCGGGTACGGCGCAACAGCGCGTCGGCGTAGCCACGGAATTCCCGGTTGGAAACGTCTTCGGAGTTGGCAAAGAAGCGCCCGAGGCTGCCGAGGAGTAGCTCCTCGTCCTGGAATTGTTCCTCGATGCGGCTGAAGCGCTCCTCAACGTGCAACTCGAAGCGCTGGCGCAATTGCTGATTGAACAGGTTCGTCATCGCCCAGCTCAACACGCCGGTCAGGAAGGTACCGGCCAGCAGCACCAGCGAAGCCACCAGCCAGGCCGACACATCTTCGCTGATAAAGCCCAGGATTCTGGGGCGCACCTGATGCAATGCCATAAATACAACCCGCAAAGGGACCAGGCATAGATACAACCCTGGACACAGCCTAAGTTATAGCTATTCGCCATCACTTTAGCCAGCCCCAAACGAGGCTAGAAGCCCTGAATTACAAGGCTTCGTGGATCCAATCAGGCCCAGTCAACGCGCCATGATTTTCCAGGCACGGTGGATCTTGCCGTTGCGGGCGAAATCCGGATCAATCGTCTTGGCGGTGATTTCTTCCACCGCATAGCGCTCGCCGAGGTTGTCCTCGAGTTGGAACTTGCGGAAGTTGTTGGAGAAATACAGCACACCGCCCGGGGCCAGGCGCGCCATGGCCAGGTCCAGCAACTGCACGTGATCGCGCTGCACGTCAAACACGCCTTCCATGCGCTTGGAGTTGGAGAAGGTCGGCGGGTCGATGAAGATCAGGTCGTACTCGTCACGACTGGCTTCCAGCCATGCCATCACGTCACCCTGCTCCAGGCGGTTCTTGTCGGAAAAACCATTGAGCGACAAGTTGCGCCGCGCCCAGTCCAGGTAGGTTTTCGACAAGTCGACACTGGTGGTGCTCCGGGCTCCCCCCTTGGCGGCGTGGACGCTGGCGGTCGCGGTGTAGCAGAACAGGTTGAGGAAACGCTTGCCGGCGGCCTCTTTCTGGATCCGCAGACGCATCGGTCGATGATCGAGGAACAGCCCGGTGTCCAGGTAATCGGTAAGGTTGACCAGCAGCTTCACGCCGCCTTCGTTGACCTCGGTGAACTTGCCCTGGGCGCTCTGGCGCTCGTACTGCTTGGTGCCGCTCTGACGCTCGCGGCGCTTGATCACCACGCGGCTCTTGTCCACGTTCAGCGCCTGGGGAATCGCCGCCAGGGCGTCGAACAGCCGGGCCGAGGCCTTTTCCGGGTCGATGGACTTCGGTGCGACGTATTCCTGGACGTGAACCCAGTCGTGATAGAGGTCGATGGCCATGGAGTATTCCGGCATGTCGGCATCGTAGACCCGGTAGCAGTCCACACCTTCACGCTTGGCCCATTTACTCAGCAACTTGAGGTTCTTTTGCAGGCGATTGGCGAACATCTGCCCGCCTTCGCTCAACCGCGCCTGCTCGACCACAGGGGCCGGTGCCGGCGCCGGTTTGATCGGGTTACCGTTCTTGTTGTACTGGCGCTCTTGCGGCACTTCGGGGGCTTGATCGTAAGCGGCTTGCTCGCGCTCGGCCTGGCGTTGCTCCGGGGTGCGACGCTCGCCAGTGACGAACTGGTCCGGCAGGACCTTGATCAGCAACAACTTGCACGGCAAGGCGCCGTTCCAGAACGAATACTGCTTGTGGCTGCGAATGCCCATGCGCTTGCCCAGGTCCGGCGCACCGGTAAACACCGCCGCCTCCCAGTTCAGGCACGCCTGGCGCAGGCGTTCGCCCAGGTTCTGGTAGAGATAAAGCAGGCTGGCTTCGTCGCCCAGACGCTCGCCGTACGGCGGGTTGCAGATCACCAGGCCTTTCTGGTTCTGATCCGGACGCGGTTCGAAGGTGGCAACTTCGCCCTGATAGATCTTGATCCACTCGCTCAGGCCCGCCCGCTCGACGTTGTTGCGGCCCGGTTGGATGAGCCGTGGGTCGGCTTCGTAGCCGCGAATCCACAACGGCGGCTTGGCCAGCCCGGCGGCGGCGCGTTCGCTGGCCTCTTCGTGGAGCTTCTTCCACAACGCCGGCACGTGGCCGAGCCAGGCGGTGAAGCCCCACTGCTGGCGACGCAGGTTCGGCGCCATGTCGGCGGCGATCATGCCGGCTTCCACCAGGAACGTGCCGACACCGCACATTGGGTCGGCCAGCGCCCCGCCTTCAGCGGCAATGCGCGGCCAACCGGCGCGGATCAGAATCGCGGCGGCGAGGTTTTCCTTCAGCGGCGCGGCGCCTTGCTGCAGGCGATAACCGCGCTGGTGCAGGCTGTGGCCGGAAAGGTCGAGGGAGAGGATCGCTTCGCCACGGTCCAGGCGCAGGTGGATGCGCAGGTCCGGGTTGAGCTTGTCGATGGACGGTCGCTCGCCCGATGGCGTGCGCAGCTTGTCGACGATGGCATCCTTGACCTTCAAGGCGCCGAAGTGGGTGTTGTCGATGCCCGAACCATGACCGCTGAACTCCACTGCCAAGGTGCCATCGGCCAGCATATGGTCTTGCCAGTCGACATCCAGCACACCGTGGTACAGGTCTTCGGCATCCTTCATCGGGAAGCGCTTGAGCACCAGCAACACGCGGTTGGCCAGGCGCGACCACAGGCACAGGCGATAAGCCGTTTCCATGTCGGCCATGCCGCGCACGGCCGAGGTGTGCTCGCGCGCCTCTTCAAGGCCAAGCCCGACGGCTTCCTCGATCAGCAGGCCTTCGAGGCCCTTGGGGCAGGTGAGGAAGAGTTCGAAACGATCGGACATGGGGTTTCCAGAGCCTTTGGCTAAGTGGGCCGGGCAACGCATTGCCGGGCCGGGTTCAGTCAGGTGCTTTTCTCAAGAGCACCCGCGTGGCACGAATGTGTGCCGTGCCGCCCTCGCCGCTCAGGTTAAAAGAGCTTTGATGCGAAGGCAGGTAAAAAATTCTGTGCAACAAATTGTGAAAACTCGACCCTTTCGTCGAATAGTACCTGAGTGCAACAGGGGGACATTCTCATTCAAGGAAAGGCCGTCCCCTTTGGCGCAGGGCCGATCATACAGGGGTCTTGCTCAAAAGCGGTCAATGAACATGAAGTTACTTATCGCCCTAACATCTTTACTGTTACGTGCTTATGACAAAACGATCATTCCATCCCTGTGACGCTTTGGTTAGAACTCAACACAGGTTGACGTCGCAACGGCGTCAACACCTCGGCTCGTCACGCCGGCAACGAGCCACCAACGGCAGAATGATTCTGCCCCGGCCTCGATAGAGGTCGACGCTAAGTAACAGTCAACAAGTGAGGGCAACACCCTATGAGAAGACTTAAGCGTGATCCGTTGGAAAGAGCATTTTTACGTGGTTACCAATATGGCGTTGGTGGTAAATCCCGTGAGCTTTGCCCCTTTACTCTACCGTCGGTACGTCAAGCCTGGATCAATGGCTGGCGAGAAGGACGCGGCGACAACTGGGACGGTATGACCGGCACTGCGGGTATCCATAGACTCAACGAACTTCACGCCGTCGGCTGACACAGGGCTTAATACTCAAGAACTCGACAATTTGAAACCCATATCGATTTAACCACGCACGTCCCATCCGGGCGGCGGGCTACGGCCCAGGGGGCTCCTTCGAGGAGCCCTTTTTAATGCCTGGGTTATTAACTTGAGTTGCAACATGTTGTGGCGAGGCCCTGTGGGAGCAAGGCTTGCCCGCGATGAAGACAACGCGGTCTGTCTGGAACCGAGGCGACCTTATCGCGAGCAAGCTTTGCTCCCACAGAAAACCTGCTCGCCACAATAGAGCCGAGCACTCCTGAATCAACCCAACGCCGCAATCGCATCCACCGACTCACGAATCAACGCCGGCCCCTTGTAGATGAAGCCCGAGTAAACCTGCACCAGGCTCGCCCCGGCGGTGATCTTCTCGGCGGCATGCCTGCCTTCGGTAATCCCGCCCGCCGCGATGATCGGCAAGCGCCCCGCCAACTCAGCGGCCAGCACCTTCACGGTGTGGGTGCTCTTGTCACGCACGGGCGCGCCAGACAAACCGCCCGCCTCGTCACCGTGCTCCAGCCCTTCGACGCCTTCGCGCCCCAGGGTCGTGTTGGTGGCGATCACCGCGTCCATGCCCGTCTCGATCAGGGCCTGGGCCACCTGGCTGGTCTCTTCGTCGGTCATGTCCGGGGCGATCTTGATCGCCAGTGGCACATGCCGACCATGGGTCAAAGCCAGTTCCGCGCGACGCCGGGCCAGGTCGGCCAGTAGTTGCTTGAGGGAATCACCGAATTGCAGGCTGCGCAGCCCCGGGGTGTTGGGAGAGCTGACGTTGACGGTCACGTAGCTGGCGTGGGCGTAGACCTTGTCCAGGCAGATCAGGTAGTCGTCGACGGCGCGCTCCACCGGCGTGTCGAAGTTCTTGCCGATGTTGATGCCGAGCACGCCCTTGTATTTGGCCGCGGCCACGCGGGCCAGCAGGTTGTCGACGCCCAGGTTGTTGAAGCCCATGCGATTGATGATCGCCTCGGCTTGCGGCAGGCGGAAGAGCCGTGGCTTGGGGTTGCCCGGCTGCGGGCGCGGAGTGACGGTGCCGATTTCCACGAAACCGAAACCCAACTGGGCGAAGCCGTCGATGGCCGCGCCATTCTTGTCCAGGCCCGCCGCCAACCCGACCGGGTTGGGAAACTCCAGGCCCATGACCGTCACCGGCAATTTCACCGGCGCCTTGCACAGCAAACCGTTGAGGCCGAGGCGTCCGCCCGCGCCGATCAAGTCCAGGGACAGGTCGTGGGAAGTTTCCGGGGAGAGTTTGAACAGCAGTTCACGGGCCAGGGTGTACATGGGCGGCTTTGACTCGGGCGACGAAATGAGGCGGCGATTATAGCCGGGCAACGGCGGCTCAAGCGAGGCGCCCGCACAAAACGATAGCGCTGGCATATGCCTTGCACCCTTTTGGTCATCAGCGCCCATGCCAGCGACGGAATGAGTGCCACACTGTTTTAAGGGACAACGGCGTCGTCGTCCGGTCTCCTGAGCCCGGACACGGCGCTTTTTTATGCGGAAGGTGATACCGATGAATGAAGTTCCAGCCAACCCCCTGGCCTGGGTCAACGGCAGCGATGCCCCGGAAAAGAGCGCGATCAACCTCGGTTTCATGGCCTTGAGCGACTGTGCCCCGGTGGTGGTCGCTGCCACCCAGGGCTTCGCCCAACCCTACGGCCTGACCCTGAACCTCAAGCGCCAAGCGTCCTGGGCCAACCTGCGGGACAAACTGGTCAGCGGTGAAATCGATGCCGCCCACAGCCTGTATGGCCTGATCTATGCGGTGCATCTGGGCATCGGCGGCGTGGCACCGACCGACATGGCGGTGCTGATGGGGCTGAACCAGAACGGCCAGAGCATCAACCTGTCCCATGGCTTGCAGGCCCAAGGCGTGACCAGTCCTGAAGCACTGGAACGGCACGTGCACCAAACTCGCCCGAAACTGACCTTCGCCCAGACCTTCCCCACCGGCACCCACGCCATGTGGCTCTATTACTGGCTTGCAGCCCAGGGCATCCACCCCTTGTCGGACGTCGACAGTGTGGTGGTGCCGCCGCCGCAAATGATCGCGCACCTGCAAGCCGGGCGCATCGACGGGTTTTGTGTCGGCGAGCCGTGGTGCGCCAGCGCGGTGAAGCAGAACCTCGGTTTTACCCTTGCGACCACCCAGACCATCTGGCCCGACCACCCGGAAAAAGTCCTGGGCTGCACCCAGGCGTTCGTCGAGCAATACCCCAATACCGCCCGGGCCTTGGTGATGGCAATCCTCGAAGCCAGCCGCTTCATCGAACAGAGCAACGAAAACCGCCGCAGCACCGCGCAACTATTGAGTGCACCGGAATACCTCGACGCCCCGCTGGACTGCATCGAGCCGCGCCTGCTGGGGATCTATGCCGACGGCTTGGGCAACAGCTGGCAGGATCCCCACGCAATGCGCTTTCATGGCGGCGGCGAAGTGAACCTGCCGTACCTGTCCGACGGCATGTGGTTCATGACCCAGTTCCGTCGCTGGGGCCTGCTGCGTGAAGACCCGGATTACCTGGCCGTGGCCAGGGACGTCCAACAGCTCAAACTGTACCGTGAAGCCTGCGCTGCACTCGACATCGCGTCTGCGGACCAGGACATGCGCAGCAGCCAACTGATCGACGGCACCACCTGGGACGGCTCGGACCCGGCCGGGTACGCCCGCAGCTTCAAACTGCACGCCTTGAGCGATGCGGCTCCCCTTCTCGCCAGCCGCTGACAGGAGCCACGACCATGCTGCGTATCCTGCTGATCAACGACACCGCGAAAAAAGTCGGCCGCCTCAAGGCTGCCCTGATTGAGGCCGGCTTCGAAGTGATCGACGAATCCGGCCTGACCATCGACCTGCCGGCGCGCGTCGAAACGGTGCGTCCGGACGTGATCCTGATCGATACCGAGTCACCCGGACGCGATGTGATGGAACAAGTGGTGCTGGTCAGCCGCGACCAGCCACGACCGATCGTCATGTTTACCGACGAGCACGACCCCAATGTGATGCGCCAGGCGATCAAGTCGGGCGTCAGTGCCTACATCGTCGAAGGCATCCACGCTGCGCGCCTGCAACCGATCCTCGACGTGGCCATGGCCCGCTTCGAAAGCGACCAGGCCCTGCGTGCCCAACTCCTGGCCCGGGACCAGCAACTGGCCGAACGCAAGCGCATCGAACTGGCCAAGGGCATGCTGATGAAGATGAAGGAGTGCAACGAAGAACAGGCCTATACCCTGATGCGCCGCCAGGCCATGAGCCGCCAGCAGAAGCTGATCCAGGTGGCGGAGCAGATCATTGCCATGAACGAGTTGCTCGGCTGACAGCCTTGTAGCGCCTGGCCTGACGCCATCGCGAGCAAGCTCGCTCCCACAGGTCCTGTAGCCACTGGAGTTCCAATGTGGGAGCGGGCTTGCTCGCGAAAGCGGCTTTCCATTCAACATCGATGTCGACTGACCGGACGCCTTCGCGAGCAAGCCCGCTCCCACAGGTATTGTGCCCACTGAAGATCCATTGTGGGAGCGAGCTTGCTCGCGATAGCCCTCACGCCAATCCCTCCTGTTGGCACAGATCTCGCTTAAGCAATCCCACAGGTAACCAACGGCGGTTGCCCCACCTACGACAAAGACGTCGCACACCCACCTTGCCTCTCTGGCAATCCGGGTTGCGGCGTTTTTTTGTTTTGGCTCTTCGGAGCCGGTGGTGCGACCACAGACGGCGCACTGCTTCTGAGCACTGACTCATTTCTCGAGACTTTTACAGCTGAGGTGCGCGATGAATTCAAGCTTCTGGAAATCCGGCCACACCCCGACACTGTGCGCGGCCTTCCTCTATTTCGACCTGAGTTTCATGGTCTGGTACCTGCTCGGTCCACTGGCAGTGCAGATCTCCGCCGACCTGCACCTGACCACCCAGCAACGCGGCCTGATGGTCGCGACGCCGATCCTGGCCGGTGCCGTACTGCGTCTGTTCATGGGCTTGCTGGCCGATCGCATCTCGCCGAAAACCGCCGGCATGGTCGGCCAGGTGATTGTGATCGGTGCGTTGTTTTGCGCCTGGAAACTGGGCATCCACAGCTACGAACAAGCCCTGCTGCTCGGCCTGTTCCTGGGCGTGGCCGGCGCTTCGTTCGCCGTGGCCCTGCCGCTGGCTTCCCAGTGGTATCCGCCACAACACCAGGGCAAGGCCATGGGCATCGCTGGCGCCGGTAACTCGGGCACCGTGCTCGCGGCGTTGATCGCTCCGGTCATGGCCGTAGCCTTCGGCTGGACCAACGTGTTCGGCTTCGCGCTGATCCCGCTGGTGTTGACCCTGGTCCTCTTCGCCTGGCTGGCCAAGAACGCTCCCGAACGGCCGAAAGCCAAATCCATGGCCGACTACCTCAAGGCCCTGGGCGACCGTGACAGCTGGTGGTTCATGTTCTTCTACAGCGTGACCTTCGGCGGTTTCATCGGCCTGGCCAGCGCCCTGCCCGGCTACTTCAACGACCAATACGGCCTGAGCCCCGTCACCGCCGGCTACTACACCGCTGCCTGCGTCTTCGGTGGCAGTCTGATGCGTCCCTTGGGTGGCGCCCTGGCGGACCGTTTCGGTGGCATCCGCACCTTGCTCGGCATGTACACCGTTGCTGCAGTCTGCATCGCCGCGGTGGGCTTCAACCTGCCGAGTTCCTATGCGGCCCTGGCCCTGTTCGTTTGCACCATGCTCGGTTTGGGTGCGGGCAACGGCGCGGTGTTCCAACTGGTGCCACAACGCTTCCGTCGCGAAATCGGCGTGATGACCGGGCTGATCGGCATGGCCGGCGGCATCGGCGGCTTCGCCCTGGCGGCGGGCATGGGCGCGATCAAACAAAGCACCGGCAGCTATCAACTGGCCCTGTGGTTGTTCGCCAGCCTCGGTGTCCTGGCCTGGTTCGGCCTGCACGGTGTCAAGCGTCGCTGGAGAACCACTTGGGGTTCGGCAGCCGTCACCGCTGCTCGGGTATAACCTGCAACCATGAGCCTGCAATTGAGCTTCGCCGAAGCCAGTGCCATCGGCCCGCGGGAGGAAAACCAGGACGCCCTGCGCCTGGTCACCCCCGCCCCGGCCCTGGCCGCCAGCAAGGGTTACCTGTTCGCCATCGCCGACGGCGTGAGCCAATGCGCCGATGGCGGATTGGCCGCCCGTTCGACCTTGCAGGCCCTGGCCCTGGACTACTATTCCACGCCGCAAACCTGGGGCGTGGCCCAGGCGCTGGACCGCTTGTTACTGGCGCAGAATCGCTGGCTGCAGGCCAACGGTGGCGGGCAACCGCTGCTCACCACCGTCAGCGCCCTGGTCCTGCGAGGCCGGCGCTTCACCCTGGCCCACGTGGGTGATTGCCGGGTCTATCGCTGGCACGCCGATCACTTGCAACGGGTCAGCGAAGATCACGTCTGGGAACAGCAAGGCATGCAGCATGTGCTCAAGCGGGCCCTGGGACTGGATCAACACCTGATTCTCGACTTTCTCGACGGTGAACTGCGCACCGACGAAACGTTCGTGTTGCTCAGCGATGGCGTCTGGGCCGTCCTGGGGGACACGGCCATCGCCGGCATCCTTCGCGACCAACCGGACCTGGACCTCGCGGCCCAGACGCTGGTCAACGCCGCGCACCTGGCCGGCAGCCAGGACAACGCCAGCGCGTTGTTGGTGCGGGTCGATGCCCTGGGCGAAGCCAGCATCGGCGATGCCTTGATCCAACTGCAGCAATGGCCCCTGCCCCCCATGCTGAAACCGGGCCAGGTGTTCGAGGGCTGGCAGGTCGAAGGCCTGCTTGGCCAGAGCCAGCAATCGTTGCTCTACCGGGTACATGACGGCCAGGGCCAACCCTGGTTGCTGAAAACCTTGCCCGTGCAGCTACGGGACGACAGCCGGGCTGGACAGGCCTTGCTCTCGGAGGAATGGTTTCTCAAGCGCGTCGCCGGGCGGCAGTTTCCCGAGGTCCATGGCGTTCCCCAGCGTCAGCATTTGTACTATGTGATGCGCGAGTATCCGGGCGCGACCCTGGCCGAGCTGTTCAACCAGGCCGGGCCATTGCCCCTGGCCCAATGGCAGGACCTGGCGCAACGGCTGATGCGGGCGGTGGGCCTGTTGCATCGAAGGCAGATCTACCACCGCGACATCAAGCCGGAAAACCTGCACCTGGGTGACGACGGGGAGTTGCGCTTGCTGGATTTCGGCCTGGCCTACTGCCCGGGCCTGTCCGAGGACCAGGCCAACGTCTTGCCCGGTACGCCCAGCTACATTGCCCCGGAAGCCTTCGGCGGCACCGCACCCACGGCGCAACAGGATTTGTATGCCGTCGGCGTGACCTTGTATTTCCTGCTGACCGGGCACTATCCCTACGGCGAAATCGAAGCCTTCCAGCGCCCGCGCTTTGGCGTGCCGGTCAGTGCCAACCGCTATCGGCCGGACCTGGCTGAATGGCTTGGGCAAAGCCTGGAACGCGCCGTCGCGGCGGACCCGGGCCAGCGCTTTGAAACCGCCGAGGAATGGCTGTTGCTGCTGGAACAGG
Organism: Pseudomonas beijingensis; assembly: GCF_030687295.1. Taxonomy (NCBI): domain Bacteria; kingdom Pseudomonadati; phylum Pseudomonadota; class Gammaproteobacteria; order Pseudomonadales; family Pseudomonadaceae; genus Pseudomonas; species Pseudomonas beijingensis. Next base: position 3,011,998 of record NZ_CP117425.1, on the reverse strand, counting down.
GCGAACGCCGCAGCTTGAGCGTAAGGCCCAGGCCGTTGCTGGAAAGGGAGCCGCTGAAGGTCTGGCGGACGTTGGCACTGGTGTCGTTGGTGGTGAATGTTGTGTTGTTGTTTCTGATGTTTCACAGCTGAAATCCGGTCGTCCCCATCGCGAGCAAGCTTTGCTCCCACAAGGGACCTGCTGTCACAGGGCATTTGCTGCCACAAGGGATCTGCTGTGGGAGCAAAGCTTGCTCGCGATGGCGGCCTGCCTGCCACTAAAAAGCTATCGGCCCCACGCTCCATTACCGGGCAACACGCTTTGATTCGGTGCAATAAACCCCACCCCAATCCGCTCAATCAGCTCGCTGCTCAATAAATCCGCACCTTAGAGCCAGTTGGCACAACCACTGCATAACCTCTCTCACCATACATAAAGCAACGCCTCCAACGATGAAGGCGGTGCTTCCCGAGAGAACGGGACCAGGACAAAGGCGTCCTCGCTAGCTTGCTAGCGGGACGCCTTTTTTTGTTTTCGTAAAAATTGCCGAGCCAGTCCGATCGCCGTGATGAAACGGACCTGAGCTTGCGGAGAACCCTGATGAAAAAACTCAAACTGGTGATGATCGGCAACGGCATGGCCGGGGTTCGAACCCTCGAGGAACTGCTCAAGCTGAGCAACGAGCTGTACGACATCACGGTGTTCGGCGCCGAGCCCCACACCAACTACAACCGCATCCTGCTCTCGCCGGTGCTGGCCGGTGAGCAGACGTTCGAAGAGATCGTGCTCAACGACCTGAGCTGGTACCTGGACAACAACATCAAGCTGCTGCTCAACCGCAAGGTGGTGGAGATCGACCGGATAAAGCGCCGGGTCATCGCCGAAGACGGTAGCGAAGCCGAATACGACCGCCTGCTCATCGCCACCGGCTCCACGCCCTTCATCCTGCCGATCCCCGGCAACAGCCTGGACGGCGTGATCGGCTACCGCGACATCGCCGACACCCAGGCGATGATCGATACCGCCAAGACCCACAAGCACGCCGTGGTCATCGGTGGCGGCCTGTTGGGCCTGGAAGCGGCCAACGGCTTGAAGCTGCGGGGCATGGACGTGACCGTGGTGCACCTGGGCGAATGGCTGCTGGAACGGCAACTGGACAAGACCAGCGGCCAACTGCTGCAAACCGCCCTGGAAAACCGCGGCCTGAAATTCCGCCTCAGCGAACAGACCCAGGCCTTGCACGATGCCGGCAATGGCCGGGTCGGGTCGGTCCAGTTCAAGAACGGCGACATCATCCCCGCCGACCTGGTGGTGATGGCCGCCGGCATCCGCCCCAACACCGAACTGGCGGAAAAATCCGGCATCCCGTGCAACCGCGGGATCCTGGTCAACGACACCATGCAAACCTACGACCCACGCATCTACGCCATCGGTGAATGCGCCAGCCACCGCGGCACCGCCTACGGCCTGGTGGCACCGCTGTTCGAACAAGCCAAAGTCTGCGCCAACCACCTCGCGCAACTGGGCTTCGCCACTTACAAGGGTTCGGTCACGTCGACCAAGTTGAAAGTCACCGGCATCGACCTGTTCTCCGCCGGCGACTTCATGGGCGGCGAAGGCACCGAGACCATCACCCTGTCCGACCCCATCGGCGGCGTCTACAAAAAACTGGTGATCAAGGATGACGTGCTGGTCGGTGCCTGTCTGTACGGCGATACCGCGGACGGCGGCTGGTATTTCCGCCAGATCCGTGAGAACCACGGCATCAGCGAGATCCGCGATCACCTGATGTTCGGTGAGAATGCACTCGGCGACGTAGGCCACCAGGGCCAGGACAAAGCCATGAGCATGGCCGACAGCGCCGAAGTCTGCGGCTGCAATGGCGTGTGCAAGGGCACCATCGTCAAGGCGATCCAGGAACACGGGCTGTTCAGCGTCGATGACGTAAAAAAACACACCAAGGCCGCCAGTTCCTGCGGTTCCTGCGCCGGCCTGGTGGAACAGATCCTGATCAACACCGTCGGCGGTGCGGCGGACGTCAAGCCGAAAAGCGAAAAAGCCATCTGCGGTTGCAGCGACCTCAACCACGGCCAGATCCGCCAGGCGATCCGCGACCAGCACCTGCTGAGCATCGCCGGGACCATGAGCTACCTGAACTGGCGCACCCCGAACGGCTGCGCCACCTGCCGTCCGGCATTGAACTACTACCTGATTTCCACCTGGCCCGGCGAAGCCCACGACGACCCACAGTCGCGCCTGATCAACGAACGCGCCCACGCCAACATCCAGAAAGACGGCACCTACTCCGTGGTTCCACGGATGTGGGGCGGCGTGACCAACCCCTCCGAGCTGCGGCGCATCGCCGACGTGGCCGACAAATACAACGTGCCGATGGTCAAGGTCACGGGCGGGCAGCGCATCGATTTGCTGGGGATCAAGAAGCAGGACCTGCCCGGCGTCTGGAAAGACCTCGACATGCCCTCCGGCCACGCCTATGGCAAGTCCATTCGCACCGTGAAGACCTGCGTGGGCAGCGAGTTCTGCCGCTTCGGCACGCAGAACTCCACCCAACTGGGCATCGAGCTGGAACACGACCTGTTCAACATGTGGTCGCCCCACAAAGTGAAGCTGGCCGTCTCCGGTTGCCCACGCAACTGTTCGGAAGCCGGGATCAAGGACGTCGGCATTATCGGCGTCGATTCCGGCTGGGAGATGTACATCGGTGGCAACGGCGGGATCAAGACCGAGGTCGCCGAGTTTTTCGTCAAGCTCAAGACCGCCGAAGAGGTGCGTGAATACAACGGCGCCTTCCTGCAGCTCTACCGTGAGGAAGCCTTCTACCTCGAACGCACCGTGCATTACATGCAGCGGGTTGGCATGGAGCACATCAAGAAAGCCGTGCTGGAAGACCCCGAACGACGCAAGGCCCTCCACGAACGCCTGAAGTTTTCCCTGTCGCTGGAACAGGACCCTTGGAAGCAACGCCTGGAACAGCCTCAGTTGAAGAAAGAGTTCGAGGCCATCCCCGTGAAGAACCTGGAGGTGCCGGCATGAACTGGTTGGATATCTGCGCACTGGAAGAGATCAACATCCTCGGTTCGCGCATCATCAATGGCCCCAAAGGCGATATCGCGATATTCCGCACCAGCGACGATGAAGTGTTCGCACTGGATGACCGTTGCCCGCACAAGGGCGGCCCGTTGTCCCAAGGGTTGGTCTACGGCAAGCGCGTGGCCTGCCCGCTGCACAACTGGCAGATCGACCTGGAAAGCGGCCAGGCCCAGGCCCCCGACGTGGGCTGCGCCCATCATCATTCGGCCCGGGTCGAGAACGGCCGGGTGCAACTAGCCCTGCGGGATGCAAGCTGATGAACCGCCAGATCACTGCCTCCACCTGCTGTTATTGCGGGGTCGGTTGCGGCGTCCTGATCGAGCATGACGGCGAGCGCATCCTCGGCGTCAGCGGCGATCCCGCCCATCCGGCCAACTTCGGCAAACTGTGCAGCAAGGGTTCCACCCTGCACCTGACCGGCGACCTCGCCGCTCGCGCCCTGTACCCGGAACTGCGCCTGGGCAAAGGCCTGGCCCGGGCCCGTACCGACTGGGACAGCGCCCTGGATCACGCCGCCAGCGTCTTCGCCGAGACCATCGCCGAGCACGGCCCCGACAGCGTGGCGTTCTACATCTCCGGCCAGTTGCTGACCGAGGATTACTACGCATTTAACAAACTTGCCCGGGCATTGGTGGGCACCAACAACATAGACAGCAATTCCCGGCTGTGCATGTCCTCCGCCGTGGTGGGCTACAAACGCAGCCTCGGCGCCGACGCCCCACCCTGCAGCTACGAAGACCTGGAACTGAGCGACTGCGTGATGATCGTCGGCAGTAACATGGCCTACGCCCATCCCATCCTCTTTCGCCGCCTCGAAGAGGCCAAATCCCGCCGACCACAGATGAAAATCATCGTCATCGACCCCCGGCGTACCGACACCTGCGACCTGGCGGACCTGCACTTGGCGATCCTGCCCGGCACCGATGTCGCTTTGTTCCATGGGATTTTGCACCTGCTGCTGTGGGAAGACTGGGTCGACCGCGACTTCATCAAGGCCCATACCGAAGGCTTCGCAGACCTGAAGAACCTGGTGCGCGACTACACCCCGGCCATGGTCGCCCAGTTGTGCGGCATCAGCGTCGAACAACTGCACCAGTGCGCCGAATGGGTCGGCACGTCGCCAAGCTTCCTGTCGTTGTGGTGCATGGGTTTGAACCAGTCCACCGCCGGCAGCGCGAAAAACAGCGCCCTGATCAACTTGCACCTGGCCACGGGACAAATCGGTCGACCGGGTGCAGGCCCCTTCTCTCTGACCGGCCAACCCAATGCCATGGGTGGACGGGAAACCGGCAGCCTGTCGAACCTGCTGCCGGGCCATCGCGAAGCCGCCAACCCGGAGCATCGCGCCGATGTCGCCCGCTATTGGGGTGTCGAGCAATTGCCCGCCACCACCGGTTTGAGCGCCATCGAGCTGTTCGAACAGGTGCGCAGTGGCAAGATCAAGGCCTTGTGGATCGCCTGCACCAACCCGGCCCAGTCGATGCCGGACCAGACAGCGGTACGTGAGGCGCTGCAAGCTTGCCCGTTCGTGGTGTTGCAGGAAGCCTTCCGGACCACCGAGACCGCCGCCTTTGCCGACTTGCTGCTGCCGGCAGCCAGCTGGGGCGAGAAAGAAGGCTCGGTGACCAACTCCGAACGGCGGATTTCCCACGTCCGTCGGGCCGTCGGCGCACCGGGTGAAGCACGTCCGGACTGGGCAATCACAGTGGATTTCGCACAGCGCCTGGAGAAACGTCTGCGCCCGGGCCAAACCAGCCTGTTCGCCTTTGACACCCCGGCCCAACTGTTCGATGAATACAAACAACTGACCCGAGGCCGCGACCTGGACTTGTCCGGCATCAGCCATGCCCTGATCGATCAACTCGGCCCCCAGCAATGGCCCTTCCCCGAAGGCGCCACGGTCGGAACGGCGCGCCTGTACGTGGACGGGATTTTCCCGACCGACAACGGCCGGGCGCGTTTCGTGGCCGATCCCTATCGCGCCGCCCAGGAACTGCGTGACGCCCGCTACCCATTGACCCTCAACACTGGCCGCCTGAGGGACCAGTGGCACGGCATGAGCCGTACCGGCACCGCCGCGCAGCTGTTTGGTCATGTGAACGAAGCCGTGCTCAGCCTGCACCCCGACGAAATGCAGCGCCATCGCCTGCAAGCGGGCGACCTGGTCAACCTCAAGAGCCGTCGCGGCAGCGTGATCGTGGCCGTGGACAGCGACGACAGCGTGCGCCCGGGCCAGGCGTTCCTGCCCATGCACTGGGGTGATCGGTTCCTCAAGGGCGGCGTGAACACCCTGACTCAACCGGCCTTCGACCCCTTGTCGAAACAACCGGAACTCAAGCACAGCGGCGTGCGCCTGGAACCGGTGAACCTGCCTTGGCAGTTGTTCGCCTTGATCGAAGGCGATGTTCAACAACATTTGGAGGCGCTGCGCCCCCTGTGCGAGGGGTTTTCCTACGTCAGCCTGAGCCTGACCGGCCGTGAGCGTCCCGCATTGCTGATTCGCGCTGCCAGCGCCGTCGCGCCAGAACCGCAACTGCTCAAGGCCATCGACGAGCAATTGGGCCTGATCGACGGGCCGGTACTGGCCTATGACGACCCGCGTCGCGCCATCGGTAAACGGGTGCGCATCAAAAACGGCCGCATCACCGCCATCCGCCTGGCCGGCGAAACCCTGGCCCGGCACTGGCTGCAGAACCTGTGGCTGGAAGGCCGTGCCGATGAACAACTGCGGCGCTGGCTGCTGGCGCCTTTGAGCGCGCCGCCGGGCAATGTCGGCGCTACAACGGGTGGCAGCAAAACGCTGTGCAACTGCATGAACGTGAGCCAGCGTGCGATCTGCGCAGGCATCGAGCGTGGCTTGGACTTGCAGGGGCTCAAGCAAGAATTGGGCTGTGGCACGCAATGTGGTTCTTGCGTACCGGAAATCAAACGTCTGCTGGTTGCCACGGCGCAACCGCTGGCGGCTATCTCGTGAGGAAAACACTATGAACGCAAAAGTCTGGCTGGTGGGTGCAGGTCCCGGTGACCCTGAATTGCTGACCCTCAAAGCCGTGCGCGCCTTGGGCGAGGCCGACGTGGTGTTGATCGATGACCTGGTGAATACCGCGGTGCTGGAACACTGCCCCGACGCGCGCATCATTGCCGTGGGCAAGCGCGGCGGCTGCCGCTCCACACCGCAGGCTTTCATTCATCGGCTGATGCTGCGTTATGCCCGCCAGGGCAAATGCGTGGTGCGCCTCAAGGGTGGCGACCCGTGCATCTTCGGCCGCGGCGGTGAAGAGGCGCAGTGGCTGCGCGAGCATGGCGTCGAGGTGGAACTGGTCAACGGCATCACCGCAGGCCTCGCGGGGGCGACTCAGTGCGATATTCCACTGACCTTGCGCGGAATTGCCCGGGGCGTGACCCTGGTCACGGCCCACACTCAAGACGGCAGCAGCCTGAACTGGCAAGCCCTGGCGCAAAGCGGGACCACCTTGGTGGTGTACATGGGCGTGGCAAAACTGAGCGAGATCCGCGAGCAGTTGCTGGCCGGTGGCCTGGCGGCGAACACGCCCGTGGCCATGATCGAAAACGCCTCCCTGCCCCACCAGCGTGATTGCCGCAGCGACCTGGCCTCGATGGAAGCCGATGCCAGCACCTTTCAACTCAAGAGCCCGGCGATTCTGGTGATTGGCACGGTGGCCGGCGCTGCCGAACTGGCCGACTCCTCGCCGACCTGGGCCCAGGTTTCAGCCCTCTAACAGACACCCATGTGGGAGCGAGCTTGCTCGCGATTGCAATGTATCAGCAGCCTGGAGGGTGACTGACACACCGCAATCGCGAGCAAGCTCGCTCCCACATGGGATTGAGTACGACCGAGAGAGACAGGCCGCCATCGCGAGCAAGCTCGCTCCCACAGGTCTTGTGTGTTCCAACCCACCCCATGATTTTCATAAATCCCAGGCAAAGAAAAGCCCGGCCTAAGCCGGGCTTTTCCAAAGCTGTGGGCTAATTACTTAGCTTGGGCTTCAACCTGCGCTTCTACGCGACGGTTAACTGCACGACCAGCGTCAGTGGCGTTGTCGGCAACTGGGCGGGATTCGCCGTAGCCAACAGACTGAACGCGGGACGATTCAACACCGTACTGGTTGGTCAGAACTTGCTTAACGGCGTTTGCACGACGCTCAGACAGTTTCTGGTTGTAAGCGTCAGGACCGACGGAGTCAGTGTGACCTTCAACAGTAGTGGTGGTGGATGGGTACTGCTTCATGAAGTCAGCCAGGTTCTTGATGTCGCCGTAGCTGTTAGGCTTGACAGTCGACTTGTCGAAGTCGAACTTGACGTCCAGCTCAACACGAACGACTTCAGCAACAGCTGGGCAGCCATCAGCGTCAACAGTTACGTTGGCTGGGGTGTCAGGGCACTTGTCGACGTTGTCGCACACGCCATCGTTGTCGCTGTCGGAGCAGACTTCAGCCGGAGCTGGAACTGGAGCAGCAGCAGGCTTGGAGCCGCCACCGAAGTTCACACCGATACCGACGCTTGGTGCCCACTCGGTGTCGCCCTGGTCGATGTTGTACTGAGCTTCGACGCCAGCACGGGCGTAGAAGTTGTCAGTGAAATACAGCTTGGCGCCGCCACCAACGTTAGCGAAGGTAGAACGGTTACGACCGTTGCTGCCATTCTGGTCGATGCTCTGGTCCGAGAAACCGGCAGAGACGTAAGGACGCAGCATGTCGCCTGGGTTGTTGAAGTGGTACAGAGCGTCCAGAGCGGTGTTGGCGCCCTTGACGTTAGTGCCGTCTTCGGTACGTGCGTTGTGCACTTCGTCGTAGGCCAAACGCAGTTCAACGTCGTCGGTCAGGAAGTAACCAACCGAACCGCCGAACAGGTTGCCGTTGTTCTTGAAATCACGAGCGCTGTCGAACATTTCTTTCTTGGCGAAGCCTTCGATTTCAACTGCGCCTTGGCCTTGTGCCAGAGCGCCGAACGAAGTGGCAGCAATCAAAGAACCAATGGCAAAGCCCAAGGTGTTTTTCAGTTTCATCCGTTAAATCCCCATCTGGTGATTGTGAAGCAGTCCCGCAAACCGGGGGACAACTCGGCGGCAAGTCTATCAGAACTTGCCTACACGTAAGAGATATTTGCGCCGAACTAAGTTTCAGCAATGCCCGCAAATTTCTCACGCAATTTGTCAAGAGCGCGCTTGTAACGCATTTTTGTCGCGCTCAAACCCATATGCATTATGTCTGCGATCTCCTGGAATTCCAGCTCTGCGACAAATCGTAGCACCAGAATTTCCCGGTCGATCGGGTTTACATAGACCAACCAGCGATCGAGTCCACCCTTTTCCTCGGGCTTGGGCGCCTTGTCTTCCGACGCTTCCTCGAGAGGGTCCAGGCTCAATGCGTCCATCAAGCGACGCTTTCGCCGTTCCTTGCGATACTGCGTGATGCATTCGTTGTACGTGATGCTGTAGAGCCAGGTCTTGAACTTCGATTTCCCCTCGAAGTTCTTCAGGCCATACAGCACCTTCAACATCACCTCCTGACAGACATCGTCAGCATCACGATCGTTCCCTAGATAACGCGCACAAACGTTAAATAAAGTTCTCTGGTAGCGACGCATCAACTCTTCATAGGCGCGTGTTACGTGAAACAGCTCCGTATGCGCGCGCGCGACCAACTCCTCATCGGAGAGATCACGGGGGTCGTAGCGCGTGGATAGCGATTGGGGTTTGTTCAAAACAAGTCGGGCCGACAGTCTAGGTCAATGTGCGCCACAGCCTGTGGTAGCAGGCATTTCGCGGCGGCATACATTAGCAGGGTTTGCCGGGTTAGCGGCTACTCACATGCTGTTCCAGCAGGATCCGATTGGAAAGCGACACCAGCTCGCCCTCCTCGGTCAGCAATGTGGTTTTCACCGTGCCGATCTCTTCGATCTGGCCTTCGACCTCGCCAACACGCACTTGTTGCCCAACCTCATACAATTCACGCACATAGATTCCCGCAAGAATCTGACCGGCGATTTCCCGGCTTCCCAATCCCATTGCCAGCGCAACCGCCAGACCAACGGTAATCAATACGATCACGATCACGTGGTTGAGCAGGTCAGTCTTGACCTCCAACTGGCTGATCGCCACCGAAATACTGATGATAATCACCAGGCCCTGGGCGATACGCCCCACGCCAGCGGCGTAGTCCAGCCCGACGCCTTCGGCCGCACCGCGCACCAGCCCATTGGCCAGTTGCGCCAGCAGGACACCGACCAGCAACACCAGCGCGGCACCAAAAACCTTCGGCAAATACAATGCGAGCATATCGAGCGTAGCCGAAACTCGCTCAAGGCCAAGGGATTCTGCTGCGGAAACCAGGAAAATCAGCAAGACGAACCAGTACACGATCTTGCCGACCAGGGTCGAGATCGGTACCTGGATGCCGCCACGGGACAGCAGCTTGGTCAGGCCAGTGCCGCCCATCAGGCGATCGAGGCCCAGCTTGGCGAGCAGCTTGGACAGCAGCGTGTCCAGCAACTTGGCCACGACAAAACCCAACAACAGCACCACCAGCGCGCCGAAGAGGTTCGGGATGAAGTTAGCTACCTTGGTCCACAACGCAGTCATTGCCGTGACGAGGCTCTGGGTCCAGAGATCAAGTTCCATATTCAATCAGCCTTATCAGCGGTGCGAGCAACAGGTTTACGGCGGGAAACCGGCGAGACATGGGCCGATCCATTATTCAGGGCGATCATCAGCGCGGGCAACCAACGGCCCAGCAGGCTGAACAGATCGCCCGCACCGACCTGGCGGTTGGCGGTTTTCAGTACACGCCCCAAGCACGCGTCGTCGTCCCGGCTGGACGGCGAAGCCTTGAGCATGTCGCGCAAAGACTGTTCAAACGGATCGTGCATACGCACCTCTCGTGATGTCTGTGGAAGACGCGATCACATTTGGTCGGGTCACATGAAACCCCATCACACCCAGCGCAAGCGGCGAAACAACCACCACTGCCCCAGCGCCACGCAGATCATCAGCAGGCACGCGACCATGAAACCGTAGGGACTTTCGGAGAACGGAATGCCGCCGACGTTGATACCCAAAAGACCGGTGAGAAAACTCATCGGCAGGAAAATCCCGGTGACGATGCCGAAGCGGTACATGGTGCGGTTCATGCGCACCGAAAGTCGCCGGTCTTCAGCCTCCAGCACAAGCCCCACGCGCTCTCGGGTCAATTCAAGCTCTTCGAGATAACGGGTCAGGCTGTTGTTCAATTCGTTCCAATAGTCGCCGTCTTCCTCCAGGAACCATGGCAACTTGATCCGCGACATCTGGCCGAAAATATCCCGTTGTGGTGCCAGGAAACGCTTCAGTCCGGCGGCCCTTCGACGGATGTGCAAAATGGCGTCATGCTCGGGTGCATACCGTTCGTCGGCGTCGAGTTTTTCTTCCTCGCCATCGACGATTTCCGAGAGGCAAGTGACCAGGTCCTGCACCTTGTCGGTGAGGTATTGCGCCATATAAAGGATGAGCTCAGAGGCGTTTTCAGGCCCCTTGCCTTCAGCCAGTTGCGCCAACAATTCATCGGTAGCGCGCAACGGCCGCAGGCGCAGGGAGATCACCCGCTGGGCGGACGCGAAGATCCGTACCGAGACCATGTCTTCAGGTTCGGCGCCCGGGTTGAGGTTGATCCCCCGCAGGAACAGCAGCATCTCGGCATTGGGCAACGGCAACAACCGCGGCCGCGTGTTCTCTTCGAGCAGCAGGTCGCAGTTGAATTCGCTCAAGCCGCTGGATTTGCGCAGCCAGGTGTGGGTTTGCGGATGACTGCGATCCCAGTGCAGCCACAGGCTTTCGTGGGCCTGCAACTGCAAATCGTCGAGTTCGGTCCGGGCTATGGAACGCGCGCCGCCTTTACCATCCAGCACCAGGGCATGCACCAGCCCCCATTGCGCGTTTTCTTCCTCGAACATCCTCATCCCTTATGGCAGTGGTGCTTCATTCAGGCATTTTCAGCGGGCTTGGCGAAACGATCACGCCGTTGTTGTCGGCATAGACATACTCACCCGGGCGGAACGTCACGCCGGCAAAGGTCACCGCTACATTGAGCTCGCCGACGCCGAGCCGGTTGGTTTTCATCGGATGGCTGGCCAGGGCCTGGACCCCGAGGTCGGTCTGGGCGATGACATCGACGTCGCGGATGCAACCGTAGATCACCAGCCCTTCCCAGCCATTTTTCGCGGCTTTTTCCGCCAGCATGTCCCCCAGCAGTGCCCGACGCAGGGAACCGCCGCCGTCGACCACCAGCACCTTGCCGTTGCCTTTGAGTTCAACTTGCTCCTTGACCCGCGAGTTGTCCTCGAAGCACTTGATGGTCACGATTTCGCCACCGAAGGAGTCGCGGCCACCGAAATTGCTGAACATCGGTTCCAACACCTGCACCAGTTCCGGGTAGGCGTCGCACAGGTCGGGCGTGAGGTAATGGTTCATCGAACAACTCCTGAAAGGCTGGAACGTCAGACTGAATGAGCAACCGTTTGTGACTGGAACCGCTAGACGCGTCATATCTTAGCCGCAAGCCGACCAGAGCGAAATGCCCTTGTCAGAGCCTTCGCTTCAAACCGCCTCGGCCAGCTGGGGCTGTTCGCCCAGCAAGGGTGCCTGCTGATCCTCGAGCCAACGGGCCACCAACGGCCAGACCTCAAGGTGAGCGGCTTTGCTGACCAGCATCTCGACGTGACCGAAATCGTCACTGAAGCCCTGTCCCCGGCCCAGGCAGACAAACTGCTTGTGCGCGGAACCGATCTGATCGAAGAGTTTGCGGCACGCCCAGGTCGGGTCCTGGTGATCGCCGGCTGCACTCACCGCCAGCACTGGCAGCTGGACATCGGCCAACCCGGCCCACCAGTTTTTCTCGGCATCGCCGAAACGCCCGAACAGGCCGTACCAGCGCATGCTTTCCAGGGCCAGGCCGATGGGTTCGTCCTCGGGGCCGCGCTTGAGCCTTGAACCGGACAATTGGGCAAAACGCTTGAGAATGAAGCGACCGCTCCATTCCACCGGCGGGATCTTCAGCGGCCAGTAGGTGCGGCTGACCTGGGTGCCGAAAAACGCCGCCGACGCCACCGCGGGCTCACCCAGGTAGTGGCCGCCCAAAGCTGCCGCCAGGGTAATGCCACCCAGCGAATGACCGATCCAGTGGGGCACTTGCCCGCTCTGCTCACGCACGAAGGCGCCAATGGCCGGCAAGTCGTAACGGGCATAGTCGGCCACACGATTGTTGCGATAGCCCTGGTTGCGCTGGGACAAGCCGTGGCCGCGCATCTCGGGAATCCACACATCGAACCCCAGGCGTGCCAGGTACGCCCCCAGGCCCAGGCCCTTGGGCGAGTACCAGAAGCGCCGGTTGGAAAAACTGCCATGCAACAGAATCACCGGGACGCCACGGGTTTCACCGGCGTCGGCCATGCCCAATCGGGTGACAGCCAGTTCGACACTGGCGTCCGGGCTGTTGCCGGGTTTCAAGCGATAGACATCTTCGCTCAGATCACCGCGCCGCTCGGCGCTGATCAAGGCGACAGGAAAGAGGTTGCTGCTGCTTTGCATAATCTTCTTGCACAAAAAAAGACGACTGTGGGAGCGAGCTTGCTCGCGATTGCGGTGGATCAGCAAAAACAATCTTGGCTGACATTCCGCTATCGCGAGCAAGCTCGCTCCCACAAAGGTTACCCGCCTTACATTACCGGCGAGGCCCCTTCACTCAATCAGACCGCAGCCTGACCCTCAGCCAGGAAGAACCAGGTTTCCAGCACGGAGTCCGGGTTCAACGAAACGCTTTCGATGCCCTGCTCCATCAGCCATTTGGCCAGGTCCGGGTGGTCCGAAGGGCCCTGGCCGCAGATGCCGATGTACTTGCCGGCCTTGTTGCAAGCGGCAATGGCGTTGGCCAGCAGCTTCTTGACCGCCGGGTTACGCTCGTCGAACAGGTGGGCGATGATCCCGGAGTCGCGGTCCAGGCCCAGGGTCAATTGGGTCAGGTCGTTGGAACCGATGGAGAAACCGTCGAAGAACTCAAGGAACTCTTCAGCCAGGATGGCGTTGGACGGCAGCTCGCACATCATGATCACGCGCAGGCCGTTGTCGCCACGGGCCAGACCGTTTTCCGCCAGCAGGTCGACGACCTGGCTCGCTTCGCCCAGGGTCCGCACGAACGGCACCATGATCTCGACGTTGGTCAGGCCCATCTCGTTGCGCACGCGCTTGAGGGCGCGGCATTCGAGCTCGAAGCAGTCGCGGAACGATTCGCTGATGTAGCGCGAAGCACCACGGAAGCCCAGCATCGGGTTCTCTTCTTCCGGCTCGTAGAGCTTGCCGCCGATCAGGTTGGCGTATTCGTTGGACTTGAAGTCCGACAGGCGCACGATGACCTTTTTCGGCCAGAACGCCGCCGCCAGGGTGCTGATGCCTTCCACCAGTTTCTCGACGTAGAAGCCGACCGGGTCGTCGTAGCCGGCAATGCGCTTGTCGACGCTGTCCTTGATGTCCTGGGGCAGGCCGTCGTAGTTCAGCAGTGCCTTGGGGTGCACGCCGATCATGCGGTTGATGATGAATTCCAGGCGGGCCAGGCCCACGCCGGCGTTCGGCAACTGTGCGAAATCAAAGGCGCGGTCCGGGTTGCCGACGTTCATCATGATCTTGAACGGCAGGTCCGGCATGGCATCGACGGAGTTTTTCTTGATGTCGAAGCCCAGTTCCCCTTCGAAGATGTAACCGGTATCGCCTTCGGCGCAGGAAACGGTCACGCCCTGGCCGTCTTTCAACAGCTGGGTGGCGTTACCGCAACCCACAACAGCCGGAATACCCAGTTCACGGGCAATGATCGCCGCGTGGCAGGTACGCCCGCCGCGGTTGGTAACGATGGCGCTGGCGCGCTTCATCACCGGTTCCCAATCCGGGTCGGTCATGTCGGAGACCAGTACGTCGCCGGCCTGGACCTTGTCCATCTCCGAGACGTCCTTGATGATCCGCACCTTGCCCGCGCCGATGCGCTGGCCGATGGCACGGCCTTCCACCAGCACAGTGCCGGTTTCCTTGAGCAGGTAACGCTCCATGACGTTGGCCTGGGTACGGCTCTTCACGGTTTCCGGGCGGGCCTGCACGATGTAAAGCTTGCCGTCGTCACCGTCCTTGGCCCACTCGATGTCCATCGGGCACTTGTAGTGCTGCTCGATGATCATCGCCTGCTTGGCCAGCTCGCTGACTTCGGCGTCGCTCAGGCAGAAACGCGCGCGCTCGGCCTTGTCCACATCGACGGTTTTCACCGAACGACCGGCCTTGGCTTCGTCGCCGTAGATCATCTTGATGGCCTTGCTGCCCAGGTTGCGGCGCAGGATGGCCGGACGACCGGCTTGCAGCGTGCCTTTGTGAACGTAGAACTCATCCGGGTTCACCGCGCCTTGCACGACGGTTTCACCCAAGCCGTAGGCGCCGGTGATGAACACCACGTCACGGAAGCCCGACTCGGTGTCGAGGGTGAACATCACGCCGGCGGTGCCGGTTTCGGAGCGGACCATGCGCTGCACACCGGCGGACAGGGCGACCAATTTGTGGTCGAAGCCCTGGTGCACGCGGTAGGAAATGGCACGATCGTTGAAAAGGGAGGCGAAGACTTCCTTGGCTGCACGGATGACGTTTTCCACGCCACGGATGTTCAGGAAGGTTTCCTGCTGACCGCCAAAGGAGGCATCCGGCAGGTCTTCGGCGGTGGCCGAGGAGCGCACGGCGACGGCGATGTCGGGATTGCCTTCGGATAGCTTGGCGAAAGCGGTACGGATCTCGGCGTTCAGTTTCTCGGGGAACTCGGCTTCCATGATCCATTGGCGGATCTGGGCACCGGTCTTGGCCAGGGCGTTGACGTCATCGACGTCCAGGGCATCGAGCGCATCGTGGATCTGCTGGTTCAGGCCGCTCAGTTCCAGGAAATCACGATAAGCCTGGGCGGTCGTGGCGAAGCCACCTGGCACCGATACGCCGGCACCGGCGAGGTTGCTGATCATCTCGCCCAGGGATGCGTTCTTGCCCCCCACATGCTCCACATCATGGACGCCGAGCTTATCGAGGGAAACTACGTACTCTACCAAGGTGATCTCTCCACTAACTGTGTTGGAAAAGCTCAAGGCACCGGCGGCTCCAGGGGAGCGCTTGCCGGCGATATGGCCTGGACCTGGAAAATAAGTGAGAATGCAGGCCACTGGCGGCCGGCAAATCGCGCCTATCATATCCAAGAATCGTCACTAGCTCACTAGCTTAAGGCCCAAGGCGCAAATGAAACGATCTGCTTTCTTTATCTCCGACGGCACCGGCATCACGGCCGAAACGCTAGGCCAAAGCCTGTTGGCACAGTTCGAAAACATTACCTTCGCCAAATTCATACGTCCGTACATCGACAGCGTCGACAAGGCGCGGGCCATGGTACAGCAAATCAATAAAGCCGCCGAAACCGACGGTTTCCGCCCGATCATCTTCGATACCATCGTCAATCAGGACATCCGTGAGATTCTCGCAACGTCCAATGGTTTCATGATCGACATTTTTTCCACCTTCCTGGCGCCCCTGGAACAGGAGCTGAGCGAGCATTCCTCCTACTCGGTCGGCAAGTCCCATTCCATTGGCCACAACTCCAACTACATGGAGCGGATCGAGGCGGTCAATTTCGCGCTGGACAACGATGACGGCGCCCGCACGCATTATTACGACAAGGCCGACCTGATCCTAGTGGGCGTGTCGCGTTGTGGTAAGACACCGACGTGCCTGTACATGGCGATGCAATTCGGCATCCGCGCGGCCAACTATCCGCTGACCGAAGACGACATGGAGCGCCTGCAACTGCCCAGCGCGCTGCGCGCCCACCAGCACAAGCTGTTCGGCCTGACCATCGACCCGGACCGCCTCACCGCGATCCGCAACGAGCGCAAGCCCAACAGCCGTTATTCAAGCTACGCCCAGTGCGAGTTCGAAGTGCGCGAGGTGGAAAACCTGTTCCGGCGGGAGAACATTCCCCATATCAACTCCACGCATTTTTCCGTGGAAGAGATTTCGGCGAAGATCCTGGTGGAGAAAGGGGTGGAGCGGCGGTTCAAATAAAACCGCCACACCACTAAAACCTGTGGGAGCG
Organism: Pseudomonas beijingensis; assembly: GCF_030687295.1. NCBI lineage: Bacteria > Pseudomonadati > Pseudomonadota > Gammaproteobacteria > Pseudomonadales > Pseudomonadaceae > Pseudomonas > Pseudomonas beijingensis. Next base: position 2,995,760 of record NZ_CP117425.1, on the reverse strand, counting down.
AGCTTGCTCGCGATTGCGGAGTGTCAGCCGGCATCAATGTTGCTGATTCGCCACTATCGCGAGCAAGCTCGCTCCCACAGGAGGATCTCCCACAGGGAAATCGGTGGTGTTCCTGGGTCAGCGCTTCAGACGCTTGACCAACGCCTGCCCCACCGCCAGCGCCGACGCCGGGTTCTGGCCCGTGATCAATTCCCGATCCGTCACCACATGGGACGTCCACGGCGAGGTGTTGCTGCTGTAGTGCCCTCCCGCCTGCTCCAACGCGGTTTGCGGATAGAACTTCATGCTCCCGCCGCCCAGCAGGCCCTTGGCCAGCTCTTCTTCCTGATTGCTGATCACCGTCATCTTGTACCCGGCATAGATCCAGTCGGCCTTGCCCGAGGCCTGGCCTTTGGCGGCCAACTGACCCACGAAACCCTCGGCATCAGGCAGCGTCGACAGCAGCGCGATTGGCCCGTGGCAAACCAGCGCGGTGGTCTTGCCCTTGTCATGGAAGTGCGTCAGCACCCGCCCCAACAGTGCGCTCGTCAGCAAATCCTGCATCGGCGCATGCCCACCTGGGATGTACAGGGCGTCGAACTGCTCCAGGCCGATCTGCTCGACACGGGCCAGGCTGATCACCGGCGAGTCCTTGGCCGCCGTGATGTTCAACTGCGCCAGCAACGCCTGATAGCGCTCCAGCTCCGCCGAGTCGTTATTGAAATACATCTTGTCCACCGAGGACCGGTCCAGCGTCGGCGCCTTGCCTTCGGGCGTCGCGAACGTCACCTGGTGACCGGCATCCAGCAACAGTTTCACCGGTTGCAGCAGCTCGTTGAGGTAGAACCCGGTGGAGAAGACCTGGCCATTTTTCAAATCCAGATGATCGGAATCGGACAGGACCACCAGCACGTTATCGGCATGGGCCGCGACACTGATGCCTGCCAGAACGACAGATGTTGCCAAGGTCGTGAGCTTTTTCATGATGACTCCAGAACGCTTCGAGAAAAGATGCGCTCACTGTATTGATGCGCTTACCGGCGATAAACTTGTTCTCCGGAACATCACTTGGCCCCTGGAGGCAACAATGCCCCGTCGATTCGATCATCTGGCCGACGTGGAGGCCTTCGTCACGGTCGTGGAGAAAGGCACCCTCAGCGCCGGAGCCGTGGCGCTGGGCACCACACCTTCGGTCCTGAGCCGCGCCATTTCCCGCCTCGAAGCCCGGCTCGGGGTGCAACTGTTGCGACGCACGACCCGGCGGCTGAACCTGACCGATGCCGGCACGTTGTACCTGGAACAGTCGCGCTCGGCCTTTGCCCTGATTGACGACGCCGAGCGGCGAATCCAGGGCCAGGACGGTGTCTTGACCGGACGCGTGCGCTTGAGCGTACCGACCACCTACGGTCATTACCGCCTGCCATCGCTGCTGTCGCGTTTCGCCCAGGCGTGCCCGCAAGTTCGGGTCGAACTGAGCATCACCAACCGCAATGTCGATCTGGTCGCTGAGGGGTATGACTTGGCAATCCGCCTTGGGCCGCTGCCGGACAGCGGGCTGGTCGGGCGCAAACTCGAAGACGCCCGCCTTTGCCTGGTGGCTGCGCCGCAGTATCTGGAACGCGCCGGAACGCCCCGGCACCTCGATGAACTGGCTGCCCACGCTTGCCTGCCCTTCGTGATGCCCAGCAGCGGACGCATCGCACCCTGGCTGTTTCGCTTAAATCAGGAAGATCGAGAATGGCTGCCGACGGGCAATGTGCAAGTGTCCGACGATGTATTGGGCATCGTGTCCCTGGCTCAGGCCGGGATGGGGATCTGCCAGACCTATGACTTCATTGTCCGGGAGCGAATCGAGCGTGGGGAACTGGTGGCGTTGCTGGAGGACGTTGGCGGGCGCAGCCGACCGTTTTCGATCATCTACCCGCCCCATCGACAATTGCCAGCGGCGGCACGGGCGTTGATTGATTTTTTGATTGGGCAATAGCTGGTACCGCCGGCCGTCCCTGTGGGAGCGAGCTTGCTCGCGATGGCGGCGTGTCAGCCGGCATCGATGTTGCTGATCCGCCGCCATCGCGAGCAAGCTCGCTCCCACAGGGGTTCCGATGTGACTGCAGGATTTGCATCCTCCCGCAGCCATCCTGTGGAAAGCTTCCTTGCTGCCACAGGTTCTACATTCAATGAACCGCAGCCGCCTGCTCCTCCATCTTCTTGCGCAGGCTCAGCGGGCGCATGTCGGTCCAGACTTCTTCGATGTAGGCCAGGCATTCCTTCTTGAAGCCGCTTTTGCCAACGGTGCGCCAGCCCTCGGGGACGGCCTTGTAGTCCGGCCAGATCGAATACTGTTCTTCGTGGTTGACCACGACCTGAAAGACGATGTCCTCGCGGTCGAATACTGAAGTCATGGGTGTCTCTCCATCTTTGCTCGAGGTTCGCTGCGTCGCATACGCAGCCAGGATATGAAAGGAACGTACGGGGCCGGGTGAAAATTAGCTGTCGGTGACCGCCGCATGCAGGGCTCGCCCGAAAATCTCGGCGACCCGGTCGATTTCCGCCCGGGTGATGATCAACGGTGGCAGGAACCGCACCACGCCGCCCTGCCGGCCGCCCAGCTCCAGGATCAGCCCGCGCTTGAGGCATTCGCGTTGCAGCCGTGGCGCCAACTGTGCATGCACCGGCGGATGACCGAGGGCATCCGGCTTGCCCGCCGGGTCTACCAGTTCAACACCAAGCATCAACCCGCGACCGCGGATATCGCCCAGTTGCGGGAAGTCTCGCTGCAGGATGCGCAGGTGCTCGCTCAAGCGTTCGCCCATGGCGGCGGCGTGGGCCGGCAGGTCGTGCTCACGCAGATAGCGCATGACTGCGGAACCGGCGGCCATGGCCATCTGATTGCCACGGAAGGTCCCGGCGTGAGCGCCCGGCAGCCAGGTGTCGAGCCACTCGCGGTAAACCACCACCGCCAGCGGCAAGCTGCCGCCGATGGCCTTGGACAGCACGACCACATCCGGGATGATCCCGGCATGCTCGAAGGCAAACATTTTGCCGGTACGGCCGAAGCCGCTCTGGATTTCGTCGACGATCAACGCCACCCCTGCCTGCTCGGTGATCCGTCGCAAGCCGCGCAGCCAGTCCAGGTCGGCGGGAATGACCCCGCCCTCGCCCTGCACCACTTCGACGATGACCGCCGCCGGCAATTGCACGCCGGCCTCCGGGTCGTTCAGCAGGTTTTCCAGATAATGCAGGTTGGCCTTGACGCCCTCGACACCGCCCAGCCCGAACGGGCAGCGGTAATCGTAGGGGTATGGCATGAACTGCACACCACTGCTGAGCAAGGCGCCCAAGGGTTTCTTCGGCCCCAGGCTGCCCATCAGGCTCAATGCCCCCTGGCTCATGCCGTGGTAACCGCCCTGGAACGACAGCACGGTGCTGCGTCCGGTGGCGGTGCGCACCAGCTTGAGGGCGGCTTCCACCGCGTCGGTACCGGTGGGGCCGCAGAACTGGATTTTCGCCTCGGCGGCCAGCTCTATCGGCAACAGACCGAACAGATCCTGGACGAAGCGGTCCTTGACCGGTGTGGTCAGGTCCAGGGTGTGCAACGGCAGTTCATCGGCCAGCACCTGCTGGATCGCGTCGATCACCACCGGGTGGTTATGCCCCAGCGCCAGCGTGCCGGCGCCGGCCAGGCAATCGATGAAGGTACGGCCCTCGACGTCCTCGACATACAATCCCTTGGCGCGCTTGAGGGCCAGGGGTATCCGCCGTGGATAGCTGCGGGCATTGGATTCCTGCCGACTCTGGCGCGCCAGCAGTGGTGATTCATTGAACTGGTAGAGCGTCTCGGCCGGCACCGGGCTGACCCGGGCCGGCTGTGCTTCGATAAGGCTGTTGGCGACTGACATCTCTCGACCCCGCAGTACGTAGTGACCCAAAACGACACACCGGGCAGGTGCGCATCCGGTCGGGGCGCACATGCAGGTTTCCTGTTGTGGAAACGCATCAGCCACGGACGGATTTACTCGCGGGCAGCACTTTCGCCAGTGGCGCGATCAGTGGCTTGTGCATCGCGATGGCCTTGACCCCGCCGACGGCGAAGGCGTCAGCGCTTTGCTCGAAGCCCAGGTGTCGATAGAACGCCTGGCTGCTACGGGTGCTGTTGAGACGCACCCGGGCCACCCCGCGCCCGCGCAGCCAGGCCTCGATGTCCCGCACCAGCGCCTGGCCGACACCGCGGCGGAAGGACTCCGGTTGTACATAGCAGAAGGCGATCCGGCCACTGGCCGAGGCCATGGCGACACCCGCCGGCCGCCCCTGCAAACGTGCCAGGGTCAGGCGCAAGCGTGGGTCGGCCAACCAGGGGTGGATATGCGCAAGGGTGTTATTGCGTACCCAGGCGGCGACGATAGTGGGGTCGTTGCGGTGTTCGGCGGCACACCCGATCCGTATGGAGCGTTCGGCGATCCGGCTGATGATGCCGGCATCGCTGGGCGTGGCCGTGCAGATTTCGATGAACGTGTCCATGGCGCGGTTTTCCTCAGTCCTTGAGTCGAGCTGAAAAAAACATAGACCCGGATAAGGCCGAGGCGCCAATGGCGGATCGTTACAGCAGATGTACACAAGCCTGAAGAAGCAAATTCCGTGGGAGCAAAACCTGTGGGAGCAAAGCTTGCTCGCGATGGCAGCACCTTGGCCAACAGTCAGACCGAGGTGCCTGCCTCGCGAGCAAGCTTTGCTCCCACAGATAATTAACCGGGCAGCACCTGCACCGGCATCGTCAATTCGACCCGCAATCCATCCGGGCGGCTGTCGAAATGCAGCCCGCAGCCGCACCGCTGGACAATGGCCTGGACGATCGCCAGCCCTAGCCCGCAGCCGGTGCTCTGGCCGTTGCGCCAGAAGCGCTGGGTCAGGTGCTGAATGTCGTCGGCGGCGATGCCCGGGCCATGATCGCGGACTTGGAAGCGTACGCGCTGGCCGATCATTTCCAGGCTCAGTTCCACATCGGTATCGTCCGGGGTATGGCGCAGGGCGTTATCCAGCAGGTTGCGCAAGGCGGCGATGGAGAGCACCGCCGGCATCTGCACCGGTGCATCGGACAGCCCTGGGGCCAGGTGCAGCTTGATTCGCCGGGACTCACTGCTGGCCGAGTCCTGGATCGCCAATCGCGCGACCTGCTCGGCATTGCAGTGCACGCCATCGTCGAACGACAGGCTGCCTTCGACCCGCGCCAGCAACAGCAGTTGTTCGAGGGTGCGATGCAAGCGGTCGGCGCCCTCCTCGGCCCGGGCCAGGGATTGGTCACGGGCGGCGCCCTCGGTCATGCGCGCCACTTGCAGGTGGTGTGTCTTGATTGCGGTCAGTGGGCTGCGCAGTTCGTGGGCGGCGTCGCCGGTCAGCCGGCGCTCGCGTTCGATGGTCTTGCCGATGCGCTGGAACAACTGGTTCTGGGTCTCCAGCAAGGGTCGCAATTCGCTGGGCAGCGGATGGATCTGCAAGGGCTCCAGAGAGTCGGCATTACGCCGCATCAGCGCATCGCGCATGCGGTTGAGCGGCGCCAGGCCCTGGCCGATGCCCAGCCACAACAACAGGCACAGGCAACCGAGCAACGCCACGCCCACCGGCACCGAGGCGGCCAGCAGTATCGACATGTTCAGGGCTTCGCGCTCGATCTGGCGGTCGGCGGTGGTGATGCGCAAGTCGCCCCGGGCCAGGGTGAAGCTGCGCCAGGGCGCGCCGTCGATCATCTGGTCGTGGAAGCCCATTTTCTCGGCTTCCAGGACCTGTTCCGGGGTGCCGTGGCTGCGGGCCAGAATCTCCCCGCGCAAGGAACTGACCTGGCAGGCCATGCCGCCGGGAATGCTCAATTGCTCGGAGCTCAAATGCGTGCCGTCGCCCTTGCTGGGCAACGGCGGCATCTGTTCCAGCAACCCGGCGACCATCCGCGCCGAGGCCACCAGACGCTGGTCGAGGGAGAACATCATCTGGTTGCGCAGGTCACTGAGCATCCACGCCGCGGCCAGGGCCCAGATCAGGGCGAAGGCGGCGCCGAGGGTCAAGCTCAGGCGCAGTCGCAGGCTCATCACTTGGAGGACTCTCCGCCGTCGGCCGGCCCCAGGCGATAACCCAGGCCGCGCACGGTCTCGACAATGCCGTTACCCAGCTTGCGCCGCAGGTGATGGATATGGACGTTGAGGGCGTTGCTTTCCAGTTCGTCGTTGAACCCGTAGACGCTGTCCTTGAGTTGCTCGCTGGACAGCACCCGACCGCGACTGTGCAAGAGCGCCTGCAACAGCGATTGCTCGCGCCGGGACAGATCCACCGGCTGGCCGTCCAGGGTGGTCTCCCGACTGCTGGGGTCGTAGGTCAGGCGACCGTGCTCGATCAGGTTGACGCTACGCCCCGCCACGCGCCGCAGCAACGTATGCAGGCGCGCCGCGAGCTCGCGCAGGTCGAAGGGTTTGAGCAGATAGTCATCGGCGCCGGCCTGCAAGCCATCGACCCGGTCGGTCACCGAGTCACGGGCGGTGAGGATCAGCACCGGCGTTTCCAGCCCCTGCTGACGCAGTTGCCGGAGCAACTTGAGACCGTCCTCATCGGGCAATCCCAGGTCCAGCACCATGACATCGAACTCCGCCACGCCGACCATCGCCCGCGCCGCCGATGCGGTGGCCACGTGCTCGACCGTCAGGCCCTGCGCCGTGAGGCCGGCAACGATCCCGCTGGCAATCAACTCATCGTCTTCGCAGACCAGTACGCGCATGGTAAGCCCCGTGGAAAAAGGTACATTAGGCCGCCGGCCGATTAAGCCGACATTATGCGACGAGTACGGCCAACATGGGCGATCATTGCGGCCTGCCGGTCGTCGCCGGGTTAATCGACGGTTAATCGCCAGCCGCCATTGTGTTTTCCACTTGCTTCGTTCTAAGGCTTTATCCATGCGTCGATTGTTTTTGCTGTGGCTGTTCCTGATCTCGGGCCTGGCCCAGGCCGCCAATCCCTTCGAAACCAAACCCGATTTCCTGCCGGTGGAAAAGGCGTTCGTGTTGACCTCCGAACGCCTGGACTCCGGTCAGACGCAGCTGTTCTGGCAGATCGCCGATGGGTACTACCTGTATAAGCAGCGGCTCAAGTTCGATGGCCTGGCCGAGGCGCAGAAACCGCAGCTGCCGGAGGGTGAGGCCCACAGCGACGAGTTTTTCGGCGACCAGCAAGTCTATCGCCAGGCGCTGGAACTGAAGATACCCGCCGGTGCCACGGGCAAGATCAAGGTGGGCTTCCAGGGCTGTGCCGACGCCGGCCTGTGCTATCCACCCCAGACCCAGGTGATTGACCTGGGTGGCAGCGCACCCGCGGCGGCCACCGGCGAGGCACCGGACCAGGCCCTGGCCAGCGGCCTGCAACAACGGGCCTTGGGCTGGAGCCTGCTGGTGTTCTTCGGCCTGGGCCTGCTGCTGGCGTTCACCCCTTGTTCGCTACCTATGTTGCCGATTTTGGCCGGGCTGGTGGTGGGCAGCGGCGCCGGACCGAGACGCGGCCTGGCCCTGGCCGGCAGCTACGTGATCAGCATGGCCCTGGTGTATGCGGCCATGGGCGTGCTCGCCGCGCTGCTGGGGGCTAACCTGCAGGCACTGCTGCAACAACCGTGGCTGCTGGGCAGCTTCGCGGCCGTATTCGTGTTGCTGGCGTTGCCGATGTTCGGTTTCTTCGAATTGCAATTGCCGGCGGCGCTGCGTGACCGTCTGGAAAACGCCGGACGCCAGCGGCGCGGTGGCAGCCTGGTGGGCGCCGGTATTCTCGGGGCGTTGTCCGGCCTGTTGGTGGGCCCGTGCATGACCGCCCCGCTGGCCGGCGCCCTGCTGTACATCGCCCAGAGCGGCAATGCGCTGCACGGCGGGCTGATCCTGTTCACCATGGGCATCGGCATGGGTCTGCCGCTGTTGCTGCTGGTGACCGTGGGCAACCGCTTCCTGCCCAAGCCCGGCGCCTGGATGAACCTGCTCAAGGGCGTGTTCGGCTTCCTGTTCCTGGGCACCGCGCTGCTGATGATTCGCCCGATCATCGACGGCTCGCTGTGGATCGGCCTGTGGGGCGTGCTGCTGTTGATCGCCGCCTATAGCGCCTGGCGCCAGACCGAAGGCTTCGGCCGCATGGCCTACCTCTGCGGCAGCGCTTCGTTGCTGTTCGGCCTGTGGGGCAGCCTGCTGGTGATTGGCGCAGCGGGCGGTGGCGATGACCTCTTCCAACCCCTGAAGGTCTACGCCGGCAGCGAGGGCAGCGCGAGCGTCAGCGTCCACGACACCTTCGTTACCGTCAGCGAGCCCGCCGCCCTGCAACGGGAACTGGACGCCGCCAAGGCCCAGGGGCAGTGGGTGCTGCTGGACTATTACGCCGACTGGTGCGTGTCCTGCAAGATCATGGAAAAACAGGTATTCGGCCGCGCCGAGGTACTCGACGCCTTGCAAGGCGTGCGCCTGCTGCGCCTCGACGTCACCGCCGACAGCCCCGCCAGCCGCGAGCTGCTGAGCCGTTACCAGGTACCGGGGCCGCCGAGCCTGCTATGGATCGGCGCCGACGGTGAAGAGCGCCGCAGCCAGCGGATCACCGGGGAAGTCGACGCCAAGGCGTTCCTGGCGCGCTGGAACCTCACCCGGGACGCACGCTGATGCTGACGTTCACCCTCGGCACCTTCGCCATCGCCCTTAACCACCTGTTGCTGATCAGCGCCCTGGCCCTGGCGACCTTCGTCGGCTGGCGGGTGGCCAAGCGCGGTGGCGAGAACCCCGAGTCGGTGCTATTCGTGCTGTTTCTACTGGGGCTTTTGGCCGCGAGGATCGGCTTCGTCGTCGCCTATTGGCAACATTACCGCGACGACCCTTGGCAGATCGTCGACCTGCGCGACGGCGGCTTCCTCGCCTGGCCGGGGATTGTGGCGCTGCTGATCGGCGCCTTGTTGTGGGCCCGGCACCGCCCGGCCCTGCGCCGACCGTTGGGCTTCGGCGTCGGCAGCGGCCTGCTGTTCTGGCTGGTGGCGACCCTGTCGCTGACGATTTATGAACAAGGCACCCGACTGCCGGACATCACCCTGCGCACCGCCGACGGCCAGACCGTGAAGCTCACCGACTACCAGGGCGGCCCGCTGGTGATCAACCTCTGGGCCACCTGGTGCCCGCCCTGCCGGCGAGAAATGCCGGTGCTCGAAGAAGCCCAGCAACAGCGCCCGGACCTGACCTTCCTGTTCGTCAACCAGGCCGAAAGCATGCAAAGCGTCAGCACCTACCTGGCCACCCAGGGCCTGAGCCTGACCAACGTATTGTTCGATGGCAGCGGCCGCCTCGGCCAGGCCGTGGGTTCCATGGCCCTGCCGACCACCCTGTTCTACAGCGCCGACGGCCGCCTGCTGGGCAGCCACCTGGGCGAATTGTCGGAAGCGAGCCTGGCCCGCGCCCTGGAAAACTTCGAAACACCGGGCTCGACCACGGTGCCCCACTCCGCCACAAGGAAACCGCCATGCCCCGCCTCCGCCACCTGCTGACCCTGGCCGTTGCCGCCACACTGTCGCAGACCCCGTTGCTCCAGGCCGAAGAATTGCCTGCGGCCATCAAGAAGATCGAAGCCAAGGGCGCGAAAATCATCGGCACCTTCGAGGCCCCGGACGGGTTGCGCGGTTACGCCGCGCAATACCAGAACCGTGGCATGGCGCTGTACCTGACCCCGGATGGGCAGCATGTCCTGCTGGGCAACCTGTACGACGCCAACGGCAAGGACCTGAGCGCCGAGCCGCTGCAAAAACTGGTCTATGCACCGATGGCCAAGGCCATCTGGGCGAAGATGGAAGCGAGCAACTGGATCGCCGACGGCAACAAGGACGCACCGCGCACGGTGTACCTGTTCAGCGACCCGAACTGCCCTTACTGCAACATGTTCTGGGAGCAGGCCCGGCCTTGGGTCAAGGCTGGCAAGGTGCAGTTGCGCCACATCATGGTGGGCATCATCCGCGAAGACAGCCCAGGTAAATCCGCCGCCTTGCTGGCCGCCAAGGACCCGGAAAAAACCCTGGCCGAGCATGAAAAAGCCGGCAAGGGCAGCCCGCTCAAACCACTCAAGGACATACCGCCCGCCATCCAGGCCAAACTGGACGCCAACCAGCAGTTGATGGACGAACTGGAACTGTCCGCCACCCCGGCGATTTTCTACCTGGATGAGAAAGGCGACCTGCAACAGCAGCAAGGCGCGCCGTCGCCGGACAAGCTGGTGAAGATTCTCGGGCCGAAGTGACCGACCGCCAGACCGCCACTGCAGCCCCCCTGTGGGAGCGAGCTTGCTCGCGATTGCGGCAGATCAGTCAGCATTGAGGTGACTGACATACCGCTATCGCGAGCAAGCTCGCTCCCACAGTGGATTTGCATCGGTCACAAAATCCCTGCACGCGATGACAACGGTCAGCGACGCAGGAACTCCAGCAACGCCTCGTTCACGAATTGCGGGTTCTCCAGGTTGGAGATATGCCCCGCCTCCGGAATCAACACACGGGCACACCCGATCAACTCGGCCATTTCCAACGCCTCGGACGGCGGGCGGGGTTTGTCCTGGTCGCCGCACATCACCACTGTGCCCTTGGCATCCAGGGCATGCAGGCGTGGCAGGATGTCGTCCCGACCGAAAATGATCCGCCCCAGCGGCACGATGCTGTCGCGCAGTCGTTCAGTCGGCAGCGCGGCCAATGTGGCGCGGAACTGTTGATAGAGCGCCGACTGCGGATCGATGCCCGGCCGGAAGAAGATCGGCACGACGATGTCCAGCAACGGCTCGGGAATGCTGCCGATGGCCTCGATCTTGTCGAACAGTGAAAAATAATAAAGCCGGGTCGGCTCCGGCTCGACGCCGACGTAGGTGTCCATCAATACCAGCGACTGCACGCGCTCAGGCGCCGCCAGCGCCAGCCGAGCGCCCCACATCCCGCCCACCGAAAGCCCGACCAGGTGGAAGCAGTCAATGTCCAGGTGATCCATCAACGTCAATGCCTGGCGGGCCAGGTCGTCCAGGGAGGTCATGCCCTCGGGCAATCGCCCGGACTGGCCGTGGCCCCACAGGTCCAAGGCAATGACCCGGTAATGCCGGGATAACACCTCGATCTGCGGCGCCCACATGGTGTGGTCCCACAGATAGCTGCTGCCCAGCAGCACCACCGGGCCCTGGCCTTGGTCCAGGTAGTGAAGCGGTTGTCCGTCGATCGTTGCAAAGGGCATGGGTGACCTCCTTGTTTGAGTCTGGAAAAAAGCCTTGGGAGACTGAGCGGTACAGAGTAAGCAGTCAACCTTTAGGCCAACAGTGCCTGTTCTGCCCTCATCGCGGGCAAGCCTTGCTCCCACAGAGTTGAAGCTCGAACACAGATAATCTGCTCGCAGCCGATCCCTGTGGGAGCAAGGCTTGCCCGCGATGAGGCCTCTATAGACGCCGCAAAACTACATTCCTTCCAACTCCGCCATCAAATCATTCAACCGATCCACCTTTTCCTCAGTGATTTCGCTGGCCGCCAGGCCATCGATGTAGTCGGCCAGTTCCTGCACCGTGCTGCACTCGAACATCGCCCGCAGCGGCACGTTGCGTTGCAGGGCCTTTTGCACCCGTGAGGCGATTTGCGTCGCCAGCAAGGAATGACCGCCCAGCTCGAAGAAGTTGTCCCGCACGCCCACGCGCTCGACTTTCAGCACCTGGGCCCAGATGTCCGCCAGGGTCTGCTCCAGCTCATTGCCGGGCGCCTGATAGTCCTGGCTTTGCAACTGGCCGATCTCCAGAGCCGGCAAGGCCTTGCGGTCGAGTTTGCCATTGGCGTTGAGGGGCAGGCAGTCGAGCCACAGCCAGTGCAGCGGCACCATGTACTCCGGCAGCTCGGCCCGCAGGCGCTGCTTGATGCGCTCCAGGCGTTCGGTGGGTTTCAGTGCCGAATCGGTGGCAACCAGGTAGCCCACCAGATGCTTGCCATTGGCGCCCTCCTGGACGCCCACCGCCCCATCGCGCACTTCCGGCTGTTCATGCAACCGCGCTTCGATTTCCCCCAGTTCGATGCGGTAGCCACGGATCTTCACCTGATGGTCGATGCGCCCGACGTACTCCAACACCCCGTCGCTGCGCCGCCGCGCCAGGTCGCCGGTGCGGTACAGCCGCTCTCCCGGCGCCCCGAACGGGTTCGGCACAAACACCGGGGCGGTGCGCAACGGATCGCTGACATAACCGCGTCCAACCCCCGTGCCCGCCACGCACAACTCGCCCACCGCGCCGAGCGGTACCAGGTCCAGCGCGCCGTCGAGCAGGTACAAACGGTTGTTATCGGTAGGTGTGCCAATCGGTAAGTAAGTGCCACGGGTCGAGGCCATGTCGACCCGGAAAAACGCTACGTCATCGGAGCATTCCGCCGGACCGTAGGCGTTCACCAGGCCGATATCCGGGTAGCGCAACAGCCATTGATGAGCCAACTGCGGCGGCATCGCTTCGCCGGTGGGCAGCATCCAGCGCAGGCCGTCCAGACCGATACGGTCTTGGGCGAGCATGCCCTGGATCAGCGACGGCACGCTTTCCAGCACGGTAATGCCCTGGTGTTGCACATGCTCCAGCAGCCCTTGCGGGTCGTGGGCTATGGCGTTGGGCACGATGTCGACCCGGGCGCCGAACAACGGTGCGGCGAGGAACTGCCAGACCGAAATATCGAAGCTTTGGGACGCCGTCTGGGCGATCACGTCCGCCTCGCTCAGCGCCAGGTACGGCACTTTGCTCAATTGGTTGTTGAGCATGCCGCGCTGTTCCACCATCACGCCTTTGGGCTGGCCGGTGGAGCCGGAGGTGTAGATCACGTAGGCCAGGTTATCCGGCCCGCTGTAGACGCCGGGGTTTTCCTGCGACACAGCGCTGGCCTGGATGGCTTCCCACACCAGCAACTTCGGCCGCCCGGCACAGGCGAACTCCTCCAACAGCGCCAGCGCCTGGGCATGACAGGCCTGGGTGCAGACCAACAGCGGCGTGCGGCTCAGTTCGATGATGCGGCTCAGGCGCTGGCTCGGCAGGCCCGGATCCAGCGGCAAGTAGCCGGCACCGGCCTTGAAACTGCCGATGATCATGCCCAGCAGTTGTGCATCCCGTTCAGCCAGCAACGCCACCGGCTGATCCAGGCCGACACCGGCCGCGATCAGGGCGTGGCCGAGGCGGTTGCTGCGTGCATTCAACTCGGCGTAGCTGTAGCTCGCGTCCAGGCAACTGACCGCACGGCGGTGGGGATGGGCCGCGACCCGCGCCTCGAACAGCTCGACGTAGCTCTGCTCCAGCGGATAGGCATGCGCGCTCTGGTTGCAGCCCTCGATGAGGAAGTCCTGTTCTTCGGCACCGATCAGCGGCAGCTCGCTCATGTCGCCGTGCAAGCCCTCCATCAACGCCAGCAGCAACCGTTTGAACTCGCCCAACAGCCCCTGGACGGTGCTTTCATCGAAGTAGCGCTGGTCGTACGAAAGGTGCAGTCCCAGGTCATCCCCCGGGTAGCAGACCGCCGTCAGCGGGAAGTTGGTGTGGGTGCGCCCCGAGTCGGAGGTGGCATTGAGGCTTTGGGCACGGTCCAGCACCGAGACTTCCACCGGCGCGTTCTCGAACACGAACAGGCTGTCGAACAGCGGCTGGCCCTTGGGCAGTTCGCTGACTTCCTGGATGCTCACCAGCGGCAGGTATTCGTACTCGCGTAGTTGCATGTTGCGGTCCAGCAAATCGCTGAGCCACTGGCGCACGCTGCAACGCTGATGGTCCTCGGGCATCTGCACGCGCAGGGCGATGCTGTTGATGAACAGCCCCACGGTGCGTTGCATCTGTGGCAGTTCCACCGGGCGTCCGGCCACGGTGACGCCGAACAGCACGTCGCGGTCGCCGCTGACCCGGCGCAGTACCAGGGCCCATGCCGCCTGGGCGAAGGTGTTGACCGTCAGTTGGTGGGCCTGGGCCAGTTCCCGCAGCCGTGCGCCGTCCCGGGCATCGAGACGGGTGTAGCAGTCGCCGACGATCATGCCGCCGCTGTCACCGGCGTGCTCGCGCAGGAACGGCCGGTCGCCAGGGATCGGCGTGGTCCGCTCAAAGCCTTGCAGGTTGCGCTTCCACCACTGCCGGGCGTCGTCCAGGCTCTGGTGTTGCAGCCAGCCGATGTAGTCGCGATAGCGCGGCGGCACGGCCAACTGCGGCTCGCGCTGTTCGCCCAGGGCGGTGTAGAGCTCGAAGAAGTCGTCCATCAGCAGCGAACGGCACCAGGCATCGATGAGGATGTGGTGGTTGCTCATCATGAACCAGTAGCGCGCCGCGCCGACCCGAATCAGCCGCAGGTGGAAGGGCGCCTGGTTCAATAGATCGAAACCGGCCTCGCGTTCATCCTTGAGCAGGGCCTGGAGCTTGGCTTCCTGGGCGTCTTCCAGCACCTCGGACCAGTCGAGGTAATCCACCGGCGTGCGGCCCGGCTTGTGGATAATTTGCAGCATGTCTTCGCCGACGTTCCAGCAGAACGAGGCGCGCAAGGCTTCGTGGCGAGCGATGACCGCCTGCCAGGCCTGGGCAAAACGCCGCGGGTCCAGTTCGCTGTTAATGCGGTAGCGATCCTGCATGTAGTACAGGCCGGTGCCCGGTTCCAGCAGGGTATGCAACAGCATGCCTTCCTGCATGGGCGTCAGCGGGTAGACGTCTTCGATCTGCGCGGCCGGCACGGGCAGGCTGTCGAGCTGGCCCTGGGTCAGCTTCGCCAGGGGGAAATCCGATGGCGTCAGGCCGCCCGCTTCGTCCGTCAGGCAATGTTCGATCAGGCGTTGCAACTCATCGAGGTAGGCCTCGGCCAGCGTGGCGATGGCCTCTGGGTCGTGACGCTGAGCGCTGAAGGTCCAGCGCAGCACCAGCTCGCCGCCGCTGACCTGGCTGTCGACGCTCAGTTCGTTGGGCAACGGTGCATCGGGATCGTGGATCGCCCCCAACGGCGCATCCAGCGGCTGGAACAGCGCATCCTGACCGAGGGTCTGGTCGAGCTGCCCCAGGTAGTTGAAGGTGATCGCCGCGTGCGGCAGGCCGGCCATCGCCTCGCGAGTCGCCGCGTCCGCCAGGTAACGCAGCACGCCATGGCCGAGGCCCTTGTGGGGCACCGCGCGCAGTTGCTCCTTGATGCTCTTGATCGAGACACTGAAATCTTCGGCCGCTGGACTCAGGCGCACAGGATAGACGCTGGTGAACCAGCCCACGGTGCGGGTCAGGTCGAGGTCGTCGAACAGCGCTTCACGGCCGTGGCCTTCAAGCTGGACCAAGGCCGAATCATGGCCGCTCCAACGGCACAGCACCCGGGCCAGCGCCGTGAGCAGCAGGTCATTGACCTGGGTACGATAGGCGCTCGACGCCCGTTGCAGCAGTTGTCGGGTGCGCTCGGCGTCCAGGCGCACGCTGACGGTTTGCGCGTGACGTTCCTGCAGCCCGCCGTCAGGATTGGCGCACGGCAACGCCAATGGCGCACCGCTCAACTGCGCTTGCCACCAATCCAGTTCTTCGCGCAAAGATTCGCTGCCGGCGTAGGCCTGCAAACGCGCGGCCCAGTCACGCAACGGGCTGGTCTTGGCCGGCAGTTGCAGCGCCTGCCCGGCGCTGAGCTGGCGATAGACAGTTTGCAGGTCGTCCAGCAGCACCCGCCACGACACACCGTCCACCACCAGGTGATGGATGACGATCAGCACCCGTTGCTGGCCATCCGGGAACTGCGCCAGCACGGCACGCAGCAACGGCCCGGTGGCGAGATTGAAACGGCTCTGCGCCTCGGCAAACAACGCTTCGCACGTCTGCGTGGTGTCCACGCAGACCTGCTGCAACAGCACGGCGCCAGACAACGACTGGTGCTCGGCGCACCACTGCCCGGCGCTTTTGTCGAAGCCCAGGCGCAAGGCATCGTGGTGCTGGAAGACGGCGTGCAACGCCCGTTCCAGAAGTTGCGGTGCCAGGGCCGTGGTCGGCTCCAGCACCAGCGCCTGATTCCAGTGATGCCGGTTGGGGATCGGACGGTCGAAGAACCAGTGCTGAATCGGCGTCAGCCCCGATTCACCCTGCAACAGCCCCTGTTCGGCGTGCACCTGCTGGCTGCGCGTGGCAACGGCGGCCAGGGTCTGTACGGTCTGGTGCTGGAACAAATCCCGGGGGGTGAAATGGATACTCTGCTGTCGGGCGCGGCTGACCACCTGGATGGACAGGATCGAGTCGCCGCCTAGCTCGAAGAAGTTATCGTTGAGGCCCACCTGCGTCACGTTCAGCACCTCGCACCAGATCGCCGCCAGGGCCTGCTCCAGAGCATTGCTCGGCGCCACGTAGTGTTGGCGATTGAGCTCAAGATCGGGCAGCGGCAAGGCGCGGCGGTCGAGCTTGCCGTTGGCGGTCAGCGGCATGCTCGCCAGCAGGATCAGGTGCGTGGGCACCATGTAGTCCGGCAGTTGGGTCTTGAGATGGTTTTTCAGTGCTTCGCGCAGAGCCGCTTGTTGCTCGTCGTCCTGGCTGGCGATGTCGCTCACCAGGTAGCCGGCCAGTTGCTTGCCGCCAGGCATGTCGAGGGCCAGGACCACCGCCTCGCGCACCGCCTCATGTTCCAGCAGACGGGTTTCGATTTCCCCCAGCTCGATACGGAAACCACGGATTTTCACCTGATGGTCGATCCGTCCCAGGTATTCCACCAGCCCGTCGGCACGCTGGCGCACCAGGTCGCCGGTGCGATACAGGCGCCCGCCCTCGGTGGCGAACGGGTCGGCGACGAAACGCTCGGCGGTCATGCCCGGACGCTGGTGATACCCCTGGGCCAGACCGGCGCCGCCGACATACAACTCACCCGTGGCGCCTGGCGGCACCAACGCCAGGTCGGCGTCGAGGATGTACGCCACCCGGGCGCCAATCACGCTGCCAATCGGCACACTGGCCGCGCCCTCCTCCAATTGCTCTGGGGCCAGGCTTGCCAGGGGCATGACCACGGTTTCGGTCGGGCCATAGGCATTGAAGAACAGGCTCGGGCTGAACGCGGCGCGAATGCGCTGCAAATGCTCGCCCGTCAGGGCTTCGCCGCCGGTGATGCACATGCGCACGGGCAAGGTCTGCCCTTGGGTCGCCAACCACTGCGCCAACTGGCTGCCGTAGCTGGGGGTGAACCCGAGGATGTTGATGCGGTGCTGGCGAATCAGCCCGCAGATTTCCTCGGCGTCCCACTGGCCCTGGGCCCGCAGCACCACGTGGGCGCCACTGAGCAACGGCACCAACAGGCGTTCGGTGGCCGCGTCGAAGTTGATGGAATAGAAATGCAGTTCGCAATCGTCCGGGCGCATGCCAAAGCGCTGGATCACCGCCTGGCAATGCATGGCGATTTCACCGTGGGACACCACCACGCCCTTGGGTTTGCCGGTGGAACCGGAGGTGTAGATCAGGTACGCCTGATGCTGTGGCAGATTGATCAGCGGCAGCGAGTGATCCGGGTATTGGGCCAGGGCCGCCGAATCATCTTCCAGGCACCAGCACCCCACACCCTCAGGCAATGCACCGAGGGCCTGGAGCATCGCCCTGTCGCTGAGCAGCAGGCTGATGCCACTGTCTTCGATCATGTAGCTCAAGCGGTCCAGCGGGTATTCCGGGTCCAGCGGCACATAGGCACCGCCAGCCTTGAGGATCGCCAGCAGGCCGATGACCATTTCCAGCGAACGCTCCAGGGCCAGACCGACCCGCACCTGCGGCCCAACGCCTCGCTCGCGCAGGCTCCAGGCCAGGCGATTGGCGTGGCTGTCCAGTTGCGCATACGTCAGGGTCTGCCCGGCGAAGGTCAGGGCTGGGGCGTCGGGACGCGCCCGGGCCTGTTCGTCGAACAGTGCGTGGAGGCACTGGTCCAGGCGATGCTCACCGGGCTCGACACCCAGGCTGTCGAGCAGTTGTTGCTGCTCGCTGGCGCCCAGCAACGGCAACTCGCTCAGCCGCCGGGTCGGATCCTCCAGCAACGCTTCCAGCAGATTGCGCCAGTGCCCGGCCATGCGTGCGATGCGCGGTTCGTCGAACAGGTCGGTGCTGTAGGTCAGGCAGCACCCCAGGCGCTGATCCAGGTCGGTGACCTCCAGGTTGAGGTCGAACTTGGTGGCCCGGGCGTCGTTGACCAGGTATTCGACGCTCATGCCGGCCAGCGTGCGGCTCTGCTGGAATTCCCAGCGCTGCACGTTGCACATCACTTGGAACAACGGGTTGTAGGCCGTACTGCGCGGTGGTTGCAGGGCTTCCACCAAATGATCGAACGGCAAATCCTGATGGGACTGGCCTTCGATGACGGTGTGGCGCACCTGCTCAAACAATTCGCCCACCGACATCTGCCCGTCGAGCTGGCAACGCAGCACTTGGGTGTTGAGGAACGCACCGATCAAGCCTTCGCTTTCCGGGCGGATGCGGTTGGCCACTGGCGCGCCGATGCGCAGGTCGGTCTGGCCGCTGTAGCGGTAGAGCAGCACGGCCAGGGCGGCGGTCATGGTCATGAACAGGGTCAGGCCCTGCTGCGCATTGAAGGCGCGGACCCGCGCTGCCAGCTCATCACTGAGATCGAAACGGAACAGTTCGCCGCGATGGCTTTGCACCGACGGACGCGGGCGATCGCCGGGCAGCTCCAGCAGCGGATGTTCGCGGCCCAGTTGCGCGGTCCAGTAGTCCAACTGCCGTTGACGCTCGCCGGATTCCAGCCATTGGCGCTGCCAGACGCTGTAGTCCAGGTACTGCACCGGCAACGGTTCCAGCGGGGATTCACGGTCGTCGACAAAGGCTTCGTACAGCGCGCTCAGTTCACGGGCGAAAATATCCATCGCCCAACCTTCGGTGACGATGTGGTGCAGCGTCAGCACAAAGTAATGCTCATGCTCGGCGGTCTTGACCAGACAGGCCCGCAGCAGCGGACCGGTTTCCAGGTCGAAAGGCTGGTGGGCCTCGCTGTCCGCCAGTTGCTGCACCCGCTGCTGGCGAATGTCAGCGGCCAGCCTCGAGAAGTCCTTCCAGCCCATGCGCAGGCCCGTCTCGCCGTGCACCTGTTGGCGAGCCACACCGTTGACGCTCGGGAACGTGGTGCGCAGGGTTTCGTGGCGCAGGATCAACGCCTGCAAGGCCGCCTCGAAGCGCCCGACGTCCAGCACCCCGCGCAATCGCGCCATGCCGCCGACGTTGTAGGCCGGGCTGTCCGGCTCCATCTGCCAGAGGAACCACATACGCTGTTGGGAATACGACAGCGGCACCGGTTGGCTGCGGTCGACCTTCTCGATGGGCGGCTGGCGGTTGGTCTGGCCGCTGCCCTGGATCAAGCGCACCTGTTCGGCGAAAGCCCCAAGCTCACTGGCCTCGAACAAGGTGCGCAGTGGCAGCTCGACGTCGCAGACCTGGCGGGTGCGGGAAATGATCTGGGTCGCTAACAGCGAATGGCCGCCCAAAGCGAAGAAATCATCCCGCAGGCCGACGCGCGCAAGGCCCAGCACGTCGCGCCAGATACCAGCGATTTGCTGCTCAAGGGCGCTGACCGGCTCGACGTGCTCGCGCACCTGCCATTGCGGCTCGGGCAAGGCGCGGCGATCGAGCTTGCCGCTCGGGCCCAGGGGCATGGCGTCCAGGCGCAGCAGTTGAACAGGCACCATGTAGTCCGGCAGCTCGGCGGCCAGGGCGGTTTTGAGCCGGGTGTTCAGTTCGTCCTGGCCGAGGGCAACCTCAGGCGCGGTGTAATAGCCGATCAACTGCGGGCCAGCCGAGGTGTCGCGCACCAGCACCGCCACTTGGGCGACGCCGTCCTGGGCCAGCAGGCGCGCTTCGATTTCCTGCGGTTCGACCCGGAAACCGCGCAGTTTGACCTGCTGGTCGAGGCGACCGAGGTATTCGATCACGCCGTCGGCGCTCCAACGTGCCCGGTCGCCGGTGCGGTACAACCGCGACCCAGCCGGCCCCATTGGGTCGGCGACGAAACGCTCGGCGCTCAGGCCCGGACGACCGAGGTAACCCCGGGCCAGGCCCAGGCCGCCGATGCACAGCTCGCCCGGCACACCGGCCGGCACGGGATTGAGGTCGCTGTCGAGCACCCGGCACAGCACGTTGCCCAACGGCCGCCCAATCGGCGAGCGCTCGCCATCGGCTTCAGTGCACTGCCAATGGGTGACATTGATCGCGGTTTCGGTCGGGCCGTAGCGGTTGTGCAATTGCGCCGACGGCAGGCGCGCCAGCACCCGGTTGCGCAACTCGGCCGGCAAGGCTTCGCCCCCAGAGAAGACCCGCCGCAGGCTGCTGCAATGGACACTCAGTGGTTCGTCGACGAACAGGCTCAACAGCGGTGGTACGAAGTGCAGCGTGGTGACGCCAAACTGCTGCGCCAACTGGGCGATGCGGTGCGGATCACGGTGCTCGCCGGGGCCGGCCAGCACCAGTTGGCTGCCGGTGATCAGCGGCCAGAAACATTCCCAGACCGACACGTCGAAACTGATGGGGGCCTTTTGCATCAGCACATCGCTGGCATCCAGCCCGTAGGTCGCTTGCATCCATTGCAGGCGCTCGGCCAGGGCCGCGTGGGTATTGCCGACGCCTTTAGGCTGGCCGGTGGAGCCGGAGGTGTAGATCACGTAGGCCAGGTGATCGCCGTGCAGGTGCAGGCCCGGTGGGTTGCTCGGCCATTGTTCCAGGTGCAGGGCGTCCATGGCGATCACGCTGACACCCTCGCAAGCTGGCAAGCGTTCGAGCAACGCGGTTTGGGTCAGCAGCAAGTCGACGCCGCTGTCGTCGAGCATGTAGGCCAGGCGGTCGGCCGGGTAGTCCGCATCCAACGGCACATAGGCACCGCCGGCCTTGATGATGGCCAGCACGCCGATGAGCAACTGCGGCGAGCGCTCGGCGGCAATCGCCACGCACACGTCCGGGCCAACGCCCTTGTCCCGCAGGTAATGGGCCAGGCGATTGGCCTGGGCGTGCAGCTCGGCATAATCGAGTTGACCGCCGTCCCAGCGCAGGGCGATTCGTTGCGGCGTGCAGCGGGCCTGCTCGTTCAACAGCTCCGGCAACCATTGGCTGGCCGGCGCGCACGGGGCCGCGCTCCACTGCTGCTGTTGGCTGTGTTCATCGGCGGTCAATAACGGCACATCGCCGATGGCTTGCTGCGGATCGGCACAGACCGCTCGCAACAGGTTGCAGTAATGCACTGCCAGCCGCTCGATGGTCGCCGCCTCGAACAGTTCGTCGGCGTAGTCGAACGACAGGGTCAGCCGGCCGTTGCGATCTTCTTCGCTGTGCAATTGCAGGTCGAACTTGGCTTCGCGACTGTGCCACGGCAATTCCTCGGCCAGCAACCCCGGCAAACGGCGCAAGGCACTCAGGTCACGCTGCTGGTGGTTGAACATCACCTGGAACAGGCCTTGTTCGCGCGCCTCGGGAAACGCTTCGAGCAGTTGCTCGAATGGCAGGTCCTGGTGGGCCTGGGCCCCGAGCGTGGCTTCCCGGGCCTGGGCCAGCAGCGCGGCGAACGGTTGACGGGAATCGACCTGCCCGCGCAAGACCTGGGTGTTGATGAAGAAGCCGATCAGCCCCTGGGTTTCCAGGCGCGGACGGTTGGCATTGGGCACACCGACGCGGATGTCGGATTGCCCGGTGTAACGCTGCAACAGCGCCTGGAAGGCCGCCAGCAACAGCATGAACGGCGTCGCGTCATGGGCCTGGGCCACATGGCGCAGGGCCTCGCCGAGATCCTTGTCCAGACGCAGGCTGTGCCGCGCGGCGCTGCGCAGACGTTGAGCGCTACGTAGGTGATCCGTGCCCAGCACCAGGGCCGAATGTTCAGCGCCCAGTTGCTGCTTCCAGTAGCTCAGTTGGCGCTCGGCCTCACCCTCGGCGAGCCACTGGCGTTGCCAACTGCCGTAGTCGGCGTATTGCAAGGGCAACGGCGCCAACTCGGCGATCTGGCCTTGGGAGGCGGCGGCATACAACCGGGAGAATTCTTCGAGCAATACATTCATCGACCAGCCGTCGGCGATGATGTGGTGCAGCGTCACCAGCAGTTGATGGTCATCCTCGTCGAGGCGCAACAGGGTGACCCGCAGCAGCGGCCCCTTCTCCAGATCGAACAGCGTGGCCGCTTCGTCTTCTCGAACCTGCCGCGCCCGGGCTTCGCGCCGGCTCCCTGGTTCGTCACTGAGATCGATCACCTGCAGCTTGAATTCGCCAGCCGGATCGACCTGTTGCAAGGCCACGCCATCGCGTTCCAGAAACCGCGTGCGCAAGGACTCATGACGCTCGATCAGTTGCTGGAAACTGGCGCGCAACGCGTCTTCGTCCAGCTCGCCGCGCAGGTGCAAGGCGCCGGGAATGTTGTAGGCGCGGCTCGTCGGGTCGAGCTGCCAGGTGATCCACAAACGGTTCTGCGCCAGCGACTGTGGCAGTGGCGCGTGGCGCGGCAATGCGCTGATCGCACCCTGGGCCCGGCCGCCGTCCTGCTGCTGGTTCGCCACCGCTGCCGTGAACGCAGCCAGGGTCGGGGCTTCGAACAACAGGCGCAGGTTGAGCGCCAGCCCGAGGGTTTCGCTCAGGCGGGCGATCACCTGGGTGGCGGCGATGGAGTTGCCGCCCAGCAGGAAGAAATGATCGTCGGCCTGGACCTGCTCGACCTGCAATTGCTCCCGCCAGACCTGGCCGATGAGGGCTTGCAACTCGGAGGCTGGGACAAACTCATCAACCACGTCGACTTCGACGGACGGGAACTGCGCATAACTGTCCAAACTGCCGTCGGCCAATCGGCTGCGGCAGGCCGAGCGCTGCAACTTACCGCTGGAGGTCTTGGGCAGCGCGCCGGGGTTGAGCAGCACCACCACGCTCGGGGCTTGTTGGCAGGCCTCGGCCACGGCCTGGCGAATGGCTTTGATCAAGGCCTCTGGCGGCAGGACTTTCTGCACGCTGCGGCTGATTTCCGCGGCGATGCCGATGCCTTCCTCGCCGTTGTCGTTGACCGCGAACACCGCCACCCGGCCCTTGCGCACCACTTCCACTTCGCGCTCGATAGTTTGCTCGATGTCCTGGGGATAGAGGTTGTGCCCACGCACAATCAGCAGGTCTTTCAGGCGACCGGTGATGAACAGTTCGCCGCCACGCCGGAACCCCAGGTCCCCGGTGCGCAGCCAGGTCCGGCCGTCGTGCTGGACAAAGGTCTTGGCGCTGGCTTCGGGGTTGCGCCAGTAGCCCAGGGCGATGCTCGGCCCGGCGGCCCAGACTTCACCGACCTGGTTATCGGCCAACGGCTGCAACGTGGCGGGCTCGACGATCAGCACCGCGTGCCCGGGTTGGCTGACACCGCAACTCATCACCGCGCCGCCCTGCCCCGGCTCGACCCGGTTTTGCGCCAGCGCCGCGTCATCCACCCGCAGCGAAGGAATGCCGTGGCGGCGTGGCGTGCCGGCGACGAACAAGGTCGCTTCGGCCAGGCCATAGGAGGCCATGAAACTGTCCGGCGTGAAGCCGCACGGGGCGAACTTCTCGGCAAAACGCTCCAGGGTGTCGAGGCGGATCGGCTCGGAGCCGGAATAGGCCACGCGCCAGCCGCTCAGGTCGAGACGCTGCAGGGCCGAATCACTGACCCGCTCGCTGCACAACCGATAGGCGAAATCCGGGCCGCCGCTGATGGTGCCGCCGTACTCGCTGATCGCTTCGAGCCAACGCAGGGGTCGGGCCAGGAAATAAGCCGGAGACATCAATACGCAGGGAACGCCGCTGAACACCGGCTGCAACAAGCCGCCGATCAGACCCATGTCGTGGTACAGCGGCAGCCAGCTGACGATGACGTCGTCGGGGTTCAGGTCGATGCCGAAGCCATGGCGAATCAGCAATTCGTTTGGCCACCAGGTTGCCGTGGCTGACCTGCACGCCCTTGGGCAACGCGGTGGAACCGGAGGTGTATTGCAGGAACGCAATGTCATCGTCCTGCAGCGTCGGCATCCGCCATTGCCCGGCGCAGGCCGGGTCGAGGGTATCGACGCACAACACCGGCGGCGCCGATTCGATGGCTTGCAGCGGCTCGCGCAGATCACTGCTGGTGAGCAGCAGGCGCGGTTCGGCGTCTTTGAGGATCGACAGCAAACGCTCCTGATGATGGCGACGGGCGGACTCCGGTGGATAGGCCGGAACGGCAATCACCCCGGCATAGAGGCAGCCAAAGAACGCTGCGACGTAATCCGGGCCGCTGGGGAACAGCAGCACGGCGCGATCGCCCAGTGCCGCTTCGGCCTGCAAGGCGCCGGCAATGGTCCGGGCGCGCAGGTCCAGGTCGCGATAACTCAACACCACACCCTGCTCCGGGGTGTCGGCAAGGAAGCGCAAGGCCACCCGGTCCGGCGTCAGCGCGGCGCGGCGCTGGAGGGCATGAGCCAGGGTGCTGGGGAGTTCGAACGCGTCGGTCATGGGGGTTTCCTGCCTGAATTCGGCTTGCAAGTTGTCCCCCATGGAACGGATAGCCCCGACAAATAATTAGTCGGGCCGCCGACTCACCACACCCTGCAGCGAAGCATCCGACAGCCACGCGCCGCGGCAATGGGTCGCGGGGCCGAGGCTGGATTTTATTGCACCAATAATTCTCCTTCTCAATTGACAATCATTATCATTAAGCCTAATTTGGCGCTCGATGTGTAGGACGGGTCCGCCATCCGGACGTCCCGCTAACTTTTTGCAGCAAGGTGAATTCCATGACGGAACAAGTATCCACAAGCAGGTGCGACTCACCGTTACTCCAGGCGTTCGTCGATAACCGACTGATCCTGGTCAAGATCGCGGCGCGCATTACCGGTTGCCGGTCCCGCGCGGAAGATGTGGTACAGGACGCTTTTTTCCGGCTGCAATCGGCGCCGCAGATCACCTCCTCGTTCAAGGCGCAGCTCAGCTATCTGTTCCAGATCGTGCGCAACCTGGCGATCGACCACTACCGCAAGCAGGCGCTGGAACAACGGTACTCGGGACCGGAAGAGGAAGGGTTGAACGTGGTGATCCAGGGTGCTTCGCCAGAAACCTCCCATATCAACTTCTCCACGCTGGAGCACATTGCCGACGCCCTGACCGAACTGCCCAGCCGTACCCGCTATGCCTTCGAGATGTACCGCCTGCACGGCGTGCCACAGAAGGACATCGCCAAGGAACTGGGCGTCTCGCCGACCCTGGTGAACTTCATGATCCGCGACGCCCTGGTGCATTGCCGCAAGGTGTCGGGGGTTCGGGGGGATACTTTCGCTCGGCGGTAATGCGGGTAGCAGTTCCGGCCCCATCGCGGGCAAGCCTTGCTCCCACAGGTTACCTGTTCACAAAAAGGTGCCTGATAGAGATCCTGTGGGAGCAAGGCTTGCCCGCGATAGCGTCCTGACGGCAGCCACTTGGGCCGAGCTGAACCTCACATCAACCCACACCGATCAAAAAACCGCTCACGCCCCAGGATCATCAGTGCCGCGCGCTTGTGGGGGAAATCGAATTCCTTTTCGCAATGAAAGCACTGGTTGTGCAGGTGCCCGATCATCCGGGCATTGTCGGCCCGAGGTTCGGCCACCACACGCTGGGTGCGCGGGTCGTCCAGGAACAGGTAGTGCACCAGCGCCGACAGCCAGCTCGCCACCTTGTGCGGCCCGCGGTGCTGCTCTTCGCCCACCAGCATGTGGATGCCGCGGTCGTAGTGGTCGGCCTCATAGAACGGCGCGATCCGGTCTTCCTTGGCCCAATAGGCTTCGAAGTAGGCGAACGGCTGGTCATCGAAGCAACCGATCAGGGTCAGGACCCGGGGATCGGCCTGCAGCTTGCCCAGGTACTCACGATGTTGTTCCAGGCTGCCCTCCTCCTGCCAGAAACTCGCCACCCGCGGGCTGTTCTGCCAGCGGTTGAATCGCTCCAGGTCCTGCTCGATTTCCACGGTGCGCAAGGACACCCAGGCCCCCAACCGCGCATCGAAACGCCGGTACACCTCGCCACGCGGCTTCATCGGCCGGCGTGGATGGCGGCGGCCATCGGTGATGATCATCTGTTGCGGGTAACTGCCGCTGAACGACTCCCCCAACCAGGGCTGCGGCAATTGCCAGAACATCGTGCGCTCGCAACGGTATTCACCGGCACGCTCGGTGCCCGTCAATAAACCGCTGAGCAAGGCTTCGCCGGGGCGTTCGTCGAGGTGCCAGGTCAGGTGCTGACATTCGGGGTCGCGGGCAAACAGCCAATAGCAGGCCGCCCACAGCGCCGGGCCCACCGGGCGATCATTGATTTCCTGCAAATGCACATGCAACGCGGGACCGCGCACCAGGCGCAGCCGGATCAGCGGCGCGCCTTCAAGCATCAGGCTCAGGTGGCGTTCGGTTTCATCGGCGCCGAGGCGACGGCCACCAGGCAAGGGCAGCGTCGTCGGGTGGTTGAGGTTGGACATGGGAGCGGCTCGCGTATTCGTCGGTAGTCAACGTGTGACGTGAGCCGGGGAGGGAAATTTAGTGTCGCCTTCAATGGGAATGCGTGGGCACCAGCTGGATCTGGTAAGGCTGGAAAATCTTCAGCAACTGACCGTTATCCCGCAGCATTTGCAGCAACTGTGCAAACGCCTCACTGGAAATGGGCGCCTGCGGGCGGATCAGCGCGTAATGGTGGTAAACCTGATCGATGCGCTCGGACACCAGCAATTGCGGGCCGACTTCGGGATTGCGCAGCACGTAATCGTTGAGGTACGAACGGGTCACCAGGGCGATATCCGCCCGCCCGCGCAACACCATCAACAAATTGCTGTCGTGGGAATACGTCAGCGTGGCGTTGTATTGGCCGATGGGGAACTTGGGGTCGGCGTTGAATTCGGCAAAGGCGTAGTGATAACCGCTGAACAGCGCCAGGCGCTTGCCCCTGAGATCGGCGAAATAACTTTGCTGTCGCTCCGGCTGGCGCTGAGCGACGAAGACTTCCGCATCTTCCAGGCCCATGTCCACCGCAGTGTGCGGCACCTCCTGCCAACCCCATTCGGGGTTCTCGAAAATCGCCATGTCGACCCGGCCCTGCTTGAAATCATTGAACCGGCGCGGGATCGAAGTTGGCACCAGTACGAACTGATAGTCGCTTTGCGACTGGTTCAAGGCCTCCACCATCTGCGGCAGCAGGCCGGTGTCGGCGCCGTTCTCGGGACGAACGGTATAGGGCGGAAAATGCGCCGCGCCGATCCTCACCAGTTGCGCCGCCTCGAGTGGCAACGCCAGGAAAACGGCCAGAGTGGCCAGCAGTACACGCGAGGTCATCCCCATCGGCGAAAACGTCAAGATAACCCACTCCCCAAAAGTCCCCATCACTACAATCAAGCTAGGCGGTTTCAGCCGCTGAGCCAGCCACACGGCCATTTATAGCACCGCTCGATTATTGTTTTTCTTCAAGCACCAGGATCAAGGCCTGCTCGGCCAGTTCATCGAGGCTCAGGCTGCCTTCGGCGCGAAACCAGGTGGTGGTCCAGGACAACGCCCCCGTGAGGAAGCGCCGGGTAATGGACACGTCCCCGCGAATATACCCGGCCTCCTTGGCCTGGCCCAGGACCTCGAGCCACAGCGCTTCATAACTATCACGCAGGGCCAGCACATGTCGCTGTCCATCCTGCGAAAGCGAACGCCACTCGTAGACCAGCACCGCCATGGCCTCGCCCGTGCCGCCCATGATCGACTGCAATTCGCAGCGAATCAGCGCCAGCACCCGCTCGCGCACGCTGTCGGCTTCGGCCAGGGCGGCGCGCATCAACGCGGTGTTGTAGCGGATGGTTTCTTCCATCACCGCCCGCAGGATGTCGTCCTTGCTTTTGAAATGATGAAAGATACTGCCCGACTGGATGCCCACGGCACTGGCCAGGTCGCGCACCGTGGTGCGCTCGAAGCCTTTGTTGCGAAACAGGTGGGCGGCGGTCTGGAGCAGTTTGCCGCGAGCACTGTCCGGGTCGGTCAGTTGCCCGTTGTCGACCAGCTCACGCATCACGCCCTGGGCTTTTTGCTCGTCCACCCATTCTCTCCTACAGTCGATCCACCAACGCGCCGCCATCGCACACCAAAGCATCGGTGGCGCGGGCAATTTAAGCCGAGCGAGGCAACCAAGCAAGCGCTCGGCCCGAAGAACCGGTGGACGTTTACAAACCAAGCGCTTGCTTGGTAGTCTCGAACCACCTTTGCCGGAGGGAACGCCATGCCCAAAACGATCCGAATCGGTTGCGCCAGCGCCTTTTGGGGCGATACCTGCACCGCGGCGGCGCAACTGGTCGAGGGCGGGAACCTGGACTACCTGGTGTTCGACTATCTGGCCGAAATCACGATGTCGATCATGGCCGGGGCGCGCCTGAAGGACCCATCGAGCGGCTATGCCACGGACTTCATCGAAGTCCTCACCCCGCTGCTCCAGCAGTTGCATGACGACGGGATCCGCGTCATCAGCAACGCCGGCGGGGTCAATCCCCAGGCCTGCGCGAAGGCCTTGCAAGCCGCCTGCGACCAGGCTGGCGTAGCGCTGAAGATCGCCGTGCTGCTGGGCGATGACCTGCAACCGCAAGGTGAACGACTCGCCATCCAAGATATCCGCGAGATGTTCAGCGGCGAGCCCTTGCCAGCCACGTGTGTGTCCATCAATGCCTACCTCGGCGCGCCCGGTATCGTCGAGGCGCTGCGCCTGGGCGCCGATGTGGTGATCACCGGCCGCGTGGTGGACAGTGCCGTGGTCAGCGCCGCCCTGGTGCATGAATTTGGCTGGGCCTGGGACGATTACGACCGATTGGCCCAGGCCGCACTGGCGGGGCATCTCATCGAGTGCGGCGCCCAGTGCACCGGCGGCAATTTCACCGACTGGCAGGACGTGCCGGATTACGAGCACATCGGCTTTCCTATCGTCGAGGTCAGCGCCGACGGCCCATTCATTGTCACCAAGACCGAAGGCAGCGGTGGGCTGGTCACGCCGTTGACCGTCGGCGAGCAACTGCTCTACGAAATCGGCGACCCGCAAGGTTATCTGTTACCCGACGTAATCTGTGATTTCAGCCAGGTCAGGTTGATCCAGCAGGGCAAGCACGCCGTGCGCGTCCATGGGGCCAAGGGCCTGCCGCCCAGCGATCGATACAAGGTCTGCGCCACGTGGCTGGACGGTTGGCGCTGCACCGCCACTTGCCTGATCGCCGGCATCGATGCAGTGGCCAAGGCTGAACGGGTCAGCCAGGCGATTGTCGCCAAGACCTCGCAGCTATTGCACCAACGTGGCTGGGCGCCCTACAGCGAAGTGAGCATCGAACTGCTGGGCAGCGAAGCCACTTATGGCCAGCACGGCCAGCGCCGGGACAGCCGTGAGGTGGTGATCAAACTGGCGGTACGGCACCCGGACAAACAACCGCTGGTGCTGTTTTCCAGGGAAATCGCCCAGGCCGCCACTGGCATGGCGCCGGGACTGACCGGCCTGGTCGGCGGCCGGCCGACGGTGTCACCGTTGATTCGCCTGTTCTCGTTCCTGGTCGAAAAAGCCACCTGCCGGCTCGACATCGAACTCGACGGCCAGCGCCACCCTTGCCCCCTGCCCGCTGTCGAACCGCTGCACACCGTCGATCTGCCGGTCGCCCCGGCCCCGCCCAAACCCCAGGGCCAGGGCCAGGCCGACGCCAGCGTGCCGCTGATCAAACTGGCAGTGGCGCGTTCCGGCGACAAGGGCAACCACAGCAACATCGGCGTGATCGCCCGGGAACCCGAATACCTGCCCTGGATCGCCGAGGCGCTGACCCCAGAGGTGATGGTCGACTGGATGAGCCACGTGCTCGACCCGCTGCTGGGCCGGGTCGAACGCTGGTACCTGCCGGGCATCCACGGTTTGAATTTCCTGCTGGAAAACGCCCTCGGCGGCGGCGGTGTCGCCAGCCTGCGCATCGATCCCCAAGGCAAGGCGTTCGCCCAGCAGTTGCTGGAGATCCAGATACCGGTGCCGCAGCACATTGCCGATCAGGTCGGCTAGGGGCGGCCGCCATGGCAAATAAACGATCAGCAGTGTGGCGAGGGAGCTTGCTCCCGCTGGGTTGCGCAGCGACCCCGGCTTTTGCGATTGCTGCGCAATCGAGCGGGAGCAAGCTCCCTCGCCACAAGGGTTCAGCTGATCCGTTCCAACACGAGGAGTCTGCATGCCGGTCATCGAATCGCACCTGGATCCCCACAGCGCTGACTTCACGCGCAACCACGCGGCGATGCTGGCCGGCGTCGAACAGTTGCGCCAGCTCGAACGGGCCGTGGTGGAGAAAGCCGCCCAGGCCCAGGGCAAGTTCGACCAGCGCGGCCAACTGCTGCCGCGCCAGCGCCTGAACCTGCTGCTGGACCCCGGGGCGCCGTTTCTCGAACTGGCGAGCCTGGCCGGCTACAAACTCCATGACGACAAGGACGGCAGCCAGGCCGGCGGCGGCCTGATCGCCGGGATCGGCTATGTGTCCGGGGTGCGGGTGCTGGTGGTGGTCAACAACAGCGCGATCAAGGGCGGCACGATTTCCCCCAGCGGGTTGCACAAGACCCTGCGCCTGCAACAGATCGCCATGGAAAACAAACTGCCGGTCATCACCCTGGCCGAAAGTGGCGGCGCCAATCTCAATTACGCTGCGCAGATTTTCGTCGAAGGCGCGCGCTGCTTCGCCAATCAGGCACGTATGTCGGCCATGGGCCTGCCGCAGATCACCGTGGTGCATGGCTCGGCCACGGCCGGTGGCGCTTATCAACCAGGTTTGTCGGATTACGTGGTGGTAGTGCGCGACAAGGCGCGGCTGTTCCTGGCCGGGCCACCGTTGCTCAAGGCCGCGACCGGCGAAGTGGCCAGCGAAGAGGAACTGGGCGGTGCGCTGATGCATGCGCAGGTGGCCGGCACCGCCGAATACCTGGCCGAGAACGACGCCGATGGCATACGCCTGGCTCGGGAAATCCTCGACTTGCTGCCCTGGAATGCACAATTGCCGCCACAGCCCGAACGGACCTGGACCGAGCCGCTCTACCCCGCCGACGAATTATTGGGACTGGTGCCTGACGACCCGAAGAAACCCTATGACGTGGGGGAAATCATTGCCCGTATCGCCGACGGCTCGCATTTCCTGGCCTTCAAAAGCGAATTCGACACCCAGACGATTTGCGGCCACCTGCGCATTCGCGGCCATGCCTGCGGCCTGGTCGGCAACAACGGGCCGATCACGCCCCAAGGCGCCAGCAAGGCCGCGCAGTTCATCCAGTTGTGCGATCAGAGCCGCACGCCGTTGCTGTTTTTGCACAACACCACGGGATTCATGGTTGGCACGGAGTCGGAGCGACAAGGGGTGATCAAGCACGGCGCCAAGATGATCCAGGCGGTGGCCAATGCCCGGGTGCCCAAGCTGACCGTCGTGGTGGGCGGCTCCTATGGCGCTGGCAACTATGCCATGTGCGGCCGCGGGCTTGACCCACGCTTCATCTTCGCCTGGCCCAACAGCCACACCGCCGTGATGGGCGGCGCCCAGGCCGGCAAGGTCCTGCGGCTGGTCACCGAGGCCACACAACTCAAGAACGGCCTGAGCCCCGACCCGAAGATGCTGGACCTGCTCGAGCACACCACCGCGCAGAAACTCGACAGCCAGTCCACTGCCCTCTACGGCAGCGCCAGCCTGTGGGACGACGGGCTCATCGACCCGCGTGACACCCGCACCTTGCTGGGCTACCTGCTGGACATCTGTCACGAAGCCGAACAGCGGCCATTGCAAGCCAACAGTTTCGGCGTGGCCCGTTTCTGAGGACGCTCCACGACTCACAGGAGAACAATAAAAATGATCTTCACCCAGGAACACGAGGCACTGCGGCGCACCGTTCGCCAGTTTGTCGACCACGACATCAACCCCTACGTCGACGAATGGGAGCAGGCCGGGCGCTTCCCCATCCACGAGATTTTCCGCAAGGCCGGCGCGCTGGGCCTGCTGGGCATTTCCAAGCCGCAGGCCTTCGGCGGCATGGGCCTGGACTACAGCTATTCGATCGTCGCGGCCGAGGAATTCGGCACCATTCATTGCGGCGGCGTGCCGATGTCCATCGGCGTGCAGACCGACATGTGCACCCCGGCCCTGGCCCGTTTCGGCTCCGATGAGTTGCGTGAAGCGTTCCTGCGCCCGGCCATTCGCGGCGAACAGGTGGGCTGCATCGGCGTCTCGGAAGTCGGTGCCGGCTCCGACGTCGCCGGGCTCAAGACCACGGCGCGCAAGGACGGCGACGACTACGTCATCAACGGCAGCAAGATGTGGATCACCAATGCGCCGTGCGCCGATTTCATTTGCCTGCTGGCCAACACCTCGGACGACCAGCCCCACGTCAACAAATCGCTGATCATGGTGCCGATGTGCAGCCCCGGCATCAGCCTCGGCCAGCACCTGGACAAACTCGGCATGCGCAGCTCGGAAACCGCCCAAGTGTTTTTCGATGACGTGCGGGTGCCACAACGCAATCGCATCGGCCAGGAAGGCGCCGGGTTCATGATGCAGATGCTGCAATTCCAGGAAGAACGCCTGTTCGGCGCGGCCAACATGCTCAAGGGCCTGGAACATTGCATCGACAGCACCATCGCGTACTGCAAGGAACGCAAGACCTTCGGCGCGGCCCTGATCGACAACCAGGTGATCCACTTTCGCCTGGCGGAACTGGCCAGCGAGATCGAATGCCTGCGGGCGCTGGTCTACCAGGCCACCGAGCAGTACATCCACGGCCAGGACGTCACACGCCTGGCGTCGATGGCCAAGCTCAAGGCCGGACGCCTGGCCCGGGAAACCACCGACAGTTGCCTGCAATACTGGGGCGGCATGGGCTTCATGTGGGACAACCCGGTCGCCCGGGCCTATCGCGACGTACGGCTGGTGTCCATTGGTGCCGGCGCCGACGAAATCATGCTGGGCATCATCTGCAAGCTCATGGGCATTTTGCCGGGGAAGAAAAAATGAATACAACGCCTGCCAGGCAGCCATCGCGAGCAAGCTTTGCTCCCACAATGCCTGGCGAGTGCATTCGCCTGTGAGAGCAAAGCTTGCTCCCACAATGCCTGGTGAGTGCATTCGCCTGTGGGAGCAAAGCTTGCTCGCGATGAGGCCCTGATAGCCACCGCAAACCCCAGGAGCGACCATGCCCACCTTCAGCAAAATCCTCATCGCCAACCGTGGCGAAATCGCCTGTCGCATCCAGCGCACCGCCCAGGCCCTGGGTTATCGCACCGTGGCGGTGTTCAGCGAAGCCGACGCCGATGCGCTGCACGTGCGCATGGCCGATGAAGCCGTGCTGGTCGGCCCGGCCCCGGTGCAGCAGTCCTACCTCGACCCCTTGGCCATTCTCGACGCGGCCCGGCGCAGCGGTGCCGATGCGCTCCACCCCGGCTACGGTTTTCTTTCGGAAAATGCCGGGTTCGCCCAAGCCTGCGCAGACGCCGGCATCGTTTTCATCGGCCCCAGCCCCGAAGCCATCGACCTGATGGCCAGCAAGCGCCGCGCGAAAATCGCCATGATCCAGGCCGGCGTTCCCTGCATTGCCGGTTACCAGGGCGCGGCCCAGGACGACGACGCGCTGCTGCGCGAAGCCGGGCGCATCGGCTACCCGCTGATGATCAAGGCCAGCGCCGGCGGTGGCGGCCGCGGCATGCGCCTGGTCCAGTGCGCCGAAGACCTGCTGGAGCAGTTGCGCAGTGCGCGCTCGGAAGCCCTGCACGGCTTCGGCAGCGACGAGTTGATCCTCGAAAAGGCGTTGATCGATCCACGGCATGTGGAAGTGCAGGTCTTCGGCGACCATCATGGTCAGTTGATCCACCTGGGCGAACGGGACTGCTCGATCCAGCGGCGCCACCAGAAAATCATCGAGGAAGCGCCCTGCCCGGTCATGACCGCCGACCTGCGCCAAGCCATGGGCGAGGCGGCGCTCAAGGCGGGGCGTGCAGTGAATTACATCGGCGCCGGGACCGTGGAATTCCTGCTCGCGGCGGACGGCAAGTTTTACTTCCTGGAAATGAACACGCGCCTGCAGGTCGAACACCCGGTCACCGAGTTGATCACCGGCCTGGATCTGGTGGCCTGGCAATTGGACGTCGCCGCCGGCAAGCCGCTGCCCCTGCGCCAGGACCAGGTGACGTTCAGCGGCCATGCCCTGCAAGCGCGGTTGTACGCCGAGGACCCGGCGGCGGATTTCCTGCCCCAGACCGGGCAATTGGTGGGCTGGGAGCCGCCCATCCGCGACGATGTGCGAGTCGACCATGGCCTGCTGGAGGGCCAGGTCATTACCCCGTTCTACGATTCGATGCTGGGCAAACTCATCGCCTACGGCGTCACCCGCGAAGAGGCCCGCCGTAAATTGTTGCGAGCGGTGGACGATTGTGTGCTGCTTGGGGTCCAGAGCAACCAGCGCTTGCTCGCCGGGCTGCTGGCACATCCGCGCTTCATCGACGGCGACGTCAGCACCGGTTTCATCGGCCAGCACTTTGCCGATCATTCGGCGCTCCTGCCCCTTGAGCCCTCGGCCGAACAACTGGCCATCGCCACGGCAGCGTTTTATCAGGCTTCGCAGGCACGGCATGCCCCCGGTCTGGGTGGATGGCGCAACAGCCTCGGCACGGCGCGGCATTGTCGGATCGGCGTCGGGGAGCGCGACTGGGTGCTGAGCCTTGAGGCCGAAGCCGACGGGACACTGAACATCCGCAGTGCCGGACGCCTGATCGAACTGAAGCTGCTCGACGTTGACGCGCAGGGTGCAACGCTGGTCATCGACGGGATTCGCCAGCGCCATGCCTGGCGCCTCGATGGCCACGATCTCTGGCTGTCCACCCGCCCCGGCGGCCTGCACTTGCAGGATCGGACCCTGGCCCCGGTCGCCGCCCAGGCCAGCGCCAGTGACGGGACACTCCAGGCCCCCATGGACGGTGCCATTATCGAGGTGCTGGTCAGCGAAGGCAGCCCGGTGCGCCAAGGCCAACTGCTGATGGTGCTCGAGGCGATGAAAATGGAGCACCCACTCAAGGCCGGCATCGACGGCGTGGTCAGGCAATTACACGTCACACGGGGTGCCCAGGTGAAAAACCGCCAGGTTTTGTTGCGCGTTGAAACAGCCCACTAGTCGGATGCCGAGGGTTTGACTACGCTCAAACCCATCAGCACGCCGACACCGGGAACCTCGCAATGCCTCACTGGCTGGTGATTGATCTGGAGGCCACCACCGATGAAGGTGGCTGGCCGGTAACCGAAATGGAAATTATCGAAATCGGCGCCACGCTGGTGAATCGTGACGGCCGCGAAGTGGATCATTTCCAGCGCTTCGTACGCCCCCTGCGGCGACCGCTGCTCACGCCGTTCTGTCGCGAACTGACTCACATCACCCAAGCCAATATCGACGGCGCCGCGCCCTTGACCGAAGTCTGGCCGGCGTTCGAGCGTTGGCTGGCGCCGTATCATCCGAAGCTGGAAAGCTGGGTCAGTTGGGGCGACTACGACCGCAAGCAATTACTTCAGGAATGGCAGCACCAACAGTTGCACAGTGTCCTCGCCCAGATGCCGCACATGAACCTCAAGCAACGCTTCGCCAAGGCTCGTCGGCTGGAACGACCGCTGGGGCTCAATGGCGCGCTGCAACTGGCGGGCCTGCAATTTTGCGGGCAACAGCACCGCGCCCTGGAAGATGCCCGCAACACCGCGCGGTTGTTGCCCCTGGTGCTGCCGGGTTGAGCGGCGGCCACCGCCCGGCGCGGCAGATGACGAATGTTCAAGCCTTGTGCATACTGGCCGGCCTTTTTAAGCCCCTTTTTCGAGGAATCGCCCATGTTTAAAGTCAACGAGTACTTCGACGGCACCGTCAAGTCGATCGCTTTTGGCACTGCCGAAGGCCCCGCGACCATCGGCGTCATGGCACCGGGCGAATATGAGTTCGGCACGGCCCAACGGGAAATCATGCACGTCGTTTCCGGCGCCCTGACCGTGAAGCTGCCCGACAGCACCGGCTGGGAAACCTTCGCGGCCGGCAGCCAGTTCAATGTACCGGCCAACAGCAAGTTCCAGCTCAAAGTGACCGTCGACACTGCCTATCTGTGTGAATACCGCGGCTGATTCGGCACACCACCGAAACTGGCCCCCTCCCGGAGACACGGTTACCTCTGTGGCGAGGGAGCTTGCGGCTGATTCTGTGGCGAGGGGATTTATCCCCGTTGGGCTGCGCAGCAGCCCCAAGACCTGCCGCCTTGGTGTGTCAGGCTGATTGTGCTAAGCCTTGTTGGGGGCTGCTTTGCAGCCCAGCGGGGATAAATCCCCTCGCCACAAAAGCTAGAAAAGCTAGAAAAGCTAGAAAAGCTAGAAAAGCCGTGACGTGACAAACAAAAATGCCCGTGTCCAATGACACGGGCATTTTTATTCACGGCTCTTTTTATTCGAGCACTTCAACCGGCATGCCGACTTCAAGCCGGCCATCGCTGTCGTTGACCAGGTTCTGGCCGAACATCGCACCGTCCGGCGTCGAACGGTATTGCTGCAACGTGGCAAAGGGTTCGCGATGCGGATCGCGTTCTCCGGTGTGCGGATCGACCGTGGTCATGATGCAACGCGAGCAAGGCTTGACCAGCCGAAACTCCACCTCGCCGATACGAATGCGCTTCCAGCCGTCCTCGGCAAACGCCTCGCTGCCCTCGACCACCAGGTTGGGACGAAAGCGCAGCATTTCCAACGAGCGACCGACCCGGCTCGACAAGTCCTGCAATGACGCCTGGCCAATCAGCAGCAGGGGGAAACCATCGGCAAAAGCGACCTTGTCGTCGTCCTTGCCATAACCGGCGGCGGTGGTACGTGCCAGTTCCACCGGCACATGCACCAGCCGCGTGGGGTTGCCGATGAATTCGCTGACCCAGGCCGCGGCCGCGTCACCGGCGTCCGGCACACGCAAGGTGTCACGCCAGATGATCACGCCGCGCCGCTGCTCTTGCTGGGTGGGCGGCAACGGCACGTCGATGGCGCCATGGCCCGGCGCGCTGAGCGTCAGGCCACCCGCCTCGTTCCATAAGGCCGAAAGCTGGCTCATCTTCGCCACGGCGCGTTGGGTCAAGAACCGGCCCGTGCCCTCGTCCACCAGCATCCAGCGCCGATCACCGTCCAGCCCGAGCTTGTCCAGGCCAATGTCCTGCAGGGGTTGACCCTTGCCGGACTTCAACGGATACCGATACAGCGCGCTCAGCCGCAACATGGTCAACTCCCCGGTGGCAAAAAAATGCCACCTTATACGAGCCGGCCGTTGAAGCAAACCACCATCGGTTTCAGTCGAGCATCAACCGCTGACGCACCACGTCGACCAGCTTGTCCGGCTGGAATTTGGAGAGGAAATTGTCGCAACCGACCTTCTTGACCATCGAGTCGTTGAAGCTGCCGGACAGCGAGGTGTGCAGTACGACATAGAGCCCACGCAAACGCGGGTCGTTGCGGATTTCGGTGGTCAGGCGGTAGCCGTCCATTTCCGGCATTTCCGCGTCGGTGAAGATCATCAGCAATTTGTCGGTCATGACCTCGCCGGTATCGGCCCAGGCCTTGAGCATGTTCAGGGCCTTCAGGCCGTCGCTGGCGATGTGCATTTTCACGCCCAGTTGACCCAGGGTGTCGCGCAGTTGCGAGAGCGCAACATTGGAGTCGTCCACCAGCAGCACTTCGCGGCCACGGGCGCGCTCCAGCACCGGGTCTTCGAGTTTGTCCCGGGAGACCTTGGCGTTGTAAGGCACGATTTCGGCCAGGACTTTTTCCACGTCGATGATTTCCACCAACTGATCGTCCACCTTGCTGATGGCCGTCAGGTAGTGCTCGCGACCGGCACTGGTCGGCGGTGGCAGGATCGCTTCCCAGTTCATGTTGACGATGCGGTCGACACCGCCCACCAGGAACGCCTGAACCGAACGGTTATATTCGGTCACGATAATGGTGCTGTTGGCTCCTGGCACCAGCGGACGCATGCCAATGGCCTGGGACAGGTCGATCACCGGCAGCGTCTGGCCTCGCAGATTGACCACGCCGCACACGAACGGGTGGCGTTGCGGCATCAGGGTCAACTTCGGTAGTTGCAGGACTTCCTGGACTTTGAACACGTTAATGGCGAACAACTGCCGACCCGCCAGGCGAAACATGAGAATTTCCAGACGATTCTCACCCACCAGTTGGGTTCGTTGATCTACTGTGTCGAGAATGCCGGCCATCGATGACTCCTGGGCTTGTTCGGATGAATCCAATAAAACCGATATCGGCCGTACGAACCGAATCTTGACCCCCGGATAAAACACAGCGAGGGGAATTGATATCACATTAACATCATGTTTTACTGGCTTCATGATTTCATCTGCTACTTTTCCCCGCTGCGCGACTCCGGTTTGCGCACTAAGTTCCCCTGCCTAAGGGATTCCCTTAGGCACAATCAGGTCCAACCTGATATTCCCGTTATCCAATAGCCATTAATGTGACGCCATTCTCATTGCTGAACGGAGTCAGGCTTTTGTACGCGACCACAGGACATCGGACCTGCAGCCTTTCGGCCGATCCCACCCGTGTAATCGTTTACGAATTCACCTTCGCTGAACGGCACGGGCGTGTCGTCACGCGTCCGTCCGCGCTCGACCTTGAGATCCAGCCGTTCGCCATACGCGGTTTCCTTTCGCCTGACATGATGTTGTGGAGATAAGCATGCCGAACGATCGTAGGAACTGGAATCAACGTCTTCCCGAATTTCTGATCGAGGCCGAGACACTGCTGGCCAAGTCGGAGGAATGCCTGAGCCATCTGCAATTGATCAACAATGACAAGGACGCCATCGACTGCATGCTCAGCACTTTGCTGAAACTGGCAAACAAGGCCAATGCCCTGGCGCTGGAAGCCGTTTCGGAGTTTTCCCTACATATCCATGGCTTGCTCAGCCATGCGCAAAACCACATGGAGTTGCATGATCAGGCCCTGGACGCGTTGAAGGATTGCTTCACCCTGATGGCTTGGCAATTGGAACTGGTCGATCACACCACTGGCCAGTTGGGCCTGGACAGCAGCGAACAGACGTCCTTGATCGAGGCATTCGCTTTCCAGGTGGGTCAGAGTCCCGGCCAGGCATTGGCCGCGTCGCGTCCGCTGGCGTTGGTGTCTTATCCCCAGAAACAAGCCTGATACGATGGCGATGTGCCTGCTCCCTAGCGCTTTCACGGCTCCATGCCGAGCGCGACCAACGATAGGCGAAGTGGTACTATCTCCCGCGTCAGCCACTTCAAGACAGCGTCATAAAAGCCGCCAACCGAAGCCGCCTTCGACCTGAAACGTTTACCCGACCCGGCCTGTCAGATGCGCTGACCGGCCTGCCCGCAGCGAACATTCATTGGCTCCATCCGCTATGCACGCCAGCCTCAAGTCATTCATCACCTGGCCTCCCTCCCGAGAAAACGCCCGTCGCTTCACCTTATTATTGTGCATCTGCTCGACCCTCGGCTGCCTGCTCACCTACCTGTACGCCGACACGGTGCCGTTGGTCCTGCTGGCCCTGAATGTCGCGGCCTTGAGCTGTGTCTGGATCCACCATCGATTGTCGCGCAAATCCATCAAATTCCAGCCCCAGGAGCTGGCCGACCGGTTGCTCGAGGTCCAGGAGAATGAGCGCCATCGACTCAGCCGCGAACTGCACGACGACATTGGCCAGTTGCTGACCGCGGCGAAACTGCAAGGCGAATGGCTCAAGCGGCGGATGCCAGAGGAATTGCAAGGTCAGTGCGCGCTCTTGTGCGAGACCCTGGACGAAACCCTCAACAAGGTCCGCGACGTATCGGCGATTCTCAACCCCAGAGAACTGGCCAGCCTCGGGCTTGAGGCCAGCCTGCGGGCGCACCTGCTCAAGACCCTGGCCAACGTCCCGGTGAAGTGGAGCCTCGATTGCCAACAGCGCATGACGGGGATCCCGGAGGAGATGTCGGTCGCGGTGTTCCGGATCACTCAGGAAGCAGTCACCAATATATTGCGCCATGCCCGGGCGACGAACCTGCTGGTACGCCTGCAACGCCTGCCCGACGGCCTGACCCTGGTGATCAGCGACGATGGCCAGGGATTTGTCCCGGCCAGCCACCCCGCTCGCGAAGGTCAACGAGGCATGGCCGGCATGTTGGAGCGGGTCGAACAATTGGGCGGTACCCTCAAGATCATGAGCGAGGCCGGCAAAGGCACGCACATCGAAGCACGCTTCCCCTGGGCACCGCGCGCCCTGGAACGAGCCAGTAAGAATAAGGTTCTCCTTTGATTTGTAATTTGCTTCTGGTAGATGACCACTCCCTGATCAGGGCCGGCGTACGCGCCCTGGTCATGGATATCCCAGGCTATGCCGTGATCGGCGAAGCCAATGACGGCACGCAATTGGTGGAGTTGGTCGAGCGGCTGAACCCCGACATCGTGCTGCTGGACATTTCCATGAAGGACACCAGCGGCCTGGATGCCTTGCAACAGCTCAAGCGGGTACGACCTCACAGCAAGGTGATGATCCTGTCGATGCATACGGATCCGACACTGATCATGCAGGCGCTCGAATCAGGCGCCCATGGCTACCTGCTCAAGGACACCACCGCCACCGAGCTGAAACACGCCTTGGAAGCGCTGCGCAATGACGAACGCTACCTGAGCCCTGCCATCGCTCACACGGTGATCAACCAGGCACTGACCCGCGTCCAGAAACATCAGCCGGGCCCTGCCCAGACCCATAACCTGACGGCACGCCAGTTGGAAATTCTGCGGCTGATCGTGCGTGGCAAGTCCACTCGGGAAATTGCCAACGGCCTGAACCTGAGCGTCAAGACCGTGGAAACCCACCGGGCGCAAGTCATGAAGCGCTTGCAGATCCATGACGTGGCCGGCCTTGTGCTGTTCGCGGTGCGCGAGCAAATCATCAGCCTGGATGACTGAGCACCGTCGCGCCGCCCAACAGCGGCGAATCGGATGGCAGGTGCAGCCGCAGCGCCTTCGGTCGGACAGTGAAGCGCAGGGTGCCGACCTGCAACGGTTCGCCATCGAGATTGATGTCCAGGCCTTGAGCGACCTTGATTTCCACCCACGGCAAGCGCGCGCGGACAAACATGTTGTCGATGCCCAGGCCGCCAGCGAGCAAGTCCTTCAAGGTACTGACCACTTCCTGGGGCGCCGGCAGGATGCTGATGTCCAGCAACCCATCATCCGCCAACGCCTCCGGGCACAGCACATGGCCTCCCCCCGCCTGCCGGCCATTCCCGATGCCCAGCGCGAGCAAATCGCCCTGCCAGTGAAAATCGGGGCCCTGCAACTCACCATAGGCGGCACTCAGCTCACTGAATCGCGACAGGCCCGTGAACAGGTAGGCGGCACCGCCCAAGACCTTCTTGAGATCCTCGGAGGTGTTCGCCGTCACCTGGCTACCAAAACCACCGGTGGCCATGTTCAGGAAAATCCGCCCGCCGACTTCGCCCACATCAACGGCCTGCGGCGCAACGTCCAATAGATCCAGGGCCTGCGCAGGCTCCAACGGAACACCGGCCGCCCGGGCGAAATCGTTGGCCGTGCCCAGCGGCAGCAGTACCAGACTGGCATCGCTGGACTTGAGGGCGATCGCTTCGGCGATATCACGCAAGGTTCCATCACCGCCGCCGGCGATCAGTCGGGTATAACCAGCATCCAGGGCTTCATCGACGCATCGCTGGGCATCACCAGCTTCCCAGGTCAACCGTACCGCCAGCTCCCAGCCCTGTTCGCGCTTGAGCATCACTGCCGAGCGAACCTCTTCGTTGAGCGCTTGCTTGCCATGCAGAATCAACAGCGCCTTGCCTTTGCTCATCGTGGTCTCCGTCATTGGAAGGTACAGGCATGGGACCACCCATTCGAGCGAAAAAGCCCGACGCATCTCAATTTATTAACAGAGCAGGACGACTCGCCCGATCGACACGCCCTGATTCGAAGAGTTTTCTTACAAGATCTGGCGAATCAGCTCAATTGACCCTCCAGCGGTATTGAGACACCTTGGCTTCATGTTTGCTGGATCGCTTAAACCCTCATCACACAAGGAAGCATTCTCCCATGGATGGATACGTCACGGCCCGCAGGGGCCGGATCAGTCGCTCGAACAGTTATGGCCAAGGGGATGGACCGTCCCATGCATAACCGTGAATACAAACTGTCGCCCCGGCAGCTCGCATCCTTTGGAAGCGGGCGGGCCGATACTCGAAACGAATGCAAAAGTTGCAGTAATCCCGTTGGAGGAATTGATTTGGAACCGCGCGTCGTTGAACTGGAAACCCACCTCAAATACATCCGCAAAGACATGGATGAAATTCGCACCGACGTCAGGGTGATCCGCCACCGGCTGGCCTATTCGGCTGGGGCTGCGGCGGTGGTGCTCGGCCTGCTGGGCTGGATCGCCAACAATCGATTCGATCAGTTGGTGATGCTGCTCACGCGATAAAGGTGAGGCGCGCAAAGGCCCGAGCGTCCAACTCGGGCCGGAGAACACCTGCCAGGGTACTAGCCCAGGACTTCGCTCAAGGGGATGAAGCCCACCTCGTCGCCCTCCACCAGCGTCTGTCCCTCGAGCACTTCGACCAGCCCTTCGGCCCAGGCCGCGCTGCGCAGGACACCCGAGCTCTGATTTCGGTAGATGATCGCTCGACCATTCTCCATACGGCCTCGCAGGTATTCTCGTCGACTGCCCGCCTTTGGCCAGGCGAAACCGGCCGGCACCTTGAACTTGAGCGGCGCCACCGACTGAACGCCTTGGCGTCTCAATAGGTAAGGTCGTGCCAGCAGCGCGAACGTCACGAGGGTCGAAGCGGGATTTCCAGGCAAGCCTATGACTGGCACACCACGGTAATGCCCGAACGTCAGCGGCTTACCCGGTTTGATGGCGAGTTTCCACAGCGCCAATTCACCGTCCTCGCGCAAGGCGATGCCCAGGAAGTCCGCCTCCCCCACCGATACCCCTCCAGTGGACAGGATCAGATCGACATCCGACAACTGTGCCAGGCGCTCGCGGGTGGCCGACAAATCGTCGGGCAGGATACCTGCGTCAACCACCTCACAGCCCAGGCGTTGCAGCCAGCCGCACAGCAACACGCGGTTGCTGTTATAGATCTGGCCGGGACCCAATGCCTGCCCGGGCTCGACCAGCTCATCACCCGTGGACAGCACGGCGACGCGGACCTTGCGCACCACGTCCAGCGACGCACAGCCCAAGGATGCCGCCAAGCCCAGCTCGATCGGCCCCAGGCGAGTACCGGCGCAAAGGACTTGCTCCCCAACGGTGGTCTCCTGTCCTTGAGGACGAATGTTCTGCCCACCGACCATGGGCTCGGTAAACCGCACCCGTTGATCGCTTTCAACCACGGTGTTTTCCTGCATCTCGACGCAATCGGCGCCGGCAGGGACTGGCGCCCCCGTGAAGATCCGCGCACACGTGCCAGCGGCCAGCGGCTCCGGCGCCTGCCCGGCAAAAATCCGCTGGCTGACCACCAACGGCTCGCCGTTCCAGTCCGCCAGCCGCAAGGCATAGCCGTCCATGGCGCTGTTGGGCCATGGCGGTAGATCAAGGGTCGAGACCAGATCCTCGGCAAGCACTCGCCCTGACGCCGCGGCCAAAGGCAAATGCTCGCGCTGGACAATCGGTGTACTCGCCGCCATCTCGAGCAGCCGCTCCAACGCCACCTCAACGGCCATCAAGGCACCGGCCTTGCCCGGTTTACCCACGGGATTCACAAGGAGCAGCCTGTTTCAAATGGGCCACGAAGTTGCACGGTCGATGCCGCACATCCAATTGTTCGGCCAGGATCCCATCCCATCCGGTACGCACCGCATTGGTCGACCCTGGCAGGCAACATACGAGCGTGCCATTGGCCAGGCCGGCCAACGCACGGGACTGCACAGTGGAAGTGCCGATGTCAGCCACGGATATCTGCCGGAACAACTCGCCGAACCCGTCGACCTGCTTGTCCAGCAGACACGTGACCGCTTCCGGCGTGCTGTCACGCCCCGTGAAACCGGTGCCGCCGGTGATCAGCACCACTTGCACCACGTCCTCGGCAATCCAGGTCGCGACTTGCGCGCGGATCTTGTACAAATCATCTTTGAGCAGGACCCGCGCCGCCAGGTTGTGACCGGCCGCCGTGAGCCGATCGACAAAGACCTGCCCGGACGTATCGGTTTCCAGGGTACGGGTGTCGCTGACTGTCAGCACCGCGATATTGAGCGGCACGAAAGGTACATCAGCCTTGGCTTTCATAGGCTCGTCCAGTTGTGAAGGAAACAGCC
This sequence comes from Pseudomonas beijingensis, assembly GCF_030687295.1. Taxonomy (NCBI): domain Bacteria; kingdom Pseudomonadati; phylum Pseudomonadota; class Gammaproteobacteria; order Pseudomonadales; family Pseudomonadaceae; genus Pseudomonas; species Pseudomonas beijingensis. The sequence continues at coordinate 2,951,473 of NZ_CP117425.1, read as the reverse complement.
CGGTGTTATATCACAGCGCTTCATTTTTTCGCCCGCGCGGAGACACGACATGACCTCGAACACGCCGCTGCCATCCTGCTCCATTCTGCTCTTGGCGGGTGGGCGTGGGCAACGCATGGGCGGCCAGGACAAAGGCCTGGTGCAGTGGCAAGGCGAACCGCTGATTGCTCATCTCCATCGCCAGACCCGCGCCATGAGCGATGACCTGATCATTTCCTGCAACCGCAATGCGCAACGTTATGCAGCGTATGCCGATCAGTTGGTGCATGACGAGGAAGGCGACTTTCCCGGGCCGCTGGCGGGCATCCGGGCGGGTCTCAAGGCAGCGAGGCATCCGTATTTGCTGGTGCTGCCGTGCGACGTGCCGCAGATCGACGCGAGCCTGCTCGACAACATGCGCAAAACGGCCAGCCAGCACCCTGATCAACCATTGATGGTGCGGCACGGCGAGCATTGGGAGCCGCTGCTGTGCGTCATTCCGTTAACCCTGGCAGCACGCTTCGAACAGGCCTGGAGCGAAGGCGAACGCAGCCCCGGTCGCATCATGCGCGCGCTGCACGCCATTGCCTTGCAGTGCCCTGCCGACGATCCGCGGCTGGCCAATCTGAACACCCCGGAGTTACTGGCCCGACATAAAGGCGTGTCAGATTGACACTAGCCAGGAACTTGCGCGCAATGTATACGTCTGAAGGTCAGTAACTTGAAGAATCCATTTCGGAGAAACACCATGACACAACGGACCCTCGCCACGTTCATGCTCGCTCTGGGCCTCGCCACCCTTGCCGGGTGCGCTTCGCCAACAGTGATCACCTTGAATGACGGTCGCGAAATCCAGGCCGTCGATACCCCCCATTACGATGAAGAAAGCGGCTTCTACGAATTCGAGCAACTGGATGGCAAGCAGACTCGCGTGAACAAGGATCAGGTTCGTACCGTTAAGGATTTGTAATCTGTAGCGTTGCTGCCCGATGTTGCTGGAAAAACTGGCGCTTCCTGAAGAGGGAAGCGCCGGTTTTTTTTTGGGCTTGGGTTTTGAGTTTTGGGTGTATATCCGTTTCTTCGGTAACGGCCACTGGCGGTTCCGCTCTTACAGCGGCTCACTTTTGAAAAGCGCAAAAGTAAGCAAATGTATGGTCAGCCCATCTCCTGCAACCACGGGCGATGAGCGGTAAAGCATGCTTGCACTAATGTATCCGGGCTCCTAGTCGGCAATTTGCCGCCTGGCCCTTGATGAGTAGTCGCTCCTGCCTGTCCTTGAAAAACGCTTCAGCTTCGAAAGCTGTTTTGCTTACCAGGTTCTCAGGCAGGATTTGAGCTGTTTATCGTCATCATCGCTGTCGTCGCAAAAGCCGGTAGTGTGGGTTTCGGTCAAGCCCTGGACTGGGTGTTGTAGCTTCCTCCGTGAACTAAAACGGCCCACACGATTCTTGCCAACTTATTGGCTAGGGCGCAGGCGACCTTGTTTGGATGTTTTCGTGTCAGCAAGTCCCTGCACCAACTTCCCAGAGCATCATTGCGCTTGTCGATGCGCACCAGGACCGCCCGAGAGCCTTGAACCATCAGCTTTCGAAGGTATTTATCACCTCGCTTACTGATGTTCAAAAGGACTGTTGATCACCCGTTGAATACTGCCTCGGCACCAGGCCCAATGAAGCGGCGAAGTCTCGCGCTGAGCGAAAATTGGAAGCGTCCCCGATGTCGGCCAGCAGCGCACTAGCGATGATTGGGCCGATGCCGGGGATGCTCATCAGCCGGGTTCCCGCGTCATCAGCACCCACCTGCTCTTTAATCGTACGATCAACCGCCTTGATTTCGTCGGTGAGCCGTTTGGTCTCTTCTGCCAAATGCTCAATGAAGTCCTTCAACTGTTGCGGCAAGTCTGCGGCCGGGTCGTCCAAAATTTGATGAATCTGATTCATCGCAGCTTTTGTCGCAGGTAACTCAATTCCGAACTCAAGCAAGAACCCGTGAATGCGATTGATTGTTTGAGTCCTCTGGACGATTAAGGCTTCGCGAAGACGATGTTGCGTCGATAGAAGCTGTTGCTCAACAGTCTTGATGGCAACGTAGTGTGTCCTGGGACGGGAGGCAGCTTCGCAGATGGCCTCAGCGTCGATGTAGTCGTTTTTATTGCCTCTGACGTAGGGTTTCACATGCTGCGGGGCAATCAATTTCACTTGATGGCCGAAGGATCTGAGCTTCCTTGCGAGCCAGTGTGAACCGCCGCATGACTCCATCACTATGGTGCAGGGTTCGAGCTTTGCAGCGAACTCAAGTAGCCGCTTACGATTGAATTTTTTGCGTAGGACTTCCTTGCCTTTGGCGTCGTGCCCTACGAGATGGAAGGTGTGTTTCCCGATATCCAGGCCGATTAGCTTCAAGGGTTCCATGAGAGGTCTCCTTCAGGTAAGTGAGAGCCCCGGTCAGTTTAGATTTACCGGGACTCCCACACGGGCTGACCATCTCATTAACGCTCTGCCCCACCACTCGGTGCCTCGCTTAGGCTCGGCATGCCTGAACGAAGGCATTGCTCCGTGGGCCGCCGCGAAGGGCCATCCATGGCCCAGCGCGGCTAACCCGGCATCCATGCCGGGTTGCCCACTCCACAATACCTTCGTTCAGCCAGCGTGGTTAACGGGGCGCCGAGATCAACGTCCACCGCGAGGCGGCCTAACAGCCGACCTGGTTCTGGTTGGGATCGCGTTTCTCCTGTGGGAGCGGGCTTGCTCGCGAAGGCAGTGAGTCAGTTTTCGGTGATGTTGGAGGTGCCGGCGTCATCGCGAGCAAGCTCGCTCCCACAGGGGGGTTAGGTGCACATGAATTTTGTATTCGCTGAAGATCCAGTGTGGGAGCGAGCTTGCTCGCGATAGCGGTGGCTCAGCCACATAGATGCCGGCATGAACCCCGCTCTTGCTTTGCTTTGCTTTGGATTTTGATCTCGGCGCCCCGTTAAACCACGCTGGCCGAACGCAGGCATTGTGGAGTGGGCATCCCGGCATGGATGCCGGGATAGCCGCGCTGGGCCATGGATGGCCCTTCGCGGCGGGCCCACGGAGCAATGCCGGAGTGAGGGCATGCCGAGCCTGAGCGAGGCACCAAGTGGTGGGGCAAAGCGTTTTTGGTTACTTTTGGCGCTCTTCCAAAAGTGACCCGCTGTAAAAGCGGAACCATAAGCCGCCGTTACCTAAATAACGGATATACACACCCTACCCTAAACAAAAACTACCACTGCAACGAAATACCACTCTCGAACACCCGCTCCTGCCCCGTAACCGGATCGACAAAACGCAACCCCTGAGCCAGCAGCTTTAGCGGATTGGAGTAATCATCCTCAACATCCCGAAGCACATCAGGATAAAACGGATCGTTGCAGATCCCCGCCCCAAGGGCATTCATGTGAACCCGCAACTGATGCTTCTTACCCGTCACCGGATACAAACCATAACGCCACAACTCGCCATTCCTTTCCAGCACTTCGATGGCCGTTTCGGTATTGGGCTCGCCCGGCCCTTCCTGCATTCGGAAGAACGGTTCGCCATCGATCATTCGGCTTTTATGTACTCGCGGAAAGGTCAACCCAGGCAACGCGCGGGCAATGGCCTGGTAGCGTTTCTCGATCCGCCGCGTCGGAAATAACGACTGATACGCCGAGCGGGTATTCGGGTTGGCCGAAAACAACACCAGCCCAGCCGTATGCCGATCGATGCGGTGCAAGGGCACCAGATGCGGGTTGTCCAGCCGCCGGATCAGCCGTCGCAGCAAGGTTTGTTCGACGTATTCGCCCGCCGGGGTGACAGGCAGGAAATGCGGTTTGTCTGCCACCACCAGATGCTCGTCGGCGTACAGGATCGACTCCACCACCGGAATCGGCTTCTCGTCGGGCACTTCACGGAAGTAGTGGATGCGCAGGCCTTCACGGTACGGCAAGTCGACAGGGATGGCCTTGCCCTCCCCGTCCAATACCCGTCCCCGGGCGATCCGGTCCAGCCACTGCTCGCGACTGATGGCGCTGAAATGCTCGCACAAGCACTCCAGCACCGTCGACCAGGAACCGGGCGGCAGATACAGCGTACTGGCCTGATGATGAGCGGCGGAAAACAATGAACCGGACATTGAAAACTCTTGGGCGTTTTACAGGGCGGCATTATCCGACAGTCGCATCGGTCAGCCCAGCGATGATTGCTTCACGCCGTGACTGACGTCGATTTGGCAGCCGCTTCGGTGAACTCCTTCAACCAGCGCAGCACTTCCACCGCCTCCCAGCGACCTGGATCGTACAGCGCGTACAGCAAGCCCTGGTAACCCACCACATCCAACTGCTTGTGATAGCCGGCACGCTGGAACAACGCTTCGATCTCGGCGAAACAGGTGTTGAAATGCAGTTTATTGAACGGTGTCTTGCCTTCGGTCACCAAGCCATCCAGACGCAGCTCCAGGACCGCCTCACGCACAACGTCCGCGGACATCCTGTTTACGCTGCTTTTCAGTTGTTCGACATTGACCAAGGGATGCACTCCAGATAACTGTATGAACATACAGTAACCGAAGCAGGCTATTTTCGCCAACCGCAGTATCAGAAACTGACGGACGAGCCACTCAGCGGAGAAAGGTCACGATCTGTTCGGCGCCGAAAGGCCAGTCCAGCTCAGCACCAGTATCGATCCTGCGCAGGACCGGGATACGTAACTCATAGGCTTCGAAAAAGGTCTCGTCCTCGGCGATATCCACCAGCTCCACCAACAATCCATGTTCGACGAAAGGCATCAGTTCAGCTTCGGCGACTTCGCAAAGATGACACCCCAGGGTGCCGAACAACTGGCATTCAGGAAGCATGGCTGGTAGACCCAAAAAAGATAGACGGTCATTCTAGGCCCGCCTCGGAAAACCGTCGAGTCACTGGCTCGCTTCAGGGTGTTTCGGTAAAACGCTGATGCAAATCACTGAACATAAATGCTTTTCCAGCGACGCTTGTCACGGTTTCCCCTCTACGCTGTGCGTTGTAGCCTTGAAACGGAGTTCCCCTTGTTTGCCAACCTGCTGATCATCCTCGCTTCGTCCCTGGTGGTCATCGCCCTGTTCCGGCGGCTGCGCCTGCCCCCCGTGCTGGGCTATCTCTGCGTCGGGCTGGCGGTGGGGCCGACCGCGCTGGACTGGGTCAACGACAGCGAAGAACTGCCAGACCTGGCCGAGCTCGGGGTAGTGTTCCTGTTGTTCTCGTTGGGACTGGAGTTTTCCCTGTCGAAAATGCTCGAGCTGCGTCGGGTCGTGTTCGGCCTCGGCAGCCTGCAGGTGTTGTGCTCGGGAGCGCTGCTGGCGGGATTGCTGGCCGTGTGCGGCGCGCCGGTGATCGCCGCGTTGCTGCTCGGTGCGGGGCTGGCCTTGTCCTCCACCGCCATTGTCAGCAAGGAGTTGACCAGCCTGGGCGAGATCTTCAGCAGCCACGGCCAGAACGCCATCGGTGTGTTGTTGTTCCAGGACGTCGTCGCAGTGCTGCTGTTGACCCTGGTGCCGGTCTTCGCCGGCAGCAGCGAGCACCCGTGGTACTGGGCGCTACCGCTGACCCTGGGCAAGACCCTGGTGTTGTTCGGGGGCCTGCTGCTGGCCAGCCGGCTGCTGTTGCCCCGGCTGTTCCATGAGGTAGCGGCGTCCCGCTCCGCAGAATTGTTCGTGCTGCTGGCCCTGGTGATCGTATTGCTGACGGCATGGCTGACCCACCTGCTCGGCTTGTCGCCGGCCCTGGGGGCTTTCCTGGCAGGCATGTTGCTGGGGGAAAGCCACTACCGCCATCAGATCGAAGCCGACATACGCCCGTTCCGCGACATCCTGCTGGGGCTGTTTTTCGTCAGCATCGGCATGCTGATCGATCTGCAGCTGTTCCTCGATGACGGCCTGCTGATCCTGGGATTGACCCTCGGCTTGATGCTTATCAAGGGTTGCGTGGTCGCCGCCCTGGTGAAATGGCGCGGCAGTGATGGGGAAACCGCCTGGCGCAGTGGCCTGGCCCTGGCCCAGGGCGGCGAATTCTGTTTTGCCTTGATGGCGCTGATGCAGCAGAACCGTCTCATGCCCGCCGACATCAGCGGCCTGCTGCTGGCCGCGACATTCTGCTCGATGCTGCTGACCCCGCTGTTGCTGCGCGCGGCGCCACGCATCGCCGCGCGCCTGCATCGCAAACCCAACGAAGAGGCGCAACTGGAGCAGATCAGCGCACTCAATGCCGGCTTGTCGGATCACGTGGTGATTTGCGGCTACGGTCGCGTCGGCCAGTCCATAGGGCGCTTCCTGCGCCGCGAAGGCCAGGCGTTCGTCGCCCTGGATGACGACCCGGTGATCATCCAGGAAGCCACCGTCGGGGAAAACTGCGTGCATTACGGCGATTCGCGACGGGGTGACCTGCTCACCGCCGTTGGCTTGAGCCGCGCCAGGCTGTTGGTGATCGCAGTGGACAAGACCGACATCGCCATCACCGTGCTCAAGGCGGCCCGACGGGTCAACCAACAGGTGCCGATCCTGGTGCGCACCCGTGACGACAGCCAATTGGCCGAGTTACAGGCAGCCGGGGCCAGCGAAGTGGTCCCGGAGCTGCTGGAATCGAGCCTGATGCTGGCGTCCCACGCCCTGATCATGCTCGGCCTGCCCGAGCAGCAAGTCCGGCATCATGTGGATCAGGTTCGTCACGACCGTTATCGCCTGCTCCATGGTTTTTACCCGGGCAACCAGGACAAGGAACCTTAGTGCGCCGATCAGTCCTGGCTGACTGCGCCGATCTTGTGAATCGACAGGTCGGCACCGTAATACTCTTCTTCCTGGCTCAAGCGCAGTCCCAGCACGGCCTTGATCGCGCCATAGACCGCAAACCCGCCAGCCAGGGCGACGACAACACCCAGTGCAGTGCCAATCAACTGGCTGATCAGGCTAACCCCACCCAGGCCGCCGAGGGCACCCTGGCCAAAGATGCCACAGGCAATGCCACCCCAGACGCCGCACAGCCCGTGCAGCGGCCAGACGCCGAGCACATCGTCGATCTTCCACTTGCCCTGAGCCGCCGTGAAGCACCAGACAAACAAAGCACCGGCAATGGCACCCGTGGCCAGCGCACCCACCGGGTGCATCAGGTCGGAACCGGCACAGACCGCCACCAGCCCGGCCAGCGGGCCGTTGTGCAGGAAGCCTGGGTCATTGCGCCCGACAATCAAGGCCGCCACGGTACCGCCTACCATGGCCATCAACGAATTGACCGCCACCAGCCCGCTCACCCCAGGCAGGGTCTGGGCACTCATCACGTTGAACCCGAACCAGCCGACAATCAGGATCCACGAGCCCAAGGCCAGGAATGGAATGCTCGAAGGCGCGAACGCCACCAGGCGACCGTCCCGGTAGCGGCCATTGCGGGGGCCGAGCAAAAGCACCGCGGCCAACGCCAGCCAACCGCCCATGGCATGCACCACCACAGAGCCGGCGAAGTCATGGAAACTGGCGCCGAACCGGGCTTGCAGCCAGGCCTGCAGGCCGAAATTGCCGTTCCAGACCAAGCCTTCGAAGAACGGATAGACAAACGCCACGATCAGCACTGTGGCGCACAACTGCGGGGCGAACCGCGCACGCTCGGCAATACCGCCGGAAATGATGGCCGGGATCGCGGCGGCAAAGGTCAACAAGAAGAAGAACTTCACCAGGCTGTAGCCATGATCGGTGCTGAGCACCGCCGCTGGCTGCAGGAAGGTCACACCGTAGGAAATCCAGTAGCCTACAAAGAAATAGGCCAGGGTCGAGACCGCGAAATCGCTGAGGATCTTCGACAGCGCATTGACCTGGTTTTTTTGCCGGACCGTTCCCACCTCAAGAAAGGCGAAGCCGGCATGCATGGCCAGGACCATGACGGCGCCGAGCAGGATGAACAGCGTGTTGGAGCTGTGGACCAGACTGTCCACGGCACTTTGCATATTTTCCATGGGTTGGCAGACCTGAAAAAGTTGAAAAAAGCACCAAACCGGCTCATCCACCCCACAAGCGCACCAAGTTGAAACGATTCGTCGGCCGAACGCAGGCCAACGAACCGCTTTGGTGCGCCACAACGGGCAAAACGAAGCCCCGCTTGGAGCTGCTTCGCGGGTTTTGATTATTTGGGTTAAGGTTTTGCGGGCTTGCGCCCAGCTTCAGCGCACTGGCGCAGGCTGACGCACCAGTACATGGCAGATGCCTGAGCAAAAGTTGTACCAGTCACTTTCACTGAACCTTCCAGCAAGGCTCATACTCGAACGCTTCAGACGTCACTTACGGAGATTCACCCATGGCCAGAACCCAGGCAAAGACTGCTCAAGACATCCTGATGGAAGATTTCCAGACGCTGGTCAGCGACACGGAGCGCTTGCTCGATCACACCGCGACGCTGGCAGGCGATCAAGCCGATGCGCTGCGCAGCCAGATCCACGAAACCCTCCTGCGCGCCCGCGAGACGCTCAAGCTGACTGAAGACTCCATGCGCGAACGTGGCCAGGCTGCGGTAGTCGCCACTGAGGAATATGTACAGGCCAACCCTTGGCAATCGGTAGGCATTGCCGCGGGCGTTGGTTTTCTGATCGGTCTGCTGGCGACACGGCGCTGATCATGGGTATCGACGAATCCGGCTCGTCCGAAGCGGGCACACAACCTACAGCACGCCGCCTGGGCGCGGCGTTTCTTGGCTTGCTACACAGCCACGTCGAATTGTTCGGCATGGAGTTGCAGGAACAGAAGGCCCGCACCGTCAGCCTCCTGCTGTTCGCCGGTCTTGCACTGGTGTTCGGCTTGCTGCTGCTGGTCGGGCTTTCGGCGCTGGTGCTGATCCTGGTCTGGGACACCTATCGTCTGTCGGGCATTATCGGCCTGTGCTTGTTTTATCTGCTGGCGGCGCTGTTCTGCGGTCTGCGGCTCAAGGCAGCGATCTACGACGAGTCCTCCCCTTTCAACGCCACCCTCGAAGAACTGGCCAATGACCGGGAGCGCCTGCTGCCATGAGCCTGCCTGATATCCCTCAAGCCCGGACACGACAGGAAATGCGCAAGGCACTGGTGCGCCTGCGCATGGAAATGCACCGCCAGGAAATCCGCCAGGAGACGCGCCAATTGCTGCAGCCCTTGCAACGGGTGCGCGGCTTGACGCAAAGCTGGCACGAAGGTTTCGGCATCAAGCATGCGCCACTGTGGGGCGTAGCGGCGGTGTCCCTGCTCGGTTTCCTAACCGGAAAACGGACCCGCCATGGCGGTGGCGGTGGTTTAACTGGCCTGATCCGCCTGGCAACGACATTGCTGCCGCTGGTCAAGCTGGCCAAGGACCTGCGCAAACCCTGAAGGGATCGTGGAGCAAGCGCTGTGTAGGAGCTGTCGAGTGCAACGGGGCTGCGATCTTGTCCCAGCCAATTGAATCCTGAGTGAACGAAAAGATCGCAGCCTTCGGCAGCTCCTACCCGCATAAGCCTTGCAGGGCGACCCACGAACCGGGAAGCTAGGGCATCGACATCATCGAACGGAGCAACCGGCCTTGGATTGGCATACCCTGCTGACTCGCGAACGTCTCGGAAAACCGCTGCATAGCCCGCAAGAACTGGGCCGTAGTCCCTTCCACAAAGACCACGACCGCATCATCTTTTCCGGTGCCTTCCGCCGCCTCGGGCGCAAGACGCAAGTGCATCCGGTTTCCAGCAACGACCACATCCACACGCGCCTGACCCATTCCCTGGAAGTCAGTTGCGTCGGGCGCTCCCTGGGCATGCGCGTGGGAGAAACCATCCGCAATGCCCTGCCCGACTGGTGCGAGCCAAGCGACCTGGGCATGGTGGTGCAATCGGCTTGCCTGGCACACGACATTGGCAACCCGCCGTTCGGTCATTCCGGCGAGGACGCCATTCGTTATTGGTTCCAGCAGGCCGCCGGGCGTGGTTGGCTTGATGCTATGAGCGAAGCCGAGCGCAACGACTTCCTCAATTTCGAAGGCAACGCCCAAGGCTTCCGCGTCCTCACCCAACTTGAATACCACCAGTTCGACGGCGGAACCCGGCTGACCTATGCCACCCTCGGCACGTACCTGAAATACCCCTGGACTGCCCGCCACGCCGATTCCCTGGGCTACAAGAAGCATAAGTTCGGTTGCTACCAGAGCGAACTGCCACTGTTGGAACAGATCGCCCATAAACTGGGTTTGCCACAGATCGAGGATCAACGCTGGGCACGGCATCCGCTGGTTTACCTGATGGAGGCCGCCGATGACATCTGCTATGCGCTGATCGACCTGGAAGACGGCGTGGAGATGGATCTGCTGGAATACCCACAGGTGGAATCGCTGCTCCTGGACCTGGTGGGCGACGATCTTCCGGACACCTACCGGCAACTGGGGCCACTGGACTCGCGACGGCGCAAACTGGCGATCCTGCGGGGCAAGGCCATCGAACACCTGACCAACGCCGCCGCCCGGGCGTTTGTCGAGCAGCAGGAAGCGTTGCTTGCCGGCACGCTGCCAGGGGACCTGGTGGAGCATATGCACGGCCCGGCAAAACGCTGCGTGTTGAATGCCAAGGACATGGCGCGCCGGAAAATCTTCCAGGACAAGCGCAAGACCCTGCATGAGATCGGCGCCTACACCACGTTGGAAATCCTGCTCAACGGCTTTTGCGGCGCCGCCCTCGAACAGCACGGTGGCCGCACGCCTTCGTTCAAGAATCGGCGCATCCTCGACCTGCTGGGGAACAATGCGCCAGATCCCAACGGCCCTTTGCATGGCGCATTCCTGCGAATGATCGACTTCATCGCCGGCGTGACTGACAGCTATGCCAGCGAAATGGCCCAGGAGATGACCGGCCGCACGCGCCAATAAAATATACCCTGGCACATCCTACATCGATGCACACAGATCCACCGCCATCGCGAGCAAGCTCGCTCCCGCAGGGGATTGGCGGTGCATGTGGATTTTGTAGCACCACCCCACAAGGAGTTTGAAGTAGATAAATAAATGTATGGCTTACACAAATCTTGGTTAAAGCGCGTCCTTTGTTTGCACAAACAACACAATCAAAGAAATATCCTTCCACACACCGCCAACATCTCCCCTCTTATTGTCATCCACCTACTAAAAAACCGATTACACCGTAATATCTTGCCTCTTTTTTTGTAGGAAACTTCTGAAATTGAAGTTGCATACCCGTCTCTTCGTACGGCCCCGGCTGTAAGTGGGCTAAGGTGCGCGCTTTATTCAAGTTCGCAGGGTAATTTATTCATGAACTCCGTTTTCATTGTCGACGATCATCCGGTCATCCGCCTCGCCGTTCGAATGCTCCTGGAACATGAGGGCTATAAGGTCGTAGGAGAAACTGACAACGGCGTCGACGCGATGCAAATGGTGCGCGAATGCATGCCAGACCTGGTTATCCTGGACATCAGCATCCCCAAACTTGACGGGCTGGAAATTCTGTCGCGCTTCAACGCCATGACCACGCCGCTCAAGACACTGGTGCTCACGGCACAATCGCCGACGCTCTTTGGTATCCGATGCATGCAATCCGGCGCCTCTGGTTACGTGTGCAAACAGGAAGACCTCAGCGAACTTGTCAGCGCGATCAAAGCGGTATTGTCCGGCTATAACTACTTTCCCAGCCAGGCGCTGAACCCGGTACGCCCGGATGACCCGCGCAGCATAGAGCTGGACCTGTTCAAAAGCGTCAATGATCGGGAACTGATGGTACTGCAACTTTTTGCCCAAGGCCGGACCAACAAGGAAATAGCCAAGGGGATGTTTCTCAGCAATAAAACCGTCAGCACTTATAAAAAGCGCCTGATGCAGAAACTCAAGGTCAAGTCCCTGGTCGAGCTGATTGAAATGGCGAAGCGCAACGCGCTGGTGTGAGAAAACAGGATGCTCAGACGCATAACCGAATGCCTCCTGCTGATCAGCGCAGCGTTATATACAGGAGTGCTCGCGGCGACACCGGATGCGCCCGGGCAGTACACGCTGCTAGGGCGTTCGTCCATGGCTCAGGCCGAGATCAAGCTCGATGATGTCCACCGCGCCTGGCTAAAAAGCCGGCAGGAACTGGTCCTGGGAACTTCCGCACCGGATTACCCGCCCTTCGATCTCTCCGCCAGCGGACGCGACTACGAGGGCCTGACCGCCGACTATGCCAACATCCTCGCCAAGGCCACCGGCCTGCCCATGAGTGTCCTGCGTTTCGCTTCCCGTGAGGCAGCCATGGCGGCGCTCAAGGATGGGAAAATCGATATGCTGGGCACCGCCAACGGTTTCGAGGCCCGCGACCCCGACATTGCGCTCTCGACGCCATACGCAGTGGACCAACCCGTGCTCGTCACCCGAACGAATGAAAGCCGATCCCTGAATGAAGACCTCAAGGGGTTGCGGCTGAGTATGGTCTATCACTACCTGCCATTGCGGGAAATCGAAAAACTCTACCCCAAGGCAATCATCACCACCTATCCGTCCTACCAGAACGCCATCAACGCTGTCGCCTTTGGCCAGGCCGATGTATTTCTCGGCGATACCCTGTCCACCCACTACATGATCAGCAAGGGTTACTTGAGCAATATCCGTATGGCCAGCTTCGGCAAACATGAATCCTATGGATTCGGTTTCGCCGTACGCCGTGGCGATACCCGTCTGCTGGACATCATCAACGCTACGCTGAACCAGGTTCCCATCGCCGAACAGGCGGCCATTTCCAAGCGCTGGAGCGCAGGCAGCGACCTGTACCTCACAGACCACCGGGTACAACTGACCGACCGCGAGCAACGCTGGCTGGCCCGGCATCCGGTAGTCCGGGTGGCGGTAAACGAAACCTCCGCCCCCTTCACCTTCTTCGATTCGGACGGTGATTTTCGCGGCATCAGCGCCGACCTGCTGGAACTGATCCGGTTGCGCACCGGCCTGCGCCTGGACATCCAGCGCCATCAGCACGACAGTGAAATGATTGCCGCAGTCCTGAACGATCAAGCCGACATGATCGCCGCACTGTTGCCCAGCAGTGAACGGCAACGCCAGTTGAAATTCAGCCGTCCCTACGTCGACAGCTCGTTCGTTCTATTGACCCGCAAGCCGTCCGACACGCCCACCACACTGGATCAATTCGGCCACGCCAGCGTGGCGATCGCCAAGGGTAATCCGGTCATTGAATGGCTGCGCAGCCAGTACCCGAGCATCCAGATCATCGAAACGGACGGCCCCTTACGCGCCGTAGACATGCTCGCCCATGGCCAGGTCGACGGCAGCGTGCACTCGCAGGTGATGGCCAACTACTTCATTTCCTCCCATGCGTGGCGGGACAGGTTGCAGATCAGCAGCACGGTGGGCACCCAACAGGCGCTGTTCGCGCTGGCCACGGCCAAAAACGCCAGCGAGTTGAACGCCATCCTCGACAAGGCCCTGACCAGCATCGACCCCGACGAGCTGGGCGTCATCAACAACCGCTGGCGCGGTTACGTCTCTCCCTCGGAACACACCTGGCGCACCTATAACCGCCTGTTCTTCCAGGTCGTCGCGGGCGTCGGCCTATTGCTGCTGCTTTCCCTGGCGTGGAACGCCTACATGCAGCGCCAGATCAGGCAGCGTCAACGGGCAGAACTGGCCCTCAACGATCAACTCGAATTCATGCATTCGCTGCTTAATGGCACCCCCCACCCTATTTACGTGAGGGATCGCAACGGCATCCTGCAAAGCTGCAACGACAGTTACCTGGAAGCGTTCAACGCCAGGCGCGAAGACATCATCGGCAAGGACTCGATGCCAGGCTCCATGAGCAACGCCTTCGAAGCGCAGGAATACCAGGCGGACTACCAGCGCGTCATGGCCGAAGGCACTGCCCTGATCGTCGACCGTCCCCTGCACATCGGCGACCGTAAACTGACGATCTATCACTGGATCCTTCCCTACCGAAACTCAGCCGCGCAAGTGCAAGGCATCATCGGCGGCTGGATCGACATCAGTGAACGCCGGCAGCTGTTCGAGGAACTGCGCGCATCCAAGCAACGGGCCGATGACGCGAACCGCGCCAAAAGCACGTTCCTGGCCACCATGAGCCATGAAATCCGCACCCCGATGAACGCGGTGATCGGCATGCTCGAGCTGGCCCTGAAACACGCCGACAAAGGCCACGTGGACCGTTCGACCATTGCAGTCGCGTACGAGTCGGCTTCCGGCATGCTCGAACTGATAGGCGACATCCTGGACATCGCCCGTATCGAATCCGGCCATTTGAGCCTGGCCCCCGAACGCGTCAACCTCAGGGCCCTGCTGCAATCGGTCATACGGGTCTTCGAGGGAGTGGCCCGGCAGAAAAACCTGGCGTTGTCGCTACAGTTCGACACCGCCGAGGGCAATCCTGACGTGTTGATAGACCCCTTGCGATTCAAGCAGGTGCTGTCGAACCTGATCAGCAATGCCCTCAAATTCACCGAGCAGGGCCAGGTCGTGGTCAAGGTAAGGCTGTCGCCAACCGAGCGGAACGATGTGCTGCACATGCATCTGGAGGTCAACGACAGCGGCATTGGCATCGGTCCGGCCGACCTGCAACGCTTGTTCGAACCTTTTGCCCAGGTCGATAACACCAGTCGGATGGCCCGCAAAGGCGCGGGACTGGGGCTGGTGATCAGTCGTAACCTATGCCGGATGATGGGCGGTAGCCTGCACATGAGCAGCCAACCTGGCTTCGGTACCCAAGTCCTGGTCCGCCTGCAACTCACCGTCCTGTCAACGGCGCCGCTTAGCGTTCCACTTGAACCGGTCATCGAAACGGCCCAGGCCGCCTTGAACGTCCTGATCGTGGACGATCACCCCGCCAATCGCCTGCTGATGTCCCAGCAATTGGAATACCTCGGCCATCACTACCAGGTCGCCCATGATGGTGCCCACGGGCTCGAGGTCTGGCAGAAAGGCCATTTCGATCTTGTCATCGCCGATTGCAACATGCCCATCATGAGCGGTTACGAACTGGCCCGGTCGATTCGTCGCGAGGAGTCCGAACAGCGGCGGCCGCCCTGCACCCTCCTGGGGTTCACCGCCAATGCCCAGCCGGAGGAAAAACAACGCTGCCAGGACGCCGGAATGGATGACTGCCTGTTCAAACCGATCAGCCTGAGTGCCCTGAGCCAATGGATCAAGACGGTCAAACCCAGCGGTCGCCCGGCGGCTTTCAGCGTGCACAGCCTCCAGGCGTTGACCGGCGGCGACCCTACGTCCAACCGGCGCCTGCTGGCGGAACTACTCAGCAGCAGTCGCTCGGACCGCCAGGAGTTGCTCGACGTCGCCCAGGACGCAAACCGGCAAGCGCTGACCGAAACGGCGCACAAGATAAAAGGCGTAGCCCGCATCGTCCAGGCGACCACGCTGATCCAGCGGTGCGAGGCATTGGAGCAGGCGTGTCATCAGGCACAGGCACCTGAACGAATCAGCGACTGCATCGACGCCCTCGACCGCGCCATGAGCGACCTGGAGTGGGCTCTGGAAACGGAGATCGCCAAGGCAAAATAACCCAGCATTTACTATGCTATTCGCTCAGCAGTGCGTACCTGGGGGGTTCTCGATCGGTTTCCCTTGCACGCGGGAACACCCATCGAGAACGCCCCTGACACTTGGAGTGACTGCAATGCCCAGCGCACCGCGTCCGGACAAACGCCGGTTCCCCCTGCACGTCCATATCAGCGTGATGTTTACCCTGCTTCTGCTGTTGACCGGCGTGGTGCTGGGTATTTTCAATTACCGGCAAACCACGCAAATCATCCTGTCCAGCAGTGAAAAACTGTTCAACCGCATTGAACAGGATGTGCGCCTGGATTTGTATGACACCTACGAACCCATCCGCCACCTGTTGAGCCTGCTAGCCGACTACCCGGCGACACGCACACCGCAGATGGCGCAACGCCTGGCCCTGCTCGTGCCTTTCAGTCAGGCATTGCGGGACAACCCGAACCTGGCTTCGTTGTACCTGGGCGATCAGCGCGGCAATTTCCTGATGGTCCGGCCACTGCGCACCCCCGCCCTGAAAACCGCCCTGCTGGCACCCACCGGGGCGGCCTATCAGGTCTGGACCGTGGAGCGAGACACCGAGCAAGGCCCGGTTCATTCCGAGTCGCTGTTCTACGACGAGACCCTGACGCTCATCGAGCGCCGGGACATGGCCGACGAAACCTACGATCCGCGCAGCCGCGACTGGTTTCGCAGCGCCGCCGGCAGCACCGAGCAGATCACTACCGAGCCCTACGTTTTTTTCTCGACCCATAACGTCGGCACCACCCTGGCCCGCCGTAGCGGCGAGCAGGCAGTCATCGGCGCCGACCTGACCCTGGCGGCCCTGTCCCAGACCCTGGCCAAGCACAAGGTGACCACTGGCACCGAGATCGTATTGCTCGATCCCAAGGGCAATGCCGTGGGTTATCCCGACAGCGACCGGCTGCTCACCGACGCCCGGTCAGCGCGACTGATCAAGGCCCGCGACCTCAGCCCGGCCGTCGCCGCCGTCCTCGACGACAACGCTGACACGACCCGCTTGGAAGCGGCCGGACGCCAGTGGATCGTCTCGCGCAGCCACATGCAGGAAGGCGGCCCCCAAGGCCTGGAACTGGCGTTACTGGTGCCTGAAGACGAGCTGCTGGACAACGCTTATCGCATGCGTTGGCAAGGCGCACTCATCACCCTCGCCACCCTGCTGCTGTGCCTGCCCCTGGGCTGGCTGACATCCAGGATCCTGGTTAAGCCCTTGCGCGAGCTGGTGCAGGAAGCTGACGCCATTCGCAGCTTTGACTTCAACTATCCGGTGTCCCGCCGCTCCCCGGTGCTGGAAGTCGATCAGTTGAGCGTCTCGATGGGGCGCATGAAAGAGACCCTGGCAAGTTTCTTTGAAATCACCGCCAGCCTGCGCGCCGAAACCCGCTTCGCCCCGTTGCTGGAGCGGGTGTTGTTCGAAACCGTGAAAATCGGCCAGGCCCAAGCCGGCCTGATCTACCTGCGTGAGAACGACGAAAATCGGCTCAAGCCCTATGGGCTGGTGATCGATGGCACCCCCAGGGACCTCGACGCCTTCAAGCTGCGCAGTCATGAGCTACAGGCTAGCGACAGCCCGCAATGGCTCCAGCAACTGGCCGTCTCGGACAATCTTGTGACCTCCCTGGGCTTCGAGCAGGCGGCCGACCTGCAAGGCATCCTGCGGGCACTGGACTCGCCTCGGGTCCACCTGATCGGCATCCGCCTGCGCAATCGCCACCAGGAAACCGTCGGCGTCTTGGTGTTGCTGATCACCGACAGCGGCACCGAAGCCGACCTGGAAAAACTCCAGCCCGATCGCATCGCCTTCCTGCAAGCCGTGTCCGGCGCCGCCACCGTGAGCATCGAGGGCCAGCGCCTGCAGGCCAAGCAAAAGCAACTGCTGGACGCCTTCATCCAACTGCTGGCCGGCGCGATCGATGCCAAGAGTCCTTACACCGGCGGCCATTGCCAGCGGGTGCCGGTCCTGACCCTGACGCTCGCCCAGGCCGCCGCCGCCAGCCAGGCACCGGCGTTCAGCGCCTATCAACCCACGGAGGATGAATGGGAAGCCCTGCACATCGCCGCCTGGCTGCACGATTGCGGCAAGGTCACCACCCCCGAATACGTCGTCGACAAAGCCACCAAACTGGAAACCCTGAACGACCGGATCCACGAGATACGCACCCGCTTCGAAGTGCTCAAGCGCGACGCCTGGGTCGAGTACTGGCAGGCTGTGGCAAGCGGCGGCGAGTCGTCCTCCCTGGCACAACAGCGGGACGCGACATTGACCGCACTGGATGACGACTTCGCTTTCGTCGCTCGCTGCAACCTGGGCTCCGAAGCCATGGCCGAGGTCGATCTGCAACGCCTGCAACATATCGCTCAACGCCCGTGGATGCGGACCCTCGATGATCGCCTGGGGGTTTCCTGGGAAGAGAACCAGCGCCAGGCCCGCACGTCCAAACCGACACTGCCGGTCACCGAGCCGCTGTTGGCGGACAAGCCCGAGCACCTGATCGAGCGCAACGCGGCCGAACTGATCCCGGCGAACAATCCGTGGGGCTTCCAGCTCGATGTGCCGGTCTGGAAATACAACCGCGGCGAGCTCTACAACCTGAGCATCACGCGAGGCACGCTGACCCGCGAAGAGCGCTACGTCATCAATCACCACATGGTGCAGACGATCCTGATGCTCAGCCAGCTGCCCTTCCCCAGCCACCTGAACAACGTGGCGGAGATCGCCGGCGGGCATCACGAGAAGATGGACGGCAGCGGTTATCCCAAGCGCCTCAAGCGCGAAGAGATGAGCCTGCCGGCACGCATGATGGCCATCGCCGACATTTTCGAAGCACTGACGGCGGCCGACCGACCCTACAAGAAAGCGAAGAAGCTGAGTGAGGCATTGGGCATCATGGCCACCATGTGCCGTGACGCCCATATCGATCCCGAGCTGTTCGGGCTGTTCATCGAAGAAAAGATCTACCTGAGCTACGCCGAGCAGTTCCTCGACCCGCACCAGATCGATGAGGTCGACGCCGACAACCTGCTGCTCAAGGCAGGGCTGAAGGCATGATCAGCAATCCGTCAGGCGCAGGAATATTGCAGCCAACGCTTCAATGCCGGCCTGATCATGCTCGCTGAAACGCGCCAGTTTCGGACTGTCCAGGTCAAGCACTCCGATCAGGCGCCCGTCCTTGACCAGCGGCACCACCAGTTCGCTGTTCGACGCGCTGTCGCAGGCGATGTGCCCGGCGAAGGCATGGACATCTTCAACGCGCTGGGTCTGCCGGGTCGCTGCCGCCGTGCCGCACACACCACGGCCAAAGGGAATCCGCACACAGGCGATCTGACCTTGGAACGGTCCCAGGACCAGCTCTTCGTTGCGATTGAGGTAGAAACCGGCCCAATTCAGATCGTCCAACTGACTGGACAGGAAAGCCGAGAACTGCGCGGCGTTGGCGATGAAGTCACGCTCATCGGCCAGCAAGGATTCCAACTGTGCCGATAACAACGCGTAGCCATCGAGGCCAGCACCGGTGCTCTTCAAATCGATCATGCCTTGTGCTCCAACAATTTCAGGCCTACCCAATAACGGGCAAATTGATAAGCGCAACGTCCGTTGCGGTTGCCGCGACCGGTTGCCCAGCGTACCGCCAGCACATCCAACGCTTCGTCGCGCTGCCAGGCCAGCCCGGCCTTGGCCGCCAGTTCGCCGATCCAGTGCTCCACGACGTTGAGGAAATGCTCCTGGGTAAACGGATAAAACGACAGCCACAAGCCAAAGCGATCAGACAAGGCGATCTTGTCCTCAACCGCTTCGCTGGGGTGAAGTTCGCCGTCGACCCGTTTCCAATTCTCGTTGTCGCTCTCTTTTTCCGGCACCAGGTGACGACGGTTGGAGGTGGCATACAGCAGCACGTTATCCGGCGCCTGCTCCAGGGAGCCATCCAACACACTCTTGAGCACGCGGTAATCGCCTTCGCCGGACTCGAACGACAAGTCATCGCAGAACAACACGAAGCGCTGTGGCAGTTTCGCTACCTGCTCGACCACCCGGGGCAGATCAGCCAAGTGATCGCGTTCGATCTCGATCAACCGCAGGCCATGCTGGGCATGTTCGGCCAACAGGGCGCGCACCAGGGACGACTTGCCGGTGCCACGCGAGCCCCAGAGCAAGGCATGGTTGGCCGGCATGCCATCGATGAACTGGCGGGTGTTGCGGCCCAGTTGTTCGACCTGGCGGTCCACGCCGATCAGGTCCGACAGGCGCATGTCGAGGCTGACCTGCAGCGGCAGCAGGTAGCCGCTGCGCCCGTCACGCTGCCAGCGGGCGGCCAGGGTCTGGGTCCAATCGATGGAGGGCCGGGGCGCCGGCAGCAAAGGCTCGATCCGGGCCAGCACGGCATCGGCGCGCTCAAGAAAAGCATTCAATCGCGAGTCCACGTCTTTTCCTCGGACAGGTTCACAGTAATGATGGCGCTCCAGCAACGAAACGCCGTATCCAATGGCGGGTCTACTTCACACAAAACCAACCGGTTGCGCCGGTATTCAGAGATGATCAGCTATGCTTGACCGGCGAAGGGAAACGTAAGTGGTTCATCACTCAATGGACATCAGATTCACCCAACGGCTTTCCTATAAGCAGGCCCGCCTGACCGTCCTGGTGGGCTTCGTGTTGGGCACCTTGCTCAGCCTGATGCAGATCGGCATCGATTATGCCAGCGAAGACGCGTCGATCAACCGTGAAATCCTGTCGCTGCTGGAAATCAGCCACAACCCGGCCTCGCGCATCGCCTACAACATCGACGCCGAACTCGCCCAAGAACTGTCCATGGGTCTGTTGCGCTCACCGGCCATCATCGGCGCCGAGCTGATCGATAACAACAATACCGTGCTGGCCAGCGTCAAGCGGCCCGAGCTGCAAAGCAGCTACCGATTCATCAGCGACTTCCTGTTCGGTGCCCAGCGCCAGTTCGAGGACCGGCTCTACCTGGACCACTTGCCCGCCGAATCCCTGGGCATACTGCGACTGGACGTCGACACCTATGCATTCGGCAGTCGTTTCCTGCGCCGTGCCGAGGTCACCTTACTCAACGGCTTCGCCCGCAGCCTGATCCTGACCGGCCTGCTGCTGGCGCTGTTCTACGTGATGCTGACCAAGCCTCTGGTGCGGGTCATCCGCGAACTGAGCAGCCGCGACCCGAGCAGCAGTGAACAGAACCGTCTGGAATGCCCGGCCGGCCACCAGTCCGATGAAATCGGCGTGCTGGTGTCCGTCGCCAACCAGCAGTTCGAAAATATCTCCACGGAAATCCAACAGCGACGCACGGCCGAAAATCGCCTCACCGAATACCTTGCGCAACTGGAAAACATCGTCTCGGCACGCACCGCCGAACTCAAGGCCATCAACACCCGCCTCAGCCAGTCCAACGAAGAGCTGGAGGTGGCCCGACGCACGGCCCTGGACATGGCCGAAGCCCGCTCCGTGTTCCTCGCCAACATGAGTCACGAGATCCGCACGCCGCTCAATGGCCTGCTGGGCATGATCGCCCTGTCCCTGGACGGTCCCCTGACGGCCGAGCAACAGCAGCAGCTCTCGATTGCCCATGACTCGGGCAAGGTATTGGTCGAACTGCTCAACGACATCCTCGACCTGTCGAAATTCGACGCTGGTCAACTGGAGCTCGAACGCATCCCGTTCGACCTCGGCGCCCTGGTGGAGGATACCGCCAACCTGCTTTCCCAGAACGCGGCTCCCAGTGTCGAGCTGGCCTGCCTGATCGATCCCCGGTTCCCGGCGCAGGTGCTCGGCGACCCGACCCGGGTGCGCCAGATCGTCAGCAACCTGCTGTCCAACGCCTTGAAGTTCACACGCTTCGGGCGGGTCGACGTGAAGGTGAGCCATTACGAAGGCGGCGTGCGAATCGAAGTCTGCGACACCGGTATCGGCATTCCTCAGGAAGCCCAGGCGAGAATCCTGCAACCGTTCACTCAGGCCGGCGCCGGGATTACCCGTCAGTTTGGTGGCACCGGGCTGGGCCTGGCATTGACCTACAACCTCTG
Organism: Pseudomonas beijingensis; assembly: GCF_030687295.1. Classification (NCBI taxonomy): domain Bacteria; kingdom Pseudomonadati; phylum Pseudomonadota; class Gammaproteobacteria; order Pseudomonadales; family Pseudomonadaceae; genus Pseudomonas; species Pseudomonas beijingensis. The sequence continues at coordinate 2,929,915 of NZ_CP117425.1, read as the reverse complement.
CGAAGCCATGCAGGGCCGGTTGACGATCAGTTCCGAAGCCGGCTTCGGCAGTCAGTTCTGCGCTGACCTGCCCCTGCCTTGTCACCTCCCGGCAACGCCGCTCGAACCGTTGCGCGGCAACGTCGTCGCCATCACCGCCAGCAGCAGCGGCCTGGCCGAGTTGCTGAGCATGCTGTTGCCGGGATGGGGTTTGGATTATGTGCAACGCTCCATCGATGACGGACTGCTGGGGCTCAAACCTGACGTGCTGATTACCGATTGCCCGGAATGCCTGTTCAACCTGCGGCCGACCTTTGATGCGCCGATCCTGCTGGTGACCGCCTATGGCAGCTTCATGCCCGGCGAGGAAGCCGCCGCCCTCGCCCCGCTGATACAACAGGCTCGACCGCTGGCACGCCATGCGCTGTACCAGATCCTGCGGCGCGCCATGCAAAGCGAGGCAACCACCATCAACGATGCACAGATCGAAACCCTGGCGCCGTCCAGGCGCGGACGAGTGCTGCTGGTGGAGGACAATCCGGTCAACCAACTGGTGGCCAAGGGCATGCTGGTGAAACTGGGCTGCGAAGTCACCGTCGCGGCCCACGGCGTCGAAGCCCTGGATCAACTGGAACAGCAGGTGTTCGACCTGGTGTTGATGGACTGCAACATGCCGGTGATGGACGGCTACGAAGCCAGCCGGCAGATTCGCCGCAGCGGGCGCTGGTCGGATCTGCCGATCGTTGCGCTGACGGCCAACGCGATGCCCGAGGAACGTGAGCGCTGCCGGGCCTCTGGCATGAACGATTACCTGTCCAAACCGTTCCGCCGGGAAGAGTTGGCGGCCGTGCTGGACCAGTGGATACCCACTACGTCAGCGCTTTGATCTGGCCCAGCAGATGATCGAGACCGTCCCGCAATGCGCCCAGGCGGTCCAGATCGACGCCGCTGTCGCATAACAGGCGGGCCTTGAGCGGGCCAACCTGTTCGCGCAAAGCCCGTCCCGCAGCCGACAGGCTCAAATGTACCTCTCGCTCGTCCCGGGCCGAACGCTGGCGCTGGACCAGGTCCAACTGCTCCAGGCGCTTGAGCAGCGGCGTCAGCGTGCCGGAATCCAGCAGCAAACGCTCGCCCAGGGCCTTGACCGTCGGCTGCGGCGGAGCCGTGTCTTGCCATTCCCACAACACCAGCATCGCCAGGTATTGCGGATACGTCAGGCCGAGCTGATCGAGCATCGGCTTGTAGCCACGGATCACCGCACGGGAAGCGGCGTACAGCTTGAAGCACAACTGGCTGTCGAGCTTCAGCGAATCGACGGACAGGTCATTCATTTGAGCAGCGCTTCGATCTCACCGGTCAGGTCCTGGGGTTTGGTGGTCGGGGCAAAACGCTTGACCACCTGACCGTCCTTGCCGATCAGGAACTTGGTGAAATTCCACTTGATGCCTTTGGACCCCAGCACGCCGGGGGCTCGCTGTTTAAGCTGGACGAACAGCGGATGGGCGTTGGCGCCGTTGACTTCGATTTTCTTGAACAGCGGAAAACTCACACCGAAGTTCAGTTCGCAGAACTCGGTGATCGCCCCTTCATTTCCCGGCTCCTGCTTGCCGAACTGATTGCAGGGAAAGCCCAGCACCACCAGGCCTTGGTCCTTGTAGGTCTGCCACAACGCCTCAAGCCCTTTGTATTGCGGAGTGAACCCGCACTGGCTGGCGGTGTTGACCACCAGCACAGCCTTGCCGGCGAAATCGGCGAGGGTCTTTTGCTCACCCTTGATGGTGGTGCACGGGATGCTCAGCAGGTTGTCGCTCATGGCAAGGCTCCAGATGGGAAGAAGAGGAAGCCGAAGATAGCGAGCAATTAAATTGCATGCAATTTAATTATCAGAAATTCCCACGTCACAAGCTGTGGGAGCAAGGCTTGCCCGCGATGAAGGCAATGCGATCTTTCAGGGATCGAGGTGCCCTGTTTCGCGAGCAAGCTTTGCTCCCACCGTATTACTCGCGGGGGACCAGATCCAGGCACACCGAGTTGATGCAGTACCGCAAATCCGTGGGCGGCGGGCCGTCGGGGAAGACGTGGCCCAGGTGGGCGTCGCATTTGGCGCAAACCACTTCGGTGCGAATCATGCCGTGGCTGACGTCCCGCACCTCCACCACCGCACTGCCCTCGATCGGCGCGTAGAAACTCGGCCAGCCACAGCCCGAATCGAATTTGGTCTGCGAATCGAACAGCGGCTCGTTGCAGCAGACGCAGTGGTACACACCGTCGGTCTTGGTGGCGTTGTATTTGCCGGAGAATGGCCGCTCGGTGCCCTTCAACCGACAGACGTTGTACTGCTCCGGGTCGAGCATGGCGCGCCATTCTTCAAGGGTTTTCTGCAACTTTTCCATCGTCCTACCTCGGCAATTGAAAAAGCCCGATCCGACGCTTTTCCGCAGATCGGGCGGCACGTATGATTGCGCCTCGTCAGACGCCAGTCTGGCAGTCACGCCATGCGCATTCAAACGGATTGTGGCGCCTACACCGCGTCAGGCCTGGGCACAGACGCAGGATTCCCAGTACGGTAGCTCATACGCCGCCTGGATCGTTCATTTTCGGGAACACATCGCCATGCAGGTCAGCAAATCGAACAAGCTCGCCAACGTCTGCTACGACATTCGCGGCCCGGTGCTCAAGCACGCCAAACGCCTGGAAGAGGAAGGCCATCGCATCCTCAAGCTGAACATCGGCAACCCGGCACCCTTTGGTTTCGAAGCGCCCGATGAAATCCTCCAGGACGTCATTCGCAACCTGCCGACCGCCCAGGGCTACAGCGACTCCAAGGGCCTGTTCAGTGCGCGCAAGGCCGTGATGCAGTATTACCAGCAGAAGCAGGTCGAAGGAATCGGCATCGAGGACATCTACCTGGGCAACGGCGTGTCCGAGTTGATCGTGATGTCCATGCAGGCCCTGCTCAACAACGGCGACGAAGTCCTGGTGCCAGCACCGGACTATCCGCTGTGGACCGCTGCCGTGAGCCTGTCCGGTGGCAACCCGGTGCATTACCTGTGCGACGAACAGGCCAACTGGTTTCCCGACCTGGCGGACATCAAGGCCAAGATCACGCCCAACACCAAGGCATTGGTGATCATCAACCCGAACAACCCGACCGGCGCCGTGTACTCCCGGGAAGTGCTGCTGGGCATGCTGGAACTGGCCCGCCAGCACAACCTGGTGGTGTTCTCCGACGAGATCTACGACAAGATCCTCTACGACGACGCCGTGCACGTGTGCACCGCCTCCCTGGCACCGGACCTGCTGTGCCTGACCTTCAACGGCCTGTCCAAGTCCTATCGGGTCGCCGGTTTCCGCTCCGGCTGGATCGCCATCTCCGGGCCCAAGCACCATGCCCAGAGTTACATCGAAGGCATCGACATGCTGGCCAACATGCGCCTGTGCGCCAACGTGCCGAGCCAGCATGCGATCCAGACGGCGCTGGGCGGCTACCAGAGCATCAACGACCTGGTCCTGCCCCAGGGCCGGCTGCTGGAACAGCGCAATCGTACCTGGGAACTGCTCAACGACATTCCCAGCGTCAGTTGTGTCAAGCCGATGGGCGCCCTGTATGCCTTCCCACGGATCGACCCGAAGGTCTGCCCGATCCACAACGATGAAAAGTTCGTCCTTGACCTGCTGCTGTCCGAGAAGCTGCTGGTGGTCCAGGGTACGGCGTTCAACTGGCCATGGCCGGACCACTTCCGCGTCGTGACCCTGCCGCGGGTCGATGACCTCGACCAGGCCATTGGCCGGATCGGCAACTTCCTCAAGTCCTACCGTCAATAAGCCAGGCAGCGTGCGAGGCGTCCTCACCTCGCACGCTGTTTGATTCAGCAACATATCCGTTCTGCCGAGTCCGTCGGGCCTTCTACACTGGGGATTGGACGGTTAACGTGCATCTGGGCTCAACGTTCACGGGGGGCAGGCAGCGCATTTCTTTTCCCTGGTCACTTTCAGAAATGTCTTTCAAACATTTAGGACGCCTGTAGGACACAGTTTGAAATAGTCGGCGAGTTGAATAGCCTGCAGCAGCACCTTATATACCCCGCATAACGCTACATCTTTAGCATGAGGAGATTTTCACAACCATGATGCGCATCCTGCTGTTCTTGGCCACTAACCTGGCGGTCGTGCTGATTGCCAGCATCACCCTGAGCCTCTTTGGCTTCAACGGGTTCATGGCGGCCAATGGGGTTGACCTCAACCTCAATCAGCTGCTGATCTTCTGTGCGGTGTTCGGTTTCGCCGGTTCCCTGTTCTCGCTGTTCATCTCCAAGTGGATGGCGAAGATGAGCACCGGCACCCAGATCATCAGCCAGCCGCGCACGCGTCACGAACAATGGCTGCTGCAGACCGTCGAGCAGTTGTCCCGCGAAGCCGGTATCAAGATGCCGGAAGTGGGTATCTTCCCGGCCTACGAGGCCAACGCCTTCGCCACGGGCTGGAACAAGAACGACGCCCTGGTCGCCGTCAGCCAGGGTTTGCTCGAGCGGTTCTCGCCCGATGAAGTCAAGGCCGTGCTGGCCCACGAGATCGGCCACGTTGCCAACGGCGACATGGTGACCCTGGCGCTGATCCAAGGCGTGGTGAACACCTTCGTGATGTTCTTCGCCCGGATCATCGGTAATTTCGTCGACAAGGTGATTTTCAAGAACGAAGAAGGCCAGGGCATTGCCTACTACGTGGCGACGATCTTCGCCGAGCTGGTACTGGGCATCCTCGCCAGCGCCATCGTCATGTGGTTCTCGCGCAAACGCGAGTTCCGCGCCGACGACGCCGGTGCACGCCTGGCCGGCACCAGCGCCATGATCGGTGCCCTGCAACGTCTGCGCGCAGAGCAAGGCTTGCCAGTGCACATGCCCGATACTCTGAACGCCTTTGGTATCAACGGTGGCATCAAGCAGGGCCTGGCACGCATGTTCATGAGCCACCCGCCGCTGGAGGAGCGTATTGACGCACTGCGTCGTCGGGGCTGACAGGTTCGAGCGTCAAGCGTAATGCTGTTCACTTAGAAAAAACGGCGCTTCTTCAGAAATGAGAAGCGCCGTTTTTTTGTTCTCTGTTTTTTAGAGTGGTGTGTATATCCGTTGCTGCGGTAACGGCCACTTAGGGTTCCGCTTTTACAGCGGGTCACTTTTGAAGAGCGCAAAAGTAACCAAAACGCTTCTGCCCCACCACTCGGTGCCTCGCCTAGGCTCGGCATGCCTGAACGAAGGCATTGCTCCGTGGGCCCGCCGCGAAGGGCCATCCATGGCCCAGCGCGGCTACCTCGGCATCCATGCCGAGGTGCCCACTACGCAACACCTTCGTTCAGCCAGCGTGGTTAACGGGGCGTCCGAGATCAACGTCCACCACGAGGCGGCCTGATAGCCGACCTGGTTCTGGGTGAGACCGCGTTTCTCCTGTGGGATGAGTGTGGGAGCGAGCCTGCTCGCGATGGCGGTGGGTCAGTTTTCGGTGATGTTGGATGTGCCGGCCTCATCGCGAGCAAGCTCGCTCCCACAGGTTTTGCGGCGTACATGGATTTTGTGTCTTCTGAAGATCCAGTGTGGGAGCGAGCTTGCTCGCGATAGCGGTGGTTCAGCTAAACAGATGCTGGCATGTACCCCGCTCTTGCTTTGGATCTTGATCTGGACGCCCCATTAAACCACGCTGGCCGAACGCAGGCATTGCGCAGTGGGCATCCCGGCATGGATGCCGGGATAGCCGCGCTGGGCCATGGATGGCCCTTCGCGGCGGGCCCACGGAGCAATGCCGGAGTGAGGGCACACCGAGCCTTAGCGAGGTGCCGAGCGGTGGGGGAAAGCGTTTTTGGTTACTTTTGGCGCTCTTCCAAAAGTGACCCGCCGTAAGGGCCATCCCTTTCAAGGTCTTTTCGTTTTGGCGGCCTTGATTACCCGGTCCGTTGAAACATGTGCATGCACCGCAGTGCCTTGCACCCATGTTTTGGGTTTAGGCACCTTGGGGCCCCGGGGATTTTTCGCAACTTGTTTTGGTTGGATGTTTCTGGCCAGTTCCAACAAGCGCTGGGCCAGTTTTTCCAGAGGTATGACGGGAAGACATTCCGAGGGCAGCGCAATTTGCAGGCCTTCATAACCACTCCGGACCTGAACCGCCAAGTGATAGGTTGAGGCTTCCCAGCCGTCAGGCTGGGAAGCCTGATGGGCTTGCTCGACGCTTCGTTTGAGTACGGCCAGGACGTTGTAGGCCAACACCGCAGTAGCGAACCCGAGCAACGCAGCCTTTGGGCTACCAAGGGTTTCGATTTCACTCTCCAGGATTGTTTCCAGTCGCTGGAACATGCCTTCAATGCTCCAGCGGCGGCGATAGAGTTCCGCGATCTGCTGCGCGCTGACGCTTTCAGGCAGGTTGCTCCAGAACCAAGCTGCTGTCACCGAGTCTGTTGGCGAATGAAGCGTCAGTTCGACACGCCGACACTGATAACCGCCTCTGACCTGAATGATCTGCTCACGCACAGTGCCCGCGTCCACAGGCACGGGTTCTTGCCAATGCCCCTCTTGAATCAAGCGTGGATGCTTGGCTTGTTGACGAATGACAAAGGAGGTTTTGACCTGTTCGCAAGCCTCCATGACCGGGAGCGTGCAATAGAGTCGATCAGCCAGCCACACCTGGCCCGGCTCGGCATCCGCCAAGAGAGGCAGCACGCAAACACGCTCGCTTGCGTAGGCATCTTCACATGCCTGCAGGTCGATGACTTGATCCAGGTCGGGGTCGTAGACCACCGAAAACCCGGGCCGAGCGGCGCCGCGCTCGTGGCGTAAAGCCCCAGTCGTTTCTCAGTGGATGCCAAGTGATTACCGTCCACCACCCGAACCTGCCAACCGGCAACATCGTCGTGCAACCCAACTCCTTGATGGTTGGAGCCAGGCGCTGCGCACAGCCCGTGACCAGGGCGCGCAACAAAGCTGGCTCGGTACGACTGATCTTGTCGTAGAGGGCCGCCAGGCTGACAGGAAGATCTTCCAGTTGCCGCGCCGCGGCGTGCAGGGATGGCTTCAAACCCAATGAAACAAGGGACATCAGCTTGATGATGGTCGAGAACAGTAGCTCACGAGAATACTGCCGTTGCCGATGTTCTTCGAAAACCTGATCGACCCACTCAGGAGCAATAGCGTGCTCCAGCGCCAATTTGGCCATAACGCTGGCAGGTGCTTTTTTCTCGAAACGCTCCAGAACATCGGCCCACATCGTTCGGGTATCCCTGATAGAAACTTCAGGGGATTTTACCTAAGACCTTGAAAGGGATGGCCGTAAGGGCGGAACCCTAAGCAGCCGTTACCGCAGCAATGGATATACACACCAAACCACACCTCTCGGAACAGATAATCAAAATCTTCAATAACGGCTTAAGTGAACAGCATTAGCCAGTGATACGGGCTCATCAATAACTGGAAATCCGATACACCCGCTCATCCAACCTCGTCACCCCCGCCTGCAAAAAATTCCAGCTCTCCCCAAGCACATCCTGCTCCTGCAAAACCTCCAGCCGCCAACCCTCTCCCCACAGCCGCTGCACCTCATCATCCCCGACGGAAAACGGTGGGCCAGGCATTTCATCCTGGTTGTAATCCAAGGTAATCAACAAGCCGACACCGCCGGGCAAAATCCTCTGCAGGTGAGCCGCGTACCGCTCCCGCATCGGCATAGGCAAGGCAATCAACGCAGCGCGATCGTACAGCCCCGTACAATCGGCCACATCCTGCGCGCCCAGGGCAAAGAAATCACCGCAGCGAATCTCGATATCACCGGCACGGAACACCCTGAAAGCCCCCTCTTCACTCACAACCGGCTCAAGCTGATGCTCAAGAAAAAAATCAGTGGCGGCTTTTTCCGACAACTCCACGCCCAGCACCGAGTAGCCCTGATGGGCAAGCCACAGCAGATCCAGGCTTTTTCCACACAACGGCACCAGCACCCGACTGCCCCGGGCCAATCCCAGTTGCGGCCAGAAACGTTGCAGGTAAGGGTTCACCTCCGGCAAGTGAAAACCGATCTGGTTCGATGACCAGCGCTTGTGCCAAAACTCGGGCTCCATGATTCGCTCCAAAAATTCGATCAAAACAGGCTAAAACTTATATTAGATTTAGATCATAGACCTGACGGAAGATGACCCCATCTTAACGCTCAGGAGTCCCTTCATGCTGCCCAGCCTGTTTATCTCCCATGGCTCACCGATGCTGGCCTTGGAGCCCGGTGCCAGCGGCCCGGCCCTGGCTCGCCTGGCCGGTCAGTTGCCCAAGCCCAAGGCCATCGTCATCGTCTCCGCCCACTGGGAAAGCAACGAACTGTTGGTCAGCGCCAATCCGCAGCCGCGCACTTGGCACGACTTCGGCGGCTTTCCCCCCGCGCTGTATGAAGTGCAGTACCCCGCGCCTGGCGATCCTCAACTGGCAGAGCAAGTAGCCGACATGCTCAACGCCGCGCACCTGTCAGCCCGCCTCGACCCTCAACGGCCGTCCGACCATGGCGTCTGGGTGCCATTGTCGTTGATGTACCCCGAGGCCGACATCCCGGTGGTGCAGGTTTCCCTGCCCAGCCGCCAGGGACCGCTGCTGCAGACACAGGTCGGCCAGGCCCTGGCAAGCCTGCGCCAAGAGGGCGTCCTGCTGATCGGCTCCGGAAGCATCACCCATAACCTGCGCGACCTGGACTGGAACGCCGGCCCTGACAGCATCGAACCCTGGGCCAAGGCCTTTCGTGATTGGATGGTCGAGCACCTGGCGGCCAACGACGAGGCCGCGCTGCACGACTACCGCCGTCAGGCGCCCAATGCCGTACGCAGCCACCCCAGCGACGAGCACTTGTTGCCGCTGTATTTTGCCCGGGGTGCCGGTGGGACATTCAGTGTGGCCCATGCAGGGTTCACGATGGGGACGCTGGGGATGGACATTTATCGGTTCGACTGATGGACCGCGTCGCTGCAATCGCGAGCAAGCTCGCTCCCACAGGGAGTTTGTGAGCGCCGCAAATCCAGTGTGGGAGCCAGCTTGCTCGCGATTGGCCTCCACGACACTTCCCCTGAAGACATACCAAACGCCAGGCAAAAAAATCCCCGAACCAGTCGGGGATTTTTCATGTTCGATCAATCAGCCCAAGAGCCGATCAATCCTCGCGGTAGCGACGCAGCTTGAGCTGCTTGCCAGCGACGCGGGTGTCTTTGAGTTTGGTCAGCAACTTCTCCAGACCATCTTCCGGCAGCTCGACCAGGCTGAAGCTGTCGCGCACCTGGATGCGGCCGATCGCTTCGCGGGCCAGGCCGCCTTCGTTGAGGATGGCACCCAGCAGGTTCTTGGCCGCGATGCCGTCACGGGCACCCAGCGCGGTACGGCAGCGCGCACGACCTTCGGCCAACGGGATCGGAGCACGACGCTCGCGATCACCACGGTCCGGACGATCACCGGTGCGCTCGGGACGATCGCCACGCGGTGCGTTGTTCGGCACCAGGGGACGTTCCTTCTCGATTGCAGCCAGGTTCAGCGCTTGGCCATTGGTGGCCTTGCGCAGCAGTGCGGCGGCCAGGGCGCGTGGGGTGCAACCGATGTCGGCGGTCAGGCGATCGAGCAACTCACCGTGGGTCGATTCGGCGTCAGCCACCAGGGGCGACAGGCTGTTGGTCAGTTTCTTGATGCGAGCATCGAGAACGGCCTGGGCGTCCGGCAGGCGAACTTCAGCCACCTTCTGGCCAGTCACACGCTCGATCACTTGCAGCATGCGGCGCTCACGTGGGGTGACCAGCAACAGTGCACGGCCTTCGCGACCGGCACGACCAGTACGGCCGATACGGTGAACGTAGGATTCCGGGTCGTACGGCATGTCCACGTTGAACACGTGGGTGATGCGCGGAACGTCCAGGCCACGGGCCGCGACGTCGGTCGCCACAACGATGTCCAGGCGGCCATCCTTGAGGGAGTCGATCACGCGCTCACGCTGGTTCTGGGCAATGTCACCGTTCAGCGCAGCGGCTTTGTAGCCTTTGGCTTCCAGGGCGCTGGCCAGGTCCAGGGTCGCTTGCTTGGTGCGCACGAACATGATCAGGGCGTCGAAGTCTTCCACTTCCAGCAAGCTGAGAACGGCGGAAGTCTTCTGGTCGGCGTGAACCAGCAGGTGAGCCTGTTCAATCGCGGTGACGGTCTGAGTCTTGGTCTGGATCTTTACGTGTTGCGGATCGCGCAGGTGGCGCTCGGCAATGGCACGAATCGATTGCGGCAGGGTGGCCGAGAACAATACAGTCTGGCGGGTTGCTGGCAGAGCCTTGAAGATGACTTCCAGGTCATCCATGAAGCCCAGCTTGAGCATCTCGTCGGCTTCGTCGAGAACCAGGTGGTTCACGGTAGCCAGGACTTTTTCGTCACGACGCAGGTGGTCGCACAGACGACCCGGCGTGGCGACAACGATCTGCGCGCCATTACGGATAGCTTTCAGTTGTGGGCCCATCGGGGCGCCGCCGTAAACGGCCACAACGGTAACGCCAGGCATTTGCTTGGAGTAAGTTTCAAAAGCGGTGGCTACTTGCAGCGCCAACTCACGGGTTGGCGCCAGGATCAGGGCTTGCGGCTCGCGCTTGGCAGGATCGATGCGATGCAGGATCGGCAGGGCGAACGCAGCGGTTTTACCCGTACCGGTTTGCGCCTGGCCAATCATGTCGTGGCCGGCCATGATGATCGGGATCGATTGCTGCTGAATCGCCGAAGGTTCTTCGTAGCCGGTCGCAATGACGGCAGCAAGAATGTTCGGGTTGAGATTAAAAGCGGCGAAGCCGCCGGTTTCCTGGGTCATGGGTCTGCCTCTAAGTGCATCCGCAAAGACCCATGCTCCAAAGCTGCGCATGCCGTGTTGAGACTCAAGAGTCGCCCTGGCTGCTTTGTCGGCGGGGATTTGCGAAAACGAATGAATGAAAAAGAACGTCGTGGAAGCATCCGTTGTGCGGACATGCAACCGAAGCTGACTTCGGAGAATTGCGCTACCTTGACGCGGCCCGGCTAAAGGCCGGCGCGCACTATACCGGAATTCGCCCAAAAAGGGAGCTTTTTTTATCGGAAAAGCCCGATACATGGCTCTCTGCCACAAGGCCTTGGGGCAGCCAGCTAAAACGATTCATCTTTACCTGTGGGAGCAAAGCTTGCTCGCGATGCAGACACTGCGATTTCCGCAAGTACTGAGTTGTGTTCTTCGCGAGCAAGCTTTGCTCCCACAAGTTTTTTCACCCCCTGGGACGTGTGTCAGGTCGCCGGGCGAATAGCCTTGATCAACGACTGCAACGAATAGCCCAGCCGCGGCGCCAGCCCTTCGGCCCTGGTGGCCAGTCCTTGCATGTCCAGCTCCTGATCCAGGTCCGCCGGCACGATCAGGATCACGTTGCCCTCCTTCACCGGCAGCTCCCAGTAATGCCGGTGGTACAAGCCGCGCAACAGCGCCGCCCCCAAGGGCTTGCCGTCGTCGGTGGCCCATTGGTTGATCACCAGCCAGCCGCCCGGGTTGAGGCGTTTCTGGCAGTTTTCCAGGAACCCCCAGGCCAAGTGCCCGACGCCTGGGCCGACATCGGTGTAAAGGTCGACGAAAATCAGGTCCGCCGGCTCCGCCGTTTCAAGCAATTCCAAGGCATCGCCAATACGGATGTACAGTCGCGGATCGTCGTCCAGCCCCAGGTATTCGATGGCCAGGCGCGGCACGTCGGGGCGCAGTTCGATGGCTTCGACATCTTCCAGCGGCAGGAACTTGAGGCAGGCCTGGGTCAGCGTACCGGCGCCCAGCCCCAGGAACAGCGCGCTTTCCGGCTGCTCGTGACACAACGCACCGATGAGCATGGCGCGGGTGTAGTCATATTCGAGCCAGCTCGGATCGGCTGTGAACACGCAGCTTTGCTCGATGGCATCGCCGAACTCCAGAAACCGGTAATCGGCCACTTCGAATACGCGAATCATGCCGAATTCGTCGTGCACCTCGGCGAGCAAATGCTCGACGCGCTCCTCTGTCATTTCATCTCCTGATGATTGCCGTGCCGGCATGAGCCTGCGGATACGGGACAAAGGCGCGATTGTCCGCGAAGCAAGCGGAACAGGTCACGCACTAATTTGCTGATAACATGGCCGTCCGAGCGTAAATCACCTAGAGAACATGATGAGCCAACCCTGGAGCCCTGACAGCTGGCGCGCCCTGCCGATCCAGCAACAACCCCGCTACCCCGACGCCGCGCACCTGTTGCAGGTGGAGCAGACCCTGGCCAGTTATCCGCCCTTGGTGTTTGCCGGTGAAGCCCGGGAGTTGCGTCGTCAGTTCGCTGAGGTGACCCAGGGCCGGGCGTTCCTGCTGCAAGGTGGCGACTGCGCCGAAAGCTTTGCCGAGTTCTCGGCGGCCAAGATCCGCGACACCTTCAAAGTGCTCTTGCAGATGGCGATCGTCATGACCTTTGCCGCCGGCTGCCCGGTGGTCAAGGTCGGGCGCATGGCCGGGCAATTCGCCAAGCCGCGCTCGGCCAACGACGAAACCATCGACGGTGTGACCTTGCCGGCCTACCGGGGCGACATCGTCAACGGTATCGGTTTCGACGAAAAAAGCCGCGTACCGGACCCGGAGCGACTGTTGCAGTCCTACCACCAGTCCACCGCTACCTTGAACCTGCTGCGCGCCTTCGCCCAGGGCGGGTTTGCCGACCTGCACCAGGTGCACAAGTGGAACCTGGACTTCATCGCCAACTCGGCCCTGGCGGAAAAATACAGCCACCTGGCCGACCGCATCGACGAAACCCTGGCGTTCATGCGCGCCTGCGGCATGGACAGCTCGCCGCAATTGCGCGAAACCAGTTTCTTCACTGCCCACGAAGCACTGTTGCTCAATTACGAAGAAGCCTTCGTACGCCGTGACAGCCTGACCAATGACTATTACGACTGCTCGGCCCATATGCTGTGGATCGGCGACCGCACCCGTCAGTTGGACGGAGCCCATGTCGAATTCCTGCGTGGGGTGAACAACCCGATCGGGGTCAAGGTCGGCCCGAGCATGGACCCGGACGACCTGATCCGCCTGATCGACGTGCTCAACCCGGACAACGACCCCGGTCGACTGAACCTGATCGCCCGGATGGGCGCCAACAAGGTCGGCGAACACTTGCCACCGCTGTTGCGCGCCGTGCAGCGTGAAGGCAAGCAGGTGCTGTGGAGCTCCGACCCGATGCACGGCAACACCATCAAGGCCAGCAGCGGCTACAAGACCCGGGACTTCGCGCAGATCCTCGGTGAAGTGAAGCAATTCTTCCAGGTCCACGAGGCCGAAGGCACCTATGCCGGTGTGGGATTCACATCGAAATGACCGGGCAAAACGTCACCGAATGCATCGGCGGCGCACGGCCGATTACCGAGGACGGGCTGTCGGACCGCTACCACACCCACTGCGATCCGCGGATGAATGCCGATCAGTCGCTGGAATTGGCGTTTCTGATTGCGGAGACGTTGAAGCAGGTGCGGCGGTGAGTCAGTAGGCTCTTCATCGCCGGTTAGACTGCTATCGCGAGCAAGCTCGCTCCCACAAAGGACCTGTTGAGTTCACAAAATCGGTGACCGATTCGGTCCAATGTGGGAGCGGGCTTGCTCGCGAAAGGGCCAGTTCAGTCACCATCGATCTGCGCTAACGCCACCGCCAACCGCACCCCACCCACCCGCGCTGGCAATTGAGCTGAACCCGCTCCAGCCCCAACCACCGGGCCATGCGCCACAGGTTCAGCGCCAACGCCTGCATCCCCTCCTCGTCCAGCCCCGGCACCTCCTCGTGCACAGCATGCACGGCCAGTTGCCCCAAGGCCCGCTCCGCCCGCAGATCCACCCGCGCCGCAATGCGTTCGTGGTGCAGGAACGGCAACACGTAGTAGCCGTACACCCGCTTGTGCACGGGAGTGTAGATTTCCAGCCGATAGCGAAAGTCGAACAACCGCTCGGTACGGCCGCGCTCCCAGACCAGCGAATCGAACGGCGACAGCAAGGCACTGGCGGCGACCTTGCGAGGGATTTTCACCGCGGGTCGGCACCAGGCCGGTTGTTTCCAGCCCTGCACCTCGCAGCGCAGCAGTTCCCCGGCCTCTTCCAGCTCAGCCAACCGCCCGCGACTGTCGGCCGGGTCGAGGCGAAAGTAGTCGCGCAGGTCTTTCTCGGTCGCGATGCCCAGGGCTTCGGCGGCATGTACCAGCAAGGCGCGCTGAGCCTGGGCTTCGTCCGGCAGCGGTTGCCGCAGGATCGAGGCCGGCAGTACTCGCTCCGGCAAATCGTAGAGTCGCTCGAACCCACGCCGTCCGGCCACCGTGACTTCGCCCGCCGCGAATAGCCATTCCAGCGCATGTTTCTCCGCGCTCCAGTCCCACCATGGCCCGGCCTTTTCCTGACGGGTGGATAAACTGCCGGCGCCAAGGGCACCCTGCTCCTGGACCGACGCCAGGACGCGGCGGATGACATCCTGGCGTTCCTGGCCGAAACGCGCCAGTTGCTGGTAGATCCCCTCGCCACCCGACGCCCGGTCCATGCGCCAGCGCATCAGCGGATACATCGACATCGGCAGCAGCGACGCTTCATGGCCCCAGTATTCGAACAGCGTGCGACGTCGGCCCAGGCTCCAGGCAGCTTGATCGAGCAAATCACGAGGGTAGTGACCGAGGCGGGAAAACAGAGGGAGGTAATGCGAGCGCACCAGCGCATTGACGGAGTCGATCTGCAGGACGCCGAGGCGTTCGATCAGGCGGTTGAGGCGCGAGGGTTGCACCGAAGCTGGCGGCGACCGCCCATCGAATCCTTGGGCGGCCAACGCCAGACGCCGGGCCTGTTTGAGGGTAAAGGATACAGTCGCGGGCATGGAGATCTCCTTGTCTGCTCGCAACCTACCTCACCAATAAGGGGTTTGTGTAGGAGAGGATGGCTCATTTGTGCATGGGGTCATCCCAGAATGGCCGAACCACTTCCTGCTCTACGTCGGCACGACTCACGCCGATGTCCTTGAGCGCCTCGTCGCTCATTCCGGCCAGCAGTTCACGTTCGTGGTGCAATTCGTACCAGCGACTAAACTTGTGCAGCAAGGCGCTGATGGAAAAGCCGTGGGAGAGTTTGTCTATCAGTAGATAACCTTTTTGACCTTTCATCGTGATGTCCTCCGTTGGGGATGGCTCAAGTCTCGCGCTAACGCTAAGATCAATCCAACGAATGTTTCTTATGCAATACATCTCGGAGATTGATCAATTGTCGAGTTACCCGAGCATCGATACGGAAGTGCTGCGTACCTTTGTCGCCATCGCCGACCAGGGCGGTTTCACCCGGGCCGGGGAATTGGTCAATCGCACCCAGTCTGCCGTCAGCATGCAGAGATGAAGCGGCTGGAAGAAGATGTCTTGCAGCGACGGCTGTTCGAGCGTGACGGGCGCCAGGTCAAGCTCACCGCCGAAGGCCAGGTATTGCTGGGTTACGCCCGGCGGATCCTCAAGTTGCACAGCGAAGTGTTCAATACCCTGCGCGAACCGCACATGGTCGGCACGGTGCGCATCGGCACGCCGGACGACTACGTGATGCGTTTTTTGCCAGGCATCCTGCAACGCTTCGCCCAGTTCTATCCTCTGATCGAAATCGAAGTGCACTGCGAGTCGTCCAAGCAACTGCTGTTGCGCCAGGACCTGGATCTGTCCATCGTCACCCGTAAACCGGGGGACGAAATCGGCCAACTGCTGCGCAAGGAGCGCTTTGTCTGGGCCGAAGCCGCCTGCTTCAACGTCCATGAACAAACACCGCTACCGCTGGCAATGTTCAACAGTGACTGTTTCTGCCGGCAATGGGCCTGCAATGCGCTGGATGCCATGGGCCGCGATTATCGCGTGGCGTACAACAGCTCGAGCCTGTCGGCGCTCATGGCGGTGGTGGGTGCCGGCCTGGCAATCACGGCACAACTGGAAAGCCTGCTGACCCCGGACATGCGCGTATTGGGCGAGGCCGAAGACCTGCCGGAACTGCCCGAGGCCAGCATCATGCTGATCCGCAACCTGCACAACCCGTCGCCGATCACCGAGTGCCTGGCCGAACACATCGTCGAAGGTTTCAAACTTTAAAGGCGAGCAACACCGCGCACAGCACCAGGAAACCGCAGAACAGCCCGCGCAACAGCCGCTCCGGCAAGGCGTGGGCGACTTTCACCCCCCAACTGATGCTCAGCAGGCCACCGACGGCCAGCGGCAGGCCGATGCTCCAGTCCACTTCGTGGTGAAACGCATACGTGGCGAGGGTCACGCCGGTACTGGGCAACGCCAGCGCCAGGGACAAGCCTTGGGCAACCACCTGGCTGGTGCCAAAAATGCTGGTCAGGATCGGCGTGGCGACAACGGCCCCGCCGACGCCGAACAAGCCGCCCATGGTGCCGGATGCGGCTCCCAGCACGCCGAGCCATGGCCAACCATGACGCATCTGCGCCGACGCGGGTGCAGTGGCGGCGAACATGCGCACCAGGTTGTACAGCGTCAGCGCGATCAGGAACGCCACGAAGCCGATTCGCATGCTGTCCGCGTCGATCCCCACGGCCCAGATCGAGCCGAGCCAGGCAAAGCAGAAGCCCATGGAAGCCAACGGCAGGACATGGCGCAATTCGATGCGATTGCGCTGGTGATAGCGCCACAACGCAAGCATGACATTGGGCACCACCATGACCAGCGCCGTACCTTGGGCGAGTTGCTGGTCGAGACCGAACCAGACGCCCAGCACCGGAATTGCAATCAACCCGCCACCAATGCCGAACAATCCCCCAAGGGTGCCTAACACGGCACCGAACGCCACAAAAATTACAAATTCGATCACAGACGATTCCCCTTTCATCAGGACGCTTATCCTACGCAGTCGGCGCCAGCGGGGGAACGTAACATCTGATCAGAACGTCAGAATTATCTGGCGCATTAAAGGTTCGCCCGCTAGATTTGTCACGACCATTGATTGAAGGTTTTTGCCATGAGCACCCCGCGCGACACCCCCGAAGCCTGCGAAGCCCTGTTGCTCGACAACCAGGTCTGTTTCGCCCTGCACTCCACGTCGCTGCTGATGACCAAGGTCTATAAGCCGCTGCTACAGGCCCTCGGCCTGACTTATCCGCAATACCTGGCGATGATGGTGTTGTGGGAAAAGGACGGATTGACCGTCGGTGAAATCAGCACGCGCCTGCTGACCGACCCCGGCTCGCTGACCCCACTGCTCAAGCGCCTGGAAGCCGAAGGCCTGTTGAGCCGCACCCGTAGCCGTGAGGACGAACGCGTGGTGATTGTCGAACTCACCGAACAGGGCCGTGCCCTGCAGCAAAAGGCCCTCGACATCCCCCAATGCATCCTCGCCGCCAGCGGCCAGACCCTGGAGCAGTTGAAGAAGCTGCAACTGGACCTGCAGGCACTGCGCGGGCATTTGCAAGACAGCCTCTGACTTTCCCCTGTGGGAGCGGGCTTGCTCGCGAAGGCGTCAGCACATCCGATATCCCCGCCAACTGATCCTCCGCTATCGCGAGCAAGCTCGCTCCCACATTGGATTTCTGGTGTCCGCAAAAATCTGCGTCATCCAGCAGACCTTTGGGGGAGCGAGCTTGCTCGCGATAGCGGCAGCCCTGTCTACCAGATCCCTCCTCAAAAAAAATTTCAACACCACAAAGCAGCTCTAGCTCAAGGGTTACACGCCCTTTCAGCGTCTAAAATTCAACTCGCCTCGAAAATTTAACTTGCACACTAAATATTAGCGCTATACATTTGCCTCACACCTACTTAGCGCGCAAACATTTAGCGTAATAACACCAACCCGAAACGAGGCTCTCATCATGCAAACGCTCTACACCGCAATCGCAACCTCCACCGGCGGCCGTGATGGTCGTGCGATCTCCAGTGACAATATCCTCGACGTCAAACTCGCCACGCCCAAGGAACTCGGCGGTGCAGGCGGTGCGGCGACCAACCCTGAGCAACTGTTCGCCGCCGGCTACTCGGCTTGCTTCATCGGTGCCCTGAAATTCGTGGCCGGCCAGAGCAAACGCAAGATCCCGGACGACGCCTCGATTACCGCCCATGTCGGCATCGGCCAGATCCCTGGCGGTTTCGGCCTGGACATCGACCTGCACATCAGCCTGCCGGGCCTGGACCAGGGCGACGCGCAAAGCCTGGTGGACGCCGCTCACCGAGTCTGCCCGTATTCCAACGCCACCCGCGGCAACGTCGATGTGCGCCTGCACGTAACCGTCTGACCACCGAACCCTGGACCCGAACTTAAGGAGTTACACATGAACACGCTCAGCAAAGCCTTGACCGGCACCCTTCTCGCCCTCAGCGTCAGCAGTGCCTTCGCCGACGGCATCGTCGAACACAACACCCAGGCGTTTCTCGACGCGCTGAACGCCGGCACCGGCAAGCCACTGGAGCAGCTGTCGCCCAAGGACGCCCGCGCCGTATTGGTGGGCGCCCAGGCGGGGGTCAAACTGACCTTGCCCAAGGCCGACGTCAGCGAGAAAACCATCCAGGTCGATGGCCAGCCGATCAGCCTGACCATCGTTCGCCCCGCCGGGGTCAAGGGTGAGTTGCCGGTGTTCATGTTCTTCCACGGCGGTGGCTGGGTACTGGGCGACTTCCCGACTCACGAACGGCTGGTTCGGGATCTGGTGGCGGGTTCGGGTGCTGTCGCGGTGTTCGTCAACTACACGCCTTCACCCGAGGCGCATTACCCGGTGGCGATCAACCAGGCCTACGCCGCCACGAAATGGGTGGCCGAACACGGCAAGCAGATCAACGTCGACGGCAAGCGCCTGGCCGTGGTGGGCAACAGCGTCGGCGGCAACATGGCGGCGGTCGTGGCCTTGATGGCGAAGGACAAAGGCACACCGGCGATCCGTTTCCAGGCATTGCTGTGGCCGGTGACCGATGCCAGCTTCGAGACGGCGTCCTACAACCAGTTCGCCGAAGGGCACTTCCTCAGTAAAAACATGATGAAGTGGTTCTGGGACAACTACACCACCGATGCAGGGCAACGCGGCGAGATCTATGCCTCGCCACTGCGGGCCAGTACCGCACAACTCAAGGGCCTGCCGCCAGCGCTGGTGCAGACCGCCGAGGCCGATGTCTTGCGCGATGAAGGCGAAGCCTATGCCCGCAAGCTGGACGCGGCCGGTGTGCCCGTCACGGCGGTGCGCTACAACGGCATGATCCACGACTATGGCTTGCTCAACGTGGTCAGCCAGGTGCCAGCGGTGCGCTCGGCGATGTTGCAGGCGTCCGAAGAGCTCAAGCAGCACTTGAAATAACTGGGCTCCGGAGCCTTTGTGGCGAGGGCTGTGGGAGCAAGGCTTGCCCGCGATGAAAGCGGCGCGGTGCCTCTGGAATCGAGGTGTCTGTATCGCGAGCAAGCTTTGCTCCCACACAAGCTCCCGCTGCCCCCCGGTCTAACAGAAGGCAGCGCAAATAAAAAAGCCCGACTCAATGGTCGGGCTTTTTTTCTACACAAGACTTTGCTTATTTAGCGCGGCCTTTGTAGGAACCGCCTTCGCGGGTATCGATCTCGATCATGTCGCCGATTTCGATGAAGTCGGCAACCGACAGCTCGGTACCGTTCTTCAGTTTGGCAGGTTTCATGACCTTGCCGGAAGTGTCACCGCGAGCGGAACCTTCGGTGTAGTCAACCTGACGCACGATGGTGGTCGGCAGTTCTACGGAAACCAGGCGCTCTTCGAAGAATACGGCTTCGCAGACGTCGGTCATGCCTTCTTCGATGAATGGCAGAACGCTTTCGATGTCTTCGGCGTTCAGCTCGTACATGGTGTAGTCAGTGGTGTCCATGAACGTGTAGGTGTCGCCGCTGATGAAGGACAGGGTCGCTTCTTTGCGGTCGAGGATCACGTCGTCCAGTTTGTCGTCGGCGCTGTAGACGATCTCGGTCTTGTAACCGGTCAGCAGGTTCTTCAGCTTGGTCTTCATGATCGCGCTGTTACGACCCGACTTGGTGAACTCAGCTTTCTGAACCAGCCAAGGATCGTTTTCGAGACGGATCACGGTCCCGGGTTTCAGTTCTTTACCAGTTTTCATTGCGAATATCCGAATTTGGATGGGATTTACAAAAATCTAGGCCGCGTATCATATCCAATTTCCATAAAACTTCACCAGCGCTGCGGCAAGATCGGGTCGCGAGGCCTGTTCCAGACACCACGCCTGGGCATGTTCGGCCAGTTCCTGCTGCTCTTGGCGAGTCGCTTTCCAATGTTCGGCCATGTCCTGGCCGGCATTCCAGGCCCGCCAAAGACCGCTGATCGCTTTTTCCGCCGTTTCCGAAAGCCCCTGGGTGTAGAGCCTGAGAAATGCCTCGAGCTTTTCCAGGTGGACATCTTCTTCCTGCTGGTAGATATGCCAGAGCATCGGCCGACCGGCCCATTGGGCGCGCACAAAAGAGTCTTCGCCACGCACGGCATTGAAATCACAGCACCACAGCAATTGGTGGTCGTACTGATCCTGGCGGACGAACGGCAGCACCTGCACCGTCAGCGCGCCGCGTCGATGCAGCGCACCGGCCTTCAGGTCTTCGACCCCGAGCCACCGCTCGACATCGCCCAGCACCCGCCCTTCGGGGACCAGCACATGAAACGCCTGGGCATCGGTTGCCATCGCGTCAAACCAGCTCGCCAAACCTTCGTTCTCGTAGGCAAACAACGAGATCAGGCAGGTCTCCGGTGCCCGCTCGACGCCCAAGCCTTGCAGGAAACGGCGTTGTGCCTCGGCATCCTGCTGAAATTGCCGACGACGTTCCAGCAGACCGGCCTCACGCAGCAAGCCACCGGTTCCCTCCCGAAAGCCCGGGAAAAAGAAATATTTCTGCACGTGCTTGTATTTGACCGACGGTAAGCCGTGACAGCCGATCACCCAGTCTTCGGCGCTCAAATAATCGAGGTTCATCCACAAGGGCGTTGTCTGGCGCTCGGCCATCGCCTCCATGTAGGCACTCGGCAACTGGCAGGCAAACGCGGCGATCACCACCTCGGCGGCCTCGGTGGACGGCCAGTCCGCAGGCCAGTGGCACACTTGCACACCCTGCTGCCATTGCTCGGACAGGGTGATATCGATTTGCGGACACAGCCGTTCGAAAGCACGCAGGTCGTCGACCCACAGCCGCACCGCACATGGGTGCTCGGCCACCAATTGCCGAGCCAGGCGCCAAGTGACACCGATGTCGCCATAGTTATCGACGACGGTGCAAAAAATATCCCAGCGCACAGCCATTCCCGACTCCCCATGACAAAGGCCTGATTGTCCCGAATAAACCGATCGCGCAGAAGAGCCGACGGCGATTAATCTTCATGCGACAATCAGCGCCTGCCCATGACCCTGCCAGGAAGCAGCCATGCCCGATCACTCGACACCCTCGCGCCTTACGGCTTTGCAATTGACCTTCAGCATTGCCCTGGGCCTGTGGCTGGGGTTCCTGGCCATCGTGTTGACGGGCTGGCTGCTGTCCAGATTCCTGTTCAACGAACAACTGGCACCGGTGGCCGCCGCCGTCCATCAACTGGCGCAACCACCGGCGGTGCAACCGGCCCCGGAGCCGGAGCCGCCCGCGCCGATGTTCGAGCAGTATCAGCAGAACCTGCAACGGAACGAACAGCGCCAGGCGCTTGATCAGGCCCGCAGCAATCCGCGCAACCTGTCCAACCCCAAGTGCCAGTTCTGGTTGCAACAGGACCAGAATGCGCCCAGTGAAAAAAGCCGCGCCAACGTGCTGCAATTCTGCGAATGATATGAACAAACAGACCGTCCACCAGTTGATTCTCGACAAGCTCAAGATTGATCTCGACATCGCCGAACGCGCCGCGCAGACCGCCTACGAAACCGCGACCCACGAAGAAAACATCGCCGAAAACAAGTACGACACCCTGGGTCTCGAGGCGTCCTACCTCGCCGCCGGACAAGCCAGGCGCGTGGAAGAAATCCGCCAGGCCCTCACCCTTTGCCAAAACCTGGCGTTGAGGCCTTACGACGAGCAGCGCGGTATTCAGGTCGGCACATTGATTGGGCTGGAAGATGAGGACGGCCGCCAGCAATGGCTCTTCCTCGGGCCGGATGCGGCCGGCTTGAAGGTTTCGCTGGTGGGTCAGCCGATCACCGTCATCACCCCTCGCTCACCGCTGGGCCGAGGCCTGCTCGGCAAGTTCGAAGGGGATGAAGTCGAGATCGTGGTCGCGGGCGCCCGGCAACAGTTCGCTGTCACCGAGGCGATTTAGGCAGGTAACGCTTTTAGTGCACCGGCAGTTCGACGCCGTCGAACAGCTCTTCGAGTTCCTGCTTGTTGTGGCACTGGATGGCCTTGGCCATGACTTCCCGGGTCAGGTGCGGCGCGAATTTCTCGATGAAATCGCACATGAAACCCCGCAGGAAGGTGCCACGACGGAAGCCGATCTTGGTCACGCTGGACTCGAACAACTCGCTGGCATCCAACACCACCAGATCACTGTCGAGCTTGGTATCGACGGCCATTTTCGCGACGATGCCCACGCCCAGGCCCAAGCGGACGTAAGTCTTGATCACGTCGGCGTCGGCGGCAGTGAACACCACTTTCGGCGTCAGGCCACGATGGCTGAAGGCTTCGTCGAGCTTGGAACGACCGGTGAAACCGAACACGTAGGTCACGATCGGGTATTCGGCCAGGGCTTCGAGGGTCAGCTTCGGCAGCTTGGTCAACGGATGTCCCTGGGGCACGACCACGCAGCGGTTCCAGCGGTAGCACGGCATCATCACCAGGTCCCCGAACAACTCCAGGGCCTCGGTGGCAATGGCGAAATCCACCGTGCCGTCGGCGGCCATCTCGGCGATCTGCATCGGCGACCCTTGGTGCATGTGCAGCGCCACGTCGGGGTATTGCTTGATGAAATTGCTGATCACCGGCGGCAGCGCATAGCGGGCCTGGGTGTGGGTGGTGGCGATCGACAGGGTGCCTTTTTTCTCGTTGGAGAACTCCTGGGCGATCTGCTTGATGCTTTCGACCTTGCGCAGGATCTCGCCAGCCGTGGTGATGATACGCTCACCGGCCGGGGTCACGCGGGTCAGGTGCTTGCCGCTGCGGGCGAAGACTTCGACGCCCAGTTCGTCTTCCAACAGGCGGATCTGCTTGCTGATGCCGGGTTGCGACGTGTAGAGGCTTTGGGCAGTAGCGGAAACGTTGAGGTCGTGGTGCGCCACTTCCCAGATGTAGCGCAGTTGTTGAAGCTTCATATGTATCCCTCAAAGCAGTTGGACGCCACGGGCATCAGCGACGGTATATAACTATATGGAAGGTTTCGACAATAAATCTAGAACTTTTTATAAAACGCCATCATTTAGCCTCAAGCCTCACCCTGGCGTCGGCGCTGCACCAGGGGAACCAGGTAGACCGGCACCCGGGATAACTGCAATACCCGCGCGGCGGTCCTGCCCAAAGGGGTTTCACCGCTCGCTCCTTGGCAATGACTGCCTACGATCAGCAAATCCACAGAGAGTTTCGCAGCCTGTTCCAGGATGACCTGGGAAGGGTCGCCCTGATACACCCTGACCGACTTGATCAGTTTCAAGTCCTGTTGCCCTTCTCCCAATTCCTCACGGAAACTGTCGAGCACCCGCTGCTCGATATTGGCCATCACCGTATTCAGACCTTGGCGATGGAATTCGTTCAGCGCCTGCTCGTCGAGATAGCTTTGCAACACCGATTCGGCGAACAGCCCCATCGGTTCTACCGCATGCACCACATACAACTCGGCTTCAAACGTCCGTGCCAGCGCCAAGGCATGCTGCATCACATAAGGGGCATAAAGACCCAGGTCTGTGGCGTACAGCATCGAACGAATCATGTGACCTCCTCGCGTGCCAGAATGGCGGAGATTGATTCAGCTTAGCAGCGCCTTGGAGACTGCGACGTGCGGCCTGACGTCCCGGCCTCGAGGACGTCAGGGCTTTATTTCGTTACTGATGCCATGAGGCACGTGACCGGTGGCGACCACCTCCCGGGCCAGTTCGCAGTGGCCGGTCTGGTCATCGAAAAACACATCGGCGGCGAAGGCCTCCAGGAACGCCGACTTGGTCAGGCCGCCAAGAAACAACGACTCGTCCAGACGGATATCCCATTCACGCAAGGTCCGGATGACCCGCTCATGGGCCGGTGCCGAACGGGCCGTCACCAGTGCCGTGCGAATGGGGCAAGCGTCCTCGGGGAACTCGCGCTGCAGCGCATTGAGCGCCGCCAGGAAGCCCTTGAACGGCCCGCCCCGCAGCGGCTCTCGGGCAGACTGTCGCTCGCTGGCCTGGAAGGCTTCCAGCCCCCCAGCCTGATAGACACGCTCCGACTCGTCGGAAAACAGCACCGCATCACCGTCGAACGCAATGCGCAATTCCCCGCTGGCGGCACGACTGGCCCCACCCGACAGGATGGTCGCCGCGGCAAACCCGGCGTCCAGGGCGCTGCGCACGTCTTCAGCGTGGGTGGACAAGAACAGGTCGCAGCCGAATGCCTTGAGGTACGGGTAAGGACTGCGACCACCGACGAAGGCCGCGCGCGAAATCGCCAGCCCGTAATGATGAATCGAGTTGAACACCCGAAGGCCGGTGTCGGCACTGTTGCGCGACACCAGGATCACCTCGACCCGGGCACGTCCCAGGTGTTCGTTGAGGTCCAGCAGTTTCTGCACGAGAGCGAAGGCGTCCCCCGGCGCGAGGACTTCGTCTTCATGCTCGATCTGGTATTGCCGATAGGCCTCGACGCCACTCGACAGGTACACCTTGTGGCTTTCCCTCAGGTCGAACAGCGCCCGCGACGAAATCGCCA
Source organism: Pseudomonas beijingensis (assembly GCF_030687295.1). Taxonomy (NCBI): domain Bacteria; kingdom Pseudomonadati; phylum Pseudomonadota; class Gammaproteobacteria; order Pseudomonadales; family Pseudomonadaceae; genus Pseudomonas; species Pseudomonas beijingensis. Next base: position 2,905,073 of record NZ_CP117425.1, on the reverse strand, counting down.
GCACCAGTTTGTCGTCGATGTTGTTTACCATGCCGCTCCCCCTTTCGCCCCGCTCAGCGGTTATTGCGATCCATGAACGCCAACGCCTGATACAAGGCCTCGATTTTCGGCAGCTCACACCCTGCCGCTTTCGCCGCCGCCAATGGCCGGCCGTAGATCGCGTCCACCTCCAGCGCACGTTTGTGGGAATAATCGTGGTACATGCTCGGCCAGTAATCGGGCATCTTCTCGGTCATCGTGAACAGGTACTCGGCGTAACCCGGCGCGATGTGATGCCCGCAGGCTTGCGCACCGCGGACCACCTCCGCCATCAATGCCTGGATCAATTCGCGGCTATGGTCGTTGGCCATCAGCGGCGTGGTACTGGCGCCCAGCAGAACCGAAAGACCGTTGTACGGCACATTCCACACCAGCTTCTGCCAGCGGGCCTGTTGCAGGCCAGGCATGGCCTGGGCTTCGATACCAGCGCTGCGGAACAGCATCGCCGCCTCTTCGACGATCGCCATGCGTTGTGCCTGATCGGCGCAGGGACCGCTGTGATAACCGACGTTGACCGCGCCAAGTGCCTGGTGGGCGACGACGCCCGGGCCGACGCGATGCACGCAGATCAGGCACAGGCCACCCAGCAGGTGCAACGAATCGGGCAGCAACGGTCGAAGGTTGTCCTCGACGTCCAGGCCGTTCTGCAGCAACAGGACTTTTGCCCCATCAGCGGCCGCCTGGGCAATGGCCGGAGCCAGGTCGGCATTGCTGGTGGTCTTGGCGCCGACCAGCAGCCAGTCGCAAGGCGGCATGTCGGCCGCCGAGCGATAGGCCTGGACGGGGTCGAGGGCCAGCGCGCCATAGACCGCGCTGTCGATGCGCAAACCGGCTTCGGCCACGGCAGCAAATTCGCTGCGCAGTAGAAAGTGCACGTCAAAACCGGCACGGGCCAGCATCACGCCATAAAACCCGCCAATCGCCCCGGTGCCGATCATCCCGATCCGCGGTTTAACCCCTGCCTGCATCGTTGCAACTCTCCTGGTAAAAGCCCCTGCACACTATCAGTGCGAGCAGCATGGCATGCAATCTTCATTACATCTGCTCACGAATCTGTCACAGAGCCGTCTCCAAGGCCCTTTCCCCAGCCTATAGGGCATTAAACCCGTCCCAGCCCATTGTCGAGCCACCTCGTAACGCGATAAGGTTCGGCTCCCCGACGCGCTTAAAATCCGCTGTGCACCGCCGCGCGGGGATCGCTGGCGGCCGGCACCCGTGACCTGACGAGTAACACGATGGCTGATTTACCGATCAATGACCTTAACGTCGCCTCCAACGAGACCCTCATCACGCCTGACCAGCTCAAGCGCGATATTCCCCTGAGCGACGCTGCCCTGCGCACCGTGACCAAGGGCCGGGAAGTCATTCGCAACATCCTGGACGGCACCGACCATCGCCTGTTCGTGGTCATCGGCCCCTGCTCGATCCATGACATCAAGGCCGCCCACGAATACGCCGAGCGCTTGAAAGTGCTGGCCGCGGAAGTCTCCGACACCTTGTATCTGGTCATGCGCGTGTATTTCGAGAAACCTCGGACCACCGTCGGCTGGAAAGGCCTGATCAACGACCCGTACCTGGATGACTCCTTCAAGATCCAGGACGGCCTGCACATCGGTCGCCAGTTGCTGCTGGACCTGGCGGAAATGGGCCTGCCCACCGCCACCGAAGCCCTCGACCCGATCTCGCCGCAGTACCTGCAGGACTTGATCAGCTGGTCGGCCATCGGCGCGCGCACCACCGAATCCCAGACCCACCGCGAAATGGCCTCCGGCCTGTCGTCGGCGGTGGGCTTCAAGAACGGCACCGACGGCGGTCTCACCGTGGCGATCAACGCCTTGCAGTCGGTTTCCAGCCCGCACCGCTTCCTGGGTATCAACCAGGAAGGTGGCGTGTCGATCGTCACCACCAAGGGCAACGCCTACGGTCACGTGGTGCTGCGCGGTGGCAACGGCAAGCCGAACTACGACTCGGTCAGCGTCGCCCTGTGCGAGCAGGCGCTGAACAAGGCCAAGATCAAGCCGAACATCATGGTCGATTGCAGCCACGCCAACTCCAACAAGGACCCGGCGCTGCAACCACTGGTGATGGAGAACGTGGCCAACCAGATCCTGGAAGGCAACCAGTCGATTATCGGCTTGATGGTCGAAAGCCACTTGAACTGGGGCTGCCAGGCGATCCCGAAAGACCTCGCCGACTTGCAGTACGGTGTCTCCATCACCGATGCCTGCATCGACTGGAGCGCGACCGAGAACACCCTGCGCAGCATGCACGCCAAGCTCAAGGACGTGCTGCCGAAGCGTCAGCGCAGCTGATCGGGCCTGCTTCAACGCATAAAAAGCAACGCATAAAAAAACGCCGGACTTTTCAGTCCGGCGTTTTTTTATGGGGAATCCGTTTTCTCAGAGCTTCGCCGCGTGCCGCTGGTGACGCTCCATGTAACGCTCCACATAGGAGCAGGACGGGATCACCGTGTAGCCCATTTCTTCAGCGTACTGCAGCGCCCTTTCGGTCAGCGCCGCCGCGATGCCCCGGCCACGCAAGGCGTTGGGCACGAAGGTACGATAGATATCCAGGGTCTGCTTGCCCAGGTCCATGTAGGTCAGATAGGCACGATGACCGTCCACATTGGTCTCGAACTGATGACCAGCCTGGTCATGGTGGATGGTAACCGCCTCGCTCATCACTACTCCTCGCGGGTCTGAATGCCGACCCCTACCTTACCGATGTTTTTCCGGCGAAGGAACATCTACGCCACCCCGTGCCTTCCTGGTCACCGAGCGCCAAAAACGATCCGCTCAAACCCGAGCACGTCGTGAATAGTAGGCACCAATGACGCAAATGCTCAAGGCACGCCTGTCATCGAAGGGGTAAACCTGGTCGGGTTTATCGATTGAGCGCCATCGTCGCGCTGTAGTCGATCACGGTGCAATAGCTGAACATCGCCAGTTGTTGAGTCTTGAGACGAGCGCGCGTAGTTAAAGTCACCGCCAATACCAACAAAGATGCCTGGGGCGCTGCACAAAAAATGTACAAAAGTGTAGGTTAATCAATAAACAACGACGTTAGCGAGGGCTGCAAGAGTTCTCCCAGGCCGCGGAACTTTTCTTCGTCGACGCGCTCCAGCCAAGGGCTTGGGGCTGTATATTTTTTCAACACGCCTAAGAAAAGTTGCTCGAAAAAGAATCACCGCCTACAATTTTTTTGCTTCTTGCGCTACGTCAGTTTACTTACTACAAGTAATGGGTAGTATGTACGCCGGCTAACTCCTCAGTCTGGGGAGACAGTCACTAATAGAAAGTCCTTGAAGGGGAAACCGATGAACAACGTTCTGAAATTCTCTGCTCTGGCCCTGGCCGCAGTTCTGGCTACCGGTTGCAGCAGCGCATCGAAAGAAACCGAAGCACGTCTGACTGCTACCGAAGACGCAGCAGCTCGCTCCCAGGCTCGTGCAGACGAAGCTTACCGTAAAGCTGATGAAGCTCTGGCTGCTGCTCAAAAAGCACAACAGACTGCTGACGAAGCTAACGAGCGTGCTCTGCGCATGCTGGAAAAAGCTAGCCGCAAGTAATAGTCCTTCGGGATTGTTATCGAGCCGACCCATTTTTGGGTCGGCTTTTTATTGCCTGGTGTTTTAGCAGGCGATAAAAAAACCGCCGACATCGCGAAACGTCGGCGGGTTGCTTTCGAGGTTTTTACTGTTGTAAATCGATCGGCGCGCTCGAGACCATCGGTGCCGAGGTATTGGGGACAGCGATTTCCACCGGCAGGCCATCTTCGGCCGCCACCACGTCCCGCACCACGTCCCAGTTCATGCGCAGGTTGCTGGTGATGTCTTCACGCTTGAGCATCGCGTTGATCACCGCGGTGTGCTTGTCCACCACCGATGGGTTGCCCTTGTCGTCCAACGGCGTATGCGCTTCCAGGTACACCTTGCCACCGCTCAAGCCCAGCTTGTAGGGGTCGTTGATGATCCGCACCGACGTGCCCACCGGCACCATGCCGGCCATTTCCAGTACGTTGTTGTTGAACATCCGGAAGCAACCATGGCTGGTCCGCATGCCGATGCCAAACTTCTTGTTCGAACCGTGGATCAGATAGCCCGGGGTACCCAAGGTGAACTTGAAAGGCCCCAGCGGGTTATCAGGGCCGGCGGGCACGACATTCGGCAACGGGTCGCCGTCGGCGGCGTGTTCGGCCTTGATCGAGGCAGGCGGCGTCCAGGTCGGGTTCGGCGTCTTGGCGATGATGCTGGTGTGGGCGATCGGCGAACCCCAGCCCTCACGGCCAATCCCCAGTGGGAAGGTGTAGACCACGTTCCGGCCCTTGGGGAAATAGTAGAGACGGTACTCGGCCAGATTGATCACGATGCCCTCGCGCGGGCCCGGCGGCAGGATGAAGCGAGTGGGCAGCACGATCTCGGTGCCAGCGCCCGGCAACCAGGGATCGACCCCCGGGTTGGCGGCGACCATCTCGCTGTAGCCCAGGTCATAGGTAGTGCCCAGGTCGGCGAAGGTGTCTTCGTATTTGGCCTTGATGACTTGCACCTGGCCAATGATGTCTTCACCCGGCGGTGGCAGAGGCAGCTCGAGTGCGGCAACGGGGCCCGCCATACACAAGGCGGCAAGAGACAGGCAGCGGGCGACGGCAGGCAAGCGCGGCAACATCCGGGAAATCCTTCGCAGATCGAACAGGGGTATGAAAACGGCGATTGTACACTGCCACCTGTTATTTCGGGGAGAGCGGTACGCAGGCGTCCGATGCGCAGCATGTCTGGAACTGAAATGAAACCTGTGAGAGCGAGCTTGCTCGCGATAGCGGAGGGTCTGCTGGCATTAGTGTTGAATGTGCCGCCCTCATCGCGAGCAAGCTCGCTCCCACACTGGAGCAAGGGATTACAACTCGAACCGCAGCTCCGGCCAGATTGGCGAGGTGCCGCGCTTCTGGGACTCCAGGATCGCCCGGCACAGCGAGCACAGGCGATGATCCTGGAAAATCTTGCGATCGACGCTGGACCAGCGCGGCTGGGCCGGCAGCAGGCTGCCGCAGAGGGTCCGGTCGGCCGAGCCACCGAGTTCCAGTTGCCGGGTTACCAGGTGCACCCGTACTTCCTGGCAGGCGAACAGATCCAGCTGCTCGTCAGGCTCGATCAGTTGGTAGGCAAACAGGGACCAGGCGGGACGCGGCATCGGGGGCTCCAAATCGGGGGCGCCACATTAGCCGAAAGCCCGCCGGTAGAAAAGCGTCAAAGCAGCGGTTTGAGCGTCGGCCAGACATTTTCCAGCAACTTGTCCTGGGCTGCGACGGACGGGTGCAATCCGTCGGCTTGCATCATGGCTGGAACGCCCCCGATGTCCTTGAGGAAAAATGGCACCAGCGGGACTTTTTTCTCCTCGGCCAGGGTGCTGTAGACCCGGCTGAAGGCCTCGGTGTAGCGGCGTCCGTAATTGGGCGGCAATTGCATGCCCAGCAAAAGCACCTTGGCACCGCTGGCGCGGGCGCTGTCGATCATCGCTGCAAGGTTTTGTTGCAATTGTGTTGGCGGTTGTCCGCGCAAGCCATCGTTGCCACCCAGCTCCAGGATCACCAGGTCCGGTTTATGGGCTGCAAGCAGCGCCGGCAGCCGCGCCTGACCTCCGGCGCTGGTGTCTCCGCTGATGGAGGCATTGACCACTTTATCGTCAAAACCCTCGGCCTTGAGCCGTTGTTCGAGCAACGACACCCATCCTTGCCGGGTATCCAGGCCGAAAGCCGCGCTGATACTATCGCCAACGATCAGGACTGTACCCGCCGCTGCGTTCTGGGCCATGCACATCAAGGCCAGGCCGGCACTCAAAAACCACACACGCATCGGATTCTCCATGGGCTCAAGCATTCTCACCGCGACGGACCTTAGCAAAGTGGTCGCCAGCGCGGAAGGTGAACTGACCATCCTGCACGAACTCAGCCTGGAACTGAACAAAGGCGACAGCCTGGCCATCGTCGGCGCGTCCGGTTCCGGCAAATCCACCCTCCTGGGCCTGCTGGCCGGCCTCGACCTGCCCAGCAGCGGCGAAGTCACGCTCGCCGGCCAGGCCCTCAGCGCGCTGGATGAAGATCAGCGGGCGCGGATCCGTGCCGAGCATGTCGGTTTCGTCTTCCAGTCGTTCCAGTTGCTCGACAGCCTCAATGCATTGGAAAACGTCATGCTGCCGCTGGAACTGGACGGCCGCAAGGATGCCCGCGAACGCGCCACGCAACTGTTGCAGCGCGTCGGTCTGGGCCAGCGCCTGACCCATTCACCGCGCCAGCTCTCCGGCGGCGAGCAGCAACGGGTGGCGATTGCCCGCGCCTTTGCCGCCGAGCCCGATGTGCTGTTTGCCGACGAACCCACCGGCAACCTCGACAGCCACACCGGCGAACGCATCAGCGACCTGCTGTTCGAACTGAACAAGGAACGCGGCACGACCCTGGTGCTGGTCACCCATGATGAACGCCTGGCCCATCGCTGCCGGCGCCTGATCCGACTTGAAGCCGGCGAGATGGTCGCCCCTCTGGAGCCTTGATGGCACGTTTGCCGCTGTTGCGCCTGTTCAGTCTCGCTGTCCGTCAATTGCTTCGCGATGCCCGCGCCGGTGAGTTGCGGGTGTTGTTCTTTGCCTTGCTGGTGGCCGTGGCGGCGAGTACCGCCATCGGTTACTTCGGTGCCCGCCTCAACGGCGCGATGATGATGCGCGCCACCGAATTCCTCGGTGCCGACCTGCTGCTCGAAGGCAGCTCGCCGGCCCGCCTTGAGCAGATCCGCAGCGGCACCGAACTGGGGCTGGAACACGCCCGGGTGGTGGAGTTCTCCAGTGTCGTGGCCACCGACAATGGCATCCAGCTGTCCAGCGTCAAGGCCGCCGATGACAACTACCCTCTGCGCGGAGAGCTGAAAAGCACCCCCGCCCCATTCGCGCCGGAAGAAACCGGCGGACGTCCGAACCCTGGCGAGGCCTGGGTCGAGGCACGCCTGCTGACGGCACTGGACCTGAAGATCGGCGACAGCATCGACGTTGGCAACCAGACCCTGCGGTTGGCCCGAGTGCTGACGTATGAGCCGGATCGCGCCGGCAACTTCTACAGCCTCACCCCGCGAGTGCTGATCAACCTCAAGGACCTGGAGGCCACCGGCGTGGTGCAACCGGGCAGCCGTGTCAGCTATCGCGACCTGTGGCGCGGCCCGGCGCCGGCCCTGCAGACCTATCGCGATCTGGTCAAGCCTGGCCTTGAACCCAACCAGCGCCTGCAGGATGCCCGCGACGGCAACCGCCAGATCGGCGGCGCCCTGGGCAAGGCCGAGCGCTACCTGAACATGGCCAGCCTGGTGGCGGTGTTGCTGTCCGGGGTCGCTGTCGCGCTCTCGGCCAACCGCTTTGCCACCCGACGCTTCGATGCCAGCGCGCTGCTGCGTTGCCTGGGCCTGTCACGCCGGGAAACCATGGTGCTGTTCAGCCTGCAATTGACGGTGCTGGGCCTGCTCGCCAGTATCAGCGGCGCCCTGCTCGGCTGGGTCGCCCAACTGGGTCTGTTCGCCCTGCTGCATGACTTGCTGCCGACCACCGTTCCGCCGGGCGGCCTGCTGCCGGCGATTGCCGGGATCGGCACCGGGCTGGTGGCGCTGGCGGGGTTCGCCCTGCCGCCACTGGCTGCGCTGGGGCGAGTGCCGCCATTGCGCGTGCTGCGCCGGGACATGCTGCCGATCCCCTCCAGCTCCTGGGTGATCTACGGTGCGGCACTGGGTGCCTTGGGCCTGATCATGTGGCGCCTGAGCCTGGACCTGGTCCTGACCTTCGCCTTGTTGGGTGGTGGCGTCGTTGCCGCACTGGTGCTCGGCGGCTTGTTGTTGCTGCTGCTCCAGAGCCTGCGTCGCCTGCTGGCCCGCGCCGCCCTGCCCTGGCGGCTGGGCCTCGGCCAACTGCTGCGCCATCCGTTGGCGGCGGCCGGCCAGGCCCTGGCGTTCGGCCTGATCCTGCTGTCCATGGCATTGATCGCGCTGCTGCGCGGTGAATTGCTGGACACCTGGCAAAACCAGTTGCCCAAAAACGCGCCGAACTATTTCGCCCTGAACATCCTGCCCAACGACAAGCAGGCCTTCACCGACAAGCTGCTGGCACTGTCGGCGCAATCGGCCCCGCTCTACCCTGTGGTCCCCGGACGTCTGATCAGCATCAATGGCGAACCGGCCAAGGAGTTCGTCACCAAGGATTCAGCGGGTGACCGGGCGCTGCAACGCGACCTGAGCCTGACCTGGGCCGCGGACCTGCCGGCGGGCAACGTCGTCACCGCCGGGACCTGGTGGCCGCAGCAACCTCCGGACGATGTCCCGGGGGTTTCGGTGGAAGGCAAAGTGGCCGAGAACCTCAAGATCAAGTTGGGCGACCGCCTGGTCTTCAATGTCGGCGGCGTCAACCGTGAAGCGAAGGTCACCAGCCTGCGGGAAATCAACTGGGACAATTTCCAGCCCAACTTCTTCATGATCTTCCAGCCCGGCACACTGAAGGACTTACCGGCGACCTACCTCACCAGCTTCTACCTGGCGCCGGGTCACGACCAACAGATCGTCGACCTGTCCCGGGCCTTTCCGGCGGTGACGATCCTGCAAGTCGAGGCCCTGCTCGAACAACTGCGCAGCATCCTGGCCCAGGTGACCCTGGCCGTGGAATACGTGTTGCTGTTTGTGCTGGCGGCGGGGATGGCGGTGCTGTTTTCCGGCCTGCAGGCGACCCTCGACGAACGGATTCGCCAAGGCGCGCTGTTACGCGCCCTGGGCGCCGAACGGCCCCTGTTGGTCAAGGCCCGGCGCATCGAGTTCGGCCTGCTGGGCGCGGTCAGTGGCCTGCTCGCGGCCCTGGGTTCGGAGCTGGTGAGCCTGGTGCTTTACCGGTACGCCTTCGACCTGCCCTGGCATCCGCATCCATGGCTGTTGGTATTGCCGCTGCTGGGGGCTTTGTTGATCGGCGCAGCCGGGGTGTTCGGCACCCGTCGGGCGCTCAACGCCAGCCCGCTGACAGTATTGCGCGAGGGTTGATAGACTCCCGGCTTCGCTATCACAAGAAGTTGCCATGAGCCGTTATCGCCCACCCCGCACTGCCGGCACCGCGCTGATCACCCCCGAGGGTGAAGCGCGGATGCGTGCTGAATTCCATGAGCTGTGGCACGTGCGCCGTCCGCAGGTGACCCAGGCGGTCAGCGAGGCGGCGGCCCAGGGTGATCGTTCGGAAAATGCCGAATACACCTATGGCAAGAAAATGCTGCGGGAAATCGACAGTCGCGTGCGCTTCCTCACCAAGCGCCTTGAGGCGCTCAAAGTGGTCAGTGAAAAACCCAGCGATCCGAACAAGGTGTATTTCGGTGCCTGGGTCACGGTCGAAGATGAGGACGGCAAGGAATCACGCTACCGCATCGTCGGCCCGGATGAGCTGGACCTGAAACAGAACCTGATCAGCATCGACTCGCCGTTGGCCAGGGCACTGATCGGCAAGGCCCTGGACGCCGAGGTCAGCGTCCAGACGCCCACAGGCGAGAAACGGGTCTACATCGTCGACATCGCGTATCCGTAATCGCGCCTCAGCGGCGCGTGATCAAGCCTTGCCGTGCGACACGGGTCAGGTGCCGGATTATTTCAGGAGCGTCCGCTGCGCTGGGGGACTGGATGACAGCCAGGTCGAAGCTGTCATTGGCAAAACGCGCCAGTGACTCACCGTCTTCGACAAACTGGATCAGGAATGCAGCAGGCCCGTGGTTGCGACGCGGCCAGCCGTCGAGGTAACGCAAGAGTGTTGGCTGGTGAGTGCCGCCCAGGAGAATTTTCGGGTTGCGTTGCACAAGGTTCGCCGTGATTGGCGCAAGACGTACAAGGGGACTGGGTGCGTTCATTGTGTCGTGTCTCTGCCTCAAAAGTCTGCATGGCAGGTGAGAGGCAACACCGAACCAGCGCTTTAGCGGTATTTCGAAGCCGTGTCTTTTCGGCTTCTATCGGCGACTTGATGAGTCACCTGGCGCCCCGCAAGTAGCTGTTTAAATCGGCGCATGAGCGGCATCCTAGAGAAGCTGACTGGCCAGTGTCAAGAATCACTTCCCATAAAAAAGGCCGCGCAAGACGGTAATGCTGTTTTCTGATTATCTGTTCCGAGAGGTGTGAGTTGGTGTGTATATCCGTTATTTAGGTAACGGCTACTTAGGGTTCCGCTCTTACAGCGGGTCACTTTTGGAAAAGCGCCAAAAGTAACCAAAAGCGCTTTGCCCCACCACTCGGTGCCTCGCTTAGGCTCGGCATGCCCGAACGAAGGCATTGCTCCGTGGGCCCGCCGCGAAGGGCCATCCATGGCCCAGCGCGGCTATCCCGGCATCCATGCCGGGATGCCCACTGCGCAATGCCTGCGTTCGGCCAGCGTGGTTTAACGGGGCGTCCAGATCAAAAGCAAAGCAAAAGCGGGGCTCATGCCGGCATCTATGTGGCTGAACCACCGCCATCGCGAGCAAGCTCGCTCCCACACTGGATCTCCGGTGAACACAAATTTATGTCCGACACAGAACCACTGTGGGAGCGAGCTTGCTCGCGAAGAGGCTGGCACATCCAACATCTTCATTGGCTGACACTCCGCTTTCGCGAGCAAGCCCGCTCCCACAGGAGAAATGCGGTTTCACCCAGAACCAGGTCGGCTATCAGGCCGCCTCGCGGTGGACGTTGATCTCGGGCGCCCCGTTAACCACGCTGGCTGAACGAAGGTGTTGCGTAGTGGGCACCTCGGCATGGATGCCGAGGTAGCCGCGCTGGGCCATGGATGGCCCTTCGCGGCGGCCCACGGAGCAATGCCTTCGTTCAGGCATACCGAGCCTAGGCGAGGCTCCGAGTGGTGGGGCAGAAGCGTTTTGGTTACTTTTGACTGGGCCGGCTTCCGGGCTCTTCAAAAGTGACCCGCTGTAAAAGCGGAACCCTAAGTAGCCGTTACGCAAAAAATGGATATACACACCAAAGCAACCCGTCACCGAACACTCTCAAAAAAACCCAAAAAAACGGCGCTTCCCATTTCTGAAAGAAGCACCGTTTTTCCTAAGTGAACAGCTTTACGTACAAGACGAGCCTCAGGTTCAAATCGAGCAATCAACCTGCGATGGCGCGATCCACCGACAACTTGCCCGCCCCTTCGATCAGCACGGCAATACTGCCCGCCAGCAACGCCAGGGCGAACTCATAACCATTGTTGGCCATGAACAAGCCGTTACCGATGTGCACGGAGAAAATCGCCACCAGCGACACAAGCGCCAGGCCCAGCGCCGCAGGACGCGCCAGCAGACCGATGATCAGCGCCAGCCCAGCGAAAAACTCGGTACCGCCCGCCAATGTCGCCATCACATAGCCCGGGGTCAGGCCGATGCTTTCCATCCACTGCGCCGTGCCTGCCAGGCCGTAGCCACCGAACAGGCCAAAGAGTTTCTGCGCGCCATGGGCGGCAAATATGACACCGACGGCGATGCGCAGGACAGTCAAGCCATAGCCGGCGCGGGTGAACAGGACTTTGTTGATGAAAGTGCTCATAAGGTCATTCCTTGGAAGTAGTAGGGAGTTGGCCGCTATATTAATCAATAAAATTCATGTTAAAAGCGGAAAAAATCCGTAATACAAATCAATTTATTCGATCACTTACGCAATGCAACCTTTTGCTCCTTCGGTTCCAAGGACTCCCGTTCACGATCAAATGCCAGGTAGTACTTATTCACACTATTAACATAGCTGACGGCGCCCATTCCCACCTGCTCCATGGCAATACGCTCAACCTGGAAAAACCATTGGTTGGGGTTCAGTCCCCGCCGCCGGGCCTCGGCTCGCATGCCTTGGACGCGCTCGGGGCCCATGTTGTAGGCCGCCAGGACGAAGGCCATGCGTTCGCGCTCATTGAGCTTGGGGCTGGCAAAGAACTTGCGGCGGATGAGGGCCAGGTACTTGGCGCCGGCCTGCACATTGGCGTCCAGGTTCTGGATGTTATTGACCCCGACCCGCTGGGCCGCCGCCGGGGTGATCTGCATCAGGCCGGTGGGGCCTGAGCCGCTCCGGGCATTGGGTTGCAGGGCTGACTCCTTGAAGGCCAGGGCCGCCAGGTTGAGCCAATCCATGCCCTGGGCATCGGCGTGTTTTTGCAGCACCGGGCGCAGTTTTTCCAGGCGTTGGCGATTGGCCCGGGCCAGCGGATAGTGGACCTGGTACAAACGCCGATAGATACGCAGGAAGGCCGCGTCCTGGTTGGAGGGCACCTTATAGGTCGCCAGGAATCGGTCGATGCTCGCCCGCAGCATGGCGGCGTCACGGCGAACGAACCAATACTCGTCACCCGGTTCGCCAATCAACACCTGACGGTCGAAGCGCAGTTTGGGCAGGATCTTGCCCCAGCGCTCGGCGATGGGTTGCTCGACGATGGTCAAATGGAAAATCCCGCCCTGGACCATCTCCAGGACATCCTCCACAGCCAGGGAGGGATCGACCCATTCGACTTTCACCGGCGGTAACTTGAGCAGCGCCAGCTTCTGGTTGATCTGGCTCACGGCATCCCCCGCCGCACTGCCATTGGGCAGGGCCAGGGTCTTGCCAGAAAGTTGCTCCACGCGCGTGTAGCGCTTCTCGCCCTTGATGCCCACCAACAGCAAAGGCACGTCGGTACGGATCGGATTGCTGGCGCTGACGGCATGGCCGGCCTGGGGCTCGAGCAGCTCACCCGGTGCGACGAGGTCGCCCTCCCCGCGCTGCAAGGCACCGAGCAGTTGGTCCTTGGCCTTGGGAATGATCTTGAGGGTGATTTCCTGGCCGTCACGGGCGTGGCCGTTGAGGTATTGCTCGAAGGCGCGCAACCGATGGTATTCGACGCCAATGGGTTGCCCCTGGACTTCACCGGAGCTGTTGCGGCTCTGGTTGACCAGCACCTTCAACACACGGCTGCCGCGGATCTGCGCCAGGTCGCGCACCGTGCCCGGCGCCACGGCCTGCACCGGCCCGGGCAGCCGCGCTTCGGCCGGCATCGGCAACAGCAGCGAACAACACAACAGTAACAATACCTGGGGACGTGTCATCCACTCTCCGGAAGGAATACTGCCGACCGCCTCCGTGAAAAACGAGGCTGAGTCGACAGAAACAGAGCGCCTGAGACGCTGAAAAAGTGCGGAAGACTGGCACAGTGATGGCTGTTATACCAACCCGATGTGTCTCGCGGCCTTAACAGACAGCCTCAACTCGTTGTAGTTCTTGGCTTTTCTTATAAATCTACAGCTCTGATATGCTTTCCGGCCTTTGGGCCGAGGTAGCACCATGCAACTCATCGATATCGGCGTCAACCTGACCAACCCCAGTTTCGCCGACAAACACCAGGCGGTGCTTGAGCGCGCCTATGCATCCGGGGTCTGCCAACTGGTCTTGACCGGCACCAGCATCGAGGGCAGTGAACAGGCCCTGCAATTGTGCCAACAGCTCGACGACACTGGAGAACGGCTGTTTTCCACCGCCGGCATTCACCCTCACAGCGCCAGCGAGTGGACAGCCGACAGCGCCCGGCACCTCAAGGATCTGCTGATGCACAGCCGCGTGCGTGCGGTGGGGGAATGCGGACTGGATTTCAACCGCGACTTCTCTCCACGTCCCCAGCAGGAAAAGGTCCTGGAGGAACACCTCGCCCTGGCGGTTCAGTTGCAATTACCGGTCTTCCTGCATGAACGCGACGCCGACCAGCGCTTGCTGGACATCCTTCGGGAATTTCGCGATCACTTGCCAGCGGCCGTGGTGCACTGCTTCACCGGTGAAAAAAAGGCGCTGTTCAGCTACCTCGATCTCGACCTGCATATTGGTATCACCGGCTGGATCTGCGACGAACGACGGGGCACGCACCTGCACCCGCTGGTGCGCGAAATACCCTGTGGTCGGCTGATGCTCGAAAGCGACGCGCCGTACCTGCTGCCCCGCACGCTACGGCCAAAACCCAAGAATGGGCGCAACGAGCCGGCCTACCTGACGGAGGTTCTGCGTGAAGTGGCCTTGCACCGGGGCGAAACCCAGGAGGATCTGGCAGCTCACAGCAGCGCCTGCGCCCGGGCGTTTTTTGGATTGCCCACCCTCTCCTGACCAAATGAGCCCTGTGGCAATGACCCCCTGTGGGAGCGAGCTTGCTCGCGATAGCGGTGTATCAGTCGGCCCATGTGCAAGCTGACCCACCGCTATCGCGAGCAAGCTCGCTCCCACAAGGGGTCCTGTGTTGGCTGTTGGCTCCATCAAAACCCTGGGCTCTGTGTGGTCTGTTAGTCCATATCAAAATCCCCGGCACCTATATTGTCTGTTGACCCACATCAAAATCCCGGCACCTGAATAGCGGCAGAATAATGGCACCTTGCCAATGCTGTTTCCGCTATCAGAGAAAACCTTCCATGGGTGCCTGGCTTAGCAATATCTCGTTGAAATACAAATTCTGGGCGGTCAATGCGGTCGCCTTTATCACCACCTTGCTGCTGGTGCTCTACGCCGTGCATCTCGAACAGCAGGCGCGCAACCACGCAGCCCAGGCGAACGCCCAGGCCCAGGCACAGGTGCTCGATGCCTGGCCTGTCGGACAACCTTTGCCCAAGGCCGACAACCTCTTGGCATTCCAGCGCGACCAGATCCCGATGCTCCACGAACAATCGTTGCCTTCGCTGGTGCAGGCCGAGGGCTGGGTCGAACTCGATGCAGGGCCGCTGCTGGGCGACAATCCGCTGCTGGGCGCCCAAGTGATCCGTCGAGGTGACGGCCAGCAAATCGCGGTGCTGGCCCATGGTGCAAGCCTGGGCCAAGTGTTCGGTGAACGCTTCAGCCAATACGCCGTGGCGGTATTCGTGTTGATGCTGGCGATGTTGGGCGCGTCGCAGCTGTTGATCCGCTTTTTGCTCAGCCAACTCAACACGCTTAAAGACGTGATGCTGCATGTGGAAAAAACCGGTGATTTGTCCGCCCGCGTGCCCCTGGCCTGCAAGGACGAGGTGGGCCAGATGGCGGCAGCGTTCAACGCCATGCAGGCCGGTTATCAACGGGTGGTCGACACCGTAGCCAGCACTGCCCGGCAGTTGGACAGTGGTGCGGCGCGCCTGGCGTCGAGCATGAACGATGTGCGCCACGGCATGCTCGGCCAGCAAAGCGAAACCGATCAGGCAGCCACGGCGATCAACGAGATGTCTGCCACTGTCTATCACATCGCCCAGCACGCCGGCGCCACCCGCGACCTGTCGAAAACCGCCGACACCCTGGCCGGCAACGGCCACGAAGTGGTCGGCCGGGTGCAGCAGTCGATCACCGGGTTGTCGTCGGGGGTGCAGCAGACTGCCGAAATGATCCAGCGCCTGGCCGAAGACAGTCAGAAGATCAACGGCGTGGTCAATGTGATCCACAGCATCGCCGAGCAAACCAATCTGCTGGCCCTGAACGCCGCCATTGAAGCCGCACGGGCCGGGGAAATGGGCCGGGGGTTTGCCGTGGTGGCCGACGAGGTGCGCAACCTGGCCAAGCGGGTACAGGCCTCCACGGATGAAATCACCACCATGGTTTCGGCCTTGCAAGCCGGGACTCGGGACGCGGTGGACTTCATGCAGGAGAGTTCGCTCAAGGCCGACGATTGCGTGCAACAGGCCCGCGAGGCCGGCGACGCGCTGGCCCAGATCACCGCAGCGGTGGCGCAAATGCGCGAGAGCAACACCCAGATCGCTGTCGCGGCCGAGCAGCAAAGCCACGTCGCCGAGGAAATGAACCGGGCGGTGGTGAGTATTCGCGACGTGACCGAAAACACCGTGCGCCAGACCGTCGACTCAGCCACCACCAGCCATGAACTGGCGACGTTGGCGGGGGAGTTGAGCAAGGCGATTGGGCAGTTGAAACTGTAGAGCGCTGGCTTGCCTGACTCCCTGTGGTGAGGAAACTCCCTCTGTGGGAGCAAGGCTTGCCCGCGATGGAGGCACCTCGGTTCACCAAAGACCGTATTGCGCCTATCGCGGGCAAGCCTTGCTCCCACAACCTTGCTCCCACAAACAAGTCCCCTCGCCACAACAGCAAAACTGTATGGCCACCTATCGCCTCGATAGCCAACCGCCATTCGCCGCCCCGCCCGCCCGGACCTATCCTTGGATTATTCGGTTTCGTTCAAGGAATAGCATCATGGGCAAACGTCACCCCAATCTTCCAGCCTGGCAATGGCGCGCCTACCCCGACAATCATCGCCACCCCACCAACCTGGTGTTGCACCTGATTGCCGTGCCGCTGTTCATCATCGCGTTTCTGCTGATTGTGTCGGGGGTGTTCAGCTTGAGCCTGGGCGATGTCGCCATCGGCATCATCGGCCTGCTCGCGGCGCTCGGCTTGCAGCGTCACGGACACAGCCTGGAGGCCCAGGCCTCCGAACCGTTCAGCGATCGCAAGGATGCCGTGTCACGCCTGCTGGTGGAGCAGTTCCTGACTTTTCCACGGTTCTTTCTCAGCGGTGGCTGGTGGCGCGCCTGGCGCGATCGCCATCGTCACAACCGTAAACCTTAACCAAAGCCTTATCCGAAAATAGTGACCGTCTGCCGGCTCAGGGCGATCAAGCGGCCATCGGCACTCCAGAACTTCGCGGCGACATGGCCGTAGCCGTCCTGGGCATGCTCGATCTCGGCCAGGTACTTGCACCAGTCCAGCGTCGTGAGGTCCAGCAGCGGCTGGACGAACTCGATGGTCCACGTGAGCGTACTGCCCGGGGCCATTTGCGAGAGGTGCGGCAACAAGGCCGGGGGCCAGGCGTCCACCAAAGCCAGGATATGGCTTTCGTTCAGCGGCTCCTCCCGCACGTCACCGCGCAAGCGCACCCAGCCGCCCATGCTCCGGGATTTATTACCACTGAACGGCAAGCCGCCGACGCTCCAGCACAGCGCCAAGTGGCGCATGAACTCCGGGGTCATGCCCTTGACGTAAGGCATTTCCTGGCATTGCTCCACGCTCTTGAATTCCGGCGCGGGGTCGGCCTGCACCGCCACCACGGACGAGCGCGAAGCGCCGAAACTGCCTTGCACCACGGTCACCACTTGGCCGTTCTGCACCGCCCGTCCCAACACTTGGCTCACCGCCTTGCCTTCGCGCAACACGTCGACTTCGAAACTGACAGGCACGTCGGCTTCGACCGGGCCGACAAAGGTGATCGCCAACGAACGCACCGGGCGATCTGCCGGCACCTGGGCACGCATCGCCTCATATTGCAGCGCCGCCACCAACCCGCCAAAACTGGCCCGACCCTGGCCCCATTCAGGCGCGATAGTCACCGCACCTGGCTGCCGGCGTACAGCATCGATCAAATCGGAAAAGCGCATGACAACCTCGAAAACGGGGAAAAGGATGAAGGGATCTTAACCAGACCGGGCTGACGGCACAGGGCTTATTCCGGCCAAAGAGGCTGACAGAAAAGCCGAGGATCTTGAATTCCCCCAATCCTCTGTGGGAGCGAGCTTGCTCGCGATAGCGGTGTATCAGTCAATCCGTAGGCAAGCTGAACCACCGTCATCGCGAGCAAGCTCGCTCCCACAGGGGGAAGTCCCACAAGGGGAAATCCCACAGAGGGAATGGGATGGGTTCAGGCTTTTTCGAAGCAACTGGCAATCAGCTTGTCGAGCACCTTGTCGGACTTGGCCTCGGCCTTCTCCATCGTGGCGTGCCAGGTGGGCACACACGCTTGCAGATCGGTTTCTTCCTTGGCCCTGGCCAGCCATTGCCAGCAATCGTGCCAGTCGCCCAGCGCGCCCTGGGCGGACTTGAGCCGGGGCATGGCGGCCTCAGGCAGGCGGTCGAGCTCAGGGTAAGCTTCGATGGCGTAGCGCACGCGCTTGATCAGCAGGCGCAACCGGTGGCGGTCATGGGCCGGATCACGCAGGGCTTCATCGAGCTTTTTCCATTGTTTGTCCAGGCGTTTTTCGATGCGTTTGCGCAAACTCTTCAGCAGCCCCTCACGCTGGGCGGCGCGAATGAAGCGCGGGAAGGCATCGAGGATCATCAGCAACTGGGCCAGTTCGACACTCGCGGCCACGGCGGGATAGGCATCGGCCATTTGCAGTTGGCGTCGCCGCGCCGCCTCGGCCTGGCCATGTTGTTCAAGGTAAGCAGCCAACACTTCCCGGTCACGCAAAGGCGTGGTCAGGGTGCCCACCGCCGAAGCCGCCGTTTCCAGCTGTTCGACACCGGGCAACCCACGCAGTGGACGCAGCAGGCTGCGTAAACGGCGTACCGTGGTCCGCAGGTCATGCAGCGCTTCGCTGTCGGTGTGGGCATTCAAGCGGGCCTGACAGGCCAACAGGCGGACTTCCAGGCCCACTATGCGGGCCACCAGCCGATCGATCATGGACGTACTCCGTACACAGCGTTGAGCGTCAAACCGCAAGCTACCCGTGAAAAACGATTCTGCGCCCTTCCCTTGTAGCTTGCAGCTGATTGGTTGTCGCTGTCTTTATCGTCCCGCGCGGGATTCGCGGATGTAGAAACGCGCCTTCTCGGCTTTCTTGGAGCAGCCTTCGAACGCTTCGAATTGCTGCTGGGTCTTGGCACCCGTCAGCAGGGACAGGGCCTTGGAGTAGCTAACGGTGCCGGCAAAACCTTCGGCCTTGGCCAGGTCCAGTTCACGCCAGGCACTGTCGAGTTGGCTGCCGCAGCTGTCACGGTAAGCGGTTTTACCTGCGCAACCGGCCAGGGCCAAAACCATCAAAGATGCCACCAAGGGCAGGCGGATCCGGGCTTTCATCAATAACACCTCAGGTCAGGTCAACAGTCGTGCTGTTAAGACGGTGGCAACGGCGAAAAGTGCCTTGCTTGACCGCGTAAATTCAAGTGTGGGCGAGCATACGCAAATGCCGCCGCAGCGTGTCAAAAAACGACGCCTGCGCTACAAGGATTGAGCCGAGCCGTCGATAAGTGCATTGTTGAAGTCTGTTCGACAAGAGGCCGGGTCATGACAAAACGTGTCGCATTGGTATTGGGCTCGGGTGGCGCCCGGGGCTATGCCCATATCGGGGTGATCGAAGAAATCGAACGACGTGGCTACGACATTGCCTGCATCGCCGGTTGTTCCATGGGGGCTGTGGTGGGTGGGATCTATGCGGCGGGCAAGCTTGAGGAGTACCGCAACTGGATCGAAAGCCTGGATTATCTGGATGTCCTGCGCCTGGTAGACGTCAGTTTTCGCCTGGGGGCGATCCGCGGCGAGAAGGTCTTCGGGCAGATCCGCAAGATCGTCGGCGAACTCAACATTGAAGAGTTGCGCATCCCCTACACCGCCGTCGCGACCGACCTGACCAACCAGCAGGAAATCTGGTTCCAGGAAGGTTGCCTGCATCAGGCAATGCGTGCGTCGGCGGCGATTCCCAGCCTGTTCACGCCGGTGATGCAAGGCAACCGCATGCTGGTGGATGGCGGCCTGCTCAATCCCTTGCCGATCGTGCCGGTGGTGTCGAGCCATTGCGACTTGATCATCGCGGTCAACCTCAACGCCACCAACCAGAAACAGTACCGATTACCGGTGATCCCGCGCCCCGCCGCGTTCAGGCGTCGCTTCGACACCCTGGTCAGCTCCCTGGGCTCGCGCCTGCCGTTTCGCCGCAAACAGGCCGAGCAATTGCTGCTGCTGGAACAGGAAGCCTTGAAGGCCGAGGCCGCCGACATCAATCCGTGGATCGACTCGGCCGAGCCCGAAGGCCAACAACCAGCTGCCGCGCCGGAGAACGAAGGCGCGCCGAAATCCGCCACCGGCTCGTTCATCATCGATAACGTCGGCCCGGCGTCGTTGCTGGACTTGATCAACCAGAGCTTCGAAGTGATGCAGACCTCGCTGGCCCAGTACAAGATCGCCGGTTACCCGCCGGATGTGCTGATCAACGTGCCAAAACGAGTGTGCCGGTTTTTCGAGTTCTACAAGGCGCCGGAGTTGATCGCGTTGGGACGGGAGATTGCCAGCGATACCCTGGATCGGTATGAGCGTGAACAGAACTGAATCTGGGAAATCTCGATTGATTGAGCAGGCCTCATCGCGAGCAAGCTCGCTCCCACATGGGTCCTGCTGAGTAAATAAAAATTTGTTGCCAACTCGATTCTCTGTGGGAGCGAGCTTGCTCGCGATGGCGGCAGCCCGGACAACACAGAACTAGAGCCCACCCTCCCCCAACAACCGATACCCCACCCCCGCCTCGGTCACAATGAACCGCGGCCGGGTCGGGTCGTCGGCCAGTTTCTGACGCAGGTGACCGACCACGATCCGCAAGTAATGACTGTCTTCGGTGTGGGTCGGACCCCAGATGTCCTTGAGCAATTGCTGCTGGGTGATGACCCGTCCCGGGTGCCGCGCCAGTTGCGCCAAGACCGCGTACTCCTTGCGGGTCAGGGCCACTTCGGTGTCGTCCAGCAGCACCCGTCGATAGGCCAGGTCCACCGTCAACGGGCCGAACTTCAGCGCGGCTTCCTGTGGTTCGCCGGCCGGGGCCTGGCGTAGCAAGGCGCGGATGCGGGCGAGGAATTCCTGGATGCCGAACGGCTTGGTCACGTAATCGTTGGCGCCGTTGTCCAGCGCCTCGACTTTCTGCGCTTCGCTGGCCCGCACCGAGAGCACCAGCACCGGCACCGTCGACCATTGGCGAAACTCGCGCAACACCTGCTGGCCGTCCATGTCCGGCAGGCCCAGGTCGAGCACCAGCAGATCGGGCTTGTTCAGCGCCGCCTGGGCCAGCCCTTCGGCGCCGGTGCCGGCTTCCAGCACCTTGTAGCCTTGGGAGCTCAGGCTGATGCGCAGGAATTTGCGGATCTGCGGTTCGTCATCGATGACCAAAAGGGTCGCGGTCTGGCTCATGGGGCTCGTTCGTTGCAATCAAGTGGAAAGGCAAGCAGGTGGCAAGCTGCGGGTAACAGAAGAGTATCTCAGCCAGGCTCAGGCTTCATCGTCCATGCCCGGTTGCGCCTGCAACGGCAGGTGCAACGTGATGCAGGTGCCGCGTCCGTCGAGACCTTCGGCCACACTGATGCGCCCGCCATGGGCACCGACCATGCCCTGGCAGATCGCCAATCCCAACCCTGTGCCCTGCCCGCCTCGATCACCGCGTGCGGCGGTGTAGAACATATCGAAGATTTTCTCCCGCTCCTCTTCAGGGATCCCGGGCCCTTCGTCGGCCACGGCAAAAAACACCTCATTGTCTGTCGCCCCGGCGCTCAGCAGCAGGCGTCCTTGGGCCGGCGAGAAGCGCGCCGCGTTCTCCAACACGTTCACCAGGGCCTGTTCGATCAGCGCCGCATGGACATACAGCAGAGGCAATTCAGCGGGCACCTCGACACTGAGCGCCAGGGGCGCCAACACTGCGCGCAGGCGGTTCAGCGCGCTGCCGACGATGTCGGCCGGGGCCACCCAGTCCCGCGCCAGCTTCAGGGCACCGTGGCCAAGGCGAGTCATGTCCAGCAGGTTCTGAATGTAACGATCCAGCCGCTCGGCTTCATCGCGGGTGCCTTCGAGCAGTTCGCGACGATCGGCCAGTGGGATCGCCTCCCCCAGCGCCAGCAAGCTGTCGATGCTGCCACGCATGGCGGTCAGCGGCGTGCGCAGGTCGTGGGACACGGAAGCCAGCAAAGCGCTGCGCAGTTGTTCGGTTTCACCGTGCAGACGCGCCGCTTCCAGGTCCTGGGCCAGTTGCGCCCGGGCCAGCGCCTGGGCCAATGGCTGACTGAGGGCCGCCAGCAAACGGCGGCGCTGGCCACTCAGGGGCTGGCCTTCTTTCGGGCATACACCCAACAAGGCCAGCGGCCCGCCCTCCGCCGACAACGGCCACCACCACCAACGCCCGGAGGGCAGTGTCCCGGTGCCGGCGCCGGCCGGCTGGTCGTGCTGCCAGGACCAGTCGGCCGCCGCGCGCTCGGCCTCGGTGAAGGTCAGCGGCTCACCGCTCTCGACTTTCCAACCGCCCTGGCCGTCGCGGTTGAGCAGGCACAGTTGCAAGTCGTGCCAACCGTTGAGGTGCTGCGCGGCGGCGCTGATCACCGCCTGGCGGTCGGTGGCGGCAGTGAGTTTGCGGGACAGATCGAGCAGTTCACCGGTTTCCTGCTGGGTGTCGCGCAGGGCCTGCAACTGGCGGCGCTGGCGGGCGGCCAAGTTACCGGTCAGGGCGGCCATGAGCAGGAAAAACACCAGCGTCAGAACGTCTTCTTCGCGTTGGATGGTCAGGGAGAAATTCGGCGGGATGAACAAGAAGTCATAGGCCAGGAACGACAACGCCGCGCAGGCCAGCGCCGGGCCGAGGCTGCTGCGTACGGCCACCAGCAACACCGCCATCAGGAACACCAGGGAAATATTGGGCAACGCCAACAGCCCCGAGACTCCCCAGGCCAATGCACTGGCCGCCGCGGTAGCCAACAACGCCAGCACAT
Source organism: Pseudomonas beijingensis (assembly GCF_030687295.1). Classification (NCBI taxonomy): domain Bacteria; kingdom Pseudomonadati; phylum Pseudomonadota; class Gammaproteobacteria; order Pseudomonadales; family Pseudomonadaceae; genus Pseudomonas; species Pseudomonas beijingensis. The sequence continues at coordinate 2,882,605 of NZ_CP117425.1, read as the reverse complement.
AATCGAACCCGGTCTGGACGGCGCTTGAACGCACGCGGGCGGGACGCGGTTGCTCATCGCTGTCCAACACGTTGATCTCCAGGCCCCGGGCATCACGCAGTAAACGCGAAGCGAGGCCGCCGCCAAACAACCGTCGGCGCAAACGCGGCCGGGACTGGCCCACCAGCACCAGGGTGGCGCGACGTTCGCTGGCATGTTGGATCAGCGTCCTGGCCACTTCGCCGGCCCGCAGCAGCACCACTTCACCGCCGAGGCGTTCAGCCAGTTGCTGGGCACTCTGCAAACGCTGGCGCGAGGCCTCGTCACGGGCGCTGCCGTTGTCCACGTGCACCAGGCTCCAGGGCAGATGCCGACGTTGGGCGACGCGGCTGGCATGGCGCACCAGGCGTTCAGCCTGCACGTCACCGTCCACCCCCACCAACAAGCGTCCGCGCACCGCCGGCGCAGCCTGGCCCAGTTGTCGATAGCCCTGGGTCAGGTCATTGTCGACCTGGGCGGCGGCGGTCTGCATCGCCAGCTCACGCAACGCGGTCAAATTGGTCTGGGAGAAAAACGCATCGATCGCCGCCCGGGCCTGTTCCGGCACGTAGACCTTGCCATCGCGCAGCCGCTCCAGCAGCTCACGGGGTGGCAGGTCGATCAGCAGCAGTTCATCGGCCTCCTGCAGGACCCAGTCCGGCAACGTCTCGCGCACCTGCACGCCGGTGATGCCCCGCACTTGGTCGTTAAGGCTTTCCAGATGCTGGACATTGACGGTGGTGTAGACGTCGATGCCCGACGCGAGCAGGTCCTGGATGTCCTGCCAGCGTTTGGCATGGCGGCTGCCGGGGGCGTTGCTGTGGGCCAGTTCGTCCACCAGAACCAGGCTCGGCCGGGCGGCGAGCAGGCCGTCGAGGTCCATTTCCTCGAGCATCACGCCTCGATACTCCGAGCGCACCAACGGCTGCTGCGCCAGGCCGCCGAGCAGCGCTTCGGTTTCGCTGCGACCGTGGGTCTCCACCACCCCGGCGACGACCTTCACGCCTTGGCGCAGTTGGGTGTGAGCCGCTTGCAGCATGGCGTAGGTCTTGCCGACACCCGGGGCCGCGCCCAGAAAGACCTTGAGCCGGCCACGGCCGTTGCGGGGCAGATTGGCTAACAGTGCATCGGCGCGGCCGGAGTCGCTCATGGTGTGGAAATCTCTTTCAAATATTGATCAAACACCCCTGTGGGGAGCCGGGCCTGTGGGAGCAAAGCTTATGGGAACGGGACCAGTGGGAGCAAAGCTTGCTCGCGATCAAGGCGACACAGTTCAACGGATGGACCGCGTTATCGTTCATCGCGAGCAAGCTTTGCTCCCACTGGTTTTGCTCAGCAGGCTTTGCTCCCACTGGTTCTGCAACCACAGGTTCCTACAGTTTTTCCAGGGCCAGGTTCAGCGCCAGCACATTCACCACCGGTGGGCCCACCAGGGGTTGCTCGGTGTTGGCATCGAGCAATTGCTGCAAGGTCGAGGCCGGCAGGTTGCGCGCGGCGGCGACACGCGCCAGTTGATAGGCAATTGCCGCCGGAGGCAAGTGCGGATCCAGCCCGCTGGCGGAGGTGGTCAGCGATGCCAGCGGCACCGGGCCCTGACCGGGCACCTGGAGTTTGCGGGCGTCATCGATCACCCGTGTGGCCAGGGCCGGATTGCTCGGGGAGAAATTGCTGGCACCGCTGGCGACCGTGGCGAAGGCACCGGCCGATGGCCGTGGATGAAACCAGGCATCGCCGGTGAAATCCTGGGCGATCAGCGTCGAGCCACGGACCTTGCCGGCGGCATCGACGATCAGGCTACCGTTGGCCTGGGCGGGAAAGGCGACTTGCGCCACGCCGGTGACTACCAGTGGGTAGGCGACACCGGTGATCAGGGTCATCAGTAATAGCAGGCTCAAGGCCGGGCGAATCAGAGTGGACATTTCAAAATCCTCGAATTGAAGTAAATCCTGGGAATCGCCTTGTGGGAGCAAAGCTTGCTCGCGATGCAGACACTTCGATCCCAGGCAGACCGCGTCATCGTTCATCGCGGGCAAGCCTTGCTCCCACAAATGGTGAACTCAAACCAGGTGCAACGCCGTCAGCAACATATCGATCGCCTTGATCCCCACGAACGGCACCACGATCCCGCCCAGGCCATAGATCAACAGATTGCGCCGCAACAACGCCGCCGCGCTTGCCGCGTGCACGCGCACGCCACGCAAGGCCAAGGGAATCAACACGACGATGATCAGGGCATTGAAGACAATGGCCGACAAAATCGCACTCTGCGGGCTGCTCAGGTGCATCACGTTCAACACGCCGAGCTGTGGATAAATCGACGCGAACAGCGCCGGCAGGATCGCGAAGTACTTGGCGATGTCGTTGGCAATGGAAAAAGTGGTCAACGCCCCACGGGTCACCAACAGCTCCTTGCCGATCTGCACCACATCGAGCAATTTGGTCGGGTCGCTGTCGAGGTCGACCATGTTGGCCGCCTCCCGCGCCGCCTGGGTGCCGTCGTTCATCGCCATGCCGACATCGGCCTGGGCCAAGGCCGGAGCGTCGTTGGCGCCGTCGCCGCACATAGCCACCAGCCGACCGTCATTTTGCTCGTGACGAATACGCGCCAGTTTCTTCTCCGGCGTGGCCTCCGCCAGCACGTCGTCGACACCGGCCTCGGCGGCAATCGCAGCGGCGGTCAACGGGTTGTCGCCGGTGACCATCACCGTGCGGATCCCCAGCTTGCGCAGCTCGGCAAAACGCTCACGGATGCCGGGCTTGACCACGTCCTTGAGATGGATAGCGCCGAGCAGCTTGCCATCCACGCACACCAGCAACGGCGTACCGCCGCTCTGGGCGATCTTGTCGACCTCCCGCGCCAGTGCCGATGGCAATTCATTGCGTGCAAGGCCGATGAAATCCAGCAACGAATCCACGGCCCCCTTGCGGTAGATGCGACCCTGATAGTCGACCCCGGACAAACGGGTTTCGGCACTGAACGGCACGGCCGTCAGCGCGTCGACGCCGGGCTCGGGCAGTGAATGCAAACCTCGCAGGTACTCGACGATGGACTTGCCCTCGGCGGTGTCATCGGCCAACGAGGCAAACAGTGCGCCTTCGGCCAGTTCCTTGGCACTCACGCCGGGGGCGGCATAGACCGCCGTGCAGCGGCGATTGCCAAAGGTGATGGTGCCGGTCTTGTCCAGCATCAACACATGCACGTCCCCCGCCGCCTCGACCGCGCGACCGGATTTGGCAATCACGTTCAGGCGCACCAACCGATCCATCCCGGCGATGCCGATGGCCGACAGCAGCCCGCCGATGGTGGTGGGAATCAAGGTGACCAGCAGTGCCACCAGAAACACCAGTGGCAGGCTGGCATTGGCGAAATGGGCGAACGGTTGCAGCGTCACCACCACCATCAGGAAGATCAGCGTCAGGCCGATCAACAGGATATCCAGCGCCACCTCGTTCGGCGTTTTCTGGCGCTTGGCACCTTCCACCAAAGCGATCATGCGATCCAGAGTGGACTCGCCAGGATTGCTGGTGATGCGTATCAGCAACCAGTCGGAGACCAACCGCGTATTGCCGGTGACGGCCGAGCGATCGCCGCCGGACTCACGAATGACCGGGGCCGACTCGCCGGTGATCGCCGCCTCGTTGACCGCAGCGATGCCTTCGATCACTTCGCCGTCGCCAGGGATCATGTCGCCGGCCTCGACGCGCACCACATCGCCTTTGCGCAGACGGGTGGCGGGGATGATTTCAAACCCGCTGGCAGTCTGGCGACGTGCGTTGAGGCCTTCGCTGCCGGCCTTGAGACTGTCCGCCCGGGCCTTGCCGCGCCCTTCGGCCAAGGCTTCGGCGAAGTTGGCGAACAGCACGGTGAACCACAGCCACAACGCAATTTGCGCGGCGACGAAGGTCGGCACCGTACTGTCGGGAATGAAGCACAAGACCGTAGTGAGGATCGCGGTCAATTCCACCACCAGCATCACCGGTGCACGGTGCAGTTGGCGAGGATCGAGCTTGACGAACGCTTGCACCAACGCTGGCCGCCAGAGGGCCGACAGGTGGGTCTTCGGTTGTTCCGGCGCCTTGGCGGCGACGGTTTTGCTCATCGGCATATTCATCATCAGATCCTCAGAAGCCCATGCTCAAATGTTCGGCAATCGGCCCCAGCGCCAGGGTCGGCAGGAAGGTCAAGCCACCCACCAGCAGGATGGTCATGGTCAACAGGGTCACGAACAGCGGGCCGTGGGTGGGAAAGCTGTTCTGGCCAATCGGCGCGGTTTTCTTCAAGGCCAGGCTGCCGGCCAACGCCAGCACCGGCAGGATGTAGCCGAACCGGCCAATCAACATGCCCAGGCCCAGCATCAAGTTGTGGAAAGGTGTGTTGGCGCCGAACCCGGCGAATGCCGAACCGTTGTTCGCACCCGCCGAGGTGTAGGCGTACAACAACTGGCTGAAACCGTGGGCACCCGGGTTGCTCACCGCTGCGGCGGGCCCGGGCAGGCTGGCGGCGACGGCACCCAGCACCAACACACTGACGGGCATCACCAGCAGGGTTGCCACCAACAGTTGCACCTCGCGGGCGCCCAGCTTCTTGCCCAGGTATTCCGGGGTGCGACCGATCATCAAGCCGGCCAGGAACACGGCGATCAACACGTTCAACAGCATCCCGTAGAGCCCGGCCCCGACGCCGCCGAAGATCACCTCGCCGACCATCATGTTCACCAGCGACACCATGACGCTGAGCGGGTTGAGGCTGTCGTGCATGGCGTTGACCGAGCCGTTGGACGCTGCCGTGGTGGTCACCGACCACAGCACCGTGGCGGTGGTGCCAAAGCGGGTTTCCTTGCCTTCCAGCGGCGCGGTCTGTTCGACGGCCGCGTCGTTCAAGGCCGGGTTGGGTTGGTATTCGGCCCACAGTGACGTGGCGCCGCCGATCAGGAACAGCGCCAGCATGCAGGCAATGATCGCGCGGCTCTGGCGCAGGTCCTTGACGTAATGACCGAAGGTGAACACCAGCGCGGCGGGGATCAGGATGATCGACGCGACCTCGAACAGGTTGCTCCAGGCCGTCGGGTTTTCGAACGGGTGCGCCGAGTTGACGCCGAAGAAACCGCCGCCGTTGGTGCCCAGTTGCTTGATCGCGATCTGGCTGGCGGCCGGCCCCAGAGGAATGACCTGGTCGGCACCCTGCAGCGTGACCCCATGCACATAGTGCGCGAAGGTTTGGGGCACGCCCTGCCAGACCAGGAATAACGCCAGCAGCAGGCACAGCGGCAACAACCCGTAGAGGCTGGCGCGGGTCATGTCGACCCAGAAGTTGCCCAGCGTTGCGGCGGACTTGCGCCCGATGCCGCGACACAACGCCACCAACACCGCCAGGCCGGTGGCGGCGCTGACGAAGTTCTGCACGGTCAGGCCGACCATCTGGCTCAGGTAGCTCAGGGACGCTTCACCGCTGTAGGACTGCCAGTTGGTGTTGGTCATGAAACTCACGGCCGTGTTGAAGGCCTGGGTCCACTCCATGCCGGGCAGTTGCTCGGTATTGAGGGGCAAATGTCCCTGCAGCAGCAAAATCGCAAACAGCAACACAAAACCCGCCAGGTTGAAGGCGAGCAAGGCCAGAGTGTATTTCTGCCAGCTCTGCTCAGCGGCGGGATCGACACCGGCCAGGCGATAGCAGCCGCGCTCCAGCGGGCCGAGGATCGGCGAAAGCCAGGTGCGCTGGCCTTCCATCACCCGATAGTAAAAACGCCCCAGAAACGGTGCGGGAATCAGCACCAGGGCGAAAAAGCCGAGGATCAACCCGTAGTCATAACCGTGCATAGCCGCTCCTAGTTCCGATCGGCGCGCAACAGCGCAACCAGCAGATAGATGAACAGCGCCACTGCCAGCAGCAGCGACACCCCGTCCAGAACACTCATGGGATTTCTCCGTGATACGGCGTCGTGCCGTGTATGGAGTGATTGTCGACAGGGAGGCTGTAAAGGAACGAGATCGAGAGAGGGGTTGGGAGATAAAGAAACTGTAAAAAATCGGCTGAGTGGTTGGCTGGGCGGACCTCATCGCGAGCAAGCTCGCTCCCACAATGGCTCTGTTGTGAATAGAGAGCTCACGTCGACTGATGATCCCCTGTGGGAGCGAGCTTGCTCGCGATGAGGCCAGCCCAGGCGCCGACGCTCTGAACTGGGGCACAAAACCAAGCCATCCAGCAGCGAACATCCTCGATACGACACGATTTCACCCATTACGACCGCCCCCGCCACACTGGCACGCCCACTGCACTGCCCTCCCCAGCGCTTTTGCTATGGATCGAGGGGAGCCACCGATGAACACACAACTCAAACCTACCCTGGGCACCCTGCATTTATGGGGCATTGCCGTCGGCCTGGTGATTTCCGGCGAGTATTTCGGCTGGAGCTATGGCTGGGGCGTAGCCGGGACGCTGGGTTTCCTGGTGACCTCCTTCATGGTGGCGGCCATGTACACCTGCTTCATTTTCAGTTTCACCGAGCTGACCACCGCCATTCCCCATGCCGGAGGGCCGTTTGCCTACAGCCGTCGTGCCTTCGGCGAGAAAGGCGGGTTAATTGCAGGGCTGGCGACGCTGATAGAATTCGTCTTCGCGCCGCCGGCCATTGCCCTGGCCATCGGCGCCTACCTGAACGTGCAGTTCCCGGCCCTGGACCCGAAACACGCCGCGGTCGGCGCCTATATCGTGTTCATGGGCCTGAACATCCTCGGGGTCAAACTGGCGGCGACGTTCGAGCTGATTGTCTGCGTCTTGGCAGTGGCCGAACTGCTGGTGTTCATGGGCGTCGTGGCCCCGGCGTTCAGTTTCAGCAGCTTCGCCCTGAACGGCTGGGCCGGTTCCGATGTATTCGGCGCCCCAGCCATTGCCGGCATGTTCGCCGCGATTCCTTTCGCCATCTGGTTCTTCCTGGCCATCGAAGGCGCGGCCATGGCCGCCGAAGAAGCCAAGGACCCGAAACGCACGATTCCCAAGGCCTATATCAGCGGCATCCTGACCCTGGTGTTCCTGGCGATGGGCGTCATGTTCATGGCCGGCGGCGTCGGCGATTGGCGCACCCTGTCGAACATCAACGATCCGCTGCCCCAAGCCATGAAAACCGTGGTCGGCGAAAGCTCCGGCTGGCTGCACATGTTGGTATGGATCGGCCTGTTCGGCCTGGTGGCGAGCTTCCATGGCATCATCCTCGGCTACTCGCGGCAGTTCTTCGCCCTGGCCCGCGCCGGCTACCTGCCCGCCTCCCTGGCCAAACTGTCCCGCTTCCAGACCCCGCACCGGGCCATCATCGCCGGAGGACTGATCGGCATTGCCGCGATCTACAGCGACGGCCTGATCAACCTAGGCGGCATGACCCTGACCGCAGCGATGATCACCATGGCCGTATTCGGCGCCATCGTCATGTACATCATGAGCATGCTCAGCCTGTTCAAACTGCGCAAAACCGAACCCAACCTGGAGCGCACCTTCCGCGCACCGGGCTATCCGATCGTGCCCGGCATCGCCCTGGTGCTGGCGCTGGTGTGCCTGGTAGCGATGGCCTGGTTCAACGCGCTGATCGGGCTGATCTTCCTCGGCTTCATGGCGGTGGGCTTCGTCTACTTCATCCTCACCGCCCAACTGCGTGCAGACGCGCCCGCCGATGCGATGCTGACCGGGCTTTGAGGTGAAGCCGGCCGAACGGGCGTAGTATTGAACCACTGCGAACAACCTTCGCTCATAAGTGGTAGGTGCGATGGATCGGCGAAATGTTCGTCCGTCCATCGCCCCCTCAAGGAGAGCCCTATGCCCTGGTATGCCTGGTTGATTCTGATTGTTGCAATCGGCTCGATCGTTGGTGGTCTGATGATGCTGCGCGACACCGCCAACAAGGTCGAATTGACGGACGAACAGCGCAAGCGTGTTGCCGAGCGCAATGCGGAAATGGATGCGAAGGAGGCCAAGGATCGTTGAGCTATTCCCCGTCCCGGCTACATGTGCTTTTGTGGCGAGGGAGCTTGCTCCCGCTGGGGCGCGAAGCGGCCCTGAACCTGCTGGCGCGGAGTATCAGGCTAATCGGGTTTTAGCCGTTGGGGCTGCTACGCAGCCCAGCGGGAGCAAGCTTCCTCGCCACAAAAAGCCCGCGCCTTCGGCTTCACTTTTCCCAATCCGCCTTGGCAATATGCAAGCCATGCAACCCCTTGTACGCCGCCCGTTCAGGCTGGCTCCAGCCTTCCAACAATGAATCCTCCAACCGATAGATCTCCACCCCCAGCGGACGACAGACGCTGAGAGGATCCTGCGCATCCGGCCCCCACATCGCCAGCGACAGATCACCACCCGGGCAAGTGGACAGTGCACACAACAGATCAATCTCGGCAAAAAATTCCAGGTAATCACCCTTCTGCGCCGGACAAGCTTTCATGAAGTACATATCGTCATGATTGAGCCCCGTGCACTGGAAAATATTCAGCACGTCATGCACATCGAACTCCGTCAGGCCGTGGGGCAACACGGCACGGGTCAGGTTCGAGTGGCAATGGTGGTGGAAATCCTCCCCGGTGAGCATCTTGTTCACATACGGATCACAGCGCGTCCCCAGCAGATCGTGCAATCGTCCGCCATGCTCGTCGATGCCGTAACCGGCCAGACTGTCATCGGTGATGGTCACCAAGGGCCGAAGGAATGGCAGGTTCGACCACAACCGATCATGGGTGCTGACATGAGCGCCCTGAAGCTGACGCGTGCGCGCCGCCCACAGGCGTTCCCGAGGATCGTGGGCGTTCCAGACGTTGAAGTCCCCCACCTGCGGGCCCACCGGGGTGGTGACGCGGAACACATGGCCAGCGGGTACGTGCCAGGCGCGGCCGGTGCGGATGGGTACCTCGAACTGTTCGATCAGGGTGCGTTTGTTTTGCTGGGAGCGGATACGGTCGTAGAAGGGTTTGTCCACCTGCAGGGCTGAACCTTTGCTGACCTGGTAGGCGGCTGGGTAGTCTTTGTACATGGCGCGGGTCCTTGATCAGTGGTGGGTGGGAGTTAGCAGTTGCAGAAGCAGATGCTCGGAATCATCGAGGTAAAGGCTCATGGCTTCGTGGGCCGCAAGCTTGTCACCTTCGGCCAGCCAATCATGGATGCACCGGTCACGGGCCAGCCACGGCGCCTGGAAACGCGCCTCATCAGGCGCTGAGCTAAACACCAGGCGCAGTTGTGCAACCACATTGGTGAAAAACTCATCAAGTAATGGACTGCGCATCAATCCGACGATGTGCTGATGAAAGGCCAGGCCATGGGTACCGACTGAACGCCAGTCCTCACGCTCGCGAGCCAAATCCGCAGCTTCGAGGGCTTCGAGCATCCGGTCGGATTGATACTCACGCAATGGTTGGCTGCTCAGGATGGCTTGCAACTCCAGGGTCCGACGGACCTTGAACAGATCTCGCACGTCATTCACATCTAACCTGCGGACCATCACCCCTTTGTTGCGCACGTAACGGGTTAAGCCTTCCTGGCCTAGACGGTGTAGCGCCTCGCGGATGGTGTTGCGTGAGGCGTTGTAGGCCGAGACCAGGTTGTTCTCTATCAGGGCCATGCCTGGTAGCAGGCGGCCGCCGATGATGTCGGCTCGTAGCTCCAGGGTGATCTGGTCGGCGAGGGAGAGTGTGTTGGTCATGGGTGGAAGGCCTTGGATTGTTGAACAATCGGTTGGCTGTAGGTAATCATTATTTATGCCAATGGTGGGACGTTCCCAGAACTCGTCCAAAATTTGCACCAGCCAGTCAGCAAAAAGGCCAGTCAATTCGACCGGCCTCCTTCAATCACAAACTCAATTCACTTCCAGCTTGTCACGGTTCCGGTCGAGAATCGCCTCCTTGCCGATTCCCTTGACCTCCAATAATTCTTCTACCGAAGAGAACGGCCCATTACTCTCCCGATACGCAACAATCGCCTCAGCCTTGCCTTTACCTATTCCGGTCAGCTCGCGCTGCAGCGTTGCAGCATCCGCCCCGTTTAAATCCACCTTGGCGCCCTGCGTTCTGGCTGGCTGCTCCACTGCTTGCGGCGCAGCGACCGACTCAGGTTTGCTCACCGGGGCTGCGATAGCAGCAATCGAGGCGCTGGTGGAAGGCAAAAACCAGAGAGTAGAAATAGCCTGTACGCATAAATGACGCTCCATGACATCGTTAAGAAAGAAGCAGCTTTTGCGAAGCTGCCTCTCAAACTTAGGCGATGATGTATCGCTGTCAAAAATGTGTCCGTTACAGCGTATGTAACAATCAGGGTTCGAGGCGGCGTTGCTGATAGATCCAGTCGACAATCTCGCCGTCCGGAGCGTAACCACTGACAGTGTCCCGAAGCAGCTGGCGGACCCTGGTGTAGTCATCGTGTTCGATGGCGGCCAGCAACTCAGCCAGCTTGAACTTAAGCACATCCCAAGGCAGATGGTCCTCGTTGGCACTCATGATCATTGGGTGCTGGGTGGCGACGACGTTGTCGCCAATCAGCAACTCCTCGTATAGCTTCTCGCCTGGACGCAGGCCTGTGAATTCGATTGAAATGTCGCCGTGGGGGTTCTTTTCCGAACGGACACTCAGGCCGGACAAATGAATCATTTTTTCCGCCAGCTCGACAATCTTCACCGGCTCCCCCATGTCCAGCACAAACACATCCCCACCCAGCCCCATGGAGCCCGCCTGGATCACCAACTGCGCGGCCTCGGGAATGGTCATGAAATAACGCGTGATCTTTGGATGCGTGACCGTCAACGGACCGCCGGACTTGATCTGTTTATGAAACAGAGGAATAACCGAACCGGATGACCCCAACACGTTGCCGAACCGGACCATGGTGAAACGGGTTTTGTTGACTCTTGAGACGTTGGCCTTATCGCCGAATAACACAGGGGCCAGCTCACGGCTAAGGGCCTGCAAGGTCAGCTCTGCAAGCCGCTTGGTGCTGCCCATTACATTAGTCGGGCGCACCGGCCTGCAACGCAGCCTGTGCCGTATTCAACGTACCGATCACATTGTTCAGGACGCCTTCGGCGATATTGTGCTCGACCATCGGCACATGTTTGTAGGCCGCGGCGTGATAGACCGTGTCGACATTCCAGGTCTTCATCACGTCCTGCAGTTTGTCCTGGTCTCGTACCGACCCAAGGATAGGCAGCAACCGAACCGACAACGATTCCCGAATCACTCGAGGTTCAAGTTCAGACAGAATGCTATAGAGATTGAATTCACTATGCTCATACAGCAGCAGCGTAGTCGGTTTCAGTGCCAGGATTTGCCGACAAAGCTCGGAGCCAATCGAACCTCCGGCCCCAGTGACCAAAACCGACTGGCCAGTGATGCAATGCTCCAGCAGGTCAGGTTGTGCGGGAACCGGATCGCGCCCTAGAAGATCCGCGATGTCCACTTCCTGAATGTCATCGACCTTGACCCGGCCGCTGGCCAGGTCCATGAACCCGGGGACGCTGCGGACATGCAGCGGGAAGCCTTCAAGCAACGTCAAGATCTCCCGACGGCGCCCACGCGACGAGGAAGGCACCGCCAGTAGAATCTCCTGTGCACCGGTTGTGTCGATCATTTTCTGGATATGCTTGGGCGCGTAGACCTGCAGCCCAGCGATCACGCGGTCTGCGATGCTGTTGTCGTCATCGATGAATGCGACCGGTCGCATCACTCGCCCCATGCGAAGCGCGGCAACGAGCTGGTTACCTGCGGCCCCGGCACCATAAATAGCAACCTTGGGCAGGCCGTCATCGCGATTAGTAAAGGGCACATGCTGGGCTGCGGTAAACCAGTCCCCCAAGAAGTATTGCCGCATCATCAGGCGCAAGCCGCCGATCATGATCAGGCTGAGCCACCAGTAATTGAAGATGATCGAGCGCCGGGACCACGGTTTTATGGTTGCTGTACCAATACACTATGAGGGCTAGCAGTAACGCTGAAAGGCTGACAGCCTTGCAAATGGTGATCAGCGCATCGTTACCGAAGTAACGCATGACGGCGCGATACATGCCAAAGCGGATGAAAATTGGGATGGCGACCAGTGGGGCAGAAGCAAAAAGCCAAAGATGCGTTGCAATCGGACTGGCCGATGCCTCGACTCCCAGTCGAACAACGAATGCCAACCATAAGGCAACCCAGACGAGAAAAACATCTGTGGCTACCTGGATCGCGCGTTTGTGGCGTCTTGGCAACCCCAGCAAAGCCGCTCTTAACTTATCCATAAATCCTTCACGCACCTTGGCCAGCTCCTAAACTAATCCATTCCTGATGCAGGCGGCTCCATCGCCGAGCATTGGACAATCGATAAACGAAAAACGCGAGCCTTACCCTGAAATCAGGCCTTCTCAAGCTCGCCTGCATGAAACCTGATGGCTAGCAGTATCAATGGTACGTAAGCCACTATCAAAGCCAATGCTCCGTCCATGTTCCAGAGCACCACACTCGCCGCCACGGGCAACAACCAAAACAGGTTGATCGCAGCCACCCCTAGCGTCACCGTCAAGTGCCTGCCGTAATGACGCGAAGCAAATTGATAGGCGTGACTGCGATGCGCCTCATACACCTTGTCGCCGCGCAGTAGGCGCCGCATCAACGTGACGGTAGCATCGACAATAAAGACCCCCAGCAAAATCAACCAGCCCCAGAGCAGTTCCGGTGAAGCCCAGGCTGCCTGCAACGCTAGCAGCCCCAGAATGATGCCGAGAAACCCGCTTCCCGCGTCGCCCATAAAGATGCGGGCGGGAGGAAAATTCCAATACAGGAAACCAGCCACAGCCATTGCGAGTACCAGCGGAGCGACGATCAAGCTTTCAAAACCACCCAGCCAATAAAGAAGGCAGGCTCCAAGACATGCACAAATAGCCTCGACGCTGGCAATGCCATCGATGCCGTCCATGAAGTTGTAGAGGTTGAGCATCCACACCAGGTAAAAGACAGCTAGGACGTCTCCAAACCAAGTCAATTCGAGGCCGATACCAAACAGCGTGATTGGCGGCAAGCCGTCCAACCAATACAACGCCCATGCTGATGCCAGGAAATGCCCCAACAATCGCCAGCGCGCCGCAATATGGCCATGATCGTCGAGGAAACCTAATATAGCGATTCCTGATCCTGCCCCCAGCATCGCCCACATAGTGGGCCAATCCATAGACCCAGTGATTGCTAATACGGGCAGCGCCAACAGAAAGCTAACGACGATTGCCACGCCGCCACCGCGTGGGGTTGGGACAGTATGTGAGCTTCGGGCGTTGGGGATGTCGATTATGCTTCGGGCAAGGGCATATTTACGCAATGCTCCCGTCAAGAGGAGTGATAACACAGCCGCGATAGAAATGATCGACCAAGAAGACATGAATGAAAATTTTCCATAACAAAAAGTAAGAGGCTCAACGAACACGAGAAATATAATCTTTCCCAGCCCTGAATAACGCCTCGTCGGGTGTTATAGGAGCCGTCCAAGCTAAAAGGTCACGAGCCTTGCTCGAATCAATAGCAAGAGAACCATAAAGTTGATCATAGGTCGTTTTGCGCCCTAATAACTCAGCCCCCCGATAAATCAATGAATCAGGGATAGAAAATAATCGAGCCTCACGCCCCATCCCCTTGGAGAGACAACGAATAATTTGCGGAGTCGATACATCTATCCCATCGGACACGAGAAAAGACTGATTGGCTGCGGCAGGATGCTCTATGCATAGCGCAATCAAATCGACCAAATTATCTAAAGCAATCATACTGCGCTGATTATTGACACCCAAAAAAGGAAGCGGCAGCCCGCTTGCAACTAGTTTTAACAAACGTTCAAAATTTCCAGGAGCATGTCCAGCATAAATCAAGGGTGGACGGAGAATAACCAGTTCCATCCCGTTCTCAACCGAAATTTCCTTGAGGCCGTTCTCTGCTTCCAATTTTGAAAGCGCGTAATCAGCATGAGGTATCAACGGAGAGAGTTCATCCAAGGGCTTACCTGCCGTACTCGCTCCATGGACCCCGATTGAACTGATGAAAACAAATCGCTTCACCCCGGCTTCGGAAGCCTGCCGCGCGAGATTGAGACTGGCACCAACATTCACCTTCCTGAATTCCGCCAAAGGGTTTTCAAGCTTGTCATTAAGTTTATGAGCTCTGCCAGCAACATGCACGACGCAATCAACACCTTGCAACGCAGGAGTCCACACAGTCTCACTCGAAAGATCACCAACACCGATCGTCTGGGAGCCGTTCCAAACTATCTGAGCCGAGCGAGATGTCGCTACAACAGAATAGGTCGTACCAAGAGCGGCGTGCAACCTGCTCCCGACAAAGCCCGTGCTACCTGTTAATAAGACCCGTTCTATAGAATTCATTTTTTAAGATAGCTTGCCAGCTTGAATGGAACTTTCATAGCCACGAGTAGAATGTTGGTATAAATCCCATTTTCTTTGCAAGCTTTGACGATCTCCAAATTCTGATGAATTCTCCACCAAAAACCCGTAGTACTTATTCCGCCCTCTCGCATTTTAACCATGACTGCGGCGTGCCTGACCATTTTTACATTCTTGGAAAAAAAACGAGCCATCAATTCAAAGTCAGCAGAAACCCGATAACCCAATTTGTAATCACCGTACCTTTCAAAAAGCTCACGCCGTGCGTAAAAGGTAGGGTGAGGTATCATAAAGCCGAAACGAACTTTCCACGGAGAGAAACTTTCTGAAGAGTATTTTCGAGTAACAACATCTATTTGTTTTCGCTGTACAAAAACAAGATCCGCGTAACAGGCCTCTGCATCCGGATTACTCTGCAGATGCGCCACCATCTCCTGAATCACATTTTCCCCAGCAAAAACATCATCAGAATTCAATATACCAACATAATCACCCGTTGCGACCTTGACACCTTTATTCATAGCATCATATATGCCTTTATCGGGCTCGCTTATTACTTTGGCAATCCGGCCTTCGTACTCGGATATTACGCTGAGTGTTCCATCCTTCGATGCACCGTCCACCACGATGTACTCAATATTGGGATACCGCTGCAAAAGAACAGATTCGATGGTATCTCTAATAGTTTCAACACTATTATAACAAACAGTAATTATCGAGATTTTCAATGCCACTAGCTCCGACCGTATATATCTTCAAAACGGACAATATCATCCTCCCCCAGATAGGTGCCTGATTGAACTTCAATCAACTCTAACGGTATAACACCAGGATTCTCCAAGGCATGGACCTGCCCAACAGGGATGTAAGTAGACTGGTTCTCCGTGACGAGATAGTTTTTTTCGCCATTGGTTACTCGCGCAGTCCCACTGACAACTATCCAATGCTCCGCCCGATGATGGTGCATTTGTACCGATAACTTCGCACCCGGATTTACCGTAATACGTTTAACCTGATAACGCGGTCCATTATCGATGGAGTCATAGACACCCCACGGACGGTAAACTTCACGATGATTAGCGTACTCAGGACGCTTACAGTTCTTCAATTGATCGACGATTTTCTTGACGTCTTGCACATCACCCTTGTGCGCTACGAGCACCGCGTCTTTGGTTTCAATGACCACAAGGTCATCCACTCCTATTGTAGCCACAAGTCGGTGGGTGGCATGTATATAGCTGCTACTTGTACGCTCAGTCAGTACATCGCCTTTAAGTACGTTGCCATCAGCGTCCTTATCTGCGGTATCCCAAAGTGCTGACCACGAGCCGACGTCACTCCATCCCGCGTCAAGCAGCACCATTACGGCGTCCGAAGTACGCTCCATCACCGCATAGTCAATTGATTTTTCCGGGCATGCACCAAACGCCTGAGCATCGACACGGATAAAATGCATATCCTGCTGGGCACCTTCAAATGCTGCGCGGCAGGCATTAAGAATATCCGGCGCAAAGCGTTCCAGCTCTTGTAGATAACGGCTCGCTCGAAACATGAACATGCCGCCATTCCAAAAATACTGCCCGCTGTTCAGATATCCCTGAGCAGTCGCCAAATCAGGTTTTTCCACAAACTGGCTGACAACGTGCCCCCCTTGTTCAAGCGCCTTACCCCTTTCCAGATAGCCAAAACCAATTTCCGGATGGGTGGGGACAATTGCGAACGTTACCAATTTGCCAGCTTCGGCCAGCACCAACGCCTGACTGACACTGGTGTGAAACGCCTTTGTATCTTGAATAAGATGATCGGCAGCAAGAACCAATAAAATCGGATCATTCCCGGAAGCGGTCGCCTGTAATGCTGCGAGCGCGATAGCCGGTGCAGTATTACGTCCTACCGGCTCAAGTAGTATCCTAGCCTCCTCCATTTCCAATTGCCGCAATTGTTCTGCCGCAAGGAAGCGATGCTGTTCATTGCAGATCAGTATCGGCATATCATGATCAAGCCCTTCCAGCCGTTTGATTGTCGACTGCAGCAGCGATAGCTCCGCATCGACCAAAGGCAGAAACTGCTTGGGATTTAGCTGGCGAGACAGGGGCCAGAGACGGGATCCCGCACCGCCTGCCATGATTACCGGAAGAAACATGCAAAAGTGTCCTTTACTGCTGCTATCAAGATTGGCTGCTATTTTTATTACTCATAGGTTATGGCGTCACTGCCATATAAATCCAGCCCGACGATGCCTCAATTTCTGGTTTCCAGGCGATGCTCAACAAACCATCGATAGGCGTCGGTCAGCCCTTCTTCAAGATCAATTGTAGCCTGCCATCCTAGCGCCCTAAGCCGAGAAACATCCATCAATTTACGTGGCGTACCATCAGGCTTGCTTGCGTCGAAAGACAATTGCCCCTTGAATCCAGTAACCTTGGCAATGGTTTGTGCGAGCTCACGTATCGTACAGTCTATCCCCGTCCCCACATTGATATGCGACAGCATAGGCTGGGTGTTGGCCTGGTAGCTGGCCGCAGCAAGCTCCATTACGTGCACGCTAGCAGCCGCCATGTCATCGACATGCAGGAACTCTCGCATCGGATTGCCGCTCCCCCAGATAATCACTTCAGCTTGGTTCTCCTGCACTGCCTCATGAAAGCGACGAAGTAGCGCCGGGATCACATGGCTGTTTTCCGGGTGATAGTTATCGTTCGGTCCATAAAGGTTCGTAGGCATGACACTACGATAATCGCGACCGTGTTGCCGATTATAGCTCTCGCATAACTTGATCCCGGCAATCTTGGCAATCGCATAAGGCTCGTTGGTAGGCTCTAGCTCCCCGGTAAGCAGGGCCTCTTCTCGAATTGGCTGAACCGCCTGCTTGGGATAGATGCAGGAGGATCCGAGAAACAGCAACCGTTGAACATTTGCCCCATGCGCCGCGTGAATTACGTTCGCCTGAATCATCAAATTGTCGTAGATGAAGTCTGCTGGGAATGTGTTGTTGGCATGAATGCCTCCGACCTTGGCTGCTGCAAGATAGACTTGATCGATACGATTCTTTGCGAAATAGGCATGCACCGCCTGCTGGTCAAGCAGATCCAATTCGTCACGACTGGCACAAAGAATGGAACGGTAGCCAAGAGCATGGAGCCGACGCACGATGGCTGAGCCCACCATGCCCCGATGGCCGGCAACGAAAATGGTCTGGTTTAATTCGCGCGGCATTATCAATTCTCCAAAGCGACCGGTACATCGTGTCCATGCAGCTTGAGCAAGGCATGGCGCTGAGCTACCTTAAGGTCTTCACGGACCATTTCCGCACACATTTCTTGTACGGTAATTTCCGGTATCCAACCAAGATTTTGTTTGGCCTTGCTCGGATCACCCAATAGGGTTTCAACCTCGGTAGGTCGGAAGTAACGTGGATCCACACGAACGATAACATCCCCGACGTTCAACGCCGGTGCCAACTCACCATCGATGCGCTCCACTACCGCGCACTCCTCTACACCCTTGCCCTCAAAACGCAACGTAATCCCCAGCTCAGCGGCAGACCACCGCACGAACTCGCGTACCGAATACTGGACACCTGTAGCGATCACGTAATCTTCAGGATGCTCCTGCTGCAGCATCATCCATTGCATACGGACATAGTCCTTGGCATGACCCCAATCTCGCAACGCATCCATGTTGCCCAGAAACAGGCATTGTTCTAACCCTTGGGAAATGTTTGCCAAGGCACGGGTGATTTTGCGTGTTACGAAGGTCTCACCACGGCGCGGTGATTCATGGTTGAAAAGGATCCCGTTACAAGCATACATACCATAGGCTTCACGGTAGTTTACGGTAATCCAATAAGCGTAAAGCTTCGCTACGGCATAGGGAGAGCGAGGATAGAAAGGAGTCGTTTCCTTTTGCGGAGTTTCTTGCACCAATCCATACAACTCAGAAGTAGACGCTTGATAGAAACGCGTCTTTTTTTCCAGACCTAGCAAGCGGATAGCTTCCAGAATCCGGAGCGTACCCATTGCATCGACATCAGCAGTATATTCTGGAGACTCAAAACTCACTGCGACGTGAGACTGAGCACCGAGGTTATAGACTTCATCCGGTTGTACTTCCTGTATGATTCGAGTGAGGTTCGAGGAGTCACTCAGGTCACCGTAATGGAGAACGAAATTGCGGTTATCAACGTGCGGATCCTGATAAATATGATCTACGCGTTGAGTGTTGAAAGATGACGCACGACGTTTTATACCGTGGACTTCGTAGCCTTTTTCAAGCAGCAGCTCAGCCAAGTAAGAACCGTCCTGACCAGTAACGCCTGTGATGAGTGCCTTCTTACCGTTCATTTAACCACCCTTGAATAAATAGCATTTAATGAAGCAACATAATTTTCATAGTTATCACGGACACATCGGTTTCCCGCCGACTCCTGGCAACCAGACAATGCCCCCACAAGTCCCATCAATCTTGCAAAATCCCCCGGAGGATAGCAAAAAACTTTATCTTTGAATTCAACTAGCAACTCATCCCCCTCAAGATCACTGTCCGCTCCGGGAACAATGACTTTAGAACCTGAATACAGGGCCTCATATACAGTTCGACCAGTGCAAAAAAACGGCTCCCCTCGGATCAAAAAATCGATTTCTCCGAAAAAACCCGTGGATTGTAAATCAGTGATCTGCCCAAGGTAACCAATAGTACCACCAGACCTATCTACCATGGCCCTCAGTTGATCAATACATCCAGCCGTGCCCCCTCCGACGATTAACAGCGCCGCGTTAGTGGGAGCTTGCGACAAAAAATGACTACAGATTTCTAGAACGCCCTTCCCATTTTCAATTCGACCGGCAATGGCAAATACGACTCTCCCAGCTTCTTTCAGCGTAGCTATTTCTCTCGGCAAACGCTCATTTGCCCTGGCTCCCTTGAAAGGATTTTGGACAATATCAAACTCATGCTCCCCCCCTACAACTTCAGAAAAACGCCGCTGTACAGCCTTATCAATAAATACAAAGTGGTCACATACACCCATGAGATATTTCTGATAAGGAGAAATATGGGTAGCCAGCATCTCCCGAACATGTGACACCACTGCGACTCTTTTGAAAAACCGATAAGCACGCAACAACAGCAAGAAGTCCGACAAAACCAAACTGTTCATATGGACTATATCAGGCGAAAGCCTAAACAATTTATAGAGCACCCAGGGGCTGCTAGCCCAGAAAGCAAAGCGCGAAGCCCAAGAGAGAATGACGGCCCTAAAAAAAGACAACTGTACATCATAGTTGTAAGTGATCGGAGACAAAAAATTTATCACATGTACGTCTTTCCCAACACTAGAAACCACCCTATGCACAGGTGAAAACAGCGATAACTGGTGTCTTGCCATCAGACTCATATGCTGACGCAAGCTGGAACCGGCTCCATATATGGAGTCAGGGGAGACGTGGCTGACCATCAGAATTTTGAAACTATTAACGCTCATACGAACCCAACTATCATTGGCCAGACCGAAGCAAAACTAAAAAATTTCATGCCATTCCCCTCGCTAGCCAATACTGACATTCTTTATTTCCGCAGCTATCTAACCAAGCCTAGCCTGTGAGCCAAAGTTCTTGACTACCCCAACAAACTCAGAGCGCCGCGCTAGAACCAGACAGGACAAAAAGAACACCGGATAAAAATACCTCGGAGAATAAATCGGAGTCAGCACAAATATAGAACAATAAATGACCGCGATAAAAATCAAATCATCACTCAACCTTAAACGTCGACGAAAAAAAATAATCAAAAAAAACAAAAATGCAACAAGACAATGCAGTGTAACCACTACATTATTATAAACATCATTAAAATCAAACACATTACCTACCCTAAACACCAAACCATACATAGCATGAAGCGCTTTAGGTATAAAAACCAAAAAATAAAGTCCATTCCGCTGAGCATCGTTGAGGAAAACATATGCTCCACTGCCTTCATCTATGGCGGCGCCTCTATCAGCATTACTATTTACACCAACAAATTGATCTCCTATAAAAAAATAGACTATAGAGATACCTGATAACAGAAGCGCCAAAAAAAACACACGTTGATGTCGTAATGGATTGATGGATGAGAAGGCTGAAAAAACCACTAAAATAAAAAGAGAGAGCTGCCAACGAACCAAAAAAGACGAAATAAACGCCAAAATCAAATAGCCCGCACTCCTGCGAAACAACCAAGCAACAAGCAACGACATTGTTAACAAGGAGATTATTTCCTTGTTAATAGAGAGCAAACTAGAAAATGTGATCGGACTCAAAAAAAACAAAAAAACAAAAAGAACCCAATCATACTGATCACCGGTTCTAACCAACCACAAGGAAATAAAGGCTAGAGCAATATTAAAACAGAGCACTAAAACACGGTCACCGCCGAAGACCTCTAAAATTACCAATGGGCCAAAATAATTACTATCCCAAGAAATCATTTCAGAAAAAGATTTAAAATCTGACTCTTGATATAACTTTTCGTAAGTCAGTGAGTCTGCAAAAAATTTGAAATCAATCTCACCGCTAAGCATGTACCTACCCAAAAAAGCGTAGAACAAAACTGCAGAAACCGCGAAGAAAAATAACAGAAATGTCGACTTCCTCATGTACAGCTTCATCTTTCCCCTCGCTGCGACACCGCATCACGAACATCAATTTCGTGGCTTTTAGAAATATACATATGCCGTAAATAAGGGGCTGTGTTGGCACCCCTTATTTTCTAGCGAACAGCCTATGGATCACTACGCTTTAAGAGGCCGCTCTAAAATACTTATGATAAATTTTTTTCATCCCATCCCATAGCGCTCGGTCGCTTGGATATTCATCATGTCGCTTTTCGGGGCGTTCAAGGTAAGCCCTTAACGTAGATTCATCCCAACCCATTTTTTTGAGAAAGTATTTTTTGTCTGTTTCCAACCCTTCCTCTGACGGGTAAGGCGACTCTTCAAGCCTGGCCAACGCTTCATCACGACTCATCTGACCACTCATTACAAGCGTAGCTAAATGTAATTTTCGTTTATCCACGCCGAACTTTTCCGGAAGCAAATATCCTTGATAAAAGCGAGTGAAGATAGACTCGTAATGCTTATAGGGGTAACGTTTATAACCATACTTTGTTTCAAGCTCATCCAAAGCTTGGTTCTTTTGATAATCATAAAAATCGAGATAGGAAACCCATTGGATTCTACGCACCAAACGATTGACAATATAATCAAGCGTACCAACGGACGGAAATGTTTTTAATTTAACACCACCAAGCGCACCCAATGCCTTAATATTTTTTTTATCCCACTTTCGCCAATTCCAACCTTCTGGCATGGGCATACCCTCAGTAGCAGAATTACTTCCTGAGAGGATATACTTTATTCCATACTTTCGCGCTTGAGCAAAATTAACTGCGAGCATCGCGTTATCATATAACAATTCAACATCGATAACATCCGCATCAAAAAAAGCCTGCATGAGACGCTTATATTCCGGCCACTCGATAACGTGGGTGTAGAGATCGACATCAAGCCCCGAAACAAGATTTTTTATATTATTTGCTGCCAATTCGGAGTTCCAGTTATTATCCATATGTACAGCTAATGGCCTCAACCCCTCCTTTACCGCAAGATCAAGTGCATATGAGCTGTCCACACCGCCAGACAACCCCATTACACAATCGTATCTTTTGCCCTTACCAGCTTGTTTAACTTTATCTATAAAGAGTTTGCGTTGTATTGCTCGCTCCTCTTCTGAAACGAAAACAATCTTGCTAATCTGCCTTTCAAAATACGAACAAAAATTACAAATTCCATTGACGTCAAAGGATATATCAGTGGCTGAGGTATCCATCACGCACCGTGTGCATACCTGGTATTTTTTATGATACATCTGAACTCCTAAATAACGACTCAAGCGCTGAGTAACTGGGATAACTAATCAGTACAGCTCGATGAGGTCCTTGCAAAACAAATAAGCTACCCGCGGCTACCGCAGAAGCTCCCGCTTGAACGGCTTCGAGCAAATGCCCCATGTTACCAGCACCGCCCAAGGCAACCAATGGAATATCAAGGACTGAAGCGGCGGATTTTATCACGTCCAAATCATAACCATTCTGCATACCGTCACGGTCAACAGCGTTCAGAAGGATTTCCCCCGCTCCGACTGAGGATAATTCCTTCATGACTGCCAGCCAATCGGCGGATAGTTTTCGCCGAGAAGAGGCTGACCAAAGCTTAATTCGACCTAACCAGTCGCGCTTTACATCAATAGATATTACGATGCTTTGACTGCCGAAGCGCGAAGCCAATTCAGCTATAAGCCTTGGATTGTCTAGCGCTGCAGATTGTAAAATAACCTTCTCAACGCCAAGCGAAAATAAAGTCCGTGCTTGCTCCACGGTATTTATTCCGCCACCGTAACCAAGCGGCATAAAGCACTCAGCCGCAAACTCCTCAATCAGCGCGTAATTTGGGGGCTGCTTTAGACGAGTGGCATCAATATCAAGAACAACGAGCTCATCCACTTCTTTTTCATTGAAAATGCGGATAGCGTTGATCGGATCGCCAACGTATTTTTGACTTGCCAAAACGCTGCGTCTTTACTAAACCGTTATCACGTAGTAGTAAAGCTGGTATTACTCGATGTCCCAGCAAGTCACACCTCTAAAAACTGCTTGAATAGTTCCATGCCAAACCGATGGCTCTTCTCGGGGTGGAATTGCACCCCCCACATATTTTCTCGATGAAAGCCTGCAACAAAATCTCTTCCATAGTTGCAGATAAACATTTCATCCGATTTGTTCATACACTCCACATAATAAGAGTGCACGAAATAAAAGCGCCGCTCCAATGATTCGCTGGAAACGAGCGAATCCTCACCAACAATACTTACCGCGTTCCACCCCATATGCGGAACTTTCAATCTACCCACGTTATCCTGAAACTCAAACCGTCTCACTCTGGCGTCGATCCATCCTAATCCAGCCTCCTGCCCTTCCTCACTTGACTTACACATCAGCTGCATGCCCAAGCAAATGCCTAGAGTCGGGGACCTTACGCTGCAATACTGCCTGATTGAGTTCAGCAAGCCAGCCACCAGTCCGCAAACACTCCATAGCGTGACCAAAGGCACCAACGCCTGGGAGCAGCAATTTTTGAACGTTCGACAAATCACTGGGGCAGGAAATTATTTCAGCCTCCCCACCGACATGCTTAATCATGTTGACTACAGAGGCGATATTACCGGCTCCGTAATTAATGACAGAAATCTTACGCTTATTCATGCTTTCATCATCGCCTTATCCAGTATGGCCTGGATGCCGCCCTCAGGAACGACGCTCGGAGCGGCTTGAGCGCAAGAGAGCCTTTCACTTATCCACAACTCTATAGCCTCGGCATTCTGCTCAACAACAGTTGCTATTCCAGAGCGACGCTCATAGTCATATAGGCCTTCAAGAATTCCGCCCTTGTTTAAATAAGGATTCAACAGCGCAGAAGGTAATCCAAACCAGGAGGCTTCGATCACCACAGAACTCATATCAGTTATATGTAAGCTGGCTTGAGATAGTAATATGGGTAGCGGCAATAAACTTGCTCGATGCCATTCTACTCCAGCAAAGCCACCAAATTCCTGATCCAAATACGCCTCGCAGTACTCGCCCTCATCGCCCGTCAATTGAATCGGATGCAGACGTAACAACCAGTTATATCGATTATGAGTCCGCTTAATCACTGACTCCAGCGCCTTACACATAACCTTGTTGAAGTCGATATCGGAATAGTAATGAATATGTAACCCCCATTGTAAAGCCACCAAAATAATGGGTTTTTCATCGAAAAAAATTCTGCTACTTCTCAGTGCATCCTGAACCAGTAAGTCGTTATCGCTCGGAAACTGGAATCGCTGAAACCAAGGATGACCTATCACATTAATTGTAACACCACGCGCGGGAGCCCAACTTTTTAGATACTCTGCGCTTTGTCGATCCCAACATAAAAAGCCATCCGGCAAATCCGAGACGGCGACTTTGTTTGGTAAAATATCCCCATACCACTTGTTATCTTTAGAAATAACGCCATGTTGGATATCATATACAGGAACATTTAAAAGTCTACAAGCTCGACAGAGAGCAAGGTCGGGCTGTATACCTATTACTATTTTGGGTTTAACCAAATTCAATATTTTTAACCATACAACAGCCTTTCTTGACACCCCATACTCTTTACTTTTCTCCCGCCCGATAAAAACAGACAGCATTCGCACCCACAATGCAATCCATGACAGGGAACGATTAAAGGCTGCAGGTGAATTATAAGCGCGCGCCCCCACGAGCCGACTAATAGGTGTAGCAACAGACTGAACGCTTATATTTTTCTTAAAACACTCCTCAACAACTGTATCAATTATCGGAGAATACGCTTTCCCCGCGTGCTGATATCCGCAGTCCGCATCGTGTCGAACAACTAAAACATCGGACGCCTCAAGGTTAGACCAGCAATTTTTGCGAAAGATCGCAAATAGCAACAACCTGAGTTTCGAAAAAGTCACTTTCATTTATCCATGGTATCATAAAGATATTCACACACCTTAAAATCTAGAGGCGTATCAATATCTATCGACCTTTCCGTCGGCATTATAAAAGCTTGACTATTACGCATAAAAAAACCTCGCGACTTTAAAAAGCTTTCCGTTTTAGCCAAATAAATTGCGCCATTCAGGCGGTAATACACAGGAAGATCCTGGCTACGTTGATTCAATATTTCCGGCCGTAAAAAGTCGTCCATAAACCCGTCAGCCTCTAGCGTGTTGCTCCACAGCGGCGAGTGCTCACACCGGCATACGCTGATGATACTCTCTGCTTTCGTCTTATCCATACATTGCACAGCCTGGTAGATGTCCTCAGCTTTGCGCAGAGGTGAAGTCGGCTGTAAGAGCATCAGTCGGGCAGGCCGCACTCCCTCCTTGGCCAAAGACTCCAATGTATGAACAAGCACATCGACGGTCGCTGCGGTGTCGCTAGCCAGATCGACTGGACGCCTAATTGTGTGAAGACCGAGTCGAATGCCTTCCGCCAGAATCGCATCATCATCGCTGCTAACGACTAACTGATCGACAACTTGACTCTCGAGGGCTGCCTCAAGCGTCCAACGGATTAACGGTTTACCGTGCAGATCCAAAAGGTTCTTTCCAGGTAAACGCTTACTACCCGCTCGGGCGGGCACCACCGCAAGGATATCTACATTGTAGTTACCCATTGAATAAACCTGAAATGTCAGATTGCGCTCGTTGAAAATCCTCCATTCTGCCTATATCAAGCCAGTATTCGTGTATGGGGAACATATTTACATCCTTGTCTTTCGCAATCTGCTGCTCCAACAATGTGGGCATGTCAATACGAGTTCCCGCAACAACGCTTTTTACTAATTCAGGTGAGAGCAAATAGATTCCCGCATTAATAAAGAAACGATGTACTGGTTTCTCCACCATGGAACGAATCCGATGCCCTTCACTTTGGATAACACCATAGGGCACACAATGTTCGTACTCTCGCACGCACATGGTCGCCACACCTTGATGCTCCTGATAAAATTCCAGCAGGTTCTGGAAGTTCAAGGTGGTGAGCAGGTCGCCATTCATCATGAACATTGGTAAATCAATTTCATCATGAGGCAACAACCCTAATGCACCGCCCGTACCCAGAGGCTCTTCCTCATGAACATACTGGATGCTTACGCCCCAACGGCTGCCATCGCCAAAATACTCACGGATCATTTCTGGCATGTAATGCGTAGAAATGAAAAACCGATAAAACCCGGCATTAATGAAACTCTCGAGAATAAGCTCAAGAATAGGTTTATCACCTATTTTTAATAAAGGTTTTGGACAGGTTTTAGTTAACGGACGCAGACGCGATCCAAACCCGCCGGCCATAAGGAAGACAGGATTATCATATTGTCGTTTCTGCAAAAGCCCATGGAGGGTTTCCAAACCCACAACGCGTTGCAGGGCATCAACGACGGGTAACTGCAGCAGTTGATGCTTCTCCATAACCGCTAGCATGCGCTCCTTACTCCAACTCCGCTCAACCGTCTGCGGCGAAGCGCACATGACCTCCTTAACACTAATATCCAGTGGCAGGTGCTTGAGTAAGCAACGTCGCACATCACCATCAGTTAAAGTCCCCAACAGACGTCTCTCGGCATCTACAACCAGAACGATGCGCAACGCCATGCGATCAAGTGTTGCGATCGCCTCTTCGAGAGATGTCTCCGGGCCTACGAGTACTGATTCCCACTTTTGCATACAAAATAATCCTTAGTCATCGCGCGAAACGGCTTTTTTACGCACCGCTGGACCTAACAAAATCTGTCGGGTCGCGAGGTCACGAACCACCACAGCCCCCGCGCCAACGACGGCGCCCTCTCCGACCGTTATTCCCTGGATCACGGTGGCACCGCTGGCAATAAAAGCGTGATCATGTATCTGAGCGCTTCCACAGATTGTCGCGCCGGGGGCGACATGAACGTCCTTTCCCACGCAACAGTCATGATCGATCACGGCCCGGGTGTTAATGATCGAATTCGAGCCAATAACGACATCTGCTTGAATTATCGCCCCAGCCATGACCTGCACCCCTTCCTCCAAATGCGCCGTGGGGTCGACCCATGCGGCAGGATGGACAAGGACAGGAAAATGGAACCCTTTCAACTTTAAATTCGCAAATATGTCCCGCCGCCCCGCCCCACCCACAAGTTGACCTATGCCGTTGACCAGGTCTACAGATGCGGGCCCCCACTCATCAAGCACCTCGTCGCCACCCAGAACCTTGATACCGCGCCACTGGGAAACACCCTGAGCGTACAATCCGGGGTCACAAAGACCTAACAGGTCCAGCTTCATCGCCTGAATTAGCGACAATAGCACCTTCGCATGACCTCCAGCCCCCAGCATCACCAACCGCTTGCTCATGCTCACAGCTCAATGATCTCACCTGCGTTGTAGGAGCGGCCCACACGGCGCCCCACTAGCGCCCACAAAGCAGTCGGCGGTAAACCTTGCCCACTCCTTGCCGTGGTTAATTGCTCCCTTTTGAGCAGCGTCCCTTCGGCAATGTCGCAAGCCGCAACGACCTGCTGGCGGGCAGCCTTACGAGTATCCCACTCACTAGCTTGGGGCGCTTTAGCTCCATCACCCAACGCTTCCTGTAGAGCACGGATATCATCTATCATCGTCTTGAGCTCTTCAGGCTCGAGCGACGCCAGGTGATCCGGGCCGGGCAATGATCGATCCAGAGTGAAATGCTTTTCGATAACCCTTGCTCCTCGAGCTACTGCTGCGATAGAGACCAAGCTGCCTTTAGTGTGGTCGGAATAACCTACGTCAAGCCCAAAAGCCGTCGCCAAGGTATCCATAGCTCTAAGGTTAACCTCACCCCATGGCGTTGGGTACTGAGAGGTGCAATGAAGCAATACCACATGCCCCTGCAGCCTTGCTCTCGACTCCTGATGACTCCAGCAACGCCAGACGTCATCCATATCTGCCGGCTCACTACTGAACTCTAAAGCATGTGCAACTATCGCCAACGCCTGCTCGACTTCCGAGAGGGTCGCCATGCCTGTAGACAATATTAGTTTTTTACCGGTGCGAGCGAACTGCCACAGCAATGGACCATTTGTCAGCTCACCGGAGGGTACCTTGAATAGAGGCATTTCAAGATCACACAGAAAAGCTAGGCTATCTGAATCGAAAGCGGTAGAAAGAAAATCAATTCCCTTCTGTCGAGCATAGCTCTGCAAGTCAACATGCCAAGCCCGCGGCAGCTCTAATTTACTGAGCATCGCCAACTGACTCTCGGCCTCATCCGTGCTGCTTTTCTGGTAAGCCGCTTTAGGGACTTCTTTCGAAGCCAGACGTGCAGCAATAAAGGTCTGAAATTTTACAGCATCGGCGCCAGCGGCTGCCGCGGCATCCACCAAAGCAAAGGCTAGCTCTCGATCACCGTTATGATTTACGCCAGCCTCGGCGATAACGTAAACCGCGTCTCTATCGTAGTGCTTCATGTGTCAGCTCAGATCATGGAATGATTTGTGGGACGCCCCGTCGTAATTCTCCAGGACCTTTAAGATTGCCTCTGAAGCATCGCCCTTCCCGTACGGATTGACAGTAGTTTTACACGCTGCTGCGAATTCAGATGTCAGCGCCTTGTGAAGCGCCTGCTCGATTGAATCGCTATTCGGGTCACAGTGCAATATAGAGTTGGCTGCTAACCTGCCCTTCTGCCGAACGCCAATATCTACTGTTGGAATTCCAAAAGCTGGGACCTCGATAATCCCGCTCGAAGAATTACCCACTACAGCAGATGCCATGGAGATCGCAGACAAATAACGTCTGAAGCCCAACGACGGAATAGCCAATACTCGGTCAGGCTGCGCCTGTGCATAGGCTTCAAGTAACGGAATGATAGCTCGACCACCGTTATCAGCATTAGGGTAGGTGAATATGATCTGATACTGGGGGAATTTATCCAGCGCCTCGGTGAGTGCAATGAAACTCTCTTGAGGGTCTTCATCCATCACCGTGACCGGATGGTAGGTGACGACGAGATAAGGTGAATGCAAGTCAAAACCGAGACTTTCTCGAAGCACCTCAATGCTCATCTTCGGAGCACG
The DNA here is from genome assembly GCF_030687295.1 of Pseudomonas beijingensis. Taxonomy (NCBI): domain Bacteria; kingdom Pseudomonadati; phylum Pseudomonadota; class Gammaproteobacteria; order Pseudomonadales; family Pseudomonadaceae; genus Pseudomonas; species Pseudomonas beijingensis. Next base: position 2,853,526 of record NZ_CP117425.1, on the reverse strand, counting down.
TAGCAAATGGTCAATTCCGACGGCCCCGACGTTGAAGACACGCTCCGGCGACTCCCCCATCTGAATGACACGCTGACGGTAGGGCTCAGCGGCCACAAAGTGCAGATAAGCCATTTTACTGATGGCGTGCCGAATAGCATCATCATAAGCACCCTCGGTAATTTCGCCACCATGAAGGTGTGCAATGGGGATACGCATTATCAAAGCAGCCTGCGCAATTGCCAATGCTTCGAAACGGTCCCCTAGAACCACCAACATGTGCGGTTGCAACCGATCTAGAGCGTCGGCAAAACCTAACGTACCAACGCCCATTGATTTTACGATTCCAACGGCAGAGTCCGATGAAAGCAACATCTCTACCTTTGCATCAATGTGAAAACCATCCTCCTCAATTTGACGCCATGTCTCCCCAAATTCAGGCGATAGATGCATCCCGCTTACGATGATCTGCAACTGAACTTCGCTACTCGACTGAAGGTCTTTCATCAACCAGTAGAGTAGACCGTACTCAGCCCTCGAGCCGGTAAAAATGGCTATCTTGCGTTTCACGTTGGTATCTCCGGCACAACGCTACTTGGTAAATTCACGATGCGCGCTGATAGCCACTCGGAATTTGTCAAGTCCCCCCGCAGACACTTAGCGTAGAGAGGGAGGTGATTCATCAACTTCCAGATAGGCCGGGTCATGACGCCAGTGTCGTTGGTAGCCTTCAATAGCTCGTCTCTCTGAACCTTATTAGCGCAAATTACAGCATTCAGCCAGTAGTTTGACCGACAGCCTTCAGGCTCTTTAACAAACTGCAAATCGCTCCCTTTCAATACTTCCGCATAGTTAGACGCCAACTCTCGCTTGGACGCAATAAAGCCCTCCAACTGCTCCAACTGCGCGCACCCCAGTGCCGCGTTTATATTAGGCAGACGATAGTTGTAGCCGAGCTCATCGTGCACATACTCGTAGGGATGAGGTTGCTTGGCAGTGGTTGTAAGGTGCTTCGCCTTGGCTCCCCATTCCTCATTAGCCAGAATCATACCGCCACCGCCGGTCGTAATGATCTTGTTTCCGTTAAAACTCAGGGTGCCCAAGCGACCGAAGCAACCGGTGTGACGCCCCTTATACAAACTACCCAACGACTCCGCTGCATCCTCAATCAGAACCAGCCCCCAACGGATGCACACATCCAACAAGTCATCCAGTTCAACCGGATGGCCAAAGGTGTGCATTGGAAGACAGGCCCGCACTATCTGCCCGGTCGCCTTATACCGACATAAGCCATCGGCACTCAGCTGCGCGTTGTTCTCAAGCCAAATTTCAAGGGCCTTCGGTGATAACCCCAACGTATGGCGATCAACATCAACAAACACTGGCTCGGCGTTGCAATACGCAATCGCGTTGCACGTCGCTACAAATGTCAATGACTGAGTCACGACCAAATCACCAGCCTCAACCCCAGACAATAACAATGCGACGTGCAGTGCCGCTGTGCCATTCACCGTCGCAACTGCTCGGGGGCTCCCGGTGTAAGAAGCCATATCCCGCTCAAAGCGATCAACAAAGGCGCCCACACTTGAAACGAACGTCGACTCGATCGTTTCCACCACGTAATCACGCTCATGCCCTAAAAAAACAGGCGCGTGAAGTGGAATAAAATCGTTTGTACGGTATTGCGCACGCACGAACTGGATTAGAGAGTCGAACATAAGAGCGCCTCAAACGTTATAAATATCGGCTTTGTATTTGGCCAAGTTCTCGGGAAGCAACAACCAGTCAATTGTCTTCTGAAGCCCCTGACGAATGTCATATTGTGGCTCGAAGCCGGTGAGCCCACGGATTTTGGTATTATCGCACCACAGACGGAATACTTCAGACTTACCAGGGCGGATCCGCTGCTGATCTGTGAGGAATTCCACATCACTCCCCATCAACTCACGAATGAGGTTCAAAGTATCGCCTACGGATATTTCATAGTTTGAGCCGATATTCACTGTCTCCCCAATAGCTTCGCTGCACCGAGCCAACTCCAGAAAACCCCGGCAGGTATCAGCGACATAATTGAAGTCACGGGTAGGGGTAGTGTCGCCCAATTGAATTTGTTTTTTCCCGCTGGCAATCTGAGTGATAATGGTTGGAATCACCGCTCTCGCAGACTGACGAGGACCGTAGGTATTAAATGGCCGGGCGATAGTCAGAGGCAGGTCAAACGAATTATAAAAGCTCATCGCCATCGCATCGGCACCAATTTTCGATGCACTGTAAGGCGACTGCGCCTGCAATGGGTGATTCTCATCTATAGGTACATATTGAGCGGTGCCATATACTTCGCTGGTTGATGTATGTATGACTCGCTTCACACCATTTTCCAAGGCGGCCTGACAAATATTTAGCGTACCCTTGATATTGGTATCGACATAACTATCCGGAGCAACATAAGAATAGGGGATAGCAATTAAAGCGGCGAGATTAAAAACCAAATCAACGTCTTTGGTGACGTGTTTGCAATAATGGGGATCTCGAACATCCCCGCTAACCACTTCCACACTAGACAAACAGTCAATATTCTCCAACCATCCCCAGTAATTAAAAGAGTTATACTGAGAAAGCGCTTTTACTTCATACCCCTCACGCACAAGCAGTTCGGTAAGGTGTGAACCGATAAAACCATCAGCACCTGTGATCAATGCTTTCACAAGCAGTCTCCTATTCAAACTAAGCAAGCTTATCAACAGTCTCCACAACAAGCACGTCAGCAGAGCCGCATCTAATCCACAATCATAAATACATCATTAACCGCCAAAAAACCGCATTTCACACCGCAATACAAACCGACTATATAGCAGCACACGCTTTTCTCCTAATAAGCTTTGCGGGCACGCCACCCCAAATTTCATTGGGCGGAATGTTTTTCGTCACTACGGAGTTCGCCCCGACGACAGAGTTTTCACCTATGGTCACATCAGGGTTTATAAATACATTGGCGCCTACCCAGCAAAAATCTCCGATTTTTACATCTCCTTGCTTCGTCCCCACTGGAGGCTTGGAAAAATCAGAGTCTGCCATAGCGGAGCTCGTATAAATTCTTACGTTATGAGAAATTCGGCAATTAGCGCCAATTACCACAACACATTCTGACGCTGATTGTATAGTAGATAACTCACCAATATAGCTATTTCGACCACCCTCAATTCTACCTGGACCATAAAACTGAATATAGTAGCCATTAAATCTAAAAGTTTTATTCAACTCATACTGCTCTCGATACATCGCATAAGTTATCTTCCAACTCGTCGAGCGCATAACACTTACAAACTTCGACAGAGCCCGCACTAATAATCCCTTCACTTAGAAAGACTCCGCTTCAGGACAAACCGCATCGATGAAAAAACCTCAAACCATGGCATACTATAAACCCTCCACGAGAGCAGCCAAGCAAGCAAAAACAAAACACTCTCCGAAAGAGCATATGCCATAGCCGCACCTTTAATTCCGAGCAACTTCACAAGAAACATCGTAGCGACAATAGAAAACACCCCAGTGAATATTGTCACAATGGAAACATTGCTCGTTCTCGAGGAGAAAAAAAAGAACCCCGCGATCGAAAAATACATCCCCTTGAACATCTGCCCAAGAAAAAACCAGAACACAATTTCCTGTGCCCTAAGAAACTCAGCCCCAACCATATCCGTAAAAAACAGCTTACAAAAGAAAGTCGCCATTAATGCCATTAACAAAAAACATAACCACACGAGATAAGTAACACCCACAATTTCCATTCTCGATCCGGCAGTATTCTCTTTCAGTTTTCCATATAACCACGGGCCGTAGACCTTAACGAAAGCATCAGCTACCAAGCCCAAAATAAGCCCAAACTGTAGCGCCAGTGTATAAATACCTACCGATTCAACACCTAACATATTTGCAATAACAAAACGGTCGGCAACCACCATTACCAAACCACCAACCACATGTGGAATAAGCGGCACTCCAAATCGAAGAGCATCCCCGACCGCCCCTTCTTTGGAGGAAGGAAGAGCAGCCTCTTTGCTTTTAATGAGCCAAAATAACGCTACACTACCAAATATCAAGACTGCGAAAATCTGCCCTAATACTATACCCTCCCAAACCATCAAAAAACCGAATATAAGCACTAATGAACAGCCGGCATTCGTTAAGCCCTGCAGCACTTGAAAAGATCCATACTTTTTTGCCGCGCGGCTCACTTGCCATAAAGTGAGCTTTACATTAACTATAAATTGAGCACCGGAAACGAGGACAGCAGCGAGTAACCACTCAAAAGGCACACCAGTCGGTTTAACTAACCATTTTCCAAATATCCCAACCACCAGGAAAACCGCGATAGTACTTACAGCAAGTATAATAAGACATCCACCCACGTAACGCGCCAAAGAGAGCTTATCCAACTCAAAATAGCGCGCAGCAACCGCTCCATGTACACTCAACCCTGTGAAGGCACCAAACAAACTCACCATCACGCCAAACATAGCAACCACACCGTAGTCAGCTGGTGTCAGCACACGAGTGAGAAACGGAAGCAAGAGAAACGGAATTCCGGCGTTAACTATATTGGCCGCAAGGAAAATACCGGCATTGCCGAATAACTTCCTAATCATTACCTGTTACTTTCACAATCATGAGAGACGTGCTCTAGCGCTTCCCTTAACCCCGCCCACACATGATTAATAATTTCAGATGCATCGGGACTCATCGGCAAACTCAATACTCTTTTTGCTACTGCAGTGGAAACTGGTGTGTCGATCGCAAGACCGTAACCCCGGTAGATGGGCTGCTCGTTCAAGGGTACAGGGTAGTGTATCGCTGTAGGGATACCCTTCAAACTAAGCAATTCCTGAAGAGTTTCTCGATTCTCTATCAAAACCGTGTACTGAGCAAATACACTTGTCCGATCCGCTTTCTGCCGAACTCGTTCCACACCCAACTCATCCATCATTTTGTTATAGGTACTACCTATTTCTATACGCTGAGCGACCTCCCAATCAAAACGCTCAAGTTTAGCCAAGACGATGGCACACTGCAGCGTATCCATTCGACCGCCTAAACCAATACGGGTATGCCAGTAACGCTTACTTTGTCCATGAATCCGAATTTCCCGACACGTTTGAGCAATCGAATCATCCGATGTAAAAATCGCACCGCCATCTCCGTAGCATCCCAGCGGTTTACTTGGAAAAAAACTAGTGCAACCAATAGTAGACAAGTTGCAGCTCTTTTTGCCTCTGTAATCAGCTCCAAAACTTTGTGCAGCATCTTCTATTACTGGTATATTTCCGTAGCGAGCCGCAATAGCATTTATTTCATCCATATCTGAAGGCTGACCATAAAGGCTTACAGGCATAATTATTTTTGTTTTGCTTGTAATTGCCGCCTCTAATTGCGTCACGTCGATATTGCAAGTAAGTGGATCTATATCAATGAAAACGGGTATTGCCCCTAACAGAACGATGACTTCTGCAGTAGCCGCAAAGGTGAATGGAGTTGTCACTACCTCGTCACCAGGTCCCACACCTAAAGCCATTAAACTAATGAGTAGTGCGTCAGTACCGCTGGAGACTGTTATGCAGTGTTTGGCACCTGTGTAGACAGAAAGCCGCGACTCAAGTTCTGCAACTTCAGGCCCCATAATGTATTGCCCATGCTCAAGAACGTTATTAATCCGGCACTGAATGTTTTCCTTCAATGCCTCATACTGAGTTCTTAAATCAACGAAAGGGATGCTCATGCGCCAGTGCACTCCAGATAGCCAGCAACTAATTTATAACGTTGTGCTGTGTGAGGACATGTATACGTCCCCTCTCCAGCAAGGCCGAGTGGTACCCTCTCTCCTTGCTGACTGATCCAGCCGATCTGCTTAGCTGGCACACCGGCCACCAATGCGTAGGGCTTGACATCCCGATTAACAACCGCACCTGCGGCAACGAATGCGTACTCACCAATCGTTACGCCACATACAATAGTACAGTTAGCACCTAACGTGGCACCTTGCTTAACCAACGTATCCCTATATTCATCTTTGCGAGAAACTGCGCTACGTGGATTATATACGTTGGTAAATACCATGCTCGGGCCGCAGAAAACATCATCTTCGAGAGTGACGTTATCGTAGACTGACACATTATTTTGAATTTTTACGTTATTACCTATAACAACACAATTACCCACAAACACGTTCTGACCAAGCGAACAATCTTCACCGATACGCGCACCCGAACAAACATGAACAAAATGCCATATGCGCGACCCGCTTCCGATCTCGGCGCCTGGATCCACGATAGCGGAAGGGTGTAACTGATAGTTCATAGATTGCTCATCTGTTCAAGTTTTGAAGAAACGGGTGACCTTCATCATCCCGAACACTGCAAATCATTGAAGATCGAATACTTTCAACCGTCTCGACACAGTGCCGGGCATCCTCAAGGCCATAACCACGCCCCGCAAGTATTTCCTCATAACTTACAGTGTGAAGATCCGTAAACCCCTCAGAAAACTCCATTTCTTCGGCATCGACTGTGATCGAGCGATAGGTAGGCTTTTTGCCTTTCACCGCTTCCGGCAGATCGTTGGCATCAATTGATAGAAACCACCGCACGCGAGCCTTCTCGTATTCCAGATAACCGGCTGCCTTATATTCACTATTAAAGTGAACGACGCTTCTCTGAAGCTTCCCAAATATAAAATGCAGCATATCGTAGAAATGCACACCAATATTGGTAGCCACGCCATAGGACTTACGTGGATCGCCCTTCCAGCTTTCCATATACCACTTACCCCGCGAAGTGATATAGGTAAGCTCTACATCATGCTTATGCTCAAGGAATTCTCGAGAAACTTCATCCTTGAGTTTGATAATTGCCTGGTGATGACGCAATTGTAGGATATTGTATACTTGGCGCCCCGTTTCCTGCTCAATTAGAACAAGCTCATCAAGACACTCCGACGTTGGCACCAACGGCTTTTCACAAATAACGTCGCACCCCAAACGCAACCCCGCAGCGATATGGGCCTTATGAAGATAATTAGGCGAACATACAGCTACATAATTTAATGCCTGGGCGGGATCTCGCTTCAAATTCCAAGCATGTTCATAAAAGCGCTCAAACTCAGTAAAAAACTCACTCTGAGGTGAAATACTATCAATTATACCAACTGAATCATTAATATCATAAGCGGAGACCAGCTCATGACCTGTATCCTTGATTGCACGCATATGACGTGGAGCTATATAACCCGCTGCACCAATTAGAGCAAAACGTTTCAAGATCACCTCTCCAGCAATCAAGCTTTAATGATATGTTTTTCTGAGATTCGATATTTTCCACGCGTATCAATTAATAAATTTGAGTGCTTAGAAATAAAGCTGTAATCAAACCCATCATGATCCGTCGCCAAAATCACCGCATCAAAGCTGGCGATATTTTCGGCCGAAAGCGTCTCACTTACAAGATTAAAATTATGCTCTCGCATTTTTGGAAAAACAGGGACATGCGGATCGCTGTAGGCAACTACCCCACCTTTAGCTGCAACTAACTCCATAATTTCCACAGAGGGAGACTCTCGCATATCGTCGACATTTTTTTTGTAAGCAATACCCAAAACTAATACTCGACTATTCTTAAGCGCCTTGCCTCGGTCATTCAGTCCATCCATCAACTTGTTTACAACATATTCAGGCATCGCTTTATTGACCTCACCCGACAATTCAATAAATCGGGTATGCAGGCCATATTCACGAGCCTTCCAGGTCAGATAAAATGGATCAATTGGGATACAGTGCCCCCCCAAGCCAGGCCCTGGGTAATAGGCCGTGAAGCCAAACGGCTTGGTCGCTGCGGCGTCAACAACCTCAAAAATATCTATCCCCATCCGGTCAGCCACGACCTTCATTTCATTAACCAAACCAATATTCACAGCTCGATGTATATTTTCCAACAACTTTGTCATTTCCGCAGTTTTGGTTGAACTGACGGATACAATCTTATCAATAGCATGTTCGTACAACGCTATTCCCACCTCAAGGCAAGCCGGGGTATGCCCACCGATCACCTTAGGTATCGTACGTGTTTCGAAATTTGGATTGCCTGGATCCTCACGCTCAGGTGAGTAAACTAAAAAAATATCCTGTCCAACGCGCAGACCACCCTCCTCCACGCGTGGCAGTAACTCCTCTTCAGTTGTACCCGGGTAAGTGGTGCTCTCCAGAGAAACAATTTGCCCCGGACGAAGAAAAGGTTTAAGAGCGTTTGTAGTATTAATCACAAAGCTCATATCAGGTTCACGATACTTATTTAAAGGAGTAGGCACACATAGGATCAAGGCATCACATTCCGCAACACGCGTGAAGTCGACCGTTGCTTCAAAACCACTTTGGCGTGCAAGGAAAACCTTTTCACTGGAAATATGTTCGATATAGCTTTTCCCTGAATTCAACGCCTCTACTTTTGAAACATCAATATCTATACCTAGCACTTTGAAACCAATAGCGTTATATCGAAGCATCAGAGGCAGACCGACGTAGCCGAGGCCCACTATGCCGATAACGGCCTCTTTATTCTTAAATTTGGCGACGCTCGCCTGCTTCAAGCTTGACATCAAACACAACTCCCTATTTTTTGTAACCAAGCGTTTTTGACAGGGGGCTATCCCCTCATTTTTACGCTTCTGTTTTGTTCAGTTAACCCATATAGGCACATTATTGCCTTAGCATTTACTACCGCTTCTTGAAACGCCTGATCCACCAGGTCATCAGACCTCATGCGGGGACATGGACGCCCACATCAAAAGTTAATAGCTTTTAGCCATCAGCAACCGGCCGCTTGCTGATTAAGCGCTCTACTCCGCTCAGACACAATTTTCGATTTCATCGTCATGAAGATATCATTCATGCCAATAAAATTCTATTGACTCTTCATGACCTAGCTCACCCCTGGATAGATACAATCTCAATCCGATTGACAAATGACTGCAATGGTCAAAATTTTGTCGGCCCTGAGCGAGATTCAGCAAAATAAGTACCTCGATCCCTTTGGACGAAGCGAATAAATCTCTGCACAAGCTGAAAATCGTAAAGGCGAGCCCCAAAAAAAATGGCGCGCCACCCAAGCACACCAAACCTCAACCGGCATCACACTGGATGCCTATCCACATTTCACATCGTTCCATTAAATTGATCTCACAGGTCATCTCCACCCATATGAAATGAAATTAACCCAGCATAAGTCTTATTGAATCAGGGAACACGTGATTGACATCAAACATTACTCGCTCCCTGAAAATGATAACTCAACTTTGGAGAAAAGCTTAGATGCAACTGTAGCAGCGCCGAACGCAATCGCGAGCAAGAACCATCCCAAATATCATTAGATTATTTAGAGTACTGGATGTATGCGTCTCTACAACAAAATGAGCTTGTATGAATACATGTCAACTTAGAACGTACTAAAAACACCTTAAAAAAGTGGATATCTGTAGCAACTAAGGGAGGCCGCTACTGATCCAAGAGTGAGACATCGAGCTGATCGCGTCAAACGCAGCACTGGAGTTTTATGAGCAACCTATAAAATAAAAAATGACAACTGAATCGCGAGATTTAGCAAACCCCGCGGACTCATTTGACGATGCTCACTTCATTTATCGGGACAATTGGCGCTATATAATTAATGATTCACTCTTTCATGCACATTAGCACGCGCCAGAAAAAACCGAATCAAAGCCACAAACCCACCAAACAGAAGACCAATGATTACGCCCACACCAAGAATAAAAATCTTCCTGGGCTTTATAGGACTCTCAGGCACTTCAACACTACCATCTTGCCGATAAACCGAGATATTTTCGGGATCAACATTTAACTTTCGGTAAAAGTTGTATCGCATCTGCAATGACCGTAAATCCGATATAAAAGCATCGTCTGAGGCACGAGACTCCAAAGCATTAATTTCGGCAGCCAACGCTTTGCTTCCCCGTTGGTAATCCATCTTACTACCAGCCTCTACGGTTATATCAATTGCGGCTGTAGATTTTATTGCCGGGCCGGTTAGCCCTATGGACTCAGCTATTTTCAGCGCCTCACGAAGCTGCTGAATACGATCTTCGCGTATACGCTGTGCATTTTCACGCAAGCTGATAATCCGCTGCTCCAAATTTCGAGCTCTCACCGCTGCTTCGGCAGTTACGTTCTTAACTAACTCCAGCTCGGCAGCTTCGCTGGCGCGCGATACATAAGCCTTGATCCATTCTGTGGCCTTCACGGGATCGCCCCCCTGAACAGTTACAGAATATCGATCCGGAGCATCCTTACTCCCACCTTTTATAACCAGCTGCTTAGAAAAACCCTCATACAATCGATCCATTGCCCCCTGACGCGCTTGCTCAGAGAGAGAGGGGAGATAGATATCATTAAAAAACTTCTGGCGAAGTGACTCTCCTTGTAAATTTCGGGTAAAAACACCGTACACATATCCGATCGAATAAGGGTCAAGCTCTGTGCTTTTCCCACGCCCATAATTCAGCTCAGCGATGCCGTTCTGAGTTGGAGGTACAATAAAAACCTTCGCTTCATAGACAGGTTTTGCGAGAAAGGCATAAACGCCGAAACCGGCAGCTATCAAGATAGTAACGCTCAGTATGAGCCATTTTTGATTCCAAAGACTTTGAATAAGCTCAATCAGATCTACTTCATCAGCTCTACGAATATCATCACGATCATTTTGCATAAAGAGCCTCGCTGGCAGTAAACACAACACCCCCATCAAAAGGTAAGGCACGCGAGCTCTCTGTAAATAAAGCTGTAGATGGAATCAAAGTAAATTCGAACAAAACGCCCCCCATAGTCAGAACAAAGTTATTGGCCGTGATCCTTACACCAAGACTACTGGGCTCACATATCCATTATTTTGCCCGTCTGCGCATTCCCAGGAACCACGCAAGCGACGGCCCGGCTATCATACCAGCGAGAAGCGCCAGGATCACGAAAACCGAGACAGGAAGCTGCGGAGCTGACCAGCCCAGAAACAGGAGCGCAACCGGCTGGTTGTTTTCAAGCACGAACAAGACGATAGCTGAGGCCACGAGCAGCGCAAGTACGACCAGGGCCAAGCGTTTAAAGTTCCGCATGAGAATTCCTTTGCTTTAGTGCTGCGTCAGAGCTCATCGCCCTCCTCCTCATTCACCCGATCCCTAAGCTCTTTGCCTGGCTTGAAATGAGGAACAAACTTGCCGTCAAGGCTGACGGACTGACCGGTCTTCGGATTGCGCCCAACCCGTGGGGCGCGGTAATGCAGGGAAAAGCTGCCGAAGCCACGGATCTCGATGCGATCACCCGTAGCCAGGCACTGGGACATTTGTTCAAGCATGGTCTTGATGGCCAGTTCCACATCCTTGGATGAGAGTAGCCCTTGATGGGTGACAATTCGTTCGATCAACTCCGACTTCGTCATATTTTTCCCTTCTTTTTCAAGCAGCTAGGAAAATCGCTTGAAAAGGTTTTAGCATGACCGGAGGGATTTGAACAGCCCAAGTATTGACATTCCTCTATTACTCCCTTGCCGCTTCCTTCCATGCAGACGGGGAGGTTTCTCAAGCTACCGGCAAATGACCAGCATCGTACGAGTAAGATAGCCAGCCGGATTGAAACCAAAGGGGTACTGATCGTCATCTTTGGCGTCGTCTGATCGGGTAATGACCTTGTAGCCAGCGCCCTTGCACTCCCTTGCGGCTCTCTTATGGCACTTCTCCCAGCCAGAGCCCAACCCTGAGCAGTCGACCTCGATACCGCTGACACCACGCACTGCGTGGGTCTTGGCGCTTGTGGTGCAACCTGCCAATGCCAATGCCAATGCCAATGCCGCGAATACCAGGATGAGCCTGTTCATTCATCTCCTTAAATATCCAATACTCGACTGGGTGGTGCATGACCTGGCGCTATCGCGAGCAAGCTCGCTCCCACATTGTTCCGGAGAGCCACGACATCTGTAGTCCAGCCTTGATAGATGCTTGATCCACTTAAAGAAAGAGACAGCCGGGTTGCAGGATTGGTTTCACAGCGAGACCAGACAGCGTAAGTGAAACGAGCAAAGCCGGGCTTCCCGAATCGCGCCCACAAAAAAGGGCGACCGAAGTCGCCCTTTTTCTATGGTCTGACAGAACTCAGTTCTGTTTTTCCATTTGTGCACGCAGCAGGTCACCCAGAGTGGTAGGACCAGCAGCAATGTCAGCGGCTGGCTTGTCGCGCAGGCTCTGGATTGCTTCTTTCTCTTCAGCATCGTCTTTCGACTTGATGGAGAGCTGGATTACGCGGCTCTTGCGGTCAACGCTGATGATCTTGGCTTCTACTTCTTCGCCTTCTTTCAGAACGTTGCGCGCGTCTTCAACGCGGTCACGGCTGATTTCGGAGGCTTTCAGAGTCGCTTCGATATCGTCGGCCAGGGTGATGATGGCGCCTTTGGCGTCAACTTCTTTCACGATGCCCTTAACGATTGCGCCTTTGTCGTTCTCTTGAACGTACTCGGAGAACGGATCGCTTTCCAGTTGCTTGATACCCAGGGAGATACGCTCGCGCTCTGGGTCAACCGACAGGATAACGGTGTCCAGCTCGTCGCCCTTCTTGAAACGGCGTACGGCTTCTTCGCCCACTTCGTTCCAGGAGATGTCGGACAGGTGAACCAGGCCGTCGATGCCGCCGTCCAGACCAATGAAGATACCGAAATCGGTGATCGACTTGATGGTGCCGGAGATTTTATCGCCCTTGTTGAACTGGCCAGAGAAGTCTTCCCATGGGTTGGACTTGCACTGCTTGATGCCGAGGGAGATACGACGACGCTCTTCGTCGATGTCCAGAACCATGACTTCCACTTCGTCGCCGACTTGTACGACTTTCGAAGGGTGGATGTTCTTGTTGGTCCAGTCCATTTCCGAAACGTGTACCAGGCCTTCAACGCCTTCTTCCAGCTCAGCGAAGCAGCCGTAGTCGGTGAGGTTGGTAACACGAGCGGTGACGCGGGTGCCTTCTGGGTAACGGGCTTTGATAGCAACCCATGGATCTTCACCCAGTTGCTTGAGGCCCAGGGAAACACGATTGCGCTCGCGATCGTACTTCAGAACCTTGACATCGATCTCGTCGCCAACGTTGACGATTTCCGAAGGATGCTTGATACGCTTCCAGGCCATGTCGGTGATGTGCAGCAGGCCATCGACGCCACCCAGATCGACGAATGCGCCGTAATCGGTGAGGTTCTTGACGATACCCTTGACCTGTTGGCCTTCCTGCAGCGATTCCAGCAGAGCTTCACGCTCGGCGGAGTTCTCGGCTTCCAGGACACTGCGACGGGAAACGACAACGTTGTTGCGCTTCTGGTCCAGCTTGATGACCTTGAATTCCAGCTCTTTGCCTTCCAGGTGCGTGGTGTCGCGCACTGGACGGACGTCAACCAGGGAACCTGGCAGGAACGCACGGATGCCGTTAACGTCGACAGTGAAGCCGCCTTTAACCTTACCGTTGATAACGCCCTTGACCACTTCCTCAGCTGCGAAGGCCGCTTCCAGAACGATCCAGCATTCAGCACGCTTGGCTTTTTCACGGGACAGCTTGGTTTCACCAAAGCCGTCTTCAACCGAGTCCAGCGCAACGTGAACTTCGTCACCGACGTTGATGTTCAGTTCGCCAGCGTCGTTGTAGAACTGCTCAAGCGGGATCAGCGCTTCAGACTTCAGACCAGCGTGAACGGTTACCCAGCGAGCCTGGTAATCGATATCAACGATAACGCCGGTGATGATGGAGCCTGCCTGAAGGTTCAGGGTTTTCAAGCTTTCTTCAAAGAGTTCCGCAAAGCTTTCGCTCATTTTAATTCCTGTTGATTAGGGCGAAGTAAACGCCCATCTCCACACCCCAGACGGTGTGGGTTAGTTTCATATAAAAGAAGCGCCGCAGGACTATGACTGGTCCCCTGCGGAGCTTCCTGTCACCCGGCGATATCGCGAAGCGCGATCTCGCTCATGATGCGTTGCAACACCTGATCAATGGACAACTCCGTGGAATCCAGCTGTATCGCATCGGCCGCCGGCTTTAGCGGGGCTACTGCGCGCTGGGTGTCACGCTCGTCGCGTGCACGGATCTCATCTAGCAGACTCGACAGACTAACATCCTCGCCTTTGCCCTTCAACTGCAAATATCGGCGGCGCGCCCGCTCCTCGGCGCTGGCAGTGAGGAAGATCTTCAGCGGCGCGTCGGGGAACACCACCGTGCCCATGTCGCGGCCATCAGCCACCAGCCCCGGCGGCTCCTGGAATGCACGCTGGCGTTGCAGCAAGGCTTCGCGCACCGCTGGCAGCGCGGCGACCTGGGAGGCCCCGGCGCCCACGCTTTCGGTACGGATGACGTCGCTGACTTCGTCGCCTTCCAGGATGATGCGCTGGAGCTGACCGTCGGTTGCCGCAATGAACTGCACGTCCAGATGAGCCGCCAGCGCCTTGAGCAATTCTTCATTGGTCAGGTCGACGCCATGGTTGGCGGCGGCGAACGCCAGCAGACGGTACAAGGCACCCGAATCGAGCAGGTTCCAGCCCAGCTGTTTGGCCAGGATCCCGGCGACAGTGCCCTTGCCTGAACCGCTTGGGCCATCGATGGTGATGACCGGTGCCTTGATGTTCACGACTGTGCCTCTTGTGCTACTCGGATACCGACCTGCGCGCACAGCGCCAGGAAGTTCGGGAACGACGTCGCGACGTTGGCGCAATCATGGATGCGAATCGGCGCGCTGGCGCGCAAAGACGCAACACTGAAAGCCATGGCGATGCGGTGATCACCGTGACCATGGACTTCGCCGCCGCCGATCTGGCCGCCGTCGATGATGATGCCGTCCGGCGTTGGCTGGCACTTGACACCCAAGGCCAACAAGCCGTCCGCCATCACTTGGATGCGATCCGATTCCTTGACCCGCAGTTCTTCGGCGCCGGTCAGCACGGTGCGCCCTTCTGCACAGGCGGCCGCCACGAACAACACCGGGAACTCGTCGATGGCCAGCGGAACCAGCGCTTCCGGAATCTCGATACCCTTGAGTTTAGCCGCTCGTACGCGCAGGTCGGCTACGGGTTCGCCGCCAACTTCACGTTGGTTTTCCAGGGTAATGTCAGCGCCCATCAGGCGCAGGATGTCGATCACACCGGTGCGGGTCGGGTTGATGCCGACGTGCTCGAGCACCAGGTCGGAGCCTTCGGCGATCGAGGCGGCCACCAGAAAGAACGCCGACGATGAGATATCGCCCGGCACTTCGATATGGGTCGCAGTCAGCTTACTGCCAGACTCGACCGACGCCGTGGCGCCATCCACCGTGACCGGGTAGCCGAAGCCGCGCAGCATGCGCTCGGTGTGGTCGCGGGTCGGGGCCGGTTCGGTGACGGTGGTCTTGCCTTCGGCGTAGAGACCGGCCAGCAGCAGGCAGGATTTCACCTGGGCGCTGGCCATTGGCATGGTGTAGGTCAGGCCCTTGAGCTTGTTGCCACCACGGATGGTCATCGGCGGACGACCATCGGCTGCCGTCTCGATGACCGCGCCCATTTCCCGCAACGGGTTGGCGACGCGATTCATCGGGCGCTTGGACAGCGAGGCGTCACCGGTCAAGGTGCTGTCGAAGTCCTGCGCTGCCAACAAGCCGGACAACAGGCGCATCGAGGTCCCGGAGTTACCCAGGTAGATCGGCCCCGGGGCGGGCTTGAGGCCGTGCAGGCCGACACCATGGATGGTCACGCGACCGTGGTGCGGACCTTCGATGACCACCCCCATGTCGCGAAACGCTTGCAGCGTCGCCAGGGCGTCTTCGCCCTCGAGGAAACCTTCCACCTCGGTCACGCCGTCGGCCAGGGAGCCGAGCATGATCGAACGATGGGAAATCGATTTATCGCCCGGTACACGAATACGCCCACTCAGGGAGCCACCAGGTTGTGCCAGGAAAATCAGATCGTTGGAGTTCATAGCGTCCACATAGGCCCGACGGGCCAGGATTTTACTGAAATGCTCGCGGGCCACCCTGGCGCGTGTGAAAACGCCCAGCAATTGGTGCCCGTCCCCTGCATCGACCGCGTCGCGCAAGGCGTCGAGGTCGCTGCGAAATGTATCGAGTGTGCGCAAGACAGCTTCGCGGTTGGCGAGGAAGATGTCGTGCCACATGACCGGGTCGCTTCCGGCGATTCTCGTGAAATCGCGGAAACCGCCGGCAGCGTAACGGAAGATCTCAAGATTTTCATTGCGTTTGGCCAATGAATCCACCAGGCCGAACGCCAACAGGTGCGGCAGATGGCTGGTAGCCGCCAACACTTCATCGTGACGCTCTACCTGCATGTGCTCGACATCGGCGCCCAGTTCGCGCCACAAACGGTCCACCACCGCCAGCGCAGCCGGGTCGGTCTGCTCCAGCGGAGTCAATATCACTTTGTGACGACGAAACAGTTCCGCATTGGAGGCTTCAACCCCGCTCTGCTCGGAACCGGCAATCGGATGGCCGGGCACAAAGCGCGCCGGCATCCCGCCGAAAGCCTCGGTGGCAGCGCGCACGACGTTGCCCTTGGCACTGCCGACGTCGGTCAGGATCGCTTGCCCCAAACTCATGGTCGCCAGGCGCGCCAGCAGTTTTTCCATGGCCAGGATCGGCACCGCCAGCTGGATCACGTCCGCGCCTTGGCAAGCAATCGCCAGGTCATCCTCGCAGAGATCGACCACACCCAGCTCCACCGCCAGCTTGCGCGACTGCGGATCCAGGTCGACACCGACCACCTCGCGGCACAGGCCGCTTTCACGCAAGCCCTTGGCAAACGAACCGCCAATCAACCCCAGGCCGACCACTACCAGGCGACCGATCATAGGGGCAACAGGTTGCAGTGAAGTGACATCAACCACGAGCCAGAACCTTGCTCAACGCCTCAAGGAAACGGCTGTTCTCCGCTGGCAGGCCGATGGTGATGCGCAAGTGGTTCGGCATGCCGTAATTGGCCACCGGACGCACAATCACACCTTCGCGCAACAGCCCCTGATACACCGGCGCGGCGACACGTCCCAGGTCGACACAGATGAAGTTGCCTTTGGATGGAATCCAGCCTAAGCCCAGCTCACGCAGCCCGGCTTCCAACTGCTCCATGCCGGCCGAGTTGAGGCGACGGCTTTCAGCCAGGTAGGCTTCATCCTGCAATGCGGCGCAGGCGGCGGCCAGGGCGAAGCTGTTGACGTTGAACGGCTGGCGCACGCGGTTCAGCACATCGGCCACCACCGCGGTGGACAAGCCGTAGCCGACCCGCAGCGAAGCCAGGCCATAAGCTTTGGAGAACGTGCGCGAAACCAGCAGGTTCGGGTAGGCGGCGAGGAAATCCAGGCCATCGGGCAAATCGCTGCCTTCGGCGTATTCGATGTAGGCCTCGTCCAGCACCACCAACACGTGCGCGGGCACGTCTTGAAGGAAGTCATCCAGGGCCTGGGCATCGAACCAGGTGCCGGTCGGGTTGTTCGGGTTGGCAATGAAGACCACGCGGGTGTTGGCGTCGATAGCCGCCAACATGGCCGGCAGGTCGTGCCCCCAGTCCTTGGCCGGAACCACATGGGCATCCGCGCCGACGGCCTGGGTCGCGATCGGGTAGACCGCGAACGCGTGCTCGCTGAACACCGCGTTGAGACCTGGCGCCAGGTACGCACGGGCGACCAACTCAAGAATGTCGTTGGAACCGTTGCCCAGCGTCACCTGGTTCAGCTCGACGCCACAGCGCTCGGCCAGCAGGCTCTTCAGTGCAAAGCCGTTGCCATCGGGGTAACGGGTCAGCTCGGCCAGTTCGTCGCGGATCGCCGCCAGCGCCTTGGGGCTCGCGCCCAACGGGTTTTCGTTGCTCGCCAACTTGACGATGCTGGCCGGATCCAGGTCCAGCTCACGGGCCAGTTCGTCCACGGGCTTGCCCGGAACGTAAGGCGAGAGTTGTTGCACGCCTGGCTGAGCCAGAGCGAGGAAGTTGCCACTCATTTGCTATCCGCCCTTAAAGAACTGCCTTGGGGTAGGAACCCAGCACCTTGAGTGCCACTGCTTCCTGACTGATTTTCTCCAGCACACCTTTTACCAGCGGATCGCGGTGGTGGCCGACGAAATCGATGAAGAACACGTAGGTCCATTTACCGCTGCGCGACGGACGGGTCTCGATCCGCGTCAGGTCGATACCGTTGTCATGGAACGGCACCAGCAGCTCATGGAGCGCGCCGGGCTTGTTGCTCATGGACACGATGATCGAGGTCTTGTCGTCGCCGGTTGGCGGGACTTCCTGGCTGCCGATCATCAGGAACCGCGTGGAGTTGTCCGGGCGATCCTCGATTTTTTCCGCCAGGCGCGTCAGCCCGTAGAGGCCAGCCGCCATGTCGCCGGCAATCGCCGCCGAGTTCCACTCACCCTTGACCCGCTTGGCCGCCTCGGCGTTGCTCGAGACCGCCACGCGCTCGACGTTCGGGTAATGGGCGTCCAGCCACTTGCGGCACTGGGCCAACGACTGGGCGTGGGAATAGATCCGGCTGATGCTGTCGGTCTTGGTGTTCTCGCCCACCAGCAGGTGGTGGTGGATGCGCAGCTCGACTTCGCCACAGATCACCATGTCGTGCTCGAGGAAGCTGTCCAGCGTGTGGTTGACCGCGCCTTCGGTGGAGTTCTCCACCGGCACCACGCCAAAATTCACCGCGCCGGCGGCGACTTCACGGAACACTTCGTCGATGGCCGCCATCGGCTTGCTGATCACGGCGTGACCGAAGTGCTTCATGGCGGCTGCCTGGGTAAACGTGCCTTCCGGCCCCAGGTAGGCGACTTTCAGCGGCTGCTCGAGGGCCAGGCACGACGACATGATTTCGCGGAACAAGCGCGCCATCTCTTCGTTGCCCAGCGGCCCCTTGTTGCGCTCCATGACACGCTTGAGCACCTGCGCTTCACGCTCGGGGCGATAGAACACCGGCACTTCGCCTTCAGCCAGGGAGGCCATCTTCACCCGGGCGACTTCCTGGGCGCAGCGCGCGCGCTCGCTGATCAGCTCCAGGACTTTTTCGTCCAGGGCGTCGATGCGCAGGCGCAGCGCTTTGAGTTCTTGCTCAGACATCAGCCATGTTCCTTCTCGAACTCTGCCATGTAGGCGATCAACGCATTGACGGCGTTGATGTCGACGGCGTTGTAGATGGAGGCGCGCATGCCACCGACCGAACGGTGACCCTTGAGGTTCAGCAGGCCACGCTCGTCGGCACCGGCCAGGAACGGCTTGTCGAGACGGTCGTCGGCCAGGCGGAACGGCACGTTCATCCACGAGCGATCAGTCTTGTTGATCGGGTTGCTGTAGAGGCCACTGGCGTCAATAAAGTCATACAGCGTGCGCTGCTTCACTTCGTTGAGCTTGCCGATGGCTTCGACACCGCCCTGCTCTTTCAACCATTCGAACACCAGGCCGGACAGGTACCAGGCCAGGGTCGGCGGGGTGTTGTACATCGAGCCGTTGTCGGCCGCGACCTTGTAGTTGAGCATGGTCGGGCACAGGGAACGGGCGCGACCCAGCAGGTCTTCACGAATGATGCTGACCAGGATGCCGCTTGGGCCGATGTTCTTCTGGGCACCCGCGTAGATCATGCCGAAACGGGAGATATCCACAGGGCGCGAGAGGATGTCCGAGGACATGTCGGCCACCAAGGGCACGTCGCCGGTTTCCGGGATCCAGTTGAATTCCAGGCCACCGATGGTTTCGTTCGGCGCGTAGTGCACGTACGCCGCGTCCTTGGACAGTTCCCACTCGTTCTGGCCGGGAATCGCGAAGTAGTCGTAGGGCTTGGCGGTGGCCGCCACGTTGACGTGCCCGTAGCGCGAAGCTTCTTCAATGGCTTTCTGCGACCAGATGCCGGTGTCGATGTAGTCGGCCTTGCCGTTTTCCGGCAGCAGGTTCAACGGGATCTGGGCGAACTGCTGGCTGGCGCCACCTTGCAGGAACAGCACCTTGTAATTGGACGGGATGTTCAGCAGATCACGCAGGTCCTGCTCGGCCTTGGTGGCAATGGACACGAACTCATCGCTGCGATGGCTCATTTCCATGACCGACAGGCCCTTGCCGTGCCAGTCGAGAAGTTCGCCCTGGGCACGCTTCAGGACCGCCTCAGGAAGCGCCGCCGGGCCGGCACAGAAGTTATAGGCTCTCTTGCTCACATCCAATCTCGCTCTGATCTGGTGGTTCACGCAATTAATACGGTATCAGGTGGTGCGCATTGTGGACCTAGGGCGGGCGAGCAAAGGTGTGGGAGCAAGGCTTGCCCGCGATAGCAGACTGTCATCCAACATTGATGTTGACTGGTCTACCGCCATCGCGGGCAAGCCTTGCTCCCACAAGCCTTGCTCCCACAAGCCTTGCTCCCACACAAGCCTTGCTCTCACAAAGCTGCAATTTGATACGAAATTTCAAAAGGAACAAACAACAAGGGGGCGAATTTTCATCCGCCCCCTGCGTGTCCGCTTAGTCCTGCGGTTCTTCTTCGTCTGCGGCAGCGTCGAGCGGTTGGTCACCGACAGCGTCGTCGACATCGGCACCCAGGGTGCCGTCGAACGCCACGCCGTCCTCGCCTTCCAACTCCTCGCCTTCAACCTCCGACGGCTCCTGGACCCGCTCAAGCCCGACCAGCGTTTCGTCGCTGGCCAGTTTGATCAGCGTCACGCCTTGGGTGTTACGACCCAGGCTCGACACTTCGGCGACTCGCGTGCGCACCAGGGTGCCCTGGTCGGAGATCAACATGATCTCCTCGCCATCGAGCACCTGGACAGCACCGACCAGGCGGCCGTTACGGTCGTTGCTGACCATGGCGATCACGCCCTGGCCGCCACGCTTGTACTCAGGGAACTCGCTGATGGCCGTGCGTTTGCCATAACCACGGGCCGAAGCGGTGAGGATCTGGCTGCCTTCTTCGGGGATCAGCATGGAAATCAGCTTCTGGCCTTCCGGCAGGCGCATGCCGCGCACGCCGCGGGCGGTACGGCCCATGGCGCGAACGTCGGATTCCTTGAAGCGAGTGACCTTGCCACCGTCGGAGAACAGCATGACCTCACGCTCGCCGTCGGTGATGGCGGCGGAAATCAGCACGTCGCCTTCGTCCAGCTCCAGGGCGATCAGGCCGACGCTACGCTGGCGGCTGAAGGATTCCAGAGGGGTCTTCTTCACGGTGCCCTTGGCGGTGGCCATGAAGATGAAGTGACCTTCGGTGTATTCCTCCACCGGCAGCATGGTGGTGATGTATTCATCACTGTCCAGCGGCAGCAGGTTGACCAACGGACGACCGCGAGCCGCACGGGACGCCTCAGGGATTTCATAGGTCTTGAGCCAGTACACCTTGCCTTTGCTGGAGAACAGCAACAGCGTGGTGTGACTGTTGGCGACCAGCAGGTGAGCGATGTAGTCCTCATCCTTGACGCCGGTCGCCGACTTGCCTTTGCCGCCGCGACGCTGGGCCTGGTAGGCAGCCAGCGGCTGGGTCTTGGCGTAGCCGCCGTGGGAAATGGTCACCACGCGCTCTTCTTCCGGGATCATGTCACCCAGGGTCAGGTCCAGGCGCGCATCGAGGATTTCGGTGCGGCGCACGTCGCCGTATTCGGCGCGGATCACTTCCAGTTCTTCGCGGATCACTTCCATCAGGCGCGTGGCACTGTTGAGGATGCGGATCAGCTCACCGATCTGGTTGAGGATCTCCTGGTACTCGGCCAGCAGCTTCTCGTGCTCCAGGCCGGTCAGGCGGTGCAGGCGCAGTTCCAGGATGGCTTGCGCCTGTTCCGGGGACAGGAAGTACTTGCCTTCGCGCAGGCCGTATTGCGGATCGAGGTTCTCAGGACGGCACGAATCGGCACCAGCGCGCTCGACCATGGCCACCACCGCCGTGGACTCCCAAGGCGTGCTGATCAGCGCTTCCTTGGCTTCCGACGGCGTTGGCGAGGCCTTGATCAAGGCGATCACCGGGTCGATGTTCGACAGGGCGACGGCCTGGCCTTCGAGAATGTGACCACGCTCGCGGGCCTTGCGCAGTTCGAATACGGTACGGCGGGTGACCACTTCGCGACGGTGACGCACGAAGGCTTCCAGCAGGTCCTTGAGGTTCAGGATCCGCGGACGGCCGTCGATCAGCGCAACGATGTTGATGCCGAACACGCTTTGCAGCTGGGTCTGGGCGTAGAGGTTGTTGAGGATCACCTCAGGCACTTCGCCACGGCGCAGCTCGATCACGACGCGCATGCCGTCCTTGTCGGACTCATCACGCAGCTCGGTGATGCCTTCGAGCTTCTTCTCTTTCACCAGCTCGGCGATCTTCTCGATCAAGCGGGCCTTGTTCAGCTGGTACGGCAGTTCGGTGATGACGATCTGCTGGCGGCCGCCGACCTTGTCAATGTCTTCGACGGTCGAGCGAGCGCGCATGTAAATGCGGCCACGGCCGGTGCGGTAGGCTTCGATGATGCCAGCGCGACCGTTGATGATCGCAGCGGTCGGGAAGTCCGGACCGGGGATGTATTGCATCAGTTCATCGACGGTCAGCTCGGGATTGTCGATGAGGGCCAGGCAACCGTCGATGACTTCACCGAGGTTGTGCGGCGGGATGTTGGTCGCCATGCCCACGGCGATACCGCTGGAGCCGTTGACCAGCAGGTTCGGGATACGGGTCGGCATGACCGCCGGGATCATTTCGGTGCCGTCGTAGTTCGGCACCCAGTCCACGGTTTCCTTGTGCAGGTCGGCCAGCAGTTCGTGGGCCAGCTTGGTCATGCGCACTTCGGTGTATCGCATGGCCGCGGCGTTGTCGCCGTCCACCGAACCGAAGTTGCCCTGGCCGTCTACCAGCAGATAGCGCAGGGAGAATGGCTGTGCCATACGAACGATGGTGTCGTACACGGCAGTGTCGCCGTGGGGGTGATACTTACCGATCACGTCGCCGACGACACGGGCGGATTTCTTGTACGGCTTGTTGAAGTCGTTGCCCAGCTCGCTCATCGCGAACAGCACGCGCCGGTGCACGGGCTTCAAGCCATCGCGCGCATCCGGCAGCGCCCGCCCGACGATTACGCTCATTGCGTAGTCGAGGTAGGACTGTTTCAGCTCGTCTTCGATATTGACCGGGAGGATTTCTTTGGCCAGTTCGCCCATGAGAAGCCTGATTCCTTTTTCTGGTGAAACCTCGTCACATCCAGATGGGACGAACGAAGCTCGCCGCTGCAGAACAAATGCCGTGCAGCGACTTACGACAAATCAACGAGTTATGCCATGGATCTGCGCAGTAAAGGCCACCTCGCGAGGCAGCCCTGGAAACCGCCGGAT
This sequence comes from Pseudomonas beijingensis, assembly GCF_030687295.1. Classification (NCBI taxonomy): domain Bacteria; kingdom Pseudomonadati; phylum Pseudomonadota; class Gammaproteobacteria; order Pseudomonadales; family Pseudomonadaceae; genus Pseudomonas; species Pseudomonas beijingensis. Next base: position 2,830,174 of record NZ_CP117425.1, on the reverse strand, counting down.
GTTATCACAAGAGCCGCCACGCACCTATCCCCCAGATGCGCATGGTGCGTAGTTAGTTGACCGGTGACAGGCTGATATGGGACCAGAGGGGCTTAGAAGCGTTGCGGATGGAGATTCAGGGGGCAAATGCAAGGGATTTGTTGCTTTTAAGGGCCTCATCGCGAGCAAGCTCGCTCCCACAGGGGAATTTTTGTATGCCTGAGACTTCGGACACAACACAAATCCAGTGTGGGAGCGAGCTTGCTCGCGAAGGCGATGGATCAGACACCCCAAATCTTCAGTGCAACCGCTTACGGCACATCAACTGCGCAAGCTTCGCGGTGTCTGGACGCTCGATGATGCCCTTTTCCGTGACGATAACGTCGATCAAATCCGCCGGGGTGACATCGAAGACCGGGTTGAAGGCGTCCACCTCCAGACCGAGCCCCTTGCCGTCGATTTCCAGCAGTTCGCGCCCGTCGCACTCCTGCGCCGGAATGTCATCGCCGCTGGCCAGGCTCATGTCGATGGTCGAGCTCGGCGCCACGACCATGAAGCGCACGCCATGGTGCATGGCACAGACCGCCAATTGATAAGTGCCGATCTTGTTCGCCACATCGCCATTGGCGGCGATGCAGTCGGCACCGACGATCACCCAGGTCACCCCCTTGGTCTTCATGATGTGGGCAGCGGCGGAATCGGCGTTGAGGGTCACCGGAATACCCTCGCGAGCCAGTTCCCACGCCGTCAGGCGCGAGCCTTGCAGCCACGGACGGGTTTCGTCGGCATAGACGCGCTCCACCATGCCTTCGATATACGCCCCCCGGATGACCCCCAAGGCCGTGCCGAAACCACCGCTGGCCAGGGCGCCGGTGTTGCAATGGGTGAGGATGGCCTGGGCGTTGCCCTGGTGCTTGCGGATCAGGTCGACGCCCAACTGGGCCATGGTCAGGTTGGCTTCGCGATCGCTCTCATGGATCGCAATGGCTTCGGCCTCCAGCACCGCCAGCGGCTCGGCATGGTCTTTCAAGCGGCCCAGCCGATCGCGCATTCGATCCAGCGCCCAGAACAGGTTCGCCGCCGTCGGCCGGGCCTCGCTCAGCAAGGCAAAATCGACCTCCAGGGCCGCTTGCCAATCACCGCCCTCGGCCATCCTGGCCCGCGCCGCCAGCACCACACCATAAGCGGCACTGATGCCGATGACCGGCGCACCGCGCACGGCCATCGAGCCAATGGCCTCGGCCACGTCGGCGACACGGGTGCAGGCGATCCAGTTCTCCTCGAACGGCAAGATACGCTGGTCCAGCAGGTACAGCACGCCATCACGCCAATCGATGGCCTTCACCTTCTCCGCAGCCAATAGTCGATCGCGCATCCTTCACCCCGTACTCATGAACAAAAGCCGCCGATTATAGCGATCCCTCCGCGAAGACGCTCGGGTATACTTCGCCATCCTTTATACCCCATGGAACCGTTCCACGATGCCCAAGCCTGCCGTTGCGCTCGACTTATTATTGCTGCCGACCTGGTTGGTGCCTGTCGAACCCGCCGGTGTAGTGCTCAAGGACCATGGCCTGGGCATTCGCGACGGTTGCATCGTGTTCATCGGCCCACGGGCAGAAGCCCTGAAGTGTGACGCCACCGAGGTCCGTGAACTGCCCGGCATGCTGCTCAGCCCCGGCCTGATCAACGCCCACGGCCACGCGGCCATGACCCTGTTTCGCGGCTTGGCTGACGACCTGCCCTTGATGACCTGGCTGGAACAGCACATCTGGCCGGCTGAAGCCAAATGGGTCGATGAAGATTTCGTCCGCGATGGCACCGACCTGGCAATCGCCGAGCAGATCAAGGGTGGCATCACCTGCTTCTCCGACATGTATTTCTACCCCAAGGTCGCCAGCGAGCGCGTTCACGACAGCGGGATTCGTGCGCAAATCGCCATTCCGATCCTCGATTTCCCGATTCCCGGTGCCGCCAGCGCCGACGACGCCATTCGTCAGGGCATCGAATTATTTGGCGATCTCAAGCACCACCCACGGATCAAAGTCGCATTCGGTCCGCACGCGCCCTACACGGTGGGCGATGAGAACCTGGAGAAAATTCGCGTAATCGCCGAGGAACTGGACGCGGCTATTCATATGCATGTTCACGAAACCGCCTTCGAAGTGCAGCAGGCTGTGGATAACACCGCTGAGCGACCCATGGCTCGCCTCGGGCGCCTTGGCCTGCTGGGGCCACGCTTCCAGGCCGTGCACATGACTCAAATCAGCGACGAAGACCAGGCCTTGCTGGTAGAAAGCAATTGCAGCGTGATCCACTGTCCGGAATCGAACCTGAAGCTGGCCAGCGGTTTCTGCCCGGTGGAACGCCTGTGGCAGGCCGGCGTCAATGTCGCCCTCGGCACCGACGGTGCGGCGAGCAACAACGACTTGGACCTGCTCGGCGAAACCCGCACCGCTGCCCTGCTGGCCAAGGCCGTCGCAGGTTCGGCCACGGCCCTGGATGCCCATCGGGCGCTGCGCATGGCCACGCTCAACGGCGCCCGGGCGCTGGGCATCGAAGCGACCGTCGGCTCCCTGGAAGTCGGCAAGGCCGCCGACCTGGTGGCCTTTGACCTGTCGGGCCTGGCCCAGCAGCCGATCTACGACCCGGTGTCGCAGTTGATCTACGCCACTGGCCGCGATTGCGTCAAACACCTGTGGGTAGGTGGCAAGCCGTTACTGGAGGATGGCCGACTGACCCGCATGGACGAACCGACACTGATCGCCACGGCCCAGGCCTGGGGTCGCCGCATCAGCGGCCATAACGAATAACCGCGCCCCTTGAGCCACGGCTCGGGGCACCTGATTTTTCAAGCTTTTCGAGGATCTGCACATGAGCAACGTCGACCACGCCGAAATCGCCAAATTCGAAGCCCTGGCCCATCGCTGGTGGGACCGTGAAAGCGAATTCAAACCGCTGCACGACATCAACCCGCTGCGGGTCAACTGGATTGACGAGCGGGTCAATCTGGCCGGCAAGAAGGTCCTCGACGTCGGTTGCGGCGGCGGCATCCTCAGTGAAGCCATGGCCCAGCGCGGCGCGACGGTGATGGGCATCGACATGGGCGAAGCGCCGCTGGCGGTGGCGCAGCTGCATCAGCTGGAATCGGGCGTGAGCGTGGAATACCGGCAGATCACCGCCGAAGCCCTGGCCGAAGAAATGCCGGGCCAATTCGACGTGGTCACCTGCCTGGAAATGCTCGAGCACGTGCCGGACCCGTCCTCGGTCATCCGCGCTTGCTTTAGCATGGTCAAGCCGGGCGGCCAGGTGTTCTTCTCCACCATCAACCGCAACCCGAAGGCGTACCTGTTCGCCATCATCGGTGCCGAATACATCATGAAGCTGTTGCCACGGGGCACCCACGACTTCAAGAAATTCATCCGCCCTTCCGAACTGGGCGCCTGGAGCCGTGCGGCCGGGCTGACCGTCAAGGACATCATTGGCCTGACCTACAACCCGCTGACCAAGCACTACAAGCTGGCCGCCGACGTTGACGTCAACTACATGATCCAGACCCTGCGCGAGGAGTAAGTCGATGCGTCTCAAAGCGGTTCTCTTCGACATGGACGGCACGCTGCTCGACACCGCGCCGGATTTCATCGCCATCTGCCAGGCCATGCGCGCCGACCGTGGCTTGCCACCGATGAACACCCAGCACATTCGCGACGAGATTTCCGGCGGCGCCCGGGCGATGGTCGCGGTGACCTTTTCCATGGACCCGGAATCACCGGGGTTCGAGGACCTGCGCCAGGAATTCCTCGACCGCTACCTCAAGGGTTGCGCGGTCCACAGCCACCTGTTCGACGGCATGGCCGAGGTGCTGGCCGATATCGAGGCGGCCAACCTGATCTGGGGCGTGGTTACCAACAAGCCGGTGCGTTTCGCCGAACCGATCATGCAGCAACTGGGCCTGGCCGAGCGTTCGAAAGTGCTGATCTGCCCTGACCACGTGAAAAACAGCAAGCCGGACCCGGAACCGCTGACCCTGGCGTGCAAGCTGCTCGACCTGGACCCGGCCAGCGTGCTGTTCGTGGGTGATGACCTGCGGGACATCGAGTCTGGCCGCAGCGCCGGCACCAAGACCTGCGCGGTGACCTACGGCTACATTCACCCGGACGACAACCCCAGGCACTGGGGCGCGGATGCGGTGATTGACCACCCGGCGGCGCTGCGCGAGGTGCTGGATAACGCGTTGTGCGGTTGCTGAGCTGATTGTTGTGGTGAAGGGATTTATGTGGGAGCAAGGCTTGCCCGCGATGAAGGCGATGCGGTCTTTCAGAAATCGAGGCGCCTGTTTCGCGAGCAAGCTTTGCTCCCACAGCTTGCTCCCACATCACGGGGATAAATCCCTCGCCACAAAAAGCTCGTTCGCCATGAGCGCTGTGCGCCACCAACCCCGTGCCGCTTTATTTTGTTGAGGTTCTTTTATGTTTGATTATTCCGCCCGCCCCGACCTGCTCAATGGCCGGGTGATCCTGGTCACCGGTGCCGGTCGCGGGATCGGTGCCGCTGCGGCGAAAGCCTACGCCGCCCACGGTGCCACCGTGCTGCTGCTGGGCAAGACCGAAGCCAACCTGACCCAGGTCTACGATGAAATCGAAGCGGCCGGTCATCCGCAGCCGGCGGTGATCCCGTTCAACCTGGAAACCGCGCTGCCGCATCAATACGACGAACTGGCGGCGATGATCGAAACCGAGTTCGGACACCTGGACGGCTTGCTGCACAACGCCTCGATCATCGGCCCGCGTACGCCACTGGAGCAATTGTCCGGTGAAAACTTCATGCGCGTGATGCACGTCAACGTCAACGCGATGTTCATGCTCACCAGCACCTTGCTGCCCCTGCTCAAGCTGTCCAAGGATGCGTCCGTGGTGTTCACCTCCAGCAGCGTCGGCCGCAAGGGTCGGGCCTACTGGGGCGCCTATGGCGTGTCCAAGTTCGCCACCGAGGGGCTGATGCAGACCCTGGCCGACGAAGTCGATACCGTCGCCGCCGTGCGCGCCAACAGCATCAACCCCGGCGCCACCCGCACCAGCATGCGCGCCCAGGCCTATCCGGGAGAAAACCCGCTCAACAATCCGACGCCCGAAGCGATCATGCCGGTCTACCTGTACCTCATGGGCCCGGACAGCACCGGCGTCAACGGTCAGGCATTCAACGCGCAATAGTGAACCAAGGCCCGCATCGCGACGATTTACCGTCGCGATGCTGGCCTTCGTCGACGCCAAACCAGGCGAACCGCCAAGTCCACGTCGCCCCTGCTTCCGCGACTCGCTATCAATTCATTGATTTCTAATCGGTTTTTACACAAGTGAACCGAATGGCACGACTTTCGCTCTAACCTCTTCAAACATGCCATCTTTGGCAGGTGACGGACGTTGAGACGAGACTTATGCCTGCCATGTAAAGCGGACTAAACTCAAATCAGTTGTCCTACGGGACTGAAGGACCAGTACGACGCGCAGCCCAAAGCCGCCACACCCAACCTGTCGGGACGATTTAGCTTAGGGGCTAACGCCATTATGAAAACGCCCACCCAGATCAACGCGATCGACTTCGACAGCGCCAAATTGCAGCGCCTGGGCCTTGCCCAGCCATCGCCGCTCGCGGCACGCTCCGTCAGTCTGTCGCAATTGCGCCAGCAACTGAGCCAGCAACTGCAGACCAGCCTGGAGCCACAGCGCATCCTGGGCCTGTTTTTCCGCGAAATTCAGCGACTGGTGCCCCTGGATGCGTTGGCCTATCAGCACAAAGCCAGTGACCTGCGCCTGGAATTTGGGCAACGCGGGCATCACACCCTCAGCTATAACCTGAGCCATGAAGGCGAACACCTGGGTGAACTGGTATTCCGCCGTAACCAACGTTTCACCGAGGCGGAACAGAGCGATCTCGAGTCCGTGATGTCGACGCTGTTGTATCCACTGCGCAATGCGCTGCTCTACCGCGCCGCGACCCAAAGCGCCCTGCGCGATCCGCTGACCGGTACCGGCAACCGCATCGCCATGGACCAGACCCTGATGCGGGAAATCGACATGGCCAAGCGTCATTCGCAACCCTTGTCGGTGCTGATGCTCGATATCGACCATTTCAAGCGCATCAATGACAGCCATGGTCACGGCATTGGTGACGAAGTGCTCAAGGCCGTGGCCGAGTCGATCAAGAGCCAACTGCGCAATGTGGACATGGTGTTCAGGTTCGGCGGTGAAGAATTTCTGATCCTGCTGGCCAATACCAGCCGGGATGCGGCGGCCATGGTCGGTGAACGGCTGCGTTATGCCGCCCAGGCCCAGGATTATTTCGCCGCAGGCACAAGGATCGAACTGACGGTCAGCCTGGGGTGCGCCACCCTGTTACCGGGGGAATCCTCGGAAAGCCTGCTACGCAGGGCCGACAGCGCGCTGTACGTGGCCAAGCGCGAAGGCCGCAATCGACTGGCGATGGCCGGCTGAAACAACGAGAGGATGTAAGAACACCGACATCCTTGTGGGAGCGGGCTTGCTCGCGAAAGCGGTGGGTCAGCTATGAATATATTGAATGCACCGAAGCCTTCGCGAGCAAGCCCACTCCCACAAAGTCTTGCGGCGACCAGAAGCCAGCGCTCATCCAAAACAACTGTGGGAGCGAGCTTGCTCGCGATAGCGGCCTGGCAGTCAACCTCCCCGTCGACTGTCAGACCTCTTCGCGAGCAGGCTCGCTCCCACAGGTTGTGGCTATCTGTAGCGGTAGTAATCAGCTCCCGGCCAATGCCAGACGCTCACGGGGGGATGAAGACTTACTCACCGTCTCCGCCTGTTCCAGCTGCATGCAACGCTCCAGGAACAGATACATGTAGTCATAGCTCTTGCACACGGCCTGGCGCAGCTCCGTTTGCAGGGCCTTGCTCGGGTTCATCCCCGCCAGCGTACAGATGATTTCCAAGGCTTCCCAAGGATGGGCATCGTCGTACTGGGCATGCATCTTCAGCCATTTCATGGCGCGCTTGCGGTCTTCCTCGGCGAAGGCGGCCGCATAGACACCGTTGGAACACACCAGCGCCGACCACTCTCCCGTGGCACCCTCGATGGCATAGTTGGTCGCGGCGATGGCCACGATCAACGCGTCCGAGGAACTGGTGTGCCAGCACCAGTGGCTCAAGGCATGAAGCTCAGGCGGTACTTGCTGGGCTTGCAGGTCTTCCAGGGTCACGCCATGGGCGGCGCTCCAGTTGACCCAGTAGTCAGCATGGTTGAGTTCGACACGAATGTTGCGCATCAGCCAGCGACGCGCCATGTCCTCGCCAGGGTGGCGGGCAAAGCGGGTCTTGGTGAGGTTCTGTGCCATGTATAAAGCGAACTGTTCGACGACCGGCCAACCACCAATGAGGTAGTGGCGCATGGTCTTGGCGCTGAGCTTGTTGTCGCGCATGCGCTGATACAGTTCGTGTTCGACAACCCGGCGCTTGCTCTCGCTGCAATCGGTAATGAGCTGTTGTGCCCATTTCGGATAGCTTGTGGCGTCCATGAGCGGGCCTGTTCGGTTGAATGTGTCGATCACTGTCGGGCTCCTTTTGATTGTGATTTTTTCGGATCAACAAGAGTTCAGCGGAACGTGCCGGGGGCCTTGAATAACAACGGCTGGGGCCTGGCCGGCCGACATTGCAACGTGTCGCAGGTAAACAATTGCGGGCGTTCGATCACATACCCTTGAGCGTAGTCCACCCCTATCTCCAGCAATGCCTGCTCGATCTGGGCAGTTTCTACAAACTCGGCAATCGTGCGCTTACCCATGACGTGACCGATGTGATTGATCACTTCGACCATTGCACGGTTAATCGGGTCGTCCAGCATATCCTTTACGAAACTCCCGTCGATCTTCAGGAAGTCTACAGGTAAATGTTTCAGGTAAGCGAATGAAGACATTCCGGCGCAAAAGTCATCCAGCGAAAAATAACATCCCAAGCTCTTGAGTTCATTGATAAAGCGGATCGCACTGCCCAAATTCGAAATAGCGCTGGTCTCTGTAATTTCAAAACAAATCATTTCCGGCGGAATCGAGTAGGCGGCGAACTGTTTACGCAGGAAGTCGAGGAACGCCTGATCTCCTATAGTTGTGCCTGACAGATTAATCGCACACATCGCCATGGGTCCCTGTCGCGATTCATTCAGGCATTGGCGGATGATCTTGAAGACATTTTCCACCACCCAACGGTCCAGGGAGGTCATCAGGCCGTAGCGTTCCGCCGCGGGAATGAAGCTGTCCGGCAGGATCATCCGCCCGGCTTCGTCATGCAGGCGCAACAGGATTTCAATGTGTCCGCCACCATGATCGCCCGGGCCCAGCGCGGCGATTTCCTGGGCATACAGACAGAAGCGATTTTCCTCCAGGGCCATGTGCAAGCGCTGCACCCAGGCCATCTCACCAAAACGCAGGGATAACTCCGAGTCGTCGGCATGATAGACCTGGACCCGGTTGCGCCCCTTTTCCTTGGCCATATAACAGGCCATGTCGGCGGCCCGCAGGGACGCCTCCAGGGTCGTCGGGGTCTGGGCGATATGCACCAGGCCGATGCTCACGGTGGTCACGAACGGCCGGCCCTTCCAGACAAAGTGCAGGTTCTGCACGGTCTGGCGCAGCCCTTCGGCGATCTTTTCCGCCGCCTCCGGCGAGCAGTTCTCCAGCAGGATCCCAAACTCATCGCCGCCCAGTCGGGCCAAGGTGTCATTTTCCCGCAGCCCCGATTGCAGCAAGGCGCAAATGTGCCGCAACAATTCGTCACCCGCCGCATGGCCGCAGGTATCGTTGACCAGCTTGAACTGGTCCAGGTCGAGAAACATCAAGGCATGGCGCCCGACCTGACGAGTGAGGTTGTGCAAGGCCTGCTCGAGGCGATATTCAAATTCCCGGCGGTTGGCCAGGCCGGTCAGGGCGTCATGGGTGGCCTGCCACGACAGGTTGGCGATGTATTGCCGCTCCTGGGTCATGTCATGCAGCACCAGCACGGCACCGCTGACTTTGCCAGCATGGCGGATCGGCGCGCCCACCAGGGTGACCGAGACGGTGCTGCCATCCAGGCGCTGGATCAGTTTCGAATGTTCGCTGGCGCCACTGAGCCGACCGCTGAGAATGTGCTCGATCAGGGTCAGGCCCTCGGCCTGGGCGTTGTCATCGAGCAAATTGAACAGCGCGGCCAAGGGTAAGCCCGTGGCGTGGTCGGCCTTCCAATGGGTCATCGCTTCGGCGGCGGGGTTCATGTAGGCGATGGCCCCCTCCACGTCGGTGGTGATTACCCCATCGCCGATGGATTGCAGGGTGATTTGCGCCCGCTCTTTCTCCACCTGCAGCGCATTGGCGAACACCTGTCGCTGGGTCAGCAGCTTATGGGTCCGCAACAGCGCCAGGACGATCAATCCCAAGGCCGTGGCGAAGTTGGTCACCAGCAAAAGCCGAAGGATGAAACGCGAGCCCTCGCCCAATGCGTCACTGAATGCCTTGGCAGCTGGCGTCACGGAATCGTTGATCGCAAAGATCTGGGCCTTCCAGCCGCGGATATCCAGCTCCGATGCCTGGCCTGCGCTAATGCTGCCGTGCATCTGCCGGGCGACGTTATTCAGTTCGATCAGATAGCCGTCGCCCACCGTCCAGAGATCGATGGCCTCTTCCAGGTAACTGAAGTGACGAAAGTTCAGATAAAGCCAGATCAGGCTGGACACATCGTCCGGGTGATTGCCGCCCTTGAGGATACCGGCCCGTGCCGCTTCCAGGTCCGGCGGTTCACGGTCCAGCGCCACCCGCAGTTCGTGGCCGCCCTCGGGAACGGCGATGGCTTGCTGAAATTTGCGGAAAATCGCTTCGTCGCGGCTGTCGGCGTAGAGGTTGAGGTAATAGATGGCGTCTTTCTGGCCCTTGGACCAGAGACTCTCCCCCGCCACATAGCCGCGAACCGCGGACAGCACGTAAAGGCTGACGCCGCCCAGCAATGCCTGAAATAGCACAACGGCAATAAAGGGCCAGACGATGCCCAGCAGCCGTGGTGTTCCGAGAGTCTGCTTTTGCTTCATGAGGTCCCTTGCACAGGTATTGCCGGACGAACACCCGCCAGAATTCCGCTCCTGACTCAACAGCCTAGGCTAGTTTTCGACCCTTCGAATGAATGGATGAACAGATCGACAGACTTTGCGTGGAATTTGGAAAAATCGGCGGGTTTGCCTGCTTTTTTTCCGATACTAAACACAGAAAACCGCGGGAAACTCAAGGCTGCTGTATCTGTTGCAAATGACCGTAGAGACGAGCGTACAGGCCCCCCTCGGCAATCAACTGCAAATGGTCGCCGTCTTCGGCGATTTGCCCACCGTCGAACACCAATACCCGATCGGCCTGCTTCACCGCCGAGAGCCGGTGGGCGATGATCAAAGTGGTCCGCGCACTCAAAAAACGCGCCAGGGCCTGGTGAAGGTTGTACTCGGTGGCCGCGTCCAGGGCCGAGGTGGCTTCGTCGAGAATCACCACCCGTGGGTTGGCCAATACCATGCGGGCGATGGCCAGCCGTTGGCGCTGCCCGCCGGACAAACGCACCCCGGAACGCCCAACTACGCTTTCCAGGCCCTGGGGCAACGCCCGTACCGTGGCGTCGAGCTGGGCGATTTCCAATGCCCGCCAGCAGTCGTCGTCGCTGCACTCACGGCCCATGGCGAGGTTGGCCCGTACCGTGTCGTTGAACAGCGCCGGATGTTGTAACACCACTGCCACATTTTCCCGGATGATTTCCAGGCCAATCTCCTGCTGCGTGGCGCCACCGAAACGAATGCTGCCCGACTGCGGCGTGTACAGCCCCAGTAACAACTGCACCAAGGTGCTCTTGCCGCCGCCACTGGCCCCGACGATAGCGACTTTCTCGCCCGGCGAGATGGACAGGTTCAACTGGTCGAGCACCAGTTCCTCGCCGTAACCGAAACTCAACCCCTGGATCTCGATGCCCACGGTGTCACGGCCCTTGAACGGATCGACGACGCCCGTGTATTGAGGCTCGTCAGCCCGGGCCAGCAGTTCATTGATCCGGTTCAAGGCCCCGCCGGCAGCGTAATAGGCGTACTGCAGGTTCAACAGTTGCTCGACCGGACCGATCATGAACCAGAGGTAGCTGAACACCGCCAGCATCTGGCCGATGGACAGGTCGGAAAACACCACGGTGAGCATGGCCGCCGCGCGAAAAATATCGATGCCGAACTGGAACAGCAAACCACTGGCGCGGTTCGACGCGTCGGTTTTCCACTGTGAATTCACGGCGTAATCGCGGACCTCCTTGGCACGCATCCCCAAGCGGCCAAGGAAATAACCCTGGCGGTTGCCGGCGCGCACTTCCTGGATGGCATCCAGGGTTTCGGTCAAGGCCTGGGTGAAGCGCGAGGTGCTGTCGTTCTCCAGTTTCTTCAGGTGTTTGACCCGCTTGCCCAGTTGTACCGTGGCGTAGATCACCAGCGGGTTGAACAGCAGGATCAGCAACGCCAATTCCCAATGCATCCACACCAGAATCCCGGCAGTGCCCACCAGAGTCAGCATTGCCACCAGGAAACGGCTGAGGGTCTCGCCGATGAATTTGTCGAGGGTGTCCAGGTCAGTGACCAGGTGGGCCGCCACGGTGCCGCTGCCCAGGCTTTCGTACTCGCCCAGGGAGATTCGCTTGAGGCGTTCGATCAAGCGGATGCGAATGCGATAGACAATGTCCTTGGCCAACCTGGCGAACAACCGCGCCTGCACTACGTTGAACAGCAAGGCGCCACAGCGCAGGGTCAGAGTCGCCAGCAACATCAGCCCGATATAGCCGGCTGCGCTCTGCCACGCCGTTGGCAAGGCATGGTTCATGACTTTCAGGGCAGCATCGCCGTGGCCCAGCAGGACTTCGTCCACCAGCAATGGCAACAGCAACGGAATCGGCACGCTGCACAGCGTCGCCAGCACAGCCACGCCGTTGGCGATCCACAGGGCTTTTTTATGCTTGAGGGCCAGGCGACGGATTTCCGCCCAGCTCAACCGATCAATGCGCCGCGAGGCCGATGGGTCTGGCGGCCGCTCAGGCACAGGCCGCGCGCTCCAGCCAGCGGCCAAGCAACGGCGACAACTGGCTCAGGGGCTGGTAGCCGTTGGTCAGCAAGGCCAACTGGCCATCACGCTCGGCCAACAGCGTGGGGAACCCGGCAATGCCCAAGTCCTGTACCCAGGTGAAATCCGCCGCAGTGGCCGCATGTTGGTCGGCGCGGTCGAAGGCTGCGGCGAACTCGATGCGGGGCAGCCCGGCCTGTTCGGCCAGTTCCACCAGGACGCTGGCGTGGGTGACGTCGCGACCTTGCACATAAAAGGCCTGTTGGATCAGTTTCACCAGCTTCCAGGCCAGGTCCGGGGCCAGGCTGCGAGCCGTCACCAATGCCCGGCAGGCAGGCTCGGTGTCGTAGACGAAACCGTCCGGCAACGCGCCTTCCAGCTTGAAGGGCTGGCCGGTGGCCTGGGTCACGGCCTGCCAGTGCTCAAGAATGTAGCGCCGGGTGGTCGGCTCCAGCGCCGAACCGCTGCCGGTGCGCAAACCACCCACCACCAGGTGCAACTCCACCCCCGCGGCCTGAGCCTGCTCGACCAATGCCTCGGCCACCGGCGCAAAGCCCCAGCACCACGAACACATCGGGTCCATCACATAGAGCAGGCGTGGCGTCATGGTTCAAGCCTCGGAAGATGTCTGCTTGTAGTTGTAGCCGATCGGGTGCGGCATGTTGCGCGCCTTGGCCAACTCGATCTGCTTCTGCCGGTCGATGGCGCTGCGCCGGGTTTTCTCGCTCAGCTTATCCCAGCAATGCGGGCAACTGATGCCAGGCACGTAGTGCTCCGAAGCGCGGTCTTCTACGCTCACCGGGGTACGACAAGCATGACATTGATCGTAGTCCCCTTCGGTGAGGTCGTGGCGAACGGTCACGCGGTTATCGAACACGAAGCAGTCGCCGCGCCACTTGGTTTCTTCCTGAGGCACCTCTTCGAGGTATTTCAGGATGCCGCCCTTGAGGTGATAGACCTCGTCGAAACCCTGGCCGAGCATGTAGCTGGAGGCTTTTTCACAGCGAATGCCACCGGTGCAGAACATCGCGACTTTCTTGTGTTTGGCCGGGTCGAAGTGGGCCTTGATGTACTCGGGGAACTCGCGAAAGCTGGTGGTCTTGGGGTCGATGGCGCCTTCGAAGGTGCCGATGGACACTTCGTAATCGTTGCGAGTGTCGATCAACAGCACTTCCGGGTCACTGATCAGTGCGTTCCAGTCCTGCGGCTCGACGTAGGTACCGACTTGCTTGTTCGGGTCCACGCCTTCGACGCCGAGGGTGACGATTTCTTTCTTGAGCTTGACCTTGGTGCGGTAGAACGGCTGCTCATCGCAATACGACTCTTTATGGTCGATGTCGATCATGCGCGGATCGTTCTTGAGCCAGGCCAGCAGGCCGTCGATGCCTTCGCGGGTGCCGGAAACCGTGCCGTTGATGCCTTCTTCGGCGATCAGCAACGTGCCTTTGATGCCGTTGTCGAGCATGGCCTTGAGCAGGGGCTCACGCAGCTCGACGTAATCTTCCAGGGTGACGAACTTATACAGTGCCGCCACGACAATGGGTTGTGTCATGGGTGTTTCTCCAGGTGGCTACCCTCGCAAAGGGTGAACCGGATGCGAAAAAAAACGCGCCGGGTGAGCGGCGCGTTGCGGATTCTAACAAAAAACAGGGGGGTTGCAGACAGCGATTGCTGTGGGCCACAGTACTGTGAGGATCACTCTGTGGGAGCAAGGCTTGCCCGCGATAAAGTTGACGCGGTCTCTCAGAAACCGAGGTGTCTGCATCGCGAGCAAGCTTTGCTCCCACAGCGCCTGGCCCCCATAGCAGCTTTGCTCCCATAGCAGCCGCTCCCACAGACTCAAGGTTTTGCCATCCACAGCAGCCCGCTCAGTGCTTGCTACCACCGGCACAGGTCGGCGAAGCCGGGGCCGCGTCGATCTGCGCCCACTCTGCGGGCGTATAGGTGTGCAGCGCCAACGCATGAAATTCGCCCATCAGCTCGCCCAGCGTGCCATAGACCTTCTGGTGACGCTTGACGCGATTGAGCCCTTCGAACTGCTGGCTGACCACCACGGCCTTGAAGTGGGTCTGCAGGCCACGGCTGTGCATGTGGCTTTCATCCAGCACTTGCAAGTGCTCGGGCTGCAACAGCCCAAGCGTTGATTCGATGCGTTGTTGCATGCTCATACCGGGCTCCGCTTACGGCTTTTTCTTGGCTGGGGCAGCGGCTTTTGGCTCGAGCTCGGCCGTCATGTCCGCCAGCAGCTTGTTGACCACCGGCACCGCGCTTTCAAGCTTGGCCTGGGTCAGTTGGGCCGATTGCTGGGTCAGCTGCGGCATTTTTTCCAGGACTTTCTTGCCCAATGGCGATTGGTAGAAAGCGACCAGGTCCTTGAGCTCCGACTCGTTGAAGTTGCTGGTGTAGAGCTTGACCATGTCCGGCTTGAGCTTGTTCCAGCCGATGGCTTGATCCAGTGCGGCATTGGCCTTGGCCTGATAGGTTTCCAGGGTGGCTTTTTTCGACGCAGGGGCCTTGGTCTGTTCAAAGCGCTGGGCAAACATCTGCTGCACTTGCATGTACACCGGAGTACCCAGTTTGTCAGCGTGCGCCAGGGTCAGGAACGCTTCGGCGCTGGCGTTGTGGCTGGCGGTATCGGCGAAAACAGGGCCGCTGGCACACACCAGAGCAACTGCGGTACAGATGGCACGAAGACGGGTCATCGAGTTTCCTTTCATTACAGGCGAGGTAGAACCCCAAGGGCGACCATTCTGCGCCTAAAAAACGCCGGGCCTCAACCCCGATGGCTGTCGGGTCCGATTGACGGGCCGAACCCACCGTTCCTGGATTGAGCGATGATTGAGGGAACCGGTGCCGCCGATCTGGGCCTAAACTGCGCATTCAGCCTTTCAGGAGTTTGACCCGATGAGCCGTATCGAAACCGACAGCCTTGGCCAGGTTGAAGTCCCGGACGACGCCTACTGGGGCGCCCAGACGCAGCGCTCCATGATCAACTTCGCCATTGGCAACGAGCGCATGCCGCTGTCGGTGTTGCACGCCTTGGCACTGATCAAGAAGGCCGCCGCGCGGGTCAATGACCGCAATGGCGATCTTCCCGCCGACATCGCCCGCCTGATTGAACAGGCCGCCGACGAAGTGCTCGACGGTCAGCACGACGACCAGTTCCCGCTGGTGGTCTGGCAGACCGGCAGCGGGACCCAGAGCAACATGAACGTCAACGAGGTCATCGCCGGGCGCGCCAACGAACTGGCCGGCAACCCCCGCGGCGGCAAGAGCCCGGTGCACCCCAACGACCACGTCAACCGCTCGCAGAGTTCCAACGACTGCTTCCCCACCGCGATGCACATCGCCGCCGTCCAGGCCGTCCAGCAGCAATTGCTGCCGGCCATCGGCGAGTTGTCCGGCGGGCTGGCAGAATTGGCGGCGCGCCACATGAAACTGGTCAAGACCGGCCGTACCCACATGATGGATGCCACGCCGATCACCTTTGGCCAGGAATTGTCGGCGTTCATTGCCCAGCTCGATTACGCCGAACGGGCAATCCGCGCCGCGCTACCGGCGGTCTGCGAGCTGGCCCAGGGCGGCACGGCGGTGGGCACCGGGCTCAATTCACCCCATGGTTTTGGCGAAGCGATTGCCGCTGAACTGGCGGCACTCTCCGGCCTGCCGTTCGTCACCGCACCGAACAAGTTCGCGGCGTTGGCCGGTCATGAGCCCCTGACCGCCCTGTCCGGCGCGCTGAAAACCCTCGCGGTGACTCTGATGAAAATCGCCAACGACCTGCGCCTGCTGGGCTCCGGGCCACGGGCCGGGTTCGCCGAGGTGAAATTGCCAGCCAACGAACCGGGCAGTTCGATCATGCCCGGCAAGGTCAACCCGACCCAATGCGAAGCCCTGTCGATGCTGGCCTGCCAGGTCATGGGCAACGACGTGACCATCGGTTTTGCCGCCAGCCAGGGGCATTTGCAGTTGAACGTGTTCAAACCGGTGATCATCCACAACCTGCTGCAATCGATTCGCCTGTTGGCCGATGGCTGCAGCAACTTCCAGCATCACTGCATCGCCGGACTCGAGCCGGATGCCGAGCAGATGGCCGCGCATCTGGAGCGTGGGTTGATGCTGGTGACCGCGCTGAACCCGCACATCGGCTACGACAAGTCGGCGGAAATCGCCAAGAAAGCCTATGGCGAAGGGCTGACCCTGCGTGAGGCGGCGTTGCAGCTGGGGTACCTGACCGATGAAGAGTTCGATGCCTGGGTGAGGCCGGAGAATATGCTGGAGGCGGGTAGCCAGGGCTGAGCCTGCATCCCATGGAGATCAGATGTGGGAGCGAGCTTGCTCGCGATAGGGCCGGGCGACTCAACATCTTCATCGACTGTCAGGCCGCCATCGCGAGCAAGCTCGCTCCCACAATAGTTTTGTGTCAGGCAGCGCGCTGCGTTGTTAACGCTCTACCGCCAAACGCTCGCGCCGGGCCTTGAGCCCGGCGATCAACGAGGGCCCCAGGGCGACCAGCGCCGAACCCAGCACCACCAGCACCGCCCCGCCATAGCCCAGCAGGTTGATCTGCTCGGCATGGACATAATCAGGCCACCACCAGGCCGCCATCGCCACCGCGGCGAAGGTCACCAGCGGCGTGATCGCCAGGGTCGCACTGACCCGCGACGCTTCCCAATGAGCCAGGGCTTCGGCAAACGCGCCATAGGCAATCAGGGTGTTGAGGCAGCAAGCGAGCAACAACCAGCCTTGCAACGGGCTCAGTTGCAACGCCTCCAACGGATGCACCCAGGGCGTGAGCAGCAGCGCGCAGAACAGGTAGATCACCATCATCACCTGCAACGAATTCCACACCGTCAACAATTGCTTCTGGCCCAAGGCATAGAACGTCCAGACCGTCGACGCCAGCAACACCATCAGCACCCCGGCGGTGTAGTCGCTCAGGGACGTCAGCAACTCCCCCAGGCGCTGGTTGAAAAACAGCGTGAAACCGATCAGCAGCACCAGCAGGCCGATGCCCTGCCCCACGCTGAACCGCTCCTTGAACACAAACAGGCTGGCGACCAGCAACATGATCGGCCCCATCTGCACCACCAGTTGCGCCGTGCCGGGGCTCAAGCGGTTCAGACCCATCAGGTACAACACATAGTTGCCCACCAGCCCAAGCACCGCCATCGCCACCAGCCAGCCGCCGCGAGGGCCGAGCACCTTGCGACTGGGCAGGCGCCGGGTCGCCGCCAAATAAATGAACAGCAAACCGCCGGACACCAGCAAGCGAAACCAGGTCACGGTGACCGGGTCCATCACTTGCAGCACTTGCTTGAGCTTGATCGGCAGAATTCCCCAAAGCAGGGCAGTCAACAGGGCAAGGAACAAGCCGTAGACCCAGCGACCGGACGATATGTGCATGCAACCCTCGAAGCCCTAGACAAAGAACGCCCATTCTAGGCGTCAATCGCCCAGCAACACAGGAACAGTTGGGGATAAATTGACCGGGTACGGACATGGCACATGGCCGCCTATCGGTTCGCCAAGCAGCCGTCCACGCCAGCCTCTAAACTTCACTCAACCTGATCCCGTCGCCTCTTCTGGAGCCCCCCATGCTCGGCCAACGCGCCCAGGACCTCGCCCCTGCGATGGTCTTTCCCAGTGACCGGATTTGCCGGATAAACGGCGAATTTTACTTCAATACCCGGGAGGGCACCCAGGAAGGGCCGTTCGCCAGTCGCGAGGAGGCGTTGCGGGAGGTGGAAGCCTATGTACAGCGAATGCTGCAACTGACTCAGGTTGCCAGCTAAGTCAAACCCATGGCTGGCGCCGCGCTCCTGCGGCGAGGGGATTTATCTGTGGGAGCAAGACCCTGTGGGAGCAACGCTTGCTCGCGATGCAGACACCTCGGTTTGAGAGACCGCATCAACTTCATCGCGGGCAAGCCTTGCTCCCACAGAGGTAAGTCACCTCGCCACAAATAATCATCTTGCTAACTGTCAGCGCACGGTTATCTCACTGCCTCAAACAAACCCGTAGCCCCCATCCCGCCGCCCACGCACATGGTCACAATGCCGTAGCGCAGATCGCGCCGCTGCAGCTCACGCACCAGATGCCCCACCTGCCGCGAGCCAGTCATGCCGAACGGATGGCCGATGGAGATCGAGCCACCGTTGACGTTGTATTTCTGCGGATCGATTTCCAGCCGGTTGCGGCTGTACAGGCACTGGGAAGCAAACGCCTCGTTGAGTTCCCACAGGTCGATATCGGCGATCTGCAGGCCCTTGGCCTTGAGCAGCTTGGGCACCGAAAACACCGGGCCGATGCCCATTTCGTCCGGTTCGCAACCGGCCACGGTGAAGCCACGGAAAAACGCCTTGGGCTTGAGCCCCAGCGCCAGGGCTTTTTCCAGGCTCATCACCAAGGTCATCGAGGCCCCGTCGGACAACTGCGACGAATTGCCCGCCGTCACCGAACCGTCTTCGGCGAACACCGGCTTCAGGCCGGCCAGGCTTTCATAGGTGGTGTCCGGGCGGTTGCAATCGTCGCGGTCGACCACACCGTCGAGGATCTGCACGGCGCCAGTGTGCTTGTCCTCGACCCGGTACTTGACCGCCATCGGCACGATTTCGTCATCGAACAGCCCGGCCGCCTGGGCCTTGGCCGTGCGTTGCTGGCTTTGCAAGGCGTAGTGATCCTGCTCCTCGCGGCTGACCTGGTAACGGCGGGCAACGATCTCGGCCGTCTGGCCCATGGGAAAATAAATCCCAGGCACCTGCTCCTTGAGCAGCGGGTTGATCAGGTTGTCGGTATTGACGCTTTTCATCGTCAGACTGATGGATTCCACACCGCCCGCCACGATGATGTCGCTGCAACCGGAAGCGATCTGGTTGGCGGCGATGGCAATGGCTTGCAGGCCCGAGGAACAGAAGCGGTTGAGGGTCATGCCGGCCGTGCCGATGCCCAATTGCGAGAGCACCGCCACGTTGCGCCCGATGTTGTAGCCCTGGGCGCCTTCATTGGACCCGGCCCCGACGATGCAGTCCTCGACACTGGCCGGGTTGATGTCGTTGCGTGCCAGCAAGGCGTTGACGCAATGGGCCGCCATGTCATCCGGACGGGTCATGTTGAACTTGCCACGAAAGGACTTGGCCAGGCCGGTCCGTACGCTGTCGACGATCACCACTTCACGCATGGCTGTACCTCATTGTTGTAGTCGGTTGAGAGTGGATCGAGCATAGATCCACTGGATAACCGACCGCGACAATCATTCACCTCGCGTATGCGCGCCCATCGCCCTAGCGCTTCTTCTTGCGAGCCTGTCTTGCACTCCGTTCGAAAGCCGCCTCCAGCGCCTGGTTGAGGGTACGCAACACCTTGACCCGCGCCCAGCGCTTGTCGTTGGCCTCCACCAAGGTCCAGGGGGAAATCTCGGTGCTGGTGCGGTCGACCATGTCGCACACCGCAGCGCGATAGGCATCCCACTTGTCGCGGTTACGCCAATCATCCTCGGTGATCTTGAAACGCTTGAACGGGATGTCCTCGCGCTCCTGGAAACGCTCCAGCTGGGTTTCCTTGTCGATGGCTAGCCAGAACTTGACCACCACCACGCCGGCATCGGCGAGCTGTTCCTCGAAATCGTTGATTTCACCGTAGGCCCGCAGCCAGTCGGCCTGGCTGCAAAACCCCTCGACGCGCTCCACCAGCACCCGGCCGTACCAGGAGCGGTCGAACATGGTGAACTTGCCGCGCGCGGGGATATGCCGCCAGAACCGCCACATGTAGGGGTGGGCGCGTTCTTCTTCCGTGGGTGCGGCAATCGGCACGATGCTGTATTGGCGCGGGTCCAGGGCCGCCGTGACCCGCCGGATCGCCCCGCCCTTGCCCGCCGCGTCATTGCCTTCGAACACCGCCACCAAGGCATGCTGGCGCATGCGTTTGTCCCGCAACAGCCCGGCGAAGCGCGCCTGCTCGGTGATCAGTTGTTCTTCGTAGTCGGCCTTGTCCAGGCGCCGGGTCATGTCCAGGCTGTCGAGCAGGGTGATCTGGCCATCCAACTCGGGCAGCGGCGCCACGCTGACCTTCTGCGGCCTGATCTTCGACCGGTCCAGGGCCTGGCGCAAGCCGTCGAGCAGGATCCGCCCGACGGTGAGGCTGCGGTAACAACTGTCCACGCCTTCGATCACATGCCACGGCGCGTAATCACGGCTGGTGCGGCGCAGCACGCGCTCGCCGTATTTGACGAACTTGTCATAGGTATGGGACTGCTGCCAATCCAGCGGGCTGATGCGCCAGCTGTGCAGCGGGTCATCCTTGAGCCCCTTGAGCCGGGCCTTCATCTGTTTCTTGGACAGGTGGAACCAGAACTTGAAGATCAGCGCGCCTTCATCGCAAAGCATTTTTTCCAGGCGCTCGGCCCCGGCGATCGCCTGGTCGAGCCGCGGGTCCTTGAACTCGCCATGGACCCGGCCTTGCAGCATCTGGCTGTACCAGTTGCCGAAGAAAATCCCCATGCGCCCCTTGGCCGGCAGCATCCGCCAATAGCGCCACGCGGGAGGCCGCGCCAGTTCCTCGTCGGTCTGCTGGTCGAAGGTGCGCACTTCGATCAGCCGCGGGTCCATCCACTCGTTGAGCAGCTTCACCGTCTCGCCCTTGCCCGCGCCCTCGATGCCGTTGATCAACACGATGACCGGAAACCGGCCCTGCTGCTGCAACTCGAACTGCGCTTCCAGCAGCGCTTCACGCAGGGCCGGTACTTCGGCCTCAAAGGTGTCTTTATCGATGACGTGACCGATTTCAGCGGATTCGAACATGGACAGCTCCTTCCAGGGATTGGGGCAAGACTAGCGGATTGGATGCGGCCCTGTGCAGCAGATTCCCATCAGATGCGTGGGTTGTTGCGATGGGTCAAGCATGCCGATACCGATCGGCTAGAATGCCCCCTCAGTTTTGACCGAGCCTGCCATGACGCCCATCCAGCAACACGCCCTACTCGACTGGGACGACCAGGGGCGCCCGCGCTCGCGGGTGTTCGACGATGTGTATTTTTCCGACCAGTCGGGCCTGGACGAAACCCGTTATGTGTTTCTTGAGCAGAACAACCTGGCCGAGCGTTTCGCTGCGCTGGCCGATGACGGGCGGCTGGTGATCGGCGAAACCGGGTTTGGCACCGGCCTGAATTTTCTCTGCGCCTGGCAGTTGTTCGAGCAGTGCGCCCCCGTTGGGGCGCGGCTGCATTTTGTCAGCGTCGAAAAGTACCCCTTGAGCCCCCAGGACCTGCGCCGGGCGCTGGCCTTGTGGCCACAGCTCAACCTTCAGGCCGAGCAATTGCTTGCGCAATACGTGGCGATCCATCAGGGTTTCCAGCGCCTGGTCCTCGCCAATGGACGAGTGACGCTGACCCTGTTGATCGGCGATGCCCTGGAGCAGTTGCCGCAGCTGGACGGGCAGATCGACGCCTGGTTCCTGGACGGTTTCGCACCGGCCCGAAACCCCGAGATGTGGACCGCCGAGCTGTTCGCCGAACTGGCCCGGCTGGCCGCACCCGGCGCCACCCTCAGCACCTTCACCAGCACCGGTTGGGTCCGCCGATTGCTGAACGCGGCAGGCTTCAAGATGAAGCGCACACCGGGCATCGGCCACAAATGGGAAATCCTGCGCGGCGTATTTCTTGGCTGGCCGGAGCAGACACCCGCGCCGTCCCCGGCAAAACCCTGGTACGCCCGCCCCTTGCCACCCACCGGCGAGCGCCGGGCCCTGGTGATCGGCGGCGGCCTGGCCGGCTGTGCCAGCGCCGCTAGCCTCGCCGCCCGTGGCTGGCAGGTGACGCTGCTGGAGCGCCATGCCGGGTTGGCTGAGGAAGCGTCCGGCAACCCCCAGGGCGTGCTGTACCTCAAGTTGTCGGCCCACGGCACCGCGCTGTCGCAGATGATCCTCAGCGGCTTCGGCTACACCCGCCGCGTGCTGGAGCAACTGCAACGCGGCGTCGATTGGGATGCCTGTGGCGTCTTGCAGCTGGCCTTCAACAGCAAAGAGGCCGAGCGTCAGGCGCAATTGGCCGAGGCGTTCCCGACGGATTTACTGCACACCCTGGATCAGTCCGAAGCCCAGGTTCGATCCGGCATTGGCTTGGCCTGTGGTGGCTTGTTTTATCCCGAAGGCGGTTGGGTGCATCCGCCGGCGCTGTGTCGCTGGCAAGCTTCGGGGCCGGCGATTGATGTACAACCCCATCATGACGTGCTGCACCTGCGTCGCGTCGACGGCCAATGGCAGGCGTGGGACGGCGAACGCTGCCTGGCCAGCGCTCC
This sequence comes from Pseudomonas beijingensis, assembly GCF_030687295.1. NCBI lineage: Bacteria > Pseudomonadati > Pseudomonadota > Gammaproteobacteria > Pseudomonadales > Pseudomonadaceae > Pseudomonas > Pseudomonas beijingensis. Next base: position 2,807,786 of record NZ_CP117425.1, on the reverse strand, counting down.
GGTGGCGATCCTCGCCAGTGCGGCCGAGATCAAACGCTTCGAACCGGCCGCCGACTTGCCGCTCAAGCGCATTCGCGGGCAGATCACCCGTCTGGCGCAAACCAGTCGCAGCCAGAGCCTGGCGACGGTGGTCTGCGCCGAAGGTTATGTGGCGCCGCCACGGCTGGGCGAACACACCCTGGGCGCCAGCTTCGATTTCAACAGCGACGACCTGACCCCCACCGCCGCCGAGCACGCCGGCAACCTGCAGATGCTCGAAGAGATCTCCCAAGACCTGGTGCAGCGCCTGAACGTCGCTACCTTGGACCCGGAGCACCTCGAAGGCCGCGCGGCGTTTCGTTGCACCAGCCCTGATTACCTGCCGATTGTCGGGCCGCTGGCCGACCGCCAGGCCTTTACCGAAGCCTATGCGGCCCTGGGCAAGGACGCCCGCCAGGTGCCGGATGCCCTCTGCCCGTGGCTCGATGGCCTGTACATCAACAGCGGCCACGGTTCCCGAGGCCTGATCACCGCGCCCCTGTCAGGCGAACTGATCGCCGCCTGGCTGGACAACGAACCCCTGCCACTGCCCCGCAGCGTGGCCGAGGCCTGCCATCCGAACCGGTTTGCGTTGCGGGCATTGATTCGGGGTAAGGCCTAGCGCAGATCGCCGGCCCACCACAAACCCCTGTGGGAGCGAGCTTGCTCGCGATAGCGGTGTGTCAGTCAACTCAGATGCCAACTGATCCACCTCTATCGCGAGCAAGCTCGCTCCCACAGGATCCTCTTAGCCTTCAATCCATGCGGCAGACCAAGCGCCCCCACCCGCCGGCTTATAACGCATCGATCTAAAACTCACAGCAAATCCCCCCGGTCAGTTTCAGGGTGCACGCCATTTCGGCCTGCGTTGCTTGACCCCTCCCCAACGGAAAAACCGGTAAGGACTTATGTGCGGATTAGCTGGAGAGTTACGTTTCGATCAACAACCTGCGGACCTTGCGGCCGTAGAGCGAATCACCCATCACTTGGCCCCTCGCGGCCCTGATGCCTGGGGTTTTCATAGCCAGGGGCCGATTGCCCTGGGCCATCGGCGCCTGAAAATCATGGACCTGTCGGACGGCTCGGCTCAACCGATGATCGACAACCAACTGGGCCTGTCCCTGGCCTTCAACGGCGCGATCTACAACTACCCGGAACTGCGCGCCGAGCTCGAAGCCCTGGGCTACACCTTCTATTCCGGTGGCGACACCGAAGTACTGCTCAAGGGCTACCACGCCTGGGGCGAAGCGCTGCTGCCCAAGCTCAACGGCATGTTCGCGTTCGCCATCTGGGAGCGTGACGCCAAGCGGCTGTTCATCGCCCGCGACCGCCTCGGTGTCAAGCCGCTGTACCTTTCGCGTACTGGCCAGCGGCTACGCTTCGCCTCGGCATTGCCGGCGCTGCTCAAGGGCGGCGACATCAACCCGATGCTCGACCCGGTGGCCCTCAACCATTACCTGAATTTCCACGCGGTGGTCCCGGCGCCCCGCACCTTGCTGGCCGGTGTTGAAAAACTGCCGCCCGCCACCTGGATGCGCATCGAAGCCGACGGCACCACCGAGCAGAAAACCTGGTGGACCCTGCCCTACGGCCCTCGGGCCGACGAACAGCACCTGAACCTGGAAGACTGGATCGACCGCGTGCTCGACAGCACCCGTGAAGCCGTCGCCATTCGTCAGCGCGCCGCCGTGGATGTCGGCGTGCTGCTGTCCGGCGGCGTCGATTCAAGCATGTTGGTCGGTCTGTTGCGGGAGGTGGGCGTGGAAGACCTGTCCACGTTCTCCATCGGTTTCCAGGATGCCGGCGGCGAGCGCGGTGACGAGTTCCAGTATTCGGACCTGATCGCCAAGCACTACGGCACCCGCCACCACCAACTGCGCATCGACGAAAAAGAGATCATCGAGCAACTGCCCGCGGCGTTCCGCGCCATGAGCGAGCCGATGGTCAGCCACGACTGCATCGCCTTCTACCTGCTGTCGCGGGAAGTGGCCAAGCATTGCAAAGTCGTGCAAAGCGGCCAGGGCGCCGACGAGCTGTTCGCCGGTTACCACTGGTACCCGCAGGTCGATGGCGCCAGCGATCCTTACGCGGCTTATCGCGCTGCGTTCTTCGACCGCAGCTATGAAGAATATGCCGCTACCGTGCAGCCCAACTGGCTGACGGCCAATGACGCGGCCGGCGACTTCGTCAAGGAACATTTCGCCCAGCCTGGGGCCGATGCCGCGGTAGACAAGGCCCTGCGCCTGGACAGCACCGTGATGCTGGTGGATGACCCGGTCAAGCGCGTCGACAACATGACCATGGCCTGGGGCCTGGAAGCACGCACGCCGTTCCTCGACTACCGCCTGGTGGAGCTTTCGGCCCGGGTTCCGGCGAAGTTCAAGCTGCCCGATGGTGGCAAGCAGGTGCTCAAGGAAGCCGCCCGACGGGTGATCCCCAGCGAGGTGATCGACCGCAAGAAAGGCTATTTCCCGGTGCCGGGCCTCAAGCACCTGGAAGGCGACACCCTCGCCTGGGTTCGCGAGCTGCTGCTGGATCCGAGCCAGGATCGCGGCCTGTTCAACCCGGCCATGCTCGACCGCCTGCTCACCGACCCCAACGGCCAGCTCACGCCGTTGCGCGGTTCGCGGCTGTGGCAACTGGCCGCGCTGAACCTGTGGCTCAGCGAGCAAGGAATCTGATCGATGAAACCTCATGCAACCGTTCACAATCAACGCCTCTTGCGTGGCCAGGCGCCCTCCTACGAACGCCTGCAGGCACGCCTGGCCGAAGACGGCAGCGAATTGGGCGCCGACCCGATCGCGGTGCATTGCGGCTGGGGCCGATTGCTGATCGGCCACACCTTCCCGGACCCGGCGAGCCTGGCCCAGGAACTGCTCAACGAACAACCCGGTGAACGCGACATTGCCTTGTACGTGGCCGCGCCCCAGCAAGTGCTGGGGTTGGAGCCGGCGCAACTGTTCCTCGATCCGTCCGACACCTTGCGCCTGTGGTTCAGCGACTATCGCCAGTCCACCCGGGTGTTTCGCGGTTTCCGGATTCGCCGGGCCCAAAGCGAGACCGACTGGCAGGCCATCAACCAGCTCTACCAGGCCCGGGGCATGCTACCCATCGACCCGCTGCGACTGACCCCGCGTCACGAGGGCGGGCCGGTCTACTGGCTGGCCGAAGACGACGACACCGGTGCGGTGATCGGCAGCGTCATGGGCCTGAATCATCAGAAGGCCTTCAACGACCCGGAGAACGGCAGCAGCCTTCTGGTGCCTGGCCGTCGACCCGCAATGCCCACGGCCCGGCGTGGGCGAAGTGCTGGTGCGTCACCTCATCGAGCATTTCATGAGCCGTGGCTTGAGTTACCTCGACCTGTCGGTGCTGCATGACAATCGCCAGGCGAAAAACCTCTACGCCAAACTCGGCTTTCGCAACCTCTCGACCTTCGCCATCAAACGCAAGAACGGCATCAACCAGCCGTTGTTCCTCGGGCCGGGACCCGAGGCGCAGTTCAATCCTTATGCGCGGATCATTGTCGAAGAAGCTCACCGTCGAGGCATCGAAGTGCAGGTGGACGATGCCGAGGCCGGCTTGTTCACCCTGGTCCATGGCAGCCGCCGGTGCGCTGCCGCGAATCCTTGAGCGACCTGACCAGCGCCATCAGCATGACCTTGTGCCAGAACAAAAGCCTGACCCACAAGGTGTTGAAAAACGCCGGCCTGAACCTGCCGGCCCAACAGTTGGTGGGCAATGCCGATGACAATCTGGCGTTCCTCGATGAGCACGAACGGGTGGTGGTCAAGCCGCTGGACGGGGAACAGGGCCAAGGCGTGGCGGTGGATCTGCGCACCATCGAGGAAGTGCAGAGCGCCATCGAAACGGCTCGGCAGTTCGATAGCCAGGTGTTGCTGGAAAGCTTCCACGAAGGGCTGGACCTGCGCATCCTGGTGATCGGCTTTGAAGTGGTGGCAGCGGCGATCCGGCGTCCGGCGGAGGTGATCGGCGACGGTCGGCACACCATTGGCGCGTTGATCGAAGCCCAGAGCCGCCGACGGCAGGCCGCCACGGGCGGCGAAAGCAAGATCCCGATGGATGCCGAGACCCTGCGCACACTTAACGCGGCGGGCTTCGACTACGACAGCGTGCTGCCTGCCGGGGAACACCTGTTCGTCCGGCGGACGGCGAACCTGCATACCGGCGGCGTGCTGGAGGATGTCACCGCCATCCTGCATCCGACCCTCGTCGATGCGGCGGTGCGCGCCGCGCGGGCGCTGGACATTCCCATGGTCGGCCTCGACCTGCTGGTGCCAGCGGCCGATCAGCCCGAGTACGTGTTCATCGAAGCCAACGAACGCGCCGGCCTGGCCAACCACGAACCCCAGCCCACCGCCGAGCGTTTTGTGGATTTGTTGTTTCCCCATAGCCAGGCGGTGGCCTAGTAGAGATGCAGTGCCTGATCTGGCCCCATCGCGAGCAAGCTCGCTCCCACATGGGATTGCTGGTGTCTACAAATTCTGTGTTCACCGCAGGACCTCTGTGGGAGCGAGCTTGCTCGCGATGAGGCCTGTTCAGGCACCGTCACTCAACAGTCGGACACACTCATCGAAACCATCGATGTGCTCAACCATCAGGAGTTTCCATGATCAGTAAAATTCCAGAACCGGATCTCGAATACCTGCAGAAAGTCCTGCTGGAAATGCTCGCCATTCCCAGCCCGACCGGCTTTACCGACACTATCGTGCGCTACGTCGCCGAGCGGCTCGAGGAGCTGGGTATCGCGTTCGAAATGACCCGTCGCGGCACGATCCGCGCCACGCTCAAGGGCCGCAAGAGCAGCCCCGACCGGGCCGTGTCGGCACACTTGGATACCATCGGCGCCGCAGTGCGGGCCATCAAGGACAACGGGCGCCTGACCTTGGCCCCGGTGGGTTGCTGGTCCAGCCGGTTTGCCGAAGGCAGTCGGGTCAGCCTGTTCACCGACACCGGCGTGATTCGTGGCAGCGTGCTGCCATTGATGGCGTCCGGGCACGCGTTCAACACCGCAGTGGATGAAATGCCCATCAGTTGGGACCACATCGAATTGCGCCTGGACGCCTATTGCGCCACCCGTGCCGATTGCGAAACCCTGGGGGTGGGCATCGGCGATTACGTCGCTTTCGATCCCCTGCCGGAATTCACCGAAAGCGGCCACATCAGCGCCCGGCACCTGGACGACAAGGCCGGGGTCGCGGCGCTGCTGGCGGCGCTCAAGGCGATTGTCGACAGCGGCGAAGAGCTGCTGATCGATTGTCACCCGCTGTTCACCATCACCGAGGAAACCGGCAGCGGCGCCGCGGCCGCGCTGCCCTGGGACGTCAGCGAATTCGTCGGCATCGATATCGCACCCGTCGCCCCCGGCCAGCACTCGAGCGAGCATTCAGTCAGCGTGGCGATGCAGGACTCCGGAGGCCCCTACGACTATCACCTGTCGCGGCACTTGCTGAAACTGGCCAAGGAAAACGACATCTCGGCACGCCGCGACCTGTTCCGCTACTACTTCAGCGACGCGCATTCGGCCATCACCGCCGGCCACGATATCCGTACCGCCCTGCTCGCCTTCGGCTGCGACGCCACCCATGGCTACGAACGCACCCACATCGACAGTCTGGCCGCCCTCAGCCGCCTGCTCGGCGCCTACATCCTCAGCCCACCGGTATTCGCCAGCGACGCGCAACCGGCCCAAGGCTCCCTGGACCGCTTCAGTCACCAGATCGAGCACGATGCACAGATGGAAAGCGATACCCGGGTGCCGTCGGTGGATAGCCTGGTGGGGCAGCGGTCGGATAGCTGATCCAGCCTTTCACTGCCTGGAATATCGCCATCGCGAGCAAGCTCGCTCCCACAGGGCTCCACTGAAGCCGTGTGGGAGCGAGCTTGCTCGCGATGAGGCCCGGACAAACAACCGCAAAACCCAGGCTAGCCGCAAAAGCCCATTGGCCGTAGCATCGCCCCATTGTCTAGCCGAGGTACCCCATGCTCATCCCCCACGACCAACTCGAAGTCGACACGCTCACTCGCCTGATCGAGGATTTCGTGACCCGCGACGGCACCGACAACGGTGACGACACGCCCCTGGAAACGCGGGTTCTACGGGTCCGGCAAGCGCTGACCAAAGGCCAGGCGCTGATTGTCTTCGACCCCGAAAGCGAACAGTGCCAACTGATGCTCAAGCACGACGTGCCCAAGCACCTATTCGACTGAACACGCCTTGCGGGCGGCGTGGGCCTTTTTCCTCTGGATCTTTTCATAGATTTCGGAGCGATGGACATCGACGTGCCGTGGCGCTTCCACGCCAAAACGCACGGTGGTGCCGCTGACCGACAGCACACGGACGGAAATATCGTCACCGATGGAAATCAACTCACCCACAGCGCGGCTTAATACGAGCATGGTTCTTGTCCTTAAGAATGTCTGGACCCTGACCATGCCCGGCCTGCTTTCCGTTCTCAAGACACCGGCGAGAATTCAGTAAGGCCCTACAAGCAAAGTTCTTGCGACTGAAGGAAACTTCCTGCAAAACCCTGCCGGAGCGTAGGTTATTTCAGGACGCCGAGAACCGCGGGCCGAATAGAATCACGCTCGCCCCCAACACGCAAAGCGCCACGCCAACCCAGTCGGAACCCAGTGGCCGGACCCGCTCCACCACGGCCAGCCAGCCGATCGAGGCAATGATATAGATACCGCCATAGGCGGCGTAGGCGCGCCCGGCGTACGTTGCTTCGATGCGGGTCAGCAACAGGGCGAACAACGTCAGGCTGAGCAACGCCGGGGCGATCCACCAGGCGCTCTTGCCCTGGCGCAGCCACATCCAGAAGGCGTAGCACCCGGCGATTTCAAACAGCGCGGCGAGAAAAAACCACAGGTAATTGAGCATGCAGATGTCCATCAGGAAGGCCGAATGGCGCCATCCTGAGGACATCGAGCAGCCAGGTCAATTCAGGTTCTGCCGGGCCTTGGCGCGCATCTTGTCGGCCATGGCAGTCATTTCGTCGTACAGCAATTGTGGGTTTTTCTGCTTGAGGGCCCACGCCATGCGCCCCTGTTCATGGGGCAGGATCATGAACTGACCCTCGGCGACCTGCTGATAAATGTAGTCGGCAATGTCGGCGGCGCTGATCGGTGAGCTTTCCAGCAACTTGCCCACCTGGGCTTTCATGGCCGGGGTCGGGCCACGGAAGGAGTCCAGCAGATTGGTCTGGAAGAACGACGGGCATACCACGTGTACGCCGACTTCCTGCTGCGCGAGTTCCACCAGCAGGCTTTCCGACAACGCCACGACGCCCGCCTTGGCCACGTTGTAGTTGCTCATGGCCGGCCCCTGCATCAAGGCGGCCATGGAGGCGATGTTGATGATCTTGCCGCGGCTTTTTTCCAGCAGCGGCAGGAACGCCTTGCAACCCTTGACCACGCCCATCAGGTTGATCGCAATCTGCCAGTCCCAATCCTCCAGGGAGAGTTCACTGAAAAACCCGCCCGAGGCAACGCCGGCGTTGTTGACGATGACATCGATGCCGCCGAGTTTTTCTTCGCAAGCCTGGGCAAACGCCGTCAATTGGCTGTAGTCGCGCACATCACAACGCTGGATGAAGCCGTCGCCACCGGCAACGCGCACCAACTTGAGCGTTTCCACAAGGCCTGGCTCGCTGACATCCGATAAGGCCAGCTGCCAGCCCTCGCGGGCCCAGCGCAGCGCGATTTCGCGACCCAGGCCGGAGCCGGCGCCAGTGATCATCATGCGATTTTGCATAGCAAACAGCCTTGTTCCGGGAGAGATAGGCCGAGTGTAGCGAAGGCGCCTGCCGGACCCACGCTCCATCAGATTGCTGAATGGCAAGGGCAAACCGCAGACGCTATAAAAACTTTGAATTTTTTACCGGACGTTACGGTCGGACATATGAAGCCGCCCGGATTTAACGCATGCGTGCTGGTAGTTGGAAGTTGCATCACTCCAAAACTGACCAATAAGGAAATCTACAATGGGCACAATACTTATCATCATCCTGATCCTCCTGCTGATCGGTGGTCTTCCGGTCTTCCCGCACTCCAGAAGTTGGGGTTACGGTCCGTCCGGTATCATTGGTGTAGTGTTGGTGGTGCTGTTGGTCCTGCTATTACTGGGCAAGATATAAACCACTAAGTAAGCGCAAAAAAAAAGAGGCCTTTGCAGGCCTCTTTTTTATGCTCGCCGTTTATCAGTCCGGCTTGCCGTCAACGACGCCGGCGGTGTTATCCAGCAGGCTTTTGGTCGCGGTTTGCAGGAACGATTCGAGCTTGAGTTTCATCTCGGCAGTGTCCGGCGCATCCGGGATGATTTGCGCATGGGGGTTGGTGCCCAGTTCATAGCGGTACATCTTCGGCGGCATTTCCTTTTCCTTCGGCAGGACCAGGATTTTGTCGTCGCGAATGATCGCCGTCGTCTGTTCACTGCCCGACGGCTTGATCACGCCAAAACCGGTGTCGCCTTCCGGCAGGTTCAACAGGTCCCGGCCCCAGCACTGGTTCCGTACCTGCCCACCAAGGCGGCCCATGATGGTCGGCACGATGTCGACCTGGGTACCCACGGTGTGGCTGCGCTGGCCGAATTTTTCCTGGATGCCCGGGCCGATCAACAGCATCGGCACGTTGAAACGGCCCAGGTCCATTTCGGTGATCTGGCGCTCATTGCCAAAGCCATGGTCACCCACCACCACGAACAGGGTTTCCTTGAAGTAAGGCTCCTTGCGGGCTTTCTCGAAGAACTGGCCCAGCGCCCAGTCGGCGTAGCGCATGGCCGTCAAGTGTTCGTTCAGGCTGCCACGGTCGGTGACCGGCTCCACCGGCAATGGTGTCGGCAACGCATAGGGCGTGTGGTTGGACAGGGTTTGCAACAAGGCATAGAACGGCTTGCCGTTCTCCCGCGCCTTGAGCTCGATCAGGCCACGGTCGAACATGTCCTGGTCGGACACGCCCCAGGTCGGATCGGAAAACACCGGGTTCACGAAGTCGTTACGCCCGATGAAGTTGGTCATGCCCTGGCTGCTGAAGAACCCCGACTGGTTGTCCCAGGCGAAATCGCCGTTGTAGACATACACATCGTCGTAGTCACGGGCGCTGAGCAGTTGCGGCAAGCCCGACAGCTTGTGGCTGCCCTCCGGCGTCTGCATCAGGTATTCGAAACCCGGCAGGTTCGGGAAGCACGCCATGGTGGCGAACATGCCCTGGTGGGTGTGGGTGCCGTTGGAGAAGAAACGGTCGAACAGCAGGCCTTCCTTGGACAGTTTGTCCAGGTAAGGCGTGATGTTGCCCGGCGCGCCCAGGGCGCCCACCGAGTGACCGGCCATGCTTTCCATGAGGATCACGACCACGTTCTTGATCGGCAGGGTCTTGTCCGCCGGCGGCGTGTAGTCGCGGCGCACGGCGGCTGTCTCGGTGTCCACGAGTTTGTCGTCAGGCATCACCAGCATGTCACGCACGGTCTGCTGTGCCAGCGGTTGCTCGAGGGTCGCTTTCCAGATGTTGTCACGGTCTTCGGACATCCGACTCTTGGCCGCCGCCACCAGCGACAACGTGCCATTGAGGCCCAACTGGTTGGCGAAGTTCGAATCGGTGGTGTAGACGTCCCCCCAACGCAGCGGCGGACCTTGACGCAGGGTGCCGCGCGCAGCGGCCACGGCCACCAGCAGGCAAACCATGAACACCGCGACACGCCCGTACCACGGCGCGATCTGCCGGGTGCCGATAGTGCCGCCACTGAACGGCCCACGGGGACGAGTGGCGCGGTCGGCGCCCTTGAACGCCAGGGCGAGGATGAGGGTGCCGCCGACCCAGGCCAGCAGGTAGCGCACCACCGGGAAACCGTACCAGAGCATGCTCATCACGGTTTTCGGGTCTTCCTTGACATACTGGAAGACCAGGCCGTTGAGGCGCTGGTGGAATTCACGATAGAAGTCCATCTCCATCAAGCCGAGGAACAGCGCGATGCTGGAGGTGACGGTCAGCCAGAAACGAAAAAAACCGCGGGCCGCCATGGCCCTTGCGCTGAACAACGCCAGCAGCAACGGGATGCAGAGGTAGACCACCAGGCGCAAGTCGAAGCGCAGGCCGTTGGCGAATGCTTCAACGAACGTCGAGGCCGGGGTGTCGAGAATCATCTCGCGGTTGTAGACCAGCAGCGCCACGCGCACCAGGCTTAACATGACCATCATCACCAGGGCACAAAGCAACGTGTAGGCCAGGTGCGATTTGACGGTCGGTTGCAGCAGGCGATGCGTAGTGCGCTGCTGACTCAGGGCGTCCGGGATTGCCATGTCGTTTAAGGACCCTATTGGAGTTAAGTGACAAAAGAGAAACAACGGCGCGCCCTCTATTGGCCAAAGCCTGGCCCGGGGCTTGCGCGAGTGCGCAAATGTTGCACGAACGGCTATGGCATTGCCATTAAATAACCGGCGGCGATATGAGCGCGGGGGATTGTCCGCAAGATTTAGTGAAAATTTCGTTCAAAGAATATCCGGAAACACAAAAAAGCCCGGCCGGTTGATGAAGTTGAGCCGAACGCCAGTGTGGCAAAAGGATTTATCTGTGGGAGCAAAGCTTGCTCGCGAAACAGGCGCCTCGATTTCTGAAAGACCGCATCGCCTTTATCGCGAGCAAGCTTTGCTCCCACGGATGCCCTCTGGCTCCAGGGGCCTGTGCTTAGTGGAATTGCCGCCCCAAGCCTGCCGGTACGCCTTCGATGGTGGTGTCTTCCCCATGGGCCATTCGGGCTGACGGAACGGCTCCAACCGTTGTTCCAGCGGTAATAGGTCCGCTGGCGATAGAACGTGTTCGTCTGGTTGTCCAGCACATAGACCCCCAGCTTGGCGTCCCAATGGCTGTTGCCCCCCGGTGGCGGGGCGAAACTGGCGGAGGTGCGCGGCAGCGGCTTGGACGGTTTGTTCGGGATGACCGGCTTGCCTGGCGGGGTGGACGGGGTCGGCTTGGTGGTCGGGGTCGACGGTGGAATGGGTGGCAGCGGCGCCGAAGGCTCCGGCGGACGCTGGACCGCACAAGCGCTCAGGCCCATGACGAGCGTGAGCAGGGTGATACGAGCGATGGCGGTCATGGTGCGAATTCCTGTTATTTGTCCGGGCTGTCGATGGTCAATTGCTGTTGCGCCGTGGTGCTGCTCGCCAGGGGCTGGCTGCGGCCGATCCACTCACCCGCGGTCGGCTGACCGGCCCCGGGAGATACGCGCCATCAGTTGGACTTCGGGGAAGTTCGACAGTTTCAACTGCGGCATCATGGCGTCCGCGTCGCTCAGTTCTACCGTGACTGGCAGATCGGCCACCGTCAGGCGTTTGGCGGCCAACGGTGCCGGCGGACCGGAAACGGCGCGGGCGAAGATGAACACGCTGTCGCCCGGCTGCACCTTGGCCTTGAGGGCCGGCGCCAGGTCGACGCGGACCTTGAGCAGGGCTCCGGTCTTGGCCACCGGGGCCTGGGCGACTTTGCCGCCGCTGGCTTGCAGCTTCTCGGTGGCACGGGTAATGCCGCCCTGCAGCGCCTCACGGGATTTGTCACCTTCCGGCAGTTGCGCGAGCAAGCGCCCCCAGTAATCGATCGCGTCCTGATAGCGCTCGCCTTCAAACGCGGCGATGCCCAACAGACCGAGGCTGGTGACTTCCTTCGAATCGAGCTTCAGCGCTTCGTCGGTCAAGGCCTGGACTTTATCCGACCATTTCTTGCCATCGGCGAAATACTGCGCCTGGGCCCACTGGCCCAGCAGTTCCGGTTGGCGACCGGCGACCGCCACGGTGCGTTCGAAGATCTTCGCCGCATCCGCCGGGCGATCCTGGGCCATGTAGGTGCGGCCGAGAAAATATAGGCCCTCGGCATTATCCGGCTGCGCCGCCACCGCGCGCTCCAGGCGCAGGGTCATCTCTTCCATCGACTGCGGCGCCTGGGCGAATTCACGGGTCAGTTCGACCTTGTCACTGGCACCGAAATGCAGGTACAGCGCCAGGCCCAACACTGGCACCAGCACGGCGGCGAGCAACGGCAACGGCTTGCCCAACCGGGACTCGCGCGGCACATCGGCGCCCTCGGTGTCGGCGAGCAGCTCACGGGCGGCTTCGGCGCGACCGGTGTCCAGTTGCGCGGCGTTGAGCACGCCCTCCTCCCGCTCGGCCTGCAACTCGGCGACACGTTCCTGGTACAGCGCCACGTTAAGCGCGGTGCGGTCCTCCTCGCGTTGAGCGCGACGACCACGCAGTACAGGGATCAACAGAAAACTCAGGGCAACCAGAAGAAGCAGACCTGCGGCGAGCCAGAAATCAATCATGCTTGGTTTTATCCAACAGTTGGTCGAGGCGCTGGCGCTCTTCGACAGAAAGCGTGTCCGGGGCGGCCGTGCGCTGGACCCGGCGCCGACGGACGATCACCGCGATGAGCACGAAACCACCAAGCAACAGCCCGGCGGGGCCGAACCAGAGCAGCGCGGTCTTGGAGGACAGGGCGGGGTTGTAGCGCACGAACTCACCGTAGCGATCGACCATGAAGTCGATGATCTGCTGGTTGTCCTTGCCCTCGCCGAGCATGCGAAAGATTTCCTTGCGCAGGTCGGCGGCAATCGGGGCGTTGGAGTCGGCGATGTCCTGGTTCTGGCACTTGGGGCAGCGCAGTTCCTTGGTCAGTTCGCGAAACCGCTCGCGCTCGCCATCGTTGGCAAATTCGTAGGTGTCGATGGCGGCCTGCGCCACACCGACCAGGCTCAAACCGAGGATGGCGGCGGCTAACCAGCGCTTCATGGCTTGGCCTCGTCCACCAGGGCCTGGTACTTGGCGGCCAACTTCTCGCGCCAGACCTGTTCGTCGATCACACCGACGAACTTGTCGCGGATCACGCCCTTGGCATCGATGAAGAAGGTTTCCGGTGCGCCATAAACGCCCAGATTCAGGCCCAGGGAGCCGTCTTCGTCACGAATGTCCAATTGATACGGATTGTGGAACTCGGCCAGCCACTTCAAGGCATCGGCATTGACGTCCTTGTAATTGACGCCGTAAATCACCACGCCGTTCTGGGCCAGCTTGTTCAGCACCGGGTGCTCGACCCGGCAGGAGATGCACCAGGTGCCCCATACGTTGACCAGCGCCGGCTTGCCCAGCAGGTCGGCGCGGGTCAGGGTCTTGTCACCTTGCACCGAGGGCAGGGAAAACTCCGGGAACGGCTTGCCGATCATCGCCGAAGGCAATTCGCTCGGGTTCAAATACAGCCCCCGGTACAAAAACACCGCCATCAACAGGAACAGCGCCAGCGGCAACACCATCAACCAACGTTTCATGCAGTGGCTCCCGTCACGCCCAGGGCTTCACGCACCCGGTTTTTCACCTTGACTCGATAACGCCGATCCAGCGCCGCCAGCATCCCACCCAGGCCGGTGAGCAAGCCACCGAACCAGATCCAGCGCACGAACGGCTTGACGTGGACCCGCACCGCCCACGCGCCATCACCCAGGGATTCGCCCAGCGCCACGTAGAGGTCGCGGGTGAAACCGGCATCGATCCCGGCTTCGGTCATGACCGAGTTCTGCACGGTGTAGAGGCGTTTTTCCGGATGCAGTACGGTGATTTCCTGACCGTTGCGAATGACCCGTACGGTGCCCTTGTCGGACGTGAAATTCGGCCCCTCGAAATGTTTGGCGCCCTCGAACACGAACTGGTAGCCCCCCAGGTCCATGGACTCGCCCGGCGCCAGGCGCAGGTCACGCTCGGCGCTGTTCTGGCTGGACAGCACCACGCCCAACGCGCAGACAGCGATGCCCAGGTGAGCGATCTGCATGCCCCAGTAACTGCGGGTCAGGGTCGGCAGGCCTTTGATCAGGCCTTTGTGGCGGGTCTTGTCGAAGATGTCCCGGACACCGGCCAGCAACACCCAGGCCGCCAGCACGAACGTCGCCAGCACCGCCCAGTTGAAGTCGCCATAGGCCACGCCGGCCACCACGGCCAGGGCGGCCGTGCCCAGCAGCACCGGGGTCAACATGCCCAGCAGCCACTTGACCGGAGTGTCTTTCCAGCGCACCAGCATACCGATGGCCATCACCACCATCAGGATCGCCATCAGCGGGATGAACAACGCGTTGAAGTACGGCGGGCCGACTGACAGCTTGGCGCCGGACAGCGCATCGAGCACCAGCGGGTACAACGTCCCCAGCAGGATCATCGACGCGGCCACCACCAGCACCAGGTTGTTGCCCAGCAGCAGGGTTTCCCGTGACCAGAGGTTGAAGCCGACCTGGCTCTTGACCACCGGCGCACGCAGGGCGAACAGCGTCAGCGAACCACCGACGACGAACAGCAGGAACATCAGGATGAACACCCCACGCTCAGGGTCCGAGGCGAAGGCATGCACCGAGGTCAGCACGCCGGAACGCACCAGGAACGTTCCCAGCAGGCTCAGGGAGAACGCCGCGATGGCCAGCAGCACGGTCCAGCTCTTGAACACCCCGCGCTTTTCCGTGACGGCCAGGGAGTGGATCAGCGCCGTGCCCACCAACCAGGGCATGAACGAGGCGTTTTCCACCGGGTCCCAGAACCACCAGCCGCCCCAACCGAGTTCGTAGTAGGCCCACCACGAACCGAGGGTGATGCCGATGCCGAGGAAGGCCCAGGCGACGATGGTCCACGGGCGCGACCAGCGTGCCCACGCGGCGTCGAGGCGACCGCCAAGCAACGCAGCGATGGCGAAGGCGAAGGCCACGGAAAAACCGACGTAGCCCATGTAGAGCATCGGCGGGTGAACGATCAGGCCGATGTCTTGCAGCAATGGGTTGAGGTCGCGACCATCCATCGGCATCTGCGGCAGGATGCGCTTGAACGGGTTGGACGTGACGATCAGGAACAGCAGGAAACCGGTGCTGATCATGCCCATCACCGCCAGCACACGGGCCAGCATCACCTGAGGCAACTGCCGGGAAAACACCGAGACCGCGAAGGTCCAGCCGGCAAGGATCAACGCCCAAAGCAACAGCGAGCCTTCGTGGGCGCCCCACACGGCGCTGAACTTGTAGTACCAGGGCAAGGCGCTGTTGGAGTTGCTGGCGACGTACTCCACGGAAAAGTCGTCGGCCATGAACGCATAGGTCAGGCAACCAAAGGCGAACAGCATGAAGGCGAACTGCCCCCACGCCGCCGGCTGGGCCAGGCTCATCCACAAGCGGTCGCCGCGCCAGGCCCCGAGCAAAGGCACCACGGCCTGTACCAGGGAGAAACACAGGGCCAGGATCATCGCCAGGTGGCCCAACTCGGGAATAAAGATGCCGGTAGTCATCGATCAGCCCTCCTTCACGGGAGCGGGCGCCGACTGGCCGCTGTCTTTCAAGGCCTTGGTCACTTCCGGCGGCATGTATTTTTCGTCGTGCTTGGCCAGCACTTCGTCGGCCACCACCACGCCATCGGCGTTGAGCTTGCCCAGGGCGACGATGCCCTGCCCTTCGCGGAACAGGTCCGGGAGGATGCCGCGATAGGTGATGGTCACGGTCTTGCTGAAGTCGGTGACATTGAATTTAACGTCCAGCGAATCCCCGGAACGCACCAGCGAGCCTTTTTCCACCATGCCGCCAGCGCGGATACGCGTGTCTTTCGGCGCTTCGCCGTTGGCGATCTGGGTCGGGGTGTAGAACAGATTGATGTTCTGCTGCAGGGCGCTCAGGGCCAGGGCGACCGCGGCACCGACACCCACCAGGATCGCCAGAATGATGACAAGACGTTTTTTGCGAAGCGGATTCACTGACCGTTCTCCCGGCGCAGACGACGCGCCTCTTGTTGCAGATACCGCTTGCGGGCCAGGATCGGCACCGCCACGTTGAGGCCCAGCACCGCCAGGCAAATGCCATAGGCGGACCAGACATACAGGCCATGATGGCCCATGGCGAGGAAATCGCCGAATGAAGCGAAACTCATCGAGCGGCCTCCAGGCTGTTCTGCACTTCGGCCTTCACCCAACTGGCCCGGGACTCGCGCTTGAGCACTTCCAGGCGCATGCGCAGCAATAGCACCGTGCCGAAGAAACAGTAGAAGCCCAGCACCGTCAGCAACAGCGGCAGCCACATTTCGACGGGCATCGCCGGTTTTTCGGTGAGGGTGAACGTCGCGCCCTGGTGCAGGGTGTTCCACCACTCCACCGAGTACTTGATGATCGGGATGTTGATCACGCCGACAATCGCCAGCACCGCGCAGGCCTTGGCGGCACTGTCACGATTGCTGATGGCGTTGCCCAGCGCAATAAGACCGAAGTACAGGAACAGCAGGATCAGCATCGACGTCAGTCGCGCATCCCAGACCCACCACGAACCCCAGGTCGGCTTGCCCCAGATGGCCCCGGTGACCAGCGCCACGGCGGTCATCCAGGCGCCGATGGGCGCGGCGCATTGCAGGGCCACGTCGGCCAGCTTCATCTTCCACACCAGCCCGACCACGCCGCAGATCGCCAACATCACGTAGACCGACTGGGCCAGCATCGCCGTGGGCACATGGATATAGATGATGCGGAAGCTGTTGCCCTGCTGGTAATCCGGCGGCGCGAAAGCCAGGCCCCAGACCAGGCCGGTGCCGATCAGCAACAGGGCGGCGACGCTCAACCAGGGCAGCATCTTGCCGCTGATGCCATAGAACCACTTGGGTGAGCCGAGCTTATGAAACCAGGTCCAGTTCATTGCAGTTTCCATCACGGTTGCGGCTCGTCATCACGAGCCGCCAGGTCTGCCTTAACTTCCGCAGAAGTGGTCAATTCTTGACCAGGCCTCATTATTATTCGCCGACGCTGATCTTCAGGCCAGCGGCTATTGCAAAGGGTGTCAGGGTTATCGCCAGGGCGGTCAGGCTCCCAAGCCACCACAGCAGATAACCGGTCGCGGGCATGCCTTGCAACGCCGCTTGCAAGGCACCACTGCCCAGGATCAGCACCGGGATATACAAGGGCAGGATCAGCAGCGCCAACAACAGGCCACCGCGCTTCAAGCCCACCGTCAACGCCGCGCCCACCGCACCGAGCAGGCTCAGCACCGGCGTGCCCAGCAGCAGCGACACCAGCAGCACCGGCATGCACGCGGCGGGCAAGCCCAGCATCATCGCCAGCAGCGGCGAGAGCAGTACCAGTGCCAGCCCGGAAAAAACCCAGTGTGCCAGTACCTTGGCCAAAACCAGAAGGGCCAGGGGGTGCGACGAAAGGACCCACTGTTCCAGTGAACCATCTTCGAAATCACTGCGGAAAAGCCCGTCCAGCGAGAGCAGGACCGATAAAAGCGCAGCCACCCAGACCAGTCCCGGGGACAAGGTTTGCAACAATTGAGTCTCCGGACCGACCGCCAATGGGAACAACGCGATGACGATCGCGAAGAACACCAGCGGATTGGCCAATTCGGCCGGACGACGAAAGAGCAGGCGCGCCTCGCGGGCCAGCAACAGGCCAAACACACTCATACGGCCCAGTTCCCCAGATCGATGTTGCGATAACCGGACGGCATCCGCGCCAGCGTGTGGTGGGTGGTCAAGAGCACCGTGCCGCCGTTTTCACAGTGCCGGGCCAGGTGTTCCTCGAGCTGCGCGACGCCCTGCTTGTCCAGGGCGGTGAACGGCTCGTCAAGAATCCACAGCGGTGGGCTGTCCAGATACAGGCGCGCCAGGGCCACGCGGCGTTGCTGGCCGGCGGACAGGGTGTGGCTCGGCACATCCTCGAAGCCGCGCAGCCCAACCGCCGCCAACGCCTGCCAGATCGCCTCGCGCCCGGCGGGCGTATGCAGCGCGCAGAGCCAACTGAGGTTTTCTTCGGGGGTCAGCAAATCCTTGATCCCGGCGGCATGACCGATCCAGAGCAGGTTACGGGCCAGTTCGCTGCGCTGGCTGTGCAAGGACTGGCCATTGAGCAACACTTGGCCCGCAGTGGGCTGCATCAACCCGGCGAGCAGACGCAGCAGGCTGGTCTTGCCGCTGCCGTTGGGACCACTGATCTGCACCATGTCGCCAGGCGAGAGTCTCAATTCGAGATTTTCGAAAAGCAGCCGCAAGTCTCGCTCACAGGCGAGGCCAACGGTTTGCAAGAGAGGACTGGTCAAGGGATCGCGGGCCTTATACGGTTCAAGTCGGCGGTGCAGCGGCCGTTAAAGAGGTGCAGCATAGATGCTTTGACGGCCTGTTCCACAGAGCTGCGTCAAACAATTGCAAGGTTTTCGCCACTCCCTGAAAGACGGGCGGCATTATACATGTGATGCCCTACTCTAAAGAGGGCTTATTTTCCCAGGGTAAAGACCGCAGATGACAGGCGACATCAACATCCTGCCGCTGCCCCAGGCCACGGCAACGACGCGTATGCCAGCGGTGACGGGCGAGCTGCTTAAATTGCTGGCACCGGCCGCAGGGCTGATCGGCCCCGGCCAGACCGCCCAGGCCGAAGTGCTGTCGCTCAAGCAGGCCGACCAGACTTTCCAGCTACTGCTCAAGGTCACCCTGGAGAGCGGTCGCCAGACCACCGTGCAAGCCACCAGCACCCAGCCATTGCCCCAGGGCACCAGCCTGGCCGTAACCCAACCGTCCCCCAGCAACCTGACGATTGCCGTGCAACAGGCCGTTGCCTCTAGCGTCGCCACCTTGACGCGCATCGACACGGCGCAGATGCCGGTCGGCACGTTGCTGCAAGGCAAGGTGTTGACCAGCCAGGCGTTGCCATCGTTACCCGGGCAGCCGGCGGTCTATCGGTCGTTGGTGAGCCTGCTCAATACCGCCCAGGCCGGCAGTACCCTGGACATCGACAGCCCCCAACCGCTGCGCATCGGCACACTCTTGAGCGCCCAGGTGCAAGATGCCCAAACGTTGAAATTCGTGCCCCTGAGCAACCGCCAGGAGCAACTGGCGGTGAGCCAGCAACTGGTCACCCAGGTGAGCCGCCAGGGCTCCCTGGACAGCCTGGTCACCGCCCTGCAAAACCTGCCGGTCACCGATGACACTGGCGCCGAGCTGCGTGCCGCGGTGACTCGCTTGCTGGCTGGCCTGCCGGACGTCCAGCAACTGAGCACGCCCAAGGGCTTGGCCCAGGCCATGGTCGCCAGCGGTGTGTTCCTGGAAAGCAAATTGCTCGCCGGACAGCCACCGAGCCTGGCGCCGGACATGAAAGGCGACCTGCTGAAACTGATCGCCCAACTGACACCGGCCCTGCCCGCCTCCACCAACCTCAGCGCCATCATTGCCGCCAATACGCTGGCCCAGACCCTGCCGAGTTTCGTCCGTAGTGCCTTGGGGATGCTCGGTCAGGTCAGCGCCAAGCCGCAACCCACCAGTTTTCCGCTGCCCTCGCGCCTGCTGAAAGAGCAGAACGAAGAAGGCGATCTGGAGCACCTGCTGCGCCTGGCCGCCGCTGCCGTGTCGCGCCTGCAAAGCCATCAGTTGTCGAGCCTGGAACAGACCGGCCTGACCGACGACGGTCGGTTGATGAGCACCTGGCAGTTGGAGATCCCGATGCGCAACCTGCAGGACATCGTGCCGCTGCAGGTCAAGTTCCAGCGCGAGGAAACCCCGCCCCGGGAACAACCCGACGAACGCCGAGAGGAACGCGAGCCGAAACAGCAGCTCTGGCGGGTCGAGCTGGCGTTTGATATGGAACCGCTCGGTCCGCTGCAGATTCAAGCCCAGTTGCTCAGCGGCAGCCTGTCCAGCCAATTGTGGGCAGAACGGCCGTACACCGCGAGCCTGATCGAAAGCAACCTGACAGCACTGCGCGAGCGCCTGGTGACCTGTGGCCTGAACGTCGGCGACCTGGACTGCCACCTCGGCACCCCGCCCCAAGGCCCCAAGACTCGCCTGGAACAACGCTGGGTGGACGAAACCGCATGACAACCCACACCGAACCCCGCCAGGCCATCGCCCTCAAGTACGACGGCCACCACGCCCCGACCCTCACCGCCAAGGGCGACGACGCCCTGGCCGAGGAAATCCTGCGGATCGCCCGGGACAGTGAAGTACCGATCTATGAAAATGCCGAACTGGTGAAGCTGCTGGCACGGATGGAATTGGGGGACAGCATCCCGGAAGAGCTGTACCGCACGATTGCCGAGATTATCGCGTTTGCCTGGAACCTCAAGGGCAAGTTCCCCCAAGGCCACGACCCGAATGCGCCGAGCGTCGAAAAGGATGTGACCGACCGCGGCGATGATTACTGATCACAGCCACAAGAGCGGTGTGTTGGCTGGAACGATCAGTGTGTGAACGCCAGAAAAACCTGTGGGAGCGAGCTTGCTCGCGATGGGGCCCTGTCAGCCAACATTAATATCGACCGATATACCGCTATCGCGAGCAAGCTCGCTCCCACATGGGATCTCTGCGGCAAAGCGCGGGCAATCGTGGCGAGGGAGCTTGCTCCCGCTCGGCTGCGCAGCAGCCGCAAAAACGGGCGATACGGTCTGCCTGGAGGAATGCCGGGGCCTGCTGCGCAGGCCAGCGGGAGCAAGCTCCCTCGCCACAGGGGCGGTGCATTGGCTGGAATGATCAATCTGCAAGCACCAGAAAAACCTGTGGGAGCGAGCTTGCTCGCGATGGGGCCCTGTCAGTCAACATGGATATCGACTGATACACCGCTATCGCGAGCAAGCTCGCTCCCACAATTGGATCGGGATGAAAGCGATCAGCCGCCCTTATGCAGCTTGCTCATCAACTCCGCCTCGGCCTGGGTCAGGCCGCAGGCTTGGGTCAGTTCGTCGACGCTGGCGCCCATGCCCACCAGGCGAGCGGCCTGGGCGAAGGACAGGCTGGAGGGGTCGCGCTGTTCCAGTTGGGCGAGTTTATCCGGCAACGGCGCGACCACAGCACGCAGCTCATGGAGCGCTTCGCCCATGCGCACGGTGCCGTTCTGGTAATCGTCGACGCGCTTGGCCAGGTCCTTGATGCGCTGATCGCGCAGCGCATCGCCCTGGGCCTGCTGAGCGGCGATCTGCCGCTGGCCACGTATGTATGCCAAGAACATCGCCAGCGTGCCTGCCCAGAAAAGGAACAGGACAATGACTGCTACCTCAAGAATCAAATCAGATACTCTCCAGTTCCGACCACTCTTCTTCGCTCATCATCTTGTCCAGTTCAACCAGAATCAGCAACTCGTTGTTCTTGTTGCACACGCCCTGAATAAACTTGGCGGAGTCTTCGTTACCCACGTTCGGCGCCGTCTCGATTTCCGACTGGCGCAGATAAACCACTTCGGCGACGCTGTCGACCATGATGCCAACCACTTGCTTGTCGGCCTCAATGATGACGATCCGGGTATTGTCGCTGATCTCGGCGTTCATCAGGCCGAAGCGCTGACGGGTGTCGATCACGGTGACCACGTTGCCGCGCAGGTTAATGATGCCCAACACATAGCTGGGTGCACCCGGTACCGGAGCGATCTCGGTATAGCGCAGCACTTCCTGAACGCGCATCACGTTGAGGCCGTAGGTTTCGTTATCGAGCTTGAAGGTCACCCATTGCAGAATCGGATCTTCAGAACCCTTTTGAGACGACGCCTTATCATTCATACCCTGACCCCTCGAAAAACCGCCTGTGGCGGCGTGTATTCTGTCCGGCGACGCTGTGCGCCGGCGGTTGTCTTATTTCGGTTTCTGGACCGGCTTCTTGCTGCCGCCCAGGTGTTTTGCCCCGCCGCTGGCGATCAACTCCGCCAGCTCGGAAACGTCCAGCAAGGCGCACATGTGCTCGATCACCGTACCGGCCAGCCATGGCCGTTGCCCTCGATGGCTGCGCCACTTGATCTCGTTCGGATCCAGGCGCAGCGAACGGCTGACCTGGTGCACCGCCAACCCCCACTCATAACCTTGCACCGAAATCACGTACTGCAGGCCTTGGCGAAAATCATCGCGATAACGGTCCGGCATCACCCAGCGTGCCGTATCCAGTACCTTCAGGTTGCCCGCCTGGCTCGGCAGGATCCCGAGGAACCATTCCGGCTGGCCGAACAACGGCGTCAGTTCCTGCCCGGCCAGGGAATAAATCGATCCCAGGCACACCAGCGGCACCGCCAGGGTCAACCCGGCCACATCGAACAACAAACACTCGAACGGCTCGGCAGCCCAGGCCGGACGGTCGTCGCCCGGCACCGGTGGCGGTGGGTTGCTCGGCGGCAAGTGGACTTCCACCACCGGCGTCACCAGCCCTTGCAGCAACGGGGCAACGGTCGAGACCGGCGCCAGGATCGGCGCAGAAGCCTCCATTACCGCCAGTTGAGGCTTGATGAACGGTGCCTCGACCGCCGCGGCCACCACTGACTTCTGTGCGTCACGGGCCTGCTCTTCGAGCACGGCCGCTTGAAATTCATCCAGCACACCCTCGGCTTCGACATGTTCGGGCAACGCCTCGATCACGTTTGGCAGTGGTGTCAATTCTTCGGTCGCTTCCTGCAACAGCCCATCCAGATAGGACTGCAGGGCCATTTGCGGACGCGAGGTTGTCTTTATTGGGCGGCTCATAGGAACAGTGCGCCACTTGAAGAGGTTATCGGCATGAATGCGGCAGGACTTGAGCGTTCGCAAGCGAACACACTGCCAGTGGAAAGCCTCGTCACCTTAAGCCACCTGCTGCGAAACAAGCTGTTGGGCCAGCAGATGCTTGAGTAGTGCTCGGTAGGCCAGCACGCCACGGCTCTTGCCATCGAATTGCGAAGGGGTCACACCGGCGCGGCTGGCATCCCGCAGGCGGGTGTCGACGGGGATATAGCCTTGCCAGATGTCCTCCGGGTACATGTCCCGCAACACACGCAGGGTCCCCAAGGACGCCTGGGTGCGACGGTCGAACAGTGTCGGCACGATGTTGAAGGCCAGTGTCTGTTTGCGCGAGCGATTGACCATCGCCAGTGTATTGACCATGCGTTCCAGGCCCTTGACCGCCAAATGCTCGGTCTGCACGGGAATCACCAATTGCTGACTGGCGGCCAACGCATTGACCATCAGCAGCCCCAGCAACGGCGGGCTGTCGATGATCGCGTAATCGAAATCCTGCCACAGCTGCGCCAGACTCTTGGCGATCACCAGGCCCAAGCCGCTCTGCCCGGGTGACTGTCGCTCCAGGGTGGCCAGGGCGGTGCTCGACGGCAACAGGGAAATCCGCTCGTCGCTGGTGGACAACAGCAATTGCCCTGGCAGGCCCTCGGGCACAACGCCCTTGTGCAGGAACAGGTCGAAGTTGCTGTGCTCCAGGCTATCGGGATCGTAGCCGAAATAGCTGGTCATCGAGCCATGGGGGTCCAGGTCGACGATGACCACGCGCTTGCCCGCCTCGGCCAGCAACCCGGCTAAAGCGATGGAAGATGTGGTCTTGCCCACACCACCTTTTTGATTGGCGACTGCCCAGACTCTCATTCGGATCGTTCCTCCCGGCCGAAACAGGCTCGACCGAGAAATAGCTCGGTTATAAAGCGGGTGACGGAGAATTGACGGCACTCTGTCTTCCCGGCGACTTGACCGGAGCCGGTGCAGTTTGTGTGCCAGCCCGCTTCAATGCCGCATCCGGGGTTGCATTGGCCGTACCGGTACCGGTCAGGCTACGACGTACATCGAGGTTACGCGACACCACCAGCACTACCCGCCGGTTGCGCGCACGCCCCTCGGCCGTGGCGTTGTTGGCCACCGGCTGGAACTCACCGTAGCCCACCGAGGCCAGGCGACCGGGGTTCACGCCCTGCATCGCCAGCATGCGCACAATGCTCGCCGAACGGGCCGAGGACAGTTCCCAGTTGGTCGGGTATTGCGCGGTACGGATCGGCTGGTCGTCCGTGAAGCCTTCGACATGGATCGGGTTGTCGAAGGGTTTGAGGATCGCCGCGACCTTATCGATGATGTTGAACGCCATGTCGCTGGGCATGGCGTCGCCGCTGCCGAACAACAGGCTGGAATTGAGTTCGATCTCGACCCACAGCTCGTTGCCGCGCACGGTCATCTGGTTGGAGCTGATCAGGTCACCGAACGCCGCGCTGATGTCGTCGGCGATGCTCTTCAACGGATCGCTGCTGCCGGCGATACCGGCGTCGACCTGCTCGCTGTCCTTGACCAAGGGCTTGGCCGGCGTGGTGGTCTTGGGCCGCTCCTCACCGATAGGGATCGGCTTGAGGGCCCGGTCGGAATCGGTGAAGACCCCGATCAACGCCTCGGAAATGACTTTGTACTTGCCTTCGTTGACCGACGAAATCGAATACATGACCACGAAAAAAGCGAACAGCAGCGTGATGAAGTCGGCGTAGGAAACGAGCCAGCGTTCATGGTTGACGTGTTCTTCACGATGCCTGCGACGTGCCATGTTCCATACCCCCCATCAGTCCATGAAGCCCTGGAGCTTCAACTCAATGGAGCGCGGGTTTTCACCTTCGGCGATCGACAGGATCCCTTCCAGCAACATTTCGCGATAGCGCGACTGACGCAACGCGATGGACTTGAGCTTGGCCGCGATGGGCAGCAGCACCAGGTTGGCACTCGCCACGCCGTAGATCGTGGCGACGAACGCCACGGCGATACCGCTGCCCAGTTGCGACGGATCGGCCAGGTTGCCCATCACATGGATCAGGCCCATCACGGCACCGATGATGCCGATGGTCGGCGCGTAGCCGCCCATGCTTTCGAAGACTTTGGCCGCTTCGATGTCGCGGCTTTCCTGGGTGTAGAAATCCACTTCCAGGATGCTGCGGATGGCCTCCGGCTCGGCGCCGTCCACCAGCAGTTGCAGGCCTTTGCGCGAGTAACTGTCAGGTTCGGCGTCAGCCACCCCTTCCAGACCCAGCAAGCCTTCCTTGCGAGCGGTCAGGCTCCAGTTCACGACGCGGTCGATACCACCGGCAAGGTCGACACGGGGCGGGAACAGAATCCAGATCAGCACCTGCATGGCCCGCTTGAAAGCGCTCATGGGAGACTGCAGCAGCGCCGCGCCAACGGTGCCACCGATCACGATCAACGCCGCCGGGCCGTTGGCCAGCGCGCCCAGGTGACCGCCTTCCAGATAATTGCCGCCAATGATGGCGACGAACGCCATGATGATGCCAATCAGGCTGAGCACATCCATTACAGGCAGGCCTCAACCAGGTGTCTACCGATGTCGTCCAACCCATACACTGCGTCGGCAAGATCGGCTTTGACGATCGCCATCGGCATGCCGTAGATCACGCAACTGGCTTCGTCCTGGGCCCAGATCGCACTGCCGCCCTGCTTGAGCAGCCGTGCGCCTTCGCGACCGTCGGCACCCATGCCGGTGAGCACCACCGCCAGAACTTTGTCACCGTAGGACTTGGCCGCGGAACCAAAGGTAATATCCACGCAAGGCTTGTAGTTCAGGCGCTCGTCGCCCGGCAGGATTTTCACCGCGCCGCGACCGTCGATCATCATCTGCTTGCCACCCGGCGCCAGCAAGGCCAGGCCCGGACGCAGGATGTCGCCATCCTCGGCTTCCTTGACGTTGATGTTGCACAGCTTGTCCAAACGCTCGGCAAACGCCTTGGTAAACGCCGCGGGCATGTGCTGGATCAACACGATGGGAGCCGGGAAGTTGGCCGGCAACTGGGTCAGGACCCGTTGCAGCGCCACCGGGCCGCCCGTGGACGTGCCGATGGCAACCAGCTTGTAGGCTTTGCGCTTGGGGGCCGGCGACGAGGCACTGGCAGGTGCCGAACGCGTCGGCGCAGGGGCCGGGGCGCTGCGTACAGGTGCCGGATTGAAGCTGCTCGATGCCGTCGGCGTCGGGCTTGGCGCCGCAACCGGGGCTGGCGCCGGTGCGCTGTAGGCACCGACACGGCGATTGCTGCGGGAAATGCTGTGGACCTTTTCGCACAGCAACTGCCGGACCTTGTCGGGGTTGCGCGAAATGTCTTCGAAATTCTTCGGCAGGAAATCCACCGCCCCGGCGTCCAGCGCATCGAGAGTCACCCGGGCGCCTTCGTGGGTCAGGGACGAGAACATCAAGACCGGGGTCGGGCAGCGCTGCATGATATGCCGCACGGCCGTGATGCCATCCATCATCGGCATCTCGTAGTCCATGGTGATCACGTCCGGCTTGAGTGCCAGGGCCTGATCGATCGCCTCTTTGCCATTAGTCGCGGTACCGACGACCTGAATACTCGTGTCCGCCGAAAGAATTTCCGAGACACGGCGACGGAAAAACCCCGAATCGTCCACCACCAGGACTTTAACTACCATAAACACTCCGTTAGACGAGGCGCGGCCCTGGGCCACGCCCCTCCAGAATCAAATACGCCGGGCGGCGTAACGCTTGAGCATGCTTGGCACATCGAGAATCAACGCGATGCGGCCGTCGCCGGTGATGGTGGCGCCGGACATGCCCGGTGTGCCCTGGAGCATCTTGCCCAACGGCTTGATGACCACTTCTTCCTGGCCCACCAACTGGTCGACGACGAAGCCGATCCGCTGGGTGCCCACCGAAAGGATCACCACATGGCCTTCGCCCTGCTCCACATGAGCCGCGGAGCTGACCAGCCAGCGCTTGAGGTAGAACAGCGGCAATGCCTTGTCCCGTACGATCACCACTTCCTGGCCGTCCACCACGTTGGTGCGCGACAGGTCGAGGTGGAAGATCTCGTTGACGTTGACCAGCGGGAAGGCGAAGGCCTGGTTGCCCAGCATCACCATCAGGGTCGGCATGATCGCCAGGGTCAACGGAACCTTGATGACGATCTTCGAGCCCAGGCCCTTGGTCGAGTAGATATTGATCGAGCCGTTGAGCTGGGAAATCTTGGTTTTCACCACATCCATGCCCACACCACGGCCCGACACGTCGGAAATCTCGGTTTTGGTCGAGAACCCCGGGGCGAAGATCAGGTTGTAGCACTCGGATTCGCTCAGACGGTCAGCCGCATCCTTGTCCATCACACCGCGTTTCACCGCGATGGCACGCAGTACATTCGGGTCCATGCCTTTGCCGTCGTCGGAGATCGACAGCAGGATGTGGTCGCCCTCCTGCTCGGCGGCCAGGATCACCTTGCCGCTGCGGACCTTGCCCGAGGCTTCGCGCTCTTCCGGCGACTCGATGCCGTGGTCGACCGCGTTGCGCACCAAGTGGACCAGCGGGTCGGCCAGGGCTTCGACAAGGTTCTTGTCGAGGTCGGTCTCTTCACCCACCAGTTCCAGGTTGATTTCTTTCTTGAGCTGGCGAGCCAGATCGCGAACCAGGCGCGGGAAGCGCCCGAAGACTTTCTTGATCGGCTGCATGCGGGTCTTCATGACCGCGGTCTGCAGGTCTGCCGTGACCACGTCGAGGTTCGACACGGCTTTGGACATGGCTTCGTCCTGGCTGTTGAGGCCCAGGCGCACCAGTCGGTTACGCACCAGCACCAATTCGCCGACCATGTTCATGATCTCGTCCAGGCGTGCGGTGTCGACTCGAACGGTGGTCTCGGCTTCGCTGGCTGGTTTTTCCGCTGGCGCCGCCGCCGGAGCACGGGCGGGTGCCGGGGCAGCAGCGGCAGCGGCAGGCTTGGCGGGCTCGGCCTTGGGCTCCGGTGCCTTGGCAGCGGGTTTGGGCGCAGCCTTGGCCGCTGGCGCAACGGTAGCGGCAGCAGGCGCAGCGGCAGCCGTACCGACTTCGCTGAACTTACCCTTGCCATGCAGCTCATCGAGCAGCGATTCGAATTCCTGGTCGCTGATCAGGTCGCTACCCGCGGCAGCGGCGGCGGGCTTGGCCGGCGTCGGTGCCGAAGCGATGGCCGAATCCAGCGCGTCAACGGCAAAGGTGCCCTTGCCATGCAACTGGTCGAGCAAGGCTTCGAATTCATCATCGGTGATGTCCGAGCTGTCGCCCGCCGCTTTCGGGGCGGCCGGGGCCGTCGGCGGAACGACCGCATCCGGCGCGAACTGACCCTTGCCGTGAAGCTGGTCGAGCAGCGACTCGAACTCGGCATCGGTGATTTCATCGCTGGCCGCCCCACCGGCGGCTTGCGCAGCAGGTGCAGCCGGAGCGGCTGGTGCCTCGGCCTGGGCCTTGACGGTATTCAGGGAGTCCAGCAGCTGTTCGAATTCGTTATCGGTGATGTCGCCCGATTCTTCGGCGACCGGCTCTTCAACCACCGCCTCGACAATCGGCGCCGCTTCGTCAGCCGATTGCGGCTCGGCCAGGCGCGATAGCGCGGCAAGCAGCTCGGGGGTGGCAGCCGTGATCGGCGAGCGCTCACGCACTTCACTGAACATGCTGTTGACCGCATCCAGCGCTTCGAGCACCACG
Organism: Pseudomonas beijingensis; assembly: GCF_030687295.1. Classification (NCBI taxonomy): domain Bacteria; kingdom Pseudomonadati; phylum Pseudomonadota; class Gammaproteobacteria; order Pseudomonadales; family Pseudomonadaceae; genus Pseudomonas; species Pseudomonas beijingensis. The sequence continues at coordinate 2,779,542 of NZ_CP117425.1, read as the reverse complement.
TCCATCAGTTCCGAATCCACGCGGCGCTCACCCTTGCGCAGGATATCGAACACGTTTTCGGCAATGTGGCAGCACTCCACCAGCTCGTTGAGCTGGAGGAAGCCGGCGCCTCCTTTTACAGTGTGGAAACCGCGAAAAATTGCATTGAGCAGATCCGCATCATCAGGTCGGCTTTCCAGCTCGACCAGCTGTTCGGACAGTTGCTCTAGAATCTCGCCGGCCTCAACCAGGAAATCCTGAAGGATCTCTTCATCGGCGCCGAAGCTCATTAATGGCTGCTCCTAAAACAGGGCTAAAACTCAGAATCCAAGGCTGGACAGCAAATCGTCCACATCGTCCTGACCGGACATAACGTCTTCTCTTTTATCGGCATGAATTTGCGGACCTTCACCCTGAGAGAGATGTTTTTGTGGATCTTTTTCAGCAAGCATCGCTTCACGGTCGTGTTCGATGCCTGCAAAGCGGTCGACCTGGCTGGCCATCAACACCAGTTTGAGCAGGTTGCTTTCCACTTCGGTGACCAATTGGGTCACACGCTTGATCACCTGGCCGGTCAGGTCTTGATAGTCCTGGGCCAGCAGAATGTCGTTGAGGTTGCTTGCCACGGCGCGGTTCTCGGTGCTGCTGCGCGCCAGGAAACCGTCGACCCGACGGGCCAGCTCCCGAAACTCTTCAGCACCGACTTCGCGACGCATGAACCGGCCCCAGTCGGTGCTCAAGGCCTGGGCTTCTTCACTCAGGCCGTTGACCAGCGGCGTTGCACTTTCCACCAGGTCCATGGTGCGGTTCGCCGCGGCCTCGGTCAGCTTGACCACATACCCCAGGCGCTCGGTGGCGTCGGTGATCTGCGAGACTTCCTCGGCCTGCGGCATGTGCGGGTCGATCTGGAAATTGACAATCGCGCTGTGCAGTTCACGCGTGAGCTTGCCCACTTCCTGATACAGACCGCGGTCACGGGTCTGGTTGAGCTCATGGATCATTTGAACCGCATCGCCAAAGCGACCTTTTTCAAGGCTGTCGACCAGTTCGCGGGCATGTTTTTTCAGGGTCGATTCGAAATCGCCCATTGAAGATTCGTTGTCCATAGCTCCCCCGTGGCGCAGTTAACCGATGCGTTCGAAGATTTTTTCGATCTTCTCTTTCAACGCCTGGGCCGTGAAGGGTTTGACCACATAGCCGTTTACACCGGCCTGGGCCGCTTCGATGATCTGCTCGCGCTTGGCTTCGGCAGTGACCATCAGCACCGGAAGATGCTTGAGCTTTTCGTCGGCGCGCACATGGCGCAACAAGTCGATACCGGTCATGCCGGGCATGTTCCAGTCAGTCACCAGAAAGTCGATGCTCCCGCTGTTGAGGACCGGAATGGCTGTGACGCCATCATCCGCCTCGACCGTGTTGGTGAACCCAAGGTCACGCAACAGGTTTTTTATGATCCGCCGCATCGTTGAGAAGTCATCAACGATGAGGATTTTCATGTTCTTGTCCAATTCGACCTCCAAGCAGTCTTAAACGCGCCCAGCACCTGGACGCGCCATTTCAATCAATCCGGCACAACACTCGACAACGGTCCGGAGCACAACGGATGGAGACTGGCGCAGTACCTGCCAGGCCAGCCTCGTCGCAGTGTCCCCACACTGCCTGTCAACGCGCTCGCCACTCCCCCAAACGCCCCCGCAAACGGGCCGCGCACTGGCTGTGTAACTGGCTGACCCGCGATTCGCTGACCCCCAGGACCTCACCGATTTCCTTGAGGTTCAGCTCTTCGTCGTAGTACAGCGCCAAGACCAGTCGCTCACGCTCCGGCAAATTGGCAATCGCATCCGCCAGCGCGCTCTGGAAACGTTCATCTTCCAGGTCACGCGATGGCTCCATGTGAGCACTCGCGCCATCCTCGTGCAGCCCTTCGTGTTCGCCGTCCTGCAGCAGGTCGTCGAAACTGAACAGGCGGCTGCCCAAGGTATCGTTCAAAATCCCGTAATAATCATCGAGACTTAACTGGAGTTCGGCAGCAACTTCGTGATCTTTAGCGTCACGCCCGGTTTTCGCTTCAATTGCCCGAATCGCGTCACTGACCATGCGGGTATTGCGGTGCACCGAACGCGGCGCCCAATCGCCCTTGCGGACTTCATCGAGCATCGCCCCGCGAATGCGAATACCGGCATAGGTCTCGAAACTGGCGCCTTTGCTGGCGTCGTATTTGTTCGACACTTCAAGCAGGCCGATCATGCCGGCCTGGATCAAGTCCTCGACCTGGACACTGGCCGGCAACCGCGCCAGCAAGTGGTAGGCGATACGCTTGACCAGTGGCGCATAACGCTCGATCAATTCGTATTGGGCGTCCCGTGCCGATTTTTTGTAGAGATGGTTGTAACCGCTGGCTGTCATAGCACGGGCCCTGCTGTTTGTTGCACAAGACGTTCGACGAAAAACTCCAGATGCCCGCGAGGATTGGCCGGCAATGGCCAGGTATCGACCTTCTGGGCGATCGCCTTGAACGCCAGCGCGCATTTGGAACGTGGAAAGGCTTCATAGACGGCACGTTGCTTCTGGACGGCCTTGCGCACGCTTTCGTCGTAAGGCACCGCGCCGACGTATTGCAGGGCGACGTCCAGGAAGCGATCGGTGACCTTGGTCAACTTGGCGAACAGGTTGCGTCCTTCCTGCGGGCTCTGGGCCATGTTGGCCAGGACGCGGAAGCGGTTCATGCCATAGTCGCGGTTCAGCAGTTTGATCAGGGCGTAGGCGTCGGTGATGGACGTCGGTTCGTCGCAGACCACCAGCAGCACTTCCTGGGCGGCGCGCACGAAACTGACGACCGAGTCGCCAATGCCGGCCGCGGTATCGATCACCAGCACATCGAGGTTGTCGCCGATGTCGCTGAAAGCCTGGATCAGGCCCGCGTGTTGGGCTGGGGTCAGGTGAACCATGCTCTGGGTGCCGGAGGCAGCCGGCACGATACGAATCCCGCCTGGCCCCTGCAACAGCACGTCGCGCAGTTCGCAGCGGCCTTCGATCACGTCCGCCAGGGTGCGTTTGGGGGTAAGCCCCAGCAGCACGTCGACGTTCGCCAGGCCCAGGTCGGCGTCCAGCAGCATGACCCGTCGGCCAAGCTCTGCCAGAGCCAGGGACAAGTTCACTGACACGTTAGTCTTCCCGACGCCACCTTTGCCGCCGGTCACCGCGATCACCTGTACGGGATGCATGCTGCCCATGTTCGTTCTTTACCTTGTCTTCTTAGACGGAGGCCACATTACTGGCTGCGCGTTCGCATAAGGAACAATGCATGGCAGACCATCGATGTAGGTACAAAAAATATTCATGATTACCTCAGCCGACCTGCTTGCTCGGGCTGTGGTAGATGTCAGCGAACATGTCAGCCATGGCTTCTTCGCTGGGTTCTTCCTGCATTTGCACACTCACGGCACGACTGACCAGTTGATGACGGCGCGGCAGATGCAAATCATCCGGGATCCGCGGCCCATCGGTCAGGTAGGCCACCGGCAGTTCATGACCGATCGCCAGGCTCAACACCTCGCCCAGGCTTGCCGTTTCGTCCAGCTTAGTCAGGATGCAGCCGGCCAGTCCGCAGCGTTTGTAGCTGTGGTATGCGGCGGTTAGAACCTGTTTCTGGCTGGTGGTTGCCAACACGAGATAATTTTTTGACTTGATACCGCGTCCGGCCAGGCTTTCGAGCTGCATGCGCAGGGCTGGATCGCTGGCTTGCAGGCCCGCGGTATCGATCAGCACAACGCGTTTGCGCAGCAACGGCTCCAGCGCCTGGGCCAGGGATTGGCCCGGATCCACATGGGTCACCGACACATTGAGGATCCGGCCCAGGGTCTTGAGTTGTTCCTGGGCACCGATGCGGAAACTGTCCATGCTCACCAGGGCGATGCTCTGGGCGCCGTACTTGAGTACATAACGGGCGGCGAGCTTGGCCAGGGTGGTGGTCTTGCCCATGCCGGCAGGACCGACCATGGCAATCACTCCGCCCTCTTCCAGTGGCTCGACTTCCGGCGTGGAGATCATCCGCGCCAGGTGCGCCAGCAACATGCGCCAAGCCTGGCGCGGTTCTTCGATACCATTGATCAGCGCCAGCAGGTCCCGGGACAACGGGCCGGACAGGCCGATGCGTTGCAGGCGACGCCACAGGTTGGCCTGGGCCGGACGGCTGCCTTGCAGCTGGTTCCAGGCCAGGGAGCCGAGCTGGACTTCCATCAGCTCGCGCAGGCTGTTGAGTTCAAAGCGCATCGAGTCCAGGGCGCGCGGATCGACCCCGCGGGCAGGCGCGGCGGGAGCCGGTTCCGGACGACGCGGTTCGGCCTGGGCCTGCTCCATTAGCGGTTCGGCGGCGGTCAAGGGCAGGCCGGCGGTCAGCGGCTGACCGGCGAACAATTGACGATTGGTGCCCGCGGCACCCTCGCCTTCGCTGCTGCGCAGGCTCAGTTCGGCCTGGGCGCTGGCGATGCGCGATTGGGTCTTGCGCAGCTCATCTTCGAGCTCCATGTTCGGAACCCGCGGGGCCAGCGCAGACAGTTTGTAATCCAGGGCCGCCGTCAGCTCGACACCGCCGGCGATACGACGGTTGCCAATGATGGCTGCTTCAGCGCCCAGCTCGTCACGAACCAGTTTCATGGCCTGACGCATGTCGGCGGCGAAAAAACGCTTCACTTGCATAAACCACTACCTCAGCCGTTGGGCCCTACTGTCGCAACGATGGTCACTTGCTTGTTGTCCGGTATTTCCTGGTACGCCAGCACATGCAGCCCCGGGACCGCGAGGCGCCCGAATCGCGAGAGCATCGCGCGAATCGGACCGGCCACCAGCAGGATCACCGGTTGGCCTTGCATCTCTTGCCGCTGGGCTGCTTCGATCAGCGAACGCTGCAGCTTCTCGGCCATGCTTGGCTCCAGCAGGACACCCTCTTCCGAGCCTTGTCCTGCCTTCTGCAGACTATTGAGCAATATCTGTTCCAACCTTGGCTCCAAGGTGATCACAGGCAGCTCAGACTCAGTGCCTACAATGCTTTGGACGATTGCGCGGGACACGCCGACCCGAACCGCAGCCACCAAGGCGGCGGTATCTTGACTCTTGGCGGCGTTGTTGGCGATGGCCTCGGCGATACTGCGTATGTCGCGCACGGGCACTTGTTCGGCCAGCAGCGCCTGCAGCACCTTGAGCAACTGCGACAAGGAAACCACGCCTGGCACCAGCTCTTCGGCCAGCTTCGGCGAGCCTTTGGCCAGTACTTGCAGGAGTTGCTGGACTTCTTCGTGGCCAATCAGCTCACTGGAGTGCTTGTACAGGATCTGGTTCAAGTGGGTCGCCACCACGGTACTGGCGTCCACCACGGTATAACCGAGGGACTGGGCCTGGGCCCGCTGGCTGATTTCGATCCACACCGCTTCCAGGCCGAAAGCCGGATCCTTGGCGGTGATGCCGCTGAGGCTGCCGTAGACCTGGCCGGGGTTGATCGCCAATTCGCGGTCGGGATAGATCTCGGCTTCGGCCAGAATCACCCCCATCAAGGTCAGGCGATAGGCGCTCGGCGCTAGGTCAAGGTTGTCGCGGATATGCACGGTAGGCATCAGGAAGCCCAGGTCTTGGGAGAGCTTCTTGCGCACCCCCTTGATCCGCGCCAGCAACTGCCCACCCTGATTGCGGTCGACCAAGGGAATCAGGCGATAGCCGACTTCCAGGCCGATCATGTCGATCGGGGTCACGTCGTCCCAGCCCAGTTCCTTGGTTTCCATGGCGCGGGCCGGCGACGGCAGCAGTTCCTGCTGGCGCTTGACCTCTTGCAGGGCCTGGACCTTCTGCACGTTCTGCTTCTTCCAGAACCAGTAGGCACCACCGGCTGCCATGGCCGCCATGCTCAGGAAGGAAAAGTGCGGCATCCCCGGCACCAGCCCCATCACCGCCATCAGGCCGGCGGCAACGGCCAGGGCCTTGGGCGAGGCAAACATCTGCCGGCCAATCTGCTTGCCCATGTCTTCGGAGCCCGAAGCACGGGTCACCATGATCGCGGCGGCTGTGGATAACAACAGTGATGGCAATTGCGCCACCAAACCGTCACCAATGGTCAACAAGGCGTAGACCTTGCCGGCATCGCCGAAGGTCATGCCATGTTGGAAAATACCGACGGCCATGCCGCCGATCAGGTTGATGAACAGAATCAACAGGCCGGCGATGGCGTCACCGCGTACGAATTTGCTGGCACCGTCCATGGAACCGTAGAACTCGGCTTCCTGGGCCACTTCCAGGCGACGCAGCTTGGCCTGGCTCTGATCGATGAGGCCGGCGTTGAGGTCGGCGTCGATCGCCATCTGCTTGCCGGGCATCGCATCGAGGGTGAAACGCGCGCTCACCTCGGAAATCCGCCCGGCGCCCTTGGTCACCACGACGAAGTTGATGATCATCAAAATGGCGAAGACCACGATACCGACCACGTAGTTACCGCCAATCACCACCTCACCGAAGGCCTGGATCACCTTACCAGCGGCGGCGTGACCTTCCTGGCCATGGAGCATCACCACCCGGGTCGACGCCACGTTCAGCGCCAGGCGCATCAGCGTCGCCACCAGCAGAATGGTCGGGAACACCGCAAAATCCAGCGGCCGTAGGGCGTATACGCACACCAGCAGCACCACGATCGACAGGGCGATGTTGAACGTGAAGAACACGTCCAGCAGAAACGGCGGCACCGGCAACATCATCATGGCGAGCATGACCAGCAGCAAGATCGGCACGCCCAGATTGCCCCGGCTGAGGTCGGCTACATTGCTGCGCGCGGTGCTGAGTAACTGAGAACGATCCACCAATAATCCCCGTGCCTGTGAAGCAAACTTTTGACGCCCGGAGGGGGCGCAGGCGGGGTATTGCAAGAAGCCTTCCAACTTTTGTCGACGGCTGAAATAGAGGGGCTGAAGCGAATTTAACCCTGTGGGAGCGAGCTTGCTCGCGATAGCGATTTGTCAGTCAACATCTGTATCGACTGGATAATCGCAATCGCGAGCACGCTCGCTCCCACAGATAATGCTGCTCACTTAAGACAAACGACGAACCTGTGGCGAGGGAGCTTGCCCCCGCTGGGCCCCGTAGCGGCCCCGAAACCAGCCAAATGCGCAGCATCAGACACACCGCAGCCCCTGTGTTATGGCGGTCGCTGCGCAACCGAGCGGGAGCAAGCTCCCTCGCCACGGGGCCTGTCGCTTTCCAGGTAAACCTAACAGTTCTGCTAGTTTCCCCCTGCATCCGAACTTCGATAATCCCACGGAACCTCACCCGAACGAGGCCAATACCTGGGCCACGGCCAGGTACAGACCTTCGGGGATTTTCTGGTCGAGTAGTAAACCGATCGCGTCTGCGCCGCGGATTCGAGCAGCGCCACCTCATTAGCATTCATTCGGCTCGACGCACCCGGTGACTCACTCCGCTGTCAGTATCTGCTCCGATGTGATCGGGCCGAAAGCCAATTTCCAGCCCTTGACGTAACGCGTCCCCCTGTACATTTGCACACCCTCCACTTCAAGCTGTTCCTGGCTGGCGTACATGAACGCCACCTTCGAATCCGGCGCCTTGATGTCGGGCAACGAGGCTTCGGAGAGGCTGACCTCGTGGCTCTCCATCACAGTGAGTGCCCATTGAAACCGGATGAGCGGAAGATCCGCAATCGTGATGAGCCGCTTGGGATCTTCCCAGCGAAAATAGCTGCGCGCCTCAAGTCTCAATTTCCCGTCAAGGGGCTGGAAAATCGGCTTGTGATAACGCCGCTCCAGGCCCCCACTCGACCACCCATCGAAATAACTGTCAGACCGGGTGAAGATACGGAACAGCGCCTCGTTGCTATCGATCCTGCCAGCCTGGCCAGCGAAGTAATCGAAGGAAGTGTGATAGGCCAGGCCGTCCAACTCAGGCCGAATGGCATTGGTCGCAACCTCCAGGTAATTCGGCACGTACTTGTTCGCCGCGTCTTTGAAGCGCGCAAACTCAAGCATCAGATCAAACGTGAACGCACAAGCGATGGCCCGTTCGCCGACATTGGCCTCGACCGCTCCCGACACAAAGTTCAGTTCCATGCCTCCAAGCTTTTTGTATTCGCGAATTGTCATGTCATGCCCCTGGGTTGAGTGAGCCTCCAGGAGCATTACATTGATAGGGGAAACGGCTGTCTACTGTCAGGTCTGACAGGTACAGGGGCTACTAGGCGCTCGTTACAAGCCGGGATGCAGCCTTCGGCCCGCCCCACCAGCGACATCAACGCCAGTGCTCTCTACGCCAGACTGACTCAGGAATCACGCCGCAAATCCGGCGGAATCGGCAGATCCTTGAGCGGTTCGGGGCGTTTGCCCTTGCCGGCGCGGTGCTGGCGGATCTGGTAGACGTAGGCCAATACCTGGGCCACGGCCAGGTACAGGCCGCCAGGGATTTCCTGGTCGAGTTCGGTGGAGTAGTAAATCGATCGCGCCAGTGCCGGGGACTCGAGCAGCATCACCTCGTTGGCCACGGCGATTTCACGGATCTTCAGTGCCAGGAAGTCACTGCCCTTGGCCAGCAACACCGGCGCGTTGCCTTTTTCGGGGTCGTACTTGAGGGCGACGGCGTAGTGGGTCGGGTTGGTGATGACCACATCGGCGTCGGGGATCGCCGCCATCATCCGCCGCTGGGAGACCTCGCGCTGCAATTGACGAATGCGCTGCTTGACCTCCGGCTTACCCTCCGCGTCCTTGTGCTCGTCGCGCACTTCCTGCTTGGTCATCAGCAGTTTCTGCTTGCTTTGATACAGCTGGATCGGCACGTCGATGGCGGCAATCAGGATCAGGCCGCAAGCCATCCACAACGTACTCCAGCCCACCAACTGCACGCTGTGGATAATCGCCTGCTCCAGCGGTTCGTGAGCAATGCGCAGCAAATCGTCGATATCGGCCTGCAGCACCGTCAGCGCGACGAACAAAACCAGCAGGAATTTCCCAAACGCCTTGAGCAACTCCATCAGCGCCGTGGTGGAAAACATGCGCTTGATCCCGGCGGCCGGGTTCATCCGGCTGAATTTGGGGGCCAGGCTACCGGCGGCGAACAACCAGCCACCCAGGGAAATCGGCCCGATCACGGCGGCCAACAGCAAGCAGATCAGAACAGGCTGCACCGCCAGGATCGCAATCTTGCCCGAGTGCAGCAAATGCTGGGACATGGATCCCGGAGAGAGCAGCACCTCACGGGGCAGGGAGAAATTCAGGCGCATGATCTCCAGCAGGTCCAGGGCCAAGCCGCCGCCATAAATCAGCAACCCGCCCGCCCCGGCCAGCATCACCGCCAGCGTGTTGAGCTCCTTGGAGCGGGCGATCTCGCCCTTTTCCCGGGATTCGCGCAGGCGCTTTTCCGTGGGGTCTTCTGTCTTGTCCTGACCACTCTCGCTCTCGGCCATGGTTCAGCGCGCCTGTGCCATGTCGCGTAAAAGCTGCAAGGCCTGGGTGGCCAGCGGCTGATATTGATTGAGGATATCCCCCAGGCTGACCCAGAAAATCACCATGCCCAGCACGAGGGTCAGCGGGAAGCCAATGGAGAAAATATTCAATTGCGGCGCCGCACGGGTCATCACGCCAAACGCGATGTTGACCACCAGTAACGCGGTGATCGCCGGCAATACCAGCACCATCGCCGCACCCAGGACCCAACCGAGCTTGCCGGCGATTTCCCAGAAATGATTGATCAGGAACGCACTGCCCACCGGCATGGTGGTAAAGCTCTCGGTCAAGACCTCGAACACCACCAGATGCCCATTCATTGCGAGGAACAACAGGGTCACCAGCATCGTCAGGAACTGACCGATCACCGCCGTCGTCACGCCGTTGGTGGGGTCGACCATGGACGCGAAGGCCATGCCCATCTGGATCGAAATGATTTGCCCGGCCACCACGAATGCCTGGAAGAACAACTGCAGCGAGAACCCCATCAAGACACCGATGAGAATTTGCTCGGCCACCAACATCAGTGCGCTGAGGTCCAGGGCATTGACCGGCGGCATCGGTGGAAGTCCGGGCGCGATAACCACCGTGATCGCCAGGGCGAAATACAAGCGAACACGCCGCGGCACCAGGGTCGTGCCGAAGATCGGCATGCTCATCAGCACCGCGGTGACGCGAAACAGTGGCAGGACGAACGATGCCACCCAGGAACTGATCTGGGTGTCCGTCAGCGCGAGCATCGACATCAGGTCAGCCGATCAACTGCGGAATACTGCCGTACAGCTGCAGGATGTATTCCATGAAGGTTTGTACCATCCAGGGGCCGGCGACGATCAGCGTCACCAGCATCACCAGCAGGCGCGGCAGGAAGCTCAAGGTCTGTTCGTTGATCTGGGTCGCGGCCTGGAACATCGCCACCAGCAACCCCACCAACAGACTGGGGATCACCAGGATGGCAACCATCATGGTCGTCAGCCAGAGCGCTTCACGGAACAGGTCTACCGCTACTTCAGGCGTCATATCGCCCTCTCCGCACAAAAGGCCTAAACACCGCCGAAACTGCCCGCCAGGGTACCAATGATCAGCGCCCAGCCATCCACCAGCACAAACAGCATGATCTTGAACGGCAGGGAAATGATCAGCGGCGAGAGCATCATCATACCCATGGCCATCAGCACGCTGGCGACCACCAGGTCAATGATCAGGAACGGGATGAAAATCATGAAACCGATCTGGAACGCGGTTTTCAGCTCGGACGTCACGAACGCCGGCACCAGGATGGTCAGCGGCGCCTGGTCGGCGCTGGGGATGTCGGTGCGCTTGGACAGGCGCATGAACAGCTCCAGGTCACTGCTGCGGGTCTGGGCCAGCATGAAATCCTTGATCGGCACCTCAGCCTTGGCCACAGCATCCTGCGCAGTAATTTTTTCTGCCAGGTAGGGTTGCAGCGCATCCTGGTTCACCCGGTCAAACACCGGCGCCATGATGAACATGGTCAAGAACAGCGCCATGCCGGTGAGGATCTCTGGTTCGAGGGGGTCTGTTGCAGGCCCAGGGCCTGGCGCAGAATCGAAAAGACAATGATGATCCGGGTGAAACTGGTCATCAACATGACGAACGCCGGGATGAAACTCAGCGCGGTCATGATCAGCAGGATCTGCAGGCTGACCGAGTATTCCTGGGCCCCTTCGGCATTGGTCCCCAGGGTGATCGCCGGAATCGACAGCGGGTCGGCGGCGAACGCCAACGGTGCGGCCAGCATCAGGGCCAATGCCAACAGAATGCGCAACGGCATTACTTTTTATCCTTCTGGTCTCTTTCCCCAGCAGCTCCATGAGGCGCTGGGCAAATTCGGGGCTGGCCGGCTCGGTGGAGGGTACCTGCACCGGCTCCTTGAGGACGTGCAAGGCGGTGATGGTGCCCGGGCTCAGGCCCAGCAGGATCTGCTCGTTGCCGACCTGCACCAGCACCAGCCGGTCACGCGGCCCGAGCGCGCGGGAGCCGACGATGTCGATGACCTGGCCCTTGCCGCTCGGCCCCGCCTGTTGCACACGGCGCAACAACCAGGCGAGAAAGAAGATCAAGCCCAGCACCAGCAGCAAGCCGAGCACCAGTTGCGCCAGTTGCCCGGCGATCCCACTGCCTGCCGCCGGCGCAACGGCCGCCGTGGCAACCGGTTCGGCCGCCAGCACGCTCAATGGCAGCATCAACGCTGCGGCGAAGAAACCTTTCACTCAGCGCAGCTTCTTGATGCGTTCGCTCGGACTGATCACGTCCGTCAGGCGAATGCCGAACTTCTCGTTGACCACCACCACTTCGCCATGGGCGATCAAGGTGCCGTTGACCAGCACGTCGAGCGGTTCGCCGGCCAGGCGGTCCAACTCGATCACCGAGCCCTGGTTGAGCTGCAGCAGGTTGCGGATGTTGATATCGGTGCTGCCCACTTCCATGGAGATCGATACCGGGATATCGAGGATCACATCCAGGTTCGGCCCATCCAGTGTGACCTGTTCATTGCTCTTGGGCACGCTGCCGAATTCTTCCATCGGCAGGCGGTTGGAGCCGTGATTACCGCTATCGGCGGCCAGCAAGGCATCGATGTCAGCCTGCCCGGCGTCGCCGGTTTCTTCCAGGGCCGCAGCCCATTCGTCGGCCAGCGCCTGGTCATCCTGGGTGTTCATATCGTTAGCCATCATTTGTCCTCGGCGGGCAAAAATCAGTAAAAAACCTAAATCCGTTACAAACTTAAGAAGTTGACACCGCTCAGCGGCGTTCGATCGGCTCGATCACCTGCAACGCCAGGTTGCCTTTGTGAGAGCCCATCTTGACCTTGAAGGCCGGCACGCCATTGGCGCGCATGATCATGTCGTCGGGCATCTCCACCGGAATGATGTCTCCCGGCTGCATGTGCAGGATGTCCCGCAGACGCAGTTGACGCCGGGCGACCGTCGCGCCGATCGGCACGTCGACGTCGAGCACGTCCTGGCGCAACGCGTTGATCCAGCGCTCGTCCTGGTCGTCGAGGTCCGACTGGAAACCGGCGTCGAGCATTTCGCGCACCGGCTCGATCATCGAATACGGCATGGTCACGTGCAGGTCGCCGCCACCACCATCGAGTTCGATGTGGAAGGTCGAGACCACGATGGCTTCGCTCGGCCCGACGATGTTGGCCATGGCCGGGTTCACTTCCGAGTTGATGTACTCGAAGTTCACTTCCATGATCGCCTGCCAGGCTTCCTTCAAATCGATGAAGGCCTGTTCCAGCACCATGCGCACCACTCGCAGCTCGGTCGGGGTGAATTCACGACCCTCGATCTTGGCGTGACGACCGTCGCCACCGAAAAAGTTGTCCACCAGCTTGAACACCAGCTTGGCGTCGAGGATGAACAACGCGGTGCCGCGCAACGGCTTGATCTTCACCAGGTTGAGGCTGGTGGGCACGTACAACGAATGCACGTACTCGCCGAACTTCATCACCTGCACACCACCGACGGCCACGTCGGCCGAGCGGCGCAGCATGTTGAACATGCTGATGCGGGTGTACCGGGCGAAACGCTCGTTGATCATTTCCAGGGTCGGCATGCGTCCGCGAACGATGCGATCCTGGCTGGTCAGGTCGTAGCTTTTGACGCTGCCCGGTTCAGCAACGTTTTCGGTCTGTACCAGACCGTCGTCGACACCATGCAACAGCGCGTCGATTTCATCCTGGGACAGCAGGTCCTGCACGGCCATGTCGTGTTCCTACTGCAATACGAAGTTAGTGAAGAGCAACTGTTCGATCACCACTTTGCCGAGCTCTTTCTGAGCCACTTCCTGCACGCTGGCCGTGGCTTTCTGGCGCAGCATTTCCTGGCCGACGGGCGTGGCCAGGGTGTCGAAACTCTGTCCGGAAAACAGCATCACCAGGTTATTGCGGATCAGCGGCATGTGCACCCGCAGCGCTTCCAGGTCAGCCTGGTTACGCCCTTGCAACGTAATGCTGACCTGCATGTAGCGTTGACGACCGTTCACGGTGTAGTTGGCCACGAAGGCCGGGGCCATCGGTTCGAAAATCGCCGGTTGCTTGCCCACCGGCGCAGCCTCGACCGCCACTGCCGGCTTGCTCTGAGCGCTGTGCATGAAATACCAGGTCGCCCCCACGGACACACCGATCGCCAGGAGCAGACCCACAACGATCATGATGATCAGCTTGAGTTTGCCTTTGGTTGCAGGGTCTTTTACAGCTGCTGCTTCGCTCTTCGCCATGCCAATAATCCGTCACTAATCGGGGTTTTCACTGTTGCACGGCAAGGCTGGAGCAAGTGTTATGCCAGAAGTGTCGGTACTGAGGATGGCGGGCACATGCGATCTTCAGTTCCCATAAAACCAATATGGGAGCGAGCTTGCTCGCGATAGCGGTGGCTCAGTCCCTGCGAGGGTGACTGATAGTCCGCTATCGCGAGCAAGCTCGCTCCCACAGGGGAGAACGTCGCTGGATCAGGCGTAGTAGTCGACCGCGCTGGTGCCAATGACGCTGGTCGTGGTGGCGGCCACGTCAGCGATGCTGGCCGGGCCAGCGTCATCCGCTGCATCCGCTCGTCCGCCAGATGCCGTGGTACGCCCGGCCCGGGCCTGTTGCTGGGCTTGCTGCTCCTGGTTCTGCGAACCCCGGGATTGATCCGACACGCTGACGTCGACCTGGCCCATGCCCTGCTGGGTAAAACTCTCCCGCAAGCGATGCAATTGGCCTTCGAGGGCTTCGCGAACGCCGGAGTGGGCGCTCATGAACGTGACCTGGGTCTGCTGGTCCGGAACCATGTTCACCCGGATATCCAGGCGCCCGAGTTCGGCGGGTTGCAACTGAATGTCAGCCGCCTTGAGATTGACGCTGGACAGGTACATCACCCGGTTGACCACCTCTTCGGTCCAACCGCTCTGATTCATCGCGATAGGTTGGTTGACCGGCACCGCGTTGGCGGTTTTAGGTGTAGCGGCCTGAGTCAGCGCGGCCAGGCGGTTGGCGAAATCATCCACGCGGGTGTCGCTGGACGCGGCGCCCAGGTCCTTGAGGCCCTCGCTGATCAAGCCGCCGAAGGCCTTGTCGCCGCCCTGGCTGCCGGACTCGGTACTGTTCTGATCGGCTTGCACGCTGAGCATGCTCGCCATGCCGGCGGCAAAGGTCTGCGCCGACGTCGGCTCACCGTCGAGGGACGCTGGGGCAGCGCTCTTGGGTTGCGCCTGGCTGGTCGCGGAAACATGGCCGCCCTGCTCCATCGCCAAGCGCAAGGCGGGCAACGCGTCGAGTGGGTCGGCTTGTGGGTCGAAGGCTGGATCGATTACCGGGACCGCTGGCTGGGCCGGCGCGGCCAATGGGACAGCCGGCGCCGCGACTGCCGTAGCGACCTGGGCCTCTGTCGTGACCACCAAGGGAGCAGGCTCCGCCGGGGCTGTCGCGACGGGCACCGTCATCTCCGGCAGCAAGCCTGGGTCCAGGCTCGGATCGACCGGAACGGCATCCGCCACCGGTGTTTCAGCCGAGTCGGCGCTGGCATCGCTGGCGGCCTTGTCGTCGCTGCTGGCCGGTTTGTTCGCGGGCAAGGGTTTGCCGCTATCGGCAACCGTCGGCTCCGGGGCGGCAGGAGTTTCGTTGCCGGTGTCTTTTTTGACGGTATTATCGGCGGCTTTGTCGCGTGCCGATTTAACCGTAGGCTCCGGGGCCGCCGCTTGGGCAGGCGCCTGCTTGGCGAAGACTTGAGCGAAGCTGGAGGCTCTACCCCCGAGGTCCGGGGCCGCTGCCGGTGAATTGACGGCGGCCTGGGGCTTGGCCTGGACAGAGGCCTGCAGCAGTGAATTAGGGGTAACGGGCATAAAAAGGTCTCCGCTGCACTGAAATCATAGGTACAGTCGAGACTAGGCAATGCAAGGCACGGGCCAACGTTGTCCGGCCGTCAAATTTCAGCAGTGGAAACCTTCACGCTCTTCCCGGCAAAGCTTGCGGACATGGGCGAATTCACTGTCGATTTCGTTGACCAGCTTCTCGATACCACCCAATGACGGCTGCTTGGCACGTTGTTCCAGTTCGCCGCACAACTCGGCCAGGCGGATGGCGCCCATGTTGCTGCTGCTGCCCTTGAAGCTGTGGGCGGTGGCGCTCAATTTTTCAGCGTCCCGTGCCTCATGCAGCACGCGCAGGCGAGCCTCGGAGTCGTTGAGAAACGTATCCAGCAACTCCAGATACCCCTCCTCCATGACTTCCTTCAACGTGCTGAGCACGTCGCGGTCCAGATGAATCTCGTTCACTTGTTCGCTCCCTGATCAAGAATGGCCCCAATTATGCCAGAGCCTCCCAGAAAAACTCCACGCGCGCACTACGACCATCGTCTGACCAACTGGCCTGGTGACTCAACTGGCGTACCAGGCTCACGCCGCGCCCCGACAACCGATCACTGTCCACCGGTCGCGCCAGCACCCGGGCGACATCGAACCCCTCGCCACTGTCTTCGACCTCGATGGCCAGGCGACCGCCCTCGCCGTTTGGCGTAACGTGCAAGTGCACCCGCACGTAACCGTCGCTCAGTTCATCCAGGCGCGTATTGCGCTCCCTATAGTAGCGGGCAAAACCCGTCGCATCACGCTTGAGGCTCGAGTCGAGCCCGAGCACCCCCGTGATCCAGGGCATTGGAATAGAGCTCCGACATGACACTATAAAGGGCGCCACTCTGCGCCCTGAGCCCATGCACCTCAAGCAGCAACTGCAACAGATAGGGCATCGGGTTGAAGCGCTTGAGCGTCTGCGCCCGGAACTCGAAGCTCACCGACCAGTCCAGCGGACTGGACTGCCCGCTATCGGAATAGACCGGTGGAGGCGGATTGAGTTGCGTCGGTGCGACCAGTCGCAACTCAACCATGCTGAAGTCATCCCGCGACTCACCGCCAAAGTCTCGCAGGGCCTGCTGGATGTCCTCAAAAAGACAGTCAGGTTCACGGTTGGCCGAAAATACCTGTTGCAACCGCTCCACGCCAAACGGTTGATCATCGCGATCACTGGTTTCTATTACGCCATCGGACAACAGAAACACCCGGTCCCCCAGGGACATCGGATGCACTTCGGTACGGTCATCGAACAAGTGCGGCGTGAGCACGCCCAACGGCAGGTGCCGCGCCGGTAATGGCGTACGTTCGCCGCTGAGGCTGTCATGCAGGTAACCATCGGGCATGCCGCCATTCCAGATCTCCACCGTGCAACGCTGGAAACTGAGGCACAACAGCGTCGCACAACAAAACATATCCACCGGCAGGATGCGCTTGAGCTTGGCGTTCATCTCCCGAAGGATCTGCGCCAGGCCGTAGCCTTTGGCCGTCATGACATAAAACACCTCCGCCAGCGGCATCGCGCCGACCGCCGCCGGCAAACCGTGCCCGGTGAAGTCCCCCAGCAGGACGTGCATGTCGCCGGCCGGGTTGAACGCGGCCAGCAGCAAGTCGCCGTTGAACAAGGCATAGGGCGATTGCAGGTAGCGGATGTTTGGCGCACTCAGGCAGCCGGAGTGGGCGATCTTGTCGAACACGGCCTTGGCGACCCGTTGTTCGTTGAGTAGATAGTCATGGTGCCGGGCGATCTGATCACGCTGCTCCACCACCGTGGCCTGCAACCGGCGCAAGCGGTCCATGGCCTTGATCTTGGCTGCCAGGATTACCTGGTTATAGGGCTTGGCCAGAAAGTCGTCGCCGCCCGCTTCCAGGCAACGCGCCAGGGCTTCGCTCTCAGTCAGCGAGGTGAGGAAAATGATCGGGACCAATTGATCCCCAGCCAGCTGCTTGATTCGCTGCGCGGCTTCGAAGCCGTCCATCACCGGCATCATCGCGTCCATCAGCACCAGATGCGGACGCTGTTCCAGATAGGCCTCGACCGCTTCTGCGCCATCAGCCGCCGTGAGCACATGGTGACCCTGGCGGCGGACAATGGTCGACAACAGCAGTCGATCAGCGGCACTGTCTTCGGCAATCAGGACCGTCAGTGGCTCCGACGACGATTGCATGGCGATCAACTGATGTCGAACAGCTTGTCGAAATTGGAGATCGCAAGGATTTTCTTGACGTCGGAGCTGCTGTTGACGACCCGGATGTCCGACGCGTCGCCACCGGCATGATCGCGCAACAGCAAGAGCATGCCCAAGGCGGAACTGTCGAGATAAGTGGCTTCTTTCAAATCCACCACGATGGAGTCAGGTTTCTTGTTGAGCCGCTCATAGGACTCACGAAACTCCTGATGCCGCCCGAAATCGAATCGACCTTTGATCGAAATCGTCAGCTTATGCCCATCGGGGGATACTTCGGTAACGACTGACATGATCGGCTTCCTTGTCATGGACATACGTGTACAAGGTGTAGCATCTGGTAAAGGTCTGAGCAAGGTTTTGCATCGCTCATCCGACAAAATCCTCGTTTCGCATCAATAGGGATTCTGCCGCGGCAGGCGCTGGGACAATTCATCGAGCAGTTTCTGTTCGCGCTTGTCTTCCAGCTGCCGCGCCTCGTCGATATAGCGCTGCACCAGTTTGCGCAGCCCTTCAACCCGCGCAAACGCCTCTTGCCAGCTCTGGCGAGCTTTCTCCAGATTGTTCTGGTGCCAGACCAGGCTCTGGCGCTGCTGGTCGATGGCGGTGCCCAGTTGTGCCAGGAACCCCTGGTAACCCAGCAACCATTGCCCGGATACCCCGTGGCTGCCGCGGGCAATCCACTGCTCCTGGTATTCAAGTCGAAAGTTTTCAAGGTCCGCCAGCTTGCTCTCGGCAACGGCCACTTGCCCCTGAAAATACGCCAGTCGCTGGACGGCGGTCTTCTCGGCCTTTTCCGCCATGTCCACCACAGGGGGCCAGGCGCGCCGCACGACTCGTGGCCATGGCCGGTTACGTGCCTGAGACCGGAGCGAAAATAGTCTGCAGGTGCGCTTCGCTGGCGCCCATGCCGATGTTGTCGTTCAGGCTCTGGCGCAGGTAAACGGCCATGGCCGGGTAAAGGCTGATAGCGGTGTCGGTCTCGCGGTCACCGCCGGGCACATAGGCACCGACGCTGATCAGGTCACGGCTTTGCTGGTAGCGCGACCAGTACTGTTTGAACTGCTGGGCCCGCTTCATGTGTTCAGCACTGATCACCGACGGCATGACCCGGCTGATGGACGCCTCGATGTCGATGGCCGGGGTAATGCCCTTCTTCAGCCAGGCGCCTGGATAGCACGATGTGGCCGTCGAGTACCCCCCGGGCCGAGTCGGCGATAGGGTCTTGCTGGTCATCGCCTTCGGACAGCACGGTATAGAACGCGGTGATCGAACCGCCGCCCTTTTCCGCATTGCCGGCGCGCTCGACCAGTTTCGGCAACTTGGCGAAGACCGAAGGCGGATAACCCTTGGTGGCCGGCGGTTCGCCGATGGCCAGGGCGATTTCCCGCTGGGCCTGGGCGAAACGGGTCAGCGAGTCCATCAACAGCAGGACATTCTTGCCCTTGTCGCGGAAATACTCGGCGATGCGCGTGCAATACATGGCCGCTCGTAAACGCATCAATGGCGCATCGTCCGCCGGCGAAGCCACCACCACCGAGCGCTTGAGCCCTTCCTCGCCGAGGATGTGCTCGATAAATTCCTTCACCTCACGACCCCGTTCACCGATCAGCCCCACCACGATGATGTCGGCTTCGGTGAAGCGGGTCATCATGCCCAGCAGCACACTCTTACCCACGCCGGTACCGGCAAACAGGCCCAGGCGCTGGCCGCGACCGACCGTCAACAAACCGTTGATGCAACGGATGCCCACGTCCAGCGGCACGCTGATGGGGTCACGCTTGAGGGGGTTGATCGTCGGGCCGTCCATCGGCACCCAATCTTCGGCCTTCATGCCGCCCTTGCCGTCCAAGGCCCGTCCGGCCCCGTCCAGCACGCGCCCGAGCATGCTCATGCCCATGGGCAGGCGGCCGTTATCGGCCAGGGGAACCACGCGCGCGCCGGGGGCGATACCGGCGACGCTGCCCACCGGCATCAAGAAGACCTTGCTGCCGGAGAAGCCCATGACTTCGGCTTCGACCTGCACCGGGTGGTAGCTGTCGTCGTTGATCACCATGCAGCGACTGCCCATGGCGGCACGCAGGCCCTCGGCTTCGAGGGTCAGGCCGACCATGCGCAGCAGGCGGCCTTCCAGGATCGGTTGGCCGGCCAGCTCACTGGCCTCGGCGTAGCTGCCCAGGCGCTTGCCGAAGCTGGTTCGCTCAAGGCGCATCGCGGCTGTCCAACGCAGAAGCATCCAGTACAGAAGCGTCCAATTCAGGCACCTCCACCTCCCCATCGGCCGGCGCGGTATCAGCACCGACCAGGGGCTCGTCCGGCAACTCCAGGCTCAGGTCGGCGGCGGCCGGGTGCAGGGCCTGTTCGTGCAGTTGGTCGAACAACTTGGCCATGATCTGGCTGATACGGGTTTCAACGGTGGCATCGATGCG
This sequence comes from Pseudomonas beijingensis, assembly GCF_030687295.1. Classification (NCBI taxonomy): domain Bacteria; kingdom Pseudomonadati; phylum Pseudomonadota; class Gammaproteobacteria; order Pseudomonadales; family Pseudomonadaceae; genus Pseudomonas; species Pseudomonas beijingensis. Next base: position 2,759,613 of record NZ_CP117425.1, on the reverse strand, counting down.
GCTGTGTTCGGTTTCCACACGGCAACCGCCTGGCAGCAGCGCCGCGTCCTCGACGATGCGCCAGGTTTCTTCATGGCGCTCGCGCAGGGCCTTGACCAGTTCGAAGTCCTGGGGATTGATGTACAACCGCACGTTGCCCACGCCCAACGGCAATAACTTGAGCGCTTCACGCATGACGTGTTCGATCTGGCTCGAATCGATGGCCAGTTCGCGCTGGATCACTTGTTTGGCGATGTGTTGCACCAGGCCCACCAGGGCTTTCTCGATCTGGGTGTCCTGTTCGGCGATGGGGTCGAACAGGTTGAGCATCAGCGATTCCAACGCACGGAGCTTGGCCGTCAGCGCCACATCGGCTTCCTGGCGGACTTTGAGCGTGGTGCTGTGGAAGCCTTCCTTTTCACCCACGGCAAAGCCTTCGTTATAGGCTTCCTGGCGAATGCTCTCGACTTCCTCGAGGGTCAGTGGCTGGACTTCTTCCAGCGGCACTTCCTCCATTTCCGGCAGCTCTTCCACCGGCTCCGGCTCAGGCTCGGGCACGTGGGGGTCAAAGCTGGGCAGCGACCAGACGTCGAAACCTCCGACGTCTCGGCCGCGGATCAGGTCGCTGGGTGCTTCATCACTCTTGGCAGACATAACGACCTTAGATCATCTCTTCGCCGCCCTTGCCACCGAGAACGATCTCCCCGGCTTCGGCCATGCGGCGGGCGATGGTGAGGATTTCCTTCTGTGCGGTTTCCACGTCGCTGACGCGCACCGGGCCCCTTGGCCTCGAGGTCGTCGCGCAACAGTTCGGCCGCCCGTTTGGACATGTTCTTGAAGATCTTTTTCCTTGACGCCTTCGTCCGAGCCCTTGAGGGCCAGTACCAGCACGTCGGACGACACTTCGCGCAACAGGGCCTGGATACCACGATCGTCGACATCGGACAGGTTGTTGAACACGAACATGAGGTCTTCGATCTGACCGGACAGGTCTTCGTCGAATTCGCGGATCGAGTCCATCAACTGACCTTCGATCGAACTGTCGAGGAAGTTCATGATGTCCGCCGCGCGCTTGATGCCACCCAGGGTGGTGCGCGAGGCATTGGAGTTGCCCGAGAACTGCTTCTCGAGAATCTGGTTCAATTCTTTCAGGGCCGCCGGCTGCACGGTGTTGAGCGAAGACACGCGCAGGATGATGTCCAGGCGCACCTTGTGGTCGAAGTTACCCAGCACTTCACCGGCTTGGTCCGGGTCGAGGTAAGCCACGACGATCGCCTGGATCTGCGGGTGCTCGTAACGGATCACGTCGGCAACGGCCCGTGGCTCCATCCACTTGAGGCTGTCCAGGCCGCTGGTATTGCCGCCCAGCAGGATCCGGTCGATGAGACCGTTGGCCTTGTCCTCGCCCAGGGCCTGGGTGAGCATCTTGCGCACGTAGTCGTCGGAACCGACGCCCAGGCTGGTCTGATCGCCGACGATGTCGACGAACTCGCTCATCACCTGCTCGACTTGCTCACGGTGCACGTTGCCCATTTGTGCCATGGCCACGCCCACGCGCTGGACCTCCTTGGGCCCCATGTGGCGCAGCACTTGGGCGGCGTCGGTCGAACCCAGGGACAGCAGCAGGATCGCGGCTTTGTCGACCCGCGACAATTTGGCAACAGCGGCTCGATTATCACTCATCTGCGTTAATCCACTCTTTCACGACCTGGGCCACACGACCCGGGTCTTCTGCCACCAGACTCTTGATGGCGTTCAACTGAGCGTCATAGCCTTCGCTCGGGCTTGGCAGCAGAATGCTCTGCGGCCCGCCGAGGCTGACGCGATCGTTGGCCAATTCGCCATCCAGGCCGCCCATGCCGCCCAGCTCGACATCACCGAAACCTGCCAACTGCTTGTTCTTGCCGCCACCGGTGATGTTGTTGAGCACCGGACGCAGCACGCCAAACACCAGTACCAGGATAAACAGCACACCCAGTACTTGCTTGACCACATCCCAGAACCAGGGTTGCGAATAAAACGGAATATCGGCGACCACTTCACCGCGCTCCAGGGAGAACGGCACGTTGATCACGCTGACGCTGTCGCCGCGGCTGGCGTCGAAACCGACGGCGTCCTGCACCAGGCGAGTGAAGCGCGCCAATTCGTCGGCGCTCCAGGGCGCACGGCTGGTTTCGCCGTTGGCCGGGTTGACCTTGACCTGATCGTCCACCACCACCGCGACCGACAGGCGATTCAAACGGCCCTGCTGTTGCTTGGTGTGGCTGATGGAACGGTCGAGCTCGAAGTTCTTGGTCGACTGCTGACGCTTGTCGGCCGGGTACGGCGCCAACATCGGCTGGCCAGTGGCCGGGTCCATGATCTGCTGGCCGTTGGCATCAATCAGCGGCTGGCCTGGCTGCACCATGCCGGCGGCTGCCGTGGCGCCACCGGTGGTTTGCGGTGCGCTGGCCGGCGAAGGCGGCTGGTTGCTCAGGGCTCCCGGTACGCCTTGGGGGCCATTGCTGGCGGTACGCTGCTCAGTCACCGACTGTTCGCTGCGCAGCGCCGGTTGGTCCGGGTTGAACTGCTCGGAAGTGGACTCGACAGCGCTGAAGTCGACATCGGCCGAGACTTCGGCTTTATAGCGATCATTACCCAGGATCGGTTGCAGGATGTTGTGCACCCGCTGGGTCAGCATGCCTTCCATGCGACGGCTGTAATCGAACTGCTTGCCGGCCATGGTCAGTGCGGAGTTTTCCGCCTGGTCGGACAGCAGGTTGCCTTTCTGGTCGACCACGGTGATCTGCGACTTGCTCAGCTCGGGCACGCTGGTCGCCACCAGATTGACGATGGCCACGACCTGGCCTGGCTCCAGGGAGCGGCCCGAATACAGCTCGACCAATACCGAAGCACTGGGCTTGCGCTCATCGCGCACGAACACCGAACTTTTCGGAATCGCCAGGTGCACACGGGCGCCCTTGACGTTGTTCAGGCTGGAAATGGTCCGCGCCAGCTCACCTTCCAGGCCGCGACGATAACGGGTCGCTTCCATGAACTGGCTGGTGCCCAGGCCCTGGTCCTTGTCGAGGATCTCGAAACCGATATTGCCATCGGTGGGCGTCACGCCGGCGGCGGCGAGCTTGAGGCGCGCACGAGCGACGTCATCGGCCTTGACCAGCAAGGCGCCGGAATTGGGTTCGACGGTGTAAGGAATGTCGGCGGAAGCCAGGGTCTCCATGACTTGCTTGGCGTCCATGCCAGCCAGGCTGCCGTACAACGGACGGTAGTCTGGCTGCTGGGACCACAGCACCACGGCAAAACCAATCGCCACGCTGGCAGCCAGACCGACCAACAGGCCGACCTGACGCAGCATGGTCATCTCGGAGAGATTTTCCAGGAAGGACAGGCCGAACAACGGCGGTTTGCCGTCTACCGGAGTGGCCTTGGCTGGAACGTTATCAACGGCTGCTTCTGCCATGACTCAATAATTTCCTTAAACCGGCATCTGCATGATGTCTTGGTAGGCTTGAACCAGCTTGTTGCGAACCTGGGTCAACGCCTGAAACGAGACACTGGCTTTCTGCGAGGAGATCATTACATCCGTCAGGTCGACGCCACTTTTGCCAATCTCGAAAGCACTGGCCAACTGGTTAGACGCCTGCTGGGTATCGTTCACTTTATTGACGGCCTGACCGAGCATGTCGGAAAAGCTGCTGCCACCCACCTGGGGGACCGCGACCGATTTAGGCTGGGCCATGGCGTCCATTTGCATGGCCCGCATGTCCAACATCAACCGATTAAATTCAATACCTTGGCTCATGGTCTACTCTCTCTGGCGGCCCGCATTTTTTTGACACTTACTCAGCGGGTATTCAGGTATTAGCAACAAGGGTGCCAGCTCCATGGCGACAGAAAACAATTGCGCGCACCAACCCATCATGTGGGAGCGAGCTTGCTCGCGATGACTCAGTCACATCCGACATCAATGCGACTGATCGACCGCTATCGCGAGCAAGCTCGCTCCCACAGGGGTTTTGGTGCTGCTTCAACTGGCGAACAGATAGGCCTCGACATCCATGCCAGCGTCGCGCATTTGCGCCAACTTGTAGCGCAGGGTGCGCGGGCTGATCCCCAGGCGTTCGGCCGCCTCCTTGCGACGACCGCGTTCGGCGCGCAGGGTGTCGATGATCATCTGGAACTCGCGGCGCCGCAGGTCATCGCCCAAGGCGCCGGCCGACTCGCCCCCGACGTCCGTCGGCAGTGCGGGGGTTGCGGTCGGTGCCGGTGCCAACGCGGGCAATGGCGCGCAGGCCACCGGGCCGGCCAGGCAGAAATCCTCCGGCTGGATCAAGCCGCCCTGCTGCAGGATCAAGGCCCGCTGAATGGCGTTATCCAGCTCTCGGACATTGCCCGGCCACGGGTAGGCAACCAGACAGGCCCGGGCCTCGGCTGAAAGCCGGGCCGCCGCGTGCTTCATTTTATTGACGTGTTTGTTCAGCAGGCGTTCGGCCAGCGGCAGGATATCGGCGGTGCGCTCTCGCAACGGACGCCAGGCCAGCGGGAATACCGACAGACGGTAATAGAGGTCTTCACGGAAACGCCCCGCCGCCACCTCGCCGGCCAGGTCGCGGTTGGTGGTCGCCACCACGCGAATGTCCAGGCTGATGGGCTTGCGCGCACCGACCCGCTCCACTTCCCGCTCCTGCAATACCCGCAACAGCTTGGCCTGCAGGCCCAAAGGCATTTCGGAAATTTCATCGAGCAGGATCGTGCCACCGTCGGCCTGCTCGAACTTGCCGGCCTGGGCCGCGATGGCGCCGGTGAACGAACCCTTTTCGTGGCCGAACAGTGTCGCCTCGAGCATGTTGTCGGGAATCGCCGCGCAATTGATGGCAATGAACGGCTCCCCGGCACGCCGGGATTGTTGATGGATGTAGCGGGCCAGCACTTCCTTGCCCGTTCCGGACTCGCCGGAAATCAACACAGTTGAATCACTGCGAGCAACCCGTGCGGCCAATTCCAGCAGTTGCGCACTGGCCGGCTCGATAGCCACCGGGCCTTCGCCCTCGACCGCGAGACTGCCCAAGGCATGACGCGCGACCAGGTCCAGCAGTGCTTTGGGCTCGAACGGCTTGACCAGGTAATCCGCAGCGCCCTGGCGCATGGCGTCCACCGCTCGCTCGACGGCGCCGTGGGCGGTCATCAGCAAGACCGGCAGTTGCGGCTGGCGGGCACGCAACAGGCCGAGCAATTGATGGCCGTCCATGCCCGGCATGTTGACGTCACTGACCACCAGGTTGAACGCTTCCCGGCCCACCGCCACCAGCGCTTCTTCCGCCGAACCGACGGCGACGTAATCGTGCCCGGCCAACACCAGCGTATCGGCCAGCGCCTCGCGCAGGGCCCGATCATCCTCAACCAGCAACACCTTGATCGCCATTACTTTCACTCCACCCCTGGCGCGCTGGAAAACAACGGCAAGCACACCGTTGCGCAGGTGCCACGGCCCAGCCGCGAGCGCAATTGCAATTCTCCCTGGTGGGCACGGGCCACGGCCTTGACCACGGTCAGGCCCAGGCCCGTGCCGGTGGTCTTGGTGGTAAAGAACGGCTCGCCCAGGCGCGCCAGCACGGCCGGTTCGATACCGCTGCCGTTGTCGCTGACCGACAGGCGCAAGGTGTTGTTGCGTGTGTACAAGTGCACTTTCAGCCGGACGTCGCCGCCGCCGGCCTGGATCGCGTTTTCGATGAGGTTCAACACCGCGCCCACCAAGGTGTCGCGGTTGCACAACACTTCACCGACGTGGCTGTCGCACTGCCAGCGGATCGGCAATCCCTGCACATGGGTCAACGCCGCGGCCTGCAGCGATTGCAGCAAGGCCTTGGGACTGACACGGTCGGTCAACGGCAGCTCGCCGCGCGCGAACACCAGCATGTCGCGCACCTGGTGCTCCAGTTCGTGCAGGCGCTCTTTCAAGCGTCCGGCGAAACGTTGCTGGGTTTCCATCGGCAATTGCTGCTCGGTCAGATGACTGGCATAGAGCAGCGCGGCGGAAAGCGGCGTGCGAATCTGGTGGGCCAGCGAGGCCACCATCCGCCCCAGGGAAGACAGGCGCTCGTGGCGAGCCAACTGGTCTTGCAGGTGACGGGTTTCAGTCAAGTCATTGAGCAGTACCAACTGCCCAGGCTCGGCATCCAGCGAGCGTGTCGAGATGGACAGGCGCCGACCGTCCTTGAGGGACACTTCATGGCCGTCGTCTTCCCGGGGCGCAAAGCAGCGGGCGATGACGTGCCGCCACAGCTCGCCCTCCAATGGCAGGCCGAGCAACTCACAGGCCGCCGGGTTGGCTTCGCGCACACGGCCATGGGCGTCGATGACGATTACGCCACCGGGCAACAGGTCGAGAAGATTTTGCAGGCGATTAGCCAGGCGTTCCTTTTCCGCCAGCTCCTGCATACGCTGGGCGCTGACCACGGCCAACTCGCCCTTGAGTTCGGTGACCCGGGCTTCGAGCAGGCTGTAGGAATCAGTCAGTTGGCTGGACATCTGGCTGAACAGCGAAAATGCCTGCTCAAGTCCAAGCCGGCTTGCCTGTTCGGCGGACGGCATGTGTCCCGCTTCGGGGACAGGAGACATCTGGGCGGCTTGGGTCATCGTGCTCTCTCGCTTGGCTGACCGTCAGTTAAACGGAACGTTGCGAGGGCTATAGCAATACCCGTGCCGAAAAAAAACCGCCTGAAAATCAGGCGGTTGGAAAACAGGCGTCAATCATCCGCCTGCTCATCTCCTTCGCGACGGCTCATGCCGTACTTGCGCATCTTCTCCACCAGGGTGGTACGACGGATGCGCAGGCGCTCTGCCGCGCGGGCCACGATGCCATTGGCATCGTCCAAGGCCTGTTGGATCAGCCCTTGTTCCAGGCCTCCCAGATAATCCTTGAGGTCCAGGCCTTCAGGCGGCAACAAGGCATTGGCAGTGAAGTCCGGCGTGTGGCCGTTGATTGCCACCCGCTCCTCCAGGTCGCTGCGCAGGCTGTCGACCATTTGCTCGTCTTCGTCGTCGACGTAGCGGAATTTCTTCGGCAGCTCGTTAACGCCGATCACGCCGTACGGGTGCATGATCGCCATGCGCTCCACCAGGTTGGCCAGCTCCCGGACGTTGCCCGGCCAGCCATGGCGGCACAGGGACATGATCGCCGCCGAGTTGAAGCGGATCGAACCGCGCTTTTCGTGCTCCATGCGCGAGATCAGCTCGTTCATCAGCAGCGGGATGTCTTCGACACGCTCACGCAGTGGCGCCATTTCGATCGGGAAAACATTGAGGCGGTAATAGAGGTCTTCGCGGAAACTGCCGACCTCGATCATGCTCTCGAGATTCTTGTGCGTGGCGGCAATGATGCGCACATCGACGCTTTGGGTCTTGTTGCTGCCCACGCGCTCGAAGGTGCGCTCCTGCAGGACCCGCAACAGCTTGACCTGCATCGGCAGCGGCATGTCGCCGATCTCGTCGAGAAACAGCGTACCGCCGTTGGCCAGCTCGAAACGCCCGGCGCGGCTGGTGATCGCGCCGGTGAAGGCGCCCTTCTCATGGCCAAACAGTTCGCTTTCCAGCAACTCGGCCGGGATCGCGCCGCAGTTGACCGGCACGAACGGCGCTTCGCGGCGCTTGGAGTGGTAATGCAGGTTGCGCGCGACCACTTCCTTGCCGGTGCCTGACTCGCCCAGGATCAGCACGCTGGCGTCGGTATCGGCGACCTGCTGCATCATCTGGCGCACGTGCTGGATCGCCCGGCTGGTGCCGACGAGACTGCGGAACAGGTTGGGCTCGCGATGCCTGCCGCGCTCGCGGGCCTGATCGTACATCTCGCGATAAACCTGCGCGCGGTGCAGCGAATCGAGCAGCTTGCTGTAGCTGGGCGGCATTTCGAGCGTGGAAAGTACTCGGCGGCGCTGGTCTTCAGGCAAGTCAAGGGAAGAATTTTCGCCCATTAACAAAACCGGAAGGAACTCATCCCAGGTTGAGAGTGTCTTTAGCAAGCCCAAAAGCGTTGCGGGAGCATTTACGGTCCCGATAAGGACACAGATGACTTCACGACTGGACGACAATGAGCCGACAGCCTGCTGCCAATCATGGCTTCCGCAGGGTAAATTTTCTTCGCCAAGAAAATTCAGGATCACCGCCAGGTCGCGGCGGCGGACGCTATCGTCATCGATCAGGAGAATTTTGGTTTCACGCCACATGCAATAGCAACTTCCCTAGTCAACCCAATGCCCGAAATAGGGGGCAAGCTAGACGCTTGCAGACTTGTCATGCCTGTAGACGCCTTAAATCTGTAAACAGCTACTAGTTAAGTCAAAAAACCGTGCACAGTCAAATTTATGGCGCAACGGGCTCGGATTAACTGAGCATTAACCGAACAGATGGTAAACCTTTGCAGCGTTCTGTGCTTGATGGATCTGTTGCATCTCGTCGACGATCGCCTGTCGCTCTCCTGTCGCCGCCTCCAGCAATTGCCGATACACCCCCAGCAATTCCTCAAGATTAATCCGCAACGCCGCCTCGTCCACCTGAGACTCGCTCAGCACGTCTTCCATGCAGGAACGGCAAGCCAGATCCAACTGACCGATCGCCTCCCAGTTTCGCTCGGCCAGGGCATCAACCAAGGCATCACGGGTTTGTTCGATTCGCTGCAGGACAAGACTCATGAGAGCACTCCTTAAAATTGCGGACCAGGCACGGCAATGGCATCCCAGCCTTCCTTGACCGTGCGAAGCAGATCGGCGACTTCGTCGAGGATCTTCGGATCGGCCTTGACGTTGGCTTCGGCCAGACGTTTCATCATGTAAGCGTAGAGAGCATCCAATTCAGCGACCGACTCGGCCTGGTTTTCCAGATCCAGGCCTTCACGCAAACCACCGACGATGCCGATGGCCTTGCTGATCAGAATGCCTCTGTTTGCAATATCCTTGCGCTCCAGCGCGCCCTTGGCCTGGGCGATACGGTCCAGCCCGCCTTCCATGAGCATCTGCACAAGACGATGGGGACTGGCTTCGGAGGTTTGCGCCTGGGCGCCAATCTTCTGGTATTGGCGAAGGGCCAACATCGGATTCATGTTCTACCTCATCAAAAAATCTTCGGTTCGTATAAACAGCGTATCGACGCCGCGTCAAAAAACTTTAGGTCGGAAAGCCGAAAGCCCGGAACGTTGTCAAAACGTTGCCGGGCTTTTTTTGCATCGGTGAAAAATCAGCTGTTTCTCTGTTGCGCAGTCATTGCCTCGAACATCGAGGTAATGTTGCTCGCAGTGGCCTTCAACTTGCCGACCAAGGTGTCCATATCGTTGTACTTTTTAGTCAGCACAGCGGTCAGGGTCACGACCCGACGATCCAGAGCCTCCTGATCGTTCTTCAGGCGGGTCTGGGTCCTGGTCAGCGTCGTGGTCCGCTGATCGAGGATCCCCCCCCTCTCGCTGAAGGGTTCGATCGCCTTGCTCATGCGCTCCAGCAGGCCGTTGGTGCCCGTGAACAACGTCTGGACTTCACCGCTGAGCTTTTTATCGCTCATCGCTGCGCTGAATTTGACGCCATCGAAGTTCAACGCACCCGTCTTTTGATCGGTGGTAACACCCAACTGGGCCAGCGACGTCAGCGCGTCGCCAGCGCCGGTTTCAGACAAGGGCGTTCGAATCGTCGCCAGCAGCGAGCGAGGCAACGCGTCACCGGTCAATTTTGCCGGCACCGTCAGCTTCCCATCACTGTCGAGCGATGGCTTGGTCAGCGCGGTGATGCTATTGGCGATCGCGTTATAGGCATCGACGAACTTCTGGATCGAGGCTTTCAGGCCATCGTTGTTCGGCGCCACGGTAACGGTTGAAGTGCCGCCATCTGCTACTCCGAGCAAATTCAACGTCAACCCGGAAATTGCCGTGCTCACCGTATTGCTCTTGCTGGTCAGCACCATGCCGTCGACGGTGAAGTTGGCATCCTTGGCCAAGGCACTGATGGCGCCCGCCGACGTGGCCGTCAGCGGGGTATTGTCGGCACCCACAACGTTCGTGCCATCGATCTCCAGCCCCGCGATGCCGCTCACCGAGATGTCGGAACCTGCGCCGGTCGTGGTTGAACCCAGCACCAGGCGCGAACCGAAAGAGTCGGTGATGATGTTCGCACTGACACCGGCCGCCTTGAGCGAAGAGTCGGCGTTGATCGCGTCACGAACCGATTGCAAGGTGGAACCATCCGGCACATTGAGGTTGTAGTTGACCCCCTTCTGCGAGATGGTCATCGTACCCGATGGGATGGCACTGGTCGTACCACCAGCGAAGGCCGCCGAAGTGACCTTGGACGCAGTGGCCAGGTTGGTGACTTTGATCGCGTAAGTGCCATTCACCGCCGAGTTGCTGGCGGTAGCCGTGAGAACGCCGGGCGCTGAAGATGTCGCAGCAAAACCCGAGAATTGCGGGGTCGTTGTGCTGGCCAAGTCCTTCATGGCGGTATTGAAGGCTGCCAACAACGACTTCAGGGTTCCGACCCCGGAGATACTGTTGGTAGTCGTCGTCGTCGCTCGGGTGATCTGACCTTGCTTGGCAGCCTTGTCGGAATCGACCAGTGCCTTGACGATTGCACCGGTATCAAGGCCGGAGCCTAGACCCAAGCCAGGTAGAATTGGACTTGCCATGTGGGACTCCCTTCAGTGTGTCGCCGGCCTTTTGGCCTTTACAACGCCCAAAAGAACATAACAACAAAATTCGTGCCAGTTGTCAGGCTTCGGCGCTGAACAACAAGCTGTTTGCATCATTCAAACTGTTGGCCAGTTTCAGAACTTCTTCGTTCGGGATCTGGCGAATCACTTCACCGGAACCACTGGCAATCACTTTGACCACTACTTTGCCTGAAGGCTCGTCAATAGAGAACTCCAGGTTGCGCTTGACCGACTGGACGAACTTCTCGATTTCCTGAACGGCCTTCTTGAGTTTGTCCTGCTCGGCAGCTGCGTCTTTAGGAACTTCTTTAACCGGTGCCACGGTAGTGGCTTCGGCTGGAGGCTTCTCCACGGGCTTGTCGACCACCGTGGGTGCCGGCTTCGCCGCTGGATAAGACAAGTTCAGCTTCACGCTCATATCCATGTCCATCACCTCTTGAACGGAAAAAGCGAGAGAGCACGCAAGCGCACTCCCCCGCTAAAACTCATCCGGCTATTACTGAAGCAGCTTCAGTACAGCAGATGGCAGTTGGTTGGCCTGGGCCAGAACCGAAGTAGACGCTTGCTGCAGAGTCTGCTGCTTGGTCAGTTGTGCAGTTTCAGCAGCGAAGTCGGTATCTTGTACGCGACCCAGTGCAGCACTGGCGTTTTCGTTGATGTTCTGCAGGTTGGAGATGGTGCTGGCGAAACGGTTTTGTGCAGCACCGAGGTCGGCACGGGCACTGTTGATGGTGTCGATCGCGCTGGTGATTGCGTCCATGGCGGCCGAGAAGTTGGTTTCAGCAACAGCGCTGTCGGAACCAACGATAGTGATTGCCGAGTCAACACCCAGGCTTGCAGCGTCGAAGCTGGCGCTCAAAGTCAGAGAGATCTGGTTGTCAGCACCGGTGTTCGAACCGACCTGGAAGGTCATGGTGCTGGCGGTACCGTCGAGCAGGTTCTTGCCGTTCAGGTTGGTGCTGTTGGCGATACGGGTCAGTTCGTCGCTCATCTGCGAGAACTCTTTGTTCAGAGCGACACGGTCATCTGCGCTGTTGCTGTCGTTACGGGCCTGGATGGCCAGTTCACGCATACGTTGCAGAATGTTGGTCTGCTCCTGCATCGCGCCTTCAGCGGTCTGCGCCATGGAGATACCGTCGTTGGCGTTCTTGATCGCCATGGTCTGACCGCGGATTTGCGAGGTCATACGAGTAGCGATCTGCAGGCCGGCGGCGTCGTCTTTGGCGCTGTTGATTTTCAGGCCGGAAGACAGGCGGGTCATCGAAGTAGAGAGAGCGTCGGAAGCACGGTTGAGGTTCTTCTGAACGTTCAGCGAAGTGGTGTTGGTGTTTACTGTTAAAGCCATGACGAATTCCTCGTTGGTTGGGTACTGCGGCTTCCGGCCCTTGGCAACCGCCGGGGTGTGGCCTAGAGAACCTTCGTAATAGTTATCGTCGGATTAGGAACTTGCTTGAGGGCTTTTTTCAAAATATTTGCTAGCAGACTGCCACCCCTTGCAAAACAAGGGTTTAGCCGCGAACCAAAGCCCGAAAAATGGCGTCAAGAAACCGCAGGAGAACGTCGCAGGCAAAAAAATAGCGCCACAGGCCAGCCTGAAGCGCTATTGGGAAGAACGTGATTCGATCAGTCGCGATACAAAATCGCCGAGCCCCACGACAGACCCACACCAAAACCGCTGATCGCCACGCGCTTCCAGTCAGCATCCAGGACGTGCTTTTCCAGCAGCAGCGGAATGCTCGACGACACGGTATTGCCGGTCTCGACCATGTCCTTGATGAATTTCTCAGGCTCACCCTCGAAACGCCGCGCCACGGCATCGACAATCGCCGCGCTGCCCTGGTGGATGCAGAATGCGTCGATGTCACTGGCTTGCAATGAGGATTCATTCAGCAGTTCATGCAAATGAGCCGGTACTTTCAGCAAGGCAAAGTTGAACACCTGGCGACCGTTCATGAAAAACACACCGTCGCTGACCTTCAGATGTGGCGCGCCGGAACCATCGGTGCCGAACTTGGCCTTGCCCAACTGCCAGCTGGCGCCCTCGGCCATCCACGTGGCGGTGGCGGCATCGCCAAACAACATGGTGGTGTTGCGGTCTTCAGGGTCGACGATCTTCGAATACGGGTCGGCGGTCACCAGAAGCCCGTTCTTCAACCCTGCGGCCTCCATGAAGCCTTTCAGGGCATAAATGCCGTAAACGTAGCCCGAGCAGCCCAGCGATATATCGAACGCCGCCACATGGGTCGGCAACCCGAGTTTGTCCTGCACGATGGCGGCGGTATGCGGCAGCCCTTCTTCATCACCGTTCTGGGTGACAACGATCAGCGCGTCGATGGATTCGCGCGAAAGCTGCGGGTTGTTGGCGAACAATGCATTCACTGCTTCGACACACAGGTCCGAAGTTTCCTGGTCAGCGTCTTTGCGCGGCAGGAACGCCGAACCAATCTTGCCAAGGATGAATTCTTCATCCTTCTCGAATTTGGCACCCTGAGCGTAGTTATCCACACCAGCGGTCGGCACATAACTCGCTATGCTTTTTATGCCAATCATCATGGCTTCCCGATCATGTACTGCGACTAGGTTCACCCCCAAAAGCTCAGGGGCGCTTCAAAAATGGTTGATTTCCAAGGGCGGACGCCTTGTCAGGCGAACGGACGGGCCTCCACTCCGGGGAATACAATACAGTGAAGATGCACTTTATGACCTATGCGTCACGCCGTTTTGTCTTGGAGGGGCATTTTTTCATGACAAACGAAGCCGTGTCATTTCCCGAGACGGCATTGGAGACGGGCTAGGAATATTCAGGATGGCAGTGCAATTCGGCACGAGCACCGGCAGGTTTTACCTGCCATACCCGGTGGAAGCCGCAGAAGGCGCAATGCCGTTCACTTAAGGCCAGCGTGATTCATTGTGGCGAGGGAGCTTGCTCCCGCTTGACCGGACTGGCTCCAATGCAAAGCGCTCACAATAGGGGCTGCTGCGCAGCCCGACGGGAGCAAGCTCCCTCGCCACGGTCTCATCTGCGGGGTTATACAGCAGGTTCGTTCAGCAACTCGGTCCAGGGTACGTTGCGCACCGGCCCCAGGGTGAAACCGGCGCCTTGCAACGCCAGGTTCCCGTTGTAGAAGCGATCCTGGGCGAACGCCCCGGCCCACTTCCCTCGTAGCGCCGTAAGCGCCTCTGGCGTACTGGCCAGCTCGCCGGACTGAATCACCTGCACATGCGGCGTCCATACCGTCAGGTACCCGGCCTGGCCGACCCTGAGGCAAAGGTCCACGTCACCCAAGGCATCGTCGAACAAATCGCTGTCTATGCCGTCAGCAGCGTTGAACAACTGCTTGGAAATCATCAAGCAGGCAAAAGACACCGCCGAGCAATTCTGCTCGACGACCAGCCGGTTCATGTAGCCCCTGGCGGTCTTCGGCTCGCCGATGAAGGGCGAGCCGACTTCATCCTTCAAGCCCAGGATCAGACCAGCCTGGGTGATACGTCCATCGCGCTCGACCAGCTTGACGCCGACCACACCGACTTCCGGACGCAAGGCTTGATTGAGCAACGACTCGATCCAGTTGACGTTGACCACTTCACTGTCGCCCGCCAGGGTAACCAGATACTCGCCCTTGGCCTCCTGGCTGGCAGCGTTGATCCAGGAGCCCGTCGCGACGCCCGGCTCGATATCCAACAACCGAACGCGACTGGCCTGGTGCCCCTGGCCGTCGAGCCAGGTGCGCAGTACGGAATGGTTTGCAGCCTCGGTGGGAACCAGCACTTCGTAGCGCTGATATCGGGTGCGCTGCAGTACGCTGAGCAGGCAACGTTGTAGCGTCGTCAGATCGCCAATGCCATGGACGATGATCGACACCAGGGGGCGCTCGGCGAAGCGGTAGTCGATTTTGTGCGTACCTGGCACGAGCGCGCTCACGTCAGCTTGATAACCACGAACCGCCAGGTGACGCAGCAAGGTCTTGCGCTCATCGGCATTGTCTTGCACCGGCGGCGCCTGGCACGTCAGCAGAGGCTCATCCAGGTGGGCAAGCCCCTGCAGACCGTCCTGCTCGATCAGACGCAACAGCAGGTCGAACTCCATCGCATGCTTGAACTCGCGCGAGTAACCGCCAAGTTTCACCAGTGTCTCGCGGCGTATCAGCCAGTGACGGGCCATCAAGGCCGGGACGCTTTGCAGCAAGTCAAGGTTGAACCCTGGCCGGAAGACATCGGCCAGCGTCCCGTCGGGCTGGCGCTGGAACTCGTCCATTGCCACGGCCTGGCATTGTGGCGCGGCCAGCAATTCCACACCCGCACGGAACAAACCGCTTGGCGTCAATTCATCACCGGCCTCGGCCATGACCATCCAATCGCAATCGCTCTGGCTGACAACCTGATTGATTTTGTCGACGTAATTGCTTTCGTTGACTTTGACGAAGTGCAGGACGCTCTGCGGTGTGGTCTCGGCTGGCAGGTCGCCGGTGGTGAACACAACGATCTTGAACGCCCGGCAATAGCCATTGATCACGCTGTCGAAGGTTGCCTGCATCTTGAAGATATCGGCGTCCAGATCCAGGATCAAAATGCCAAACGTCGGCCCTCCGTTGCGAGCAGCCAGGTATTTGGACACTTTCTGGACTTCACAGACGCTCGGTTCACGCGCCTCGAGCCAGCGCAGCAATCGACCGGAGGGCGTGGCGTCGAACAACCTCGCGGTATTTTCAAACGCCGCCGCCTTGAGCCGTTGTTCCCAGGCCTGGATCATTTGCACGTAGCGCGTGTCACCCTTGGCCTGCATGACCTCATGCAGTTGCTTCACCAGATCCTGGTTGAAGGCATAGCTCAGGAAAGCCCTCGCCAGCTGTTCATCGAGCGGCACGGCGTCGGTGTTGCGCTGGGAGCGAGATAGCTCCTTCTGCTTGAGCATGACAGCTTCCAGCTCCTTCAACTGCACCTGCCCGCTTGGCGCCGCATGCAGCAGGAATTCCAGCGAAGTGAGCACGTCGAAAAAAGCCTGGTTGTAAAAGGGCAACTCAACGTATTGCGTCGGCTCGAAACGTCGAACCGGTTCGCCACGCCGCGAATCCCAGGTCGACTCGAACAGTTTTCCAGCCTGCGGCACCGAACGTTCGACCAGCTTCTTGAGTATGGCCCGGACATGTTCCCGTGACGAAGCATCCGTGCCAAAGGCGCCGGCCAACAACGTGCCCATGCGCTCCTGTTCAGCGACTGCTCGCAAGTCCTCGGTACCAGGCGCCATGCCAACCGGGCTCCGTGGCTTCGCCACGCGGCTGCGCTCGTGTACACCATAAGGAATGTTCAGCAAGCGGACCTTTGCATCCGTCACCAACCCAAAGCAATGGCCGGCCTCCTGCAACCGCGACTCAAAACCGGCAGGTAACGAAGCGTAACTGCGCCGCAGGGTTTCAGTGCGCGTGAGGGCACTGACCAATGACGGGCAATCCTCGGCAAACACGGCCAGCCGTGCTTCGGCCGATAAGCCGGAATAATCTTCACAACCCTTGCGGTCGAACAAGTAATAGTCGACACGGTCGGCATGGGCCTCGAACGCCAGGTTGTAGCCTTGGCAGGCACCGTATTCGGCGTGTGCTTCGAGGAAACTCAACGCTTGTTCGAGCGCTTGGGGCAGCAGGAAACTCTCGGCATCGGCAACCGCCAGGTAAGGCGTGGCGACTCGCTCAACGGCTTGGCGAACCTTGTCGCCGAAACCAACAGCCGTGGGCGCATGCAGGTATTGCACACCCGGGAACGCTGCCGAGATATCAGCGTCGATCTGGCTCGATGAGTCGATCACCAGCACGGCAAATGCATTTTCGCGGTAGTGGCGCAACGCCCGCCGCAGGGCCGTCGACTGGTCGTGGGCGAGCAGCACCAGTGTAAACCGTTCACTCAACGGCGCAGTCGATCCTGTTGGGACATTGCTTTGCATATTCATTCCTTAACAAGTGGGTAGCCGCATCAACGACACCGGGAGTTTCAAGGTTGAAACTCATCAATCCGGTAGCCAACCATTGGCCCAGTACTGCAGGTTATCGCCGCGCAAGATAAAGTCGCGCAGCACCACTTCACGTAATTCGTCGCCCATCCGGTAGCTGGCAATCGGATCCGCCAGGTGCATACGGATTGCTTGCAGCCATTCTTCGGTGCTGTTGGTGAGGACCCGGGTACAAGGCAGGTGTCCCCGGTAAGCCTCGGTATCCGAACAAATCACCGGATAGCCACACGCACCGTACTCCAAGAGGCGAAGGTTGCTTTTGCAGTCGTTGAAAATATGAAATTCCAACGGTGCCAAGGCCAGGTCGAGATTCAGACTGGCCAGCTTCGCCGGGTAAGCCGCCAGGCTCACGCCCGGATGAAATTCATGGATATAGGGCTTGAGCAAATCCGGACACATGCCAAAGAAAACCCATTCGACTTCGTCAGCCAATTCCCGAACGACATCGGCGATGAGCTCCAGGTCGCCACGGTGGCTGGTGCCGCCGCCCCAACCGATACGTGGTTTGCTGGAAGTGGCACGCTGGCTTCTGAGCTGGTTCCACAGGCCGGCAGCCAGCATGTTCGGCACGACGCGGATGTCGTGGTGCATGCTGGACAACACGTCTGCCAGCGGATGGGTGGACACCACGACCCGATCACACAGGCCGATTCCTTTACGCAGCAGGTCCTCAAGGTTGTCCGGCATATTGCGGCGGTGTTCGTTTTTTTCCGGGACCCTGGCGATGTAGTCATCCAATTCATAGATGCGCATGGCGCTGGAGTAAGTCTTGACTTGAGTGATGTCCTTGAACTTACCCACGTTATAGCGACCCTGAAGGATGATCACATCCGGCGACTGGCGCTCGATGTCGATAATCGAAGGCGTGTCGTAGGCAACACGTCCTACGATGCGCCCCGCCGCTTCCAGTTCAAATAGCGGTTGGCTGACCCGATAATGCCCCACCGCCGAAGTATTGACCGCAAGCCCCAGAATCGAAGGGACGTTACGGGTAATCAACGGATTCCAGCCAGTGCGTGGTCCAGGCTCGAGACTGAAGCTCTTCCCGGTCAGCGTCAGGTTACGGTTGTAGGCAGGATCGTTGGCGATCCTGGGCAACCAGCGCTGATAGAATGCCTCCTGTTCGAGCTCCAACCGCTGCTTCCACGCCGGATCACGACTGGCTTCCACGCCGGACGCCAGTACGACATCACTGTAAGGCGTAGTGACAATCAGGTAACCGTTTTTTCCGACCTGCTGGCATAACTCCAAGGAATTGATGCGCTGTGTTGTGATCGATTCATCGAACCCACCGGCCTCCTCCAGAACCTGTTTGCGCACCAACAGGCAGTGATCGCCGACAGCGCTCCAGTTCTGCACCGTCTGCAAGCGTTGCATATAGCCGCCAGACGTGACCGATTCGTTGACGAAGGCCCTGCCCGCCAACCCACCCAGTCCCATGATCATGCCGGAGTCAATGACCCGGCCTTGCTGGTTGAGTGTGCGAGGCCCCACGATACCGACCTCGGGACGTTGCCCATGATTGAGCAATTCTTCCAGCCAGGCGGTTTCCAGCACAATGCAGTTGGGATTGAGCAACAACAGGTATTCGCCGCGGGCATGCTGTGCGGCGAAATTGCGGATCACCGCTTCGCTGGCGCTTCCCGGATGCAGAAATATTCGCAACTTCTCACTGCCCAGCTCCGCCATGGCCCGCAGCCAATGTTGTAGCTCGGCGTTCTCACTGGCGTTATCGACAATGATGATTTCGTAGTGTGGATACGCAGTCGTACTGATCAGGCTGTTGACGCAACGTTCCAGCGCGCTCAGGTCATCCTTGACGCTGATGACAATCGACACCAGGGGTCGCTCGGCGAACAGGTATTCGATGCGCGGAATCAACGCCAGCAGCGTCCCTGGGTGCAGCTGGTGCGGCACGCCAATACGCTGTAGATGAGCGCCGATCAGTTCGGCGTTTTGCTCGATGACTTTAGGCAAGGACAGCCATTGGGCAAACGAAAACGTCGACTCGACCTGGACTTCCGGAATGTGACCAACGACCTGCGGCCCATCCGTTTCCACCAGTCGCCAGATCAAGTCTTGGGGCGCCAATTCGCCCAGGCTCGAATCGAATCCACCCGAGGCCAAAAATCGGGCACGCTCGAACGCCAGTGTCCGACCCACATAGGGATAACCGCGCATCAGGTCGAGGTTGAAGTCGGGCTTGAAGATTGGCTCCACCGACTTGTCATCCACCAGCGCGCCTTCATCGCTGTAGAAACAGGCGACACCCGGCGAACTGACAATCCGGTCGGCCATGATCAGCAGCGCAGACTCGGTCAAGCGATCGCCGGCACGCAGCAGGTAGAACCAGTCGGCGCCGTCCAGTTGAGGCAGCAGCCCATTGAGCTGCTGCGCCCAGTCCGCTTGCAGGCCAAGGCGCAGGACATGGTTGTCCACTGCCTGGCGACCATTGGACAGCAACAGCACCGATTCGCAGGCATAGGCTTGGGCAGTGATACTCTGCAAGGTAACACTCAGCGCATAAGGATCGTCCTGCTCGTCAATGACGACGGGGACGATCCTCGGACGATAGGCCCAGCGAGCGATCTGCCGCGACAAGACTTGCTTGCGCAATGGACTGAAATGCCGACACGCCAACCACTGCACATAGAGGTCTGCGTAGCTTTCGATGTCCGTGCCGACTTGCGAGCCAATGACGCCCTGGCGAGTCGCAATGATCGAGTAGACGTTGATTTCTTCCCACTCGGGCGCCCCTGGCTCCTTGGGCTGGCCCAGTGTCTGGTAACGTACCCAGCCACTGGCAGGCGCCGGATCGCCACTCCGCTGGGCGAGCATTTCCTTGAGCCAGGTCAGCTCCACCGTGGCCGCTTCAAGCATCTTGGCCTGACGCGCCAGGCGCTCCGGATGCAACCGCTGGCCACTTCCCTCGGCGTAAAGCTGGACCAGATTACCCCGGCGCAACAGGCAGATGAACAAGGCAAAATCGAGGACAGCCTCGAAACCTTCACCGGGCCGCGCCAGCGCTGGCAGCAAGGCCTCGACATCGGTGCGGCGCATCAACGCGCCACTCAAACCGCCGAGAATATTACGGGTGGTTTTCTCAAAATACGCCAGCATGTCAGTGCCGTTGAACAACGCATCGAACTGCGTGATGCCGGTGTTTTCAACGCGGATCGGCAAGGCATAGTTGTCGGCATCGATTAAATGATGCTTGTTGATCACCAACGATACTTGCGCATGCTCCTGCAGGATGGCCGCCTGTTGACTGACGCAGAATGCCAGCAACTGGTCGTCGTCGCACAGGAACTTGATGAACTCGCCCCGGGATTCTTCGAGGCAGCGCAACAGGTTCTGCTGGAACCCCAGCCGGGTCGGGTTGCGCAGGTAACGCACAGCAATATTGGAGCTCTCGCCAAGTTCCTGGACAATCTGCTCGATGCCATCGGTGCGGCAATCGTCGCAGATGACAATTTCAAGGTTCTCGTAGGTCTGCTCGAGCGCGCTTTGCAAGGCGAGGCGGAAAAAGCGTGGGTGGTACGCGGGGATGGCAATGCTGACAAGAGGAGCTGATTTCACACGCGTGGCTCTCAACCGGTGGGCGCCAACTCAGGCGAGAGCAGGACGTCCTGAATCGTATAAAGGAACGGGTCAGGGACCGCTTATAACGTCACGATCCCTGCCCTGAATCACATTTTGTTGAACAATCCCAATTGAGCGATCTTGCTGAACGCCAACTGCGACGCTTGAAGCATAGTCTGCTGCAAGGTCAGGCGCGTCATCACTTCGGCCGGGTCGGAATCGCGAATCGCCGACTGGGTCTGCGAGTTGGCCAGGACAAAGCTCTGATTGGTATCGCGCTGGGTATCGAGCGACTGACCGCGACCACCGACCGAGCTCAATGCACTGGTCAAGTGGTCAGTACCACTGGCCAGGTTACCGATAGCCGAAGCCAGTGACGCATTCAGTTTCTGGATGGCGATGTTGTCGCCATCGGCCGGCGTGTTCAAAGCTGTGCGCAACTGACTCACGGTGTCCAGAACGTTTTGCGTCTCATGGGTATTGACCGCGATGCTGAACTGATCGTTGGCGGCCGGGGCTCCATTGAGCGTGAAACTCACGCCGGATGCGGTGGCGACGTTGCCCGCCAGGGTGCCGCTGGAAACCGGTTTGCTGTCAGCGGTCAGTGGCGCGGCGTACAGGTCGAAGTCCGTGGCACTGGTAAACTTCAGCACCGCCGTCCCCGTCGGGAAGCTGGCGTGGTAGGCCGTCGGATCGGTGATTGCGCTGCCGGTGATCTGGGTCGCGGTAGCGTTGCCCGGGCTGCGGGCCGGCGTGAACGAGTCGGGCTTGGCAGCCAGGGTGAACGTGTGGCCGGGCAACACCGTGCCGGCAACGTCGCCCGCATGAAGGTTGACGTTCAAGGTCAAGTCGACGCCGCGAAAGCTCACGGTCTGCCCGGCCTGCTTGTTAGGGTCGATGACACCGCCCTTGCTGGCTTCGGCGGTCACATCGTTACCGCCCGAGTCGGTGATTTTCAACTGGGTGCCGCTGACGAATTCCACCGTGTACGGCTCGCCACTGCGGAACTGGCTGTTGTAGGTCACGCTGGAGGACACTTGGCCGTTGGTCAACACGACGCGCCCATCGTCCACCGCTGGCGCGGTCATGGTGGCCTGGGTGCGACTGGTGTTGACGGCTTGCTGGAACACGTCCCAGCCGGTGCTGTTGGTGGCCATCGACATGGTGTCGCCGATCGGCAGGTCCAGGGTGACCTGGTCGCCGTTGTAGCTGTAGGTGCCGTCATCGTTGCGAGTGAACGGTACGACATCGCCTTTGGATCCGGCAAAAATGTATTTGCCGTTTTCATCCTTGGTGTTCATCAGGCTCAGCAATTGATCTTCGATCGATCCCAATTCCGAGGCAACCGCTTGACGGTCCGCGTCGGTGTAGGCGGCGTTACCGGCACTGACGGCCAATTCCTTGGCGCGCTGCAGTACGTTGCCGATGCTGGTCATGACCGCTTCGGTCGTGCCCAGGGTCGCCTTGATGGTGGTGACGTTGGCTTCATATTGGGACAGCATCGAAGCCTGGTTGCCCAGTTGCAGCAGGCGCGAAGCCCCCACCGGATCATCAGCGGCGGTGTTCACCCGCACCAGGCTGCTGGCTTCCTCGCTGGTCTTGACCACCTTGGCGAAGTTCTTCTGGTAGTTCGCAGCCGTGCTTTCGTAAAACTGAGAAGTGGAAATGCGCATGGGCTACGGCTCCTTAAAGACTGTTGATCAATGTGCTGAAGATTTGTTGCGCAGCCTTGATGATCTGCGAAGACGCGGTGTAGTACTGCTGGAACTTGACCAGGTTGCCGGTTTCTTCATCCAGGTCCACGCCCGACAGCGAATCGCGGGCGGTCTTGGCGTTGTTCAGGATCGCGCCAGTGGCGGCGCTGTCGAGCTTGCCCTGGGCGGCCTTGGCGCCGACGCCTTCCACCAGCTTACCGTAGGCATCGTTCAGGGAAATACCCTTGCTGCTGGAACCGGTGTCCACGGTCTTGGCGGTCTGCAAGCCGGCCAGGACCGTCCCGTTACGGTTGTCCAGGCTGCCCGGCTGGCTGAGGCTGATATTGATGCCTGCACCCTGGGACGGCGCGCCGGCGATGGACATGTCGAACGCGACGGTACGCTGCACCGGCGGTACGGACGAATCCAAGATCGGGTTGCCGCTGGCGTCCTTGAGCGGAACGCTCAGGCTCAGGGTGTTGCTCTGGCCAGGCTTGATCGTGCCGCTGCTGATCGTGCCGCCTTGAGCATCGAGCAACTGATAAGCCTGGCTGGTGCCATCGGCGGACGTCGCGCCGAACACCACCTTGACCGGCATCGAGTTCTTGATGCCGTTCTGGATGATGGTCGTGGTGGCGGCGTCGTAGATGTCCAGCTTGGTGGTCATGCTCGGCTGGCCGCTGGCCGGGATGGTCAGCGTGCCGCTGCCCCCAGGCGCGATGGCGGCGCCCAACGGCGCGGCAATCGCCAGCCGCTTGGAGTCGGTCATCTCGGTCTTGATGTTGGCCGCTGCGTTGCGGGTTGGCGTGAGCTTGAACGAGTCGCCGGCGGCCGCGGTGCCGTTGGCGAAGGTCATCGAGAAACCGTCGATCACCGGCGGCGGCGTGGTCGCGGTGTTGAACGCGCCCATCGAGGTGCCGTCGGGCAGGCGCTGGACGGTGTAGTCCGTGCCGCTGGTGAACGTCACCTTGTAGTCGTTGGTGGTCAGCTTGCCAGAGTCTGTGATGGCGATGTTGAAATTGCCGGAGCCGGCGCTGTTGTTCAACGACGCAACACTGCGCTGGCTGATCTGCGTGGCGCTGTTGATGTTAGCGAACAGGTTGGAACCGAAGGCTCCGTTCATGTCGATGCCCGAGGCCTGGACGCGGTTCATCTGGTCGGCGACCACCAGGGCTACGCGGCCCAGCTCGTTCATGGCCGGATCGAGCACGGTACTGCGGTAGCGCATCAGGCCACCGATCTCGCCGCCGGTGAGCACCTGGGTGAGGTCCATTGAGCTGGAACCACTGTTGAGCTGGATACCTATGCGCCCCGGATCGTTCTTGTCCGGCACCGCTTCCAGGGTATTGACGATGTTGCCCATCACCAACGGCTGGCCGGAGCCCAGGTAGATGTCCAGGCTGCTGCCGTTCTCGACAACCTGCGTGCCGGTGAAGGTCGAGAGCTGGCGAATGGTTTCGCTGCGGGCATCGAGCAGGTCGTTGGGGGCGCCGCCGGCGTTGGAGACTTCGGCGATTTTCTTGTTCAACTGCGCAACGGTGACCGCCAGGCTGTTGACCTGGTCGACCATGTTCGACAGGTTGCCGTTGATGTTCTGGCTCTGCTCCGTCAACTGGTTGGCAATCGAATTGAAACGGTTGCTCAGGGCCTGGGAATCGCTGAGCAGCAACTGCCGGGACGCATCGTCACCCGGCTTGGCGTTGACGTTCTGCACCGAGGCGAAAAACTTGGTCAGTGCGCCGTTGAGGCCGGTGCCGCTGTCCGACAGCAGGGAGTCAAGCGGAGTGATCTGCCCTTGATAGGCAGCCGCATCGCTGTTGAGCGACGTGGTGGTTTTCAGTTGTGCTTCAAGGAAGGCGTTATACACCCGGCGCACATCGGCCAGGGTCGTGCCGGAACCAATGAACACGTTGCCGTACTGGTTCGACGCCTTGGTGGTCTGCACGGTCTGCTGACGCGAATACCCTGCGGTATCGACGTTGGCGATGTTGTTACCCGTGGTCACCAGTGCGGTCTGGCTTGCGGACAGACCCGACATCCCGATATTGAGCAAACTCATGGTTCAGACCTTATAAAGTCGTGGTGGCGCCAGCCGAAGCGTAGTTTTGGTAACTCGTCATCTGCCGGGCTATGTTCGAAATCTTGCTGGCGTAGTTCGGGTCGGTGGCGTAACCGGCCTTCTGCAATTCGCGTACAAACTGTTCGGGTTTATCGGCCGACTTCAGCACATCTTGATAGCGACTGTTGCTTTGCAGCAGGTTGACCAAGTCATGAAAACTGTCGCGGTACGAGGCGTAGGAACGGAACTCGGCCGTCTCCTTGACCATCGCGCCATTGCGGAATTCGCTGGTGATCGCCCGCGCCGAATCGCCCTTCCAGTTGGCACTGGCCTTGATGCCAAACAGGTTGTGGCTGCTGCTGCCATCGGGCTGGCGCATCACTGATTTGCCCCAACCGGTTTCCAGGGCGGCCTGGGCCACCAGGTAGCGTGGATCGACACCGATGCGGTCGGCGGCTTCCTTGGCCATTGGCAGCATGGCGTTGACGAACTCATCGGCATCGCGGAAGGCTTTGCGCGCCGGGGCTAGCGGTGGCTGGGCCACGGCGCGACCATAGACCTGCATGTCCCCTTTCGGCTCGGAAGCCTTGAGTGCGGCCAGCCAGTCACCATTGGCCAGTTCGCCGGTGGTCGGCTTGACGGCGGCGATGGCGCGATCCGGCAGCAGGTTCTGCGCAGGCACATCGACATTGGTCGAGGTCGAAGGCACCAGCCCAGCGAGCAGGCGGTCAGCCAGTTTCGGCGGCAGGGCCAGGCGACGCTGGTTGAGCAGTTCCATGTCGTTGCGGTGGACGCCCTCGCCTTGCGGCGCGCTCACGGCCCGCGAGGCCCAGAGCGGACGCTGGCCATTGGTGCGTGACAACGGTCCGTCGGTAGGCAGGGTCCCGGCCGCCACCGGCGTCGGTACCGGCGCCTTGGCAACCTTATCCAAGGCCTCTTGTTGCTTGGCCGCCGACAACGTCGCCGCCTCACCGGGCGCCAGTGGCTTGTTCTTCGACATCTGGCGCAGCAGCACATCCGCCAAGCCGATACCACCGCCTTCGCGGGACATGGACACGGCCAACTGCTGGTCGTACATTTCCTGGTATTGCTTGGCTTCAGGCGTGTTCATCGGGTTGTCCTTGCCCAAGGCCTCGGTGGCCGAACGCATGGACTTGAGCATTTTCGCCAAGGAACAGCGACTCGAATTCCTGCGCCACTTTACGCAGGTTGCCGTCGCTGTTCTTGTCGCCGACCTTGAGCTGGTTCAGGCGATTCAAGTCCGAGTAGGAACCCGAATCTCCGCTGATCAAAGCGCCCTTGCGCATATCCATGACTCGGCCCTCAAATCACGATCAGGTCGGCTTGCAACGCGCCGGCCTGCTTCAAGGCTTCGAGAATGGCCATCAAGTCGCCCGGCGCCGCGCCGACCTGGTTCACCGCCCGGACGATTTCATCCAGAGTCGTGCCCGGGCCGAACTTGACATCGGCTTGGCTTCCTGTTCGGCATTGACTCGCGAACGCGGGACCACGGCGGTCTGACCGTTGGACAATGGCCCCGGCTGACTTACGATCGGGTCTTCGGTGATGGTCACGGTCAGGCTGCCGTGGGTCACCGCGGCCGGGGAAACCTTGACGTTCTGGCCGATCACGATGGTGCCGGTGCGCGAATTGATGATGACTTTCGCCACCGCCTGGCCCGGATCGACTTCGAGGTTTTCCAGGATCGACAGGTAGTCGACCCGCTGGCTCGGATCCAGGGGTGCGGTGACGCGGATCGAGCCACCGTCGATGGCCTGGGCCACGCCTGGGCCGAGCATGTCGTTGATCTTGTCGACGATGCGCTTGGCTGTGGTGAAGTCGGAACGGTTGAGGTTCAGCGTCAGGCTGTTGCCTTGATTGAAACCACTCGGCACCGCACGTTCCACCGACGCACCACCCGGGATGCGACCGGCCGACGGAACGTTGACGGTGATCTTCGAACCATCGCGCCCCTCGGCATCGAAACCGCCCACCACCAGGTTGCCCTGGGCGATGGCATAGACGTTGCCGTCGATACCCTTGAGCGGTGTCAGCAGCAAGGTGCCGCCGCGCAGGCTCTTGGAGTTACCGATGGACGAGACAGTGATATCCACCTGCTGGCCAGGCTTGGCGAACGCCGGCAGGTCGGCACTGATCGACACTGCTGCGACGTTCTTCAACTGCACGTTGCCGGAACCGGCCGGCACCTTGATGCCGAACTGCGACAACATGTTGTTGAAGGTCTGCAGGGTGAACGGGGTCTGGGGTGGTCTGGTCACCGGTGCCGTTGAGGCCCACGACCAGGCCGTAGCCGATCAACTGGTTGGAGCGCACGCCGGAAATGCTGGCGATGTCCTTCAGGCGCTCGGCCTGAGCGGCAAAGGCTGCGGACATCATCAGGGCACCGATCAACAGCTGCTTAAGATTCAACTGGGCCACCTAGAAAGGGAACTTCGGGCTGAGGAAGAAACGGTCGAACCAGCCTGGCTGACTCGCATCGGCAAAGGCACCGGTGCCCGAATAGGTGATGCGCGCATCGGCCACACGGGTGGACGAAACGGTGTTGTCGGTGGCGATGTCGTCAGCGCGAACCATGCCGGCGATGCGCACCAGTTCGTCACCGGTGTTGAGGGTCAGCCACTTCTCGCCGCGCACGACGATGATGCCGTTGGGCAGCACATCGGCGACGGTCACGGTAATCGAACCGGTCAGGCTGTTGCTCTGGCCGGACTTGCTGTCGCCCTTGGTGGCCCGGTCGGAGCCATAGCCGGCGTTGAGGCTCAGGTCACCGCCACCGATCGGGTTGTTGGTGGTCAGGCTGGAGCCGAACAACGACGTCAGGCCGACGCTGGTCTGGCTGGTCTTGTCCATTTGCGAATTGGCGTTCTTGCTGGCCTGGGTCCGCTCGTTCAGGGTGATGGTGATGATGTCACCGACCCGGAAAGCCTTGCGGTCGCTGTACAGGTTCTGCTCGAAGCCGGCCTGGTAGATCGAGCCATTGTTGGCGGCAGCCGGCAACGGCGTGCGCGGCAACACCGGAGCGTAATACGGGTCATTGGGCCTGGGTGTCGGGGCGACACAGCCCGCGAGTGCGGTGATCCCACTCAGTGCCAGAACAGATACGAAGCGTTTCATGACCCTACCTCTTGGTGTTGCAGGCGACCCTGGGGCCGCCCTGTCTACGTGATGACGGACGTTGCGACGTGATTACAGATTCTGCGTAACGAACGAGAGCATCTGGTCGGCGGTGGAGATCACCTTGGAGTTCATCTCGTAGGCGCGCTGGGTGGTGATCATGTTGACCATCTCCTCAACGGTGCTCACGTTGGAGGTTTCCAGGGTGTTCTGCAGCGTGGTGCCGAAACCGTTCAGGCCCGGGGTGCCGACTTGCGGCGCGCCACTGGCGGCGGTTTCCAGGAACAGGTTGTTGCCCACCGCTTGCAGGCCGGCCGGGTTGATGAAGTCGGCGGTCTGCAGGTTGCCGATCACCTGTGCGGCCGGGTTGCCCGCAATGGTGATGGACACGGTGCCGTCGCGGCCCACGGTAAAGGTCTGGGCATCGTTCGGAATGATGATCGCCGGCTCCAGGGCGAAACCGCTGGCGTTGACGATCTGGCCGTTGGAGTCGAGGTGGAATGTACCGTCGCGAGTGTAGGACGTGGTGCCGTCCGGCTGCAGGATCTGGAAGAAACCGCGCCCGTCGATGGCCATGTCCAGCGGCTGCTCGGTGGTCTGCAGGCTGCCGGCGTTGAAGTTTTTCTGGGTGCCGACAATGCGTACACCGGTACCCACTTGCAGGCCCGACGGCAGTTCGCTGTCCTGGGTCGACTGGGCGCCAGGTTGGCGTTTTACCTGATACAGCAGGTCCTGGAACTCGGCGCGATCACGTTTGAAACCCGTGGTCGAAACGTTCGCCAAGTTGTTGGAAATGGTCGTCAGGTTGGTGTCCTGGGCGGACAGACCTGTTTTGGCAACCCATAGAGCCGGAAGCATTCGATTCTCCTCGTACGCCTGTTTTTCGGCGCAGCGCTGTAATTAATAGTTAGATCTGCAAGACCCGAGCCATGGCTTCATCGCCTTCTTTGGCGGTGTTCATCATCTTGACGTGGAGCTCGAACTGCTTGGCCAGGGCCAGCACCGAAGTCATTTCATCCACGGCGTTGACGTTGCTCGCCTCCTGGAAACCCGATACCAACTGCACGTTGGCATCGATGGGCGCCGGCTGGCCGTCCTTGGTACGGATCGTGCCGTCCAGGGTCTTGGTCATGTTCTTGAGGTCCGGGTTGACCAGCTTGATGCGGTCCACTTCAGCCATCACCCGCGGGCCTTCACCCATGGCGCGAATGCTGATGGTGCCGTCCTGGCCGATTTCGATTTTCTGCTCCGGCGGCACAGCGATCGGACCGCCGTTGCCCATCACCGGCATGCCGTTGCCGGCCCGCAGCACGCCCAGGGCGTCAACATTGAGACTGCCGGTGCGCACGTAGCTTTCACCGCCGTCAGGATTCTGCACGGCCATCCAGCCCGGCCCGCTCACCGCCACGTCGAGGTCGCGACCGGTTTGAACCAGCGCACCCGGGGTGAAGTCCGTGGCAGGCCGTTCGGACAAGGCAAACGCCCGCGCCGGAAAGCTGTCGCCGAACACCGGCATCGAGCGCGCCTGCTCCAGGTCTTTCTGAAAGCCATTGGTGGAAATGTTCGCCAGGTTGTTGGCATGGGCCCGCTGCGCCAGTGCGTTCTGGCTGGCGCCGGTCATTGCCACATAAAGGTACTTGTCCACTGTCGTTCCTCTGCATGCCGGACGTTTGCCGCCCACTGCTGTGTTGCACAGCCTTAAGCAATTTGCAGACCAACTTTTTTCTGGCGGGCCCAGACCCTTGAAACAAAGGGCTCTGGGAATTAGGAGGGCAGTGCCGAGTTGTATCGAAGACGAAAAACCGGCGGTGTCATGCCGCTAAGTGGCAAGGGCTGCCAAAGCACTGCCGAGCACATCGACCACGCGGTCTTGTTGATCCTTGGATAGACCGAGCCACATCGGCAAACGCAGCAGCCGCTCGGAATAACCGTCGGTAATTTCCATTGAGCCATGAACACGCCCATAGCGCGCGCCGCCGGGGGATGAATGCAGCGGCACGTAATGGAACACCGCATAGATCGCGTGGCTCTTGAGCGTCTCGAGGACAACCTGGCGCTCCACGCCAGGGGCGAGGAGTACGTAATACATGTGCGCATTGTGCTGGCAATGTTCAGGAACGATCGGACGACGCAGCAACCCTTGCTGCTCAAGCCCCGCCAAAGCGGCATGGTAGTGGTCCCAGACCGCCAGGCGGCGGCTGGTGATGGCTTGCGCCTCTTCCAACTGGGCCCAAAGGAAGGCTGCCGTCATTTCTCCGGGCAGAAAGGAGGATCCCACCTCTTGCCAAGTGTATTTGTCCACCTCGCCCCTGAAGAATCGACTGCGATCGGTGCCTTTTTCCCGAATGATCTCGGCGCGCAGTGCCATGGCAGGCTCATTGGCCAGCAACGCCCCGCCCTCCCCCGAGATCACGTTCTTGGTTTCGTGAAAACTGAATGCGCCAAGGTCGCCAATACTGCCCAAGGCTCGGCCCTTGTAGGTTGACATCACCCCTTGCGCGGCGTCCTCGACCACCGCCAGCCCATGCTTGCGCGCAATAGCCAGGATAGTGTCCATTTCGCAGGCCACGCCGGCGTAATGGACGGGCACGATCGCCTTGGTCCGTGACGTGATCGCCGCCTCGATCAGGCGCTCGTCCAGGTTCAGGGTATCAGGACGTACATCGACGAAAACCGGCACCGCGCCGCGCAACACAAAGGCGTTGGCCGTGGAAACGAAGGTATAGGAAGGCAGGATGATTTCGTCGCCAGGCTGGATGTCCAGCAGCAGAGCGGCCATTTCCAGCGCAGCGGTACAGGAGTGAGTGAGCAATGCCTTGTTGCACCCCGTGTGGGACTCCAGCCAGCGGTGGCACTGCTTGGTGAACGGGCCATCACCGGCGAGCATGTTGCCGAACTTGGCCTGGGCAATGTAATCCAGTTCCTTGCCAGTCATATACGGGCGATTGAAGAGTATCGTTTCTTTGCTCATTGCAAACTTCCCAGGGGAGGCATGGTCATGGGTGGCGCACAGCACAAAACTTCAAACCGCACTGATCCGCCCGCCTATCTGACTGCCGATATCAAGATTTTCATAAAAGTACGGGGTAAACCCGGCGTTCTTCATGGCCTGTTGGGTTTCACCAATCGCGTATGCAACCCGGTGCAGATTGAAGGTTTCACCGTCCCAGGTCGCAAAGCCTGCCCGGGGATCGCCATCACGTGGCTGGCCGACGGAACCGGGGTTGCAATAGACCTTGTCCTCCCCGCTCCACAAGTACTGGACGTGGGTATGGCCTGAGGCGAAATAGCGGCCAGGCAACGGCGCGAAATACGCTTGCGAGGGTCGTACGTATTCGTCCAGCGGATCGTTCCAGCCGCCATGGACGATGCTTAATTCATGCAGGGTCGAGCGCTCCGGGAGCGATCCCAGCCAGGCCAGATTCTGCGAAGTGATGACGCCCTGTTGATAATCCAGGCAGGCATTGGCGCTATTGGAACGAGGGCAGCGCTCATTCTTCGCCAGGTACCAATCATGATTGCCCATCACGGAGAAAATGTTTCGTTCGCGCAGGGCCTCGCAACACTCATTGACCTGGCTGTAATAACCCGCCGTGTCACCCAGGCAGATAATCCGCGAGACACCCAGCTCATCCAGCTTGGCAAGCACTGTCCGCAAGGCGCTGTAATTGCCATGTACGTCAGAAATGATCCCGATCATAGACAATGAAATCCTCTATATAACGAACGGCGAAACCACTGCGGATGATCGGCTGGCCCGATGTCTTGCCATCGAGGTAAAAATCCAGGCACATGGCCGCCTCGTTGTAGCCGAATGCGCGTCGTATCGAACTGGTCGAAGATATTCGCGGATTGATCTCCAGCAGGCTCCAGGAGGCATCGCTGCCACGACGGAATTGCAAGTTGGTCGGGCCCACCGGTTTGAAGGCGCGGCACAACCTGGCGACTGTTTTATCCAGCGAATCGTCCTGATATACCCAGGCCTTGGCGGTTGACCCGTCCGACGCCAACTTGCGCTGGAAGCTGATGATCGGACCGGTGTCTCCCCGGCCATCGCCAAACGCCGCCACGGTGAATTCGTCGGCCGCGCTGCCAATGATGGGTTGCGCCATGAGGTAGTCACCGAGCAGGGCCGCGTGAGGCGTGAAGTCGCGCTCCTCGCGAACCCAGACCAGCCCTTTGGAGGCGTAGCTTCGGCGCGGCTTGAGCAGGAACGGCAGGCCCAAGGCCGCCTTGAGCGCGTGAAAATCCCCCGACAGCAGGCTGGGAATACGGCTGGCATCTCCCAGCGCCACCAGCGCCTGGTCCATGGCCCACTTGTCTTTGGAAAGATCAATCAAGCGCTGGTTGTTGAGCACAACCTGACAATCGAACGTCGCCAACAACGCTCGGTTATCCGATAGCCAATGGACATCCTGTTCGATCCCGGGAATCAGCAGGTCGACCTCGTGCCTGGCCAGCGTATCGCCCAGCCACTGGGCGTACCCCGCGTCAGCGGTCAAAGGAGCCTGCACGAATACATCGCACCAGCCGCGACCGACGGCGTCGTCGTAGATATCGGTGCCGACCAGCCGAACAGAAGGGTCCGCCGCACGCAGCGACTTGAGCAGGCCGTAACCCATGATGGCGCCGACGCCTGTCACCATGACAGTCTTCATGACAGGCTCTCCCGGTGCGCTCTCATCCGCTCAAAACCCTGGCGAACATCGATTCGCGGGACGAAACCTATTTGCTCGTACAAATCATGCCCACAGTCAAAGGGAGGCAAATCTGGAATATCGTTCTTTTCCGGCAGGAAGCGGACGTCCGACGGCTTGCCAAACGCCTCGAACGCGGCCCGGGCAATCTCGGAAAGACGGGGGCTGTCAGGGTGGCCGCAGTTGTACAAGCCCGTAACCCCCTGCTCTGCCAGCCGCGCGCAGACCTCGGCAAGGTCACTCAAATGCAAGTAGTTGCGCCTGGCGTCGTTGCTGCCATACAGCTCGACGGTGCGCCCCACCTGCGCCTTGTCGGCAATGGCATACAGCAACGGTTGGTGAGGCCGGCACTGCTCGCCGTCATCGTAGACCTGACTGATGCGCAGGACCGTCAACGCCATGCCGCGCTCCTGGCAATACAGGCTCGCCACTTCCTCGCCATGGCGCTTGGACAGCGAGTAGATGCCAAAGTAAGGATCCGTCGCCTGGTGACTGGCCCAACGCGACGACAGCAGAATGAAATGACGCGCCCCGCAATGTTCGGCCAGGCGGCAGGCCGCCAATGTACCGACACTGTTGACCCGTTCGGCGCGAATCAGATCATCTGGCTGGCCGCCGCCAAAATCGGCCGCTGCCAACACGACCACGTCGAAGCGCTCGTCGCAGGCGCCGGGCAGCTGGCTATTCAAGTCAAAGGCAATATCAGCGTCCCGGCGCCCCGCCAATTTGACTTGGCCATAGCGCGACAACTCCCGGGCGACGGCCTTGCCAATGACTGAAGTACTTCCTATGACCAGGCTTTTCATGACGAGGTGACTGTCGCTTCCAGCATCATTGCACAACACAGCTCTGGATAATCGACGCCTACGGTGCACATGGCTTGAATGATGTCCGGACTCAAGTTCAAGTCTTTCAATTGCCCGGTGGTGAAGGGTTTGAGGAACACGCCTTCCTTGCGCACTACCTGGAGGCCCGCGGCTTCAATTTCAGCGGTCAGGGTCTGTAGCGAGTAGCTGCGCATATGGCCCAACTCCAGATCGCCACTGCCCAGCGCCGTCATGTCGCCAAGCAGTCCGGCCGCATGACCGAACCGCCGATGCAGGGATTCGCCATTGGGAACCAGCACGAAGCAACGACCGCCCGGAGCAAGGAAGCGCTTGAACCTTTGCAGTACGGTCTGTGGATCATCGACATGTTCAAGGATAAAACCCATCACGATGAGATCGAAACGCTTGTCGGTGTCGAATGTCTCGAAATAACTTTCGACGATCTCGGCCGTATTGTCCGGGTATTGGGACTTGAACTGGGCGATCACCGATGCGGAGCCGTCGATGACTGTGTGCTCGCTGAAGAACTGCGAGAAGCGGTGGGTGCTGAAGCCATGGCCAACACCAAGCTCCAGCAGGCTCTGCTCCTTGGTGCACAGCGCCATGATGCGTTGGGGATACCAATTGAGAATGATGTTGTTGTCAAACGCGTAGCCAAAGCTGTCGCTGTAGGCTGCGATGAAGGTATCGAGATCGTTGCTCATGTCACAGGTTCTCCGCTGAGCGACCAAGGTCATATTAGTAGGGATCAATCGGCCAACCAGGCTCGTCGCCAGGCGTCCAGGCGCTCGCCTTCGAGCAGCCATTGCGCCCGCACCGTCGACTGCAAGGCGTCCCCCAGCGTCGCGGAAGCCTCACGGTCTTCCAGGTGCAAGCGAATCGCCCGGATCCAGTCTTGCGCCTCGTTACTGACCCGGGACAAAGGCAATACCTCGCCGCCGACAAAACCCGGCACCCGGCTGCAAATGACCGGATGGCCGCATGCGGCATGCTGCAGGACACGCAGGTCACCCGAGCAGGCATTGCCCAGGGTTTCAGCCATGGGTACCAGTGCAAGATCCAGATTCAAGGCTGCCATGGCGCCCGCCAACTGCTGCTGCGCCACCGTTGGATGGAGCTCCTTCAGGAAAGGCTGCAGTGACGCGGGGCAGTCGCCCAGCACCACCCAGTCCACTTCGCCAGCGAACGCGGGCAGCACGTCCGCCAGCAGTTGAGTATCCTTGCCGCCCAACCAACCCAGGCGCGGCTTGGGCCCCATGCCTCGCTTGCTTTGTACACGCCCCCAGGCGGCCGGCAGCAGGGTTTCCAGCACGCGGATGTCGTCATGCTGGCCCTGCAACAGTTCGGCCAGCGCTGGCGTGGGGACCAGCACCCGATCGGCTTGCAGCATGCCGAACCGCAGCCGTTCCAACAGTTCATCGGCAGCGTAATCGCCCTTCAATTCCATCTGCGGCAAGTAGCCGTCCAGTTCGTAGACGGTGAAGGCCTTGGAAAACGCCCTCAGGCGGCTCAGGGCGAGCAGCCCGGCGTCATCCAGGGGGCGCTGCAACACGACGGTCGTCGGCGCCAGGCGCTCGATCTCCACCGGCGACAGCAGGCTCGAAACCGCCGCGCCTTCGATTTGCCCCGCGTCAAGCAACGTGCTGAACGGTTGGACCAGTCGCGAATAAGCACCCGCCCGCTGCTCGGTGACAAAAACCAGCACCCTTGGCACGCTGCCTTGCAGGGGATACCAGCACAGGTCCTTGTTTTCCCGGACAAAACCTTCGCCGGCGCGCAGCGAAAGGTTGGCATTGTAGGCCGGGTCGCGGGCCAACTGCGGCAACCAGCGCGCGAACAAGGCATCCTCCTGCTCGCTACTTGCACGGGCATCTGCCGCCGGGTTGACCAACAGCCGCGCGTGAGGCGTCCAGACGTTCAGGTAACCGGCCTGCTGCAGCTTCAGGCACAGGTCGAGATCGGTCCAGGGCGCCAGCAGCGGATCGGTGTCGAAACCATCGGCCTCGAGAAACAGGTCCCGCCGCAGCATCAGGCATTCACCGCCCACTGCGGAGCAGTTCTGCTCAAGCCCAAGCCGCCCCATGTAACCTGCGGCCTGGGATGGCAGGCCCTCAAACGCCCGACCGACAACGCCGCCCTGTCCCAACACCAGGCCCGCTTGTCGTATGCGGCCTTGGCTATCCTGCAATTTGCCTCCCACGGCGCCCACTTCCGGACGCTGAGCGTGATTGAGCAACGCTTGCAGCCACCCAGGCTCAAGCACAACGCTTTGCGCATCGAGCCAGAGCAGATACTCGCCGCGCGCCTCTTGAGCCGCCGCATTGCACATGGCCGCACGCGACTGCCCGGGCATGAACCGCAGCACCTGGAACCGGCCTTCGCCCATTTCCTCGACCAGCCCCAGCCACTCCAGCAATGCAGGCTCGTCGTTGCCCGGCTCAACCAGCAAGACCTCGAAGTCCACCGCGCGGGTCTGCGTCAGCAGGCTTTCCAGGCAACGCTGGAAATTCGCCAACTGTCCTTCCAGGTAAATCAGAATACTGACCGAGGCCTGCCGCTCGTGGCCGTAGTCGATACGATAGCGGCCCGGCTCCAACGCAATCGCTCGCGCCTGAGCGTAACCACGCGCTTGCAGATGCGCATCGATGACCGCACGCTCGTCCGCGCACTCCGACTGCCGCACCTCATTGGCGATCAACAGGGGTTCGTTGACATGACCGACGCTCGCCGCGCCCTGCTCGCTGATCAAGCGCAGTTGGTAGGCCAATTCAAAAGCCTCACCGCAGGCATTATCAAAACCGCTCAAGCGCACCAGCGCCTCACGACGGTACAGCCAGTGACGGGAATGGCTGGCCGGAAACGCCAACAACAAATCCAGGTTCAGATCGGGTCGCAACGAGAGGTCGATCACACCGCCCGTACGCTGCGCCTCGTCGGCGTACACCGCCAGGCACCCGTCAGGCGCATCAAGCAGATTCAGAGCCGTCACCAGCAACCCTGCGGCGATGAACTCCTCCTCCGCCTCCACCAGCATGAACCAATCGCTCTGGACGCCCTCGAGCAAGCCATTGATCGCGGTTGCCGGTTGCTTGGGATCGCACGCCAGCCAATGAACGTTGGCACGCCCCGGGTCAGTGGCCCCCATCACACACACATGGATGCGCTGGTATAACTGTCGATCCAGGCTGTCCAGGGTATGAGCCAGCGCCAACTGATTGCCGTCATCGCGGACCAGGACAGTGAAACTGGGTGCAGCCGAGCTCGCCAACTGCTCGTTGATCTGACGCAATTGCTGCGCCGTCGGGTAACGTTGGCGTAACCAGTCGAGCGCCCCCAGACGATTTCCAACCGCCTCTCGAGCGGCAGACGCCTGGGTTTTTGCAATGAACACGTCCAGCTGCTGCCAGAAAGACGCGGTGCGTTCGACGTAACGATGCAAGGCATCACCGAGGCTTGCCCGCGCCTGTTCCAACGGGTTGGGCTGATCGAGCATGGCAAAGCCGACGCTGCCGAAGAAACTATTGTCGAGCAGTGGCTGGTCGACGCCATGCCCCGGAATGAAGATCACCGGGCAGCCACACAGCACTGCCATGACGCAGGTCATTGACCACTCGTAGCTGTACATCACTTCCGCACTGCGCAGCAGCTCGGCCAGCTCAGGCAAGGACAAGGGATTGGCCATGCTCAGCAGGCGGACATCCGCTGGCAGTAGCGCATAGTCGATCTGGTCCAACGGGTGGCGGTTCTGGTAGAGATAGCTCCCTTTACGCACAGCTGCGGCGCCCACCGTCGAGAACATTTCGATATCGATCGCCGGCAGGCACAACAGGTCACCGTCAAGGTCACCACGATGCTCGGCGAGCCGGGCGGCGTAATAGAAAAACAGGTCGGTGGGCGCGGCGTTCATGCCATTTCCCGTGAGGAACCCCTCGAAATTCAGGAGAAAACGCGCCACGACCGAACAGTTGAGCGGATTGCCTGGGAACACC
The DNA here is from genome assembly GCF_030687295.1 of Pseudomonas beijingensis. Lineage (NCBI taxonomy): Bacteria > Pseudomonadati > Pseudomonadota > Gammaproteobacteria > Pseudomonadales > Pseudomonadaceae > Pseudomonas > Pseudomonas beijingensis. The sequence goes on along the minus strand of NZ_CP117425.1, from coordinate 2,722,967 downwards.
TCGGGATAAACCGCGATCGGCACCTTGCCCGCCGCCGCATGGCGCTGTTTGATTGCGGAATCGATCACGGGTGTCTTGAGGTCTGGATTGACCACTTCGGTACCGCAGATGTAGGCCTCACGACCACTGAGATTGAGCATGTGGCAGAGGTAGTGCAGCGAGACGACGCCCGACGACGACTCACGGTAGGCCGGCGCCAGGAAGTAGTACGGATGCTCGGGTTTGGCATACATCAGCCGCAGACGCGCCAGCGCCTGTTCAAGCGAATGAGCGTCCAGCTGCGCAAGGTTCGACATCGGGTGCAATCTCCAGAATCAAATCAAAAAGGGTGTCACTGGCAAGGCCCGCTCAGGCAGCCCTTTTCTCCAGAAAAGCCGATGCATCCGCGCCGGTGTTGAACAACAGGTCGATGACGCTGACCGCGTGCTGGAACTCGCCATACACCTGCGGGTACTCGGGATAACCGGCATAGCTCATGTACGACACGGCGATCCCGTTGGCGGCGAACGCCGCTTCGTCGAGATAGTGACTGGCGGCGGGTCCAGAGAGGTATTCGTTGGCCCCGAGAGCCTGGCAGAGATGGATCAGGCGTTCGTTCTTGCCCTCTACGCCACCCAGGTCCTCGGAACGGTGAAGCGGTGTATGGATGCCCAGCAGGGGGCACAAGCCGGCGATGAACAGGTGGTTGATGCGAGTCAGGTGGGTGAGGTCGGCTGCCTGCTCGTAGAGCGCGCGAATCGGCGCCTCCATCTGGGCGAAGCACGGTGCGCGCCGGTAGCTCTGCTCAATCGTCTTCCAGTGCGCGGCGGCCCAATCCGCACTGGTGATCTGGACTTCATTGATCAACTGTCCGAGACGGCCCTTCTTCTTGACCGGAATACTGAGCCAATGCTCACCCTGGGCAGTCTTGATCTTGTTGCGGTTGCGCCAGTCACTCCGGGTGTACTGGACATCGTCGTACAGGATGAACGCATCGACGCTGCGGATCAGATCGAAATACCCCTTCCAAGGGATGTAGTTCGACTGCACCACAGCTATTTTTTTTTGCATCCTGAGCCTCACGTACGCAGCCGAAACCGGGCCTCAGCCCTGTCAAAAAATCGCCACCTACTCTGAATAAGCGGGGGACAGCCACGATCTAGCAAATCCCATACCAGGGAAAAAACGCCCCCGCCAAGGCTCAGTCCTTGCCCACCTCATATTCACGCAACTTGTTGGCGATGGTCGTATGGGAAACCCCCAGCCGCTTGCCCAGTTGCCGGCTGCTGGGATGATCGGCGTACAGGCGCTCCAGCACGGCTTTCTCGAAGCGTCCGACGATCTCGTCCAACCCGCCCTCGAGGGAAAAATCGCCAAGGGGTTGGCGCACACCGTAGTCCGGCAAACGAATATGCTCGGCCTTCACCGTGCCGCCATCGCACAGGGAAACGGCCTGGAACAGCACGTTTTCCAACTGCCGGACATTGCCTGGCCAGTGGTAGTGACTCAGACGCTCCATCGCCGCCTGGGCCAGCTTGGGCAGCGCACAGCCGATCTGGCGGCTGGCCTGGTCGAGGAAGTGCTCCACCAGCGGCGCCAGGCCATCGAGGCATTCGCGCAGGGGTGGGATGTGCAACGAAAGCACGTTCAAGCGATGGTACAAATCCTGACGGAATTCGCCCCGGGCGCAGAGTTCGGACAAATCGACCTGGGTGGCGCAGATCACCCGGACATCCAGGTACACCTCTTCATCGCTGCCAACGCGCCGGAAGCAACCGTCCTGCAGGAAGCGCAGCAATTTCACTTGCAGGCGCGGGCTCATTTCTCCTACCCCGTCGAGGAACAGCGTGCCGCCGGCGGTCAACTCCAGCAGGCCGAGCTTGCCTTCGGCCCGTGCGCCTTCAAAGGCACCGGGGCCGTAGCCGAACAATTCGGTCTCGGCCATGGACTCCGGCAGCCCGGCACAGTTGAGGGCCATCAACGGCGATTGCCCGCGCGGACTGGCCAGGTGACAGGCACGCGCCAGCAGTTCCTTGCCGGTGCCGGTTTCGCCTTCTATCAATAGCGGCGCGTCCAGCGGTGCTATGCGCCGGGCCTCACGCACCACCGCCGCCATCACCTTCGAGCTCTGGAAAATACTGTCGAAGCCGCGCAGCTCCTGCTTGCGCACGTTGTAGATCCGCTCGCCGACCCGGTCGGCCCGGTGCAGGGTCAGCACCGCACCGGCCATGGCTTCGCTGTCGTCGTGTTCCGATTGCAGTGGCGCGATGTCGGCCAGGAACACATCGCCCTTGACCTTGACCCGCAGGCCGTTGATGCGCGACTGGTTGGCGCGCACCAGTTCCGGCAAGTCGAAATCCTCGGCGTAGCGGGACAGGGGAATCCCCGGCACCTCATCGACACGCACCCCGAGCAACTGCGCCGCCGCCCGGTTGGCCGCGACGATGGAGCCACCCATGTCGATGGACAGCACTGGGAACTCCAGGGCGCCGAGCAAGGCGTTGAGTTCCATGTGCCGACGCTCGCTGGGCATCAGGCCTACGCGCTTGACGCCAAATACCCCGGCGATGCCTTCGAATTTCGGACGCAACGCCTGGAACTGGATGTTGATCAGGTTCGGGCAGTGCAAGTAGATCGCATTGCCATGCTCACCACCGACCTCCCCCCGGGCGACGTTGATGCCGTACTCCACCAACAGGTTGAGGATGTCTCGCAGGATACCGATGCGGTTCTGGCAATGGACTTTGATGCGCATGAAAAGGCCCGGGTGCGTATTGATATAGAAAGGCGCGCCATCAAGCTCCCTCACCACAAGGTTTTCTGCATGGCAGCGCAAATAAACGTCAAGATTATGTGACAGCTGTAGGCCATTTCCCAGTCAAAAATCCCGACAACATCGACGCACCGCTCAATACGTAACGAAAACTTTACGAAATTGCCTCGTTATCGCCATACGAACTCTCGTCTGCCGGCTGCACACATCCCTGCTTCGCGTTATCTCTAATGCATCGCTGGACATAAAAACAAACAGCCTTCCCCCTGAGGGAAATCAGCAGGAGAACAGCATGAAGCAGACGCAGTACGTGGCCCGCGAGCCCGATGCGCAAGGTTTTATCCACTACACCGCCGAAGAACACGCAGTGTGGAACACGCTGATCACCCGCCAGCTGAAAGTCATCGAAGGCCGTGCGTGCCAGGAATACCTGGACGGCATCGACAAGCTGGGCTTGCCCCACGACCGCATCCCGCAACTGGACGAAATCAACAAGGTGCTAGGCGCGACCACCGGCTGGCAAGTCGCCCGGGTACCGGCGCTGATCCCCTTCCAGACCTTCTTCGAATTGCTCGCCAGCAAGCAGTTTCCGGTGGCGACCTTTATTCGTACGCGGGAAGAGCTGGATTACCTGCAAGAGCCGGACATTTTCCACGAGATCTTCGGCCACTGTCCGCTGCTGACCAACCCCTGGTTTGCGGAATTTACCCACACCTACGGCAAGCTCGGCCTACAGGCGTCCAAGGAAGAACGGGTTTACCTGGCGCGCCTGTATTGGATGACCATCGAGTTCGGCCTGGTGCAGACCCCGCAGGGCCGGCGCATCTACGGCGGCGGCATCCTGTCTTCGCCCAAGGAAACTGTGTACTGCCTGTCGGACGAGCCGGAGCATCAAGCGTTCGATCCGTTGGAAGCCATGCGCACGCCGTATCGCATCGACATCCTGCAACCGGTGTATTTCGTGCTGCCCGAGCTCAAGCGGCTGTTCGACCTGGCCCACGAAGACATCATGGGCATGGTCAAGCGCGGTCGGGAGCTGGGCTTGCATGCCCCGAAATTCCCACCAAAAGCAGCGTGAACCGCATCTTTTAAGCCCAATTGAGTCTGTTGCACAACGCGGCTTTGCTTTAGCGTGGGTGCATCGACGTTTTCCAAATATTCGATCCAGGAACACACCATGAACACTCTGAACCAAGCCCATTGCGAAGCCTGCCGCGCCGATGCCCCGCAAGTCAGCGACGAAGAACTGCCGGTGCTGATCAAGCAGATCCCCGACTGGAACATCGAAGTGCGCGACGGCGTGATGCAACTGGAGAAAGTTTTCCTGTTCAAGAATTTCAAGCACGCCCTGGCGTTCACCAATGCCGTCGGCGAGATCTCCGAGGCCGAAGGCCACCACCCAGGCCTGCTCACCGAATGGGGCAAAGTCACCGTGACCTGGTGGAGCCACTCCATCAAGGGCCTGCACCGCAATGACTTCATCATGGCCGCCCGCACCGATGACGTGGCCAAGACCGCCGAGGGCCGCAAGTAATGCATTTCGATGCCATCGGCCGGGTACCCGGCGACCCGATCCTCGGCCTGATGGAGGCCTACGGGGCGGACAGCAACCCGAGCAAGTTCGACCTGGGCGTGGGGGTCTACAAGGACGCCCAGGGCCTGACGCCGATTCTTCAGTCAGTGAAGCAGGCCGAGCAGCGGCTGGTGGATCGCCAGACCACCAAGACCTACATCGGCGGCCATGGCGACGCCGCGTTCGGCCAGTTGATCAATGCGCTGGTGCTGGGGGCCGACTCGCCGTTGATCAGCGAAAAACGCGCCGGCGCCACCCAGACACCGGGCGGCACCGGCGCCCTGCGCCTGAGCGCCGACTTCATCGCCCAGTGCCTGCCGGGCCGTGGCGTATGGCTGAGCAACCCGACCTGGCCGATCCACGAAACCATCTTCGCCGCGGCCGGGGTCAAGGTCAGTCACTACCCGTATGTGGGCGCCGATAACCGCCTGGATTTCGAGGCGATGCTGGCGACCCTGAGCCAGGCACCCAAAGGCGATGTGGTGCTACTGCACGCCTGCTGCCACAACCCCACCGGGTTCGACCTGTCCCATGAGCAATGGCGTCAGGTGCTGGAGGTGGTGCGCAGCCGCGACCTGCTACCGCTGATCGACTTTGCCTACCAAGGCTTCGGCGATGGCTTGGAGCAGGACGCCTGGGCGGTCCGGCTGTTTGCCCAGGCCCTGCCGGAAGTGCTGGTCACCAGTTCCTGTTCGAAGAATTTCGGTCTGTACCGCGACCGTACCGGTGCGCTGATCGTCTGCGCCCGGGATGGCGAGAAGCTGCTGGATATCCGCAGCCAACTGGCCAATATCGCCCGCAACCTGTGGTCGACGCCGCCGGACCATGGCGCGGCCGTGGTGGCGACCATCCTCGGCAACCCGGAACTCAAAAGCCTGTGGGCCGATGAAGTCCAGACCATGCGCCTGCGTATCGCGCAATTGCGCAGCGGCTTGCTGGAAGCCCTCGAACTCCATGGTTTGCGCGAGCGCTTCGCCCATATCGGCGTGCAACGTGGGATGTTTTCCTACACTGGCCTGACGCCGGAACAGGTCAAGCATCTGCGCGAGCGCCACAGCGTCTACATGGTCGGCACCGGCCGGGCCAATGTAGCCGGCATCGACGCCACGCGTTTGGATCTGCTGGCCGAGGCGATTGCGGACGCGTGTAAATAACACCACCGTCGGCTGTAGATTTTGTGGCGAGGGAGCTTGCTCCCGCTCGGCTGCGCAGCAGTCGTAAAAAGGCTTGGCGCGGCATGCCTGGAAGATTGCATTGCTTCTTGGGGCGGCTTCGCCGCCCAGCGGGAGCAAGCTCCCTCGCCACGGTGGATCAAACCAGCCTCAAGTCATCCGCCGCCGTTGAGCAATTATTGGCCAGTCCACTCGCGGACAAACTGCCCGACATCTTCCTGCGGTGCCGTACGCGCTTCTTTCTGCGGCGTGCCCAGATAGAGGAATCCGATCACCTCTTCCCCATCTTCAAGACCCAGTCCCCTGGCCACATGCGGCGAATACGCCAGCTCACCGGTACGCCACACCCCACCGACACCTTGGGCGTACGCAGCCAACAAGATGCCATGGGCCGCGCAGCCGGCCGCCAGCAGTTGCTCGGATTTCGGGATTTTGAAATGGTCCTGCAGGCGGGCGATCACCACCACGACCAGGGGCGCGCGCAAAGGGCCGTTGAGGGCTTTTTCCACGACGGCTTCGGGTACCAGCGGGTCATTGAACTTCGCCGCTTCGGCCAGCAGTTCGCCCATGCGATGCCGCGCCTGCCCCTCGATCGTCAGAAAGCGCCATGGCCGCAACTGGCCGTGATCCGGCGCGCGCATGGCCGCGGCGAACATGAGTTCGCGCTGTTCCGGCGTGGGGGCCGGCTCCACCAGGCGCGGGACGGAAACACGGTTGAGCAAAGCGTCGAGAGCCTGCATCGGCCACCTCCTGAAAAAATGTTTGGCTATTCTAGTTGCTGTGCGGCGAGTCCGTTAGCGCAAATTCCGCGGCCAGGCGCCCAGGCCCCGCCGGCTGCTGGTTTACATGCCGCTTGTCGCAGGTAGAATGGCGCCCTTCCCTTTCAGCCTGAGCGGACTTCATGGCGTTGCCGACCCTGCGGATCATTGGTTTCATCATCGGCATCTTCCTGATCACCCTGGCGATCTTCATGGTTGTGCCCATGATCACGCTGATGGTCTTCGAGCGCACCCGCGACCTGCCGTCGTTCCTCTGGTCGAGCATGATCACCTTCGTCGCCGGCCTGGCACTGGTGCTTCCCGGGCGCCCGGAACACATCCACCTGCGACCGCGGGACATGTACCTGCTGACCGTCAGCAGCTGGCTGGTGGTGTGCATCTTCGCTGCGCTGCCGTTCCTGCTGACCCAGCACATCAGCTATACGGACTCGTTCTTCGAAAGCATGTCGGGCATCACCGCCACCGGCGCTACCGTGCTGAGCGGCCTGGACACCATGTCTCCGGGCATCCTGATGTGGCGCTCGTTGCTGCACTGGCTCGGCGGTATCGGCTTCATCGGCATGGCGGTAGCGATCCTGCCCTTGCTGCGCATTGGTGGCATGCGGCTGTTCCAGACCGAGTCGTCGGACCGCTCGGAAAAAGTCATGCCCCGGTCCCACATGGTGGCGCGGCTGATCGTGGCGTCCTACGTGGGCATCACCATTTTCGGCACCCTGGCGCTCTGGTGGGCCGGGATGAGCCTGTTCGATGCTATCAACCATTCGATGTCGGCGATCTCCACCGGCGGTTTCTCCACCTCGGACCTGTCCTTGGCCAAATGGACCCAACCGGCGGTGCACTGGGTCGCCATCGTCATCATGATCCTCGGCAGCCTGCCGTTTGCCCTGTATGTCTCGACGCTGCGAGGCAATCGCCGGGCGCTGATCAAGGACCAGCAGGTCCAGGGGCTTATCGGCGTGCTGCTGGTGACCTGGCTGGTGCTCGGCACCTGGTATTGGGCCACCACCGACCTGCATTGGCTGGACGCGCTGCGGCACGTGGCGCTGAACGTGACGTCCATCGTCACCACCACCGGCTTCGCCCTGGGGGACTACAGCCTGTGGGGCAATTTCTCGCTGATGCTGTTCTTCTACCTGGGGTTCGTTGGCGGTTGTTCGGGGTCGACGGCCGGCGGGATCAAGATTTTCCGCTTCCAGGTCGCCTACATCCTGCTTCGGGCCAACCTTAATCAACTGATCCACCCCCGCGCGGTGATCAAGCAGAAATACAACGGTCATCGCCTCGACGAAGAGATCGTCCGTTCGATCCTCACGTTCTCGTTCTTCTTTGCCATCACCATTTGCGTGATCGCCCTGCTGCTGTCACTGCTGGGGGTGGAATGGATGACGGCCCTGACCGGCGCGGCCAGTACCGTGTCGGGCGTCGGCCCGGGGCTGGGGGAAACCATCGGACCGGCCGGCAACTTCGCACCGTTGCCGGACGCGGCCAAATGGATTCTGTCGGCGGGCATGCTGCTGGGCCGATTGGAGATCATCACGGTGTTCGTGCTGTGTATCCCGGCGTTCTGGCGCCACTGACCGGTTACGGCTGGCTAGCCAATCGCGCCCGGTATTCGCCGGGTGTGGTGTCGAACCAGCGGCGAAACGCCCGGAAAAAATTGCTCGGGTCGGCGAACCCCAGCAGATAGGCGATCTCCAGCAACGTCATGCCCGACTGCGCCAGGTACTGCTCGGCCAGTTCGCGACGGGTGTCTTCGAGCAGGCTCTGGAAACTGGTGCCTTCTTCCTGCAAGCGCCGTTGCAAGGTGCGCTGCGACAGGTGCAGCGTCTGCGCCACCACGTCTCGCTTGGGTTCGCCCTGGGGCAGCAGCCGACACAATACTTGTCGCGCCTTGTGGGTCACGCGGCTTTCCGAAAAACGCGCGAGGTACTCCCCGGCAAACCGGTCGTGAAGCTGGGCCATGGCTTCGTTGGCCGTCGGCAGCGGCGCCTCCATGTCGGCCCGTTCAAAGATCAGCGCGTCATAAGGCGCACCGAACACCAGCGGCGCGGGGAAGGCTCGCTGATAAGGCGCCGGGTCCGAGGGCTCCGCGCCTTGGAACAACACCTTCACCGGGCGCAGGGTGCGCCCGGTCAACCAACTGCACAGGGCCAGCGCGCACGCCAGGGACGCTTCGGCGCTTTGACGGGTCGGCGGCAGGTGGTCGCCATGCACCGTCAGGATCAACCCGTAGCCCTCTTCCAACTGGCGAAAACTCAAGTCGGCGCTTTCGGCAATGATCCGCTGGTAACGCACCAGCCGTTGGAAACCCTCCACCAGGGTGCGACTGGACATCAAGGCGTAACCCGCCACGTGGAACGAGGCTGGGCGCACCACCTTACCCATGTTCAAGCCAATGGCCGGGTTACCCGACAATTCCACCGCCCGTTGCCAGAGCCGCGTCATCGAATCCTGGGGGAAACGCGCATCCGGATCGTCCAGTGCATCAAAGTCCAGCCCCAGTTGCTTGAACAGCACCCGACAATCCAGGCCGTCCATTTCCAACGCCTTGACAATCCCCATAGCCCAGCTTGAAGAAGTGGTTCGTTCGCTCATGACGTTTTACTTGCATGACGAGCCGCAGGGTACGGCTGGATTTGCGAAGGATACTAAAGTGGCGCTGATTGTCACTGGCTGTTGCACATCATGGCTCTAGACTCAAAGTAAGCCGCTGGATGCATCGGTCGCCAGAACAATAACCACAGAGTCAGCCGTCGTGGAAAACGCTAAACGATTCAATACCTTCGCCGAGTTTTACCCGTATTACCTCAGCGAACACAGCAACAGCACCTGCCGACGACTGCATTTCATCGGCACCTCCCTGGTCATCCTGGTGTTCGTCCTCGCCCTCGTCGTGGGTAGCGGGTGGCTGTGGCTCGCCCTGCCCGTCGCCGGCTACGGCTTCGCCTGGGTCGGGCACTTCTTCTTCGAAAAGAACCGTCCCGCCACTTTCCAGCATCCGCTCTACAGCCTGCTCGGCGATTTCGTCATGTACCGCGACATGCTGCGGGGCAAGGTCGCGTTCTGATAAGGACTACCCATGAGCAACCATGCGCGCTTTACCCACATGCAGGAAGGGACTCAACAAGACTGGGCGATCATCGCGGCCGACTTCAGCGCCTACGCACGGCAATTGCCGGGGCGGATCCTGGCCCACTTGAAACTGCTGGACGGCGATTTCGGCGGGTTCCCGGTGGATCGCCTGACCCATTCCCTGCAAACCGCCACCCGCGCCTACCGGGACGGGCGGGACGAGGAATACGTGGTCTGCGCCCTGCTCCACGACATCGGCGACACCCTCGGTTCGTATAACCACCCGGACATCGCCGCGGCGATCCTCAAGCCCTTCGTCAGCGCCGAGAACCTGTGGATGGTGGAGAAGCACGGGATTTTCCAGGGTTATTACTTCTTCCATCACCTGGGCATGGACCGGTACCTGCGCGAGCAGTTTTTCGAACATCCGCAGTACCAGGCGACGGTCGACTTTTGTGCGAAATATGACGCAGCGGCGTTCGATCCCGAGTACGACACACTGCCGTTGAGTTTCTTCGAGCCGATGCTGGAAAGGGTGTTTGCCGCGCCGAAGCAGTCGATCTACAAGGCGGCGATGACGGAGCAGCCTTCTGGCTGACAGATTTCTGGGGGCCGCTGCGCGGTCCATCGCGGGCAAGCCTTGCTCCCACAGGTGTTGCCTGCTCTCATAGACAGTGAGTACATGTGGGAGCAAGGCTTGCCCGCGATGGCGTCATGAAGGCCTACACCGGCTCGGTCACTTTCAACTCAGCTTTGACCAACGCCTCCCGCGCCTGGGCCTCAGCCAACCGATACAACTCGATCGACCCATCCCAATGCTCGATCAGCGCGGTGCAGGATTCGACCCAATCGCCACAATTGAGGTATTCCACCTCACCCACCATACGCATCTCGGCATGGTGGATGTGCCCGCAGACCACGCCATGCAGCTCGCGCTTCACACACTCGTGGGCGATGGCTTCTTCAAAATCGCTGATGAAGCTGACAGCGGTCTTGACCTTGTGCTTGAGGTACGCCGACAGCGACCAGTAGCCGTAGCCATAACGGGCCCGCCAATGATTGAGCCAGCGGTTCAGCGTGAGGGTGAACTCGTAGGCCGAATCACCGAGGAACGCCAACCAACGGTGGTAACGGGTGATGACGTCGAACTGGTCGCCATGGATCACCAACAGGTGCCGGCCATCGGCAGTGACGTGCACCGCTTCGTCCACCAACTGGATATTGCCCAGGATCAACTTCGAATAGCGCCGCAGGAATTCGTCATGGTTCCCGGTGACGTAGATCACTTCGGTGCCGCGCTTGCTCATGGTCAGCAAGCGGCGAATGACGTTGGTGTGGGCCTGGGGCCAATACATGCCACCGCGCAGTTTCCAACCATCGATGATGTCACCCACCAGGTAGATCTTGTCGGCGTGGTAGCCCTTGAGAAACTGCGACAAGTGCTCGGCCTGGCAATCCCGGGTGCCCAGGTGCACATCGGAAATCCACAGGGTGCGAACACGCTGCTTGCGGCTGGGTTTGGCGAGCTCGGCGCTGGTCATTGGGCAACCCTCTGATCGTTTTCGCCACTGTGCACGCCAGCGGTTAATGGCCCATGACAAACACAAGTCTATTCCATGACAGCGCGAGGCGGTGTGCCCTCGGTGTATGCTGGCGGCCTGACCCGGGAGACCGCGATGCGACCGATCCTCACGCTACGCCACTACAGCCACGATTTGATTGTCCACAGCCACGACCACGCGCAACTGGTGTTCGGGTTGTCCGGCGCGCTGGACTTCGAGGTCGAAGGGCGTGGCAGCCAGGTGGTGCAACAGAGTTTCGTGGTGGTACCCGCCGGAGCCCATCATGCCTGTGGCAGTCCCCAGGGCAGTCGCTGCCTGGTGTTGGATGTGCCCAGTGACGATTGGGTCGGGCAATGCCTGGGGGATCATGCCGACGCCAGTCGCCGCTTGCTCGACGACAGCGCTCGCCTGCCCTTGGACGCGGGGCAAAGCCAGTTGGTCAGTTGGCTGGCGGGCAGCCCGGTGGACGACCCGGTGATTGCCCAGCAAGGCGCGGTGCTGCTGCTGGCGAGTCTCAATGGCGTTCGCCAGCACACCCTCGGTGGCCGGCGCCTGCCCTACGCCGCGCTCAACGCCCACATCGACCAGAACGCCGCCTACCCGCTGCAAGTGGCGGACCTGGCGCGGGTCGCCGGCCTTTCCAGCGCACGCCTGCATGCGCGCTTCATCGCCGAGTGCGGACAAACCCCAATGGAGTACATCCGCAGCCGCCGCTTGCATCAGGCCGTGGCGTTGTTGCGCGAGTCGGACCTGCCCATCGGCGAGATCGCCCACCGGGTCGGCTACAGCTCTCAGAGTGCTTTCGCCGCGGCGGTGCTGCGAGAGTTCGGTGCCTCGCCGGGTAAGCTGCGGCGCCAACGCTAGATGCGCGTTAAAAATCGCTAGGATCGCGACAGACCCTGCCGCCCCACCCGCGCTTAAATACTGCAATCTGTGAGGGGGAACAGTCCTGTGGGAGCGAACCTGCTCGCGAAGGCGGTGGTTCAGTTACATGGATGTTGGGTTTGCTGGCCTCATCGCGAGCAAGCTCGCTCCCACAGGGGAACTGGGTGCACATGAATTTTGTGCCTGCTGAAAATCCAGTGTGGGAGCGAGCTTGCTCGCGATTGCTATCTGTCAGTCAATTTCTGCATTGCCTGAACCACCGCTATCGCGAGCAAGCTCGCTCCCTCAGAAGACGCTCACCGTCCCGCTATGGCTTATCGGTTGAAAGGATTGAAATGACACCTCGTACCGCCCTCGGCGCCCTGCACATTGGCGCACTCATGTTTGGCCTGACCGGTGTCTTCGGCAAACTCGCCGCGGCTTCGCCAGCGGTCATCGTGTTCGGTCGCGCCGTCTTCGCCGTGCTGGCCCTGGCGATGTTCGCCCGGTTCGCCAGCAGCAGCCGCTGGCAGAAACTGCGGGCACAGGATGGCCGGCGATTGCTGCTCGGGGGCCTGTTGCTGGCCGCGCACTGGGTGAGCTTCTTCATCGCCGTGAAGGTGGCCGGCGTGGCAATCGCCACGTTGGGGTTCGCCAGTTTCCCAGCCTTCACGGTATTGCTCGAGGGGCTGATCTTCCGCGAGCGGATTCGCGCCAATGAAATCTGGCTGGTGGTGTTGGTGAGCGTCGGCCTGGTGTTGGTCACGCCGAACTTCGACCTGGCCAGCGGTGCCACCACCGGCCTGCTGTGGGCCATGGCTTCGGGGCTGCTGTTTTCCCTGTTGTCATTGACCAACCGTGCCGGCGCCGCGCATGTGCCGCCGGTGCAGGCCGCGCTGTGCCAGAACGTGGTGGTCGGGTTGTGCCTACTACCGATGGCCGCGCCACAACTGAGCGACGTTCGCCCCATCGACTGGTTGTGGATCGGCCTGCTCGGCGTGTTCTGCACCGGCCTGGCCCACAGCCTGTTCGTCGCCAGCCTGGCGGTTGTCAAGGCCCGCACGGCGGCGGTGATCTTCGCCATGGAACCGGTCTACGGCATCGCCATGGCCTGGTGGCTGTTCGACGAACGCCCGACACTGCGCATGCTGCTGGGCGGCGTGGTGATCATCGCGGCCATCGTGATCTCAAGCCAACTGGGCAGCTCGAAGAAACCGGGGGTGGGAGCCCAGGCCGCGTCTCATTGAACCCGATCGTTGTGGCCCAGGTCCCGCTCCGGGTCGATCCGGTCGCGGACCCGCTGCTTGAGGACCTTGGCCTCGGGAAAACCGCCATCGGCCTTGCGCTCCCAGATTTGCGCACCGTCGCAACTGATGTGGAACACACCGCCGGTACCCGGCACCAGGGACACCTTGCCCAGGTCGTCGCCGAAGGTGCTGAGCAGTTCCTGGGCCAGCCAGGCGGCGCGCAGCAGCCATTGGCACTGGGTGCAATACGTGATGACGACTTCCGGCTTGTGTTCGGTCATTGCGGGTGAACTCCTGGATTCGAAGGCGTCGTTATAATACCTGCCTTTGATCGCCCGCCCCGAGATAGACGATGCGCCGCCTGCTTCCCCTCCTGCTTCTGCTGCTGTTGCCCTTTTTCGTCCAGGCCGTCGAAGCGCCACGCCCGAAAATCGGCTTGGTGCTGTCCGGCGGCGCGGCGCGGGGACTGGCCCACATCGGCGTGCTCAAGGCCCTGGAGGAGCAAGGCATCAAGATCGACGCCATTGCCGGCACCAGCATGGGCGCGGTGATCGGCGGGCTGTATGCCTCGGGCTACAAGATCGACGAACTGGAAAAACTCGCCCTGGGCATCGACTGGCAACAGGCCTTGTCCGATGCGCCGCCACGCAAGGACGTGCCGTTCCGGCGCAAGCAGGATGACCGCGATTTCCTGGTGAAACAGAAACTGAGCTTTCGTGACGACGGCAGCCTCGGCCTGCCCTTGGGGGTCATCCAGGGCCAGAACCTGGCCCTGCTGCTCGAAAGCCTGCTGGCCCACGCCAGCGACACGCGGGACTTCGACAAACTGCCGATCCCATTTCGCGCCGTGGCCACCGACATCGCCACCGGCGAAAAAGTCGTGTTCCGCAAAGGCCACCTGCCCAAGGTCATTCGCGCCAGCATGTCGATCCCGGCGGTGTTCGCCCCGGTGGAGCTGGACGGCCGGTTGCTGGTGGACGGCGGCATGGCCGACAACATCCCGCTGGATGTGGCCCGGGACATGGGCGTAGACGTGGCCATCGTGGTCGATATCGGCACGCCGCTGCGCACCCGCAAGCAACTGGTCACGGTGGTCGACGTGCTGAACCAGTCGACCACCCTAATGACCCGGCGCAACTCTGAAGAACAACTGGCCACCCTGAAAAAAAGCGACGTATTGATCCAGCCGGCCTTGGCGAGCTTCGGCTCCACCGACTTCGGCCGGGCCCGGGACATGATCGACGCCGGCTACCGCGCCACCCGGATACTCGAGGCACGCCTGGCCCCTCTGCGCCCGTCCGAGGCGCCCGACGCCGAACTCATGGCCGCACGCACGCCCAGCGAACGCACGCCGGTCATCACCGCCATTCGTGTGGAGAACGATTCGAAAGTCGGCGATGACGTGATTCGCTACTACATTCGCCAACAAATCGGCGAGCCGCTGGACCTGGGGCGCCTGCAAACCGACATGGGCACGTTGTACGGCCTGGACTACTTCGAACAGGTGCAATACCGCGTGGTCCACAAGGGCCCGGACCACACCTTGGTGATCAGCGCCCGGGGCCGACGCACCGGCACCGATTACCTGCGGTTGGGGCTGAGCCTGTCGGACGACATGCGCGGCGACAGCGCTTTCAACCTGGGGGCCAGCTATCGGGTCAACGGCATCAATCGCCTGGGCGCCGAGTGGCTGACCCGGGCGCAGATCGGCGACAAGCAGGAGTTGTACAGCGAGTTCTATCAGCCATTGGATGTTGGCTCGCGCTACTTCATAGCCCCCTATGGGCAATTCGAATCCCGCAACGTGGAGTCGATCCTGGACAACGATCCAGTGGCCCAGTATCGCGTCGAACGCTATGGCTTCGGGCTCAATGTGGGCCGCCAGATCGGCAACAGCGGCGAAATCCGCTTCGGTGTCGGACAGGCCTGGGGCAAGGCCGATGTGCGCATCGGCGACCACGACCAACCCAGCGAGAATTTCAACGAGGGGTTCTACGAACTGAAGTATTCGTTCGACTCCCTCGACAGCGTGTACTTTCCCCATGAAGGGGAAGACATCGGCCTGAGCTGGCGCCAATACGAACCGGGGCTGGGCTCCGACCAGCGTTACCGCCAGTGGGAATTCAAACTGGACAAGGCCCTGAGCAGCGGCCCGGACACCTTCATCCTGGGCGGGCGCTATGGCCGTACCCTGGATACTGCGGAGGTGGTGACCTCCAGCTTTGTGCTCGGTGGCGCGCGGCAACTGTCGGGCTTTCGCGAAGATGGGGTATCCGGGCAGAACATGAGCCTGATGCGTGCCGTGTATTACCGACGCCTCACACCGCGGGCATACCTGCCATTGGACTTCCCGCTGTACATCGGTGGCTCCTTGGAGCGCGGCCGGGCCTGGAACAACGACAACGAGTTCGACAGTGGTTACATCAACGCCGCCAGTATTTTCCTAGGTTTCGATACACCGCTAGGGCCCTTGAACTTCAGCTATGGCTTTAACGACGACGATGAACAGGCGGTGTACCTGAACCTGGGGCAGACGTTTTGAGGGGGTGGGTGTTTGCCTGGGCTGGAGTGATGGCCTGACCCATTGCTATCGCGAGCAAGCTCGCTCCCACAAGGGTTCCCTGGCGGTCGCGAGCTCGATGCTTACGCAAATCCCTGTGGGAGCGAGCTTGCTCGCGATGAGGCCAGCCACTACAACTTCGATGGTACTTAGCGAATCCCCGCCAGCAGCACCCGGGCGGTCTGCTTGAGGGGTTCGTCACCCTCTTCGAGCAGCTCTTCAAGCAGGGTGACGGCGGTCTTCAGGTCGCCATCGTCGATGCAGTTCTGTGCCTGCTCCAGTTTGACCGAATGCTCCGGGGCCTGGGGTTCGAGGGACAGGGTGTCCAGGGCGACAGGTTCAAGGGCCAGCGGCTCAAATTCCAGCGCCTGCTCCTCATCGGCAAAGCCATCGAGAAAGGCATCGTCCAGCGACTCGGTTTCCAGGGGAGCCTCCCACTGCAACTCCGGTTCGTCGAAACCTGAAAGCGACAAGCCCTCGGTACTGTCGACAGCCAGTGGTGCAGCAAGATTTTCTTCAGCCGGCGTGCCCTGGTCATCCGCCAGGTCCCAACTGGTTTCCATGGACAGTGCTTCCAAGTCCAGCTCGAACTCGTCACTGGGCGCCTGTTCAGGTTCAGGCGCAGGAGCCGGTACCAAGGGTTGCGCCTGTTCCACTGTCGGTGCGCTGATCAGGGCCACCTTGGGATAGCGCCCGCGGATATCCTTCCAGCGTCCCGGCATCGACGCCTTGTGCCAACAGATGATGTT
Source organism: Pseudomonas beijingensis (assembly GCF_030687295.1). Lineage (NCBI taxonomy): Bacteria > Pseudomonadati > Pseudomonadota > Gammaproteobacteria > Pseudomonadales > Pseudomonadaceae > Pseudomonas > Pseudomonas beijingensis. Next base: position 2,706,637 of record NZ_CP117425.1, on the reverse strand, counting down.
CCTGGGCCTGGAAACCGATGACATCGCCCTGCTTGCCCAATACTTCCAGCAACTTGAGGCCCAGGTCGGTGCGTTCCGGTTCGGCCAGCAATGCCGCGCGCAACAGCCCGGCGGCCTCGGTGAAACGGCCGTAGGTCAGGTAGATCCCGACGCCTTCCAGCACATCACCCAGGGGCGCATCACCGTTGTTGAACGAGGTCGCGGCCTCGGATGGCTCCGAGTCGGGGGATTGATGCAAAGGTGTCGTCGCCCGCCTCCAGCATCGGCTCGGGGCGCTCGGTCATCGGTTCCAACTCGGCCTGCTGTTGGCGACGTCGAATGAACAATAACAAGGCGAGCAATCCCAACAAGGCCACCAACCCCGCCACCCATGTCCAATTGATGCCCTCAGGCTCAGCGGCCGGTTCGGTAACGGGGGATACATCTGGAGCCGGCTCCGACGCAGGCTGCGCTGGTTGCGGTTGCGCCGACGCAACGGGGGCCGGAGCCGTCTCGGCCAGCCGGGTCTGCAATTCGCTGATCTGCTGGCGCTGGCCGGCGATTTCCTCATCCTGGGCCTGGAGCCGCGCCTGCAGTTCCTCAATGGTCTTCTGTTGTTGCTGGTTCTGCAGCACGCTGGCGGCCAACTGCTCATCGGACGCGGCGGAGGCCTGGCCGGCGGTGCTTGCAACCGATGTCGGCAGCACGGCCGAGTCGGGCAATAACAGACGCTGGCCGATGGAGAGCCGGTCGCTGCCGGGGTTCAAGGCCTGGATCCCTTGCATCAACTCATTGACCGACGCGTTGCTCCCGGCGTCATGCAGGCGCTGGGCAATCACCCAGGGATTGTCTCCCTGCACGACCGTATAGCGCTTGCCCTGTACCGCCGGGGGCGGCTTGATGGCCGGTGTGGCCTGGCTCGGCGTCCCAGGCTGCGGGGGCGTGGACGGTTCGTCACGGGCCGGCACGATACCCGGTGAGCCCGGTGGGTCGATCAGCACGGTGTATTCGCGCAGCAAGCGCCCGTTGGGCTGATTGAGCTGCACCAGGAAATTAAGGAAGGGTTCCTTCACCGGTTTGCTGGAGGTCACCCGAATGAAGCTGCGCTCACCGCGCAATACCGGCGTAAAGCGAAGATTATTGAGAAAGAACACCCGCTCCACACCCGCACGATTGAAATCGTCCGGACTCGCCAGGCTGGCCGACAGTTCACCTTCGCCGATCCCGGCCACATCGACCAGGGCGATATCGGCACGCAACGGCTGGTTCAAGGCGGAATGGAGCGTGATCTCGCCAAGCCCCAGCGCTGACGCCAAGGCCGGAAACCCCAAGGCACCCACGAAGATCGACACGTTGATCCAACTGCGCAACGTGGACTGCAAACTTTCAAGCATGGGTATCCCTTTCGATTACCAAAACCAACCTCGGCGTAAACGCTCCCAATAGGAGCGCTTACTACTGGTTATAGTTCGCTAACCGACGAATCTCAAAAGTCTGACGCCAGGGATCTGCCTCAGGATTTTTCCAGGTTGGCCAGGATCGTGCCGTGAACCCGCATGCAGACGCGCATGTCCGCCTCGTCGACCCCTTCGAACAGCTCCCGTCGCAACTGTGTGGCAATGGTTTCGATTTGTTCGATCAACGGTAAGGCCGGCGCGCAGAGCACGATTTTCTTGGCCCGACGGTCCTCGGCCACGGCTTGGCGCTGCACCAACCCCTGGGTTTCCAGGCTGTCGAGCAACCGGGCCAGAGTCGGGCCTTCGACGGCGACACTCTGGGCCAGTTCACGCTGGGTCGGCGCCTGTTCGAAACGGGCCAGGTGCAGCAGCACCAGCCAGCGCGCCTGGGACAGGCCCAGCCCGGCCAAGCGGCGGTCCAGTTCGGCCCGCCAGCCTCGGGACATTTGCGCCAACTGCATGCCAAAACGGTGTTGATCGGTTAACGGCATAAAAAACTCATCAGATCTGAAATAGAGAAAAACTAATTATTAGTCAGCTAAGCATGAGCTTTGGATTCAAGCAAGGCTCGCCTTGTACTGAATCGTTAAAGGAGCGCAACTCACTGATCAGACTTCAAATTCCGACTGCAACGCAGCCCTGACGCAGTACAGCACACCTTCGGGCACCCGTCCGACAAACAGCGCGGCGACTTCGGATACTGGCGGTAATTCGCCTTCGCCATCCAGGAACGCGTCCTGTACTTCGCCCATCAGTTCCTCGGGCAGATCCAGCGCCTGATCCAGGGATAACTGCTGTTTGCCGATGGCCTCGGCCAGCATCGTGTAGACGTTCTTCTCCGAGCACTGCAATTGCCCAGCGATCTGCACCGGTGTCATGCCAGCCCGGGCCAGTGTGATGAGCTCGTGGCGCACATCGGCCACCGCTTTCGGCGCTTCGGCTTCGCCCCCCAGGACCTGGAGGAAGGCTTCGCCATAACGCTCCAGCTTGCGCGCCCCCACGCCGCTGACCCGGGCCATTTCCGCCAGGGAGGTGGGCTGGCTGCGGAGCATTTCCAGCAGCGTCGAATCGGGGAAGATGACGTACGGCGGTACGCCGTGTTCCTCGGCCAGCTTGCGACGCAAGGCGCGCAAGGCTTCCCATTGGTCGCGCTCTTCGCCGCGTACCAATTGGCTGGCCTGGCTCTTGCTGCTCTTGACCGCCGTTGCCGGCTTGAGGTCGCGGCGCAGTTCGAGGGTGACCTCGCCTTTGAGCAACGGCCGGCAAGTCGCACTCAGGCGCAGGCCGCCGTAGCCTTCCAGGTCGATGTCCGCCAGGCCGCGGGCCACCAGTTGCCGGAACAATGAGCGCCACTCACTCTCGGTGCGCGCCTTGCCCACGCCAAACACCGAGAGGTGCTGGTGACCGAAGTTGCGGACCTTCTCGTTGTCCTTGCCCAGCAATACGTCCACCAGGTGCCCGACGCCATAGCGCTGGCCGGTGCGGAAAATCGCCGACAAGGCCTGACGGGCCGGTTCGGTGGCGTCCCAGGTCTCCACGCCATCGACGCAGTTGTCGCAATGCCCGCAAGGCTGGGGCATGTCTTCGTCAAAATAGGCCAGCAAGGTCTGGCGACGGCAGCGAGTTTCTTCGCACAGCGAGAGCATGGCGTCGAGCTTGTGCTGCTCCAGGCGCTTGTGGCGCTCATCGCCTTCGGAGTTCTGCAGCATCTGCTTGAGCATCACCACGTCTTGCAGGCCGTAGGCCATCCAGGCATCGGCCGGCAAGCCATCACGGCCGGCACGCCCGGTTTCCTGGTAGTACGCCTCGAGGGACTTGGGCAGGTCCAGGTGTGCGACAAAACGCACGTTGGGCTTGTCGATGCCCATGCCGAACGCAATGGTGGCCACCATGATCAGGCCTTCCTCGTTGAGGAAGCGCTTCTGGTGATAGGCCCGCAGGTCGTTGGGCAGGCCGGCGTGATACGGCAACGCCGGGAACCCTTGCTCACACAGGAACGCCGCCACTTCATCGACCTTTTTGCGCGACAGGCAATAGACAATGCCGGCATCGCTGCGGCGCTCGGCGAGGAACGCCAGCAATTGCTTGCGCGGCTGCTCCTTGGGCACGATGCGGTAGAAAATATTGGGACGGTCGAAGCTCGACAGGAACCGCTCGGCATCCTGCAAGTGCAGGCGCTCGACGATTTCCTCGCGGGTACGCTTGTCGGCGGTAGCGGTCAGGGCGATGCGCGGCACGTCGGGGAACAGTTCCGCCAATTGCCCCAGCTGCAGGTATTCACGCCGGAAATCGTGGCCCCATTGCGATACGCAGTGGGCTTCGTCAATGGCGAACAGGGCGATTTCCAGGCTCTGCAGGAACGCCAGCATGCGCGGCTGTACCAGGCGTTCCGGGGCCAGGTACAACATCTTGACTTCACCGCGCTTGATCCGCGTCGCCAGGTCCCGTTGTTGCTCGGCGCTGAGGGTGGAGTTCAGCGAAGCGGCGGCGACCCCCAGTTCCTCGAGGGTCGCGACCTGGTCGTCCATCAGCGCGATCAGCGGCGAAACCACCACCGCCAGGCCGTTGCGCAGCAGCGCCGGCACCTGGAAGCACAAGGATTTGCCGCCGCCGGTGGGCATGAGCACCAAGGCATCGCCACCGCTGGCCACACGCTCAATAATGGCACCCTGGCGGCCACGGAAACTGTCGTAGCCGAAGATGTCCTTGAGGACGCGTTGAGCCTGTTCGAGCATAGAAACTCCAAAAATCACCGAAACATCCCTGCAAGGCTGGTTCAGAATCGCACACGCTGCACCGGCAAATCGTAAGTGCGCGTTTCGAACCGGCGGGACGCCGCAGGGCATCACAAAACGCGGCAGTATACCCGAGGCCTTCGCCGCAAAGGGCGCTGCTGACAAGAGGTGCTGGCGATCTTCCGGTTGCCCCAGTCCCTGTGGGAGCGAGCTTGCTCGCGATAGCGGTGGATCAGCTTGGGCAGTGTTGAATGCCATACCCTCATCGCGAGCAAGCTCGCTCCCACATTTGATCTGCGGTGCCCCCCCCATTTGTGTCGACCCTCGGACCGTCGAGAGGCAAATACACCACGCGGCTGGCCTGGGCGCTCAAGAAGGCCTAGAATTCCCGCATTGTTTATTCCCCAAGGTAGCCCGTAATGTCCTTCGCTGAGCAACTGACCCGCCTGCAAGTCTTCCTCGACGCCGATGAGCTGCACGAGGAAGCGCTGGACTACGTGGCCGCTCACGGCTATCTGACCGCCCTGTCGATCTGCGCCGAAACGGTGCCGGACCGTGAGTGGATCGATGCCCTGTTCGCCGAAGAGCCGCATTACAGCGACGAAGCCCAGCGCGCCGAAATCGAAGCCACCCTGGTCGGCCTCAAGGCCCACATCGCCCGTCAACTGGCGTCCGACGAAGAATTCGAGCTGCCGTGCGAACTGGACCTGGGCGATGACCCGGACGATTCGGAACTGCGTGGCTGGTGCATCGGCTTCATGGAAGGCGTGTTCCTGCGCGAAGCCGCCTGGTTCGAAACCGCCGAAGAGGAAGTCAGCGAAATGCTGCTGCCGATCATGGTCGGTTCCGGCCTGTTCGACGAGCAACCGGAGTTTTCCGACATCGCCGCCGACGCGAACCTGATGGACGACATGATCGTCCAGATCCCCGAAGCCCTCACCGCCCTGTACCTGCTGTGCAACGCCCCGGACGAGAAACCGGCGATCCTCAAGCCGCGCCACCACTGAGTGACCGGGTGCCCTCGCCAGTCGGCAACCGCCCGCTGATCCTGCGTTACGCTCTACTGGCCATCGGCTGGCTGAGCGTGGTGCTGGGGGTCATCGGCATTTTCATTCCCGTCCTGCCTACCACCCCCTTCCTGCTGCTGGCCGCGGCCTGCTTCGCCCGCAGTTCGCCGCGCTTCTACCAGTGGCTGGTGGAACATCCCCGCCTGGGCCCGTGGATCAGCGACTACCTCAGCGGCAACGGCATCCCGCTCAAGGGCAAGGTCTATGCCATCGGGCTGATGTGGGCGAGCATCCTGCTGTCCTGCTACCTGGTGCCGCTGCCATGGGCGCGGGGGTTCATGCTCACCAGTGCGGTGCTGGTGACGGTGTATATCCTCAGGCAGAAGACACTGCGAAAACCCTGAGTATGAGTGCGGCGCATTCCCCTGTGGCGAGGGGATTTATCCCCGCTGGGTTGCGAAGCAACCCCAAAACCAGACGCCGCGCAGCAACAGATGACCCCTACCGACCGGTTTGCGACTGCTGCGCAGCCGAACGGGGATAAATCCCCTCGCCACAGCAGCCCTCACACCGTGTCCACCTTCAACGAATGATCATTCAACATGCCGTTGATGATGGTCGCCGTGTCCGCTCCACCGATGATTCCCCCCGCGCCCGGCGTGACGCCGTAGTGGCTGGCCAGGTTGACGCCGGCCAGGTCGATGGTCTGGTTCGGCGTGGCACCGGCAATGGCGCTGACGTCGATGCTGGTGACGACCGACCCACCGCTGCCGCTCACGCTGAAATGCAGGTAGTCATCCAGTAACGCCGCGCTGCCGTTCTCTCCTTGCAACAGTTGGGACAGGTCGAGTTTGTCGACGCCGAGCGCGAAGTCGGTGATCACGTCGTGGCCGCTGTTGCCCGCCTGCCATTGAAAGGTGTCGGCGCCGCTGCCGCCGGTGAGGGTGTTGTTGCCCAAGCCGCCGATCAGCATGTCGTCGCCACCAGCGCCATTGAGCACGTCGTTGCCAAGTCCGCCGTTGATGCGGTTGCTGGCGCCATCGCCCGTGAGGGTGTCATTGAAGTTCGAGCCGACGAGGTTTTCGATGCCGGCCAGGGTGTCGGTGCCGGCGCCCAGGGTGTTCTGCGCCGCCAACAGTCCCAGGTTCACCGTGACCGCTGATGTGGCATGGGCGTAGCTGGCGGTGTCGTTACCGCTGCCGCCATCGAGCAGGTCATTGCCCGTGCCGCTGTAGAGCACGTCATCCCCTGCCCCGCCATGCAAGGTGTTGTTGCCCGAACCGGCACTGAGGATGTCGTTGCCGTCGCCGGCGTTGAGGGTGTCGTCGCCGTTGCCGGCCAACAGCACATCGTCGCCACTGGTGCCCGTCAGGGTATGGCCCGCCTGATAACTGATGCCTACCGATGCGCTGTCACTGCCGCCGTGGTTGTCGCTGGCGGTGTAGCTGCCGTGGTAATCCGCTGTTTTGTCCTGCGCCCCGGCATAGTCGACCGTCAGGGTCAGTTGATAGTTTTCCGCAGCGTTGGCATTACCGCCGCCGGGATTGGCAATGTTGGTGACGTGGATCTGGTAATTGCCATCCGCTGCCGCGGTGAAAGAAGCTCCATCGTTGATCGCGATGAAGGGCCCGCCATTGAGTGAATACTCCATCGCAATGCGACCGGCCGACAGGTTGTGGTCCAGGGTGAGGGTTTCGCCCTGTTTGAGGCTGATGTTGAGGCGGTCTTCATCGTTGGCGTTGTTGTTGGAGACCATCCCCAATGCACCGCTGACCACCAGCATCGCCGTCATGCTCGCGGTATTGGCGACGAAGGCACTGCGGCTGAGGTTGATCGACTGCACGTTGTTGCCGGTGAAGCTGGCCGTGCCGGTGCTGCCGGTGAAGTCCGCGCCTTTGGCGACCCATCCGGTATTGAAACTGGTGGGTGATGCGGTGAGTGGATCGCCGTTGGCGTCGCTGTCGTTACCCAGCAGCAATTCGCCCGGGATCACGATGTTGCCCGACAGCACATTGGTGATGATGTTGTCGTCAACAGCGATCGGCGGGCTGTTGGGCACGACGTTGATCACCAGGTTAGAGCTCGCCAGGTCACCGTCATGGTCGCTGACGGTGTAGCCGATGTGCTCGGTGATCAAGGTGCTGGTGGCCGTCTGGGAGGTGTAGCTGAACGCACCGGTATCCAGGTTGACCACCAAAGTACCGTGGTGGTCGGTGGCGATGCTCAATGTATTGGTGGCGGTATTGAAGGAGCCATGGTTGAGCCCGCCGCTGGCGGTCAGTGCTCCGTGACCACCGTTGGCCGCCGGGTCGTAGCTGTACGTGGTGCCATCGACCACCAGGTTTTTGATAAACCCGCCATCGGCGCCGAACGAACCCCCCTCATCCAACAGGTTGCCGGTAACCGGCGCGCCTTGCACGGTGCCGGAGAGCACCGAGTTGAGCTGGTTCAGGTCGGTGACCACTACCGCGTTGGTGTTGGTGTGGGCGCTGCCGTCGTAGGCCAGCGGGTCGAGGTGAGCATTGCTGACGCCGCTGCCCAGGCCAATGGCGTAGTTCTTTATGCCGTTGGCGTCGAGGAAGGCTTTCCAAGCGGTTTCGTCTGCCGTGCCGATTTCGCCCAAGGTCGGCTTGCCGTCGGAGAAGAAATAGCCGACGTTCTGTGCGCCGGTCAGTTGGCCGGAATTTGCGAACGCAGTCTTGGCCATCGCTACGGCAGCATCATAGTTGGTGTCGCCGTGCGCGTTCAGCGCGGAGATCAGCGTCTTGGCAGTTGCCACATCCACCCACATGGTGCTCTGGTCGGTGGCGCTGCCGCTGAAGGTCACGAGCTGGACTTTCACATCGCCCATGTCGTCGTATTTGTCGAGCAAGGCGCTGATCGCCTGTTTGGCCAACTCCATCCGCGAGAGCCCCGGCACGCCGGAGGCGTCTTTCATGCTGCCGGAGACGTCGAGCACGATCAGCAGGTTCGAATCGACCTCCACCGCCGTGACCGAACGCTCGGACGCAACGGCCTTTGGCACGTCATCGACAATGCTCACCACGAGGCTGCCGGTGGTGCTGTTGCCCAGGGAGTCCGTGGCCTGGTAGGTGAAGCTTTCGCTCAGAGCATTCGGGCCATCATTGGCGTGGGGCGTCGTCGTAGCTGGCGAGGTCAGGGTGTAGGTGTACGAACCATCAGGATGGAGCAACAACTGGCCGTAGGCACCCGTGGCGTTGCCCACCAGGGTGAAGGTGACGGCGCCCGTGGCCCCGCTGACCGACCCGACCAAGCTACCGCTGGCGGTTTCACCGGTGGCGCTCGGGTCACTGCCGGTGACGGTGCCGGGGGCCAGGTCCTGGCCGTCCTGGTTCAGGTCGAGGGCTTTTTCGTAGACGGTAATGTCGTGGTCGGTTTCCGCGACGAGGCAGCTGTTGTGCACGTCAATGGTGACGGTCGTGGTGCTCTCATCACCATCGGCATCACGCACGGTGTAGGTGAAGACATCGGTCGCGCCGGGGGCGCCAACAGCGTCGGGGTTGCTGTGGTAGACCGCGTTGCCGTTGGCATCCAGGGTCAGGTAGCCGTAGGTGCCGTTGATCTGGCTGTTCAGGCCGCCGATGGCCGGGGTCGAGGTGTCGTTACCGGCACGCACACCGATGACTGCACCGCCGTCGGCACCGAGTACATCGTTGTCCAGCACGTTGCCATTGACTGTCCCGCCCTCTACCACCGAGGCGAAATCGCAGTGGGCCTTGGGCACATCGTCGACGATGTCGATAACGATAGTACTGGTGACCGTGTTGCCCAAGGAGTCCGTGGCCTGGTAGGTGAAGCTTTCGCTCAGGACATTCGGGCCATCGTTGGCGTGAGGCGTAGTGGTGGCTGGCGAGGTCAGGGTGTAGGTATACGAACCGTCCGGCTGAAGCGACAGTTGACCGTAAGCACCGGTAGCGTTGCCCACCAGCGCGAAGGTTACTGCGCCCACGGCACCGCTGATCGAACCGACGAGGCTGCCGCTGGCGGTCTCGCTGGTGGCGCTCGGAGCGCTGCCGGTGACGGTGCCGGGGGCCAGGTCCTGGCCGTCCTGGTTCAGGTCGAGGGCTTTTTCGTAGACGCTGATTTCCTGGTCCGATGTGGCAACGAGGCAGCTTTCATGGACATCGATGGTGATGGTGGTGGTGCTTTCGTCGCCGTCGGCGTCACGCACGGTGTAGGTGAAGACATCGGTCGCGCCCGGGGCGCTGACGGTGTTCGGATTACTGTGGTAGACGGCGTTGCCGTTGGCGTCCAGGGTCAAGTAGCCGTAAGTGCCGTTGATCTGGCTGTTGAGGCCACCGACAGCAGGGTTAGAGGTGTCATTACCGGCGCGCACGCCAATCACCATGCCACCGTCCGCGCCAAGCACGTCGTTGTCCAGCACATTGCCGCTGACCGTGCCACCCTCCAGTACCGAGGCAAAATCGGCATGGGCGTTGGGCACGTCGTCGACGATGTCGATGACAATGGTGCTGGTGACCGTGTTGCCCAAGGAATCCGTGGCCTGATAGGTGAAGCTTTCGCTCAGCACATTCGGGCCATCGTTGGCGTGAGGCGTGGTGGTGGCTGGCGAGGTCAGGGTGTAGGTATACGAACCGTCAGGCTGAAGCGACAGTTGACCGTAAGCACCCGTAGCGTTGCCCACCAGCGCGAAGGTTACTGCGCCCACGGCACCGCTGATCGAACCGACGAGGCTGCCGCTGGCGGTCTCGCTGGTGGCGCTCGGAGCGCTGCCGGTGACGGTGCCGGGAGCCAGGTCCTGGCCGTCCTGGTTCAGGTCGAGGGCTTTTTCGTAGACGCTGATTCCTTGGTCGGGCGTGGCGACTAGGCAGACGTCATGAACATCGATGGTGATGGTGGTGGTGCTTTCATCGCCATCGGCGTCGCGCACGGTGTAGGTGAAAACATCGGTTGCACCTGGGGCACTGACGGTGTTCGGGTTGCTGTGGTAGACGGCGTTGCCGTTGGCGTCCAGGGTCAGGTAGCCGTAGGTGCCGTTGATCTGGGTATTCAGGCCGCCAATCGCCGGGGTCGAGGTGTCGTTGCCAGCACGCACACCGATCACCGCACCGCTCGCAGCCGGCCCGTCGGCACCGCCTTCATCGTTGTTCAGGACGTTGCCACTGACCGTCCCGCCTTCATCCACCGAGGCGGAGTCAGCATGAGCGGTTGGCAAGTCATCGACGATGTTCACGTCCAGATTGCCGTTGGCGGTGGTGCCGTTGTCATCGGTAACAACTACGGCAAATTGCTCGCTAACGCTGTTGGCGCCGTTGGCGTTTGGATGGGCTTCGTTGTCCAGCAAGGTGTAGCTGTAGCTGACCACGCCCGTGCTGGCGTTGAAGCCGGTGATGGTCAGGGTGTTGCCCAACGCAGTGGTGATGGACTGAGGGAAACCCGCTGCCACACCACCTATAACCACATTGATGCCGCCCACGCTCAACGTCTGCACACCGTCCAGCGCCGTCACCGTGAACGTGCCGCTTTGAGTCAGAGCCGATGCGTCCGGACTGCTGCCGTCGCTGAGGTTTTTCTCCTGCAACGACAGCTCACCGCCCTCGGTGTCGAGGCCAGTGATAATCACTGGGTCGTCGTTGTTGTGCACTTGCAGCACCAAGTTCGCGGTGCTGGTGTCGCCGTCGGCGTCGGTCAGGGTGTAGGTGAAGGTTTCGCTGCCATTGCCGCCGCCATGTAAACCTTTGAAGTCGGCATCGGCAGTGTTGAGGGTGTAGGTGTAGGAGCCGTCGGCGTTGAGCACCAGGGTGCCGTAAGTGCCAGTGAAGGTGCCGGGGGTGATTGGGCCGGACGCTACAGGGTCCGCGCCTTGGGTGTCATTCGTCAGCACACTGCCGGTCAGGGTCAGGTGGGTTTCCGAAGCCGTGCTGGCGTTGCTGTCATCTACGGCCTTGGGCAGGTCGTCGACGATGTTCACGTCCAAATTGCCGTTGGCGGTGGTGCCGTTGTCGTCAGTGGCAACTACGGCGAATTGCTCGCTAACGCTGTTGGCGCCGTTGGCGTTTGGATGGGCTTCGTTGTCCAGCAAGGTGTAGCTGTAACTCACTACACCGGTAGCGGCGTTGAAGCCGGTGATGGTCAGGGTGTTGCCCAGAGCAGTGGTGATCGATTGTGGGAAACCGGCTGCTACGCCGCCCGTCACCACATTGATGCCACCCACACTCAGGGTCTGCACACCATCCAGCGCGGTCACCGTGAACGTGCCGCTTTGAGTCAGAGCCGATGCGTCCGGACTGCTGCCGTCGCTGAGGTTTTTCTCCTGCAGCGACAGCTCACCACCCTCGGTGTCGAGGCCGGTGATAATCACAGGGTCGTCGTTGTTGTGCACTTGCAGCACCAGGTTCGCGGTGCTGGTGTCGCCATCAGCGTCGGTCAGGGTGTAGGTGAAGGTTTCGCTGCCGTTGCCGCCGCCATGCAAACCTTTGAAGTCGGCATCAGCGGTGTTGAGGGTGTAGGTGTAGGAACCGTCGGCGTTGAGCACCAGGGTGCCGTAAGTGCCAGTGAAGGTGCCGGGGGTGATTGGGCCGGACGCTACAGGGTCCGCGCCTTGGGTGTCATTCGTCAGCACACTGCCGGTCAGGGTCAGGTGGGTTTCCGAAGCCGTGCTGGCGTTACTGTCATCTACGGCCTTGGGCAGGTCGTCGACGATGTTCACGTCCAAATTGCCGTTGGCGGTGGTGCCGTTGTCGTCAGTGGCAACTACGGCGAATTGCTCGCTAACGCTGTTGGCGCCATTGGCATTTGGATGAGCTTCGTTGTCCAGCAAGGTGTAGCTGTAACTCACTACACCGGTAGCGGCGTCGTAGCCAGTGATGGTCAGGGTGTTGCCCAGTGCGGTGGTGATGGACTGAGGGAAACCCGCTGCCACACCACCTACAACCACATTGATCCCCCCCACGCTCAGGGTCTGCACACCGTCCAACGCGGTCACGGTAAAGGTGCCGCTTTGGGTCAGGGCCGACGCGTCCGGGCTGCTGCCATCACTGAGGTTTTTCTCCTGCAACGACAGCTCGCCACCTTCAGCATCCAAGCCCACCAACACCACCGGATCGTCATTGTTGTGCACCTGCAATACCAGGTTCGCGGTGCTGGTGTCGCCGTCGGCGTCGGTCAGGGTGTAGGTGAAGGTTTCGGTGCCGCTGCCCCCGCCATGCAACGCGACGAATTGCGGGTCGCTGGTGTTCAGGGTGTAGGTGTACGTGCCGTTGGGGTTGAGCACCAGCGTGCCGTAGGTGCCGGTGAACGTCCCGCCAATGATCGGCCCGCTGTCGGGGCCGGTGGGGATCCGGTCGGCGCCCTGGTGGTCGTTGGGCAATACGTTGCCGGTAAGAGTGACCAGGGTTTCCGACGCCGTGCTGGCGTGGCTGTCGTCAATCGCCTGGGGCACGTCATCGGTGATGTTGACGTCCAGGGTGCCGGTGGCCGTATCACCGTCGGTGTCGACGGCCACCACTGGGAACTGCTCGGTAATGTTATTGGCACCGCCACCGGCAGGATGGGTTTCATTGTCCGTCAGGGTGTAGGTGTAGCTGACCACTCCCGTAGCCGGGTCATAACCGGTGATGGTCAACGTGTTGCCCAGCGCCGAGGTGATGGTTTGAGGAAAGCCGGCGGGCACACCGCCACTGATCACGTTGATGCCGCCGATGCTCAGGCTGCTCAGCCCGTCAGGCGCGGACACCGTGAAGGTGCCATTTTGCACCAGCGCCCCCGGATTGCTGGCCGAACCATCGGCCAGATTGGCCTCGTTGGTGGTCAGCTCGCCGCCCTCGACGTTGACCCCGTCGAGGGTCACGGGGTTGTCCGGCGTCTCAGGGGTCACTGGCGGCACGGTTGCATCGTCGCCAGTGTTATCCGGGTCACCGGCCAAGCGTAGCTGCGGAAACTCGGGAATCCCGTTGAACCCGGCCGTCGGGAAACCGATCAGCGGATCGACCTCCCCGCCAACTTCTTCCAGCAGCACAAAACTGTGCCCACCACCCACGCCCCCCGGGTTACCACCTTCGGGGCCAGCAGCGGTGGCTTCACCGGTCTGGGTCGGGTCGGCTCCGGCGGCGATGGCTTGCTGCAGCTTTTGCACATCGGTCAGTTGCGCGTCACTCGGCGTCGTCGTGTCGGGCGTATCGACATGAGGCGCATGGTTGGCCAGCAGCTGCGGGGTCAGAGTCAGGTCGCTTCCGCGGCCCAGGGTCAATGACTGGCCGTTCTGCAGATGAACCGCCACGGCCCCTTCGGCACCGGTGACCAAGTGTTCGCCGGCATAGAGCCGATCGCCTTCGACCAAAGGCCGCCGCAGGCCACCGGCCGCTTCTGCGAAAACTTGCCCGACTACTTTGCTGACGATACCGATGAGCGCTGCCATGTGCATTTCCTCCGTTGCCGACCGCAATCGGCACCTGTCTGGGTGAAGAATTCGTCCTTAGGTTTGGCGACCAAAAAAGCTGGAAAATCTGCCAGCTTTCGGGAAAGCAGAAGGTGCTGGCATTTCGCCTAAACGACAAAAAACCGTCACAAAAACCCGCTTCTCACATCGCCCTTTCGGCACTTCTTCACGTCGCTTAAAAATCTGAATGGAACTTTTATTGACGCCTAAAATCCGTCAGAACCCGCAGATTCAAAGGCTTTCGCTTTGAACAATGTGCCGGTTTTTTTTTAAGTACATAAGTTTTTTTCGGAATAAGTCTTATGAGAAATTCTTCTTAGGTTTTGCTCAGGATGTTCTTAGCTGTGTTGTTACAAGGTTGAAACGGTTTTGATCTTAAACACGTCAATATTTTGGCGACAAGCGAAGCACTACAGACCTCAGGAGATGCACCCCATGCGCGTTCTAACCCCCCTCTGCAGCGCGGTTTTGCTGGCCATGGCCTGCTCTTCTCAGGCGCAGGCCATGTCATTGACCGAAGCGATCCAGAGCACCATCGCGACTCACCCGGAACTGGCGCAACGGGTGGACAGCCGTCTGTCGGCCAATGAAAGACGTCAAGGTCGCCAGAGGGGGCTTTTTCCCGTCGGTGGATCTCAATGCCGGTTATGGCCGTGGCTACAGCGACAACACCAACACCCGGGCGCTAGGCAACCACCACACCAATATCCTGACCTACACCCAATCGGAGCTGCGCTTGCGGCAGATGATCTTCGACGGCTTCAACACCGCCAATGAAGTGCAGCGCACCCAAGGCGTGGTCAACTCCCGGGCCTATTACGCCCAGGGCACTGCCCAGGATCTGGCACTGCGCACCATCGAGGTCTACCTGGAAGTGCTCAAGCGTCGCGAGCTGGTGACCCTGGCCAAGAACAACCTGCAGGCGCACCTGCGGGTCAACGACCAGATCGGCTTGCGCACCGAGCGCGGGGTGGGCAGTACGGCCGACTCCGACCAGTCCAATGCCCGTCGCGCCCTGGCGGAAAACAACTACGACACCGCCCAGGTGGACCTGGCCGACGCCGAGGCGAACTTCTACAGCGTGGTCGGGCGCATGCCCGATGAGCTGGAAACGCCGCCCTCGACCAAAGGCGAAATCCCCGCCGACCTGCGCGAAGCCCAGCAAAGCATGGTGGATAACAACCCCTACCTGAAATCGGCCCAGGCCGACATACAGTCCGCCGAGAGCCAATATGAAGTGGCGAAGTCGCCGTTCTACCCGCGCTTCGATGCCGAAGCGGCGGTGGGCGCCAACAACAACCTCGGCGGCGAAGAAGGCCACGACAACAACTGGCGGGTCGGCGTGGTGATGAACTACAACCTGTTCCGCGGTGGCAGCGACAAGGCACGGCTGGCATCCAACGCCCACCAGATCAACCAGGCCATGGACATCCGCAACAATGCCCTGCGCCAGCTCAACGAAGACACGCGCCTGGCCTGGAACGCGATGCTCAACGCCCGCAAACAGACCCCCACCGCCCGCGAATACGCCGAAACCACTTCCCGCGTGCGCGCCGCGTACCAGGATCAGTTCGGTCTCGGCCAACGGACCTTGCTCGACGTGCTCGACAGCGAAAACGAGCTGTACAACGCCAACCGTCGCTACACCGAAGTGCGTTACACCGAGGAGTACTCGATGTACCGGGTGCTGGCGAACATGGGCCTGCTGTTGCACAAACAGCGGATCGTGCTGCCTGCCGATACGGTCGCGCAAACCGAAGTCAAGAACCAGGCACGGCTGCCGGAACTGAAGTAGCCCCCCTCCACACAAATGGGAGCGACCGACGTGACCAGCATGGAACCCACAATCCCCGGCGCCGATCCGCGCCTGAACTTCGATGATCCCTTGCTGGACGGCCTGCTGATCCTCTGCAAACTCCATGGCGCGACGGTCAGTCGCGCCAGCCTCAGCGCCGGGCTCCCTATGGCGCACCAACGCTTGAGCCTGGACCTGCTGCCCCGCGCAGCGGCCCGGGCGAGCTTGCAGGCGCGGCTGCTGCGTCGTGAGCTGGCGGACATCTCCCCCCTGAACCTGCCGGTGATGCTGATCCTGGCGGGTGGGCGCTGCGCGGTATTGCGGCGCTGGGGCGAAGATGGCAAGGCACTGATCCTGCCCAGCGAAGCCGAGGGTGGCGAACAGTGGGTCAGCCGCGAGGAACTGACCAACGATTACAGCGGCCAGGCGCTATTCGCCCGGCCGCGTCATGAACTCGAAGACCTGCGCGCCCCGCTGGTGCCACGGGTCGAGGCGTGGTTTCGCGACACCCTGAAACTGTCGCGCTGGCTGTACAGCGACGCGATCCTGGCGAGTTTCCTGATCAACCTGCTGGGGCTGATGGTGCCGCTGTTCGTCATGCAGACCTACGACCGCGTGGTGCCGAACCAGGCCACGTCGACCTTGTGGGTGCTGGCCGTGGGGCTGTTGATCGGCACCGGTTTCGAACTGGTGCTGCGGGTGGTACGCGCCCATCTGCTGGACACCGCCGGCAAGAAAACCGACGTGATTCTTTCCGCGACGCTGTTCGAACGCATCACCGGCATGGCGATGAAGGCCAAGCCGGTGACCATCGGCGGCTTCGCCCAGAGCATCCACGACTTTCAGGGCCTGCGCGAATTCCTCACGGCGGTGACCCTCACCAGCCTGATCGACCTGCCCTTCGCCCTGCTGATGCTAGTCGTGATCGGCCTGCTGGGCGGCTGGCTGGTGGTGATTCCCGTGGTGGCGTTTCCCATCACCATTGTTTTCGCGATGATCATCCAGGCGCGCCTGCGCGACACCGTGGAAAAAAGCCTGGCCCTCGGCGCCCAGCGCCAGGCCCTGCTGATCGAAACCCTCGGCGGCCTGGAAACCCTCAAGGCCTGCAGCGCCGAAAGCGAGCGCCAGCATCAATGGGAAAGCACCCACGGCGCCCTCACCCGCCTGGACAGCCATGCGCGCAACCTCTCGGCGCTGGCGACCAACGGCACCTTGTTCCTGCAACAACTGGCGGGCATGGCGACCATCGTCGCCGGGGTCTACAGCATCATCGCCGGCAACCTCAGCGTCGGCGCGCTGGTGGCGACCTACATGCTCGGCAGCCGGGTCCTCGCCCCCCTCGGGCAGATCGCCGGGCTGATCACCCGCTACCAGCAAGCCCAGCTCACTATGCGCAGCACCGACGCCCTGATGGCGTTGCCCCAGGAGCGTGACGCCAAGCAGCGGCCGCTGGATCGCACCCAGTTGCAGGGCGCACTGGACGTCAGCGGCGTGACCTTCCACTACAACGGCCAGAGCGCCCCGGCGCTGGCGAACGTCAGCTTCAGCCTCAAGCCCGGCGAACGGGTCGGGATCATCGGCCGCAGCGGCTCGGGCAAGAGCACCCTGGCGCGCCTGGTGATGGGTTTCTATGCACCAGAGGAAGGCCAGTTGCTGCTGGACGGGCTGGACCTGCGGCAACTGGACGTCGCCGACCTGCGCCAACAGATCGGCTACGTCGCCCATGACCTGCCGCTGCTGGCCGGCAGCCTGCGGGATAATCTCACCCTGGGCGCCCGCTACATCAGTGATACGCGCATGCTGGAAGTGGCGGAGCTGACCGGTGTCACCGAACTGGCGCGCCAGCACCCCCAAGGTTTTGACCGGCCGGTGGGCGAGCGCGGGCAGCTGCTGTCCGGCGGCCAACGCCAAGCCGTGCTGCTGGCCCGGGCCTTGCTGCTCGACCCACCGATCCTGCTGCTGGACGAACCCACCAGCGCCATGGACAACAGCAGTGAAGACGTTTTGCGGCAGAAGCTTCACACCCACGTGCAGGGCAAGACCGTGCTGCTGGTCACCCACCGCACCTCGATGCTGAGCCTGGTGGACCGCCTGGTGGTGCTGGATAACGGCCGGATCGTGGCGGATGGACCGAAGGACGCGGTGATCGATGCCCTGCGCAAGGGACGGGTAGGCTCCGCAGCGGTATAGCTGCCAACACAGCAACCTGTGGGAGCAAGGTTTGTGTGGGAACAGGTTTGTGTGGGAGCAAGGCTTGCCCGCGATGAAGCTGATGCGGTCTCACTGGAACCGAGGCGCCTGTATCGCGGGCAAGCCTTGCTCCCACAAAAGCCTTGCTCCCACAGATACCTCTTTCAAGCCACAGATGTGTGTTCGGCTTTATTTCACTTAACCAACGGGTACCGCCCCATGTCTGCTCAAACCCCGGATTCAGCCGCCCGAAGCTACTTCGGCAGTTTCAGCAAAAGCGCCGAAAGCGAGTTCATGCCGGAAACTGCCGGCGCCACGCTGCAGGATTCGCCCCGGCGCTCGCGGGTTACCGTGTGGCTGGCGGCCGGGTTGATCGTCAGCGGGCTGGTCTGGGCAAAGTTTGCGGTCTTGCAGGAAGTCACCACCGGCGAAGGCAAGGCGATTCCGTCAAGCAAGATCCAGGTGATCCAGAACCTGGAGGGCGGCATCGTCACCGAGATATTCGTGCGCGAAGGCCAAATGGTGAACAAGGGCGACACCCTGCTGCGTCTGGACGATACACGGTTCCTGTCGAACAAGGGCGAGAGCGAGGCTGACCGCTATGCGCTGACAGCCCAGGTCGAGCGCCTGTCGGCCGAGGCCGAGGGGCGGCCGTTCGCGCTTTCGGCAGAGGTCACCGCCAAGGCCCCGCAAGTGGCCGAGGACGAGCGCTCGCTGTATGAACAACGCCAGCGGCGCCTGGCCAGCGAACAACGCACCCTGACCGAACAACTGCGGCAGAAGACCCAGGAACTGGCAGAGTTTCGCTCCAAGCAAGGTCAGTTCAGCTCCGCCCTGGCCTTGCTGCAGGAAGAAATGAACATGTCCGCCCCCTTGGTGCGCACCGGAGCGGTATCGCCGGTGGAGATCCTGCGGCTCAAGCGCAGCGCGGTGGAGATCCGCGGTTCGCTCAACGCCACCACCCTGGCGATTCCCCGGGCCGAATCGGCGATCAACGAGATCAAGAGCAAGATCGACGAATCGGAACAGACCTTCCGCTCCGAGGCGGCCAAGGACCTCAACGAGAAACGCACCGAACTGTCGAAGATCACCGCATCGAGCATCGCCATCGACGACCGCGTGACCCGTACAACCGTGGTCTCGCCGGTGCATGGGGTGATCAAGCAACTGAAGGTCAACACCATCGGCGGCGTGGTGCAGCCGGGCAATGACATGGTGGAAATCGTGCCCCTGGAAGACAACCTGCTGATCGAAGCCAAGGTCCGCCCCCAAGACGTGGCGTTCCTGCACCCGGGCCAGAAAGCCATGGTCAAGTTCAGCGCCTACGACTACACGATCTATGGCGGGCTCAGTGCCAAGCTCGAACTGATTGGCGCCGACACCATTACCGATGACAAGGGCAACAGCTTCTACCTGATCCAGGTGCGCACCGACAAAAACCACTTGGGCGGGGATGCCAAGCCGTTGCTGATCATTCCGGGGATGGTCGCGACAGTGGACATCATCACCGGGGAGAAAAGTGTCCTGGATTACCTGCTCAAGCCAGTGTTGAAGGCGCGGACCGAGGCGATGCGCGAGCGGTAAGCCTTGAGCTGAGACTTTCATTGATTGTTCTACCGCTATCGCGAGCAAGCTCGCTCCCACAGTGGCCTGTGCTGATCACACATTTTGTGGGCACAGAAGATCAACTGTGGGAGCGAGCTTGCTCGCGATGAGGCCGGCAACCACACCCTATTTTTCAGCATGATTACGCCGAAACGTTTCCGCCCCCATCGCCGCAATCTGCCCCTCGATCAACGCCTCGAACGGCCTCAACAAAGGTTCGAAGCTCTCTGGCGCTTCCAGGACTTGCAACGCCTGGACAATCGCCTCCACCGTCGACAACGCCCCCGGCCCGGGCGCCTTGCGCAAGCGGTAGCGGGACACACCGCCCTCCGCCAACGTCACCCTCGGCAGTGCCGCCAGCAGCGGGTTGAGGTGCAGCAACTTGCGCGCCTTGCGCCAGGTACCGTCGGGTACGACCAACAGCAGCGGCTCATCGGACGGCTCGTAGGCGTGCAGCGGCTGCGCATCATCAGCGGGAAACAACAACCGCGCCTGATAACCCGGCTGATCGAGCAACCGGGGCAAATCCTCGAACACCTCGCCCACGATCAGCTCGGCATTGCGCAGCCCCAACGCCGCCAGCCGGGCGGTGTTCAAGGCATGGTCCACTTCGCTGGGATGCTGCAGCAGCAAGACGCGGGTGCGGCTGTCGAGGCTGGGAATCAACGGGCACAGGCAATGGCTTTGCGGTCGTTGGCAACGCGGGCATTGGATTCTGGACATGGTCAGGCCTGATTCAGTTGAGCTTTGAGCAAGTCACGGAAGGTCTGGATCAACGGCTCGCGGCTGCGACCACGGCGCACGATCATCGAAAACGGCGCCTGATAGCCGAAGGTCGCCGGCAGCAGCACGCGCAAGTCGCCCTTGTCGACCCAAGCCTGGGCGTAGTGCTCAGGCAAGTAACCGACATAGGCACCGGACAGCACCAGGATCAACTGCGCCTCCATGCTCTCCACCGTCGCCGCGCTGTGCTTGAAGCCGTGGCGGGCCAGTTCAGCCTGGCTCCAGTAACCGCGCCCGACCATGCGCTGCTGGGTGATGACTTGTTCAGGAATGCGCCGCTCGTTGAACAACGGGTGGCGGTTGCTGCAATACAACCAGTGCTGCTCGCGGTACAGCGGCATGTAGACCAGCCCGCTCATGCGCGTGGAAAACGCACCGATGGCCAGGTCCAGGCGGTTGTCCTGGACGCCGAGTTGCAGCTCGTAAGGGCTCATGACGGATAGATGCAAATGCACCGCCGGATGCTCCTGGCTGTAGGCACCGATGGCTTCGGCGAACGGCAAGGCCTTGTCGCTGACCGTCGAGTCGATTACCCCCAGATTCAACGTGCCGCGCAGTTCCCCCTTGAGCGCGGCGGCGTATTGCTCGAACCCTTCGAGCTCGCCCAACAGGCGCAGGGTTTCCTGGTGGAACAACTCGCCCTTGCTGGTCAGGCTGAACCCGCCCCGGCCGCGATGACACAGCACCAGGCCCAAGGCCGATTCCAACTGGCTCATGTAGGTGCTGATGGCCGACGTGGACAGATTGAGCTCGTGCTGGGCATTGGCGAACCCCTGGTGCCGGACCACGCTGACGAAAATGCGCAGCAGTTTCAGGTCGGGTAGAGCGTTGGCCATGGGAAACTCCAAGTACAGACAGGACACTGCAAACTCTGTGGCGAAGGGATTTATCTGTGGGAGCAAAGCTTGCTCGCGATACAGGGGCCTCGGTTCCAGAGGAAACCGCATGAACGTCATCGCGGGCAAGCCTTGCTCCCGCAGGCTTGCTCCCACCATTTCACCTCATCAGATCAATCGCGAGTCTATCGCCCCACCGCGCATTAGTTTAGAAAAATCTGAACTAAGTATTTGCCGCCAGCGATTCTTCACGGCAAAAGCTTTTCGCAGAATCGGCCCCTGATAAATAAAACAACGATGAGGCCCTACCCGTGGACAAGATTCTTCACCAACCACTGGGCGGCAACGAAATGCCGCGCTTCGGCGGCATCGCCACCATGATGCGACTTCCTCATTTGCAAACCGCTGCCGGCCTCGACGCTGCCTTCGTCGGCGTGCCGCTGGACATCGGCACCTCCCTGCGCGCCGGCACCCGCTTCGGCCCCCGCGAAATCCGCGCCGAATCCGTGATGATCCGCCCCTACAACATGGCCACCGGCGCCGCGCCATTCGATTCGCTGTCAGTGGCGGACATCGGTGATGTGGCGATCAACACCTTCAACCTGCTGGACGCGGTGCGGATCATCGAAGAGTCGTACCACAAGATCCTCGAACACAACGTCATCCCCCTGACCCTGGGCGGCGACCACACCATCACCCTGCCGATCCTGCGGGCGATCCACAAGAAACACGGCAAGGTCGGCTTGGTGCACATCGACGCCCATGCCGATGTGAACGACCACATGTTCGGCGAGAAAATCGCCCATGGCACCACCTTCCGACGCGCCGTGGAAGAAGGCCTGCTCGATTGCGACCGCGTGGTGCAGATCGGCCTGCGGGCCCAGGGCTACACCGCCGATGATTTCAACTGGAGTCGCAACCAGGGTTTCCGCGTGGTCCAGGCCGAAGAGTGCTGGCACAAGTCCCTGGCACCGCTGATGGCCGAAGTGCGTGAGAAAGTCGGCGGCGGCCCGGTGTACCTGAGCTTCGACATCGACGGCATCGACCCGGCCTGGGCACCCGGCACCGGCACCCCGGAAATCGGCGGCCTGACCACCATCCAGGCGATCGAAATCGTGCGTGGCTGCCAGGGCCTCGACCTGGTCGGTTGCGATCTGGTAGAAGTCTCGCCGCCGTACGACACCACCGGCAACACCTCGCTGCTGGGCGCCAACCTGCTGTACGAGATGCTCTGCGTGCTGCCCGGCGTGGTTCATCGCTGAGGCGCCGCCATGAACGATCACGATCAGGTACTTGAGGCCGCCGCAAAACTGGTGGCGGCCTTCGCCCGCAATGACCGCGACGCCTACTTCGGTGCGTTCACGGCCGATGCGAGTTTTGTGTTCTACACCCTCGGACAGCCCCTGCTGTCACGCGATGCCTACCAGGCGTTGTGGGATCGCTGGCGGTCCGAGGATGGCTTCGAGGTGCTCGCTTGTACCTCGAGCAACGCCTTCGTCAGCCTGCAAGGGGACGTGGCGATTTTCATCCATGACGTGGCCACCGAGCTGCGCATGCAAGGGGAGCTTCACCTTAGCCAGGAGCGCGAAACCATTGTGTTTCGCCAAGAACAACAAGGCCTATGGCTGGCCTGTCATGAACATTTGTCCGCAATGCCGGAAGGGCTGCCACCCCCTTAGCCAAACAGGCGACGCTCACACACGATGAGTGCGCCTCGATGATCGGAGCAGATCATGAATAACAATAACGATAAAAGCCTTACGCACATTGAAACCAACGGGGTCGAACAGATCCCGGACCACGAACGCACCGCCGGCCCGGGCGACCTGTTTCGCCTGATCTTCGGCGGCGCCAATACCTTTGCCACCGCCGTGCTCGGCAGTTTCCCCGTGCTGTTCGGCCTGTCGTTCCAGGCTGGGGTCTGGGCGATTGTGCTGGGGGTGTTGGTGGGATCGATCATTCTCGCGCCGATGGGCCTGTTCGGCCCGCTCAACGGCACCAACAACGCGGTGTCTTCCGGTGCGCACTTCGGCGTGCACGGGCGCATCGTCGGCTCGTTCCTCTCGTTGCTGACCGCCATCGCGTTTTTCTCGCTGTCGGTGTGGAGCTCGGGCGATGCGTTGATCGGCGGCGCCAAGCGGCTGGTCGGCGTACCGGAAACCGACCTGAGCCTGGGCCTGGCCTACGGCCTGTTCGCCCTGCTGGTGTTGACGGTGTGCATCTACGGCTTCCGCTTCATGCTGTGGGTCAACCGCATCGCCGTGTGGGCCGCCAGCCTGCTGTTCCTGCTGGGCATTTTCGCCTTCGCACCGACCTTCGACAGCCAGTTCGCCGGCACGGTCAGCCTCGGCCAGCCGGGCTTCTACGCCGCCTTCATCGGCGCGGCGCTGGTGGCCATGAGCAACCCGATTTCCTTCGGTGCGTTCCTGGGCGACTGGTCGCGCTACATCCCGCGCAATACCCCCAAACGCCGCATCATGCTGGCCGTGATCGCCGCGCAACTGGCGACGCTGATCCCGTTCCTGTTCGGCCTCGCCACCGCCACCATCGTGGCGATCAAGGCGCCGGACTACATCGCGGCCAACAACTACGTCGGCGGGTTGCTGGCGGTGTCGCCGGGGTGGTTCTTCCTGCCGGTGTGCCTGATCGCGGTGATTGGCGGCATGTCCACCGGCACCACGTCGCTGTATGGCACCGGGCTGGACATGTCCAGCGTGTTCCCACGGGTGCTGTCGCGGGTCAAGGCGACGCTGCTGATCGGCGTGATGTCGATTGCGTTCATCTTCATCGGGCGCTTCGCGGCGAACCTGGTGCAGAGCGTGTCGACCTTCGCGGTGCTGATCATCACCTGCACCACGCCGTGGATGGTGATCATGATCATCGGCCTGCTGGTGCGCCGCGGCTTCTACTGCCCGGATGACCTGCAAGTATTCACCCGCGGCGAAACCGGCGGGCGCTACTGGTTCAGCCACGGCTGGAACTGGCGCGGCCTGGGGGCGTGGATTCCCAGCGCGTTGGTGGGGTTGTGCTTCGTCAACCTGCCGGGGCAGTTCGTCGGGCCGCTGGGGGAACTGGCCGGCGGGATCGACATCAGCCTGCCGGTGACCCTGGGCCTGGCCTCGGTGGTGTACCTGGCGTTGCTGGGGCTGTTTCCAGAGCCGGCGGCGGTGTATGGGCCGGGGGATCCGCGAAGCCAGGATGCTTCGGAGCCAATCGATAAACCCTCCCTCAGACAGACCGCCTGACCCGAGATCAACGAAATACCTGTGGCGAGGGAGCTTGCTCCCGCTGGGCTGCGCAGCAGCTCCAAGCTTTTAGCGGTTGCTGCGCAACCGAGCGGGAGCAAGCCCCCTCGCCACAACAGCTCGTTCGCACTGAGGCTGCAGTGCCAGGGACAGCACCGCCTCGTCCCATATAAAAAAGACAATCGGAGACACGCCACCATGGCTTTGGACTTAATCGTCGTTCTCATCTACGCCACCGGCATGATTGCCCTCGGCTGGTACGGCATGCGCCGCGCCAAGACCCGTGACGACTACCTGGTCGCCGGGCGCAACCTCGGCCCGGGCTTTTACCTGGGCACCATGGCCGCCACCGTCCTGGGCGGTGCGTCCACCATCGGCACCGTGCGCCTGGGCTACGTCTATGGCATTTCCGGGTTCTGGCTGTGCGGCGCCATTGGCCTTGGCATCGTCGGCCTGAGCCTGTTCCTCGCCAAGCCGCTGCTCAAGCTCAAGATCTACACCGTGACCCAAGTGCTGGAGCGCCGCTACAACCCTGCCGCGCGCCAGGCCAGTGCGCTGATCATGCTGGTGTATGCGCTGATGATCGGTGCCACCTCGACCATCGCCATCGGCACCGTGATGCAGGTGCTGTTCGGCCTGCCGTTTTGGGTGTCGATCCTGGTGGGCGGTGGCGTGGTGGTGCTGTATTCCACCATCGGCGGCATGTGGTCGCTGACCCTCACCGACATCGTGCAATTCTTGATCATGACCGTGGGTCTGGTGTTCTTGCTGATGCCGATGTCCATCGTCGACGCCGGCGGCTGGGACACGATGGTGGCCAAGCTGCCGGCCAGCTACTTCGACTTCACCGCCATTGGCTGGGACACCATCCTCACCTACTTCCTGATCTACTTCTTCGGCATCTTCATCGGCCAGGACATCTGGCAGCGGGTGTTCACTGCTCGCAGCGAAGGCGTGGCCAAAGTGGCCGGCACCGCAGCCGGCCTGTACTGCGTGCTGTACGGCCTGGCCGGGGCGTTGATCGGCATGGCGGCCAAGGTTTTGCTGCCGGACCTTGCGAACGTCAACAACGCTTTCGCCAGCGTGGTGCAGACCAGCCTGCCCAACGGTATTCGCGGGCTGGTGATCGCCGCGGCCCTGGCGGCCTTGATGTCCACCGCCGCAGCGGGCTTGCTCGCGGCGTCCACCACGGTCGTCCAGGACTTGCTGCCCCGTCTGCGCCAGGGCCGTGAGAGCGGCAGTGGCGATGTCCACGAGAACCGCATCGCGACCCTGCTGATGGGGGCGGTGGTCCTGGTGATCGCCCTGGTGGTCAGCGACGTCATCAGCGCCCTGACCCTGGCCTACAACCTGTTGGTGGGCGGCATGCTGATCCCACTGATCGGCGCCATCTACTGGAAACGCGCCACCACCGCCGGCGCGATCACCAGCATGTCGCTGGGCTTCTTGACCGCACTGTTCTTCATGCTCAAGGACGGCCTGGACGCGAACACGCCGATCTACTACAGCCTGAGCGTGGCGCTGGTGAGTTTTGTGCTGGTGAGTGTGTTGGCGCCACGGCCGGGTGTGGTAACCAAGGCGGTTTGACCGACAACCCTTGGCAATGAAAACCCCTGTGGGAGCGAGCTTGCTCGCGATAGCGGCTGTACAGGCAACACACCTGTTGAATGTTCCCCCGTCATCGCGAGCAAGCTCGCTCCCACAGATTCTGTCTTCAGAAATAAAAAGATCGCAGTTCCGGCCCATCTCAATTGAAATGGTCCGGAGCTGCGATCTCTCCAAATTCTGCGGTGTGTTTACCGGCGGCGCGGTTGGCGGCGGCGTTGCTCGTCATCGGTGCGGATCGGTACCGGTTGCATCGGCGGCTCGATCAGGCCAAGCGCGACACCCAAGTCGTGAAGCCAGTTCTGGATTTTCTCTTTCATCGTGGTGCCCCCTCAGGGTGGTGCGAGCGGCAGATTTCTGTGGCCCCTTCGCACTGATAATAGTCCGATGTTCTACGCAATGCTCGTCTCAGTTTGCAATGATCTGTTACTGAATTGATCCAAATCCACCTCCCGGAGTTCAAGCCGATTGCGCCGTGATCATTGGCGCTCGCGGCCAGGCCTGTTGTTGCAATTCGATCCAGGCGTTCAGGTTGGCCCCGACCATGCCTTTGCGCCACATCAGCCAGGTGGTGGCGCTGGCAAACGGCTCTGCCAGCGGATGCACCGTCACCCGCTCGCGGCCCGGCAGGCTGGCCAGCATCGACTCAGACATCAACGCCACCCCGGACCCGGCGATCACACACGCCAGCATCCCTTGGTAAGACTCGATTTCCATCGCCCGACCCATGGTTGCATGGTCATGGGCAAACCAGGCTTCCAAGCGCATCCGGTACGAGCAACCACGCCGGAACGTGAACACCGCGCGACCCTGCACATCCAGCGCACTGCGCACCGGCGGGTGATCGGCCTCGGTGATCAGCACCAACCGCTCGTCGCACAACGGCACGCCATCCAGCCCCGCCAACTCCAGCGGACCATCCACCAGCGCCGCATCGAGCCGATTGGTGAGCAACCCTTCAAACAACTCGCCACTCGGCCCGGACTGCACTTGCAGGTTCACCGCCGGATACGCCCGGTGATACGCCGCCAGCAGGTCCGGCAAATGCGTCGCCGCCGTGCTGTACATCGTGCCCAGCAGGAAATCCCCGGCTGGCTGCCCGCCCTGCACGGCGGCATGGGCCTCGTCGTGCAAGGCGAACAGCTTGGCCGCATAGTCCAGCAGGACTTTTCCTGCCGGCGACAACTGCAAACGCTGACGCTCGCGCAGGAAAAGGTCCACGCCCAGTTGCTCTTCCAGCTGCTTGAGCCGGGTCGACAAGTTCGACGGCACCCGGTGCAGGCGCTCGGCAGCCCGGGTGATGGAACCTTCCTCGGCCACGGCCTGGAAAATCCGCAGTTGGCTGAACTCCATGACCTTCTCCAAAAAAGAACAAGTTACTCACTATTATTCATTTTTAATGAAAGTCAATCAGTCCTAGCCTGACGGTCATTCGCCCCGACACCCGGAGAACGACCATGTCACCTCTTATTCGCCTGCTCGGCAGTTTCATCGCGCTGATGATGGCCATGGGCATTGGCCGCTTCGCCCTCACACCGCAGTTACCTCATTTGATCGGCGAAGGTCAGGTCG
This sequence comes from Pseudomonas beijingensis, assembly GCF_030687295.1. Taxonomy (NCBI): domain Bacteria; kingdom Pseudomonadati; phylum Pseudomonadota; class Gammaproteobacteria; order Pseudomonadales; family Pseudomonadaceae; genus Pseudomonas; species Pseudomonas beijingensis. The sequence goes on along the minus strand of NZ_CP117425.1, from coordinate 2,679,409 downwards.
ACTTGACCGCCGCCGGTCTGATTGCCGCCGCCAACTACCTGGGTTATTTCCTCGGCGCGCTGGACGCCATGTTCGCCCGTCGTCCGGAACAGGTGCGGCGACGGTTGCTCGGCGGCCTGTGGCTGTGCGTGCTGCTGACCCTGGCGTCGTTCTGGGCCTGGGGCTTCTGGCCGCACCTGGCGTTGCGCTTCGGCACCGGCGTGGCGAGCGCCTGGGTGATGGTGATGATCACCGCCCTGAGCCAACCCTTGGCCGCAGCGGCGGGACGGCCACGGCTCGGCGCACTGGTGTTTGCCGGACCTGGATTGGGGATTTTCCTGACAGGTTTGTTGGCGTTGGGCTCGAACCTGCTGGGCCAGACTTCCGCAACCCTATGGCTGGTGTATGCCGGCGTGGCGCTGGCGATGTTGCTGGTGATTTTGCCGATCCTGCCACGACCCGCCGCAGCCGCGCCCGTTGCAGCGCCGGTCAGCGCCTCGCCGAACCGTGGCATCGCTCGGCTCGGAGTGGTGTACGCCCTGTACGGCGTGGGCTACATCATTCCGGCCACATTCCTGTCGCAAATGGCCTCGGCGCAGTTCCACGGGCAATGGCAAGCCGACCTGTTCTGGCCCTGCTTCGGCCTGGCCGCCGCCACTGGCGTGCTGCTGGTGAGTTTGCGTCGACCAGACCCAAGCACCACCGGCCGCTGGCTGATCGGTACGCTCTGGCTGCAAGCCGCCGGGGTGTTTGCCTGTCTGCTGGGCAGTGGGCCAGGGCTGGCGCTGGGGGTGATCCTGTGCGGTGCACCGTTCCTGGCCTGCATGCAGCTGGTGATGCTGCGCTCCCGGGAACTAGCGCCTCACGCCACCCAGCGCAACGCGGGCCTGCTGACCGCCTGCTTTGCCGTGGGCCAGCTCAGCGGGCCCCTGCTTGCGGCGCTGAGCAGCCATTTCAGCGGCGGCCTGCAACCGGCGTTGATCATTGCTGGTAGCGGCCTGGTGCTGGCCGGTGGCCTGTTGCTGCGGCCCGCCAGCCGGGGCGCGACGAGCCCTTGCGCCCAAACCGCCCTGCGTTGATCAGGCCTGACCGGCCGGGCTCAACGCTTTGCTCAACTGCGCGGCCGGCTCCCGTCGCGCCAAGGCGAAATACAACACCCCGCCGAGGAAGCAACCGGTAAACCAGGCAAAGTTGGCCATCGGTTGCAGCAGCGGCGTGAAAGTGATCGCCACGCCCATCAGCGTCGCCGGGATCAACGCTTTGACCGCGGTCCAGTTGATGCCGCCGCTGTAGTAATAGCGCCCGCTAGGCCCGTCATTGAACAGCGCGTCGACGTCGATCTGCTGTTTTTTGATCAGGTAGTAATCCACCAGCAGGATCCCGAACAGCGGGCCGATGAATGCGGCCAGCACGTCCAGGGTGTAGTGGATCACTTCGGGGTTGTTGAACAGGTTCCACGGCGTGATGAAAATCGACGCCACCGCCGCAATCATGCCGCCGGCGCGCCAACTGATCTTGCTGGGGGCGACGTTGGCGAAGTCGAACGCCGGCGAGACGAAGTTGGCGACAATGTTGATGCCGATGGTGGCGGTCACGAAGGCAAAGGCGCCCAGCAAGACGGCCACGTCGTTGTCGATGCGCGCCACGGTGGCGATCGGGTCATGGAGCATTTCGCCGAACACCGGCAAGGTCCCTGAAACAATCACCACGGTGACCAAGGAGAACGCCAGGAAATTCACCGGCAGCCCCCAGAAATTGCCCCGGCGCACGTCAGACATGCTTCGGCAGTAACGACTGAAATCGCCGAAATTCAGGGTCGGGCCGGAAAAGTACGACACCACCAGGGCCGTCGCCACGATCACCTGGCCGAAAGCCTGCCAGCCGGACAAGGACTTTTCCGACAGGGTGAAGTTGATATTGCTCCAACCGGCCTTCCACACGATCCAGCCGGCCAACAGAAACATCACGGCATACACCACCGGGCCGGCCCAGTCGATGAAACGACGGATAGACTCCATGCCGGTCCAGAAGACCAGCGCCTGGACGAACCACAGGCTGAGGAAACCGAACCAACCCAAGTAGGACAAACCGGCAAAATGCGGCGTCGCATAGATTTCCATTGCAGGAAAAAACCGCAGCACCACGATGATCAGCGCGCTGGAAGCCAGGTACGTCTGAATGCCGTACCAAGCCACGGCGATCAAACCGCGGATGACCGCAGGAATATTCGCCCCGAACACGCCGAACGCCAGCCTGCAAATGACCGGATAAGGCACCGCCGCCTGCTGGCTCGGCTTGGCGACCAGGTTGGCGATCAACTGCACGATGCAAATCCCTCCGAGCAAGGCAATCAGCACCTGCCAACTCGCCAGGCCCAAGGCGAACAGGCTGGCGGCAAACACATAGCCGCCCACGCTGTGCACATCACTCATCCAGAACGCGAAGATGTTGTACCAATTCCATTTCTGCGCCAGCGGGCCCAGGTCCTGGTTATAGAGGCGGGGGCTGTAGCCGTTGGGCAATTGCTCGGACATTGCGGGGCTCCTTTGAGTACCGCCGTGCCCCCGTATCGACCTGCTCACCATACTGCGCACGGGAGCCGGCATGGTTTGTATACGCGTTGCTACGCAGAATGCGTGCCATAAGCGCTGGATGTGAGACAAACCGGGGTGTGCAGTGGGGGTTAAAGCTGAGCAGGAGCAGGCATGCGCCCACGAACAGGGCGTGGGTGCATGCTAAAGGTGCAGGAGTTTGTATACAGAGGAAAGTCGCGGCGCGTCGCTATTATGTGGGAGCAAAGCTTGCTCGCGAAACAGGCGCCTCGGTTTCAGAAAGACCGCATCGCCTTCATCGCGGGCAAGCCTTGCTCCCACAGCTCGCCTCCCTGGCCACATAAACCCTTACTTGCCACAGATGCAGTGGCTCGACTGAAGATCAGCTCAATTCAATGCGATCCGCATGAATGACAATCTGCCCATTCTTGTACAGCGCACCAATAGCCTTCTTGAAGTTGCCCTTGCTCACGCCAAACAGGCTGCTGATCAGCGCCGGGTCGCTCTTGTCGCTGACTGCCAGGGTGCCATCGTTCTCCCGCAACTTGGCGAGGATCTTCGCGTTCAGGCTGGTGGCGGCTTCCTGGCCCACAGGCTGCAGGCTCAGGCTGATCTTGCCGTCCGGGCGGATTTCCTTGATGAAGCCTTTTTCCTGTTTACCGGCGCGCATGAACTTGAAGATTTCATTCTTGTGAATCAAGCCCCAGTGCTTGTTATTGATGATCGCCTTGAACCCCATGTCGGTGGCTTCGGCGACCAGCAAATCCACTTCCTGGCCCGGCGTGTAGTTGGCCGGGGTCTTGTCCAGATAACGATCCAGGCGCGCCGTGGCGGTGATGCGACGGGTGTGCTTGTCGAGGTAGACGTGCACCACGCAGTATTCGCCGGCGGTCATCTGGCGTTTTTCTTCGGAATACGGCAGCAACAGGTCCTTGGGCAGGCCCCAGTCCAGGAACACGCCGATGCTGTTGACCTCAACCACTTTCAGGCTGGCGAATTCACCGACCTGAACCTTGGGTTTTTCCGTGGTGGCGATCAATTTGTCGTCGCTGTCCAGATAAATGAAAACATTGAGCCAATCTTCATCTTCACTGGGAATATCCTTGGGAATATATCGATTGGGCAGCAGGATTTCGCCGTCCGCACCGCCATCCAGATATAAACCGAAGTTAGTGTGTTTAACCACTTGCAAACTGTTGTAGCGCCCGACTAAAGCCATTTCCAATACCCTCATTGCGTGGGCGGCATTCTACCCGGTTTTGCGGCGCGATTCGTGGCCGCCGGCAAGGTTTGCCTGGAAGGCTTGGCACAACCGTTGATTTTCCTGGGTTTTCACTCCGGGCAGGGGCCATTCGTCAGGCCGGTGCCGGGGCGTTCCGTCCGCTCTCGGCGCACTATTTTTCACAGGGTTGTTATTTAAAACAGAGGCTTAGGACAATAATTGCCGGATAACAGAGCATTATTCCCGTCACGACAACGATAATTCAGAAGGATATTTGCCAAGCAATTGTCAAGTATTTCCTGTACGATGCCTGGCCCAATTAATTATCTACAGGTTAATGGCCGTCATGCGCGTAAAAGCATCCAACAGCAAAGCAAAGCCAGCTCCAGCCGTTGAAACCAGCGAGTCGATCAACGACCAGATCGCTGCGTTCCTCAAATCCGGCGGCGAGATCCAGCAAATTGCCAAAGGCGTCAGCGGCCAGACATTCGGCCCGTCCAAGCAGATCAGCCTGGGCAAGAAGTAACCTGCGCGTCACCTGGTCCCAAAGCGCTTTGAGCTTCGAAGCGCTTGGACTGGAACCCCTCTCCGCTCTACCCATTTCCCATGAATCGACGAACGGCCCTCACTGCCGAGCATTCGCCGGTATGCTTTCACCTCTCTAACTCAAGCGTTTCAGCTTAGTTATCGTTCCGGCTTCCTCGCTATTGATGGAATGCAGCATGCGCATCCCCATTGTTCCGCTGACATTCAGCCTGCTCTCGTGCTCCCTCGTCCATGGGCAGGTATTCCAGCGCGAACTCGGCGACTTCGACCTCAAGCTTGGCACCACCCCCAGCCGCAGCATGGCCCAGGGCTTGGTCACGCCGTCGAGCACCGGTTCGTTCCATGGTGGCCTGGACCTGAGCCACGACAGCGGCTGGTACGTCGGCCAGTGGTCGCCCAGCGCGGGCGTATCCGCCGACCTTGAAGTCGATTCCTACATGGGTTTTAAACAACCCTTCGACCAGACCCTGGGCTACGAAGTCGGCCTGATCCACTACAGCTACCCCACCCTCGATACCCTCGACAGCCAGGAGTTCTATGGCGGCCTGACCGTGCTCGGCAGCCGTTTCGGCGCGGCCCTGAGCAACGATCCAGACAAACAGAACAGCACACTGTTTGCCGACTTGGGCGGCAACGTGCCGTTCGGCATTGGCATCAGCGCCAAATACACCACCCACCAGCTCAATACACCGGTTTCGGTGGAGAACGGTTATGTAGGCAGTTTCAGCGATTGGTCATTGAAAATTTCCCGTCCGTGGAAGGGCATCGATCTGGACCTGATCTACAGCGACTCAAGCCTCAGCGGCAGCAGTTGCTCGGCGTATTCCGGCCACAACAGCGAATGCGACAGCCTGCTGACCCTCAAGATGGCCCATCCTTTTTACTAAGCGTTACGCATTAATCGGCTGAACTGCCGTGCGCCTGCCATGCTCAAACAAGACACTTACGTTTTTGCAAGGACTCGCTCATGTCGCGCTGGTTAACCCGCACTGCCATGTTCATCGCCCTGCTGCTGACGCTCACTGCCTGTAGCCGAGTCGGCTTGGCGTACCGCAACCTCGACCTGATCATCCCCTGGACCCTCAACGATTACCTGGACATCAAAGGCGAGCAAAAAGACTGGTTCAACGAACGCCTCAAGGACCACTTGACCTGGCACTGCACCACCCAGTTGCCCGGCTACCTCGATTGGCTGGACCGTTTGGAAACCATGGTGCAGGCCAACCAGGTGACCGACCAAGCCCTACAACAGCGCACCCGGGAAGCCAAGGCCGCCATCGCCGAAACCGCCCGGGCTATCACACCCTCGGCCATCGAATTGCTGCAAGGCCTGAGCGACGACCAAGTCGCCGACATGGACGCCGCCTTCGTCAAGGACCAGCGCAAACGCCAGCAGCAATACCTCAAGCCGACGCTGCAGGAGCAGATCCAGGAACGCAGCGAACGCATGGTCAAACGCCTGGACGACTGGCTCGGTCCACTCAATGACGCCCAGCGCCAACGGGTGACAGCCTGGTCCACCGCCCTCGGCGACCAGAACCAGCAATGGATCGCCAACCGCGCCCACTGGCAAAACCAGTTCAGCGAAGCCGTGGCCCAACGCCACAGCCCCGACTTCCCCAAACGCATCGAGCAACTGCTGGTCAATCGCGAAAGCCTCTGGACCCCTGCCTACCGCGAGGCCTTCAGCAAAACCGAAGCCCAGGCCCGCAGCCTGCTGGTGGACCTGATGGCCGAAAGCACCCCGCCCCAGCGCGAACGGCTGCTGAAGAAAATCGACGGGGTGAAGAAGGATTTCACTGACTTGAAGTGTCTGAAGGCAGCACGCTCATAAAACCACTGAGATCCCATGTGAGAGCGAGCTTCTGTGGGAGCAAGGCTTGCCCGCGATAGCATCACCTCGGTCCATCTGATAGACCGTGTTGCCTGCATCGCGGGCAAGCCTTGCTCCCACACAAGCTCAGCTCCCACGGGATTCAGTGCAGGCCTGTCAGGCAATCTGCGCCTTCGAAGCCAAGTCATCAAACGTAAACTCATCCAGCGCATCTTCCTGCTCATCCAACACCTGGCGCGGATGATCATTGCCCGGAATACTGCTGTCGATCAGGCTCAACAACCGCGAGCCCCGCGGCGTCAGCACAAAATTCTCGCCATTACCGCCCTCTTCCTCCGGCCGCGGCTCGATATAGCCACGCTCCAGCAGCAACTTTTCATACTCCCCGGCGACCGCTTTCAGATGATCGAGATTCTCGATCGCCTCGCCTGCAGCCGCTTTCGCCGCCGCGTACTCCTCCGCATAAGCCCGAGGAGCAAAGCTATGACCGGCGCCATTTTGCACTTCGTGCAACAACCGTTCGATCAAGTCCCAGTTATAAGTCGTCATCCTGGTCCATCCTCCAAAGAGTGAGATGCCTACCTAGGTTGTGACCGAGGTGCTGCGCCACCGTTCAGCCGGGTTTCCGGGCGGTCTTTACCTTGAACCGACCAACGGCCTGTCGAATTCCGCCAAGGCCAAACGACCACCTGTTGAAAGCCGATTTCACAGCTCAGCCACAGGAGAAATCACCATGAACGTAGAAAATCATCCAGTCGTCTCGCGGGAAGAATGGCTCGCCGCCCGCCGCCAGCACCTGATCCACGAAAAAGCCTTCACCCGCGAACGCGACAAACTCAGCGCCGAACGCCGCGCCCTGCCCTGGGTAAAAATCGACAAACCCTACCGCTTCCAAGGCCCCCACGGCGAACTGAGCCTGGCCGACCTGTTCGGCGGCCGCAGCCAACTGATCATCTACCACTTCATGTTCGGCCCCGGCTGGACAGAAGGCTGCCAAGGCTGCTCCTTCCTGTCCGACCACATCGACGGCGCCAACCAACACCTGGCCCACCACGACGTAGCCGTGGTCGCCGTCTCCCGCGCCCCGTTCGCCGAATTCCAAGCCTTCAAACGCCGCATGGGCTGGGCCTTCGACTGGATCTCATCGGAAGGCTACGACTTCAACTACGACTTCGGCGTCAGCTTCAAAGCCGAAGACACCGCCAACGAAAAAGCCACCTACAACTACGAAAAAACCGACAGCGCCGAAGGCGAACTCCCCGGCCTGAGCGTCTTCTATCGCAACGCAGCCGGCGACATCTTCCACACCTACTCCACCTACGCCCGCGGCCTGGATATATTGGTCGGTACCTACAACTACCTCGACCTGACGCCCAAGGGCCGCAACGAAGACGAAATCATGGATTGGGTACGGCACCACGATAAATACGAAGAGGCCAAGCCCCACGGCTGCTGCCATGGCTGATGCCAATCTCGAGCGCCGCCTCCGTGGCGAGGGAGCTTGCTCCCGCTCGACTGCGCAGCAGTCGCCTTCTGTGCCTACCGGCGTAAATAGCGGAGTAATGAAAGGATGGGCAACTCAGGGTCGCCTGTTGTCCAGACGAAAACCGGACCAGACCACGATTAAAAAGACAGGCCGATCTCGATTGGTCTGTCTCTGATCCCCGCGTCCGCCAACATTGGAGGGATGATTCAGGCGAAAGCGAGCTTTCTTACCTGCAACAAATCAACATGCTGACGGGCCACCCATAGATCGTAAGCATCCTGCATGGCCAGCCAACTCTCCGGCGAGCGGCCAAGCGCTACAGACAACCGCAATGCCATTTCAGGCGAAACGCGGCTAGTGCCCTTCAAGACACGGCTCAATGTCGAGGGGGCTACACCGAGCTTTTCCGCCAGCTCGCGACCGCTGATACCGTTCGGTTCCAGATAAATCTCGGTAATGAACTCCCCTGGATGGGGAGGGTTGTGCATGTTCATCAGTGGTAATCCTCGTAGTCCAGGACGTAAGCGTTTCCATCGCGAAACTCGAACGTCAGCCGCCAATTGCCATTCACCATGACTGACCAGCGCCCATGCATTTCGCCTTTTAGCGGGTGAAGGCGGAAGCCGGGAATATCCATGTCATCAATCGTCATGGCTGTATTCAAGGCCGCTAGCTGCATTCGTAGCCGCTTGGCGTGAGCGGGCTGCACGCCTGCCGTAGTGCCCGTATCGAAGAGCTTGCGTAGCCCTTTGTGTTGAAAAGACTTGATCATGGGAAAGCCTAGCATGTTGCGCAACACGCAACAAAATATGATGCCTCAGAAACTCAAGACATGTATTTAACGACGAGCCACGTTGAGGGAGGATCGAAAAGGGAAACTATGAAAGCGGGCGATTCGTAGGGAGGCCGATTCATAGCGTGAAATAGTTCATCCCTGCTTGGCCTGCATGTATTGGCGAAGGAACTGATTGATGCGTGTCTGATAACCCGCGTCCTGCCCCTTGAACCACTCCACCACATCGGCATCAAGGCGAATGGTCACCGCCTGCTTTACCGGCACCCGCAGCTCAGTGCGGCGGAAGAAATCTTCACCCAGTTCGGAGATATCGCTGGTATCGATGTCCCCGTCATTCAACTTGGCCAGGCGCTCCCAGCCAGTTTTCGACGTTTTCGACATAACGTATGGCCTCCTATTTAGTAGTATTTCGGGCGGAGATGATCCAGATCACATCGCCCCGCCGTTCGGTGTACACGACCACGCCGATCAACTCTTTGATCAAGCCGATGGGTCGACGCCCGGGTACCTGTTTTACCGAAGCCTACTGTCGAAACTGTCCTTCTGAAATCAGACGCATCCCCTTATAAAAGTACGAAAGATCCTGCACAGAGGCGCAAACCTCCTGCGAAAGGGACAGATAGGACGACAAGCAGGGTCGCTGGGAAGGAAACGGAGGGACTGGGTCCGCCCCTACGAAGAGCCAAGCCCCACGACAGCTCCCACGGCTGATACAAAACCAACCCAAGTCGAGAACCGTTCCCCGTGGCGAGGGAGCTTGCTCCCGCTCGACTGCGCAGCAGTCGCATCTTTTACCTGACCCGAAGCAGCCCAAAAAGCCGACCGCCGCTAGGTCAAAAGTCCTACACAAAGCTCGGAAAGCGGTGTCTTGTAGCCCTCAAGTGGGTCGGTCTATAGTCCCTCGTCGCCCAAAAGGCGACCGGGTTTGGCGACCCGATCAACAGAGAGACTCATCAACTTTGGAGGCTCTTACTATGCCCAGATACATGCCCATCACCGGAATCGACTGCACCCCAGCCACCCTACTCATCGACACCGAAGCCCCGCTTGACGTCCTTTTCGAAACGGCGGATTACCGCATTCGAACCGTGACCCAGTTGTTGGAAAACATCGCCTTTCGTTCGGATATCAGCTCCGACACGGTCGTGCTCTCGGACTTTTGCAAAATGATGACGATAGCGCTGCGCGATGGGTGCGATGTGATGGATGTGATTGGTAGACGGTTGCGGTTGCAGGCTGCTGAATAAGGAAACGGGCGACCTGAGGGTCGCCCGCTTTTACATGCGTGGAGAGCAAAAATGACCGAGACCTTCGCAGACTTTGACCCTGCCGAGTACCTGAGCTCTCCCGAGGCCATTGCAGAGTTCATGAACGATGCCCTGGAAACTGGCGACGCAGATTATATTGCCAAAGTGAGGAAATTAGTCGCACGCGCCAAGGAGGTGACCGAACTCGCCATGAAGACCAGACTATCCCGAGAACAGTTGCACTAGTCCTTCAGCAACGGAATATCTAAGGCACCGCATAGCTCTCGTAATCCAAAGCGATCCCGTCGTCTTTCGGATAGCTGACATACACCACCACCGCATCGCTGCTGGCGACCAAGGCGTAGGGCCATTTACCGTTAGCCGCCCTCATCTGCTCGTATAACTGCAAGAAGTAATTTTTGGTCTGGCCCCGTGGGTCGTAGGGTAATTGCACCTGGAAAATCGGATAGTGCCCGCCATTGCACAGCTGCACCCGCTCCAGCTTAATGTCATTTTTCACCAACACTTTGCGGGTCGGATGCTGCCAGATCGCGAGGTCGACATCGCGACAATCGCTGGCCGTACCGCTATAAAGCTGGGTGTTTTCCAAGGTGGGTAGTGCCGACGCCAGGCAAGGAAAAAGTAACAACATCAGAAGAAGAAAACGCGGCACGGCAGCGCTCCGAAGGGACAGGAGCGCGATTATAAAATCTTTTACCGAGAGTACGAATATGCAAAGTCAGTTGGAGCCTTCATCCCAAACTACACCACTGCGCCAGATTCGCGCTTTGTACGACGACAAGACCATTCGCATCTACCAAGCCTATTCGGATGCTATCGCCGATGCGGCGCTGAGCCTTGGCACCTTCGCGTCACCGCCGTTCAAGATGGAGCGGATGACGTGGATAAAGCCATCATTTCTCTGGATGATGTACCGATCAGGTTGGGGGTTGAAGGACGCAGGTCAGTCTAGAATCCTGGCAATCGATATTTCACGAGAAGGCTTCGAATGGGCCTTAGCCCATAGCAGCCTCAGCCATCCCGACGATTCAATGAGCAAGGAAGAATGGCTCAACGTGAAAGAGAATGCGCCAGTCCGCATACAGTGGGATCCAGAACGAGACTTGCATCTACAACCCCAAATACACCGCGCCATTCAGATAGGCCTAAGCAAGCAAGCAGTAGCGCTTTACGTCAACGAATGGATACAGAACATAACCGATATAACTCCGTTGGCGCACAGCATCCACAAATTGGTGCTTGAGAACGAAATTGAGGAAGCACGCAAATTACTTCCAATTGAAAAAGTGTATTAAGTACGCCAAACACCCGCCATAGCCACTAATCGAGATAACCCACCCTGCTCAGCCCACCTATGCAGAACCTGCGTTTCAAAATCCAGCAACCGAGGCCCTGATCCGTTACAGGAAGGCGCCCCCTATCTGCCTTACTTACGGCTTAGAGCGGAACACAATCGTAGATACGAGCATGTCACCAAGCCGTTTCCGTGAACCAAATAAAATAATATCCAATCAAAAATACTCAGAAACGGTGTAATGATGTTACGCATAAACGATTGGTAGAGATTGCAGTTAAGGACGCTGCGCTCGTCGATCACAGGCATTCCCAACAGTTTCTTACCCGGGCTTTGACCGTTCGTTCGGCATCGCATCGGAGCACAAGTAATGCGCCGCACCAAAGCCCAAGGCCAGAAAGCCAACCATGTTTGGCGGCAATCCAATAACTCGGCTGTACGCCCTATGAGGCCGAATAGAAAAAGGGAAACTAGGGGGTCAATGATCTGTCCCCCCCACCGACGCCCCAGGCCGCCAATTTTTTGGGTTTCTGATTCGTCCTTTGAGTGCTGCTGATTCCCATGTGTTATCACGTCTTCGGCAGACAGGTATATAAACAATAAATCAAAACGGCAGTCTCAGGGATAACCAACATTCTGCTTCTAATTAGCTGCACTGATAACGTGCCCCCGTTACTTCTGCTTTTACTTATACAAATCTAAGCTTCCAATAATCATTACCCGCCACTACCCAGTACCGCTCGCGAGCCGGGATCAAAAAGCTAAAATCAAAGCATTGAGCGACCCAGTCCGAATAAGCCAGACTTTCATGAGCACGCACGTCATCCATGTGCATAAAAATTTTTCTGTCAAAATTTATGTAGAACCTGGGAAATCTGGAATGAATAATATTGGCCCGCTTAAAGAGATCCGGGCTCAAACCTTCGCCAGTTAAGAAATAATGTTCAATTTTTTCAAAAACCTCACAATCCGCCTCTATAAAATTATTTAAATCGCTTGAAGACAGGATTTTTTCACTTGACCTTTCTAGGTACTGCGGAAAATTTTCCGCCGTCATTTTCAGAATACCGCCTCTAAAATTTTTGCAAGACTGCTCGTATTGTTCCTGGGTTATATCTCCATCTTCAAGGTAGGCACGATAGTCTTTTTCCGCATCAAGGGAGAAATTATACTTCTCATCTACAACCCAATAACATTTTCCAGAGTGCACAAAAAAGCAGATACTTTTTTCTCCATTCCAAAGATCATCAAGAATTGACTGTTTCACCGTCATTGCTTGAACTCCTTCAAAAATTCATCCTGTGTATAAACACGGGCGTTACTCGAATTCTTTTCGAGTAGCGACTCCCACATCTTGGGTAACTCGAGGGAGTAACCGGGCTGATTTTTGTCTACCCTCTTCGGTGCATCAGGATCCCTCGGAATTCCATCGACGGGCCGCTGGGGAATTACTCGATCCATGATTTCCTTATGAAGAGCTGCGTCAACGTCGAAGACTACTACAGATCCATCAGGTCGTCTGTTCGTCAAATAGTAAGTGGCGTGCTCAGCATTACCAACGCTCACACAAAGTTGGCCCGCGCAACCAGGATTGATGGTGATGGTTCCATCATCATTTGCGCTAATGCGGTACTGGCTGGATTGTGTTCCCGATCCGCCCCCCTCAACTCTGAAATAGGTGACTGTTTCTGGAGAACCGCCTTTTGTACCGTCGAGCGTGGATTTAGGCGTTTTCCCGGAGACAAGCCCACCCTCCAACGCAACCCCAATACCAATACCAATCGCGGTGCTGGATGCCTCATTCGACTGTACAACCCCAGCACCGCCGCCCTGCATGATATGCAGATTGTCCAGAAAGCCCTTCAGACGAAGCTCCTCTGGAATCTTCAATACTGAGTTCCAGGCCTCCTGCACATCAGCCGCTGCACAGCTAGGACAGTTGGCCGCTCCCATTGCCCAAAGCGCCGCCTTCGACGGACCGCTTGCCATGCCCTCCACTGCCAAGGCGAATCCTTCCTGGCTTCCTCGCCCCTTGGCATCAAGCACTTCACGCATGTAGCGTGCATCGGTCCGGTAGTCCAGCGGATCAACCAATGCAACGTTCTTGAGCATTTTTTCGAGTGAAGTCTTGTCTTTGAACAACTCGACCAAGCCAACACGCTCATTGTTGTAATCGGCCAACGACACCTTGAACAAACTGTCGTTCTTGTACTGATTCAACTCCACTCGAAGATAATCAGCTGCCCTCGCCGTCTTGCCCTCCGTCAGCACGCTGTCCCAACCACGGTCTACCATGGCAGCGGCGGTGCGTAGCAGTTCCTGCTGTGCTTTTTCTTCGGTTAAGCCATTCTGCGCCGCGTATCGTTTTACGCGCTCTTTATCGCTGGCAAATTCGATTTCATCCGGGTGCAGCTGACGGTTGTATTGCGTACTGTTCTGCGCAGCCCATGAACCGGTTTGCAAGTCTGCCGCATTGCCGCCGGCTGCCGCCGCCGCGAGCACCCCGATCAGTTGAGAGTTCATCACCAGAAGCTTTTGCTTCTGCTCGGGCTGCATGCCCTCGTACTGCTTGGCCAGAGTATCAACCAGAGTCTCGTTCAAGCCGGCGGCTAATGCGCCAGTCTTGAAATCACCGCCAGCCGCCTCAGCGGCCAGTCCGCCCATGACCGCGTGCAAGCCAACCTTGGCCAGCCCCCCTTCTTTCAAATCGAATTTCTTGCCAAGATCCCCAACGAGATTGAATCCCGCCGCAGCAAAGGTGTTCGCCAAACTGCTACGCAGGGCGTTATCGAACTGGCTGTCACCACCAAGCGCTCGATCCAGCAGGGTTGAGGTACCGTTCTGCAGCAATTGGTTAGCGCCGAACCGACCGATTCCTTCCAGGCTCGACAGGCCACCTTGGGCCACTACCTTGCCTGCGTTAGGCAAGGCGCCCTCCACGGTGGTGGTGGTATTGGTCATCTTGTCGAAGATGCTGGCGGTTAATCCTGCTGTAACACCGGACACCACATAACCACGCAAGGCATCCGCAGAAGTCACATCCTTGAATACCGCTCCCAAGTTGCCGCCGTTATTAATGAAACTCACGGTTGCATTGCTCGCAGCGCCCGTTGCGATAGCCGTGAGCGCCACGTTCGCCCAACCGGCGGCCACTGTTGACCCGGCTGCAGCGCCGCCGGCTACTGCCGATGCGGTGGCTGTTCCGGCTGCTGCAAAGGCGGTACCTGAACCGGCAGCTGCGGTGCTTCCGGCCATAGTGCCGATCAGACCGCTGGCGGCACCCGCAGTGAAGTACACGACGAGGATCGCAATAATCATCTGCACAGCCGGCCCCATGCCGGAGTGGCTGTACTTATAGGAGTCATGAACTTCCTTGACCTGCCGCCAATCCACGTCACCACGCTTCTCAGCTTCAGCCAACCACGCCAGTTGCGGGTCTGCGTCGACCATCGCCTTGATCGACTGGTGGACGGTGTCTTGGTTGACCTGTTTGAGATCAATGTTCAACCCATCGACAGCTTTGATCGTGATGGCGCCGGCAGCGACCATCTGTGTCTGACGCAGAGTTTCGTCGGTGTGACCTTTGCCCGACATCGAACTCCAGGCCATGCTGCTTTTGCTTTTTGAATGGTCTTCTTTTTGCAGATCCTTCACACCTTCGAAGGTAATCGAGCCTCCACTTTGTATCGTCAGGTCATTGCCACTGTTCAGCTTGGCTACCTGATAATGCTGATCTTCACCGGAAACCAATGTCAGATCGCCCCCAGTGGTGATCTCACTCCCCACATGAGTCACCTTGGTCAGCTCATCACGCCGGCTCTGTTTCTTCCCCCAACTGCCCTTCTTCTTTTTCTCATACAGCGAATAGTCGCTGTCCTGTGCGGCCAGAAGCGCCAGGTTTTCTCCAGCCACCAGATAAGCTTCGTCACCGGCGTTGATACGGCTGGAGATCAGCGCCATATCTTTTCCAGCATTCAACTTCACGTCACCACCCGCACTGATAGCGCTGCCGATCTGTTTGACGTGGTCCTCTTGGGCCGTGACTTTTTTCGACTTGTAGTAAGAGTGTGTTTCGTTAGCGCCAGAAGAGATTGTCATGTTCTCGTCGGCGGCCAAGGCTACATTGCGGTCGGCACTGATCTGGCTCGCGATGGCGTTGAAGTCTCGACCTGCGTTCACAGTGACATCGCGACCCGCATCCACCTCCGAGCCCAGTTGGGAGATTGAACTTCTACGGGTACCACCGGTATTGGAGGTCTGTTGCTGCGCAGAGACGATATTCACATCCCGTCCTGCATCGATTTGCGTATCGCGGCCGCTGACCATGACGCTGCCAACGCTGTTGACGTCTCGACCGACGCCCATGGTCAGGTCGTTGGCCGCCTCGATACGCGAGGCGTTATCCGCGTAGTCCTGCCGTTGGGTATGACCCTTGTTGCTGATACTTGCGGTGGTCAACGTGCGCTCGTTGATTATGTCGCCAACTATCGCATTCATGCTGATGTCACGCCCGGCGATGATGCCGCCGGATTTATTGACGATGTTGTTGCCGGCCAACAGGTCGAGACGGTTGCCGGCTTCAATCAATCCGCTGTTGGTCAGGTTCTCGCCAGCGGATGCGGAGAGGTTTTTCGTAGCCCGAAGCGTGCCGGCGTTTTCAAGATCCTTGCCGGCAATCAACGTAACGTTCTGACCGGCAATCAACGCCCCATTAGGCGCCAGACGATTATTGGCCTGGGCCATATACAGCACCGGCACCAGCACCTTTTCGCCGTTCACTTCGTGCTCTTCGAGCCAGACGATGTCATGGGTCAGGGCGGCGACTTGTTGGGCGGTGAGGGTGACGCCTACCGACAGGTTGAGTGCGTCCTTGCTGGCGATGGCGTTGTTCATCAGGTACTTGAACATCGCCTCGTCGGAGGTCTGGCCGTCGATGAAGCGTTGGCCGGTGCGGGCGACGACGGCCTGTTGGATCAGACGTTGTTCGAACAAGCCGTCACCCAACCGCTTGGCGCTGGTGTCCGCGTCGTAACCGAGTTTTGTCAGCAGATAATCCGAACTCGTGAATGACTTGAGGTCGGTGAGGACCGGATTGGTCTCGATCAGGTACTTTTGCGGTTTGGAAGTCACGGTTGCGCTGGGCAGCCCCGTGACCCGCGCCACCGTTTGGCCGGCGACAGGCACTGGCGCGCTTACCGAGGCGTCGGTTGGGCGACTGACGCCGATCGGTGGAGTGCCCGAAGTATCCAGCGCAATGTCGGCACCACGGGTGATGGTGCCGTCAAGGGAATGCCCTGGCAGTTGCGGCGTGCCTGTGGATGAGTCCGTTGGGGCGGTGACCTGAATGGCGGACGCGCCGGCGGTGACACCGCCGCTATCACGATTCAACAACTGCACCTGTCGTTCGGCGGCGGAAACCTGGGTGACATCGGTGATCTGGATGTCGCGCACATTAGCGGTTGGAGCGGCGGTGGATCGATTCGATGCGCTCACGCTGGCGCCGCCGATTGTCCAGTTCTGCGACACGGCCGGCGTCTGGGAGACTGGCGCGTCACTGGCGCCCTGCCCGCTCAGCCGGAACAGGCCGTTTTGCCCCGTGGGGAGGCTGAAACCGGGAAGTGTCAGGGGGTTTATTTGTTGCTGGGCCAAGTCCGGTGGGAGTTGGCTGTTCAGGGTCACGACCGTGGTTTTGCCTGAGCCTGAAGCGGCGGTTGTGGTGTTGCGGGACGAAGTTGTTATGCCGGTGGAGAATGGCCGCTCCACACCGTTGGTGATTTTGTTTGTTGCGGTAATTGAGACGTTGCCGCCGGCTTGGATGATAGCTGGGGAAAAGTTATCAGCCGAGGTAGATGAAATAACTATTTGATTAAATGGAGTAGCGCTTTTTATAAAATCTGGAACCTCCGTTCTGATTCCGTTTGCGTATTGAGAGACACCAAATACAACTGGATCAATTCGTGCGCCAGAAGTCCCAAGCTCCAAAACAGCCGGACCAAAAATCTGATAACGATCAGGCTCCTGACCACTTCCATTCCCGACTACTGTGAGCTTCGGTTGAACCATAGATTCAACGCCCGCTACGTTCCAGAAATGAATATTTTTATTATATTCAGCATCATTATAAATATTGTAATTAACTAAATCCCACCAACGATCAGCTCTATCACGAAAACTACTGCCTTGATCCGCATAATATTTTTGACTAACATAATCACCTAACGCCGTCCCGGAATTCTCAAATTTCGAGACATCGATGGTTATATTGTTTTTGGCTGAGACTGACGAATTATAATTTAAAAAATAATCACCCTTTACAATTAAATTCATACCTGACGATATAGAGGCCGCACTGGAGCTTTCACCCTCCACGACTTTGACTTTATATTTCTCCTCAAAAACAAAATGATAATCGGGTCTATCACCCCAGGAAGCCGGCAATGTAACGCAGCTATAACACCGGACCCCTATAGCAGAAGAATACAACTCCGCCTCAGTCTTAAAATCCCCCCGTTTATTAATAATAGAATCCGCATTAATAGAAAAATCCCGCCCACTCTCCATGGTGCCCGAATCATTCTCCATCAACGCCGACCGTCCCCCCAGGTCATTGCGCGCTACATCAATGTTCCCTAACGCATAAACATCCGACTTACGGTTGGTAAAACTTCCCGCCCGCAGCTTCATGTCCCCACCGCTGAACAAGAACCCACCTTGATCATTCAGCAAGGTCGAAGCCGTCAACTTCAATCCATCCGCACCGGCAACCGTTCCGTAGTTATTGACGGTGCCCGCATTGATATTCAGCGCACCCGCCGACGTCAGCCGCCCGTAGTTGCTCAGGCTGCCCAGGCCGCCGTGCCCACCGATCGTCGTAGTTCCGCCGCCGGTCATACTCGCCACGCTGCTCAAGTCGATCGCAGCAGCGTCTACCGTCATGTCGCCCAGGCTGGTGACTCGGCCATTGCCGCTGTACCGCCCGGTCAACTGCAAGCCCATGCCACCATCACTGGCGATCAACCCGTTGTTAACCCAGTTCCCGCCCTTACCTTCCAGTTGCGTCGAAGCCAGCAATTGCCCGGTCGCAGTCTGGGTGAAGTTGTTGACGTCGACCGTCAGCCGTCCGGCCTGGATGGCGCTGGTATTGGTCCAGGTGTCGGCTTTGAGCGTCAGGCCGCCACGGGTGACGATATCGCCGCCGGCGCCAGTGACGTTGGCCAGGGAAATGTCGAATGTACCGTCGCCCAGATGCAGCAATTGGCCGCCGCTGTTGAGGAAGCTGTTGGCGGATAGGGTCAGGTGATTGTTGGCGCTTTCCAGCTTGCCGTTACGGTTGTCGAAGAGACTGCCGATCTGGAAATCGGTTTTGCCAGCGCCCCCTAGGGCACGCAGTTGGCCGGTCTGGTTATCGACGCTGGCGGCGCTGACCACCAAGGTGCTGTCGCTTTCCAGAATGCCGCCACGGTTGGTCAGGGCGCCGTCCAGATCCAAATGGATAGCGTTGCCAGCGAGCTGGCCGGCGGTGTTGTCCAGGCTGGCACCGGTGCCGGCGACCTTGATCAGCCCAGAGGCGTAGAGACCGCCGCTGCGGTTGTTCAGGCTGGCGGTGTCGATGACGACATCGCCGGCCTGCGCGGCGATCCGACCACCGTTGTTGTTCAGCCCGGCCAAGGCGCGCAGGTCCAGGCGTTGGCCTTGGATCACGCCGCCCTTGTTGTTCACATCGAAGCCGTTACGCAGCACGCCCACGGTTCTCGCCACAAGGGCGTCCTTGAGGCTGGCGAGGGTGCCGCCACGGTTGTCGATGTTGGCCGCGGTCAGGTTGACATCGCCGGTTTGGGCGATGAGCTTACCGCCCTGGTTGTCCAGGCCTGCGCGCAGTTCAAGACTCAAGCCGGTCTGGCCTTGCATCTCGCCCTGGCCGTTGGCAAGGCTCGCGGCATTGAGTGCAACGTCGGCCGTCTGGCTGTAGATCAGGCCGTTGCTGTGGTTCTGCACGGCTCCGGAGGCAGTGATCGCCAGCGCATTTTTTGCGGCGATGGTGCCGGTATTGCTGTTGTCCAGGCTGCCGGTGCCCAGGGTCATTTCGCCCTGGCTAACCAATTGACCGCCTTGGTTGTTGATCGCGGTCGCACCCTGAACCGTCAACGGGCCAGCGCTGGCAAGCTTGGCACCGTGGTTGTCCAAAGCCCCCTTGAGACCCAGGGTCACGGCAGCGTTGCCGATCAGGCTACCGCCGCTGTTGTCCAGGGAGGTGCCGGTGAAGTTCAAGGCTTTTTGCGCGTTGACAGTACCGCCGGCGTTGCCCAGGGTCATGGCGTTCATGACCAGAAGGGCGCCGCTGTCGATCAAGCCGCCTTGGGCGTTGTTCAGCAAACCGCCAGTGACGGTCAAGGTCTGGTCGCCGCCGCTGGACAGAATCCCGCCACGGTTATCCAGGCTGGCGGCGCTGACGGGTGAGTTTTTTCTGGCCGACCAGCGCACCGGCCCCACTGTTGAGCAGTGCTCCGCTGAGGGTGACGCCGACGTCGCCATTGCGACTGGAGAGCGTGCCGTTGTTGCGGTTATCAAGACTGGAACCGTTGACCTGCAAGCCTTGCCATCCAGAGATCAAGCCGTTCTGGTTGACCATACTGGTGGAGTTGAGACTAAGCAGGTTGCTGCTGATCAGCTTGCCGCCGGTGTTATCGAGAGTGCGTCCGGCCAGGGTGAAGCTTTGGCTGCTGGAAACTTCACCGCCCTGGTTATTCAAGTCGCGCAGGCCGTTGAGGGTCAACGGACCTTTAGCGGTGATCAAGCCATTACGATTGTTCAGGTCATGGCCGCCCAGGTTCAGCGTGACGGCTTTATCGCCCAGCAGACGCCCGCCGTTTTGCGTCAGCGCCGCCAGGGTCAGGTTGATGTCGCCCTTGGCCGACACTTCGCCGCCATTGCTGGAGTCCAGGGAATCGGCCTGGAGGGTGAGGTCACCCTGGGCATTGATCAGCCCATTGGCGCTGTTGTTCAAGGCCATGGCATTGAGGACCAAAGCACCACCCGCCAGCACACTGCCGCCCTGGTTGTTCAGGCCGCCGCTGTTGAGCGTGAGCAATTGCGCGGCGCTGATCAGGCCCTGGGCTTGGTTATCCAGTTGCTGATCGACCGTCAGGAGCAGATTGCCACGGCTGGTGAGCGTGCCGCCGTTGTTGCTCAGGCTTTGAGCATGGGCATCGACGCTCGTCGCACCGATCATGCCTTTGACGTTGTTCAGCGCCTGGGCGACGCGCAGGGTCAGACCCTGGTTGCTGAGCAGCCGGCCGCCATCGTTGGTGAGGTTTTTAGCCGTCAGGGTGAAGGCTTGGGCGCTGGAGATTTCGCCGCCCTGGTTGTTCACGCCGTTGAGGTTTTTCAGCAGCAACGTGCCGGGGGCGTTGATCAAGCCGCCCTGGTTGTTGAGCTGGCCATTGTTCATGTCCAGGCTCAGCGAAGTGTTGCTGAACAGTTGACCGCCCTGTTGATCCAGGCCGGAAACCGACGCGGTCAATGCGCCTTGACTGCCGATGCGCCCGCCCTCCTGGTTGGTGACCTGGGCGGCCGTGAGGTTCAGCGTGCTGCCACTGTTGAGCCGCCCCTTCTGGCTGTTGTCGAACGCACCGGTGGTGACATTTATCGCGCCTTTAGCGCTGATGTTGCCCTGCTGACGATTGTCCAGTGCCGCGCTGGTGAGCAGCAACGCGCCGTCGGTGACCAGTTCGCCGCCTTGGTTGTCGAGACGCCCCCGACTGTGCACGGTCAGGTCCGCCGCGCTGGACAGGCTGCCGCCGGTGTTGGTCAGGTTGGCGGCGCTGACATTCAGCGTGCCTTCGCTGCTGAGTTGGCCTTGGGTGTTGAGCAGATCGCGGCTCAGGTGGATGCGCTGGTTCTGTTGGCTGATCAGGTAGCCGCCGCTGTTGTCGAGGGAGCCGCCGTCCAGCTCCAACCCGGTCTTGGCACTGAGCAGGCCCTTGGTGCGGTTGAGCAGCTTATCCGCGGTCAGTTTCAGCGCTTGCCCGGCGAACACCTGGCCGCCGTCGCTGTTGTCGAGGTTCTGGCTGACCAGCGTGACGTCCGCGTTGCCCGAGAGCTCACCGCCACGGTTGTCGAGATCGTCAACGTCGAGATCCAGCGCTTTTGTCGCGCCGATAAGGCCGGCCTGACGGTTGTCGAGGCTGGCGGCTTTCAGCGTCAAGGCATCGGTGCTGATCAGCGTGCCCTGGCGGTTATCGAAACTGTCGAGGGTGGCATCGAGCGCGGTCTTGCCGGCGATATTCCCGGCACGGTTGTCCAGGCGATCGGCAACCAGCAGCAGCGCACCGTCGGCAATCAACGAGCCGCGTTGGTTGTCGAGCACGGTTGCAACATTCAAGTCGAGGCGGTCACGACTGCTGATCAGGCCATCGCGGTTGTCCAGGCTGTCGCTGCGACTGTCCATGGACTTTGCAGAGATCACGCCGCGGGCGTTGTTGAGCACCTGGGCGGTTCTCAGTATCAGGCCTTGGCTGCTCAGCAATTTACCGCCGCTGTTATCGAGGTTGTGCGTGGTCAGCGTGAAGGCTTGCTGGCTGGAGATTTCCCCGCCCTGGTTGTTGACGTCCTTGAGGTTGCTCAGCAGCAACGCACCCGTGGCGTTGATCAGGCCGCCCTGGTTGTTCAACTGGCCGTGGTTCAAGTCCAGGCTCAGGCGGGTGTTGCTGAACAATTCACCTTGCTGTTGATCCAGCCCGGTGACCGACGCGGTCAACGCCTGGCTGCTGGCAATACGGCCTGCGGCGTTATTCACCTGCGTGGCGTTGAGCGTGAGCGTAGTGCCCGAGGTCAGGCGCCCGCCCTGGCTGTTGTTGAGGACACCAGTGGTGACTTGGGTCGCGTCTTTGCCCGAGACCAGGCCTTTTTGGCTGTTATCCAGGCTGGCGCTTTCGAGGGTCAGCCCGGCGTCGGTGCTGATGGAGCCCCCCTGGTTGATCAACGCGCCAGCACTGATGATCGACAACAGAGCGGCGCTGCTCAGGCTGCCCGTGGTGTTATCGAGACTGCCAGCGCCGACACGCAACTCGCCTTCGCTGCTGATCAACCCTTTGTGGTTCAACAGGGCGTTATCGAGAGTGATCACCAAGCCGTTGAGGCTGTTGAGCACGCCTTCGCTATTGTCCAGCGTGGTGCCGCTCAGGCTCATGTGGCCTCGGGCGTGGAGCAGGCCTTTGCTCTGGTTGATCAGCTCTGCGACTTTCACTTCCAGGTCAGTGCCGGCAATGAGTTTGCCGCCCTCGCTGTTGTCCAGGCGCTGGCCGCCTACCTTAAGGCCAAGACCTGCGGAGAGTTCGCCTGCGCGGTTATCGATCTGCCCGACCTGCAGATCCAGCGCTTTTGTGGTGCCGACCAAACCGCCGTTGCGGTTATCGAGCGTCTTGCCGGTCAGGCTCAAATTGCCTTGGGCCACCAGCGCACCGCCCTGTTGTTGCAGGGTATCGATAACGGCGGTGAGGTCGGTTTGGCTGGAGATACGACCGAGGCCGTTCTGCACTTCAGCGGCCTTCAACATCAACGGACCTACGCTGGTCAGCAGACCCGCACTGTTGTCCAGGCGCGAGCCTTCGAAGGTGACGCTGCTTTTGCCGGTGATGACGCCGTTGTCACGGTTATCCAGTTGATCGACCGTCAATTGCAGCGCCTTGTCGGCACGGATGCTACCGCCACGGTTGTCGAGCGAATCGCTGCGCAAGGTCAGCAGGTCGTTGCCGGCCAAGCGGCCACCGCGGTTATCGAGATGGCCGGTTTGCAGGTCAATCGCGCCTTTGGCAAGCACTTGGCCTTGGTTCTGATTGTCCAGCAAACCGCTGATGCGAGTGGTCAGGCTGCCATCGCTGATCAATTGGCCGCCGTTGCTGTTGTTCAGGCTGGCCGCCTTGATAGCCACAGCCTTGCCCGAACCGAGCACGCCATTGCGGTTGTCCAGCGCGCCACCAAGATCGATGCTCAAGGCGCTGTCGCCCAGTACCTGGCCGTTGCTGTTATTCAAGGCCATCGCGTTGAGCCGGGTCAGGCCCGCGCTGGAGATTTCGCCGTCAAGGTTGGTCAACGTGCCCTCGACGTTTACGCTCAGGTCTGCATCGCTGCCCAGATTGCCGCCGCTGTTGTCCAGGCTGGCAGCACGCGCGTTAAGGCCGTTGGCCGAGATCAGGCCTTTGGCGTTATTCAAGGCCTGGGCAACGACCAGATCGAGACGCTGCTGGCTGACGATCGAACCGGCGCGGTTGTCCAGGCTCGTGGCATTCAGGCTGAACGCCTGGTCGCTAGAGATTTCGCCGTCGCGGTTGTTCACCGCCGCCAAGTTCTTCAACAACAGACTGCCCGGGGCGTTGATCAGCCCGCCCTGGTTATTCAACTGCCCATGGTTGAGGTCGAGGGACAGGCTGGTGTTGCTGAACAATTGGCCGTTCTGTTGATCGAGACCGGTGACACTGGCGTCCAGGGCTTTTGCGCTGGCGATACGACCGGCGGCGTTATTCACCTGGCCGGCCTTCAATAGCAACGTGTCACTGCCGATCACATTGCCGCCGACATTGCTCAGAGCACCCGCGCTGTCGACGCTCAACGCACCGATGCTGGAGATCTGGCCGCCGTCGTTATTCATCTCGGCTGCCTTGAGGTTGGCGGTGGTGTCGCTTTTCACGCTGCCCTGGGCGTTGAGCAGTGGCCCGCCCAGGTTCAGATTCAGCCCTTGCTGTGCATAAAGCGCTCCCTGGCGGTTATCCAGTCGTTGCGCGTCGATTGCCAAGGCTGCCCGAGTAGAAATCAATCCCTTGGTCTGGTTGGTCAGGCGTTCAAGGGTCAGGCGCAGGTCGCCATAGGCAATCAGCTTGCCGCTATCGCTGTTGTCCAGTTCGGTGCCGACCAGGGCCAGCACGCCCTGGCTCGACACTTCGCCGTCGCGGTTATCCAGCGTGCCGACGTTGAGGTTGGCTGCCTGGGTGGTGGTAACGACACCGCCCTGGCGGTTATCCAGACTCGCCGCGTTGAGGGTCAACAGGCCCGCCGATGACAACAACCCGGCCTGATTGAGCAACTGGGCAGAAATGCTGGCGGTGAGCGCACCGTCACTGAGCAATCGGCCTGCCGTATTGTCCAGTGACGCCGCCGTCAACTGAACGCTTTTGCTTGCAGAGAGACGCCCGCTCCGATTGTTCACCTGGCCGCTGGCATTGATGTCGAGCATCTGCCCCGCCGCCACCAGACCCGCCACGTTATCCAGCGAGGCAACGCGCAACGTGACGTTGCTCAAGCTGCTGAGTTCGCCGCTGCTGTTGTTCAACTGCCCGACGTTGGCCGTCAGGGTGCCGTTGCTGCTGACAAGGCCTTGGGCGTTGATGAGCTTATCGGCGGTGATGTTCAGGGTGTTGCTGCTCAGCACCCTGCCCTTGTTTTGATTGTCCAGGGTCCCGGCCTTGATCGTCGTGGTTTGCCCGGCACTCAAGGTTCCGCCTTGGTTGTTCAGGGTCTGCGTGACGTTGGCCGTCAGGTTGCGGCTGGCGACGATGCTTTTGCCGTTATTGTTCAGGCTCTGCGCCGTAACGCTCACATCCCCCGTCGCATTGCGGGTGTTATCCGCATTGACTCCGGCTTCGATGATGCCGTTGTTGCTCAGTTGCCCACCCGCATTCAGCGTGATGCTGTCCCGCGCCGCGAGGGTTTGCTGGTTGCTCAAGTTGCCCTGGGTCTGGGCGTTCAGGGTGGTGCCGGCATAGACCGCCCCGCGAGCATCGAGGCTGGCGGCCTTGACGTTGATGGCGCCGCTGGCCGAGGTCTCGGCCAGGCTCAGGCGGCCGTTGGCATCGAGCTGGATGTCGCCGCCGCTGGCGATCAGTTTGCCGTCCAGCTTCACCCCAACCCCGGCTTCGGTGCCCACCAGTTTGATCGCGCCGGCGTACATACCCCCCAATGCCGAAGAGTCGATGGCCAGTTCAGGCTTGGCGCTGCCGTCATCGGCGCGGGCGGTGGCGTCGAGGGTATTGGCGTTAACGTCGTTGCGCCCGGCGACGATGGTCAGGTTCTTGGCCTGGATCTCGGCGTTGATCCTGGCGCTGCGGGTGATGATTTCGAAGCGGTCGACGTTGTTGGCGTTCAGACCCGCGCCTTCAATCGAGACGCTGCCCTGGTCCACCTGATAGCGACCCACCTGGCCGTTTTCAATGATCGGCGTGCCCGTGGTCAAGGTTGCCCTGGGCGTGTTGATGAAGCCACAGCCATTACACGTGATGCCGTAGGGGTTGGCGACGATGACGTGGGCCGACTGTCCCGCCACTTCGGTGTAACCACGCAACTGGCTGGGGTTGCCGCCGTTGACTTCGTTGAGAATGACTTTGGCGGCCGTACCGTTGAGGTTCGGGTTGCCGAGGATTATCCCGCCCAGTTGCGTGGACTGGGTGCGGGACGTGGCGTTGTTGAGGATCACGCCGTTACTGCCGACGTTGTAGTCGGTGAACTTGTTATGGGACAGGCCACTGCCGTTGGGCTTGGCGATGTTGACGATGGGCACGCCGTTGCCCGCCCGGTCCAGGCCGGTACCCGGCGCGCTGACCACGATACCCTCGGCCTGGGCCCACAGCGGTTGCCAGAACATGACGTTGGCCAACAGGAACGCCAGGCCGCGCTTTGGCATGCCCCAGAACTGCTCGCGGGGTTGCAGGGCAGCGGAGGGTTGGCGGGCCAGGAAAGTGTATTGGCGATCGTCCATGTTCAGGTCTCGTTGCAGCAGAATTTAGAGGAGTACATCCACGCGGAAGTAGATCGGCGCTTCGCGCTCGGTCAGGGCATCCGGACGTTCCAGGGAATGGGCGAAGGTGACGCTGGCGTTCAGGTGCTCACCGCGGGCGAACAGCTCCAGCGAGTTGCTCGACATGCGCCCGTGCTGGTCGCCGTTGTAGCGATTGCCACGAATCACGCCCTGGTCATAACCGAGGCTGCTGCCGTATTCGCCGAACACCGGGCGCAGCCATTCCAGCGTCACTGGGCGGCTCCAGCGCAGGTCGTTACGCCAGTAACCACCGCTGTCGCCAGACAGCGACTGATCCTTGTAGCCGCGAATCGACGATTGCCCGCCCAGGCTCATGCGCTGCGGGCTGAACAACACGTCCTCGCTGCGCTGTCCGGTCATCAGGCTGCTGACGCTGAAGGACTCACCCCACACCTGGAACGGTTGCAGGTAGCTGAGGGTCGCGGTGTATTTGCGGTAGCGGGCATTCGGCAGGCCGGGGCCAGGGTCGTGATCGCCCTGGGCATCAAGGGCGCCGATGCCGTTTTGCAGGCCCAAGTCGAGGTTGACGAAGGCATTGCCGATCCGCCGGCCATGGTTGATGCCGAACTGCGCCTCGCTGATGCGATTACTGCTGTCGGCGAGTTTGCTGTCTTCGATGAAGTTGTTGGTGCGCAGGTACGAAAGGCCGGTGTTGAGAGAGGTCTTGCTCAGAGCATCGCGATGGATCACCCCGCTCGACCCGCACCTGATGGTTCTGGCTGTCGCCGGTCTGCTTGAAATTGAAACCGTTGGCCGGGATCTGCGAGCGGTACTCGCTCTGGCTGTAGGTGTAACTGACGTTCCACCAGCCAAACGGCAGGTTGTAATAGAGCATGGCGTTGCGGGAGGTGTGCTGGTGGTCAGTCATCCCATCGTGACCACCGCGCAACATCAACTGGTCGGCCAGGCCCAGCGGGCTGTCCCATTCGAAACTGCTGCCCCACTGCTGCTCGCCAGTGCTGCGCTGGCCGTCGTTGCTGCGCGACAACCCGGCGCGCCAAGGCTTTTTTCAGTTCGTTGGTGACCCGCACTTCACTGTCACCGACGTTCTGACCGGGGGTCAGTTCCATCTTTGCCTGGTTCGACGGCAGGCGATTGAGCTGATCTACCATCTGCTCGATCTCCCGCAGATTGACCAGGTCACCGGTCTTGCCGGGAAAGGCCATCGCCAATTCGCGGTCCGACAGTTTGCTGTTCTCCGCGCCCTTCAGGCCTTCGAGGCGTCCTTCCACCACCAACACGCTCAGATGCCCGCCGGACAGGTCCTGCTGCGGCAGATAGGCGCGGCTGGTGACCAGGCCCTTTTCGATGTAATGGTCGGTGATGACTTTGAGCAGCTCGTTAAGCTGCGTCACACCCAGGCATTGGCCGATGTAGGGTTTGAGCAATTGCTCGCGCTCGCCGGCGGAAAGACTGTCGGCACCCTTGAGTTCAATGGTCTTGATGGGGAAGCAGCGGGTATTGGCAGGTGTTGTTGGCTGGCTCGGCTTGGCCCCCTTGCCGGGCAGGTCTTTGAGTTCCTCCAGGCGACGGCGCTGCTCTTCGAGCAAACGGTTCTGTCGCTCGCGGATCAGGTCCGTGTCGCCAGGCGTGGGGGCGGCGTGAGCCAGGGTCAGTGGAGAAAGGCACAGCAAAGCCACGCACAACCTCGCCCAAAAGGCGGGTGAGGACATGTTCGATCCCTCGAGCGGAAAGTGACATCAAAATAGTGGCGCGATATTAATGAGCCATCATTTTGACGTCAACTAAATGGATTTGGCTTTGAGGCTATTACTGGAACCATTCATCTGAAATCAGATGGTTCCGGTACAAAGGTACGAAGGATCCGACGCAGAGCTGGAAACCTCCTACCAAACGGACACATCGCTCCTCAACCAATGAACTTTCCCCCCAACACCGGCCTCAACCCATTACCTGCCCAACAAGGAATACGAGGCCCTGCCATGAAAACCCTCTTGAAACTCACCCTCGCCGCCACCCTCACCTGCGCCCTGCCCGCCTGGGCCACTTGCACGCCTGAGGAAGCGACCCTCAAGCGTGAACAATTGGCCCAGGAAGTGACCAAGCTCACCGAGCAGAACCCGGCCAAGGCCAAGGAAATCAACGATGAGTTGCAGAAAATGGACATGGAGACGGCCAGCAAGGATGTGCCGGATAAGTGCCAGTTGATTGATAAGCGTCTGGAAGAGCTGAAGAACGCGGAGAAGAAGGCTGGGTGATTAGCCGAAGCCGAGCACAGCCCGCTTTTGTGGCGAGGGGATTTGTGGGAGCAAGGCTTGCCCGCGATGAAGGCGATGCGGTCTTTCAGAAATCGAGGCGTCTGTGTCGCGAGCAAGCTTTGCTCCCACAAATCTCCCTCGCCACGGGGCTTTGTGTCAGGTTCGGTTATCCATAAAAAAACCGGACTCAAGGTCCGGTTCTTTTTAGCAAGCGCTAACGCAGCTTCACTCAGCCGCCGGCGCCTCTGGCTTGCGGCGCTTGAGCGGGGCCATGCCGTCCTTGCTGACCAGCGATGGTGCATCGGTCTTCGGGCGGTTGGCGGTCTTGCGCTTGGTCGGGGCCTTGGCGCCGGTTTTCTTCTTGTCACCCTTGGCGTCGACCTTTTTCTTCTTCACGCCGACAGCCTTGCCCGACGCCTTGACCTTTTTCGGTCCGCCGTAGGTGCCTTTGACTTCCTTGATGGTACGGCGCTCGAAGCTCTGCTTGAGGTAGCGCTCGATGCTCGACATCAGGTTCCAGTCGCCGTGGCAGATCAGCGAGATCGCCAGGCCGTCGTTGCCGGCGCGGCCAGTACGACCAATGCGATGCACGTATTCGTCGCCGCTGCGGGGCATGTCGAAGTTGATGACCATGTCCAGGCCATCCACATCCAGGCCGCGGGCGGCGACGTCGGTGGCGACGAGGATCTTCACGCCGCCCTGCTTGAGGCGGTCGATGGCCAGCTTGCGGTCCTTCTGGTCTTTCTCGCCGTGCAGCACGAACGCCTTGTATTCCTGGGCCACCAGGCGGCCGTAGATGCGGTCGGCCATGGCCCGGGTGTTGGTGAACACGATGGCTTTTTCGTAGGTCTCGTTGGCCAGCAACCAGTTGACGATCTGCTCTTTGTGCTGGTTGTGGTCAGCGGTGATGATCTGCTGGCGGGTGGTGGAATTCAGCTGGCTGACCGCGTTGAGCTGCAAGTGCTCGGGGTTGTTCAGCACCTTGGCGATCATCTCGCGCAGGCCCGAACCGCCGGTGGTGGCGGAGAACAGCATCGTCTGCTGGCGGTTGACGCACTCGTCCACCAGGCGCTGCACGTCTTCAGCAAAGCCCATGTCCAGCATGCGGTCGGCTTCGTCCAACACCAGCACTTCGACTTCCTTGAGGTCGAGGTTGCCGGCGTTCAGTTGCTCGATCATCCGCCCCGGCGTGCCGATCAGGATGTCCGGCACCTTGCGCAGCATGGCGGCCTGGACCTTGAAGTCTTCGCCGCCGGTGATCAGACCGGACTTGATGAAGGTGAATTGCGAGAAGCGCTCCACTTCCTTCAAGGTTTGCTGGGCCAGTTCACGGGTCGGCAGCAGGATCAGGGTCTTGATGCTGACGCGGACCTTGGCCGGGCCGATCAGGCGGTTGAGGATCGGCAGCACGAACGCGGCGGTCTTGCCACTGCCGGTTTGCGCCGTCACCCGCAGGTCACGCCCCTGGAGCGCGAGCGGAATAGCCGCTGCCTGCACCGGCGTTGGCTCGACAAATTTAAGCTCGGCCACGGCTTTGAGCAGGCGTTCGTGCAGGGCGAATTGGGAAAACACGGGTGCTACCTCGAAGAAATGCAAAAAAACAGCTGCATAGGGTAACGGTTTCGAGCGCGAAGGCCGAGTTTCTTTATACAAACGGCGGTAAATCAGTGCATTTTTATCAGCCGTTATTGCATCAACGGTCACTTGAGCGGGCTTAAATGCTCTAATCCTCCCGTCGCGTCTTTATAGAAGAATCGTTTCGTCCATGGACATCAAACAACTCTGGGTCAACCTCCAAGACCTCTGGGGTGCCCTTGACCAGCACCCGCTCCTGCATTCCAGCCTCGCCCTGATGTTGCTGCTAGTCATCGCCCTGGTGCTCGGGCGGGTGGCACGCTACCTGATCCTCCACGCAGCCAAACTGCTCGGGCGGCAACCGGCCCTGCACTGGGTCAACGACCTGCGCCACAACAAGGTCTTCCATCGCTTGGCGCAGATGACGCCGTCACTGATCATCCAGTTCGGCCTGCACCTGGTGCCGGAACTGAGCAAGACCAGCATGATTTTCCTGGGCAATGTCGCCCTGGCGTTCACCATCCTGTTCATGGTGCTGAGCCTCAGTGCCCTGCTCAGCGCCCTGCTGGATGTGTACGCACGCACCGAACACGCGCGTACTCGCTCAATCAAGGGCTACGTGCAACTGACGAAGATGGTGCTGTATGTGTTTGGCGCGATCATTATCGTCGCCACGCTGATCGACCGTTCGCCGCTGTTGCTGCTGTCGGGCCTGGGTGCGATGTCGGCGGTGATTTTGTTGGTCTACAAGGACACGCTGTTGTCATTCGTCGCCAGCGTGCAGTTGACCAGCAACGACATGTTGCGGGTCGGCGATTGGATCGAGATGCCCCAGGTCGGTGCCGACGGTGACGTGGTGGACATCACCCTGCACACGGTCAAGGTGCAGAACTTCGACAAGACCATCGTCTCGATCCCGACCTGGCGGCTGATGTCCGAGTCGTTCAAGAACTGGCGCGGCATGCAACAGTCCGGCGGGCGGCGGATCAAGCGCAGCCTGTTCATCGACGCCAGCGGCGTGCGTTTCCTGCATGACGACGAAGAGCAACGCCTGTCCCAAGTCCGCCTGCTGACCGACTACATCGGCCGCAAACAGGCCGAACTCAAGGCCTGGAACGAGGCCCAGGGCAACGTCGCGGCGATGTCGGCCAACCGTCGGCGGATGACCAACCTGGGCACCTTCCGCGCCTATGCCCTGGCCTATTTGAAAAGCCATCCCGAAATCCAGCCGAACATGACCTGCATGGTCCGGCAGTTGCAAACCACCGCCCAGGGCATCCCGCTGGAAATCTACTGCTTCACCGGCACCACCGCGTGGGCGGACTACGAGCGCATCCAGGGGGATATTTTCGATTACCTGCTGGCGGTGATGCCGGAGTTTGGATTGAACCTGTACCAGCAGCCGAGCGGCACGGACCTGCGCTCGGGATTGTTGCCGGCGGTGCTGGGCGCGAGCCACCTGCCGGAGCCGCAGAAGCAAGTGGTCTGACCTCAAACCCTCAGGAGCTGGAGGTCTAAAGCCAACCCCCACAGTGTTTAGAGTGAAGGCTGAGGCTGGCGTACCCCCAACCGACTGATCCACACCGCCGCCAAGATCACCGACCCACCCAGCAGCAACCGCCCCAGCGCCTCGTGCTGGTTCCAGATCAGCAGGTTCACCAGCAGCCCCACCGGCACGTGCAGGTTGTTCATCACCGCCAGCGTCCCGCCGTTGACCAGGCATGCGCCTTTGTTCCACCAGTACAACCCCAGCGCGGTGGAAACCAGACCGAGGAACACCAGCACGCCCCACTGCAGCGGCGCTTCGGGCCAGAAATGTTCCTTGCCGAACAGCAGGAATGCCGGCAACGCCACCATCAGCGCACCAAGATAGAAATAACCGAAACGCCGGTAATGCGGCAGGTCGCTCGGGTGACGGGCCACCAGGTGCTTGTACAGCACCTGCCCGGCGGCATAGGTGAAGTTGGCCAGTTGCAGCAGCAAGAAGCCCATGAAGAAATCCGGGTTGATCCGGTCGTAGCGAATCACCGCCGCGCCAGCCACGGCCACCAGCGCCGCGATCAGCGCCCAGGGGTTGAAGCGCCGGTTCAGCGCGTCTTCGATCAAGGTCACGTGCAGGGGCGTCAGGATGGTGAACAGCAGCACCTCAGGCACCGTCAAGACGCGGAAGCTCAAGTACAGGCAGACGTAGGTCACGCCGAACTGCAAGGCGCCGATCAACAGCATGCCGCGCATGAACGACGGCTCCACCTGGCGCCAGCGCGTCAGCGGAATGAACACCAGTCCCGCCAGCACCACGCGCACCAGCACCGCGAAATAACTGTCCACATGCCCGGCCAAGTACTCGCCGATCAGGCTGAAGGAAAACGCCTGGATCAATGTCACAAAAAGTAGATAGCCCATACCGCCCCTCGTTTCGAATGGCGGCGAAGATAGCGGTTTTGAGGGATGGGCGCGAGCGTGATGGGCCGCTAGTTTCGGGTCACGGGTATGCACAGGAAGGCTGAGCGCAGTACTGTCCGATCAGCATCGCTCAAAGTTTCGCCGAGGATAAGGAAGCCAAATCCATGCAGCGTATTGAATTTCGAAAAGTGATCGACCTCAGCCACATCATCAGTCCGCAGATTCCACTTTGGCCTGGCGATCCTCCGGTGACATTCAATGAGGTGGCATCACCGGAAAAGGACGGGTATTACCTGCGGCGCTTCGGCATGGGCGAGCACAGTGCAACCCATATGAACGCGCCGAACACCTTTCACCCCAATGCCATTGGGATTGATGCCTATGAGCCGGCGTCCCTGGTCCGGCCGGCCGTCGTGGTCGATTTACGCATCCAGGCGCGGGACAATCCAGACTATGTGATCGGCATTCAAGACATCGAAAAATGGGAACAGGCTCATGGGCGCATCGATCAGGGCAGCGTCGTGCTTTTTTACACGGGGTGGCAGGCCCTGTGGGACGACCCCGGGCTTTTTATCAATGCGGATGACAAAGGCCCGCACTTTCCCGGCATAGGTGCCGCAACCACCACTTTTCTGCTTGAGCATCGCCGGATAGCTGGCGTTGGTATCGATACCCATGGCGTCGATCCGGGCCAGGATACGGTTTACGCCACCAACAGCCAGATCCTGGCGAAAGAGGGCATCGTCCTGGAGTGCCTGACCAACCTCGATCAACTGCCCGCGAAAGGCACGACGCTGGTAATTGGCGTGCTTCGACTGAAAGAAGGTTCGGGTTCTCCTGTTTCCGTAATGGCGTTTGTACCCTGACCCCAGTCTAGTGCAGAACATCGAGGCAAAAAAAAGCCCGATCTCGCTAAAGCGTTCAATCGGGCTGATGCACTCAGGAGCAATAAGTGCAAAGGGAGGTTCGATGCGCAAAACGGTTTGAAGGGAAGCGCCAAGTCACTAGACCACTTGGCGATTACCCGAGGATTAACGGATCAGGCGACTTGGGACAATTTGGCGTTGGCCTGATTCAGGCCCTTCTCCTGGAAATCGCCGCCCAGGTTCATGCCCTCGGCATGGATGAAGGTCACGTCGTGGATGCCGATGAAGCCCATGACCTGGCGCAGGTAGGGTTCCTGATGGTCAGTGCTGCCACCGGCGTGAATGCCGCCCCGGGCGGTGAGCACGAAGGCGCGCTTGTCGGCCAGCAGGCCTTGGGGGCCGGTCGGGGTGTATTTGAACGTTACGCCGGCACGCAGCACGTGGTCGAGCCACGCCTTCAAAGTGCTGGGGATGGCGAAGTTGTACATCGGCGCGGCCATCACCAGTACGTCGGCGGCCAGCAGCTCATCGGTCAACTGGTTGGAGCGCTCCAGGGAGGCGTTTTCAATGTCGTTGCGCTGCTCGGCAGGCTTCATCCAGCCGCCCAGCAGATTGGCATCCAGGTGCGGCACCGGGTTGATGGCCAAGTCGCGAACGCTGATTTCGTCGGCCGGGTGTGCAGCTTTCCACTGGCTGATGAAGGTCTGGGTCAGTTGACGGGAAACCGAATCTTGCTGGCGGGCACTGCTTTCGATGATCAGAACGCGGGACATGGCTTGTAGGCTCCATCTGAGAATGTTGTCAGTCGATGGAGTGAAGGTTAAACGGGAGCATATCGATGAAAAAGCGCAAATAACTGCTATAAAGCATCGATATTTTCGTTTATAAGCGGAGCAAGCAATGTCACCTGCCCCGCTGCCGGGCTATTTCGGCTGACAGGTCAGCTTGATGCGCAGCTTGATGATGTTGCGGTTGAACTTGGCGGTGGCGTTCTTGAACTTGCCGGCGGCGACTTCGATCTTGCGGGTGCGCGGCGCCTCGGGACCGTTGCGAAACACGACGGTGCAGGCCGCGTCGGTACTGCCGTAGTTGTTGACCTGGATGGAGCCGATGTCGGCATCGGTGTCATAGGCGGTGTAGTCGATGCTCAGGCCGTTGAGGTGTTTTTCCACATCGATCGGGTAGGCAAACGCAGTCAGTGGCAGCAAGGCCAGCACCACACAACAGATTTTCTTCATTCGGCAGTCTCCACCAAGGGACCGCCAGCTTAGGACAAGAGGAGCCCGATATGAA
Organism: Pseudomonas beijingensis; assembly: GCF_030687295.1. NCBI lineage: Bacteria > Pseudomonadati > Pseudomonadota > Gammaproteobacteria > Pseudomonadales > Pseudomonadaceae > Pseudomonas > Pseudomonas beijingensis. The sequence continues at coordinate 2,645,270 of NZ_CP117425.1, read as the reverse complement.
AGCGCCCCGCGTAACCCTGGATCAATGGCGCACCCTGCAGGCGGTGGTCGACCACGGCGGTTTCGCCCAGGCCGCCGACGTGCTGCATCGCTCCCAGTCATCAGTGAGCTACACCGTGGCCCGCATGCAGGACCAGCTCGGCGTGCCGTTGCTGCGCATCGATGGGCGCAAGGCCGTGTTGACCGAAGCCGGCGGCGTGCTGCTGCGCCGCTCGCGGCAACTGGTGAAACAGGCCAGCCAATTGGAAGACCTGGCCCACCACATGGAGCAAGGCTGGGAAGCGGAGGTGCGCCTGGTGGTCGATGCGGCCTACCCCAACGCCCGCCTCGTTCGCGCCTTGACCGCGTTCATGCCGCAAAGCCGTGGCTGCCGGGTGCGGCTGCGCGAAGAAGTACTGTCGGGGGTCGAAGAAGTGCTGCTCGAAGGCGTGGCCGACCTGGCCATCAGCGGCTTCAGCATTCCCGGCTACTTGGGTGCGGAGTTGAGCGACGTGGAGTTCATCGCGGTGGCCCATCCCGAGCATGCCCTGCACCGCCTCAATCGCGAGCTGAACTTCCAGGACCTGGAAAGCCAGTTGCAAGTGGTCATCCGCGACTCCGGTCGCCAGCAACCCCGGGACGTCGGCTGGCTCGGCGCCGAACAGCGCTGGACCGTGGGCAGCCTGGCCACCGCCGCGAGTTTTGTCGGCAGCGGCCTGGGCTTCGCCTGGCTGCCCCGGCACATGATCGAGCGGGAACTCAGGGAAGGCGTGCTCAAGCGTCTACCCTTGGAACAGGGAGGCAGTCGCAACTCGACTTTCTATCTTTTTTCAAACAAGGAAAAACCCCTGGGGCCAGCCACGCAAATCCTGATCGAATTGCTGCGCACCTTCGATACCGCGCCGCTGGATGCGCCGTTCGCCGCCCCTGAACAAGCCTGACAAGGATTTCTCCAATGGCCTATTTCGAGCACGAAGGTTGCAACCTGCACTACGAGGAATACGGCCACGGCACGCCCTTGGTGCTGGTCCATGGCCTGGGCTCCAGCACCCGCGACTGGGAAAAACAGATTGCAGCGCTGTCCGCCCGTTACCGCCTGATCGTGATGGATGTGCGCGGCCACGGTCGTTCCGACAAACCCCGCGAGCGCTACAGCATCAAAGGTTTCAGCACCGACCTGAGCGCCCTGATCGATCACTTGGACCTGGGCCCGGTGCATCTGGTGGGCTGGTCCATGGGCGGCATGATCTGTTTCCAATTGGCGGTGGATGAGCCCGAACGGGTCAGGAGCCTGTGCATCGTCAACAGCGCGCCAGAGGTCAAGGTCCGCACGCCCGACGATTGCTGGCAATGGTTCAAGCGCTGGAGCCTGATGCGCCTGCTCAGCCTGGAAACCATCGGCAAGGCCCTGGGCGCCAAGTTGTTCCCCAAACCTGAACAAACCGAGTTGCGCCTGGAAATGGCCCGGCGCTGGGCAAAGAACGACAAACGTGCTTATCTCGCCAGCTTCGATGCGATCGTAGGCTGGGGCGTTCAGGAACGACTTTCACAGGTTGCCTGTCCAACCCTCGTCATCTGCGCCGACCACGACTACACCCCGGTGGCGCTGAAAGAAGCCTATGTAAAGCGGCTGCCCAATGCACATCTGGTGGTCATCGCCGATTCACGGCACGCTACCCCGCTGGATCAACCCGAACGCTTCAACCAAACCCTGCTCGACTTTTTGACCGCAACCGATTCCACCACTCAGGATCTCTGACCCCATGCTGAAAAAAATCGCCCTTGCCGCTGGCACCGTATTGTTTGCTGCCAACCTGATGGCCGCTACACCCGCCAAGGCACCGCATGTATTGCTGGACACCACCAACGGCCAGATCGAAATCGAACTGGACCCGGTCAAGGCCCCGATCAGTACCAAGAACTTCCTTGAGTACGTGGACAGCGGTTTCTACAACAACACGATTTTTCACCGTGTGATCCCGGGCTTCATGGCCCAGGGCGGCGGCTTCACCAAGCAGATGCAGCAGAAAGACACCAAGGCACCGATCAAGAACGAAGCCAGCAATGGCCTGCACAACGTTCGCGGCACCTTGTCGATGGCCCGCACCTCCAACCCGGACTCGGCCACCAGCCAGTTCTTCATCAACGTGGCCGACAACGCCTTCCTCGACCCGGGCCGTGACGCCGGTTATGCGGTGTTCGCCAAGGTGGTCAAGGGCATGGACGTGGTGGACATCATCGTCAACTCCCAGACCACCACCAAGCAAGGCATGCAAAACGTGCCGATCGACCCTGTGATCATCAAGTCGGCCAAGCGCATCGACTGAAGAGGCACACGGCAAGCCTGGGCGGCGCGGTCACCCCGCACCGCCCATTAGCAAGAAGGAGAGCCCCTGCCAGGGCATTTACCCATGGTTTTTCGCCGCTTCGAAACACTGATCGATATCTTCCGCGACGCCCCGAGCTCGGCTCCGCCGAACCGCGTCCTGCCCTTCTACACCTATTATCTGAAACAGGTCTGGCCCAGCTTCGCCGTGCTGTTGGTGGTCGGTCTGATCGGCGCGCTGATCGAAGTGGCGTTGTTCAGCTACCTGAGCCGCATCATCGACCTGACCCAGGGCACGCCCAATGTGGACTTCTTCAAGCTTCACGGCCTCGAACTGGCGTGGATGGCCGTGGTGGCGCTGGTTTTCCGGCCGATCTTCGTAGCCCTGCATGACCTGCTGGTGCACCAGACCCTGAGCCCCAGCATGACCAGCCTGATTCGCTGGCAGAACCACAGCTACGTGCTCAAGCAGAGCCTGAATTTCTTCCAGAACGACTTCGCCGGGCGCATCGCCCAGCGCATCATGCAAACCGGCAATTCCTTGCGCGATTCGGCGGTCCAGGCCGTGGATGCCCTGTGGCACGTGCTGATCTATGCCGTCAGCTCGCTGGTGCTGTTCGCCGAAGCCGACTGGCGCCTGATGATCCCGCTGCTGATGTGGATTGCCGCCTACATCGGCGCACTCTGCTATTTCGTGCCGCGGGTCAAGGAGCGCTCGGTGGTGTCGTCCGATGCCCGCTCCAAGCTCATGGGGCGGATCGTCGACGGCTACACCAACATCACCACCCTGAAGCTGTTCGCCCATACCAATTTCGAACAGCAATACGCCCGCGAAGCCATCCAGGAGCAGACCGAAAAAGCCCAGTTGGCTGGCCGCGTGGTAACCAGCATGGACCTGGTCATCACCAGCATGAACGGGCTGCTGATCGTCGGCACCACCGCGCTGGCCCTGTGGCTGTGGACCCAGTCGCTGATCAGCGTCGGCGCCATCGCGTTGGCCACCGGGCTGGTGATCCGCATCGTCAACATGTCCGGCTGGATCATGTGGGTCGTCACCGGCATCTTCGAAAACATCGGCATGGTCCAGGACGGCCTGCAGACCATCTCCCAACCCGTCAGCGTCACCGACCGCGACCAGGCCAAGCCCCTGGCGGTGGCCCGGGGCGAGGTGCGTTTCGAGCATGTGGATTTCCACTATGGCAAGAAAAGCGGGGTGATCGGCGATCTGAACCTGACCATCAAGCCCGGCGAGAAAATCGGCTTGATCGGCCCGTCCGGCGCCGGTAAATCCACCTTGGTCAACCTGCTGCTGCGCCTCTATGACGTACAAGGCGGGCGCATCCTCATCGACGGCCAGAACATCGCCGAAGTCGGCCAGGAAAGCCTGCGCGAGCGCATCGGCATGATCACCCAGGACACCTCGCTGCTGCATCGTTCGATTCGCGACAACCTGCTCTACGGCAAGCCCGACGCCACCGATGCGCAACTTTGGGAAGCCGTGCACAAGGCCCGCGCCGATGAGTTCATTCCATTGCTGTCGGACGCCGAAGGCCGCACTGGCTTCGATGCCCATGTGGGTGAGCGCGGCGTGAAACTGTCCGGCGGCCAGCGCCAGCGCATTGCTATCGCGCGGGTGCTGCTCAAGGATGCGCCGATCCTGATCATGGACGAAGCGACCTCGGCGCTGGACTCGGAAGTCGAGGCGGCGATCCAGGAAAGCCTCGAGACGCTGATGCAAGGCAAGACCGTGATCGCCATCGCCCACCGCCTCTCCACCATCGCCCGGATGGACCGCTTGGTGGTGCTGGAAAATGGCCGCATCGCCGAAACCGGCAGCCATGCCGAGTTGCTGGCCCACGGCGGATTGTATGCACGGCTATGGCAGCATCAGACCGGTGGGTTCGTGGGGATCGACTGAACCGGGTTGACTTCTACAGACAGAAGACTTTGGAGATCGTGTGGGAGCAAGGCTTGCCCGCGATGAAGATGACGCGGTCTTCCGGATGGCCCGAGGCGCCTGCATCGCGAGCAAGCTTTGCTCCCACAGCCCAGTGTCCGAGCGCTATTCTGAAAAATTCTGTCCACGATCCATTTAGCCCACACAGCAACCCCATACTCCCCGCCGACCACGGCCAAAACCGCCACCGTCCATGACGCTGGCGGTTTTTTTAGGCCGCTGGATTTGTCGCCACACTCTGCTGTACTCAGCTCAGGTTCTGGAGATGAACCTGTCGTAATACTGCTGGATGCATAACCGATTATCACGACTGTTTTATCAAGGATGCTTATGTCTTTACTCAAACGTTCAACGACTGAGTTGTTGGGTACATTCTGGCTGGGGTTGGGCGGCTGTGGCAGCGCGGTATTGGCGGCCTCGGGGATCGGCGTGCTGGGGGTTGCCCTGGCGTTCGGCCTGACGGTATTGACCATGGCCTTCGCCATCGGCCATATATCGGGTTGCCATTTGAACCCCGCCGTTTCGTTGGGCTTGTACGTGGGCGGGCGGTTTCCGGCCAGGGAGTTGCCTGCCTACATCATTGCCCAAGTCATAGGGGGAGTGCTGGCCGCTGCGTTGATCTACTTCATCGCCAGCGGCAAGGAAGGCTTTGACCTGGCCGCGTCCGGCCTGGCCGCGAACGGTTACGGCGAGCATTCGCCGGGTGGGTATTCAATGCCGGCCGGTTTTGTCACCGAACTGGTCATGACGGCGATGTTCATCCTGATCATCCTCGGCGCCACCGATAAACGTGCGCCGGCCGGGCTGGCACCGATTGCCATCGGCCTGGCCCTGACGCTCATTCACCTGATCTCGATTCCGGTCACCAACACCTCCGTCAACCCGGCCCGCAGTACTGGTCCGGCGCTGATTGTCGGTGGCTGGGCCATCGAGCAGCTGTGGCTGTTCTGGGTGGCGCCGCTGCTGGGCGCCGTCATCGGCGGTGTCTCGTACCGCTGGCTGGGCCAGGAAAACCGCTGAGTCACACCCGCGAAGATCAGCACTGCCGATAAGGCAGTGCTGTCTTCGCCTCTTCGGCATAGGCCAGCACCCCCTCATGCTCGCGCACGAGGAAATCCGCCACCGCCGCTTTCAGCCCCGGATGACGCAAGTAATGCCACGAGCGGGTAATCACCGGCTCGAATCCACGAATCAATTTGTGCTCGCCCTGGGCGCCGGCATCAAAGCGCTGCAAGCCATGGGCAATCGCATAATCCATGCCTTGATAGAAGCAGGTTTCGAAGTGCAGGCGGTCGAATTCCGCCAGGCAGCCCCAGTAACGCCCGTAGAAACTGTCGCCGCCCACCAGGCTGAACGCCATCGCCACCGGCCGTGAACCTTGCTTGGCCAACACCACGCGAATGGCCTCGGGCATGCGCTCGGCCAGCAGGCTGAAGAACGCCCGGGTCAGGTACGGCGCCTGCCGACGCACCGCGTAGGTGTTGGCGTAACAGGCGTAGACAAAATCCCACTGTGCCTCGTCCAACTGATGACCTTCGAGCCATTCGAATGCGATGCCCTGCCCCGCCACTTGTTCGCGTTCCTTGCGCATCTGCTTGCGCTTGCGGGAACTGAGGGCATCGAGAAAATCCTGGAAGTCGCGATAACCGCGATTTTGCCAGTGATACTGGCAGCCGATCCGCTGCAGCCAGCCTTCCTGCCCAGCGAGCGCCGCGTCGGTGAAGGCATCGGTGAAATTGACGTGGGCGCTGGAAAGCCCTTCGATTTCCAGGTAGCCGGGCACGCTGCCCAGCAACTCCAGACCGTCCTCCACCCGCGCCGCCAACAGTCGCGGGCCACTGACCGGACTGAACGGTACCGCCGTCAACAGCTTGGGGTAATAGTCGATGCCGGCGCGGGCGCAAGCGTCGGCCCAGCCGTGGTCGAACACGTATTCACCGTAGGAATGCCATTTGCGGTAACTGGGCAGAGCCGCCAGCAGACGACCGTCTTCAATGTGCAACAAGTGCTCGGCTTGCCACCCGGATTGAGGACCCAGGCTGGCGCTGTCTTCCAAGGTGCTGAGGAAGGCGTGGCGCAGGAAAGGCTGGTTGGCGGGCACCAACGCGTCCCACTCCAGAGGCGCGATGGCGGACAGGCTGTCCAAGACGTGAAGCGGCATGCGTTTCCTCGAGAGCCAGACGACGGATGGAGCGAGTATCGCCGATACTGACCGGCCGCACATAAAAAAAAACCCCGCCAGAGGCGGGGTCGAAAGGAGCTTTAACGGATGAAAGTGCAGCGGTGTATCAAGTCAGCGCGATTCAGAACACGTACTGGGCACGGACTACGAAACCGTCGCCATCGTCATCGCCATTGGCGTTGGTGACTTTGTCGGTCTTGGCCTTGACGTAGGCACCGGTGATTTTCACCGCTTCGTTGGCGTACCAGTTCACGCCCAGGTTGTGCACCTTGGCTTCGGCATCGCCCACTTCACGGGTCGCCGAGGCAGTGGTGATGTTGTCGTCTTCGACGGTCATGCTGTCGAAGCGGTAGAACACTTCCCAGGCGCCGATGGATTTGTTCTGAGGCTTGATCGCATCAAACTTGCCGACCTTGTAACCACGGGACTCACCGGTGATGGTGTAGGCACCCTGGACGTAGAAGCCGTGGCCTTTGATGTCTTCGAAGGCGTCGCTGTCAGCCTTGGTCTTGCGGGAGATGTATTCACCCTGGATCGACGCAGGACCCATGGCGAAAGCAGCTTCCAGGCCGAAGGCGGTGTCAGTGTCGTACGAACCGGCCGGCGAGTTGTTGGCGCCGCCCAGGACCGGACGGTTGCCGTTAGGACCGGCATCGTTGCCGCCCAGGGTTTCAACGCCACGCATGCCCAGGCGGGAGCGATAACGTGCGTCGAACGCGGTGTCCGAAACGTCACGGGAAGCTACGTTCAGACCGAAGTGCAGCACGTTGCCAGCTTCGTGCATCGGGGCGAACACGAAGCGACCGTTGACTTGCTTGACGCTGTCGCCGTCGGTGTCGTCGGTGTCCTTGCTGAACACGCCGGCCGAGGCGTAGAACGAGTCGGCGAAGGTGCTGGAAGCCTGGATACCCAGGCCGTTCTGGTGGCCGTTGGCCCAGTCGATCAGGTCGTAGGCAGCGTTACGCTCAGGCGCGGTCACCCACTTGGAGCTGGTGGCTTTTTCCAGGCCGAAGTCGGGGTCAAAGCGACCGACCTTGATCGACACTGGCTTGAAGCCGTTGTAGGCCAGCGACGCTTCGTCGAAGTAGCCGTTGTCGGAATCGCCACTGTTGTGGGCGAAATCGTAGTTGATGGTGTAGGCCCAATCCGTGTACAGCACGCCGGACAGCTCCAGGAAGCCGCGGCGGATGTAAGCGGCATCGGCCGATTTGCCGTTGTCGGTGTAGATACCGTCGAACTGGCTGTAGTCAGCCTGCAAACGACCACCGAGCTTGAAGCTGAACTCTTTGTCAGTGGTAGCGACCTCAAGGCCGCCCTTGGTTTTGACCACGATATCGGCGCCATCGGTGGTGACGGTGCCGGCGAAAGCCTGGGCGGTTACTGCCATTGCCAGTGCGCTGGCGGCAACACCTGCGAAGTGCTTACGGATCATCGAAGAATTCCCCTGTTGGTAGTCTATGCGTTAGAAAACACGCGGAACTGGGCCCGCTGGTGTTGGGAGGGGATCTTGGCGGCCGGTTGTGTCAGGCGAGTTGCTATCACATAAAGATTTTATGACAGCGGAACTTTTTACTTCGAATGGGAATAACCGGAAAGCCTTGTGGGAGCGAGCTTGCTCGCGATCGCGATGGTTCAGCCTGAAGTGATTTGACTGATACACCGCTATCGCGAGCAAGCTCGCTCCCACAGGGGTCGGGTGGTGTTTTGAGTTTTAGTGGATATCTTTGCGACGCTCGGCGGCGAGTTTCTCGGCCAGGTGATCCAGGTCGGGAATCGGTGGTTGCGGCAACTTTTTGAGGGTCGCCTGCATCAGGCGCATCTGGCGGATGAAGCGTCGGCAATTGGGGCAGAACATCAGGTGATGACGCACCATCAGGCGTTCACGAAAGCTCAATTGCCCGTCGAGGTAGTCGCTGGAGCGCGCTACTTGTTCCTTGCAGGTCAGCATTCGCCGGTTTCCTCGAAATGTTCAACAGTCGCGAAGACCTTCAGTCGGGCGCGATGCAACAGCACACGAACATTGGAGAGCGAAATGTCCAGAAGATTACAGATTTCGTCCAACTCCAGGCCCTGCTGTTCACGCAGGCTCAGTACGCTGCCTTGCAGTTCCGACAGGCTGAGCAACGTGTGCTCCAGGCAATCGCGCAATTCACTCATTGTGAGCAACGCTTCGGGCGTGTCCTGGTGCCAGGCGAACGGCGCCAGCAGCCAATGGCCGTCAGCGGCGAAACGCTCGTCGCCGAGGGTGCCGTGGGGGGCTGGAAGGTCATCGAGCAACACTTCCCGACGGTTCTGCTTGTAGCGTCCCTTGGCGGCGTTGGCCGTGATGGTCAACAACCAGGTCTTGAGGCTGGAGCGCCCCTGGAAGCCACTGAGATTGCGCACCACCGACAGCCACGCGTCCTGCACCACTTCGTCGGCATGGCGGCTGCCGACGATGGCATGGGCCACGGCACGCATCGGGCTCTGGTAGGCGCTGACCAGTTCCTTGTAGGCCTGCTGCTCACCGGCCAGGAGGCGTTGGAGCAGGAGGGTGTCGTCGGTGATCGTCATTCAACACCCTATGGCTGGATAGATCACTATTGTGGCGAGGGGTTTATGTGGGAGCAAGGCTTGCCCGCGATGCAGGCGACGCGGTCCTCTATAAACCGAGTTGCCTGTTTCGCGAGCAAGCTTTGCTCCCACATGGCTTTGCTTCCACAAAAAATTCGGCGCCGCAACAGTGGATCAATGCTTGCGCAAAATCACGCTACCAATCGAATAACCAGCGCCAAATGAACTGAGCACGGCGACCGAACCGCTGGGCAGGTCATCCTGGTATTTGTGGAAGGCAATCACCGAACCGGCGGAACTGGTGTTGGCGTAGCGGTCGAGGATCACCGGGGCTTCCGCTTCGGTGGCTTCGCGTCCCAGCAGTTTGCGCACGATCAGGTGGTTCATGCTCAGGTTGGCCTGGTGCAGCCAGAAGCGTTTCACGTCGCCCACGTTTAGCTGGTTTTCTTCCAGGTGGGCACCGATCAGCTCGGCGACCATCGGGCAGACATCGCGGAATACCTTGCGGCCTTCCTGGACGAACAGCTTGTCACGGCTACCGACGCCCTCTTGCGCAGCGCGGTTGAGGAAACCGAAGTTGTTGCGGATGTTGTTGGAGAACTTGGTAAGCAGCTTGGTGCTGACCACGTCGAATTGGTACGGCGAAGTCGCCAGGTCCGCCCGCTCGATGATCACGGCAGTGGCCGCGTCGCCGAAGATGAAGTGGCTGTCGCGGTCGCGGAAGTTCAAGTGGCCGGTGCAGACTTCCGGGTTGACCATCAGGATCGCCCGGGCCTGACCCAGTTGCACACTGTTGGCCGCGGCCTGGATGCCGAAGGTCGCCGAAGAACAGGCCACGTTCATGTCGAAACCGAACCCTTCGATGCCCAGGGCTTCCTGGACTTCGATGGCGATGGCCGGGTAGGCACGCTGCAGGTTGGAACAGGCGACGATCACCCCGTCGATGTCGGCGACGGTACGGCCGGCGCGCTCCAAGGCCTGTTTCGCGGCGCCAACGGCCATTTCGCAGAGCACCGACCACTCGTCGTTGGAGCGCTCGGGCAGGCGTGGGGTCATGCGTTGCGGATCGAGAATGCCGTCCTTGTCCATGACAAAGCGGCTCTTGATACCGGAGGCCTTTTCGATGAACGCGGCGTTGGATTCGGTCAAGGCCTCGACTTCACCGCGCGCGATGGCATCGGCGTTGTCGGCGTTGAATTGCGCGACATAGGTATTGAAAGATTGCACCAGCTCTTCGTTGGAGATGCTGTTGGCCGGGGTGTACAGGCCGGTGCCGCTGATGACGACGTTATGCATGGGTCGTGTCTCTGATCTGTTCAGGCAGAAAGTATTGGCACCGACGTACCAATACACAAAGGGACTTTTCCCATCCGGGGAAGCAGCCCTGGCATCGCTTTATTCCGGATCCGCCCGTGGCATTGAAGCTCAAAATCACGGGACCGGCATTTATAGGCGCGAAGTTTGCCATAAACGCTGGGGTTTGGCCCATTCTCCATTCACTACAACACCCTACCCTGTGGGAGCGAGCTTGCTCGCGATAGCGGTGGGTCAGTCAACATCAATGCTGGCTGATTCACCGCTATCGCGAGCAAGCTCGCTCCCACAGGTGTTACCCAATCTGTCTGATCAACCCTCCACCAACCCCCACTGCTTGCCCAGGCGCTTGTCGGAAATCGGCACCTTGGTACCCAACTGCTGGGCGAACAGCGACACCCGGTATTCCTCCAGCCACCAGCGGTACAACTCCAGTTGCGGGTCGCGCTTGCCTTCCTGGGCGTGCTTGCTGGCGCGGGCCTGGTATTGAGCCCAGAGGTTCGACAGTTCGCCGCTCCAGACCCGGTCTTTCTGCACCTGGCTGCCGAGCTTCTCGAAACGTTGCTCGATGGCCTTGAGGTAACGCGGCAGTTCCTTGAGCCACTGATGCGGGGTTTCCCGCACGAAGCCTGGGTACACCAGGTGGCTGAGTTGTTGCTTGATGTCGTTCAGCGCCACGGCCTGGGCCAGGTCGATCTTGCCCTTGAAGCGTTTTTGCAGGCCGTGCCAGAGCTTGAGGATGTCCAGGGTCAGCCTCGCCAGGCGTTCGGCGTGCTCGGTCCAGCCGCCGCGCTTACGCTCGGCCAGGGCCGCCAGGGCGGCGCCGTCACGGGGCAGGCTCGTTTCACCTTCGAGTACGCAACTGTCGAGGCTGGCGAGCAGGATGTCTTCCACCAGACCGTCGATGCGACCCAAATCGCGGTACAGCAGGCCCAGTTCCGTCAGCCCTGGCAGCTTGCCGCGCAGGAACTTCGCCGATTCGGCCAATTGCTGCATGAGCAAGCGCTGCAAGGCGCGGCGATGCTGGAATTCGGCTTCGGCCGGCGTCGGGAAACGCCCTTCCTTGACCACGCCGCCCTCTTCCACCAGCGCCGGATAAACCGTCATCGACAGCCCGGCGATCTTCTGCTGGGTTTTCTCGGCCACCGGTGCGAAGACCTTCGCCTCCACCGGTGCCTGGCTTTTTGCCGTTTGCGGCACGGCCAAGGCCGCCTGGCTGGCTTCGGCAAAGCGTGCCGTCAACTCGGCCAGGTCGCGGCCCTCGCCGAGGAACTTGCCCTGGCCGTCGACGATTTCCAGGTTCATGCGCAGATGGCTTTCCACCTGCTGGGCCGCTTCGGCCCAGGCTTCGTCGCTGACCCGCGCACCGGTCATGCGCAGCAGTTCGCGGCCCAGGGATTGCGGCAACGAGCCCTCAGCGAAGGTGATGCGTTGCAGCGCCGCCTTGACGAAGTCCGGCACCGGCACGAAGTTCTTGCGCAAGGCCTTGGGCAGGTTGCGCACCAGGGCGATGCATTTGGCCTCGATCATTCCTGGCACCAACCATTCCAGGCGTTCCGGCGGCAGCATTGGCAGCAGCGGCGCCGGTACCCGCAGCGTCACCCCGTCGCGCGGGTGATTGGGCTCGAAGTGATAGCTCAGCGGCAAGGTCAGGTCACCGACGCGCAAGGTGTCGGGGTACTGCGTGGCGGTGACCTCGCTGGCTTCGCGGGCCAGCACGTCTTCCTCGCGCATGATCAGCAATTGCGGGTCTTTCTGGCTGTTGATCCGGTACCAGCTGTCGAACGTCGCGGTCTGGTGGATCTCGGCCGGCAAACGCGCGTCATAGAACGCAAACAGGGTTTCCTCGTCCGCCAGGATGTCGCGGCGACGAGCCTTGGCTTCCAGCTCGTCGAGTTGCTCCAGCAAGCGGGTATTGGCGCCCAGGCACTTGGCCTTGGACTGGATCTCGCCGCGCACCAGCGCCTCGCGGATGAACAACTCCCGCGACACCACCGGGTCCACTGGCCCGTAGTGCACCGGCCGCCGACCGACGACAATCAGCCCGAACAGCGTGATCTGCTCATAGGCCACCACTTGCCCGCGCTTCTTCTCCCAGTGGGGTTCGAAGTGGTTTTTCTTGATCAGGTGCCCGGCCAACGGCTCGATCCAGTCCGGTTCGATCTTGGCCACCATGCGCGCGTACAGCTTGGTGGTTTCCACCAGCTCGGCGGTCATCAGCCACTGCGGGCGCTTTTTGCCCAGGCCCGACGACGGGTGAACCCAGAACCGCCGCTGGCGAGCGCCGAGGTAATCGCCATCTTCGGTTTTCTGGCCGATCTGACTGAGCAGACCCGACAGCACCGCTTTGTGCAGCTTCGGGTAGTCGGCCGGGTCTTTGTTGAGGCTCAACTGCATGTCGCGGCAGATCAAACTCAACTGGCGATGGGAATCACGCCACTCACGCAGGCGCAGGTAATTGAGGAAGTTCTTGCGGCACCAGTTGCGCAGTGGGCTGGCGGTCAGGGCCTGGCGCTGCTCTTCGAAACCGCGCCACAAATTGACCAGCCCGGCGAAGTCCGAGTCGGCGTCTTTCCATTGAGCGTGGGCCTGGTCGGCCGCTTGCTGGCGTTCCGGCGGACGCTCGCGCGGGTCCTGGATCGACATGGCGCTGGCGACGATCAACACTTCCTGCAAACTGCCCAGCTTCGCCGCTTCCAGCAGCATGCGGCCCATGCGTGGGTCCACCGGCAGGCGCGCCAACTGCCGACCGAGCGGGGTCAGCTGACTGTTGCGGTCCACCGCCGAGAGTTCTTGCAGCAGGTTGAAGCCGTCGCTGATGGCCTTGCCATCCGGCGGCTCGATGAACGGGAAATCGGTGATCTCGCCGAGGCGCAGGTGCAGCATCTGCAGGATCACCGCCGCCAGGTTGGTGCGCAGGATCTCCGGGTCGGTGAATTCCGGCCGCCCAAGAAAATCTTCTTCGCTGTACAGCCGCACGCAAATCCCCGGCTCGACCCGCCCGCAGCGACCCTTGCGCTGGTTGGCGCTGGCCTGGGAAATGGCCTCGATGGGCAGGCGCTGGACCTTGGCCCGATAGCTGTAGCGGCTGATGCGCGCGGTACCGCTGTCGATCACGTAGCGGATGCCCGGCACGGTGAGCGAGGTTTCGGCGACGTTGGTCGCCAGCACCACCCGACGGCCCGGGTGGGACTGGAAGATCCGTTGTTGCTCGGCCGGCGACAATCGCGCATACAGCGGCAAGATCTCGGTGTGCTTGAGCTGGGCCTTGCGCAGCATCTCCGCCGCGTCGCGAATCTCCCGCTCGCCCGGCAGGAACACCAGCACATCCCCGGGGCTGCGGCGCTCGCTGCGCTCATAGGCGGCGATTTCATCGAGGGTGGCGAGGATCGCCTGGTCGACGGTCAAGTCGTCCTCGACCCGATTGCCCTCCTCGTCCTGCTCCAGGGTCAGCGGGCGATACCAGGTTTCCACCGGGAAGGTGCGACCGGAGACTTCCACGATAGGCGCGTCGTCGAAGTGCTTGGAGAAACGTTCCAGATCGATGGTCGCCGAGGTGATGATGACTTTCAGGTCGGGACGGCGCGGCAGCAGGGTCTTGAGGTAGCCAAGCAGGAAGTCGATATTCAGACTGCGTTCGTGGGCTTCGTCGACGATGATCGTGTCGTAGCGCTCGAGGTAACGGTCGTTCTGGGTCTCGGCCAACAGGATGCCGTCGGTCATCAGCTTGATCAGGGTATTGGCGTCGCTTTGGTCTTCGAAGCGCACCTGATAACCCACCAGCGCCCCCAACGGCGTGGCCAGTTCCTCTGCCACACGGCTTGCGACGCTGCGGGCGGCGATCCGACGCGGCTGGGTGTGGCCGATCAAGCCATGCTGGCCGCGACCGATTTCCAGGCAGATCTTCGGCAACTGCGTGGTTTTACCCGAGCCGGTCTCGCCGGCGATGATCAGCACCTGGTGCTTGAGCAACGCCTCCTTGATTTCGTCGCGCTTGGCGGCGATCGGCAAATTGTCGTCGTAGCGAATCACCGGCAGGCTCGCCTTGCGCGCCAGCACCTGGTCGCACGACGCCTGCATGCGCGTCACCCACTGGGCCAGCTTGGCCTCGTCGGGTTTCTTGCGCAGCTCGAGCAACTGGCGCCGCAACCGGTGACGGTCGGCGAGCATGGCGTGGTCGAGGTTTTTCAGCAGCTTGTCGATAGCGGGAGCTTGGTCAGTCATCAGGTACGCAAGGGTCGTCGGTTTGAGCAAGGGGGCGATTGTCGCAGATTTGCGGCCGTTGCGCCGACACATGGCAGCCTGCCTGCCGCCATACCCTGTGGGAGCGAGCTTGCTCGCGATAGCGGTGGATCAGCCAGCGTTGATGTTGACTGACACACCATTATCGCGAGCAAGCTCGCTCCCACAGGGTTTGCGCAGATTTCGAGGTTATTCGCTGTCCAGGTCCTTGCGCCGATACGGAAACACATCGATCACCTTCCCTGCCCGGATCGCCTCCTGCAGGCTTTTCCAGTAGTCGGCGTTGTACAACTCGCCGTGCAACTGGTCGAACAGCTTGCGCTGCCCGGCGTCGGCGAACAGGAACGGCGGGAACTCTTCGGGGAAGACGTCCAGCGGGCCAATGGAATACCAGGGTTCGGAAGCCATTTCGTCTTCCGGTGTGCGGGGCTCGGGGATGTGGCGGAAGTTGGCTTCGGTGAGAAAGCAGATTTCATCGTAATCGTAGAACACCACGCGACCGTGGCGGGTCACGCCGAAGTTCTTGAGCAGCATGTCGCCGGGGAAGATATTGGCCGCCGCCAGTTGCTTGATCGCCAGGCCGTAGTCTTCCAGCGCCTCGCGTACCTGGTCCGGGTTGGCGTTTTCCAGGTAGAGGTTCAGGGGCGTCATCCGGCGTTCGGTCCAGCAGTGGCGAATCAACACTGTCTCGCCTTCCACCGACACCGTGGACGGCGCCACTTCCAGCAGTTCCTCCAGGCAGGCCGGCTCGAACTTGCTCAGGGGAAAACGGAAATCGGCGAACTCCTGGGTATCGGCCATACGCCCGACCCGGTCGACGCTTTTCACCAGTCGGTACTTCTCGATCACCGTGGCCCGGTCGACGTTTTTCGACGGTGAGAAACGGTCCTTGATGATCTTGAACACCGTGTTGAAGCCCGGCAGGGTGAACACGCTCATGACCATGCCGCGCACGCCGGGGGCCATGATGAACTGGTCGTCGGTGTTCGCCAGATGGTTGATCAGCGCCCGGTAGAACTCGGATTTGCCGTGCTTGTAGAAACCGATGGAAGTGTACAGCTCGGCGATGTGCTTGCCCGGCAGGATGCGCTTGAGAAAGCCGATGAATTCCGCTGGTACCGGCACATCCACCATGAAGTACGAGCGGGTGAACGAGAAGATGATCGACACCTGCGCCTCGTCGGTGATCAGCGCATCGATCTGAATACCCCGGCCCTCGCGGTGCAACAGCGGAATCACCAGCGGCCACTGCTCATCACGGGTGTAGATCCGCCCCACCAGGTAGGCGCCCTTGTTGCGGTAGAGCACCGAGGAAAACAACTCCACGGTCAGTTCCGGGTCCTTGCAGACCCAGTCCGGCAGGTTCTCGCGCAACTGCGCTTCGAGGCGCTGCAGGTCGCCCGGCAAATCGGCGTAGTCCTCGCTGAAACGGTAGTCGGCGAACACACTCGCCAGCATCCGGTCCAACTGCCCCTGGGGCTTGTAGGTGCGGGTCTGGGCGGCGCGAGCCCGGCGCAGGCTGGGCCGGGTGGTGTGGATGAACATGGTGCCATCGCTGATCAGATCGTGGCTGAACAGCCCGCAGAAGATCGAGTTGTACCAGGTTTCCGACAGCTCATCGTCGAAGCGCAGGTCGATCAGGCTGATGTAGGCACTTTTGACCAGCGGCCAGCAGCCCACGTCCATCAGTGTTTCGTCATCGAAGGCCTTATGCAGTTTGGCGACGGTTTCGAAGACCTTTTCTTCATATAAATTGATCCGCGCCGCCGAAGCCGCTTGGGCCTCCAGCCACTGGGCCTGCTCGAACCGGGCGCGGGCGCCGTCGGTGATCTGCCGGAAATGCTCACGATAATCGTCGAAGCCGTCGAGGATCGAACGGGCGATTTCGAGGGCGGGCCATGGCTGCGGCATAAAGTAAACCTCGGCGAGTCATGCTTGTTATTGGCGACTGAGCTTAGAGGCCAATTACGCGGCAACGCAACCATTGCCATCGGTATACAGGGCGGCGACACTTGCCACCCCATCAAGGAAGGAGTGGCTCGTGAACCTCGTCGATATCCTGCGTTTACTGTCACTGGCCGCCATCTGGGGGGCCAGCTTCCTGTTCATGCGCATCATCGCCCCCGTCATTGGCACCATCCCCACTGCGTTCTTTCGCGTGTCCATCGCCTTCGTCGGGCTGCTGGTGATCCTGGCCCTGATGCGCGTCGATTGGAATTTTCGCGGCAAGCTCAAAGTCGTCATGGTGCTAGGCCTGATCAACTCGGGCATTCCGGCCACGTTCTATTCGCTGGCGGCCCAGGTGCTGCCGGCCGGTTACTCGGCGATCTTCAATGCCACCACGCCGTTGATGGGCGTGGTGATCGGAGGCTTGTTCTTCAGCGAGCAACTGACCCTGGCCAAGGTCAGCGGTGTCTTCCTGGGGCTGCTCGGCGTTGGCATCCTGACCCGCGCCGGCCCGGTGGCGTTCGACCTGCAACTGTTGATGGGCGCCCTCGCCTGCCTGCTGGCCACGACCTGCTACGGCTTTGCCGGTTTCCTCACCCGGCGCTGGCTCGATCACCAAGGTGGCCTGGACAGCCGTCTCTCGGCCCTGGGCAGCATGTTTGGCGCCACGGTGTTCTTGCTGCCGCTGTTTGGCTACAGCGTCATCAGCCAGCCGCCGGCCAGCTGGGGTGGCTGGAGCGTCTGGTTGTCACTGCTGGGGCTGGGCCTGGTGTGCACCGCGCTGGCGTACATCTTGTACTTCCGCTTACTCAGTTCCATCGGTCCGGTCAAATCCATGACCGTGACGTTCCTGATCCCGCCGTTCGGCGTGCTGTGGGGGGCGTTGCTGCTGGATGAGCCGTTGGGGATGGCGCATTTGTATGGCGGGGTGCTGATTGCGGCGGCGTTGTGGTTGGTGTTGAAGCCTTCAGTCGCGAAGCCGGGCTGAAGCGTCTGCCCGGTAGTTCATTGGCGCAGCGCGAGATGCCATCGCGGGCAAGCCTTGCTCCCACAAGGACTACACATAACCTGTGGGAGCAAGACTTGCCCGCGATAGCGGTTGTTCAGTCAGCGAGCATCCAAGGCTCAGCGACTTTTACGAAACACAAACACCAACCCCACGATGATCAGCACCATCCCCAGCAAGCTCAACAACGCCAGGCGGTTGTCGAACACCAGGTAGTCCATGATCGCCGTCACCGCCGGCACCAGGTAGAACAGGCTGGTGACGTTCACCAGGTTGCCGCGAGCAATCAAACGGTACAGCAACAACGTCGCCAACACTGACACCACCAGCCCCATCCACAACACCGGCACGAAGAACCCCGCGCTGTATTCGAAGTGAAACGGCTGGAACGGCACGAACGCTGCGCACAGTACCAATCCGGCCAGGTACTGCACCGGCAGCGTGCCCAGTGGGTTGTCGGTGATGCGCTTCTGCATGATGGAGCCGGCCGTCATGCTCACCAGCGCCAGCAACCCGCACACCATCCCCGCCAGGGACATGCCGGCCAGGCCGATGCCCTGGTACACCACCATGACCAACCCGACCAAGCCCAGCACCAGGCCGAACATCCGCGACCAGGAACGCTGACGTTCCATGAGCACCACGGTCAGGATCGGTTGCACCCCCATCAGGGTGGCCATGACCCCGGGCGTGACACTCATTTGCAGCGCCAGCAGATAAAAAATCTGATAGGCGCCCAGCAGCACCAGCCCGGTGGTTACCGCGTACCGCATCGGCTTACCGGTCTTGGGCAGCTTGAACTTGAGCAACGGAATCAACAGCACCAGCGCGAACAGTGCGATGGCAAATCGGATCAGCAAAAAGGCGAAGGGTGAAGCGTGGGCCAGGCCCAGCTTGGAAAAGATCGCCCCGCTGCTCCACAGCAAAACGAACAGGCTCGTGGAAGCCGCCGCCAATAAGGCGTTTTTGGAAAGCGAATACATGGATACCACCTGTAGTCAGGCAAAAAGCCAACTCAGCCGAGGCTGAAGTCCAGTAGTTTTTTCAGGCGGGCACAGGGGATGGCAACCGTTGCCGATCAGCCCTGAATGCCAACACCCGGCGGTGATACGACGGCGTACACCGATGAGCTACGGACAGGTGGAGGGTATTGACCGATCTGCGCAGGCTGCTGATTCCCACACGGCAGGACGCCAGCGTTGAACGCTGGAACCACGACCGCGATGACAGGGGATGCAGGCATGAGCCGATCTCTTGAAGGGTGGGTTGGAAAACCCGAAGAGCGCTGACTATAACCAGCGCCCGATGGACTGCGCAATGTTTTAAACGAACAACCAATAACCAAGCGCCGTCAGCACCGCCACCGCCAACACGGGCCGCATCACCCGATACGCCTTGGGATGCTTGCGCTTGAATTGCTTGACCTGGCCACTGATGCCGTCGCTGAACGACTTGCTCCAGGCATAGGCCCGGTTGATGCCGCCGACATGTTCATCGTCCAGGTTCTGTGGCGCGGTGGCGCGGCCGAGGAATGCGCTGATGCTGCGGTTGAGGCGGGTCATCAGCCGGCTTTTCAAGGGCCGCTCGACATCACAGAACAGGATGACGCGGGTCTGTGGGGTTTCGTTCTTGACCCAGTGCACATAGGTTTCATCGAACATGACGTCTTCGCCGTCGCGCCAGGCGTAGATCTGACCGTCGACGAAGATACGGCAGTCATCGGAATTGGGCGTGGACAGCCCCAGGTGATAACGCAACGAACCGGCGAAGGGGTCTCGATGTGGATTCAGATGGCTGCCACCGGGCAACAGGGCAAACATCGCGCCCCGGATGTTAGGGATCCGGCTGACCAGCTCGACCGTCCTGGGGCAAAGCAACTCGGCGGACGGCAGCGGTTTGTCGTACCACTTGAGGTAGAAACGCTTCCACCCCTTCTTGAAGAACGAGCCGAAACCGGCGTCGTTGTTCTTCTCGGCGGCGCGAATGTAACCCTCGTCAAACAAGTGCATGGCCTCGTCGCGAATGACTTGCCAGTTGTCCTTGAGCACATCCAGTTCGGGAAACTTGCTGCGATCCAGGTAAGGCTTCGAGGGCACGCCGGAGAACAGGTACATCAAGGCGTTATAGGGGGCGAACAGCGCCGAATGGTTGACGAACTGACGCAACACCGGCAAACGCGCCTTGCCACGCAAATGCACATAAAGCGTACTGCCCAAAAACAGCAGCAACACCGAGGCCTTGGCGATAAACGAAACGGTCATTTTTACAACTCCTTGTCCAAAAACAACTGACGCAACGCCTACTGCCCGACGTAGCCGAGGACCATGTTAAACATTCGTGGCCCGGGTAAAAACCGTCTGACGCAACATTCTCTGTTGAGTAAAACGCAATAAACACTTTCTAACAGGCGCCACCTGAACCTTGGCTGACGCCGGTCAAAACACCGCTAAATGAACCTTTGTAGGCAGGCTCTCCGTGGGAGCAAGGCTTGCCCGCGATGAAGATAATGCGGTCTGCCAGGAACCGAGGTGCCTATATCGCGAGCAAGCTTTGCTCCCACAGCAGGGCTCTCTCACCCTCGCAGTGAATTCACGATTACTGCTGAGTCTCCTGCTCGGTAAACAGATCGCTGAACAACATGCTCGACAAGTACCGCTCGCCCGAGTCCGGCAGAATCACGACGATGGTCTTGCCCTGCATTTCCGGCTTTTGCGCCAGGCGCACGGCCACGGCCATCGCCGCGCCACAGGAAATCCCGCAGAGGATGCCTTCCTCCTGCATCAAGCGCAGGGCCATGGCCTTGGATTCGTCGTCAGTGACCCGCTCGACCAGGTCGACGATCGACAGATCGAGGTTCTTGGGCACGAACCCGGCGCCGATCCCCTGGATCTTGTGGGGGCTGGGCTTGATCTCCTGACCCGCCATCGCCTGGGTAATCACTGGCGAAACCTCAGGCTCGACCGCCACCGACAGGATCGGCTTACCGCAGGTGTTCTTGATATACCGCGAAACCCCGGTAATGGTTCCGCCGGTGCCCACGCCCGCTACCAGCACGTCCACCGCACCGTCGGTGTCGTTCCAGATTTCCGGGCCGGTGGTCTTTTCGTGGATCGCCGGGTTCGCCGGGTTATCGAACTGCTGCGGCATGAAGTATTTGGACGGATCGCTGGCCAGAATCTCGGCGGCCTTCTCGATGGCCCCCTTCATACCCTTCGCCGGTTCGGTGAGCACCAGCTCCGCCCCCAGGGCCTTGAGTACCTTGCGGCGCTCGATACTCATGGAGGCCGGCATGGTCAGCATCAGTTTGTAGCCACGGGCGGCGGCGACGAACGCCAAGCCGATCCCGGTGTTACCCGAAGTCGGTTCGACGATGGTCATGCCCGGTTTGAGTTTGCCCGAGCTTTCAGCGTCCCAGATCATGTTCGCGCCGATCCGGCACTTGACCGAATACCCTGGGTTGCGCCCCTCGATCTTGGCCAGGATGGTCACACCGCGCGGCGCAATGCGGTTGATCTGCACCAGTGGCGTATTACCGATGGAATGGGCGTTGTCAGCGAATATACGGCTCATGGCTGGGTCCTTGATGGGGCGAGAATTTAAGCCTTTAAAGGTATGCCTGTTGCCCATGGGCGTCCAGTTGCACCGAACGTTCCCGTTGTTGCGACAGTCAATGGCATTAGGAGGCGCTCCCCCAACAAACGCTGGAGACTGACTGACATGAAGCGTCGATACCGCTGGCCACTGTGGGTGTTCGCCACCCTCGTCGCGGTGCTCGTGGCCCTGCACTTCACCCTGCCTTACCTGGTACGCGACTACCTGAACGATAAACTGGCCAACATGGGCGATTATCGCGGCCAGATCACCGACGTAGACCTGGCCCTGTGGCGCGGTGCCTACCGGATCAACGGCCTGGAAATCGTCAAGGTCGACGGCAAGGTCCCGGTGCCGTTCGTCACCGCACCGCTGGTGGACCTGTCGGTGAGCTGGCACTCGCTGTGGTACGACCATGCGGTGGTGGCCGAGGTGGAATTCGCCCGCCCCGAAGTGAACTTCGTCGACGGCGGCGCCAACCGCCAGAACTCCCAGACCGGCCGGGGCACCAACTGGCGCGAGCAACTGGAAAAACTGCTGCCCATCACCTTCAACGAAGTGCGCATCAGGGATGGCAAGGTCACCTTTCGCAATTTCAACTCCAAGCCACCGGTCAATCTGCGGGCCACCGACGTCAACGCCAGCTTCTATAACCTGACCAACGTGGTCGACACCGAAGGCAAGCGCGACGCCCGTTTCGAAGGCAAGGCCCTGGTGGCCGAACATGCGCCCCTGGAAATGCAGGCCACCTTCGACCCCTTGAGCGATTTCGAAGATTTCGATTTCCGCCTGCGGGCCAGAAACATCGAGCTCAGGCGCCTGAACGATTTCGCCGCGGCCTATGGCAAGTTCGATTTCAATGCTGGCCACGGCGACCTGGTGGTCGAGGCTGAAGCCGACAATGCCCGGCTCAGCGGCTACATCAAGCCATTGCTGCGTGATGTCGACGTGTTCGACTGGCAGCAGGACGTGGAAAACCAGAACAAGAACATCTTCCGCTCGGTCTGGGAAGCGCTGGTCGGCACAGGTGAAACGGCCCTCAAGAACCAGCGCAAGAACCAGTTCGCCACCCGGGTGGAACTCAGCGGCAATGTTCACCAGCAGGACATCAGCGCCTTCGAAGCCTTCCTGCAGATACTGCGCAACGGTTTCGTCCAGGCCTTCAATGCCCGTTATGAACAACCGCCGCCGGCGGCCGACTAAGGTTTGCGCGTGACGGTGTAACGGCCGGTCGGTTCCGCGGCCACACTTGCGCCTTTACGTTGCAACGAGTCCCAGCCCAGGCACGCCAGGGCCAACGAACGCGGCACAGCCTCACGGCCACTGCTGTAGCGGCTGATGCTGCGAGCACTGACCCCCAGCGCTTCAGCCGCCTGGCTCAGCGGCAGGCCGGTGCGGGCACGCCAACCGATGAAGATGCGGGTATTTTCGTCCACGGCGTTCTGCGCCAGTGCATCCAGATACAACGTATCGGCACCGATCTGGATATCCAGTTCTGGCCATTCCACGCTCCAGCCATCGTCGCCCAAAATTGCGCCCGCAAACGCTTCGTCTTTCAACAGAGGCTGCAAGCCGGGATAACGTTGTACATCGGCGCTCAAGTCCAGCCTCAGTCGCTGACCGTCGATGAACGTCAGGTCCAGGCTGAACGGCAATACAGGCTGCACGGCCAATAGCCGCGGCCGTTTCATGGGTAGCATCGTTGCCAGTCCTCTAGCAGTTGCGCCTGATGAGCCCTGACCCAGTCCAGCGCTTCCTTATGATCAATGGCGGCGCCCGCCCCATCATGACTTCGACGGTCTCCAGGCTCAGGACCACATCCACTCCGCTACCCGTGAGGTGGACATGGGGCGGAGGATGATCCCTTTCCCGCAACTGAATGCGATAGGTATCTCTGAATCGATATTTAGTAGACATGCCACCGAGCGTATCGCCAAATTGGCGATACGCAATACTGGCAAGGCGCCGAGACTGAGTCAACATGTGACGCTCCATTCAGAGACTGAATACAGCGTCTGCGTTCACAGTCGGCGGGGCGTCGCGTTATAGTCGGGCACGTTATTTATTTCCCGCGCCCCGCCTCCTCAGGCCGGCGATACCGTTCGAGGAATTGCAGAAT
Source organism: Pseudomonas beijingensis (assembly GCF_030687295.1). Taxonomy (NCBI): domain Bacteria; kingdom Pseudomonadati; phylum Pseudomonadota; class Gammaproteobacteria; order Pseudomonadales; family Pseudomonadaceae; genus Pseudomonas; species Pseudomonas beijingensis. The sequence continues at coordinate 2,622,055 of NZ_CP117425.1, read as the reverse complement.
GAAGTTCGAAGGCACCAGCGCCTACGTGGCCACCGATGACTTGAAGCTGGCCGTGAACGCCGCCATCACCCTGGAGCGGCCGTTGCTGGTCAAGGGCGAGCCGGGCACGGGCAAGACCATGCTGGCCGAGCAACTGGCCGAGTCCTTCGGCGCGCGCCTGATCACCTGGCACATCAATTCCACCACCAAGGCCCACCAGGGCCTGTACGAGTACGACGCGGTCAGCCGCCTGCGGGACTCGCAACTGGGCGTGGACAAGGTCCACGATGTGCGCAACTACTTGAAGAAGGGCAAGCTCTGGGAAGCGTTCGAGTCCGAGGAGCGGGTGATCCTGCTGATCGACGAAATCGACAAGGCCGACATCGAGTTTCCCAACGACCTGCTGCAGGAACTCGACAAGATGGAGTTCTATGTCTACGAGACCGACGAAACCATCAAGGCCAAGCAGCGCCCGATCATCATCATTACCTCCAACAACGAAAAGGAACTGCCGGACGCCTTCCTGCGCCGCTGCTTCTTCCACTACATCGCCTTCCCCGACCGCGTTACCTTGCAGAAAATCGTCGATGTGCATTACCCGGACATCAAGAAAGACTTGGTCAGCGAAGCGCTGGACGTGTTCTTCGACGTGCGCAAGGTACCGGGCCTGAAGAAAAAGCCTTCCACCTCCGAACTGGTGGACTGGCTCAAGCTGCTGATGGCCGACAACATCGGCGAAGCGGTGCTGCGCGAGCGTGATCCAACCAAGGCCATTCCGCCGCTGGCCGGCGCCTTGGTCAAGAACGAGCAGGACGTGCAACTGCTTGAGCGCCTGGCGTTCATGAGCCGTCGCGGCACCCGCTGATCCTCTTCGTCTAACAAGAGCGAGGGCGATTGCCATGCTGCTTAACCTGTTCAACGAAATGCGCGCCGCCAAGGTGCCCGTGTCGGTGCGTGAACTGCTGGACCTGATCAACGCGCTGAAACAGCGGGTGATCTTCGCCGATATGGACGAGTTCTATTACCTGTCCCGGGCGATCCTGGTGAAGGACGAACGGCATTTCGACAAGTTCGACCGGGCGTTCGCCGCGTACTTCAACGGTTTGGAAAAACTCGACGACCACCTCCAGGCGCTGATCCCCGAGGACTGGCTGCGCAAGGAATTCGAGCGCTCGCTGACCGACGAGGAACGGGCACAGATCCAGTCCCTCGGTGGTCTGGATAAGCTGATCGAGGAGTTCAAGAAACGCCTGGAAGAACAGAAGGAACGTCATGCCGGCGGCAACAAATGGATCGGCACCGGCGGCACCAGCCCGTTCGGCTCCGGCGGCTTCAACCCCGAAGGCATTCGCGTCGGCGACGCCGGCAAGCGCCAGGGCAAGGCCGTGAAGGTCTGGGACCAACGCGAGTACAAGAACCTCGACGACCAAGTGGAACTGGGTACCCGCAACATCAAGATCGCCCTGCGCCGCCTGCGCAAATTCGCCCGCCAGGGTGCGGCCGAAGAGCTGGACATCGACGGCACCATCGACCACACCGCCCGGGACGCCGGCCTCTTGAACATCCAGATGCGCCCGGAGCGACGCAATACCGTCAAGCTGTTGCTGCTGTTCGACATCGGTGGCTCGATGGACGCCCACGTGAAAATCTGCGAAGAGCTGTTTTCGGCCTGCAAGACCGAGTTCAAGCACCTGGAGTACTTCTACTTCCACAACTTCGTCTACGAGTCGGTGTGGAAGAACAACCTGCGCCGTACCTCGGAACGCACCTCGACCCAGGATTTGCTGCACAAGTACGGCGCCGACTACAAAGTGATTTTCATCGGCGACGCGGCCATGGCGCCCTATGAAATCACCCAGGCCGGCGGCAGCGTCGAACACTGGAACGAAGAAGCCGGTTATGTGTGGATGCAGCGCTTCATGGAGAAGTACAAGAAGCTCATCTGGATCAATCCGTACCCCAAGGACACCTGGGGTTATACCGCCTCGACCAACATCGTGCGCGAGTTGGTCGAGGACCGGATGTATCCGCTGACTTTGCGGGGGCTGGAGGAAGGGATGCGGTTTCTTTCCAAGTAAGATCTTCTGTGCCCTTTAGGGCCTCATCGCGAGCAAGCTCGCTCCCACACTGGATCTTCGTCGTATACAAGACCCCCTGTGGGAGCGAGCTTGCTCGCGATGCTTTTAGCGGTCGAGAAAATTGCGCAAACACTCCACCTGCTGCCGATGCGCAACCGCCTGCACCACCGGCCGCAACCGCACCTGCGCCCCCGGCAGGCATTGCGCCAGCCGGGCCAGGGCCAAGGGGGTCAAGGCCCCCAGGCGTGGATAACCACCGATGGTTTGCCGGTCATTGAGCAGCACGATCGGCTGGCCGTCCGGCGGCACCTGCACGGCACCGAGGGGAATACCCTCGGAAATCATCGCCGGCCCCTGGTATTCCAGCGCCGTGCCCAGCAACCGCATGCCCATGCGATCGGCGCGACTGTCCAGTGTCCATGGGGTGTTGAACGCATCGAACAGACTCCGTCCACTGAACGCGCCATTCTGCGCCCCCAGGATCAGGTCCAGCGGCTGCGCTTGCTGGAAATCCGGAATCCGCGTGTACGGCATCGGCCGAGGCGTCGGCGTGCCTGAATAGCTCAAGTGCGCGCCGCGACTCAGCGCCCGCCCCCGTCCATCCAGGCCACCGAGTTCCTCGCGCACCACCGTCGCCCGGCTGCCCAACACCGCCGGTGCATTGAAACCGCCAGGGGCCGCCAGGTAGGCCCGGGCACCGAGCACGGGCTGGGTGAGCGCCAGCACCTGGCCCTTGCGCAGGCTGAAGAAGCGCCACGACGCCACGCCCTGGCCGTCTATTCGCGCACCCAGGTCCGCCCCGGCCAACGCCAGCACGCAATCCTCTTCGGCCACCACGGTAAAGCCACCGAGGGTAATCTCCACCACCGCCGCGTCCAGGTCATTACCGAGCATCCAATTGGCCCAGGCCATCGACAGCCAATCCGCCGCGCCGCCCTGGGTCACGCCCAGGTGCCTCACGCCGAAACGGCCAGCGTCCTGCAACAGGCACAGCGGTGTGCTGGCCTCGATCAACAACCGGCTCATGCCTGGGCCTCCAACGGTGTGTCGTCGCCACCCAGCGCGATGAATTCGGCATGATCCACGGGGGCAAAACGCACCGTGTCCCCCGGCTGCATCAGGCTATAGCCGTCGCGCTCACGATCAAACAGTTTGGTCGGGGTGCGACCGATCAGGTTCCAGCCACCGGGCGACACCACCGGATACGCTGCGGTCTGGCGTTCAGCGATGCCGACACTGCCCGCGGCCACGCGCTTGCGTGGCGTATCGAGGCGCGGTGCGGCCAATTCTTCGTCCACCAACCCCATGAAGGCGAAGCCGGGTGCGAAACCCAGGGCAAACACCTGGTACTCGCGTTCGCTGTGGCGGCGGATCACCTGGGCAACCGTCAAGCCGCTGCGGCTCGCCAACAACTCCAATTCCGGCCCGACGCTAAGGTCGTACCACACCGGCAGCACGTGGCATTGGCCGGCGGACTGGGCATCTGGTGAAAGGTTATGCAGCGCTTCGTCGATCAACTCCCGAGCCTGCACCGGGTTCAGGGCGAGCAAATCGTAGTGCACCATCAAGGTGGTGTAGGACGGCACCAGATCGATCAGATGCTCGGCAAACACCGCTCGCAGGCGCTCGCTGGCGGCAAGCATCCAGGGCATGTTGGCCTCGGCGATCTCATCGAACAGGCGCACCATCAGGCAGTCCACCGCCACCACTTCCAAGCGTGGTTTCATGGCGCACTCTGCCGGTCCAGGGCTTCGCGGATGCGTTGCACGGCCGCCACGGAGCTGGCGTTGTCACCGTGCACGCACAAGGTATTAGCCTTCAGGTGCAAGGCGCTGCCGTCACTGGCGGTCAACGCATCGCCACGGGCGATGGTCAGGGCCTGCCCGATAATGACCTCGGGATCGTGGTGCACCGCGCCCGGCGCTTGCCGCGAAACCAGGCGGCCGGCACTGTCGTAGGCGCGATCGGCAAAGGCTTCGAACCACAGGGTCAGGCCGTACTCGTCGCCCAGGGCCTGGGCGGCGCTGTTGTCCCGGGTGGCCATGAGCATCAGCGGCAATTGTCGATCATAGGCCGCGACAGCTTGGATCACCGCGCGCAGTTGCGCCGGGTTGGCCATCATATCGTTGTACATCGCCCCGTGGGGTTTGACGTAGCTGACCCGCCCGCCCTGGGCCCGGCAGATGCCGTCGAGGGCGCCGATCTGGTAGTGCAGCAAGTCCTGCAACTCCTGGGCGCCATAGGCCATGGAGCGGCGGCCGAAGCCCGCCAGGTCCTGATAGGCCGGGTGCGCGCCGATTCGCACGCCGTGGCTCAGGGCCAGGCTGACGGTCTTGCGCATGATGCTCGGGTCGCCGGCATGAAAGCCGCAGGCGATGTTGGCGCAATCGATGAAGGGCATCACCTCGGCGTCCAGACCCATGGTCCAGCTGCCGAAGCTTTCGCCGATGTCGCAGTTCAATAGCAGGCGGTTCACGGTGAACGCTCCTGTAGGTTCTTTCTTTGTTTAACGGTGAGGCACGTGCCCCACAGGTTATCAGTAACTCGGCTTCCAACTGCTTGCCTTGGGTTTCCGGCAGGCTCAGGGCCGCGAGGATCACCACGCCGTAGGAGACCGCCGCGAACGCTCCGATGCCGACGCTCAATGGCACCTTCTGGCTGAGGATACCGATCAACAGCGGGAACAATGCCGCCACCGCCCGGCCGATGTTGTAGCAGAAACCCTGGCCCGAGCCCCGGATGCGGGTCGGGAACAATTCGGTGAGGAACGAGCCCATGCCGCTGAACATCCCGGAAGCGAAGAACCCCAGGGGAAAGCCCAGCCAGAGCATCACGTTATTGCTCACCGGCACCTGGGTGTACAGCAGCACGATGGTGAACGAGCCGACGGCGTACAGGACGAAGTTCTTCTTGCGCCCCAGGATGTCCGACAGGTACGCACTGATGACATAGCCCACGTAGGAACCGACAATCACCATCGCCAGGTAGCCACCGGTGCTCAAGACACTCAAGCCACGTTCATTTTTCAGGAACGTCGGCAGCCAGGACGTGATGGCGTAGTAACCGCCCAGGGCACCGGTGGTCAGCAGCGAGGCGCGCAGGGTGGTGAAGAGGATGCCGGGGGCAAAAATCTCGTAGAACTTCGCTGGATTTTCCGGCGTCAGGCGAGCCTTGGTCTGGTTATAGACTTCCGGATCCTTGACCAGCCGGCGGACGAAAATCACGAACACCGCCGGCACGATGCCGAGGATGAACAGGGCGCGCCAGGCGTCTTCCGGCGGCAGCACCGAGAACAGCAGCGCATACAGGATCGCCGTCATGCCCCAACCCAGCGCCCAGCCCGACTGCACCATGCCCACCGCCTTGCCGCGGTCCTTGGCGCGGATCACCTCGCCCATCAACACCGCACCGGCGGTCCACTCACCGCCGAAGCCGAAGCCCATCAATGTACGGGCGATCAACAGTTGTTCGTAGTTCTGGGCAAAGCCGCACAGGAAGGTGAAGAAGGCGAACCACAGCACCGTCAGTTGCAGGGTGCGCACCCGACCGATGCGGTCCGAGAGAATGCCCGCGACCCAGCCGCCAATGGCCGAGGCGATCAAGGTGCTGGTGTGGATCAGGCCTGCCTGGCCGGTGGTGATGCCCCACATGGCGATCAGGGTCGGCACCACGAAGCTGAGCATCTGGGTATCCATGCCGTCCAGGGCGTAGCCGATCTTGCAGCTCCAGAAGGTGCGACGTTCCTGCTGGTTGATGTTGCGATACCAATCGAACGGGCCAGAACGAGCCTGGGGTTGGGGGACGCCGAGTGTGTCGGGTGCACTCATGGTGGTTCTCCACGGTTTTATTATTTTTGAGTCTCGACGACGCTGACGTGGAGACCGTTGCCCCGATTCTTGAGCGCGCGGCCGATCCCGTCCAACGAATAAAACCTTGGCTGGGTCATAAGAAAAAGTTGATTGGGTGCAGGGGGTGTCATCAGCCGGAGCTGAACGAACACTGTTGTGGGAGCAAGGCTTGCCCGCGATGACGCTGACGCGATCATTCAGAAACCGAGGCGTCTGTTTCGCGAGCAAGCTTTGCTCCCACGTAGCGGGGATAAATCCCCTCGCCACAGAGGTCCGCTGCCGCGCTACAGCCCCCGAAGGTTGCGCTCTTCAATCGGTCGGCTCTGGCGCAGGCGCTTGCCGCCCAGCACCACCCAGTCGATCAGGCGGAACAGGCATTCCAGGCCAAACGACAGCAACATCGCGCCGCTGATGCCCCAGACCATGGCCTCGGGGGTCAGCAGGATCTGGTAACTGTAGCCGTTCCAGGTTTCCTTGCGGATGTCCGGATCGGCGGCCAGCGCCACTTGCAGCAGGCGGATGTACCATGGGCCCTGCATCGCCTGGAATTGCTTGTCCAGGGCCTGCTGGCGCACGAGCAAGGTGTTCAGGCTGTCGGCATCGCTGCGAAAGATCGGGTCCTCGCTGGCACGGTAATGGGCCACCAGGGCCTGCATGTCACCTTTGAAGAACTGGTTGGCGGTGCCCTGGAAACCTTGCAGGCCGGTCTGCGCCTCGATCAGGTGAGCCTCGACCCGCTTGGCGTAATCATTGATGAAGCCCGGCACCTGGACCCCAACCAACAGGCCCACCGCGAACAACACCAGCCGTAGATAACTGAGCAACATAACGTGACGTCCTTATTCGGTCCGGCCGTGGCTGACGCATTCGCCGCGTCGCCACAGGCTCCATTGGCCCGGTTCGTAGCGGGTCCAGGTTTCGTTTTCGGTCAAGGGTTCGGTGGCGATCACCGTGACCACGTCATTGGGCGTGGTTTCGGCCTGGAAATCGACAATCACATCCACGTCCTTGAGACGCGCCGGGCCGAACGGCGCGCGACGGGTGATCTGGGCCAGTTTGGTCGAGCAATAGCAGAACAGCCAGTCGCCATCGCTAAGCAGGCAGTTGAACACGCCTTTGCTGCGGTATTCGGTGCAAGCCTCGATCAACGACGGTAACAGCTGTTCCACCTCTACCGGTTCCGGGAAGGCCTGGCGCACGCGGTTGAGCAGATCGCAGAAAGCCGCTTCGCTGTCGGTGTCGCCCACCGGACGGTAGAAGCTCACGCCCGGTTGGAAATCGGCGAGCTGGCCGTTGTGGGCAAAACACCAATTGCGGCCCCACAACTCACGCACGAACGGGTGGGTGTTGGACAGGCAGACCTTGCCGACGTTGGCCTGGCGAATATGCCCGATCACCACTTCGCTCTTGATCGGATAACGCTGTACCAGGTTCGCCACTTCCGATTCACTGCTGGCGGCCGGGTCCTGGAACAGGCGCAGGCCACGGCCTTCATAGAAGGCGATGCCCCAACCGTCCCGGTGCGGCCCGGTCTTGCCGCCGCGCTGCATCAGCCCGGTGAAGCTGAACACGATGTCGGTCGGCACATTGGCGCTCATGCCCAGTAACTCACACATGCTCGAACTCTCGCTTCAAGGGGCAGGCCTGCTTACAGGCGCGGTTCGATACGCGAACGCTGGGGGTTGCTCGGCACGGGCGGGCGACCGTAACGGTCATCACCGGCCACGCCGAACGGTGGCTCGTCCTCGGGCTCATCGGCCACGGCGGCGGCTTTGGCGGCGGCAGCCCGTTCCTTGCGCGCATTGGCGGCCCGCTCGATGGGGAAGCGGATCAGCACGATCACCAGGTAGAAGCCGAAGGCGATCATGCCATACATGAGCAGATCGGACGCCGCCCGCCAGACGTTGTTGCCAACCTTGAACAAGATGTCCAGGGCGACAATGGCCAAGGCTGGGGCAACTTTGTCCTTCACCGGGTCGACGACGGTGGGGCTGAACAGCAACACCGCCATCAACAAGCGCAGCGGCTCGCGCAACCAGCGCCACATCCAGCGGGTCATGCGCATCCACACCAGTAGGCAGCCCAGGGCGGCGAAGGCGTAGAGGCCCCAGGCGATCAGATAGTCATTCTCGGTCATGGTGTCCATGGCAAGGCAGGCAAAGAGACGCTTATAGTAACGGCTTTTCACGCGTCAGGCTGCCCCGGCGTCTGGCGAATGGCCTGTGTGGTGGCTTCTGTCCAGGCCGCGTGTCCCTTTTTGTACAACGTTCGAGAGCCTTTCATGTCCCTATCTGCCCACGTTTCCAACGCCCCGATTGCCCGCAAGGACGCCGGCGTTGACCCGTACGCCTGGCTGCAGGAGCGCGACACCGACGCCGTGCTCGACTACCTCAAGGCGGAAAACAGCTATCAGGACGCGCAACTCGCCGATCAGGCGGAACTGCGCGAAACCCTGTTCCAGGAAATCAAGGGGCGTATCCTCGAGACCGACCTGTCCCTGCCCTCGCCCTGGGGCCCGTACCTGTATTACACCCGCACCACCGCCGGTGACGAATACCCGCGCCATTACCGTTGCCCGCGCCCGGCCGACGACAGCCTGACCGTGGACGAGAGCCGCGAACAACTGCTGCTGGACCCGAACGCGTTGGCCGGCGGCGGTTTCTTTGCCCTGGGCGCCTTCAGCATCAGCCCCGACCACCAGCGCCTGGCCTACAGCCTGGACACCACGGGCGATGAGATCTACACCCTGTTCGTGAAGGAATTGTCCAACGACAAGGTCAGTGAACTGTCCTTCGACGATTGCGACGGCAGCATGACTTGGGCCAACGACAGCCTGACGCTGTTTTTTGGTGAGCTGGACGAGACCCACCGTCCTCACAAACTCTGGCGCTATCGCCTGGACGGTACGGCCGCCGAGCAAGTGTTCCATGAGCCGGACGGGCGCTTCTTCCTGCATTGCTATCGTTCGAGCTCGGAAAAGCAGTTGATCCTGTCCCTGGGCAGCAAGACCACCAGCGAAGTCTGGGTGCTGGACGCCGCGCAACCGCAACAGCCCTTCACTTGCCTGGCGCCACGCCTGGAAAACCACGAATACGACGTCGACCACGGCCGGCTCGATGGCCAATGGACCTGGTTGATCCGCAGCAACCGCGACGGGATCAACTTCGCCCTGTACCAGGCTGCCGACACCGGCGTGGCGCCGACCGAGGCCGACTGGCAAAACCTGATCCCCCACAGCGACACGGTGATGATCGACGGCCTGAGCCTGAACGCCGGGGCCATGACCCTGAGCCTGCGCGAGGGCGGCCTGCCGATCATCGAGGTGCATCCCCAGGGCTTGCCGGCGTATCGGGTGCAGTTGCCGGACGCGGCCTACAGCCTGCATGTGCAGAACAGCCTGGAATTTTCCAGCGAGCGCATCCGCCTGCGCTACGAAGCCCTGAACCGCCCGGCGCAGATCCGTCAGTTGGACCTGGCTAGCGGCGCGCAGGTCGTGCTCAAGCAAACCCCGGTGCTGGGGCCGTTCGACGCCGATGCCCTACGTCAGCCAGCGGCTCTGGGCGACGGCAGCGGACGGCACCCAGGTGCCCATCAGCCTGGTGGTCAAGCGCGAAGCCCTTGGCCAGCCGGTGCCGCTGTACTTGTACGGATATGGCGCCTATGGCGAAAGCCTCGACCCGTGGTTTTCCCATGCGCGGCTGAGCCTGCTCGACCGTGGTGTGGCGTTTGCCATTGCCCACGTGCGCGGCGGCGGTGAGTTGGGGGAAGCCTGGTATCGCGCCGGCAAACAGGAGCACAAGCACAACACCTTCAGCGACTTCATCGCCTGCGCCGAACATTTGATCGCCAACGGTTTCACCACCGCTGACCAACTGGCGATCAGTGGCGGCAGCGCCGGCGGCCTGCTGATCGGCGCGGTGCTCAATCAACGTCCGGAGCTGTTCAAGGTGGCGATTGCCGAAGTGCCGTTCGTCGATGTGCTCAACACCATGCTCGACCCCGACCTGCCGCTGACCGTCACCGAATACGACGAATGGGGCAATCCAGAGGAGCCGGACGTTTATGATCGGATCCGGGCCTACGCCCCGTACGAAAACGTCCGCGCCCAGGCGTACCCGGCGCTGTTGGTGATCGCCGGGTACAACGACAGCCGCGTGCAGTACTGGGAGGCGGCCAAGTGGGTGGCGAAATTGCGCGCCACCAAGACCGACGACAACCCCCTGCTGCTCAAGACCGAACTGGGCGCCGGCCACGGCGGAATGAGCGGGCGTTACCAGGGATTGCGTGACGTAGCGCTCGAATATGCATTTGTCTTGAAGGTTTTGGGGGTGGTCTGAGGAACTCCATCGGATCGCTGGGTCTTAGCTCCATGCGCAAGGCTCTGAGACAACTAAAATCCAATGTGGGAGCGAGCCTTTGTGGGAGCAAGGCTTGCCCGCGATACAGGCGACTCAGTTCTGTCTGTCAGATCAAGCTGATGCCATCGCGGGCAAGCCTTGCTCCCACAAGAGTCTGTCCCAAAGATCTGCTTACACCCGGGCCAACCTGAACCCGTAACAAACACAAGAAAAAGACCGTGACGACATGTCAGAACCGACCTTACTGAACAAAGAAATCCGCGACTGGCTGATGGACTGCGGTCTGTTCGACCAGTTGCTGCCCGTCGACTTCGCCGCGGCGTCGGGCTATTTCAGCATCAGCGCCATCGCCGAGGGCGAAGCGATTTTCCGCGAGGGCGATGCCGGCAGCTTCATGTGCATCATCCACACCGGCCAGGTGGCCGTGCAGAAAACCGGCCCCGACGGCCAACCCGTGACCATCGCTACCCTGCGCAGCGGTCGGGCCTTCGGCGAAATGGCCGTGCTCGACGGCGAACGGCGCTCGGCCAGTTGCATCGCCGCCAGTGATTGCCAGTTGCTGAACCTGGGCAAGGACTCCCTGGAAAAAATGCTCAACGACGCCCCCAAGATCGCCGCCAAGATCATCCGCGCCCTCGCCGTCTCCCTGTCCAAGCGCCTGCGCATGGCGGATGGGCAGTTGTTGTCGCAGCAGGTCTGACAGCAACCATTAAACCCACAGGAGCCCCTGTGGGAGCGAGCTTGCTCGCGATGGCGGAGGGTCAGTCGGTATCAATATTGACTGACACACAGCCATCGCGAGCAAGCTCGCTCCCACAGGTTATTGCGTCGTGTCGAGGATTTACCCCCCCGGCGACTTGGCCTTCACCGGCTTCGGCTCCATGCCCGGTATCGGCTGGTCCTTGGGCGGCTTGGGCATTTCAATGGGCGGCAGCAAGGGCGGTCCACCGCTTCCCGGGCCAGCCTTGGGCACACCGTTGGGTGTGACCGGCGGATACGGCATCGGGGTATCAGTGCCCGGCGACCCTGGGATGCTGGGCGGGTTGACCGGAATCGTCGGTTGTTGAGCCTGGGCGCAACTTATTGAGAGCGCCGCCAGGGCAATGGCCGTTAGAATGATGCACTTCATCAATGGCTCCGTGGCTATTGTCTGCTTTAAGGCTAGTCGTTACCGCGCGGTTTGCCCTCCTATGAGATTTCCATGAAACGTTTCGTTCTGCTCGACACCACGCCCATCCCTGATAACGGCGGTGCCCTGTGCCTGTTCGAGTACGGCGAAGACTTCGTCATCAAGATCCAGGGCGGTGACGGCGGGCAGTTGATGAACACCCGCATGCACGGGTCCGAAGACGCCCTGGCGGAGATTCCTTGCCGCAAGGTCGCCGGTCGTCCTGGCTCACGCGTGCTGATCGGCGGCCTCGGCATGGGCTTCACCCTCGCTTCGGCCCTCAAGCACCTGGGCAAGACCGCCGAAGTGGTGGTGGCTGAGCTGGTGCCCGGCGTGGTGGAGTGGAACCGTGGCCCCTTGGGTGAAAAAGCCGGGCGGCCGCTGGCGGACCCGCGCACGGTGATCCGCCTGGAAGACGTGGCCAAGGTGCTGCAAGCCGAACCCCAGGGGTTCGACGCGATCATGCTCGATGTCGACAACGGCCCGGAAGGCCTGACCCAGAAAGCCAACAGTTGGCTGTACTCGGCCGGAGGCCTGGCCGCCTGCGCCAAGGCCCTGCGGCCCAAGGGCGTGCTGGCGGTATGGTCGGCCAGCGCCGACCGGCAGTTTTCCGACAAACTGAAGAAAGCCGGCTTCAAGGCCGAAGAGGTGCAAGTGTTCGCCCATGGCAACAAAGGCACCCGCCACACCATCTGGATTGCCGAGAAACTCAAGGGCTGAGCTAAACTGTGCCCAACCGTCATCTGTCTTTTTTACAAAGGTGAACCCATGAGTTCGTCAACGCCACCGTCCAACACCGCCAAGCTGGACCGTATCCTCGCCGATGCCCAGCGCGATCGGGAGATGGGCTACCGCGACAAAGCCCTGAAAATGTACCCCCATGTCTGTGGCCGCTGCGCCCGTGAGTTTTCCGGCAAGCGCTTGAGCGAACTGACCGTTCACCACCGCGACCACAACCACGACAACAACCCCCAGGACGGTTCCAACTGGGAACTGTTGTGCCTGTACTGCCACGACAACGAACACTCGCGCTACACCGACCAGCAATACTTTGGCGACGGCTCCCTGAGCACCCCGAAAATCGCCAAGGCGACCCACAACCCCTTTGCCGCTTTGGCTGGGTTGATGAAGAAAGACGAGTAATCCAGCCATAGTGACGAGCCCTGCTTTGTGGGAGCAAGGCTTGCCCGCGATGAAGCCGATGCGGTCTTTCAGAAACCGAGGCGCCTATTTCGCGAGCAAGCTTTGCTCCCACAGGGTTTCGTGTATGCCGAAAATCCAATGTGGGAGCGAGCTTGCTCGCGATGGCGATCAAACAAACACCACACATCTCGAACCTGACCACCCTCCCCCATTCCCCGTATAATCGCGCCTTTTCCCCAAAGGCACCCCGCCCGTGGCCAACAAACGCTATAGCTGCATCGGTCTGTTCAACCCCAAGTCACCGGAAAATGTCGGTTCGGTCATGCGTGCCGCCGGTTGCTACGGCGTGGCGTCGGTGTTCTACACCGGCAAGCGCTATGAGCGCGCCGCCGACTTCGTCACCGACACCAAGAAAGTCCATTACGACATCCCTCTGATCGGCATCGACGACCTGAAGAAAATCCTGCCCCCTGGGCTGTGTGCCAGTGGCCGTGGAGCTGGTGGAAGGCGCACGTCCGCTGCCCGAATACACCCACCCGGACCGGGCGCTGTACATCTTCGGCCCGGAGGACGGTTCGCTGGACAAGGACATCCGCGACTGGTGCGAGGACGTGGTGTACATCCCCACCACCGGCTGCATGAACCTGGCCGCCACGGTCAACGTCGTGCTGTATGACCGCATGGCCAAAGGCAACAACACCCGCTCAGGGCCGCAATTCCGCTGATCGGTGCAATATTCGATTGAACGAGGCAATCGCTCAGGCAGTCAGTTTTATACCAATCCCCACACTGGAGACAGATCATGAGCGATAACAATCCGTTCGAGCCGATTGAGAGCACCCCTTTCCAATCCCATCCGCCACAAAACGTGCACGGCTGGGAACGCGTTGGCTCACTGGCCGGCGGTGTGCTGATGATGATGGGCAAGGGCTTGCGTCGTGGCGGGGTGATCGGCCTGGCTCAACTGGCGATCGGCGGCCTGGCCCTGGCGCGGGGGATCACCGGACATTGCTCGGCCAAGAGCCTGCTGGAAAAGAATCGCCAGAATCTGCACAGCGCCCGCACCCGGATCGAGCAGGCCGGTGAGGAGCTGAGTCGCCTGAAGGCCAATGCCGAGGCGGCGACGAGCACGGCTACGGTGACGGGGAATGATTCGTTGGATTCGCCCAAAGTTGGGCTCTGATTTTTTGCGGTGGGGCTGATGGCCTCATCGCGAGCAAGCTCGCTCCCACACTGGGTCTTTGGTGCACACACTATTTGTGTACGACATCGATCAATGTGGGAGCGAGCTTGCTCGCGATGGCGGGTTCACTGAAGTAACCGGCTATCCAGCACAGTAGAGGCCCCACCCAGAACGCTCTCACTGAGCTGCACAAACTCCTGGGTATCGACAGTTTCCAAGCGCATCGCCCCCTGCAACACATCATCCAGCGAACGCTTGTTGCGGGTCTTCAGGCGAATCTCGCGGTCCAGTTCCTGCAACAGCAACACCGCCTTGGCCACCGCCGCCGGGCTGATCTGCTCGCCGCGCAAGGTGGTGACACCCTTGCTCTCGCGGGCGAGTCGTTCGTTCAAGGTCTGGTAGCGCTCATCACTCAGGCCGCCGGCGCGGCGGAGCAGTTCGATGGCGTAGTACTCGGTCAGCCCCTCACTGATCCAGTCGCTACGGTCCTGATCATTGACCCGGGCCAGCGCCTGCACCAACTCCCGCAACAACGGGCTGCTGCCCCGCTCGCTGACCAGCGGCGGTCGGCTGTGCAGGTAAATCGAGTCGTGGCCGGCCTGAGCGCCACGCCACAGCGGATCGCCAGCGCCGACAATCAGCAGCTTGCCCGGATAGCGCGGTACCAGCGCTTGCACCTGCGGCCAGACGAACGTCAGCAGCGTCAGCACATCCATCCGGCGCATGCCCTGGCCCTGGGGCGAGGCCACCGTCACCTCGGTTTCGCCCAGGCGTGTGCGGCGGCTGCCGAGTTTGCCGGCGAGCATCCAGCCAGTGGGACGGTCGAACAACCGCGAGGGATTGTCGATGCGAAAACGTTGCTTGCCGATGCGCGGCCAGGGAGTCTCGATGCTTTTCCAGCCGTCGGGCAATTCCACCTCAAGACGGGCCACCAGTTCGACGCCATCCTGCTGGTCGAGCTTGGCCGACGGCACCAGATCGTCGCCACGCAGCAACGCCCACGTCGGGGTCATGCGGGTTTCGAAGGTGGCGTTCTTGCGGACATGGCTGATGCGCACACGGTAGCTCAGGCTGGCCTTGTCGGCGGCCGGACGCCAGACGCCACGCGCCTCCTTGCCGGGGGTGAGCTGCCACTGACCGTCGGCTTTGAAATCGCTGTAGCGGCTGCCGTCGCCGAGGTCGAAATCCAGGCTGCGCACCGCAGAACCCCGGGCCAGGGTCAGGCGCACCTCGGCCTGATCGCTCTGTGGCAATAAATGTACGTGATAATCCAGGTCGACTTTCTGCGCCGCCCACAACGGCCCGCACACCGCCAGCAGCCCGGCCGCCAGCATCCGTTTCAATCCTGCAGCCATGGGTTCTCCCTGGTGGTGCGCCGCCGGTGGTTCAGCCAGCGCGGAAAATCAGATGATCTTCCCAATCGTCTTCCGGCACGCTGCCTTCGGCCAGCATGCGCCCGGACTGGGAAATGCGTTCGTGGTGCACGGCATCGCGATCGCCGCAGACCAAGTGGTGCCACAACGGCAAGTCCTTGCCCTCGCTGACCAGCCGATAACCGCAGGTCGGCGGCAGCCATTTGAATTCATCGGCCTTGCCCGGCGTGAGCTGGATGCAATCGGGCACGAAATCACGGCGGTTGGGGTAGTCGGTGCACTGGCAGGTTTTCAGGTCCAGCAGTTTGCAGGCGATACGTGTGTAGTAGACGCTGTTGTCGTCTTCGTCTTCGAGCTTTTGCAGGCAGCACAGGCCACCGCCGTCGCACAGCGATTCCCACTCATGCGGATCGAGCTGATCGAGGGTTTTGCGTATCCAGAACGGTTCGACTTTGGCGGCCATGGCTCGAGCATCAACATCAGGTGGTGAAAAGGCCGACAGTCTAGTGCCGGGACCTCGTCAGGCCAAGCATTGGCGACTGTCGGTAGGCAGGGGCTTGTCAGGCCGGGCGGCGGGACGTAGGTTTCTGCATTGTCTTTCCAAACTCGAGCCAGGTAAGCCCATGAGCGCCAATTCCCGCATTGCCGATTACGCGATTCACCCTCAGTTCATCGAACGCTGGTCGCCCCGTGCGTTTACCGGCGAAAGCATTGCCGAAGAAACCTTGCTGAGCTTCTTCGAAGCCGCGCGCTGGGCCCCTTCGGCCTACAACTCACAACCATGGCGCTTCCTGTACGCACGGCGCGACACGCCGAATTGGGAGCGCTTCCTGGGTTTGCTCAACGAGTTCAACCGCGGCTGGGCCCAACACGCTTCGGCGTTGGTGATCATCGTCTCGAAAACCACCTTCGCGGTGCCCGGTGCCACCGAGGAAACCCCGGCGCAGTCCCACACCTTCGACACCGGCGCGGCCTGGGGCCACCTGGCACTGCAAGCCAGCCTCAGCGGCTGGCATACCCATGGCATGGCCGGTTTCGACCAGGAACTGACCCGCAAGGAACTGAAGATCCCGGAAGGCTACGCCCTGCACGCCGCCGTGGCGATTGGCAAGCTGGGAGACAAATCGACCCTGGCCGAGTACCTCCAGGCCCGCGAAGTCCCAAGCCCGCGCCGGCCATTGAGCGAACTGGTGGCGGAAGGCGACTTCAGCCTGTAACCCCATTTTGTGACCGCTGAAGACTCCCCTGTGGGAGCGAGCTTGCTCGCGATGGCGTCAGATCAGCCACTTTGATGTCGACTGACCCACCGCTATCGCGAGCAAGCTCGCTCCCACACTGGATCATGCTGAATCCGGGGGTCAGTAACCCCGGCTGAAATCCACTTCCCCGCGCAGTGCTTCGCCCGCCTGGTAGGCCCGCAGGTTTTCCAGGAACAATTGCACCATCATCGGTGGCGAGGTCGGTGCCGAGCTGTGGCCGGTCAGCAGCAAGCCCCAGGCGGTCCAGAACGGATGGCGCTGTGGCAATGGCTCCTGGCGGCAGACGTCGATCACCGCACCGGCCAGGTGCCCGTCCTTCAGGGCTTGCACCAGGTCCGCATCCACCACCGCCACGCCGCGGCCGACGTTGATGAACAACCCGCTCGGCTTGAATTGCTTGAACAGCGCCGCGTCGTAGATGTCATGGGTATCCGGCGTATTGGGCAGCAAATTGATCACGTAATCCATTTCGCCCACCAGACGGGGCAAGTCCTTCAACGCCCCGACTTCGATAAACGGTGCCAACGCCCTGGCTTCGCTGGCGATGCCATACAGCTGCACACCGAACGGCATCAGGAACTGCGCCACACGCTGACCGATGTCCCCCGTCCCGACGATCAACACCTTGCGCCCAGCCAGGCCTTGGCCCTGGCGGTTGTCCCACTTGCGCTCGACCTGGCTGACCAACCGTGCCAGCACCTCGCGCTCATGGCCGAGCATGTAGGTGAGCACGTACTCAGCCATCACCTGGCCAAAAATGCCCACCGCACGGGTCAGGCGGTAATCGCGGCTCAAGCCATCGGCCAGCAGCGGCGTGATGCCCGCCCAGGTCGATTGCAGCCAACGGGGCTGGTGGCCTTGACGCAACAGGGTGGCCAGCAGATCAGGCTGGCCGAGCCAGACCGGACAATCGGTGGCCAGCCGCGACAGTTCGGCGGAATCGCCGCTGGTCAGGACTTCAATATCGGGTGCAGCCTGACGCAGAAGCTGGGCGTACACCGCGTGATCGTGTTCGGCAATCAGAACGCGCATGAATCAAACCTTTCAAAAACAGTGCAGACGACCGCCGGCAGAGTGTCGCTCCATCCCTGCGATCGTCGTCAATAAATCATTCCAGTGTTACAAAAGGCACCCAGGACAGGTGCCCCCATTACCGTCAGACCGGGTCGTTGCGGCGCAGCAACTCTTCGGGCAAATGCTCGATGTACTCGTCTTCGGCCGGCGGCATCTGCAAGTGATAACCCTGGGTGTCGAGGTTTTCCAGCACTTTGTTGATGTCTTCCCGGGACAGCTCCCGCTCGGGGCTCAGCACCAGGTCGAAGGCATGGATCGCCTTGCCAAAGGCGGTCATCAAGGGCTCGGGCACACGCTTCAAGGCATCGCTCTTGAGCACATAAAGGTACATCTCGTTTTTCTTCGAGCTGCGGTAGATGGAGCAGATACGTTTCAAGGCTGTTCTCCGGCAGTGGCCAGGCTGTCGAGCAGCGCCTGGCCCATCAATTCGCGGCGCCAGCCACGCAACGAATCGGGCAATTGGTAAGGCCCCTCGGGGAAGCCGCTCTTGATCAGCGCTTCGAGGGTTTTCTTGCGCAGCATCAGCTCCGGGGCGATCTCCAGGCGCTCGGCTTCAGCCTGCCCCAGCGCCCGCAGGCGCTTGACCAGGGCCGCAGCCTCGATGGGCAATGGCTCGGCCACGGCCGGCGGCCATTGCTCGGGCGCAATGCTGGCGGCGCGCTGGATCAGGTCCAGCAGAAACTGGCCGTCCTGGCGCACGGTACGCGGGTGCATGTCTTCAATCTTCGCCAGTGCGCCGAGATTATCCGGCTGGGTGCGGGCCAGGGGCCACAGCGAGTGCTCGCGGATGATGCGGTTGCGCGGCAGGTCACGGGCCCGCGCCTCGCGTTCGCGCCAGGCGCACAACTCGCGCAGCACGGCCAATTGGGCGCGGGACAGTTTCCAGGCCAGCTTGGCCTCGCGGTAAACCTCGTACGGGTCGACTTCGCGACGCAGGTTGGCCACCAGTTCGGCGCCATCCTCCAGGACCCAGCGGTATTTTTCGTCGGAAAGCTTCGGGCGCAGTTCTACGAAAACTTCCGCCAGATGCACGGCATCTTCTGCCGCGTAGCTGATCTGCGTCTCGGACAGAGGTCGTTGCAACCAATCGGAACGGGTCTCGCCCTTGGGCAGCTCGATGCCCAGCACTTCCTGCACCAGCCGCGAATAGCCCATGGAGAAACCCAGGTTCAGGTAGGCAGCGGCCAATTGGGTATCGAACAGCGGCGCGGGCAGGCTACCGGTCAGGCGCAGCAGCACTTCAAGGTCTTCGCTGCAGGCGTGCAACACCTTGAGCACTGCCGGGTTTTCCAGCAGGGCGGCCAAGGGTTGCCAATTGTCGATGGTCAAGGGGTCGATCAGGTAGGCACGCTTGCCGTCGCCGATCTGCAATAAACCGGCAATGGGATAAAAAGTGTCGACCCGCATGAATTCGGTGTCGAGGGCGACGAATGGCAGCTGTTGCCACTCGGCGCAAAACTGACCGAGGCTATCGTTGTCGCGAATCCAGTGAATATCGATGGCCACACGGCTCTCCCTTGAAGAATGGCGCGCAGTATATATCGCCGCTGGCGATTGCGAGCATCCATAGAGCAGCCCCTTAAGAGAAATCGCCTGCGAAAAAGCAAGAATAGTCCTACATCAAGACTTAACCGGTCTTACGCAACACATAAACACGCGTCAGCGCAAAACCGGGCAGGAAATCCTGATACCACAGCACGCTGAAACCGGCCTGGCAGAACTCGGCTTCTACACCGGCCTTGTCGGCCAGGCTCCGTTGCGGCGCCTGGCCGATCTTGAGGCGTCCTTCGATTTGCACCGAAACGATCACCGTGTCGCGACTGACCCGATGAAACTCGCGCAATAGCGCCAGGCGATGCTCGCTGGCACTGACGTGGCGAAACAGTTGCAAACAGAAAATACAATCCACCGCGTTGGCCGGCAGCCCGATGGTGAACGCCGAACTCGGAAAGGTCTTGACCCGCTGGAGCAACGCGCCGCCATGGTGGGTGAGCGCGTGTTCGAGCATGTCCGGCGACGGGTCCGTCGCCAGGATCACCCGGTTGGCATGCTCGGCCAATACCGGCCAGAACCGCCCCGCCCCACAGGCCACATCCAGCACCAGCCCCGGCTCACCCGCCATCTTCAGAGCGTTGCGCACCATGTGCTCGTCGCGCCAGAACGCCAGGCGCAAGCGGCGCGGTGCCAGCCGATGGCAGACCTGCGCATGTTCCTGGTCATGCTGCCGGGCGAACTCAAGTTCGACGGTGGATGGGGGTAACCCGGACATACAAACGACTCTTGGAATAGATTGGATGACAGGTTAACCAACCTTGCGTGAAAAAAAGGTCCAGGCGCTCACTCCCGCGCCAGGACACCGTCAATCACCGCACCGCGACAGTTGGCGAACAGGTCCAGGTCGCGGTTGTAGACCTGGCTGTTGACTTCCAGCAGCCCGAGCATCGAGTGGAACAGGTTGTCCTGGCTCAAGGGTTTTTCCCGGCTCAGTTGCAAGCAATGGGTGTCGACCGAAAAGGATTTCTGATAGCTGTCGGAAAACCAGGCCAGCATCGCCACGTGTTTCTGTTGCTCCGGGGCGAGCATGTAGGGCGTGCCATGGAGAAACAGGTTGTATTCACCCAGGGACTCGCCATGGTCCGACAGGTACAGCATGGCCGTGTCGACCTTGTCCTGGTTGGCCCGCAGCAGATCGATCAAGGTCGACAGCACGTGATCGGTGTACACCAGCGTGTTGTCGTAGCCATTGACGATGCTCTCGCGGCTGCAATTGTTCAGCGCGTTGCTTTCGCACACCGGGGTGAAATGCTCGTACTCCTTGGGGTAGCGCTTGAAGTACTCCGGCCCGTGACTGCCCATCTGGTGCAGCACCAGCACCGTGTCCTTATCAAGCGTGTCGATGAAATGCTGCAGGCCCTGGAGCAGGATCTCGTCGCGGCACTCACTGTTGGCGCACAGGGCCGGGTCCTTGAGATTGCTGACATCCTGCAGCGTGACCCGGTCGCAGGTGCCCTTGCAGCCGGACTGGTTGTCCCGCCAGATCACCTCCAGCCCAGCGCGCTTGAGTACATCCAGCAAGCCCTCTTCATTCTTGGCGACGCTGGCGTCGTAGTTCTTGCGCCCCATGTTGGAAAACATGCAAGGCACCGACACGGCGGTTTCGGTGCCGCAGGAATGCACGTCGGTGAAGGCGATCAGGCCGGCCTCTTTGTCCAGTGTCGGCGTGGTGTCGCGGTTATAACCGAGGATGCCGAAGTTCTCGGCCCGGGCACTTTCGCCCACCACCAGGACGGTCAGGGATTTGCGGCCGTGGGTTTGCCAGGCCGGGTTGCGGCTCGCGTCTTCGCCCAAGGTGATGAACGGCTGCTTGGCCGATGCGACCTGCTCACGCAAGTACCCGAGCGAAGCACCGATGTAGTTGCTCGGCACGACCATCAAGCGCAATTCGTGGTGGTTACGAAACAATGAAGACAGGCCTTGGTAGTTGGCCAGGGCGACCAGGCCGATCACCGCGGCCGAGGCCACGCCGACCAGCAACTTACTTAATAATTCCTTGGGCCAACTACGGTAGTTGATCGGAGTCTTTAACAACAACCAGCACGGCAAGACACCCAATAAGCCGATATAGACAAACAACTTCAGTGACAACAGATCACGGACTTCCGTGGCATTGGTTTCAGCGAAGTTGCGCAACATGCCGGCATCGATCAGTACGCCATATTGGGCCATGAAATACGCCACGCCAGCACTGATCAGGAACAGCAACATCAGCACGGGCTTGAGCAGCGGACGGAAGGCCACGAGCGTCAACACCAGGTTGAACGCGCAGAAGATCATCAGCCCAAACGCCACGCACATCAGCAGGCCCCGGGCGTCAGCCGTGGTGATCGCCAGCAAGTGTTGCCAGAGCACGATATTGAAGCCCACTAACAAAAAGGCACTGGCGGCCAGCGTCACCCACTCGGGGCGCACGGCTTTAATAGTCAGCATGATGGTTGACGGTTTCCTGAAGTTGCTCTTTTAAAAAGAATTTGCCGCAGGAAATGTGAAAAATTCATTTCCTACGGCAACACAAACTTTAGGTAGCGCACCATCAATTTTTCGTGAAAAAGTTGCTATTAAATAATTATTTAAGCAGCAAGCCATAAGCGGCAAGCCTGATCTGCTTGAAGCTTGAAGCTGCCCTCAAGCCTGATTCAGATACCAACGCCAATCCTGCTCCCCGACTTCCCCCATGAACTGACGGTACTCGGCGCGCTTGACCGCCAGATAGACACCGAGGAATTCATCACCAAACGCTTCTCGCGCCCAAGTCGAAGCCTCGAGGGCGCGCAGCGTGGTGAGCCAGTCGGTGGGCAGCAATTCGGTCGCCTGGGCGTAGCCGTTGCCTTCGACAGGTTTACCGGGATCACACTGTTCACGTAGACCGCGATGAATGCCGGCCAATATCGCCGCCGCTGCCAGATAAGGGTTGGCATCGGCGCCACAGATACGATGCTCGATGTGCCGTGAGAACGCCGGGCCGCCCGGCACCCTCAGGCTCACGGTGCGATTGTCCACGCCCCAAGTGGCGGCCAGAGGTGCGTAGCTGTTGCTTTGGAAACGTCGGTAGGAATTGGCGTTCGGACAAAACATCAACAACGAGTCGAGCAAGGTGTCGAGCATCCCGCCCACGGCATGGCGCAGCAGCGGCGTGCCGTCAGCGGCTTCGCTGGCAAACAGGTTGTGGCCGTCACGGTCCGCCAGGCTGACATGCAGGTGCATGCCCGAGCCCGCCAAGTGCTCGAACGGCTTGGCCATGAAACACGCCTGCATGCCGTGCTTGTGGGCCACGCCCTTGACCAGCCGTTTGTAGCGCACCGCTTCATCCATGGCTTGCAAGGCATCGCTGCGGTGTTCGAGGGTGATCTCCACTTGCCCCGGAGCGTATTCGGAAATCGCGGTCCGGGCCGGAATGCCTTGCAGCTTGCACGCGGCGTACAGGTCGGCCAGGAACGGCTCGATCTGCTCCAGCTCACGCAAACCATAGACCTGGGTGGCCCGCGGTCGACCACCGTCAGCGTCCCGCGCCGGCTGCGGCCGACCTTGGCTGTCGCGTTGGGCGTCCAGCAGATAAAACTCCAGCTCCGCCGCCATCACCGGGTAATAACCGTCGGCCTGCAAGCGCTCGATCACCTGGCTGAGCAGATGACGCGGATCGGCGATGGTCGCCGGCAGGCCTTCCTGGGGATGCATGCTGACCTGCACTGCGGCCGTAGGCATCAACCGCCACGGCATGCGCTGCAGGCTGCCGCTGATGGGATAGGCGCGGCAATCGATGTCACCGACGTCCCACACCAACCCGGAGTTTTCCACATCATCGCCATTAAGGGTCAGCCCGAGAATCGTACTGGGCAACGGCCGGCCACTTTCGTAGACCGCCAACAGCTCGTCCCGATGCAACAACTTGCCCCGGGGCACGCCGTTGTTATCCAGGATAAACAGCTCGAACAGCTCGATATCGGGGTTCTGCGCAAGAAACGCCTGGGCGTGTTGCACGGGGGCGAAAGAAAGCTTGGAAAGGCTCATGAGAAGGCTCGTATTTCCATGTCGGACGGGCGACAAGTCGCCGTCGTTCTGTGCTCGCCATTGAGCGAGCACCGTGAATGATCAACAGGCAATACGAGTATCTGGAGGACGCGCATGACGGCAATGCCAGAGCGCCCAAAAGGCCAGTTCGGAGGGCAGCGCGCTGAGGGCTGGGGCCATGGCAGGCAGGAACCTGCCGACCGGATCGACGGCGGCGGATGAAGGGTAGTGGAATGCCAGGGGCCAACCGTCCATGAGCGCATCACAGGAAACACATTGAGCAAGCGTCCCATGCCACCTTGGGCGGTTAAACCTGGATTTGATGGAGCTTGGATTGCCGCTAACTAAACATAAGCAAACGCATCAGTCGATGATCAACACGTCGTGTTCCCTACACTATCTGTCCCGTTCCCGACCATGAAAACGCCTGCCTGGCATTCTCTTGGTACCATCGTTCCGTTAGGATCATCAGCCTGGTTTGCGCAAGATCCGCGCAAGGAGCACAGCGAGAGACAGAACGGATGCTGAACAGTAACGCCCTCAGAAAGCTCGACATGCAGGACCTCATGGTGTTTAGCGCCGTGTACGAGCAAAGCAGTGTCACCGGCGTGTCCGAGGCATTGTGCGTCAGCCAGTCAACCGTCAGTTATTGCCTCAAGAAACTGCGAACCTATTTCGAGGACGAGTTGTTTATCAACACCCGCACCGGCATGCGCCCCACTTGTAAGGCCGAGGGCATGTACGATCATGTGCGCGGCATTTTGCAGAGCATCAACCTGTGCCATGCCGGTCCGCCAACCTTTGATCCGACACGGCAAGCCATTACCTTCAATATTGGCGCACCGGAATATTTCGAACACCTGATCCTGCCGCAGCTGCTGCATGGCTTCGATTACGCCAAGCTGCCGGTGGTGGTGAACGTGCACAAGCTTGAAGCCGACAATCCCGCAGAGGAGTTGCGCGACGGCAGCCTGGACCTGGCGATCTGCTTCGGCCCGAACGTGCACCGCAACCATGCCGAATTCAAATTCCGGCAGTTGTTGGAGGAGGACCTGGTTTGCGTCGTGGACAAACGGGCGACGCCACTTGAACCACAGCTGAGCCTTCAATCTTTCGTACAGCGCCGACACGTGTTTCCGACGCCCTGGGCGTCAGCGACCAACAGGGTGGATGGTTGGCTGTCGCAGCAGGCGCATCAACGGCAAATCGCCGCGCGCGCCAACAGCTACAGTGCCGCACTGAAGATGATCACTGGCACCGACTTTATCCTGACCCTGCCCCGCCGCATCCAGAAGCTGCTGGCCAACGAGGCGATTTTCAATCACCACGAAGCGCCCAAGGGCCTACCGGGGTTTACCTTGAACATGCAGTGGAGCCCGGCCTTCGATCAGGACAGTGCCAACGCCTGGCTACGCGAACAGATCATCAAAGCCTGCGCCCACGTAGCACCTGATCGTCATTGACCGATCAAGGCCTTGGCATAAGGCTCTCGGTCGATGTCGAGAATCTCCACGCACAGCTGCACGCTGACCTCGGCCGGCCATGGCCCCAGGTCCTGGATCACCGCCAGCAGGCTAGCGGACAGTTGTTTCTTGATTTCCACCGAGCGGCCGCTGAGCAAGGCCAGCTTCACGTGCACGAAACCCCGTTCGCCTATCCCTGTACCCACTCGAAAAGTCTCGAGCTTCACGGCCCGGCTCTTGACGTCCAACTCGGCGCCGAATTGACCGGAGAGCACCAGTGCATTGTTCAGGCGCATCAGTGCGACCTCGGCATTCAGCTGGGGCAGGTTGGCGGTGTATTCCATGTGCAGGTGAGGCATGTGTTCGACTCCGATTCGAAAAGATGACGAGGGGGTTTCAGCCGGCACAACCTTACCTCGACTTGATTCGTTCAGGCAGGTTTTGTTTCGGTGCGGGCCGGGGTCAGGACTGTTCCAGCGGCACGCGTTCGCCCATGAACGCCTCCAGCCGCGACCGCAACCAGCGCTCGGCCGGGTCACTGTCGACATGGCTCAGCCAGACCATGGACAAATCCAGGGTCGGGGTCTTGAAGGGAAAAGGTTCGTTGAACAGGTGCCCCGAAGCGGCCATGGCAGCAGCGGTATAGTCCGGCAGGCTGGCGATCAGGTCGGTGCCGGCCAGCAACGCCGGCAATGCGCTGTATTGCGGCACCGACAGCACGACCTGGCGCGTGCGTCCGATCTCGGCCAGCCATTCGTCAGCGAACCCGGCAACGTTCGCGGTATGGGAGACCAGCACATGAGGCCGCGAGCAGTACTCGTCCAGGGTCAGCGGCGTGTCCGACGCATCGGCGCGCAACACGCGAGGCTGGATGTGGCGCAACAGCTTGCGCTTGGCGTTGGCCGGCAAGCCGCGCGTCTGGCTGATACCCACAGTGATATCGCCCGATGCCAGCAAATCGGGAATGCGCCAGTAATCGACATGCTGGACCACGAACACGATTTGCGGCGCCTCTTGCCGCAAGCTGCTCAACAGCGGCGGCAACAAGCCGAACTCGACGTCGTCCGACAGGCCGATGCGAAACGTCATGGTGCTGTTGGCGGGATCGAAATCGTGGGTCAGGCTCAAAGCCACCGACAGCGAATCGAGCGCCGGCGAGAGATGCCGGATGATTTCCTCGGCCCGGGCCGTCGGCTCCATGCGGTGGCCGACGCGAATGAACAGCGGGTCATTGAACATTTTGCGCAAACGATTGAGGGCCGAGCTGATGGTCGGCTGGCCCAGGAACAGTTTTTCCGCCACTCGCGTCACGTTGCGCTCAAGCATCAGCGTTTCGAAAACCACCATGAGGTTGATGTCGGCCTTGCGCAATTCGTTGCGGTTCATCCACTGCCCCCCGATTCCTTGATGGGATGCAGTGTAGAAACGCCGGGGGTTGTGCGTCTATGCGCGAAAAGGCGAAGCGCCTGTGTAATACCGTCAAAGAACTTGGAAGAGGCACCCTCGCCACAGTGAAAAGCCTATTTCAGGGATTGAACAGAAATGCCGACCTCATGTTCGCGACATGACTTTTTTCCTGAAAGGGTCGAATACCCGATCCGGGCCATGCCCAGCAATATTTGATAACCAATGGAAACGAATTTCCCATAGCCAAAACCACCCACTTCGCTAGGCTTGCAGCCACATGTTCAATGCATGTCTTGAGTGAATGAATCGCAGGGAGCGAACCGATGTATTTTGAGATCTATCGACAGACCCGAGGCACCCCGAGCACCGGAAAAGGCCAGTGGCGCTGGCGCTTGAGGGCCGGCAACCACGAAACGATCGCCAGTGGCGAATCCTATGTGAACAAGAGTGACTGCCTTCACGTTATCCGGCTGATCAAGAATGTCCAGGGTGAAACGCCGGTAAAAGAGATCTGAACTGTGGCGAGGGAGCTTGCTCCCGCTGGGCTGCGAAGCGGCCCTATGATTTTGCGGTCGCTGCGCAACCGAGCGGGAGCAAGCTCCCTCGCCACAGGTTTATTCGCCTCAAGTAAACAGTGCTGCAGCCTGAGTTTTTTTGCTGTGACGAAGGTCACCCGGCAGGTAGGGTATACGGAAAAAAGCAGGAGGCCGGTGCAATGACTCGATCCATCCACAACCGCGACTGGCTGGTGCGAGCGCCTGAATCGAGGAAAATGGAACGCATCGAGGCCTATTTCAGCGGGCATGGCTACACCACCCATCGCCATGACACCTACGCCATCGGCATCACACTTTCGGGTGTGCAGAGCTTCAACTATCGCCACACTAAACGCCACAGCCAACCCGGCGGCACCATTGTCCTGCATCCGGACGAGGTGCACGATGGTGAAGCCGGGACGAGCGAGGGGTTTCGCTACCGGATGTTCTACATAGAACCGTCGGTGATCCAGCACGTGTTGGGGGGCAAGACATTGCCCTTCATCGAAGGAGGATTGTCCAGCGATCCTCGCCTCAACATCGCGACCCGTCGATTATTGAACAGCCTGGATCATCCCCTCGACCCGTTGGAAGAAGAAGACGCCATCTACGATGTAGCCCAGGCACTGGACACCGCGGCGGGCAACAGGCGTGGACGGCGGCTGATCGACTACCCGGCGGCAGAGCGTGCCCGTCTGTTCATCCACGATGCCCTCGACCAGACGATCACCCTGGACGATCTGGTGCAGGCCAGCGGCAGGGATCGATGGAGCCTGTCCCGGGATTTCCGGGCGCTGTACGGCACCAGCCCCTATCGCTACATCACCCAGCGTCGCTTGAATGAAGCCCGGCGCCTGGCCTTCCACGGCACGCCATTGAGCGAAGTGGCCCTGGCCTGTGGTTTTTTCGATCAGAGCCACATGACCCGGCTGCATACCCAGGCCTTCGGTATTTCACCGGCACGCTGGCTGAACATGCTGCGCTAAGACAGCGACTGCGCGCCGCAAAAAGCTGCACGATCATCCAATACGCACGCAGGCTCGAACCATAAAGTAGGACGCACCACCCCACCAAGGAGCATGCCTCGATGACCCGTTACGCCCCCATCAACTTCGCTCAGAAATACACCCTGTTCCAAGAACAGTGGGCACCGAAAGTCGTGGCCGAAATGAACGATTACCAATTCAAGATCGCCCGGCTCGAAGGCGACTTCGTCTGGCACGCCCACGCCGATACGGATGAAACCTTCATCGTGCTGGAGGGCGAGCTGCGTATCGACTTTCGCGACGGCGCAGTGACAATTGGCCCGGGCGAGATGTTCGTGGTCAAAAAAGGGCGTCGAGCATAAGCCCAGCGCCGCAGAGGAAGTGAAATTGCTGCTGATCGAGCCACGCGGCGTCCTCAATACCGGCGAAGAAACCAATGAGCGAACGGCGGTCAACGATGTGTGGATCTGACTGAGCCAGGCTCAATCGTATTCAGCGTCCTGATGGCCCCCCAGCAACCGCCGTTGACGAGGTGTCGCGGCGGCCAGGACCTCAGGATTGAACTGCCAGTGCAGATAAGGTGAGAACTTCTGCGCGACCATCCGCCGACCGTAGTGCACCTGGAGCAGGTACCGCGTGCGGTCGATGATCTGCCCGGCATTCAACACACCGGGCAGCAGGACAAAGCCCTGCTATGCAGGGCTCGCAGGTGGTCGTCAGTAGACGCAACACCACCGGTTTCAGGTGCGGAAGCGACCGACCAGCCCTGCCAGGTTTTGCGACAGCGTGGAAAGCTGTCGGCTGGCGTGCATGCTCTGGGCGGAATTGGCGGCTGCTTCGTTGGACAAGTCGCGGATGTCGGAGATGTTGCGGGCAATTTCTTCGGTGACGCTGCTCTGCTCCTCGCAAGCGCTGGCGATCTGTGCGGCCATGTCGTTGATCCGCTGGATCGAACCGCCAGTACCGCTGAGCACCTGATCGACACCCGCCGCACGTTCGACGCTGTCCCGGGCCTTGCTGCTGCCCACATGCATGGCTTGCACAGCCTTGGCGACACCGCTCTGCAACCGCTCGATGCGAACCTGAATGTCCTTGGTCGAATCCTGGGTGCGGGCCGCGAGCGCCCTGACTTCATCGGCCACCACGGCAAAACCACGGCCCTGCTCACCGGCCCTCGCGGCTTCGATGGCGGCGTTCAGCGCAAGCAGGTTGGTTTGTTCGGCGATACCACGAATCACCTCGAGCACGGCACCGATACTGGAAGTTTCCTGGGCCAATGCCTCGATCGTGCCCGAAGCGCTCTCCACTTCCTGGGCCAACTGGCGGATCGATTCGATGGTACTGCTGACCACCTCGGCGCCGTCACGAGACTGGCTGCTCGCCTGTTGCGCGGCACCCGAGGCGTTCGCCGCGTTATGTGCAACTTCATGCACCGCCGCGCTCATCTGAGTGGCGGCGGTACTGACCTGATCGAGCGCCGCATGCTCGCTGCTGATCAACCGGTCATTCGTCGTGGCCATGTCGGCCATGGCGCGCGCCGCGGAGTCGACCTCCCCGGTCACCCGTCCAACCTCGGCGATCAAAGGCTGCAGCTTGTCGAGAAAACGATTGAAGGCACTGCCGAGCTGGCCCAACTCGTCGGCCGAGCGTACCTCGAGACGCCCTTTCAGATCGCCCCCTCCCTCGGCAATCTGCTCGACGCGGTGCAGCAGTCGACGCATAGGACTCAGCACCACGAGCGGCAGAACAACAAGCACCAGGATACAACCGAGCAGCCCAACCAGCAGAATCGCGCCCTGTTGCACGCCGACTGCCTCGCCGTTTTCAATCGCCGCATCGCCTTCGCGATGTGACGCCGCGTCTTCCAGCTCACCCAGCTTGTCGATGGAGTCGCGCATGGTTTCGAACAGACGCTCACTGTCACCAAAGCTCAAGGCGCTGGCGCCCTGCGGATCGCCTACAGACTGTTCGAGGACCCGCCGCGAAACCTGCATCCATTTCCCAAAGCTGTCATTGAATTGGCTGACCAACGCCTGCGCCTCGGCACCAGGCTGCATCGCGGCATATTGCTGCACGCGGTCATACGCCTGCTTCGCATTCTCGCCATGGCTGGCGCCCAACGCTTGAATATGCTCATCCGCATGACCGTCAAGCAGGCTGCGCTCGGCGACGAAAGCCTGATAAAGATCGCGATCGGCATTGAGCAACAGGCTGATGGCCGGCAGATAACGTTTGGTCAACTGCGTGCTCGATTCAGTCACCTGACCGATGCCGCGCATGCCCGTCCATCCCATCAGCACCAGCAGCACAGCCAGGAATGTAATCGGGAGAGTGATTTTCCAACGAAAGCCCAGATCGGCAAAAAACCGTGGCATGGGGTGTCACTCCTTTCATGGGGGATTGACTGACCTATCGGCAGCCATGTCTTGAGCTATAGACCATTAGTCTAATTGTTACAAAGCTTTGGGTCTGGCAGACACCGGGGTTATGCAGGTCGCGGAGGGGGTTGGGCGGGATAAAAAAGGCGGGGGAGGCAATAGCTGCGGGGAATTTTCTGACATTTCCCGCCCACATAATTTAGAGAATTTTCTGACTCATCATCTGATTGATGATTTCTCCAGAAGGGCTCTATAGTCCAAGTGCCGTTCGTAAGAGCGGCTTGGGTTTGGCGACCCATGACAAATATGCAGGAACCTCTCACGGATTGCGGAACGCTACCGTGCGCAATATGCTGCTTTTCGGTAGCTGTGCGTGGGAGATCTTCGGATCTGCCGGTTTTTCTATTTGTCCGGTTCGCCAACCCGCGTACAGCTACCACCTTATTCGTTTGGCGACGACTAAGAAGGTCCTCAATCAAATGGAATTTAAAAAATGAATAGATACATGGCTCTTACCAGCAATGCCGACGATCAACCTCTCTTCGTCGATACCTCCGCACCTTTGCACATCCTGCTCGACACGGCGGGCTATAGAATCCGCGCGGTCACCCAGCTTTTAGAGAACCTCGCCATGCGAGGGGACATTCCAAGTGATTCAGTGGTCCTTCAGGACTTTGCACAACTATGCTGCATCTCCTTGAGGGATGGCTGCGACGTACTCGACGTCATAGCCCGGCGGTTGGATGCAGAACCGGCGTAGCTCAAAGGGCCTCTCTCACGGGGCCCATTTCGTCGAAACGGCATGGTTCGATGACACCGAAACCCTCCGGTTTGCCCGAGGTCGATTAATCACATAAGCTGATCAGCATGAATACACACACCTCGGAGGCTCCGATGGCTACCACAAAAAAAGTCGAGAAAGCACGCAGAAAAGTCACTCACGAAGAGCTGACATTTCTTGACGTTCGACAAGCTGCACGTGATGGTCAGAAAGTGTTCGATAAATTTGTAATCACTGGCAAGCTTCCTATTACAAAGTAGGCGTGGATGCCAGCCGTTAAAATTTCCGCACTTTTTGAAGAAACACAGAACTGGAAAAATATTGCCGCACACTTTTATAACTACAAAGTGTGCGGCGACCTTCCGGCTATCTTTGGCAGAGATGAAAAGCTCGATCTGAGCGATATGTATCACATCCATTTGGCTAGCACCGCAGAAACACAAGCTCGCTGGGCCCAAATCGGCCGCCAGTACTATCGCACAGCCCTAACGGAAGACCCTGACAACGACTTCTGGCTTATTTACGCCTATGATGACTTCAAAGATGCGTACCTACTGCTGACGATCATTGGGCCAGACGCTCACAACCGTACGGAATGGGGATCGTTTTTACGTACGGTTCATAACGACATCGTGCAGTCTTGGATTGTGGGAAAAATCATTTTCCCTGAGCTAGATGACTAACGCTATCTAACCTAATCACATTGCGCGTGCTCACTGTAAGTATTTCATCAGCCTCTCGAGAACATTACAAGTGTAACTCTAATAGAGTTTCAGCCTAGTCCGGCGTCAGGTTTTTCCCGAAACAAATCCATTGCACTTCCAAACTCGGCACCCATTACCGTCCATTGGCGCTCTAACTGTTGCTCAAGAGCAGGAATATCACAGACAATTCCGAGATCATTGCGAATAGATATCATGAGCTTTAGTTGCATCTTGGAAAGCTCTTTCATATCTGGCATCAGCAATTTGTTAAATTCCCTCAATCGAGCATTGTAGACATCGTATGCAGTCGACCTAGCATCGGCGTAATCCTGAGCCTGACTGGAAAAAAAATCGTAAGAGTTTTGGAGAGTTTGAAATATCTCAGCATCCTGCCGCCCCTCTTCATTAAACTTATGCATTTCTCGCAATATTCTTGAGGCTTCAGCGGATGAACCTATATAGCCCGTATCATTAATTTCAATATCGGCTTTTGCATCCTGCACCGGAAGAAGCCTCGGTAGTAGTTTCAAAAACAATATTCCGAACGCCACACTTAGCTCCCCTGCTAGCTGCGTGGTTTTCGGCTCCGCCACTAACTTCAACTTTGCCATCGACGCTGTTATTGCCTGAAGCTCAGAACTCATAGTCAACGTAGACAAATCACGACTAGCCAAACTGCCAACATGGATATTGGTTACTTCAATATCCTCAACAGCTTTTAAATAAACCTCACGCCGAAGATTACTGTTCTTCTCCTTAGACTTCTCGCGTGCATCATGGTCAAGTTGAAGCTTCAGCCGAGTATTGTTACTTCTATTCGAGAGCATGACACCTATGAGCGTAATGCACGATGCACCAATACCTGACCAAATTACGTCCGGAACTGATTTTAAGAATGTAACGAACTCATACCACATTGACGCCCCCTTTCTAATATCATAATCGTGGTCTGTCCCCGTTTCCCCCTTGGGCCGGTTTATCCCTTTCGGAGCTCATCGCATTGGCAGTGGAGGACGTGGATCTGGTAGCCGGCGTAGTGCATGTGCGCCGGGCGTTGGTTGTGGGTGAATTCAAGGTGCCCAAGGAACGCACCAGATTACGTACAGTGGAGCTTATCGATCCCGCCCTTGATCTGATGAGGGAAATTGTCGCCGCAGCTCACCGGGCCCCCTATGAAGAGATTAAGGTAATTCAGCGAGATAACATCACTAGCAAGAAGCAGAAAGTACGGTTTCTGTTTCGCAGCAGCACCAGTGGGTTGCTATGGAACGGGAGGACGTTGAGCAAATGGTTTACTGAGCATTTGAAAAAGGCTGGGGTTAGGCATCGGGGAGCTAACCAATGTCGGCATACCTTTGCCAGTCAGATGCTGTCGAGTTATGTGCCGGTGGAGTGGGTGGCTAGACAGTTGGGCCATGCGGATACGACGATGGTTAGGAAGCACTATGGGCGGTGGATTCCTACTGATACTAAGAGCATGGCAGGGATGGTTTCGGAGATGCTTGGGTTCAGGAACTAAAAAAGCAAGCAGTGAGGCCATAGTTATCTCAAGTGGAGAATTATGGCCTTCCAAGCAAGAAAGCTATTACTTTTCTTTATCTAAAGACTTTTTACGCGGCCTTTTAGGTTTGGAAGCCCCCACCTTGGTCTTCTTAAGAATATAAGCCTGCCGCCTAACTTCATCCTGCTCAGCCTCCTCTTGAGCTGCCTCATTAAAGTTCGCCGAAGGCAAAGACCAAATACCGTGAGACCCCCTAGCAGTAAGATTAGAAACCATCTCACGAATAGCACCATACAAAATCACATACCCGGTAGCTCTGACAGCGCGAAAAAGCTCCATCCCATGCAACGTGTCAGATTTATATCGGAGATACACAATAGCCTTAATATCTACACTATAAGGCAACTCAATAGGGCTCTCCGTACCTTCGTCATTAACAAGAATAATATTCAGACCAAAAATAAAATCTTTGGGATCTTCGGCTTTGTCCTTGTCATATTGCAGAGTCATCCGACGCCTAAAAAGCACACCCTTAAAAGGGAAGTCAAGCTGCAAAAATTCTTGCGAATACTCGCCCTCAAAACTCGGATTAGCTTCAACTTTAACGTGAACAAACTCCACTTTATCAATTGAAAGCGAAGGAACCTTCATTGGCCTCTACCTCTCCATCATTGAAACCATACCTAGAGGAATTTGCAGCGCTGCACAAACCACCATTCTCGACTTCAAAAATATCTGCTTCAGTTTCAGAAAAGCTCAAATGAGACAAGGCGGAACGTACTTGAGCCTCACCAAAGCAAATATTAAGCTTTTCTTGAATAGCATCAGCGAGCAAATAGATAGTATCAAGTTTCAGATTCTGGTCTCCTTTGAGCCACCGGGAGACATTTGCCTCGGAAACGCCAAGTCTTTCCGCGACATCAATATTCTTCAGCCCCTTCGCAGCCATTACTCGCCTAATCTCAAAAACTGGAGCTGCACGTCGCGCAAAAACGAAAACTTCCGAGTCTTCTTCAATCTGCCGAGCGATTTCGAAATTATCCATAAATTAACCCTTCGAAATAAGCATAATTTTTGAGTCAACTATTTTTTTAATCAATTCTTCAGCCCGATCTTTAACTGATTTCTCTGTCGTCTGCTGATTTTTATGGGCAGCCTCAAGGAAAAAAACATAACGCTCACCTAGCCCGGTGTATGGGTATATATATATTCTATCTTTATTGCCATGTTTCAACTCACGCAAGTTTTCGGTTTTACCGGCATATTTAAAACTATGTGCGACCTTGTAGCTCACGATGCTGTTCGCAAAATGCTCAGAAAAATCCTCCATCATCATCCCGCTATAAATGGCATCGACCATAGCAACGAAATGGCTCTTTTTGGAGTTATCATTAACTTCAGCGATGACCGACTTGGCGAAAAATGACTTATCGGCCTGCTCGGAGGCGGGAAGAATCATCACAGGGACCCACTTAAGAGTGCCATTGAGTACAACCTGCTTGCCAGTATTGACGCCGGCTTTTTCAAAGATGTACTTCCTTGTCAGTACGCACAGCTTCATGCTGAATCCTTAACACACAGGTTAACCCATAGAGCAGGTGACATCAAGCCAGCCCGACGACGTGCAGCGAATATGTCATGAAATCAGGCACCATAGCTACTACACCGCCATCATTTCGCCTCTACTGAGCTAAGCAAAAGCAATCACTGAACGCATAACCGTCCATTCGTATGCTCCGGCGGCTCATATCGATAGCGCAGGGAAGACGCCGGCATCGCAGAGTTTTCACCCGACCTCTCCAAGGAGCTTGATACCTGCCAGGAGATTCAAGGGCTATTCACTTGCCCTAAAAATGCCCTAAACCAAACGCCAGAAACGAAAAAGCCCCTGAAATGTTCAACCATTTCAGGGGCTTAGTCGTATTCAATAATGGCGGAGAGATAGGGATTTGAACCCTAGGTACTGTCGCCAGTACAACGGATTTCGAATCCGTCCCGTTCGGCCACTCCGGCATCTCTCCAGTGGCGCGCATCATACCAGCACATTCGCCGGAAGCGAACCCCCGAGCGAAATTTTTTCCGTGCTATCAGATGCTTGCGTCGATTACAGCGGCACACCCAGACGCTGGGCGACTTCTTCGTAGGCTTCGATGACGTCACCGAGGCCTTGGCGGAAGCGGTCCTTGTCCATCTTCTTCTTGGTGTCCTTGTCCCAGAGGCGGCAGCCGTCCGGGCTGAACTCGTCGCCCAGGACGATGGAGCCGTCGCTGAACACGCCGAATTCAAGCTTGAAGTCCACCAGCAGCAGGCCGGCGTCGTCGAACAGCTTGGTCAGCACTTCGTTGACCTTGAGGGACAGCTCCTTCATGCGGGCCAGTTGCTCGGCGGTGCCCCAACCGAAGGCCACGACGTGGGATTCGTTGATGAACGGGTCGCCCTTGGCGTCGTCCTTCAGGAACAGTTCGAAGGTGTAAGGGTTGAGCTTCATGCCCTCTTCCACGCCCAGGCGCTTGACCAGGCTGCCGGCGGCGTAGTTACGCACGACGCATTCGACCGGGATCATGTCCAGCTTCTTGACCAGGCATTCGTTGTCGCCCAGCAGCTTGTCGAACTGGGTCGGCACGCCGGCGGCTTCGAGTTTTTGCATGATGAAGGCGTTGAACTTGTTGTTCACCATGCCCTTGCGGTCCAGCTGTTCGATGCGCTTGCCGTCGAACGCCGAGGTGTCGTTGCGAAACAGCAGGATCAAGCGGTCAGCGTCGTCGGTCTTGTAAACCGACTTGGCTTTGCCGCGGTAGAGTTCTTCACGTTTTTCCATGATGGGCTCCGCTTGCTAAGTAGTGGGCTAGGCGATATGTCGCCAGTCGAGCCCTGAATCTTGATCGGCCAGTTGCAGCCAGTCCGGGTCGCACCCGAGGGTGTCGACGAAACATTGCCGGGCCAGCTGCGGCAGGTTGTTCTTGCTGCTCAGATGGGCCAGGACCAGGTGTTGCAGGCCTTGCCAGCCCAACTCGGCCACCAGGAACGCGGCCTGATGGTTGTTCAAATGTCCGTGCTCCCCGCCTACCCGCTGCTTGAGGAAGTACGGGTAGTAACCACGGGCCAACATGTCACGGCAGTGGTTGGACTCGATCATCAACGCATCGAGGTCCCGGTAACTGTCCATCACCCTGTCGCAATACGACCCCAGGTCGGTGAGCAACCCGAAGCGCCGCTCGCCATCGCTGAACACATACTGCGTCGGTTCCCGGGCATCGTGCGCCACGCTGACCACGCTGATGTCCAGGTCACCGATGCGCAGTTGCTCGCCACCGGCCACGAAACCGGCCGGCTCGATGGGCTTGCGCAGGCCTTGCAGTGTGCCATGGCTCAGGTACACCGGCAGATTGTAGCGCCGAGACAGCAAACCCACGCCATGCACGTGGTCGGCATGTTCGTGGGTCACGAGTATCGCGCTCAGTTGCGCCGGGTGCACACCCAGGCGCAACAGGCGTTTCTCGGTTTCCCGCAGGGAGAAACCACAATCGACCAACACGTACGTGCCAGCGCTGGCGACCAGCGTGCCGTTGCCCTGGCTACCGCTGCCGAGAACGGCAAAACGCATCGGATCAGCCCAGGTTATCCTGAATCACGCTCAACACCTTGCGGGCCACATCGGCCGGCGCCACGGTGTTGATGTTCTTCTCGACGGTGACCTGGACGTTGTCGCCGACCTTGCTCAGGCGAACCTGATAACGCTCGGCGCGGGCTTCGACTTCTTCCTTGTCCGGCTTGCTGCCGAACAGGCCACTGAAGAAGCCAGGTTTCTCGTCTTTCTTCTCGGCCTTCTCGGCGAGGTTGATGTAGTACAGGCCCAGGCTGCGGTTGATGTCTTCAACGCGCCACTCACCCTGCTCCAGCGCACGGCCAACGCTCGACCAGGCGCGGTCCAGGTCGGAGCCGACGTTGAGCACCGGGTTGCCGCTGCCGTCTTCGTTCAGGCTGACGCGACTCGGGGTGTCGTAGTCACGGGTAGCCAGCATCGACACCGAACCGCCCTGCTCCGCGTTACGACTCATGCTGGCAAGCATGTCGTCCACCAGCGCAGCGTCGAGGCCGGTATTGACCGAACGGTTGGTGAAGGCCACATCGGCGGTGCTGCCGGCGGGACGCTCGGCGCTGACCACGTAGATTTCACTGGTGTTGCGCTGCACGCCCGGCTCGATGCGCACCCGCACGCGGGTTTCGCTGTCGGCTGCGACACCGGCGGCGCTCAGGCGCTTGGCCATGGCGGCGGACAGTTCATCGGAACGCTGCCAGGTGGTGGTGAACTCGCCGGTTTGCGGACGCTGTTCATCCAGGCGAAAACCGTTGTCCTGGAAGAACTGGATCGCCACGGGCCAGACTTCGGCCGGTGGATGCTGGCCCATGACCCAGCTGGAATCGCCACTCTTCTGCAGGGTGTAGTCGCTGGCATCGGCCACGGCCGACAGCGGCTGCGGACGTGGAACGACGTATTCGCCCTTGACGCTGTCGTCGGCTACGTTGCGCGGGATCGGCAGCAGCGGATCCAGGCGCTTGGCGACGTTGACGTCTTGCGGCAGTTGCATCGGTGCAGTCTGTTGCGCTTGCAGGTAATCGCTACCACGATCGCGGAAGTAACCTTCCGGCCCCCAGATCCATCCACAGCCGCTGGTGCTGGAGATAATCAAGGCAAGTGCGGAAAGTCCGGCCATTCGCTTCATGCGTTGTACTTCCTCAATTAAACCAGGACGCCGGACTGGCGCAGGGCCTGCCGCAGCGGTTCGTGACAGGAGGTGCTCAGCCAGGTCAGTGGCAAGCGGATGCCTTCGTGCATCAGGCCCATTTCAACCAAGGCCCACTTCACCGGAATCGGGTTGGCCTCGATGAACAGATCCTTGTGCAACGGCATCAGTTTTTCGTTGATGGCCCGTGCAGTCTCGGCGTCGCCCTTGAGCGCAGCCTCGCAAAGGTCGGCCATTTCGCGCGGGGCGACGTTGGCAGTGACGGAGATGTTGCCCTTGCCACCCAGCAGGATCAGCTCGACCGCTGTCGGATCATCGCCGGACAGCACGATGAAGTCCTTGCTCACGCCATCGAGGATGGCCTTGGCGCGCTTCATGTCGCCGGTGGCTTCCTTGATGCCGATGATATTCGGCACGGTGGACAGGCGGATCACGGTCTCGGCCTGCATGTCGCAGGAGGTACGGCCGGGAACGTTATAAAGAATCTGCGGGATGTCGACGGCTTCGGCAATGTGTTTGAAGTGCTGGTACAAGCCTTCCTGAGTTGGCTTGTTGTAGTACGGGACGACCAGCAGGCAGGCGTCGGCACCGGCTTCCTTGGCGTTGCGGGTCAGCTCGACGGCTTCGCGGGTCGAGTTGGCGCCAGTACCGGCGATGACGGGGATGCGACCGTTGACCTGCTTGACCACGGCACGGATGACTTCGATGTGCTCATTGACGTCGAGGGTTGCCGACTCGCCGGTGGTACCGACGGCGACAATGGCATGGGTGCCGTTCTCAAGGTGGAAGTCCACGAGTTTGCTGAGGCTGGCCCAGTCAAGATGCCCTTGTGCATCCATGGGTGTGACCAGTGCCACCATACTGCCCGCAATCATGAAACCGCTCCTGCCGGAAAAAGAGAGCGGTAATGGTACTGGCGCCAAGATGCTTGTACAAGCGAACTACCATTCCCCTGGGCGATGGTTTTCGCTACCCTTCAGGCTTTGATCGGTACCGACAGGCTCATACGCCGGTTTCCAGCCTCCGTTTTCGACGCCACAAGCCCCGATCCCGGGTTTATCCTGGTGCATTCCTGCTGTCGCGGAATGCAGCGCAACCCCGGGTACAAGGCTTGAGCCGTTGGTTT
The DNA here is from genome assembly GCF_030687295.1 of Pseudomonas beijingensis. Taxonomy (NCBI): domain Bacteria; kingdom Pseudomonadati; phylum Pseudomonadota; class Gammaproteobacteria; order Pseudomonadales; family Pseudomonadaceae; genus Pseudomonas; species Pseudomonas beijingensis. The sequence goes on along the minus strand of NZ_CP117425.1, from coordinate 2,583,400 downwards.
TTTCCGGGCCTGGCGCTGTGTCGAGCGGCAAAGGTACCGACCGCTCATCGCTTTAGGAATGCTGCATGTCCACCCCCACAGTCCGCGAACAATTCCTTGTTATCAGTGCCCTTGGCGCCAACCCCATGGAGCTGACTAACGTCCTGTGCCGCGCCAGCCATGAGAATCGCTGCGCCGTCGTGACCTCACGCCTGACCCGTCATGGCGAATGCAGTGCACTCGTGCTCGAGATCTCCGGCAGCTGGGACGCCCTGGCACGCTTGGAAGGCAGCCTGCCGGTGCTGGCCAAGAAGCATGCCTTTACCGTCAACGTGGTACGCAGCGCAGCCCTGGAGAACCGTCCCCAGGCCCTGCCCTATGTGGCCTATGTGAGCTCAGCCTACCGTCCGGACATCATCAACGAGCTGTGCCAGTTCTTCATGGACCACCACGTCGAGCTGGAAAACCTGACCTGCGACACCTACCAGGCTCCGCAGACCGGCGGCACCATGCTCAACGCCACGTTCACCGTGACCCTGCCCGCCGGCACCCAGATCAGTTGGCTGCGCGATCAGTTTCTGGACTTCGCCGATGCGATGAACCTGGATGCGCTGATCGAACCGTGGCGCCCACAAAACCCAATGTAAGGAAGCGTTCATGGCCGTTGCCGTCGACCAGCCGGTTACCGATTTCCAAGCGCCCGCCACCAGCGGGCAGACCATCAGCCTCGCCGCCCTCAAGGGCAAGCAGGTGGTGATCTACTTCTACCCCAAGGACAGTACCCCCGGCTGCACCACCGAAGGCCAGGGTTTCCGCGACCAATACACACAATTCCAGGCCGCCAACACTGAAGTGTTCGGCGTCTCCCGGGACAGCCTCAAGTCCCACGAGAACTTCAAGTGCAAGCAGGAGTTTCCGTTCGAGCTGATCAGCGACAAGGACGAGGCCGTCTGCCAGCTGTTCGACGTGATCAAGCTGAAGAAGCTCTATGGCAAGGAATACCTGGGCGTTGATCGCAGCACGTTCCTGATCGACAAGGACGGTGTGCTGCGCCAGGAATGGCGTGGCGTGAAGGTGCCGGGGCATGTGGATGCGGTGTTGGCGGCGGCTCAGGCGCTGAACAAGGGCTGAAATTTTCGCGGCCTGTACTGGCGCTATCGCGAGCAAGCTCGGCTCCCACACTGGATTTGCGGCGTTAATAAATCCCCTGTGGGAGCCGAGCTTGCTCGCGATGGGGCCATAAGCCTCACCCCATTACTCACGCTACAACAACGGCGCTACAACCGGCTCCTTGCTCGGCCACGCATCCAGCACGGCCTTGAACAGCGTCGCCAGGGGAATCGCGAAGAACACGCCCCAGAATCCCCACAACCCGCCAAACAGCAGCACCGCGCAGATGATCGCCACCGGGTGCAGGTTCACCGCCTCGGAGAACAGCAGCGGCACCAGCACATTGCCGTCCAGGGTCTGGATGATTCCGTAGACCGCCATCAGGTAGATGAACTGATCGCTCCAGCCCCACTGGAACAGCGCAATCAAGGCCACCGGCACGGTCACCACCACGGTGCCGACGTAAGGCACCACCACCGAAATGCCAACCAGCAGCGCCAGCAGGGCCGCGTAATTGAGCCCCATGGTCACGAAACCGATATAGGTCACGGCGCCGCAGATGAAAATCTCGATGACTTTTCCGCGAATGTAATTGGCGATCTGCCGATTCATCTCCTGGGCCACCCGGGTGATCAGCGCCCGCTCACGCGGCAGGTAGCCACGCACCCAACGTCCGATCATTTCCCGATCCTTGAGGAAGAAGAACACCAGGATCGGCACCAGCACCAGGTAGATCATGATGTTGACCAGCAGCGGCAGGCTGGACAGCGAAAACGTCAGCGCCCATTGGCCGAACTTGCCAATCTCGCCGCGCACCACTTCGATGGTCTGCAACACCTGCTCATCGGAGACCAAGTGCGGATAACGCTCAGGCAGCAGCAATAGCAGGGACTGCCATTTGGCGAGCATCCCTGGCAATTCGTTGAACAAGGTCACCAACTGGTGCCAGAGCAGCGGCACAATCACCACGATGAACACCACCAGCACCCCCATGAACAGGGCGAACACCAGCCCCACTGCCGCGGTGCCGGGCAGCCGCAGACGCTCCAGCGTCGTGACCAGCCCCTGCATCAGGTACGCCAGCACCATTCCCGCCAGCACCGGCGCCAGCATGCCGCCCAAGGTAAGCACGGCGGTAAAGGCCAGGAACAGCAGCACTGCCAGGACAACCGCCTCTTCATCGGAGAAGTAGCGCTGAATCCAGTCGCGTAACACTTTGAACATTAAAAATCCTTAAGAGACGCTGTCGGTTTTTTCAGGCCTTTTTCAGCCAGTAACGGTAGACGCCGTTTTCGTCTTCTTCACGCAGCAGCGTATGACCGGCCAATCGGGCGAAGGTGCGAAAGTCCCGTTGCGAGCCCGCATCCGTGGCGATCACCTTGAGCACACTGCCGCTGGCCAGGCGGTTGAGTTCCAGCTTGGCCTTGAGCAACGGCAACGGACAGTTCAGGCCGCTGGCGTCCAGTTCGGCATCGTGGGCTACAGCATCAGTCATGGGTTCGCTCCGCGGCAGGTCGTTGAGCGGCCTAGAATATCTGGTCCCGGGCCCGGTGTCCGGCTACAGTAGGGTCTTTGTCAACTAAGGCCTCGTGCATGACATTTCTGCGCCCCACCCTGCTGACGCTCGCTTGCCTGCTTGCCTCACCGGGCTTCGCCGACGACTTGCCGTCACTTGGCGATGCCAGTTCTGCCATCGTCTCGCCAGAACAGGAGCACCAACTGGGTCGCGCCTGGCTGGCCCTGCTGCGCAGCCAGGTTTCACAGCTCAACGATCCACAGCTCAAAGACTACGTCGAGACCAGTGTCTACAAGTTGGTGGAGACCAGCCAGGTCAATGACCGGCGTCTGGAATTCATCCTGATCAATAGCCCGCAACTCAACGCCTTCGCCGCACCGGGCGGCATTGTCGGGGTCAACGGCGGCCTGTTCCTCAACGCTCAGACCGAAGGCGAATATGCCTCGGTCATGGCCCACGAACTGGCGCACTTGTCACAACGCCACTTCGCCCGCGGCGTCGAGGCCCAGCAGCGCATGCAAGTGCCGATGATGGCCGCGCTACTGGCTGGCATCGTGATTGCCGCCGCCGGTGGCGGTGACGCCGGGATCGCGGCCATCGCCGGGACCCAGGCCGCCGCCATCCAGGAGCAACGGCGCTTCTCGCGCCAGAATGAACAGGAAGCCGACCGCATCGGCATTCAGAACCTGGAAAAGGCCGGCTACGACCCACGGTCCATGCCAACCATGTTCGAGCGCCTGATGCGCCAGTATCGATTCGACGCCAAGCCCCCGGAATTTCTGCTGACGCACCCGGTGACCGAATCCCGGATCGCCGACACCCGCAACCGCGCCGAACAGGCCAAGCCGGGCGGCATCGAGGACAGCGTGCGCTATCAACTGATTCGCGCGCGGGTCCAGTTGACCTACGAAGAAACCCCGGGCCTGGGCGCCAAGCGCTTCCGGGCACAGCTGGATGAGAACCCGAAGAACGACGTGGCCCGCTATAGGCCTGGCGATCGCACAGATCAAGGGCGGTCAGTTGAATGAAGCACGGGAGAACCTCAAGCCGTTGCTGGCCAAATCTCCCAACGAAATCATCTACAACCTGGCCCAGGTGGACCTGGACATCACCAGCAACAAACTGGCCGACGCGCAATCGCGCGTCGACCGGATGCTGAGCCAGTACCCGGGCAACTATCCGCTCAACCAGGTACGCGTCGACCTGCTGCTCAAGCAGAACCGCCCCGCCGATGCCGAGAAGGCCCTGGAAACTTTGCTCAAGTCGCGCCCGGACGACCCGGACGTCTGGTACATGGTGGCCGAGACCCGTGGCCTGTCAGGCAATATCATTGGCCTGCACCAAGCCCGTGCCGAGTACTTCGCCCTGGTGGGCGACTACCGTCAGGCCATTCAGCAACTGGACTTCGCCAAACGGCGCGCCGGCACCAACTTCCCCCTGTCGTCGCGCATCGATGCCCGCCAACGGGAGCTCATGGAGCAGGAACGCATGGTCAAGGACATGATGGGCTGAGCATTCGCCAGGCATAAAAAAACCGCCTCTTTCGAGGCGGTTTTTTCAGCGGCTAACCGATCATTCGGCCAGCTTGAAGGTGATGAAGCTCGCACGCCCCTGACGCAGGACCCGCATCGACACCGAACGATTCTTCGGCAATGCCTTGGCAATGTCGGTGAACTCCTTGGCCGAACCGATAGCCTGGTTGTTCAGGTGCGTGATGATGTCGCCCGGCTGGAGACCGATCAGCGCGGCAGGACCGTCCTGCACTTCCTTGATCACCACACCGCCCTGGAGCTCCAGGGTACGCTTCTGCTCTTCGGTCAGTTCGGCCACGGCCACGCCCAGACGGTTACTGCTGCGCTCGACACCGGACTTGGGCAGCGAATCCAGCTCCTTGCCCTCTTCAGGAATGGCGCCGACAGTCAGCTCGACGTTCTTGCGCTTGCCTTCGCGGATCACTTCCAGATTGGCCTTCGCACCAGCCTTGAGGGCACCCACCAGGTGCGGCAGGTCGGCGGACATGACAATCGGCTGGCCATTCATGCTCAGAATCACGTCACCCACTTGCAGGCCGCCCTTGGCAGCCGGGCCACCTTCCTGGATCTGTGCCACCAGCGCACCGGCGGGTTTCTCCAGCCCGAACGACTCGGCCAGGTCCTTGTTCACTTCCTGGATCACTACGCCCAACCAGCCACGGCTGACCTTGCCTTCGCTTTTCAGTTGGTTGGACACGTCCATGGCAACGTCGATCGGAATCGCGAAGGACACGCCCATGAAGCCGCCCGAACGGGTATAGATCTGGGAGTTGATGCCCACCACTTCACCGTCGAGGTTGAACAGCGGGCCACCGGAGTTACCCGGGTTGATCGGCACGTCGGTCTGGATGAACGGCACGTAGTTTTCGTTCGGCAGGCTGCGACCGATGGCGCTGACGATGCCCTGGGTCACGGTATGGTCGAAGCCGAACGGCGAACCGATGGCCACGACCCATTGGCCGGCCTTCAGGTCCTGGGATTTGCCCAGCTTGAGCACCGGCAGGTCCTTGCCCTCGATTTTCAACAGCGCCACGTCGGAACGTGGGTCGGTGCCGACCAGCTTGGCCTTGAGCTCGCTGCGGTCGGCCAGGCGTACCAGGATTTCGTCGGCATCGGCGATCACATGGTTGTTGGTCAGGATGTAGCCATCAGGCGAAATGATGAAGCCCGACCCCAAGGATTGCGCTTCGCGCTGGCGGCCACCGCCGGGCGAACGAGGCTGTTGTGGCATGCCACGCTCGAAGAACTCCCGCAGCATCGGCGGCAGGCCTTCCAGATCCGGCATCTGCTGGTCTGATACACGGCGATCCGGCAGCTTCTGGGTCGTGCTGATGTTCACCACGGCGGGTGAAGCCTGCTCGACCAGTTGCGTGAAATCAGGCAATTCGACCGCCAGAGCAGGAACGGCCTGGCCGAGCACAAGCACGGTGGCAAAAATGGAGAGATAGGTTTTCAAGCGTGGTATCGACATACGGCTCCCGTTACGACGAGCATGGTTAAGCGATATGGAGCAAGGAATACCAGGGGAAAGATACGCCGGTATTTTTGTTCCGGGAACAGACAAGGCCAGGGCCGAGCGGCTCTGACCTATAGAAAAAAAGCTGGTTTTTTGCAAATGAAAATGCTGACAGGAAGTTTCGGCATTTCGATCAAGCCCTGGCGTCATCAGCCTCTCGCGCAATCGAACCACCCGTGCTGTCAGCCGACTATTGAGTCGCGGTGACGTCGGAGCGCATGGAAAGCGCGATCCGTTCCGCCGTACCGATAGGAATCTCACCGACCACCGTGACCATCATTTCGCCCTGGGGCGTCGTGAGCCTGCGGGAGACGGCAGCCGTTGGGCCAAGCTGAGTACGGGTATCGGCGGCGTTGGCACCGTTCAACGGCTCCAGGAACACCGAGAAGCGCGCCAGACCATCGTCATACATCAAGCTGTTGACCTGGACATGGGTGTCTGGGTCCTTGCGCGCGGCACTGCTGGTCAGTTCAAAGCCGGGTGGCAACCAGTCCGAGTGCCAGGCGGTTTTCGCCGCGACGGCCTTTCCGGGATCCTGCGCGACAGCCTTGCATTCGGCACTGGCCTGAAGGTCACTATCCGTGGGAGCGGTGACGTTCAAGCGAGTGAACTGGAAGCGTTCGAGCAATTGGCCCTTGTCATTGAGCAACAAGGACTTGAGCGGCAGGCCGGTCTCTTTGTCCAGGTGCAGTTCAAAGCCATAGCGATGCTGATCCTTGGGCGTCAATGCCACGATGACCGCTTGACGCCCAGCCACACGCGACTTGCCAATGACGGCAAGGTCATACCAATTCTTGAGTTTTTGCGGATCGAGCGCACGTGAAGTGCTGTCCGGCGTATTGCCCAGCCCCGCGATCAAGGAGCCGCTGACGCATTGAGTATGCCCATCAATGCGCAGGACTTCCTGTGCCGAGCCGTCGAGCTGGAGTAACCGCTCGCGGACCTTGCCATCCTGGACGCGATGCCAGATGTTATGGGTAGAAAAGCTACCGTTGCGCTCGTAAACGAAAGTGCCCTGGAAGCTCTGCTGTTGCTCGGCTTGACTCAGGCGGTTCAACCAGTCCTGAGCCTCATCGGCATGGGCTGGCATCGCACACCAGCCACCAAGCAGAAGCGTGAATAGAGGTATGGCGCGCAATGGCTTTCCTTATTAACGGTTTTCCAGGCTGGCGGCACGGGCGTAAGGCAGCGCGCTTTCGGTACCTTTCAGGGCAGCTTGCTGGGCATGCTGACGCAGGTAGTTGGGCAGACGCTGATCATGCCAGCCAGGCTGGCCTTGCAGAACACCGTTGACCATCGGGCCTGCGGCTTCCGAACCTTCGCTGTAACCGGCCAATACCGCTGGGCCCTTGACCTGTGGAGCAACCAAGCCAGGCTGGTTGGACTGCTGCGCCATTTGCACGCCGGCAATCTCATCCTGGTTATACAGGCGTACACCGGCCAGTACGGCAACGGTGACCGACGCGGCTACCGCCAGACGGCCCAGGCTGCGCCATGGTCCGCGTGAAGCTTTAGCCGGTACGGCTTCGTCAGCCAATGCAGCAGAAACGGCCGCGGCGATGTCCAGGCGTGGAAGCAGCAAGTCCTTGTGCATGACAGCCCGGGCGATCTGGTAACGAGCCCAGGTCTCACGTGTTTCAACATCGTCGAAGGCATTCAATACCCGACGCAATTCAAGTTCGTCCGCTTCGTTGTCCATAACTGCGGACAGCGATTCCTGCAGGGCTTCACGACTCATGGCGTTCCTCTCTTGGCTGTCGCCGCTGTCTCTAGTTTTCCTGCAACAAAGGCTGCAGGGCTTTATCGATGGCCTCCCGAGCGCGGAAAATCCGGGAGCGCACGGTGCCCACAGGACATTGCATGACGCTCGCAATGTCTTCGTAACTCAGACCGTCGAACTCACGTAAAGTTAAAGCCGTACGCAAATCTTCAGGCAGTTGCTGGATGGTTCGATGGACGGTGCCTTCGATCTCATCCCGCAGCAACGCACGTTCCGGTGATTCGAGATCCTTGAGGCCATGATCGCCATCGTAGAACTCGGCATCTTCAGAACTTACATCGCTATCCGGCGGCCGGCGGCCGCGTGAAACCAGATAGTTTTTCGCCGTGTTAATGGCGATGCGGTAAAGCCACGTATAAAACGCGCTGTCCCCGCGGAAATTACCAAGTGCGCGGTAGGCCTTGATGAAGGCTTCCTGAGCGACATCCTGCGCTTCATGGGTGTCGTGCACGAAACGCACGATCAACCCGAGAATTTTGTGCTGGTATTTCAGCACTAGCAGATCGAAAGCTCGCTTGTCGCCGCGTTGGACGCGCTCGACCAGCTGCTGATCCTCTTCCTGGGTTAGCATGAACACTCCTCGATAAGCTCGAAGGAGGCTTGCATTACTAAATGACCGGGCTTGCAAACATAGACTCGGGCTTTTCGCAAAAGTTCTCCCCCTTCCAAGCAAGTTTCCGGCGTGCTCTGATCTCGGCACGCACGAAAAACGCAGCAGGAGATTCCCCGGCTGCGCGAATAATCTGTCATCGGGTCTGTCGGCAGAGATTTCAATCGAAATCTTGCACCAACCCGACGCTGCTCCCTTTTGCAGACAACCGTCTATTGAACGTAGGCGCTTGGCAAAAGTTCCCGCTATTTATAGCGCTGTAGATAGAATAATGGGCAACCATGACGTGATAAACAGCGCTCTGTCCTCGAAACGGCCGTCTTTGTCGACTCAAAGCCAAACCGGCGATCCGACGAAGTGTGTCGCTTTTCTGTCACGCTGGTTTCACATTGCCATGAATGCCCGGCTATTGTGCCGATCCCCCCCTCTATATACTAGTGGGCTGCGTGGCTGCCCGACCCGTTGAAGCGGTGTCTGGCGCCAACCCCGACCCGGGTCGCCTTGAGCGGAAACCATTCGAATGAGCCAACAGTTTCAACACGATGTTCTGGTAATCGGCAGCGGAGCCGCCGGATTGAGCCTGGCGCTAACCTTGCCTGCGCATTTGCGCATCGCAGTACTGAGCAAGGGCGACCTGGCCAACGGCTCGACCTTCTGGGCCCAGGGCGGCGTCGCCGCTGTGCTGGACGATACCGACACCATTGAATCCCACGTCGACGATACACTCAACGCCGGCGGAGGCCTTTGCAATCCGCAAGCGGTGCGCTTCACCGTCGAACACAGCAAGGAAGCCATCCAGTGGCTGATCGACCAGGGCGTGCCGTTTACCCGTGACGAACAATCGGGCACCGAAGACGGTGGTTTCGAGTTCCACCTGACCCGCGAAGGCGGCCACAGCCATCGGCGCATCATCCACGCGGCCGACGCCACAGGTGCGGCAATCTTCAAGACCCTGCTCGCCCAAGCGCGACTACGGCCGAACATCGAATTGCTGGAACAACGCGTCGCGGTCGACCTGATCACCGAAAAACGCCTGGGCCTGGACGGTGATCGCTGCCTCGGCGCCTACGTGCTCAATCGCGGTACCGGCGAAGTCGACACCTACGGCGCGCGCTTCGTCATCCTGGCGTCCGGTGGCGCGGCGAAAGTCTACCTGTATACCAGCAACCCAGACGGCGCCTGCGGCGACGGCATTGCCATGGCCTGGCGTTCGGGTTGCCGGGTGGCGAACCTGGAGTTCAACCAGTTCCACCCCACCTGCCTCTATCACCCGCTGGCCAAGAGCTTCCTGGTGACCGAGGCCCTGCGTGGCGAAGGGGCTCACTTGAAGCTCCCCAACGGCGAACGTTTCATGCAGCGCTTCGATCCGCGCGCCGAACTGGCGCCGCGTGACATCGTCGCCCGGGCCATCGACCATGAAATGAAGCGCCTGGGGATCGATTGCGTCTACCTGGACATCAGCCACAAGCCAGAAGCGTTCATCAAGAGCCACTTCCCGACGGTGTACGAGCGCTGCCTGGAATTTTCCATCGACATCACCAAGCAACCGATCCCGGTGGTGCCGGCGGCGCACTACACCTGCGGTGGCGTAATGGTCGACCAACAGGGCCGCACCGACGTGCCGGGCCTGTATGCCATTGGCGAAACCAGCTTCACCGGCCTGCACGGCGCCAACCGCATGGCCAGCAACTCGCTGCTGGAATGTTTCGTCTACGCCCGCTCGGCGGCGGCAGACATCCTTGAGCAATTGCCACAGATCGCCATTCCGGCCGCCCTGCCCTCGTGGGACGCCAGCCAGGTCACCGACTCGGACGAAGACGTGATCATCGCCCACAACTGGGACGAACTGCGGCGCTTCATGTGGGACTACGTGGGCATCGTGCGCACCAACAAGCGCCTGCAACGGGCACAACACCGGGTGCGCTTGCTGCTGGATGAGATCGATGAGTTCTACAGCAACTATAAAGTCAGCCGCGACCTGATCGAGCTGCGCAACCTGGCCCAGGTGGCCGAACTGATGATTCGCTCGGCCATGGAGCGCAAGGAAAGCCGGGGGCTGCATTACACCCTCGACTACCCGAACCTGCTGCCCGAGGCACTGGACACTATCCTGGTGCCGCCCACCTACGGCGACTGAACCTGAGCCGCACCCGCAGGCGCCGGTGGACATCCGGCGCCAGCGCGTCGAGGGGCACGCACAGCGAGCGGACCCGCCGCTCGCCCTGCAAGCGAAAACGCAACACGATGATCAGCGGCAACGCCAGGCTATCAGGGCGTAGCTGCACAGCCTGCCAGCCATCGGCCCGGCTCCAGAGCTGCCAGCCAGCGGCATTGCGACGCAACCCGCAAAAGGCCCGGCGATGGGTCAGCACTACCTGTCGGGGGATTACCCAGGCGCCATGGGCCAGGCACAGGATGACGCCCAGCGCTGCGCACCAGGAAGGGATGGACAACAGGAACAACGAACCCAGGGCGAACACCTGAGCCAGCAGGTAGGCCGCCAGCAACTGCCCGGAGGCCTGCCCGCGGCATTCGAAGCGATTACTTGGGTTGGACACGGTCCAGGATCATCCGGACCATGCGCTGCAACTCAGGGTCTTCGGATTCGCTGCGCTCCATGAACCAGCCGAACATGTCCTGATCCTCACATTCGAGCAGGCGGACATAGCACGCACGGTCCACTTCATTGAGATGGGGATAGACCTCTTTCACGAACGGCACCAGCAATACGTCCAGCTCAAGCATGCCGCGGCGGCTGTGCCAGTAGAGGCGATTCAGTTCAACATCTTCGACCATGGAGCGCTCCTCAAATAGAGCGCAAGTATACAGGCCTCGCCACAGCGCAACAGACCGCTTTGGTCAGGCACCACAGATCCTTTGTGAACTACCCATTTCAAGGGCGTCCCCTTATGATGTCTACCAGACTTTTTACCCTGCGATGACCCATGGCTGATTTCGCTTTTTTCTGCACCCTGTCCCACGAAGGCGTCCTCGCGGTCCGCGGCGTGGATGCCAGCAAATTCCTGCAAGGCCAATTGACTTGCAACCTCGAGTACCTGAACGACAGCCGAGCCAGCCTCGGCGCCCGCTGCACGCAGAAAGGCCGGATGCAATCGAGTTTCCGCATCCTGCTCCAAGGCGATGGTGTATTGATGGCCATGGCCACCGAACTGCTCGAACCGCAACTGGCGGACCTGAAAAAATATGCCGTGTTCTCCAAATCCAAGCTCACCGACGAAAGCGCAGCCTGGGTTCGCTTCGGCCTGGAAAAACGCCGACAAGACCTTGGCCGGCCTGGGCCTCGAACTGCCGAGCGACACCGACAGCGTGGCGCGCCATGAAGCCTTGATCGCCATCCGTGTGTCTCCCGACCGCGCCGAGTTGTGGGCACCCGCTGAACAGGCACAGGCACTGCGGACCCGCCTGGGCGCAGAACTGGCCGAGGCAGACCTGAACCCCTGGCTGCTGGGCCAGATCCGTGCCGGGATCGGCCAGGTCATGCCGGCCACCCGCGAACTGTTCATTCCACAGATGCTCAACCTGCAAGCCGTCGGCGGCGTCAGTTTCAAGAAAGGCTGCTACACCGGGCAGGAAATCGTTGCCCGTATGCAATACTTGGGCAAGCTCAAGCGCCGCCTGTATCGTCTACGGCTGGACGCCAGCGAACTGCCGGAACCCGGCACGGCGCTGTTCTCCCCCACGCACGGCAGTTCCATCGGCGAAGTGGTGATTGCCGCTCGTGGCGAGGGAAACATTGAACTGCTGGCGGTATTGCAGGCCGAAGCAGCAGAAGACGACAATTTGCACCTCGGTGCCTTGGAAGGCCCTCGCCTTCAATTGTTGGACCTGCCTTACGAACTGGACCGCGACCGCGAAATCCAGCGCTGATCGCAGCATTTGTCGCAACACCCTAGAGAACCGAAATGAGCGATTTGGCGGATAAGGTCCAACGGGATTTGGTGCAGGCCATCGATAACGATGACTTGGTTCTGCCAACATTACCGGAAGTGGCCATGCAGATTCGCCGGGCCGCCGAAGACCCGGAAATCAGTGTCAGTAACCTGAGCAAAGTGATCGGCCGCGATACGGCCCTCTCGGCACGCCTGATAAAAGTGGTCAACAGCCCGCTGCTGCGCGCCACCCAGGAAGTCACTGACCTGCACACAGCCATCACTCGACTGGGCGTCAACTACAGCAGCAATCTGGCCATTGGTCTGGTAATGGAGCAGATTTTCCACGCCCGCTCCGAAGTGGTGGAACTGAAGATGCGCGAAGTCTGGCGCAAAAGCCTGGAGATCGCCGGCGTCAGCTATGCATTGTGTCGTGGCTACACCCAACTCAAGCCCGACCAGGCCGCATTGGGTGGGCTGGTGCATCAGATCGGCGTGCTGCCGATCCTCACGTATGCACAGGACAACAATGAGTTGCTGTCGGACCCGGTCAGCCTCAACCACGTCATCGAGACGATTCACCCGATACTGGGAGACAAGTTACTCAGTGTCTGGGAGTTTCCGGAGCGGTTGGTGAAGCTGCCGGGGTTGTATCTGGATTTCAACCGGGACTCGAAGCAAATCGATTATGTCGACCTGGTGCAGGTCGCGGCGCTGTATTGCTACAAGGACACCGACCATCCTCTGAGCAAGATTGACGTATTCAGCGTCCCGGCCTTCAAGAAACTGGGCATCGACCCGGAGAACAAGGCCCGCTGCGCGGATATTGAAGAAGCGCGGTCGATGTTCTATTAAGCAGGTCGGACACCTACGAACTCGTAGTCAGGCCTGAATCTGCGACCTGTGGCAACAGGATTTGTGGGAGCAAAGCTTGCTCGCGAAACAGGCGCCTCGTATAAAGACCGTGTCGCCATCATCGCGGGCAAGCCTTGCTCCCACAGAATCAGTCTGCGCCTGGAATAAAACTCACCCGCACCTTCAACCCGCGCACCTCCCCGTCGTGCAAAGTGATCTGCGCCAGATGAGCGCGGCAGATTTCGCCGACGATCGCCAACCCCAGTCCCGAACCGGCCACTTGCTGGTTGCGTCGATAGAACCGCTCGAACACCCGGTCGCGTTCATGCAAGGGAATGCCGGGCCCATCGTCCTCGACCTCCAGCACGGCCGGTGCAGACACCCGCAGGATCACATTGCCGCCCGATGGGGTATGGGCCAGGGCGTTGTCCACCAGATTGCTCAACAGCTCGTTCAACAAGGTCGGCTCGCCCCGCAGCCATACCGGCTCGTCGGCTTCCAGGGCCAGCGCCACGCCTCGGGCATGGGCCAGCGGGGCCATGGCCATGCCCAACTCTCGGGCCAACTGACTGAGGTCAAGCAACTGCGCGCCGCCTTCGGCAATCGCCCGGGCACCATTTTCCACTCGCGCCAGGGACAGCAACTGGTTGGCCAGGTGAGTCAATCGATCGGTCCCCTGGGCCGCGGTTTCCAGGGTTTCACGCCAGGTCGCCGGCTCGCTGGCACGCAAGCCCAGCTCCAGGCGCGCCTTGAGCGCGGCCAAGGGCGTGCGCAGTTCATGGGCGGCATCGGCAATGAACTGCGCCTGGCGTTCGAACTGCCCGCGCAGACGCTCGGTGAAATGGTTGAGGGCCCGCACCAACGGCCATAATTCGTGTTGCACCTCCACCAACGGCAGCGGCCGCAGATCGTCCGGCTGGCGCTCCTCCACCGCCGTGCGCAAGCGCTCCAACGGGCGCAACGCCGCACTGACCGCAAACCACACCAACAGCAGCGCGCCCACGGCCAGCATGCCCAGGCGCAACAGCGTGTCGGCCATCAGCCCGCGGGCCATGCTGACCCGCGCCTCTTCGGTCTCTGCCACGCGAATTTCCGCCATGCCGTTCATGTTCGGCTCGCTGACCGCCTTGAGCAGGCTTACCACCCGCACGTTCTGCCCCTGATATTGGGCGTTGTAGAAGCGCGCCAGGGCGGGGTAATCATCCGTGCGTGGCGTTCCCGGGGGCGGACCGGGGAGGTTTTCGTAACCGGAAATCAACTTCTTGTCGATGTCATTGACTTGGTAATAAATGCGTCCGGCGCTGTCGTAGGCAAAGGTGTCCAGGGCCACGTAGGGCACATCCGCGCTGAGGCTACCGTCGCGCTGGGACAAGCCCGCGGCGATGGTCCGGGCCGAGGCCAGCAGGGTCCGATCGTAGGCAGTGTCGGCAGCCTCGCGACCGTTCCAATAGGCGCTCAAACCGCTTGCAAGCATCAATACCACCAGCAGCAGTGCCAAGTTCCGAAGCAGCCGCCAGCGCAGGCTGTCGGGGCTTATGCATTGCGGTTTTCCAGCAGGTAGCCCAAGCCGCGGAACGTCACGATCGCCACCGCATGGCCGTCGAGTTTCTTGCGCAGGCGGTGGACGTAGATTTCGATGGCGTCGGGGCTGGCTTCTTCGTCCAGGCCGAACACCTGGGCCGCCAGTTGTTCCTTGCTCATCACCCGTCCGGGTCGGGCAATCAACGCTTCCAGCACGGCTTGCTCGCGGGATGTCAGGGTCAGCAATTCATCGTCGAGGGTGAAGCGGCGGGTGTCCAGGTCATAGACCAGTCCACCACATCGCTGCTGGCGCTCACCGCCCAGTACGCTACGGCGCAATAGGGCCTTGACCCGGGCCTCCAGTTCAGTGAGCTCGAATGGCTTGGCCAGGTAATCGTCGGCACCGAGGTTGAGGCCATGGACGCGGTCCTTGACGTCGCTGCGGGCGGTCAACATCAGCACTGGCAAGGTCTTGCCGCGCGCCCGCAGGCGCGCCAGCACCTCGAAACCGTCCATGCGCGGCAGCCCGACATCGAGCACCGCCACAGCGTATTCCTCGCTGCTCAAGGCCAGGTCGGCCGCGACACCGTCGTGCAGCACGTCCACGGTCAAACCGGTGCTCTTGAGCGCTTGGGCAACGCTTTCGGCGAGCTGCAGATGGTCTTCGACGAGCAGAACACGCATGGGTTATTCCTCGATTCAGGGATGGTCGACGCCATTCTTTGGCGCGGAGTTTACAGCCGCATCCGTCGCTGTGGAGGCAAAAAACATTTTGAAAGCTTTTGAAAGGTTAGCGAAAGGTTGGGCCATTAGAGTCCCTTTACGGATAGTTTCGACTGCCCGCCGCGACGCCCCATCGCGAACGAAAAATGCCTCGAAGCGTTTTCGCCCTATAAGAAAATTAAAAGCGGAGTATTCACCATGCCGTCCATGCAGCTCCAGGCCCCAGCGCCTGCTCGCCCTTCTCGCTTCAATCAGACCGCCCTGGGCGGTGCCACCACGCATTCAATTCCGATAACGACCTGCGCCGATCATCAGCGATGACCGGGGGCGGGAATCCGTCAACGACAAATTTCACCACACACAACAACAACTCCTGTGGAGACGATAATGAATCTATCACTGCGTAAAGTAGCCTTGGCAGCCGGATGCCTGATGTTCGCCGGGCAGTTGCTCGCCGCTGATCCATCCAAAGAACCCAAGCGTCCCGAATGCATCGCCCCGGCCGCCCCGGGCGGCGGTTTCGACCTGACATGCAAACTGGTGCAAAGCGCACTGGTCAACCAGAAGCTGCTGACCAAACCCATGCGCGTGACGTACATGCCTGGCGGCGTCGGCGCGGTGGCCTACAACGCAGTGGTTGCACAGCGCCCGGCCGATGCCGGCACTCTGGTGGCCTGGTCCAGCGGTTCGTTGTTGAACCTGGCCCAAGGCAAGTTCGGCCGCTTCGATGAAAACGCCGTGCGCTGGCTGGCCGCCGTTGGCACCAGCTATGGTGCCATTGCAGTGAAGAGCGACTCGCCCTACAAGAATCTCGATGACCTGGTACAGGCCCTGAAGAAAGATCCGGGCTCCGTGGTAATCGGTTCCGGTGGCACCGTGGGCAGCCAGGACTGGATGCAAACCGCGTTGATCGCCAAGGCTGCAGGCATCGATCCGCGCAAACTGCGCTACGTGGCGCTTGAAGGCGGCGGTGAAATCGCCACGGCCCTGCTCGGTGGCCATATCCAAGTGGGCAGTACCGACATCTCCGACTCCATGCCGCACATCCAGAGTGGTGACATGCGCCTGTTGGCGGTGTTCTCCGATAAACGCCTGGACGAGCCGGAAATGAAAGACATTCCGACGGCCCGTGAACAAGGCTACGACATCCTCTGGCCGGTGGTTCGCGGCTTCTATCTCGGGCCGAAGGTCAGCGATGAAGACTACGCCTGGTGGAAAGACGCCTTCGACAAACTGCTGGCTTCCGAAGAGTTCGCCAAGCTGCGTGACCAGCGCGAGCTGTTCCCGTTCGCCATGACCGGCCCGGAACTGGACACCTACGTGAAGAAGCAAGTGGCTGATTACAAGGTGCTGGCCAAAGAGTTCGGCCTGATCCAGTAACCGTCTCTGTTCTCGCGGCGGCGCTGGTACTGTCCGCGCCGCCCAGGAGTTAGTCATGCTCACCATCCAACGTATTTTTGCCGCGGTGCTGCTGCTGGTTTGTATCGGCCTGGCGCTGATGGCCTGGCCGTATCAGGCCGCCTTTTCCTATGAACCGGTCGGCCCGCGCGCCTTTCCATTATTGATCCTGGGACTGATGGGCCTGGCGCTGCTGTACATGCTGTTTCGCCCTACGCCCGTCGTGCACAGCGACGACGACCCGCAACTGGACCGCGAAACCCTGCAGAAGATCGGCATTTGCGTGGTGCTGTTGCTGGTCTTCGCCGGGACCTTCGAACCCCTGGGCTTCATCGTCGCCAGCATCCTGATCGGTGTGCCGATGGCGCGCCTGTATGGCGGTCGCTGGGTACCGAGCGTGGTGATCATCAGCCTGATGGCCATCGGTCTTTATCTGTTGTTCGACAAGCTGATGGACGTGCCGCTGCCCCTGGGCCTGCTCGACGTCCTGGGAGAATTGATATGGATACCCTGAATTATCTCGGCCAGGGTTTTGGCGTTGCACTGACCCCCTACAACCTCGTCACGGCACTGACCGGCACCCTGATCGGCACCGTGGTCGGCCTGCTGCCGGGCCTGGGCCCGATCAACGGCGTGGCGCTGCTGATCCCGATCGCCTTCGCGCTGGGGCTGCCGCCGGAATCGGCGCTGATTCTGCTGGCGGCGGTGTACCTGGGTTGCGAATACGGCGGACGCATCAGATCCTGCTCAACATCCCCGGTGAAGCCTCCACCGTGATGACCACCCTCGACGGCTACCCGATGGCCCGTCAGGGCCTGGCCGGGGTGGCGTTGTCGCTGTCAGCGTGGAGTTCGTTCATCGGCGCGTTCATCGCCACCTGCGGCATGGTGTTGTTCGCACCGCTGCTGGCCAAATGGGCGATTGCGTTCGGGCCGGCGGAATACTTCGTCCTGATGGTGTTCGCCATTGTCTGTCTCGGCGGCATGGCCGGCGACCGACCGCTCAAGACGTTCATCGCGGCGCTGATCGGCCTGTTCCTGTCCAGTGTCGGGATCGATGCCAACAGCGGCGTCTACCGCTTTACCGGTGACAACATCCACCTGACCGACGGGATTCAGTTCGTCGTGCTGGTGCTGGGCTTGTTCTCCATCAGTGAAATCCTGTTGCTGCTGGAGAAAACCCATCGCGGCCAGGAAGCGGTGGAAGCCACCGGGCGGATGATGTTCAACATCAAGGAAGCGGCCTCGGTGTTCTGGGTGAACATCCGCTGTGGCGTGCTCGGTTTCATCATGGGCGTATTGCCTGGCGCGGGCGCAACCCTGGCCAGTGCCGTGGCCTACATGACTGAAAA
The DNA here is from genome assembly GCF_030687295.1 of Pseudomonas beijingensis. Lineage (NCBI taxonomy): Bacteria > Pseudomonadati > Pseudomonadota > Gammaproteobacteria > Pseudomonadales > Pseudomonadaceae > Pseudomonas > Pseudomonas beijingensis. Next base: position 2,565,619 of record NZ_CP117425.1, on the reverse strand, counting down.
ACGCATCGCCGGCACCAGTGGCACGTTCGGCCAGGGCGACAAGCGTGGTCTAGCGGCGCCGGAAACCGCCATCGGCGGCGCAGCCTGCGGCGCACTCGTGCCGATGCTGACCCTCGGCGTTCCCGGCTCGGGCACCACGGCGGTAATGATCGGCGCGCTGTCGCTGTACAACATCACTCCCGGTCCCCTGCTGTTCCAGCAACAGCCGGACATCGTCTGGGGCCTGATCGCGTCGTTGTTCGTCGCCAACATCATGCTGGTGATCCTCAACATTCCGATGATCCGTGTCTTCACCCGCATCCTGGCGGTGCCGAACTGGGCATTGGTGCCAGTCATCGCGATCATCACCGGGATCGGTGTCTATGCGGTGCATGCCACCACCTTCGACCTGTTCCTGATGATCGGCATCGGTATCTTCGGCTACATCCTGCGCAAGTTGGACTTCCCGCTGTCGCCTGTGCTGCTGGGCTTCATCCTCGGTGGGCTGATGGAGCAGAACCTACGGCGTGCGCTGTCGATCTCCAACGGTGCGCTGGAGATCCTCTGGTCGAGCCCGATCACCTTCGGCTGCTGGATCCTGACGGCGATCATGTTGCTCCTTCCTCTGCTGCGCATCTGGCGTCGTCGCAGTGCTCAGCGTCGTGCCCTGGCCAATGTCTGAGGCGACCTTCAGACATTGGTGGGGAACACCGCTGGTCGGCCTGGCCGGCGGTTACCTGGCCAGCCTGATCGGCTGGCCTTTGCCCTGGATGGTCGGCTCGTTGCTGGCGATCATCCTGGTGCGCTGTCTTACGCCGTGGCAACTGATGGAAATCCCCGGCGGCCGTAAATGCGGCCAATGGGTGGTGGGCATCGGCATCGGCCTGCACTTCACCCCCGTGGTGATGGAGCAGGTCCTGAGCCACTTCGGCCTGATTTTCTTCGGCGCGCTGATCACCAGCGTGTCCAGCGTAGTGAGTGTCTGGCTGATGCGTCGCACCGGCGAGGACCGCGCTACCGCGTTTTTCTCGAGCATGCCGGGCGGTTCCGGCGAAATGGTCAACCTCGGTGCCCGCAACGGCGCGGACCTCAGCCGTGTCGCGGCGGGTCAGAGCCTGCGGGTGCTGGTGGTGGTGCTGTGCGTGCCGGCGGCGTTCAAGTATCTGTTGGGCGAAGGTGCGCCGGTGCAACACGCCACGACGGTGGACTGGCTGTGGCTGGCGCTCCTGTTTCCGGCGGGCGCCCTGCTCGCCTGGGTCTGGGAGCGCTTGCGCCAACCCAATCCCTGGTTGTTCGGGCCGTTGCTGGTGAGTGCGGCGGTCAGCATCGGTTGGGACCTGCACATTGGCCTGCCGAACGGCGCCAGCCAGATCGGCCAATGGCTGATCGGCAGCGGGTTGGGTTGTCATTTCAACCGGCAGTTCTTTCGTCGGGCACCGTCGTTCATGGGCCGCACGTTGGTTGGCACGGTGTTGACGATGCTGATTGCCACGCTTGCAGCCCTAGGCTTGAGCACCTTGACCCATCTGGATCTGCGTTCGTTGACGCTGGGCATGATGCCCGGCGGCATCGCGGAAATGAGCCTGACGGCGGAGACGCTGCAACTGTCGGTGCCGTTGGTGACGGCGTTGCAGGTGATGCGGTTGCTGTTCGTGCTGTTTCTGGCGGAGCCGTTGTTCAGGTATTGGACGCGCAGGCCGGGTTCAAACGCTTAAACCGAGTTGCCTTCATCGCGAGCAAGCTCGCTCCCACAGGGGATTTGCGGCGTACAAAAATCGGGTGGCCACTGAAGATCAATGTGGGAGCGAGCTTGCTCGCGAAGGCACCGGCACATTCAACATCACCGCCGCTGGTCCACCGCTTTCGCGAGCAAGCCCGCTCCCACAGGGGATTTGCGGCGTACAAAAATCGGGTAACCACTGAAGATCAATGTGGGAGCGAGCTTGCTCGCGATGGGGCCAGCCCGACTAGCGCATCAAACCGGCGGCAACCGCCACTCGATCGGCGTCTCGCCCTGCTGCTGGAGAAACTTGTTGGTCCGGCTGAAATGCCCGCAGCCGATGAAACCTCGGTGGGCCGACAGCGGTGACGGGTGGACCGAAGTCAGCACCAAATGCTTGGTCGCATCGATCAGCTTCTGCTTGCTCTGGGCATGGGCGCCCCACAACAGGAACACCAAGTGCGGCTGGTGTTCGCTGACGACTTCAATGATCCTGTCAGTAAAATGCTGCCAACCTTTTTTGGCATGGGCGTTGGCATTGGCGCGCTCCACGGTCAGGGTCGTGTTGAGCAGCAATACGCCCTGGTCGGCCCAGCTCTGCAGGTAGCCGTGATTCGGGATATCGATGTTCAAATCGCGCTTCAATTCCTTGTAGATGTTGACCAGGGACGGCGGTGTCGGCACGCCCGGCTGTACCGAGAAGCACAAGCCATGGGCCTGGCCTGGACCGTGGTACGGGTCTTGGCCGAGAATCACCACCTTGACCTTATCCAGCGGCGTGGAATTGAGGGCGTTGAAAATCAGTGGAGCCGGCGGATAGATCTCCTTGCCGGCGGCGTATTCACTGCGCAGGAACTCACGCAACTCCGCCATGTAGGGCTGGTCGAACTCGGCACGCAGTGCCTGCTTCCAGCTCGGTTCGAGTTTGATACGGTCGTCAGCAGTCATGGTTGCATCCGGTAAAAACAATGGGCGCACCCTAGGAAAGCCTACAGGGCTTGTCAATTGATCTGACGCAGAACCGGCACTTTCCTACGCAGCGGTCATACTGAACATTCAAATTTCTGATCGAGGTCACGATGAATCTGCACTTCGAAGAACTCACCGGCATCGACGGTGCCCGTATCGGCATCGCCACCCTGGACGCCGAAAAATCCCTGAACGCTCTTTCCCTGCCCATGATCAACGCCTTGCGTGATCGCCTCGATGCCTGGGCCAGGGAGCCGCAGGTCGTTTGTGTGCTGTTGCGCGGCAATGGCGCCAAGGCCTTCTGCGCCGGCGGTGAAGTGCGCAGCCTGGTGGAGGCCTGCCGCGCTCATCCCGGCGAGGTACCGCCGTTGGCGGCACAATTCTTCGCGGCCGAATACCGCTTGGACTTTAACCTGCACACCTACCCCAAGCCCTTGCTGTGCTGGGGCCACGGTTATGTACTGGGCGGTGGCATGGGGCTGCTGCAAGGCGCCAGTACCCGCATCGTCACGCCCAGCAGCCGCCTGGCCATGCCGGAAATCAGCATCGGCCTGTACCCGGATGTCGGCGCCAGTTGGTTCTTGTCACGCCTGCCCGGCAAGCTCGGGCTGTTTCTCGGCCTGACCGGTGCCCATATGAATGCCCGGGACGCCATCGACCTGGGCCTGGCCGACCGTTTTTTGCTGGATGAACAACAAGACGACCTGATCGAAGGCCTGCTGCAGCTCAACTGGCAGGAGCAGACCGAGATGCAGCTCAACAGCTTGCTCAAGGCTCTGCAGCAGGAAGCCATCGCCCAACTGCCCGAAGCCCAATGGCTGCCGCGGCGGCCGAAAATCGATGAGTGGTTGGATGTCAGCGATGTGCGCTGCGCCTGGAAAGCCCTCAGCCTGCTGGTGGATCACCCTGATCCACTGATCGCCCGCGCCGCCAAGACCATGACCGAAGGCTCACCGTTGACCGCTCATCTGGTCTGGGAACAGATCGCCCGGGCCCGACATTTGTCTTTGGCCGGTGTGTTCCGGATGGAATACACCCTGAGCCTCAACTGCTGCCGTCATCCGGAGTTCAGCGAAGGCGTGCGGGCGCGATTGATCGACAAGGATCACAAACCGCGCTGGCACTGGCCGGACATCAACCATGTGCCTGAAGCGGCGGTCGAGGCGCACTTTCACAAGGCCTGGGAAGGCCGGCATCCATTGGCGGATCTGTCCAACGAGTAAAGATCTGGGTGACATTCTGGAGAGTGCCATCTGTGGGAGCAAAGCTTGCTCGCGATGACAGGGTATCAGTCAGCCTCCCGGTGACTGGCATACCGCTATCGCGAGCAAGCTTTGCTCCCACAAGCGTTGTCCTATCGGGTTTATTACAGGCATAAAAAAACGGCGCTCAATGCGCCGCTTTTTTTCTGCCCAGAGATCAGCGGTGGTGGCCCCGTCCATCGTGATTGCCGCGTCCACGGTCATGATCGCCGCGTCCCCGATGATCACGCCCGCCTCGACCACGTCGGTCGTCATTCCAGCCGCCCCGGTTATGGCCGTCCCAGCCGCCCCGGTGTGGGTAAGGTCGATACGCCGCTCGCGGTGGCGAGTAATAGCGTGGGCCTTGCTGGTAGTAACGCGGTGCCGAGTAATAGCGGGGCGCCGATTGGTAGTACCGCGGGGCGTAATAACCACGCGGTGCCGAATAATAACTCCCACCACCGTAATAGACCGGTGCCGGTGAGGTGTAGACCTCGGAACGGTAGTAGCTCGAATCTCCGTCGTAATAAGGCACGCAGGCCGAAAGAGTCAAACCGAGAAACGCAATGAGCAGCAGTCGTCGATACATGGCGGCCTCCTGGACCGCGGATGGGCCACATCAGCGACGCTGATGGGCGGCAGTCAACGTTGTGTGACTGACAACTACTCAGACAGCCAAATCGGAATCTGGTGCGACCTGGCAACAACTAGAAACATGTCCCTCGTCGCCCTCTTCCGGTGCGCGAGGGCACCACAAATAAGCACAAATCCGCCCTTAGTCCTCCCTTTCCAACACTTGCCCCCTCTGGCCCGGGCCTTTGCCGGAATTGGCACGGCTCTCGCTTTAACAAACTCCGTGCAGGAGTCATCACAGGTTCGCGGCACCACAATTTGCAATGGCTGACTAGGGTTCCGGCTCGCTTCTGGCGAGTGGCTGGTCCGAGAGTTGGCGACCTCCAGTTGAGGTTACACGGCGGGACAAAAGCCCGGGAGACAAGCCACCGTTCGCGGTGCCGCGTTGCTCCTGTCCGCCCTTGATCAACTGGAGAACCACCATGTTCAAGCTTCGTCTGTCTGCCCTGCTCCTCGCCGCACTCTCGGCCCTCGCGAGCTTCTCATCCGCCGCCGCACAAAAAGACCACTTCAGCGTCTGCTGGACCATTTACGCCGGCTGGATGCCCTGGGAATACGCCGGTAGCCAAGGCATCGTCGACAAATGGGCAAAAAAGTACGGCATCAAGATCGATGTCGTGCAGCTCAACGACTACGTCGAATCCATCAACCAATACACCGCCGGACAGTTCGACGGCTGCACCATGACCAACATGGATGCCCTCACCATTCCCGCCGCCGGTGGCGTAGACAGCACCGCGCTGATCGTCAGCGATTTCTCCAACGGCAACGACGGCATCGTCCTCAAGGGCGAGGGCAAGAAAGTCGCTGACCTCAAGGGCATGGACGTCAATCTGGTGGAATTGTCGGTGTCCCATTACCTGCTGGCCCGCGCCTTGGATTCGGTTGGCCTCACCGAGAAAGATCTGAAAGTCGTCAACACCTCCGATGCCGATATCTCCGCCGCCTTCAACACCGACCAAGTCAAGGCCGTCACCACCTGGAACCCAATGCTCTCGGACATCAAGGCCCAGCCTGGCATGAGCGAAGTGTTCAATTCCAGCCAGGTTCCCGGCGAGATCATGGACATGATGGTGGTCAACACCCAGACCCTGCAGGACAACCCGGCCCTGGGCAAAGCGTTGACCGGTGCCTGGTTTGAAGTGGTGGCGCTGATGAACGCAAAAAACGCCGCCAGCCAGGCCGCGTTGGAACACATGGCCAAAGCCTCGGGCACCGACCTCAAAGGTTTCCAGGCGCAACTGGACACCACCAAGCTGTTCGCCACGCCCAAGGAAGCCCTGGGCTTCGCCACCAGCGAGCAACTGCCCACGACCATGGGCAAGGTGGCCGAGTTCTCGTTCCAGCACGGCTTGTTGGGCGAAGGCGCCAAGGACACGAACGCGGTCGGCATGGCGTTCGCCAATGGCGTGACCCGCGGCGACAAGGCCAACCTCAAGCTGCGCTTTGACCCGACCTACGTACAGCTGGCCGCCGACGCCAAGCTGTAAACCGGAGGACCTGGCATGCGCCTGATCAACCGCTACCCGGATCGTCCCAGCCGCTTGTTGCTGGTGATCCTGCCATTCGCGCTGGTGTTGTTCGCCTACTTCATGGGCTCGGCCGAACGGTTGACGGATAACCCCAACGACAAATTGCTGCCCAGCGCCGTGCAAATGGCCGATGCGGTCAAGCGCCTGGCCTTCACCGCGGACGCCCGCAGTGGCGACTACCTGCTCTGGCAAGACACCGCGTCGAGTCTGCGGCGGCTGGCCATCGGCTTGGGTATCAGCGCCCTGGCCGGGCTGTGCCTGGGCATTGCCGCCGGTACGTTGCCGCTGTTTGGCGCACCGCTGTCGCCGCTGCTCACCGTGGTGTCGATGGTGCCGCCGCTGGCCATCCTGCCGATCCTGTTCATCGTCTTCGGCCTGGGGGAACTGTCAAAAGTGATGCTGATCGTGATTGGCATCACCCCCTGCCTGGCTCGCGACCTGGAACAGCGCGCCCGGGAAATTCCGTCCGAACTGCTGATCAAGGCCCAGACCCTCGGCGCTTCGACCTGGACCCTGATACTGCGGGTGGTGCTGCCGCCACTGCTGCCGCGCCTGTTGATTTCCCTGCGGCTGATGCTGGGTTCTGCCTGGTTGTTTCTGATCGCGGCCGAAGCCATCGCCTCCACCGACGGGTTGGGCTATCGGATTTTCCTGGTGCGCCGTTACCTAGCGATGGACGTGATCTTGCCCTACGTGATGTGGATCACCCTGCTCGCCTGGCTGATGGACTGGGGCCTCAAGCGCCTGACCCGCCGAGCGTTCCCCTGGTACGAGGGGGCGAAGGCATGAGCTTCATCACCGTGAACAATGTCTGGCAACAGTATGCCGATCAGGTGGTACTGGAGCGTTTGAACCTGAGGGTCGCCGAGGGTGAGTTCTGCACACTGGTGGGGGCGTCGGGTTGCGGCAAGTCAACCTTCCTGCGATTGCTGCTGGGCCAGGAACGCGCCAGTCGCGGACAGATTCTGCTGGACGGTGAACCCTTGGCCGGCGAGCCGGATGCCAGCCGGGGCGTGGTGTTCCAGCGCTACTCGGTGTTCCCGCACCTGACGGTTCTGGACAACGTCGCCCTGGGCCTTGAGTTGCCGCGCTCGCCGCTGCTGGGACGGCTGTTCGGCAATGCCAAGCGCCAGACCCGCGAAGAAGCCGCCCAACTGCTGGATAAGGTCGGCCTGGGCCATGCGCTGGACAAATACCCGGCGCAACTGTCCGGGGGCATGCAACAGCGACTGGCCATCGCTCAGGCACTGATCATGAAGCCCCGTGTCCTGCTGCTGGACGAGCCCTTTGGCGCCCTCGACCCGGGCATTCGCAAAGACATGCACGCCTTGTTGCTTGAGCTGTGGCGCGAAACCCGGCTGACGGTGTTCATGGTCACCCATGACCTGTCCGAAGGTTTCAGCCTCGGCACGCGCCTGCTGGTGTTCGACAAAGTCCGTGTCGATCCCCACGCCCCCGGCGCCTATGGCGCACGCATTACCTACGACATTCCATTGAACAGCGACCGCCGCATCCGTGCCGCCGTCGACGCCCTGCCCGCCGAACTGGCCGGCACGTTGCGTATCGCTTGAAAGGAGTTTTGCCATGACCGATTCGATCTCTATGTTCCCCCCCTTCGCCGAAGAGCTGCTGCCCGGTGGCGGCCACCGTTCCTTCGTGCTCAAGCGCGGCCAACTGCTGCGCCTGACCGACCTGCGCGGCGGGGCCAACGTGAGCCTGACGCTGCTCAATGCCAACGAGAAAACCGAACGCCTGAACCTGCCCGACAGCCTCAAATGCCAACACACCGCCAAGCTCACCGCCGGCCATTGCCTGTACTCGGACATGGGTCGAGTACTGGCGGCCATCACCGCCGACACTTGCGGCTGGAGCGACAGCCTCGGCGGCGTGCTCTGCGCCGAAGAGGTCGCTGAAAAATACGGTCAGGGCCGCTATCAGGAACTGCGCAACGGCTTCTTTCGCAACGGCACCGACAACCTGCTGGTGGAACTGGGCAAATGGGGGCTGGGCCTGTCCGACCTGCTGATGACCCTCAACCTGTTCAGCCGGGTCGATGTCGATGAGGCCGGAGGCTTTCATTTCGTTGAAGGCAACTCCCAGGCCGGCGACTACATCGAGCTCTATGCACCGATGGACACCCTGGTGGTGCTGACCGCACTGCAACACCCTATGGACCCGAACCCGCACTACGCCCCGCAACCGCTCAAGCTCAGCTGGATGAACGCCGACGCCAGCGTCGCCGAGCATTGCTGCCAGTCGCGCCCGGAAAACCAGCGCGGCTTCATCAACACCGACCGCCTGTTCGCCTGAGGATCGCTGCCATGTCACTCGCCATCGCCACCGTACCAAAGCAGCCTGAAAGCGCTATCTACCGCGCCACCATTCCCGCCGGGGAGCCCTGGCTGACGGAAGTCAAGAAGGGCCAGACCCTGCGCATCCTCGACCTGGAAGGCAACCAGGCGGTCGATACGCTGTTCTACAGCCTGGCCAACCCCAAGGAACGCTACGACGTGCAGCGCACCTTGCGCCGGCAGAACAGCGTTTACCTGAGCACCGGCAGCGTCCTGTACTCCAACCTCGGCCAGCCAATGCTGACCATCGTCGAAGACACCTGTGGGCGCCACGACACCCTCGGCGGGGCCTGCGCCCAGGAAAGCAACACCGTGCGCTACGCCTTGGAAAAACGCTACATGCACAGCTGCCGCGACAACTACCTGCGGGCCTGTGCCCACGACGGTCGGCTGGGCAAGGGCGACATCGGGCCGAACATCAACTTCTTCATGAACGTGCCGGTGACCGCAGACGGCGGCCTGACCTTCGAAGATGGGATCTCGGCACCGGGCACATACGTCGACCTGCGGGCCGAGATGGATGTGATCGTGTTGATCTCCAACTGTCCGCAACTGAACAACCCCTGCAACGCCTACAACCCCACACCAGCGGAGCTTTTGATATGGAACTGAAACTCAGCCGCCTGCGCCGCTGGCTGTTTGTGTTGTGCCAGAGCCGGTCGGGGCAATGCCTCAAATAACACCCTGATCCACTGTGGGAGCGAGCTTGCTCGCGATAGCGATCTGTCAGTTACATCAAGGTTGGATGTGCCGCCGCTATCGCGAGCAAGCTCGCTCCCACAGGGGACATAAGGTGTTTGGAAGTTTGCTGTCGGGGACGACCCCGCTGGCCATCGAAAACTGCGGGACGGCCCGCATCCCAGTTCAGGCAGCACGCATGCCTGAGGGGGCAATGCCATGTTCGAAAAAATCCTCATCGCCAACCGTGGCGCCATCGCTTGCCGCATCCTGCGGACCTTGCGCGAGCTGGAGGTCAAAGGCGTCGCGGTGTACTCCCAGGCCGACGCCGCCAGCTTGCATATCCAGCAGGCCGATGAAGCTTATTGCCTGGGCGATGGTGCGGCGGCCGGTACTTACCTGGCGGTGGATAAACTCCTGGCAATCGCCAAAAGCAGCGGCGCGACCGCGATCCATCCCGGCTACGGTTTCCTCTCGGAAAACGCAGCCTTCGCCGAAGCCTGCGAGGCCGCTGATATTGCTTTCATCGGCCCAACGCCGGAGCAACTGCGTGTGTTCGGCCTCAAGCACACCGCCCGCGACTTGGCTCGTCGACACGGCGTGCCGCTGCTCGAAGGCACCGAACTGCTCGACAGCCTCGACGCCGCGCTATTGGCGGGCACCCAGCTCGGCTATCCGGTGATGCTCAAAAGTACCGCGGGCGGCGGCGGCATCGGCATGCGCGTGTGTCGCAGCGCCACCGACCTGAGCGAATCCTTCGAAGCGGTCAAGCGCCTGGGCCAGAACAACTTCAGCGACGCCGGGGTATTCATCGAGAAGTACATCGAACGCGCGCGGCATCTGGAGGTGCAGGTATTCGGCGACGGCCAGGGCCAAGTGATCGCCTTGGGCGTACGCGACTGCTCGGTGCAACGGCGCAACCAGAAAGTCCTCGAGGAAACCCCGGCGCCGAACCTGCCCGAAGGCATGGCTGACGAACTCTGCGCAGCGGCGATCCAACTGGCCCAGGCGGTGAACTACCGCAGCGCCGGCACCGTGGAGTTTGTGTTCGACAGCGACGCGGGGCGCTTCTACTTCCTGGAAGTGAACACCCGCCTGCAAGTGGAGCACGGTGTCACCGAGCAGGTGTGGGGCGTGGACCTGGTGCGCTGGATGGTGCAACTGGCGGCCGGTGATCTGCCGCCACTGAGCGAGCTGGGCCAGGGATTGAAAGCCGAAGGCCACGCGATCCAGGCACGCCTGTATGCCGAGGATCCAGGCCGGGATTTCCAGCCAAGCCCGGGGCTGCTGACCGCGGTGAAATTTCCGCAGGCCGACGGCAAAGCACTGCGCATCGACACCTGGGTCGAGGCCGGTTGCCAGATCCCGCCCTACTTCGACCCGATGATCGCCAAGGTCATTCGCTGGGCGCCGACCCGTGAGCAAGCGCGGCTGGGCTTGCATCAAGCGCTGGACGAAAGCTTGTTGTACGGCGTCGAAACCAACCGCCACTACCTGCAACAGATTCTCCTCGACGCGCCGTTTGCCAGCGGTCAACCCTGGACCCGCTGCCTGGAGGCCTTGGTCTACCGCGCCAACACCGTGGAAGTGCTCAGCCCCGGCACACAGACCAGCGTCCAGGACTATCCCGGCCGCCTCGGTTATTGGGCCGTGGGGGTGCCGCCGTCGGGACCGATGGACAGCCATTCGTTGCGCCTGGGCAATCGCCTGCTGGGCAATGAAGAAGGTGCCGCGGCGTTGGAAATCACCATGAACGGGCCGCGGCTGCGCTTCAACTGCGATGCGCGGGTGGCGATGACCGGCGCGGTGATTGCCCTCACGCTCGACGGTGAAGCCGTACCGATGAACACCCCGTTGTCGATTGCTGCCGGCTCCACCCTGACGATCGGCACCATCGCTGGGGCCGGGTCGCGCAGTTACCTGTGCCTGCAAGGCGGCGTGCAAGTGCCGGATTACCTGGGCAGTAAAAGCACGTTCACCCTCGGTCAGTTCGGCGGCCATGGCGGACGGGCGTTGTGTACCGGCGATGTACTGCACCTGACTGAACTGGATGAGCACGCCGCGCTGCCACAACAGAACGCGCCGATCCTGGAGTTGCCGTCGGAACGGCAGATCCGCGTAATCTACGGCCCGCACGGCGCGCCGGAATATTTCACCGAGCGCTACATCCAGACCTTCTTCGACACTGCATGGGAAGTGCATTTCAACTCCAGCCGCACGGGCGTGCGCCTGATCGGGCCGAAACCTGAATGGGTTCGCGCCGACGGTGGCGAGGCTGGGCTGCACCCCTCCAACATCCATGACAATCCCTACGCCATCGGCGCCGTGGACTTCACCGGCGACATGCCCGTCATCCTCGGCCCCGACGGCCCGAGCCTGGGGGGGTTCGTCTGCCCGGTGACGGTGATCGAGGCGGACCTCTGGCAGTTAGGGCAGCTCAAGGCCGGGGACAAGGTGCGATTCGTGCCGGTGGATATATCGACCGCCCGCTCACTGGCCTTGAATTGGGCCCCTTGTGGGAGCGAGCTTGCTCGCGATAGCGGTCTGTCAGTTTCATCAAGGTTGGATGTGCCGCCGCTATCGCGAGCAAGCTCGCTCCCACAGGGTATGGGGTCGCCTGTGGTGTTGGATATTGGGCAGGACGACACCCGCCTGGTGGCGAGATTAGCCGGCGACACCCACCTGTTGCTGGAAATCGGCGCCGCCGAACTGGACCTGGTGCTGCGCTTTCGCGCCCACGCGTTGATGCAGGCTTTGGAACACAAACAACTGCCCGGCGTGATCGACCTGACGCCGGGCATTCGCTCGCTGCAAGTACACTATCAACCCGAACAAATGCCCCTGGCCGATCTACTGAGCATCGTCGTCGGTGAGTGGGACGCCGTATGCGCCGCGCAGGACCTGCAAGTGCCGTCGCGCATCGTCCACCTGCCGCTGTCCTGGGATGATCCGGCCTGCCAGCTGGCCATCGAGAAATACATGACCACGGTACGCAAGGACGCACCCTGGTGCCCGAGCAACCTGGAGTTCATTCGACGCATCAACGACCTGCCCAACCTCGACGAGGTGCAACGCACCGTGTTTGACGCCAGCTACCTGGTGATGGGCCTGGGGGACGTTTACCTCGGCGCGCCGGTCGCCACGCCGCTCGACCCACGGCATCGACTGGTGACCACCAAATACAACCCGGCCCGGACCTGGACCGCGGAAAACTCGGTGGGCATCGGCGGCGCCTACATGTGCGTGTACGGCATGGAAGGGCCTGGCGGCTATCAGTTCGTCGGGCGTACGTTGCAGATGTGGAATCGTTATCGGGAGGTCGCGGCATTCGACGGCAAGCCCTGGTTGCTGCGGTTCTTCGACCAGATCCGCTTCTACCCGGTCAGTGCCGATGAACGGCTGCACATCCGCCGTGAGTTCCCGCTGGGCCGCTTCGACCTGAAGATTGAGCACAGCCAGCTCAACCTCGCCGACTACCAGCGTTTTTTGGTGCAGGAAGCCGACAGCATCGCCGCGTTCCGACAACAGCAACAAGGCGCCTTCAACGCCGAGCGCGAGCGCTGGATCGCCAGTGGCCAAGCGCACTTCGACAGTGAAGAACCGGCCGTCGCACCAAGCGAAGATTCGCTGCTGACCGAGGGTCAACTGAGCGTCGACAGCCACATCGCCGGCAACCTCTGGCAAGTGCAGGTAGACGTTGGTGCGCGGGTGGCCGCCGGTGATGTGCTGGTCATCCTGGAGTCGATGAAAATGGAAATCCCGCTGCTTGCGCCCTCGGCCGGCGTAGTGCGCGAGGTGCGCGTCCAGCCCGGTTCGGCGGTGCGCGCCGGACAACGCGTCGTGGTGCTGGACCGTGCCTGAACTCAATCAAAGGATTAACACCATGAACTTCTCTCTTCGCTTGGACGACCTGCGCAATCACTACCGCAGCGGCGAACTGACGCCTCGGAAACTGCTGTTGGGCCTGCGGGAAAAAGCCGCGGCGCTGAACCCGGACTATCACCTGTTCATCCATCTGCTCACGGCCGAGGAACTGGAGCCCTACCTGGCCGCGTTGGAAGGCCGCGACTTGGAGAGCTTGCCCCTGTACGGCGTACCTTTTGCCATCAAGGACAACATCGACCTGGCCGGCATTCCGACCACGGCCGCCTGCCCGGCGTTTGCCTATGTGCCACCCTGCTCGGCGACCATTGTCGAGCAGTTGCTGGCACTGGGCGCGATCCCCCTGGGCAAGACCAACCTCGACCAATTCGCCACCGGGCTCAATGGCACTCGCTCGCCCTACGGCGCCTGCCGCAACAGCGTGTTGCCCGACTATCCGGCAGGCGGTTCGAGCGCCGGTTCGTCGCTGGCCGTGGCCTTGGGCGTAGCGAGTTTTGCCTTGGGCACCGATACCGCCGGCTCCGGCCGGGTGCCCGCGGCGTTGAACAACCTGGTGGGGTTGAAGGCCACTTTGGGGTTGATCTCAACGGCGGGCGTGGTCCCGGCCTGTCGCACGCTGGACTGCGTCACGACCTTCACGGCGACGGCCAAGGAAGCCAGCCAGCTCTTGGCGCTGACGGCCCGTCCAGACCCTGGTGACGACTACAGCCGCTACAACCCGCAGTGGAACGACGGCGCCGCGTTCGGCGCGCCCCGGCGCTTTCGTTTCGGCGTGCCACGCCAGCAGGACTTGGAATTTTTCGGCTGCCAGGAAGGTCCGCAACTGTTTCAGGACGCCGTCGAACGGCTCGAACGCCTGGGCGGCGAAGCCGTGGAACTGGACTTGTCGCCGTTCCTGGAAGCCGCACGGCTGCTTTATGAAGGTCCGTGGGTGGCCGAACGCTACAGCGTTGCCGGCCCCTTGATGGAACGCGAGCCGGAGGCCGTACTGCCCGTCATCCGCGCCGTCCTGGCGAAAGCGCCTACGGTAGATGGCGTGCAAACCTTCCGCGCCCGGTACCGTTTGCAAGCGCTCAAAGCCCAATGCGACCGAGCCATGGACACACTTGATTGTGTACTCACTCCGACCATCGGCCGCCCGGTGACCCTTGCCGAACTGACCGCCGAACCCGTGCTGCGCAACTCTGAGCTGGGTTACTACACCAATTTCATGAACCTGCTGGACTACGCCGCCGTCGCCGTTCCCAGTGCGTTCATGGCCAACGGCTTGCCCTGGGGCGTGACGCTGTTCGGTCGAGCCTTCACCGATCAATACCTCTTGAGCGTGGCCGATGCCTTGCAGCGTCAACAGGACAAGGCCTTGCCCATTCCCGCCCACCCGGCTCGCCACGACCGGGCGCGGCTGGTGGTGTGTGGCGCACACCTGGACGGGTTGGCGCTGAACTGGCAGCTCAAGCAACGCGGCGCCCGGCTGATCGAGGCCACCCAAAGCTCAGCGGACTACCACCTCTATGCCTTGGCTGGCGGCCCACCGTTGCGTCCCGGCATGGTTCGGGTTCGTGAAGGCGGCGTGGCGATCGAGGTCGAGGTCTGGGAGCTGCCGAGCAGCGAACTGGGCTCGTTCCTGACCGGCATTCCCGCACCGTTGGGGCTGGGTAAGGTGCAACTGGCCGATGGACGCTGGGAAAGCGGATTCATCTGTGAATCGTATGGCCTGGAAGGCGCACGGGACATCAGTCATTTGGGGGGATGGCGGGCTTATCTAATTACCCTTGAGTAAACAGGACTCTGTGGCGAGGGGATTTATCCCCGCTGGGCTGCGCAGCAGCCCCAAAACCTGTCAGCGCGGTATATCAGACAGAGTGCATTGGGGCCGCTTCGCGACCCAGCGGGGATAAATCCCCTCGCCACAATTTTGCAAACCTGCAAATCCGAGCACCTTTTCCCACAGGGCCACTAAACTGATTTCATTGGGTCTGCGCCAAGGGAATCGCCATGTCGCTCCGTTCGCCGTTGTATTCCCAGCGCAAGCCGCTCCTGGCGGTGGTGGCGCTGCTCGGTACAGGTTTCCTGATCATTACGTTGCTGGGCTATTACGCCGCCCATACCTCGATACGCGATCACATTCTCAAGACGCTGTACGTGAACCTGCTGATCGGCGTGCTCGTGACGCTGGCGGTCCTGGCCATCCTTTATCGGCTGATCAACCACTACCAGCAACGCATCGACGCCCAGGCCACCCTCGACAGCCTGACCGAATTGCCGAACCGCCGTGGCTTCGACCTGCTGGCCGTGCAAGCCCTGCACGAAGCCCCAGCGCGAGCCCAAACCCTTGACGGCGTTGCTGGTGGAGCTGGACGACTTCAAGCGACTGGACACCACCCACGGCCATATCGCCACCGATCAACTGCTGACCGGGTTCGCCCGCGACCTGACCCAAAGCCTGCGGCATTCGGACATCGTCTGTCGCTGGAGCGCCGACGCCTTTGTCGTCCTGCTCAAGGACACCGACGGCCAGACCGGTCTGAAAATCGCCGAGAAAATTCGTCAGCACATCGAAAAGCAGCGCTATTTCTGCAGTGGCAAACAATTGTTGGTCACCGTCAGCCTCGGCCTTACCACCTTGCAGGACGAAGACACCTTGCACAGCCTGCTGTCGCGGACCGATCATGCGTTACAACGCGCCCGGCAGACCGGGTGCAACCGAACCTGCGTGGACAAGCCTCACTCCAGTTATGAATAAACCCGACCTTTGCCCGGCCTGCGGCGGCACCAACGACTGCACCCTGGCCGACCCACGAACCGCCGACAGGGCCTGCTGGTGTTACGGCGTGAGCATTGACCCGGCCGTGCTTGAAGCATTGCCGGCCGAACTGCGTGATCAGTCCTGCCTGTGCCCACGTTGCGCCCAGGTCGAAGGCCAGTTGCGCGCCAAGCCCCAGCCGATCGCGTAAGATGCCCACCCTCCGCTGCCCTGCCTGAACTGCCCATGCGTGTCGACCGTTTCCTCAGCAATCTTCCGCGATTCAATCGCCAACAAGTGCGCCTGTTGCTGGTGGAGCGCCGGGTGCGAATCGACGGCCAGACCGTCAGCGATCCCCATGCACCGGTACGTGAATTCAGTCGCGTCGAAGTCGACGACCAAGTGCTGCAAGCCGGCCGGCCGGCGCGCTACTTCATGCTGCACAAGCCGCCCGGCTGCGTCAGTGCCACTCGCGATCCGCAACACCCCACTGTCCTCGACTGGTTGAACGAACCGGACAAGGACGACCTGCACATCGCCGGGCGCCTGGATTTCAACACCACCGGGCTGATGCTGATCACCAATGACGGCAGTTGGTCGCGGCGCCTGACTCAACCGCAGACCAAGCTGCCCAAGGTCTATTACGTCGAAACCGAGCAAACCATCACCGCCGAATACGCCGACACCTTCGCCCAAGGCCTGTATTTCGCCTTCGAAGACCTCACCACCCAACCGGCAGAGCTGACGCTGCTGGGGGAAAAATCAGCGCGCTTGAGCATCGTTGAAGGGCGCTACCACCAGGTCAAGCGCATGTTCGGCCACTTCAACAACAAGGTGCTGCGCCTGCACCGCGAGCGCATGGGCCCACTGACGCTGGACGACCATCTCGAGCCGGGCCACTACCGCGCCTTGAGCCCTGAAGAAATCCAGCTCATCTGATCCCGCTACCGCTGGGCAGAAGTGTCGAACAATTTTCCGACAGGTACTTGCGCAACGGTCTACCCCCTGCTTGAATCAAACCGTCGGCCGAAATGTGACCGATGAGTCACCACATACTTCCAAGAAACTTTTTGCCGGCGGGAACCCTCAGGTTCCGTCTGTTCGCCCGGCAAACTGCCCGCCTATAACAACACCCGTCGACCGCTGTTTTGGATCGACATGGGCCTTATCTTCCAGGCGTATGCCTACCTGTCACATTGCCCGTGCAATCTCATTGCGCGCATACCCGCTTGCCAGGAGTCTTATGACATGAGGCCAGAAATCGCTGTGCTGGATATACAGGGTCAGTATCGGGTTTACACGGAGTTCTATCGCGCAGACGCCGCACAAAAGACCATCATTTTGGTCAACGGCTCAATGGCCACCACCGCGTCGTTTGCACAGACCGCCAAAAACCTCTACCCGCAATTCAATGTCGTGCTGTACGACCAACCCTACGCGGGCAAGTCAAAAGCTCACAACCGACATGAGCAAATGCTGACAAAAGAGATTGAGGGCCAGATTCTCCTGGAACTGATCGACCACTTCGCCGCCGAACACGTGCTGTCGTTTTCCTGGGGCGGCGCCGCCACGCTGACTGCCTTGGCCCAGCGGCCAAGACGTATCGAAAAAGCGGTGATCAGCTCGTTCTCGCCAGTGCTCAATGCGCCGATGCGCGACTACCTGGAGCGCGGTGTGGATTACCTGGGCAACCTGGACGGCGACCGGGTCGGGCACCTGGTCAACAGCACCATCGGCAAGCACCTGCCGCCGTTGTTCAAGCGTTTCAACTATCGCCACGTCAGCAGCCTGGCCGAGCATGAGTACGGGCAGATGCACTTCCACATCAGCGATGTGCTCCACAGCGATCGCTTGTGCTATGTCAACGCAGCGAAAAAAATCAACGTGCCGGTGCTGTTCCTGAATGGCGAATGGGACGAATACACCGCGGCCGACGACGCCAAGCTCTTTGCCGATCATGTGCAGCACAGCAGCTTCAGCACGCTGCAAGCCACCGGGCACTTTCTGGACATGGAACACAAAGCCGCTTGCCGCGACAGTCGCAACGCCTTGATGAGTTTCCTCACACCGGAACAACACGAAAGCCGACCGCGCTATAGCTACGTGCAGGGCTACCATGCATTGGCTATCTGAAACCGAGTCTTGGCGAGCAAGCCCCTTCTTGCGCCTTCAGCAATGGGGTTTGCCCGCCAACGACCGCTCTGGTTTGAGGCTCGCGTAGACGACTGACCGCACCCCAAGTGAAGAAAAACTTCAAATCCGTGCCCACATCTGGTACAAAGTCAGCCGCTCCGAGCGGGTGTCGTATAATGGCATTACTCCAGCTTCCCAAGCTGATAACGAGGGTTCGATTCCCTTCACCCGCTCCAATCGAATTCTGGTCCCGCGTCGTATGTTTTTTGACGGGGGATTAAAAAAACCGGCTCTTGGTGGCCGGTTTTTTTTGGTCTGGAGTTTGTGGTGGTTTGCTCCCCTGGTGGTCGCGCCGAGGATCTACATGTCGATCAGCTTGTGAAGCACATTGATAATTCTGGACGCCTCTACAAGGCTGGCGTTGACAAGATCGACTACCATATCCCCGAGAAGCATACGGGACACGAACTGATGGCCATGCTTGGGATAAATGACGGAGCAACTCCCTGTTTACCATGAAACTCGGATCCACAAAGGAGTCCACGAGCCCATTCGCAGACTTCATTCGTAATGCGAAATCGGAAGAAAAAAACGCGTCTACAGTGAAGTGCTGATCGAAGCTACCAAAAAACAGAATGAAGTGATGTTGGCTGCGCGTGCAAAGCCAGCCTGATCACGTTGCTGGATTCCAAAACTGCCCGGCCGACCGCCGGGCTTTTTCATTCCGCTGTTAACCTGCTCTCACGCTCTGGCGCCTATGGGCACGCCGGCAAGTTTGGAAAGCCGACTATGGCCAGCGAGACGTTGCACAACCTCAACAACGGGACCTTTGCAGGAAAGATAGACAATTGTCCTGAGAGAAATGAATCTCGTGGCGAGGGAGCTTGCTCCCGCTTGAGTGCGAAGCGCTCACAAGAGGGCTGTTGCGCAGCCTAGCGGGAGCAAGCTCCCTCGCCACGGGTTCCGCGGTGCTCTCCCTGCGTTGCGTCGCCCTCAGTATCCAGTCAAGCACTCGGCAAATGCCCCAACGGCAACGCCCCCGGTGTCTTCACCGTATTAATCGCAAAATTGCTCCGGATATCGCTGATCCCGGGCAATTTCAACAACTGCCCCGTGACAAAACGGTCATAAGCCCGCAGGTCTGGCACCACGACTTGCAATAGAAAATCCGACTCGCCCGATACCAGGAACGCCGAGATCACTTCGGGCAATGCCGTCACTGCCTGGCGAAATGCTTCGGCTCGCTCGTCGTTGTGCCGTTCGACCTTGACGCCTACGAAGATTGTCAGCCCGAGGCCCACTTCGTCGCGGTCCAGGACGGCTTGGTAACCACGAATAACCCCCGCTTCTTCGAGCATCCGCACACGGCGCAGGCAGGGTGAGGGGGACAGGCCGATTTCTTCGGCCAGTTGCACGTTGCTCAGGCGGCCGTCGCGTTGCAGCGCGACGAGGATTTTGCGGTCGAAGGCATCCAGTTTCATGAGTTGGCATTTTCCGATTGAATGATGCAGATATTTGGCAGGTTATGCCAATTCTTGAAGCTTTAGAAGCCATCTTCGCAACCACCTGCCCTGCCCGTCAGCCATAGACTTGGCACTTGCGAATCGTTGATGAAAGGGGTGTGGCATGGCAGAGCTCGGGTTGTTTTTGATGGCGTTGACGGTGGCGTATCTGTTGCCCGGGCCGGACATGATCCTGCTGCTGCAAACCGGTGCCCGTCAGGGCAGGGGCGCGGCGCTGGCGACGGCAATGGGCCTGGGAGTTGCTCGGGGATGCCATGTTGCGTTGGCGGCGCTGGGACTTTCAGCGTTGTTCAAGACAGCGCCATGGACCTTTGATGCAGTGCGTCTGGCCGGGGGCTGCTTATTTGTTATGGATCGGTTTTCAATGCCTGCGGACCACCTTGTTGCCGAGTTTTGAAGGCGCCGCTGTCGAGGCCGGAAAGCGGCATTGGTGCCAGGCGATTCGGCGCGGGTTGCTGACAAATCTGCTCAATCCCAAGGCCTTGCTGTTTTGCTCAGTGTTATTGCCGCAATTTATCGATCCACAAGCTGGACCGGTGCTGGGGCAATTCGATCCTGGGCATGGTGCTGGTCGGCGTCGGCCTGTTGTTCGACAGCACCTACGCATTGGTGGGTGTCGCACTTGGACGCTGGCTCCAGCGATCGCCTTCGGCCCAGCGTGTACAGCAGTGGTTGTTTGGGAGTCTTTTGATTGGTTTTGCGATACGGCTGACGTTTGTGCAGCAGTCATAGCGACAGCAATTCGCAAGCGGCTCCTGGTATTTCAGCTATAAATCCAGGGCTGCTTCAGCCAGCGGGAGCAAGCTCCCTCGCCACTCACGCATTTGCACCCTGTTTCACATCCCGAAATAAACCCACCCCGCCCCTCTGCCGCCCTTGTGCGACACCGCTTCTAGACTTCGTTGCAATACCTGCCCGAGCCCACCCATGGCGTCCGTGGTGGTTATAGTGTTGATCATTTCTCTTCAGTAGGTATAGTACCCACCAAGCACGCCACACGGAGGTGTTGTGAATAGCCGATTTTTGATAAGCCAGATCATTGCAGACGGTTGGTATCTGGTGCGGGTTCGGGGCAGTCACCATCACTTCAAGCACCCTACCAAACCGGGATTGGTCACGGTTCCTCATCCGAAGAGGACCTGCTCAAGAAAACGGCCATCAGTATTTTGCAACAGGCGCTGCTTCAGCCGGCCCGTTGCGCGACGTTCCCGGAGGACGATGAATATGCTTTACCCGATTGCGATTTCCATGGGCGATGACAACCACGCCTGGGGTGTTGAAGTGCCAGATATTCCAGGATGTTTTTCCGCTGGCGACGACCTGGACGAAGCCATGGCGATGGCGCGTGAGGCTATCGAGGGTCACTTCGAGATTCTGGCTGAAGACGGCTCGCCGATTCCGCCGGCCAACACCGTCACCTTGCACGTAGCCAATCCGCAATATGCCGGTTGCACCTGGGCACTGGTGGATATCGATGTGACCAAATACCTGGGCAAGGCGCAGAAACTCAACATCACGTTGCCCGGCTACCTGCTCAACCGTATCGATGAGTATGTGTTGCACCATCCTGAAGAGAAGAGCCGCTCCGGCTTCCTGGCGTCGGCAGCGCTGAAGGTGTTGCAGCAGGGGCGGTGAGCAAGCGCTGACGAAACACGAACCTGTGGGAGCGAGCTTGCTCGCGATAGCGGTGTGTCAGCCACCCGTATAGTGCTGAGCCGACGCCATCGCGAGCAAGCTCCCACAGGGTTCAGCTAGACGACTATTTGTTCGTCTTTCCAGACTCCTGCATCTGCACCGAAGACTTGGTGCCATCGGTGTTGTCCTTGGTCTCGTTATCCGAGTTGTCGAAACAGCCTTGCAGGGCGAACAGGCAGCAGGCGAGGCAAAGGGTGCGGGTGGTACTCATGGTGTACTCCAATACTGAGGACTTTCAGCAGTGACCTGCGAAAGATCCAATGGTTGCGAATGACCATCGTGCCGAGCGAGGAATGGCGCGGATGTTTGTGACTTGCTATTTCACCACCTCGTTGTTGCCGCCCCCTCGACAGACCAATTCAACTTGATCACCTACGGGTGGTTCAATGTGTCGCGTATGGCACCGCTCAAGCGCCACGTCCCGCCCATGACGGGTTTGCGGCTCGAAAGGATGCCACCCTCCCTTCCCCGCCACTGGCTCAGCCGTCGCCGAATAATCGTTCATGGAAATAATTTGTTCAGCGTTGAAAAACAACGCAACAAAGGACTCCGTCCTGTCCAAAATAAACCAACTATTATATGAACAGATTGACGCGTTCATTCGCAGACCTTACCACCAACGACATTTAAACAAATATTCATCGGCGAACAACTTATCAAGCATAAAGATTTACAAAGGAAATTTGACACAAGGAACAAACCATCATTTCATATGGCGACTTACTTTCAAGACACTGAAAAATTCTCGAACAAGATAATGACCCCAATTAATTTCTGGCACAGCACGCACCAGATTAAAGAAGACACCTCTCATGTTGACACCTTTGTTTTCAGTCACTTGATTGCACCTTATTCTTATATTTCAAATTCACCTTCACAACACTACCCAAGGATATTGCCGTGTCAGAGCGAATTAAAGTAGTTATTTCCGGGGCTGATCGCCTGGCTCAAAACCAAATCTGCAAATTTAATTCATCGCATTACGATGTGGATCTGATCCATGAATCGTTTCCCGATCAGGCACGGCTTATCTCCGCAATCACCGACGCACATATTTATATTCAAGCTGGTGAGGAAATACTGACCGAAGAGGTCCTGCGGCACGCTGCCCAATTGCAGCTCGTGGCATGCCTGGCTACCGGGGCCGAGCATTTGGTCGATATTGATGCAGCAGATCGCCTCGGTATCTCGGTTACCAATACGCCAGGCTTGAAAGTGATGTACGACGCCATGGGCGAGTTTCTCGTGGGGCTGGTTATCGCGCTAAGAAGGAAATTGATCTACTTCCATACCGAACAAAAAAAAGGTCGTCTGCATGAAATGGATACTCCGCTTCTCAAGGATGCGGTGATCGGCATCATCGGTATGGGCAGGGTCGGCTCCCGCATTGCCCGAATAATGCACGATGGGTTCAAGTCCAGGATCGTCTACACCGCTAACTCGCAGAAACTCGACATAGAACGCGATATCCAGGCCCAACGACTGTCGATGGCCTCATTATTGGAAAGTAGTGACGTGGTGATTCTGGCCTGTCCGTACAACGACTCCACATTGGGCCTCATCGGAGAGCAGGAAATTGCCCTGATGAAATCCTCCGCCATGCTGATCAATACATCAGAGGCCTCGTTAGTTGATGGCCGGGCACTCTACAAGGCCCTGCTCGAGCAGAAAATTGCAGGGGCCGCGTTTGACGACAAGAACTGGGATATGCCACCACTCATCAAGAATGGCGAGGCGATCAACATGCCGATCGCCATGCTTGAGCTGCCTGATGACCGTTTCATCTGCACCCCCTATGTAGGAGCGTCGACCGCTGCCGTGTGGGATGAGATGGCAAGCGTGGCAATCAGCTCGGTAGTGAACTATCTCAAGCATGGAACAGATGAACATCTTTACAACCGGAACCTGGATATGGCCATGCATGCGCAACGTGCCAGCGCTGACTTATTCCACTCTGCGGTACTGGAAGGCTAGTGGCAGGAACAACGCAATAACGCAACTACGTCCGGAACGGACTTAAGCTACTTAAACTGGTGGAGTGAATTGGGATTTTACTCCTCTCCACCATTTTTACTCGGTCTCGGTTGCTTCGCATTCGAGAGGCAAGGCATGTAACGGGGGAGAACGCCCGGTGGCTTGGGCGCCAACTACTTAAGTTGGTAGTCGTGAGTTCGAGTCTCACTCTCCTCCACCAATTTTTATTCGATCGCGATTGCTTCGCGTTCGACAGGCAAGGCATGTAACGGGGGAGAACGCCCGGTGGCTTGGGCGCCAACTACTTAAGTTGGTAGTCGTGAGTTCGAGTCTCACTCTCCTCCACCATTTTTTATTCGATCGCGATTGCTTCGCGTTCGACAGGCAAGGCATGTAACGGGGGAGAACGCCCGGTGGCTTGGGCGCCAACTACTTAAGTTGGTAGTCGTGAGTTCGAGTCTCACTCTCCTCCACCAATTATCGGCAGTTCGGTTTGTTCAGCTCAGCGAGGGACAACTTGAACAGTTTGTAAGCACATTCGATCTTCTTGTCTGTGCTGACTTGAATGAAGGATGCAGGATATGCAGTGGGTTTCAGAGGGTCGGCGCATCATCAAAATTGCGGTACCACTTTCAATCGTCTATCTGATTGAGAGCATGATGGCATTCGTTGACTCCGTATTCATGGGCAGATTTCGTGCAGATGAAATTGCTGGCTATGGTTTAGGCGCTCGTATTGTTTTCGACACCGCTAATGTCATTTGCGTGTGCGTCATTGGCATGGTTGCGGTTTTTTCAGCCAAGTACGACGCCATTCAGAACAAACGAGCCGTGGAAGTGCATGTGCAACATGGTTTCTACATGTGCTTTCTACTTGGTCTCCCAGTCGTTCTGGTGACGTTGAATCTTGGCAGCTTGCTGCTTGCCTTCAATGTCGACCCAGCGGTGTCTTTCCAGGCTGATCAATACGCACAAGGCGCGGTCTACTCAATCTTGCCGTTAGCGTTGTTCTGCGTCCTGCGGGACCACTCGGCGGCGGTTTCCGACTTTTCGTCCATTTTCTACATCACGCTGTTTGCATGCGTATTTAAAGCGGTGATTTCCTACGCACTGATCCTAGGTGAGTTCGGTTTTCCGCGGCTGGGTGCATATGGTGCGGGGCTTTCAACCTCCTTGGTAAGCTGGGGAATGCTGGCTGCGGAGGTCGGACTCTACTCACTGAGCAACCGCAAATCCGCCAAGGCATACGCCATCTTCACAGGCTGGGCGGCACCTAAACTATCCCTGGTAAAAAAATACTTGGCGATGGGGTTGCCACTCTCTGCCACTAGCTTTGTCATTTCGCTGATGATCATCCTCCTTATGCTCTTTACAGAGAAGGTGGGCACATTGGAGTTGGCAGCGGCACAACTGGTGTTCTCCTATATCTTTCCAGTATACATGCTGGTTGAAGGGGTTCGTGAAGCCATTGCCATTCGTGTCGCTCAAGAGCATGCGCTGGATAACGTGCACAAAGTGCGAAAACTGACGGTGGTGGCATCCATGGTCGGCATGCTGGTCTTGTTGCCTTTTGCCCTTATCGTATTTTTCGATTCCACGTTGGTAGCTTCCATGTTCTTCGACGTCAAAGCCTCCTCGAACTCTGATCTTCTAACCCAGTTCAATCTGATTGTTTGCCTGGCGACACTGAGCATCGTCTTTGAGTGCGTCCAGATCATGCTGCTGGGCGCATTGAAGGGTTTGGAAGATACCAAGGTGCCCTTCCTTATCAATACCGCTACCGCCTGGTTGGTCGGCGTGGCCGGTGGATATCACTTGGCATTCAACATGGATCAAGGCGTAGTCGGTCTATGGGTGGCGCTGATCCTCAGTCATCTCCTTTCGTTGCTGATGCTGACGGTACGGCTGGCACTGGTCACAAAACCCAACAGTCCCTTACTGAGCGCAAGCCCTACACACGACTAGTCGCCATTTATCACGCCAGTCGAAGCAGGCCGAGAGGCTGATCATCAGAGCTTTTGCAACCATCACCGGTTGGTATGAGGGGAAATGCGTATGCGTGAAGTACTGGCTACTTACATCGACGCTTATGAAGTTGCAATCAACTGCCTTGAGCAGTTACATGGCGTCGAGCTTGCGACGGCGGTAGGTGAATTACTGTCGCGAATTGCCGCCTGCGATGATGTACTGGTCAACAATGTACTTAAGCATCATGGCCATGTACTTGAACTCAGCGCTGAGGAATGGGCGTGGTTCTTGCCCGGCATTCTTGAATTGGAACGCAACAGCGCCTTTGTCGCGGCGTATCTGATAGAAAAAATCCCGCTGCTCAAGCGTCACTTGGATATGCAGGCGTTCGTGGAGTTCCTGTTGGCCATCAAGGATCAATCTGCACGCGGCGTGTCCTGTCTGATCGGCACATCCGACTCCGCCTTGTGTGATGATCTGGAGTCGATCCTTGAGGCGGTAGGCGTGGCTTATTATCAGGCCGCCATGGGCTGCGTGCTACGCCACAAGGATGTACTAGGCCCTTGCTGCGCCCCTTTGCTCATCCATATCAAGCACTATCATCGGCACCTGCCCGCCACGGAGCTGGATGCGCTGGTGGCATTGGTTTGCGCCGTACACGCTCGTTACGGCAGTTTTGGTGCCGTTGCGTTGCTGGAAAATGCTGATGTGGTATTTGAACACCATAGTATTCAGACGGTACACAAACGTCTTGACGCGCTGTCAGACGGAAGTGTTGACTACTTCCATTACCTGTTGGTCAATGGTTTGCCGGAGGTTGGGGCGGTTCGTACCATCACCGCTTCGCTTGAGCAATTGAATGCAGCGAGTCTGATCTCGCATATCGATGCACCTGGGGTATTCGATGGCGGGCTGATCTCCGCGATTCTTTCCAATATAAATCTCATGGACCCGAAAACAATCGAAAACATGCGGTATCAGTTGGCGATTGATAATTTCAATAAATGGTTCGAACAGCAACACGCCTTTGCCAATGCCCGTAGGCATATCACCGATGCTTATGCTGGCGCTTGGTTTTTACCGTTCAACTATTGGGGCGGTGAAATGGGTATCGCCCGTTTCAGAACGCTGATCGGACAGGCGATAGACGCGACCTACGACAAAGTCGCCCGGCAAACCTTGGTGTACCGGAACAAATCATTGTTCGACCGACATGCCGAGTACACCGAAACCCGTTTGCAGTCAATAATAGATGCGGCCTTCCCCAGAGACAGCATTGGATCGCCAGAACCTGAAAATATTACAAGTATCAGAACCTTCCTTGACGATAAGGATTGGGAGGGTTTAAGGGAACGTCAATCAAGGCAGAGGGGGTTCATTAGTACCTGGAACAGAAATCCATGGCAGGACTACAGTCGCTCCGACGAGTTTTATTCTTGTACCGGTATCGGTGACTACGCGGTCAACAATGCCCCAGGATATTTGGTTGAACCAAATTTATGTCGCCTGTATGTCTGGTATCAAGGGCGGCGCATTGGCCGTATTAATCTGATTGCCGTGGCAGATGTCAAAGGTGTGCCCGGGCTATTGCTTGACGGCGTCGAAGGCGGCGGTCGCCTGCTGCAATCTGAAGAACGGCTGTTGGACATCTTGGACAGCGTTGGTGAATTCGCCAAGCGTTGTGGATTGAGCGCCTATTACATTAACTGCAAGGCGACCTACAACAATGTCCCAAAGCAGTTCATAGCCCAGGCGATTTTCCATATGGGGCTACCGGTGAAGCCTCGTTATCTGCGGCGCTTTTATCAAGGGATGGAAATCTATCAGGCGATGCCGCACGGACTCATACCGTTCTTCGAATCTTTCGGGAACAACCTGTCCGGTGTAGTTAGCTGCCTCAAAATAAAATTGGATTGAAGAGGGTGTTCAGAGGACCTGCGGCAGAAGCACTGGTTGCGACTGTCATCGCGCCGGACGATGAACGTGGGGGACCGGCTGAAATGTAAGTAGAATTTTCACCGCCTCGTTGCTGTCACACCAGACAGGTGCATCCAACAAGGAAACACGGCAATGACGTTCGCAAAAATCGCTCAAAAACTGGCCCTCTGGGCGGGGAGCCCCAAGACATTCCTGGGGGCCATCGTGTTGTTGGCGCTGTGGGCCGCCAGCGGACCTTTCTTCGGTTTCAACGACACCTGGCAATTGATCATCAATACTTCGACCACCATCATCACCTTCCTCATGGTGTTCCTGATCCAGAACACGCAGAACCGCGATACGGACATCTTGCATTTGAAAGTGGACGAATTGCTGCGGGCGACCAAGGAAGCACAGAATGCGATGCTCGGCCTCGAGTCGCTGGACCTCAAGCAACTGGAAGCGCTGAGAAAGCATTACCAGGCCATGGGCCAGGGCGAAGCCAAGAACCTTGAAGGTTTGGAAAAAGACAGCAAAGTGGACCTGAACCAGTGCTGAGGCAGATGCGCTGGAAGGCCCCCATCTAGCGGGCAAACATCAGCCGGGACGCGAACGTCCCGGCCCAGGATGCAACAACATGTGGATCAGCGGCTGGCCTGCAGTGCCCTGGCCATTTCGAGATGGGTCTGCAACTTGGGCAGGGTTTCGTCGGCGAAAGCCTTGATCTCCGGCACTTCGGTGGTCTGAGCCTGCTGCTGGATCTGCGCGATGGCCTCCTCGGTGGCCTTGACCTGGCTGGCGGCATACGCGGCTTCGAACGACTCGCCTTCCTTGACCTGCGGCATCAGGGTCTTGGCCTTGTCAGCCACCTCCTCCCGGGGGGCGACAGGCAAGTCGAGCTTCTTGGCGATCTTCGCCAGATGTTGATTAGCGGTGGTGCGGTCGTTGATCACCATGATGGTGTAGTCCTTGACCTCCCTGGATTCGGCTTTTCCGTGGGCCATGCGACTGGCCTCGATATCGGCCATGCCTTTGGCTGAAGCATCGTTGATGAATTCGGCAGGCGATTGGGCCCAGGCACTGTTGGCACCCAGACCCATCAACACGATGACACTGGTGGTGCGAAAGAAGCTGGCCATACGGCTCATAGTCGCGCCCTCCTCTGATAAAAGTTCTGACGGGTTCCCGCCTCTGAATCAGAACCACCCGATTTCGCTTTCCGCTGAGTAGCTGTCGACAGCCGCGAGAGTGGTTCTCCTACTTCTGCGACCCACTTCAAACCTCTTCGTTCGATCATGGACGATGTTTCCGGCGAGCGGAGCCCGCCTGACATCTGAAAAGGACAACGCTTGAAAGGTTGAAAAAGACTTTGGCGCCGCGACGAACGGCGACGCGCTATCAGATGCCGAATGCCCTGTGATTGTGACGCTTGGCCGCGTACATCGCCTCGTCGGCGTGGCGAAACAGCGCGACATCTTCAGTGCCATGCTCGGGGAAGCAGGCCACGCCGATGCTCGGTTCGATGCTCAGACAGTGCCCGTCCAGACGCAGCGGCTGGGCCAGTGCATGGCGGATTTTTTCCTGCACGCGATGGGCATCCTCCAAGGCCTGGATGCTGTGCAGCAAGACTACGAACTCGTCTCCGCCAATGCGCGCCACGGTGTCGGTGTCGCGAATACAGCCCTTGATACGATTGGCCACCGCCTGTAACAGCATGTCGCCCACGCCGTGGCCATAGGTGTCGTTGACCTGTTTGAAACGGTCCAGGTCGATATACAGCAAGGCCATGCGCCCGGACGCAGCGCGGGCAGTCGCCAGTGCGCACTTGAACCGTTCACGGAGCAATTCGCGGTTGGGCACCTGGGTCAACTGATCGTACTGAGCCATGTGCTGCAAGCGGGCGTGCAACTGCTTGCGCTCGATGGCGATGGTGATCTGTACGCAGACGTACTGCAGCAGTTCCTTGTCCTGTTCGGTGTAGCGCTCGTTGTCCGGCGCACTCTTGACGATCAACGCGCCAATCGTGCCGCTCTGTGAGTTCAGCGGCACGCCCAGCCAACACGGCGCGTCCGGCTGCGCCACCAGGTCGTCGAACCCCGCTGGCAACTGGCTGCAACCGGGCGTCAGGAGGATCGGCTGGCCACTGCGAATCACCTCGGCGCACAAACGCCCTGTGACCGTGCCCGGCAATTCGGGCTGCCCTTCCCGATCATCGACGTGATAGGGGAAGTTCAACTGCGAACATTGTTCGTCATACAGCGCCACCGAAAAATTCAGCGCCGGCAGCCACTCGCCAATAATCAGGTGGATGCGCTTGAACAGCGCCAGCAAGTCGGCCGCGGCATGGGCCGCCTCGGAAATCGCATACAACGCCGCCTGGCGGGACTCGGCCTGCTTGCGTTCGGTGATGTCCCGGGCCACGGCAATGCGCAGTTGGTCCACCGGCGACCAGCGTGCCGACCACAGGATGTGCACCACCCGCCCGTCCTTGCGCAGGTAGCGGTTCTCGAAATTGAGTTTGGGCTCGCCCTCCATGATCTCCCGCGCCGCCTCGAGGGTTCGCTGGCGGTCGGCAGGGTGTACCAGATCGATCATTGGCTGACCGATCAATTCTTGCGGGGTGTAACCAAAAATGCGCTCGCAGGCGGCACTGACAAACACGAAACGCCCTTGACCGTCGACGGCACATACGGCGTCCAGCAGAAGGTCGATGTAGCTGGCCAGCGGCGCGGAACTTGAAGTGTCCATGGGGCTGGTGGTCATCCGGGTAATGCAGCGGTGAGCGAAGCGGGTGATCGTCAGTTCGTGACGCCGATACAACGAGCGAGACCGACGCGCCCCCGATATCGATGAGGATAGCGCAGGCGATCAGAGTGCAGAGGATCAAACGCCTACTCGATTCGACGCCGCCCCATCACCGCGCGGTAAAAAACCTCATGCCAGCATACGGTGCCTGCCGACAGGCCTTCAACCGCGACGCCAGGTCACCCACATGGACCTCCAGCTTGTGCCCGTCCGGGTCGAGAAAGTAGAACGAATCACCCTCGCTGCGGTTGTCTCGCCACGATGACACCTGGGCCGCTTTCAGCCGCGCCACCAGCAGCGGGAAATGCTCGGCGCTGGTACTGAATGCGTAATGGGTATAGTCCGCGCTCGGCTCAGTCCTGCGCAACGGGTCGAAAGACAGGCACAACCACAGCTCCGGCAGCGACAAATACGCCCCGCTGTTCCATTTGGCCTCAAGACGCAACTGCAAGAGTTCGCCATAGAAAGCCACGCTGCGATCCAGGTCGGTGACCGCAAGGGTCAGATGATTGAGGCCAGAGAGCATCAGCAAGCAACCTTCAGAAAAGAGTGATAACCCAGCGGGCTTGGGGCAAAACCTGGGTGCTCCCAAGCTCCGACAGCGCCGATGGATTCCCCGGCCAGGGTCCTAGGCAAAGTCCTACGTGGAAATCTCCAGTGACACTCAAACACGCCGGAAACAGCCGATTCAAAGCCCTGCACAACAATCTGTAAAGTCTGGAAACACACCGCTATCGAAACACCCCACGGACAGCACCATCAACCAAGGAATGTAATCGCGCCATGGACCAGACTGCTCAACCACCTCATTACTTCACCAACTACCGCAAGCTCATTTCCCTTGCTGACCTGGATTGGCAGGGCACCGAAGCCGGAAAAATCTCAGGGCTGAATGTCGAGGTCAAGACACCCAATGTACTGGTCGATCAATACGGTCGGACGTTTCATCACTTCTGCACCACGTCCTACCTGGGCCTGGACTATCACCCCGCGTTGCTGGACGGCGCCATGACCGCCCTATGGGAAGCCGGGACCTTGCGGGTCGCCAACTCAAGGAATCGCTGCAAGCTGGCGATCCTGGAGCAGTACGAAAGCCAATTGTCGGAGCTGTTTGGCGCCAGTTGCCTCAGTGCCCTGTCGTGCAGTGCGGCGAGCGCCGGGATCCTGCCGCTGCTGGCCAGCGGCGCATTCACTCAAAATCGCGCGCCCGTCATGGTGTTCGACAAACATGCCCATTATTCGATGAACCACAGCAAGGCCGCCTGCGCCGACGAAACCCAGGTTATCACCTGCCCGCACAACGACATGGACTTCATCGAAGACGTGTGCAAACGCCAGCGCGAGGTGGCGTATGTGGCCGACGGCGCCTACAGCATGGGCGGGATGGCTGACCTGGACAGCCTGATGTACCTCAAGCAGCGCTATGGCCTGTTTCTTTACCTGGACGATTCCCACGCCCTGTCTGCCGTCGGGGAATCCGGCGCTGGTCTGGTCCGTTCGCGCATCCCGGCGGTGGACGAGCGCACCCTGATCGTGGCCTCGTTGGCCAAGTCATTCGGCGCCAGTGGCGGGCTGGTCATGTTTGGCTGTGAGCGGCACAAGGCTCTGGTGCAGCGCTACGGTGGGCCGAGCAATTGGTCCCAGAGCCTGGACGCCGCGGCCATTGGCGCCGGCATGGCGTCGATCCGCCTGCACCGCAGCCGGGAATTCAGTGCATTGCAGGCGCGTTTACAAGCTAATATCCGCCTCTTCGACAGCCTCGTGCGGACCGGACAGCGCGGCACCCCCATGGCGATCCGCATGGTGCCTTGCGGTGAAGCGACCCTGGCCAACAGCCTGGCGGTCGAACTGGCCGAACTGGGGTATTTCACCTCGGCGGTGTTTTTTCCCGTGGTGCCGCAAGGCAAGGCCGCCATTCGCATTACCCTGCGCGCCGACATGGAGCCGGACGTGATTCGCTCGTTTTGCGAACAGATCACCGAACTGCTGCTGACCCACGGGCGTGACCTTCGCCCTTGAGACAGGACGCTCGATGAAGAACCGTACCACCCTGATCGTCACCTGCACCACCGTCTTCCTGGCACAACTGGGCATGAGCATCTACTTGCCGGCCCTGCCCGCTATCGCCCGGGATCTTGGTGCCGATGCGTCGCGGGTTTCCTGGGGCCTGTCGGTGTACCTGATCGGCATGGCGCTGCCCATGTTGCTGTGGGGCAGCCTGAGCCAGCGCTTGGGGCGCAAGCCGGTCTTGCTGGCGGCCTTGGGGTTGTACGGCCTGGGCAACCTGGCCCTGCCGCTGAGCACAACCGTGGAGGCATTCCTGACGTTCAGGTTGATCCAGGGCATCGGTGCCAGCGGTATCTCAGTGATGGCGCGGGTCTTGATTCGCGACAGTTTCAGCGGCGACCTGTTGGCCAAGGCCCTGTCCTGGATATCGATCGCCTTTGTGATTGCCCTCGGTATCGGCCAATACCTGGGCTCGCTGATCCAGGCCGCTTTCGGCTGGGAGGCGATTTTCCAGGGCTTGGGTGCCGTCAGTCTGGCCATGGCAGCGGCTGTGTCCCAGGCCAGGTTCCCGATACTGGTGCACGCCAGCAATGGGCAATCGGCGTGGGGGATCTACGGGCAGATATTCCGGCAACGGGCGTTCCTGTTGCCGGCCTTGGCCGGTGGGCTGGGTTACGGCGTGATCGTCGCCTTCAATACCGCAGCGCCGCTGATCCTGCAGGAGAGCTTCCACTGGTCGGCCATCGAATACGGCCTGCTGGGCTGGCCGATCAGTGCGGCGTACCTGCTCGGGGCGCTAGCGGTGAACGCGTTTGTACTGCGCACCGGCCAACGGCGGATGATGGGCTGGGGCATCGCACTGGTGCTGGGCGGCAGCATGACCATGCTGGCAGGCAGCCTCACCCTGAGCAGCATCGCGTTGCTCTTCTGGCTGCCGTATTGCTTCGCGGTGTTTGGCCAGTCGTTGATCTATCCCATCAGCCTGTCCCTGGCCAATGAAGGCGCACCGGTGGCCGGCGCTTATGCCATGGCGTTGAGCGGGTTCCTGCATCAACTTATGGCCTCGGTGATCGGCGCCATGGCCAGCCTGTTGTTGAGCCAACAAGCTTGGCCACTGGCGGCGTTGTGCGCACTGCTGGGGGCGGCGGCGATGCTCTGTGTGCGGTTCGTGCCGCCCCGGGTCGCTTAGAACGCGCTGCGGAAAATCTCTTCGATCTGCCGCTGGTCCGCCGCCCGTGGGTTGGTCAGGCCGCACGCATCTTTCAAGGCGTTGGTGGCCAGCACCGGTATGTCGTTGAGGCGCACACCCAGGTCACGCAAACCAGCCGGAATGTCCACGTCAAGGGCCAGGCTGCGGATCGCCGCAATAGCGTCCCGGGCCCCCTCTTCTGGGCCGGCCCTGTGCGTATCGACGCCCATGGCATGGGCCACGTCGGTCAGGCGAGCAGCGCATACCGAGGCGTTGAAGCTCTGCACATGAGGCAACAGCACCGCGTTGCACACGCCATGAGGCAAGTCGTAAAAACCACCCAGTTGATGCGCCATGGCGTGCACGAACCCCAACGACGCATTGTTGAACGCCATCCCCGCGAGAAACTGCGCATAAGCCATGTTTTCCCGCGCCGCCAGATCGTTGCCGTCGCGCACGGCCAGGCGCAGGTTGTTGCTGATCAGGGTGATGGCCTTCAGCGCGCAGGCATCGGTAATCGGCGTGGCGGCGGTGGAGACATAAGCCTCGATCGCGTGGGTCAGCGCATCCATGCCGGTGGCGGCCGTCAGGCCCTTGGGCATCGCCACCATCAGCGCCGGGTCGTTCACCGACATCAATGGGGTCACGTTGCGATCGACAATCGCCATTTTCACGTGGCGTGTCTCGTCGGTGATGATGCAAAAGCGGGTCATTTCGCTGGCGGTGCCTGCCGTGGTGTTGATAGCGATCAGCGGCAATTGCGGCTTGCTCGAACGGTCGACGCCTTCATAGTCGCGAATCTGCCCGCCGTTGGTGGCGCACAGGGCAATGCCCTTGGCGCAATCATGGGGCGAACCGCCCCCCAGCGACACGACGAAATCACACTGGCTCTCCTTCAGCAGCCCCAGCCCGAGCTCGACATTGGCGATGCTTGGGTTGGGCTTGGCGCCGTCGAAAATCACCGAATCGATATCCTGCAGAGCCAGCAGTTCAGCCACCTTGCTGGCGACGCCGGCCTTGGCCAGCCCCGCGTCGGTGACGATCAGGGCCTTGCGAAAGCCGTAGTTGCGAATGGCAGTCATCGCTTCATCGAGGCAGCCCAGCCCCATGATGTTCACGGCGGGAATGAAAAAAGTGCTGCTCATGGGGTCACGCTCCTGGTTGAGGCCGGATCGGCAGGGCCTACAGAATGACCGACTAGTCATGACGCATCTTGATCTGGCTCAAGACTGGGTCGTGATAAAGTCGCGACCTGCCTTTGCCACGTTTTGAGATGATCCTTGCGATGACCGATTTCCAGGAATACGACACCCGGCTCGAAGACTGGGAGGCCGTGCGCGCCGATACCGCCTTCAGCGGCCTGCTGGTGGGCAATGGGGCCAGCCGCGCGGTGTGGGACGATTTCGGCTATGACTCGCTGTTCGAAAATGCCCGCACCGTCGAGGAGAAGCCCTTGAGCCCGTCGGAACTGAGCGTGTTCGACGCGATGCAGACCCGCAGTTTCGAACAGGTACTCGGGGCGCTGAAAACCACCAGCCGGGTCAACAAGGCCCTGGCCGTCAGCTCCGCCGCCCCGCGCAACCGCTATTACGCGATCAAGGAAGCACTGATCAACACCATGCACGCGGTACACATCCCGTGGCGGCTGGTGCAACCGTCGACCCTGGCGACGCTCAACCAGGAGCTGAGCCGCTACCGCACGGTGTTCACCACCAACTACGACCTGCTCAACTACTGGGCGATCCAGCATAGCGCCGAGACCATCAGCGACCTGTTCTTCGGCGATGACCACAGTTTCGACCTGAGCCAGGCGGCCACAGACAAACCGCGCCTGCTGTACTTGCACGGCGGTCTGCACCTGGTGCGCAACCAGGACGGGACAGCGCGCAAGCTCACGTCCACCGAAGGCACCTTGCTGGGCAGTTTCGCCATCAACAACACGATCAAGACCCTCGACGACGTGCCACTGTTCGTCAATGAAGGCCCCAGCGCCGACAAGCTCAAGACCATCCGCAGCAGCGATTACCTGTCGTTCTGCTACGACCAGTTGCTGCAGCATGGCGACAACCTGTGCCTGTTCGGCCATGCCTTGGGCGAGCAGGACCGGCACATTGTCCATGCCCTGCGCCTGGCCGCCCCGAAAACCGTGGCGATCTCGATCTATCCCCGTAGCCAGGCCTTCATCCAGCATCAGAAGCGGCATTACGCCAAGGTGTTCCAGGGGCTGGAGGTGCAATTGCGCTTCTTCGATGCCAAGAGCCATCCATTGGGCGATCCGAAGCTGTCGGTGCCGGTGGAGGTTTAAAGGCAGGCTAAACCTGAGTGGCGAGGGGGTTCACTTGTGGGAGCAAAGCTTGCTCGCGATGAACGATAACTCGGCTAGCCTGCACAATCGCAGCGCCTGCATCGCGGGCAAGCCTTGCTCCCACAGGTAACCTCGCCACAGATCCTCTTATTGCCGTCCTGTCAGAGCGCAACCACGGTCTTGTCCTTGATGACCGTCGTCGGTCCATTGGCCTTGACGCTGGCGATGCCTTTGTCCCGCGCAGCGTCCGATGAATACGCCTCACTGCTGCCAATCACTTCGTGGTTGCCGGCCTTGAGGTTGAAGTACGGATGGCCGTCCTTGGTATTCTTGAGTTCATAGCGCTCGGCCAACGGACTGTTTTTCTGCACCGCAGCAATGCCACCGTCGACGCCGCTGCGGGTGGTGTACAGCTCGCTGGTCAAGATGGTCTCGGCGTTGGCCGCCTTGAGTACAAACCGAAACTGGCCACTGCTGCTTTTGCTGATTTCGTACCATCCAGACATGATTGTTCTCCAGGCAATGAGGGCATGCCCCGAGAGTAAAGACCCGCTGCGCTTGTCCTGCCAGTGCGTTACTACAAAGTGATAGCGGTGCCCAACAGGGTCAGGAACCCCGCCAACCAGTTCGGGTGCGCAGGCCAGGCCGGTGCGGTCGCGAGATTGCCCTGGACATGGCCTTGGGTCACGGGAATATCCATATAGGTCCCACCCGCCAGCCGTACTTCCGGGGCACACGCTGGATAGGCGCTGCATTCGCGCCCTTCGAGGATGCCCGCCGCCGCCAGCAATTGCGCACCGTGGCACACCGCGGCAATCGGTTTGCCCGCCAGATCGAAATCGCGCACCAGTTGCAAGACCGCTTCGTTCAGGCGCAGGTATTCCGGCGCACGCCCACCTGGCACCAGCAGCGCGTCGTAGTCGGCGGCCTGGACACTGGCAAAATCATGATTGAGGGCGAACAAGTGCCCCGGTTTTTCACTGTAGGTCTGGTCGCCTTCGAAATCGTGGATCGCCGTGCGCACCGTCTGCCCGGCCTTTTTGCCCGGACACACGGTGTGCACGGTGTGGCCGATCATCTGCAAGGCCTGGAATGGCACCATGACTTCATAATCTTCGACGTAATCGCCGACCAGCATCAGGATTTTCTTGGCGGCCATGGGAAGGGCTCCTTTGGGAATGCGTGAGGGGTGAACGCATTAAAGGTAGACCGGTACGTCGGTGGATGAAGGATAAGCAGTGATTACCTGACGGGCTGCATCGATACGCTGTTCTCACAGGCCAGACTCAACCTTGTAGGAGCACAGCTTGCTCGCGATGCAGGCACCATGACTCGACAGTAGAACCGAGTCATCCTTCGTCGCGAGCAAGCTTTGCTCCCACAGCCCCCTACTCCAGGAGTTGGCGTAAACAGGAGTCAGGCGAGATAACCATCCGCCCGCAGCAGCGTTTCGAGGCAGTGCTCGGTGATGTGGTAGAAGGCCTTGAGTTCGTCGATTTTTGCCAGCAGCTCGGTGGGGTCCGCAGGTTCTGCGCGTTTGACGGCCAGGATCATCTTGTTCTTGTTGGTGTGGTCCAGGGAGATGAACTCGAAGACCTTGGTCTCGTAGCCGCAGGCTTCCAGGAACAGCGCCCGCAAACTGTCGGTGACCATTTCCGCCTGCTGGCCCAGGTGCAGGCCGTATTGCAGCATCGGCTTGAGCAACGCCGGGCTCTGGATCTGCAGGCGGATCTGCTTGTGGCAGCACGGCGAGCACATGATGATCGAGGCGCCCGAGCGAATGCCCATGTGGATCGCGTAGTCGGTGGCGATGTCGCAGGCGTGCAAGGCGATCATCACGTCCACCGCGCTCGGCGCCACGCTGCGCACGTCACCGTGCTGGAAGCTCAGGCCCGGGTGTTCCAGCCGCGCGGCCGCTTCGTTGCAGAGCTTGACCATGTCCTCGCGCAGCTCGACACCGGTCACCACGCCTTCGGCCTGCAAGGTGTTGCGCAAGTAATCATGGATGGCAAAGGTCAGGTAGCCCTTGCCCGAACCGAAATCCGAGACCCGCACCGGTTTGTCCAGGGCCAGTGGCGAAGACGTCAGCGCATGGCTGAAGACCTCGATGAACTTGTTGATCTGCTTCCACTTGCGCGACATCGCCGGAATCAGCTCGTGCTTGTGGTTGGTCACGCCCAGGTCCGCCAAGAATGGCCGGCTCAGGTCGAGGAAGCGGTTTTTCTCGCGGTTGTGCTCGGCAGACGGCACTTCCCGCAGTTGCTGGGGTTTGCTCTTGAACAGCGAGCTTTTGCCCTTCTTGCTGTACTCCAACTGCGCCTCGTCGGTGACCGCCAGCAAATGCGCGTTCTTGAACGATGCCGGCAACAGCGCGGCGATGGTCGCCACGCCTTCGGCCAGCGGGAAATTCTTGGTGATGTCGCGGGTCTTGTAGCGGTAGACGAAGGACAGGCATGGCTGGTCCTTGACCGTCAGTTGCTTGATGATCAGCCGCTGGAGGTCCGCCTCATCCCCGACATATTTGGCCAGCACCAGTTTGATGAAAGCATTTTGCTCGAGGCTGGTTTGCAGCAGCTCGATGAACTGGGCGTGGTGATCCGGCGCAGGACGGGCGGGGGTGGCGATGACAGACATGAAAAAAGCGGCCTCGGGGCGGGCGGATCGGGAATGGCGGGTATTTTAGGGGGGATGGGAGGCAAGGGCACGGAAAAGTTCGTGTAGTGAGCAGTAGCCTCCGTGGGAGCAAGGCTTGCCCGCGATGGATACGCCGCGATAGTGCAGGCTCACCGCGTTATCGTTCATCGCGAGCAAGCTTTGCTCCCACAGGCTGTGCTCCCACAGACTTGTGCTGGCGGGAAATTTTCAGCCCAGCACCACCAACCGATTCGGCAGTTCATTGCGCTCGTGGGTCACCGGTACGTGCACCTTGAGCAATTCGCCACAGGCTTCGATGCAGGTCACGAACCCCTGCAAGGTCTGCCCCTGGCGAACCTGCTGGGTGAACGTTGCGACGATGGCGTCCCAGCATTTGTTATCCAGGTGCTTGGAGATGCCTTCATCGACCAGGATTTCCACATAACGCTCGGCCTCGCAGACAAAAATCAGCACGCCCGTGCTGCCCACGGTGTGGTGCAGGTTCTGTTCGAGGAATTGCCGGCGCGCCAGGTTGGAGGCCCGCCAGTGACGCACGGAACGAGGGATCAGGTGCGTGGTGACCCTGGGGATGCGGAACACCAGGCACAACACGATGAAACTGACCCACTGCACCAGCAACAGGCTGTGCAGGGCCAGCCAACCGGTGAGGTAATGGACCACGCCAGGCACCACCAGGGCCAGCAGGCTCGCCCATAGCAGTGGGATGTAAGCGTAGTCGTCGGCGCGGGCGGCCAGCACCGTGACCAGTTCGGCGTCGGTATGCCGCTCGACCCGGGCGATGGCCTCGGCGACCTTGCGTTGTTCGTGTTCAGTCAGTAATGCCATGGTTAAAAGTGCCTGCCCATTCTCATTATTATTGTCACCAGCCGCCCGACGAACCGCCGCCCCCGAAACTGCCACCGCCACCGCTGAAGCCGCCGCCTCCACCGCCGAAGCCTCCCCCACCGGAGCCGCCCGAACGACTGGAGCCGCCGCCTCCAGTCGGCAGGATACCGAGCATCTGGCAGACCAATATCGTCAAAATAAACAGTATCACCAGGAAGATGAACAGCCCGGGATGGCGCTCGACGAAATCGCCCTGCTCCTGCTGCCCATCCGCACTGTACGCCGGCGCCGGCTCGTCCAGCGGGCTGCCGCCCAGCACCACCAGCATCGCCGCGACGCCGTCGCTGATGCCTTTGTTGAAGTTGCCGGTCTTGAAGGCCGGGGTGATCACCTGGTTGATGATCACCGAACTCTGGGCGTCGGTCAGGCGATCCTCCAGGCCATAGCCCACTTCGATGCGCAGTTTACGGTCATCCCGGGCGACGATCAGCAGCGCGCCGTTGTTTTTATCCTTCTGCCCAATGCCCCAGTGGCGCCCCAGTTGATAGCCGAAGTCTTCGATGCTACTGCCTTGCAGGTCCGCCAGCGTGACCACCACCACCTGTTCGCCGGTGGCCTGTTCGTGGGCCTTGAGCTGCGTCTCCAGTTGCGTGCGCACCGAAGGGTCGAGCATCTGGGCAGTGTCCACCACTCGTCCGGTCAGTGCCGGAAACTTCAGCTCGGCCTGGGCCGTGATAGCAAAGACCCAGAGCAACAGCACCAGGCCAAATTTCAACACTCGCATCGTAACTCCTGTGTGGGAGCGAGCGGGTGTGGGAGCTGAGCTTGCTCGCGATGAAGGCACCTCGGTCTTTCTAATGTCGGCGTTATCGTTCATCGCGAGCAAGCTTTGCTCCCACAGGCTCACTCCCACAGTTTTTTTCAAAACTTCACTTCAGGGGCTTTTTCGGCATTGGGGCTGGTGGCCTCGAAGGTTTCGCGGATTGGCAGGTCGCTGTACATCACGCTGTGCCACAGACGCCCCGGGAACGTGCGGATCTCGGTGTTGTACTTCTGCACCGCCAGGATGAAGTCGCGGCGGGCCACGGCGATGCGGTTCTCGGTGCCTTCGAGCTGCGATTGCAGCGCCAGGAAGTTCTGGTTGGCCTTGAGGTCCGGATAACGCTCGACCACCACCATCAGCCGGCTCAACGCGCCGCTCAACTGGTCCTGGGCCTGCTGGAACTGCTTGAGTTTTTCCGGGTTGTCCAAGGTGCTGGCGTCGACCTGGATCGACGTGGCCTTGGCCCGCGCCTCAACCACTGCGGTGAGGGTGTCCTGTTCGTGCTGGGCGTAGCCCTTGACGGTTTCCACCAGGTTGGGGATCAGGTCGGCACGGCGCTGGTATTGGTTCTGCACCTGGCCCCAGGCGGCCTTGGCCTGTTCGTCCAGGGTCGGGATGTTATTGATGCCGCAACCGGCCAGCAGCGTGGTGAGCAGCATCAAGGCCAGTATCGGCAGGCTGCGAAGGTGGTTCAGTCGTGGATTCATGGGATGAAGCGCTCCCTGGCATGACATTGGAAAAACCCGGCCACCTATCTCACTGGCGTCTGGGGCATAATCTGCCGCCGCACTGGATTGAAACGGGTCGATGGGCTAAAAGATGCGCAGTGCGAAACTAAGTTCAGCCCAATGGGTTCGAAAGTGTGCTGCATTTAACTGAACAACAATAGCCGCTCCTCACATTTTGGCTGACCGGCGTGATCACCGCCTTTTAGGCTTGCGAGAAAACTATTCATGAAGAAGCTGTGTTTGCTGGGCCTGTTTGTCACCCTGGCCAGTCAATCCGTATTAGCCGACAACCTGCCCGCCCCCATAGAGAACAAGGACGCGTTCATCAGCAACCTGATGAAGCAAATGACCCTCGAGGAAAAGATCGGCCAATTGCGCCTGATCAGCATCGGCCCGGAAATGCCCCGGGAGATGATTCGCAAGGAAATCGCCGCCGGCAACATCGGTGGCACGTTCAACTCCATCACCCGCGATGAGAACCGTCCGATGCAGGACGCGGCCATGCGCAGCCGGTTGAAGATCCCGATGTTCTTCGCCTATGACGTGATCCACGGCCACCGCACGATTTTCCCGATCCCCCTGGCCCTGGCCTCGAGCTGGGACATGGACGCCATCTACCACTCCGGTCGCATCGCGGCCAAGGAAGCGGCCGCCGACAGCCTGGACATCACCTTCGCGCCCATGGTCGACATTTCCCGCGATCCACGTTGGGGCCGAACGTCCGAAGGTTTCGGTGAGGACACCTACCTGGTGTCGCGCATTGCCGGGGTGATGGTCAAGGCCTTCCAGGGCAACGGCGCCAACGCGGCCGACAGCATCATGGCCAGCGTCAAGCACTTCGCCCTGTACGGCGCAGTGGAAGGCGGCCGGGACTACAACACCGTGGACATGAGTCCGCTGAAAATGTACCAGGACTACCTGCCCCCCTACCGCGCCGCCATCGACGCCGGAGCCGGCGGGGTGATGGTCGCGCTGAACTCCATCAATGGCGTGCCGGCCACGGCCAACACCTGGCTGATGAACGA
Source organism: Pseudomonas beijingensis (assembly GCF_030687295.1). NCBI lineage: Bacteria > Pseudomonadati > Pseudomonadota > Gammaproteobacteria > Pseudomonadales > Pseudomonadaceae > Pseudomonas > Pseudomonas beijingensis. Next base: position 2,524,320 of record NZ_CP117425.1, on the reverse strand, counting down.
CCTGCTGCGCAAGGAATGGGGTTTCAAGGGCCTGGCGGTCAGTGACCACGGCGCCATCTTCGAACTGATCAAGCACGGCGTCGCCAAGGACGGTCGCGAAGCGGCGAAGCTGGCGATCAAGGCCGGTATCGACATGAGCATGAACGACTCGCTCTACGGCAAGGAACTGCCAGGGCTGCTCAAGGCCGGCGAGATCGAGCAGAGCGACATCGACAATGCCGTGCGCGAAGTGCTCGCGGCCAAATACGACATGGGCTTGTTCAAGGATCCCTACCTGCGCATCGGCAAGGTCGAGGACGACCCGGCCGACACCTACGCCGAAAGCCGCCTGCACCGCGCCGACGCCCGTGACGTGGCGCGCCGCAGCCTGGTCCTGCTGGAAAACCGCAACCAGACCCTGCCCCTGAAGAAGACCGCGAAAATCGCCCTGGTCGGCCCGCTGGCCAAGGCACCGATCGACATGATGGGCAGTTGGGCCGCGGCTGGGCGCCCTGCGCAATCGGTCACTCTGTTCGACGGCATGACCCGCGCCCTGGGCGCCGACTCGAAGCTGATCTACGCCCGTGGCGCCAACATCACCGGCGACAAGAAGGTGCTCGACTACCTGAACTTCCTCAACTTCGACGCCCCGGAAGTGGTGGATGACCCGCGCCCAGCTCAGGTGCTGATCGACGAAGCGGTAAAAGCCGCCAAGGACGCCGATGTGGTGGTGGCCGCCGTGGGTGAGTCCCGTGGCATGTCCCATGAATCGTCGAGCCGTACCGAACTGAACATCCCGGCCAGCCAACGCGAGCTGATCAAGGCCCTGAAGGCCACCGGCAAGCCGCTGGTGCTGGTGCTGATGAATGGCCGTCCGTTGTCGTTGCTGGAAGAAAAGCAACAGGCCGACGCGATCCTGGAAACCTGGTTCAGCGGCACCGAGGGCGGCAACGCCATCGCTGATGTGCTGTTCGGCGACTACAACCCGTCGGGCAAGCTGCCGATCACCTTCCCACGTTCGGTGGGGCAGATTCCGACCTACTACAACCACCTGAGCATCGGCCGGCCGTTCACGCCGGGCAAGCCGGGTAACTACACCTCGCAGTATTTCGATGACACCACCGGCCCGCTCTACCCGTTCGGCTACGGCCTGAGCTACACCGAGTTCAGCCTGTCGGACATGGCCCTGTCGTCGACCACGCTGAACAAGACCGGCAAGCTCGATGCCAGCGTGACCCTGGAAAACACCGGTAAGCGTGACGGCGAAACCGTGGTGCAGCTGTACATCCAGGACGTGACTGGCTCGATCATTCGTCCGGTGAAAGAGCTGAAGAACTTCCGCAAGGTGATGCTCAAGGCCGGCGAGAAGAAAGTCATCCACTTCACCATCACCGAAGACGACCTGAAGTTCTTCAATGCCCAGCTCAAGTACGGGGCTGAACCGGGCAAGTTCAACGTGCAGATCGGCCTGGATTCCCAGGACGTGAAGCAGCAGAGTTTTGAGTTGCTCTGACCCCTGGCAACACAAAACCCATGTGGGAGCGAGCTTGCTCGCGATGGCGTCAGATCAGTCACATTAATATCGACTGACACTCCGCTATCGCGAGCAAGCTCGCTCCCACAATTGGTTCTGCGACAAACGCTTTTGTGATCGCTGAAACTCCCACAGTTGTATCTGGTTGTTCGGACTAACCCCGCCGATCCAACAGATTCACCACCACCCGATCCACCAACCCCCACACCCGCTGCTTGAACCGCTTCCACAGCGGCCGGCGCTGCCAGGCGTCGAGGCTGACTTGCAGGCTCTGGGCGAAATCCCGCTCGAAACTGGCCGCCACGGCGCTGCTGAGCCTGGAATCCAGGGCTTCGAGGTTGGCTTCCAGATTGAAGCGCAGGTTCCAGTGATCGAAATTGCACGACCCGATGCTGACCCAATCATCCACCAGCACCATTTTCAGGTGCAGGAAACACGGCTGGTACTCGAATATCTTCACGCCGGCCCTGAGCAATCGCGGGTAGTAACGGTGTCCGGCGTAGCGCACGGACGGGTGATCGGTACGCGGGCCGGTCAGCAGCAGGCGCACGTCGACGCCTCGGGCGGCGGCCTTGCGCAAGGAGCGGCGCACGTTCCAGGTTGGCAGGAAATACGGCGTCGCCATCCAGATGCGTTTCTGACCGCTGTTCAACGCCCGCGATAGCGACTGCAGGATGTCGCGATGCTGGCGGGCGTCGGCATACGCCACCCGGCCCATGCCCTCGCCCACCGGCGGAACGCGAGGCAGGCGCGGCAAGCCGAAATTGGAGGCGGGCTTCCAGGCTCGCCGATGACGGTTGGCAAGCCACTGGCGGTCGAACAGCAACTGCCAGTCGAGCACCAACGGACCGACGATTTCCACCATCACTTCGTGCCACTCGCTGCGGTCGTCGAGGGGGTTCCAGAATTCATCGGTCACCCCGGTGCCGCCCACCACAGCCAGGCGTTGGTCTACCAACAGCAGCTTGCGGTGATCCCGGTAGAGGTTGCGCACCCAGCGACGCCAGCTCAGGCGATTGTAGAAACGCAACTCCACCCCGGCCTCGGTCAGGCGCTTGCGCAGGGCCAGGGTAAACGCCAGGCTGCCGTAGTCATCGAACAGGCAGCGCACGCGAACGCCGCGCTCGCAGGCCTGGACCAGTGCCTGGACCATCGCCTCGGCGCAGGCCCCCGCTTCCACCAGATACAGCTCCAGCTCGACCTGTTCCTGGGCTCGGGCGATTTCCACCAGCATGCGCGGGAAGAACTGTGGGCCGTCGATCAACAGCTCGAAGCGATTGCCTTCACGCCAGGGAAAGACCGGGCCGCTCATGTCAACGCGCCGTGAAGATCAGCACCGCATTCACCGGCACCGACAGGCTGATGGCCGACAACCCGGCCAGGTTGCGCAGCTTTTCCAGACCCGGCGCCAGATCGAAGTCCGCCGCGTTGAGCACCACCGGTTCCAGGGTCACCACTTGGAAGCGACGTTCATCCAGGCGCGTCGCCAGCAGTTCGACCGGGTACTCGTGCTGCTTGCCGTGCAGGTTCACCGTCAGCGGCAGGCGCAACTCCAACTGGGCGCCGTTGGCCAGGTCCTGGATCGGCGCCAGGTCGATCTTGGCGGTGACGGTGGCTTCGGCAAATTGCTTGATCTCGAACAGCTCGGCGCGCATGCGCTCGTCCCGCAGGGGGATGCCGCTGTTGATGGATTCCAGTTCCACTTCCAGGCGCGCCAAACCGTCGGGCTGGACTTGGCCGTGCAGCACCAGGAAACGCTGGACCTCGGAGACGTTGCCATTTTTGCTGCTGATAAACGACAGCCGCGACGACTCACCGTCCAGGTACCAGTCGGCCTGGGCCGGCAGCGCTGCGCAGGCCAGCAGCAAACTGGCAATCGCGTGAGGGAAAAACCGCTTGAACATACACACTCGGGGGGCAGATAAACCTGTGGCGAACCTTAACCGGGCCGAGGGCGCTTGCAAACTGTCTGTTTCAATAACTGCCAGGAACACACAGAACCTGTGGTAAAGGGATTCGTTTGTGGGAGCAAGGCTTGCCCGCGATGGCGATTCCTAAAACGCCATCGCGGGCAAGCCTTGCTCCCACAATAGGATCGGCGTCAGACCTTGTACCCAGCTCAGGGTTCCAACCGACACCCCTGCCGCTCGCCCAGCCATTGCGCACTGTTGCTGCGCCCCAACCCACTGACGGTGACGCGCTTGGCCTCAACGGTTTCGAGTAAATCGCTGATGGGCACTGACTGCTTCACATACCCCCGGCAATACTCGGCCGGTTGCTCCATCACATAGCGGCACGAGCAGTATTCCTTGGCGGTGTAGGCGCTGATAATGTCGGGAAAGGCCCGCAGCGCCACCCGCTCCAGCCAGACCCAACCGAACAAGGCGATAAGCAGCACCGACAGCAAGGTAAGCAATATTTTGCGCTTCATGGCTGCACCTTCCCGGCGAACGCCGCCATGGCGCGCTTGAGCAGTTCGTTATGGCGATAGCTCCCGTCGCGGTCGTCGCCGTAGCGCACGATCACCAGTTTGGCGCTGGGAATGACGTACAGCGCCTGGCCCCAATGACCAAGGGCGGCGAAGGTATCCGGCGGCGCATCGGGCCAGGGGTGGAGCGTTGGATCGGCGCCGCGGTTGAGCCACCAGTGCCCGCCCGGCACGGCTTCGTCCTGGCCGGCAAGGAAGTGCACGAACGGTTCGCGGCTGAACGCGATCCAATCCTTGGGGATCAGTTGCCGTTCGCCCCAACGACCGTCCCGCTGCATCAACAACCCGACACGCGCCAAGTCCCGCGCGGTGAGGTAGGCATAGGACGATCCCACGAACGTGCCACTGGCATCGGTTTCCCAAGTGGCGTGGCGGATGCCCAGGGGTTCGAACAGGGCCGTCCAGGGATAATCGGGATAACGTGCCGCGCCGACGATGTTTTTCAGGGCCGCCGCCAACAGGTTGCTGTCACCGCTGGAATAGCGGAACGCCTGCCCCGGTGGGCTGAAGCTGTCATGCTGCGCGGTGAACGCCGCCATGTCATGACGCCCGCGGGTGTAGAGCATCGCCACCACCGATGACTTGAGCGGTGCGTATTCGTAGTCTTCCTGCCAGTCCAGGCCCGAAGCCCAGTGGAAAAGATCAGCCAGGGTCATGTCCGAATGCTGGCTCAGTGGCGGATAGTATTTGGCTACCGGATCGTCCAGGACAAAGCGCTGTTCACCGTAGGCCACGCCAAACACCGTCGCCAGCAGGCTTTTGCTGATGGACCAGGTCAGGTGCGGTGTCTGGGCGGTGGTCGGCCCGGCGTAGCGTTCGTAGACCAGCCGACCGTCCTGGATCACCAGCAACGCGTCGGTGCGGATGCCCTCGCGGCTCGCATCGTCCCGGGGTGGGAAGGCGTATTGTTCCAAGGCTTCAATGGACTGCCCGGTGGGGGTCGGGCCACTTGGCCATTGCTCGCCGGGCCAGTCTTCGGCCTGAACGCTCAGGTTGAGCAACAGCAGCGGGATCAGGAACCAGCCTTTGGACATGCTTGGGGCTCGCAGGGATGAACCTTCGAAGCCTATTCAGACTTGATGACAGTTTCGATATTTTGTGTCGACAGTACTGATGCCATCGCGGGCAAGCCTTGCTCCCACAGTTCTAGTGCAAGCCTTGCTCCCACAGGTGCAATCCCAAAATGACAGTCTGCCGTAGACCTGTGGGAGCAAGGCTTGCCCGCGATGAGGCCCTTCAACCCAATGAAGATCCCAACGCCTTGACCAGCCGTTTGGCCCGCGCCCCCGCCGCAAGGTCCATCACCCCCTTATCCCGCGTCCACATCTCGCGCCACGCCGCAGGCCCGGCGGCCAGGGCCGCATTGAGTTCGCCGTCGAGCCCTTGGAACTGGGCGAACAACCCGCCCAGCAGCACATGTCCGGCAGGGCTGGAAGGGTTGTGGCGACTCACTTCCGCGCAGCCGGCGAGTAACGCCAGCAGGCGCAGTTGCAACACCTGGGGCCAGGCACATTCCTGCCCGACGCCATACAACCAAGCCGTCATCGCACTGAGCACATAAAGGTCTTCCAGGGTGCGGAACGGTTTGACGTAGGCGTCCCAACCATCACCTGCCAGCAACTCGCACAACGCGCCGTCAAGCAGCACGCGACCATGGCTGATGTCGGGCATCAGGCCCATGGCGGGCAGTTTTTCCAGGGTCACGCCGGGCTCGCCCGCATAGGCCACCGCCAGGTTCAGCCGTGGCGCTTCACCGGGCGCTTCGCAGCGGGCGGCAATCAACAGCCACTCGGCGGCATCGCCGGCGGTGACGAAATCCTTGCGCCCGCTCAGGCGCAAGTCGTCGAGGCGGGTTTGCATGTCCGCCGGGCGCAGGCTGCGTTGTTCAGTGGCACACAGGGCGCCAAGGCTCTGCGGCGCGCTCGGCCAAAGCACCCGCAGCGCCGCCTGGTACCCGACCAGGAACGCCAGCCCCGGCGTGGCCATCGACCGAGCCCCAACCACGGCCAACTCGAACGGCGTCACCGGCCCCAGGCGTTGCAACAACGCGGCATAACCTTCAGCCAGGTCCGGATGGGTGGGCAGCCGTTCGCCGCGTTCGATCAGGGTGTGCCAGGGCATGAGAGGGGCTCCTTGAAGGCTGTCATATAAGCATCACCAAAGCTTCATGGCGATGACACCGGGGCTACATAGCCTGACTTTGCACAACATGGCTGCATAAAGAAAGTCGACAGGCTGCAACTGAACAGCCCGCACGGAGATTCGCTATGACCCAGATCGCCCGCATCAGCGACACCGGCAATGAACGCCGCCTGCAAGCCGAACGCCTGATTGGCGCCCACGCTTTGCAAGAAGCCCAGGCCCTGCGCTTCAACGTCTTCAGCGGCGAATTCAACGCCAAGCTCAAGGGCGCGGAAAAGGGTCTGGACATGGATGACTATGATGTTCACTGCGCCCACATCGGCGTACGCGACCTGAACACCGGCCGCCTCGTGGCGACCACTCGCCTGCTCGACCACCAGGCCGCCAGCAGCCTGGGCCGGTTCTACAGCGAAGAAGAATTCAGCCTCCACGGCCTGGTCCATCTCAAGGGCCCGATCCTGGAAATCGGCCGCACCTGCGTCGACCCGGCCTACCGCAACGGCGGCACCATCGCCGTACTGTGGGGCGAGCTGGCCGAGGTCCTGAACGAAGGCGGCTACAGCTACCTGATGGGCTGCGCGAGCATTCCGATGCAGGATGGCGGCATCCAGGCCCAGGCGATCATGCAGCGCCTGCGCGAACGCTACCTGTGCACCGAACACCTGCAAGCCGTGCCGAAAAAACCACTGCCGACCCTGGACGTGCCGTCCAATGTGATCGCCGAAATGCCACCGCTGCTCAAGGCCTACATGCGCCTGGGCGCGAAGATTTGCGGCGAGCCGTGCTGGGACGAAGACTTTCAGGTGGCCGACGTGTTCATCCTGCTCAAACGCGACGAACTCTGCCCGCGCTACGCCCGTCACTTCAAGGCAGCGGTGTAATGAGCCGGTTGCGGGTGTACGCGCGTATTGCGCGAGTCTTGCTGGTGGTGACCCTGGGCCTGAGCATGGCCAGCGTGTTCGGCCTGTTCGAACGCCTGGGGGTCGCCAACTCGATGGTTCGTCGCCAGCGCTGGTCGCGCTTCTTCATGGCGCGGCTGAGCCATGCCCTGCCCTTTTCCGTCACCGTCCACGGTCAACTGCCACAACGGCCGATGCTGTGGGTCAGTAACCATGTGTCCTGGACCGACATCCCGTTGCTGGGCATGCTCACGCCGATGTCATTCCTGTCCAAGGCCGAAGTGCGCACCTGGCCGGTCGCCGGATGGCTGGCCGCCAAGGCCGGCAGCCTGTTTATCCGGCGCGGGTCGGGTGACAGCCAATTGATCCGCAAGCAAATGAGCCGCCATCTGGAACAGGCCCATCCGCTGCTGATGTTCCCGGAAGGCACCACCACCGATGGCCGCTCCCTGCGCACCTTCCACGGGCGCTTGTTGTCGGCAGCCATTGATGCCGACGTCGCGTTGCAACCGGTGGCGATCCGTTACCTGCGCAACGGTGAACCGGATTCGCTGGCACCGTTCATTGGCGATGATGATTTGCTGTCGCACCTGATGCGCCTGTTCGCCAATGATCGGGGCGAGGTGCACATCCACCTGCTGAAACCGATTGCCTGCCACGGCCAGGAACGCGCGGCCCTGGCTTTCCAGGCGCAACAGGCGGTGCACAAGGCGTTGTTCGGGACGATTCCCGAGAAACAGCAAGCGCCAATGCGGCCTGCCATTGCGGCCTGATCCGAGAACCTGTGGAAATCCCTTGTGGGAGCGGGCTTGCTCGCGAAGGCGGCTTAACATTCAGCAGAGATGTTGACTGAACCGCCGCTTTCGCGAGCAAGCCCGCTCCCACAGTTAGTTTTGTAGTGCAATCTGGCTCAGCGCAAAATCCTGAAGCTGCGGATAGAACAACCGGAAATCCTCGCTCAACGGCTCATAGAGTCTGACCAGTTCCGGCATCGCCCCTGCCAGCTCCTCCGGCCGGGACAGGCGTCGGGAGATTCCCCGCAGCACCTGCCCCAGCACCTCGAATTCCTGATAAGACCCCAGCCAATCATCCGCCGCCATATAAGGCGCGATCTGCGCCAGGCGCCCCGGCAGTTGCGGTTCGGTATTGAGTACCTGGTACACCCGAGAGGTGAAATCCATCAGCGGCCCCTCGCCGTACAGCATCCAGTCCCGGGCCAGACAGTGATCGAAAAACACGTCGAGGACGATCCCGGCATAGCGCCGGCGTCCCGTGGAAAAACGCGACAGGGCAACGTCCACCAAGGGATGGCGGTCGGTGTACATGTCGATGCGCCGATGCAAGGCAATCGCCGCTTCGATCCGGGCATCGTACTGCCCTTGCAGCGGCCCTTTGACGAAATCGCCGTAGAGACTGCCGAGCAATTGTTCCCGGCCGAGGCCGCCGAGGTGCAGGTGCGCGAGATAGTTCATGGCGAGCAGCTTAGCATCGTCACGCCAATATCGTTATAACCCGATATAGCGATTTATTCGATCCTCAGATCAAATCCATATTGGTATATCGCAAAATAACGATTTAAGGTTCGCTCCATCGCGATATAGCGTTTTACTCACCCCGAGCTTGCCACCCATGACCCTCGACCTCGACGAAATAATAAAAGCCCTGGCGCACCCAGTACGGCGAGACATCCTCAACTGGCTCAAAGACCCCAAGGTCCAGTTCCCGGAACAGTTGCACAACCACGAGTTCGGCATTTGTGCCGGGCAGATCGACCAGCGTTGCGGCCTGTCGCAATCCACGGTGTCTGCGCACTTGGCGGTGTTGCAACGGGCGGGGCTGATCACCAGCCAGAAAGTCGGTCAATGGCACTTCTTCAAACGCAACGAGGAAGTGATCCAGCAGTTCCTCAAGCAAATGAGCCAAGAGCTCTGACCTGACAAGGACCCATCATGCCCCTCTCACTCCTGATCCTGGCTCTGAGCGCCTTCGCCATCGGCACCACCGAGTTCGTCATCATGGGCCTGTTGCCCGATGTGGCGGCCGACCTGGGCGTGTCGATTCCCGGCGCCGGCTGGCTGGTGACCGGCTACGCTCTGGGCGTGGCCATCGGTGCGCCGTTCATGGCCCTGGCCACCGCCCGACTGCCGCGCAAGGCCGCCCTGGTGGCGTTGATGGGGATTTTCATCGTCGGCAACCTGCTCTGCGCCATCGCCAGCGACTACAACGTGCTGATGTTCGCCCGGGTGGTCACGGCCCTGTGCCACGGCGCGTTCTTCGGCATCGGTTCGGTGGTGGCCGCTGGCCTGGTGGCGCCCAACAAGCGCGCCTCGGCCGTGGCCCTGATGTTCACTGGCCTGACCCTGGCCAACGTGCTCGGTGTGCCGCTGGGCACCGCACTGGGCCAGGAAGCCGGCTGGCGCTCGACCTTCTGGGCCGTGACCGTCATTGGCGTGGTAGCGCTGATCGGCCTGATCCGCTTCCTGCCCGCCAAACGCGATGAAGAAAAACTCGACATGCGCTCGGAACTCATCGCGCTCAAAGGCGCTGGCCTGTGGCTGTCCCTGAGCATGACCGCGCTGTTCTCCGCGTCGGTGTTCACCCTGTTCACCTACGTCGCCCCATTGTTGGGTGAAGTCACCGGCGTATCGCCCCGTGGCGTGACCTGGACCCTGGTGCTGATCGGCTTGGGCCTGACCCTGGGCAACATCATCGGCGGCAAGCTGGCGGACAAGAGCCTGGCGAACACCCTGATGGGCGTCTTCCTCACCATGGCCGTGGTGTCCACCGTACTGAGCTGGACCAGCGTGGCGTTGATCCCCAGTGAAATCACCCTGTTCCTCTGGGCCACCGCCTGCTTCGCCGCCGTACCGGCCCTGCAAGTCAACGTGGTGACCTTCGGTAAAGACGCACCCAACCTGGTGTCCACCCTGAACATTGGCGCCTTCAACATCGGCAACGCCCTGGGCGCCTGGGTCGGCGGCAGTGTCATCGACCACGGCCTGGGCCTGACCTCCGTTCCCCTGGCCGCCGGCGCGCTGGCCGTGCTGGCGCTGCTCGTCACCCTCATCACTTTCCGTCAGGGCGGCAACGCCGACCTGGCCCCGGCAACTCATTGACTGTTAACCCTTTCACTTTCGAGGTTGTATTTTCATGGCGACTATTTTCGACCCCATCAAACTCGGCGACATCGAGCTGAAGAACCGCATCATCATGGCCCCGCTCACCCGCTGCCGCGCCGACGCAGGCCGCGTGCCCAACGCGTTGATGGCCGAGTACTACGTGCAACGCGCGTCCGCCGGCCTGATCCTCAGCGAAGCGACCTCCGTCACGCCGATGGGCGTGGGCTACCCGGACACGCCGGGTATCTGGTCCAACGATCAGGTGCGCGGCTGGGCCAATATCACCAAGGCGATCCACGGCGCTGGCGGCAAGATCTTCCTGCAACTGTGGCACGTGGGCCGGATCTCCCATCCGTCGTATCTGAACGGTGAAACCCCGGTGGCGCCCAGCGCGATCCAACCCAAGGGCCACGTGAGCCTGGTGCGTCCGCTGGCCGACTACCCAACGCCGCGCGCACTGGAAACCGCTGAAATCGCCGACATCGTCGACGCTTACCGTGTCGGTGCCGAGAACGCCAAGGCCGCCGGTTTCGACGGCGTGGAAATCCACGGCGCCAACGGCTATCTCCTTGACCAGTTCCTGCAAAGCAGCACCAACCAGCGCACCGACAACTACGGCGGCTCCCTGGAAAACCGTGCCCGCCTGCTGTTGGAAGTGACCGACGCAGCCATCGAAGTCTGGGGGGCCGGCCGGGTTGGCGTGCACCTGGCGCCACGCGCCGACTCCCATGACATGGGCGACGAAAACCGCTTGGAAACCTTCAGCTACGTGGCTCGCGAGTTGGGTAAGCGCGGCATCGCCTTCATCTGCTCCCGTGAGAAAGAAGGCGACGACAGCATCGGCCCACAACTCAAGCAGGCTTTCGGTGGCCCGTACATCGCCAACGAACGCTTCACCAAGGACAGCGCCAACGCCTGGCTGGCCGAGGGCAAGGCCGATGCCGTGGCCTTCGGCGTGCCGTTCATTGCCAACCCGGACCTGCCGGCCCGCTTGCAAGCCGATGCACCGCTGAACGAAGCGCACCCGGAGACCTTCTATGGTAAAGGTCCGGTGGGTTATATCGATTATCCAGTGATGTAAGTCTAAAAAAACAAAAGCCCTGCCTCGAAAGAGCCAGGGCTTTTTTATTTGCGCTTAATATCCAGTCAAACATCCAAACTTCTAAAACCCATCTAACTGTCCATATTATCGCCAGCCACAAGACCAAACGTCTTGCCCGCTTGCAGTCACTCTCTTTGAAAAGGATTTCAAATGAACACTACCCTAGAAAACAGCCAACAGACCAACAATAGTATTTATGAACTCATCGCCTCTCAATTCAGTTGGGCACCGTTGGCCGTGTTGTACCAATTCCTCAAATCACTCGATACGCAAGAATATGTGCCGATGCTCACGGCGCTGATAGAGAAAGCGAACCTGAATGACAAGGTCAACAAGGAGGTTCAAGCCTGGGAACAGGAACGCCTCAACCCAAGCCGCACCCGTCTCGTCGTAAAGTTGATCAACCATACCGACTTGGATTTTGAAGTCGGTGAACATAACTTGCAGTGGAATGCGGACGAGCAACACCCCACACAGATTCTTCCCTGGGATATCCAAGCCTGGAAGTTCGACCTCGCGTATACCCGGCGCCTGGGCAGTCCCAGTAAGGACATGTTCAAACATTTCATTGTGTTCGGCGATAAAGAGTTTGGCTTTCGTTTTGACTTCGGTTTGCGCGTCAATACATCCTTCGGTGTTATTTCACCAACGCTGACCCCCGTCCGGACCCACACACTGACCTCGATTGGAACAAGCCCGATCCAATGCACGACTCGAATCACTCGCACAGCCCGTGAAGAGCCCTATGGTTTTACCGTGGAACTCACGCTGAGCTGAAAAATTCGGCCTCGCCCGTGATGCTGTTCACTTAAGGCTTGCCTGAATCCTTGTGGCGAGGGAGCTTGCTCCCGCTGGGCTGCGTAGCAACCCTTGTGAGCGCTTCGCACTCACGCGGGAGCAAGCTCCCTCGCCATAGGTTCATAGTTTTTACAGCCTCGCCAGGGCCGTCTGGCGGCCCGTTCGCAAGACCTTGTCAACCGGGCTCTTCCTGCACATTTCATCCACGCGAAACAAATTTCCTACAAAATTCGCCGCCGGTTGCCTATCAACCGCGCCAGTGTCGGTTTATAAAAGCATCCTTACGCGCTCGTATTGACACAAACCGACGCAATTACGCGTTTTGTTTCATTTGCGCAGGCTGGGGCTCAAGTGCAGCATGTCCAGCCCGATCTCCACCCAACGCTCGGCTTCACCCGCCAGGGCGAAGCTGTCGGGGGCCAGCAGCCACTGGTACAAAATGCCATCGATGTAGGCATGAATGGCGACTGCCGCCCTTTCAGGGTCCAGATCATCCGGCAACTGGCCGCGTTTCATCGCATTGCGCAACGACAGGGCGATGCGCACATTGCAGTCGAGGCTGACCTCGCGTCGCTGCTGGCGCAAATCGCACATTTCATCGGTGAATTCACACTTATGGAACAGGATCTCATTAATGCGTCGGGTTTTCGGATCCAGGGCCACTTGCTGGAACAACCGGACCAACAACTTGCGAATACAGCCCAGCGGATCAAGCTCCTCTTCGCTCTCACTGGCACGGGCCAACTCGTCGAGCGGCTCGTGCAGGGTATCGAGCATGGCCTGGAGCAGATCCGCCTTGTTGCTGAAATGCCAATAGATGGCACCGCGCGTCACACCGGCCAGTGTCGCGATGTCGGCCAGGGTCGTACGCGCCACGCCACGCTCGAAAAAGGCCTTTTCGGCCGCTTCGAGTATCTGGCTGCGAGTCTCCTGGGCTTCCTCTTTGGTACGACGGACCATGGCAGTAAACACCTCAATCAGGATGCGGTCAGCAATGCGTAAGAATCAGCTGAACAAAATGTGAGGCGACGTCTCCTGGAAGGCGTCCCCGATCTACGCTGGCCTTTGTCAGGCTTTTGTAAATCCGGATATTACGCAATTTGGCTGTTTACAAACAACCATGTACGTAAGTATATTTCTTAGCATCCTACTAATTGAATTACTGCTGCTTTTTTACCTTTCCACCTTTCGAGTGCGCCCGCTGCGCGCCTGGACCCGAGGATTTCCATGCAATTCAAGCCAGCTGTTACTGCTCTGGTTACCGCCATCGCCCTGGCATCTCTGCTCAGCGGATGCAAAAAGGAAGAGGCTGCACCTGCTGCTCCCCCTCCTCAGGTCGGCGTCGTAACCCTCAAGACCCAAGCCTTCACCTTGACCTCGGAACTGCCGGGGCGCACCAGTGCGTTCCGCGTCGCGGAAGTACGGCCACAGGTCAACGGGATCATTCTCAAGCGCCTGTTCAAGGAAGGCGCCGACGTCAAGGCCGGCCAGCAGCTTTACCAGATCGACCCGGCCGTCTATGAAGCGACTCTCAAGAGCGCCGAGGCCAACCTGCGCTCCACCAAGTCGATTGCCGACCGCTACAAGCAGCTGGTGGACGAACAGGCGGTGAGCCGTCAGGAATACGACACCGCAGTGGCCAATCGCCTGGAGTCGGAAGCCAACCTGCAGACCGCCCAGATCAACGTGCGCTACACCAAGGTCTATGCGCCGATTTCCGGTCGCATCGGCCGCTCTTCGGTGACCGAAGGTGCGCTGGTCAGTAATGGCCAGACCGATGCCATGGCAACCATCCAACAACTGGACCCGATCTATGTCGACGTGACACAGAGTTCGGTCGAGCTGCTGCAACTGCGCCGCGAGCTGGAAAGCGGTCGCCTGCAAAAGGCCGGCGAAAACGCTGCCATGGTCAAGCTGACCCTGGAAGACGGCAGCCAGTATCCGCACGAAGGCAAGCTGGAGTTCTCCGAAGTGTCGGTCGACCAGACCACCGGTTCGGTGACCTTGCGCGCCGTATTCCCTAACCCCGACCACACCTTGTTGCCGGGCATGTTCGTCCATGCACAGTTGCAGGGCCGGAGTGAACAGCGCGGCAATCCTGGCGCCGCAACAAGGCGTGACCCGCGACCTCAAGGGCATGCCGACCGCCATGGTGGTGGGCGCCGACAACAAAGTCGAACTGCGCCAGCTCAAGGCCAGCCGCACCGTCGGCAACCAGTGGTTGATCGAAGACGGGCTCAAGGCCGGCGATCGCTTGATCACCGAAGGTTTGCAATACGTACGGCCGGGGGCTGAAGTCAAAGCCACCGAAGCCACCAACGTCGATACCAAGAACCCGGCCCCCGCTCAGGCAGCTGATAAAGCAGCCGGCGGCAAAGGGGAGTAAACCATGTCGAAATTTTTCATCGACCGTCCGATTTTCGCCTGGGTGATCGCCCTGGTGATCATGCTGGTCGGGGCTCTATCGATCCTCAAGTTGCCGATCAACCAATACCCGAGCATTGCGCCGCCAGCCATTGCGATCCAAGTGACCTACCCGGGCGCTTCCGCGCAAACCGTGCAGGACACCGTGGTGCAGGTGATCGAGCAGCAGCTCAACGGCATCGACAACTTGCGGTATGTGTCCTCGGAAAGTAACTCCGACGGCAGCATGACCATCACCGCGACCTTCGAGCAGGGCACCAGCTCCGATACCGCGCAGGTCCAGGTCCAGAACAAGCTGAACCTGGCCACCCCGCTGCTGCCGCAAGAAGTGCAGCAGCAAGGCATCCGCGTGACCAAGTCAGTGAAGAACTTCCTGATGGTCATCGGTGTGGTGTCGCGCGACGGCAGCATGACCAAGGACGACCTGTCCAACTACATCGTGTCCAACATGCAGGACCCGATCTCGCGCACTGCCGGTGTCGGCGACTTCCAGGTTTTCGGCGCCCAGTACGCGATGCGGATCTGGCTCGACCCGGCCAAGTTGAACAACTTCAACCTGACCCCGGTGGACGTGAAAAACGCCATCGCCGCGCAGAACGTCCAGGTCTCGTCCGGCCAACTCGGCGGCTTGCCTGCCCTGCCCGGCCAGCAACTGAACGCCACCATCATCGGCAAGACCCGTTTGCAGACCGCCGAGCAGTTCAAGGCGATCCTGCTCAAGGTCAACCCGGACGGTTCGCAAGTGCGCGTCGGCGACGTTGCCGAGGTGGGCCTGGGCGGTGAGAACTACAGCGTCAGCGCCCAGTTCAACGGCGCCCCGGCCTCGGGTCTGGCGGTCAAACTGGCCAACGGCGCCAACGCCCTCGACACGGCCAAGGCCCTGCGCAAGACCATCGACGACCTCAAGCCCTTCTTCCCGCAAGGCGTGGAGGTGGTGTTCCCGTACGACACCACCCCGGTGGTGAGCGAATCGATCAAGGGCGTGGTGGAAACCCTGGTCGAAGCGGTCGTGCTGGTGTTCCTGGTGATGTTCCTGTTCCTGCAGAACTTCCGCGCCACCATCATCACCACGATGACGGTGCCGGTAGTGTTGCTGGGTACCTTCGGGATCCTCGCGGCGTTCGGCTTCAGCATCAACACCCTGACCATGTTCGGTATGGTGCTGGCCATCGGCTTGCTGGTGGACGACGCCATCGTCGTGGTGGAAAACGTCGAACGGGTGATGAGCGAAGAAGGCCTGTCGCCCAAGGAAGCCACCAAGAAATCCATGGGCCAGATCCAGGGTGCCCTGGTGGGTATCGCCCTGGTGCTCTCGGCAGTACTGCTGCCAATGGCGTTCTTCGGCGGTTCCACCGGTGTGATCTATAAGCAGTTTTCCATCACCATCGTCTCGGCCATGGCCCTGTCGGTCATGGTGGCGTTGATCTTCACCCCGGCGCTTTGCGCCACCATGCTCAAGCCCATTCCCAAGGGTGAGCACGGCACGCCGAAACGCGGTTTCTTCGGCTGGTTCAACCGCAACTTCGACCGCGGCGTACGGAGCTACGAACGTGGCGTGGGCAATATGCTCAAGCACAAGGCGCCGTACCTGCTGGCCTACATCATCATCGTGGTCGGCATGGTCTGGCTGTTCACTCGCATCCCGACAGCGTTCCTGCCGGAAGAAGACCAGGGCGTGTTGTTCGCCCAGGTGCAGACACCGGCCGGTTCCAGCGCCGAACGCACCCAAGTGGTGGTGGACAAGATGCGTGAGTTCCTGCTGCGTCCAAGCAAGGACGGCGGTGAGGGCGATGCCGTGGCGTCGGTGTTCACAGTGACCGGTTTCAACTTCGCCGGTCGCGGCCAGAGTTCCGGCATGGCCTTCATCATGCTCAAGCCATGGGACGAGCGTAACGCCGACAACAGCGTGTTCAAGCTCGCGACCCGTGCCCAGCAGCACTTCTTCACCTTCCGTGACGCGATGGTGTTCGCCTTCGCCCCGCCGGCCGTGTTGGAGTTGGGTAACGCCACCGGTTTCGACGTGTTCCTGCAGGACCGCGCCGGCATCGGCCACGCCAAGTTGATGGAGGCGCGTAACCAGTTCCTGGGCATGGCGTCCCAGAGCAAAATCCTTTCCCAGGTGCGTCCGAACGGCCTGAACGACGAGCCGCAATACCAGCTGGAAATCGATGACGAAAAGGCCAGTGCGCTGGGCATCACCTTGTCGGACATCAACAACACCCTGTCGATTGCCCTGGGCAGTAGCTATGTGAACGACTTCATCGACCGTGGTCGGGTGAAGAAGGTGTACGTGCAGGGCCAACCCGGTTCTCGCATGAGCCCCGAAGACCTGCAGAAGTGGTACGTGCGCAACAGCGCCGGGACCATGGTGCCGTTCACGGCGTTCGCCAAGGGTGAATGGGTCTACGGCTCGCCGAAACTGGCGCGTTACAACGGCGTGGAAGCGATGGAAATCCTTGGCACCCCGGCGCCTGGCTATTCCACCGGTGAAGCCATGGCCGAAGTCGAAGCCATCGCCAAGAAGCTGCCGGCCGGTGTCGGCATTTCCTGGACGGGCCTGTCCTACGAGGAACGTCTGTCGGGCTCCCAGGCGCCAGCGTTGTACGCCTTGTCGCTGCTGATGGTGTTCCTGTGCCTGGCGGCGCTGTACGAAAGCTGGTCGATTCCGATCGCGGTCATGCTCGTGGTTCCCCTGGGGATCATCGGGGCCCTGCTGGCGACCAGCCTGCGCGGCCTGTCCAACGACGTGTACTTCCAGGTGGGCTTGTTGACCACCATCGGCCTGGCGGCGAAAAACGCCATTCTGATCGTGGAATTCGCCAAGGAACTCCACGAGCAGGGCCGAACCCTGGTGGAAGCCGCCGTTGAAGCCTGTAGGATGCGTCTGCGACCGATCATCATGACCTCCCTGGCGTTCGTCCTCGGCGTAGTCCCGCTGGCAATCTCCACCGGCGCCGGTTCGGGCAGCCAGCACGCCATCGGTACCGGTGTAATCGGCGGTATGCTCACCGCCACCATCCTGGCAATCTTCTGGGTGCCATTGTTCTTCGTGACCGTGTCGTCGATAGGCCGTCGCAAAAATACCGACGGGCACGACACTCCTGAAACTTCCAAAGAGGCTGGCCAATGAGCAAGTCGCTACTCTCCCTGACCATCGCCGCCATCGTGCTCAGCGGCTGCTCGCTGATCCCCGACTATCAGCGGCCCGAAGCACCGGTCGCGGCGCAATACCCGCAAGGGCCGGCCTACGAGGCGGCCAATGCGCCCGGCCAGGCCGCCGCCGAGCAAGGCTGGAAGCAGTTTTTCCATGACCCGGCGCTGCAACAGCTGATCCAGGTCGCCCTGGAAAACAACCGCGACCTGCGCGTCGCGGCGCTGAACATCGATGCCTACGCCGCGCAATACCGCATCCAGCGTGCGGACCTGTTCCCGGCGGTCTCGGCCACCGGCTCCGGCAACCGTCAGCGGGTACCGGCACGGGCTTCGCAAACCGGCGAAGCGGCGATCAGCAGTTCCTATTCGGCGACCTTGGGCATCAGCGCCTATGAACTGGACCTGTTCGGTCGGGTTCGCAGCCTGAGCGAGCAAGCGCTGCAGAGCTATTTTGCCACTGAAGAAGCCCGCCGTAGCACCCAGATCAGCCTGGTGGCCAACGTCGCCAATGCCTACCTGACCTGGCAGGCCGACAAGGAACTGCTCAAGCTGACCCAGGAAACTCTCGGGGCCTACGAGCAAAGCTTCAAGCTGACCTCGCGCAGCGCCGAAGTCGGCGTCGCCTCGGCCCTGGACCTGAGCCAGGCGCGCACCGCGGTGGAAAACGCCCGTGTGCAACTGGCCCGCTACACCCGCCAGGTCGCCCAGGACGAGAACAGCCTGACCCTGCTGCTGGGTACAGGCCTGCCGGCCAACCTGAACTCGCAACCGTTGAGTGATGACCTGCTCAGCGAAGTGCCGGCCGGGCTGCCATCGGACCTGCTGCAACGTCGTCCGGACATCCTCCAGGCCGAACGCAACTTGCTGGCCGCCAACGCCAACATCGGTGCCGCACGGGCCGCGTTCTTCCCGAGCATCAGCCTGACGGCCAACGCCGGCACCCTGAGCCCGGACCTGTCCGGCCTGTTCAAAGGCGGTTCGGGCACCTGGACCTTCGCGCCGCAAATCAACCTGCCGATCTTCAACGCCGGCAGCCTGCGCGCGAGCCTGGACTACGCCAAGATTCAGAAAGACATCAACGTCGCGCAGTACGAGAAGTCGATTCAGACAGCGTTCCAGGAAGTTTCCGACGGCTTGGCCGCGCGCCAGACCTACAACGAACAGTTGCAGGCCCAGACCGACTTCGTCGCCGCCAACCAGGACTACTACCGCCTGGCCGAGCGTCGCTACCGCATCGGCGTCGACAGCAACCTGACCTTCCTCGACGCCCAGCGCCAGTTGTTCAGCGCGCAACAGTCGCTGATCACTGACCGCCTTGCGCAACTGACCAGCGAGGTCAATCTGTACAAGGCATTGGGCGGTGGTTGGAATGCCGAGACGGGCAAGAACGAGCCGGTGGCGGAGAAAGCTCCGCCACTGAAATTGTTCTGATTTGAAGCCTGAACGCTGAAACACGAAGCCCACCGGAAGGTGGGCTTTTTGTTTGTGTGCGCTTTAACGCTGGCCTATGTGGGAGCAAGGCTTGCCCGCGATGGAGGCGATGCGGTCTTTCAGGAACCGAGGCGCCTGTTTCGCGAGCAAGCTTTGCTCCCACAGGACCTGCTCAAACAGATCTGATGGGTGTACGACCAGGAGAGCCAGGTCGGCTACTAGGCCGCCTCGTGGTGGACGTTGATCTCGGCGCCCCGTTAACCACAATGCCCGCGTTCGGGCACACCGAGCCTAAGCGAGGTGCCGAGTGGTGGGGCAGGAGCGTTTTGGTTACTTTTGCGCCTTCAAAAGTGACCCGCCGTAAGGGCGGCCCCCTAAGTCGCCGTTACCGCGAAAACGGATATGTACTCAGTCAACAAGAGCAAAGCCAACTGACAGGCCGCCATCGCGAGCAAGCTCGCTCCCACAGGAATGGCATTGGGCCGATGTAATTTTTGCCGTTCGATAATCGCCCAAAACCCGCAAACAGCAATTGAACCGATCCCGAGCGGCCCTTCACCATCGCTCCCACAAAACCAATAACAACAGGTTCGACGACATGCCCCTACGCCCCGCCTCACCCGGCTGATCCCTTGATCGCCTAACCGCCCAGGTTCCACCGCACCGTCTGCAACCCAACGTTGCGGCAACGACTCGCTTCGCCCACAACAATTAGAGACACGCCCATGAAACCCACACAGCACTTGTTCCCCAGCCTCATCGCCGTCGCCCTGACCAGCACCGCCCTGCCCGTCTTGGCCGCGGAATCGGGGTTTGTCGAGGATGCCAAGGTCAACCTCAACCTGCGTAACTTCTACATCAACCGCAACTTCACCAACCCGAACAATGCCCAGGGCAAAGCCGAGGAATGGACCCAGAGCTTCATCCTCGACGCCAAGTCCGGTTTCACCCAAGGCACAGTCGGTTTCGGCGTGGACATCCTGGGCATGTACTCGGTCAAGCTCGATGGCGGTCGCGGCACCGCCGGCACCCAGTTGCTGCCGGTGCATGACGACGGTCGCCCCGCCGATGACTTCGGCCGTTTGGGCGTAGCCCTGAAGGCCAAGGTGTCGAAGACCGAGTTGAAGGTCGGCGAATGGATGCCGGTGCTGCCGATCCTGCGCTCCGACGATGGCCGCTCCCTGCCGCAAACCTTCCGTGGCGGTCAGGTGACCTCCACCGAAATCAACGGCCTGAGCCTCTACGGCGGCCAGTTCCGCGGCAACAGCCCGCGCAACGACGCGAGCATGGAAGACATGTCGATGAACGGCCGCGGCGCGTTCACCTCCGACCGTTTCAACTTCGGTGGCGGCGAATACGCCTTCAACGAAAAACGCACCCAGGTCGGTGTCTGGTACGCGGAACTGTCCGACATCTACCAGCAGCAATATTTCAACCTGACCCACAGCCAACCCATCGGCGATTGGACCCTGGGCGCCAACCTCGGCTACTTCACCGGCAAGGAAAACGGCAGCGCACTGGCCGGCGACCTGGACAACAAAACCGCGTTCGCCATGCTCTCGGCCAAATACGGTGGCAACACCTTCTATGTCGGCCTGCAGAAAGTCGGCGGCGATGACGCCTGGATGCGCGTCAACGGCACCAGCGGCGGCACCCTGGCGAACGACAGTTACAACTCCAGCTACGACAACGCCAAGGAAAAATCCTGGCAACTGCGCCACGACTTCAACTTCGCCGCCGTCGGCGTGCCGGGCCTGACCCTGATGAACCGCTACATCAGCGGTGACAACGTGCACACCGCCACGGTCGACGACGGCAAGGAATGGGGCCGTGAAAGTGAGCTGGCCTATACCGTGCAGAGCGGTGCGCTGAAAAGCCTCAATGTGAAATGGCGCAACTCGACGATGCGCCGGGATTACAGCAGCAATGAGTTCGATGAGAACCGGTTGATCGTCAGCTATCCGATCAGCCTGCTGTAGACGCCGAACATGGATGGAAGCTGTACCACCGTCATCGCGAGCAAGCTCGCTCCCACAGGGGATCTGTGTCGAGCACAAAATGTGTACTCACTGAAGATCCAGTGTGGGAGCAAAGCTTGCTCGCGATATAGCGGTGGGTCAGTGGCATTTCTGTTGAGTGTGGCATTGCATCGCGAGCAAGCTTTGCTCCCACAGTCTTGACTCCCACAGGGAGTTTGGGGGTGAACGCAGATCCGGTGACCAGTAAAAATCCATGTGGGAGCGGGCTTGCTCGCGAAGGCGTCATCACATTCAACATCGTCGCCAGCTGACCCACCGCTATCGCGAGCAAGCTCGCTCCCACAGGGGTTGGGGTGATGCTCAAGTCCGGGATTCGACACCCAGTTCATCCCAGACCGACTCGGCCAGGTGGAAAGTGGCATTGGCCGCCGGGATGCCGCAGTAGATGGCGCTCTGCATGATCACCTCCTTGATCTCGCTGCGGCTCACGCCGTTGTTGGCGGCGGCGCGCAGGTGCAATTTGAGTTCTTCGTTGCGGTTCATGCCGATCAGCATGGCGATGGTGATCAGGCTGCGGGTATGGCGCGGCAGGCCCGGGCGGGTCCATATGTCGCCCCAGGCATGGCGGGTGATCATCTCCTGGAATTCGCTGTTGAATTCGGTCAGGGCATTGAGGCTGCGATCGACGTGGGCATCGCCCAGCACCGCGCGGCGTACTTGCATGCCTTCGTCGTAACGTTGTTTCTCGTCCACAGAAAACTCCTCAGGCCCGGCCAGAATCAAGCAGGAAATCCAGCACCCGCGCGCTGAACGCCGCGCCAGCCTGGACGTTGGACAGGTGCGCGGCATGGAACTCAGCGTACTCGGCCCCACTGACCCGCTCCTGGATAAAGTGCCCACCCGACGGCGGTGTCACGGCATCTTCGGTGCCGGCGATCACCAGCAGCGGCACGCGGATCGATGACAACTGCTCGCGGAAATCGGCATCGCGCACCGCCGCACAGTTGGCGGCATAACCCTGGGGCGAGGTCGCGGCCAGCATGTCAGTGATTTTTTTTGCCGTCGCAGGCTGGGCCTCGGCAAAGTCGGGGGTAAACCAACGGGCAATCGAGGCGTCACGCAACGCCACCATCGCATCCTTGCCGTCACGCAGCACGGTTTCGATGCGTGGGTTCCACACCGACGGGTCGCCTATCTTGGCAGCGGTGTTGCACACCACCAGTTTGCGCAGGCGCTCGCCAGCATTGATGCCCAACCACTGGCCAATCAGCCCACCCATGGACAAGCCACAGAAATGCACCTTGTCGATGCCCAGGGCATCGAGCATCGCCAGCACGTCGCGGCCCAGTTGTTCGATGCTGTAGGGGCCTTCGGTCACCAGCGACTGACCATGACCACGGGTGTCGAAACGCAGCACGCGAAAGTGTTCGCTGAAGGCCACGACCTGCTCGTCCCACATGTGCAAATCGGTGCCCAGGGAGTTGGAGAGCACCAGCACCGGGGCGTCTTGCGGCCCGTCCAATCGGTAATTCAGATCGCCCTCGGCGAGTTTGACGAATCCCACAACAATCTCCTTTCAGGCGTTCAAGGCAAGGTGTTCGGCCACGGCTCGGGCGACCCAAGTCTGGGCTTGTCCGAGGTAATGGGCCGGGTCAAGCAAATGATCAAGCTCGGTCGCGGATAGCTGCGCGGTGACCTGGGGTTCGTCCTCCAGCACCTCGCGTAGATGCCGCTGTTCGGCCACGGCGCGCTTGCAGCATTGCTCCAGTAAATGATGCGCCGTGTCGCGTCCCACACGCTGGGCCAGAACGATGCTCACCGCTTCGGCCAACACCAAGCCCTGGGTCAGTTCCAGGTTGCGGGCCATGCGCACAGCATCCACTTCCAGCCCTTCGGCCAGCAGCCGCGCCTGTTGCAAGGCACCGGAGACCAGGCAGCAGATTTCCGGCAGGGTTTCCCATTCGGCGTGCCACAGGCCCAGGCTGCGCTCGTGTTCCTGGGGCATGGCGCTGAACAGCGTCGACAACAAACCTGGTACTCGCGTCGCTGCGCCGATCAGCACGGCCGCGCCCACCGGGTTGCGCTTGTGCGGCATGGTGGATGAACCGCCCTTGCCCGGCGCGGAGGGTTCGAACGCTTCGCCGGCCTCGGTTTGCATCAACAGGCTGATGTCGCGGCCCAATTTGCCCAGGCTGCCGGCGACCAACCCCAGCACCGCGCCGAACTCCACCAGGCGATCACGCTGGGTGTGCCACGGCTGTTCCGGCAGGGTCAGTTGCAGTTCGGCGGCCAAGGCTTCGGCGACCGGCAGCGCCTGTTCACCCAATGCGGCGAGCGTTCCGGAGGCACCGCCGAATTGCAGCACCAGCAAGCGCGGCTTGAGCTCCCGCAAGCGTTGGCGACTGCGAGTGACAGCCCCCAACCAACCGGCGATTTTCATGCCCAGGGTCACCGGCGTCGCGTGTTGCAGCCAGGTGCGCCCGGCCAACGGCGTGGCGGCATAACGTTCGGCTTGTCGGGCCAGGGTGGCGGCCAGTTGCGCCAACTCGCCCTCGATCAAGCCCAACGCCTGGCGCAGTTGCAGCACCAATCCGCTGTCCATCACGTCCTGGCTAGTGGCGCCCAGGTGCACGTAGCGTTCGGCTTCGGCGCTCTGGGTGGCGATGCGCTTGCCCAACGCCTTGACCAGCGGAATCGCCGAATTGCCGGCACTGGCAATCGCTTCGCTCAATGCCGAAAAATCGTACAACTGGGCACGGCAGGCGTTCTCGATCGGCGCCACCGCGTCCTGGGGGATCAACCCTACCCGTGCCTCGGCCCGGGCCAGCGCGGCCTCGACATCCAGCATGGCCTGGACCCGCCCCGCATCGCAGAACACCTCGCGCATGTCGCGGGCCGTGAAGTAGGCATCGAACAGCTGATTGCCCGGTCGTTCGCTCATAAACAGTCCTTGGGGGCGCCGGCCTCACGGGCCGACGCAGTTGAGTCAAAGGTCATGGTGCAAATACGCCGGTTGCTTGGGCAGGCGGAAGCTGAACAGGAACGCCACCACCATCATCACCGTGACATACCAATAAAAGGCGTTCTCCATGCCCTGGGCTTTCAGGCTCAAGGCGACGTATTCGGCCGATCCGCCAAAAATCGCATTGGCCACCGCATAGGCCAACCCTACTCCCAGCGCCCGCACTTCAGGTGGAAACATTTCAGCTTTCACCAGGCCACTGATGGAGGTGTAGAAACTGACGATCGCCAGCGCCAACGTGATCAGGACAAACGCCAGGAACGGGCTGCTGATGCTTTTGAGGGTCAGCAGGATCGGCACCGTGCACAACGCCCCCAGGGCACCGAACCAGAGCATGGAGTTACGCCGGCCGATCTTGTCCGCGAGCATGCCAAACAGCGGCTGCATGCACATATAGAGAAACAGCGCGCCGGTCATGATGTAGCTGGCGGTCTTGGCGTGCAGGCCGGCGGTGTTCACCAGGTATTTCTGCATGTAGGTGGTGAAGGTATAGAAAATCAGCGAGCCGCCGGCGGTGTAGCCCAGTACGGTAATGAACGCCGCCTTGTGGTCGCGAAACAGCGCCGTAATGCTGCCGGCGTCCTTGTTCTCGCGCATTTCCTTGCTGCTGGTTTCCTTCAGGGAACGCCGCAGCAACAGGGAAATCAACGCCGCAGCCGCCCCCACCACAAATGGGATACGCCAGCCGTAGGCGCGCAATTCATCTTCGTTGAGAAACTGTTGCAGGATCACCACCAGCGACACCGCCAGCAGTTGCCCGCCGATCAGTGTCACGTACTGGAATGAGGCGAAAAAGCCACGTTGGCCCTTGAGGGCGACTTCGCTCATGTAGGTGGCGGTGGTGCCGTATTCGCCGCCCACCGACAGGCCTTGCAGCAAACGCGCGAACAACAGCAGTACCGGCGCCCAGACGCCGATGTCCTTATAGGTGGGCAAGCAGGCGATGAGCAACGAGCCGAAGCACATCATCAGCACCGAGATCATCATTGAATTCTTGCGCCCGTGACGGTCCGCCACCCGACCGAAAATCCAGCCACCGATGGGCCGCATCAGGAACCCGGCGGCAAACACACCCGCCGTGTTGACCAATTGCACCGTCGGGTTGTCCGAGGGAAAGAACGCCGGGGCGAAATAAATCGCGCAGAACGCATAGACGTAGAAGTCGAACCATTCGACCAGGTTGCCGGATGAAGCACCGACGATGGCGAAGATGCGCTTGCTGCGCTCTTCACCGGTGTAGTGACTGCTGATTGGGATGGTCATGGGTTGTTCACTCGTTAGGGACTGACGAATTCTAGACACACTTCGTAACACTCCCGTTCCACAGTATTGCATTGCCTGTACTGGCACCCTGTGGGAGCGAGCTTGCTCGCGATGAGGGCGGCACCATCAATAATGGATGCAAGCTGACCCACCGCTATCGCGAGCAAGCTCGCTCCCACAGGTGCAATTACTCAGTAGTCGAAGAACACCGTCTCGGCATCCGTTCCCTGCAGGATTACGTTCCACTGATACACGCCCGACGCATCAGGCTTGCTCACGATAGTGGCGCGACGTTCTTCGGGCACGCAGGCCAGCAGCGGGTCGGTTTCGTTGGCCGGTTCGCCGTCGAAGTAGATGCGCGTCAGCAAATGCTTGACCAGCCCGCGTGCGAACACCAGCACCACAAGGTGCGGTGCCTGGGTCGTGCCTGCCAACCCCGGTACGGTGCCCGGCTTGATGGTGGTGAAGCGAAAACGCCCTTCGGCATCCACCGGCACCCGGCCGAAGCCTTCGAAGTGCGGGTCCAGGGGTTTGTCCTGGTCGTCTTCCGGGTGAGCGTATTTGCCGGCGGCGTTGGCCTGCCAGACTTCCAGCATCGCGTCGTTGACGAACTGGCCGTTACCGTCGACCACCTGCCCGGTGATCGCCACGCGCTGGCCGAGGGTTTGTGCGACGGTCAGGTCTTCGCGGTTCAGCCAGGTCAGGCCGATGTGGTAGTACGGGCCAACGGTGTGGGACGTGGTGGCGGTGAGCGTCATCTTATTTCTCCATCGGCGTGGCATCGCGGCCGCGCAAGACGATGTCCCAGCGGTAACCGAGGGCATAGTGAGGGACGGTTTTTTCCAGGTCGAAACGGGCGATCAGGCGTTCTTTGGCGCGGGTGTCCGGCACGCAGTTGTAGATCGGGTCGTATTCGAGCAACGGATCGCCCGGGAAATACATCTGCGTCACCAGGCGCGTCAGAATGCTCGGCCCGAACAGTGAGAAATGGATATGCGCTGGGCGCCAGGCGTTGTGGTGGTTGCCCCACGGATAAGCGCCGGGCTTGATGGTCTGGAACTGATACCAGCCGTCGGCGTCGGTGACGGTACGACCGGTGCCGGTGAAATTCGGGTCCAGCGGCGCATCATGGTTGTCACGGTCATGGTTGTAGCGACCGGCGGCGTTGGCCTGCCAGATCTCCACCAGGATGCCCGGCACCGGCTGGCCGTGCTCATCCAGCACGCGCCCGTGAATGATGATCCGCTCCCCCAGTGGCTCGCCGGCATGCTGGGCGGTCAGGTCGTGGTCCTTTTCCTGCAAGCGGTCGGCGCCGACAGTCGGGCCGGTAATTTCCGACAGCGAATGCGGCAGGAACACCAATGGCTTGGACGGCGAGCGCAGGTTGGTGGACTGGTACGGCGGGTGCAGATACTCCGGCTGGGTGCCCGCTTGAGGGCGACGATAACCAGGCTTGTCAGTCATGAAGCATTCCTCGGTTTCTTATTAGTAGAGCGACGCGTCAGACGCGTTCGATTGCCAATGCCAGACCCTGGCCGACGCCGACACACATGGTCGCCAGGCCTTTCCTGCCGCCGGTCTTTTCCAGATGGTGCAGCGCCGTCATCACCAAGCGCGCCCCACTCATGCCCAGTGGATGACCGAGGGCGATGGCGCCACCGTTCGGGTTGACCTGCGGCGCATCGTCCGCCAGCCCCAAATCACGCAGCACCGCCAGGCCCTGACTGGCAAACGCTTCATTGAGTTCGATCACATCGAAATCCGCGACGGCCAGGCCCAGGCGTTCAGTAAGCTTGCGCACCGCCGGCACCGGGCCGATGCCCATCACCCGAGGCGCGACACCGGCACTGGCCATGCCCAGCACTTTGCCCCGCGGCGTCAGGCCATGTTTTTTCACCGCTTCGGCCGATGCCAGGATCAACGCCGCCGCGCCATCGTTCACACCCGAGGCGTTGCCGGCGGTGACGGTCTTGTCCGGGCCATTGACCGGTTTGAGTTTGCTCAAGGTCTCCAGCGTGGTGTCGGCGCGAGGATGTTCGTCCTGCTCGACCACGGTTTCGCCTTTTTTATGGGTGATGCGCACCGGTACGATTTCTTCGGCGAAAAAGCCTGCTGCCTGGGCCGCCGCCGTGCGCTGTTGGCTGCGCAAGGCGAAAGCGTCCTGGTCGGCGCGGGACACGGCGTAGTCATCGGCCACGTTATCGGCGGTCTGGGGCATCGCATCCACGCCGTACTGGGCTTTCATCAACGGGTTGATGAAGCGCCAGCCGATGGTAGTGTCTTCCAGTTTCATGTTGCGGGAGAACGCGGTGTCGGCCTTGCCCATCACGAACGGCGCACGGGACATCGACTCCACGCCGCCGGCAATCGCCAATTCCATCTCGCCGCTGGCGATGGCGCGGAACGCCGTGCCAATGGCATCCATGCCCGAGGCGCAAAGACGATTGAGGGTCACGCCGGGAATGCTTTCCGGCAAGCCCGCCAACAGCAGCGCCATGCGCGCCACGTTGCGGTTGTCTTCGCCGGCCTGGTTGGCACAGCCGAGGAACACCTCGTCCACGGCACTCCAGTCCACCGATGGGTTGCGTTCCATCAACGCCTTGATCGGCACGGCCGCCAGGTCATCGGCGCGCACGGTGGACAAACCGCCGCCAAACCGACCGATGGGGGTTCGAATCGCATCACAGATATAAACGTCGCGCATCAGGCTTCTCCCGGTGCCTGGCCGTGGGCCGCCGCGGTGCGAGCTTCCAGGTCGCGCAGGGCGCGCAGCTCCACCTCGGTCGGCTCGGCGGTGATTTGCACCTGGTCGGCGAAACGGATCGCCCATCCAGTGGCCGCAATGACTTGTTCGCGGGTCACGCCGGGGTGCAGCGCGGTGACCACGAATTCATGACTGCCGGCTTCCGGCTCCATGATGCACAAGTCGGTGATGATGCCCACGGGCCCTGCGCCCGGCAGACCGAGACGCTTGCGCGAATCGCCACCTTCACCATGGCCGACCGAGGTGATGAAATCCAGCTTGTCGACAAACGAACGCGCGGACTGCTTGAGGATGATCAACACACTCTTGGCCGAGCCGGCGATTTCCGGTGCGCCACCGGCACCCGGCAGGCGGACTTTCGGCTGGTGGTAGTCACCCACCACCGTAGTGTTGATATTGCCGAAACGGTCGACCTGGGCCGCGCCAAGAAAACCGACGTCGATACGCCCGCCCTGCAGCCAGTAGCGAAAAATCTCACCGGTCGGTACGACGGTATCGGCGGTTTCCGCCAGCTCACCGTCGCCGATGGACAGCGGCAGCACGCTGGGCTTGGCACCGATCGGGCCGGACTCGTAGATCAGCACGACGTCCGGCGACGAGGTCAAGCGCGCCAGGTTGGCCGCTTTCGACGGCAGGCCGATGCCAACGAAGCACACGGCATTGTTTTTCAAGCGACGCGCCGCGGCGACGGTCATCATTTCGTTGGTGGAGTAGGTCATGGTTTCACCTGCGAAGCGGCTGCCAGTCTGGCCTGGAATTCACTGAAGTCTTTAGTGCCATGGATGTATTCGTTGATCCAGGCGGTAAAGGTCTCACGGTCCCGGGCGATCGGGTCCCACGCCTGGTAGAAACGGTTGTCACGCTCGGTGTAACCGTGGGCGTAGGACGGATGAGCACCGCCCGGTACGTGGCACACCGCGCTCAACGCCCAGGTCGGCAGCACGCAGGCGTTCATCGGCGCATTCAGGTCGTCGACGATTTCTTCCACGGTGACGATGCAACGCTTGGCGGCCAGGGCGGCTTCTTTCTGCACACCGAGGATGCCCCACAGCAGCACGTTGCCCTTGCGGTCGGCTTTCTGGGCGTGGATCACCGTGATGTCCGGGCGCACCGAAGGCACGGCGGCCAAGACTTCACCAGTGAAGGGACAGGTCACGCTCTTGATCAGCGGGTTGACCTTCGGCAGGTCGGAGCCGGCGTAGGCCCGCAACACCGCGAATGGCAGGCCGGAGGCGCCGGCGACGTAGGCGTTAGCCAGGTCGGCGTGGCTGTGTTCCTCGATCTCCAGCGGGTGCGGCCACTGTTTCTCCACGGCATCGCGCAAGCGGTGCAACGACCCGACGCCAGGGTTGCCGCCCCAGGAGAAAATCAACTTGCGAGCACAACCGGCGCCGATCAACTGGTCATAGATCAGGTCAGGCGTCATGCGCACCAGGGTCAGATCTTTCTTGCCCTGGCGAATGATTTCATGACCCGCCGCCGTAGGAATCAGGTGAGTGAAGCCTTCGAGCGCGACGGTATCGCCGTCGTTGACGAATTGCTTCACCGCGTCGTGCAGCGAAAGGATTTCAGCCATGGGGCAGGCTCCCGTTTTCCAGTAGACCGACATGAAGAAAAAAGCGCGAGGTTAAGCGCCGAGGTGACTGAAGATTAAGCTTCGGGATAACGCCAAACAATCCGATAATCGACTGAGTGTTCGTTTATCGAACAGATTGTTGTTTGGCTATCGATCTACCAAAGTACACGGAGCCCCCCCCCCGTGAGAGCAGACCCTGTGGGAGCCGAGCTTGCTCGCGATGGTGATGTGTCAGCGATGGATACATGCCTGATCCACCGCTATCGCGAGCAAGCTCGGCTCCCACAGGGATCCTGCCTGCCCACAGTTTTGTCTTCCCACAAGGGTTATGCCGTTGGCTCAGGTCGCATCCGCATGGCTGACCATGCCCTTGATCACCACCGCCGTGGTCGCCAGGGCGGCGGGGATGACCAGCGCGGTCAGGACCTGCTCGAAATTCCAGCCCAGGCCAAGCAGGGTCGCGCCCATCCAGGCCCCGAGGATCGCCCCGAAGCGACCGATACCCAGCATCCACGAGACGCCGGTGGCCCGGCCCTGGGTCGGATAGAAACGCGCCGCCAGGGAAGGCATCGCCGATTGCGCGCCGTTGACACACATGCCCGCCACCAGCACCAGGGTGGCGAGCAAAGTGATATTGCCCAGGCTCTGCCCCACCGCGTAGGCAAACACCCCGGCCATCAGATAGAACAGGCCGATGACCTTGTGCGGATTGAACCGGTCCATCGCCCAACCCACGAAGACGGCGCTCAACACGCCGCCGAATTGAAACAACGCGCCGATAAACGCGGACTGTTCCATGCTCGCGCCGCTGTCGCGCATCAAGGTCGGCAGCCAACTGGTCAGCAAGTAGACGATCACCAGCCCCATGAAATAGGTCAGCCACAGCAGCAAGGTGCCGGCGCTGTAGCTGCCGGAGAAAATCACCGCCAGTACGTTACGGGCTTTCACGGTTTTCTGTTCCGGCACACTGAAGCTCGCCGCTTGGGCCACGGTATGCGGCTCGATGGGTGCCAGGGTCTTGCGCACTTTGTCGGTACCGCGATTGCGCACCACCAAGTAACGCGCCGACTCCGGCAGCCAGAACAGCAATACCACCGCCAGGATCAACGGCAGGATCCCGCCAATCAGCAGCAGGCTGTGCCAGCCAAACGCCGGTATCAGCTTGGCGGAGATGAACCCGCCGCCGGCCATGCCAAGGTTGAAACCGCAGAACATGCTGGTCACCAGCAAGGATTTCTTGCGCTCCGGGGTGTATTCCGAGAGCAAGGTGGTGGCGTTCGGCATGCCTGCGCCTAAGCCCAGGCCGGTGAGGAAACGCAAGACCAGCAATTGATCGACGTTAGTGCTGTAGGCCGACGCCAGGCTGAACGCGCCGAACAGCAGGACCGCGCCCACCAGTACGACTTTTCTCCCGAAGCGGTCAGCCAGCGGCCCTGAGCCCAGTGCGCCAAACACCATGCCGATCAGCGCGGCGCTCATCACCGGGCCGAGGCTGGCGCGATCGATGCCCCAGTCCTGGGATAAGGCCGGGGCGATGAACCCCATGGCCGCGGTGTCGAGGCCGTCAAGGAACACAATCAGGAAACAGAGGATCACCACCCGCCACTGATAGCGCGAAATGGGTTGGGCATTGATGAAGGACTGCACATCAAGGCAGTTGCCTACGGAGGTCTGGGGCTGGTTCATTTTATTTTTATTCCACGCAAGAAACGCAGGCGAACGAATCAGAGACCGGCGAAACACGCCGGATGACGCTGCGCGACATTAATGAGGCCAGGCAAATACCGTCAATTCATCGTCGCCGACTGTGTGCGTTTATCGAACAGCTTAAGTGAACAGTTGCGCGCTCAGGTCGCGACTGGCCCCCAGCAAGCCTGGCAGGAAGCGCTGTTCCAGCTCATTGCGGCTGACCCGCCCAGCATGGGTGCTGACGTTGAGCGCGGCCACCACTTGGCCGGAAGCGTCGTACACCGGCACGGCAATCGAACGCAGGCCCTGTTCCAGTTCCTGGTCGACGATGCACCAGCCCTGCTGGCGCACCTGTTGCAGGCATTCGAGCAACGCCTCGGGTGTATGCAAAGTGCGGCTGGTCTTGGCTTGCAGGTCGGCATGGTCGAGGTAATCGCGCAACGAAGCGTCATCCAGGGCCGCCAGGAGAATCCTGCCCATCGAGGTGCAATAGGCGGGAAGGCGCCCTCCCACCGACAGGTCAACCGAGATCAGGCGCTGGGTGGTGGCGGAACGGGCGATATAGAGGATGTCGTCGCCTTCAAGCGTGGCCATGTTGCAGGCTTCGTGCAGTTGCTCGCTCATGCGGTCCAGGTACGGCTGGGCAGAAACGGCCAGGGGCGTGGAGGACAGATAGGCGTGACCGAGGGTCAACACTTTAGGCAACAGCGAATAGGTACGCCCGTCCGTGGTGGCGTAGCCAAGCTTGATCAAGGTATGCAGGCAACGTCTGACGGCGGCGCGGGGAATTTCCGTGCGATGGCTGATCTGGGCGATGGTCAGGTGCCGCTTGCGCTCCTGGAAGGCCTGGACCACGGCCAACCCGCGGGCCAAGGAGGTCATGAAGTCAGGATCGCCGGTCAGCGCCTGGATTCGCTTGGCCGGCGAGGCGACGATCGGTGGCGCGACGGAAGTGAAGGCATTGCGCAATTGGTCGTTCATGTCTGATCCTTCCCCGGAAGTGACGGCTATTCAAACGGCTGCACGATGGGCAAGCAAGGGCTGCCGGCCAAGATCGTTCGATTATCGAACCGTCGACCGATAATCGCAATCAGACCCGTGTGTTGGCCAGCCGCGCGTGCGTTCGCCAGTAAGTCGAAGGAAACAGTGACACGCGGTTTGCCGTGAAGGGGCTGGCGATATTTGAACTTGTTGGCCTCAATGGCATCTGGTTACTGGCACTCGCCGGCATCTTTCTGCAAGCTGTGATACAAGTTGCACATACAAACATGAGTTCACACAACAACAACGTCTTTTACTTTTTCCCGATAGTGTTATTCGGCTGGACCGCTATAATGCAAAACAGCGACGGTACGGCCAATCGACCGTTCCCGTACGCAGGCATCGTGGTCGCTACCCCGGTGCCCGAAGCACCTTCATGGTCGCTTCCCCTGTTTGGCAACAACGCGAAGCCCTGATGCTACGTCAGCTGTCAGCTCTGGTGCCGTGGCCGTCTGCATGTCCACATGCAGTGCGTATCACCAGATTCAACTTCAATTAATTTAGGTAAAACTGTGACGAAAGACGAACTGCGCGCGGAACTTGAGCGCCAGGAACAACGTTACAAGGAAGTTTACGGCGGGGAAGTCACCACCTACGCCGCGCAACCTGAACCGGAACGCAAGCCTTGGCGTAAGCGCGCCACCGTTCAGGACCAGGCCTTCACCCAGGAACTCCAGAAAATGGAAAAAGAACTCAAAGCCGAAGAGCAGTGACGCTCCGGGCCCGATGTTCTTGTGAAGAGGTCTCCGGCCACCACCCAGGCCGGAAACCGTAGCGCACGCCCGCCATGAGCGGGCCGCCATCCGCTCCCGTCCGACGGTCGGGAAGGGTCATGGCCGACCTCCTTTTCAGATATTTCATACAATCCCTCGAGGCGTCCTACCGCTGGCGGTGATCCCGGCCAGATGCGCTTTGCCCCCCTGAATCAAGGGGTTACGCGTCCCGCGGAAAACCTCGCCCTTGAGGCTTTCCTACAAATTATTTCGTTGAAGAATGTTACCGACGAGCAGGCAATGCATCGATTGCCAAGGTTTTCTGGCATAATCGCGCCCCCTTACGACCGGGTCAGAAAACCTTCATGATCGATTTATTCAGCGGACTGGATGCTTGGGTGCTCGTGAGCCTCTTGCTCGCCCTGGCTTTTGTCCTCGCCTTCGAGTTCATCAACGGCTTTCATGACACCGCTAACGCGGTTGCCACTGTTATCTACACCAAAGCTATGCCGCCTCACCTGGCGGTGTTCTTTTCCGGTGTGTTCAATTTCCTCGGTGTGCTGCTGGGCGGCGTGGGGGTGGCGTACGCCATCGTTCACCTGCTGCCCGTGGAGCTGCTGATCAATGTGAACACCGGACACGGGCTGGCCATGGTGTTTTCGCTGCTCGCAGCGGCCATCACCTGGAACCTGGGCACCTGGTACTTCGGTATCCCGGCCTCCAGTTCCCACACGTTGATTGGCTCGATCCTCGGCGTGGGCCTGGCCAACGCCCTGATCAACGATATCCCGTTGGCCGATGGGGTGAACTGGCAGAAGGCGATCGATATCGGCGCCTCCCTGGTGTTCTCGCCCATGGCCGGCTTCCTGATCGCCGCCCTGGTGCTGATCGCTCTGAAATGGTGGCGCCCGCTGTCGAAGATGCACAAGACACCGGAACAGCGCCGCAAGATCGACGATAAGAAGCACCCGCCGTTCTGGAATCGCCTGGTACTGGTGATCTCGGCCATGGCCGTCAGCTTTGTCCACGGTTCCAACGATGGCCAGAAAGGCATCGGCCTGATCATGCTGGTGCTGATCGGTATCGTGCCGGCGCAATTCGTACTCGACCTGGGCAGCACCACCTACCAGATCGAACGGACCCGTGACGCGACCCTGCACCTGAGCCAGTTCTACCAACGCAACAACGAATCCCTGGGTGAATACCTGGCGCTGGGCAAAAGCGTGAAAGGCGATCTGCCGGAGAAGTTCCGCTGCAACCCGCAGCAGACCGAGCCGACCATCAATGCCCTGCTCGACACGCTCAAAGGCGTGGCGGACTACCACTCGCTGCCGTCGGAACGACGCATCGAGGTTCGTCGCTACCTGCTTTGCCTGGACGACACGGCGAAGAAGGTTGGCAAGTTGCCAGGCCTGGCAGCCCGTGAGAAAGACGACCTGAACAAGCTGCGCAAGGACCTGACCGCCACCACCGAATACGCCCCGTTCTGGGTGATCCTGGCTGTCGCACTGGCGCTGGGCCTGGGCACCATGGTTGGCTGGAAACGTGTCGTGCTGACCATCGGCGAGAAGATCGGCAAGCAAGGCATGACCTACGCCCAGGGCATGTCGGCGCAGATCACCACCGCGTGCATGATCGGCATGGCGAATATCTTCAGCCTGCCGGTTTCCACCACCCACGTGCTGTCCTCGGGCGTGGCCGGCACCATGGTCGCCAACAAGAGCGGCCTGCAAGGTGGCACGGTACGAACCATCCTGCTGGCCTGGGTATTGACCCTGCCAGCGACGGTGGCGCTGTCGGCCGGGCTGTTCTGGCTGGCGTCCAAGGCCCTGGGTAGCTGATTCTAGCGGCTTGCAAAAAAGGTGCGACCCTTACGGGTCGCACCTTTTTTTATGCCCGGACACCTGACTACTGTGGGAGCGAGCTTGCTCGCGATGGCGCCGGGTCAGTCAACACATGTATCTACAGACATACCGCTATCGCGAGCAAGCTCGCTCCCACAATGGGCTTGTGTGGAACAGGGGAAATCTGCTCAAAAAAAAAGGGCGACCGAAGTCGCCCAAAATGCCTTGCGTGCTCGTTGTAGCCGGAAAGACCTACGGTTTTTTCCGCTTGTGTGCATCTTTCCAGATGAATAATCCGAAACCTGCGAAAAACACGAACATGAGGCCGACCGTCAACACCCCGGCAAACACCACATTATCGAAAAACATGACTAGCCTCCTGGTCTTGCCCCTGTTGCGATGGGTTCAAGGTAACCAATCAGGCCTGGATGAAAATTGACCGGGGTCAATAACGCCCGCAACGGAGCGCAAAGGTGGGGAAATAACTGATCTGCATCAATGGATCGAGGGGGTTCAGCGCTTTTTCGGCTTGTTCTTCGGCTTTTTCTTGGGCTTGCCCAACGGCATGGCCTGCTCGAAGGCCTGGCGGACTTCATTGAGGCGTTTTTCGTTGAGGTCGTGAACGCGCTTGGCGCGCTCGGCGCTGAGGTCGATCAGTTTGTCTTCTTGGCTCATGGCGTGTGGGCATCGTGCAGTGAATTGCGGATGCGCCCATGATGCGGGCTGTTGGCGGCGTTGACCAGCCTGTGGATGCAGGCAAACGCCTGGATCAGATCTGGATATCGACCCACAGGCCCTGGCGTGTCTCGTCGTCGATCAGCGGCACCACCGGTACGGTGTTGTCGGCGTTGAGTTCGGTACCCGGTACGGCCAGGTGCTCTTCAGGGTCTTCATCGGCCTCGCGGCGGCGGCGCTCGCGTTCCTGCTGGCGACGCTGCTCCTCGCGCAGCAGCAGCGCGGTCTCTTCCGGGTCACGATTTTGCAGGTCGATGGTGCTTTCGTTGGAGCTTTGCTGCACCGGAACCACGGGCGGGATGTCCGGTCGCTGACGAACCGGATCCTGTTGAGCGGTGATGGGTACGGCGCTCAAAGGGAGCATGGGTGGCAACATAAAGTTCTCCTGTCTTCAGGTTGTCGGCGGCTAAAGTGGCAGCTTGAACCGCCGGTCTGAAACTTGTGACCCAGTTGGCAATTGCAGCGATCACCAGGGCCGAGCTTGTTTGATCGCTGGGCAAGCGTAAGTTCCGTGCCGTTGGTAATGAATCAGCGTACGTAAATCCTTTGGTCTGAAGGATCCTTCCGTTAAGATAACCGGCTTTTTCAAGGCGGGAGTCAGGCAGCATGGCGCAGCAGTATCAACCGGGGCAACGCTGGATCAGTGACAGCGAAGCCGAGCTGGGTTTAGGCACCGTTCTGGCACAGGACGGCCGCTTGTTGACCGTGCTCTATCCGGCCACTGGCGACACTCGCCAGTACGCGCTACGGAATGCGCCACTTACCCGTGTACGGTTTTCGCCGGGCGATGTGATCACTCACTTCGAAGGCTGGAAGATGACCGTGCGCGAAGTCGATGACGTCGATGGGCTGCTGGTCTACCACGGCCTCAACGGGCAGAACGAAGTCGTCACCCTGCCCGAGACCCAACTGTCGAACTTCATCCAGTTCCGCCTGGCCAGCGACCGTCTGTTCGCCGGCCAGATTGACCCGCTGGCCTGGTTCTCCCTGCGTTACCACACCCTGGAACACACCAGTCGCCAATTGCAGTCTTCGCTTTGGGGCCTGGGCGGCGTACGTGCCCAGCCGATTGCCCACCAATTGCACATTGCCCGTGAAGTGGCCGACCGCATTGCGCCGCGGGTATTGCTGGCCGACGAAGTGGGCCTGGGCAAGACCATCGAGGCCGGCTTGGTCATCCACCGTCAATTGCTGTCCGGCCGCGCCAACCGCGTCCTGATCCTGGTGCCGGAAAACCTCCAGCACCAGTGGCTGGTGGAAATGCGCCGGCGCTTCAACCTGCAGGTCGCACTGTTCGACGAAGAACGCTTCATCGAAAGCGATGCCAGCAACCCGTTCGAAGACACCCAACTGGCCCTGGTGGCGTTGGAGTGGCTGGTGGACGATGAAAAGGCCCAGGACGCGCTGTTCGCCGCTGGCTGGGACCTGATGGTGGTCGACGAGGCCCATCACCTGGTGTGGCACGAAGACCAGGTCAGCCCGCAATACGCCCTGGTCGAGCAGCTTGCCGAAACCATCCCGGGCGTACTGCTGCTGACCGCGACTCCGGAACAACTGGGTCAGGACAGCCACTTCGCCCGCCTACGCCTGCTGGATCCGAACCGCTTCCATGATCTCAAGGCCTTCCGCGCCGAGAGCGAAAACTATCGCCCGGTGGCCGAAGCCGTGCAGGAGTTGCTGGACAAAGGCCGCCTCTCGCCTGAAGCCCACAAGACCATCCACGGCTTCCTGGGCAATGAAGGCGAAGCATTGCTGACCGCTGTCAATGATGGCGATGTCGAAGCCAGCGCCCGCCTGGTGCGCGAATTGCTGGACCGCCACGGCACTGGCCGCGTGCTGTTCCGCAACACCCGCGCCGCCGTGCAAGGCTTCCCCGAGCGCAAGCTGCATGCCTACCCTCTACCCTGCCCGGCCGAATACCTCGAATTGCCGTTGGGCGATCACGCCGAGCTGTACCCGGAAGTCAGCTTCCAGGCCCAGCCGGACGCCAGCGAAGAAGAACGCTGGTGGCGTTTCGACCCGCGGGTCGAGTGGCTGATCGACACCCTGAAGATGCTCAAACGCACCAAGGTGCTGGTGATCTGTGCTCACGCCGAAACCGCCATGGACCTGGAAGACGCCTTGCGCGTGCGCTCCGGCATTCCGGCCACGGTGTTCCACGAAGGCATGAACATCCTGGAGCGTGACCGCGCGGCGGCCTATTTCGCCGACGAAGAGTTCGGCGCCCAGGTGCTGATCTGCTCGGAAATCGGCAGTGAGGGTCGCAACTTCCAGTTCGCTCATCACCTGGTGCTGTTCGACCTGCCGTCCCACCCGGACTTGCTGGAGCAGCGCATCGGCCGTCTGGACCGGATCGGCCAGAAACACGTCATCGAGCTGCATGTGCCTTATCTGGAAACCAGCCCGCAAGCGCGGCTGTTCCAGTGGTATCACGAAGCCCTGAACGCTTTCCTCAACACTTGCCCGACCGGCAACGCCTTGCAGCACCAGTTCGGCCCGCGCCTGCTGCCCTTGCTGGAAGAAGCCGACGATGGCCAGTGGCAAGCGCTGATCGATGAAGCCCGTACCGAACGCGAGCGCCTGGAAGCCGAGTTGCACACCGGCCGCGACCGTTTGCTGGAGCTCAACTCCGGCGGCGCCGGTGAAGGCGATGCGCTGGTGGAAGCCATTCTTGAACAGGATGATCAGTTTGCCCTGCCTATCTACATGGAAACCCTGTTCGACGCATTTGGTATCGACAGCGAGGACCATTCGGAAAACGCGCTGATCCTCAAGCCGAGCGAAAAAATGCTCGACGCCAGCTTCCCGCTGGGCGACGACGAAGGCGTGACCATCACCTACGACCGCAACCAGGCGCTGTCGCGCGAAGACATGCAGTTCATCACCTGGGAGCATCCGATGGTGCAAGGCGGCATGGACCTGGTGCTGTCCGGCTCGATGGGCAACACCGCGGTGGCGCTGATCAAGAACAAGGCGCTCAAGCCCGGCACCGTGTTGCTGGAACTGCTTTATGTCAGCGAAGTGGTCGCCCCGCGCTCGCTGCAACTGGGCCGCTACCTGCCGCCGGCCGCCCTGCGCTGCCTGCTGGACGCCAACGGCAACGACCTGGCCGCCCGGGTTTCGTTCGAAACCCTGAACGACCAACTCGAAAGCGTGCCCCGCGCCAGCGCCAACAAGTTCATCCAGGCCCAGCGCGACCAGCTCACGCCACGGATCAATGCCGGCGAAGAGAAGATCGCCCCGCGTCACGCCGAACGCGTGGCCGAGGCCCAGCGCCGCCTGGCCGCCGATACCGACGAGGAACTGGCCCGCCTGACCGCCCTGCAAGCGGTCAACCCGACCGTGCGCGACAGTGAACTGGTGGCCCTGCGCCAACAGCGCGAGCAAGGGCTGGCGATGCTTGAGAAGGCGGCGTTGCGGTTGGAGGCGATTCGGGTGTTGGTGGCTGGGTGATTTTGGCTGGGGGGCCGGCTGTGGTGCTTTTATCGGGTGTATATCCGTTGCTGCGGTAACGGCGGCTTAGGGTTCCGCCCTTACGGCGGGTCACTTTCGAAAAGCCCGGAAGCCGGCCCAGTCGAAAGTAACCAAAGCGCTTCTGCCCCACCACGAGGCGGCCTGATAGCCGATCTGGTTCTTGGTGGGACCGCGTTTCTCCTGTGGGAGCGAGCTTGCTCGCGATGATGGCAGCAAATCCAACGCCTCTGTAACTGAACGACCGCTATCGCGAGCAAGCTCGCTCCCACATTGGATCTTCAGTGGTCACAGAATTCATGTGAGCCGCAGTACTTCTGTGGGAGCGAGCTTGCTTGCGATGATGGCAGCAAATCCAACGCCTCTGTAACTGAACGACCGCTATCGCGAGCGAGCTCGCTCCCACATTTGATCTTCAGTGGTCACAGAATTCATGTGAGCCACAGTACTTCTGTGGGAGCGAGCTTGCTCGCGAAGAGGCCGGCACATCCAACATCCTCATCGACTGACACTCCGCTTCGCGAGCAAGCTCGCTCCCACAGGAGAAACGCGGTCCCACCAAGAACCAGGTCGGCTATCAGGCCGCCTCGCTTTTGTTTTTGATCTGGGGCGCCCCGTTAACCACGATGGCCGAACGCAGGCATTGCGCAGTGGGCACCTCGGCATGGATGCCGAGGTAGCCGCGCTGGGCCATGGATGGCCCTTCGCGGCGGCCCACGGAGCAATGCCTTCGTTCGGGCACACCGAGCCTAGGCGAGGTGCCGAGTGGTGGGGCAAAGCGCTTTTGGTTACTTTTGGCGCTCTTCCAAAAGTGACCCGCTGTAAGAGCGGAACCCTAAGTAGCCGTTACCGCAGCAACGGATATACACACCAAACGAAGCCCCCCTCAAGGACTGTAATACCCCACCGCCACCAGAAAATGCCCAACCTTCTTCAAATACGCATGCTTGTCCTCAACCTTCCCGGTCACCGGATTCTTCCAGCGATACTCATACTCCCCCACATCCTGCTTGCCGATCATGGCCAGGATCGGCTCCCCAACCGGTTTGCCATCCGGATCCTTGACCCTGGAAAAGTCAGTATTGATCAAACGCA
Organism: Pseudomonas beijingensis; assembly: GCF_030687295.1. Lineage (NCBI taxonomy): Bacteria > Pseudomonadati > Pseudomonadota > Gammaproteobacteria > Pseudomonadales > Pseudomonadaceae > Pseudomonas > Pseudomonas beijingensis. Next base: position 2,484,059 of record NZ_CP117425.1, on the reverse strand, counting down.
AATTGGTGCCATGACCGACATAGCGCCGGGTATCGAGGTCGACGACAAAGACATACAAATCATCCTGCAGATAACCGCCCTTGAGTGAGTTAACCGCCGTCAGCGTGGCTTTCTCGTTTTTCAGCAGGTCACTCGAGGCCTTGTCCAACAGCGCCCTGGCCTGTTCGGCGGAAGCACGTGGCAGGTAGTAGCCGACGGCCAGGATTCGCTCACCAACACGCTGGAAATACACATGTTTGCGCTCGACCTTGCCGTCCGCCCAGTTCTGCCAACGGTACTCAGCTTGCTGGATGCCACTGGCCTCGGGGGTTTTCAAGGCGTCCTTGAAGGCTTTGCGCAAATCCGGCCCCAGCACCTCGGACACGTCCCGCCCGATCAACGCCGAGGACGGCCCGCCGCTGGCGAGCATCACACCCTGGGTATCCACCACGAACACGTAGCGATCCTTGTCGACAAATTCCCCTTGGCGACTGAAGGCGGCAAAGGCTTTGTCGCCGTTGTCGTGGTAATAGGCCAAGGCCTTCTCCAGCAGCGCCCGGGCTGCCTGGCCATCGTCAGGTGTCGCTGCATGAACGGGGGCTAGCCCCAACATAAGCATTGCGCCCAGCCAGGCCATCCTGTGAAAAAAAACCATGCGTGCGCCCCTCGTTCTTGTTGGTGTTTCAAGAGCGTAGACGGCGTGGGGTGATGTTGGAGTATTCAGGGGATTGCTGGAGAGTGTGGTGAGTCAGTGAGTATTGGTATTGATTGACAGGACGCCATCGCGAGCAAGCTCGCTCCCACACTGGACCGCGTTTCCTGTGGGAGCGAGCTTGCTCGCGATGGCGGCGGCACATTCAAGCGCGACGCCCCATCGCGGGCAAGCTCATGCCTACCGGCCTATTGCCCAGCGCTAAGTTGCTGCTGCAAGTTCTGGATCTGCGCCTGCAGGGTGTTGATATTACGGGTGACCTGGCCGCGGAAGGCGTCGAACTCGGCAGTGTTGCCGCCCTTGTCCTGCTGGCTCTTGAGCACGATCACGTCCTGCTCCAGGCGGTCGATGGCAGAGTTGGAGGTGGCCCTTTTAAGGGCGGTGATGTCGGCACCGATGCTCTTGAGCTGGGCATCCAGGGCACCACCCTCGCCCTGGCCTTTCAGGGCGGTCACTTCAGCCGCCAGCGCTTTGACCTGGGTTTGGAGCTCCTTGTTGGAAGCCTGTAGCTGAGTGTTGGTGTTCTGCTGCTCAGAGGCCTGGGCAATGAGCTGGGCCAATTCCTTGTCCAGGTCAGCGGACGGACCGAACGTGGCTTGCTGCTGTTTGTACTGCTCCACCAGCTTGTTGTCGAATTGCCGCCCCTGCTCCTGCAGCTTGTTCTCCAACTGTTTGATCTGCAGCTTCAAGGCTTCACTGTCGCTCATGACGTTGGACTGCCCGGCGACCACCTTGCCGGAAATGTCCTGCAAGCGACCCGCCGCATCCTCACTGATCCGGGCAAAGCTTTCCTGAGTCGCTACCAGTTGCTGCTCCATCAGGGAAATCTGCTGGAAGCTCCACCAGGCCAGGAAACCGAATGCACACAGCAGCGCGCCGACCAGTGCCCACAGCGGCCCGGTGCTGGGCCCCTTGACCTTCGCCACGCCAGCGGGCGCCGGGCGCGCTTGCACGTGGGGCTGGCGGTTGGGCATGAAATCATCGTCATCGGGAATGTCGGCCCGCATCCGCAGGCTCGGTACATCATCGAAGTCGTCGTTGGCATCGTTACGCATGGGCATGGTTCGACCTTTGGGAAACCGGTAATGGCTTGATGCGGCGAGTATAACCCTCTCGCCCGCCGCACCGATTGACCCCGAACCGGGCACTCGGTTCATGATGGGCCGATCAGCGGCCGTCTTGGACCTTCCACCAAGCGCAAAATTCATCGAGCGCCGTCCACAGGCTGACCTGCGGATCGTAATCGAGATAATGCCGGGCCCGGCTGATGTCCAGGGTGAAATTTTTGTTCATGACCTGCATGCCCAGGCGCGACAGCGTCGGTTCGGGGCGACCCGGCCACAGCTTGCAGACACCTTCATTCAGCGCCGCGACGCTGTAAGCCAAGCCGTAGGAACGATAACGTCGGACCTGTGGGACTTCCATCTCGCGCATCACATAATTGACCACATCCCACAGCGGAACCGGTGCGCCGTTGCTGATGTTGTAGGCCTTGCCCAAGGCTGAATCGGTGGCCAGCAGACTGCTGAGCAACGCTTCGTTGAGGTTCTGCACACTGGTGAAATCCACCTTGTTCAACCCGTTGCCAACGATGGCCAGTCTTCCCTTGCGCTGCATTTTCAACAGGCGCGGGAAAATGCTCATGTCACCGGCACCGGTCACGAAGCGCGGACGCAGGGCTAGCACTTCGAGGCCGAACTCCTGGGCGCCGAAGACTTTCTGCTCGGCCAGGTACTTGGTGGCAGCATAAGGGTGCTTGAAGCGCTTGGGCACCTGTTCTTCGGTCAACCCGAGGTGGTCACGGCCGTCGAAGTAAATGGACGGCGAGGACAGATGAACCAGGCGACGTACCTTCTGCTTGAGACAGGCCTCGACGACATTTTCCGTGACCTGGACATTGCCCTGGTGGAAATCCTGGTAGCGGCCCCACAGCCCCACGGAGCCGGCACAATGCACCACGGCCTCGACATCCAGGCACAGGTCGCGGGCCAGCAGCGGGTCGCTCAGATCGCCTTGGACGAACTGCGCACCGCGTCGCACCAAATGTTCCACACTCTCGGCCCGGCGACCGTTGACCCGTACATCCAGGCCCTGCTCCAGGGCGAAACGCGCAAAGCGCCCGCCAATGAAGCCGCTCGCGCCGGTGACCAAAATCTTCATGCATGCTCCTAAAAATCAGATTCGAGCTACAAGCCACAAGCTTCAAGCCAGACGCTTTTCACTTACCGCTTGCAGCGTGCTGCTTGCCGCTGCGATCAATCGCTCGGTCAATAAGCCGAGCAACTGCCCACCATTGCGCCAATGATGCCAGTACAGCGGCACATCGATCGGTTTATCTGCCAACAATTCCACCAGCACGCCTCGTTCCAGCTGTTCGCGCACCTGCAGCTCCGGCACCAACCCCCAGCCCAATCCCGCTTCGGCAAGACGGATGAAACCTTCGGACGAGGGGCACAAATGATGCTCGAAACCACCCTCCACGCCCACGGATGCGAGGTAGCGGTGCTGCAGGAAATCATCCGGACCAAACACCAATGCCGGCGTGCGGGCCAGTTGATCGGCCCGCACGCCGTCGGGAAAGTGCCGGGCGATGAAGGCCGGACTGGCCAACGCCCGGTAGCGCATCGCCCCCAGCAACACGCTGCGAGCACCCGCCACCGGGCGTTCGCTCGCGCAGACACAGGCCGCCACTTCTCCGGCGCGCATGCGCTTGAGGCCGACGGTCTGGTCTTCCACCACAAGGTCGAGTAACAGCTGATGCTCGGCGCAGAAATCACCGACGGCCAGCGCCCACCAGGTCGCCAGGCTGTCTGCGTTCAAGGCGATACGCAGCCGCTCCGGCAACCCCTCTTCATCCAGCGCCGGTACCAGGCTTTGCAAGTCGCGTTCGAGCAGCCGCACCTGTTGCACGTGGTTGAGCAACCGTCGGCCGATTTCCGTCGGCGCCGGCGGTGTGGCACGCACCAGAACGGGCTGGCCGACACGCGCTTCCAGCAGCTTGATCCGCTGGGAAATAGCTGACTGCGACAAGCCCAGCACTTGGGCCGCGCGCTCGAAACCGGCCTGCTCGACCACGGCAGCCAGAGCAGAGAGCAATTTGTAATCGAACATCAGTTTTCCTAATGAGCAATCAGCAATATTGGTTTTTCTTATACATCCAGCCACAGGAGAATGGCCAGCAATTCATCAACTGACCGGGGATAAAACGATGTGGCAAAGCTATGTGAACGGGCTCTTGGTGGCCCTCGGGCTGATCATGGCCATCGGCGCCCAAAACGCATTTGTGCTGGCCCAGAGCCTGCGCCGCGAGCATCACTTGCCGGTCGCGGCGCTGTGCATCGCCTGTGACGCCCTGTTGGTCGCCGCCGGGGTTTTCGGTCTGGCGACCTTGCTGGCCCAGAGCCCATTGCTGCTGTCGATAGCCCGCTGGGGCGGCGCGGCGTTCCTGCTCTGGTACGGCAGCCTGGCCTTGCGTCGGGCCTGCTCGAAGCAGAGCCTGCAACAGGGTGAAAACCAAGCCGTGCGCTCGCTACGGGCGGGTGTTGCTCAGCGCGCTGGCGGTGACGCTGCTCAATCCCCACGTCTACCTCGACACCGTGCTGCTGATCGGCTCACTCGGCGCCCAGCAGAGCGTGCCCGGCGCTTACGTGGTGGGCGCGGCCAGTGCCTCGCTGCTGTGGTTCCTCACCCTGGCCATCGGCGCGGCATGGTTGGCCCCGTGGTTGGCCCGTCCAAGCACCTGGCGGATCCTGGACCTGCTGGTGGCGGTGATGATGTTTACCGTGGCGGTGCAATTGATTGTCACCGGCTGATTATTCCAAACCGCTCTGGAACCTCTATTCCACACAGTTGTTGCGTGGTTATGCCGCACCCCCGGTGCTATGATCCGACTCCTGCGCCGCAAAGAGTACAAACTCCCCGGCGCTAGTCTGGCCGCCCGTGATCGGCCTTGCGCTCACCGCAACTGACCTGATTAGGAGAATCACCATGGCTTTCGAATTGCCGCCGCTGCCCTACCCACACGATGCACTGCAGCCGCACATCTCCAAAGAGACTCTGGAATACCACCACGACAAGCACCACAACACCTACGTCGTGAACCTGAACAACCTGGTGCCTGGCACCGAGTTTGAAGGCAAGACCCTGGAAGAAATCGTCAAGACTTCCTCGGGCGGTATCTTCAACAACGCCGCTCAGGTCTGGAACCACACCTTCTACTGGAACTGCCTGGCACCAAACGCCGGCGGTCAACCAACCGGCGCGCTGGCCGAAGCCATCAATGCAGCCTTCGGTTCGTTCGACAAGTTCAAGGAAGAATTCAGCAAGACGTCCATCGGCACCTTCGGTTCCGGCTGGGGCTGGCTGGTGAAAAAAGCTGACGGTTCCCTGGCCCTGGCCAGCACCATCGGTGCCGGTAACCCGCTGACCAACGGCGACACCCCGCTGCTGACCTGCGACGTGTGGGAACACGCCTACTACATTGACTACCGCAACGTTCGTCCGAAATACGTCGAAGCGTTCTGGAACCTGGTCAACTGGAAGTTCGTCGCCGAGCAGTTCGAAGGTAAAGCCTTCACTGCCTAAGCTCGATGCCAGACCAAAGAAACCCGGCGCCGTGCCGGGTTTTTTTTGCGCGGCAAATTGACCGCGGGCAAGATATCTCGCGCCTGGAACTCAAGAAAAAATCCTGACAGGCCTCAAGTTACGGTGCCTTTCAACCGACACAATGGTCGTAGAGCAATCACTCTGGAAAAAACGTATATCGGTCAGGTTTCAAGCGAAAAACCTTGTGTTTGATTGTCCCTTTGACTGACATCACAGGATTGCCAATACTCATGGCAACTTGACGCTACCCGCACGGAACAAGGAACCACTCTTTGAAGCTGGAACTCAAGAACAGCTTGTCTGTGAAGTTGCTCCGGGTCGTGCTCCTCTCGGCATTGATCGTTGGCGTGGTCTTGAGCTGCGCCCAGATCGTGTTCGATGCCTACAAAACCAACCAGGCCGTCGCCAGTGACGCCCAGCGTATCCTCGACATGTTCCGCGATCCGTCGACCCAGGCCGTCTACAGCCTGGACCGGGAAATGGGCATGCAAGTAATCGAGGGCCTGTTCCAGGATGAAGCTGTGCGCATGGCGTCCATCGGCCATCCCCGCGAAACCATGCTCGCCGAAAAAACCCGGCCCTTGCAGCACTCCGAAAGCCGCTGGCTGACCGACCTGATCCTGGGCAAGGAACGCACCTTCACCACGCAACTGGTGGGACGAGGCCCCTACAGCGAATATTACGGCGACCTGAGCATTACCCTCGACACCGCCACCTACGGCGAAGGTTTCATCGTCAGCTCGGTGATCATCTTCATCTCCGGGATGCTGCGGGCCCTGGCCATGGGCCTGGTGCTGTACCTGGTCTATCACTGGCTACTGACCAAGCCGTTGTCGCGGATCATCGAGCACCTGACCGAAATCAACCCCGATCGCCCCAGCGCGCACAAGATCCCGCAGTTGCGCGGCCACGAGCAAAACGAGCTGGGCCTGTGGATCAACACCGCCAACCAACCTGCTCGAATCCATCGAGCGCAACACGCACCTGCGCCACGAAGCGGAAAACAGCCTGCTGCGAATGGCGCAGTACGACTTTCTCACCGGCCTGCCCAACCGCCAGCAACTTCAACAGCAACTGGACAAGATCCTGGTGGACGCCGGACGCCTGCAACGTCGGGTGGCGGTGCTGTGTGTAGGGCTGGATGATTTCAAGGGCATCAACGAACAGTTCAGCTATCAGACCGGCGACCAGTTGCTGCTGGCCCTGGCCGATCGACTGCGGGCCCACAGTGGCCGGCTCGGAGCACTGGCGCGGCTGGGGGGCGACCAGTTCGCCCTGGTCCAGGCCGACATCGAACAGCCATACGAGGCCGCCGAACTGGCCCAGAGCATCCTCGATGACCTGGAAGCGCCGTTCGCCATCGACGATCAGCAAATCCGCCTGCGGGCTACCATCGGCATCACCCTCTTCCCTGAAGACGGCGACAGCACCGAGAAACTCTTGCAGAAAGCCGAGCAGACCATGACCCTGGCCAAGAGCCGCTCGCGCAATCGCTATCAGTTCTACATCGCCAGCGTCGACAGCGAGATGCGCCGTCGTCGCGAACTGGAGAAGGACCTGCGCGAGGCTCTGGTCCGCGAGCAATTCAGCCTGGTTTACCAGCCACAGATCAGCTACCGCGACCTGCGGGTGGTGGGCACCGAAGCCCTGATCCGCTGGCACCATCCCGAGCACGGCCTGGTCCCGCCGGACCTGTTCATTCCCCTGGCCGAGCAGAACGGCACCATCATCGCCATCGGTGAATGGGTGCTGGACCAGGCGTGCAGGCAATTGCGCGAATGGCACGACCAGGGTTTCCTCGACCTGCGCATGGCGGTCAACCTGTCGACGGTGCAACTGCACCACGCCGAGCTGCCGCGGGTGGTGAACAATCTCCTGCAGATGTACCGGCTGCCGCCGCGCAGCCTGGAGCTGGAAGTCACCGAGACCGGCCTGATGGAAGACATCACCACCGCGGCCCAGCACTTGCTGAGCCTGCGCCGCTCCGGGGCGCTGATTGCCATCGATGACTTCGGTACCGGCTATTCGTCCCTGAGCTACCTCAAGAGCCTGCCGCTGGACAAGATCAAGATCGACAAGAGCTTCGTCCAGGACCTGCTCGACGACGAAGACGACGCAACCATCGTCCGGGCCATCATCCAATTGGGCAAGAGCCTGGGGATGCAGGTCATTGCCGAGGGCGTCGAGACGGTCGAGCAGGAAGCCTACATCATCGCCGAGGGCTGCCACGAAGGTCAGGGGTACTACTACAGCAAACCGCTGCCGGCCCGGGAATTGGGCCTTTACCTGAAGCAGGCCGAGCGCGCCAAGGTGTCCATCATCTGATTCCTCTCCCATCTGCTACGTCCCTGTAGGAGCTGGCGAACCCTGCGATCCTTTGATTTTCGCTTGAGACTCGAGCGACAAGGGAAAGATCGCAGCCTCGCTTCGCTCGACAGCTCCTACGGACGCCGCCGAAACGGGGTGATCTGCATCATTAAATAAGAAATATTTACAACCATAACCCTTTACACATAATGCAAATCTTTCGCATTATGTCGCAGTTTTTGCGCACCCTCGCGCCTTTCCCATCCATCACCGAAGCAGGATGTTCGCCATGATTCGTATGCCCCTGGCTACCGCCAGTCTGCTGGCCATCGCTATTTCCCTCGCCGGTTGCGGCGAAGGCAAAGACAAGGCCGCCGCGCCGCAAGCGCCAACGCCGGCCGCCAGCACCGCGGCACCGGTCGCCCCTGCTGCCGCCGGCAAAATCGACGAAGCCGCCGCCAAGGCCGTTGTCGCGCACTATGCCGACATCGTCTATGCCGTCTACAGCGATGCCGAATCCACTGCGAAGACCCTGCAAACCGCCGTCGACGCGTTCCTGGCCAAGCCGGACGCCGAGACCTTGAAAGCCGCCAAGGCTGCCTGGGTCGCCGCACGCGTGCCGTACCTGCAAAGCGAAGTGTTCCGCTTCGGCAACACCATCATCGACGACTGGGAAGGCCAAGTGAACGCCTGGCCCTTGGATGAAGGCCTGATCGATTACGTCGACAAATCCTACGAGCACGCCTTGGGTAACCCGGGCGCGACCGCCAACATCATCGCCAATACCGAAGTCCAGGTTGGCGAAGACAAAGTCGACGTCAAAGACATCACCCCGGAAAAACTCGCCAGCCTGAACGAGCTGGGCGGTTCCGAGGCCAACGTCGCCACCGGCTACCACGCCATCGAATTCCTGCTGTGGGGCCAAGACCTCAACGGCACTGGCCCGGGTGCCGGCAATCGCCCTGCTTCGGATTACCTGGAGGGCGCCGGCGCCACTGGCGGCCACAACGACCGTCGTCGTGCGTACCTCAAGTCCGTGACCCAACTGCTGGTCAATGACCTGCAGGAAATGGTTGGCAACTGGAAGCCGAACGTGGCCGACAACTACCGCGCCACCCTGGAAGCCGAGCCGGCCGAAAGCGGCCTGCGCAAGATGCTGTTCGGCATGGGCAGCCTGTCCCTGGGTGAACTGGCGGGCGAGCGTATGAAGGTGTCCCTGGAAGCCAACTCGCCAGAAGACGAGCAGGATTGCTTCAGCGACAACACCCACAACTCGCACTTCTACGATGCCAAGGGCGTGCGTAACGTGTACCTGGGCGAATACACCCGCGTCGACGGCAGCAAGATGACCGGCGCCAGCCTGTCGTCCCTGGTGGCCAAGGCCGACCCGGCCGCGGACACCGCGCTCAAGGCCGACCTGGCCGACACCGAAGCCAAGATCCAGGTCATGGTCGATCACGCCAACAAGGGTGAGCACTACGACCAACTGATCGCCGCCGGCAACACCGCTGGCAACCAGATCGTGCGCGACGCCATCGCCGCACTGGTCAAGCAGACCGGTTCGATCGAACAGGCTGCGGGCAAACTGGGCATCAGCGACCTGAACCCGGACAGCGCTGATCACGAGTTCTGATCAACACCGGCTGGCTGAGGGTTAACGCAGCCAGCCAAGCCACAAAACCTGTGGGAGCGAGCTTGCTCGCGATGGGGGTCTATCCGTCGACATTGATGTTGGCTGGTCCACCGCTATCGCGAGCAAGCTCGCTCCCACAGTGGTTTCTGGCGTTTTCGAAAATGCGCGATCAGCCATCAATTCCCTTGTGGGAGCGAGCTCGCTCGCGATGGGGGTCTATCCGTCGACATTGATGTTGGCTGGTCCACCGCTATCGCGAGCAAGCTCGCTCCCACAGTGGTTTCTGGCGTTTTCGAAAATGCGCGATCAGCCATCAATTCCCTTGTGGGAGTGAGCTTGCTCGCGATGAGGGTTTATCCGTCGACATTGATGTTGGCTGGTCCACCGCTATCGCGAGCAAGCTCGCTCCCACAGTGGTTTCTGGCGTTTCGAAAATGCGCGATCAGCCATCAATTCCCTTGTGGGAGCGGGCTTGCTCGCGATGGGGGTCCATCAGTCGACATTGATGTTGGCTGGTCCACCGCTATCGCGAGCAAGCCCGCTCCCACAGGAGTTTCGTCGTTTGGTGGCTCATCACTGCAACCCCGCAAGCCGCCCTTCGATAAACCGCCGTTCCGGCAATTGCTGCGTCAACTCAAGCGCGCGTCGATACGCCGCCCTCGCCTCGTCCAATCGTCCCAATTGGCGACAGAATTCTGCCTGCGCCGAGTAGGCCAGGTGATAGTCGAGTAACTCCCCACGCCCCAGAATCGCCTCGACCAGGCGCAAGCCTGCTTCCGGCCCGTCGCGCTTGGCCAGGGCGGCGGCGCGGTTGAGTTCGATCACCGGCGACGGCACGGCACGCAGCAGCACATCATAAAGCCCGACGATCTGGGGCCAATCGGTCTCCTCGGCGGTCGGCGCTTCGGCATGCACCGCCGCAATCGCCGCTTGCAGGCAGTACGGCCCGAACCGCCGGGTCTTCAGCGCGGCTTCCACCAGCGCGCAGCCCTCGGCGATCAGCTCGGCATCCCACAAGGATCGCGCCTGTTCATCCAGCAGGATCAGCTCACCGGTCGACGACGTTCGCGCCGGTCGCCGGGATTCGTGCAGCAACATCAACGCCAGCAACCCCATGACCTCGGCCTCGGGCAGCAACTCCATCAGCAGACGCCCGAGACGGATGGCTTCGCGGGTCAGGTCTTCGCGGGTCAGCTCGGCGCCCATCGAGGCCGAATACCCTTCGTTGAATACCAGGTAAATCACCCGCAGCACGCTGTCCAGTCGCTCCGGCAGTTCCGCGCGGGACGGCACCTGATAGGGGATCCTGGCATCGCGAATTTTCGCCTTGGCCCGCACGATGCGCTGGGCAATGGCCGCAGGGGCGGCGAGGAACGCCCGGGCGATTTGTTCGGTAGTCAGGTCGCAGACTTCCCGCAGCGTCAGGGGCACTTGGGCATCCGCCGCCAGGGCCGGGTGGCAACAGGTAAAAATCAGCCGCAGGCGATCGTCTTCCACGTCTTCGTCACTCCACTGGCCCTGCTCCAGCTCTTCGAGCTGGGCGATCAACATCGGTCGGGACGCAGCGAAACGCGCGCGGCGACGCAAACTGTCGATGGCCTTGAAGCGCCCGGCAGACACCAGCCAGGCCCGCGGGTTGTCCGGTACACCGTCGCGCTGCCAGCGCTCGACCGCAATGAAAAAGGCTTCGTGCAAGGCTTCTTCCGCGAGATCGAAGTCCCCCAGCAGGCGAATCAGCGTTGCCAGGATCCGCCGCGAGTCTTGCCGATAAACCTGCTCGACCCGCGCCTTGACCGTTTCGACCGACATCAGTCGGGCATGCCTTGGGTAACCAGCGTCTCAAGCCGGTCCAGACTCTGGCCCCAGCCGTCATGGAAGCCCATGGCTTCGTGTGCCTGGCGATCCTCCTCGCTCCAGTGCAGCGCCCGGGCGGTGTAACGGGTCTTGCCGTCCACCTCTTCCAGCAGCACTTCAGCGGTCATGAAGGCCTTGCCGGAGGGTATCCAGCCAGGCAGAAACGCATCGGTGAAGACCAGGCGCTGCGGGGCAAAAATTTCCAGGAACACGCCCATGGTCGGGTATTCACTGCCATCGGGGGCGCGCATCAGGGTGCGAAACTGACCGCTGACCCACAGGTCCATTTCGCACTCCGGCGTGGTCATGCCATGGGGCCCCCACCATTGCGCCAGCAAGTCCGGCTCGGTCCAGGCGCGGAAGATCTTCTGGCGCGGGGCGTCAATGACCCGGCTGATGGATAACGCGTAAGGGGCAGCTGTAAGGTTCATGAATGAAATCCTGTTTGTGATTGTTGTTCAGGGGTTCAGTTGGCGTACCGGTCGTACTTCGACACAGCCGACCCGGGCCGCCGGGATATTGCCAGCGACCTGGATGGCTTCGTTGAGATCCTTGGCGTCGATCAGGTAGAAGCCCGCCAGTTGCTCCTTGGTCTCGGCGAATGGGCCGTCGGTGATCGACAGCTTGCCGCCGCGCATGCGCACCGTGGTGGCGGTCTGTACCGACTCCAACGCCTCGGCGGCCAGCATGCGCCCACTGCCCTGGATCGATTCGGCATAGGCCATGCACTCGGCGTCCTCCGGGCTGTCAGGCGAGTTGTGCAGCGTGTGTTCGTTGCTATACACCAGGCATAGGTACTTCATGGAAGGCTCCGTGATCGGACTGATCAACTATGGACGGCAGAATGACGCTCGGCGAAAAAACCGACGATCAGGGTTGCAGGTCGAACAGCGCCGTCCCGGCCATCGGGTCGAATGGCGCGGACCAATGTTCGTGGACGATCCGCCATTGTCCGGCTACGCGCTGGTAGCAGGCCGTCACACGCATCCAGCAGGCCTGTTCCTCACCTTTTTCGTTGGTACCGCCGCAATAGGCCAGCCAGTGGGCGAAGGCGATGTTGTCGGCCGGGGTGATCTTGACCTGATGGAAATCGAACTTGTGCGGGCCGGGGCACATTTCCATACAGGCTTGCCAATGGGCCCGGTAGGCGGCCTTGCCCTTGAATTGCAAGGCTTGGATGGCATCGAACGAGACAATGTCCTCGTCATAGAGCGCCATGACTTTTTCGACGTCCTTGGTCATGACGGCTTGGCGATAGGTGTCGATCAGGGTCTGGATTTCGGTTTCAGTGGCTTGGGTATTCATGGTGATTCTCCGCAGTTTTTTGTTGAAGACACCCTTTGTCGTTTGGAGAAACAGCGAATCGACAATCCAACAAAAATAATTCAAAGAAAAAAATTCGCTAGAATCCAGGTCCTCTTCTGCCGGCAAACAACGGACGTTTTTGTGACCCCTCAGCTCGTCCCCTACGAAGACCTGACCGCGCTGCAACGCGAACAGGTCAGCGCCATCGAAATCCACCCCGAACAGATCAAGTTCGCCGGCGATATCCATGGCGCCCTGCACATGCTGCTGTCCAAGCCCGGCCCGGGGGTCAAAGGCTTTGCGTTATTGGCTGAAGAGGTGCCGGTAGCCTTCCTGCTGCTCAAGCGCCCGCCGGTACTGCCCGCCTGGGCCAACGAACACAGCGCCACCCTGCATGCCTTGCAAGTCGACCATCGGGCCCAAGGCAAAGGCTATGGCAAGGCCTGCCTGCAGGCGTTGCCCGCCGTGGCACGAGCCGCCTGGCCGGAAATCCGTGGCCTGGAACTCTCGGTCGACGCCGACAACGACTTGGCCATCGGCCTGTACACCCGGCTGGGCTGGGTCGACAGTGGCGAAGCCTACAAGGGCCGCATCGGTTATGAGCGGCGGATGGGGTTGGTGTTTTGATAGAACTTGCCCAATAGACTCAGGATGAATGGATGATGTTGACGTCGATTGAACAGTTGGAAGCCCTTTATGGCCTGCCCCACGAACGGGCAGTGCGTAAACAGATCCCCTTCCTGAACGAGGATTATCAGGCGATGATTCGGGCTTCGCCGCTGGTGGTCATCGGTTCGGCAGGGCCCGATGGCCTCGATAGCTCGCCCCGGGGCGATGTGCCGGGTTTCGTGCAGATCCTCGACGAGCGTACCCTGGCCTTGCCGGATCGTCCCGGCAACAACCGCATCGACACCTTGCGCAACGTTCTGCACGATCCGCGGGTATCGCTGCTGTTCCTCATTCCCGGGATTGGCGAGACCTTGCGGGTCAACGGTGCCGCCCGGATCAGCGCCGAACCCGCACTGCTGGAGCGCTTTGCGGTCAACGGCAAGCCGGCCCGCACGGTGTTGCTGGTGTCGGTCGAAGCGGCGTTTTTCCATTGTTCCAAAGCCATCGTGCGCTCAGACCTGTGGAATCCGGCTCGCCACCTTGAACGCTCGGCCCTGCCCAGCGCCGGGGCAATCCACAAGCGCTTGAATGATGGGCAGTTCGATGCCGAAACTTACGACCGTGAAGCGCCCGCACGGGTGCAGGCCAGCCTGTACTGAAGCCGTGGCGGTCAACTCGGTTTGAGCGGGATCCAGATCTCCAGGGTGCCTTGGCCGGTCCTGGGGTTGAAGTCTTCGCTGTAGCGTTCGAATTCCGGTGTGCAGGCCCCTTTGTGGCCGGACTGCGGTAGCCACTCGTTCCAGATGTATTGGAAGGTTTGCGGCAGTGTCTTCAGCGGGCCCCTATGTTCGAACACGGCGTAGTGCCCGGACGGGATTTCGATCCAGCGGTATTGGTCCGGCAAATCGTCGAGCCGGCTGATTTCCACGCCAGCGATGTATTCGAACCCACCCTCCTCGTCCGGGTTGCAACACACGCCGTAGGTCACTTCATCTTTCTGCCCTGGCACCTTGCCGAGCCAGGGCAGGAACTTTTCCCAGAGCAAAGGGATGTCTTGGGCGGTGTCCTGGGTAAACCGAGCACCAAAGCCGGCGATGAGCTGAAAACGTCCCTGTTCAAAGCGTGGTACGGTTGTGTAATCGCGTTTGGGCTTTTCCATGCGGCAACACTCCAGCAAAACGTGAAGTCGGGCTTGGCAGTATAGAAGCCAAACCGTGATTGCCAGGCCGTTTCGCTTGTCAGATGCCCGGCAGGGCGCCGGTGACGGCTTTCCCTACAAACTCGTTGTAACCAGAAACAATCACGTACACCGCGAAATAGCAGAAGATCGCGGCGGATGCCCAATAGGAATACCGCAACAGTTTATCTCCCAACAGTTTGCCGCCCTGGGTCGCCGCCAGGCATAAGGCCGCGCACCACAGCAGCCCGGCGCAGAGAAAACCACTGAGGAACAGCGCCGAGCTGAGCAAGGTTCCGCCGCCCGAACGGGCGATCAGCGTGCCGCCCACCGCCGCGAACCAGAGGATGGCGCTGGGCGATGACATGGCCAGGAAAATCCCGCGAAAGAACTCCTGGCGCGATGAGTTGCCCTGCACTTCGCCGGCCTCGGCCAGTACCGCGCTGTGATAGATCGCCGAGTGGATCATTTTCGCCGCGAAGTACAGCAACAACACCGAGCCGCCGACCCACAGCACCCAGCGCACCGCTTCGTATTGCAGCAGTACGGTCATGCCGGCCAGGGCCAGGACCGCGTAGACCAGGTCGCCCACGCAGGTGCCCAGGCCCAGGGCGAAACCCTGGAAGTAGCCGCGCTGCATCGCCAAGGTGATCATCGCGATATTGGCCACGCCAATGTCCAGGCACAGGGAGAGACTCAGCAGGAAACCGCTGGAAAATTCCATCATTCATTCCGTTCGATTGGGGTGCGGCGAATTCAACTGCCCGCCGCCGTCGTTGATGGCTGTGCGGCGAGGTCGACAGTGTCGTCGAAAATAGTTGCGCGCCGCTACTGGACAATCCGACATGCGCCCGATTATCTTGCGCCGCAGGCCACCGCAGTGGCCAACGTCGCTCGGACGGTTCCGGGCGCTCACGTATCTCGAGGCAACAATGGCCGAACAAGGTTCGCCGCGCCGCTTTGCGCGCATCGATCGACTCCCCCCGTATGTATTCAATATCACTGCCGAGCTGAAGATGGCTGCGCGTCGGCGCGGCGAAGACATCATCGACTTGAGCATGGGTAACCCCGACGGCGCCACGCCCCCGCACATCGTGGAAAAACTGGTCACCGTCGCCCAGCGTGAAGACACCCACGGCTATTCCACCTCCAAAGGCATCCCGCGCCTGCGCCGCGCTATTTCGCGCTGGTACAAGGACCGCTATGAGGTGGACATCGACCCGGAAACCGAAGCCATTGTCACCATTGGCTCCAAGGAAGGCCTGGCCCACCTGATGCTCGCGACCCTGGACCAAGGCGACACGGTGCTGGTGCCCAACCCCAGCTATCCGATTCACATCTACGGCGCGGTGATCGCCGGCGCCCAGGTGCGTTCGGTGCCGCTGGTGCCAGGGGTGGATTTCTTCGACGAACTGGAGCGGGCCATCCGCGGCTCGATTCCCAAGCCGAAGATGATGATCCTCGGCTTCCCCTCCAACCCCACTGCCCAGTGCGTGGAGCTGGACTTCTTCGAGCGGGTCATCGCCCTGGCCAAGCAGTACGACGTGCTGGTGATCCACGACCTGGCCTACGCCGACATCGTCTATGACGGCTGGAAAGCCCCGTCGATCATGCAAGTACCCGGCGCGAAAGACATCGCGGTGGAGTTCTTCACCCTGTCCAAGAGCTACAACATGGCCGGCTGGCGCATCGGTTTCATGGTGGGCAACCCGGAACTGGTCAACGCCCTGGCGCGGATCAAGAGCTACCACGACTACGGCACCTTCACCCCGCTGCAAGTGGCCGCCATCGCCGCCCTCGAAGGCGACCAGCAATGCGTGCGCGACATCGCCGAGCAATACCGCCAGCGCCGCAATGTGCTGGTCAAAGGCCTGCATGAACTGGGCTGGATGGTGGAAAATCCCAAGGCCTCGATGTACGTCTGGGCGAAGATTCCCGAGGCCTACGCGCACCTGGGTTCGTTGGAATTCGCCAAGAAGCTGCTGGCCGAAGCCAAGGTCTGCGTCTCGCCAGGGGTGGGGTTCGGGGAATATGGGGACGATCACGTGCGCTTTGCGCTGATCGAGAACCAGGACCGGATTCGCCAGGCGGTGCGTGGGATCCGCGGGATGTTTCGGGCGGATGGGTTGGTAAGCAAACCTAACGCTTGAGACAAAACCATCGGTGGGAGTTGGATCCCACCTTGGATCTACTGATCACCAGAAACCAATGTGGGAGCGAGCTTGCTCGCGATAGCGGCATAACAGTCAGCGAAGGTATCGACTGTCAGTCCGCCATCGCGAGCAAGCTCGCTCCCACAGTGGGTTATGCGTTGTTGCTTAGACCACCAGCGACAGCAGCAGGATAAAGATCAACCCCACCACCGACAGGATGGTTTCCATCGCGGTCCAGGTCTTGAAGGTCTCGGCCACGGTCATGTTGAAGTACTGCTTGACCAGCCAGAAGCCCGCATCGTTGACGTGGGACAGGATCAACGAACCGGCACCGGTCGCCAGCACCAGCAGCTCACGGTTCACACCCGGCATCATCCCCACCACCGGCACCACGATCCCGGCACCGGTAATGGTCGCCACCGTCGCCGAACCCGTCGCAATCCGAATCACTGCCGCCACCAGCCAGGCCAGCAGAATCGGCGAGATCTGCGCACTCACCGCCATGTGACCGATCACATCACCCACGCCGCTGGTGACCAGCATCTGCTTGAAGCCACCACCGGCACCGATGATCAGGATGATCGCGGCGGTCGGCGCGAGGCTGGCGTCCAGCCATTTGAGCATTTGGCTGGAACCGATGCCCTGCTTGTAGCCGAAGGTGTACAGCGACAGCAACAGCGCCAACAGCAAGGCCGAGATCGGGTGGCCGATCATGTCCATCCAGACACGGAAGAGATTGCCGTCCGGCAGCGCTACGTCAGCAAAGGTCTTGAGCAGCATCAGGAACACCGGCGACAGCACGGTGATCAGGGTGATGCTGAAACTTGGCAGCTCGGCAGAGTTCGTCTCGCGGGCCAGTTGGTCCACCAGCTCCTGGTTAGGATGGCCGGGGATGTGCTTGGCAATGAACGTACCGAAAATCGGCCCGGCAATGATGGCGGTCGGCAGCGCGACGATCAGGCCGTAAAGAATGGTCTTGCCAATATCAGCGCCAAATATGCCGATCGCCAACAGCGGCCCCGGGTGCGGCGGCACCAGGCCGTGGACTGCGGAAAGGCCGGCCAGCAACGGAATACCGATCTTGATGATCGACACGCCGGTGCGACGCGCAA
Organism: Pseudomonas beijingensis; assembly: GCF_030687295.1. Classification (NCBI taxonomy): domain Bacteria; kingdom Pseudomonadati; phylum Pseudomonadota; class Gammaproteobacteria; order Pseudomonadales; family Pseudomonadaceae; genus Pseudomonas; species Pseudomonas beijingensis. The sequence continues at coordinate 2,466,613 of NZ_CP117425.1, read as the reverse complement.
CGATGAACACCAGCGGGATCAGCAGTACGAAGCCGATTTCGAAGAACAGCGGGATGCCCACCAGGAACGCGGCGAACATCATGGCCCACTGCACCTTGTCCTTGCCGAAAGCGCGGATCAGGGTCTGGGCGATCTGATCGGCCCCGCCCGACTCGGCCATCATCTTGCCGAGCATCGTGCCCAGCGCCAGGATGATGCCGACAAAGCCCAGCACGCCACCGAAGCCGTCCTGGAACGCCTTGATGATGGTGCCGGTCGGCATGCCCGACGTCAGGCCGAGGAACGCGGCGGCGATGGTCAGTGCAATGAACGGGTGGAATTTGAACTTGGTGATGAGGACGATGAGTCCGATCACCGTGACCACTGCATCTAGCAGTAGGAACGTCTCGTGGGACATGCCGAACATGGGAGGTGTCTCCTGATTTGTTGTTGTTATTGAAGCAGTTATTGATGAGCCGTCGGGACAGCGCTATCTTTCTGACGCAAATTTTTGAAACTCAGCTGGCAAGCTTCAAACCGTGGGCCAACCACCAGACGTAAGCCTGCTGTGCCAGTTCGTCAACGCTGTGGCTGGACGCGTCCAGAGCCAGGGTCAGGGGCTCGCCGACAGGGGATTCAAGGGTGGCGAACTGGCTGTCGATCAGGGTCGACGGCATGAAATGGCCGGGACGGTGGGAAACCCGGTCGGCAGCCACTTCGGGGGTCAATTCAAGGAATACGAAGCCCAGGCCCGGCAAGGCGCTGCGCAGACGCTCGCGATAACTGTGCTTGAGGGCCGAGCAGGTCAGCACCGGGCGCTCGCCCGTGGCGTCGACACGGCGCAACTCGTCGCACAGGCTGTCAAGCCAGCCGGCACGGTCGTCGTCGTTCAAGGGGATACCGGCGCTCATCTTCTGGATGTTGGCCGCGGGGTGGAACGTGTCGCCTTCGATGGCGGTGGCGCCGCTCAATTGGCACAGGGCCTGGCTGACGCAAGTTTTGCCGCAACCGGCAACGCCCATGATGACCAGGGCGGTGATGGGATTGTTCATGTAACACCTCAGCGCGCAGACAGCGCTACCTTTGCCAGTTATGACACCGCAGCAAAAGCAGAAGTTGCCGACGCCTTCTTGTCATTTTTGTGGTTGCAGCATGTTCGTTCACGACACCAACGGACGGGGGATCAGGCAACCCTCGCTCACGCATTTGCAGCGGCGTCGAGACAGCGCTACCTTAGTACCTTGATTTTTGTTTGGCAAGCCGCCCTGATGACCGCCTCTAAAAACGATAAGAATACTCGCACCACCGGTCGCCCTACGCTCAATGAAGTCGCACGCCTGGCCGGTGTCAGCCCCATCACCGCCTCCCGTGCCCTGCGTGGCGTCAGCACCGTCGCCGCAGAGCTGGTGGAAAAAGTCCGCCAGGCCGCCATGGAACTCAACTACGTCGTCAATCCCGCCGCCCGCGCCCTGGCTTCGGCCCAGAGCCATTCGGTGGTGGTGCTGGTGCCGTCGCTGTCCAACCTGTTGTTCATCGACACCCTGGAAGCCATTCATCGGGTGCTGCGGCCCAAGGGCTTCGAAGTAGTGATCGGCAACTACCACTACTCCCGGGACGAGGAAGAAGACCTGTTGCGCAACTACATGGCCTATCAGCCACGGGGCTTGCTGCTGACCGGTTTCGACCGCACCGAAAGCGCCCGACGCATGATCGAGGCCAGCAACATTCCGTGCGTGTACATGATGGAACTGGACCCCGGTGCCGGGCTCAACTGCGTCGGTTTCTCCCAGCTCAAGGCCGGCGAAACGGCGGCCGAGCACTTGATTTACAAGGGCCGCAAGCGCCTGGCCTACATCGGCGCGCAACTGGATCAGCGCACCCTGCTGCGCGGCGAAGGCTTTCGTCGCGCCCTGCAAAACGCCGGGTTGTACGATCCAGACCTGGAAGTGCTGACACCGCGTCCATCATCGGTGGGCCTGGGTGGCGAATTGTTCCTGCAATTGCTCGACAGCCACCCGGACGTCGATGCGATCTTCTTCGGCAACGACGACCTGGCCCACGGCGCCTTGTTCGAGGCATTGCGCTGCGGCATCAAGATCCCCGAGCAGGTCTCGGTCCTGGGCTTCAACGACCTGCCCGCCTCGGCCCACATGGTGCCGCGCCTGAGCAGCATCAGCACCCCAAGGGAAGCCATCGGCCGCCGCGCCGCCGAACAGATGCTGACGCTGATGGCCGGCAACCGCATCGCCCAACCGGTGGTGGACCTGGGCTTTGAACTCAAGGTTCGCGAAAGCACCTGAGCGCACGCTCAAGCGGTCGATCCATGCCGTCCGACGGCAAGGGTTGGCCGCCCCACTCGCCACGCACTTGTCCACAGCCCTTGGAATATGGCCCTCGCAGCGACGGCATGGGAATTGCTCCTGCCCATCCCTCAGCCATTACCTACAGGTGTTCATCATGTTGGTCAGTGCCAAACAGCAAGCGATGGTCTTGCCACTCAAACGCCCGGGCGAGGATCCCACCGCCGAAGCCGCCAGCGGCCTGCAAAGCGCCGCGTTGCAGGCGTTGCGCGATAACGTCCAGGCCCAGGCCAGCCAGGGCAGTGCCCAGGTCCAGGATTCCCTCACCCGACAAGCCACGCAGCAGGTCAACGCTGCCACCGCCATCAGCGACAAGGTGGATGAGGCGTTCGCCAAGACGCGCGTGCACTTGCAGACGGTCGCCTCGACAGCGTCCGAAGAGGCCAAGAACATTGGCAGTTCCGCATTGGCGCAATTCAAGGACTACATGAGCAAGACGCCTGAAGAGCGCCTGCGCGACAGCATTCTCGAAGAGATGGGCATTACGGAGGAGGAGTTCGAGGCAATGCCACCCGAGAAGCAGATGGCGGTCAGCCAAGAGATCGCCCAACGCATGCAGGACAAGTCAGCGATGGCACAAGTGGAAAAGGCCCAGGAGAGTCGCACGGACGACAACGCCTCGGCCACGGACATGTTTCTCGCCTCACTTTGAGCCTCGGCACATCACGAAGCGTTTGAGCTGGGGTGACCACCCCAGCTCAAACCGGAGGCCCGCCGAGGCGCTACCGGCTCAATGACCGAACAGGTTCACCTTCTTGGTTTTTTTGTCGGCGCGCTTTTCATCGGCAGTCTTCGCCGGTTTTTTCTTTGCCGCTTTTTTTGAATCCATGCCTTTGGCCATGATACGTACTCCAGTCATACGGGATGTGAAGTCTGGTATACACCTATCGCCGCACTCGCGTTCTTTTATAATCGCCCTCCTCTTATCGCCCACGATCCTGCCATGCCTGAAATCCATTACGCCGCGCTCGAAGCATCGCTTTGGCCGCTGATGAACAAGTTCTATCGCGCCCACCAATCCTCGATGAAAGCCGTGCGTGACGCGCAGCTTTGGGTGGCGCGGCGCGATGAGATCGTCGCCGCCCTGTGCCTGCGGCCGGTGTCGGGCGGGCATTGGTTGACGGGGTTGTTCGTCGACCCGGCGTACCGCGTACAGGGCGTTGCAGCGCGGTTGATCGCCGAGGCGGTGAAAGACGTGGACGAGCCTGTGTGGCTGTTCTGCCACCCGGACTTGCGTGGTTTTTATGAGCGGCGCGGTTTCAGCTTCAATCCTGAACTGCCCTATGCGATGGCTGAGCGTCTGAGCCGGTATGCGCGTAGCAAGCCGATGATTGCGATGGGGTTGGTGCCCACAAAACCCTGAGATCAACGCAGCCCACTGTGGGAGCGAGCTTGCTCGCGATTGCGGTGTGTCAGCCACATGGATGCAATTGACCTGACGCCATCGCGAGCAAGCCCGCTCCCACAGGGTTTGGTGGTGGGGTGTCAATCGTCTGCAGTCGGATCTAGATCGGGAAACATCACCTCGGTAAACCCGAACTTACTGAAATCCGTGATGCGCGACGGGTACAAGCGCCCGATCAGGTGATCGCATTCATGCTGCACCACCCGCGCATGAAAGCCCGACGCATAACGCACGATCGGCTCGCCCTTGGGATCGAAGCCTTCGTAGCGGATGTGCTGGTAGCGCTCGACCGCACCGCGCAGGCCCGGCACCGACAGGCAACCTTCGAAGCCCTCTTCCATCTGCGGGCCCAGGGGGGTGATCAGCGGGTTGATCAGGATGGTCTGGGGCACAGCCTCGGCGTCGGGGTAACGCTCGCTGTGCTCGAAGCCGAAGATCACCAGTTGCAGGTCGACACCGATCTGCGGCGCCGCCAGACCGACACCGCCAACGCTTTCCATGGTCTGGAACATGTCGTCGATCAATTGCCACAACTCTGGGCTGTCGAACATTTCGACGGGCACCGGCGGGGCGATGCGCAGCAGGCGTTCATCGCCCATTTTCAGGATGTCACGGATCATGGTCGGGCTTCGTCAGGGTGGGTGAGAGGAATGGAATGGTCGCGGCCCAGGCCCGACACGTGCTGTTTTTCGTGCTCGCCCGGGCTCTTTTCGCCGGGGTCCTTGCCCTCGGTGGACATGTGCTCGATCACCGCATTCATCTCCGCGCCGAGCAACAGCACTGCCGCAGAAATATAGAAATACAGCAACAACACGATGATCGCGCCGATGCTGCCATACATGGCGTTGTAGTTGGCAAAGGTCTTGACGTAAAACGCGAAGCCCAGGGAGGCGATGATCCAGACCACCACCGCCAGCACCGACCCCGGCGTGATGAAGCGAAACTCCTGCTTGACGTCGGGCATCACGTAATAGATCAGCGCCACGGCGACCATCAGCAAGATCACGATCACCGGCCAGCGCACGATCGTCCAGAGCGTGACGATGAACTCTTCCAAGCCGACCTGGGCCGCAATCCAGCCCATCACCTGCGGCCCGAGCACCATCAGCGCCGCGGCGGCCAGCAGCATGCCGGCGATGCCGACGGTGTAGAAGATCGACAGCGGAAAGCGCTTCCAGGCCGGACGACCTTCCACGACGTCGTAGGCGGCGTTCATCGCGCTCATCATCAGCCGCACGCCCGCCGAAGCGGTCCACAAGGCAATGACGATACCTACCGACAACAAGCCGCCCTTGGATTGCTGGAGTTGGTCGATCACCGGGTTGACCTGCTCCAGGGCCTGGGGCGGCAGCACCAGTTCCGATTGCAGGCGCAGCCACGAGAAGAAGTCCGGCAGGTGCAGGAAGCCGATCAACGCGATCAGAAAGAGAATGAACGGAAACAGCGAAAACAGCATCTGGTAGGCCAATGCCGAGGCGTAGGTCGACATCTCGTCGTCGAGAAACTCGGTCACGGTGCGCATCATCACACGATGCAAGGGCAAGCCTTTCAAGGCCGGGAACATCATGTGCGTCTCCTTTCGCCGCAAAAAAGGAAGGTCGCCTGGCGACTCACGGGGTTGCTATCCAAGACAAAAGTAACCTGTTTGGCGACTTTGGAACAATTTCCCCCGTGCAAGTTCGAGCCGACATGAAAACGGCCACCCACGGATGGCCGTTCCAATCGCTTTTTCAACAGGCCGGTTATGCCTCGTCAACGCCTTTCCTGACTGCATCCTTGGCCTTGCCCACGGTTTGCTGGGCCTCACCTTTTTTCTCCTGTACCACGCCCTCGGCGCGCATGCGGTCATTGTCGGTGGCCTTGCCAACGCCTTGCTTGATGTTGCCGACGGCTTCGTTGGCAACGCCCTTCACTTTATCGCTCGTGCTACCCATGACGTCTCTCCTGTGAACAACTGTACGAAAAGTCATTACATAAGGGTTGACCGAGGCTATTTGCGGGGAGTTTCATTTTTCAGCAGCGCATTTCATCGTCAGATGCAGGTTGCGCTTTATGTTTGCCGATCCACCCCCGAGAATGCCCCACGTATTCAGGCTGCGGCCTGAAGCTCCAATCTCGTAGGAACGTTATGAAACTCGATAAAAAGCAGGCCATCGCCCGCAGAAACCAGGAACTGGGCGGCGCCGTACTGGGCGTCAACAACTGCCACTTCAGCGAATTGAACCGCAACCGCAATATCTTCTGGTTCGATATTCCGGTGGCGCGCCTGGCCATCGGTCAGTACGAATGGATCCACCTGCTGCTGCACACGCCGACCACCGATGAGCTGCTGCACCTGAAGGTGCCGACCGTGTTCCTGCGGGAAAAAATGGAAGGCCTGGAAGTGCGCAACCAGGGCAAACGCAAGGCAGCCCTGAGCCTGGAATTGAGCGCTGACAAGGACTCCTATCTTCAGGACATGCGCCCGGGTGGCACCAATCTGGATTTTGCGCAGTTCAGGTTGTAACCCGACTCCCGAGGACAAAAGCGCTCTCTGTGGCGAGGGGATTTATCCCCGCTGGGTTGCGCAGCAACCCCCTGCATCCTGTCTGACACATCGCTGTGGCTGATGAGTCTTGGGGTTGCTACGCAACCCAGCGGGGATAAATCCCCTCGCCACACAAACTACCTCGCCACAAAGATTTTTCGCGCAATAAAAAACCCCGCATCGACGGGGCTTTTTATTGGCTGCGATCTTACTTCTTCACACCCAGCTTCCTGAGTTCTTCATCCCGCAATTCGCGCCGCAAAATCTTGCCGACGTTGGTGGTCGGCAAGGCATCGCGGAATTCTACGGCCTTGGGCACCTTGTAGCCGGTGACGTTGGCACGCATGTGTTCCATCACCTGTTCCTTGGTCAAGGTGACACCCGGCCGCGCGACGATGAAGATCTTGATCGCCTCGCCAGACTTCTCGTCCGGTATGCCGATGGCCGCGCATTGCAGCACGCCCGGCAGGGTAGCCAGCACATCTTCCAGCTCGTTGGGGTACACGTTGAAACCGGAGATCAGGATCATGTCCTTCTTGCGATCGACGATGCGCATGTAACCGTCCGGCTGGATCAGCGCGATGTCACCGGTCTTGAGCCAACCTTCGCTGTCGAGGATCTCGTCGGTGGCTTCCTGGCGCTGCCAGTAGCCCTTCATCACCTGCGGACCTTTCACGCACAACTCGCCGATTTCGCCCAAGGGCTGTTCGACGCCCGCATCATTGATCACCTTGCACAGCGTCGACGGCACTGGAATGCCGATGGTACCGACCTGGATTTTCTGGATCGGGTTGACGGTGGCCACCGGGCTGGTTTCGGTCATGCCATAACCTTCGCAGATCGGGCAGCCGGTCACCGCTTTCCAACGCTCGGCCGCGGCCAGTTGCAGGGCCATGCCGCCAGACAGGGTGACTTTCAGCGCCGAGAAGTCCAGCTTGCGGAAGGCTTCGTTGTTGCACAGGGCCACGAACAGCGTATTGAGGCCGACGAAACCGCTGAACTTCCACTTCGACAGTTCCTTGACCATCGCCGAAAGATCGCGCGGGTTGCTGATCAGGATGTTGTGGTTGCCGATCAACATCATCGCCATGCAATGAAAGGTGAAGGCATAGATGTGGTACAGCGGCAGCGGCGTGATCAGCACCTCACACAACCCTCATTGAGGTTGGAGCCCATCAGCGCCTTGCACTGCAGCATGTTCGCCACCAGGTTGCGGTGGCTGAGCATCGCGCCCTTGGCCACGCCGGTGGTGCCGCCGGTGTATTGCAGCACGGCCACATCGTCGCTGGTGGGGTTGGCTTCGTTCACTGGCTGGCCGTGGCCTTTGCTCAGCACGTCGTTGAACTTGACGGCCTTGGGCAAGTGATAGGCCGGCACCATCTTCTTGACGTACTTGATCACGCTGTTGATCAACAGGCGCTTGAGCGGTGGCAGCAGGTCGGCGACTTCGGTGACGATGACATGCTTGACGCCCGTCTTCGGCACCACGGTTTCGGCCAGATGCGCCATGTTCGCCAGGCACACCAGCGCCTTGGCGCCGGAGTCGTTGAACTGGTGCTCCATTTCCCGCGCGGTGTACAACGGGTTGGTGTTGACCACGATCAGCCCGGCACGGATCGCACCGAACACGGCCACCGGGTACTGGAGAACGTTGGGCAACTGCACGGCGATTCGATCGCCCGGATGCAAATCGGTATGCTGTTGCAGGTACGCGGCAAACGCTCCGGACAACTCGTAGAGCTCACCGTAGGTGATCGTCTTGCCGAGGTTGCTGAACGCCGGCTTGTTGGCAAAGCGTTGGCAGGACTGCTTCAACACCGCCTGAATATTCGGATACTCGTCTGGATTGATGTCGGCAGCAATCCCAGCTGGGTACTTATCCTTCCAAAAGTCTTCGATCATGGAAGCCCACTCCTCAGCAACGCGAATTCTCACCGCATTTGATGCGATTATTATTGGTGTGTGTTTATTGGTGAATCTGGCTTGAATCAAGGCCGAGAAGTCACAAAAGCGCGCCGAGAGTAGCAGCTTTGCCGAGGGTCGCCTAGAGCCAAAAACAACCCCCACAGTCATAAACATGACTCATGAATATTCAATGGTCATTTTTAGAGTAAAAATTCAAAATCCCACTGAAACGCTCTGAATACACAAGAAACTGTGGGAGCGAGCTTGCTCGCGATGGCGGTGTATCAGCCAACATCTCTGTGACTGACCTACCGCTATCGCGAGCAAGCTCGCTCCCACAGGGTTTCTAGGGTCTTCTCTAACCTCAGGCGATCTCCCGCAGCTCCCGCCGCAGGATCTTGCCCACCGGTGTCATCGGCAACGAGTCCCGCAGCACGATGTGCTTGGGAATCTTGTAGCCGGTGAAGTTCTCCTTGCAGTAGGCCTTGAGTTCTTCAAGGCTGACCCCGCTTTCCCGGGCCACCACGAACAACTTCACCGCCTCTCCTGAACGCTCGTCCGGCACGCCGATCACCGCGCAGTTGGCCACCTTGGGATGGGCCATCACCACGTCTTCGATCTCGTTGGGGTACACATTGAAACCCGAGACGATGATCATGTCCTTCTTGCGGTCGACGATGCGCACGAACCCATCCGGGTCGATCACCGCAATATCACCGGACTTGAACCAGCCCTCGCTGTCCAGCACTTCAGCCGTGGCCTCAGGCTTGTTCCAGTAGCCTTTCATGATCTGCGGGCCCTTGATGCACAGCTCGCCGCGCTCGCCCAAGGGCTGCTCGACGCCCTCGTCGTCGATCACTTTCATCAGCGTGCCCGGCACCGGCATCCCCACCGTGCCCAGCCGGGATTTGCCGCCATAAGGATTGGCGCTCGCCACCGGCGAGGTTTCGGTCAGGCCATACCCCTCGGTAATGCCGCAACCGGTGATCTGCTCCCAGCGTTCAGCCGTGGCCTTGATCAACGCGGTGCCGCCGGAATTGGTGACCTTGAGGTGGGAAAAATCCAGGGTCTTGAAATCCGGGTGGTCCATCAACGCCACGAACAGCGTGTTGAGCCCCAGCAGCAACGAGAAACGCCAGTTCTTCAGTTCCTTGATGAAGCCGCCGATGTCCCGCGGATTGGTGATCAGCACGTTGTGGTTGCCGGTCACCATCATGCACATGCAGTTCGCCGTGAATGCATAGATATGGTACAGCGGCAGTGGCGCGATCATGACCTCCTGGCCTTCGCGCAGCAATGGATGGCCGTCATCGCCGAGCTGCCCCAGGCAGGCTCGGGCCTGTTGCATGTTGGCCACCAGGTTGCCGTGGGTCAGCATCGCGCCCTTCGCCAGCCCGGTGGTGCCGCCGGTGTATTGCAACACGGCAATGTCGTCAAGGCTGACTTTCAGTGGCTTGATGCCCTGGCCACGTCCCAGGCGCAAGGCGCTTTTGAAGGAAATGGCCTGGGGCAGCGAATAGGCCGGGACCATTTTCTTGACCTTGCTCACCATTGTGTTGACCAGCCAACCCTTGGCGGTGGGCATCAGGTCACCCATCTTCGCTTCGATCAAATACTGCAGGTCCGTATCGGGCAACACCTCCTGGACTTTCTGCCCGAACATGTTCAGGTACACCAGCGCCCGGGCACCGGAGTCCTTGAACTGATGGCGCATTTCCCGCGCGGTGTACAACGGGTTGGTGTTGACCACGACCAGCCCGGCGCGCAAGGCACCGAACACGGCGATCGGGTACTGCAGGACGTTGGGCATCTGCACCGCGATACGATCACCCGGCGCCAAGTCGGTATGGGTTTGCAGGTAACCGGCGAAGGCTGCGCTGTAGCGCTCGAGTTCGGCATAGGTGAGGGTCACTCCCATGTTGCTGAACGCCGGGCGGTCGGCGAATTTCTTGCAGGAACGCTCGAACACCTCGATCACCGACTTGTAGGCCCCGAGGTCGACATCCAGGGGCACGCCGGCCGGGCGTTTGTCATTCCAGAAATCAGGCTGCATTGTTTTTGTCCTCTTTACCTGAGCATATCCGGGCCGCGTCTGTATCGCTTGCAGAGGCGGAGCTCCTGGGACACTAGCAGCTATGGCCAATCAGGCAAATATGGCAACCTGCGTCATAGATTGTGTGAATCTTCCTGCCTTGGCTCAGGCGAGACGCAACGGATGCGCTATACAATGCAGCGACGCTGCACATGCCCCTGTGTAAAGGAATCGCCATGATCCACCAAACGTTCTGGCTGACCGCGACCGACCACAGCCGCCTGTTCATCAACCAATGGCTGCCCGACACCGCCCCGTTGGCGGTGGTCATGCTGGCCCACGGCATGGCCGAACACAGCGGCCGCTACGCGCGCCTGGCCCAGGCGCTGTGCGACGAAGGCTACGGTGTCTACGCGCTGGACCTGCGCGGCCATGGCAAGACCGGCGAGGAGGCGATTCTCGGCCACTTCGCCGACGAGGATGGCTGGGCCAAGGTCGTGGGCGACCTGGCCAGCCTCAATCACCACATCGTCCACCAACATCCTGATACACCCATTCTGCTGCTGGGCCACAGCATGGGCAGCTACATCGCCCAAGGTTACCTGCTGCATCACAGCGCCAGCCTGCACGGGGCGATACTCAGCGGTTCGAACTTTCAGCCGCTGACGCTCTACCGCAGCGCTCGCCTGATCGCCCGCTTCGAACGTCGGCGCCAGGGTGCGACGGGGCGCAGTGCCTTGATCGAGTGGCTGTCGTTCGGCAGTTTCAACAAGAAATTCAAACCCACGCGTACCCCTTTCGACTGGCTCAGTCGCGATCCGGCCGAAGTCGACAAATATGTCCACGACCCGCTGTGCGGCTTTCGCTGCACCAATCAACTGTGGGTCGACCTGCTCGGCGGCTTGCAGCAAATCAGCAAAGCGTCCAATCTCGCCCAGATCGATCCGGGCCTGCCCTTGCTGGTGATCGGCGGCGAATGTGATCCGGTGAGCGAAGGCAAGCGTCTGAAGGATCTGGCCGACGCCCTGCGCGACGCCGGCAGCCAACACCTGCAATTGACGATCTACCCGCAGGCCCGGCACGAATTGTTCAATGAAACCAACCGCGATGAAGTGACCGCCGACATGTTGGCCTGGATTGCCCAGGCCTTGAACCACAAGCGGCCGCCACGCAGCGAGTAGGCTTGCAGCGTTTTCCTTTACTCCACAGGATCTGAAACAGATGACCCAGGTTACCAACACCCCTTACGAAGCCCTCGAAATCGGCCAGACCGCCAGCTACAGCAAGACCGTCGAGGAACGCGACATCCAGCTGTTCGCGGCGATGTCGGGCGATCACAACCCGGTGCACCTGGACGCCGAATTCGCTGCGGCAAGCATGTTCAAGGAGCGCATCGCCCACGGCATGTTCAGCGGGGCGCTGATCAGCGCGGCGGTGGCGTGCGAGTTGCCTGGGCCGGGCACCATCTATATCGGCCAGCAGATGAGCTTCCAGAAGCCGGTGAAAATCGGCGACACCTTGACCGTACGCCTGGAAATCCTGGAAAAACTGCCGAAGTTTCGCGTGCGTATTGCTACGCGGGTGTTCAACCAACGCGACGAACTGGTGGTGGACGGCGAAGCCGAGATCCTCGCCCCGCGCAAGCAGCAGACCGTGACGTTGCCGACGCTGCCGGCGATCACTGTCGGTTGATTACCACCCTCTAAAGCGAATGACCTGTGGCGAGCCACTGTGTGGGAGCAAAGCTTGCTCGCGATGCAGGCGCCTCGGTTCCCTGAGAGACCGAGTCATCTTCATCGCGGGCAAGCCTTGCTCCCACATTTATGGTTGGTCTTCACGCACCTGCACACTCGCCGTCATCCCGGCGCTCAGGTTTACCCCCTCCGGCACCTTGTCCAACTTGATCCGCACCGGGATCCGCTGGGCCAGGCGCACCCAGTTGAAGGTCGGCTCCACCTCCGCCAGCAACTGCGCATCGGGGTTGGTGTTGCGGTCGGTAATGCCGCGGCTGATGCTTTCCACGTGCCCCTCCAGGGCATGGCCGGCGCTCATCAGCCAGACCTTGACCGGATCGCCCACACGAATCCTGGGCAATTTGGTTTCTTCGAAATAGGCCTGCACATAGAAGGTCGAGTCGTCGATCAGCGCCATCACCGGCTGCCCGGCATTCACGTAGTTGCCTTCGGCCAGGCGCAGGTTGGTGATGTGGCCGCTGCGCGGGGCCAGGACCTGGCTGCGGGCCAGGTTGAGCTCGGCGACCTTGGCCTCGGCCTGGGCTTCGCGCAGTTCGCCGCGGGCGATGCCGGCGTTGATCTGGGCGTTTTCCCGCAGTTCGGCACTGATGGCCTGGGGCCCCAGGGCGGCGCGGCGACTGGCTTCGTGTTCGCGCAGGCTCAGTTGCTGCTGGCGTGTCTGGACCACGGCCCGGGCCTTCTCCACCGCCGCCTCGAAACGCTCGCGGTCGATACTCAGCAATAGATCACCGGCCTTGACCTGCTGGTTATCCACCGCCTTGAGCTCGCGCACCCAGCCCGACACATCGGGGGCGATCACCACCACGTCGGCGCGGATCCGCGCATCACGGGTCCAGGGCGTGAGCATGTAGTACTGCCACAGGTGAAAGCCGGCGAAGATCGCCACAGCCACCATGCACAGCGTGACGGCGACACGTACGGAAGTACGCATGTTCAACTCCTATAGCGGCCCGAGGGCCACGGTAATAACAGTCAGGACACAGACATACAGGGCGCAGTCGAACAAGGCTTCATGCCAGATCCAGCGCCCGGCCGGCACCAGGCTGAGCAACAGGCGCAGCGCGCCGGTCACCAGCAATGCCAGCACCACATAAATCAGGAACGGGCTGAGCAACACCCCGCCAATCGACCACTCACGCAAGCCCATGGCTGTGCTCCCGTCGTTCAGGTTCGTGCTGGCGGCACCAGGCGCGCCAGCTGTTTTGCAATTGCACCACCGCGCCCTGGGCCAGCTTCAGTGCATCGCCGGGCGGCTGGGTCGACAACAGGTTCAGGAACTCGGCGCTCGCCGGGGCCAGCGCATCGGCCTGGTCGCCGGCAGGACCGCGTTCGAGCACCTGCTCCAGCGCTTCGAAATAACGTCGCTGCGCCCGGGTATCGGGCACTTGGGCGACGGCCAGGCTCAGGCGCAAATGCAACAGCTCATCGCCAATGTCCAGGCCCAGCAAGCCATCATCCCAACGGCTACGCGCCTGCACCGGCAGTTCAGGGTAATGCCTGGCCAACTGCAACAGCCGGTCGGCCATGCGCCCGCCGAACCAGCTCTCGGCACCCTGCAGGCGGCGATGGGTCAGACGCACCAGGTCGTGAAGGGTCGCGGCCAGCAGGCGGCGGCTGTGCCAGGCCGGGTTGCGCAAAATCAGCAGATTGAAGGCCAGCACCGCCGCGCCCACGCCAATCATCATGGCCTGGGCGTTGTTGAAGAACGCCGCGACGTCGTACTTCATGGTGTTGAGTGGCGATATCAGCACCACGAAATGCAGGCAGAACGACGTCGCCGTGGCGAAGATCTGCGGCTTGGCCATGCCCAATGCCCCGAAAAACAACGGCACCCCCATGGCCAGGCACAGCATCGCGAAACTGCTCCATTGCGGTAGCACGAGCTCGCCGATCACGAACGCCGTCGGCACGGCCAAAAAGATGCCCCGCAGAAAACTCATGCCGATCTGCGCGCCGTTTTCACGACTGGCAAACAAGCTGCACACCACGCACGTCAGTAGCATCGCGCCCGATGCGGCGGGCCAGGCGGTTGCCAGCCAGAAACAAGCAACTACCAGGAACGCCAGGGCACTGCGTGCGCCGAAGACTATCGCCAGGGACAGATCACGATGAGGCGCCAGGGTTCGCGGTGGATCCGCTGCCTCCCTGCCCTCCTGTACCGCCGTCAAGGCTGCGCAGGCGGCCAGGGCGGTATCGAGCAACAGAGCGAAACGCGCCAGGCAATAACTTTGCGCCGCGCTGAACTGCGGGTCGTGGGACGCATCCCATACCCGGGGACGCAAGGCTTGCAGGGTCGCACTGTCGGCGTCGAGGGCTTGTTGCACCTCGTTCATCCACGGCTGGAGGGCCTGAGCCTCTTCAGGGTCGAGCTGTTTCCACTGCCGACGCACCGAGCGCGAAAGACGCAGCAACATCAGCAATTTCTGGCTCAAGCCGCTGATGGCCCGGGCCCGCTGTCGACCACGGCTGCCTTCGAACCAGGCATGTTCGCGCTGGGCATCCACCGCGACAATCCTGCCCAGGATTTCCAGCAACCCTTTACGGGCCTGGGCATCGCCCGCCAGGGTCGCACGGGCAGCCTGCATGCCGCTTTGCCAGGCAGCCAGGGCCTGCCCGGCCAATTGCCGCTCGACCCGCAACGGCCAAAGCAAGGCACTGGCTGCCGTGGCGCAGACGATGCCCAGGCTGATCTCGGTGCAGCGTGCCACCGCTTGATCAAACACCCCCAGCGGATGGGAAAGGGCCGGCAGGGCAATGATCGCCACCGTGTAGCCGGCCAACACGAATGAATACGACCAGGCACTGCGCAACAGCGTCGAACAGGCCGTGCACAGGCCCAGCCAGAGCGCCAGGGCCAGCAGGAACAACCAGGGCGCCTGGGCAAACAGGCCCATGAACACCACCGACATGACGGTGCCCACCAACGTGCCGACCAATCGCGCCAACCCCTTCTGCACCACCATCCCGGACAGTGGCTGGGCGACGATGATCGCCGTCATCAACGCCCATGACGGCTGCTCCAACCCCCAGCGCAACGCCAGCCACAACGCCAGCCCGGCGCCAAGCACGGTCTTGATGGCGAACTGCAGAGCGAGGCGATCAGGGGCGAACAAGGCCTGGAAGGTAATGGGCACGCGAAAAACTCTTTGGGGGATGCCAGTAACAATAGATGCAATGCGGGGGGATAGGCGATGCAATTATTAGCTAGCTACCTATTAGAGTCCAGAGGTGATTATTGATGGATTTAACAAACACTGTTTCTGTCTGGCGCTGAGTTGAAATGCCTCGACCCGACCTTGTGGCGAGGGGATCTATCCCCGCTGGGCTGCACAGCAGCCCCAGTCCCATCTGTATTACTGCGTCGTGTCAGCCCGGATATAGGGGGTTGCTTCGCAATCCAGCGGGGATAAATCCCCTCGCCACAACAGTGCTCACCTTAAATTTGAGTCGCCCCCACAAAAAACGCCAGGCAAGCTGGCGTTTTTTTCGGCGGTGTTGGCTGCGTCTTTTTAACTCTGGGCACGTGCCTGGTTACGCAGCGCCTTGACCTGGTCATGGTTGCGTTGCACACCGTGGTACTGGCGCTCAACCAGGTCACGAATGCCGACCAGATTATGCTTGCTGATTTTTTCCAGCGCTTCCTTATAGGCCTTGAGCGCATGGTCTTCACCGCGCTCGGCTTCGTTGAGCACCGCTTCTTCGTCCTTACCGGTGAACATGGCTTTCACGTCCACCCAGCGACGGTGCATGTCACCGGCGACGCTGGTGGAAGTTTCCGGATCACCACCGAGGGCGCGAACCGCAGCTTGCAGTTCAGCCGCAGCGGCTGCGCAATCGGCGGCACGCTGGACGAACAGCGACTTGAGTTCCGGATGCTTGATGTCTTCAGCGCAGGTCTTGAACCCTTCCTGGCCATCCTTGCTGGTCTCGATCAGGTCGTTCAAGACGGAGATGGATTCTTTGTTGATGTCAGTCATTTTTCAGTTCCTTTGCGGGTGAATAGAAAACCTGCAAGGGATATTGCATCGGCCATGCCAGCCATCAACTCCAATAAAATTATTTAAAAATCAATTGCTTAACAAACCCACTGAAATCTGTATCCGCGCTATTTGCATGATCTGTCATTTGGCCTGCATGCAGAATGCCTGTATTTTCGAGACAGGTTTGAATCAAGACGATTGCCATGAATCCGGAAAAGCTCGAATTGCTCGTCACGCGTCAAATGCCCTTCGGTAAATACAAGGGCCGAATCCTCGCCGACCTGCCGGGTCAATACCTGAACTGGTTCGCCCGTGAGGGCTTTCCCAAGGGTGAACTGGGCGGTTTGCTGGCGTTGATGCAGGAAATCGACCACAACGGTTTGTCCGACCTGCTGGACCCGCTGCGCGCCAAACATGGCCTGCCCAAACCTCGCCATTGACTGACTGAGACCCGCCATGCCCGAAAACACGCTGCGTGCCCACGACGAAGCTTTCTGGAAAACCTTTGTCGACCGCTACGACATCGATCCCGCCGGGCCACTCAATCTGGAAAACGGCTACTTCGGACGCATGTCCCGCACCGTGGTGGAGGAATACCAGCGCAACATCGAATTCATCAACCGCGGCAACTCCGTGTACGTGCGCCAGCAGTTCGACCAGGAACACGGCGAAGCCATTCGGCGACAGGTGGCCCAACTGATCCACGCCTCACCCCAGGGCGTGACGTTGGCCAACAGCGCGGTGGATGCCCTGCAAACCTTGATTCGCAACTACAACGGCCTCAAGCCGGGCGATCAAGTGCTGATCTGTGACGTAGAATATGCCTCGGTCAAAAGCGCGATGCGCTGGCTGGCCCGCCGGCGTGGCGTGGAAGTGATCGAAATCGTCCACCAGCACCCCGCCAGTTTCGAAAGCCTGGTGGGCACTTATCGCGAAGCGTTCATTCGCTACCCTCGTCTCAAGCTGATGGCGCTGACCTACGTCAACCACCTCACCGGGCTGGTGATGCCGGTCCAGGCCATTGCCGAGAACGCCCGGGAGTTTGCCGTCGATATCATCCTCGACGGTGCCCACGCCCTGGGCCAGATCGATTTCGACCTGAAGAAATTCGGGATCGAATTTGCCGGGTTCAACCTGCAGAAGTGGATCGGTGGCCCCCTCTCCCAGGGCTTCCTGTACATCGCCCCGCAGCGGTTGGCCGACATCGACCCGGACATGGACGAAGACAGCTACCCCGCCACCGACGTCCGCTCGCGCACGCCCCATAGCACGCCGAACATCCCGGCCTTGCTCACCCTGCCCCTGGTCTTCGAAGAACACCGCAGCCTGGGCGGCGCCTTGGCCAAAGGCGCGCGCCTGTGTTACCTGCGCGACCTGTGGGTGAAGGCCGTGCGCGATGTGCCGGGCATCGAAGTGATGACCCCGGATGACCGGCGTCTCTATTGCGGCATCACGGCGATGCGCTTCACCGCTCACGCCGATCAACAGGCGATGGCCGATCGACTGCTCACTGAGCATGGAATCTTCACGGTGGTGCGCCATACCAGCGTCGGGCCGTGCATCCGCATTACCCCTGGGTTGATTACCTTGGCGAGTGATATCGAGCGGTTGACCCAGGCGCTGCTTGAACTGAGCCGTACCTAGTCCCTTGTGGCGAGGGAGCTTGCTCCCGCTGGGCTGCGCAGCAGCCCCAAAAGGCACAATGAGATTGACCTGGCGGACCGAGGTGACAGGTTTCAGGACTGCTTCGCAGCCCAGCGGGAGCAAGCTCCCTCGCCACAGGAAATCTGTACCGGCGTAAAAGTCCAGGCAAAAAAAAACGGTGCGCCGACCAAGCGCACCGTAAAACCGTAGAACACCCAACGAGGTTCGGTAAAACAATCAGTCCAGCAGCGCCAAGGCCTCGGCGGTGCATTCCTGAATGCGGGCCCAGTCGCCGTTCTTGATCCACTCCGGATCAAGCATCCAGCTTCCGCCCACGCACATCACGTTTTTCAACGCCATGTAGCTCTTGATGTTGGCTGGGCTCACGCCGCCGGTCGGGCAGAATTTCACTTCGCCGAACGGGCCGCCCAAGGCCTTGATGGCCGCGACACCGCCGCTGACTTCGGCCGGGAACAGTTTGAAGCGGCGATAGCCCAGGCCGTAGCCTTCCATGATGCCCGAGGCGTTGCTGATGCCTGGCAGCAACGGGATAGAGCTATAGACGCTGGCTTCGAGCAGGTCGCGGGTGATGCCCGGGGTGACGATGAACTGCGAACCGGCTGCCTCGGCGGCGTCCAGCATGTGGCGGTCGAGCACCGTGCCGGCGCCGGTCACCAATTCCGGACGCTGCTCGCGCAGAATCTGGATGGCCTTGAGACCGTACTGGGAACGCAACGTCACTTCCAGCGCCGTCAGGCCACCGGCGGCCAGGGCATCGGCCAGCGGCAGGATGTCCTGTTCGCGGGCGATGGTGATCACCGGCAGGATCCGCGCCTTGGCGCAGAGGCTGTCGATCAGGGCAACTTTGTCCGCCATGGAAACGGTCGGGGATGGGTTTGTCATAGCGGCTGATCCTTGGTTCATGGGCACCAGTAAATCTCTAACGTAGGTTGCAAAAACGCGCGGATCGGCATTTCGGCGACATCGTCACCCGCCACCGCGGCGTTCAGGGTGGTCAATTTCGACTGACCGGAAATCGACAGCACTTTGTGTTGCGCCGAGGCCAGCAAGGCGCGACTCATGGTCAAGCGCTGGTGCGGCACGGTCGGCGCCAGCATCGGCCAGCAACGACGAGTGCCGTTGGCGTCCAGGGCTTGGGCCAGGTTCGGACTGTCCGGGAACAGCGAGGCGGTGTGCCCGTCATCGCCCATGCCCAATACCAGTACGTCGATGGGCGGCAGTTCGGCCAGTAAGCGATCGGCCTGCTCGGCAGCCGCTTCCAGGTGCGCGCTGGCGCTGTAGAGGCTCAGGAACTGGGCCTTGGCCGCGGCGCCCTGCAACAGGTAACGCTTGAGCAAACCGGCGTTGCTGTCGGCGTGTTCAACCGGTACCCAGCGCTCGTCGGCCAGGCTGACCACCACCTTGGACCAGTCCAGCGCCTGCTTGGCCAGGTGCTGGAAAAACGCCACCGGGCTGCGGCCACCGGAGACCACCAGGGTCGCCGTGCCGCGCGCATCGATCGCCTTGCGCAACTGCTCGGCCACGTTCAGCGCCAGGCCTTCGGCCAGCAGCACCGGGTTCTTGAATTCGTGGGCGCTGACGCCCTGCGGCAGTTTCACTTCAGATATCGCCATACCATGACCTCCCATCCCGCGTGATCAGTGCAATGGAGCTCATCGGCCCCCAGGACCCCGCCGCATACGGCTTGGGCGCATCGCCGGACTTTTTCCACCCGGCGATCAACTGGTCACACCACGTCCACGCGGCTTCAATTTCATCTTTACGGACAAACAGGTTCTGATTGCCGTTCATGACTTCCAGCAACAACCGCTCGTAGGCATCGGGAATCCGTGCGCTGCGATAGGTGTCGGAGAAGTTGAGTTGCAGCGGACCGCTGCGCAATTGCATGCCCTTGTCCAGGCCCTGCTCCTTGGTCATCACTCGCAGGGAAATCCCTTCGTCCGGTTGCAGGCGGATGATCAGCTTGTTGCTGATCTGCAAACGCTGCTCGGGCGCGAAGATGTAGTGGGACGGTTCCTTGAAGTGGATGACGATCTGCGACAGCTTCTGCGGCATGCGTTTGCCGGTACGCAGGTAAAACGGCACCCCGGCCCAACGCCAGTTGCGGATGTCAGCGCGCAGGGCGACGAACGTCTCGGTGTCGCTCTGGGTGTTGGAATTGGGTTCTTCGAGGTAGCCAGGCACCGACTTGCCCTCGCTGTGGCCGGCGATGTACTGGCCACGCACCACCTGCGTGGTCAAGCCTTCCGGGCTGATCGGCGCGAGGGCCTTGAGCACCTTGACCTTCTCGTCGCGGATACTGTCGGCGGACAAGTCGGCCGGAGGGTCCATGGCGATCAGGCACAGCAGCTGCAGCAGGTGGTTCTGGATCATGTCCCGCAGTTGGCCGGCCTTGTCGAAATAGCCCCAGCGGCCTTCGATACCGACTTTCTCGGCCACGGTGATTTCCACGTGGGAAATGTAGTTCTGGTTCCACTGGGTTTCGAACAGGCTGTTGGCGAACCGCAGCGCAATCAGGTTCTGGACCGTCTCTTTGCCCAGGTAATGGTCGATGCGATAGGTGCGGTTTTCCGGGAAGAACTGCGCCACGGCATCGTTGACCTTGCGCGACGACTCCAGGTCCGAGCCAATGGGCTTCTCCAGCACCACCCGGGTATTCTCGCTCAAGCCGACCTTCGCCAGGTTCTCGCAGATCGCCCCATACACCGCCGCCGGGGTGGCGAAATAGGCAATGACCTGCTGGGCCGAACCGGCCGCTTCGGCCAGGGCGACATAATCGTCGGCCTTGAGGAAATCCACGTGCAGGTAGGTCAAACGGGCCAGGAAACGCTCGAGTACGGCTTCGTCCAGGTCTTTTTCGCCGACATAACGGCGCAGCTCGGCGGCGATGAATGCCAGGTGCTGCTGCTCGCCGCCGGGCTCACGGGCCAACGCGATGATCCGCGTGTCCTCGTGCAGCAATTGGGCGCCATCGAGCTGATACAGGGCAGGAAAGAGCTTGCGCAAGGCCAGATCGCCCAACGCGCCGAACAAGGCAAAGGTGCACGGTTCAACCGTAATCGAAGGCATGATGTTTGTTCTTTTATCAAGTTAAACTACAAATACCTTTTTTCAAGGTATCACTCAAGGAAAAATGTAGTAATAACCACAACATTTTTCGAAAATACCGATTCCGGGTGGTGGTCCGTCGGAGCCATCAGTAGGATAGGCCACCGCAAAGGGTCGTATCAAAGACCCGTCTTCCTAGGAATCTTGTATGGACCGCGTGCGAAACTTACTGGAACAGATCCAGAGTCGCCTTGAAGACCTGAACAAGGCCGAACGCAAGGTGGCCGAGATCATCCTGCTCAACCCGCAGCAGGCGACCCGCTTCAGCATCGCTGCCCTCGCCCAGGCGGCTTCGGTCAGCGAACCGACCGTCAACCGTTTCTGCCGCTCGTTCGGCGTCAGCGGTTACCCGGAACTCAAGCTGCAATTGGCCCAGAGCCTGGCCAGCGGCGCCGCTTATGTCAGCCGCGCAGTGGAAGCCGATGACAACCCGGAAGCCTATACCCGCAAGATCTTTGGCAGTGCCATTGCGTCATTGGACAGCGCCTGCCAGGCCCTTGATCCCAATTTGATCAGTCGCGCCGTGGACCTGCTGATCCAGGCCCGGCAGATCCACTTCTTCGGCCTCGGTGCTTCCGCCCCGGTGGCCCTGGATGCCCAGCACAAATTTTTCCGCTTCAACCTCGCGGTGACCGCTCACGCCGATGTGCTGATGCAGCGCATGATCGCGTCAGTGGCCCACACCGGCGAGCTGTTCGTGATCATTTCCTACACCGGCCGCACCCGCGAGCTGGTGGAAGTGGCGCGCATCGCCCGGGAAAACGGCGCGTCGGTACTGGGCCTGACCGCCGAAGGCTCGCCGCTGGCCAAGGCCAGTACCCTGAGCCTGAACATTCCCCTGCCCGAAGACACCGACATCTATATGCCGATGACCTCGCGGATCATCCAACTCACCGTTCTGGACGTGCTCGCCACCGGCATGACCCTGCGGCGGGGCGTGGACTTCCAGCCGCATTTGCGCAAGATCAAGGAAAGCCTGAATGCCAGCCGGTATCCGGTGGGGGATGAGTTCAACTGACTCGATCCAGAATCTTCAGTGCCTGATAGTCCGTCTTCGCGAGCAAGCCCGCTCCCACAAGGTCTATGTTGATCACAAGTTCTGTGAACAACCCGAACCCCATGTGGGAGCGGGCTTGCTCGCGAAGGGGCCAGCCGCCACATCAGAGATACTGAGCTAAGCCCCCACCCACGCCTGCAAACTCAAATGCGCCCGCTCCCCCGGCGCCAGGCACAGACTGTCGGTGCCGCCACTGGCCGCTTCGACACAGACAAACTCACTGACCTCATCCCAACTCACCCCCAGCAATGGCCGGGCGCCGGGATGCCACACCACGGTGTCAGCACTGTCGCCGGTGTCGATGCACAGCTCGCGCTGCCAGGCGTGATCCTTGAGCTGCAATTCACCCTCGTGCTGGAACACCCGCTGACAGCCACCCTCGACCCGCAACTCACCTTCCTGCTGGCAAACCTCACGGTTGAGCTGGTCGTAACCTTGCGCACCTTCGAGCCCAGACAGCGCTACCTCACCGACGTCACCGATGCGCCAATAGGCGTGCAAGGCCTGGCTCAACTGGCACGGCAGGCTGTCCTGGTGCTCGGTGCTCAAGCGCAGTTCCATGCGCTCACCCAGGTCGGCATGCAGGTCTACTTGCCAGTCGCACAATTGCAGTTGCCAGTGCAAATGCACACCTTCGTCGTCACTGCGGCTGTCGAGCAGTTTCCAATCGATCAACCGCGCCCAACCGTGGCACGGCCAGGCGTTTTCGCTGGGATGGCGGCCATACCACGGCCAGCACACCGGCACCCCGCCGCGTATCGCGCCGACGTGTGGCCATTTGGCCGCGCACCACAACCATGGCTTCTGGCCGCGCGGCTGAAAGTGCAGCAACTGCGCGCCCTGGCGGCTGAACACCGCCTGGCACAACGGGTGATCGATCACCAACACATCGCGCTGCCGATAGCGCTCCCACGCGAACACCGGGCGTTCGCGCAAGGATCTGAAAAAGCGTTGTAGCGGATGCTCATGCATGGGCCGCGGTCCTGGAAATCATTGAGTTGCTCATCTGTTTGCAACGCTTGTTGTGGCAAGGCGATTGAGCTGTGGGAGCAAAGCTTGCTCGCGATGAAAGCGCCTCGCTTCCCTGGGAGACCGCGTTGCCTTCATCGCGGGCAAGCCTTGCTCCCACAGGCCCCTCGCCACAGGTTTTGCGCCAGCCGAGCACTCCGCAAAAAAAAGCGGACAGCCTTGGCCGTCCGCAAATATGCGCACATAGAGAGGAGCTTATCGCAACAGCGTTAGAACACCGACTGAATTTTCAGGCCGGCCACCAACGCGTTGTCGACTTCATCCACGCCACCTGGATGGGTGATGTATTGCAGGTTGGGACGTACAGTCAGCCAGTTGGTCACGTGGAAACCGTAGTTGATCTCGTAGTTGTATTCGGTGCTGCGCAACGGCGTGAACAGCGGATCATCGTAGTCGCTGACACCATTGGCAACGTTGACCAGCTCGGCGTTTTTCTTCACATCTTCGTTGACATGGATCCGGGAGAAACCGATCCCGACATCATCTTTAGGACGCGCATCGAACGGCCCCTTGTACACGAACATCAGCGACTGGTAGTTGTCGACGATGTTGGTTTCCTTGTCGTGGAAGGTGGCGTTGGCCGCGATATTCAGACCGCGAGAAGCATCACCGTTGTGAGTGGTGAGCTGTTGTTGCGCGACAAACCAGTAGCCGTCCTTGCTGCTGTGGCTGCGATAGGCGTTGCGGGTGGTCGCGGCGTCGTTGCCATCGTCGTCCTCACGGACGTCATCGGCCTTGGCCGTGCTCTTGTAGTAACCGACCCGGTACTCGCCCGGCAGGTTATTGATCTTGGGTGACCAGACCAACTCGACCGGAATGAGGGTACCCTTGGTGCCGCTGCCGCTGAGCTTGTAGCGGTTCTTGTTTTCCAGTTGCGAAGGGTTCTGGTTGTAGGCACCGATTTGCGCATAGAGCTCAGGCGTGATGTTGTATTTGACACGAATCGCCGCCTGCATGATCGGCCAGTTGTACCAGATACCGGTCGCCCAGTTACCCGCTTGTGAACCGCAGAACGCCAGGTTCTGGAACTCGCACGGGAAGGTGTTGAAGTCTTCGCCCTCACCGAAATAACCGGCTTTGACATCCAGTTTGCTGTCGAAGTATTTCTGCTTGATCCACAACTGGGTCAGACGCGTGGTTTGCCCACGACCCCAGACTTCCTGGGAAGAACTGAGGGTACCGGCACGTGGATCACCGATACGGTCGTTGGAGATGTTGCGACCGTCGCGGCGGGTGAACTGGATCTTGGCTTCGGTATCGCCCCAGCCCGCCAGTTTCTCCAGATCGAGCGCGACCCCAAGGCCAAACTGCTGAGACCAGCGCGCGGTCTTGTCATCGTTGTAGCCGCCGTGGAGGTTGGCACCCATCTCGCCGACAAAGTCAGCCTTGATATCGATACCTTGCTCGATCAGCTTGGTCCGTTCACCGCCCCAGTCGCCCGTCATCCACTGCGAATCGGCGCTGAACGCGTCGGCAGCGTGTGCGCTACCGGCCAGCATCATCGCCGCAACGGCTGACAACTGGCAGATAAGCTGGGCGTTGTTTTTCTTTTTCATCCCTACATCCTCGTCTTTATTTATTGTTATTAACTGTTTTTATCTAACGCGGTTTACAACGATTGCGGCGAATGTCCCCATCCACCGCATACTCCCTTGTGGGAGCGGGTTTGTGTGGGAGCTGTGCTTGCTCGCGATGAAAGCGCCTCGATCTTTCGAATGACTGCGTTATCGTTCATCGCGAGCAAGCTTTGCTCCCACAAGCCCGCTGCCACATTGATCCCTCATCGGCCCTTGAACTGCGCCACGTTGGCACCCCGGGCGTCAGCTTGCGGCTGGCCGGCCACGCCCAGGCGTTCGCCGGACTGGGCGTCGAACAGCAGCACTTTCGACGGATCGAATTGCAGCGTCAGGGTTTCCCCGGGCTGCGGTGCCACGTCCGGTGCCAGGCGGCAGCAGACCTTGGTGTCGTTGAGGTTGACGAATACCAGGGTGTCCGGCCCGGTAGGCTCGGTGACCTGGACTTCAGCACGAATGGTCGGCAGGCCATTAGGCTCGCTGCCGGCCAACGCGATCTGTTCCGGGCGCAGGCCGAGGATCACTTCGCGGTCTTCCAGGCCGGCGTCCTGCATGCCCAGCGGCAGCTCGCAACGGGCCTGGCCGCTGTCGAGCAGCGCCAGCAGGCGACCGTCCTTGCGTTGCAGGCGCAGCGGAATGAAGTTCATCGGCGGCGAACCGATGAAGCTCGCCACGAACAGGTTGGCCGGGTTGGTGTAGATGTCTTTCGGCGTGCCGAACTGCTGGATGATCCCGTCCTTCATCACCGCCACTTTGTCGCCCAGGGTCATGGCTTCGATCTGGTCGTGGGTCACGTAGACCGTGGTGGTCTTCAGGCGCTGGTGCATCAATTTCATTTCGGTACGCATCTCGACCCGCAGCTTGGCGTCGAGGTTGGACAGCGGTTCGTCGAACAGGTAGATCTTTGGCCGCCGTGCCAAGGCCCGGCCCATGGCCACGCGCTGTTGCTGGCCGCCGGAAAGCTGGCCGGGCTTGCGATTGAGCAGGTGCTCGATCTGCAGCAGCTTGGCCACGCGATTGACCTCTTCGTCGATGTCCGACTGTTTCATCTTGCGGATTTTCAGGCCGAACTCGATGTTCTCGCGCACGCTCATGGTCGGGTACAGCGCATAGGACTGGAACACCATGGCGATGTCGCGATCCTTCGGGCTCATGCCGCTGACATCCTGGTCACCGATCATGATCGCGCCGCCAGTGATGGTCTCAAGGCCCGCGATGCAGTTCATCAGCGTCGACTTGCCGCAGCCCGAAGGTCCGACGAGGATCAGGAACTCACCATCCTTGATCGACAACTCAATGTTCTTCAGGGTGGTCCGGCAGGCCGGCACCATAGGTCTTGTTTACGTTGCGAAGTTCAAGCGTTGCCATGATTACCCCTTGACTGCGCCGGCCGTCAGGCCGCGCACGAAATACTTGCCTGCGACCACATAGACCAGCAGGGTCGGCAGCCCGGCGATCATCGCCGCCGCCATGTCCACGTTGTATTCCTTGGCCCCGGTACTGGTGTTGACCAAGTTGTTCAGCGCCACGGTGATGGGTTGCGAATCACCGCTGGAGAACACCACGCCGAACAGGAAGTCGTTCCAGATCTGCGTGAACTGCCAGATCAGGCAAACCATGATGATCGGGGTGGACATCGGCAGGATGATCCGCCGGAAAATGGTGAAGAAACCCGCACCGTCCAGTCGCGCCGCCTTCACCAGTGCATCGGGAATGCTCACGTAGTAGTTGCGGAAGAACAGCGTGGTGAACGCCAGGCCATAGACCACGTGCACGAACACCAGGCCCGTGGTGGTACTGGCCAGGCCCATCTTGCCGAGGGTGAACGAGGCCGGCAGCAGGACGGTCTGGAACGGCAGGAAGCAGCCGAACAGCAACAGGCCGAAGAACAACTGCGAACCGCGAAAGCGCCACATCGACAACACGTAGCCGTTCAAGGCACCGATGGCGGTGGAGATCAGCACCGCCGGGACGGTGATCTTGATCGAGTTCCAGAAGTAGCCGTCCACCGTGGCCCAGGCCTTGACCCAACCGATGCCGCTGACCACGGTCGGCCAGCTCAGCAGGTTGCCGGTGCTGATGTCTTCCGGTGTCTTGAAGCTGGTCAACAGCATGACCACCAACGGCACCAGGTAAAGCACTACGGCGAGGATCAGCACCGCGTAGATCGCGATGCGACTCAGGCTGATGGAAGGTTTGGCAGCGAGACTAGTCATGACGCTTGGTCCTCAGCTCGGAGTACAGGTAAGGCACGATGATCGCGAGAATCGCACCGAGCATCAGGATTGCACTGGCCGAGCCCATGCCCATCTGGCCGCGACTGAAGGTGAAGGAATACATGAACATCGCCGGCAGGTCGGAGGAATAACCCGGGCCACCGGCCGTCATCGCCGCCACCAGGTCGAAGCTCTTGATCGCGATGTGCGCCAGGATCATCACGGCGCTGAAGAACACCGGACGCAGGCTCGGCAGTACCACTTTCCAGTAGATGCGCGGCATGCTCGCGCCATCGATCTGCGCGGCACGGATGATCGATTGATCGACACCCCGCAGGCCGGCCAGGAACATCGCCATGATGAACCCCGAAGCCTGCCACACCGCCGCGATCACCAGGCAGTACACCACGCGGTCCGGGTCGATCAGCCAGTCCAGGCGGAAGCCCTCCCAACCCCAGTCACGCAACAATTTGTCCAGGCCCATGCCCGGGTTGAGCAACCATTTCCAGGCCGTACCGGTGACGATCATCGACAGCGCCATCGGGTACAGGTAAATGGTGCGGATAAAACCTTCGCGGCGAATGCGCTGGTCGAGAAACACCGCCAGCAGCACGCCGATCACCAGGGTGATACCAATGAACAGGCCGCCGAACAGCGCCAGGTTCTTGCTCGCCACCCACCAGCGGTCGTTGTCCATCAGCCGCGCATACTGCGCCAGGCCTGCCCACTTGTAGTTCGGCAGGAACGTCGAGGTGGTGAACGACAGGACGAACGTCCACAAGATATAGCCATAGAAGCCCACCAGTACGATGAACATGCTCGGCGCCAGCACCAGTTTCGGGAGCCAGCGCTGCAATGCATCGAACGGCGAGGCCTTGCTGAACACAGCAACAGAACTCATGGGAAGATCCAGTACAAGAGAAAAAGACTACAAAACAATCCCTGTGTGGGAGCGAGCTTGCGTGGGAGCCGAGCTTGCTCGCGATGAAGGCACCTCGGTCTTTCGAATGACCGCGTTATCGTTCATCGCGAGCAAGCTTTGCTCCCACAGGCTCGCTCCCACAAAGGGACCGCGGCGCTAATTACTTCGCTGACTGCACCGCCGCACCCAGTTTCTTGGCTGCGTCAGCCGGGTCGGCTTTCGGGTCGTTGATGTAATTGGTCACCACATCGAAAAACGCACCCTGTACCGCCAGCGTGGTCGCCATGTTGTGCGCCATGCTCGGTTGCAGGCCGCCGGTCTTGGCGTCCGTCAGGAAGTCCTTGGCAGCGGTCTGGGCGCAGGAATCGAAACCGTACTTGGCCATGTCGCCCAGCATGTCGTTGCGCACCGGGATCGAGCCCTTGTTGATGCTGAAGACTTTCTGGAAGTTCTCACCCAGCACGACCTTGGCGATATCCTGCTGGCCAGCCGCAGTGCCCTTGTCCTTCTGCTTGAACACCGCCAGGGAGTCGATGTTGTAGGTGAAGGCCTTGTCGGTGCCCGGGAAGGCCACGCACTCGTAGTCCTTGCCGGCGACTTTCTTCGCTGCGGTCCACTCGCTCTTGGCCCAGTCACCCATGATCTGCATGCCGGCCTTGCCGTTGATGACCTTGGCCGCTTCCAGGTTCCAGTCCTGGCCCTTGCCGTCGGCGTCCATGTAGGTCGCGACTTTCTTCAGCTCGGTCAGCGCCTTGACCATTTCCGGACCGGTCAGGGCCTTGTTGTCCAGGTCGACCAGGGCCTTCTTGTAGCCATCAGCGCCCATCACCGAAAGCACCACGGCTTCGAACACGGTGCTGTCCTGCCAAGGCTGGCCGCCGTGGGCGAGCGGAATAAAGCCCGCGGCCTTGAGCTTGTCGCCGGCTGCGTAGAATTCTTCGAGGGTGGTCGGGTTCTTGGTGATGCCGGCCTTCTTGAAGACTTCCGGGTTGATCCACAGCCAGTTGACGCGGTGGATGTTCACCGGCACGGCGACGTAGTCACCTTCGTACTTCACGGTATCGGAGACTTTCTTGTCGAGCAGGCTGTCCCACTTTTCGGCCTTGGCAACGTCCTTGAGGATGTCGGTGTCGAGCAGGCCGGTGGACGCCCATTCCTGGATGTCCGGGCCCTTGATCTGGGCGACACCCGGTGGGTTGCCGGCCACCGCACGGCTCTTGAGCACGGTCATGGCAGTGGAACCGCCACCACCGGCGACAGCGCCGTCCTTCCAGGTAAAACCGTCTTTCTCTACCTGGGCCTTGAGCACATCGATCGCGGCTTTTTCACCACCCGACGTCCACCAATGGACGACTTCCACGGAACCTTTGGATTCGGCGGCAAGCGTGGTGACAGGGAAGGCTGCGACGGGAAGCAGGGAAGCAAGAGAAATGACAGTAGCGAGGCGAGAAATCGCATTCATCTAGAATTACCTTTCTTGTTGTTATGCATGCAAGTCTGGTGCTTGCGCTGCATGGATTCTAATCAGAGGGAATCCCTTCGCAGGTAACGAAGGGACGTGCAAATGTCACGACATGGTTACACAGGCGCAGGGCTGGATAACCGCGCCAGGGCTGACGCCATGCTCGGTGCCAGGGGCAGGCGCGGAATCAGGACCGCCTGCCAGGCGTGATAAAGATCCGGCTTGCCCGGCCAGATATCGGCGCTGGGACGGTTTTGCGGATCGAGTTCGTGATGCCAGCTGCCGTTGCAGCGGTCGATGAAATGTTTGTCGCAGAACTCCCAGAAGCACCGGTACCAGGCTTCGTACTTCGCCTCGTCGGTGCGCTTGAGCAAGGCGCTGGCAGCGGCCGCCGCTTCGGCGTGAACCCAATGCAGGCGATGGCGAACCACGGCGCGGTTATCCCAGTCCAGGGTGTAGACAATGCCCGGCGCGCCATCGACGTCCCAGCCGTGGCGGCAGTTCTGGTCGAAGAGTTTTTGCGCGTCCTGGGCCAGCCATCCCGGGGTCAGCATGCCGATCTGGACCCGTGCGGCTTCAAGGTGCAGCAGCAGCCGAGCCCATTCAAAACCGTGGCCGGGGGTGGTGCCGTAGGGGCGGAAACCATCGGCGGGATTGTCTTGGTTGTATTCGCGCAACGGCTGCCAGTGGCGATCGAAATGCTCCACCACCAGGTAGTCGTTGGCCGCGGCATGACCGTGGATCACCCGCTCGACAATGCGCAGGGCGCGGGCCAGCCAACGAGGATCGTCGGTGGCATCGGCCAGGGCCAGGAAGGCTTCGGTGGCGTGCATGTTGCTGTTGGCGCCGCGATAGGCCTCCTCCTCGCTCCAGTCGCGGTTGAAGGACTCGCGCAACGCGCCCTCCTCCTCACACCAGAAATGCTCATCGATGATCCGCACCGCTTCGTCCAGCAACGCTGGCGCGTCGGGACGCTTGGCCACCACCGCGGAACTGGCCGCCAGGGCAACGAATGCATGCAGGTAGGCCGCCTTGCCAGCGCCGTCTTCATCAGGCCGCGTCGTGGCGAACCAACCACCGTGCTCGGCGTCGCGCAAACGGCCGTTGAGGGCCTGGATGCCGTGATCCACCAGCTCGGCGAAACCCGGCAAGCCCTGGATGTGAGCCATGGCGAAGCTGTGGGTCATGCGCGCGGTGTTCATGGTCTCGGCCCGGGCATCGGCCGGCAGGCGCCCAAGTTCGTCCAGATTGCCAAAGCCGTCCGGCAGCTTCGAGGCCTTGGCGAACGCCAGCAGCCGCAAGCCTTCATCGGCAAGCCATTGCTGGTGGGCAGGCGCGTTCAGCCAACTGCTGAAGGCCGGTTGGAAGGTGTCCATCGGAATACCTTTTTTGTTGTTTTGACGCAGGGAGTCTAAACAAGGGATGGCGGGCGGCAGGTAACGAAAGGGGCGAGTTATGTCACCGATTTGTGACATTTACCTGGGAGATGAGGTGAGGCTACTGGCGCCATCGCGAGCAAGCTCGCTCCCACACTGGGTCTGCGGCGTTCACAAAACTCCTGTGGGAGCGAGCTTGCTCGCGATGAACGATAACGCGGTCTGATCAATCCACACTGCGCGGCAACTGCAACGTCACTCGCAACCCACCCTCGCGCAGGTTCTGCAGGCTCACTTCACCCCCATGGCTGTGGGCGATGTTGCGGGCGATGCCCAGACCCAGGCCGTAGCCCTGCTGCTGCCCGGCCAAGCGGAAGTGTGGTTCGAAGACTTGCTCCAAGCGCTGTTCCGGCACACCGGGGCCTTCATCGTCGACGTGCAGGATGAACGCGGCTTCATCGTCATCGATGTGCAGATGGGCGTTCTGTCCGTATTTCAAGGCGTTGTCGATCAGGTTGCCGATGCAGCGCTTGAGGGCCAGCGGCTTGCCGGGATACGGCGCCAGCGCCCGGCCATCCTGGGTCACCCGACCGTTGCCGTTGGGCGCCAGGTACGGCTCGACCAGGCAATCGAGCACATGGTTGAGGTCCACCGGCTCAATGTTTTCGTGGATGTCGGTGTCCTTGACGCATTGCAACGCACCTTTGACCAGCAGCTCCAGCTCATCCAGGTCACGGCCGAACTTGGCTTGCAGGTTTTCGTCTTCCAACAGCTCGACCCGCAGCCGCAACCGGGTGATCGGTGTGCGCAAGTCGTGAGAGATCGCACTGAACAGCTGGCTGCGCTCCGTCAGGTAACGGCTGATGCGCTCGCGCATGGCATTGAAGGCTCGCCCCACTTCCACCACTTCGCTGCCACCGCCCTCGGCCACCGGTTCCACTTCGGCACCCAGGGACATGTCCCGCGCGGCCCGGGCCAGACGCTTGAGAGGCCGGCTCTGCCAGTGCACCAGCAAACCGATGAACAGCAACAACAGGCTGCTGGTGAGCAGGATGAAACCGACCTGCTGCTTGGGCAGGCTCTGTTCTTCGAGGCTGGTGTAGGGCTCAGGGAGCAGCGAGGCGATGTACAGCCACTCGCCCGGCGCCATCTGGATCTGCGTGACCAGCACTGGCGGGTTCACCGGTTCGAGGGTCAAGGCGTAGTGGGCCCACGAACGGGGCAGTTCGTCGAGCTTGAGTCCGGCGTTGAAAATCCGCAGGTCATCGGGGCTGACAAATTGCACGGAGATGTCGGCGCTACTGCCCAGGGATTGGCGCAGCACCTCGTCCACCGCCTTGAGCACCGCCAGCTTGCGCGGCGTGACCGGCAACACGTCCATGCCAAGGGGTTTGTCATTGAGGGTGACGACAAACCGCGTGCCGCCCATGCTGCGCAACTGATCGAGCACCAGCGGCCGGTAAGCCACCGGCAGCGACCGCAAATAACTGACGCTGGCGTTCATCGAATGGGCAAGGCTGCGGGCACTGGTGATCAGGCCTTCGAGCTGGGTGGCGCGCAATTGCGAGACCCAGATCACGCTGGACAGGGTCTGGGCGAACAACACCACCAGCAAGGTCAGCAACAGCATCCGGCCTAGCAACGAGCGCGGTACCGGTACCCGCCGGGCGATTTTCCTGATCCAGTCAATGCCCATTGCTGGCAACCACACTGGCCGCCAGTTGGTAACCGCTGCCCCGCACCGTGCGAATCAGCCGCGGCGGCTTGTCGGTGTCACGCAGGCGTTGGCGCAGGCGACTGACCGCCATGTCGACGATCCGGTCCAGGGGCATCAATTCACGGCCACGAGTCGCATTGCCGATGGTGTCGCGGTCGAGGATTTCCTGGGGATGGTCGAGAAACAACTTGAGCAGGGCGAAGTCGGCACCGGAGAGAATCACTTCTTCACCGTCGGTGTGAAAAAGCCGATGGCTGACCATGTCCAGCCGCCATTCATCGAAGGCCAGCACTTCACCGCCGGAACGTTCCTGGCCGAATTGCGCCCGGCGCAGCAGCGCCTTGATGCGCGCCTGCAATTCACGGGGGCTGAAGGGCTTGCCCAGGTAATCATCGGCGCCCAGCTCCAGGCCGATGACCCGGTCGGCCTCGTCGGAACTGGCGGTGAGCATGATGATCGGCACATGGGCCTGGCGGGGGTGCTGGCGAACCCAGCGGCAAAGGCTGAAGCCATCTTCATCGGGCAACATCACATCGAGGATCACCAGGTCGCTCGGCGCATCGTTAAACGCCTGGCGAAACCCGGCGCCGTCGGGCGTGGTGCGCACCTGGAACCCCGCACGGCTGAGGTAGGTGTCCAGCAGTTCGCGAATCTCCTGGTCGTCGTCGACCAACAAAATCGATTTGTTTACTGAACTCACGGGCCTCGTCCTTGTTGTTTGGATTGGGGCGATTATGCCTGATGGATGAGGACTACAAACACACTACAAAAACCCTGTGGGAGCGAGCTTGCTCGCGATAGCGGTGTAACAGTCACCTCAATAGCGACTGGCACTCCGTCATCGCGAGCAAGCTCGCTCCCACAGGGGTGGGTATATATCGAATTTTAAGCGGCGGCGGATTGCTCCAACGCCACGCCCGCGCCCATCAGGCCGGAGTATGGCGCGGTCACCAGCCAGACCGGAATGCCCTTGAAGTAATCGCTCATGCAACCCTTGTCGGCGAAGCAACGGGCGAAACCGCTTTCGAGGAAGAAATCGGCAAAGCGCGGGACCACGCCACCGACGATGTAGACGCCGCCGCGCCCACCCAACGTCAACACATTGTTGCCGGCCACGCGCCCCAACCAGCGGCAGAACTGCTCGAGCACTTCCAGGGCGATGGGGTCGCCAGCCAGGCCGGCCGCGGTGATGGATTCGGGGGTATCGAGCACCGGCACATGGCCGTCCACGGCGCAAATGGCCCGGTACACCCGCGGCAAACCGCTGCCACTGAGGGCGGTCTCGGCGCTGACGTGGCCAATTTCATTGTAGATGTGCTGCCACAGCTGGGTTTCCCGTGGGCTGCTCATGGGCAGGTCGACATGGCCGCCCTCCCCCGGCAGCGCGGCGAAGCGGCCCTCGCCCAGGTCCAGCAGCGTCCCGACGCCCAGCCCGGTGCCCGGCCCGATCACCACCGCCGGCCGCATCGGCTCCGGGGTGCCTTCGCAGACGACCCGGTATTCATCGGAACGCAAACGAGTCATGCCCAGGGCCATGGCCGAGAAGTCATTGACCAGCAGCAGCTTCTCGACCTCCAGGGTCTTGCAGAACGCCAGGTTGCTGAGGCGCCAGTGATTGTTGGTGAAACGAAACTCATCGCCGCTCACCGGGCCGGCCACCGACAGGCACACAGAACCGATGGCGCCCGGCTTCAGGCCCATGCCGCTCAGGTACACCTGGATGGCATCTTCCGGGCAGGCGTAGTCCGCCGTTGCCAGCACCTGAATGTTTTCCAGGGTGTGGTTTTTCCACAGCGCGAAGCGTGCGTTGGTCCCACCGATATCACCGACCAAAGCCAGTTTCAATTAAGCGTCTCCAGGGCAGAAGTGAAGGCGCTGGCGCCCTGCTCCGCCGAGCTGAAGGCCATGCGCATGAAACCGAACAGCTCGCGGCCGGTGCCGATGTTGTTACCCAACAGGCCCTTGGCCGGCGTGCGCGCGGCGAATTCCTCGGCGTCCACCTTCAACTCCAAGGTGCCTTTGACGCCATCGACGCGGATGATATCGCCCTCCTGCACCCGGGCCAACGCGCCGCCGACATAAGCTTCGGGGCTGACATGAATGGCCGCCGGGATTTTCCCCGACGCACCGGACATGCGCCCGTCGGTCACCAGCGCCACTTTGAAGCCACGGTCCTGCAACACACCGAGGAATGGCGTCATCTTGTGCAGCTCCGGCATGCCGTTGGAGCGCGGGCCCTGGAAGCGCATCACTGCGACAAAATCTTTTTCCAGCAGGCCGGCCTTGAACGCGTCCGCCAGGTCCTGTTGATCCTGGAAGACCATGGCCGGTGCTTCGACAATCTGGTTTTCCAAGGCCACGGCCGAGACCTTCATCACCCCACGGCCCAGGTTGCCTTCCATCACTCGCAACCCACCTTCTGGCGAGAAGGCGCGAGCCACCGGGCGCAAAATGTTTTCGTCGAGGCTTTCGATCGGGCCGTCGCGCCACACCAGCTCGCCATCCTCGAGGAACGGCTCCTGGGTGTAGCGGCTCAGGCCGTGACCGAGCACGGTGTTGACGTTTTCATGAAGCAAACCGGCTTCCAGCAACTCACGGATCAGGAACGACATGCCGCCCGCCGCCTGGAAGTGGTTGATGTCGGCCTTGCCGTTCGGGTAGACGTGGCTCAGGGTCGGCACCACCTCGGAGAGGTCGGCCATGTCCTGCCAGGTCAGCTGGATGCCTGCCGCCATGGCGATGGCCGGCATGTGCAGCGTGTGGTTGGTGGAGCCGCCGGTGGCGTGCAGTGCGACGATGGAATTGACCAGCGAGCGCTCATCGACGATCTCACCGATCGGCATGAAGTTGCCGCTTTGCTTGGTCATGCGCGTGACCTGGAACGCCGCTTCACGGGTCAGCGCATCGCGCAACGGCGTGTTCGGGTTGACGAACGAGGCGCCAGGCAGGTGCAGGCCCATCACTTCCATCAGCAACTGGTTGGTGTTGGCGGTGCCGTAGAAGGTGCAGGTGCCGGGGCTGTGGTAGGACTTCATCTCCGATTCCAGCAGCTCTTCGCGGGTGGCCTTGCCTTCGGCGTAGCGCTGGCGCACGTCGGCTTTTTCCTTGTTGGAAATGCCCGAGACCATCGGCCCACCTGGCACGAAGATCGTCGGCAAGTGACCGAAGCGCAGCGCGCCCATCATCAGGCCCGGGACGATCTTGTCGCAGATGCCGAGCATCAGCGCGCCGTCGAACATGTTGTGGGACAGCGCCACCGCCGTGGAGAGCGCGATCACTTCGCGGCTCGGCAGACTCAGTTCCATCCCCGCCTCGCCCTGGGTCACGCCGTCGCACATCGCCGGCGTGCCACCGGCGAACTGGCCGACCGAGCCGATCTCGCGCAGGGCTTTCTTGATCTGTTCCGGGAAGGTTTCGTAGGGCTGGTGGGCCGAGAGCATGTCGTTATAGGACGACACGATGGCGATGTTGGCGGCGTTCATCATCCGCAGGTGGTGTTTGTCTTCGGTGCCGCAACCGGCCACGCCGTGAGCGAAGTTGGCGCACTGCAGCTTGCCGCGCATCGGGCCGTCGCTGGCAGCACCACGGATCAATGCAAGGTAAGCCTCACGCGTGGCGCGGCTGCGGGCGATAAGCCGTTCGGTGACCTCAAGAACGCGGGGATGCATGTGTAGAACTCCAGGCTAACGGGTGTGGCGACCTGATTGTCTATGCTGGTCAAAAGCCCGCCGCACGCTGTGTGGAAGGCGAGGCGACAGACGGTTTTTGACCATTCGGACCAGTTGATTCAGGTCACTCGTTGTAGATAAACCAAAATATTGCCACTAAAAAGGCTTGTTTTCTATTTTTATGCGAATAATCTTGTAATTCCAACAACAAATCGACGGCGGCGCAGTTAATGACTCTTCGAATCGCAATCAATGGTTTTGGCCGCATCGGCCGCAACGTCCTCCGTGCACTGTATACCCAAGGCTATCGTCGCGACCTGCAGATCGTCGCCATCAACGACCTGGGTGACAGTGCCATCAATGCCCATCTGCTCAAGTTCGACACCGTGCATGGCACTTTCGATGCGGACGTGCAGCACGACCACGAAAGCCTGACGGTCAATGGCGACCGCATCTCGGTCAGCGCCATCCGCAACCCGGCCGAACTGCCTTGGGCGGCCGAGAAGATCGACGTCGTGTTCGAATGCACCGGCCTGTTTACCGACCGTGCCAAGGCCGCCGCGCACATCAGCGCCGGCGCCCGCAAGGTGATCATCTCGGCCCCGGCCAAGGGCGCCGATGCCACCGTCGTGTACGGCGTGAACCACGATATCCTGCGCCAGTCCCACCAGATCATCTCCAACGCGTCGTGCACCACCAACTGCCTGGCCCCGGTGGCCCAGGTGCTGCACCGCGAGCTGGGTATCGAAAGTGGCCTGATGACCACGATCCACGCCTACACCAACGACCAGAACCTGACCGACGTCTACCACAGCGACCCGTACCGCGCCCGTTCGGCCACCCAGAACATGATCCCGAGCAAGACCGGCGCCGCCGAAGCGGTGGGCTTGGTGCTGCCGGAACTGGCCGGCAAGCTGACCGGCATGGCGGTGCGCGTACCGGTGATCAACGTGTCCCTGGTCGACCTCACCGTGCAGCTCAAGCGCGAAGCGTCGGCCGAAGAAGTCAACGAGCTGCTGCGCCATGCCAGCCAGCATTCGAAGATCCTCGGCTACAACACCCTGCCGCTGGTCTCCAGCGACTTCAACCACAACCCGCTGTCGTCGATCTTCGACGCCAACCACACCAAGGCCAGCGGCAAGCTGCTCAAGGTACTGGCCTGGTATGACAACGAATGGGGCTTCTCCAACCGCATGCTGGATAACTGCCTGGCGTTGTGTAACGCGGAATAATCGACACGGCAGTCTTGAGCTTTTCTGTGGGAGCGAGCTTGCTCGCGATAGCGGTGTATCAGCCAACATCAATGGCGACTGGCACTCCGTCATCGCGAGCAAGCTCGCTCCCACAGGGTTTCAACGCTGGTGAAATGAAGGCTTGACCCGCCCTGTAGATGATAAGCATTATCATCAACTCGAACCGGATCGGGCCCTACCGTGAGTCAATCGCGCTTTCATCACGTCTTCCTCGCCCAGCGCACGCCGCTGCTGCGCACCCTCGAGCGCATGGTCAGCAACCCCAGTACCGCCGAAGACCTGCTTCAGGAAACCTACCTGCGCGTCACCCGCGCATTGGCCGAACGCACGGTCGAGCACCTTGAACCCTTTGTGTTCCAGACCGCCCGTAACCTGGCGCTGGACCATCTGCGTGCCCGACGCATCCAGTCTCGAACCCTGCTGGATGACGTACCGCTGGAAGTCGTCCATAACGTCGCCGCTCCCCAGAGCAGTGCCGAGGACGCCGCCCATGCCCAACAACTGCTCGAGCGCCTGGACGTCAGCCTGCAGGCCCTGAGCCCGCGACAACAGCAGATTTTCATCCTCAGCCGCCTGCATGGCCACAGTTACCAGACAATCGCCGAACGGCTGGGCGTGTCCCTGAGCACGGTGCAAAAGGAACTCAAACTGATCATGGCGATCTGTGTGGGACAGCTGCAGCGATAAGATTCGAGCTGCAAGTTGTTTGCGGGCTTGTGCTTGCGACTTGAAGCTTGAAGCTTGTAACTTGCCGCTGAACCGAGGAACGAGAACCCACCGTGACGGACAACTCCCCTTCTCCTGCGCCGACGCCGGAAACCGCCCATGCCATGGAGCAGGCGCTGGACTGGCTGATCCTGCTGGACAGCCCCAGCGAGGAACAGACGCGGCAGTTCCAGGCCTGGCTGGCGGCCGATCCACGTCACGGCGAGGCGTTCGCTCGGGCCCAGGCGATCTGGAACGGCCCGCAGGTGCTGGAGGGTGCCCGCCGACTTGCAACCGCACCCAAGGTCACCGCGCTGTCGCGCCTGCGCGCCCACTGGAAACCCCTGGCCACCGCCGCGGTAGTGTTCCTCGGCCTGTTCAACTTCAGCGACCTGCCCCTGCATTTCCAGGCCGATCACCTGACGGTGGTCGGTGAGCGCCAGCGCTTGCAATTGGAGGACGGTTCCAAGGTCCTGCTCAACACCGACTCGGCCTTCTCCAGCACGTTCAGCGAACAACGGCACGTGGCCCACTTGTACAAGGGCGAGGCCTTCTTCGAAGTGCCGGGCAACCGCACCCTGCCGCTGGAAATCGACGCCGGCCCGGTCACCGCCAGCGTCAGCGACACCACGTTCGCCGTGCGTTACCTCGACGGCGTGGCCCAGGTCCAGGTGCAGCGCGGCGATGTGGACCTGCGGGCCAACCGCAACGACACCCATGTACGGTTGTCGGCCGGCGAAAGTATCCGCATCGGCCCCAACGGCTTCGACCGCCCGGCCCGGCTCGATGCCAACACGGACCTGGCCTGGGTCCAGGGGCGGCTGGTGTTTGAGAATCGGCCGCTGAGCCAGGTACTGGCCGAGCTGCGCCGCTACTACCCCGGCTGGATCATCAACAGTAACGAACAGTTGGCCAATGTCGCGGTGACCGGCAATTACCGCCTCGATCAGCCGTTGGACGTGGTTCGCTCCCTGGCCCATATCACCTCGGCGCGGCTCCAGGAATTCCCGGCGCTGGTGATCTTGAACTAAATGAGAATTATTTTTACTCGATAGGCTCCGCTGGTTCGTCTCGTTATAGCCAATGCAATTGATTCGCATCCAGCGATGCGATCTGCACCTATAACAGATGCGACACGGAGCGCTATCGATGTCCTCTCGCCTTACTTGCCGGTTTCTTGCCCCCTCTTGCACGCTGTCACTGCTCACCGCCGCCATCCTGATGGCCGGCACCGCGCCGCTCGCCCTGGCCGCCAATACCGTACAACCCGCTGCCCGCAACATGGGCGACTACACCTTTGCCATCGCCCGGCAGCCCTTGGTCTCGGCCTTGAATGCATTCACCGCGGTCACCGGCTGGCAAGTCGGCATGCCAGCGGAACTGGCCGAAGGCGTCGCGTCGCCAGGAGTGAACGGCTCGCTGCCGCCGGAAAAAGCCCTGGAACGCCTGCTGGTGGGGACCCACCTGGACTACCGCAAGCTGGGCGACAACAGCATCGTCCTGGAAAGGCGCAGCAGCGGCAGCGCGATGGAGCTGCAGCAGGTGACCATCAGCGCCACCCGCCAGGAGCAAGACATCACCAGCGTCCCGAGCACGGTCACCGTCCACGACCGCCAGGAACTGGACCGCAACAACGTCAATACCCTCAAAGACCTGGTGCGCTATGAACCGGGCGTGTCGGTGGGCGGTGCGGGCCAACGCGGCGGCATCAGCGGCTATAACATTCGCGGCATCGACGGCAACCGGATCCTGACCCAGGTCGACGGCGTGGAAGTACCCGGCGATTTCTTCAACGGCCCCTACGCCAAGACCCAGCGCAATTACGTCGACCCGGAAATCATCAAGCGCGTGGAAATCCTCCGCGGCCCGGCCTCGGTGCTGTACGGCAGCAATGCCATCGGCGGTGCCGTGAGCTACTTCACCCTCGATCCGGACGACATCATCAAGCCGGGCGAGGACGTTGGCGCGCGGCTGAAGACCGGCTACAGCTCCGCCGACGAGAGCTGGCTCAAGTCCGCCACCGTCGCCGGTCGCAGCGGCCCCTTCGACGGCCTGCTCCACTACAGCCAGCGCGACGGTCACGAAACCCAATCCTACGGCAGCCACAACAGCACCGGCCTGGACCGCACCGCCGCCAACCCGCAAGACGTGCGCGCCAACAACGTGCTGGCCAAGCTCGGCTGGAACTACAGCGATGATGCACGCCTTGGCCTGGTCTA
Source organism: Pseudomonas beijingensis (assembly GCF_030687295.1). Lineage (NCBI taxonomy): Bacteria > Pseudomonadati > Pseudomonadota > Gammaproteobacteria > Pseudomonadales > Pseudomonadaceae > Pseudomonas > Pseudomonas beijingensis. The sequence continues at coordinate 2,426,700 of NZ_CP117425.1, read as the reverse complement.
CGAGAAATACAAGGACGACCGCGACAGCGACCTGAAAAGCGCCTACGGCGGCCCCTACGCCAACGGCCAGCCGGCGATCCCCGACTTTGTATTGCCCGGCGGCATGTACCAGTGGCGCACCGGCAACGACACCATCACCCGCGAGCGTTTCGGCCTGGAGCACCGCTTCGCCCTCGACAGCCTGCTGGCCGACCACGTCAAATGGAGCCTCAACCATCAGGTCGCCAAGACCGACCAGAGCACCGCCGAGTTTTACTTCCCGATCACCCGCCAGGTCCTGCGTACCCGGGATACCCTCTACGAAGAAAAGCAGTGGGTCTTCGATGCGCAACTGGACAAGGCCTTCAGCGTCGCCGACACCGATCACGCGCTGACCTACGGCACCACCATCAAGCAACAGAAAGTCACCGGCTCGCGCAGCGGCAATGGCGTGTGCCTGGCGGTCGGCGCCGGTTGCTCCGCGGTGGGCGCCATCAGCACCCGGGACGTGCTGGCAAAGGTCAGTGATTTCCCGGACCCGACCATCAACACCTACAGCCTGTTCGCCCAGGACCAGATCAGCTGGGAGCGCTGGACCTTCACGCCGGGCCTGCGCTACGACTACACCCAGCTCAAGCCGCACCTGACTCAGGAATTCCTCAACGCTGTGGACCCTACCGGCGGCGGTAACGTCAGCGGCAAGAACAAGACCTGGCATCGCGTCTCACCCAAGTTCGGCCTGACCTATGCCCTGAGCGACGAGTACACCTGGTACGGCCAGTACGCCGAAGGCTTCCGCACACCGACCGCCAAGGCCTTGTATGGCCGCTTCGAAAACCCCGACGCCGGCTACAGCGTCGAGCCCAACCCAGATCTGGAACCGGAAAAAAGCAAAAGCTATGAGACGGGGCTCAAGGGCCGTTTCGATTCCGGTTCGTTCGACGTGGCGGTGTTCTACAACACGTACCGCGATTTCATCAACGAGGACGCCATCACCCCCGGCGCCAACCAGTTGACCTTCCAGAGCAACAACATCAAGCACGCCACCATCAAGGGCGCCGAAGTCAAGGGACGCCTGGACCTGGACGTGCTGGGGGCGCCGAAAGGCCTCTATACCCAAGGCTCAGTGGCCTACCTCTACGGGCGAAACAACGACACGGGCGAACCGCTCAACAGCGTCAACCCGCTGACCGGCGTGTTCGGCCTGGGCTACGACCAGGAGCAGTTCGGCACCTTGCTCAGTTGGACCCTAGTCAAGAAAAAAGACCGCGTCGACGACAGCAACTTCAACTCGCCCGATGGCGTGAGCAGCCAGTTCAAGACGCCAGGCTTCGGCATCCTCGATCTGACGGGTTTCTACAAGGTGACCCGCGACGTGACCGTCAGCGGCGGTCTCTACAACCTCACCGACAAGAAGTACTGGCTGTGGGATGACGTGCGCGGCTACGACAGTGTTGGCGAAGCGGCGGTGCTGAACCCCGCCAACCTCGATCGCCTGACGGCGCCTGGGCGTAACTTCGCGGTGAACCTGATCTGGGATATCTGACTCGGTTGCCCAGGCAAAACAGACACCTTTGGCGAGGAGAGACATGTGGGAGCAAGGCTTGCCCGCGATGAAGGCGATGCGGTCTTTCCAGAGATCGTGGCGTCTGTTTCGCGAGCAAGCTTTGCTCCCACACCCCCTCGCCACACGTTCTCATTCGAAGGAATTTTTCATGACATCACAACGCCCCGCTTCCCGCTCCCAACGCCTGAACCAGATCACCCACGAACCTCACAGCAAACTCGACGCGCTGGTCAAGGCCCACGCCCCGTTCGAAACCCCGGCCAGCTTCGCCCGTTTCGTCGTCGCCCAGTACCTGTTCCAGTCGGAACTGGTGGCACTGTACAACGACGCCGAGCTGTCCAGCCTGATCCCCGACCTGCCGGCCCGGTGCCGGGCCGACGCAGCCAAGGCGGATCTCGCCGACCTGGACACCGAAGTCCCCGCGCAGGTGGCCGGTGCGGTGAACAACCCGACCCAGGCCGAAGCCCTGGGCTGGCTGTTCGTCTCAGAAGGCTCCAAGCTCGGCGCCGCGTTCCTGATCAAGCGTGCCGTGGGCCTGGGGCTGAGCGAAACCTTCGGCGCCCGCCATTTGGCGGAACCTGCCGGCGGACGCGCCGAAGGCTGGAAAACCTTCACCCGCACCCTCGACGGCCTGGCCTTTACCGAACAGCAGGAAGCCGAGGCGGACAAAGGCGCGCTGGACGCATTCAATCGCTTTACCGTGTTGCTGGAACAGGCCTATGCGGCCGAGTTGGCCTGACGGTCCGCCTCCCACTGGGATTTATGGTGGATACATATTGCTGCCCCCCCAGGAACCCGTGTGGGAGCGAGCTTGCTCGCGATGACGCCAGACCAGTCGCTCTTCATGCGCCTGACACACCGCTATCGCGAGCAAGCTCGCTCCCACAGGGGAAAGTGCATGTCGGATAGAAATACATGAGCCGCACACCCTCCAAACTCACCCAATGGCTCTTCGCCCTGCTCGCCTACACCAGCCTGGCCATCGGCCTGGTAGCCATCGTCGTGCCCGGCCTGCCGACCACCGAGTTCATCCTGCTGGCCGCCTGGGCCGCGACCCGCAGCTCACCGCGCCTGAGCGCCTGGCTGGAGAACCATCGGCTATTCGGGCCGATGTTGCACAACTGGCGCAACGGCAAGGTCATCCCCCGCCAGGCCAAGGTCGGCGCCACCGCCAGCATGCTGCTCTGCGCAGGATTGATGCTAGTGATGCTCGACCACGGCTGGCCGGTTTACCTGGCGCTCGCTGGCATGGGCCTGGGCAACCTGTGGATCTGGTCGCGACCGGAACAGGTGCAAGGCAATTGTGGCGAGGGAGCTTGCTCCCGCTGGGCCGCCAAGCGGCCCCCAACGGATTTTTGAACTATGATCGCCCTCTCGTACTGGAGGGCTTTCGATGGCAGATCTGCTCACGTCCATGCAAGCCGCACTCGGCTTGCCCACGACTCCAATCACCTTCAGCGGTGAAGGCGCCCTGCCCTCGGCCTTCGCCGTCACGGAGTTGGCCAGCGCCAGCATCGCCGTGGCCGGCCAGGCGACCGCCGCGCTCATCCACCAGCAAACCGGCCGCCGGCCACCCGTCGAGGTCGACCGGCGCCTGGCGTCGTTCTGGTTCTCCACGTCCCTGCGCCCCATCGGCTGGAGCGTGCCGCCAATGTGGGACGCGGTGGCCGGCGACTACGCCAGCGCCGACGGCTGGATTCGCCTGCACACCAACGCACCGCATCATCGCCTGGCCGCGGAAAAGGTCCTCGGCACCTGCACCGACCGCGCCGACATGGCGGCCAGGGTGGCCCGCTGGAACAAGGCCGAGCTGGAACAGGCCGTGGTCGACGCAGGCGGTTGCGCCGCCGAGATGCGTTCGTGGCAGGCCTGGCAAACCCACCCTCAGGGTCTGGCGGTCAATGCCGAGCCGCTGGTGCACCTGAGTGAAACGACTGCGGAGCAGCGCAAACCCTGGCTCGGCGCCGTGACTCAGCCGCTGGCGGGCCTCAAGGTCCTGGACCTGACCCGCGTGCTGGCCGGCCCCATCGCCAGCCGTTTCCTCGCGGGCCTGGGGGCCGACGTGCTGCGCATCGATCCGCCGACCTGGAACGAGCCTGGCGTGGTCCCGGAAGTCACCTTGGGCAAACGCTGCGCCCGCCTCGACTTGCATCGGGCCGATGATCGCGCAGCGTTCGAGGCACTGCTCAAGGACACCGACATTCTCCTGCACGGCTACCGTGCCGATGCCCTGGAACACCTGGGCTATGGCGCCGAGCAGCGCCGGCAACTGGCCCCGGGCCTGATCGACGTCAGCCTCAATGCCTACGGCTGGAGCGGCCCGTGGCAGAACCGTCGCGGCTTCGACAGCCTGGTGCAAATGAGCAGCGGCATTGCCGAAGCCGGCATGGCTTGGAAACACAGCGACAAGCCGACGCCGCTGCCGGTGCAAGCGCTGGATCATGGCACCGGCTATCTGCTGGCGGCCAGTGTCCTGGTGCTGTTGACCCGGCGCCTGGAAAGCGGCCACGGCGGCTCGGCCCGCTTGTCACTGGCGCGCACGGCGAAGCTGTTGATCGAGCGTGGGGCCGCAAGCGAGGCCGGGTTGCGACCTGAAGACGAGAGCGACCAGGAACTCCTGGTGGAGCAGACACCCTGGGGCCCGGCGCATCGATTGCAGGTACCGCTGAAAATTTCCGCAACGCCGTTGCAGTGGGCCTTGCCAGCCGCCGAGCTCGGGGCTCATCGCGCGCAGTGGTGACCGTTCAATCGCTATCGCGAGCAAGCTCGCTCCCACAGTGGATCTGCAGCGGAAACTTATTTGTGTACAACGCCAACCCCTTGTGGGAGCGAGCTTGCTCGCGATAGCGGCCCACCCGTCGCCAAATTGTCTGCGCCATTGCGAGCGAGCTCGCGTCCACAGGTTACCTGACCCAGATCAGCTGCCGACCGTTCGAATCGACTTAGGCTGGTGACTCTCTTCCCTCGCATGGGAGTCATGCAATGTCTGATACCCCCGGAAAACTTCGACTGGGTGCGCTGGTCGCCCTGGTAGTGGGTTCAATGATCGGTGGCGGGATTTTCTCCCTACCCCAGAACATGGCCGCCAGTGCCGATGTCGGCGCCGTGCTGATCGGCTGGGCCATCACCGCTGTCGGCATGCTGACCCTGGCCTTCGTGTTCCAGACCCTGGCCAACCGCAAGCCCGACCTGGACGGCGGCGTGTATGCCTACGCCAAGGCCGGGTTCGGCGACTACATGGCCTTTTCGTCGGCCTGGGGCTACTGGATCAGCGCCTGGCTGGGCAACGTCGGTTACTTCGTGTTGCTGTTCAGCACCTTGGGCTACTTCTTCCCGATCTTTGGCGAAGGCAATACCGTCGCAGCGGTGATCGGCGCCTCGGTGTTGTTGTGGGCAGTGCATTGGCTGGTGCTGCGCGGCATCAAGGAAGCCGCGTTCATCAACCTGGTGACCACCGTGGCCAAGATCGTACCGCTGGTACTGTTCGTGCTGATCGCGGTGTTCGCCTTCAAGCTCGATATCTTCACCGCCGACATCTGGGGCCTGAAAAATCCGGACCTGGGCAGCGTGATGACCCAAGTGCGGCGCATGATGCTGGTCACCGTGTGGGTGTTCATCGGCATTGAGGGCGCGAGTATTTTTTCCGCCCGCGCCGAGAAACGCAGCGACGTCGGCAAGGCCACCGTGATCGGCTTCATCACCGTGTTGCTGTTCCTGGTGCTGGTGAACGTGCTGTCCCTGGGCATCATGACCCAGCCGGAATTGGCGAAGTTGCAGAACCCGTCCATGGCCGCCGTGCTGGAGCATGTCGTGGGGCATTGGGGCGCGGTGCTGATCAGCGTCGGCCTGGTGATTTCGCTGCTCGGCGCCCTGCTGTCCTGGGTGCTGCTGTGCGCCGAGATCATGTTCGCCGCCGCCAAGGACCACACCATGCCCGAGTTCCTGCGTCGGGAGAACGCCAACCACGTACCGGCCAATGCCCTGTGGCTGACCAACGCGATGGTCCAGCTGTTCCTGATCATCACCCTGTTCTCGGCCAGCACTTACCTGTCACTGATCTACCTCGCCACCTCGATGATCCTGGTGCCGTACCTGTGGTCGGCGGCCTACGCCGTGCTGCTGGCGGTGCGCGGCGAGACCTATGAAAACGCCCTGGCCGAGCGCCGCAAGGACCTGCTCATCGGCGCCATCGCCCTGATCTACGCGGTGTGGCTGCTATATGCCGGCGGGATCAAGTACCTGCTGCTCTCCGCCCTGCTCTATGCCCCCGGCGCGATTCTGTTCGCCAAGGCCAAGCACGAGTTGGGCAAACCGATTTTTACCGCTGTCGAGAAGCTGATTTTCGCCGCAGTGATCGCAGGCGCCCTGGTGGCGGCCTACGGGCTCTACGACGGCTTCCTGACCTTGTAGTTGGCTGATTGTTTTAACGGGAGGATGTGTAATGACCACGGAAAAAGTGAAGTACGGCGTTCATTCCGAAGCCGGAAAATTACGTAAAGTCATGGTCTGTTCCCCAGGCCTGGCCCACCAACGGCTGACCCCGAACAACTGCGACGAGCTGCTGTTCGATGACGTCATCTGGGTCAACCAGGCCAAGCGCGACCATTTCGATTTCGTCACCAAGATGCGCGAGCGGGACATCGACGTGCTGGAAATGCACAACCTGCTGACCGACATCGTCGCCATTCCCGAAGCCCTGGACTGGATCCTGCAGCGCAAGATCACCGCCAATTCGGTGGGCCTGGGCCTGGTGAATGAAGTCGGTTCGTGGCTGCGCAGCCTGGAACCGCGCCATATCGCCGAATTCCTGATCGGCGGCGTCTCGGCCGATGACCTGCCGGACAGCTTCGGTGGCAAGACCATCCAGATGTTCCGCGACTTCCTCGGGCACTCCAGTTTCATCCTGCCGCCGCTGCCCAACACCCAGTTCACCCGCGACACCACGTGCTGGATCTACGGCGGCGTGACCCTGAACCCGATGTACTGGCCGGCGCGGCGCCAGGAAACCCTGCTGGCCAGCGCCATCTATAAATTCCACCCCGAGTTCACCCAGGCGGATTTCCAGGTCTGGTACGGCGACCCGGACCAGGAACATGGCAACGCCACCCTCGAAGGCGGCGACGTGATGCCCATTGGCAACGGCGTGGTGCTGATCGGCATGGGCGAACGCTCGTCCCGCCAGGCCATCGGCCAGTTGGCGCTGAACCTGTTCAAGCACAAGGCCGTGGAGCGGGTGATCGTCGCCGGCCTGCCGAAATCCCGGGCCGCCATGCACCTGGACACCGTGTTCAGCTTCTGCGACCGCGATCTGGTCACGGTTTTCCCGGAAGTGGTGAGCCAGATTGTCGCCTTCTCCCTGCGCCCTGACGAGAGCAAGCCCGGCGGCATCGATGTGCGCCGCGAAGAAGGCAGCTTCCTCGACACCGTCGCCTCGGCCCTCAAGCTGCCGGCATTGCGGGTAGTGGAAACCGGTGGCAACAGCTTCGCCGCCGAACGCGAGCAATGGGACGACGGCAACAACGTGGTGGCCCTGGAACCGGGCGTGGTGATCGGCTACGACCGCAACACCTACACCAACACCCTGCTGCGCAAGGCCGGCGTGGAAGTCATCACCATCAGCGCCAGCGAGCTGGGCCGTGGCCGGGGCGGTGGTCATTGCATGACCTGTCCGATCATCCGCGACCCGATCGATTACTGACCTTTGAGCCTGGGCCGGCAACGCTCTCCATCCCACGGCAGAGACCGGCCCCGGGGATAACCTACACCTGAGGAGATCCACATCATGGCGTTCAATATGCGCAACCGCAGCCTGCTGAGTCTGATGCACCACACCCCTCGCGAGCTGCATTACTTGCTGGACCTGTCCCGCGACCTCAAGCGTGCCAAATACACCGGCACCGAGCGTCCACACCTGCAAGGCAAAAACATCGCGCTGATCTTCGAGAAAACCTCGACCCGCACCCGCTGCGCCTTCGAAGTCGCGGCCCATGACCAAGGCGCCCACGTCACCTACATCGACCCGGTGTCGTCGCAGATCGGCCACAAGGAAAGCATGAAAGACACCGCCCGGGTCCTGGGGCGGATGTTCGACGCCATCGAATACCGTGGCTTCGAACAGGAGATCGTCGAGGAACTGGCCAAGTTCGCCGGGGTGCCGGTGTTCAACGGCCTGACCGCCGAATTCCACCCCACCCAAATGATCGCCGACACCCTGACCATGCGCGAACACAGCGACAAGCCGCTGCATGACATCAGCTACGCCTACCTGGGCGATGCCCGCTACAACATGGGCAATTCGCTGCTGATGATCGGCGCCAAACTGGGCATGGACGTACGCATCGGCGCACCGAAAGCCCTGTGGCCGCACCAGGACTTCATCGACCAGTGCCAGGCCTTCGCTGCCGAAAGTGGCGCACGCATCACCATCACCGAAGACCCGAAGGAAGCGGTCAAGGGCGTGGACTTCATCCACACCGATATCTGGGTGTCCATGGGTGAACCGGTGGAAGCCTGGGATGAACGCATCGAGCAATTGCTGCCCTACCAGGTCAACGCGCAAATGATGAAAGCCTCGGGTAACCCGCGGGTGAAATTCATGCACTGCCTGCCAGCGTTCCATAACAGCGAAACCAAGGTCGGCAAAGACATCGCCGCCCGTTATCCGAACCTGGCCAACGGCGTGGAAGTGACCGAGGAGGTATTCGAGTCCCCGGCCAACATCGCCTTCGAGCAGGCGGAGAATCGCATGCACACCATCAAGGCGATCCTGGTGGCGGCGTTGGCGGATATCTAGAACCCAACGCAGCTTGCTCTCTGTAGAAGCAGATCTCTGGGGGTAAGGTCTGTGGGAGCAAGGCTGGCCCGCGATGGCATCGCCTCGGTCCATCAGTTACACCGAGGTGCTTGCATCGCGGGCAAGCCTTGCTCCCACAGGCCAGCTTCCACAAGGGAACTGCGTTGTTCGACCCATTTTTGAAAGGACAGCACCATGCGCATCGTCGTTGCCCTGGGCGGTAACGCCCTCCTGCGTCGGGGTGAACCCCTGACCGCGGCCAATCAACGCAGCAACATCCGCACCGCGACCGAACAGATCGCCAAGATCCACCCCGGCAATCAACTGGTCATCGCCCACGGCAACGGCCCGCAGGTCGGCCTGCTGTCGTTGCAGGCGGCGGCCTACACCTCGGTCACGCCGTATCCGCTGGACGTGCTCGGCGCCGAAACCGAAGGCATGATCGGCTACATCATCGAACAGGAACTGGGCAATCTGCTGGACTTCGAAGTTCCCTTCGCCACGCTGCTGACCCAGGTCGAAGTGGATGGCAACGACCCGGCCTTCCAGAACCCCACCAAGCCTATCGGCCCGGTCTACAGCCAGGAGGAGGCGCAGAAACTGGCCGCTGAAAAAGGCTGGACCATCGCCCCCGACGGCGACAAGTTTCGTCGCGTGGTCGCAAGCCCCAGGCCCAAGCGCATCTTTGAGATCCGCCCGATCAAATGGCTGCTGGAAAAAGGCAGCATCGTGATCTGCGCCGGCGGAGGCGGCATTCCGACGATGTACGACGCCGACGGCAAGCTGCAAGGCGTGGAAGCGGTGATCGACAAGGACCTGTGCTCGGCGCTGCTGGCCGAACAGCTGGAAAGCGATCTGCTGGTGATCGCCACCGACGTCAACGCCGCGTTCATCGACTTCGGCAAACCGACCCAGAAAGCCATCGCCCAGGCCCACCCCGACGAAATGGACCGCCTCGGCTTCGCCGCCGGCTCCATGGGGCCGAAGGTGCAGGCCGCCTGCGAATTCGCGCGCAACACGGGCAAGGTCGCGGTGATCGGTTCGCTGTCGGACATCGATGCTATCGTCCAGGGCACTGCCGGCACGCGCATCAGCACGTCGACACCCGGCATCGCTTATCGATAACAGGAAACTTGCAGGGCGGATCCGGGGTCTGTCCTACACCCATGCCTTCGAAGGAGAGTCGTTTTATGGCCATGTTCGAACCCGGTCACCTGCACATGGAGCGCCATGCGCTGAACAAGGATGATTTCAGCTACAACCTGTGCATCGACTACAAGGTTGAGCAGGACCCCAGGGAGGGCGCAGGCATGTCGTTCCGGGTGCATGGCACGGTGGAAGACAAGACCTTGGACAAGACGTTCTTCCTGGCCAAGGACCAGGCCTTCGACTTCGCCCGCCATGCCACGCGTATCGCCCAGCAATACGGCTTGCCCAAGACCGCCAGCATCGGCTCGATGCACAAGTACTACGACGAAATGTTCGAAGACGTGCGCAAGCAACTGGACGTCAAGCCAGGGGATCCGATGAAGCCTGAACATCTGGCGTAATCGATCCCAAAGCCCCCTATCCCCTGTTTGTGGGAGCAGACCTGTGGGAGCAAGGCTTGCTCCCACAGGTCTACTCCCACCAACAGGGGGTTATCAGTGTTCTGAATATCGGGCTAAATGCAACACTTGCCTGGCTGGCAACCCGCCACGGCTGACCTATGCTCAATGTAGTACCCCCGGGTATTCGTTCAGAGGTCACCGCCATGAACATCAAAATAAAAAGACGCCTCGCCATTTTCGTCACCTGCGCCGCCACGCTTGCGCTGTATGGCACGGCGGCCTACCGGGTCGAGCAGGCCAGGCAACTGCCCCGTGAACACGCCAGTTGCAACTTCGAACGCTGCATCCCCCACAGCGCGACCCTGAACGCCCTGCGCTGAGGCGTGGTCAGTCGTCCTGTTGATCGGTCTTGAGCCGGTCCCGGAACGCCTTGGGCGAGATGCCGACGCGGCGGCGGAACAGCCGGGTGAAGTTGGTCGGGTCGGAAAAACCGAGCAGTTCGGAAATCTCGTAGATGGTCATGCCGGTGTAGGTCAGCAGGCGCTTGGCTTCCAGCAACTGGCGCTCATGCATGATCTGCAACGCCGGTTGCCCCGCCAGTTCCCGGCAGGTGCCGTTGAGGTGGGACACGGAAATACCCAGGCGATGGGCCAAATCTTCGACCTTGACGTGCTCGCGATAGGTTTCTTCCACCAACTGAATGAACCCGTTGAGGTATTCCCGGGCCCGTTGCGGGCGCTGGGCCTGGGTGTGTCGCTGCATCACCTGGCGGCTGACCCAGACCATGATCACGCTGACCAGCGCATGCATCAGCATTTCCCGGGCCGGTTGATGCCCCATGTATTCATTCTGCAAGGCGCTGAACAGGCTGTTGAGGTACTCGGCATTCTCAAGGGCGGGGTAGCTTTCGGCCTGGGCCAGCACATTGACCGAATGCCCCAGTTGCGCTTGCAGGTGCGTGACCAGCGGTGCCGCCAGCGTCACCACATAACCTTCCACATCCTCGGAAAAACGAAAGCCATGGACCGACAGCGGCGGCAGGATCTGCACGGCCGGCTCGGTGAGCTGCGTGCGCCGGCCTTCGATTTCCAGTTCTGCCTGGCCCTTGAAGACAAACAACAACTGACACAGATCGGCGTGCCGATGGGGTTTGATTTCCCATTGATGCTCGCGACTGCGCTTGGAGATGGTTTCGCAGTGCAGCAGGTCCGGCGTCGGCCATTCCTGGCTCTCACCGTAGAGCTTGAACACCGGGATCGAAGGCAGATCAGGTTTTTTCATAACGTGGATCCGGGCCTGGGGGTGCGGGCGATAATCGCACTAATTGGCGAAAAGAACAGGTATCGGCTCAGTTTTCCCCTTCAACTGACAGGTCCGCAAGCGAAAAATGTAGGCACTCGGTCCATAACAATCAACACCGACCCTGGTCGCGTGCTTCGTGCGAGTCATAAGAACAATGAAAATCCTCAAGACCCAAGTCGCTATTATCGGCGCCGGCCCCTCTGGTCTGCTGCTCGGCCAGCTGCTGCACAACGCCGGGATCGACACTGTCATCCTCGAACGCCAGACCCCGGACTATGTACTGGGCCGCATCCGCGCCGGCGTGCTGGAGCAAGGCATGGTCGACCTGCTGCGCCAGGCCGGCGTGGGCCAACGCATGGACGCCGAAGGCCTGCCCCATGACGGCTTTGAACTGGTGCTCAACGATCGGCGGGTGCACATCGACCTCAAGGGCCTGACCGGCGGTAAAAACGTCATGGTCTACGGCCAGACTGAAGTCACCCGGGACTTGATGGCCGCCCGCGAAGCCGCCGGCGCCCGCACGCTGTACCTGGCCAGCGATGCCCAGCCCCACGACATGCAAACCGAACAGCCCTTCGTGACCTTCGAGCACGAAGGGCAAACCTGGCGCCTGGACTGCGACTACATTGCCGGTTGCGATGGTTTCCACGGCGTGGCGCGACAGTCCATTCCGGCGGAAAAACTCAAGGTCTTCGAGCGCGTCTACCCGTTTGGCTGGCTCGGCGTGCTGGCCGACACCCCGCCGGTCCACGAGGAACTGGTCTACGCTCGACACGACCGCGGTTTTGCCTTGTGCAGCATGCGCTCCAAGACCCGCACCCGTTACTACCTGCAAGTCCCCGCCGAGGAGCAAGTGGCCGACTGGCCGGACGAGCGTTTCTGGGGTGAACTGAAAAACCGCCTGCCCTTTGATCTGGCCGAAGCCCTGGTGACCGGCCCGTCCATCGAGAAAAGCATCGCGCCGCTGCGCAGCTTCGTGGTCGAACCGATGCAGTACGGGCGGATGTTCCTGGTGGGCGACGCGGCCCACATCGTCCCGCCGACCGGGGCCAAGGGGCTGAACCTGGCGGCCAGCGATGTCAGCACGCTGTTCAACATCCTGCTCAAGGTCTATCGCGACGGCCGCGTGGATTTGCTGGAGCAATATTCGGCCATCTGCCTGCGACGCGTCTGGAAAGCCGAGCGGTTTTCCTGGTGGATGACCTCGATGCTGCACCGTTTCGACGACGACGCCTTCAACCAGCGCATCAGTGAAGCCGAGCTGGAATATTTCCTCGACTCCGAGGCTGGCCGAAAAACCATTGCGGAAAATTACGTCGGGCTTCCTTACGAGGCTATCGAATAGCCGCCTACCGACTTAAACTGCGGGCTTCGTCCCATTCGCCTTTCCAGCGCGATGCCTGCAGGTTCTGCCGTGACTCAGCTCAATACGCCCCAAGCCCCGAAACCGGCCATCCGCAGCGTGCTGGTGGCCCTGATGCTGGCGATTTTCCTGGGTGCGCTGGACCAGACCATCGTCGCCGTCTCGATGCCGGCCATCTCCGCACAATTTGCCGACGTCAGCCTGCTGGCCTGGGTGATCTCCGGCTACATGGTCGCCATGACCGTGTCGGTGCCGATCTACGGCAAACTCGGTGACCTCTACGGACGCCGGCCGCTGATGCTGTTCGGCATGGGCCTGTTCACCCTGGCCTCGCTGTTCTGTGGCCTGGCGCAAAACATGGAGCAATTGGTACTGGCGCGGATTGTCCAGGGCATCGGCGCCGGCGGAATGATTTCGGTGAGCCAGGCGATCATCGGCGACATCATCCCGCCCCGCGAGCGGGGTCGCTATCAGGGGTATTTCAGCAGCATGTACGCGGTGGCCAGCGTGGCCGGGCCGGTGCTTGGTGGCTACATGACCGAATACCTGTCGTGGCGCTGGGTGTTCTGGATCAACCTGCCACTGGGCCTCGTGGCCTGGCGGGTGGCCCGACGCACCCTGGTGGGGCTGCCAGTGCCGCAACGCACGCCAATCATCGATTATCTGGGCACCGTGTTGCTGATCATCGGCCTGACGGCGTTGCTGCTGGGGATCACCCAAGTCGGCCAGGGCCATGCCTGGCACAGCCATGAAGTGCTGGGGTTGCTGGGTTGCGCGGGGATAGCCCTGGGGGTGTTCGCCTGGCACGAACGCCGGGCGCGAGAACCGTTGCTACCGATGCACCTGTTCGCCAACCGCAGTGCGGTGCTGTGCTGGTGCACGGTGTTCTTCACCAGTTTCCAGGCGATTTCCCTGACGGTGCTGGTGCCGTTGCGCTTCCAAAGCGTGACCGGCGCTGGTGCCGACAGTGCGGCGTTGCACTTGTTGCCGCTGGCGATAGGGCTGCCGATCGGCGCGTATTTCGCCGGCCGCCGTACCTCGGTTACGGGGCGCTACAAACCGATGATCCTGAGTGGTGCCCTGCTCTTTCCATTCGCCATCCTCGGAATGGCCTTCACGGCGCCCGACGCGTTCTGGCTCAGCAGCCTGTTCATGCTGCTCAGCGGCATCGCCTCGGGCATGCAGTTCCCCACGTCGCTGGTGGGTTCGCAGAACTCCGTGCAGCAACAGGACATCGGCGTCGCCACCAGCACCACCAACCTGTTCCGCTCCCTCGGCGGCGCGGTGGGCGTAGCCCTGATGTCGGCGTTGCTGCTGGCCTTGCTGCAGAATTCAAGCTTCGCCCAGCTCGCCGGCACGTCGCTGATCGGTGAAGGGCATGCCGGCAACGTCTTGCTGGACGGCCTCAACGCCACCCCGGGGGAAGCGCAGCATGCCTTGCGCCAGGCATTGCAGGCGACGTTCCGGGATTTGCTGTTGATCAGCGCGGCGGTGTCGTTACTGGGACTGGCGGCGGCAGTGGCGATGCCCGATCGCCTGTTGCGGGGCCGGGATGAAAAAGCTCGCTAGCCAGAATGCACAAAAAACTGTGGCGAGGGATTTTTGGGAGCAAAGCTTGCTCGCGAAACAGGCGCCTCGGTTTTCTGAAAGACCGCATCGCCTTCATCGCGGGCAAGCCTTGCTCCCACAGATGCTATCAGGCCGTCGCCGCGACACCCTCCGGCACCACCTGCGCGCTCATCCCATCCTTCATCCGCTTGGCATCGCGCACGAAGCAGCGTGACGCCAGGAACAGGAACACCATGGTCAAGAGCAGCGCCACCGGGATCAGGTACATCGCGTCGTGCAGGCCGATGGCCTTGAACGCTTCGGTCATCTGGTCGACGCCGGCCGCCGCCATGGCCGTGCGGGCGAAGTAGTCGGACAAACCACCCACCACCACCGGCCCCAAGCCGCCGCCGAGCAAATACAGCCCGGCAAAGTACAACGCCATTGCGGTGGCGCGCAGGCGTGGCTCCACCACGTCCTGGATCGCGGTGTAGACGCAGGTGTAAAAGTTGTACGCAAACAGCCAACCGACGCTGAACACCGCCACGAACACGCCGATTTCAATGCGCCCGGCATGCAGGGCCCACGCCGTGGTGACCGTCGAAATCGCCAGGCTGAACCCTGCAAACAGCAGGCGGCCGTTAGGCACGCGCTGGTGGATCTTGTCCGCGACCCAGCCACCCAGGGTGAGCCCGAACAATCCCGTCACGCCTACCATGATCCCAGTCGCCACAGCTGCCTCGTGCAGCGGCATCAGGAAATAACGCTGCAGCATCGGCACCAGGAACGAGTTGCAGGCATAGGTGGCGAAGTTGAAGCACAGCCCGGCCAGCACCAGCCACAGGAAGGTGGGAATCGCCAGCACCCGGCGAACCGGCCGGTCGATCTTTTCCTGGGACACCTGCACGGTTTCCGCCGCGCCGCGCTTGGGTTCCTTGATGAAAAACATGAACACCGCCAGCACCAGCCCCGGCACCGCCGCGATGAAGAACGGCGCGCGCCAGCTGTCGAACGCCTTGACCATCGCGCCAATGGTGAAAAACGCCAACAGCAGGCCCAGCGGCAGGCCCAGCATGAAGATGCCCATCGCCCGCGCCCGACGGTGGGCCGGGAACAGATCGCCAATCAGTGAGTTGGCCGCAGGCGCATAGCTTGCCTCGCCGATGCCGACGCCCATGCGCACCACCAGGAACGCCCAGAAACTGCCCACCAGGCCGTTGACCGCCGTCAGGCCGCTCCAGGCCGCCAGGCCCCAGCCCATCAATTTGCTGCGCGAACCGTTATCGGCCATGCGCCCCAGGGGCAGGCCTGCAATGGCGTAGACGATGGTAAACGCGGTGCCGATGATGCCGATCTGGAAGTCGCTGAGGCTCCACTCCATGCGGATCGGCTCGATGATGATCGCCGGAATGGTGCGGTCGAAGAAATTGAACAGGTTGGCCAGGAACAACAGGAACAGAATGCGCCAGGCATTCGCCGCTTGGGTCGAGTTCTGCATGGGTCCGTCTCTTTTATTGTTATGGGCCAACGGTCCGTGGCCTGGATATGCAATCTAGACAGCGGCACGGACGCTGTCTCCAATCATTCGCAAGGTTGATACCCGGCCATGGGACGCGGCGTATTTCTTGATACCGATCAACTTCCTGTAACAATTGCCATCATTTTGCCTTTTGTTGGTTAAAGATCGAAGTCCGGTGGCCGATTCAACGAGATCAGGAAAAGATTACCCCGAGCGCTGCTCAGGCTGCAGCCCTGACCGCTTGGACCGACATTCGCGTTTATCCCGGCGCGAGTACCCATCCGCGATGATTCGATGAGTGCATTCATCGAGTCACCCGTTCAGGCAAATGGCGCACAATGACCTCAAAAAAAACAGCCACTGCGGTATCCGATCTGACCTTGAGCCCGGCCGCCAACGGCCCGGAAGTCTCGAAGCCGTCGAGCCCCCCACGCCCCCTGTCGACCCAGCAGTATCTGTATTTCACCGAAACCAACACCGACCGTATCCTCGATAACCTCGACGGCCTGCGTGACACCGTGTTCCCGCGTCCGCCGCACCTGGTGGATGACGAATACGACCGCGCCCAGCAAGAGTTCCCGTCGGTGTGCCTGATCGGCCTGGGTCGCTGCGGCTCCAACATCGCCCTGGACGTGGCCGAGCTGGTGTACAACGCCCGCAAGTTCTACCTCAACGAATTCAACGCCGAAGACAAAGGCTACAACGACAAGGGCTACAGCCCCGCACAGTGGATCCGCAACAACCTGCGCCTGGGCACGAGCAAGGTCAGCAAACCGGTGTTCCTGGTGGAACCGCTGGTGATGCTCGGCGACCTGGACAAGGACATCGCCGGGCGCATCCGTTTCTCACGCAAGGGCGAGAAAAGCGGCTTTTTGCGCGACTACAGCAAAATGAAAATCATGGACCTGTCGGAAGTCCACGCCGGTGGCGCCGGTAACGCGCCGATCCTCGGCCAGTACCTGGCCAAGATCATCCTGAACAAGGACACCCAGCGCTTCTCCAGCCCCGACTGGAAAATGATCCACTCGTACCTGATCGACAGCTGCGGCATCAAGGCCAACCAGTCGCGCCTGTACTTCTCGATCTTCAGCGCCGGCGGCGGTACCGGTTCGGGCATGGCCTCGGAGTTCGGCCTGGCCCAGCAGTACTCGTACATGAACAAGACGTTCGACACCAAACCGATGGACGAACACGACAGCAAGAGCGGCCACTCCTTCGTCTTCGAGCCGATCTTCACCAGCGGCATCTGCGTACTGCCGAACATTTCCGACCACCGCAGCGAAATGTCCGAAGCGCTGCACATCAACGCCGGACGCCTGCTGTGCAAGTACCTGTCGGAAGAATGGGATTTCTCGTACAACTTCGCCAACGAAGACAGCAGCGAAGCCAGCGTGATGGGCCGTATCCGCCCGTGGAACGCGATGATGCTGATCTCCAACGACATCATGCGTTATGCCGAGGAAAGCGATGACGGCAACATCCAGAACATTGATGTCAACGCCATGGAGAAGCACGCCAACCAGTACATCTCCCAGCAGATCTTCAACATCCTGACGGCCCAGGCTGTCACCACCGACTACGACCAGAACTATTTCCGCCGTGCCGGCATCGACATTGGCGAGACCATTCGCCTGGACGCCAACGACCTGTTCATGAGCCTGGCCGGCCCGGTGGCGATTGCCTACGCCGAGTCCGTCGTCCCGGAAACCCCGGCGCCGAGCGGCGACAAGTTCAAGGTGTTCGAGAAAGAGCCGCCGCGCCTGAACATCGACGACCTGTTCTTCCGCTCCATCGACCTGCCGCATTTCAACAAAGTCACCCAGGCCATCGAAGGCATCAGCCTGTTGCCAATCGAATCCAAGCGCTACCGGGCGTCGCTGGAGCAGTACAAGAACTCCGGCTACGACGCCGCGGCCCTGCATGACCTGCACTTCTTCAAGAATTGCTCGTCGGTGGTGTCCATCGTCTCCCTGCCCAAGGATTACAAGCTGTCCTACATGGACCTGAACCGGCTCAAGACCCACCTCAACAGCCTGTTCCCCAACACCACGCTCAAGCGTTACGCGTTGGTGATCGGCGCCTCGGCCAACCTGTCACTCACCACCCTGATCGCCAAGAGCCCGTGCCTGTCGGATGATTTCCTGACCCTGATCGTGGCCTTTATCAAACGCTGCTTCGCCCGCACCCCGTACCGCTTCGACGACACCCTGGACAACTCGATCCTGGACTTCATCATCAACGAAGACTTCGACGAAGCACGCATCGACGACCTGCTCAACGAATTCGAAAACCCGGCGAAGATCCTCGACACCAACTGGTACGCGATCAAGCCGATGTACGAGAAGAAGTACCGCGAGCTGATCAACGACAAGGACAAGTTCGTCTCGATCAACGACATCCGCCTGTCCCGCGACTGCGTGAAGAAATCCATCAAGTACCTGCGTGAGATCTACCGTCACCGCATTGGCAAGACCAAGGTTATTTCCCTTAATAACCATACTGGCAGGACTTACTGAGGCTGGCGCACAGACCGCGGCGTCTCGATCGCGAGCAAGCTCGCTCCCACAAGGGTTTTGTGTACACAGACCCACTGTGGGAGCGAGCTTGCTCGCGATAGCGGTCTTGAACCATCCCCTGAACAACATCCAGAAACAATTAATCAGCCCTAAGGCTGGCCCATAAACTGTTCCCGTTACGTATACGTCACCCTCCCCTGTGGCGTTTCGCCACGGCAGGGGCGCTATCACGCTACTCACCTACACACTTTTCAAACGCAAAAACACGAACCAACTTGGTGCACCGATCAATTCGACGCCCTTTCCTGGATCATAATCCACGGCGAAACCACCACCGCCCAAAGCTGCGGATCGCGTTCCAGAAAATCCAGCGCCCGCGTTTCAGACAGCTTGGCGAGCTGGTCGGCGGCCAGCCAGGCGGCGACTTTGGTACCTTCGTCCTGGGCAACGGCCTCGGCGGCGGCGATCAAATCCAGTGCCGGATCGACCCACAATAGGGCACCCTTGGCAAAGAACGGCTCCAGCTCTTTCCAGGTGATGGATGCAGTTTCTCCAAGCAGCTTGGCATAGAGGGTGCTAGGTTCTTGATTCATGGGACCTGTCCGGAAAAGAAATCGGCGCGAATGATAACGTCGGTGGTCTGGCAGAAAAACCCGGTAGTAATTGCAGCACCGATTGAAAAGCGCAGGAAAGCCAAGGATTGCCGAAACGACCGGACAACCCCCGCCGCTATTCTGTCTTTTTCTTTCAATTTAGCGACACCTCCAGGTTTTGCCCCCAAGCGCCAGCTTCCCTTGCCAACAATCGGCGCTCTACACTGTACCGGTACAGTTGCCGGGGGCATTTTCCGCGAGGGTATCCAAGATATCTGACCCGGTTCTGCTGCTACGGCGCCAGGACTATAAAAACTACAACAGCATGAGTGGAGCACTATGACTAAGGCTACTAAGCAGATTTCCAAACTGTTTGCCGCTATGGTTCTGGCCGGGGTTGCCAGCCATTCGTTTGCCGCCGACACCATCAAGATCGGCATCGCCGGCCCGAAAACCGGCCCTGTAGCCCAATACGGCGACATGCAGTTCAGTGGCGCGAAAATGGCCATCGAGCAGATCAACGCCAAAGGCGGCGTCGACGGCAAGAAACTTGAAGCCGTTGAATACGATGACGCCTGTGATCCAAAACAAGCGGTCGCGGTCGCGAACAAAGTCGTTAACGACGGCATCAAGTTCGTGGTCGGCCACCTGTGCTCCAGCTCCACCCAGCCAGCTTCGGACATCTACGAAGACGAAGGCGTGATCATGATCACCCCGGCGGCTACCAGCCCGGACATCACCGCTCGCGGCTACAAGATGATCTTCCGCACCATCGGCCTGGACAGCGCCCAAGGCCCTGCGGCCGGCAACTACATTGCCGACCACGTCAAGCCGAAGATCGTTGCGGTCCTGCACGACAAGCAGCAGTACGGTGAAGGCATCGCCAGCGCCGTGAAGAAAACCCTCGAAGGCAAAGGCGTGAAAGTGGCCGTCTTCGAAGGCGTGAACGCCGGCGACAAAGACTTCTCCTCGATGATCGCCAAGCTCAAGCAAGCCAACGTCGACTTCGTCTACTACGGCGGCTACCACCCGGAGCTGGGCCTGATCCTGCGTCAATCCCAGGAAAAAGGCCTGAAGGCCAAGTTCATGGGTCCGGAAGGCGTGGGTAACGACTCGATCACCCAAATCGCCAAGGATGCGTCCGAAGGCCTGCTGGTGACCCTGCCGAAATCCTTCGACCAGGACCCTGCCAACGTTGCCCTGGCAGACGCCTTCAAGGCCAAGAAGGAAGATCCGAGCGGCCCGTTCGTGTTCCCGTCCTACTCGGCTGTTGAAGTCATCGCCGAAGGTATCAAGGCTGCCAAGTCCGAAGACACCTCCAAAGTGGCTGAAGCCATCCACGCCGGCACCTTCAAGACGCCAACCGGTGACTTGAGCTTCGACAAGAACGGCGACCTGAAGGACTTCAAGTTCGTGGTCTACGAATGGCACAACGGCAAACCTAAAACTGAAGTATCGCCTCAGTAAGGCCTGGCCTGACTGACTGCCAATAAAGCCCACGGCGTGCCGTGGGCTTTGTTTTAAATGTATTGGGCCGCGCTGGCGTGATCCGCCAGTCTCCCCACCTGAAAATCTCAAAACCGTCATCAGCGGTTCGCTGGCAAACCTCGTGCTCGAAGTGGATGCAGATCCACGGGGCCCGGGCGGGAAAATGACTCCACCAGTGAAATGCGTATCAGGTTTTTAGGAGCGCTGTAATGCCTGACATCTATCACTTCTTCCAGCAGCTGGTTAACGGCCTGACCGTTGGCAGCACGTATGCCCTGATCGCCATCGGCTATACGATGGTTTACGGCATCATTGGAATGATCAACTTCGCCCACGGCGAGGTGTACATGATCGGCTCCTACGTGGCGTTCATCGCCATCGCCGGGCTGAGCATGATGGGACTCGACAGTGTCCCGCTGTTGATGACCGCCGCGTTTCTCGCGAGCATCGTCGTCACCAGCTCCTATGGCTACAGCATCGAACGGATCGCCTACCGCCCCCTGCGCGGCAGCAACCGTCTGATCCCGCTGATTTCCGCCATCGGCATGTCGATTTTCCTGCAGAACACGGTTCTGCTTTCGCAAGACTCCAAGGACAAAGCTATTCCCAACCTGATTCCGGGCAACTTCGCCATCGGGCCAGGCGGGGCACATGAAGTGCTGATTTCCTACATGCAAATCGTGGTGTTCGTGGTGACCCTGGTCGCCATGCTCGGCCTCACGTTGTTCATCTCCCGTTCCCGCCTGGGCCGCGCCTGCCGCGCCTGTGCCGAGGACATCAAGATGGCCAACCTGCTGGGCATCAACACCAACAACATCATCGCCCTGACCTTCGTCATCGGTGCGGCCCTGGCGGCCATCGCTGCGGTGCTGTTGAGCATGCAATACGGCGTGATCAACCCCAACGCCGGCTTCCTCGTAGGCCTGAAAGCCTTCACCGCCGCGGTACTGGGCGGCATCGGCAGCATCCCCGGCGCAATGCTCGGCGGGCTGGTGCTGGGCGTGGCGGAAGCCTTTGGCGCCGACATCTTCGGCGACCAGTACAAGGACGTCGTGGCATTCGGCTTGTTGGTTCTGGTTCTGTTATTCCGGCCGACCGGCATCCTGGGCCGCCCGGAGGTTGAGAAAGTATGACTAGGCATCTCAAATCGGCGCTCTTCAGCGCCCTGCTGGTCTGGGCCGTGGCCTACCCGGTATTGGGTCTTAAACTGACCATCGTCGGCATCAACCTGGAAGTGCACGGCACCAGCCCGGCCATCCTGGCGACCATCGCCGTGTGCTCGCTGCTGATGTTCGTGCGCGTGCTGTTCAGCACACAGATCAGCGCGGCATGGAAGTCTTCGCCCGGCCTGCCGGTGATCCCGGCCAAGGCCAGCAACTTCCTGACCTTGCCGTCGACCCAGCGCTGGATCGTGCTGGGCCTGATCGTCGTGGCCCTGGTGTGGCCGTTCTTCGGCTCTCGCGGCGCGGTGGATATTGCCACGCTGATCCTGATCTACGTGATGCTCGGCCTGGGCCTGAACATCGTCGTAGGCCTGGCCGGCCTGCTGGACCTGGGTTACGTCGGTTTCTATGCCGTCGGCGCCTACAGCTATGCGCTGCTGTCCCACTACTTCGGCCTGAGCTTCTGGATCTGCCTGCCGATCGCCGGGATGATGGCCGCCACCTTCGGTTTCCTGCTGGGTTTCCCGGTCCTGCGCTTGCGCGGCGACTACCTGGCGATCGTGACCCTGGGGTTTGGCGAGATCATCCGCCTGTTCCTGCGCAACCTGACCGACATCACCGGTGGCCCGAACGGCATCAGCAACATCGAGAAACCGACGTTCTTCGGCCTGACCTTCGAACGTAAAGCCGCCGAAGGCCTGCAGACCTTCCACGAATACTTCGGCCTGGAATACAACTCGATCAACAAGGTGATCTTCCTCTACCTGGTTGCCCTGTTGCTGGCCCTGGCCGCGCTGTTCGTCATCAACCGCCTGCTGCGCATGCCGATCGGCCGCGCCTGGGAGGCATTGCGTGAAGACGAAATCGCCTGCCGTGCCCTGGGTCTCAACCCAACCGTGATCAAACTGTCAGCCTTTACCCTCGGCGCCGCGTTCGCCGGTTTTGCCGGCAGCTTCTTCGCCGCTCGCCAAGGCCTGGTGACGCCGGAGTCCTTCACCTTCATCGAGTCGGCGATCATCCTCGCCATCGTGGTGCTGGGCGGGATGGGCTCGCAGTTGGGCGTGATCCTGGCGGCCATCGTGATGATCCTGCTGCCGGAAATGATGCGTGAATTCAGCGAATACCGCATGTTGATGTTCGGCGCCTTGATGGTGCTGATGATGATCTGGCGTCCTCAAGGTCTGCTGCCTATGCAACGCCCCCACATGGAGCTGCGCAAATGAGCCGCGAGATCCTGAAAGTCGAAAACTTGAGCATGCGCTTCGGCGGTTTGCTGGCGGTCAACGGCGTGGCCCTGACCGTGAAAGAGAAGCAGGTGGTAGCCCTGATCGGGCCTAACGGCGCGGGCAAGACCACCGTGTTCAACTGCCTGACCGGCTTCTACCAGCCCACCGGCGGCACCATCCTGCTGGACGGCGAGCCGATCCAGGGCCTGCCCGGCCACCACATCGCCCGCAAGGGTGTGGTGCGCACCTTCCAGAACGTGCGGCTGTTCAAGGACATGACGGCGGTCGAGAACCTGCTGATTGCCCAGCATCGTCACCTGAACACCAACTTCTTTGCCGGTCTGTTCAAGACCCCGGCGTTCCGCAAGAGCGAACGCGAGGCGATGGAGTACGCCGAGTACTGGCTGGACAAGGTCAACCTCACCGAGTTTGCCAACCGTACCGCCGGGACCTTGGCCTACGGTCAGCAACGGCGCCTGGAAATCGCCCGCTGCATGATGACCCGTCCGCGGATCCTCATGCTCGACGAACCGGCCGCCGGCCTGAACCCCAAGGAAACCGAAGACCTGAAAGCGCTGATCGGCGTGCTGCGCGAGGAGCACAACGTCACCGTGCTGTTGATCGAGCACGACATGAAGCTGGTCATGAGCATTTCCGACCACATCGTCGTGATCAACCAGGGCACGCCCCTGGCCGACGGTACGCCGGAACAGATCCGCGACAATCCTGAAGTGATCAAAGCCTACCTGGGGGAAGCGTAAATGCTGCAGTTCGAAAACGTTTCCACCTTCTACGGCAAGATCCAGGCCCTGCACAGCGTCAACGTCGAAGTCCGCCAGGGCGAAATCGTGACGCTGATCGGTGCCAACGGTGCCGGCAAATCCACCCTGCTGATGACGCTCTGCGGTTCGCCCCAGGCCCATAGCGGCAGCATCCGCTACATGGGTGAGGAACTGGTGGGCCAGGACTCGGCGCGCATCATGCGCAAGAGCATCGCGGTAGTGCCGGAAGGTCGGCGGGTATTTGCCCGACTGACCGTGGAAGAAAACCTCGCCATGGGCGGATTCTTCACCGACAAGGGCGACTATCAGGAACAGATGGACAAGGTCCTGCACCTTTTCCCACGCCTGAAAGAACGCTTTACCCAGCGCGGTGGCACCATGTCCGGCGGCGAACAGCAAATGCTCGCCATCGGCCGTGCACTGATGAGCAAACCCAAGCTACTGCTGCTCGACGAGCCGTCCCTGGGCCTGGCACCGATCATCATCCAGCAGATCTTCGACATCATCGAGCAACTGCGCAAGGACGGCGTGACGGTGTTCCTGGTGGAGCAGAACGCCAACCAGGCGCTGAAAATCGCCGACCGGGCATACGTGTTGGAGAACGGCCGCGTGGTGATGCAAGGCACCGGTGAAGCGCTGCTGACCGACCCGAAAGTGCGCGAGGCGTACCTGGGGGGTTGAGTCTGTCGCAGTAAAAAAACGGCCTTCGGGCCGTTTTTTTGTGGGAGCAAGGCTTGCCCGCGATGAAGGCGATGCGATCGTTCAGAAATCGAGGCGCCTGTTTCGCGAGCAAGCTTTGCTCCCACACAATCTACTCTCACCTCATTGGGTTTCGGGAGTAAACAAAAAAATCGGTAGCCCGCTGTAACGCTTTCCCACCTCCCTTCTCTAGTTCAGCAGACCGGCGCTAACGCCGGTTCATTTCCCTGAATGACTGGAGAATCATCATGACTGCTTCGACCCGCACCCTGTCCGCCGCTGCCTTGGTCCTGGCCCTGGGTTCTGCCCTGAGCATGACAGCCGTCTCGACCGTCCACGCAGCCGACGACACCATGGAAAAATGCTTCGGCGTTGCCCTCAAAGGCAAGAACGACTGCGCCGCCGGCGCCGGCACCACCTGCGCCGGTACCGCAAAAATGGACTATCAGGCCAACGCCTGGAAATCGGTCCCCAAAGGCACTTGCACCACCATGGAAAGCAAAACCTCCCCAACCGGTTTCGGCCAGCTCGAAGCGTTCAAAGCCAAGTCCTGATCGCATCCGCCTGAGGCCCGCCACCATGTTGAACACCCCGTCCCTCGCCTCTGCTAGCCGGCTGCCGCCAAGGGCAGGGTTGGGGCTCAAGAGCGAGCATTTTCGTGAGGTGCTCCTGACCCGACCGGATCTGGGCTTTTTCGAGGTGCACGCGGAAAACTACATGGTGGCCGGCGGGCCGCTTCATCACTTCCTGGGGCTGATACGCGAACAGTACCCGCTGTCATTGCACGGCGTCGGCCTGTCGATCGGTGGGGAGGGGCCGCTGGATGTCGCGCATGTGCAGCGCCTGGCCGCATTGATCGAACGCTATCAGCCCCAATCCTTTTCCGAACACCTGGCCTGGTCCAGCCACGGCCCGGTGTTCCTCAATGACCTGCTCCCCCTGGCCTACGACGAAGCGACCCTCGACCGGGTCTGCGAACACATCGACCAGGTGCAGAGCAGCCTCAAGCGCACGCTGTTACTGGAAAACCCGGCTACCTACCTGGCCTTCGAAACCTCGACCCTCGACGAGCCACAGTTCATGAGCGAAGTGATCCGTCGCACCGGCTGCGGCCTGCTGCTGGATGTAAACAACGTCTACGTTTCATGCGTCAACCACTGCCGCGATCCATTGGCCTACCTCGACGCCCTGCCCCTGCAAGCGACCGGCGAAATTCACCTGGCCGGTTTTGCCGAAGATACCGACAGCCTCGGCGAGCGCCTGCTGATAGACGATCACGGCGCGCCCATCGACCACGCGGTCTGGCAACTGTACCTCAAGGCATTGGAGCGGACCGGGCCGGTCGCCACCTTGATCGAGCGCGACAACCACGTCCCTGCATGGGAGGTGCTGCTGGCCGAAGCACACCAGGCCGATCAACTGTTAAGCGCCGCGGGAGCCCGGTCATGAGCGGCCAGCACGCATTCACCGCCGCCCTGCTCGACCCGCGCAAGGCCTGTCCACCCGGACTGATCAGCGCCAATGGAGCGGACCCGCAGAGCCGTTTCGTGGTGTACCGCAACAACGTGCTCAGCTCATTGATCAACGCATTGGCTGACAATTACCCGGTGGCGGCGCAACTGGTGGGCGAGGAATTTTTCCGGGCCATGGCCGGGGTCTATGTCCAATCGACGCCGCCGCGAAGCCCGGTGATGAACGACTACGGGGGCGACTTTGCCGAGTTCATCGAACACTTCGAACCCGCCGCCAGCGTGCCTTACCTGGCGGACGTCGCCCGCCTGGAGCGACTGCACGTGCAAGCCTGGCATGCCGCCGACGCCGAGCCCATGGCGCAAGAGCGAATCGTGGCGGCGCTGTCGTCCCCCACGCTGGCGGGGCATCTGAAGATCGGGTTTCACCCGTCACTGCGCCTGCTGCAATCCCCCTACGCCGTGGTGACGATCTGGGCCGCCCATCAGCACCAGGCGCCGATGCCGTTCGAAATCTTTCCCGCGCAAAACGCCTTGGTGCTGCGCAACGGCCTGGACGTGGAGGTGTTTGCGATCAGTCAAGCTGCCCATGGGTTCATCGCAGCCCTGCAACAAGGGTTGCCGCTGACCGCTGCCATTGAGGCCTCAATCGATCTTGACCTGGAACACACCCTGGCGGGGCTCATCCGCCACCAGGCCATCACCCAAATCCTAGCCGAACAGGTATCCCCATGAACGCTCTGATTGCCGGTTTCATTCAATGGCTGGAGAAAATTCCCCACAGCCTGATCGCCTTCGTCGCACGCTTTTCGATTGCCGCGGTGTTCTGGAAATCCGGCCAGACCAAAATCGAAGGCCTGGCCATCGACCTGTTCGACGGCACCTTCCAGATCGGCCTGCCGCACCTGGCGGACTCGACCATTCCCCTGTTCAAAAGCGAATACGCCCTGCCGCTGCTGTCGCCGGAACTGGCCGCGCACCTGGCGGCCACTGCCGAGCATGTGTTCCCGGTGCTGATCCTGTTGGGCCTGGCGACACGCTTTTCAGCGCTGGCCTTGCTCGGCATGACCGTTGACCATCCAACTGTTCGTCTACCCGGATGCCTACCCGACCCATGGCACCTGGGCGGCGGTCTTGCTCTACCTGATGGCCCGCGGGCCGGGGGTGTTGTCCATCGATCACCTGATCGCCAAGCGCTACACCCACTGACTGAACCCAGCCCCTGTGGGAGCGAGCTTGCTCGCGATAGCGGTGCATCAGCCTGCAAAAATGCCGAATGTGCCACCGCCTTCGCGAGCAAGCTCGCTCCCACAGGGATCTTTGGGTGTTCATGAGTCTTGTGTTCAGCGCAGGCCCCCTGTGGGAGCGAGCCGATCCAGCGCCTCGCCGCTGCGCTTGAACCAGTCGATCAAGTAGTCGGCCAGCACCTGGGTGCGCTTGGGCAGGCCGCCCTGGTACGGGTGCACCAGGTACATCGGCATGCGCCGGGTCTGGTAGTCGCGCAGCAGCCAATGCAGGCGTCCGTCGGCCAGTTCTTCATGCAACAGGTACGACGGCAGCCGGGCGATTCCGGCACCGGCCAGGGCGGCTTTTTTCAGCAAGCTGTAGTGATTGCTGGCGAACGGCCCCGACACTCGGACCCGCAGCAATTCATGTTGCTGGTGGTAAAGCCATTCTTCCCGGCCACTGTAGTGGCTGTTGAGCAGGCAACGGTGTTCGGCCAGGGCCTGGGGCGTCTCGGGTTCGCCATAGCGTTCGAGGTAGGCCGGACTGGCGCAGGTCATTTCGTGCCACGCCAACAATGGCCGAGCCACCAGCCGCTCATCGATGGCGGCGTCGGAACGGATCGCCAGGTCGAAGCCATCGCGGGTCAGGTCACGGTAACCGTTGTTGAGCTCCAGCTCGATCTGCACATTGGGATACGTACGAGCGAACTCCATCAACAAGCCCTCGAAGAAGGTTTCGCCCAACGAAACCGGAACCGTCATACGCACCGGCCCGGAAATGTCATCCTTCAACCGCGCCAATGCCTGACGCGCCCTTTCCACCTGCACCAACAGCGCCTGGGCCTGGGGCAACAACGCCGCCCCGGCCGCCGTGAGGCTCAAGCGCCGCGTGGTGCGTTGCAGCAACACCACCGAAAACCGACTCTCCAACAGGCTGATGCGCTTGGACAACTGGCCCTTGCTGCACCCCAATTGCTGGGCCGCCAAGGTGAAACTGCCAGCCTCCATCAACACGGCAAACGCCGCCAGGTCATCCATTTCGCTCATTGGATTGTTTCCAAATGAAAACCAAAGGTTGCCTATTAGCATGATTATCAGCGGGAAGAACATCTCTAGACTGAAAACTCGTTCAACCCATTAAGGAACAGCTCATGAAAATCCTGTTGATCGGCGCCAACGGCACCATCGGTTCGGCCATTGATAACGAACTGTCGCCCCGCCATGAAATCGTGCGGATTGGCCGCCACAGCGGTGAGTTACAGGTGGATATCAGCGACAGCGCCTCGATTCGTGCTCTGTTCGAGAAGACTGGCCGTTTTGACGCCCTGGTCTGCGCCGCCGGCAACGTCACCTTCGCGCCCCTGGCCGACATGACCGAAGACAGCTTCGCCCTGGGCTTGAAAGACAAGCTGATGGGCCAGGTCAACCTGCTGCTGATCGGCCGCGAATTCGCCAACGACGGTGCATCGTTCACGTTCACCACCGGCGTGCTCAGCCACGATCCGATCAAGAGCGGTGCGTCGGCGGCCCTGGTCAACGGTGCCCTGGACAGCTTCGTGCGCGCCGCGGCAATCGAGTTGCCACGGGGCCTGCGGGTCAACTCGGTGAGCCCGAACGTGTTGCTGGAAGCCATGGACAAATACGCGCCTTATTTCCGCGGTTTCAAACCCGTTCCCGCAGTGGATGTGGCATTGGCCTACGCCAAGAGCGTAGAAGGCCTGCAAACCGGTCAGACCTTTCACGTAGGCTAAGCGATGCTCTACCCGTAGGAACTGCCGCAGGCTGCGATCTTTTGATTTTGATCTTTCGCTCGCGACTCAATTGTCCGGGGCAAGATCGCAGCCTCGTTGCACTCGACAGCTCCTACGGGTTGTGGTGTGAGATCAGTCTGAGTAACGTGGCGGCACTTGTCTGGAGACCCAATGATGCGTGCCGCCCGCTCCCTGCTGTTTATCGCCCTCCTGCCGCTGTTCACCGGCTGCCAATTGCTCGACGCCCCACGTCAGAGCGTCTCCCACGCCGGCCAGACGCGCATGCAGGGCGAGCTCACAGCGGCCGATGGCAAGCTGGTGTTCCAGCCGTGCCAGGAACAACGCCGCTACGTCGTCAACGACAGCGGTGGTACCAGCGTGCTGCAACAGGCCGCCAGCCTGGCCGATGAGCGGGGCAAGCTCTTTGCCGATGTGCGCGGCCGTATCGTTTCCAGCGCAGCGGCCGGCGCCGACAGTCAGTTGGACGTTGAACAGCTGTATCGCCTGGAGCGCTCGGGAACGGCGTGCGAAGACGTTGACTTCAAACGGGTGATCCTGCGCGCCGCGGGACACAGCCCTGAATGGACGCTCAAGGCCAGTGGCAAGGGTCTGGTGCTGGACCGCGAAGGCCAGCCGCCGCTGGCGGTGCCTTACGTCGAGGAGCAATTGGGCGATGGCCGCTTCAACCTCGGCACCGAGGCCAACGGCCAGAAAGTCGAGCTCTGGGTCACTCCTGCGCGTTGTGTCGACAGCGTCACTGGCAGCGTGCAACACATGAGCGCCGAGTTGCGGGTCAACGGCCAGGTCCAACGCGGCTGCGCCTACTTCGGTGGCGCACGCGACGACTGATTCACAGCTTTTGGCTTATAATCGCCGGTTCACGCCCTGGTGCAGTTGTGCATCCCGCGAACCGGACCCCGCCATGTTACGAATCACCGAACTCAAGCTGCCGATCGACCACCCCGAAGAAGACCTGCGCCCTGCCATCGTGCAGCGCCTGGGCATCGCCAGCGATGACCTGCTCGACTTCACCCTGTTCAAGCGCAGCTACGACGCGCGCAAGAAATCCTCCGAGCTGTGCTTCATCTACACCATCGACCTGACGGTGCGCGATGAAGCCAGCCTGCTGCGCCAGTTCGCCGATGACCGTAACGTCAACGAAGCGCCGGATGTCAGCTACAAAGTGGTGGGCCAGGCACCGGCCAACCTGAGCGAGCGGCCGATCGTGGTCGGTTTCGGTCCGTGCGGGATCTTCGCCGCCCTGTTGCTGGCACAGATGGGTTTCAAGCCGATCATCCTCGAACGTGGCCCGGAAGTGCGCCAACGCACCAAGGACACCTGGGGCCTGTGGCGCAAAAGCGTGCTCAACCCCGAGTCCAATGTGCAGTTCGGTGAAGGCGGCGCCGGGACGTTTTCCGACGGCAAGCTCTACAGCCAGATCAAGGATCCGAAATTCCTTGGCCGCAAGGTCCTGCACGAATTCGTCAAGGCCGGGGCGCCGGAAGAAATCCTCTACGTCAGCAAGCCGCACATCGGCACGTTCCGCCTGACCGGCGTGGTGGAAACCATGCGTGAGCAGATTCGTGCCCTGGGCGGCGAAGTACGCTTCCAGCAGCGGGTTACCGATGTGCTGATCGAGGACGGCCAACTGGTCGGCGTCGAACTGGCCAGCGGTGAACGCATCCATTCGAAACACGTGATCCTGGCCCTCGGCCACAGCGCCCGGGACACGTTCCGCATGCTCCACAGCCGTGGCGTGTACATGGAAGCCAAGCCGTTCTCGGTGGGTTTCCGCATCGAACACCCGCAATCACTGATCGACAGCGCGCGCCTGGGCAAGTACGCCGGCCATCCGAAGCTCGGCGCCGCCGACTACAAACTGGTGCACCACGCCAGGAATGGCCGCTCGGTGTACAGCTTCTGCATGTGCCCGGGCGGCACCGTGGTGGCGGCGACGTCCGAGCCGAACCGCGTCGTGACCAACGGCATGAGCCAGTATTCGCGCAATGAGCGCAACGCCAACTCCGGCATCGTCGTCGGCATCACCCCGGAAGTGGATTATCCGGGTGGCCCGCTGGCCGGGATCGAGTTGCAGGAACGCCTGGAATCCCACGCGTTCGTGCTCGGCGGCAGCAACTACGAGGCCCCAGCGCAACTGGTGGGCGATTTCATCGCTGGCAAGCCGTCTACGGCACTGGGCAGCGTCGAACCTTCCTACAAGCCTGGGGTGTCCTTGGGGGACCTGGCCCTGGCCTTGCCGGACTTCGCCATCGAAGCCATCCGCGAAGCCTTGCCGGCGTTCGAGAAACAGATCCGCGGCTACTCGCTGCACGACGCCGTGCTGACCGGCATCGAAACCCGCACCTCATCGCCCCTGCGCATTACCCGCAACGAATCGCTGCAGAGCCTGAACGTCAAGGGCCTGTTCCCGGCGGGTGAAGGCGCCGGTTACGCGGGCGGGATCCTCTCGGCGGGCGTGGACGGGATCCGGATCGCCGAAGCGGTGGCGCGGGATATCCTCGGCCTCGAGGCCTGACAGAGGGCTCTTGGAGCGCCAATGCTGTTCATTCAAGCCAACCCAGGCCCAAGTAACAGCATGACCCTGTGGGAGCGAGCTTGCTCGCGATGGCGGCCTGGCATTCAACACAGATGTTGACTGATCCACCGCTATCGCGAGCAAGCTCGCTCCCACAAGGGATCCCGGGGTTTTCAAGATTCAGATGTTCGCCCGCAACACACTCTCCGGCAGTGCCTCCCCGCGCTCCACGCTTGCCGCCACGATGTCCATCAACCCGCTCAACTCATAGCCTTGGACCTTGAGCCAGGCCGGGTCGTAATAGGTCGTGGCGTAGCGCTCGCCACCGTCACACAAAATCGCCACGATCGACCCCGACTCCCCCGCATCTGCCATCTGCCGGGCCGCCATGAGTGCGCCGATCAGGTTGGTGCCGCTGGACCCGCCGACCCGCCGTCCCAAGCGCTGGGCCAGGTAATGCATGGCCGCCAGCGACAAGGCGTCCGGCACCTTGACCATCGCATCGATGACTTTCGGCAGGAACGACGCTTCGACTCGCGGCCGGCCGATACCCTCGATGCGCGAACCGCAATCCAGGCGCAGGCTGGCGTCGCCACTGCGGTAGTAGTCGAAGAACACCGAACGCTCGGCGTCGGCACACAGCACGCGGGTGCCGTGCTGGCGATAACGGACATAGCGTCCCAGGGTGGCCGTGGTGCCGCCGGTGCCGGGGCTGGAAATCAGCCAGGTGGGCTCCGGATGCTGCTCGAAGCGCATCTGCTGGAAGATCGATTCGGCAATGTTGTTATTGGCTCGCCAGTCCGTGGCGCGCTCGGCATAGGTGAACTGGTCGATGAAATGTCCGTCATGCTCACGGGCCAGGCGTTCGGATTCGGCGTAGATCTGCGTAGGATCATCCACCAGGTGGCTTTGGCCGCCATAGAAGGCAATCTGTGCGATTTTTTCCCTGGACGTCGTCGCCGGCATCACCGCAATGAACGGCAAGCCCAACAACCTGGCGAAGTAAGCCTCGGAAATCGCCGTCGAGCCGCTGGAGGCCTCGATCACCGGCGCACCGGGCTTGAGCCAGCCGTTACACAACGCGTAGAGAAACAGCGAACGGGCCAACCGATGCTTGAGGCTGCCAGTGGGATGGCTGGACTCATCCTTGAAATACAGCTCGATGCCCGGCAGGCCAGGCAGCGGCAGCGGAATCAGGTGGGTATCGGCGCTGCGCTGGAAGTCTGCCTCGATGATGCGGATCGCTTCACGGGCCCACTGGCGGTGGTCGTTCATGGTGTATTTCTCACTGGATCGGTTCGGCGTGGGGAGATCACGCGGTCGTGCAGGCACGGCTGACGTTCGGAAAAACCAGACGCCAGCTTAGGAAAAAACCGACATCACACACAGATACAGCTAAGGTCCCATATGGCCCGTAACTGCCGATTGCGTGGCGCAGGCCTTGTAACGTCATATAACAAAAAAGAATATAACTTTTGTTTTAACAACTAACAGTACGGGTTAGGGTGTGCCATCTTTTTGATTCTGATAATGGAGAGCTACCTTGCCAATTCGTAGCACTTTGACACGATTCCTTCAGTTGGAAGCCGCCGGTGGCCTGCTCTTGATCGCCGCTGCCGTGCTGGCCCTGATACTGAATAACTCACCACTGTCCTGGCTCTATACGGACTTCCTGGACACGCCCGTGGTGGCTCAGGTCGGGGCACTGAAGATTGCCAAGCCGGCGCTGCTGTGGATCAACGATGGTCTGATGGCGCTGTTCTTCCTGCTCATCGGCCTCGAAGTCAAACGCGAGATTCTTGATGGGCAGCTGTCGAATCCTTCGCAAATCGTCCTGCCGGGCGCAGCGGCGATTGGCGGCATGGTGGTACCGGCCCTGATCTATTGGTTCCTCAACCGCGACAATCCGGCCGCCCTCGCGGGCTGGGCGATTCCAACGGCCACCGACATCGCGTTCGCCCTCGGCGTGCTGGCCTTGCTCGGCAAGCGGGTGCCGGTATCGCTCAAACTGTTCCTGATGACCCTGGCGATCATCGACGACCTGGGCGCCATTATCATCATCGCCATCTTCTATTCCGGCGCCCTGTCGACCTTGTCGCTCATGCTGGCGGCCGCCTGCATTGCCGCGCTGGTGGCGATGAACCGGATGGGCGTGGTCAAGCTCGGCCCCTACATGGTCGTGGGCCTGATCCTCTGGGTCTGCGTGCTCAAGAGCGGTGTCCATGCCACGTTGGCCGGGGTGACCCTGGCGTTCTGCATCCCGCTGCGCACGAAAAACGCCGAGACTTCGCCGCTGCTCACCTTGGAACATGCCCTGCACCCCTGGGTGGCCTATGGCATCCTGCCGCTGTTCGCCTTCGCCAACGCCGGGCTGTCCCTGAGCGGCGTCACCGTCGAGAGTTTCACCCATCACGTGCCAATGGGCATCGCCATGGGCCTGTTGCTGGGCAAGACCGTCGGCGTCTTCGGCCTGACCTGGCTGGCCGTGAAAATCGGCATCGCCAGCCTGCCCGCCGGGGCCAATTGGGGCCAGGTACTGGGCGTGGCAATCCTGTGCGGTATTGGTTTCACCATGAGCCTGTTCGTTGGCTCCCTCGCGTTTGAGCCGGGTGTCAGTGACTATGCGGGCATGGACCGGATGGGGATTCTCACCGGGTCGATCCTGGCGGCGGTGCTGGGTTATGCGGTGACGGCGGCGGCCAGTCGTAAGCAGCCTGCATTGCCGGGCTGATTCCTGGCTGCCCCACGGGGTGTATATCCATTGCTGCGGTAACGGCCACTTAGGGTTCCGCCCTTACGGCGGCTCACTTTTGAAGAGCGCAAAAGTAAGCAAATGTATGGTCAGCCCATCTCCTGCAACCACGGGCGATGAGCGGTAAAGCATGCTTGCACTAATGTATCCGGGCTCCTAGTCGGCAATTTGCCGCCTGGCCCTTGATGAGTAGTCGCTCCTGCCTGTCCTTGAAAAACGCTTCAGCTTCGAAAGCTGTTTTGCTTACCAGGTTCTCAGGCAGGATTTGAGCTGTTTATCGTCATCATCGCTGTCGTCGCAAAAGCCGGTAGTGTGGGTTTCGGTCAAGCCCTGGACTGGGTGTTGTAGCTTCCTCCGTGAACTAAAACGGCCCACACGATTCTTGCCAACTTATTGGCTAGGGCGCAGGCGACCTTGTTTGGATGTTTTCGTGTCAGCAAGTCCCTGCACCAACTTCCCAGAGCATCATTGCGCTTGTCGATGCGCACCAGGACCGCCCGAGAGCCTTGAACCATCAGCTTTCGAAGGTATTTATCACCTCGCTTACTGATGTTCAAAAGGACTGTTTGATCACCCGTTGAATACTGCCTCGGCACCAGGCCCAATGAAGCGGCGAAGTCTCGCGCTGAGCGAAAATTGGAAGCGTCCCCGATGTCGGCCAGCAGCGCACTAGCGATGATTGGGCCGATGCCGGGGATGCTCATCAGCCGGGTTCCCGCGTCATCAGCACCCACCTGCTCTTTAATCGTACGATCAACCGCCTTGATTTCGTCGGTGAGCCGTTTGGTCTCTTCTGCCAAATGCTCAATGAAGTCCTTCAACTGTTGCGGCAAGTCTGCGGCCGGGTCGTCCAAAATTTGATGAATCTGATTCATCGCAGCTTTTGTCGCAGGTAACTCAATTCCGAACTCAAGCAAGAACCCGTGAATGCGATTGATTGTTGAGTCCTCTGGACGATTAAGGCTTCGCGAAACGATGTTGCGTCGATAGAAGCTGTTGCTAACAGTCCTTGATGGCACGTAGTGTGTCCTGGGACGGGAGGCAGCTTCGCAGATGGCCTCAGCGTCGATGTAGTCGTTTTTATTGCCTCTGACGTAGGGTTTCACATGCTGCGGGGCAATCAATTTCACTTGATGGCCGAAGGATCTGAGCTTCCTTGCGAGCCAGTGTGAACCGCCGCATGACTCCATCACTATGGGCAGGGTTCGAGCTTTGCAGCGAACTCAAGTAGCCGCTTACGATTGAATTTTTGCGTAGGACTTCCTTGCCTTTGGCGTCGTGCCTACGAGATGGAAGGTGTGTTTCCCGATATCCAGGCCGATTAGCTTCAAGGGTTCCATGAGAGGTCTCCTTCAGGTAAGTGAGAGCCCCGGTCAGTTTAGATTTACCGGGACTCCCACACGGGCTGACCATCTCATTAACGCTTCTGCCCCACCACTCGGCACCTCGCCTAGGCTCGGTGTGCCCTCACTCCGGCATTGCTCCGTGGGCCCGCCGCGAAGGGCTATCCATGGCCCAGCGCGGCTATCCCGGCATCCATGCCGGGATGCCCACTGCGCAATGCCTGCGTTCGGCCAGCGTGGTTTAACGGGGCGTCCAGATCAAGATCAAGAGCCAAAGCAAGAGCAAGAGCAAGAGCGGGGCACATGCCGGCCCTATGTGGTTGAGCCACCGCTATCGCGAGCAAGCTCGCTCCCACAGTGGGTCTGTGGTGAACACAAGACTCATGAACACCCAAGATCCCCTATGGGAGCGAGCTTGCTCGCGATGCCGTCGGCACATCCAACATCACCGCAAACTGACCCTCCGCCTTCGCGAGCAAGCCCGCTCCCACAGGAGGAACGCGGTCCCAACCAAGAGCCAGGTCGGCTATCAGGCCGCCTCGCGGTGGACGTTGATCTCGGGCGCCCCGTTAACCACGCTGGCTGAACGAAGGCATTGCGCAGTGGGTAACCCGGCATGGATGCCGGGTTAGCCGCGCTGGGCCATGGATGGCCCTTCGCGGCGGCCCACGGAGCAATGCCTTCGTTCAGGCATGCCGAGCCTAAGCGAGGCACCGAGTGGTGGGGCAAAGCGTTTTTGGTTACTTTTGGCGCTCTTCCAAAAGTGACCCGCTGTAAGAGCGGAACCGCCAGTAGCCGTTACCGAAGAAATGGATATACACCCCGCCCCCCCCGAAACGAAGCCACAAAAAACGGCGCCTTCCCGTCCAGGAAAAAGCGCCGTTTTCTCAAAGCGATTCCAGCTTAGTGCGAAACGCGACTCGTACCACCCACAGTGGAAATACGAACCCGCTCACCCACACGGAACACCTCGTTTTCCTGAACCTGCTGCACATAGGCACGCATGCTGCCGTCATCTTCACGCACAGTGATTTCCACACCCTGGGTACGGGTCAGGCCTTCTTCGGTAGCGGAACCAATCAGGCCACCCGCCACAGCGCCGATCACGGCAGCGACGATGCTGCCACGGCCACCACCGATGGCACTGCCGCCGACACCACCGACCACAGCACCCGCCGCACCGCCGATAGGGGTCTTGGTGCCTTCGATCTTGACCGGACGCAGGGATTCGATAGTCCCCATGCGAATCGTCTGCACGCGACGCGCTTCGTCACGGGAGTAGGAGTCACCGGTCAGGCTCGACTGACAGCCAGTAAGCAACATCGCCATCGTGGAAAAGGAAGCAACCAGCAAAACAGACTTACGCATAGCATCAACTCCAAAAGACAGGGATTCATTAAACTCCGCAGCTTGACGCCTGTCACGGCCTCGCCGGGATAAAATTGTTTTCATTCAGGTGGGATACAGGCGCACCGGAAAAATTCACCAAACAGTAGCGCCAATTTACGAAACCTGCGTCATCAACCCAGGGATTTTTTCATGGATTATTTCATCATCGTCGTCACCACCGTGGCCGGCCTGTACTTCCACGGGTGGCTGTACGTGCGGATCAGACGCTGGATCGACCGCGACCTGGCGTTGTCGCTGGCGGGGCAGGATGAGCAGAAAAAGACCTACATGCTGCAACAATTGGCCCGCGCCCGGGAGCAAGGCATCAAGCGTCGGGACCTGCCGCAATGGCTGCAAACCGCTGCGGCAGGTTATCCCCCTAAGGCGCCAGGCGCTCGCGAACCCAGCCCGCCCCTTGCAGGCGGTAATTGAGGCGGTCATGCAGGCGACTGGGACGGCCTTGCCAGAACTCGATGCGCTCGGGCAGCAAACGATAACCACCCCAATGCTCAGGGCAGTGGGGTTGGCTGTCGCTGAAGCGTTGTTCGGTGGCCTTGAGCAAATCGTCCAGCTCCGCACGCCCTGAAATCACCCGGCTCTGGGGTGACGCCCAGGCGCCGAGGCGGCTGCCCAGCGGGCGAACCTGGTAATAGGCGTCTGACTCTTGCGCGGTGACCTTGACCACTTTGCCTTCGATGCGCACCTGGCGTTCCAGGGCCGGCCAGAAAAACGTCATGGCCGCGAACGGATTCGCGGTCAGTTGCTGGCCCTTGGCACTGTCGTAGTTGGTGAAGAACGTGAATCCCAGGGCATCCAGGCCCTTGAGCAGCAGGATCCGACAATGCGGGCGCCCTTCTGCGTCCACCGTCGCCAAGGTCATGGCGTTGGCCTCCACCGGGGCCTGCTCGGTTTTCACCGCGTCGGCAAACCATTGGTGGAACAGTGCAAACGGCTCGGCCGGGGCTTGCGCCTCGGTCAAGCCGTCGCGGGTGTAGTCGCGGCGCATATCAGCCAGCGGTTGGGTCATGGCGCGTTCCTTGTGTTAGCCCATCACTGCTTCGAGGTATCGGTGGCCGCGACTTTCTTGGTATCGGTGGCGGCTTTGGCCGGTTGGGGTTTCTTCGCTGGGGTAGCGGGCTTGGCCGGGGCCTTCTTTGCAGGCGCCTTGGTCGCGGCTTTTTTGGCCGGTGCTTTCTTGGCCGAGGCTTTGGTGGTCGAGGCCACTGCTTTTTTAGCCGCAGGCGCAGGCGCCGGGGCAACAGGCTTCGCATCCTGGGCTGCAACCATCGTCACTGGGGCCGGGGCCGGCATGTTGTATTTGCTCAGCAGCGCAACCATGGTGTTGGCCGGCGTGACCAGCAATTCCACACGACGGTTCAAGGCGCGGCCCTCAACGCTGTCGTTGGCCGCACGTGGCGCCACTGCGCCCATGCCGCGCAGCATCAGGCGATCGCGTTGCAGGCCGCTGAGGCGAAAAATCGCCGCCACGGACTGGGCACGCTCCTGGCTGAGCTTGAGGTTGGCCGGTGCAGCGCCCGAAGTATCGGCGTGGCCGAGGATCAGCACGGCAGTCTTCGGGTCGGTTTCAAGGATCTTCGCCACACGGGTGAACGGGCCGAGGGTCACAGGCAGCAGCATGGCCGGACGGTCCGGGTTGAAAGAGCCGTCCACGGGCGCGGTAACCACTAGCACGTTATCGCGGCGCTCGAGTTCGAGCTTGCTGTCCTTGATGGCGGTGCGCAGCTTCGGCTCGTAGTCGTCGAGCCAAGCTTGGGTGACTTTAGGATCGGGCATCGGCACCGCCTTGGCGGTTTCCTGATCCTTGCCACCGAACGGCCACCACCACTTGCCGTTGCTTTCGGCTTCGGCCTTGGCAACCGCTGCCGGCGCCTTGGCCTCAGGCTTGGCTTGCGCTTCTGCCTTTGCTTCGACTTTTCTGGCGGCGTCCGCGGCGGTTTCCTCGGAAGAGAACGGCCACCACCAGTGGCTGGCGCTCTCGGCCTTGGCTTGCGGGGCGACGGCAGCTGGTTTCAGGGGCGCCGCTGGCGCCGTTTCCTTGGCCGCGACCTTGTCGGAAGAACCGAACGGCCACCAGCCGCTGCTGCCCTCGGCATCATTTTGTGGGGTTTGTGCGCAACCGGTGATAGCGAAGCACAGCGCCAGAGCGAGAGTTTTATTCGATGACATTGGATATCCACAAAATGATCTAAATGAAAAAACAAGGCCATGTTTTGGCCGCATAAACAGACGCTTTGAAACTGAAAAGGACACGAGGTTCCTGTGTCCATGGCCTTCAATGGCGCTTTATAGACAAGTGGCAAGCACCCGCGCAAGATTCTGCGCGCGCGGGTCCATCAAGACGTAAGGCCCGAGCGTGTTGGTCACGAAGCCGAACGCGACATCATGTTCGGGATCGGCAAACCCGATGGAGCCCCCGGCCCCCGGATGACCGAACGCCCGCGGGCCAAGGCCGTAGGTCGCGTTCGCTACATCCGGTTGGTCGAGCATGCAACCCAGGCCGAAACGGGTCTGGGTCAGCAATGTCTTATCCTCGCCAAAGCTGTGCTGGCGAGTCAGTTCGTCGAGCATTTCACCTTCCAGCAGGCTGCCGTCCAGCAGCCCCCCATAGAACCCGGCCAGGCTACGGGCATTGCCGTGGCCATTGGCCGCCGGTTGCTGCATGCGTCGCCATTCCGGTTTGTTGGTGCTGGTCATGATCGACGGTGGATTGGTAAAGGCCCGGGTGGTCATGGCCGTGGGCTCGCGCATCGTCACCTGCAGCAGGCGCTGGGCCGCCGCATCGCCGGCGTTGCCTTTGCCGCGGGCGATATGGGCCACGCGATGAAACTCCTCGTCGGCCAGACCGACGTGGAAATCCAAGCCCAACGGCTTGGCGATGCGAGCCACGATGGACTCCCCCGGGCCACGCCCATCGGCCCGGCGCAATAACTCACCCACCAGCCAGCCGTAAGTGATCGCGGCATAACCGTGGCCCTCGCCCGGTGTCCACCAAGGTGTTTCGGCAGCCAGGGCATCGACCATGGCTTGCCAGTCATAAAGCGCTTCGGGCGGCAGCAATTCATGTAGCGCTGGCAACCCAGCCTGGTGGCAGAGCAGTTCGCGCAGGGTGATGGATTGCTTGCCGGCCGCGGCAAACTCTGGCCAATAGCGGGCTACCGGAGCGTCCAGCTGCAACTTGCCTTCGGCCACCAGTTGCAGGGCCGTGACCGCGGTGAACGTTTTGGTGCAGGAAAACAGATTGGCGATGGTGTCGCTGTGCCAGGCTTCATGGCCATCCTTGTCGGCGGTACCGGCCCACAGGTCGATCACCGTGCGGCCGCCCACCTGGATGCACAACGCCGCGCCGCGCTCCTGGGGATCATCGAACAGCGCCGCGAACGCTTCACGCACCGCCTCGAACTGAAGTTCGTAATGGCCTTGAATTTGCACCCGTAACTCCCTTGAAACAAACACTTTTAAGGTGACTGGCATTGTTTCAGCCATTCAGGGTTTTGGGAACCGCCGCAAGACGGCTGGCTAAGCATGTCCCTGTGCAAGAGAAACTGTGGGAGCAAGGCTTGCCCGCGAGGAGGCCTGTGTGGTCTCTCTGAAACCAAGGTACCTTCATCGCGGGCAAGCCTTGCTCCCACAATTACATTTCTTCGCTACAAAATC
Source organism: Pseudomonas beijingensis (assembly GCF_030687295.1). Lineage (NCBI taxonomy): Bacteria > Pseudomonadati > Pseudomonadota > Gammaproteobacteria > Pseudomonadales > Pseudomonadaceae > Pseudomonas > Pseudomonas beijingensis. Next base: position 2,386,471 of record NZ_CP117425.1, on the reverse strand, counting down.
GCAGCAGCCTCAGGAAATCTCCCGCCGAAACGGCGGCAATGCATTGAGGATCGCCTTGCCGTAGCGCTGGGTCACCAACCTACGGTCGAGCAAGGTGATGGTGCCGCGGTCCTCTTCGGTACGCAGCAAGCGGCCACACGCCTGGACCAGCTTCAGCGAAGCGTCCGGCACGGAGATTTCCATGAACGGGTTGCCACCGCGGGCTTCGATCCACTCGGCCAGCGCCGCCTCCACCGGGTCGTCGGGGACCGAGAAGGGGATCTTGGCGATTACCACGTGCTCGCAATAGGCGCCGGGCAAGTCCACACCTTCGGCGAAGCTCGCCAGGCCGAACAGCACGCTGGAATCCCCACCATCGACCCGGGCCTTGTGCTTGTTCAGGGTTTCCTGCTTCGACAGGTTGCCCTGGATGAACACCTGCTTGCGCCAGTCACGATCGAGGCCATCGAACACGTCCTGCATCTGCTTGCGCGAGGAAAACAGCACCAGGGTACCCCGGGAGCCTTCCACCAGTTCCGGCAGGTCGCGGATGATCGCCGCGGTGTGGGCAGGGGCATCCCGTGGGTCGGCCTTGAGGTCGGGCACCCGCAGCACACCGGCGTCAGCGTGATGGAAAGGGCTCGGGACCACTGCAGTCACGGCTTTCTTCGGAAGGCCGGCGCGCATGCGGAAGCGGTCGAACGTGCCCAGGGCGGTCAGCGTGGCGGACGTCACCAACGCGCCGTAGGCCACGTTCCACAGGTTGCGACGCAGCATTTCCGCCGCCAGGATCGGGCTGGCATTGACCTCGATGTCGAACAGCGAACCGCTTTCGGCCAGGGTCAGCCAGCGCGCCATCGGCGGGTTGTCTTCCGGGTCTTCGGCGGTGAAGGCCGTCCACAGCTCCCAGTTGCCCTGGGAGCGGGACAACAGGCTGCCGAACAGCGGGTACCACTCCTCGGCCTGGTTGCTGGCAATACCGATGTTGACCTCGCCATCCATGCCTTCCTTGAGCAGATCGGTCAGACGCGTGAACAGGTCGGTCAGGCGCGCGAAACCTTTCTTGAGCTCGATGCCCATTTCGCGCATGTGCTCGGGGATCACCCCTCCGACAAACCGGTGGCGTGGCCGCTCGCGCCCCTCGACGTCTTCGCCGGGCTTGAAATCGGCCACTTGCTCGCACGCGGTGAACATGAACTGCTGGTTCGTCTTGATTTCCCGCGCCAGCTCCGGCACTTGCTCGATGAACTTGCCCAGGTCACCCGGCAACGGATGCTGGGCCAGCAGTTTGGTGAGGTTCTTGGCGGTGGTTTCCAGCCAATCGGCGGTGGAACGCAGCCGGGTGTAATGGGCGAAATGGCCGATGGCCTTGTCTGGCAGGTGATGGCCTTCGTCGAACACGTAGATCGTGTCGCGCGGGTCCGGCAGCACCGCACCGCCGCCCAGGGCCAGGTCGGCCAGGACCATGTCGTGGTTGGTGACGATGACGTCGACCTTGCCCATGCCTTCGCGGGCCTTGTAGAAGGCGCATTGGCCGAAGTTCGGGCAGTGGCGGTTGGTGCACTGGCTATGGTCGGTGGTCAGGCGGGACCAGTCGGCGTCTTCCAGGGCGGTGGACCAACTGTCGCGGTCGCCGTCCCATTTATTGCCGGCCAGCTTCTCGATCATGCTGGTGAACAGCTTCTGGCTGGCTTCATCCACCTCGATCTTGAAGCCTTCTTCTTCGAACAACTGGGCCGTGGCAGTCTGGGCATGGCCTTCCTGGAGCAACATGTCGAGCTTGGACAGGCACATGTAGCGCCCGCGGCCTTTGGCCAGTGCGAACGTGAAGCTCAACCCGCTGTTGCGCATCAGGTCGGGCAGGTCCTTGTAGACAATCTGCTCCTGCAGGGCGACGGTGGCCGTGGCGATCACCAGGCGCTTGCCGGCGGCCTTGGCGGTGGGAATCGCCGCCAGGCTGTAGGCCACGGTCTTGCCGGTACCGGTGCCGGCCTCCACCGCCACGACGGCAGGCTCGCCGCTGCGCCGACCTTCGTCGTCGGTGTCGATGTCACCCAGGACTTTTGCCACTTCGGCAATCATCAGGCGCTGGCCATATCGCGGCTTGAGGCTCTTGGCTTCGAGAAAACGCGAATAGGCGCCCTGGATCGTGGTTTTGAGTTCGGTGCTGATCATGAATGGTCGGGCGCTAAAAACGCTGGATAAATTTTCAGTGGTTCGGATCGGCGGCTATCATACCCCGCTAATGAATCCTGCGCAGAACGGAGTAACCCAATGACACCCTTTGCCCTTGTCTACACCCTGCATTTACTGGCGGCCCTGGTCTGGGTCGGCGGCATGTTCTTCGCCTGGATGATCCTGCGCCCCGCCGCAATGACGGCGCTTGAGGGCCCTGCCCGGCTCAAGCTATGGGTAGAAGTGTTTCAGCGTTTTTTTGTCTGGGTCTGGGTCGCGGTCGTACTTTTGCCGATCAGCGGCGTAGGCCTGATCCATCTGCGCTTCGCCGGTTTCGAAACCGCGCCGCGTTATGTGCAGGTGATGATGGGGTTGTATGTGGTGATGACGGCGCTGTTTATCCGCATCCAGAGCTTGCAACTGCCGGCGTTGCGTAACGCCGTGACGGCGCAGGACTGGCCGGCGGGGGCGGCAGTGCTAGGGAAGATCCGGCGGTTGGTGGGGATCAATCTGTTGATCGGGTTGCTGGTGGTGGCGATTGGCGCAGCGCGACCGATGTTCTGAAAATAGCGCACCGAACCCTGTGGGAGCGAGCTTGCTCGCGATGGCGGCACGTCAGGCAATACTTGATCGACTGACACAACGCCATCGCGAGCAAGCTCGCTCCCACAGGTCGGGATTAGATTTTCTTCAGAACCGCTGCACCGTCACCGTCCCCGCCGCTCCGGCAGGCCCTGGCTGGCCATCAGCGCCAGGACGGCCGCTTTTGCCGCCATCCGCGGTATAGACCAGGCAGCCCTTGGCCTTGCCTCCCGCCCCGGGTTTGCCACCGTGCCCCGCCGCGCCACCGGCACCGCCGTCCACCGCCACCTTGATCTGCTCGGCCGGGTAAGCCAGGGGCAGTTCCAGGCGCACCTGCGCTCCAGCGGCTCCCGGCTGGCCATCGCTGCCATTGCTGCCGTCGGCCCCGCGACCGGCCGAACCCCAGGTGCAACCCGGCGCCTGGCCATTGGCACCGTCAAGGCCAACGTAACCCGGTGCACCGGTGCCGCCGCGAGCATCCACCGACAACAACGGCGCGTTCAACACCTTGAAACGCAGGTTGAGATCGCGTCCCGGCCGCGCGGCCTTGGTGTAGGTCCCCGGTGCGCCACGTGAAGTGATCTGGCTGCCCTCGGCCAATTCAGCCTGGGCCACTTTCATTTCCAGTACCTGCTGCGCCGGCACGATGGCGATCCGCGCCTCACGCCCCAGATGCAATTGGTCGATGGTCAGTTCAGTGACATTGGAAGGCACCAGCAGCGTGCCGTAATCGGCCACGTCCAGGCGTTCCAAGGTCAGGGTGCTGGTGGTGTTGGGCAGGCGCATCAACGAATGGCCTTCGACCTGGAGCACCTGGGCCGAAGCCCACGGACATACGAGTGCGGCAAGCAGACACAATTTACGCATGGGAAGCCTCTGGCGCGGTCGGGAGGGTTTGCAGGTGGAAGATGCCAAACAGCAGCACTCTGAGGCGATCACGTCCAGGCGCGGGGCGGCCACGGAAACTGGCCCTGAACAACAGCAGCTCCAGAAGATGGAGCACCAGCAAAAACGCGCCGGCGACATTGACCAGCAGATGCAGCGGATGGACGAACGGCACGACCAGATTGACCAGCACCACCAGCCAGAACAGCAGGGTCAACAAGCGCCCCAGCCCCCAAAACACCTTCATACGCCCCCCTGATCAAGCATTATTCTTTGCGCGCACAGTAACGGCTTGCGCGCCGGATAAGCCAGAGGGCCCGGCAAATTTAATCTAACCCGAGCCTCGGCCACCGGATCGCCCTCCCGACGACCCGGCAGCCCTGGGCCGCGCCTCAGCGCTGGATATGCAATTCAACCCGACGGTTCTGCGCCCGCCCTTCGTCGGTCTCATTGTCGGCCACCGGCTCGCTTTCGCCCTTGCCTTCGCTGGTGAGTTTGTCGGGGGCCAGGCCCTGGGTCAGCAAATACTCCACGACGCTGCTGGCCCGACGTTCGGACAGCCCCTGGTTATAGGCATCCGTGCCGACACTGTCGGTGTGGCCCACCACCCGGATACTGGCGACATTGGCATGGCTGAGCTTGCCCATCAGCCCATCGAGCTGGCTTCGAGCCTCTGCGGTGAGGTCGGATTTGTCGAAATCGAACAGCACCTTGCCCGCGTCGTTGAGGGTGATGACCTCGCTGGCCGGTGCTTGCGGTTCGACCGGCGGCGCACTGGCCGGGTATTGCGGCACTGGGCAACCGTGATGCTCGACCGGTGTATTGGCCGCAGTATCGGGACAACGGTCGCGGCGGTCGAACACGCCGTCGTCGTCTTCATCGCCATCCTGGGCGTAGCAGATCAAACCACCGCCCAGCAGCCCCAATGCGGCGCCACCGGCGGCCCAACCGCTGCTTTCAATGGCCCCCAACCCGCCGCCGACCAGGCCGCCGATCAGGCTACAGATTGGCCAGGTGCGTTGATTGAGGGGTGCGCTGCCGTCGCTGTGAGTGGCGCAACCGGACAACAGACTGCTCGCCAGCAGTACCGGTAAGGCGGACCTGATTAGAACGTTCATGGTGAAGGCTCCTGTGTTACCGGCCCATACCGGTCACACAGGAGTAAAGACCCGCATCCGCAACTCTACAAGCCGCGGATGACAGGGGTTTCAGCGGTTTATCCTGATTTCCGTGCGGCGGTTCATCGCACGGCCGTCAGCGGTCTTGTTATCGGCCACCGGCTGGCTCTCACCGGCACCGGACACCGAGACAAAACTGGCACGCGGCACGCCGTTCTGGACCAGGTATTGCACCACCGAATCGGCTCGCTTCTGCGACAGTTTTTTGTTGTAGGCATCGCTGCCGACGCTGTCAGTGTGGCCAGTGACACTCAGTTGCGCGGTGGACGTTTCCTGTTTCAGCCGGGTGGCGACCGTACTCAGCACATCTTTGTCGGCCGGGGTCAGCGTGGCTTTGTTGAACTCAAAGTGCACGTCGCGGATCACGATGGTTTCTTCCTTGACCACGACCGCTTCTTCGACCATCGGCACCGGGGCGGGTGGTGGGCAACCGTCGGCATCGACCTGCACGCCCTTCGGTGTGCCCGGGCACTTGTCGCGGCTGTCCGGCACGCCATCGCCATCCTCGTCGCCGTCGCCCTTGACCCAGCAATAAGCTGCCGCCATGCCGCCAACATACAGCGCGCCGCCGCCAGCCCAGGAAGTACTTTCTATGGCACCTAATCCCGCGCCGATCGCACCGCCGACGGCCGCACAGGTCGGCCAGTCGGTTTTCTGCAAACCTGCGCAACCAGTCAACACACTGGTTAGCAGAACCAGGGGTAACGCTGTCCGAACTATGCTCATCGGGTTTTCTCCTTGAGGGATCGGCTGGTCGCCGATTCAGGGGAGTAAAGACCCGACTTCGAATCTGCGCCAGCCTGGGTAATTGCGGGTTTTCGCCCCGTGTTTGCGACGTTTGCGCACATTCAGGGACAAACCGCTCTAGGCCATGCTGTCCGGGCAGGCTATCGTGGCGGTTCTGACTGAGGAACTTCGATGACCGTTGCCATTTCTTCACGTACGCCCCAGCAAGCCCTGGCCGCCGTGCTTGACCGTTATGCCCCAAAAACACTGCTGCTGATCGGTGCCAGCGGCTTTCCCGCACTCGAAGCATTCCAGCAGGCCCACCCCGACACCGAAGTGATCCATGCCGGCCCCGGCGCGTTGCCGGCGGACGTGGCGGCGCGACGTTTTGACCTGGCCCTGGCGCTCGATTGCCTGGAGCATTTGCCCAAGCGCGAGGGTCTGAACCTGTTGGGCGGCATCCGTAATCTCAACGCCAGCCGCATCGCCGTGCTGGCCGACCTCAACGCCTGCGGCTGGCAAGAGACGGACTTTTTTTCCCTGGCCCTGCAAGCCAGTGAGCGATTCCAGCGCGAAGACCAGGTGCTGACCCTGTTCACCTACGATCTGCTTGAATATAAACAGGTCCCCGACTGGCTCAACTCACGTTTTTGGGCCAACCCGGAAAACTTTGGAAAATATTGGTGGTAACCGTGAACACAAGCTCGCACTCACCCATTTGCCCCTGCGGCAGTGGCAACTCACTGGAGGCCTGCTGCGGCCACTACCATGACGGTCACCCGGCGCCCTGCGCCGAAGCCTTGATGCGCTCGCGCTATAGCGCCTATGTGCTGGGCCTGGTGGATTATCTGGTCGCCACCACCCTGCCCGCCCAGCAGCAAGGCCTCGATCGCCAGTCCATCAGCGAATGGAGCGCCAACAGCACATGGTTGGGACTGAACGTGGAAAGCAGCGAAGTGTTCGGCGGTCAACCGGAACACGCCTTCGTCACGTTCACCGCACGCTGGCACGACGGCCAGGGCGAGCATAGCCACCGTGAACAGTCTTCGTTCGTGCAGAACGACGGACGCTGGTACTTCATCGATCCGACCGTGCCGGTCAAGACAGGACGCAACGACAGCTGCCCGTGCGGCAGCGGGCACAAGTTCAAGAAGTGCTGCGCCGGTTACTTCAATCGCTGATTTTAGGAAACGTCCGACGCTCGTGCATCGGCCCATAGGGCTAGACTGGAGATAAACCAGAGGCACGGACATGACCCCTTCATCATTCTTGCTACGCATCACCTGCCTGCTGCTGTTCGTTGGGCTCGGCGGCTGTGCATCCTGGCGAGGTGAAGAAGCCCCGGAACCCCAGGTGCACCTGGTCAAGGTCGAGGTGGTGCGGGCCCGGCTGGTGGAACAGAAGTTCATGCTGCACTTTCGCGTCGACAACCCCGGCGACAGCGACCTCACCGTTCGTGGCCTGACTTACCGCATTCACCTGGGCGACCTGCTGCTGACCGAAGGTGAGCATGAACACTGGTTCACCGTGCGCCCCAAGCACAGCGCCTACTTCAAGGTGCCGGTGCGCACCAACCTGTGGCCACAGGTGCGGGAAGTGGTGAAGCTGCTGGAGAAACCCCGGGAACAGATCCCCTATCGTCTGGAAGGTGAGCTGGAAACCGGATTATTCATCGCCCACTACGTGCACCTTGAGCGCAATGGCGTGATAATCGCCGCCGATTTTATTGCGGAGTAACCCCGATGACCCAGCAACCCCACGTCCACGGCCCTGATTGCAACCATGATCACGACCATCATCACGACCATGACCACGGCCACGTCCACGGCCCGAACTGCGGCCACGCCCACCAGGAACCGGTGCGCAACGCCCTGAAGGATGTCGGCCGCAATGACCCTTGCCCGTGCGGCAACGGCAAGAAATTCAAGAAGTGCCACGGGGCTTGAGGGGCTGGGCGCAATACTTTTTCGCCTGTTAGACCGTCATCGCGAGCAAGCTCGCTCCCCACAGGGGTTCCCGGCGTTCGCCAAGCCTTGTCTCACCACTGACTTCTGTGGGAGCGGGCTTGCTCGCGAATGCGGTGGGCCAGTTGGCAGTGATTAACCTGACTCGCCCTCTTCGCGAGCAAGCTCGCTCCCACAGGGCAATTGCGGTGAGGCGATATCCAATGATCACCGAAGAATCCACTGTAGGAGCGAGCTTGCTCGCGATGAGGCCGGTACATTCACTGCTTATGTATCAGCCCGCCTGCAGAATCCGCTTCACACCAACCACCGTCGCATACTCCCCGTGCAAGTTGCCCAGGGACATGGCATGCACCTCGGCTGCCGAACGGGCGTTGCCGAAGTAATCGGTTTTGTCGAAGGTAAAGCAGGCGTCCTCGGCCACCCAGGTATCGAATCCCAGATTGCCAGCCGTACGCGCCGTGGACTCCACCGAGTTGTGCGTCGCCACGCCGACGATCACCAGTTGCCTGATACCGGCTTTGCGCAGGTCTTGCTCCAGGTGGGTGCCACTGAACGCATCCGGCACCTGTTTTTGCACCAACCATTCCCCGGCCATCGGCTCGAACCGTGGCTGGACCTCCACCCCCGACTGCCCCGGCCAGAACACCGAGTCCGGCGAGCGGGACAGGTGATGGACGTGAATCACCGGTCGCGCCGTGTGTCGCCAGAAAGCCAGCAGTTCCAGCATGCGCAGCTCTGCCTCGGGGTTGTTCCGAGGGCCGAGCCTGGGGTGAAGGATGCCTTTTTGTTGATCGATGAGGATCAGCGCTGCGTCGTTCTGTAGCTCCATGCCAGTCTTCTCTTGCTCGGTCTTTGAATGGTCCACACTTGAGCATCACCTCTTCCAACAGGCAAGCCTTCGCGCAAAAGCGATGACCCGGCCACGGGCTTTCATCGCCAAATCAACAAATAACCCTCCCCCCCGCTTGCGCGGCCCCCGCCTGCTCACTAACGTAGCGCCTTTATTGGTGCCACCCCCCTCCCGCAGGAGCTTTGCCATGGCCTCGCCAGCCTCTATTTCCCTCATCCCCCGGCTCGGTGTTGCCGCCGCGGTAGCCAGTGTGCTCGGTTTGAGCGGATGCCAGACCTGGAATGCCCAGGACACGGTCCCGCCCACGTCCGGTGTGCAGCCGCTCAAGGGGCTGGCGCAGAACGTCTCCGTCCGCCGCAACGCCACGGGCATGCCGCTGATCGAAAGCAACAGCTTCCATGACGCCTTGTTCACCCTCGGCTACGTCCACGCCAGCGATCGCATCACCCAGATGGTGACCCTGCGCCTGCTGGCCCAGGGTCGATTGGCGGAAATGTCCGGCGCCGAGCGGCTGGACGTCGACCGCTACATGCGCGCCGTCAACCTGAAGAAAAACGCCGACGAGCTGTACAAGGCGTCTTCGCCGCGGCTCAAGCGCTTCTTCGAAGTCTATGCCCGGGGCGTCAACGCCTACCTGTTCCGTTACCGCGACAAGTTGCCGTCGGACCTGGCCGCCACCGGTTACAAACCCGAATACTGGAAACCGGAAGATTCGGCGCTGATGTTCTGCCTGCTGAATTTCAGCCAGTCGGCCAACCTGCCGGAAGAAATCGCCAACCTGGTGCTGGCCCAAACCGTCACCAACGATAAACTCGCCTGGCTGAGCCCGTCCTACCCGGACGAGCAACTGCCCGTGGCCGAGGCCGACAAACTCCAGGGCCTGCGCCTCAATGGCCAGATCCCGGGCCTGAACGAAATCAGCAAGGCCACCCACCAATTGGCCGGGCTGAACCTGTTGGGTGCTGCGTCGGCAAGCAACTGGGCCATCGCGCCGCAACGCAGCCGCAGCGGCAAGAGCCTGTTGGCCAGCGACAGCCATGGGCCGCTGGGCATGCCGGGGCTGTGGAGCCCGGTACAGATCCGTGCGCCCAAGTACCAGGCGGCCGGGGTTTCCGTGGCGGGCATCCCGATGATCCTGGCCGGGTTCAATGGCAAAGTGGCCTGGAGCATGACCAGCGTGCTGGGGGACAACCAGGACCTGTTCCTGGAAAAAATCCGCCGCCAGGGCAATGGCCTGTCCTACGAGGTCAACGGCAAATGGCAACCGGCGATCGTGCGCAACGAAACCTATTTCATCAAAGGCCAGCGGCCGATTCGCGAAGCGGTGTTCGAAACCCGCCACGGCCCGCTGCTCAACAGTGCCCAGGGCCCGGCCATGGCCAACGGCTTTGGCCTGGCCTTGCAGACGCCGAGCTTCAGCGACGACAAGACCCTGGACGCCTTCTTCGACCTGTCCCGGGCACAGACCGTCGAGAAAGCCTCCGATGCCAGCCGGGAAATCCGCGCCATGGCCGTGAACCTGGTCTTTGCCGACGCCAGCCATATCGGCTGGCAAGTCACCGGTCGCTACCCGAACCGCCGTGAAGGTGAAGGCTTGTTGCCGTCGCCGGGCTGGGACGGTCGCTACGATTGGGACGGTTACGCCGACCCGATGCTGCACCCCTACGATCAAGACCCGGCCCAGGGCTGGCTCGGCACGGCCAATCAACGGGTCATTCCCCATGGCTACGGCATGCAGCTGTCCAATTCCTGGGCTTCGCCGGAGCGTGGCGAACGCATGGCCGAACTGGCCGGCGCCGGCAAGCACGACACCCGCAGCCTGACCGCCATGCAATACGACCAGACCACGACGCTCGCGGCCAAGCTCAAGCAAGTCTTCGAAGCCCCGGGCATGACCCAGCCACTCAAACAGGCCATCGAAGCCCTGCCGGTGGCTGACCGGGCCAAGGCTCGCGAGGCCTATACCCGTTTGATGGCGTTCGATGGCCGGCTCAGCCCGACCTCCGCCGACGCGGCGATCTACGAGCTGTTCCTGCAGGAAAGCATGAAGCAGATTTTCCTCGACGAGCTGGGCCCGGACAGCAGCCCGGCATGGCAGGCGCTGGTCGCCAACGGCCAATTGTCCTACTCGGCCCAGGCCGATCATCTGCTGGGGCGGGAAGACAGCCCGTTCTGGGACGATGTGCGCACACCCCAGAAAGAAGACAAGGCCGTCATCCTGGCTCGCAGCCTGGCCGCCACCATCAGCGCCGGTGACAGCCAGTTGGGCGGTGACCACAAGGCCTGGCAATGGGGCCAATTGCATCGCAGCGCCTGGAAGAACAGCAACGGTCAGATCGTACGCGGCCCGCTGCCAGCCGGTGGCGACGCCACCACACTCAACACGGCGGCGTTCGCCTGGGGGCAGGATTTCACCACCACCCTGGCGCCGGCCATGCGCTTTATCGTCGACTTCGGCCAGCCCGAGCCGTTGATGATCCAGGACGGTGCTGGCCAGTCCGGCAACCCGGTCAGCCCACACTATGCCAATGGCATTGATCCGTGGATCAAGGGGCAGTACCAGAGCCTGCCGTTGCAATCGCAGAACTTTGATCGGGCCTATGGCAAGACACGATTGACCCTGGTGCCTGGCAAATAACTGCAGCCCAGGACTTTGTGGCGAGGGAGCTTGCTCCCTCGCCACGGGTGCTGGGTTGTCTGGACTGAAGTCATCGCGAGCAAGCTCGCTCCCACAGGGGGTCGTGTTGAATTCGGTATGGCGATTCAACACAAAGCCAATGTGGGAGCGAGCTTGCTCGCGATGGCGCCAGCCCATGCACCCCGAAAAACCCGATAGAACTTCTCCCCCCGCCGTCGCCTCTACCTGACAAGCCCATCGCTCCGGTGACTGCATGGATCTTGTCATTGCCCGCCCCGAAGGCTTGTACTGCCCACCCGGGGATTTCTACATCGACCCGTGGCGGGCGGTGGAACGCTCGGTCATCACCCACGCCCACGGCGACCATGCCCGCGGCGGCAACCACCATTACCTGGCAGCGGCACCCGGCGAAGGTATCTTGCGGTCACGCCTGGGCCAGGACATCAACCTGCAGACCCTGCCTTACGGCGAACGCCTGTCGCATCATGGCGTGACCTTGAGCTTTCACCCCGCCGGCCACGTGCTGGGCTCGGCCCAGGTACGGCTGGAATATCAAGGCGAGGTCTGGGTGGCGTCGGGGGATTACAAAGTCGAACCCGACGGCACCTGCACCCCGTTCGAGCCGGTGAAATGCCACACCTTCATCACGGAATCCACCTTCGGCCTGCCGATCTACCGCTGGCAGCCCCAGGCGCAGATTTTCGACGAGATCAACCAGTGGTGGCGCGGGAACATCGCCGCCGGCCGGGCCAGCGTGTTGTTCTGTTATTCCTTCGGCAAGGCCCAGCGGATTCTTCACGGCATTGATGAAAGCCTCGGCCCGATCCTGGCCCATGGGGCGGTGGAACCGCTGAACCGGGTCTACCGCGAGGCCGGGGTTTATCTGCCGCCAACGATTTATGCCGGTGATATCAAGAAGAACGACCCGATCATGGGCCAGGCGCTGATCATCGCCCCGCCCTCTGCCGGGGGCAGCAGTTGGATGCGCCGTTTCGGCGACTACAGCGATGCCTTCGCCAGCGGCTGGATGCGCCTGCGTGGTACACGTCGGCGGCGCGGCGTCGACCGGGGTTTCGTGCTGTCCGACCACGCCGACTGGCCAGGCCTGCTCTGGGCCATCGAGCAGACCGGCGCCGAACGGGTCATGGTCACCCACGGGTCAGTTGCCGGGCTGGTGCGCCACTTGTGCGAGCAAGGCCTCAATGCCCAGGGATTCACCACCGAATACGGCGACGACGAAGAAGACCTCGCCACGGCCATCGACAGCGGTGAGGAGGAGCCATGAAAGCCTTCGCCGAGTTGTACGCCAAACTGGACGCCACCACTTCCAGCAATGCCAAGCTCACCGCCATGCAGGACTATTTCACCAAGGCCCCGCCCCAGGACGCGGCGTGGGCCGTGTATTTCCTCTCCGGCGGGCGTCCGCGGCAGCTGGTGCCGGTAAAAATCCTGCGGGAGCTGGCGGTCCAGGTATCCGGGTTATCGCTATGGCTGTTTGAGGAAAGTTATCAGGCCGTGGGCGACCTGGCCGAAACCATTTCGCTGGTATTGCCCGAATCGCCCCACAGCTCCGATGAAGGCCTGGCGCTGTGGATCGAAGAGAAACTGCTGCCATTGCGCGGAGAGTCGCCCGACGTCCTGGCTGAACGGCTTCCAGCGCTGTGGGCGCAGTTGGACCGGCCGAGCCTGATGCTGTGCATCAAACTCATCACTGGCAGCTTCCGGGTTGGGGTGTCCAAGCTATTGGTAACCCGGGCCCTGGCGACCATGGCCGGGCTGGACAGCAAACGGGTGGCCCAGCGGCTGGTGGGCTATACCGATCTGTCCCATCGCCCCACGGCCGCCAGTTACCTCAAGCTGATCGCCGCCGAGTCCGACGATGAACATGCCCAGCGCGGCGGCCAGCCTTATCCGTTTTTCCTGGCCCATGCGTTGTCCGCGCCAGTGGAGCAATTCGACACCCTACTGGGGCCGGCCAGCGACTGGCAGGTGGAATGGAAATGGGACGGCATCCGGTCCCAGGTGATCAAGCGCGACGGTCATTTATGGGTCTGGTCGCGAGGCGAAGACTTGGTCACTGAGCGATTTCCGGAATTGCATTCACTGGCCCAGGCGTTGCCTGACGGCACGGTGATCGACGGTGAAATCGTGGTCTGGAAAGCCCCCCAGTCGGTCACCGAAGACTCCTTCGACCCGGACGCGCCGTTGCAACCAGCCGTGCAACCCTTCGCCCTGTTGCAGCAGCGCATCGGTCGCAAGACCCTGAGCAAGAAAATCCTCGACGACGCCCCCGTGGTGGTGATGGCCTACGACCTGTTGGAATGGCAAGGCGAGGACTGGCGCAGCCGCCCCCAGGCCGAGCGCCGCGAACAACTGGAAGCGCTGATCGCCCGTATTCACAGCCCGGTGCTGTTGCCCTCGCCGACGGTCACCGGCCAGGACTGGCTCGACCTCGCCCGGCAGCGCGACGCCTCTCGCAGCCTCGGCGTCGAGGGCATGATGCTCAAGGCCCGCAACGCGCTGTATGGCGTAGGCCGCACCAAGGACATGGGCGTGTGGTGGAAATGGAAGATCGACCCGTTCAGCGTCGACGCGGTACTGATCTACGCCCAGCGTGGCCACGGCCGACGCGCCAGCCTGTACAGCGACTACACCTTCGCCGTATGGGACAACCCGCCGGGCAGCCGCGAGCGCACCCTGGTGCCATTCGCCAAGGCCTATTCAGGGCTGACCGATGCAGAGATGCGCCAGGTCGACAGCATCGTGCGCAAGACCACCGTGGAAAAGTTCGGCCCGGTGAGCAGCGTCACCCCCACACTGGTGTTCGAACTGGGCTTCGAAGGCATCGCCCTGTCCAAACGCCACAAGAGTGGTATCGCGGTGCGGTTTCCACGAATGTTGCGCTGGCGCCAGGACAAGAGCAGCGAAGAGGCCGACACATTGGCGACGCTTCAAGATTTGTTGAAATGCTAGCCGCCCGCTCTGCCACATTCGTTTGACACAGTAGTCGCTATGTAAAATGCATGATAAAAATAGTGCGAATCGATGATGAACCGCATTTAAATATATGTGCTTTGGTGCGGGATGATGTGATTCTAAAAAAACTATGGATGTCCCGCAGGCTAGCAGCTTTTCTGACGCCGTAATTGCGTCACGAGTCTATTTATCACGACCAGAAAAAACCGACTTGCTCTTTTAAAGAGCACTGCTAACGTGACATCAGATCAGTGAATTTATTTAAGTGTCTCCCATCCAGCGCCTGCGCCAGGCCCTTTTATGCAACAGTCATTCGGGGAGCGAGCGGCAGCTTCCCCACGGTGAGGCCGGGCGAGACCATCCCCTACGGTAGGGTGATCGCAGTGAAACCGAGACGTGCCCCCACACTAGCAAGGGAGCCTGAAAAAAATGCGCGTAGAGAAGCGGTTTCACTCATTGGACAGTTTCAGGGGGTTGATGGCGATTTCAGTAATGCTCTACCACTTGCGCGTCAGCGGAAGTTTTACCGAATGGTTGTTATTTCGCCATGCCGAAATATTCGTATCTTTCTTTTTTGTATTGAGTGGCTTTGTATTGATGCATGCCTATGGCAGCTCCGCACAGTTTGTTTTTCGCAAATTCTTCATAACACGGACCTTCCGTTTGCTGCCCCTGCACCTCTTTATGCTGGCTATTTTTATATTGTTAGAGTGCGGCAGGTATATGGCTGCCCAAAAAGGCATGGACTTCAACAATGAGCCATTTTCAGGAAAGTTCGCCCCTTCTGAAATTCTGCCAAATGCACTGCTGTTGCAATCCTGGACGCATTTGACTAATCCCCTGTCGTTCAACTATCCGTCTTGGAGCATCAGTATCGAGTATTACACCTACATGATCTTCGCCCTTATCCTGGGCATCGCTTTCGGCATCCGGACATGGGCGTGGGCAACGATGGTACTCGTGGCCCTGGCACTGATGTATGCAGGCAATACCTTCTTCACCATCGAATCGCTCCGGGGCCTCGCTTACTTTTTCACCGGTTGCCTGGCGTACACCGTGTATGTGAAGCTCCCCCGCCCCAACCAGACCCAGACCTGGTTGCTGACAACGCTTGAAGTGCTGGCGCTGGCAGCGGCGCTGGTTTTCGTGGTCAACGATTTTGCAGCCAAGCAGCTGTTGGCCAGCCCCGTGTTCGGTGTCATCGTTGTGATATTCGCCTTTGATGGCGGGTCCGTGTCGCGGTTGTTGGCGCGACGTGGCTTCGGTTTTCTCGGCAAGTTGTCTTATTCCATCTACCTGACCCACGCGGCCGTTCTGTTTTGCGTAGTGTCAGCGTTTATGGTGGCGAGAAAAATCTTTGGCGTTGACATTGCACCGATGGTCGACGGGACTCGTTACCTGGACCTCGGTAACGTACCGCTCAATAACCTCATCGCTTTGCTGGTAGTGGGATTGGTCGTTCTGGTGTCGATGTTCACCTACCGGTATGTCGAAATGACCGGGCAATCCCTTGGCCGAGCGCTTGCCAACAACACCGCACACAGCAGTCCCGCATTGAGATCCGATACTGAGATTTGAACAAACGGGACGAAAACCGTTAGGCCGCCCTGGCTTTCCCATCAAAGGCCGGCCCCTGCGCAGCTAATCGCTACCCAGCAGCGGCAGGCACTCTGCGAGCGACAGAAACGCAGAGTCCGCGCCATCCTGGTGCAACTTTTGATGTACGCTCATCTCCGCGCACCATTGCGTTCCGTCTCCCGCCGCCCGTGCTTTTAAAACACTTGTTCGGCACTATGGTTCGGAAATTGCTACCTTTATGCCGTCATACCGTTCAGACCTTCACCGGTAACAATCTTACGCGCCACAAGCGCTCAAATTGGTTTTAGGGACTCAATAATGAAAAAAGCACTGCTGACCCTTTCTGCACTGGCGTTGTGCATGGCCGCTGGCGTCGCCACAGCCAAGGAATACAAGGAACTACGTTTTGGTGTCGACCCTTCCTACGCCCCGTTCGAGTCCAAGGCCGCTGACGGCAGCCTGGTCGGTTTCGACATCGACCTGGGCAATGCGATCTGCGCAGAGCTGAAGGTCAAATGCAAATGGGTCGAAAGCGATTTCGACGGCATGATCCCGGGCCTCAAGGCCAAAAAATTCGACGGCGTGATCTCCTCCATGACCGTGACCCCGGCGCGGGAAAAAGTCATCGACTTCTCCAACGAGCTGTTCTCCGGCCCAACGGCCTATGTCTTCAAGAAGGGCTCGGGCCTGAGCGAAGACGTTGCCTCGCTCAAAGGCAAGACCGTCGGCTATGAGCAGGGCACCATCCAGGAAGCCTACGCCAAGGCCGTGCTGGACAAGGCTGGCGTCAAGACCCAGGCCTATCAGAACCAGGACCAGGTCTACGCCGACCTGACCTCCGGCCGCCTCGACGCGGCGATCCAGGACATGCTCCAGGCTGAGCTGGGCTTCCTGAAATCGCCAAAGGGCGAAGGCTATGAAGTCAGCAAGCCGGTGGACAGCGAACTGCTGCCATCCAAGACCGCCATCGGTATCAATAAAGGTAACAAAGAGCTGAAGGCGCTTTTGGATAAAGGTATCAAAGCGTTACACGACGACGGCACGTACGCCGAGATCCAGAAAAAACACTTTGGCGATCTGAATCTGTACAGCGGCAAATAATGCGCGGCGCCCATCCGGTCTCGGGTGGGCGCTTTTTTTCTGCCAAAGGCCTCCTCCATGTTCGAACAACTCCTACAAAATCTGGGGCTCTCCGCCTTCAGCCTGCAGGGCTTCGGCCCGCTGCTGATGCAAGGCACCTGGATGACCATCAAGCTGTCGGCCCTGTCCTTATTGTTGAGCGTCTTGCTCGGCCTGCTGGGCGCCAGCGCCAAGCTGTCCAGCGTCAAACTGCTGCGAATCCCTGCCCAGCTCTACACTACGCTGATCCGCGGCGTACCCGACCTGGTGCTGATGCTGCTGATCTTCTACAGCCTGCAAACCTGGCTGACTTCGTTTACCGACTTCATGGAATGGGAATACATCGAGATCGACCCATTCGGCGCCGGGGTGATCACCCTGGGCTTCATCTATGGCGCGTATTTCACCGAAACCTTTCGCGGCGCGATCCTCGCGGTCCCCCGGGGCCAGGTCGAAGCCGCCACGGCCTATGGCCTCAAGCGTGGCCAGCGGTTTCGCTTCGTGGTGTTTCCACAAATGATGCGCTTTGCCCTGCCGGGTATCGGCAACAACTGGATGGTGATGCTCAAGGCCACCGCGCTGGTGTCGATCATCGGCCTGGCTGACCTGGTCAAGGCGGCCCAGGATGCGGGCAAGAGCACCTACCAACTGTTCTACTTCCTGGTGCTGGCGGCATTGATCTATCTGCTGATCACCAGCGCGTCCAATTTCATCCTGCGCTGGCTTGAACGCCGCTACGCCGCCGGAGCCCGGGAGGCGGTGCGATGATCGAACTTCTGCAGGAATATTGGCGGCCGTTCCTTTACAGCGACGGCGTCAACATCACCGGCCTGGCCATGACCCTGTGGCTGCTCAGCGCCTCGCTGCTGATCGGCTTCGTGGTGTCGATCCCGCTGTCCATCGCCCGGGTTTCACCCAGGTTCTACGTACGCTGGCCCGTGCAGTTCTACACCTACCTGTTCCGGGGCACGCCGCTCTATATCCAGCTGCTGATCTGCTACACCGGCATCTACAGCATCGAGGCGGTACGCGCCCAACCCATGCTCGACAGTTTCTTTCGCGACGCGATGAACTGCACGATCCTGGCCTTTGCCTTGAACACCTGCGCCTACACCACGGAAATTTTCGCCGGGGCGATTCGCAACATGAACCATGGCGAAGTGGAAGCGGCCAAGGCCTACGGCCTGACCGGCTGGAAACTGTACGCCTACGTGATCATGCCCTCGGCGCTGCGGCGCTCGCTGCCGTACTACAGCAATGAAGTCATCTTGATGCTGCACTCGACGACCGTGGCGTTCACCGCTACCGTTCCAGACGTGCTGAAAGTCGCCCGGGATGCCAACTCGGCGACGTTCATGACGTTCCAGTCGTTCGGGATCGCCGCGTTGATCTACCTGACCGTCACCTTTGCGCTGGTGGGCCTCTTCCGCCTCGCCGAACGCCGATGGCTGGCCTTCCTCGGGCCGACCCACTAGGGCTTTTGTTCCAGGACACACACGCACATGCGCCACCAGATCCATGACCAGCTGGCCCCGGTACCGGGGACCGCACGCAAGATCCACAGCTTCCACTTCGGCCCGGAAAAAGCCGTCGGCAAAATCTATATCCAGTCGTCCCTGCACGCCGATGAACTGCCGGGCATGCTGGTCGCCTGGCACCTCAAGCAACGCCTGGCCGAACTCGAGGCGTCGGGCCACCTGCGCCACGAGATCGTGCTGGTACCGGTCGCCAACCCCATCGGCCTCGAACAAGTGCTGATGGACGTGCCTTTGGGTCGCTACGAAACCGAGAGCGGGCAGAACTTCAACCGCCGCTTCGTCGACCTGAGCGAAGAGATCGGCAACGAAATCGAGGAGCTGCTCACCGACGATCCGCAGCACAACCTGATGCTGATCCGCACCAGCCTGCGCGATGCCCTCGCCCGGCAGACCCCAGGCACCCAACTGCAATCCCTGCGCCTGGCCCTGCAACGGCTGGCCTGCGACGCCGACATGGTGCTGGACCTGCATTGCGACTTCGAAGCCGTGGCCCACCTCTACACCACACCCGAAGCCTGGCCCCAGGTCGAGCCGCTGGCCCGCTACATCGGTGCCGAAGCCAGCCTGCTGGCGACCGATTCGGGCGGCCAGTCGTTCGACGAATGCTTCACCCTGCTCTGGTGGCAACTCAAGGAACGCTTCGGCGAACGCTTCGAAATTCCCCTGGGCAGTTTTTCGGTGACCGTGGAATTGCGTGGCCAGGGTGACGTCAACCACGGGCTGGCGAGCCTCGACTGCCAGGCCTTGATCGAATACCTGATCCGCTTCGGCGCCATCGACGGCGAACCGATGCCCATGCCCGAACTGCCCTACCCGGCCACGCCGCTGGCCGCGGTCGAGCCGGTGGCGACGCCCGTGGGCGGGTTGCTGGTCTACAGCGCCCTGCCCGGCGAATACCTGGAGGCGGGGCAACTGATCGCGGAAATCATCGATCCGGTCAACGACACCGTCACCCCCGTTCATTGCCGTAACGCCGGGCTGCTGTACGCCCGTTCGCTGCGTCGCATGGCCACGGCCGGCATGGTGATCGCCCATGTCGCCGGCACCGAGGCCTACCGCAGCGGCTACCTACTTTCGCCTTGAGGATGCATGCTCCATGTACAAACTGACCATCGAAGGCCTGCATAAAAGCTATGGCGAACATGAAGTGCTCAAGGGCGTTTCGCTCAAGGCCAAGACCGGCGACGTCATCAGCCTCATCGGCGCCAGCGGCTCGGGCAAAAGTACCTTTTTGCGCTGCATCAACTTCCTGGAACAACCCAATGACGGCGCCATGACCCTGGACGGCCAACCGATCCGGATGATCAAGGACCGCCACGGCATGCACGTGGCCGACGCCGACGAACTGCAACGCATCCGCACCCGCCTGGCCATGGTGTTCCAGCACTTCAACCTGTGGAGCCACATGACCGTGCTGGAAAACATCACCATGGCGCCGCGCCGGGTATTGGGTGTGAGCAAGCAGGAAGCCGACGACCGTGCCCGGCGTTATCTCGACAAGGTCGGCCTGCCGGCGCGGGTTGCCGAGCAGTACCCGGCGTTTCTCTCCGGCGGCCAGCAACAGCGCGTGGCCATTGCCCGTGCGCTGGCGATGGAACCGGAGGTGATGCTGTTCGACGAACCCACCTCGGCCCTGGACCCGGAGTTGGTGGGCGAAGTGCTGAAGGTGATCCAGGGCCTGGCCGAAGAGGGCCGGACCATGATCATGGTGACCCACGAAATGAGCTTCGCCCGCAAAGTCTCGAACCAGGTGCTGTTCCTGCACCAGGGCCTGGTGGAAGAAGAAGGCGCTCCGGAAGACGTGCTGGGCAATCCCACCAGCGAACGGCTCAAGCAGTTTCTCAGTGGCAACCTGAAATAAACTTCGGACTCCCCTGAAAAGAAGGCGCCAGGCGCCAATGCCTGTCAGTTAGGAACAAACGGCATAAATCCTGTGGGAGCAAAGCTTGCTCGCGATAGCGGCAGAGTCGCCAATATCTTAGTCGGCTGGCTTACCGCAATCGCGAGCAAGCTTTGCTCCCACATGTTTGCTGCTTAGCTGACTGGCATTCGGCGCCAGACGCTGCTTTTGTGGCGAGGGAGCTTGCTCCCGCTGGAGGCGCAGCCTCCGCAGCATGTCATCCAGATCCAGGGGGCCGCTTCGCAGCCCAGCGGGAGCAAGCTCCCTCGCCACAAAAGCACGCTCGCCACGCTATCTCGCATAAAACCTTTCGCATCCTGCCGTGGTCACTGAAGAAGGACTTCCAGGGCGCACGCGGCAGGCATGGCGACATCCAACAATTTCGCAAACCAGTGGTTCGGCGCCCGCGGCTGGAAGCCGTTCGCCTTTCAGAAGCAGGTATGGGCCGCGGTCAAGCGCGGGGAATCCGGGCTGTTGCACGCCAGCACCGGCGCCGGCAAGACCTATGCGGTGTGGTTTGCCGCCCTCAACCGTTTCGCCCGCCCGGTACCGCCGCCGGACAAACCACGCAAACGCAAGCCGCCGGCCGAACCGCTGACCGTCCTGTGGATCACGCCGATGCGCGCATTGGCGGCCGATACCGGCAAAGCCCTCGAAGCGCCCCTGGCCGACCTGCAAGTGCCCTGGAGTGTCGGCCTGCGCACTGGCGACACCAGCGCCAGCGAGCGCGCCCGCCAGGGCCGTCGCCTGCCCACCGCGCTGATCACCACGCCCGAAAGCCTGACCTTGATGCTCGCCCGGGCCGATGCGCAAGCCGCGGCCTCGACCCTGCGCATGGTCGTGGTGGATGAATGGCACGAATTACTCGGCAACAAACGTGGCGTGCAGTTGCAACTGGCCTTGGCACGCTTGCGGCGCTGGCATCCCGAACTCATCGTCTGGGGCGTGTCCGCGACCCTGGGTAACCAGGCCCACGCCGAGCAGGTGTTGATCCCGCAAGGCAACGGGATCAGTGTGCAAGGGGCCAACGGCAAGGCGCTGCAGGTTGACACACTGCTGCCTCCGGCCCTCGAACGTTTCCCGTGGGCCGGGCACATCGGCCTGAAGATGCTGCCTCAAGTCGTCGCCGAAATCGACGCCAGCCGCAGTTGCTTGGTCTTCACCAACACCCGGGCACAATCGGAAATCTGGTATCAGGCGCTGCTTGAGGCAAGACCCGATTGGGCCGGGCTGATCGCCCTGCACCATAGCTCACTGTCGCGCGACACCCGGGATTGGGTGGAGCAGGCATTGAAGGACGGCCAGCTCAAAGCGGTGGTCTGCACCTCCAGTCTGGACCTGGGGGTGGATTTCCTGCCAGTGGAACGGGTGCTGCAGATCGGCTCGGCCAAGGGGGTGGCGCGGCTGATGCAACGGGCCGGACGCTCCGGTCACGCGCCAGGACGGACCTCCCGGGTGACGCTGGTACCGACCCACAGTCTGGAATTGATCGAGGCCGCCGCCGCGCAGGACGCCGTGGCCCAACGACGCATCGAACCCCGCGAATCCCCCCGCAAGCCACTGGATGTCCTGGTGCAGCACCTGGTGAGCATGGCCCTGGGCGGCGGCTTCGTTCCCGAAGAACTGTTCGAGGAGGTACGTGGCGCCTGGGCCTACCGCGACCTCAACCCGGCTGAATGGGCCTGGGCCCTGGCCTTTGTACGCCACGGCGGCCTGACATTGACCGCCTACCCCGATTACCGACGGGTCGAACCGGACGAACACGGGGTCTGGCGTGTGCCTGACGCCCGCCTGGCCCGGCGTCACCGCATGAGCATCGGCACCATCGTCAGCGATGCCAGCCTGCAATTGAAGTTCTGGAGCAAGGGCGGCGGCGGCAAGACCCTGGGCAGCGTAGAGGAAGGCTTCATCGCTCGCCTGCGGCCCGGCGACGGTTTCCTGTTCGCCGGGCGACTGCTGGAATTGGTCCGGGTCGAAGACATGACCGCCTACGTGCGCCGCAGTCAGGCCAAGAAGGCCGCCGTGCCGCGCTGGAACGGTGGGCGCATGCCGCTTTCCAGCGAACTGGCGGCCGCCGTCGTGGCCCGCTTGAGCGAAGCCGCCACGGGCCGCTTCGAGGGCCCGGAGATGCAAGCCGTGCAGCCCCTGCTGTTGACCCAACAACGCTGGTCCGGCTTGCCCACGCAACACACCTTGCTGGCCGAAGCCCTCAAGTCCCGGGAAGGCTGGCATCTGTTCCTGTACCCATTTGCCGGGCGCCAGGTGCATCTGGGCCTGGCCAGCCTGCTGGCCTGGCGCGTCAGTCGGCAACAACCGCTGACGTTTTCCATTGCCGTCAATGACTACGGCCTGGAACTGCTCAGCGCCACGGCAGTGGATTGGTCGCACTACCTGACCCCGAGCCTGCTGAGCATCGATCACCTGCTGGCCGATGTGCTCGCGAGCCTGAACGCCGGGGAGCTGGCCCTCAGGCGCTTTCGCGAAATCGCCCGGATCGCCGGGCTGGTCTTCGCCGGCTACCCCGGTGCGCCGAAAAGCACCCGGCAAGTCCAGGCCTCCAGTGGGTTGTTCTTCCAGGTGTTCAAACAATACGACGCCGACAATCTGTTGCTGGCCCAGGCCGGGGAGGAAGTCTTGCGTGAAGAATTGGATATCCGTCGACTGGAGCAGACCTTGCAACGCCTCAATACCTTGAAGCTGGACCTGCACGTGATCAAGCGCCCCACCCCGCTTGGGTTCCCGCTGCTGGTGGAGCGGTTCCGGGAAAGCATGAGCTCGGAAAAACTCGCCGACCGTATCCGGCGGATGGTCAGCGAGCTGGAAAAGACTGCCGATCGCGGTGACGCCTGATGCCAGCGCCGTATCCCGTCAGCCTGGCCGGCGAAGCGCTGTGGTTGCTCCCGGAAAAAGCCTTGTATTGGCCCGATCAGCAAGCGTTGATGGTGGCCGATGTTCATTTCGGCAAGGCCGCCGCCTATCGTAGCCTCGGGCAACCGGTGCCCCACGGCACCACCGCCAGCAACATCGCGGTGTTGGATGGGTTACTGGCGCGCCTGGCGTGTCGACAGTTGATCTTTCTCGGAGATTTTCTCCACGGCCCCGGTTCTCACGCGCCCGGCACCTTGAAGGCACTTTCCGATTGGCGTGAACGACATCCGCACGTGGCCATGACGCTGATTCGTGGCAACCACGACAAACGCGCCGGCGATCCACCGTCAGCGCTGAACATCCGCGTCGTACCGGAGCCGTTGCTGCTGGGCCCTTTCGCCGTGCAGCACGAGCCCACCCCACACCCCAGCCGCCATGTGCTGGCCGGTCACGTACACCCGGTCTACCACCTGAGCGGCAAGGGCCGGCAGCGCCTGCGCCTGGCCTGCTTTCGGCTGGGCAGTGAAATCAGCCTGCTGCCGGCCTTCGGCGCCTTCACAGGTGGCTATCGAGTCGAGCAAGACCGCGGTTGCAGGATTTTTGTCATCGGCGATAACGAAATATGGCCCGTCAACTGAAGCACTCTGTGCTATCGCTGGCGGGCCATCGTCTCATCAGGCAACAGGCGCAGGAGGCGGCTCGTCCGGCAGGGTCGGCTCGCCGGGTTCGGTAGGCTGTTCGTTGGGCGTATCGGGATCGGGCTGGCCGGGAATGCCGCCCGCCGCTTCGGCAGGATGGGCCAGCAGTGACCAGGCCATGACGCCGATCTGATTGGGCTCGAGCTTTGCCAGTTCGGCACTGATTCGCGGATCGATCTTCATAGAGCAACTCCTGGGCGAAGCCCGTTGCGCTGACGCAAAAACGGGCAGTACACGCAATAGAGTGTCTGCCCGCCCAGGAATTCCAACTGTTCGTCAGAATCAGGTACGCGGTAGGGTCACACCGCGCTGGCCCTGGTACTTGCCGCCACGGTCCTTGTAGGACACTTCGCATTCTTCATCGGATTCAAGGAACAGCATCTGCGCCACACCCTCGTTGGCGTAGATTTTCGCCGGCAGGGTCGTGGTGTTGGAGAATTCCAGGGTCACGTGGCCTTCCCACTCGGGTTCCAGCGGCGTGACGTTGACGATGATGCCGCAACGGGCATAGGTGCTCTTGCCCAGGCAGATGGTCAGCACGTTGCGCGGAATGCGGAAGTATTCGACGGTGCGGGCCAGGGCGAAGGAGTTCGGCGGGATGATGCACACGTCGCTCTTGACGTCGACGAAGCTCTTCTCGTCGAAGTTCTTCGGGTCGACGGTGGCCGAATTGATGTTGGTGAACACCTTGAATTCGTCGGCGCAGCGCACGTCGTAGCCGTAGCTGGAGACACCGAAGGAGATCAGCCGGTCGGCGCCTTCGCCACGCATCTGGCGCTCGACGAAGGGCTCGATCATGCCGTGCTCTTGCGCCATGCGGCGAATCCACTTGTCCGATTTGATGCTCATGGCGGTTTCCTGAAATAGCGAGGTGGAAAAAATACGTCCGGCATCTTACCGGGGCACGGGGCCGGGTTCAAAGCGCGGCACGCAAATCTCGCCGATCCACCTTGATTTCCGGGTCCTGCCGGCCATCACCCGCGCCGTCAGTCACCAAATAAGAGAAACCTTCGCAAAGACCATTGGCACATTCTGGAAAAAGGGTTAAGGTGGCGCCACTGTGTTGCTTGTGTCACTGAGAATCTCTACACGATATGTTGAATTTCGATCCAACCATCTACAAGAATTTTTCCTGCTCTTTGCACTCAGTCTCGGCCAGGGTTCTTCCTGAGTCGCAGTTATCTTTGTTCAAGGAGTTACACCATGTCTAATCGCCAAACCGGTACCGTTAAGTGGTTCAACGATGAAAAAGGCTTCGGCTTCATCACCCCACAATCCGGTGACGACCTGTTCGTTCACTTCAAAGCTATCCAATCCGACGGCTTCAAAAGCCTGAAAGAAGGCCAACAGGTTTCTTTCATCGCTACCCGCGGTCAGAAAGGCATGCAAGCTGAAGAAGTTCAAGTTATCTAACTTGTACTTGCTTTAGTAAAAGGCCCCGCCCTCAAAAGCGGGGCTTTTTTTTGCCTGTCGTTTTTTACCGGCGCACAAAAAACTGTGGGAGCGAGCTTGCTCGCGATAGCGGCGTGTCAGTCAACATTCATATTGCTGACATACCGCTATCGCGAGCAAGCTCGCTCCCACAGGGCTTGTTACTAGCCTGGGACTACCAGGTGACGCCAAATCCAGCCGTGTAGCGTGTCTTGCTCAGATCGCTGTCCTCAGTACCCTCGATGACATCCTTCTCCGCCTTGAGGTTGAGCGACGCCCAATCAGTGACCTTGTAGCGCAGCCCCACTTCAGCGTCATAGGCGTACTCCGCCACGCCGGACAGTGGCTTGCCCACTTCGCCGTTGGTGAAGAACTCGACGCGCTTGCCGATCAGGTAGCGGTTGTAGTCCCACTTCATCGCGACGGAATAGAAGTTGTCCTTGCCGCCGTCGCGGTATTCATAGTCGGTGCGGTTCAGCAGCGAACCCAGAGAGAACGCCCCCAGTTCATCATCCCAGAACTGGTAGCCCGGGCCGGTACCCACCACGCGCTGGCGCGCCAGGTCTTCGACTTTGTCGCGCTTGTAGTTCAGGCGACCTTGCCAGAACCATTTGTCCGTCAGGAACCGGTCGAGGGAATACTCCAGACGCCAGTTATCGGTGGAAACCACGTCATCCTGGAATTCACGGTTGTATTCACCTTCGGCGGTGTGCCGCCATCTGCCGTGGCGGGCCGAGGTCTTGAAATCGATGTCGTAATCATCGGTATCGTTTTCCGCACGCTGGTAATCCAGCGCGGCGTCGATATTGCCTTTCCACACCAGGTCTTCGACCACCGGCTTGGGCTTGAGGATCTGCTGGATACTGGCCAGCTCGACGGTCTTGGGCGCATCACCGTTGGCCAGGGTGACCTTGCCATCCTCGGCCGCCTGCAGCGCCTTGGCCTTCTCGCCGGTGTAGGCATCCTGCTTGACCAGGAGTTGCTGATCGCTCTCCAGGGTCTTGACCTGTTTCCAGTCGATGGGAATCGCACCGGCGTAATCGGTCTGGATCAGCAACTTACCGCCATCGAAAACGGTAATCTTGCCACTGAGTTTGTCCCCATTCTTCAACCAGACAGTGTCGGCGAGCAAGGGCATGGAGGCGCTGGTAACAGCCAGGCATAGCAGGGTTCTAGACAACATAAGCGATAAAGGGCTCAAGTTTGCGGTGAAAAGGCGGCATTATCCCCCAGGATGACACCTCAGCAAGGACTGACCCGTGTAGGGCTGATGAGTTCATTTCTCAACCAGCCCTGTAGGAATTAATCTACAGACGGACACCCATTCAGGAACACTTTACGTGACTGACACACCTGCGGACACCGAGAACGCCACCCAAATCCGCCGCACGACCCTTTACTTGACCCTGGCCCAGGTGCCGGCGGGCAAGGTCGTCACCTATGGCCAACTCGCCGAAATGGCCGGCCTGGGCCGCGCGGCGCGCTGGGTGGGAAGAACCCTCAGCCAGTTGCCAAACGACACCAAGCTGCCCTGGCATCGGGTATTGGCTGCCGGTGGTCGGATCAGTCTGCCGGCGGGCAGCGCCTCGGGGGATGAACAGCGCGCACGCCTGCGCATGGAAGGGGTCAGTGTCCTGAACAATCGTGTTGATATTCAGCGCCATGGCTGGCGCCCGGTAGAGCACAGCGGTTAGAGTGCGCGCTTTGTTTTCGCAATTTTTGAGGCAGACTCCAGCCCATGCCCCGTAAAACCTGGCGCGCCGCCCTCGCCGCCTATGCCAGTCCCTCGACGCTCGTGCTGTTGCTGCTTGGCTTCGCTGCCGGCTTGCCATACATGCTGGTGTTTTCCACGCTTTCAGTCTGGTTGCGCGAAGCCGGCGTGGCCCGCGAAACCATCGGCTACGCGAGCCTGATCGGCCTGGCATATGCCTTTAAATGGGTCTGGTCGCCACTGCTCGACCAATGGCGCCTGCCACTGCTGGGCAAACTGGGGCGTCGCCGTTCATGGCTGGTGCTGTCCCAGGCGCTGGTGATCCTCGGCCTGATCGGCATGGGCTTCTGCGATCCACAAAAACACCTGTCATGGTTGATCGCCATCGCCGTGATCGTGGCCTTCGCCTCCGCGACGCAGGACATCGCCGTCGACGCCTATCGCCTGGAGATCGCCGACGACACCCGCCAGGCCGCCCTCGCCGCCAGCTATATGTCCGGTTACCGCATCGCCGCGCTGCTGGCCACCGCCGGCGCCCTGTTCTTCGCCGAAGGCTTTGGTTCCACCGGTTTCAACTACAAACACTCGGCCTGGGCTGGTACTTACCTGCTGTTCGGCGTGTTGATGGTCCCGGCGCTCCTCACCTCACTGTTCATGCGCGAGCCGCCGGTGCCGCTGCGCACCCAATTGCAGGCCGGCCGCTACACGTTCGTTCATCAGTTGGCGTCGGTATTCGTGCTGATCGTGCTGCTGGTCTCCGTCCCGGCGATGTTCACCCAGTTGTTCAACACCGACTTTGCCAGCGTGCTGTTCGAGGGCGTCAGCCTGCTCGACCTGCTGCTCGAAGACCGCGCCTTCCTGCGGGCCATCCTCTATACCATCCTGACGGCCCTGTGCCTGTCGGCCATGGGCCGTCGCGGACTGGCGCCAGTGCTGACGCCGATCAACGATTTCATTCTGCGTTACCGCTGGCAGGCCCTGCTGCTGCTCGGGCTGATCGCAACCTATCGGATGTCCGACACAGTCATGGGCGTCATGGCCAACGTGTTCTACATCGACCAAGGGTTCACCAAGGACCAGATCGCCAGCGTCAGCAAGATTTTCGGCCTGATCATGACCCTCGTCGGGGCCGGCATGGGCGGCCTGCTGATCGTCCGTTTCGGCATCCTGCCCATCCTGTTCATCGGCGGTGTCGCCTCGGCCGCCACCAACATCCTCTTTCTGATGTTGACCGACATGGGCGCCAACCTGCAGATGCTGATTGTCACCATCTCCCTGGACAACTTCAGCTCCGGCCTGGCCACTTCGGCGTTCGTCGCCTACCTGTCGAGCCTGACCAACCTGAAATTCTCCGCCACCCAATACGCCCTGCTCAGCTCGATCATGCTGTTGCTGCCGCGCTTGATCGGGGGTTATTCAGGGGTGATGGTGGAAAAATTCGGCTACCACAACTTCTTCCTGATCACCGCCCTGCTGGGCGTGCCGACCCTGCTGCTGATCGCCTTGCACTGGTTCCAGGGAGAACCGTCGCCAGGATTCGACACCCAGCGAGGAACCGGCGCCCACCCGGCCTGCGGAAGAGTCGTAGGAAACTTCAGCAAACGCCAGGGAAACCGGCGTTCGCACCTGGCGACCGGCCACGCGCCTGTACGCCAGGGCATCTCGCCCGTACAATGCTCCGTCACTTCTCGTCATCAGCAACCGACAACGGCCAACCATGCGCACCAGTCAATTTTTGCTCGCCACACAGAAAGAAACGCCTTCCGACGCCGTCGTGATCAGCCATCAGTTGATGCTGCGTGCCGGCATGATCCGCAAACTCGCCTCGGGCCTGTACACCTGGCTGCCGATGGGCCTGCGGGTCATGCGCAAGGTGGAAGCCATCGTTCGCGAAGAGATGAACGCCGCCGGCTCCCTGGAAGTGTTGATGCCGAGCACCCAACCGGCCGAGCTGTGGCAGGAGTCGGGGCGCTGGGAAGAATACGGGCCCTGAGCTGCTGCGCATCAAAGACCGTCACGGTCGCGACTTCTGTGCAGGCCCGACCCACGAAGAAGTGATCACCGACCTGATGCGCAATGAGTTGAGCAGCTACAAGCAACTGCCCATCAACCTGTATCAGATCCAGACCAAGTTCCGTGATGAAATCCGTCCACGCTTCGGCCTGATGCGCGGTCGCGAATTCATCATGAAGGACGCCTACTCGTTCCATGCCGACCTGGCTTCGCTGCAAGTCACCTACGACCGCATGCACCAGGCGTATTGCAACGTGTTCACCCGCCTGGGCCTGAAATTCCGCCCGGTTGAAGCCGACAACGGCTCCATCGGCGGTGCCGGCTCCCATGAGTTCCACGTGCTGGCCGAGTCCGGCGAAGACGACATCGTCTTCAGCAATGGTTCCGACTACGCCGCCAACATCGAGAAAGCCGAAGCCGTGCCGCGGGAAACCTCCCGCGCCGCGCCGACTGAAGAGCTGCGCCTGGTGGACACCCCGAACGCCAAGACCATTGCCCAGTTGGTGGAAGGCTACAACCTGCCGATCGAACGCACCATCAAGACCCTGATCGTGCGGGCGGAAGAAGCCGGCAAGCTGATTGCCCTGATCGTCCGTGGCGACCACGAACTGAATGAAATCAAGGCCGCCAACCAGCCAGGCGTCGCCAGCCCGCTGGTCATGGCCACCGAAGCCGATCTGCGCGACGCCATTGGCGCCGGTGCCGGTTCCCTCGGCCCGTTGAACCTGCCACTGCCGATCATCATCGACCGCTCTGTCGAGCTGATGAGCGATTTCGCCATCGGCGCCAACATCGACGACAAGCACTACTTCGGCGTGAACTGGGAGCGCGACCTGCCGGTTCCAACCGTGGCGGACCTGCGCAACGTCGTGGCCGGCGACCCGAGCCCGGACGGCAAGGGCACCCTGGAAATCAAGCGGGGCATCGAAGTCGGGCACATCTTCCAGCTGGGCAACAAGTACAGCAAGGCGATGAAGTGCGAAGTGCTGGGCGAGAACGGCAAGCCGGTCACCCTGGAAATGGGTTGCTACGGCATCGGCGTTTCCCGCGTGGTGGCAGCCGCCATCGAGCAGAACAACGACGAGAAAGGCATCATCTGGAGCGACACACTCGCGCCGTTCCAGGTAGCCCTGGTGCCGCTGCGCTATGAAACCGACCTGGTGCGCGAAGCCACCGACAAGCTCTACGCCGAACTGACGGCCGCCGGCTTCGAAGTGTTGCTGGACGACCGCGACAAGAAAACCAGCCCCGGCATCAAGTTCGCGGACATGGAACTGATCGGCATCCCCCATCGGATCGTCGTCAGTGACCGTGGCCTGGCCGAAGGCAACCTGGAATACAAGAGCCGCACCGAGGCCGAGCCGCAAGCGCTGCCGGTTGCCGACGTGCTGTCGTTCCTCCAGGCCCGTATCCGCCGCTGACACCAGATAGAGACGTCATGTTCAAGCGAAACCCCTTAGGCCTCGGTGGCGCCGCCCTGTGCGGCGCCCTGCTGGTCAGCGGCTGTGCCAACCAAATGTCACAACGCAGCGAGCACGAAGAGCGGGTCGAGCGCAAACTGCTCGACCACAGCCTGCAGATCGACGTGGGCGAACCCAAGGTGCTCGACCTGCCGCAGCGTCGGGTGCGCATCCATGAGCAGAAGACCTTCGAAGTCACTGAGTTCGAGGTCACCCGCCGTTACGATCGATACACGCCTTACCAACCCTGGCGGGAGATCTACGAGATTCCCCTGGGCGCGGTGGCCGTGGTGGCCGGTATCGGCGCGAACGTGGTCAATGTGTTCGCCCTCGGCAGCCTGCCGGACACGGCGACCCGTGACTGGATCAGCTACGGTTTCGCCGGGCTCAACCCGTTCATGAACGTCCCCTCCCATGGCCGTGCCCAGCAGAACTTGGCGGGCATCGACGAAATCCAGCGCGACAAGCGCACGGAACACTCGAGCCTGCCGTGGAGCGAACGCCCGGTGGAAGTCAAGGCCGCCCGGCAGACCTTCGAGCTGAGTACCGACCGTAACGGCGTGCTGCGCTTGAACCTGCTGGAAAGCCCGTTCGCCGAGCAGGACCTGAGCCAGTTCGGCAAGTTGCAGATCAGCGTGACGGATGCTCAGGACGAAGTGCACAGCGATTCATCCCTTAGCGTCAGCAGCACCTTGCGCAGCAAACTGGTGGAAGCGCACGCGCTGATCTACGACGACCTGGAAGATGACGAGGTGAGCCAGTGGGTTCATCGGGTCAAGCGCCTGTCGGAGCTGGGACTTGAAGAAGAAGCCAGTGAACTGGAACAGAGCCTGATCGAACTGACGCGCAACGATCCGGAGCTGCAGGCCGAATTCATGAAAGCCCTGACCAAGGATGGCGGGCGGTTGGTGGCGGATCCGGGCGCGAATTGAAATACCCCCGGTGACAAAGAGTTTGTGCAGACCAAGACCTGTGGGAGCAAGGCTTGCCCGCGATGGCGACCTCAAGGATGCCATCGCGAGCAAGCTTTGCTCCCACAAGCGTCCCTCGCGACAAAGTGGACGTCAGGCAAGACATTCAGCCAAGTGGCAGCCTCACCGCTCAAACAACTCCAACTGCTCGAACCCTCCCCGCAAATCCTCCAGCCGCACCCCGATCCCCAATAACCGCACCGGCTTGCCGCCCCGGTTGAACGCCTGAGTCAACAGCAACTGATAGCTGCCCAGGTCCCGCCCTGCCCCGGCCTGTTCCAGCGTGGTCTGGGTGAAGTCGTGGAACTTCACTTTGACGAACGGCTTGCCCGGTCGATAACTGCTGTCGATCCGCGCCATGCGCCCTTTGAGGGTTTCCATCAACTCCGGCAGTTTGTCGAGGCAACTCACCAGGTCGGGCAAGTCGACATCGTAGGTATTTTCCACACTGATGGACTGCCGTCGGCTGTCGTTGTGCACCAAACGCTCATCGATCCCACGGGCCAGGCTCCAGAGCCGCTCGCCAAAACTGCCGAACTCTCGCACCAGCGCCAACTTGTCCCATTCACGCAACTGCAGGCAATCGACGATACCGAGCCGGTTCAGCTTCTCAGCGGTGACCTTGCCAACACCGTGAAGCTTGCTGACCGGCAGGGCCGAGACAAAGTCCTCGACCTGGTCCGGGGTGATGACAAACAACCCGTTGGGCTTTTTCCAGTCACTGGCAATCTTGGCCAGGAACTTGTTCGGCGCGACGCCGGCGGACACGGTGATGTGCAACTGATTGGAAACACGTCGGCGAATGTCCTGGGCGATGCGGGTGGCGCTGCCGCCGAAATGGGCGCTGGCGGAAACGTCCAGGTAGGCCTCGTCCAGGGACAGCGGCTCGATCAGGTCGGTGTAATCGCTGAAAATCGTATGAATTTCCTTCGACGCTTCCCGATAGGCCTCCATTCGCGGCTTGACGATGGTGAGGTCCGGACAGAGCTTCAAGGCGTGGCCGGAAGACATGGCCGAGCGCACGCCGTAGGCTCGCGCTTCGTAGTTACAGGTGGCAATCACACCCCGCCGATCCGCCGAGCCACCCACCGCCATAGGCTTGCCGGCCAGCCGCGGATCATCGCGCATCTCGATAGCGGCATAAAAACAGTCACAGTCGACATGGATGATTTTACGTTGCGTCATAGAAGAACAGGGCGTGGGACGAATCGGGCTACCAGTATCGCATCGGCACCTGTATATAGCACCAGTAGTTTGAAAGATCCTTCGTCGCGTCCCGAAAACGCCTACATAAATTTACTTCTTCAATCGCAACGCACTCTCCAATAGAGCTACAGCCCTTGCCAGGCCTGCGTCACAGCGCTGTCACAATGTCTTTTCCAAGTCTAAGCGCTTGAAGCGGAACAGGTTTTTATGACACCGGGGTTGACAGCGGCTCGATCCTCTGTAGAATGCCGCCACACAGACGCGGGATGGAGCAGTCTGGTAGCTCGTCGGGCTCATAACCCGAAGGTCGTCGGTTCAAATCCGGCTCCCGCAACCAAACATCAAGAAAGGCTACTCGAAAGAGTGGCCTTTTTTGTGCGCGCTCGTTTCTGACCACACGATCAGAGACACGCAACCTGCGATACTCCGCGCACTGCAAGTTGTAGGACAATTTCCCTTTAATTCCACGCATTTAGGAAGGCAAGGAACGGATCGGCCGTTTATTTGACCCCTGCGTCTTTTAACGGTTGACACTCGGGCGTTCGCCTGTAGAATGCCGCCACACAGACGCGGGATGGAGCAGTCTGGTAGCTCGTCGGGCTCATAACCCGAAGGTCGTCGGTTCAAATCCGGCTCCCGCAACCAAATATCAAGAAAGGCTGCTCGAAAGAGTGGCCTTTTTTGTGCCTGACGAAAAAAGGCCTCATTACAAATTTTTTGTAATTATTTTTTACCGCGGGGATTGGTAACTTAGCTGGATACCCCCATCCTGTCGCGCATAGCTCAAGAGGTGATTGATGCGCGCCCACTCGTCTGACCCGCAAGACTCCGTTACTGCGACACAACCGATCAAAGCCGAACGACTGCGCTGGCTGGATCGGATCAGCCAGTACCGCCAGCCCATCGGCCTCGCGGTAACGCTGCTGCTGTTTGCGATTGCATTGATTGCCTGCCGCCATCTGCTGAGCGAGCTCGATCTATACGCCCTGCACGACTCGATTCTGGAAGTGCCCCGGCCAGCCCTGCTCGGTGCGATCGCCGCCACGGTCGTCGGCTTCATCATTCTTTTGGGCTACGAATGGTCCGCCAGCCGTTACGCCGGTGTGACACTGCCGCCACAAACCATGGTCCTGGGCGGGTTCACCGCATTCGCCATCGGCAATGCCATTGGCCTGTCGCTGCTATCGGGCGGTTCGGTTCGCTACCGTCTGTATGCACGCCATGGCCTGGGGGCATCGGATGTCGCCCACATGACGCTGTTCGCCAGCCTGTCCCTGGGCTGCGCGTTGCCGCCGTTGGCGGCCCTGGCGACACTCAGCAACCTGCCCGCCGCGTCTGCCGCGCTGCACTTGCCTGCCGCTTTGCTCGGGGCGATTTCCGTGGCGGTGCTGCTGCTCACCAGCGTATTGGCCATCGGCATTTACCGCCGCCGCCTGCCGGAGCAGCCTTATCGGGACAGCCTTCTGGTAAAGGCCGGGCGTCGCACACTGCGCCTGCCGGGTCGCCGCCTGACCTTCTTGCAGTTGGTGATCACCGCGCTGGATGTGGCCGCGGCCGCCACTGTGTTGTATCTGTTGCTGCCCGAGGCACCGCCGTTCGGCGCCTTCCTGCTGGTGTACCTGCTGGCGCTGGCCGCCGGCGTGCTCAGCCATGTACCGGGCGGGGTCGGGGTATTCGAAGCGATCCTGCTGGCCGCGTTTGCCGACAAACTCGGCGCCGCACCGCTGGCCGCCGCGCTGTTGCTGTATCGCTTGATCTACGTGCTGCTGCCAATGCTGGTGGCCTGCGTGTTGCTGCTGATCAACGAGGCGCAACGGCTGTTCCAGACACGCCAGAGCCTGCGGGCGGCATCGGGTTTCGCCGCGCCGATCCTGGCGGTGCTGGTGTTCCTCTCCGGTGTGGTGCTGCTGTTTTCCGGCGTGACCCCGGAAATCGACACCCGCTTGGAGCACATCGGCTTCCTGATTCCTCATCGGCTGGTGGACGCGTCGCACCTCGGCGCCAGCCTGGTGGGCGTGTTGTGCCTGTTGCTCGCCCAAGGCCTGCGCCGTCGCCTGTCGGCCGCCTGGATGCTGACTACGGTGCTGCTCCTGGTGGGTGCCCTGCTCTCACTGCTCAAGGGTTTTGACTGGGAAGAAGCCACGCTGCTGACCCTGACAGCGGCCCTGCTGGCGGTATTCCGGCGCTCCTTTTATCGTCCGAGCCGCCTGACCGAGCTGCCATTTTCCCCGCTGTTCCTGATCGCCAGCCTCTGCGTGCTCGGCGCGTCGACCTGGCTGCTGCTGTTTGCCTACCAGGACGTGCCCTACAGCCATCAACTCTGGTGGCAGTTCACCCTCGATGCGGACGCTCCTCGCGGCCTGCGCTCGCTGCTGGGCGCCGCAGTACTGCTGGTAGTGGTATCCCTGACCTGGCTGCTGCGCACCGCACGGCCGGTGATCCATTTACCGACGGCTGATGAGCTGGAGCGGGCTAAGACGATTCTCATGACATCTTCGCAACCCGACGGCGGCCTGGCCCTGACCGGTGACAAGGCACTGCTGTTTCACCCCAACGACGAGGCGTTCCTGATGTACGCCCGCCGTGGCCGCAGCCTGGTGGCGCTGTACGACCCGATCGGTCCAACCCAGCAACGGGCCGAAATGATCTGGCAGTTCCGCGACCTGTGTGACATCTACCATGCCCGTCCCGTGTTCTATCAGGTGCGCGCCGAAAACCTGCCGTACTACATGGACATCGGCCTGACGGCCATCAAGCTGGGCGAGGAAGCACGGGTCGACCTCAAGCGTTTCGATCTCGAAGCCAAGGGCAAAGAGATGAAGGACTTGCGCTACACCTGGAACCGCGGCACCCGTGACGGCCTGTCGCTGGAGATCCACGAGCCGGGCCAGGCGCCGATGGATGAGCTCAAGATCATTTCCGATGCCTGGCTGACCGGCAAGAACGTGCGGGAAAAAGGTTTTTCCCTGGGGCGTTTCAGCGATGACTACCTCAAGCATTTCCGCATCGCGGTGATTCGTTTCGAAGGCCGGCCGGTGGCGTTCGCCAACCTGTTGGAAACCCACAGCCACGAACTGGCCAGCCTCGACCTGATGCGTGCCCACCCCGAGGCCCCGAAACTGACCATGGAGTTCATGATGGTCGGCCTCATCCAGCATTATAAAAACCATGACTACGCCCGCTTCAGCCTCGGCATG
Source organism: Pseudomonas beijingensis (assembly GCF_030687295.1). Lineage (NCBI taxonomy): Bacteria > Pseudomonadati > Pseudomonadota > Gammaproteobacteria > Pseudomonadales > Pseudomonadaceae > Pseudomonas > Pseudomonas beijingensis. Next base: position 2,350,825 of record NZ_CP117425.1, on the reverse strand, counting down.
GTCCCGCTGTCGGGCCTGCAACCGAGACGCGGCGCACCGCTGACCCAGCGCCTGGGCTCGATGGTGTTCCGCCGTGGCGAGCAGCTCTATAACTTCCAGGGGCTGCGCCGCTTCAAAGACAAATTCCAGCCTGACTGGGAACCTCGTTACATGGCCGTGCCCGCCGGACTCGATCCGCTGGTGGCGCTGGCCGATACCGCCGCCCTGATTGCAGGCGGCCTGACTGGACTGGTGAAACGCTGATGATGCAACGCTCCTGGCGATACGTAGTGGCCGCCCTGCTGGTGCTGGCGGTGATTCTCGGTGGCGGTTACTGGTACTGGAACCGCCCAGCCCCGCAACCGACCCTGGAACAACTGGCGCCCGCCGATGGCGCAGCCCTGACCCGCGTCACTCCCGGTACCAAGGCGCGAGCCCGGGTACTGGTGGCGGTCAATGAAGACCAGAAGCTCAGCGACACACAATTGACGACCCTCAGCCGCAGCGGCTCGGCGCAGATCGTCCAGGTGATCCTGCCCAAGGACTGCATGTTGCAAGGCCGTGCCCTGCAGGCTGGCCTGAGGGAGCTCCAGGGCCCTGCCACGCTGGTCAGCGGCATCGGCCCTGGCGCCGTGCTGGCCTGGCGTTGGCTGGCCGAGCAGAAGGACGACAAGGCCAAGGCCGTTTCGGTGGACCTGGCCCTGGAAAAACCCGGTTGCACCCACCTGCTGCCTAAAAAAGCAGCCCACGGCCATTGGCTGGTGGCCTGGAACGACAACCCCGACGACACCAGCGCCGGTTTCGTACGCGACCAATCGAATGCCGAGACCAGCATCAGCGACTACGACATCAACCTGCCGCAAGTGCTGAATAACGAACTGCGCAAAATCCTGGTGGGCACCGACAAGGCCAAGGGCGGCCTGAGCATCCCGGTGGTGGAAGTCCCAGCCAGCCAGACACGGGACACCGTCACTCTGTTTCTCTCCGGAGATGGCGGCTGGCGCGACCTGGACCGCGACGTGGCCGATGAAATGGCCAAGATCGGCTACCCGGTGGTCGGCATCGACACCCTGCGCTACTACTGGCAGCACAAGAGCCCCGAGCAGAGCGCGGCGGACCTGACCGAGCTGATGCAACACTACCGGCAGATCTGGGGCACCAAGCGCTTCATCCTGACCGGCTACTCCTTCGGCGCCGACGTGTTGCCGGCCATTTACAATCGCCTGCCGGCCACCGAACAACAGCGGGTCGATGCGATCATCCTGCTAGCCTTCGCCCCGCACCGGCAGCTTCGAGATCGAAGTCGAAGGCTGGCTCGGCAACGCCGGCACCGAAGCCGCCACCGGCCCGGAAATGGCCAAGCTGCCAGCCGAAAAAGTGGTGTGCATCTACGGCGGTGAAGAAGCCGACGAAAGCGGTTGCACCGACAAGACAGCAGTAGGAGAAGCCATCAAGCTGCCTGGCGGCCACCACTTCGACGAGAACTACCCGGCCCTGGCCAAGCGCCTGATCGATGAGATCAACAAGCGCCAGAGCAAACCAGCCGAACAGTAAACCGCTACACGCCTGACAAAAGCCCCGGCAGCCTTAGGGTTGCCGGGGGCTTTTTTGTGCCCGCTCAACTGCCCCCTGTGGGAGCGAGCTTGCTCGCGATGACGGTGGCATATTCAACATCTGTGCAAACTGACACTCCGCTATCGCGAGCAAGCTCGCTCCCACAAGGGCTTCACTCTGGCGTCAGCATGAGTGTCGCCCACAAAAAAGCCCCCGCCACCACAAGGCAACGAGGGCTTCTTGTTTTCCTGAGGCTACATCTCGACCTGCGTCCCCAGTTCAATCACCCGGTTCAACGGTAGATTGAAAAAGCGCAGGTTGCCGTTGGCGTTTTTCAACATGAAGGCGAACAACTGCTCGCGCCAGCGGGCCATGCCTTCGAGCTTGGAGGCAATGACAGTCTCGCGACTGAGGAAGTAGGTGGTGCGCATCGGGCTGAAATCCAGGTCATCCAGATGGCAGAGCTTGAGTGCCTGCGGGACATCCGGCTCGTCGGTGAAGCCGAAGTGCAGGATCACCCGGAAGAACCCTTCGCCATAGGCATCGACCTCGAAGCGCCGCTGCGGCGGTACCCGGGGAATGTCTTCGTACACCACTGTCAGCAGCACCACTTGCTCATGCAGCACCTGGTTGTGCAATAGATTATGCAACAGCGCGTGAGGCACCGCGTCCGAACGCGCCGTCAGGAACACGGCGGTGCCTTGGACACGGTGGGGCGGTTGCACGCGGATGCTGCTGATGAAAATCGGCAACGGCAATGCCCCTTCGTCCAGGCGATCCACCAACAGTTGCTTGCCGCGCTTCCAGGTGGTCATCAGCACGAACAAGGCGATACCGGCGATGACCGGGAACGCACCGCCCTGGATGATCTTCGGCACGTTGGCGGCGAAGTACAGGCCGTCCACCAACAGGAAACCGAACAACAGCGGCACCGCCAGCAGCGGCGGCCATTTCCACAACAGCAGTATCACCGCGGACACCAGGATCGTGGTCATCAGCATGGTACCGGTCACGGCCACGCCGTAGGCCGAAGCCAGCGCGCCGGAAGATTCGAAACCCAGCACCAGCAGCACCACGCCGACCATCAGCGACCAATTCACCGCGCCGATGTAGATCTGCCCCTGCTCGGCGCTGGAGGTGTGCTGGATGTACATGCGCGGGATGTAACCGAGCTGGGTCGCCTGGCGTGTCAGGGAGAACGCGCCGGAAATCACCGCTTGGGAAGCGATCACCGTGGCCAGGGTCGACAAGCCTACCAACGGCAGCAGCGCCCAGCTCGGCGCCAGCAGATAAAACGGGTTGCGCGCCGCTTCCGGGTCGCCCAGCAACAACGCGCCCTGGCCGAAATAGTTGAGCATCAGACCTGGCAGCACCAGGATGAACCAGGCGCGGGCAATCGGTTTGCGACCGAAATGGCCCATGTCCGCGTACAGCGCTTCAGCGCCGGTCAACGCCAGCACCACCGCGCCGAGGATCGCCACGCCCATGCCCGGATGGACAACAAAGAATCGCACGGCCCAGGCCGGGTTCACCGACTGTAATACCTCCGGGTGTTGCAGGATGCCGTACACACCCAGGGCGCCGAGCACCAGGAACCAGGTCACCATGATCGGGCCAAACAGGATGCCAATCCGTGCAGTGCCGTGGCGCTGGATCAGGAACAGCCCCACCAGCACCACCAGCGACAAGGGCACCACCCAGTGGTCGATACCTTCGAACGCCAAGCCAAGACCTTCAACTGCCGAGAGCACGGAAATCGCCGGGTGCGTGATCATGCTGTCCCCGTAGAACAGCGCTGCGCCGATCAAGCCGCAGATCACCAGGAATGTCCGCAGTCGCGCCCTTCCCGCCGCGGCTCGCCGCGCCAGGGCGGTGAGCGCCATGATCCCGCCCTCGCCCTGGTTGTCGGCGCGCAGGACGAACATCATGTACTTGAGCGACACGACCCAGATTAGCGACCAGAAAATCAGCGACAGAATCCCCAGCACCCCATCGTGATTGACAGGCACGCCATAGGCACCGGAAAACACTTCCTTGAGGGTGTACAACGGGCTCGTGCCGATGTCGCCATAAACCACCCCGACCGCCGCGACCAGCATGCTCAGCGGCTTCGCTGCCGAATGCTCGGCGCCTGCCACCTGACTACTTGCATGACCCATCCAACACTCCCGATTCCCAGACCTGTCTTCTTCAACGAAACACGATGCTTTGTTGAGGCAGCATGCGCTGTTTTACGTATTGTTACAGACGTTTTGTTGACTGTAGCAATCGCCAGAGCGCAAAGGCGCGAAGCATAGCGCAGCACTCGTCGCATTTCCCGGTATAAAGCTGGTCAAGTGCATCGACCCTGGATAGAATTGCGCACTTTTTGATCAGAGGCGCGCCAGGCGCCCTGTCTCGGCAAGAGACGATCCCCCCTACACCGAGGTTAGACATGTCCACCACTACCGCGCCCGCCAATCCGAAGGTTGGCTTCGTATCCCTGGGTTGCCCGAAGGCTCTGGTCGACTCCGAGCGCATCCTGACCCAGCTGCGCATGGAAGGCTATGACGTCGTGTCCACGTACCAGGACGCCGACGTGGTCGTGGTCAACACTTGCGGCTTCATCGATTCGGCCAAGGCCGAGTCCCTGGAAGTGATCGGCGAGGCCATCAAGGAAAACGGCAAGGTCATCGTCACCGGCTGCATGGGCGTGGAAGAAGGCAACATCCGCAATGTGCACCCAAGCGTATTGTCCGTGACCGGCCCGCAGCAGTACGAGCAGGTGGTCAACGCCGTGCACGAAGTGGTGCCACCGCGCCAGGACCACAACCCGCTGATCGACCTGGTGCCGCCACAAGGCATCAAGCTGACCCCGCGCCACTACGCCTACCTGAAGATTTCCGAAGGCTGCAACCACAGCTGCAGCTTCTGCATCATCCCGTCGATGCGCGGCAAGCTGGTGAGCCGTCCGGTGGGTGATGTGCTCGACGAGGCCCAGCGCCTGGTCAAGGCCGGCGTCAAGGAGCTGCTGGTGATCTCCCAGGACACCAGCGCCTACGGCGTCGACGTGAAATACCGCACCGGCTTCTGGAACGGCGCGCCGGTGAAAACCCGCATGACCGAACTGTGCGAAGCCCTCAGCACCCTCGGCGTCTGGGTCCGCCTGCATTACGTTTACCCATACCCGCATGTCGACGAACTGATCCCGTTGATGGCGGCCGGCAAGATCCTGCCGTACCTGGACATCCCGTTCCAGCACGCCAGCCCGAAAGTCCTCAAGGCCATGAAGCGCCCGGCCTTCGAAGACAAGACCCTGGCCCGCATCAAGAACTGGCGCGAAATCTGCCCGGACCTGATCATCCGCTCGACCTTCATCGTCGGCTTCCCTGGCGAAACCGAAGAAGACTTCCAGTACCTCTTGGACTGGCTGACCGAAGCCCAGCTCGACCGCGTTGGCTGCTTCCAGTATTCCCCTGTGGAAGGCGCACCGGCCAACGACCTGGACCTGGACGTGGTGCCGGACGACGTCAAGCAGGACCGTTGGGAGCGCTTCATGGCGCACCAGCAGGCCATCAGCTCGGCGCGCCTGCAAATGCGCATCGGCCGTGAAATCGAAGTGCTGGTGGATGAAGTGGACGAACAAGGCGCCGTGGGCCGTTGCTTCTTCGACGCGCCGGAAATCGACGGCAACGTCTTCATCGACAACGGCAGCAACCTCAAGCCAGGCGACAAAGTCTGGTGCAAGGTGACCGACGCCGATGAATACGATTTGTGGGCTGAGCAGATCGGTTGATCTGCCACCCTATACAGGCCCCTGCAATACCTGTGGGAGCCGAGCTTGCTCGCGATGGGGTCGTGTCAGTCAATATTCATGCTGACTGATGCACCGCCATCGCGAGCAAGCTCAGCTCCCACAGGTTGTTCCACAGGCCAAAAAATTGAAAAGCCCCGCTCTTGCGACAAGATGCGGGGCTTTTTTACGGCTATCGTATGGAGAAACCCAAGACATCCAGCACAAGGAACAGGCGGAAATGCGCCAGCATTCGGTCATCCATACACCGAAACCGAGCGATTATCAGGAACTGACCCAGGTTTGGGAGGCGTCGGTGCGGGCCACCCATGAGTTTCTGCCAGACAGTTACATCGAACTGCTGAAAAACCTGGTGCTCACCCGTTACCTGGATGCGGTGATGCTCATTTGCACACGGGACGCGCGCCAGCGGATCACCGGTTTCGCCGGTGTCGCGGCCGGCAAGGTCGAGATGCTCTTCATCGACCCACAACACCGTGGCCAGGGCCTGGGCAAGCTGTTGCTGCGCTACGCCATGGAACACCTGAACGCCGATCAACTGGACGTCAACGAACAGAACCCGCAAGCCTTGGGCTTTTACCTCAAGCAAGGCTTCGAAGTGGTCGGGCGCTCGGCAAAAGATGGCATGAACCAGCCCTACCCCCTTCTGCACATGCGCTACAAACAGCCTGACCTGAAGGCTGGGCGCGGCTAAAAGTGGCATGAGGCAAATGGACCCGCGATTAACCGGCCCCAGGCAGGTACAATGCCCACCCTCTTTTTTTACGGCCCCCGTCATGACTGACCCGATTCGTCTCTCCAAACGCCTCATCGAACTCGTCGGCTGTTCCCGTCGGGAGGCTGAGCTGTTCATCGAGGGCGGCTGGGTCACCGTGGATGGCGAAGTGATCGATGAGCCGCAGTTCAAGGTGACGACCCAGAAAGTCGAACTCGACCCCGAGGCCAAGGCCACCGCGCCGGAGCCGGTGACGCTCCTGCTGAACGTCCCGGCGGGCACGGATGTGGACACCGCGATGGCCTCTCTCGGACCGCAGACCCTGAGCGAAGAACATCGCTTCGGCAAGCGGCCGCTCAAGGGCCACTTCCTGCGCCTGACCGCCAGTGCAGACCTGCAAGCCAACGCCAGCGGGTTGCTGGTGTTCACCCAGGATTGGAAGATCTTGCGCAAGCTCACCGCCGACGCCGCCAAGATCGAACAGGAGTACGTGGTGGAAGTCGAAGGCGAAATGGTCGCCCATGGCCTCAATCGCCTGAACCACGGCTTGACCTACAAGGGCAAGGAGCTGCCGGCGGTCAAGGCCAGTTGGCAGAACGAGAACCGCCTGCGCTTTGCCATGAAAAACCCGCAGCCCGGCGTAATCGCGTTGTTTTGCCAAGCGGTCGGGCTCAAGGTCGTCGCCATTCGCCGCATTCGCATCGGCGGCGTGTCCATCGGCAAGGTGCCGCTGGGCCAGTGGCGCTACCTGTCTGCCAAAGAGAAATTCTAATTTTCCCGGCGCCGCACCGAACGCAGGCGCCCACTGCCGATTGATCAGGACTGCACACATGATTCACAACGACGTACTGCGCAGCGTGCGCTACATGCTCGACATCAGCGACAAGAAGGTCATCGAAATCATCAAGCTGGGCGGCCTGGACGTCTCCCTGGCGGACCTGGCGGGCTACCTCAAGAAAGACGAGGAAGAAGGTTTCGTGTTCTGCCCTGACGAGGTCATGGCGCATTTTCTCGATGGCCTGGTGATCTTCAAGCGTGGCAAGGACGAAAGCCGTCCGCCGCAGCCGATCGAAGTGCCGGTGACCAACAACATCATCCTCAAGAAACTGCGAGTGGCCTTCGAGCTGAAGGAAGACGACATGCACGCCATCCTCAAGGCCGCCGAGTTCCCGGTGTCCAAGCCGGAACTGAGCGCGCTGTTTCGCAAATTCGGCCACACCAACTACCGCCCGTGCGGCGACCAATTGCTGCGCAACTTCCTCAAGGGCCTGACGCTGCGCGTTCGCGGCTGATGCCGAGGGGCTGCTGATTCCTAAGCACTGCTGATGTTTGCAGAGCTTTTGTGGCGAGGGAGCTTGCTCCCGCTGGGGTGCGAAGCAGCCCCCTGCTTTTGTCTGACACACCGCCAGGGGACGCTGCGCGTCCAGCGGGAGCAAGCTCCCTCGCCACAAAAGCGCCCTTGCCACAGAGAACAGTGCCCACCTGGTCCCTCGCGCTATGATGCCCTTTCAACCTCGCCTCGATCCCAGCCCATGACCTACACCGTCTCCCCCATCGGCTTCGTCCGCTCCTGTTTCAAGGAGAAGTTCGCCATCCCCCGTCAACCGCAACTGGCCCCGGCCGCGCGCGGTGTGCTGGAACTGGTGGCGCCGTTCGATCAGGGCGAGGCGGTACAAGGCCTGGAGCAAGTCAGCCATGTCTGGCTGCTGTTCCTGTTCCATCAGGCCCTGGAAGACAAGCCACGCTTGAAAGTGCGGCCGCCACGCCTGGGCGGCAACAAGTCCATGGGCGTGTTCGCCACCCGCGCCACCCATCGTCCCAACGGCATTGGCCAGTCGGTCGTGAAGCTGGAACGGGTCGAAGCCGGGCGCCTGTGGCTCTCGGGTATCGATTTGCTGGACGGCACACCGGTGCTCGACATCAAGCCCCTACGTGCCCTACGCCGACATCATCGGCTCGGCCTCCAACAGCATCGCCAGCGCCGCGCCTGAGCTCATTCCGGTGCAATGGGCGGACACTGCCCTGCTTCAAGCGCACGAGCATGCCACGCGCCTGGAAGAACCGTTGGTGGATCTGATTGAACAGTGCCTGGCCCAAGACCCACGCCCGGCGTACCAGACTCCTACCGCCGAACGGGAGTACGGCGCGCAGTTCTGGGACTTGGATGTTCGCTGGCATTATCCGCAGCCGGGGTTGATCCGGGTGCTGGAAGTGATTCCGGCGAAATCGTAACCGCCAGAAATGAAAAAGCCCCCGCTACCTTCCTTCAGGTAGCGGGGGCTTTTTTATGGTCTGGCAGCTGGACCGAGTCGCTGCCATCGCGAGCAAGCTCGCTCCCACAGGTGGTTCGTGTTGTTCACGCGTTTGGATTCAACACAAATCCCCTTGTGGGAGCGAGCTTGCTCGCGATAGCGATCTATCAGCCGCCACAAATGCAGGCTTACTTCTCTACAAACGCCCGCTCGATCAGGTAATCACCCGGCTCGCGCATACGCGGCGAAACGGTCAGGCCGAAGCTGTTGAGCACTTCACTGGTCTCGTCGAGCATGCTCGGGCTGCCGCACAGCATGGCGCGGTCGTCCTGCGGGTTGATCGGTGGCAGGCCGATGTCGCGGAACAGCTTGCCGCTGCGCATCAGGTCGGTCAGGCGGCCTTCGTTCTCGAACGGCTCGCGCGTCACGGTCGGGTAGTAGATCAGCTTGTCGCGCAGGGCTTCGCCGAAGAACTCGTTCTGCGGCAAGTGCTCGGTGATGAACTCGCGGTAAGCGACTTCATTGACGTAACGCACGCCGTGGCACAGGATCACTTTCTCGAAACGCTCATAGGTTTCCGGATCCTGGATGACGCTCATGAACGGCGCCAGGCCGGTGCCGGTGCTGAGCAGGTACAAATGCTTGCCAGGCTTGAGATCGTCCAGCACCAGGGTGCCGGTGGGTTTCTTGCTGATGATGATCTCGTCGCCTTCCTTCAGGTGCTGCAACTGGGAAGTCAGCGGACCATCGGGCACCTTGATGCTGAAGAACTCGAGATGCTCTTCCCAGTTCGGGCTGGCAATCGAGTAAGCGCGCATAAGCGGGCGGCCGTTGGGCTGTTGCAGGCCGATCATCACGAACTGACCGTTCTCGAAGCGCAGGCCCGGATCGCGGGTGCACTTGAAGCTGAACAGAGTGTCGTTCCAGTGATGAACACTGAGGACACGCTCGTGGTTCATGTTGCTCATGTACGGGGACTCCTGGGAATGGTGCCTGCGCCGATAATCTGCGCAATTGCATCGCATTCTAATGGCGGCGACAATATCTGTTAAATGGATTATTAAGATAAGGGTTATCGGTTATATCGATATGCGATTTACTCTACGTCAACTACAAGTCTTCGTCGCCGTCGCCCAGCAAGAAAGCGTGTCTCGCGCTGCGGGGCAACTCAATCTGTCGCAGTCGGCGGCCAGCACCTCCATCACCGAACTGGAGCGGCAATCGAGCTGCCAATTGTTCGACCGTGCCGGCAAACGCCTGAGCCTCAATGCCCTGGGCAAACAGCTGCTGCCCCAGGCAGTGGCGCTGCTGGACCAGGCCAAGGAGATCGAAGACCTGCTCAATGGCAAATCCGGTTTCGGCTCACTGGCGGTCGGCGCGACGCTGACCATCGGCAATTACCTGGCGACCTTGTTGATCGGCGGGTTCATGCAGCGCCACCCGGAAAGCCAGGTGAAGCTGCACGTGCAGAACACTGCCAATATCGTGCACCAAGTTGCCCACTATGAAATTGATCTGGGTCTAATCGAAGGCGACTGCAGCCATCCAGACATCGAAGTGCAAAGCTGGGTCGAGGACGAACTGGTAGTGTTCTGCGCCCCTCAACACCCACTGGCCAAGCGTGGCCAGGCAACCATGGAGGAGCTGACCCATGAAGCCTGGATTCTGCGGGAACAGGGCTCCGGCACGCGACTGACCTTCGACCAGGCCATGCGCCACCACCGCAGCGCGTTGAATATCCGCCTGGAGCTGGAACACACCGAAGCGATCAAGCGCGCCGTGGAGTCCGGCCTGGGCATTGGCTGCATCTCACGCCTGGCCCTGCGCGACGCCTTCCGCCGCGGCAGCCTCGTCGCGGTGGAAACCCCGGACATGGACCTGGCGCGGCAGTTTTATTTCATCTGGCATAAACAGAAGTACCAGACCTCGGCCATGCGCGAATTCCTCGAATTGTGCCGAGCGTTCACCGCCGGAGCCCAGCGCAGCGACGAAATCGTGCTGCCGACCATTGCCTGAGCCGTTACAGCAGGATCAGCCCCCACACCAACGCGATCATCGTCAGGGCAACGAACTGGGCGGCGCTGCCCATGTCCTTGGCGTTTTTCGACAACGGGTGCAGCTCCAGGGAGATGCGGTCGATGGCCGCCTCCACCGCCGAGTTGAGCAATTCCACGATCAACGCCAGCAGACACACGGCGATCAGCAGCGCCTGCTCGACACGGCTGACGTTCAGGAAGAACGACAACGGAATCAGCACAACGTTGAGCAACACCAACTGACGGAACGCCGCTTCGCCGACAAAAGCCGCGCGCAGCCCGTCCAAGGAATAGCCGGAGGCGTTAAGGATGCGTTTCAGGCCGGTCTGGCCTTTAAAAGGTGACATAGAGTGAGCAACTGATCGAAAAGGAGTGGAGAAACTAATTCAAACCCGGTCAAAAAAGCGTGAAGCAGCGCATTAAGCCTGCGGCGAAATTGACTCAAGTTGTTGCAGCAGCAAGGCCGCCTGGGTCCGGGTGCGTACATTCAGTTTACGGAAAATCGCCGTGACGTGGGCCTTGATGGTGGCCTCCGACACATTCAGCTCATAGGCAATCTGCTTGTTCAGCAGGCCTTCGCAGACCATGGTCAATACCCGGAACTGCTGCGGCGTGAGGCTGGCCAGGCCCGCGCTGGCGGCTTTGGCTTCTTCGGACACGCTCACCGCCTCGAACGCCTGGGGCGGCCAGCAGACATCGCCGTCCAAGACCGCTTTCACGGCCTTTTGAATCATTTCAAGGGAACTGGATTTGGGGATGAACCCACTGGCGCCGAACTCCCGGGCCTTGACCATCACCGAGGCTTCCTCCTGGGCCGAGACCATGACCACGGGGATCTGCGGGTATTGGCCGCGCAACAGCACCAGTCCTGAAAAACCGTAGGCACCGGGCATGTTCAGGTCCAGCAGCACCAGGTCCCAATCGGCCTTCGCCGTCAGTTGGACCTCCAGTTCCGCGATACTGGCCACCTCCGTCAACCGGACAGCCGGGCCAAGGCCCAGGGTCACTGCCTGATGCAACGCGCTGCGAAAGAGCGGGTGGTCATCGGCAATCAGGATTTCGTATGTGGCCATTTTTCAAATGATCCTGTTTTTAATGGCAGGCCCGATGCATTCGCGCCTCGCCAAGACAACTCAAGACACCACCCTGCAGCGGCATCCACAGGGCACGTGCAACGCCAAACATAGCGTTTCAAACAGTGGTCGGCGCCCTGGTCGGCGCCAAGCATGCCCAGCGAAGCCGGGGTGGTCAAGCAGCACGGCCGCCCCTGCGTCCAGTATGGGCCACTATTGGGCCAATACTGCTTGCGGGGTGCGAATGAAGGGTTGCAACTCGGCATGGGCCGGGGTCGACACGTTCACTTCCTGCTGGCCCTTGGCGCCCAGGTAATGTTGGCTGAACACATCGAAATAGGCATCCAGGGCCGACGCGGCGTCGCTGTCGCCTGCCAATTCCAGACACAACGCCGCTACCTCGGCGGTGCACAGGTGCTCGCTGCGGGTCGAACGACGCAAGCGGTAGCGCGACAGTTTATCGGGCAACAAGCTCAGGATCGGCAGCCGGTCGAAATATGGGCTTTTACGGAAAATCTTGCGCGCCTCCGTCCAGGTCGCGTCCAGCAGAATGAACAGCGGGCGCTTGGCCTGATCGAGGTCTACCGTGTGGGTAACCCGCGATGGCTCCACGTATTCGCCCGGAAACACCAGGTACGGTTGCCATTGCGGGTCGTTCAGCAACGCCAGCAGTTGCTCATCGACCTCGGTGCGCGACCAGATGAACGCATGGTTGTCGCGCACCACATCGGCAATCAGCCAACCGGTGTTGCTAGGCTTGAACACCTCTTTGTTGGTCATGATCAGGCAGACCCCGGAACGTGTCTCGACGCTTGGTCGCCAGGCGCACAGGCAATGGCTCTCGATCACCCGGCAGGCGCTGCAACGGGGCGCGCGCCAGCCACGGGCCTGAATCGGCTTGATGCCCTCATCGATGCGCTGGTCACGCAGGCGGGCTACGGCATTAGGGGCGTGATTCATCGTGGACGACGCCGACAGACAGGAAAACTCGACACGAACAACACTCGGCAGGGCAATAAAGGCCGGCAGTCTACCAGAGCGCACGAGCCTGTACCGTCCACCCGGGCTCCCCTATAATCCCCGACCACTGAACGCACAGTCATGTGATCGGTCGAACCACCAGTCACTGAACCAGGAGAGTTTCATGCTGCGCCTTATCGTCCCTACCGTTGCCGTTCTGCTGGCGACGTCCTTCAGCGCTCAGGCTGCCTCGCTGAAAGAACTCGAACTGAACAAGATGCTGCAGAACGTTGCCAAGGAAAGTAGCGTCGGTACGCCGCGGGCGATCAACGAAGACATTCTCGACCAGGGTTATACCGTCGAAGGCACCGAGTTGATCAACCATCTCAGTGTGCAAAGCAGCCATGCCCAGAAAATGCGCGCAGACCCCAAGGCCGTGTATTTCCAGCTTGGCTCCACGGTGTGCACCAATCCGGGCTTTCGCAAGCTGATGGCCAAGGGTGCGACGATGCGCTACGAATTCACCGAGGTTAAGACCAACCGTCCGGTCGCAACCGAACGTTTCCAGGAATCGGATTGCCCAAAACCGGCCAAGACGAAGAAGTAATCAACCCGAGCTTGCGCGCCGCTGTTCATCGTCGGCGCGCAATTCCGCTACCAGCGCCTGCAGGTAGCGCGAGCGCCATGCTCGCCCGCCCAGCCGACGACAGCATTCTTCCTCAAGACTCACCCGATTGGCCTTGGCCGATTCCACCAGCATCAAGTGCAACTGCCTGTCGAGTTCCAGAGTCACCCTGGCCATCTCTCCCGCCTCCATGCCCGATCCGCTTCAATCCATCACGTGGCACCCAGCCCTGGGCGTCAAATTGCATTGGCACGCTTGTTATCAGTAAATCAGAGCGGCACGCACCTGGTCGGCAATCTGACGAGCGGCGCGATATTGCCGTGCGCTTATCCAGCGGTTGCCAACGGTCACTTTTGAGCGCCATGATCAGGGCAGCAAAGATCAGCTAGATTCAGAAGTATCCTTAGTATTTGCATCGGGCAGAAAGAGGCTGCCCGGCCAACACTTTGGCGTGCTTGTTTTTATCAAAGGGAAAAGCAGAACCCGCTGGATGGCTTGGTCGCCCTGCCGCAGACCGCGTCAAGCCAGGTCACCCTCCAGGCAGATGCCTGAGCTGACAACGACACACGAAGGTGTCGTGGCCCTGACGAATCTCTCGTCCGGGCCGGGGTCCTGTTAAGAAGGAGAAGTTGAATGCCTTACAAACCGAATGACCTGCTCAGTCGTCATTTTTGAGAACCACGGCCACGACCTCACCCGCAAGGTTGAAGAACAACTCAACCTGGTGTCTCCCAACAGTCCCAACCTCCCCATTTACCGTGACATGATCCTGACTGTGCTGCGCATGGCCCAGGAAGATCACAACCGCTGGAATGCCAAGATCACGCTGCAGGCCCTGAGGGAGCTGGAACAGGCCTTTCGTACGCTCGAACAATTCAAGGGCCGGCGCAAGGTCACGGTCTTCGGCTCGGCCCGAACGCCCATTGAACATCCGTTGTACGGCCTGGCCCGAGAGCTGGGCGCTTCGCTGGCGCGTTCAGACATGATGGTCATCACCGGTGCCGGCGGTGGCATCATGGCCGCTGCCCATGAAGGCGCGGGGCGTGACCATAGCCTGGGATTCAATATCACCCTGCCTTTCGAGCAGCACGCAAACCCGACCGTCGAAGGCACGTCGAACCTGCTGCCGTTCCACTTCTTCTTCACCCGCAAGCTGTTTTTCGTCAAGGAGGCCGACGCACTGGTGCTCTGTCCCGGCGGTTTCGGCACGCTTGATGAGGCGCTGGAAGTCCTGACGCTGATACAGACCGGTAAAAGCCCACTGGTACCGGTGGTCCTGCTGGATGTGCCCGGGGGCAAGTTCTGGCAAGGCGCCCTGGACTTTATCCGCGAGCAGTTGGAGGAAAACCGCTACATCCTGCCCACTGACATGAAACTCATGCGCCTGGTGTACAACGCCGAAGAGGCCGTGGAAGAGATCAATCAGTTCTACCGCAACTTCCACTCCAGTCGCTGGCTCAAGCATCAGTTCGTGATCCGCATGAATCACAAGCTAAGCGAGCAGGCCTTGCAGCAGATGCAGGTAGATTTTGCCGACCTGTGCCTGAACGATTGTTTTCATCAACATGACTACAGCGGCGAAGAGCACGACGAGGCGCGGTTCAGTCATCTGACACGGCTGACGTTTACCTTCAACGCCCGCAATCATGGTCGTTTGAGGGAACTGGTGGACTACATCAACCTGCCGGAAAACTGGGCCCAGCCCGCCCAAAAGCCCCATCCCCTCACCTGGGAACCGATCAAGGTAACCTGAGCCCATAAAAAAACGGCCCGCTATCGAAATAGCGGGCCGTTTTTGTTTAATCATCCATACCGCGACCGCTGAACAAACGGTTGATCATCTCCATGGAGTAGCCTCGGTACGCCAGGAAACGCCCTTGCTTGGCTCGCTCTCGTGCATCGATGGGCAAATGCCCTGAGAACTTGCGGCGCCAGGTGTCCGTCAGTTGCTCCTGCCAATCGATACCGCTTTCGCGCAAGGCGAGCTCGATATCCGGGCGTTGCAAGCCACGCTGGCCCAGTTCCTCACGAATGCGCAAAGGACCATAGCCGGAGCGGGCGCGATAAGCGACGAAACTTTCCAGGTAACGGGATTCCGACAGCAGGCCCTCTTCAGTCAAACGGTCGAGGGCCGTGTCGATCAACTCATCGGGCGCGCCGCGCTGACGCAGTTTACGCGTCAGCTCGACTCGACCGTGCTCGCGCCTGGCGAGCAGGTCCATCGCGGTTCGCCGCACCGCGACGAGGGTATCGAATACGGCGGTCATCGGATCAATCAGATGTCAGCGTCAGCCAGGTCGTCAACGGGCTCGCGATTAGCCACGGACTTGACGTCTGCAACCGGGCTCAACAGTTTGTCACGCAGTTGCTTCTCGAGAGCAGCGGCAACTTCCGGGTTATCCGCCAGGAACTTGGCCGAGTTAGCCTTGCCCTGACCGATCTTGGTGCCGTTGTAGGCATACCAGGCGCCCGACTTCTCAACGAAACCGTGCAACACACCCAGGTCGATCATCTCGCCATTGAGGTAGATGCCCTTGCCGTAAAGAATCTGGAATTCGGCCTGACGGAACGGCGAAGCCACCTTGTTCTTCACGACCTTGACGCGGGTTTCACTGCCAACCACTTCATCACCTTCTTTCACCGCGCCAGTACGGCGGATGTCGAGGCGAACCGAGGCGTAGAACTTCAGTGCGTTACCACCAGTGGTGGTTTCCGGGCTACCGAACATCACACCGATCTTCATACGGATCTGGTTGATGAAGATCACCAGGCAGTTGGCATTCTTGATGTTACCGGTGATCTTGCGCAGGGCCTGGGACATCAGGCGGGCCTGGAGGCCCACGTGCATGTCGCCCATTTCACCTTCGATTTCAGCCTTTGGCACCAATGCCGCCACGGAGTCGACGATGATCACGTCGACCGCGTTGGAACGTACCAGCATGTCGGTGATTTCAAGGGCCTGCTCGCCGGTGTCCGGCTGGGAAACCAGCAGGTCGTCGACGTTGACGCCCAGTTTGCCGGCGTATTCCGGGTCCAGGGCGTGTTCGGCGTCGACGAAGGCGCAGGTCGCGCCGGCTTTTTGGGCCTGGGCGATCACGGACAAGGTCAGTGTGGTTTTACCGGAAGATTCAGGACCGTAGATTTCAACGATTCGGCCTTTTGGCAGACCGCCAATGCCAAGCGCAATGTCCAGGCCCAGGGAGCCGGTGGAGATGGAAGGAATAGCCTGACGGTCCTGATCGCCCATACGCATTACGGCACCCTTGCCGAATTGACGTTCGATCTGACCCAAGGCCGCAGCCAAGGCTTTCTTCTTGTTGTCGTCCATTAAAGTCCTCACGTAATCAATAAGGCCTGGCGGCCAACACCTGTATAAGTAGCCAGTATTATTCCACAGTGATTGAGGATCGCCTACCCCTGATTTGAGATTTCTACAGCGGCATGTTGCAACAGCCCCTCTAGCGCGGCCTTCACCGTTTGTCGGCGGACCTCGTCGCGGTTGCCTGCAAAGAAGCGCAGCTCGCTGATCAGCGTCTCGCCTACGCCCCAAGCCAGCCACACGGTGCCCACCGGTTTGCTCGGCGAGCCCCCGTCCGGCCCGGCCACCCCGCTGACCGCCACGGCAAAACGCGCCAGGCTTTTGCGCTGGGCGCCTTGTGCCATGGCTTCGACCACCTCGCGGCTGACCGCCCCGACCTTCTCGAACAACTCGGCCGGTACCTCGAGCTGCTGGCTCTTCTGGCGATTGGAATAAGTGACGTAACCGGCCTCGAACCAGGCCGAACTCCCGGGAATCCGGGTAATCGCCTCGGCAATACCCCCGCCGGTGCAGGACTCGGCCGTGGTGACGTGGGCATTGAGCAACTGCAGGCGCCTGCCCAGTTCAGCGGCCAGTTCGGTAATGTCGTCCATGGTGCTCTC
Organism: Pseudomonas beijingensis; assembly: GCF_030687295.1. Taxonomy (NCBI): domain Bacteria; kingdom Pseudomonadati; phylum Pseudomonadota; class Gammaproteobacteria; order Pseudomonadales; family Pseudomonadaceae; genus Pseudomonas; species Pseudomonas beijingensis. The sequence continues at coordinate 2,333,917 of NZ_CP117425.1, read as the reverse complement.
CTGATTCCACGCGATTGAGGCCTACCGTACACGAGCAGTCGACGCTTGCAAGGCTCGCCGGATTACCGACCCAGCGCCCTGACGTAGGCCTGGCAAGCCTGCAAGGCAATCAGTCCGCGGTCGCCTGCGTCGGTGATGGCGATAATTCGTTGAGCATGCGCTGGGTCAAGTCCGGCTCTCGCTCTTCCATGAACCACGCCGCTGGCGCTGGCGGCGGAAGGCATCGAGCAGCTACCGGCCGGTTCCTCGGCAAGGAGGACTGACAGCCTAAGATCAGAAGTAGCGAGACGATCGCGAAGATGAGCCTGATTTTTTTGGGCATCGGTCATTACCTGATAGTGGGTTTGTTCGCTGACGAACAGGCGTTGCTCGAGCGCGAGACGCTTATTCTGCTCTGCCTGTACCTGAGCGACAGCCGCGCTGCTGATCTGCTCAAGGTCGGATTGATGCAAGCTGGTCTGCTCCGCCAACTGTTTGCCGTAGCGCCAGTCCTGGACCTTCCATGTCGCGCCGACCAGCAGCAGCGCCAAGCCGCCCACGACCAGCGCCTTCAATGCCAGTGGGTTCATGGCACGTCCTTGAAGAAGATGTGATTGCCCAGGCGCAAGGTCTGTTTCGCCTGCTCGGCCCAGACCGGTGGCTTGAGCATCGTGCTCGCGTAGTAGTGGGTGGCCCCGCCTGTGATGTCAGGCTCTGCGCCGGAGATCACCAGGTCAGCCGCCCGCTTCGCCTGGGCGAACTGCTTCGACGGGATTTCCTTTGCTCCACTCAGGTACGGGAAGTTCGGGTCGCTTTTGTTCCAGCAACTGAACTGATAGGGCTTCAGGCAGACACCGACATAGCCTTCACCCCACCAGGATCTGGCGTTACCGTCGAACACGCGGTTACGGATGGTCCAGGCCACGGCTATCTGGCCGGACAATCCTTCGCCGCGAGCCTCACCCCACAGGGTTCGGGCGAGGATGTCGCAGTCCTTTTCGATTGCAGTCATATTTTCCTCTAGAAAAAATCCCTTTTAAGTGAGCACAAGAACGCCGGCGGCGTGCTGCTCACGATTGCGGTCTGACATTCAGGATGGTGTTGACTGACCTACAGCAATCGCGAGCAAGCTCGCTCCCACCAGGGTCTCGGTTGCACGCCGTGCATGTACAACGCTGAACAAAAACTGTGGTAGCGAGCTTGCTCGCGATTGCGGTGTGTCAGGCAATGGGGATGTTGAATGTAAGGGCGCTATCGCGAGCAAGCTCGCTCCCACAGAAGGGCTGGTGGCGTCAGGCTTTGGCATCCAGGCAGGTTGCATGAATCAGGCAGCGGTAGCTTTTTTCCCGGTCGCCACTGGCGGTGACCTTGTCGATCGACCAGCGACCGCGCATGAAATCCGGCCAGGTGGGGTCCAGCAGTACGATGCCCTCGGCGGACAGTCCAGGGTTGCCAGGGCATTCGATGGTCACCTTGAGTGCTTCGCGCAGCATCCGGCGCACCTCTCCTTCGCCGGCAGCGCGGGCGTCGTCGGCGCTCTGGAAGCGCTGGCGCAGGGTCTTGAACGGCGCGATGCCGCTCTCCTCGACCTGCAGCTTGCCGGCCGCCGCATCCCACCACCGGGTCTTGCAGCCCTGGTACTTGGCCCGGGCGGTTTCATCAAACTTGGCCGAAATGAAGGCGTGGTCGCCCGGGCGATTGTTGGTCGTCACCGACAGTTTCATCTCGGGCAGGACCTTGCCCGATAGAGACTTCACCTGGCCGCGCCGGGCCAGCACATACAGCTCGTTGATCGGCTTGGCGACGGCGTCATAACGGTGAGCCAAGCGCGTCAGGAACCCCATGTCGGTCTCGTTGGTCTGGTCGATGTGCTCGATTTTGATCAGCGACAGGTCCGGCGCCACACGGGGTGAAAACCCGTGCCTGGAGGTCAACTGACGAAACAGCGCACCCAGGGTCGTCGGGCCATGGCTGACGGATCGACGCTGCTTGAACCCGGTCTGGTCAGCCGCGCTGAACGGGGCCGCCATGGCCACTAGTGTGAGATTCAAGGGAAACAGCGTTGGCGTGCGCCGGGTAATGACGAACTCGCCTTTGTCCACCAGCCCCGACTCCAGGTAACCGACCCGCAGACCGATTTTCCCACCGAAACTGGGCAATCCTTCAAGCCCGTCCAGGCTGATGGTGAGCGTCAACTGATCGGACTCGATCCCCGCCGCGTCGACGTGTGTCCAACTGAGCAATCGTTCGTTGAGCAGCGCGGCGTTCGCGCCATAAATTTCCACCGCTGGCGTGAAACCCAATGACATGTCGCCTCCTTAATCCCAGGCCGAAACCGGTGGGGTTGCCACGGGCTTGAGGTCCACTTCCGGCAAGACCACCCACACGCCCGCCGGCAATACCGGGCCCCATTCAGCTAACCCCGGATTGAGCCGCCAGAGCGCTTCCTCGACGATGTCGTCGCAACGCTCCAGCTCGCGGTACAGCAACAGATTCACCGAATCACCGGCGATACTTCGAACCCTACGCATTGGCGAACTCCATCAATTCAACCACCCAGCCGACCACCATCGCCGTGCCGTCATCAATGATTTCGGTCTGGGTTTCCGTGACCTTGTTGATCTGCCACAGGCCCCAGTTGCGGCCGATGCCATCGACCAACGGCAGCGGGACGCGCTGCGCCTGCAAAGCGCGCAACTCATCGAGACGATCCATGGCGGTCGCATACATCGACTTGCCCGTGATCGTCAGCCCTTGCAGGCCTTGGCCGATCTGGCTGGACTTGGGTTTGCTGGTGAGAATGTCGATGCTTTTCCAGCCACCGTCCGACGTATACACCAGTTGGTGGTACGCAAAATTTCTCGACAGGCCAAAGATGAAGCTGCCGAGGGCCATTTGTTGACGCATCACGTACCTCCGTCGGTCAGGGCCGCATCACTGCGCATGGCCAGTGAGTTGGGCATGGTCGTTAAGCCGAATTGGCCCGAGAGCTGCTGCACCACCAGGTTGGCCAACTGACTCGCGCTGGCCTGGTCCTGGCCGTTGATGTAGATGTTTGCGGTCATGGTGTTTTGCTGTGTGGTTGCCTGGGTGCTGGCCAGGTCTTTGCTGACCTGGTCTGGAGCGGCGAGTCTGTCAGCGGGGGCAACGAGTTTTTCACCCAGAGACGCGCCGGCATCGCTCCCCAACCAGCCGCCCAGCAGTCCGCCAATCACACCACCAATGGCAGTGCCGAGCACCGGAACGACACTCCCCAAAGCGGCACCGGCCGCAGACCCCGCAGCAGCACCTGCCCAGCCACCACCGGCGGCTCCCAGGCCTGCGCCCATCATTCGCTTGTCGCCGGTCAGCACACCCTCGGCCACATCAGCGACGGCGCCGACGACTTTTAATGGGCCCGGGCGCCCTGCGAGTCATCGAGCGTAACGAGGCGGTTGGCCCGAGCGACAAACGCCCTGCGCCCCCCTGTGAGCCTCGTGTACTGACGCGTATTTTCGGCCTGGATTCGGGACGCTGGTTGGCATTGCTTGTATCCAGCTTGTTCACACGAGAATTTCTGAAATCTTCGGTGATCACCTCACCCAATCGGCCGGGAAGGCGCGGAGCGGCCCTCCCCAACACCCGCTTGGCCACCTGACTGGATATCTCATCCCCTACCGCTTTGAGCAGCGCCCCCACCAGCGGTTTGATCGCTGCGCCAATCAATATGATGGCCGCGGCGGCTTTAGGTGAGGATTCAGCCAAACTCACTCATGCAATCGGCCAGCGAACCCAGCCACTGGAACGAGGTATCCGCCGAAGGCATCAAGGCATTGCCCGTGGCCACCGACAAACGCTCGCTGCGGGCGTTGAGGATGTTCAGCTGGCCTTGCTGGGTTTTCGACAGCGCCAACGCGTCCTGCCGCACCGAGCCGTCGTTGCCCAATTGTGAAGTGGCGTACTGGCCTGGGTCTTTCACCTGCAAGAAGGCGGCGTTCACATCGGGCAGTTTCTGCGCCATGCGCAACACCGCCTCATCGCCGTTGCCGAATAACGTGGCGGCAAGGGCCGAGCGCTTGTCGGCCGGTTGCGCATTCAAGGCCGCCAGCACCGTCATCACCGTGCCAGGCGCCGTGTCCTTGTCACGCAAGCCGCCCGCCACCGCCGTGGGCGCCAGGCCCAGCTGTTTCCAGGCCGTTTGTTCGGTGACGGAGGCCTGGTCCCCCTTACTAAGGGCCGTCGTGAAGCTATCCAGTGCCAAGCCGGCTTCAGCTTGCTTGGCCCCGGTATTGAGCAATGCCGCCGTCAACGCGGCGGCTTGCGCAGGGGCCAGGCCTGCCGTCGTCGCCGCCGCACCGTCACTCTGCAAGACCGCACCGATCTCAGCCGCTTTCGCACCATTGGGTAATTTGCCCAACTGGTTGGCGGCATCCGCCAAGTCAAAGGCTTGGGCGCCGCTGAGCTTCATGGAGATGCGCCATTCGGCCAGCATTTCGGCGGCCTTCATGGCCGGCATCTCGAACGCCGCCGCGGTGACGCCAGCATCCGAGGCGAAATTCGACAGGACTAGCTGTCGCTCCGAGGCATCGTGCACATCGCTACCGATGCCTTTCCTGGCCGCCAGGCTTTGCATCTTCACCACTTCAACCGCCGTGGTGCCCCCGGCCGCCACCAGCGGAGCGGCGGCGATCTGCTGGGTTGCCTCAGCCACCTGTTGAATCTGGCGCGGCCCAAATTGGGTGGCCTTTTTCAGATCGGCCATGGCCGAATCCATCGCTATCGCGGGTTTGAGCAGCGCCGGTGGTTCGATACCACCGCCCGACTTAGCCTTGGGCTTATTGGCCGACTCACCCTTGGCGTCGGCGCCCATCGTTTGGGAGAACAATCGTTGCGCCGACAGCTTCACGGTCAGCGACTCGATCGCCGTGGTCAGCAGTCCGAGCTTGAGCCCGAGTGTTTCCAGCGCCAGATCGAGGCTCGCCAGTTGATCCCTGGCGAACGCACCTTGCGCCGACACGCCACTGGTGAGGCTGGTATCACCGAACGCCAACCCACGCTCATCGAAGGCTGTGTATTTGAGCGAATATCTATCGTCTGCCATCCCGCTCTACTCCTGTTTCACGCCAAGGCGAGTGATCGCGATGTCGTAGCGGCGCAAGGCCTTGCCGGCGTCCCACTCCAGGATTTCCGCCTCACTTACCGAGTAAATGAGCGGCACCACATCGAGGATCACTTCGATGTCGCGCTCCGAAAGAAGTCCGCCGGTTTGTTTAAAAAATCGTCGATGCGTACCTGCAACTGGGTCCAGTCGGGCACGGTCAGCCGATCGAGATCGGGGATCATCAGGCCGGTGCAATGGGCGGTGATGAACTCGGCGCGTTCCTTGGCCGTCTTCAGTTTTTTCATCGCCTTGGTGGCGCGCAGCACCGGCATTTCCAGGGTCAGCGAAGTCATGCTGCGGCCCGCGACGTCGAGCGGTTGCAGCAGCGGCACCTGGTCGGGATCGGCCGCTGCGCCGTCCACCGATTCCAGAAAGTGCGACGCCGGGCGGGTGGACATTTCATGCACGTATTGCGCAATGCTCACGTAATCCGGGCGCTTGAGTTGGTCGAGTTCCTTGACCGACAGGCCGGTGGCCAGTTTGGCCAGTTCGAAGAACTGGTCGTCTTCGTCATCGCCAGCGCGGGCCAGGGCGTCTTTCTGCGCAGCGTAGTACAGCGGCTTGAGTGAGAGTTGCTCGATCTGCGAGCCGTCGTCACCGGTGATCGGCGACAACAGCTCATGGGTAGGAGGCATCCAGGACATGAATCAATTCCTTGGTAAATCGGGGGACAACCTGTGGGAGCGAGCTTGCTCGCGATAGCGGTCTGACATTCACTATTGATGTCGACTGATACTCCGCCATCGCGAGCAAGCTCGCTCCCACAGGGGCTGGCAGTGACTTAGGGCAACAACACCGCACGACGCGCATCACCGAGGATGTCGACGCCGTTGAGCACGAACTTCTGGGTGCGCACGTCGATGTCGATCACCGGAACGCCGTTTTCCAGGCGGTTGTAGGTGCGGCAGGACAGATCAAGAATGGTCTTGGGCTTCTCGCCCATTTTCAGCGTGGTCTCCTCGAGGAATTTCAACTTGCCGCCCACCGTGTGGTAGGTGAACCAGGTGTTGCCGTCCTGATCCTGGCCGGCTTCACGCACGTTCAGCAGAATGTCGTCGCCCACCGTCACGCCCAATGCCAGCATGACTTCCGGACCAAGACCTTGCAGCGTCAGCTTGGCTGTCAGCACTTTGCCGCCCTTGGCCATTTCCTCGCCAATGAAACGGCCGCCACGCATCTCTTCCATCTCGAATTCGATCTTCGGCGGGGTGAAATCTTCCACGGTCGCCGACAACGGCAGGCCTTGCAGAGTGGCCGCGATGGCCTGTCTTACGCGGTTGGTAAACATTAGAGAACGTCCTCCAGGAACTGCTCGATGATTTCATCGCGGGCATTGAGTTGATAAATCATGTGTTCGTTCGGCGCGTAGCGGCCGTAGTCGATGACCACGTACCAGGTGCCGTTCTTGTACTTCTCGACGCTGTTCAATTCCGGGTGCAGGTACACGCTGCCGCCGGGAATGGTTTCGTCGGCCACCAGGGTTTGCAGCCAGTCGTTGATGCGCTTGACCTCCTGGTCCATGAACGATTTGGTCAGGTTCTTGGCCATGGCTTTCTGGCCGGCCTTCACCAGCTTGCGGCTGATGGCATCTTCCAGGCCGACGTAGCTGATGAACTTGCCGGTGACGGAGCGGTTACCCAACAACGAGAAGCCGCCGAGGATGGTCCGGGCGTAGTAGCTGACGCCGTAGCGGTTGAGCAGATCGCCTTCGGTGGAGGTGTCGAGGATGTTGTATTCGACCGTGCGCGAGACGTCTTCGGCGAAGGTCACCTGGTTGCCCGGACTCTCCCATTGCTTGACCTTGGCCAGCGCGGCGATAGCCAGGCTCGACGGCGCGAGGAAGACGTTTTTCTTCGCCGCCTTGGAGTACACCGCCGGCATGTTGTGCACCACCAGGCAACGGTCGAAACCGAGGTCCGCACCGCCCAGTTCCTGGCTGTAAGTCACTTGATCGGCGACCGAGGCGTCCTTGCCATCGAGCACCACACGCGCCTTGATGCGCTTGCCGAACGAGGCGAACTCGCTGGCCACCGCCTTGGTGCCGGTGAAGCCCGGCGCGCCGATGATGGTCAGGTCCTCGGCCACCCCACTCAACGCCGCCAAGCCCAACTTACGACCGGTCTGCGCTTCGATACCGCCGATCACATTGTTCTGGGTGTCGGCCGGGGTCGCGCCCTCTTCGACGATGACGACGTAGACCGGCACCTTGACCACTTTGAGGATCTGGTAGACCGCCTGGAACAGCGTACCCGCCTCGGCACCGGTCGGGTCCAACTGGGCCTGGGTGGTGAAGCTGTTGATACGGAACGGGGTGTTTTTCGGGATCAGCGGGTTGGCATTCGGCGCGGTGCCGACCAGCCCGATGACGTTGTCACCCAGGCCACCCATGGCCTCGGGAGATTCAGTGGCATTGACGGTAATGCCGTTGTGCTCGAAGTTCAAAACCTCAGCCATGGTTATTCAGCCTTTTTGGTGGTGGCCTTTTTGGCCGGTTGGGTTGGGATGGCTTGCGTGTCGACAGCCTGTTTGTGCGCCTCCAGGACGCTGGTCAGCTCGAGGCGACCGGCGCTGCGCAAGGCATTAGCCTCGACATCCAGCAGTTCGAGCTTCTGGCCGATGCTCGACCAGTGGCCGCCGCCGGCAGGAAATGGCAGCAGCACGGTGTATTGCTTACGAATGGGCATCTACGGGTTCTCCAGACGCGAAAAACACAAAAGCCCCGTCACGGGGCTTATTGCGGGCGAAAAAAAACCGCTCTCGCGGTCGTGGTCTACTTGATGAAATCTGGCAGTACAGGCCAGAGCAGCCTGGACGGCTCCGCATCCGTTTCGGGGATATCTCGCAAGGCCTGGCGATAAGCCTTGATCTCGGCAAGCTGAGTTTCTGTTGCTGGGAAGTCCGGTAGTTGGGTGAAATCCGTGTCTCGCAGAAGTTGGTTGCGACGCGTGCGGATGGCGGCCCATTCGATTTCACGCGACGGTACGGCAAGTGGAATTTCGGGTGTGTCATTGTTGGACAGATCAGACATGTTCATTCCTTAGCTGAAAACAACGGTTTCGGCCAGCGACAACTTGGTGGTCAAATCCCCAAGATTGAATAGCCGACCATTGCCCACGCGCATGGTGTCGATACGCACGGTGGTGTAATAAACGTTGGGAATCAGAATTCGCATGACGACATTACCGTTTGTGTCGGCATAGACAGCAGGGGCCATATTCCCAAAGGTCGAAACGCTTTGCAGGACCCGAGTGGGCTGATAGGAATACCCCACCAGCGTTTCGTCGATTATTTTGGCTGTGCCGTAGCTGTAGCCCTTGATGTTGAACCAGAACATCTCCGAATTGACATTGATGTTAAGCGGCACTTTGAAATGCATGTACACATTTGAACTGGCACCCAGGTTGGTGGAAACAAAATCCCCCTGTGCTGTTGCGCCATAGACGCCGCCAGTTCCGTATACGTGTCCCTGCAGGATATTGCGACGAATCGTGCCAAGGGCGCTTGGATCCCCTTCCACATCCTTCTGGCTTCGCCACTCATTGAACTGTGTCAAAGCCGTGGCCATGGTTGTGTTGATACTGCCGATTTTTCCATTGACCACCGTGGTCAAATTATTGGCCGCCGATACCAGCGACGCGATAGTGGTTTCCAGACTCACATTCAGGTTCCTTGTGCTATTTGATTATTTGGCTTCGAGCGCTATCACTCGAAACATCAGGCCCACGTGCCGCGCCATGTTGTCGATATTGGCGGTAGCCAACGTGGCGATTTCTTCACTCAATAGAATGTTCAGGTTGTCGGACCCGACCACCACCGTGACGCTTTGCGCCGGCAACGGTGAAATATCCAGCGTGAACTTTTGCAAGACTCGTGCTGCAGCCGCTTTGTAGGTCAGCAGCTTTCCAGCCACCGAATACACCGCCAGCAGCGTGCCGGTGGAAAGATAGAAACCGAACTCGCCAATCTCATATTCATCCGGCCCCTCAAACAAAGCGGCCATTCTCAGCTGCCCTGGGTCCAGGTCTTCGTAATCCACGATTGGCACACGCTGTCGCTCATTGCGAAGCGCCGTTTCCGATCCATTGGGATCGTAGCGGGCGGTGCCGGCACCGATGTGAGTGATCTCACCTTTCAAGCCTTGGTTCTTTGCCTGCAACACTTCGGCCAGGCCGGCGGAAGTGAAGCGAACCAAGCGCGTAATGTCTTCTGTCATGACTGCGCCCTGAGGTCGTAATCGTTAATGGTGTAGCGTTGGGAAATCCCAATGCCGATAAGCCGCGCACCGAGATCGAGTAGCGGCAGTGCCCCGCACAAAAACAGCTCACCGTCAGTCAGCGGCCCGTGCAAAACTGCCGCCGCTGCCAGGCCACCGCGGGTTTGATGCACGAGGGTGATGGTGGCCTGGTCGCGCTCGCTCTTGGCTGCATTGATCCGCTGAATCAAGCGATTGTGATCGCCACTGGACCAGTCCTGGCCAATGATCGCCTGTACATCAAAGGTGTAAGGGTGGGCACGAGGTTGCTGCTCGTACCAAGCGGTGACGTGAGGCGTGAACCCCAGTGATTCAACGGCGTGGTTCAAGGCTTGACGGGTGCCCGCCTGGCGCTGGATCTGCCAGGACAATGAAACGGTCAGGCGTTTTTCCAGTTCACTGGCTCCCGCATTCCACTCACTGACGCCCCGATCCGCCGCCAGATAAGGCAAGAATGCGGACGGCGTCTCACTCGGGTTCATCAATTCGGGGAACGGCGGCTGAACGCGATCGAGCAGCTTGGTGAAACCCAGATCCAGTGCCCTTTCCAGGGGTGAACTGTTGGCCGGCAGCAGACTCGGCAACACAGCGAAATCACTCATAGCGTGAGCACCTCCACGTCTACCGTCGTGCAATAGGGCGCTTCGAAAGCGCTGGTCACGATGGGCTCCAGCGGCTCGAGAATCTCAAGTTGCACCGCTCCGGCCGAATGGAGGGTGTAATCGATCCAACTAGGATCCACCCGGCCTTCCAACCGATGACATGTATTGGCATAGCCTTGCAATTGCTGCTGTGCCGCTGCGCGGGTCAGTCCTGAATCAGGACCACTGTTGATCCTGGCGATGACCCGAATCTTGTAGGGTTTTATCTGCGCGCCCTGCACCGTCACCAGATCGGTTTCCGGCCGGACATCGGGACGGGCGAAATGTCGACGAACACCTTCGAGCAACTGTGCAGAGGGCCTGCCATCGCCTTCACGAGACAGCACCGTCACCATCACCTCGCCAGGCGCGGTACGGCGGGCATTGCCGTCCTTGATTTGAGCGGCAAAACCGTCAGGGTCAAAGGTGTAGGTCACTGTCACGACACCGGATGCGGTGCTATCCACCTTCACCACCGGCCGTTCCCCCAATGTAAAAATCTCCCGCCGATACTGCATGCGCGAGCCGGCCGCCGGAGCATGGGGCGCCAGGTAATAACGCAACCGGGCATCATCATCGCTCTCATAGACCGGGGGAATGGGCGGGAAGGCCGCCGGGTCGCCCGGGTCGAGCAACTGACGCTCAAGGCCCATGTCCGCGAGGCGAGCGTCGAGGTTGGTGCCCGTGGCCCACCACGCCAACATCTGCTTGATGCGGGCGTTGTATTTGCGTTCGTGGGTTTGCAGCCGGACACAGAATGCCTCGAGGGCCAGGGTCAGCAGTTCGCTTTCGTTTTCGAGGCTGTCCAGCAACTTGGTGGCGCTACCGGGAGAGCGTGCGGCGACGTATTCGACCACGAAGGTCTTGAACTCTGCGAGCAAGTCCTCGAAGGCTTCGACGGTGACGATGGTCGGTTCGGCCAGTTGGTTCTGGCCGGGTATCAACATGCTCATGTCACCACCTCGAAAGTCTGTTTGCGGTTCTTCCAGGTGCCAGCGAAACGCAGCAACAATCCGGCGCCGTGCCGACTGGCGACAATGACCTGCGGCTCGAAATCATCGATGCCGTTGTCCGGGTTGTAGAACGCTTGGGCCGCGTGGCTCTGGGCAAGGATCAGCAGGTCGTCGCCGAGGTTCTGCCCCAGCAACTGCGTGAGGGCGCAGCCATACAACGGGCGCTTCTGGCGAGTGCCCAACGGCGTGGTCAATGCACGGGTGGCGCGCTGCACGAACTGCAGCCAGTCGTCGACCGTGGCGCCGGTATTTCGATCGATTCCAATCATGAGGAAATCTCTTATGCGGTACTGATGACGCGTCCCTGGTGATCCACCACCGGGCCGCTCAGGTGCACACCGGAGGCGTCGAGCCGAATGCCGACGGCGCCGACTTTCAATTCGATGGCCTCGGGTGTCATCGCCAACTGCGACGGGCCGATGCTCAGTTGGAGGGCTTCACGGGAACCGCTGAACGCCGCCGGGCCGTTTTGCCAGTGCAGGACATGGCTGGCGTGGTCGTAGCCGTTTTCCGTACCGTCCTGATAGAGGCGACGCGTCAGCGAGGCCTGGGTCGAGACGGGCGGGAACTGGCCGCCGTTGAGGCCGAACAACGCCACCGCCTGCCCGCCGCTCTCGCCGCCGCCGTGGTTCAGCAACAGGCACTGCTCGCCCACGGACGGAATCCGCGACTCGCTCTGGGCGCCGGCGCTCGGGTTGAAAAAACGGATCGCTGGGGTCAGCAGTCCGCCATGGCTGACTTTGCAGGTGTTGCTGGCCGCGTCGACTTCCTGGCAAACGCCGATGCGGCAGAAACTCTCCGCCCGCCGATGCATGTCTTCCAGCTCGGTTTCCATCTGCGCCAGACGCTCGATGATCGGCCCCAGATGCATCCGTAACAGCGCATCAAACATGGCTCACCCCTCGAGTGCGGTGTATTGGTCCGGGTCGTCGATGTTCGACACTTCCCAGGTGCGGGCAAACTTCGGGATACCCAGTGGGTCCTCCAGCAGTGTCGGGCCGAGGTACAGGGTTTGGTTGAAGGAAAGGGTCCAGGCGGTGTATTGCCGTGCCGGGTTGATGAACGTGGACGGCAGGCCGTCGAGCTCCGTGGGCAGGTCGCATTGATCGCCCGACAGACCCCAGCGATTGTCCACAACCAGGTGTTTCAGCTCAGCGGCCAAGTCGCAGGCATCCCAGCCCGGAACAGCCATGACCACTTGCAGGGAAACCGTCAGGACATGGGCGATACGCCCGTCGTTGGCACGGTGGCCGGGCCCATCACGCTCAAGGGCAATCAGCACCCAGGGTTGATCGTCGGTGCCATCGAAGTCCTGGGGGCTGCCGATTTTCAAAGTGGGGTAAGTGGTGCGCAGCGTCTGGGCAATGGCGAAGAACAGCTGCGACGGTTTTTCGATAAGGACGGGCATTGATCGCCTCCTTGTGTAGGGATCAGCGATGTGGGTTCACGGCTGGTCGGGAGGAACGTCCGGCGGAGGGGCTTCGCAAACGCCGATCCGCTTGGCGACCCAGCGCTCGTAAAGACCGATCGCCACATCGGCACCGGCCATGGCAGTCAGGCAACCCAGGGCGCAAGCGCTCCAGATCGACATGCCGAGGGCGTACAAAAGCATGGTTGCCGATACGCCGCAGACCACGCAGGCACCGGAGCGCAAGGCCAGGCGCCGCAATAACGACCAGCCACGGGCGCCCTCCTTGTCGGCGCGCCACATCTCGCCGGACACCCCGCCCACCAGGGCGAGCACGATGACCAGCCAGATCGGCATGTCCAGCAACGCTTGTTGCTCGTTTGTCATGTCAGGCTTCCTGGGGGGATTGATAATTGTGTAGGAACCAAGATGTTTCCCTGGCATCTCTCCGTCAGAATTTTCCGACGGTTGCGCCAAGTCATTTGAGATATGAAAAAGCCCCGCATCATGGCGGGGCTCCGATTGGTATCGAGTAGGTATCCCGGGGAAGACCCCGTTCGTACCCGCTTGGGCATCACTCCAAACGCGCTTTAGCTATCAAATCTTCCACGTCCAGATATCGAACGTCCTGAAAGAATTTGGATCGAACAAGCGGATCGGGCGGTAGGTTGGTTGGAAGCCGAACCGCGCCCAAACAGGCGTATCCTTGATTACGGCCAGGCCGCCATTTGGTTGTAAACGAAGTACCGCGCCCGGATGTCCATCCGTGCCGGAGTTCCAGAGGGGTTTGTCGTTCGCGGCGTAGACCACGAAATTCCCATCAGCTTGGAATACAGCCTTCACGGCTCCCTTGTTTTGGGTGTAACTGGACCATCGCACACTCCAGTTCGGACCGTAGTTCACTACGTTACCGTCCCCTTGGAATATCAAGGCACCATCACCAGAAAAATACGGAATCCCGGGTGCCAACTCGACGGGGCTTGAGAAAATTACCGACGCATTAGCACCTGGCATCAGCGGAATAGACGGCGTGCCATTCCAGATTGCTACCGAGTCGATCAGGACGATATTCCCGTCATCCTGGAGCACCATATGAGTTCGGTTCCACTGATCGTCACTGGTGAAGGTGCTGTTATCGGTCAGCCAGGTGCGCTTACGGATAGGATCATCCAGGAATGCGCCATATTGAACGTAAAGCTGCGGCGGCACCTGGTAACGCAGTGGGACCGTTGAGCTGTAGGGCTGTTTCTCGTTGGCCACCCACACTACCGTGCCATTATCCTGCAATACTAAATTCCCATCGGCCTGAAGCAGCAGCTTAAAGCGGCCGTTCGGCGAGAGAAGGAACTGTCCTGCAGTCATTGTTTGGTAGGCGGGAAGAACGGAAGTGCCGCTACCTTGAAAGGGGATACGTGTACGTCCAGCCATATGATTACCTATAAGTCAAATGAGCTATCGCGGAGAATTCCGCATCCATGCCGCTCAAAGGCGATAACTCGAGGCTCGCGGCCTTCACATGATTCAACGTCCCGCATCGGGCACATTTGATCTGGAGTTCGGTGTTCTCGCCCATGCGGGCCAGAAGTCTCTTGCAGTGACCGCATCTGAAATCCTTCAGCATTGAAAGCCCTCCCATTGGCGGCGGTTTGAAGTGCCTTGCACAGGCATTCCAAAAAGCCCGGTTGCCCAGGCTTTTCAGTAATACGCCTGATCTTTCGACATGCCTTTAATGGAACAGGGTTGGCGTCACTTCGGAGCAGCGCAGGTCGCGCCTTTGTAAGTCATGGTGTAGGTGTAGTGCCTGTCCCACGACAGCGGCAGCGTACTGGGTGCTGCCCATTCCGCGTAGTTACCCGACATCGAGCCAGCAACCACCAATTTACCCATGGCAATGGTCGCGAGATTGTTGGCACTCCCTGCCCCTGGCATTGGCACACTCCCATTCCATTGGAGATCATCGCCGTCCTGGAACCATGCGCCCTTCCAGCCAGCCTGCGAGCTTGAGTACCAGGTATTGTCCGCTTTGAAGCAGATCGTTTGGTTGGCATAAAAACCACCGCCCGGAACGTGGTAGTAAGCGAATTGCCAGGAGCCGACAGGTGAGGTTTCGGCAATGGCTTGGATGGCCTGGGTAGCCAGAACGGCTGCGATCAACATGCTGAACAATTTTTTCATTGGTTTACTTCCTTTAGCTAAATAGGTTCTTAGCGAGTAATCAGCATGTCCACACTGGTCGCGTCGCAAGAGTTGTTAGCCTTTCTGTCGATGACCAGATAAAGCAAAGACGTCGGCGTGACTGCGACGCTGTTCAACATGAAGGTAGTGCTGCCGCCGTTTACCAGGCTCCCGGACTGGAGCACGGTGTCGCCCAGGTTCAGCGACCAGCCAACACCATCCCCGCAGGCGTTATGCAGGTCATTGACCCGCCCCAGCACGTTGATATTGCCGGTGACAGGACTGGCCCAGCGGAAGATGCTCTGGCTGTTGGTGCCCGGATGCGTGGCCACGTCACCCTGCTTGAACACGAAACTGGTGCCTGAGCCGGTGAAGGTGAAGCTTTCATTTGGAATAGAGATCCAAGCAGCCGTCGCATCGTCACGCCAGCAGGTGGTTGGCTTGCCATTACATACCCCAGCCTGAAACGACGGAAAGAGCGTGTAGTTGGCCGAGCCGTTCACCCCCGATTTGTTTTGCATGAACGACCAGGGCGAACCGGCCGGTGCGGCTTCGGTCATCAGGTACATGTCCCGGGCCAGGTTCCACGACATCGCCGTATCAGCCCAACCGTTCAGGGATACGAAGGACGACAGAAAGGCAGTCGCCAGCAGGATTTTTTTGAGCAATTTCATTTTTCTTACCTCGATGAATGTCATTGAGTACGGGGTGCAGGGTCTATTCCGCACGCTGTTCGCTCGCTGGCGTTCACTCGAGGCTCAACGGCCTTCACATGATTCAACGTTCCGCATCGGGAACACTTGATCTGGAGTTCGGTGTTCTCGCCCATGCGGGCCAGAAGTCTTTTGCAGTGACCGCATCTGAAATCCTTCAGCATCGAAAGCCCTCCCATTGGCGGCGCGCCCCCCACCAGAGCGAGCACCATGACCAGTCAGATCGGCATGTCCAGCAACGCTTGTTGCTCGTTTGTCACGTCCGCTTCCTGGGAGCTTTGGAAGGCCGTGAAAAAAGCCCAGCACTGCACCGGGCTTTTCAAAAAGACACTCCGCTAGGGCAACTCTGGCCAAACAATGCTCAGAGGAAAAGCGGGTTGTTTGTTGACCTGAGTGAAGGCGACGCAATACTCCTTGAAGGCAATCAAGTAAGCCTGCTCGGCAGCGGTAGCGACGCCCAGATCGACTTTGAATTGCAATCCCGAAGACGCCACGCGGGTCATGACGCTGTCGAGCCGCCTGGCTTTTTCATTACGCATCTGCTCTGCGAGTGCAGTCTGTGGCCACGGGAAACCGGAGTTAAACGACCAGATCCCATCAGTGTTGACTGCGTTGTAGTCATAATCGACTTCGGTGCTGGAACTGCCGGTAACGTCAATCCAAAGTTGGTCTGCCGGGAATTCCTCAGAGATCGGGTTGACGGTTTCGTAGATGTTGTCGACTTTACCGTCCACAACGCGTGCGTATTTTTTCATGCTTATATCCTTATTGATTGCCGGTACTCCGGCACTCTTCGATCTGCCTGCTTCAGGTAGGCATTCCAAAAAGCCCGGCAACGAACCGGGCTTTTCAGTAATGCGTTCCTTCGTTTTCCTTGACCAATGGCCAGAAGAAAGTTGATCTTTCGGCGCGACTGGCGCGGTACGGATCCATTCAAATTGTTCCTCCGGCCGCGGTCCCTGCCCGCCGGATAACTGCTTCTGGTGCTTTACGCTGCACACCCGGGTCAGTTGCCAACCCTCTGAACCGTTAAGGCCGGTTCATCGCTGCCTGTTGATGGAACTAAAGAGCTTTGTTGCCAGCCGCTTTGTCGAGCGGCTTGGACACAGAATATGCATGTATGCATATACAGTCAATGCGTTAATGCATTTATTTATGCGCAACGAATGCACGAATGCATGAACCCCTCGTAAACAAAGGGGCTATGGGTTTTCAGGAGGCGAAAAAAAACCCGCACGGCGGCGGGTTTTATCTGACAGCGCAGGGGTTAGCGGGCGTACATGCCCCACCAGAAGACGTGGCCGAGGATGACGATTTGCTCGTCCTGCATTTCCTGGAACGTGTAGTCCTCGTCCGGATGTTCATCGCGGTTGAAGCTGCGCAGGCGGATGCCGGTGGGCAGGCGATAAAGCTGCTTCACCCGCAGTTGGCCGTTGTGGTTGATGGCGTAGAGATCACCGTCGACGATGTCGCCGATACCGCACTTGCCTGCGTTGACCCCGACCGTGGCGCCGTCTCGCAGCACCGGCAACATGCTGTTGCCGCGAACGGTCACGCATTTGGCCTGGTCGAACTGCACGCCGTTATGGCGCAGGCTGCGCTTGCCAAAGCGCAGGCTGGAGCGCTCGCTTTCCTCGATGACGAATCTTCCTGATCCAGCAGCCAATTCAACCTCGCGCAGAAAAGGGACCGACACTTCGTCTTCTTCGACGGGTGTTTCGTCGTCCCACAGGCTTATGTCCTTGAGTTCGGAATGCGGCTCGTCGCGGCGGGCATTGCCAGCGGGCCCAACGTCCGCGCGCCCGCGCAACTGGTCGGTGCTCACGGCGAAGTATTCGGCGATCTTCGAGATGTGTTTATCCGAAGGATCGACAATCTTGCCGCTGAGGATCCGCGAGAGGGTGGACTGAGGCACGCCGGTACGCCGGTGAAGCTCCGTGGGGGAGATCCCGTGCTGATCGAGCAATGCTCTTAATACGGTAGAAACGTTGCGTTTTTGCATAACGCGCATGATGCTTGTTCTTTTTGCGGAAGACAAATGCTGTTTTGCATAAATATGCAATACGCCTCACTTAAGCCTCATTTGATTCACTGTGGTGAGGGGATTTATCCCCGCTGGGGCGCGAAGCGGTCCTAAATTCCACCCCAAGGTGCACTAGCCACTTAGGGGCTGCTACGCAGCCCAACGGGGATAAATCCCCTCGCCACAGGAGCTTGACTCCATATCTGATGCCCCTGCTGATCACATGGGGAATTCGCCCTACACGTCCCTAGGAAAAGGCTCCAAGTCCGTCCTTCAAATGTGCGACGCAAGGCTACGTTTTCTTGCGCCTCTGCCTACAACTACGCCAGAATCCGCCGGCTTGTCCGCCTTGGGGCCCATCGGTACTTTTGATCCTGTCACTGCCCATCAGTGATCGGGTTTAGTCGCTCGGTATTCCAAGGTGCTCATTGCTCCATTCAGTCAGGTACTTCTATTCCTGCACTTGATGGTAGTTGTGCGCAGGGCGCCCTCGGGCGCGCCGGTTTCTTGGATCCCCGGTCGACTAACCTGCGTACAGCTGCCACCCCTCGTTTAGTCGCGAGTGAGTGGTGGCTCAACTTCAAGGATCCAATAGAATGCCGAAGAACACGCAAAATCCCCCAGACGATCACGTCTCCCGCAGCCAATCGGCCAACGCAAAAAAACTCGACGACGCGGCCACCCGCGCCCTGGACTATTACCTCAAGCCGAAAACCGACAAGGAAACCTCTGACAAACCCGACACCCTTTTCATCATCGCCCCTAACATCGACGCCGAATGCCTGCTCGCCAACCTCAGCGAAACCCTGGCCTCGGCCAACGCCATGGTCAGCGACCTGGCATTCGACCTGAAGGGCTCGCGACGGAATATCGCGCTGGGGGTCCAGCAGATGATCGAGCTGAGCCAGTTGCTGGCGAATCGGGCGTTGGATGTGGTTGAGGTGAGGTAGGCACTCATGATGCAAGCCGAGACCTAAGAGAAGCCCGACTACCCCATGTGGGAACGAGCTTGCTCGCGATAGCGGTAGTCCAGTTACAACCAAGTTGTACTGGCTGCCGTCATCGCGAGCAAGCTCGCTCCCACAATTGGATCGGGGTACAACCCGAGAGACAGGCCGGCTGTCAGGGCCGCTTTCGCGAGCAAGCCCGCTCCCACAGGGGGAACGCGGTCCCACCAGGAACCAGGTCGGCTATCAGGCCGCCTCGGGGTGGACGTTGATCTCGGCGCCCCGTTAACCACGCTGGCTGAACGAAGGTATTGCGCAGTGGGCAACCCGGCATGGATGCCGGGTTAGCCGCGCTGGGCCATGGATGGCCCTTCGCGGCGGCCCACGGAGCAATGCCTTCGTTCAGGCATGCCGAGCCTAGGCGAGGCACCGAGTGGTGGGGCAAAAAGCGTTAATGAGATGGTCAGCCCGTGTGGGAGTCCCGGTAAATCTAAACTGACCGGGGCTCTCACTTACCTGAAGGAGACCTCTCATGGAACCCTTGAAGCTAATCGGCCTGGATATCGGGAAACACACCTTCCATCTCGTAGGGCACGACGCCAAAGGCAAGGAAGTCCTACGCAAAAAATTCAATCGTAAGCGGCTACTTGAGTTCGCTGCAAAGCTCGAACCCTGCACCATAGTGATGGAGTCATGCGGCGGTTCACACTGGCTCGCAAGGAAGCTCAGATCCTTCGGCCATCAAGTGAAATTGATTGCCCCGCAGCATGTGAAACCCTACGTCAGAGGCAATAAAAACGACTACATCGACGCTGAGGCCATCTGCGAAGCTGCCTCCCGTCCCAGGACACACTACGTTGCCATCAAGACTGTTGAGCAACAGCTTCTATCGACGCAACATCGTCTTCGCGAAGCCTTAATCGTCCAGAGGACTCAAACAATCAATCGCATTCACGGGTTCTTGCTTGAGTTCGGAATTGAGTTACCTGCGACAAAAGCTGCGATGAATCAGATTCATCAAATTTTGGACGACCCGGCCGCAGACTTGCCGCAACAGTTGAAGGACTTCATTGAGCATTTGGCAGAAGAGACCAAACGGCTCACCGACGAAATCAAGGCGGTTGATCGTACGATTAAAGAGCAGGTGGGTGCTGATGACGCGGGAACCCGGCTGATGAGCATCCCCGGCATCGGCCCAATCATCGCTAGTGCGCTGCTGGCCGACATCGGGGACGCTTCCAATTTTCGCTCAGCGCGAGACTTCGCCGCTTCATTGGGCCTGGTGCCGAGGCAGTATTCAACGGGTGATCAAACAGTCCTTTTGAACATCAGTAAGCGAGGTGATAAATACCTTCGAAAGCTGATGGTTCAAGGCTCTCGGGCGGTCCTGGTGCGCATCGACAAGCGCAATGATGCTCTGGGAAGTTGGTGCAGGGACTTGCTGACACGAAAACATCCAAACAAGGTCGCCTGCGCCCTAGCCAATAAGTTGGCAAGAATCGTGTGGGCCGTTTTAGTTCACGGAGGAAGCTACAACACCCAGTCCAGGGCTTGACCGAAACCCACACTACCGGCTTTTGCGACGACAGCGATGATGACGATAAACAGCTCAAATCCTGCCTGAGAACCTGGTAAGCAAAACAGCTTTCGAAGCTGAAGCGTTTTTCAAGGACAGGCAGGAGCGACTACTCATCAAGGGCCAGGCGGCAAATTGCCGACTAGGAGCCCGGATACATTAGTGCAAGCATGCTTTACCGCTCATCGCCCGTGGTTGCAGGAGATGGGCTGACCATACATTTGCTTACTTTTGCGCTTCTCAAAAGTGAGCCGCCGTAAGGGCGGAACCGCCAGCAGCCGTTACCGTAGCAACGGATATGCACTCAATCCCATATACACCAAAGTCCCAAAAACCACTCACATATGAGTAGCACCAGACCGCCCATGTTAACCTTGCGCCCATCGCGGAAAAGCCGGGCCAATGCCCCTCCTTTTGCCCCACACCTTTCAACGAGCTTCCCTGACACCCATGAATACAGCCGTGAACGACCTGTCCTCCCACACGCCGATGATGCAGCAATACTGGCGCCTGAAGAACCAGCACCCCGATCAGCTGATGTTCTACCGCATGGGCGACTTCTACGAGATCTTCTACGAGGACGCGAAGAAAGCCGCCAAGCTATTGGACATCACCCTGACGGCACGTGGGCAATCGGCAGGCATGGCGATTCCGATGTGTGGGATTCCTTACCACGCAGCGGAAGGTTACCTGGCGAAGCTGGTCAAGCTCGGCGAATCCGTGGTGATCTGCGAGCAAGTCGGCGACCCGGCCACCAGCAAAGGGCCGGTGGAACGCCAAGTCGTACGAATCATCACCCCGGGCACCGTCAGTGACGAGGCCTTGCTGGATGAACGCCGGGACAACCTGATCGCCGCCGTGCTGGGCGATGAACGCCTGTTCGGCCTGGCCGTGCTGGACATCACCAGCGGCAATTTCTCGGTGCTGGAAATCAAGGGCTGGGAAAACCTGCTGGCGGAGCTGGAGCGGGTCAATCCGGTGGAACTGCTGATCCCGGATGACTGGCCCAAAGACCTGCCGGCAGAAAAACGCCGTGGTGTGCGTCGCCGGGCGCCGTGGGATTTTGAGCGCGACTCGGCGCTGAAAAGTCTCTGTCAGCAGTTTTCCACCCAAGATCTCAAGGGTTTCGGCTGCGAGAACCTGACCCTGGCCATCGGCGCGGCCGGTTGCCTGCTGGCCTACGCCAAGGAAACCCAGCGCACCGCCCTGCCCCACTTGCGTAGCCTGCGTCACGAACGCCTGGATGACACGGTGGTGCTGGACGGCGCGAGCCGCCGCAACCTGGAGCTGGACACCAACCTGGCCGGCGGGCGCGACAACACTTTGCAATCGGTGGTCGATCGCTGCCAGACCGCCATGGGCAGCCGCCTGCTGACCCGCTGGTTGAATCGGCCGCTGCGGGACCTGACCGTGCTGCTGGCGCGCCAGTCCTCCATTACCTGCCTGCTGGATCGTTATCGCTTCGAGCAGTTACAACCACAGCTCAAGGAAATCGGTGACATCGAGCGGATCCTCGCCCGTATCGGCCTGCGCAACGCCCGTCCCCGTGATCTGGCCCGCCTGCGCGATGCCCTCGGTGCGTTGCCCGAACTGCAGGTGGCGATGACCGACCTGGAAGCGCCGCACCTGCAACAACTGGCGCGCACCACCAGCACCTACCCGGAGCTGGCCGCGCTGCTGGAGAAAGCCATTATCGATAACCCGCCAGCGGTAATCCGTGACGGTGGCGTGCTGAAAACCGGCTACGACGCCGAACTCGACGAGCTGCAAGCGCTGAGCGAGAACGCCGGCCAGTTCCTGATCGACCTCGAAGCCCGGGAAAAAGCCCGCACCGGCCTGGCCAACCTAAAGGTCGGCTACAACCGCATCCACGGCTACTTCATCGAACTGCCGAGCAAGCAGGCCGAGCAAGCCCCGGCCGATTATGTTCGCCGCCAGACCCTCAAGGGCGCCGAGCGCTTCATCACCCCGGAACTCAAGGCGTTCGAAGACAAGGCACTGTCGGCCAAGAGCCGCGCCCTGGCTCGGGAAAAGATGCTCTATGAAGCACTGCTCGAGGATCTGATCAGCCAACTGCCGCCCTTGCAGGACACCGCCGGCGCCCTGGCGGAACTGGACGTGCTGAGCAACCTCGCCGAACGCGCGCTGAACCTGGACCTGAACTGCCCGCGCTTCGTCAGCGAGCCGTGCATGCGCATCAGCCAGGGTCGTCACCCGGTGGTCGAGCAAGTGCTGACCACGCCGTTCGTGGCCAACGACCTGAGCCTGGACGACAACACCCGCATGCTGGTGATCACCGGTCCGAACATGGGCGGTAAATCCACCTACATGCGCCAGACCGCACTGATCGTGCTGCTGGCCCACATCGGCAGTTTCGTGCCGGCGGCCAGTTGCGAATTGTCCCTGGTGGACCGGATTTTCACCCGAATTGGCTCCAGCGATGACCTGGCCGGTGGGCGTTCGACGTTCATGGTGGAAATGAGCGAAACCGCGAACATCCTGCACAACGCCACCGAACGCAGCCTGGTGCTGATGGACGAAGTCGGACGCGGCACCAGTACGTTCGACGGCTTGTCCCTGGCCTGGGCTGCGGCCGAACGCCTCGCGCACTTGCGGGCCTACACGTTGTTCGCCACTCACTATTTCGAGCTGACGGTACTGCCGGAAAGCCAGCCACTGGTGGCCAACGTTCACCTCAATGCCACCGAGCACAATGAACGCATCGTATTCCTGCACCACGTGCTGCCCGGCCCGGCCAGCCAGAGCTACGGCCTGGCAGTGGCGCAACTGGCCGGCGTGCCGAGCGAAGTGATCAGCCGCGCCCGTGAGCACCTGAGCCGCTTGGAAACCACCAGCCTGCCTCACGAAGCTCCGCGCCCAACCAAAGGCAAACCGGCCGCGCCTCAGCAAAGCGACCTGTTCGCCAGCCTGCCCCATCCGGTGCTCGATGAACTGGCCAAGCTCGATCTGGACGACCTGACCCCACGCCGGGCGCTGGATTTACTCTATACATTGAAGACACGGATCTAACGCACAGGCTTTCAAGCTGTTAGAATCTCGCGCGGTTTGGGATGCTGCGGACTATTTAGCCTGGTTCGCAGACTACCGCTCCCGAACCTGGCGACCCCACCGTGAAAGGGCTTCGCTGCCGCCGCCTGAGGAGAGAATTAGAAATGACCTTCGTCGTCACCGACAACTGCATCAAGTGCAAGTACACCGACTGCGTAGAAGTGTGTCCGGTGGACTGCTTTTACGAAGGGCCGAATTTCCTGGTCATTCACCCGGACGAGTGCATCGACTGCGCCCTGTGTGAACCGGAATGCCCGGCGAATGCCATCTTTTCGGAAGACGAAGTGCCGGCCGGCATGGAGAACTTCATCGAGCTGAACGCTGAACTGGCGGAGATCTGGCCGAACATCACCGAGAAGAAAGACGCTCTGCCGGACGCCGAAGAGTGGGATGGCAAGACTGGCAAGATCGCAGACCTCGAACGCTGATCGTTGCCATGTTCGTCGAAAGGGCCCCTTGCGGGCCTTTTTGCTGCCTGGAACAAAATCGCAGGCAAAAAAAAGGGGCGGTTTGACCCGCCCACATTTTTTCCCTAATCCCTTTAATCCTATTCATCGTCCTGATGAATCGCGTCCTGCGATGTCCTTCCTTCCCATCGTCCTTGACGGGTGTGTCTGTCCGTCGACACAGGACTGATATTAGTATTTTCCCGGGCGAGTGCAACGCGGCTGATACAAGTGGCTTGCTCTGTCACACGATGTTCATCAAGAAATTTCCCTTATAAATCAGTTGAATACAAAAAGATCACGGTATTTATAGCTGTCTGTCCCGGCGGTGAGAAACCGATCGCTTACGTAAGACTAGGCAAAGGCTTACAAGCTGAAGCTACAAATAGATCGGGCTAGGGAAATGACCCTTCGGAAGCGCAAAGGCTTTAAACCAGTCGTGATGTTCTATCGTTTACGGGTGGGGATTTCAGGGGGGTGTGTATATCCGTTTCTTCGGTAACGGCGGCTATTGGTTCCGCCCTTACGGCGGGTCACTTTCGAAAAGCGCGAAAGTAACCAAAGCGCTTCTGCCCCACCACTCGGCACCTCGCCTAGGCTCGGTGTGCCCTCACTCCGGCATTGCTCCGTGGGCCCGCCGCGAAGGGCCATCCATGGCCCAGCGCGGCTATCCCGGCATCCATGCCGGGATGCCCACTCCACAATGCCTGCGTTCGGCCAGCGTGGTTAACGGGGCGCTGAGATCAACGTCCACCCCACTACGAGGCGGCCTGATAGCCGACCTGGCTCTTGATGGGGACCGCATTTCTCCTGTGGGAGCGAGCCTGCTCGCGATGAGGCCGGCAAGCCCAGCATCCATGTGACTGGACCACCACCATCGCGAGCAAGCTCGCTCCCACATTCAATCTCCAGTGGACACAAAATTTATATATATCCAACACACAACCACTGTGGGAGCGAGCTTGCTCGCGATGAGGTCGGCAAGCCCCAGCATCCATGTGACTGAACCACCGCCATCGCGAATAAGCCCGCTCCCAAATTCAATCTCCAGCGGACACAAGATTTATACCCAACACACAACCACTGTGGGAGCGAGCTTGCTCGCGATGAGGCCGGCACATCCAACATCACCGCAAACTGACCCACCGCCATCGCGAGCAAGCTCGCTCCCACACTCATTCCACAGGGAAAACGCGGCCCCATCAGGAACCAGGTCGGCTATCAGGCCGCCTCGCGGCGGACGTTGATCTCGGCGCCCCGTTAACCACGATGGCTGAACGGAGGTGTTGTGGAGTGGGTAACCCGGCATGGATGCCGGGTTAGCCGCGCTGGGCCATGGATGGCCCTTCGCGGCGGCCCACGGAGCAAGGCCTTCGTTCAGGCATGCCGAGCCTAAGCGAGGCACCGAGTGGTGGGGCAAAGCGCTTTTGGTTACTTTTGGCGCTCTTCCAAAAGTGACCCGCCGTAAGGGCGGAACCAATAGCCGCCGTTACCGAAGAAACGGATATACACCCAAACCCAAGCCAAAAAAAAAACGGCGCCTCCCTCTTTAGCAAGGGAAGCGCCGTTTTTCCAAGTAGACAGCATCACAGCCAGTCAGGGCGTTTTATGCTGCTCTTGCCTTGGGTTATTGAAACAACGACTCACTCGACAAGCCGTTCTTCTCCAGGATCTCTCGCAAACGCTTGAGACCTTCAACCTGGATCTGCCGGACCCGCTCACGAGTCAAACCAATCTCCAGCCCGACGTCTTCAAGCGTGCTGCTTTCGTGCCCCCGCAAGCCGAAGCGGCGAATCACCACTTCCCGTTGCTTATCGGTCAGCTCCGAGAGCCACTGGTCGATGCTCTGTGACAGGTCATCGTCCTGCAACAGCTCGCACGGATCGGTAGGTCGATCATCCGTAAGGGTGTCCAACAAGGTTTTATCCGAGTCCGGCCCCAGGGAAACGTCCACCGAGGACACCCGCTCATTGAGCCCAAGCATGCGCTTGACCTCACCCACCGGTTTTTCCAGCAGGTTGGCGATTTCTTCGGGTGAAGGTTCATGATCAAGTTTCTGGGTCAACTCACGGGCGGCCCGCAGGTAGACGTTCAGCTCCTTGACCACATGAATCGGCAACCGGATCGTCCGGGTCTGGTTCATGATCGCCCGTTCGATGGTCTGGCGGATCCACCAGGTGGCGTAGGTCGAGAAACGGAAGCCGCGCTCGGGGTCGAATTTCTCGACGGCGCGAATCAGGCCCAGGTTGCCCTCTTCGATCAGGTCCAGCAGCGAAAGCCCGCGATTGACGTAGCGTCGGGCGATTTTCACCACCAGGCGCAGGTTACTTTCAATCATGCGTTTTCGACCGGCCGGGTCACCACTTTGCGACAGCCGCGCAAAATGAACTTCTTCCTCGGGGGAGAGCAGTGGCGAGAAACCGATTTCGTTGAGGTACAGCTGAGTGGCGTCCAGCGCCCGGGTGTAATCAATGTACTTATGTTGTTTAAGCGAAGCGGAGTGTTTGGATTTGGCACGAACGGAAGGTGGAGTCGCCCCTTCATCATTCGACATCGAATCCATAGCGATGCCGGTCTCCATAAGGAGAACCTCATCGTCGATGTCAAACTCCGGCACTTCTTTACTGAGAGCCATTGTTATAGTCCTTTGGTGAGTTCGACCTCAAGCTCAAGCGACGCCTTTATCCTTGGCAACGCTGGAGCCTGTTCCCTCTACGTGACGGAACAGGCTGACAATCAAATCAACGACGTGGCAGGAATTGCAGCGGATCGACTGGTTTACCTTGTCGGCGAATCTCAAAATGCAGTTTCACCCGGTCTGTTCCCGTTGATCCCATTTCGGCAATTGTCTGTCCGACCTTGACCTGCTGCCCCTCCCGAACCAACAGCCTGCGGTTGTGACCGTAGGCACTGACGTAGGTATCGCTGTGTTTGATGATGACGAGTTCGCCGTAGCCCCTCAAACCACTCCCGGCGTACACAACCGTGCCATCAGACGCAGCTAAAACAGGCTGTCCCAAATCCCCGGCGATATCAATTCCTTTATTCAAACTACCGTTTGAAGAGAATTTTCCAATGAGAACGCCATTAGAAGGCCATCCCCAGCCTGTCGGGGCGGGGCCCGCAGGCGGCATCGGCGCAGGGGCTGGTTTGCTCGCGACGGACGGTATTACCGCCGTCCCAGCCCCCGCCGGCCGGCGAATGACCGTGGTTTTGCTCGACGAAGAAGGCGTCGAACCCGACTGTGTCACCACCGCAGTAGGCGTTGAACCGCTACGGCCATCGAAGCGAATCGTCTGACCGGGGTGAATCGTATAAGGCGCAGGAATGTTGTTGCGCGCCGCGAGGGCCTTGTAGTCCCAGCCGTAGCGAAAAGCGATGGAAAACAGCGTATCGCCGCGACGGACTACATATTGGCCGGTCGTTACTGTAGGACGTTGAGGTGCTGCACTGTTGCGATCGACCACCCGGACATTGCTAGACGGCGTACTGGAACAACCGACCAGCAAAATGCTCAAGACAAGGCCAGTCACCAGGCGCTGAAAGCTCGTGATACCCATACGCTGCGCAATGACTGTGAGACTCACCCGCCGCTCCCTTTGTGGTGGCTGAAAAATTGGAGGCTGCCTGTCCAGGCAGCGTTCATACAAATATAGCTGGCGACAACTGCGCCTCTATTAATGAAGCGCAACGCGTCGCCGCACACGTTTGCTCGACGCCATTGGGCTCTGTTCAGCGAATCGGTGCCGCTGTAAGACACAGACGTGGCCACGGAATTCAGCGTCCGTTTATAAATGCTCAGGCCAACGGTCCATTGAGCAACGGCACAAACCGCACCGCTCCCAGGACGTGTCGCGAAAACCCGTGCTCTTCGCGCACGATCAACATCAGTTGCTGGACCTCACCGGCGCCCACCGGGATGACCAGCCGTCCACCAGGGGCGAGCTGATCCAGCAGGGCTTGAGGTACATCGGTGGCCACCGCGGTGACGATAATGCCGTTGTACGGTGCCAAGGCCGGCCAACCTTCCCAGCCATCGCCCCAACGAAACACCACGTTGCGCAGGTTCAGTTCCACCAGGCGTTCCTTGGCGCGATCCTGCAGGACCTTGATCCGCTCGACGGAAAACACCCGCTCGACCAGCTGAGACAACACCGCCGTCTGGTAACCCGAACCGGTGCCGATCTCCATCACCTTGTCCAACGGCCCCGCCTCCAGCAGCAACTCGCTCATGCGAGCCACCATGTACGGCTGGGAAATGGTCTGGTTGTGGCCGATCGGCAACGCCGTGTCTTCATAGGCGCGATGGGCCAGGGCTTCATCGACGAACAAATGGCGCGGCGTGCGGCGAATCACCTCCAACACCTGGGCGTTGGACAGGCCTTCTTCGTAGAGACGCTGGATCAGTCGTTCACGGGTGCGTTGGGAAGTCATGCCGATTCCACGGCGCAGCATATCGTCTTGCTCACGAGCCATCAGCGCAGCCCCTCCAGCCAGCCATCGAGACTTCGAAAGGCGTCGTTGAAGGTACGGTCCAGCTGCAACGGCGTGATCGAGACATAGCCTTGCATCACCGCATGGAAATCAGTGCCTGGCCCGCCATCCTCGGCATCACCGGCGGCGGCGATCCAATAACCGGCCTTGCCGCGCGGGTCGACGACATGCATCGGTTTGGCGGCGCGGGCACGATGGCCCAGGCGTGTGAGCTGGATGCCACGGATGTGATCGAGCGGCAGGTTGGGGATATTCACGTTCAGCACCGTGCGGGGCGGCAGGTCCAGCGCGCCATGGGCTTCGACCAGTTTACGGGCGAAGTAGGCGGCGGTCGGCAAGTTATCGACCTGCCGTGAAACGAACGAAAAGGCAAACGACGGTTTTTCCAGGAAGCGACCTTCCAAGGCAGCGGCGACCGTGCCGGAATACAGCACGTCATCTCCCAGGTTGGCGCCCAGGTTGATGCCCGACACCACCATGTCCGGCTCACGTTCCAGCAAGCCGTTGAGGCCCAGATGCACGCAATCGGTCGGAGTGCCGTTGAGGCTGATGAAACCGTTATCCAGATAGCAGGGATGCAAAGGACGGTCGAGCGTCAGCGAGCTGCTGGCGCCGCTCTTGTCCTGGTCCGGAGCGATGACTACGCACTCGGCAAAATCCGCCAGCGCAGCATAAAGCGCGGCAAGACCGGGTGCAGTCACCCCGTCGTCGTTAGAAATCAGAATACGCATGGGCTGTCCGTCTGCCCCACCGGCACCAGATCGACGAGTTCGCGCACCAAGACAGTGGCGAAACATCCGGCCGGCAGGACGAATTCCAGTTGCAGAATGTCAGGCGAGGGATAATGCCACGACAGCCCGCCAATGGGCAGTCGCAGGATGCGACGTTCGTGACTCATTCCCGCGTTTATCAACCAGTCCCGCAAATCGGCCTCGCCCGCGGCAACGGCTTGTTCCAGTTCAAACGTCGCGCCGGCGGCAGGCGAAGGCCCCTCACCCCACTGCGGCCCGGTCGGGTGCAGGTCGAGAATGGTCAGGCGCGGATCGCTGCACTCAGCCTCACCGGCGGGGAAGAAACTGCGGCTGTCGGTGAAGGCGAGCAAGTCGCCCACCTGGGCGTGCTGCCAGGTCCCGTCGGCGACCCGCGCCGCCAGCACCCGGTTGAATAGAAAGCTGCGGGCGGTGGATAACAGCCGCGAGCGCACATTGCGCTGTTCCGGCAAAGCCTTGCGCCCCGCCCAGGCACGGGCATCGACGACATTGCCGCCGTCATGGCCGAAGCGCTGGGCGCCAAAATAGTTGGGGATACCCTGGCGGACAATCTGTTGCAGACGCGCATCGATCGCCGCCGTGTCGCCCTTGAATTGGGTCAGGCGCAAGGTGAAGCCGTTGGCCGAGTGCGCGCCGCGTTGCAGTTTGCGTTTATGTCGCCCGGTCTTGAGGATCTTCAGCGTGTCGTTCTCTGCCGCCGACAAGTCCGGATCGGCCTTGCCTGGCAATTGGACGCTAAACCATTGGCGGGTCAGGGCTTGACGGTCCTTGAGCCCGGCGTAGCTGACGGTGCGCAACGGCACGCCGGCGGCCTTGGCGATTCGTCGGGCAGCCTCTTCGGTGTTCAAGCCACGTTTTTCGACCCAGATCCACAAATGTTCGCCATCGCCGGTCAACGGGATGTCGAGCACTTCATCGACCTGGAAATCTTCAGCGGTGGCCTTGAGTACCGCACTGCCCAAGGGTTCACCGTAGGCGCGCGGCCCTAACAGTTCCAATTCAGTCATGGCGCAGCAACAAGGCAACGGAGTGGACGGCAATGCCTTCTTCGCGACCGACGAAACCCAGCTTTTCGGTGGTAGTGGCCTTCACGTTCACTTGGTCCAACTCAACTTGAAGATCCTCGGCGATCAGCTGGCGCATCGCTTCGATGTGCGGGGCCATTTTGGGGGCCTGGGCAACGATGGTGTTGTCGACGTTGCCGACTTTCCAGCCCTTGGCGTGGATCAGTGCGACCACATGGCGCAGCAGCACGCGGCTGTCGGCCCCCTTGAATTGCGGGTCGGTGTCGGGGAAGTGCTTGCCGATATCACCCAGGGCCGCCGCGCCGAGCAGTGCATCGCTCAAGGCGTGCAGCAGGACATCACCGTCAGAATGCGCGAGCAGCCCGAAGCCGTGTGCGATCCGCACGCCGCCCAGAGTAATGAAGTCGCCTTCAGCGAAACGGTGAACATCGTAGCCGTGGCCAATACGCATAAAAAAACGCCCCGATTTTTGTCAGGGCGTGATTCTACCTGCATTAGACGTTTAGAGCGCGTGCATGATGCTGCAAGTGGTCGTCAATGAAGCTGGCGATGAAGAAGTAGCTGTGGTCGTAACCCGGTTGCAGACGCAGCTCCAACGGATGGCCGGCGGACTTGGCCGCCTGTTGCAAGGCTTCGGGCTTGAGTTGGTTGGCCAGGAAATCATCGCGATCGCCTTGGTCCACCAGCAATGGCAGCTTCTCCTGCGCCTCGGCAATCAATGCACAGGCATCCCATTCCCGCCATTTCGAGCGGTCTTCCCCCAGGTAACGGGAGAACGCCTTCTGGCCCCATGGGCAATCCATTGGATTGTTGATCGGCGAAAAGGCCGACACTGAACGGTAACGCCCCGGGTTGCGCAAGGCGCAGACCAGCGCACCGTGGCCGCCCATGGAGTGACCACTGATACCGCGTTTGTCCGAAGCCGGGAAATGCGCTTCGACCAGCGCCGGCAATTCCTGCACCACGTAGTCATGCATCCGATAATGCCGCGCCCACGGATCCTGCGTGGCGTTCAGATAAAAGCCCGCCCCCAGGCCGAAGTCCCAGGCATTGTCCGGATCGCCCGGCACGTCGGCGCCACGGGGGCTGGTGTCCGGCGCAACGATGATCAGGCCCAGCTCGGCGGCCATGCGCTGGGCGCCGGCCTTTTGCATGAAGTTCTCGTCGGTGCAGGTCAGCCCGGACAACCAATACAGCACCGGCAACTTGCCGCCCTGCTCGGCTTGCGGTGGCAGGTACACGGCAAACACCATGTCACAACCCAGCACTTCGGAACGGTGCCGGTAACGCTTGTGCCAGCCGCCGAAGCTTTTCTGGCAGGAGATGTTTTCCAGACTCATGACCGACCTCAGAAATGGATAACGGTGCGGATGCTCTTGCCTTCATGCATCAGGTCGAACGCCTTGTTGATATCTTCCAGGCCCATGGTGTGGGTGATGAAGGTATCCAGCGGGATTTCGCCCTTCTCGGCCATTTCCACGTAGCTTGGCAATTCGCTGCGGCCGCGCACGCCACCAAAGGCCGAACCGCGCCAGACGCGCCCGGTCACCAACTGGAATGGACGGGTGGCGATTTCCTGACCGGCGCCAGCCACGCCGATGATCACCGACTCGCCCCAACCTTTGTGGCAGCACTCCAGGGCGGCACGCATCAACTGGACATTGCCGATGCACTCGAAGGAAAAGTCCACGCCGCCGTCAGTCATGTCCACGATGACTTCCTGGATCGGACGGTCGAAGTCTTTCGGGTTGACGCAATCGGTGGCGCCCAGTTGCTTGGCGATTTCGAACTTGGCCGGGTTGATATCGATGGCGATGATCCGCGCGGCCTTGGCCTTCACGGCGCCGATCACGGCCGACAGGCCGATACCGCCCAGGCCGAAGATCGCCACGGTGTCACCCGGCTTGACCTTGGCGGTGTTGAGCACCGCGCCGATGCCGGTGGTGACGCCACAACCCAGCAGGCAGACTTTTTCCAGCGGCGCTTCTTTTGGGATCTTGGCGACGGAGATTTCCGGCAGCACGGTGTACTCAGAGAACGTCGACGTCCCCATATAGTGGAAAATCGTCTCGCCCTTGTAGGAAAAGCGCGAAGTGCCGTCCGGCATCAGGCCTTTGCCCTGGGTGGCGCGAATCGCCTGGCAGAGGTTGGTCTTGCCCGACTTACAGAATTTGCACTGGCCGCACTCCGGCGTGTACAGCGGGATTACATGGTCACCCACCGCCACCGAAGTCACGCCTTCGCCGATGGCTTCGACAATGGCGCCGCCTTCATGGCCCAGGATCGACGGGAAGATCCCTTCCGGGTCGGCACCCGACAGGGTGTAGGCATCGGTGTGGCAGACACCGGAAGCCACCACGCGCAACAGCACTTCGCCCGCCTTGGGCATGGCGACGTCGACTTCAACGATTTCCAGGGGTTTCTTGGCCTCGAAGGCAACGGCAGCGCGCGACTTGATCATTCCGGGTTCTCCAGCAAATAAAGACAAGACCGGGAGTGTAATCCTCCGCCAGACAATGAATAATCCAGCCAAAAGCAAAACATTATTGCTGTATAGGGATAATCCTTCATGTCTGATAACCGCTGGGAAGGCATCGACGAATTTGTAGCCGTGGCCGAGTGCAGCCAATTCACCGCCGCTGCCGAACGGCTCGGGGTTTCGTCTTCCCATATCAGTCGACAAATCGTACGGCTCGAAGAGCGTCTACAGACACGCCTGCTTTACCGCAGTACTCGCCGGGTCACACTGACCGAAGCCGGACAAACCTTTTTGCAGCATTGCCAGCGTTTGCAGGACGGACGCGAGGAAGCACTGCGGGCCGTCGGCGACCTGACCAGCGAGCCCAAGGGCATGCTGCGCATGACCTGCGCCGTGGCCTATGGCGAGCGGTTTATCGTGCCGCTGGTGACGCGGTTCATGGGGCTTTACCCGCAGTTGCGGGTCGACATCGAGCTGAGCAATCGCCCGCTGGACCTGGTGCATGAGAGCCTGGACTTGGCGATTCGCCTGGGTCGCTTGCAGGACTCTCGCCTGGTCGCCACGCGCCTGGCACCGCGGCGCATGTACTTGTGCGCCTCGCCCTCTTACCTGGAACACTACGGCCGGCCCCACAGCGTGTCGGAACTGAGCCGCCACAATTGCCTGATCGGCAGCTCCGATATTTGGCAACTGGAGCAGAACGGGCGGGAATTTTCCCAGCGAGTACAGGGAAACTGGCGTTGCAACAGTGGGCAAGCGGTGCTCGATGCGGCGCTGCAAGGGGTGGGGTTGTGTCAGTTGCCGGATTATTACGTGCTGGAGCATTTGCACAGTGGGGCGTTGATCTCGCTGCTGGAAGCCCATCAGCCGCCAAATACGGCGGTGTGGGCGTTGTATCCACAGCAGCGGCATCTGTCGCCGAAAGTGCGCAAGTTGGTGGAGTACTTGAAGGAAGGGTTGGCTGAGCGGCCGGAATATCGGGGGTGACTGGGCTTCTTTGTTGCCTGGGCCGGCGTCATCGCGAGCAAGCTCGCTCCCACAGTGGAGCGGTGTGAACACAGGTCCATCATTCGACGAAAACCCTGTGGGAGCGAGCTTGCTCGCGATAGCGCCAGCCCAGACGACGGTGATCTAACGAGAAAACAGATCCAGCTTAATGCCGATTCACCCACCGCTGGCGCAACCACTCCAGATCTTCCGGCCGAGTGACCTTGATGTTATCCGAACGCCCTTCGATCAAGCGCGGTGCCTGCCCGGCCCATTCCATGGCGGACGCTTCGTCGGTAATCACCGCATCCGCCACCAGGCTGTCGGCCAGGGCCCGGTGCAGAGCACCGAGGCGGAACATCTGCGGTGTATAGGCTTGCCAAATCACGCTGCGATCGACGGTTTCCAGCACGCGACCCTGCTTGTCGGCGCGCTTGAGGGTGTCGCGCGCCGGGACGGCCAGCAGGCCGCCGATCGGGTCGTTCGCCAACTCGCTGAGCAGTGTGTCCAGGTCGGCCCGGGCCAGGTTGGGCCGGGCCGCATCGTGCACCAGCACCCAATCGTGATCGTCGGCGCCCTGCCCGTGCAGATGCAGCAAGGCATTGAGCACTGAATCAGAACGTTGCTCGCCACCGTCGACGCGCTGGATGCGCGTGTCGCTGGCGCAGGCCAGGGTCGGCCAGTAAGGATCATCGTGTGCAAGACTGACCACCACACCCTTGACGGTGGGATGGTCGAGGAAACAGCCGAGGCTGTGTTCAAGAATTGTGCGCCCGCCCAGTTGCAGGTATTGCTTGGGACGGTCGGCGGCCATCCGGGCGCCAACGCCCGCGGCAGGAATCACGGCCCAGAAGGCCGGCAAACGCATACTCATTGGGCCAACTGGTAGAGGGTTTCGCCCTCCTTGACCATGCCCAGTTCATGTCGAGCCCGCTCTTCAACGGTCTCCATGCCTTTTTTCAACTCGGTCACTTCGGCGTCCATCACCCGATTACGCTCCAGCAGCGCCTCGTTTTCGGCGTGTTGGTCGGCAATTTGCTGAGTCAGGTCGGCCACTTGTGCCAGGCTGCCATTACCCACCCACAGGCGGTACTGCAGGCCGGCCAGCAACAGGAGCAAGACAAGAAACAACCAATTGGGACTGCGCATCGAATATCAGGTATCCAGTGAAAAAAGACCGCCATGCCAAACTTTGAAGCGTCTGATAGCACGAAGCCTGGAGAACCCAGGCTTGTGCTTGATAAGGCATCAGATTAGAGGCAAAACCGCCACCATGGCGACTTTTGCGACCCAACCCGCTGTCTTTTTACCATTTACCGCTTAACCGCGAAACTCGGCGCGACCGTTGTACTTGGCCTTGCCATTCAACTGCTCTTCGATACGCAGCAGTTGGTTGTACTTGGAAACGCGGTCGGAACGGCACAGCGAACCGGTCTTGATCTGGCCTGCCGCAGTGCCCACGGCCAGGTCGGCAATGGTCGAGTCTTCGGTTTCACCGGAGCGGTGGGAGATCACGGCAGTATAGCCGGCAGCCTTGGCCATCTGGATGGCTTCCAGGGTTTCGGTCAGGGTGCCGATCTGGTTGAACTTGATCAGGATCGAGTTGGCGATCTTCTTGTCGATGCCTTCTTTCAGGATCTTGGTGTTGGTCACGAACAGGTCGTCACCCACCAGCTGGGTTTTCTCGCCGATCTTGTCGGTGAGGATTTTCCAGCCCGCCCAGTCGGACTCGTCCAGGCCGTCTTCGATGGAGATGATCGGATAGCGTTCGGTCAGGCCCTTGAGGTAGTCGGCGAAACCTTCGGCGGTGAACACCTGGCCTTCGCCGGACAGGTTGTACTTGCCGTCTTCGTAGAATTCACTGGCGGCGCAGTCCAGGGCCAGGGTCACGTCGGTGCCCAGCTTGTAGCCAGCGTTGGCCACGGCTTCGGAGATCACTTTCAGCGCGTCTTCGTTGGACGCCAGGTTCGGTGCGAAACCGCCTTCGTCGCCAACCGCGGTGCTCAGGCCACGGGCCTTCAGCACAGCCTTGAGGTGATGGAAAATCTCGGTGCCCATGCGCAGGCCTTCGGAGAAGGTCTTGGCGCCAACCGGCTGCACCATGAATTCCTGGATGTCGACGTTGTTATCGGCATGCTCGCCGCCGTTGATGATGTTCATCATCGGCACCGGCATCGAGTAGACACCCGGGGTACCGTTGAGGTTGGCGATGTGCGCGTACAGCGGCAGGTCCTGGTCCTGGGCAGCGGCCTTGGCAGCGGCCAGGGACACGGCGAGGATTGCGTTGGCACCCAGGGTGGCTTTGTTTTCGGTACCGTCGAGCTTGATCATCGCGTGATCGAGGGCTTTCTGGTCGGCAGGATCCTTGCCCAGCAACAGTTCGCGGATCGGACCGTTGATGTTGGCGACGGCTTTGAGCACGCCCTTGCCCAGGTAACGGCTCTTGTCGCCATCACGCAGCTCCAGCGCTTCGCGCGAGCCAGTGGAAGCACCGGACGGCGCGCAGGCGCTGCCGATGATACCGTTGTCGAGAAGCACGTCCGCTTCAACAGTGGGGTTGCCACGGGAGTCGAGAACTTCACGACCTTTGATGTCGACGATTTTTGCCATTGTTGTAAACACTCCAAAGTTGACTAGAACGTTGCAGAAAACTTGCTCGCGCTCAGCTGCAATGCAGCCAAGCGCCTGGATGGGAGCGCTTCGCACTCCAGCGGGAGCAAGCTCCCTCGCCACAAAGAGCAAGGCTTGCCGACGATGAGCCCTGAAGGGCGTCATCGCAGGCCATGCTCCCACAAGAGCAGTGCGGCCAGCGGGCCAGAGCGATAATCGAGCGGTACTTTACCGGAGAAAACCGCGTTACGCGGTTTCTATCGTCGGAAAACCCTTGACCAGCTCATCCAGCGACTTGAGCTGAGACAGGAAAGGTTCCAGCTTGTTCAAGCGCAAGGCGCAAGGACCGTCGCACTTGGCGTTGTCCGGATCGGGGTGGGCCTCGAGGAACAGGCCGGCCAAGGACTGGCTCATGCCCGCCTTGGCCAGATCTGTGACCTGGGCGCGGCGACCGCCGGCGGAGTCGGAGCGACCACCGGGCATCTGCAAAGCGTGGGTCACGTCGAAGAACACCGGGTATTCGAACTGCTTCATGATGCCGAAGCCGAGCATGTCCACCACCAGGTTGTTGTAGCCGAAGCTCGAACCGCGCTCGCAGAGGATCAACTGGTCGTTGCCGGCCTCTTCGCACTTGCTCAGGATGTGTTTCATTTCCTGGGGCGCGAGGAACTGGGCCTTCTTGATGTTGATCACCGCGCCGGTCTTGGCCATCGCGACCACCAGGTCGGTCTGGCGCGACAGGAAGGCCGGCAACTGGATGATGTCGCAGACCTCGGCGACGACCGCGGCCTGGGCAGGCTCGTGGACGTCGGTGATGATCGGCACGCCAAAGGCTTGCTTGATGTCCTGGAAGATCCGCATGCCTTCTTCCAGGCCCGGGCCACGGTAGGAAGTCACAGAGGAACGGTTGGCCTTGTCGAAGCTGGCCTTGAACACGTAAGGGATACCCAGTTTCTGGGTGACCTTCACATACTCCTCGCAAACCTGCATCGCCATGTCGCGGCTTTCCAGCACGTTCATGCCGCCAAACAGCACCATGGGTTTGTCGTTGGCAATCTCGATGTCGCCGACGCGGATGATCTTCTGGGCCATCGTCTTATGCCTTTTTCTGGTGTTGAGCCAAAGCGGCCTTCACAAAACCGCTGAACAACGGATGACCGTCCCGTGGCGTCGAGGTGAACTCGGGGTGGAACTGGCAGGCGACGAACCATGGATGATCCGGGGACTCGACCACTTCCACCAGCGCGCCGTCACCGGAACGACCGGAGATTTTCAGGCCGGCCTCGATCAGTTGCGGCAGCAGGTTGTTGTTCACTTCGTAGCGATGACGGTGACGCTCGACGATCACATCCTTGGCGTAGCAATCGTGTACCTTGGAGCCGGCTTCGAGCAGGCATTCCTGGGCGCCGAGACGCATGGTTCCGCCCAGGTCAGAGCTTTCGGTGCGCACTTCCACGGCGCCGGTGGCATCTTCCCACTCGGTGATCAAGCCCACGACCGGGTGACCGCTGGCGCGATCGAATTCGGTGGAGTTGGCGTCTTTCCAGCCCAGCACGTTACGGGCGAACTCGATGACCGCCACTTGCATGCCCAGGCAGATCCCCAGGTAAGGCACCTTGTTTTCGCGAGCGTATTGCACAGCGGTGATCTTGCCTTCCACGCCCCGCAGGCCGAAGCCGCCCGGCACGAGGATCGCATCGGCGCCTTCGAGCAGGCCGGTGCCCTGGTTCTCGATGTCTTCGGAATCGATGTAGCGCAGGTTGACCTTGGTGCGGTTGCTGATACCGGCGTGACTCATCGCCTCGATCAGCGACTTGTAGGCGTCCAGCAGTTCCATGTACTTACCGACCATGGCGATGGTGACTTCGTGTTCCGGATTGAGCTTGGCATCGACCACCGCTTCCCATTCGGACAGGTCGGCGCCGGCGCACTGCAGGCCGAAGCGCTCGACGACGAAATCGTCCAGGCCCTGGGAGTGCAGGATGCCCGGGATCTTGTAGATGGTGTCGGCGTCTTCCAGGCCGATGACCGCACGCTCTTCAACGTTGGTGAACTGGGCGATCTTGCGACGCGACGAGATGTCGATCGGATGATCGGAGCGGCAGATCAGCACGTCCGGCTGCAGGCCGATGGAACGCAGTTCCTTGACCGAGTGCTGGGTTGGCTTGGTCTTGGTTTCGCCGGCGGTGGCGATATACGGCACCAGCGTCAGGTGCATCAGCATCGCGCGCTTGGCGCCGATTTCGAAACGCAACTGGCGGATGGCTTCCAGGAACGGCTGGGACTCGATATCGCCCACGGTACCGCCGATTTCGACCATCGCCACGTCGGCATCGCCGGCACCCTTGATGATGCGGCGCTTGATTTCGTCGGTGATGTGCGGGATGACCTGTATGGTCGCGCCCAGGTAGTCACCACGACGCTCCTTGCGCAGCACGTGCTCGTAGACACGGCCGGTGGTGAAGTTGTTGTTCTGGGTCATGGTCGTGCGGATGAACCGCTCGTAGTGGCCCAGGTCCAGGTCGGTCTCGGCGCCGTCGTGGGTGACGAACACTTCACCGTGCTGGAACGGGCTCATGGTGCCCGGGTCGACGTTGATGTACGGGTCCAGCTTGAGCATGGTGACCTTAAGTCCCCGCGCCTCCAGGATGGCCGCCAATGAAGCCGAGGCAATGCCTTTCCCCAATGAAGAAACAACACCGCCCGTGACGAATATGTAGCGCGTCATGAAAAACCCTAGAAGTCTGCGTTAAAGCGGTCCGAGCCGCCGGGGAAAGCGAAGGAAGGCCGAAGCCCCCGATCACCTGCATTAATCACAGTGCACCTTTCAAAAAAACCGCCGCGTTGGGACAGACCGGAAGTGAAATCACCGGTACGTTGCTCGCTACACATTTTTTGGAATCGCCCAGCAAAGACTGCTTGGTAATCGGCAACTCCTGCAATTCAGGCGAATCCACAGAAGTTGTATCAAGAAGGGAGCGTAGTCTACCGGAAAGCCCCTTTCAGCTCAAACCCAGATCTTGGCTTCCTGGCGTCCAGATCAATTGCCAACTGCCATCAGCCTGTGCATCGAGCCCGGCCAGGTTAGCCACCGCCAGCAATTGCTCGCCTTGATAGAGCAGCGGCAATCGGCCGCGAACGAACGCCGGCACGGCCTTTTCATTGAGCAAGCGTTTGAGATCACGATGACCACGACCCGCTAACGCCAGCACCTCGCCGCCTTGACGATAGCGCACGCTGAGCGGCCCCGCAGGCGGCGTGCCGTTGAGCACCACCCGACCATTGTCCGGCAAGCGCAGCGCCAGCGCCGGATCCGCCCAGTCGACGGCGCCTGACGGCGAACATAGCCAGTGGTCGGATAACCACCAGACCCGCCCGGCGGCCCGGTGCAGCTCACCGCCGGCCAGGCGCCAGATTGGCCGGGCATCGTCGGCGGCATCGCGCAACGAGTCCCAGCCCGCCCAGTGATCGCTGTCGGGCAGCAGGGTCATCGGTGCCAGCCAGTAGCTCAACGCGTTGCGCTGACGGGCCGGCGACAACGCCCGCAACGGCGCCAGCGCCAGGGATTGCAGCCCAAGCCAGTCGAATGCACCTGGGGACGCGGCCTGGGCCAAGTCGATCCGCGCCAAATCGTCCAGCAAACCTTGGGCTTCGCCCATGTGTCCAGCGCTGCGAGCCAGTGTCGCCGAGGCTTGCGGCCAGTGTTCGGTCAGCGCCGGAAAAATCCGCTGGCGCAGGTAGTTGCGTGCGTATCGGTGATCGTCGTTGGACGGGTCGTCGATCCAGCTCAATCCCTGTTGTGTCGCATAGGCCTCCAGCTCGGCACGGGACACATCGAGCAAGGGCCGCAGCAGATGCCCCCGGCCCAAAGGCCGTTGCCGTGGCATCGCTGCCAGCCCCCTTACCCCTGCCCCCCGCAGCAGGCGAAACAGCAAGGTTTCGGCCTGGTCATCACGATGTTGGGCGGTGAGCAGCACTTCGTTGTCATGGATGGCCGCCACGAAGGCGCCATAACGCGCCTCCCGGGCGGCACGCTCGACGCTGGCGCCGGGCTGGACTTGCACGCTCACCACTTCAAGCGGCACCCCAAGGGCCTTGCAGAACGAGCGGCAATGGTCCGGCCATGCCTCGGCCACAGCCTGCAGGCCATGATGGACGTGGATAGCGCTTAACGGTGGCAGGGTTTGGGTTTTTGCGAGGGACACGAGCAGGTGCAACAGGACGGTGGAATCGAGGCCGCCGGAGAAGGCGATGCGCCAGGTGGCGGCGTTGCGCCAAGGGGATAACTGTGTGAGGAGCCGGGTTGGCAGATCGATGCTTGTGTTCATGGGTATCAGCCTTGGCACAAATCAAATGTGGGAGCGGGCTTGCTCGCGAAGGCGGTGAATCAGTCAACACATGGGTTGAATGTTAAACCGCTTTCGCGAGCAAGCCCGCTCCCACACTGGCCCCCACAACTGCTGGAAGCTTGGTCAGATCAGAGACCGTAGCTCATCAACCGCTCATAGCGACGAGCCAGCAGCGCGTCGTTGTCGAACTTCTTGAGCATCGACAGCTGGGAACTCAGCTCGGCACGGATCAGTGCCGCCGCGGCAGCCGGGTCGCGGTGGGCGCCGCCCACGGGCTCGTTGATCACTTTGTCGACAATGCCCAGGCCTTTGAGACGCTCGGCGGTAATGCCCATGGCCTCGGCGGCATCCGGGGCCTTCTCGGCGGTTTTCCACAGGATCGAGGCGCAGCCTTCCGGCGAGATCACCGCATAGGTGGAATATTGCAGCATGTTCAACTGGTCGCAGACACCAATGGCCAACGCACCGCCGGAACCGCCTTCGCCAATCACGGTGGCGATGATCGGGGTTTTCAGGCGTGCCATGACGCGCAGGTTCCAGGCAATCGCTTCGCTCTGGTTACGCTCTTCGGCGTCGATGCCCGGGTAGGCGCCCGGGGTGTCGATGAAGGTCAGGATCGGCATCTTGAAGCGCTCGGCCATTTCCATCAGGCGGCACGCCTTGCGGTAGCCTTCCGGACGCGGCATGCCAAAGTTGCGGCGCACCTTCTCGCGCACTTCGCGGCCTTTCTGGTGACCGATCACCATCACCGGCTGCTCGTCCAGGCGGGCAACCCCGCCAACGATCGCGGCGTCGTCGGAGAAGTGACGGTCGCCGTGCAGCTCATCGAATTCGGTAAAGATGTGCTCGATATAGTCCAGGGTGTAGGGACGACGCGGGTGCCGCGCCAGGCGGGCGATCTGCCAGCTGGTCAGCTTGCCGAAGATGTCTTCGGTCAGCGTGCGACTTTTGTCCTGCAGACGAGAGATTTCATCGCCGATATTCAGCGAATTGTCATTACCGACCAAGCGCAACTCTTCGATCTTGGCTTGCAGGTCGGCGATCGGCTGTTCGAAATCTAGAAAATTCGGGTTCATAGGCGTCCGTCTTGGGTCGACGTCCAAGAGAGCTTGGGCCGGCCGGTTGTCTATTCGCGCCTACCTTAAGGGAGAGGCGCGTTCAGGTCGAGATTAAAAATTCGGGTCGAGATCAGGGGTATTCCGGTTTCAACAGTGGCCCCTGGCCGTCAACGGTATTGGAGGAAGACGTTGTCTTTGCCGAACTGGTCACGCAAGGCTTGAATCAACGCATCCGCCGGATCGATCCGCCAGCCTTCGCCGAACTGCAGCACGGCCTTGGCATCGGGGCGTACGTACTCCATGGTGATCGGGCAGGCACCGCGATGGCGCTTGAACAATTCGCCCAACCAGCGTAGCTGATCGCCCTTGAGGTCCTGGGTCTGCAACTTCAGGCGCAGGCTCTCGGCCAGGTTGGTACGGGCATCTTCCATGCTCATCACCCGCTTGACCCGCAGCCGCAGGCCACCGGAGAAGTCGTCGTTGCTGACCTCGCCTTCCACCACCACCATCGCATCGGTCTGCAACAGCGATTGCGCCGAGTGGAACGCATCGGCGAACAATGACGCCTCGATACGCCCGGAGCGGTCGTCGAGGGTGATGAAGCCCATCTTGTCGCCCTTTTTGTTCTTCATCACCCGCAGGGCGATGATCATGCCGGCGACGGTCTGGGTGTCGCGCGCCGGCTTGAGGTCAATGATGCGCTGGCGGGCGAAGCGGCGGATCTCGCCTTCGTATTCGTCGATCGGGTGACCGGTGAGGTACAGGCCCAGGGTGTCTTTCTCACCCTTGAGGCGCTCCTTGAGGGTCAGCTCCTTGGCCTTGCGATGGTTGCCGTAGACATCGGCGTCTTCTTCGACGAACAACCCGCCAAACAGGTCGGCGTGACCACTGTCATGGGTACGGGCGGTCTGTTCGGCGGCCTTGATCGCTTCTTCCATCGCCGCCAGCAACACCGCGCGATTGCGGTCGATATTGGCCTGGTAGGCCTTGGGCTCATCCTGGAAGTAAGGCCCGAGCCGATCCAGGGCGCCACTGCGGATCAAACCATCGAGGGTGCGCTTGTTGATGCGCTTGAGGTCGACCCGGGCGCAGAAATCGAACAGGTCCTTGAACGGCCCGTCCTGGCGCGCTTCGGTGATGGCTTCCACCGGCCCCTCGCCCACGCCCTTGATCGCGCCCAGGCCATAGATGATGCGGCCCTCGTCGTTCACCGTGAACTTGAACTCCGAAGCGTTCACGTCCGGTGCGTCGAGGCGCAGCTTCATGGTCCGCACTTCTTCGATCAAGGTCACGACCTTGTCGGTGTTGTGCATATCCGCCGACAGTACCGCGGCCATGAATGGCGCCGGGTAATGCGCCTTCAGCCACGCGGTCTGGTACGACACCAGGCCATAGGCAGCGGAGTGGGATTTGTTGAAGCCGTAGCCGGCGAACTTTTCCACCAGGTCGAAAATGTTACCGGCCAGGTCAGGGTCGATGCCGTTGGTCGCGCAACCCTCAATGAAACCGCCGCGCTGCTTGGCCATTTCCTCGGGTTTTTTCTTACCCATGGCCCGACGCAGCATGTCCGCGCCGCCAAGGGTATAACCGGCCATGACCTGGGCAATCTGCATCACCTGTTCCTGGTACAGGATGATGCCGTAGGTCGGTGCCAGCACCGGCTTCAAGCCTTCGTACTGATAATCCGAATGCGGGTATGCCAGCTCGGCGCGGCCGTGCTTACGGTTGATGAAGTCATCCACCATGCCCGATTGCAACGGCCCCGGACGGAACAG
This sequence comes from Pseudomonas beijingensis, assembly GCF_030687295.1. NCBI lineage: Bacteria > Pseudomonadati > Pseudomonadota > Gammaproteobacteria > Pseudomonadales > Pseudomonadaceae > Pseudomonas > Pseudomonas beijingensis. Next base: position 2,290,988 of record NZ_CP117425.1, on the reverse strand, counting down.
GGGCCACCAGTGCGATGAGGTCTTCCAGGCAGTCGGGCTTGAGCTTCTTGATCAGCTCCTTCATGCCCCGGGATTCAAGCTGGAACACCGCCGTGGTTTCGGCTTTTTGCAGCAGGCTGTAGGTCGGCTTGTCATCCAGCGGGATGAAGGCAATGTCCAGCGGTTCTTCGCCGACCTTGGCCCGGTCGCGGTTGATGGTTTTCAGCGCCCAGTCGATGATCGTCAGGGTCCGCAGGCCGAGGAAGTCGAACTTCACCAGGCCCGCCGCCTCGACGTCATCCTTGTCGAACTGGGTGACCAGGCCGTCGCCTTCTTCATCGCAATAGATCGGCGAGAAGTCGGTCAACTTGGTCGGCGCGATCACCACGCCCCCGGCGTGCTTGCCGACGTTACGCACCACGCCTTCGAGCTTGCGAGCCATCTCCCAGATTTCCGCAGCTTCCTCGTCGACCTTGATGAAGTCCCGCAGGATTTCTTCCTGCTCGTAGGCCTTCTCCAGGGTCATGCCGACTTCGAACGGAATCATCTTCGACAGGCGATCCGCCAGACCGTAGGACTTGCCCTGCACCCGCGCCACGTCGCGCACCACAGCCTTGGCGGCCATGGAACCGAAGGTGATGATCTGGCTCACCGCGTTGCGGCCGTATTTCTCGGCCACGTAGTCGATGACCCGGTCGCGGCCATCCATGCAGAAGTCGACGTCGAAGTCGGGCATGGAAACCCGTTCCGGGTTGAGGAAACGTTCGAACAGCAGGTCATATTCCAACGGGTCGAGGTCGGTGATCTTCTGCACGTAGGCCACCAGCGACCCGGCACCCGATCCACGGCCTGGGCCCACCGGCACGCCGTTGTTCTTGGCCCACTGGATGAAGTCCATCACGATCAGGAAGTAACCGGGGAATCCCATCTGGATGATGATATCCAGTTCGAAATTCAACCGGTCGACATAGACCTGGCGCTTGGCTTCGTAATCTTCGGTGGTGTCCTTGGGCAGCAAAACGCGGAGGCGTTCCTCAAGGCCGTCGAAGGAAACCTTGCGGAAGTACTCGTCGATGGTCATGCCATCGGGAATCGGGAAGTTGGGCAGGAAGTGCTTGCCCAGCTTCACTTCGATGTTGCAGCGCTTGGCGATCTCGACGGTGTTTTCCAGCGCCTCAGGCAGGTCGCTGAACAACTCGGCCATTTCCTCGGCGCTCTTGAGGTATTGCTGGTTGCTGTAGTTTTTCGACCGCCGCGGATCGTCGAGGGCCCGGCCCTCACCGATGCAAACCCGTGTTTCGTGGGCTTCAAAGTCTTCCTGCTTGATAAAGCGCACGTCGTTGGTCGCCACCAGCGGCGCGCCAATCTTGTCGGCCAGGGCCACGGCGGCGTGCAAGTGTTCTTCGTCGTTGGGACGGTTGGTGCGCTGCACTTCGATGTAGAAGCGCTCCGGGAACACCGCCATCCAGTCACGGGCCAGGGTCTCGGCTTCATCGGGGTTGCCGCTGAGCAGGGCCAGGCCGATCTCACCTTCCTTGGCCGCCGACAGCATGATCAGCCCTTCGCTGGCCTCGGCCACCCACTCGCGCTCGATGATGATCGAGCCGTTGCGCTGGCCATCGATGAAGCCGCGGGAGATCAGCTCGGTGAGGTTGCGATAACCCTGGGCGTTCATCACCAGCAGGCTGATACGGCTCAGCGGTGCGTCGGGGTCCTTGTTCGACAGCCACAGGTCGGCGCCGCAGATCGGCTTGATCCCGGCGCCCATGGCGGCCTTGTAGAACTTGACCAGCGAACACATGTTGTTCTGGTCGGTGACCGCCACGGCAGGCATGTTCATGCCCACCAGGGTCTTGACCAGGGGCTTGATCCGCACCAGACCGTCGACCAGGGAGTATTCAGTGTGCAGGCGTAGATGAACGAATGAAGCCGGCATAGTGATCCTGCGTTAAGTCATGAAAACAACAAGGCCCGGATTGTACCGGGCCTTGGGTAAAACATCAGCCATGAGCATCTTGCCAGGCAAACATACGCACTACTTTTGTGGCGAGGGGATTTATCCCCGCTGGGCTGCGAAGCGGCCCTTGGATCTTAAGAGCTCGTTGTGTCAGGCAGACTTTTCGGGCCGCTTCGCGCCCCAGCGGGGATAAATCCCCTCGCCACAAACAGCCTGCATCAAGAAACCGTAATCTGACTACTCACCATCAAGCCATCACGCGCTTCATAAGCCAGCCGCACCGGGGCGAACGAACGCCTGTGGATCGGCGTTGGCCCAAGGCGCGCCAGGGCTTCGAGGTGCACGGGGGTCGGGTAGCCCTTGTGGCTGCCGATGCCGTAGCCCGGGTAGATCAACTCGAAGGCGCTCATTTCCCGGTCACGGCTGACCTTCGCCAGGATCGAGGCCGCCGCGATGGCCGGCACCTTGCCGTCGCCCTGGATGACCGCTTCGGCGCGCATCGACAGTTTCGGGCAGCGATTGCCATCGATCATCGCCAGCTTCGGCGTGATGTGCAGGCCCTGCACCGCACGCTGCATGGCGAGCATGGTGGCGTGCAGGATATTGAGTTCATCGATCTCTTCGACTTCGGCCCGAGCGATGCACCAGCTCAGGGCTTTCTCGCAGATTTCGTCGTAGAGCTTTTCGCGACGGGCTTCAGTGAGCTTCTTCGAATCATTGAGGCCCAGGATCGGCCGGTTCGGGTCGAGAATCACCGCCGCCGTCACCACCGCGCCGCACAACGGGCCGCGCCCCACTTCATCGACACCGGCCACCAGGTCTTCCACTTCAGCGACCAGGTTGAAGTCCAGGCCCATCTGTAGCTTTACGTTGCTCATGGTTTTGCGCCAATCAGGGTCAGCACCGCGTCAGCCGCCTGGTTGGAGGCATCGCGACGCAGCGTACGGTGGATTTCGTCAAAGCCCCGGGTCTGCTCCTCGCCGCCGTCGATCAAGGGCGACAGCGTGTTGGCCAGCGCCTCGGCGGTGGCGTCGTCCTGCAGCAACTCTGGGACCAACAGGCGCTGGGCCAGCAGGTTCGGCAAGGACACGTAGGGGCTCTTGACCATGCGCTTGAGAATCCAGAACGTCAGCGGCGCCAGGCGATAGGCGACCACCATCGGGCGTTTGTACAACAACGCCTCAAGGGTAGCAGTGCCGGAAGCAATCAACACGGCATCACAGGCCGCCAACGCGTCATGGGAACGGCCATCGAGCAACGTCACCGGCAAATCGCGACCAACCAGCAGGGCTTCCAACTGGATACGGCGCTGCGGGCTGGCACAGGGCAGGACAAAACGTACACCGGGGCGTAGCGCTCGCAGGCGCTGCGCGGCGTCAAAAAACAGACCGCCCAGGCGACTCACTTCGCCGCCCCGGCTACCGGGCATCAAGGCCACCAGCGGCCCATCGGGCAAGCCCAGCGCCTGGCGAGCCGCCTCGCGGTCGGCTTCCAGGGGAATGGTATCGGCCAGGGTGTGCCCGACAAACCGCACCGGCACGCCCTTCTCTTCGTAGAACCTGGCCTCGAACGGCAGCAGCGTCAACATCAGGTCGCAGCCTTCGCGGATCTTCAGCACCCGCTTCTGCCGCCAGGCCCAGACCGACGGGCTGACGTAGTGCACGGTCTTGATCCCGGCCTGACGCAACTTGAGTTCGATATTGAGGGTGAAATCCGGCGCATCGATGCCGATGAACACATCCGGTTTTTCTTCGATCAGGGTCTGGATCAGCTTCTTGCGCCGGGCCAGCAGCTCGCGCAGGCGACCGAGCACCTCCACCAGGCCCATCACCGACAGGCGCTCCATCGGAAAGTAGGAGGTCAGGCCTTCGGCCTGCATCAACGGCCCACCGACCCCGATGAATTCCACCGCGGGGTGCTGCGCCTTGAGCGCTCGCATCAGGCCCGCGCCCAGAATGTCACCGGAAGCCTCTCCCGCCACCAGTGCAACGCGCACGTTAGCCATGGTCAGCGAGTGATGCCGCGGGTCGAAGACTGGATGGAATCGCGGAAGATCGCGACTTCCGGGTGTTGCGCCGACGCTTCGGCCAATTCGGCGAGCGCCTGCTCGACCGTCAGGCCCTGGCGGTATACCACCTTGTAGGCGCGACGCAGGGCCGTAATCGCCTCTTCGCTGAAACCACGACGGCGCATGCCTTCGAAGTTCATGCTGCGGGCTTCGGCCGGGTTGCCGAACACCGTGACATAGGCCGGGACGTCCTTGCCGATGGCGGTGCCCATGCCGGAGAAGCTATGGGCGCCGATATGGCAATACTGGTGCACCAGGGTGAACCCGGACAGGATCGCCCAATCGTCCACGTGCACATGGCCGGCCAACGCGGTGTTGTTGACCAGGATGCAATGGTTGCCAATCACACTGTCATGGCCGATGTGTGCGTAAGCCATGATCAGGTTGTGGTCGCCCAGGGTCGTTTCGGAACGATCCTGGACGGTGCCACGGTGAATCGTCACGCCTTCGCGGATCACGTTGTGATCGCCAATGACCAGACGGGTTTCTTCACCTTTGTACTTGAGATCGGGCGTGTCCTCGCCTACCGAAGAAAACTGGTAGATGCGATTGTGCCGCCCAATCCGGGTCGGCCCCTTGAGAATTACGTGGGGACCGATCACCGTACCCTCGCCGATTTCCACACCTGCGCCGACAATCGACCACGGGCCGACCTCGACATCGGCGGCCAGGACGGCCGCCGGATCGATGATTGCGCGAGGGTCAATCAAACTCATAGTTTGCGTTCCGCACAGATGATTTCAGCGGAGCAGACTGGCTTGCCGTCGACCGAAGCCTGGCATTCGAACTTCCAGATCTGGCGCTTGCAACTGATGAACTTGGCTTCGAGGATCAACTGGTCGCCCGGGGTGACCGGCTGGCGGAAGCGCAGTTTGTCGGAACCGACGAAGTAATAGAGCGTGCCGTCGGCAGGCTTTACGTCGAGCATTTTGAAACCAAGGATCCCGGCAGCCTGGGCCATCGCCTCAATGATCAATACGCCCGGCATGATTGGATGCGCGGGGAAGTGACCATTGAAGAACGGCTCATTGATGCTGACATTCTTATAGGCACGAATGCGCTTGCCTTCAACGTCCAGGTCCACCACCCGATCCACCAGCAGGAACGGGTAACGGTGAGGCAGGTATTCGCGAATCTCGTTGATGTCCATCATTTCGGGGGGAAGCCTATGTAAAGATTGGGAGCGCACGAGTGACGCGCACTCCGCTAGCAAATCAAGATGCCCTAACGGCTGTGCACACTTGATATGGAAATGGTATCAGCCATCTGATGAAGCATTACCGCCAGGGGTCACGTCCCCTACACGCTTTTCCACTTGCTTGAGGCGCCGCGCGATGTCGTCGAGCTGGCGGATACGCGCCGCGCTCTTGCGCCATTCGGCTGCCGGCTGCATGGCTGTGCCGGAAGAATAGGCACCCGGCTCGGTAATCGAGTGGGTCACCATGGTCATCCCGGTCAGGAATACGTTGTCACAGATATCGATATGCCCCACCAGCCCCACACCACCGGCGAGCATGCAGTGCTTGCCGATCTTGGTGCTGCCGGAGATGCCCACGCAGGCGGCCATCGCAGTGTGGTCACCGACCTGGACGTTGTGGGCGATCTGGATCTGGTTGTCGAGCTTGACGCCATTGCCGATGACCGTATCGGCCAGGGCACCACGGTCGATCGCGGTGTTGACGCCAATCTCCACGTCATCGCCAATGGTGACACCGCCAATCTGGGCGATTTTCTGCCAGATGCCTTTTTCGTTGGCAAAACCGAACCCTTCGCCGCCCAGCACCGCGCCGGACTGGATCACCACCCGCTTGCCGATGCGTACATCGTGATACAGGGTGACGCGAGGCGCCAACCAGCCGCCTTCACCGATCTCGCTGCGCGCGCCAATGACGCAATGGGCGCCCAACGTGACGCCGGCACCGATTCGGGCCGCGCCTTCGATGACCACGAACGGGCCAATGCTGGCGGTAGGGTCAACCACGGCATCCGCCGCGATCACTGCGCTGGGATGAATACCAGCGACCGATTTCGGCTTGGGATCGAACAGATGGGAAATGCGGGCATACGCCAGGTACGGATCGGGCACGATCAGGGCATCGCCGGCAAACCCATCGGCATCAGCGGCCTTGAGCAACAGCGCGGCGGCCCGGCTGTCGGCCAGGTACTTGCGGTATTGAGGGTTTGCCAGAAAGCTCAACTGAGCTGGGCCAGCCTCTTGCAAAGTGGCTAGCCCAGTAATTGCCTTCTCCGGGTCGCCACGCAGGGTGGCGCCAAGGAACTCGGCCAACTGGCCGAGCTTGATAGTCGCTGTCATGGATTACTTCAGCTGATTCATGCGCTCGATCACTTGGCGCGTGATGTCGTACTGAGGCTTGACATCGATCACTGCGCCACGCTCGAACACCAGGTCAAAACCACCTTTCTTGATGACTTCTTCCACGGCGCTGTCGAGCTTCGGCTTGAGTTGCTTGAGCATTTCACGGTCGGCAACGGCTTTTGCTTCGTTCAACTCCTTGGACTGGAACTGGAAGTCACGGGCCTTTTGCTTGAATTCAAGCTCCAGACGCTCGCGCTCGCCCTGGGCCATCTTGTCGCCACCGGCGACCAGTCGATCCTGGATGCCCTTGGCGCTGCTTTCCAGGCCCTTGAGCTTGGTCAGTTGCGGGCCGAATTTCTTCTCCGCATCCACGGCGTATTTCTTCGCCGCGTCGGATTCCAGCAGGGCCATCTGATAATTCAGCACGGCAATCTTCATGTCGGCAAAAGCCGGACCTGCGACCAGTACGGTCGCCAGGAGAACCAATTGAGTCAACTTACGCACGATGTACTCCTACAAAATCCATTGTCGTTATCTTGGGTCAGACGCTTAGAACGTCTGGCCGAGGGAGAATTGGAACACTTGGGTTTCAGCGTCATCCGGTTTCTTGATCGGCATCGCCAACGCGAAGCTCAAAGGACCCAGCGCGGTGACCCAGGTCACGCCCACACCCACGGAACTGGCCAGGTTGCTCAGACTGATGTCGTTACATTCGGCTTTGGACGAAGAGCCGTTGGTATTCTTGGCGTTATCGCAACTGGAGTCGAATACGTTACCCACGTCCCAGAATACCGAAGTACGCAGGGAGCGTTGATCCTTGACGAACGGCATTGGAAACAACACCTCGACACCACCTTGTATCAGGACATTACCACCGAATGGCAGTGGATCCTGGTCCGGGTCCGCCAATGTGCCTTTGTTACCCGTGACAGATTCACCACGGCTTGGCGTACTGCGCGGGCCCAAGGTACTGTCCTTGAAACCACGCACCGAGTTGAAACCACCGGCGTAGTAGTTCTCGTAGAACGGCAGGCCATCGGTCGAGCCGTAGCCATCACCAAAGCCCAGTTCGGTATGCAGGCGCATGGTGTAGTTGTCAGTCAGCGGCTGGAACAGCTGGCCGCGGTAGTCGAGCTTGAAGAACGAGAGGTCACTGCCAGGGGTAGTCGTTTCCAATACCAGGCTCTGGGAATGGCCACGAGTTGCCAACACACCCTTGTTCAAGGTCGACTCGGACCAACCGGCAGAGGCCTTGAAGTTCAGGTACTTATCGCCTTCCTTCTCGACGAAATCGAAGATCTCATCAACGGTATAGCGGCCAGTGCTGATTTCGTCCTGCTGGGCGGTGAGACCGAATGTGAGTCGCGAAGTCTCGCTGATTGGATAACCCACGTTGACGCCAGCACCCAAGCTGTCTACTGCATAGCTGGAGACATCGGAATCGAGCTCGTCATAGTCGGTGGTGCGGTAGAAGGCGTTGTAGCCCAGGCTCACACCGTCCGCGGTCCAGTAGGGGTCCACGAAGCCGAAGTTGTAGCGTGTCTGGTATTCGCTGCGGGTCAAGCCGATGCTGACCTTGTTACCGGTACCCAGGAAGTTGTTCTGGGTGATCGAACCACCGAGGATCAGGCCGGCGCTCTGGGCGAAACCGACGCTGGCGGTGATCGAGCCGGAAGCCTGCTCTTCGACGCTGTAGTTCACATCGACCTGGTCATCGACGCCCGGCACGGCCGGTGTCTCGACGTTGACTTCCTTGAAGAAGCCCAGGCGCTCCAGGCGGGTCTTGGACTGGTCGATCAGGTAGGTCGACGCCCAGCCACCTTCCATCTGACGCATTTCACGGCGCAGCACTTCGTCCTCGGACTTGGTGTTGCCACGGAAGTTGATGCGGTTGACGTAGGCACGCTTGCCCGGGTCCACGGCGAAAGTGATGTCGACGGTGTGGTCTTCATCATGCGGCTGCGGCACGCCGTTGACGTTGGCGAAGGTGTAACCCTCGTTACCCAGGCGACGGGTGATCAGCTCGGACGTGGTGGTCATCAGCTTGCGCGAGAACACCTGGCCCTTCTGTACCAGCAGCAGCGACTTGACCTGGTCCTCAGGGACCTTCAGGTCACCGCTGAGCTTGACGTCACGAACGGTGTACTTCTCGCCTTCGTTGACGTTCACAGTAATGTAGACGTGCTTCTTGTCCGGGGTGATGGACACCTGGGTCGAAGCGATGTCCATGTTGATGTAGCCACGGTCCAGGTAGTAGGAACGCAGGCGCTCCAAGTCACCGGAAAGTTTTTCACGGGCGTACTTGTCGTCGTTCTTGAAGAACGACAGCCAGTTGGTGGTCTTGAGTTCGAACAGGTCGATCAGGTCTTCGTCAGGGAAAACCGTGTTGCCCACCACGTTGATGTGCTGGATGGCCGCCACGGTACCTTCGTTGATGTTGACCTTCAGGCCGACGCGGTTGCGCGGCTGCGGCACCACTTCGGTGTCGACGGTGGCCGAGTAGCGGCCCTGGGCAACGTACTGGCGCTGCAGCTCGTTACGCACACCTTCGAGAGTGGCGCGCTGGAAGATCTCGCCTTCGGCCAGGCCGGATTGCTTGAGGCCCTTCATCAGGTCTTCAGTGGAGATCGCCTTGTTGCCTTCGATCTCGATACTGGCGACCGACGGGCGCTCGACTACCGTGATGACCAGGACATTGCCGTCACGGCCCAGCTGGATATCTTGAAAGAAGCCGGTCTTGAACAGCGCACGCGTGGATTCCACCAGGCGCCGATCATCCGCCTGCTCGCCGACGTTCAACGGCAAGGCACCAAAGACGCTACCCGCGGAGACCCGCTGGAGGCCATTGACGCGAATATCAGAGATAGTGAAGGACTCGGCGTGAACTTCGGCGATCATCAATACGGTGAGAACCGCAGTTAGCAGCAGACGTTTCATGAAGTCCTTTCTTATTCCAACTGGCAATAAACAAACTGCCGCAGAATGCGGCAGATTCGCAATTCAGCGAAGCGTTACAGACGACCCAGATCGTTGACGAGGGCAAGCAACATGACCCCGACCACCAAGCTGATACCGATCTGTATCCCCCAACCTTGCACCCGATCCGACAAGGGACGACCACGCGCCCACTCGATCAGATAAAACAGCAGATGCCCCCCATCCAGTACCGGAATGGGCAGCAAATTCAGAACCCCCAGGCTAATGCTCAGATAAGCAAGGAAATTCAGGAAATCAGCGACGCCCGACTGGGCAGAAGCGCCCGCCACTTTAGCAATGGTTATCGGTCCACTCAAGTTTTTTACCGAGAGCTCACCGAACAACATTTTCTTGAGCGAGTCCAGCGTCAGGATGCTCATGGTCCAGGTACGACGCGCACCCTCGCCAATCGCCGCCACAGGGCCGAAACTGACCTCGCGGATCATTTCCGGTGGCCAGTCGATCGCCTTGACGCCCGCCCCCAGGTAACCGGTCGGCGCCTTGCTCTCGCCACGAGCGGCCAGGGTCACCGGGACGTCGATTGGAGCACCGTCGCGCTCGACGCGCAGCACAATTTTGGTATCAGGACGCACACGAACCGAATCGACCACCTGCTGCCAGTCGCTGACCGGCTGGCCGTCGAGTGCCAGCAACCGATCGCCGGTCTTCAGGCCGGCAGCCTGGGCCGGGCCTTTCGGGTCGAGTTCGGCGAGTATCGGCGGCAAGGCCGGACGCCATGGCTTGATCCCCAGGGAACGGATCGGATCCGGCTCGTCGGCGCCCTTGAGCCAGTTGTCCAGGATCAGTTCGCGAGGCGAATCCACCGTGGAACCCTGCTCGCGCACCATCAATTGCAACGAACCGCTCTCACCCAGGCGACGCACCAGTTGCAGGTTGACCGCCGCCCAGCCCGATGTCGGCTCCCCATCGATGGCAACGATTTCCTGCCCGGCACCCAGCCCGGCACGGGCGGCGACGCTACCGGCCTCTACCCCACCGATGACCGGACGCACCTGCTCGCTACCCAGCATGGCCAGGCCCCAGAAAAACACCATGGCCAGCAGGAAGTTGGCAATCGGCCCCGCCGCGACGATGGCGATACGCTGACGGACGGTCTTGCGATTGAAGGATTGATCGAGCTGATCGGCCGGCACTTCGCCTTCGCGCTCGTCGAGCATCTTGACGTAGCCGCCCAATGGGATGGCCGCCACGACGAACTCCGTGCCTTTCTTGTCGTGCCAACGCAGCAGAGGCATGCCAAAGCCCACGGAAAAACGCAGGACCTTGACGCCACAGCGACGCGCAACCCAGAAATGACCGAATTCGTGAAAAGTGACCAACACCCCCAAGGCAACCAGGGTGCCGACAATCATATAGAGCGCGCTCATCTGTTTTCTCCGCAATCCTGTCCAGGGCAACCCTGGCTAACGTATCGCAGCTTCAACGCCCGTGGCGCTGCAGCCATTGGCCCGCCAACTCACGGGCCCTGGCATCCGCCGTAAATACTGTATCGAGGTCATCGACCGAAACCACGGCCTCGAGATTCAAGACTTCCTCGATGATACTCGCGATCTCGAGGTAACGGACACGTCCATCGAGAAACGCAGCAACTGCCACTTCATTGGCAGCATTAAGCATGGCCGGTGCGCTGTTGCCCGCCTCGGCCGCCTGGCGCGCCAGGCGCAGGCAGGGGAAGCGCTGTTCATCGGGCGCCTGGAAATCCAAACGAGCGATGGCGAACAGGTCCAGTGGTGCAACGCCCGAGTCGATACGCTCCGGCCAGGCCAGGGCATTGGCGATCGGGGTGCGCATGTCCGGGTTGCCCAACTGAGCCAGCACCGAACCGTCGACGTAGTCCACCAGGGAGTGAATCACGCTCTGGGGGTGAATCACCACCTCGACCTGCGACGGCTTGGCATCGAACAGCCAGCAGGCCTCGATCAGTTCCAGGCCCTTGTTCATCATGCTGGCCGAATCCACGGAAATCTTGCGCCCCATGGACCAGTTCGGATGTGCACAGGCCTGTTCGGGTGAAACATGCACCAATTCTTCCAACGGCGTCTGCCGGAACGGGCCACCGGAGGCTGTCAGCAAAATCCGTCGAACGCCTACCGCGCCGAGACCACGGGAAAAATCCTGCGGCATGCATTGAAAAATCGCATTGTGCTCGCTGTCGATGGGCAGCAACACCGAGCCGCTCTTGCGTACCGCCTGCATAAATAACGCGCCGGACATCACCAGCGCCTCTTTATTGGCCAGCAGGATCTTCTTGCCGGCCTCCACCGCCGCGAGGGTCGGACGCAGGCCCGCTGCACCGACAATCGCCGCCATCACGGCGTCGACTTCAGGGTCGGCAGCCACTTGGCAGAGCCCCTCCTCCCCCACCAGCACACGGGTTTGCAGGCCGGCAGCGCGCAGATCATCCTGCAACGCCCGCGCCACGCCTGCCTCGGGCACCACGGCAAACCGCGGCGTGTGGCGTTTGCACAACGCCAGCAACTCACTCAAGCGCGTGAAGCCACTGAGGGCGAACACCTGGTAGCGCTCCGGATGCCGGCCAATGACGTCAAGCGTACTCAGGCCAATCGAACCGGTCGCGCCAAGGACAGTGATCTGCTGGGGGCGACTCACGGTGCCGCCATCCACAACAGCACGGCAAAGATCGGGATCGCGGCAGTCAGGCTGTCGATGCGATCCAGCACGCCACCGTGACCGGGCAACAGGTTACTGCTGTCCTTGATCCCGGATTGACGCTTGAACATGCTTTCGGTCAGGTCGCCGACGACGGACACGAATACGATCAAGGCGGCGCCCAAAAGCCCCATGAACAGCTGCGCGACCGTCCAGTCGCGCACGAAACCGACCACGGTGGTGATCACCAGGCTCAGGGCCAAACCGCCATAGACCCCTTCCCAACTCTTGCCAGGGCTGACTTTCGGCGCGAGCTTGCGCTTGCCGAAGGCCTTACCGGAAAAATAGGCGCCGACGTCGGCCCCCCAGACCAGCACCATCACAGCCATGATCTGCCAGTTACCCAGTGGGCCTTGCTTGATCCAGATCAGCCCCTGCCAGGCCGGCAGCAGGATCAACAGGCCGATGACCAGCTTGGTCGCCGTGTTGGCCCAGTGATGCGTAGTCTGCGGATAGGTCAGGACCAGGAAGGTCGCCGTCGCCCACCACAGCACCGCGGCACCGAGCACCCAAGGCGCGAGGCCAGGCACCACGTACATGATGAACAGCATGGCCGCCACGGCCGCTGCGTAGGCCACGCGCGCCGACTGCGCAGGAAAACCCGCCAACCGCGCCCACTCCCACGCCCCCAGAGTCACGACCAGTCCGATGAACAGCGCGAAACTGGCGCCTTTGAGCAGGAAGAAACCACCCAGGGCGATGGGCAACAGGATCAAAGCAGTGATGATTCGTTGTTTAAGCATTAAACCCGGGCTCCAGCTTCGATCTGCTCGCTCGTTTTACCGAAGCGACGCTGACGGGAAGCGAAATCGGCCAGTGCGGTGCGCATGGCTTCGTGTTTGAAGTCCGGCCAGAACAGGTCGGAGAAGTACAGCTCGGCATACGCCAACTGCCAGAGCAGGAAGTTGCTGATGCGATGCTCGCCACCGGTACGGATGCACAGGTCCGGCACCGGCAGGTCGCCGGTCGCCAGGCAGGTCTGCAACAGCTCAGGAGTGATGTCTTCCGGGCGCAAGTGCCCGGCCTGGACTTCCCGCGCCAGGCGCTGGGCGGCCTGGGCAATGTCCCACTGGCCACCGTAGTTGGCGGCGATTTGCAGGACGAACCGATTGGCACCCGCCGTCGCGGCCTCGGCTTCGCGCATCGCAGCCTGCAATTCAGGATGGAAGCGCGAGCGATCGCCGATGATGCGCAAGCTGATCTTGTTGTCATTGAGGCGCTTGGCCTCACGACGCAGAGCCTTGAGGAACAGGTCCATCAAGGCGCTGACTTCATCGGCCGGGCGCTGCCAGTTCTCGCTAGAGAAGGCGAACAGAGTCAGCACCTCGACCCCCGCCTCGGCGCACACCTCAATGACCGCACGAACCGCATCGACCCCCGCCTTGTGCCCGGCGACGCCAGGCATAAAGCGCTTCTTGGCCCAACGGTTGTTGCCATCCATGATGATCGCCACATGGCGCGGCACCGCAAACGGCACGGCCTGCTTGGTCTTTTCCATGAAAACGAGACCCTTATACGGCCATCAGGTCTTTTTCTTTCTGCGCCAAATCCGCATCGATCTTAGCCACATACTTCTTGGTCAGGTCGTCGATCTCGCCAGTGGCGCGACGCTCTTCGTCTTCGCTGATTTCCTTTTCCTTGACCAGGTCCTTGAGCTGGCTGTTGGCATCACGGCGGATGTTGCGCACGGCAACACGAGCGTCTTCAGCCACATCACGCGCCTGCTTGGTGAAGCCCTTACGGGTTTCCTCAGTCAGGGCCGGCATGGAGATCAGCAGCAGCTCACCCAGGTTGGTCGGGTTCAGGTTCAGGCCGGCACTGCCGATAGCCTTGTCGACCGCGCCCAACATGTTGCGCTCGAAGGCCACGACCTGCAGGGTACGCGCGTCCTTGACGGTGATGTTGGCCACTTGCTTGATCGGGGTATCGGAACCGTAGTACGGCACCATCACGCCCTCGAGGATGCTCGGGTGCGCCTGGCCGGTGCGGATGCGACCGAAGTTGTGTGCCAGGGACTCCAGGGATTTCTGCATGCGCTGTTCAGCGTCTTTCTTGATTTCGTTGATCATTGTTGAGCTTCCTCGATCAGTGTTCCTTCGGCGCCGCCATGGACGATATTCAGCAGGGCGCCAGGCTTGTTCATGTTAAAGACGCGCAGCGGCATCTTGTGGTCGCGGCACAGGCAGATAGCCGTCAGGTCCATGACACCCAGCTTGCGATCCAGCACTTCATCGTAGGTCAGATGATCGAACTTCTCGGCATGCGGGTCCTTGAACGGGTCAGCGGTATAGACGCCATCGACCTTGGTTGCCTTGAGCACGACATCGGCATCGATCTCGATCGCTCGCAGGCAGGCAGCCGAATCCGTGGTGAAGAACGGATTACCGGTACCGGCGGCAAAAATCACCACTTCCTTGGCGTTGAGGTGGCGCATGGCTTTGCGGCGGTCGTAGTGATCGGTCACGCCAACCATGGAAATGGCCGACATCACGATGGCCGAGATATTGGCACGCTCCAGCGCGTCGCGCATAGCCAGGGCGTTCATCACAGTGGCCAGCATGCCCATGTGGTCGCCTGTGACCCGATCCATGCCGGCCGCGCTCAGCGCCGCACCGCGGAACAGGTTGCCGCCGCCGATGACCAGGCCGACCTGAACGCCGATCCCGACCAGTTGGCCAACTTCCAGGGCCATGCGATCCAGCACTTTCGGATCGATCCCGAACTCTTCCGAGCCCATCAGGGCCTCGCCGCTAAGCTTGAGTAGAATGCGTTTATAGCGAGCCTGATAACCACTGCCCTGCTGAGCCATTGCGAATCTCTCCTGCGGCGTATTTTCAAAAATTCTTTGCGGACTGTTTGCAGCCTGCGTTCACTCTAGCTTGACGCTGACACAGCGTCATCGGAACACGGGCTTTGTAAGCCAGTTCCGACAGGAAACCAATAAAAATCGGCATCCCCATCTGAAAAGAGGCTGCGCGCATAAGCGGGCAGCCTCTTCAGGGCGACAGTTATGAAAACTGTCTTATTGCTTGCTGGCAGCCAGCTGAGCAGCCACTTCTTCAGCGAAGTTGTCTACTGGCTTCTCGATGCCTTCGCCCACTTTGAAGTAAGTGAAGGAAACGATTTCAGCGCCGCCCTTCTTGGCCAGTTCGCCGACCTTGATTTCAGGGTTCTTGACGAACGCCTGCTCAACCAGGCTGGCTTCAGCCAGGAACTTGGTGATACGACCGGCAACCATTTTTTCAACGATTTCGGCAGGCTTGCCTTTGATCTTGTCTTCGTTGAGCTGCATGAACACGGCTTTTTCGCGCTCGATGGCATCAGCGGAAACTTCCGACGGCAGCAGGAACTCAGGGTTGCTGGCTGCGACGTGCATCGCGATGTCCTTGGCCAGCTCGACGCTGCCGCCTTTGAGAGCTACAACGACGCCGATCTTGTTGCCGTGCAGGTAAGAACCGACAACATCGCCTTCGACGCGAACCAGACGACGGATGTTGACGTTTTCGCCTACTTTGGCAACCAGGGCTTCACGAGCCGATTCCTGAGCGGCGATCAGCGGAGCTGCGTCGGTCAGTTTGTCGGCGAATGCTTTTTCGACGCTGGCGGCAACGAATGCCTTGAAGTCGTCTTGCAGGGCCAGGAAGTCGGTCTGCGAGTTGACTTCGATGATAACGGCAGCTTTACCGTCATCCTTGATGCCGATCGCGCCTTCAGCGGCAATGTTGCCGGCTTTCTTGGCAGCCTTGATGGCGCCCGAAGCACGCATGTCATCAATGGCTTTCTCGATGTCGCCGCCAGCCTTGGTCAAGGCTTTCTTGCAGTCCATCATGCCTTCGCCGGTACGCTCGCGCAGTTCTTTGACCAACGCTGCAGTAATCTCTGCCATTTCAAAATCCTCTTGGATAGGTTTTCAACCATTCCACCCGATCGAACGGGCGATCAATTCTTCCTGGAAAACCACTGCTTATAGGCCGCGGCAGGTTACAAACAGGTCACTGCGCCGGCGGCAAATGGTTTTCGAGGTGGCAAAAAGGGGGCCAAGCCCCCTTTTTGCTTACTGAGTCAACGCCAGGGGCGTCGATTACTCAGCGGCTGCTGCCGGAGCTTCTTCAGCGAAGACTTCGGTGCCGCCGTTAACATTGTTGCGACCACGGATCACAGCGTCAGCCATCGAACCCATGTACAGCTGGATGGCGCGGATGGCGTCATCGTTACCTGGGATGATGTAGTCAACGCCTTCCGGGCTGCTGTTGGTATCGACAACGCCGATGACCGGGATACCCAGCTTGTTGGCTTCGGTGATCGCGATGCGCTCGTGGTCAACGTCGATCACGAACAGTGCGTCAGGCAGACCGCCCATGTCCTTGATACCGCCCAGGGAGCGGTCCAGCTTCTCAAGATCGCGAGTGCGCATCAGCGCTTCTTTCTTGGTCAGCTTGGCGAAAGTACCGTCTTCGGACTGAACTTCAAGGTCACGCAGACGCTTGATGGAAGCGCGAATGGTCTTGAAGTTGGTCAGCATGCCGCCCAACCAGCGGTGATCGACGTACGGCGAACCGCAACGTGCTGCTTCTTCAGCAACGATCTTGCCAGCGGAACGCTTGGTGCCGACGAACAGAATCTTGTTTTTGCCCTGGGCCAGGCGCTCTACGAAGGTCAGTGCCTCGTTGAACATTGGCAGGGTTTTTTCAAGGTTGATGATGTGGATCTTGTTACGCGCGCCGAAAATGTACTTGCCCATTTTCGGGTTCCAGTAACGGGTCTGGTGACCGAAGTGCACACCGGCCTTCAGCATATCGCGCATGTTGACTTGGGACATGATAGTTCCTTGATAAGTCGGGTTTGGCCTCCACGTATCCCAATGACCAACCAGCGGCTTATATAAGCCGAGGCACCCAGGTCATCGTGTCGACACGTGTGTGGATTTAAGCTTACGGGGTCATCCCCGGAAAGCGGCGCATTTTATACCACAGCAAGGGCGAAAACGGAACACGGATTCTGAAATCCCCTGTAGTGGGTGGATGGTGGGAGCAAGGCTTGCCCGCGACGAAGGCGATGCGGCCCTTCAGAAATCGAGTCGCCTGGGTCGCGAGCAAGCCTTGCTCCCACTCGCGCCCCACGCCACAGAGTTCCAGGCTGGAGGGTTCTTTGTACTGATCGTCTGTTAGAATCGCCTCTTTCAGGGCCGTTCGGAGCATCCTCCGCCGCCTATTTCGCTTTGAACAGCGCCGTCGAGCGCAGAGAGAGCCTGTATGACCGTTACCCTCAAGACCCCCGAGGACATCGCTAAAATGCGTGTCGCCGGCAAACTCGCCGCCGAAGTGCTCGAGATGATCGCCGACTACGTCAAGCCCGGCGTGACCACCGAAGAGCTGGATCGCATCTGCCACGACTACATCGTCAATGAGCAGAAGGCCATCCCGGCCCCACTCAACTACAAAGGCTTCCCGAAGTCGATCTGCACCTCGATCAACCACGTGGTCTGCCACGGCATCCCCAACGAAAAACCGTTGAAGGATGGCGACACCCTGAACATCGACGTCACCGTCATCAAGGACGGCTATCACGGCGACACCAGCCGCATGTTCCACGTCGGCAACGTGCCGGAGTGGGCCCAGCGCCTGTCCAAGGTCACCCAGGAATGCATGTACATGGCCATCGAGCTGGTGAAACCGGGCTGCCGCCTGGGGGACATCGGCGAAGTGATCCAGAAGCACGCGCAGAAGAACGGCTTCTCGGTGGTGCGCGAGTTCTGTGGCCACGGCATCGGCAAGGTGTTCCACGAAGAACCGCAGATCCTGCACTACGGCCGTGCCGGCACCGGCATGGAACTGCAAGCGGGCATGACCTTCACCATCGAGCCGATGATCAACCAGGGCCGCGCCGACACCAAGGTGCTGGGCGACGGCTGGACCGCCATCACCAAGGACCGCAAGCTGTCGGCCCAGTGGGAACACACCCTGCTGGTCACTGAGACCGGCTACGAAATCTTCACCCTGCGCAGCGATGACACCATCGCGCGTGTTTCCGCCTGATCCGAACCCAGCCTATAGATCCGATAGATATAGATAGAAAGGAAAGCCATTCAATGCCGCAGGTGGATCCCGAACTCTTCGACCGCGGCCAGTTCCAGGCTGAACTGGCCCTGAAGGCAAGCCCCATCTCGGCGTTCAAGAAGGCGATCCGCCAGGCCCACGAAGTGCTCGACCAGCGCTTTCGCAGCGGCCGGGATATCCGTCGGTTGATCGAGGACCGCGCCTGGTTCGTCGATAACATCCTGCAAAAGGCCTGGGAGCAGTTCGATTGGAGTGAAGACGCCGACATCGCCCTCGTGGCGGTGGGCGGCTATGGGCGCGGTGAGCTGCACCCCTACTCCGACATCGACCTGCTGATCTTGCTGGACAGCGCCGATCACGAGGTTTTCCGCGACTCCATCGAGCGCTTCCTGACGCTGCTGTGGGACATCGGCCTGGAAGTCGGTCAGAGCGTGCGCTCGGTGCAGGAATGCGCCGACGAGGCCCGCGCCGACCTGACGGTGATCACCAACCTGATGGAAAGCCGCACCATTGCCGGCCCCGAGCACCTGCGCCAGCGCATGCTCGATGTCACCAGCACGGCGCACATGTGGCCGAGCAAGGACTTTTTCCTGGCCAAGCACGCCGAGCAGAAGGCCCGTCACCACAAGTACAACGACACCGAGTACAACCTGGAGCCCAACGTCAAGGGTTCGCCCGGCGGGCTGCGGGACATCCAGACGATCCTGTGGGTCGCCCGCCGCCAGTACGGCACGCTGAACCTGCGTGCCCTGGCCGGTGAAGGTTTCCTGGTGGAAAGCGAAAACGCCTTGCTGGCCTCGTCCCAGGAATTCCTGTGGAAGGTCCGCTACGCCCTGCACATGCTGGCCGGGCGCTCCGAGGACCGCCTGTTGTTCGATCACCAGCGCTCCATCGCCGGCCTGTTGGGTTTCGAGGGGCAGGATGCCAAGCAGTCCATCGAAAACTTCATGCAACAGTACTACCGCGTGGTGATGAGCATCGCCCAGCTCAGCGAACTGATCATCCAGCACTTCGAGGAAGTCATCCTCGCCCCCGAAGACGAAGAACCACCGCTGCCGATCAACTCGCGCTTCCAACTGCACGACGGCTACATCGAAGCGCGCAACGCCAACGTTTTCCGCCGCACGCCCTTCGCCATGTTGGAAATTTTCGTGCTCATGGCCCAACAACCGGAAATCAAGGGCGTACGCGCCGATACCATCCGCCTGCTGCGGGAAAACCGTCACCTGATCGATGAAGATTTCCGTCACGATATCCGCAACACCAGCCTCTTCATCGAGTTGTTCAAGTGCAAGATCGGCGTGCACCGCAACCTGCGCCGGATGAACCGCTACGGGATCCTCGGACGCTACTTGCCGGAGTTCGGCTTCATCGTCGGACAGATGCAGCACGACCTGTTCCACATCTATACGGTCGATGCCCACACCCTGAACCTGATCAAGCACCTGCGTAAGCTGCAGTACACTCAGGTGTCGGAAAAATTCCCGCTGGCCAGCAAGCTCATGGGCAAGCTGCCCAAGCCTGAGCTGATCTACATGGCCGGGCTGTACCACGACATCGGCAAGGGCCGCCAGGGCGATCACTCCGAGATCGGCGCAGTGGATGCCGAGGCGTTCTGCCAGCGCCATCAACTGCCCGTGTGGGACAGCCGGCTGATCGTCTGGCTGGTGCAGAACCACTTGGTGATGTCCACCACCGCACAGCGCAAGGACTTGTCCGATCCGCAGGTGATCCACGACTTCGCCCAGATCGTCGGCGATGAAACGCGCCTGGATTACCTCTACGTGCTAACCGTGGCCGACATCAACGCGACTAACCCGAGCCTGTGGAACTCCTGGCGCGCCAGCCTGTTGCGCCAGCTCTACACCGAGACCAAGCGCGCCTTGCGCCGTGGCCTGGAAAACCCGGTGGACCGCGAAGAGCAGATCCGCCGCACCCAAAGCGCCGCCCTGGACATCCTGGTGCGCGGCGGCACCGATCCGGACGATGTCGAGCAGCTCTGGTCGCAATTGGGCGATGACTATTTCCTGCGCCACACCGCCGGCGACGTGGCCTGGCACAGCGACGCGATCCTGCAGCAACCGGCCGATGGCGGGCCGCTGGTGCTGATCAAGGAAACCACCCAGCGCGAGTTCGAGGGCGGCACGCAGATCTTCATCTACGCCCCGGACCAGCACGACTTCTTCGCCGTGACCGTGGCGGCGATGGACCAGCTCAACCTCAACATCCATGACGCCCGGGTCATTACCTCCAGCAGCCAGTTCACCCTCGACACCTACATCGTGCTCGACACCGACGGCGACTCGATTGGCGACAACCCGGCGCGGGTCAAGCAGATTCGCGATGGTTTGACCGAAGCCCTGCGCAACCCGGCGGACTACCCGACCATCATCCAGCGCCGGGTGCCGCGCCAGCTCAAGCACTTCGCCTTCGCGCCCCAGGTGACGATCCACAACGACGCCCAGCGCCAGGTCACCGTGCTGGAACTCAGCGCCCCGGACCGCCCGGGCCTGCTGGCGCGGGTCGGGCATATCTTCCTGGAGTTCGACCTGTCGCTGCAAAACGCCAAGATCGCCACCCTCGGCGAGCGGGTAGAAGACGTATTTTTCATCACCGACGCTCACAACCAGCCGCTGTCCGATCCGCAACTGTGCAGCCGCCTGCAGGAAGCCATCGTCCGGCACCTGAGCGTTAACCAGGAAGCTGATGCCAACCTGACGCGTATCAATATCTGAATCAACGCCCCCTGTGGGAGCGAGCTTGCTCGCGATAGCGACGGAACATCCGGCATCGATTCTGCTGACCCACCGCTATCGCGAGCAAGCTCGCTCCCACAAGGACCGCGCCCACATTGACGAGGCCCCCGATGAACAACGCCCTGAACCAGTTGCAGCCCTACCCGTTCGAAAAGCTCCGCGCCTTGCTCGGCAGCGTCACGCCCAACCCCGACAAACGCCCGATCGCGCTGTCCATCGGCGAACCCAAGCATCGCTCACCCAGCTTCGTGGCTGAGGCCCTGGCCAGCAATCTGGAAAAAATGGCCGTGTACCCGACCACCCTCGGTATCCCGGAATTGCGTGAAGCCATCGCCGGCTGGTGCGAACGCCGCTTCAGCGTGCCGAACGGGTGGCTGGACCCGGCGCGCCATGTGTTGCCGGTCAACGGCACCCGTGAAGCCTTGTTCGCCTTCACCCAGACCGTGGTCAACCGGGGCGACGACGCCCTGGTGGTCAGCCCGAACCCGTTCTATCAGATCTACGAAGGCGCGGCGTTCCTGGCCGGGGCCAAGCCGCACTACCTGCCGTGCCTGGACGAAAACGGCTTCAACCCGGATTTCGATGCGGTATCGCCAGACATCTGGAAACGCTGCCAGATCTTGTTCCTGTGCTCTCCGGGCAACCCGACCGGTGCGCTGATCCCGGTGGATGTGCTGAAGAAACTCATCGCCCTGGCTGACGAATATGACTTTGTCATCGCCGCGGATGAGTGCTACAGCGAACTCTACTTCGACGAACAAACCCCGCCGCCGGGGCTGCTCAGCGCCTGCGTCGAACTCGGTCGCAAGGACTTCAAGCGTTGCGTGGTGTTCCACAGCCTGTCCAAACGCTCCAACCTGCCAGGCCTGCGCTCCGGTTTCGTGGCCGGCGACGCGGACATCCTCAAGGGTTTCCTGCTGTACCGCACCTACCACGGCTGCGCGATGCCCGTGCAGACCCAACTGGCGAGCATCGCCGCGTGGAACGACGAAGTACACGTACGGGCCAACCGCGCGCTGTATCGGGAGAAGTTCGACGCGGTACTGGAAATCCTCAGCCCGGTACTGGACGTGCAACGCCCCGACGGCAGCTTCTACCTGTGGCCGAACGTAGCGGGCGACGATGCGGCGTTCTGCCGTGACCTGTTCGAACAGGAACACGTGACCGTCGTGCCGGGCTCGTACCTGTCCCGCGATGTGGATGGCGTCAACCCAGGCGCCGGCCGCGTGCGCATGGCCTTGGTCGCGCCATTGGCTGAATGTGTGGAAGCGGCGGAGCGGATCCGCGCGTTCATCCAACGTCGGGGTTAATCCCGCATCAGGACTTGAGTAGACCGCTGTTGTGGCGAGGGAGCATGCTCCCGCTGGGCTGCGCAGCGGGCCCCAACAGCAGCCCCCATACCGACCAACTGAGCCCCTGTACGAATTCCCAGTAACGCCCGGGTTGCACAATGCACCTATTTCGGTACACTCCATTCATGGTTGATATCACCCCCATACTGAACGTACGTTTCTTCCGCACAGACGCCGGGAATGAACCCGTTCGCGAATGGCTGACTGACCTGCCTCGCGAGCATAGACGGATGATCGGAACTGACATCAAGACCGTTCAGATTGGGTGGCCGATAGGTATGCCGGTGGTTCGCAAACTGGACACTGGACTATGGGAGGTCAGGATTGACCTTGGAGATACCATCGCCCGCGTTCTCTTCACCGTAGTGGGCTCTGACATGGTTCTACTCCACGCTTTCATAAAGAAAAGTCAAAAAACGCCAACCACCGACATGGCAACCGCCAAGCAGCGCAAAGCAAGACTATGAGGCACAGCAAATGAACAAGCACATCGGATCTGATTTTGACGACTTCCTCGCCGAGCAAGGTATCGCCGAAGAAGTTTCCGCAGCTGCGCTCAAACGCGTTATTGCCTGGCAGATTGCCGAAGCAATGAAGCTTCAGAAAGTGACCAAAAAAGCCTTGGCACAGCGGATGCACACCAGTCGCACTGCAGTTGATCGTGCGCTGGATCAGGACGATGCGGGAATGACGCTGGCAACGCTTGCCAGCGCAGCTCGTGCGTTGGGCCAGAGGGTGGAAGTACGGTTGGTGCCTGAGCAGGAAGAGGCTCACGCCTAAGCGCTGTTGTGGCGAGGGAGCTTGCTCCCGCTGGGCTGCTTAGCAGCCCCAAGCAGTCAACTCAATCTGCCTGATGTATTCCGTTGGATCGTTCCCACGCTCTGCGTGGGAACGATCCATATCGATACCGGATCCTGTGGGAGCAAAGCTTGCTCGCGATGAGGCCGGCATTTATTGCATCAAGTCCGAAGCTCTACCCGATCCAGGCACTTGTTCGCCAACAACATCCCCAACTCAATCATCTGGGCCACTCCCAATGCGACATGCCGTCGCGAGCCATCCTGATCGAAGGCAAGGTCGTTGAGCATTGCATTGGCAGACGCCAGGGTTTCGCTGAGGTTGGCCAGCAATACTTCCGTGTCGATACCGTCAGCCACAGTGAATAGCTGTACTGAGGGTTTGGGTTCTGACTTGCTGTCGTCATCAGGCTTGAGATATTGATCCAACACACGGTCGGCTGCCTCTTGCAGCTTTTCGGGTGCATAGTCGCCGTAGGGAAAAGTGGAGGCTGGTTTTGGTGGGTTTGGAGTTTCTTTGATCATTTGGATGCTCCTTGGGTGTTGGAGCCGCCACAAAGCCTTCTCACGGACTAGAGAGTGGCAGCCGTACGCGGGGTGAGAATCCGGGTCAAACACCCACTAAATACCCGGCCATGTCGAAACATGCCCGCGCACAGCCGCCATAACATGATGTATGGACGAAACGCGCCTGCACTTTATATGGCGGGCGCTTATGCGCATAGTGGGTATTCGGATTCTCACGTCCGGTCGCTGAATTGGCAGCGACACCCAGAGGCTAGAGCCCTCGCTTCCGACGGACAACCTTAAAAACCTGTCGGAAACTTCGGTGCGTCTGACAGACCACAATCGCTTGCTCAGACAAGACAAAGAAATAAAACGCGCCCCCTAAAGCAAGCCATTGATTTTACGGGTTTAACACTTCAACAAATCTCATGCAGCCCTGTTTCAAGAACCAAGCTGGCTTGAATTTGCTAATACCAGTAGCCATGATCGCCCCCGTCACCAGCGAAAGCTGGCAGGAGTCTGGGTCCCTCTCAGGATTGACCCAGCCACGCAGACGGGGCGGAGCAAGCTCAACTGCGTGTCGATTGAAGCCGCCTTCGGGTGGCTTTACTTGCTATGAGAACAAGGCACACCGGGCTTTGTTGCGTCTGAAATGCCGAAGATCCGCAAAGTGGTGGTGATCTATCCTGTGGCGAGGGGATTTATCCCCGCGGGGCTGCGAAGCAGCCCTCAAAGCTAACAACGCGCTGTGTCAGACAGCTTGAATTGACTGCGTTGGGACTGCTGCGCAGTCCAACGGGGATAAATCCCCTCGCCACAATTGGCTTTGCGCCATGAGTGCTATTTACCCAACCCCAAATTCGCCTCCGCCAGATCCAACTCCCCCAGCACCTCTCGCAGCACATCATCCCCAATCTGGTGATGACGGCTAAGGCGATACAACTCCAGCCGCTGCGCCCGATAGGCCTTCAAGCGCAGCCGGCGTTCCAGCAGGTCCATTTCGAACGCCAGCGCCTGGGCTTCGGCGGAGTCGTTGAACACCTCCAACTGATGGCGATATTCAGACATCAAGCGCGCCTTGACCTCGGTCGCCAGCGCGGCCTGAGCCGCATCGGGTGTACTGGGCAGCTCGGCCGGTTCCTCCACTTCCAACGCATGGATCGCCGCTTCAGCGGTTTTGCGCCAGGCCTCGCGCACTTCGTTGCGACGTTTGTCGTCAGGGCTCCTCTCGATACCCCGCAGCAGCAATGGTAAAGCGATGCAAGCCGCGATCAGCGACAACAGAATCACCCCGGCGGCAATGAAGATCAGCAAATCGCGCTCGGGAAACGCCTCGCCCGCCCCCAGCAGCAACGGCACCGACAGCACGCGCCCGCCAGCGTCACCGCCCCGCGCACGCCGCCGAAGGTCAGCAACCAGCAGGAGCGCGCAGTCGGCACGAACGTCAGTTCGTTCTCGCCACGCCAGCGACGTAACAGCCCGGACAGCCGCCAGATGCTTTGTACCCAGACAAACCGCAGCACCAGCAACACCAGGAAAATCGCCACCACCTCCAGGCAACGGTAGAACAGTGTCGGCCACAGGGTGGTTTCGTGACTGGTCGCCGCCTTGATGATGTCCGGCAATTGCAGCCCCAGCAGCAGGAAGATCAAGCCGTTGAAAGCGAACTCCAGCAGCGACCCAGACGCTGCGATTGAGCAGCCGCGTACCGGTCTGGCGCGGCAACAGGTCGAGCCAGCTCTGCATCATCCCCGCCGCCACCGCCGAGAGAATGCCCGAGGCGCCTAATCGTTCAGCCAGCACATAGGCGGCAAACGGTAGCAGCAACATGAACACCACGTGGGTGGCCGGATCGTCCCAGCCTCGGGCAATCATCCAGGCCCGCAAGCGGCCCACCAGCCAACTCAGGGCCACGCCCACCAGCAGGCCGCCGACCGCCACCAGGACGAAGGCCAGGCTCGCGCCCGCCAGGGAAAACACCCCGGTGATCGCCGCCACCAGGGCGAACTTGAACGTCACCAGGCCCGACGCGTCGTTCATCAACGCCTCGCCCTGGAGCATGTGCATCAAAGGTGCGGGCAGACGGTCACGGGCAATCGCCGACACCGCCACCGCGTCGGTCGGCGACAGCACCGCGGCCAGGGCAAAGGCCACCGGCAACGGGATACTCGGCAGCAGCCAATGAATGAAATAACCGGCGCCCACCACCGTGAATAACACCAGCCCCACCGCCAGCGTCAGGATCGGCCCACGCAGACGCCATAACTCGCGCTTGGGCATGCGCCAGCCGTCGGAGAACAGCAGCGGTGGCAAGAAGAGAAACAGGAACAGCTCAGGATCGAGGGCCACGTGCAGGCCCAGGGACGGCCAGGCCAGCAAGGCACCGGCGCCGATCTGCACCAGGGGCAACGGCAGCGGGATCAACCGTCCGATCAGGCGCGACACGCCCACCAACATCAACAGGATCAGGACGGTATAGGCGCTTTGCATAACGGACTTCCAATGACAGCCATACACATCTGCGGCAACAGCTGGCCGGTGAAGTACCATATTAACTGCCAAGGTGAACCACCGCCTTTGCACATTGGTCGCACCTCAGCAGCGTCAATGCGCAGTCGCCCCTTGGCCCCTCCCAACCTCCACGCGGCAGGAGCGACCGGCGACTATCCGAAGCTAAACAGCTCGCTCAGCAGCATTGAGGGTCGAACGACCCGAGACAACATCGACGCCGTCTCCCTCATTGTCGCTATCTTCCCCGATCTGTTCGGCCGTCGACACTTCGACCAAGGGCAACATTCCCTGCAGCTCATCCGGATGAGCGGGACCGGCGGATAGCCTGTCCAACGCGGCGGAGGCCTTGTCCGCCAACGGCTGGGTCATCACTCCCGTTGTCACCCAGGCGGCGAGCACCGGGGCCATCGTGGCCGTAACCGTCGCCTTGCCAGCCGCCGCAACACCCGCAGGCGAAATCCCGGCGCTCCTGGCTGCGTTGACAGCGGCGGTCTGGGCCATGCCGATCGCAGTAATACCGCCGGCCAACGCTCCGAGACTACTGACCAAGCCTGTCGGCGTAACCAAGGCTTGCAGCGATTTGCTGCCATCGCGCATCACGTCCAGCGGCAGGCTGCCGACCCGCTTCGCAATGCCCAACGCAGCACTCCCTACGCCATAATTCTTGAGGTCCTTGTAACGCTGATGCCAGTCTTGACGCCCCAACAGGTATTCCGGGCCAATCCGGTGTTTCGATTTATCGATGGAATGTTGCAGGTCATAGGCGGCCATGCCTGAAAGCGGAGAACCGACGGCAGCTATCACCGAATCCACCTTGCTGCCCGTTTGCGCATCGACGGTCTTCGTCACGACGGGTTGGATGACCGTGCGCAACACGTTTCGCGCGGAGAAGGTCTGGAAAGTCAGGCTGCCTTCGATAGCCTGGGTCGTCAGGCTCGGCTTCACCGCCTGGGCGGCTTCCTGCATGACCGGCTCCAGATCGGCATTTTCGGCCGCCAGCCACTGGGTGTCGCTGGTGGCGCGCTTGATCAGGCCATTGCCAACCGTGTCGGCGGCGCTGCTGACTAGGCCGGCAATCGCCGACAGCGCCAACGGCGCGGTAATCGAGCCATTGCCGGTCACCGCCGGGGCGAAGTCCAGCGCAATGGACGCCGCGCCGAAGGGAACCGAACGAACGAATCCAACAGTGTCATGGGACGCGCGATCCAGCCGCGAGCCTTTGGTCAGCACGGCGTCGACGCTTTCCGCGGTTTCCCCGTCATTGGCCAAGGTACGCGAACGATCGTCGATCAGTGCTTCGAAGGCCTGGCGATTGGCACCGTTTATATGCGGCTCGAATACCCGGGTGAGCTGGGCCTTGATTGCACCAGTCCGATTTGCCAGGTCCTGTTCAGCCGTGACAGGGCCGATCGGGACGGATGCAGCGGTCCCGGTGGTCGATGTTGTTGAATGGGCCGGAAGTGTTTCTTCAGCTTGATGCGTCAGTGGATGGGGCGGTGTCAGAGAGATGGAATCCATGGGCGGGTCTCCTGTGCGTAAAATCTTGGGTTTACTTGCGCTGTGTGGTCACTTCTTTCCTGTCGGTTCCGCCTCGTCCGATCCGTCGCGACAGTCAAGGCACTGAAAGGAACGACGTGGCATAATCGTCCGCTGATTTTCAGGACGATACCGGGAACGTTTTGGGGGAGCATTCATGCCCAAGGAAAACAAGCACTTACAGCTTTTCGGCATCAAAGCCTGTGACACGATGAAAAAGGCGCGCACCTGGCTCGATGATCACGCGGTGCGCTATGACTTTCACGATTACAAAACTGCCGGCATCGACCGTGAGCACCTGACCCAATGGTGCAACGAGCATGGCTGGCAGGTGGTGTTGAACCGTGCCGGTACGACCTTTCGCAAACTCGACGACGAACGCAAAGCCGATCTCGACCAGACGAAAGCCATCGAACTGATGCTCGCCCAACCCTCGATGATCAAGCGCCCGGTGCTTGACCTCGGTGACCGAACCCTGATTGGCTTCAAGCCAGATATTTATGCGGCAGAGATCAAGTAAGCCTGCCCAGTCCATTTTGTAGAGGTAATTTCATGTCCACTACCCTGTTCAGCCTGGCCTTCGGCGTCGGCACCCAAAACCGTGAAGGCGCCTGGCTGGAGGTGTTCTACGCACAGCCGCTGCTCAAGCCGTCGGCTGAGATCGTTGCCGCTATCGCGCCGATCCTTGGCTACAGCGAAGGCAACCAGGCCATCACCTTCACCACCGCCCAGGCCTCGCAACTGGCCGAAGCCCTCAAGGGCGTCGATGCCGCGCAAGCCGCTCTACTGACCCGCCTGGCTGAAAGTCACAAGCCGCTGGTCGCCACCCTGCTGGCCGAAGACGCCCAACTGAGCTCCACCCCTGAGGCCTACCTCAAGCTGCACCTGCTGTCCCATCGCCTGGTCAAGCCCCACGGCCTGAACCTGGCCGGCATTTTCCCACTGCTGCCGAACGTGGCCTGGACCAGCCAGGGCGCGATCGACCTGAGCGAACTGGCCGAGCACCAGCTCGAAGCCCGCCTGCGTGGCGAGTTGCTGGAAGTGTTCTCCGTGGACAAGTTCCCGAAAATGACCGACTACGTGGTTCCGGCCGGTGTGCGTATCGCCGATGCCGCGCGGGTCCGCCTGGGCGCCTACGTGGGCGAAGGCACCACCGTGATGCACGAAGGTTTCGTCAACTTCAACGCCGGCACCGAAGGCCCGGGCATGATCGAAGGCCGAGTCTCGGCGGGCGTATTCGTCGGCAAGGGTTCGGACCTGGGCGGCGGTTGCTCGACCATGGGCACCCTGTCGGGCGGCGGCAACATCGTGATCAAGGTTGGCGAAGGCTGCCTGATCGGCGCCAACGCCGGCATCGGTATCCCGCTGGGCGACCGCAACACCGTGGAGTCGGGCCTGTATGTGACCGCCGGCACCAAAGTGAAGCTGCTGGACGAAAACAACCAACTGGTCAAAGTGGTCAAGGCCCGCGACCTGGCCGGCCAGCCTGACCTGTTGTTCCGCCGCAACTCCGAGACCGGCGCGGTGGAATGCAAGACGCACAAGTCGGCCATCGAGCTGAACGAAGCGCTGCACGCTCACAACTAAGCTTCACACCACCACCTGTGGGAGCGGGCTTTTTTGTGGGAGCCGAGCTTGCTCGCGATGGCAGCGACACGGTTTTACTGCAAGACCGCGTCATCGTTCATCGCGA
Source organism: Pseudomonas beijingensis (assembly GCF_030687295.1). Classification (NCBI taxonomy): domain Bacteria; kingdom Pseudomonadati; phylum Pseudomonadota; class Gammaproteobacteria; order Pseudomonadales; family Pseudomonadaceae; genus Pseudomonas; species Pseudomonas beijingensis. Next base: position 2,261,792 of record NZ_CP117425.1, on the reverse strand, counting down.
GCAAGCTCGGCTCCCACAAAAAAAAGCCCGCCCTCACGGGGGCCGGCGTCATTCCAGCAGGGCCCGAAAGCATGTTGATCCAATCCCCCTGGCGTGCCGATTTCCCGGCCATCGCCGCCCTGCAACGGCAAGGCCAGACCTATCTGGACAGCGCCGCCACCACGCAAAAGCCCCAAGCCCTGCTGGACGCCCTGACGCACTACTACGCCAACGGCGCGGCCAACGTGCACCGTGCGCAACATTTGCCGGGCGCCCATGCCACCCAGGCGTTCGAGGACAGCCGTCTCAAGGTCTCGCAATGGCTCAATGCCGGAAACTGCGGGCAAATCGTCTTCACCCACGGCGCCACTTCGGCGCTGAACCTGCTGGCCTATGGGCTGGAACATCTATTCAACCCGGGCGATGAGATCGTCATCAGCGCCCTGGAACACCACGCCAACCTGCTGCCGTGGCAGCAACTGGCCGAGCGCCGTTCGTTGACCCTGGTGGTGTTGCCACTGGATGCCGACGGCGTGATCGATGCAGGCGCCGCCGCCGAGCTGATCGGCCCGCGTACGCGCTTGCTGGCAGTGAGCCAGTTATCCAATGTGCTGGGGGCCTGGCAGCCCGTGCCGGCGCTGCTGGCCCTGGCCAAGGCCCAAAGCGCGCTAACGGTAATCGACGGTGCCCAAGGCGTGGTCCACGGCCGCCACGACGTGGAGGCGCTGGGCTGCGACTTTTACGTGTTTTCCAGCCACAAACTCTACGGCCCCGACGGGCTGGGTGTGCTGTTTGGCCGTACCGAAGCCCTCGGCCACCTGCGCCATTGGCAGTTCGGCGGCGAAATGGTGCAACAGGCCGATTACCACAGCGCCACCTTCCGGCCAGCGCCGTTGGGCTTCGAAGCCGGCACGCCGCCGATTGCCAGCGTGATCGGGTTGGGCGCAACTCTGGATTACCTGTCCGACCTCGACCCGCAGGCGGTCATCGACCATGAGGCGGCGTTGCATGACTACCTGTTCCATGGCCTGTTGGCCCGCAACGGCGTGCGCCTGGTGGGCAACCCGCGCCTGGCCCTGGTCAGCTTCGTGGTCGAAGGCATCCACAACGCCGACCTGGCGCACCTGCTGACCGAGCAAGGCATCGCCGTGCGCGCCGGGCATCACTGCGCGATGCCGTTGTTCAAGCACTTGAAGCTGTCCGGGGCGATTCGGGTGTCGCTGGCGCTGTACAACGACTCTGCCGACCTCGAACGGTTCTTCGAGGCCTTGGACCAGGCCTTGGAGATGCTCCGATGAACCTGCCTGCCGATGCCGTCGCCGCGCTGCAGATTTTCCAGGACGCCTCCGGCTGGGAACAACGCGCCCGATTGCTGATGCAATGGGGCGAACGCCTGCCGCCCCTGAGCGACGAGGACAAGTGCGAAGCCAACCTCGTCCACGGCTGTGAAAGCCAGGTGTGGTTGGTGGGTCGCTTGCATGACGGGCACTGGAAGTTTTCCGCCAGCAGCGATGCGCGGTTGATCCGTGGGTTGGTGGCGTTGCTGCTGGCGCGGGTCAACGGATTGTCCGCTGACGAGTTGCAGCAGGTGGATTTGCCGGATTGGTTCAATCAGTTGGGATTGTCGCGGCAGCTGTCACCGTCGCGTAGCAATGGCTTGAATGCGGTGTTGCAGCGGATGTTTGAGTTGACTGAATAATCGCCATCGCGAGCAAGCTCGCTCCCACAGAGGATTTGTGTCGTACACAAAATTTGTGTTCCATGAGATCCAATGTGGGAGCGAGCTTGCTCGCGATGAGGCCATCTGCCCCACCCTCAAACCTGAGGCTTGGCCCTATCCGCCGGCCGCCGCACACCCGCCACGATCTTATCCACAGCCTTGGTCGCCGCGACCATGCCGAACGTCGCCGTGACCATCATCACCGCGCCGAACCCACCGGCGCAGTCGAGCTTGACGCCGTCGCCGACAAAACTCTTCTGCAGGCAAATGCTGCCGTCCGGCTTCGGATAGCGCAGCTGTTCGCTGGAGAACACGCAAGGCACGCTGTAGTGACGGGTCACGGTGCGGGAGAAGCCGTAGTCCCGGCGCAGAGTGGAGCGCACCTTAGAGGCCAGCGGATCGTTGAACGTACGGTTGAGGTCGCAGACCTGGATCAGCGTCGGGTCGATCTGCCCGCCCGCACCGCCGGTGGTGATGATCTGGATCTTGCGGCGCTTGCACCAGGCGATCAGCGCAGCCTTGGCGTTGACGCTGTCGATGCAGTCGATCACGCAGTCGATGTTCGGCGTGATGTACTCGGCCATGGTGTCGCGGGTGACGAAGTCGGCCACCGCGTGCACGGTGCAGTCGGGGTTGATCCCCCGCAGCCGCTCGGCCATCACCTCGACCTTGGGCTTGCCGACGGTGCTGTCCAGGGCGTGCAACTGACGGTTGGCGTTGCTGACGCAGACATCATCCAGGTCGAACAGCGAAATCTCGCCCACGCCGCAACGGGCAATGGCTTCCGCCGCCCAGGAACCGACACCGCCGACGCCGACAATCGCCACATGGGCCGCCCGCAGGCGCTCCAGGCCTTCGATGCCATACAAACGGGCGATGCCGGCAAACCGTGGATCTTCTGTACTCATGACCATTACCCCAAAAACCGGCGCGCATTATAGGGCTTTGCCGCGGCAATTCGAGCCGATCGCGAAATGAATCCGACCAATTTCCCCTTGTGGGAGCGAGCTTGCTCGCGATGGCGTCAGCCCAGTCAATAGAGTATCGACTGATCCACCGCCATCGCGAGCAAGCGCGCTCCCACAGGATTTGTGTTCCAACTGACCAGCACCAGGGCCCATGGTGGTCGTTTTGCTATAAGATAACCGCCATTTTGTAAGCCTCGACCGAATACAATTCAACGGTCGCACTCAGGACCTGTGGGAGCGGGCTTGCTCGCGAAGGCGTCATCACTGACGCTAAAAGCTTCGCGAGCAAGCCCGCGCCCACATGGACTGTGATCTCCTTTCCAGCTTTCCGGAGTTTTCCATGACGGCCCACGCCGACCTCTCGCCGACCCTGCAACTCGCCTGCGACCTGATCCGCCGTCCGTCGGTGACGCCGGTGGATGCCGATTGCCAGAAATTGATGATGCAGCGCCTGGGCAACGCGGGCTTTACGCTCGAGCCGATGCGCATCGAGGATGTGGATAACTTCTGGGCCAGCCATGGCAAGCAGGACGGCCCGGTGCTGTGCTTCGCCGGGCACACCGACGTGGTGCCGACCGGCCCGGTGCAGGCCTGGCAGCTCGACCCGTTCGATGCGGTCATTGATGAGCAAGGCATGCTCTGTGGCCGTGGCGCAGCAGACATGAAAGGCAGCCTGGCGGCAATGGTGGTGGCGGCCGAACGGTTCGTCGCCGATTACCCGGACCACAAAGGTTCGCTGACCTTCCTGATCACCAGCGATGAAGAAGGCCCGGCCCACCACGGCACCAAAGCCGTGGTCGAACGCCTCAAGGCCCGCCAGGAGCGACTGGACTGGTGCATCGTCGGCGAACCGTCGAGCACCACCTTGGTGGGCGATGTGGTCAAGAACGGCCGTCGTGGTTCCCTCGGCGCCAAACTGACCGTGCGCGGCAAGCAAGGCCACGTGGCTTATCCACACCTGGCGAAGAACCCGATCCACCTTGCCGCGCCCGCCTTGGCTGAATTGGCCGCCGAGCATTGGGACCACGGCAACGACTTCTTCCCGCCGACCAGCTTCCAGATCTCCAACCTCAATTCCGGCACCGGCGCCACCAACGTGATCCCGGGGTGACTTGGAGGCGGTGTTCAATTTCCGCTTCTCCACCGAGTCCACTGTCGAAGGCCTGCAACAGCGCGTCGCCGACATCCTCGACAAGCATCAACTGGACTGGCACATCGACTGGGCCTTGTCCGGCCTGCCGTTCCTCACCGAGCCGGGTGCACTGCTCGATGCGGTGTCGTCGAGCATCCGGGACGTCACCGGGCGCGAGACCCAGGCGTCCACCAGCGGCGGCACCTCCGATGGTCGCTTCATCGCCACCATGGGCACGCAAGTCGTGGAACTGGGGCCGGTCAACGCGACCATCCACCAGGTCAACGAGCGCGTGCTGGCGGCCGATCTCGACGTGCTGACCGAGATCTACTACAAGACGCTGATCAAGTTGCTCGCCTGATGCTTGCCTGCCCGATCTGCAGTGAACCGCTGAACGCGGTGGACAACGGCGTGGTGTGTGCCCGGCCGGCCATCGCTTCGACCGCGCGCGCCAGGGTTACCTGAACCTGCTGCCGGTGCAGCACAAGAACAGCCGCGACCCCGGCGACAACCAGGCCATGGTCGAGGCCCGCCGCGATTTTCTCAACGCCGGGCACTACGCCCCGGTCGCCCGGCGCCTGGCGGAACTGGCCGCCGAACGCGCGCCTGGGCGCTGGCTGGACATCGGCTGTGGCGAGGGCTACTACACCGCGCAGATCGCTGAGGCGTTGCCCCATGCCGATGGCTACGCCTTGGACATTTCCCGCGAGGCGGTCAAGCGCGCCTGCAAACGCAACCCGCAGTTGACCTGGTTGATCGCCAGCATGGCGCGGGTGCCGTTGGCGGACGGTTGCTGCCAGTTCCTGGCCAGCGTGTTCAGCCCGCTGGACTGGCAGGAGGCCAAGCGCCTGCTCAGCCCCGGCGGCGGCCTGATGAAAGTCGGCCCCACCGCCGGCCACCTGATGGAGTTGCGCGAGCGCCTGTATGACGAAGTGCGCGAATACACCGACGACAAGCACCTGGCCCTGGTGCCGTCGGGCATGGTGCTGGATCACAGCGAAACCCTCGAATTCAAGCTGACCCTCGACAACGGCCAGGACCGCGCCAACCTGCTGGCCATGACGCCCCACGGCTGGCGCGCCAGCGCCGAACGCCGCGCCAGCGTGATCGAGCAGGCCGAGCCGTTCGAGGTCACGGTGTCGATGCGCTACGATTATTTCGTTCTTCAATAACCTTTTTTGATTCCGGGCCCCGGGCAACCGTTCGGGGCCAGTTAAATCCGCGAATGGATTTTTCAAGACCGCAGCGAGGACATCCATGCGCCAACCCGATATCGAGATTTACCTCAAAGACGCCGACGTCGACCACAAGGCCATCGCCGCCTGGCTCGGCCAAGCCCTGGGCCCGTGCAGCGACTGGGTACAGAAAGGCCAGACCTACAAGTGCAAGGCCGGCAGCATCCCGGTGACCTGGCTGCCAAAAGCCGTGGGCAAATGGAACAGCCTGTACCTGGAAAGCGACCAGACCCCGTGGGAAGACGACATCGCCTGCGCCCGCGCCGCCTTCGCCGCACTGAACGTCGAAGTGCGCTGCGCGCCTGGGTCGTGGGTGGAGGAAGAAGGGGAAGAATCGGCGGATCGCTGGATTCGCATCAGCGCCGATGGGGAAGAGGAGATTACCTGGAAGACAGCGTGACACCCGTCTCAGGTCCAGACTAGATCCAAATGTGGGGGCACTGTGGGAGCAAAGCTTGCTCGCGATGGCTGAAGTACATTCAACATTGATGCAAGCTGACCTATCACTATCGCGAGCAAGCTTTGCTCCCACAGGGATCTATCTGGGCTTCAGGCGTGGGGTTACAACCCCACCACATCCTCAGCCTGCAAGCCCTTCTGCCCTTCCACCACCGCGTACTCGACCTGCTGGCCTTCGGTCAGTGAACGGTGGCCTTCGCCACGGATGGCGCGGTAATGCACGAACACATCCGCCCCACCTTCACGCTGGATGAAGCCGTAGCCTTTGGCGTCGTTGAACCACTTCACACTGCCGGTTTCCCGTGCTGCCATGATGCTCACTCCCATTTTTATTTTTAAGTCGGCTTTTCGAGGGAAAGCCGTACGAACGTTAGCTGCCGTCCAGCCGTCCATAAGGGAGGCCGTGGCAGTCACTGGCCGAGTATATGACAGACACAAAAACTCTCAACTGACTTTACTTCGCCGCTTTTTTGCCGATTTTCGACGAATCCGGCACACTAGCGGCCGCTTGATCTTATCCACTCATGCAGAAGCCGTATGACCCGCTCCCCGTTCCGCCGTCTTGTGTTTGGCACCCTGCGCCGACTGTTGTACCTCTGGGTTCGCTCCGAGACCATCAACCAGTCGTCCTTTACCCTCAACCTCGACCGCAGTCGTCCGGTGTTCTACGTCCTGCAAGATCCTTCGCTCACCGACCTGGCGGTGCTCGATACCGAATGCACCAAGGCCGGCCTGCCCCGTCCGGTATTGCCGGTGTCCGTGGGCAACCTGCTGGAGCCGGCGGCGTTTTTCTACCTGACGCCGGCGCCGGACTGGATCGGGCGACAGGACAAGCGCGGCGCGCCGCCCACCCTGACGCGACTGGTCGACGCCCTGACCCACAATGCCGCCGAAGACGCCCAGATCATCCCGGTCAGCGTGTTCTGGGGGCAGTCGCCCGACAGCGAATCCAGCCCCTGGAAGCTGTTGTTCGCCGACAGCTGGGCCGTCACCGGGCGCTTGCGTCGCCTGTTGAGCATCATGATTCTGGGGCGCAAGACTCGCGTGCAATTCTCCGCACCAATCCACCTGCGCGAACTGATCGAACACGACAAGGGCCACGAACGCACCGTGCGCATGGCCCAGCGAATCCTGCGGGTGCACTTCCGCAATCTGAAAGCGGCGGTCATCGGCCCGGACATTTCCCACCGACGCAACCTGGTCAAGGGCTTGTTGAACCAGCCGCTGGTCAAGCAAGCGATTGCCGAGGAAGCCGAGCGGGAAAAGATCTCCCCGGAAAAAGCCAAGGCCCAGGCCCTGCGCTACGGCAACGAGATCGCCTCGGACTACACCTACACCGCGATCCGTTTCCTGGAAGTGGTGCTGAGCTGGTTCTGGAACAAAATCTACGACGGCATCAAGGTCAACCACATCGAAGGCGTGCAGAACGTCGCCCAGGGCCACGAAGTCATCTACGTGCCGTGCCACCGCAGCCACATCGACTACCTGCTGCTGTCGTACCTGCTGTTTCGCAACGGCCTGACGCCACCGCACATCGCCGCCGGCATCAACCTCAACATGCCGGTGATTGGCGGCCTGTTGCGCCGCGGTGGGGCGTTTTTCATGCGCCGCACCTTCAAGGGCAACCCGCTCTACACCGCCGTGTTCAATGAATACCTGCACACACTGTTCACCAAAGGCTTTCCGGTGGAGTACTTCGTCGAGGGCGGTCGCTCGCGCACCGGACGCATGCTGCAACCCAAGACCGGCATGCTCGCCATCACCTTGCGCAGTTTCCTGCGTTCCTCGCGCATGCCCATCGTCTTCGTGCCGGTGTACATCGGTTATGAGCGGGTGCTGGAAGGCCGCACCTACCTGGGCGAGCTGCGCGGGGCCAGCAAGAAGAAAGAATCGATCTTCGACATTTTCAAGGTCATCGGCGCCCTCAAGCAGCGCTTCGGCCAGGTGGCGGTGAACTTCGGCGAGCCGATCAAACTGGCGGAATTCCTCGACAGCGAACAGCCCGGTTGGCGCCAACAGGAATTGGGCCCGCAATTCAAACCGGCCTGGCTCAACGCGACCACCCATCGCCTCGGCGAGCGCGTGGCCCGGCACCTGAACGAAGCCGCGGCCATCAACCCGGTCAACCTCGTCGCCCTGGCGCTGCTGTCCACCAGCCGCCTGGCCCTGGACGACCGCGCCATGGCGCGGGTGCTGGACCTGTACCTGGCGTTGCTGCGCAAAGTCCCGTACTCGCCCCACACCACCCTGCCCGAAGGCGATGGCCAAGCGCTGATCGAACACGTGAAGGGCATGGACCTGCTGTCGGAACAGAGCGATGCCTTGGGCAAGATTCTGTACCTGGACGAGCAGAACGCGGTGCTGATGACCTACTACCGCAACAACGTACTGCACATCTTCGCCCTGCCGGCGTTGCTGGCGAGCTTCTTCCAGAGCAGCTCGCGCATGAGCCGCGAACAGATCCTGCGCTACACCCACGCGTTGTACCCGTACCTGCAATCGGAGTTGTTCATTCGCTGGTCGCTGGAAGAACTGGACGGCGTGGTCGACCAGTGGCTCGAAGCATTCGTCGAACAAGGCCTGCTGCGTTTCGAAAACGACCTGTACCTGCGGCCGGCGCCGAGTTCGCGGCACTTCGTGCTGCTGACCCTGCTGTCGAAGAGCATTGCCCAGACCTTGCAGCGCTTCTACATGACCGTCTCGCTGCTGCTCAACAGCGGTCAGAACACCATCAGCGCCGAAGAACTGGAAGACCTCTGCACCGTCATGGCCCAGCGCCTGTCGATCCTGCATGGCCTGAATGCGCCGGAATTCTTCGATAAGAGCCTGTTCCGCCACTTCATCCAGACGATGCTGGACCTGGATGTGCTGCGCCGCGACGAGGCCGGAAAACTCAGCTACCACGAGCTCCTGGGCGAACTGGCCGAAGGCGCGGCCAAGCGGGTGCTGCCGGCGGAAATTCGCCTGTCGATTCGCCAGGTGGCGTTGCATCGCAGTGAAGATGCGGCGGAGGTCGCCGTCAGCCCGGACATTTGACCTTGGCCGATCACTCACCGTGAACAGGGAACGGTTCCGGTGGGTGGATGGGTGAATCGCCAGGCGTACTCCGACGCTGCGCAGAGGCTAAGGCGACGTCAAACGAAGAAAAGACCTACAGAGAACTTTGGAGCAGGCCTCTAGGATGGGCCCACGTCAATGTCGACGTATTGAAAAGGAATTCAACATGAACATCATCACCCTCACCCTGCAACTGCCCGAAGGCTATGAACTTCCGGAAGCCGGCCGTGCCGAAATCAGTGTTCGAAATGCCGACGGTATGCAGATCAGCAGCAGCGGCGGCCAGGGCTCCAACATGGCGCCAAGGGGGCCACTCCAGCAGCCTTGGCAGTATCGCTTCCAGATCAGTGCCGAGACGGCGTCCGTAGGCGAGAAACTCTCGGTAAAGGCGCAAATGTACCGAGGCGATACCGCTCTTTTCCTTGATACCGAAACAGACTTTCACCTGGGATGGCGGCGATCAACACGTTGACATCCCCCTGAGCCTGGCGCCAGCATCGCTGGCTGAAACTGTTCAAGCCCCCGCGTTCGATTCCTGAGCCGCGACGTTACGCCGCGATGCTTGAACACAAACCCGCTAAATGCTCATTGACGCCCGCGTGTGGCTGGCGTCAATGAGCCAGGTACTTTCCCATGAAAAAACTCGCTCTGCTTGCATCCATGGCCTTACTGGCCGCTTGCCAATCGGCAACCCCACCCTCCGCGTCCCTCGACGGCGAAGTCTTCTACCTGCAACGCATCGCCCTGCCGCCCAACGCCACCTTGAGCGTGAGCCTGCAGGACGTTTCCATGGCCGACGCCCCTGCGGTAGTGCTCGATGAGCAGAGCGGCCCGGTCAAAGGCCAGGTCCCGCTGCCGTTCCACCTCAGTTATGATCCCGCCCAGGTCAAGCCCGGCCATCGTTATGCCGTGAGCGCCCGCATCGAAGTGGACGGCCAGTTGATGTTCATCACCACTGAACAGCACGCCGTGCAACTCGATGGCAAGGATCCGCAGCCGTTGAAGATCCGCGTCAACGCCGCACGCTGATTCTGTTTTCCACTTTTTTCAAGGACGCCATCATGCTCCGCTCTACCCTCCGTTTCACCGGCCTGTGCGCGGGCCTGTTGATCTGCGCCAATGCCATGGCCCTGTCCCTGGGCGACCTGTCGCAACAAGATGCCACCGGTGGCCTCAAGGACGCCTTGACCCAAGGTGCGCAGGTGGCGGTCAAGCAACTGGGTACACCCGGCGGCTTCAGCAACAACCCGGAGGTGAAGATCGAGCTGCCAGGCAAGCTGGGCAAAGTCGCCAGCAAGATGAAGGCCTTCGGCATGGGTGAGCAGGTCGATCAGCTGGAAACCAGCATGAACCAGGCTGCTGAAGCCGCCGTGGTCCAGGCCCAGCCGATTCTGGTCAATGCCGTGAAGAACATGAGCGTGAGCGATGCCAAGGGCATCCTCAGCGGCGGCAACGACTCGGCCACTCAATACCTGAACAAGAGCAGCCGCGAGCAGATCCGCGCCAAGTTTCTGCCCATCGTCAAGCAAGCCACCGACAAGGTCGGCCTGGCCCAGAAATACAATGCCTTCGCCGGCCAGGCCGCGACGTTCGGCGTGCTGGACGCCAAGAGCGCCAACATCGAAAACTACGTGACCGAGCAGGCGCTGGACGGGTTGTTCGAGATGATCGGCAAGCAGGAAGCCACCATTCGCCAGAACCCGGCGGCTGCGGCGACCAGTTTGGCGAAGAAGGTTTTCGGCACCCTCTGAGTTAAGGATCGTTCCCACGCTCCGCGTGGGAACGATCCTCATAAAAACTGTGGGAGCGAGCTTGCTCGCGATGGCTGTATCAGCTTCAACATCTTTGTTGACTGTTACACCGCTATCGCGAGCAAGCTCGCTCCCACATTGGATCGGTGATGGTCGCTGGATCGACTCAGGTTTTCTTGACCCTGAACCACGCCGCATACAACGCCGGCAGGAACAACAGCGTCAACGCCGTGGCCACGATCAAGCCGCCCATGATCGCCACAGCCATAGGGCCAAAGAACAAGCTGCGCGACAGCGGGATCATCGCCAGCACCGCGGCCAATGCGGTGAGCACAATCGGGCGGAAGCGCCGAACCGTGGCTTCGATGATCGCCTGCCAAGGCGCCAGCCCGGCCTTGATGTCCTGTTCGATCTGGTCCACCAGGATCACCGAGTTGCGCATGATCATCCCCGACAGCGCGATGGTACCGAGCATGGCGACAAAACCGAACGGCTGACGGAACACGAGCAGGAACAGCGTGACGCCGATCAACCCCAGGGGCGCGGTGAGGAACACCATGGCCGTGCGGGAGAAACTGCGCAGTTGCAGCATCAGCAACGTCAGCACCACCACGATGAACAACGGCACGCCGGCATTCACCGATTTCTGGCCGCGGGCCGAATCCTCCACCGTACCGCCCACTTCCAGCAGGTAACCGTCCGGCAGTTCGGCACGAATCGGCTCCAGGGTCGGGAAAATCTGCTGCACCAGGGTCGCCGGCTGTTCCTTGCCGTAGATATCGGCCCGTACGGTCACGCTCGGCAGACGGTTGCGGTGCCAGATCACGCCCTCTTCGAAGCCGTACTCCAAGGTCGCGATCTGCGACAGGGCCACGCTCTTGCCGTTGTCGGTCGGCACCGCCAGGCTCGGCAGCAACGACAGCTCGGTGCGCTCATGCACCGTACCGCGCAGCAGGATTTCGATCAGTTCGTTGTCCTCCCGGTACTGGCTGACGCTGGAGCCGGTGAGAGAGCTGCGCAGGAAACTCGCCAGGTGGGTGGTGCTGACGCCCAGGGCCCGGGCGCGGTCCTGGTCGACGTTCAGGTACACCACCTTGCTCGGCTCTTCCCAGTCCAGGTGAACATTGACCACGTAGGGGTTTTCGCGAACTTTCGTCGCCACTTTCCGCGCCAGGGCCCGGACTTCTTCGATGTGCTCACCCGTGACGCGGAACTGCACCGGGTAGCCGACCGGCGGGCCGTTTTCCAGGCGAGTGACCCTCGAGCGCAAGGTCGGGAATTGTTCGTTCAGGGTCGCGATCAACCAACTGCGCAAAGGCTCACGGTCTTCGATGGTCTTGGCCAGCACCACGAACTGGGCGAAGCTGGAGGCCGGCAGTTGTTGGTCCAGCGGCAGGTAGAAGCGCGGTGAACCGGTGCCGACGTAGGCCACATAGTTGTCGATGCCGGCATGGTCCTTGAGCAGCGCTTCCAGGCGCTTGACCTGCTCGGCGGTGTTGCTCAGGGATGCGCCTTCCTGCAGTTTCAGGTCGACCATCAGCTCCAGCCGCCCCGATGCCGGGAAGAACTGCTGCGGCACGAACCGGAACAACACCACAGAGCCGACGAACAACAGCACGGTCAGCAGGATGACGGTTTTGCGCCGACGCACGCACCACTCCACCATCCGCCGGACACGCTGGTAAAACGGCGTGCCGTAAGGGTCGGTCTGGCCGTCAGTCGTGCCATGTTTGGCCGCGTGAATTTTCGCCAGGTCCGGCAGGAGCTTTTCCCCCAGATACGGCACGAACACCACGGCGGCCACCCAGGAGGCGACCAGCGCCAGGGTCACGACCTGGAAAATCGAGCGGGTGTATTCGCCGGTGCCCGATTGCGCGGTGGCGATTGGCAGGAAGCCCGCCGCCGTAATCAACGTACCGGTGAGCATCGGGAATGCGGTGCTGGTCCAGGCGAAACTGGCGGCCTTGATCCGGTCATAGCCCTGCTCCATCTTGATCGCCATCATCTCCACCGCGATGATCGCGTCGTCCACCAGCAGCCCCAGGGCCAATACCAGCGCGCCGAGGGAAATCTTGTGCAGGCCGATCCCCAGGTAATACATGGCGGCGAACGTCATCGCCAGCACCAACGGGATCGCCAGGGCCACCACCATCCCGGTGCGTAGCCCCAGGGAGAAGAAGCTCACCAGCAATACGATCGTCAGCGCTTCCACCAGCACCTGGACAAACTCACCGACCCCGGTCTTCACCGCCGCCGGCTGGTCCGACACCTTGTGCAATTGCATGCCGGCCGGCAGGGTGTTCTGGATACGAGCAAAGTCGACCTCAAGGGCCTTGCCCAGAACCAGGATATCCCCGCCTTGCTTCATCGCCACGGCCAGACCGATGGCATCCTCGCCCATGAAGCGCATACGTGGCGCCGGCGGGTCGTTGAAACCACGGCGCACGTCCGCCAGGTCGCTGATACGGAACGTACGATCACCGACCCGGATCGGGAAACTGCGGATCTCTTCCACGGTCTGGAAATTCCCCGAAACCCGTAGCTGCAATCGCTCGCTGCCGGTTTCGAAGAAGCCTGCGGTGGAGACCGTGTTTTGCTCTTCAAGGGCCTGCTGGACAGCCGCCAAGGGCAGGCCAAGGGTCGCCAGCTTCACGTTTGACAGTTCGATCCAGATTTTCTCGTCCTGCAAACCGATCAGTTCGACCTTGCCCACGTCCTTGACCCGCTGCAGCTGGATCTGGATGCGATCGGCGTAGTCCTTGAGCACGGCGTAGTCGAACCCTTCGCCGGTCAGCGCGTAGATATTGCCGAAGGTGGTCCCGAATTCATCGTTGAAGAACGGGCCCTGTACATCCGGCGGCAAGGTGTGGCGGATATCGCCGATCTTCTTGCGCAGTTGGTACCACAGCTCGGGAATCTGTGCCGAATGCATGGAGTCGCGCGCCGCGAAAGTCACTTGGGATTCCCCCGGGCGGGAGAACGAAACGATCTTTTCGTAATCGCCGGTTTCCATCAGCTTCTTTTCGATACGCTCGGTGACTTGGCGCGACACTTCCTCGGCCGTCGCCCCCGGCCACACTGTTCGAATGACCATGGCCTTGAAGGTGAATGGCGGGTCTTCGCTCTGGCCAAGCTTGGTGTAGGAAAGCGCACCGACGATGGCCAGCAATAGCATCAGGAACAGTACGATCTGGCGGTTACGCAGCGCCCATTCGGAAAGATTGAAACCCATCGCGGATTACTCCTTGGCCGTCAGATTGACCACACGGTTGGAGCGATCCACCGGCCGTACCTGCTGGCCGTCGAGGAGGACATGCACGCCGGCCGCCACCACCCAGTCATCGGGGTTGAGGCCTTCGAGCACCGGCACGGTTTTTTCGCCGAAGGCGCCGACTCGCACCGGGACTTTTTTCACGGTGTTGTTGGCGTTGACCACCCAGACATAGGTGGCGCCATTTTCAGCCGTCAGGGCCGACAAGGGCACCGACAGCGGTACCGTGTCGGCAGTCTGGATAAACACCCGCGCGCTTTGGCCCAGCTCCGCCGGAACGCTGCCGGCCGTGAAGGCCACGCGAGCAGCAAAGGTACGGGACTTGGGGTCGGCAGCGGGCGACAGTTCGCGGATACGCCCGCTGAAACGCTGGTCGGGCTGGCTCCACAGTTCGACCGAGACCGGCTGGCCGATCTTGAACCGGCCAAAACCTTGCTCCGGCAGGCTGATCAGTACTTCACGCTCGCCGTCGGTGGCCAGGGTGAAGACGGTTTGCCCAGCCGAGACTACCTGCCCGACTTCCACCGAACGCCGGGCCACCACGCCATCCTGGGGCGCACGCAGCACCGAATAGCTGGCCTGGTTGTTGGCGACATCGAACTCGGCCTTGATCTGCTTGAGCCGTGCGGTGCCGGAGCGATAAAGGTTTTCGGCGTTGTCGTACTGGGAGCGGCTGACCATCTGCCGCTCCATCAAGGTTTTGTAGCGGTCACGTTCGGCACGAACCAGGTTCAGGTTGGCCTCGGCGGCGGCGACCTGGGCACGGGTCGCTTCCAGTTGCAGGCGCACATCTTCGGGATCGAGCTCGGCCAGCGGCTGATTGGCCTTGACCCGCTGGCCCTCTTCCACCAACCGTCGGCTCACTTTGCCGCCAATGCGAAAGGCCAGGTCGGGCTCGAAACGGGCCCGCACTTCGCCAGGATAACTGTCCATCGCCTGGGCCGAAGGCTCGGGCTTGACCACCATGGCGGGGCGCACGGCGACGGCCGCCGGCTCGTCATGACCGCACGCAGACAATAAAAAAGCCAGGGCGACTGGCATGGCGAGGGGCAGGGCATAGCGGAACATGGCGAGTGACCTTTCGCTAATGGTGCTTGGAATAATTATACTGGCGAGTATGTTATTAATAGCAAACTCACCAGTCCAGTATTAAAGCGAAGAAATGTCGAACAATCCTTCATCCACCAGCGGCCCTGGTCGCCCTAAGGACCTGGCCAAGCGCCAGGCCATTCTGGACGCGGCGAAACGTCTGTTCCTGAGCATGGGGTATGCCAATACCAGCATGGACGCCGTCGCCACCGAGGCGGGGGTTTCGAAGCTGACGGTCTACAGCCATTTCAACGACAAGGAGACGCTGTTTTCCGCTGCCGTGATGGCCAAATGTGAAGAACAGGTACCGTCGCTATTTTACGAATGGCCCGACGGCGCTCCGATCGAGCAGGTGCTGCTGAACATTGCCCGTGGGTTCAACCAACTGATCAACAGCGATGAATCGTTGAACCTGCATCGGCTGATCATGGCCTTGGGCAGCCAAGACCCGAAGCTGTCGACGATTTTCTACGAAGCTGGTCCGCTGCGGATGCTCTCAGGTATGGAGCGGCTGCTGACCAAGGTCAACCAGAACGGCGCCCTGAGCATCGACAAACCGCGCAATGCCGCCGAGCACTTTTTCTGCCTGATCAAGGGCGCGGCGAATTTCCGGTTGTTGACTGGCTGCGGCGCGGCCCCGGAACCCGAAGCCGCCGAGGCTCATGTGCAGGAAGTGGTGGGGTTGTTCATGCGGGCTTATCGGCCTTAGGCCAGCCACAGTTTTTTCTGACTGAGGTGGGCCTGTGGGAGCAAAGCTTGCTCGCGATGGCGGCGCTGCGATCTCTCAGAACACCGCGTCATCGTTCGTCGCGAGCAAGCTTTGCTCCCACAGATCATTCTTCTCCGACAAAACACCTTTTCCCACAGATCAGGGCTTGAGCGCTTTCTTCGGGTAGATGTCGTAGCGACTGGATTTGCCATCGAGCCCATGGCTCGGCTTCGGCCCTTCGATGCACGGTGCCTTGCGCGGACGCTTGACCACCACCCGATGCGTCGCCAGGGCCAGGGCTGCGGCGAGCAGTGCCGGAGCGTCCGGGTCATCGCCCACCAGGGGCCGGAACAGACGCATCTCCTTCTTCACCAGGGCGGTTTTCTCACGATGAGGGAACATCGGGTCGAGGTAGATCACCTGGGGCGGTTCGCCTTCCCAGTTGCGCATCACCTCGATGGAGTTGCCCTTGAGCAAACGCATGCGCGCCACGATCGGCGCCACCTCGAAGTCCTCTGCCCCACGGGCCAGGCCATCTTCCAGCAAGGCGCCAATCAGCGGCTGGCGCTCGATCAGGCTCATGTCGCAGCCCAGGCTGGCCAGCACAAAGGCATCCTTGCCCAACCCGGCCGTGGCATCCAGCACCCGCGGACGCACGCCTTGGGCAACGCCGACTGCCTTGGCGATCATCTGGCCACTGCCGCCGCCGTACAAGCGCCGATGAGCCGCGCCACCTTCGACGAAGTCCACGCGCACCGGCCCTGGCGCATCCGGGCCCAACTGCTGCAATTGCAACCCCTGCTCGCCGACCTGCAAGGCAAACTCGCCCTCGTCCACTTGCAAAGGCAGGCCAAGCCGCTCGGCCCAGTGCTCGGCCTGCGGTTGGAAGGCCGGGGCCAGGGCCTCGACATGGATACGGCAGGCCGCAGGTTGCTCACTCATGGAAACATGCTCAAAAAATTAAGGATCGGCAAAAACGGCCGATAACAACGGTGAACGGCATTTTGCCAGAGCTGAGCGTCGACCGAGAAAAATGTCAGACATTCAATCCACATCGATAGGCGTTATCTCCCCTTACGGCGATTACAGCCTGCGTAACACCCAAGCGCTGAGCGGCGTCAGTCACCTGTGGCAGGATTTTTTTGCCCGGGCCCTGGCCGATCAACTGGGTGATAACGCACCGGCGCCTGGCAGCTACCAGCCAGTGCCGCTCGATGAGGCCGTTGAACCGACCCTCGGCGCCGAGCTGCTGGCGCACATCGTCAGCCAGCGCACCTGCGAAGTAACCGAAACACCGGTCAAGCCGCCTGAGCCGCTGTTCCTGCCCATCGCCGAATTCGAACTCGACCTGCTGGACAAGCCCTTCCCGCCGTTCCCAGCGGAAGAGATTGCCGCCCAGCAAAAGCAGCAGACCTTCGAGAGCAACTGGGTTCGCCCACTCGTCCTCACCGCCGGCCAACCGCTGCCGGAACCCGGCCCAGCACCGCAACCGCGCCCATTGCACCTGCCAATCGCCGAGTTCGAACTCGACCTGCTGGACAAACCGTTTCCACCGTTCCCGGAAGAGGAATTGGTGGCACAGCAGAAACAACTGGACTTCGATACCCGCTGGGCACGTCCAATCGTGCTGCAGAACCTGCGCATCGCCGCCTGATACCAAATCAACGACAGATCCACCATGGCCCCACATCCAGATGAAAATGGTTGCGGTGTGCCTCGTTGTAATCCGGACTCAAGACCACACTGAACATATCGCAGGCGCCATCCCGGGCCTGGCGCAGAAAGCGCGCATTGGCATTGTCCTTGGGCCAGTCCCTCAGGACGCTGATCGTGCGCCCATCGGCCAGGCGGAACCCGGCGATGTCCAGCGCGCTGGCGGTGGCGTGCTGACTGCGCGCACCGCTCTCACGCCCGTACATGTTGCGGCAGGCGAAACTGCCAAGGTGATCGACCCGCGTCACTTTCTGCCCGTAGACCGCCATTGCCGCCGGCTGCAAACCATGGCGCTCGAACAGCGCGAACGCCACTGCCAGGGGGCAACTGGCGAGGAAACTGCTACTCAACGCCACCTCACCGCCCTGCACCCTCAACACGTTGGTCAACGGGCACGTCGTATTGGCGCCGCTGTCGGCCTGGCGAGCGGTACGCAGCCCCGAAGTGGCGAGGGCCTGATCGCACAGCTGCGGGTCGTTGCGCAGGGCCATGAGCTTGAAGCGGGTCAGCAGGTTGGGCGCAAGATTGACGTCCAACGGCGCCCATGGATTCCATTGGGGCGGCAGCGCCACCCAGCCGCGCCACACGCCCAGTACGGCAACGCCAATGAGCACTGCCACGACCGCAAGAACTTTCAAAAACCGCACGATGTTGCCTCGGGCATCAACCCTTGAATAATTGGTTGGCCTGCTTGAACGGCATCGAGCGGCGCGTGAAGGTGAACGTGCCCTGCTCCTGGATTTCCTCGGCGGCGCGGAAGAACTCGCCATACGCGGCCAGGGCCAGCGCCGATCCGACGCTGATGCGCTTGACGCCCAACTCGCTCAACTGCGCGACGGTCAGGTCCAGCGCCCCGGACATCAGCACGTTCACCGGTTTCGGCGCCACGGCCTGCACCACGGCGAGCACTTGCTCGGCGCTGCTCAGCCCCGGGGCGTACAACACGTCGGCGCCGGCATCCGCGAAGGCCTTCAGGCGGCGAAGGGTGTCGTCCAAGTCCGGATTGCCGTGCAGGAAGTTTTCCGCCCGGGCCGTCAGCAGGAAAGGATACGGCAAGCTGCGCACGGCCTCGGCGGCAGCCTTGACCCGCGCCACGGCGTGGTCGAAGCAATAGATCGGGCTGTCTTCGCGCCCCGTGGCATCCTCGATCGAGCCTCCCACCGCACCGGCCTCCGCTGCACGGAGCAAATTGCGCGCGCAGTCCTCGGGGGCATCGGCAAAACCGTTCTCCAGATCGACCGCCACTGGCAAGTCAGTGGCCGCCACAATCGCCCGTACGTTAGCCAGGGTGTCATCCAGGCCCAGGGCGCCATCGGGTCGGCCTAAGGAAAAGGCGTGCCCGGCGCTGGTGGTCGCCAAGGCTTCAAAACCAAGGCTGGCGAGCATCTTGGCCGAACCGGCATCCCACGGGTTGGGAATGACAAAAGCCCCTTCGCGTTCGTGCAAGGCTTTGAACGCCTGGGCTCGACGGATTTGCGCTTCCATGTTGTTCGCTCCTGAGCAGAGAGGGAGTGGGCCTCAGAGCAAACCCAGTTGCTCGGCGGCGGGCTCTCTATATAGCGCAGGCAGGGCCGGCAAGCCAGGCAATCGACTCATCAAACGCTCGTGAAAGCGTTGCGCGAGCCTGGCCGCCAGCCGGTTGTCGGCGGTGTGCAGGAAGATATACGGCGTGCGCCCTTCTTCGATCCACGCGGCGACTTTCTCCACCCACGGTGTCAGGAACGGCTCGTTGGCTTCCAGCACCGGATGGCCGATGAAGCGCACTTGCGGACATTGGGTGAATGCCGCAGGCCGAGGCGGCACACGGGGCTTTTTCGATTGGGCGTGAAGCACGGCAGGATCAGGGGAGGTACAACTGAACAAGGCCCGGGGGTCGAGGCAGATGCGTTCGACGCCGCGATCGAGCAACAGCCGATTGAGGCGTCGCTCGGCGTCGCCCTTGGCAAAGAACTCATCGTGACGCACCTCCACGGCCAGGGGGCGCTGCAAGGCGTCGATGAACCCTGCCAGTTCCGCTAACCGATTCGGGGTGAAGGCCTTGGACAGTTGCAGCCAGTACGGCGCGACGCGCTCGCCCAAGGGGCTGAGCAGTTGCAGGAAGGTTTCGGTGGCCGTCAAGCGTTCACGCAAGTCGCCATTGTGGCTGATGTCACCGGGGAACTTGGCGGTGAAGCGAAAGTGTTCGGGCATGATTTCGGCCCAGCGCTGGACCGTGGCCGCAGACGGGCTGGCATAGAACGTCGTATTGCCTTCCACGGCATTGAACACTTGGGAATAGAGGTTGAGAAAGTCGGTGCTTTTGGCGTCTTGAGGATAGAGGTAATCGCGCCAGGCGTTTTCGCTCCAGGACGGACAGCCCAGGTAGTAAGGCAAGACCATCAGATGTAGAGATCGAGTCCCAGCACTTCCATATCCCAATCGACGAAACCGGCGGTGCTCAGGTAGCTCGCCAGGGCCGTGGCGACACTGCGACTCATCGCGCGGTGATAAAGCATGTCTTGCTGACGGGCGGGGAGATTGCTCAGGCGTTGCGCGGAGGCTTTGGCGGCGCGGGCAGCCAGTTGCTCTTCAGACGGAAATTCCAGTTCGCCATCGATGTCATCGAAGTTTTCCGGCTCGGTGGCTTTACCCGCACGAGGCCGACGCTTGATGGGGTAGGACTGGGATGAAACGCCGTCTATACGCATAACAGAATGCTCGGTATCAATGATGGCAATTTAGCGGCACTTTTGCAGCCGCGCAAATGCGCAAGTGATAACTAGAGCACATAAAGTCGAAAAGGTTTAAAAACGGGCTGAAAAAGTGACGACTGGCAATATTGGGTGTGACTTTTTGAGATGCGAATGACTTTTGCGAGGGAGGCAAACTATGCTGAGCGACAGACTTGGAAGCTTGGGGAAATGCCTTTGTGGCGAGGGGATTTATCCCCGCTGGGCGCGCAGCGCCCCCCGACATTGTTGTGTCAGCCACTGATCTGGCGAGTGCTGCGCACTCGAGCGGGGATAAATCCCCTCGCCACAATTGTGCTCACTTGAGAATGGGGTGAGGTTTTTACCGCTCGGATTTCGGCGTTGCGACCTTGTCCCGCAGGTACACCGGCTGCGCATCGTCCGCCGGGATGGCTTCGCCGCGTTCCCAGGCGAAGCGGGCCAGGGCCAGCAGGTCTTCGGCATGAGGCAGCATTGAGGCGTCCTGGCCGATGAGGCTGACACCGATGCGCTCGCCGTAACCCCAACCGGTACCAGCGCCGAACCAGTCACCGTCGGCCCCGCTTGGCAACGCCGCGGCCTCGGGTGGCAATACCGCCTCGGCACCCACCAGGCGCATCTCGCCGTCAGTTTCGCGATAGCAGCCCCAGTACACCTCGTCCATGCGCGCATCGATGGCTGCGGCGACCTGGCGGGCGCCCTGTTCGCGCAAGGCGCGCTGGGCCAGCACCGCCAGGTTCGACACCGGCAACACCGGCCGCTCCAAGGCAAATGCCAACCCCTGCACCACGCCGATGGCGATGCGCACCCCCGTAAACGCCCCCGGCCCGCGCCCGAAGGCAATCGCGTCCACCGCCTGCAAGGTCGTCCCGGCGTCGCTGAGCAGTTGCTGGATCATCGGCAACAGTTTCTGCGCATGCAGGCGTGGGATCACCTCGTAATGGCTCGTGACCTTGCCGTCGTGCAGCAAGGCGACGGAGCAAGCTTCAGTCGCGGTGTCCAGGGCCAGCAAGGTGCTCATCGATGTGTCCGTAAATCAGGTGGGGAAAAAAGTGCGCCAGTATAAACAACTACGGCCCGCAAGCGGGCCGTAGTTGATGCATCTGATCAGACTTTTCAGCTCAGCGCTTCAAGCACCTTGCCGGTGATCGCATCGACCGAGCCGACGCCCGGGATGTGGCTGTACGTCGGCTTGCCGTGGGCAGCGGACAGATTCTGGTAGAACGCCACCAGCGGCTTGGTCTGGGAATGGTAGACCGACAGGCGATGACGCACGGTTTCTTCGGTGTCGTCCTTGCGCTGCACCAGGTCTTCACCGGTGACATCGTCCTTGCCGGCAATTTTTGGCGGATTGTAGACGGTGTGGTAAACCCGACCGGACGGTTCGTGGACGCGACGACCAGCAATGCGCTGGACGATCTCTTCGTCGTCGACCGCGATTTCAACCACATGATCGAGCTCCACACCAGCCGTCACCAGGGCTTCAGCCTGGGGAATGGTGCGCGGGAAGCCATCGAACAGGAAGCCATTGGCGCAATCGGGTTGAGCGATGCGATCCTTGACCAGGGCGATGATCAGGTCATCCGACACCAGGCCACCGGCATCCATGATGCTCTTGGCTTGAACGCCCAGTGGCGTGCCCGCCTTGACCGCGGCACGCAGCATGTCGCCAGTGGAGATTTGCGGGATACCGAATTTTTCGGTGATGAACTTTGCCTGAGTACCTTTACCGGCCCCGGGAGCTCCCAGCAGAATGACGCGCATCGATGTGCTCCTCAATTTTTTTATGTAAAACGCTCGGATTCGCCTCGTGGGGCCAATCTTCGAAAAACTGGATCGTGACCGCCCAAACGGCCAAAGGCTGATCAAGATACACAGCAGGCCCGACCCACACAAGCCGCCGAAAGTCGGAGGAACCCGCGCCCGATGCGACCTTCGGAGGGGGTGGCGAGCGTCGCAACCGAACAACAAACTGTCGCCTGCTCGACCTGCCCCCTCCCCCAGCGGACAACGCCCGGGAACGCCGGGCGAGCCGTTTCGCTGCGTCGCCTGATGTTAGCCGGTATTGCGCAAACCGGCGGCAATCCCCGCCACAGACACCAGCAACGCCTGTTCCACGGGGCTGCCCTGGGCCACATCCTGCTGCCGCGAGCGCGCCAACAGTTCGGCCTGCAACAGGTGCAACGGGTCGAGGTAGGTGTTGCGCAGGCGAATGAATTCCAGCGTGGCTGGGCTATGTGCCAGTAGCTGCGACTGGCCGGTCAAGCCAAGGACCACCGAGCACGCCTGCGACAATAGGTCGCGTAAATGCGCACCCAAAGGCAACAGCTCAGGTTCCACCAAACGCTCGTCGTAAGAGCGCGCGATATCGGCGTCAGCCTTGGCCAGCACCATCTCCAGCATATCGATGCGGGTCCGGAAGAACGGCCATTGCTCGCGCATCTGCCCCAGCAACTCCCCTTCGCCGCGCTCCAGGGCCTTGCTCAGTGCGGTTTCCCAGCCGAGCCAGGCCGGCAGCATCAGGCGGGTCTGGGTCCAGCCGAAGATCCACGGGATGGCCCGCAGGCTTTCGATGCCCCCGGCGCGACGCTTGGCCGGACGGCTGCCCAGGGGTAGGCGCCCGAGTTCCTGCTCAGGGGTGGACTGGCGGAAGTACTCGACGAATTGCGGGTTTTCCCGCACCACGGCACGGTAGGCACTGACGCCGTCGGCCGCCAGTTCGTCCATCAAGTCCCGCCACTGCGGCGTGGGTGGCGGCGGTGGCAGCAACGTCGCTTCAAGCACCGCGGCGAGGTACAGATTTAGGTTCTGTTCGGCGATGTCCGGCAGGCCGAATTTGAAACGAATCATTTCACCTTGCTCGGTGGTGCGGAAACGCCCGGCCACCGAACCCGGTGGCTGGGACAGGATCGCCGCGTGCGCCGGACCGCCACCACGGCCCACGGTGCCACCACGACCGTGGAACAGCAGCAGTTCGACTTGCTGCTCGCGGCAAATGTCCACTAACCGCTCCTGGGCCCGATACTGCGCCCAGGCCGCCGCCGTGGTGCCGGCATCCTTGGCCGAATCGGAATAGCCGATCATCACTTCCTGCGGGCCTTGCAGCCGCGAACGATAGCCCGGCAGCAGCAACAACCGCTCGATCACCGGCCCGGCGTTGTCCAGGTCGGCCAGGGTCTCGAACAGCGGCACTACCCGCATCGGCCGCAACACGCCAGCGTCCTTCAACAACAGCTGCACGGCGAGGACATCGGAAGCCGCGCCGGCCATGGAGATCACGTAGGAACCCAAGGACGCCGCCGGCGCCGCCGCCACTTCCCGGCATGTCGCCAACACTTCCGCCGTGTCGGCCGAGGGCTTGAAATGGGCCGGCAGCAGCGGACGTCGGTTGTTCAGTTCCTCGAGCAGGAAGCTGATGCGCTGCTCCTCGTTCCAATCCTCATAGCGCCCCAGGCCCAGGTAATCGGTTATTTCCGTCATGGCGGCGCTATGGCGCGTCGAGTCCTGGCGCACATCGAGGCGCACCAGGAACAAGCCAAAGGTCACCGCCCGACGTAGGCAATCGATTAACGGCCCGTCGGCAATCACGCCCATGCCGCACTCGTGCAACGAGTGATAGCACAGCTCCAGGGGGTCCAGCAGTTCGCGGTTGTGCTGCAACACCTCGGCGCTGGGTGGCGTGGCAGCACTCAAGGAGGCGTGCGCCCAGTTGCGGGTGGCGCGCAGGCGTTCACGCAGTTGCTTGAGCACGGCGCGATACGGTTCGGCGCTGTCGCCGGCCTGGGCACGCAAGGCCTCGCTGGCGTTTTGCATGGACAGCTCGGCCGCCAGTTGGTCGACGTCACGCAGGTACAGGTCCGCCGCCATCCACCGCGCCAGCAACAGCACCTCGCGGGTCACGGCGGCGGTGACATTCGGGTTGCCGTCACGGTCGCCGCCCATCCACGAGGCAAAGCGGATCGGCGCAGCTTCCAGGGGCAGGCGCAAGCCGGTGGCGGCATGCAGGGCCTGGTCGGCCTTGCGGAGGTAATTGGGAATGGCCTGCCACAGCGAATGCTCGATCACCGCGAAACCCCATTTGGCCTCGTCCACCGGGGTCGGCCGGGTGCGGCGGATTTCTTCGGTGTGCCAGGCTTCGGCGATCAAGCGCTGCAGGCGTTCGTGAATCTGCGCGCGCTCGGCGCTGGTCAGGTCGCGGTGATCCTGGGCCGCCAGTTGCGCGGCGATGGCGTCGTATTTCTGGATCAGCGTACGGCGGGCCACTTCCGTGGGGTGGGCGGTGAGGACCAGCTCGATCTCCAGCCGTCCCAACTGCCGGGCCAGGGCCTCGGCGCCATGGCCCTCGGCCCGCAACCGGGCGAGCAGTTCGGGCAGCACCCGTGCCTCGAAGGGCGCCGGTTGCGACTCTTCCCGGCGGTGGATCAGTTGGTACTGCTCGGCGATATTGGCGAGGTTGAGAAACTGGTTGAACGCACGCGCCACCGGCAGCAATTCGTCCTCGCTCAGTTGGTTGAGGCTGGCGCTGAGTTCGGCATCCACGGAACCGCGTCGGTCAGCCTTGGCCCCCTTGCGGATCTGCTCGATCTTGTCGAGAAACGTGTCCCCGTACTGTTCGCGGATGGTATTGCCCAGCAGTTCGCCGAGCAGGTGGACATCCTCGCGCAAGCGGGCATCGATATCGGTCATCAGCATTTCTCCAGCAAAAAAGTCCGGACAGCTCTTGGCTTAGAGAGTGCCGATGCCCGCCGCTTATGACAAGCGACGAAGGGACTTTAAACCTTGTCCAACAAAGCTAGTCTCATGAGTAAGCCACACAACGGCTTGTCACTCACCGCGCCTGCCACGAGCAGGCTGATTGAGGTCATCATGAAAATTCGTGAGCTTGCCCAGCATTGGGAAGAAAACGCCAAGGGCCGCCTGACCCAGACCGGCTACACGGTCCATCTGGACGTGGAAGCCGCAGCCCGCCTGGCAGCGATCTGCGACATGTACCCCAAGCGCCAGCCCGAGGAGCTGCTGGGCGAGCTGATCGGGGCGGCGCTGGAGGAGCTGGAAGCCAGCTTTCCCTACATCAAGGGTTCGCAAGTCGTCGCCACCGATGAAGAAGGTGACCCGCTGTACGAAGACGTGGGCCCGACCCCGAGATTTCTCGCGTTGTCCCGTCGGCATCTGCATGAACTTTCCTCGCAGAACGACAAATCCAAACACTGATTTCCTTTCATTCCAGCTTGCGGTTTTCCGGCGCGGGGTCTTTTACACCCGCGCCGAGATACCGCTGCGCGCCTTGAAAGTTCAGCTTTTCTGTCATTGACCGATCAGTCAGTAATTCTTTTGGCGAATGGCCATCTTCGCTGAACTTTTGAAAAACGGCTCGGGTCACACCGAGTAACCATACTGGAACGGTTGTTTAAATAAACGCGCCTTGGCGCCAACGCCAAACCAGACGTCACGGTTTCGGTCCCAGCATGGATTTGTCGTTTTTTCAGGAGTTTTCCAATGGAGTTGAAGCCTATGAATACCTGCACTGCCAAACCCTCATCCACTGGCCTGCGCGGCTTGAAGTTGGCTGCCCTGGCGCTCGGTAGCAGCTTCATTCTCGCCGGTTGCGCCGGTAATCCACCGTCGGAGCAGTACGCGGTGACCCAATCGGCGGTCAACAGCGCCGTCAGCGCCGGCGGTACCGAATTCGCTGCTGTGGAAATGAAGTCGGCCCAGGACAAGCTCAAGCAAGCCGAAATCGCCATGCATGACAAGAAGTACGACGAAGCCAAGCGACTGGCCGAACAGGCCGAGTGGGACGCCCGCGTCGCCGAGCGCAAGGCCCAGGCCGCCAAGGCTGAACAAGCACTCAAGGATTCTCAGAAAGGGGTTCAGGAACTGCGTCAGGAAGGCATGAACAAGGTTCAGTAAAGCGTTCACGCCACGACGTACTTCTCATTGATAAAAGGACGACAGACTATGATGCACAAACACTTGATGATGCCCGCCCTGCTCGCTGCCTGCGTAGCCCTGGCCGCTTGCTCCCATGACCCGAACGCGAACCTGGAACAGGCTCGCACCAACTACAACGGCCTGCAGGCCGACCCGGCGGCGACTAAAGTGGCGGCCCTGGAAACCAAAGACGCGGCGGACTTCCTGGCCAAGGCCGACAAGGCCTACATGGACAAGGAAGACGAAGCCAAGGTCGACCAGTTGGCCTACCTGACCAACCAGCGCGTAGAAGTGGCCAAGCAGACCATCGCCCTGCGCAACGCCGAAGCCGAACTGAAAAACGCTGGCGACGAACGCGCCCGTGCGCTGCTCGACGCACGCAACGCGCAGATCAAGCAACTGCAGGACAGCCTGAATGCCAAGCAGACCGAACGCGGTACGCTGGTGACCTTCGGCGACGTGCTGTTTGCCACCAACAAGTCCGAGCTGCGCGCCAGCGGCATGACCAATGTGAGCAAACTGGCGCAGTTCCTCCAGGAAAACCCCGACCGCAAAGTGATCGTCGAAGGCTACACCGACAGCACCGGTTCGGATTCCTACAACCAGTCGCTGTCCGAGCGTCGCGCCGGCTCCGTGCAACTCGCGCTGGTGAAGATGGGCGTCGACCCGGCTCGTATCGTGACCCAGGGTTACGGCAAGGAATTCCCGGTGGCCGACAACACCAGCGTCTCGGGCCGTGCCATGAACCGTCGCGTGGAAGTGACCATCTCCAACGACAACCAGCCAGTAGCGCCGCGCTCGACCATGAGCGCCAACTGATCGGCTGAATGAAACAAAAAAGCCCCGCCTGATTTCGTCAGGCGGGGCTTTTTCATGGACGAATAGACTTGGCTGTACACATTCCCTGTGGGAGCGAGCTTGCTCGCGATGGCGGCAGGTCAGTCGACATAGGCGTTGACTGATCCACCGCTATCGCGAGCAAGCTCGCTCCCACAGGGAATGGTGGTGTCCTTGGGATTGGATTATGGCTGAAGCGTCTGCGGCGTCTCCTGGCCCATGCAGCGCACCGCGCGTTTCTTCTCGTTGATCAGCACACCGGTCAGGCCTTTCTGCTCGGTGTCGAACAACACCAGCACACCGTCGATGCATTGGGCGACCTGGGGGGCCGGTTCCAGGGATACCTTGTAGTCCTCCCCCGGCACGGTCTTGAGCATGGTGAATTGGTTGAGCAGCAACGCGTCCTCGGGCTTGGCGAAGTGCAGGTAGCCGTAGTACCACAGCACCCCGACGGTGCCGAGGATGCTGCAGATACCGGTGATAATCAGGGGGATAGCGTTACGTTCTTCGCTCATTGCGGGTTCTCTGGTGATTCAACGGGTGATTTCGGGTAGTTCGGGACTTCGCCCAGGCGGCGCAGGCCATCAAAATGCTGGGGGTCGTCGAGGTAGCGCAGCATCACGGTGCGCCAGGTCGGGTCGGCGAATGTCTGCACATGACCGCCGCGCGTCAATTGCAGAACCCGCGGTGGCGGCGCAGCTTGATACAGGCGGATGCCATTGGAAAGAGGCACGATGGGGTCGTCCAGGCTGTGGTAGATCAATTTCGGCACACCATTCAATTGCGCCACGGAACTGATCGCGCTGTCACCGTCTGGCACCAGCCAGGACAATGGCACCTGGAACGGCCAAGTCAGCCACGAGGTACTCAGGGCAAAACGCCCGACGTCGCGGTAGCTGGCGGGCACGCCATCGAGCACCAGGGCCTTGAGCTGCCGTTGGCGCTGGGGATGTTCGACCAGGTAATGCACCGCCAGCGCACCGCCCAGGCTCTGGCCGAGCAGCACCAGCGGTTTGCCCTGGACCTCGGGCGACTGGTCGAGCCATTGGAACGCGGCGTCGATGTCCTGATAAATCGCCGGCAGGCTCGGCTCGCCTTCGGACAGGCCATAACCCCGGTAGTCGACCATCAACACCTGGTAACCCTGCTCCGGCAACCACCAGCTTCCGCCCAGATGCCAAGCGAGGTTGCCGCCGTTGCCGTGCAAGTGCAGCACCGTGCCCTTGACCTCCACGCCGGGTTTGACCGGCAGCCACCAGCCCCGCAGCTTCAGGCCGTCAGCGGTGGTCAGGGTGACGTCGCGGTACTCCAGCTTGGCCCGCTCCGGGGTAAACGGCAGGCCGCGTTCGGGGTAGAACAGCAGTGAGCTGCAACCGCTCAGGGCCAGCAGCAGGCAGATGATGCCGAGGGTTCGCATCCGGTGAAGCCTCGCAAAAATCAGAAGTTATACACAGCCCCCTGTGGGAGCGAGCTTGCTCGCGATAGCGGCGGATCAGTCACAGCGGTATTGACTGTACTGACGCTATCGCGAGCAAGCTCGCTCCCACAAGGGGTGGGTGTTGTGATTAAAGGATATTGGAATAATCCGCTTCGATCCGATCCAGGCTCAGGTGGTTCAGGAAGTTGGAGAAACACATCCAGGCCGACAGGGCGTTCATGTCGCGGAATTGCTCGGGCAGGTACTTGGGCGGTACCACCAGGCCTTCGTCCACCAACTGGCGCAACGTGCGCATGTCCTCAAGGGTGGTCTTGCCACAGAACAGCAGCGGCACCTGCTCCAGCTTGCCTTTGCGCACGGCCAGCTGAATGTAGTTGTAAACCATGATGAAGCCCTTGAGGTAGGACAAGTCTTTGGTGAATGGCAGCCCGGTCGGCACAGAGCCACGGAACACCCGGCTAGCGTTGCCGTAGCTTTCGGCCATTTCAAACCCCTGCTCGCGGAAGAACTCGAAGATCTGCAGGAAATCGGCGCCCTCCTCCACCATGTGAATGGCCCGGGTGCGGTTGGTCAGTTTGCGCAGGCGGCTCGGGTAGGAGGCGAAGGTGATGATTTCCATCAGGATCGCCAGGCCTTCCTGGGTCACCGTGGACGAGGGCGGCCCCTTGGACAGGAAGGTGCAGATCGGCTGGTTCAGGCCGTTGAGGGTGGTGCCGACGTGCACCAGCCCTTCGTGGACCTCCAGCGCCCGCACATCGCGGTCGTTGAACATCGCATCGGTGCGGATCTTGATGTAGTCCGCGCCCGCCGCCGCATCGGCCACGATGCCATCGGACTCGAACACCCGGATGGTTTCCTCGGCTTCGCCGAACACCCGGTTGAGGCGATGTTGCAACAGGCTGACGGCGTCCTTGGCGGTGAGAATCTTCGGCTCATCCTTCAGGTCGCCGCGACCATCGATGTTGTTCAGGTAGTCGGACAGCATCAGGCCCAAGTCCGCCAGGGTCGGGTCGCCAGCATGAAAGGCGTCGGAAGCAGCGCCGTACAACTCCTGGGAAATCAGCCCGAAATCCTCGGTGCCGCGTGCTTCGAGCATGCGCACCACCATGCGGTACTCCTTGCACATGCGGCGCATGATCTGGCCAACCGGGTTGAACTGCCCCAGTTGGCGGGTGATGTCACGCTCGATGTTCTGGAACTCCAGCTTCACCTTGCTGGAATCGAAGGACAGTGGCCGGTTGAGGTAATAGTCGCGATCCACCGCAGGCATTTCCTTGCCCTTGGCCTTGAGAAAACCCTTGCGGATGTTCTCGTCCCACTTCACCGCGTCGAGGATGCGGATCGGCGTTTGCGCCAGCACTATGCGATCGGACAAGGTGCGTATCGTCTGCTGGTAATCGTCCACCCGGAACTCCTGTGAAAAAACGTCCGCTTGTAGCAATTATTGGGATTTGGCCAGTCGCTGGTAACGCACGGCTTCCGAGAACACATCGGAATTGGCCGGGTCGTCGAGGTAGCTGAAAACCTTGTTCATGTCGCTGTCCACCAACACGCCGTCGCCCTCCTCGCTCTGGTTCGGCTGGCCGCTGAGGATCTTCTGGCCGATGGCCTGGTTGATCTGCTCCAGGTCGAGGTTGTAGACCACCAGTTCCTGTTTATCGGTCAATTCGAAACCGGCGATCAGGAAATGTCCACCATAGCGGGCCGGCACCTTGGCCGACAGGTACCAGCGGCTGCCGTGGCGGGAGACGGTCAGGGGAATGGCTTCGCGCTCATGGGGCTTGGCCCTGAAGTAGCTGATGGCCTGGTAGCGGTGCTTGCCAACCTGCGTCAGCTCCAGGTTCAACGGTTCGCCCCAGGCATTGGTGCTGGTCCAGTGGCCGAGCAGGCCCGCGGGTGCGGCCTCGCTGTCAGGCAACGGCGCCTTGAACGACACCAGGCAGCCACTGAGCAGCAGCAACGACACGGCCAATACAACGGCACGCCAGGCTTTCATTTGAACTCCCTATGGCACAGCGCCTCATCCTTACATATGGGAGCAGCTGTATGTGTGGGAGCACAGCTTGCTCGCGATGAAGACACCTCGGTCTATCAAGGGACCGCGTTATCGTTCATCGCGAGCAAGCTTTGCTCCCACATAGCCTACTCCCACAAGGGACTACACCGACGCCAGTACCAAGTGCATGTAGCGGGTCAGGATGCCGAGCATATCTTCATCGGCTACCGGCTCGGCGCCATTGAGCAAGCCCTGATATTCCATCCGTCCGATAATCGCCGTCAACACTTTGGCATCCTGTTGCGGCTCGCGGGAGCCTAATACCTGGAAAAACTGACACGTGCCATGCAGCAAAATTTGCTGGTGGGAACGCACCAACTCCGCCAGGCGCGGGTTGAGCAGGGCTTCCTGGCGAAAGGCCTGCTCGGCCATCAGGTATTCGCGACGGCTGTCCAGTTGATGCCGCACATAGTCGGCGGTCATCCGGGCAATGTCGTCCGCCAGTTGCGAGCGCGATTGGGGGCTGCCGTCACCGTAGGCGACCATTTCCCGCAGCAGGCCTTCGTTGTTGGTCCACAGCTTGGCCATGAATGCCGCGCTGCGCTCCACGTACTGGGCGAAGGTGTCGGTGAGCAGGTCATCGATGTCCTTGAAATAGTACGTGGTGGCCGACAGCGGCACGCCCGCTTCAGCGGCCACCGCGCGGTGACGCACCGCACGCACGCCATCGCGCACGACAATGCGCATGGCCGCATCGAGAATCTCCTGGCGACGCTGCTCACTGCCCTGTCGGCTGGCCTTGCGGCCCTGGTACTGAACACTTTCAGCGACAGCCGTGGCGACGCCCGCTGCACCTTCTGAAGCCATTGCACGATTCACGACAGGTCTTCCTCGCTCTTTGAAAAAGTAACCATTTGATACGTTTGTACCAGACAGGCAATAAAAAGCCGCCCTTCCAGGCGGCTTTTTATTTGAAGCACTTACGCTTGAGGCCGCATATGCGGGAAGAGGATCACATCCCGGATCGACGGTGAGTTGGTCAACAACATCACCAGGCGATCGATGCCGATGCCCTCGCCGGCGGTCGGCGGCATGCCGTACTCCAGGGCGCGCACGAAGTCGGCATCGTAGTGCATGGCTTCGTCGTCGCCGGCGTCCTTGTCGGCCACCTGGGCCATGAAGCGCTCGGCCTGGTCTTCGGCATCGTTGAGCTCGGAATAGGCGTTGGCGATTTCACGACCACCGATGAACAGCTCGAAACGGTCGGTCACGCTTGGGTTCTCGTCGTTGCGACGGGCCAACGGCGACACTTCGAACGGGTACTGGGTGATGAAGTGCGGCTGTTCCAGCTTGTGCTCGACCAGTTCTTCGAAAATCATCACTTGCAGCTTGCCCAGGCCTTCGAAGCCGAGCACCTTGGCGCCGGCCTTCTTGGCGATGGCGCGGGCCTTGTCGATGTCGTTCAGGTCATCGGCCGTCAGTTCAGGGTTGTACTTGAGGATCGAGTCGAACACCGACAGGCGCACGAACGGCTCTCCGAAGTGGAACACCTTGTCGCCGTACGGCACGTCGGTGCTGCCCAGGACCAACTGCGCCAGCTCGCGGAACAGTTCCTCGGTCAGGTCCATGTTGTCTTCGTAGTCGGCGTAGGCCTGGTAGAACTCGAGCATGGTGAACTCGGGGTTGTGCCGGGTCGAAACGCCTTCGTTACGGAAGTTGCGGTTGATCTCGAAGACTTTCTCGAACCCGCCGACTACCAGCCGCTTGAGGTACAGCTCCGGCGCGATGCGCAGGAACATTTCCATGTCCAGGGCATTGTGGTGGGTTTCGAACGGCTTGGCCGCCGCACCGCCTGGGATGGTCTGCAGCATCGGCGTCTCGACTTCCAGGAAGTCACGCTTCATCAGGAAGCTGCGGATGTGGGCGATGACTTGCGAGCGCACGCGGAACGTCTGGCGCACGTCTTCGTTGACGATCAGGTCGACGTAGCGCTGGCGATAGCGCTGCTCGGTGTCGGTCAGGCCGTGGTGCTTGTCCGGCAGCGGGCGCAGGGACTTGGTCAGCAGGCGCACGCTGGTCATCTCGACGTACAGGTCGCCCTTGCCGGAACGGG
The DNA here is from genome assembly GCF_030687295.1 of Pseudomonas beijingensis. NCBI lineage: Bacteria > Pseudomonadati > Pseudomonadota > Gammaproteobacteria > Pseudomonadales > Pseudomonadaceae > Pseudomonas > Pseudomonas beijingensis. Next base: position 2,229,686 of record NZ_CP117425.1, on the reverse strand, counting down.
CCAGGGTGCCTTCGGCGGCAATGATGTCGCCCAGGTCCCAGGTCTTGACGGCGGCCAGGGTTTCTTCCGGCAGGGTCTTGCGGTTGACGTAGACCTGGATGCGCCCGGTCATGTCCTGGATCACCATGAACGAACCACGATTGAGCATGATACGACCGGCCACCTTGACTGGAATCGCGGCCTCGGCCAGCTCTTCCTTGGTCTTGTCCGCATACTGCTTCTGCAAGACGTCGCAGTAGGCGTCGCGGCGGAAGTCGTTGGGGAAGGCCTGGCCCTTGGCGCGCTCGGCAGCAAGCTTTTCCTTGCGCAGGGCGATCAGGGAGTTTTCTTCCTGTTGCAGGGCTTGCGGGTCGAGTTCTAGGTCGCTCATGTCTTTAAGGATTCCATCACAGGTTCGTTGCCCCCGGCCCGGGCCGGAGTTTGCGGGCGAGACGCGCTTGTTGGTGAAAGCGTGCCCGCCCGCCGCATGGGTGTCGCGTTACAGCCCTTGTTTGAGGCTGGCGATCAGGTATTCATCGATATCGCCGTCGAGCACCTTGTCGCAATCGCTGCGTTCGATGCTGGTACGCAGGTCCTTGATCCGCGAAGCGTCGAGCACGTACGAACGGATCTGATGACCCCAGCCGATATCCGACTTGGTGTCTTCCAGCGCCTGGGACGCCGCGTTGCGCTTCTGCACTTCCTGCTCGTACAGGCGAGCCCGGAGCATCTTCATCGCGGTGTCTTTGTTGGCGTGTTGGGAGCGCTCGTTCTGGCAACTGACCACGGTGTTGGTCGGTACGTGGGTAATCCGTACGGCCGAGTCGGTGGTGTTGACGTGCTGGCCACCGGCCCCGGAGGAACGGTAGGTGTCGATGCGCAGGTCCGCCGGGTTGATCTCGATCTCGATGTTGTCGTCGATTTCCGGCGAAACGAATACAGCCGAGAACGAGGTGTGGCGGCGGTTGCCGGAGTCGAACGGGCTCTTGCGCACCAGACGGTGCACGCCGATCTCGGTCCGCAGCCAACCAAAGGCATATTCGCCCTTGATGTGCACGGTGGCGCCCTTGATCCCGGCGACTTCACCGGCCGACAGCTCCATGATGGTGGCGTCGAAACCGCGCTTGTCAGCCCAGCGCAGGTACATGCGCAGCAGGATGTTGGCCCAGTCCTGGGCCTCGGTGCCGCCGGAGCCGGCCTGGATGTCCAGGTAGGCGTTGTTCATGTCCATCTCGCCGCTGAACATGCGACGGAATTCCAGCTTGGCAAGGTTCTCGTCGAGGCGTGTCAGCTCGGCGACGACATCGCCGACCGCGCCTTCATCGTTCTCTTCGACAGCCATGTCCAGCAGGTCGCGGCAATCGGCCAGGCCACTGGACAACTCGTCCAGGGTCTCGACGATCTGCGCCAGCGCAGAACGCTCGCGGCCCAGTTCCTGGGCGTACGAAGGGTTGTTCCAGACATTCGGATCTTCAAGCTCGCGATTGACTTCGGTCAGGCGCTCATGCTTTTGATCGTAGTCAAAGATACCCCCGAATAGTTTCGGAGCGCTCGGACAGGTCCTTGATGGTGTTAAGGATCGGGTTGATTTCCATGGCGGGCAGCACTCGTTGGCGAACTTTTGAAAGCCGGCGAGTATAACGTAATCAAGCGCCAGCGGCAGCCCGCCTGGCGGCTTTAGGGGCAATGAGTACACCGCCCCCTGTGGCGAGGGGATTTATCCCCGCTGGGCTGCGAAGCAGCCCTAAAATCCGACAACTCAGTGTGACAGGCAAATTGAGTTGACTGTATTTGGGGCTGCTGCGCAGCCCAGCGGGGATAAATCCCCTCGCCACAATAAACCCCTCAGCCACAAAGGCGTCCCAGTCAACATTCAGGGTGGATCTATTCAACCCCCACCCGATTACGCCCATTGTGCTTGGCCAGGTACAGCCCCTTGTCCGCCGCCGAAATCAGCTGCCGACAATCGCCACCTTGCTGCGGCGTGACGGTCGAGACGCCGATGCTGACGGTCAGGTTCTCGCCGCCGTCAGGGGTGGTGTGGGGGATTTTCAGGGCGACGACGCTCTGGCGCAACTTCTCGGCCATCAAGCGGGCGCCGCCAGGCGAGGTGCCGGGCAGCACCAGGGCGAACTCCTCGCCACCGTAGCGGGCCGGCAAGTCGGACGGACGGCTGCATGCCTCGCGGATTGCCGTGGCGACCTTACGCAGGGCTTCGTCACCCTCCAGGTGACCGAAGTTGTCGTTGTAGGCCTTGAAGTAGTCCACGTCGATCATCAGCAGCGACAGTTGGCTCTGGTCACGCATCGCCCTGCGCCATTCCAGTTCCAGGTACTCATCGAAATGCCGACGATTGGACAGTCCGGTCAGGCCATCGGAGTTCATCAACCGCTGCAGCACCAGGTTGGTATCGAGCAGTTGCTGCTGGCTGACCCGCAATGCGCGATAGGCCGCGTCGCGCTGCAACAGCATCATGTAGGAACGCGAGTGATAGCGGATGCGCGCCACCAGTTCGATGTTGTCCGGCAACTTGACCAGGTAGTCGTTGGCCCCGGCGGCGAACGCCGCGCTCTTGACCAGCGGGTCCTCCTTGGTGGACAGGACAATGATCGGGATATCGCGGGTGGCCGGATGATTACGGTACTCGCGCACCAGGCTCAGGCCGTCGAGACCGGGCATCACCAGGTCCTGGAGAATGACTGTCGGCTTGATGCGAACGGCCTGGGCGATGGCCTGGTGGGGATCGGAGCAGAAATGGAAGTCGATGTTTTCTTCATTCGACAGCCCGCGCCGCACCGCTTCGCCGATCATCGCCTGATCGTCGACGAGCAAGACCATGGCGGCGTTCTCATCGCGCTTGAAATCGTCGAGCTGCAGATCACTCATGGTGGCTTACCTGGGTACGGCCTGGGGCAAGGTTCGCGGGGTTGTTCATGGGGTCACAATCTCCAACAGCCGTGGCGCGATGGCGTCCAGGGCAAGAATATGGACGGCGGCGTCGATGGCGGCCGCCGCTTTGGGCATCCCGTACACCGCGCTGCTGCGCTGGTCCTGGGCGATGGTCACATAGCCCTGCTGGCGCATGAGTTTAAGCCCTTGCGCACCGTCGCGGCCCATGCCAGTGAGCAATACGCCCACCGCGTCACCGCTCCAGTACTGGGCGACACTTTCAAAAAACACGTCGATGGAAGGCCGGTAGATCTCGTTCACCGGCTCGGCGGTGTAGGCCAGGGTGCCGTTCTTCAACAAACGCAGGTGATGGTTGGTCCCGGCCAGCAAGACCGTGCCACTTTGCGGCGTCTCACCGTGCCGGGCCAGGCGCACCGTGTGGCCCGACACACTGCCCAGCCACTCGGCCATGCCCGCGGCAAACACCTCGTCCACATGCTGGACCAGCACGATGGCCGGGGCAAAGTCCCGTGGCAAGGCCTTGAGCAGCACCTCCAGCGCCGCTGGCCCGCCCGCCGATGACCCGATGGCCACCAGGCTCTTGCGCGACACCGTCGCACGCTGCGCCGCTGGCGCGGGGCGCTCATGCTTGTTGCGCTCGCCGATCAACCAGCCGATGTTGGTGATCTTGCGCAGCAGCGGTGCCGCCGCGTCCGCCGGATTTCCAACCCCAAGGGTCGGGGTATCGACCACATCCAGCGCGCCATGGCCCATGGCCTCGAACACACGGTGGACGTTCTGCTGGCTGTCCCCGGTGACAATCACGATCGCGCAGGGGCTGTCGGCCATGATCCGCCGAGTGGCCTCCACGCCATCCATGATCGGCATGAGCAGGTCCATCAGGATCAGGTCCGGGGTGTATTCGGCGCAACGCTGCACTGCCTCGGCCCCGTTGGCGGCCACCCAGACCAGTTGATGCGCCGGCTCGAACGCCAGGGCGCGGCGCAGGGCCTCGACCGCCAGGGGCATGTCGTTGACGATGGCGATCTTCAAGCGCGTGCCCCTCCGATCAATTCAACCACGGCGTCGAGCAAGGCGTCGTCATGGAAACTCGCCTTGGCCAAATAATAGTCGGCGCCGGCGTCGAGGCCACGGCGGCGATCTTCCTCGCGGTCCTTGTAGGACACCACCATCACCGGCAGCGACTGCAAGCGGTTGTCGCGCCGCAACAGCGACACCAGCTCGATACCGTCCATGCGCGGCATGTCGATATCGGTGATCAGCAAGTCGAAATCCTCTGAGCGCAATGCATTCCAGCCATCCATGCCATCCACCGCCACTGCCACGTCATAGCCGCGACCCCGCAGCAACTTGCGTTGCAGCTCGCGCACGGTCAGGGAATCGTCCACCACCAGGATCCGCTTGCGCGGGGCCTGGGCCTGGTTCTGCCGGGCGATGCGCTCCAGGCGCCCGGTATCGAGCAGCTTGTCCACCGAACGCAGCAGGTCTTCGACATCGACAATCAACACCACCGAGCCATCGTCGAGCAGCGCCCCGGCGGAAATGTCCTGGACCTTGCCCAGGCGCTCGTCGAGGGGCAGGACCACCAGGGTTCGCTCGCCGATGAACCGCTCCACCGCCACGCCGTAGATCGTCTCGCGCTCGCGGATCACTACGACCTTGAGGGTCTGGCTGCCGTTCTGCGCCGACGGGCGATTGAGCAACTGGCTGGCGGCGACCAAGCCGATATGCCGGCCTTCGTGCCAGAAATGCTGACGCCCCTCGACCTGGACGATGTCTTCCGGCGCCAGGTCGCACATGCGTTCGATGTGGGCCAGGGGAAAGGCGTACGCCTCACCGCCGACTTCCACCACCAGGCTGCGCACCACCGACAGCGTCAGCGGCACCTCGAGATGGAAACGACTGCCCTCCCCCGCCGTCTGCTCCAGCACCACCGCACCGCGCAACTGCCGGACCATGTGCTGGACGGCGTCCAGGCCGACACCGCGTCCGGACACTTCGGTGACTTTGTCGCGCAGGCTGAAACCGGGCAGGAACAGGAACGTCAGCAGCTCTTCTTCGCTGAGGCTGGCAGCGGTTGGCTCAGGGGAAAGGCCGCGCTCGACGATGCTGCGACGCACCCGTTCCAGGTCCACCCCGGCGCCGTCGTCCGCCAACTCCAAGACCAGCAGGCCGGCCTGATGGGAGGCGCGCAGGCGGATCAGGCCTTCGGCAGGCTTGCCGGCCAGTATTCGTTGTTCCGGGGTTTCGATGCCGTGGTCCACGGCGTTGCGCAGCAAATGGGTCAGTGGCGCTTCGAGCTTTTCCAGCACATCGCGGTCGACCTGGGTTTTTTCGCCTTCAATCTCCAGGCGCACCTGTTTGCCCAGGCTGCGGCCCAGGTCACGGACCATACGCACCTGGCCCGAAAGCACATCGGCGAACGGCCGCATGCGACAGGCCAGCGCCGTGTCGTACAGCACCTGCGCCCGTTGACTGGCCTGCCAGGCGAACTCATCCAGCTCGGCGGTTTTCTGGGCCAGCAACTGCTGGGTCTCGGCGAGCAAGCGGCGGGCATCACCAAGGGCTTCCTGGGCCTGCAGGCTCAGGGCGTGATCCTTGAGGAGCACGTTCAGTTCTTCCAGGGCGCGCAAGCCAGTGCCTTGCTGGCGCTTGAGCCGTTGCATCGTCGCCAGCCAGGGCTTGAGGCGCTGGGTCTCCACCAAGGACTTGCTCGACAGGTCGAGCAAGCTGTTGAGGCGTTCGGCCGTGACCCGCAAGACCCGCTCGCCGCCTTCGGTGGCCCGTTTACGTTTAGGGGCCGGCTCCGGCGTCGCGAACGGTTGCGCTTCCGGCAGCTCGACGCGTACCGGCTCGACTGGCGTCTCGATAGACGGTGACGCCACTGCCGGAGCCTGTGGCGCGTTGGGATCCAGCAATCGCCCCATCAACGCCACGTAAGCGTCGATGTCCGGGGCGCCGACGCTGTTGCCCGGCGTGGCGATGCGCGTCAGCAGGTCAGTGCCCTGCAGCAAGGCGTCGATGTGTTCGGCGCCGAGCACCAGGCGCCGCTCCTGGGCGCTGACCAGGCAATCCTCCATGACATGGGCCACACTGACGCCGGCACCCACCCCGACGATGCGCGCCGCGCCCTTGAGGGAATGTGCCGCGCGCATGCACGACTCGAGGTAATCGGCCTGGGTCGGATCGCGCTCCAGGGCCAACAAGCCGGTGCTCAGCACCTGGACCTGGGCTTCGGCTTCCAGGCTGAACAGTTCCAGCAGCGAGGCGTCGCGCATCTGATCAGGAGTCATGACAGGCTCCGGGCCACGGCGGACAGCAGCTGTTCTTCATCCAGCCAGCGCAGGCTGCGGCCTTTGTAGGGCAACACGCCACGGGTGTACTTGCCCGCCGATGGCGAAGCGCTCGCCAGGATGCGCTCATCGATGGCGTGGATGCCATCCACCTCATCCACCGGCACCACCACCGGCCCGCCCTTGGCCGCGACAATCAACAGGCGCGGCATGACCCGCGTACCGGCAACCGCCGCCGCGCCGGGTTCCAGGTCCAACAGTTCCACCAGCGACAGGCAGGCCACCAGTGCCCCGCGCACATTCGCCACGCCCAGCAAGGCCCGCGAGCGTTGGTGGGGCAATGAGTGGATCGGCTGCAACGGTGCCACTTCCACCAGGCTGCGCGTGGTCAAGCCCAGCCATTCCTCGCCGAGGCGGAACATCAGCAGCGAGCGCGTGACCACATCGTCGTCCACCGGGGCCAGGGACAAGTCCCGTTGCTCCTGCGGCAAGGTGTAACGATCGAGCAGCCGGGTAGCGGCCGCCGAATACACCGAACAATTGCGGCAGTGGATATGCTCGGCCAACAGTGGACAGGATTTATCGCCATGCACGCCGATGCGGTTCCAGCAATCATCGATTGCCTGGGCATCGTCATGGGTGAGGTTGTAAGAAGCCGAACCGCTCATCGTTTTTGCTCACTGTCTGCCGTGCGCCCGCTGCGGGCGGCGCGTTCCTGCAATCGACGGGCTCCGGCCGCGTCTCCCTGGGAAGCCAGCAGCGCCGCCAGATGCACCAGGGCCTCGGCGTGTTGCGGTTCAAGATAAAGCGCCTTGCGATAAAAACCCTGGGCTTCAAGCGCGCTGCCGGCCATGTCGCTGAGCAGGCCCAGCCAATAGAACACCTGGGCGTTCGGCGCGTGGCTGCGCACATACTCTTCGCACGCTCCCCGGGCCTCGGCGCTTTTGCCAGCGTTGGCCAGGGCGGCGATATTGGCCAGCAAGGTCGCGGCATCGCTGCTCTTGGGTGGGGCAATCGGCGTGACGTTCGCGGCAAACGGTCGCGGCCGAATCACCGGCGGGACGACCCGGGGCGGCTGGCGAACCGGCAGCGGTGGCGGGATCAAGGCCGGCAACGGTTGAGGCTCTGGAGCCCCCTGACGACTGAAGGCGAACGATTGGGCAATCCCGATCGAGCGCATGCCCAGTCGCCCCAGCAAGCTGCCCTCGGCGGGGCCGATAAACAGCACGCCGTCCTGATGGGTCAGGCGCTTGAGCACCTCGAACACCTGCTGCTGGGTCGGCTGGTCGAAATAGATCAGCAGGTTGCGACAAAACACAAAGTCATAGGGTGCCTCGTTCACCAGCAAGGTCGGATCCAGCAGGTTGCCCACTTGCAAGCGCACCTGTTCGCGCACCCGTTCGCTGAGGCGGAAACCCTCGTCTGCGAGGTCGAAATGCCGTTCGCGAAAACCCAGGTCGGCGCCACGGAAGGAGTTTTTGCCGTAACGGGCGTCCTTGGCCCGTGCCACCGACAACGGGCTGACGTCCAGGCCGTCCACCTTGAACTGATGGGGGGCCAAGCCCGCATCGAGCAAGGCCATGGCAATGGAATAGGGTTCTTCGCCGGTGGAGCACGGCAAGCTGAGGATACGCAGCGCACGCAGGTGCTTGATCTCGGCCAGGCGCTTGACGGCCAGCCTGGCGAGGGTCGCAAAGGATTCGGGATAGCGGTAGAACCAGGTCTCCGGAACGATCACCGCTTCAATCAGCGCCTGCTGCTCCGGGGCCGAATGCTGCAGGGCCTGCCAATACTCATCGGCGGTTCGCCCGGGCACGGCACTGATGCGCTGGCGCACGGCCCGCTCAATAATCGCGGTGCCAACGGAGGTCACATCGAGGCCGATGCGTTCCTTGAGAAAATCGAAAAACCGCTGGTCGTTGTTCATCGCGTTGCCTCGAGGTCGTCGAGGTCCAGCGGCGAGGCAGGAAACAGCAGCGCCCGAACGGATTCGTCGAGCAGGTCATTGACCCGCACCCATTGCAGCAACCCCTGGGCATCTTCGCGTACGGGACCGAGGTATGGCGCCTGTCGATTGTCCAGGCCATAGGGTTTGAAATCGGCCGGATCACAGCGCACGGTGTCGGTCGCCTGTTCCAGGATCAATCCCAGCACTTGCCCGGCTTGTTGTCCGTCGCTTTGATAACGCACCAGCACCAATCGTGTACTGGTCCGGGCCTCGGCGCTCTGGCCGAACGTCAGGGCGCACAGGTCGATCACCGGCACCACCGTGCCACGCCAGGCAAACACTCCCGCCACCCAGGACGGCGCCCGGGCGATCGGTTTAAGGGGCAGGCGCGGCAGCACTTCCACCACATCGATGGCTTGGAGGGCGTACCGTTCGTTGCCGATGCAGAACACCAGGAACAACGACTGGCGGGCCGTCGGTGCGGCGCCACGCCGGGTTTCGAGTTCACCCATCAGACTTTGAAACGCGAGACGCCGCTGCGCAGCCCCACGGCGACCTGGCTCAGTTCGTCGATGGCGGAACTGGCCTGGCGCAGGGACTCCACGGTCTGGCTGCTGGCATCGCCCAATTGCACCAAGGCGTGGTTGATCTGCTCCGCGCCGGTGGCCTGGGCCTGCATGCCTTCGTTGACCATCAACACCCGCGGCGCCAGGGCCTGGACCTGATGGATGATCTGCGACAGTTGCTCGCCGACCTGCTGCACTTCGGCCATGCCCCGGCGCACTTCTTCGGAGAACTTGTCCATGCCCATCACACCGGCCGACACCGCGGACTGGATCTCGCGCACCATCTGCTCGATGTCATAGGTCGCCACGGCGGTCTGGTCGGCCAGGCGCCGCACTTCCGTGGCCACCACGGCGAAACCGCGCCCGTACTCACCGGCCTTCTCGGCCTCGATGGCCGCGTTGAGGGACAACAGGTTGGTCTGGTCGGCCACTTTGACGATGGTCACCACCACCTGGTTGATGTTGCCGGCCTTCTCGTTGAGGATCGCCAGCTTGGCGTTCACCAGGTCGGCGGCGCCCATCACCGAGTGCATGGTTTCCTCCATGCGCGCCAAGCCTTGCTGGCCAGAGCCGGCGGCCACCGAGGCCTGGTCGGCGGCGGTGGAGACTTCGGTCATGGTGCGCACCAGGTCCCGGGAGGTGGCGGCGATTTCCCGGGACGTCGCACCAATCTCGGTGGTGGTGGCGGCGGTTTCGGTGGCCGTGGCCTGTTGCTGGCGCGAGGTGGCGGCGATCTCGGTGACCGAGGTGGTGACCTGCACGGATGAGCGCTGGGCCTGGGACACCAGCGAGGTCAGTTCGGCCATCATGTCGTTGAAGCCGGTTTCCACGGCACCGAATTCGTCCTTGCGCGCCAGGTTCAGGCGCCCGCTCAGGTCACCGCTGCGCATGATCTCGAGAATCTCAACGATACGGTTCATCGGCCCCATGATCGCCCGCATCAACAACAGGCCACAGAGCACGGCGACGATCAGCGCGATCAGGAACGACAGGCCCATGGCGACCTTGGCCGCGGTCACCGCATCGCCAATGGTCAGGGTGGCGTTTTCCGCCAGCTCGCGATTGCGCTCGATGATCTGGTTCAAGTGCCCACGGCCTTCGAGCCAAGCCGTCGTCAGCTCTGTGTTCAGTGCCAGTCGCGCCCCTTCGTAATCCTTGCGTTGATACAGGTCCAGGACCTTCGCCAGGGCTTTGTTGAAGTCCTGGTGGTTGACCTCGAACTCGTCGAAAGAGACCTGGTCGGCCGGCCGGGTCCTGGATCAGTTTCTGATAGCTCTGTATTTCTTCGCGCAGGTGCTGCTCGAAGCCTTGGTAGCGGGCCTTGTCCTCGGCGGTGATTTCCCGGTTTCCAGAGAGACCGACGATTTGCTGGGTCAGGACATAGCTGTCGACCCAGCCACCGCGGATCATCGAACTGAAATACACCCCTGGCACCGCATCGGTCCGGACCTTTTCTCCACTGTCCTGGATCTTCAACAACCGTGAATACGAGACAATCACCATCAGCAGCATAATGGCGATGATCACCGCAAAACTCGCCAGGATGCGTTGGCGCAATGTCCAATTCTTCACAGTAAAACCTCGGGCACTTGAAAATGCTGGGAAGTATAGCCGAGGGTGGCGTGGCGCCTGTATGGCGGCGAGGGAGGATTTTGACCAATCCAAGGCCCGCCACTACTGAAGAATGGAATGCGTCCCTGTGGGAGAGCGAGCTTGCTCGCGATTGCGGTGTATCAGTCAAACATGCTGTGCCTGACCGGCCCCATCGCGAGCAAGCTCGCTCCCACAAGGAAATGCGTTGGATACAGAATGATCAAACACCACAAAACCACTGTGGGAGCGGGCTTGCTCGCGAAAGCGGTGCATCAGTCGACATTTCCATTGACTGACACACCGCCTTCGCGAGCAAGCCCGCTCCCACAGGGGATAGCGATGGGGACTTCTATACAGTCGCCTGACGCACCTGTTTTTCCAGTTCCACCTTCAACCCTGGCTCCAGCTTGAGTTGGCGCGCCAGTTCGTCGAGGTAGGACTTCTCCATGAAGTTTTCCTCGTCCACCAGCATCACGCTGGCGATGTACATTTCCGCGGCGATTTCCGGGGTGCTGGCGGCGCGGGCGACGTCGGTGGGGTCCAGGGGTTTGTTCAGTTCGGCGTGCAGCCAGTGTTGCAGCTCCTGGTCGTTGTCGAGCTTGGTGAACTCACCTTCGATCAACTGTCGTTCGCGCTCGTCCACGTGGCCGTCGGCCTTGGCCGCCGCCACCAGCGCCTTGAGGATCGCCTGGCTATGCTGTTCGACCTGCGCCGGGGGCACGCGATCGAGGGTCTGCGGTTCGGTTTTCGGCGCATTGCCCTGCTGGGCCTGCCAGTTTCCATAGGCTTTGTAAGCGATCACGCCCAAGGCAGCCAGGCCACCATAGGCCAGGGCCTTGCCGCCGAAGTTGCGGGCTTTCTTGTTGCCCAGCAACAGGCCCATGGCCCCGGCGGCCAGTGCCCCACCACCCGCGCCGGAAAGCATCCCGCCCAGGTTGCCGGAGACGCCGAGCAACCCACCCAGGCCGCCGGACGACTTGCCCTGTGAACCGCCAGCCTTGTTCTGCAACATTTCCTGGCCGGACTTGAGAAGCTGATCGAGCAATCCACGGGTGTTCATTTGTTGCCTCCACATTGTCGGGTCAACGTAAGGCCCCCAGCCTAGATCGAAAGTGCCCGACGCCGTTGGCGAGATTGCTTCCAGATGTTGCCTGTCCCATTCAAAGAAGCACTCACCTGCCCTTCTAAAAAAACGATATACACTCCAACACATCGATAAAAACAGCCCACCGGTATGCCCCATGATGACCCTGCGTCAGATCCGTCATTTCATCGCCGTGGCCGAAACCGGCTCCATCTCCGCCGCCGCGCAAACGGCGTTCATTTCCCAATCCACGCTGACCCTGGCCATCCAGCAACTGGAACAGGACATCGGCGTCAGCCTGTTCAACCGCCACGCCAAGGGCATGACCCTGACCCATCAGGGGCATCAGTTCCTGCGCCAGGCCCACCTGATCCTGGCCACCGTCGACAATGCCAAGCGCAGCCTGCAACAAAGTACCGACCAGGTCGCCGGCCAAGTCACCATCGGCGTCACCAGCCTGGTGGCCGGCTATTACCTGGCAGACCTGCTGACCCGTTTCCAGCGCGCCTATCCCAACGTGGAGATCCGCGTGATGGAGGACGAGCGGCCGTACATCGAGCATTTGCTGGTCAGCGGCGAAATCGATGTCGGGGTGCTGATCCTGTCCAACCTGGAAGACCGCCACGCCTTGCAGACCGAAGTCCTGACGCACTCGCCACACCGGTTGTGGTTGCCGGCACAGCATCCCTTGCTGGAGCACGACAGCATCCACCTGGCCGATGTGGCCCGCGAGCCGCTGATCCAGCTGAACGTCGATGAAATGGACCGCAACGCCCAGCGCCTATGGCGCAGCGCAGGCCTGCAACCGAAGGTCACCCTGCGCACTGCCTCGACCGAAGCGGTGCGCAGCCTGGTGGCGGCGGGATTGGGCGTGTCGATCCAGCCGGACATGACGTACCGCCCCTGGTCGCTGGAAGGCGACATCATCGAAGCCCGACCGATTGCCGACCTCAACCAGACCCTCGACGTCGGCCTGGCCTGGCGCCGGGGCACGGCGCGGCCGGCGTCGGTCGACCCGTTCCTGGCCGTCGCCCGGGAACAGCCCCATGGCGGGCGCAAGCCATCTATTTAATCGAACGCAGCCTTGAGTATTTCGAATTTGTCGGCCTAGAGGCTGAGCACTAATCTGACTACGCCCCCCCTCTCCTGTGGGAGCCGAGCTTGCTCGCGATAGCGGCGGGTCAGACAACATTGATTCAACTGACAGACCGCTATCGCGAGCAAGCTCGGCTCCCACAGGTTCTGTTCTGTGGTTCAACAGGCATCTATAAAAAGAGAAATCGGACATGGCTGGCACGCAAACCCCGTTATGCACCGCGTTGCTGATCGACGGGGAACTCATCCCCGGTGAAGGCCTTGTCGAGCCGATCCTCAATCCGGCCACCGGTGAAGTGGTGGCTCACATCGCCGAGGCCAGCACCGAACAGGTGGAAGCCGCGATCCTCGCCGCCCATCGCGCCTTTGACAGTTGGTCGCACACCACGCCGCAGCAGCGCTCGAACCTGTTGCTGGACATCGCCAACGCCATCGAAAAAAACGCCGATGAACTGGCCCGCCTCGAATCCCTGAACTGCGGCAAGCCGCTGCACCTGGCGCGCCAGGATGACCTGAGCGCCACGGTGGATGTCTTTCGTTTCTTCGCCGGCGCGGTGCGCTGCCAGACCGGCCAGCTCAGTGGCGAATACCTGCCCGGCTACACCAGTATGGTGCGCCGCGACCCGATCGGCGTGGTGGCGTCCATCGCGCCGTGGAACTACCCGATCATGATGGCCGCCTGGAAAATCGCCCCCGCCCTGGCCGCCGGCAATACGCTGGTGTTCAAGCCCTCGGAACACACGCCGCTGTCGATCCTGGCCCTGGCGCCGATCCTGGCCCAGTTGCTGCCACGGGGCGTGATCAACATCCTTTGCGGGGGCGGCGAAGGAGTGGGCAGCCACCTGGTCAGCCACCCGAAAGTGCGCATGGTCTCGCTGACCGGCGATATCGTCACCGGGCAGAAGATCCTCCAGGCGGCGGCGAAAACCCTCAAGCGCACGCACCTGGAGCTGGGTGGCAAGGCGCCGGTGATCGTCTGCAACGACGCCGACATCCAGGCCGTGGTCGAAGGCGTGCGCACCTACGGTTACTACAACGCCGGGCAGGATTGCACCGCAGCGTGCCGGATCTACGCCCAGGAGGGGATTCACGACCGTCTGGTGGCCGAGCTCGGCGCGGCGGTCAGCAGCCTGCGCTTTGCCGGCAAGCGCGATGCCGACAATGAGATCGGCCCGCTGATCAGCACCCGCCAGCGCGACCGCGTGGCCAGTTTTGTCGAGCGCGCCCTCGGCCAGCCGCATATCGAACGCATCACCGGCGCGGCGGTGCATTCCGGCGCCGGTTTCTACTACCAACCCACGCTGCTGGCCGGCTGCAAGCAAAGCGACGAAATCGTCCAGCGCGAGGTGTTCGGCCCGGTCGTCACCGTGACCCGTTTCGACGAACTCAGCCAGGCGGTGGACTGGGCCAACGATTCCGAATACGGCCTGGCCTCCTCGGTGTGGACCCAGAACCTGGACAAGGCCATGCAGGTGGCAGCGCGGCTGCAATACGGCTGCACCTGGATCAACAGCCATTTCATGCTGGTCAGCGAAATGCCCCACGGCGGCCTGAAACGTTCGGGTTATGGGAAAGACCTGTCCAGCGATTCGCTCCAGGACTACAGCGTGGTGCGCCACATCATGGCCCGCCACGGCCAGCATCTGTAGCTAACAGCACTACTCTAATAACAGGCCAGCCATGGCGCTTCACCCGGTTCGAACACTGCCCCGACCATAATTAAAGCAAGAGGGATTTCCATGTACGCGCACAAGACCGTATTGCTCAGTGCACTCACCACGGCGCTTTTGACCAGCGCCAGCCTCCAGGCCGCCGAACCGCTCAAGGCCGTCGGCGCTGGCGAGGGCCAACTGGATATCGTCGCCTGGCCGGGTTATATCGAACGCGGCGAAAGCGACAAGGCCTACGACTGGGTCACGGGTTTCGAAAAGGAAACCGGCTGCAAGGTCAATGTGAAAACCGCCGCCACGTCCGACGAAATGGTCAGCCTGATGACCAAGGGGGGCTACGACCTGGTCACCGCCTCCGGCGACGCCTCGTTGCGGCTGATTGCCGGCAAGCGTGTACAGCCGATCAACACCGCGCTGATCGCCAACTGGAAGAACCTCGACCCGCGTCTCAAGGATGCGCCATGGTACGTGGTCAACCAGCAAACCTACGGCACCCCGTATCAATGGGGCCCGAACGTCCTGATGTACAACACCGAGGTGTTCAAGCAGGCGCCTACCAGTTGGAGCGTGCTGTTCAACGCCCAGGACCTGCCCGACGGCAAGCCGAACAAGGGGCGCGTGCAAGCCTACGATGGCCCGATCTACATCGCCGACGCGGCGTTGTACCTCAAGACCGCCAAGCCTGAGCTGGGCATCAAGGACCCGTACCAACTCGACGAAGCCCAGTACAAGGCCGTGCTGGAATTGCTGCGGGCCCAGCAGCCGTTGATCCACCGCTACTGGCACGACACCACTGTGCAGATGAGCGACTTCAAGAACGAAGGCGTGGTGGCGTCCGGCGCCTGGCCGTATCAGGTCAACGGCTTGATGAACGGGAAACAACCGATCGCCTCGACCATTCCGAAAGAAGGCGCCACCGGTTGGGCCGACACCACGATGCTGCACGCCGAGGCCAAGCATCCCAACTGTGCGTACAAATGGATGGACTGGTCGCTGCAACCCAAAGTCCAGGGTGACGTGGCCGCCTGGTTCGGCTCCCTGCCTGCGGTGCCGGCAGCGTGCAAAGGCAGCGAGCTGCTGGGCGCCGAAGGCTGCAAGACCAACGGTTTCGATCAGTTCGACAAGATCGCCTTCTGGAAAACCCCACAGGCCGAGGGCGGCAAGTTCGTGCCGTACAGCCGCTGGACCCAGGATTACATTGCGATCATGGGCGGGCGGTAAGTCCAATCAGTCGGTGTAGTTCACTGTGTGGGAGCAAGGCTTGCCCGCGATGAAGATGATGCGGTCTGCCGGTGAACCGAGGCGCCTGTATCGCGAGCAAGCTTTGCTCCCACAGCTTTGCTCCCACCAGCACTGCTCCCACAGCTTTGGTACACGGCAACCCAGCAACGATCCAACAGCAGTCGCGCTTTTTTTGGAGCCCCGCACCATGACGCTTGCAGTCCAGTTCACCCAGGTATCCCGTCAGTTCGGCGATGTGAAGGCCGTTGACCGGGTCTCCATTGATATCCAGGACGGCGAGTTCTTTTCCATGCTGGGCCCGTCCGGCTCGGGCAAGACCACCTGCCTGCGGCTGATCGCCGGGTTCGAGCAACCCAGTGCCGGCTCGATCCGTATCCACGGCGAAGAAGCCACCGGACTCGCTCCGTACCAGCGGGACGTCAATACGGTTTTCCAGGATTACGCCCTCTTCCCCCACATGAACGTGCGCGACAACGTGGCCTACGGCTTGAAAGTCAAAGGCGTCGCCAAGGCCGAGCGCATCCAGCGCGCCAACGAAGCCCTGGAGATGGTCGCCCTGGACGGCTATGGCGAACGCAAGCCGGTGCAGCTCTCCGGCGGCCAGCGCCAACGCGTGGCCCTGGCCCGTGCGTTGGTCAATCGTCCGCGGGTGTTGTTGCTCGATGAACCCTTGGGCGCCTTGGACCTGAAGCTGCGCGAACAAATGCAGGGCGAGTTGAAGAAGCTGCAACGCCAACTGGGCATCACCTTCATTTTCGTCACCCACGACCAGACCGAAGCGCTGTCGATGTCCGACCGCGTGGCGGTGTTCAACAAGGGGCGCATCGAACAAGTCGATACCCCACGCAACCTGTACATGAAACCGGCGACCACCTTCGTCGCCGAATTCGTCGGCACCTCCAACGTGATTCGTGGCGAGCTGGCCCGGGAACTGAGCGGTTATCCACAGCCGTTTTCGATTCGCCCGGAACACGTGCGTTTCGCCGAAGGCCCGTTGGCCAGCCATGAAATCGAAGTCCACGGCCTGCTGCACGACATCCAGTACCAGGGCAGCGCCACACGCTACGAGTTGAAACTTGCCAACGGCCAGACCCTGAACCTCAGCCAGGCCAACACCCAATGGCTCGACAACACAGCCCAGCACCAGACCGGCCAGCACCTCAGCGTCCGCTGGGCCCGTGAGGCGATGGTCACGCTGCACGACACCGCCAGTGGCGAGGTGTGAGATGAACACCCTGGCCATCACCCAAGCGCCTGCGCCCGGTTCGCCGCTGCGGCGGTTTGCCAACCTGCTGTACCGACGGCCCAACCTGTACCTGTCGCTGTTGCTGGTGCCGCCGCTGCTCTGGTTCGGCGCGATCTACCTCGGCTCGCTGCTGACCCTGCTGTGGCAAGGTTTCTACACCTTCGACGACTTCACCATGGCGGTCACGCCGGACCTGACCCTGGCGAACTTCACCGCGCTGTTCCAGCCCTCGAACTTCGACATCATTTTGCGCACCCTGAGCATGGCCATTGCGGTGTCCATCGCCAGCGCCATCGTCGCGTTCCCGATCGCCTATTACATGGCGCGCTACACCCGTGGCAAGACCAAGGCGTTCTTCTACATCGCAGTGATGCTGCCGATGTGGGCCAGCTATATCGTCAAGGCCTATGCCTGGACGCTGCTGCTGGCCAAGGGCGGCGTGGCTCAGTGGTTCGTCCAGCACCTGGGCCTGGGGCCGGTGTTGCAATTCGTGCTAGGGATCCCGGGGGTGGGTGGCAGCACCTTGTCCACTTCGCACCTGGGACGCTTCCTGGTGTTTGTCTACATCTGGCTGCCGTTCATGATCCTGCCGATCCAGGCCTCCCTGGAGCGTCTGCCGCCGTCGCTGCTGCAAGCCTCTGCGGACCTGGGCGCCAGGCCACGCCAGACGTTCATGCAGGTGATCCTGCCGCTATCGATCCCGGGCATCGCCGCCGGCTCGATCTTTACCTTCTCGCTGACCCTGGGAGACTTCATCGTGCCGCAACTGGTGGGCCCGCCGGGCTACTTCGTTGGCAGCATGGTCTACGCCCAGCAAGGCGCCATCGGCAACATGCCCATGGCCGCGGCGTTCACGCTGGTGCCCATCGTGCTGATCGCGATCTATCTATCCATCGTCAAGCGACTGGGGGCCTTCGATGCACTCTGACTCTCAAGACCGGGCCTCGTGGGGCCTGCGCATCGCGGCGTGGGGGCGGATTGGTGTTCCTGCATTTTCCGATCCTGATCATCTTCCTCTATGCTTTCAACACCGAGGACGCCGCGTTCAGCTTCCCGCCCAAGGGCCTGACCCTGAAGTGGTTCAGCGTCGCCTTCTCGCGCCCGGATGTGCTGGAGGCGATCAAGCTGTCGTTGCAGATCGCGGCCATCGCCACGCTGATCGCCATGGTGCTCGGCACCCTGGCCTCGGCGGCGCTGTACCGGCGCGACTTCTTCGGCAAACAGGGCATTTCGCTGATGTTGATCCTGCCGATTGCCTTGCCAGGGATCATCACCGGCATTGCGCTGCTGGCGACCTTCAAGACCCTGGGCATCGAACCGGGGATGTTCACCATCGTCGTAGGCCACGCCACCTTCTGCGTGGTGATCGTCTACAACAACGTCATCGCCCGCCTGCGCCGTACCTCCCACAGCCTGATCGAAGCCTCGATGGACCTGGGGCGCCGACGGCTGGCAGACCTTTCGCTACATCATCCTGCCCAATCTGGGGTCGGCACTGCTGGCCGGTGGGATGCTCGCGTTTGCGCTGTCGTTCGACGAGATCATCGTCACCACCTTCACCGCCGGCCACGAACGCACGCTGCCGCTGTGGCTGCTCAACCAGCTCAGCCGCCCGCGCGACGTGCCGGTGACCAACGTGGTGGCGATGCTGGTGATGATGGTCACGATGTTGCCGATATTGGGCGCGTATTACCTGACCCGGGGCGGTGAAAGCGTGGCGGGGAGCGGCGGGAAATAATCAACGGTGATCGCTCACTGCGGGAGCCGCAATCCTGTGGGAGCGAGCTTGCTCGCGAAGGCGTCGTGTCAGTCGCTGCAAAGACTGAATGATCCACCGCTATCGCGAGCAAGCTCGCTCCCACAGGGGACTTGGGAAACCTTCAAGAGGACTTGGACATGCAAACCAAACTGCTGATCAACGGCCACCTGGTAAACGGCGAAGGCCCTGGCCAGGCTGTGTTCAACCCATCGCTGGGCCGGGTACTGGTGGAAATCAACGAAGCCAGCGAAGCCCAGGTCGATGCCGCCGTGCGCGCCGCCGACGCAGCCTTCGAGGCCTGGTCGCAAGTGCCACCCAAGGACCGCTCCCTGCTGCTGCTCAAACTGGCCGATGCCATCGAAGCACACGGCGAGGAACTGGCGAAGCTGGAGTCGGACAACTGCGGCAAACCCTTGAGCGCTGCGCTGAACGACGAGATCCCGGCGATTGCCGACGTGTTCCGCTTCTTTGCCGGTGCCAGCCGTTGCATGAGCGGTTCGGCGGGCGGCGAATACCTGCCGGGCCACACCTCGATGATCCGTCGCGACCCGGTGGGCGTCATCGCCTCCATCGCGCCGTGGAACTACCCGCTGATGATGGTCGCCTGGAAAATCGCCCCGGCCCTCGCCGCCGGCAATACCGTGGTGCTCAAGCCTTCGGAGCAAACCCCGCTGACGGCGCTGCGCCTGGCGGAACTGGCGGCGGAGATTTTCCCGGCCGGCGTGCTCAACGTGATCTTCGGCCGAGGGCCAACCGTCGGCAACCCGCTGGTCACTCACCCGAAAGTGCGCATGGTGTCGCTGACGGGCTCCATCGCCACCGGCTCGAACATCATTTCCAGCACCTCCGACAGCGTCAAGCGTATGCACATGGAGCTGGGCGGCAAGGCCCCGGTGATCATTTTCGACGACGCCGACATTGACGCGGCCGTGGAAGGCATCCGCACCTTCGGGTTCTACAACGCCGGCCAGGACTGCACCGCTGCCTGCCGCATCTATGCCCAGCA
Organism: Pseudomonas beijingensis; assembly: GCF_030687295.1. NCBI lineage: Bacteria > Pseudomonadati > Pseudomonadota > Gammaproteobacteria > Pseudomonadales > Pseudomonadaceae > Pseudomonas > Pseudomonas beijingensis. Next base: position 2,210,295 of record NZ_CP117425.1, on the reverse strand, counting down.
AGGCATCTATGACCAGTTCGTCGAGAAGCTCGGTGCCGCGGTGGGCAGCATCAAGTACGGCCTGCAGGGTGCATCCGACACCGAGATGGGCCCGCTGATCACCGCCCAGCACCGCGACCGCGTGGCCGCTTTCGTCGAGCGGGCCATCGCCCAGCCGCATATCCGCCTGGTCACCGGTGGCAAGGCCGTGGACGGCAACGGGTTCTTCTTCGAACCCACGGTGCTGGCCGACGCCCAGCAGGATGACGAAATCGTCCGCCGGGAAGTCTTCGGGCCGGTGGTGTCCGTCACCCCGTTCCTCGACGAAGCGCAAGTGCTGGCCTGGGCCAACGATTCGGACTACGGCCTGGCCTCATCGGTATGGACCGCCGACATCGGCCGCGCCCATCGCCTGTCGGCACGCCTGCAATACGGTTGCACCTGGGTGAACACCCACTTCATGCTCGTCAGCGAAATGCCCCATGGCGGTCAGAAACGTTCCGGCTATGGCAAGGACATGTCCATGTACGGGCTGGAGGATTACACGGTGGTGCGGCATGTGATGTTCAAGCATTGACGACAAGACAACGTTGGCAACACATGCTCGCGCCTGCCCTGCGTTCGCCCTGCTAAGGTTTTCGTCGATCGGTGCACGCCTGCCGGTTGACGGAAATCCTGGCAGCACCTAGGGTGTCTACAACGTATACACCTTGGAGATCAGCCATGGCCTCGCCCGTTTTGTCCTTTCGTGTGGAAGAAGGTCTGGCTCAACAGCTGGACTCGCTGGCTGCCGCCACCGACCGCGACCGCCAGTATCACCTCAAGCGTGCACTGGTCCGATATGTGGAAGCCGAATCCTGGCATCTGCAAGCCATCAGCGAAGGCATAGCCGATGCCGACGCTGGAAATCTGACCGATCTGGACGCCGTGAAGGCTAAGTGGGCAAAGCGTGCCGAGCATCGTACTGACCGACAAAGCACAGAGTGACCTCGACTCGATTCACGAACATTACCAAAGCGCTATCGGCGCGGAAGGCGCCGATGATGCCATCCGCGCTATCCTGGAGACACTGCGCCAACTGCAACGCTTTCCCGGTTCGGGACGTCCCTCGCTCGTTCCCGATATTCGAGAGCTGGTGCTGACACGCTACCCATTCGTTGCCCCCTACCGGCTCAAGCATGGGCAACTGCAGGTGCTGCGGATACTGCACCAGCGCACCGAACGTCCCCAGGACTGGTCGGCAGAGTGATGTTGGCCGGTGCTCCCGCCCCGGCCGCTCACCTGCGCCACGCTTCAAAACCGCGAAACACTGCGCATCGCATCCACCAGGTAGCGCATGGCGATGCGGTCGTTTTCCGACAACTCCCGATAGCGCTCGACCAGTCTCAATTCTTCCAGGCTGAGCCGGCGTGTCCTGCGCGGGTTGGTCAGGCCTGGAAAGATCCCCAGCATTTCGGTAATGCCCTGTATTTTTGTCATGAGTTGTCCTTCTTTACGTCGAGGTTGACCTGATAGCGCCGTCTGAACCCGGGTTGGCTCGTCTATCACGCTAAAGAATAGGGAGGATTCAAAGCGTGAAAAGGGAGTTTTAGAGTAATTAGTCAAAAAAAGTTGGAATCGACATAAAAAAAGAAATAACTGTAAGAAAATTTGACTTGGCCACGCTTTCCTTTCTCTCGAAGCCTGTATTTCCCCTATGATTTTGCGCCTCGGTGAACCGATCCAGCTCTCAGGCATCTGTTCTAACGTTCGTCGCGTTTGGCCAAAGGCATGTCCGAACTCCTTTACCAGTCTCTGTTGCCAGGATCGGCTCGGGATTGTTTCGAGAAAGGTTTATTTATGCACCGCAGGAATCTGCTCAAGGCCTCCATGGCCTTCGCCGCCTACACCGGGTTGTCGGCCTCCGGGCTCATGGCCGCACGCGCCTGGGCCGCCGATCAGACTGCCGACGGCGAAGCCCGTCCCTTCGATTTCAACGGTTTGAAGGATCAGGCCAAGCGGCTGGCCGAGAGCCGCTACGCCGACACCAAGCAAGTCCTGCCACCGACCCTGGCGCAAATGTCGCCGTTGCAGTTCAACGCCATCCAATACGACGTCAATCACTCGTTATGGAATGACCTGGAAGGGCGGCAACTGGATGCGCAGTTCTTCCACGTTGGCATGGGCTTCAAGCAGCCGGTGCGCATGTACAGCGTCGACCCGAAGACGCGCATGGCCCGTGAGGTGCACTTCCGTCCGGAACTGTTCAACTACGAGAAAACCACGGTCAACACCTCGCAACTGACGGGTGACCTGGGCTTCGCCGGCTTTCGTGTCTTCAAGGCGCCGGAGCTGGCTCGGCACGACATCGTTTCGTTCCTGGGGGCCAGCTACTTCCGCGCCGTGGATGCCAGCGGCCAGTACGGGCTGTCGGCCCGCGGCTTGGCCATCGACACCTACGCCAAGAAGCAAGAGGAGTTCCCGGATTTCACCAAGTTCTGGTTCGAAACCCCGGACAAGAACAGTACCCGCTTCGTGGTCTACGCCCTGCTCGACTCCCCCAGCGCCACCGGAGCCTATCGGTTCGACATCGATTGCCAGCCGACCCGGGTGGTGATGGAGATCGACGCGCACATCAACGCCCGTACCGCGATCCAGCAATTGGGCATCGCCCCCATGACCAGCATGTTCAGCTGCGGCACCGTCGAACGGCGCATGTGCGACACCATCCACCCGCAAATCCATGACTCCGACCGGCTGGCCATGTGGCGCGGCAACGGCGAGTGGGTCTGCCGGCCGTTGAACAACCCCGCGACCCTGCAATTCAATGCCTTCGCCGACAACAATCCGAAAGGTTTCGGCCTGGTACAGACCGACCACGACTTTGCCAGTTACCAGGACACCGTGGACTGGTACAGCAAGCGTCCAAGCCTGTGGGTCGAACCGACGACGGCCTGGGGCGAAGGCTCGGTGGATCTGCTGGAGATCCCGACCACCGGCGAAACCCTGGACAACATTGTCGCGTTCTGGACGCCGAAAAAACCGGTGGCCGCCGGCGACTCGCTGAACTACGGCTACAAGCTCTACTGGAGCGCGCTGCCGCCGGTCAGCACCGACCTGGCCCACGTCGACGCCACCCGTTCAGGCATGGGCGGCTTCATCGAAGGCTGGGCACCGGGCGAGCATTACCCGAGCGTCTGGGCACGTCGTTTCGCCGTGGACTTCAGCGGCGGCGGCCTCGACCAACTGCCACCGGGCACCGGCATCGAACCGGTGGTGACCTGCTCCCACGGCGAGGTGAAGGACTTCAACGTGTTGGTACTGGATGCAATCAAGGGCTATCGCATCACGTTCGACTGGTACCCGACCGACGATCGGGTGGACCCAGTGCAGATGCGCCTGTTCATTCGCACCAAGGACCGCACCTTGAGCGAGACCTGGTTGTATCAGTACTTCCCGCCGGCGCCGGATAAGCGTAAGTACCCCTGATATTGATCCGGTACTTGGGCTGGCCCCATCGCGAGCAAGCTCGCTCCCACAGTGGATTTGTGTCGTTCACACATACCCTGTGGGAGCGAGCTTGCTCGCGATGAGGCCGCTACAGCCACCGAATAATCCAGCCCGATAAACAAAAGCCCCGGCCAATAACGACCGGGGCTTTTTGTTTTATCGGGCCCTCAGTCCCGCAAATCCGACTCATGAATCGGCTGGTCCCGATGGGTGGCTCGCTGGTACTGCGCCGGCCATGTGGCCTTGCGGCCGCCCAGGTCATCATCGGCATGCAGGGCCCAGTACGGATCGCGCAACAATTCGCGGGCCAGGAAAATGATGTCGGCCTGGCAGGTGCGCAGGATGTGTTCGGCCTGGGCCGGTTCGGTGATCATGCCGACGGTACCGGTGGCGATTTCCGACTCCTTGCGCACCCGTTCGGCAAAGCGGGTCTGGTAACCCGGGCCGGTGGGAATTTCCGCATTGGCGGCCGTACCCCCCGATGACACATCGATCAGGTCCACCCCCAGCGCCCTGAAGCGCCGCGCCAACTCCACGGTTTCATCCGGGTTCCAACCATCCTCGACCCAATCGGTGGCCGAGACGCGAACGAACACCGGCAGCTCTTCAGGCCATACGGCCCGGATTGCTTCGGTGACTTGCAGTACCAGGCGGATGCGGTTCTCGAACGAGCCGCCGTATTGATCGCGCCGCTGATTGCTCAAGGGCGACAGGAACTGATGCAGCAGATAACCATGGGCCGCGTGGACCTCGACCACCTTGAAGCCGGCCGTGAGGGCGCGCTTGGCCGCATCCACGAAGGCCTGGATCAAATCGGCGATCTGCCCCTCGTCCAACTGCACCGGCTGGGTGTGTTGCGGGTCGAAGGCAATCGGCGACGGGCCGACCGGCACCCAGCCGCCGTCGGCCGGTTTGACGCTGCCATGCTTGCCCAGCCAGGGCCGCCAGGTGCTGGCCTTGCGCCCGGCATGGGCCAGTTGGATGCCCGGCACGGCCCCTTGGGCGGTGATGAAGCGGGTGATGCGTTGCAAGGGTTCGATCTGTTCGTCGTTCCACAGCCCCAGGTCCTGGGCGGTGATGCGGCCGTCGGCGGTCACGGCGGTGGCTTCGGTGAACACCAGGCCGGCACCGCCCACGGCGCGGCTGCCCAAGTGCACCAGGTGCCAATCGTTGGCCAGGCCATCGGTGCTCGAATACTGGCACATCGGCGATACCGCGATGCGATTGGGCAGGGTCAATTGGCGAAGGGTATAGGGTTCCAGCAGCAGACTCATGGGGCACCTCTCGAATCAGTGGGCAGGCTCCAGGGTTCTGTTTGAACAGTCGACGAGTGACAAAAGGTGCAACACCCGCCCCCGCGGGCAAAAAATTCGACAAGACGTCACAAGGGCTATCAAGCAGTGCTTAGAGCCTAGTCGACAACCCGGAAGGATGGAGGGTTCAGAACTTAAAAACCGACGGTGTGACGAGAGGGCTTGCTCCTGCTTGGGTCGGTCACTGTGTGGCGAGGGGATTTATCCCCGCTGGGCTGCGCAGCAGCCCCTAAATATTCCTGCACCGCATTTCCTCAGCCAAACGGCGCTGGCCGGTTCCACGACTGCTTCGCAGCCGAGCGGGGATAAATCCCCTCGCCACAAGTGCTATCACCTGATAGATAACACTTGTGTCTACCGCGGCTCGATATGGGCAATCATCAACTGCACCGTTTCCTGGCCGCGGAACTCGTTGAGGTCGAGCTTGTAGGCCAGCTCCACCCAGCGCACGGTAGGGTTGGGCCAGATCTCGCGGTCGATGCCAAAGGCGATACCATCGAGCTTCACCGAGCCGCACTCGCTCTTGAGGATGACCTTCAGGTGCCGTTCGCCCACCACGCGTTGTTCGACCAACTGGAACACGCCATGGAACATCGGCTCCGGGAAATGCTGGCCCCAGGGACCGGCATGGCGCAGCGCCCGGGCCAGCTCCAGGTGGAATTCCTCCACCGCCAAGGTGCCGTCCGACAACAGTCGGCCGGTCAGGTCTTCTTCGCGCAATTGCCGACGCACTTCCGCGTCGAACGCTTCGGCGAACAACGGAAAATTCGCCTCCGGCAGCGTCAGCCCCGCCGCCATGGCGTGACCGCCGTACTTGCTGATCAGGGTCGGATGCTGCGCCGCCACCACGCTCAGCGCATCGCGAATGTGAAAGCCCGGTACCGAACGACCCGAACCCTTGAGCAAGCCGTCCCCGGCATCGGCAAAGGCAATGGTCGGGCGGAAATAACGCTCTTTCATCCGCGAGGCGAGGATGCCGATCACCCCTTGGTGCCACTGAGGATCGAACAGGCACAAACCGAATGGCATCGACTCCACCGGCAGGTCCTTGAGCTGGGCCAGGGCTTCACGCTGCATGCCCTGCTCGATGGACTTGCGGTCCTGGTTCATGCCGTCCAGTTGCGCCGCCATCTCCCGCGCCAGGGCCGGGTCGTCGGTGAGCAGGCATTCGATGCCCAGGCTCATGTCGTCCAGGCGCCCGGCCGCATTCAGACGCGGCCCGAGGATAAATCCGAGGTCGGTGGAGGTAATCCGTGCAGCGTCGCGCTTGGCCACTTCCAGGATCGCCTTGATGCCGGGCCGGGCGCGTCCGGCGCGAATCCGTTCCAGGCCCTGGTGCACCAGGATCCGGTTATTCGCGTCCAGGGGCACCACGTCGGCCACGCTGCCCAGGGCCACCAGGTCGAGCAATTCACCGATGTTCGGCTGGGGTGTGCTCGCGTACCAGCCCAGGCTGCGCAGACGCGCCCGCAGGGCCATCAGCACATAGAAAATCACCCCGACACCGGCCAGGGCCTTGCTCGGGAATTCGCAGCCCGGCTGGTTCGGATTGACGATGGCATCGGCCGCCGGCAATTCGAGGCCAGGCAAGTGGTGGTCGGTGACCAGCACCTGGAGCCCCGCCGCTTTCGCCGCCGCCACGCCTTCCACGCTGGAGATGCCGTTATCCACGGTGATCAGCAACTGCGGTTCGCGGGTCAAGGCAACTTCGACGATTTCCGGGGTCAGTCCGTAGCCATATTCGAAGCGATTAGGCACCAGGTAATCGACATGGGCCGCACCGAGCAGGCGCAAGCCCAGCATGCCCACGGTGCTGGCGGTCGCGCCATCGGCATCGAAGTCCCCCACGATCAGGATGCGCTGGCGCTGCTCCAACGCCGTCACCAGCAGATCCACCGCGGCGTCGATCCCCTTGAGCTGCTGAAAGGGAATCAAGCGCGCCAGGCTCTTGTCCAGCTCAGCCTCGGACTGCACGCCGCGTGCTGCGTACAGGCGGGTCAACAGGGGCGGCAGGTCACCGAGGAATGGCAGGGTGGTGTCGGGCAGTTGGCGGGGTTCTATGCGCATGGGGTGACGAAATTTTCTCTGGAAATCATGAAGGTTGTGGCAAGGAACGCTTGGGTGGGAGCGAGCTTGCTCGCGAATGCGGCGGCACATTCAACATCAATGCAGACTGATCTGCCGTCTTCGCGAGCAAGCTCGCTCCCACAATGAGTTCACTCAATACCGGGTCAATGGCTCAACCACGCTCGCCCAGCAACCATTGCAGCTGGACTTCATGCTGGCCACGGTCGTCGGTCACGAAAATCGTGCCCTCGCTGATCATCACATCCCACTTGATCACCCGGGGCATGTCCTTGGCCAGGGTTTCGAGTACTTCCTGGGGCACGGCGGCGATGTTGACGTTCTTCAGGTTCTTGACCGCCGGGATCACCTTGCCTTCCCACACCCGCAGGCTGCCATAGGCCAGCAGGCTGGTGCGCTCGGTCCGGCGCGAGCACCAGGTCAGGCGATCGGCATCCGGCTGGCCGACTTCGATCCAGTGCAGCACACGGTCATCCAGGCTCTTTTCCCACAGCGCAGGCTCATCGACGTCTGACAGACCACGACCAAACGCCAGCAGCTCGTTGTACCAGAACGCGTACGCCAGCAGGCGCACGGTCATGCGCTCTTCGGTTTCCGAAGGGTGGCGGGCGATGGTCTGCTTCACATTCTCGTACACATTGCGGTCGAGGTCGGTGAGGTTCAGTTCAAACTTGTAGGTCGTGGACGGCTGGGCCATGAACGGGCTTCTTGATACGAGGAAAGGCGGCAAGTCTAACCGATGACGCGGGCAATCCACGAATTGCCGACCATCAACCTGCGGCGACCGGCCTTGGCCTATGATAAAACGCTCTATTCGTTCTGCCTTTGTGCTACAGGATCCGTCATGTCGCTTACTGCCAAACCCCTTGCCGGCGTCAAAGTCATCGAACTTGGCACCTTGATCGCCGGGCCCTTCGCCTCGCGCATCTGCGGCGAATTCGGTGCCGAAGTCATCAAGGTCGAATCGCCCGATGGCGGTGATCCGCTGCGCAAGTGGCGCAAGCTGTACGAAGGCACCTCGCTGTGGTGGTTCGTCCAGGCACGCAACAAGAAGTCCCTGACCTTGAATCTCAAGCACCCTGAAGGCCTGGCGATCCTGAAAAAACTGCTCGGCGAAGCCGACATCCTGATCGAGAACTTTCGCCCCGGCGTATTGGAAAAGCTCGGCCTGGGCTGGGATGTGCTGCATGCACTGAACCCGAAACTGGTGATGGTGCGACTTTCGGGCTTCGGCCAGACCGGGCCGATGAAAGACCAACCGGGGTTTGGCGCGGTGGGCGAATCCATGGGCGGCCTGCGCTACATCACCGGCTTCGACGACCGCCCGCCAGTGCGCACCGGGATCTCCATCGGCGACTCCATCGCCGCCCTCTGGGGGGTGATTGGCGGATTGATGGCCCTGCGTCACCGCGAGATCAACGGCGGCACTGGACAAGTGGTGGACGTGGCCTTGTACGAGGCGATTTTCGCCATGATGGAAAGCATGGTGCCGGAGTTCGATGTGTTCGGGTTCATCCGCGAGCGCACCGGCAATATCATGCCCGGCATCACCCCCTCGTCCATCCACACCAGCGCCGATGGCAAGCATGTGCAGATTGGCGCCAACGGCGATGCGATTTTCAAGCGCTTCATGCAGATCATCGGCCGTGACGACCTGGCCAATGACCCGCAACTGGCCAGCAATGATGGCCGTGACAGCCGGCGCGATGAGCTCTACGGCGTGATCGATCGCTGGGTCAACGCGCTGCCGCTCGATAGCGTTATCGACCAACTGAACCAGGCCGGCGTGCCGGCCAGTCGGATCTTCAGCGCCGAAGATATGTTCAGCGACCCGCAGTTCCTCGCCCGAGAGATGTTCCTGCAGGCCAAGCTGCCGGACGGCAAGTCGTTCAAGATGCCGGGGATCGTACCGAAACTTTCCGACACCCCAGGCACCTGCGAATGGGTCGGCCCGGCGCTGGGTGAACACAACGCCCAAGTGCTCGGCGAGCTGGGCTACGATGCACAGCAGATCGCCAGACTGCGCAGCGACGGCGCCATTTGACGCACCGCAGGGGGCAGTCACTGAAAATCAAACTGTGGGAGCGAGCTTGCTCGCGATAGCGTCGGTTCAGCCGGCTTGATGTTGACTGGCACACCGCAATCGCGAGCAAGCTCGCTCCCACAATTGGATCGGGGTACATCCGCAAGAGATAGGCCGGCTACTAGGCCGCCTTCGCGAGCAAGCCCGCTCCCACCGTTGGGTCGGGGTACATCCGAAAGAGACAGGTCGGCTGTCAGGCCGCCTTCGCGAGCAGGCTCGCTCCCACCGTTGAGTCGGGGTACATCCGAAAGAGACAGGTCGGCTGTCAGGCCGCCTTCGCGAGCAGGCTCGCTCCCACCGTTGGGTCGGGGTACATCCGCAAGAGATAGGCCGGCTACTAGGCCGCCTTCGCGAGCAAGCCCGCTCCCACAGTTGGGTCGGGGTACATCCGCAAGAGATAGGCCGGCTACTAGGCCGCCTTCGCGAGCGAGCTCGCTCCCACAGGGGAACGCGGTCCCCATCAAGAACCAGGTCGGCTATCAGGCCGCCTCGGGGTGGACGTTGATCTCGGGCGCCCCGTTAACCACGATGGCCGAACGCAGGCATTGTGGAGTGGGCATCCCGGCATGGATGCCGGGATAGCCGCGCTGGGCCATGGATGGCCCTTCGCGGCGGGCCCACGGAGCAATGCCTTCGTTCGGGCATGCCGAGCCTAAGCGAGGCACCGAGTGGTGGGGCAGAAGCGTTTTGGTTACTTTTGCGCTTTTCAAAAGTGACCCGCCGTCAGGGCGGAACCCTAAGTGGCCGTTACCGCAGCAATGGATATGTACCCAACCAAAAAATCCCGGTCAACTGTCAGTCCGCCATCGCGAGCAAGCTCGCTCCCACAAAAGCTCCATCAGCGCCTGACAGAACGCGCGCTAAAAACGTAAAAGCCGGGCAAAAAGAAACCCCGAGAAGTGGGGAGACGACTCGGGGTTAAACGTAACCAATCAAGGTTAGTACAACAAGCGACAAGCACCGGAGCACAATGCTCGCTCTTGCTGGTAAAGGCTCTGACTCATCAGGACGTAGGAAGGTTCCCACAAAAGCCCAGTCAATTCGCCGCGACCATGACCTTGTCGCGCGCCAGATTGCGCAACGCCGCAATCACACAGGGCTCCAGGCGCCCCTCGGCAATCAGCACATCGCGATGCAGGCCATCGACAACGTCGGTCAACTGACGCTTGTCAGTCAATTGGGCCTGGTTGAACACTCGCTCGACCATGATGACCCCGCTGGCATTCTTCAACGTCACCCGGCATTCGCCCTTGGCGCCGGTGGGAGTCAGCGAGACCTGATACGGGCTCAAGGCTTCATTCAGCAATAGGCTGATACTTTCCATTCGCTCACCCTTCAATAGTCCGAAACAACTGCATGTTCACAGTAAATGACCGTGGGCCGCAGCAGAAAGTTCGTCAGCGCACCGAACCGGCATGCCCCAACCTGTTCAACCGAGCATGCGCGTCCAATATGACAGGCAAACAACAGCGTTCCCCGTGAGCTGTTAAGGGATGACGGCCGGCTCAGCCAGGCCCCTGTCGCAACGACGCCACCGCCGTCCGACATCGGTCCAGCCCCCCAGAATGCCACGCAGCTGTCCATCAGCCCCATAGAACGGCACCGTCCAATGATAGATTTCCCGCAACCCGCCGCTGAACATCAATTGCCGGTCGACGAATCGAGACTGGCCGGTGCGCAACTGCTCCATCACTTCCCCATGCAGCAGCTCGGCGGTGGCCGGCGGGAATGACGCCGAGTCGGTAAGCCGCGTGCCCCGCAGTTTTTCGAAGCGGGTTGCGAACTGGTCTTCATAACTTTTGTTGCACATGATCAGGCGCCCTTCCAGGTCACAGATGAAAATCGGGTCGGGAATGGCATCCACCAAGGCCCGCTGGAGCATCAACTGGTCCTTGAGGACCGCTTCGGCCTTGAGGCGTTGGTCGATCTGTGTCTGCAGACGGCGGTTCCACAACAGGGACAAGAGGCCAAAGACCACGACCACGGTCACACACCAGTAGCCCCAGCCGGACATCCGCTCCCAGATCGATGGCGTCTGGACGGGGGTCGTACCGGCCATCCATTTCGACCGCAGCGCACGCATGTCCTCGGCCGGGAAGGCTTCCAGGGCTTTATTCAAGATACTCAGCAACGCGGTCAAGTCCTGGCGCACCGCCAGGTAGTCCGGTTCCCACTTGCCCTCAAGACCGCTGCCTACCTGCAACTGCCCGGCTGGATAGAGGTGCACCCCGGTTTCATTTTCGATGGTGGCGTAGGCCTCCCGGCTTTCTACCAGCGCCCGCGCCTCACCATAGGTCTTGGTCGTGCGCAATTTGATCGCCGGGTACTCGCGCCTGATTTCCGCTTCCAAGGCATGCCGTGCTGGCAATGCCAAAACCTTCCCTTCGAGCTGCTCCAGCGAATGGAGGGGCGATTCCCCGTCACGGCCGACGAACACCCAGCCGAAACCACCGAATGCATGGCTGAAACTGAGGAAATCCCGACGTTCTTCATTCATCGCCAGCAGGGTCGTCATGTCTGCCTCACCATTCTCCAGCATCGTCAGCAACTCGCCGGGGGAGAACGACTCCCGATGCACGAACTCAAGGCCAGTCATGTGCGCGATGCGCTGGAGAACGTCGTGGTTCAACCCGCTCCACTGCCCCAGCTCATTCTTGAACAGGTACAGCGGAAACTGGATCGTGGCCACGATGACCCGGGGGTTCTCCTTGATCCACTTCAATTCCTGCGCGTCCAACACCAACCGTTCGCCAGGGTTGGGCGGTGGCGTTTCGAAAGTCGTCAACGGCGCCGCGTTGCCTCCCTGCGTCCAGTACATCAGGGCCAGGCCCATTACCCAGCCCAGGGCTGGTTTGCCTTTGATAAAAAACGACATCTGCATTTCCTTCGAGATGACTCGCCCATCCCTCCAAGGGCGAAAACCCGGCCAGTTTGGCATGCAGAAACAAGAAAGCCCGTCAGGAGACGGGCTTCAAAATGTGACAGGTTTACCCGGTCAGAGTGGCTTGCCGCGATTGCCATGCTGGCTGACAAAGGCCTGCACGGCTTTCAAGTCGTTGGGCAATACGGTGCAACGCTCATCTCGCTCAAACAAATCAGAAAGATGCGCAGGCAATTCGAGCGCTTTTCCTACACCTGCTTTCTCCACCGCTTCCGGGAACTTGACCGGGTGCGCCGTGCCCAGGATCACCATCGGAATGTCCAGGCTGCGACGGCATTCACGGGCCGCCCTGACGCCGATAGCCGTGTGCGGATCGAGCAGTTCGCCGCTCTGCGCGAACACCTCGGCGATGGTTTCGCAGGTCTGCTCATCGTCCACGGCCAGGGAGTCGAACAGCTTGCGCGCTTCGGTCCAGCGCTCAGGCTCGACGCTGAAACCGCCACCCTGGCGAAAGCTGTCCATCAGCCCGGCAATCGCCGCACCGTTGCGACCGTGCAGGTCGAACAGCAGGCGCTCGAAGTTCGACGACACCATGATGTCCATTGAAGGCGATAGCGTGGCGTGCAAGGTTTCCTTGACGTACTGGTTGCCGCTCATGAAGCGGTGCAGGATGTCGTTGCGGTTGGTGGCGACGATCAATTGGTTGATCGGCAGCCCCATGTTGCGCGCCAGGTAACCGGCAAAGATATCGCCGAAGTTGCCGGTCGGCACCGAGAACGACACGGAACGGGCCGGACCGCCCAATTGCAGGGCCGCGTGGAAGTAATAGACGATCTGGGCCATGATCCGCGCCCAGTTGATCGAGTTCACCGCCACCAGCCGCGTGCCCTTGAGGAAGCTCTGGTCGGCGAAGCTGGCCTTGACCATTTCCTGGCAGTCATCGAAGTTGCCTTCGATGGCGATGTTGTGGATGTTGTCGCCGAAAATCGTCGTCATCTGCCGACGTTGCACTTCCGAGACCCGGTTGTGCGGGTGCAGGATGAAAATGTCGACGTTCTCGCAGTGCTTGCAGCCTTCGATAGCCGCCGAACCGGTGTCGCCAGAAGTGGCACCGACGATCACCACGCGCTCGCCACGCTTTTGCAGCACGTAGTCCAGCAGGCGACCGAGCAGTTGCAGGGCGAAGTCCTTGAACGCCAGGGTCGGGCCGTGGAACAGCTCCATGACCCATTCGTTACCGTTGAGCTGACGCAACGGTGCGATGGCATTGTGGGAAAAGACGCCATAGGTCTCTTCGAGGATCTTTTTGAAATCGGCGTCCGGGATGCTGCCGGTGACGAACGGGCGCATGACCCGGAACGCCAGCTCGTGATACGGCAGGCCGGCCCAGGAAGCGATTTCTTCCTGGGTGAAGCGCGGCAGGCTTTCCGGCACATAGAGACCGCCATCCGTGGCCAGGCCGGCCAGGAGGACATCTTCGAAATTCAGGGCCGGTGCCTGGCCGCGGGTGCTGATATAGCGCATTTTTTGGCAAACCTTCGGTTTGAGCTTCAAGGTCAAGCGGCAAGCGACAAGTCAAAGCGGCTCGGCTTCTATTTGCGGCTTGCAGCTTATAACTTGCCGCTAAATTAATTCAAATGTTCGACGCGGATACGGACCACCGGCCCAACGACACCCTGGAGCGCTTCCAGCGCCGCAATCGCATCGTTGATGTTCTGCTCGACCACACGGTGGGTCAGCAGGATCATCGGCACCAGGCCGTCGTGTTCCTCGACTTCCTTCTGCATGATCGACTCGATGTTTATACCGCGCTCCGAGAGGATGCTCGCCACTTGAGCCAGCACGCCCGGATGGTCCTTGGCCTGGATGCGCAGGTAGTAGGAGCTTTCGCATGCCTCGATCGGAAGAATCGGGTGCGCCGACAGCGAGTCCGGCTGGAAGGCCAGGTGCGGCACGCGGTTTTCCGGGTCCGAGGTCATGGCGCGAACCACGTCCACCAGGTCGGCCACCACCGAGGAAGCGGTCGGTTCCATGCCGGCGCCCGCGCCGTAGAACAACGTCGAGCCGGAGGCGTCGCCGTTGACCATCACTGCGTTCATCACGCCGTTGACGTTGGCGATCAGGCGGTCGGCCGGGATCAGCGTCGGATGCACACGCAGCTCGATGCCGCTAGCGGTGCTGCGCGCCACGCCCAGGTGCTTGATGCGGTAGCCCAAGGCTTCGGCGTAGTTCACGTCAGCGGTGGTCAGCTTGGTGATGCCTTCGGTGTAGGCCTTGTCGAACTGCAACGGAATGCCGAACGCAATGGATGCCAGGATCGTCAGCTTGTGCGCTGCGTCGATGCCTTCCACGTCGAACGTCGGATCAGCCTCGGCGTAACCCAGGGCCTGGGCTTCGGCGAGCACGTCTTCGAAGGTGCGACCCTTCTCGCGCATCTCGGTGAGGATGAAGTTGCCGGTGCCGTTGATGATCCCCGCGACCCAGTTGATGCGGTTGGCCGACAGGCCTTCGCGGATCGCCTTGATCACCGGGATACCACCAGCCACGGCGGCTTCGAACGCCACGATCACGCCCTTCTCGCGGGCCTTGGCGAAAATCTCATTACCGTGAACAGCGATAAGCGCCTTGTTCGCGGTGACCACATGCTTGCCATTCTCGATGGCCTTGAGTACCAACTCGCGGGCAACGGTGTAGCCGCCCACCAGCTCTATGACGATGTCGATCTCAGGGTTCGTGGCCACTTCGAACACATCGTTGGTAATCGCAATACCGGTCGTCTGGAACTGAGGCTTTGGCGTGCGCATGGCAATTTGTGCCACTTCGATCCCACGCCCGGCACGACGAGAAATTTCCTCGGCGTTGCGCTGAAGTACGTTGAAGGTGCCGCCACCGACGGTACCTAACCCACAGATGCCTACTTTGACCGGATTCACTCTTGACTCCCCATGAAACGGCCGACGCAAGGTCGGCCGTGAAATACAGCCGCGTAGCAACGCGACTCTGTTTTTAACGGCCCGACGAAAGTTTTCGCCGAGCCGTGATCTTCAAAAGCGGACCGCCCATGATCTATTTCGCGCTCAGGGCCAGTTTGGCCACTTGTGGTGCCGGCTGGTAGCCCGGAATCACTTGGCCGTCGGCCAAAACGATGGCCGGCGTGCCGTTCACGCCAATGGATTGGCCAAGGGCGAATTGCTTGGAAACCGGATTCTCGCACTGGGCGGCCTTGATTTCCTTGCCGTCGACCATCTTGTCCATGGCCGCTTTCTTGTCCTTGGAGCACCAGACCGCCTGCAACTGCTCATCGCCCGGCGAGCCCAAGCCCTGTCGCGGGAACGCTACATAGCGCACTTCGATGCCGCGCTTGTTCAGCTCGGGCACTTCGGCGTGCAGCTTGTGGCAATACGGGCAGGTGGTGTCGGTGAATACGGTGATGTGGGACTTGGTTTCGCCGATCGCCGGATAAACCACGGTTTCAGCGACCGGAATGCCGTTGATCAACTTGGAAATGCCCTGGCGCTCGGTCATCTCGGTGAGGTTGACCGGCTTGCCATCCTTGAGCGCGAACAGGTTGCCCTGGACGATGTACTGGCCGTCGGCACTGGCGTAAAGCACGCGGCTGCCCTTGAGCTTGACTTCATACAGGCCAGCCATGGGGCTGGCCGAAATGGTGTCGATCGGCACTTCGAGCTGAAGGTTTTCCAGGCTCTTGCGGATAGCCTTGTCGGCCGCGTCGTCGGCAATGGCAAAGGTATTGGCCAACGCAATGGCGGCGGCGGTGAACATCTGGCTCAAACGCATGGGGACTCCTGAGGCGAACAAATGAGACGGGAAACGCCGACCCGCAGATTCGGGTTCCAACCGCCCACTGTGCAAACCGACAAAGCCTACCACATAAGGCTGGCGTGGCCGAATGCCGGTGATACAAGGCATTGGTGAACGCTTTTCTGTGGGAGCCGGCTTGTGGGAGCAAGGCTTGCCCGCGATGGCCGCGCCGCGGTGTATCAACGGAACCGCGTTATCGTTCATCGCGGGCAAGCCTTGCTCCCACAGGAAATTTCATTCAGCCGCGAGGATGATGCTTGGCATGCAAATCCTGCAACCGCGCCCGGGCCACATGGGTGTAGATCTGGGTGGTGGACAGGTCGCTATGGCCGAGCAGCATCTGCACCACCCGCAAGTCGGCGCCGTGGTTGAGCAGGTGTGTAGCAAAGGCATGCCGCAAGGTGTGGGGCGAGAGGAATTTGTTGATGCCGGCCACCTTGGCCTGGTGCTTGATGCGATGCCAGAAGGTCTGGCGGGTCATCTGCTCGCCGCGCAGGCTGGGAAACAGCACATCGCTGGGACGCCCGCCCAGCAATTCATGACGGGCATCGCGCATATAACGCTCGACCCAGACAATCGCTTCCTCGCCCATCGGCACCAGGCGCTCCTTGCTGCCCTTGCCCATCACCCGCAGCACGCCCTGGCGCAGGTTGACTTGCTCCAGCGTCAAGCTGATCAACTCGGTGACGCGCAAGCCACAGGCATACAGGACTTCCAACATGGCCCGGTCGCGCTGACCGATGGCCTCGCTGAGATCGGGTGCCGCCAGCAGCGCTTCCACATCGGCTTCCGACAGGGACTTGGGCAGCGGACGCCCCAGTTGCGGCATTTCCACGCGCAAGGTCGGGTCCACCGCGATCAGCTTTTCCCGCAGCAAATAGCGATAAAACCCACGCAGACCGGAGAGAAAACGCGCGGTCGAGCGCGGTTTGTAGTTCTGCTCCAGGCGCCACGCCAAATGATCGAGGATCAACTCCCGTCCGGCATTGACCAGCTCCAGGTGGTTTTCCTGCAGCCAGCCATTGAACAGCGCCAGGTCGCTGCGGTAGGCATCGCGGGTGTTATCGGACAGGCCCTTCTCCAACCACAGGGCGTCGAGAAACTGGTCTATCAGCGGATGATCGATGGCTGGCATAAAGACTCTTGGAGGATGCGGGCACACACGGCATCAAAAGGGGAAATGAAGCCATGCAGGGTGCTCAAAGCGCAAATCGCAGGCAACAAAAAAGCAGCCCGCAGGCTGCTTTTTTTGCATCGGAAGCTGGACTTAAGCCAGTTTTTCCTTGATGCGAGCTGCTTTACCCGACAGGTCACGCAGGTAGTACAGCTTGGCTTTACGTACGTCACCGCGACGCTTGACAGCCATGCTGTCGATTTGCGGGCTGTAGGTCTGGAAAGTACGCTCTACGCCGACACCGTTGGAGATTTTACGAACGGTGAATGCACTGTTCACGCCACGGTTACGCTTGGCGATAACGACGCCTTCGAACGCTTGCAGACGGGAACGGTCGCCTTCCTTCACTTTCACCTGAACGACAATGGTGTCGCCTGGGGCAAAGGTAGGGATTTCTTTGGTCATCTGCTCTGCTTCGAGTGCAAGGATGATTTTGTTAGTCATGCTGTGCTCCTAAGGCGAGTCGTCGGACTCACCATCGATACGTTGTTAACTATCGTCCCGCTCGCGGATGTATTCCTCGAGCAGCTTCTTCTCTTCTCCAGAAAGCGAGCGGCTTTCCAGAAGATCGGCGCGTCGTTCGTAGGTCCGACCAAGGGACTGCTGCAAACGCCAACGCCGGATGTGCGCGTGGTTGCCACTTAGCAACACGTCGGGAACACGCTGATCCGCATACACCTCCGGTCGGGTGTAGTGCGGGCAATCCAGCAGACCATCCGTAAAGGAATCTTCCTCAGCGGAATCTGCATGCCCTAAAGCTCCAGGCAGCAGTCGTGTAACCGCATCGATCAGGACCATCGCCGGCAGCTCGCCGCCAGACAGTACATAGTCGCCAATCGACCACTCTTCATCGACATGAGCTTCAATGAAACGCTCGTCAATGCCTTCATAACGGCCGGCAATCAGGATCAATGCATCCAAATTCGCCAGCTCGCGTACCGCCGACTGAGTCCGTTGGCGGCCTTGGGGCGACAGGTAGATCACCTTCGCACCCTCCCCGGCTGCCGTCCTGGCCTGAACCAGCGCATCTTCCAGGGGCTTGATCTTCATCACCATGCCCGGACCACCGCCAAACGGGCGATCGTCCACAGTGTGATGCCGATCCGTGGTGTAGTCCCGCGGATTCCAACAGGTGAGCTGTAACAGCTCCTGCTTCACCGCGCGGCTGGTTATGCCGTACTCGCTGATGGCGGAAAACATCTCGGGAAACAATGTGATGACTTCAACGCGCAAATTAGCCACGTTTAGAAATCCGCATCCCATTCCACCTTCATCTCGCCTGCGGCAAGGTCGACGGCCAACACGCATTGCTCGGTATAGGGCAACAGGCGTTCGCGATCATCCAGGCTGCCGACGCAAGGCTTGACCACCATGACATCGTTCGAACCGGTCTCGAGCAGGTGATCGATTTTCCCGAGCAATTGCCCGAGGTGGTCGATGACCTTCAGACCCACAAGCTGGTACCAGTAGTACTCGCCGTCGGTCAGTTCAGGGAACAGGTTGCGCGGCACGCAGATCTCATAACCGGCCAGAAGACGAGCTTCTTCACGATCATCGAGACCCTTGAGCTTTGCGACCAGGAACTTGTCGTTCCCGCGTCCGCTGACCAGCTCCACCTGTTTCACGCTACCTTCGCGCTTGAGCGTCCAGGTTTTGTAGTCCAACAGGTTCTTGATCGGATCAGTAAAGGAATACACCTTCACTTCGCCGCGAACGCCATGTACAGAATAGATCTTGCCGACAACGATCAAATCATCAGCATCTTTTGGCGTCGCGTTCATATTGCTCAGGCCGCAGCCTTAGCCGATTCCTTCAACAACTGAGCAACACGCTCAGAAGGTTGTGCACCAACGCTCAGCCAGTAGGCTACGCGCTCTTGGTTCACGGACAGACGAACTTCCTGACCACGGGCAACAGGGTTGAAGAAACCAACCTGCTCCTTGTGGGAACCGTCACGCGGGTTGCGGCTGTCGGTTACGGTCAGGTGGTAAAACGGGCGCTTTTTGGAGCCGCCAAGGGCAAGACGGATTGTTAGCATGTGAACATCGTTCCTGTAGTCGGTGCTGCAAATCTAAATGCACAGCGGGCATAGGTGCCCGAAAGGCCGCATATTCTAAGGAATATCCGGACTTTTGCAAATGTCTTTTTCCGGCGCCTGGCGCCATGCGATCAAGATTTGCCATAGAGCCGTCATGAAAAACGGCAAGTCAGCTCCCGCGTAGCGCGGGTTTGCTGGAGATCCCCGCCTCCGTGCGGGGCAACGCCGGCATGACAGCCGGCGCAGATTCTTTACATTTTCGGCATGCCGCCGCCGGGCAACATACCGCCCATGCCGCGCATCATCTTGGCCATCCCGCCCTTGGCGGAGAATTTCTTCATCATCTTCTGCATCTGCTTGTGTTGCTTGATCAATCGACCGATGTCCTGCACCTGGGTGCCGGAACCCATGGCGATGCGGCGCTTGCGCGAACCGCTGATCAGCTCAGGGTCGCGGCGCTCGGCCGGGGTCATGGAGTTGATGATGGCTTCCATCTGCTTGAACTGCTTTTCAGCCGCGCCCTGGGCATTGCCCATCTGCGCCAGGTTCACGCCACCGATGTTCGGCAGTTTGTCCATGAGGCCGCCAAGGCCGCCCATGTTCTTCATTTGTTGCAGCTGGTCGCGGAAGTCTTCGAGGTCGAAGCCCTTGCCCTTCTTCAGCTTCTTGGCCAGTTTGTCGGCCTTGTCCTTGTCGAGGGTCTGCTCGGCCTGCTCGATCAGGCTGAGCACGTCGCCCATGCCGAGGATACGCGAAGCGATACGCTCAGGGTGGAACGGCTCGAGCGCTTCGCTCTTCTCGCCCATACCGATGAACTTGATCGGCTTGCCGGTGATGGCGCGTACCGACAGCGCGGCACCGCCACGGGCGTCACCGTCGACCTTGGTCAGGACCACGCCGGTCAGCGGCAGTGCATCACCGAACGCCTTCGCGGTATTGGCCGCGTCCTGGCCGGTCATGGCATCGACCACAAACAGGGTTTCCACCGGGTTGATCGCGGCATGCAGCGCCTTGATCTCGCCCATCATCTCTTCATCGATGTGCAAGCGACCGGCGGTATCGACGATGACCACGTCGATGAACTTGAGCTTCGCTTCCTTAATAGCCGCCTGGGCGATGTCCACCGGCTTCTGGCTCAGGTCGGACGGGAAGAACGTCACGCCGATGTCGTTGGCCAGGGTTTCCAGCTGCTTGATCGCCGCCGGACGGTAGATGTCCGCCGACACCACCATCACCGACTTCTTCTTGCGCTCTTTAAGGAAGCGCGCCAGCTTGCCGACTGTCGTGGTCTTGCCCGCGCCCTGCAGGCCGGCCATCAGCACCACCGCTGGAGGTACGGCGGCGAGGTTCAGGTCTTCGTTGGCGGCGCCCATCAGGCTTTCGAGTTCGGCCTGGACGATCTTCACGAACGCCTGGCCCGGCGTCAGGCTGCGCGACACTTCGGTGCCGACGGCGCGTTCCTTGACCGAATTGACGAAGTCCTTGACCACCGGCAGGGCGACGTCGGCTTCGAGCAACGCCATGCGCACTTCGCGCAGGGTGTCTTTGATGTTGTCCTCGGTCAGTTTCGCCTTGCCGGTGACATGGCGCAGCGTCTGCGAGAGACGGTCGGTTAGGTTTTCAAACATGCGCGATCCTTTCAGGCCCAGATGAGACCGGGATAATGGCGGCCCAGACCGTGAAAAATGTGCTCGGCGAGCCTGCGGCGTGGGCAGGTCGCGGATTATAGCGAAGAAGCGTGCGGCGTACACCTTGCAGTGGTCTTTCGTGTGGAGGGGGTTCTATGCCAAACTCAGCGCCTTTCGGGCTTGCCTAACAGGATTTATGCTCCCCTTGTCACCCAGCTTGCTTGCCACCCTCGCCGCCGCTTGCCTTTATGCCGCTGCGACCCTCTATCAAGGCACCCGCCTGGCCACCGGCGCCAAGGCGAACAAACGCCTGCTGGTCACGCTTGGCGTGCTGGCGGTGCTCGGCCACGCGGCCAGCCTTTATACCCACCTGATGACGCCGATCGGCCTGGGCCTGGATTTTTTCAACGCCGCCAGCCTGATCGCCGTCGCCGTGATCGCCCTCACGCTGCTGGCCTGCTCGCGCATCCCGGTGGAAAACCTGCTGGTGCTGCTGTTCCCGCTGGGGCTGGCCACGGTGCTGCTGGCGCAGTTCGCGCCGTCGGGCACCGTGCAGATCATCGACGAAGAGCCGGGCATCCTCGCCCACATCCTGTTGTCGATCCTCGCCTACGGCCTGTTCACCATCGCGGTGTTCCAGGCCCTGTTGCTGCTGGTGCAGGATCACCAGCTCAAGAACAAGCACCCGTCCGGACTGATCCGCAACTTTCCGCCGCTGCAAACCATGGAAAGCCTGTTGTTCGGTTTCCTCTGGGCCGGCTGGAGCCTGCTGTCGCTGTCGCTGATCTCCGGCTGGTTGTTCGTCGAGAACCTGTTCGCCCAGCACCTGGTGCACAAGACCCTGCTGGCCTGCCTGGCGTGGGTGGTCTTCAGCGTATTGCTGTGGGGCCGCAACCGCCTCGGCTGGCGTGGGCACAAAGCGATTCGCTGGACCCTGGCCGGTTTCTGCCTGCTGATGCTGGCGTACTTCGGCAGCAAGCTGGTCCGTGAATACATCCTGCATATCTGACGGACGGCCCTGATGGATACGTTGCCCGTAGCGCCGTTGTTCGCCGTGCTGGTGGTGCTGATCCTCTGGTCGGCCCTGTTCACGGCCATCGAAGCCGCCCAGCAACACCTGCTGGCCCAGCGTACGGCCTCGCGCGCCAGTGACAAACCGCTGGCGACACTGACATTTCCACTGGCCAGCCTGGTCCTGTGCAATACCCTCTGTCGTGTCCTGGCCGTGGTCATCGGCACCTTGCTGGCGATTTTCACCTGGCTGGAGAACGGCCCCTGGGTCGCCTGGCTCGGCACCAGCGCCGCCCTGCTGATATTCGCCGACTACCTGCCGCGCACCCTGGCCACCCGCCAGCCCGACGCGGTGCTGGCACTGGGCAACACCTTGCTGGGCATCCCGTTGAAGATCCTCTATCCGTTTGCCTGGCTGTTGAATGGCGCCAGCCAACTGTTGCTGCGTCCATTTGCGCGCAAGCCCGGCATGGTGCAACAGAGCGACGACGAAATGCCCGCGCCGCCGCGCAGCGAGCAGGAATCAGAACACGGCAGCGGCCGGCTGCATCCGATTTCCGGCATCCACGCCCTGGACAACATCACCGTCAACGATATCCTCGTGCCCCGCAGCGAGGTCGATGGGATCAACCTTGACGACCCCATTGGCGAGATCATCGAACAGTTGCGTATGAACCGGCGTACCCGCCTGCCGGTGTTCCACAGCGATATCAATCAGGTCGAAGCGGTGCTCAACACCCGCCAGATCCGTCATTTGCTGGCGGACGCGAGCCTGACCCAGGAAGCGTTGCTGGCCGCCTCCCACGAGCCCTACTTCGTGCCCGAAAGCACGCCACTGCAACTGCAACTGCTGAATTTCCACAAGCAGCAGCGGCGCCTGGGCATGGTGGTGGACGAATACGGCGAAGTGCTGGGCATCGTCACCCTGGAAGACATCCTCGAAGAAATCGTCGGCGAATTCGAGAGCGAGCATAGCCTCGACAACCCCCACGTCCATCCCCAGCCCGATGGCCGCCTGATGATCGATGGCGCGGCGTCGATCCGCGAATTGAACCGGACCCTGGGCTGGCACCTGCCCTGCGACGGCCCCAAGACCCTCAACGGGCTGGTGACCGAAGCCCTGGAAACCATCCCCGAAAGCCCGGTCTGCCTGAAGATCGGGCGCTATCGACTGGAAATCATCGAGACCGTGGACAACCGCGTCAGCCAGGTGCTGGCGTGGCATAACAGTTCGGTGCCGGCCGTTTCCTGACCCCCAACAGGCTCAAGGTAAAACACCGTTGTGGCGAGGGGATTTATCCCCGTTGGGCTGTGAAGCAGCTCCAAATACGGTCAACTCAATTTGTCTGGAACACCGAGTTGTCGGGCTTTAGGGCTGCTGCGCAGCCCAGCGGGGATAAATCCCCTCGCCACAAAAAGCTCATCGCAAGCGCCGATATTGTGCGCGGGCGCTCTTGTTGATTCGTTAGCCCCCTTCCTATACTCAAGCCGCTTACCGAACCCTGTGTCTATCCTGTACTCAGCCGGTTCCGGCCAGACCATCGGCAAAATCCGCATCAGCCCTGGGACTGTTCCTACCCGAAACAGCGACGGGATACCCGCCCACATCCCTGGGTGTTCGACCATAATAATTCGCTCCAACGGAGCACATGACTGTCAGGGATAACCGCATGACGACCGCTACCTGCAACGAGGCTGTGCCTGCCCAGCCGACCAACTCGGCTACTCGCGTGGCGACCGCGAGTTTCATCGGCACCGCCATCGAGTTCTACGACTTCTACGTCTATGCCACGGCGGCGGCCCTGGTGATCGGGCCGGTGTTCTTTCCGCAAACCTCAGGCACGGCACAGATGCTGTCGTCCTTCCTGACGTTCGGCATCGCCTTCCTCGCCCGTCCGCTGGGTTCGGCGCTGTTCGGCCATTTCGGCGACCGGATCGGGCGCAAGTCGACGCTGGTGGCGTCCCTGCTGCTGATGGGCGTATGCACCACGCTCATTGGCGTGCTGCCCGGTTATGCCAGCATTGGTGCCTGGGCACCGATCCTGCTGTGCCTGCTGCGTTTCGGCCAGGGCCTGGGGTTGGGCGGCGAATGGGGCGGAGCGGCGCTGTTGGCCACCGAGAACGCACCCAAGGGCAAACGTGCCTGGTTCGGCATGTTTCCCCAACTGGGGCCCTCCATCGGCTTCCTGGCGGCCAACGGGTTGTTCCTGACCCTGGCCATGAGCCTGGACGACGGGCAATTCCGTTCCTGGGGCTGGCGGATTCCGTTCCTGCTCAGTGCCGTGCTGGTGATTGTCGGCCTCTATGTACGGCTCAAACTCCATGAAACCCCGGTATTCGCCAATGCCATGGCCCGCCAGGAACGGGTCAAAGTGCCGTTGGTCGAGCTGTTCAGCCAATACTGGGCGCCGACCTTACTGGGCGCGGCGGCGATGGTGGTGTGTTACGCGCTGTTCTACATCTCGACGGTGTTTTCCCTGAGCTACGGGGTGTCGACCCTCGGCTACAGCCGCGAGACATTCCTGGGCCTGCTGTGCTTTGCCGTACTGTTCATGGCCGCTGCAACGCCTCTGTCGGCCTGGGCCAGCGACCGCTACGGCCGCAAACCGATATTGATCATCGGTGGCCTGCTGGCAATTGCCTCGGGTTTCCTCATGGAACCGTTGCTGACCCACGGTTCCACTGGCGGCGTAGCGCTGTTCCTGTGCATCGAGCTGTTCCTGATGGGGGTGACCTTCGCCCCCATGGGCGCCTTGCTGCCGGAACTGTTCCCGACCCATGTGCGCTATACCGGTGCCTCGGCGGCCTACAACCTGGGCGGTATCGTCGGCGCCTCGGCCGCGCCGTTCTTCGCCCAGAAACTGGTGGCGATGGGCGGCTTGAGCTATGTCGGCGGCTATGTTTCAGCGGCCGCGCTGCTCAGCGTCATCGCCGTGCTGTGCCTGAAGGAAACGCGCCACAACGACTTGAACCGGGTGGCCTAGGCTGGGCCCGTGGCGAGGCTTTGCGCCTCGCCACGCAAACCTGTCGCCAGCCTGAACGGCCACCAATGAAATAACCGTTAACAATCGCCCACCATTGAAACCACCCCCCACCTGCCCCATCTAAGACCCATACCCCATTGCGCAGGTGCCCCATGAGCGACCAGCACTCTACTGAAGCCACTAACGACTACGCTGACTCCGAACACATCGAACACACCTCCTCCGGCACCGGCCTGGCGCTGCCCGGCCAGAACCTGCCGGACAAGGTCTACATCATCCCCATCCACAATCGCCCCTTCTTCCCGGCCCAGGTACTGCCGGTCATCGTCAACGAAGAACCGTGGGCCGAGACCCTGGAACTGGTGGCCAAGTCCGATCACCACTCCCTGGCGCTGTTCTTCATGGACTCGCCCCAGGAAGACCCGCGCCATTTCGACACCTCGAAACTGCCCCTGTACGGCACGCTGGTGAAGGTGCACCACGCCAGCCGGGAAGGCGGCAAACTGCAATTCGTCGCCCAGGGCCTGACTCGCGTGCGCATCCGCACCTGGCTCAAGCACCATCGCCCACCGTACCTGGTGGAAGTCGAATACCCGCACCAGCCGAGCGAGCCGACCGACGAGGTCAAGGCCTATGGCATGGCGCTGATCAACGCGATCAAGGAACTGCTGCCGCTCAATCCGCTGTACAGCGAAGAGCTGAAGAACTACCTCAACCGCTTCAGCCCCAACGACCCTTCGCCGCTGACTGACTTTGCCGCCGCGCTCACCTCCGCCACCGGCAATGAGCTGCAGGAAGTGCTCGACTGCGTGCCCATGCTCAAGCGCATGGAAAAAGTGCTGCCGATGTTGCGCAAGGAAGTCGAAGTGGCGCGGTTGCAGAAAGGGATTTCCGCCGAGGTGAACAACAAGATTGGCGAACACCAGCGCCAATTCTTCCTCAAGGAACAGCTCAAGGTCATCCAGCAGGAACTGGGGCTGACCAAGGACGACCGCAGCGCCGACATCGAACAATTCGAGCAGCGGCTGGAAGGCAAAACGTTGTCGGCCCAGGCGCAGAAGCGTATCGAAGAAGAGATGAACAAACTCTCGATCCTGGAAACCGGCTCGCCGGAATACGCCGTCACCCGCAATTACCTGGATTGGGCGACCTCGGTACCGTGGGGCGTGTATGGCCAGGACAAGCTCGACCTCAAGCATGCGCGCAAGGTGCTCGACCAGCACCACGCCGGCCTGGACGACATCAAGGACCGCATCCTCGAATTCCTCGCCGTTGGCGCCTACAAAGGCGAGATCAGCGGTTCCATCGTGCTGCTGGTGGGCCCGCCGGGCGTGGGCAAGACCAGTGTCGGCAAGTCCATCGCCGAATCCCTGGGCCGGCCGTTCTACCGCTTCAGCGTTGGCGGCATGCGCGATGAAGCCGAGATCAAGGGCCATCGGCGCACTTACATCGGTGCCCAACCGGGCAAGCTGGTGCAGGCGCTGAAAGATGTCGAAGTGATGAACCCGGTGATCATGCTCGACGAAATCGACAAGATGGGCCAGAGCTACCAAGGTGACCCGGCGTCGGCCTTGCTCGAAACCCTTGATCCGGAACAGAACGTCGAATTCCTCGATCACTACCTGGACCTGCGCCTGGACCTGTCGAAAGTGCTCTTCGTGTGCACCGCCAACACCCTGGACTCGATCCCCGGCCCGCTGCTGGACCGGATGGAAGTGATTCGCCTGTCGGGCTACATCACCGAAGAAAAAGTCGCCATCGCCAAGCGCCACTTGTGGCCCAAGCAACTGGCCAAGGCCGGTGTGTCCAAGGGCAGCCTGAGCATCAACGACAGCGCCCTCAAGGCCCTGATCGACGGTTACGCCCGTGAGGCCGGGGTGCGGCAGTTGGAGAAACAGCTGGGCAAACTGGTGCGCAAGGCGGTGATGAAGCTGATCGACGACCCGAAAGCGGTGATCAAGCTTGGGCCGAAGGACTTAGAGGCGTCCCTGGGCAAACCGGTGTTCCGCAATGAGCAGGTGTTGTCCGGCATCGGGGTGATTACCGGCCTGGCCTGGACCAGCATGGGCGGCGCGACCTTGCCGATCGAGGCGACGCGCATCCACACCCTCAATCGCGGCTTCAAGCTGACCGGGCAACTGGGAGAGGTGATGAAGGAGTCGGCGGAGATCGCCCACAGCTACGTCAGTTCGCACTTGAAGCAATTTGGCGGCGATCCGAAGTTCTTCGACGAAGCCTTTGTTCACCTGCACGTACCGGAAGGCGCCACACCCAAGGACGGCCCGAGTGCCGGTGTGACCATGGCCAGCGCCTTGCTGTCCCTGGCCCGCAACCAGCCGCCGAAAAAAGGCGTGGCCATGACCGGCGAGCTGACCCTCACCGGGCACGTCCCGCCGATTGGTGGCGTGCGCGAGAAAGTCATCGCCGCGCGCCGGCAGAAAATCAATGAACTGATCCTGCCGGAAGCCAACCGGGGCAACTTTGAAGAATTGCCGGACTACCTCAAGGAAGGTGTGACGGTGCACTTTGCCAAGCGGTTTGCGGATGTGGCCAAGGTGCTGTTCTGATAATTATGTAGCGACTGTTCCGGCCCCATCGCGAGCAAGCTCGCTCCCACAGGGTTCGTGTGGATTACAAATTTTGTGAACGACACAAATCCACTGTGGGAGCGAGCTTGCTCGCGATGGGGCCCTGACAGACAACACCTTCCCACCTGACACACCCAGTAGCATCTTCGGTTATGCTCGCCGTTCGTCGTGAATGCCGGAGCCCTTATGTCCCTCACCCGCCTCTTCGTCCCCCTCAGCCTCGCCCTGCTGAGCGCCTGCGCCACGCAAAGCGGACGCAACGTGACCGTGGAAAAACTGAGCCAGTGCCCGGTGCGGCTCAATAACGGGCAGAACCTGATTTTGAGCTTGCCGAGCAACCCCACCACCGGTTATCGCTGGGCGATCCAGGATTCGGCCGGCGGTGTGTTGAAAGGCTTGGGGCCGGAGGTCTATCGCAACCCGGAAGACGCCGGCATCGTGGGCGCCGCCGGCGTGTCGACCTGGCGCTTCCAGGCGTTCAGCGCCGGCACCGGGCGCTTGCGCCTGACTTATCAACAGCCTTGGGCACCAGAAGTACCGCCCGTGGAAACCTTTGACTGCGCCATTGCGGTGAACTGACCGTGGGTTGGCTGATCCTCGCACTGATGGGTGCGGCCACCTACCTGTACGGCCTGGCCATGCATGCCACGCTGCTGTGCCTGCTGGTCAAGCCCATGCCCGTGCTGGCCCTGCTCGGCTGGCTGCACGATGCACCGCCCAGCGACTATCGGCGCTGGATCAGCCTCGGGCTGATTTTTTCACTGGTGGGCGATGTGCTGCTGGCCTGGCCGGGGGACCTGTTCGTGTTCGGTCTCGGCGCGTTTCTGCTGGCGCACCTGGCCTACCTGAAAGCCTACCTCAGCGACTGTCGTCGTCCGGCGCTGCTGCCATTGGCCCTGGCCTTGGGCATCGGCGCGGTGCTGTTGGGGATTCTGGTGTCGAGCGGTCTCGGGCCGTTGCTGGTGCCGGTGGTGGTCTACGGCCTGGTCATCAGCGCCATGCTCTGGCGGGCGTTGGCCCGGCGGGGCACCGACGTGCCCAAGCGTTCGGCGTGGCTGGCCGCCGCCGGGGCCCTGGCGTTTGTGTTTTCCGACAGCCTGATCGGCATCAACCGGTTCGTGCAGCCCTTCCATGCCGCGCCTTACCTGATCATCATCAGTTACTGGCTGGGCCAATGGGGCATTACAGCGTCGGCGTTCCCGCAAAAGCGGCACTGAACAAAGATCAATGTGGGAGCGAGGCTCTGTGGGAGCAGGGCTTGCCCGCGATGAACGATAATGCGGTCTTGCTATAGACCGCAGTGCCTTTATCGCGGGCAAGCCTTGCTCCCACAGGGCCTTGCTCCCACAAAGCTCGCTCCCGCAGGTTTTTTGGTTAAAATGCCGGCCTTTTCACCACCCATGCCGCTGGAACCGCCGTGAGCAAAGATCCCGATCGCCTATTCGCCCAACCCCTGGCCCAAGTGCCGGACTTCGCCTTCAACGAGGACGTGGTGCGGGTGTTTCCGGACATGATCAAGCGTTCGGTGCCGGGTTACCCGACCATCGTCGAAAACCTCGGCGTGCTCGCCGCGCAATTCGCCCAGCCAAGCAGCGTGCTCTATGACCTGGGTTCGTCCCTCGGTGCGGTGACCCAGGCCCTGCGTCGCCATGTGCGCACCGACGGTTGCCGTGTCATCGCTGTGGATAACTCGGCGGCCATGGTCGAGCGTTGTCGCGAATACCTCAACGGCCAGGACTCGATGTTCCAGGAGCTGCTGCCGGTTGAAGTGATCGAAGGTGACATCCTCGCCCTGACGTTCCAGCCGGCCTCGGTGGTGGCCCTGAATTTCACCCTGCAATTCATCGCGCCGGACCAGCGCACCGCACTGTTGAGCCGCATTCGCCAGTCCCTGTTGCCGGGTGGTGCCCTGATCCTGTCGGAAAAATTGCGTTTCAACGATGCCGAGGAACACGCCCTGCTCACCGACCTGCACGTGGCGTTCAAGCGCGCCAACGGTTACAGCGAGCTGGAGATTGCCCAGAAACGCAGCGCCATCGAAAACGTCATGAAGCCCGACAGCCTCGAGGAGCACCGCGAGCGCCTCTTGGCGGCCGGGTTCTCGAAAGTCGTGCCGTGGTTCCAGTGTCTTAACTTCGCCTCGTTGATTGCCCTGCCATGATTGATCTGTCCCCCCTCGCCCGCCATCTGGCCGGCACGCCCCTGGCCGATTGGGCCGCGACGCTGCAGACGCAACTCGACAGCAAGATGGAAAAGGGCCACGGCGACCTGGAGCGTTGGCAAAGCGCGCTCGATGCGCTGCCGGTGTTGCAACCCACCACCGTCGACCTGCTGAACGGGCTGACGCTAGACGCCGATTGTTCCGACGAAACCCGTGGGCAAATGCGTACCGCGTTGATGGGCCTGTCACCCTGGCGCAAAGGGCCTTTCGACCTGTTTGGCGTGCACGTGGACACCGAATGGCGCTCGGATTGGAAGTGGTCACGGGTAGCCCCGCACCTGGATCTCAAAGGCAAGCGCATCCTCGATGTAGGCTGCGGCAACGGTTATTACATGTGGCGCATGCTCGGCGCCGGGGCGGACACGGTGATCGGTGTCGACCCCAACTGGCTGTTCTTCTGCCAGTTCCAGGCGGTGCAGCGCTACCTGTCGCAGCCCAACGCCTGGCATTTGCCATTCCCCTTCGAGGCGCTGCCAGCTGAACTGGAGGGCTTCGACACGGTGTTTTCCATGGGCGTGTTCTACCACCGTCGCTCGCCGATCGAACACTTGCTCGCCTTGAAGGACTGCCTGGTCAAGGGCGGCGAACTGGTGCTGGAAACCCTGGTGATCGAAGGCGACGAACACCAGGTGCTGGTGCCCGAGGACCGCTACGCACAGATGCGCAACGTGTGGTTCCTGCCGTCGGTCCCGGCCCTGGAACGCTGGCTGCGCCGCGCCGGGTTCAGTGACGTGCGTTGCGTGGACGTGAGCCTGACGACCGTGGAAGAACAGCGCAGCACCGAGTGGATGAAGTATCAGTCGCTAAGCGACTTCCTCGATCCCGCCGACCACAACAAAACCATCGAAGGGCTGCCGGCGCCGAGGCGGGCGGTGATTGTGGCGCGGAAATAAATCGCCCAGGCACCACAAATCCCACTGTGGGAGCGGGCTTGCTCGCGAAGGCGGCAGCACATTCAACACGAATGCAAGCTGACCCACCGCTATCGCGAGCAAGCTCAGCTCCCACAGGGAATTCGCGGCGTACGAAAATCTGGTGGCCACTGAAGATCGATGTGGGAGCGGGCTTGCTCGCGATGGCGGCAACACATTCAACATGAATGCAAGCAGACCCACCGCTATCGCGAGCAAGCTCAGCTCCCACAGGGATTGTGGTGAACGCAGGGTCTGTGGACACCCGGGACCCCATGTGGGAGCTGAGCTTGCTCGCGATGGCGTCGGACCATTCAACATCTATGTGACTGACACGCCGCCTTCGCGAGCAAGCCCGCTCCCACAGTGGGGGACAGCGTCAGTCTGAGGATTTGGCTCTTCGGGCCTTGAAGAACTCACTCAGCACCGTACTGCACTCCTCAGCCAACACCCCGCCCTCGAACATCACCCGATGGTTCAGGAAACCCTGGCTGAAAAACTGCCCCTGGCTCTGGACGATACCGGCCTTGGGTTCCAAAGCCCCGTAGACGACCCGGGCGATGCGCGAGTGGACGATGAGGCCGGCGCACATGCTGCACGGTTCCAGCGTCACGTAGAGGGTGCTGCCGGGCAGGCGATAGTTGCTCACCGCCTGGGCGGCGGCGCGGATGGCGACCATTTCCGCGTGGGCGCTGGGGTCGTGGCCGCTGATCGGGCAGTTGAAGCCGCGCCCGATGATCTCGCCGTCCTGCACCAGCACCGCGCCCACCGGCACTTCGCCCAGGGCGGCGCCTTGGGCGGCGAGGGCCAGGGCTTCGCGCATGAAGTCCTGGTCACGGCTGCGGTCGATGATTTTGGCGGGGCGAATCTGACGCATCACGCCACCTCGATGGCGGCCATCAGGCCGGTTTCCATGTGATCGATCACATGGCAGTGGAACATCCACACGCCTGGATTATCCGCCACCAGCGCCACCTGCGCCCGCTCGTTCTTGCCCAGCAAGTACGTGTCAGTGAAATACGGCACGACCTTGTGCCGGTTCGACGCGATCACCTTGAAGCTCATGCCGTGCAAATGGATCGGGTGCTGGTACTGGGTCATGTTCTTCAATTCAAAAATGTAGCTCTGGCCTTTCTTCAGCGTGGCGATCGGCCGGTCGGCGCAGGTCTTGTCGGTGATGTCCCAGGCCTTGCCGTTGATCTGCCAGAGGCTTGGCGGCTTGCCGTTGTCGACATTGACCGACACCGAGCCGACCCATTCGAAATTGAAGTTGAGTTTCTCGGCATTGGCCAGGTCCGGCTCGGACACCGGATTGGCGGGCAGTGCCGGTGGCCACTGGGTCGGTGCGTCACTGTTGGGCACCGAACGCAAAGTCCCCAGGCGCACCGGGCCATTGCGCAACGACAACTCTTCACCGGCCGGCGGCGCTTTGATCGCCAGGCAAATGCGCATGCCTGGGCCAAGCCAGTATTCCTTGCCCAGCGGGCGCGGTTCGATGGGGTTGCCGTCCAACGCATAGATCTGCGCTTCAACGCCGGGGATGTTGATGCGGTAAGTCAGGGTGTTGTCGAGGTTGAGCAAACGCACCCGGGTGATCTGCCCGGCCGGCAGGTCAATCACCGCCTGGGGCACGCCGTTGATGGTCGCCAGCCGCCCGGCCGTACCGCCACGCGCCGCCTCGCGGGGAATGCTGAACGCGACAAACTCGCCCTGCTCATCCACATGCCAGCTCTTGAGGCTCAGGGTCTGTTCATATTTGAAGCCGGTGGGCTCGCGCTCTTCGATGATCAACGGCCCCACCAGTCCACGCCCGAGTTCTTCGCTGCTGTTGACGTGGGGGTGATACCAGTAGCTGCCGGCGTCCGGCACGCGGAACTTGTAATCGAAATACTCGCCCGGCAGCACCGGCAGTTGCGAAACATACGGCACGCCGTCCATCTCCAGCGGCAAACGGATTCCGTGCCAATGGATGGTGGTGGCGACCGGCAGATGGTTGATGAAGCGTACCCGCAACCATTCGCCCTGGCGCACCCGCAACTCGGTGCCCGGCGCCGAAGGACCAAACGCCCAGGCCTGGGTCTTGTGCCCGGCCACCAGTTCGACGTCCAGAGGCGCGGCGATCAATTCATAATCATGACCAGCTTCGGCGTCGGCCCTCTTGCCCAGCCAGTACCGCGACGCGCCGCCTGCACCCACACCAACGACAACAAGACCGGCCAGGCCACCGAGTATTTGGCGACGGGTAAAGGACATGAAGCGACCACCTCTTGAATCTGCGACGGACCATGGGGCCCGCAAAAGGCGAATACGATACACCCGCAGATGAGAAACAGTAAGGCCAGCTAAAATGAAAAAAGCCTCATGGAAGTTATCCACAAGGCTTTTGATTACCGCCCCACCCGGGGTCAATCAGGCAGCAAACACGCTTTCTCGCCCCGCGGTGTAAAAAATGCCAGCGCCACCGCGACGATGAATAACGCGGGCACATCGCCCAATAGATGGCCGTATTGGCTCGCCCCGTCCATCCCGACGCCAAACGACTGCACCGCCATGATCGCGCCGTGCACGACGCTCGACCACACGGTGAACCAGATCAGGCTCAGGTGTTTCATCGGTTCGCGAGACGCCATCAGCAGGAACACGCCGAGCGTCGCGTAAATTCCGACGATCATCAGCGGATAGTCGGAATGGCCGCTGTGCCACGCCCAGCCGGACGGCCACAGCATCATCAACGGCCAGATCGCGAAGACGGCAATCAGACCGACCACGACCAAAACGATGCGCAAGGCGGCGAGTTTTTGAGTGTCATTCATGGCAGGCTCCTTATTGCGGCATATCGTTTGCCGCAATGGGTGCCAGGAGTATAGAACGCGTGAGGAACTCCCATCGATCTCCCTCGTGGCAAACCGCTTTTGTGGCACTCACTGGGCTGCGCAGCAGCCCCCAAAAAGTCAGCCCTGCAAGCCGGTAATCAGATGCACCACGCCGTTGTCCAGCATCATCACCCCCATCACACCGGCGACGCTCAACCCGGCCCGATCGATCCGCGTTACGTCCCGCAGTTCTACCCGCAGCCGCGTCAAGGCCACGGGTTGATGGGACTTGAGGTTTTCCGCGCCGCCCAACGCGGCGATGATGGCTGGCGCCAGCCCTTCAACCGCTGGCGACTGCTTGGGCTCTTCGGGTACCAGGTCCGGGGTCAGGGCTTTCCAGAAAGCCTGTTGTAGTTTGTCGAACATGTTCAATGCTCCGTGGCCAAGGTGGCCGGGTTGGCGGTGGATGAGTGAGTACGCAGGAGGTCACGCACCTGCTCCGCGCTTTCCTGGGCCAAGGCCTGTTGAGCCAGCGTGCGGCACTCGCTCAGGCTCCATTCACGCACGCAGGCCTTGATCGACGGAATCAGCGGCACGCTGACCGACAATTCATCCACGCCCAACCCTAACAACACCGGCACCGCCAGGGGTTCCGAGGCTAGCGCGCCACACATCCCAACCCACTTGCCGTGGGCGCGAGCGGCTTCGACCGTACGGGCGACCAGGCGCAACACCGAGGGATGCAGGCCATCGGCCTGGCTGGCCAGACGCGGGTGGTCACGGTCCATGGCCAGGGTGTATTGGGTCAGATCGTTGGTGCCGATGGAGAAGAAATCCACTTCAGGGGCAAACAGGTCGGCCATCAGCGCCGCCGCCGGCACTTCGATCATGATGCCCAGCTTCGGCGCCTGCTTGAGTCCCAGGTGGCGGACCTCTTCGTCCAGCATCTGCCGCGCCAGGCGCAGCTCCGCCAATTGCGTGACCATGGGCAACATGATGTGCAGCCGTGCCAACCCCGAACAGGCAAGAATTGCCCGGAACTGTTCGCGCAGCAACTGCGGCCGTTCCAGGCACAGGCGAATACCACGCATGCCCAGGAATGGGTTGGCCTCATGAGCCATCGGTACATAGGCCAGCGGCTTGTCGCCGCCCACGTCCAGGGTGCGAACCACCAGGTTGCGCTCAGGCCCAAGCGCCCGGGCGACGGCGCTGTAGAGGGTCGCTTGCTCGTCATGGCCAGGTGGGTGCACGCGATCCAGATAGAGCAGTTCGGAGCGCAACAGTCCCACGCCTTCGCCTCCCAGGGCCATGGCCTGCTCCACGTCCCGCAGCGACCCAACATTGGCACTGACTTCGACGCGATGGCCGTCAAGGGTCCGAGCCGCCAGGGCCGACTGTTCCAGGTCACGCTGATGTCGCTGGCGCTGCCGGTCACCCGCGGCCTGACGTTGCTCGATCAGGACCTGCTCCGGATTGACGTGCAATTCGCCGCCGTCGGCGTCCAGCAACACCCGGGTGCCGTTATCCAGGGCCAGCACGGATTGCGCCACGCCACACAACGAGGGCAGGCCCAGCGCACGGGCCAGGATCGCGACATGGCTGGTAGCGCCGCCGCCCACGGTGACGAAACCGGCGATGCGTGAGGTGTCGAGGCTGGCGGTCTGGGACGGCGTCAGTTGCTCGGCCACCAGGATCGCCTGTTCAGGCAGGTTCCAGGCGTTGTCCTGCACCCCCAGGATCAGCTTGAGCACCCGTTGCCCGACATCGGCCAGGTCCGTTGCGCGCTCGGCCAGCAAAGCGCTGCCCGATTGCTGGAACAGCGCGGCGCTCGCCTCGGTGGCGGTTTTCCAGGCGAATGCCGCGCTCTTGCCCTCGGCGATCAAGGCTTGGGCCTGCTCCAGCAAGGTGGGGTCTTCCAACAACTCTTGATGGGCCCGAAAAATCTGCGCCTGGACGCTGCCCGCCGCCTCGTCCTGCAAAGCCTTCAAGGCTTGCGTCGCCTGCTCCAATGCTTGATCCAGGGCCGCCTGCTCAGCCTCGATGCCGCCGCCCGCCTCGTCGATGTCCCACACCTGGGAGGCGATCTGGACCACTTCGCCAAACGCCGAACCGGACGACGCGCAGACGCCCCGCAGCCGGCTGGGCAGCGACGGTTCGACGGTCATGGTCGGCTCCAACGCCAGCGGCGCTTGCACCGTTTCGCCGCATCCCGACAGCAGCAACTGTTCCAACGCCTCGATGGCCTGCCCGGCCTGGGGGCCGACGGCACTGATCTGCACGCGGTCACCCTTGGCCGTCTGCAACGCCATGATCGCCACCAGGGACTTGGCGTTGGCGCTGGCTTGCTGTTTATGCAGTTGAATAGTGGCCTCGAACCCCTTGGCCGCTTGGGCGAGCACCGCGGCAGGACGGGCATGCAGGCCGCTTTCATTGGGCACGATCAGCGGCCGGGAAAACAGCACCGAGCCCTGCTGCGCCTCATCAACCGCCCCTTGCTCACCTGAGCGTACCTGCAACAACGGCGTGCCGCTTTCGACGCAAGTCGCCTCGTCCACAAGTAGGCGGAAGGGTTCGCCGCTGACCACCAGCATCAGCGTCAACAGACTGCGCGCATGCAAGGCGATGTAGTCGGCATCGAAATCGATCAGCGGCTGGCCGGCCTCGACCCGTTGCCCCATTGCCACCCGCGAGGTGAAGCCCTTACCCGCCAGGTTGACCGTGTCCAGGCCGATGTGCATCAGTACCTGGACACCGTTGTCAGCGGTGATACTCACCGCATGGGCGCTGTCCTGAAGTGTGCCGATGACGCCGGACAGCGGCGCGCAAAGGGTCTGCGAGGTCGGATCGATGCAGATGCCATCCCCCACCACACGGCTGGAGAAGACTGGATCCGGCACACTGTCCAAAGGCATCAGGACCCCGGACAGCGGTGCGAGCAATTGCAAAGGTTGCGTTGTGTTCATGACTTCACCTGCTGCTGTCTATTCTTTTCGCATCGCGGGCACGCAGCGATCAGCGACCCGCGCTACACGGGTCATTTCCACCAATATTCGACCTGCAGGCCCACGTTGGAACCATGTCGCGCACCGCCAAACGCACCGGTGTCCGACAGCGCCGAGCCAGCAGCCAGTTCATTGGCTGCTCGCTGGGCCGCCGCGTTCCAACTGGCGTAGGTGTAATAGAGCCGTATTTCCGGGCGAGCCCAGAATTCCGGGCCCTTGGGCGACCAGGTGGGCGCGAAGGTGAATTTGCTCAGCTTGCGTGTTCCATCGCTGGCCTGCACCTGGTCGTGGCCCAGTTCGGCCACCAGCTTGAACTGGTCGGTGATGGCGTACGCCGGGCGAACGCCCAACGACACCCAGTCCTGGTCGGCGCCGTCGGGGCGGATGTCCTTCTGGTACACCGCCTGCACCTGCCCGCCAAAACGCGGCGTGACCTGCCAATCGAAAAACTCCACCAGACGATAGCTCTTGTTGCTGTCGTCCAGCCCGGTATCGCCGGTATACCCCAGCCCGGTGCCTGGGCCCTCGCCGTACTGCAAGGCCAGTTTATTCTTGCCGCCCAGGAAGTCCTGCTGCACATGCTGGGCAGTCAGTGCCCAACCGCGATGGGCGTCACGACGGTCCGCCCGGTCGATGAAGCTCAGGCCAAATTCCAGCTCGCCGCCGGGGTTGGTATTGAAACCGGCGACGTTGAAGTCATGCCGGTTGACCGGGTCTTTCTGGTACAGGTTGTCCTTGCGCGAGAAGGCGTAGCTGTATTTCAGCCCACCGATCAGCACGTCCTCGATCCCACCACCGGTGGCGCTCTGGTTCCAGTAGTAGAAATCCGAGATATGGATGTCGTTACGTTTGTAGTAACGCCGACCGGCCCACAACGACCCGCCGTTCAGGCTGGGCATGTTCGACCATTGGGCATACATCTGCGGCATGCGGGCCGAGCCGTTTTCACCCTGGAAAGTCGGCGTGCGGTCATAGCGGTTGTACAGCGATGCCATGCCGTCCACGCTCAACACCGAGCCATCGTCGAGGGTGAACAGGTCCTGGCGCAGCTCCAGTTCCCCGTACTGCTCGCACTCGTTACCCAACCGATATTTAGTCTGCGCCCCGGGTAGCTGGAAGCAGGACTGGGAACGGCCATTGGTCGCGCTGCCGACGCCGCTACGCAGATAACCGGAAAATTCCAGCGCCTGAACCGAGGACGGCAGCGCCAGGCAGATACAGGACGCGGCCAGGCCACGGTTTATTATTGTTTTCATACGCCTCTCCATTGTTTCTTATTGTTTTTTTGCTCCATGACTTCCCCCTATTTGCCGTTTGGTTGACGACAAAGGGCCCACGATGCGTCTGGCGCAACGTGTTCGCTGTCAGGCAGAGCCTGGGTCAGGGGAAGTTTTTTATTCAGTCGCTCAAGTGCAGCACGAACGACTCGTAGGGCCGCAGACGCAGCCGTCGGTATCGGTGTTCGCCGGCCTCGTAGTTGCCGATCACCCAGCGTTGTTTCGTGTCATGGGTGAGAATCCCTTCGGGCAGTTCCACCTCGCAGTCGCCCCCATAAAAATGGCTGACGACCAGCAGACGCTCCCCCTGCCCTTCGCGCAGGTACGCCCACACGTGCGGATGCTCAGGCAGCAGCAGGCGGTAGACGCCGTCCTGGATCAAGGCTTCGCTGCGACGCAGGGCGATCAGCTCACGGTAGTAATGCAACACCGAGGTCGCGTCTTCTTGTTGTTGCTCGACATTGATGAAAGCGGCGTTGGCCGGCACGCCAATCCAGGGCTCGACCCTGCTGAAACCCGCGTTCGGCCCAGCATTCCATTGCATCGGCGTGCGCCCGTTGTCACGGGACTTCTGCATGATCGGTGCCATGGCCTCGGCTTCGGATACGCCGGCGTTGCGCTTGAGGCGATAGATGTTCAGGGTTTCCACATCGCGGTATTGCTCGATGTGCTCGAAGCCCGGATTGGTCATGCCCAATTCCTCGCCCTGGTACACGAACGGCGTGCCTTGGAGAAAGTGCAACGCCGTGGCGAGCATCTTCGCCGAAGGCACGCGGTATTCACCGTCATCACCAAACCGCGACACCACCCGCGGCTGGTCATGGTTACACCAGAACAGCGCATTCCAACCGTCACCGGCCTGCATGCCGACCTGCCAGTCGGACAGGATGCGTTTGAGCTCGAGAAAATCGAAGTCGGCCCGCACCCACTTTTGCAGGTTCGGGTAATCCACCTTCAAGTGATGGAAATTGAAGGTCATCGACAGTTCGCGCGAAGCCAGACAGGAGTAACGAACACAGTGCTCAAGGCTGGTGGACGACATCTCACCGACGTTGATCAGGTCGAAACCCTCGAAGACTTCCCGATGCATTTCCTGCAGGTAGCGGTGCACGTTGGGGCCGTCGGTGTAGAAGCGCCGGCCATCGGTGTGGTCGTCAGGGAAGTCGGCTGGCTTGGAGATCAGGTTGATCACATCGAGACGAAAGCCCCCTACCCCCTTGTCCCGCCAGAAACGCATCATCTTGAACACTTCGGCGCGCACCTGGGGGTTGTCCCAGTTCAGGTCGGCCTGGGTATGGTCGAACAGGTGCAGGTAATACTGGCCGGTCTGCGCTTCGTACTCCCAGGCCGAGCCGCCGAACTTGGACTCCCAGGTGTTCGGCTGGTCCCGCCAGATATAGAAATCGCGGTACGGGTTGTCGAGGCTGCTGCGGGCGGCCTGGAACCAGGGATGCTCGATGGAGGTGTGATTGACCACGATGTCGAGCATCAGCTTGATACCGCGCTTGCGCGCCTCGGCGATCAACAATTCGCAGTCGGCCATGGTGCCGTAGCTGGGATCGATGGCGTAGTAGTCGCTGATGTCGTAGCCATTGTCCCGCTGCGGCGAACGCAGGAACGGCGTCAGCCACAGGTAGTCCACACCCAGCCAGTGCAAGTAGTCGAGCTTGTCCACCACCCCCAGCAAATCACCGGTGGCCTGGCCGCCATGGCTGTAGAAACTCTTGGGATAGATCTGGTAGATCACCGAGCGTTGCCAGTCTTGCATGTGCGTTTCCTTCAGTCTGTTTGTACCGGCCTTACAGGCCTCATCGCGGGCAAGCCCGGCTCCCACAGGGCTCAGGCCACCCGATACCCCGGCCGAACGATCTTCATGCTCAATGCACAGGTCAGGGCAAAGGGCACGCTCATGGCGATGACCATGCCGACCACGAACATCGGTATGTAGTCAGGCACGATCGAAATGAAACCCGGCAGCCCCCCGACGCCAATCGCCGAGGCCTTGATCTTGTTCAACGACAGGAAAATACAACCCAGGGCCGAGCCGGCCAGGGCGCAATAGAAGGGGAACTTGTAGCGCAGGTTGACGCCGAACATCGCCGGCTCCGTGATCCCGAAATAGGCGGAAATCGCCGAGGTGGACGCCATGCTCTTGTCCCGCGCATTGCGGGTCATGTAGAACACCGCCAGCGCCGCACTGCCCTGGGCCAGGTTGGACATGACGATCATCGGCCAGATGAACGTGCCGCCCTGGGTCGAGATCAACTGCAGGTCCACCGCCAGGAACATGTGGTGCATGCCGGTCACCACCAGCGGTGCATAGAGCAGGCCGAAAATCGCCCCGCCAATCACCGGCGCCAGGTCGAACAGCGCCACCATGCCTTCAGTGATCAGAATGCCCAGGTGCCGGGTGACCGGACCGATGATGGCGAGGGCCAGTACCCCGGTGATCACGATGGTGGTGATGGGGATCACCAGCAGTTGGATCGCGTTGGGCACCCTGGCCCGCAACCATCGCTCGATCACACTCATGACATAGGCCGCCAGCAGGATCGGCAGGATCTGCCCCTGGTAGCCGACTTTCTCGATCCGGAACCAGCCGAAGATGTCGAAGTACGGCAGGCTCTGGCCTTCCAACCCCGCCACGGCCTTGCCGTAGTTCCAGGCGTTGAGCAGGTCCGGGTGGACGAGCATCAGGCCCAGCACGATGCCGAGGATCTCACTGCCGCCGAAACGCTTGGCCGCCGACCAGCCCACCAGGGCCGGGAGGAAGACGAAGGAGGTATTGGCCATCAGGTTGATCAGGCTCCAGACGCCGTCCAGGTTCGGATAGGCATCGAGCAACGTCTGCCCGGCAATGAACATGC
Organism: Pseudomonas beijingensis; assembly: GCF_030687295.1. Classification (NCBI taxonomy): domain Bacteria; kingdom Pseudomonadati; phylum Pseudomonadota; class Gammaproteobacteria; order Pseudomonadales; family Pseudomonadaceae; genus Pseudomonas; species Pseudomonas beijingensis. The sequence continues at coordinate 2,170,129 of NZ_CP117425.1, read as the reverse complement.
CCTTGGCGCCCAGCAGGTTGTTGACGCCCATCAGCAGGCCGGCGATCACCAGGGCGGGCAGGATGGGCATGAACACATCGGACAGCACCCGCACCAGGCGCTGCATGCCGTTGCCCTTCTGTGCGCCCTGGCGCTTGACGTCGGCAATGGTCGCGGCGGCCAGGCCGGTCAGTTCGCGCAGGGCGGCGTAGACCTTTTCCACCTCGCCCGGGCCAATGACCACCTGGAACAGGCCACCGGTAAAAAACGAGCCCTTGACCAGGTCGACCTGGTTCAGCGTGGCACTGTCCACCCGGGCCGCGTCCTTGAGGGACAAGCGCAGGCGCGTCACGCAATGGGCCGCCTGCTCGATATTCTCGACGCCACCCAAGCTTTGCAGCAGCTCACTGGCGATTTTGGGGTAATCGTGGCTCATGCTTTTTTCTTCCGCGTCATTCTTGTTATTGAGAGTCGACAGCACGTGGAAGAGAAAGTACTCGTCTGTACGAGTTAAATCAACAACTCGTACAGACGAGTTGTGTTTTTGTTTATGATGAGCCCCCGAAAATCGCGGAAACGTCCTACGCTCCTGTCGGCGAATAATGACAGCCGAATGGACAAATCCCCCATTTGGCCCGTAAGGTTCCGCCCCGGTGAACAGCGCGGTACAGAGCCCTCTCCATGAGTAAATACAACCAGATCTACAACGATCTGCTGACCAGCATTACCACCGAACGCCTCGAGCGAGGCGCCCGCCTGCCCTCCGAAAACCGAACTGATGGACAGCTATCAGGCCAGCCGTGGCACGGTGCGCAAGGCCATCGAACAACTTCAGGAGCGCGGCTTCGCCCAGAAGATCCACGGCAAGGGCACCTTCGTACTGTCCACCCAACCCATCGAATTCCAGCTCGGCGGCATCGTCAGCTTCCAGGAGACCTACCCGCGCCTGGGCAACGATGTCAGTACCGAAGTGGTCGAGTTCAGCCAGTTGCCGTTGGAAGGTGCCTTGCTTGAACACATCAAGGCACCCGCCGGCAGGCAGCCAGGTCACCCGCATCAAACGAGTCCGGCGAATCGATGGCAAACGCGTGATCCTGGACATCAACCACTTCGTCAGCGACGTGATCCCCGGCCTGACCCGCGACATCGCTGTGCAGTCGATCTACGCCTTTATCGAGCAGACCCTGCAGTTGCAGATCGCCTACGCCCAGCGCACCATCGAAGCGGTCCGCTGCGCCAAGGACGACCAGCAACACCTGGACCTTGAAGGCCAGAGCCATGTGATCGTGGTGAGTAACCAGACCTTTCTTCAGGACGGCCGACAGTTCGAGTACACCGAATCGCGGCATACCCTGGATAAGTTTTATTTTTCGGATGTGGCGCGGCGGTGAAGACAAAACGCCGTGTGGATACGGGGTCACGCATTGTGTAATTGGCACGTCACGACAAAAATTGCCAGCCGAGAATCGAGCAGGTTTCAAGATATGTGTTTACATGACAAGCAGAACCCACCATCCGTACAATGCCTGCGTGGCTATGGAACACCTTCCTTCTAACCTCTGATGATCTAGGGGTTCCGCTCTCCACACCGCGCCTGCTTCTTGCAGGCGTTTTTACATCGACTGCAGACGTGACGCTGCAGCTCACTCACCACGGCGGCCAAGGGAGAACATCAAGCATGAATCAGGAGCTGTTCCTGCGTCGCCGTACCAAGGTTCACGTCCCTATGGGCACCGGCGGTGCTACGCGCGCTCAGGTCGCGTCGGCTGTCCAGGAGGTCGCGGCGTTCCGATGCGTGCTATCGGAGCCACTGATCGAGCGACTCGGCATGCTCTCGGCAGCAGAACTCACGCACTGGCTGCGCGACGTTGTCGGAGTGCTTCGGCGGCAGACCGGCGCTCATGTGCACCACCGGCCGCTTTATCCTGCCTTCCCGGAACAAGTTCTGAAGGCCTCAGAGGCGGAGTTATACATTACCGCCGTCATGCACTACCTCACGCTTTGGCGTTTGCCACCAAGCGAACACGCTCGACCCGCAATGCTTGAAGGAAATTTCATATCCCGAGTTATCGAACCGGGCAGCGTCACCGAGTTCGAGTCACTGCTCGAGCCGCTGGTTTCATCGCGTACCTCGCTCGCCGAAGAGGAAACTGCCGATGTCGTCTGGTTTATCCGAACGTACAAAAGCGATGTGTTTCGCCTGTTGCCTGAAGCCGTACCGTTCCGGGAGACTCGTGCATTGGTTGGCGGCGCACTGCTCCTGCATGTAGCCAGCGATGCGCGGCTGGACGCATTCCTGGAGCGAAACGTCGAAACGGCGACAGACGTGCTGCGACTGGCGGTCGCGCTGAATGGAGGCGACGTGTCACTGACGACAGCTTCGACACGTTTCACAGCGATGAAGCGCGCGACGCGCCGTCTGCTGTTGCGCCTACTTGATCGCGCACCCAACGCAGCGGAGGATGTGATGCGTCATACCGAACGCTGGAAACGCCTGGCCGAAGTACTGCATCCGGGGGAGTACGCCGACAAGTATCCACGAGCACTCGTCGCCATCACGGCAGCGCGCCGCAAAGACCCGCAGGCCTCGTTTGGATCACGTGTCGAAACAATGCTTGCCCAACGTCAGATCGCCGCGCTCACGCCCTTATTGCAGGAGCGTCCCGGTGAATTCGCACGACGGCTGGATGTGACCTTGCGCCGCGCGAGCGAAGCAGACGCTGTACTCGACGCGTTTGAAGCCGTCGCGATACAAGTGTCCACCCCCATCCTGCTGCAAGTGCTGGCCCAAGTACGAGCCCCGCGCCCCCTGCCCCTGCGGGCCTTCACGCCGAAAGGGGCATTGGCCAAAGTCTACGGCATTGAGGATCGACGTGAACCTCTCACACCCGAGGTGTTGGCGCGCACAGCCCGAATATGCCAGGACGCTCTCATAACGCGTTTTGCGTCACTACCGCCGCTAGGCCGCTGTTTCATCGACCCTGCCCTGCGCGAATATAGGGTGCCGATGGCACAACGTGCCGCATCGAAGTCGCTGCGTACGCTGGTGCGAGGCAGCCGGTTGCCTATGCCTGACACGCGTTTCATTCGCCTGTTCCTGTGGTGGAAGAACGGCAGTGAACGCACGGACATCGACTTGTCTGCCGCATTTTTCGACGCCAATTTCGTGTTCACGCAAACTGTCGCGTACTACAACCTGAAGGGGTTCGGGGGCTACCACAGCGGCGATATCGTCGACGCGCCCCACGGGGCTTCGGAGTTCATCGACCTCGACCTTGATGCCCTCGTCGAGAAGGGTATCCGCTACGTCGTCACGTCGATCAACTCATACACCGAGCAACCGTACTGCGATCTTCCCGAGTGCTTCGCTGGCTGGATGGCCCGTGCCGACGTGGCATCGGGTGAAGTATTCGAACCGCGATCCGTGATCGACCGTCTCGATATCGCATCCGACACCGAGATCTGTCTGCCATTCGTGATGGACTTGCAGGAGCGACGCGTGATTTGGGCCGATCTGGGGCTCACGTCATCGCCGCGGTGGAACAACGTTCAAAACAACCTGAGTGGGGTATCGTTGATGCTGCGGGCCTTGGTGCACACACCCCGTCCGAATTTGGAGACGCTGTTCGATTTACATGCACGCGCACGAGGAGAACGGGTGGCTTCGCCGCAACAGGCACAGACGGTATTTGCGCCTGATCAAGGGATAACGCCGTTCGATACGGATTTGATTCGGTCGCAGTTTCTCTAATGCCTAAACCAGTCTTTTGACGTTGGCTAAAACCCTTTCCTATGGTCGTCCGAACCTAGTGCGGCATGCTAGCGGGCGCAGGTCAGTGCTGGGGTCTATTCGCTCCCATGTCATGGAAATCCCACTTCAGCGACTCCCCAACACTGTCACCCAACCAAAGCTTCCAACTCTTCGGAAGCCATACCAGGTAACAACGTCGGTCAGCCCGACCAAATCAGTCGCGCTGAGGCGGCAATCGTAGCGGAAGGTGACGGGGAAGCTGCATGAAGGAACTTCAGCGGTCGATAGGCTTTCCCGGGCGATATCGATCAATCACAGCAGCACCCGCTCCACCGTCCTCCTCAAACGCCCGCGAGACGGCATCAACGATTTCAGCCCACACCCCTACCTGCTGCAGCACGGGCAATCCAGAAATGATGTCGTGCACCTGATCTTGTCAGCAAACGGTTAAGGTTGTAAAAAACGATTAGATAATAGGAGCCGCGCACAAAAACGATTACTCCTGACAACCGGCTCGTCAAACTGATGAAGAGGCTGAACATGCTGTTTCCCAACCAAAGCGCCCAACTCTTTGGAAGCCATGCCAGGTAACCGCAGGCCTTCTTTCGCAACGTTGACCTGCAACGCCACCTGGGCCACATCCAACACGTCCTTTGATAAGCGAATAGTTGCCCTTGGTCTGCAGCCAGGCCAGCACGCCGGCCAAATGCCAGATAGATGCACTCGCCTTGTGCACCGACGTCAGCAAGCTGATATTTCCCTCTCAGATGAAGCCTGGAATTGACCCTCAAAAATGAAAAAAGCCCCATGGAAGTTATCCACAAGGCTTTGTTCAGAGCTGGCGCCGGAGCCAATAGCGCGGCCGTCAGCGCCACCGATATTTACGCTTGACTCATTCCCGCCCAGTTATCAATAGACGACGAAAGACCATATAAGGCCTTCCTAAGGCTAAGCCTGATTTTTAGAAGCGATGAAGCAGGAGTAAAGAATATCAGCGAAATCATGCTCGTTGATATCGCCGGTAACCAAATCCCTAACGGCATCCGCTATCAGATCATTATCTAGAGTAATTTCATAATCATTGAGCGAAAGGTACTCCAAGCCGACTGCAAGCCCGGTGCGCTTGTTAGCATCAGGCAGTGCATGGCCTTGCGCGATACTGGCAGTGTACTTGGCGGCAATTTCAAATACATCATCGAGGCCATTATAGGCGATCGCATTGTCGATTCGGGCCAGCGCGCCTTGCAAGATAGGAATATTTACTGGCCCCTTCATGCCGGGCTCGGTAGTCAAGATCTGAGTGTTTATCTCAATGACACGTTCAAATGGAAAGAAGATCAATTCCATTACATGTCAGCCAACTTCTGAAAAGTCTTCTTGTGAGTTCTGAGAACGAGCTTGGTTTCTGAATAAACGATCTGCTTACCCAAGTCGCCACCCAAGTCCAGCTTCTTGATGGCTTTAACTTTAGGCCTCTCTACTATGGATACGCCATAGGTGTTCAGCTTGTGGTTCATGGCTTGAGTACCCCAAACGGCTTGATCATTTTCTGCTCACACGATATCACACTGAGAGGCAAGATACACCGAGCCTTCGACAGCGCCGTACGCCGCCTGCCGATTGGCATCAGTCATTGCTGACAGAAAAAGCATCTCCAGCGGTTAGCGGTTATGCGTCGATCCATTCAACGACAAATGCAAAAAGCCCGCAACTTAGCGGGCTTTTTTGTTAGTCAGCATAGGCCCCTTAGCAGGCGCAGGCTCACTCCCACTCAATCGTCGCCGGCGGCTTGCTCGACACGTCATACGTCACGCGAGAAATACCTTCGATTTCATTGATGATCCGCCCGGAAACGGTCTCCAGCAGCTCGTACGGCAGGTGCGCCCAGCGAGCGGTCATGAAGTCGATGGTTTCCACGGCGCGCAGGGCCACGACCCAGGCGTAGCGACGGCCATCACCAACCACGCCCACCGATTTCACCGGCTGGAACACCACGAAGGCCTGGCTGACCTTGTGGTACCAGTCGGCCTTGCGCAGTTCTTCGATGAAGATATGGTCGGCGCGACGCAGCAGGTCGGCGTATTCCTTCTTCACTTCACCGAGGATCCGCACGCCCAGGCCCGGGCCCGGGAATGGGTGGCGGTAGACCATGTCGTACGGCAGGCCCAGTTCCAGGCCGAGACGACGCACTTCGTCCTTGAACAGTTCGCGCAGCGGTTCGACCAGCTTGAGGTTCATCTCTTCCGGCAGGCCACCGACGTTGTGGTGGGACTTGATCACGTGGGCCTTGCCGCTCTTGGCGCCGGCCGACTCGATCACGTCGGGGTAGATGGTGCCCTGGGCCAGGTACTTGATGTTGTCCAGCTTGCAGGATTCGGCATCGAACACGTCGATGAAGGTGCGGCCGATGATCTTGCGTTTCTTCTCCGGGTCGGACTCGCCGGCCAGGTTGTTCAGGAACTGCTCTTCGGCGTTGGCGCGGATCACCTTGACGCCCATGTTCTCGGCGAACATGGCCATCACTTGCTCGCCTTCGTGCAGACGCAACAGGCCGTTGTCGACGAAGACGCAGGTCAGTTGGTCGCCGATGGCTTTGTGCAGCAATGCGGCAACCACCGAAGAGTCCACGCCGCCGGACAGGCCCAGCAGCACGTTATCGGTGCCGACCTGGGCGCGGACCTGGGCGATGGCGTCTTCCGCGATCTTCGACGGGGTCCATAGGGCTTCACACTCGCAGATGTCGAGGATGAAGCGCGACAGGATGCGGCCGCCCTGCTTGGTGTGGGTCACTTCCGGGTGGAACTGCACGCCGTAGTAACGGCGGTCATCGTTGAACATGCCGGCGATCGGGCAGCTCGGGGTGCTGGCCAGGATGTGGAAGTCTTCCGGCATCTTGGTGACCTTGTCACCGTGGCTCATCCACACGTCCAGGCCGAACAGGCCGTCGGCGTCGATATGATCTTCGATGCCGTCCAGCAGGCGGCTCTTGCCAACCACGTCAACGCGGGCGTAACCGAACTCACGCAGGTCCGAACCTTCGACCTTGCCGCCCAGTTGTTCAGCCATGGTCTGCATGCCGTAGCAGATACCGAAGACCGGCACGCCCAGGTCGAACACCGCTTGCGGGCAGCGCGGGCTGTTGGCTTCGTGCACGGACTCGGGGCCGCCGGCGAGGATGACGCCTTTAGGCGCGAATTCGCGAATCGCTTCGTCATCCATGTCGAACGGATGCAGTTCGCAGTACACGCCGATCTCACGCACGCGGCGGGCGATCAGTTGGGTGTACTGGGAACCGAAGTCGAGGATCAGGATGCGGTGAGCGTGAATGTCGAGGGCCATGACTCATTCTCATGTAGTGAATCAGAAACAACTCGGGGCTGAATGAACAGCCCCGGTGATTAACGTTTTGCTGGAGGCCTTAACCTACGCGGTAGTTCGGCGCTTCCTTGGTGATCTGTACGTCGTGGACATGGGACTCGGCCATACCGGCACCGGTGATGCGCACGAATTCCGGCTTGGTGCGCATCTCTTCGATGTCGGCGCTGCCGGTGTAGCCCATGGAAGAACGCAGGCCGCCCATCAGTTGATGGATGATGGCGCTCAGGGTGCCTTTGTACGGCACGCGACCTTCGATGCCTTCCGGCACCAGCTTCTCGGCACCCGCGGAGGAGTCCTGGAAGTAACGGTCGGAAGAACCCTGGGCCTGGGACATGGCGCCCAGCGAACCCATGCCGCGATAGGCCTTGTAGCTACGGCCCTGGAACAGTTCGATCTCGCCCGGTGCTTCTTCGGTACCGGCGAACATCGAGCCCATCATCACGCAGTAGGCACCGGCGACGATGGCCTTGGACAGGTCACCGGAGAAGCGGATACCGCCGTCGGCGATCAACGGCACGCCAGTGCCTTCAAGGGCGGCGGCGACGTTGGCGATGGCGCTGATCTGCGGCACGCCGACACCAGCGACGATACGGGTGGTGCAGATCGAGCCAGGGCCGATACCGACCTTGACCGCGTCGGCGCCGGCTTCGGCCAGGGCCTTGGCGGCTTCGCCGGTGGCGATGTTGCCACCGATCACCTGCACGTCAGGGAAGTTCTGCTTGACCCAGCGAACGCGGTCGATCACGCCTTTGGAATGGCCGTGAGCGGTGTCGACCACCACCACGTCAACGCCGGCATTGACCAGGGCGGCGACGCGATCGCCGGTGTCCTTGCCGGTGCCGACCGCAGCGCCGACGCGCAGACGACCTTGGTCGTCCTTGCTGGCCAGCGGGTAGGCCTTGGCTTTTTCGATGTCGTTGACGGTCATCATGCCCTTGAGGGCGAATTTGTCGTCGACGATCAGCACGCGCTCGATGCGGTGTTTGTGCAGCAACTCGCGCACGTCGTCCTTGCTGGTGCCTTCCTTGACCGTGACCAGGCGCTCTTTAGGCGTCATCACTTGGCGGACGGTGGCGTCCAGGCGGTTCTCGAAACGCACGTCGCGGGAGGTGACGATGCCGACCAGGTCACCATCGTGCAGCACCGGAACGCCGGAGATGTTGTGCATGCGGGTCAGTTCGAACAGATCCCGGACCGTGGCGTCAGCCTCGATGGTGATCGGATCCTTGACCACGCCAGCCTCGAACCGCTTGACCTTGCGCACTTCGGCGGCCTGCTGTTCGATGGTCATGTTCTTGTGGATGATACCGATACCGCCTTCCTGGGCCATGGCAATGGCCAGACGGGCTTCGGTCACGGTGTCCATGGCGGCGGAAACCAGGGGGATATTCAGTTCGATGCCACGGGTGAGACGGGTTTTGAGACTGACTTCGTTAGGCAGTACTTCGGAATAACCGGGCACTAGGAGAATGTCGTCGAAGGTCAGAGCTTCTTGGCTGATACGCAGCATCGCGGGGGCTCCCGAGCGGGAAAATGGAAGCGCGCCATTATACTCATGGACCCCGTCTGGCTCAATGTAAAACTCTGTCTATTATTGGCGGGGTGATTGACGGGCTAAAACCCTGCCCCACAGCCAACACATTCCCCTGTGGGAGCGAGCTTGCTCGCGATAGCGGTGGATCAGCCAGCAACAATATTGAATGTGTCGCCGCCATCGCGAGCAAGCTCGCTCCCACATTGGCTCATCAGTGCCTTTACAACTCCACCTTCACCCAACTCACCGGCTGATCCAGCCAATCGGCGAATTCATCGAGGAAGTCCTGCTTGAACCCCGCCTCCAGCCAGTTATTGAAGATGAACCCCAGGTTCGAGAACCCACACGGCTGCAGGAACAGAAAACCATTGATGTCATCTTCATGACCGCATTCGGGACAGGTGAAGTTGTCGGTGCGCGCAGGCATCCAGTCTTCCAGGCTTTCGAACAACGCCTCGCCCACCTCCCGGCGACACTCGGCGCAACCGGCTTCTTCGAGAAAGCCCTTGGCCGGTGTATAGATGCAACGCTTGGTGATGATCTCCAGGCCATTGATCGATTCGCCGAACGGCAAGGCTTCGGGGTGCATGACCACGTCGCGGGCTCCCGGGGCGATGGCGTGGGCCATGCGATTGCCGGTACGTCCACAGGTGGTCAGTTGTTCTTCGACGATATTCTTGCGTACCAGCCAGCGCACGATCGCCCGGGCCCGAGGCTCGTGGACCGGCAGGGTGGAAATTTTCGGGACGATGATGCTTTGCGAATTCATGGCGAGGCCTGGCTGTTTCCCTGGCAGGGTCTGATCAAAGGCCGGCAGCTTAATCCCTGGCGGGGCCAGGTCAAGCACTCAGGTAACGTCCGATCAAGGCAATGCCGCTGGCGAGCACTAGCCAGGTCACCAATCGCACGAACGCCTCTCGCGACATCTTCATGGTCAAGCGACGCCCTGCCCACAACCCCAGCGCCATGGCCGGCAACAAACATAGCGCCAATACCAGCAAGGGTAGCTCGGCATACACGCCGGCGACGATAAACAGGCTTAAGCGCACCACGGTGCTGCAACTGATCAAGGCACTTTGCGTGGCCCGGGCCGGGTCCTTGGGCAGGCGGCTGTTCAGGTAGATGGCATATAAAAAGCCGCCACTGCCAAACAACGCCCCGAACATCCCGCCCACCGTGCCCATCGGAAATGCCCACCGCGAAGACAACTGCGTCGGCCGGGTCTTTATCAACAGGCTATAGATGGCATAGCTGCTGATGAACAGCCCCATCAACAGCAACAACAGGTCGGACTTGAGGTTGAGCAGGAAAATCACCCCGAGGGTGCAGCCCAGTGCCATGCACGGCAACAGCCGCAGCAGCTCCGGCCGGGACACGTCCCGACGCGATGGCAGCAGGTTGCCGAGGGCCGCGACAAAATCGAGCAGGACCAGCAGCGGAATGATCTTCGACAGTGGCATGAACAGCAGCAGGATGGGCGCGGCCACCAGCGCCGTGCCGAACCCGGCGATGCCGAACACGATGTAGGCAACGGAGATGGCCAGGCCGATCACCAGCCATTGCGTTGGCGCGAATGCCCATTGGCCTAGCCATGACAGAAGATTCATCCGGCACTTCCTTGATGAGGAGAGCGGGACTTTAGCCAGATGTGTCGGGGCATATCCAGCATTTGTGGTGATTGGCCTATCGCTATCGCGAGCAAGCTCGCTCCCACACACTGGATCTATGTCGCACCGAAGATCAACTGAGGGAGCGAGCTTGCTCGCGATGCAGACAACCCGGTCTAATTGTCTGCACACCATTGGCGAATCCCCTTATCATGCCGCCCATGATTAAAGATCCCTTTGCCCGACTGGGCCTGGACCGCGAAGTCCTGACTGTCAGCCAGCTCAACGGCCGTGCGCGGGTGTTGCTCGAAGACGTGTTCAGCAACATCTGGGTCGAGGGTGAGATCTCCAACCTCGCCCGTCCGGCCTCCGGCCATGTGTATTTCACCCTCAAGGACAGCGGCGCCCAGGTGCGTTGCGCGCTGTTCCGGCAGAACGCCGCGAGGGTGCGCCAAGCCTTGAAGGACGGGCTGGCGGTGAAGGTGCGCGGCAAGGTCTCGCTGTTCGAAGGTCGTGGCGATTATCAACTCATCCTCGACACCGTCGAGCCGGCCGGCGATGGCGCCCTGCGCCTGGCCTTCGATGCCCTGAAGGAGAAACTCAGCGCCGAAGGCCTGTTCAGTGCCGAGCGCAAGGTGCCGTTGCCGGCCCATCCGCAACGCATCGGCATCATCAGCTCGCCCACGGGGGCGGTGATCCGCGACATCATCAGCGTGTTTCGCCGCCGGGCGCCGCAAATTTCCCTGACGTTGATTCCCACCGCCGTGCAAGGCCGCGAAGCCACCGCGCAAATCGTCCGCGCCCTGAAACTGGCCGATGCCCGGGGTTTCGATGCGCTGATCCTGGCCCGGGGCGGCGGTTCGCTGGAAGACTTGTGGTGCTTCAACGAAGAAGCCGTGGCCCGGGCGGTGGACGCCTGTGTCACGCCGATCGTCAGCGCCGTGGGCCATGAAACCGACGTGTCCATCAGCGATTTCGTCGCCGACGTCCGCGCCCCGACTCCCTCCGCCGCAGCCGAACTGCTGGCGCCGGATGCCGGCGACCTGGTGCGTCGGGTCGAAAGCCTGCATCGCCGACTGGTGATGCGCATGCGTGACCGGTTGATGCGCGATCAATTGCGCCTCGAAGGCCTCACCCGACGCCTGCGTCATCCCGGCGAACGCCTGCGCCAGCAAGCCCAACGCCTCGACGACCTGGACATGCGCATGCGCCGGGCCTTCGAGCGCAGCCTCAACACCCGCCGCGAACGACTGATCCGCCTGGAAACCCGCCTGGCCGGGCAACACCCGGGCCGACAGCTGGCCATGTTGCGCCAGCGCCTGAACAGCCTGGCCGAACGCCTCCCCCGGGCCATGCGCGAAGGGCTCAAGGCACGACGCGTGCAATTGCACAACCAGATGCAGACGCTGCACATCGTCAGCCCCCTGGCGACCCTCGGCCGCGGCTACAGCATTTTGCTCGACGAACGCGGCCAGGCGATCCGCAGCGCCGGGCAAACCCAGACCGGCCAGCGCCTGACCGCCAAGCTTGGCGAAGGCGAACTGCTGGTGCGGGTCGAAGACAATCACCTGACGCCGGTCACCCTTTCTTTACTGGATTGATTCATGCCGCGATATCTCGCCCCCTTGTTCTTGCTGTGCCTGACCTTCAATGCCCACGCCGACAGCTACATCACCCGCCTGTTGAACAAACCGGTGCCCGGCGGCGTGGCGGTGGTGGACTTGGGCAGCGCGGCCCAGGCACCGAAAGCCACTTACCAGGGCAAGCCGGTGCTGGTGGTCAAGGAACAGCAAAACTGGCTGGCGATTGTCGGCATCCCGCTGACGGTCCAGCCCGGCACCCAGCAGATCAGCAGCGGCGGCAGCACCCAGCCGTTCGTGGTCGGCTACAAGAAGTACCCCGAGCAACACATTACCCTGAAGAACAAACGCCAGGTCAATCCGAACCCGGCGGACCTCAAGCGCATCGACGCCGAGCTGGCGGTGCAACTGAAGGCCTACCGCAGCTTCAGCCCGAACATCCCCAGCAACCTGTTGCTGGACAAACCGGTCAACGGCCCGCTGTCGAGCAAGTTCGGCGTGCGCCGTTTCTTCAACGGCGAAGAGCGCAACCCCCACGCCGGCCTGGACTTCGCCGTGCCCGCCGGCACGCCGATCAAGACCCCGGCCGCCGGCAAGGTGATCCTCACCGGCAATTACTTCTTCAACGGCAATACGGTGTTCGTCGACCATGGCCAGGGGTTCATCAGCATGTTCTGCCACATGTCGAAGATCGACGTGAAGATCGGCCAGCAGTTGGCCCGAGGCACGGTGGTGGGCAAGGTCGGCGCCACGGGCCGCGCGACCGGGCCGCACATGCACTGGAACATCAGCCTGAACGATGCGCGGGTGGATCCGGCGATTTTTATCGGGGCGTTTCAGCCCTAAGCCTTGTGGTGAAGCCAACGGCCTCTTCGCGAGCAAGCTCGCTCCCACATGGGTATTTCGGCGTTCTCAAAAACGCCGCTGTACCTGTGGGAGCGAGCTTGCTCGCGATGACGGCAGCCACAGCACCGCAACTCCATGAATTGCCAAGCTCCAAACATCGACGCAATAAAACTACAAATCCCCCAAGAACACGCGATTAAATCTCGCAAACCCTTCCAAAAACAGAACTTCTCTCAATTTTTTCCGACTGCTTGCGATCCGTCCCTCACGCGGTTAGGGTTGAAGCATGAAAACCTCTCACACCCTCATCCAGCTTCGCCAGCACCGCAGCCTGTGCCTTGTCAGCGCACGACTGCCGGGCTGAATCGCGGCACCTCGTCCCGGCTCTGAAGCCACCCCATTAGAACCACCGGCAGGCCGCCTTTTTCCGGCCACGACAATAAGGATTTCCCATGAGCATGCTCAAAGACCCGTCTTCCAAATACCGCGCCTTCCCGACCATCAACCTGCCGGATCGCACCTGGCCGTCGAAGACCATCACCGCCGCGCCGATCTGGTGCAGCTCCGACCTGCGCGACGGCAACCAGTCGCTGATCGAGCCGATGGACGCGGTCAAGAAGCTGCGTTTCTGGAAAACCCTGGTCGCGGTGGGCGTGAAGGAAATCGAAGCCTCGTTCCCGGCCGCGTCCCAGACCGACTTCGACTTCGTGCGCACCCTCATCGAAGAAGGCCACATCCCGGACGACACCACCATCCAGGTGCTGACCCAGGCCCGTGAAGACCTGATCGCCCGTACGTTCGAATCCCTGCGGGGTGCGAAGAAAGCCATCGTCCACCTGTACAACGCCACCTGCCCGTCGTTCCGTCGCATCGTGTTCAACCAGGACAAGGAAGGCGTGAAGGAAATCGCGGTGAACGCGGCCAAGCTGTTCGTCAAATACGCCGCGCAGCAGCCGGAAACCCAATGGCAGTTCGAGTACTCGCCAGAAACCTTCAGCGCCACTGAGCTGGAGTTTGCCAAGGAAGTCTGCGACGCGGTGATCGAAGTGTGGAACCCGACCCCGGAGCGCAAGGTGATCCTCAACCTGCCCGCCACCGTGGAAGTCGCCACCCCGAACATCTACGCCGACCAGATCGAGTGGTTCCACCGCAACATCACCCGTCGTGACAGCGTGCTCATCAGCCTGCACACCCACAACGACCGTGGCACCGGCGTGGCCGCCACCGAGCTGGGCCTGATGGCCGGCGCCGACCGTGTCGAAGGCTGCCTGTTCGGCAACGGCGAACGCACCGGTAACGTCGACCTGGTGACCGTGGCGCTGAACCTCTACACCCAGGGCATCAACCCTGAGCTGGACTTCTCCGATATCGACGGCGTGCGCAAAGTGGTCGAGGAATGCAACCAGATCCCGGTGCACCCGCGTCACCCATACGTCGGCGACCTGGTTCACACCGCGTTCTCCGGTTCGCACCAGGATGCCATCCGCAAGGGCTTCGCCCAGCAGAAATCGGACACCCTGTGGGAAGTGCCGTACCTGCCGATCGACCCGGCCGACATCGGTCGCAGCTACGAGGCGGTGATTCGCGTCAACAGCCAGTCGGGCAAGGGCGGTATCGCCTACCTGCTGGAACAGGAATACGGCATCAGCCTGCCGCGTCGCATGCAGATCGAGTTCAGCCAGGTGGTACAGCGCGAAACCGATCGCCTGGGCCTGGAAATGACCGCCCAGCAGATCCACGCCCTGCTGCAGCGTGAATACCTGCAAGCCAACACCCCGTACGCGCTGGTCAGCCATCGCCTGCAAGAGGAAAACGGCAACAGCGCCGTGGAAGTGGAAGTGGCGAGCAAGGGCCAGGGCGAGACCAACCTGCACTGGCGTGGCAGAGGCAACGGCGCCCTGGAAGCGCTGGTGGCCGGCCTGCCGATTCCGGTGGAGATCATGGACTACAACGAACACGCCATCGGCGCCGGCACCAATGCCAAGGCGGCGGCGTACATCGAATTGCGAGTCAACGGCGAGCGTGCGGTGCATGGCGTGGGCATCGATGAGAACATCACCACGGCCAGCTTCAAGGCACTGTTCAGTGCGCTGAACCGGTCGCTGAGCCAGCCGGAGGCCAAGGCGGCCTGATCCACCAATGAAATGCGAAAGGCCCCGGGGTGTGAACCCTGGGGCCTTTTTGTTTGGCGGGTGGTTTTGTGGTGACTGTCAGGGCCTTATCGCGAGCAAGCTCGCTCCCCCACGGGATCTTCAGTGGGGCCGAAAACCTGTGCCCGCCTCAGCCCCCCTGTGGGAGCGAGCTTGCTCGCGATGGCGGCCTGTCAGACACCCCAAATGTCAGGCATGGGTATCGATCGAAACGGTCATCGCCTGCAACAGCGCGGCCTGCAAGGTCTGCAAAGTCGCTTGGGTCGCCATGATCTGGGTCTGAATCGCCATGGTTTCCTGGGCTTTCTGCTCCTCATCAGCCCGGCTTTTTTGCACCCGAGCCAGCTGGGCTTGCTGTTCGGCCAGCAACTTCTCGGTCTGTTCGATCTGCTTCTTCAGTTGTTCGATGACATCGCCGCTGCCGCTGCTGCCGCCCGCACCTGCGATATTCGCGCCGCTGGTGTCGACTTTCAATTTCTTGTCTTTGTCTTCGCTGCTATCAGTCGATGCCACTGGACTGACCGCTTTCTCTTCTTCAGCCCCGCGGATGGAGACTTTAGGAGCCGACAATGGATAAGGGTTTACGGTGGTTGCGCTGATGCTGGTCATAGGGACTCCTCCTTGGCTGACCAGTTATCGGCACGTAACACCATTCCTTGAGGCTGAATCGTTTCAATTCGTGAATTCGAAGCGATCGGCATCCAGGTTCGCCGGAAACCGCGTGCGATAGGCCGCCAGGTCCATCGCGCTCAAACTTACCGTGAACACGCCATCGGCCTCGCCAGCGCTGAGCAAGGTTTCGCCCTGGAAGTCCAGCACCTGACTGTCACCGGTGTAGGCAAAACCCTTGCCGTCGGTGCCGACGCGGTTGACCGCCGCCACGTAGCACAGGTTCTCGATGGCCCGGGCCGGCAGCAGCCGGTTCCAGTGCATACGCCGCGCTCCGGGCCAGTTGGCGGTGTACAGCAGCAGGTCGGTGTCCTCGGCGTCGCGACTCCAGACTGGAAAGCGCAGGTCGTAGCAAATCAGCGGGCGAATCCGCCAGCCCTTGAGTTCGAACAGCACCTGTCGCTCGCCCGGCGTGTAGTGGTTGTGCTCCCCCGCCATGCGGAACAGATGACGCTTGTCGTAATGCAGCACTTCACCGTCCGGCCGCGCCCACAGCAGGCGATTGCGGTGGCTGCCGTCAGCGGCCTGGACGATCACACTGCCGGTGATGACCGCGTCCAACTTCGCCGCCTGCTCCGTGAGCCAACGACGGGTGGGCCCGTGTTCCGGCTCCGCCAGGGTCTCGGACTCCATGGAAAAACCCGTGGTGAACATTTCCGGAAGGATGATCAGGTCAGCCCCGCGCGCCTGCTCCAGCAGCGCTTCGAAATGCTCCAGGTTGGCCTCGCGGTCGTGCCAGGCCAGGGTGGTCTGGACCAGGGCAATGTCGAGGTCCGGCAACGCGCTCAAATCACGCATAGTTTTTCCGCCGCTTCGCGCAGCGTCTCCTCGCGTTTGGCAAAGCATAGGCGCACCAGGCGCTGGCCTTGGGGTGGGTCCTGGTAGAACACCGAGATCGGAATCGTCGCCACGCCATGCTCGCGGGTCACCCACACCGCCATGTCGACGTCATTCAGGTCCGGGCGAATCTGCGAATAATCCACCAACTGGAAATAAGTGCCGGTCACCCGCTTGAAGCTGAACCGTGACGGGGCCAGCAGATCGCAGAACAGGTCGCGCTTGGCCTGGTAGAAGTCCGGCAGTTCATCGACGTGTTCCGGATGCTCAGCCATGTAGTCGGCCAAGGCGTACTGCAACGGCGTTACGCCACAGAAGCTGACGTACTGGTGCACCTTGCGCAGTTCCGCCGTCAGGGCCGCTGGCGCCACCACGTAGCCGGTTTTCCAGCCGGTGACGTGGTAGGTCTTGCCGAACGAACTGACCACGAAAGCACGGCGGTACAGCTCTTCATGGGCCAGGACACTGGCATGGGCGACGCCGTCGAACACCAGGTGTTCGTAGACCTCATCGCTGACCAGGTAGATGTCCCGGTCGCGAATCAGCGCCGCCAATTGATCCAGTTCGGCGCGGCTGATCAGAGCGCCGCTGGGGTTGTGCGGCGAGTTGAGGATGATCATGCGTGTGCGCGGGCTCAGGGCTTCGCCGAGCTTCTCGAAATCGATGGCGAAGTCATCCAGGCCCAATGGCACGTGCACGCAACGCCCACCAGCCAATAGCACGGAAGGCTCGTAGCTGTCGTAGCTTGGGTCGAAGACGATCACTTCATCGCCGCTGTGGACCACCGCCGCGATGGCACAGAAAATCCCCTGGGTTGCGCCTGGGGTCACGGTGACTTCCTGATCGGCATCGACGTTGACGCCATAACTGCGGGCGATCTTCACCGCGATCTGCTGGCGCAGCGCCGGCAGGCCGGTCATCGGTGAGTACTGGTTATGACCTTGGGCAATGTGCCGGCCGACCGCATCGCGCAGGGCTTGCGGGCCATCGAAATCGGGAAAGCCCTGGGACAGGTTCAACGCGCCCGTCTGCGCGGCGAGCTGGGACATCTGGGTGAAAATCGTGATGCCGACGTTCGGCAACTTGCTGGTGATCATCGGGGTTCCCTGGGTCTGCACCCGGCTCAGGCGCGGCGCGGGAGAGCTCGAGGATAGCCCAATCGCCGGGCATGAAAAAGGGTGCCACACAGGGCACCCTTTTTCATGCTGAATACTCATGCCTGTGGGAGCAAGGCTTGCTCCCACAGATCAACATCCCAACTTTCAGATCCAGACTAGATCAGCGCTTGTCGCGGCGCTTCTTGTCAGCCTTCTTGTGGTGCGACATCAAGCGGCGCTTCTTGTTGACCTGGCGGTCGGTGAGCGTGTTCTTGTTGCCTTCGTACGGGTTCTCGCCGCCCTTGAACTCGATGCGGATCGGCGTGCCGACCAGCTTCAGGACGCGACGGTAGGTGTTCTCCAGGTAGCGAACATACGACTTGGGCACTTTCTCGATCTGGTTACCGTGGATCACGATAATCGGCGGGTTGGCACCGCCCAAGTGGGCGTAACGCAGCTTGATCCGACGGTTGTTGACCATCGGTGGCGCGTGCTCGCCTACCGCATCTTCGAGGATCTGGGTCAGGCGGTTGGTCGGCCAGCGGGTGACAGCCGACTTGAACGAGTTCTGCACCGAAGCGTAGAGGTTGCCCACGCCCGTGCCGTGCAGGGCCGAGATGAAGTGGATGTCGGCGAAGTCGACGAAGAACAGCCGGCGCTGCAATTCGACCTTGACGAAATCCCGCTCGCTCGGCGTCATGCCGTCCCACTTGTTGATCGCGATGACCAACGCACGACCGGCTTCCAGGGCAAAGCCCAGCAGGTTCAGGTCGTGATCGACCACGCCTTCGCGGGCGTCCATCACGAAGATCACCACGTTGGCGTCTTTGATCGCCTGCAGGGTCTTGACCACGGAGAACTTTTCAACTTCTTCGTGGATCTTGCCGCGCTTGCGCACACCGGCGGTGTCGATCAGCGTGTACTTCTCTTCGTTACGTTCGAAGGGAATGTAGATGCTGTCACGGGTGGTGCCGGGCTGGTCGTAGACGATGACCCGGTCTTCACCGAGCATGCGGTTGACCAGCGTCGACTTGCCCACGTTGGGGCGGCCGATGATCGCGATCTTGATCCCGTCTTTTTCGCTCGGGCCCGGAATGCGCTTGGCTTCCTCGCCTTCGGCAACGATCTCTTCCTCGCCCTCTTCCGGTTCTTCTTCGTCGTCCTTGGGGAAACTCTCCAGGGCGATTTCCAGCATCTGGGTGATGCCACGCCCGTGGGCGCCGGCGATCGGGATCGCCTGGCCCATGCCCAACGGTGCGAACTCGGCGCGGGCCATGTCCGGGTCGATGTTGTCGACCTTGTTGGCGACCACGTAGGAACGCTTGTTACGTTTGCGCAAATGCTCGGCGATCATCTGGTCGGCGGCGGTGAAACCGGCCTTGGCGTCTACCAGGAACAGCACCACATCGGCTTCTTCAATGGCGAGCAGCGACTGCTCGGCCATTTTTTCGTCCATGCCGTGTTCATCACCGGAGATGCCGCCGGTGTCGACCAGAATATAGGTACGCCCTTGCCACTTGGCCTCACCGTATTGGCGATCACGGGTCAGACCGGACAAGTCGCCGACAATGGCGTCGCGAGTCCTGGTCAGGCGGTTGAACAAGGTGGACTTGCCGACGTTCGGTCGGCCCACCAGGGCGATTACGGGAACCATGCGGCTCTCCACTTCGTTATTTCAGAAAATACAAAAGCCGCTGCGAGGCAGCGGCTGGTGCTCGGGGGCCATTCTGTAGGAGCGAGCTTGCTCGCGATAGCGGTAGTCCACTGACATGAATGTCGACTGATCCACCGCTTTCGCGAGCAAGCCCGCTCCCACATGAATGAAGCCGCTTGGGAATTAACCCAAGCATAGTCTTACTTGATGGTCAGGGCTTCCAGTTTGCCGCTGTTGCCATACACATAAATCATGTTGCCCGCCACCAGCGGACGGGCACGCAGGCCGTCGCTGTCGATGCGCTCACGGCCGACGAAACGACCGTCCACCTGGCTGAGCAGGTGCAGGTAACCTTCCAGGTCACCCACTGCGATGTAGCTGGAGAACACTTCCGGAGCCGACAGTTGACGGCGGGCCAGGGAGTCGTTGCTCCACAAAGCGGTGGTGGAACGCTCGTCAACGCCTTCGACGGTGCCCGAGGACAGGCTCACGTAGACGCTGCCAAAGCCCTGGGCGACACCGGCGTAGCTGGACGCATCGCGCTGCCACAGCGGACGACCGCTTTCCAGGTCCAGTGCCGCCACGCGGCCCTGGTAGCTGGCGACGTACAGCGTACCGCCGGACAGCAGCAAGCCGCCGTCGATGTCGACCACACGCTCCAGTTCCGAACGACCTTGCGGGATCGCTACGCGCTGTTCCCACACCGGCACGCCGTTGGAAATATCCAGGGCCACCACTTTACCGGTCGACAAGCCAGCCACCGCCAGGCGGTTGGTGACGATCGGTGCGCTGGTACCGCGCAAAGTCAGTACCGCCGGGGTGCTGTCGTACAACCAGCGCTGGTTGCCGGTAGCAGCATCCAGGCCGATCAGGCGGTCGTCCTGGGTCTGGACGACCACCACGTCACCGTTGGTGGCTGGCGGTGCGAGCACTTCGCTGGTCACGCGGGCGCGCCATTTTTCTTCACCGCTGCTCGCGTCCAGGGCGACGATCTCGCCCTTGAGCGTGCCGATCATGACCAGGCCGTAACCCACGCCAACGGCGCCGGAAACAGGCAGTTCAAGATCCTTTTCCCATTTGACGTCGCCGTTGGTGCGGTCCATCGCCATCACCACACCGGTGACGTCGCCAGCATAGATGGTGTCGCCATCGATGGCCGGCACCAGCATGTTGTAGGTTTCACCCTGGCCATCGCCGATGGAACGGCTCCACTGCTTCTGCAACACGACTTCTTCTTTGAAGTCGGTCAGTTCGGCTGGCGGCAGTTCTTTCTTGCTGTTGCTGCTGCAACCCGCGGCCAGAATGGCCAGGGCCAGCAATGCTGCATGTTTCCAACGGATCACGTCACGCATCCCCTTTGGCCAGGTCGTCCAGCTTGATTTGCAGGCCACCGACTGCGGCTTCATCCGACAGCGCAGCCTTGGCTTTTTGGTAGGCCGCATGGGCCTCATCGGCACGGCCCAGCTGTACCAGCAGGTCGCCCTTGAGTTCTTCGCGGGTCGCCAGGAATGCCTTGTCGGCATCACCGTCGAGCAGCTTCAACGCGTCTTCGGCCTTGTTCTGTGCCGCCAGCACCTGTGCCAGGCGCTGACGCGCCACTTCGCCCAGGGTCGGGTTGGCCGGTTTGTCTACGATACCCTTGAGCTCGGTGGCCGCGTCGTCCAGCTTGCCGCTGTCCACCGCGACCTTGGCCACGAACAGGCGACCGTACTGAGCGTAGGCGGTACCGCCGAATTCCTTGTCCAGCTTGCCGGCCAGGTCCGCCACGCGGGCCGCGTCAGGCTTGCCGTCCGGGGTCAGGGTGGTTTCCAGCAGTTGCTGGTAGAGCACCGAGGCGCCTTGCGACTGGTTGCTCTGGTATTTCTGGTAGGCCTGCCAGCCGAACACGATGACCAGCGCCAACAGGCCGCCAGTGACCAGCGGCTTGCCGTTGCGCGTCCACCAGTCCTTCAAATCCGCCAGCTGTTCATCTTCGGTACTCGACACCCCAATACTCCTTAATCGCTAAATCGGCTGTTTGACAGCTTCAACCCTGCACGACGCAGGTGGCCAGGTGTGCAGCAAGCGCATCCCAGGCAATGCTTTGTTGTTCGCCCTGGCCACGCAGGGGTTTGAAACCTACCACTTGTTGGGCCAGTTCGTCGTCACCGAGGATCAATGCGTACAGCGCACCGCTCTTGTCGGCTTTCTTGAATTGGCTCTTGAAGCTGCCGGCGCCGGCGTTGATCTGCAGGCGCAGGTTGGGCAACTGGTCGCGGATCCGCTCGCTCAACGACAAGGCGGCCAGTTCGGCGGCCTCGCCAAAGGCGCACAGGTAGACGTCGACCTGACGGGACAACTCTTCCGGCACCTTGTCCAAGGCTTCGAGCATCAGCACCAGGCGCTCGATGCCCATGGCAAAGCCCACGCCCGGGGTCGGCTTGCCGCCCATCTGCTCCACCAGCCCGTCGTAGCGGCCACCGGCACAGACGGTGCCCTGGGCGCCGAGCTTGTCGGTGACCCACTCGAAGACGGTCTTGCTGTAGTAATCCAGGCCGCGAACCAACTTGGGGTTGATCACGTAAGGGATGCCAACAGCGTCCAGGCGGGCTTTCAGCCCTTCGAAATGCGCACGGGATTCGTCGTCGAGGTAGTCGGCCATTTTCGGCGCGTCGACCAGGACCGCTTGGGTCTCGGCATTCTTGGTATCGAGCACGCGCAGTGGGTTGGTCTTCAGACGGCGCTGGCTGTCTTCGTCGAGCTTGTCCAGGTGGGCGGAAAGAAACTCCACCAACGCTTCACGGTAGCGGCCACGGGACTCGCTGGTGCCCAGGCTGTTGAGCTCGAGCTTGACCGCATCACGCAGCCCCAGCTCGCCCCACAGGCGCCAGGTCATGACGATCAGCTCGGCGTCGATGTCCGGGCCGTCGAGGTTGAACACTTCCAGGCCAATCTGGTGAAACTGGCGATAACGGCCTTTCTGCGGGCGCTCGTGACGGAACATCGGGCCGATGTACCAGAGTTTCTGCACCTGGCCGCCGCCGGTGATGCCGTGTTCGAGCACCGCACGCACGCAGGCCGCCGTGCCTTCGGGGCGCAGGGTCAGGGAGTCGCCGTTGCGGTCGTCGAAGGTGTACATCTCTTTTTCGACGATGTCGGTCACTTCACCGATGGAGCGCTTGAACAGCTCGGTGAACTCGACGATCGGCATGCGGATCTGCCGGTAACCGTAGTTATCCAGCAGGCGCGCCACGGTGCCCTCGAAATAGCGCCACAGGGGCGTCTGCTCGGGCAGGATGTCGTTCATGCCACGAATGGCTTGCAGAGACTTGCTCACGTGTATTCCTTAATCTTTCGACTTAACCGCGCGCGATGACCGCTGCGTCGGCTTCGACCTTTTCGGCCGCTTTCTGGCGAATCAGCCGTTCCAGCTCATCCACCAGATTGTCATTCGTCAGTTTCTGCGACGGCTTGCCGTCGATGTAAATCAGGTTCGGTGTACCGCCAGTCAGGCCGATATGGGCCTCCTTGGCTTCGCCCGGCCCGTTGACCACGCAACCGATCACCGCGACATCCAGCGGCACCAGCAGGTCTTCGAGGCGCCCTTCCAGTTCGTTCATGGTCTTGACCACATCGAAGTTCTGCCGCGAGCAGCTCGGGCAGGCGATGAAGTTGATGCCACGGGAACGCAGGTGCAGGGACTTGAGAATGTCATAGCCGACTTTCACTTCCTCGACCGGGTCAGCCGCCAACGAGATGCGGATGGTATCGCCAATCCCTTCGGCGAGCAGCATACCGAGGCCGACGGCGGATTTCACCGTGCCCGAACGCAACCCACCGGCTTCGGTGATGCCCAGGTGCAACGGCTGGACGATTTCCTTGGCCAGCAGGCGGTAGGCTTCGACGGCCATGAACACGTCGGAGGCCTTCACGCTGACCTTGAAGTCCTGGAAATTCAGGCGTTCCAGGTGCTCGACGTGGCGCAGGGCCGACTCCACCAGCGCCGCGGGGGTCGGTTCGCCGTATTTCTTTTGCAGGTCTTTTTCCAGGGAACCGGCGTTCACGCCGATGCGGATCGGAATGCCCCGGTCGCGGGCGGCATCCACCACGGCGCGCACACGGTCTTCGCGACCGATGTTGCCCGGGTTGATGCGCAGGCAATCCACACCCAACTCGGCCACGCGCAGGGCGATGCGGTAGTCGAAGTGGATATCGGCGACCAAGGGCACCTTGACCAGTTGCTTGATCTTGCCGAACGCCTCGGCGGCGTCCATGTCCGGCACCGATACCCGCACGATGTCGACACCGGCGGCTTCCAGGCGGTTGATCTGCGCGACCGTGGCGGCCACGTCATTGGTGTCGCTGTTGGTCATGCTCTGCACAGCGATAGGCGCATCGCCGCCCACGGGCACGTTACCGACCCAGATCTTTCGGGATTCGCGACGCTTGATTGGAGATTCGCCGTGCATGACTTATTGACCCAACTTCAGGCGAGCGGTCTCGCCACTGGTGAACGGAGCGATGTCGACCGGCTGGCCGTTGTAGCTGACCTGCGCGCCACGGGCATAACCCAGGCGTACGGCAAATGGCGGCTTGCCGTTGACGGCCGTGCTGTCGCCCTTGCGCTTGAGGCCGCTGAACAGCACCTTGCCGTTGCCGTCGGTGATCTGCGTCCAGCAGTCGGCGACAAACTGGATCTGCACCTGGCCTTCACCCGCGACGGGCGCCGGGGTCGGGGCTGCTGGAGCTGCCGGGGCGACTGGAGTGGTAGGTGCGGCGTGGGTCGCAGGCGCAGTCACGGTCGGTGCTGGCGTGCTCGGCGTGGCTGGTGCGGTAGCAATCGGTGCGCTGCCGGTGTTCGGGGCAGCCGGTGCCGTCGGCGTGGCCGGTGCTGGAACAGCCGGCTCGGCACCCGCCTGGGCATCGGCGGCGTCCGGGCTTTGTGGCAACGCCAGAGCGGTTTCGCCTTCAGCCTGGCCTTCGACGACGGCCTGGTCTTCCGGCTCGTCCAGCGGATGGATCTGGGTGGTGCCGTCGGCGCCCTCGACCTCAACGTGTTCAGGGCTCATGGCGACTGGTTCCTTGTTGCGCAAGGACGTCTGGTCCTGCCACCAGACAAAACCGCCACCAATCACCGCGATCAGCAGCAACAGGCTGACGATTCGCAAAATGGTGTGGGAAACGCGAACCGGCTCCTCGATGCGCCCCAGGCTGTGCACGCTGCTGCCCTGGGCATCGGAACCGGTGTATTGATCGAATTGCTGGACCAGCAGGGTCTGGTCCTTGCCAAGCAACTTGGCATAGGCGCGGATATAGCCCCGGGCGAAGGTGTGCCCAGGCAGCTTGTCGAACGCGCCCGCTTCCAGATTGCCCAGGGAAGCCACGGTAAGATTGAGCTTGAGGGCCACTTCGGCCAGCGACCAACCATTGCTTTCGCGGGCTTGACGCAGGGTCTCACCGGGATTTACGCGAGTCGCTGCTACAACTTCGGGATGCGCCGCTTTCATCATTGCTCCGACAGGTATTGCTGATATTCCGGCGTACCGGGATAGAGTCTTTTGAGTTGCAGGCCGTAGCTTGCAGCCTTGTCGCGATCTTCAAACACATGTGCCAGCCGAACGCCGAGCAATAGACTACGTGCATTTTGCTCGCTCAGCAGGCTAAAACGCTCGTAGTAGTCACGCGCGGGCACATAATGCCTGTCTTCGTAGGACAACTCAGCCATTTCCAGCAACGCCCGCGGTTGCTGGCGGTTGAGCCGCAGCGCCTTTTCCAGCTGCTGGCGGGCCAGGTCACGTTGGCCCAACTGCGCGGCCGTCATGCCGAGGTTCTCGAAAACCCGCGAACGCTCAGGGTAAAGGGTATCGGCGGCAGCCTGCTCGAAGCGCTCGTAGGCTTCCTTGTAGCGTTTCTGCTCGAAAAGAAAGCTGCCGTAGTTGTTCAGGATCCGTGCGTCCTGGGGCCGGCCAGACAGCGCCTTGCGAAAATGCTGGTCGGCCAGCTCCGGCTCCATCTCGGCCTGGAACACCAGGGCCAGGGCCGCGTTGGCATCCGGGTCGGAGTCGTCCAGTTCCAGGGCTTTCTTGAGCGGCACCTTGGCCCGTTCGGTCATGCCCTGCTGCAGGTAGCCGATGCCCAGTTGCACATAGGCCACACGTGCCTCGTCGCGCCCTTTGCTGGTCTTCATCGGGTTGTAGTCACCCGACAGGACACAACCGGAACAAAGGCCGGCCAACAGCAAAACGAGCGCGAAGCGCAGGGACATAGAGTTCCTCTCTTAGTGACTGTTCGCAGCGTTCTGCACCGCATCGTCCGCGGCGTTCAACTCACGCACGGCAATGTAGCGTTCGCTGCGACGGGTGCGATCCAGCACCTGTCCTACCAATTGGCCACAGGCGGCGTCGATGTCTTCGCCGCGGGTGGTGCGCACGGTGACGTTGAAGCCAGCGTGGTGAAGCTGATCCTGGAAACGACGAATCGCATTGTTGCTCGGACGCTCGTAACCGGAATGCGGGAACGGGTTGAACGGGATCAGGTTGATCTTGCACGGGATGTTCTTGAGCAGCTCGATCATCTCGACCGCGTGCTCGACCTTGTCGTTCACATCCTTGAGCAGCGTGTACTCGATGGTCAGCACGCGTTTTTCGCCCAGGGACGACATGTAGCGCTGGCACGACTCGAGCAGCATCTTAAGCGGATATTTCTTGTTGATCGGCACCAATTGGTTACGCAATGCGTCATTGGGTGCGTGCAGCGACAACGCCAGGGAGACGTCGATGTGCTTGGCCAGCTCATCGATCATCGGCACCACGCCGGAGGTGGACAGGGTCACGCGGCGCTTGGAGATGCCGTAGCCCAGGTCATCCATCATCAGGTGCATGGCGGAAACGACGTTGTCAAAGTTCAGCAGCGGCTCACCCATGCCCATCATCACCACGTTGGTGATGGCACGGTCGACGGTCGCCGGGACGCTACCAAAGGATTTGTTGGCAATCCACACCTGGCCGATCACTTCGGCGGCGGTGAGGTTGCTATTGAAGCCTTGCTTGCCGGTGGAGCAGAAACTGCAATCCAGGGCACAGCCTGCCTGGGACGAAACGCACAAGGTGCCGCGCTTGCCCTGGGGAATGTAGACGGTCTCGACGCAGCTGCCGGACGCCACGCGCACCACCCACTTGCGGGTGCCGTCGCTGGAGATGTCCTCGCTGACCACTTCCGGACCGCGAATTTCAGCAACTGCCTTGAGCTTTTCGCGCAAGGCCTTGCTGACATTCGTCATGGCGTCAAAGTCGTCGACGCCAAAGTGGTGAATCCATTTCATCACCTGGCCGGCACGGAAACGCTTCTCCCCGATCGAGTCGAAGAATTTCTCCATTTCCGGCTGGGTCAGGCCCAACAGGTTGGTTTTGCCGTTCGATGTAGTCATGGATTCACCTTCACTCAAAAGCCTGGGCTTAGCGAGTGGTTACTTCAGTAGCGGAGAAAAAGTAAGCGATTTCGCGAGCGGCAGCGGCTTCGGAGTCCGAACCGTGAACGGCGTTGGCGTCGATCGACTCGGCGAAGTCAGCACGGATGGTGCCAGCGGCGGCTTCTTTAGGGTTGGTAGCGCCCATCAGCTCACGGTTGCGAGCGATGGCGTTTTCGCCTTCCAGCACCTGAACGACAACCGGACCGGAAGTCATGAAGGCAACCAGCTCACCGAAGAAACCGCGCTCGCTGTGCTCAGCGTAGAAGCCTTCGGCTTCGGCTTTGGACAGTTGCTTCATTTTCGAAGCTACAACGCGCAGGCCAGCG
This sequence comes from Pseudomonas beijingensis, assembly GCF_030687295.1. Taxonomy (NCBI): domain Bacteria; kingdom Pseudomonadati; phylum Pseudomonadota; class Gammaproteobacteria; order Pseudomonadales; family Pseudomonadaceae; genus Pseudomonas; species Pseudomonas beijingensis. Next base: position 2,143,274 of record NZ_CP117425.1, on the reverse strand, counting down.
TCTTCGAAGCGGGTAACGATCTTGCCGATCACGTTTTTAGCAACGGCGTCAGGCTTGATGATGGAGAAAGTACGTTGAACAGCCATGGTGTAACTCCAGAAACGGTAATTTGCGAAAAATTAAACCCGCGAATTATACGCGGGTTCAGGGGTATTGCCTAACCTGCCAGGTCGATCAGTCGATTTCTTCGATCCAGAGCGTCTGGACCGCTTCCAAGACCTTCTCGCCACAACGGCCAGAGGTATTGTCGAAATCGGGTAGCTCCATGATCCAGCGCTGCAAATCGACAAAATTCACAGTCAACGGATTCACGTCCGGCTTGGCTTCGGCCAGTTCTTCTGCGATGCGTTGTACATCATTCCAACCATAGCTCATGACAGTGTCACCATCAGTGCGGCGCTTCGGCCGCATGGTTAAGCGAATATTTCGGAATTTCGACGGTCAGGTCTTCGGTGCCGACGATGGCTTGGCAGCCCAGGCGCGATTGCGCTTCCAGACCCCAGGCCCGATCGAGGAAATCTTCCTCCAGATCGTCCGCTTCTTCCAGCGAATCGAAACCCTCACGAATGATGCAATGGCACGTCGTGCAGGCGCAGACGCCGCCACAGGCACTTTCCATCTCGATATGGTGCTCATGGGCCAGCTCGAGAATGGAAATCCCGGGCTCAGCCTCCACGACCATGCCCTCCGGACAGAACTTCTCGTGGGGCAGAAAAATCACCTGCGGCATCAGTTATTCCTCGATTTCATTCAGGTTGCGCCCCGCCAGGGCGGCTTTCACCGTCGAGTCCAGGCGGCGGGCAGCAAAGGCGTCGGTGACCTGCGACAGACGTTTGGTCTGCTGCTCGATGGCATAGCCATCGGTGCCTTTGATCAATTCGGACAATTCCTGCATCTGCAGCTCGATGACCATGCGCTCTTCAGCGTCGAGCAACCGGTCGCCGTCGGCTTCAAGGGCACCTTGCACGGCTTCGATCAGGCGCTGAGCGTCGACCTGCTGCTCGCGCAACACCCGCGCGACCTTGTCGTCGCTGGCGTGCTGGAAGGAATCCTTGAGCATCTTGGCGATTTCACCGTCGGTCAGGCCGTAGGACGGCTTGACCTGGATGCTCGCCTCCACGCCCGAAGCCAGTTCGCGGGCGGAGACGTTGAGCAAGCCATCGGCATCAACCTGAAAGGTCACGCGGATCTTCGCCGCACCGGCGACCATGGCCGGGATGCCGCGCAATTCGAAGCGGGCCAGGGAACGGCAGTCGCTGATCAGTTCACGCTCGCCTTGCAGCACGTGGACCATCATGGCCGACTGGCCGTCTTTATAAGTGGTGAAGTCCTGGGCGCGGGCAACCGGGATGGTGGTATTACGTGGAATCACCTTCTCCATCAGGCCGCCCATGGTTTCCAACCCCAGGGACAACGGAATCACGTCGAGCAGCAGCAATTCGCCGCCGTCGCGCTTATTGCCGGCCAAGGTATCGGCCTGGATCGCGGCGCCAATGGCGACCACTTGGTCCGGGTCGATTTCAGTCAGCGGCTGGCGTCCAAAGGCCTCGGCAACGGCTTCGCGAACCCGAGGCACGCGGGTCGAACCGCCGACCATGACCACGGCCTTGACGTCTTCCAGCTCTACGCCGGAATCGCGCACCGCGCGGCGGCAAGCCTTGAGGCTGCGGGCGACCATGGGTTCGATCAAGGCATCGAAGGCTTCGCGGGTCAGGGAGGCTTTCCAGTCGCCATAAGCAACTTCAACCGTAGCAGCGTCAGTCAAGGCTTCCTTGGCAGCGCAGGCGGTTTGCAGCAGATGGCGTTGCGCACCCGGGTCGAGGTCGGCGGAAAGACCCGCTTGCTCGATGATCCAGCCAGCGATGGCGTGGTCGAAGTCGTCACCGCCCAGGGCGCTGTCGCCACCGGTGGCCAGGACTTCGAAGACACCGCCGGTCAGGCGCAGGATTGAAATATCGAACGTGCCGCCGCCCAGGTCGTAGATCGCGACCAGGCCTTCGGCATGTTGGTCCAGGCCATACGCCACGGCAGCGGCCGTTGGCTCGTTGAGCAGGCGCAGCACGTTCAGGCCAGCCAGCTTGGCAGCGTCCTTGGTGGCTTGGCGCTGGGCGTCGTCGAAATAGGCCGGCACGGTAATGACCGCACCCACCAGTTCACCGCCCAACGCCGCTTCGGCGCGCTGGCGCAGGACCTTGAGGATGTCGGCGGAAACCTCGACCGGGCTTTTCGGGCCCTGCACGGTTTCGATGAACGGCATATGGGATTCGCCACCGACGAAGCGGTACGGCAGCTGGTCGCCCAATTGCTTGACGTCGGACAGACCACGACCCATCAAGCGCTTGACCGAGACAATGGTGTTGAAAGGGTCGGTGGCGGCGGCCAGCTTGGCCGACTCGCCCACTTCAACGCGGTCGGCGTGATAACGCACGGCGGACGGCAGGATCACCTGCCCCTGCTCGTCGGCCAGCGGTTCGGAAAGACCGCTGCGCAAGGCAGCGACCAGGGAATTGGTGGTACCCAAGTCGATCCCCACAGCCAGGCGACGCTGGTGTGGTTGTGGACTTTGGCCGGGTTCGGCGATCTGCAGTAGGGCCATCGTAATCAGGACTTATCTGTAATCAGGCGTGCGACCGGAGCGGCACTGGGTTAATCGTCGAGGCGCTCTTCTAACTGGCGCACTTCGTAGGTGAGCTTGTCGAGGAACTGCATGCGCCGCATCAGGCGCTCGGCCTGTTCGCGTTGCGCGGCATCGTTCCAGCAGGCTGCGAAGCTGTCGTTCAGTGTTTGCTGGGCGTCTTTCAAGCGCCGCTTGAATGCCGCGACACCGGCCAGGTCGGCGCTGTCCTGCAGGTCCTCGAGCTCTTCGCGCCACTGCATCTGCTGCAAAAGGAACTCGGGATCGTGGACCGTGACCTCCAGCGGCAACTCATGGCCGCTGATGGCGAGCAGGTAACGTGCGCGCTTGGCCGGGTGCTTGAGCGTCTGGTAAGCCTCGTTGAGGTTCGCCGACTGCTCGAGCGCCCGCCGCTGCTCCGCCTCGGAGGCATCGGCAAAGCGGTCGGGGTGGACGCCACGGGCCAGTTCCAGATAACGCGCGGACAACTGATCGAGGTCCAGCTGGAAAGCAGGCTGCAACTGGAACAACGCAAAATGACAAGGAGTACCCACAAGCTGCCTCAGATGTTGAAGCTTTCGCCGCAGCCACATTCACCGCGCACGTTGGGATTGTTGAACTTGAAGCCTTCGTTCAACCCTTCCTTGACGAAATCCAGTTCGGTGCCGTCCAGGTACGTCAGGCTTTTCGGGTCGATGATCACTTTCTGACCATGACTTTCGAATACCTGATCGTCTTCGCCCACTTCGTCGACGAATTCCAGCACATAGGCAAGACCAGAGCAGCCCGTGGTGCGAACACCCAGGCGGATACCCTCGCCCTTGCCGCGCCCCGCGAGGGAGCGCTGAATATGCTTAGCTGCCGCTTCTGTCATCTGGATAGCCATGGAAAACTCCTTACCGTAACGCGGATCAGATCAAGCCTTTCTTCTGCTTGTAATCGCGAACGGCGGCCTTGATGGCGTCTTCGGCGAGTACCGAGCAGTGGATCTTCACTGGCGGCAGGGCCAGCTCTTCGGCCAGCTGGGTGTTCTTGATGGTTTCGGCTTCATCAAGGGTCTTGCCCTTCATCCACTCGGTGGCCAGGGAGCTGGACGCAATGGCCGAACCGCAGCCGTAGGTCTTGAACTTGGCATCTTCGATGATGCCCTGCTCGTTGACCTTGATCTGCAGGCGCATGACGTCGCCGCACGCCGGAGCGCCGACCATGCCAGTGCCGACATCAGGATCCTGCGCGTCCATCTTGCCGACGTTGCGCGGGTTCTCGTAGTGGTCGATGACCTTTTCGCTATATGCCATTTGCTTCAATCCTCATCAGTGAGTCGCTCTGGTGGCGACTTCTTCAGTGCGCCGCCCACTCGATTTTCGAAATGTCGACGCCGTCTTTGTACATGTCCCACAGCGGCGACAGAGCGCGCAGCTTGGTAACGGCCTCGCAGACTTTCTGCGCGGCGTAATCGATTTCTTCTTCGGTGGTGAAACGGCCGAAGGTAAAGCGAATGGAACTGTGGGCCAGTTCGTCGTTGCGGCCCAGGGCGCGCAGTACGTACGAAGGCTCCAGGGACGCCGAGGTGCACGCCGAACCGGACGACACGGCCAGATCCTTGAGCGCCATGATCAGCGACTCGCCTTCAACGTAGTTGAAGCTCAGGTTCAGGTTGTGCGGTACGCGGGCGGTCATGCTGCCGTTGACGTAGAGTTCTTCGAGGTGCTCGACCTGCTTGAAGAAGCGGTCGCTCAGGGCCTTGATGCGGACGTTCTCGGCCGCCATGTCTTCTTTGGCAACACGGAAGGCTTCGCCCATGCCGACGATCTGGTGGGTCGCCAGGGTACCGGAACGCATGCCACGCTCGTGACCGCCGCCGTGCATGGTCGCTTCGAGGCGAACACGCGGCTTGCGGCTGACGTACAGGGCGCCGATGCCTTTAGGGCCGTAGGTCTTGTGAGCGGAGAACGACATCAGGTCGACTTTCAGCTTGGACAGGTCGATGTCGACCTTGCCAGTGGACTGCGCGCCGTCGACGTGGAACAGGACGCCCTTGGAACGGGTCAGCTCGCCGATGGCCGCGATGTCGTTGACGGTGCCGATTTCGTTGTTCACGTGCATGATCGAAACCAGAATGGTGTCGTCGCGCAATGCGGCTTCGACCATGGCTGGGGTGATGATGCCGTCTTCACCTGGCTCGATGTAGGTGACTTCGAAGCCTTCACGCTCCAGTTGGCGCATGGTGTCCAGGACAGCCTTGTGCTCGATCTTGGAGGTGATCAGGTGCTTGCCCTTGGTGTGGTAGAAATGCGCGACACCCTTGATTGCCAGGTTGTCGGATTCGGTGGCACCGGAGGTCCAGACGATTTCACGCGGGTCGGCGTTGACCAGGTCGGCGACCTGGCGACGGGCGTTTTCGACCGACTCTTCGGCCTTCCAGCCGAACACGTGGGAACGGGACGCCGGGTTACCGAAGTTTCCGTCGACCAGCAGGCATTCACTCATTTTTTGCGCAACACGCGGATCAACCGGGGTGGTCGCAGAGTAATCAAGGTAAATCGGCAATTTCATGGACTTTCTCCTAAATCAGGCTGGCTGGCGTTCCGCGTGCTCTGCGGCAGTCATTCGACGGCGGACGCTTCAATCTTGTCCAGGTGCAGCGTCTTGCCATTGCAACGGCGCTGGTCCTGACGCTGGGCTACTTCTTGCACCTCACGGCGAGTTACAAGGTCAGCCAAGCTGATACCGCTTAGAAATTCGTGAATCTGCAGGCTGAGGTCGCACCACAAGTGGTGGGTCAGGCAAGTATCGCCGCCATGGCAGTCGCCAAGGCCCTGGCATTTGGTCGCATCGACCGATTCGTTCACCGCATCGATCACCTGGGCGACCTGGATGCCCTGCATGTCGCGCGACAGCTGGTAGCCGCCACCGGGGCCGCGAACGCTGGAAACCAGGTTGCTGCGGCGCAGCTTGGCGAACAGCTGTTCAAGGTAAGACAGGGAAATGCCCTGGCGCTCGGAGATATCGGCCAGGGACACCGGCCCGTGCTGCGCATGCAATGCCAGATCCAGCATTGCGGTCACGGCGTATCGGCCTTTTGTAGTCAGTCGCATGGACAATTACCACGGAGTTCGGAATGGGGGCGAGTATGCAATTCCCGAGTATTTAAGTCAAGTATAAGACCTAGTGCTTTACTCAGGTTTACCCGCGAAAGAGCGCGCGCATGATAGCAAAGGCTGGCCAGTGGCGACCAGTGATACCGCGTTATCGTTCATCGCGAGCAAGCTCGCTCCCACATTGGATCTGCGGCGGCCTTCGAATTTGTGACCACTGCAAATCCCCTGTGGGAGCGAGCTTGCTCGCGATGGGGCCAGCAGGGTTTCAGCTGGCCTGAGTCTCATCCTTATCCTTCACACACGCGAAATCTTCCTCGCGCAGCTCAGGCAGGTCCTTGGCACAGTAATTACTGCCCAGGTCCTTCAGGGCGCCGCACATCCCCTCCAGGCGCCCATCGACGGCCTGCAGGTGATCGAGCAACTGGTTGATGGCGCGGGCGACCGGGTCGGGCATGTCCTCGCCAACACCGTAGGCGTCGAAGCCGATCTTCTCGGCCATGGCCTTGCGACGGGCATCCTGCTCCTCGTCGGATTTGACGATGATCCGGCCTGGAATACCCACCACGGTCGCGCCCGGCGGCACGGCCTTGGTCACCACGGCGTTGGAGCCGACTTTCGCCCCCGCCCCCACCGTGAACGGCCCGAGCACCTTGGCGCCGGCACCGACCACCACGCCGTCTTCCAGGGTTGGGTGGCGCTTGCCTTTGTTCCAGCTGGTGCCGCCGAGGGTCACGCCCTGGTACAGGGTCACGTCGTCGCCGATCTCGGCGGTTTCGCCGATGACGATGCCCATACCGTGGTCGATGAAGAACCGACGGCCGACCTTGGCACCCGGGTGGATCTCGATCCCGGTCAGCCAGCGGCCGAAGTTCGAGACCAGCCGCGCCAGCCACTTCCAGCCCATGTTCCACAAGGCGCCGGACAGGCGATGGATCCAGATGGCGTGCATCCCCGGGTAGCAGGTCAGCACTTCAAAGGCATTGCGCGCCGCCGGGTCACGATGGAAAACACTTTGGATATCTTCACGCAAACGTTCGAACATTTTATTTCTTCCGCTTAATCAGCTCGCCACGGGCCGCCTTCTGGGTTTCCGTGAGGATGCCGCGCAATATATTCATCTCCGCCCGGCTGACCGAGCTTCGTCCGTACAACCGACGCAGGCGCGCCATCAAGTGTCGCGGCTTTTCCGGGTCGAGGAATTCGATGTCCACCAGGGTCTGCTCCAGGTGTTCAAAGAATCGTTCCAGCTCGTCCATGGTCGCCAGTGTCTCACTGCGCGGCGACGTGACCTCGGTTTTTTCGACTTTGCTGGGCTTGCCTTCGGCCGCCAGCCAAGCCATGCGCACTTCATAACTCAACACCTGCACCGCCGCCCCCAGGTTCAAGGAACTGAACTCGGGGTCGGAAGGGATATGCACGTGAAAGTGACATCGCTGCAGCTCGTCGTTGGTCAGACCGGAGTCTTCACGGCCGAACACCAGGGCGATTTCAAAGCCTTGCGCGGCCTCCTCGACCACTTTGGTCCCGCATTCGCGGGGGTCGAGCAGCGGCCAGGGGATACGGCGGTCGCGGGCGCTGGTGCCGAGCACCAGGTTGCAACCCACCAAGGCATCTTCGAGGCTGGCGACGACCTGGGCGTTGGCGAGGATGTCACCGGCGCCGGAGGCCCGGGCGTCGGCTTCGTGATGGGGAAACAAGCGCGGCTCGACCAGCACCAGGCGCGACAGGCCCATGTTCTTCATGGCCCGCGCAGCTCCGCCGATGTTACCCGGATGGCTGGTATTGACCAGGACGACACGAATGTTCTGCAACAAGGGAGGCGCTCTCGAACACGATAAAGGGAGCAAATCTTACATAAGCACCTACCGTTAAGCTATGAAAGCGAACACCAACCTTCTCCTCGGAAAACTTTCTGATAGAATGCGCGGCTTTCTTTAACAACCTTAGGTGACACATCCATGCAGCCCATGCTGAATATCGCGCTGCGCGCCGCCCGCAGCGCCAGTGAACTGATCTTCCGCTCCATCGAGCGCCTGGATACCATCAAGGTCGATGAAAAAGACGCCAAGGACTACGTGTCCGAGGTCGATCGCGCCGCCGAGCAAAAGATCGTCGACGCCCTGCGCAAGGCTTACCCGAACCACTCCATCCTCGGTGAAGAGACTGGCATGCACGCCGGTACCGGCATCGAAGGCGAAGAGTACCTGTGGATCATCGATCCGCTGGACGGCACCACCAACTTCTTGCGCGGCATTCCTCACTTCGCTGTCAGCATCGCCTGCAAGTACCGTGGCCGCCTGGAACACGCCGTTGTGCTGGACCCGGTTCGCCAGGAAGAATTCACCGCCAGCCGTGGCCGTGGCGCCCAACTGAACGGTCGTCGCCTGCGCGTCAGCGGCCGCACCAGCCTGGATGGCGCCCTGCTGGGTACCGGCTTCCCGTTCCGTGATGACCAGATGGACAACCTGGACAACTACCTGGGCATGTTCCGCGCCCTGGTCGGCCAGACCGCCGGCATCCGCCGCGCCGGTGCTGCGAGCCTGGATTTGGCTTATGTGGCTGCTGGCCGTTTCGATGCGTTCTGGGAGTCAGGCCTGTCCGAGTGGGACATGGCTGCGGGCGCCCTGCTGATCCAGGAAGCCGGCGGTTTGGTGAGTGACTTCACTGGCGGCCACGATTTCCTTGAGAAAGGTCACATCGTTGCTGGCAACACCAAATGCTTCAAGGCTGTGCTCACCGCCATCCAGCCGCATTTGCCGGCTTCGCTGAAGCGCTAAGCAGCTCGGCTACAGAAAAAGCACCCTTCGGGGTGCTTTTTTTATGCCTGCCCCACACCACTCAGCTCAGATGAACACCCCGTGGCGAGGGAGCTTGCTCCCGCTGGGCTGCGCAGCAGACCCAAGATCTTGCGGTCGCTGCGCAACCGAGCGGGAGCAAGCTCCCTCGCCACAATGGATGACACCTGAGCATGGATGCAGGCTGAACCACCGCTATCGCGAGCAAGCTCGCTCCCACAGAGGGATTTGGGCCGGGCACAGGTTTCGTATCCGCTGGAGATCCAGTGTGGGAGCGAGCTTGCTCGCGATGGCGGTGGCACATTCGACATGGATGCAAGCTGATCCACCGCTATCGCGAGCAAGCTCGCTCCCACAGGGAATTTGGGCCGGACACAAGATTTGTGTCCACTGCAGCTCCCACAGGGGATTGGTGACGGGCCATGAAATGCGGGCATAAAAAAAGCACCCCAAAGGGTGCTTTTTTCATAGCGGTTGGATTACTGAGCTGGTTCGTTCTGGCCCAGGATCAGTTGACCCTCCTTGCTCACCGGGATCTGGTTGCCCGGGTCGCGGTCCATGCGGACTTTGCCTTCTTTGCCGTCGAGCATGTAGCGAACGTCGTAGCCTACCACCTTGTCGCTGATGTCATTGACCGTGTTGCAGCGAGTCTGGGTGGTGGTGTAGGTGTCGCGTTCCTGCATGCCTTCCTGAATCTTGTTACCGGCATAACCACCACCGGCCGCACCCGCCACGGTAGCGATTTTCTTGCCGGTGCCGCCGCCGATCTGGTTACCCAGCAGGCCACCGGCTACGGCGCCCAACACGGTACCAGCGATCTGGTGCTGGTCCTGGACTGGCTTCTGCCGAGTCACGGTGACGTCCTTGCACACTTCACGCGGGGTCTTGATTTGGGTCTTGACCGGCTCCACGGCCAATACTTGCGCATACTCAGGGCCACTTTTTACCAAGCTGTAGGTGGCGACCGCACCACCGGCTGTTACACCGACAGCACCCAATACCGCACCAACCAGCATCGATTTGTTCACTTGAACCTCCTGACCATCACAAGCGGATTAATCCGCGCTTCTCCCAGCCTTGGAGCACAAAAAAAGGCGCGAGTTCAACTCGCGCCTTTTCTGCTGTGACGGACGGGAAACCGAGCCTTATGGGCGGTCGTCCACTTCCGTGTCAGTGGCCGCAGGAGGAATCAGATCCTCGGAGCTCAGCTTCAGCCAGATCAACACCACGTTGGCGATGTAGATCGACGAGTAAGTACCCGCCATCACACCAATGAACAGTGCGATGGAGAAACCGAACAGGTTGTCGCCGCCGAAGAACAGCAGCGCGGCAATCGCCAGCAAGGTGGAGATCGACGTCGCCATGGTCCGCAGCAGGGTCTGGGTGGTCGAGATGTTGATGTTCTCGACCAAGGAGGCCTTGCGCAGCACACGGAAGTTTTCACGCACCCGGTCGAACACCACGATGGTGTCGTTGAGCGAGTAACCGATGATCGCCAGCACTGCCGCCAGCACCGTCAAGTCGAAGGTGATCTGGAAGAACGACAGGATGCCCACGGTCACGATCACGTCGTGGATCAGCGAGACAATCGCGCCCACCGCGAACTTCCACTGGAAGCGGAACGCCAGGTAGAGCATCACGCCGCCCAGCGCCAGCAGCATGCCGAGGCCGCCCTGGTCGCGCAGCTCTTCACCCACCTGCGGGCCAACGAACTCGACGCGCTTGACCTGGGCCGGGTTGTCGCCACCGGCCTTCTGCAAGGCTTCGGCTACCTGGTGACCCAATTGCGGGTCTTCACCTGGCATACGCACCAACAGATCAGTCGTTGCGCCAAAGCTCTGCACGATGGCATCGCTGTAGCCGGAGGACGCCAGTTGCTCACGCACCTTGGTGACGTCAGCCGGACGCTCGTAGGTCAGCTCGATGAGCGTACCGCCGGTGAAGTCCAGGCCATAGTTCAGGCCCTTGGTGGCCCAGCTGAACAACGCCAGGACTGTAAGGAACAAGGTGAGGCCGAACGCAATATTGCGAACGCCCATGAAGTTGATTGTACGTAACATGGCAGCCCCTTAAATCCACAACTTCTTGAAGTCACGACCGCCAAAGATCAGGTTGACCATTGCGCGGGTCACCATGATGGCTGTGAACATCGAGGTAAAGATCCCGAGGGACATGGTCACTGCGAAGCCCTTCACCGGGCCGGTGCCCATGGCAAAGAGAATCCCGCCCACCAGCAACGTGGTCAGGTTGGAGTCGATAATCGCAGTAAATGCCCGGCCGAAGCCTTCGTTGATTGCCCGCTGGATCGACATGCCCGCTGCGATCTCTTCACGTATCCGCGAGAAGATCAGCACGTTGGCGTCCACCGCCATACCCATGGTCAACACGATACCGGCGATACCCGGCAGGGTCAGCGTGGCGCCCAGCAAGGACATCAGGGCCAGCAGCAGCACCATGTTCACCGCCAGCGCAACCGTGGCGATCAGGCCGAAGAAGCGGTAGATGGCGATGATGAACAGCGACACGAACAGCATGCCCCACAGCGAAGCATCGATACCCTTGGTGATGTTGTCGGCACCCAGGCTCGGGCCAATGGTGCGCTCTTCAGCGAAGTACATTGGCGCGGCCAGGCCACCGGCACGCAGCAGCAGGGCCAGTTCCGAGGACTCACCCTGGCCGTTGAGGCCGGTGATGCGGAACTGGCTGCCCAGCGGCGACTGGATGGTCGCCAGGCTGATGATCTTCTTCTCTTCCTTGAAGGTCTGTACCGGTACGTCTTTCTCGACGCCATTGACCACTTGCTTGGTGTAAGTGGTGGTCGGCTTCTGCTCGATGAAGATCACCGCCATGCTGCGACCAACGTTGCTGCGCGTGGCGCGGCTCATCAGTTCGCCGCCATGGCCGTCCAGGCGAATGTTCACCTGCGGACGACCCTGCTCGTCGAAGCCCGCCTGGGCGTCGGTCACCTGGTCACCGGTGATGATCAGGCCACGCTCGATCTGCGCCGCCGGACGACCGCCCTCACGGAACTCGAAGCTCTCGGAAGTGGCCCTGGAAGCCCCCGGCTCAGCGGCCAGGCGGAACTCCAGGTTGGCGGTCTTGCCGAGGATACGCTTGGCTTCGGCAGTGTCCTGCACGCCTGGCAACTCAACCACGATGCGGTTGGCGCCCTGGCGCTGCACGATCGGCTCGGCCACACCCAGCTCGTTGACGCGGTTACGCACCGTGGTCAAGTTCTGCTTGATGGAGTATTCGCGGATTTCCGCCAGCTTGGCCGGGGTCATCGCCAGACGCAGCACCGCCTGACCATTGAGGTCGGCCGGCACAATGTCGAAATCATTGAAGTTCTTGCGGATCAGCGCACGGGCCTGCTCGCGGGCATCTTCATCGCTGAAGCCCAGCTGAATGGCACCGTCGAGTGGCGGCAGGCTGCGATAACGCAGACGCTCTTTACGCAGCAGGCTCTTGACGTCGCCTTCGTAGACTTTCATCCGCGCGTCGAGGGCTTTTTCCATGTCCACTTCCAGCAGGAAGTGCACACCGCCGGACAAGTCCAGGCCCAGCTTCATCGGGTGCGCGCCAAGCTTGCGCAGCCATTGCGGAGTGGTCTGGGCCAGGTTCAGGGCTACGACGTAATCGTCGCCCAACGCCTTGCGCACCACGTCCTTGGCTGGCAGTTGGTCTTCCGCCTTGACCAGGCGCAACAGACCGCCCTTGCCACCTTCGGCAACGGTCGCAGCCTTGACTTCGATGTTGGACGCCTTGAGCGCAGCGCTCGCACGGTCCAGATCGGCCTGGGTGACCTGCAGCGCAGTGCTTGCGCCACTGACCTGAATGGCCGGGTCATCCGGGTATAGATTGGGAGCGGAATAAATCAGACCGACCGCCAGCACCGCCAGGATCAGTACATATTTCCACAGAGGGTATTTGTTCAGCATCACGCCGCCCGCTTATGACGCGGGGCGCCTTGCGCGCCCCGTCGATTGAATAGAAGTTGTTACTTAGATCGCTTTCAGCGTGCCTTTTGGCAGCGTGGCCGCGATAGCGCCCTTCTGGAACTTCATTTCAACAGTGTCGGACACTTCCAGTACCACGAAGTCATCAGCCACTTTGGTGATCTTGCCAGCGATGCCGCCGGTGGTGACCACTTCATCGCCCTTCTGCAAGCTGCTCAGCAGGTTCTTCTGCTCTTTGGCGCGCTTGGCCTGTGGACGCCAGATCATCAGGTAGAAGATGACCAGGAAGCCGACCAGGAAAATCCACTCGAAACCACCGCCCATAGGGCCGGCAGCAGCAGGTGCAGCCGCGTCAGCCATGGCATTAGAGATAAAAAAGCTCATTTAGCACTCCAGTTGCAAGTATTGAATCTAGGGATCGGAAAACTCAGTCCAAGGGCGGAACAGGCAACCCGCGCTTGGCATAGAAGGCCTCGACAAAGGCGGCCAATGTACCCTGTTGGATAGCCTCGCGCAAACCAGCCATAAGCACCTGATAATGGCGCAAATTGTGGATGGTATTGAGCATACTGCCGAGCATTTCGCCGCACTTGTCCAAATGATGCAGATAAGCGCGGGAGAAGTTCTGGCAGGTGTAGCAATCGCACGTCGGATCCAGCGGCGAATCATCATGGCGATGGAACGCGTTACGGATCTTCAGCACACCAGTGTCGATGAACAGATGCCCATTGCGGGCATTACGGGTTGGCATCACGCAATCGAACATGTCCACACCGCGGCGCACACCCTCAACCAGATCTTCCGGTTTGCCAACGCCCATAAGGTAACGAGGTTTGTCAGCGGGCATCTCGCCCGGCAGGTAATCGAGCACCTTGATCATCTCGTGCTTCGGCTCGCCCACCGACAGGCCGCCAATCGCCAGGCCGTCGAAGCCGATCTTGTCCAGGCCTTCGAGGGAGCGCATGCGCAGGTCGCGGTGCATGCCGCCCTGCACAATCCCGAACAGCGCCGCGGTGTTTTCGCCATGGGCGTTCTTCGAACGCTGGGCCCAGCGCAACGACAGCTCCATGGACACCCGCGCCACGTCTTCATCGGCCGGGTACGGCGTGCATTCGTCGAAGATCATCACGATGTCCGAGCCCAGGTCGCGCTGCACCTGCATCGACTCTTCCGGGCCCATGAACACCTTGGAGCCGTCCACCGGAGAAGCGAAGGTCACGCCCTCCTCCTTGATCTTGCGCATGGCACCGAGGCTGAACACCTGGAAACCGCCGGAGTCGGTCAGGATCGGGCCCTTCCACTGCATGAAATCGTGCAAGTCACCATGGGCCTTGATCACCTCCATACCCGGGCGCAGCCACAGGTGGAAGGTGTTACCCAGGATGATCTCCGCGCCAATCGCCTCGATGTCACGCGGCAGCATGCCCTTGACCGTGCCATAGGTGCCCACCGGCATGAACGCCGGGGTTTCCACGGTACCGCGGGGGAAGGTCAGACGACCGCGACGAGCCTTGCCATCGGTGGCAAGCAACTCGAAGGACATGCGACAGGTGCGACTCATACTGTTTCCTCGGGTCCGCGTGGCGCGGGGTTACGGGTGATGAACATCGCATCACCGTAGCTGAAAAAGCGGTATCCATGCTCGACGGCGGCCTTGTAGGCGGCCATGGCTTCGGGATAACCGGCGAACGCCGAAACCAGCATCAACAGCGTGGATTCAGGCAAATGAAAGTTGGTGACCAAGGCATCGACCACATGAAACGGCCGGCCCGGGTAGATAAAGATATCGGTGTCGCCACTGAACGGCTTGAGCACGCCATCGCGGGCGGCACTTTCCAGGGACCGCACGCTGGTGGTCCCCACCGCCACCACCCGCCCACCGCGAGCACGGCAGGCCGCCACGGCATCGACGACTTCCTGGCTCACTTCCAGCCATTCGTTGTGCATGTGATGGTCTTCAATGCGCTCCACACGCACCGGCTGAAACGTACCGGCGCCAACATGCAGCGTCACGAACGCCGTCTCGACACCCTTGGCGGCAATCGCCTCCACCAACGGCTGATCAAAATGCAGCCCCGCCGTCGGCGCCGCCACCGCCCCCAGGCGCTCGGCGTACACAGTCTGATAACGCTCGCGGTCCGAACCTTCGTCCGGGCGGTCTATATAAGGAGGCAACGGCATGTGCCCAACACGGTCGAGCAGCGGCAACACCTCTTCGGCAAATTCCAGCTCGAACAACGCATCATGCCGCGCCACCATCACCGCCTCACCACCGCCGTCGATCAAAATCGACGAACCCGGCTTGGGCGACTTGCTCGACCGCACATGGGCCAGCACCCGATGACTGTCCAGCACCCGCTCCACCAGAATCTCCAGCTTGCCGCCGGAGGCTTTCTGGCCAAACAACCGCGCCGGAATCACCCGGGTATTGTTGAACACCATCAAATCGCCCGGGCGCAAATGCTCAAGCAAATCAGTGAATTGACGGTGAGCCATGGCACCGCTGACCCCGTCCAGGGTCAACAGTCGACTGGCGCGACGCTCGGCCAGAGGGTGGCGAGCGATCAGCGAATCCGGGAGTTCGAAGGTAAAGTCAGCAACACGCATGATGGGGTTCGTCTAGCAGGGCCGGAAAGTCTAGCGGAAATATCAAAAATTCACCATGAAACGTGATTGACCAACGGTAGGCACCTCTCTATACTTCGCCGCCATTGAGCCCTGATGGCGGAATTGGTAGACGCGGCGGATTCAAAATCCGTTTTCGAAAGGAGTGGGAGTTCGAGTCTCCCTCGGGGCACCATCTTAAAGAAAGACCTTGAAATTCAAGGTCTTTTTTTTCGTCTGTAGGAAAGTGGTTTTCTGCGGCTAACGCAGATTCCAACCAATCCCCGATCCCCTTTTGTGGTGAGGGGTCCCCTTTGTGGCGAGGGGATTTATCCCCGCTGGGCCGTGAAGCGGCCCCAAATACCAAACCTGTGGCAAGGAAGAATCTGTGGCCAGTAAGAACCCGTGGCGAGGGAGCTTGCTCCCGCTTGAGCGCAAAGCGCTCACAAAAAAGCCATCACCCCCGCCCATACTCCGAGTTGCCACGGCCAAGGCATAAACCATCAACCCAACTCCACCCTCCTCACCTAGTCACTAAGGATTTCACCCCATGGAATTGCTGCTGGAATCGGTTGCTCTCTACTCGCTCAAGCTGGCTTATGAGACGGAAGGTCACAGCCCGATTCTGCGGGATGACCCGTTGATGGGGGGTTGTGATCGGGAGGTTTTTGGGTTGTTGGTGCGGCGGGGGGATGTGGCTGGGATTCAGGGGGAGATTGGTCGGTGTTTGGATTTGGCGTTGGGGGCGGTTGGCGGGGTGGACACGGTGTTGGGGCGGGAGCTATATCGTCTGGCTTTGGCCTTTAGCGCGGCGCAAATGATGACCCAGCTTGATAAGCCACTCACTGTACTCAGAGACTACTTGAGGGATATTCGATGAGTGGGCGAGCAGTGAATCCAGCGGTTAGAGTCTATGGAGGCTGGTCATCCATTCTCTAATAGAAAGGTAATAACTGTTTAAAAAAGAAAAAAAGGGAACAGTTTTATTGTCAGCAAAAAAATAGCCCCGCCCCTTTTCAGTCGATAAAACTCTTTAGCGTAGACCTACTCAGCGGGATGCCTTACGCCGAGCCATAAAATCGATCAGTTCCTTTACGACTGAATCCGCCTGAGCATCCGAGCCTAGCTCTGCTGCCCTAATTCGCCTTACTTCCACGCCCTCATATGTCAACGGAACTAAACGCTTATCCGCCTCTGCAGGTAGCTCAGTGTGGTAAGTGTCTCCATCAACCTCAACAACAAAGGTTAGCCCTTTATAAACCACTACAAAATCAGGTTCAAGTCGATTGTAAGTATTTCCAATCCTAACAAATACTGGAAGAGGTGCTACCGGAAGCCGAGCTTTAGTTAGGGCCTTGAAAAGCGTGACTTCTGCTTGTGACCGAAAAAGTAGCCCCTGGTGTTGCTGCGAGGCAATATTATCGCTACGCACCCTACCTTGGTTTGTTACCCCATCCCCCTTCACGTAACGCATAGCCTCTTCACGCCACCCATGTACCGCCTCCCCTACTCTTGGGGCAATAATTACTCCATCAGAAGAGTCACTCGGTGTTGTGGAGTAGAAAGGAGTAATCACCTCAGCTATAGAAGCTTCTGTTGCCTTACGCTCGTCGTCTGACATTGCATAGAAAAGTTGTACGGGTAGAGAAATAAAAAACTGCCAATAGTTAATCCCAAAATCCGAGCCTGACAAATCAACTTTGCAATCACCCGCCACAACTACGGCAATCGCACGTGCGTCTCCCCGCACTTTCAGGGCATCTACCGCGGCAGCTGCCAGGTCTTCTGCATTGAACGGGCTAAATATCATAACCTTCCACCTTATAGGACCACGGCTAGCTCTGCCGAGCTTAAGCCATTTTGAGCTGTGTATGATTGCTTAGGTCAGTCAAAAAACACAAGTGCTCGATCGCGGATCCAGCTCAGAACCAGCTCTGGGGCGGCTCCAACCCGTGATAATCGTATCAACCAACAAAGCAACTTGATCGCAAATAATTGAATTTGCAAATGTTATAATAAATAGCAGTACGACAACCGCCGCACACCATACACCGCGGCGTTCAATATCTGAGCCATTCATAATCAGATGAGACAAGACAACAAGTTAGCAACTATGCAGCTTTATCCTCAATCACTACTCAGAAATTCAACTCCACACTCAAATACAACCTCAACAACAAAGCTAATAGCCCGTTAACAACTAGAATGAAAACAGACTGGTTTTCCGCCAAAGAGATAAACCCTGCGCCTTCAGTTTTTTTTTGCACCTGAGGGCTCACGACCCAACTTAAACAGCCTTGAACGTTTTGAACAACTTTTCAGGCACTAGATACAGCCTCCCACGCGCCCGTGAAAATGCTACATATAGTTTGTTTTTTGTCTGTGGGGGGAGTGCATCAAGCGAGGAATTTTCATAGATCTTCCAATGACTATTACCCAGTACAACGCACACATCGTTATAGTTATCTAGCCCCTTACAGGCGCCCCAGTTGTTAGACACACACCCGTACTTGTAATGCTCTTTATAGAACAACTTTACAACGCTAGCGTCCGCATGCACGGTGTTAGCATCCGCTTGATTGGTCAGAGGTATGATTTCGGTTTCATAGGTATGTTGTGACTGTATATCAATCTGCAAATGTGCGCGAATAAAATCGCACACAGTCACACCACATCTCCAGCTCCGACTCAATGTCTCCTTGTCGACGGTGATACCCGCCTTTTGAAAATGTTTTTCGTACTTGCCGATGTCAACGTGTAGAGAGCTATTCACGTTCCCATCACGGCTAGTGTCGAAGGTGTGCTGGTAGAAGTCGCCTACAAACATAATTTCAATCTTAGCTTTCGCTAATGCCATCATCAGATTGAAGTCATGGCCCGCTAGGTCTTGGACTTCGTCGACATAAAACTCATCATAAAAGCGCTCTATTCGCGCTATCACGTCAGGAATTGCCCCTTCGATCTCAACAAGTTTTGCTAAGCGGTTGTGATATAGATTTCCACTTTTATTAGTGTAGTAAGCCATATCATCGCGTTTGATTTTCAATGTTCGAGGGTGCGGCATTCGGAAGCTAATCCCTCTAGTTTCCAAGCGCATCTGCAGCAAGGGCCGATAGCAAAAGCTATGGAGGAATGTGAAATAGCTAAGGACGTTTATATTTTTGGGGACATGACCGAACCGTTTAATGATGCTATCACGCAAGTGGCGGTAGTTGTTTTCCGTATAGGTGACAATCAGCGCGCGCTTTTCCAGGCTCAGGCGGTTCACCAGCAGGGTTGTCTTGCCTGATCCTGCTACAGCGAAGATCACTCGTTTATCCATTTGATTGCCTCCACGATGTAGGCTGGAACGGTGAGTTCACCGGGTTTTCCCTTAAGCAACTCAAACGCAGCTTCTGCTTTGTTGGCTAGCATGTACTCCAAAGGTGAAAGGGTTTTTCGGCCTGGCCCGAAGACGGTCTTGCAGGTTTCCAGGTTGTCGTTATGCAAGCCTATTTCGAAGGTTGAACGGTCATCGTCTCTATCGGCAAAGACTTTGGCATTATCCGAAGTGAAGTCAATGTAGTTTTCTACGCAGTTTTTCTGATAATTCTTGTCATTGTCCCGTATGGCTGCTACCCGAATTCCAAGTAGGTTGGCTAGCTCCATGTACCTTTTGAAGCTGGTGCCGCCGATTGAGATTATATGGACGTCATCTGCCTGCGGTAGACGCCCGTTTGTACATTGCTTATAGAAATCCTCCACAA
This sequence comes from Pseudomonas beijingensis, assembly GCF_030687295.1. Taxonomy (NCBI): domain Bacteria; kingdom Pseudomonadati; phylum Pseudomonadota; class Gammaproteobacteria; order Pseudomonadales; family Pseudomonadaceae; genus Pseudomonas; species Pseudomonas beijingensis. The sequence goes on along the minus strand of NZ_CP117425.1, from coordinate 2,124,458 downwards.
GGATGAATTCGGCATCACCTTCAACCAAGATCACCTTCTTCGAAAGCGCAAACTCCAAAACATTATTGTCCGGGGCCTTCATGAAGAATTCTGCGGTCTCGGCTGATAGAGCCTTAAGTGAGCCAGCAGCATTCGGGCCGATCAAAAGGGCATGCCGAAGATCAAGCCTTGAACAAATATGACTGCTGTGCGTTGCGATGAAAAGCTGTGTGCTCTTGTTCTCCTCCAGCTTTGCGACGAGTGCTTTCATAGAGGAATGGCTGAGATGGTTTTCAGGCTCCTCCAAGAGCATTACATCTAAGCCACCTTGCTTGTGCTTGCTCAACGCAAATTCGGTTTTAATGAAGCACTGTCTTCCTTTCCCGTGGTGCTCAAGCGGAATATTGTCTTCTGTGATGATTAGGTCGGTTTCCAGATTCGACCGGACACTAGTACGCACGTCAAACTGATACGCGGGAAGGTCTGCGTTGAGGCCTGCTAGATGCTGCCCCGTAAACGCATGCTTGCCTTGGCGATACAGGTTTTCAAGTTTATAGCGGTCTTCGACGGGGGCGTTGAAAGCGTACACAGCTCGGGTGTATTCACGAGATGCGTAATCGCCATCGATACGGGAACCGTCCAGCATCATGTGCTTAAAGGGGCGGTTGAATGCTGCGTAGGGTCTGCCGGCGAACGTTTCAAATCGCACTGCGTAATATTCGAATGGGAAGTTCGGTTTATCGTCAGCCAAGATTGCTTGCACCGCCTCGCCATACTCGGCCATAACCGCAAGGATCATGCGCAGACCGTCAGTCTTTTGCTGGTGAACATTGTTGGTTCCATAGAGGTTTTCGTCATCCCCCTCCTCTAGAAAAACGTCGACTATCAGCTCAGGTAGTTTCGCGAAGCTCTTCTCCCCCGCAAGAAAGATGCTCACAGAATCCTTGTTGAGCAGTGTTTCTGCACCCAGAGTTTCAATGCGGTTGCGACTCCCTCCGAGCGCGAGGTCTAGAGCGAGCAAAATGCTACTTTTTCCTACCTCATTATTGCCAATCAGCACATTCTTCTCAGAATCAAAATCGAGCGTGAGAGTTTTGAATTTCTTGAAGTTCTGAATTACCACTTTCCTTATGGTGTGCATTGCACTGGACTCCTGTTATCACCGCACCGATATGATCGACCAAGGTATAGCAGCAAAACGCCACCCTTGCTCTGCGAAAACTTGCCGCACTTCCGCTAACAGAAAAAAGGCTCGCATGCGTAAAAACAGCGAACTCTCCGCGTAAAGCTCGGGTTCGCTGGAGCGAAAAGTCTCCTTCGGACACAAAAAAGGTCTTGCTGAGCAAGACCTTTCTCAGTTCGGACGGCACGTATCGCTGCTTCCCTACCTCACCTCAACAATATCCAAAGCCCGATTCGCCAACAGCTCACTCACCTCAATCACCTGTAAAATCCCCATCGCAACACGCCGTCGCGACCCATCCAGATCAAACGCCAAATCACTGATCATGGCATTGGCCGAAGCCAGATTCTCACTGAGATTCGCCAGCAAACACTCAGAATCCACAGCCGGATCAATCCGTAAAATGGAGTCGGACTTGTCAGACGTTTCGCTCTTAGGCTTGGGTTTCAGGTAGTAATCCAACGCGCGGGTGGCCGCGTCGTCGAGCTTTTTATTGCGAACCGATTTGGCACGGGATGTGGGTTCATCTGTAACTGGAGGATTCGGTGTAATTTTGACCATAGCCTTAGCTCTCTTTGGTTGAGGCTACTTCCCGCTCGCGACTAAACGATTGGGAGGCAGCTGTACGCAGGTTAGTCGACCGACGAGCTAAGAAATCGGCGCACCCGGAGGCGCCCTGCGCACAGCCACCATCGAGTGCAGGGATGGGGATACCTGACTGATGGACGCTTGAGCGACTTAGCAACGACGGGCGACTAAACCCGATCACTGATGAGCAGTGACAGGTCCCAAACTACCGACGCAGCCCAAGGCGAACAAGCCGGCGGATTCTGGCGTAGTTGTAGGCAAAGGCGCAAGGCGACGTCGGCTCGCGAGTTGCGGTTGCCCAGTGACTGACAGCCCCATCTGACGCTTCAGATTGCTCCGGTCCTCAATAGCCAGCCCTACCTGTATTGAGGAAACCGGAACGATCACTTCAAGAAACCTCCTACATCGCGCCCCGCTCTTCCCGCGTTAGCGTCTGCGCTGCATTTAGCGGACGAGATTCACTACGTGGCGACACGCAAAAAAGACATTCCCCAGGTCCGAAATCCGCCCGGCGGCGACGGGCATCACCTCACTTATCGGGACATGAGCGCCAGCGAACTGGCCGAGCGCGACGCGCTACAGCAGGCTTATGAAGCCATGCTGGCCCGGCAAGCAGCCTACGAACAAGCGCGTTGGGCCACGGTGGCTAACAAGCCGTTATCCACCGTAACCGGAAGCGTGTTTGCCAAGAGCTGCAAACTTCCCAACGGCATCATCGATTACAGCAACCCCAACGGTTACGTCCCGGCGGACCTGGTCAAGCAGTACGGCGATCTCATGTGGCTGGGCGGTCGGAGCGCTGACCCGTCCGGCGCCATCCCCCTCAAGCGGATTGGTGCGGGCACGGTTCCGGTTAACTTGGGCCGGCTGGCGCTGGGCGGTTCGGCAACTTCCGCGGCTGCCGCTGCCGGCGGCACCGTCGGCGCTGCCCTGCTAACCGGCATCGTCGCCCTGCTCTGGCCGTCCAATTTGGGCGACAGCGCGCTTTACAGTGAAGACCAGTTACGCGACCTCAAGCAAGCCCGCAGCCGCATGCGCTTGAGCGTCGAGCAGCAGGCCAACGGCAGTCTCAAGGGGTATGGCTTCTATACCGGTCAGCATCCCGATTGGGAGATGGTTGATGTTGTTCAGTTCACGTCGCGAGCCGATCAGTTCATTGCCGACCTGGGGGATGGCATCGAACTGATCTGGACGCCGGCTACCAATCCGGCTGACACCCTCGGCATTCCTGCGCTGGAATCGGCGCCCCAGGCGCCGCCTATTTGGATCTATCCGCCGACGCCGGTGGCCGACAGCATCATCGTCGACCCAATCTATCCGCCGGAGTACAAGGATTTCATTCTGGTGTTCCCGGCGGACTCGGGGATTCGGCCGGTTTATGTGATTTTGAGTGTTCCCGGGGATCATAAGTACTACAAGCCCCCGTCGCTGCTTCCAGCATTTCCAGAAGCTAAGATTGCTCCATCCAAAACGTTTGTACGTGGCGGCGGTGTTAAACGGCGGAGATGGAAGGATCGTAAAGGCAAGATTTATGAATGGGACTCACAGCATGGCGCTGTAGAGCTATACACAAAACAAGGTCAACACCTTGGCGAGTTCGATCCAATAACTGGGGAACAAACCAAACCCGCCGATCCGACAAGGAAAGTAGAAAAATGAAGCCCGTCGTTGAAATTTTTGACCAGACTACCGAAGAGCTAATACAGACCGTGGAAGTCCCAAGCGTATACATGGACCCATTGGCCGCACTTATGGGTTGGACAAAGCCTGAAGATTTTTGCTTTGTCTACGACCTGTCACCACAGCAGATAAAAACCATAGAAGAGTGGACTCACACAACCATTCATGGTGATAACCGCATCATTCAAATCGTCTGCCTCGAATGACGAACGCGGGCATTTTTGAAAAAGGCCTTGTTAGACAAGACCTTTTTCTTACACCGCTGTAACTGAGTCGCTACCTCACCTCAACAATATCCAAAGCCCGATTCGCCAACAGCTCACTCACCTCAATCACCTGCAAAATCCCCATCGCAACCCGCCGCCTCGACCCATCCAGATCAAACGCCAAATCACTGATCATGGCATTCGCCGAAGCCAAATTCTCACTGAGATTCGCAAGCAAACACTCAGAATCCACACCCGGATCAATCCGAAAAATGGAGTCCGACTTATCAGACGTTTCGCTCTTAGGCTTCAGGTAGTAATCCAACGCTCGCGTAGCAGCGTCATCGATTTTCTTGTTGCGGGCAGACTGAGCACGGGAGACGTGTTCATTCGTTTCAGGAGGATTCGGCGTATCTTTTGCCATCGTCTTGCTTCCTGTAGTTGGAGCCATCACCCGCTCGCGACTAAACGATGGGAGGCAGCTGTACGCAGGTTAGTCGACCGGGGAAACAAGAAACCGGCGCGTCCGAGGACGCCCTGCGCACAGCCACCATCAAGTGCAGGATGGGAATCCTGACTGGATGACGCCTTGCACAACCTGTTTCACCCTGGGCGACTAAACCCGATCACTGATGAGCAGTGACAGGACTCAAACTACCGACGCAACCCCAGGCGAACAAGCCGGCGGATTCTGGCGTAGTTGTAGGCAAAGGCGCAAGGCGCTGTGGCTTACGGGCAGAGGTCGCTCGATGCCTGACAGACCCGGCTTACGTTATCCATTTCAGCCGGATACCCGGGCCTCGAATCAAGGTTCCTTGGACGGCTCAGCTATCTGACGATGGGTCGTCACGATGAAGGGCCTGCCCTGCAAGTCCATTTGCTCCAAGACAATCTTGTTCTTCGCAATCTCTCTGATGCGCGCCTGTCCCGATCCACCTTCGGGGTAGATATCACTGAGGTTGGGCATGCTGGGCCGGATGAACTGCGCCACCGTCAAAGGCGAAATGTCTTTGCCGTCTACCGTGTAATTCTTGGGCAACGTCTTCATCTGCTGCAGCGTGAACGACAGGTTTTCGCTATCTGCGCTCCAGGTCCCGGCGCCATTGACGCTGTATTCGAGCCTGTAAGGTTTCGAAGGCTCTGTTCCAACCAGCGCGACCACGCCGCTGACGTTGTAATGGTTGTTGGCGAAGTATTCGATCATGCCCTTGAACTCGAACTGAACACCTTCGGCATTGGGATAGCTGAACTCCTCGGTCCAGCGGCCAATGAAATGGCTTTTGTAGTAGTCGGCCCTCATTTCGGCCAGCCAGGATGAAATGCTGGGAAACCCAGCCAGTAAGCCAACAATCGCCACGATCGCGGCCCAGCTTTTTAGTGAGTACTGCTTGAGTGTTGAGACATCGGTCATCAATAGCTCCTAATCCCTAAGGAGAAAAAAGAAAGGGAAACTGGGGAAGTTTGCCCCCGTTCCCTACGAAGTGAGGTGGGCAGTAGGCTAGCTGAGAACCTAGCCTGCCAGCCTTTTAGTAGAAACGGTCTTCTTCCTTCATGCGGTAAATGCGACCGAACGTCATGAAGGAGATCCACAGGAACACCAACGTCAGCAACACCCCGCCAGCCATGATGAAAAAGCCGGAGCGATACGTATGCAGTTCGGTGGCGATGCTGCTGACTTCGGGAAACCAGCGTGAGTACAGCAGCGGAACTTCGCCACCTGCCTCGTACTGGGTGTGTTCGATATAGCGTTGGTCTGGGTATTCGTCTTCGTGGACTCGCTGATCACCGTCGGTGTATCGGTAGTGAATGATCATGCCGTTTTCGTTCATTGGAATGCTTTCAAGTTGCGTCACGGTGCCTTTCACCTCGACGGCACTCCATTGAATCGCTCCGTAGATCATCCCTGAATGTTTTGCCAGGGACGCGAGGAACAGGAGCACACAGCACGCTACGGTAAGCAGGATGATTCGGGTATACAGGTGATCTTTTTCGGCTTCGCGTGGGTAGTACATGTTCCGGTCCTTCGTATGAGATTGCTGCGCAACCTATCGACGGTCGACCGAGCAACTTGAGTTTTATCCAGCGTCGTAACCCCTCCCTCCTAAATTTAGCCGGAGGGGAGAAGCCGGGGTTTGTTTGGGTGGGGACTTTCGAATAAGGGCTGCTGCGCAGCCCAGCGGGAGCAAGCTCCCTCGCCACGGGGGGTTGATTTTACCCAGTGAGCAAGGTGGTGCTAAGCGCCCTCGCCCTTCTCCGACGCTTCATCGCTGTGCACCACCACCAACAACTGCGCCTGGACCTCGCCCACCGACCGCAGGCGATGGGGCTTCTGCGCATTGAAGTGCAAGGCATCGCCACGGTTCAGCAGCACGCGTTCATTCATGAAGTCCACTTCCACCTGGCCTTCGTGCACGAACAGGAACTCCTCCCCGGTGTGTTCCTTGAACGCGTGGTGAGCGGTGAATTCGCTCGCCGGATAGAGGATGAAGGGCAGCAGGCTGCGCTCGGACACCTGGTGGGCGAGGACCGCGTATTCGGAGCTACCACTGCTCGCCGCCAGCGATTGACGGTCTTCGCTGCGCACCAGGCTGTAGCTGTCGAGGGCGACGTTTTCTTCGGAAAACAATTCCTCGACTTTCACGTTCAGCGCCTTGGCGAGCTTGAGCGCCGTGGCGATGGAGGGCGAGCTCAAGCCCCGCTCCACCTTGGACAGGTAGCTCTTGGTCATCCCGGTTTTCTCGGCCAGGACATCCAGTGTCACCCCGAGTTTTTTCCTGAGCAATTTCAAGCGAATGGACATAGGTAACCAACATTTCCAGGGAAACGGACAATCTGCGATTGCAAATGACACTTTGTGTCATATAGTCTATTTAGTGTCATTAGCACCTCCATCCCACAGCTTCCATGACGCGGATCAAGAACGGTCAAAGAACGAATCAGGAGAACTGACATGAGCAAGACCCTGGCGACACCCAAGGACCAGCTGGTCCAACACGCTGTTAACCAGATGCAGAAAACCCTGCCGGATAATACGTGGACTGTACGACAAAAGCTGGCCCTGACCTGCCGAATCCTGTTCGAAAACGGCCACGACTCCGGCCTGGCCGGGCAGATTACCGCGCGCGGACCGCAACCCGGCACTTACTACACCCAGCAACTGGGCTTGGGCTTCGACGAGATCACCGCCGGCAATCTGCTGTTGATCAACGAGGACCTGGAGGTGCTGGAGGGCCACGGCATCCCCAACCCGGCCAACCGCTTTCACACCTGGGTCTACCGCGCCCGGCCGGATGTGAATTGCATCATCCACACCCACCCTACCCACATCGCCGCGCTGTCGATGCTGGAAGTGCCGCTGCAGATTTCCCACATGGACCTCTGCCCGCTCTACGAGGACTGCGCGTTCCTGGAGGGCTGGCCGGGCGTGCCCGTGGGCAATGAGGAAGGCGAATTGATCGCCGGCGCCCTGGGTGACAAGCGCGCCATCCTGCTTTCGCACCATGGCCAGTTGTCGACCGGCGAGACCGTGGAAGAAGCCTGCAACATCGCCCAACTGATCGAACGCGCCGCGAAGCTGCAACTGCTGGCCATGGCCGCCGGCGAGGTGAAACCGATCCTGCCGCACCTGGGTCGCGAAGCCCACGACTGGATCGCCCGCCCCAAGCGTCACGCCGCCGCCTTCAACTACTACGCCCGGCAGAACCTGCGCCAACACGCCGATTGCCTGAACTGAATCCATTAGGAGCGAAGCCATGTCTACCCCCAACATCCACGGCATCATCGGATACACCATCACGCCCTTCTCCGCCGACGGCCAGAACTTGGACCTGGACGCACTGGGCCAATCCATCGACCGCCTGATCGACAGCGGCGTCCATGCCATCGCGCCCTTGGGCAGCACCGGCGAAGGCGCCTACCTGAGCGATGCGGAGTGGGACCAGGTCAGCGAGTTCAGCATTGCCCGCGTCGCCGGCCGGGTGCCGACCGTGGTCAGCGTGTCTGACCTGACCACCGCCAAAGCGGTCCGCCGCGCACGTTTTGCCCAGGCCCATGGCGCCGATGTGGTGATGGTGTTGCCGGCCTCTTACTGGAAACTGAGCGAGGCGGAAATCCTCAGGCATTACCAGACCATCGGCGCCAGCATCGACCTGCCCATCATGCTTTACAACAACCCGGCCACCAGCGGCATCGACATGTCCGTGGAGCTGATCCTGCGGATTTTCAACGCAGTGGATAACGTCACCATGGTCAAAGAAAGTACCGGCGACATCCAGCGCATGCACAAGCTGCAACTGTTGGGCGAAGGCCAGGTGCCGTTCTACAACGGCTGCAACCCGCTGGCGCTGGAAGCCTTCGCCGCTGGGGCTAAGGGCTGGTGCACGGCAGCGCCGAACCTCATCCCGCAGCTTAACCTCGACCTGTACGCAGCGGTATTGGCCAACGACCTGAGCCAGGCGCGGGCGTTGTTCTATCGTCAATTGCCGCTGCTGGATTTCATCCTCAAGGGAGGCTTGCCCGCCACCATCAAGGCCGGTTTGCGCACCCTCGGCCTGGAAGTCGGCGACCCACGCTTGCCGGTCTTCCCGCTCGACGATGCGGGCAATAGCCGATTGCACGCCATGTTGAACGAACTGCTCTGATCCTTCCGGCCCTGGCGACTCGGCAGGTGGCGTCTGAAAACACACACCTGTTCGGTCGCCTTTGAACGAGAGACTTCAATGACCATCAAAGTCTATGACACGCACGTACGCACCCAAGACGGACGATACTTGCACTTCGACGTGCTGATCGACCGCAACGACCAGGAATTCGCCCAAGCCTGCGCGCGACGTTTCCTGGCCGAACAGGGCATCGAAGACCAGGACATCACCTTGAACGACTGCCGTTTCTGCCACGTCGAGCCAAGCAACCCCAAGGTAGTCGAGGCCATCGCCCGGCAAGGTTTTTTCATCCTGAAACTGCAAGGCTGCGAGGTTTGAAATGGATACCTATAAACCGTTGCACTGCGACCTGCATGACTATCTGGAAATCGCTTGCCTGTGCGGCTACACGCTGGACATCGAACTGACTGACGGCCAACGACTGACAGCCCAGGCGATCACCACGCGGACCGCTTCCACGCGGGAAGAGTTTCTCGAAGTCGAAACTACAGATGGCCGCCAGGAGATTCGCCTCGATCAGCTATTAGCAATTACGCCGCTAAATGAGAACGCCAGGTTTGGCCGGGTTGTGTTGACGGTGGGTGACCCGATTAGCCATTGAAATGGATCTAAGTTGTGCGGGGCGGGTTTTGTCCTAAGAAGCCGGCGCCGTTTTCACGCTCGCTGACTGACGCACCGCTATCGCGAGCAAGCTCGCTCCTACAAGGGGATGTTGCGCCTGGAACTCGATGGACATCCAGCTACCCTATGGCGAGGGAGCTTGCTCCCGCTGGGCTTCAGCAAAGGAGACGGATGATTTCAACAGATGAAATAGATCTGTCCCCTTTCGTCGGTAACTAGGCTGGATAGGCTTCGTTAAACGCCAATGCAAAGTCTTCCGCCTTTGAAAAGAGCAGCATCTCCACGTCACCTATCTCGACATTGAGTTTTCGGGAGACATTCACCAACAACCCGATGTAGGTTGGGTAGACATCGGTCGTCGCAATTCGAAGCCAGCTCTGTTGCCGCGCCAGGGTCTTCAAGCGCGGCCAACATGCGTTGAGCTGCGTGTTTCGACCTGCCAAGTGCGGAAACCACATGCGTTGCTCATCACCGTGAATCAGTTGCAGGACGTTCAGGGAAAATGAAACCCGCGCATCGAAGATGGCATGCTCGTTTGGATTCGAGAATGCCGCCACCTTCGACCATGAGGCGATTCCTTTGTGATTTGACGGCACTTGCCCCTGTGACACGGTCTGAACATAGCCTTGCATCGTTGCAGGTGCATTTCTTTTGACACCTCCCCAGACGCGCACCGCGTAGTCCGCAAGTGCCATCCGTTGTTCGGGCGACGAACCCCATTTCCGCGAGGCATGTCGCTTCAGCGCGTGTGTCTTTTCATACCAGTTCGAGCCACCAATCTCCCATTCAAACGAGTGGTGGACGAGCGCGGTATCAAACTTCCAAGTGTAGATTTGGGGAAGTGACGGCAGGTGCTGTGTGGCGTAAGAAAGCAGCGTTTTTTCGAGAGACTGCATGAGCGGAGACCACGCATTGAATTAGGCCGCCATGTTAATTGATCCCTTTCGTGCAGCGAACTCTCCGATGCCGGCCTGATTCGCAACCGAAGCCAAAACCAATACCTTGGCCCGATAATGTCATTAAGACATCAATCTCGGTATCCTGCCTTCACTTCAATTTGATCGATCAAGGACGAGCCACAATGAAAGCTCCCGAGCTGTTTGATCTTGAGGCGCATGGCGCTGGCTGGTACCCCTGGGCAGAAATCAGCAATTGCTTCTGGCCCGGGGTCGGCAAAAAATCCGCCAATGTGGACCCCGTTCTCGCGCAGATGGCTGCTGCGAAGGGTGTCTACTGCATTGCTTGGAGAGCGACCGGGAAGGCCTCTCCTGACAATCCAACCGTCCAGTACATCGGGCAAACGAGCTGCTTCAAGTTTCGTATGGGGCAATTTGCCTGGTCCGCAGGTCTTTGGGGGGCCCGGGCTCGTGGCCATTCGGCTGGCTGGCGCTGGCATGAAAAAAAGGAAGAACAGCTGTCCGTCGCGTTCTTTCCGCTGCGCAGCCCAAACATCCCAAAACACATGTTGAATGGCTATCTGCATTGGTACGAGGCGCTGGCCCTTGAAGCCCATCATCAACAATGCAGTGCGTTGCCGTTCGTGAACGTTCCCAAAAATGGCATTGTTGAATTGGACTAACGAAACGTCCCGCGCAGCGAACCCCTAATCTTGATCGCTGCGCGCGCCTTGGAACAAAACCCTCACAGAAATCTTTCGACTCAATCCCTTCCCGCAAAGCCCCCATCCGCTCCAGCAAACGCCCCCACCCATCCCTCCCCTCGATAATGCCCCCTTCACTCACCCCCTACCGCTACAACCGAGCACCGTGTACCCCCCATGAACCTACGCACCGTCATCCGGAGCTATTGCCTCAACTCCAAGCTCGCCACACATACCCTGACCCGCCTGCACAAGGCGCTGTCCTCCCTGGCCGGCTACTTGGCCCAACAAGGCTTCGATTCCAATACATGGCATGGCCGACCACCCGTGACGAAGCCACACTGGACCGTCGCCTCAATACCGTCTGCCCAGAACTGGCCGCCACCGTATTCAGCCACGCCCGCGAAGGCATCATCCTGGTCGACCCCTTCGGCCGGGTCATCGCCGTGAACGAGGCCTTCACCCGGCTCACCGGTTACGGGCAGGAAGAGATAGAGGGCCGCGAGCTGAACGCCCATCGCATGGTCCGTCGGCTCACAGCGTTTTATGCGCCGATGAAGAATGCGCTGGATTTTCACGGGCATTGGTCCGGCGAAATCCAAAGCAGCCACAAGGATGGTCGGGAGATGACGTCGCGGATCAGCGTCAGTGCGGTGCATGACCGGCACGGCAATGTTCAGCACTATGTGGCGCTGCTCGGCGACATGACGCAGATGAAGCAGCGGCTGCAGTTGCTGGAGCGTGATGCCCGGTATGACGCGCTTACGCAGTTGCCCAATCGGTTGTTGTTGGCCGAGCGGATGCGTCAGGCGTTGGGCAAGGCGCGTATTCATCAGCAGAAGGTGGCGATCGCGTTTATTGACCTGGATGGGTTCAAGGCGCTGAACGACAGTTATGGCCATGACTGGGGGGATCGGGTGTTGCAGATTGTCGCGGCGCGGATCAATGCGACGTTGCGTGAGGGCGATACGTTGGCGCGGCTGGGGGGTGATGAGTTTGTCGCGGGGCTGGTGGGGTTGCAGGCGGTGGAGGACAGCGAGCCGTTGCTCAAGCGGATGCTGGCGGCGGCGAATGCGCCGATTTTGATTGGTGCGCAGACGGTGGAGATTGCCGCGAGTATCGGGGTGGCGTTTTATCCTGAGCATGGGCATGAGGTCGATGGGCTGATCAGCAAGGCGGATCAGGCCATGTATCTGTCGAAAAAGGCCGGCGGTAACCGTTTGGCGTTTTGTCCGACGCGGTTTATTTCCCTCAATAGCGAAGCCTGACGGTGGTGCCGACGGTTCGTTCGCTGCCGGTCATGACGCCGTAGTCGCCGGAGCCGAGCAGTGAATACACGGCGGTGATGTACTGACGGTCGAAGACGTTGCGCACCCAGCCTTCCACTTCCCAGGCGCGGTCCTGGCTGCGCAGGCCCAGGCGCAGGTTGGTGAGGCCGTAGCTGGGTTGGTAGCTGCCTTCACCGCCTTCGAGGGTGCCGGAGTAGCCGGTGCGGAAGCTGTAGTCGATGCCGCTGTAGGCTTCCAATCCGTAGGGCAGCGGGTGGGTATGGTCGAGGCCGCTGCTGAGGTTCCATTCCGGCGCGTTGTAGAGGCGCTCGCCGCTGAGGTCGCAGGTCCACTGGCCCGAGGCCGGTGGGCACGGGGCGTTGGGGAAGCTGCGGTAGCGCGCATCGCTCCAGGCCAGGCCCAGGCGTCCGGTGAGTCGGGGGGTGAGTTGCCAGGCGGAATCGAGTTCGATGCCCCGTAGGCGGACTTTGCCGACGTTGATCAGGTTGTCCCGCAGCGGTGGTGCGAACAGCGATGTCGGCGGGCTGTAGGTGAGCGCTTGGTAGTTGTCGACGTCGGTCTGGTAGACGGCGAGGTCGAGCAATGCGCGCTCGTCCCAGAAGCGCGTTTTCATGCCCAGTTCCAGGGACGTGGCGCGCTCCGGCTCGAAGGTGGGTGCGGTGAACGGGCCGACCACATCGAAGTTGATGCCGCCGGCCTTGTAACCCCGCGACCAGCTGACGTAACCCATCACCGCATCGCTGAAGCGGTAGCTGGCGCTGAGGAGGCTGGAGACGTTGTTTTCTTTAATCGAATCCTCGCGGTAGTAACCGCCACCGAGGGCGATGTCGCGCAGCAATTGCCCACCGGCCTGGAACACCGGGGGGCAAGCCGGTCAGCGGGGCGAGGTTGCTGGCGTCACGGGAGATCCAGGCGTCCTTGCGCTCCTGGCTGTAGCGCAGGCCGCCGGTGAGTTCCAGCGGGTCAATCGGGCGCCAGGAAAGCTGGCCGAAAATGGCTCGGCTGTCGCCCTTCTGTTCGCCGTCATAGCGTTGCCGGGCGCCGTCCAGCAGCACGGCCGGCACCTGCCTCGGATCGGTGAAGGTGATGCCATAGAGTTTTTTCAATTGCTCCAGTTGATCGCCAACGAACCAGGGCGCGGCGTCCTTGCCAAATTCGGTGTCGATCCCGCGGTCGAGCTGTTGGCGCAGGTAGTAAAAGCCCGCCGACATAGTCGATGGACGAACCGGCCGTGCCGGACAGGCGCCATTCCTGGCTGAACTGGCGGTGGCCCAGTTCGGTTTCGGATTGGATCACCGACAGCGCGGTGCTGTCGGTGTCGCGAGTGGCGCGGTAGTCCCAGTCGCGGTAGGCGGTGATGCTGGTGAAGCGCATGGCCTCGTCCAGGTCCCAATTCAATTCCAGTGAGACACCGTTCTGCAGGGTTTGCGGATGTCCCGGCGCGTCTATGCGGGACTCGCGTTTGTAGGGGTCGGGCTCGGCCAGCGGATAGCCGAAAAATTTGGCGCGCTTGCGGGTTTGTTCGCTGTAGTGATTGACCAGCAGCACGTTGCCGGCTTCGTTTTGCTCGCGGCATAGTCAGCGATGAGGCGGGCGCTGAAATCGGTGTTCGGCGTCCACAATAATTGGCCGCGCAGGCCTTGGCTGTCGGCGTCGCCGAGGCGGGCGCCGTCGTGCAGGTTTTCCACTGCGCCATCGGTGGCGCTGTCGAAGACATTGAGTCGCCCGGCGAGCACGTCATCTTGCAGCGGGCCGGAAATCGTCCCGCGATATTCCCGCAAACCGCGCTCGCCGTAGCTGGCTTCGAGGTTGGCTTCGGGCTGGAACGTGGGCTGGCGGGTGATGATGTTCAGCGCGCCGGCGGTGGTGTTCTTGCCGAACAAGGTGCCTTGCGGCCCGCGCAGCACTTCGATGCGCTCGATGTCCATCAACTCGGTGAAAGCCATGCCCTGGCGCGCCTGGTAGACGCCATCGACGTAGGTGCCGACGCTGCCTTCCAGGCCATCGTTGTAGGCGGTGGCGCCGAAGCCGCGCAGGCCGAAGCCGGCGTAGCGGGCGTCGTGGCCGGAAACGATCAAGCCGGGCACGCGTTGTTGGATGTCTTGCAGCCGATGCAGGCCGGCCTCATCCAGTTGATCGCCGTAGAGGACGTTGATCGGGATCGGCACGTTTTGCGGGTCTTCCTCGCGACGCCGAGCGGTGACGGTGGTTGCGTCGAGCGTGAGGGCGCTGGGCGCCGCTTGTTCGGCCTGGACCGACGCCCAAGGCAGTGCCGAAAGGCTGCCGAGCAAGAGCAGTCGGTAACCTAAAACCTGCATGCTAGAACTCCCGAGCCAATGCGCGACGCGTGGTGTCCGGGCAAGCCAGAGCCTTGACGCACGCCAGCAATTCGCGGCTGTCGGCGGGCTTGAGCAGCACTGCGTCGAAGGTGAGATCCTTCGGATAACCCTCCGGCCTGCGTGGCGGGACCGCTGAGTAAAGCATCACGGGCAGATGCTCCCAACGCTCGCGCACGTGGCGCAGCAGTTCCCAGCCATCCATGCCGGGCATCATCTGGTCGCTGATCAGCAGGTCGACCGATTGTTCAGCCAGGCAGGCCAAGGCGTCTTCACCATTCGCCGCCATGCTCACGTCGAAACCGTAGCCGGCCAGCAGGTCATAGAGCCATTCACTGTTTTGCTCGATGTCGTCCACCAACAGAACGTGTTTGCCCTGGCCGTTGAGCGGCGTGACGTTGTTGTCGACGATGCCGATTTCGAGGTCGTGCTCCTCGGCGTATTTCAGTTGCAGGCGAAAACTGAAGTGGCTGCCCTGCTCCGTGGCTTGGGGTTCGAGTCGGCTGTCCATGCGCTCCAGCAGTTGCGTGACGATGGACAAACCCAGCCCGCTGCCTTCATAGCGTTGGGCATTGCGGCCGCGGCGGAACGGTTGCAGCAGTTGTTCGAACTCTTGCGGGTCGATGCCGATGCCGGTGTCGATCACGCTGAAACGCAGTTCCACGCTGTCAGCCGTCGCCCCGGGACAGGCGCTCACTTCGAAACTGATCTGGCCGTGGCGGGTGAATTTCGCCGCGTTCGCCAAAAGGTTCATGAGGACCTGCCGAAGGCGTTTGAAATCGGCCTCGACCAGTGGCGGCAGGTCATCGGCAAGAACCGCCTCGAACGTATTGCCCTGGCGCGCGGCGAGAAAGCCCGCCTCGTCTGCGATCTCTTTGAGAAAACCGTACAGGTAGCCCGGCGCGAGGGTCAGTTGCATCTGCTCCAGCTCGCCACGGGAGAACTCGAGCATTTCGTCGATCAGCTCCAGTTGCTGGCGGGCGTTGCGCTCGATGGTCGCTTGATAATCGCGGTTGGGCCCGGCGTGCAACAGGCGCGCGTAGTCGATGATGCGCACCAGCGGCGAGCGCAGGTCGTGACTGATCCGTGCCATCAACGCACTGCGGGCCGCCAGGGATTCGCGCAATTGCACCGTGCGCAGCGCCACGGTGCTTTCCAGGCGCTCGTGCTCGGCCTGGCGTTGTTGTTCGAGGGTGGACAGGGCGTTTTTTTCACGGTTGCGGCTGCGGGCGACTTCCATGATCAATGTGCACACCAGCAACACCACGCCCGGCAAGGTCGACGATAGGTTGTTTCTGCTTTGCGGCGACTGCCAGGGCAGTTGTTCTTGCGGGAAGAAAATCCGCATCAGCAATTGCCCAACCAATAGCGCCGGCACCAGCCACGCCATCCAGTGGTAAGTGAGCCTTCTGCGCCAAGCCATGAATAGCGTGGCGAACAGCGCGCCATAAAAACTGAACAGGGACAGTTGGACGATCTGCGCGCCCTGGACCGGATCGACCTTGAGCCACCAGAGTCGGCCGAAGACACAGCCCAACAGCGGCACCCAATAGCTCCAGCCGATGACTTGGGGCAGCCGGGAAACCTGCAACAGCACGCGGAAGTAGGCCAGGAACAGCACGAACGAGATCGCGCTGGAACAGACCAGCAGCTCGCGCGTCCAGCCCAGCGCGCTGGGCCAGTAGATCAAGTAGCCGTTGATGATGCAGGTCAGCAGGATGTAGCTGAGGACCGCGCCCGCGTTCACCGTGAGCAGTCGGGAGCGCAGGATCCGGCCGACGATGAAGCCGAACGGGACGACCAGCAGGACAATGCCGAGGGTCAGTCCGTCGCTCAGGTAAGTCTGTTGCTGACTGCGCAGCAGCACCGGCTCGGACCACAGTTCCGGTTCCAGCAACATCTGGAAATTGCTCGCCACGCGGACGAACACCGTAACGCTCTCCCCTGCCGCCAGCGAGACCGGGAAGGCCGGCTGACGTGCCGCCGGTTGGGGCCATTCGGCCAAGGGATAGGCGGCTCCGGCGTGGGCGTCATGCCCCGGTTGGTAGACGCGGATGTCTTCCAGGCGCGGCGCCCCGATCACCAGCAGGCGTGAACACGCCACAGCACTTGAGTTGGTGAGCGGCACTTTCAACCAGAAGGCGGATCGGCTGTAGCCCTGGGTCGGCCAGCTTGAGGTGGCGGGGTTGAAATGCGTGTCGGGCAGTTGGGCGACGTCTTCCAGGCTCAGGCTGGCCTGGGTGTCTTCGAAAACTTGCATCGCGGGCATCAAGTCCTGGTGGTCAGCCCGGCAGATATCCACAGCCGCGGCGTGCAGCGAGCCTGTGGATAACAACGCTATCGTCAGCAATAAAAACGGTAGGAGCCGCATCAGGCGCGCCCGGCCGACTCGGTTTCAGCGATGCCCAGGGTCTGCTGGCGAAACTGACTGGGTGTCATGCCGATGCGCTGTCGAAAGGCCGTGGTGAAATTGCAGGCGTTGCGAAAGCCCACCAGTTCGGCGACGTCCTGCACGCTCATGGCGCTTTCACAGAGCAAATCCTGGCCACGCCGCAAACGGGCGTCGCGAATGTAGGCGAACACGGTCATTCCCAGGTGTTCGCGAAAAATGGCGGTGAGGCGTTTTTCATGGGTGCCGACTTTTTGCGCGAGCATGCCCAGGGACGGTATGTCGTCCAGCTGGTTTTCGATCAGTCGCATCGCCGCACGCAGCACGATCTCATCGCCTTGGGGCTCCGGATCGGCCGGGCTTTCATGGACGGCCGGTGGCGCGCGCCAGGTCAATTGCAGGTGGATCTTGATACGCGCCAGCACTTCTTCGGGGGCGCAGGATTTGGGAATGTAGTCCACCGCGCCCACGGTCAGCCCTTCCAGGCGCTCCAAGGAAGTATTGGCCGACGACAGGAACAGGATCGGGACATGCCGGGTGGCCGGTGCCTCGCGCAATAGCCGGCAGAGGCTGAAACCGTCCATTTGCGGCATGTGCACATCCAGGACGATGAGGTCCGGACGCAGGGCCAGTGCGCGTTGATAGCCTTGATAGGCGTCGCTGGCCAGGGAAATGCGCCAGGGCTGTGATTTCAACAGAACGAGCGTGGCGCGGATGTCTTCAGGGACATCGTCGATCAGCAGAATATGCGGCAACAGCTCGGACGCCGCCACGCCCCCCGCCGTCGCTGCTTGCCTTTCGTATCGTCCGTTGTCCATTCGCCAGGTCTCTTGTTGTGTTTAGCCAGGTCACTGTCGCGAAATTGCCAGGCAAGGAATCACATATCGGGCCGGCAACAAGTCGATATAGCGGCAGGTAGAGCGAGAACTGAAGCTATCAAATTTTTAATGGGCGATAAACGGTCGTTCCGCCTGTGGCGTCCACAGCGGCGGGATGTTATCGGCGGGGCGCAGCGGCGTATGGCGAGGGATATTGGACAAGAGGTGGCCGTGCCCGGAAAAGCCCAGGCGAGCCCATTTGATAGCGGATGGCCAAAGTGGTTAAAGCCGTTCACTTAAACCGTGGCGAGGGAGCTTGCTCCCTCGCCACGGGGTTTGTGTACAGCATTACAACCGTCAGCTGGCCTTGAAGCAGTTAGAACTGGTAACCGATCTGAGCCAGCAATTGAGGGTTTTCCTGGCGGGTATCGCTCTGCGCTTCACCGCCAGAGTGGCGCCACGCGACCGTTGCATCGAACGAAATCTGGCCGTATTGAGCACGTAACCCCACACCGCCGCCGGAGATGCTGCGGGTATTTTCCTCATCGGCCCACTCGTTGTGGTTGATGCGCACTTTACCGGCATCCCAGAACAGGTAAGGCGTGAGTTTGTCGATCGGGTAGCGAAGTTCGATCTGGGTCAGCATGCCTTCGTCGCCCGAGGCTTCGCTTTGGGGATAAGCCCGCACGCCATCAATGCCGCCGAGGCTGAAATCTTCGGAAGAGTCCAGGTTGTCATTGCTCCATTGGCCGAGGACGCGGGCGAAAAGCGTGAAGTTGGCGGGCAGCGCTTGCAGACGGGCAAGGTCGACGTTCACTTTGCTGAACTGGCCCTCGGTCTGGGCAGTCTGGCGATCGCCCTCGCGCAGGGCCGAATCCAGCTTCAGGTCACCGTAGGTCAGCGTCGCGCCGCCGTAGGTGATGCCGCCGCCGAACAAGGTGTCCCTCACATCGAATTGCAAACTGATGGGCAGCGTGTTGCTGCTTTTTTCAAAGCTGAGGCCAAGCACTTCGTACTTATCCTCAAGGTCCTTGTGTTGGTATTGCCCGGCCAACATGACGTTCGCCTGGTTGCTGCGCAGGAGCGGATAACTCAGGCCGATGCTGCTGACCTCGGCGGTGCCGGTCGCCCCCAGGTCGGCGAATTCGGCGCCCAGGTCATAAGCGCTTTGGGCGTAACCCACGTTGCCGCGCAGGCCAGACGTGCCCAATGGCATCGAGTAGCCGAGGCTACCGAAATACAGTTCCTCATCGGTCGCCATCACCGCGGCGCTGAGCCTGTCGCCCAGCATTAACGGGCTGTTCCAGTCACCTTGTACCGTCAGGCGGTTGCGCCCCGAATAGCGGTTGCCATGGTTGTCCAGCGTGGCCTTGCCCTCAAAGGCCTCGGTTTTGCTCACTTTGGCATCAAGATCGCCCGTACCGAGCGCCTCACCCGGCCGGATAACCGGGCGAACAGCCACGCCCGGCAAGTCAGACAGTACCAATATGCTGCGCTCCAGCCGGTCACGCTCGATCACCTCGCCCGGCTTCAAGTCGTCCAGGAAGGGCTGCGCCTGCGCAGCCAGTTTCGCATCGTCGGTGGCAGCGGTGACTTTCCCATAACGGCCTTCAATGACCGCAATGGTCAGCTCGCCGTTGGCCATGCGCTGGGCCGGCAAGTAGGCACGGGCAAACGGGTAGCCTTGCTCGCGGTAGTAAAGCGTGACCTGCCGGGCCACTTCCCGCAGCTCATCCAGGTCAAGGGCCTGACCGATGGCCGGGGCGACGACGCGTTGCAGGCTGGCCTCGTCGATGCGGGTGTTGTCGGTGAACCGGACGGCGTTGAGCTGGACTTTGGCGCCGCCGACTTTTTCCTGGGCCGGTTGCGGTGCCTCTACATCCAGGCGAATGCTTTGCGGCAGCTCCTGCTGAGGAATCGGCAGTTCCTGCAAGATACGGCCGGCGTCGGGGATCGGGCGTGTCGGCAGGGTCGCCGCCCAGGCCTGGGAGGTGGACAACAACGCCAGACCAGCGGCGCAGGACATCAGTTTGTTATGCATTGGATAAGTCTCGAATAATGCGGGTTGCCTGAGCCCATGACCGCGTCCGGGGACGCGGCCAAGGGGCTCCTTCAAATGAAAAGGTGGATGTCAGGGATCAGGGACGCATGGCCAGACTCGGCAAGCGCACACCACCGCGCACCACGAATACGGTCTGCGGCGGGTAGGCCGCACAGGCGCTTCCACCCGATACACCGCCATCGGCGCAGACGTTCCCGGCCAGTTCCCGCTCGCTGTCGGCGCTCTCGGCCTGGGCAGCCGAATCGCCGTCGCCATTGCCAGCGCCGTTCGCACGATTACCGCCCTGGTCCACCAGCAACAAACCACCGTCGTCGACCCCGTAGTCAGACCAGTCAGCCGGTTTCGGCTGGGCCGGGTTGAGCTCCGGCGCATGCGGCGAAGTCACCTGCGCGCCGACGCGGGTTGCATCGGCGACGCTCTGCCGGACGGCGTCGTAATCAACGGACGGCGTCACGGTCAGGTTGGCGTTGGCCGGGTTGCTCACGATCAGGTAACCCAGGTCAGCCAGCCCGCCGATGTTGATCAGGTGCGAGCCCGGGCCTTGCGTCCCAACCGAGTACAGTGGGTTGCCGAGCATCTGCTTGGTGTCGCCGTTCCACAGACCATTGGCGTCATAACCGGCTATACCGCCACCGTTGAACGTGGTTTGGCCATCGAATGGCTTGGTCTGGGTGGTCGAACCGTTCGTGGACACCACCAGGACAGGTTGCTCGCGGTACACGGCATGAACGCCGGTGCTGCCCAATGCCCTGCCGAAATTGCTCTGCTGCTCGTCACTGTTGTAGCGGAAATTGCCGCTGCCACTGCCGACCACATCCACCACGCGGGTGCTGCCAGCGAGGCTACCGGTGTAGATCACCGCCCGGCCGCCGGCGCCGGTGGACACCGTCACGCCCGCGCCAGCCTTCACGTCGCCGCCCGCAGCCACGCCCGCCGAAGCGGATTGACCGGCGTTGAGCACGATCGCATCGGAGGCGTTGCTGGTGGTGCTGACGTTCTCGGCCAGGGTGATGTTACCGGTGGTCGTCACCACTTGGACTTTGCCGGTGTTGCCAATGCCGACGATCTGATCCAGCTGGGTGCCGTCCAGTGCCCTCTCGGTCAGCCTGCCGACGGTGACGTCACTGCGGTTGACGAAGCTGACATCCTTCGCGCGGCTGGCGATATCGCCGACCCAGTTGCTGGCGTTGCGCAGGTCGAAATTACCGCCCTTGAGCGCCAGGCCATCGGCGGTGATGTTGCCTTTGGCGTTTTGGGTAGTCTTGCCATCGATGTTGAGGAACACGTTGCCACTGGTGGCCAGCGCTTCGTTGATCGCCAGGTTGCCTTGGGTGCCGATGCTCACATCGCCAGTGTTGTTCACACCGGTGGTCTTGATCAGGTTGCCGTTGCCATCGGTTTCAGTCAGCGTGCCGACCTTGAGGTTGCCGGTGTTGTTGAACGCGACCTTGCCCGCCTTGCTGGCGATATCACCCACGATGTTGCCGTTGTTGCGCAACTCGAAGTCGCCACCGTTGAGGGCCAGACCGTCGGCGGTGATGTTGCCCTTCGCGTTCTGGGTGGTCTTGCCATCGACGTTAAGGAACACGTTGCCGCTGGTGCCCAGGGCTTCGTTGATCGCCAGGTTGCCTTGGGTTCCGATGCTGACGTCGCCGGTGTTGTTCACGCCGGTGGTGGTCTTGACCAGGTTGCCGTTGCCATCGATTTCAGTCAGCGTGCCGACCTTCAGGTTGCCAGTGTTGTTGAACGCAACCTTGCCCGCCTTGCTGGCGATATCACCCACCACGTTGCCGTTGTTGCGCAACTCGAAGTCGCCACCGTTGAGGGCCAAACCGTCAGCGGTGATGTTGCCTTTGGCGTTTTGGCTGGTCTTGCCATCAACGTTGAGGAACACGTTGCCGCTGGTGGCCAGCCCTTCGTTGATCGCCAGATCCCCGGCGGTGCCAATGCTCACGTCGCCGGTGTTGTTCACGCCGGTGGTGATCTTGACCAGGTTGCCGTTGCCATCGGTTTCAGTCAGCGTGCCGACCTTCAGATTACCGGTGTTGTTGAACGCAACCTTGCCTGCCTCGCTGGCGATGTCGCCCACCACGTTGCCTTTGTTGCGCAACTCGAAGTCGCCGCCGTTGAGGGCCAAACCGTCAGCCGTGATGTTGCCCTTGGCATTTTGGGTGGTCTTGCCGTCGACGTTGAGGAACACGTTGCCGCTGGTGGCCAGCCCTTCGTTGATCGCCAGATCCCCGACGGTGCCAATGCTCACGTCGCCGGTGTTGTTCACGCCGGTGGTGGTCTTGACCACGTTACCGTTGCCATCGGTTTCGGTCAGCGTGCCGACCTTGAGGTTGCCGGTGTTGTTGAACGCAACCTTGCCCGCCTCACTGGCAATATCGCCGACCACGTTGCCGTTGTTGCGCAACTCGAAGTCGCCGCCGTTGAGGGCCAAGCCATCGGCGGTGATGTTGCCGTTGCTGTCCTGGGTGGTCTTGCCATCGACATTGAGGAAGACGTTGCCGCTGGTTGCCAGCCCTTCGTTGATCGCCAGGTTGCCCTCGGTGCCGATGCTGACGTCGCCGGTGTTGTTCACGCCGGTGGTGGTCTTGATCAGGTTGCCGTCGCCATCGGTTTCAGTCAGCGTGCCGACCTTCAGATTACCGGTGTTGTTGAACGCAACCTTGCCTGCCTCGCTGGCGATGTCGCCCACCACGTTGCCTTTGTTGCGCAACTCGAAGTCGCCGCCGTTGAGGGCCAAACCGTCAGCCGTGATGTTGCCCTTGGCATTTTGGGTGGTCTTGCCGTCGACGTTGAGGAACACGTTGCCGCTGGTGGCCAGCCCTTCGTTGATCGCCAGATCCCCGACGGTGCCAATGCTCACGTCGCCAGTGTTGTTCACGCCGGTGGTGGTCTTGACCACGTTGCCGTTGCCATCGGTTTCGGTCAGCGTGCCGACCTTCAGGTTGCCGGTGTTGTTGAACGCGACCTTGCCCGCCTCGCTGGCGATGTCACCCACCACGTTGCCGTTGTTGCGCAACTCGAAGTCGCCGCCGTTGAGGGCCACGCCGTCGGCGGTAATGTTTCCGTTGCCGTCCTGAGTGGTCTTGCCATCAACGTTGAGGAACACGTTGCCGCTGGTGGCCAGCCCTTCGTTGATCGCCAGATCCCCGACGGTGCCAATGCTCACGTCGCCGGTATTGTTCACGCCGGTGGTGGTCTTGACCACGTTGCCGTCGCCATCGGTTTCAGTCAGTGTGCCGACCTTCAGGTTGCCGGTGTTGTTAAAGGCGACCTTGCCCGCCTCGCTGGCAATGTCGCCAACCACGTTGCCGTTGTTGCGCAACTCGAAATCGCCGCCATTGAGGGCCAAACCGTCAGCAATGATGTTGCCCTTGGCATTTTGGGTGGTCTTGCCATCGACGTTGAGGAACACGTTGCCGCTGGTCGCCAGCCCTTCGTTGATCGCCAGATTGCCTTGGGTGCCGATGCTCACATCGCCGGTGTTGTTCACGCCGGTGATGGTTGTCTGGGTGCCGTCGGCATGGGTCGCGGTCAGCGAGCCCACCTTGAGGTCCCCACTGTTGTTGAACTGGACTTTGCCCGCCTCGCTGGCGATATCGCCAATCACGTTGCCGGTGTTGCCCAGCGCGTAATTGCCGCCCAGCAGCACCAGGCCGCTGGCATCGAGCTTGGCGCCGGCGTCGCCGGACTGAGTGGTTTTGCCCGCCACCTCCAGAGTGATGATGTCGTCGGCACGGGTTTGCCCCTGACTGACGTCATCGCGTGGGCCATTTTCGATGGTGATGCCTTTTGCCAACGTCAGGTCGTGATCGGTTTTCAGGGTGACCGCCTCATCGGACGTAATCCCCACGGTGCCGTCCACGACGCCCACCGTCAGGTTGCCGTTGCCGGTGAATTTCAGGCTGCCGACATCAGCAGCGATGACGCCTACGTCATGCCCACCGTTGCCCAGATTGAAATCACCTTCACCGCGCAGGGCCAGTTCGTCTGCGGTGATGGTCGCGCCCGTTGCCTGGGTCGCACCTTTGCCCGCGTCGACGCTCAGGGTCAGGCCCTTGCCGGTGGTGCCGTCTTCGTCGGTGCCCTCAGGATCCTTGAGCGCAAGATCGCCCAGCAGGTCCAGGACGCCGTTGGCGATCAAGGCCAGATCGTCCTTGAACGTCGCGCCTTCATCGTCGACGGTGATGTTGCGCGTCTTGTCGTTGCCGATGGTGACCTTGTCGAAGCCATCCTGGATATTGGCCAGGTCAGCGTCGGACAGCACCAACGGATCGTTAGGCCCAGTCACTTCCGGGTCATCGCTGCCGCCCAGGTGAATATCCAGGCCATCGGTCTTCTGTTTCAGGGTGAGACTGCCGCCACCGGCAACGCTCGCGGCGAGATCGATTTCGTCGGCGCTCAGGCTGGTATCGCCTTGGGTGAGCAAGGCCTGGCCGACCGTGAGTTTATCCGCGACCAGGTTCAGGTCGCCGGTCTGGGTCATGCCGGCGACCGGCACGCCTTGGGGGTTTGCCGGGGTCTGGCTATCGGGAATGGTCACCACGCCGACGGTCAGGTCATCGACATCGGCAAAGCTGACCGTGCCGGTGTCGCTGGCGATCGTGTTGACGTCGTTGGCCGCGTCGTCGAGGTCATGAACGGCGCCATCCCCCAGCAGCACCAGGCCATCGGCGACAATGGCACCGCCGGCGGTCTGGTCGATCTTGCCGCCATTGCTTTGCAACGCCAGGACCGGCGCCGGTTTGTTGTCATCGTTACCGGTGCCCGGTGCGTCCGCCACGGTCAGTTGGTCATTGATGTGGATGTTGCCGGTACCGGCATCGAGGATAAGGTTGTCGTTGATCCGGGTCGCTTCGATGATGCTGATATCACCGGTCATGTCCGTGCCGCCAATCTTGACCGAGGTAAACCCATCGCCCAAGGCGTTGATGTCGGTGCCGGTCAGTTCCAACGAACCAGGGGCATCGCCGGTGCTGCCGCCCACGGCAATGTCTTTGCTCGGGGTGTTGGTCTCGAGGGCAATTGAACCGTTGCCGGTGACGCTGCCGGCGCCGCCGTTGAAGTTGATGTCGTCGGCCTTGATGGCCAGGTTGTTGTCGGTACTGTTGAGGCTGCCGTTGAAGGTGATGGAACTGCCTTGCAGGCCCTTGCTGCCCGAGGTGTTGGTCTTGATGTTGTCGACGTACAGCGAGCCACCGACCTGCTTGCCCGCGGTCTGGTCGAAACTGCCCGAGACGAACACGAACTTGTACGTGCCGGCCCTATCAGCCGTTGCCGTATGGGTTTGCCAATTCACCGCGCCGGTACCGTTACCCGTTTCGTTCAGGATGATTTGGTATTCGCCGGTGTTGACGTTCAACAGATAGCCGAAGACATCGTAGGTATCGCCGCCCGCGACCGGTTTGTAATCGAAACTGACCGATTCCCCCGCCGCCAGGGAGACCGTGCCCTCACTCACCACCGAAGGGCCGCGCATGATGCAGCCGGCGGGTGCGTTGAGGCAGTTGGAGTTGTTCTCGGTACCCAGCAGCAGCGCAGCGCCGCCGTCCTTGCCCTGGCCCGCAGCGGCGACCGGGGTGAGGGGTTTGTAGTTCATGTCGCCTTGGTCGCCAGGCGAAACGCTCGGCGCATTGCCATTGGTTGGCGAAGTTGTCGGCAACGTCGGGTCATCCGGCGACACCACGCCCTCCACCACGGTGACGCCGGTGAAGAACTGGGCGATGGACGTCTTCCACCCGACCAGGCCGTTTTCGAAGTCGGCGTTCAAGAACTGCGAAGTGCCCAGTTCAACGGCACCGGTGTAGACCTGCTCGCCGCTGGTGAAGACTTTCGCGCCGTTGATAAACGTCTTGCCGGCGCCGCTGGTGGTCGCGTACAGAGCACCCAGCGCACTGTTACCGCCGACCATGTCGCTGAAGATGATCGAGCCCGAACCGGCGTCGACGCGCAGTTGGCGATTGTTGGCCACCGCATCGGAATCCACCACGCCGGCAAACACGACGTTGCCACCGTTGCTCTTCAAACTGACGTCGGTGTTCAGCGCCATCTTGCCGTTGAAGATCAACGCCAGGCTGTTGCCGTTGCCCGCGCCACTGGCGTCGATGTCACCGTTGAGGAAAATATTGCCGAAGACGTAGCGGCCCGTTCCAACGTCGTTGTGTCCGGACTGCAAGGTCAGCGTCCGCTCGCCGCTGATGCTCGTCGGGGTGTAGTCGCCGTTCCAGTGGATGCTGTTGTCGGCCTTGATCGCCACATCGGTGCCGCCGGCCAGGGCCGTATCGATTGCGTTGAAGCCAACCGTGGCGTCTGTGCCATTGGTGCCGCCCGTCAACCCTCCGTTACCCGGCCCCACCGTGACGCTGTCCGGATCGAGCAACCACAAGCCGCCCTTGCCGTTTTTGGCTGAAGCATCGGCGGCTTTGCTCACCGCCAGCTTGGCGCCGCTGGTCTCGATCTTGCCGCCGTCGCCGCCCTTGGCACCGCCGGTGGCTTTCAGCGTGCCGTCCACGCGGGTCACGCTGCCCGGCTTCTTGACGTCGGACCAGGCCACCACGGTGCCGCCCTTGCCGTTGTCGGTCGCCGACGCATCGAGCACGGCACCAGCGGCAATGGTGGTCTGGCTGGCCTGTTTGATCGCAGGATCCTTGCCTTGCCAGCTCCCGCCCACATAAATCTCACCGCCGCCCTTGGCCCCGGTGGCGTCGAGCTCAGCGCCGCCCTTGATCGCCACACGATCCCCGGTCACGACGATCTTGCCGCCCTTGCCGGTATCGGAGGACACATCGATACGCCCAGCAACTTGCACACCGCCCTGGTCGCCCATCAGCGTGACCAGGCCGTTTTCACCGATATCCAGGGAACGGGCTTCGATCAAACCGGTGTTGTTGATGACGGTACTCGCCAGGGTTTCCGCGGCACGAGCGGTCAGCAGGATTCTGCCGGCGTCGGCACGAATGGCGCCGCCGTTTTCGATCAACGCTTGGAGCGCGCCTTCTTTGACTTCCAGCTGCACCGGCCCGCCCAAGTCGAGCGTCACGACACGACCGGCGCCCAGCAGCACATTGCCCTTGTGCGCGGTGATGTTGCCTTCGTTGACGATTTTTGCCGCGATCAGGGCAATGGTGCCGCCCTGTGCGGCATTGATGTTGCCCTGGTTGACCACCGAGGCGGCGCTGTCGCCACTGAAACGGTAGTTGCCGGCGAGGAAATCTTCTGTGGATAGGTTGAGCGTGGAGGCCACCAGACCGCCGACATCAACCTGCGCGCTGGGGGTAAACAGCACGCCGTTGGGGTTGACCAGGAACACTTTGCCGTTGGCTTTCAGTGCACCCTGGATCACCGACACATCCGAGCCCAACACGCGGTTCAACGCGACGGACGCCGCGCCAGGCTGGAAAAACTGGACGGTGTTGCCTTTGCCGATGGAAAAGCTCTGCCAGTCAATGGCGAGCTTATCGCTGCCCTGATGAATGGCCATGTTGTTGCCGTTCTGATGAACGCTGCCGTTACCCGCCACGATATTGCCGCCGGAAGGCAACCCTCCCGCCGCGGCGACCGAGGCGAAGACGCCACTGCCCACGCCGATGACGAGGCTGAGGGATTGACGGCTTTTGTCTTTGCCTTGGCTTTTGACCAACTCGGATGCCACCTGCCACGCGCCCATCACGGCATTCCAGACGACTCGGTAAACTCTATTCATTTTTGTTCACTCATCCTTAATACGGCGGGCCGTGCCATGACGACCAGGCGGTTCGCTGTCGACAAATCAAATGGAAAAGCGCATCCGGACGGATTGCGGCTCGAAAATCCCACAGTGCTCCGCGCCATCATCTCTGCGACTTACGCAGCGCGCTTTTGCTTGAGCGCCTAGGGCTTTTGATTGAAGGGATCCGATGAATTTTTTTTTACGATGGGTGAGTGAAGTGCGGCGGATGAATCCTGGTCGCCTCGTCGTGGGCGACCTATGCTCAGGCGGTCTCACTTCGACAGGCAGGCTTCGATGATCCAGTGCAAACGCGCCTATGAAACAGCGAGCGCCGAGGATGGCGTACGGGTTCTGGTGGACCGCTTGTGGCCGCGCAATTGCCGCAAGGATGCGCTGGCGATTACGGAGTGGCTGCCGGAGGTCGGGCCTTCTCATGAGTTGCGCAAGGCGTTCAAGGCGGGGACGGTTTCGTTTGCCGAGTTCAGTGGGGCGTACCGGCGAGAGCTGGCGGGACGGCCGGAGCATTGGTGGAAGCTGGTGGATATTGCGCGCAATGGGACGCTGACGTTGGTGTATGCGGCCAAGTCGACGGTTGAAAATAATGCGGTGGTGTTGGCGCAGTGGTTGGAGGATGAGGTGGAGAAACGGGCGGACGCGAGTTCACCGGTTTGTTATTTGTCTGAGTTTCCGGAGCGTTGAGTCACTGAACTACCTATGGGAGCGAGCTTGCTCGCGATAGCGGTAAACCAGCCGCCATTGAGGTTGCCTGACCTGGCCCTATCGCGAGCAAGCTCGCTCCCACAATGGTCTGTGCCCGGCCAGGGGACGGTGGTTGTCTTTTTGGGAGGGTGTGCGGCTAAGATGGCGCGCAGAGAAACCACAAGGAAGACAGGCGTGATGCAATCGCAATTCGATCCGTTGGTTCATATCGATTGGAAAACACCGGGCGGCGATTTGCTCGGGCTGTTGCAGCACTACTATCCCGACGTCGGTGTGTTTGCCGGCCCGGGGTTCGAGGCGTTGTTGGATGAGCTGTCTAACGAGATGCCCGAGGTCTGCTTCGAGGCGCTGGCGCCGGTGTTGGCCGGTCAGGGTTATGACTTGTGGAACCTGGATGCCGGTGGCGATGATTATCGGCCGGTGATTGTCCCGGTCGGCCAGCGCGAGGCGTTTGCCCAGCATTGGCAAGCCCAGCGCGGCGAGCCGAGGTTTACGGCGAGCTTGATCGAGCCGCCGAAACCTGCCGCCGTCGAACGCAAACCGGCCAAACCCAAGCGCGGCAAAGTGAAGTGGCTGCAGGAAGTCCATGACTACCCCGGCGCCACCTATGTGCATGAGTACAACTACCGCAACGGTTGGGCCGCCATCACTGAGCAGGACGAAGACCAGTGGCTGTGCTTTCTGATCGACTACAACCAATGGCCGCCCGCTGAGCAGGACATGCTCGAACACCGCACCGATGGCGTGGACGGTGCGGACTTGCAGCTCATCGATGCCGATGCTCAGCGCAGCCTGTGGAAACGTCGGGTCATACGCGGTGATTACAGTGCAGACGACCGCTACCAGTACGAAATTCGGCAAGGCGATGAGATCGCGGCGTTCGGGCCTGCCGGGGTGCAATGGCCGGAGTTTGAACAACCCTGCGTGGTGGTGGGTTCGCAGATATTCGAACGTCAGCGCCTCTATGAACCTGAGCATTTGACACGGATCTGGCGGATCACAGCGGACAGCAGCGAGGTGATTTTCGAGTTTGCGGATGAACTGACGATCCTGCCCATCGGCCCGCGCCGCTTGTTGTTCATGCAGCACAACGGCCCGAAGTGCTGGGTCTGGCATCAAGACCCGCCGCACCAGGCCATCGTCGCCAAACCGATGCCCGCTGAGGCCTATAAGCTGCGGACGTCAACCGCGTACCTGGGGGGTGATGAGGTTTTGCTGTTCAGCGAAGGCGCGCGGCAGAACGTTGAGCATTCGGGTTATCAGGAAACCGTGCTGCTGGCCTGGCGCTTCAACTTCATGACCGGAGCCAAGACGAAGGCGACGCTGGACGGTTTCGGCAGTGAACTGCGCCAGGACACACGCCTGCTCGTCACCCAGCCCAAGCAAGTCATCACGTTGCGCACCTTTCATGGGCAACTTCATGTGTCCCGGGGGCATGGGGCTTGGTGGGTGTGGACTTACCGCGCCAACACCTTTGGCACACAGACGCTGGCGTGGTTTTGGAATCAAGAGAGTCATGAGGTGGTGAAGCTGTCGACCAAGGACATTGCGCGGGTCAAGCCGGATGTCCGTTATGTGCCGGCGCAGGATCGCTACCTGGCGTTTGAGACGGAGTTTGTGGCGCGCTTGCCGAGGTTTAGCGAGATGGTTGAGGCCAAGGGAAGTGAGGTTTTGGTTTTTGAGTGAGGTGGTTTTGCCCCGCCACGATCCTTCGAGCACACAAGTCCCTTGTGGCGAGGGGATTTATCCCCGCTCGGCTGCGCCGCAGTCGTAAAACCTGCCGACGCCGTTTTTCCTGGTGCACCGCGGTGGATGGGTTTGGGGCTGCTACGCAGCCCAACGGGGATAAATCCCCTCGCCACAGGTGCGGGTCTCCCTTTAAACCTGCAGCAACCCGCGAAACCCGCGCGCCGCGTAATACGACTGCACGCCATTGTGGTAGATGAACACCCGGCCATACCGGTAGTCGCCAAAAATCGCCCCATCGAGCGAACGAAGCTCTGGCGGGGTTGCCAGCCAACTGGACGTCTTCGCGTCAAACTCGCCGAGGGTTTGCAGCGCTCGGTACTGGTCTTCCGTCAGCAGGGCGATGCCCATCGCTTCGGCCATTTCGATGGCACTGCCTTTGGGCTTGTTCTCCTTGCGCGCATCCAGGGCCGCGCGGTCGTAGCAAAGGCTCCGGCGTCCGGTGGGGCTCTCCTTGGCGCAATCGCAGAAGGTGACAACGCCGGTCTTCGGGTCGAAGCCGATCACGTCTGGCTCGCCGCCGGAGACTTCCATGGCCTGGAGGGATTTCAGGGCATTGGGGTGGTGTTCGAGCCGGGTCTGGACGTCGGCCCAGGGGATGTCTGGGTGACGGTTCAGGTTTTGTTCGAAGCGGGTTTGCAGGGTTTGGATGAGGTTGTCTTGTTCTTGTTTTTTCATGGTGTGGATGTCCGTGGATGATCGGTTGCCGATTCCGCGCCTGGTTCAAGAATACCTAGGATAGACGTACGGCAGATTTCCCACAGACCTGGCTGCTTTTTTGTGGGAGCAAGCTTGCTCGCGATGACGGTGTATCAGCCGACAGATGGGTGGAAGGTTGTTCGACGGCTTCGCGTGTGAAGCCCCATGGAAAATATCACGAATTTTGCACGCTATCACAACCTCTGATACCGTGCTGAAATCGTGATACGGAAGAAACACCATGACAGTTACCCGCCAAGGCCATGATTTCCCGGAAAGACTTGATCTGATCGAGCTCAAAGTCTATGTAGAAAGCGTGCTTGGCCTGAAGCTGCGCCTGAAGCCATGGGAAAACGTCAAGATTCTTCCGTATGCGCTGCGTGACCGATACGAGTTTTTCCTCACGAATATCTTCAACGCCCAGTGCCTTATCTTGAAGGAACGTCCGCAGCGCGAAGCCAGCGTTGCGGATGTCGCCAAGCATATCCAAGCCATCCACAACTTCCAGGCATACAACAAGTTGCCCGAGACCGGCGACCTGATGATTTTTGTCACCGACACGCTCCCCAGTTATGACCGCAAGCGACTGGTGGAGAAAGGCGTCCAGTTCATCGTGCCAGGCAATCAACTTTTTCTGCCGGCCTTTGGCATGGATTTGCGTGAATACTACCGTCAGCGCCTGGAAAAACCCCAGGTCCTGAGCCCCGCCACCCAAGCCATGCTGATTCAATACCTGATCAAGGGATGGCATCACCCGCTATTGGTCACTCGTGCGGCCTTCGAGCAGTCCTTCTCCTACGCAAAAATGACCGTCACCCGGGCGATCAAGGAACTGACCGACTTGGACATTGTTAAGCCTGGAAAGGAACTGGGCGAAGCCGCGATCATCTTTCCTTTATCGCCCAAGGAAACCTGGGAAAGAGCAAAAGAGGTCATGCGCACCCCGGTCAAAAAAACACTCTGGCTGAACGCAATTCCGGAGGCGTTTGATACGCCAATGTTGCTGGCGGGAGAAACGGCCTTGGCAGAGATGAGCCTTCTTGCCAGCCCAAAAGTCCCTTGCGTCGCAATGACGCCGGCGCAGTTCGATCAGATTCGAGCCCGCGCTCAGTCGGAAACGACTGCGGCCTACGGGGAAGCGTTCGGCGCTTGGAGCTCACCGTCAAAGACGGCCAAGTCGAAACTCGAGAGCACGACGCCCTACCTGGAAGTGCCGCAAAATCATGCGGCGTGCTGTATTCAGTTTTGGAGTTATGAACCACTGCGCAGCAACATCGCCATGGAGACGGTAGACCCTTTCTCCCTCTATCTGAGCCTCAAGGATGACCATGACGAACGCGTGCAAATGTGCCTCGATGAAATGATGGAGAACGTGAAATGGTAGTGGGTGTCGACCGGTTTCGAGAGTATTTCAAGGACTTCCAAGGCAGTTACGTGCTGATCGGCGGGGTGGCCGCTTCGATTGCCATGGAGGAACTGGGTGAAGCATTTCGACTGACCAAGGATCTGGACATCGTCCTGGTCGTCGAGGCACTTGATCGTGCGTTCGTCGGGCAGTTCTGGAAGTTCATCAAGGACGGAGGCTATGCCATTCGCCAGAACGGAGAAGGCGATGGGGCCTCCCCGGTTTTCTACCGTTTTCAGAATCCTGAGGACAAATCCTTTCCCGTTCAGGTGGAGTTGTTTTCCCGCGTCCCGGATGGCCTGGAGCACGAAGAAGCAGCCCGAATGACCAGGATTCCTGTGGAAGAGCAAGCCGCCAGCCTGTCTGCGATTATCCTGGATGATGAGTACTACGCTTTTCTCCTCGCCGGCGTCGACCACACCCAGGAGATCAGCCACATCGGTGCTGATCGGCTTGTTCCGCTCAAAGCCCATGCATGGCTTAACAAGAAGGCGCAGCTTGAACAAGGCATTGCCGTGGACAGTCGCGATATCAAAAAGCACTTCAGGGATGTGATCGTACTGGCTGTCGGCCTTACTGAGGGAATGGCCCAGCTACCGGAGCGATTGGCGCTCGATTTGAAGGCGTTTCTTGCTCAGGTACCGGTTGAGCTCGCGTCAAACCCACAAGCTTACAAAGGTGTGGACGGCGACCGTTTGATCAAGACCATTCAAGAAGCCTTCAGCCTCGAATGAATCAGGTTTTCCGCACGCTATCAGCTTCATTGATAGCGTGTGGAAATATTGTTTTAAGGTCTATCTAGAGGCCTTAGCGCGATACTTTAACTACCGCTGCGCCTCGCCCTGTGGATAAACATCACTGACATTCAACGACAACTGCGCCGCCACTTCTTGCCCGTCGGCCTTGCTGAAATTCAATTGAAACTCCTGATAGGCAGGGCCGGCCAGCCAGCGGTTGACTTGCAGGTCTTGATACCTGGAGCTTTTCCCGGGCGTGAGTTGACCGAACAGCGGATAGCCTGCGTCGGTAAAAACCTTGTCTGCTTTAAACCAGTCCATCTCCTTATCGAGGCTCACGCTTTGCTCCACCATTGCCCATGCCTCTGGCGTGACCTTCTGGCCGACATCCAGGAAGACCACTTTGCTTTCTTTCGCGGCGATCAAGAACGGGAAGGTCATGGGGATGCCCGTCGAATCCAGCAACTTGAATTTCATCCCGGCGTACTCCCCGCCGCCATTTTCCCTGCGCTCCCATAGGCGCCAATCGATGACACTTTCCGGGTTGAAACTGTTGTTGGTGAGGATGATTTTGTAGCGCTGTTTGAAGAGTACGTTCTGATCATCTTTATAGGCCTTGTAGAACGACACTTTGCTGTGTTCTGCGCCGACTCGGATGATGATCGGCGTTCTGCGGCTGGCGACGCTGTCCTGGTATTGCTGGTAGCTGAAGTAAGCGGAGGCGATGGAGACAATCAGGGCCAGTGTGGCAATGGCATCCGTGCGGGTGAGGGTCTTGAACCATTTCATCATGAGGTGGCGTGTCCGGATATTGGGGGTGGCTAAAATGACGTCATCGCGAGCAAGCTCGCTACCACAGGGAATTTTTTGTTGCGATGACATTCCAGCATGAATCGCTAAGGTGAAGTAACCCGTAGCGTCCATCACTGAGCACCTGAGGCCTGTATGAAGAACTTCACGATTCAACGTA
Organism: Pseudomonas beijingensis; assembly: GCF_030687295.1. Classification (NCBI taxonomy): domain Bacteria; kingdom Pseudomonadati; phylum Pseudomonadota; class Gammaproteobacteria; order Pseudomonadales; family Pseudomonadaceae; genus Pseudomonas; species Pseudomonas beijingensis. The sequence continues at coordinate 2,091,052 of NZ_CP117425.1, read as the reverse complement.
TTGACCACATCGTCCTGCGCGTAAAAGACATCGAGCGCAGCCTGGCTTTTTATACCTCGGTGCTCGGTTGCGAACTCACGAAGCGCCGGGACGATCTGGGCATGGTGCACCTGGGTACTGGTGTGTCGATGATCGATCTGGTGGCTGTCGACGGGCCTCTCGGTCGCCAGGGCGGACCGGCGGCTGGTAAGCAGGGGCACAATGTCGATCACCTCTGCCTGCGTATCGAGCCGTTTGATGAACCGGCCCTCCTCGCGCATTTGGCCTCAGCCGGCCTGACCGTTGAGAAGGCGCAGATGCGCTATGGCGCGGAGGGCAAGGGTTGGTCGATTTACTGCTTCGATCCGGACGGTAATCAGATCGAGTTGAAGGGGCCGGCGCTGGAACCCTGAGCTGCAACTGGCGGCTGCGGCCCCTGTGGGAGCGGGCTTGCTCGCGAAAGCGGTTCGCCTGGGCCGGTGATATTGAATGTGCCATAGCCTTCGCGAGCAAGCCCGCTCCCACAGGGGGTCGGCGGTGGACACTGAGTTTGCCGATCAGGCCAGGAGGTGTTTGGAGATCACCTTGGAGATTTCCACAATGCCGGTCTTGCCGGTGAATTCGAATTTCACTTTGCCCAGGGATGAAAAGTAGATCTCCAGTTCAGAGTCCAGGTCGAAAGTGCCGGAGGTTTCGACTGAGTAGGCGACGATGTTTTTGTAGGGCAAGGAAGTAAAATCTTTTTTGCTGCCGGTGATGCCTTGCACGTTCACCGCGATGATGCGTTTGTTGGTAAAGACCACCCCGTCGCGCATGGATTTATAAGCGTCGATGACCTGTTCACCGTCCAGCAGCAGGGCCGTGACGCGCTCAGCATATTCGTCGTTTTGCTTGAGCTTGAAGAAGCCTTTGTTGTTGAAGTCGATCATCGGTAAGTCCTTGTCAAGAAGAAGAGGGTATTGCCTACAGCCCAGCGACAGGTGATGGACGCAATAGTGGCACTTCAGTAGCATTCGTCAACTTTATCGATCCTTCAAGGATGACCTATGCTCGCCCTGCCTCGTTGTCCTGCCCCGTTGTTAGCATTATCCGCGTTGTTCGTATTGCTCGGCGGTTGCAGCGTCAACGGCAGTTACCCCGACGCCATCGAACCGGACGCCGCCAAGTTGCGGTTCGTCGCCAATACCAGCAACGCCACGCTGGATTATTTCGATGCCGCCCATTGCGACGGGCAAACCACGGGCATTCTCAATAATATGCTGCTGAGCGATACCGCGCGGCGCGTGGGGATGAGCGTTCCGGCACCCAAGGATGCCAGGGGTTATTTGGAGGTCAAGCTCAAGCCCGGTGAGCAGATTCACCTGCGCACCAACATGAACAGCGGTTATGCCGTGTGCGGCAAGGGTTTCAACTTTACGCCCGAGGCCAATGCCGAATACGAGGTGACGTTCAAGTCCGAGAAGAACTTCTGCCTGACTCAGTTGCAACGCTTGCAACGGGTGGACGGCAAGGACGTGCGCACACCGATCTCGATCCTGAAAAAAGACTTTCCCGCCTGCGCCGGTCGCAATGCGCTGTTCCCCAAGACCTACCCGGACACGCCCCATCGCCTGGAGCTGATGAGCCGGGTCATCGATAAAAGCCTCGTCGTCACGGTGAAGACGGATCCGGCCAAGGAAAAAGTCGAGTCTTATTCGCCAGAGAAGCTGGACACCCTGATCAGCGAACGCAAGGCCAAGCTCGGCTTCGACCTGCCGCCTGACTACTGGACGCTGTACCGGGAAAACCTGAAGACATTTGGCGATGACATGGCGCAGAACAAGGCGCGCTCGATGGAACGCTTCAAGGACGAATACCAGACGCGTTTGCGGCAGTTGAAGGATGAGCAGTTGGAACAATGGGCGTTGCCCAAAACCGCCAATGCCAAGCCGGAGAAAGCCGAGATCGATCTGGACGTCGCGATGATGGTGGAGTACTTCCGGATCGGGAATGGGGTAACGGTCGAAGCGGTACAGCATCACCTGGAAAGGATGGCGCAGATGGATGAGCGTTATGGGGTATGTGCAAGGTTTGCGGAGTGCTGGAAGCGCAACTAGCAGGAACACTTCACCCGACTGTACCGACGTCATCGCGAGCAAGCTCGCTCCCACAGAGGGCGGTGGTGGGCGCAGCATTTGCAAACACCCAAGATCAAAAACTGTGGGAGCGAGCTTGCTCGCGATGGCGGTGTGTCAGCTGCACTAATGTTGGCTGATCCGCCGCTATCGCGAGCAGGCTCGCTCCCACAGTGTTCTGCGGTGGAGGTTATTGCGCGGTCGACTCGACCACACCCCGAACCCGCTGCTGCATATTGATCAAATGCAACCGCATCGACGCCCGCGCCGCTTGCGCATCATGCCGCGCCAATGCGGCATAGATCTGCTCCCGCTCACGCACCACCAATGTCCGATTTTCACCCGTCACCGCGGGCCCGGCCTGTTGCACTACCGCGATCAACGTATTGCCCACATGGCCCATGGCGTCGATGAAAAAGCTGTTGCCGGTGCACTGGGCGATCTGCCGATGAAAGTCGAAATCGACCCGGGCGCTTTCTTCATCCGTCGTATCAAAAGCATTCGCCGCGTCGAGCGCTTCACGCATCGCCTGCAATTGCTCCGGCGTGGCGCGTTGTGCGGCGATGCCGGCGGCTTCCACTTCCAGGCTCAGGCGCAGTTCGATGACGGCCAGCGCATCGTAGGCGCCGCCCTTGACGTGTTTGCTGCCCTGGAAATCCCCCGGGCGCGCGGTGTCCACCACGAAGGTGCCGATGCCGTGACGGGTTTCCACCAAACCTTCTGCCTGGAGCCGCGACATGGCTTCGCGGACCACAGTTCGACTGACGCCGCGTTCCTTGATGATCACCTGTTCGGTGGGTAACTTGCTGCCCGCGGGCAGTTCGCCGGCCAGTATCTGTTGCGTCAGGTCGACCACCAGTTGCTGGGTCATGCTCAGGCGTCGATCGGGTGTGACACGGTCCATTGCACCTATCCATTAAAGCCAGACGATCGCGGCATTATAGCCGCGACCTTGCGCCAAAACTCACTATAATGCCCGCTGATCACACTAGAGCACGCCGATGACGGATCAAGCGTTATCTCCACTGAACAAGCCGCGCCGCCTCGCCGAAACCCTGGTCGACCGCTTTGCCCAGCGCATGCGCGACGGCATCCTCAAGCGCGGCGAAAAGCTGCCTACCGAAGTGCATATCATGGAGGCCGAAGGCGTCAGTCGTTCGGTGGTGCGTGAGGCGCTGTCGCGCTTGCAGGCGGCAGGGCTGGTGGAGACGCGGCATGGCGTCGGCACCTTTGTCCTCGACATGCCGGCGCCGGAGGGCTTCACCTTGGGGCCGGCGACGATTGCCACGTTGTCGGATGTGCTCAACCTGCTGGAATTTCGCCTGAGCCTGGAAGTCCAGGCCGCCGGCATGGCCGCCGAGCGCGCAACGCCTGAAGCGCTGGCCGAATTGGCCCAGGCGCTGGGGGCGTTGCTGCAAGGGCCGGAAAAATCCGGTACCACCATCAATGCCGATTTCCAGTTCCATCTGAAAATCGCCAAGGCCGCCGGCAATTACTACCTGATCGACATCATGAAGCACCTGGGCACGAAGCTGATCCCGCGTACGCGCATGAACTCCGCCTATTCCGGGCAAAGTGACCGCAGTGCTTACCTTCAGGGGATCAACGCCGAACACCAGCAGATCTTCGACGCCATCGCCAGCGGCAATGTCGACGCGGCGCGGGCGGCCATGTACTTGCATTTGAGCAATAGCCGCATGCGCCTGTGTGAAACCCAACAACGGCAGGCGTTCTACAACGAATAACCCGCACTGCTTCTGTGGGAGCCGAGCTTGCTCGCGATGACGGCGATACATCCAACATCATCGGCACAGGCAGACCGCTATCGCGAGCAAGCTCGCTCCCACAGTTTTTGATCCCAGTGTTCACACAACTTAGAAGAAGCTGTATTTAACACCGACCCGCAGCCGCAACTGGCGATCACTGTCGACCGAATTGACTTTAATATCACCGACTTCAAAGAACGGCGCCCAGCGTTTATCCCACTGGTATTTGACCACGGCATTCTGTTCATAGTCGTCGGTGCCGCCGTTATAGCGAATGTAGTCGGCATCGAAGTAAGTCAATTGATATTCATAGGCCCAGGGTCCTTGAGGGCCATAGTTGATATAAACATCGTAACGGTTGACCTTCTGATCGTCCTGCCCATTATCCGGCACGTCACGGTCGATCTGGTCGCGGTCCAGCTTGGCTGAATCAAAACGGTAGCGACCGGCAATGCTCAGCTCCTTGGTCACGCGGTAACCCAGGCGCAGGCCCATTTTGTAGGTGGTGGACTCCTCATCGCTGTCCAGGGCCAACGAAGGCGTCAGCGTCCAGCGGTCATTGAGCTTGTGCTGGTAGTTGACGGTAAATTCATGACCGCTGCCGACGGTGTTGTCGAAGGCGACGTCTTGCCGGTCACCGGCGGTCTTGTATTTGAGTTCACCTTCCAGACCCACGCCGTTATCCAGCCGAATACCAAACTTGGCACGGTCGGCGTGCATGCGGGTTTTTTCCGCATATTGATGGCGTACGTTGATATAACCGGTATCGGCCATGGCAACGACTGAAGTGAACAAGGAAGCGAGGGACAACACGACGAGTGTCTTTTTCATGTTTTTTATTCTTGTTAGTTAAATGGTTAGTTGGGTTGAACGCCAAATCACAGGCGAGCGCGTGCGCGGCATTGAAACCTGCGGTTCAACGTCTTCTGCGGGTTAAAACACGTGCAACGAATCAGTTACCTCAAACAGCGATAGGTATTCGCTGTATGTCCCGACTGGCTTGCACCAGCAAACGGGTGTACGCATGGCTCGCGCCATCATTTGCCAAGAGATGGGTGTCGAGCGTCTCCACCACCCTGCCCTGCTGCATCACCGCCAGCCGATCACACAGATGCGCCACCACCGCCAGGTCGTGAGTGACCATCAGGTAGGTCAACCCTTCCTGGCGGCGCAAGTCGGCCAGCAGGTTGAGGATTTCCGCCTGCACCGAGACGTCCAGCGCCGAGGTCGGCTCGTCCAGCAACAACACCCGGGGACGCAGGATCAGCGCGCGGGCAATCGCCACGCGTTGGCGCTGGCCACCGGACAACTGGTGCGGATAACGGAAGCGAAAGCTGTCGTTCAAGCCGACCTTGCGCAGGATCTCGCTGACCTTCTGCGCGCGCCCATCGATGCCATGGATGCGCAGCGGCTCCTGCAACGCGGCATCAATGGTGTAGCGCGGATGCAACGAGGCATACGGGTCCTGGAACACCATCTGCACGGTGCGGTAGTGGTTCAACGGCAGGTTTCGCGTCACGGCCTGGCCGGCGACCCGCAGTTGTCCGCTCCAATGCTGGTACTGCCCGGCCAGGCAGCGCAGAACGGTGGTCTTGCCCGAACCGGACTCCCCCACCAGGCCGAATGCCTCGCCTTCGGCAACGCGCAAATCGACGTCGTGCAATACCGCATTAAGTGCCGCGCCGGTGCCGAAACTGAGGTTCAGGCCGGCGATTTCAATCATGCTCATGACAGGCTCCTCAAGCATTCAACCACTGTGGGTCACGCTGCAGCACCGGCAAGGTGGTGCGTCGATGATCCAAGCTCGGCAATGCGGCCAACAGGCCTTGGGTATAGGGGTGGGTGGCGCGGTCCAGATCGGCGGCAACAATCGACTCGACCACGCGCCCGGCATACATCACCAGCACGCGATCACAGAAATGCCGCACCAGGTTCAGGTCGTGACTGATGAAAATCAGCCCCAGGTCACGCTCGCTGACCAACTCTTCCAGCACATTGAGCACCTGCCGGCGCACCGACACGTCCAGCGCCGAAGTGGGTTCGTCGGCGATGATCACCTGGGGATCGGTGATCACCATCATGGCGATCATGATCCGCTGGCCCATGCCGCCCGAGACCTCGTGGGGGTACAAGTCATAGACCCGCCGAGGATCGCGAATGTGCACCTTGGCGAGCATGTCCAGGGCCCGTTCGCGGGCTTCGCGATGGGGCACCTTGTGATGGGCCAGGTAGGCCTCGGCGATTTGCTCGCCGACCCGCACCACCGGGTTCAGCGAGTATTTGGGGTCTTGCATGATCATCGACATGCGCGCGCCACGAATCGCCTGGATCTGCTTTTCGCTGGCGGCCAACAGGTCGATATCGGCGAAGCGCAACGTCTTGGCGGTGACCCGCGCCGTCGGTGGATGCAGGCGTAAAAGGCTGCGGCCAACAGTGGATTTGCCCGAGCCGGACTCACCGACAATGGCGAGTTTTTCCCGCCCCAACGTGAACGACACATCACGCACCGCCTGGGAGGTTTTGCCGGCGTTGCGAAATTCCACGCACAAATCCTGTACCGTAAGTTTTATCTCAGTCATGGCCTGTTCCTCAGGATTGGCTGCGGGGGTCGAGGACGTCACGCAAACCGTCGCCCAACAGGTTGAACGCCAGGCTGACCAGCATGATCGCCGCACCGGGCGCCGCCACCAGCCACCAGCTTTCGAGCATGTAGCGTCGCCCGGTGGAAATCATCGCGCCCCACTCCGGCAACGGTGCCTGGGCGCCGAGGCCGAGAAAGCCTAGGGCGGCGGCGGTGAGGATGATGCTCGCCATGTTCATGGTCAGGCGGATGATCACCGACGACAGGCACATGGGGATGATGTGGCGCAGGATGATCCGGGTGCTCGACGCGCCCTGAAGCTGCACCGCAACGACGAAATCAGCGTTGCGCAGCGGCAGTGTTTCGGCGCGGGCAAGCCGGGCAATCGGCGGCCAGGCCGTGAGGGCGATGGCGATCACTGCATGCTCCAGTCCCGGGCCGAGGGCGGCGATGAAGGCCAGTGCCAGGACCAGGCTGGGGAACGAAATGAAGATGTCGGTGATGCGCATGAACAGGCTGTCGACCCAGCCGCCGAAGTAACCGGACACCGTGCCGACCAACAGGCCGATGGGGCCGACGATCACCGTCACCAGCAAGACGATGTACAGGGTGATGCGCGAGCCATACACCAGCCGCGCGAACACATCGCGACCGTACTCGTCAGTGCCGAACCAGTGCGCACTGCTGGGTGCCTGCAACGCGCCGGCGAGGTTCTGCAACAGCGGATCGTGGCCGGCGATCCAGGGCGCGAAGACGGCGACCAGCATCAGGGTCGCGACGACGATCAGGCCGGCGAAGGTCATAGGGTTGCGCAGCAAAAAACGCAACAGGCGCAAGATGCTGGCGACCATCGCCGCCGTACTGGAAGCCGGCAACGCGGCGTTGCCAGGGGCGCTGGAAGCAAGGGGCAGGTTCATTAGCGAGTCCTCGGGTCGAAGATCTTGTACAGCGCATCGCTGATCAGGTTCAGCGTCACGAAGATGAGGCCGATCAGCAGCACGCAGGCCATCACCGCATTCATGTCGCCGAGCAACAGACTGCTGGTCAGGTACTGGCCGAAGCCCGGCCAGGCGAACACGGTTTCGATCAGCACCGCGCCTTCCAACAGGCCGCCGTAGGCCAGCGCGACGATGGTCAACAGCTGCACGCGGATGTTGCCGAAGGCATGACCCCAGACGATGCGACGCTGGGACAAACCCTTGACCCGGGCGGTGATGATGTACTCCTGGGACAGTTGTTCGAGCATGAAGCTGCGGGTCATGCGGCTGATGTAGGCGACCGAGTTGAAGCTGAGGATCACCGCCGGCAACAGGATGTGCCGCAGTGCGCTGCGAAAGGCCTCCCACTCGCCAGACCAGGCGGTGTCGATCAACAACAGTCCGGTGTGTTTCGGGATCAACCCGTCATAGGCCAGGCCGATGCGCCCGACGCCGCCGGCCCAGCCCAGCCAGGCGTAGAACACCAGGAAGGCCATCATGCCGATCCAGAAAATCGGCGTGGAGTAACCGAACAGCGTGATCAGTCGTGCGACATGATCACCGGCACGGCCCTGATGCGTTGCCGCGTAGACACCCAGCGGCAAGCCCGCCAATACGCCGAACAGAATGGCCAGGGTGGCCAGTTCCAAGGTGGCCGGGAAGACCCGGGCGATGTCGGTGATGACCGGGTTGCCGGTCAGCAAGGCCATGCCGAAGTCACCGTGCAGCAGATCGCCAAGGTAGATCGCGAATTGGGTCCACAACGGCTTGTCCAGGCCCAGCTCTTTGTACACCTGGGCGTAGGCCGAGGCATCGGCGTCCGGGCCGACGATGGCCAGCACCGGGTCCAGGGGCATCACTCGCCCGATGAAAAAGGTCAGCAGCAGCAACCCCAGCAGCGTCACCGCCACCGAGCCGCCGCGCCGGGTCGCTGAAGCGGCCCGGGTGGTCCAGATTGAAAAGGATGCAGTCGACATGTTCTTTCCTGCCTTGGCCCTGTGGCCGTCGATTTCAGCGCTGCTTGTAGACGTCCCGAAGACGCGTGGTGGCGGCGGTGTGGCCGATGTAATTGCGCACATCCGCGTGGATCACCACTTCGTCCACCATCTGTGAGACCGGCATGATCGCCCCGACCTGTTGGTCGTAGAGGGTCTGGATCTGGGCGTAGATTTCGCGCTGGCGCTCGGGGTCCCGCTCACGCTCGGCTTGCTCGATCAACTGGTTGAGCTGCGGGTTGAAGAACGAGGTGCGCCAGCCCTGGAAATTGCTCAGCTTGGCTTCGGTGCGGTTGTCCGGGTTGTACACCAGGGCCCGCAGACTCGAATGCGGATGACGCTCCGCCCCGCCGCCGCCACGACCGACGAGGATGTCGAACTGGCGGTCGCGCATCGCGCCATAGATCTGGTTGCCGGTGCCGGTGATGATCGTCGCCTGGATCCCCGCCTGGGCCAGCGTCGCTTGCAGGCTGGTGGCGATGTTGATGAACGGCGGATCGGTCAGCGAACGAATGGTCACCTTGAAGCCTTCGGCATGTCCGGCCGCAGCCAACAGACGCTTGGCCTCGGCCACGTCCAGGCGATAGCCCGGGTCGTCCAGGCGTGCCGGCAGGCCCAACTGCAAGGGCCGCTGATTGATCACGCCGTAGTGCGGCATGACCACGTCATTGATGCCCTGGTAGTCGATCAGCAGGCGGATGGCCTGGCGCACGCGGATGTCCTGGAACAACGGTTGCTGCATGCTCATCGCCACGTAGTACAGCGTGCCGCGGGCGATGCTCTGGATGCGCACTTCATCGACCTTCCCCAACGCCTGGATGTCAGTTGCGGCCATGCCGCGGGCAACGTCCAGGTCGCCGCGCTCGACCATCAGGCGCAGGGCCTGGGACTCGGTCATGTTGCGCATGATCACCCGGCGCAACTTCGCCGCGCCGCGCCAATAGTCGTCATTGCGACTCATCAGGATCACATCGTTGGCGCGCCAGATGTCGAGCTTGAACGCGCCGGACCCAGCCGTGTGCGTCGCCAGCCACGCCGCGCCCTGATCGTCGCCGACCTGATGCTGCAAGGCGACGCTGCGATCGATGATGAAGGCGCTGGGTGAAGTCGCCAGGGTGTTGAGCACCAGCATCGGGTCAGTGACCCGTGGCAATTCCATGACAAAAGTGTGCGGCCCTTCGGCGCGCATCAGTTTGACCACGTTGTCGGCGGTGAAACCGTAGGCTTTCCAAGTGGAAGCCAGGGCGCGGTTGAGGGTGACCACGCGCTGCAACGACCAGGCGACGTCTTGGGCGGTGAGTGGCGCACCGGAGTGAAAACGTACGTCGTCACGCAATTGGAAGGTCAGGCGCATGCGGTCGGGGCTGACGTCCCAGGTTTTCGCCAGAGCCGGAATCAGCGTGTCCGGCTGCGCCGCGTCCTGCTCCAGGAGCATGTCATAGACATTGGCATTGACTTCGGCAACCTCCAGACCCGTCGCCGCGGCAGGGTCCAGGGACAGCAGATTGATCATGCTCATGCCCACCACCAATTGGTCGGGGGGCGTTTCGCCTTGGGCCAGGCTGACGGGCACCTGCACTGCGCACAGGGCCACGATGACACACAGCAGCCTGGTCAGGCGCTTGGGCCAGAGATTCATGGTTCAGTCCTTTCTTATATTTATAAAGACTTGTCGCCCGGGCAGTCATCGGCCCCAGGCGTGGAACAGGCTCAATGTCGGGACAAGGTGTTGGCCTCGATATACGCGAAGTTGATGTCCTCGCCCAAGCCCGGCCGGTCGGGCAGGTGCACAAAACCGTCGGCGTCCATGGGGTCGACGATGCTGTTGAGGTGCGCCGGGATTTCTTCATAGTCAAGGAACGGGTGCAGCAGGCCGCGCTCGTACCAACGGCAATTGCTGATGGCCCCGACCACCGCCAGGTTCGCCGCGCCATTGCCGTGGACTTCACAATCCATGCCGAACGACTCCGCCAGGTGCGCCACCTTCAGGCACGGCCCGATCCCCCCGACCCCGGCCACGCCGGCGCGCAGGATGTCACAAGACTTCTGCGTGACCCAGCTGGCGCGACTGTGGAACTTGCCAGCGATGCTCTCCGGGCCCAGCACCGGGATGTCCAGGTTGGCGGCCAGCCAGGCATAAGACTCCGCCGAGTCTTCCATCATCGGCTCTTCGAACCAGGCGAAATTCAGCTTTTGCAGCGCCTTGCCAATGGTCAGCGCGTCCATGCGGCTGTACCAGTGATAACCGTCGAGCATCAGCGCGATGTCCGGCCCCACCGCCTCACGCACGGCGGCGCAGGCCTGGATGTCCATTTGTGGATTCGGCGCGAAGGAAATCGGCGGCATCCAAGTGTGCAACTTGATGGCCTTGTAGCCGCGCTGCACCAGCTTTTCGGCAAATTGAGCGTACTCATCCGGCGTCGACAACCCACCCGGCAAATCGTCGCCGCACATCGTCGAGCCGTACGCCGGGACCTTGTCGCGATAACCACCAATCAGTTTATGCACCGGCAACTTAAGCGTGCGCCCGGCCAGATCCCACAACGCTTGTTCCACCAGCGCCAGCGCCCGGTCGGTGAACTGCCCGGCACTGCCGCGCTGCCAGTGCGCCAGGTCTTGCCAGATGCTTTCGCGGTCCATCGGATCGCGACCGATCAGCACTTTGCGTACGAAGGATTCAATGATGTGCGGACGAATCAACTCAGGCGGACCAAAGGCATAACCCTCGGAGCCATCGTCGCAACCGATTCGCAGCAAAGCCATCTTGATCATGACCTCATCGCCTGGATGGGCATGGCCGGCGCTGTCCTGGGCACGGCGCGAAGGAGTGGAAAAAACTTCGACGTGAACGCCTGTGATTCTCATAGGGGAGGAACACCAATGTTGTTATTGTTTATTTGTATGTCGTCATACAACGTGATGGATTATTCTGACGTTACTGGCGGACTGTCAACCCCATAACGCAATAAAACCTACACATACAGGAGACCTTTTGCGGAGATGCGAGTATTTCAGCGAGCGGAATTTTAAGAAGTCGTCATACCACGCAACATGAGGTGGTACCACTTGCCGCAGACGAGGTAGTGCCCTGAAGGCTGATGACGCGGACCAGGAGATGGGCAATTGTGGGAGCGAGCTTGCTCGCGAAGGCGGCCTGTCTGAGACGGTGATGTTGGCTGGGCCGCCGTCATCGCGAGCAAGCTCGCTCCCACAGGGGTCGGTGGTGAAAGCACAATCCACAGCCACGCCCCATGGATTCACCGAGCACTGGCGCGAGATTGAAAGCCAGTAGCCATCACCGCTCCTTTATGGTTTCCTGCCCCAGGCACGGTTGCTGACTGAAAGCATTAAAAAATGAGCCGTTTGTGATGTTTCAGCCCGACGCAAGGAAGGCTCTAGCGCAACCTGTCGAGAGGTACAGCCGAATGACGGTTTTTCCCGTTAACCGTCCCCGACAAGTTGTTTTTCTGCCTAGACTCATCATTGTTCCGCCGTGCGCTGTATGTTGAATGAGCCCGCACGAAAATACTAAAAACAAGAGGAAAGCCCCTAATGTTCAAACCTATCTGGAAAGCGCTCGCTTGCACATTGGCCCTTAGTGCGATGAGCACGGCCATGGCGGCAGATCCGGTGGTCATCAAGTTCTCCCATGTGGTCGCCGAACAAACACCCAAAGGCCAAGGCGCACTGCTGTTCAAGAAGTTGGTGGAAGAACGGCTGCCAGGCAAAGTGAAGGTCGAGGTCTACCCCAACTCTTCTTTGTTCGGCGACGGTAAGGAGATGGAAGCCTTGCTATTGGGCGACGTGCAGATGATTGCGCCATCGCTGGCCAAGTTCGAGCAGTACACCAAGACGGTGCAGCTGTTCGACTTGCCGTTTCTGTTCGATGACATTTCCGCTGTGGATCGCTTCCAGTTGAGCCCTGAAGGCCAGAAACTGCTCAAGTCCATGGAAAGCAAGAACATTACCGGCCTGGCCTATTGGCACAATGGTATGAAGCAGTTGTCGGCAAACAAGCCGTTGCGTGAACCCAAGGATGCCCGGGGCCTGAAGTTCCGGGTACAGGCTTCTGCAGTGCTGGAAGAACAATTCAAGGCGGTGAACGCGAACCCGCGCAAGATGAGTTTCGCCGAGGTGTACCAAGGTTTGCAGACCGGCGTGGTCAACGGTGCGGAAAACCCGTACTCGAACATCTACAGCCAGAAAATGCATGAAGTGCAAAAGTACATCACCGAGTCCAACCACGGTTTGCTCGACTACATGCTGATCACTAACACCAAGTTCTGGAACGGCCTGCCGCCGGACATCCGCACGGAACTGGACAAGATCCTGGTGGAAGTCACGGCCCATGTGAACAAAGAGGCGGCGCAGCTGAACGAGCACGACAAACAACGCATCCTCGAGGCCAAGACCACCGAGATCATCACCCTGACGCCAGAAGAACGCGGCGAATGGCGCGACAAGATGAAACCGGTGTGGAAGAAGTTCGAAGGTGATATCGGCGCGGACCTGATCAAAGCCGCCGAAGCCTCCAACAAAGCCCAGTGATTGGTTGGCCGATGCCGTCACCCTGGCGGCATCGGCCTGTCGTCCCCCACAGGAGATGTCATCCATGAACGCCCTCCGGCGCATCTGGGAACACTTCGAGGAAGGTTTCATTGCCTTTCTTCTGGCCGCCATGACGCTCGTCACGTTCGTCTACGTGGTACTCAATAACCTCTATGCGGTTTTCTACAGCCTCGGCGACCATTGGCCCGCCGCCAGCGAGCCGATGTTCGCCATCGGCGACAACATCATGGGCATGGCCCAGGCAATGACCTGGAGTAGTTCGCTGACCAAGGCGCTGTTTGGCTGGCTGATTTTCTTTGGCCTGTCGTACGGCGTGCGCACGGCCGGGCACATCGGCGTCGATGCGCTGGTGAAGCTGGCGAGCAAACCGGTGCAGCGCTTGATCGGTGTCATCGCCTGCCTGTGCTGCCTCGCCTACGCCGGGCTGCTGGCGGTGGCGAGTTTCGAGTGGATCAACACCTTGATGATTGCCGAGATCGGCGCCGAGGACCTTGGCCATTTCGGCATCATGCAATGGCATATCGGGCTGATCGTGCCGGTGGGGTTCGCTCTGGTGTTCATTCGTTTCGCGGAAATTCTCGTGCGCATCCTGATGAATCGCCAGACCGGCCTGGGCCTGGCCGATGAAGCGGCCGAAGCCATCAAATTGACCGAACACGAGGAAGACAAGCCATGACCATTGCCTTCCTGTTCATTGCACTGTTCGTGCTGATGTTCATCGGCGTGCCCATCGCCATTTCGTTGGGGCTGGCTGGATCGTTGACCATCATTTTCTTCAGTCCCGACTCGGTTCGGTCCCTGGCGATCAAGCTGTTCGAAACGTCCGAGCATTACACGCTGCTGGCGATTCCGTTCTTCCTGCTGGCCGGTGCGTTCATGACCACCGGCGGCGTGGCGCGACGGTTGATCGATTTTGCCAACGCCTGCGTCGGCCATATCCGTGGCGGCCTGGCAATTGCGGCGGTGCTGGCCTGCATGCTGTTTGCGGCGTTGTCGGGTTCAAGTCCCGCGACAGTGGCGGCGGTCGGCTCCATTGCCATTGCCGGGATGGTGCGTTCGGGTTATCCACAGGCGTTTGGCGCCGGCATCGTCTGCAACGCCGGGACCCTGGGCATCCTGATTCCGCCCTCGATCGTGATGGTGGTGTATGCCGCGGCGACCGAAACCTCGGTGGGCAAATTGTTCATGGCCGGTGTGATTCCCGGCTTGCTGTTGGGGTTCTTCCTGATGGTGGCGATCTACATCGTCGCCGTGAAGAAAAACCTGCCGGCAATGCCGCGGGCGACGCTGCGGGAATGGTTGAGCACGGCACGCCAGGCGATCTGGGGCCTGTTGCTGATGTTCATCATCCTCGGCGGGATTTATTCCGGGATGTTCACGCCCACTGAAGCGGCGGCGGTAGCGGCGGTGTATTCGGCGTTCATTGCCCTGTTCGTCTACAAGGACCTTACGTTCCGCGAGACACCCAAGGTGCTGCTGGAGTCGGCCAAGCTGAGCATCATGCTGATGTTCATCATCGCCAACGCCATGCTCTTCGCCCATGTGCTGACCACCGAGCAACTGCCGCAGCAAATCACCGCGTGGGTGATCGATGCCGGATTGACGCCGGTGACCTTCCTGCTGGTGGTGAACATCGTGCTGCTGATTGCCGGCGCGTTCATGGAGCCTTCGGCGATCATCCTGATCCTGGCGCCGATCCTGTTCCCCATCGCCATGAAGCTGGGCATCGACCCGATTCACTTGGGCATCATCATGGTGGTCAACCTGGAGATTGGCCTGATCACGCCACCGGTGGGGCTGAACCTGTTCGTCACCTCGGCGGTGACCGGCATGTCCCTGCCCGCCACGATTCGTGCGGCGATGCCGTGGTTGATGATCCTGTTGGCGTTCCTGGTGCTGATTACCTACGTGCCATGGATCTCGCTGGCGCTGCCTAACTGGTTGGGGATGAGTTAAACCCGGTAAACACACACCGTGGCGGGCGCAGGACAACTTGCCCGCTTACAGAGGTATGGGGCCGACCTGTCGGCCCTGTGCCTTCGGACACTGAAAGGGACGCCTTGCAATGCTAAAACCTGTATGGAAAGCGCTCGCCTGCACCCTGGCTTTCGGGGCGTGGGGCACGGCCATTGCGGCTGAGCCGATCGTCATCAAATTCTCCCATGTGGTAGGCGAACAAACGCCCAAGGGCCAGGGCGCGTTGATGTTCAAGAAGCTCACGGAGGAGCGGCTACCGGGCAAAGTGAAGGTCGAGGTGTACCCCAACTCCACGCTGTACGGCGATGACAAGGAGATGGAAGCCTTGCTCCTGGGAGAGGTGCAGATCATTGCCCGGTCGCTGGCCAAGTTCGACCAGTACACCAAGACCGTGCAGTTGTTCGACCTACCGTTTCTATTCGACGACATCGCCGCCGTGGACCGTTTCCAGCAGAGCCCCGAGGGCCAGAAGCTGCTCAGGTCCATGGAAAGCAAGAACGTCACGGGCCTGGCCTATTGGCACAACGGCATGAAGCAGTTGTCGGCCAACAGGCCATTGCGCACCCCTGAGGATGCCCGTGGCCTGACGTTCCGGATCCAGACTTCTACGGTGCTGGAGGAACAGTTCAAGGCAGTGGACGCCAAAGCCAAACCGATGATTTTCTCGGTGGTGTACCAGGGCCTGCGCACCGGCTTGGTCCACGGCACGGAAAACACCTATTCGAATTTCTACAACCAGAAGCTCAATGAGGTGCAGAAATACGTCACCGAGTCCAACCACGGCATACTCGACTACATGTTGATCACCACGTCGGACTTCTGGAACGGCCTGCCGCCGGACATCCGCAGCGAGCTGGACAAGATCGTGGTCGAATCCACCGCCCATGCCAACCAGGAAGCGGAGCGATTCAACCAGCAGGACAAGCAGCATGTGCTGGATGCCAAGACCACCGAGATCATTGCCCTCACGCCGCAAGAACGCAGCGCCTGGCGTGACAAGATGAAGCCGGTGTGGGCCAAGTTCGAAAAGGACATCGGGGCGGATTTGATCAAGGCGGCGCAGGCGTCCAACGTCGCTCAATGATGCAGTGACTTGCATAGGTATCAGATGGCCAAGTACTTCCCCTTGTGGCGAGGGGATTTATCCCCGCTGGGCTGCGCAGCAGCCCCGAACAATTAACCAGGCACACCGCTGTGTCAGGTTTTAGGGGCGCTTCGCACCCCAGCGGGGATAAATCCCCTCGCCACAAAAGCAGGGTTACCACAATGCCTCCCCATCCCCAGCAACCCGGCACATTGCGCTATGATCCCCGCCTCTCCCTGAACAGAGCTTTTCTCGCGAATGCTGTCGTCCACCCCAGACCTCACCTCTACCCTGCCCCCCGTCCTGGTCGGCCCGCTGTTACGGCGGCTGGAGCCTGCGCGCCTGGTGATGTGGCTGGTGGGCACGCGAGCGTTGGCATTGACGCTGCGCATTGACGGTGTCGGCGACCTGGAACTCGATGCATCGCGTTGCACCGTGGTGCCGGTGGGGCAGCGGGCGTTTGTGCACTTGATCGATGTGACGCTCGACGCGCCCCTGCCCCAGGACGTAGCGATTGACTACGACCTGCTGGTGGACGACGCGCCCATCGCCGAGTGGGCGCCGCACCTGTTGTATGACGGCGCCCAGTGCCCGAACTTCATGTTGCACTCGCGCATCGAGCAATTGGTCCACGGTTCTTGCCGAAAACCCCACTACCCGGCCAACGACGGCCTGCTCTGTGTCGACCGACTGCTGGCGCAAGCACCCGCGCAACGCCCGGCACTGTTGATGATGAGTGGCGACCAGGTCTATGCCGACGACGTCGCAGGGCCCATGCTGCGGGCGATTCACGGGCTGATCGAACGCCTGGGGCTGTTCGAGGAATGCCTGGACGGCGCCGTGGTGGAAGACAGCGCCAAGCTCTACCAACACCCGGCCAGTTATTACCATCGCGCCGATTTGCTACCGGCACTGGAGAGCAACGAAACCCTGCGCGAACGCTTTTTCGGCGGGGCGCGCAAGCCGATCTTCACCAGCAGTAGCGCCGACAATCACTTGGTGACCTTCGCCGAGGTCATGGCGATGTACCTGCTGGTGTGGTCGCCGGTACCCTGGACACTGATCGCGGTGCAGCCGCCAGAGCTGACCGTCGAACGGCGCCAGCGCTACGACCTGGAACAGCAACGCATCGATGCGTTCAAGACCGGACTGGGCGGCGTGGCACGGGTGTTTGCGCACTTGTCGTGCCTGATGATTTTCGACGACCATGACATTACCGATGACTGGAATCTGTCCGCGCAGTGGGAGGAAACGGCCTACGGCCATCCGTTCTCCAAACGCATCATCGGCAATGCCTTGATCGCCTACATGCTCTGCCAGGGCTGGGGCAACAACCCGGATGCCTTTGTTGACGTACTCCCGCAAACCTTGGCCTTGAGCGACACAGCCCGGGACCGTTACCTCGACAGCGAGCCACAGGACACACTGATCGACTCCTTGCTGGCTTTCCAGCACTGGCATTACGTGCTGCCAAGCACCCCAGCCCTGGTGGTGCTCGACACCCGGACCCGCCGCTGGCGCAGCGAGAACAACCTCAAGCAGCCTTCCGGCCTGCTGGATTGGGAAGCCCTGAGCGAGTTGCAGCAGGAGTTGCTGGATCACCCCTCGGCCATCATCGTCTCACCGGCGCCGATCTTCGGGGTGAAGCTGATCGAGACCGTGCAGCGGGTGTTCAGTTGGTGCGGTTATCCGTTGCTGGTGGACGCGGAAAACTGGATGGCCCATCGCGGCGCGGCCCAGGTGATCCTGAACATTTTCCGACACTCGCGCACACCGGGTAATTACGTGGTGCTGTCAGGGGACGTGCATTATTCCTTCGTCTACGAGGTGCTGATCCCACACCGCAAGGGCGGCCCGCGCATCTGGCAGATCACCAGCAGCGGCATCAAGAATGAATTCCCGCCGGTGTTGCTGGAATGGTTCGACCGCCTGAACCGCTGGCTCTACTCGCCGCGCTCGCCCCTGAACTGGTTCACCAAGCGCCGCAGCATGCGCATAGTCCCCCACACCCCGGAACACGCCGCAGCGGGCGAACGGTTGTGGAACAGCGCCGGCATTGGTCAGGTGTTCTTCAATGAACAGGGCCAGCCCACGCAGATCTACCAGCACAACGCCAACGGCCAGCCACCGACACGCATGCGGGCTCCCAAACCTCCATCCCCCTGAAACCTGTGATCTGCGATCAATGTGGGAGCGAGCTTGTTCGCGATGACGGCGGCACAGCCAACACATTCGCAAGCTGACTATCTGCTATCGCGAGCAAGCTCGCTCCCACAGTTGTTTTGGGGTGACTATAAATTTGCATCCACTCCCACAAGGAAAGTGGCAGTCAGAACGCCAACTGCAGGCTCTGCTGGCCTTCGAGGCTGAGCAGAAATTGTTTGGCCGCCAGGCCGCCAGCGAAGCCGGTAAGGCTGCCGGAGCTGCCGATGACGCGGTGGCACGGGGCGATGATCGAGATGGGGTTGCGACCATTGGCGGCGCCGACCGCCCGGACCGCCGTCGGTTGGCCGATCTGGAGGGCGATGTCGCGGTAGCTGCGGGTTTCTCCAAAGGGGATGGTCAACAAGGCGTGCCAGACTCGGACCTGGAAATCAGTGCCGGCAAAGTCCAGCTCCAATTCGAAACGACGGCGCTGACCGGCGAAGTATTCCAGCAACTGACGTTCGGTTTCCTTGAGGACTGGATGCTGGGTGTCTTCCTCCAAAGGCCCCAGACGCACCCGATTGAGCCGCTCGTTTTCCCACAGGATGGCCGCCAGTCTTGTCTCCCGGGCGACGAGGATCAGTTGGCCGACGGGGGATGGGATGGTTTTGTAGAGGGGCAACATCAAACATTCCTTCACTGGCACTGACTGTTTTTTGTGGCGAGGGGATTTATCCCCGCTGGGCTGCGAAGCAGCCCTCGATTGCTTCGGACATGATTTATGCCTGATACACCGAGGAGGGGGCTTCGCCCCCAGCGGGGATAAATCCCCTCGCCACAAAAGCTCTTCGACACAAATAAACCCCGCTCAGCCCAACAACCCCAACGCCTTCGCCCGCGCCACCGCCTGGGTGCGGCGCTCGACGCCGAGTTTGCTGTTGATGTGACTGGCGTGGGTCTTGACGGTGTGTAGCGAGATGAACAATTGCTCGCTGATTTCCTGGTTCGAGCAGCCTTGGGCAATCAACTGCAATACCGCCCGTTCGCGACTGCTGAGGGTTTCGACAGGCGCCGCCGGGTCGGTAGGCTGAGCCACCGTCGAGTGCAGGCGTTCGAGCAAGTGGTCGCGCAAGGTACTGGGCGGCGCGTGCAGCAGTTGCTCGCGCAACCAATCACGGTGCTTGCCGAACAACCACTCGAAGGGCTGCAACACCCCGCCGCTGGCGGCTTCGAAAGCCTGGGCCAGGGTGCGGCGTGCTTCGGGTTCGCGGCCGAGGCTCAGCAGCAAGGCGACCTTCTGGTTGAGCGCCATCACGCTGAGCATCTGCCGACCGGTTTGCTGCCCATGCTCAAGCAAGGCATTGAGCCGCCCCTCTGCAAGCATCGGTTGACCCCGAATGGATTCCAGCACCGCCTGCTGCAGTTCGACATGCAGCGGCAGTTGCGGGTGGAATTCCGGTGGCGCGGCGGCCCGTTCGCCCGTGTAGGTCTGGCCCAAGCGCGCCAACCAGGCTTCGGCCAGATCGGTGCGGCCCTGAGCCAGCCAGAGTTCGCATTTGACCAGGGTAATCATCGCCAGGTAATAGATCGGCGGAACGTCCCAGATGTGCATCAGGCGCTCGGCTTCAGCCAGTTCGGCAAAGGCCCGGGCGAACTCGCCGCTGTAGCCTTCGATACGGGCGATCACGCAATGACCGATCAGCACGCTGATATCGCGGCAGGCGCGGGCTTCGGTGAGGCCCGCCTGCAACCGCGCCAGGCCGACCTGGGGTTGCATGCGCAAGGTCAGCAGGAAACCCTCGTACATGATCAACCGTGCCCGCACCGCATACAGCCGTTGGGGCGGTAGCTTGTGCAAACGTTGCAGGCCCTGGTGTACTTCGTCCAACGCCCGCAGGATCTCCCCCCGCGCCTGCAAGACCCGGGCACGATCGTAATGGGCCAGGGCCTCGAACAGTGGGTTGCCGACCCGCTGCGCCAGTTCCAGGGATTCGCGGTTCAGGTTCCGGGCGCGCCACAGGTCGCCGTCAGCAATCGCCAGGTTCGACAATGTGGACAGGCACATCAGCCGCTGGCCGTAGCGTTTTTGCGGCAGGCTTTCCATGGCTTCGCTGCAATAACGCACGGTGGCTTCCCGGTCCCCACGGCCACGGGCGACAATGCCGCTCAGGGCCAGCCATTGGGCGAGCATGGATTTTTGCGCAGTGGCCGAGGGGGCCGGCAGGAAACGACTCAAGTGCGCGGCAAGCTCTTCAGCAGCGTCCAACTGGCAGGCCAGCCCCAGCGCCCAGCTGTAGAGCACGATCAACCTCGGCGTGCTGATGAGCAGGCTGTCGGGCAGGTCCATCTTCCAGCGCAGCAACATGCCGACGTTCTGCTCGGCCAGCAACTGCTCCTCCGAAAGGTTCTGCACCAGGTTCGCCGCCACGTCCAAGTGCCCGGCCCGTAGCGCCTGCTCCACAGCTTCGTCGATTAGACCCTGGGCATTGAACCAGCGACAGGCCCGCAGGTGCAGGGTCGCGGCTGGGACCATGGCCGGGGCGCTGGGGCGACTGCGCAGCAGGTCGGAAAACAAGTGGTGATAACGGTACCAATGGCCATGCTCGTCCAGCGGCACCAGGAATACCTGGTGAGCCGCCAGGTAACGCAGGATCTGCGCACTGTCATGGGCTTCGCGCACGGCATCGCACAGCGCGCTGCAAAAGCGTTCCTGAGGGGCCGTGTCGTAGAGGAACGCCTGCACCTCCGCGGGCAGGCAATCGATGACTTCTTCGAGCAGGTAATCGCGGATCAGCCCTTCCCCGCCGTGCAGGGCCTGGGGCAGCAGGCCTTCGGTGCCGGCTTCGGACGCGGCCAGCAACCAGAAGCGCAGCCCGGCCACCCAGCCTTCACTGCGCTGGATGAGATTCTCCAGTGCCTCACCGCGCAACGAGCTGCTGTGGTGCTGGAGCAGGGTCAAGGCTTCTTCGTGGGTCAAGCGCAGGTCTTGCTCGTTGAGTTCGAGCAATTGCCGTGACAGGCGCAGGCGTGCCAGATGCCAGTCCGGGCGCTGGCGGCTGGTGACGAGCACCAGCAAACCGTCGGGCAGGTGATTGAGAAAAAACTGCAGGCAGCGATCCAGCACCGGGCTTTGGGCCAAATGGTAATCGTCGAGGACCAGCAGCAAGGGCTCGCGCGGCGATAAGTGCGTGGACAGCTCGTCCAGCAGGCCATCGAGCCATTCCTCGAAGGCAAAGGGTTGATGGCGCTGGCGCATTTTCAGCAGCCCCAGTGCCCGGCCGCCCAGTTGCGGGAAAAACGCCTGGAGCCCTTCGAGCAGGCGTTCCAGGAAACGCCCAGGGTCGTTGTCTCGGGCACTGAGCCCCAACCAGAGGCTTTGCCAATGGGCCGGCAGGCTCTGGCAGAACTCCACCGCCAGGGAGCTTTTACCAAACCCCGCCGGTGCACTGACCAGCAGCAACCTGCCCCCGAGCCCTGCGCCCAACCGCTCGCACAACCGCGGCCGCGCGACATGGCCATCGGGCAAGGGCGGGCGGTAGAAACGCCCGTCCTCTACCGCGATGGCTGCGCGGGCAGAATCCGGAAGTGAAGACAAATCAGTCATGGCCGGCTCTTGTAGGAATGCGGGTGGCGGCATTGCAGATGTCCGCAGACTAGCGGTAAACGAGGAGGTATTGAAGGGAGTGCTACAAATGGCTACAAAAAGACTACACGCCGACCTGGAAAAAAACGCTCTTGTGGCGAGGGAGCTTGCTCCCGCTGGGTGGCGAAGCCGCCCCAAAAAGCGATGAGCGCTTCGCACTCAAGCGGGAGCAAGCTCCCTCGCCACAGGGTTTGTGTTGACTGATCGAGCAAAAAAACGCCCCGAACCAGTCGGGGCGTTGTTTCGAGGATGCGGCCTCGGGTGGAGCGGTTTAGCGGATGCCGTCCTGACGCAGTGCGTTCGGGGTGAAATCGGCGGTGGTGGCGGTGAAGCCGAAGTCATAGGCCGATTTCTCTTCGTTCTTCATGCCCAGTGCCAGGTAGCGGCCGGACTGCAGGTCGTAGAGGGTTTCCAGGGCGTACCACGGCACTTGCTTGTCGTAGTAGTTCTCGGCATGGGCCTCGGCCACGCGCCACAGTTGGCCACGACCGTCGTAGTGGTCGATCACCGCAGCTTGCCAGGTGTCTTCATCGATGAAGAAGTCACGCTTGGCGTAGATGTGGCGCTGACCTTCCTTCAGGGTCGCGGTCACGTGCCAGACACGACGCAGCTCATAACGGGTCAGGTCCTGGTTGATGTGGCCGGCCTTGATGATGTCGGCGTACTTGAGTTGCGGCGAATCGATCCTGTAGCTGTTGGCAGCGATGTACATCTCTTGCTTGCCTTCCAGTTTCCAGTCGTAGCGGTCCGGTGCGCCGTTGTACATGTCCAGGTTGTCGGAGGTACGCAGGCCGTCGGCCGCCGTACCCGGGCCGTCATAGGACACTTGCGGGGCACGGCGCACGCGGCGCTGACCCGCGTTGTAGACCCACGCCGAGCGCGGTTCCTTCACTTGGTCGAGGGTCTCGTGCACCAGCAGCACGCCACCGGCCAGGCGCGCTGGCGCGGTCACTTGTTGCTTGAAGTAGAACAGGATGTTGCCAGGGTTGGCCGGATCGAAATCCTTCATCTTGTCGCGGAACACGAATTGGTCGCGGAAGTACACCAGACTGTACGAACCGTTGGGCTGCGGGGTGGCCTGGGTGACCAGGCGCGTCACGCTGCCGCCGCGATAGCGGGTGATGTGGTTCCAGATGACTTCCACGCCGCTCTGGGGAATCGGGAACGGCACGGCCGTCTCGAAGTTCTCCAGGCCGTTGCCACCGGAGACCAGCTTGGTGTTGACCGCGTTTTTCTTGATGGAGGCGAACACCTCGTCCGGCACGGTGGCGCCGCGATGGGTCGGATAGACCGGCATCTTGAAGGTTTCCGGGTAGCGCTTGAACATCGCGTATTGGCCCGGGGCGAGTTTGGCCTTGTACTGCTCGACGTTCTGCGCAGTGATGGTGAACAGCGGTTTTTCCGTCGGGAATGGATCGGCGAGGAAGCCCTTGCTGTCCACGGCACCGGCGTTCTTGGCCATGGGTTTCCAGGCCGAGATCGAGCCGTCGGCATTGCCGGCCATCTCGGCGCCCATCGGCGTCAGGCTCTTGCCCAGTTTGTCGGCCTCGGCAGCAGGCACTGCCGCCATGACGCTGGCAGCCAGCAGGGATAGCCCCAGAACACCGACCTGCAACAGATTCTTTGTTATTTTCATAGTGTGTCGTCCTGAAATTCGGTGCTTAGAAGGTCACGCCGACGCTGAGCGCCAGGAAGTCACGATCGTCCACGGTACTGAAGTCGCCACCAAAGAAGTTGGTGTAGGCCAGGCTGGCGTTGTAGGTGTTCTGGTACTCGGCATCCAGCCCGAGGCTGACGGCCTTGCGGCCTTCTTCGAAGTTGCCGCCAGGGCCTGGCGAGTAGCCTTTGACGTCATGGGACCAGGCCACGTTGGGCTTGAGGTTCACGCCGGCGAAGACGTCCGGGTATTCCCAGATGGCGCGAGCGCGGTAGCCCCAGGACGTGGAGGTGGTGAAGCCGTCGTTGTTGCAGTTGCTGTTCACACCGCTGCTGGTCTGGCCGCCACCTGCGGCGGTAGAGGCGTTGAGCGTGTTACAGAAGCCATTGGGCAGTTCACCTGGACCGAACACTGGGTCACGGCCGTAGCGAGCCTCGGACCTGCTTTCCAGCCCTCCGACGTGAGTGACCCCAATCTCACCCACCAAGGTCAGACGGCTCGCGCCCATAACTTGATCGAGGAAGTGGGTAAAGGTGGTCTGGAACTGGGTGATTTCCTTGCGGCGATAGCCGTGCAGATCCTGACCTGGGGTGCCATCGAGCACCGAGGCATTACCAAAACCCGGGATCGGAGTAACACCTGCAAAGAGAATATCGGTGGTACTCAACTGCACCGGCGCATTCGGCCGATAACTCAGCTCGCCGCTCCAGGCCGTGCCGGTGGGCAAGGTAGTGGAGAAACTCAAGCCATAGAGCCGAATGTCTTCCGGGTATTCAACGAAGTATTTGGAATTACCCGCCACGATCAGAGGGCGCAGCCCTGCCAACGGCCCCAACGGCGTGGAGTAGAACTGTTGTGCAGCTCCCGTGGCACTGAAAATCGGCGCACGGCTGTGGTAGTTCATGAAGTAGGCACCGAATTCGGTGTCCAGCGGCTCGAACATATACTTCAAGGACGCGCCCCATTGGCCGCCGTCACGGGCATCACGATCAGCCCCCCGGCGGACCAGGACCCCTTCCTCGTTCACGTCCACACCAAATGCACCCAAGGCCGGCAAGGCAGCCCCTGGGATCCTGGAACGTTTATTCAACACCCGCAGATTATCCGTACAGCCATCGGCAATAACATCTGGCTGGGAGAAGAACGTACCGCAGTTATCGACAACAGTCTGGTCCCACTCCAACTGGTAGAAAGCTTCAGCCGACAAATTGTCGGTCAGGCTCTGGGACACATAGAACATGTTGACCGGGATCAAGCCTTCCTTGACCTCGGCACCAGGACGACGGAATGCGGACACATCGACCGGGTTGATGGAGTTGATGCCGCCCTGGATGAAGGTACTTTCACCCCAGCTGACAACCTGCTTGCCCAGGCGGACCGAACCCGGCTGATCGGCAATGGCGTAGTTGTGATAGACGAACGCATCGAGGATCTGCCCGCCGGAAGACTTGGCGCCCTCCTTGCGATTGTTGTCGCTGATGTCCTTGTACAGGCGGTTTTCGTCCTTGAGTTCAAAGTCGTACCAGTACTTGCCGCGCACAAACACGCCGGTATCGCCGTACTTCAGTTCCAGGTCGTGGATGCCCTTGAAGATCTTCGAGAAGGTTTCCCCGCGCTTGAAGTTCAAGTGGCCGTCATCGGAGGTCTGCGACAGCCCACGGCCGCCGTTGTTGACACCGATCAGATCCTTGTTGGCGTTGGCCGTGGACCAGCTCGCCCCCACCGACAAGGACGAGTCGAACTGGCCTTCGATTTCACCAATGTTGAAGCTGACGCCGAATGCAGGGCCGGCGAGCGAGGAGGCAAGACTGACGGCCAGAGGCAGTTTTGCCCGGCGCCAGAAAGTGTTTGCTGAGGTCATCGACGCAACTCCATGTGTTTTATTGTTATGGCAGCGGACATTTCCGGAAACCCTTCGCCGTGCTGGCACGTACGTCCCATTCCGAAAATCCCTTGAGCGGACTATAGCCAGCAGGTAGTACGGCTTGATCCCTCTAAAGTGTGATTTGCAGCCCTCAACCACTCTGGAACAGTCCTTTTGCCAGGCCGACAGATGCCGGCACGGCAAGGATGGCTGAAATTTTCAGTTTGACAAGGCAAGCGCTTGCTTGGTGGGGCTGCCGTGCCCTTTCGGGCACGGCGAAAGGGCCTAAAGCGTGGAGAGGAAGGTGCTGTTGTTGCTCTGCCATTCGGTGATGTCGACGCGGATGCGCTTCTTATCGAGCTTGCCGACGCTGGTCTTGGGAATTTCCGTAACAAGGGCGATCTGGCTCGGGATCGCCCACTTGCTCAAGTGCCCCAGCTCAACGAACGGCTTGAGGTGCTCCTTGAGTTCGCGAGCCCCGATCTCATGCCCTTCGCGAACCACCAGCAAGGCAAACGGCCGCTCGCCCCACTGCGGATCGGGAATGCCGACCACTGCTACTTCACGTACCGCCGCGTGACGGCTGATGAGGTCTTCCAGGTCCAGGGAGGAGATCCATTCGCCACCGGTCTTGATCACGTCCTTGATGCGGTCGCGGATGTCGATGAAGCCCATGTTGTCGAGCGTGGCGACGTCACCGGTGTGCAGCCAACCGCCGGCCCAGAGCTCGGCGCCCTTCTGCGGCTCGTTGAAATAGCCCTCGGTGAGCCACGGCGCGCGCAGCACCAGTTCGCCCTGGGTCTCGCCATCGGCCGGCAGGAACCGTCCCTCGGCGTCGACAATCGCCGCCTCCACCAGCGGCCCCGGCACACCGGCCTTGATCCGGTAGGTGGTGCGTTCGTCTTCGCTGCCGGCCATCAGTTCCGCGTTGAGGTGGGCGCAGGACACCAGCGGGCCGGTTTCCGACATGCCGTAGGCGGCGGTGAGCTGGATGCCCCGGGCCTTGGCCGCTTCGTACAGGCTGCGGTTCAGGGCGCTGCCGCCGATGACGATCTTCCAGCCGCCGAAGTCGGTGTCCTGGGCGCCCTTGGCATTGAGGACCATTTGCAGGATGGTTGGCACGCAATGGGAAAAGGTGACCTTTTCCTTGCGCCACAGCTGGACCAGGAGTTCGGGGTCGTAGCGGCCCGGGTAGACCTGCTTGAGCCCGAGCATGGTCGCCACGTAGGGCAGGCCCCAGGCGTGGACATGGAACATCGGCGTGATGGGCATGTACACGTCGTTGGTGCCCAGCAGCCGCACGCTGTCGATGGCCCCCATGATGGTCGCCACGCCCATGGTGTGCAGCACCAGTTGCCGATGGGTGAAGTACACGCCCTTGGGGTTGCCCGTGGTGCCGGTGGTGTAGAACGTGGTGGCGACGGAGTTTTCGTCGAAATCCTGGAAATCGTAGGTGGGCGTGGCGGCGGCCAGCAATTGCTCGTACTCACCCACCAGGTTCGGCAGGTCGGCGGTTTTTTCCGGCAGGTCGGTCAGCAGCAGGGTCTTGTCCACCGTGGTCAGGTGCCCGGCGATCGCCTGGTACAAGCCGACGAACTCGCTGTTGACCAGCACGAAGCGGTCCTCGGCGTGATTCATGGTGTAGACGATCTGCTCCGGTGACAGGCGCACGTTGATGGTGTGGATCACCGCGCCGATCATCGGGATCGCAAACATGCATTCCAGGTAACGGTGGCTGTCCCAGTCCATCACGGCCACGGTATCGCCGGCCTTGACCCCCGCCTCGGTCAACACGTTGGCCAGGCGCGCGACCCGTTCGATCAGCGTCGGATAGCTGTAGCGCAGTTGGTCACGGTAGATGATCTCGCGGGTTTTCTCGTAACGCGTGCCGGACATCAGCAGCCGCTTGATCAGCAGCGGGTATTGATAGGCGCCTTCGGCTGGAGGAATAACGCGAGTCTGCAACATAAGAGTCCCTTTTCTGACTGCACGGTCTTGGCTGGAAGTAAGCACTCTAGAGCGCTTATACACGGATCAAATCACCCAAAGGAATGATTTGATCCGCGCGCAGATACTAGCCTTGAGCCATGTCCGGGACTGTGGGCGCTGGATCAATGCGCCTCGGTAAACGCCAGCTTCACCCCAATGGCGACGAGCACCGCGCCCATGGTCCGGTCGAACCAGTGGCCCATGCGCGCGAAGCCGGCGCGCACCCGTTGCTGGCTGAACAACAGCGCCACCAGGCAGAACCAGACGGCCGTCGCCATCGCCAGGTACACGCCATAACCGGCCTGGATCGCCAACGGCGTATGCGGATTGATCACCACGGTGAACAGCGACAGGAAAAACAGCGTCGCCTTGGGGTTCAGGCCATTGGTGACAAAGCCGGAAATGAACGCGCCACGGGCGGTACGCTCACCGACTTCCTTGTGCAGGTTTTCCTCGGCCGGCTTGGCCGGTTGCGCCCGTAGTGCCTTGAAGCCGATGTACAGCAGGTACGCGGCGGCGGCCCATTTCAGCGCGTTGAACAGCACGATCGATTGCGACACGATCAGGCCGATGCCCAGCAACGAATAGCCCACGTGCAGGAAAATCGCCGTGCCGACGCCCAGCGCCGTCCAGGTCCCGGCGCGCCGGCCATGGGTCACGCTTTCGCGCACCACCACGGCAAAATCCGGCCCGGGGCTGGCGACGGCCAGCAGGTGGATCAGGGCGACGGTGAGGAATTCGGTGAGGTACATGGTGGCTCCTTGGCTAGCTCAATCTCGAAACAAACATCAACTGTGTGGCAAGTGAATCTGTGGCGAGGGGATTTATCCCCGTTGGGCTGCGCAGCAGTCCTAAAAGCAGTGAACTCAATCTGCCTGGTACACCGAGTTGCCTGGTTTGGGGGCCGCTTCGCAGCCCAGCGGGGATAAATCCCCTCGCCACAGGGTTCTTCATAAGCCCATTATTCGGGCCAGGCCACAGCCACATTCCATCTGATAGGCTCGCCACATTACGCCTTCGGTTCTTGACATAAAAGGTACAGCTGATGACGAACACCGCCCGCGCCGTTTTCCTCGACCACCCTTCCCTGGACCTCGGCGACCTGGACCTGGCCCCGTTGCGCGCCTGCTTCGGCGACCTGCAACTGTTCGCCCGGACCACGCCGGAGCAGGTGATCGAGCGGCTCAAGGGCGCCACCGTGGCGATCACCAACAAGGCCGTGATCGATGCCCAGGCCATGGCCGCCAACCCCGAACTGAAGCTGATCCTGATCAGCGCCACCGGTACTAATAACGTCGACCTGGAAGCCGCTCGCCACCACGGCATCACGGTGTGCAATTGCCAGGGCTACGGCACGCCGTCGGTGGCCCAGCACACCATCATGCTGTTGCTGAACCTGGCGACGCGCCTGGCCGATTATCAAAAAGCGGTGGGGGAAGGTCGCTGGCAGCAGGCTTCGCAGTTTTGCCTGCTGGACTATCCGATTGTCGAACTGCAAGGCAAGACCCTGGGCTTGCTCGGCCATGGCGAGTTGGGCAGCGCTGTCGGGCGGCTGGCCGAGGCCTTTGGCATGCGCGTGCTGCTGGGGCAGATTCCCGGGCGCCCGGTCCGCCCCGACCGCTTGCCGCTGGAGCAACTGCTGCCGCAAGTCGATGCCCTGACCCTGCACTGCCCGCTCAACGAGCACACCCGAAACTTCATCGGTGCCCGCGAACTGGCCCGGCTCAAGCACGGCGCATTTGTGGTCAACACCGCCCGTGGCGGCCTGATCGACGAACAGGCCCTGGCCGAAGCACTGCGCAGCGGTCATTTGGGTGGTGCCGCCACCGACGTGCTCAGCGTGGAGCCGCCGACCCAAGGCAACCCGCTGCTGGCCAACGATATCCCACGGTTGATCGTCACCCCACACAACGCCTGGGGCAGCCGCGAGGCGCGGCAACGGATCGTCGGCCAAATGAGCGAAAACGCCCAAGGCTTTTTCAGCGGTACAGCGCGGCGTGTCGTCAGTTGATAAACTGCCGCACTTTTTTTCAAGGAGCAGACCATGGATCCGCGCAGTGAAGTACTGCTTCGTCAGGCCGAATTATTCCAGGGTTCGGTGTTGTTGGCCGGCCTGCCCGCCGATGACCTGCTCGGCCGTTTGCCTGAGGCCCATGGTTGGTGCTGGCATGCCGGCGATCAGGCGGCGCTGGACGCTCGTTTTCCCGAGCGCAGCCACTTTGGCGTGAACGTCCCCGAGCATGGGTTCGACACCGCCGTGGTGTTCTTGCCCAAGGCCAAGGACCTGACCGACTACCTCCTCAATGCCGTGGCGGCGCGCCTGGCCGGGCGCGAGGTGTACCTGGTGGGGGAAAAACGCAGCGGCATCGAAGGCGCCTCCAAGCAGCTCAACCCGTTCGGCAAGCCGCGCAAACTCGACAGCGCGCGGCACTGCCAGCTGTGGCAAGTCACGGTCGCGAATGCGCCCGAGGCCACGCCACTGGAAAGCCTGGCCCAGACCTACGAACTGCCCCTGGCCGAAGGCCCGCTGAAGGTCATCAGCCTGCCGGGGGTGTTCAGCCACGGTCGCCTGGATCGCGGCAGTGCGCTGCTGTTGGAACACCTGGATAAACTGCCCAGCGGGCATTTGCTCGACTTCGGCTGCGGTGCCGGCGTGCTGGGGGCGGCGGTCAAGCGGCGCTATCCACACAACACCGTCACCCTGTTGGACGTGGACGCGTTCGCCGCCGCCAGCAGTCGCCTGACCCTGGCCGCCAATGGCCTGGAAGCCGACGTACTGACCGGTGACGGCATCGACGCCGCACCGATGGGTTTGAGCGCGATCCTGAGCAACCCGCCGTTCCATGTCGGTGTGCATACCGACTACCACGCTACGGAGAACCTGCTGCGAAAAGCGGCCAAACATCTGAAAAACGGCGGCGAACTTCGCTTGGTCGCCAATAGTTTCCTCAAGTACCAGCCGCTGATCGAGGAGCATTTGGGCGTCTGCGCGATCAAGGCCGAAGGGCAGGGTTTTCGCATCTATCGGGCCAAGAGCGGCTGAAGTTTTTTAGGCAACAGCACTTGCTCAATCGGATTTGCCTAGGCAGAATCCGCTCCGTCCTAGGGGAGTAGTCTCCCGCGAGCGCCATGCTCGCCCGGCATACGTCAACATACTTGGTCAGCAGACCATGGCGTATGCGGCCCAAGCGTCCACGCAGATGGTCGCTGGGTTTGACAAGACCTATGACACGCACACCTTACCCGGGGCGGGAAGGCTGTACGTGTCATAGCCGTGTCGACCCGCCCCTTTAGGAACTCCCTGATGCTGGATTCACTCCTCGTACCCACGGCGATCGTTGCGCTGGCCGAAATCGGCGACAAGACGCAATTGCTCGCGCTCATCCTGGCTGCTCGCTTTCGCAAACCCTGGCCGATCATCGCCGGCATCGTTGCCGCGACCCTGGCCAACCATGCGGCGGCCGGTGCGGTCGGCGCCTGGGTCAGCGGTTTTTTCTCCGACGCGGTCCTGCACTGGATATTGGCGGCCAGCTTCACGGCCACGGCACTGTGGACCCTGATCCCGGACAAACTGGACGATGAGGAAGCCAACACGGCCCGCCGGTTCGGACCATTCCTGACCACGCTGATTGCGTTCTTCCTGGCGGAAATCGGCGACAAGACGCAGATCGCCACGGTGATGCTCGCCGCGCAATACCCGGAGCTGTGGCTGGTGATCATTGGCACCACCGTGGGCATGTTGATTGCCAACGTGCCGGTGGTCCTGGCGGGCAATTTCGCCGCCGAGAAGCTGCCCCTGACCCTGATCCGCCGCCTGGCCGCCTCGGCGTTCTTCGTCCTGGCGATCGTAGCGGTGTACAAGGCGATGCAGAGCAGTGGGTGGGTTTGACCCTGTGTCACACTTTGGGCTGAGGATAACTGTGGGAGCATAGCTTGCTCGCGATAAGCCATGACGCGGTCTGATTGACGTCTGCGTCGCCCCTGTCGCGAGCAAGCTTTACTCCCACAGCGATGCTTACTTCTTGGCCTGCTGATACAGCGGCATCACCTTCGGAATCGCCGCCTGCAACGAAGCGATACGGCTGCTCGACGATGGGTGGGTGCTCATGAATTCCGGCGGCGCGCCTTCCGAGGCCTTGGCCATCTTGTTCCACAGGGTGATCGCGGCGTTCGGGTCGTAGCCGGCGCGGGCGGCCAGTTCGAGGCCGATCAGGTCGGCTTCGTTCTCGTTACCTCGGCTGTTGGGCAAGGTCATGCCGTAGTTGGCGACGGTGTCAGCCAATGCCAGGCTGTCCTGGCCGAGGCCGAAGATGGCGCCGGCGCCCTGCTTGGCCATCTCGATGCCATAGGCCTTGGACATTGCTTCGCGCCCGTGCTCGCGCAGGGCGTGGGCGATTTCATGGCCAATGATCGCGGCGATTTCATCGTCGGTGAGCTTCAGCTTATTGATCAGACCGGTGTAGAAAATAATTTTCCCACCAGGGCCGCAGCTGGCGTTGAGCTCATCGCTCTTGATCAGGTTCACTTCCCAGTTCCATTGCGCCGAATCAGGACGGAACACCGGCGCCTGGGCGATCAGCCGACTGGAGATAGCCTGGACCCGCTTGGCATCACTGCTGGTCTTGTCCAACACGCCCTGGGCACTCGCCTCGCCCATCGTCTTTTGATAGGACTGGGCGTACATCTGGTTGACCTGGTCGGTCGACAGCATGCTGAACATGTACTGCTTGCGCTCCACGCCCACGGCTCCGCCGCTGGTGGTGTTGACTGACTGGCAACCTGCAAGCAGCAGACCCGCGCTGATAGCGCTGACCATCAAAGTCTTGTTCATACAAAAGAAGCTCCATGGAATCGTGGGCGTATCCTAGGCCTTGATTTGTATCGGCGCCAGACACACAAGGAGGGATTAGCGTTTTTTCGGACAGATCTCACCGCGTCCATTTGCGACACCCACTTCGCTAATACAGTCACCCGACGAACAGCGCCTCATGCCGCGCCACAGAAACGCCGATACAGACTCCAGACGTCATTTCCGCGTCCGGAGCCTTTATGAAATTCAGATCGATCCAGTTTTCCGTGGCCGCCCTGGCCGGTGCCATCGTGCTCAGCGTGGTCGGCGCCCTTGTGCTGTACGCGCTGTTTGCCGGCGCCCGCACTCAAGAAATGGTGCAACAACGAACCACGGCGCAGTTCGAACAACTTATCGAACAACGCCTCAGTACCTTGGCGCGCACCCAGGCCAGCCTGATTCAACGGGAACTGGAAGCCCCCTTGTTGCTCGCCCGCGGCCTGGCTACCACGAATGCCTTGATGGGCATGAACGGCGCGGACGGCAACCCGCAACTGAAGGTACCCCGCGAGCAAATGATCAGCCTGCTGCGCGAAACCGTGGTGCGCAACCCGAAGATCCTCGGCGCCTATATCGCCTGGGAGCCGAACGCCATCGACCACGATGACGCCAATTATGTGAACAGCCCGGTGCTGGGCATGGAAACCAACGGACGTTTCCTGCCGTGGTGGTTTCGCAACCAGGACGGCTCCCTGGGCCTGGAAAAGCTCGCCGACGTGACCGACCAGAAACTGCTCTCCACCGGCATCCGCGCCAGTGAGTACTACCTGTGCTCCCAGGACAGCAAGAAAGCCTGCGTGATCGACCCGGCGCCCTACCGCGTCGGCAGTACGATGACCATGCTCGCCTCGTTCATCGAGCCGATCATGATCGATGGCAAGTTCCAGGGCATCGTCGGCGCCGACCTGTCGGTGAACTTCATCCAGGACATGCTCGTGGCCGCCGACGGCAAGTTGTACGACGGTGCCGGGGAAATGGCCTTGCTCTCCAGCAACAACCGGCTGGTGGCCTTCACCAAGGACCCGAGCAAACTCGGGGAAAAGGCCAGCGACCTGCTGGACGCCAGCGAACTGGATAACCTCGCCAAGCTGGGCGTCGGCGAGGTGCGCTACGACATTGATGAAGAACACGGGCATATCGAGGTGTACATGCCGTTCGGCATCGGCGAGACCAACGCTCGCTGGACGCTGATGCTGCAGTTGCCGCTGAAAGCGGTCATGGCCGACCTGCAAGCGTTGCAGCAAGATCTCGACCAACAGCGCCAGGCCGATATCTTCGGCATGGCAATGGTGGGCCTGGTGATCGCCGGCATCGGCCTGCTGGTGATCTGGCTGGTGGGCCACGGCATTGCCCGGCCACTCAAGCAAATGGTGGCAATGCTCGATGACATCGCCCAGGGCGAAGGCGACCTGACCCGCCGCCTGGTGAGCGACCGCGCCGATGAGCTGGGGGCGATCGCCAGGGGGTTCAACACCTTCCTGAGCAAGTTGCAGGGCATGATCACCCAGGTGGTGACCTCGGTGCAGAGCGTCAGCGACTCATCGGAGCACACGGCCGATATCGCGATCCGCACCAATCAGGGCGTGCACAAGCAGATGTCCGAGATCGATCAGGTTGCCACAGCGGTGCACGAAATGACCGCCACGGCCCAGGACGTGGCCCGCAACGCGACTCAGGCGGCCCAGGCCGCCAGTCATGCGGACCAAGCCGCCAGCCAGGGCATGCAGATCGTCCGGGATACCTCCACCTCCATTGGTGCCCTGGCCGTGGAAATCGGCAAGGCGGTGGGTGTGGTGCAGACACTGGCCAAGGACAGCGAGAACATCAACGCGATCCTCACCGCCATCCGCGGCATCGCCGAGCAGACCAACCTGCTGGCCCTCAACGCGGCCATCGAAGCGGCCCGGGCCGGTGAACAGGGCCGTGGTTTCGCGGTGGTCGCCGATGAAGTGCGCAACCTGGCGCAGAAAACGCAGCAGGCGACCGAAGAAATCCAGGCGATGATCCAGCAGTTGCAACAAGGCACCCGGGACGTGGTGCGGGTGATGGAAGACAGCCAGCACCGTACCGATGAAAGCGTGCAGCATGCGGCGAAAGCGGCCCAGGCCCTGGAGACGATTACCCAGGCGGTGTCGGTGATCAACGACATGAACACCCAGATCGCCAGCGCTGCCGAGGAACAAAGCGCCGTGGCTGATGACATCAACCGCAACGTGATCAACATCGGGCAAGTGGCGAACGAAGTGGCCAGCGGCGCCGACGAATCCAGCGCGGCCAGCGCCGGGCTGACCAAACTGGCGGAGCAGCAGCGGCGGTTGATCAACCAGTTCAGGGTCTGATCCAAAGGCCCCATCGCGAGCAAGCTCGCTCCCACAGGGGTACCTGCGGTGGCATGCCGATCTGGTGAACACCCCAAAACAACTGTGGGAGCGAGCTTGCTCGCGATAGCGTCAGGTCAGCCAACATTGAAGTGACTGACACTACGCCTTCGCGAGCAAGCCCGCTCCCACAGAGGATTTGCGGTGGAATTCCGACCTTGCTAACACCCCAAAAAACTGTGGGAGCAAAGCTTGCTCGCGATAGCGTCAGGTCAGCCAACATTGAGGTGACTGACACGACGCCTTCGCGAGCAAGCTCGCTCCCACAGGGGTATCTGCGGTGGCATGCCGATCTGGTGAACACCCCAAAACAACTGTGGGAGCGAGCTTGCTCGCGATGGCGTCAGTTCAGCCAATATTGTAGTGACTGACACTACGCCTTCGCGAGCAAGCTCGCTCCCACAGGGGTATCTGCGGTGGCATGCCGATCTGGTGAACACCCCAAAACAACTGTGGGAGCGAGCTTGCTCGCGATGGCGTCAGTTCAGCCAACATTGAAGTGACTGACACTACGCCTTCGCGAGCAAGCCCGCTCCCACAGAGGGTTTGCGGTGGAATTCCGACCTTGCTCCCACAGACTCCTACAGACTCCCACAGGTTCAATGCAGGGTTTCAGAGTTCGCCGAGGGCGTCGATCAGGGCCTGGTTCTGCTCCGGTGTACCGATGCTGATCCGCAGGAACTGGGCAATCCGCTCCTGCTTGAAGTGCCGCACGATCACACCCTGTTCCCGCAGTTTTGCCGCCAACCCTGCCGCATCGTGGCGGGGGTGGCGGGCGAAGATGAAGTTGGCCGCTGAGGGCAGGACTTCAAAACCCTTGGCTTGCAACTGGGCCACCACCCATTCACGGTGCTCGATGACTAACCGGCAGGTCTGGTCGAAATGCTCACGATCATCGAACGCCGCCGCGCCGCCGACGTTCGCCAGGCGATCCAGCGGGTAGGAGTTGAAGCTGTTCTTGATCCGCTCCAGCGCTTCGATCAGGTCCGGATGGCCCACCGCCAGGCCCACGCGCAGCCCCGCCAGCGAGCGGGACTTGGACAATGTCTGGGTCACCAGCAGGTTCGGATAACGGTCCACCAGGCTGATGGCCGTTTCACCGCCGAAGTCGATGTAGGCCTCGTCGACCACCACTACCGAATCCGGGCTGGCCTTGAGGATCTGTTCGACCGCGTCCAGCGCCAGCAGGCAGCCAGTCGGTGCGTTCGGGTTGGGGAAGATGATCCCGCCGTTGGGTTTGGCGTAGTCGGCCGGGTCGATCTGGAATTGCTCATCCAGCGGCACCGCCTCGAACTGGATGCCGTACAACCCGCAATACACCGGATAGAAGCTGTAGCTGATGTCCGGAAACAACAGCGGCTGGTCGTGCTGCAACAGGCCGTGAAAAATGTGCGCCAGCACTTCATCCGAACCGTTACCCAGGAACACCTGGTTGCTCTGCACGCCGTAGTAGCGGGCTACGGCGCCTTTGAGCAGGTCGCTGTTAGGGTCCGGATACAGGCGCAGGTTGTCGTTCAGTTCGGTCTGCATCGCCGCCAGGGCCTTGGGCGATGGGCCGTAGGGGTTCTCGTTGGTGTTGAGCTTGACCAACCGGGTCAGCTTCGGCTGTTCGCCCGGCACGTAGGGCACCAGGTTCTTGACGAACGGGCTCCAGAATTTACTCATTTCAGTTCCCCTGCCCTTTAATGGAATTCTCGTCAAGAATGCGGTACTCGGCACTGCGGGCGTGGGCGCTCAGCGATTCGCCACGGGCCAGCACCGAGGCGGTCTTGCCCAGTTCGGAAGCACCCTGCTCGGAGCAGAAAATGATCGACGAACGTTTCTGGAAGTCATACACCCCCAGCGGCGACGAGAAGCGCGCGGTGCCGGAAGTCGGCAACACGTGGTTGGGACCTGCGCAATAGTCACCCAGGGCTTCGCTGGTGTGGCGGCCCATGAAGATCGCACCGGCGTGGCGGATCTGCGGCAACCAGGCCTGCGGATCGGCGACCGACAATTCCAGGTGCTCCGGCGCGATGCGGTTGGCGACCTCGATGGCCTGCGCCATGTCGGCGACCTTGATCAGCGCCCCACGACCATTGATCGAGGTGTTGATGATCTCGGCGCGGTCCATGGTCGGCAACAGCTTGTCGATGCTGGCGGCGACCTTGTCGAGGAACTCGGCGTCCGGGCTGACCAGGATCGCCTGGGCGTCTTCGTCGTGCTCGGCCTGGGAAAACAGGTCCATGGCGATCCAGTCCGGATCGGTCTGGCCATCGCACACCACGAGGATTTCCGACGGGCCGGCGATCATGTCGATGCCGACCTGGCCGAACACGTGGCGCTTGGCAGTGGCGACATAGATGTTGCCCGGGCCGACCACTTTGTCGACCCTCGGCACGCTTTCCGTGCCATAAGCCAGCGCGGCAACGGCCTGGGCGCCACCGATGGTGAACACCCGGTCCACGCCAGCGATGCAGGCGGCGGCCAGCACCAGTTCGTTGATTTCACCCCGCGGGGTCGGGACGACCATGACCACCTCGGTCACGCCAGCAACCTTGGCCGGAATGGCGTTCATCAGCACCGAGGACGGATAGGACGCCTTGCCGCCCGGTACGTACAGACCGGCGCGGTCCAGCGGTGTGACTTTCTGGCCCAGCACCGTGCCGTCGGCCTCGGTGTAGCTCCAGGAATCCTGTTTCTGCCTTTCGTGATAATCACGCACCCGCGACGCGGCTTTTTCCAGGGCTTCGCGCTGGGGTACGGTGATCCGGGTCAGGGCCAGTTCCAGGCGCTCGCGCGGCAGGATCAGATCGGCCATGGACGCCACTTGCAGGCCATCGAATTTCTGGGTGAATTCCACCAGGGCGGCGTCGCCACGCTCGCGCACGGCCTTGATGATATCCAGCACCCGCTGATTGACCGAGTCGTCAGACACACTTTCCCAGCTCAGCAGATGATCCAGATGATGTGCGAAATCCGGGTCGGCAGCGTTGAGTCGGCGAATCGAAGTGGGAGCGGTCATAGCGAGGGCCTCATTAATGGCAAATGCTCAGGCGCCCTAAGCTACCAGTCCATTCGCGTGGGCACCTGAGAAAATTGGCTATGACACGGATAGACGGGCGCGACTCAAGGTCGCGCAGGTGGATCAGCCGCGGTGTCGCGATTCCACTGCCTTGCGCAGGGTATCGATCAAAGCCTGGATACGGGCATGCTGCATTTTCATCGACGCCTTGTTGACGACCAGCCGGGAGGTGATGTCAGCGATGAAATCCTGGGGCTCCAGGCCGTTGGCCCGCAGGGTGTTGCCGGTGTCGACCACGTCGATGATCTTGTCCGCCAGGCCGATCAACGGCGCCAGCTCCATCGAACCGTACAACTTGATGATGTCGACCTGACGGCCCTGCTCGGCGTAATAACGCTTGGCAATGTTGACGAACTTGGTCGCCACCCGCAGACGCCCCTTGGGCTCCGGCGCGCCGACTTTACCGGCGGTCATCAGCTTGCAGCGGGCGATCCGCAGGTCCAGGGGCTCGTACAGGCCCTGGCCGCCGTATTCCATCAGCACGTCTTTACCGGCGACGCCCAGGTCGGCGGCGCCATGTTCCACGTAGGTCGGCACGTCGGTGGCACGCACGATCAGCAAGCGCACGTCGGCCTGGGTCGTGGGGATGATCAGCTTGCGGCTCTTGTCCGGATTCTCGGTCGGCACGATGCCCGCTTCAGCCAGAAGCGGCAGGGTGTC
Source organism: Pseudomonas beijingensis (assembly GCF_030687295.1). NCBI lineage: Bacteria > Pseudomonadati > Pseudomonadota > Gammaproteobacteria > Pseudomonadales > Pseudomonadaceae > Pseudomonas > Pseudomonas beijingensis. The sequence continues at coordinate 2,052,761 of NZ_CP117425.1, read as the reverse complement.
GTCAAGGATGCGGCCCTTGGACAGTGCGATGGTCAACATGGGAAACGTCAGTCCTTATCAAGGTACTCATGCCCGGTCGCAAGCGGCGCCGGACACACATCGAGGGTGCAAACACCCTCGACCTGAAACGAAATCAACGGGCACATCCTTATGCCCATGCAGCCGGAACTAGCCCGGCACGCGGCGGATCTTGGCGCCGAGCATCTGCAGTTTTTCTTCGATGCACTCGTAGCCACGGTCGATGTGGTAGATGCGGTCGATGAGGGTATCGCCTTCGGCAACCAGGGCCGAGATCACCAGGCTGGCCGAAGCCCGCAGGTCGGTGGCCATCACTGGCGCGCCCTTGAGCTTCTCGGTGCCGGTGACGATGGCTGTGTTGCCTTCGACCTGGATCTTGGCGCCCATGCGGTGCAGTTCGTAGACGTGCATGAAGCGGTTTTCAAAGATCGTCTCGATCACTGCGCCGGTGCCTTCGGCAATGGCGTTGAGGGAGATGAACTGCGCCTGCATGTCGGTCGGGAACGCCGGGTACGGAGCGGTCCGCACGTTGACGGCCTTGGGCCGTTTGCCGTGCATGTTCACTTCGATCCAGTCTTCGCCACAGGTGACTTCGGCACCGGCTTCCTTGAGTTTTTCCAGGACGGCTTCGAGGATGGTCGGATCGGTGTCCTTGACCTTGACGCGGCCACCGGTGACGGCAGCAGCCACCAGGTAGGTGCCGGTTTCGATCCGGTCCGGCATCACTTTGTAGGTGGCCGAGTGCAGGCGCTCGACGCCATCGATGGTGATGGTGTCGGTGCCGGCGCCGCTGATCTTGGCACCCATGGCGATCAGGAAGTTCGCCAGGTCGACCACTTCAGGCTCGCGGGCGGCGTTTTGCAGCACGCTGCGGCCCTTGGCCAGTGCAGCGGCCATCATGATGTTCTCGGTACCGGTCACGCTGACGGTATCGAAGAAGAAGTGCGCGCCGCGCAAGCCGCCTTTCGGCGCCTTGGCCTTGATGTAGCCGCCTTCGACGTCGATTACCGCGCCCATGGCTTCCAGGCCGCGGATGTGCAGGTCCACCGGACGCGAGCCAATGGCGCAACCGCCAGGCAAGGCGACTTCGGCTTCACCGAAACGGGCGACCATCGGGCCCAGTACCAGGATCGACGCACGCATGGTCTTCACCAGCTCGTACGGGGCGATCAGGGTCTTGATGGTGCGTGGGTCGATTTCGACGCTGAGCTTCTCGTCGATCACAGGCTCAATGCCCATGCGGCCGAACAGCTCGATCATCGTGGTGATGTCGTGCAGGTGCGGCAGGTTGGCCACGGTCACAGGACCATCGCACAGCAGGGTCGCAGCCAGGATGGGCAGGGCGGAGTTCTTTGCCCCGGAAATACGGATTTCGCCATCAAGACGAACGCCGCCGGTAATAATCAGTTTATCCATAAGAATCTCGAGGCCCTTGGGCTCAGGTGCGCTCGGCCCAGGCCGCGCTGCTGAAAAATTTCATCGTGACCGCGTGGATGCTGCCATCGGCAATCCATGGGTTCAAATGGGCATAGATGCTCTGCTGACGCTTCACTGGGCTCAATGCCGCCAGTTCATCGCTGATTACGTTCAGCTGGGAAGTTGCAGCCTTCGCCTTCAACTTCCACCTGCGTACCAGGCAGCTTTCCTTCAAGGAAGCTCTTCACTTCTACAGCCTGCATGCTCAACCTCAATCGGCGCCCTGTGCGCGCGGGTCGCACATCATACAAAAAAGCCCCGCGCCTGCGAACCCCGCGAAGCAGGACTCTGACGGGGGGACTTTTCCAACGATGTGGGTCAGGAGTGCGCCAACAGCTCGGTCAGCTCGCTGACCTGGGCTATTTCGCGCATGTCTTCGGGCATCCCACGGATGCTCCACGTTTTGCCGGCCGCCTTGGCGTCCCGCATGAAGCACAGCAGCAGCGACAAGCCGACACTGCTGGACTTGCGCACCGCCGAGCAGTCAATGACCACCCTCGGCGGCGCCGACGGACTTGATCAGCGCCTGGCCCTGCTTGCGCAAGGCCGGGCCGGTGCGGTAGTCCAGCACGCCACTGAGCAGCAGCTCACCAGCCCCGCCCAGACGAACGGCCGACTCACTCACCGACTCGATCATTGTTCCTGGTTCTCTTTGGCTTCTTCGGTCACTTCCTTGGCCTTGGCGACTTCACCGGCCCAACCGTTGATGGTCTTGTCCAGGTCGTTGCCGTTGCGCTGCATCGCGTCGGCGAACTGATCGCGGAACAGCTTGCCAATGTTGATGCCATTGATGATCACGTTGCGCACCTTCCACTCGCCGTTGATTTTCTCGAGTGTGTAGGACACAGGGTAGACCGCGCCGTTGTTGCCCTTGACCTGCATGTCGACGCTGGTGCGGGTGCCGCTTTCGTCCTTGGCCGGGGAAACGGTGATGCCCTGGTTGTTGTATTCCAGCAAGGCGTTGCCATAGAACTGCATCAGGCTGCGTTTGAAGTTCTCCTGGAAGCGGGTCATCTGCGCCGGGCTTGCCTTGCGCGAGTACTTGACGGTCATGATGCTCTTGGAGATGCCATCGGCGTCCACCACCGGGCCGACGATGCCGTTCAGCGCGTCATAGAAGGCGCTGGGGTCCTGCTTGTATTTCTCTTTATTGGCGGCAAGGTCCGCCAACAACCGGGTGGTCGTGTCCTGGATGATGTCATGGGCCGAAGGCGCGGCCACGGCGTTGGCCATCAACGGCAGCGCCGCGAGCAGCACCAACAGGCTACGTCGCAAGATAGAGATCATTCAAAAGCTCCTCATTTGGCGTCTTTGCTAACGGTATTGAGCAGGAATTTACCGATCAGGTCCTCGAGCACCAGGGACGACTGCGTGTCATGGATGACGCCGCCGTCCTTGAGCACGGTGTCTTCCCCACCCACGCTGATGCCAATGTATTTCTCGCCCAGCAGCCCGGCCGTGAGGATAGATGCAGTGGAGTCAGTCGGCAGGTTGTCCACGCGCTTTTCCAGCTGCAGCGTCACCCGACCGGTGAAATCCTCGCGGTTAAGATCGATTGCCGTGACCTTGCCGATGGTCACACCGGCCATGGTCACCTTGGCTCTGACCGTCAAACCGGCGATATTGTCAAAGTTTGCATAAAGTTTATAAGTATCGGTGCTTGCCGTCGGCGCCAATCCACTGACCCGCAGGGCCAGCAGCAGCAAAGCCAGGATGCCAGCCAGCAAGAAAAGGCCGACACCGATTTCCAGGGTGCGGTTTTGCATCAGAAATCTCCAAACATCAAGGCGGTCAGAATAAAGTCGAGGCCCAGGACCGCCAGCGAGGCGTACACCACGGTCTTGGTTGTGGCACGGCTGATCCCCTCTGAAGTGGGCTCACAGTCATAGCCTTGAAACACGGCGATCCAGGTCACGACGAACGCGAACACGGCACTTTTGATCACGCCATTGAGGACATCGTCGAGGAAATCGACGCTGTTTTGCATGTTGGCCCAATAGGAACCCTCATAGACCCCCAGCCAGTCGACGGCCACCCAGGAACCGCCCCAGATCCCCACGACGCTGAAAATCATCGCCAGCACCGGCAGGGAAATGAAGCCGGCCCACAGGCGCGGGGCAATGATGTACTTGAGCGGGTCGACACCGATCATTTCCAGGCTCGACAGCTGTTCGGTGGACTTCATGTTACCGATTTCAGCCGTCAGCGCCGAGCCGGCCCGCCCGGCGAACAGCAACGCGGTCACCACGGGGCCGAGCTCGCGCAGCAGTGTCAGGGCAACCATCTGCCCCACCGCCTGCTCCGAACCGTAGCTGGACAAAATGCTGAAGCCCTGCAGCGCCAGCACCATGCCGATGAAAATCCCGGAGACCACGATGATCACCAGGGACATCACGCCCACCGAGTGCAACTGCTTGACCAGCAGGCCAAAACCGCCGCCCGTCGAGTTGCGACCGAGCAAGGCGTGCATCAAAAACAGCGAGGAACGGCCCAGTACTGCCACCACGTCGATGCCGGAGCGGCCGAACAGGCGAATTCTTTCCAATAGTGATTTCTTGCGCATCAGCGCTTCCCCAGCAGATCGGTACGGTAATCCGTGGCCGGAAAATGGAACGCCACTGGCCCGTCCGGATCACCCTTCATGAATTGGCGAATGCGCGGGTTGTCCGAATCCGCCAGCTCCTGCGGTGTGCCCTGCCCCAGCACCTGGCCGTCGCCAACCACATAGATGTAGTCGGCAATGCTGGCGGTTTCGGCCAGGTCGTGGGAGACCACGATACTGGTGATGCCCAGCGCATCGTTGAGCAGGCGGATCAGGCGCACGAGCACGCCCATGGCGATCGGGTCCTGGCCGACGAAGGGCTCGTCGTACATAAGGATCTTCGGATCGAGGGCAATCGCCCGCGCCAAGGCGACGCGACGCTTCATGCCGCCGGACAGTTCGTCCGGCATCAGGTCGATGGCCCCGCGCAGCCCGACGGCCTGCAACTTGAGCAGGACGATGTCGCGAATCATCTCTTCCGGCAGGTCGGTATGGACTCGCAGTGGGAACGCCACGTTCTCGAACACATCAAGGTCGGTAAACAGCGCGCCGCTCTGGAACAGTACGCCCATGTGCTTGCGCGCATCGAACAGGTCGCTGCGAGACAATTGGGGAAGATTCTGGCCATTGACCCAGACTTCGCCGGCGCTGGGGCGCAGTTGTGCCCCCATCAGCCGCAGCAACGTGGTCTTGCCACACCCGGACGGCCCCATGATGCCGGTGACCTTGCCCCGTGGTATGCGAATATCGATGTCATTGAAAATGCTGCGCGTCCCTCGCTTGAAGGACAGTCCCTTCAGCTCGACCGCGTAGGCGTTGTCGGCACTCATCTAAACTCCTTGCGATGCAGCCTCACATTCAAATGCCCCGGGCAGCCGACAAGCGCCGGTACCGCCGGGCACGCGAACCGGCGGCGAACTATATCACTGCAACAGCCAAGCGCCCAAGGCCAACGCCCCGCCCGTTAAGCCTGGCTTAAGGAAAAAGCCACATTTTATGTCAATCGTTGCGGCCCCTCGAACAAAGCATGACGAACTTACGTGAGGGAATTGTTCATTGCCGCTATAATCGCCGCCTTTTCATCGGGCTATACGATTTCTGACATGAGCCAATCCAGCGACCTGATTCAATCGGCACAACGTACCATCCGCCTAGAGCTCGAAGCCGTGCAAGGCTTGCTGCCCCATATCGACGCTGATTTCGTACGCGCCTGCGAGATGATCCTGGCCAGCAAGGGCCGCGTGGTCGGGGTCGGCATGGGTAAGTCCGGGCACATCGGCAACAAGATCGCCGCCACCCTCGCCAGCACCGGCACCACGGCTTTTTTCGTCCATCCGGCCGAAGCCAGCCACGGGGACATGGGCATGATTACCCGGGACGACGTCATCCTGGCCCTGTCCAACTCCGGCTCCACCAATGAGATCATCACCCTGCTGCCGCTGATCAAGCGCCTGGGCATCCAGTTGATCAGCGTGACCGGCAACCCCGCCTCGCCGCTGGCCAAGGCCGCCGAAGTGAACCTCAACGTCCATGTCGAACACGAAGCCTGCCCGCTGAACCTGGCGCCGACCTCCTCCACCACCGCGGCGCTGGTCATGGGCGATGCACTGGCCGTGGCGCTGCTGGAAGCCCGGGGTTTCACCGCCGAAGATTTCGCCTTTTCCCACCCCGGTGGCGCCCTTGGCCGTCGCCTGTTGCTGAAAGTCGAAAACGTGATGCACGCCGGCCAGGAATTGCCACAGGTACTGCGCGGCACGCTGCTCAAGGACGCGTTGATGGAAATGACCCGCAAGGGACTGGGCATGACCGTAGTCCTGGAGACCGACGGCAAGCTCGCCGGGATCTTTACCGACGGCGACCTGCGCCGCACCCTGGACCGCACCATCGACATTCATAGCGCGACCATCGAGCAAGTCATGACGCCTCACGGCAAGACTGCCCGCGCCGAGATGCTCGCCGCCGAGGCCCTGAAAATCATGGAAGACCACAAGATCAGCGCCCTGGTGGTCGTCGACGACGACGACCGTCCGGTGGGCGCCCTGAACATGCACGATTTGCTGCGTGCGGGAGTCATGTAAATGAACACAGACCTGTTGCAACGGGGCAAAGCCATCAAGCTGGCCGTGTTCGATGTGGACGGCGTGCTGACTGACGGTCGCCTGTACTTCCTCGAAGACGGTAGCGAATTCAAGACCTTCAACACCCTCGATGGCCAGGGCATCAAGATGCTGATGGCCGCCGGCGTACAGACCGCTATCATCAGCGGCCGAAAGACCCCAGTGGTCGAGCGGCGCGCGAAGAACCTCGGCATCCCGCACCTTTACCAAGGGCGCGAGGACAAACTGGTGGTGCTGGACGAGCTTCTGGGTCAACTCAACCTAAGCTATGAACAGGTGGCCTACCTCGGTGACGACCTGCCGGACCTGCCGGTAATTCGCCGGGTCGGCCTGGGCATGGCGGTCGCCAATGCGGCCAGCTTCGTCCGCGAGCACGCCCACGGCGTCACCACGGCGCGAGGCGGCGAAGGTGCGGCCCGCGAATTCTGTGAACTGATCCTGCGCGCCCAGGGCCGCCTCGAAGCGGCCAACGCCACGTACCTGTGAGCCATTTATGCTGAGCAAAAAGATTCGCACCATTGTGGTGTTTGCCTGTATCGCGGCGATTTTCGCCGCGGTGGGCTATTGGAACATCAGCCCCGAACGGTTTCTCGACCAAACTACACCCCAGGTCGAGGAGCGGATCGACTGGTATGCGACCAACACCCATACCCTGCAGTACCTGCCCGACGGCAAAGTGCAATATGAGATGACGTCCGACAAGGTCGACCACGTAAAGGCCACTGACATTACGCTGGTCACCAAACCGGACCTGAACATGTTCCGCGGCACCGAATTCCCGTGGCATGTGCAGAGCGAGCACGCCGAAGTCAATTCCGGCGGCACCGAAGTGGAACTGATCGACTCGGTACGCGTTGCCCGAACCGACGAGAAAAACCGCACGACCATCATCACCAGCACACGCATGACCGTATTCCCACAGCAAGAATATGCGCAGACCGAGCAACCCGTTAGAATCGACGGCGCCGGGGGTGTATCGACCGGCACGGGAATGAAAGCGTATTTGAAGGAAAGCAGGATACACCTGCTATCGAACGTAAGAGGACAGTATGAAGCTCGCTAAAACCCTCCCTATTTTGCTCAGTCTGGGCGCAGCACTGGGAAGCGCGAGCGCCTGGGCTCTTCCCAACGACCGCGACCAGCCTATCCGCATCCAGGCCGACGACGCCCAACTCGACGACAAGAATGGCGTCGCCACCTATAAAGGCGACGTGATCATCACCCAGGGCTCGATGAAGGTCACCGGCAACACCGTGACCATCACCCGCACCCCAGCTGGCGATATCGATGTGGTGACTTCGGTGGGCAACCTGGCCTATTTCGAGCAGATGCAAACCGTGGGCGACACTAAGCCCGTCCAGGGCTACGGGGTGACCATCCAGTACCACGCCTCCCAGGATCGCGTGGTCCTGATCGACCGCGCCAAGGTCGTCGACAAGGACAACAACGTTACCCAGGGCGAGAAAATCGTCTACGACACGGTCAAGAAGCTGGCCAGTGCCGGTCGCGCCACCGGTAGCAAGGTGACCGAGTCGCGTCCGCGCATCGACATGGTGATCCAGCCGAAAAAGAAAACCGACGAGCAGAAGGCCCAGTAATGGCAACTCTGAAAGCTCAGCACTTGGCCAAGAGCTACAAGAGCCGTCAAGTAGTGCGTGATGTCAGCCTGTCCATCGACAGCGGCCAGATCGTTGGCCTGCTCGGTCCTAACGGCGCGGGCAAGACCACTTGCTTCTACATGATCGTCGGCCTGGTCCAGGCCGATCAGGGGCGCGTGTTGATCGACGACCTGGATGTCAGCCACCAGCCGATGCACGGCCGGGCGAAGGCAGGTATCGGCTATTTGCCGCAAGAAGCGTCGATCTTCCGCAAACTGTCGGTAGCCGACAACATCATGGCGATCCTCGAGACCCGCAAGGAACTCGACAAGGCCGGCCGTCGCCAGGAACTGGAAAGCCTGCTACAGGAATTCCACATCAGCCACATTCGCGACAACCTGGGCATGAGCCTGTCGGGTGGTGAACGGCGTCGTGTGGAAATCGCCCGCGCCCTGGCCACCGCACCGAAGTTCATCCTGCTCGACGAACCGTTCGCCGGCGTGGACCCGATTTCGGTGGGCGACATCAAGCAGATCATCCATCACCTCAAGGCCAAGGGTATCGGTGTGCTGATCACCGACCACAACGTGCGCGAGACCCTGGACATCTGCGAAACCGCCTACATTGTCAATGACGGCCAATTGATCGCCGAAGGTGACTCCGCCGCGATCCTGGCCAATGACCTGGTCAAGGAAGTGTACCTGGGCCATGAGTTCCGCCTGTAAGCACACGTGTCTGGCGAATTGCCCGGGCGTCGTTTAATTTTATTATGGCGACGCTCTAGGCAAACACTTCAGTTTCAGGCATATAATTTGCTTAAGTTTGGCGCTCCGGCGCCCTGTAGTGGATGGCGCATGTGCGCCGGCGAATAAGGTGTTAAGCCCCTGCCATGAAACCATCGCTAGTCTTGAGAATGGGCCAGCAGCTGACGATGACACCGCAGCTGCAACAGGCCATCCGCCTGCTCCAATTGTCGACCCTGGACCTGCAACAGGAAATCCAGGAGGCCCTGGAGTCCAATCCGATGCTCGAACGCCAGGAAGAAGGCGACGACTTCGATAACACAGACCCGCTGGCCGACAACGTCGAGCAGAAGCCCAACACCGAGATCCCGGAACCGTCCTACCAGGAAGCCGCCCCGACGGTGGACAACCTCGAGGATGGCGAATGGAACGAACGCATTCCCAACGAGCTGCCCGTGGACACGGCCTGGGAAGATGTCTACCAGACCAGCGCCAGCAACCTGCCCAGCAGCGATGACGACGAGTGGGACTTCACCACCCGCACCTCTGCCGGTGAGAGCCTGCAAAGCCACCTGTTGTGGCAACTGAACCTGGCGCCGATGTCCGACACCGATCGCCTGATCGCCGTGACGCTGATCGATTGCATCAACAACCAGGGCTACCTGGACGAGACCCTCGAAGAAATCCTCGAAGCCTTCGACCCCGAGCTCGACATCGAGCTGGACGAGATCGAAGCCGTTCTCCATCGCATCCAGCAATTCGAACCGGCCGGCATCGGCGCCCGCAACCTGGGCGAGTGCCTGTTGCTGCAATTGCGCCAGTTATCCGCCAAGACGCCATGGCTGGCCGAAGCCAAGCGACTGGTCACCGATTACATCGACCTGCTGGGCGGTCGCGACTACAGCCAATTGATGCGTCGCATGAAGCTCAAGGAAGATGAACTGCGCCAGGTCATCGAGCTGGTGCAGAGCCTCAACCCGCGCCCCGGCTCGCAGATCGAATCCACCGAGCCTGAGTACGTGGTCCCCGACGTGATCGTGCGCAAGCACAACGATCGCTGGCTGGTGGAGCTCAACCAGGAGTCGGTGCCCAAGCTGCGGGTCAATGCCCAGTACGCCGGTTTCGTCAAGCGCGCCGACACCAGCGCCGATAACACCTTCATGCGCAACCAGTTGCAGGAAGCCCGCTGGTTCATCAAGAGCCTGCAAAGCCGCAACGAAACCCTGATGAAAGTAGCCACCCAGATCGTCGAGCACCAGCGCGGCTTCCTGGAGTACGGCGATGAAGCGATGAAACCATTGGTCCTGCATGACATTGCCGAAGCGGTGGGCATGCACGAATCGACGATTTCCCGGGTGACCACCCAAAAATTCATGCATACCCCCCGGGGCATCTATGAATTGAAATACTTTTTCTCCAGCCATGTCAGCACCTCCGAAGGCGGCGAATGCTCGTCCACGGCCATCCGCGCGATCATCAAAAAACTGGTGGCCGCGGAAAATCAGAAAAAGCCGTTGAGTGACAGCAAGATCGCTGGTTTACTGGAGGCACAAGGCATTCAGGTGGCCCGCCGTACCGTCGCCAAGTACCGCGAATCCCTCGGGATCGCGCCTTCGAGCGAACGCAAGCGGCTGATGTAACAGGCCACGCCACAGCGTTCCAGTGGCAGGCATTTCTGCCTGCCGCTTTATGCACTGGCAACGAAGGAGAAGCTGTATGCAAGTCAACATCAGTGGACACCAACTGGAAGTGACCGAACCCCTGCGCACCTACATCGGCGAAAAACTCGACCGATTGGAGAGGCATTTCGACAAGATCACCAACGTGCAAGTCACGATGAACGTCGAGAAGCTGCTGCAGAAAATCGAAGCCACGCTGCATATCCCCGGCGGAGAAGTGGTTGCCAACGCAGAGCACACAGACATGTATGCCGCGATTGACCTGCTGACCGACAAGCTGGATCGCCAACTCAAAAAGCATAAGGAAAAGACCCAGAGCCTCCTCCAGGGCGCGACCGGTCGTTAACCCCCCCAATCCATGATCCGACTAGAAACCATCCTGACCCCCGGCCGTTCCCAAGTGAACGCGCCGGGCGGCAGTAAAAAAGAAAGCCCTCGAACAAATTGCCAACCTGATCCACCGCGAGGTGCCGGATCTGGGAATGCAAGACGTCTTCGAGGCCCTGGTTGCCCGTGAAAAACTCGGTTCCACCGGTTTTGGCAACGGCATCGCCATTCCTCACTGCCGTCTCAAGGGTTGTGCCGCGCCGATCAGCGCGTGTTGCACCTTGATACCCCCATAGATTTCGACGCCATCGACGGCGCTCCGGTCGACCTGCTGTTTGTATTGCTGGTTCCGGAAGCGGCGACCGATGCGCATCTTGAGCTGCTGCGCCAGATAGCCAGCATGCTGGACCGCAAGGAAGTGCGCGAAAAACTGCGCAGCGCGCCGAGTAACGAAGCTTTGTACCAGGTGGTCCTGGACGAGCAGAACGGTCATTAAACATGCGCATGATCATCGTCAGTGGCCGCTCCGGCTCCGGTAAAAGCACGGCCCTCAACGTGCTTGAGGACAGCGGCTACTATTGCATCGACAACCTGCCCGCCGGCCTGCTGCCGGAACTGGCCGAACGCGCCCTGATCCACACCGAGCTGGCGCAGCCGCTGGTGGCGGTGTCCATCGATGCGCGCAACCTGCCGAGCCACCTGTCGCGTTTTCCTGAACTGCTCGAAGAAGTGCGCAGCCGGCATATCCAGTGCGACGTGCTGTACCTGGATGCCGATGAGGAGACGCTGCTCAAGCGTTTTTCCGAAACCCGTCGGCGTCACCCCCTGAGCAACGCCAACCGCTCCCTGGCCGAAGCCATCGAGGATGAAAGCCAGCTGTTGGGGCCGATCGCCGACCTGGCGGACCTGAAGGTCAACACCACGCACCTGAACCTGTACCAGTTGCGTGACACGATCAAGCTGCGCCTGCTGAACCAACCGGAGCCGGGCACGGCGTTCCTGGTGGAATCGTTCGGCTTCAAGCGTGGCATGCCGGTAGACGCCGACCTGGTGTTCGATGTGCGTTGCCTGCCCAACCCGTATTGGAAACCGGAATTGCGTGAGCAGTCCGGGCTTGATCAACCGGTGATCGACTACCTGGCCGCACAGCCGGATGTCGAGGAAATGTACCAGGACATCTCCAGCTACCTGCTCAAATGGCTCCCCCGCTTTGCCGCGAGCAACCGCGCCTATGTCACGATCGCCATCGGCTGTACCGGCGGTCATCACCGCTCCGTCTACCTGACCGAACGCCTGGGTCAGCTCCTGCAACAATCCCTGAAGAATGTCCAGGTTCGCCACCGCGACCTCAGCTAAAGGATTCACATCGCGATGCCTGCTCAGGAAATTGAAATCATCAACAAGCTGGGTTTGCATGCCCGGGCGTCGGCAAAATTTGTAGGTGTGGCGGGGAGTTTTCCGGATACCACGATCAGGGTCGGGCGTACGCCAGAGTCCACGGTCGACGGTAAAAGCATCATGGCAATGATGATGCTCGCGGCCGGCAAGGGCACCAAGATTCACCTGAGCACTGAAGGGGAGAAAGCGCAGGAAGCGATGGAGGCCCTGGTTGACCTGATCAACAGATACTTCGACGAAGGCGAATAACGGCCCCAAGACTCGAGTCGAGCCAGTTGTGGCAAAGGGATTTTTTGTGGGAGCAAAGCTTGCTCGCGATGAACGATAACGCGGATAACCTGCACAATCGCGGCGCCTGCATCGCGGGCGAGCCTTGCTCCCACAGATAAATCTCACCACAGGTGTGGATTCGCGCCCTTCGCCGTCAGCCCAACGCCGTATCCAGCACCATCATCAGACAGAACCCCAACAACAACCCCAGGCTCGCCAGTTTCTCGTGACCATTGCGGCGGGATTCGGGAATGACCTCGTGGGTCACCACCAGCAACATCGCCCCGGCCGCCAACGCCAGGCCCAGGGGCAAGAGCATCTCGGCCAGGCTCACCAACCAGGCGCACAACAGCGCGAACACCGGCTCGACCAGCCCTGACGCCGCGCCAATCAGGAACGCCTTGACCCGCGACATGCCCGCCGCGGCCAGCACCAGCGCGATCACCAACCCTTCGGGGACATCCTGCAAAGCGATGCCCATCGCCAGGCTGTCGGCATCCGGCATGCCGCCACCCGCCGATACGCCCACCGCCATGCCTTCCGGAATGTTGTGGGCGATGATGGCAAACACGAACAACCAGATCCGCGGCGCAATAATCGGACGTCCTGGTGCCACCACCATCCTTTCGGGGCTGGCCGAGACCTTGCGGTCCACCAGATACAGCCCGAACGCCCCCGACATAATCCCGACACAGATAAGGCCGCTGGCGGCCCAAGGCGTGAGCCCCAACTGCTCGGCCGCGGCAATGCCCGGCACGATCAGCGAAAACGCCGTGGCGGCAAGCATCACCCCGGCACCGAAGCCCAGCAGCGAATCGCTCACGGCCTGGGGCATGCGCCGGATGACCAGCACCGGCACCGCCCCCAACGCGGTGCCCAAGGCACAAAGCCCGCCGCCCTGAAGGGCACGCAACAACCTGGGCTCCAGGTCCAGCCACGCCAGGCCCTGGGCCGCCAACAACGTCATCCCGGCCAACAGCAGCAACGACCCCAAGGCATAGCGGAACATCCGTCCGCTTCCAATCGCCAGTGTTTGAGTATCCATAGTCAGCCTTGGCGGGTGTTCATGAAGGACTCGAAGCCAGCGCCGCCTGATAGCGTCGGGCGACTTCAGGCCAATTGATCACGTTGTAGAACGCATTGATGTATTCCGGACGACGGTTCTGGTAGCGCAGGTAATAGGCGTGCTCCCAGACGTCCAGGCCAAGAATCGGCGTGTTGCCATTCATCAGCGGACTGTCCTGGTTGCCGCTGCTTTCCACCACCAGGGTCTTTTGCGGGGTCACACTCAACCAGGCCCAGCCGCTGCCGAAACGGGTCAGCGCCGCTTTGGTGAAAGCCTCCTTGAAACGCTCGATACCGCCCAGTTGCGCATCGATCGCCGCCGCCAGGGCGCCCTCGGGCAGGCCGCCGCCCTGGGGCGTCATCACCTCCCAGAACAACGAATGATTGGCATGGCCACCGCCCTGGTTGATCACCGCAGCCTTCAGGCTTGGCGGCAACTGCTCCACGCTGGACACCAGTTTTTCGACGGGCCACCCGGCGTATTCGGTGCCGTCCACCGCCGCGTTGAGGTTATTGATATAGGTCTGGTGGTGCTTGGTGTAGTGGATCTCCATGGTTTGCGCATCGATGTGCGGTTCCAGGGCATCGTAGGCGTAGGGCAATGCAGGCAAGGTAAAGGCCATGTTCAATGAACTCCATGATGAAGAGGAGCATTGCGCTGCCGGGACGTAGCGGCATTGCAATGCAGCAGGCGTTGGGTGCGGGGGTACTCACCGTGCTCGCTGATGAAATTCAGCAGTTCGACGTAGGTCTTGTGGCTCTGGCGCTGCGCGGCGGCGCGCAGGGCCGGTGTCAGGCGTTCGTCCTGCATCGTCTGCAACAACCGTTGGTGGATCGCACACAAGTATTCGGCGCTCTCCTCCGGCTGGTTCAAGCGCAAGTGCAGGTCCGCCAGGTTGTGATGGGAGACGACGCAAGCGGCGACCGCTTCGTCGGCATCCGCCCAGCGCTCGAATAACACCTGGGCCAGCGCCAGGGCTTGCAGGTAGGCTTCGCGGGCATCCACCAGCTCGCCCAGCATGAAACAGCGATTGGCTCGTTCGATCGTACGTTTCCAGTGTTCCATGATGAGTCCTCCACACAGGTGTCGGGGTTACACGCCGCCGGCGGTGAGCTTCTCCGGGTCCAGCAGGACTTCGAGCTCGCTGCGAGACAGGTCGGTGTGTTCCAGGGCGACATCGATGACCGGTCGGCCTTGCTGGTAAGCCTTCTTGGCGATTTCAGCGGCCTTCTGGTAACCGATGATCGGGTTCAGCGCGGTCACCAGGATCGGGTTGCGCGACAACGCTTCCTTGAGCCTGGCTTCGTTGACCTTGAACGTGGCGATGGCCTTGTCCGCAAGCAAGCGGCTGGCGGTGGACATCAGGGTGATGCTGCTGAGCAGGTTCTGGGCGATGATCGGGAGCATCACGTTCAATTCGAAGTTGCCCGATTGACCGGCGATGGTGATTACCGTGTCGTTGCCGATCACCTGGGTCGCTACCATCGCGGTGGCCTCGGGAATGACCGGATTGACCTTGCCGGGCATGATCGAGGAGCCCGGTTGCAAGCCCTCGAGTTCGATCTCTCCCAGGCCTGCCAGCGGACCGGAATTCATCCAGCGCAGGTCGTTGGCGATTTTCATCAGCGACACGGCCGTGGTCTTGAGCTGCCCGGAAACCGCCACGGCAGTGTCCTGGGAGCCAATCAGCGCGAACAGGTTCTTGCCCGGGGTGAATTGCACTTGGGTCAGTTGCGTCAGTTGCTGGCTGAACAGTTCGGCGAAACGTGGATGGGCATTGACCCCGGTGCCGACCGCCGTCCCCCCCTGGGCCAGGGATTGCAGGCTCGGCAACAGGTCCTGCAAGTGGCCGATATTGGCCTTGAGCTGTTGCGCCCAACCGTCGAGCACCTGGCTCAGGCGCACCGGCATGGCGTCCATCAGGTGGGTGCGGCCGGTTTTGATGAACGGGTGGACGTCTTCGGCCTTGCGCTCGATCACCTGCACCAGGTGCAACAACGCCGGCAGCAGTTGCTCATGCAAGGCCAGCGCGGCACTGACATGAATGCTGGTGGGGATGATGTCGTTGCTGCTCTGACCGCAGTTGACGTGGTCATTCGGGTTGACCGTCTCCCCCAGCAGGCCGCTGGCGAGGGTGGCGATCACTTCGTTGGCGTTCATGTTGGAGCTGGTGCCGGAGCCGGTCTGGAAGATATCCACCGGGAAATGGTCCATGAAACGGCCTTCGAGCAGTCCCATGGCGGCATCGACGATGGCCTTGCCCTGGGCCGCGCTGATTTGTTCCAGCTCTACGTTGGCCCGAGCGGCCGCGGCCTTGGCCAGGATCAGCGCGCGGATGAACGGCGCTGGCATGCGCTGGCCGCTGACCGGGAAGTTATCCACGGCACGCTGGGTCTGGGCGCCATAGAGGGCGTCCACTGGGACGTGCAGCTCGCCCATGCTGTCGCGTTCGATACGGGTATTACTCATCGGGAGATCCTTGCACCAGTTCAATAAGAGGAATCGATGGCGCCAGGGCGCAGGTCGCCAGCGCCCAGGCATGGCTCTGCCAGCGCTTGAGGCGGCAGCGGCACAATGATTGGCGTTCGAGGTCACGCAGGGGGCGCCAGGCCTGGTCGAGGCAGAGGCTGCGCCAATGCCAGGGCAGCGCGACGTCCGAAGCGGTGTCGAGCAGCAGGCGGAAGGCGGTTTCGGAGATCATCCACGGCGAGGTGGCCGTGCAACAAGCCAGGTAGCGGCCCTCGGCCAGGTAGCGCTCGATCAACCGCGGCTCGTCCGGATTCATCGCGCAACGGATCTGGCGGCTCATCCAGCGCCAGCTTTCAAGGTAGGGTTGTTCGTGCAGGGCAGAACTCATGACCGGGGCTCACTCGGCGAATGAGATTCATTATTAGATGATAATAAGAAGCAACACAACCATGGAACACCACAAAAGCGTCGTCGCCACAGGATTTCGGATACAAAAAAGGCGCGTCACCCAGCGGATGACGCGCCTTTTTTTACGCGATGAGTATCAGCTACCCGCCACCATCATCCGCTCGATCAGCACCGAGCCGGTGCGGATGTTACTGCGCAATTCCAGGTCGTTGCCCACGGCCACGATCTGCTTGAACATGTCGCGCATGTTACCGGCGATGGTCACTTCCTGGACCGGGAACTGGATCTCGCCGTTCTCGACCCAGAAACCCGCCGCACCACGGGAATAGTCGCCGGTGACCATGTTCAAGCCATGGCCCATCAGTTCGGTCACCAGCAGGCCCCGGCCCATGCGCCGCAGCAAGGCGGCCTGGTCTTCTTCGCCATGGGTCACGAACAGGTTATGCACGCCACCGGCATTGGCGGTGCTCGGCATGCCGAGTTTGCGGCCCGAATAGGTGCCGAGGATGTAGGACACCAGCTCGCCCTTTTCCACGAAGGGCTTGGCGTAGGTGGCCAGGCCATCGCCGTCGAACGCTGAGCTGCCCATGGCCTGCATCAGGTGCGGACGCTCGTCGATGGTCATCCATTCCGGGAACAGTTTCTGGCCCAGCGCGCCCTCGAGGAACGACGACTTGCGGTACAGGTTGCCGCCGGATACCGCAGACAGGAAGCTGCCGAACAGGCCACCGGCCAGCTCGGCAGAAAACAGTACCGGCACTTCGCAGGTCGGCACCGGCCGCGCGCCCAGGCGGCTGGCCGCCCGTTGCGCGGCTTTCTGGCCGATGCTCACCGGGTCCGCCAGCAAGGTGCCCTGGCGGCTCACGTCGTACCAGTAATCGCGCTGCATCTGGCCGTTGGCTTCGGCGATCATCACGCAGCTAAGGCTGTGGCGGGTCGATGCATAACCGCCGATGAAACCATGGCTGTTGCCGTAGACGCGGCAGCCCTGGTGGGTATTGAGCGTCGTACCGTCGGCATTCTTGATCCGCGAGTCGGCATCGAACGCCGCCGCTTCGCAACGCAGTGCCTGCTCGATGGCCTGCTCGGGGGTGATGTCCCAGGCGTGGAACAGGTCAAAGTCCCGCAACTCTTTGCACATCAGTGCGGCATCGGCCAGGCCCGAGGCTTCGTCTTCAGAGGTGTGCTGGGCAATCGCCAGTGCCGCAGCGACGGTTTCACGGATGGCGTCAGGGCCACTGGCCGACGTACTGGCCGAGCCCTTGCGCTGGCCCACGTACAAGGTGATGCCGAAGCCCTGGTCGCGATTGAATTCGACGGTTTCCACCTCGCGCTGGCGTACCGAGGTCGACAGGCCCTGTTCCAGGGACACCGCCACCTCACACGCACTGGCGCCCTGCCGCTTGGCCTCGGCGAGGATCTGCTCGACTTGTTCCTGCAGTGCCGGCAATGCTTGCGGGCCGACGCTCTGAACTGCACTCATGGTGTTCTCCACTCAAATTCTGTTTTCGGGATGGCCTTCGAGCGACCGGGCCGGACAAGCGGCCCCCGACTGGTTATCATGGCGGCGTTTCTTTGCGGACTGCCACCATGGTTGATTCTTACGACGACTCCCTCTACGAGGGTGAAAAAAGCAAATCCCAGGTCAAACGCGAGCTGCATGCTCTGGTTGACCTCGGCGAGCGCCTGACAACACTCAAGCCTGACTTGCTGGCCAAACTGCCTTTGACCGACGCCTTGCGCCGGGCCCTGGCCGATGCGCCCAAGCACACCGCGAATATCGCGCGTAAACGGCACCTGCAATTCATCGGCAAACTGATGCGCGATCAGGACACTGACGCCATCCTGGTGCTGCTCGATCAACTCGATGCCTCCACCCGGCAGTACAACGAACGCTTCCACAACCTGGAACGCTGGCGCGATCGCTTGATCGCAGGCGACGACGGCGTGCTGGAAAAATTCGTCATCGACTACCCGGAGGCTGATCGCCAGCAACTGCGCTCCTTGATCCGTCAAGCCCAGCACGAGTTGGCGCAAAACAAGCCACCGGCCTCGAGCCGTAAAATCTTCAAGTACATCCGTGAGCTGGACGAGACTCAACGCGGCTTGCGCTGATCGCTAACAGCTTTACCCTCCTGCAAGAGGTTTCCGTGGCGAGGGAGCTTGCTCCCGCTCGGTTGCGCAGCAACCGCATCGGGGCTACTGCGTAGCCCAGCGGGAGCAAGCTCCCTCGCCACGATGACTCATGCAAGCCCCAGAGCACTCTCATGCGCCCGTGCCACCCACGGTAATCGCATCGATCTTCAGGGTCGGTTGACCGACGCCTACCGGCACCGATTGCCCATCCTTGCCACACGTCCCCACGCCACTGTCCAGCGCCAGGTCGTTACCGACCATCGACACCTTGCTCATCGCCTCCGGCCCGTTGCCGATCAGGGTCGCGCCCTTGACCGGTGCGGTAATCTTGCCGTCTTCGATCAGGTAGGCCTCGCTGGTGGAGAACACGAACTTGCCGCTGGTGATGTCCACCTGGCCACCGCCGAGGTTGGCGCAATAGATGCCCTTTTTCACCGAGGCGATGATTTCCGCCGGATCGCTTTGGCCGCCGAGCATGTAGGTGTTGGTCATGCGCGGCATCGGCAGGTGCGCGTAGGACTCACGACGGCCGTTGCCGGTGCGGGCCACGCCCATCAGCCGGGCATTGAGCTTGTCCTGCATGTAGCCCTTGAGCACGCCGTTCTCGATCAGCGTGGTGCATTCGGTCGGTGTGCCTTCATCGTCGACGCTCAGGGAGCCGCGACGCCCGGCCAGGGTGCCGTCATCGACAATGGTGCAGAGTTTCGAAGCAACCATTTCCCCCATGCGTCCACTGTAGGCCGAACTGCCCTTGCGGTTGAAATCGCCTTCCAGGCCGTGGCCCACCGCTTCGTGCAATAGCACGCCGGACCAGCCGGAGCCCAGCACCACTGGCAACGTGCCGGCCGGGGCCGGGATCGCCTCAAGGTTGACCAGCGCCTGGCGCAACGCTTCGCGGGCGTAGCCCATGGCGCGGTCTTCGCTGAGGAAATAACGGTAGTCTGTGCGCCCGCCACCGCCATGGCCGCCACGCTCACGCCGACCGTTCTGCTCGACGATCACGCTGACATTGAACCGCACCAGCGGTCGAACGTCCGCCGCCAGGCCGCCGTCGGTGGAGGCCACCAGGATGCGCTCCCAGACCCCGGCCATGCTCACCGTCACTTGCTGGATGCGCGGGTCCAAGGCACGGGTGGCGACGTCGATGCGCTTGAGCAACTCGACTTTTTCGGCGCGGCTCATGACTTCCAGCGGATTGTCCGGCGCATACAGCTGCGCCACGTCCTGGCTGCTGAACGCCTGGACCGTGCCATTCTGCCCGGCGCGGGAAATCGAGCGGGCGGCACGGGCCGCAGCGCCGAGGGCTTCGAGGGTGATGGCGTTGCTGTAGGCAAAACCGGTCTTTTCCCCGGACTGGGCGCGCACGCCCACGCCCTGGTCGAGGTTGAAACTACCTTCCTTGACGATGCCGTCTTCCAGCGACCAGGACTCGGAGATCTGGCCCTGGAAATACAGGTCGGCCGCATCGATGCCCGGGCCGGCCAAGTCGCCCAGCACGCCTTGCAGGCTTTCGAGGGTCACGCCGCCGGGGGCTAAAAGGTGTTCACTGACTGAGGACAACAACCCGCTCATATGTTTTACGCCTTGAATTCGTCGTCTTGGACAGGCCGCTGTCGAGCGCCCTGCGAGAAAAAGCGCCGATGGCTGGCCACCGGCATGCGCGCCCGGATGGACGCTTGTTCGCTGCTGTCGCGCTCGGCCACCAGCACGGCCTCGCCTTGATCCTGTTGTGCCAGCACGCGACCCCACGGGTCGACAATCGCCGCATGGCCAAAGGTTTCCCGAGGCCCCGGATGCACGCCGCCCTGGGCGGCCGCCAGCACGTAGCACTGGGTCTCGATGGCCCGGGCGCGGATCAGCACATCCCAATGGGCCGCGCCGGTCACCGCGGTAAACGCCGACGGCGCCGTGATCAGTTCGGCCCCGGCCGCCCGCAGCTCGCTGTAGAGCTCCGGGAACCGCAAGTCATAACAAACCGTCAGGCCCACCCGGCCGACGGGAGTATCGGCAACCACCACGTTGGAACCATAAGCATAGTCATCCGACTCGCGATAGCGCCCGCGATTGTCCGCCACATCCACATCGAACAGGTGCAGCTTGTCGTAGCGCGCCACGATCTGACCCTGGTCGTCCACCAGCAACGAACAGGCATGGGACCTGGCCTCGGGCTGGTCCACCGGCGGCAACGGCAACGTGCCGGCCACAATCCATAACTTGAGGTCACGGGCGACCTGTTTCAACCACGGCAGGATCGGTCCCTGACCAAAGGCTTCGGCACGGCCGATATCGGCAACGTCCCGCCGCCCCATCGCCGCGAAATTCTCCGGCAGCACCGCCAGCCTCGCACCGCCGGCAGCAGCCTGCTCCAGCAGCACCCGGGCACGGGCCAGGTTGGCGAGCACATCGCTTTGGCTGACCATTTGAATCACGGCGACTGGCATGGTTTCTCCCTCA
Organism: Pseudomonas beijingensis; assembly: GCF_030687295.1. Lineage (NCBI taxonomy): Bacteria > Pseudomonadati > Pseudomonadota > Gammaproteobacteria > Pseudomonadales > Pseudomonadaceae > Pseudomonas > Pseudomonas beijingensis. Next base: position 2,032,060 of record NZ_CP117425.1, on the reverse strand, counting down.
TTTTCATCCTCGCCCAAGGTGGCTGTGGGAGCAAAGCTTGCTCGCGATGAGGCAAGTACATCCAACATATAGGCTGGTTGATACACCGCAATCGCGAGCAAGCTTTGCTCCCACAGGCCCGCTCCCACAAGGGGGTTGGCGTCGAACTGTCAAAACGGCTTGTCGAAGGTGATCTTCGGCTCTTTCCACGGCCCCTTGACGTCGTATCTTACGCTGGCAAAACGCGCCACGCGGTCGCCGATCAGTTTGTCGATCAGAAACAGCGCCCCACCCACCGCCGGTGCGCCAACGATCAGCGCGGCAATCGGCAGGTTGTTGGTCACCGGCAGCGTCACCAGCAGCTTGGCGTCGACCCGATCGGCCACCATGTCCAGCGTGCCGTTGAGTTCCAGGTTGCTCGACGGCCCGGTCAGGGTAATGGGTTCGCGGGTCACATACACCCCGTCGCTCGCCACCAACAGCCCTTTGACCCGGTCGTAGCTCAGGCCCTTGCTGAACAGGTCGGAGAAGTCCAGGCGCAAGCGTCGGCCGATGGAGTTGAAGTTCAGCAGGCCAAATACCCGCAACGCCTGGGCACTGCCTTCGACTTCAACGAACTGGCCCTTGCTCAGCGACGCGTCGAGGCTGCCGGAAAAGCGCTTAGTGGCGACCCACGCCGGCGAACCGGGCCAACGCCCATCGACATCCAGGCGGAATGTCTGGCTGGTCACGCTTGGCGCAAAGCCCCAGCCCTTGAGCACATCGCCCAGGTTCTTGCCGCCGATCCGGCCCTTGTACCAACTACTGGTGGCACCGGGCGCGCCTTCCCAGCCGCCGCTGCCGTTCAACACCATGCCCTTGAGGCCCATGTCCAGGTTGTTCAGCGCGATGCCCTTGGCGGTCGGTCGCACTTTCAACGACCACGCGCCGATGAGATCGGGGCCCTGGAACAATTGGTCGATGGCGATATCCATGGCCGGGATCTTGCCGGGATCGACCGACGCCAGCGGGTCCGGTGCGTTTTCATCCGCCTGGACGCTCGGGTCCGCGGCCGGCAGGCGAACATAGTCGAGCTTGATACCAATCGGGGCGGCCTTGGCGTCCGGCAGGTTGACATTGCCCTTGGCCTGCTGGCTGTCGAGCCTCAAGGCCCAGGCGTCCGGCTTGCGATCCAGTTGCACCGACGCCTGGTCCAGGGTGGTGCCCATGGCCGTAAGTTTGCCAACGTTCAGATCGACGCTGCTGAGCAGTTGCTTGGCACTGCCGCCCGGATCCTGGCCCGCGTATTTGTTCACCAGGTCCTGCCAAGGACTGACATCCAGTTCCGCCAACGTGCCGCGCAGTCGCAGCCCCTTGCCGCCAGGCAGCACCGCATCGCCGGCCCCCAGCAGCAATTCGCCGCGACCGTCAGCGACTTTCCCGCTCGGCGCGGCGTAAGTGAAGCTGGCCAGGTCGCCATAATCGACCCAATAACGCCGTTCCGCCCCTTGCAGGGTCATGCGAAACACCGTGTCGCGCCCGACGTCGGCGGCCATTCCGAAGGGAGCCGGCAGGTCGATGGCCACGCCCTTGAGGCTGGAACTGACCGACAACTGGCTGTCGGCGCCGTCGAGGATCACTTGCAACTGGTAGGGCACGACGCCCGATACCGGCAACGGTTGGGTGACATTCAGCCAACGGGTGAGCTTGTTGATTTCCACCTGCCCGGAGGCGGCGACCCGCGTGTTGAGGGCTCCGGCACGGCCCTCGGCGAAAATCTGCGCGGTTACGGGCCGGTCGAATGCCCGGGCACTGATGCCTTTGCCGCTCAAGCCCTTGTTGCTGTCAAAGCGGAAATCGCCCTTGAGCTGGGTCAGTTCCAGCGCCGGCTCGCTGAGTTTGAGACGAGCCTGGTCGGTGGCGAAGTCCACCAGGATCTTCGGTTGCTCGCCTTTGACCAGCGGGATATCCAGCTTCACGCTGCCTTTGAGGTCGCCCTCGCCTTCCCAGCCGGCGAACGTCTCGGCGGTCCCGATCGGCGCGGTCTGGAGAATTTTCAGACCGTCGCCCAGCCCACCGGCGAACCCGCCGTCCAGCAGCAGATGAGAGCTCTGGCCGGTCGGGACATGGGGAATGTTCACCGAAACATCCTTGACCTGGGTCTCGAGCAATTGCCCTTGGCTGGCATAGATGCGCACGCCGCTGTCTTCGACGAAGACATCGCCGCTGACCTTGCTGACCGAAGGCCAACCCGGCTGGAACGCCAATTCGGCGTCATGCACCTTGAAAAACAGGCTGATGCTGCGGTCCGCGTCCCCGGCGCCTTTATTCAGTGAGCCTTGGTACTGGAAAAAGCCCTCGTCCACCGCGCCCTTGACGATGGCCGTGCGCAGCCACTCATCCAGCGCTGGGCTGAGGACCGCCGGCAGGTACTTGGCGGTGTAGCGTCCATCACCGTCCACCAGGCCGACCCGCAGGTCCATGTAGTCTTCCTGGCTGTGGTCGAAGTGCAGGCGGATCAGGAAGTCGCCGGCAATCCGGCCCTCCTCGCCCAGCACCTTCAGGTACGGCGCGATCAGGGTGAAACCTTGCTTGTCGAGCTTCCAGGTCAGCCGGGCGTTGGCCTGCAGGTACTGCCAGGGCTTGGCGAAGATCGGGTCCAGGTGCAGGGAAAAGTCCTTGCTGTCCATGCGCAGCTCGCCGCCGCCCAGGTCGCCGCTCAGGCTCCCGGAGACATTGCGCGCCGCCGGGGCGCCGCGATAGGCATCAAAGCCCACGGTGTCCAGGTTGGTGGCGAAGCTGACTTTCTGGTCACCGGTGTTTTGCGGCCGGTAGTCCAGCAGCACGTTGCGCAGGGCTCCGGTCACCTTGAGCCGGTCAATCGTCGTGGCGAGGCCTTCGGGCAATGGCGCCAGGGCATTGAGCAAAGGCGTGAGCGGGGTCAGGTCGAGGCGGTCGGCCTGCAGGTGCCAGCGTTCCTCGGCCTGCTCGGTGGCGGCCGTTTGTTGCAGTTGCAGGTGCGATTCCCAGCGGGTCTCGCCCAGGTTCATCGCCAGGGAGTCGAAGGTCGCGGTGAAGCCTTGGCTACCACGCTGGAAATAAGCGTTGAGGGCCAGGTTGTGGATCTGTACCGGCTTGCGTTCGCCATAGGCGCCCTGGAGCTGCGGCGCGTTCAGGCGCATGGTCGCGCTTTGCAGCGTGCCCTCGGCCCAACTGAGCCAGAACTCACCGCCGGCCTTGATCTGGGAGAAATTCCATTGCTGGGTCAGGCGTTTCGGCAGCCATTTGGACCAGTCGCTTTGCGGCAGGCTCAAGTAGGCATCGGCCTGGCCGTTCTTCCAGTCGCTGGCGCGCAGGCGGGTGCGCAGGTTGATCGCCACCGGCTGCCCGTCAGGCAGGGTCAGGCGTGCGTCCAGGCGCTGGCGGGTGGCGCCGGTGCGCAGGCTCAAGCCGACGTAGGTGAGGGTCAGTGGCGGTTGTTCGATGGGCTGCAAGGTCACCTGGCTATTCGAGCACCGAGAGCTTGGAGACCATTTGCATGCGTTCGAGCAACTGCTGCGGATCGAGGGGCTGCTCGTCCTTCACCGGCAGGCCTTCCAAAGCCCACTTGCCGTCGGCGCCTTCCTTGAGGCTGATCTTCAGGCCACTGACTTCCAGGTGGGCGATACGCACCTGACGCGCCAGCAGGCTGTCCCACAGGTCAGGCACGGCCCGCACCTGATCCAGGTGCAAGGCATTGGGGCCCTCGCCGACCACCACGTCGCGCGCCGCCAGGATCGGCGCCAAGCCGCTCCAGCTGCCGTCGAGGCTGCCGATGTGCACGGGCATGCCCAGGGCGGCACCGGCGCGGGTCTCGACCTCGGCGCGGTATTCGGCCACCAGCGGGACCAACTCTCGACCGAGGCTGACGTACAACGCCAGCAACACCAACAGCAGGGCGAAAGCCCCAGCCCCCAACGGGTCAGCGTCGCGATCATGCGTGTCAGACGCTCCATGTCAGTGGGCTCCCCTGGCTAAGACAATCAAATCCGCGGGCCCGCCGCTTCCCAAGCTCTTCAGAGCAGCACCACGTCGTATTGTTCCTGGGAATACATGGTTTCAACCTGGAAGCGAATCGTGCGTCCGATAAACGCTTCCAACTCCGCGACATTGCCTGACTCTTCGTCGAGCAGGCGATCCACCACTTTCTGGTTCGCCAACACTCTATAACCGGTCGCCTGGTAGGCGCGCGCCTCCCGGAGGATTTCCCGGAAGATTTCGTAACACACGGTTTCCGGGGTCTTCAGCTTGCCACGCCCCTGGCAACTGCTGCATGGCTCGCACAGCACCTGCTCTAGGCTTTCGCGGGTGCGCTTGCGGGTCATCTGCACCAGGCCCAGTTCGGTGATACCAATGATGTTGGTCTTGGCGTGATCGCGTTCGAGTTGTTTTTCCAGCGTCCGCAGCACCTGGCGCTGGTGCTCCTCATCCTCCATGTCGATGAAGTCGATGATGATGATCCCGCCCAGGTTGCGCAGGCGCAGCTGCCGGGCAATCGCCGTGGCGGCCTCCAGGTTGGTCTTGAAGATGGTTTCTTCCAGGTTGCGATGGCCGACGAACGCTCCGGTGTTGACGTCGATGGTGCTCATGGCTTCGGCCGGATCGACCACCAGGTAACCGCCGGACTTGAGCGGTACCTTGCGTTCCAAGGCTTTCTGGATTTCGTCCTCGACCCCGTACAGATCGAAAATCGGCCGCTCGCCAGGGTAATGCTCCAGACGGTCGGCGATTTCCGGCATCAGCTCGGCGACGAACTGGGTGGTCTTCTGGAAGGTTTCCCGGGAGTCGATGCGAATCTTCTCGATCTTGGGGCTGACCAAGTCGCGCAAGGTCCGCAGCGCCAGGCCCAGGTCTTCATAGATCACGCTGGGGGTGGCGATGGTCTTGATCTGCGCGGCGATCTGATCCCAGAGGCGGCGCAGGTAGCGGATGTCCATGAGGATCTCATCGGCCCCGGCCCCTTCGGCGGCGGTGCGCAGGATGAACCCACCGGTTTCCTTGATGCCTTCTTTTTCCACGCAATCGCTGACCACCTGCTTGAGGCGCTCGCGCTCGGCTTCGTCTTCGATCTTCAGGGAAATGCCAACGTGGGCGGTACGCGGCATGTACACCAGGTAGCGCGACGGGATCGACAGTTGCGTGGTCAGGCGTGCGCCCTTGGAGCCGATGGGGTCCTTGGTGACCTGCACCACCAGGCTCTGGCCTTCATGCACCAGCGCGCTGATGCTCTCCACGGCCGGCCCTTCGCGCATGGAGATTTCCGACGCATGGATGAACGCCGCGCGGTCCAGGCCGATGTCGACGAAGGCCGCCTGCATGCCCGGCAGCACCCGTACCACCTTGCCTTTATAGATATTGCCGACGATGCCACGCTTTTGCGTACGCTCGACGTGGACCTCTTGCAGCACACCGTTTTCAACCACCGCCACGCGCGACTCCATCGGCGTGATGTTGATCAGGATCTCTTCACTCATGGCAGGGTCTCGCTCAGGCATGTTCACGATAATGGCCGCATCAAGTCAGACGGCGCTCAGCGCGCGTTCAAGGTTTGCCAACAGGGTATGCCGAAATGGCCCAGTAGTTCTGCGGTTTCGCACAGCGGCAGGCCGACAACGGCTGAGTAACTGCCTTCAAGCCCGGCGACGAACACCGCGCCCAGCCCTTGGATACCATAGCTGCCAGCCTTGTCCCGGGGTTCGCCGCTGGCCCAATAGGCCATTGCTTCCGGTTCGGTGATGGGGCGAAAACGCACCCGGCTGCGCACCACCCGTGATTCGCAGCGCGAGCCGTCCAGTACGGCGATGGCGGTCAACACCTCATGGTCGCGACCGGACAGGCTCAGGAGCATCGACAAGGCGTCAGCCTGGTCCACGGGTTTGCCAATAATCCGCCCCTCCAGCACCACGGCGGTGTCCGCCCCGAGCACGCAGCCCTCCACACCGGCGTCCAGGCCTCGTCGCCCAGCCTCGGCCTTGCCGCGCGCCAGGCGCTCGACATAAGCCGATGGGGTTTCATGATCCAGGGGCGTTTCGTCGATGTCCGCGCCGATGGCGGTAAAGGGCACGCCGATCTGCGTGAGCAGTTCACGCCGACGCGGCGAACCTGAGGCGAGGTAAAGCGGTTTCATCAAGACATCTCCCTAACGCGACCGGCTTTTGTGGCGAGGGGATTTATCCCCGTTGGGCTGCGCTGCAGCCCTAAAGCAGTGAACTCAATCTTCCTGGCACACCGAGTTGCCTGGCTTGGGGCTGCTGCGCAGCCCAGCGGGGATAAATCCCCTCGCCACTGGGATGTAAGTCATCAAAAAAGTGTAGATAGCCTGACCGAATCAGTTGATTTTGAAACGCAGGCGCAGGCCACGCAAACCGAAGCTGACCCATGGCCAGAGCAAGGCACTGACCAGGGCTGGCAAGACCAGCGCCAGGGTTGGCTGGCGATTGCCGGTCAGCGCGCTGAGCCACAGTTGCACCAGTTGCGCCAAGCCGAAGATCACCAGGATCACCAGGCACTGTTGCCACATGGGGAACATCCGCAGGCGTTGCTGCAGCGACAGCACCAGGAAAGTGATCAGGGTCAGGATCAACGCGTTCTGTCCCAACAGCGTGCCGTAAAGCACGTCCTCGGCCAGGCCCAGGCACCAGGCGGTGACCATGCCGACCTTGTGGGGCAAGGCCAGCGCCCAGAAGGCCAGCAACAGGGCCAGCCACAGGGGGCGCAGGATTTCCATGAACTGCGGCAGCGGCGAAACGCTGAGCAACAGGCCGATGGCGAAGGTCAGCCAGACCATCCAGCCGTTACCGGATTGGGTACTGCTCATTCTTCTCGTGCTCCCCTGGTCGCCGGTGTAGCGGCGGGTGTCGAGGCCGGTGGTCGAGCCGCCGGCCTCGCAGGCTGGGACGCCGGCGCATGGTTGGCCGGCCGGGCGGGTGCCGCGGCAGGCGTGGCGGGCGCGGTCGACGGCGTGGTGGCCGGGGCAGTCGCAGCGGGTGTTGCCGCTGGAGGCTTGGGCACCGTGGCCGGTGCTGCGGGTGCGGTCGGGGCAGCCGACTCACCGCCCTGGCGGTCCTGGGCTTCCTGGGCCACGGCGGCGTCGTTGGCACGCTCTTCCGGTGTGCGGTTGTCACTGAAGACCAGCAGCAGGTAGCGGCTGCGATTCAGCGCCGCCGTCGGCACCGCGCGGACAATGGCGAACGGCTGGCCGGAGTCATGGATGACTTCCTTGACCGTCGCCACCGGATACCCGGCCGGGAAGCGCTGGCCGAGGCCGGAGCTGACCAGCAAGTCGCCTTCCTTGATGTCGGCGGTATCGGCCACGTGCCGCAGTTCCAGGCGCTCCGGGTTGCCGGTGCCGCTGGCAATCGCCCGCAGGCCGTTGCGGTTGACCTGCACCGGAATGCTGTGGGTGGTATCGGTCAGCAACAGCACGCGGGAGGTATAGGGCATCAACTCCACCACCTGGCCCATCAGGCCCCGGGCATCGAGCACCGGCTGGCCGAGGACCACGCCATCGCGCTCGCCCTTGTTGATCAGGATGCGGTGGGTGAAGGGGTTGGGGTCCATGCCGATCAACTCGGCCACTTCGACCTTCTCGTTGACCAGTGCGGAGGAGTTGAGCAACTCGCGCAGCCGCACGTTCTGCTCGGTGAGGGCCGCCAACTTCTGCATGCGCCCCTGCAACAGCAGGTTTTCGGTCTTGAGTTTTTCGTTTTCGGCGACCAGTTCGGTCCGGCTGCCAAATTGGCTGGCGACACCTTGCCATAAGCGCTGCGGCAGGTCGGTGATCCAATAGGATTCCATCAACACCAGCGACATCTGGCTGCGTACAGGCTTGAGCAGCGTGAAGCGGGCATCGACCACCATCAGCGCGACCGATAGCACGGTCAGCACCAGCAGGCGCACGCCCAATGAGGGGCCTTTGGCGAAAAGCGGTTTAATAGGCCGCTCCTCCCAGGCAAATGTTTTCTTTATTCATACGGCATCAAACCGGCCTGGATACGAATGACAGAAGATAAACGCCAACGGGCAGCACTGCAAAGTGCTGCCCGGGAGCGAACAACATAGACCACTCAGCCAGACTTATTCGCTGGAGAGCAGGTCCATGGTGTGCTTGTCCATCATTTCCAATGCACGGCCACCGCCGCGGGCAACGCAGGTCAACGGGTCTTCGGCCACGATCACCGGCAGGCCGGTTTCCTGGGCCAGCAGCTTGTCGAGGTCACGCAACAGCGCACCACCACCGGTCAGCACCAGGCCGCGCTCGGCGATGTCCGAGGCCAGCTCCGGCGGCGACTGCTCCAGGGCGCTCTTGACGGCCTGGACGATGGTCGCCAGCGATTCCTGCAACGCTTCGAGCACTTCGTTGGAGTTGAGGGTAAAGGCCCGTGGAACGCCTTCGGCCAGGTTGCGACCGCGTACGTCGACTTCACGCACTTCACCGCCCGGATAGGCCGTGCCGATTTCCTGCTTGATGCGCTCGGCGGTGGATTCGCCGATCAGGCTGCCGTAGTTGCGACGCACATAAGTGATGATCGCTTCGTCGAAACGGTCGCCGCCCACACGTACGGATTCGGCGTAGACCACACCGTTGAGAGAGATCAGTGCGATTTCAGTGGTACCGCCACCGATGTCGACGACCATCGAGCCGCGGGCTTCTTCCACCGGCAGGCCGGCACCGATGGCAGCGGCCATGGGCTCTTCGATCAGGAACACTTCACGGGCACCGGCACCGAGGGCCGATTCACGGATGGCGCGACGCTCTACCTGGGTGGACTTGCATGGCACGCAGATCAGCACACGAGGGCTGGGCTGCAGGAAACTGTTTTCGTGAACCTTGTTGATGAAGTACTGCAGCATCTTCTCGCAGACGCTGAAGTCGGCGATCACGCCGTCCTTCATGGGGCGAATGGCCGCGATGTTGCCCGGTGTACGGCCCAGCATGCGCTTGGCTTCCGTACCGACAGCCACGACACTCTTCTGGTTACCATGGGTGCGGATGGCCACGACCGAGGGTTCATTCAGGACGATACCGCGCTCGCGCACGTAAATAAGGGTGTTGGCAGTGCCCAGGTCGATGGAAAGATCGCTGGAAAACATGCCACGCAGTTTCTTGAACATGGGAAAGGGACCCTAGGCAACGCGTGGGTAAAAAAGTGCGGCAAACTCTAACAACGACAGGGATTTTGGGCAAGGCGCCAATATGTTAAATTGGCCGCTTTTCTGTGCACCAAACCCCGAAATCGCGGCCGTAGGGCCGTAGAAATGCGGTAGTGTTCCGACAATCTAACACACGGACAGACTGCGTCCGTTTTGTTTTCCACTGGAGAATCCCATGGCGCTTGAACGCTCCGACGTGGAAAAAATCGCTCATCTGGCCTGTCTGGGCCTCAATGAAGCCGATCTTCCACACATTACTTCTGCCCTGAACAGCATTCTGGGGCTGGTCGACGAGATGCAGGCGGTCAACACCGACGGTATCGAACCCCTGGCCCACCCACTGGAAGCCAGCCAGCGCCTGCGCGCCGACGTCGTGACCGAGTCCAATCACCGCGAGGCCTACCAGTCCATCGCACCAGCGGTCGAAAACGGCCTGTACCTGGTTCCGAAAGTCATCGACTAAAGGGAAAGAGCCTCTCATGCATCACATGACCCTGGCCGAGATCGCCCGCGGACTCGCCGATAAAAAGTTTTCCTCCGAAGAACTGACCCAGGTCCTGCTGGCGCGCATCGCCCAGCTCGACCCGCAGCTCAACAGCTTCATCAGCCTCACCCAGGAGCTGGCCCTGAACCAGGCCAAGACCGCCGACGCCCGTCGCGCCAAGGGTGAGACCGGCGCCCTGCTCGGTGCGCCGATTGCCCACAAGGACCTGTTCTGCACCCAGGGCATCCGCACCAGTTGCGGCTCGAAGATGCTCGACAACTTCAAGGCCCCGTACGATGCCACCGTGGTCGCCAAGCTGGCCGCCGCTGGCACCGTGACCCTGGGCAAGACCAACATGGACGAATTCGCCATGGGCTCGGCCAACGAGTCGAGCTACTACGGCGCGGTGAAGAACCCGTGGAACCTGGAACACGTACCGGGCGGCTCGTCCGGCGGTTCCGCCGCCGCCGTGGCCGCGCGCCTGTTGCCGGCCGCCACCGCCACCGATACCGGTGGCTCGATTCGCCAGCCAGCAGCGTTCACCAACCTCACCGGCCTGAAGCCGACCTACGGTCGCGTTTCGCGCTGGGGCATGATCGCCTACGCCTCCAGCCTCGACCAGGGTGGCCCGTTGGCGCGCACCGCCGAAGACTGCGCGATCCTGCTGCAAGGCATGGCCGGCTTCGACCCGAACGACTCCACCAGCATCGATGAGCCCGTTCCGGACTACAGCGCCAGCCTCAACGGTTCGCTGCAAGGTTTGCGCATCGGCGTGCCGAAGGAATACTTCAGCGCCGGTCTCGACCCACGCATCGCCGAGCTGGTCCACAACAGCGTCAAGGAGCTGGAGAAGCTCGGCGCGGTCATCAAGGAAATCAGCCTGCCGAACATGCAGCACGCGATTCCTGCGTACTACGTGATCGCCCCGGCGGAAGCGTCCTCGAACCTGTCGCGCTTCGACGGCGTGCGCTTCGGCTATCGCTGCGAGAACCCGGAAAACCTGGTCGACCTGTACAAGCGCTCCCGTGGCGAAGGCTTCGGTGCCGAAGTGCAGCGCCGGATCATGGTCGGCGCCTATGCGCTGTCCGCCGGCTACTACGATGCCTACTACCTCAAGGCGCAGAAAATCCGCCGCCTGGTGAAGAACGACTTCATGGCCGCCTTCAACGAGGTCGACATCATCCTCGGCCCGACCACGCCGAACCCGGCCTGGAAACTCGGCGCCAAGAACAGCGACCCGGTCGCCGAGTACCTGGAAGACGTCTACACCATCACCGCCAACCTCGCCGGCTTGCCGGGCCTGTCCATGCCGGCCGGCTTCGTCGATGGCTTGCCGGTGGGCGTGCAATTGCTCGCGCCGTATTTCCAGGAAGGCCGCCTGTTGAACGTTGCCCATCAGTATCAGTTGAACACTGACTGGCACACCCGCACCCCAACCGGCTTCTGAGGAGAAACACATGCAATGGGAAGTCGTGATCGGGCTGGAGATTCATACCCAGCTCACCACCCGGTCGAAAATCTTTTCCGGTAGCTCCACCACATTCGGTTCCGAGCCCAACACCCAGGCCAGCCTGGTGGACCTGGGCATGCCCGGCGTCTTGCCGGTGCTGAACCAGGAAGCGGTGCGCATGGCGGTGATGTTCGGCCTGGCGATTGACGCCGAGATCGGCCAGCACAACGTGTTCGCCCGCAAGAACTACTTCTACCCGGACCTGCCCAAGGGCTACCAGATCAGCCAGATGGAATTGCCGATCGTCGGCAAGGGCCACCTGGACATCGCCCTGGAAGACGGCACGGTCAAGCGCGTCGGCATCACCCGGGCGCACCTGGAAGAAGACGCCGGCAAGAGCCTGCACGAAGAATTCAACGGTGCCACCGGCATCGACCTGAACCGTGCCGGCACGCCGCTGCTGGAAATCGTTTCCGAGCCAGATATGCGCAGCGCCAAGGAAGCCGTGGCCTACGTCAAGGCGATCCACGCGCTGGTGCGCTACCTGGGCATCTGCGACGGCAACATGGCCGAAGGTTCGCTGCGCTGCGACTGCAACGTGTCGATCCGGCCCAAGGGCCAGGTTGAATTCGGCACCCGCTGCGAGATCAAGAACGTCAACTCGTTCCGCTTCATCGAGAAGGCGATCAACAGCGAGATCCAGCGCCAGATCGAACTGATCGAGGACGGCGGCAAGGTTATCCAGCAGACCCGCCTGTACGACCCGAACAAGGACGAGACCCGTCCGATGCGCAGCAAGGAAGAAGCCAACGACTACCGTTACTTCCCCGACCCGGACCTGCTGCCGGTGGTCATCGAGGATTCGTTCCTCAATGACGTGCGCGCCACCCTGCCGGAACTGCCACCGCAGAAACGCGAGCGCTTCCAGGCACAGTTCGGCCTGTCGAGCTATGACGCCAACGTCCTGGCCACCAGCCGCGAACAGGCCGATTACTTCGAGAAAGTCGTGAGCATTGGCGGCGACGCCAAGCTGGCGGCCAACTGGGTGATGGTCGAGTTGGGCAGCCTGTTGAACAAACAGGGCCTGGAAATCGATGAGTCGCCGGTCTCGGCCGAGCAACTGGGCGGCATGCTGGTGCGGATCAAGGACAACACCATTTCCGGCAAGATCGCCAAGATGGTGTTCGAAGCCATGGCCAATGGTGAAGGCAGCGCCGACGAGATCATCGAGAAGCGCGGCTTGAAGCAGGTCACCGACACCGGGGCGATCAGCGCCGTGCTCGATGAAATGCTCGCGGCCAACGCCGAGCAGGTCGAACAGTACCGTGCGGCAGACGAAGCCAAGCGCGGCAAGATGTTCGGCTTCTTTGTCGGCCAGGCCATGAAGGCCTCCAAGGGCAAGGCCAACCCGCAACAGGTCAACGAACTGCTCAAAAGCAAGCTCGAGGGCTGATAGCCATGGAGCCAGATTTCAAGCCTGGCTCCCTTCGCCCTTACGGGAGCGAGCCCGTGGGAGCAAAGCTTGCTCGCGATGAAGACACGTCGATCCATCAGTGGACCGCGTTATCGTTCATCGCGAGCAAGCTTTGCTCCCACAGGCTTTACTCCCACAAGCTTTGCTCCCACAGGCCAGCTCCCCTATCTGTAGTTGGAAAACCCTACATGAAGCGTCTCCTCGGCGCCTGCGCCCTGCTGTCCCTGCTGGCCGGTTGCGCCAGCCAGAGCGGGACGGTCGATCCACACGGCTACGACCAGACCGGCGTCGCCTCTTATTACGGTGCCAGGCACCATGGCAAGCGCACCGCCAGCGGCGAGCGTTTCAATCAGCACGGCCTGACTGCCGCCCATCGCCAGTTGCCGTTTGGCACCCGGGTGAAAGTCACCAACCTGAAAAACAACGACAGCGTCGTGGTCCGCATCAACGACCGCGGCCCGTATACTCGTGGCCGTTTGATCGACGTATCCCGCGAAGCCGCCGAGCAACTGGGCATGTTGCGCAGCGGCACCGCGCGGGTGCGCGTGCAAGCCCTCGACGATTGATAGACGGAGCCCGACCATTTCCCTAATCACCGCCCTACCGCTGCTCAGCCTGATCGAATTGTTCGGCGCCCTGCTGTTGCTGATCGGCGGCGCCGAACTGCTGGTGCGCGCCGCCGTGGGCCTGGCGGCACGCTTGCAGGTACGGCCGCTGATCATCGGCCTGACCGTCGTCGCCTTCGGCAGCAGCGCGCCGCAAATGGCCGTCAGCCTGCAAGCGACCCTGGCGCAGAACGCCGACATCGCCGTGGGCAGCGTGATCGGCAGCGGCATCTTCAACATCCTCGTCACCCTCGGGCTGTCGGCGCTGATCATTCCGTTGCGCGTCTCGCGCCAACTGGTGCGCCTGGACATCCCGCTGATGATCGGTGCCAGCCTGCTGGTGTTCGTGCTGGCATTGAATGAAGAACTGACCCGATTGGACGGCGCCTGGCTGCTGCTGGCCCTGGCGGTGTACCTCGGGTTGTTGCTGCGCCAGTCGCGGCATTCGGCGCGTCCGCACCCGGTGGGGGGCGAGGTGGCCCACCTGTCCTGGTTCAAGAGTGTGCTGATGATTGCGTCGGGCCTGGCGATGCTGGTGTTCGCCGGGCACTTGTTGCTGGGTGCGGCAGTGGAAGTGGCGACGGACCTCGGGCTCTCGGAACGCATCATCGGCCTGACCATCGTCGCCGTCAGCACCTCGCTGCCTGAACTCGCCACTTCGCTGATCGCCGCCTTGCGGGGCCAGCGGGACATTGCCGTGGGCAACGTGATCGGCAGTAATCTGTTCAACCTGCTGGGCGTGCTGGGAGTCACCGCCCTCGCCGCACCCACGCCACTGTCGGTCTCGCCGAACGCCCTGGATTTCGACCTGCCGGTGATGCTCGGCGTGGCGGTGCTGTGCCTGCCGGTGTTCTATTCCGGTTATCGCGTCACCCGTGCCGAAGGCCTGCTGTTCCTGGGTTTGTACCTGGCCTATGGGCTGCACGTGGTGTCGTTCACCACCGGCATGCCCCTGGCCGGCCAACTGGAACGGCTGATGCTGTTCTATGTGCTGCCGGCCCTGCTCGCGTTTTTGCTGTTCACCTCCCTGCGCGCCTGGCGCCGCCAACACCACAAGAGGGATTTGCCATGACCGACACTCCAAAGACCGGCCTGGACATGCGTCGCCAGGTCATGGGCGACGCGTTCGTCGACCGCGCCCTGGGCAACGCCACCGACTTCACCCAGCCGTTGCAGGACTTCGTCAACGAACACGCCTGGGGCAGCGTCTGGAGCCGCGACGGCCTGCCGCTGAAGACTCGCAGCCTGATCACCCTCGCCGCCCTCACCGCCCTCAAGTGCCCGCAGGAGCTCAAGGGTCATGTGCGTGGTGCACTGAACAATGGTTGCACGGTGGAAGAGATTCGCGAGGCGTTGCTGCATTGCGCGGTGTACGCGGGCGTGCCGGCGGCGATTGATGCGTTTCGGGCGGCGCAGGAAGTGATCGATAGTTATCAGAAATCTGAGTGAGCGTTAGATCGCTATCGCGAGCAAGCTCGCTCCCACAGGTGATCGTGGGTGTATGGGGTATTTGAATGCACCTAAAAACCACTGTGGGAGCGAGCTTGCTCGCGATTGGCCCTCAAGAACACCGCAAGCCCAAGCCTAGATCCAGCCACCCCACTGCAACACAAAGATCCCCAGGTTGGTGGTAATCGCCGCCATCAAGGTGGTGATGACGATGATCGCCGCCGCCAGTTCATGGTTGCCATCGGCCGCCCGGGCCATGACATAGCTCGCGGCGGCGGTGGGGCTGCCGAAGTACAGGAACAGAATCCCCAGTTCCGCCCCGCGAAAGCCCCAGAGCCAGGCACCGAGGGTGGTCACCAGCGGCAGGCCGACCATTTTCACCAGGCTCGAACTCAAGGCCATTTTGCCGCTCTTGCGCAGGGCCGCCAGCGACAGCGTGCCGCCGATGCAGATCAGCGCCAGGGGCAAGGTCATTTGCGACAAGTATTTGGCCGAGGTCTCGAACCAGTTCGGCAGGCCGATCTGCCAATAGGCGAACGGCGCGGCGACGATCACGCTGATGATCAGCGGGTTGCTGATCACGCTTTTGCAGATGCTCCACGGATCGGACTTGATCACCGGGCTGTAGACCGCCAGCACGATGGTCGACAAGGTGTTGTAGAACAGGATCACCAACGCCGCGAGAATCGACCCCAGGGAAATCCCGTAGTCGCCATACATGCTCGCCGCCAGCGCCAGGCCGATCACCCCGTTGTTGCCGCGAAACGCACCCTGGGTGTAGATGCCGCGATCCTCCCGCGGGCAACGCCAGATCGCCCAACCCCAAGCCATCGCAAAGCTCACCAGGGTGGCGATAGAGAAATAGATCAACAGGTCAGGCTGCAAAGCCGAGTGCAGGTCGGCGTGCAGGATGCCGAGGAACAACAGCGCCGGCATGGTGACGTTGAACACCAGGGACGAGGCGATGTGGATGAAGTTGTCGTTGATCCAGTTGATGCGCTTGAGCAACACCCCCAGAAACAGCATGGCGAACACCGGCGCGGTGACGTTCAGGGTTTCGAGGAAAATTGCCAGCATGCCGGAGGACCTTGAGAGGGGTGTCGTTAGGTGGCTAATGATAAGCCACTCACGGCATTGGCGTCTGGTAGAGCTTTATCGCGAGCAAGCTCGCTCCCACATTTTTTTGGGGCGCTCACAGAAACTGAATTCACTCCATTCCCTGTGGGAGCGAGCTTGCTCGCGATGGAGGCGGCACATTCAAAATCAACTCAAGCTGAACCAGCGCTATCGCGAGCAAGCTCGCTCCCACACACTCCTTCTTGGGTGAACTCAGAATCTACATTCACCAAAAACCCCCTGTGGGAGCGAGCTTGCTCGCGATGGCGGCGGCACATTCAAAATCAACTCAAGCTGAACCAGCGCTATCGCGAGCAAGCTCGCTCCCACATTGGATCTCCCACACTGGATCTCCAGCGATCACAAGTACATCAGGTAATCGGCGCAGGGTTGAACAAGGTGATGTCGTTGTACAGCTTGTGCCGCTCGGCCCAGGTCTGTTTCTTGCCGCTGGCCACGTCCAGGTAGTAGTGGAACAGCTCCCAGCCCAACTCTTCGATGGTCGCCCGTCCGGTGGCGATCCGGCCGGCGTCGATGTCGATCAGGTCCGGCCAGCGCTGGGCCAGTTCGGTGCGGGTCGAGACCTTCACCACCGGGGCCATGGCCAAGCCGTACGGCGTGCCGCGGCCGGTGGTGAACACGTGCAGGTTCATCCCCGCCGCCAGTTGCAACGTGCCGCAGACAAAATCACTGGCCGGTGTGGCGCAGAAGATCAGGCCCTTTTGCTTGAAGCGCTCGCCCGGGCCGAGCACGCCGTTGATCGCGCTGCTGCCGGACTTGACGATCGAGCCCAAGGATTTTTCGACGATGTTCGACAGCCCGCCCTTCTTGTTGCCCGGCGTGGTGTTGGCACTGCGATCGGCTTCGCCCTTGGCCAGGTAGCGGTCGTACCAGTCCATTTCCCGCACCAGCTCCTGGGCGACTTCCTGGGTTTGCGCCCGGGAGGTCAGCAGGTAAATCGCATCGCGCACTTCGGTGACTTCAGAGAACATCACCGTCGCCCCCGCCCGCAGCAACAGATCCGAGGCATAGCCCAGAGCCGGGTTGGCGGTGATGCCGGAAAACGCATCGCTGCCGCCGCACTGCATGCCCAGGATCAGCTCCGAGGCCGGCACGGTTTCGCGACGGCGCTGGTCGAGTTTCTTCAGGCGCGTTTCAGCCAACTCCATGATCTGCTCGATCATTTCGGTAAAGCCGTGACTGGAATCCTGCAAGCGATACAACCACGGCTCGCTGAGGTCCACCGAACTGTCGCCTTCATGCATCACCTGCCCGGCCTGCAATTTCTCGCAGCCCAGGCTGATCACCAGTGCCTCGCCCCCCAGGTTCGGGTTGCGTGCCAGGTTGCGCACGGTGCGGATCGGGATGTAGGCGTCGGTGGCGGTGATCGCCACGCCACAGCCATAACTGTGGGTCAGCGCCACCACGTCATCGACGTTCGGGTACTTGGGCAACAGCTCGTCCTTGATGCGCTTGACCGCGTGGTCCAACACGCCAGTCACGCACTGCACCGTGGTGGTGATACCCAGAATGTTGCGCGTGCCGACAGTCCCGTCGGCGTTGCGATAGCCCTCGAAGGTGTAGCCCTCCAGCGGCGCATCGGCCAACGGCACGTCGGTGGACAACGGCAGGCTGTCCAACGGCGGCGCGGTGGGCATGCGCAGTTGGTCTTCCTTGACCCAGCTGCCACGAGGGATCGGTTGCAGCGCGTAGCCAATGACCTGGCCGTAGCGAATCACCTCGCCTCCCTCGGGAATGTCCACCAGGGTGACCTTGTGGCTCTGGGGTACGAAGTCGACGGTGACCAGCCCGTCCGGGAACTCGGTCCCGGCCGGCACGCCCTGGTCATTGACGACGATCACCACGTTGTCCCGCTCATGCAAGCGGATGTAACGGGGCGAATCGGCATGTTCAATCAGTTGCATCGATGCCGCTCCTTCAGGATTTAGCTTCAGACAGGCTGGAAAGGTCGGCATCCTTGGCCGTGGGTTCCTTGAGTACCACACGCTTGATCGGCCCTACGATGACCAGGTAGCTGAACACCGCCACCAGCGCGTTGCAACCGACGAACACCAGTGCCCACTTGAACGAACCCGTGGCGCTGATGATGTAGCCGATGACGATTGGCGTGGTAATCGATGCCAGGTTGCCGAAGGTGTTGAACAGGCCACCGCTCAAGCCGGCGATCTGTTTTGGCGACGTGTCGGACACCACGGCCCAGCCCAGTGCGCCGACGCCTTTACCGAAGAAGGCCAGGGCCATGAAGCCCACCACCATCCATTCGATGTCCACGTAGTTGCACGCCACGATGCTGCTGGACACCAGCAGGCCGGCGATGATCGGCGTCTTGCGGGCGAAGGTCAGCGAGTGGCCCTTGCGCAGCAGGTAATCGGAAATCACCCCGCCGAGCACGCCGCCGATGAAGCCGCAGATCGCCGGCAAGGACGCGATGAAACCAGCCTTGAGGATGGTCATTCCGCGTTCCTGCACCAGGTACACCGGGAACCAGGTCAGGAAGAAGTACGTGATGCCGTTGATGCAGTACTGGCCCAGGTATACGCCGAGCATCATGCGGTTGGTCAGCAGTTGGCGGATGTAATCCCACTTCGGACCGTCGGCTTTCTTTTCCTTGCCCTTGTCCTGGTCCATATCGACCATCGCGCCATTGGCGGCAATGTGATTGAACTCGGCCTCGTTGATCATCGGGTGCTGACGCGGGCTGTAGATCACTTTCAGCCAAACCAGCGAGAACACGATGCCGATCACGCCCATCACGATGAACACGTGCTGCCAACCGAAACGGTAGACGATCCAGCCCATCAGCGGTGCGAACAACACCGTGGCGAAATACTGCGCCGAATTGAAGATCGCCGAGGCGGTGCCACGTTCTGCGGTGGGGAACCAGGCGGCGACGATCCGTGCGTTGCCCGGGAAGGACGGCGCTTCGGCCAGCCCGACCAGGAAGCGCAGCATGAACAGCGCAACCACGGCCGTGGACATGCCGAATTCACCCACATAGCCTTGCAGCACGGTGAACAGCGACCAGGTAAAAATGCTCAACGCATAGATTTTTTTCGACCCGAAACGGTCGAGCAGCCAGCCGCCGGGAATCTGCCCGGCCACATAGGCCCAGCCGAAAGCGGAGAAGATATAACCGAGGGTGACGGCATCGATGCCGAGGTCTTTTTGCAGGCTGGAGCCTGCGATGGCGATGGTCGCGCGGTCGGCATAGTTGATCGTCGTCACCAAAAACAGCATGAGCAGGATCAAATAGCGGACGTGTGTCGGCTTGGTCTCTTGCATGTAATCTACTTCCACTATTTATTTTTATACGGGAAATCAATTTGTGCGGTCGGCGCCGGGACTCGGCGCCGACCGGTGTTGCGTATTACGAACCGATGTAGGAGGTCTTCACCACGGTGTAGAACTCTTGCGCGTAGCGACCTTGCTCACGCGACCCATAGGACGAACCTTTGCGTCCGCCGAACGGCACGTGGTAATCCACGCCGGCGGTCGGCAGGTTGACCATCACCATGCCCGCCTGGGAATGGCGCTTGAAGTGGTTGGCATACTTCAGCGAGGTGGTGGCGATACCGGCCGACAGACCGAACTCGGTGTCGTTGGCCATCGCCAGCGCCGCCTCGTAGTCGGCCACGCGCACGACGTTGGCCACCGGGCCGAAGATCTCTTCGCGGCTGATGCGCATCGACGCTTCGCTGTCGGCGAACAGGGTCGGCGCCAGGAAGTAACCTTCAGTGTCGCACGTCACCAGACCGCCACCGCTGACCAGCCGCGCGCCTTCGCTCTGGCCGATGTCGATGTACTTCAAGTCCTGGCTGAGCTGGGCTTCGGAAACCACCGGGCCGATGTCGGTGCCGGCCTTCAACGCATGACCGACCTTGATCGACTGCATGCGCTCGGCCATCGCCGCGACGAACTTATCGTGGATGCCGGCGGTGACGATCAGGCGGCTCGAGGCCGTGCAACGTTGACCAGTGGAGTAGAACGCGCTCTGCACCGCCAGTTCGACGGCCTGCTTGAGGTCGGCGTCGTCGAGGATGATCTGCGGGTTCTTGCCGCCCATCTCCAACTGCACCTTGGCCTGGCGCGACACGCAATTGACCGCGATCTGCCGGCCCACGCCCACGGAGCCTGTGAAACTGATACCGTCGACTTTCGGGCTGTTGACCAACACTTCGCCGACCACCCGGCCGCTGCCCATCACCAGGTTGAACGCACCGGCCGGGAAACCGGCGCGGGAGATAATTTCAGCCAGGGCCCAGGCGCAGCCCGGTACCAGCTCGGCGGGCTTGATCACCACACAGTTGCCGTAGGCCAGGGCCGGGGCGATTTTCCACGCGGGGATGGCGATCGGGAAGTTCCACGGGGTGATCAGGCCGACCACACCGAGGGCTTCACGGGTCACTTCGACGTTGACGCCTGGGCGCACCGACGGCACGTAATCGCCCGACAGGCGCAGGCATTCACCGGCGAAGAACTTGAAGATGTTACCGGCGCGGGTCACTTCGCCGATGGCTTCGGGCAGGGTCTTGCCCTCTTCCCGGGCCAGCAGTTGACCGAGTTCTTCACGGCGGGCGAGGATCTCGGTGCCGACTTTGTCCAGCGCATCGTGACGGGCCTGGATGCCCGAGGTCGACCAGGCCGGGAAGGCGGCGCGGGCGGCTTCGATGGCGGCATTGACTTGCGCTGCGTCAGCCTTGGCGTATTCACCGATGACATCGGACAAGTCAGACGGGTTGATGTTGGTGCAATAGTCGGCACCGGCCACCCACTGACCGTTGATGTAGTTATCGAAACGCTTTGAATCTGCCACGGAGCTACTCCTTCTACAAAAGCTGTCTAGGGACGCAAAGCGTCCCTGGTGGCATTCCCACGTGGAGCGTGGGAATGAACAAGCCTTACGCAAAAAGCCGCTGATTACTCAGCGGCTTCATCGGTCTGTTACTGCTTGCCTTGCTTGTCGATCAGCGCGGCCAGGGCTTCGTATTCTTCTGGCAGCAGGTCGGTCAGCGGCGTGCGCACAGGGCCTGCGTCATAGCCAACGATCTTCGCGCCAGCCTTGACGATGCTCACCGCGTAACCGGCCTTGCGGTTGCGGATGTCCAGGTAAGGCAGGAAGAAGTCGTCGATGATCTTGCCGACAGTCTCGTGATCGTCACGGGCAATGGCGTGGTAGAAGTCCATCGCGGTTTTCGGGATGAAGTTGAACACCGCCGAGGAGTAGACCGGCACGCCCAGGGCCTTGTAGGCCGCGGCGTAGACTTCAGCGGTCGGCAGGCCGCCCAGGTAGCTGAAACGATCGCCGAGGCGACGACGGATCGACACCATCAGTTCGATATCGCCCAAGCCATCCTTGTAGCCGATCAGGTTCGGGCAGCGCTCGGCCAGTTGTTCCAGCTGGGTGGCGTTCAGGCGGCAGACGTTGCGGTTGTACACCACCACGCCGATCTTCACCGATTTGCACACGGCTTCAACGTGGGCGGCAACGCCGTCCTGGCTGGCTTCGGTCAGGTAATGCGGCAACAGCAACAAGCCCTTGGCGCCCAGGCGCTCGGCTTCTTGAGCGTATTCGATGGCTTGGCGGGTGGCACCGCCGACACCGGCAAGGATTGGCACGCTGGTGGCGCAGGTATCGACGGCGGTCTTGATGACCTGGGAATACTCGCTGGCGGCCAGGGAGAAGAATTCACCGGTGCCGCCCGCTGCGAACAATGCAGAGGCGCCATACGGGGCCAGCCACTCGAGGCGCTTGATGTAGCTGTCGCGATTGAAATCGCCTTGGGCAGTGAAATCGGTGACCGGGAACGACAGCAGGCCAGACGAGAGGATGGACTTCAGTTCTTGTGGATTCATTATTCGAACACCCTGGACGCAAATGATGTGTTGTAGGAAACGGTTAGCTTCGCTGAGAAGTTGTAGGTCATCGTACAACTTAAAATATGAACGTCAACTGCATTTCGTCTTTTGTCGGGTGTTGGGTTGAGGTGTTTGGCGTGAAGCCTTGTAAATCGGGGCTTTGGGCGCGATGGGAAGACGGATGAAACTTGCCGGAAAAGCGCCCAGGACCGCTCGTCGCCACTGTCAACTCTGCCAGTAGGCGCCGTTACGGCGAGGGGGCATAACCCACGTATGGCCGTGCTGGGCACGGCCGTAGTCCCTTTCACAATCTTTTAAGTGAGTCGCCCGCGCGCAACGAGCAGGGCTGTCTCACTGGGAGTGACATCATGGCGAAGACGTATGTGAAACCGACGCTAAAGGGTTTTCAACCCTCTGAGGAAGTCGCGATCAGTTTGTCAAATACAGAGACGTTAACAGTGGAGATTCCGGATGCAGCTTTCGAAGCGTACTCGAACGCCCGCCTAACTCTGGGCGAGGGCTCGACGCGTCCAACTCCCGTAGGCGTGTTTACGCCTCTGAGCGAGGGCGAGGAAGGTACGCCACTCAAGGATGTGACAATGCCTCTAACCAATGCCGACTTGAAAAATTACATCGACAAATACTTGACAGATTACATCGACAAATTGGTTGAGCTTCGTTACGAGGTTAGTTACGAGAGCAGGGATCCCGATACATCCGAGCCGCAGATGTTGCGGATCAAGGCGTAGGACTACGCGCCTACGATTCGTCAGACGGGCATACGGATCTAAAGCCGGACACCGCTCCCCTGTGGCGAGGGGATTTATCCCCTCGCCACAGGATGCGTCCGACGTGTCCGCGCGTCTCAGCCCTGCGCCTGTGCCTCTTCATGGGCCTGGCGCAGCCTTTCGCGGCTGTTGGTCAGGTGCAAACGCATGGCCGCCCGGGCCGCGTCGGAGTCTTGGCGGGCGATGGCTTCGTAGATTTCCTCGTGCTCGCGGCTCAGGCGATCCATGTAGTGCTGGTGGTCGTCGTGGGCCAGGCGCGCCGAGTTCAGCAGCCGGGTGCGCGGGATGATGCTGGTGCCCAGGTGGGTCATGATGTCGGTGAAGTAGCGATTGCCGGTGGACAGGGCGATTTCCAGGTGGAAGGCGAAGTCCGAGGCCACCGCGTCACTGGCGTGGGCGGCGCTTTCCTTCAAGGCGTCGAGGGCGGCGCGCATCGTCGCCAGTTGCTCGTCGCTGCGGCGCTGCGCCGCCAGCCCGGCGGATTCCACTTCCAGGCTGATGCGCAACTCCAGGATCGCCAGCACGTCGCGCAAGGTGACCACCGTGGCCGGTCGATGCGGAAACCGCTCGGGCTGGGCGTGTCCAGCACGAAGGTGCCGATGCCATGGCGGGTTTCCACCTGGCCGGCGGCCTGCAAGCGGGAAATCGCCTCACGCACCACGGTGCGGCTGACGCCATGGGCTTCCATGATCGCCGACTCGGTGGGCAATTTATCACCGCGCTTGAGCAGGCCGTCGCGAATCTGCTCGGTCAGCACCGTCACCAGCTCCTGCGCCAGGCTGCGGCGCTTGCGGGGAAGGCGGGGTACGTCGATCGGGTTTTCCATTGTGTCTGTGTCTCGGCAAGCGGCTGAATGACAACATCATAGCGCAACGTGGTTGTACGATCACCGTGGGGCACTGATATCCGGGGCTGGCGGTTAAACCGAGTCGCCTTCATCGCGAGCAAGCTCGCTCCCACATTGGATCGGTTGTGCACCTAGATATCATGATCAACACAAACCCGTGTGGGAGCGAGCTTGCTCGCGATGGCGGCGGGTCAGCCACAGCGACATCAACTGATACATCGCTATCGCGAGCAAGCCCGCTCCCACAGGTTTGGGGGTGGTCAGGCGGTTACGGTGCGCTCCACCAGTTGGCCATTTTCGATACGTACATGTCGCGGATGGAACCGTTTCAAACTGCTTCGGTGGCCGACGCTGACGATGCTCAAGCCCGGCAACTGGTCGATCAGCGCCTGGTACAGCGTCGCCTCGTCTTCTTCGTCCATCGCCGACGTAGCTTCGTCCATGTACAAACCATTGCGGTGCATAAAGCAATGCACGGGCAAAGGCCAGGCGTTGTTGCTCGCCAGGCGAGAGCATGCGCTGCCAGTGGTTGCTTTCATCCAGCCGCGCAATCAGGTGCGGCAGGCGGCAGGTTTCCAGCACCTGTGCATAACGTTCGTTGGGGTACACGTCGCCAGCCTGTGGATAACTCAACACCTCCCGCAGGCTGCCAATGGGCAGATAGGGCTTCTGCGGCAGGAACAGGTAACGCGCCGCCGGAAGCCGGATCGTCCCCGTGCCCCGCAGGCCACAAATGCCCCATCGCGCGAAACAGAGTGGATTTACCACTGCCGGAACGACCGCTGAGCATGACCCGCTCGCCCGGCGCCACGCTCATATCGGCGTTGTCGAGCAGATGACGACCGTCGGCCAGATCCAACCCGAGGTTATGAACCGCCAACGCGCTGCCCTGGTTCTGCACATCGATGGCCGGCACGCGGTCTTCGTTGTCGCTCATGGCCTGGCGGAAGCTCAGCAGACGATCACAGGTGGCGCGCCAAGCGGCGAGGTCGGCATAGGCACTGATGAACCAACTGAAATTTTCCTGCACATTGCCGAAGGCCGAGTTGATCTGCATCAGCTCGCCCAGTTGGATCTTGCCGGCGAAGTAGCGCGGCGCGGCAACGATGAACGGGAAGATGATCGCGATCTGGCCGTAGCCGGAGGTGAAGAACGTCAGGCGCTTGGACACCCGCATGATGTCCCAGAAGTTATGCCAGACCAGACCGAAACGCCCGCTCAGGCGGCGGTTCTCGTTCGGTTCGCCGTTGTACAGCGCAATGCTCTCGGCGTTTTCACGCACCCGCACCATGGAGAAACGCAGGTCGGCTTCGAAGCGTTGCTGGTTGTTGTTCAGCCCGATCAGGCGTCGGCCGATCAGATGCGTCAACCAACTGCCCACTGCCGCATACACCAGGGCGCACCAGAACATGTAGCCGGGGATGGTGTAGCCGAACACCTCGATGCTGCCGGACACGCCCCACAAAATGATCGAGAACGACACCAGGCTGACGACGGTGCGCAGCAATCCCAGCCCCAGGCCCAAGGTGTTGGTGGTGAAACTGTTAAGGTCTTCGGAAATCCGCTGGTCCGGGTTATCGGTGTAGCCGCCCTGCTCCAGTCGGTAGTAATTCTTGTTGCCCAGCCAGCGGGCGAAGTGCTGCTCGGTGAGCCAGGCCCGCCAACGAATGGTGAGCATCTGGGTGAGGTACAAGCGATAGACGGCGCCGAGGATCGCCACCGCGGCGATGCCGCAGAAATACAGGATCAACTGCCAGAACGCCGCGCTGTCCTTCTCTTGCAGGGCGTTGTAGAAATCCTTGTACCAACTGTTGATCCACACCGAAATTGCCACGCTGAACAGCGACAACGCGATGACAGCGATCAACAACGTCCAGGCCTTGCCCTTCTCCTCACTGCGCCAGTACGGCGTGGTCATTTGCCAGACACGGCGGAAAAACTGCCCGCGCACCGCGTCATTGACCGCGGAATATTCAGCGTTCTGATTCATGGTTAAGGCTCAAATAAAGAAAAGACTCGGGCCGATCATAGAACAACGGCCCGATGTGTCGCGAGGGTGGACAGCATTCGTTCAGCGCAGGTTCAGCGACGCACGGGACGTTTCTGCAATTTGCGCTGCAAGGTCCGCCGGTGCATGCCCAGGGCGCGGGCGGTGGCGGAGATATTGCCTTCGTGCTCGGTCAGCACCCGCTGGATGTGTTCCCATTGCAAGCGATCCACCGACATGGGGTTTTCCGGCACCAGGGTGTCGAGGTCGGCGTGCTCGGACAACAGCGCCGCCAGTACGTCATCGGCATCCGCCGGTTTGCACAGGTAATTGCAGGCACCGCGCTTGATGGCCTCGACCGCGGTGGCGATGCTCGAATAACCGGTGAGGATCACCACGCGCATCTCCGGGTCCAGCTCCAGCAACTTGGGCAACAGCACCAGGCCCGAATCGCCGTCCATTTTCAGGTCCAGGGCGGCATAGTCCGGCAGGTCGGCCTGGGCGATGGTCAGGCCTTCCTCGGCGGAGCCTGCGGTACTCACGCGAAAGCCGCGGCGGGACATGGCCCGGGCCATGACGCGGGTGAAGGTGGCGTCGTCATCCACCAGCAACAGGTGCGGCAGTTCTTCGCCGTCGACTTGGATCTCGTCACTCATGTTTCGTCTCCTCGGTCGGCATGGGGCAGGCGCAGCTCGGTGAGCGTGCCGCCTTCCTCATGGGGGTAGAGTTTCACCGAGCCGCCGGCGCGTGTCACGCTGGCTTTGCTCAAGAACAGGCCCAGGCCGAAACCTTTGCCTTTGGTGGTATAGAACGGCTTGCCGATCTGCTCGGCAATCGCCAGGGGCACACCGGCGCCGTGGTCGCGAATGCAGATGGTCAGTTCATAGGCGTTCCAGTCCAACGCCACTTCCAAGTTGTCGGGACAGGCATCGGCGGCATTGTTCAGCAGGTTCAACAGGGCCTGGGTCAGGTCCGGCGGCGGCGCCATGCGCGGCACCACGCCCTTGCCCAGGCACTGGAAGCGATAACTGGCTTCCGGGCGCATCAGGTGCCAGCGGTTCAGGGCATCGTCGAGCCAAAAGGTGACCGCCTGCATGTCGATGTCCAGCCGGCGATTGGCCTCGGCGGCGCGCACCAGGTATTGCAGGGTTTCCTTGCAGAGCTTGACCTGGTCCTGGAGCACGCTGAGATCGTCCTGCAGCGCCGGGTCGTGATGGTCCTGGCGCATTTCCTTGAGCAGCACGCTCATGGTCGCCAGCGGTGTGCCCAGTTCATGGGCGGCGCCAGCGGCCTGGGTCGCTACGGCCAGCAATTGCTCGTCCCGCAGGCCTTCTTCACGACGGATCGCCCGCAGCTCTTCCTGGCGGCGCAGCTCCTCGGCCATGCGCGCGGCAAAAAACGTGATGACCGCCGCGGCCAGGGCGAAGCTCAGCCACATCCCATAGATCTGCAGGTTTTCCCGAGCGATGGGGAAGGTTTCCAGTGGGTAGAAGCGCGCCAGCAGCAAGGTGTACAGCGCCAGGGCGATGCCGGACAGGATCAGCGAATACCGCCACGGCAAGGTCACGGCGGCGATGGTCAGCGGCACCAGGTAATAGGAGACGAAGGGGTTGGTGGAACCGCCGGAGAAATACAGCAGCGCGCTGTGGATAAACAAGTCCCCGGCCAGCTGCACCGCATATTCCAGCTCGGTCACCGGCCACGAGGCACGCAGGCGAATCGCCGTCAGCGCGCAGAGCACGCTGGAACAGACCAGGGTGATCGCCAGTTGCAGCCAGGGCAGTGGCAGCAGGTCGAACCAATAGGCAAGCCCCACGGAACCGGCCTGGGCCGCGAGGACCAGGATACGGATGAATGTCAGGCGCCAGAGGTTCTGGCGAGAGGCGGAAGTCATTTGCAAAGGGGCGAGCATGAGCTCTCCTGATGAGCGCTCCAGGCGAATCGCACGGAGTATAACCAAGGCGCGGGTTGCCGCGGCAGATATGCGGCAAAGCGCCACAGCTTCCAGCCTCGCTGCATGACCTTGTGGCGAGGGGATACTGTGGGAGCAAGGCTTGCCCGCGATGAAGGCGCTGCGATCTTTCATAGATGGAGGTGCCTGTTTCGCGAGCAAGCTTTGCTCCCACAGCGGGGCGGGGCGACGTTTCGCTAAATCCCCTCGCCACAAAAAGCCTCTCACCCGCAATCTGTATAGAAGTTGTAACTGTGCGAACCCGCCCATAAAAGCTAGAGTCTTATCCTTCACGCAGGCCCGGACCTTACCCCTGCGCCTCATCCCAAGGAGCTTTCATGCACACGTTCAGTCGCCCCGCCGCCCTGCTCGCCCTCAGCCTCGGCACCGTCGCCAGCCTGCCGGCCCTGGCCGCCGACGAGCTTCACTACAACCAGATTTCCCTGCGCGCCGAAGTCAACAAGGACGTGGCGCGTGACCTGATGATCGTCACCCTCTACACGGAGGAGCAAAACACCGACCCGGCCAAACTCGCCGCGACCGTCAGCACTACGCTGAACAAAGCCATCGGCCAGGCCAAAGAGGTCAAGGACATCACCCTGCGCCAGGGCAGCCGCAGCAGCTACCCGATCTACGACAACAAAGGCCAGAAAATCACCGGCTGGCGCGAACGCGCCGAACTGCGCCTGGAAAGCGCCGACTTCGCCGCCCTGTCCAAACTCACCGGCGAACTGCTGGGCGACCTGAAGATGGGCGGCATGGACTTCGCCATCGCCACCGCCACCCGCCAGAGCAGCGAAGACGCCCTGCTCAAAGACGCCGTCAACGCCTTCAAGGCCCGCGCCCAACTCGCCACCGAAGCCTTGGGCGGCAAGGGCTACAAAATCGTCAACCTGAACTTCAACACCAACGGTTATCCACAACCGTACATGCGCCCGCAGATGATGATGAAAGCGGCGTCGATGGATGCTGAGTCGGTCACACCGGAAGTCGTACCTGGCACCAGCCAGGTGACGATGACGGCGGATGGGGTGGTTGAGGTGTTGATGCAGTAATGATCGGCGGTGGTTCAGCCAGTTTCACTGACTCAACCACCGAAGCCGAGCGACAACACTCCCGTGGCGAGGGAGCTTGCTCCCGCTGGGTTGGGCAGCAGACCCGAACCTGACATCTCGGTGTATCAGATGGATGCAGTCGCTGCTGTTGGGGCCGCTTCGCGCCCCAGCGGGAGCAAGCTCCCTCGCCACGGGGGATCACGGTACAGGGCTGGCCGGTGCCTCAAGCTGATCCAGCGCCTTGTCCACCAGCAACTGGCACAACTCCACCAACTGATGAATCCCCAGCGCCACACTGCGCCGCGTACCCTCCACTTCAAAGGCCAGGTCCTCGGCCATGGCTTTGATTGAGGCCAAGGTTTCGGAGGTGCTGGTCAATAGCGTGTCGGCGTCGGCTTTGGCGGTGACGGAAAACAGGCTGTCGATGCGCTGATCGGTGCTTGGCTCTGGAGGCTTTGGGTTGAGGTAGTGATTGAGGGCGCGCTCGGCGGCGGCGCGGTCTTTGAGTAGGTCTTCGATGGAATCGAAGCCGGAAAGAGGGTTGGTTTTGTTGAAGGGTGGATCGGGGACTGACTTATCCATTTATTTGTACCTATTGAGTGATGAGGACCATCACTTGCCGTTTCTCACTCGGCAAAGTGGTGGCAGCTATGTGCAGGGGTGAGAAATCCGAGAATAGGTACTCGGCCAGACCGAAGCCTGCCCGCACACAGCCGCCATAACGCATCTACTACAGGCAGCGGATAAGCTGGCGGCAATTATGCAGGTACAGAGGCTGGATGCCTATTATTCGGGTTTCTCACGCCCGGTCGCTGAATCGAAGCGACAAGAAAAAGGTTAGAGAGCCCACTTCCGAGGGACAACCCTAAAAAGCTGTGGGATGTTTCGTTTCGGGGCCGGTGATCCTTCCGACACAAATGAATGACTCATCACACTTCTCAGGCCGCTGCAAAACCCGTGGCGAGGGAGCTTGCTCCCGCTGGGCTGCGCAGCAGCCCCAAACCTGACACCTCGGCATGTCAGATGAATGGAGTCGCTGTTTTTAGGGCCGCTTCGCGCCCCAGCGGGAGCAAGCTCCCTCGCCACGATTTTGTGGTCGGCCAGCAATTCGAGGTTGGCCCTCAGGCCGCCATCGCGAGCAAGCTCGCTCCCACAAATGGATCAGGGTATGGCCGGAGAAACAGGTCGGCTGTTAGGCCGCCTTCGCGAGCAAGCCCGCTCCCACAGGGGAAACGCGATCCCACCAAGAACCAGGTCGGCTATCAGGCCGCCTCGTGACGGACGTTGATCTCGGGCGCCCCGTTAACCACGATGGCCGAACGCAGGCATTGTGGAGTGGGCATCCCGGCATGGATGCCGGGATAGCCGCGCTGGGCCATGGATGGCCCTTCGCGGCGGGCCCACGGAGCAATGCCGGAGTGAGGGCATGCCGAGCCTAAGCGAGGCACCGAGTGGTGGGGCAAAAGCGCTTTGCTTACTTTCGCGCTCTTCGAAAGTGAGTCGCCGTAAGGGCCATCCCTTTCAAGGTCTTAGGTAAAATCCCCTGAAGTTTCTATCAGGGATACCCGAACGATGTGGGCCGATGTTCTGGAGCGTTTCGAGAAAAAAGCACCTGCCAGCGTTATGGCCAAATTGGCGCTGGAGCACGCTATTGCTCCTGAGTGGGTCGATCAGGTTTTCGAAGAACATCGGCAACGGCAGTATTCTCGTGAGCTACTGTTCTCGACCATCATCAAGCTGATGTCCCTTGTTTCATTGGGTTTGAAGCCATCCCTGCACGCCGCGGCGCGGCAACTGGAAGATCTTCCTGTCAGCCTGGCGGCCCTCTACGACAAGATCAGTCGTACCGAGCCAGCTTTGTTGCGCGCCCTGGTCACGGGCTGTGCGCAGCGCCTGGCTCCAACCATCAAGGAGTTGGGTTGCACGACGATGTTGCCGGGTTGGCAGGTTCGGGTGGTGGACGGTAATCACTTGGCATCCACTGAGAAACGACTGGGGGCTTTACGCCACGAGCGCGGCGCCGCTCGGCCCGGGTTTTCGGTGGTTGTCTACGACCCCGACCTGGATCAAGTCATCGACCTGCAGGCATGTGAAGATGCCTACGCAAGCGAGCGTGTTTGCGTGCTGCCTCTCTTGGCGGATGCCGAGCCGGGCCAGGTGTGGCTGGCTGATCGACTCTATTGCACGCTCCCGGTCATGGAGGCTTGCGAACAGGTCAAAACCTCCTTTGTCATTCGTCAACAAGCCAAGCATCCACGCTTGATTCAAGAGGGGCATTGGCAAGAACCCGTGCCTGTGGACGCGGGCACTGTGCGTGAGCAGATCATTCAGGTCAGAGGCGGTTATCAGTGTCGGCGTGTCGAACTGACGCTTCATTCGCCAACAGACTCGGGTGACAGCAGCTTGATGTTCTGGAGCAACCTGCCTGAAAGCGTCAGCGCGCAGCAGATCGCGGAACTCTATCGCCGCCGCTGGAGCATTGAAGGCATGTTCCAGCGACTGGAAACAATCCTGGAGAGTGAAATCGAAACCCTTGGTAGCCCAAAGGCTGCGTTGCTCGGGTTCGCTACTGCGGTGTTGGCCTACAACGTCCTGGCCGTACTCAAACGAAGCGTCGAGCAAGCCCATCAGGCTTCCCAGCCTGACGGCTGGGAAGCCTCAACCTATCACTTGGCGGTTCAGGTCCGGAGTGGTTATGAAGGCCTGCAAATTGCGCTGCCCTCGGAATGTCTTCCCGTCATACCTCTGGAAAAACTGGCCCAGCGCTTGTTGGAACTGGCCAGAAACATCCAACCAAAACAAGTTGCGAAAAATCCCCGGGGCCCCAAGGTGCCTAAACCCAAAACATGGGTGCAAGGCACTGCGGTGCATGCACATGTTTCAACGGACCGGGTAATCAAGGCCGCCAAAACGAAAAGACCTTGAAAGGGATGGCCGTAAGGGCGAAACCCTAAGCCGCCGTTACCGCAGCAATGGATATGTACTCAGCCAACAACATTCTGGCCGGCTGTCAGGCCGCCATCGCGAGCAAGCTTTGCTCCCACAAACCTGACAGGTGTACACCCGGAGGAAACAGGTCGGCTGCAAGGCTGCCTCGCGAGCAAGCTTTGCTCCCACAAACCTGACAGGTGTACACCCGGAGGAAACAGGTCGGCTATAAGGCTGCCTCGCAAGCAAGCTTTGCTCCCACAAACCTGACAGGTGTACACCCGGAAGAAACAGGCCGGCTATAAGGCCGCCTCGTCCAAAGCGCTATGCCCAAACCCAACAGTCCCCCTCACTTTTCGATATTTCCAACACCCCCACCCACAACGCTACTCTCCTGAAAACCGTCGCCACCCCCAAGGGATTTCATGGACAGAACCACCTTCAAACCACTTCTACTCACCCTAGCCCTGATCAGCAGCGCCCCAATGGCCCAGGCCGCCACCACCCTGGTCTACTGCTCCGAAGCCAGCCCCGCCGGATTCGACCCCAGCCAATACACCAGCGGCACCGACTTCGACGCCTCGGCCGAAACCGTCTTCAACCGCCTCACCCAATTCAAACGCGGCGGCACCGAGGTCGAACCTGGATTAGCCACGAGCTGGGACGTGTCGCCCGATGGCCTGGCCTACACCTTCCACCTGCGCGACGGCGTGAAATTCCACACCACCGACTACTTCACCCCCTCCCGCGACTTCAACGCCGACGACGTGCTGTTCACCTTCCAGCGCCTGCTCGACCCACAACACCCGTTCCGCCAGGCCTACCCCACCGAATCGCCGTACTTCACCGACATGGGCCTTAACACCACGATCAAGAGCGTCGAGAAAGTCGACGAGCACACCGTGCGTTTCAACCTGAACAACGTCGATGCCGCCTTCGTGCAAAACCTGGCGATGAGTTTCGCCTCCGTGCAGTCCGCCGAATACGCAGCGCAGTTGTTGAAGGAAGGCCAGGCCGGCGACCTCAACCAGAAACCCGTCGGCACCGGGCCGTTCGTGTTCAAGCGCTACCAGAAGGACTCGCAGATCCGCTACGCCGCCAACACCGCGTACTGGAAACCCGAGGACGTGAAGCTCGACAACCTGATTTTCTCCATCACCCCGGACGCCGCCGTGCGCCTGCAAAAGCTCAAGCGCGGCGAATGCCAGGTCAGTGGCTACCCACGCCCGGCCGACATCGAAGTGATCGAACAGGATCCGAACCTGCAAGTGCTCAAGCAGCCCGGTTTCAACCTGGGCTTCCTCGCCTACAACGTCACCCACCCGCCCCTGGACCAGCTCAAGGTCCGCCAGGCGCTGGACATGGCCATCGACAAGCCGGCGATCATCAAGGCTGTGTACCAGAGCGCCGGGCAACTGGCGCAGAACGCCCTGCCACCGGCCCAGTGGTCGTTCGACCCGAGCATCCAGGACGCGCCCCACGACGTGACCAAGGCCAAGGCGCTACTGAAGGAGGCCGGGGTTGCGCCCGGTACAACCATCAATTTATGGGCGATGACGGTGCAGCGCGCCTCCAACCCCAATGCGCGAATGTCTGCGCAGATGATCCAGCAGGATTGGGCCAAGATCGGGATCAAGGCCAACATCGTCAGTTATGAATGGGGCGAGTACATCAAGCGTGCAAAAAATGGCGAGCATGATGCAATGATTTACGGCTGGACCGGTGACAACGGCGACCCCGACAACTGGCTGGGGGTGCTGTACAGCTGCGCGGCGGTCAAGGGCAGCAACTACGCCAAGTGGTGCGACCCGGCGTATGACCGCTTGATCCAGCAGGCCAAAGTCTCGACAGACCGCCAGAAACGGATCGATTTGTACCAACAAGCGCAGAAAATCCTCAAGCAACAGGTGCCGATCACCCCGATCGCCAACTCCACGGTATTTCAGCCGATAAACAGACAAGTGGTGGACTTCAAACTCAGCCCATTCGGCCTCACACCCTTCTACGGCGTGGGTTTGAAGAAGTAACACCCGCCCACTTCCGGTGCGTTACAACCACATAGCGCACCGGGAAAGGGCGCTATTTGCCCCGAAAAAACACGCGCAAACGATCAAATGCGCCGAAAGTTACACAGATGCGACATTAAGGTACGTTCGTGCCACTGTTTCGGACTTGTGACCGCTCTGGATCTTGCATTGGGTATGGGGCCTGCATAAGTATCCGCAGGACGACTCACGAGGTCGCCCTCAAATCCAAAAATGACAACAAATCATGAGGCCAACATGCTTAAACAAGCGGTCATTCCGTTTTTAGTCGGCGCAAGCTTATTAGCCAGCGCACCTTTCGCCCAAGCCGCGACTAACCTGGTGTTCTGCTCCGAAGGAAGCCCGGCCGGTTTTGACCCTGGTCAGTACACCACCGGAACCGACTTCGACGCCTCTGCAGAGACCATGTTCAACCGCCTGACCCAGTTCGAGCGTGGCGGCACCGCCGTGATTCCTGGCCTGGCGACCAAATGGGATATTTCCGAAGACGGCCTGACTTATACCTTCCACCTGCGTGAAGGCGTCAAGTTCCACACCACCCCGTACTTCAAGCCGACCCGCGAATTCAACGCCGACGATGTGTTGTTCACCTTCAATCGGATGATCAACAAGGACGACCCGTTCCGTAAGGCCTACCCGACCGAATTCCCGTACTTCACCGACATGGGGATGGACACCAACATCACCAAGATCGATAAAGTCGACGACCACACCGTCAAGTTCACCCTCAAGGATGTCGACGCTGCGTTCATCCAGAACATGGCCATGAGCTTCGCCTCGATCCAGTCCGCCGAATACGCCGCCCAGTTGCTCAAGGAAGGCAAGGCCTCCGACATCAACCAGAAGCCGGTCGGCACCGGCCCGTTCGTGTTCAAGAGCTACCAGAAAGACTCCAACATCCGCTACACCGGGAACAAGGACTACTGGAAGCCTGACGACGTGAAGATCGACAACCTGATCTTCGCCATCACCACCGACCCGTCGGTGCGCATGCAGAAGCTCAAGAAAAACGAATGCCAGATCACCCTCTTCCCACGCCCGGCCGACCTCAAGGCCCTGAAGGAAGACAAGGCACTGAAGATGCCTGACCAGGCGGGTTTCAACCTGGGCTACATCGCTTATAACGTGATGGACAAGATCAAGGGCAGCAACGAGCCGAACGTGCTGGCCGACCTGAAGGTCCGCCAGGCGCTGGACATGGCGGTCAACAAGCCGCAGATCATCGACTCGGTCTACCAGGGCGCCGGCCAACTGGCCGTCAACGCCATGCCGCCGACCCAATGGTCCTACGACACCACCATCAAGGACGCCAAGTACGACCCTGAGAAAGCCAAGGAGCTGCTCAAGGAAGCCGGCGTCAAGGAAGGCACCAACATCACCCTGTGGGCGATGCCGGTCCAGCGTCCGTACAACCCGAACGCCAAGCTGATGGCTGAAATGCTGCAGTCCGACTGGAAGAAGATCGGCCTGAACGTCAACATCGTCAGCTACGAATGGGGCGAGTACATCAAGCGTTCCAAAGGCGGCGAGAACCAGGCGATGATCATCGGCTGGAGCGGTGACAACGGTGACCCGGACAACTGGCTCAATGTGCTGTTCGGCTGCGACTCGCTGGCCGGCAACAACTTCTCCAAATGGTGCGACAAGAAATTCGATGGCCTGGTCAAGGAAGCCAAGCGCACCACCGACCAGTCCAAACGCACCGAACTGTACAAACAGGCACAACACGTCCTCAAGGATGCCGTGCCAATGACACCTATCGCTCACTCGACGGTGTATCAACCCATGCGCGCCAACGTGCAGGACTTCAAGATCAGCCCATTTGGCTTGAACTCCTTCTACGGCGTCAGCGTCAGCAAATAAGGTGACCTGTGGCGAGGGAGCTTGCTCCCGCTGGGCTGCGTAGCAGCCCCTCTTTTGAGCGCGATGGCGGTGTACCAACAACGCCATCGCGAGCAGGGCTCGCTCCCACGGCATGCCGTTGCTTTAAGCCAAGACCAAGGAAAACGCCTACATCCAAAAGCACTGCGTACCACAGCAGTTGGTTTGGGACGTATCGCCTTTTCCCACAAGTCTTTCAGGCATTACGCATTTACCGCCCGGCCTACGGCTCATACCGTCGGCACTTGGACGACTTGCCAGCCCTGCGGCATCGCTACGCAATGGAATGAGCTCAGTGCTCCGGACCTGTCCCCGGAAGAACACCGGTTCACTGTTAAAACACCCCGAACGAGAGAGGGAGCGTCATGCGCCATACCTTGGTTTTATCCGCATTGCTGGGCACCGGCCTGCTGGCCGCCACATCCGCAGCCCAAGCCGCCGGCGGCAGCCTGGTGTTCTGTTCCGAAGGCAGCCCCGCCGGTTTCGACACCGCGCAATACACCACGGCCACCGACAACGATGCCGCCGAACCGCTGTACAACCGCCTGGCCGAGTTCGAAAAAGGCGCGACCAACGTCGTCCCGGGCCTGGCCACCAGTTGGGACATTTCCGAAGACGGCTTGAAGTACACCTTCCACCTGCGCGAAGGGGTGAAATTTCACACCACCGACTACTTCAAGCCGACCCGGGATTTCAACGCCGACGATGTGTTGTTCACCTTCAACCGCATGCTTGATCCGCAGCATCCGTTCCGCAAGGCCTACCCCACTGAGTTCCCCTACTTCAACGGCATGAGCCTGAACAAGAACATCGCCAAGGTGGAGGCGACGGGGCCGTTGACCGTGGTCATGACCCTCAACAGCGTGGACGCCGCGTTCATCCAGAACATCGCCATGAGTTTCGCCGCGATCCTCTCGGCCGAATACGCCGACCAGTTGCTCAAGGGCGGCAAGCCGAGCGACATCAACCAGAAGCCGATCGGTACCGGGCCGTTCGAGTTCAAGAGCTACCAGAAAGACTCCAACATCCGCTACGTTGCCAACAAACAGTACTGGGCGCCGGAACGGGTCAAGTTGAACAACCTGATCTTCTCCATTAACACCGACGCCTCGGTGCGGGTACAGAAGCTCAAGGCCAACGAGTGCCAGATCACCCTGCATCCGCGTCCCGCCGACGTGCCGGCCTTGAAGAACGACCCCAAGCTGCAACTGATCGAGAAGCCCGGCTTCAACCTGGGCTACATCGCCTATAACACCCGCCACAAGCCGTTCGACCAGGTCGAAGTACGCCGGGCGCTGGACATGGCGGTGAACAAGCAAGGCATTCTCAATGCCGTGTACCAGGGCGCGGGGCAACTGGCGGTCAACGCCATGCCACCGACGCAGTGGTCCTACGACGACACCATCAAGGACGTGCCCTACAACCCGGAAAAAGCCAAGGAGTTGCTCAAGGCCGCCGGGGTCAAGGAAGGCACCGAAATCACCCTCTGGGCCATGCCCGTGCAACGTCCGTACAACCCTAACGCCAAGCTGATGGCCGAGATGCTCCAGGCCGACTGGGCGAAGATCGGCCTGAAAGTGAAGATCGTCAGCTACGAATGGGGCGAGTACATCAAGCGCACCAAGAACGGTGAGCACGACATCAGCCTGATCGGTTGGACCGGTGACAACGGGGACCCGGACAACTGGCTGGGCACGCTGTACAGCTGTGATGCCATTGGTGGCAACAACTACTCCATGTGGTGTGACCAGGACTACGACAAGCTGATCAAGCAGGCCAAGGTCGTCACCGACCGCGACCAGCGCACCGTGCTCTACAAACAGGCCCAGCAGTTGCTCAAGCAGCAAGTGCCGATCACCCCTGTTGCCCACTCGACGGTCAACCAGCCGCTGAGTGCCAAAGTCGAAGGGTTCAAAGTCAGCCCCTTCGGTCGCAACGTTTTCTCGGGCGTCAGCCTTACCCCATAACCGATAGCCATACAGTCTGGGGGCCCATTTGGGCCCTCACGCAGACGTCTTGCCTGAATTCGCCGATCAAGCGCCATGCAAACGTTTGCGATCTGTAAATGAGTTGTAAAAACCACTAGCCGTATCACCAAAAAAGACCGGCGTTAAAAAAGCAAGCAAAGGAGCGTTACCGATGAAACTGAGCAGCACCGCGATACTGGCCTTGGCCATCAGCAGCGTTACGGCCACGGCTTACGCTGAATCTGTCAGTCAGGAATTCGTTCCTACCGCGCTGGCCGACAGCAGCGCCCAGAGCGAAGCAAAAGGCTTCATCGATGGCCAGAGCCTGGGGGGCACGACTCGTAACTGGTACTCCAACGAGTTGAAACGTCGTGACGACCGATTCAGCTACAAGCCAAACAGCGTAAAAAATGACCCGTCCGTGCCGGCGACTCCCATCGCTCGTCGTATCAACTGGGTCCAAGGCACCATCGTCAACTACACGTCGGGCTTTACCCAAGGCACCGTCGGCGTCAGCACCGAAGTGGCCGCCTACAACGCTGTCGTTCTGGACCAGGACCGCAAGCACATTGCCGGTGGTTCCAACCGTACCCTGGCAGACTCCAACGGTGATGCCGTGGACCAATGGAGCAAACTGGGCCTGGCTAACGTAAAGTTCCGCGTATCGAACACGACGCTGACTGCGGGTCGCCAGAACTTCAGTACGCCAATCATTGATGTCATTGGTAACCGTGCGCTGCCTTCGAGCTTCGAGGGTGTCAGCCTGCACAGTGAAGAATTCAACAACCTCTCGTTCGATCTGGCCGGTTTCGATCGCGTTTCGCCACGGACCGAGCAGAGCCTGTCAAAATTCCGTACCGAGTATTCCGCCACTGGCGTGGAAACCGACAAGGTCTACACCGCCGGCGTGAACTACCAGCCGTTCAAGAGCCTGAAAACCAGCCTGTATGGCGCCAAGGTCGAAGACTTCTGGAACCAATACTACTTCGGCGCCACCCACGAGCTGGGCGATAGCCAGGTGCTCAGCCTGACCACCAGCCTGAACTATTACAAAACCGTCGACGAAGGCAAAAAGCTGATGGGGAATATCGACAACGATACCTACTCCCTGTCGCTCGGCCTTGCTCACCAGGCCCACAGCCTGACGTTCTCCTACCAGGAAGTGAACGGCGACGAGTACTTCGACTACCTGCACGAAACCAACGGCATCTACCTGGCCAACTCCCTGCTGTCGGACTTCAACAGCCCGAACGAGAAATCGTTCCAGATCGCCTACGGCCTCAACATGGCCGAGTACGGCGTACCAGGCCTTAAGTTCAACATCTACCAGGCACGCGGTTGGGGCATCGACGGCACGCATTACCGTGGCACGGCCTACACCGTTGCAGGCAACCAACGCGCCGACCTGAGCCTGATGGACGGCGAAACTCACTACGAATACGGTGTCGGCGCCTCCTACGCCGTGCAGAGCGGCCCGCTCAAGGCCACCGCGATTCGTGCCACCTACACCACTCACCGCGCCAGCGAAAACCAGGCTGATGGCAACATCAACGAGTTCCGCCTGGTCACCACCATCCCGTTCAACATTCTCTAAACTGCCACCGGGCGGTCGACTCACAAGGTCGCCCGCCCGGTCTTTTGCCATTGACCCGATTGCAGAGGATTGACGATGAACATGATTCCCCTACGCGCCGCCATCGCCGCCGCGCTGCTGAGCGTCGCCGTTGGCGCCACGGCCAAACCCCTGGTGGTTTGCACAGAAGCCAGCCCGGAAGGCTTCGACATGGTCCAGTACACGACTGCAGTCACCGCCGATGCCGTGGCGGAAACCATTTTCAATCGCCTGGCCGACTTCAAGCCCGGCACCACCGAGGTGATTCCGGCCCTGGCCGAATCCTGGGACATCAGTGACGATGGCCTGACCTATACCTTCCACCTGCGCAAGGGCGTCAAGTTCCACACCACCGAATACTTCAAGCCGACCCGCGACATGAACGCCGACGACGTGGTCTGGAGCTTCCAGCGCCAGCTGGACCCGAACCACCCGTGGCACAAACTGTCGAGCGTGGGCTTCCCCTACTTTGAAAGCATGGGCTTCAAGGAACTGCTCAAAAGCGTCGAGAAAGTCGACGAGCACACGGTCAAGTTCAGCCTGACCCGCCGCGAAGCGCCGTTCCTGGCCGACATCGCCATGGCCTTCTCCTCGATCTACCCGGCCGAATACGCCGACCAGTTGCTCAAGGCAGGCAAGGCTGGCGACCTCAACAGCAAGCCGGTCGGCACCGGGCCGTTCGTCTTCCAGCGCTACAACAAAGATGCCCAGGTGCGCTTCAAGGCCAACCCGGACTACTTCCGTGGCAAGCCGCCGGCCGATGCCCTGGTATTGGCCATCGCCACCGACAACAACGTGCGCATGCAGAAACTCAAGACCAACGAGTGCCAGATCGCGCTGTACCCCAAACCCGATGACATCCCCAGCATCAAGAAAGACCCGAACCTGAAGGTCACTGAACTGGACGCGATGACTGTCTCCTACACCGCCCTGAACACCAGTCACAAATACATGAGCGATGTGCGGGTGCGCAAAGCCATCGACCTGGCCTTCGACAAGGAAGCCTACGTCAACGCGCTGTTCGGCAAAGGCAACGCCACCGTGGCGGTCAACCCGTACCCGCCAACCCTGCTGGGTTTTAACCACGACCTGAAGAACCCGACCCGCGACCTGGACAAAGCCCGCCAGTTGCTCAAGGAAGCCGGCGTGCCGGAAGGCACCGTGTTCACCCTGTTCACCCGCAACGGCGGCGGCCCGACCAACCCCAACCCGATGCTCGGCGCGCAGATGATGCAGGCGGACCTGGCGAAGGTCGGGATCAAAGTCGACATCCGCGTGATGGAATGGGGCGAAATGCTCAAGCGCGCGAAAAACGGCGAACACGATATGGTGTCCGCCGGATGGGCGGGTGATAACGGCGACCCGGATAACTTCCTGACGCCTATGCTCAGTTGCGAGGCGGCCAAGAACGGCGAAAACTACGCGCGCTGGTGCAACGAGAAATTCCAGGCGCTGCTCGACCAGGCACGCGCCACAGTGAACCCCGAGGAGCGCGCCAAGCTCTATGAACAGGCCCAGGTGATTTTCAACCAGGACCAACCGTGGATCAGCATGGCCCACACCCGGATGTTCACTGCAATGCGCAACAACGTAGAGGGCTATGTGATCAGCCCGCTCACCACCAACAACTTCGCCACCACCCAGGTGAAGTAGATAAGAAAACGCCCGGTATCCCTTATCCGAGGGCTACCGGGCACGCCTAACCGGCTGATGAGGTACACCTGAAGATGTTTAGTTTTATTGCCCGCCGACTGGGATTACTGATCCCCACGTTCTTCGGCATCACCTTGCTGACCTTCGCGTTGATTCGCATGATCCCCGGCGACCCCGTGGAAGTGATGATGGGCGAACGTCGGGTCGATCCCGAAATGCATGCACAGGCAATGGAACGCCTTGGCCTCAATAAACCGCTGTATGCCCAGTACCTGGACTACATCGGCAAACTGGCCCACGGCGATCTCGGCGAATCGCTGCGTACCCGTGAAAGCGTATGGACCGAGTTCAGCTCCCTGTTTCCCGCGACCCTGGAACTGTCCATGGCCGCCCTGTTGTTCGCCGGTATCCTGGGCCTGCTGGCCGGGGTGATCGCGGCACTCAAGCGAGGATCCCTGTTCGACCATGGGGTGATGGGCATCTCCCTGGCGGGGTATTCGATGCCGATCTTCTGGTGGGGCCTGATCCTGATCATGTTCTTCTCGGTGTCCCTGGGCTGGACGCCGGTGTCGGGGCGGATCGACCTGCTCTACGACATCGAACCAAAAACCGGCTTCATGCTGATCGACACGCTGCTGGCCGACGAGCCGGGC
This sequence comes from Pseudomonas beijingensis, assembly GCF_030687295.1. Lineage (NCBI taxonomy): Bacteria > Pseudomonadati > Pseudomonadota > Gammaproteobacteria > Pseudomonadales > Pseudomonadaceae > Pseudomonas > Pseudomonas beijingensis. Next base: position 1,991,088 of record NZ_CP117425.1, on the reverse strand, counting down.
GCGTTCCTCGATGCGCTGCATCACCTGATCCTGCCGGCCATCGTGCTGGGCACCATTCCGCTGGCGGTCATCGCCCGCATGACCCGCTCCTCGATGCTCGAAGTGCTGCGTGAAGACTACATCCGTACCGCCCGCGCCAAGGGCCTGTCGCCGTCGCGCGTGGTGTTCGTGCATGGCCTGCGCAACGCACTGATCCCGGTACTGACCGTGGTCGGCCTGCAAGTCGGCACGCTGCTGGCCGGTGCTGTCCTGACCGAAACGATCTTCTCCTGGCCGGGCATCGGCAAGTGGCTGATCGAAGCCATCGGCGCCCGGGACTACCCTGTGGTGCAGAACGGCATCCTGTTAATCGCCTGCCTGGTGATTCTGGTCAACTTCGTCGTGGACATCCTCTACGGCTTTGCCAACCCACGCATCCGTCACCAGCGCTGAGATCAAAACCATGAGTACTCCAACTACCGCGGTAGCAGTCGATCAAAGCCTGCTGTACCCGTCCCCGTACAAAGAATTCTGGCAGGCGTTTTCCCGCAACAAGGGCGCCGTGGCCGGGCTGCTGTTCATGATCCTGATCGTGTTCTGCGCGATCTTCGCGCCGTGGGTCGCGCCCCATGACCCGAGCGAGCAATACCGCGACTTCCTGCTGACGCCGCCGGCCTGGCTTGAAGGCGGGCAGATCCAGTTCCTGCTGGGCACCGACGAACTGGGCCGCGACTTGCTGTCGCGCCTGATCCAGGGTTCGCGGCTGTCGCTGCTGATCGGTCTGTCGTCGGTGGTGATGTCGCTGATCCCTGGCATCCTGCTGGGGCTGTTCGCCGGCTTCTTCCCGCGCTTGCTCGGCCCAACCATCATGCGTTTGATGGACATCATGCTCGCCCTGCCTTCGCTGCTGCTGGCCGTGGCGATCGTCGCCATCCTCGGCCCAGGCCTGATCAACACCGTGATCGCCATCGCCATCGTGTCGCTGCCGTCCTACGTGCGCCTGACCCGCGCCGCCGTGATGGGCGAACTGAACCGCGACTACGTGACTGCCGCGCGCCTGGCCGGTGCCGGCCTGCCGCGCCTGATGTTCATCACCGTGCTGCCCAACTGCATGGCACCGCTGATCGTCCAGGCGACCCTGAGCTTTTCCTCGGCCATCCTCGACGCCGCCGCCCTGGGCTTCCTCGGCCTTGGCGTGCAGCCGCCCACCCCAGAGTGGGGCACCATGCTGGCCTCGGCCCGCGACTACATCGAACGCGCCTGGTGGGTCGTGAGCCTGCCTGGCTTGACCATTTTGCTCAGCGTGCTGGCAATCAACCTGATGGGCGACGGGCTGCGCGATGCGCTGGACCCGAAACTCAAGAATGCCGCCTGAGGAGATTCCCATGTCACTGCTAGAAATCAAGAATCTCAATGTCCGCTTCGGCGACGCCACCGCCGTGCCGGTGGTCGACGGCCTGGACCTGAGCGTGGAAAAAGGCGAAGTCCTGGCGATCGTCGGCGAATCGGGGTCGGGTAAATCCGTGACCATGATGGCGCTGATGGGCCTGATCGAGCATCCCGGCATCGTCACCGCCGATGCGCTGAACTTCGACGGCAAGAACATGCTCAAGCTGAGCAACCGCCAGCGCCGGCAGATCGTCGGCAAGGACCTGGCGATGGTGTTCCAGGATCCGATGACCGCGCTCAACCCCAGCTACACCGTGGGCTTCCAGATCGAAGAAGTGCTGCGCCTGCACCTGAAGATGTCCGGCAAGGCCGCCCGAAAGCGCGCCATCGAGCTGCTGGAAAAAGTCGAGATCCCCGGCGCCGCCAGCCGCATGGACGCCTACCCGCATCAACTGTCCGGCGGCATGAGCCAGCGCGTGGCGATTGCCATGGCGATTGCCGGCGAGCCAAAGCTGCTGATCGCCGACGAACCGACCACCGCCCTCGACGTGACCATCCAGGCGCAGATCATGGACCTGCTGCTGGCCCTGCAAAAAGAGCAAAACATGGGCCTGGTGCTGATCACCCACGATTTGGCCGTGGTGGCTGAAACCGCCCAGCGCGTGTGCGTGATGTACGCCGGCCAAGCCGTGGAAGTGGGTCAGGTGCCGCAGCTGTTCGACATTCCGGCCCACCCCTACAGCGAAGCGCTGCTGGCGGCGATTCCAGAACACAGCATGGGCGCCGAACGCCTGGCGACCTTGCCCGGCATCGTCCCCGGTCGCTATGACCGTCCGCAAGGCTGCCTGCTGTCGCCGCGCTGCCCGTACGTGCAGGACAACTGCCGTCAACAACGCCCGGCCCTCGATCCGAAATCCAACAGCCTCGCCCGCTGCTTCTACCCGTTGAACCAGGAGGTGGCGTGATGGCCGTCGTACTTACCGCCCGTGACCTGACCCGTCATTACGAAGTGTCCCGTGGCATGTTCAAGGGCCATGCGACCGTGCGCGCCCTCAACGGTGTGTCGTTCGAACTCGAAGCCGGCAAGACCCTGGCCGTGGTCGGTGAATCCGGTTGCGGCAAATCCACCCTCGCCCGGGCCCTGACGCTGATCGAAGAACCGTCCGCCGGCTCCTTGAAAATCGCCGGCCAGGAAGTGGCCGGCGCCAACAAGGCCGAACGCAAGCAATTGCGCAAGGACGTGCAGATGGTGTTCCAGAGCCCCTATGCGTCCCTTAATCCGCGGCAGAAAATCGGTGATCAACTGGCCGAGCCGTTGCTGATCAACACCAACCTGTCGGCCACCGAGCGGCGGGAAAAAGTCCAGGCGATGATGAAGCAGGTGGGCTTGCGTCCCGAGCATTACCAGCGCTACCCGCACATGTTCTCTGGCGGCCAGCGCCAACGCATCGCCCTGGCCCGCGCCATGATGCTGCAACCCAAGGTGCTGGTGGCGGACGAACCGACGTCGGCGCTGGATGTGTCGATCCAGGCTCAGGTGCTGAACCTGTTCATGGACTTGCAGCAGGAATTCAACACCGCCTACGTGTTCATCTCCCACAACCTGGCGGTGGTGCAGCATGTGGCCGACGACGTGATGGTGATGTACCTCGGCCGCCCGGTGGAAATGGGCCCCAACGAGAACATCTACAGCCGCCCGCTGCACCCCTACACCCAGGCGCTGCTGTCGGCCACCCCGACCATCCACCCGGACCCGAACAAGCCGAAGATCAAAATCGTCGGCGAACTGCCCAACCCGCTCAACCCGCCGTCCGGCTGCGCCTTCCACAAGCGCTGCCCGTACGCCACCGAGCGCTGCAAAACCGAAGAACCGGCATTGCGCTTGCTCGATAACCGGCAGGTGGCGTGTCACTACGCGGAGCAATTCCTCGAAGGCGCGGCGTAACAGCCGGCACTTGCGATAAACCGTGGCGAGGGAGCTTGCTCCCGCTGGGCAGCGCAGCGGACCCTCTTTTTTGGGCCTGCTGCGCAGTCCAGCGGGAGCAAGCTCCCTCGCCACGAGTCATGCAACGAAGATGAAAAAAAACCCCTTCAGCCCGATCAAGCATCGATCAGGCGGAAGGGGTTTTCTTTTACCTGAATCTAAGTCTGGCTATCACCTTCATCGTCGGCATCGGGATCATCATCAATCGTCGAGTCGTCATTGTCTTGATCGCCAGGCTGCTGTTCTTCAGTCGCGGCCAGCATCAACTCACCCTGGGCCACCTGTCCGCTCGCCGCGTGCTTCTCATGCTCATCGCATTCCGCCCACACAGCCGTAGACCCCAGGGACAGCATCACCAACACCTTCAGTAAAAACATCATGCGTAGCAGCTTATTCATAGCCAATTCCTTCTTTTCCGGATAAAGCCGGGGCCTGACGGCGCTCAAGAAAATCTAGTTCTGAACAGGCCGGTTCACCAGATAGGACGCTGTCGAACCACCAGAAATGCCCCTGCCCGACAGATTGGTTTCGAATAAGTATTATCTCCAAATCTACTAACACCTGGAGCCCGTGTGGGAGCAAGGCTTGCCCGCGATGGCACCAGTACATTCAACGCTCCCCGCTATCGCGAGCAAGCTTTGCTCCCACAGAGATATCTGTGCCAAACACAAGTTTCTTGCCCGCTGAAGATCCAGTGTGGGAGCGAGCTTGCCCGCGATGGCGGTGGCACATCCAACATCCAGGCAAGCTGACCCGCCGCTATCGCGAGCAAGCTCGCTCCCACAGGGAATCTGTGCCAAACACAAATTTCTTGCCCACTGAAGATCCAGTGTGGGAGCGGGCTTGCCCGCGATGGCGGTGGCACATCCAACATCCAGGCAAGCTGACCCACCGCTATCGCGAGCAAGCTCGCTCCCACAGGGGATCTGTGCCGGACACAAATTTTTTGCCCGCTGAAGATCCAATGTGGGAGCGGGCTTGCCCGCGATGGCGGTGGCACATCCAACATCCAGGCAATCTGACCCACCGCTATCGCGAGCAAGCTCGCTCCCACAGGGGATCTGTGCCGAACACAAATTTCTTGCCCGCTGAAGATCCAGTGTGGGAGCGAGCTTGCTCGCGATGGCGGTGGCACATCCAACATCCAGGCAAGCTGACCCGCCGCTATCGCGAGCAAGCTTTGCTCCCACAGGGAATCTGTGCCGAACACAAATTTCTTGCCCGCTGAAGATCCAGTGTGGGAGCGAGCTTGCTCGCGATGGCGGTGGCACATTCAACATCCAGGCAAGCTGGCCCACCGCTATCGCGAGCAAGCTCGCTCCCACAGGGGATCTGTGCCGGACACAAATTTTTTGCCCGCTGAAGATCCAATGTGGGAGCGGGCTTGCCCGCGATGGCGGTGGCACATCCAACATCCAGGCAAGCTGACCCGCCGCTATCGCGAGCAAGCTTTGCTCCCACAGAGGGATCTGTGCCAAACACAAATTTCTTGCCCACTGAAGATCCAGTGTGGGAGCGAGCTTGCTCGCGATGGCGGTGGCACATCCAACATCCAGGCAAGCTGACCCGCCGCTATCGCGAGCAAGCTTTGCTCCCACAGAGGGGTCTGTGCCGGACACAAATTTTTTGCCCGCTGAAGATCCAGTGTGCGAGCGAGCTTGCTCGCGATGGCGGTGGCACATCCAACATCCAGGCAAGCTGACCCACCGCTATCGCGAGCAAGCTCGCTCCCACAGTGAGTTATCTATGTTCAGGGCACGGGACAAGCCATAAAAAACCCCCGCTGTTTTCGCAACGGGGGTTTTGATTTGCAGCTCAGCGTTTAGTGATGCTCACGCGTCGCGCGGAATTTCACATCCGGCCAGCGCTCTTCCATCAGCGCCAGGTTGACCCGGGTGGGCGCCAGGTAGGTCAGGTGACCGCCGCCATCCAGCGCGAGGTTTTCCACGGCCTTGTTGGAAAATTCCTCGAGCTTTTTCTTGTCGCCGCATTCGACCCAACGGGCGGAATACACGGTGATCGGCTCATAAGAGCACTCAACCTTGTATTCCTCTTTCAAACGGCTGGCGACGACGTCGAACTGCAGCACACCGACGGCACCGAGGATGATGTCGTTGCTGCGCTCCGGGAAGAACACCTGGGTGGCGCCCTCTTCGGCCAGTTGCTGGAGGCCCTGGCGCAGTTGCTTGGACTTGAGCGGGTCCTTCAGGCGGACGCGGCGGAACAGTTCCGGGGCGAAGTGCGGGATACCAGTGAAGCCCAAGGCTTCGCCTTCGGTGAAGGTGTCGCCGATCTGGATGGTGCCGTGGTTGTGCAGGCCGATGATGTCACCGGCGAAGGCTTCTTCCAGTTGTTCGCGTTCCGAGGAGAAGAAGGTCAAGGCGTCGCCGATGCGCACGTCCTTGCCGGTGCGCACGTGGCGCATCTTCATGCCTTTTTCGTATTTGCCGGAGCAGATGCGCATGAAGGCGATGCGGTCGCGGTGCTTGGGGTCCATGTTCGCCTGGATCTTGAACACGAAGCCTGCGAACTTCTCTTCCACCGGTTCCACGGTGCGCTCGTTGGCGACACGTGGCAGTGGGCGCGGGGCCCAATCGACCACGGCGTCGAGCACATGGTCGACACCGAAGTTGCCCAAGGCGGTCCCGAAGAACACCGGGGTCAGTTGGCCGTCGAGGAATTCCTGTTGGTTGAACTCGTGGCAGGCGCCCTGTACCAGTTCCAGTTGCTCGACAAAACGATCGTACTCGTCGCCCAGATGCGCGCGGGCCTCGTCGGAGTCGAGCTTCTCGATGATCTTGACTTCGGTGCGCTCGTGCCCGTGACCGGCGGTGTAGACGATGATGTAGTCGTCGGCCAGGTGGTACACGCCCTTGAAGTCGCGGTAGCAACCGATCGGCCAGGTGATCGGCGCCGCCTTGATCTTCAGGACCGCTTCGATCTCGTCGAGCAGTTCGATCGGGTCACGGATGTCGCGGTCGAGTTTGTTGATGAAGCTGACGATCGGCGTGTCCCGCAGACGGCAGACATCCATCAGCGCGATGGTCCGTGGCTCGACGCCTTTACCGCCGTCGAGGACCATCAAGGCCGAGTCCACCGCGGTCAGGGTGCGGTAGGTGTCTTCGGAGAAGTCTTCGTGGCCCGGGGTGTCGAGCAGGTTGATCATGTGATCGCGATACGGGAATTGCATGACCGACGTGGTAATGGAAATACCCCGTTGTTTTTCCATTTCCATCCAGTCGGAGGTGGCATGGCGGTCGGACTTGCGAGATTTCACCGTGCCAGCGACCGCAATCGCCTTGCCCATCAGCAAGAGCTTTTCGGTGATGGTGGTCTTACCGGCATCGGGGTGGGAAATAATGGCGAAAGTGCGGCGTTTCGCGACTTCGGCGGCCTGTTTGGTCATGGGAAATCGCCTGGCAGGTGATTCAAAAAAGGGCGGCGATTATAGCTCAACTTGAACCAGGAACCGAACCGTTGAGCACATCAAGGGTGGCCAGATATTGCCCAGCATGGGAACCTTTCGCCGCGTGGAGGCGTCCACCACCCTGTTACGGCTATTCGTCAGGGTCTGAAAAATCAGCAAGTTAGCCTGACGAGGCTGCGCTCATGGCTCGATTTATCTGCCGTTTTACCGGCATCGAAAAGAGCTGCTTCTCGCGAACGTCTTGTCCCGACAGCCAGCAATGGCCTGCCACACGGGACTGCGTGCGCCGACTGAAACAAAAAGGAGTCCGCCTGTGGCTATCCGCTATGGCAAAGGGCTTATCGGGGGTGCGGTCGTCGTCGCGCTCCTGGCCCTGTTGGTCCACTGGATCGGCATCGATACGATCCAACATTACCGCGACGATCTGTTGTTTTACCTGCAAGCGCACCTGATGCTTGTACTGGCCTCCATGCTGGCGGCCCTGATTGTCGGCATCCCCGCCGGCATCGCCCTCAGCCGCCCTGGCCTGGTCGGGCGCGCCGAACGCTTCATGCAAGTGTTCAACATCGGCAATACCGTGCCGCCCCTGGCCGTGCTGGCCATCGCCCTGGGTATCCTGGGCATCGGCAGCGGGCCGGCCATCTTCGCCCTGTTCCTCGCCTCGCTGCTGCCCATCGTGCGCAACACCTATGAAGGCCTGAAGAATGTACAGGGCTCCCTCAAGGAAGCCGCCGTCGGCATCGGCATGACCCCGCGCCAGGTGCTGTGGAAAGTCGAATTGCCCAACGCCGTGCCGATCATCGTCGGCGGCGTGCGCGTAGCCCTGGCGATCAACGTCGGCACCGCGCCCCTGGCGTTCCTGATTGGCGCCAACAGCCTCGGCAGCCTGATCTTCCCCGGCATCGCCTTGAACAACCAGCCGCAGCTGCTGCTCGGCGCGGCCTGCACCGCCCTCTTGGCACTGCTGCTCGACGGCCTGGTGACACTGGCCAGCCGTCTCTGGCTGGAACGCGGTCTGCGACCGTCATAAGCCCGGCTGGATAAAGGAAATCGTTTATGAAGAAGTTGAGCTTGATATTGGGCTGTGTCCTGCTGTTCGCAGGGTTCGCCCAAGCGGCTGAAAAACCGCTGATCCGCCTCGGCGCCCGAGTGTTCACCGAACAGACGCTGCTGGCGGAAATCACCGCGCAATACCTGCGCGATAAAGGTTATGACGCGCAAATCACCGGCGGCCTGGGCAGCACCCTGGCCCGCAGTGCCCATGAGACCGGGCAATTGGACATGCTGTGGGAATACACCGGCGTGTCGCTGGTGTCCTACAACCATGTCACGGAAAAACTCGACAGCGCCCAGTCCTACGCCCGGGTGAAAGAACTCGACGCCAAAAAAGGCCTGGTCTGGCTCGCACCGTCGAAATTCAGCAACACCTTCGCCCTGGCCCTGCCGGAAAAGGTTGCGCAGAAATATCCGCAAATCAACACCATCAGCCAATTGAACACGGTGTTGCAAGCCGAAGCCGATGACAATCATCTGGTGGCCCTGGACACCGAGTTCGCCAACCGTTCCGACGGCCTGGCGGGCATGGTCGAGCAGTACGGCATGAACCTCACCCGCAAGAATATCCGGCAGATGGACGCAGGCCTGGTCTACACCGCCCTGCGCAACAGTCAGGTGTTCGCCGGCCTGGTCTACACCACCGACGGCCGGCTCAACGCCTTCAAACTGAAGTTGCTGGAAGACGACAAGCATTACTTCCCCGATTACACCGCCGCGCCGGTAGTACGCCAGGTGTTCCTCGACGCGCACCCACAACTGGCTGCGCAGCTCAAGCCCCTGACCGAACTGTTCGACGACGCAACCATGCGCCAGCTCAACGCCCGCGTGGACGTCGATCATGAAAGCCCCTCCGCCGTTGCCGCCGATTTCCTGCGCCAACATTCGCTGCTCTCAACCCAATGACCTGGAGGAAAAGCCATGGATTTTCTTGACGCCTTTTCCCATCTGGACTGGCCGCTGGTGCTGCACCTGACCTGGCAGCACATCACCCTGGTGGGCATCGCCGTGACCCTGGCGATTATCGTCGGTGTGCCGCTGGGCATTTTCATGACCCGCTTCCCGGCGCTCGCCGGCCCCTTGCAGGCCAGCGCCACGGTGCTGCTGACAATTCCGTCGATTGCCCTGTTCGGCCTGCTGCTGCCGTTCTATTCCAAGTTCGGCCAGGGCCTGGGGCCAATGCCAGCGATCACCGCAGTGTTTCTCTATTCGCTGTTGCCGATCATGCGTAACACCTACCTGGCCCTGACCGGCGTAGAACCGGGCATCCGTGAAGCCGCCCGCGGCATCGGCATGACCTTCGTCCAGCGCCTGCGCATGGTCGAACTGCCCATCGCCGTGCCGGTGATCCTGGCCGGCGTACGCACCGCCGTGGTCATGAACATCGGCGTCATGACCATCGCCGCCACCATCGGCGCCGGTGGCCTGGGCGTGCTCATCCTCGCTTCCATCAGCCGCAGCGACATGTCGATGCTGATCGTCGGCGCCGTGCTGGTCAGTCTCCTGGCCATCTTCGCCGACCTGCTTCTGCAATGGCTGCAACGCTCGCTGACTCCTAAAGGACTTCTCAAATGATCGAACTTCAAAACCTCAGCAAAACCTTCAAGAGCAACGGCAAAGACGTCAAGGCCGTGGACTCGGTGAACCTGACCGTCAACGAAGGCGAGATCTGCGTGTTCCTCGGGCCGTCGGGCTGTGGCAAAAGCACCACGCTGAAGATGATCAACCGGCTGATCCCACCCACCTCGGGCAAGGTGTTGATCAACGGCGAAGACACCACCGGCCTGGACGAAGTGACCCTGCGCCGTAACATCGGCTACGTGATCCAGCAGATCGGCCTGTTCCCGAACATGACCATCGAGGAAAACATCACCGTCGTCCCGCGCCTGCTCGGCTGGGACAAGCAGAAATGCCACGACCGCGCCCGCGAATTGATGAGCATGATCAAGCTCGAACCCAAGCAGTACCTGCATCGCTACCCCCGTGAACTGTCCGGCGGCCAGCAGCAGCGGATCGGCGTGATCCGGGCCTTGGCGGCCGATGCACCGCTGTTGCTGATGGACGAACCTTTCGGCGCGGTCGACCCGATCAACCGCGAGATGATCCAGAACGAGTTCTTCGAAATGCAGCGGGCGCTGAACAAGACCGTGATCATGGTCAGCCACGACATCGACGAGGCCATCAAGCTGGGGGACAAGATCGCGATCTTCCGCGCCGGCAAGCTGGTCCAGTGCGATCACCCGGACACGTTGCTGGCGCATCCGGCCGACGAGTTCGTCAGCAACTTCGTCGGCCAGGACAGCACGCTCAAGCGCCTGTTGCTGGTCAAGGCCGAAGACGCCGCCGACAACGCCCCGTCGGTCAGCCCCGAAACGCCGGTGAGTGAGGCGCTGGAGTTGATGGACGAGCATGACCGGCGCTACGTGGTGGTCACCTGTGCCGAGAACAAGGCCCTGGGCTATGTACGCCGTCGCGACCTGCATCGCCAGACCGGCACGTGCGACCAATACCTGCGCGAATTCAACGCCACTGCCGCCTACGACGAACACCTGCGGATCCTGCTGTCGCGCATGTACGAGTTCAACCGTTCGTGGCTGCCGGTGCTGGATGCCGAACGGGTGTTCCTCGGTGAGGTGACCCAGGAGTCGATTGCCGAGTACCTGAGTTCCGGTAAGTCCCGTGGGGGCAAGACCAGCATTGTCTCGCCGGCCGAGACAGCGTTGGCCTGACTGACGCCTTCGCGAGCAAGCCCGCTCCCACATTAGATCTGCATCGACCGGCAATTTGTGCTTGAACACAGCCCAGTGTGGGAGCGGGCTTGCTCGCGAATGGGGCTGCACAAATACCCCTGAAACACCTCAAAAACAACTTCAACGGGAACATCAATCTGTCACGCAGGTCGGTTACATCATGAGCTGTCGCGGGCCGCACGACGGATGTGTGCAAAAACGCGACATTTTTAGTTGATCTCAGGCCCCTCACGCCCTAAAGTTCGCGCCGAACGTCCATGCTGGAAACGATCCATCCGGCTCAAGTACTGACGACGAGACAGCAAGGCCAAGGGAATCACGCATCCCATGGCCTTTTTGCTTTCGGCGACATGCCTTGGGAAGTAGGCGAACCAAAGTGGGGATACGGAGGACGTTCACGAAGGCTGCTAGCCTCCACACCCATTGATCCTGATGTTTGCCAGTAGGAGTCCCAAGTATGTCGATCCAGGTCGAAGATTATTTCGCGCGCGAAACCTTCCAGAAAATGAAAGCGTTCGCCGACAAGCAGGAAACCCCGTTCGTGGTGATCGACACCGCGATGATCTCCCAGGCCTATGACGACCTGCGCGCCGGTTTCGAATTCGCCAAGGTCTACTACGCCGTCAAGGCCAACCCGGCGGTGGAAATCATCGACCTGCTCAAGGAAAAAGGCTCGAACTTCGACATCGCCTCGATCTATGAGCTGGACAAGGTCATGAGCCGTGGCGTGGGCCCGGAGCAGATCAGCTACGGCAACACCATCAAGAAATCCCGTGACATCCGCTACTTCTACGAGAAGGGCGTGCGCCTGTATGCCACCGACTCCGAAGCCGACCTGCGCAACATCGCCAAGGCCGCGCCGGGCTCGAAAGTCTATGTGCGGATCCTCACCGAAGGCTCGACCACCGCTGACTGGCCGTTGTCGCGCAAGTTCGGCTGCCAGACCGACATGGCCATGGACCTGCTGATCCTGGCTCGCGACCTGGGCCTGGTGCCGTACGGCATTTCGTTCCACGTCGGCTCGCAACAGCGCGACATCAGCGTCTGGGACGCCGCCATCGCCAAGGTCAAGGTGATCTTCGAACGCCTGAAAGAAGAGGATGGCATCGTTCTGCAGTTGATCAACATGGGCGGTGGCTTCCCGGCCAACTACATCACCCGCACCAACAGCCTGGAGACCTACGCCGAGGAAATCATCCGTTTCCTCAAGGAAGACTTCGGTGACGACCTGCCGGAAATCATCCTGGAGCCGGGCCGTTCGTTGATCGCCAACGCCGGTATCCTGGTCAGCGAAGTGGTGTTGGTGGCGCGTAAGTCCCGTACCGCTGTCGAGCGTTGGGTGTACACGGATGTGGGCAAGTTTTCCGGCCTGATCGAAACCATGGACGAAGCCATCAAGTTTCCGATCTGGACCGAGAAGAAAGGTGAGATGGAAGAAGTGGTCATCGCCGGGCCGACCTGCGACAGCGCTGACATCATGTATGAGAACTACAAGTACGGCTTGCCGTTGAACCTGGCTATTGGGGATCGGCTGTACTGGTTGTCGACTGGGGCTTATACCACTAGCTATAGCGCGGTGGAGTTCAATGGCTTTCCGCCGCTGAAATCGTTTTACGTGTGATGCGCTTGGGGCTTGAACCTTTGTAGTTCTGTTGCGTAATAAAAACGGCGCTTTTTTCAGAAATGGAAAGCGCCGTTTTTTTTGGGGTTTTTGAGAGGGTTATTTTGCCGTGCGGTTGGTGTGTATATCCGTTATTTCGGTAACGGCGGCTTATGGTTCCGCCCTTACGGCGGGTCACTTTCGAAAAACGCGAAAGTAACCAAAGCGCTTCTGCCCCACCACTCGGCACCTCGCCTAGGCTCGGTGTGCCCTCACTCCGGCATTGCTCCGTGGGCCCGCCGCGAAGGGCCATCCATGGCCCAGCGCGGCTATCCCGGCATCCATGCCGGGATGCCCACTCCACAATGCCTGCGTTCGGCCAGCGTGGTTAACGGGGCGCCCGAGATCAACGTCCACCGCGAGGCGGCCTGATAGCCGACCTGGCTCTCCCGGTCGTACACCCATCAGATCTGTAGGAGCAAAGCTTGCTCGCGAGGCGGCCTGACAGCCGACCTGGCTCTCCCGGTCGTACACCCATCGGATCTGTGGGAGCAAAGCTTGCTCGCGATAGCGGTGGTTCAGTCAATGAAGATGTTGGATGTGCCGGCCTCATCGCGAGCAAGCTCGCTCCCACAAAGGGACTCTGGGTGCACATGGATATAGTGCCTGCTGAAGATCCAGTGTGGGAGCGAGCTTGCTCGCGATAGCGGAGTGTCAGTTGATAGACGTGTAACTGACATGACGCCTTCGCGAGCAAGCTCGCTCCCACAGGATTCGTCGCCTGCCCGTTCATGCAAATGATCGGGGCTTTTCGGTGTGTTTATGAATGCTTCTCGATAACACACGGCATAATGCGCACCGTGATGAACAGTATTAGATGAACAAGGCGGGCGACGTGTTGAAGAAAACCCTGTTCCAGTTGCACTGGTTTTTCGGCATCAGTGCCGGGCTGGTCCTGGCGTTGATGGGCGTTACCGGGGCGGTGGTGTCGTTTCAGGATGAAATTCTGCGGGCCTTGAACCCGCAGGTGCTGACGGTCGAGAAGCAACCGGCCGGCGTTTTGCCGCCCGCCGAGCTGGTGGAGCAGATCGAAGCCGCTTCCGGCAAGACCGTCGCCATGCTCTGGGTCGAGACCGACAGCGGCAACGCCGCGCGGGTGATTTTCGCGGCGCCTCCTGGGGAAAAACGTGGCGCCATGCGCTATTTCAACCCCTATACCGCACAGTTCATGGGTGAGGTGACCGGCCAGGACTTCTTTGCCCTGATGCTCAGGCTGCACCGCGTCCTGACCCTGGATGACGTGGGCCGGCAAATCACTGGGGCCTGTACGTTGATCCTGGTGTTCTTCTGCCTGTCCGGGCTGTACCTGCGTTGGCCGCGCCAATGGAAAAGCTGGCGCGCGTGGCTGACCCTCGACTGGCGGAAGAAAGGCCGCAGCTTCAATTGGGACCTGCACTCGGTGGCGGGCACCTGGTGCCTGGTGTTTTATCTGCTGGCGGCACTGACCGGGCTGACCTGGTCCTACGAGTGGTACAACAAAGGCGTGACCCGCCTGCTCTCCGATTCGCCGAAAGAGGAACGGGTGCGCAATCGCGGCCCGGCGCCGAGCGGCCCACTGCCCGTGGCCGATTACCGGGCCATGTGGAGCAGCATCTACAGCGCCGCCGGCCCGGGCCTGTCCGCCTATAACGTGCGCATGCCGCCCGTGGCCGGGCAGCCGGCGACCGTGTTTTACCTGCTGAACAATGCACCCCACGACCGGGCGCTGAACCAGCTCACTCTCGACCCGGCTACCGGCGTCATCAGTCGGCACAGCCGCTACAGCGACAAGAGCCTCAAGGCGCAGTTGCTGACCAGTGTCTATGCCCTGCATATCGGCAGTTACTTCGGCCTGGTCGGGCGGATCCTGGTGACCGTCGCCGCGCTGACCATGCCGCTGTTCTTCATCACCGGCTGGTTGCTGTACCTGGACCGTCGTCGCAAGAAACGCCACGCCAGAAACGCCCGCCAGGCCCTGAGTGCCAACCCGACCAATGCGCCGGCTTGGCTGATCGGCTTCGCCAGCCAAAGCGGTTTCGCCGAGCGACTGGCCTGGCAGACCGCCGGCCAACTCCAGGCCGCCGGCTTGCCCGTGAACGTCCAGCCATTGGCCGGTGTTCGCGAGCAAGACCTGAACAACGCCACCCACGCGCTGTTTGTCGTCAGCACCTTTGGCGACGGCGAAGGACCGGACAGTGCCCGTGGCTTCGAACGCAAGGTGCTGGGCCAGGCCTTGAGCCTGGAGCGCTTGCAGTATTCGGTGCTGGGCCTGGGCGATCGGCAATATGAACACTTCTGCGGCTTCGCCCGGCGTCTGCACGCCTGGCTGGCGGAACACGGCGGCAAGACCCTGTTCGCGCCGGTGGAAGTCGACAGCGGCGATCCTTACGCCTTGCGTCACTGGCAACAACAACTGGCCGAACTGACCGGCCAGGCGCCCGCAGAGACCTGGCAGGCGCCCCGTTTCGAAAACTGGACACTGAGCCAACGCACCCTGCTCAACCCCGACAGCAGCGGCTCGGGCGTGTACCTGCTCGGCCTCAGCGCCCCCGGGCCGAGCAGTTGGCTGGCCGGTGACCTGGTGGAAATCCTGCCGCGCAATGACCTGTGGGTCATCGAACATTTCCTCGATGGCCTCGGCCTCTCCGGCCAGGCGCGCGTGCAAGTCGACGGCCTGCCCCAGAGCCTCGACCAGGCCCTGGCGACCCGCCAGTTGCCGGAAAACCGCGCCCATCTGGTCGGCCTGCATGCCCAGGCACTGGTGGATGCGCTGGCACCGCTGGCGATCCGCGAATACTCCATCGCCTCGATCCCGGCCGACGGCGTGCTGGAGCTGATCGTGCGTCAGGAACGTCACGCCGACGGCAGCCTGGGCGTGGGTTCCGGCTGGCTGACCGAACACGCACCGCTGGGCAGCGCCATCAGCCTGCGGCTGCGCCGCAACAGCAGCTTCCACCTGCCGCCCCAGGGCGTGCCGATGATCCTGCTGGGCAATGGCACCGGCCTGGCGGGCCTGCGCAGCCTGCTCAAGGCGCGCGTCACCGAGGGTATGCAGCGCAACTGGCTGCTGTTTGGCGAACGCAACCGCGAACACGACTTCCACTGCCGCGATGAGCTGCAGGAATGGGTGACCTCCGGCGACCTGGAACGCCTGGACCTGGCTTTCTCTCGGGATCAGAAGCAGAAAGTCTACGTCCAGGACCGCCTGCTGGAATCGGCCGCGCTGCTCAAGCAATGGCTGGCCGACGGCGCGGTGATCTACGTCTGTGGCAGCCTGCAGGGCATGGCATCCGGGGTGGACCACGTGCTCAACAACGTGCTGGGGCGCGAAGAAGTGGAGCGACTGATCGAGCAGGGGCGGTATCGGCGGGATGTCTACTGACAGACACCCATTTTAAGTACCCCTTGTGGGAGCAAAGCTTGCTCGCGATAGCGGACTTTCAGTCAGCCATTTATTGACAGATATACCGTTATCGCGAGCAAGCTTTGCTCCCACAGAGGCTTTTCCCACAGAGGCTCCTGGCGCGACTGACAGTCAAACCGGCTGTAACTTCTTCTCGAACACCGCCACACCTTCCAGGTCCCGCAACACCACACTCATCTCCCCGCTCGGCCCATCGATGTTCACCTCGCCAAAAAACTGATACCCGGCAAACGGCGAGGTGTTCTGGGCCGGAGGAGCTTTCTGGAACACCACTTCCGGGCCGAAGGTCTTGTCCAGGGCATTGGGCCCGAAGCTGCCGGCGTTCAACGGCCCGGCGACGAACTCCCAGAACGGTTCGAAATCCTGGAAGGCGGCCTGTTCGGGGTGGTAGTGATGGGCGGCGCAATAGTGCACGTCCGCGGTGAGCCAGACGTAGTTGCGCACCTGATGTTTGCGCAGGTAACCCAGCAGTTCGGCGAGCTCCAGTTCACGCCCCTGGGCCGGGCCCGGGTCACCGTTGGCGACCGCTTCCCAACGCGGCACGCCGGGGCTGACCTCACCATCCGGCACACCGAGGCCAATGGGCATGTCGGCGGCAATGACTTTCCACTGGGCACGGGATTGCTTCAATTCGCGCTTGAGCCAATTCAATTGCTCACGCCCCAGGAACGGTTTGGCCACGCCGAGGTTGGCGTCGTTGGCTTCGCGGTAACTGCGCATGTCCAGTACGAACACATCCAGCAGCGGCCCGTAACCGAGCTTGCGGTAGATCCGTCCACCGCCGTCGGCCTTCTGCCGGCGCATCGGCGCGTATTCCAGCCAGGCCTGGCGCGCACGCCCCACCAGGCTGTGGATATACTTGGTCTGGTAACGCTCGTCCAGTTGCTTGCCCGGCGACCAGTTGTTGACCACCTCATGGTCGTCCCACTGCCAGATCTGCGGCACCTCGGCATTGAAACGGCGTACGTTTTCGTCCATCAGGTTGTAGCGATAGTTGCCGCGATACTCATCCAGCGTCTCGGCGACCTTGCTCTTGGCGTCGGTGGTGAGGTTGCGCCAGATGCGCCCACCCTCGGCGGTGATTTGCGCCGGCACCGGGCCGTCGGCGTAGATAGTGTCGCCGCTGTGGATAAAGAAATCCGGCAGGCGCAGGCGCATGGCTTCGTAGATGCGCATGCCGCCGATGTCCGGGTTGATCCCGAAGCCCTGGCCGACGGTGTCGCCACTCCAGACGAAACGGATGTTGCGCTTGAACTGCGGCACGCTGCGCAGGTGGCCGAGCCAGGGTTCGCTGGCGACACCACTCTGGGCATCTTCGAAATGCACACGGTAGAAAATCGCCTGGTCGCGGGGCAGCCCGGTGAGTTCGACCCGGGCGGTGAAATCACTGCGGGCGTCGGCCATGGGCGAAACGACACGCCGCGGATTGCTGAATTTGCTGCGGGTGTCCCACTCCACCACCATCCGCGCCGGACGGTCGCTGCGGCTCCAGATCATCGCCCGGTCGCCCTGCAAGTCGCCGGACTGCACACCGTCGGTGAGCAGCGGACGATCCTTGATCGAAGCGATCACCGCCGGCGCCAGCCCCGGCAACAACAACCCCGCCCCCACGGCTTGCATCACACGACGACGGCCCAGGTCGAATTCGCTCATGGTGTTCTCCCCAAATAGGGAAACTTAAGCATGGCTCTGTGAAGTGGCTGTGACAGAAATTTTATGACACCCCAAAACCACTGTGGGAGCGGGCTTGCTCGCGAAAGCGGTGTATCAGCCGACAAAAATGTGGTCTGACACTCCGCTATCGCGAGCAAGCTCGCTCCCACAGGTAGGGTGGTGTGACTTAAATCAGGCCTTCGCCGGCTCCAACGCCATCTCCACCACCTCAGGCCGCTTGAGCAGCGCATACGCCACCCCCGTCAGCAGGCTCCCCGCCACGATCGCCAGCAGGTACAACAACGCATGGTTGATGGCGTTGGGAATCAGCATCACGAACAGGCCGCCGTGGGGGGCCATGAGCTTGCAGCCGAAGTACATCGACAGCGCACCAGTCAGCGCGCCGCCGGCAATGCTGGCCGGGATCACCCGTAGCGGATCCTTGGCCGCGAACGGGATCGCGCCTTCGGAAATGAAGCACAGACCCAGCACCAGCGCCGCTTTACCGGCCTCGCGCTCGGTCTGGGCAAATTTGCGTCGGGCGATGAACGTGGCGATGCCCAGGCCAATGGGCGGCACCATGCCGGCGGCCATGGCCGCGGCCATCGGCGCATAACTCTGGGAAGCCAGCAGCCCCACCGAAAACGCGTAGGCAGCCTTGTTGATCGGTCCGCCGAGGTCGACGCACATCATCGCCCCCAGCAACACACCCAACAGAATCGCATTGGTGGTGCCCATGCTGTCGAGGAAGTGGGTCAGAGCGTCGAGCATGCCCGCCACCGGTTTGCCGACGATGTAGATCATCACTAGGCCGGTGAACAGGCTCGCCAGCAGCGGAATGATCAGGATCGGCTTGAGCGCTTCCAGGCTTTGGGGCAAACGCGCGTAGCGGTTGATCGCCTTGGCCGCGTAGCCGGCGAGAAAACCGGCGATGATCCCGCCAATGAAGCCAGCACCCAGAGTGCTCGCCAGCAACCCGCCGATCATGCCTGGCGCCAGGCCTGGCCGGTCGGCGATGGAATAGGCGATGTAGCCGGCCAGCAGCGGCACCATCAATTTGAACGCGGTTTCGCCGCCAATCTGCATCAGCGCGGCCGCCAGGGTTCCAGGCTCCTTGAAGGCCTCGATGCCGAACACAAACGACAAAGCGATCATCAAACCACCGGCCACCACCATCGGCAGCATGAACGACACGCCCGTCAGCAGGTGCTTGTAGGCACCGCTTTTTTCCGCTTTCGCCGGCCCCGAGGCGGCACCACTCGCCGCGCTTTCCTGCCGCCCTTCGGCCAAGGCTTTTTTCAGCGTGGCCTCGGCCTGTTTCAAGGCAATGCCGGTGCCACAACGATAAATTTTCTTGCCGGCAAAACGTTCGGTGGCGACTTCGATATCAGTCGCCAGCAGTACCACATCGGCCTCGGCGATTGCCTCGGGGCTCAACGGATTACGCGCGCCCACCGAGCCTTGGGTTTCGATCTTCAGGTCGTAACCCAAGCGCGCCGCCGCCTGCTGCAAGGCTTCGGCAGCCATGAAAGTGTGGGCGACGCCGGTCGGACAAGCCGTGATCGCAACCAGGCGTGGAGCGCGCTCGGTCGAAGTCGCCGGTTCTTGCGCGAATACGTCGGCCTCGCCCAGAACCTCAGCCTTTTCGGCGGCGCCGCGACGCAGCACCGCATCAACGTCCTGAAGAGCCAGGGCCGGTGTGCTGCGGAACACCCGCTTACCAACAAACCGCGACACGTCCACCGGGCCGCTGGCGACCAGCAACACCCACTCGGCCGCTTCGAGTGTCGCGGCCGACAACTGGCGTTCCGGATGGGCCGCGTCATGGACCTCGACACTGGTGCTCCAACCTTGGCGCTGCGCCGCGGCGTCCAGCAGGCGGGCGCACAAACACACTGGTAACCATGCCGTTCGGGCAGGCCGTCACAATGGCTAGTTTCATTCTTGCGAACCCTCTTATTGTTCTGTCAGGGGGCGCACGCGCACGCCCTGTTCAAGCGACGCCAGCAACGCGGTGTCGTGGATGCCAAAACCGATCTGCGTGACCGCCATGGCGGCGATGGCCGTGGCGGTGCGCAGCGTCTGCTCCGGCGTGTCGGCACTGAGCAGGCCGTGGAGCATGCCCGCCAGCAGCGAATCCCCGGCACCCACGGTACTGGCGACACTGACCTTGGGTGGCGAGGCATGCAGCGCCGCACCGACACTGAACCAGTTCACGCCATCGGCACCGTGGGAAATCACCACATGCTCGACACCCTGGGCATGCAGGCGCTGAGCCGCTTGTGCCTGGGCCACTTCGCTCACCACCTCGCAACCCAGCGCATCGGCCAGTTCCTCGGTGTTCGGCTTGATCAGCCACGGCCCCGCCGCCAGGGCAACGCGCAAGGCTTCGCCACTGGTGTCGAGGGCCACGTTCAGGCCGAGTGTCTTCAAGCGGGTGATCAATGCCTGCAACCACTGCGGGCTGACGCCCCGGGGCAAGCTGCCCGCCACCACGACCACGTCATGGCCGGGGGCGATTTGCTCCAGTCGCGCCAACAAGGCCTGCTGTGCGGCGGCGTCGACCACCGGGCCCGGCCCGTTGAGGTCAGTGATGCGCCCGTCCTGCTCGGCCAGCTTGATGTTGCTGCGGGTTTCGCCGGGGACGCGGATAAAGGCGTCGACAAAACCCCGCTGGGCGAACAGCGTCTCGAACACCTGGGCATTGTCTTCGCCCAGAAAGCCACTGACCGTCAGCGTATGGCCGAGATCGGCCAACACCTGGGCCACGTTCACGCCCTTGCCGGCGGCGTGGGCGTGCATGCCGTCGCTGCGGTTGACCTGGCCCGGCTCCAGGCGCGCCAACTCCACCGTGAGGTCGAGCGCCGGGTTGAGGGTCAGGGTAAGAATCTTCGCCATTACAGCGCCTCCACTAATGCGCGCACGTCATCGGCGCTGCCCACGGCCAAGGCCGCTTGGGCCAGGGTTTGTACTTGCGCCAGGCTCAACTCGCGGACCCGCGCCTTGACCTCGGCAATGCTGCGGGCCGAAACGCTCAGTTCGTCCACGCCCAGGCCTACCAGCACCGGCACCGCCAGCGGATCGGCCGCCAGTTCGCCACACACACCGACCCACTTGCCATGAGCATGGGCGGCACGCACGGTGATGTCGATCAGTTGCAGCACGGCCGGATGCAAGCCATCGGCCTGGGCCGAGAGGGTCGGGTGACCACGGTCGATGGCCAGGGTGTATTGCGTCAGGTCGTTGGTGCCGACGCTGAAGAAGTCGACTTCCTTGGCCAGCACCGGCGCCAGCAACGCGGCGGACGGGATTTCGATCATGATCCCCAGTTGCAGGTCCGCCACCGGGATTTCCAGGCGCAGGCGCTCGGTCATGGCCCGGGCCTGGCGCCACTCATCGACGCTGCCGACCATCGGGAACATGATTCGCAGCGGCCGGTTGTCAGCCGAGCGCAACAAGGCCCGCAGTTGCGCTTCCATCACCTGCGGACGTTGCAAGGTCAGGCGGATGCCACGTACGCCGAGGAACGGGTTTTCTTCTTTCGCGATCGGCCAGTACGGCAGCGGTTTGTCGCCGCCCACGTCCAGGGTTCGCACCACCAGCGGCCGACCGGCCAGGCCATCGAGCACCTTGCGGTATTCGGCTTCCTGGGTCGCTTCGTCCGGCGCTTGGTTGTGGGCCATGAAAATCAGTTCGGTGCGCAACAGGCCAATGCCTTCGGCGCCCTGCTCCACCGCACTGGCGACACCGGCGCTTTCGCCAATGTTGGCAAACACTTCCACGGCATGCCCGTCACGGGTCACTGCCGGTTCGTGACGTTGCTGCGCGGCGACCTTGAGGCGCTGTTCGCGGGTGTCGCGCTCTTCCTTGGCGCGCTGCAAAGTGGCGGCGTCAGGGTCTACGTGCAGGCGGCCGCGCTGGCCGTCCAGCAGCAACGAGGTGCCCGGTGCCAGCAGCAACACCGCCGCACCGGCGCCCACCAGCGCCGGAATGCCCAGGGCGCGGGCGACGATGGCGCTGTGGGCGGTGGCACCGCCACGGGCAGTGAGAATCCCTGCCACACGGGCCGGGTCCAGGCGAGCCACGTCGGACGGGCCGACTTCGTCCATCACCAGGATGTAGGGTTGCTCGGGTTCGTTCGGGGTTTCGACGCCACACAGTTGCGCCAGCACTCGACGGCCGACGTCTCGCAGATCGGCGGCGCGTTCGGCCAGCAAGGCATCCTGCAAGGCTTCCTGCTCTTTCGCGGCGGCTTCGATCACGCCCATCCACGCTGCCTGCGCGCTCTCGCCCAGCTTCAAGCGGGTGTCGACTTCGTCGCTCAGCTCCGGGTCGTCGAGCATTTCCTGATGGGTGATGAAGATCTCGCGGATGGCCTTGGCCTTGGCGCGCTCGATCAGGCCTTGGATGTCCTGGCGCACCTGGTTCAAGGCGTTCTGCAGGCGCTCGCGCTCGATGGCTGCCGACTCACCGCGCAGTGGATAGTCAATGGCCTGCAAGACCTGGATATGCGCCGGGCCGATGGCGATGCCCGGGGCGGCAGCGACGGCCTGGATCAGGCTGCCGGATTCGGGCGCCAGCATGACGGTCGCAACTTCCGCCATCACGGTTTCCCGTGGCGCACTCGGTGGCGGCAGTGGTTCAACTTCTTCGCCAAGGCCTTCTTCAATGGCCGCCAACAGTGCCGGCAACGCATCGGCGGCAATGCTCGGCTCAGCGATGAATTCCAGGACCTGGCCGCGACGGGCGCCCAGGCTCAACAGCTTGCTCAAGCTCTTGACCGACACGGCGCTGTCCTGGCCGTCGACGATGCGTACGCGGATTTCGCCTTCGAAACTTTTCGCCAACTGGGCGAGGATCTTCGCCGGACGTGCGTGCAGACCATGGGCATTGGCCAGGCCGATGCGCGCGCTGGGCCAGTCGGCGGGCAATTCGCCGCCGAGCACTTCCAGCACCTTGCGGCTGCTGGTGGCGCGGCCCAGTTCGTGGCCACGGCCTTCGATCAGCAAGGCGCAGAGCCGTTCCAGCAAGGCCTGGTGGGCCTCGCCGAGGCTGGCGAGGCAGAACAGACCGCTCAAGGGTTGGCCCAGGTAACGGATGGGTTTGTCCGGGGTGACGAACGCCAGGCCCGGGCGCTTGACGGTCTGCTCGCTGTGCAGCCACCACAAGCCATCGCCCAGGGGCAGCGCATCGACTTGCTGCAACACGCCGGCAAAGCCGTTGCTCACGCAATCGGCCTGGCGCAACAGGCGAGCGCCGCGCCATACCAGCTCTTCAAAATCGTCAGCCGACACACCGAGGCCGATCATCTGGGCATCCAGGGCCAGTTCCTGCGGCGCGCCTTGCAGCAGCTTCAGCAAGGCTTCGGCGGAGCCGGCACGGCGCAGGGCCTGGCCCAGGTCCGTCTCGCCGAGGGCGCGGGTCAGCAGTTGCAACAGGCGCAGGTGTTCGTCGGACTTGGCAGCAATGCCGATGGCCAGGTAGACAATCTGACCATCGCCCCAGTCCACGCCTTCGGGGAATTGCAGCAGGCGCACGCCGGTGGAATAGACCAGGTCGCGGGTCTGCGGGGTGCCGTGGGGGATAGCAATACCTTGGCCAAGAAAGGTCGAACCCTGGGCTTCGCGAGCCTGCAAGCCGGCGAGGTAACCCTCAGCCACCAGGCCATCGGCCACCAGTTTGTCGGCGAGCAGTTGCAGTGCAGCGTCTTTATCCACAGCCGTCTGCGCCATGGATATCTGCTCTAGAGTGAGCTCGAGCATGCTTTCTCCTTTTTGGCGACCGGGTTGGCGCCAGGTATTGTTTTGAATGAATCAGCTTAGCGTTACAGGACGGCTTTTGGCGGTATCGCGGCAGCACGGCCAAAAATCCTGCTAGCCTTGAAAATACGCTTGCTGAAACGTTTAATCTAGAAAGATTGGCACGTTACTCGATAATCTCTCATCGTTGAAGTGCAACTTGTCGTAAGCGCTTGGACGGTAACCGTCGGCTTGAATCGGGTAGGATGGCCCTTATCGTCGGGGCTAACTCGAAAAAACAAGGAAAACCGGGTTGAAACTCAGTGATATTGCCCAATTGGCCGGTGTGTCCGTGACCACCGCCAGCTATGTCATCAATGGCAAGGCCGAACAGCAACGCATCAGCAGCGCCACCGTCGAACGGGTGCGGGCGGTGGTCGAGGAACACGGCTTCACGCCCAACCCCCAGGCCGCCGGGCTGCGCAGCCGGCATACGCGGACCCTGGGCTTCATCCTGCCAGACCTGGAAAACCCCAGTTACGCCCGCATCGCCAAGTTGCTGGAACAAGGCGCACGGGCCAGGGGCTATCAGTTGCTGATCGCCAGTTCCGATGATGCGCCCGACAGTGAGCGGCAGCTATTGCAATTGTTCCGCGCCCGGCGCTGCGATGCGCTGATCGTCGCCAGTTGCCTGCCGGCCGGCGACGACAGCTACCTGCAATTGCAGGCCAAGGGCATTCCGATCATCGCCATCGACCGGGTGATGGAACCGGCGCGGTTCTGCTCGGTGATCAGCGACGACCGCCAGGCCAGCCTACACCTGACGCGCAGCCTGCTGGAAACCCACCCGCGGCAAATCGCCTTGATCAGCGCCCGCCCCGAATTGAGCATCAGTCAGGAACGGGCCGCCGGTTTTCGCGAAGCCCTGGCTGGGTTCGAGGGCCAGGTGCTGATCGAGCATGGCGAGTCGTTCAGCCGTGAATGCGGTCGTCAGTTGATGGATGAAATGCTCGCGCGCCTGGGGCACCTGCCCGATGCGCTGATCACGACATCTTACGTGCTGCTGCAAGGGGTGTTCGACGCCCTGCACGATTTCCCGCTCAAGACGCGTCCGCTGCGCCTGGGCACGTTTGGTGACACGCAATTGCTGGATTTCCTGCCGCTGCCGGTCAATGCCATGTCCCAACAACATCAGCTGATCGCCGCCAAAGCCCTGGAACTGGCCCTGGCGGCCATCGAAAACGATGACTACCAGCCTGGCGTGCAGGCCATCGCGCGGACGTTCAAGCAGCGGATCCACCAGGGCTGACGTTTCTTCAGGATTGATGCATGGAGTTGATCGACACCCACACCCACCTGGACTTTCCGGACTTTGACGCGGACCGCCCGGCGCTGCTGGCCGAAAGCCGCGCCTTGGGCGTGCGGCAAATGGTGGTCCTGGGGGTGTACCGGGACAATTGGCAGCGGGTCTGGGACCTGGTGCAGAGCGACCCGGACCTGCATGCCGCCCTGGGCCTGCACCCGGTGCACCTCGACCAGCATCAACCCGACGACGTGGCGCTGCTGCGCGACTGGCTGAGCCGTCTGGCCGGGCATCGGCAATTATGTGCGGTGGGGGAAATCGGCCTGGACTACTACATCGAGACCCTCGACCGCGAGCGCCAGCAAGCGCTGTTCGAAGCGCAACTGGAATTGGCCGTGGAGTTTGAACTGCCAGCGCTGATCCACGTGCGCCGCAGCCATGCCGCCGTGATCGCCACACTCAAGCGCATTCGCCCGGCGCGCGCGGGGATCATCCACGCCTTCGCCGGCAGTTTCGAAGAGGCCCGCGAATACATCAAGCTCGGCTTCAAGCTCGGCCTCGGCGGTGCCGCGACCTGGCCCCAGGCCCTGCGCATGCACCGGGTGCTGGCGAAGTTACCGCTGGAGGCGGTGGTGCTGGAAACCGACTCACCGGACATGGCCCCGGCGATGTTTCCCGGCCAACGCAACAGCCCGGCGCATTTGCCGGCGATTTGCGAGGCGCTGGCCGGGATCATGGCGGTGACGCCTGAGCGTCTGGCCGAGGCCAGCACGGCCAACGCCCGCCAACTGTTCAATTGGTGACAGCCTCCTGTGGGAGCGAGCTTGCTCGCGATAGCGGAGTGTCAGGCAACCTGTTTTTGACCGATACACCGCTATCGCGAGCAAGCTCGCTCCCACACTGGACCTGCGGTGAATCAGTGGCGATCACACCCTGAATGCATTGATCAACTGCTTGAGCTGCACCACCTGGGCGGACAGTTCGCGGCTGGCGTTTTCGGTCTGGTGCGCGCCTTCGGCCGTACGTTCGCCAGCTCGGTTGATCTCGACGATGTTCTGGTCGATGTCATGGGCCACGGCCGTCTGTTGCTCCACGGCGGCGGCGATCTGCTGGTTCTGGTCGACGATCATGCCGACCGCACCGAGGATATTTTCCAAGGCCTGTTGGACTTTTTCCGATTGGCCGACCGTGCCACTGGCCATCTCATGGCTGGTGCCCATCGCCTTGACGGCGGCGCCGACTCCGCCGTGCAGGCGGGTGATCATCGCTTCGATTTCTTCGGTCGATTGCTGAGTCCGCTTGGCCAGGGTCCGCACTTCATCGGCCACCACCGCAAAACCCCGACCCTGCTCACCGGCCCGGGCGGCTTCGATGGCGGCATTGAGGGCCAGCAGGTTGGTCTGCTCGGCGATGCTCTTGATCACATCCAGCACGCGGCTGATGGCCTGGCTGTCGGTCGCCAGTTGATTGATCACCTGCACCGACTGATCGATCTCGCTGGCCAAGCGGGCGATGCTGCCCTGCTGGGACTCCACCAGCCCGCGCCCGCTGAGGGTCTCGTCGTTCACGCTGTGGGCACTGCTCACGGCAGCGGCGGCACTGCGGGCCACTTCCTGGGCCGTGGCCGACATCTGGTTCATCGCCGTGGCCACCAGTTCGATCTGGCTGCGCTGGCCGGCGACCGCCTGGTTGCTCTGGGCCGATACCGTTTCCACCTGCCCGGCCTGGCGTTCGACTTCCGCGACGGTGCGGCCGACCTGTTCGATCAGGTCATGGATCTTCGCCACCGTACCGTTGAACACTTCACCCAATTCGCCCAGTTCGTCCTTGCTGCGCGCTACAAAATTGACCGTCATGTCCCCCGCCGCCACTTTGTCCATCATCTGGCCGAGGTGCTGGAGGGTGGTGCGGGTCGACGCGTAGAAGCCGGCATACAGGTAAAAAATCAACAGGAACACCGCCACCAGCGCCACGGCTTGCAGCACCATATGGCTGCGATTTTGCTCCAGACGTTGTTGCAACTGCACACCGAGAAAACCCTGGGTCGCTTCGTTCAACCGATAAGTCTGCTCCATCAGGCCGCTGACCTGGTCAAAGAATGCCGACCAGGGCGCATCGAGGGTGTCGGCCATCACCACCTGTTCCTCGATCAGTTCCGAAGCGTTCTTGAGGGTGCTCTTGCTGCTATCGGCCTGGGTGGCAAGGGCTTGTCCGGCCGCCTTGCTGGAGCCGAGGGCGTCCTGCAGTTTCAAGTCGTACTCGCCCTGGAGCTTTTCGATCTGCGCCAGCAACTCGTCGAAACGGGTGCTCGAGGCCGAATTGAGAAAGCCCAGCCCCAATGAAGAGGCGCCCAATGCCCGGCCTTCGCCGAGGATCTGGGTGACCTTGGGGGTGGTGCCGATGATCAATTCGCTGAGTTGACGGATGTCGCTCTGGTTGTCGCGGCTCAGTCCCGCCTGGCTGGCGATGATCTGGCTGAACATCTGGGCGCTGTTGAGCAACTTGCCGATCAGCGCACTTTTGCTCTGCAAGGAACTTTCGGCCTGCTGGGCCTTGAACGCGCCGATCATCTCGTCGCGCTTGGCCTCGAAGGCACTGACCTGCTCAGGCTCGATGGCCATGGCGGTCATGCCTTGCAGGCGCGTGAGGACCTGTTGCTCCAGGCTGCCGATCTTCGCTTCCACATCACCGGCCTTACCGGACTGGCCCAGGCTGGCGTTGATCTGCACCAGGTTGTTGAGGGTTTCCAGGTCTCGGCGCAGGGTCAGGCTGCTGCCCAACAAGTCGAGGCTTTGCAGCTCCACTTGGGTGCCCTGGAATTCCCGATAGGAATCACGCACCAGAAAGAAATTGGTCACCAGCATGGGCAGCAGGAACAGCACGCTGATCAGGCTGAACTTCATGCCGAAGCTCAGGCGGTTCATCAGCGCGACGGCGGGCCAGAGCAAACTCTTCACAAGGAAGTCTCCCGGTAGTGTTCTTATTGTTATGAGCTCGCGCACGGAGACAGCAGAAAGCCACTATTCGGGCGCTGTCCCTGTATAGCCTAAATCGGCGGGGAGATTTGTAACTTAAGGTTAACGAGGTACATCGCCCGTTCCCTGTGGCGAGGGGATTTATCTGTGGGAGCAAGGCTTGCCCGCGATGCAGACGCCGCGATTTCTGAAAGACCGCATCGCTTATCGCGGGCAAGCCTTGCTCCCACAGAATCCCCTCGCCACAAGGAAATGTGTTGGTGTTCTCAGGCCAACACCGTCCACAACGCAAACCCGGCATACCAGAGCACCGCCGCACGCAGCAGCAATTCCCAGAGGCGGTCCAAGCTATTGATGCCATCCGGCCCGGCGACAGGCCTGGGGATTTCGCCAGCCACCAGGCCGACCTTGTCGATGAGGTCGGCGGCGCTGATGTTCCAGTTCAACAGCTCATGCAACATGACCCGGCTGACCGCGACGAAATTGCCCACCAGGGCGAAGCTCGCCGCCAGCAACCGCACCGGCACCCAGTCGAAGGCATGACGCATTTGCGCGGCCCGCTCGGCCACGTCGGGGTTCTGGCTGTGCTCGGCGGCCAGCGCCAGCAGTCTATAGCTCAAGGGCCGCGACCGGGCCCAACACGAAGTACCAGAAAATTACCGCGAAAAAGCTCTGGTAGGCCTGCCACAACAAATGCCCCTGGACCCGCTCCAGCAACTGCTCACCGTCATCGGCCTCGATGTCCAGGTCGCGCTTGGCCACATGGGCCGCCGCTTGCAGGTCCTCCCGACGCCAGGCATCGCGAAACGGCCCGAGGGCGGCCAGCAGATCACCGCGCCCCAGGCTGTAAATCACCACCAGCAAGTGCACCGGCAGCGCCAGCAGACCATAGGCCACCGGCTCCAGCACCCACAAAAGCAATGCCAGCAGTGCCACGGGCAGCAGGACCATCACCGTCAGCACCAGCCAAGGTCGGTTGACCCACCGTGGGCTCGCCTCGAGCTTGTTCAGCTCGCGCAGCCAACCGCCGTCGCGCTGAACCCGCTGGCGCAAGGGCCGAGAACTTCTCGATCCAGACGGCCAGCAGCAACACCAGAAAACTCATTGTCCTTCCCCTTCTGTCAGGGCTGCGCGGTAGCGCACCCAGTCGAATGCCGGTCCCGGATCGGTCTTGCGCCCCGGCGCGATATCGCTGTGCCCGCAGATACGCTGCACAGTGATCGCCCTGAACGCCGCTTGCAACTGCCGGGTCAGGTCCACCAATGCCACATATTGCGCGTCGGTGAACGGCAGATCATCCGTGCCCTCAAGCTCGATGCCCAGGGAAAAATCGTTACAGGTCTCACGCCCCTCGAAGCACGAGACGCCCGCATGCCACGCGCGGTCCAGACAAGAGACAAACTGGGTCACGGCGCCGTCACGTTCGATCAGAAAATGCGCAGAAACCCGCAGATCGGCGATACCGACAAAGTAGGGATGTTCCGTGACATCCAGTCGATTCTGGAAGAATTCCTGCACCTTGCCCGTGGCGAATTGTGCCGGTGGCAGACTGATGTTGTGGATCACCAGCAGGGAGATTTCGCCTTCCGGGCGCGCATTGAAGTTGGGCGATGGGCAATGACGCACCCCTTCGCACCAACCGCTCGCGGAGTCCAACTGCATAGAGGTTCCTTCGATGACGACGGTGAATGCCGCCAGTATGCCGTGATCGGACCGGGCTGCGCGATCACTTGCCGCGATTGAGCTGGCGCAGATTGCCCAGCACCGACTCCAGCGCCCGGTCGAACAACAGGGTGTCGTCCAACAGTCGCGCCGCGCCCCGGCGAAACTCCAGGGCCAGGCTGGTGCGGCTGTGCTCCAGCACCTTGAGGCCGGTGCGATTGACGAAGACGTATTTGCCGGTGGCCTCGATGATCGCCGCCAGCTTGCAACGCAGGGTATTGTCATCGTCCTCCTGGAACTCGACCCAACTCCCCAGGTGCAACTGGTCGACCTGCAGCAGGCCGACATCATCCGCCGGCAAATGCACCGCCACGCTCTCTCCCGCCGTTTTTTGCGAGGGGCGCAGGACGATTCTTTCCAACACCTCGACCATCGCCGGCGAATCGAACGACTGGGCCTGTTCCGTTGCCTGGCCCGTGCGTTCGAGGGCCTGCACATGCAGGACTTCCAGCTCACTGAAAAACTCGCTGGTGGCGAATGGGTCGAACGCCGAACGACTCAGGCCTTCACGCAAGGCCTTGAGCAGCTCCGGCACCATCGCCAGTAAACGCAGGCCAGCGTCTGGCTCGTCGTGAGGCTGGACGCTCCAGATCAATTGCTCCAGGGTCAGGACGTCGGCCTGCCACTCGGCGGAATACTTACCGTGCTTGAAACAGGTCAGCAACAGCACCTGGCTCCAGGCCTGCTGCACGAACTCCACCACGGCTTGCGGCAAGACTTTGCCCAGCATCACCTGGTTCAACGCCCCTTCGACCCGATGACGCGCCAGCTCAGCCTTGGCCCGCCCCTCCTCGGCGTCGCGGATACGCTGTTCAAGCAACTCACTGCGGCGCCGCTCATCACTGGTGAAGGCCAGGAAATCGGCCAGCAGCTCGGAGAAAATCGCCGGGTCATCGACGAAATCATTCAGCAAGCGCTGCACGACTTGTTCGATGCGCAGGTACAGGCTGTCGCGCTGATGATCGTCGCAATCGCCCCAGCCCATGGCGGCGGCGGCGATTTCGTTCAGCAGCCGCCGGGCCGGATGATTGCCGCGGCTGAAGAAGCTCTTGTCCTGCACCGCGACCTTGAGCATCGGGATCTGCAGGCGGCCGATCAGGGCCTTGAAAGAGTCTGGGAGGTTATGATCATCGAGGATGAACTCGAACATCATCGAGATCAGGTTGATCACGTCTTCATCGGCGCCTTCAACCACCCGGGACTTGCCGCTCCTGACGCTGACCCGGGTCAACAATTGTTCAAGCTGACTACGCAAGTCGAACTCGTCCTGCACGGCAGGCGCAGGCACGTACTGCTGCAAATGCGAGAGCAGCCGCAGCAGGTCACGGGTAGAAATCGGCTGGGGTGGCACGCTGGCTTCCAGGGTCGGCGCCACGCTGCCACGCACGTGCATCAAGAGTTTCTGCAGGGCGGCGAACACTTCCTGCACGCTGTCGTCGACCTCGGCATCGCTGGGTTTGGCAGCGATCTCGGCATTGGGCCTGGGATTATCCTGGGGGACGATCCGATACCCGGCGCGCCGGCGTCACCTTGAGCTCCGGCAAGACACCCGTGGCGGCCAGCAATTGGTTGGCCTCGGTATAGAGTTGGTCGCACTCGCTGAGCACATAACGCTCGAAGAGCTTGAGCAGGATCAGCTTGACCTTGATGCCCACCCCCAGATTGCGCCCGGCCTGCAGGAACTTCTCGCACAGCAGTGCCGGGCTCAGGGGGTTGTGCTGGTTGGCCAGCGGTCGGTCCAGCAGCACACCGAGCCGGGCCGTCAGTTGCTCGAGCGCCACGCCATCGCGCCTGAGCACCCGAGTGACCATGGCCTCGACCGCCAGATGACGCTCCAGCTCATCGTGAGAGCGCTGGGTTTGGCCGTCCGGCGCCAGGGGGGGGCGCCAAGCTGGCGTGGGTCAGGTCGTACTGGGCCAGGCTGACGAAGGTCTCGAAAAACTGCTCGATGAACTCCCGCTCGATACTTTTACGCTTCAGACGCAGGTCTCGCATGGCCTCGAAATACAGGTTCTGCTCGACGTCGTCGCGCGCCCGGTCGGCCATTTCAAACAAGGTGTCGTCGGCGTTATCAAACAGCCCCTGCAAACCCAGGCGCAACTGTTGGGCGGCCTTGTCGCGAACCTGAAGCAGAATCACAGGCAGGCGGGCGAGCGGCGAGCGATTCGCCTGATCGGTAGGCACCTTGTGCAAAGGCACTACATTCCCGTCGTTGTGCATCCTGGCCTCCTGAAACGGTTTTCGGTTCGCAACGTCAAAGTCATGACGTCAATCGAAAGGCGGATTATCGGGTAAAACAACCCTGTCGTACCAGCAGACTCTGTGATCGAGCTCGAAATACGGCGCAATAAGTGACCGGGAAAATGAGGAAATGTTGCGAGGACGCGACCAAATGCAGGTTTCGACACCCTATAATCAAGCCACTTTGTTTGTGGAGCCCGTTATGCCGAATCTACGCCTCGCCGATCTGACCGCCGAAATCGAAGCCAACGTGCGCCGTGCGTTGCTCGAAGACATCGGCAGCGGCGACATCACCGCGCAACTGATCCCCGCCGAACGCCTGGCCAAGGCCACGATCATCACCCGCGATGCGGCGACCATCAGTGGCACGGCCTGGGTCGATGCCGTGTTCCGGCAACTGGACCCGCGTGTCGCGGTGCACTGGCAAGTGCGCGACGGCGACCGGGCCACCCCCGATCAGGCGCTGTTCCATCTGGAGGGCCCGGCCCGCTCGCTGCTGACCGGCGAACGCAGCGCGCTGAACTTCCTGCAAATGCTCTCGGGCGTCGCCACGCGGGCCCGTTACCTGGCCGATTTCGTCGCCGACACTCAGGTCAAGCTCCTGGACACCCGCAAGACCCTGCCCGGGCTGCGCCTGGCCCAGAAGTACGCGGTCACCTGCGGCGGCTGCCATAACCACCGCATCGGCCTCTACGATGCCTTCCTGATCAAGGAAAACCACATCGCCGCCTGCGGCGGAATCGCCCAGGCCATCGCGGCCGCCCACAAGATCGCACCGGGCAAACCGGTGGAAATCGAAGTGGAAAGCCTGGCAGAGTTGAAAGAAGCGCTGGCGGCCAATGCCGACATCATCATGCTCGACGAACTGAGCCTGGACGACATGCGTGAAGCCGTACGCCTCAATGGCGGCAAGGCGAAGCTGGAGGCCAGCGGCGGGATCAACGAAAGCACGTTGCGCCCGATTGCCGAGACCGGCGTGGACTACATCTCGATCGGCGCGATGACCAAGGATGTGAAGGCGGTGGATCTGTCGATGCGCTTGAGCCTCTGACAGGCTGACGCCAGGCGATCAGAAACGAAGAGGGTCCGTGACGAGGGAGCTTGCTCCCTCGCCACAGTTTTGTTCTGGTCGCGTTTTTCAGACCACCAGATTATTCATCTCGCAGTACTCATCCCATTCCACACCCAGCACCTCGGCCGCCTCCTTGTGCAACGCAAGGCGCTGCGCCTCGAACTCTTCAGGCGTGCTGGTGTACTTGAGCGTCAACTCCCAAGGCTGCAGCCCCTGGGCTTCGGCCTCATCCTCGAACGCCCACTGGATCTGGTCTTTTTGATCGTCGGCAGGCAAGTCCTTGATCTCTTCCAGCAGTTGGGGCGCATCCAACACGTACTTCTTCAGCGCTTCTTCGTGCCTGGCTTCCTGGGTCAATGCTTTAACGGTCATGGCGTTCTCGTTGATCTGGGGAATGGAAGATGGATCTGGATCATCAAGGATCTCTCTGACGCAAAAAAACCGTGTGAAGCCCGGTTTATCTGGCCTTCAGAACCATTCGGGGATCATCTGAAAACTGCTGGGCGATGCACATGCAGGCAACGAATATAGGACGTTTTGCCGACGATTTACACGGTTCTTTACATCTATCCCACAAAAAACCATGTGCATGGGAAACCAGGGGAGCTTTGGAACATCTGTCAAAAAAACCAGTCATAGCGATGTGCCACACAGGCACTTCACAAGGAACCCCAGTGATGCGCAGCTTTTCGAAACGTTCGTCGACCCGGCTTGCTACCGCGACCTTGCTGCTCTGCAGCCTGAGCTTTGCCGGCCTTGCTCAAGCGGCTGTCGAAGTTACCTCCGGTACACCTTTGCCTACCGACACAATCCCCGTGCTCCGCAACTCATTTGATAAAGATGTTCTCATCAAGACCAATATCAGCGTGGGTGACTTGGAAAACTTGCCAGAAGCAGTCAAGGATAACGCCGCCGAACTGGAAAACCAGAAGCGCATCCTCA
The DNA here is from genome assembly GCF_030687295.1 of Pseudomonas beijingensis. Taxonomy (NCBI): domain Bacteria; kingdom Pseudomonadati; phylum Pseudomonadota; class Gammaproteobacteria; order Pseudomonadales; family Pseudomonadaceae; genus Pseudomonas; species Pseudomonas beijingensis. Next base: position 1,957,797 of record NZ_CP117425.1, on the reverse strand, counting down.
GCGAACAGGCCCGCCAGATCGAAGAGTTCAAGCGCAACAGCGGCTCCGGCTCCACCTCCAGCAGCAAGGAGATTGACGAGCTCAAGCGCACGATCAAGGAACAGCAAGACGATCTGAAGGACCTTGGCAAACAAGTGGAAGAACTCAAGCGCAATAGCGGCTCCAGTTCGAGTTCGAGCAACAGCGAGATTTCGTCCCTGAAACGAGAGCTTAGCGATCAGGACAATGAAATGGACAAGCTCAAACGTACCGTCGAGGAACTGAGCAGGAAGGTGAAATAACGAGGGGGGTGGTGCCCGAGACAGGAATCGAACCTGCGACCTTCGCGTTACGAGTGCGCTGCTCTACCGACTGAGCTACACGGGCGGTGGCTAAAACTAGCACCGTCCCCGGTGGCCAGGCAACCTGCCTGGCGGGGATTTTCTTCACATAGCAAAACGCCCCGAACCAGTCGGGGCGTTTGCTTGTTCAGCGGTCAGGCGAAGGGCTGATTAAACGCCCGATGCCTTGGCTGCTGCGACGTCCTTGATGGACAGCTTGATACGGCCGCGGTTGTCCACGTCCAGTACCAGCACTTCCACTTCCTGGCCTTCTTTGAGGATGTCGGTCACTTTCTCGACGCGAGCATCGCTCAGCATGGAGATGTGAACCAGACCGTCCTTGCCCGGCAGGATGTTGACGAAGGCGCCGAAGTCGACGATGCGTTCAACCTTGCCGACGTAGATCTTGCCAATCTCGGCTTCTGCGGTGATACCCAGGACACGCTGGCGTGCTGCTTCTGCCGCTTCCTTGGTTTCGCCGAAGATCTTGATCGAACCGTCGTCTTCGATGTCGATCGAAGCCTTGGTTTCTTCGCAGATCGCACGGATGGTCGCGCCGCCTTTACCGATGACATCACGGATTTTGTCGGTGTCGATCTTCATCGCGATCATGGTCGGAGCATTTTCCGACAGCTCGGTACGGGACTGACCGATGATCTGGTTCATCTGGCCGAGGATGTTCAGGCGCGCTTCCAGGGCTTGGCCCAGGGCGATTTCCATGATCTCTTCGGTGATGCCCTTGATCTTGATGTCCATCTGCAGTGCGGTGACGCCTTTGGCGGTACCGGCCACTTTGAAGTCCATGTCGCCCAGGTGGTCTTCGTCACCCAGGATGTCGGTCAGGACGGCGAATTTCTCGCCCTCTTTAACCAGGCCCATGGCGATACCGGCAACCGGCGCCTTCATCGGCACACCAGCGTCCATCAGGGCCAGGGAAGCGCCGCAGACCGAAGCCATCGAGCTCGAACCGTTGGACTCGGTGATTTCCGATACCACGCGAATGGTGTACGGGAACACATCAGCGGCAGGCAGCATGGCCTGGACCGAACGACGGGCCAGACGGCCGTGACCGATTTCGCGGCGACCGGCGCCACCCATGCGACCACACTCGCCCACCGAGAACGGAGGGAAGTTGTAGTGCAGCATGAACGGGTCTTTCTTTTCGCCTTCCAGGGTGTCCAGCAGTTGTGCGTCACGGGCGGTGCCCAGTGTGGCAACGACCAGGGCCTGGGTCTCGCCACGGGTGAACAGTGCCGAACCGTGGGTCTTTGGCAGAACACCAACTTCGATGTTCAACGGACGTACGGTGCGGGTGTCGCGACCGTCGATACGCGGCTTGCCGTTGACGATGTTTTCGCGAACGGTGCGGTATTCGATTTCACCAAAAGCGGCTTTGACGTCGCTGGCCGATGGCTGGCCTTCTTCGCCGGACAGCTTGGCAACGACCTGGTCTTTCAGCTCGCCCAGGCGCGCATAACGGTCAGCCTTGACGGTGATGGTGTAGGCCTGGGAGATCGCTTCACCGAACTCGGCACGAATCGCGCCCAGCAGTTCAGTGGCTTCGGCTTGCGGAGCCCAGGTCCAGGTTGGCTTGGCGGCTTCGGCGGCCAGTTCCTTGACGGCGTTGATTACCACCTGGAACTCGTCGTGGGCGAACAGCACGGCGCCCAGCATCTGGTCTTCGGTCAGCTCTTTGGCTTCGGATTCAACCATCAGCACGGCTTCGGAAGTACCGGCCACGACCATGTCCAGGCTCGAAGCTTTCAGTTGCTCGTAGGTTGGGTTCAGCAGGTAGCCGGTGCTTTCGTGGAACGCGACGCGGGCAGCGCCGATCGGGCCGTCGAAAGGAATGCCGGAGATGGCCAGGGCAGCCGAGGTACCGATCATCGCAGCGATGTCCGGATCGGTTTTCTTGCTGGTGGACACGACGGTGCAGACAACCTGCACTTCGTTCATGAAGCCTTCTGGGAACAGCGGACGGATCGGACGGTCGATCAGTCGGGAAGTCAGGGTTTCTTTCTCGGAAGGACGGCCTTCGCGCTTGAAGAAACCGCCAGGGATCTTACCGGCAGCGTAAGTCTTTTCCTGGTAGTGGACAGACAGAGGGAAGAAGCCCTTGCCTGGATCGGCTTGCTTGGCACCGACAACGGTCACCAATACGCTGACGTCGTCGTCAACGGTGACCAGCACTGCGCCGGAGGCCTGACGGGCGATACGGCCAGTCTCGAGGGTAACGGTCGACTGACCGAATTGGAATTTTTTGATTACCGGGTTCACGGTGTCCTACCTTCTTTGTGGCTCTTGGGGAACTTGTCTTCTTGCGAAATTCTTGGGCAATGACGGGAATCGGCCCGACGCCTGTCCAGGGTAAAACGTGTATCCAGATAAAACTTGAGGCTGGGAGCCTGCCATGCGCCAGCGGGAAACCCACTGACGTACGACAGACCACCAACCTCTAGCGCAATCGCTGATTAGCGACGCAGACCCAGGCGAGCGATCAGAGCGCTGTAACGGCTCACGTCCTTGCCTTTCAGGTAGTCCAGCAGCTTACGACGCTGGTTTACCATGCGGATCAGACCACGACGGGAGTGGTGATCTTTACCGTTGGCCTTGAAGTGACCTTGCAGTTTGTTGATGTTGTGGGTCAGCAGTGCAACTTGCACTTCTGGCGAACCAGTGTCACCAACAGCTTGCTGGTAGTCAGCTACGATTTGAGCTTTTTCTTGAACGTCGAGAGCCATGAGGCAATCCTTTTAGTCAGGAAACTGTTCCGAGGAAACAGCTTCAACAGGCCAGGGACAAATCCCTGTATCTATAAATGAGTAGTGACCGTGCCTGTTAACAGCCACACTCGCCAACCTGCTGTTACGCAGGCTGGTTCCGGTCATTCCGACCGAATCAGTCGACGCGGCGCAATGCGCCCGTCTTCGCTCACTTCACCTATACCGATGAAGCGACCGTTGTGATCTTGTACCCGGACCATGCCGAATTTCGGCGCATCCGGGGCGCGTACCGGCTGGCCGTTGAGCCAGTAGAACGCGCTGTGTTCCGAGAACTGCAAGAGCGGCCAATCCAGCAAACCGCTGTCCGATGGCATCAGGAAGCGGTCGACCGCTTCGTTGCCGCCTTCGGCATGCACCGCTTCAAGCTCTTCCAGCGTGACCGTCTGGGCCAACGTGAAAGGCCCGGCCTGGGTCCGTCGCAATTCTGCCACGTACGCGCCACAGCCGAGTTGTTCACCAATATCCTCCACCAGGGTGCGGATATAGGTGCCCTTGCTGCAATCCACGGCCAGCCGCGCAGTATTACCGTCGAAGGCCAGCAATTCCAAGCGCGCAATAGTAACAGAACGCGGTTCGCGCTCCACTACTTCGCCTGCACGGGCCAGTTTATACAACGGCTGCCCATCGCGCTTCAAAGCGGAGTACATCGGCGGTATCTGACTGATTTGCCCGCGAAAACCCGGCAAAACCGCTTCGATATCCGCCTGACCAACGGTCACCGGGCGTTCCAGCAAAACCTCGCCTTCGGCATCCGCCGTGGTGGTGGTCTTACCCAGTTGCGCCAGGGTTTCATAACCCTTGTCGGAATCGAGCAGGTACTGGGAAAACTTGGTTGCCTCGCCAAAGCACAGCGGCAATACGCCGGTGGCCAGCGGATCGAGGCTACCGGTGTGCCCGGCCTTTTCAGCATTGAGCAGCCAGCGAACCTTCTGCAACGCCGCGTTGGACGTGAACCCCAGCGGCTTGTCGAGCAGGATGATACCGCTGACGTTACGACGGATACGTTTGACCTGAGCCACCGATTACTCCTTGGTGTCTTCGGGTTCAGCCGCAACCGGGTGCTGACTGTCTTCAGCCACGGCGCGTTCGATCAACGCCGACAGGTGAGCACCCCCGCACGACGCTTTCGTCGTAATGGAAGTGCAGCTGTGGGACGCTGCGCAGCTTCATCTCCCGGGCCAGCTGCATACGCAGGAAGCCGGCGGCCGAGTTGAGCACCTTGATGCTCTGGGCGATTTCTTCGGCGCTGTCCTGGCCCATCACGGTGATGAAAATCTTGGCGTGACCGACGTCACGGCTGACTTCCACTGCGGTAATGGTGACCAGGCCGACGCGCGGGTCTTTGACTTCGCGACGGATCAGCTGGGCCAGCTCGCGCTGCATCTGATCGCCGATTCGTTGGGTACGGCTGTATTCTTTTGCCATGTCTTGTTACCTGTTACTGCCCCACGGTGAAACCCGCGAGGTCTGAAAGCGGCAAACGCCCGGCCTGGCAAAAGCCAGACCGGGCGTTGCGTTTAGAGTCCGCCAGCCAGGCAGCGCATGTTCATGCGGCTGCCCGGTGCGGCTCTTGAAGTGCGCGAGTTAGAGGCTGCGAGCAACCTGGACCTTCTCGAAGACTTCGATCTTGTCGCCGACCTTGACGTCGTTGTAGCTCTTGACGCCAATACCGCATTCCATGCCGGCACGTACTTCGGAAGCGTCATCCTTGAAGCGACGCAGGGATTCCAGCTCGCCTTCGAAGATCACGATGTCTTCACGCAGTACACGGATCGGACGGTTACGGTGAACGACACCCTCGATCACCATGCAACCGGCGATGGCACCGAACTTCGGCGAACGGAACACGTCGCGAACTTCGGCCACGCCCAGGATGTTCTCCCGCACGTCGCTGCCCAGCATACCGGTCAACGCTTTCTTGACGTCTTCGATGATGTCGTAGATCACGTTGTAGTAACGCATATCCAGGCCTTCCTGCTCGACGATCTTGCGAGCGCCAGCATCGGCACGCACGTTGAAGCCGAACAGTACAGCATTGGAGGCCAGTGCCAGGTTGGCGTCGGACTCGGTGATACCACCGACACCGCCACCGACCACACGCACTTGCACTTCGTCGTTACCCAGGCCATTCAAGGCGCCGTTCAACGCTTCGAGCGAACCACGGACGTCGGATTTGAGGACGATGTTGAGCGTCTTCTTCTCTTCCTGGCCCATGTTCTCGAAGATGTTTTCCAGCTTGCCGGCGTGAGCACGAGCCAGTTTGACTTCGCGGAACTTGCCTTGACGGAACAGAGCCACTTCACGGGCTTTCTTCTCGTCAGCCACAACGCTCATCTCGTCGCCAGCGTCCGGGGTACCGTCCAGGCCGAGGATCTCGACCGGGATAGCCGGACCGGCTTCCTTGATGGGCTTGCCGTTCTCGTCGAGCATGGCGCGCACGCGGCCATAGTTCGAGCCGACCAGCACCATGTCGCCTTGACGCAACGTACCGTCCTGGACCAGGACAGTCGCTACCGGGCCACGGCCCTTGTCGAGGCGCGATTCAACAACCACACCACGACCAGGCGCCGAAGGCGTAGCGGTCAGTTCGAGAACCTCGGCTTGCAGCAGAACGGCTTCGAGCAGTTCGTCAACACCGGTACCCATCTTCGCCGAGACCGGAACGAATGGAGTGTCGCCACCCCACTCTTCGGAGGTCACGCCGTGGACCGACAGTTCGCTGCGGATGCGATCGAGATCGGCGCCCGGCTTGTCGATCTTGTTCACCGCAACCACCAGCGGCACGCCAGCTGCCTTGGCATGCTGAACGGCTTCGATGGTTTGCGGCATCACGCCGTCGTCCGCTGCAACCACCAGGATCACGATGTCGGTCGCCTTGGCACCACGGGCACGCATTGCGGTAAACGCAGCGTGACCCGGGGTGTCGAGGAACGTCACCATGCCGCGGTCGGTTTCAACGTGGTAGGCACCGATGTGCTGGGTAATACCACCCGCTTCACCGGCCGCCACCTTCGCACGACGAATGTAGTCGAGCAGGGACGTTTTACCGTGGTCGACGTGGCCCATGACGGTCACGACCGGAGCACGGGAAACCGCCTCACCTTCAAACTTCAGGGACTCGGCCAGGGAATCTTCCAGGGCGGTGTCGCTGACCAGGGTCACTTTGTGGCCCAGCTCTTCAGCAACCAGTTGGGCAGTTTCCTGATCCAGTACCTGGTTGATGGTGGCTGGTGTACCCAGCTTGAACATGAACTTGATGATTTCAGCAGCCTTGACCGACATCTGCTGGGCCAGATCGCCCACCGTGATGGTCTCGCCGATCTTCACTTCACGCACGACAGGGCCCGTAGGGCTCTGGAAACCGTGGGCGTTGCGTTTCTTCAGCTTGGCCTTGCCGCGACCGCCACGACGGAAACCGTCGCTTTCTTCGTCGGTAGTCCGTGGCGCAACACGAGGTGCCGGTGCCTTTTCCTTGACCGAAGCACGATGAGGCGCGTTTTTGCGCTCACCATCGCCACTGCCACGACGGTTGTCGTCGGCACGTGGTTTGTCCGGACGACGCTGTTCGTCGCGCTTGCGAGTGTCGGCTGGAGCCGGCGCTGCTGCCACGACTGGCGCCGCTTCACGCACAGGTTCGGCAACCGGGGCAACAGCCTCGACGGCGTCTACCGGCGCGGTTTGCGCAGCAGCAGGCTGGCGACGCGCTTCTTCTTCGGCGCGACGCTTGGCTTCTTCTTCAGCCTTCTGACGAGCAGCATTTTCTACTGCGCGACGTTCTTCCTGTTCGCGTTTGCGCTCGGCTTCGATTTCTTCCGGGCTGCGTTGTACGAAGACTTTCTTCTTGCGTACTTCAACGCTGATGCTTTTGCTACCGGCAACACGCAGGGTGCTGGTGGTTTTACGCTGCAGAGTGATCTTGCGCGGTTCTTCCACTTTCGCCTTGTGACTGCTCTTCAAGTGAGTCAGCAGAGACTGCTTCTCACTGTCGGTCACATGTTCCTCGGCGGCGGTGTGCGGCAGACCTGCCTCACGCATCTGCTGCAACAGGCGCTCTACCGGTGTTTTGACCTCATCGGCCAGTTGTTTCACCGTGACTTGCGTCATGCACTTCTCTCCTCAGGCCGCGCCTAATTACTCGAACCAGTGGGCTCGGGCGGCCATGATCAACTTGCCGGCACGATCATCGTCAATGCCGTCGATGTCGAGCAGATCGTCAATAGACTGCTCGGCCAGGTCTTCGCGGGTAATTACGCCGCGCACCGCCAGTTCCATCGCCAAATCCTTGTCCATGCCCTCAAGCGAGAGCAGGTCTTCGGCGGGATGGGCGTCTGCCAGCTTTTCCTCAGTAGCGATGGCTTTGGTCAACAAACGATCCTTGGCCCGAGCGCGAAGCTCGTTGACGATTTCCTCGTCAAAGCCGTCGATGTTGAGCATTTCCTCCACCGGTACGTAGGCAATCTCTTCCAGGCTGGTAAAGCCTTCATCCACCAGCACCTGCGCCAGCTCTTCATCGACTTCAAGCTCTTCGATGAAGTTGCGCAGGATGTCGCCAGTTTCAGCTTGCTGTTTAGCCTGGATGTCCGATTCGGTCATCACGTTCAGGGTCCAGCCAGTCAATTGGCTGGCCAGACGCACGTTCTGACCACCGCGACCGATGGCCTGAGCCAGATTGTCTGCGCCAACGGCGATGTCCATGGCGTGGGCATCTTCGTCGACGATAATTGCCGCCACTTCAGCAGGCGACATGGCATTGATCACGAACTGAGCCGGGTTGTCGTCCCACAGGACGATGTCCACGCGCTCGCCGCCCAACTCGCCGGATACGGCCTGGACACGCGAACCACGCATGCCGATGCAGGCACCTTGCGGGTCAATGCGCTTGTCCTTGGAGCGGACTGCGATCTTGGCACGCGAACCCGGATCACGGGAGGCGGCCATGACTTCGATCAGGCCTTCAGCAATTTCCGGCACTTCGATGCGGAACAACTCGATCAGCATTTCCGGCGCTGTACGCGACAGGATCAACTGCGGGCCGCGGTTCTCGGTGCGGATTTCCTTGAGCAGCGCACGCAAACGCACGCCGACCCGGAAAGTTTCGCGAGAGATGATGTCTTCGCGAGCCAGCAACGCTTCGGCGTTGTTGCCCAGGTCGACGATCACGTTGTCGCGGGTCACTTTTTTCACGGTGCCGGAGATAATTTCCCCCAGGCGCTCGCGATAAGCGTCGACGACTTGCGCGCGCTCGGCTTCGCGAACTTTCTGCACAATGACCTGCTTGGCAGTCTGTGCAGCGATGCGACCGAACTCAATGGACTCGATTTTTTCTTCTACTACGTCACCGACCTTGGCGCCCGGGTGCGTTTCTGCAACCTTGCTCGGCCAGGTTTCGATAGCCGGATCGTCCAGGTCGGCTTCCTCGACCACCGTCCAGCGACGGAAAGTCTCGTAGGCACCGGTGTGGCGATTGATTTCCACACGCAAATCAACTTCGTCTTCAAACCGCTTCTTGGTAGCAGTGGCCAGAGCCAGCTCCAGCGCTTCAAAAATAACGTTAGCCGGTACGCCCTTTTCATTGGATACCGACTCAACAACCAGCAGTACTTCTTTGCTCATCGTACGCCTCGCCTTTCGCAAGCCATTGGATCCGCGGGATCCGCAGTATCTGGCACGTATCAGTCAAAACTGGGAATAATGTTGGCCTTGTCGATCATATCGATCGGCAACAGGAACTCATGGTCATCTACCTGCACCACGACGTCCTGCTCTTCTACACCGCGCAGAAGGCCTTGGAAGTTGCGTCGTCCTTCGAAAGGCGAGCGCAGCTTGATCTTCACTTGTTCACCGGCAAACGAAGCGAACTGTTCAAGTGTGAACAGGGGGCGCTCCATGCCAGGCGAGGAAACTTCAAGGGTGTATTCGGAGGTGATTGGATCTTCAACATCCAGTACACCGCTGATCTGACGGCTGACGATGGCGCAATCATCCACCAACACGCCGCCTTCCTTATCGATATAAACGCGCAACAGTGAGTGGCGACCTTGAGCCGAGAACTCAATACCCCAGCATTCATAGCCAAGGGCCACGACCACCGGGGCCAACAAGGCCTGCAACTGTTCTAGCTTGCTCGACACCTGAACCCCCTCGTGCATGTTTGTGCATGCTGTGCAAATAAAAAAAAATGGGCGAATCGCCCATCCCTGAAACGCCGTCGAACAGCGGCGTTATAAAGTGTCCAGCTAACAAAAAGCCCCTTGGAAGGGGCCCCTGAAACTGGTTGCGGGAGCCGGATTTGAACCGACGACCTTCGGGTTATGAGCCCGACGAGCTACCAGACTGCTCCATCCCGCGACAAAGCTGGGGCGGAAGTATACGACCGATCCCTTACAGGGTCAATGTAACCCTTCCACCTACAAGAAAGCCCGCAATCGCGGGCTCTCCTGATAATTGGTACCGAGAAGGGGACTCGAACCCCTACACCCTATGGGCACAACCACCTCAAGGTTGCGTGTCTACCAATTCCACCACCTCGGCAATACAGCGTTTGAAACCTTCTTACTTCTGCTCTTGAGCTGGAGGCACGTCAGTCGCCGGGTTGGCCGACTTTTGCTCTTGAAGCACCGGGACATCATCAGAAGCCGGTTGTTGCTTTGGCGCTTCCAGTACCGCTGGGTTTGGCAAACCTACTTGAGTCAACTCGTGAGCTTTCTCTTTAGCAAAGTAACCTAACCCTAAGCTGGTTATGAAGAAACCGGCGGCAAGTATAGCAGTAAACTTACTAAGAAAGGTAGAGGAACCTTGGCTTCCGAACACAGTATTTGAAGCACCTGCACCGAAAGACGCACCAGCATCCGCACCTTTACCCTGCTGCAGCAATACGAGAGCAACTACGCCCAGTGCACCCAGCAGATGAAAAACGACTACGACTGTTTCCAGCATTTTTTCAGTTTCCCGCGGCGCGACAGATCGCACCGAACTCATCTGCATTCAGGGACGCTCCACCAATGAGCCCCCCATCGATATCCGGCATGCCGAACAGTTCGGCCGCATTGGCCGCCTTCACGCTGCCGCCGTATAGAAGTCGCACACCTCGTGCCACTTCAGAATTCTCTTCCGCCAACTGCGCGCGGATGGCTGCATGCACATCCTGCGCCTGTTGCGGCGAAGCCGTCAGCCCGGTACCAATGGCCCAGACCGGCTCGTAAGCAATGACGGCCTTTGCAAAAGCACCGACACCCAGGCCTTCGATGATGCAGCCCAGCTGACGCCCGACAACTTCAAGGGTCTTGCCGGCTTCACGCTGCTCAAGGGTTTCCCCTATGCACAACACCGGAATCAGACCACAGGCCTGGGCCGCAGCAAACTTGCGGATCAAGGTCTTGTCCTGCTCGCCCATGATCTGGCGACGCTCGGAATGTCCGACCAGGACCAGGGAGCAACCTGCATCCACCAACTGACTCGGCGCAATCTCACCGGTCATCGCACCTTGCATGGATTCCACCGCAGAGTTCTGCGCACCGACCGAAATCGACTTACCTTTCAAGCCATCAATCACTTGATTGATATACAAGCAAGGCGGGAATACCGCGACATCAACACCGCTTGGCAAGGCCAGATGACGAAGGCCATTGATCAGCTCAGCGACGCTGGCGCGGGTACCGTGCATCTTCCAGTTACCAGCTACCATAGGGCGACGCATGCTGTACCTCGTCGGTCAAAGTGGGCGCAGATGTTACCCAACCGATTCATGACTGGCAAGCCGAATTCAGGCAGAAACTTCAGTAACCAGTTTTGCCAGCTCTTCGGCATAACCGCGAACTTGCACTTCATCCTCGCCTTCAACCATGACACGCACCAAAGGCTCTGTGCCGGACTTGCGCAACAACACACGCCCACGCCCCCGCCATCGCCTCTGTCACGCGCTCACTGGCCTGCTTGACCTGCGCATGTTCGAGGGGGTTCACACCGCCACCGAAACGCACGTTGATCAACACTTGCGGGCATTTACGCAATGCCTGGCGCGACTGTGCGAGCCCTTCGTTGCGCGCCTTGAGGGCCATCAGCACCTGCAGTGCCGCAATGATCGCGTCACCGGTGGTGGTATGGTCGAAGCACACGATGTGGCCGGAGTTCTCGCCCCCGATCACCCAGTCGCGCTCCAGCAACTCCGAGATCACATAGCGGTCGCCCACATTGGCCCGTACGAAGGGGATATCCAAGTCAGCCAGGGCCAGCTCAAGCCCGAGGTTGCTCATCAACGTGCCGACCACGCCGCCCTTCAACTTGCCACGTCCATGCAGGTCGCGAGCGATGATGAACAACAGTTCGTCACCATCGACGACCGTACCGGTGTGATCGACCATCAAGACCCGATCACCGTCGCCATCGAAGGCGATGCCCAGATCGGCCTGCTCGGCCAGCACCGCAGCCTGCAACGCCTCGGTATGGGTTGAGCCACAGTTGTGGTTGATGTTCAGACCATTGGGCTGGGCGGAAAGCACCACCACGTCGGCGCCCAACTCACGAAAGACGCTCGGCGCGACTTTATAGGTGGCGCCGTGAGCACAATCGACGACAATTTTCAGGCCGGAGAAGCTGGTACCGGTCGGCACGCTGCCCTTGCAGAATTCGATGTAGCGACCCGACGCATCGTTGATCCGCGACACCTTGCCGATCTTGCTCGACTCGACCACCGTCATCGGCGTGTCCAGCAGTTCTTCGATCATCAGCTCGATATCATCCGGCAGCTTGGTACCCTGGCCGGAGAAGAACTTGATGCCGTTGTCATCATGCGGATTGTGCGAGGCACTGATCACGATGCCTGCCTGGGCCTGGAACGTACGCGTCAGGTAGGCAATGGCCGGCGTCGGCATCGGGCCGAGCAGCATCACATCGGCGCCCGCCGACGTCAGGCCGGCCTCGAGCGCCGATTCAAACATGTAGCCGGAAATTCGCGTGTCCTTGCCGACCAGCACTTTGCAGGCGCCCATCTTGCGGAACGCCATGCCGGCCGCCCAACCGAGCTTGAGCATGAAATCAGGGGTAATAGGGTATTCGCCGACCCGACCACGAATACCGTCGGTGCCAAAGTATTTCTTGCTCATAAGTGCTCCGTCATTCTTATTCGGCTGAATCCACAGCTGCGATCATCCGCACGACATCCATCGTTTCGGCTACATCGTGCACGCGCAATATGCGTGCACCTTTGGTAAGGGCCAGGGCCGCAAGGGCGAGACCGCCGTACAGGCGATCTCCCACCGGGCGACCCAGGGCGTTACCTATCATGCTCTTTCGCGAGACCCCAACCAACAGGGGCCGGCCCAGGGCGTGCAAGGCTTCCATATGTTTGAACAGGCTCAGGTTGTGAGCCAATGTCTTGGCAAAGCCGAACCCGGGATCAAGGATGATCCGCTCGGGGGGAATGCCCACGGCAGCGCACTGATCCAGACGCGCCGCCAGGAACTCACTTACCTCCCGGGTCACATCACCATAGTGCGGATCGTTCTGCATGGTTCCCGGCTCGCCAAGCATATGCATCAGGCATACCGGCAACCCGGTGGCTGCCGCGGCATCCAAGGCACCATCACGCTGCAGGGATCGAACATCATTGATCAGGCCCGCGCCCAGTCGCGCCGTCTCGCGCATGACCGCAGGCGTGGACGTATCGACCGAGATAATGACATCGAGTTCGCGGTGAATACGCTCGACAATCGGCGCCACCCGCTCCAGCTCTTCGGTGGGTGAGACCGCCCGCGCACCCGGCCGAGTCGATTCACCGCCCACATCAATCAACGTTGCGCCGGCGACCACCATGGCCTCGGCATGCCGCAAAGCAGCATCGAGCTGGCTGAATCGACCACCATCGGAAAAGGAATCTGGGGTGACATTGAGAATGCCCATGACATGCACATGGGCCAAATCAAGAACCCGGTTGCCGCAAGGCAACCGGGTCGAGGACTGAACAGAAGTCATTTCAAGCCTTAGACATCAGCGGCCGGGCCGCCAATCGGTGTTTCCGGACGCTCACCCTGTACCGCCGGAGGTGTACCGGAAGTACCGGTACCGCCACCCGACCAGTCGCGAGGCTCGCGAGGCTCACGACCCGCCATGATGTCGTCGATCTGCTCGGCATCGATGGTTTCGTACTTCATCAAGGCATCAGCCATGGCATCGAGCTTGTCACGGTTGTCCGTGAGGATCTGCCGGGCAGTGCCATAGCACTGGTCGATGATGCTGCGCACTTCGGAATCGATCAGCTTGGCCGTCTCGCCGGAGAAGCTTGCATGCTGGCCACCGCCACCACGACCGAGGAACACTTCCCCTTCTTCTTCGGCATACATCAGCGGCCCCAACTTCTCGGACAGGCCCCACTTGGTGACCATGTTCCGGGCGATCTGACTGGCGCGCATGATGTCGTTGGACGCCCCAGTGGTCACACCGTCGAAGCCTAATGTCATCTCTTCAGCGATACGGCCGCCGTACAACGAACAGATCTGGCTGATCAATGCACGCTTGGACAGGCTGTAGCGATCTTCTTCCGGCAGGAACATGGTCACGCCCAGGGCACGACCGCGGGGGATGATCGAAACCTTGTAGACCGGATCATGCTCGGGCACGACACGACCGACGATCGCGTGCCCGGCCTCGTGATACGCAGTGTTCTGCTTTTCCTTCTCCGACATGACCATGGATTTGCGCTCTGCGCCCATCATGATCTTGTCCTTGGCCAGCTCGAATTCCTTCATTTCCACAACACGCTTGCCGGTGCGAGCGGCGAACAGCGACGCTTCGTTGACCAGGTTCGCCAGGTCGGCACCGGAAAAGCCCGGCGTACCACGCGCGATGACGGCCGGAGCGACGTCGTCGCCCATTGGCACCTTGCGCATATGGACCTTGAGGATCTGCTCGCGACCACGAATGTCCGGCAGCCCCACCACGACCTGACGGTCGAAACGACCTGGACGCAACAGCGCAGGGTCGAGCACGTCAGGACGGTTGGTGGCGGCAATCACGATGATGCCGTCGTTCATTTCGAAACCGTCCATCTCGACCAGCAACTGGTTGAGAGTCTGTTCGCGCTCGTCGTGACCGCCACCCATGCCGGCACCACGATGGCGACCAACGGCGTCGATTTCGTCGATGAAGATGATGCACGGTGCGTGTTTCTTGGCCTGCTCGAACATGTCGCGGACACGACTGGCACCCACGCCGACGAACATTTCGACGAAGTCGGAACCGGAAATCGTGAAGAACGGCACCTTGGCTTCACCGGCAATCGCTTTGGCCAGCAAGGTTTTACCGGTACCTGGCGGGCCTACCATCAACACGCCACGTGGAATACGACCGCCCAGGCGCTGGAACTTGCCCGGATCGCGCAGGAACTCGACCAGCTCGCCCACTTCTTCCTTGGCTTCGTCGCAGCCTGCGACGTCGGCCAGGGTGGTTTTCACCTGATCTTCGGAAAGCAGTCGGGCCTTGCTCTTGCCAAAGCTCATCGGCCCGCCCTTGCCACCCCCACCGCCCTGCATCTGGCGCATGAAGAACATGAACACCGCGATGATCACCAGGATCGGGAAGCTGGCCACCAGGAGTTGGGTCCAGATGCTTTGCTGTTCAGGCTGCTTGCCTTCGACCACGACATGGTTATCCACCAGGTCGCCAATCAGGCCATTGTCCTGGATTGCCGGACGAATGGTCTTGAAGCTGTCACCATCGGTGCGCTTGCCGGTAATCACATAGCCATCAACGGCTACGCGCTCGACCTTGCCATCCTTGACCTGCTGGATGAAGTCGGAATAGTTGAGGGTCTGCGGCTCGTTAGGGCTGGAGAAGTTGTTCATCACGGTCACCAGGACAGCTGCGATGATCAACCACAGGATCAGATTCTTTGCCATATCGTTCAATTAACTACCCTCTGAAGCAAGCTCCGCTACTGGCGCGCGCTTCGCATGATATTCACCGGCCTAACTTACTACATTACCTACGACTCTGGCAGGCGCCGTCTGTAACCCTTTGTGAAACACTTTCTACACAATATTCGCTAAGGCTCACGGGACGAAATACGAAAAACCTATCGCCCCGGTCGAAAAACCTCTTACTCCTCACTGCGACCACGGAAACCACGGCCCAGCAGGTACTGCTCACGGGAGCGATCACGTGATGATTTCGGCTTGCGCGTCGTGACCTTCTCGAACTGCTTGCGCACGCTCTTGTGGTATTCGTCAAAGCCTTCACCCTGGAAGACCTTGATCAAAAAATCACCACCTGGCTTCAACACCCGAGTCGCAAGATCCAGTGCCAACTCGCACAGGAACATCGATCGCGGCATATCAACAGATGCCAATCCACTCATATTGGGGGCCATATCGGAAATCACAAGGTCCACCTCGTTTTTTCCAACCGCTTCAAGGATCTGCGCCAGCACGGCGTCCTCGGTAAAGTCGCCCTGAATGAAGGTCACATCCGGGATGCTGTCCATTTCCAGGATATCGGAAGCGATCAGTGTACCTTGCCCACCAATCAGACGACTGGTCACCTGGGACCAGCCACCCGGGGCAGCGCCCAAGTCGATCACGCTCATGCCCGGACGGATCAAACGGTCTCTTTCCTGAATCTCCAGCAGCTTGTAGCTGGCACGGGAACGATACCCGTCTTTTTGCGCCATTTTCACGAATGGGTCGTTGAAATGCTCTTGCAGCCATTTAAGACTTGTCTTGGAACGGGCCACGGGCCACCTCAAAAATAAAACGGGTCGTGATTAAGTGGGCGGTCCCGGACTTGCTCGGGTAAACTGGCCGCCGCTTTTTACAAGATCAGACGCAGGGGTCAGATTATGCCGCTCACTCAAGAGCAGAAGAAACAATACAAATCCATTGGCCACCATCTGAAACCGGTTTTGACTGTGGCTGACAACGGTTTGACTGAAGGTGTACTCGCCGAACTGGAACGCGCCTTGGGCGATCATGAGCTGATCAAGATCAAGCTCCACATCCTCGATCGCGAAGCCCGCCTGGCTGCCGTTGCCGAATTGTGCAAGACCGGCAAGGCAGACCTGGTGCAGGTCATCGGCAAGATGGCGCTGATTTATCGCAAGAATTTCAGCGTCAACAAGCAACTGTCGAACGTTCACCGCTTCAAGTGATGCCAAAGGGTCAAGGGTGTGCTTCGCACACCCTGCCGCTCCAGCCGGGAACCGGCTGCAACACCAGCACCAATCCGGAAAAACCCAGCACCAAGTAACTGAATACCTGCCACTGGCTCGCATCCGGCCAGCCGAGATGCACCGCAAAGAACATCCCACACGCGTACAACGACATGAGCAACAATTGCCCACGAATGTCGCGCCATAGACTGGCAAGGCCCTCGGCCTGAACCAGCACCAAAGCCTGAAACATTACGCACGCCGCGGAAAAACCCACCAGCAGCGCCGTCAACATGCCCGCGATTTCATCGATCAGCAGCGGTGCCAGGCCGACTCGACCCAGCACCGGCAGCAAACCGATATGCAGCAACCAGACGCCACCCACCCACAACATCTGGGTGAGTTGCCAGATCATGGCGCCCGCTCGTAGCGGGCGCCTTCGTTCAGATGTGACGGACTTCGACAATCTCATACTCGATGACACCACCCGGCGTCTTCACCGCCACCACATCGCCCTCTTCCTTGGCAATCAAGGCACGAGCAATGGGTGAACCGACGGAAATCTTGCCGAGCTTGATGTCTGCCTCGTCCTCGCCAACGATCTGATACGTCACGCTTTCATCGGTCTCGACGTTGGCGATTTCCACCGTAGTGCCAAAAATGACCTTGCCGGTGTGCGGAATCGTCGTGACATCGATGATCACCGCATTCTGCATGCGGCCTTCGATGTCACGAACACGCGCCTCGACCATCCCCTGCTCCTCTCGGGCAGCATGGTATTCGGCGTTTTCCTTCAGGTCGCCCAGCTCACGCGCTTCACCGATCGCCTGGCTCAAGCGCGGGCGCTCGACCTTGGTCAGGAAAGCGTGTTCTTCTTCCAGGGCCTTCGCGCCCTGAACTGTCATCGGGTACTTGGTTATGCTCATGCCTTCAATCCTGCATGTAGATCCTGCAAGCGACGTACGGTCTTCTCGGGACCGAACTTGAGCGCTTCGCAGATCGCTTCGCCTGCCGCAATGGTCGTGGTGCAGTAGATCTTGTGCTGCAGCGCATTGCGACGAATGGAGTAGGAATCAGCGATCGATTGACGACCTTCGGTGGTGTTGATGATCAGCGTGACTTCGTCATTCTTGATCATATCGACCACGTGCGGACGTCCCTCGGTCACCTTGTTCACGCGGCGCACTTTCAGGCCTGCGGCTTCGATCAACCTGGCAGTACCGGCAGTGGCGACCACTTCGAAGCCCAAGTTGATCAGATCACGGGCTACGCCTGCAACCAGTGGCTTGTCGTCATCACGCACGCTGATGAACGCCGTGCCACCAGTCGGCAACACTTCGCTGGCGCCCATCTGGGCCTTGGCGAACGCCTCACCGAAGGTATCGCCCACGCCCATCACTTCACCGGTGGATTTCATTTCCGGGCCGAGGATCGGGTCCACGCCAGGGAACTTGGCGAACGGGAACACCGCCTCTTTCACACTGTAGAAGTTCGGAATGATTTCCTTGGTGAAGTTCAGCTCTTTCAGGGTTTTACCAGCCATGACTCGTGCCGCGATCATCGCCAGGGAAACACCGATGCACTTGGAGACGAACGGCACGGTCCGGGAAGCGCGCGGGTTGACTTCGATGACGTAGATGTCTTCGCCCTGCAGGGCCAGCTGCACGTTCATCAGGCCGACGACGCCCAGTTCCAGGGCCATTTTCTTGACCTGCTCGCGCATCTCGTCCTGGATGTGCGCCGGCAGCGAGTAAGGCGGCAGCGAACAGGCGGAGTCACCGGAGTGAACACCGGCCTGCTCGATGTGCTGCATTATCGCGCCGATCACCACGTCCTTGCCGTCGCTGACTGCGTCCACGTCCATTTCGATGGCGCAGTTGAGGAAGTGGTCCAGCAGCACCGGGCTGTCGTTGGACACCTGGACCGCTTCGCGCAGGTAGCGCTTGAGTTCGTCTTCCTGATAGACGATTTCCATCGCACGACCGCCCAGTACATAGGACGGACGCACCACCAGCGGGTAACCGATCTTGGCGGCGGCACGAATCGCTTCGTCTTCACTGCGCACGGTGGCGTTTGGCGGCTGGCGCAGGTTCAGGCGCTCGACCATCTGCTGGAAGCGCTCACGGTCTTCGGCGCGGTCGATCGCATCCGGGCTGGTACCAATGATCGGCACGCCGGCGGCTTCAAGGGCACGGGCCAATTTCAGCGGGGTCTGGCCGCCGTACTGGACGATCACGCCTTTTGGCTTCTCGACGCGGACGATTTCCAGCACGTCTTCCAGGGTCACAGGCTCGAAGTACAGGCGATCGGAGGTGTCGTAGTCGGTGGACACGGTTTCCGGGTTGCAGTTGACCATGATGGTCTCGTAACCGTCGTCGCGCAGGGCCAGTGCCGCGTGTACGCAGCAGTAGTCGAACTCGATGCCCTGGCCGATCCGGTTAGGACCGCCACCCAGGATCATGATCTTGTCGCGAGTCGATGGCGCGGCTTCGCACTCTTCTTCGTACGTGGAATACAGGTAGGCGGTGTCGGTGGCGAACTCGGCCGCGCAGGTGTCGACGCGCTTGTAGACCGGGAACACTTCCAGCTTGTGACGATGAGCGCGCAGGCTCTTCTCGGTCACACCCAGCAGCTTGGCCAGGCGCATGTCGGAGAAACCCTTGCGCTTGAGGCGGAACATTGTGTCGCGATTGATGCTGGACATGCCCAGGGTCTTGACCTTCTCTTCTTCCTTGATCAGATCTTCGATCTGCACCAGGAACCAAGGGTCAATCATGTTCATGCCGAAAATCTGCTCGACGGTCATGCCGGCGCGGAAGGCATCGGCCACGTACCAGATGCGCTCGGCACCCGGCACGGTCAGCTCGCGCTTGAGCACGCTCATGCTTTCCGGGTCGTTCAGGTCCAGCTTCGGATCGAGGCCGCAGACGCCCACTTCCAGGCCGCGCAGGGCTTTCTGCAGGGATTCCTGGAAGGTCCGGCCGATGGCCATGACTTCACCGACCGACTTCATCTGAGTGGTCAGGCGGGCGTCGGCCTTGGCGAATTTTTCGAAGGCGAAACGTGGCAGCTTGGTCACGACGTAGTCGATGGACGGTTCGAAGGACGCCGGAGTCTTGCCGCCGGTGATGTCGTTCGACAGCTCGTCCAAGGTGTAGCCCACGGCCAGCTTGGCGGCGACCTTGGCAATCGGGAAACCGGTGGCCTTGGACGCCAGGGCCGACGAACGGGATACCCGCGGGTTCATCTCGATGACCACCATGCGACCGGTGTTCGGGCAGATGCCGAACTGGACGTTGGAGCCGCCGGTTTCCACTCCGATCTCGCGCAGCACCGCCAGGGAGGCGTTACGCAGGATCTGGTATTCCTTGTCGGTCAGGGTCTGGGCCGGTGCGACGGTGATCGAGTCGCCGGTGTGCACGCCCATCGGGTCGAAGTTTTCGATGGAGCAGACAATGATGCAGTTGTCCTTTTTGTCACGGACAACTTCCATCTCGTATTCTTTCCAGCCGATCAGGGATTCATCGATCAGCAGTTCCTTGGTCGGCGACAAGTCGAGACCACGGGCGCAGATTTCTTCGAATTCTTCACGGTTGTAGGCGATGCCGCCACCGGTGCCGCCCATGGTGAAGGACGGACGGATGATGCATGGGAAGCCGAGGCGTTCCAGGACGGCGTTGGCCTCTTCCATGCTGTGGGCGATGCCCGAGCGTGGGCAGTCCAGGCCGATGGATTTCATCGCCTTGTCGAAGCGCGAACGGTCTTCGGCCTTGTCGATGGTGTCGGCGTTGGCACCGATCATTTCCACACCGAACTTCTCCAGGACGCCTTCGCGCTCCAGGTCCAGGGCGCAGTTCAGCGCGGTCTGGCCACCCATGGTTGGCAGCAGTGCGTCCGGGCGCTCCTTCTCGATGATCTTGGCAACGGTCTGCCACTTGATCGGCTCGATGTAGGTGGCGTCGGCCATGGCCGGGTCGGTCATGATGGTGGCCGGGTTGGAGTTCACCAGGATGACGCGGTAACCCTCTTCGCGCAGGGCTTTACAGGCCTGGGCGCCGGAGTAGTCGAATTCGCAGGCCTGGCCGATCACGATCGGGCCAGCGCCGAGAATCAGGATGCTTTTTATGTCTGTACGTTTTGGCATGGGTTTGTCACTCAAATCCGCAGGTCAGTCGGCTAGGCCGTCGAACAATCTTTGAAGCGCCCGAAGGGGCCGCCGAACTCGGGGCCGCCCTCGGGCTTCACGCGGTCAGCGTCGCTTGGCCATCTCGTTGATGAAGCGATCGAACAGCGGCGCCACATCGTTCGGGCCCGGGCTTGCTTCAGGGTGGCCCTGGAAGCTGAACGCGCTCTTGTCGGTACGCTCGATACCTTGCAGCGTGCCGTCGAACAGCGACTTGTGAATCGCACGTACGTTGGCCGGCAGGGTCGCTTCATCCACCGCAAAACCGTGGTTCTGGCTGGTGATCATCACCACGCCGGTATCCAGGTCCTGCACCGGGTGGTTGGCACCGTGGTGGCCGTGGCCCATTTTCAAGGTCTTGGCGCCCGAAGCGAGGGCCAGCAGTTGGTGACCGAGGCAGATACCGAATACCGGGATCTCGGTTTCCAGCACGTCCTTGATCGCCTGAATGGCGTAGTCGCAAGGTTCCGGGTCACCCGGGCCGTTGGACAGGAACACGCCGTCGGGCTTGAGGGCCAGGACGTCGGCGGCCGGGGTTTGGGCCGGCACCACGGTGACGCGGCAACCACGCTCGACC
The DNA here is from genome assembly GCF_030687295.1 of Pseudomonas beijingensis. NCBI lineage: Bacteria > Pseudomonadati > Pseudomonadota > Gammaproteobacteria > Pseudomonadales > Pseudomonadaceae > Pseudomonas > Pseudomonas beijingensis. The sequence continues at coordinate 1,936,796 of NZ_CP117425.1, read as the reverse complement.
AGCATGCGCAAGATGTTCAGCTTGACGCCGTAGTCGTACGCCACCACGTGGTACGGCAGCTCGGAAGCCTCGATCGTCGCGTGACTGTCGGTCTTCAGGTCCCAGACCGTGGAGCGCCATTCGTACTGTTGCTTGGTGCTGACGACTTTCGCCAGGTCCATGCCCTTGAGGCCAGGGAAGCCCTGGGCAGCGGCAATGGCGGCTTCTTCGGAAATGTTGTCGCCGGCCATGATGCAGCCATTCTGCGCGCCTTTTTCCCGGAGGATGCGGGTCAGGCGGCGGGTGTCGATACCGGCGATCGCCACGACATTGTTGGCTTTCAGGTAATCGGACAGGGACATCGTGTTACGCCAGTTGCTCGCGACCAGCGGCAAGTCACGGATGACCAGGCCGGCGGACCAGACACGATCGGACTCGGCGTCTTCCGGCGTGGTGCCGGTGTTGCCGATGTGCGGATAAGTCAGGGTAACGATTTGCTGGGCGTAGGAAGGATCGGTAAGAATTTCCTGATAGCCGGTCATTGCGGTGTTAAACACCACCTCACCAACGGTCTGACCGTCGGCTCCAATGGCTTCGCCGCGAAAAATGCTGCCATCAGCAAGGGCGAGTATGGCTGGCTTAGTCAAGAAGACCTCCCGTAAATAAAGCCTGAAAGGGCGATCGCAGGTTGTAAAAAAGCGGAGTGACGTATGGACACGTCACCCCGCTTGTTCACTGAATTATTCTGCGCGCTTTTAGTGGACACACTAAAGCTGTAGCTTACAGAAAAAGGCTTTTTTGGTCCACCGCTAATGAGCCTTAAAGGCAGGGGAATGCGACAGGTCGTCGCGAAGCGGTGTAAAACGGGGCGCAGTATAACCTGAACCCCGCCTTCAATGGCATCAACGCAGGTCGAGAACGTCCTGCATGTCGTACAAACCAGGCTCGCGGCCATCCAGCCACAGCGCGGCACGTACAGCGCCCTTGGCGAAGGTCATCCGACTGGATGCCTTGTGGGTGATCTCCAGGCGCTCGCCTTCAGTGGCGAACAACACGGTGTGATCACCTACCACATCACCGCCACGCACCGTGGCGAAACCGATGGTATCGCGCTCACGGGCACCGGTATGCCCTTCACGCCCGTACACGGCGACTTTCTGCAGATCACGCCCCAGTGCATCGGCAATCACTTCACCCATGCGCAAGGCCGTTCCCGAAGGTGCGTCGATCTTGTGCCGGTGATGAGCCTCGATGATTTCGATATCGGCATCGTCACCCAAGACCCGGGCCGCCATGTCCAGCAACTTCAGCGACAGGTTCACGCCCACACTGAAGTTCGCCGCGAACACGATCGGAATGTCTTTGCCTGCATCGGCCAGCAATTGCTTTTGCGCAGCGTCCAGCCCCGTCGTACCGATCACCATGGCCTTGCCGTGCTTGCGGCAGATCGTGAGGTTTTTCAGCATCACTTCCGGCAGGGTGAAATCGATCAGTACATCGAACTCATCAAGCACCTTCTCCAGGCCACCGGACATCGGCACGCCGATACGCCCCAGCGATGCCAGCTCGCCGGCATCGGCGCCCACCAGCGTACTGTCGGGCCGCACGATGGCCGCCGTCAGGCCGGAGAGCGGCGAGCGCTGCTGCACCGCCTCGACCAGCGCTTTGCCCATGCGCCCCGCAGCGCCCATCACAGCTATACGTCGCATGCGAACTCCTTACAGGTCGCCGAAGAAGCGCTTCACGCCTTCGAACCAACCGGTGGTTTTCGGGGAGTGACTGTTGTCATCCGCCAGCGAACTGCGGAACTCTTCCAACAGCTCCCGCTGGCGCCGACTCAGGTTGACCGGCGTCTCCACCGCCACACGGCACATCAGGTCACCCGCACCACCGCCACGCACTGGCGCGACGCCTTTGCCACGGATCCGGAACTGCTTGCCGGTTTGCGTGCCCTCGGGAATCTTCAGCTTGACGCGACCGTCGAGGGTCGGGATCTCAAGCTCGCCGCCCAAGGCTGCATCGACGAAGCTGATCGGCACTTCGCAGAACAGGTGCTTGCCGTCGCGCTGGAAAATCGCATGCTCGCGCACGTTGATGACCACATACAGGTCGCCAGTCGGGCCGCCCTGGGCACCCGCCTCGCCTTCGCCGGACAGGCGAATACGGTCGCCAGTATCGACACCGGCCGGCACTTTGACCGACAGCGTCTTGTACTCTTCGACACGTCCTTCGCCATGGCAGGAATCGCACGGGTCGGAAATGATCTTGCCTTGGCCATGGCAACGCGGGCAGGTCTGCTGGACCGAGAAAAAGCCCTGCTGCATGCGAACCTGGCCGATGCCGCCGCAAGTCGGGCAGGTCACAGGCGAGGAGCCCTTCTTGGCACCCGAGCCATCGCACGGCTTGCAGTTGACCAGTGTCGGCACACGGATATTGACGGTGGTACCGCGCACCGCCTCTTCCAGGTTCAACTCCAGCGTATAGCGCAGGTCACTGCCACGCTGAGCGCCACCACGGGCACCGCCACGACCGCCGCCGAAGAAATCGCTGAACACATCACCGAAAATATCGGAGAAGTTCTGGCCGCCGAAACCGGCACCGCCGCCGCCCATGCTTGGGTCGACACCGGCATGCCCGTACTGGTCGTAGGCCGCGCGCTTGCTGGAATCGGACAGAACTTCGTAAGCCTCGTTGGCTTCCTTGAACATCTCTTCCGACGCTTTATCGCCGGGATTACGGTCCGGGTGGTGCTTCATCGCCAGGCGACGATAAGCCTTTTTCAGCTCTGCCTCGCTGGCCCCCCGCTCGACACCCAATACTTCGTAAAAATCACGCTTCGCCATTAGTCTTTGCACTCTTATAGGACGTCCGGCAAACCTCTCCTGAACCTTGCCAAACTCGTTGAGCCCCAATGCAGGCCCGGACCCAACTCACGTCAATTCAACGATCCTGGTCTTTAAATATTTCAGCCAGGGCCCCGGCCAAAACGCAGTGCCCATCGCCGGAAAGCAGGAGCATTCCCGAACGCACCGCCAACATCCGAACACTGTCGCATGCTGTAAAAATTCATTAGCTCCAGACACGCCAACGCGGGAGCAAGCCCCCGCGCGGCGACATCCTACCAGCCACCGCACAAATGCAGTCAACCGGCCGACCAACAAGCGATTACTTGTGGTCTTTCACTTCTTCGAACTCAGCGTCGACAACGTCGTCAGCTTTCTCAGCCGACTCGCCCTGCGCAGCTGCACCTTCAGCAGGCTGAGCCTGTTCGGCGTACATCTTCTGAGCCACGGGTGCGGAGACCTTGGACAACTCTTCGATCTTCGCTTCGATGGCCGCCTTGTCGTCGCCTTTTACAGCGGCTTCCAGGGCAACCACGGCCGCTTCGATGGCAGTTTTCTCTTCCGCGGTCACTTTCTCGCCAGCATCAGCGATCATTTTGCGGGTCGAGTGCACCAAGGCGTCGCCCTGGTTGCGGGCGCTGGCCAGCTCTTCGAACTTGCGGTCTTCCTCGGCGTTGACTTCAGCGTCGCGAACCATCTGCTGAATTTCTCTTCTTCGGACAGACCGGAGTTGGCCTTGATCACGATCGACTGGGTCTTGCCGGTGGCCTTGTCTTTCGCGCCGACGTGCAGGATGCCGTTGGCGTCGATGTCGAAGGTCACTTCGATTTGTGGCACGCCACGTGGCGCTGGCGGAATCTCGGCCAGATCGAACTTGCCCAGGGACTTGTTCTGGGCAGCCTGCTTGCGCTCACCTTGCAGCACGTGGATGGTCACGGCGCCCTGGTTGTCGTCGGCCGTCGAGAACACCTGGGATTTCTTGGTAGGAATCGTGGTGTTTTTCTCGATCAGCGCGGTCATCACGCCGCCCATGGTTTCGATACCCAGGGTCAGCGGGCTGACGTCGAGCAGCAGAACGTCCTTCACGTCACCGGCCAGAACGGCGCCCTGGATGGCAGCACCCATGGCAACGGCTTCGTCCGGGTTCACGTCCTTACGCGCTTCTTTACCGAAGAAGTCGGTGACCAGCTTCTGGACCAGTGGCATACGGGTCTGACCGCCCACCAGGATCACGTCGTTGATCGAACCAACGTCGATACCGGCGTCTTTCATGGCGATGCGGCAAGGTTCGATGGTGCGCTGAACCAGGTCTTCCACCAGCGCTTCGAGCTTGGCTCGGGAGATTTTGACGTTCAGGTGCTTAGGACCGGTGGCGTCTGCGGTGATGTACGGCAGGTTCACATCGGTCGACTGGCTCGAGGACAGTTCGATCTTGGCTTTTTCAGCGGCTTCTTTCAGGCGCTGCATGGCCAGCGGGTCACCCTTGAGGTTCATGCCGCTTTCTTTCTTGAACTCGTCGACGAGGTAATCGATCAGGCGGATGTCGAAGTCTTCACCACCGAGGAACGTGTCACCGTTGGTTGCCAACACTTCGAACTGGTGCTCGCCGTCGACTTCAGCGATCTCGATCACGGAGACGTCGAAGGTACCGCCACCCAGGTCATAAACGATCACGGTGTGATCGCCCTTGGCCTTGTCCATACCGTAGGCCAGAGCGGCCGCAGTCGGTTCGTTGATGATACGTTTTACGTCCAGACCCGCGATGCGGCCAGCGTCTTTGGTCGCCTGGCGCTGGCTGTCATTGAAATAGGCAGGAACGGTGATGACCGCCTCGGTCACCGCTTCGCCGAGGTAGTCTTCGGCGGTTTTCTTCATTTTCTTGAGGATTTCAGCCGAGATCTGAGGTGGCGCCATTTTCTGGCCGTTCACTTCAACCCAAGCGTCGCCATTGTCAGCCTTGGCGATTTTGTAAGGCACCATCTTGATGTCTTTCTGGACGACTTCTTCGTCGAACTTGCGACCGATCAGACGCTTCACCGCGTACAGGGTGTTATGCGGATTGGTCACTGCCTGACGCTTGGCCGACTGGCCAACCAGAATCTCGCCATCATTGGCGTACGCGATGATCGACGGCGTGGTGCGCGCGCCTTCAGCGTTTTCAATAACCTTGGCCTTGCCGTTTTCCAGCACGGAGACGCACGAGTTGGTGGTCCCCAGGTCGATGCCGATAATCTTGCCCATGTTAACTCTCCCGGAACTTGGATTTTGTTGCCGCAGCAGTGGTGGCTAACTGCGGTAGCACTTAAACGCTTGACTTATAGATGGGGCCGCTGCGCCCGATTTCAAGCCTGCTCATCAATAGAAGGCGAAACCGGTGCCGGCGCCTTGCTGACCACGACCATGGCCGGGCGCAGCAGACGGCCGTTGAGCAGATAGCCCTTCTGGAAAACCTTCAAGACACTGTTCGGCTCGGCGTCAGTACTTTCCTGCATCGCCATGGCCTGGTGATGTTCGGCGTTGAAGGGTTCGCCATGCGGATCAAGGGCTTCGAGCTGATACCGCTTGAGGGTGTCCTGGAACATTTTCAGGGTCAGTTCGATGCCTTCACGCATCGGACGGATGTTCTCGTCGTCCGGGTTGGACAGCTCCAGGCCGCGCTCCAGGCTGTCGATGATCGGCAGCAGGTCGCCGGCAAAACGCTCCAGGGCGAATTTATGAGCCTTTTCCACATCTTGCTCGGCGCGACGGCGGACATTCTGCAGGTCGGCTGCTACACGCAACGCCTGATCCTGCGCACCGGCCAGTTGCTCCTCGAGCACTTGTACACGTGCCGTCAGGTCTTCACCGGAATCCTGGGAAGCCTGATTGGCGTCTAGATTTTGCGTGTCCTGCGTCTGTTCGTCAGCCATAGAGATTTCTCCTTTCAACTTCGTCCGCGAGCTCGACTCGCGCTTCTGCCCCGGTATATGGGGCCGGGTTTTCCAGCTTCAAGGGCCACCTGACGAATTAACCTTACAAAAAGCAGCTGCATAATCATTCCTCGCCGCGCTAAGAAAAACACTTTCCCAAGCAAATCGAGCTAAGCGTGGGCATTGTCAGGCCGAAACAAAACACTGTATAAATAACCAGACCTAAAGCCTGGGAGCGGCCTTATGCTGGTGCACCTGTCCGTACACAATTACGCCATCGTCGAACACCTCGACCTCGAACTCGATCGAGGCATGAGCGTGATCACCGGTGAAACCGGCGCGGGCAAGTCGATCATGCTCGACGCCCTGGGCCTGACGCTGGGCGACCGCGCCGACAGCGGCGTGGTGCGCCCCGGAGCGGACAAGGCCGACATCCTGGCGACGTTCGACCTGGTCGACATCCCCGAGGCCAGCGCCTGGCTGGCCGAACGCGACCTGGACACCGACGGCCTGTGCATCCTGCGCCGGGTCATCACCGCCGAAGGTCGCTCCCGAGGCTACATCAACGGCACGCCCTGCCCCCTGGGCGACCTCAAGGCCCTCGGCGAACTGTTGATCGACATCCACAGCCAGCATGAACACCAATCCCTGCTCAAGACCGATACCCATCGTCGCCTGCTGGATGAATACGCCGGCGCCACCGATCTGGCCCGGCAAGTCCAACTGGCCGCCCAACGCTGGCGCCAGACCCGGCAGGAACTGGATCGCCTCTCCAATTCCGGCGACGAACAGCGTGCCCGTCACCAGTTGTTGAGCTACCAGCTCGAAGAGCTGGAGAACCTGTCCCTGGGTGAAAATGAACTGGAAGAACTGGAGCAGGAACACAAGAACCTGACCAACGCCGAAACCCTGCTGGGTATCTGCCGCCAAGTGGACGAACAATGCAGCGAGAGCGATTCGGGCAATGTGCTCAACGCACTGACAGCGAGCCTGAACCGACTCTCCAGCGTGAACAACTCGGTGGGCGCCCTGAACGAAGCGACCAACCTGCTGACGAGCGCGCAGATCCAGGTCGAGGAAGCCGTTGGGGAACTGAACCGTTTCCTCGATCACTTCGACGCCGACCCGGCACGCCTGCAGTACCTGGAAGAGCGCCTGGACACCATCTATACACTGGCGCGCAAGCACCGCATCCAGCCAACCGACGTTGCCGAACTCCAGCAGCGCCTGCTGGAAGAACTGGAAACCCTGAACGCCAACGATGAATCCATCGAGCGCCTGGGAGACGAACTGGCTTCCTATGCCCGTCATTACCAGGAAAAGGCCAAGGAGCTCAGTGAACTTCGGCGCCAGGCCGCGACAGGGCTGGCCAGTGCCGTGGAGCAGGAGATCCAGCGCCTGGGCATGCCGGGCGGACGCTTCACCATCGAATTGCGCCCCAACGCCGGTGACGAGCTCCAACCCAATGGGCTGGAACAGGTTGAGTTGCTGGTCAGCGCCAACCCCGGGCAACCGCTCAAGGGCCTGGCCAAAGTCGCCTCCGGCGGTGAGTTGTCTCGGATCAGCCTGGCCATCCAGGTCATTACCGCGCAGACCTCTCGTGTGCCGACGCTGGTATTCGACGAAGTGGACGTGGGCATCGGTGGTCCAACCGCGGAAATTGTCGGCCAACTGCTGCGCCGACTGGGGGAACGCGGCCAGGTGCTGACCGTCACTCACCTGCCCCAGGTCGCTGCCCAGGGACACCAGCATTTATTTGTGCACAAGGTACGTGGCGAAGACGCCACTCGCACTGCCGTGTCCAAACTCAACAAAAACGAGCGGGTGGAAGAGGTGGCGCGCATGCTCGGGGGCATCGACCTCACCAAGGAATCCCTGGCCCACGCGAAAAAAATGGTCGTTACCGCGAAAATCTGAGAACGGCAGAAAGCACGAAGGCGACCCTGGGGTCGCCTTCGTTCGTTTCGCGAACCTTAAGTCCGCGCGACATGCTTACTTTTTCTTGCGTACGTACAGCACAAGATTGTGATCAACCATCTCGAAGCCATACTTGTCGACGATTGCTTTCTGCAGCCGCTCGATTTCTTCGTCGAAGAATTCGATGACTTCACTGGTCTCGACGTTGACCATATGGTCGTGATGCTTGCCGTCGTCCAGTTCGAAGACCGCATGGCCTCCGTCGAAGTTGTGTCGCACCACAAGGCCAGCTGCCTCGAACTGGGTCAGAACACGGTAAACCGTGGCCAGACCGACGTCCTCACCAGCCTCCATAAGCGCCTTGTAGACATCCTCGGCACTCATGTGGCGTTGCTCGGCGGAATCGAGCATTTGTAGAATCTTGACCCGTGGCAGGGTCACTTTGAGGCCGGCTTTGCGTAGTTCGCTATTTTCAACCATGGTCAGCTTTCTCGCGATGCTGCTTCGCAGCTTCTCTTAATGCGGGTATGATCGGCGTTTACGTTGTCCCAGCCAAGATAGTGGAAGTCGCCCACCGATGCAAAACACCAAGCTCTTGCTAACCAGTTTCACCTTTGTGGGACTGCTCGCACTCGCCGGTTGTTCATTCCCCGGGGTTTACAAAATCGACATCCAGCAGGGCAATGTCGTCACGCAGGACATGATAGACCAGTTACGCCCGGGAATGACCCGCCGGCAAGTACGGTTTATCATGGGTAACCCCCTGCTGACCGACACGTTCCATGCCGATCGCTGGGATTATCTGTACAGCTTGCAGCCAGGCGGCGGTGAGCGCCAACAGGAACGCATCAGCGTTATCTTCAGTCCTGACGACCAACTCGTCAGCTTGTCGGGCGATTTCATGCCTGGCGTGAGTCGCGACGAGGCCATCATGGGCAAGGACAGCGGCACCACCGTGACCGACCCAGCCCAGAATGCCGAACAGCCGAAACCGGAAAAACCGGTCAAGCCAGGTTCGTTGCTGGACCAGATCCAGAAGGATGTCGACAAAGTCGAGACCGTACCGGTCCCGACACCCGAGCCCCTGGACACCTCGCCGCAATAAATTGCGACATGAAAAAACCCGGCATGCCGGGTTTTTTATTGCCTGCGATTCAGACCAGGTTATTGCTCCGATTGTCGCGCCAGGGCAGCCTTGGCCGCACGCAGGCGACGAATTTCCTTCGGATCAGCCAACAAAGGTCGATAAATCTCCAATCGATCAGCCGCCTGCACCACCTGGTTATCCGGATCGGCAACCACCTTGCCAAAAATCCCCACCGGGCAAGTTGCCAGGTCCAGCTCCGGGAATGCATCTGCAATCCCCGAGCCCAGCAGCGCCGCACGAACACGGGTGCCTTCCTGGACCACGCAGGTGCGCAAGACCTGGCGATCCACCGCGGCATACACCACTTCTATCTCAATCAACGCTTGAGCTCTGCATTCTGCTTGGCCCGCTGGCAGAACGCGTCGACCAGGGTATTGGCGGCCTGATTGAACAGCGGCCCCAACGTCGCGCGTACCAGCGGGCCGGCGTAGTCGAACGACAGGTCCAGGCTGATCTTGCAGGCTTTTTCGCCCAGAGGCTTGAACACCCAGACGCCGTGGAGCTGATTGAAGGGCCCCTCTTCCAGGTTCATTTCGATGGATTGCCCCGGCACCAGCGTATTACGCGTGACGAAGCGCTGGCTCAAGCCGCCCTTGGCAATGTTGAGGCTGGCGCGCATATGGGTATCAGAACTCTCCAACACCTCGGCGGATGAGCACCACGGCAAAAACTCCGGATAGCTCGCCACATCGTTGACCAGGTCATACAGCGCCTGCGCCGGATAGGGCAGCAAGGCCGAACGTTGAATGTGTGTCGTCATGTAAGCGTCACTTCCACAGCTGAGCGGCAAACACTACGAGAATGCCGATGGGCGCCACGTAGCGCATCAAGAACAGGCTCAAGGCGAACAATACAGGGTTGCGCAGCGACAGTTCATCGCGCACAGCTTCACGCCCCATGATCCATCCTGCAAACACCACGAAACACAAACCACCCAGTGGCAACATGATCCGTGACGTGAAGAAATCAATCACGCCGAAGAAGTCCAGCCCCCCGGTTGCTCCCCACTGGTAGAGATGGAACAGCCCGTCTTCGTTCACGAAAAACTTTGCCTGCTTCCATATATTGAAGGAAAACACCGTGCCCAGGCCGACAAACCAGCAGGTGAAAGCCAACCAGAAAGTCACCCAGGCACGGCTGAGGCGGGTCCTTTCGACCAGATAGGCCACCATGGGCTCCAGCAGGGAAATGGCCGAACTCCAGGCCGCGATGGCCACCAGGAGGAAAAACACCACGCCCATCACTTGGCCGAACGCCATGCTGCCAAAGGCAAATGGCAGGCTGACAAACATCAGTCCTGGTCCTTCACTGGGGTTCAGGCCAGCGGCGAACACAATCGGAAACAATGCCACACCCGCCAGCAGCGACACGAAGGTGTCCAGCAGCGCGACGCCGACAACGGTTCGGGTCAGGGAGGCGTTCTTGGGCATGTAGGCGCCGTAGATCATGATCGAACCGACCCCGACGCTCAGGGAGAAGAACGCATGCCCCATGGCCGGCAGCAGCCCGTCCAGGACTTTCTCCGGCTGGAAGTCGAACATGAAATGCACGCCTTCCATGAAATGCCCGGTAGTCATGCTGTAGCCCAGCAATACCAGGATCATCACGAACAGCAACGGCATCATGATCCGCAGGCTGCGCTCAAGCCCGGCCACGACGCCCCGGGCAATCACCACCGCCGAGAGGACCATGAAAATCGTGTGCCAGAGGGTCAGCCTCCAGGGATCGGCGATCACGTTGCCGAAGTAGGCGCCGACCTGATCGGGCGTCACGCCTTGAAAATCCCCACGCCCCATGTCGATGATGTAGTCCAGCGACCAGCCGCCGACCACGCTGTAGAACGACAGGATCAGCAACGCCGTGATCATCCCGGCGAACGCGCCCCACGACCACTTGGGCGAATGCCCTGCCGCCACTGCCAGCACCTTCAAGGCGTTGGCCGGGCTCTGCCGGGCACGACGACCAATCAGGGTTTCGGCCAGCATCACCGGCGCACCGATGAGCGCAATGCACGCCAGGAACATCAATACAAAGGCGCCGCCACCGTAGACGCCGACCATGTAGGGAAATTTCCAGATACTGCCCAACCCCACCGCCGAACCGGTTGCAGCGAATATAAAGACCCAGCGGCTAGCCCAACTGCCGTGGACAGAAACCTTGTCTGTCGACATCGTGATCACGCCCAGCGTTCGAAAAAGAGGCCGCATTGTCCGGGATTCACTCAACGTGCTCAAGCACGCAGCTTCACCGTAGCCGACACGCACGCAACTGCCTATAATGCCGCCCCTATGGCTAAACAGAAGAAACACCCCACAGGGACCATCGCGCAAAACAAAAAGGCGCGACACGATTACTTCATCGAACAACGTTTCGAGGCTGGCATGGTCCTGGCCGGCTGGGAAGTAAAGAGCTTGCGTGCCGGCAAGGCGCAACTGGTCGACAGCTATGTGCTGCTCAAGGACGGCGAAGCCTGGCTGCTGGGCAGTCATTTTACGCCGCTGACCACCGCCAGCACCCATGTGATCGCCGACCCGACGCGCTCGCGCAAACTGCTGCTGAACAAACGCGAGCTGGAAAAACTCTTCGCGTCTGTGCAGCAGAAGGGCTACACCTGCGTCTGCACGTCACTGTACTGGAGCAAGCACTTGATCAAGTGCGAAATTGCCCTGGGCAAAGGCAAGAAGGAATACGACAAGCGCGATACCGAGCGCGAACGCGACGCTGGTCGCGAGTTGCAGCGCGCGGTGCGCAACAAGGGCAAGGAAGACTGATTCTTTCGCCTTGAGGCCGCTTTCGCGAGCAAGCCCGCTCCCACCCAGATCCCGGTAATACACATATCCTGTGTTCACTGAAGATCCAATGTGGGAGCGAGCTTGCTCGCGATGGCGTCGACACATCCAAAAATTGATGTGTCAGGCAGACCGCTATCGCGAGCAAGCTCGCTCCCACCCAGATCCCGGCAATACACATATCCTGTGTTCACTGAAGATCCAATGTGGGAGCGCGGGCACGATTACATCCCCTTGCGCCGCTCCGCCCGCGCCACCCGCTGCACTTCCTGGCGTACCTCTTCCAAGACCTCCTGCACGTACAAGATATGTCGGCTGGACACTTCCCGCGCCTGCTCGGCCTGCCCTTCCATAATGGCTTGATACAACTCTCGGTGCTGGCTGATCAGCATGTCGCGGGTTTCGCTGCGCTGTTTGTACATGCCACCGATGTTGGTCACCACGTTGCGCTTGAGCAGATCGAACAGCCCGCGAATGGTGTGCAGCAACACCGCGTTATGACTGGCCTCGGCAATCGCCAGATGGAACCGCGCATCCGCTGCGCCCTCCTCGGCCCGGCTGACTTCGTCGTGCCGCGAGTAGCAATCCTGCAGCTCATCGAAAGCCGCCGTCAGTCGCTCGCGATCCACATCCGTAGCTCGTAGCGCCGCGTAGTAGGCACAGGACGCTTCCAGCGTATGGCGGAACTCCAACAAATCCCGTTGCGCCTCAGGATTGCTTTCCAGCAGTTGCAGCAGCGGATCACTGAACGTCGAGCCCAGTGACTCCACCACATAGTTGCCGCCGCCCTGGCGACTGATCAACAAACCTTTGGCCGTCAGCTTCTGGATCGCCTCACGCAACGAAGGGCGTGACACGCCGAACTGCTCGGCCAGGGTCCGCTCGGCGGGCAGCCGCTCGCCCGACTTCAGCGTGCCCTCAAGGATCATGCCTTCAAGCCGCTCGACAATATCGTCAGACAAACGGCGCTGACGAATCTGATCAAACCCCATAACTCGATTCTCCGCGATCCCGACGACTCGCCGGGCTCTCTATTCTGGCCCATCCGGGCCGCGTCCACACCCACCAAAAGCCGTTTATGCCAACGGATCAGATGCCCTCTGCACCGCTTATTCGACGAAAGTTTCAGGGCGGCAAATTGACACACGACAACCAAGGCTTTTACCCTAGCCAACAGCGATTGTAAATTGGTATTACCAATTAACCAAAGCGCTGACCAGTGCCTGACCAACAACAATTAGGGGCCCACCCACTATGCAAACCTGGCAACAGCTCTACAGCCCGCTCGGCAGCCTCGGCTTGTCCGCACTCGCGGCCGTTATTCCCATCGTGTTTTTCTTCCTGGCCCTGGCGGTGTTTCGCCTCAAGGGGCACGTGGCCGGCAGCATCACCCTGGCCCTGGCGATTGCCGTGGCGATCTTTGCGTTCCAAATGCCCGCCGACATGGCCTTTGCCGCTGCCGGTTATGGTTTTGCCTATGGCTTGTGGCCCATCGCCTGGATCATCGTCGCCGCGGTGTTTCTCTACAAACTGACGGTCAAGAGCGGCCAGTTCGAAGTGATCCGCAGCTCGGTGCTGTCGATTACCGACGACCAACGCCTGCAAGTGCTGTTGATCGGCTTTTGCTTCGGCGCATTCCTGGAAGGTGCCGCCGGTTTCGGTGCGCCGGTGGCGATCACCGCCGCGCTGCTGGTCGGCCTGGGTTTCAACCCTCTGTACGCCGCCGGCTTGTGCCTGATCGCCAACACCGCCCCGGTGGCGTTCGGCGCGTTGGGTATCCCGATCATCGTGGCCGGCCAGGTCACCGGGATCGATGCGTTCAAGATCGGCGCCATGACCGGTCGCCAGTTGCCACTGCTGTCGCTGTTCGTGCCGTTCTGGTTGGTGTTCATGATGGACGGCCTGCGCGGCGTGCGGGAAACCTGGCCAGCAGCACTGGTGGCCGGTTTGAGCTTCGCCATCACCCAGTACTTCACCTCCAACTTCATCGGCCCCGAACTGCCGGACATCACCTCGGCCCTGGCCAGCCTGATTTCCCTGACCCTGTTTTTGAAAGTCTGGCAGCCCAAGCGCAGCGCAGGTGCCCAGATTGCTGGCGCCACTTCCAGCGCAACGGTCACCGCCAGCGTCGGCGGTTTCGGTCAGCCGCGCAGCACCGTGGTTTCGCCCTACAGCCTGGGGGAAATTATCAAGGCCTGGTCGCCGTTCCTGATCCTCACTGTGCTGGTAACAATCTGGACCCTGAAACCGTTCAAGGCGATGTTCGCCGCCGGCGGCTCCATGTACGGCTGGGTGTTCAACTTCGCCATCCCGCACCTGGACCAGATGGTGATCAAGGTCGCGCCGATCGTGGTCAATCCAACAGCCATCCCGGCGGTCTTCAAGCTTGATCCGATTTCCGCTACCGGCACGGCGATTTTCTTCTCGGCCTTGATCTCGATGCTGGTGTTGAAGATCAACCTTAAAACTGGTCTTACCACTTTAAAAGAGACCTTCTACGAACTGCGCTGGCCGATTCTGTCCATCGGCATGGTGCTGGCCTTCGCCTTCGTCACCAACTACTCGGGCATGTCCTCGACCATGGCACTGGTGCTGGCCGGCACGGGCGCGGCGTTCCCATTCTTCTCGCCGTTCCTGGGTTGGCTGGGCGTGTTCCTGACCGGTTCCGATACCTCGTCCAACGCGCTGTTCAGCTCGCTGCAAGCCACCACCGCGCACCAGATCGGCGTCAACGACACCTTGCTCGTCGCGGCGAACACCAGCGGCGGCGTGACCGGCAAGATGATTTCGCCACAATCGATCGCGGTGGCCTGCGCGGCGACCGGGCTGGTGGGCAAGGAATCGGATCTGTTCCGTTTCACCCTCAAACACAGCCTATTCTTTGCAACGATTGTCGGCCTGATCACGTTGGCCCAGGCCTACTGGTTTACCGGCATGCTGGTTCATTAAGTCCTACACGCGATACTGGAAAAACCGACGCCGAACCCTGATTCGGCGTCTGCTATTCACAACCGGGTCTGCAAGGCTGCTGAAAGATTTCCTGGCTATATTCAGCAGCCTCAGCGGACGGATAACCGGGACCACCCGGAGACACGCCTGATGAGCGAGCTTTTTTACAACGCCGTACCGAACGCGACCCGAGTCGCCCCGCCCTTGCCCGAGCCTCGGCAGTACCCCAGCGAAAAACCGCCACGGGTCTACCTGTTCGGAACGTGTGTGGTGGACCTGTTCTATCCCGAAGCCGGGATGGATGCCATTCACCTGCTGGAGCGCGAAGGGATCCGGGTGGAGTACCCACAAGGGCAAAGTTGCTGCGGCCAACCGGCCTACACCTCGGGGTACACCGAGCAGGCGCGGACGGTAGCTCGGGCGCAACTGGCCCTGTTTGCCGGCGATTATCCAGTGGTGGTGCCCTCGGGCTCCTGCGCAGGCATGCTGCGCGAGCATTACGCCGACCTGTTCAAGGATGAGCCCGACACGCTCAAACAGGTCCAGGCCCTGGCGGCCCGGACCTATGAATTGGCCGAATTCCTGCTGTTTGTCTGCAAAGTGCAGCTGCAGGACAGCGGCGAGCCGGTGAAAATTGCGTTGCACACGTCCTGCTCGGCACGGCGTGAAATGAATACCCACCTGCATGGCCGCGCGTTATTGGCACAGCTACGCAATGTGGAGCGCGTCGAACACAGCCACGAAAGCGAGTGCTGTGGCTTTGGTGGGACGTTCAGCGTTCGCATGCCGGATATTTCCGGCGCGATGGTGGCCGACAAGACCCGGGCGCTGAAGGAATCCGGTGCGCACAAGATCATCAGTGCCGACTGCGGTTGCTTGATGAACATCAACGGCGCGCTGGAAAAACAGCAGGAAGCGTTACGCGGCCAGCATCTGGCGAGCTTCCTCTGGCAGCGTAGCGGAGGTGTCGCATGAGCACGCCGACGCTGATCCCGACTGTAGATGTGCAGGAAGATTTTCGCGCCCGGGCCCACAAGGCTTTGGACGACACGCAACTGCGAAACAACTTTCGCAGCGCGATGGATTCACTGATGACCAAACGGGCAACGTCTTTCAGCGATGCCCACGAAAGAGAACACCTGCGAGTGCTCGGCAATGCCGTCCGCGCCCGCGCGTTATCCAAGCTGCCCGACCTGCTCGAGCAACTTGAAACCAACCTGACCCGCAACGGTGTGAACGTACACTGGGCGGAGACGGTGGACGAAGCCAATGGCATCGTCCTCTCGATCATCCGCGCTCACGAGGCGCGGCAAGTGATCAAGGGCAAATCGATGGTCAGCGAAGAGATGGAGATGAACCATTTCCTCGAGGCTCGGGACATTGAATGTCTCGAATCCGACATGGGGGAGTACATCGTCCAGCTCGATCACGAGAAGCCTTCACACATCATTATGCCGGCGATCCACAAGAACGCCGGTCAGGTCGCGTCCTTGTTCCACGACAAACTCGGCGTGGAGTACACCAAGGACGTTGACCAACTCATTCAGATCGGTCGCAAGGTATTGCGGCAGAAATTCTTCGAGGCCGACGTCGGCGTCTCGGGCGTCAACTTCGCCGTCGCCGAAACCGGCACGCTGTTGCTGGTGGAAAACGAAGGCAACGGGCGGATGTCCACCACCGTGCCGCCAGTGCACATCGCCGTGACCGGCATCGAAAAAGTCGTGGAGAACCTGCGCGATGTCGTGCCGCTACTGTCGCTGCTGACCCGTTCGGCCCTCGGCCAGCCCATCACCACCTACGTCAACATGATCTCCGGCCCGCGCAAGGCCAACGAACTGGACGGTCCCCAGGAAGTCCACCTGGTGCTGCTGGACAACGGTCGCAGCCAGGCGTTTGCCGACAGCGAATTGCGCCAGACCCTGAACTGCATCCGCTGCGGCGCTTGTATGAATCATTGCCCGGTCTATACCCGAATCGGCGGTCATGCCTACGGCGAGGTTTACCCGGGACCTATCGGAAAAATCATCACGCCGCACATGGTCGGCCTGGCCAAAGTCCCAGACCACCCCAGCGCCTCTTCGCTGTGCGGCGCCTGCGGTGAAGTGTGCCCGGTGAAAATCCCGATCCCCGCCCTGCTGCGGCGGCTGCGCGAAGAAAACGTCAAGGCACCGGACAGCCCGAACCAAGTAATGCGCGGCCAAGGCAGCAAATATTCAGCCAAGGAACGCTTCATCTGGAATGCCTGGGCCCGGCTCAACAGTTCGCCACGGTTGTACCGGCTGTTCGGTTTCCTCGCCACGCGCCTGCGTGCCCTGACACCGAAAAACGTCGGCCCATGGACCCAGAACCACAGCGCCCCCAAACCCGCCGCCCGCTCATTGCATGACCTGGCCAGCGAACACCTGAACCAGCAGGGAGACCGCCGATGAGCGCCAAAAACAATATCCTCGCCAAGCTGCGTAAAAGCCTGACGGGCACCACGCCGGTTGCCGACAACTTCGATGTCGAACTGGTGACGCAAACCTACCGCTACGCGCCCGAGGAACGCATCCCGCAATTGCGCAAGCTGATGGAAGCGGTGCACACCGAAATCCACCTGACATCCGGCGAAGGCTGGCCGGCCCTGCTGGCGCAATTGCTGCGCGACCGTCAACTGCCGAGTTTGCTCATCGCCCCGACCACAGCGCACGGGCAAAAAATCACACAGTTCTGGGCGAACAATCCGGACCTACCAACTCTCAAGGCCTACGACCGCCCGGTAGAAGAATGGAAAGCTGAGTTGTTCAATGATACCCCCGCCAGCCTGACCGGAACCCTCGGCGCCATCGCCGCCACCGGTAGCCTGATTCTCTGGCCGACCCGGGAAGAACCACGCCTGATGAGCCTGGTACCGCCCGTGCATTTCGCCCTGCTCAAGGCCAGTGAAATCCGCGACAACTTCTATGAAGTGCAACAGGAATTCGAATGGGCCCAAGGCATGCCCACCAACGCCCTGCTGGTGTCGGGCCCGTCGAAAACCGCCGACATCGAACAAGTCCTGGCCTATGGCGCCCATGGCCCTAAGGATCTGGTGGTTTTGATTCTGGAGGACCAATGACCCTTCCGGCCCCGTTCCTGCGCGATGTACAGCAACTGATCCCGCAAAAGCGACGTTTCGACGATCCTCTGTCGACCTTGGCCTTCGGCACCGACGCCAGTTTCTATCGGCTGATTCCGAAACTGGTGGTACGGGTCGAAAGCGAAGACGAAGTGGTCGCCCTGCTACAACTGGCCCAGCGCGATCAGGTGCCCGTCACCTTCCGTGCGGCTGGCACCAGCTTGTCTGGCCAAGCCATCAGCGACTCGGTGCTGATTGTGCTGGGGGATAACTGGAACGGTCGCGAGATTCGTCAGCAAGGCACGCAGATCCGTTTACAACCCGGCGTGATCGGCGCCCAGGCCAACGCCTGGCTGGCGCCGTTCGGGCGCAAGATCGGCCCTGATCCGGCCTCGATCAACGCCTGCAAAATCGGCGGCATCGTCGCCAACAACGCCAGCGGCATGTGCTGCGGCACGGCCCAGAATACCTATCACACCCTCGCCGGTATCCGCTTGGTCCTGGCCGATGGCACGCGCCTGGATACCGAAGACGACAGCAGCGTGGCGGCTTTTCGTACAAGCCATGGCGAACTGCTGGAACGCCTGGCGACCCTGGGTCGCGAGACCCGCGCCAATAGCGAATTGGCTGCGCGAATTCGCCACAAATACCGTCTGAAAAATACCACCGGCCTGTCACTCAATGCCCTGGTGGATTTCGACGAGCCTGTGGATATCTTGAGCCATCTGTTAGTGGGCTCCGAAGGCACCCTCGGCTTCATCAGCGCGGTGACCTACAACACCGTCATCGACCATCCGAACAAGGCTTCGGCGCTGATCGTCTTCCCGGATGTGGAAACCTGCTGCAATGCGGTCACCGTGCTGAAAAGCCAGCCTGTCTCAGCGGTAGAACTGCTGGACCGCCGCAGCCTGCGCTCGGTGCAGGACAAACCGGGCATGCCGGATTTCGTACAGCATTTGTCGATCAATGCCTGCGCCTTGCTGATCGAATCCCGCGCCGCTTCTTCGTCGCTGCTACAAGAACAACTGGCCCGGATCATGGCTTCGCTGGCCGGTTTCCCGGTGGAAAAACAGGTCGATTTTACCGAAGACCCACGGGAAAACGCCCGGCTCTGGGCGATCCGCAAGGACACTTTTCCAGCGGTGGGTGCGGTACGTAAAACCGGCACCACGGTGATCATCGAAGACGTGACCTTTCCGGTGGAGCAACTGGCCATTGGCGTGAATCGTCTGATCGAGCTGTTCGACAAACATCACTACGACGAAGCGATCCTTTTCGGACACGCGCTGGAAGGCAATCTGCACTTCGTCTTCACCCAAGGCTTCAACAACCCTGAAGAAGTCGCACGCTACCAGGCCTTCATGGACGACGTGGCGCAATTGGTGGCGGTGGAATTCGGCGGCTCGCTGAAAGCCGAACACGGCACCGGACGCAACATGGCACCGTTCGTCGAGCTGGAATGGGGCAGCGATGCCTATCAATTGATGTGGCAGCTCAAGCGCCTGCTCGATCCCAACGGGATCCTCAACCCGGATGTCGTGCTCAGTGAGGATCCGCAAATCCACCTCAAGCACCTCAAACCGCTGCCGGCCGCCGATGAGATTGTGGACAAGTGCATCGAGTGCGGTTTCTGCGAGCCGGTGTGTCCGTCCAAGGACCTGACCTTGAGCCCGCGCCAGCGCATCGTGATCTGGCGGGATATCCAAGCGAAGAAACGCGCCGGCACGGACACCACCGAGCTGGAACGTGCCTACCAATACCAGGGCATCGATACCTGCGCCGCCACGGGCCTGTGTGCACAACGTTGCCCGGTAGGCATCAATACCGGCGAGCTGGTGAAAAAACTGCGCAGCCGTGACGCGACGCAGACGAAAACCGCCAACTGGATTGAAGGAAATTTCGCCACCACGCTGCAAGGCGCACGCTTTGCCCTGCACGTCGCCAACGGTGCGCGCATGCTGCTGGGCGCCCCCCGCCTGGCAAAACTGTCGGCCTCGTTGACGCGCCTGTCCAAGGGCCAGGTGCCGCAGTGGACCAACGCCATGCCCCAGCCGGAAAAGGCCATTCGTTTCAGCCCTACCGTTTCGGACGCACGTCCGAGGGTGGTGTACCTGGCGGCGTGCGTGTCGCGGGTCATGGGCCCGGCGGCGGCGGACAAGGAGCAGATGTCGCTGTACGACAAGACCCGCGGCCTGCTGGAAAAGGCCGGCTATCAGGTGGTCTTTCCAGACAATGTGGACAATCTCTGCTGCGGCCAGCCTTTTGCTTCCAAAGGCTACACCGAACAAGCCGAGCACAAGCGTCAGGAACTGATCGGTGCCTTGCTGCACGCCAGTCGCGGCGGGCTCGACCCCATCTACTGTGACACCAGCCCGTGCACGCTGCGGTTGGTCCAGGATCTGGGTGACGTGCGACTGGATCTGTACGACCCGGTGCGCTTCATCCGTACCCATTTGATGGACCGCCTCGACTTCATCCCCCAGGAGGCGCCCGTCGCGGTGCACGTCACGTGCAGTACACAGCACCTCGGCGAAAGCCAGGCGTTGATCGACCTGGCGCGCAAGTGCAGTAAACAAGTGGTGATTCCGGAAGGTATCCATTGCTGTGGTTTCGCCGGCGACAAGGGCTTTACCACCCCCGAACTCAACGCCCATTCGTTGCGAACCCTCAAGGACGCGGTCCAAGATTGCACCGAGGGCATTTCCACCAGCCGCACCTGTGAGATCGGTCTTACACAACACGGCGCAATCGACTACCACGCACTGGTGTATCTGGTAGACCGTGTCACTCGCCCCAAACCCGCCAACGGTGAGGGCCTTGCGATGGGACTCGAAGAAAAATCGAATTCCTGCGCTTCGCTGTAGTCACTTGAATAGGCCCGGCTGCACTGGGCCATCCACCACCAACTCGGCCTGGCCGCGACTGTTCAGCGGCACCGAGACCCTACGTTCAAGGAGATACACATGAAGCGCACCGCACTTGCTGGCTTGTTCATTTCCGCTGCGATGTTGGCCTCTCCGGTGTTTGCAGATAGCCAGGCAGACCTTTGCCAGATCAATCTGCAAAAAATCAAGGATGCGAAAGTCAGCACCGAGCAGATGAGCGAAAGCATGAAAACCGATATCGACGCCACCGTCGGGCAGGCCACGGCCGAACAAGCCAAAGGCACCGAGGAAGGCAGCAAGAACTGCATCTCGCTGACCACCCAAGCTCTTCAGAAACTGCAGAACAACACCAAAGGCGATCAGCAGTAATGTCGCGTCCGGCCAACCTTCGGGTTGGCCTCAGACGCGGATTGGCGTACACTGCGAATGCCTGCCGCTCCTCCAGCTTCATGGAGCGACAGGTTCGGGGCCGTTTAGGATTCGACGCCGGTTGCGAAACTCTAGGTGCATGCCGAGTTGGTAACAGAACTCGTAAATCCACTGTTGCAACTTCTATAGTTGCCAATGACGAAAACTACGGCCAGGAATACGCTATCGCTGCGTAAGCAGCCTTAGATCCTGAGCTTCTGGTACCTTCGGGTCCAGCAATCATGAGGGGATGTCTGTAAACCCAAAGTGATTGTCATATAGAACAGAATCGCCGTGCAGTACGTTGTGGACGAAGCGGCTAAAACTTACACAACTCGCCCAAAGCACCCTGCCCGTCGGGTCGCTGAGGGTTAACTTAATAGACACGGCTACGCATGTAGTACCGACAGCGGAGTACTGGCGGACGGGGGTTCAAATCCCCCCGGCTCCACCATTTCATCATCTAAAGACGTCCACGGACGTCTTTTTTTGTGCCTGAAATCCAGTAAATACGGGGGTTTCAGGGCCATTGAGCTCCACAGCGCTTCAGGCTGATCCATTTTGAAATGTATTCCAAGGCGTATTCCAAGCCCGTGACTGGTAAATTTTGGAATACACAAACAGCGTTGGAGTACCCATGGGAGCCCGAGCCACACGCCTTTCAGACCTGAAAATCAAAGCCGCCAAGCCCAAGAACAAGGACTACACATTGACCGACGGCGACGGCCTTCAGTTACGAGTCCGAACCAACGGTTCGAGGCTTTGGAATTTCAACTACATCCATCCCGTGACCAAGAAACGGATCAACATGGGACTGGGGACGTTCCCGGAACTCAGCCTGGCTCATGCGCGAAAACGCACGGTTGAGGCCAGGGAGCTGGTTGCCCAAGGACTGGACCCGAAAGAGCAACGCGATGCAGATCGCCAAGCGAAAAAAGCTGCGACAGAGCACACCTTTCAAAACGTGGCGACGGCATGGTTTGAACTGAAGAAAGATTCAGTGACAACCGCCTACGCTGAAGATATTTGGCGATCACTCACGCTTCACGTCTTCCCGGATCTACACGCGACCCCGATTTCTGAAATCAGCGCTCCTCAGGTCATCAAATTGCTTAAGCCACTTGAGACCAAAGGCAGCTTGGAAACGGTCAAGCGCCTGACCCAACGTCTCAACGAAATCATGACTTACGGGGTGAACTACGGACTCATTCATGCCAACCCCCTGAGCGGAATTCGATCGGTCTTCAAAAAGCCCAAGAAGAAAAACATGGCGGCATTGCCCCCCCGATGAGCTCAATGAACTCATGGTGGCGATTGCCAACGCCAGCATCAAAAGAACCACCCGGTGCCTCATCGAGTGGCAGCTGCACACGATGACTCGGCCATCCGAAGCTGCGACCACCCGATGGGCTGACATCGACTTCAAGAAGAAGATCTGGACGATTCCACCGGAGAATGAAGAAACGCCGCACACACATCATTCCGCTCACGGAGCAGGCCTTGGCGCTCCTGGAGGCCATCAAGCCCTACAGCGGACACAGGGAGTACGTGTTTCCCGCCGACCGCAATCCGCGCACCCATTGCAACAGCCAGACCGCCAACATGGCGCTGAAACGGATGGGGTTTGAAGGGCGACTCGTAAGCCACGGAATGCGCTCCATGGCGAGCACCATCCTGAACGAGCATGCCTGGGATGCCGAACTGATTGAGGTTGCCTTGGCTCATGTCGACAAAGATGAGGTTAGAAGCGCTTACAACCGCGCGGACTACATTGAGCGTCGACGCCCAATGATGGCCTGGTGGAGCGAGCACATTCAAAAGGCGGCCACGGGTGACTTTTCAATAGCAGCAATCCATGAAAACAGAAGCCGGAAAGTCGTCTCGATTCGTTAAGCAAAATCAACTTTATGGCGACGACGGCGACAGCGGCGACAACCCTCGTCGTCTCTGACCACGGGCGAGGCGACAAACTGGCGGCCGTCGCCACCACAAGTGTCGATCATGCTTTTCCGCCAAAGCCGTTGCGCTCGGGAAGACTTCGCAGCAACGTTTGCAGTGGCTCGCTTGGCGATCTTACAAACGGTAATAAATCTATCTAGAGCCACCGAGAACCAAGGTCTTCTACGTCAGTTGCATTCCCCGATGGCCCGGTTGATCGCCAGTTCGATCGTGGGGTACACCAGCGCCTAACGAGGAGCAGTTAGCGGCGATCCGAGTAGTTACAGAGCGCTGAAACTACGACAAATCGTCGTGCTTTCTCCTAAGTAGCGAGGAAAAAACTGACCTCATAAGGAGATAGTACTCGATGCAATTGTGCGAAAAATGCGATCCACCACCGCGCCCTCTGCTGGACTATCAGCCCCAACCATTGACCTACCCGGTCGAAGCGCTGGGTGAACTCCTGGGGGGCGCGGTAGAGCGGATGGCAGAGGTCATCGGCGCACCGAGTGCCATGGCCGCACAATCGGTGCTGGCCACCGCAGCTCTAGTGACTCAAGGCCACGTCAACGTACAACTCGATGGCCGTACCTATCCGCTGTCTCTGTATCTGCTGACGGTCGCATCATCAGGTGACCGTAAAAGTGCAGTGGATCATCAAGCTCTCTCGGCAGCGCGTAACTGGGAGCGAGAGCAGTGGTCTGTGTACACGGAAAAGCTCAACGCCTACCAATCTGCAATTCGTCTTACGGCCAAAGCCCACCGACAGGCAAAGCATGAAATCTGTGAACTATCCGACCCCGTCCAGCCCAGGCTGATCTCCACCGACCCTACCATCGAAGCACTCATAAAAAACCTCTGTTATGGGCTGCCGAGCATGGGCCTGTTCAATGACGAAGGCGGTCAATTCCTCGGTGGCAGCACCATGAGCAAAGAGAACCAGCTCAAAGCGATCACCACGCTGTCGAGAATCTGGGATGGCAGTCCCATTGACCGGACACGGTCCATGCCAGGAGAAAGCCTACGGGCCTATGATCGTCGTCTCAGCATGCATCTGATGCTGCAGCCATACCTGGCTAACCAGTTCCTCAAAGATCCGATGATCAATGGTCAAGGTGTGCTCGGTAGATTCCTCATCAGTTGGCCTGAACGTTTGATCGGTCAGCGCCTGTACAAGGCGGTAGATCTAACGCAAGACCCCAAGGTCCAACGCTACCAAACGCATATCACTGATCTGCTGAAGAAGCCGTTAGCGACCAACAAGGACGGATCGCTCAAGCTCACGACATTGGAGTTAACGGACAGCGCCCGCATGGCCTGGATTGATATTCACGACACCATAGAGTGTCAGTCTGGCGAGTTCGGCGAGTTGGCCGGCGTTCAATCCGTCGCAAGTAAAGCTGCTGCCAATGTACTGCGCATCGCCGGGGTTCTGGCGGCAATCGAAGAAGCCTGTGCCTTGAACGAAGAGCATATTCAGCGCGCTTCAACGCTAATGGATTATTACCTGGCCGAGATCCAGCGCTTGACTGAGCAAGAGCCGGTTAACACCCTACGTGAAGAAGCGGATCGTTTGTTACGCTGGCTGAAGCAGAAAGGCTGGACCCGTTTTACCATCCGAGACATCAATCGCAACGGCCCTCGCTTTGCACGCAAAAGCTGTAATCACACCGCCACGCTTCTAGTTGAGTTACTCACAGCGAACTGTGTGAAGAGCCAAGACGCCAAGACTTTCGAGGTGTGTCGTGTTCCGTCTGAATGACGCAGTACGCCGCTTTCAGTCGAAAAATCAGACGCCCCCTGTCCTGCGATGTGTCGCCACTTCCGTCGCCAAACTGTCGCAAGATGCCAACCGTGGCATCCCGCAGATTGTCGCCAGTGTCGCCGCTGTCGCCGCATCCAGCTCAAACCCTGTCGACATCAAACTGCTGATCCAGCAACTGCGCAAAGACGGAGTAGTGCTGTACCACCATGAAAATACTCTGCACATCCGACCGAGACACTGGCATCAGCTGGATCGAATCAGCGGCTACTGGAAAGCTATGCTTCTCTTCCTTCAAACGAATGAAAATTGATGATGGTCTGGATCGGTCAGCATTAGAACCATGACATTGGCTATCTCCAACTGCGGTCCAACAACACTCAAAATATCTGGTCGCCAGTGCTCACATCTTTACGGTGAACTCGGCATGAGACTCTCCGTCCTCAGACCAACAACATGCGAGAGATACTGACCGTTGAGATCTGGCGACAGAATTGGTGCACGCCTGCAGCCACATGAGCAATCACTGCTAACTGATCACAGACTGCCCCCACATCAAAATCAGAAGACGAAGGTGTCGGACGTAAACAATCCTTTGCCCAACATTCGGGAACACTCGATAGTCGGTTTTCGGATTGACGACAAATACCAGTGAATGCAATCTACAAGCTCACACTAGCCGCCAGGATCTTCGAGACGGCACTGCGGTTTCCCGCAGGATCCTTCCAATGTCGCATCGCTTCCGGAAGCGCGAACAGTCGACTTGAATGTCGACGGAAGCATGATATTCCCCCACCCAAGACGGGCCTCCCCGTCTTGGGGCAGGCCTTTATTATTTTGGAGGTCTTAATGAAAAATCGACTGGCAATGTATAAAGCCCTGAAGGCGATCAACGTGCCTGAGCAGAAAATCGAAACAGTTATCCAAGCCATGGATTCTGATATGCATTTATCTTTTGCAGGTACAACCGATCCCGACTTCGCACGATTTCGCGCAGAGCTATCCCGGTTTCGGGCGGGTCTCATTATGGATATTGGCGTGATGCTCTCCCTCGTGGTGGCGATTCTCTTCGCTGGGATTGCGTTTATCCACTAACAACTCTCTCTTCCAGCAAAATCAGAAACCACCTGTTTTAGGACAGGTGGCTTTTTGATTTTCTTAGGTACCAATCACCGGATTGCCCAAGCACTGTCTACCAGGTCGCTACACCCAACCAGATGTATACCGCGGCCAAGGGCAACCATCTGTCGACATGAGCTCCGAGCAGTTCGAACGCTCAATGCAGCAAGCACCGTTGAGCTTAGCATCCCTCATTAGCAGACCAGAACCGATCCCCAAGGGCCCATTCATACCCATCCTCAGCGCAGAACCGACAGTCTTTAAAGGAATTCAGTCAAGGTGCTAGAAATCAGGAGAAACAAGGCCTATAGTCGTATTACCTGTCAGAAACTATCCACAACTCTTCTGACATGATAGGAGTCAGCCATGTCTGTCGCAGAGTCTATCTCGAACCGAATTAAGCACATGCCTAAGGGTAAGCCCTTTGCTGGCGCAGTTTTCGCGCAGGCGGGCTCGCGCGCCTCGGTAGACAAAGCGCTGTCTCGGATGGTGCTCAATGGCTCCCTAGAGCGCGTTGCTCGCGGCGTCTACATGCGCCCTAAACAGAGCGAGTACACGGGTAAGAAGGTTCGAGCTAACCCGATTGCAGTCATGGAAGCGGTCGCCCGGGCAAGAGGCGAGACTATCCAGGTCCATGGCGTAGAAGCTGTTCGTCGACTGGGACTAAGCACTCAGATGCAGGTTCTGCCGACTTACTACACCAGTGGATCGACGCGTGAAATCAAGATCGGTAATGCGGTAGTTCGGTTGCGTCATGCGTCTCGGCAACGACTCCAGCAAGCTGGCACCCAGGTAGGGGTGGCACTGACTGCGTTGTTGTATCTTGGGAAAGAAGGACTGACTGAGCAGGCCGTAAGTAAGGTAGCCAGCTCGCTCAGCGCTGAGGAATTCAACAAGCTCATGGCCTGTAAGATGCCCGAGTGGATGCGGTCGGCGTTGGCCGGTTCCGCTAAGGAGTATGTGTGTCAAGATCGTACTTTGAACTACCCCAAGCTGGTCAACGCGAAATCCTAGATGAGGCTTTTAACGAGACTGGTCGCTCGCCAAGCGTCATCGAGAAGGACATTTGGCTGACGCTGGTACTTCAGCTTCTTTTTGCAATGCCCGGCCGAAAGGCTATGGCTTTCAAGGGAGGTACCAGCCTTTCGAAGGTTCATGGCGTGATAAAGCGCTTCTCCGAAGACGTGGACATTACAGTGGATTTCAGAGGGCTGGGCTGCGAGCACAGTGTTCCTGAGCTACTGCAGCTCTCCGGTGGAAAGCGTCGAAAGGTAAGCGACGCCCTCATTGCAGAGGTGGGCCGTTACACCCGTGAGGCCGTATTGCCCTACCTGAATGACCAGCTTCAAAATTATGGATGCGCTTCGGAATGTCAGGTTTCCGTGAGCGATGACGGCGAGTCGATCCATGTCCACTACCCAGCGATGTCGGCAGACGCAAAAGGCTATTTGCGTGATCACGTTCTGGTGGAGTTCGGCGGTCGAAACATCATCGATCCGAATGCGGTCCACTCCATTCAGCCGGACATTGCTGAGCTGTTCGAAGGCATTGTCTTCCCAAAGGCCGAAAAGGTAGTGGTTCTCTCACCGGCCAGGACCTTCTGGGAAAAGGTCACGCTGATTCATGCACAGTGCAACAAGCCCATTCCTGAAGGCAAGGACCGAATCTCACGGCATTGGTACGACCTAGCAATGCTCCTACAGCATGACGTGGGCGCAACTGCCAAGAACGACCTCGAATTGCTTGATGACGTGATAGCGCTCAAGTCGGTCTTCTACAACAGTGCCACAGCACACTATGGTCGGTGTGTCAGTGGTGAGCTGAATCTGATTCCAGACCAGGACAATTTCCCTCGACTTGAGGCCGACTATTACGCCATGGAGCGCTCAGGCATGCTGAACGGGCATGTCTACCCACTGGGACGCATCATGGAAGACCTCACCGCACTTCAAGAGCACGTCAACCACCTAGCGCTAGGCAGGGGCTAGCCATCTAGGGCTACGTGTAGCGCAAAACAAGAAAAACTTTATGACTCCGGCCTATTATTGACCTGATTGAGCAGGTAGCTGTCGGACATTTGCAGCCAGTCGGAAGCGGTGCCATGACTCATTCCTACAGGCTCATAGCGGCGCGCATCTAAACGCGGCTGAATATCTGCGAGGCAGTAGACCTGTCTCGCAAAAGAACATAACTTGCCGGCTATCATCGCTTCAGCTTATCGACTTCCGCACGAAGATCTTCCCGATCTGCCATCCTATTCCACGACTCCGATATCCTCTCAAGCATAGCGGATGTTCGGCAGAACTCCGCAGACTGTGTAGCCCAGTTTGAGTATTCCCCAGCTAGCGCTCGCTCTTGAGCGCCTCCCTCCCCCATCGACTTCATGTAAGCCCCTCGCTTGTTGAAGCATTCCACCTCAAAACCAGTTTCGATTTGCTCAGATGCGAGGTTTTCTATGACCATGCACACCTCAACCGGAGGCCAAATTGCTCCTGTATCAAATCGCGGGGAGTGCGCGAGAGTCTTCCCTATATGCTGATCGGCAATGTCGGTAATGTCTCTCTCAGCCGCCGCCGTGCGGACACCTGCAATCCAGGACTCAAGTTTCGCTAGATCAACGCCTTCTGCGCTAGCTCCAGGTAATGTCTTGAAGGAAGAAAGCAATCGGAATGAAACGCTCGCAATGTTCCTTTCGTGATCCGTCACGTCCTCCCTAGCAGGCGAGTTTTTACCTCGATAAATATGGGAGAGAATTTCTATAAAAAGAAGTGGGTTTTCGGCAATTTGCTCATAGATAACCAAGGAGCGTCGCTGGTCTTGAATTGCTGGCAGATATGCGTATTCCAATCGTGCGATAGCAAAACGTTCAACATCAGCACGCCCATCAAGCTCTTTGAAAGCTGATTCGAGATAATAAGAGAGCATCGTCCCACTTTGTTTACTTTCAGACTGCTGCAGTCCTTCGGAAAGCAAAGTGATAATTATCTCCGAAGAAAATTCGGTTAATCGCCGGTGCCCTAGGCATAGAACTTCAATACTCCGACCGACGGCACGAAATTCCTTTACGGCTCTTAGTAGATCGTCATGGGACCCTCCGTGTGGGAATATGTTGAGACGCTGCCAGTATTGATCATGAACCTCCCGCCCCTGAGACTCTACAAAATCCCAAGTCCAGTTATTAACCGGCCAACCGAGGAGCAAATAACACTTATCACCTGCGTCAGTTACTAGAGGAAATATCTTCTCCTCTATAAGTTGAGACCAAGCATCTCCATATCTCTGTGCACCCAGCGCTGAGGCATAAAGAGCTAGATCTCCAATAGGAGACTGCTGCACAGCCGCTTCAACAAGCGTGACTAAATTTGACTGGGTGATTTGCTCAATATCGATTGCTTGAGCGACTAGAATAGGAATGGCGGCCTTTTTTGTGAGTTCAAATATACCAAGCGCACCATCACGTTCCAAGATACGGGCCAAAGCCTCTTTTCTAAGGGCATCAGGCTCTAAACCCCCACTCTCATTGTACCGCCCGACATGTGGAAACCAGTCGTCAAACAGCTGCTTATCCTCGTAAATTGGATCGCCAGGGCGATGGCTATCTAGAAGGTCTTGAATTCTCTGCCGCTCCTCTTTCTCCATAGCCCAGTCACTGTCTGCATAAAAATCGTGCTTGGCAGCCATCGCCTGAAGCGCACTCCAGACTGGGTTAGCCTCATCCGATCGATGTTCGGTCAAATACGAATCAATATATGCAAGCACCGCCTCTCGATCGTCCGGCCTAAAGGCGGAGAAAGAGTTAACCAGCACTATCGCCCTTTCTTCATTATTACCAGCCAATGCAATTGCCCGGCTGACCACAGCATGCTGGGCGTCCCAGACCACTCCGAACGTAAGCTCTTCCTGGTTTACAGATGCAACATCACGAAGCTTAGGCTTTTGGGTGGGTGAGACAGTGTCGTGCGACCGCGGAAGTAGCTTGACCAAAAGCTGCCACCCTATCGCTGGAACCTTAGAAAGCACGATATCGATACAAGCAATACGCTGGCGAAGAGTCGCATGAGTGTTGGGCGACCAAGTAAGCAGAATGTCTCTCAAGCTATTAATAGGGCGATTGGCTTTGTTTGAGTCCGGTGCAGGGTCCAGCTCGGCAAGCTTTGCCAAAACGATCGCAGCTCGATTCAGCAGCTTCGGATCCCAAGCCAAAACCTCCAACGCCCAGAGGATCTGGATGTATGGACCCGATGCCGAAAACGGCCAATCATCCCTGTCGTTAAACAGACCAACGATCTCGCCCTGCTCGCCCCCGAACATAGATTCGAGGGCCGTCAAAAAAGGGCTAGGCGCAGCCTCTGCGAACAAGGCTGTCTGATCCGATAGTCCTACCAGGGCCCTATGGCTTTTCCCCCACTCAGGCAATGAGCTAACTACTTCATCAACGAATTGCTGGGCGGTTGCCTGATTCATATACAGGCCGCCAACTTGGTCCATCGTCGCGATAATCAGGAGCGTCAGCGCCAGCCCTTCTCTCAACCACTTGCTGTAGTTGGCAGGAGAGACGTAGTTAAGGCTAAACTTTTCATCGCGAGATGGCTCCTCTACAACATGGCTGAAAACCTTCAGCACCGCAGCTTTCAAACGCTGCAAGTCCTGCTCTCCAACTAAATGCCCATAGAAGCTAAAGGCGTCGACAGGGGCTCGCACTTGCCAACATCCATCAACTCGATCAAACGGTGGATCAGCCAACATGATGGTTGGAAGCAGCTTTTCTTCCAGGTCGACGTAGTTCTTCAGCCCCGAAAGATCCGCTAACACAAGTTTGTCGAGTTCCTGACTAACGGACCAGCCTCCAGCTAGAAACGCGGCCTTCATGCCCCCTGCGTCACTTACCCACTCAGGCGAGCAATAGGCTTGATTTGATATGAGTCGTTCGAGAATTGTGAGACTACGGCCACATCTGTGAGCTAATTCATATCCTTCCTCACGATCGATCCCCATCGCCATAAAGCCGTCGAGCATTCCGGTCGCTGATGATCGCTTAAGCGACGTGTGCTTTCTGGCCTGAACCCCAGTTACTGCTGATAGAGTTGGGCCTTTAGAAGCGAGGACTCCCGACATTCGATCGCCTTCGTTGGTAGTAATGAACGTCAGATTTGTGTGCTGACTTAGGAATCGCGCTGCGGCCTCAGTCTCAACAATCAGCGTTTTCACCTCCAACGCCCTTTTGACATCAGGGGGCGCCATACGAATCGCCGCAACTGCAAAAGCAACAACCTCAATGGCCGTCTCCGCGCCAAGCATGATTGCTTGAGCTGGTCCAGCGAGGTTACGAAGCAAGTCTTCGGCAATCTCGTGACGGTCTCCCAAGACAACCTTCTCGTGCAAACGAGGCTTGAAGCGCAAGCTATACATTTCCCAAAACTCGTCCGTGCTGAGCGCGCCATTCCGAGGCGCATTACCCAAGATGTTTCTGGCGTACAACGCAGCCACAGCAGGGTGTAGATCAAGCCAGTGGACCAATTCGACGGCATCTAGGTAAATGACCTTCTTCCACTTTCCCTCCTTGGTCCTATCGTTCTCCCATTTAGTGAGAAGCTTTCGTGGCGTATCCCATTTCTCCAGATTTACCAACACCAGGGTGCTTTCGGCCATCTCGGCGGGATCTGTTTTATCTGTCCGTTTGTTGTAGTCATCAGTCGCTTTTTTTGCACCCGCACCGGCCCCAAATTCCCATTTGGATTTACCAGCGGGCACAAACGCAGCGGCCTCGGCGGTCTCAAGGACACCATCCCAGCCTCTAACTTGGCCCGCATCACCTCCCGGAAATCGAAATCGGCTGGCATCGGTGATAGACGCCCTTATCAAGTCAGCTATAAGGTCAGGAAGGTGTGCACGAGCGTCAATCCTCTGAGCCCAATCAGCTAAACCCGCCTCATCGATCCACTGCATGTCGCATCCTTTTTTCACATGACAATCTGACTGAAAGCTCAATCACCGAGCACATTTAATCTGATTATGCCTCAGATGCCTGAAAGGGAACCTCCCCCTGGAAAGAAGTCAATTTACTGGTTAATCGCCCACCTGCTTCGCTATTGGCAGTTGCTGATTGGCGTTCACCATTCCACCATTTCTCAACCCTCTTCGCGGATAGTGACCATTCCGGCCAGGGCGGCTGACAGCGCCATCCGCTCCGCCCAACTTGATCGGCTGAGAAGCACGCATGCTAGCTGTGTGGTCTAGGGGAGTTGACTAAATTTGTGTCCCTCAATTGTGGAGGGCGCGCCGAGCGCTCTCACGATGGGTAGTTGCCATAATTGGGGAGAGGGTTTCGAGCCTCGAATAGCCATCCTTCAATGGCGGAGCCGAGCTGTCATCCGCAATCGGCAGCTTTCGACCTAGAGCAGTCGGTCGCGCATATTCAATTCCAGGCCGATAGCTATACTTAATTCCGAAGCGCAGTTGGTGACAGGATGTCAGCCATTCACAAGCCCATAGCAGGCGTCAAGTCATCTGCATTTCGGTATGATTTCGTGAAGCTCACCTTCTTGACGGGGAATCTGCTAATGCAACAGCTGCGTAAGGACAACCACTACGTCCCCAAGCTCTACCTGAAACAGTGGGCGCATGAAGGTCAAGTTGCTACTTACCGATTGTTGGTTCCTAGTGAAACGTACCCCTTTGGAAGAAGCAATCCCTGAAAGGAATTGCTTACCATCAATATCTTTACACTTACCTGGCGGGTCAAGACAGCCAGACTGATACGAAAGATCATCATCGACCATGCGGATCGCTACGTGTTCGCTCAAGAACCAAGTGACATACACTTGATTCGGCCCAGACTAGTTTGCCCAACGACCTTTAAAAATGAGCTGTCCGCTTGGGAGAACTGGCATCTTGAGCAGTGCCAAGCTGAAAGAGCGCTTCAGAGCTGATCAAAAGTCAGGCTGCGCTCAAAAAAACTGTTCGCCCCCCTTCATGCTTGGAACCTGAAACTCGTGGCGACGACCGAGCCAAGCAGTATGATTGTCTAAATCTTACATGGTGACCTCCGCATGCTGGAATTTTCCCTAATTACCCAAAAATACCAGCATTCCTATGTCGAGCATCATTTTAGCTCTTTGGAAGGGCTACACGCCTTTTCGACCACGTTTTTCAAAGATGTCGCAGAAATTTATGATGCGCTCACGAGGGTGCGCAACCTCCAGCGCAACCCGACAGGGTATTCGATTAACGACGCGCCTATCCTTGGACTCTTGGTCCGAATATCCAAGCTGCTCAAGGAGTGTGTGAAATACCACGAGCAGGACAATGCCGAGGTGATCGCAATTTTTGAGCGTCCCCTCATCGAGGCCACAACTCTCGCCAGCTATCTAATGCTGAACGGTGATGCAGTGATTGCTGACTACCGAAAGTGCTCTTACAAAGATCGGCTTAGACTTCTCAGAGAACTGGAGGGAGGTTCCCCGTTCTTCCACACAAAAGCTGGTAAGCGTTTGCTAGCCGCAGTCCTAGAAAAAATGGAATTTGAAGGATTAACAAAAGACGATTTTGCGGAGCAGAAAAAAAATAGATGGCGTTTACAAGGCAAAAGCTTCCGCGACATTTTCGCTGAAATAGAACACGATGATCTGTATCCTGCCACCTACGGCATGATGTCCGAATCAATTCATGGTTCTTGGAACGAGTCTATGGATTGGGGCTTGGTGCGAAATGAGGACGGCACGTTTTCAGCCTTCACTGATTACCACCCAGCCGATATAAGATTCGTTGCTCCTATTATAAGATTTACCATCAAGCCTTTCAGGCTTTGGCTCCAGCGAATCAATGCTTCAAGTAGTGATCTTCAGGACACGGTAGATTGGATTGAACGAGTTAACAACCGTCTTTTCCTCACCTTTGATAGCCTGTATAGCGGCGAATACGACGCAAAAACCAGCAAACAAATATAGTGGATGGAATCCTTCGCCGACCTGACTTTAAGGGGGATGGAGCCACCGTTTTTGGCGATTCTGTTGAAAAAGTCGGCTCTTCCAGACGGACCGCATAATGACCGCTGAAAACGCTTTTTTGCACGCTGCTACGCGAAATCTGAGCGCGGGAATCCTCTGTTCAATATAAAGATTTCAATTTCAAGCTCGTACTTTCTACGGTGGAAACCAGCGGCGACTTTTCAACAGAATCGGCCGAAAGCAGCCGCTCATGACAGTGTGCTTCCGCAAGCATACTTCGACAACACCTCGTCGTCGCAAAGCTATCAGTCGAGCGCGAACACATGCCTAATGCCGCAGCATGAGACCGACCAAAACCTCCCTAAGCCACATGGGGAGAAGCAGCTTTTATGCTTCTGGCTCACAACACCAAGCCACAGCCGGGGCAGGACTCTCAGGCTTCATGGTTGCCAAATCCAAACACCTTGGAGCTCAGCCAGGCTGCAGTAGTTCTGCCCAAAGGTGTTTGAAGATACTATGCCAACAAGACGGTAGCGTACTGAATATTTAAACTGACATAGTGTTTTTTCCATCCATGGCCAGATTCTTTCCAACACTCGATCATGCAGAACTCCGCAGCAAAGGTGAGTTCACGCTCTTTCAGGAACTAGCGGCACTTGATGATGAGTTCGTCGTCATCCACTCGCTACCTTGGCTGCGCGGCAGAACAAAGCGGGTGTACTCTCAGGAGTTGCAGGAATACCTGAGGGTCTCTTTGGAGAGAAAGCATTTGTCTGGCGAGGTGGACTTCGTGATCCTGCATGCGGAACTGGGCATGCTTTGCATCGAGACGAAATCGGGGCTGTATCAGCCTTCGGGCGTTCGATTCATTCACGAACGTGACAGATACGAAATCGATCCCCTGACTCAGGTCAAGGACAACACTTTCGTCCTCGTCGAGATGTTAAAGTCCTGGCAGATGAAGTGCCCAGTCGGTTACGCAGTGCACTTTCCAGACTTCGATCTCGAGAGTTCGCAGATTGCCAGTGCGTACGTGCCGCTCGACCGGCAGTTGCCCGACGGTATCCTAATCCTGCAAAAGCATCGTCGGGTCATGCCCTCGCGCATCTTGCAATTGATGGCGCACTGGAAGTCCGCACTAAATTATATGGCGGCCAAGACAACTTCCGCCATGAAATCGATCAATTCCTCGACTCTGTCTGGCCGCGGGAAATGCGGGAAGGGGCTCTTGGTCGTAAGATTGTTGCGGACGGCGAGTTATGGCTTCAATTAGACAAAAAGCAGGCGAATCAGGTGGCTTTGTGCGTCGACTCTGATCGGAGGCTGATCGCGGGGTTCTCAGGCAGCGGCAAGACGCTGATAGCGCGCTCTCTTGCCGAGCAGTTTACCGGCGGGGGCCTCAAAGTACTTTTCCTTCTGAAAAACCGCCAGATCACGCAGAAAGTGGCCGCTCAATTGAGCCATCTCGGCCGTGCGGTCAAGGTTCAGACCTTCCATTCCTACTGCGAGTCCTTGGGTACACGGAACAGGGACAGCAGCTTAAGCGAGCCCCAATTATGATGAGCATCACTTATCCCTGCATGGAACGGTGGATCAACAGTACGCGGTGTTGATCGTTGATGAAGCCCAGGCGCTCAACGAGGCCGATCACTTGGCGCTGCACGATCATTTCGCCAACGCACGCAAGTTCGTCTTTGCTGATGAGCTCCAAGTACTTCCCGGTATCGAGAAGGGTAGTTCCTATCGATTTCTGGAGGATACCTATCGCGAGCGATTCTTCTATCTGGCAACGGTCTATCGGAATCCCGGAGGCATTACTCAGACGATGATGGAGATGCTTCCGCCACGACATGAGGTGAACTGCCCTCGCCCGATTTCCGAGGAAGACTTGTCCAGAAGCATTAGCTGGGATGTTCCGAAGAGTCTCCAGACCATGACGGCGAATCTTTTTAAAGCCGGTGTCATGAAGGAGGATTTGGTTGTGCTCAGTCAGTTCACCCTGTCGCTTGAGAAGCTTGATGTTCCACGCTCCACGATCTCGGCGTATCGCGGCATGGAGACGCCCATTGTCATCGTCGTAGCGAGCTTTGACATGGACGACATCACATTAGCTTGCGCTCTCGGACGGGCTACCACACGCGCCTATATCATCGTCCCTATCGAACTGCTCGTGGGTCAAGGCAGCGTAAAGTCGGATTTTCTGCGCAAGGGCTTGGAGAAGATTGATCGCGCATCAGTGCTCAATCAGGATGCCCGTGCTCCGGCTCCACGATTTATCGCTAACAGAATACGGAAATACGCAGATGTAGACGGAAGACACGAAATCTTCGGCGAAGGATTCGTATACGCAAGCCGATGGAGGCGATGGGTCTATGAAGGTGGCGCTAGATGGAGCAATCGCGGAGTTCAGCTTTGGGGCTGGTGGATCTCACTATCGACAGGTCTTTCCATCGCTGGAATCGACTCAGTGCGTAATGAGCTGACAGAGGGTTATCTCAAGCCCTGCACCGAATGCAGCACGATGACACCGCATAACATGTATGGCGCATGTCTGACTTGCCTCGCCTCACCATTGGACAAGGACGCGGTATCCGAGATCGTCCTGCAAGCAGCTGAATTAGGCAAACCGCGATCAAAGGCTCGGGGGCAATCTTTAATTAAGGTGGCAGCACTGGTCGGCGACTTCCAGTTTCTGCGCTCTAATGACGGTGTATACGGCATTACTGAGCTCCCCGCCCTATTCCTCGCCACTACGATCGTCGAGTTTAGGATGCGCCGCGAGGCGGGCGTCGCCACCAAATCCCAAGTAGTGCAATGGCTGCGAGAAGTGTTGGTGGCCAGCGATTTAAATGACACCGTCGAGAGCCTTGCGGGCCGCACGATCAGTAGTCTCTGTGCGCAGAAACTCATGGTGAAGATCGAGGCCGGCAAATACCGAATGTCCGATATTCAATAGTGAACTGCCTCGTTTTTTATAGAAACACTCAAATGACTGCTTTTGGCCGCCCCTCCTGCACGAAAGATAGAAAAAGCCAAAAAGCGAACGTTTACGCTTCATCCCTGGCTACATCACCCTATGAATGGGTATCCTAAGCTAAAGATCATATTCGAATGTGGAGACCTATCGATGGATCGAGTTCAGGCTCAAGTAGCAAGACTGATGCGTTCAATTCTTTTGAAACCTGGTTGTGAAAACGATATACCGGCTGCGCAGTTTTTTGCGGGTAGACGGCAGCCATTTTCTTTCTCCGGCGGGATTGGACTTACTTGGTGGTATAGCCCAGACACTTTCAATGCCATTGACTCATTAACTTTCCTCATCATCGAAACAGAGCATGGCTTTAAAGACTGCGACACTGAAACCGTTAGCAACGTCATAACATCAACACTGCAAAAAATTTGTTTAGACTCACCACTCTTTGACGGTGACAACGTGGTTTTTTCTAGAAAGCCCAACCTGTTTGAGTGCAGAGGCCTTGTATCAGTTATTGATTTTACAAAGAGCATATTAGATGAGATTAAATTCGACCTAAAGAACATGATAGGCAAAAGGTGTACGATTTATCCTTTACCAAGATTTAACGGACCATCTCTTTGCCTGACCGAAGAGGGAGTACGTCTAATATCCTGTAGCGATGATGCAGCTTGGCAGAACTTTTCCACCAACGGATACATTTTTTGACGGCTGGACACCAAAATCCCCAGCTACGGATCACAGTAGATTCTCTTTCAACGCTGGCTATGAGTTCAGGTATATTTTACTCACTGAAGAGTATGGAACTCAGGAAGGTGCAAAATTCTCAAGCACTTTAAAAATCAGAATGTTCATAACTGTACTTTTCGCTTGCGCCTCAGAAATCTCCAAGTATCGTTATCACAAATCAATAGCTCAACCATTTACACGTTGCTTGCAATTTCCTCACAAAACCACTCCCGACCATTCTATAACACTTAGTGATTGTGGTGCTCTCTCTCCATTTTACGCATCGGAAATTACAATAAACGCCGAAATCACTAGAAAAACAGCAGATTGGTACAAATCATCACTCAGCAGATGCCCTGAAGAACATAAGCAGCGCATAAAAAAATCTGCAAACTTCTTCAATCGCGCCATGAACTCCGAAGATATAGAATCATACATTAATTATTTTATTGCGCTTGATGCATTATTTGGGCAACGCGGGTCTGTCGAGGCATCTATCATCGCCGGCATAAAAACTCTCGGACTGGATGAAAAGTCCGAAGAAAAAACATCATGGCTTTTTGACCTAAGAAATGAGCTTGTTCACGGAGGGAGTCGTTACATTGCTGAGTGGCCAAAATATCAGAGATATATAAAGCATTTCGGGAGCAAGCCGCTAGACGACTTAAAAGAACTTGCTCAGAAATCTTTATTAAGAACCCCTTCAATACTAGCGACTTCAGAGGCTAATTAATCACCCCTGAGGATTTCGGCCACAAGCTCGGTGGCCGTTAGTTAACTAGCAAGTAGATGCGAACGGACTGTCCATTCCTGAACGTTCCTGCCTTTGGCAAATGTCAGATATGGGTCGATTTTTATCGACAACGGGTCCTAGCAGCCCCATTGTGGCTGCTAGCATCATCCGCCTCAGACCTACGGCAGAAAGCTCTCGGTCAATCCAGATACCAACGTCACCGACTTGCTCCCCCATGCATGCGAGCCGCTGGCATTGGCTAATGTCATACATTGAACCTGGTAGACCAGTTGGGGGCCACCAGTCGCAACACCCTGCTGATCATTGCGCAGATCATTATACTGCGCGAGTTAGCGCTGAACCGCACACTGGATCAGCTCGACTCAACATAGTTGATAGGACTCGGGGGCGAACGACATACCATACTGCTCACATGGCATGCATGGACGACGTAGTTCCCAGTTCCGCTTTTCACGCAAGCTCCCTGCGCAGGCGTGGCATGGGGACCATGCCGCACCTGCGCAGGGAGCCGACAAGGCCGAAGGTCGCGTCAGTACCACAGGCGATGGATAAATATGCACCTGCTGCAGAACCAGTTTTTGCCCGGATGCGCGCAAGTCATGAACTCGGCCGTCACTGCAATCCGCAGTGACGGCCCAGCCAACGCCCCAACATCACGGGCGAATCCTGAACCCTAAAGAATGTGGCATACATGATGATGCCCCCTTACATTGGCCCAGCAAAAACCTAAGACGACAGGTTCGAACGTCGTCATCCCAACAGCGCAAGACTCCTGCAAGCGCTGATCCAGCAGGATGGAGTTAGCCAGGTAAGCAAGGCTCCAAAAGCATACCGACCCATACCCGATGGGGCGGAGCCACTTTTGTTCTATCGGATTTATTCCATGATGTTCCGCTACTGCATCGTCCTTGGCAGCGGTCCTTTGTACAACGCGACTGCTCCCATTTAACTATCCCACCCATTTCTTTGGAGTTCTCATCGACGCTAAAAACTCGTTCATCCCGCTCCATCTCCGTCCGGCCTTCCAGCAGGAAGAAAGACGGACGTCTCAGTCGAGACACCGGTGTTTCCTGAACACCATGCCCCTGCCCTTCGGGGATCTCGCCTAGCGAGTTGGCACCAACACTTACCAATGATTTTCAGGATTGGACAACAACACAATTCAAAGCCCGTGAGCGTAGATGGGATATGGACGATTTGACCTACACCCTGCGACAACTTTGCCGACGCAATCGCGATGGCAGTCACAACACTCAGGCCGACCGTATCCGCTCATTGGGGCTGATCGCTCGCCAACTGCGCGAGTCTGGTTTCCGGCAGATGAAAGCGCCCTCGCTCAAAGGCAAACACGTACTGGCACTGCTGGATCGCTGGCAAGGCGAAGGCCTGTCACCTGGCACCATCAAAAATCGGCTTGCGCACCTTCGATGGTGGGCTGAAAAAATCGGCAAGGCTGGCATTCTCCCCGCGGACAACACGCAACTGGGAGTGGCCGACCGGCGCTTCGTCACTTACGTCAACAAAGCCCAGGAACTGGGAACAGGCCTTGGCAAGATCACCGACGCTCATGTGCACATGAGCCTCCAGCTTCAGTCGGCGTTTGGACTACGCCGTGAGGAAGCGATCAAGTTTCAGCCCAAGTATGCGGATCAAGGAGATCACATTCTCCTCAAGGGATCATGGACGAAGGGTGGACGTGATCGCTCTGTGCCAGTCACAACTTCGCTACAGCGCGAGGTATTGAACGCGGCGCATCGTCTAGCGGGAACCGGCTCATTAATCCCGGCTCAGAAAACGTATATCCAGCAGAGAAACACTTACGACGGTCAGTGCAAGGCAGCAGGCCTGAGCCACATGCATGGGCTACGTCATCATTATGCACAAAGCCGTTACGTAGCTTTGACAGGGCGGAAGGCACCGGCGGCAGGAGGAATCTCTTCCAGGAAATTGAGCCCAATGCAGCGCTCTCAAGACCGTGTTGCTCGACAAATTATCAGCCGTGAACTTGGGCATGAGAGAACACAAATTACTGCGACATACCTTGGACGATAATCAGGGTGCTCGAACTCAATGAGTCGTGAAAGT
Organism: Pseudomonas beijingensis; assembly: GCF_030687295.1. Taxonomy (NCBI): domain Bacteria; kingdom Pseudomonadati; phylum Pseudomonadota; class Gammaproteobacteria; order Pseudomonadales; family Pseudomonadaceae; genus Pseudomonas; species Pseudomonas beijingensis. The sequence continues at coordinate 1,896,566 of NZ_CP117425.1, read as the reverse complement.
CTGCTTCTCCATACATTCGGGGGCTAAAGCTCCAGGTACTCGTGATGCCCTAGGCTTCAACGAATGTCGCCCCGAACGATCGAGCGGCCATTTCCATGACAGTCGCCATTCTCAGAGCTGGACTCTGCGGTCTTGCTCCGCACCTCGTTAGCGCCTCGACCTAACCAAGCGTATTTCCAGCTAATACGGAGATGCGTAGTGACGCATTTAATCTTTCTGCACTGGCCGGATGCGTGTCCTATAGGCACGAGACATGGAATGCCTGCTCGGCGAGCATTCCCGGCTTCGGTCATCTGATCAACCATGCAAACGTGGATGACTGAGGGACTCCTCTGACGTAGCAAGAAGCCGCTCGCTGTCTCTAGGGACCAATCCGGCTCGCTCGCTCCGCGCTTTGCCCGCTGACAAGTCTATATCGGCGCTTCGAAGCTAAGCACTCCTCCATCACTCATGAGTGCTGCCCATATCGTTACCAAGCGAATACCTCCTCTTCTTCTCGACAGGAGCAATTATGTTCTCGCTGTTCCATCGCAAGCTTCGGCGTGCACTCGGCCCTACCGCTGCAGCCAGCCCAACATCACCCGCCGGTCTGACCACACCCCAATCTGCAAAATCACTCTTGGCCACTCCCCACAAACAAAAATTGCTGGAGCAGATCTGGCAGTGCACCGCCGTATCCCGCCCTCAATTCGATAAACTTTATCTCGACCCAATTAGACGATACGCCGAACTGGTCCAATTTCTGCCGGCCTCCGAAAGCCAGCACCATACATATTCCGGTGGGATGCTGGACCATGGCCTGGAAGTAATTACGTACGCTCTCAAAATGCGCCCATCACGCTTACTGCCCTCAGGAGCGCAACCAGAAGTTCAGATAGCTCAAGCAGAAGCGTGGAATGCCGCACTGGCATACGCCAGCCTGGGGGAAAACCTTGGCAAGATTGCGATTGATGTCCAGGTTGAATATTCGGATGGCTGCGCCTGGCACCCATGGCACGGACCGCTGACTCGACCTTACCGATTTCGATACCGAAAAGACCGCGAGCATCGACTGCGCGGGGCCGCATCCTGCCTGATGATCCAGCAGCTATTAAGCAGGGAAATCCTAGACTGGCTTTCCGCCTTCCCTGAACTGTGGGCCTCTCTAATATTCCACTGGTCTGGCCATAGCGAACATACTGGCGAACTCGGCGCCCTCATTACTCAAGCCGATCAAGCTTCCGTAGCCAAAGCTATGGGAAGTGGCCCAATTAACGCGATGTCTGTCGCAAAACATGCACTGCGACACAAACTCCTCGACAGCCTTCGCTACCTACTCGCCTCAGAGCTAAAGCTCAACCAGCCCGAAGCCTCGGATGGCTGGCTCACGCGAGAGGCTCTATGGCTGGTCAGCAAAAACGTATCAGACAAGCTTCATCACCACCTCCTCTCTCAGGGTGTTGATGGAGTGCCAGAACAAGAGATCGCTGTACTCGATGTACTGCTGGAGTACGGTATTGCCCTGCCCACGGCCGATGGGGAAGCCATCTGGAAAGTGACTGTCACGAGCGAGAGGGGTTGGTTGCAAAACTTCACTGTCCTGAAACTATTACCGGCATTGATCTGGAACGGTAGAGCGCGTCCAGTTGCTTTCACGGGCAAGGTGACAGTTGATCTACTTGAGGGCCCGTCTGCGGCAACGTTTACCAGCGATGCCCCCGCGCAGGCGACCACTGCAGCTGAGACCAATAAGCCAGCGACCATAACCATACAATCAGATCCATCACTGCCAGATACAGTATCACCCGACTCTCTCGACTCATTGAGGAATCGATTCGGCGAGCCTTCCAAGTGGCCTGAAGACTCCGAGTCCGCACCTATCACCGAATGTGCACCTTCAGCAGAAGAACCGTCCGTACCAGACAAGTATGTGAAGCCAAGCGGCGAACACTTCATGGAGTGGCTGATCAAAGGCGTGCGCACTCAGGAGATCATCATGAATGACGATCAAGCGCTGGTGCACTCCGTCGAAGACACACTCTTCTTGGTCACTCCTGGAATCTTCCAACGCTACGCGAAAGCATTTCCCCATTTCGCCTGCATCTCGAAAAGACAGGGCCAGTCTGACTGGGAATGGGTTCAAAGGCGCTTTGGGAAAATGAAACTGCACCGTATACAAGCGAACGGTCGCTGCATCTGGACATGTGAGCTCAGCGGCGCGCGCAGAACACGTTTCTTGCACGGCTATTTCTTGAAAAAGCACTATGGCTTGATAAGCGATTCGTCCCCCAACAACCCGAATCTGAAGTTGGTGACGCCAGGCAGTGAGAAGCCTCACACAACATTAGGAAACACTCGATAACCGCTTTTCGGATTGACAGCAAACGCCCCCCAGGGGCATTTTTGCTATGCATCTCGCTGATTCGCTCAGCACCAGCCGCCAGGATCTTCAAGACGGCGCTGCGGTTCTCCGCAGGATCCATCATATGACCGCATAGCTTCCGGCAGCGCGGACAGTCGACTTGAATGTCGATGGAAGCATGACTTTCCCACCCACGACGGGCCTTTCCTGTCGTGGGGAAGGCCTTTTTTGGTTTAGGAGGCCTTAATGAAAATGGAACTGGCGATGTATCAGGCACTGCGCGCAATCGACGTGCCTGAGCTCAAAGCCGAAGCTGTTATCCAAGCATTGGAATCTGACATGCTCACACTACTCGCGACGAAAAGTGATCTCACAAGTCTTGACCAGCGGTTAACTGCTGAAATCGGCAAGGCGACCGCTGAGATTGCTAATACTAATCATCGGCTGACTGTAGAGATCGCTAAATCCGATCTCAAGTTGTCCATTCGTATGGCTTCCATGCTCGCCGTGACGATCGGCATCTTGATCGCGGCGATGAAAGCCTTCTTATAGTTTTCTTAGCGATTACTGAAGCCACGAAAATCACCTGTCCTTCGACAGGTGATTTTTTTTCGCGGTTCTTGGCGGCGGGCAAGACAGCGAGCTCGACCCTCCCACAGCGGACATCACCCAGCAAATTTCCCGTCCCCCTTTCTTGCCTTTGATTGGTCGCCGCCTTTTTATGCACGTCCCATCTCTTCTGCATCCGCATCCCATGCGTTATCTACCAACTCTTTAAGAGCTTCTCCTTTCGTTGAGTAATTTTGGCTGGGCAACGTTCCCGGCCGGGAGTCAATCTGAAAACTTGCTTGCTGCATCGCGCATTCACCATGGAAGGTTGTAAAGATTTCAATTCAAGCGCTTACTTTTTTGCCGTGGAAACCATGGTCGATTTTTCAACAGAATCGGCCGATTTCTGCCTGCCGCGGGTGGCCGAAATCGACCCAAAGCAGACGTTCGTCAAACCATTAAATCGGCGAGATACAGCCTCCGATAGGAGGCTGTATCAAAAAAAGCTTTTGCCCCAATTCTCAATATGATGCCCGAGGAGGTCTCGGGATCTCAGGGCGATTCAACTCCGCATCCTTTAGTGGAAGGGCTGACTTTCTCCCAGGGCTCAGAAAATATTTAATACCTCGATACGGGTAAGCAGACGCAAGGATTTTTGACGGTTATTCCCTTCGGTCACCTAGTGCTCGAGTACTATCGGCATGTCGCAGGACTTGAGACAATGAGTCTTTTCAATTCAAGGTTCAGAAGAGAAATGGATACCTCTGGATACAGGCCTCCGACTAAGCACGCTAAAGTCAATTCCGCAATAATTCGTTGCTTAAGAGACACAGGTGATGGGGATTACGTCGCCGCTCGCCTAGCAGCTAGACATCGACTCGTTCCTCAGTTTTTGTGGTCAGCGGAGCAGGCACTAGAGAAATACCTGAAAGGCATCCTCACCCTTCACCGTGTCAGCGCTCTAACTATCGGGCACGACATATCGAAAGCCTTAACGCTAATAGAAAAAGAACTTGGGTTTGAAATTCCTCTTACTTTGCGGCAAAAGGAAGTATTTGAAGCAATCGCTGAGTGGGATTCGGATAGATATTTTCTGAATCACGTTGGCGTGATGGGCCATGAGCTGCATTATTTGGATCAGATGGTCTGGCGGATTCGCCAGTACTGCCAGCCTTTAGATGTAATGCACTATGCAGATGAGCCGTCCCGCGCCGTGCTGGAGCAGAACGTTAAAGCAATACAGGAGCGGGAACTAACTGCTCCCAGAGAAGGCGACCTAGTTGGGGGGCGTCTGGAACAGATGCTAGTGGACAAGAACGACCCTGCCAGATCGGCTCTGGTCTGGAAAAATCTAATGTTCAGCACGAGCAATCGCAAGAAGGTAAGTCGTAGAAATCATATGCACATGAGCAATGCGCCTCTGTGGCTTGACCCTGATCTGATCGATGACGTCGCTAAGCTTTTAAAAGTGCCCAAACCACTCCAAGAGGAGTACCGGCAGCTGGCGAAAAGAAGGGCACTGGGGCAAGACTAATTCAGTGATAACCAGAAACTGAATTGCTCCTTTTTCACGAACATCCGATGATCGCTTCTGGCCGTTTCTGCCTTTCGCGACAGGCAGAAATCGGCCAGAGGCAGAACATTAGATATCTGAGCCCACTAGGCACCCTCTCGATCGATCAGGCGCAGATCTAAAACACCTGTTGGCAGCCACTCGTTCGATTGATGAAAAGCCTGAGGTACAATTTTCTCTAATCCTTTTTCAGGAATGCCAGCTTGACCGACATGGCCACGGAAGACGCAAGCCCCAAACGACTCAGGACACACCTGCGCATCGAAGCCACTCTACTCATCGCTAGCATGATCGGAGCATTCACGCTCAGCGGGTACGCTTACCTTGAGAAGTATTACCTGACGATGGATGTTGCTATCGAACGATTGGGCATCGGCGCTCAGGAAATCCTTGCTTACGGAGCTGCCAGATTTGGGTCTTACATTGGGGCTTTGGCTTTTGGCATGGCTCTAGTCGGAATCGTCGCTTTTCTCTTACTTCTGCTGGAAAAAACTAGAGAAATGCCGGGCGAGTTCCAGCCACCCCCAAAATGGATTGCCCATGTTCTCAAGCGTGCGATCGAAAACCGAGGGATTGCCGTATGCGTTGGATCGATCTGCATAATCGCCGGCCTGCTGTTTTCTGCTTGGTTCTTGTTGGTGAGGTTGCCCTCAAACGATGGCCGCTCCGCAGCGCTGAAGCAGGCATCGGAATGTATTAAGCGTCGTGTGGTCTATGCAAATCTTGATCAGTACGAGGGGTGCCAGGTCGCCGAGTCGGAAGACATGCTGTATCTGCTCCAACTGCAAAGATGTGACAAGTCTGGAGTTGCGTTTCGAACATTACAGCTGCCAAAGCAGGGCCTCAAAAGCATTACGACAGAGACCCTGTTTTACCCCTATGAACGACCCGATGCTCCCGGATGCTCGAAAAGCTGACTTCAACCTGTGCTGATACAATAGTGTTCCCCAAAACGCCATCTCCAGAGACATCGCGTGTCATTCAATGGGGACGTCATTGGGATAGCTACTCAGCACCTCATAGGTCAATCCAGCCTCAAAATATGAGGCTCTCCATTTGAGAAATCCTGCATATGGCTCGCACAGCAAGCGAACGATACATCCAGCCTCACCCACTGAAATCTCTTCCACCTCGGCGATATCTCCAGGAGTCGCTTCCCGAGAGTTTAACCAATCAGAGAGCACTACCGTTGCTCGATCAATATTGATTAGCTTTATGATATTACCTTTGGAAAGTGTCATGCCGTCTTCACCTAAACTTGGGCCGGTACCTGGTTTGTTAACCTGTTTGGACATTTAAGGAAGGTCTGCTTGGCCGAAAGCGGCCAGTCGCCCAAAACTGCTGTCGACCCACTACGGACAGACAGAAACCACCCCGATGATGGCCTGGATTCGTTCTAAAGGCCCCACGATAAGGGTAGAAATGAGCATGCGCAGAGTGCGCTTATCATCATGTGCCAACTATTGCTCTTTTCGAGTTCTACCTATACGGAGAAACTTTAAAAAAAGGTTGAGCGGTTTCTATCACCGCTGCATGCATCTGCCGGGAGGTATCCTATTCCGGTGCCATTGTAGTAAGCACAGCTTTTATTCCGGCGGAGCAGGAAACTAGGCCATTGCGACGGGGTTTGAGATATCGTTTGAGCATGCATGATGCCATCACGGGCGTTTTTAAAATCTGACTTGGATACCACTCGATATTTTTTATGCTCTTGCGTCTCCTCTCCTTCAAAAATCGCAAAGTTGACGGTATGCCTTGCTGCTGGCCTGTGATGAATGAAATTATTAACAAAGCGGTGTAGTCCATCAGCATAATCCAGGCTGCCGACAAAAAGATTGGCGCGACAATTTAAGACTTGAAATTCATTGAGCGCCTCGACATCAGTGGTTTTACGTATTGTTAACCAACTGCTGTCACTCGGAACCCTATAGACATCCGGATCATAGCCTAGACAAAATATCGTTGGAGATAATGGGAGTAGTAATATCGCCCCGGCATCCCTGAGGCCGAGAGAGCCACCACGAGTTCGCTTGTCCTCCAGCTGCCACCGATTAGTTAAGACTGCGGGATCGTCAGAGGCAAGGAACGGCACGTTGGTAGCATTCTTAAGCAGACAGATTTTGAGGTCAGACACAACGTCCATGTTATCAGCAAAGGCGCCCATTGCCGTCTGTACTGCATCTTTTATACTCATGGAAAAGTCGCTGTCGAGACCAACAGGCTCGAACATATCGGCATACATCTCTGCCGCTCGCTTGCATGCACCTTCGGTTCGCAGATATTGAAACAGCCAAAAAACTTGAAGAATATACTGATGGTGCGACTGGAATTTACAGCCAGGCTGAGTGATCTCATTTATAATCGAGCCGTACCCTTGTTCCAGCGACTGGATAGCCTTCTCAAGCTTATCGTCTTGCCCATAAAAATAGTCGCGAGAGCACTGATTTTTTACCGGCGCATTAGTTATGAGCCTCTGCCTATCAAGATTGTAAACATTGATAGCAGCACCTTCACCTTTGATCGTGAACGGCTTAAGATAACAACGCGGAACAAAATGCTGATTTTTATTAGATGCAATGTTCAACTCCATGCATGGGCAAATCTCAGTCCTTTTTTCACCCGTTTCCTGCGAGACAGAAGATTCAAATTGTCAGTGATTAAACGGCTTAATTCTCTGCGGCGACGGCGTTTGGATTTATACCAACCGTTGCTTGATGATGCCAGCGCAACGGTTTTCTATGATGACGTCGAATCCGGAAATGGCATCGGTGACTCCCGACCACCACTGGGCGCGAAATCTCTTCGCGCTCAGTGGCGGCAGTGTCAATTTGGGCCTGCGGCATAGAACAGGCCTGATACCACCTGCTTCCGCCAAGATCCTCGTCAAATCTTCAGTTTAAACTGCATCAGCGGCCCATCTTTTAACCTATTCAGCACCTGGGCAGTGACCTCTTCCATTTGACGACGATCCTCTTCAATGTCTATTTCCGTACCTTGGAAAGCACTGAGAGTAGAACGTCCCAAGGCATCCTTGAGCGACTTGCAATACGAAGTAATTTTTTGCTCCCAATAGACATCCCCGTCTTTGACTTCGTCAAATTTCATTGACTTCCCTAAGCTATCAAAGGCAAACACCCCTCCCCCCAGGAAAGTGCGGATGCGATTGGTGGGATGGTGATACTCAGTTGAACGCGCTGACATAGCTTTCAGTAATGTCCCAAGGAGGTAGGACGCTCTGATGATGCGCCTGAACATATCCTCTTCTGATTTAGGTTTCCTGTAGGTTGCAGGCAGGTGCCAAACCCAAACCCCGAACATGGTACCTGCATTGAAATCTGCATCTGACTCTAACGCTCTTGCTTCATCATCGTTTTCTGGCTCGTAGTCACAATGGCCGTGGATCGCGTGAGCTAGTTCGTGAAAATAAAGCAGGAGACAGGCATCTAGTGCCAAGCCCAACGCCTCGAATCCTGCCTCTTCAGGCTGATGCACGCCCGGAAATAAACACCGAATTGAGTTTTCCCCTGGACGATACTGATTTGCCAAGCCGTAGGTGATGCTGCTCTCTTCAAGAGCACATAATTCAATAGCGGTCGATAGGGCCACTAGCAATGTTCCAGCAGCGATATCAATTCGGTAATTCCCGTCACTGCCTCCGACCATAGCTTGGAAGGTATCATTGCCACGAAATTGCCTATCTATCGTCCAGCCCTGCTTGCTTAGCCGGTGCTTTCGCAACTCCTGCATCAAGAATTCAAGCTCTGAGTCAAACTCCCTAAACATGACTTCTGACAAAGCTAATCTGCCGTCAACCAAGTCGTGCGCTTGGAAAATGGTGTTGAGGATATTGCCTTGCGGGTACGCGCGTAGGGTAAAGCCTGAAGGCTGATGAGGGTGACCATCTATTAGATGCATGTGATTGTTACCATATTTTATTTGTATTTAATCCATCAGTTTCTCATTGATTGATAAGCTAGGTGAGAAGTCAAATGAAAACCCGCCTAGCTGTCCAAGGTCTGTATGCAAATCGAAACCAAGAAGTGGACATATACGACTTGAGTCGTCTGATAAGTACATAGTGCGAGCTGCAAACTTAGTGGCCACACATATTTGAACATATCCACCAATCGTAGGAGCTGAGGAGTTCCTTATTATTTGCTGAAGCGCTACAATTGGCCCTCGCCCTTCATAATACGGCTCAGAAAAACATTTCTGATTTTTTGCCTCAATCATTGCCAGCACTTCTTCTTTTCTATCTCCTAGAACTATATAAATGCCCTCATTAATGTCTTTCTCTTCAATAGACATAGAACCTGGCGCTTCAGGTGAGTTCTTTAGTAAAAAAGCTCTATTCGATTCTTTTCGAGCGCAATAGCCAAATAACACAATTTCACATCGCGCATTCTGGGGGTGACAAAACCCCACATTTAGCAAGTATTTTACAGCGACTTTCTGCGCTAGCAATGCCACCTCCTCTAAAGTCGGCACGCGTTCGCTTAGCGGTATATTGATTATTCCTTTTTCATCGTAGTATGTAGTTTCGGACAGGTTATCCAAACACAATGTTAGGATATCTTTGACAACGGCCCCAATTAAAGTGCTTCCAGCAAAACCAAATCCAATATTCAGTATCCGCTTTGGGTTCTGCCTTACAATTGCTCCTTCGCCATCATAAATATTGACAGGTATTGCGAATAGCTTTGGAAGACTATCTGTCATTGATCCTGCTTCACTTGAAACGCGAGAGTCTGAAACAGCCCAGATCCCTGGATACCAAACGTCATTATTCAACCAGCATACGACGGAAGTCATAGATCAACCTAAAAAGCTTCTTGATTTACGGGCTATATATTGCGCTTATCTTTAAGCCTTATTCGCGCTGCCGAACGTTGAGATTTTTCCTTGAAACTCAAATCGGGACGACAATTCGACTACGAGCGACGCAGACGTTTTCTTTGACCGCAAAGCATTCCACATAATGATCGCCTTGAAAGCTCGATCGCTCGGTGATCTGATGCGACCCGCTGTCCATCCTGATATCCCCCCTAATCATATTTCGTACGATCGCTTCGGGGCCTACATTTTTCACCTTCCAGTAGATCTTATATGGAGCAGGAACGTCCGTTTCAGCTACCCAAAAGGTCAGCTCTCGCTCCTTCGGAATTCTATAGGTCATGATCCTAGACATGAGATTACGAAGCCGGTCGCCCTCATCCTTGACGCTACAGTCGATGCGCAGGCTGTATTGGATGTCGAGGTTGAATTTTTGGCCGATGAACTGTTCAGTGTTTTTGACCCGTCCCTCGGTGATCGCTTGCTGTTTCTCTTGCTCAACGTACTCAGGGAAATGCTCACCGAAGACCGTACTCCACCGCTCATGGGCAACATCGGAATCGTCCAAGGCCTCCTGCAATCGCCGTAGAGCTTTTTTGGCTTTAGGATGGAATCGGCCAGATTTGCTTACGATCGAACCGCTACCCGGCGCTCGCCACTGCTCTTTGTCCTCATCGATGTCCACCAGATACGCAAAAAAGTCTCGGGACATCTCTCCATAGGCTGAATAGGTCTCCTCGTCGTAGTCGGTTGTGCTTTTCAGAAACTGGTAACACAGAGTGTCAATGAGCATCCCTTTCATGGGCACGCCGTGATCATTTTTCCACGCACGTACCATTTTGCAGAGCCGCTTGAGATTGTAGTTTTTGTCCTGGTTAAGACGATTGATCTCATCAATTTCTGCGACCGGGTCGCAGGACTCCCAGGTGCCGCCGTCGTTGGCATCCGGGTAGGTGTAGCTCCCGTCATCGTGTTCGAAAACGGGTAAGACCTCGACCACATAATCCGTAAAATCGACCGACACTACCTGCTGCTGAGCCCGCACAGTATGGTTAGGAAACCGTTCCTTGAGTGCCAACCGGATCTCGCCAAGCAGCGACGATTGCCCGTTGTTCTCGTATTTCTGAAACCGGTTATACACTGACCATGGCAACACGAAGGCCATGTCCAGGTCACTCACGCCATGCACAGCCGTGTGGCGTCCGTACGAGCCCACTTGGCGGCAGTGCAAGGTAGTGGATTCACTGTCGTAGTATTTGCCGTTGAGCTTCTCCGTGATTTGACGATAACTCTTGGAGATCTCATCGGCATTCTTGACCGCCAAGTTCTTTCGAAACTCTTCGAAAAGCTCTTTACTCATGGGTGCAAATCCTTTGCAGGGTTACGACAAAATCGGGGTTTGAGTTGATACAAAGCATCGCGATTAGGGCTATCAAGAATGCGGCGATCACTGCGTAGAATGAGAATGGGATTTTGTCCCTGAGTAGAGAAAATTTCCTGAACTCATCGATCCACCCGACTTGTTGATCCCAGAAAAATTTTTTGTGCGCAAGCCATCCAGAGAACAGGATGTGCTTGGTCAGACACGCCTTTCTGAATGCATCTGTAATGAGATCTAGCTCATGTTGATGCGCAGACGTGAACCCAGTTGCAGACCTGCATTGAGCATGCAGCAACTTCAACCGATCAAATAGCTCGGTCAGCGTGGTACCAGCCTGAAAATACTGCCCCTTCGTTTCTGAGTAATACGTGATGTACAGGCTGCAAATCCCGACCACCGTAATAACTGCCGAGACGTGTTTGGCCGCCAGAACGTCGATGTAGAGGGAGAGGACACCGATAATCAGTGAGATCATGCCGATCCACCCTGGCGCTTTCTCTACGATGTCATAGGTGGAGAAGTGAAGCTTGGCGGTGTACCCGACGTCGTACGCCTTTTCTGCGATCATTCGCAGCGCTATCTGTTGATCCATTGTGAACCTCTAAGCGCAATCCCTATGGCTTTGCCCACCTCAGTGTCGTTGGATCACGAGGTCACCCGATCGCCTGATAAACATTTTTTGCCTTGGACGCAGCAGGTTGCAGTCGCTGCGATAGAGGGCTTGCGAACGTTATCACAATCCTAATTTGAACTGGGATGACGAGCGGTAGGAGAAAATCGAACAAGTGGCTATTTTGACCTATAGCTGCGATGCACGAGCCCCGCAATTGCTGGGAAACAGCCCTGAGCGATGGCCGCTACCGACCCAGACCTGTTGGTACCGGCAGATAAAAATGCTCAGCAGGAAATTTTCGACGCAAACGGATCATTCGGTGATTATTTAAAACACTGCGACAACGCAACAGGATTGAATGCCATGGATCGCCTTCCGACGCTGTACGCAAATCACCTCGTGCGCACGCCCCTTTAATTAGATGATGCAGTGGCCATACTAGGAGGCGTATCGGAAAACGGAAATAAAGCACGTTAGGGGAATAAAGGAGGAAGGGATTATGGGTGTTGGTGACTGGTTTCAAACATTCTGTGGAAACATCCGCATTGGCACGGAAAAACGAAGCTCCATCGGCTATCGCACGAGCCGTATAGTTGGCCAGCTGAACGCTGATCTACGTAGCCTCGACTCGAAGACGAGGTACCGGTTCTATGTCGGCTCATATGGACGCTCAACAGCCATCCCGAGCGTGAGCGACGTGGACTTGCTCTACGAGCTTCCCAGCGAGCTGTATGCCCGTTTCAATGGCCATGCAGGCAACGGTCAGTCGGCATTATTGGCACACGTGCGTGCCTCCATCATGAAAACCTACTCCATCACCGAAATCGGCGGAGACGGACAAGTCGTTGTCCTCCGGTTTAATGATGGGGTGAAGTTCGAGGTGCTGCCAGCGTTCTTGAACACCGGGGGCGGCTACACGTTCGCGGACACAAACAACGGAGGTTCTTGGCGCGCTTGCAAGCCAAAGCAGGAGTTGACGGCCTTCAGCACGCGGAATTCTTCGTGCAACGGCAACTTGGTTGCTCTGGCGCGCATGGCGCGGGCATGGCGTGATCAGAACAACGTCTCCCTGAGCGGCATGCTCATCGACACCTTGGCATATCAGTTTATCGACGGCTGGGCGTACAAGGACAAGTCCTACGTTTACTACGACTGGATGACCAGGGACTTTTTCGCCTTCCTTGCCAATCAAGATGCTAATAAGACGTATTGGACGGCGCCGGGCAGCGGCTCGTGGGTCTACGGCAGTGGCTTCCGGTACAAAGCCCGGCAGGCCGAGCTGCGCACGAAGCAAGCCATCGACAACCAGCAGCACAACTATGACTACACTGCCAAACAACTTTACAGGGGCATCTATGGCACCGACTTCCCCAGCTAGTATGACCACCGCGCTCGAAGGCCAACTACGCGAGCTGTATGGCCGCGCCGCGTATACGCACAAGACCCACCAGAAGATGGCCGACGCCTATGTCGCCCGGTACAAGAGCATCAAACTCATCGAAATCGTGCTTTCAGCGGCAACTACCACCAGCTTGCTGGTAGCCATTTTTGGCGAGAGCAAAGGAGCGACGGCGGTCGGGGCAGTCCTATCGACCATCGTGGCTGGTTGCGCTCTGTACTTCAAAGAGGCATCCCTTGGCGAGCAAGCGCAGCTGCACACTGAGGTCGGTGCGAAACTGTGGGGTGTACGAGAAGCTCTTCTCAGCCTACTGGTGGACCTGCAAGACGGTCGACCCGTGGAAGAGGTGCGCCGAGAACGCGACCGCCTAAACGCTGCTTTGGAGGACATCTACAGAGCGGCGCCGAGGACCAATGGCAAGAGCTATGCTGCCGCGCAGAAGGCCCTCAAAGATGCGGAAGAGCTTTTCTTTAGCGACGAGGAACTGAATAGGATGCTACCGAAACAACTGCGTAAAAACGCTGGCACTACGCCGTAGCGACACGTGGTCGTCAATAACGGGGGGCCACCTACCTTCCATTCAAGGGCGCGGGGTAAATCACAGGCATTGCTTCAAGCAGCCACTGACAATAAAAATCCGAACGGCTGCTTCGGATCGGTTTCAGCCGGTCACGCAAGGTGACTCCGGTAATGCCCACGGATTATTTCAAAGACCCCATCGTCGAGACTGCCTTGTTGATTACCGATTGCCTGAATCCACCTCAATGAAGTCACCCCATGTACGGTGGAGGGAAGGTAATCGTCCGCTCCGAACCCTTGCAGCTCGAAGCCCTCGATGTGAAACGTCGACCAACATCATATTGACATCATTAATTAAATGTTTATCTTTTTAAGATAGCTATCTTCTTCCTCATATTAAGGGACTAAAAAATGCCTAAAGACAAGTGGGACTCCAATGACTCGTTAAAATCATTACAAAAACTCATAGCGCCTGGAGTTCTTGGCCTGCATAACAGTTTCGAAGTAACAGAAATATTCGGATTAATTAAAGGCAAACCACCAGTCAATCTGCTCACAGTAATCGTCGCGGAACAAAAATCTTCTCTGACAGATGACAGCGAATCTTATCTTACAAATAGCCTGCTAAAAATTAAAACTTTGAAGCACTGGTCATTTGGCGTAAAACGCTATACGAAAAGTGCAGAGACCCTGATTGAAGCTCTTGTAACACTAGATACAAGTGGAGTTTGGAAAGGCTCTAGCAAAGAGTTAAAAACTGGAAATTTAACGGCAAAGCCACCTGAGTTCGCACCATCGGATTCAGCTCAAGAAATAATAATAAACAACATACTTAAAAATAACTATTGGAACGGCTCTTACTTTTTTGAATGGGCCGATTCAGAGAAAAATTCGCTATCCGAGTTCTTTGAAGCACCTCAAAGCCTTCAAGAACTGTCTGAGGAGCTAAAAGCGGCGCTACCAATCAACCTTGCGAAAATCTCAGATCGCTTAGGAAACATCATTATTCAACTACCTGTAACAGCCGTTGTTTCTTCATTTAGCGGACCCGCCGACCGATCTGAGTTCAACGTAGATGTAGAGTGGCTAGAAGGGATAACGCCTCGCCCTTTACGCCTTGTTTTATATCGAAAATACGATAAGCTCGACGCGGTATTCCGCTCCTTCGAAATAAAATCGACTTCAACAACCATATCAACACCAGATGGCCCTGGTGATTATTCAGCATACTTATGGGATGATGAGAACGAAGTTTTGATTAGTAGCACTGGAGCGATGAATTTCATAAACAACATCGACTTAGGCATTCACATAATAGAGAGTGAACCAAGAACATTCATACGCCACACGGGCGATGATATCATTACAAAAAAAGTTTCGTTAATAACTCTTCAGACTAGCCGTATTGGGAATAAGCCGAACCCTAATGAGGAGTGGGCATCAAAGCGGATGTATACCGAAGAAATCCGCAGACTGAAAGACCAGCGTCGCTTCGTTCAATATAAGCCGTTACCTGGACAAGAAACCGCAGAGAGAGATCGAGCTTTATCGGATGTTCGCTGGCTCATTAATACTCATGGAAAAGAAGCAGCATGGCTCTGGGATCCGTTCTTAGACATGAATGATGTGTTAGATACTTTGTTTCATTCAACGTTTTCATACGTAGATCTCCGCGCTATATCAGCGGGAAAAGAACCACCAGTATGCTCTTGCACCACACCAGGCCCCGACACTTTTGTTCAAAGCCAAAAACTAATATTACAAAGCGCAAATTGCAACAAACGAGGGCTTCGATTTGAGTTCAGAGCACGCGTTAATTCCAGTGGATGGCGATTCCATGACAGATTCCTTATTTTTCCAAATAAAAATCATGGCGCGCTTGCCTGGTCTTTAGGAACATCTGTTAATAGCTTGGGAAAACAGCATCATATATTGCAACGTGTAGATGATGGACAGCTCATCATGGATGCGTTTCTTGAGCTTTGGCATACATTAAACAAGGAGGAGCAACTCATATGCAAAATTTAAGGGACGATAACAAAATTTTGAACGCCATAACCGTTTGCCCGATGACCTGCAACGAGGCACCTCCAGTAAAACTATTAAACGCCATCACTCTACTAGGAAAAAAATCTCTTAACGCTCTTTTCTATGATTACGATACTCTAGAAGAACTGACTCACGAGTTTATCGAGGACTTCAACTCAATTTTTAACTACATCCTAAATCAAATAGAACCTACACCCGAGCAATTTCAAAAATGGATAGCCATGTTTGCGTGGTTTAAACGAACACTGAAAGAATGGACTCATAAAGAAGATCCTAACGATTCAATTTTGACATCTTTATTATTGGTTGCGCAGTTTTGTCAAAAAGAAGAGTCATTTTGGAAGGACTTACCGAGCGAAATAATAATTAGCGATGCGCTACTGCGATCTCTTTCAAAACTACTAGCTGGGCTGGCGATCCCGAATTATGAAACAGCTTCGCTCGAATGGCCTCAATTAAGAGATGCGGAGCGTTCCAAGGACTGGGTCGCCATGGATGCCGCGCTTAGGAGCTTGAGCTTTCCACAACCTACTATCTTCCAGATGCAAGTTACTGATATTTTGAGCACATATTCCCCAGACACACTAGAGGAAGCCATATCTAGTCAACACCAAGTTATCATAGCTTTACAGCAACAGGAACTTCTAACTCTGAACCAAAGCTTAAAAATCGGAACCAATACAAAAAACTCTTTAATTCAATTTGCAACTTTACTAAAAATTCTCTCACCAAAAGCGCAAGAATTATCATCTGAGCAATATGACGCTACCGCCTTTCTTCAGAAGTTAAGCCAAACCCCACATGAGTGGTCCTCAGCATTAGCTATGTTGGTTAGTTCTCCACGAAGATCTGCGCACCTTCATTCAACTATAGCAAAGGTTCTTGCGAATGGCAGTACATCAATACAACCAGCGTTTATTAAACATCTAAATATCATTTCTGATGGAGGTTTGCGTACTTGCGTAGAGAGACAAGCGGTGTCAGCCCTTCTTAAAGAATTTCATAAAACTGCTCCCGAGAACGTTCGTCTTTCTCTCTGGCAAGGACTACATGAGAAATGGGTCAATTGGCGATTTGGCACGAGCAACGAACGTAGATCTCTACATGAATTAAATTGGTCAACAATTGATTATGCCTGCGTCGGATATGCAGTCGAATGTATAGCCGAGACCGAACTAAAACTTACAATTCAAGAAATTGAACATAAACTCTCAACTTTGCACCATCAATGGTTCCGCTCTGTAGTGCCCTGCAAGAGCGAGTGGTTCGTATTACTATCGCAACTTAAAATTTACAAGCATGCTAGCAAAGTTAGCCTAGGTGATGACTGGATTTTTAATGATGGCGCTTGGGACTATGACACACCAAATCTTCCATATATAAAACTCAAGTGGAGATAGTTTGACAAAACAAACACGACCGTCCTCACAAAAAGTTATTACCTCAGCTGGCATCGCTCCTCCTATTGCGTCTTTTGTGCGGATATCACAGTAGAAGGCAATCCCTGCCGAAATATTATTACAAGGGAAATGCCATAGACTCACCTAGCAGATGGGTAGCTCTGCTAGGTGGATACTGCCATGTACTTATTGTAAGTGCTTTTTAAGCAATGGCCTGCCGAAAGGAAATTTTTGTAAAGCCGGTGGTGGGATGCCACCTAAGAGGAATTCGGACGACCCTAAATGCGTCTTCCTCACGGCAGAGCTAAATCGCTTGCGACACATCCGACTGCTTTTGGCCGATTTCTGCCTGTCGCGAAGGGCTGAAAACGGCCACAAGCGGTCGATAGGATTAGACTACACCTAAGTCCTGTCAGAGATTATTATTTACATGCTGATTGAATGCCAAAGGTGCGGCCAAGGTTACGTTCGAGCAATGCGGGTCCGCTCTACACGACTTTCGCTGTGGGTATGCGAAGAATGTGAAGCAACGTGGACGAGCCAGGCTGAGGTGAATGTCTGTAATTTTGAAGACTACGGAACAGTAATGGCCGGCATTGGGCGCAGAGGTTTATGGTCAGAATTGGAGCCACAGTAAAAATTTCGTCATCGCGTACTTTCTGTCAAATGCCCGCTTCTGACCGTTTTCTACCTTTGGCAAACGTCAGATACGGATCGGTTGCTACCGACAATGGGTCCTTCTAGGCGACGTACCTTGGGAGATAATGGTGCCCTCTTGCGAGCATGCCATCGTAGCCATTATTGTTACACAAACACAGCGCGCTCAGTGGTATTCCATAACGTATTCCATCAAAAAAATCTTACCCAATTTATTACTCAAAATCAGCTAGATACACGATCAGTTCAGATTACCCCGGCCTCATCATCTAAAGACGTCCACGGACGTCTTTTTTTGTGCCTGAAATTCAGTGAAACCAAGGGTTTCAGGGCCATTGGCTTCCGCAGACGAATTTTGAGTTCCGCTCGTTTTGGTATTACTGCACACCATGACCCGCCCTGCCGAGGCTGCCGGGAGGACCTGGGCAGAAATAGACTTCGACAAACGCATCTGGACCATACCAAAGGAGCGCATGAAAAAACGCCGTGCGCACCCCATTCCGCTGAGCGAGCAGACGCTCGCGCTGCTAGAGACACTCAAGCCCTACAGCGGCCACCGGGAACATGTGTTTCCGGCAGATAGAAATCCGCGTACCCACGCAAACAGCCAAACCGCTAATATGGCCTTAAAGCGTATGGGTTTCCAGGATCGGTTGGTCAGCCACGGTCTGCGATCAATGGCCAGCACCATCCTCAACGAACATGGATGGGATCCTGAGTTGATTGAAGTCGCACTCGCCCACGTTGATAAAGACGAAGTCCGAAGCGCGTACAACTGAGCTGACTACATTGAGCGCCGGCGTCCGATGATTATTTGGTGGAGTGAGTACATAAAAAAGGCCGCCACCGGCAATTTGTCGGTGACGGCGCTCCATGGAGAGAGAAGCGGGAAAATCGTTCCGATACGTTGATTGGTAACGGTTGCTATTGGCGACGCAATTCAGTGTCAGATGGCCTGAAGGTCTCGCAGTGCTTCAGGGTGCTGGCTTGCAACCCTTAATAGGGTCTGCGCCGCACCGGCAGGTCGCCGACGACCTTGCTCCCAATCCTGCAAGGTACGCAGGCTGACTCCCAGCAGCTCTGCAAATGCACTTTGAGATACACCGACTTTAGCCCTGGCCTCAGCCGCAGCCGAAAGCGTCACCTCGGTTGTGCGTGCCGCCTTGCCAGCTTTCATTTGGCGTACCGAAGCCAACAAGTCTTTCTGAAAGTTCTCCATTTCATGATCCATTACTGATCTCCTCTTTCAATTGATTCAGGAAAGCGGTCGGCAGGTTGTCGAACTTCGCCTTGGCGTAGGCTATCAGCAACCAGATGTGGCCTTCAGGAAGCGCGTTGTAGTAGATAACCCGCGTACCACCACGCTTACCCATCCCGCCACGAGACCAGCGCACCTTGCGCAACCCACCGCAGCCGGGAATCACATCGCCAGCCAACGGGTTTGCAGCCAACCAGGTGATGAACTCCTGACGCTCGTCATCACGCCATATCGATTCAGCGTAACGCTTGAAAATTTCGGTTTCGATGATCGTATACATTGCCAAAAATATACGGCATGGCCGTATAGACATGCAAGACGCGCTGGTCGGATGCTTCCACGTTTATCATCCAGGCAACCTTCCTGTGGTTCAGGCACTTAGCGATTATCGCAAGTGCCTTTTTTGTGCCTGAAAGAATGAGTCGCCCCGCCCCTCTCAAACACCAGAAGCAGATCTCACCGCTACAACCATAATCTCCACCAGCACCTCAGGCCGCGCCAGACGTGCCTGAACAGTGGCCCGTGCCGGAGCACTATCCGCTGGCAGCCAGGCGTCCCACACCGAATTCATCAGCGCGAAATCACGATCAATGTCTTTGAGCCAGATCTGCGCGCTCAAAAGCTTCCCCTTGTCGCTGCCCGCCAGCGACAACAGCGCATCGATCTTGGCCAGCACCTGCTGCGTCTGCTCTTCGATGCCAACCTGCAGATCAGTGGGCACCTGGCCGGACAGGTAGAGCAAGTCGCCGTGACTGACCATCCCGGACATCCGCGCGTTGCTCTGAAAACGTTGAATCGTTGCCATCGGTTTTACTCCATGAATTGAGAAAGCTAAGGCGCCGTGCCGTCGATCAACCGGACCAGACGCTGGGCACTACCGAACGCCAAGGTCATGCCCAGCGCACCCTGGCCGCAATTGACGTACAGGTTGTCACAACCACTGACGGCCAGAATCGGCCGCCCGGTGGGGGTCGCAGGACGCCAACCGGTCCAGGGCTGACAATCATCGGCGTTCCAGCCAAAACCGAACAATGCCTGAGTCGAGGCTTTCAGTTGTTCGATACGCTTAATAGGAATTGACGCATCCAGCCCACACAACTCGACCATCCCCGCGACGCGTAAGCGATCACCGATCCGGGCGAACACCGTTTTACGCCGCATGTCAGTCACGCTGACCGTCGGTGCATTCATCGAATCAGTGATCGGCAACGTAATGCTGTATCCCTTGAGCGGGTAGACCGGCATGCGCACACCGAACGCTGATAACAACCCCGCACTGTAAGCACCCGCCGCCAGCACGACCGCTTGCGTCCCTAAAAGACCTGGGCCTTCGATGGCGTGGTGAATCTCCAACGCGGTGATACGCCCGCGTTCACGTCGGAAAGCGGCAACCTCACTGTCAAGCAGAAAGCGCACACCCTGCTTGCTCAATAACCGCGCAAGCTCCTGACAAAGCTTGCGCCCATCGACCGCGCATTCGCTGTCGGTATGGATCGCGCCGTGAAACGCCTTCTTATAGCCCTCAAGTGCAGGTTCGATCGACAGGGCTTCGGCGGGACTCACTATTTTTTGTGGCCTGGCGCCTTGGGCGGCCTGGAACTTCACCTGCTCGCTGGCCTTGCGCAGGCTTTCAGCATCGGGGTACAGAACCAGTTTTCCGGTGCGGGCGAAATCGCATTGCACCTTTTCCTGACTGATGAAGGCGTCCAGCGCCAGCCGACTTTCATGCGCCAGTTCCAGCAACTCGACAGTGGTCTGGCGCGAAATGGACGTACGGCAGGCCGCGAGAAACTCCACACACCAGCGCCATTGTTCCACGCTCCATTGCGGCGAAAACTTCAGCGGCCCGTTGCGCGCCAACAGCATTTTCGGAATGCCCGGCAACAGAGAGGGATCAGCCAGCGGTTGCACATAGCTGTAACTCAATTGCGCTCCATTGGCCGCACTGGCCCCCATGCCGGCCTCCCCCGCACGATCGATAACGGTGACGTTATGACCGGCCTTGTGTAAAAACCAGGCACTGCTCAACCCGACGATGCCAGCGCCGACGACACAGATTTCCATTACGCCACCACCCTGTCAGACAGGTCCCAACCCACAGGCCGCCGTAGGTGCCAATCACTGACTTGCTGGTAGGCATGGGCGATCCGCAGGATCAATGGTTCAGCGAAAGCACGCCCGACGATCTGCATCGAAACCGGCATACGTTGCTCGTCGAAGCCCGTCGGCAGCGCCACTGAGCAGAGATTGAGCAGGTTGGCGAAACGCCCGAGTAAGGCCAGCGGCGTACCGTCCTCATCGACCTGATTCAACGGCACACTGCCAATGGCGTTGGTCGGAAACGCACAGGCATCGACATTGGACATGGCCTCTTCCATGGCTCGACGGGCAACGCGTCGCTGGTTGTGCAAGTTGATATAAGCCGCCGCGTCGACGGCGCGTCCGCTCAGCACCCGACGCTGCACATGAGGATCGAAGCGCAGATCATCGCGTTCGAACAGGCTGCCAAGGCTGGCGTAGCCTTCGGCACTCATGAGGCCACCGGCAACGCGCATGCACTGCTCCAGCGAAGTCGGTAGCGGTTGTTCGACCAGATGCATGCCCAGCGCGGCCAATTGCTCAAGCCCCCGGTCATAGGCTGCCAATACGCCAGGCGCGATGTGTACGCGTTCGGTCTGTGGCAATACCCAGATGCGCAGACCGACCACCGGAAGATTCAAGCCTGCCGCGGCGCTGAACACTGGCGACTTGGCCGAGACCGGATCCAGCGGGTCCGGCCCCAGCAGCGCGTCAAGCATCCACGCGGCGTCTTCGACGGTGTGCGTAATCGGCCCCACCGAATCCAGCGATGGACACAATTCAATCAAACCGTGACGGCTAATCAACCCACGCGTGGTTTTCAAACCAACCAGACCACACATGCCCGCAGGAATCCGCACCGAGCCACCGGTGTCGGTGCCCAATGCCGCGCTTGCCAACCCGCCGGCCACGGCCACCGCTGAACCACTGCTGGAACCACCTGGAGCACGATGGACGTCGCGGTCCCATGGGTTCCACGGCGTGCCCATAACGGCATTGGTGCCCCATCCTCCGAAAGCGAATTCAACAGTGTGAGTCTTGCCCATGATGATCGCCCCAGCGCGCTCCAGTCGCTGCACTGCCGTGGCGGTGAGCCGCGAGATACGCGGCTTCTGTGCCAGCGAACCACCGGTTATGGCCTTGCCGTCGATCTCGAACAAATCCTTGATCGCAACTGGAATGCCATGCAATGGCCCCAGGTTGACACCGGCAGCCCGCTGCCGATCGGCCGCGATGGCGGCACCGAGCGCGCGCTGGGGGTAGGCCTCGACATAAGCATTGAGTTGACCGTTGAAGCGCTCGATCCGCTCCAGTTGCGCGCAAACCAGGGACTCGCTCGTGAGCGCTCCGGACTCCAGCGCTTGCCGCAACTGGCCAATACTGTGGGAAGCGGTTCGATCCATGATGTTCATGTGTTCAACCTCGAATGGTTTTGCGTCCGCGAGAAAATCGTACTTCCAGCACTCGCGACAATAGAGAAAGAGGGAAAGCGATGACGAAATAGAACAGCCCCACCAGCAGGAAAATATGCATCGGCAAAAAGGATTCGGACGCGATGGCCCGGGCCGCCAGCATCAACTCATCGGTGGCGATCAAGGCGCACAGGGAGCTGTCCTTCAGAATCGACACGTAGGCATTGAGCAACGGCGGCAACATGCCGCGAATGGCTTGCGGAAAGATCACGGCGGTGAAGGCTTGCAACGGCGTCAGGCCCGTGGCGATGGCCGCCTCACGTTGGCCTCGATGCAAGGAATCCAGTCCACCGCGCAGGATTTCCGCGACGTAGGCCGAGCCCTGCAAGCCCAAACCGATGGCTCCGGCCCAGTAACCGGACAGCGTCAGCCCGAGGCTGGGCAAGGTGAAATACAGCGCCAGCAGCAACGCCAGGAGCGGCACCGCACGCATCCCCTGGATGAAGCACACCGCCAGACGCTTGAGCAATACGCTGGGGCTCTTCATCGCCCAGGCCAGTAACGCGCCCAACATCGCCGCCAGGGCGAAGCCTGTCAGGGACAACTCGGCGCTGACCCGTGCGCCGAGTAGCAGGCGAGCGATCCAGTCGCTCCAGTATTCCGGGTATTGCTGGAAAAAACTGATCATCGCGCCGCCCCCAGATGACGTTCAAGTCGGATGAAGCCCACGCCAATTGGCAGGATCATCGCCGCATAGATGCACATCACCGCCAGATAAATCAGCGAGGTCTGGAACGTGGATGTCACCAGATTGCGTGCCAGGAACATGATTTCCGGCACGGCAATGGCCGAGGCGATGGACGTGTCCTTGATCAGTTGCGTGACGTAGTTGGCATACGCCGGCAACGCAACGCGCAGGGCCTGGGGCAAGAGGATGTAGCGCAGAATTTGCATACGGTGCAGGCCGATGGCCTGCCCGGCTTCATGCTGGCCGACGTGCAGCGATTGCAAGCCAGCTCGGAAAGTATCGGCCAGCACTGCGCTGCCTACCAGGCTCAAGCCGACGATGGCCGCCAGCCACGCGGGCAAATTGATGCCCAGGTAGGACAGCCCAAAGTAGATCAGAAACAGGTGCGCCAGCGCGGGCACGTTGCGCATCCATTCGATGAAACAGGCGATCGCGCCGTGTACCAGTCGCGATCGGCTGAACGTCAGTAAAACCGCCAGCACCAGACCACCCGCACTGGCCAGCACTAAGGTGCAGAGGGCGATTTCCAGCGCATTCATTGCGCCTTTCAACAGCAAGGGCAACAGTCCGAGGAAAGCTTCCAGATTCACCATCAAGCGCTCTCCACAGCCATACGCCCAAGAAAACAGCGGGTGCGTTCGTGGCGAGGGTTGTCGATGACTTGCGCCGACGGCCCCTGTTCGACAATGCGTCCGCCGTCCATGAAGATCACCCGATCCGCCACATCGCGGGCAAACCGCACTTCGTGGGTGACCATGATCATGCTGCGGCCCTCTTCCGCCAGCTCGCGAATCACCGCCAACACTTCGCCGACCAACTCGGGGTCCAACGCCGAGGTCGGTTCGTCGAACAGAATCACTTTCGGTTGCTGAGCCAAGGCCCGGGCGATGGCGACCCGCTGCTGCTGACCACCGGACAATTGCTCGGGATAAGACTCGGCCTTGTGCCGCAGATGGACTTTCTCCAACATCGCGTCGGCCAACTCATACGCCTGTTTGCGCGGCATACCTTGGGCCTTGATGGGCCCGAGCGCGACGTTATCGCGCACGTTCAAGTGCGGCCAGAGATAGAACAACTGGAACACCATGGCGATCTCGCGGCGCTGCGCAGCCATCTCCCGGTCACTCATCAGGCGTAAACGCTTGCCGTCCCTGACCTGCCCGATCAGCTCGTTCCCCAGCCAGATCTCGCCACTGGTAGGTTTCTCCAGGTAATTGATGCAACGCAGGCAGGTGGACTTTCCAGATCCGCTCGGGCCAATCAGCGACAGGGTCTCACCGGGCTTCAACTCCAGGCTGATGCCCTTGAGCACTTCCAGATCGCCATAGTTCTTGTGTAATTCGTGCACGCGCAGCAACGCGGCGTCAGACGGGTTCGACATTTCGGCTAACCTCTTTTTGTTATAGGCGTGGCGATGAATCGGTGCATCCGCAAGAGTCCGCCCCATCGCCTCACACACTTATTTGCAGCCAGGTAGCGTCCAGTCCGCAGGGCGATCGACGCCGAGCCGCAGGTCCTTGCCTTCGGGCATGAACCAGACATCCTGAGTCAGGCCGTAGCGAGCGCCGATCTTGCGCATCTCACAGTTTTTCCAGAGCGTCTGAATCTGCGCGTTGACTGCCGTCACCAGTTCCGGACTGGCCTTGTTGAAGCCGAACACCACCTGCCCCAAGCCCGTCAGCAGTGGGAAATTCGGATCGTTGTCGACGAAGGCGTTGAAATGCAGGTGCCATTGCTCATTGCGGGAAATGGCGTATTGCATGACCGGTGGATCGCCGATCACCGCATCGATGCGTCCAGCGAGTAAATCGCGAACGGCCGCATCTGACGTGTCGTACAGGGCGACTTGCAGGCCATCGATCTTGCGCATCTCAGGGATGAACGAAAAGCCGGTGATGGTGCCGACTTTCTTGCCTTGCAGATCCTTGAGGCTGTTCCAATTGGTCTTGTCTGTCTGGGTGATGCCGTTCTTGAAGTAGTGAATAGGATCGCTCAAGGCCATGATTTTCGAGCGCTGTTCGGTCCAACCCATGGTGCCTGCCATGACATCCACTCGCTTGGACTGCACCGATGCAATCGTCCCTGACCACTCCATCAACGCCGGTTTGACTTTAAGGCCGAGTTTTTCGGAAATTTGTTGAAGAATTTCACCGTCATAGCCGACCATCCGACTATCTTGATACCCTGTTCCTGGCATATCACCACTGAAGGCGATGGTCAGGCTTCCCGGCTCTACTGTCTCCAATGCGAACACCGGTGCCGCAGCCAGCACGGACAGCAGAAAACCAGCACAAATAGCGGAAAAACGCTGAACCTTGGACGTCTTCATCGAATGCTCCTCGATAGTTTTTATTGTGGCAGCAGAACGTTTCGCATAGGCCCATCGTAGTGGGACCGGCGCTATAACTGGTTGGATGCTTTGCACGAATGATTGAATATTTGCGACATTCTGGCGGTGCAGAGAACGGGACACCTCAGGAAAGCCTCGTGGACGGGCTCGATCATGGGCAGGCGCGTCATCCACCCATGCGCCGCGGCACCGCCGAGTTGTCTATTGGCATCATGTTGTGGCCACGCTTCCCCTTGCTGTCACTGTCAGGACTGACCGATGCGTTGCGGCACGCCGCCGATACGGGCGATCAAAGCCGCCCCATCCGTTGCCAATGGAAAGTACTCGGCACGCCCGGGCAAAGAGTCATTTCCAGTAGCGGACTGGACGTGCCCATCGACAGCGAACTCGCTGACCCGGAGCGTTTCGACTACATCGTGGTGATTGGTGGATTGCTCGACTCCATCGAGGCGGTGCCGAAAACCTATCCCGCGTTCCTCCACCAGGCCGCGGCGGCACAGGTGCCGTTGATCGGCCTGTGCACCGGCAGCTTCGTGCTCGCGCGACATGGCCTGATGGAGGGGCGAACGGCGTGTGTCCACGCCTATCATGGCGATGACTGGAAGCACCGGTTTCCCACGTTGCGCTTTGTCATCAACAGAGACTTTCTGATCGACCAGGACCGGATCACCTGCGCCGGCGGTGTGTCAGTGATCGAACTGGCCCTTCATCTGATCGGCATGCATTGCGGACCGGATCGTGCGGGCAAAGTCGTGCATCAGATGACGGTGGCGAAGAACACATCCAACAGTTTCGTCGATCGACGCAAGGCGCTCGGCTACGCCAGCTCCTCCAACCGTCGGCTGCACGAAGCCGTGATGTTGATGGAAAAACACATGGCCCAACCCCTGGATATCGAGGCCATTGCGCATCTGGTCGGCACCAGCAAACGGCAATTGGAACGCCTGTTTGTCGCTGAAACCAACAACAGCCCAGCCCAGTTCTACCGCCAGGTCCGACTCCGGTTCGGCAGATGGCTACTCGTGAGTTCCGATCGCCAGATCGGCGAGATCGCCTTTGAATGTGGCTTCGCGGATGCGCCGCATTTTATTCGGCACTTTCAGAGCATGTTTGGTATGTCGCCAGGGAAGTTACGCAAGGCCCTGATGCAACAAGATGGGAAATGATGCTGCAAGTGACACTGACTATCACCCGAACCACACTCGCCCAGAGACTCGGAGTAAGAGTTATTGGAGCGTAACGCTTCTGTTACGACCCTCAACGCCGCCGCCCCAGCCCCAAAATGCGCCACGCAATTCGCCTGGAGGGCTTCGCATCCAATGCCGCTCACTTGCGTAATGACGGTTGCCAGCCGAAAGCATGGCAATTTGCCACCGAAACACGGTAAATTCGCCCTATAGGTGATGTCAGCGAACGTCACTACGACTCAGTACAAGGAAGTAGCTATGCCCGCAACCAAGGACTCTCTCCTCAGGCAACCGCCCCTATTGCACCTGTTTCTAGAGTGCCTGCACTGTACCTCTTCACAGACGCTGCTTGAAAAGCAGCATGACCGGGGATAGGGAAAACCTACATGCCCCAACCATTCCGTTTCCAGACTTCACCGTCTACCAGCCCCAACCCGACAGAAGCCAACATATTCATCCATGGCTACAGCGCCGGGCATAGCGACCAGGACCAGAAGCTCCTACTCGAGAAAATTCCCGATCAACTTAGCAACTACACCAATATCTTTGCGTTCTGGCCCTCGAATCACTACCTCCACTTCGACAAGTCGTCGCTCTGGGCGCTTGGCACGGCAGGCCTGTCCTCCGGGACAGGAAGCATTGCTGGGCCCTTCGGTTACTGGGGGCTCGCGGGCTCTTTAGCCAAGGATCGGATGAAGAACTTCACTGAAGCCCGCTCACGCGCAGAAAAAATGGGAATGGTGTTACTCGATCAGTTGCAAGAGTACCTGCGCGGCAACCACCCACAGATCGAAACCATCAACCTGATCGGCCACTCGCTTGGCGGCCGGCTGGTCATCAGCAGCCTGAGAAACTTCACGAATAAGCGGCAGCTGGCCATCAACGATGTGCTGCTGATGGCTGCCGCCGCCGAGGTAACAGCCGTCGAAGCGCGTCAGCTGCGTGGTCTGCTTCAGGGGCGACTGATCAATGCCTATTCGAAGACAGACAGGACCCTGCTGTTGAATTGGGGTGAAACCTGCCTGGGACGTAACGAGGTCGAACACTTCGAGAGCATCGAGATGAACGACTTCGGCCACACCGATTACTGGAAGCGGCTACCCGAGGTGCTGGCCGAAACACGCTTCAAAGCGTGCGCGCCCAGCTCGCCAGAGCCTGCCCAAGCACCTGCTGACGCATTCATGCCAACCCTGGCGCCCGAACAACCTGCCGAAGAACACGACATGACACTCGAACTGAACAACCCAAGTGAGGTTTACCAGCGAATCAATGACGAACTGGCACTCATCATAGGCGAACTGAGCAATCCGTCGGACGACGAAGCCTTGAACCAGGCAAGAGAAGAAGCGATTCGACGGCTCACCGAGCATCGGGCGGCACTGATCGAGCGGCTCGCCGAACTTGAGCAGAATGCAGAGTGGAATACGTTCACCATTGCCTTCTACGGCGAAACCGGCGCTGGCAAATCGACCCTTATCGAGACCTTACGCATCTTGCTCCAAGAGCCCGGCAAGAAGGCCAGCCAGCAGGCGTTCCGCAAGCTACACGACCAGTATGGGCTGAGTGAAGAAAACCTGCAGCAGCTGCAACAGAGCATCGAGCAAGCCGAAGCTCGACTTGGCGAACTGACGCAGCAGTTGAGTGCCACAATGCAACAATACGAACAACCTTACAGGGCCGCCCAGAGCGCCCTCGACCAGGCCAACGCCCGATCCTGCGAATTGACGCAACGACTTGGCGGTACGCTCCAGCAACACGAGAAGTCGCACAAAGACGCCCTTGCTGCCGTCACGCGTCTGCACACCCTTCTCGCCGAGCGTAAAAGCACCGCCTCACTCTGGCAGATGCTGTTGAACCTCTTCAGAAAAATGCCAGAGGAGGTCGAGTTGAATGATGCCACCGCCACGCTGACAGCGACCACGACGGCACGCGACAGCGCTGCGGCGACCCTGGACGCCGAGCAGCAGAAAGCCTATCAGGAACGCCTTGCTCTGGAGCAGCAACTGGGCGAAATCGCAACAGCGCGTGACGACGCCTGTGCGGCGATTGCCGCCCAACAGACGGAGGCGACCCACCATCAGCGGACGCTCGCCCAGCAGCGCCTGGAAAATGAAAGCCAGCTGGCACAATTGCTGTCGCAGCTGCAGACTCATGCCGACGGTGAAATCATCGGTGACGGCAGAACCGACTTCACCCGTAAAACACAGCGCTATGACCTCGAACTGGACGGCCAACCCTTCGCCCTGTTGGATGTACCCGGTATCGAGGGTAAGGAAGGCTTGGTACTCGACGAGATAGAACGTGCCGTCCAGACCGCTCATGCGGTGTTCTACGTCACCAACCAGCCCGCACCACCACAAACGGGCGATGGGCAGCACCAAGGCACGCTGGAAAAGATCAAGCAGCACCTGGGAGCGCAAACCGAGGTATGGACGATCTTCAACAAGAAGATCACCAGCCCCAAGCACTCGCTGGCTGATCGATCGCTGATCTCTGACGACGAAAACATCAGCCTTGCCGGGTTAGACGAGAAGATGAGCGAGCAGCTTGGCAAGCACTATCAGGAGGTGTTCCCGCTGACCGCGCTGCCTGCGTTCCTCGCTTCGACCGACCACTTCGCGCCGGGGTCGCAGAACGCCAAGCGCCGCAGCAAAGTGCTTGCGGACTTCGGTGCCGACGAATTGCTGGAAAAATCCCGCCTGCGCAACTTTCTGCAGTTGCTCGGCGGCCGGTTGCTCCATAACGGCAGGGCCAAGATCATTCGGGCCAACTTCAACAAAGCCAATGAGGCGCTCAACCAGACCACTGAAACGCTCTCAGGCGTTCAGCAGACCCTGGCCGCGCTATCGACCCAGCTCTCCCAGGAAGAGCAAAGCGCCAAGAGTCAGTTGAACAGCAGCTTCCAGGCGCTGAAAAAACGTCTGGAATCCTGCGGCGAAACCTTGATCGACGATTTCGCCAGCAACGTGCGCAACAGCGTCTACGCACGCATTGAGGACGATATCAGCAACGATGCTTTCAAAAATGCCCTAAGCGAACAGCTTGAAACCCAACAGCGGCAGCTGGGCAGGCAATTGCCTAAGGCGGTGAACGCAGAGGTCGGAAAATTCCAGAAGGCGGCCGAGGACATTCTCACGCGCTTCGAAAAACATGCCCAAGAGCTGACCGCAAGCTATGGAAAGCTTGGCAGCATGCGATTCAACGAGCATTTCAACCTCAATATAAAGATCGACAACGGCATCAACGTTGCGGGACTGCTAGGCGGCCTTGTCGGTATCGCCTTGGCGCCATTCACTGGCGGAGCCAGCCTGTGGGTTGCTGGAGCCGCAGCCCTTTCCGTGCTGGTTTCGATCGGCAAAGCGCTGTGGAGCGCGCTCAGCTCGGACTACAAAAAGTCCCAACAACGCCAAGCCACGGAGAAAAACCTGCGCAGCGCCACTGAGCAATTGCGCGACACGCTGCGCGACAGCCTGAAAAGCGCCTTGTGCGAAATGCAGGAGACTATCGACCAACTCGACCTGGCACTTGAAGCGCCTGCCAAACAGGCCACTGACCAGGTGCACACATTGACTCGTTCGACCAGTCGCCTGAAAAACCTCTCCCGCCAAATCGAAACCGCAGGAAGTCTGTAATGGAAAACACTCTCAAAACATTCAAGGCCCAACAGGCAAGCGCACTGACGCTGCTCGACAGGCTGCAAGACTTTCTCGAGCAGGGCGCGCAGGCCGGAGTGCCGCTTGACTCGAATTTGAGCAGCAAGCTGCAGAATGCCATCAACAGCGTATCCGGTGAAAAACTCAAGGTCGCGCTGATTGGCGGCTTCTCGGAAGGTAAGACTTCGATTGCGGCGGCCTGGATGGAGAAGCTGGATAGATCCAGCATGAAAATCAGCCATCAGGAATCCTCCAATGAGGTGAAAGTCTACGAAGTCGACGAAGGCTTCGTGCTGATCGACACCCCTGGGCTGTTCGGCTTCAAGGAGCAGGAAAATGCCGAAACTCAGGCCATCGAGAAGTACAAGGACATCACCAGGAAGTACGTGAGCGAATCTCACCTGGTGCTCTACGTGATGAACTCGACCAACCCCATCAAGGAAAGCCACAAGGACGACCTGACCTGGTTGTTCCGCACTCTGGATCTGCTGCCACGCACTGTTTTCGTTCTCAGTCGCTTCGATGAAGTAGCCGACGTGGAGGACGAGCAGGACTATCAGACTAACCTGCAGGTCAAGCGCGACAACGTGGCAGGACGGCTTCGCGAACAGATCGGGCTGAGCGACCAGGAAGTAGCCGAATTGTCCATCGTCGCCGTGGCCGCCAACCCCTTCGACATGGGGGTGGAGCACTGGCTGGCCAACCTCGAACAGTTCAAGGCTCTGTCGCATATCGCCACGCTGCAGACCGCCACCACAGGAAAGATCCAGCAGAACGGTGGCAGCGCCGCGCTGGCCAACGAAATGCGCGCCAGCGTAATCCGCGACGTGCTCAGCAACCAACTGCCCATTGCCATCGAGAACGATCAGAAGGTTTCCCTGGAGGTCGGCAAACTCGATGAGCTCAACGCTCGCCTGGGCAAACAGCTCGCAGTGACCGGGCAGCAAATCGAAGATGCACGCATCAGCCTGCGCGAATTCGCCACACGCTACTTCTCCGACCTGATCCTGCAAGCCAAGGGTTCCAGCCTGGAAACCTTTGCGGACTTCTTCGAACGAGAGGTCGGCGCTGAAGGCATTATCGTGTCCACCCGCCTGCAGAATGAGTTTAGCCGCCAGACTCAGTCGATCACGCTTGAGGTCGAAAAAATGCAGGTTGGCTTCGATAGCGAGGTCAACCACTTCAACATCACCGTCAAAGCCCTGGGCAAGCAAGGCATCAACCACCTGCTCAAAGGCAACCTGATCAACAACACCACGGTACTGGCCGCACGCGATGGCCTCACTACGATTGCCAAGACGGTGGGCATGGATATCGGCAAATACCTGAAGTTCCAACCGTGGGGTGCCGTGAAGTTCGCCAAAGGCGCCAACGGGGCACTGGCCATCCTCGGCGTGGCGCTCGAAGCCTGGGACAGCTGGGAGCAATACAAGCGCGAAGAGGCATTCAAAAAGGCCATCGCAGCAATGGTCGACAACTTCGAACAGCAGCGTCAGGACTTTCTCGCCCTGGTGAACTCCGCGCGCTTCAAGGAGGAGTTCTTCCCCGACTACCTGCTGCTCAACACACGTCGACAAGAACTGCAAAGCAACCTGGATGACAGCCGTGTACGTCAGCAGCGCTTCCAGGCATGGCGCGTTGAAGCGGAAACCATCGACGCTGAATTCAGAAGATTGAACTGACCCCGTTCAGGCGCCCGCAGCGTGATGCAACGGGCGCCTGGACCCGAGCAAATCCACTACCGAATATCCGGTGTCCGCGTCCTCAAACCATGGTTATTTCTTCACTGTCAATCCACACATATCAGAGCAATGCAGGACTGGAAAAACGCATCACGCTAAGCAGCCCCAGGCGTGATGCGTGATTGACGGCGCTTGTCACCGCCTTGAGGGACGCCAGTAAGCTACTGCCATCGCGGGCGGCGCCAAATAGCAGCCGGTTATTCACGCGAATCTCGACATAGGCCAGTGCTTCGGCCTGAGCCCCATCGCGAGCAGCGTGCTCATGATAATCGGCGATATCGAAGTGAACGCCACGCTGGGCAAATGCATCGACCAGCGCCGCCAGCGGACCGTTGCCCTCACCGCTGAGGTCGAACCTGGTGCCCCCCATGTCGAGCACGCCCTCCAGGTAAGTCACAGCGCCCTCGCTGACCAATTTAGGCTGCAACAACGTGTAGGGCTTGCCCTCATCCAGATAGTGCCGGCTAAAGCACGCAAGGATCATCTCGCTACTGATCTCCTGGCCCGATCCATCCGCCTCTTGCTGGACCAGGTTGCTGAACTCCATCTGCAATCGGCGCGGCATCACGATCCCATGCTGTTCAAGCAGATAAGCCACACCGCCTTTGCCGGATTGGCTATTGACGCGAATGACAGCCTCATAGCTGCGTCCCATATCCGCCGGGTCAATAGGCAGATAAGGCACTTCCCAGAAGCCATCGGGGTTAGCCTGGCGCACTGCAAACCCTTTCTTGATCGCGTCCTGATGCGACCCTGAAAAGGCCGTGAATACCAATTCGCCCGCATAAGGATGGCGAGGATGCGTGGGCAGCTGATTACAGTATTCCACCTCGCGCTGGACGTGGATGATGTCCGAGAAATCCAGCTGCGGATCGATACCGCTGGTGTAGAGGTTCATAGCCAGGGTGAGGATATCGACATTGCCGGTTCGCTCGCCGTTACCAAACAGCGTGCCCTCGACCCGTTCGGCACCGGCCAGGCAGGCCTGTTCGGCGGTGGAAACCCCGGTGCCCCGGTCATTGTGCGGATGGACGCTGATGATCACGCTGTCGCGACGGCTGAAATGCCGGCAAAACCATTCGATCTGATCGGCGAAGACATTGGCCGTGGAGACTTCGACGGTCGTCGGCAGGTTCAGGATCATCTTGTTGGAAGGCGTTGGCGCAAAGACGTCCGTCACCGCCTCGCAGACTTGCAATGCAAAATCCAACTCGGTGAAACAAAAGGTCTCGGGGGAATACTGGAAGGTCCACTGCGTCTCGGGATTGTTGTCCATGTGCTGTTTGATTTCGCGAGCGGCCTGGGTGGCAATCTCGATGCACCCGGCGCGGTCAACACCGAATACCACGTCTCGAAACACCGGGGCGGTCGCGTTGTACACATGCACGATAGCGCGGGGAACACCCTTCAATGCCTCAAACGTGCGCTCGATGAGATGACTGCGAGCCTGTGTCATGACTTGAATTGTCACGTCATCGGGAATCGCACCCGTTTCGATAAGTTCGCGCACGTAGTCAAAATCGGTCTGCGAGGCGGCTGGGAAACCTACTTCGATTTCCTTGAAACCGACCTTGACCAACAGGTCGAAGAAACGGCGCTTGCGCTCGGCATTCATCGGCTCGATCAAGGCCTGATTGCCATCGCGCATATCGACGCTGCACCAGCTAGGCGCAACGGACTGGACTTGGCCGGGCCATGTGCGGTCCGGCAGATCCACTGTGGTGAAATGTCGATATTTGCTGGAAGGATCCTTCAGCATCATGGCGTTTATCCTTTTTGATCCATAGGTGGGCAGGTTCGGCGTCTGACGCCACTGAACATTGGATCCAATAATAAACGAGCATAACTTGATGCAAATTGCGTTTTCACATCAACAGCACGGTGAAATCCACAAAAAAGTCTAATAATGTTTAATTTTTTGGTTATTTGTGCTCGACATATAAATACTAGAGCAATTTTTAGTCTTACAGGTCGTAGTCACCGCACTGCTCTGGCGTCGTAGTCGGTCATGCTCCGTGGAGAGCGCTTCGAAGGCCCGCTGCAAGCGCTTCTTGCGCCAGGGTGTTGTCCAAGCCGCTGCCTATTCCTATCAGCGCGTCAGATTCCCGGACCTGTCACGTGGGCTGGCAACCTGGCCAAGCGATCCCAACCGTCTACATCGATCCCGGCGCAGTTGGGCAACCACAGTGTTTGCAGCGGCAGTTGCTCCAACACCGGCACCACGGCCGATGTGATACGCGACTCTCCTGGATCAGCCCCAAGCGTCAGGTCCCGCAGCGGCATACGCGCAAGATGGGCCACCCCGGCGTCAGTCAGCCAAGGGCTGTCATACAAACCCAGGCGCTGCAGGGGCAAGTCCCGCAAACAAGCCAGATCGGCATCGCGCAGGTTCAGGCCGCTTATTTCAAGTTGCTCCAACGGCAATCCCAACTCGGTGAGCTTGCGCAAAACCTTACCGTCGACGCCCTGGCAAAAACTCAGATTGAGCCGCTTCAGCGGCAGGCCAGCCAGTTGTTTCAGCTCCTTCCACGTGATGTCGTTCAAGGACAGGTCCAGGGACTCCAACTGCAACCCGCGCAGATCGCTCAACGTACTGGCGCAGACACCTTGCACATCGGAGAGCCCCAATCGCTTGAGCGGAAACTCGTGCAACACATCGAGCCGCTCGATTACCTGACGTAGACACTTGAGGTCCAGCTCCGCAAGCGGCATTCCCTCCAGCACTTCAAGGTCGTCTTCGCAGATGAACGCAGAGTGCAGCGAGAGCTTTTCCAGCGGCAGACCCCGAATCGCCTGCAATACGCTCTCGCTTGCATAACAGTCATCCAGACTCAACGAGCGTAACCCCGTCAGGTCGCGAAGCCAGGAAGGATCGTCGAGGATCGCGCCGCTGCCATTGAGGGACAACTGTTCGAGGGGATGACTTGCCAAGTGCGCCATGCCACCAGACGTCAGCTCGCCCACGCGTTGCAAGGTCAGGGAGCGCAGCTTGAGGCGTGACAGTGCACGAAGGCCGTCGTCGGTCATCTCATCGCAACGGTTCAACGACAATTCCTGCAATGGGCTGTCGCTCAGTTGACGGAGAAAACTGTCATCGAAGTCCTCGCCGTAGGTTTGCAATTTCAGCCGGCGCAAGCGTTCCAGCGAGGGGAGGCAGTTGGCGTTATCGTCGCGGGAGAAATTACTGACTTCCAAGGTTTCGAGGGCATTGGCGGGTAAACGCTGCCACGTTTCCGGCCCACAAATAAACCTCGGGCTGTTGAGCACCAACCTGCGCAAGGGCAGCCCGGCCAGGGCGTCACACCACTGCGGCTCGGCGTTGTTCAGCTCCAGATGGTCTACCGGCAAGCCACGCAGCTGCGACAGCAAAGGCCCGGGGCGATTTGTATGGGCCGTGGTGTTCAGTTGAGCCACCACCACCTTAGCCGCCGGATCGCACAGGCCCGCCGCGACGCGCAAACCTTCCAGTGATGCCTCCCCGGTATCGAGCAGATCGCGATAGAGCGAAGCACGCGTGGTGGTGTCATCGGGGTTGGCGGCGAGCTGGGTGATCAGAGCGTTGCGGTTGGGGGTTGGCACGGTCTAGGAGTCTGCGAAAGGGATTGAAGGGGATATGATCGTTAGGGAAGCATAAAAAGGAGTCTTACTGAAGAGGCTGTCAGGGCTAGCCCTGTGGCGAGGGAGCTTGCTCCCGCTGGGCTGCGAAGCGGCCCCACGATTTTGCGGTCGCTGCGCAACCGAGCGGGAGCAAGCTCCCTCGCCACAGTTCTCTCTCTAGCATGACGATGTGCCGAATGGACGGCTGGTTCGAGCCCGTTGATAGCTGTAAACCAAATGTAGGGAAATGCAGCCGCTGAAAAGCCAAAGCTCCTACATGAAGCTCGGAAAGCGGTGTCTTGTAGCGCTTGAGCGGGGCGGCCTATAGTTCCTCGTCGCCCTAACGGCGACTCGGGTTTGGCGACCCGGCAACGAGGTAGCTCCTTTCAACTGAATGAGGTCCTACCGATGAACCGATACATGCCCATCACTGGCATCGACTGCGTCCCCGCTACCCTGCTGATCGACACCGAAGCCCCGCTTGATGCCCTCTTCGAAACTGCCGATTACCGCATCCGCACCGTGACCCAACTGCTGGAAAATATCGCGTTCCGCTCGGAGATCAGTTCCGACACGCTGGTGCTTTCCGATTTTTGCAAAATGCTGACGATAGCGCTGCGCGATGGGTGTGATGTGATGGATGTGATTGGCAGACGATTGCGGGCGCAGTCGGTTGAATAAATGAAAGCGGGCGACCTTTGGGTCGCACGTTTCGCTTATATGCTCGGCCAAGAATGATGTCTTGCGTTTACTGCACCGAAGCCGTCTTGAAGTGACTGACCGAGCCGTTAGCCCCGTTCGCCCTCGGGGACAGGACGACCGGTGCCACGAAGTCGAACGTTTCCTGACCCGCTGGAACCATGTAGGGATCTTTCATGGTCAGGAGGTGCAACGCAGACACCACGGCGGTATCAAGCCCTGGATCGCCACAACTCTTGGCCAAGTAAACCTTAGGTTTTTGGCTCCCTGCCGAGAACCGAAAAAGCACATTGACCGTCCATGTCTGACCGGCGTAATTGAGCTGCCTGAGTTCATATGAGCGCCACAACTCGAAACGCACAATGCGTAGAAGCCCCTCAGTCCATACTCGATTATATTTGTGCACCCGTTCAGCATCGAGTTCCAACCCTCTGGCCAACAGCGGTCGCATTGCCTTCCAAGCGGGGTCGCCATATTTTTGGGTAGCATCGAGGTACAGATTCAAAGCACCCGACACATCCTGTGCACCGCCCTTGCCCTGTTCCATCAGCCCACCCAACCCCACCGCACCACCTATGCCCGCGCGGCGGTAATAATCGCGGGCTTTCACCGAGTCGACCGGCTCATCAATCCCGTCCCGCGCCATGCGTCCGAGTTCCACATAGGCGTATGGATCGACTGGCGCCGCTTGCAGGTAGAGCGCCCGAGCCCTGGCACTGTTCCGACTCACGCCGTTGCCGCTCTCGTAGAACGTACCGAGTGCATGCTGGCAAGTTGGATTACCACCTTCGCTGGCGGCCATGACGAGTTGCAAGTCGGCCGGTGATACAGTTCGACTACGGGTCGCGTCGCGACACGCCTTGCCTTGGCTGCCATCCAGCGCGTCGTCGAAGGTGCCAAGCGGCACAAAGGGATTGCCCAACTCTGCGAGGTAACGCTCCCTCGGCGTGGTGCGGGACTCCTTGATGTACTCGACGGTGCTCTTCCCCACGTCTTTCATGCTCTGGCAACCGCCAAGGGCGATCATCAGACCGATCAATATGATATTTCTGGGCATGCTCTACCTGTGTCCGTATGCGTAACAAAAATGGGGACAACAAAAATGGGGACAGATTTATTTATAAACCGAGCAAAACCAACAAGTCCGCTCTCTCTGCGTTTAGAAAATAAATCTGTTCCTTTTTTGCTTGAGTTGCCTGATTTGGGGCTGCTGCGCAGCCGAGCGGGGATAAATCCACTCGCCACAATGAAATTATTGGACCGCCTGCCCGGCTGATTCAGAAGGCGTCATTGTGACAGTCGGCTCTATAACTTTCGCGGAACGCCCTGTATCGACATCACGAACTTCGTAATACCACCATTTCATAGAAGAAATGCCATACAGTCCATAGGTACGGCCACCGACCAAATCCACGGTCATTTCAATTGGACGTGAGTATTCGGTTCCAATAGCGTACTTAACGGAAAGTTTATGCCTTCCTGCGCCGAGTCGATACTCGGTTTGGCGGGCTAGCCAATATAGCGACGTATCGTCATCGATCTTGTCTATCGACAAATGCTTGTCGAACTGCCGAATTGTCGCGACTTCGTCCCAGGGTTTTCCTTCTGCGCTTTTATGTTCGTAATGAATGCAGCCCGTCAGTGTGAAGCAGAACAGAATCATCGCTACAAAGCGTAAAACAACATCGTGTCGCATCAATGGCCCTCCAAGGCACGTTTTTATCTCTGACTCAGAGAGAAAAGGGACAGATTTATTTGCAAACCAAGCAAAGCAAATCAAAGCAAATAAGTCTGCTCCCTCTGTACGTCGCAAAAAAACTCCCCTTTTCGGTGCTTGTATCGTCAATTCATTTTAGAAATCTGAAAAGAAAATCTTATTCCCGCCTGCTCCACAATAGGACCGACCCTATCTAAAAAATTCTTCCCCCTTACATCCGGAGGGTACTTAAAGACGAAATTTATAGAAACCTGACGACCTTTCGCGTCAGGATAAACCGCTACCAGATCTCCCGCCTCAACAAAGCCAATATACAAATTGATTTTTTCTTGGAGTAGCAATAAATGTTCATTGCTCCACTCCAAATGATCACTGATAGTTAAAACAACTCCTCCCGTTTCTTTATCAACACCAATGGCATCGACAACATCAGCTTGTTCAATTGACATACACCCTCCTTAGGGCCTTACCACATTCACTGTCGTAGGTGGAATCTGGGTACCTCCTGGGAACCCAGGTTTCCCTTTACCTACTACAACTGCTCCCGACTCTTTAATTTCAGGAAAAGCTATTTTTTGGTTTTTGGTTAGAGGGGCGGATGGCGAAGCTTTACACTCTGTGCAAACAATATTTCCATCCGCATCCTTACCCATTAAATCAACTCTGGTTCTTGTGCCGCTTTGAGTTTTAACGGTCACCTGCTGTACAACTCCAGTTTGAGTTTCTTGAAGCTTGTCCATCGTTTTTGCTTCAAACGCCTCTCCAGCAGCCTTATTTTTAGCTAACTGGCTGACTGTACCATTTGAGGAACTTACACCCGCCGAGGCACCTGCTCCTTTTGCACCATCACTCCCCACAACCCCAACCTTAACCCCGGTTGTACCACCCTTACCCCCAGCCGTCGACGAGAACAGCCCCCGGTCCTGGCTCAATCCATCCGCAGCAAGCTCCGTCAGAAAGGCAGCACCATCGCCTTTATCGGTACGCGTCTTCTCGATGATGCCGGTATTGATGGCCCGCTCGTTACTTCGAGTAATTTCCCAAAGCGCTGCCGAACGATCGAGCCCGGCGCTTCTGCCGTCATGCAGCAATTTCTCATTGGCTGGAATCTCATCCACCAACTGCTTCGTCACTTGCAAACAGCTCGCCGGGTTATTCCGGCAGTACTGTCCGAACTCTTTGTTCCGAGTCGTATCAAGGTTGTTGTAATAGTCCCTGACGGATTGGCAATCCGCCGGGGAGGCGCACGTATTGAGCTTCTGTTCTCTTTCGACCAGTTCGGCATGGAACAGGTAGTTAAAGGCAGTCGCTTTCTCGGCGATCTTCGAGCCTGTATTCAGATCTCCATCGACCGCAGCTGCCGCCAATAAACCTGTTAGCTGCGACAGCATCAGCTGCAGATCTTTGTTTTCACCCGCCACCTTGGCCATGCCAGGGATCAGCGCTTCGTTCAAACCGGCAGCGACCGCGCCGGTCTTGAAATCACTTCCTGTCAGCTCAGCCAGCAAACCACCCATGATCGCGTGGGCAACAATTTTCTGTGGGCCGCCATCGGGGAACTTGATGGTATCGCCCACCCAGTTGAAGCCAGTCGCCATCGCGACATTGCCGGCCTCTCCCAGCAGGGCTGCATTGAAGTTGCTGCCGAAGCTGCCACCACCGATAGCGGTGGAGATACTGCTGGAGATCACCGCTCGCCCAGTGGTGCGGATTGCCGTGTCAGTCGCGTTACTCCAACGGAAGATATCCTTGGAGGAATTACTGGCGCTCGATGCCGAACCCGCTGAACCCGCTGAACCCGCCGACGGCTCGACGCCTTGCGTGGTAGTGCTGGCGCTGTCGGCACTGGTAAACCATTCTTTGTCCGCGTATTGGAATGCATAGGCGGTAAAACCGGCAATGGCCGCACTTTTCAGGCTATCGGCGCTGACTGTTTCCTTCAGGGCAAGTCCCAGGTTGCCTTTGTTCTCAATGGTGCTGGTGACCGCCGTGGTGCTCAGGCTGGTGGCGACCGCAAGATTGGTGCCCGACAGCCCGAAACCTGCCGGCCCCATGATGAACGACATCAAAATCGCGATGGCGATCTTGGCCCCGGCTCCCAGACCGGAGTTGTCATACTTGAAGCTGTCGTGGATTTCCTTCACCTGGCGCCAGTCAATGTCGCCACGCGCCTGGGCCTCTTTCATCCAGGCCAGGTCTGGTTCAGCCTTCACCATTGCATCGATGGTTTGACTGACGCTCTGCTGATCCACTTGTTTGACATCGATGCGCAGCCCATCGACGGCCTTGATCACCAACTTTCCTTGGGCAACCAGAGCGCTCTGGCGCAAGGTTTCGTCAGTCCGCCCCTCGCCTTTCATCTTGTACCAGGCCAGGTCGCTTTTGCTCTTGGTATGGCTCTCGTCGTGGAAGTCCTTGACCCCTTCGAAGGTGATGCGTCCGCCGCTGTCAATGATCAGGTCGTTGCCGCTTTGCAGCTTCGCCACTTGATAGCTCTGATCGCCGCCGCTGACCAACATCGAGTCGCCCCCGGTGCTGATCTCGCTTCCGATATGGGTGAGTTGCGTCACCTCATCGCGCCGCGCGGCTTTACTGCCCCAACTGCCCTTTTTCTTCATGTCATACAGCGAGTAATCACGATTCTGCTCAGCCAGCAGACTCAACTGCTTACCCGCCACCAAGTAGGCCTCGTTACCCGCCGCAATCTTGCTCGCGACCATCAACAGATCATTGTGCGCAGCAACCCTTACATCCCCCCCGGCATCGAGGGTGGTCGCCTGCTGCGAGACATGGTCTTCTTCTTTGTTGATCTTCTTGCCGCTGCGCTTGTAGCGGTATTCGCTGGAGTCCTCGTTCGCCGCCGAGATCAGGGCGACATCGTTACCGCTCAGGTTGATATCGCCTTTGGCTTTGAGATGGCTGGCGACTACGGTCAGGTTGTTGCCGGCGGTGACGTTCAGGTTGCCGCCCGCCTTGACTTCACTGGCGTGCTGAACGGTCTGGCTCTGCTCCCAGAAGTGGCGCTTATCCTGGCGCATCGAGCCGCTTTCTTCGCGAGCCGCGGAGATGACGACGTCTTTGCCCGCCCTCAGGTCTGCGTTGTTGCCCGCGGTGATCGCGCCGCCCACGTTGAGCAGATCGCCCGCAGCATGCATGGTGAGGTTGTTGCCGGCCTCGATGCGCGCGGCATTGTCGACAACGGCGGTTTTCGAACTGAAGCCCTGGCCGCTGTTCTCGAGGGTGGTGATGGTCCGGTCGTTGCGGATATCGCCGGTCAAGGTCGAGAGCTCGACGTCCTTGCCCTTGAGGATGCCGCCTTGCATGTTGACCAGGTCTTTGCCCGCGACCAACTTGAGCCGCTCGCCAGCCTCGGCCAGGCGCGTGTTGATCAGGTTGTTCCCGGCTGCCGCCGAGAGGTTCTCGCTGGCACGCAGCGTCCCGGCGTTCTTCAGGTCGGTGCCCGCAATCAGGGTGAGGTTCTTGCCCTGGATCAACGCGCCATCGGCCATCAGCCGGTTGTTGGCCTGTGCCAGGTAAAGCACCGGCACCAGGACATGTTGGCCACTGACGACCTGGTCTTCCATCCAGACGATGTCGTGGGTCAGCGCGGCGACTTGTTGCGAAGTCAGGGTCACGCCAAGGGCTAGGTTCAGTTGTTCCTTGCTGGCGATGGCATTGTTCATCAGGTACTTGAACATGCCTTCGTCGCTGGTCTGTCCGGCAATGAAACGCTGCCCAGTGCGGGCCAGCACCGCCTGTTGGATCAGGCGTTGTTCGTACAAACCATCGCCCAGGCGCTTCCAGCTGGTATCGGGGTCATAACCCAGGTTATCCAGCAAGTAGTCCGAGCTCATGAACTGCCTGAGGTCGGTCAGCGCGGGGTTGGTTTCAATCAGGTATTTGGGGCCGGTGATGACCCGGCTGGCGTCCGAACCCTGGACAGTGGCCCGGCTCTGGTCGCGGCTGTCTTGCGCTGCGGCCGCGCTGTCGACGACACGGAACAAGCCATTCTCGCCAGTCGGCAAGGTGAACCCGGGCATGGTGGTCGGGTTGACTTGTTGTTGGGCCAGATCAGGTGGCAACTGCGGGTTGAGCACCACGACCGCTGGCTGTGCGGCGTTGGCCACATCGGTGGCCGCTGACTTCGCTGCACCCGCCAGCGGCGCCTGGAACTGCACGATGCTGCTGTTCTCCAGGCGTTGCGTAGCCTGGATGCTGATGTTGCCGCCTGATTGAACGACCGCCGGTGCCAGCGACTCCCCCGGCGTCACGATCGTGATATCACCCACCTGACGGAAGTTGTTGAGCGCATCGACGGGCACTTGTTTCGGGTTGGCCTGGGCGTTGTAGGGGACGATGACCCTGTCGCGAAAACGCTCGTCGGTTCCATCAGTGACACGCCCCGTATTCCAGGTCCGCGTTCTGACACTGGTGCCGGAAGCAGCGCCAACGTTGGCGAAGTTGTCCGCTGTAATCAACAGGTCGGCGGCCGAGGCCATCACGCTGTATTGGTTGGTCACCGCAGAGCCATCAACGGTCAGCTTCGCCCCACTCATCAGCGTGGCACTGGCCGAGTCTTCAAGCACTGCGCTTTGGTAGGTTTCCCTGGCCACATAGTCGACGTTGTGGTGGTCACCACTGCAGTCATAACACTTGACACTGATGGAACCCGACACCAGCTCATCAGTGGTGGAAAAGACGTCCTTGCGATTGATCAGCGTGTCGCTGCGCAGCGACATGTCCTTTGCCGACTCTAAGGTGCCGGAGATGTTCTCCAGCAGCACGCTGCGAGCGACGCCATCTCGTGCCGCGACATTCAGTGCCCCCAGGCTGTAGACGTCCGCGCGATAGTTGGTGAAGCGATTGAAACGCAGGGCCATGTCCGCGCCGCTGAAGATCAGGCCGCGATCGTTACGGGCCTCGTTGGCAACCAGTTCGACGCTGTCGGCGCCACCCAGCGTGCCCGTATTGACCAGGCTCGTGGCGGCCAGGGAGAACTTGCCGCCGCCGGTGATCCGTCCGGCATTGTTCAACGCACCCAGACTGCTGACGGTGGTAGCGCCACCGCCAGCCAGGCGCGAGCCGCTGGAGAGATCGAGGCTGGCGGCGCTCAAATCGAATTTATTGAGGCTGCTGACGCGGCTGTTTTCAGTGCCGACATAAGCGCCAGTCAGCTTCAGATCCAAATCAACGTCGCTGCTG
Source organism: Pseudomonas beijingensis (assembly GCF_030687295.1). Lineage (NCBI taxonomy): Bacteria > Pseudomonadati > Pseudomonadota > Gammaproteobacteria > Pseudomonadales > Pseudomonadaceae > Pseudomonas > Pseudomonas beijingensis. Next base: position 1,853,608 of record NZ_CP117425.1, on the reverse strand, counting down.
ATGGTGCCCGCGTTGTTCCAGTTGCCGCCCGTGGCCAGCAGGCTTTGCACCGCGACCAACTTGCCGCTGCTGGTCTGATTGAGCTGGCCCACCTTCAGGTTCAGGACATTGGCTTGGATATTCGAGCTGTTATCCCAACGTGCGGCGTCGACGGCCAGGGTGCCTGAGGTCATCAGGCTGCCGCCGATGTTGCTGAACCTGGCGAGGTCCACACCCAAAGCACCGGCGCCCACATGACGAACAGTGCCGCCAGCATTCTTGAAGCCTGCCATCTGCAAGGACAGGTCCTGGGTAGCCGCTTCAATGACGCCGCCCTGGTTGTCCAGCAGTTGATCAACCGTTAGCGTCGCGGTCCCCAGCTTGCCCACCGAGCGCAACTTGCCGCCCTGGTTATCAACCGACGCAGCACGGATCAGCAGGCCGTTGGAACCTTCCACCAGACCGCGCTGGTTGTTCAGCGTCCCGGTCAAACCGAAATCAATGGCGTTTGCCGCTGCGCGCCCGTCGCGGTTGTCCAAGTCCTGCGCGAGTACTGTCAGTGTCTGTTTGGCGAGCACTGCGCCATCGCGGTTTTCGAGCGTGGTCGTGGTGAGCTCAACGGCCCCGGACAAGGCCGAGACCTGCCCACCATTGTTGCGCAGCGCCTGTTTCGCATCGAGATCGACGGACTGCGCCTGGATCAACCCGGCCTCGTCGGCGGAGGTGAGCGACTCGCCGTTATCCAACACCGTGTCCAGCGTGGCTTTCAGCCAACCACCGACACTGGCCAGGACACCCCCACGGTTATCGAGACTGCTCGCCTCGACATCCACGTTCCCAGCCTGGGTGATGGTGCTGCCATCCTGGTTGACGAAATCACCAGTGATATCGACCTTCAGGTCACCTTGGCTGAGCAAGCTGCCTCTGGTGTTATCGAGACCTGCGCCGCTGATCGTCAGCCCCTGCTCGGTGCTGATGATCGCCTCGCCGTTATTGAGCAGTTGCTGGTGAGCGGTCAGGCTCATCGCCTTGACCGAGGCGATGTAGCCGTTGTCGCTGTTGTTGATGCGGTCTGCGGTCAGGGTCAGTTTCCCCTGACTGACCAACTTTCCGTCCTGTTGGTTGAAGCTTTTCAGCGTGGCGACGAGATCGCCCTGGCTGGTGATTTGTCCGCCGCTGTTTTCAGCGCTACCGCCCCCAAGGGTCAGCGCGGCGTCGGACGCAATCTTGCCGCCGCGGTTATCCAGGGTCTTCGCTTCGAGCTTCAAAAGGTTGTTGCTGCTGATAACGCCTGCGCTGTTCTTTAGCGTCTCGGCGACCAGGGTCTGCACGCCGTCGCTGGCGATGATCCCTTTATCACGGTTATCCAACGCCCCAGTGGCCAGCGCTTGAATGCTGCCTTGACTGACCAGCGTGCCGGCGCGGTTGTCGATGTCCTTGCTGTCGAGCGTCAGGGTTTTGCCGGCGGAAAAAGTGCCGCCGCGATTGTCGAGGGTCTGCGTGGTCGTGGCTTTCAGGTCGCGACTGGCGATCACGTTCTTCCCACGATTGTCGATATTCGCCGCAGTCAGCACGACATCGCCAATCTGGTTGCGGGTGTTATCAACGTTGACGCCTGCTTCGATGATGCCGAGGTTGTTGAGCTGGCCGTCGGTGGTCAGCGTGACCTTCTCGCGCGCCGCGATGGCGCGCTGGTTGTTGAGAGCGCCCTTGGTCGTCGCCTGAACATGGCTGCCGGCATAGATCGTCCCTTGGGCGTCCAGGCTTTGAGCCTTGATCTCGACGGCGCCTGCTGCCGTGGTTTGTGCCAGGCTCAAATGACCATTGGCATCCAGCTGAATATCCCCCCCACTGGCAACCATCTTGCCGTCCAGCTTCACCCCAACCCCAGCTTCAGTCCCCACCAGCTTGATGGCGCCGGCGTACATGCCGCCCAGCGCCGAGGAGTCGATGGCCAGTTCAGGCTTGGCGCTGCCGTCATCGGCGCGGGCGGTGGCGTCGAGGGTATTGGCGTTAACGTCGTTGCGCCCGGCGACGATGGTCAGGTTCTTGGCCTGGATCTCGGCATTGATCTTGGCGCTGCGGGTGATGATTTCGAAGCGGTCGACGTTGTTGGCGTTGAGGCCGGCGCCTTCAATCGCGACGCTGCCCTGATCCACTTGATAGCGGTTCACCTGGCCGTTTTCGATGATCGGTTTGCCGGTGGTCAGGGTCGCCTTGGGCGTGTTGATAAACCCGCAGCCATTGCAGGTGATGCCATAAGGGTTGGCGACGATGACATGAGCCGACTGCCCCGCCACTTCGGTGTAGCCGCGCAACTGGCTGGGGTTGCCGCCGTTGACTTCGTTAAGGATGACCTTGGCGGCCGTACCCTTGAGATTCGGGTTACCGAGGATGATCCCGCCCAGTTGCGTGGACTGGGCGGCATTGGTGGCGTTGTTGAGGATCACGCCGTTGCTGCCGACGTTGTAGTCCTTGAACTGGTTATGGGACAGACCGCTGCCGTTGGGCTTGGCGATGTTGACCACGGGTACGCCGTTGCCCGCCTGACCAAGGCTGGTGCCCGGCGCGCTGACCACGATGCCGCCCGCCTGGGCCCACAGCGGCTGCCAGAACATGACGTTGATCAACAGGAATGCCAGGCCGCGCTTGGGCATGCCCCAGAAGGCGTCGCGGGTTTTCAGGGTGGCAGAAGGCTGGCGGGCCAGGAAGGCGTATTGGCGGTCGTCCATGATCAGGTCTCGTTGCAGCAGAAATTAGATGGATACATCCAAGCGGAAGTAGATCGGCGCTTCGCGCTCGGTCAGGGCATCCGGGCGTTCCAGGGAGTGGGCGAAGGTGACGCTGGCGCTCAGGTGCTCGCCGCGGGCGAACAACTCCAGCGAGTTGCTCGACATGCGCCCGTGCTCGCTACCGTTGTAGCGATTGCCGCGAATCACGCCCTGGTCATAACCGAGGCTGGTGCCGTACTCGGCGAACACTGGGCGCAGCCACTCCAGTGTCACCGGGCGGCTCCAGCGCAGGTCGTTGCGCCAGTAGCCGCCGCTGTCGCCAGACAGCGTCTGGTCTTTGTAGCCGCGAATCGACGACAGGCCGCCCAGGCTCATGCGCTGCGGGGCGAACAACGCATCCTCGCTGCGCTGGCCGGTCATCAGGCTGCTGAAGCTGAAGGACTCGCCCCACATCTGGAACGGTTGCAGGTAGCTGAGGGTCGCGGTGTATTTGCGGTAGCGGGCATTCGGCAGGCCGGGGCCAGGGTCGTGATCGCCCTGGGCATCAAGGGCCCCGATACCGTTTTGCAGGCCCAAGTCGAGGTTGACGAAGGCATTGCCGATCCGCCGGCCATGGTTGATGCCGAACTGCGCCTCGCTGATGCGATTGCTGCTTTCAGCGAGCTTGTTGTCTGCGATGAAGTTGTTGGTGCGCAGGTACGCCAGGCCCGTATTGAGGGAGGTCTTGCTCATGGCATCGCGATGGACCACCCGTTCCAGGCGCACCTGATGGTTCTGGCTGTCGCCGCTCTGCTTGAAATTGAAACCGTTGGCCTGGCCCAGCGCCCGGTACTCGCTTTCGCTGTAGGTGTAGCTCAGGTTCCACCAGCCAAACGGCAGGTTGTAATAGAGCATGCCGTTGCGCGAGGTTTTCTGGTGATCGCTGACGGCATCGTGGCCGCCGCGCAAGGCCAGTTGGTCGGCCAAGCCCAAGGGGCTGTCCCAATCCAGGGAGGCGCCCCATTGCTGCTCGCCAGTGCTTTTCTGCCCATCGTTATGCCGTGACAGGCCGGCGCGCCAGGGTTTCTGCGGGGTGTTATTGACCCGCACTTCGCTGCCACCGATGTTCTGCCCGGGTGTCAGCTCCATTTGCGCCCGGTTGGACGGCAATCGGTTCAGTTGATCGACCATCTGCTCCATCTCCCGCAGGTTGAGCAGATCGCCGGTTTTGCCGGGAAACGTCATCGCCAACTCACGATCCGACAACTTGCTGTTCTCGGCACCTTTCAGGCCTTCCAGCCGCCCCTCGACGACCAGCACTTGCAGGTGACCGCTGGACAGGTCCTGTTGCGGCAAATAGGCGCGACTGGTGACCAGGCCTTTTTCCAGGTAGTGGTCGGTGATGACCTTGAGCAACTGATTAAGCTGCGGCACGCCCAGGCATTGGTTGAGGAAGGGCTTGAGCAGGCGCTGGCGCTCGCTTTCGGACAGGGCGTCGGCGCCCTTGAGCTCGATGGTCTTGATCGGGAAACAACGGGTATCGACAGGTGCAGTGGGCTGGGCCGGTTTCGCTTCTTTGCCGGGCAGGTCCTTGAGTTCTTCAAGGCGCCGACGCTGCTCTTCGAGCAGACGGTCCTGGCGCTCACGGATCAGGTCCGTATCGCCTGGGGTTGGCGCAGCGACGGCAATGTTCATCGCTAGAAAACACAGCGACGCGACGACTAGCCTCGTCCCTAAGGCAAATACGGACATGTTCGATCCCTCGATACAGAAATGACAGCAGGCATACACAGCAATGCGCGGATACCAGACCCGGCAGATCGCCTTCGGTTCAAGGGAGCGGAGATTTTCTACGTAAAAAAGAGACATGTCTCACAGACAGCGTCGACAAACACGATGAAAAGGCATCGCTGGAAGGTCCGAGCAGGTCAGCAACGCAGCTCACTTAGGCAGTCGGAAATCCGTGGCGAGGGAGCTTGCTCCCGCTCGGTTGCGCAGCGACCGCAAAATCGTAGGGCCGCTTCGCAGCCCAGCGGGAGCAAGCTCCCTCGCCACGGGTTCATCGTTTTCTTAGATAAGTGGCCCTGCGAGCAGGCCGGCGCCTTCGCGGCTTCCCGCTCGCGAATCAAGGCTTCCAACTCTATTGCCAAGCCAAGTGGGCGACTCCCCGGTGATCTCGCACAACAGCGCCGTCACGAGGTTGCCTTCGACCTTGCCGTGCGCTTGCAGAAGGTCCGCCACCGCGCACACAGCAGGCCAGTAACGATGCATCAACCGGCTGCAACGCGCGATGGCCTGGGATTTGGGCGTCGAGCAGCTTGCGCGGTGGCAGCAAGCTGATCAATTCGTACCCCCGATCCAGGTCTCCCCGGCCGCTGCCTCTGATCAGCCGGTCGGACCTGCGGTGCCGGTAGACCGCTTCGGCCACTGGCCCCGCGAAGCAATGGAGCAAGTCACGCTCAATGGCATCGATCATCGAAGGCAGGTATTCAGCGATTCCCGGGGCGTCGAAGGCCGGGCGCGAGACAAGGTAGTCCGCTTCGACCAACCCTTCTGCGTATTGCGGGTTACCGCGCAGGTCGAACAGAGGCCCCGCGCAGGCTTCGACCTTGGTACGCACGGTGATGCGTTTTATCGGTTGGCCGTTCCACCAGAACGCCAGGGCATGCCCCGCTTCGTGGAAGGCCGTGCTGCGCGGGCATTTGTTCATGATGGGGTCCGTCACGGCAGGTGCCGTTCATATCATCTGCCTCGCCGCTTGGCCTCGATAAAAGATTATCCCTATCGAGCGTTAATACTGCGCCTATTAGCTATCTGGCAAAGGGGGACTAGCCTGAATTCAGGCTGGTGCAATCCGGCCCGTGAAACCTGACAAGAGATAGGAAGCGTTCAGAACCGTACTGGGCTTGCCGTGGGCCACCGTACTGGCAATCAGACCGCCGTCGCGCGTTGCCGTGTGGCCATACACGATCAGTTGAGCGAACTGTGAGCCCTGCGCCCTGTGTCATTTATTTCGCCTGTCGCTATTCGAAGCCCCGCCGGGCTGGATAGCTGGATGAATACGACCGAAGGTAGCTTCTCATGGCAAACGAATCGAAATGCCCGTTCAATCACGCCGCGGGTGGTGGCACGACGAACCGCGACTGGTGGCCGAACCAGCTGAATCTGAAGATCCTGCACCAGCACTCCTCGCTGTCCGACCCCATGGGCGAGGATTTCAACTATGCGCAAGCGTTCAAGCGCCTGGACTTCCAGGCCTTGAAACAAGACCTGAACGCGCTGATGACCGACTCGCAAGACTGGTGGCCGGCGGATTTCGGCCACTACGGGCCGCTCTTTGTCCGCATGGCCTGGCACAGTGCAGGCACCTACCGCACCGGTGACGGACGCGGTGGCGCGGGTTCCGGCCAGCAGCGGTTTGCACCGCTCAACAGCTGGCCCGACAACGTCAGCCTCGACAAGGCGCGTCGGCTGCTGTGGCCGATCAAGCAGAAGTATGGCCGCAACATTTCCTGGGCCGACCTGATCGTCCTCACCGGTAACGTTGCGCTGGAGTCCATGGGCTTCAAGACCTTCGGTTTTTCCGGTGGTCGCGCCGACGTCTGGGAGCCGGATGAAGACGTCTACTGGGGTTCCGAAAACAAATGGCTGGGGGGCGATGTTCGCTACGGCAAGCCCGACAAAGCCGCCATGCAGGAGCCCGGCGAAGGCCAATTGGTGGCCGAACCTGGCAACGAAGAAAGCCGCACTGACGAGGGACGCAACCTGGAGAACCCGCTGGCCGCCGTGCAGATGGGGCTGATCTACGTCAACCCGGAAGGCCCCGAGGGCCAGCCGGACCCGGTCGCCGCCGGGCTGGACATCCGCGAAACCTTCGCCCGCATGGCGATGAACGACGAAGAAACCGTGGCACTGATTGCCGGTGGCCACGCCTTCGGCAAAACCCACGGCGCCGGGCCTGCGGACAATGTCGGTGCCGAGCCCGAAGCCGCTGGCCTGGAGCTGCAAGGCCTGGGCTGGAAGAGCACCTTCGGCACCGGCAAGGGCGCCGACACCATCACCAGTGGCCTGGAGGTCACCTGGACCACCACGCCCACCCGCTGGAGCAACAACTACCTGGAGAACCTGTTCGGCTTCGAGTGGGAACTGACCAAGAGCCCGGCCGGCGCGCACCAATGGACGCCGAAAAACGGCGCAGGCGCGGGCATCATCCCCGATGCCCATGACCCGGCCAAACGGCGCAATCCAACGATGCTGACCACCGACCTGGCGCTGCGCTTCGACCCGATCTACGAGAAAATCTCGCGGCGTTTCCTGGAGAACCCGGAGCAATTGTCCGACGCCTTTGCCCGCGCCTGGTTCAAGCTGATCCATCGCGACATGGGCCCGCTCTCACGCTACCTCGGCCCGGAGCTGCCCAACGAAGAACTGCTGTGGCAAGACCCTATCCCGGCGGTCGACCATCCGCTGGTCAACGACAGCGACGTCGCCGCCCTCAAAGGCACGTTGCAGGCCTCGGGCCTTACGGTTTCACAGCTGGTGTCGACGGCGTGGGCCGCGGCTTCCACTTTCCGTGGTTCCGACAAACGCGGCGGTGCCAACGGTGGCCGCCTGCGCCTGGCCCCGCAGAAGGATTGGCCGGCCAACCAGCCCGAGCAACTGGCCCAGGTGCTGGCGACCCTCGACAAGGTTCGGAACGAGTTCAACGCCGCCCAAGCCGATGGCAAGAAAATCTCCCTGGCGGACCTGATCGTGCTGGCCGGCAGCGCCGGCATTGAACAGGCCGCGAAAAATGCCGGGCTCAGCGTGACGGTACCCTTCGCACCAGGACGCATGGACGCCAGCCAGGAGCAGACGGACGTCGAGTCGTTCGGTTTCCTCGAGCCCATCGCCGATGGTTTTCGCAACTACCTCAAGGGCCGATACCGCGTGTCCGCCGAGGCGCTGCTGATCGACAAGGCCCAACTGCTGACCCTCAGCGCCCCGCAAATGACGGCACTGCTCGGTGGTCTGCGGGTACTGGACATCAACGTCGGCCACACTGCGCACGGTGTCTTTACCCAACGGCCCGGGACATTGAGTAACGACTTTTTCGTCAACCTGCTCGACATGGGCGTGGAATGGAAAGCCCTTTCCGACACCCAGGAAACCTTCGAAGCCCGCGACCGCAAGACCGGCCAGGTCAAATGGACCGGCACTCGCGTTGACCTGGTCTTCGGCTCCAACGCGCAACTACGGGCCCTGGCCGAAGTCTATGCCAGCCCGGATGCGCAGGAGCAGTTCGTCAAGGACTTCATCGCGGCGTGGGTCAAGGTGATGAACCTGGATCGGTTTGATCTCAGGTGAGAAGAACCCGCGAGCATGAGGTCGTGCAAGGAGCCGGCCTCATGAACTTTTCTTCACCCCACGCCCCCGCGTGATTGGGTAAAGTCCCCTCGCTCATTCAAGAAACTAAGGTTTTAGCCCGCGCTCCCAGCGGGCTTTTTTTTGCCTGGCGTTCAGACTGACGAAGTGCGCTGCCCAACACAGGCTGTTCCAAAGCCGCTCGCCCATAAAACAGCAACGCCATCAGCCAACAGCTCAACCAGACGAAAATCCCCGCCCAGAACGTGTGGGACATGTAGTGCCAGCCCTGCAGGACCCGCGTCGTCCCGTAGACAAACCCCAAGGCCAGCGCCCCATACATCAACGCTTTCGAATGACGCCAGCGGTAGCGGCGGGCGACGAAATACAGCGCCAGCATGGTGAAGCCGCCGGACGCATGACCGCCGGGCCAGCAGCGACCGTCACCGGCAACCTTCAGTAGATCGAAATTCTGGAACCATTCCTTGTGCTCGATCTTGCCGGCGTATTGGGTGGTTTCCACCGGGCAATACACGCTGGTGTGGCCCTTGAGGTAATGGATCACCCCGGTGCTGAGGGAAAAGGCGAAAACCACGTAGAGGAAATCACGACGGTGCTTGTGGGCAAACCGTAGCGGCTTGCTCAGTCGGGCTTTATCCAGCAGGCGAAGCAGTCCAGGGCGTTTTTCCGGTTTGAAGATCGGCCAGAAAAACGACAACAGCGCCCCGATAATGGCCACCTCGCCGGTCCAGTTCGGGATGATCCTCGCCCACTTGTGGGTGATTTGCTCGAACAGACGAACGTGCTCCAACGGAAAGACCTGGTGCAACGGGTCGTAAAAAAGATCGCTGATGGCGATGTCGATGCGGGTCATGTCGAACAGCAAGAACACCACGGCAGCACAGACCAGCGGAATTCCGAGGTTGAGCCCGTAGAAACGGGCGCGAGCAGACGTCAGCATGAGCGGTCCTAATCGTGAGGAAAATTACTGAAACATCACCGAGCGCCAGTCAGAGGCTTCGATAAAACCGAGCAACCGTGGCGCTTGTGGTTGGGCGGTGGAAACGAACAACGAAGCGCCATAGCCAAACGCCGAGGTCGGACGCTGGAGCGCGGTTTCCATGGCCTGCATACATTCGCTATGGGTGACCAGAATCAAGTTGCGCCCCGCCACCTTGTGGGCCAGGGCATTGCGCAGCAGGTCATGTCGGCAATTGAACAGCCAATCGTCACCAGTGCTCACCTTGCTGAACATGTACCCCGCCGTCTGGGTCGCACGCACCAGCGGGCTGTTGTAGAGGTCGACGTTGTCCAGGCCCAGTTGTTCGAAACGGGCACCGAGGCCCACCGCAACGGCACGGGCGCGGTCGGTGATGCCTTCGCGATCATTCAAGCACGCGGCCTTGGAGTGATCGCAGCGCTCGACATGGCGCACCAGCACGATCATCTCGCCCTTGGCCCAGCCAGCGGCCAAGGCACGGGCGCCGGCGACGTTGCCATGGGCCAGGTCCGGCACCGCCGTCGGGCTGAGCAGCCAGAGGGTCAACGGGATCACCAGCAGCGCTGAAGCCAGCACGACCACGGCGTTTTGATAACGGGCAAATCGGCGCGTATCGATCGAGCGCGTCAGGCCGAAAAGGCTCAGTCTCAGTTCCACATCAAGCCGCCCCGACGGCATCCACCCAGTCATTCGATGGCGCGACAGTAGAGAGGCCGACGTAGGTAGGCAGTGAAACCGATGTGAAAAAAAGCTTCAGATCCATGGCTCACCGCCGATACCCCCCTGTTACATGCTCTTGCTGGCTCTTAACAACAACAATCTTCCAGCGTACCGACGATTAAGCAGCACAACGTTCCTGGAGGAATTTGATGAACAGCTGGTTTGGCAACATTAGCGTCAACATGAAATTGGGCCTGGGCTTCGGCCTGGTGCTGGTACTGACCTGCCTGCTGGCCCTGACCAGTTGGACCAGCCTGGGTGGGCTGATCGACCGCAGCAACTGGATGAGCGACATTACCCAGCTCAACGCCAGCCTGACCAAACTGCGCGTCACGCGCCTGCAATACATGCTGACCAACGGTGACGAGACCGCCGCACAAAACGTGCAGACCACCCTCGATGGTTTCGTGGCGCAACAGAACGCCCTGCTCAGCAGCTTCAAGAGCCCGGCCAACGTCAAGCTGCTCAAGGAGCAGAGCGCGGTCATCAGTGCCTATCAAGTGTCCTTGAACAAAATGCGCAGCGCCTACCGCACGGGCAACAGCGCCCGCGATGTCATGGGCACGAACGCCGAGATCGCCTACAAACTGATCGAGGCTCTCGACGCCGATGTGCGGCAAATGGCCCTCAGCGATGAGCGTTTCGCCCAGTTCCAGGTCATCACCCAGGCCAAGCAGGCCTTCATGCTGGCCCGCTATGAAGTGCGCGGCTACACCGCCAACAGCAACGCCGACACCGAGCGCAAGGCCATCGACCAACTGGACGCCGCCATCGCTGCGCTCAAACCGCTGAATGAACATTTCTCCAGCACCCGCCAGGATGAACTGCGCCAGCTGGAAAATGCCCTGGCCCAATACCGCAGCGCCGTGCAGGCCTTCAAAGTGGCCACCGCCGATGTGGTCCAGGCCCGCAAGGAAATGACCGACCAGGGCGCAACCATCGTGGCCTTGAGCGAACAGCTGTACCAGATCCAACTCGACCGCCGCGACGCTGAAAGCGCCCAGGCACGCACCTTGCAACTGGTCAGCACCCTGTTGGCGCTGCTGGTCGGCGTCATCGCGGCCGTGATCATCACTCGCCAGATCACCGGCCCGCTGCGCGAAACCCTGGCCGTGGTCGAACGCATTGCCGGTGGCGACCTGTCGCAGAACGTCATCGTCACCCGCCGTGACGAACTGGGCGTGCTGCAACAAGGCATCGCCCGCATGGGCGTGACCCTGCGTGACCTGATCAGCGGCATCCGCGATGGCGTGACTCAGATCGCCAGCGCCGCCGAAGAACTGTCCGCCGTGACCGAGCAAACCAGCGCCGGGGTCAACAGCCAGAAAGTCGAGACCGATCAGGTCGCGACCGCCATGCACGAGATGACCGCCACCGTTCAGGAGGTCGCGCGCAACGCCGAAGAAGCCTCCCAGGCCGCGGCCGCCGCCGACGGCGAAGCCCGTGCCGGCGACAAGGTGGTCAGCGAAGCCATTGCCCAGATCGAGCGCCTGGCCAGCGAAGTGGTGCGCTCCACCGACGCCATGACCGTGCTGCAACAGGAAAGCGACAAGATCGGCAGCGTCATGGACGTGATCAAAGCCGTGGCCGAGCAGACCAACCTGCTGGCGCTCAACGCCGCGATCGAGGCGGCACGGGCCGGTGAAGCCGGGCGTGGTTTCGCCGTGGTGGCCGACGAAGTCCGTGGCCTGGCCCAGCGCACGCAGAAATCCACCGAAGAAATCGAAGGCCTGGTGGCTGGCCTGCAGAATGGTACCCAGCAAGTGGCCGCCGTGATGAACAACAGCCGCAACCTTACCGACAGCAGCGTGGCCCTGACCCGCAAGGCCGGCGCGTCACTGGAAAACATCACCCGCACGGTGTCGAACATCCAGTCGATGAACCAGCAGATCGCGGCCGCCGCCGAGCAGCAAAGCGCCGTGGCCGAGGAGATCAGCCGCAGCATCATCAACGTGCGCGACGTGTCCGAACAGACCGCCGCTGCCAGCGAAGAAACCGCCGCCTCCAGCGTCGAACTGGCGCGGCTGGGGAATCAGTTGCAGATGATGGTCAGCCACTTCCGCGTCTAACACCCGACCCGATTTTGCATGACCCACTGTGGGAGCGAGCTTGCTCGCGATGACGGCGGCACATCCAACATCGATGCCCGCAGACCCACCGCGATCGCGAGCAAGCTCGCTCCCACCCCGGGTCTGCTGTGTCCCGCAACTCCGCGCCAGGCACAAACCACTGTGGGAGCGAGCTTGCTCGCGATGACGGCGGCACATCCAACATCAATGCCAGCAGACCCACCGCTATCGCGAGCAAGCTCGCTCCCACCCCGGGTCTGCTGTGTCCCGCAACTCCGCGCCAGGCACAAACCACTGTGGGAGCGAGCTTGCTCGCGATGACGGCGGCACATCCAACATCAATGCCAGCAGACCCACCGCTATCGCGAGCAAGCTCGCTCCCACCCCGGGTCTGCTGTGTCCCGCAACTCCGCGCCAGGCACAAACCACTGTGGGAGCGGGCTTGCTCGCGAAGGCGGCAGCCCATCCAACATCGATGCCAGCAGACCCACCGCTATCGCGAGCAAGCTCGCTCACACCCTGGGTCTGCTGTGTCCTGCAACTCCGCGCCAGGCACAACCACTGTGGGAGCGAGCTTGCTCGCGAAGGCGGTGGGTCAGTCAACTTCAATGCTGGCTGATCCGACGCCTTCGCGAGCAAGCCCGCTCCCACAGGATTTGCATCGACGCCACCCACGAATCGCTCTTTCGTACAAATCCCCCTCCCCCTGTCCTACCGCCTTTCTTTGCCCGCTCCTGTACGGTTTTCGCTTGAACAAGCACATTCCGTTCGCACAGGAGATGGCAACACATGGACGTAAGCAACGACTCGCTGCTGCACAGGCTCGTTGGCTCCTCAGACGGTAAGGACGCCACAAAAGCCGATCTGAAAACCGCCCTGCAACGCATGGGCGTGACGTCGGTATTCGACATCGCGCGCATGAGCAAGGCGCAGTTCACCCAGGCACTCGCCAGGCATACCGACGCGGACGGTGAGCAGGCCTACGACAACGCTTTGAGCCATGCCCGGCAAATCAGCCGCCTGTATCAGGAGCATCGCGTATCGTCCGGCGCCAACAAGCCACGCAGCAAGCGCAGCCTGGCGATAGGCTCAACGCCAGAGCCCACCGGCTATCAGGCGCTGTTCGAAGAAAATTGGGAGCAGTTCTGCAACGAGGGTGATATCGCGGCAATCGACTCGCCCGTGGCGTATCTGCGGGCGTTGTATCTGTTTGCCGGGGAGCTGGAAAACCGGTCGTCCCACGCCGGTAGAATCACCTTGGCGCAACGGCGCCCGGACCTCAAGGCACTGATGCTCGATCGACAGAGTGCCTTCCTGACCCGTCCGATGCTCGACATCATCAACGACACCCTGCGCAATAATATCGAGTCGCACCTGGCCGAAACCGGCGATAACAGGAGCGTTCACCAGATACTCGCCAGCGCACACTACCCTTTCTCGCTGCCCTACGACCTGCACCATCACCAATGTGTCCTCGGGCTGGGCACGGGCAAGCCGACGCTGGGCGAACTGAATTATCGGGTTAGCCTGAACCTGCCTTTTTCAAAGGACCGGGATCTTTACGGGGGAGTAGTCGTCAATTCTGCAGAAGCGCAAAAACTGCTGTCCGGGTTGAGCCCCGCACAACAGGCGCTGCTCATCGCACCGACCGCCTCGCAGGCCAACCTCAGCACACTGAAAACAAACTACGGCACTGAGAACCTCCTACGCTTGGATGAGCTTGAGTTCTTCAAGGAGCGCACCGGGCTCACGACGGAACAGGTAGAGGAGCTACTGGCGCAAGGCAAATGCAGGCCGCGAACGTCAATCAACAGCCCCCTTTCCACCCGGACACATTACGGCGCCAGCTACATCAATGGCGGCGGGGCTATCCCTGCCCTGGCGATCGAGACCCAAGCGCAGCAGAGGGTCTTCACCAACAACTCTCCTGAACGTTTCGACCGTTTGCAACGCATGATCCGCCTGCATCGCTGGACCGGTATTCCCGTTGCCGAACTGGACACGTTGATCTTCAATGCCCAACGCTCGGAAAGGGTCGAAACGCTTAGCGCCAACACCTTGCGCACGCTGGGCGTCTATCGGTACCTGAACCGGCGCCATGGCATCGCCGCTGAAGAATTCGCTGCGTTCCTGCACGACATGCCCACCCACGCTTGCGCAGATCGGGTGTCGCTATTCGATCAGGTGTTCAATCGCACCCAACTGCTCAAAAGCCCTGTGTGGGACGCCCCCAAGCGGAGCCTGACCGCCAGGGACGAGCAGACCTTCAGTTACCTCAGCGCCGGCCTTGGCCTTCCCGTTGCGCCAGATTCGCTGTTGCTGCTGGTGGAACAGGCCAGTCGATACTCATCACAGGAATATGATTTGCCCACGGTTTCGGCCCTGTATCGCCAGGCCCGTATCGCCCGGATGTTCGGGCTCTCCCCTCTTGAATGCACCGAGTTGGCCCGGTTACTCGGCGGGGAGGATTTCTGCAAGGCATTGGTGAAAGGGGAGCTGAAAACCGTCGACTCCACAGAGTCGGACATTCTTGATGTCCTGATGGCCATGGATTGGGCCGTTGACTGGCTCAGGCAAAACAATCGGGACGTGTTGCAATGGTGTCGCCTGTTCAACGTCAGCAACAATGACTGGCCGCTGAATCAAAACCTGGAAAAACGCTTGGCGAAATTCCAGGCAGACACCAACGCCTCCCAAGATCATCCGCATCAGGTGGAGCTCCTGCTGCATGACATGGCGGACCTGCCAGCCGAATACGTCCCTGGCGTATTACAAATGGCCGGTACCGACGCAAGGGCGATCGTCACGGCCATCCAGCACGCCCCGGGTGCAATGCCCCCGTTGCTGGCGACGGTGCTGCGCACGGCCGAGGCTTGCCAGCGCTTGCACCTGAGCAGCAGCACGCTGAAGGTCCTGATGGAAAACCCGACATGGCTGGCCCCGCGCCTATCCGCCACCCTGACGCCCCACACACTGTATCTGCTCGAATGCTTCAGTCATTGCGCCCGTCATCAGGCCCAGTCGGAAGACAACCTGTTGCATTACCTGCAGGTGGCCAACCAGGAACAGTCGGAAAAAGCAACCAATGGCCTGCTGGCCAAGCTGTTGAATTGGAGCGTCGAAGAGGTGAGTTCCCTGACGGCGTCACTGGACACAAGACGCGCAGACTCAATGGAAGCAGTGGATTGGATCATGCGCTGTCAGGCGTGCTGCCAGCAAACGGGACTGTCGGCAAACCTGCTGATCAAGGCGATCAAACTGGAAACCGCCAGCTCTGCATCGGCTTGGAAAATAGTCGGTGAAGCGCTGATCGCCGCCTGCCATTGACGGCTGCCCCCATTTCAAATTCAAGGATTGAATACATGACCGATGCCATAAAAAAGCAGCTCGATGAACGCCTGCGCGACGCACTGTTGGCGCTCTACTTGAACGACGTCGCCCCCGCCAATGCCACGCCCCTCAAGAACGCCCATGACCTCTATGAGTACTGGCTGCTCGATGTGCTGGTCAGCCAGGATGTGCCCACCACACCGGTCGCCTGTGCGATTGCCAGTCTGCAGCAATACATCAACCGTATCCTGATGAACCTGGAGCCCGGCTACGACCCGGAGGATTTCACCGCCGAACACCGGCAGACGTGGCGCAACGAAATGCATCAGTACCCCACCTGGGCCGCCCACCAAAAGCTGCTTTATTTCCCCGCGACTTACCTGGACCCGGTGCTGAGGGCCAACAGCAGCGATAACTTCCAGCAACTGGAAAACACCCTCTCCCAGAACCGGATTCAACCCGACGCGGTGCAATCGGCGGTCCTGGCCTACCTGGCCCGATTCGAAGAAGTGGCCAACCTGACGATTCTCAACGGCTATATCGATGGCGAGGACTTTGCCAACAGCACCTACTACCTCATCGCTAAATCCCGCACCGAAAACACTTACTTCTGGCGCTCGCTGAACATGGCGCAACGTCCGCTGGACAGTACCTTACCGCCCCCCTCCAAGCAGGATCAGCCGGATCCATACGCCTGGGTCGGACTGGGAAAAAGCCGATGTGCCCATCCCCGAAAGCGCGGTCGAACACTCGATTCGTCCCGTCTGGTTCAACAATCGCCTGTTCGTTGTCTGGGCAGAATGCATCCATCAGGATCAGTCGGCCTCCAGCGCGCCTTCGAAGGCCGACGCCATGGCACCCCGTGTGAATCATCCGCTACTGCGCTTGAGCTATTGCTTCAAAAAACAGGATGGCATGTGGAGTACGCCACGAGTGGGCCTGCAAGGGTATTGCGAGGACAAAAACGCTTGCCAGCCAGAGCCTGGAGGCGATCAGGCCGTTGATAGGTTCCGTTGCGATGCAGCACCGCAAGGGCTCGCAAGACTCACTGTATCTGGCCTTATGTGCACGAAAGCCCAGAGCCGGCTCGGCGTCCGCGCCGGCCAGTGCCTTCAGTTTTATTAGAACAACCTACATCGACAAAAATCTTTCCCATGAGCCTGACCGTTCAACGACGATCAAACAGGCGGAAGACGAAAAACCAAAAGAACTGGAACACGCTCTCCTTGATACGACGCTCATCGAACCTTACACCCAGCGTTTTCAAAGCAGATTGGCGTTCCAGGAAATTGAGGGTTCTCCAATTCCACGCCCCAAAAAGATCATCAATACACTTTCGAATTTCGATGATTATCTGGCTGGGACTGTTCTCAAACCCATCGACTCGCCACACACGCTAGTCGTTCATGCCGACGATACGTTTCTCCCCCCTGCCGTGAGTGAAATTCGCATCTCGTTTTCAGGTCGACTTAAGCTGGTTCTGCCACCGCTCGACGAAACCCTGCCCTCCTCTTCCTATCTAAAACTGCGCGACGAGTCCGAAATTTTCTATCTGGATGTCGCAGATCCCGCCGGTCTAGTTTTCCAGTACTCCATCGATAACCTGAACAACGTGATCCGGGACAGTCAGGATTCACCTGGTTTCACGACGTCAGCCACGGCAAGTCTGGCTGGAAAACTGATCTCAGTGGCGGCAGTACGCCACTTGATCAACACCTACAATGAGCGCGACTCCAGCACCTCTCGTGGAAAGGTTACTTTGGCGCTTCAGACCCCTTTCCAACGCAGCGGGTCCCGGACTGCCTTTTTCTACAAAGAAGCATTGCTCTATCGAAAATATGTAATTTTTCGCCAACCCGCCGCAATAGAAGACAACTCGTTAACCTATGACAAACTGGAGGCTGTAGCCGAGTCTTCCTTGGTAAAACAGTTGCCCAGTCGCTATGAGTACCTCTTGCGGGTTGAAGACAATGAGGACGGCGAGGCTTTGTTGTATGGCGTCGCGCTGGTCAACCCTGACAGACCGTATCAAACAATTTCCTTCGCGCTCAAAGCGATCAAACTGAGCCTGGCACCTACGGTCCTCCAACCACCGAAGATCACCGCCGCACCGACCCCCAACCTGGGCACGACCCAATTCATCGACTTCGCCCATTCCACCATCAAGCACAGCGACGGCAAAAGCCAAGAACGCCAACCCATCAGGCTGAACACCGTATTCGCCGCCGAACTGATCCGGCGCACCGAAAACAGCCTGGATGAATTGTTTGACTGGACCACTCAACACCTGCCGGAACCTGCCCTGCCCGGTGATCCAAGCAACCGGATGGACTTTCATGGCCCCTACGGCCGTTACTTCACCGAACTGTTTCTCTACGTGCCCTGGCTGGTCGCCCATCGCTTGAACGCCGAGCAGCGCTACGAGGAAGCAGAACACTGGCTGCGCTATGTCTTCGACCCGGGCCGCAGGAAAGCCGAATGCTGGCGAAGCGTCCCGCTGCTCGACGGTGACACGCTGTCGTATTCCCACCAGGCGCCCCATGACCCCCATCAGATTGCCCGCAGTCATCCCGTGCACTTTCGCAAGGCGCTGTACTTCCTGTACCTCGACATCCTGACCAACCGAGGCGACGCCGCGTACCGCGCGCTGACGCCTGACAGCCTCAGCGAAGCCAAGCTTTGGTACGTCCGGACCCTGGACTTGCTAGGGCCACGCCCGGTCGTTCAACCGGCCGATCACTGGACGGCTGTCAGCCTTCACGGCGTGAGCACCACCAACAATGACGACCTGCGCCGCTTTGAAAACCGGCTGCCCCTGCCCACCGTCAGCTCGCCGTCGCTTGCGCAGGAAGGCCGATCGCAAGCGGCCCTGACGGCAATCGATAACCCGTATCTGCGCGTGCCGTTCAATCCGCAATTGCTCAAGTGCTGGGACGTCGTCGAAAGTCGCCTGCACAACCTGCGGCATAACCTCGATATCGCCGGAAAGCCGCTGCATTTGCCTGTCTTCGCTGCGCCGCTGGACCCTCGCGCCTTGACCAGCGCCAGTGTCCCGAACACCCCGGCCGGCGCCACGGCCCACTTGTCGGCGGTTCAAATCCCCCACTATCGCTTCACCGTCATGCACAGCCAGGCTCAGAACGCCGTCGAAAGCATCATTCAGTTCGGTGCCACGTTGCTGTCACTGATCGAGCGCAAGGAACAGGCGCAGTTGCAGGAGCTGCAACAACAGCAAGCCTGGGACCTGGCGAAAATCGCGCTGGACCTGCAACGTCAGGCCTTGAACATCGACCGTCAGAACCGCCAGGCGCTGCTGGCCAGCCAGGCCACTGTTCAAAACCGCATCACCCATTACAAAAAACTGCTGGACGATGATCTTAGTCATGCCGAAACAGAGGTCAGTTATTTATACGTGGCCAGCGGCACCGCGGAGGCCGGAGCAATGGCCTTTCAAGTCGCGGCAGCGGGGCTGATGATGGCTCCGAACGTTGCGGGGTTCTGCATAGGCGGCAGCCGTTGGGAGGGGCCGGCGCTCGCAGCCTCTGCGGCCGCCCATAGCGCCGCGATCATAAGCCGCACGGTAGCGGCCCAACTGGACCGTCAGGCCGCATTCGATCGCCGCCGGGACGAATGGCATCACGCATGGGATCAGGCACAACTCGAACTGGCCCAGATCGACGCACAGCTGGCGCAGTTCACCGAACAGGAAACCGCCACTCGCCTGCAACTGCGCCTGGCCGAATCCACCCTGAGCCAAGCCAAGGCCAATTACGACTTTCTCAGCAAGCGCTTCACCAAGGCACAGCTGTACCAATGGCTGAACAGCCAATTTGCCGCGCTCTATCGCCAGGCCTACGACGCCACACTGGCGCTGTGCCTGGCGGCCGAAGCCTGTTGGCAGTATGAAGTCGCCAACTTCGACACGCGCTTCATCCAACCCGGCGCCTGGCATGCGACCTATCGTGGGCTGGGCGCCGGCGAGCTGCTGAAGATGAACCTGTTGAAGATGCACGCCGAATACCTGCGGCGCCACGAGCGGGAGCTGGAGATACGCAAAACAGTGTCGCTGCGTGAGCTCAAGCGCCAAATCCCGACCAGCATCAACAAAGAGTGGCCGCACATCCACGCCGACTTGAAGAAAGGCACCTACGAATTCGAACTGACCCAGCAATTGTTCGAAGACGACTATAAAGGATCAGCAGCACTACCTGCGACGGATCAAGACCATCAGCGTATCTTTGCCGGCGGTCATCGGCCCTTATGAAAACATTCGAGCCACACTGACCCAGACCGCCAGCAAGGTATTTCTCTCGCCCGGTGACGGTGGCAGAACCTTGGAGAGCCGACGCGCCAACCAGCAGATTGCTCTGTCGACGGGCGTCGACGACAACGGCCTGTTCACGCTGAATTTCAACGATGACCGCTACCTGCCGTTCGAATACACCGGCGCCATTTCCAAGTGGCAACTGACCTTCCCGAACCCCGAAGCACAAAAAGACCTGCTTGACTCACTGACCGACGTCATCGTCCATGTGAGCTATACGGCCAGGGTCGGCGGAGGTGCGCAATGACCGAGCAACCGCTCTTGCCCGTCACCGCGCCGTCATTAACCAAGGGCGGTGGCGCCATTCAAAGTATCGGCAAAGGCTGGGCCGCCATCGGTGCCCACGGTACGGCGTCCTACGAAATTGCCCTGCCGATTTCACCGGGGCGCGGCTTTGCTCCGCCCTTGTCCCTGAACTATGCCAACTCCCTCGGCAACGGTGTGTTCGGCATCGGTTGGGGGTTGTCGCTGCCCAGCGTGGCGCGCCGCACCAGCAAGGGCGTGCCGGCCTATACCGAGGCTGACGAAATCATCGGTCCCAGCGGGGTGGTCTGGTTGCCCGAGCGTGATCGGCAAGGCGTCATCGCCGCAACCCGCATCGATCAATACAACGATCTGGACCTGGAAACGACCTACAACGTCACGCGGTATTTTCCTCGAATCGAAAGCAGCTTCGACCGCATCGAACATTGGTCCCCTCCCGACGACAAACCGGGCTTCTGGCTGGTGCACGGTGCCGATGGCAGCCTGCACCTGTTCGGAAAGAACCCCGCCTCCCGCCGAGCTGATCCTCTGGACAAAAACCGTGTCGGCGAATGGCTGCTGGAAGAAAGCCTGAACGCTTACGGCGAACACATCCTCTACCAGTACAAGGCCGACACAACGGCCCAGCGCTATTTGAGCCAAGTGAGCTATGGCAATTTCAAGGCCGATCCGCACTTGTACTCATGGAAAACAGACCGGCTCGCCTCTGTGCAATGGCACTTCGAATTGGTCTTCGACTATGGCGAACGGACAACGGCCTACGAACAGAAACCGCCGTACGAAGGTCAGCAGTGGGCAACCCGCAGCGATGGTTTTTCCAGCTTCGCCTACGGTTTTGAACTGCGCACCGAACGCCTGTGCCGCCAGGTCCTGATGTTTCACCGTTTTCCCGAGGAACTGGGAGCAGCCCCCGTCCTGGTGCGCCGCCTGTTGCTCGATTATCGCCAGGCATCCCTGGGTTATCACCAACTGAGCGCCGCCCATGATCAAGCTTTTGGCGACTCGGCTACCGTCGATAGCCGGCCGCCCATCGAATTCAGCTACAGCGAATTCAAACTCCGGTTGGAGCCCCACGCCTGGCAACGTTTTGCAGACATGCCGGGGCTCGACGATGGTCAACGTTATCAACTGGTGGACTTGTACGGTGAGGGCCTGCCGGGCGTGCTCTATCAAGGTGACGGGGGTTGGCATTATCGCGAACCCGTGCGGGCCAAGGCCAAAGGCGACAACGTGGCTTACGCGCCGTGGCGAACACTGCCCGCCATCCCGGTTGCCGACCTTACAAAACCGGTGCGCCAGTCATTGAGCGACCTCACCGGAGACGGCCGCTTGGACTGGCTCGTGGCCCAACCGGGGCTGAGCGGTTTTTTCTCCCTTGGCGCCGATCGAAGCTGGTCGGATTTCGCCACATTCAACGCGTTTCCGGCAGAATTTTTCAGCCCACACGGGCAATTGGCCGACCTGTCGGGAGAAGGGCTTACTGACCTGGTATTGATCGGCCCGCGCAGCGTTCGCCTGTATATCAACCAGCGAGAGCACGGTTTTGCCACCCCACTGCAAGTCGCCCGCGACGAGCATGAAGATACCCTGGCGGTGTTCAGCGCCAAGCCCGGCGAACTGGTGGCGTTCAGCGATGTGCTGGGCAGCGGCCAGCAACACTTGGTGCGCATTCGTCACAACGAAGTGCGGTGCTGGCCAAACCTGGGCCACGGGCGGTTTGGCAAGGGCATCGTGTTGGACTTTCCCGGGCTGGCCTACGAAACCTTCGATGCCTCGCGCATCCGCCTGGCGGATCTGGATGGCTCCGGCGCCGTCGATCTGATCTATCTGCAAGCCGACCAGGCACTGATCTTCATGAACCGTTGCGGCCAGCGTTTTCGCCCCGCGATCGCCCTGCCCTGGCCCCCCGGGCTGCGTTACGACAATTTATGCCAGGTGAGCGTCGCCGACCTGCAAGGGCTCGGCTGCTCCAGCCTGATCCTGAGCGTGCCGCACATCACACCGCAACACTGGCGCTACGATTTCGTCGAGGCGAAACCGTATCTGCTCACCGGCACCCACAACAACATGGGCGCCAGCGAAACCATCCGCTACCGCAGCTCGGCGCAGGAATGGCTGGATGAAAAAGCCGCCCATAACAAGGCTGGCACGCCTGCGATCTGTCATGTCCCCATGGCGCTGCATCTGGTTTCGAACCAGACCCGGGTGGATGACATCACCGGCAATCGATTAACCCGCAAGTTTGCCTATCGCCAAGGCTACTACGACGGTGCCGAGCGCGAGTTTCGCGGCTTCGGCCTGTTGCTGGAAACCGACAATGAAACCACCCCCGACGATGCCGATTCCCAGGGTTTCACGATGCCTAGCCTGAAGAAGACCTGGTTTCACACCGGGCAAACGGTGGACATGCCCCGTATCGGCTACAACCACGACGACCCGCAAGCCGTGGCGCTGGGCAAGGCACTGCTTTGCCAATACCAAGAGGAGACCGGGCGCGACATCCCCGTGTCCGTGCCAACCGCAGCCACCCACATTGAAATGGCCCGCGCGTTGAGTGGGCAGGTGCTGCGAAGCGAGACATTCGGGGTCGATAGGCGCCGGAAAACCCGGACCCTGTACTCGGTCCAGGAACACCGCTATCGCGTACGCCTGCTGCAAGTGTCCGACGGTAATCAGTCCTACGCCCGGATGCTACCGCTGCCGCTGGAGTCCATCACGTATCAATACGAAGGCACCGCCGATGACCCGCAGTGCCAGCACACCTTGAACCTGCAACACGACCTGTACGGCGCCCTCGTTCACCGCCTGGACATCCATTACGCCCGCAGGAAAACCGCCGACGATACGCCACCGTTCAGCGACGTTGACTCACAACGATGGTGGCGCGATGCACATGATCCGGCGCAGCAGTTTTATTACCTGAACGAAACCCGGGCCGAGTTCATCCACCTGCAAACGCCCCAAGGGTGGCGATTGGGCCTGCCTTATCGCCAGCGCACCCAGGCGTTGCGCTGCCCCAAGGCTCCCGAAGCCGACGGGCTGGCGCCGCAAGAGATAACGTGCGAAACCCTCAGCGAACGTGCGGAGCAAACGACCTGGACGGACCAGAGCGTGCTCACCGGCCTGACCGTGCAACGCTACAAAGGCGCTTCGAGCGCAGCCACCCTGGCGGATGGCGTCGCAGACTTCCAGGCCCTGACCGACCATCTGGAAACCGCCGAGCTGGACGAAACCGCCCTCAAGGCCTTCCGGCTGCTGCCCCAGGAAACGCGCCCCAAGGGAAAAATGCTCGAACGCAATCACTATCACCGCATGGCCGATTTTCTTCCCGAGAGCAGCCGCCCCGTACGACTCTGGTCCGTCAAAAGCGGCTTCGCCACTTATGCCCCACGGGACGGGTTCTACAAAATTCGCACCCTACAACCGAGCGAAAGCCACGGCGTAATCGAGATCAGCCACGACCTTCATCACTGTGTGATCACCCGGTTCCAACAGCCTGATGGCTGTGCCACCGCGGCGACCTACGATTACCGCTCGCTCCAGCCCCGACGCATCACCGACCCCAACGGCAATGTGCAGGAAGGCCTGTTCGATGCTTTTGGCCAAGTATTGGCCACCTCTTTTTATGGCGACGAGCAACATACGCGCAGGGGTTTCAAACCGCTCGCGCAGTTCAAACAGCCAGCATTCAACAGCCCGACAGCGGCCATCAGCCAAAGCCGGGACGCGTTGCAGGACGCGGCCACGGCGCTTTATTACGCGCCCTTCAGCTGGATGGGTTGCGTATCGAAGGCAGCCCTGGCGGACACCGACTGGCTGGCGCGCTGCGTGAGCAATGGCGACCTGCTCCCCACCGGGCATATCTGCGCGTCGGCTCGAGTCCGGCTAGCGGAGCTTCAGACACTCTCGGCCGATGACCTCAAGCTGAAGAACGAACTCGAGGCCGCGCCGCGTGAGCCCGTGCACATCGCCACACTGGTCGCCGACCGCGACCCCGATGACGACCAAAAACAAATCCGCATCGCCGTCACCTGCTTCGATGGCTTCGGGCGAACTCTGCAAAGCAAGCAACTCGTCGAACCGGGCCTGGCTTACGTCGTCGATGCAAAGGGTGATCTGACGTTGACGGATGGAGCGCCCAAGGAGCAGGTCGCCGCAAGGCGCTGGCGGGTCAGCGAACGGGTGGAATACAACAGCAAGGGTTTGGCGGTGCGCATCTACCGTCCTTATTTCGCCGATCAGCATCGCCGTATCAACGATGTGTCCTTGCGGCAATTCGGCCATTACGACCGGCAGTTCTACGACGCCCTCGGGCGCCCCACCCTCACGCGTCTGGCCCGGCAAGCCGGCCTCTGCTACATGCGTCGCCACACCCGCCATCCCTGGTACAGCGTGGACGAGGACGAAAATGACACGCTGCAAGAAGTCATGTCCGAACACGCCGCCACGGCCGGAGGTGGCGCATGAACCCACGCCTTCATCACAAGACCCCCTCGATCAACGCCGTCGACGGCCGAGGCCTGCCCGTGCGGCAAATCGCTTACTACCGGCGCGACGCCCAGGAACCCGTCCAGGCGCGCATTGCCCAGCAAGACTACGATGTGGCGGGACGACAAGTGGCGCAGCGCGACCCTCGGCTGTTCGCCAAGGCGACGGGCGGGGCGAACCTACAGACGGTCTACAGTTTGTCCGGCAAGACGCTGTTGCTCGACAGCATCGATGCCGGCTGGCGCCTGTACCTGCCTGGCGATGCCGGTCAGGTATTGCACTGCTGGGATCAGCGAGGCACCTATTGGCGGACCACCTACGACACGCAACTGCGCATGACCGCCGTCCATGAGCAAGGGGCAGGCGACGTGCCACGCAGGGTCGAATGCCTGCACTACGGCGACAGTTCGCCGGAATCCGCAGTGCACAACCGGTGCGGCGCGCTGATCCGCCACGACGACAGCGCCGGCACTCTGCTGGTCCATGACTATGGGCTTTGCGCCAAGCCTCTGAGCCAGACCCGGCATCTGCTGGCCGCCACCGAACGACCCGACTGGCCAGCGCAAGAGAAAGACCGCGACCGCTTGCTGGAACCGGGCGACGGCTACACCACGAGCTGGCGCTACGATGCCCTCGCCGAGCTTATCCAGCAGACCGATGCCGCCCAGCACCAGCAGCGCTACTCGTTCGATGTCGCAGGTCAGCTCAAGTCCATGGGCCTGCAGATAAGAAACACGGCGACCGAAAAAGTCATCGTGAGCGATCTCGTCTACAACGCGTCCGGCCAGATCGAGTCCCAGACGGCCGGCAACGGTGTCGTCAGTCGCGCCGTGTACGATCCGGCCAACGGTAGATTGACCGCCCTGCGCACATCGCGGTCGGCCAAGACCTTGCAGGATCTGCACTACACCTGCGACCCGGTGGGTAACGTGACGCACATTGAGGACAAGGCCCAACCGGTGCAGTTCGGCAGCAACCAACGGGTCGAAGCGTCCAGCACATTCACCTACGACAGCCTTTATCAATTGATCAGCGCGACGGGCCGCGAGGCTGCCGGATTGACCAGCCCCCCGGACCTTCCAGCCCTCGGCAAACTACCCATCGACCCCGGCCAGTTGTTCAATTTCACCGAACACTACGAATACGATGCTGGCGGCAACCTGATCGAACTGCGTCATCGTCGCGACGGCAATCACTACACCCGGACATTGGACGTGGCCGCCGTGAGCAATCGCTTGCGCGCCTGGAACAAAGGCCACTCGACGCCCGACCAAACAGTGGACTTCGATGCCAACGGCAACCAGCAGGCGCTAGCCCCGGGCCAGGCGCTGACCTGGAACCTGCGTAATCAGCTCGACAGCGTGGTGTTGGTACGGCGTGAAAACGCGTCCGATGACATCGAGCGCTATCGCTACGACAGCAGCGGCCAACGCGTGCGCAAGCTCCAGACCACTCAGGGCGCAACGCGGGTGCACACTCGGGAGGTCCGCTATCTGCCAGGCCTTGAAATTCGCACCGCGAGATAACGAACGCCTGGAAGTCATTACCCTGCAAGCGGGGCGCTGCACTGTACGTTATCTGCACTGGACGCAAGGCCGACCGTCCGCCATCGCGGCCAATCCATTGCGCTACAGCTTCAGCGACCACCTGGGCTCAAGCGCACTGGAACTGGACGATCAGGGCGACCTGATCAGCCAGGAAAGCTACCTGCCTTATGGGGCCACCGCGTGGGCGGTCGCGTTCGGTCGTGGAGGCTGACTACCGAACCCTTCGCTACTCCGGCAAGGAACGTGATGCCAGCGGCTTGTATTATTACGGGCAGCGCTATTACGCACCGTGGTTGCAGCGCTGGATCAGCCCCGACCCGGCGGGAACGATCGATGGGTTGAACCTGTATGGCATGGTGGGGAACAACCCCCTCAGGTTCGTCGACCACCAGGGCTGGGTGAAGGACGATGTCATCCAATGGATGAGCGCTGATGGCCACGCCCGTTCCCAGGCGATGCTGCAGGAGCCTGCGAAAGAACCGGCCAACAGACGTGCCAGGGCTCATCGAGAAGCCCCTTCCGAGCCCGGCGCCAGCCCCAACTTCAGCAAAACCCAACGCAAGGGACTGGTCGTTCACTCCTATGGTGTAGTCCTGGATCGCAAGGGGGACAACGATGTGGGCCTCAACGAGTACTACAATCTCACTGGCCCCAAATCCGGTCCGAAGAATTACCGCGGCGTGGACAAGAATTATGACGGCTCCGCCAAAAGCGAGAGGTTCTACCTGACTTTCGGCAGCTACAAAATCGGCAATACCGCTGAATACCTGGCCGACCTGGCCGAACGATACAGCGCTACGAAAGCCAGTGAGACCCATCAACTCGACATAGATCCTGATGTGTTGAAGCTCGAACCGACGCTGAGCAGGACGGTCGAGACCCTGTACGAACTCCAGCAACCCACCCAGCACCTCATCGCCACGCACATCGAGAAATCCAACAGCATCATTCCCGTGCATGCCGGAGGACCTGGGGCTCATGGCGAAGTCCGCCTACTCAACTCAATCGTGGCGCTTTATCCGGGTCAAGCTGAAAGGGTGCTGTCGGATACGCATCTGTTCACTGAAAAACTGGCCGGCGTGGACCAACCGGAGCCTTTCATCGCCTGCTTCAACTGCAGCGGCATTATCCCCGAAGAAGTCAACATCCCGACTGGTCGCAACCCTCGAGACTATGGGTCGTACAACCGTCACATCTCGGAAATAAATCGAGCTCTGCGTTCTGGTAGTACGTCTTGACCGGGCGTCTTGATCCAGAACTTGATCGGTTCATATTGGGTATATGAACCGAGCATTGACGGCCATGCCCTGGGTTCCAGGGTATGGCCTGAAACGCGTGAACGGTCAGATAAAACCCATTATTCGGACTGCCAGGGATTGATTACCTCGATCCCGGAGAACTCAAAATCCCGAACATTTCGAGTCGCGATCGAAGTGCCATGGGCTCGGCAAATAGCGGCAATCTGCGCGTCGGCCATCGACACCGCCCGCCCCCTTGCTTCGCAGTTCGCCACGAGCGTCGCGTACTCAACGGCGGCATGAGCGTCAAACGGAAATATTCGCCCGACGAAGTCTTCTTCGAACATCGCCATCGCATGGGCTTCAAGTTTTTGTTTGCGCTTACCGGATGGGAGTCGAGCAATGCCATGGAGAATTTCTGCCACGGTCACCGCAGTAATCGCAAGATCCATCGCGGGTAGCATGTCGACCCAAGCCAACACTCTAACATCGGGCTCAGACCGCATAAACTCTGACAGAACATGGGTATCGAGCACGATCATTCGGAAAGATCCACCGCCTTCGCCTTCTCCTGTCGCGAAGGCAAATCGAGCTCAACCCCACCGCTTGCGCTGAACCTGTTACGAATCCGGCTGCCAAGCCCTCCTGCTTGATTAACAGAGGCCAATGCCTTCCCCAAGATCAACCGGGCCTCTTCTTCCATCGAATGCCCATTATGGGCAGCGGCTATCCGCAGTTGTTCTTTGATCTGGTCGTCAAGGTTTCGAATCGTGATGCTGGCCATGATGCCCCCTGCAATCAATGAAATCATTGATTGAGGCTAACACACCTTGCGTTAGCAGGATCCAGGGAGATGCCCAACGGCTCACACGTTAATCGCATTGGTAAACACCAACCGATTCCCGAACGGATCACTGATCGCCATGTCCTGGCTACCCCAGGGCATGGCCTGGATCTGTGGGTGGGCGTAACGGTATTGCTTGGCGAGCAATTGCTGCTGGAAGGCTTCCAGCTCATCGGTCTCGATCCTCAACGCCGAGCCCGGCGTGCAATCGCCATGGTGCTCGGACAGGTGCAGCACGCAGTCGCCGCGGGAGACTTGCAGGTACAGCGGAAAATCGTCACCGAAGCGATGTTGCCAGTCGACGGTAAAGCCCAGAAAGTCGACGTAGAACGCCAACGCCTTGGCTTCATCGAAGATCCGCAGGATCGGGGTGGTTTTACCGAAGCTCATGGGTTGCTCCCTGGCTGAAAAGACCCAGTGTAGATGGGTTGACTCCAATGCTTCGGCTTTAAACCCGGCTTCTTTAGTGTCGCAGTGCCATTATTGTGACGCCAATTAATCCAATATCAGCCGCAAACGCGCCATCAAACGCTATTCGATGGCCTGAATCCCTGGCGCAGATCGCCCTCGCGCGCCAGGAACCGCCCTTCCCGGCGCCCGTTTGCCTGCCCTTCGCGATAGCTCAAGACACCATTGACCCACACGCCATCAATCCCTTCGGCAGCCCGTTGAGGTTCGTTGAAATCGGCCACGTCGCGGATGGTGTGTGGATTGAACAACACCAGGTCCGCCCAATGGCCTTCACGGATTTCCCCCCGCTGCTTGAGGCCAAAGCGCGCTGCCGACAGGCCGGTCATTTTGTATACGGCGGTGTGCAACGGAAAAAGCCCGACGTCACGACTGAAATGTCCCAGTACCCGTGGGAAAGCGCCCCACAAGCGTGGATGGGGAAACGGGTCTTCGGGCAAACCGTCGGAGCCGACCATGGACAACGGATGGGCGAGGATCCGTCGTACGTCGCCCTCATCCATACCGTAGTACACCGCGCCAGCCGGTTGCAGGCGTTGCGCCGCGTCCAACAGCGACACCTCCCATTCGCGGGCGATGTCGGTCAGGTCACGTCCGCCCATTGACGGGTGCGGTGTCGACCAGGTGATGGTGATGCGATGGGCATCGGTCACCTGCTTGAGATCCAGGGTCGAGGAGCTGGCCGCATAGGGATAGCAATCACAGCCGACCGGATGGGTCTGCGCCGCGCGCTCCAACGCCGCGAGCACCTGCGGACTACGCCCCCAATTACCGGCGCCTGCACATTTGAGGTGGGAAATGATCACCGGACTTTGCGCGTGTCGACCGATCTGGAACGCCTCGTCCATGGCCTCGAGCACCGGTTCGAATTCGCTGCGCAGGTGAGTGGTGTAGACGGCGCCGAATGCGCTCAACTCTTCGGTCAGTTGCATGACTTCGTCGGTGGAGGCTGAAAACGCGTTGGCGTAGGCCAGGCCGGTGGACAAACCCAGCGCACCGGCCTCCAGGCTTTCGCGCAATTGCCGGCGCATGGCAGCGATTTCTCCCACCGAGGCGGTGCGTAACAAATCGTCCATGTGATTGCTGCGCAACGCCGTGTGCCCGACCAGTGCGGCCACGTTGACCGAAGGCAGAGCCGCTTCTACCGCCCCACGATAATCGGCAAAGCGTGGGTAGACGAACGCCTGGGCGGTGCCGAGCAGGTTCATCGGGTCCGGCGGATCGCCCCGCAGGCTCACCGGCGAAGCGCTGATGCCGCAGTTGCCGACGATCACCGTGGTCACGCCTTGGCTGAGCTTGGGCAGCATCTGCGGTTGGCGAATGACCACCGTGTCGTCGTGGGTGTGCACATCGATGAAGCCTGGCGCCAGCACGCAGCCAGCGGCGTCGATGTCTTCCACGGCCCGGGCATCGCCTAGCTCGCCGATGCGCTCGATGCGACCCGCGCGAATGCCAACGTCGGCGTGGTAGCCGGGGGTGTTGCGGCCATCGATGACCAGCGCATTGCGGATAAGCGTGTCGTACAGCATGTCAGTCTCCCAGCGGCAAGTGATCGTCGCCGCCGCGGTAATCGTCCAAGGCGAGTTTGACCCGCCGCAGGCGCTCTTGATTGTCTTCGGGATGGGCCAGCGCCAGCTCGGTGGCGAGTACATCGATGGCCAACAGCATGCCGTAGCGTGCCGCCGTGGGTTTGTAGATGAACGAGGTTTCGGCGCCTTGCAGGGGCAGCACGCAGTCGGCCAGTTGGGCCAGTGGCGAGTCGGCACGAGTGATAGCCAGGATCGCCGCCCCGTAGCTGCGGGCCAATTCAACGGCGCTCAACAGCTCCGGTGTGATACCGGTCAGTGAACAGGCGATGACCAGATGCTGGTCGCTCAGCGAAGTGGCGGTGATGCGCATCATCACCGGGTCGCGGCAGGCGGCGATCGGGTAGCCGAAGCGCACCAGCCGTACTTGCAACTCCTCGCCGCACAGCGCTGACCAGCCACCGAGGCCGAACGCATGGATCATTCGGGCCTTGCCGATCATCCGCACGGCATCGCCGAACCGCGACTCTTCGAACGCCGACAGATGCTGGCGCAGGGTCGCCTCGATATCGCCGACGATCTGTCCATAAAACGCCGATTGCTCCGGCGCGCCGGCCGGGTCGAGGAAACGGCTGCCGACACCGCTGGCCTGGGCCAGTTGCAGGCGCAAGTCCCGCAGGTCGCGACAGCCGACGGTACGGGCGAAGCGCGACAGCGTGGCACTGCTGACTTCCGCCCGCTGGGCCAGTTCATCGAGGCTGGCGGAGGCGGCAAAGCCGACGTCTTCGAGCATCAGGCGAGCGATTCTTCCTTCGCCGGCGCTGAAGGAATCCTGGCGGGAGCGGATCTGGTAGAGGATGTCCATGACGACTCCTGTTGGGGTGCGTTGCGCTCACAGCAAGCGCGAAAGCCCGAGGGTCAAGGCGAACGCGACCACGGAAATCAGCGTTTCGAGCACGGTCCAGGTCTTGAAGGTTTGCGTGACGGTCATATTGAAGTATTCCTTGATCAGCCAGAAGCCGCCGTCGTTAACGTGGGAAAAGATAACCGACCCGGCACCGGTCGCTAGCACCAGCAGTTCGGCGTGGGGATAACCCAGGCCAATCGCCACGGGCGCGACGATGCCCGAGGCCGTGGTCATCGCCACCGTGGCCGACCCCGTGGCAACACGCATCAGTGCGGCGAACAGCCAGCCCATGACCAGCGGCGACAGCTGGAATTCCTGGGCCAGGCCGACAATCTGTTGCGTGACCCCGGCGTCCACCAGGATCCGGTTCAAACCGCCACCGGCGCCTACCAGCAAGGTGATGCTGGCAGTCGGTGCCAGGCATTCGTTGGTGAACTTGAGGATCGACTCGCGATTGAAACCCTGGGCCAGGCCGAGAGTCCAGAAGCTGAGGATGGTCGCCAGCAGCAGGGCGATCACCGAGTTACCAATGAACAGCAGGAACTGGTTGAAACCGCTACCCGGCGTGGAGATCAGGTTGGCCCAGCCGCCGATAAGCATCAGGATCACCGGCAGCAGAATGGTTCCCAGAGTCACGCCGAAGCCCGGCAGGTTGGCGCGTGGCTCACGGTCGAGGAATTGTCGTTCCAACGGATTCTCGGCCGGTAGCTGGATGCGTGGCACGATGAATTTGGCGTACAGCGGGCCGGCGATGATCGCGGTGGGAATGCCGATCAGGATCGCGTACAGCAAGGTCTGCCCCACCGAGGCCTGGAACGCCTGCACCGCCAGCATCGCCGCCGGGTGCGGCGGCACCAGTGCATGGACCACCGAAAGCCCGGCGACCATTGGCAGCCCCACCATCAGGATCGACACCCCCACACGCCGGGCGATGGTGAAGGCAATGGGCACCAACAGCACGAAGCCGACTTCGAAGAACAATGGCAAGCCCACCAGGAAGGCAATGCACACCATCGCCCAGTGGGCGTTACGCTCGCCGAAGCGTTCGATCAGTGTCTGGGCCATTCGCTCCGCCCCGCCGGACTCGGCCATCATCTTGCCGAGCATCGTGCCCAAGGCCACCACCAGCGCAATGTGGCCCAGCGTCTTGCCGACACCCGCCTCGTACGCCCCGACCACGCCCGAGGGCGGCATCCCGGCCAGCAGCGCCAGGCCAATGGAGACCAGGGTAATCACGATGAATGGATTGAGCCGATAACGGGCGATCAGAACGATCAGCGCGATGATGGCGATGGCCGCGTAGACCAATAGCCAATAACCGAAAGCAGGTGCCATGCGTTACTCCTCGGATGGGGTCACGTCGATGTGTTGTGAAACTCATAAATCATTTCGACGAAGAATCTTCAAACCCACTGAAAGTAATTTTCGCGCACAGGTAACACTTGTCGCTGACGGACATCGCGAAGCAGCGGCTATGAAAATTCACCCCCGGACTTTCATCCCGCAATTGACCTCCTGTGGCGAGGGGATTTATCCCCTCGCCACAATGGCTGGCCGCGCAGCCCTCAATTCCGTACCATCGCCCCCTGTTTTTTTTGCACCACTCCCCGGCAGTCGACGCTCCACCGGCGCCCAGTCAGGTAAATCATGAAATCAGCACGTCTTCGCGCCGACACCCTCGCCGGCCTCACCACCTCTTTCGCCTTGCTCCCGGAGTGCATCGCCTTCGCCCTGGTGGCCCACCTCAATCCGCTGATGGGGCTGTACGGCGCGTTCATCCTCTGCACGCTGACCGCATTGTTCGGCGGTCGGCCCGGGATGGTGTCAGGCGCGGCGGGGTCGATGGCCGTGGTGATCGTCGCGCTGGTGGTGCAGCACGGTGTGCAGTACCTGTTGGCGACCGTGCTGCTGGGCGGACTGATCATGATGGCGTTCGGGTTGTTGCGACTGGGCAAGCTGGTGCGCATGGTGCCGCACCCAGTGATGCTCGGCTTCGTCAACGGCCTGGCGATCGTCATTGCCCTGGCCCAGTTGGAACACTTCAAGAATGGCGAGGCCTGGCTGAGCGGCCCGCCGCTGTACCTGATGGCCGGCCTGGTGGCATTGACCATGGCCATCGTCTACCTGCTGCCGCGCCTGACCCGCAGCGTGCCGCCGGCCTTGGTGGCCATCCTCGGTGTGGGCCTGGCGGTCGAGCTGCTCGGCCTGCCGACCCGAACGCTGGGCGACATGGCCCACATCGCCGGCGGCTTGCCGACCTTTGCCCTGCCGGACATTCCCTGGAACCTGGAGACCTTGCAGATCATCGCACCCTACGCGGTGATCATGGCGATGGTCGGTTTGCTGGAAACCTTGCTGACCTTGAACCTGACGGATGAAATCACCGAGAGCCGCGGTTATCCGGACCGTGAATGCGTGGCGTTGGGCGCGGCCAACATGGCTTCCGGGCTGCTGGGCGGCATGGGCGGTTGCGCCATGATCGGCCAGACGATGATCAACCTCAGCTCGGGCGGACGCGGACGGTTATCGGGCGTCGTGGCCGGGGTGATGGTGTTGCTGTTCGTGTTGTTCCTGTCGCCGCTGATCGAGCGCATCCCGCTGGCGGCGCTGGTGGGCGTGATGTTCGTGGTGTCCCAGCAGACCTTCGCCTGGGCATCGTTGCGGGTGGTCAACAAAGTGCCGGCCAACGATGTGCTGGTCATCATCGCGGTGACGGTGATCACGGTGTTTACCGACCTGGCTGTCGCCGTGCTCTGCGGGATCATCATCGCGGCGCTCAACTTCGCCTGGCAACAGGCCCGGGAGCTGTACGCCGACACCCACCAAGAAGCCGACGGCAGCAAGCTCTATCGCCTGCACGGCACGCTATTCTTCGCCTCGTCGACGCCGTTTCTCAACCAGTTCGACCCGGCCAACGACCCGGCCCTGGTGACCCTCGACTGCCGTCACTTGCGCTTCGTCGACTACTCGGCCGTCGCCGCGCTCAAGACCCTGCGTGAGCGCTACAGCAAGGCCGGCAAGCACCTGCGGGTGTTTCACCTGTCCGAGCGTTGCAAACAAATGCTCAAGCGCGCGGGTGTGCAGCACGACTGAAGCAACACCAAACAAAAACCTGTGGGAGCGAGCTTGCTCGCGATAGCGGTGGGTCAGCCAACTTCACTACTGACTGACCCGGCGCCATCGCGAGCAAGCTCGCTCCCACAGGTCCTATGTTTTTACTGATGGATATCCTCAGCTTGGAGGGTACTCACACCATCTCATCAAGAATCCACTCCACCACCGACGTCCGCTTCGGCGTCCACCCCAGCAACTCACGGGCGTTCTTGCCTCGCACACGGCTGTTGGAACCCAGGCCATAGTTGGCCATTTCGTAACCCCATTCGGCCTCGGCTTCGGCCAGTGGCCAATCTTGCGGCTCGCCCAGTTTCAGCGCACCGGCCATGGCCGTGGTCATGTCGATGAACGAGGCCTCGCCGCTTTCGACGAAATAGAACGTGCCGGGTACGTTGCGGGTCAGGGCCAATTTGTACAGCTCGACCACGTCTTCGATGTGCACGTTGGACCAGATGTTCTGCCCCGGCCCCACATGCCGCACCACGCCACTCTTGCGCGCCTGCTTGAGCAGACGTGGCAGCTGCACACTGTCACGCTTGACCCCCAGGCTGTGACCGTAGATCAAGGTGTTGCAGATCACCGCCGAGTTCACGCCTTGCCGGGCGGCATCCAGGACCAGATTGTCGATGGCGACACGGGCCGCTTTGTCGGCAGTGGGTGGCGGCAGATGGCCTTCCTGGTAGATGACATCGCTGTGACGACCACCGGAAGCATCGCCGACGATGCTCGAACCGCTGGTGTGCAACAGCACCTTGTTCGAGCCTTTAAGGCCTTCGATCAAGGCTTCGACCGCACCACGATGATCGCTGCTGGCGGCATTGATCACAGCATCGGCGACACGGGCCTGTTCGGTGAGCAACGCGCTGTCTTCGAGGGTGCCAATGACCGGCTCGATGCCCAGCACAGTGAGTTCGCTCGCCTGTTCGGCGCTGCGCACCAGACCGCGAACTTGATGCCCGGCGCGTGCCAGGCCGGTGGCAATGGAACCGCCGATAAAACCGGCAGCGCCGGTGATGAATACGTTCATGAATAACTCCTTGGCAACATCAGTGATGGGACGAGTATCGAGGACGGGTCCTTGCCGAAACAGTCCACATTGCCCAAATCACTCTTGCCTTGAAGTCACGAATCAGCCTTTGAAATCCCGCGAGGCGTAGTCGGCGAGCTTGCCCTGGATGAAGTCCAGGAAGCACTGGATCCGCAGGGCCAGTTGCGAGTTGCGGTAGTACACCGCGTTGATTGGCTGGCGATAACCGCTGTTGGCGTCGGCCAGCAGTACCTTCAGTCGACCGGTATGGATGTCTTCGCGGGTCATGAAATCCGACAGGCAGGCAATGCCCTGCCCTTGCAGCGCCAAGTGACGCACGGTCTCGCCGCTGGACGCGCTGATGGCGGGCTGGATCGGCCAGCGGTCGCCATGTTGGTGGCGCAGCGGCCACTGGTTGAGGCCGTCGTTCTGGGCAAACCCCAGCAGCGCATGCTCCGCCAGCTCGGCGACGCTTGCGGGTGTACCGTGCCGCTTCAAATAGGCCGGGCTGGCCAGGATGTGCAACGGGCTGCAACCCAGGGAACGGGCGTGAAGCGTCGAGTCGCTGAGGGTGCCGATGCGGATGGCGATGTCGGTGCTTTGCTCCAGCAAGTCGATGATCAGGTCGTTGCTGTTGAGTTCGAGCTGGATGTCTGGGTAAAGCCGGCGAAATTCTTCGATGTGCGGGACGATGGCGTGCAGCATGAACGGCGAGGCCGCGTTGATCCGCAAGCGTCCTGCGGGATTCTTCTGGCGGGACGACAGGCGCTCCTCCAGCTCATCCATCTGGTCGAGAATGCCTTTGGCCTGTTCGAAGAAATACTTGCCCTCCTCGGTCAGGTCCATGCGCCGCGTGGTGCGGTTGATCAGCGTGGTGTCGAGCTTGGCCTCCAGCCGCGACAACGTGCGACTGACCGCCGACGGCGTCTGCCCGACCTGCTCGGCAGCGGCGGAGATCGATCCGCACTCGATCACGCAGACGAAAATCTGCAACTCGTCGGATCTGGCTTTCACGTATCCCCCTGTCGATTGATCACTCTTGTGGTGAGGGGATTTATCCCCACCCCCAAGTGGGAGCAAAGCTTGCTCGCGATCAAAACGCTGCGGTCTTTCGGGAACCGAGGCGTCTGTTTCGCGAGCAAGCTTTGCTCCCACAGCACAGGTTTACCACCCGCCACAGGATAGTATCGGGATGTGAGGTAAAAGACAGGTCACGCCTTCAGGCCGAACACCTCGATCAAATGCCGCTCATACCGCGCCACATCCTCTTCGATGTTCGGGCGCTTCATCACGTCCACGCACAGGAAGGTCGGCAAACCGGTCATGCCGAGGAACTGATTGGCCTTGTGGAACGGGAAGTACACCGCGTCCACGCCCTTGGCTTCGAAGAAGTCGGTCGGGTCGTCAAAGGCTTGCTGCGGGGCGTTCCAGGTCAGGGACAACATGTATTGCTTGCCCTGGATCAGGCCGCCGCTGCCGTACTTCTGCGAGGCATCGGAACGGGTCCGACCGTCGCTGGCATAGAGGCTGCCGTGGCCTTCGGTGAAGACTTCGTCGATGTATTTCTTCACGGTCCACGGCGCGCCCATCCACCAACCGGGCATCTGGTAAATGATCACATCGGCCCAGAGGAACTTGGCAACTTCCTCCTTGAGGTCGTAGCCGCCGTCGATGAAGGTGGTTTTCACGTCAAAACCGCCACGGTCCAGCACGCTGAGCGCCGTGTCGTGGAGGGTGGCGTTGTAGCGGCCGTCGGAGTGGGCGAATTGTTTGCCGCCGTTGAGCAACAGGACTTTTTTCATGGGGAGCCTCATCGGGTTCCACAGCGTGGGCCGTTGGCTGACCGCAGCATGGAAGGTTGAAAATGATGGCGGCAGAGTACCGATGAGCCTCGCGTGGAATAAGCACCGTAACGGCAAAATTGTTTTGACCAAAACGCACGAATCGACGCTCGATTATTGCCGTAAGCTCCGACACCTCTTTTATTTCAGGAGCCATCTCGATGAGCGAACTGCACGGTTTCATCCTGCACGCCAAGACCCGCCCGGAAAAAGCCGAGGCCTTCGAAGCGCTGTTCCGCGCCTATGTCGAGCCAAGCCGCGCCGAGCCCGGCTGCATCGAATATCACATGCTGCGGGACCAGCAGGATCCAACGCTGTTTATCTTTTATGAGATCTGGGCCTCCCAGGCGCACCTGGACGTGCACTCGAATCTGCCGCATATGCGGCAATTCTTCGAGCAACGCATGGACTATCTGGAGCGCGACTTCGACATCCGCCGCGTCGATATGCTCAGCCCGTCCTCGGCTAACCGCTGATCAGCAGATGGCCGCCAAGCATGCCGAGGCCGATGAAAAATACCCGTTTGAACAACACGGCGCTGATCCGCTGGCGCAACCATTGCCCCAGCCACATCCCCAGCAGCGCCGGTGCCAGCGCCAGCAACGAAGCGCTCAATTCGCCCCCACCCAGCTCGCCGCGCCATAACAGGCCGGCGGCCAGGGCCAGGGTAGAAACGGTGAATGACAGGCCCAGGGCCTGCACCAGTTCATCCTTGCTCAAACCCAGCGCTTGCAGATAGGGCACCGCCGGAATGACGAACACACCGGTGGCGGACGTGATGAGGCCGGTCAACAGCCCACAAAGCGGAGCGATCCACGGCTCGGCATCGGGACCGACCCGCAACGTTGGCAGCAACAGCCCGCTCAGCGCATACAGCAACAACGCTCCGCCCAAGGCCCGCACCACCCAAGCCCCGCCCGTCATGCCGAGCCACAGCGTACCGAGCCCGGTGCCAATGAAAATCGCCAACAGCAACGGCCACAGGCGTCGGATCAGCGCTTGAAGATGGCCGCCGAACGCCAATTGCCAGAGATTGGTCAGGGTTGCCGGGATGATGAGCAGCGCCGCAGCCTGCGCCGGCGCCATAGCCAGCCCGAGTAGCCCCATGGAGATGGTCGGCAGCCCTAGGCCGATTACGCCCTTGATGGTGCCGGCCAGCAGGAAGGTGCCGATGACCAGCATAGACAGGGCCAAGCCGAGGTTCTGATAGAAAGCGATGAGTGTGTTCATGGGGGTATCGTGCGCCCCGGGGCTTGGCTTGAAAATCTGCCATATACTGAGGATGCCTCTCTTGTAGCAAGAGGCTAATAATTTTGTTGGTTCTACCGCCGCCTTCGCGAGCAAGCCCGCTCCCACATTTGAAATGCAATCCCCCTGTGGGAGCGGGCTTGCTCGCGAAGGCGCCAGATCAGCCACCACAGAACCCGGCACAGGATCATATCGCCCATGCACTTCGACCTCACCGACCTGCGCCTCTACCTGAACATCCTCGACACCGGCAACATCACCGCCGGCGCAGCCCGCAGCCATTTGTCCCTGGCCGCGGCCAGTGCGCGGGTCCGGGCCATGGAAGCCTCCCTGGGTATCGACCTGCTTGAACGCGGCCGGCGCGGCGTATCACCCACGCCGCCCGGCAGGGCCCTGGCCGAGCACGCCCGGACCCTGTTGCAACAGGCCGAACGCCTGCAACAGGACCTGGCCGAATACGCCAAGGGCGTCAAAGGCCGGGTGCGATTGTTGTGCAACACCAGCGCCATGACCGAATACCTGCCCGAACTGCTGGCCGGCTTCCTCAAGGCCCATCCCAACCTCGACATCGACTTGCAGGAATTGCCCAGCTCACGGATCACCCATGCGCTGCGCCAGGGCGCGGCGGACCTGGGGATCGTTTCCGACGCGGTGGACACCAATGGCCTTCAGGCCTGGCCGTTTCGCGACGATCCGCTGGTATTGATCCTACCGACCGGACATCCCCTGGCTGACGGTCGAACCGTGCGTTTCAGCGAGACCCTCAGCCACGACTACGTCGGTCTGAACGCTTCCAGCGCCCTGGCGATTCATCTGGAAGAACAGGCCCTGCACATCGGCTCACGCATGCAAATCCGCATTCGCGCCGATGGCTTCGACGGCATGATTCGCATGGTCGCCCATGGCGCAGGCATCGCCATCGTGCCGAAGGCGGCCATCGACCGACGCCCGCCCGAGACTTCGTATCACTGCGTCCCGTTGCAAGAGGCCTGGACTCACCGGGCGCTGCTGCTGTGCGCCCGCACCTTCGACGGTTTGCCGGCCTACGCCACGGCCCTGGCTCGGCATCTGGCCGATTGATGCGCGCTTCTGGATAGCCCGATGTCGACCACAGGCATCTACCCGCCTATGCCACGGGTTAGGGTGCCTGTTCTCTTCCGCCCCTTTCGGAGTTCACATGACCGCACCCATCACCGTCCTGCGCGACACCCATCCGCTGCCCGTACTCGATGCCTGCAAATGGGAAAAACTCGAAGGCGACCCGCACACCGTCAACCTCAACGCCTACACCAGCGAAGACGGCAGCAAGATCATGGGCACCTGGATCTGCACACCCGGCAAATGGTATGTGGAATACGTGAAGTGGGAGTACTGCCATTTCCAGGAAGGCTACTGCATCATCACCCCAGAGGGCATGGAACCGATCCATCTGCGCGCCGGTGATATCTTCGTCATCGAGCCAGGCATGAAAGGCACGTGGGAAGTGGTCGAGACCGTGCGCAAATATTTCGTCTTTGCCTGAAACAAAAAACCGAGAGACCACCCGACATGGTCTCTCGGAAAACAACCTGGATTGCACAACCTCTGTAGCGAGGAAGTCATCTGTGGGAGCAAGGCTTGCCCGCGATGCAGGCACCTCGTTCCCTTAGAGACAGCATCGCCTGTAATCGCGGGCAAGCCTTGCTCCCACAATTCCCCTCGCCATAAAAGCTCGTCGATATCGTCGCTCTTACTGCGGCTTGCGATAGCTGTTAACAATTGCCGAAAAGTCCTTGCCGCCCTCGCCCCGCTGGCTCATCGCCTGGTACAACTGCTGCGCCACCGCCCCCAGCACCACCGGCTGATGGGCTTGCCGCGCGGCTTCGGTCGCCAGGCCCAGGTCCTTGAGCATCAGGTCGGCGCCAAAGCCACCCGTGTAGCCACGGGACGCCGGCGCCGTTTCGATCACGCCCGGCCACGGGTTGTAGGTGTCCGAACTCCAGCAACGGCCCGTCGAGCTGTTGATGATCCCGGCCAGCACCTGGGTGTCGATCCCCAAGGCATCGCCCAGCGCCATGGCCTCGCTGACGCCCACCATGGAAATCCCCAGCAGCAGGTTGTTGCAGATCTTGGCGATCTGCCCGGTGCCGACCTCCCCGCAATGCACGATGTTACGGCCCATTTGCGCCAACACCGGTTGCAAGGTGGCGAACAGCTCGGGCGTGGCGCCGACCATGAAGGTCAACGTGCCCGCCGCCGCGCCGCCGGTGCCGCCCGAAACGGGCGCATCGGCCATCGCCACCCCTTGTTTCGCAGCGGCAGCCGCCACGTCGCGAGCGGTTTGTGGATCGATGGTGCTGCAATCCACAGCCGGCGTACCGGCGGCGATGCCGGCCAGCACACCGTCTTCACCCAGCCAGACGCTACGCACATGGGCGGCGGCCGGCAGCATGGTGATCACCAGTGCCGCGCCCTGGGCCGCGTCGCGAGGCGAGGCGCTGATTGTGCCGCCCAATGCCGCCAGCTCGGCCAGCACCGTCTGGTTCAAGTCGAACAGGTTCAGCGAATGGCCGGCCTTGAGCAGGTTGCGCGCCATGGGGGCGCCCATGTTGCCCAGGCCGATAAATGCGATGTTCATGTCCGGCTCCTTAACGCAAATTGATGGTGGTGTTCACACCGTCATTGACGCTGTCATCATCGAACCAGCGCGCGGTCACGGTCTTGGTCTGAGTGTAGAACTGCACCACTTGTTTGCCGTACGGACCGAGGTCGCCGAGTTTCGAACCGCGGGAACCGGTGAAGCTGAAGAACGGCACCGGCACCGGGATCGGGATATTGATGCCCACCTGGCCAACGTCGATTTCGCTCTGGAATTTGCGCGCCGCCGCACCGCTCTGGGTGAACAGGCCGGTGCCGTTACCGAATGGATTGGCGTTGACCAGGGCAATCGCTTGATCCAGGGTGTCGACCTCCAGCACCACTAGCACCGGGCCGAAGATTTCTTCGGTGTAGATGCGCATGTCGGTGGTCACGCCGGAAAACAGGGTCGGGCCGACGAAGTTACCCTGCTCGAAGCCTGGCACGCTGATGTCTCGGCCATCGAGTTCCAGCTTCGCCCCTGCCTTCACGCCACT
Organism: Pseudomonas beijingensis; assembly: GCF_030687295.1. Lineage (NCBI taxonomy): Bacteria > Pseudomonadati > Pseudomonadota > Gammaproteobacteria > Pseudomonadales > Pseudomonadaceae > Pseudomonas > Pseudomonas beijingensis. The sequence goes on along the minus strand of NZ_CP117425.1, from coordinate 1,812,507 downwards.
CTCGATCAATTCGAGGATGCGTGCCTTGGCCCGCTTGGAAATCACCGGGCCGACGTCCGTGCCCGGCTCGCTGCCGGCGTTGACCTTGAGCTTCTGCGCCAAGGCCTTGAGCTCTGGCAACCATTGTTTGGCCGCGCCCACCATCACCACCACGGAGGTGGCCATGCAACGCTGGCCCGCCGCGCCGAAACCGGCACCGACCAAGGCGTTGAGGGTCTGCTCACGATTGGCATCGGGCAGCACCACCGCGTGGTTCTTGGCGCCCATCATCGACTGCACGCGCTTGCCATGGCGACCCGCCAGGTCATACACATGGGTACCGACCGCCGTCGAGCCGACGAAGGAGACCGCCTTGATGTCCTGGTGGGTGCAGAGCGCATCCACCACATCCTTGCCGCCGTGCACCACGTTGAGCACACCCGCCGGTACGCCAGCCTCGATCGCCAACTCCACCAACAGCATGGTCGACAGCGGATCCTGTTCCGACGGTTTGAGCACAAAGGTGTTGCCGCAGGCGATGGCCATCGGGAACATCCACAGCGGAATCATCGCTGGGAAGTTGAACGGCGTAATGCCCGCGCACACCCCGATCGGCTGGCGCAGCGTGTAGGTGTCCACACCACCGGCGACGTTCTCGGCGAACTCGCCCATCTGCAGGGTGCCGATGGAACAGGCGTGCTCGACCACTTCCAGGCCGCGGAAAATATCGCCCTCGGCGTCAGCGATGGTCTTGCCCTGTTCGGCGCTAAGCACCGCGGCAATACGCTTGGAATGTTCGCGGATCAACGCCTGGAGCTTGAGCATGATGCGCATCCGCGCACCGATGGGCGTCAGTTTCCAAGTCTGGAAAGCACGCTGGGCAGCGGCGATGGCGGCATCGACTTCCGACGCCGTGGCGAACGGAACCTTCGCCAACACCTCCTGGGTGGCCGGGTTGACGATGTCGTGCCATTCGCTGGATTGGGATTCAACCCACTCGCCATCGATCAACAGTCTGACGGTTTGCAGGGCGGTGTCGCTGGGCGTAAGGGAAACGTTCATGCTGGCCTCCGGGATTGTTCTTATAGAGAGCGCTGGTTCAGCAAAGACCAAGGCGCATACGCACCCTTGGTGATGAGACGGTTTTTGGAGTATAGATGTGCAAACTTCTAATAAGAATGCACATAAAAGCCGGTCCATCATGCAAAAAAACATCACCTCCCTGGGGTCGCTGAATTGGGACGACCTCAAGTTTTTCCTCGAAGTGGCCCGCACCCGCAAGGCCAGCACGGCCGCCAAGCGCCTGGCCGTCGACTACACCACGGTATCGCGACGCATCAGCTCGCTGGAAACTTCGCTGGGCACGCTGCTGTTCGAGAAATCCCGGACCAACGGCTTTGTCCTGACGGCCGAAGGCCAGCGCCTGCTGGGTTACGCCGAATCGATCGAAAGCACCCTGCACATGGCCTGCGAACAGGTTTCAGGCTCTGGCGTCGCGCTGTCCGGCCACGTGCGCATGGGCTGCACCGAAGGCTTCGGCAGCTTCTTCATTACCCCGCAACTGAGCCATTTCGTCGACACCTACCCGGCCATTTCGGTGGACATCCTGCCGCTGCCGCACTTCATCAGCCTGTCCAAGCGCGAGGCCGATATCGTCATCGCCCTCGAACGCCCCGAGCATGGCCCGTATGTGTGCTGCAAATTGTGCGACTACCGGCTGCAGCTCTACGCCACCCAGCCCTACCTGGACAATCATCCACCGATCCAGCGCCCGGCCGACCTGGGCAAGCACTCGTTCATCAGCTACGTGGATGACCTGGCGTTCAGCTCCGAATTGCTCTACCTGGCCAACGTCCTGCCGGGCGCCAATGCTCATCTGCGCAGCACCAGCGTGATCGCGCAATTCGTGGCAGCGCAGCAAGGCCGCTCACTGGCGATCCTGCCCTGCTTCCTCGCCGCCCAGGACCCACGGTTGTTGCCGGTGCTGCCGGAGGACATCACCGTGACCCGGCAGTTTTGGATGTACTGCCGGGAGGACTTGAGGAAACTGAAACGGATTACGTTGTTGTGGGATTACATCCGCGAGGTGACTGAGCAGAACCAGCCATTGCTGATGGGCGAAAGCCGGGAGATGGTGTTCGCCGACTAGTCGGCGATGACCACGATGGCGACACGGCGGTTTTCGGTGCGGCCCTCGACCGTGTCGTTGGAGGCGACCGGCTTGCTGCTACCGAGACCGCGCGATTGGACGTTTTCTTCACGCATGCCTACGCCTATCAATACTTTGCTCACGCTAAGGGCACGACGTATCGACAGTTGCTCGTTATAGGCTTGGGAACCCGATGCGTCGGTATGTCCGTCGATCCGCACCCGCTCGATTCCGGCCCCCAGCAGCGCCTTGCCAATTCGCTCGACGATCTCGGTGCTGGCTGGGTTAAGGCTTTCCACGTCGCTGCCGAACAGTACCTTGCCTGATAAACCAAAAGCCCAACCTTCGTCAGTCAATTTGAAGCCTTGCTCCTTGAGCACGGCAATTTGTGCAGGACTAAGCCCTTTTTGCGGCGCGGTCTGGCAACCGGTAAGGGTCAGGGCAGCCATGAACAAAAACGCGATGAACCGTTGCAGTGAAGTTTGAGGATATAAACGCACAAGTCAGCTCCTGGTTTGAAGATCCGCGACGGAGTGATCCGACCCCGCCGTATGTTGACCGCCTCGGGCGAGGCGTTTGGCTTGGTACATTGCCGCATCGGCGGCGTGGAGCAGGGTGCCGGGTGTGGCGCCATGCTCCGGGTAGACGGCAATGCCGATACTGAGGGAGGTCAACACGGAGGCGTTGCCGGGCAATTGAATCGGCATTTCCATGCTGGCGATGATTTTTTCCGCGATCCGCTCGGCATCCTCGGCCTTGTGCAGGGGCGCCAGCAGCACGGCGAATTCGTCGCCCCCCAAGCGCGCGACCAAATCGTCCTCGCGCAACTGGGCCCGGACCCGGGTCGCCACGGCCGTCAGCACCGCGTCGCCGGCGGCATGGCCAAAGTTGTCATTGATACCCTTGAACCGGTCGCTGTCCAGGTACAACACGGCCACTTGCTCATTGAGCTTGCTGGCATTGCGCAAGGCGCGAATCAGCCGGCCTTCGAAAAACGCCCGGTTCGGCAAGCCGGTCAAGCTGTCGTGGCTGGCCTGGTGGGCCAGGGTTTCGTTTTCGCTTTGCAGGTGGGTCTGCCAGGACTCCAGTTCATCGAGCAGTGCGTTGAAGTCATTGGCCAAATTATCCAGTTCAGCAATGGCGGCCGGCGGCACGCGTCGGTCCAGGGCGCGTTCGCTGCGGGCCGCGTGGGCCACCTCGGCCAGGCTGCGCAGCGGTCCGGTGATCGCCCGCAACTGGCGCCGCGCCAGATAAAGCGCCACCCAGGCACTCACCGCCGTGCACAGAATGATCCCCGCCAGGCCGCTGAGCAAAAAGCGCAACAGGCTCCCGCCATGCCCCGCCAACACGATACGGCCGATGTTCTGCCCTTGATGAACGATCGGCAGGCTGATGGGCTTTTCCAGGAAGGCCTTGGCAATGTGCACTTCCAGCTCCGACAACAGGCCGGTTTGCGGTCGCTGCCAGCGCGCCAGCAGACGGCCATGTTCATTGAACACCTGAGCATCGGCGACCTCCTCGGTGGAGGCGATCAAGGCCAGGGCTTCGGTGGCCGCCGCCGAGTCATCGAAGACCACGGCGGCTTCCACGGTGTAGTTGATCGAGCGAGCGATCAGGTGCAGGTTGTGATCGGCGTAGACCCGCAACGCCAGCAGGCCAAGCAAGGTCAGGGAAACACTGGCCATGGTGATGGCCACCAACGCGACGATCAGATGACCACGACCGATGACCGAGCCCAGGGTGGGACGGACCCTTGGTTTGCTCTGCTTCATGGCGTCGCCGGCCTGCGACGGGAAAGCTGCAGCACACTGGGATGGATGCGCACACCACTGCGCGCCACCGAATCGAGGTTGACCTCGAAAGACACTTGTTCATCGCCGACCCGCAGGCAGAACAGGCTCCCCACGGTGCACTGGTCGCCACCTTCGCTGATGCTCAGCACCGGCTTGCCGATCAAGGATGCAAACAGACGGGTGTGCTCATCATTGGTCAGCCGGCCGACGTAGACCGCGTTGCAGTCAGTGGCGATACCAGGATGATCGGCCAACAGCCGCTGCACCGTCACCGACCGCCCCGTGGCCTGGATGGTACCCTTGACCAGATCGTCGGTGTATTGAGTCGGCCCGACGATGCACAGTTGCAGTTGGGTGGGCTCCACCGGCCAGCGGGCGTAGCTGAGAATGCCCAATACCACCTGGGTCACCGCTTCTGCCCGCTGCTCGGCCTGAGTCGTGGCGGCTAGCTCCTCGGCCACCGTGACAGGCGGCAGCAGACACAAAAGGCCGGCAAGCAGAACACGCCCCCAGCCCTTGCTGCGCACTGCCTCCCCTACAGGCACGTTCATGGATAGTCTCTTGTCCAGACGATAAGTGCCGGAACGATAGCACAGTGCCAAAAAGCCAGCGAGACAGCGTGTTACGTAGACTTTGGAGCCAAACAGGCAAAATTGCCACGGGGGCATGAATCCTTAAAAGCTGATGATTCAGTCAGCCTGCTCCAACGCCAGCATCAACCCGCTCAAGCGCTTGACCTTGCGCCGGACCGCTTCCTCGAAGATGCCCCCACGCGGTTCGATCAGGCTGAACCATTGCTTGCCCCGGGTAATGGCGGTGTACACCAGTTCCTTGGTCAAGACCGGGTTGAGCGCATCCGGAAGGATCAACGCGGTATGGGTGAATTCCGAGCCCTGGGATTTGTGCACCGTCATGGCATACACGGTTTCCACGTCATTCAGGCGGCTGGGCAGGACGAAGCGCACACCGCCCTGGCCGTCATTGCGCGGGAAGGCGACCCGCAGGACCTGTTTGCCGGCATCGGGGCCGTCACGCTCGGGCAGCTTGAGGGCGATGCCGATGTCGCCGTTCATCAACCCCAGCCCATAGTCGTTGCGGGTCATCAGCACCGGGCGGCCTTCGTACCACTGGTGATCGCTATCGATAAGACGGGCCTTGAGCAGCGCAGCGGTGATTCGCTGGTTCAGCCCTTCGACGCCCCACGGGCCTTTACGCACCGCACAAAGCAATTGGAATTCGTCGAAAGCCGCCAGGACTTCCCGGGCCCAATCGGCCCAGCAACTGTCCTCCAGCGGACGAGAAATGGCCGGGCGGCGCTGCCGCAGCAGGCTCAGGTAATGCCGATATCCCTGGGGCCCTTCTGGCTTGCCGTCGAGCAACAGTTTTTCCAGCTTCGTATCGTGTTCACTCGTTAATTTTAGGTAGGACAGATCGGCATACTGCCCTTCCTCCAACAACTGTCGGGCTTTTTCAGGCTGTTGCTGGTTGACCCAGCGAGCCAACTGACCGATCCCGCTGCCTTCGCCGAAGCGTCGGGAATGCCTGAGCATGACCACTTGCTGCGCCAAGGGATGAGTGCCGTCGAGGTCTTGCTGCAAGTCACTGGCCGCCAGGTTTTCACCGCTGACCGACTCAAGCCAGGCTCGCGTCCGAGGGCTGTACCAACCGTCCTCGGCGTCTCGACACAAGTCCCCCAGCACCGCACCGGCCTCTACAGAAGCCAACTGGTCCTTGTCCCCCAGCAACACCAACCGCGCATGGGCCGGCAGCGCATCCAGCAGATTAGCCATCATCTCCAGGTCGATCATCGACGCCTCATCGACCACCAACACGTCCAGTGGCAAGCGATTGCCGCCGTGGTGGCGAAAATGCCGAGTGCCCGGACGGCTGCCGAGCAAACGATGGACTGTCGTGACGTCGCAGGGAATACGTTCGCGCACAGCCTCATCCACATCCAGGGTCCGGACTTGCTGGCTGATGGACTCGGTCAGGCGCGCGGCCGCCTTGCCCGTGGGCGCAGCCAGGCGAATTCGCAGCGGCTTCCCAGTCTCGACGGCCGGTGCCTGCAACAGCGCCAGCAGGCGCACGACAGTGGTGGTCTTGCCGGTACCCGGGCCGCCGGTCACGATGCTGAAGGCCCCGCGGGTCGCCAGCGCGCAGGCCAGCTTCTGCCAATCGATCGGGCCGTTGGCATTGGCCGGCCCGAACAGTCCGTCCAAACGCTCGCGCAGGTCGCCAGGCGCCGCTTCATGGTCAATCAGTCGTTGGCGCAACGCCTCGTCGATCCGTCGTTCATAACCCCCAGTAGCGGCGCAGATAAAGACGCTTGCCGGACAGCACCAACGGACGTTGCTGCGCCTCTTCGCTCCCATCCGCAGCCAGGGCCACCAACCGGCTGGACGCCAGGGCCTTGCACCAATGGACGCCGTCCAGTGTCTGCAATATTTGCGAGGGCAACAGCATCGCGCCTGGCTGCAGGTCGCCCTCGGGCAGCGACAGGGCGAAGTCCGGCTCCTTGAGGGTTTCGAACACATCCAGGCAAACATGCCCGTGGCCCAATTGATGACTGGTCAGCGCGGCGGCGAGCAGGACCAGGGGATCATCGTCCGGCGCCAGTTCATGGAGGAACGCCACGAAGGCTTTGTCCAAAGCACGCAGCCAGCCACGCTCGACCCAGCGCGTCAGTAACAACAGCAGGTCCTGGGCACGGCTCAAGGGGGCCAGGTCAACCGGACTCTCGTCGTCGGACGCCTTGGGCAGCAGGTCGGCAAAAGAACGACTCATAGCAATTCTCCCTGTACCCACGCCGGCTCGGCCTTGGGTTCGGGCGCGCCTTGGAACAGCCGATCCAGTTGTTCGATCAAGGCCCGTGGCGGCTTGGTGAAATACACGCCCTGGCTGGTTGATCGGGTGCCACGGAGAAACAGGTAGAGCGCGCCGCCAACATGCCGGTCGTAGTCGTAATCGGGGAGCCGCGCCTTGAGCTGGCGATGCAGGGCCAGCAGGTACAGCACGTATTGCAGGTCGTAGCGATGGTCCAGGATCGACTGTTCCATGGCCTGTACGGTGTAGGCCATGTCATCGCCACCCAGCCAATTGGATTTGTAATCGGCCACGTAATACCGACCGTCGTGCTCGAACGTCAAATCGATGAAGCCCTTGAACATGCCGTTGAGCAGTACCGGCTCCGCAGCGACGCGGGCCACACCGCCATGGGTGAACCGGCAAACCAGTTGGTCAAGCTTTTGCACATCGACCTTGTGGCTGGCGAACCAGAACTCCATCTCCACCTGGAACCGGGTCAGGTGTTCAAGCACCACCGGCGCCTGGTCGTTGCCGACGTGCATGGGCATTTTGATCAAGTGCTGCAGCCAGTCGCTCAACGTGGTGATCCAGCCTTTCCAGCCTCGACGATTACAGCGCCGGGCAATGGCATCCTCGATATCCGCCGGCGTAGATGAAAAACCTTCCCCAGCGACCCACTCCAAGAGGCCATGAAGGAAAGTGCCGGGGCCGGGGCCACGGGGAAATCGGTGGATATCGCCACTAACGGCGATGGTCTCCCTGGGCGCGTCCGGGTCCAGTCGCTCATCGTCGAACAGTTTCTGCGCTTGCGGATTCTCTGGCGCGGCATCGCTACCTTCGCTCAGGCTTTCGCCGATGCGCAAGGCACTGTAGGACGCGATCCACCAATTTTCGCTGGCTTTGCGCAAGGGCACCAAGGGCTCGAGCAACACGGCGTCGTTACGCGGCGGCCGATAGCGCTCGTCGGTGGCTTCGGGCACCGGCTGGCAACTCACCGCGACGCTGCCTTGTTGCAGGTCTTCCAGCCAGCGCCTCAGCTCCACCGAATCGGTCAGCGGCACACCGCCTCCCAGCAGATAACCCAGCGCGGACACATGCAGGATCGAGCTGTTGTTGTTGCCCCGCTTGAGATCCGCGACACCCAGCCAGCAGGCATGTTGTGCACGGGTCAGTGCTACGTAGAGCAGCCGCAGATCCTCGGCCAGACGCTCGTCATCGGCCTTGGCGATCAGTTCGGCGGTGGGCTTGAGGCTGATCTGCGCCTTGTTGGCCTCATCGTGGTAATGCAACGGCAATCGACTGCCATCCACCGGTTTCGTCGAACAGATGAAGGGCAGGAAGACCAACGGATATTCAAGCCCCTTGGACTTGTGGATCGTGACCACCTTAACCAACTGCTCATCGCTTTCCAGGCGCAGGATCTGCTCTTCCCCCGCCTGCCCGGACAAGGCCAGGTGCTCGGACAAATGTCGGATCAAGGCTTGTTCGCCATCCAGTTCACCGGCGGCCTGCTGCAACAGTTCGCAAAGGTGCAGCAAATTGGTCAGCACCCGCTCGCCATCGCTGCGCGCCATCAGGGCCTGGGGCAACTCGAAATCATGCAGCAGGCGTCGCAACATCGGCAGCACGCCCTGGCTGCGCCAGACCGTACGATAACCGCGGAACTGCATGACCCGGGCTTCCCAGGCCAGCTCATCCTGATTGAGACGCTCCAGCTCCGTCAGCGGCAGGTTCAACGTGATGCTGGCCAGCGCTGCCCGTAGCGGCCGCTCCACATCCGGCTCGGCGCAGGCCCTGAGCCAGGTCAGCAAATCCCGCGCCTCTTGCGATGCGAAGACCGAATCCTTGTCGGACAGGTAGACACTGCGCACGCCCCGCGCAGACAACTCGTCTCGCACGGCCTGCGCTTCTTTACCGTCGCGCACCAGGATGGCGATATCCGCCGGACGCAACCCGCGCAGCGTTTCGCCATCGACCGTGAAGCCGTCGCGTCCCGACTGGCCGCCATTGAGCAATGCCGTAATCTCACTGGCGCAGGCAGCCGCCATGGATTGCCGATACAGCGCACCGGAAAGCGGCTGGTCCGACGCCAGGTGCCAGAGGTTCAACGCCGCAACGGCCTGTCCTGCCACCTGCAAGGACTCCTTGCGTCCCTGGGAATCAACGGACAGGAACGGCACCGAGTTTTTGCCCGAAGGTTCACGAAACAGAAAGGCCCCGCGCCCCTTCAGACGGGACTCGGCCTTCTGGAAAATATGGTTTACCGCACCCACCATGGCATGGCTGGAACGGAAATTCGTGCCCAGCGTATGCAACCTGCCGGCCGTGGCCTCGCGAGCACGCAGGTAGGTGTAGATGTCGGCACCGCGAAAAGCATAGATCGCCTGCTTCGGATCGCCGATCAGGAAAAGTCCGGTCTCTGGGTCATTGTCTTCAATACGATAGATGCTTTCGAAGATCCGGTACTGAACCGGGTCGGTGTCCTGGAACTCATCGATCAGCGCCACCGGAAACTGCTCGCGGATCAGGCTCGCCAGACGCTCGCCCCCGTCGGCCTGCAGCGCCGCGTCGAGACGCAGCAGCATGTCGTCGAAGCCCATCTCGGCGCGGCGACGCTTCTCTGCCTCGAAACGCGCCCCAACCCACTGCGCGGCATGCTGCAACACAGCGGCATCTGGCGTGGGCAACGCATCCAGGCTGGCCTTGAGACCGGCCATGGCCTCCAGCCCGGGATGGTTGGGCACTTCGCCTTTCCAGGCTTCGGCCATGCCCTCGGGTGTCAGCCGCGTGAACCCGGTGCCGATGTCCAGCAACTCGTGGCTTTCATCATCGACCCAAGCGGTGATTTTCTGAAACCACGGTTCGAAGTAACGCGCCTGCATCTTGCGCCCGTCGACAGACTTGCTGGCGACGCCTTGCTGGCAGATCTCCAGCAGTTCCACGGCCCATTGTCGCCACGGCGCCTTGAGATCGAGCAAGGCGGCACTGCGCTCCTGCAGGGAGGCGGCGATGAGTTCAGCCGGCTCAAGTCCGTCATCGTCGCCACGCTCGCTGGAAAACAAACCTCTGACCCGTGGCAACAGCGCAGCAGGCCCTCCCCAATGGGTACGCACCCAATTCAGCGCCTCGCCTTGCATCGAATAGCAGAACAGCCGCCAGTAATCGCGCAAGACCTCGCCCAGCAATTCGCTGTGATCGGTTTCCAGGGTCTGGGTAAACAGGCTGCCACTGTCGAAGGCATGCTCACGCAACATGCGCTGGCACCAACTATGGATGGTCGAGACGGCCGCTTCGTCCATCCACTGCGCGGCGATGTCCAGCCGGTTCGCGCAGCCTGGCCATTGCTCAGCACTGAACTCATCGCGCAATGCAGCGATCAGTGAATCCGGGGCTGGAATCTCGTCGCGAAAGAAACGTGCGGCTTCGGCCAGACGGGTGCGAATTCGCTCACGCAACTCTTTGGTGGCAGCGTCCGTAAAGGTCACCACCAGGATTTGCGGCGGAAGCAGCTCGCGGCCAAAACCGGACGCCGAACCACCGTGCCCCAGCACCAGGCGCAGGTACAGCGCGGAAATAGTGAAGGTCTTGCCGGTACCTGCGCTGGCCTCGATCAGTTGACTGCCCCGTAGCGGAAACGCCAGGGCCAATGGTGCCTGCCGACTCATGAACGGGCCTCCTCGCTGACCAAGGACCGCCATGGTGCTTCGAGCAATGGTCGGTAAAGCGCATCGCACCAATCGGGGAATGTTTCGTCAGCCATCAAGGTCCCGAAATCAGGAAACTGTCGAGCCAAGGCCGGGTTTTCCCGCCGCTCGCCTTCGAACGTCTGCCCATCGCCCTCATAAGCTTTGCGAGCTGCAGCTTCGGCCTTGATCGGCTCGGTCTGACCGAGCCAGGCGAAAGCCGTCTTCACCGCGATCGGCAGCGGCTGGCGCATACCGGTCTGCCAGGCCAGCAACATGTCGCCCAGCAACCGTTGCGCCACAGGCTCCTCAAAAGGGGCCAGCAGCAAGCTGTCATCACTGGCCACCAGCGCCGTCGTCAACGACAAGCCGTTAGCGCAAGCCACGAGATGGTTGACCCAGGGTCGTATCAGACGATGCCACTTGCGGGTCTTGGAAGAGCCGATGCTGTTGGGGATGGCCGTGATGGCGAGGACCGCACCGTCAGAGCGCTGGTGCAGGCCACTGAGCCACCCTTCGACACTCACACCCTGCAAGCGCAGGCTGACGGGCACAGCACTGGTCAGCGGTGTGGGCCATAACGCCAGAAGCTGTTGGTAGCGCTGGAGCAGATCCGGCAAGGGTTCGATCAATTCACGCTGCATGCACTCACCGAACCCGGCCATCGGTAACAGGCCGCTGTTCTGAAGTCTCTGGGCGTGGGCGGCCAGGGCCAGATCCGGTTGGTCCAGGCGTATCAACGCGGCCTCGAGCAGGCTGTCACTCAGGGTGTAGCGTTGCAACGCGTCGAGCACGAAAGGTTCGTCATCGGCCAGAGGCGCTTCGATGGCTTCGAAGAACACTTTCAGGCGCTGGCTGAAGAAATGGCGGACGGGGTTGCGCAGGAAGTCCTGCAACTGACCAAGGCCCAAGGGTTCTTCCTGGACGTAAGGTGCCAGCACCTGGGTTTTGTCGGTGTGATCGGAGGTGTCGTGGAGCATTCGCCATTCGCTGGCGTAACTGAACAGCTCGTCACCTTGATGGAAATAACGCGCACTGAACGGTTGCAGCGGATGCTCCTGGGTCAGGGCATCGAGAAGAGGCTTGCTGTCATCGGCCAACCGCCAGCCATTGGCGAGGTGATCACGCAATTGGCCGATCAACACCGATGCCGGTCGCTCGCTGTTGTCGCGGATGCTGCGCCCCACCCAACTGATGTACAGCTTTTCCCGGGCCGACAGCAGCGCTTCCAACAACAGGTAACGGTCATCCTCACGACGGGAACGATCGCCCGGGCGATAATCACCGCCCATCAGATCGAAATCCAAGGGTGGCTGGGCACGCGGGTAATCACCGTCATTCATCCCCAGCAGGCACACCAGCTTGAAAGGGATCGCGCGCATTGGCATCAAGGTACAGAAGTTGACGGCTCCGGCCAGGAAGCGTTGGGACAGTCGCCCCTGATCCAGCCCAGCCAGCCACGCTTCACGCACCACCGTCAGCGGCAATTCGTCGTGCAGCCCCACCGATTCACAGGTTTCCAGCCAGGTTTCACGCAAGTCTTCGAGTTGGGCCAGCAAATAGTCGTCATGCTCGTTGCTCGCCTGGAAAAACAGCTGCATCAAGTCGTGCAGGCGCGCCCCCCATTGCTGTGGCGATGCTGGCCGGGTGAGTTCCTGATGAGCGACCTCCAGGGCATCCAGCAACGCAACCAGCGGACCGATCAATGCCGCATCCAGGCCACCGATCTCGTCATAGGGCTCGATGCCATCATAGGCCTGCGAACTGCCAACGGCGTACCCCAGCAACATGCGACGCAAGCCGAAACGCCAGCTGTTCTGCTCAAGCTCCGCGGGCAAGCCCAACCCGGCACGGTGCTCGGCGCTCATCCCCCAGCGAATGCCTGCCCCTTCGATCCAACGGTGCAGGGTCGGCAGGTCGGCCTCGTCGATGCCAAACCGTTCGCGCAACGCCGGGACATCCAGCAGATCGAGGATTTCGCTGACCGGGAAACGACTGTCCGGCAGCTTGAGCAGGTGCTCGACGGCGATCAGCAGTGGATCACGTCCACGCTGGCCCTGGTCGGTCAGCGTGAATGGTATGAAACGAGGATCGCTCCTGTCGAGCTGGCCGAACACCGCGCGAATGTGCGGCGCATAACTGTCGATGTCCGGGACCATGACGATGATATCCCGTGGGCGCAGGGTCCGATCCGCACTGAAGTGGGCCAGCAACTGGTCATGGAGAATTTCCACTTCACGCTGGGCACCGTGGGCCACATGAAAGCGGATCGAGCCGTCTCGCTCCGTATCGACGGCAGGCCAGTGTTCCCGGGTTTCGTTCAGGGGACGCAGCTCGAGGATGTCGTCCTGCAATTGACTGAGAAGGGTCGTGGGGGTCCCATCCGTGAACAGGTCGATTCGCCCATCGCGAAATACCGCACGGTAGCTATTGGGGTCATCGTAGCTATCGAGCAGGTTGATATAGTCGCGCCCCTGCTTACCCCAAGCGGCCAATAACGGATGGGCATGTTGATGCAGGGTTTGCGGATCAAGGACCGCGGGCATGCCGGTCTTGCGTGCTTGGCGCTTGTATTGGTGACGCAGCAAGTCCTTGTCGGCCACGATGTCCGCCCAATGATGGCGACATGGGTTATGCACGCATAGCAGCACCTGGCTGAACCGGGAAAGACCGGCGAGCGCCTCGAGGACTTGGGCAGGCAACGAAGAAATACCGAACACGATGACCCGCGCCGGCAAACCTTTCGGAGCCACGTCCAAGTTGTTGATACGTTCGATGTAGCGCTGGTGTACGCCGGCACGGCTTTGCGCCATGCCTTGTTCCCCCACATCCAGCAGCAAGGCGCGCCACAGTTCCGCCTGCCAGCAATTCGCCGGCGCGAGCGGCATGATTTCGCCTCGGACATTTCGTGTCTGGTGTCGACCTTCAGCCCAATCCTCGAGCCAGTCGGCTCGGTACACCTGGTACTGGTCGAACAGATCGGCGAGGCGCTCGGACAACTGATAGCGCTTGCGCAAGTCGGTGTCGTGGGTAAGGAATCGTCGCAGAGGTTCGAAATGAGGCTGCTCGATCAACTGCGGTAGCAGGCGCATCAGACGCCAGGTTAGCGGAGCCTTGTCCAGCAGGGACTTGGCCGGAATCTCGTCACGCCCCAGGACGGTTCGATAAAGCTGCCACATGAAGCTGCCCGGCAGTTGCACATCAATGGCCGCCGCAATACCGCAGCCGCCGGAGTCATCCTCGTCCGGGTCTTCAGCCAGTGCAAGCTTGAGCCATTGGGCAATGCCGTTGCTTTGTACCAGCGCGATTTCATTTTCAAGGGGGGCCAGCGGGTAGCGCCGCATCAAGCTGATCACCAGGCTGCGCAGTTCATCAAGGCGATTCCCGTGAACCACCATGAAAGCTGGGCTGAGGGACGTTGCGTCCGGCATGAAAGGCATCCTTGAAAATGCAAAAGCTAGGGCAGAACCTTAGCACTGTCGGGGGGCTGTGACAGCCGGGAGCTGTCCGAGCTTGTCGTAAGAACTTTCCTGCGGGCAAAACAAAACCCCTACCTGCGTCAGCAGATAGGGGTTTCGGAATTTAATCTTGACGATGACCTACTCTCACATGGGGAAACCCCACACTACCATCGGCGATGCATCGTTTCACTGCTGAGTTCGGGATGGGATCAGGTGGTTCCAATGCTCTATGGTCGTCAAGAAATTCGGTAGCCGGTGCGTGCCTTGCGGTCACGTGCCAGCGAATGGGTATGCGATAGTTTGTGTGCTGCTTGTGAGTATCTCGAACTTTCGGTTCGTTTCGTCTTCACACACCGCAATCTGGTCTCTTTGCCTTTGGGCTTGGAGTTACAAATTGCTTGGGTGTTATATGGTCAAGCCTCACGGGCAATTAGTACAGGTTAGCTCAACGCCTCACAGCGCTTACACACCCTGCCTATCAACGTCGTAGTCTTCGACGGCCCTTCAGGGGACTCAAGGTCCCAGTGAGATCTCATCTTGAGGCAAGTTTCCCGCTTAGATGCTTTCAGCGGTTATCTTTCCCGAACATAGCTACCCGGCAATGCCACTGGCGTGACAACCGGAACACCAGAGGTTCGTCCACTCCGGTCCTCTCGTACTAGGAGCAGCCCCTCTCAAATCTCAAACGTCCACGGCAGATAGGGACCGAACTGTCTCACGACGTTCTAAACCCAGCTCGCGTACCACTTTAAATGGCGAACAGCCATACCCTTGGGACCGGCTTCAGCCCCAGGATGTGATGAGCCGACATCGAGGTGCCAAACACCGCCGTCGATATGAACTCTTGGGCGGTATCAGCCTGTTATCCCCGGAGTACCTTTTATCCGTTGAGCGATGGCCCTTCCATACAGAACCACCGGATCACTAAGACCTACTTTCGTACCTGCTCGACGTGTGTCTCGCAGTCAAGCGCGCTTTTGCCTTTATACTCTACGACCGATTTCCGACCGGTCTGAGCGCACCTTCGTACTCCTCCGTTACTCTTTAGGAGGAGACCGCCCCAGTCAAACTACCCACCATACACTGTCCTCGATCCGGATAACGGACCTGAGTTAGAACCTCAAAGTTGCCAGGGTGGTATTTCAAGGATGGCTCCACGCGAACTGGCGTCCACGCTTCAAAGCCTCCCACCTATCCTACACAAGCAAATTCAAAGTCCAGTGCAAAGCTATAGTAAAGGTTCACGGGGTCTTTCCGTCTAGCCGCGGATACACTGCATCTTCACAGCGATTTCAATTTCACTGAGTCTCGGGTGGAGACAGCGCCGCCATCGTTACGCCATTCGTGCAGGTCGGAACTTACCCGACAAGGAATTTCGCTACCTTAGGACCGTTATAGTTACGGCCGCCGTTTACCGGGGCTTCGATCAAGAGCTTCGCGTTAGCTAACCCCATCAATTAACCTTCCGGCACCGGGCAGGCGTCACACCCTATACGTCCACTTTCGTGTTTGCAGAGTGCTGTGTTTTTAATAAACAGTCGCAGCGGCCTGGTATCTTCGACCGGCGTGGGCTTACGCAGCAAGTGCTTCACCCTCACCGGCGCACCTTCTCCCGAAGTTACGGTGCCATTTTGCCTAGTTCCTTCACCCGAGTTCTCTCAAGCGCCTTGGTATTCTCTACCCAACCACCTGTGTCGGTTTGGGGTACGGTTCCTGGTTACCTGAAGCTTAGAAGCTTTTCTTGGAAGCATGGCATCAACCACTTCGTCACCCAAAGGGTAACTCGTCATCAGCTCTCGGCCTTAAGATCCCGGATTTACCTAAGATCTCAGCCTACCACCTTAAACTTGGACAACCAACGCCAAGCTGGCCTAGCCTTCTCCGTCCCTCCATCGCAATAACCAGAAGTACAGGAATATTAACCTGTTTTCCATCGACTACGCTTTTCAGCCTCGCCTTAGGGACCGACTAACCCTGCGTCGATTAACGTTGCGCAGGAAACCTTGGTCTTTCGGCGTGGGTGTTTTTCACACCCATTGTCGTTACTCATGTCAGCATTCGCACTTCTGATACCTCCAGCAAGCTTCTCAACTCACCTTCACAGGCTTACAGAACGCTCCTCTACCGCATCACTTGCGTGATACCCGTAGCTTCGGTGTATGGTTTGAGCCCCGTTACATCTTCCGCGCAGGCCGACTCGACTAGTGAGCTATTACGCTTTCTTTAAAGGGTGGCTGCTTCTAAGCCAACCTCCTAGCTGTCTAAGCCTTCCCACATCGTTTCCCACTTAACCATAACTTTGGGACCTTAGCTGACGGTCTGGGTTGTTTCCCTTTTCACGACGGACGTTAGCACCCGCCGTGTGTCTCCCATGCTCGGCACTTGTAGGTATTCGGAGTTTGCATCGGTTTGGTAAGTCGGGATGACCCCCTAGCCGAAACAGTGCTCTACCCCCTACAGTGATACATGAGGCGCTACCTAAATAGCTTTCGAGGAGAACCAGCTATCTCCGAGCTTGATTAGCCTTTCACTCCGATCCACAGGTCATCCGCTAACTTTTCAACGGTAGTCGGTTCGGTCCTCCAGTTAGTGTTACCCAACCTTCAACCTGCCCATGGATAGATCGCCCGGTTTCGGGTCTATTCCCAGCGACTAGACGCCCTATTAAGACTCGCTTTCGCTACGCCTCCCCTATTCGGTTAAGCTCGCCACTGAAAATAAGTCGCTGACCCATTATACAAAAGGTACGCAGTCACCCAACAAAGTGGGCTCCCACTGCTTGTACGCATACGGTTTCAGGATCTATTTCACTCCCCTCTCCGGGGTTCTTTTCGCCTTTCCCTCACGGTACTAGTTCACTATCGGTCAGTCAGTAGTATTTAGCCTTGGAGGATGGTCCCCCCATATTCAGACAAAGTTTCTCGTGCTCCGTCCTACTCGATTTCACTTCTAAGATCCTTTCGCGTACAGGGCTATCACCCACTATGGCCGCACTTTCCAGAGCGTTCCGCTAAAATCAAAGAAGCTTAAGGGCTAGTCCCCGTTCGCTCGCCACTACTAAGGGAATCTCGGTTGATTTCTTTTCCTCAGGGTACTTAGATGTTTCAGTTCCCCTGGTTCGCCTCTTGCACCTATGTATTCAGTACAAGATAACCATCTTATGATGGCTGGGTTCCCCATTCAGACATCTCCGGATCAAAGTCTGTTTGCCGACTCCCCGAAGCTTTTCGCAGGCTACCACGTCTTTCATCGCCTCTGACTGCCAAGGCATCCACCGTATGCGCTTCTTCACTTGACCATATAACCCCAAGCAATCTGGTTATACTGTGAAGACGACATTCGCCGAAAATTCGATCTTGCTCTAAGAGCAACTCACAAATTTTACCTTAGCCTGATCCGTTACCAGTGAAAGTAACGTTCAGTCTATCTTTCTATCACATACCCAAATTTTTAAAGAACGAACTAGTCAAAGACTAGAAATCAACATTCACCATCGAACCGATGGAATGCTCATTTCTAAGCTTTATACAATCGAAGCAGTAGTGGTGGAGCCAAGCGGGATCGAACCGCTGACCTCCTGCGTGCAAGGCAGGCGCTCTCCCAGCTGAGCTATGGCCCCGTATTTCTACAGGCGTTTCCCACACAAAATTGGTGGGTCTGGGCAGATTCGAACTGCCGACCTCACCCTTATCAGGGGTGCGCTCTAACCAACTGAGCTACAGACCCAATTTCGGGCTGCTTCTTTCGTCTTCTTCAATGAATCAAGCAATTCGTGTGGGAGCTCATGAAGCAGCTGCGGTCGTCGATTAAGGAGGTGATCCAGCCGCAGGTTCCCCTACGGCTACCTTGTTACGACTTCACCCCAGTCATGAATCACACCGTGGTAACCGTCCCCCCGAAGGTTAGACTAGCTACTTCTGGTGCAACCCACTCCCATGGTGTGACGGGCGGTGTGTACAAGGCCCGGGAACGTATTCACCGCGACATTCTGATTCGCGATTACTAGCGATTCCGACTTCACGCAGTCGAGTTGCAGACTGCGATCCGGACTACGATCGGTTTTGTGGGATTAGCTCCACCTCGCGGCTTGGCAACCCTCTGTACCGACCATTGTAGCACGTGTGTAGCCCAGGCCGTAAGGGCCATGATGACTTGACGTCATCCCCACCTTCCTCCGGTTTGTCACCGGCAGTCTCCTTAGAGTGCCCACCATTACGTGCTGGTAACTAAGGACAAGGGTTGCGCTCGTTACGGGACTTAACCCAACATCTCACGACACGAGCTGACGACAGCCATGCAGCACCTGTCTCAATGTTCCCGAAGGCACCAATCCATCTCTGGAAAGTTCATTGGATGTCAAGGCCTGGTAAGGTTCTTCGCGTTGCTTCGAATTAAACCACATGCTCCACCGCTTGTGCGGGCCCCCGTCAATTCATTTGAGTTTTAACCTTGCGGCCGTACTCCCCAGGCGGTCAACTTAATGCGTTAGCTGCGCCACTAAGAGCTCAAGGCTCCCAACGGCTAGTTGACATCGTTTACGGCGTGGACTACCAGGGTATCTAATCCTGTTTGCTCCCCACGCTTTCGCACCTCAGTGTCAGTATCAGTCCAGGTGGTCGCCTTCGCCACTGGTGTTCCTTCCTATATCTACGCATTTCACCGCTACACAGGAAATTCCACCACCCTCTACCATACTCTAGCTCGACAGTTTTGAATGCAGTTCCCAGGTTGAGCCCGGGGCTTTCACATCCAACTTAACGAACCACCTACGCGCGCTTTACGCCCAGTATTCCGATTAACGCTTGCACCCTCTGTATTACCGCGGCTGCTGGCACAGAGTTAGCCGGTGCTTATTCTGTCGGTAACGTCAAACACTAACGTATTAGGTTAATGCCCTTCCTCCCAACTTAAAGTGCTTTACAATCCGAAGACCTTCTTCACACACGCGGCATGGCTGGATCAGGCTTTCGCCCATTGTCCAATATTCCCCACTGCTGCCTCCCGTAGGAGTCTGGACCGTGTCTCAGTTCCAGTGTGACTGATCATCCTCTCAGACCAGTTACGGATCGTCGCCTTGGTGAGCCATTACCCCACCAACTAGCTAATCCGACCTAGGCTCATCTGATAGCGCAAGGCCCGAAGGTCCCCTGCTTTCTCCCGTAGGACGTATGCGGTATTAGCGTCCGTTTCCGAGCGTTATCCCCCACTACCAGCAGATCCTAGGCATTACTCACCCGTCCGCCGCTCTCAAGAGGTGCACACCTCTCTACCGCTCGACTTGCATGTGTTAGGCCTGCCGCCAGCGTTCAATCTGAGCCATGATCAAACTCTTCAGTTCAAACATCTTTGGGTTTTGAGAAAACCCTAAACTGGCTCAGCAATCGTTGGTTACATCTTTGATTTCTCGCGGAGTAACTTGTGATGCTGATAATCTGTTGACTAGCAGCCTGACTCCACAAGCCCCACACGAATTGCTTGATTCAGTTGTTAAAGAGCGGTTGGCTGAGTCTTTCGTCTCAACCGAGGCGCGCATTCTACAGCGCCCCGTGTATCTGTCAAGCGGTTATTTTTAGAAGTTTTCAAAGTTTCCTTATCAACTTCAACCACTTGCGCTTCCGATCTCTCGTTAGCGGGAGGCGAATTCTACAGCGTTACTCGCTGCTGTCAACACCTCTTTTTCACCGCTTTCGACCGAGAAGATCGAACCGCTGATAGAGCCAAACAACACCGCTCTATCTGCTCCTTCCAGGCTTCGATGAACTGAAGCCAAACCCCTTCGAAACTTACTTAACTCATTGAATCTCAAGAAGTTTTCCGTTTCGACTGCGCCGGAAGTGGGGCGAATTATAGACGTCCAGAATCTGCCGTCAACACCTATTTTCACAATTCTGTCACATCAGCCAAAAAGCCCCATAAACACAGAGGCCGGCGCCCAAGGACGCCGGCCTCTTCACTGACCGATTACAAGCTAGGGAAAGCGAACTGTGAAGCCTCATGGCTGGCACGTTGCGGCCAGCGCTGGGTAATCGCCTTGCGACGGGTATAGAAACGCACGCCGTCCGGGCCATAGGCGTGCAGGTCGCCGAACAGCGAACGCTTCCAACCGCCAAAGCTGTGGTAGGCCACAGGCACCGGCAATGGAACGTTGACGCCCACCATGCCGACCTCGATCTCGTCGCAGAACAACCGCGCCGCTTCGCCGTCGCGAGTAAAGATGCAAGTGCCGTTGCCATACTCGTGATCGTTGATCAACTGCATCGCCTCTTCCAGGCTGTTGACCCGGACGATGCACAGCACCGGTCCGAAGATCTCTTCCTTATAGATACGCATCTCCGGTGTCACGCGATCAAACAGGCAGCCACCCAGGAAGAAACCTTCCTCATGCCCGGCCACGCTCAAACCACGACCATCGACCACCAGCGAAGCACCCGCCGCCACACCGTCTTCTATATAGCCGCTGACTTTGTCGCGATGCTGCCCCGTCACGAGTGGCCCCATGTCCAACCCGCAAGACGTACCTGCACCGATTTTCAGCGCCTTGATCTGCGGCACCAACTTGGTTACCAGCGCATCCGCCACTTGGTCGCCAACACACACCGCCACCGAAATCGCCATGCAACGCTCACCACATGAACCGTACGCCGCGCCCATCAGCGCACTGACGGCGTTGTCCAGATCGGCATCCGGCATCAGCACCGCATGGTTCTTCGCCCCACCCAGCGCCTGGACGCGTTTGCCACGTCGGGTCCCCTCGGCATAGATGTATTCGGCAATCGGCGTCGAACCGACAAAACTCAGTGCCTTCACTTCCGGCGCTTCGATCAGTGCGTCCACCGCAGCCTTGTCGCCATGCACCACGCTCAGTACACCCTTGGGCAAACCGGCTTCCAACAACAACTGGGCGATCAGCAGCGTCGAACTCGGGTCACGCTCGGACGGTTTGAGAATAAAGCAGTTACCGCAGACGATCGCCAGCGGATACATCCACAGCGGCACCATCGCCGGGAAGTTGAACGGGGTGATACCTGCCACCACGCCCAAAGGCTGGAAGTCTGACCAGGCGTCGATGTTCGGGCCGACGTTACGGCTGTATTCGCCCTTCAGAATTTCCGGCGCGGCACAGGCGAACTCGACGTTTTCGATGCCACGCTTGAGCTCACCGGCTGCGTCTTCCAGCGTTTTGCCGTGTTCTTCACTAATCAACTGGGCAATACGCGACTCGTTCTGCTCCAGCAATTGCTTGAAACGAAACATCACCTGCGCGCGCTTGGCCGCGGGCGTATTGCGCCAGGCCGGGAAAGCCGCCTTGGCAGCGTCGATGGCTTGCTGGATGGTCGCGCGATCAGCCAACGGCACCTTATGGATGGCCTGGCCAGTGGACGGGTTGAACACATCGGCGGTGCGAGCGCTGTCGCTCAGCAGTTCGCCATTGATCAAATGCGGGATGAGGCTCATGGGGGACTCCAGAATTATCCACAGGCGCCCGTGACCGGACGCCCGCTATCGAAAGCTATAGAGAAGGACGCGTCAGTCGAGCTTGTTCAGCACTTCACCGACCGCATCGAACAGGCGATCCAGGTCCTGCGGTTTGCTGTTGAACGTAGGCCCGAACTGCAGGGTGTCGCCGCCGAAGCGCACATAGAACCCGGCTTTCCACAACGCCATGCCGGCCTCGAACGGACGCACAATGGCATCGCCATCGCGCCCGGCGATCTGGATCGCGCCGGCCAGGCCATAGTTGCGAATATCGATGACGTTCTTCGCGCCCTTCAAACCGTGCAACGCATTCTCGAAATGCGGGGCGATCTCGGCCACGCTCTGCACCAGGTTTTCCTTCTGCAGCAGGTCCAGCGCTGCCAAGCCGGCCGCACAGGCCACCGGGTGCGCCGAGTAGGTGTAGCCGTGGGGGAACTCCACTGCGTACTCAGGCGTCGGCTGGTTCATGAAGGTCTGGTAGATCTCGCTGCTGGCAATCACCGCGCCCATGGGGATCGCGCCATTGGTAACTTGCTTGGCGATGCACATCAGGTCCGGCGTCACGCCAAAACTGTCGGCACCGAACATCGAACCCGTGCGGCCGAAACCGGTAATCACTTCGTCGAACACCAAGAGAATGCTGTGCTGGTCGCAGATTTCCCGCAGGCGCTTGAGGTAACCCTCAGGCGGCACCAGCACGCCGGCCGACCCCGCCATCGGTTCGACGAACACTGCGGCGATGTTGGACGCATCATGCAGCTCGATCAGCTTCAGCAACTCATCGGCCAGGGCGATGCCACCCTCTTTCGGCATGCCACGGGAATAAGCGTTGCTGGCCAGCAAGGTGTGGGGCAAGTGATCGACATCCATCATCGCCTGGCCGAACAGCTTGCGGTTGCCGCTGACACCGCCGAGGCTGGTGCCGGCGATGTTCACGCCGTGATAACCACGGGCACGCCCAATCATCTTGGTCTTGGTCGCCTGGCCCTTGAGACGCCAGTAGGCACGGACCATCTTCACCGCGGTGTCGGCGCACTCGGAGCCGGAATCGGTAAAGAACACATGATTGAGATTGCCCGGGGTCAGGCTGGTGATTTTTTCTGCCAACTGGAAGGACAGCGGATGACCGTACTGGAAGCCCGGCGAGTAATCGAGGGTGCCCAGTTGCTTGGCGACCGCTTCCTGGATTTCCTTGCGGGTGTGCCCGGCGCCGCAGGTCCACAGGCCCGACAGCGAGTCGTACACCTTGCGACCCTTGTCGTCCACCAACCAACTGCCTTCGGCCGCGACGATCAGGCGTGGATCGCGCTGGAAATTGCGGTTGGCGGTGTAAGGCATCCAGTGAGCATCAAGCTTGAGCTGGCTGGCCAGGGAACCGGCAGCGTGTTCGGGCATGTTCATCGACAAAACCTCGCAGGTCATAAGCGACAGGGGATCGAAAGCGTTCTTGCAGCTAAGTTGCCACGGCGATAAAGTCGGTGAAATCCAACTTTTGTAACCTTCAGTCGGTGGATCACTAAACTATGAGCACTCGTCGTCCCGATCCACTGGCCCAGGTCAGCGACTTTGATATCCGTCTGCTGCGCATTTTTCGCAGCGTAGTGGAATGTGGTGGGTTCTCCGCGGCGGAAACCGTGCTGGGCATCGGCCGCTCGGCCATCAGCCAGCAGATGAGCGACCTCGAACAACGCCTCGGTTTGCGTCTGTGTCAACGCGGGCGCGCGGGCTTTTCCCTGACCGAAGAAGGGCGCGAGGTGTACCAGTCGGCGTTGCAGTTATTGAGCGCGCTGGAAAGCTTTCGCACCGAGGTCAACGGCCTGCACCAGCATTTGCGCGGAGAGTTGACCATCGGCCTGACCGACAACCTGGTCACCCTGCCCCACATGCGCATTACCCACGCCCTGGCGCAATTGAAAGAACGCGGGCCCGACGTGCAGATCCAGATTCGCATGATCGCCCCCAACGAAGTCGAGCAAGGCGTGCTCGACGGGCGCTTGCATGTCGGCGTGGTTCCCCAGGCCAGCGCGCTGTCCGGGCTGGAATATCAACCGCTGTACAGTGAACGATCGCTGCTGTACTGCGCGGTCGGGCATCCGCTGTTTTATGTCGATGACCAACAGCTTGAAGACGCTCGCCTCAACAGCCAGGATGCCATCGCCCCCACGTTCCGCCTGCCGGCCGAGATCCAGGCCCACTACCAGGCGCTCAATTGCACCGCCAGTGCATCGGACCGCGAAGGCATGGCGTTCCTGATTCTCACCGGGCGCTACATCGGTTACCTCCCCGATCACTACGCCAGCCTCTGGGTCCAGCAAGGTCGGTTGCGGGCCTTGAAACCTGCGGCACGGTTCTATGACCTGAGCCTGGCGTCGGTCACGCGCAAGGGCCGCCGGCCTCACCTGGTGCTGGAGAGTTTTCTCGAGAGCCTGGCGGCAACCCGCTGAGCTCCTCCGCCCTTTGCTCGCGATGGCGATAGGTCATCCACATCACCGCTGACTGACTAACCGCTATCGCGAGCAAGCTCGCTCCCACAGGTGTTTAGCTGGCTTTTAGTGTGATGGCACTTGTCGGATCGATGCCGGTGCGCTATCAACGCAGTTGCTTGCCCCACAGACCCAGCCCGGAAACGCCCATGACCTTTGAAGTCCCTGCCCACAGTGGCAAGCCCACCAGTCGCATTCGTCAAAAGAACGAAGAGACGATCCTCAAGGCCGCCGAAGATGAATTCGCTCGCCACGGGTTCAAAGGCACCAGTATGAACGCCATCGCCCTCAAGGCCGGGCTGCCCAAGGCGAACCTGCATTATTACTTCACCAATAAACTCGGCTTGTACGTAGCGGTGCTGAGCAACATCATCGAATTGTGGGACAGCACCTTCAATACCCTCACCGCCGAGGATGATCCAGCCGAAGCCTTGAGCCGCTACATCCGCGCCAAAATGGAGTTCTCTCGTCGCCAACCCCAGGCATCGCGGTTGTTTGCCATGGAAGTGATCAGCGGTGGCGAATGCCTGACCGAGTACTTCAACCAGGATTATCGCGCCTGGTTCAATGGCCGGGCGGCCGTGTTCCAGGCCTGGATCGACGCCGGCAAGATGGACCCGATCGACCCGGTGCACCTTATTTTCCTGTTGTGGGGCAGCACCCAGCATTACGCCGACTTCGCCACCCAGATCTGTCGCGTGACCGGTCGCAGCAAGTTGACCAAGCAAGACATGATCGACGCGGGTGACAATCTCATCCGCATCATTCTCAAGGGCTGCGGCCTGACACCCACTCTTTAAGATCGCCATGCCCTTTACCCTTGCCGGTTTTTGCGAGTACCGCGAAGAAATTCGCAAAAGCCGCTTCATCACCTTCGCCGCGCCCATCACCAGCCCCGCCGATGCCCAAGCGTTCATCGAGCAACACAGCGACCTGGATGCCACGCACAATTGCTGGGCCTGGAAACTCGGTGACCAATACCGCAGCAACGACGATGGCGAGCCAGGTGGCACCGCCGGGCGGCCGATCCTGGCCGCGATCGAAGCCCAGGCCTGCGATCAAGTCGTGGTGCTGGTGATTCGCTGGTACGGCGGAATTCAACTGGGCACCGGCGGGCTCGCCCGGGCTTATGGCGGCGGCGCGAACAAATGCCTGCAAAACGCCGAAAAAATCGAATTGATCAGCCGCGTGCCGCTGCACTGTAGCTGCGGATTCGCCGAACTGCCCCTGGTGAAACTGCGCGTCGCCGAGTGCGGCGGGCTGGTGAATGAAGAACACTTCACCGCCAATGGCGTGGACCTGCAATTGGCCGTGGGTGAAGCCCACATCGAAATCTTGCAAAGGCAACTGGCCGGCCTGAGCCGTGGACGGATCCTGTTGGAGCGTTGAGGTTCGCAACCTTTCAGGGCATCGCGCAATCGTTCAACTTGCCCACATCCACTGTGCACCCGACTGTGGATAACCTGAGCACATCCCTCTGTAACCCTTCTGTCATGCGGGTTTCAGAGGGTTGTTCATTTTTTGTCCAAAGCCCTGCCCATCCAACAAATCCATCCGTAAAACAAACGCTTGCACAGGGTTATCACCTTTAGAAGAAAGCCCCACAGTGCTTATGCCCGAGTTTTCGGCTTGCGCACAATAACTGTGGAGCAACCTGTGGATAACCCGTTCATGGCTCCTCCCGCCCCAACAAGATCATGGCTCGCGGCCGCTTGTTCAATTTTTAACCACCCATTTCAGGGCAAACCTATGCCTGCGTAAAACTTGCGCGCTCCAACCCGGTGCAGAATTTTCCAATCGCAGTTGCCCAGCCCCTATGCAAGGGCCCTAGCGCCCAGACCCAAGGCGATTTCCTGACCTTATGGCCAGGAAATTGCTTTATCCACAGGCATTCCTGTCCATCGGCCCGAGCCTGTCATGTCCAACCCCGACTCCACCGCGCGCCTGCAATTGCGCAAGATCAGCAAACGCTACCCTGGTTGCCTGGCCAACGACGCCATCGACCTGAGCATTCAGCCCGGCGAGATCCACGCCCTGCTCGGCGAAAACGGTGCGGGTAAAAGCACCCTGATGAAGATTATCTACGGCGTTACTGCTGCCGATTCGGGTGAAGTGATCTGGCAAGGCCAGCGCGTCAACCTGCGTAACCCGGCCCAGGCTCGCAGCCTGGGGATCGGCATGGTGTTCCAGCATTTCTCGCTGTTCGAAACCCTTACCGTTGCGCAGAACATTGCCTTGGCGATGGGCGCGACAGCCGGTTCGCCAGCACAGCTGGAATCTCGAATCCGCGACGTTTCCCAGCGCTACGGCATGGCGTTGGAACCGCAGCGGCTGGTCCACAGCCTGTCGATTGGCGAGCGCCAGCGGGTAGAGATCATTCGCTGCCTGATGCAGGACATTCGGCTATTGATTCTTGATGAGCCGACCTCGGTGCTCACGCCCGCGGAAGCCGAAGAACTGTTTGTGACCCTGCGCCGCCTGGCGAGCGAGGGGTGCAGCATCTTGTTCATCAGCCACAAGCTCGGAGAAGTGCGCGCGTTGTGCCACAGCGCCACGGTGCTGCGCGGCGGACGGGTTTCGGGGCATTGCACCCCGGCGCACTGCTCGGACCGGGAGTTGGCGCAATTGATGGTTGGTGAAGCCGCCGGACTGATCACGGACTACCCAAAGGTCAGCGCAGACAAAGCCTTCCTGAACATCAACAAGCTGTCCTGGCACAACCCGGACCCGTTCGGCTGTTCGTTGCGGGACATTGACCTTGAGGTTTGCAGCGGCGAAATCGTCGGCATCGCCGGGGTGGCGGGCAACGGCCAGGACGAATGGCTGGCGTTGCTCAGCGGAGAAACTCCGCTTGCCCGCCAGCAAGGCGAAACGATCCGATTCGACGGACAACCTGTCGCACACCTGCGCCCCGATGCCCGGCGTCGGCTCGGACTGGCATTCGTCCCCGCCGAACGCCTGGGTCACGGCGCCGTGCCGCAATTGAGCCTGGCGGATAACGCCTTGCTCAGCGCTTTCCAACAGGGCCTGGTCAGCCATGGGCTGATTCGACGCCGTCAGGTCGAACACCTGGCCGAGGAAATCATCCGCCGCTTTGGCGTGAAAACACCCGACACCCGAACTCCGGCACGCAGCCTTTCGGGGGGCAACTTGCAGAAATTCATTCTCGGCCGGGAAATCCTCCAACAGCCAAAACTGCTGGTGGCCGCGCACCCGACCTGGGGCGTGGATGTCGGTGCGGCGGCGACCATCCATCGCGCCCTGATCGCCCTGCGCGATGCGGGCGCGGCCATTCTGGTGATCTCCGAAGACCTCGACGAACTGTTCCAGATCAGTGACCGCCTCGGTGCCTTGTGCGGCGGACGCCTGTCGGCCTTGCGCCCCACAGTCGAGACCCGCCTCAGCGACGTCGGCGGCTGGATGGCCGGCCAGTTCGACGCCCCTCAATCCCCTGCTCCCGCGCCGGTTTAACGGAGTTTTACATGCTGCTTTCTCTCGAACCTCGCGGCCAGCAATCGCGCCTGATGCTCTGGTGCTCGCCGCTATTGGCCGCCGTGTTGACCCTGGGCTGTGGCTCGCTGCTGTTTATCGCCCTGGGACATGACCCGGTGCAAACGCTGTACACCCTGTTGATCGCCCCGATCAGCGACCTGTACGGCGTGTCCGAATGGCTGGTCAAGACCTTGCCGATCCTGTTGTGCGCCCTCGGCCTGGCAGTCGCTTATCAGGCGCGAATCTGGAACATCGGCGCCGAAGGCCAACTGCTGCTGGGTGCCCTGGCCGGCAGCGCCTTGGCCGTGAACATCATCGGCATGCAAAGCCGCTGGGCATTGGTGTTGATCCTGCTGACCGGCACCCTGGCCGGGGCGGCCTGGGCCGGACTCACGGCGTGGCTGCGCACGCGTTTCAATGCCAACGAGATCCTGACCAGCATCATGCTCAATTACATCGCCCTGAACCTGCTGCTGTTTTGCGTTCACGGGCCGTTGAAAGATCCGGCGGGCTTCAACTTCCCGGAGTCGGCGATGTTCGGCGAGGCCAGTCGCCTGCCGTTGCTGCTGGAGGACGGTCGCATCCATGCCGGGCTGTATTTCGCCCTGCTGGCGCTGGTGGCGGTGTGGGTGTTGCTGCAGAAAAGCTTCGTTGGCTTTCAGATCAAGGTGCTGGGCCTCGACGCCCGCGCCGCCGGTTTCGCCGGCTTTCGTCAGAAGCCGCTGGTATGGCTGGCGCTGTTGATCAGCGGCGCGCTGGCCGGGCTGGCCGGTGTTTGCGAAGTGACCGGGCCGATCGGCCAACTGGTGCCGCAGGTGTCGCCGGGCTACGGCTATGCGGCGATTACCGTGGCGTTCCTCGGGCGTCTCAATCCCATCGGCATTCTGTTTGCCAGCTTGTTGATGGCCTTGCTGTATATCGGCGGCGAGAGCGCGCAGATGTCCTTGAACCTGCCCCAGGCGATCACCCAGTTGTTCCAAGGGATGATGCTGTTTTTCCTGTTGGCCTGCGACGTGCTGATCCTCTACCGGCCACGCCTGAACCTGCGCTGGACCCGGCGCGCCCGAACCACTGCGGTACAGGCAGGAGCCCTGTG
Organism: Pseudomonas beijingensis; assembly: GCF_030687295.1. Classification (NCBI taxonomy): domain Bacteria; kingdom Pseudomonadati; phylum Pseudomonadota; class Gammaproteobacteria; order Pseudomonadales; family Pseudomonadaceae; genus Pseudomonas; species Pseudomonas beijingensis. The sequence goes on along the minus strand of NZ_CP117425.1, from coordinate 1,784,090 downwards.
ATGGACATCGACCTGTTGAGCAATATTTTCTACGCCATGGTCCGCTGCGGCACACCACTGCTGCTGGTGGCCCTGGGTGAATTGGTCTGCGAAAAAAGCGGCGTCCTCAACCTGGGCCAGGAAGGCATGATGCTGTTCGGCGCGGTGATCGGTTTTATCGTCGCGTTCAACAGCGGCAACCTCTGGCTCGGCGTGCTGCTGGCGATGGCCGCCGGGATGCTGTTGTCGGCATTGTTCGCGCTGGTGGCGCTGGTGTTCAACGCCAACCAGGTGGCCACCGGGCTGGCGCTGACGATTTTCGGCGTGGGCCTGTCGAGCTTTGTCGGGGCGGCCTGGGTCGGCAAACCGTTGGCGGGTTTCGAACCGCTGGCCATTCCCTACCTGAGTGACATCCCGTTGATCGGGCGGATGCTGTTTGCCCAGGATCTGCTGGTTTACCTGTCCTTCGCGCTGTTTGCCCTGGTGGCGTGGGTGATCATGAAAAGCCGCGCCGGATTGATCATCCAGGCCGTCGGCGAGAACCCCGATGCCGCCAGCGCCATGGGCCTGCCGGTGTTGCGGGTGCGGACCCTGGCGGTGCTGTTTGGCGGCGCCATGGCCGGGTTGGCCGGCGCCTATCTGTCGCTGGCCTACACGCCAATGTGGGCCGAGAACATGAGCGCCGGGCGTGGCTGGATCGCCCTGGCGCTGGTGGTGTTCGCCAGTTGGCGGGTGTGGCGCCTGCTACTGGGCGCCTACCTGTTCGGCCTCGCCAGCATCCTGCACCTGGTGGCCCAGGGGTTGGGGCTGGCGATTCCATCGAGCCTGCTGGCGATGCTGCCGTATGCCGCGACCATTATGGTGCTGGTGCTGCTGTCCCGGGATGCCGTGCGCACCCGGTTGTATGCGCCGGTATCGCTGGGGCAGCCTTGGCAGGCGGGGCATTGAGATAGACCGCGGCGTACCTATCGCGGGCAAGCCTTGCTCCCACAGATTTTCATATGAGTCCCACAGATGCTCATGAGCCCCACAGACTTTCAGTGACCTGTGGGAGCAAGGCTTGCCCGCGATGAGGCCCGAACAGGCAACACCTGAACCAGCCCCCATACCACCTCGAAAAACAGGAAAACCCACAACACCGCATTGGCCCCATGAAGCAATGCATACAGCATCCAGGTCGCAAACAAAAACCGCCCCACCGCGTCATAGCGCCCATACAGCGGCTGCGGATCCCGAATTCGCAGCACCGCCCACACGCAGACAATCGAGCCCAGCAAATTCACCATCAGCAGATGCGCCGGCGCAAATGGCGGCAGTTCTCCAGGCAGGTCAAATAGCTGAGTCATGCTCATCAACACACCATGCAGCGCCGCAAAGCTCCACGGCGTAGCCAGCGCGGCCGACACGATCAGGTCGTACCAGGCGCTGCCGCGCACCACCCGGCGATATTGCATTGAAGTCCACATACCTTTGCTCCAGATAATTGGGGGAGCGAAGAGGCTAAAGCCTGGGGTATGCTCCAAGGTCAAGTCTTCTGGAGTTCCACAATGCGCATCGGTGAATTAGCCCAGGCCTGCGCCGTCAGTCGAGACACCCTGCGTTTCTACGAACAGCGGGGCCTGATCGCAGCGCAGCGCAGCGCCAACGGCTATCGCCACTACCCCGCCGATATGGTGCAACTGGTGCTCTACATCAAGACGGCCCAGCGCCTGGGCTTTACCCTGAGCGAAATCGGCAACAGCGTCGCCGCCCTGTGGCAGGCGCAGGATCCTGACTGCGCCGTAGCGCAATTGCTGCAAGACAAGCTGAACCTGATCGAAACCCGCATGACCGAACTCGACGCGTTGCGTCACGAGCTGAAACAACGGCTCGGGCAACGTTGTCCATTGAACCCGTGACCTTTTTCTTTCAAGGATGCCCCTCATGACTTCGGCAAGAAACGCATTGATCATCGGCGCCTCCCGGGGCCTGGGCCTCGGCCTGGTGAAGACGCTGCTCAGCGATGGCTGGAACGTGACCGCCACCGTGCGCAACCCGCAGAACGCAGAAGCTTTGAAGGCACTGGGCCCGGTGCGAATCGAAAAGCTCGACATGGACGATCAGCAAGCCGTCATCGCCCTGAGCCAACAGCTCAAGGGCGAGACCTTCGACCTGCTGTTCGTCAACGCCGGTGTCAAAGGCCCGGACAACCAGAACCCGGGCGGCGCGACGCTGGCGGAAGTCGGCCAGTTGTTCTTCACCAATGCCGTGGCCCCGATCAACCTGGCCCAACGCTTCGTCGGCCAGATCCGCGATGGCAGCGGCGTGCTGGCGTTCATGAGTTCGGTGCTGGGCAGCGTGACCATGCCCGACGCGCCGGAACTGGCGCTGTACAAGGCCAGCAAGGCGGCGCTCAACTCAATGACCAACAGCTTTGTCAGCCAGTTGGGCGAGCAGTCATTGACCGTGCTGTCGCTGCACCCGGGCTGGGTGAAGACCGACATGGGCGGTGAAGGCGCGGAAATCGATGTCGAGACCAGCACCCGTGGCTTGATTGATCAGGTCAATGCCTTCGCCGGCAAGGGTGGGCATCACTTCGTCAACTACAAAGGCGAGACAATTCCCTGGTAAACACCCCGATACCCTGTGAAACACCAATAACCCTGTGGGAGCGAGCTTGCTCGCGATAGCGGACTGACATTCAATATTTGTATTGACTGACCCACCGCTATCGCGAGCAAGCTCGCTCCCACATTTTTGATCTCGGCGGACTCTGGAAAACTGCAACATAACCTGAGTAAACTCCGCACCTCGCCCTATCCAACGGGCGACCCTGGATCAGCAGACAGGGCATCACTGAGCTGGCTAACCTGAACCCACTTTCAGAGGAGCCGGCCACCATGCCTGCGACCCGTACCTGGTTAAAAAATCCCCTCGCCATTTTCACTGCCAACGACCTCGATGCCCGTGGCGGTCTCGTCCTGCAGGACGGTGTGATCGTCGAGCTGCTGAGCGCCGGCCAGCAACCCGCCCTACCCTGCGACCACATCTTCGACGCCCGCGAGCATGTGATCCTGCCGGGGTTGATCAACACCCATCATCACTTCTACCAGACCCTGACCCGCGCCTGGGCGCCGGTGGTAAACCAGCCGTTGTTCCCGTGGCTGAAGACCCTCTACCCGGTGTGGGCGCGGCTGACCCCGGAAAAACTCGCCCTGGCGAGCAAAGTGGCCTTGGCCGAGTTGCTGCTGTCGGGCTGCACCACGGCGGCCGACCACCATTACCTGTTTCCCCAGGGCTTGGAACAGGCCATCGACGTACAAGTGCAAAGTGTCCGTGAACTGGGCATGCGCGCGATGCTGACTCGCGGCTCCATGAGCCTGGGTGAGGCCGACGGTGGTTTGCCGCCGCAGCAGACCGTGCAGCAGGGCGAGGTGATTCTCGCCGACAGCCAGCGCTTGATCGCCGAGTACCACGAACGCGGCGACGGCGCACAGATCCAGATTGCCCTGGCGCCCTGCTCACCTTTTTCGGTCACGCCCCAGATCATGAGCGCCAGTGCCGAACTGGCGGAAAAACTCGACGTACGCTTGCACACGCACCTGGCCGAAACCCTCGATGAAGAAGCGTTCTGCCTGCAACGTTTCGGCCTGCGCACCGTGGATTACCTGGACAGCGTCGGCTGGCTCGGCCCACGTACCTGGCTGGCCCACGGTATTCATTTCAACCCGGATGAAATCGCCCGACTCGGCGCCGCCGGCACCGGCATCTGTCACTGCCCAAGCTCGAACATGCGCCTGGCCTCGGGCATTTGCCCGACCCTGGAACTGACTGCCGCCGGCGCTCCCGTGGGCTTGGGCGTAGACGGTTCGGCGTCCAACGATGCCTCGAACATGATCCTCGAAACCCGTCAGGCGCTGTACATCCAGCGCCTGCGCTACGGCGCGCCAGCGATCACGCCGGCGCGCGTACTGGGCTGGGCGACCCGGGGCTCGGCGCAACTGCTCGGGCGCAGCGATATTGGCGAATTGGCGGTGGGCAAGCAGGCCGACCTGGCGCTGTTCAAGCTCGATGAGCTGCGCTTCTCCGGCAGCCACGACCCGGTCTCGGCCCTGCTGCTGTGCGGCGCGGACCGGGCGGATCGGGTGATGATCGGCGGGCAATGGCGAGTGATCGACGGGCAGGTCGAGGGGTTGGACTTGAAGGGCCTGATTGCCGATCACAGCCAGGCGGCGCGGGAATTGATCGCCGGCACCTGACCGGACGCCATCGCGGGCAAGCCTTGCTCCCACAGGCTCGCGGCGAGGCTGCCTGCATAAACACCCACCCTTCACTGTGGGAGCAAGGCTTGCCCGCGATGCTCTTCTAGAGGCCCAACAGCGACAACATGATAAACGTCGCGAACAACACAAAGTGGGTCATGCCTTCAATGGCATTGGTTTCACCATCGTTAAGGTTGATCGCGCTGACGATCAGGGTGATGAAGATCATCACCGTCTGCACCGGGGTCATTGCCATCTGGAAGGGTTGGCCGGTGTAGAGGGCCATGGCTTCCATCACCGGCACGGTGAGGATCACGGTGGACAGCGAAGCGCCCAGCGCGATGTTCACCACCGATTGCATGCGATTGGCCAGAGCGGCGCGCAGGGCGGTGAGGATTTCCGGCGCGGCGGAGATCGCGGCCACCAGAATCGCCGTGACCACTGGCGGCGCGCCCGAGCCTTCCAGGCCCAGGTCGATGGCCTTGGACATGACTTCAGCCAGCGCCCCGATCACCACCACGCCAAACACCAGCGCACTGATGGAGAACGTCAGGCTGATGGGTTTCGGCTCGTTTTCCACCGGCTCTTTCTTGCGGCGTTTTTCCGGATAGCTGTAACTGAAGAAGTAACTGTGAGGCCCGACCTGCATGCGCAGGAACAGGGTGTACAACACGATCATCGCGCCGATGGTAAATGCCGAATACATTTTCCAGCTCTCGCGGGGAATGAACTCCGGTACCACCATCGACACCCCCATGGCGGTGAGAATCATCACGCTGTAGGTGCGCGCCGAATCGTCGTTGTAAGCCTGCTCGCCATGCTTGATCCCGCCCATCAGCGCCGCGAGCCCGAGAATGCCGTTGATGTCGAGCATCACCGCCGAGTAGATCGTGTCTCGCACTAACGTCGAGGACGCTTCGTTGCTCATCATGATCGCCAGGATCACCACCTCCACCAGCACCGCCGACAGGGTCAGGATCATGGTGCCGTAAGGATCGCCGACCTTTTCCGCCAGCAGCTCGGCGTGATGAGCCACGCGCATGGAGGCCGCGACGATGAAGCCGATCAGGACCAACCCACCCAGCAACGCGACGATCTGCCCGCTGCCCAACAGCCAGTGTTCCAGCGGATAGGCGATACACGCGGCGACCAGCGCCAGCAACAGCAGTTTTTCTTGCTTGATTAAAGTGAGCATCGCGGGCCTGTCACCGTGGGCGGGGTCATGAGCTACTGACTATGGGGGGACGCGAACGTTTCGTTCGGTGTGATGCACCAGGGGGTGGCGCTTGCAGGCAGAGTGCACCTTTATTGTTCTCAAAGGCCTCATCGCGGGCAAGCCTTGCTCCCACAGGTATTGCGTCGCACTTGTGAAGCAAGCTTGCCTTCCCATGAGGTTGTGCTGCCCATCTGTTGGGGCAAGGTCTGATTCCACATGGTTTGGCGTTGCACTTGTGGGAGCAAGGCTTGCCCGCGATGGCGGCATCAAGATGCCGAACATTAGTTGTCTTGTTGGTCAGCATTTTGCATTGGTGCTGCACAGCCAACCTCACAACAAAACGGAGTTCGAGTTCATGCACAAACGCCCCTTGAAGCAGTTGCTTTGCGCCGTCGTCGCAGCCGTCGGCCTGGGCGCCGGCCTGAATGCCAGTGCCGCCGACCCGCTGAAGGTCGGCTTCGTCTATATCGGCCCGATCGGCGACCACGGCTGGACCTATCAGCATGAACAAGGGCGCAAGGAGCTGGCGGCGAAATTCGGCGAGCAGATCACCACCCATTACGTGGAAAACGTGCCGGAGGGGGCCGACGCCGAGCGGGTGATCCGCAACATGGCCAAGGACAAATACGACCTGATCTTCACCACCTCCTTCGGCTACATGAACCCGACGCTCAAGGTCGCCAAGCAATTTCCCAAGGTGATCTTCGAACACGCCACTGGCTACAAACAGGACAAGAACCTGGGCACGTACCTGGCACGCACCTACGAAGGCCGCTACGTCGGCGGCTTCCTCGCGGCCAAGATGACCAAGACCAAGAAGATCGGCTACGTCGCCTCCTTCCCGATCCCGGAAGTCATTCGCGACATCAACGCCATCCAACTGGCCCTCAACAAATACAACCCCGGCACCGAGATCAAGGTGGTGTGGGTCAACTCCTGGTTCGACCCGGGCAAGGAAGCCGACGCCGCCAACGCACTGATCGACCAAGGCGTGGACGTGGTGTTCCAGCACACCGACAGCCCGGCGCCGATCCAGGCCGCCGAGCGACGCGGCGTCTATGCGGTGGGCTACGCTTCGGACATGGCTCACTTCGGTCCCAAGGCGGTGCTGACGTCCATCGTCAACGACTGGGGCCCGCATTACATCCAGGCGACCCAGAGTGTGATCGACCACAGCTGGAAATCCCAGGACTACTGGGGCGGCCTGAAGGAAGGCACGGTGAAACTACCGATCAGCGACCTGGTGCCAGCAGCCGTCAAGGGCGAAGCCGAGCAGATCATCGCCGACATCGAGAGTGGCGCCTTCCACCCGTTCACCGGCCCGATCAAGGACCAGGCCGGCGTCGAGAAAATCCCCGCCGGCGCGAGCGCCACCAATGCGGAACTGGCGTCGATGAATTATTACGTCGAAGGCATGAAGGCTGAGATTCCGAAGTAATCCTCAGGCCAAACACATAACCCTGTGGGAGCGAGCTTGCTCGCTCCCACATGGGTCCGCGTCCAAATTCAGGAAAGCCGCATGAACAGCCTGCCCATCATCGACATCAGCCCGCTCTACGGCGATGAGCCCGACGCCTGGCAAGCCGTCGCCGGGCACATCGACCGCGCCTGCCGCCAGTGGGGCTTTTTCTACATCAAGGGCCATCCCATCAGCCCGGCGCGCATCGCCGAGGTGCTGGGCAATGCCCAACGCTTCTTCGCCCTGCCCGTCGAAGAAAAACTCAAGATCGACATCACCCGGACCCGCCACCATCGTGGTTACGGCGCCGTCGCCACCGAACAGTTGGACCCGACCAAGCCCAGCGACCTGAAGGAAACCTTCGACATGGGCCTGCACTTGCCGGCCGATCACCCCGAGGTGCTGGCGGAAAAACCCCTGCGCGGCCCCAACCGGCACCCTGATCTGAACGGCTGGGAAACCTTGATGGAGCAGCATTACCGCGACATGCAGGCGCTTGCGCAAACCCTGCTGCGGGCCATGACCCTGGCCCTGGGCATCGAGCGGGACTTTTTCGACACGCGTTTCAACGAGCCGGTAAGCGTGCTGCGCCTGATCCACTACCCGCCCCGCGACACCGCCAGTTGCGCCGAACAGCAAGGTGCCGGGGCACATACCGACTACGGCTGCATCACCCTGCTCTACCAGGACGCCGCCGGCGGCCTGCAAGTACGCAACGTCAACGGCCAGTGGGTCGACGCGCCGCCCATCGACGGCACCTTCGTGGTCAACCTCGGCGACATGATGGCGCGCTGGAGTAACGACCGGTACCTGTCTACGCCGCATCGGGTGATCAGCCCACTGGGAGTGGACCGCTATTCGATGCCGTTCTTCGCCGAGCCACACCCCGACACGCTGATCCAATGCCTGCCCGGTTGCCAGGATGACGCCCACCCGCCAAAGTACCCGACCACCACCTGCGCACAATTCCTGCTCTCGCGCTTCGCCGACACCTATGCTTACCGCCGGGAGCCCCACGCCGTGTAGTGGATCAGCCGGTCAGGTTTTACCCGACAGGACGGCCAGCCCCCTGTAGAATGCCCGCCATCGATTCGCTGATGAGAAAAGACCATGTACGACTGGCTGAACGCCCTGCCCAAGGCTGAACTGCACCTGCACCTGGAAGGCTCGCTGGAGCCCGAGCTGCTGTTCGCCCTGGCCGAACGCAACAAGATCGCCCTGCCGTGGAATGACGTCGACACCCTGCGCAAGGCCTATGCCTTCAACAACCTGCAGGAATTCCTCGACCTGTATTACCAGGGCGCCGATGTGCTGCGCACGTCCCAGGATTTCTACGACCTGACCTGGGCCTACCTGTTGCGGTGCAAGGCGCAGAACGTGATCCACACCGAACCGTTCTTCGACCCGCAGACCCACACCGACCGTGGCATCCCGTTCGAAGTGGTGCTCAACGGCATCGCCGCCGCCCTCAAGGACGGCGAGCAGCAACTGGGCATCACCAGCGGCCTGATCCTGAGCTTCCTGCGCCACCTGAGCGAAGAACAAGCCGAGAAAACCCTCGATCAAGCGCTGCCATTCCGCGAGGCCTTCGTGGCCGTGGGCCTGGACAGTTCGGAAATGGGCCATCCACCGAGCAAGTTCCAGCGCGTGTTCGACCGCGCACGCAACGAAGGCTTCCTGACCGTCGCCCACGCCGGCGAAGAAGGCCCGCCCGAGTACATCTGGGAAGCCCTCGACCTGCTGAAGATCCAGCGCATCGACCATGGCGTGCGGGCCATCGAAGATGAGCGGCTGATGCAGCGGATCATAGACGAGCAGATTCCATTGACCGTCTGCCCGCTGTCCAACACCAAGCTGTGCGTGTTCGACGACATGTCGCAGCACAACATCCTCGACATGCTCGAGCGCGGCGTGAAGGTGACGGTGAATTCCGATGACCCGGCGTACTTCGGCGGCTACGTCACCGAGAACTTCCACGCCCTGCACACCCACCTGGGCATGACCCAAGACCAGGCCAAACGCCTGGCGCAGAACAGCCTGGATGCGCGACTAGTAAAACCCTAAAGCCGACAATCAACCCTGTGGGAGCAAGCTCGCTTCCACAGGTTTTTGATCGCCTGCACATCCCCGGTTGGACGCAGATTCAATTGTGGGAGCGAGCTTGCTCGCGATGGCGGTGTATCAGTCGACAGCGATGTTGGATGCCGGACCGCTATCGCGAGCAAGCTCGCTCCCACAGAGGAAGGTGTTTAGTCGGCGACGGGCGCTTCGCTCAACTCCTCCAGTGTCTTGCCCCGCGTCTCCATCCCGAACAACCAGACCACCCCCGCCGCCACGGCGAAGCACAGCGCGCCCAGGGCGAACACACCGCCCTGGCCGGTGATGGGAAACACAAGGCCGGTCACCAATGGGCCAAGCAGCGAACCGATACGACCTACCGCCGAAGCAAAGCCCGAGCCGGTGGCCCGGGCCGAGGTGGGGTACAGCTCCGGCGTGTAGGTGTAGAGCACCGCCCACATGCCAAACAGGAAAAACTGCATCAGCAGCCCGGTGCCGATCAACAAGCCGACGTTGCCGCCAAACACCGCGCTCTGCCCATACAGAAACGCCATCACCCCGCCGCCCAGCAACGTGATGATGCACACCGGCTTACGCCCCCAACGCTCCACCAGCCAGGCCGCCATCAGGAAGCCGGGAATCCCGCCCAGGGAAATCAGCACGGTGTAATACACCGACTGGGTCACGGCGAACCCCGACTGCTGCAACAACGCGCTGAGCCAGGACGTCAGGCCATAGAAACCGAGCAAGGCGAAGAACCAGACGCTCCAGATCATCATCGTGCGCTGGCGATACAACGGCGACCATATCTGCGCCAGGGCCGAAAAGAAATTGCCCGGCGTGCTCTCGACCCTTGGCAGGCGGATCGGCTCCGGCAGGTCGCGCCGTCCCAGCGAGGCCCGGACCTTGTCTTCGATTCGCTTGAGCACCGCGTCCGCTTCGTCACCCCGACCGGCCTGCTCCAGCCAGCGCGGCGACTCGGGAATGAAGAAACGAATCGCCAGGACAAACACCGCCGGCACCGCCAGCACCAGGAAGATGTCGCGCCAGCCGATCACCGGCAGCAGAAAATACGACAGCACGCCCGCCGCCACGAAGCCCAGCGGCCAGAAGCCGTCCATCAAGGCGATGTAGCGCCCTCGACGCTTGGCCGGGATCAGCTCCGAGAGCATCGACTGGGCAATCGGAAACTCCATGCCCATGCCGATGCCCAGCAGGACGCGAAACAACGTCAAGGTCTCCACGTCTTGGGCGGTGGAGCACAGGTAGCTGGCAATGCCCCACAACACGATGCTCCATTGGAACACCGGTTTGCGCCCGAAACGATCGGCCAGCATGCCCGACAGCGACGCCCCCAGCACCATGCCGAAGAAGCTGGAGCTGGCGAGCAGACCGGCCTGGGCGGTGCTCAGGCCGAACTCGGCTTTGATCGAGCCCAGCAGGAACGTCATCATCGCCAGGTCCATGGAGTCGAAGAAAAACGCCAGGGCGATGATGATGAAAATCACCCGGTGATACCCGCTGATGGGTAACCGCTCCAAGCGTTCCGCCGCGCTGTAACCGTGAATGTCCATGCTACCTCCCCAATCCGATGATTTCCCCGGACCGAGTGTGCGCGAACCTTACGGGTGGCGATTGCTGAATACGACCTGTCGACAGCCCTGAGCGACGCGCCAGGAGCGTTCCCTAGAACGCCATCTCCACGGCATCCTGCCGGGCGAACCGGTGGATTTCCTGTTGGCCGAGCGTCGTTACCTGCAAGGCCCGCGAATCGTTGGGCAAGGTCAGCCAACCCGACTGCATGAACAGTTGCAGCAACGCCGCCCCCAGCGCGCCACCCAGGTGCGGACGTCGCTCGCTCCAGTCCGGGCAGGGGCAGGCAACACGGGCATTGCGATGGGCCAGGGCCTGGATGAACAGGCCACGCTCGGCCAATTGATTGGCGCCCTTGTGCGTGACGACCACCCGTTGTTCGAACTGCTCGATCCACCCGGCGTCGAGCAGGCGCTGGTAAAGGTCGGCCGCCAGGGTTCCCCCCAGGTGATCGTCGCACAGCCTGGCCCGCATCAACGAAGCGGGGGCCGAAGGGGCCTTGGTCGGCATGACCCGGCGCTTGAAAACATCCGGAATCTGCCGTGGCGTACTGACCAGGGTCGCGCTGGCCAGTGCTTCGACGGCTGCGCCGATTTCAGGCGCGGCCAGGCGGAAAAACCGCTTGCGGCCCCGGGCTTCGACTTTCAACAGGCCTCCGGCGGACAGACGCCCCAGGTGCGCATTGGCCGAGGACGGCGACAACCCGGCGAGCAACGCCAACTCCTCGGCCTGGCGGGCCGTGCCGTCCATCAAGGCCCACATCATTGCGCTGCGCTTGGGGTCAGCCAGCAGCGTGGCGATCTGGCTGATGCAAGGTGCATGTTCCATGTATTCACTCCCTGTTGAATCATTCGTCTACTGCTCTGGCGCAGGCGGTCGCTAGTATAAGCGCGACTATCGAGCTTTCCTGTCCTCCGGAAACCTTTGGAGGCGATTGTTCATGAGGGAAAATTCTCTATTTGCGCGCGACTAATGGCCGGGCCCCGTCGGGAGTGGAAATCGAGCCGTCAACTCAGCACAGCGGGCCTGGAGCATGTCCCGCAAAAGATTGATGGGTTTGCTCAATTGCGCCCGGTGGGCACACAGCAAATTGAGGGGCGCGCGTTCGCATTGCAGGTGCGGCAAGAGGATTTTCAAACGCCCGGCCAGCACATCGGTGGACACATCCAGCCACGATTTGTAGGCAATCCCGGCCCCCGCCACCGCCCAGCGGCGCACCACATCGGCGTCATCACTGAAACGGTCGCCACTGACGGTGAGGCTCACCTCCCGTTTGCCGTCATGAAAACCCCATCGGTCATGGACCCGGCTGCCCAGCATGTACAACAGGCAGTTGTGCTGGGCAAGTTGTTCCAACTGATGGGGTTCGCCCTGGCGCGCCAGATAATCCGGCGATGCACACAGCACCCGACGGTTGTCCGGGGCGACGGGCAAGGCCACCAGGCTCGAATCTTCCGGCTCGCCATAACGAAGGGCGATGTCCACCGGCTGCTTGAACAGGTCGGCCATGCGATCGCCCAGCAGCAGCCGCACCGTCAGCCCCGGGTGCTCGCGCTGGAACGCATCCAGCCAGGGCAACAGCAAGTTGCGTCCCAGGTCCGACGGCGCGGACAACTGCAACACCCCGCTGACCTGATCCTGGCCGCTGGTCAACAACCGCCGCCCTTCGTCAAGGCTGCTCAACGCGGCCCGGGCATATTCGAGAAAACCCTCGCCTTCCGCTGTCAGGCGCAGGCTACGGGTGGAGCGGGCCAACAGCCGCGCGCCAAGGTGCAGCTCGATCCGTTTCAATGCGGCACTGGCCACCGCCGCCGACAGGTCCATGACCCTGGCCGCGGCCGACAGACTGCCCAAGTCCGCCGCCCGGACAAACAATTGCAAGTCATCGAAGCGCAGCATCACCCCTCCATTATCAAAAAAGCATTGAAAGAGCCTGTTGTTTTAGCCGGTTTTATCTCGGCGATAAATAGCTAAACATGGCCTTCATCGAAACTCACCTCACGGAGCCGCTTCATGAAAGCCATCGCCTACTACCACTCATTGCCTATCACCGACCCGCAATCGCTCCAAGACATCGAGCTGCCGGAGCCGGTCGCCGGTCCCCGGGACCTGCTGGTGGAGGTCAAGGCCATTTCGGTCAACCCGGTGGACACCAAGGTCCGCCAGAACGTCCAGCCCGAAGCTGGCGTTGCCAAGGTGCTGGGCTGGGACGTGGCCGGCGTGGTCAAGGCGGTAGGCAGCGAGGTCACGCTGTTCAAGGCCGGGGACAAGGTGTTCTACGCCGGCTCCATCGCCCGGGCCGGTGGCAACAGCGAATTGCACGTGGTGGATGAGCGCATTGTCGGCCACATGCCCAAGACCCTCGGTTTCGCCGACGCGGCGGCGCTGCCGCTGACGGCCATCACCGCCTGGGAATTGTTGTTCGAACGCCTGCACATCCAGGAAGGCCAGGACGACCAGGGCCAGAGCCTGTTGATCGTCGGCGCCGCGGGTGGCGTGGGCTCGATCCTGACGCAACTGGCCAGCCAACTCACCGGGCTGAAGGTGATTGGCACCGCGTCCCGTGCGCAAACCCAGGAATGGGTGCGCAGCCTGGGTGCCGACCTGGTGATCGACCACAGCCGCCCCTTGAGCGACGTATTGAAAGAAGCAGGCCAGCCCCAGGTGACTCACGTCGCCAGCCTGACCCAGACCGACCAGCATCTGGATCAGTTGGTCGAAGCCCTCGCGCCCCAGGGCAAACTGGCGCTGATCGACGATCCCAAGGCGCTGGACGTGACCAAGCTCAAGCGCAAGAGCCTGTCGTTGCATTGGGAGTTCATGTACACCCGCTCGCTGTTCGAAACGGCTGACATGCTTGAACAACACAAACTGCTCAACCGTGTGGCTGCCCTGATCGACGCCGGCACGCTGAAGACCACGGTGGGCGAACATTTCGGCACCATCAACGCCGAGAACCTGCGCCGGGCCCATGCCTTGCTGGAAAGCGGCAAGGCCAAGGGCAAGATTGTGCTTGAAAGCTTCTGACTGCACTGGGCAGTAGCCCTGCAAACAATCCTGTGGGAGCGAGCTTGCTCGCGATGGGGCCAGGTCAGGCAACATTGATGTCGGCGGGTCCACCGCTATCGCGAGCAAGCTCGCTCCCACAGGTGTTGCATCAACCTGGAACTGCACCGTCAGTCCGAGAATTGATCGTTGTCACAACTACGATCGCATTCGGGTCTACACTCGAGGCCTTTGCAACGTAATCTTTTCGTGAGGAGGTCAGCAATGAAGATCCTGATAAAAGAAGTGGCAAAATCCCAATGGCAAGTGCGTCTTGACCAGCACGTCGTCACCTTTCGTACCGAGGCCGAAGCCCAGGCTTTCGCCACGACCTTGCAAGCGCGGATCCACGCCCCCCATCATTTCCCCGAACAGCAGCAGCGCGCGGCCGGCTGAGTCAGCCCTCGCGACTGGCCTGGGCCAATGCCCGGGCATTTTGCAGGCGACGGGTAAGCATGGCGGCACACACCACCAATAACCCGCAGAGACTGATGACCAAGGCCATCGGCACTGCGGTGCCGTCATGCAACGCGGCGACCAGCGCGGCGGCGCCCGCCGCGACCGAAAACTGCAGGCATCCGAGCATGGCCGAAGCACTGCCGGCCCGTGCGCCCTGCCCGTTCATGGCGCAGGCCGAGGCATTGGGAAGGATGCAACCCAGGCTGGCGATGCAGATAAACAGCGGGATCAGCAGCGGCCACAACTGCGCAGGTTGCAATGAACTGACCGCCAGCAGGCTCAGCCCGGCGCCCAGGTAGACCCACACCGCGCGGCTCAGCAGGAACGCCGGGCCGCGCTTGGACAGCAGCCGGGCGTTGACCTGGGCAACCAGGATGAACCCCGCCGCGTTGGTGCCGAACAGCCAACCGAAATGCTCGGCGGGCACGCCATAAAGCTTGATGAATACAAAAGGCGAACCGGCGATGTAGGCAAACATCCCAGCGATAGCGATGCCCCCCGTCAACGCATGACCGAGATAGACCGAATCGGTCAGTAACCGGCCGTATTGGCGCAACGCGCCCGACAAGGGTGGTCGAGGCACATGGTCCGGCAAGCTTTCCGGCAACCACAAGGCCACGGCCGTTGCCGCCAGCGCGCTGAACAGGGTCAGGGCAATGAAAATCGACTGCCAGCCGTGCAGGTTCACCAGCAACCCGCCCAACATCGGCGCGAGAATCGGCGCCAGGCCCATCACCAGCATCAACTGCGAAAACACCTTGGCCGAGCCCACCGCGTCGCATTTGTCGCTGACCACGGCCCGGGAAATCACCATCCCGGCGCATCCGCCGAGGGCCTGGACGAAGCGGGCGCCGATCAGCCATTCGAGGTTCGGCGCATAGGCGCAGGCCAGGGACGCCAGGGTGAACAGGCCGACGCCAGTCAGCAGCGGAATGCGCCGGCCGAAGCGATCCGCCACCGGCCCATAGGCCAGTTGCCCAATGGACAAACCGAGGAAATAGGCCGCCAGGGTCAACTGGATGTGTTTTTCGTCAGTCCCGAAGGCGGTGGCCATCGCCGGAAAGGCGGGCAGGTAGAAGTCGATCGCCAAGGGACCGAAAGCGCTCAAGGCGCCAAGAATCAGAATGATACGGAGGTTCATCGGGCGTCCAGCTCAGGCGTCGTTCGACAGCCCGACAGTCTAGCCGTGCCGGGCGCGCTTGAACATTCCGATAGGTCGCTAACGATTAAAAAACTTCAAGCAGGACTGACCTCATAGCCCTCCTTCTGGATGGCCGCGAGCACGGCATCGGCCGCCAATGAGCTCTGGACCCGGACGGTCTTGGCACCCAAGTCGACTTGCACATCGGCCGTCGGGTCCTTGGCCTGGACAGCCTGGGTGATGGCCTTGACGCAGTGGCCGCAGGACATTCCCTGAACATTGAATGTTTGCATGAGATGACTCCTTGGAATTGAGGTTGGCGCCAGTCTCAAGCTTGCCATCATGGCAAGGTCAAGTTCTGACAAAAACTGCCGGGCTGGCAATCGGCATCGCCCTCAGCCAAGCTGCACACATTAAGGATTTAACACCGGAGGTTCAGCCATGCGCTGGTCAGCGTTCAGCCTGTTTTGCATGCTCGGTTTTTCAGCGGTGGTGCCCCAGGCCTCGGCCGCCGGCGAAGACTACGGCGTGGTGATCATTTCCCGCGAACGCCTGGAAGTATCGACCAATTGCGAAATTGGCATCTACATCCAGGATCAGCTCTCGGCCAGGCTGTTCCAGGAGCAAAGCACCTCGTTCAACCTGCCGCCGGGCCAGTTTTCCTTGCGCCTGAAGTTGCTGCCGGGGCAGGCGCCGGGTTGCAATCCGGGCATGCTCGCCCCAGGGTCGCAGAACATCACCCTCAAGGCCGGCGACATCTTGAAATTCCGCATCGCCATGACCCAGGAAGGCATGTTCCTCAAATCGGCCGGCCTCGGTTACTGACACGCCACTTCCTCCCTGTGTGAGCGAGCTTTGTGGGAGCAAGGCTTGCCCGCGATGAAAGCACCACGGATTTCCGGATGACCGCAGCGCCTGGATCGCGAGCAAGCTTTGCTCCCACAAAACCAGCTCCCATATCAGAGATGCGTTCAAGCTTTTCGATTGGCGCTTGACCTTGCCAACATGGCAAGGTTGATCCTGTAGTCATTCACTACAGGGAGCCTGACCGATGTCCGAATCCACCACATTCGATCTACCCATTGCCGGCATGACCTGCGCCAGCTGCGCGGGGCGGGTCGAGCGGGCCTTGAGCAACGTCGCCGGTGCCAGCGCCGTCAGCGTCAACCTGGCGACGGAACTGGCGCGTGTCCAGGCCCCCGAAGGCAGCCTGCCGGCCTTGAAGCAGGCCGTCGAGCAGGCGGGCTATAGCGTTCCCGTGCACATCCTGGAATTGAACATCGAAGGCATGACCTGCGCTTCCTGTGTCGGCCGGGTCGAACGGGCCCTGGGCAAGGTCGACGGCGTGAACAGCGTCAGCGTCAACCTGGCCAATGAGCGCGCCCACCTCGAACTGCTCGGCCAGGTGGATGGGCAAACCCTGATCGATGCGGTCAAGCGCGCCGGCTATAACGCCACGGTCTGGCAGGCCGAGCAGGTCGCCGACACGCAAAGCAAGCGTCTGAACCGTGAACGCCTGGCACTGGTGCTGGCGATTCTACTGTCCGTGCCGCTGGTGCTGCCGATGCTGCTGGAACCATTCGGCGTGCATTGGATGCTCCCGGCCTGGGTGCAGTTCGCCTTGGCGACACCGGTGCAATTCATCTTCGGTGCACGTTTCTACGTCGCCGCCTTCAAGGCCCTGCGGGCCGGTGCCGGGAACATGGACCTGCTGGTGGCCCTGGGTACCAGCGCCGGCTACGGCTTGAGCGTCTATGAATGGGTGATCGCCCGTCCCGGCAGCATGCCGCACCTGTACTTCGAGGCCTCGGCCGTCGTGATCGCCCTGGTGTTGCTTGGCAAATACCTGGAAAGCCGCGCCAAACGCCAGACCGCCAGCGCCATCCGCGCCCTCGAAGCCTTGCGCCCGGAGCGGGCGATCCAAGTGATCGAGGGCCAGGAACGGGACGTTGCCATCAGCGCCCTGCGCTTGAATGACCTGGTGCTGGTCAAGCCCGGCGAACGCTTCCCGGTGGACGGCGAAGTGCTGGAAGGGCAGAGCCACGCCGACGAAGCGCTGATCAGCGGCGAAAGCCTGCCGGTGCCCAAGCAACCCGGCGACAAGGTCACCGGCGGCGCCATCAACGGCGAAGGCCGGCTGCTGGTCCGCACGCAAGCCTTGGGCACCGAAACCGTCTTGGCGCGCATCATCCGCCTGGTGGAAGACGCCCAGGCCGCCAAGGCGCCGATCCAGAAACTGGTGGATAAAGTCAGCCAGGTCTTCGTCCCGGTGGTGCTGGTACTGGCCTTGGCGACGTTGATCGGCTGGTGGCTTTACGGTGCGCCACTGGAAACGGCGCTGATCAACGCCGTTGCGGTGCTGGTGATCGCCTGCCCCTGCGCCCTGGGTCTGGCGACGCCCACGGCGATCATGGCCGGCACCGGCGTGGCTGCGCGCCACGGCATTCTGATCAAGGATGCCGAGGCCCTGGAGCGCGCCCATGAAGTCACGACCGTGGTGTTCGACAAGACCGGCACCCTGACCTCCGGCACGCCGCGCATCGCCCACTTGACTGCCCTGGACGGTGGTGAAGACGCGCTGCTGAAAATGGCCGGCGCGCTGCAACGCGGCAGCGAACACCCGCTCGCCAAAGCGGTACTGGACGCCTGCACCGAGCGCGGCCTGGATGTGCCGGATGTCAGCGACAGCCAGTCTCTGGCCGGACGTGGCATTGCCGGCAGCCTCGACGGGCGCCGCCTGGCCTTGGGCAATCGCCGTCTACTGGACGAACTGGGCCTGGTCCCAGGTTCGCTAGCCGAGTCGGCACAGGCTTGGGAAACAGAAGGCCGCACGTTGTCCTGGTTGATCGAACAAGGCGCGGCGCCGCGGGTGCTGGGCCTGTTCGCATTCGGTGACACCCTCAAGCCTGGCGCTCTCGCCGCCGTACAGGCCTTGAATGAACAGCACATCGCCAGCCATCTGCTCACCGGCGACAACCAAGGCAGTGCCCGGGTCGTGGCCCACGCGCTGGAGATATCCAATGTCCATGCCGAGGTATTGCCGGCGGATAAATCCGCCATCGTCCAACAATTGAAGCGCCATTCGGTGGTGGCGATGGTCGGCGACGGCATCAACGACGCCCCGGCCCTGGCCGCCGCCGACATCGGCATTGCCATGGGCGGCGGCACCGACGTGGCGATGCATGCCGCGGGCATCACCCTCATGCGCGGCGATCCGCGACTGGTGCCGGCGGCGCTGGACATCAGCCGCAAGACCTACGCCAAGATCCGTCAGAACCTGTTCTGGGCGTTCGTCTACAACCTGATCGGCATCCCCCTGGCGGCGTTCGGTTTGCTCAACCCGGTGCTGGCCGGCGCGGCCATGGCGCTGTCAAGCGTCAGCGTGGTGAGCAATGCGCTACTGTTGAAGTTCTGGACACCCAAGCAGTTGGAGGACAAGCGATGAACATCGGCCAAGCGGCCCGCCAGAGCGGCCTGAGCGCGAAGATGATCCGTTATTACGAATCCATCGGCCTGCTCAGGGCTGCCCATCGCACCGACAGCGGCTATCGGATCTACGGCACTGATGACCTGCACACCCTGGCGTTCATCAAGCGCTCCCGCGACTTGGGGTTCTCCCTGGAAGAAGTCGGCAAACTGCTGACCCTCTGGCAAGACCGCCAACGCGCCAGCGCCGACGTCAAGGCCCTGGCCCGGCAACACATCGATGAGCTGAACCAGAAAATCCGCGAACTGGCCGAACTGCGCGACACCTTGCAGGACCTGGTAGAGCACTGCCACGGCGACCACCGCCCGGATTGCCCGATCCTCAAGGAACTGGCGTCGGGGTGTTGCAAGAGTTGATGCCCTGCGCCAATCCCCTGTGGGAGCGAGCTTGCTCGCGATAGCGGTGGCTCAGCTTGCGGTGATGATGGAGACCCACAAGGGTTTTGGGAGCGGCACGTCCTGTGGCGAGGGAGCTTGCTCCCGCTGGGGCGCACAGCGGCCCCAAAAAAGCGATGAGCGCTGCGCACTCAAACGGGAGCAAGCTCGCTCCCACAGGAGAAACGCGGTCTCGCCAAGAGCCAGGTCGGCTATCAGGCCGCCTCGTGGTGGACGTTGATTTCGGCGCCCCGTTAACCACGATGGCTGAACGAAGGTATTGCGCAGTGGGCAACCCGGCATGGATGCCGGGTTAGCCGCGCTGGGCCATGGATGGCCCTTCGCGGCGGCCCACGGAGCAATGCCTTCGTTCAGGCATGCCGAGCCTAGGCGAGGCACCGAGTGGTGGGGCAGAAGCGTTTTGGTTACTTTTGCGCTTTTCAAAAGTGACCCGCTGTAAGAGCGGAACCCTAAGCCGCCGTTACGCAAAAAACGGATCTACACACAAAACAACCAAACACCGAGCTTTCAAAAAAACCAAAAAAACGGCGCTTCCCATTTCTGAAGGAAGCGCCGTTTTTTCTAAGCGAACAGCATTACGGCCATTGGCCGGGTTTCTGCTCAACCGATCATTGCATCCACGGCGGCGGTGGTTCTTCGGTCTTGCCGGGTGGGGCATCGTCGGCAGCGCGGACGGCCTGGCGGCGTTCTTCATCCAGACGGGCCGCCTCGATTTCACGCATGATCCCACCGACATCCGCCAGCTCTTCCGGCTCGTCGAACTCGCCGGTCAGCACGCTGGCCGGGTGCAAGGTGCCGGCTTCATACAGCGCCCACATTTCCTTCGCGTACTTGGTGCGCTTGAGTTCCGGGGCGAACCGGCCGAAGTAGGACGCCATGTTGCCCACGTCCCGCTCCAGCATGCTGAAGGCATGGTTGTTACCCGCCGCATCCACGGCTTGCGGCAGGTCGATGATCACCGGCCCCGTCGGCGTCAGCAGGACGTTGAACTCCGACAGGTCACCGTGCACCAGGCCAGTACACAACATCAGCACGATCTGGGAAATCAGATAGGCGTGATATTCACGGGCCTGGTCCGGCTCCAGTACCACATCGTTCAGGCGCGGCGCCGCATCGCCGTACTCGTCGGCCACCAACTCCATCAGCAGCACGCCTTCAAGGAAGTCGTACGGCTTGGGCACGCGCACACCCGCGCTCGCCAGGCGGAACAGCGCCGCCACTTCGGCATTCTGCCAAGCGTCCTCGGTTTCCTTGCGGCCGAACTTCGAGCCCTTGGCCATGGCCCGGGCCTGACGGCTATTGCGGACCTTGCGGCCTTCCTGATACTCGGCCGCCTGACGAAAACTTCGCTTGTTCGCCTCCTTGTAGACCTTCGCGCAACGTAGCTCGTTGCCGCAGCGCACCACATAAACAGCTGCTTCTTTACCACTCATGAGTGGGCGCAGCACCTCGTCGACCAGACCGTCCTCGATCAGGGGTTCAATGCGTTTTGGAGTCTTCATCAGCTTTTATTGTGGGTCCTTTATTACCAAACACGCGAATGACAGTCGTTATACGGCAATCCTTCCTCCACGGGGAGGGGTTGCCGACCTATGAACCTGTGATGCACACAATGTGCCGGATCAATCGACCGCGCCGAATCATAGCCGAGACCGGACCTGGCGTTGGCAACTGAATGCCCAGGTATTTGCGACAAAGGCTGACAGTCACATTTACCGCCGTCGTAGGCCAGTGCCGCGGCTCAATGCTTGAACAACTCCCCCGGGGTATACCCAAACATCCCCTTGAACGCGGCAATGAATGCGGACGTTGAATCATACCCACAGGACAACGCGGCGCTGGTGACGCTATCGCCCTTCTCCAACGAGCCCAGGGACGACAACAAGCGCATGCGCTGACGCCAGGCCCGAAAACTCAGGCCGGTCTCGCGCTGGAACAGGCGCATCAGGGTTTTTTCCGAGGTGCCCAGACGTTCAGACCAGGCTTGCAAGGTGACGTTCTGTTCGGGCTGTTCGATCAATTCGTTACACAGCGCCAGCAAGCGGGCATGGCGCGGCAGCGGCAGGGAGAATCCTACCTCCGGTAACGTCGCCAACTGATCCAGCAGCACCTGCACCAGCCGTTCTTCCTGGGTATCGCCCTGGGGATAATCAACCGGAAGCTGACAGAACACCTTGATCAACTCACGGGCCAGCGGCGTGACTTCCAGCACCCGACAACGCTCGTCGGCCCAGGGGCAGGCATGGCGGTGGACATACAGACTGCGCATTTCCGCCCGGGTGGAGGTCACCACCTGATGTTCCAGGTCGGCCGGGATCCAGATACCCCGTTGTGGCGGGGCGAAGAAACTGCCGGCGGCGGTGTGTACGCCGAGAACGCCGCTGATGGCGTAGGAAAATTGCACCCAGTCATGACGATGGGCTTGGGTCCAGGAGCCGGCGCTCAAGCTTTCGACACGGGCGTACAACGGCCGAGGCAATTGCGTCAGGTCAGGGATACGGCGTTCCAGCTGCTGGTGTCCGTTAGGCGGCATTGATTGGCCTTATGTCGCAAGACGACTGATGAGGACGACGTTAGGCTAAGTCGACTTTTCTTACAACATGCGGTGCCCTATGCATATCTTCAGACACCTCAAACGCATGGTGACCGACTGGTTCCTGTGCGGCATGGTGCTCGCCACGCTGCTGGCGTATTTCTTTCCCACCTTTGGTGCCAAGGGCGGTGCCATGCATGCCGAATGGGTGGTCAACATCGGCATCTTCGTGGTGTTCTTCCTGCACGGGGTCAACCTGTCCGGCGAGCAGATCCGACACGGCCTGAAGAACATCCGGCTGCACGTGATGGTGCAGGCGTTCACCTTTGGCGTATTTCCGTTGCTCTGGCTGCTCAGCAACTGGCTGCTGGGCAGCCACGTGCCGGCGCTGCTGATGCTGGGGTTCTTCTACCTGTGCGCCCTGCCCTCGACAATTTCGTCCTCGGTGGCCCTGACCGGCAGTGCAAAAGGCAACGTGCCGGCGGCGATTCTCAACGCGAGCCTGTCCAGCGTACTGGGGATTTTCCTGACCCCGTTGCTGGTCAGCTTCGTGGTCGGCAGCGGCGCTGGTGGCATCGACCTGGGTTCAACCTTGCTCGACCTGTGCATGATGTTGCTGCTGCCACTGGTGCTGGGGCAGTTCCTGCGGCGCTGGCTGGCCGGTTTTTTCGGTCGGTACAAACGCTACACCAGCATCATCGACAAACTGGTGATCCTGCTGCTGGTCTACGCGGCCTTCTGCAACTCGATGGTGTCCGGCATCTGGGGCCAGCAAGGTAACGGCGTGTTGCTTAGCGCAGTGGTGGGCAGTGCCGTGCTGCTGGCAATCATCCTGTGGGCGACCACCCGCACCGCCCGCGTCCTGAAATTCAGCAGTGCCGATGAAGTCGCCGCGGTGTTCTGCGCCAGCAAGAAATCCCTCGCCGCCGGAGTGCCGATGGCCGCATTGATTTTCGGCAACCACCCGGGCCTGGGGCTGATTTTGCTGCCGATCATGATCTATCACCCGTTGCAGTTGATCGTCTGTTCGATCCTGGCCGAGCGCTACGCCAGCCGGCACAAAGAACTGGCGTCCCGCCAGGATGGCGCGCTGCTCAACGCTCGATAATCGCCGTCACGCCCTGGCCGGCGGCGGCGCAGATGGAAATCAACCCGCGGCCTCGCCCGGCGGCATCGAGCAACTTGGCGAGGTTGGCGACAATGCGCCCGCCCGTGGCGGCAAACGGATGCCCGGCGGCCAGGGAACTGCCCTTCACATTCAGCCGGCTGCGGTCGATGGACCCCAGTGGTGCATCGAGGCCCAGACGGGTCTTGCAATAATCCGGGTCTTCCCAGGCCTTCAGCGTGCACAGCACTTGGGCGGCGAACGCTTCGTGGATCTCGAAGTAATCGAAGTCCTGCAAGGTCAGGCCGTTGCGCGCCAGCAAGCGCGGCACGGCATAGACCGGAGCCATCAGCAGCCCTTCGGCGCCATTGACGAAGTCCACCGCCGCCGTTTCACCGTCGCGCAGGTACGCCAGGATCGGCAGGCCCCGGGCCGTGGCCCACTCTTCGCTGCCCAGCAGCACCAACGAAGCACCATCGGTCAGTGGCGTGGAGTTGCCCGCAGTCATCGTGCCCTTGGCACTTTTTTCGAAGGCTGGTTTGAGGGAGGCGAGTTTTTCCAGGGTCAGGTCCGGACGCAGGTTGTTGTCCCGGGTCAGGCCGAGAAACGGTGTCATCAAGTCGTTCTGCCAACCTTCGGCGTAGGACGCGGCCATTTTCTGATGGCTTTCCAGGGCCAACTGGTCTTGGGCCTCCCGGGGGATCTGCCAGGTCTGGGCCATCAATTCACAGTGCTCGCCCATGCTCAGGCCGGTGCGCGGTTCGTTGATGCGCGGCAGATCCGGCATCAGGTGCTGGGGGCGCAATTGCAGGAAGGTCTTGATTTTATCGGCGGTGGTCTTGGCGCGATTGGCTTGCAGCAGGATCTTGCGCAGTCCTTCATTGACGGCGATCGGCGCGTCCGACGTGGTATCGACGCCGCCGGGCAATACCGCTGTCGATCTGCCCCAGGGCGATTTTGTTGGCCACCAGCAGCACCGTCTCCAGCCCCGTGCCGCAGGCCTGCTGTACGTCATAGGCCGGCGTCATCGGTGACAACCGCGAACCGAGCACGCATTCGCGGGTCAGGTTCATATCCCGGGAGTGCTTGAGCACCGCACCGGCCGCCACTTCGCCGATGTGCAAGCCATGCAGGTTGTAGCGTTCGATCAGCCCCTCGAGGGCAGCCGTCAACATCGCCTTGTTGCTGGCGGTGGCATAGAGCCCGTTGGAGCGGGCGAAAGGAATGCGGTTACCACCGATGATCGCGACGCGGGTAGTTGTGTCATGAAAAACTCCCTGTGCAGGTCTAGTGCCCTATGAAAACTCAACCGAACCCTGTGGGAGCAAAGCTTGCTCGCGATGAACGATGACGCGACCTACCCTGAAAACGCGGTGTCTGCATCGCGAGCAAGCTTTGCTCCCACAAGGATTCGGTGCCTTGGAGAAAGCGCTTGCGCTCAAGCTTAGGCTTTATCTGGCCGATCGAACGACTGATTGCCAATCATGGTCCACACTTGGAACCTCATCAGCCGGAGTGTGTTCCATGTCTGACCGTTATATCGACTTCGCCAATTCGCCCCTCGGCCGGCGCATGGTCGGGTCCCTCGGCCTGCCCTCGCCGGTACGCCTGGAACGCTGGCAGGCCGGGCGGCTGCGGCCGATCGAAGGCGCACTGCTGCTGGGCGGCGGGCCGTTGACCGAACAGATCGGCACGTTTGCCAAGCGCCTGACCGACAGCATTTTCATCTACGGCGGCGAACCGACCGTGGCCACCGAGTGGATCCCCGGCCACGGCCCGAAAATCAAGGCAGTGGTGTACGACGCCAGCCATTTGGTGCAGGCCGACCAGCTCAAGCAGCTGCGGGAATTTTTCCAGCCGCTGATGAAAAACCTCGACCACAGCGCCCATGTCGTCCTCCTCGGGCGCGCGCCGGAAAGTCTTGCCGATCCCTTCGCCGCCAGTGCCCAGCGGGCGTTGGAGGGTTTCAGCCGTTCCCTGGCTAAAGAGTTGCGCCACGGTGGGACGCTGCAACTGTTGTATGTCGGCGATGGTGCCGAAGCCCAGTTGGAAGGTGCCCTGCGGTTTTTCCTGTCCCCCAAGAGCGCCTTCATTTCCGGGCAGGTCATTCGCCTCAACGCCTGTGACACCCAGGTCCATGACTGGACCCGACCGCTCACGGGGCTCAAGGCACTGGTCACGGGCGCAGCCCGCGGAATCGGCGCGTCTATCGCCGAAACCCTGGCCCGCGATGGAGCCGACGTGATCCTGCTGGACGTCCCCCAGGCCAAGACCGACCTCGACGCCCTGGCGGCACGCTTGAGCGGGCGCAGCATCACGCTGGATATCTGCGCCGAAGAGGCCGCCGCCCAGTTGATCGAGTACTTGCCCGACGGCGTCGACATCGTGGTGCACAACGCCGGCATCACTCGGGACAAGACCCTCGCCAACATGACCCCGGAATTCTGGGACGCCGTGCTGGCCGTCAACCTCAACGCCCCGCAAGTGCTGACCAAGGCCCTGCTCGACAGCGGCACCCTGCGCGACAATGGCCGGGTCGTCCTGCTGGCGTCCATCAGCGGCATTGCCGGCAACCGTGGGCAGACCAACTATGCGGCGAGCAAGTCAGGGTTGATCGGCCTGGCCCAGGCCTGGGCGCCGCTGCTGCAACCTCGGGGCATCAGCATCAACGCCGTGGCGCCGGGCTTCATTGAAACCCGCATGACCGCCGAGATCCCCTTCGCCTTGCGCGAGGCCGGGCGGCGCATGAGCTCCCTGGGCCAGGGCGGCTTGCCTCAAGATGTCGCTGAAGCCGTGGCCTGGCTCGCGCAACCGGGCACGGGTGCCGTAACCGGGCAGGCCCTGCGGGTATGCGGGCAAAGCCTTTTGGGAGCATGACCATGACGATCCAATGGCATGAGGTCAGCAGCCCGCCATCCATGTCCGGGCTCTATTCGAAAGCGGCGACACGGCGCAAGGTCACCGGAACGACCTTGCCCCAGGAAGGCCTGCGCCAGGTGCTTCAGGTCGACCCGCAACGCCTGGCGGCCTATCGCAAAGTGTGCGGTTTCGTTGATAACGGACTGCTGCCGCCGACCTATCCCCACGTCTTGGCGTTTGCCCTGCAGATGCAATTGCTCACGAGTCGGGACTTTCCCTTTCCGCTATTGGGGCTGATCCACTTGAGCAACCGCATTCGCGTACTGCGACCCATGGGCGGGGTCGGTCAGGTGCGGGCCAGCGTCCATGTCGAGAATCTGCAAGCCCACCCCAAAGGCGCAGTATTCGACCTGGTGACCGGCCTCGATGATCAATTGGGGCCGTTGTGGGAGGCCCGGAGCCAGATGCTGTGCAAAGGCGTCCAGCTTGACGGCCCGCTTGTAGAGGACTCACCGCAGGCCAGCCTGCCCTTGGTTGAGGTGGCGCGCTGGACCGCACCGGCGGACATCGGCCGGCAATACGCCAAGGTTTCCGGCGACTACAACCCGATTCACCTAAGCGGCATCAGTGCCCGGCTGTTCGGCTTCCCCACCGCCATCGCCCATGGCCTGTGGAACAAGGCCAGGACCCTGGCGGCGCTCGATGGCCATCTGCCCGAGGCCAACATCGAGATCGACGTGACCTTCAAGAAACCGGTGCGCCTGCCCAGCGAAGTCACCCTGCTGTCCAGTGCGGCGGGTTCCAGTGGGCAACTGCAACTGGTGGGGGCCGGGGCGTTGGAGCATATGGTGGGCGAGTGGCGGCCGGTGACCTGAACAGGTCGATGGTATTCACAGTTTGTTCCGGGGTGTTCATAGATCCGAGGTCCACCGCCAATCCCCTGTGGGAGCGAGCTTGCTCGCGAAAGCGGTGGGTCAGCTTGCATGGATGTTGAATGGGCTGCCGTCTTCGCGAGCAAGCCCGCTCCCACAGTTTGTTCGGGGGGTGTTCATAGATCCGGTGTCCACCGCCAATCCCCTGTGGGAGCGAGCTTGCTCGCGAAAGCGGTGGGTCAGCTTGCATGGATGTTGAATGGGCTGCCGTCTTCGCGAGCAAGCCCGCTCCCACAGTTTGTTCGGGGGGTGTTCATAGATCCGGTGTCCACCGCCAATCCCCCTGTGGGAGCGGGCTTGCTCGCGAAAGCGGCGGGTCAGCTTGCCTCAAGGTTGAATGAGCCGCCGTCATCGCGAGCAAGCTCGCTCCCACAGATTTGTTCCGGGGTGTTCATAGATCCGGTGTCCATCACCACTCCCTGTGGGAGCGAGCTTGCTCGCGATTGCGGCGGATCAGCTTGCACCCATCCTGAATACGCTGCGGTCAGCGCGGTGGGTAGTTGGACAGAATCCGCCCCACCGTCTCGCGCACGGCCGTGTTGCGGTCGGTCGGGTTGGGGGAGTTGCTGAGCATTCGTTCATCACTACCACGCCACACCAGCTTGCCGTCCTTGCCGTCGAGCAGGTCGATCTGCACAGTGGCGACTTTGTAGCTGATGTTGCGGGTTTCGTTGTACATCGGCCCACCCCAGTAGCCATTCCAAGGCCCACCCCAACCGCCGCCATAGTTGGTCGTGACCTGCTGCTGGCGGTCCTCGACGATCAAATAAGCCTGGACCAGCACATCGCCGCGCCCGTCCGCCGCAGGGCGCAGGCCGCGCTGGTCGAGTTGATCAGCCACCGCCTGGCGGATCCGCTGTTCGGTCAGGTCGCTCTTGATGCGTGGGTCATCGGGGCGATATTGCAGCGCCGGGTCTTTCCAACTCCAACTGCGATACGCCGCGAAATCACGGCTGGCGTCGAAGTCATGATTGACTGGGTTTGAGGCACAGGCCCCCAGCAACAGGGTGAAGGCCAGTAGAGCAAGACGGCGAAACATGGTTTTTCTCCGTTGCGTAATCAACTTGGAGGATACGTCGACATGGCTTTTTCCACCGCTTCGCGAATGGCATCGGTGCGCTCGCTCTGGCTGCCCCGCTGACCGGTCTCGGCGCCGGCGCTCCACACCGGCTGACCGGTGCGGGCATCGAACAGGTCTACCCGAACCACAACGACCTGCTCCTGATACGTGCGCACCATCGGCATCGGATGGTACACGCCATAACCCGGACCGTAGCGGTCATAACGGTTATAGCCGCCGTAGTAACCGGCATCATAGTCGTCCCGGACCTGACGCACGCGAGTCTCCAGGCGCAGGTCGGCGCTGACGAACAGGTCGGCGGGCCGGTTGTCATGCAGGGGCCGTAGGCCGCGCTGGTCGAGAGCATTGCTCACCGCTTCAGCCACCTGGGCCGAATCCGCCCAGGCAGTGCCCGGTGGCAGGCGCCCGTCGCGCCAGGCCCAACTGCGATAGCGCCCGTAATCACGGGGCGGCGCAGGGTAGGCACTGCGGTCGAATACCGTGGCGGCCTCAGGCGGCGCCGGCGGCAACGGATTGGAGGTGGCGACATAGGGGTTGCTGCCCTGGCAGGCCACCAGCCCCAGGCACAGCACCAACAACCCTGAACGACCTTTCATTTCGCTCTCCGCTTACACCGGACGGCAGATCCAGTGCAGATAACGTCCCAACCCGGCAAACGCCGGATGGCGACGGTGAGCCAGCTCCATTTCCAGTAATTGCGCAAGTTCCACGCGGCCCTGGAACTCCACCGGCATGTAGTCATGGAAAACCCGCACACCACTCTGGCTTTCGACCTGCCACAGGCCTTCAAGTTGCGCCGCCAATTCTCGCGGATCAAGGGGTTGTTGCGGCGTCAGGCTCTGCTTTTCACCGGCCATGTCGTTTTTGCGCAACTTGCGGAAATGCCCCTTGAGCAGATTGCGATAGACCAGCGCGTCACGGTTGTAGAACGCCAGGGACAACCAGCCGCCAGGCGTCGTAAGTTGATGCAGCACCGGCAGGATCGCGTGAGGCTCGGCCAGCCACTCCAGCACCGCGTGACACAGCACCAGGTCGTAAGGTTCGGTCAGTTGGCCGAGCAGGTCCTGCCACGGCGCCTGGATGAACGTGGCCTGCTGGCCGGCCTCGGCAAAACGCTGGCGGGCGCCTTCGAGCATGGGTTCGGCCGGCTCGGCCAGGGTCACCTGGTGGCCGCGCTCGGCCAGCCACAACGACATGTGGCCCAGGCCTGCGCCGATGTCCAGCACGCGCAATGGACGTTGCGCCAAGGTTTCCAGCAGATCGGCCTGAAGCACCGCCAAGCGGATCGCACCCTTGGCCCCGCCGTAGATTTTTTCCGCGAAGCGCGTGGCGAGCAGATCGAAATGACGGTCGCTCATTGGCCGAACCGCCGTTCGCTGTCGGCCAGTTTGCTGCGCACCACGGCGTCCATGTCCAGGCCCAGCTCGCTGCAAAGCAGCAACAGGTACAACACGATGTCACCGACTTCCTGCCCGGCGTGGGCCAGCTTGTCCGCCGGCAACTGGCGGGACTGGTCCTCGGTCAGCCACTGGAAAATCTCCACCAGCTCGGCCATTTCCACACTGGCGGCCATGGCAAGGTTTTTCGGGCTGTGAAACTGCCGCCAGTCGTTATGGTCACGAATGGCATGCAGGCGTTCGGTCAGTTCAACAAGGTTCATCGGGTTCTCCTGAATGCGCATAGCTTCAGGGGGATGACCGGGGAAGGCAAGAGTCTCGGTACGAAGCGACGGTTTGCCCCATAATCGAACCAACTCGGCCGCCACAGCTCCTACAATCAGTAGCCAACGGCTCAGCTCGGATTCCCTCCCATCAGGATGCACATATGCAGGTAGAAAGCTTTTTCGAATGGCTCGGCCAGGCGCTCGGTTCGGTAATCCGGTTCATCGTCGACCTGCTCAGCGGCCTCTTCAACACCCTGGCCAACGCCGGCGGCAACTTCGTCGATGGGCTGTCGCGCACCTTGGGCATGGACACATCGATCATCAGCATCATCGCGCTGATCCTCGGGCTGATGCTGCTGTACTCGGCGATCCGCGCCTTCATGCGGGCCTCGATCGTCATGGGCATCATCTGGCTGGTGCTGGGGTTGTGGTTGTTGAGCTGGATCATTCACTAAGGCTGGGATCGATACTGCGCCAGCCCCCTTGTGGCGAGGATGCTCTGTGGGAGCAAGGCTTGCCCGCGATGAATATGACGCGGTTTCCCAGGGAACCGAGGCGCCTGGATCGCGAGCAAGCTTTGCTCCCACTGAATGGGGATAAATCCCCTCGCCACAAGGAGTCCAAGATCCCCTGGAGAACGATCAGACCATAACCCGCTACAATCGCGCTCCATCAAGGAGCCCCCATGTCCAACCTGATCACCGACTGGCGCGACCGCCTGACCCATCGCCGGGTCTGGGCGCTGGCGGCGCCGATGATTCTTTCGAACATTTCCGTGCCGCTGGTGGCGCTGGTGGACAGCACGGTCATCGGCCATTTGCCCCATGCCCATCAGTTGGGCGCAGTGGCGGTCGGGGCGAGTTTGTATACGGTGCTGGCGTGGGCCATGGGTTTCTTGCGCATGGGCACCACCGGGTTCGCCGCCCAGGCTGCCGGGCGGGGTGACGGGGCGGCGTTGCGGCAAGTGTTGTTGCAAGGACTGCTGTTGGCGATGGGGCTGGCGCTGCTGCTCGGTGCCGTCGGCGTGCCGTTGAGTGGCGTGGCGTTGCACTTCATGCAGCCGTCCGCCGAGCTCAACCAACTGACCCGCGACTTCTTCCACACCCGGCTCTTTGGCTTGCCGGCGGCGCTGGCCAGCTATGCGCTGGTGGGCTGGTTCCTCGGCGCCCAGAATGCCCGAGCGCCGTTGACGATCCTGCTGGTGACCAACCTGGTCAACATCGCCCTGAACCTGTGGTTCGTGATCGGCCTGGACTGGGGCGTGACCGGTTCGGCCCGGGCGTCGGTGATTGCCGAGTGGACCGGTGCGCTGGTCGGCCTGGCCCTGGCTCGCAAGACACTGCGGGCCTGGCCCGGGCAGATGGCCTGGGCGGCCCTGGGCGTGTGGCAGAACTGGCGCCCGCTGCTGGCGGTGAACCGGGACATTTTCATTCGCAGCCTGGCACTGCAAGCGGTGTTTTTCCTGATCACGGTGCAAGGTGCGCGCCTGGGGGACGCAACCGTGGCGGCCAATGCCTTGCTGCTCAACGGCCTGTTGCTGACCGCCCATGCCCTGGACGGCTTGGCCCATGCTGTGGAAGCGCTGTGCGGCCATGCCATCGGCGCCCGCGACCGCCTGGCCTTGCGTCGTTCGCTGGTGGTGGCCATCGGTTGGTCGCTGATTGCAAGCCTCGGCTTTGCCCTGCTGTTCCTGCTCGCCGGCCACTTGTTCATCGACATGCAAACCGATATCCCCGACGTGCGCGCCACCGCTTACGACTACCTGCCCTACCTGGCGACCTTGCCGCTGATCGCGGTCTGGAGCTATTTGCTCGACGGCCTGTTCATCGGTGCCACCCGCGCCCGGGAAATGCGCAACGGCATGGTCTTGACCCTACTGCTGGTGGCCCCAATCGCCTGGATGCTGCTGGGTTTGGGCAACCATGGACTGTGGATCACCTTCCTGCTGTTCATGGCCCTGCGCAGCCTGACCCTCGGTGCGTTTGCCTGGCACTTGCAGCGGCGCGACCGTTGGCTCAGCGCGCCACCTCAATAACCGTCAATCCAGGGGGCCCTGCCAACGCCGCCGCAGGCGATCGAGACGCTCGCGCGGCGAAGCACCCTCCGGCCCCGGGATGGGTCGGGCATCGGGGTATTGCAGGCGCAGCCACAGCCAGTCGTCGAGCACCGTGCGTTCGGTAAACCCCAGCGCCAGCCCTTGCTGCAAATCCTCCCAGAGCCGACGGTAGTCACGCCCGGTGGAACTGGACCATTGCCACGCGTGGCGCTCCAACAGGCATCGTTGCAACTGGCCCTGCTGTCGATCGCTGAGGCCGTGCTCCTTCTCCAGCGCCGCCACCGGCACTCCCGGGTTGGACAATTGTTGCCAGCCCTGGCTGCCGATTGCACGGTCGGCCCATGTGCCACCGAACCAGCGCAACAGACTGATCGGCCCCAGCCAACAACTGAGCTCATGGGAATCGCAACCGTCGAAGAAATAGCTGGCGGTGTGCGGGTTGTAGTAGTTCAACAGGGCTTTGTGATGCAGGCCCAGCGTCACTGTCAGCATGCGCCGCAGATGCGCGAGCACTTGCACGGTGGGCTTTGGGCTGGTCAACAACAACCCCGGCCAGGCGCGCGGGTCCAGATGACAAAGACTGACCAGCGCTGGCGATTGGCGCAGTTCCACCAACAGCGGACCGTGCTCGCGAAGCCCATGCAACTCGGTGCCTTCGAACAGGGCAAAGCGCCGGGCCTCGGCGAACTGCGAGTGCACCCGCCGCACCGCCTCAGGTGCACTCGGTACGTCCAGCAGCAACCACTGCGGCGTTGGTCCAGGCACGGCCGCGCTCATCGAGCCACGCCCGCGCCGCGGCCCATGAGCATACGGCAGGTGCACAGCGGTTGGGCGCAGGGGCTGAACGGTCCGCCTTCGGGCAACAGGCACAACAAGACCAGCGGCTGGGCCTCTCGCATCGCCGACAACAGCACCGGATCGACCACCGACGACCCGAGTGTTTCGTCTGGGGATGACTCATCGGCAATCTCGGCCGAGGCAGGTTCGCTCAGAAATGCACTGACCAGCGGCCGATCCGGATCGCCTTCGATAAAGCTCACCAGCACCTCGGTACCGTCACCCAGCGCGCCCACCCCGCCAGCAGCCAGTTCGGGCGCCAAGGGCAGCCAGCAATGACTGGGGCTGGAACCTTCGCCCTGATAGACCCAGTCAAACTCCACCGCCACGCGCCCCGCTCCCTGCTCCGGCGGCTCGTCCACCGCCACGACCCAGCCGCGCTGCCGGCTCACCATGCGTGGTTTGGCCGGGACGTTGTCCGGCACGAACAACACGCCCCGGGGAATGGCCTTGAAATGGTTGCCATACACACCCGCCTGGGCGTGATGCTCGACCTTCGTCAACAACCAGCGCCGGTTCCAGTTGGCAAACGGATGGTCCGTCAACATCAGCACCTGGCCACCCCGCAAGTTCGTCAGCTCGCTGCGCCCCTGGGCGACCTGCTGCCCCGAGACATCGGTGTGCACGCTGAAGGTCCGCACTGCGGCAGTCGGCCCGTCGTCCACGTAGACCGCCTTACCGGCGGGGGGAAAACTGTGGGGATTGTCGGCGAACACCAGGCAATGCCCCTCCCGGGTGTGTTCGAAATGAAAGTGGATACCCGCCTGGGCACATACGCGCTGGAGGAACCGTAGGTCCGATTCCCGATACTGGGTACAGAAATCCTGCGGTGGATAATCGCCGCTCAGGTCCAGGCACAGGCGGCGGCCCCTGATGCCATGGGCCTTGAGCACCTGGCGAATGATCTGCGGCACCGAGCGGGCACTGAACACCCGCTGGCTGAAGCGCTGCGCCAGGCAAGCCAGCTTCGGCCCGATACGCACCCGCCAACCGGCGCCATGACGGTGCTGGACCAACTCATGGAGCTGCCCATGAATACCCCGGCCTGGGGTCCCGAAACTCAACCAGACGCTGCGGTACAGCAGGCTCGCCAAGTCCAGGCTCGCATCATGTAACAAGAGCTCCACTTCATAGACGAAGGGTTCGCTGATGGCTTCGCTACCCGTGAAGGCCACGACGTCAACGGGCTCGGGCAGACCGGCTATCTCCAGACGGAATGCTGGCTCGCAGGCTGGATCGGACATCGGCGTTTCTCTACAGGAGGGGCGGTCGGGGATTCTCGCCGACCGCCATGGCCTAGTAGAGGGGCGAAGTACAGGTTAGGAAAGGGACTACACGAAATAAGGACATCACCGATTAAATGCACCGGTGTGAGGAAACATCTGCGACGTAAAACAAAAATGCCCTCCGGGACTGTCCGAAAAAACCCGCAACATGCTGTTTGTTTTCTGACAGCCCCCGGCGGGCAGTGTTGATCAGTTAAAAGGGTGAGCCCCGCTGTAATTTTGTGGCGAGGGGATTTATCCCCGTTGGGCTGCGCAGCGGCCCTAAATGCCGACAACTCGGTAAATCAGACAGATTGAGTTGACTGCTTAGGGGCTGCTGCGCAACCCAGCGGGGATAAATCCCCTCGCCACAACCTTCCCCATCAAGAAGACAGGTAAGACGAACGCGTCAGCCCCAGGCGCAGCGCATCGAGGAACTGGGTGCGCTCGGCGGCGCTGATGCGGGCGCTGGCGCACTTGTCGCGGTAGTGCGTCATCAACTCCTCCGGCGACAAGTGCACGTAGCGCAGCATGTCTTCGATGGTGTCGTGGGTTTCGATACCCGCGTGGTACACGCTGCCGTCGGCGTTCTGGTAGATGTTCACCGAGTCGGTATCGCCGAACAGGTTGTGCATGTCACCGAGGATTTCCTGGTAGGCGCCCACCAGGAAGATGCCTAGCAGGTAGTCTTCACCCGGATTGAGCGCGTGCACCGGCAGGCTGGTCTCGATGCTCTGCTCGTCGACGTACTGCTTGATCTTGCCGTCGGAGTCGCAGGTCAGGTCTTGCAGCACAGCGCGGCGCAGCGGCTCTTCGTCCAGGCGATGCAACGGCAGGATCGGCAGCACCTGGCCGATGGCCCAGGTGTCCGGCAGGCTCTGGAACACCGAGAAGTTGCAGATGTATTTGTCGGCCAGCTTGTCGTTGAGCTCATCCAGCACCTGGCGGTGCGAGCGCTGGCGGGCCTTCAACGAGTTGTGCAGGCGACGGCACACGGCAAAGTAGCACTGCTCGGCCAAGGCTTTTTCCGCCAGGGTCAGCTTGCCGTCGGCATATTGGGTCGCCACGTCGCTCATGTAGTGCGTGGCGCGCCAGTAGGTCTCGGTGACCATCTCGATATCGGTCGGGCCCAGCAGGTCAACCAGCCATTGCACGGTTTCCGGCAATTCCTGCTTGTTGTCGATCACCGGCACGTCGTCGTTGTGTTTCTCGACGTCGGTCACCTGCACTACCAGCATCGCGTGGTGGGCGGTCAGCGAGCGGCCGCTTTCCGAGAAGATGTGCGGGTGCGGCAAGCTCTGGGCATCGCAGAACTCCTTGAGCATGCCGACCACGACACCGGCGTAATCATCCATGTCGTAGTTGATCGAACTGGCATTGCGCGAGTGCGTACCGTCGTAGTCCACGCCGAGGCCACCGCCGACGTCGATGTGATCCACCGGCAGGCCGAGGTTGCGCAGCTCACCGTAGTAACGGATCGCTTCCTTGAAGCCGTGCTGATAGTCCGCCAGGTTGGCGATCTGCGAACCCATGTGGAAGTGCAGCAGGCGAATGCCCTGGTCCAGGCCAGCAGCGCGGAAGCGCTCGACCACCGACAACAGTTGCGCGGCCGACAAGCCGAACTTGGACTTCTCGCCACCGGTATCAGCCCACTTGCTCGACGCCAGGGACGACAGGCGCACGCGCAGGCCCACCTGTGGCTTGACCTTGAGCACTGCGGCCTCTTCGATCACCAGTTCGACTTCGGACTCTTTCTCGATGACGATGAAGACGTTGTGACCGAGCTTCTGGCCCATCAACGCCAGGCGGATGAATTCGCGGTCCTTGTAGCCGTTGCAGACGATGGTCCCGCCCTTCGGTGCCAGGGCCAGCACTGCCAGCAACTCCGGCTTGGAACCGGCTTCCAGGCCGATGGAGACGTTCTGGGTGGCGATGATGTTCTCGATCACCGCTTCCTGCTGGTTGACCTTGATCGGGTACAGCGCGGTGTACTTGCTCTGGTATTCCAGGCGCGCGATGTTGCTGTCGAACGCGCCGGTCAGTTGGCGCACGCGGTCTTGCAGGATGTCGGGAAAACGCACCAGCAAGGGCAACGAGAGGCCACTCTGGCGCAACTGGTCGACTTGCTCGAACAGGTCGATGGGCGAACTGCCCGGGCCGTTCGGACGGACTTCGACGCGACCGGCTTCATTGATCGCGAAATAACCGGCCCCCCAATGGCGAATCCCGTAAACGCTGCGGCTGTCCGCAACTGTCCATTGGCTGCCATCGTCTTTGCGTGTGCGTCGTACGGACATCGAAGTCCCCTATAAAGAAGTCAAAATGCACCATCCGGTCGGAGGCTGGGGCAGTCTAGAGAGTGAAAATGACGAATTGCCTGTTAGCAAGGTAGACCCTGCTCCCAGCGATGAGTTTAGAAGCCCGTTCAGAACAGGCTCTGTGAAAACCATGCGGGCGACCTCGAACGCAGGGTTCGGGTCCAGCCGAGGGTGGTTTTCACAGAAGCTGCTAGCCGCCGGATTTCTTTGCCTTGAAGCCGTGCTTGACCAGTTCCGCCAACAGCAGCTCGACGTGATCGCCCTGGATCTCGATGATGCCGTCTTTCAACGCGCCACCGGTGCCACAGCGCTTCTTCAACGTGGTGGCCAGTTCCTTGAGCGCGTCTTCGGCCAACGGCACGCCGGTGATCGTGGTCACCGTCTTGCCGCCGCGACCTTTGCTTTCACGGCGCACACGGGCGATGCCGTCACCTTCCGGGATGGCGGTCTGTTTGCAGATGCAGGCATCCACCGGTTGACGGCAATCAGGGCAATGACGACCGGCGTCGGTAGAAAATACCAGGCCGCCCAGGGCGGCGAAGGATGCGGCTTTTTTGGCCACCGGCAATCCTCTTGGGAGGACAAAGACTGGTCGAGGGGAGAACGTGCCTCGACCGCGAAACCCCACTCAGGCAGGGGCAGCGCTACTGGACCGCAGAGGCGGTTCAGCTTGAAAAGTCGCGCAGTGTAACGGCAAAAAGCCGACTTGCTAAGGGCCAATCAGCGCCAATTTATAGCTTCTTTGCGACGTCGCTACCGTGGATGCGCAAATAGCGTTCAAGTGCCGCCAGGGAGTCCGGGCAGTAAGGCATGCGCTGGATTTCATCGAGCACCTGTTCAAGCGGCAGGAAACGCGCTTCGAGGACTTCTTCAGGTTGCAGGACCAACGGGCCGTCCCACACCGCCGAAAACGCCGAGCACCACAGGCGACTACCGGGGTCTTCGAAATAAAAATGGTCGTGGGCGGTCAGCTCCACGCCGCTCACGCCCAGTTCCTCAGCCAGCTCACGGGCGGCCGACTCGGCGTAGGTCTCGTCGGCCTGGACCATGCCACCCGCCGCCACGTCCCAGAAACCCGGGTAGATGGCTTTGCTCAGGGTGCGCCGGTGAACGCACAGTTCACCGGCCGAATTGAACAGCATGATGTAGGTGCCGCGTCCGATCAGGCCGCGCTCGCGCAACTCCGAACGCACCAGGCTGCCGAGCAGGTTGTCGTGCTCGTCGACCCACGCGATCAGCTCGGCATCCGAGGCCACTCGGTGAGCGACCTCCCGGGGGCTTTCGCTCATGGATCAGCCTTGGTTCAGCAGTTGCCGCAAGTCGATGACCGCTGCGTTGGCCCGGGAAATGTAGTTGGCCATGACCAGCGAGTGGTTCGCCAACACACCGAAGCCGCTGCCGTTGAGGATCATCGGGCTCCAGACCGGTTCCTGGGACGCTTCCAGCTCACGAATGATCTGCCGCACGCTGACCGTGGCGTTCTTTTTCGCCAGCACATCGGCGAAGTCCACCTCGATGGCGCGCAGCAGGTGCGACAACGCCCAGGCCTGGCCGCGGGCTTCATAGAACACGTTGTCGATCTGCAGCCACGGGGTCTCGACCACCTCTTCGTCCACCTGCGGCACCTGACCCGGCGCCGGGACTTCGGTTTTCAGCGAGGTGTTGAGCTTGACCCGGCCAACGCTGGCCGACAGGCGCTGGGACAACGAACCCAAGCGCGTGCCGACGTCCCCCAGCCAGTTGTTCAGGTTGTCGGCGCGGGCGTAGAACAGTGCGCTTTTCTGGCTCGGGTCGGACAGCCGCGCCTGGTAGCGGCTCAGGGAATTGATGCCTTCCTGGTATTCGGATTCGCTGGAAGGCAGCACCCAACTGCGGTTGTCGAAGTTGAAACGCGGCTCGGCCTTGGCCAGGTCGGCATCCTCGGCGGACTGGGACTGGGAACGGGCGAAGTCCTTGCGCAGGGCGCGGCTCAGGTCGCGGACTTGCACCAGCACGCCGTACTCCCAGCTCGGCATGTTGTCCATCCACAGGCCCGGCGGGAAGCGGTCGTTGGAAATGTAGCCACCCTGCTTGGTCAGCAAGGTTCCGGCCACGGTCTTGAGCGTCTCGACGGTGGTGTAGCCCACCACCATTTGCCGGCCATCCTTCTCGGCCGCGGCCTGGGCGTTCTGCTGCACGGGGGAACAACGCGGGCTCCTGGCTCCAGTACCAGCCGAGGGCAATGGTCACCAGCAGGTAAAGACCAATCAGCGTGGCCAGTGCGCGGCTGAAAAAAAGCCCACCCAGGTAGCTGCGGGTGTCCGATTTCGGCTCGGCGGCACGTTCAGGCGCGCTGCCCGCGCGGTTTTTCCAGTCCAGCATGGCGATATCCCTTCAATCACTTGAGTTCTCGGTTCGACCACAACCCTACGCCATCGTGCCTGATTTGAAACGCGATAATGCGGCGCCAATCATGCCGGGCGCGACAGGGCAATCGAACAGCACTATAAAGGAAGCGTTGCCATCGGCCTACGAGACTGTCCAGTCACAAACTGAATTGGGCGACTGGACAGAATATTGACGTATGACACTCATGCGGAGGAAAAGAGGTGCTAGCATAGAGCCACCAGTCGATCTCAGCATGCACCCTAACTAGTAGTCAGGATATGACCGAGCCAGAAGACCCCAGCCGTGAGCGCCTCAAGCACCACTTTGCCCAGCGGGTAATTCATCAGGCTCGTCAGATCCTGGAGATTTGGCAGCGCCTGCAACGCAGTGAGTGGTCAAGCACCGACCTGTCGGAGCTCAGCGAGGCCAATCTGCGCCTGCTGCGCTTCGCCGAGCGCTTCGAACAGCCCGAGCATTCCCTGCTGGCCCAAGGCATCAGCCAGTCGCTGCAAGCGGTGGACGCCAATCGCGGGCGCCTGAGCAGCCACCTGATCACCGAAATCAACCGCCTGATGCAGCGCTTGTCGCGCACCGGCCTGCGCCATGGCGACCAGCTCGAACAAACTTTCCTGCCGCCGCTGCGCAAACCCATCTACGTGATGCTGCAGGACCATGACCGCGCCGAACGCCTGGCCAAGCAATTGGAGTTCTTCGGCCTCAGCGCCCAGGCGCTGGACAGTGTCGCGGCGTTCCGGGCCTCGATGGTTGAGCGCCTACCGGCGGCGATTGTCATGGACGTGGACTTCAGCGGCCCGGGCACCGGCCTGAAACTGGCCGCCGAAGCCCAGGAAGGCCTGGAACAACCGTTGCCGCTGCTGTTCTTCAGCTTGCTGGAAACCGACACCCCGACACGCCTGGCCGCGGTACGCGCCGGCGGACAGGAATTCCTCACCGGCACTCTCGAAGCCTCGAGCCTGCTGGAAAAGATCGAAGTGCTGACCTGCGTCGCCCAGTACGACCCCTACAAAGTGCTGATCATCGATGACTCCCGCGCCCAGGCCTTGCACACCGAACGCCTGCTCAACAGCGCCGGCATCATCACCCGCACGCTGATCGAGCCGATCCAGGCCATGGCCGAGCTGGCGGATTTCCAGCCCGACCTGATCATCCTCGACATGTACATGCCAGCCTGCACCGGCACGGAGCTGGCCAAAGTGATCCGTCACAATGACCGCTACGTCAGCGTGCCGATCATCTACCTGTCCGCCGAAGACG
Organism: Pseudomonas beijingensis; assembly: GCF_030687295.1. NCBI lineage: Bacteria > Pseudomonadati > Pseudomonadota > Gammaproteobacteria > Pseudomonadales > Pseudomonadaceae > Pseudomonas > Pseudomonas beijingensis. Next base: position 1,744,726 of record NZ_CP117425.1, on the reverse strand, counting down.
ACTTGGACAAGCAACTCGATGCCATGAGCGAAGGCGGCGACGATTTCCTGACCAAGCCGATCAAGCCCCGGCACTTGATCACCACCGTGCGCAACCGTGCCGCCCGGGCGCGCAACCTCAAGGCGCGGATGGTGCGCGACAGCCTCACCGGCCTGTACAACCACACCCATATCCTGCAACTGCTCGAGGATTGCAGCTTCCGCGCCCGTCGCGAAGGCAAGCCCCTTAGCTTTGCCATGCTCGACATCGACCACTTCAAACGGGTCAATGACAGCCACGGCCATCCCATGGGCGACCGGGTGATCAAGAGCCTGGCGCTGTTTCTCAAGCAACGCCTGCGCAAGACCGACTTCATCGGCCGTTACGGCGGCGAAGAGTTCGCCATCGTCATGCCCGACACCGACATCGACGCCGCCTGCAAGGTGCTGGACGAGATTCGCCAGCGCTTTGCTGAAATCCACTACCCGGCCCAGCCCCATGATTTGTGGTGCACCTTCAGCGCTGGCGTGGTGGAGATGAGCGATGATTCCGACAGCCTGATGATGGCCAGTCAGGCGGACGAAGCGCTGTACCGCGCCAAGCACGCCGGGCGCAACCGGGTACAGAGCGCCCGGCAATCAAAGCAAAGTGCCACCTTTTCATCGGAATCGACTGATTCAGTCATAAACCTGTAACTCAAGCGCAATAAATTCAGGCACTTACGATTCTGCCCCTGGTAGACCTTTGATGCGCCTGAAGCTGCTGACCAATCTCAACACCCTCCTTTTAGTCGCCGTGTGCCTGGGCCTTGGGGCTACCCTGTGGTGGTCGCAGATCGCCCTGGAACGGCCTTACTTGCTGATGGAGCGCTACCTGGGCCTGTCGCGGCAGTTCCAGGGCGACGTGGCGCGCAACGTCGAGGACTACCTGGCCAGCGGCGACGCCTTGCGCCTGAGCGCGGCTACCCAGGCCTTGGAGACCCTGCAGAAAGATCTCGACCAGTTTCCCCCGGAGTTGGCCCAGACTCTGCGTCCGAGCCTGTCCAACCTTGAGGGCTTCAGCAAGACCGATCTGCTGGCCGCCGGCAAGCTGGCCGGTGATCCACAGGCCTTGTTGCTGCAGGCCGAACGCGAACTGAGCGCCAGCCTCGACCAACTGGCCCAATACGCCAATGGCGCCCCGGCCTACCTGCCACCGTTGTTTGCCGCTTCGCAGCACCTGGGCCGGTTGTCCCTCACGCGGGACAAACTGGTCAGCAGTGGCCGTAGCGAATTGGCCGCCGATGTCGAACGGGAACTGGCGAGCATCCGTGTCGAAGCCGAACGCCTCGACAGCCTGCCACTGCTGGGCGTCACCGTCAGCAGCGAATCGGGCAGCGATGATTTCGCCGCGCTGATGGGCCTGGAAACCCAGGAAAAAACCGTCGCCGAAGACGCCGGCATCGCCCTCAAGCGCGAACTCAACAGCCTGCTCGGCCGTTATCCGGCGGAATTGACCCGCACCCGCGAACTGATCCAGAAACGCACCGAACTGAGCAATGCAACGCACCTGAAAATCGCCGATGTGCAAACGGCGATCGATACCCTGGAACCGGCGGTCCGGGCTCAGCATGGGCAGATCCAGGGAGAGGTTCGCATGATCCAGGGCGTGATGATCGGCCTGATCCTGCTGATCGCGCTGCTGATCGACACCTTGCAGCGGCGCCTGGCCCGGACCTTGACGCACCTGGCTCCAGCCCTGTCGACCTGGGCCGAGGGGGATTTCAGCCGGGACATCCACGTGGGCGCCAGCAACCGCGAAATGCAGGACATCGGGGCTTCGCTCAATCGCCTGCGCGCTTACCTGGTGGACCTGGTGGGCACCATTCGGGTGAACGCCGAACAGGTCGCCGGCAGCAGCCGGGCCCTGGCGGAGCTGAGCGGCGAGCTGCACAGCGGGGCCGAGCATCAGGCCGGCGACACGGCGCTGATCCGTGATTCCCTCAGCGAACTGGAGGCGACGATCCAGCAAGTGGCCGGCGATGCCAGCCAGGCCGCCGACGCCAGCCGCAGCGCCGGGCAAGCGGTGGAGCAAGGGCAGAAAGTCATCGGTTTGAGCCTCACGGGCCTGCATGCGCTGGTGGGGGAAGTGCAAGGCAACGCGCAGATGATCGAACAACTGGCTGAGGAATCCGCAACCATCGGGGGCGTGCTGACGGTGATTCGCTCGATTGCCGACCAGACCAACCTGCTGGCTCTCAACGCGGCCATCGAAGCGGCTCGCGCCGGGGAAATGGGCCGGGGCTTTGCGGTGGTGGCCGAGGAAGTCCGCTCCCTGGCCCAGCGCACGGCCGGCGCCACCGCCGAAATCCAGACGCTGATCGCCCGCCTGCAACTGGCCGCACGCCAGTCGGTGGACGGCATGCGCGCCCAGGTCGAACACGCCGAAGCCACCGCCAACCAGGCGCAAGCGGCCGACGGCGCGCTGGATGAGATCGTCGGCGCCATCCAGACCATCTCCGACACGGCAGTACGCATCGCCGACGTCACCGCCCAACAAAGCGGTGCCGTCAGCGAAATCCGCGATCACAGCGAGCGCATTCACCAACTGGGCGGGGACAACCTGCTGCGCATCGGCCAGGGCCGGGAACAGGGCGACAATCTCCTGGTACTCGGCGGGCGTTTGCACACCGCCGTGCAAGCGTTTCGGGTCTAGCGCCAAAGACTGGATGAATCGTTGTGGCGAGGGAGCTTGCTCCCTCGCCACAGGGTCGATTCCGAAAGAAGTGAACACTCATCGTCAGCCGCCACCTCCTGTGGGAGCGAGCTTGCTCGCGATAGCGGTGGGTCAGCTTGCATTGATGTTGAATGTGCCGCCGTCATCGCGAGCAAGCTCGCTCCCACAAGGTCTCGTGCAGGTTGTCCGAACGCGGGTGACCGAATCCGGGGGCATGGTCACAAATTTCGCGCAAACATCGGTCATCGTGCTGGCTATTGCCGAGAACTGGACAGTCATTAAGGCTTTGCGGCATAGTCGCCGGGTTCTGATACCTGCTCACAGATAACAAGGAACAGCAGATGGCGACCCTATTGGTCCTGCACGGACCCAACCTGAACCTGCTGGGCACCCGTGAACCGGGCGTCTACGGCGCCGTGACACTGGCCCAGATCAACCAGGACCTGGAACAGCGGGCCCGCAACGCCGGCCATCATTTGCTCTACCTGCAAAGCAACGCCGAATATGAATTGATCGACCGCATCCATGCCGCGCGTGGCGAAGGCGTGGATTTCATTTTGATCAATCCAGCAGCTTTTACACATACAAGTGTCGCATTACGTGACGCGCTGCTGGCGGTGAGCATCCCATTCATCGAAGTGCACTTGTCCAACGTGCACAAACGCGAACCTTTCCGCCATCACTCCTACTTCTCCGATGTAGCAGTGGGAGTGATCTGCGGCCTTGGCGCCAGCGGTTACCGACTGGCCCTGGAGGCCGCCCTAGAACAGCTTGAAAGACAGGCACCCGCTTGAACAACAAGCGTTAAACGCCCCTGACCGACCCTTGGGAGTTGATGATTCATGGATATCCGTAAAGTTAAGAAATTGATCGAATTGCTGGAAGAGTCCGGCATCGACGAGCTTGAGATCAAGGAAGGCGAAGAGTCCGTACGCATCAGCCGCCACAGCAAGACCCCGGCCCAGCAGTTCTATGCACCGGCCCCGATGCAAGCTCCGGCCGCCGCGCCTGCTCCAGCAGCAGCCCCGGTTGCCGCCGCAGCGCCAGCCGCACCGGCAGCACCAACGTTGAACGGCACAGTCGCTCGTTCGCCAATGGTGGGCACGTTCTATCGCAAGTCTTCGCCCTCCTCGCCGTCCTTCGTTGAAGTCGGCCAGACCGTGAAGAAAGGCGACACTCTGTGCATCGTCGAAGCCATGAAGATGATGAACCACATCGAAGCTGAAACCAGCGGTGTGATCGAGTCCATCCTCGTCGAAGACGGCCAGCCGGTTGAGTACGACCAACCGCTGTTCACCATCGTTTGAACCGCGGGGAGCCTTTGATGACTGCGAAGTTGGAAAAAGTCCTGATCGCTAACCGCGGTGAGATTGCCCTGCGGATTCTGCGTGCCTGCAAAGAGATGGGCATCAAGACCGTCGCCGTTTACTCCAAGGCCGACAAAGAACTGATGCACCTGGGCCTGGCGGACGAATCCGTCTGCATCGGTCCGGCGTCGGCTGCGCACTCCTACCTGCATATCCCGGCGATCATCGCTGCTGCCGAAGTGACCGGCGCCACCGCCATTCACCCGGGCTACGGTTTCCTGGCGGAAAACGCCGACTTCGCCGAACAGGTGGAAAACTCCGGTTTTGCCTTCATTGGCCCGAAAGCCGACACCATTCGCCTGATGGGCGACAAGGTTTCGGCCAAGCACGCCATGATCGCTGCTGGCGTACCGACCGTTCCGGGTTCCGACGGCCCACTGCCTGAAGACGAAGAAACCGCTTTGCGCATCGGTCGCGAAGTCGGTTATCCGGTGATCATCAAGGCCGCTGGCGGCGGCGGTGGTCGCGGCATGCGTGTGGTACACAAGGAAGAAGACCTGATTTCCTCGGCGAAACTGACCCGCTCCGAAGCAGGCGCGGCGTTCGGCAACCCGATGGTCTATCTGGAAAAATTCCTGACCAACCCACGTCACGTCGAAGTCCAGGTGCTGTCCGACGGCCAGGGCCAGGCCATCCACCTGGGCGACCGCGATTGCTCGCTGCAACGTCGTCACCAGAAGGTCCTCGAAGAAGCGCCGGCACCGGGCATCGACGAGCAGGCTCGCCAGGAAGTCCTGGCGCGTTGCGTCAAGGCCTGTATCGACATCGGCTATCGCGGCGCCGGTACCTTCGAGTTCCTGTACGAGAACGGTCGTTTCTACTTCATCGAAATGAACACCCGTGTTCAGGTGGAGCACCCGGTTTCGGAAATGGTCACCGGCATCGACATCGTCAAGGAGATGCTCAGCATCGCCGCCGGCAACAAGTTGTCGTTCACCCAGGATGACGTGGTCATCCGCGGTCACTCGCTGGAATGCCGGATCAATGCCGAAGACCCGAAAACCTTCATGCCTAGCCCAGGCACGGTCAAGCATTTCCATGCCCCGGGCGGCAATGGCGTTCGCGTCGACTCGCACCTGTACAGCGGTTATGCCGTTCCGCCGAACTACGATTCGCTGATCGGCAAGCTGATCACCTACGGGGCGACTCGTGAAGAAGCCATGGCGCGCATGCGCAATGCGCTGGACGAAATCGTGGTAGACGGGATCAAGACCAACATCCCGCTGCACCGCGACCTCGTTCGTGACGAAGGTTTCTGCAAAGGCGGCGTCAACATCCACTACTTGGAACACAAGCTAGCCGGTCAACACTGACGGTTTTTGCTCCAGACCAACAAAGCCGCTTTCGAGCGGCTTTGTTGTACCTGTATCCCGCACAAATCCCCCTGTGGGAGCGGGCTTGCTCGCGAATGCAATCTGCCAGTGACATTGATGTTGACTGACCCAACGCTTTCGCGAGCAAGCCCGCTCCCACAAGTACAGCGTCATCCAAGAAGCGAGCGGTAGACATAAGGTCACACCACTCCCACAAAACCCATGCGCTCGCGTAAACTGGCGCGCTTCTCGCAGCCATCGGCTGCACACTCTATTTTTTCAAAGGTGCCCGCCATGCCTTGGCTGCAAGTACGCCTGGCCATCAGCCCGGAACAAGCCGAAACCTACGAAGACGCGTTTCTTGAAGTAGGCGCTGTATCGGTAACCTTCATGGACGCCGAAGACCAGCCGATCTTCGAGCCGGAGCTCAATACCACCCCGCTGTGGTCCCACACCCACCTGCTGGCCCTGTTCGAAGGCGGCACCGAGGCGGCCAGCGTACTGGCCCATCTCGAGCTGCTGACCGGCAGCCCGCTGCCCGAGCATCACAGCGAAGTGATCGAGGACCAGGATTGGGAACGCAGCTGGATGGACAACTTCCAGCCGATGCGTTTCGGCCAGCGCCTGTGGATCGTTCCGAGCTGGCATGCCGCGCCAGAGCCGGACGCGGTCAACCTGCTGCTGGACCCGGGCCTGGCGTTCGGCACCGGCACCCACCCGACCACCGCGCTGTGCCTGGAATGGCTCGACGGCCAGGACCTGAAGGGTTGCAACGTACTCGATTTCGGCTGTGGCTCGGGGATCCTGGCGATTGCCGCGCTCCTGCTGGGCGCCCGGGAAGCAGTTGGCACCGACATCGATGTCCAGGCCCTGGAAGCCTCCCGCGACAACGCCGGGCGCAACAACATCGCCGAAACCCTGTTCCCGCTGTACTTGCCCCAGGACCTGCCACAGGTCCAGGCCGACGTGCTGGTGGCCAATATCCTGGCCGGCCCGCTGGTGTCCCTGGCGCCGCAACTATCGAGCCTGGTCAAGTCGGGCGGACGCCTGGCGCTGTCGGGCATCCTCGCCGAACAGGGTGAAGAAGTCGCTGCCGCTTATGCCGCGGACTTTGACCTGGACCCGATCGCCAATCGCGATGGCTGGGTGCGCATCACCGGACGTCGGCGCTAGAATGACCGCCTGTATTCACCGGATTGCCGCATGACTGACAGCTTCGTCACCCAGTGCCCGCATTGCCACACCCGTTTTCGCGTCAGCCATGCTCAATTGAGCGTGGCCCGCGGGGTGGTTCGTTGCGGCTCGTGCCTGCAAGTGTTCAATGCCGCCCGACAGTTGCTGGAACAACGCACAGCCAAGCAAACGGCGGCTGTCGCGCCACCCGCCAAGCCGGCCGCCGACGCCCCGCCCCGGGCGATCAGCCAGAAACAATGGAGCGCCGCCGAGCTGGATCTGGATGACCTGGACAAGGAACTGGCGCGCCTGGAGCGACGTGATAATCGCGCCCCGGGCAATGCCGGCCGGCGTCGGGAAGACAACCTGAGCGCGCAACGCGATTCGCACTCCAGCGAACAGCAAGCCTGGCCCGACAGCCTGTACAGCGAAACCTCGAGCGAACACGTCGAAACCGTCCTCGATACCCCCTTCGAACCGTTCGAGCCCCACGAGCCGGCCCGACCACCGCGTACCGAACCGTCCCTGTCCCTGGCCCTCGAACCGCTGGAACCGGACGACGAACCGGCCGCCCCGCTCCACCTCGCGCCGGACGACGAGCCCGACGAACACCTCGAGCGGCTGTCCGCTACCGATGACCACGACGATGAGCCCGAGCGACCGCTGCCACTGCGCAAGTCACGGGAACGCCAGGAGCCGGGGATACGCGCCGAGGCCCTCCACGACCTGGACGACGACCCGCTGCAACTGGATTGGCGCAAGCGCCGCTCACCCTGGGGCCGACGCCTGTTGTGGGCCCTGCTGATACTGCTCGCCGCCGCTGCCCTGGGCGGCCAGTACATCGCCTACCATTTCGAAGAACTGGCCCGCCAGGACCAGTACCGGCCGTGGTTCCTGCAAATCTGCCCGACCATCGGCTGCGACGTACCGTCCAAGGTCGACATCGCCAAGATCAAAAGCAGCAACCTGGTGGTGCGCAGCCATCCGGAGTTCAGCGGCGCCCTGATAGTGGACGCGATCATCTACAACCGTGCGCCCTTCTCCCAACCTTTTCCGTTGCTGGAGCTGCGCTTTGCCGATCTCAACGGGCACCTGATCGCCAGCCGTCGCTTCAAGCCCGGGGAATACCTGGGCGGCGATCTCGAGGGCCGCGGCGAAATGCCGCCACAGACGCCCATCCACATCGCGCTGGATATCCTCGACCCCGGGCCCAAGGCGGTGAACTACAGCCTGAGCTTTCATTCCCCCGAGTGAAAGCGGCCAAGGTCGGCCAATTGACGGCAGCTTTCTGACTGACCCCAGCCAGACCAAACCGCTGGCGATAACAAAATAGCTGTTCAGATTTTATCCAATTCGATCTTTATCCAGTCATCGAGAGCGGGTATCATGCCAACCCTTTTTCGAAGTCTCATGATCCGGCCCCACTTCAGGGAAGTCCTATGTCGGCGGTACGCATCGGCCCATATACATTGCAGAACGGCCTGGTTCTCGCCCCTATGGCGGGCGTCACCGACCAGCCCTTTCGTCAGCTTTGCAAACGTTTGGGCGCAGGCTTGGTGGTGTCGGAAATGGTCACCAGCGACATGAGTTTGTGGAACACCCGCAAATCGCGTCTGCGCATGATCCACGAAGGTGATCCCGAGCCCCGCTCGGTACAGATCGCCGGTGGCGACGCACAGATGCTGGCGGAGGCGGCCCGGGCGAACGTCGAGTTGGGGGCGCAGATCATCGACATCAACATGGGCTGCCCGGCGAAAAAGGTCTGCAACAAGGCCGCCGGCTCGGCACTGTTGAAAGATGAAGCGCTGGTCACCGAGATCCTGCAGGCCGTAGTGGCCGCGGTCGATGTGCCGGTGACCCTGAAGATCCGCACCGGGTGGGACCGGGAGAACAAGAATGGCCTGGTGGTGGCGAAGATCGCCGAACAGGCGGGCATCACGGCGTTGGCGGTCCATGGCCGCACCCGTGCCGACCTGTACACCGGCGAAGCCGAGTACGACACCATCGCCGCGATCAAGCAGGCGGTGTCGATTCCGGTGTTTGCCAACGGCGACGTTGACTCGCCCGAGAAGGCCCGGTACGTGCTGGACGCCACCGGTGCCGATGGCCTGTTGATCGGTCGGGCCGCCCAGGGGCGGCCATGGATTTTTCGTGAGATCGAACACTATCTGCGCACCGGCGAAAAGCTCGCTGCGCCACAGTTGTCCGAGGTGGAACGTATTCTGCTAGAGCATCTGGCCGCGCTACATGCCTTCTACGGAGAGGTCATGGGCGTACGCATCGCTCGCAAGCATGTGGGCTGGTATCTCGCAACCCTGCCGGGCGCCAGGGAGTTTCGCGCCCGTTTCAATCGTTTGGATGGTACGCAAGCACAATGCGCCGACGTTCAGGCGTTCTTCGCTGAGCGTTACAAGAGCCTGACAGGGGACGAAGGGGTGGCCGCATGACGATGATGACCGAGACTTTAGTGAGTGGAACAACACCCGTGAGCGACAACGTGAATTTGAAACAGCACCTCAACACGCCCAGCGAAGAAGGTCAGACCCTTCGCGGGAGTGTCGAGAAGGCGCTGCACAATTATTTCGCCCACCTTGAGGGCGCTGCCGTCACGGATGTGTACAACCTGGTGCTTTCCGAAGTCGAGGCACCGCTGCTCGAAAGCGTGATGAACTACGTCAAGGGCAACCAGACCAAGGCCAGTGAGCTGCTGGGCCTGAACCGCGGCACCCTGCGCAAGAAACTCAAGCAGTACGATCTGCTGTAAGCATTCAATCAAACCAGAAAGGCGCCCGCATAAAAAACGGTCGCCTTTTTTGCTGACTTCCCTTGCTTTTGATGGAAATTGAAATGACCGACCAGACCACCCGCCTGCCGATCCGCCGCGCCTTGATCAGCGTTTCCGACAAGACCGGGATCCTCGAATTCGCCCGCGAGCTGCAACAGCTGGGCGTCGAGATTCTCTCCACCGGCGGGACCTTCAAGCTGCTGCAGGACAACGGCGTTGCCGCAGTGGAAGTCGCGGACTACACCGGTTTTGCGGAAATGATGGACGGTCGGGTCAAGACCCTGCACCCGAAAATCCACGGTGGGATCCTGGGCCGTCGCGGCATCGACGACGCCATCATGAACGAACACGGCATCAAGCCGATCGACCTGGTGGCGGTCAACCTCTACCCGTTCGAAGCCACCATCAACAAGCCAGGTTGCGACCTGCCGACCGCCATCGAGAACATCGACATCGGCGGCCCGACCATGGTCCGCTCGGCGGCCAAGAACCATAAAGACGTGGCCATCGTGGTCAACGCCAGCGACTACGCCAGCGTGCTGGAAAACCTCAAGGCCGGCGGCCTGACCTACGCCCAGCGTTTCGACCTGATGCTCAAGGCTTTCGAACACACCGCCGCCTACGACGGAATGATCGCCAACTACATGGGCACTGTGAACCAGGCTGCTGAAACCCTGTCGACCGAAGGCCGCAGCGAGTTCCCGCGCACCTTCAACACCCAGTTCGTCAAGGCCCAGGAAATGCGCTACGGCGAGAACCCGCACCAGAGCGCAGCGTTCTACGTGGAAGCCAAGCCTGCCGAAGTCGGCATCGCCACCGCCACCCAACTGCAAGGCAAGGAACTGTCGTTCAACAATGTGGCCGACACCGACGCCGCGCTGGAATGCGTCAAGAGCTTCGTCAAGCCCGCCTGCGTGATCGTCAAGCACGCCAACCCGTGCGGCGTGGCCGTGAGCCCGGACGCCGAGGGCGGCATCCGCCAGGCCTACGAACTGGCCTACGCAACCGACACCGAGTCGGCCTTCGGCGGCATCATCGCCTTCAACCGTGAGCTGGACGCCGAGACCGCCAAGGCCATCGTCGAGCGCCAGTTCGTCGAAGTGATCATCGCCCCTTCGGTCAGTGAAGAAGCCCGCGCCATCGTGGCTGCCAAGGCCAACGTGCGCCTGCTGGCCTGCGGCCAATGGTCGGCCGATCGTGCGCCGGCCTGGGATTACAAGCGCGTCAACGGCGGCCTGCTGGTCCAGAGCCGTGACATCGGCATGATCGGCAGCGAAGACCTCAAGGTCGTGACCCAGCGTGCCCCGAGCGAGCAGGAAATCAACGACCTGATCTTCGCCTGGAAAGTCGCCAAGTACGTCAAGTCCAACGCCATCGTCTACGCCAAGAACCGCCAGACCATCGGTGTCGGCGCCGGCCAGATGAGCCGCGTGAACTCGGCCCGCATCGCCGCCATCAAGGCTGAACACGCCGGCTTGCAGGTACAGGGCGCGGTCATGGCCTCCGATGCGTTCTTCCCGTTCCGCGACGGCATCGACAACGCGGCCAAGGTCGGCATCACCGCCGTGATCCAGCCGGGTGGTTCGATGCGTGACAGCGAAGTGATCGCCGCTGCCGATGAAGCCGGCATCGCCATGGTCTTCACTGGCATGCGCCACTTCCGTCACTAATATCGCTCAATGTGGAAGCTGGGTTGTGTGTGGGAGCAAGGCTCTGTGGGAGCAAGGCTTGCCCGCGATGCAGGCAACTCGGTCCATCAGGCAAACCGAGGTGATGCTATCGCGGGCAAGCCTTGCTCCCACACAAGCCCAGCTCCCACACAAGCTCACTCCCACAGAAAGCATCTGTGCGATGCTCAACAGAATCAGCGTCATCCGAGGTTTTTGAAATGAATGTTTTGATCATTGGCAGCGGTGGCCGCGAACACGCCCTGGCCTGGAAAGTGGCCCAGGATCCCCGTGTGCAGAAGGTTTTCGTGGCACCGGGCAATGCCGGCACCGCCATCGAAGCCAAGTGCGAAAACGTCGCCATCGACGTGCTGGCCCTGGAACAACTGGCCGACTTCGCCGAGAAGAACGTCTCGCTGACCATCGTCGGCCCGGAAGTACCGCTGGTCGCCGGCGTGGTCGACCTGTTCCGCTCCCGTGGCCTGGACTGCTTTGGCCCGACCGCCGGTGCCGCACAGCTGGAAGGCTCGAAAGCGTTCACCAAGGACTTCCTGGCGCGTCACAAGATCCCGACCGCCGACTACCAGAACTTCACCGAAATCGAGCCGGCCCTGGCGTACCTGCGCGAGAAAGGCGCACCGATCGTGATCAAGGCCGACGGCCTGGCCGCCGGTAAAGGCGTGATCGTTGCCATGACCCTGGCCGAGGCCGAAGACGCCGTGCGCGACATGCTCGCCGGCAATGCCTTCGGTGACGCCGGTTCCCGCGTGGTGATCGAAGAGTTCCTCGACGGCGAGGAAGCCAGCTTTATCGTCATGGTCGATGGCAAGAACGTCCTGCCGATGGCCACCAGCCAGGACCACAAGCGTGTCGGCGATGGCGACAGCGGGCCGAACACCGGCGGCATGGGCGCCTACTCCCCAGCCCCGGTGGTGACCGCCCAGGTGCACCAGCGCGTCATGGACCAGGTGATCTGGCCGACCGTGCGCGGCATGGCCGCGGAAGGCAACGTCTACACCGGTTTCCTCTACGCAGGCCTGATGATCGACAAGGCTGGTAACCCAAAAGTCATCGAATTCAACTGCCGTTTCGGCGATCCTGAGACCCAGCCGGTGATGCTGCGCCTGCAATCGAGCCTGGTCCTGCTGGTCGAGGCCGCGCTGGCCCAGGCCCTGGACAAGGTCGAAGCCCAATGGGATCCGCGCCCAAGCGTCGGTGTCGTATTGGCGGCCGGCGGTTACCCGGGCGACTACGCCAAAGGTAGCGCAATCCAGGGCCTGGACGCCGCGGCCCGGCTGGAAGGCAAAGTCTTCCATGCAGGCACCGCGTTGAAGGATGGGCAAGTGGTCACCGCCGGCGGTCGTGTGCTTTGCGCCACCGCCATGGGCGCCAGTGTCGACGAAGCTCAGCAGCAAGCCTACAAGCTTGCCGCCGAGATCGACTGGGAAGGTTGTTTCTACCGCAAGGACATTGGCTACCGTGCCATTGCCCGTGAGCGTGGCGAAAATCTGGAATAACCCAGCCATTCAGCCAGGCAAGGGTCTGCGGCCCTTGCCTGACTGTTCCGGCGCCGCGCATAGTTATAATCTGGCATCAACCTACGAAGGGATTTCGCCGTGCGCTGGCTCAGGATTGCCATAGGCTTTACCGTCACCCTGCTGACGCTGCTCTGCATGCTCCCGGCCCAGGCCGCGCCAGGCAGTGGTTGGGCGGTATTGCTCGACGAACAGGGCGACCTGACGCTGAGTGATATCCGCTCTGCCCGCTACACCAATCAATTCAGCCCCATCGACCTGGACCGCCTCAAGGCCGCCGAGCCCGGCGGTGCATTGTGGCTGCGTTTTCGCCTGGCCCCGGACAGGCACGAACAAATCCTGCGCATCTTCGCCCCCGACCTGTCACGCCTGAACCTCTATGTGCTGGACGGCGATACCCTGGTCGAGCAACAAGTCAGCGGCAATGCCACGCCGCATACCGAACCGGCAGTGCCCAGCAGCGACTTCATGTTGCCGCTGCCGCGCAGCGATAAATCGCTGGACGTCTACCTTCGACTGGCCTCGCGCCACGAACTGCGCCCCTACGTCACCCTGCAATCGGCCGTCGCAGCGGCAGCCGATCAGAACCAGACGCTGGTCTACGGGCTGCTGTTCGGCTGCATCGCCATGCTGATCCTGCACAACCTCACCCGCTACGCCTATACCCGTTCACGCAGTTGCCTGTGGCTGGCCGCCTGTGAAGGGCTGTTGATGCTCAGCCTGGCGCTGTTGCTGAACCTGGCTGGGCCCTGGCTGCCCGACTGGCCGTCGGTGCAGACGCCCGGGGCCTACCTGGCGCTGCTGCTGACGGCGCCCTGCGGCCTGATGTTCGCCTACCGCTTCTTCGCGCCCCTGGGGCCGCACCCGTTGAACCGACTGCTGCTGGGGGACATTGTGTTCGTCATGCTGTGCAGCCTGCTGCTGTTGTTCGTCAACACGCTGCCACTCAATATCATGACCTACGCCCTGGTGGCCCTGGCCGGCCTGAGCATGCTGTTCGTCAGCGCCTGGCACTGGCAAAAGGGCTACCGCCCGGCCCGGCTGTTCGTCGCGGCCATGGTGGTCTTCAACCTGGGCACGCTGATCATTCTTCCGGCACTGCAAGGGCTCACGGAAGTCCCGCCCCAGGGCTTGATCATTACCTTGCTGATCTTCATCTGTATCAGTGGCCTGTTGATGAGTGTCGCCCTGGGCGAGCGCCAGCGCTCGATCAACGAAAGCCGGTTCAGCATCAGCCGCGACCTGGCGGCGAGTAATGCCGAGATCAATGCCAAGGCCGAGTTCCTGGCCAAGATCAGCCACGAGATCCGCACCCCGATGAACGGCGTGCTGGGCATGACCGAGCTGCTGCTGGGCACGCCGTTGTCGGTCAAGCAGCGCGACTACGTGCAGACGATCCACAGCGCCGGCAATGAACTGCTGACCCTGATCAACGAGATCCTCGACATTTCCCGGCTCGAATCCGGGCAGATCGAACTGGACGACGTGCAGTTCGACCTCAATGCCCTGATCGAGGATTGCCTGAGCATCTTCCGCGCCAAGGCCGAACAGCAGAATGTCGAGCTGATCAGTTTCATCCAGCCCCAGGTGCCGCGGGTGATCAGCGGTGACCCGACGCGGCTGCGCCAGGCACTGATGAGCCTGCTGGAAAACGCCCTGAAGAAGACCGACGAGGGCGAAGTGCTGATCGTCGTGGCCCTCGACGAGCGCAGCCATCAGCCACGCCTGCGCATCGCCGTGCAGGACAGCGGGACGCCGATGGACGCCGAAGAGCGGGACACGCTGATGCACGCCGAGCTGCACAGCAAGAATTTCCTCTCGGCCACGCGCCTGGGGGGCAACCTGGGGCTGGTCATCGCTCGTCAGTTGATCATCTTGATGCACGGGGAATTCGGTATCAAAAGCGGCAACAACCAGGGCAGTACCTTGTGGCTGACCTTGCCGCTGGACCCAGATCGCCTCGAACACCCGACGTCCGACCTCGATGGCCCGCTGCAAGGGGCACGGGTGCTGATCGTCGATGACAACGACACCTGCCGCAAAGTGCTGGTGCAACAGTGCAGTGCCTGGGGCCTGAACGTCAGTGCGGTGCCCTCGGGCAAGGAAGCCCTGGCGCTGCTGCGGACCAAGGCGCATCTGCGGGATTATTTCGACGTGGTGTTGCTGGACCAGAACATGCCCGGCATGACCGGCATGCAACTGGCGGCCAAGATCAAGGAAGACCCGAGCCTGAACCACGACATCCTGTTGATCATGCTCACCGGCATCAGCAACGCGCCGAGCAAGATCGTGGCGCGCAACAGCGGGGTCAAGCGCATCCTCGCCAAACCGGTGGCCGGCTATACCCTCAAGACCACCCTGGCGGACGAGCTGAACCAGCGTAACCGGGGCCAGGCGGCAAACGTGCAGGTAAACGCCGGCCCGCCCATCGCGGTGAAGGTGCCGAGCGATTTCCGCATCCTGGTGGCCGAGGACAACAGCATTTCCACCAAGGTCATCCGCGGCATGCTCGGCAAGCTCAACCTGCAACCCGACACCGCCAGCAACGGCGAGGAAGCCCTCAAGGCCATGAAGGAGCAGCGCTACGATCTGGTCTTGATGGACTGCGAAATGCCGATCCTCGACGGGTTTTCCGCCACCCAGCAGCTGCGAGCCTGGGAAATGGGTAACCAGCGCACCCGCACCCCCGTGGTGGCGCTCACCGCGCACATCCTGGCCGAGCATAAGGAGCGCGCCCGTCAGGCCGGGATGGACGGGCACATGGCCAAGCCGGTGGAGCTGTCGCAACTGCGCGAGCTGATCGAACACTGGGTGGCCCAGCGCGATCAGCAGAACAAGACCGCGGCGCATTCGTCCTAGCGACGTGCGCTGACGTCCGAAGCCTGTTCAACATTTCAACGCATGAATATTGCGGGTGGTTTCGGCAATAACCGCAGCCAGGACTTTTTCCCGGTATGTTGCGTAATGCAGCGTGTTGAACGTCACGACCGCCATTTCTTCAAGGCTGGTCTGCACAACCTGTTCGATCGGCCAAAAGAGAAAGGTCGAGACGGTTTTACGAAGGCTGAATTGCTTGTGGTAAAGAGCGACTTCTATTCGCCCAGGCGATTTCGGCAGGCAGGGAGTTATCTGGAAGAACGCCGAGTCATGCTGCAGGCTTGCCCGCTCGAATACCTCAAGGGCTTTTGGATTTCGCTCCAGGGCGCCAATCGACTCAGTCGCCGGCCGCGCAAAGCGTTCATCGAAGGCCTGGGATAGTTGCCGGGAAATACTCTCGGCCATTGACCCCTCGCCCGCCTGCCCAGGCCTGAGAGAACGCGCCGAATCCCATCCCAGGTACCTGAGCGTGTTCCTGTAGTAGCTGAACCAGCTGCCCACCAAACCGTCCTGATAAGCCAACCTCGTTGCCATCTGCGCGTACAGGTTACTCAGGCAGATGTCTTCGCGATCCTGAGGGGACAGCCGCTGGTCGAACGACAAAAGGCTTGAACCCACGACGGCAGCCGTCGTGGCATCGCGGCTGTGAAACAAGCGCTCGCCAGCCTGCAGGCGCTCAATATTCATAGCGCGCCCTCCCGTTCAACGTTGCCGGAAATATCAAAGACATGCTTCGTCGGCTTATCCCCAAGCTTTTGCACAATCGCACCGCGAAGAGGGTCGTAAAGCTCTTTCGATAAGTTGACCTGGAAGCATCTGGACTGAAGATTACCCACCACATTGGCGACAGACAGGCACTGCCCAAGCGGGTTGGAAATAGCCGATTGCGTGGTCTCATAGCTCAGGGAAACGCTGCTCAGCAAGGGGCCTTGCCCGGCCAGGATCACTTGCAGGCAGACCCTGCCAACGGCCTCTGACGATGGTACGACCTCCTTGCGCTTGCAGGTCTGGTCGCGCAACTGCTCGATGGCCGGCAGGGTATCGGGCAATTGCGCGACACGGTTCAACAGGCGAGTGACTTCATCGGCGACCGTGCGATCAACATACTCTCCCAGTCGATGCCCTAACCAATGTGCCGCAGTGACGTTGGATTGCTCATCGAGTGTGAAGTTGTTCCACGCCACAGCCTTTTGCAACCAGCCGTTCTTCAAGACGTCACGGTACTCGTCATACCATATTTGCGTCTGGGCATAAGCCGGATACTTTTTATTGGCGACCAACTGCGCAAACAATACCGAATCCAATACATCGCTTTTTTCCTGCCCTGTCATATCCCGCGGCAAGACCAAAACAACACCGGCGTTAATAAAAACCGAATAACGATCATTCATTGCAATCACCTCATTCTTTTCAGGGTTGGCGACTACGTTGTAGTCGCCAGGTGGCTATACAAGATCAGAGTTCGTACGCTTCGATTTTTTTCTGTGCGCGATCGCCGAGTTTCTGGATAATAGATTCGCGGGTTTTGTTAATAATGGCCGGCACCATGGTCATATGACTTTCACCGCGATACAGATCGACCGAACTGCTGTCCCAATTAACAAACAGGACTTGAGTCTGGTTCGTGCGCTTGATGAAACGCACGGCCCCCAGCGCCATGATGACTTCACCATGGGGTGTCTCGTGACAGGCGGCGACACCAAACCCTCCCGTGCCAGACTCCTGGATGTTCTGGTCGAACACCCGAAGCGGCCTGTCACGGGTTTGCAAGGCCGCGATGGCATCAGTGGCGACCTTGAGCATCAGCAGTGACGTAGGCCCGGGAACCGCGGCTGCCGTCATCGCCGACCCCAGGATCTTCAGCACCAGTTGATCCATCGTGAAACTTTTGCCCGAGGCGGCAACCGAGTCGTAGTACATCTGCAGGATCGCCCAGCCGCAAGTCTGCATCACCTCCAGGAAAAGTTCATACCACTCCTTGCCTTGGTCATCCCGTGGGAATTGCTTGCTAGCCACCAACGACGCAAACAGATAAGTGTGCTGGATATCCGCCTGGCTTTGTTCGGACATTCCCGAAACAAAGGCCAGGATACCGTCCCCCACCACTGAAGCACGATCCGGTTTTTCCGGATAGCCCGCCATCTCGGCAGAACGGATAACATTAATACGTGGCGAGAATTCAAACTGTTCCGGCGCAATATCATAAGCATTCAAGCGCTCAAGGCGATCAGCCAGGGTTAAAACAGAACCATATTTAGCGTTCATAATACTTCCTTGTTTAATCAAGATCCTCCATGGATCCGAGACACAAACTTACGCAACCGATTTCACAACAACAAGCGCGCAACTGTAACCGTAAATAATCGACCTCAACTACTTACCCTTACATGTAATGAAGTGGCGTCTCCCTGTACTTGCATCTCTCCCTTGCCACGAGCCGACAGACACCCCGACGCCTGATAGACTCCACGTCAAATTCATTCGTCGCGAGCCTCAACCATGCTCCATGTGCTGTTCAGCGTTTACCTGAAGATGCTGGTGCTCTACAGCCCCTTCTTCGTTCTGTCCTGCTTTATCGGCCTGACTCGCGGCTATTCACGCAAGGAACAACGCCGCCTGGCCTGGAAGGTCGCAACGGCGACGCTGGTCTCCAGCGTGTTGCTGTATCTGTTCGGACGGGTGATTTTCAGCGTGTTCGGCATCACCGTGGATGCGTTCCG
The DNA here is from genome assembly GCF_030687295.1 of Pseudomonas beijingensis. NCBI lineage: Bacteria > Pseudomonadati > Pseudomonadota > Gammaproteobacteria > Pseudomonadales > Pseudomonadaceae > Pseudomonas > Pseudomonas beijingensis. The sequence continues at coordinate 1,726,595 of NZ_CP117425.1, read as the reverse complement.
TATCGGCGCCGGCAGCGTGCTGTTCATTTCGGCCCTGGGCATGGCTCAGGGCAAGTCGGCCGTGCAGACCGACAACGTGCAGCAGGACGTGACCATCGTCCCGCTGACCATTCCCTTGACCGTCGGCCCCGGCACTATCGGCGCCCTGCTGGTGATGGGCGTGAGCCAGCCGCACTGGGACGACAAACTCATGGCCATCATCAGCATCGCCCTGGCGAGCTTCACCGTCGGCGTCGTGCTTTACCTGTCCAGCCGCATCGAACGGATCCTCGGCGACCAGGGCCTGCAGATCGTCAGCCGCCTGATGGGGCTGTTTGTCTGCGCCCTGGCGGCGCAGATCATTTTTACCGGGGTGAAGGGCTACCTGGTGCCGTAAAAGGGAGGCGGCTTATTCTGCAAGCGACGCTGGTGCCAGCAGCTCTTTCAGGGTTGCACTGCCAGTCGCACCCAGACCCTTTAACCGCGCCACGAACGTCGATACCGGGCGCGATTGCGCAGCGTTGAAGCCCAGGCCTATTTCACCGCGCAAGACCGGATCGACGGAACACACATCACGCAGGATCAAGCAGCGTTCACTGTCCGGATCGACAATGACCAGGTGCGCCTGGACGATCTCGAACAGGAGTTTTCCAGGCTCATCGAATGCCCAGATCAACGTGCTCGCCGTGGCGGGTGTTTCACCCAAGGCAGGACGACAGTCGACAATGACCGACTCCAGCTTCAGCCACACCGCCTTCGTCAAATGGCAGGTCTCCACGCCCTGGCCCATGCGCAGGATCAACCGGTTGACCTCATCGGGAATCAGCGGCAAGAGATCGCGGCCGATCTTCTCCCCCTCGACCACCAGCACCTGAGCGTTGCGCTGGACGTAATCGAACGGCCCGATGCTGCGCTTGTCCGGATAGATCAGCACCCGCCCAGCCTGGTGCTCGTGCAGCAGCACGTTCACCTGGGCTTGAGTGCCTAGCAAGGTAAAGTCCTCGGGCAAGTTCTTGCCGGTGACCCGCAGCAGCCGGGCACTTTGCACGTCGTACCATTGCAGGCTTCCGGGCTCGGACTCCACCGAGACGAACTCGGTATGTTGCGCCGCGTCCAGCAATCGCTGGAGGGCTTCGACCAAGTGATCCCCTTGGGCGCTCACCCAGGCGTGGTTGACCCCGGTGATGGTCGCCGTTTCCTGATGACGCAGCGCCAGCGACACACCGTCCACGCTGATGCCACGCAATCCAGTGCCTTCGGGGGTGACATCGGCGAACCGCCAGCCCGTCCACTCGCGCTGATAAGCTGGCAGGCTGGCGCCCGGCAACAGTTGCGAGCCGGCGCCGAATACCTGATCGAGTTGCTGCGGATCGAAGAATGCCTGGCTCACGACTTCACCGCTCGACCGATCGAACAGCCAGACCGACTGATTGTCCGGCGTCACGCCGAGCAAGCGCACTTCCTTGTCGAACCCCGGATCGCACAACAACAATCGGTGCTTCACGTACCAGGCACAGAGGTTGCCGTCACCGGCGGCATTGCGCAGGCCGGCAATGGCGAAATCCTTGTCCGGGTAACCCTTGGCCAGCGGCTCCAGCGCCTGCCACCATCGGGCACGGCCCTTGAGCCAGTGCTCACTCACGCCGGCAAACTGCAACGTCCCTTGCGCCGCCAGGTTGAAAAACAGCCCGTTTTCATCGAGCGTCACGTAGCCCCCTTCGACAGCCAGGATCTGCTTGAGTCCGTCGGGCTGCACCCAGCGATGCGTCCATTGCGCCTTGCCGTCCTTCACGCTGCGTTGCAGCCGGCAGAGCGTTTGGTTGGGGGTGACGCGCTGGTAGACGAAGAACACATCGCTGTCATCGGCCATCGGCAAGAGCATCAGGCCGTCCAGGTGCTTGATCGAATCGTCCCAGCCACGGGCATGATGCTTGGCCGGTTGTGCAAGGATCAGCTGACGATCACGACGGCGGACCCACGCCATGTCTCGGACATCGGGCGCAATCGCCCAGCAGATCGAAACATACGGCGCCGGCTGCCAATCGACGGTGGTGAGCCCATTGTCCGAAGGACCGGAGGGCAGTCGCAAAAAGTTGCCGAGCACGGACGACCACTCAGCCAGGGTATCGTTGGCCAACAGCAGCGCTTGCAACTGCGGCGCCGTATCGTAGGTGACGGAACTCAACCACAATTGCCCGTCATGAATCAGGTAGCGGTATTGCCGGACGGTTTTATTCTCGACGAGGTATTCCTGCACCACATGAATCACGCCCTGGGCGTCCGCCTCGACGCTGCGAATGGTGCTTTGGCCATCCTGGATGAGTAACAGGTAACGGCGCTTGAGCAGGCCCGTGGCGCAGTCCGTTTGCCAGATCTGCAATTGCTCCGGGTCGTGGAAATACGCAGAGCCCTCCAGGACCACCGACAGCTGCGGTTCGCCGAGCACTTCCAAGTCGTCGCGAATGTAGAGGAAGCGGTCTTCGTGGGCGTCATACCAGGCCGTGGTGTAGCGCGGTAGCCGGGCATCCTCGAACGGGATCTGGAAACGCTGGACCGGCGTATACGGCAGCGCCAATCGATGCTCCCGCGCCAGCTCCTTGTAGCGGTCAAGCAGCGCCTGCTCGTCGAGCCCCGCGGGCGCCGTCTGCTCGACCAGGTCCAGTTGCTGTTTGCCTTGGGTGACGCTGAACAACTGCTCGGCCGTGCGGATCAGCACTTCCTGGCGGCCGACACGGGTGACATGGACGCTGCCGATGTACAGCTCGCCGGAAGGCTCAACCCGGATATCACGCTCCTTGGCCCAGGTTGCCTGCAACACCCAGCGGCAATACGTCTGGTTCGGAGCGACAAGCCGTATGTCGGCCCCGGGATTGAGCATCACGGTACAGCGCCCGCCCGCGCCCCTGAGCCAATAGAACACCTTTCCTTGCCAGGCATCCGGCAGGACGGGAACCACCAGTGTGCGCTCCAGCGCATCCAGGTTCACCTTGATGACCGTATCGCCATACACCGGGCTCAGGCGATTGAGGATGTAGTCGGAAGGAAACGAATAGAACGAGAACAGAAACAACCAGGTGCCGTCCGCTTGCTTTTTCTCCAGCCGCCGGGCCGTGTCGAAACCGCGATCATGGCGCCAGCGGGCGAAGGGCAGCGCCTTGTATTCATAGCCGTACGTGGTTTGTGGCGTGCAGGGCAGCACGATGGGTTGGCCAGCGGGCGGCGCGAACCCGACCTGCCCGGGCAACCCTAGCTCCCGGCGAATATCGATGGTCCGCTCGTCATCAGGATCGAAGCTCGGCACACCGAAATGATCGCGCAGCGGGTACAGCTTCGGGCTGTCGAGCAGCAGCGTCCCCTCGTTCAGGTCGATGCTTTTGACCAGCAGTGACGGCCGTGCCACCCATGCGGCCAGCGAGTGATCGTAGTGGTAGCCGTCACCACGGTAGGCCTGCTCCAGGTCGGAGAAAAACTGGCCGACTTGCCGTGCCTCGCGGGCGATGGTGGCAAACCCCTGGGCCAGGGCTGCGACCCCGACGGCCAATCCACCGAGCATCACCCCCACGCCGCCGAGCACCGCCGCCGCGGTCGATGCCCCGGCCAACCCCGCCCCGACGCCGCCCGCCGTCAAGGCCAGGCTGGCAGAGTCGAAGGTCAGTTGGGTGCCGAACTGCGCGGTCTCGATGCCGGTTTGCGCAGTCTTCAGTTGATAGATATCGAAGCCGACATTGGCCAGCCCCAACACCGCGCCGGCGCCCTCGTTGGCCGCATGTCCCAGGGCCTGGCCGACAATCGGCGCGCACGTGCGGGCGATCAGCCGTTCTTCCGTCAGCGCGGTGCGGGCCAACTGCACCAGGCCCGCCACGTCCACGACATTGCCGTGCACCAACTGCGCATAGTTGACGTACGCGTGCAGGCGCACCGCGGTGGTCAGCGTTCGGTCATCCCCTTCCCGGCCGCGCAAGACATTCATCAAGGCCTGGATGGTGAAACCGGCATTGAGGGTATGAACACTGCTGGCCTCGGTCGGGTCCAGGACACCAGCCGTTTCCACGGGTTTGCGCGCCAGGGTCGAAAACTGTTCCGACAGCCAGTTCTTGATCCGCAACAGGCGCTGATCGTCGCTGAGCACCTGAACCGGCTGTTGCGGTTGCGCGGGATCGATCAGGCTCACCCGGTATTTACCTTCAGGCGTGATTTCCAGCGTGTCGAACAAGGGCACCAGCGGCGTCGCCGAGTCATGCAAATCCTGCAAAGCGACCGTTGCCTGGGCGATCTGCTGGCCCCACCAGTGGCTATCCAGCTCGAGCAAACTGCTGCCCAGGTGTGAGTTGTCCACCAGGGATCTGCCGTGGGCACTGTTCAGCCGCTGGCGAATCGCGAGCGCCGGTTTTCCGGGCAACGGGTCGGGCTTGAGCAGGTGCTCCACGGTGAACCCGTCAGCCAGTTCCAAGCCGGCGATCTTTTGGCTGTGCAGATCAATCAGATCGAATTCCGGTCGAGCGTCAGGGCCATAGGCGGCGTAGTAGCGAGCCATGCCCTCGGTCCGAAAAAACGTCTCCAGCGCCCGTTGCAGCCCATCCGCATGGTCGAACTTGCACAGGCCGAAGTTGGGGTCGAAAAAATGATAGGCGGCACGTTCTCCGCTGACGGTCTTGGCCACCAGCATCGAATGGTTGTCCGAGTTGAGCATCAGCGTACGGGGGCCAGTGTGTATCTCGAGCGTGGCCCTGACCTGATCCAGGTTCGCCTGCCCCAGACGCGTTCCGACATCCGTCATCGGTACGTCCCGCAGCGCTTCCAGGGTTTGCAGGAAGGCTTGGGAATCGGCTTGCCCGGGGTCGAGCACCGCGAGGAAGAAACGCTCGCGCAAGTGCCCGGAGGACGCATCGCCCTGGGCAAGCGCTGCGCTCATCACCAACGCCAACGGATAGCAGCGCCCGCCAATGGCCTCGCCATCACCGTTGAGCAGCAAATCCTGGGGGACCATTTGCACACCGGCATGACCGAATCCGTCCAACACTTGCGCGGAGCGTTCGACGACCTGGAGACGGTGCTCCAGGGTCGCCACTTTCTGGATCCGCGCGACATGACGGCCCCACTGAAGCAGCGTCCGCGCCTGTTTCAAGGCGGTTTTCTTCAGCTCCAGCGCGCTGTCGGACGGCAGCGGGGTATCCGCCGGATCGCTCACCAGGCCGTTCATGAACCCTGCCGCCTTGCGCTTGAACAATTGCCGCTCGATGACCGCGTAACGGCCGGACACACCCTGTTCGGCAACGCTGTTGGCCAGGTTCTCCAGCTCACTGGTGGAAGCGTTGAAGCGCGGGTTATCCAAGGTGTCCAAACCGAGCAACACGCCCAGTGACAACCTTTGCACAGGGCTGACCTCAATGACGCGCCGGGTACCGCTGGCGATCTCGTTCAGCACGTCGTCAATCCCCAGGCTTTGCATCTTGGCATCGCTCAGGAACACCGGCACCAGCGTATCGGGCGCCTGGCGCCGGATACGCTGGCGATCATCGAAACTCAGCGGCAACGGTTTGTCGAAACGGATTTCACCGTCATGGCCCTGGCTCATCGCCTCGAGGAACGGCTCACCGAGCCCCTCGACCAATCGTTCCAGCACATCGGTCAGCAGCACCGCCCGCCCCTCGATCAGCGGCCAGCCCTGTTGGAACTCCACGGTCGAATGCTTGAGCAACTGCGTGATGTCGCCGCTGTAGCGCGTGCGGTACTGACCTTCACGCCAGCGTGCCTGCTCATTGGCGACCCATTTTTCGGGTTGGTTGCCATTTTCTTTCCAGGAGTGGTCCTGCTCTTCTTCGGTGGCGCTGTTCACCGTCAGGTGGGGGGCGATGCCCGCCTCCTCGCGCAAGGTCTTGGCAACTGCCGTGCTCAAGTGCGCGTTCGCGTAGTCGGCCATGCCGTCGCGCATGGCACCGGGGCCCGTCAGATGGACGGTGCCTTCGCTCTCAAAGCGAATGCCGTCGCCGAAGTGGGTGGCCACGGCCGATATTCGCGCGATAGCCCTGAGCACTTCACCCATCGGCAGGCGGCTCAGCGGTCCATCGGTTTGTTCGAAGATTTCTTCCACCAGCCCCAACATGCCAGCAACGTCGCTCAGGGCAACATCGCGCTGGGCGGCCAGTTGGACCGACGCTTCAATCAGCGCGTAGTTGGAGCGCATACGATCAATCACGCTTTTAAGAATCCCGGCGCCCGGATGGGCCATCAGAAAGGCATTGGATAACGACAGCTCCATGCTCAAGGCCCGTAGCGCGAAAGGCCGGGCCAGCCGCTCCGCCGGCAGCTCGAAGACCTCGCTCAAGCTTGGCCGGCTTCGCGCGAACGCTTCCAGTGCCGGAAGGTGCTCGGCAGGTATATGCACACGATAACGGGAGGAGGCCTGGCGACCCGGCATCCATTCGGGGTTCTCGTTCAGCAGCAATTGCAGAGTGCCCAGACGGGCATCGTAGTCAAAACCGCTGATGTCGACGCCGCCCAGGGTCGCCGATAACGGCGGAAGGTGGTCGATATCGGTATAACTGCCACCTTCGGCGTACAGGACTTCCGCGCGCACCACATCCGATGCCGCCGCCATATTGCCGAGCAAGCGCATCTCCCGGTCATAGACCTCCTGCAACTGCAGCGAAACCGCACCAGCGGCAAGATCACGCAACGTGAAGCCGTCCATGTCCAGGACAGTGCGCCGATTGCGTTCCAACTGTTGGCGCAGCACTTGCGCATCCTGACCGTAGGCGCGGGTCAATAAATCGATCCGGGCCTCATCGGCGGATCCGCCATTCGCCACCGCGGCATTGATATGGGCCTGCATCTGTTGTTTCAGAACAAGGGCATGTTCGTTGTACAGGGCACCCAACTCGACTTCGGTAATACGCTCATCCGGGTCTTGTAAAAAAACATTGGCCTTGGCGGCCTCGACAATAAGCTTATTGGTTTGCCAAGCCAGTAATGCATCGCTGTCATACCAGAGATTGAGGGTATAACCTTGTCGGGCCAACACCTCTCGCCATACAGTGAGGTAATCGCGCTGAATATCGCCAAGGCCACCGCCGAGCCAGACGAAGTGAAACGTCTTAGGTACTTGCGTGGGCAACTTTTTCATCTGCTCGGTACTGAACTGAAGGCGCGCTTCATGCTGTTCGACTCTGTCGTATATCTGCGGCAGGTCAATCCCGGCACCGGCAGGACTGGAGATATGCGTATCCTGGCTGCGCTTGACCCTGCGCTTGCCCACCAGCTTGGCGAGCGTCTGCTTCAAGAGCCCTAATGGCTCGAGCAGCCTGTGGGAATCCGGCATGCCGATACAGGCAAAGTAATAACGGATGACCGTGTCGTAGTGCTCAGTGTTCTTGTAAGGCAACAGTGCCCGGTCGAGGTCGGCCAGTTTGAAAAGGCTGATGAAACCGACCGAGCTGTCGCCGGTCTTGATGTTCGCTTCCTGCATAAAAAGATACTCCTTGGCCTGTTCCGCCACATAAAGAACAGGCACATAAAAACGCCGCCACCAGAAGGTGTTTTGGCGAGCTGTTATTCAACTAATATTTTGCAACTTGGCGATCTCTGAACGTTTCGCCAAACACTGACAAGCGCACACCGACAACTTATCAGGCATGCAAACTAACGTTTAAAATCCAGCAACTCAAACAGGAAGGCTTTCAATGCATTTCAAAGGAGAAACAAGACTACAACTTGCTATTTTATTTATACGGACGACAACTAAAGTGAAAAAATCGAGAGCGCAATTCTGAAGCCCATATTCATCCTGTGGCGAGGGAGCAAGCTCCCTCGCCACGCTAACTCCCCCAGCCCAGAACAGGGTCGCGGTTCAGGCAGGTTTGGCCCCATACCAACGAGGCGTGTACACCCAGCTCCCACCGGATGCGCGCGGGAACATGCAGGTGGTGGAAGAACCGATCAGCACCATGGTGCGCATGTCGACCTGCTCCGGGGTCAGTTGCCCCAACGTAGTGACACGCAAGGTCTGGCCCGGGCGGCCGATATCACGCCCCAACACCACCGGCGTCTCCGGCGTTCGATGCCGGGCGACGACCTCCAGCGCACGTCCCAATTGCCACGGTCGCGCACGGGAAATCGGATTGTAGAAGGCCAATGCCAGGTCGGCTTCGGCAGCCAGGTCCAGGCGTTTTTCGATGATCGACCAGGGCTTGAGATTGTCCGACAGCGACATCACGCAGAAGTCATGCCCCAACGGCGCACCGGCCTGGGCAGCGGTGGCAAGGGAGGCGGACACGCCGGGCAGGATCTCCAGGTCAACCTGATGCCAGGCTGGGTCGCTGGAGTCGTGCAGCGCTTCGAGCACCGCCGCCGCCATGGCGAAGACACCTGGGTCGCCGGATGACACCACGATCACCGAACGGCCTTGGGCAGCCAGTTCAAAGGCGTGGCGAGCGCGCTGCATTTCTTCGCGGTTGTCGGTGCAGTGCAGCACTTGATCGTCGCGAAACGGACCGGCCATGCGCACATAGGTTTCGTACCCGAGCACATCGGTGGCTCGCGCCAGTTCGGCTTTCACCGCCGGGACCATCAACTCGGCCGCGCCCGGTCCCAGGCCGATCACCGCCAGGCGTCCACGCGGACGACCGATCCGGGCCACCTCCAAGGGCTGCGCGGCGACGGCGATGGCCAGGTTGTCCGTCGTCGAAAGGAGGGTCGCCGCCGGCACCGAATCGCGGGCCAAGGTGGCGGCATCGCCGGTCGCCGCCACAAAGCGCAGCGCCACCCCGAACTCCAACGCGGCTTCACGCAAGGCCGTGCTGGCCATCAGCGTCTCCGCCGCCACCAGGCACGCCAGGCTCGCAATCGCCACGTTGGCTTGCTGCAACGCTGCACGAACAGCGCTTGGCAAATCAGCCACCTCGGCGCTCACCACCACCGCGACACTGCGCGGATAAATCAGCAGCTCATGGGCACTCGCCTCACGTTCGGCATGGCCAACGTGGATCGTGCGTCGGGCTTGCGGATCTTGCGGCAACTGCGCCTGATCCAGCCACGGTGCTGCGCCTTCGATGCGCACCGATTCACCGGCCAACAGGTCGGAGACGAAGCGCTTGCCTTGCTCCAGGTCGCCAAGGCTGTAGCCGCTAGGCGGGTTGAGCAGGCAGGTGCCAAAACGCAATTCGCCGCTGGTGGTGATCGCCGGCGCGACATGCAGCGTGGCCGCGATGTCCCGGGCCATGCCATTCACCCCGCCCAGGCCGCCCAACAGCGGCACCACGGCGCTGCCGTCCTCGGCCACTGCCAGCACCGGCGGCTCGGCGCCTTTTTCCAGCAACAGCGGCGCCAGGGTACGGATGACAATACCCGCCGCGCACAGGGCGATGATCGGGGTGTCCTGTTGATAAAGTTCGCGCAATGTCGCGCCGAACTCAAGGTATTGCCGATCCCCCTCGACCCGCCCGGCCAGGCCGTGGATCAGGGCTTCGGGATAGCGCTGCTGGATCCGTCGCGCCGTTGCCAGGCTGCCGGGGCCGAGGATGACGATGGCCGGCGTCTTGGCGGCCATCAACCCTGCCACCGTTCGCCCGGCACGATGATCAGCGAGAAGTACGGCGACGACATCGGCTCGACTTCATCCAACGGCACGATTTTCTGGTTGGCCATGGTCGCTCGCTCGACGTACAGCGCCCGCCCATCCATGCCCAGTTCCTGAAGCACTTGGCGAACCTTGGGAAAATTGCGTCCCAGCTTCATGATCACCGCCGCATCGGCATCGGCCAGGCGCCGCTTGAGATCGTCATGGGGCAAGACGCCGGAGAGCACCGACAGGCTCTGGTTGCGATAGACCAGCGGTGCACCGAGCACCGAAGCGCCGCCCAGCATCGAGCACACGCCGGGAATGACTTGGGCCTCATAGCGCTCGGCCAGGCGATCGTGCAGGTACATGTAGGAGCCGTAGAAGAACGGGTCGCCCTCGCAGATCACCGCCACGTCGCGACCGGCATCCAGGTGCACGGCCAACTGTTCGGCGGCGGTGTCGTAGAAATCGGCGATCACCTGCTCGTAGGACAGCGGCGCAGGCAGCGCTTCGGTGGTGACCGGGTAGACCAGTGGCAGCAACGTCTGCGCGTCCTGCAAATGGGCCTCGATGATACCGAAGGCATTGCCCTTCTTGCCCTTGGCGACGAAGTACGCCACCACGGGCGATTCGCGCAGCAGGCGCAGAGCCTTGACCGTAATCAGTTCCGGGTCACCGGGGCCCACGCCGAGGCCGATCAGACGTCCAGGCTGCTGCATCATTCAATCTCCGTGGCGAGGGCGTTGACGGCGGCGGCGGCCATGGCGCTGCCGCCCAGGCGGCCTTGCATGATCACGAATGGCACGCCACGGCTGTTGGCCGCCAGCATCGCCTTGGACTCGGCGGCGCCGACGAAGCCCACCGGGAAACCGAGGATCAATGCCGGTTTCGGCGCGCCGGCATCGAGCATTTCCAACAGGTAGAACAGCGCGGTCGGTGCGTTGCCGATGACCACGACGCTGCCCTCAAGGTGTGGGCGCCACAACTCCAGCGCAGCGGCCGAACGGGTGTTGCCCAGTTCAAGGGCCAATGCCGGCACGCTTTCGTCGCGCAAGGTGCAGATCACCGGATTGTTGGCCGGCAGGCGAGCCCGGGTCACGCCTTCGGAGACCATCCGCGCATCGCACAGGATCGGCGCGCCGGCAGCCAGCGCCTGGCGCCCAGCCGTGCCCGCGCCCTCGGAAAACTGCAAGCCATCGATGGCCTCGACCATGCCGCAGGCGTGGATCACCCGCACCGCGAGTTTCTCCAAGTCGGCCGGAATGCGCGCCAGGTTGGCTTCGGCGCGGATGATCGCGAAGGAGTTGCGATAGATCTCCTGACCGTCGCGGATGTAATCAAGCATCAAGGGGGCTCCGGGGGCGAGCGTCGAGCCAGTGGCCGAGCGCTTCAATAGTCAGATTGTGTGCCTGCAACGCGCCGAAACCCGGCAGCGTGGCATCGCGAAAATACAGGTTGTAACGACCGGGGGCGACCGCCAGCAAGGTGGCAGGCGCGACATGGGCCGCCGCGCAGGAACGCGGGCAGCCCGACAGATGAACCTTCAGGGTTTGGCCCTCGCGCTGCAACTGCTCGGCCAGTTGGCGGGCGTCGGCCTTGGTGTCGGCCAGGGCTTTGCCGCAGCCACTGGAACCGGTGCAGGCGATGAGTTGCGCCAGGGGTTGGTCGACCGAAACCAGCAGGCCCAGCGTTTGGAGCTGCGCCAGCACTTCGTCGGCATCCTCGATGCACACGTTGGGCAGCAACAGGCTTTGCCAAGGCGTGAAACGAAGGCTGCCGTCGCCCTTCTCCCGTGCCAACTGCGCCGCCTCCCGCAGCATGACCGCATCGAGCCGGCCAAGGGGCGCTGCGGCGCCGACGTAGACACGATCGTCGTGCTGGGGATGGACGCCGATGTGCAGTCCGTCGTTGGACATATCCCGCTGCCAATCCAGGCAAGCTTGCAGCGGCACGCGACGGGTCAACTGGGCCATGAATTCATCCATGGGGATTTCAGCCAGCAAATGGCGCATGCGGATCTGGTCCGGGCGGGCCAGGTCGAGGAACAGCTCCAGCACCGCTACCACCAAGGCATGCCCCTGGGCCAGGGGCACCCTGCCTGCCGGTTCATCCAGCGGGGTGCCGGCCAAGCCGAAGGCCAGCCAGGGCTCGCCGTCATGGACAAGGGCCGAGAGCCACAGGTCGTGGTGATGTTCGAGCATCGCCATGGCTTCACCGCCGTCCAGTTGCACGGCGAACTTGGCCGACAGTTCATGGAAACGTTCATGGGTTTGCAGGGTGACGAGGATCTGCTCGGCCAATGGACGGGTGTCGAACAGCATCTGCCGATCGATCCCGGCCGCGGGGCTGAGCATCAGATTGCGCACGTCATCGCCAGTCGGGGTTCGAGGCCCAAGCCCGGCGGCCAGCAATTGTTCGATCAACGCAGCGTGTTCGAGGCCAATGCCGCGGACTTGCAGGTTGCCACGGTTGGTCGCCTCGATCACGCCCCCGGCAAACCGCTCGGCGGCCGACGCCACGGCTTCGGCCTGATCCGCCTTGGATGGCCCCGCCATCGAGCTTGATCCGACAGATCCCACCGTCCAACGCCTGGACAACACGCAGCAACCCCGGGCAACCCGAAGGGCGGATGACGTTGGAGGATGGACGTTTCGTTCAAGGGATAACCGGTAGATAGGCACGCCGCAACGGCGAAGGAGCGCCATTATGCCTGCTTTGCCGGGGGTCATGAAAAGCTTGCTGGTCGGATTGAAGCGAGATTGCTCAAGAACACGGGCGGCTTGTTCCAATGAGGTTGGCTGTTGCGCCGCCATCGCGAGCAAGCTCGCTCCCACAGTTTTGATTGGGTTGTGCACAAACTCTGTGTTCACCCCAGATCCCCTGTGGGAGCGAGCTTGCTCGCGATAGCGGTCTGTCTGAAAAGCTGATGCTGAATGGACCGCCGCCTTCGCGAGCAAGCCCGCTCCCACAGTTTTGGTCAGGTTGTGGCGCAGATTCCGTGTTCACCCAAAATCCCCTGTGGGAGCGGGCTTGCTCGCGATAGCGGTCTAGCAGCCACAATGATGTTGCGCCAGGCGCCTGATCCGCCGGGGCGCGGTATGATGGCGGCCCGGTTCGCGGCGGCAACGTGCCTGTCGATCAACCCCACTCATTCGAGGAACAGAGATGACCCCCTGGCTGACCGTAGTGGGCATCGGTGAAGACGGCTTCAAGGGCCTGGGCCGAACGGCTCGCCATGCCTTGCTGCGGGCGTCACACATTGTCGGTAGCGACCGGCAACTGGCGCTGCTGCCACTGTGTATCCGCGGCGAGCGGGAGCTGTGGCCGAGCCCGTTCTCCCTGGAACCGCTGCTCGCTCGGCAGGGTGAACCCGTGTGTGTACTGGCCAGCGGCGATCCGATGTTCTACGGCGTAGGCGCCAGCCTGGCGAAACAGGTGCCAAGTGATCAGATGCTGGTCATCCCCGCGCCCTCCTCCTGTTCGCTGGCCGCGGCGCGCATGGGCTGGCCGTTGCAGGAGGTGGTCACGCTGTCGCTGGTGGCGCGTCCCCTGACGGCGCTCAATGGGCATTTATCCACAGGCGTCAGGCTGTTGCTGCTGAGCAACGACCGCCACAGCCCTGCCACCGTGGCGGCGTTACTATGCGAGCGCGGCTTCGCCCAGAGCGCCATGACCGTGCTGGAGCATTTGGGCGGTGCGGCAGAACGACGGATCGACGGTTGCGCCGCGCAATGGTCCGATGACACCGTCGCCGACCTGAACCTGATCGCCGTCGAATGCCGAGCCGAACCGTCGACACAGCGCCTGTCGCGCCTGGCCGGTTTGCCGGACACCGCGTTCGAGCATGACGGCCAGTTGACCAAACGCGACGTGCGCGCCATCACCCTCGCCCGCCTCGCCCCAACCCCCGGCGAGTTGCTCTGGGATGTCGGTGCCGGCAGCGGCTCCATCGGCATCGAATGGATGCGTAGCCACCCCAGTTGCCGGGCCCTGGCCATCGAAGCCGACGAAGGTCGCCAAGCCTTGATCGAACGCAACCGCGATACCCTCGGCGTGCCCGGCCTGCAACTGATTCGCGGCAGCGCCCCGCAGGCGCTGGAGAACCTGGAGCGGCCAGACGCGGTGTTCATCGGCGGCGGCGTCACCCGCGAAGGCGTGCTCGACGCCTGCTGGGCCCAACTCAAGCCCGGCGGTCGGCTGGTCGCCAACGCCGTGACCCTGCAAAGCGAAATGACCCTGATGCACTGGCGCGAACGTCACGGCGGTGAACTGACCCGGATCCACATCGCCCAGGCCCAGCCATTGGGCGAATTCGACACCTGGCGCCAGGCCTTGCCGATTACCTTGCTGGACCTGACGAAACCTCTCGATGCGTGACGAAACCGCCGAACAACCCGCCCCCCTGCGCAGCGGCTTGACCACCGGCAGTTGCGCCACGGCCACCAGTCTGGCGGCAGCCCGCTTGCTGCTGCGCGGCACCGAAGCCGACGCCGTGGAAATCGTGCTGCCCAAGGGCAAGCAAGTACAGATGCGCCTGGAGTTCTGCCGACTGACCGAGCAAGGCGCCGAGGCCGGGACGATCAAGGACGCCGGCGATGACCCGGACGTGACCCACGGCGCCCTGCTGTTTTCCCAGGTGCGCTTGATCGCCGAACCCGGCGTGCGTTTCGTCGCCGGTCGCGGCGTGGGCACGGTGACGCGACCGGGGTTGGTGCTGGGCGTCGGCGAGCCGGCGATCAACCCGGTGCCGCGCAAAATGATCAACGATCACCTGGGCCGTCTGGCCGAGGAAAGCGCTTATGCCGGTGGTTTCGAAGTCACGGTCAATGTTCAGGACGGCGAAGCCCTGGCGCTGAAAACCATGAACCCGCGACTGGGCATCCTCGGCGGCCTGTCAATCCTCGGCACCAGCGGCATCGTCCGGCCGTTCTCCTGCGCGGCCTACATTGCCTCGATTCATCAAGGCATCGACGTGGCGAAAACCAACGGCTACCTGCACATCGCCGCCTGCACCGGCAATGCCAGCGAAGACACCATGCGCCGGGTCTACAACCTGCCGGAAATCGCCCTGATCGAAATGGGCGACTTCGTCGGCGCCGTGCTCAAACATCTGCGCAAGGTGCCGGTGGAAAAACTCAGCCTCTGCGGCGGCTTTGGCAAAATCAGCAAACTCGCCGCCGGCCACATGGACCTGCACAGCCGCCACTCGAGCATCGACCTGCCACAACTGGCCGAATGGGCCGCCGCCATCGGTGCCGATGAGGCGTTGCAGCAAGGCATCCGCCAGGCCAACACCAGCCAACAAGCCCTGGCGATGGCCAGCGCCGCCGGCATCGCCCTCGGTGACGCGGTGTGCGAGCACGCGCTGGCCTTCGCCCGCAGTGTGGTGCCGGCCCAGGTCCAGGTCGAAGTCTTCGCCATCGACCGTCAGGGCGGGATCGTCGGTCACGCCGGAGCTTTATCATGAAGAGCGTTGTCACGAAACGCATCCTGCTGCTCGGTGGCGTCACAGAAGCCCTGGCCATCGCCCGCACCCTCGGGCCCCGACACATCTACAGCCTGGCCGGCATCGGTCGCATCCCCACGGACCTGACCTGCCAGGTGCGCGTCGGCGGCTACGGCGGCGCCGAAGGGCTGGCGCAATTCATCCGCGCCGAAGGTATCGACCTGCTGCTAGACGTCACCCACCCCTACGCCGCCCAGATCAGCCACAACGCCGCCCACGCGGCCCGTGCCTGTGGCATTCCCTGCTGGGCGCTGCGCCGTCCGGCCTGGCAACCCCGGGCCGGCGATGACTGGCGCGAAGTGGCTGACTGGAGCGAACTGATCCAGGCCTTGCAACCCTTCCACCGCCCGCTGTTCACCCTCGGTCGTGAGCCGCTGCAACATCTGCATGAAATTCCGTTAGAGCAATTCTGGACCCTGCGCGCCCTGGACGTTTACCCCGGTAATGAGCGCTGCGACGTGATTGGGGCCCGTGGGCCGTTTCACATCGAGAGCGAGCGTGAACTGTTCGAGCGACGGCGAATCGACGTACTGGTGAGCAAGAACAGCGGCAGCACGGCTACTGAACCGAAACTGGACGTGGCAAGGGAGCGAGGGGTGCCGGTGTTGGTGTTGAAGCGGCCGGTGTTGCCAGAGGTGGATCGGGAGTTTGGGACGGTGGATGAGGTGTTGCAGGAGCTGCAACAGTTGGCCTGACCGTACAGCCGCACCGTGGCGAGGGAGCTTGCTCCCGCTGGGCTGCGCAGCAGCCCCAAAGAGGTCTCCCGATGAGGGGCCAGCCATGGTCGAAAAATTCACGCGCTTCGACGCTGCCACCTATCTCAATACACATGAGGAAATGGTCGCTTATCGGGTTTCCTGTTTCGAAGAAGATAACGGTGATGGGATACTGGGCGCCTACTTGAAAATCTATTGCTACTGTTAACACCAACCCTGCGACCCTACACCGCACGTGGCTTTTTTACTTCTCAACCCCGATCAGGCTAAATACCGCCACCTGATCGCCCAACCGAGCGGATTGCCCCATGTCCCGACAACGGCTTGCATTTGCCTGGATCGCCTGCTTCGCAGTGCTGTTCAACATGCTTGCTATGCCGCTTTCCAACAGCGCTGGCGCGACGGCCAACTCGCCAGCCGAGCAACTGCTGTGGGGCAGTTTCTGCTCGTCCAGCGGCACGAAAATGGTCGCGGTGTCCCTGGGCACGTTCGAACAGGGCACGCCACAGAACGACAATCACTCGACGATGCAACATTGCTGGTGCTGCTCAGGCCCGGCGCCGTTGGTCGCGCTTGCCGGGCATACCCCGCAGTTGTATCTGGATGCACAGCTGGCCCATCGCAGTGCCGTCCACTCGAAGCTCGACAGCCCCACGCCGCGCCAGCAATGGCCCAGCCTCAATCCCCGCGCCTCGCCTCTGGTCTGATTCTTCCCGCATAAAACTGCGCCCTGAATCGTTCCGGAGAATTGCCATGTTGAACAGACTTATCCTGCTGGCTGCCCTGCTGCTTCCCGTCGGTTTCGCCCAAGCTCACCAGTACAAGGCAGGCGATCTTGAAATAGCCCACCCATGGTCTCAAGAGTTGCCGCCCAATGCGCCGACCGTGGCCGCGTATTTCGTCATCCACAACAGCGGCAAGACGGCGGACAAACTGCTCAGCGTCGAATCGCCCATCGCCGGCAAGGCCGAGCTCCATGAGCATGTGATGCAAAACGACCTGATGAAGATGCAACCGGTGCCCGTCGTCGAGATCGCCCCCGGGGCGACCGTCACCTTCGCGCCGATGGCGTATCACGTGATGCTGCTGGAGCTAACAGACCGCAGCCTGCTCATCGATGGCAAACGTTTCCCCATGACCCTGCATTTCGAAAAAGCCAGGGATGTCACGGTCGACGTTGCGGTGCAGAAAAAAGCGCCCGACGGCACCAAGACACACGTGCACGCCCAGTAGACGTAGCCGCCCGTGCAATCTCTTCGCGCCAGACTGTCCATGCCCCGCCGTCAGCCCATGAGCCTGACACGCGGCAGCTGGATCAGCCTGTTCGCCATGCTGATGATCTTTATCGGTCCGCTGATTTCCCAGTCGATGCCGATGGATCAGCGCATGTCCATGCCTGTGAGCATGAACATGGAGATGAGCATGGACATGACGGCGCACGAAGCGCCGGCAGCCGAACATTGCCCGCCCCAGAGCAGCGAGCATCATGCGCTTTGGGAAAAATGCGGTTATTGCAGCCTGCTGTTTAACTGCCCGGCGCTACCCGGCGGCCACACCTTCGCCGTCTTCGACACACCTCACACCAACACCTACACCAGCCCTTCCCCACGCCTGGGCCATGCCCGGCCAGCGCTCTTCCCGGGTGCCCGCACCCGCGCCCCGCCCCTCGACGCGTAAGCCCGACACTTACCTCACCCCGGTCGCACAAGACAGCCTCAGGCTGCCCGACCGTGTCGTTTATGTCTGTTCGATGGAATCATCATGTCCAGGTTTTCTGCTGGCATCGCGTTGGGCTCTGCCCAGGTTCGCTGCCCCCTGAACGAGCCACGGGTTCGTTTGCGCCAAACCATCGCCGCACTGTGCGGCCTGCTACTCACCCCACTCGTGCTGGCCGATGAGCACGAACATCACGACCATCAGGTCGAAGAACTGAGCCCGACGGTCATCACCGCCATCGCCCCCAGCTCGCCCCTGACCGTCGTCACCAACCCCAAGGATCCGCGCCAACCGGTACCGGCCAGTGATGGTGGCGACTACCTCAAGACCATTCCCGGCTTCGCCCTGGTGCGCAACGGCGGCACCAATGGCGACCCGGTGTTGCGCGGCATGTTTGGCTCGCGGCTGAACATCCTCACCAACGGCAGCATGCTGCTGGGTGCTTGCCCGGGCCGGATGGACGCGCCGACGTCCTACATCTCGCCGGAAACCTACGACAAGCTCACCGTCATCAAAGGCCCGCAAACCGTACTCTGGGGCCCCGGCGCATCGGCCGGGACCGTGCTGTTCGAGCGCGAGCCGGAGCAGTTCGGCGAGCTGGGCACCCGGGTCAACGCCAGCGTGCTGGCCGGCTCCAACGGCCGTTTCGACAAAGTGGTGGATGCCGCCGCCGGTGGCCCGCTGGGTTACGTACGGGTGATCGGCAACACCGCCCATTCGGACGATTACCGCGACGGCAACAACGACACCGTGCCATCGCGCTATGACAAGTGGAATGGCGATGTCACCCTCGGCTGGACACCGGACGCCGACACCCTGCTGGAATTGACCGCCGGCAAGGGCGACGGTGAAGCGCGCTACGCCGGGCGCGGCATGGACGGCTCGCAGTTCAAGCGCGAAAGCCTCGGGCTGCGGTTCGAGCGCTCGAACATCGGCGAGGTGCTGGACAAGATCGAGGCCCAGGTCTACTACAACTACGCCGACCACGTGATGGACAACTACACGCTGCGCACGCCGTCCGGCACCGGAATGATGGCCGGGCCCATGGCCTCCAACGTCGACCGTCGCACCCTCGGCGCCCGCGTCAAGGCCACTTGGCACTGGGCCGATGTGCAATTGATCAGCGGCCTGGACGCCCAGACCAACGAGCATCGCCAACGCAGCAGCATGGGCGTGGATACCTATAAGGACCTGCCGTACACCAAGGACGCCGACTTCCACAATTACGGGGTGTTCGGCGAACTGACCTGGTACGCCGCCGACCGCGACCGGGTGATCACTGGCGCCCGGCTCGACCGCGCCTCGGCCAAGGATTACCGCCAGAGCATCGGTTCCGGCATGTCCGCTCGCCCCAACCCCACCGCCGACGACACTCGCGCCGACACACTGCCCAGCGGTTTCGTCCGTTACGAACACGACCTGGACGACAGCCCCACTACCCTCTACGCAGGCGTCGGTCACGCGCAACGCTTCCCGGACTATTGGGAGCTGTTCTCGGCGAACGTCGGCCCCAGCGGCTCGTTGAATGCCTTCGACGCGATCAAGCCGGAGAAAACCACCCAGCTCGACTTCGGCCTGCAGTACAAGACCGACACTCTCGAAGCCTGGGCTTCGGGTTATGTCGGGCAGGTGCGCGACTACATACTGTTCGACTACACCCCCGGAATGATGGGTACCACCTCCCGAGCCGAGAACATCGATGCGCGGATCATGGGCGGTGAATTGGGTGCGGCCTACAAGCTGAGCGAGCGCTGGAAAGCCGACGCCACCCTGGCCTATGCCTGGGGCAAGAACAGCAGCGACGGCAGCGCCCTGGCGCAAATGCCGCCACTGGACGCACGCCTGGGCCTGACCTACAGCGAAGACCGCTGGAGCGCCGGGGCCCTGTGGCGGGTGGTGGCGGCGCAACACCGGGTCGATGAGAACAAGGGCAACGTGGTCGGCAAGGACTACGGTAAAAGCTCGGGCTTCGGGGTCTTTTCCCTCAACGGCGCCTACCGCATCAATCAACACTGGAAGGTCAGCAGCGGTGTCGACAATCTGTTTGGCAAAGCCTACGCCGAGCACTTGAACCTGGCCGGCAACGCCGGGTTCGGCTACCCGGCGAGCGATCCCCAGGCCATCAACGAACCGGGGCGCACGCTCTGGACCAAGGTGGACATGAGTTTCTAAAAGCATCGCGGGCAAGCCTTGCTCCCACAAGTACTCCATTGCTGAGGGAACACAACGGGGCCCACAGCAATGACAAAGACTGTGGGAGCAAGGCTTGCCCGCGATCGGTTGCGCAGCAACCGAAAAACATAACAACCCAATTAGCCCTGCGGAGCGCTTTGCAATGAGCCAACCGAAACCGAATTTCTACAACCTGGCCTGGCGCTGGCATTTCTATGCCGGGCTGTTCGTGGCGCCGTTCATGGTGATGCTGGCCCTGACCGGCATCATCTACCTGTTCAAGCCGCAACTCGACCCACTGATGTACGGCAGCCTGTTGAACGTACAGGCCGGGCATCACACCCTGGCGGCGGACGACCTGCTCAAGCAGGTCCGCCAGGCCTACCCCGAGGGCCAGGTCAAACAGTACCTGCCACCGGTCAACGCCGAGCGCAGCGCGCAGTTCGTGGTGATCGACAAGGGCCGGGAACTGAATGTGTTCATCGACCCGTACCACGGCGACGTGCTCGGCGAGCAGGATGCGAAGAACAACCTGCAAGCCATGGCCCGGGCGATCCATGGCGAGTTGCTGATCGGCACCGTCGGGGACCGGCTGGTGGAAATGGCCGCCGGCTGGGGCGTGGTGCTGGTGGTCTCCGGCCTGTACCTGTGGTGGCCGCGCGGGCAATCCTCGGCCGGTGTGCTGTGGCCGCGCTGGCACGCGCGCGGTCGGCTGTTCTGGCGTGACTTGCATGTCGTCGTCGGCTTCTGGGGCGCGGCGTTCCTGCTGGTGATGCTCCTCAGCGGCATGACCTGGACCGGCTTCTGGGGCAAGCAATACGCCGACCTCTGGAACCGCTTCCCGGCGGCGATGTGGAATGACGTGCCCAAGTCCGACGTCGAGGCCGGCAGCCTCAACAATGCCCACCGCCAAACCGTGCCGTGGGCCATGGAAAACACCCCGATGCCGATGTCCGGCGACCATGCCGAACACATGGGCCACGGCGGCATGCACGAAGGCCCCGCCGCCCCGACCGTCAGCCTGCAAGCGGTGCAGGATATCGCCACCGAGCGCCAGGTCACGCCCGGCTACAGCATCACCCTGCCGACCACTGCCAGCGGCGTATTCACCGTCGCCGTGTTCGCCGATGACCCACGCAATGACGCCACCCTGCACGTGGACCAGTACACCGGCAAGGTCCTGGCCGATGTGCGCTGGGAGCACTACAGCGTCGTGGCCCGCGCCACCGAAACCGGCGTGATGCTGCACGAAGGCAAGATGTTCGGCCCGGTGAACCAAATCCTCGTGCTGCTGGTTTGCCTGATGATCCTGCTCAGCGCCGTGAGTGGCCTGGTGATCTGGTGGAAGCGCCGGCCCCAGGGCAAGTTCGGCGTGCCGCCGCTGCGCCACGATCTGCCGACCTGGAAAACCGGGGTGTTCATCATGCTGGCCCTGGCGCTGGTGTTCCCGTTGGTGGGGGCTTCGCTGGTGGTGGTGTGGCTGTTGGACCGGCTTGTTACCCGGTTCAATCGCCAGCCTGAGGCGGCTTCATCTTCAAGCTGAAGACAGTGCGTTAACGGAAGGCGGTGCGAAACCTCTACAATCGTGCCCGCCTTTCAAACACAGAACACCCTCCCCTGTGGGAGCGAGCTTGCTCGCGATGGCGGCAGCACTTCAACAAAGATGCAAGCTGAACCACCGCTATCGCGAGCAAGCTCGCTCCCACAAGGGATGCTTGCGCCACCCATGATTTGAGTAGATGCATGACCTCGCTAACCCTCTCCCATCTCGCCTGGACACCCCTGGGCCATGGCCACTGTCATCACCAGTTCCAGCTGCGTGACGCCACGTTGCAGGTGACGCCCGGGGAGTTTGTCGGGTTGATCGGGCCCAACGGCAGCGGCAAGACCAGCCTGTTGCGCTGCGCCTATCGCTTCAGCCGGCCGGAAAGTGGCGAGGTAAAACTCGAACATCACAACGTCTGGAAACAGTCCTCGCGCTGGTGCGCCCAACGCATCGCCGTGGTGCTGCAAGAGTTTCCCGACGCCTTCGGCCTGACGGTAGAAGAAGTGGTCGCCATGGGCCGCACGCCCCACAAAGGCCTGTTCGACAGCGACAATCACGACGACCGCCGGTTGGTGCTCCAGGCCCTGGAATCGGCCGGACTCGCAGGCTTTGGCGACCATGCATTCGCCACGCTCTCGGGCGGTGAGAAGCAACGGGTGATCCTTGCCCGGGCCCTGGCCCAGCAGCCGCAGTTGCTGATCCTCGACGAGCCGACCAATCACCTCGACCCTCACTATCAATTGCAATTGCTGCAACTGATCAAGGGTCTGGGCATCGGCACCCTCGCCAGCCTCCACGACCTGAACCTGGCCGCCGCCTTCTGCGACCGCCTGTACGTGATCGAACACGGGCGCATCGTTGCCAGCGGCACGCCCAAGGACGTCCTCACCGCCGAGCTGCTGCGCGCGGTGTTTGGCGTCGAGGCCCTGGTGGATGAACATCCGCTGTCCGGCTACCCACGAATCACCTGGATAACCCAACCATGACCTTGCGTTCCCTGCTGTTGCTGCCCCTGCTGCTGGGCAGTGCCCATGCCCTGGCCGAAGCCACCCACTACCCGTTGACGATCCAAAGCTGCAACCGCCAGGTGGTGTTCAACGAAGCCCCTCGGCACGCCGTCAGCCATGACATCAACATGACCCAGATGATGCTCGCCCTGGGCCTCAAGCCACGCATGGTCGGCTACAGCGGCATCAGTGGCTGGAAATCGGTGACGCCCGAGATGGCGAAGATCCTCGATGGCCTGCCGGAGCTGGCCGCCAAATACCCCTCGGTGGAAACCCTGCTCAATGCCAACGTCGATTTTTTCTTCGCCGGTTGGGACTACGGCATGCGCGTGGGTGGCGACCTGACCCCGCAGACCCTGCAACCGCTGGGCATCAATGTCTACGAGTTGACCGAATCCTGCGCGTTCGTGATGAAGCGTCCGGCGGCCTCCCTGGAGGACACCTACAACGACCTGCGCAACCTCGGCAAGATCTTCGACGTGCAGGATCGCGCCAACGCGTTGATCGCCACGATGCAGGCCCAGGTGGCCGACGTGCGCAAGCACTTGCCCGCCCAACAACCGCGGGTGTTCCTGTATGACAGCGGCGAAGACCGCGCCATGACCTCCGGCCGCCTGGGCATGCCCCAGGCCCTGATCGACGCGGCCGGCGGGCGCAATATTCTCGACGACGTGGAAACCAGTTGGACCCGGGTGAACTGGGAGAACGTGGTCGAGCGCAACCCGCAGGTCATCGTGATCGTCGACTACGGCGAAGTCAGCGCCGAGCAGAAGCAACAGTTCTTACTGAACAACCCGGCCCTGCAGTCGGTGGAAGCGATCCAGCAGCGGCGCTTCATTGTGATCCCCTACGTGCAAGCCACGCCGGGCATCGATAACGTGCTGGCAGTGCAAACGCTGGCTCGGGGTTTCCACGGCCAATGAACGGTCGTCGCTACGGTGCCCTGCTGATCGTCCTCGGCGCACTGCTGCTGGTGTCGTGCGTGGTGTCCCTGGGTTTCGGGCCGGCGCGGGTGCCGGTGGCCGTGGTCTGGGACCTGCTGCTGTACAAGGCCTTCGGTGTGGGCGAGGTGCATTGGACGCCCGGCCAGGAGCATATCGTCTGGCTGATCCGCGTCCCTCGGCTGTTGCTCGGTGCCTTGGTAGGCGCCGGGCTGGCGTTGATCGGCGCGGTGCTGCAAGCGGTCACGCGCAACCCGCTGGCCGATCCGCACCTGCTGGGCGTCACCTCCGGCGCGACCCTGGGAGCGGTGATCGTGGTGTTGCATGTCGGGGAAATCATCGGCCTGTTGACCCTGCCCTTGGCCGCCTTCATCGGCGCATTGCTGAGCATGCTGCTGGTGTTGGCCATCGCTGCGCGCCAAGGTCGTCTGGAAAGTGATCGCCTGTTGCTGTGCGGCGTGGCGGTGTCCTTCGTGATGATGGCGGCGGCCAATCTGCTGTTGTTCCTCGGTGACCATCGCGCCAGTTCGGCGGTGATGTTCTGGATGCTCGGTGGCCTGGGCCTGGCCCGTTGGGAGTTGCTCGCGGTGCCAGCCGTCAGTGTGTTGCTGGGATTGGTTCTGCTGCTGGGCATGGCCCGGCCGCTGAACGCGTTGATGGCCGGCGAACAGACCGCCGTGACCCTGGGCCTGAATGCGGCGAAGGTGCGGTTGTGGATCTTCTTGATCGCCTCGCTGATGACCGGCGTGCTGGTGTCCATCAGCGGCTCGATTGGTTTTGTCGGGCTGATGGTGCCGCACATCGCCCGGCGCCTGGTGGGTGCCGAGCATCGGCGATTGCTGCCGGCCTGTGTGCTGCTTGGCAGCCTGTTCCTGGTGTGGGTGGATGTGGCGGCGCGGACGCTGATCGCGCCGGAGGACTTGCCGATCGGGGTCGCTACAGCGGCTATCGGTGGGCTGTTTTTCATCGGCCTGATGCGCCGCCGCTGAGCCATCCTCTTTCCTGAATCACAAAGCCAACCTGTGGGAGCGAGCTTGCTCGCGATAGCGGTAGATCACTCAGATTAGAAGTGACTGACACACCGCCATCGCGAGCAAGCTCGCTCCCACAGAGGACTTGCAACTCTCTCGCCCCAATGTGGCGCACCTCCTCGCACCAGCCCCCGCAATGCGTTCACTCATGGTGCGTCCGCGCGCACGCATACCCCGCCAACCCCGCGTTTCAACGCCTTCCCCCAACCGGGCACACCCCTTGCAAAAGCGCCTTCAGCGTTTGCATCTGCCATCCAGAAAAACACAAAGACCACGGAGATCGCACAATGAAGCGTCGTAGCTTGATCAAGGCTTTTACACTCTCGGCAAGCATTGCCGCGATGGGCATGGCCTGGACCGTCCAGGCCGCCGAGACCATCAAGGTCGGCATCCTGCATTCGCTGTCCGGCACCATGGCGATCTCCGAAACGTCCCTCAAGGACATGGCGCTGATGACCATCGATGAGATCAACGCCAAGGGTGGTGTGAACGGCAAGAAGCTTGAAGCCGTGGTCGTGGACCCGGCGTCGAACTGGCCGCTGTTCGCCGAAAAGGGCCGGCAGTTGCTGACCCAGGACAAGGTCGCCGTGGTGTTCGGCTGCTGGACCTCGGTGTCGCGTAAATCGGTGTTGCCTGTGTTCGAAGAACTCAATGGGCTGCTGTTCTACCCGGTGCAATACGAAGGCGAAGAGATGTCGCCGAACGTGTTCTACACCGGCGCGGCGCCAAACCAGCAGGCGATTCCAGCGGTGGAATACTTGATGAGCGAAGAAGGCGGCAGCGCCAAGCGTTACTTCCTGCTGGGCACCGACTACGTCTACCCGCGCACCACCAATAAGATCCTGCGTTCGTTCCTGCACTCCAAAGGGGTGGCGGACAAGGACATCGAAGAGGTCTACACCCCGTTCGGCCACAGCGATTACCAGACCATCGTGGCCAACATCAAAAAGTTCTCGGCTGGCGGCAAGACCGCAGTCATTTCCACCGTCAACGGCGACTCCAACGTGCCCTTCTATAAGGAACTGGCGAACCAGGGCCTGAAAGCCACCGACGTACCGGTCGTGGCGTTCTCGGTGGGCGAAGAGGAACTGCGCGGCATCGACACCAAGCCACTGGTAGGCAACCTCGCGGCGTGGAACTACTTCGAATCCGTGGATAACCCGGCGAACAAGAAATTCGTCGATTCCTGGAAAGCCTACGCCAAGGCCAAGAACCTGCCAGGCGCGGATAAAGCCGTGACCAACGACCCGATGGAGGCCACGTACGTCGGTATCCACATGTGGGCGCAAGCGGTGGAAAAAGCCAAGTCCACCGACGTCGACAAAGTCCGCGAAGCCCTGGCCGGCCAGACCTTCGCCGCACCGTCGGGCTACACCCTGACCATGGACAAGACCAACCACCACCTGCACAAGCCGGTGATGATCGGCGAGATCCAGGCCGACGGTCAGTTCAACGTGGTCTGGCAGACCGAAGGCCCGATCCGCGCGCAACCGTGGAGCCCCTTCATCGCCGGCAACGACAAGAAGCCTGACTATGCGGTGAAGAGCAACTGAGCCCATGGGTGTCGGCCCGAGCACGACGCTCGGGCCGACACAAATCCCTGTGGGAGCGAGCTTGCTCGCGATAGCGGACTCACATTCAGCACGGATGTGACTGACACACCGCCATCGCGAGCAAGCTCGCTCCCACATTGTCCGCGCAAGGCGACTCTCTATGCCCACCGCCCTTTACCGCCTCATCCTCGCTCTGGTGCTGCTGTTGCCACTGGAGGCCCATGCCGGCGACGCCGAAGACTTCGTCGCCGCCAACCCGACCCAGCAGGCCAAGCTCCTGGAAGCCTGGGCCGCGCAGCCGGAGCCTGAGCGCGTCGAGCTGATCAACGCCTTGCAACAAGGCCAGTTGACCGTCGACGGCCAGCCAAAAACCCTGCGCCTGAACAACCGCTTGCGCGGGCTGATCGAAACCGCCCTGGCCAGCCATCAACTGCTCGCCGTCGATGCCCACGTACGCCTGGCGGCCGCGCAGCAACTGCAAAAAAGTGCCCGTCCTGCGCAACTGGCGTTTCTCGATCGGCAACTGGCCGGCGAGCAGGACGAAGACGTACACGCCGCCCTGAGCCTGGCCCTGGCGAACCTGCAACTGGTGGACACCAACCCGAACGTGCGCCTGGCCGCCGTCCGCCTGCTGGGGGAAACCGGCGATCCACTGGCCCGCACCCGCCTCGAAGGTCTGCTTGAACCCGGCGTCGAAACCGATGCCGCCGTGCGCACCGCCGCTGAAACCAGCCTCGGCCAGGTCAAGCGCAAACTTCTGATCGGCGAATTGCTGGGCCAGGCCTTCAGCGGCATGTCCCTGGGCTCGATCCTGCTGCTCGCCGCCCTCGGCCTGGCGATCACCTTCGGCCTGCTGGGGGTGATCAACATGGCCCACGGCGAGATGCTCATGCTCGGCGCGTACTCCACGTATGTGGTGCAGCTGCTGTTCCAGCGCTTCGCCCCGAACGCTATCGAGTTCTATCCGCTGATCGCCTTGCCGGTGGCGTTTTTCATCACCGCGGCCATCGGCATGGCCCTGGAGCGCACGGTGATCCGCCACCTCTACGGGCGGCCGCTGGAAACCCTGCTCGCCACCTGGGGCATCAGCCTGATGCTGATCCAACTGGTGCGCCTGGTGTTCGGCGCGCAGAACGTCGAAGTCGCCAACCCGGCCTGGCTCTCGGGCGGGATCCAGGTGTTACCGAACCTGGTGCTGCCGTACAACCGCATCGTGATCATCGCCTTCGCCTTGTTCGTGGTGGTGTTGACCTGGCTGCTGCTGAACAAGACACGCCTGGGCCTGAACGTCCGAGCCGTGACCCAGAATCGCAACATGGCCGCCTGCTGCGGCGTGCCCACCGGCCGGGTCGACATGCTCGCCTTCGGCCTCGGCTCGGGCATCGCCGGGCTCGGTGGCGTCGCCCTGAGCCAGATCGGCAACGTCGGCCCGGACCTGGGCCAGAGCTACATCATCGACTCGTTCCTGGTGGTGGTGCTCGGTGGCGTCGGCCAGTTGGCCGGCAGTGTGTTCGCCGCGTTCGGCCTGGGCATCGCCAATAAGATCCTCGAACCGCAGATCGGCGCCGTGCTCGGCAAGATCCTGATCCTCGCGCTGATCATTCTGTTCATCCAGAAGCGTCCGCAAGGCCTCTTCGCGCTCAAAGGACGGGTAATCGACTGATGAACCAGCCCCTGATGCTCACGGCCACGCAAAAGGCCGGCCCTAAAGTTACCCTCGCCGTCGGCGCGCTGATCCTGGCCGTGCTGCTGAGCCTGCCGTTGCTGTCGCTGTTGGCGGCGGACAATCCGTTGCACGTCTCCGCCTACACCTTGACCCTGGTGGGCAAGATTCTCTGCTACGCCATCGTCGCCCTGGCACTGGACCTGGTCTGGGGTTATGCCGGTTTGCTCTCTCTCGGCCACGGCTTGTTCTTCGCCCTGGGCGGTTACGCCATGGGCATGTACCTGATGCGCCAGGCCGCCGGCGATGGCTTGCCGGCGTTCATGACCTTCTTGTCGTGGACCGAGTTGCCCTGGTACTGGGCCGGCACCGACAGTTTCCTCTGGGCGATGTGCCTGGTGGTGCTGGCGCCGGGCTTACTGGCGCTGGTGTTCGGCTTCTTCGCCTTCCGTTCGCGGATCAAGGGCGTGTATTTCTCGATCATGACCCAGGCCCTGACCTTCGCCGGGATGCTCCTGTTTTTCCGCAACGAAACCGGGTTTGGCGGCAACAACGGCTTCACCAATTTCCGTTCGATCCTGGGCTTTGGCATCACCGAACCGGGCACCCGGGCGGTGCTGTTTTTCGCCACGGTGTTGTTGCTGGTGGCGAGCCTGTTCATCGGCTGGCGCCTGGCCCGCAGCAAGTTCGGCCGGGTACTGACTGCCCTGCGCGACGCGGAAAACCGCCTGATGTTCTGCGGCTACGATCCCCGTGGCTTCAAGCTGTTCGTCTGGGTGTTGAGCGCGGTGTTGTGCGGCCTGGCCGGGGCGTTGTACGTGCCGCAGGTGGGCATCATTAACCCCAGCGAGATGTCGCCGACCAACTCCATCGAGGCTGCTGTGTGGGTCGCCCTTGGCGGGCGCGGCACGCTGATCGGGCCGCTGCTGGGCGCCGGGGTAGTCAATGGCATGAAGAGCTGGTTCACCGTGGCGTTTCCCGAGTACTGGCTGTTCTTCCTCGGTGCGCTGTTCATCGTCGTGACCCTGTATCTGCCCAAGGGCGTGATCGGGTTGCTGAAGAAAAGGGGCGAATCGTGAGAATCACGCCAACGGCCGAGTTCATGCTCGAACCCATCCTCGAACCCAACAAAGACCAAGGCAGCAGCCGCGACGCCATCGGCCTCGGCCAGGCAGCCGGCGTTGGCCTGAACACCCGTCACGGCACGATCCTGACCCTGGAAGACATCAGCGTCAGCTTCGATGGTTTCAAGGCCCTGAACGATTTGAACCTGTACATCGGCGTCGGCGAATTGCGCTGCATCATCGGCCCCAACGGCGCCGGCAAGACCACCCTGATGGACGTGATCACCGGCAAGACCCGCCCCAGCCATGGCAAGGCCTGGTTCGGCGAAACCCTGGACTTGACCAGCATGAGTGAAGTGCAGATCGCCCAGGCCGGCATCGGGCGCAAGTTTCAGAAGCCGACGGTGTTCGAAGCCCTGAGCGTGTTCGAGAACCTGGAGCTGGCGCTCAAGACCGATAAATCGGTGTGGGCCAGCCTGCGGGCAAAACTGACCGGCGAGCAACACGACCGGATCAACGAAGTGCTGGAAACCATTCGCCTCAGCACGTCAGTCAACCGCGCCGCCGGGCTGCTGTCCCACGGGCAAAAGCAGTTCCTGGAGATCGGCATGCTGCTGGTGCAGGACCCGCAACTGTTGCTGCTCGACGAACCGGTGGCAGGCATGACCGACGCCGAGACCGAGTTCACCGCCGAGCTGTTCAAGTCCCTGGCGGGCAAGCATTCGCTGATGGTGGTGGAACACGACATGGGCTTCGTCGGCGCGATCGCCGACCACGTCACCGTGCTGCACCAGGGCAGCGTGCTGGCTGAAGGGTCGCTGGAACAGGTGCAGGACAATGAGCGGGTGATCGAGGTGTATCTCGGTCGCTAGACCTGCAAACACATTCCCTCTGTGGGAGCGGGCTTGTGGGAGCAAAGCTTGCTCGCGATGAACGATAACGCGGTCCTTCTGATGGACCGAGGAGCCGCTGTCGCGAGCAAGCTTTGCTCCCACAGAAAGCCATTGTTCCCACAGGGGACTTGAGGGGAATTCAAGACATGCTGCAAGTCGACAAACTGCACCAATACTACGGCGGTAGCCACATCCTGCGCGGCTTGTCGTTCGACGCCAAGGTCGGCGAGGTGACATGCCTGTTGGGCCGCAACGGCGTGGGCAAGACCACCCTGCTCAAATGCCTGATGGGCCTGTTGCCGGCCAAGGAAGGTGCGGTGAGCTGGGAAGGCAAGCCCATCACCACCTTCAAGCCGCACCAACGGGTGCACGCTGGCATTGCCTACGTACCCCAGGGCCGGGAAATTTTCGGCCGGCTGACGGTTGAAGAAAACCTGCTGATGGGTCTGTCGCGCTTTCCCGGCGCCGAAGCCAAGGAAGTGCCGGCATTCATCTACGAATTGTTCCCGGTGCTGCTGCAGATGAAACAGCGCCGTGGTGGGGATCTGTCCGGCGGCCAGCAACAGCAGCTCGCCATTGGCCGGGCCCTGGCCAGTCGGCCACGCTTGCTGATTCTCGACGAGCCCACCGAAGGCATCCAGCCCTCGGTGATCAAGGAGATCGGCGTGGTGATCAAGAAACTGGCGGCCCGGGGCGACATGGCGATTTTGCTGGTGGAGCAGTTCTACGACTTCGCCGCCGAGCTGGCCGATCAGTACCTGGTGATGTCCCGGGGCGAGATCGTGCAGCAGGGGCGCGGAGAAAACATGGAAGCCGAGGGTGTGCGCGGGCTGGTTACGATCTAGTCTTAGCGTCCCGACGATAATCAGAAAATCATGAATCTACCTGTCTGTTCATTGGCGCCTTCGGCCCTGTTCACCCCCAGCTGGCAAGCCGAGCTGGACTTGGGTTACGCCCGCTTCGGCGATTGCACACGTCCGGTACAGCGCCGCCACAAAGGCCCGTTGCGGGTGCAGAAGCACCTGTACGCCGAAGGCCCCGAGGTGTGCCAGCACATCATCGTCCACCCGCCCGGCGGGATTGCCGGCGGTGACCGGTTGGACATCTCGGCCCACGTCGGCCCTGGCGCCTGGGCGCAGCTGACCAGCCCCGGCGCGGCCAAGTGGTACCGCGCCGCGGGGCCGGCGTACCAACAACTGACCCTGAGCGTAGCCCCCGGCGCGACCCTGGAATGGCTGCCCCAGGAAACCATCGTCTTCAGCGCAGCCCAGGCCGAACTCAGCACGAGCATCGACCTGCAGGGCGACGGGCGCCTGCTCTACTGGGACATGGTTGCCCTCGGCCGACCGGCCAGCGGCGAGCGGTTCGACCTGGGGCACTTTCAATCGCGACTGGACATTCGCCGCGATGGCCAGTTGCTGTGGCACGAGCGCCAGCGCATTGTGGGCGGTGATGGGCTGCTCGACTCACCCATCGGGCTGGGCGGTGATCCGGTGTTTGCCACGTTGCTGGTGACCGGCGAGATCGACAGCCAATTGCTGGAACACTGCCGATCACTGGGCCATGCCGTGCGCGGCGACCTGACCCAATTGCCCGGCCTGGTCGTGGCCCGCTGCCTGGCGAGCGAGGCGTTGCTGGCGCGGGGGTGGTTGATTGAATTGTGGCGGCTTTTGCGCCCGGCGTTGCTCGGTCGAGAAGCTGTGCCACCGAGAATCTGGAGTACCTGAATTGCGTTCCTGTAGGAGCAATGGTGTGGAAGCAATGACTTTCTGTGGGAGCAAAGCTTGCTCGCGATGGCAGCGCCTCGGTCGACCGGAAGGACCGCGTTATCGTTCATCGCGAGCAAGCTTTGCTCCCACAGGCGTTGCTCCAACAGGTAGCTGTGTTTACAGCCCGAATTTTTTATCTGCCCTTATGGATTGCACATGGACCTGACCCCACGCGAAAAAGACAAGCTGCTGATCTTCACCGCCGGCCTCGTCGCCGAACGACGCTTGGCTCGTGGCTTGAAGCTCAACTACCCGGAGGCCATGGCCTACATTTCCGCCGCGTTGCTGGAAGGCGCCCGTGACGGCCAGACGGTGGCCGAGCTGATGCATTACGGCACCACGCTGCTGAGCCGCGAGCAGGTGATGGAAGGCATCCCGGAAATGATCCCGGAGATCCAGGTCGAGGCGACGTTTCCCGACGGCACCAAACTGGTCACCGTCCACCAACCCATCGCCTGAGGCCACGCCATGACTGCCCACGTTCGTGACGCCCATGCCGTCGACCTGCCGGCGATCCGCGATATCTACAACGATGCCGTGCTCAACACCACGGCGATCTGGAACGAACAAGCCGTTGACCTGGGCAACCGCCAGGCGTGGTTCAGCGCCCGGCAAACCCAGGGCTACCCGGTGCTGGTGGCCGTCGACGCCGAAGACAACGTGCTCGGCTACGCTTCGTTCGGCGACTGGCGACCGTTCGACGGCTTCCGCCACACCGTGGAGCATTCGGTGTATGTACGCAGCGACCAGCGCGGCAATGGCCTTGGCCCGTTGTTGATGAGCACGCTGATCGAGCGCGCCAGGGCCTGCGATAAACACGTCATGGTCGCCGCCATCGAAAGCGGCAACGCGGCCTCGATTCGCCTGCACGAGCGGGCCGGTTTCGTGATCACCGGGCAGATGCCCGAGGTGGGGACCAAGTTCGGCCGCTGGCTGGACCTGACCTTCATGCAGTTGAACCTCAACCTCGGGGCGCTACCGCCCGCCGTCAACAAGGAGTGAAAAGCCAATGAACGCTGCCCAGTTGCGTCGAGTCCACGCCGAAAGCTTTGCGCATTATCGCCAGGGCTTGATCGATCTGTTGCTCGACGCCGTCGGCTACGGCGCCAGCGTGGGGTTCATGGCCGATCTCGATGCCGTCCAGGCCCGCGCCTATTTCGACGAAGTCCAGGCCAGCCTCAACCAGGGCCACCTGTTGCTGTGGGTGGTGGTCAAGGATGAACAGGTGCAGGCCAGCGTCCAGCTTGCCCTGTGCCAGAAACCCAACGGCCTCAACCGTGCCGAAGTGCAGAAGCTGCTGGTGCGCGGCGAGGCCCGCCGTCGGGGGCTGGGCCAGCAACTGATGAGCGCCCTGGAGCTCGGCGCCCGCCAGCACAAGCGGGGTTTGTTGTACCTCGACACCGAGGCCGGTTCCGAGGCCGAGGCGTTCTACCGCGCCATGGGCTACACCCGCGCCGGTGAACTGCCCGACTACTGCCAGAGCCCGGACGGGACCTACACCCCGACCGCCATTTACTACAAGATTTTGGGGCAACCGCAATGATTCCAGGGCAATACCAGGTCCAGCCCGGCGACATCGAACTCAACGTCGGCCGCCGCACGCTCACGCTGAACGTCGCCAACAGCGGCGACCGGCCGATCCAGGTCGGTTCGCACTATCACTTTTTCGAGACCAACGACGCCTTGACCTTCGACCGCGCCGCCAGCCGAGGCATGCGCCTGAACATCCCGGCCGGCACCGCGGTGCGCTTCGAACCGGGCCAGAGCCGCGAGGTGGAACTGGTGGACTTGGCCGGGCATCGCCGGGTGTTCGGGTTTGCCGGGCGGGTGATGGGCGACCTGTAAGTCATAGGGTGCCTGCACTGACCTCATCGCGAGCAAGCTCGCTCCCACAGGGAAACGCGATCAAATGTGGGAGCGAGCTTGCTCGCGATGAGTGAGCGCAGCGAACGGTTTCAAAACTCAATTGAATCTCAAGGCAAGCACATGAAAATCTCCCGCCAAGCCTACGCCGACATGTTCGGCCCCACCGTCGGTGACAAGGTCCGCCTGGCCGACACCGAGTTGTGGATCGAAGTGGAAAAGGACTTCACCACCTACGGCGAAGAAGTGAAATTCGGCGGCGGCAAGGTGATTCGCGATGGCATGGGCCAGAGCCAGCTGCTGGCCGCCGAGGTCGTCGACACGCTAATCACCAACGCGCTGATCATCGACCACTGGGGCATCGTCAAGGCCGATGTCGGCCTCAAGGACGGGCGCATCGCGGCCATCGGCAAGGCCGGTAACCCGGACATCCAGCCCGACGTGACCATCGCCATCGGCGCCAGCACCGAAGTGATCGCCGGCGAAGGCATGATCCTCACCGCCGGCGGCATCGACACCCACATTCACTTCATCTGCCCGCAGCAGAATCGAAGAAGCGCTGATGAGCGGCGTCACCACCATGATCGGCGGCGGCACCGGCCCGGCCACCGGGACCAACGCCACCACCTGCACCTCCGGGCCGTGGCACCTGGCGCGCATGCTCCAGGCCGCCGATGCCTTCCCGATGAACATCGGCTTCACCGGCAAGGGCAACGCCAGCCTGCCGGAACCGTTGATCGAGCAGGTCAAGGCCGGGGCCATCGGCCTGAAGCTGCACGAAGACTGGGGCACCACGCCCGCGGCCATCGACAACTGCCTGAGCGTGGCCGACCAGTACGACGTACAGGTGGCGATCCACACCGACACCCTCAACGAGTCCGGTTTTGTCGAAACCACTCTCGCCGCGTTCAAGGGCCGCACCATCCACACCTACCACACCGAAGGTGCCGGTGGCGGGCATGCGCCGGACATCATCAAGGCTTGCGGCTTCGCCAATGTGTTGCCCAGTTCCACCAACCCGACCCGACCGTTCACCCGCAACACCATCGACGAGCACCTGGACATGCTGATGGTCTGCCATCACCTGGACCCGAGCATTGCCGAAGACGTGGCCTTCGCCGAAAGCCGCATCCGCCGCGAGACCATCGCCGCCGAAGACATTCTCCACGACCTCGGCGCCTTCTCGATGATCAGCTCCGACAGCCAGGCCATGGGCCGCGTCGGCGAAGTCATCACGCGCACCTGGCAGACCGCCGACAAGATGAAGAAGCAACGCGGCGCCCTGCCCGGTGACGGCGAAGGCAACGACAACTTCCGCATCAAGCGCTACATCGCCAAGTACACCATCAACCCGGCGATCACCCATGGCATCAG
This sequence comes from Pseudomonas beijingensis, assembly GCF_030687295.1. Taxonomy (NCBI): domain Bacteria; kingdom Pseudomonadati; phylum Pseudomonadota; class Gammaproteobacteria; order Pseudomonadales; family Pseudomonadaceae; genus Pseudomonas; species Pseudomonas beijingensis. Next base: position 1,692,246 of record NZ_CP117425.1, on the reverse strand, counting down.
CCATGAAGTGGGTTCCATCGAAGTGGGCAAGTGGGCCGACCTGGTGCTGTGGCGCCCGGCGTTCTTCGGCGTCAAGCCGACGTTGATCCTCAAGGGCGGAGCGATTGCCGCCAGCCTGATGGGCGACGCCAACGCCTCGATCCCGACGCCGCAGCCGGTGCACTACCGACCGATGTTCGCAAGCTTCGGCGGCTCGCGGCATGCCACCAGCCTGACCTTCATCAGCCAGGCCGCCGCCGAGGCCGGATTGCCGGAGCGGTTGGGGCTGAAGAAAAGAATCGCCGTGGTCAAAGGCTGCCGTGATGTGCAGAAGACCGACCTGATTCACAACGACTACTTGCCGAACATCGACGTCGATCCGCAGACCTACCAGGTCAAGGCCGACGGCGTGTTGCTGTGGTGCGAACCGGCCGAAGTGCTGCCGATGGCGCAGCGTTATTTCCTGTTTTGAACCCGCGCAGTTCTTGTGCAGTTCTTGTGGCGAGGGAGCTTGCCCCCGCTCGGTTGCGCAGCAACCGCAAAAAAAGCGAGGGCTGCTTCGCACCCCAGCGGGAGCAAGCTCCCTCGCCACGGGTTTTATGCCTGTCTGAGATGACGGGACTGGTTCACCCTACAGATCGGTACTTTCCGGCAGCGCATCCAGCTCGGTTCGCGTCAACGCCTGGACCAGCTCCGCTTCCTTGATCTTGTGCTGCAGGCCCAACGTCTCGGACTGGCTGACGTAGTCGGCTTCCTCCAAAGTGCCGGCGGCCTTCGCTTCATCCAGCTCAATCTGGTTGGCGATGAGGGTGTCATTCAGCGCCTGGAAGGCAGCCCCATGCTGCTGCTTCAAATAGTCGATCCAGAAATCCCGACCCACCAGCGACTGAAACTGCTGGGGCGAATCGTCCAGTTCCAGGACCTGATTGGCGGCGGCGTCGAGCATGTCAGGGCTGACATCTCCCAGCGTGAGAAAAACCCCGCCCGCGGGTTGCCCCGGTAACCCCAGTCGATCCTTGAGCCCCGCCCGGTAAGCCAGACGGACCTCGACCTCTTCGATCAGCGCCAGGTTCTCGATCTTTTGATCGTTGGTCAGGTCGGTGCGGGCATTGATCGCGTCACGGCGCCGCTGGATGTCCTGCAGGGCAATACGCTCCACCTCATCGAGGCGAAACAGCCCCTTGGCCAACTGGAAGAGCGTTGCCGCTTCATCCGTTCCAACCGCCAAGGCCCTGGCGTTGTGGATCATCAAGCGGATTTCCAGGTAGCTGAACGACAAGGCTGCGCGATCTTCACAGGCCGGTTGGCCGGCCAGGTCGAACAGTTCATCACGCAGCTCGGTGGAACGCCCCATCGCGTCGAGCATCTGCCAGACGCGGGCCTGGAGGTCCGGATAATCTTTCAGGCTCTGATAAGATTTAGCCAACCGATGCAATAACTCAAAAAACTCTCCCGATTGCGGTTCATCCGCCAGGCTTTGCCACACAGCTCTTTTGTCCGCCAGTTGGCCCGCAGGCAGGTTGAGCAGCCATTGCTGCATATTCGACGGCCCGACCGACGCTGAAAACCCAAACGCCTCGGGCAAACGCAGGACTGCCCATTCAGGACGCGTCTGCAAGACCGTCACCCAATAATCACGCAAACGCTGTTGGACCACCTCGCTCAACGGGTTGCCCTGCAACAGCGTCACGCGATTGAGGCGTGCCGTGGCATGGGCACGCTCGGCGGGCGGGTCGAGCAGGTGATCCGGCACCTGGGTCAAGCCGTTGTCGCGCAAATCAATCAGCTCCAGCGGCTGGTCGCGCAGGCCGGTGGGCCAGGCAGTGATCCCGGTATTTTTCAGGTTCAATCGCTCCAGGTCAGGCAACCTGCTGAAGTCCGGTAGGCGCCCCAGCGGGTTGTTGTCCAGGTCGAAGTTTCTCAAGCGAGTAAGGCCTTGCAGGATGTCAACGCTACGCGGTGTCAGGCCGATCCGGTTCGCCTCCAGTTGCAGCGTCTCCAAGTCCCTCATCCCCTCCAAGGCCCTGGGAATATCGATCAACCGGTTCCTGGACAGGTCCAACCGGCGAATGGAGGAAAATCCGCTGAGGAAGCTTTCGCAGTGATGCAGCGTCAAGCCCATGTCACGCAGCTTGAGCACCCCTACATGACTGAAGTCGGCCGTCAGTTCCGGCAGTGCCCCGATGTCCAATCCGCTCAAATCAAGCTCATAGCCGATCGTGCGCAGATCCGCTGCCACAACGAGCCGGGTCTGACGCCGCCAGCATCGCTCGATTTGTTCGGCCATCACCTGCCTGATCGTCTGCGGTACTACAGTCGGGTGATTACCCACGTCACGCCAGCCGAGGGTAGCGACCCAACGGTCCAGATCCCGGCGCAGCATTTTCAGCTCGACGTTACGTCGCTGGAGCTCCCTCACCGCGCCGTCGCCCAGAGCTCGCAACAGCGCATCGGTTTGTGCCGCCGTGTAACTCGGGTACAGCTCCAGCACCCGGCTTTCCGCCGTTCGGCCCAGGCCCAACCAATCCCGTAGTCCACCCAAGGGATAACCGACTTGGCCCGAAGCCAGGCGCATCGGCGATTTAAAGGCGGGCTTGAGTGCGGGCATCTTCAAGCGGCGCGCCAGCGCATCCCGGTCCACCGGCGAAGCGCCGACCGCCTCTTTCAACAGGTCGCCGTGATGAATCGAAGGTCGAGCCATGGCCCGGCGTTCGGCATCCGGCAGGGCATGCTGCAAGGCATCGAAGAGGCTGCCCCAATGGCTCAGTTCATTGCCGTTGTCGTCAAAGGCCTGGTAGCGCTCATCATCCCTGACCACGACCTTGGTCTGCGCCGCATTTTGCGGCCCGATGCTGTCGATCAAGGTGCCGGACACAACGGCCTCGCGCAATTCGATGCGCAGCGTGCCGCTCCAGCCGGGCAAGGTTTCCAGGGTAGCCAACACCAGTCGAGGCGTGTCCGCCGTGACCAAGGCGTCCTGATACAGGCCTTCGTAGGCGCGGTTCAGACGCACCACACGCTGGAAGTGGCGCAGCTCTTCGGCGATGCGCAGAGGGATGGGTTTGGTCTGATTCGCATCGGCGAAATCCCAGGCAGCCATTTGCTGCAGCTCTTCGGTGCCGGCCAAGGTGATGACCTGCTCGATCGCCGTGGCTGGAACCGAAGGAAAACGGGACTTGATCAGCGCCACACGGGGGTCGCCTCGCGTCTCGCCCAGGGCGTAGTAATCGTTGAGCAACTGCACCTTTTCATTCACTGCCGTCTCGGCGAGTGCCTGGCGCAGGTGCCGGACGCGAGCGTCCATGTGGGCTTTCGCAATCGGCGGGCTCGCCGTGGCCAACAGATCGACACCTGCGGCATCCACCGCTTCGATCAGGTTTTTCAACAGCGCAGGCGTGCGGACCTTGGCCTCGGTCAGGCTGGCCTCACGAACCGGCGTCTCGCCTTCCGAGGGCCGGACGTATTCCCAGCGCGTCCGGCCGGCGCCGTCGACGATCTTCAGCTTCAACCCTCTTGGCCACGGGCCGTATTGGGTCAGCAGGTGCAACATCGGCTCGGCCAGGTCATGGCCCAGCGGCTCCTCGCTTTGCAGTTGCCCGATGAACGTGTCGATTTGTCGGCAGAGGTCGAAGCGACCCAGGGTGTCGGTCAGCAACGCCGGCACCGGCTCGCCCTCGACATGCAACCGTCGCAGCACGTCCTGCGGGGTCGCGCTGGCGAGGCGGATCTGCTCCAGTTCGGCATCGCTGAAATCCTTGACGCCATGGCCCAGACGCCTCATCAGTGTCGGGCCTTCCCAGGTACGCGGTTGTTCCAGTTCGTGGTGCCAGGCACCGCTGCCGTTGTGCGTCAGCTCGGGCTGGTAGGCCTGCGGACGGGAAGGATGACGAATGCGATAGCGGAGAGTTTGCGGGTCCTGTTGCACTTCAAAACGTTGCTCACCCAGCGGCAAGACCTGCTGATTCTCGACCCGATACAGGCCCTGGCTATCCGGGCTTGAGGCCGCGGGAGGCTGCAGCTCACTCTGGTAAACGCTCAGGTCGGGGCGCCACAGGCGCGACTCGCCATTGGCCAATTGAACCGGCTCCAACTGATCCACCGTGCTCGACCATCGAATATGCGGCAGTACCGCTGCACCGGTGGCGACAAAAGCCGTGTTGAGGGCCACGCTGGAAAAATGCGCCCACATTTCCCGGGTTTCCCCACGTTCGAACGCTTCGATGCCTTCGAACGCCTCGTTGAACATCTGCACGGCCCCGACCGTCAACATCAGTGGCCCCAGCCCTGGCACGACGAACGCCGCCAGGTTGAACACATCGACCACCGCGTCCAGGTAACTGTCCAGGCGCGCCAGGCGTGCTTTCTTGTCTTCATCACCGGTAGGCACCGCCACCGCGCGTGCGTCGGCCTGGATCTTCTCGATTTGCCGCAGGCGCAGCGAGCCCCACAGGTCGCCGGGAATCGGCTCCGTGCCCATGGGCAGGTTGCGCAACGACGATTTGAGTGGGAAATCGGCCTGGTCATCGGCCGTCGGGGAGATTTGATAGAGGTGCTTGAACTGCCGAAAAAACGCCCCTTGCTGACGCAGCGGCACGAAACGGCTGAAGAAGCGGCGGTAGGCGCCACTGTGCAAGCGTCGCCGCAGTTCGGCCATGAAGTCGGCGCTGGAGGCGTAGGCTTTCAGAGGATGCTCGGGATCGCCCGGAAGGTAGGCCACGACCGGCACCACCCGGCGACTGTTTTCAAGGTCGGGGCCGATCAACAGTGGGCCGACCAGTTCGATGTCGAACACTTTCAGGGAAGTGAATCTCACGGCCTGGCCATCGAGGGTGACGTCGCTGGCCCCCTCGGCCACCTGCTGCAACATCTGGTAGACCGTCGGGCTGATGTCGGCCTTGGCCCTAGCGATCTGGATGCTCAGTGCCAAGCCCTGCCGGTGATACTCCTCCAGCGAATGATCCAGCGGGTTGTACGTCTTGCTGTCGTCGGGCCGCAGGACAGCGTTGATGTGCTCCTGATACTGGCGCCCCAGATCCAACGTGCGACACAACTTGGCGAAGGCTTCAGGGGCAATCGACAGTGCCCCTGCGCGAACGGCGTCGGTGGAGGGCACCACAGCGCCGCCCAGGAACGGGCGCACCGCGGTGATGAGGTTGCAATCGGCACAGGCGGGTTTGCGCGCTTCCTCTGGCGCGAAATTGGCCAGCGCCGCCTCCAGCAATGACGTGCCACGGTATTCGTAGCGATCGAAATGGCCGCCCTCGCTGTCCAGGACCAGTGCCCCAAAAAAATCATCGCGGGTCTTGCGCCCGTACTTGCGGACGAAATACACCTCGTTGACGTTCAGCGCGAAGCCGAATTCATCCAGGATCACCTGCTCGAGCAAGGGTTCGGCGAAGGCGCGAATGTCCTGGATATTGCCCAGTCGGTTGTCGACCTGGTTCAGGCGCTCGCGGTAGCGGGAATGACTGTCCTTGAGGCTATTCCAGAGATCGGGGGAAGCTTTCGCATACCAGAGCGGAAGCGTCAGTTCATGGTCGCTCAGTTCCTGCTGGCGTTGCACGATGGCCCCGCTGTACCAGCCGGGAATACGGGCTTTGAGCAGGTCGAAATGCTCGCCCTGGGGAATGGCGAAACGGGGGGTGAAGCCTGGCATATCGGGTCATCCTTGACGTTGGAAAACCCGAGCCTATCCCGTGTGTCAGCGATGAGTGCGGTATCTATTTATCGCTTTTTCAGGTTTTTGCCTGTCCAGGCACTGATGCGCTCGGCAGTCCTGTCAGTCCACCCAGCGGCCCAGTTGCTGACGTAGCCGACGGTTCTCGGCTCGCAGTTCTTGAACTTCCTCCAGCAGGTCCAGCGCCAGGGCGACGCCTTCCCACTCCAGGTCCAGGTCGTGCCGCAGCTTCGCGGCACGCTTGGCCAGGGCCAGCTCGTAATCGGTAAACCGCCAATCCGTCGGGGCCGCGCCGTGGGGTTCGAGGATGCCATGCTCGACGATTTCGATCACATGGACATCGGCCAATGCGGCGGCTTCACAGAATTCCAGCAGGTTCAGTTCAATGATCGGGTTGTTCATGGTCTGCTTCTCCCAATGCTTCAACTGTCGAGTCTAGTCCCGCCTGCCCATGTGAACACAGACACCTGTGGCGAGGGGATCTGTGGGAGCAAAGCTTGCTCGCGACAGAGGTGTCTCAATTCCTGGGAAATCGAGTTGCATTCATCGCGGGCAAGCCTTGCTCCCACATGTAATGAGGTCAGAAATTCTCCCGCGGATCGAACGCCGCTTTCTTCGCCAGTTCCGCCCACAGCGCCTTGACCGCTTCGTCGCTAGCCTTGGGCATCACGGCCTTGAGTTGCACGAACAGGTAGCCGCGCTCGCCGGCCTTGTTGCGCAGGCCGTGGCCCTTGGCGCGCATGCGCTGGCCGTTCTGGCTGCCGGCCGGAACCTTGAGGTTGATCTTGCCGGTAAGGGTCGGCACCGCCACTTCGGTGCCCAGCGCCAATTCCCACGGGGCCAGGGGCAAGGTGATGATCAGGTCCTGGCCTTCGACGTCGAATTTGGGGTGCGGGGCGAAACGAATGAATGGTCAGGTACAAGTCGCCGTTGGCGCCGCCACCGACACCCGGCGCGCCCTGGCCCTTGAGGCGAATGCGTTCGCCGTCGGTCACGCCCAGCGGGATCTTCACGTTCAGGCTCTTGCTGGTGTTGCTCACGTGCTGGCCGGCCGCGTTGTATTGCGGCACCTGGAACGTGACTTTCTTCGACTCGTTCGACAGGGTTTCTTCCAGGAAGATCGGTAATTCCATTTCCACGTCTTGCCCTCGACGGCCGGCGCTGCGACCTGACTGTCCGCCGCCGAAACCCGGGCCGCGATTACCGAAAATCGAACTGAAGAAGTCCGAGAAATCCCCCGTGTCCTGGCCGCCAAAACCGCCACGGCTCTGCCAACCCGGCGGGCCCTGGAACGGCTGGCCATGTTGGCCGTAGCGGCGCAAGTCGTCGTACTCGGCGCGCTTGTCGGCGCTTTTCAGCGCTTCATAGGCTTCGGAGACGTCCTTGAACTTGGTCTCGGCGTCCTTTTCCTTGCTCACATCCGGGTGGTACTTGCGCGCCAGCTTGCGGTAGGCAGCCTTGATCGTGCTGTCGTCCGCCGTTGGCTCAACACCCAGGATCTTGTAATAGTCTTTGAAGTCCATCTAAGCATCACCATCCGTTATCGATGTCGCACCGCCACGCACAGCATGCCCGGATGACCGGACAGCGGGTTGACCGACCTCAAGATTGGGACCGGGCGGCACGTCAGAAGTTTATCGGCAGCGGGTGGCGGTTCTTGTGTCCGCCCTGTGGCTGCCAGGCTATGCCTGCAAGTTTGGGGGTATAAGAGTGTCTTTCAAGGCCTGCGTTCGAGAATTAGCAGATAACCGGCCTTCGAATCCGCGCCGCACTGACATACACTGCGCGGCCGTTTTTTCAACTGGAACCTGAAAGACATGAAAAACGCATCCCCGGCCCGTGCCTGCGGTATCGACTTTGGCACGTCCAACTCCACCGTCGGCTGGCTGCGCCCCGGCATGGAAACGTTGATCGCGCTGGAGGACGACAAGATCACCCTGCCCTCGGTGGTCTTTTTCAATCTGGAGGAACGCCGCCCGGTGTATGGCCGCCTGGCCTTGCACGAATACCTGGAAGGCTACGAAGGCCGGTTGATGCGCTCGCTCAAGAGCCTGCTGGGCTCCAAGCTGATCAAGCACGACACTAGCGTGTTGGGCACGGCGATGCCGTTCAAGGATCTGCTGGGGCTGTTCATCGGCCAGTTGAAGCAACGTGCCGAAGCCACCGCCGGTCGGGAATTCGAAGAAGTGGTACTGGGGCGTCCGGTATTTTTCGTCGATGACGATGAAATGGCCGACCAGGAAGCGGAAAACACCCTGGTGGACGTGGCCCGCGCCATCGGCTTCAAGGAGGTTTCGTTCCAGTACGAGCCCATCGCGGCGGCCTTCGATTATGAATCGACCATCGAGAAAGAAGAGCTGGTGCTGATCGTCGACATCGGCGGCGGTACCTCGGACTTCTCCCTGGTGCGCCTGTCCCCCGAGCGTCGCACCCACGACAACCGCCACGCCGACATCCTCGCCACCGGTGGCGTGCACATCGGCGGGACCGATTTCGACAAGCAACTCTCCCTGGCCGGTCTGATGCCACTGTTCGGTTACGGCAGCCGCATGAAAAGCGGTGCCTACATGCCCACCAGCCACCACATGAACCTGGCGACCTGGCACACCATCAACGCGGTGTACTCGCAAAAGTCCACCCTGGCCTTGGGCAGCATGCGCTACGACATCGAAGACACCGGCGGCATCGATCGGCTGTTCAAGCTGATCGAACAGCGCGCCGGGCATTGGCTGGCGATGGAAGTGGAAGAAACCAAGATCGCGCTGACCCACACCGACCAGCGTCATTTGCTCCTGGACCGGATCGAGCCCGGCCTGAGCGTGGATCTGAGCCGGGCCCTGTTCGAAACGGCCATCGACGGCTTGCTGGAGCGGGTGCGCGGCAGCGTCACGCAGTTGCTCAACGATGCCAACGTGCGGGTCGATCAGGTCGACACGGTGTTCTTCACCGGCGGTTCCAGCGGCATTCCGGCATTGCGCAACAGCGTCTCGGCGATGCTGCCCCAGGCGCGGCATGTGGAAGGCAATATCTTCGGCAGTATTGGCAGTGGGTTGGCGATTGAGGCGATGAAGCGCTATGGGAGCCAGGTCTGATCCAGGACCGAGGCGCGTGAATCGCGAGCAGGCTCGCTCCCACAGTTAACCGAGTTCCTTCAGAAGGAATGCGCTCAACTGTGGGAGCAAGCTTGCTCACGATGGCGCCAGATCAGTCACCATCACTATCGGATCAGACCATCCCCACCTGCTTCAACTCACTCTTGAGATACGCATAATAAATCGGCCCCGCCACCACCCCCGGCAGGCCGAACGCGGCTTCGAACACCAGCATTGCCATGAGCAGTTCCCAGGACTTGGCGCTGATCTGCCCACCGACGATGCGGGCATTGAGAAAGTACTCGAGCTTGTGGATCACGATCAGGTAACCCAGCGCCGCCACCGCCACCCAGATCGACAACGACAGGGCAACGATGGTGATCAGCGTGTTGGACATCAGGTTGCCGATGACCGGCAGCAGCCCCAGCAGGAAGGTCATCACGATCAGGGTCTTGGTCAACGGGAGATGAATACCGAACAGCGGCAGCACCACCGCGAGGAAAATCCCGGTGAAGAAGGTGTTGAGCAGGGAAATCTTGATTTGAGCGAAGACGATGTTGCGAAACGCCTTGACCAGCAGGTTCAGGCGATCGAACAGCGCGGCGGCCAGGGGCTTGCGCTTGGTCAGGTCGGGAATGCGCTGCAGGGCAACGATGGCCCCCAGCACCATGCCGATCAGCAGCGTCACGAACATGTGGGCCGCGTCCTTGCCCACCAGTTGCAGGTCGCTCAGGTGCTTGCTCACCCAGTCACCGATCGCCACCCGGAACTCGGCGGCGCTGGCCGGCAGGTAGGCGTCGATGAACGGCGGCAATTGCCCACGGGCGCGATCGACCACCGCCATGAACTTGTCCAGGGAGGCCCCGGGGTTTTCCGCCTCATGGAGCAGGAAACTGAAGGCGCCGGCGAAGATCAGCGTTAGCACACTGACCACCAGCGTGCCCAGTAACGCCACCGCCAGCCAGCGGGCGCGGCGACCTTCGATCAGGCGCTGCAACTGCGGGGTGAGCATGTTGACCAGCTCGAACACCAACAGCCCGGCCAGCAGGCTCGGCAACAGGCGCAGCGGGAGCACCAGCAACAACCCACCAAAAATGATCACCCAACTGATCACCAACAACACATGACGCTGAGAAAACGTTGGCATACAGCCTCAGGACAAAACGGCGTGAAAGGATCGGCAGTCTGCCAGCGATCCGCTGGCAGCACTAGGGATTGTGTCGGCCGACCTTGGTCGCAGTTCAGGGGTTTTTTGTAACTTTTGCGCCGGCCCCATCGCGGGCAAGCTCGCTCCCACCCTGGACCGGGCAATACAGATCCACTGTGGGAGCGAGCTTGCTCGCGATAGGGCCCATGGATTCAACACTTATTTCTTCTTCAGGCACTCACTCATGAACGCCTTGCGGGCATCACCCTTCAGCGCCTGCTCGGTGGCCGTGGCGTTGCAGCTCTTCATGCGTTCCTGCGGGGTGCTCGGTGCAGCCTTGAGGCAAGTGCTCATGAACGCCTTGCGCTCGTCGCCCTTGAGCGCCTTGGCGGTGGCGTCGGCGTTGCAGGTGGTCATCTTGGTCTGCTGTGCCGTCGCGGCGAAGCCCTGGGAACACAGCAGCAAACCGATCATCAACAAAGGCACACGAAGCATCTTCATGGTGTTTCTCCTCGCTGCCGCACGAGGGTGCGGCGATGAGGTGCAGTGTAGACAAAGCCTGTTACACCTTCATCTGTGTTCAGTGGTAAACCGGCGGCGCCCTGGCTGACGCCATCGCGAGCAAGCTCGCTCCCACAATGGACCGAGCACTGCAAATCCACTGTGGGAGCGAGCTTGCTCGCGATGAACGATAACGCGGTCCAACCGGTTACACCCCCGCCGCCTTCAACCGCTCGGCATGCTCGACAAACAACCGGATCGGCTCGGCCCCCTTGCCCACCAGCCCTAGCGACTGATTGACGATGTCGAAGTGATCCAGCGGATAGTCATCGCCGATAACCATGCCCAGGTGTGAGCTGTAGCGCCCGACCAAACCGTCGCACTGCCCCGCTTCCCTGACAAAGGTGCGGGCAAATAGACGGCAAGTGCGGTTGGTGCCGTCGAACAGGTTGCGCCCTTTATCGGTCTTGCCCGGCTGCAAGGTGCCGGACCAGGAGTAATAGCGCACGCCATTGACCTCTTCCGGCCCCCGCCCGCCCCAGGTGACCGGCAGGCCCTGTGGATAACGTTGATTGAACAGCGTCACTCCGGCGGTGGTCAGGGAGGCATGGGAGGCATTGAGGTTGACCGGCAGCTTTGGCCCGCGATAGCCGATGTCCAGCAGGCTCATCAGGGCGTTGATCAAGCGCAGCGCGACACTGAGCACACGTCCCTTGGCGCTGTCGGCCGGGTAGTGGGCCTGGAGGTAATCGGCCAGTTCGGAGCCATGGTTGGGGCCGGCCACCGACGTGACCGACGCCACCAGGTCCGGGCGTTTGGCGGCCGCATAGCGGGCGGTGAGGCTGCCCTGGCTGTGGCCAATCAGGTTGACCTTCTGCGCACCGGTTTGCCGCAGTATGTCGTCGATCAGTGCCAGCAATTGCTCGCCGCGCACCTCGGACGAATGCAACGGCGAAACCTTCACCGCCACCACCACGGCCCCACCGCGACGCAACGCCGAGACGATCCCATACCAGTACGGATACAGCACCAGGCGTATGAACCCGAACATGCCCGGGACCAGCACCAGCGGGTAACGAGTGGCGCAGCGTTGCGACATGGCGACATCCTTGTGATCAAGAGGTGATCAGCATCGGTACCGATGATGACCAGTCTATGACACCCGTACGAATCCGTGGCGAGGGAGCTTGCTCCCGCTGGGCTGCGCCGCAGCCCTTCTCAGAAAGACCGTGCCAGTGCCAGCAAGCGCTCCTCGGCCTCGGCACAGGACAACGCAAAGCTGCGCTCGGCCGACTCTTCGCCTTCGGCCGCCACCACCGTCACATCAGTGATGCCGATGAACCCCAATACAGTGCGCAACAGCGTGTCGGCGTGGTTCATGCTCTCCAGCGGTCCGCCCGGCCCGAAACCGAAATCGCCACGGCTGGTCACGATCAGCGCCTTCTTGCCCAGCACCAGCGGCTCGTAGTGCGACACGCCGTTGTCCAGGCTGTGGTTGAACGTCAGCCCGATGCGCACGATCTGGTCGATCCAGGCCTTCACACCGCTGGGCACGCTGAAATTGTGCATGGGCGCGGAGATCACCAGTCGATCATGGGCTTGCAGCTCCGCGACCAAGGCATCGCTCAGGGCCAGGTCCGCTTGCATGATCAACGGTCGAGCCTGAGGCTCGGGGTAGAACGCCGCGGCGATAAAGGCTTCGTTGACCGGCGCAATGACCGTGCGTCCGACTTCGCGACGGGTCACTTGGGGTTGCGGGTGGGCGACCTGCCACGCCGAGACAAAGGCCTCGGCCAGGCGCCGGGAATGGGAACGCTCGCCACGGGGACTGCCATGCACCACAAGAATCTTGCTCATCTGAATCTCCTTTTATGCGGCTACAATCGACATTGCTTGTGCCTTGCAGCTTGAAGTTCAGAGCTGCTTACAGACAAATGAGCGTTAGTTAATCTGGATGAGTTAATTTCATCCATTGCGTTCCAGGAGAATTAAAATGTTCGCCAACCTGCCGCTCAACGCTCTGCGCGCCTTCGAATCCGCCGCGCGGCTGCTCAGTTTCAAGGCGGCCGCGGCGGAGTTATCGGTGACGCCGACGGCGGTCTCCCACCAGATTCGATCCTTGGAGAGCTGGCTAGGGCTGATGCTGTTCGAACGCCTGCCACGCCAGGTGCGCCTCACCGAAGGCGGGCAACGCTTGTTCCATAGCCTGCACGGAGCCTTGCTGGAAGTGGCGCAAAGCGTCGACACCCTGCGCCCGCAACGCAGTACCACCCACCTGACCCTGTCCACCACCGCCGCGTTTGCCGCCCTGTGGCTGGTGCCTCGCCTGGGGCGCTTTTATGCACGTCACCCGAACATCAACGTGCGCCTGGACACCCATTGCGAGGTGATCGACCTGCATCAGGACGCCAGCGTCGACCTGGTGGTGCGCTACAGCCTGGACGCCTACCCAAACCTGTACGGCATGTGCCTGTTCGATGAAAGTTTCGGGGTCTACGGTTCGCCTGAGCAGGTGGCCCTGGCGACCCGGCAGCCACCAACGCTGATCAGCGTGCGCTGGCACAACTCCAAGCTGTACGCCCACGGTTGGGACGCCTGGTGTGCCCAGGCCGGGGAAACCTGGCTCACCCGGCAGCCGTGCATGCGCGAGTACGACGAGGAGCATTACGCCTTGCAAGCGGCGATTGCCGGGCAGGGCCTGGTGTTGGCGAGCAATATCCTGGCATCGGAAAGCATCGCCAGCGGCTTGTTGGTGGGCTATCGCCCGGACGTCCAGGTGAGCGGCGCCGGCTACAGCGCCCTGTGCGTCCCGGGCCGCGAACGCCATCCACCGGTACGGGCCTTCTTCCAGTGGCTGGGGGAGGAAGCGCGGCTGTCCGGTTATGCGCTGAAAAATTCGGTAAAACTTTTTCAAGACCGCGTCACTCAGATTTAAAGTGATCGCGCCAGCAGAGCGTGACGCCTCAACCGGATCAGCCTCCAGGAGAACGAGATGAGCGACATGCACTTATCCGATGTAACCACCCTGCGCGAACGGGCACGGCAGAACGTGCAGAACGGCGCAGTGACCGAAGGCTACGGCGCCGATCGGCAGGAAGTCATCCGCCTGCTCAACGAAGCGCTGGCCACCGAGCTGGTCTGCGTGCTGCGCTACAAGCGTCACTACTTCATGGCCTCCGGCCTCAAGGCCAGCGTGGCGGCCAGTGAGTTTCTCGAGCACGCGAACCAGGAAGCCGAACACGCCGACAAACTCGCCGAGCGCATCGTGCAGTTGGGCGGTGAGCCGGAATTCAACCCCGACCTGCTGACCCGCAATTCCCACGCCCAGTACGTCGCAGGCAACACCCTCAAGGAAATGGTGTACGAGGACCTGGTGGCCGAACGGATCGCCATCGACAGCTACCGGGAAATCATCCAGTACATCGGCGAAAAAGACCCGACCACCCGGCGCATCTTCGAAGACATCCTGGCCCAGGAAGAAGAGAGCATGCCGATGACATGGCCGATATCCTGGCCGATCTGTAAGAGCCTTTAGGTCCCCATCGCGAGCAAGCTCGCTCCCACAAGGGGCCGAGCGCTGCAAATTCCCTGTGGGAGCGAGCTTGCTCGCGATGAGGCCAGTCGCCTCACCGCACAATCCGGCTACCGGGTAGGCTTGACCGTCACCGGCGCCTTGCCCGCCTTCATCTGCTCCAGCAGCGGCGCACACTGGTTCGGCTCACCGCCGCTGGGCGCCACCAGCGCCAGCAACCCGGCCGCCGGCGCGGCGATCACGCCCAACGCCACCATCCCGGCACCGCGCAACATCAGGGGCACGGCCTTGACCCCCGCGGCGGGCTTGGCGAACGGGCCGCGCACGTACAACGGCGAGCGCAGGGAAATCAGGCGCCAGCCCTTGGACTCGGGGGTGACGGTCAGGTCCAACTGTTCGGTCGCCATGTTCGCCGTGCCGTCGATGTAGATGATCGCGTTCTCGGTGTCGAACACGAACAGACGCGTGGTCGCCAGGCCCGTCTTGATGTCGAAATCCGCCGCCGCGCAGTTGATCTTCACTTCCTTGTCGCCAAAGATTTTCCCCACCACGTAGTTGCCGACGTTCAGTCCCGCCAGCTCCATCAATTCCCGACTGATGGCACCATCGTTGATGAGCATTTTCAGGGTGCCGTTGGAGGTGCCCAGCAACGCCGCCACCGAATTGCCGCGTCCGGTGATGTCAGCATCGCCGTTGAGCTCGCCGAAGCTGGTTTTCATCGGCTCGAAACCCGGGAACAGTTGCTTGAGCTTGAACCCTCGCGCCGTCAGCTTCGCCTGGCCTTCAAGGGGTCGGGTGCGCCCGTTAAGGCGGATCTGCGCATCGAGCCGGCCACCGGCCACGCCGAAGCGCAGGGGCTCAAGGCTCAACTGCCCATCGTTGAGCACCAGGTGAGTGTACAGATCGGTGAAAGGCAGTTGCTCGCTGTGGACGATGCGCTTGCCGGTGAACTCCACATCGGCGTCCATCACACTCCAGCGCTCGGTGCGAAACTCTTCCACGGGCAAGACCTTGCCGGTCGGCTGTTTGCTCGCGCCGCCCCGGGCCTTTTGCTCGGCATTGGAGTCCGCACCGATCAGCGGCGCCAGGTCGCTGAACAGCAGTTGATTGGAAACCAGCGCACCACTGAGTTTCGGCCGCGGCTGGCTGGCGACATAGGCCAGGTCGCCTTGGATATCGCTATCGCCGATCTTGCCGTTGAATGCCTCATAGTGAAACAGTGCCCCACCCGGCTCATGCAGCTTGGCAATCAAGCGTCCGTCGGTGGCGTAAGGGGGTGAATCCGGCAGGGTCACGCCGGTCAGCGGGTAGAGATTGGCGAGGCTGTTGCCGGCCAGTTTCAGGCGCAAGTCCAGGGCCCCGAGGTTCAGCGGGTCGGTGAGGGTGCCGGCCAGTTCGACGCGGGTGTCGCCGATCTTCGCCTGGGCCTGGAGCGGAAAGGGTCGGGACGCATCCTGCAAGGCCAGCAAGCCACCGACCTTGCCGGAGCCGGTCAGGTTTTGCCCGTGATACTGCCCGTTGACCTTGAAGGCGAACGCGTAGTCCTGCGGCGTCGCGCCTTGGTCCTGGGCTTTTTTCGCGGCCTTGTCGCCGACGATATCGCTGAACGGAATGGGTTTGCCCAACGGATCGATCAACAGGTCGAGTCGGGTCTTGAGCGTCTGGTCGTCCAGGGTGACGTGCCCCTTGTCGAAGCCGATGGCGCCGATGTCCACCACCCAACTGGACGGCTCGGCGTCCGGGTCTTTTGGATCGAATTGGAAGGTCCAGTTGGCGCGACCGTCCGCCAGGCGTTGCAGATTGGCGTTGGGCTCCGTCAGGTCGATGCGCGGAATCGCCACTTGCCGGGCCAGCAAGGCCAACGGCGAAATGCGCAGCTCGACACGCTTGAGCGTGGCCATTTGCGGGGTTTTCGACCAGTCCGGATTACCCAGGCTCAAGTCTTCGGCCACCACATGGGGCCACGGCAACCAAGCGCGCCAACCACCTTCTTCCGGCTCGCGCTGCCAGACCACCGCCAGGTCGCCGTTGATGGCGAAGGGGCGATGCAATTCCTCGGAAACCTTGGCATTGAGCGCAGGCTTGATGCGGTTCCAGTCGAAGAAGGCAATGACCAGGACCAGCACCGCCAGCAGGACAACAAGGCTGGCAAAGCTCCAGGCGAGGATTTTCGAGGTGCGCGTCATGCACGAGGCTCCTGATGACAAATCAGCGTCCGCAACCGCGACGCCTCTGAAAACACGAACCTGCAGTCGGTTCGCCATGAAGGGTTGGACTGGTAAAACCGCCAACAGGTGCCGATGAGCGGCACAAAAAAACGCCAGGTTCCTGACCGATCAGCCAACAAACTGTTACCGCGCCCGCACATTTACGAGGCAGCGATGGGTACAAAATACCCACCACGGTGCAAAAGCGCACCCCTGAAACCCCCGTTCTAGAGCCTTCGCTGCGAACAATCAATTCCGTTGATTATTACCATTGCGTTTATGAACTTTTATATCGACTTATCGAGAGTAGCATTGCCCTCGTACCCACTTTATCGCCCTCCCAAGGAGCAACGATCATGAAACGCCAATTACTGATGAGCCTGTCCCTTTCACTGCTGACCTCTACTGCCTTCGCACTGCCAGCGTCCGAACAAGCCACGCCACAGGTCAAGGACAACCACTCTGTCTACAGCCAGACTGTTGCCGAAGGTGGTCGCGATCGCCTGGAACAAAAAGGCCTGGTCGAGGACGGTTATGACCGCACCAAACAAAGCGATACCGTTGCAGCTGATGGTTCCGACCGCACCCCAGGCCAGACCTTGGCAGCTGACGGTTCCGACCGCACTCCAGGCCAGACCTTGGCAGCCGACGGTTCCGACCGCACTCCAGGCCAGACCTTGGCAGCCGACGGTTCCGACCGCACTCCAGGCCAGACCTTGGCAGCTGACGGTTCCGACCGCACTCCAGGCCAGACCCTCGCCGAAGACGGTTCTTCCCGCACCAAAATGGGCGACACCGTGGCCGAAGGCGGTGGTGACCGTGTGATCGAACGCAACAGCACAGTGAGCTGAGCCCATGCTGGCCCAGAAAAAAGCCCGATTCCCCCAATCGGGCTTTTGACTTTCCAAGCCCCCTCGTTTCCCCCGCCCGATCCCTCTCTACCGTTCGACGTCGGCAAAGCCGATTTGCTAGAGTGCATCGCTCCCGTGAATCAGAAGTCAGCCTTGTGATGCTGCCCCGCGCCGAACAGAAACAACAGACTCGAATTGCCCTGATGGACGCAGCCCGTCATTTGATGGAATGCGGCCGGGGATTCGGCAGCCTGAGCCTGCGGGAAGTCGCCAGGACGGCGGGCATCGTGCCCACCGGGTTCTACCGGCACTTCGAGGACATGGACCAACTGGGCCTGGCATTGGTCAGCGAAGTCGGCCAGACCTTCCGCGAAACCATCCGCCTGGTCCGCCACAACGAGTTCGTCATGGGCGGCATTATCGATGCGTCGGTGCGGATCTTTCTCGATGTGGTGCAGGTCAACCGATCCCAATTCCTGTTCCTGGCCCGCGAGCAATATGGTGGCTCGCTGCCGGTGCGCCAGGCCATCGCCCAATTGCGCGAAGATATCAGCTCGGACCTGGCCGCCGACCTGGCCTTGATGCCCAAGCTGCAGCACCTGGACCTGGCCGCCCTGGGCGTGATGGCCGACCTCATCGTCAAAAGCGTGTTTGCCACCCTGCCGGACATCATCGACCCACCCGCCCAAGCCCTCCCCGAGCACCTAACGCCCCAGGCGAAGATTACCCAGCAACTGCGGTTCATCTTTATTGGCCTCAAGCATTGGCAAGGGCTGGGCAGTACCGAATAAACCCCGAATGTACTCACTGTGGGAGCGAGCTTGCTCGCGATAGCGGTCTGTCAGTGGCATTGATAGTGGCTGATCCGCCGCTATCGCGAGCAAGCTCGCTCCCACAGTTCTTTTTTGTGCCTGTCGCAAAATGGTGCGCCATATCTCGACACGCACCGATATGGCACGCATTCCGCCCCATCCTGAAACGCCATACCCGCTATTTCCTACACCTCCTTCGATTGGCAAGCCCCTTGCTCTAAACACAGCACCGTTCATTGCTGGAAGCACTCCGATGCTGGTGATTCACCGCAGAATCGACACTCAACCGCGCTGGGACGCCGAGCTGCACCTGACCTTTGACGCCCGCAGCAAAAGCCGTCTGCGCTGTTTCAGTGCCGAAGGTGAAGACGTGGGGTTATTCCTGGAGCGAGGCCAGCCGCCGCTGTACGACGGCGAATGCCTGCAGGCCGAAGACGGGCGCATCGTGCGCGTCTGCGCCCGTGCCGAACAATTGCTGCACGTCACCTGCGCCAACGCCTTCGAACTGACCCGCGCCGCCTACCACCTGGGCAATCGCCACGTGGCCCTGCAAGTCGGCGATGGCTGGCTGCGCCTGCTGGACGATTACGTGCTCAAGGCGATGCTCGAGCAACTGGGCGCCAGCGTCGAATCCATCGAGGCCTCGTTTCAGCCGGAACACGGCGCCTATGGCGGCGGCCATCATCACTCCCGGCATGGCGACGAAGACTTCAACTACGCGCCGCGCCTGCATCAGTTTGGCGTGCGCACATGAATCCGACCTGGGCGCTGCTGCGCCTAGCCAGCCCGCAGTTGCCGATTGGCGGCTACAGCTATTCCCAGGGGGTGGAGATGGCGGTGGACAATGGCCAAGTGAAAAACCCCGATGACGCACGGCGCTGGATCAGCGATCAATTGCTGCTGAACCTGGCACGCTTCGAAGCGCCCTTGCTGCTGGCACACTGCACCGCAGCCGCCGCTGACGATTGGGACGCGCTGCTGCAACGTTGCCAAGAGCACCGCGCCAGCCGGGAAACCCGTGAGCTGTATCAGGAGAGCCGGCAGATGGGCTACTCGTTGCAGCAATTGCTCGTCGGTCTGCCGGAGCTTGACCGTGCCGCGCGCGGCTTTCTTGAACAGCTCAGTCTTGAACAGCGCAGCGAGCCGCATCTGGCACTGGGCTGGGCCCTGGCCGCCCGCGCCTGGCAGATCGCCCCCCAGGACGCCCTCGCCGCCTGGCTGTGGAGTTGGCTGGAAAACCAACTGGCGGTGCTGATGAAAACCCTGCCCCTGGGCCAGCAAGCAGCCCAGCGCCTGACCAGCGAACTGTTGCCCCTGTTGCAGCAGGCTCAGCACAACGCCTCGAACATCGACCCCGATCATTACGGCAGCGCCGCGTTTGGCCTGTCCCTGGCGTGCATGGCCCATGAGCGCCAGTACAGCCGCCTGTTCCGTTCCTAGGAGACACACATGAATACACAACCTCTGCGCGTCGGTATCGGCGGTCCGGTGGGTTCCGGCAAGACCGCCCTGACCCTGGCCCTGTGCCTGGCTCTACGTGAACGCTACAACCTGGCGGTAGTCACCAACGACATCTACACCCGCGAAGACGCCGATTTCCTGGTGCGCAACGAAGCCCTGGCGCCCGAGCGGATCATCGGCGTGGAGACCGGCGGCTGCCCGCACACGGCGATTCGCGAAGATGCCTCGATCAACCTTGAGGCGGTGGACCAGTTGAACCGGCGCTTCCCGGGCCTGGACCTGATCCTGGTGGAATCGGGCGGCGACAACCTGTCGGCGACCTTCAGCCCGGAGCTGTCGGACCTGACGATCTATGTGATCGACGTCTCGGCCGGCGACAAGCTGCCGCGTAAGGGCGGGCCGGGTATTTGCAAATCCGACCTGCTGGTCATCAACAAAATCGACTTGGCCCCCCTGGTGGGCGCGTCCCTGGAGATGATAGACAGCGACACCCGGCGGATGCGCAACGGCAAGCCTTTCGTGTTCAGCAACCAGAAGACCGGCCAGGGGCTGGACGACATCATCGCCTTCATCGAGCGCCAGGGCCTGCTGAGCGCCGCCTGATTTTTCCGACTGACAACAAGGAAGCTTATCCATGACGTTCAAACGCATCCTCGGCGCCCTCGCCTTGCTGCTGACCCCGGCCCTGGCCTTCGCCCACCCCGGCCATGGCGACAATGGCCTGATCGCCGGCCTCGGCCACCCCATCGGCGGGCTCGACCATTTGCTGGCGATGCTGGCGGTCGGCCTGTGGGCCGCGCAACAACAAGGCGCCGCGCGCTGGGCACTGCCATGCACCTTCGTCGGCACGATGCTGCTCGGCGGCCTGCTGGGCTTTGAAGGCCTGGAGCTGCCGGCGCTGGAAAGCGGGATCGCTGCCTCGGTGCTCGCCCTGGGCCTGGCGGTGGCACTGGCGGTGCGTCCGCCGTTGAGCCTGGCGGTCGGTGCAACCGCGCTGTTCGCGCTGTTCCATGGCGTGGCCCATGGCTTGGAACTGCCAGACATGTCGAGCCCGTGGGCCTATGCGGCAGGTTTCGTCGCGGCCACGGCGGCGCTGCATGGCGCAGGTTTTGCGCTGGTGCGGGTATTGCCGCGGGCGGCGGCGCCATTGGTCAGGTTGGTTGGGGCTGCTTCGGCGGGAGCTGGGGTGTGGTTGTTGGCGAGTTGATTCTCTAGCGCCTGCCTGGCCGCTATCGCGAGCAAGCTCGCTCCCACAGTTTGATCGGGGTACACCGGCCCCGTGGGAGCCAGCCTGCTTCACACCTTGATCGAGGTACACCGGCCCCTGTGGGAGCGAGCCTGCTTCACACCTTGATCGAGGTACACCGGCCCCTGTGGGAGCGAGCTTGCTCGCGATGACGGACTTGCAGGCGCCATCTCTCTGGAGTCGGTCACTCTGCTACCATGTCGCGCAATCGCCCCCAGCCGTGACGACGTCCGCCCATGCCTGATGCTTCCCGCCCCGCTCCCCAGCCTGAATTGACCGCCCTGTTCGCAACAGTGCGTCAGCATTTTCACGACGTGATCGTGCCAATGTGGCAAGGCCCGGGCTGGAATGCCGAACTGGCGCTGCCCTATGAATCACTGGATGCCGGACATGCACCACTGCCGCCCCAGCGCTACCGCGCCATGGCCTGTGCGCGGCAGTTGTATGTGTTCGCCAGCCTGATTGGCGAAGTGCCCCAGGCCGAGGATCGGGCCAGTGCCCTGTTCCGCTCGCTACAGCGTCATTTCCACGATGCCGAACACGGCGGCTGGTTCTACAGCATCGACCCCCAGGGCGCGCCGCTGGACACCGGCAAAGACCTCTACACCCACGCCTTTATCCTGTTCGCCTGCGCCCATTACTGGGGCAAGGTCCGCGAACCGCTGGTGGAGTCGGTGCTCAACGCCAGCCTGGAGGTCATCGCCCAGCGCTTTGCCAACACCGACGGTCTCTACGAAGCCAGCCTCAAGCGCGATTGGTCGACGACCGGCTCCGGCCCGCTGCAGAACCCCTTGATGCACCTGGCCGAAGCCTTCCTCGCCACCCTCTCGGTCCGCGACGACGCCAACGTCCGCCAGGCATTGTTGAGCCTGTGCGACGGCATGGCCAAGCATTTCATCGAACCGCAGCAACGGGTCATGATGGAAAAACCGCTCAAGGCTGTGGATAACTGGTTCGAGCCGGGTCACCAGTTCGAATGGTATTACTTGCTGGCCTCATCGCCCCTGTTGCGCAACGGCAAGTTGCACACCGCCCTGGAGCGCAGCTTCAGCCATACCGAACAACGCGGCGTCGATCCGAACTCCGGCGCCGTTTGCGCGATGCTGGCCCTGGAACCACAGGCCGGCCCACGCGATGTCACCCAACGCATCTGGGCTCAAGCGGAGTACTTGCGGGCACTCACATTGCGCCCAGGTCACCAGGGCGTGTTGCTGCGTCAATTGCAGGCGCTGCAGCAGCATTTCCTGCATGCCAAGGGCTGGAACGAATGCCTGGACGCCGACGGCAGGGTAAGCCGCCGGGACATGCCGTCCACCACGCCGTATCACCTGCTGACCTGCTATCGCGGGCTGGCCGATTATCTAGGCTGATTGGCAAACCGCTATCGGGGGCAAGCCTTGCTCCCACAGGGATTTGAGCAGCCCTGCTCCCCCCAGGGATAGATCAAGCCTGTGGGAACAGCCCTACTTCCCAGAAATGAATCAAAACCTGTGGGAGCAAGGCTTGCCCGCGATGAACGATAGCGCGGTCTTATGTTTTGTTGCGCTCAATGGCGAAACCAGCCCAGGTCTGGCTCACCGGCATCAGCTCCAGGCTGTTGATGTTGATGTGTGCCGGCGTGTTGAGCACCCAGAAAATCGTATCGGCGATGTCCTGTGGCTGGATCGGCTCGGCCCCGGCGTAGGTCGCGTTGTAGCGCTCCTGATCGCCACCGAAGCGCACCAGGGAGAACTCGCTCTCGCACAGGCCCGGCTCGATGTTGCTCACCCGCACGCCCGTGCCTTGCAGGTCGCAACGCAGGTTCAGGGAGAACTGTTTGACGAACGCCTTGCTCGCGCCATACACATGGCTGCCCGGATACGGGTAGTTGCCAGCGATGGAACCCAGGTTGACGATTCCGGCCCCACGGCCATGGGCGATCAGGCGCGGCAACAGCAGGCGGGTGCTGTAGAGCAGCCCTTTCACATTGGTGTCGACCATGGTGTCCCAGTCATCGAGGTCGCACTTGGGTGCCGGGTCGACGCCCAGGGCCAGGCCGGCGTTGTTGATCAGCCCGCGCAACTTGGCGAAGGACGGCGGCAGGTTGGCGATGGCCTCTTCCATGGCCTTGCGATCACGCACGTCAAGGACCAGGCCATGGACCTCGGTCTGCTTTGACAACTCCGCGCAGAGAGCATTGAGGCGTTCTTCACGACGACCGGTCAGCACCAGTTTCCAACCGGCCTCGGCAAAACGACGGGCACAGGCCTCACCAAAACCAGACGTTGCGCCGGTGATAAACAGGGTGTCAGACATCGTGTTCTCCTTGTTTGAACTTCAAAAGCCATTGAATGGAAATCGGTCCACAGCATGCCCGGCCTGGCACACCAGGGGCAAGGCTTGCGCATGAGCTTTTGGCCTACAGCTGCTCATAAAACAACCAATTCCCGCCAGGCCTTGCCCAACAAGGCCCGCAGCCGGTTGCGCGCACCTTATCCACAGGCACGTCCACAGTAATCGGGGGCAAGTGCAAACCCCACAAGCCGCTGTGCATAAGGCTTTGCGGGGTATTTGGAAAATTTTTTCGCTTGACCCTGCAAGCGAGGTTGTGCAGCGCGAGTTATCTGCTATAAGCCAGTGCGCGATGGGCGATGGCTCCAAGCCAGTAACGACGGCGCTCAGCGCAGTCTTTCCAGAGTTTAGTCACAGACTTATCCACAGGCTTGCCCACCGTCTTTCGAGCCCATTCCCGTGCTCATAAAAGTGTTGACAACAGCCGCTCCCGCTTGACCAAAAATGCCTGATCAAAAAACGATCACAACCCTGCAAGCCACGTATTCAAAGGCTTGCAGCCAGCCACTCCCACGTTACCCACAGCCAGTTCCACAGCAAACGGGGACAAGTCAAAACCGTGACAAAACAACTGTTTGCGGCGACTTTATGTCGCGGTTTCGCAGGGGCTCAGGATTGTTGTCCACAATTCTGAAAACGGTACAAATCCCTGTGGGAGCGAGCTTGCTCGCGATAGCGGTGGATCAGCCGACATTGATGTTGACTGAACCGCCGCTATCGCGAGCAAGCTCGCTCCCACAAGGGGGAAAGTGGTGGTTTGGAGAGATAAAAAAACCGGCGATTCCTCGCCGGTTTTTTCATTGCCGCAGTCGCTTCAATGCCCGCCCAGGTACGCGTTGCGCACCTCCTCGTTGGCGAGCAGTTCCTTGCCGGTGCCGGTCAGGCGGATTTCGCCGTTGACCATCACATAGGCCCGGTCCGACAGCTTGAGGGCGTGATTGGCGTTCTGTTCCACCAGGAAAATGGTCATCCCGGTGGAGGCCAGTTCACGCAAGGTGGCGAAGATCTGTTTCACCACGATCGGCGCCAGCCCCAGGCTCGGCTCATCGAGCAGCAACAACTTCGGCCGGCTCATCAATGCCCGAGCAATGGCGAGCATTTGCTGCTCGCCGCCGGACATGGTCATGGCCCGCTGGTTGCGCCGCTCCTTGAGCCGTGGGAACAGCTCGAACATGCGTTGCATGTCTTCGCTGGCGTACTTGTCACCGATGGGAATGGTGCCCATCAGCAGGTTTTCCTCGACGGTCATGTCAGGGAACACCCGCCGCCCTTCCGGTGACTGCGCAATACCGTGGGACGCAATGTAATGGGACGACTTGTGGGTGATGTCCACGCCCTGGTAAATGATCTGCCCACCCGCCGCTCGCGGCTGGCCGAAAATCGACATCAGCAGCGTGGACTTGCCGGCACCGTTGGAGCCGATCAGGCTCACGGTTTCCCCTTCACCAATGTGCAGCGAGACTTTTTTCAAGGCCTGGATCGGCCCGTAGAACACGTCCAATTCCTTGAGCTCGAGGATAGGTCCACTCATACCAGCTCCTCTTCGTCGGCACCCAGGTAGGCCGCAATCACTTTCGGATCGTTGCGAATCGCCTCAGGACCGCCCTCGGCGATCACGGTGCCGTGGTCCAGTACCACGATGTGGTCGGAAATGCTCATCACCATGCCCATGTCGTGTTCGATCAGCACTACGGTCAGATCGTGCTCGTCGCGCAGCAGCCGGATCATCGCGCTCAGCGCTTCGGTTTCCTGAGGGTTGAGGCCGGCGGCCGGTTCGTCGAGACAGATGATCTGCGGTCGGGTGCACATGGCCCGGGCAATTTCCAGACGCCGTTGCTGGCCGTAGGAAAGCTCCCCGGCGAGGCGGTTGGCACAATCCACCAAGTCCACCACTTCCAGCCAGTAGAAGGCATGGTCCAGGGCATCGCTTTCAGCCTTGCGGTAGCCCTTGGTGTTGAGGATGCCCGCCACCAAACTGCGATTGACCCACATATGCTGAGCCACCAGCAGGTTTTCCAACACCGACATTTCCTTGAACAGGCGAATGTTCTGGAAAGTACGCGCCAGGCCAGCGCGGTTCACCAGATGGGTGCCACCGAACATCTTGTAGTACATCCGGCTGGCGAAGGATTTCGGCGACACGAAGTCCGTCGGGCGAAATGCTTCGCCCAGCAGCTTGATGACGTTGGTCCGCTCGCCGCGCACATTGAGTTCGATCTTGCCACCCGTGGCCTTGTAGAACCCGGTCAGGCAGTTGAACACCGTAGTCTTGCCCGCACCGTTGGGGCCGATCAGGGCGAAGATCGAGTTGCGTTTGACTTGCAGGCTGACGTCGTTGAGGGCCTTGATCCCACCAAATTGCATCATCAGGTTTTCGACGGAGAGTACGACTTCGCTCATGGCGCTACTCCTTTACGCGGCGTCACACCTGTGCGGCTGATGCGGATCAGCCCGCGAGGGCGCCAGATCATCATCAACACCATCAGTATGCCGAACAGCAGCACCCGATATTCCGCGAAGCCGCGCAGCAGTTCCGGGGCCACGGTCAGCACGAAGGCCGCAATCACCACGCCAATGGTCGAGCCCATGCCACCCAGCACCACAATGGCGAGGATCAGGGCCGATTCGAAGAAGGTGAACGATGTCGGGTTGACGAAGCCTTGGTAAGTGGCGAAGAACACCCCGGCCAAGCCGGCCGTCGAGGCGCCGATGGTGAATGCCGAGAGTTTGACCAGAACGTGGTTCAGGCCCATTGAGCGGCAGGCGATTTCATCTTCACGCAGGGCTTCCCAGGCACGACCGACCGGCATGCGGGTCAAGCGATGCTTGATGTACAGCACGGCCAGCACGACGAGGAACAACACCGCGTAGATGAAGTAATACTTCACGTCCGGGTTGTAGGCGATGCCGAAAAACTCATGGAAAGGTATGCCGCCGTCCTTCGCTCTTTTACCGAGCTCCAGGCCGAAGAAGGTTGGCAGTGGTGCCGGCATGCCATTCGGGCCGCCGGTCAGGGACAGCCAGTTATTGAGGACCAGCCGGATGATTTCACCAAAGCCCAGGGTCACGATTGCCAGGTAGTCACCGTGCAGGCGCAATACCGGGAAACCGAGGATGCAGCCGGCCAGCCCCGCCGTGATCGCGGCCAATGGCAGCACTGTCCAGAAACCCAGCCCCAAGTATTGATACCCGAGAGCCAGTCCATAGGCACCGATGGCGTAGAACGCCACATAACCGAGGTCAAGCAGACCCGCCAGGCCCACCACGATGTTCAACCCCAAGCCCAGCAGTACGTAGATCAGCCCAAGGATGACTACGCCCAGCAGGTACGAGTTGGAAAAAAACGGGAACACCACGGCGATGACAATCACCAGCGGGATGATCCAGCGCAATCGGGTCTTGTAGTCAGGTGGCAGTACATGAACCCCGGAGCCAGTGCTTTCGAAGCCTTCAAGAATTTCCAGGCCCTTGGGCGTTTGCAGGAACAGGCCCAGGGCAAAGCGGCCAGCCATGACGATGGCGACAATCCAAGCCACCCGAGTCGTTTCCATGTTGAAGCCGTAGCCGTCCAGGACTACGCCGACAATCGGGCCGAACACAATCAGGGCGACCAGACCGGCAAGAATCGCGTCAACCAGGCTTCTTTTGAGATCAATGGTTTTTTTAGTGGTTGAAGACATCGCTTACACCTTCGACACAAGAGGACGGCCGAGCAGGCCTTGGGGCCGAAAGACCAGAACGAGAACGAGCAGCGAGAAGCTGAAGACGTCTTTGTAGTCCGAGTTGACCAGGCCCGAGAACAGCGACTCGGAGATCCCGAGAATGATCCCGCCGAGCATCGCCCCCGGCAATGAGCCGATCCCGCCGAGGACCGCTGCGGTGAATGCCTTGATGCCAATGATGAATCCGGCATAGAAGTCGAACGTGCCGTAGTTCATGGTGATCAGCACGCCGGCCAGGGCCGCCATCGCGGCACCGATGATGAATACGTAGGAAATCACGCGGTCGGTATTGATCCCCAGGATCGAGGCCATCTTGCGGTCTTGCTGGGTCGCGCGGCACATGCGGCCCAGCTTGGTGTACTTGATGATGTAGGTCAGCAGGGCCATCCCCGCAAACGCTGCGATCAGAATGAAAACCTTGGTGTAAGTCAGTTGCACGAATCCTGTGCCGACTTCGACGCGCCAAGCCCCAGTCAGCAGGGTTGGGACGCCTTGTTGCTTCGCACCCTGGGCGATCTGTGCATAGTTTTGCAGGATCAGCGAAATACCGATGGCGCTGATCAGCGGTGCCAGGCGGGTGGAGTTACGCAGGGGTTTGTAGGCGACACGTTCGATGACCCAGCCATACACCGCCGTGACGACGATGGTGAAGATCAGCGTACCGAGCATCAGCAGGGGAAAGGATTCAATACCGAAGTATGCCAGCAGAGCCAGACTGATCGCCGCGAGGTACGCAGAGATCATGTAAACCTCGCCATGGGCGAAGTTGATCATGCCGATGATGCCATAGACCATTGTGTAGCCGATGGCGATCAGGCCATAGACCGACCCGAGGGTCAGGCCGTTGACCAGTTGCTGCAGGAAAATACCATCCATAACGCAATCTCACGCAGTGAGAACCTGCACACCCTTGAGTGTGCGGTTCTTCTAAGGAAAATACAGATTTACGTCGGAGCAATGTCAGTCAGAACACTACATCCCTTGTGGACGCTGGCCTGCCAGCGAGAGCGGACGGACATTCAACGAAGATGTCGCCTGTCAGTCCGCCATCGCCAGCAGGCACGCCCCACATGGAATCGGGGGATCTAGCCGATCGTGTTTACTTCTGTTTTTCCAGCTGGTGGTATTTGCCGTCCTTGTCCCACTGGTAAACCACGTAGTCGGAGACTTTCAGGTCGCCCTTGGCGTCCCAGGTCTTCTCGCCCATCACGGTCTTGACTGGGTTAGCCTTGAGCCACTTGGCCGCAGCTTCGCCATCGTTTTTCTTGGCGCCATTAAAGGCCGCCGCGAGGGTCTGAACCGAAGCGTAGGCGTACAGGGTGTAGCCTTCCGGCTCAGTGCCCTTGGCACGGAATGCATCCACTACAGCCTTGCTGTCTGGCAGCAGGCGTGGGTCGGCACCGAAGGTCATCAGCACGCCATCGACAAATTGCGGGCCGCCAGCGGTGGTGACCAGCTCGTCGGTCACGATACCGTCGTCGGACATGAACTTGACGTCTTTGAGGCCTTGCTCACGCAGTTGACGAACCAGGGGACCGGCTTCCGGATGCAGACCGCCGAAGTAGACGACGTCGGCGCCGGCGCCGCGGATCTTGGTGACGATGGTGCTGAAGTCTTTTTCACCACGGGTCAGGCCTTCATACAGCACTGGCGTCACGCCGCGCTTGGCCAGTTGAGCCTTGGTCGCATCCGCCAGGCCCTGGCCGTAGGTGTCCTTGTCATGCAGCACAACGACTTTCTTGCCCTTGAGCACGTCGACAATGTAGTCGCCGGCGACGATGCCCTGCTGGTCATCACGCCCGCACATGCGGAACATGGCGCTCAGGCCGCGCTCGGTAACAGCCGGGTTGGTCGAACCCGGGGTGATTGCGATGATGCCTGCTTCGTCGTAGATCTCGGAAGCCGGAATGGTCGACGAGGAGCAGAAGTGACCGACCACGCCCGCCACTTTCTGGTTGGTCAGGTCCTTGGCCACGGTAACAGCCTGTTTCGGTTCGCAGGCGTCATCGCCCTTGACCAGTACGATCTTCTCGCCGTTCACGCCACCCGCCGCGTTGACCGCATCGGCCGCTGCCTGCGCCCCCTTCATATACTGCTCGCCAAATGCCGCGTTGGCACCAGTCATCGGCCCCGCCACACCAAATTTCACATCAGCTTGAGCAAACGCAGAAACACCCAACGCAGTTGCCACTGCGAGGGCCAGGAAACCTTTCTTGTAAAACGTCTGGGACATGAGGTGGTGCTCCAAGGTTTTTTTTAGTTGGCACTGCGACTTCATTTCACTGAAAAGCTCAGAGCAAGGGCCGTGCCATCGGTTTTTTATTCTGAGAAAAGTCGCTGCTTTATTGTTATTTCGACTGTTTCGAGCCCTTTTTCATAGGGCGTGCAACCGTCTAAACCGGACAAGGTGCAACCTTTTATCCAAATAGGTGAAACCCTCCGTGAGCCATCATTGCAACCATCGCACGAAACGGCGTGCAACCACTGTGTAACAACCCACGTCACCGAACTGCACACTGTCGGTGCGCGACTGCTACAACCCGCACCATAACAGGCTAGACGCTACGCCGGAAAACGCGGCTTGCAGCAACAATTTTCAACACTCAAATGACGATCCGCAGGCACTGGCCCGCGTGATACAGCGAAAAGCCCGCCTCATACAGGCAACTGCGCAAGCCCACCCCGGCCAACGGCTGCATGGGTGCGAACGGGATCGGCAGGGCCTGGGCATCGCCGTGGCACAGGTAGTCGGCGAACGCCTTGCCGACCACCGTACCGGTGGTCACGCCCCGGCCGTTGTAGCCGGTCACGGCCACCAGCCCGGGAGCGGGTTCGAACAGGCGCATCAAATGATCGGGGGTGAAGGCGATGCAACCGGTCCAGGTGCACTCCCACTCCACTGGTTTGAGGTAAGGGAAATAGTGTTGCTGCACCCGGTCGGCCCAAGCCTTGAGGAACCAGGTCGGCTTGCGGTTGCCGTTGCCCAGGCTGCCCAGCAGCAAACGGCCGTCCTTGTCACGGCGGATGCTGCTCAACACCTGCCGGGTATCCCACGAACCCTGCCCGCCCGGCAGAATGCGTTGGGCGGCCTCGTCGGCCAGCGGCACGGAAGCGACCTGATAGTAATAACCGGGGAAAAAATTGCGCCGCAGTTCGGTCCAGTCGCCCTCGGTGTAGGCGTTGGAGGCAATCACCACCTGCTCGGCCAGCACCGAACCCTGGGCGGTCTGCACCGACCAACGCTGGCCTTGGCGTTCCAGGCGCATCACCGGCGAGTGGTCGAACAGCTGGCCGCCCAGGTCCGTGGCGGCCTTGGCCAACCCGCTGGTGTAGGCCATCGGATTAAGGGTGCCGGCGCGGCGGTCGAGCAGTGCCGCGGCGATTTTCGCCGTGCCGGTCGCCTCGGCACAGGCCTGGCCGGTGAGCAACTCCACCGGGGCGCCACGGCGTTTCCATTGTGCCTCGCGACTGCGCAGGTCGGCCTCGCCCCGGGCGTTATGGGCCATATGCAGGGTGCCTTCGCGGCGCAACTGACAATCAATGTTGTATTTATCGATGAGGCTGAACACCAGGGCCGGTGCGGCGCCCAGCATGCGGTTGAACTGGCCTGCCCACCGCCTCGCCGAATCCGGCCTCGATGTCATCCGGCGGGATCCACAGCCCGGCGTTCACCAGGCCGACGTTACGCCCCGATCCGCCATGCCCGGCCCGATGGGCTTCCAGCACAGCCACGCGCTTGCCTTGTTCGAGCAAGTGCACCGCCGCCGACAGCCCGGAACCCTGCACCGATCACACAGACATCGACCATGATTTCGCCGGTGAGGGCAGTGTTTTCAGGCCTTTGCGGCGTCAGTTTTTCCCACAGACATTCTTCGCGTAACGGCATTGCCAGACTCCGAAAAAGAAACCCAACCATCACACTATTCAGTGCGGGAGCGACTTTGCTCGCGATAGCGGTCTGTCAGTCACATCGTTATTGAATGTGCCGCCGCCATCGCGAGCAAGCTCGCTCCCACAGGGGATTTTCGTTGGCTCGACCTCAGTCGAAGGTAATCCCCTGGGCCAACGGCAACTCCAGCGAGTAGTTCACGGTGTTGGTCTGGCGGCGCATGTAGCCGCGCCAGGCGTCGGAGCCGGATTCGCGACCGCCGCCGGTTTCTTTTTCGCCACCGAATGCGCCGCCGATTTCCGCGCCGCTCGGGCCGATGTTGACGTTGGCGATGCCGCAGTCGCTGCCCACCGCCGACATGAACTGCTCGGCTTCACGCACATCGGTGGTGAAGATGCAGGACGACAGGCCCTGGGGCACGGCATTGTTCAAGTGCAGGGCCTCGGCAAAGTCCTTGTAGCCAACCACGTACAGGATCGGTGCGAAGGTTTCGTGGCGCACCACATCACTCTGCTCGGGCATCTCGACGATGGCTGGCGAGACGTAATAGGCATTCGGGAACTGGTCTTCCAACTGACGTTTACCGCCAAACACCTTACCGCCTTCGCTCAAGGCCTGCTCCAGCGCGTCCTGCATACCGTCGAAGCTGTGCTTGTCGATCAGTGGCCCGACCAGGTTGCCTTCCAGCGGATGGCCGATGCGCACTTTCGAATAGGCGGCCTTGAGGCGGGTGACAATCTCTTCCTTCACCGACTCGTGGGCGATCAGCCGGCGCAGGGTGGTGCAACGCTGGCCGGCAGTGCCGACGGCGCTGAACAGGATGGCGCGCACGGCCATGTCCAGGTCGGCGCTCGGCGCCAGGATCATCGCGTTGTTACCGCCCAGTTCAAGGATGCTGCGGGCGAAGCGCGCGGCGACTTTCGGCGCCACTTCACGGCCCATGCGGGTGCTGCCGGTGGCGCTGATCAAGGCCACGCGCGGGTCGTCCACCAGGGCTTCACCGGCATCGCGGCCGCCGATAATCACCTGGCTCAGATACGGCGGTGCGTCGCTGAAGTTCTTCAACACGCGCTCGAACAGCGCCTGGCACGCCAGGGCGGTGAGCGGGGTCTTTTCCGAGGGTTTCCAGATCACCGAGTTGCCGCAGACCAGGGCCAGCGTGGTGTTCCAGGCCCAGACCGCGACGGGGAAGTTGAACGCACTGATCACCCCGACCACGCCCAGCGGATGCCAGGATTCACGCATGTGGTGGCCCGGACGCTCGGAGGCGATGGTCAGGCCGTACAACTGGCGGGACAGGCCGACGGCGAAGTCGCAGATGTCGATCATCTCTTGCACTTCACCCAGGCCTTCCTGGGTGATCTTGCCGGCTTCCCACGACACCAGCTCGCCGAGGTCGGCCTTGTATTCACGCAGCAGGTCGCCGAATTGACGCACCAGCTCGCCGCGACGCGGGGCCGGCACCTGGCGCCACAGGTCGAAGGCGTGTTCGGCACGGCTGACCTGCTGCTCGACTTCAGCGGCGCCTTCCCAGTTCACGGCGCCGATGCGGCTGCCATCGATAGGGGAATGCACCGGCTGTGTGCCGCCCTGGTACAAAGCCGGATTAACGCCCAGACGATCAAGCAATGCAGCAACCATGGGGTAACTCCTCTAAACGAGCGATAAAAGAATGGCGGACGGGCAATTACCGTCTACTCAGGCCTCTAGTTTTAGCTGGCTCGAGTCTTGGCAACAAACGACCATTAAGCGAGATATCATTCCGTTTATTCATGCTGCCCCTGACTCGATTTATAGAGCAACAAGATAAAAGGCCCTCGTCATGCTCAATAAGCGCTATTTACCGTCGATCACCGCGCTCCAGTGCTTCGAAGCCGTGACTCGCCACCTGAGCTTTACCCGTGCCGCCGAAGAACTTCATCTGACCCAGAGCGCCGTCAGCAAACAGGTCGCCCAGCTCGAGGAATTGTTGCAGCACTTGCTGTTTCGGCGTGTGCGCCGCCGCTTGCAGCTGACACCGGCCGGAGAGTTGTACCTGGGGGAAGTACGAAAAATCCTCACCCAGGTGGAGATGTCCACCCATTACCTGCGCTCCTACGGCGGCGATACCGAAGTGCTGCGTGTCTCCACGCCTCCGACCTTCGGTGCCCGCTGGCTGGTCCCCCGCCTGAAGGGCTGGCGCCTGCGTCATCCGAAAATTCATTTGGACTTATGCAGCGAGCAGGAAGCCGATGACTTGCAGCAGGGGCGCAGCGACCTGGCGTTCTACTTCGGCCAGGGTTCACGCCCTGGCACCGAGTCCCTGAGATTGTTCGACGAAGAGCTGGTGCCAGTCTGCGCCCCCGGCAGCCTGCCTGAGCAACCCTTCAGCGACCCGACCCAATTGGCCGAGCTGGTGCTGCTGCAAAACGCTTCGCGGCCCCAGGCCTGGCACGACTGGTTCGACAGCCAGGGCTACCACACCGAACACAGCTACCACGGGCCGCGTTTCGAAACCTTCTACATGTGCATCCGGGCCGCCCAGGTCGGCTGCGGCGTCGCCTTGCTGCCACGGTTTCTGGTGGAAGAAGAACTGGCCGACGGCAAACTGGTCATCCCCTGGCCCCACGCGATGCCTAGCACCAGCGCCTATTACCTGGCCTACCCGGAACATTCGGCGGAAGTGCCCAAGGTGCGGCTTTTTGTGGAGTGGATGCTGGAGCAGATCGACAGCCCGGATACACCGCAATAGCGGCAGCCAACACAACACCCTGTGGCGAGGGAGCTTGCTCCCGCTGGGCCGCGCAGCGGCCCCCTACCATACGGGCGCTGCGCACCCGAGCGGGAGCAAGCTCCCTCGCCACAAAAAACACTGGCAATACCCACCACGGTTATGCGCCACTAGCCGCTCACTAAAAACCGCCGAACCTCACTGCCCACTGCCGCGGCCTGTCTGGAGAACCTTATGAGCGAGAGCGTATTTGCCGATCGTATCGTGCAGAACCTGCTCGACACCGACTTCTACAAACTGACGATGATGCAGGCGGTGCTGCACAACTACCCCAACGTCGAAGTCGAGTGGGAGTTTCGTTGCCGCAACAGCGAAGACTTGCGCCCGTACCTGGCGGAGATCCGCTTCCAGATCGAACGCCTGGCGGAACTGAACCTGAGCGCCGACCAGTTGGGTTTCCTGGAGCGCATCAGCTTCCTCAAGCCGGACTTCCTGCGCTTCCTGGGGCTGTTTCGCTTCAACCTGCGCTACGTGCACACCGGTATCGACAACGGTGAGCTGTTCATCCGCCTGCGCGGGCCGTGGCTGCATGTGATTCTGTTCGAAGTGCCTCTGCTGGCCATCGTCAGCGAAGTGCGCAACCGCTATCGCTACCGCGAAATCGTCCTGGAGCAGGCCCGCGAGCAGTTGTATCGCAAGTTCGACTGGCTGAGCGCCAACGCCAGCGCCGATGAGCTGTCCGAATTGCAAGTCGCGGATTTCGGCACCCGTCGGCGGTTTTCCTTCCGCGTCCAGGAAGAAGTGGTCAACGTGCTCAAGCATGATTTCCCCGGGCGTTTCGTCGGCACCAGCAATGTGCACCTGTCTCGGGAACTGGACATGAAACCCCTGGGCACCATGGCCCACGAGTGGATCATGGCCCACCAGCAACTGGGTCCGCGACTGATCGACAGCCAGATCGCCGCCCTCGATTGCTGGGGTGCGCGAGTACCGGGGCCTGCTGGGGATCGCCCTCACCGACTGCATCACCATGGACGCCTTCCTCAAGGATTTCGATCTGTTCTTCGCCAAGCTGTTCGACGGTTTGCGCCATGACTCCGGTGACCCGGTGATCTGGGCCGAAAAGGCCATTGCCCACTACCACAAGCTCGGCATCGACCCGATGAGCAAGACCCTGGTGTTCTCCGATAGCCTGACATTGCCCAAATGCCTGGAGATTTTTCGGGCGTTGCGTGGTCGCATTAATGTCAGCTTCGGTATTGGCACCAACCTGACCTGCGACATCCCGGGTGTCGAGCCCATGAGCATCGTGCTTAAAATGATCAGCTGTGACGGGCAACCCGTGGCCAAGATTTCAGACGAGCCCGGCAAGACCCACTGCAAGGACCCGAATTTCGTCGCCTACATGCGACACGTTTTCCAAGTACCTGCCGCCCTTTCTGACACATCAAGCAAGGAGTGAATTCATGCAAGCCGTACAGCGTGAGATTGCTGAACAGCTCAAGGTCCAGCCACCGTTCGCCGATGACGCCGCCCTCAAGGCCGAGATCGCCCGGCGAGTGAGCTTTATCCAGGATTGCCTGGTCAATTCCGGGCTCAAGTCCCTCGTGCTGGGCATCAGCGGTGGCGTCGACTCGCTGACCGCCGGGCTGCTGGCCCAGCGTGCCGTGCGCGAACTGCGGGAGAAAACCGGTAACGCGGCCTATAAGTTCATCGCTGTGCGCCTGCCGTACGAAACCCAGTTCGACGAGCATGAAGCACAGGCCTGCGTGGACTTCATCGACCCGGACGAGCGCCATACCGTCAATATTGGCCCGGCGGTCAAGGCCTTGGCCGAGCAAGTCGCGGCGTTCGAAGGCAAGGCGGTGGTCTCGCGGGATTTCGTGCTGGGCAATACCAAGGCGCGGATGCGCATGCTGGCGCAATACACCATCGCTGGTGCCGAGCAGGGCCTGGTGATCGGCACCGACCATGCGGCCGAAGCGGTCATGGGTTTCTTCACCAAGTTCGGTGACGGCGCCTGCGACCTGGCGCCGTTGAGCGGCCTGGTGAAAAACCAGGTCCGGGCCATCGCCCGTGACTTTGGCGCACCGGAATCGCTGGTGGAAAAAGTCCCCACCGCCGATCTTGAAGACCTGTCGCCAGGCAAGCCGGACGAAGCTTCCCACGGTGTGACCTATGCCGAGATCGATGCTTTCCTGCACGGCCAACCGGTTCGCGAAGAGGCGGCCAGGATCATTTGTGAGACCTATCGTAAGACTGAGCACAAGCGGGTGATGCCGTATGCGCCGTAAGCGGTAAGCGGTAAGCGGTAAGCTCGCGATAGCCGAGAGGCGTGGGTTGGTGTGTATATCCGTTTTTTTTGTAACGGCGGCTGGCGGTTCCGCTCTTACAGCGGGTCACTTTTGGAAGAGCGCCAAAAGTAACCAAAAGCGCTTTGCCCCACCACTTGGCACCTCGCTAAGGCTCGGTGTGCCCTCACTCCGGCATTGCTCCGTGGGCCCGCCGCGAAGGGCCATCCATGGCCCAGCGCGGCTATCCCGGCATCCATGCCGGGATGCCCACTGCGCAATGCCTGCGTTCGGCCAGCGTGGTTTAACGGGGCGTCCAGATCAAGATCAAGAGCCAAAGCAAGAGCAAGAGCAAGAGCAAGAGCGGGACATATCCCAGCATCTATTTAGCTGAACCACCGCTATCGCGAGCAAGCTCGCTCCCACAATGGGCCTGTGGTGAACACAAGACTTATGAGCACCCAAGATCACCTGTGGGAGCGAGCTTGCTCGCGATGAGGCCAGCAAACCCAACATCCCTGTGACTGAACCACCGCCATCGCAAGCAAGCTCGCTCCCACACTCATCCCACAGGAAAAAACGCGGTCCCACCAAGAGCCAGGTCGGCTCTCAGGCCGCCTCGCGGTGGACGTTGATCTCGGGCGCCCCGTTAACCACGATGGCTGAACGAAGGTATTGCGCAGTGGGCATCCCGGCATGGATGCCGGGGTAGCCGCGCTGGGCCATGGATGGCCCTTCGCGGCGGCCCACGGAGCAATACCTTCGTTCAGGCATGCCGAGCCTAAGCGAGGCACCGAGTGGTGGGGCAAAGCGCTTTTGGTTACTTTTGCGCTCTTCAAAAGTGACCCGCTGTAAGAGCGGAACCCTAAGCCGCCGTTACGCAAAAACGGATATACACACCAAAGCCGAGCTTTCTAAAAAAAACGGCGCTTCCCATTTCTGAAAGAAGCGCCGCTTTTTTTGTGCCTGAAACGGATCACTTCAGGGTAACAGTGCCTTTCATCATCGAGATATGGCCCGGGAACGAGCAGAAGAAGCCGTACTTCTCGGAAGCACTGAGTTTCGACACATCGAAGGTCACCGAGTCGGTTTCCTTGGCACCAATGAGTTTGGTATGGGCGATGATGCGAGCATCACCTTCTTTCAAGTAGTTCTTGTCGATACCAGCGGCCAGGCCATCGGTGGCGATCGGCTGCATGTCAGCCTCTTTGCTCAGCACCCAGTTATGGCCCATGACGTTTTTCGGCAGGCTGCCCGAGTGCGTCAGCTCAACGGTGAACGTCTTGCAACTCTTGTCGATCTCGATGGCCTTGGTATTGAAGGACATCTGGTCAGTCGAGTCGATGGTGGTCTTACACTCCGCTGCCATCAGTTGGCTGCTGGCCAGCGTCAACAGGGATACTGCAACAAGTTTGGCAAACATCGTGAATCTCCAAGGCATGGTTAACAAAAATCCGTCAAAGGGGAAGACTGCCTGAATTTGAGACAAGTTCCTATGACCTGAGTCAAAGATTGTATACAACTTAAGGCTATCAGCCTGATGGACATAATCAACCAGCCATAAGTATGACGCGCCCCTATGATCAGCCCCATCACCTCCTGGAGCGATCGTCATGAACCTCAATAGCCTGTTGTGCAGTTTGCTCGCCGCCTACGCCTGTGGCGCCAGTGGCACCTATGAAAAACCCCAGCGCGAGGTTTAAGTCCTTTGCGCAGCCTAGGCCAGGCTTTACTCTGGTGCGGTGACTGACCACGGAGTAAAGCATGTCCATCGCGTCTGTTTGTGTATTTTGCGGCGCCAGCACTGGCACCGACCCAGCGTATCGTGAAGCGGCGCAGGCCCTCGGGCATGCGTTGGCTGAACGAAAATTGACCCTGGTCTACGGCGGCGGCGCCGTCGGCCTGATGGGTGTCGTCGCCGACGCGGCCCTGGCGGCTGGCGGCGAAGTCATCGGCATCATCCCGCAAAGCCTGAAGGATAAGGAAATCGGCCACAGCGGTCTGACCCGTCTGGAAGTGGTGGACGGCATGCACGCCCGCAAGGCGCGCATGGCTGAACTCAGCGACGCCTTCATCGCCCTGCCCGGCGGCCTCGGCACGCTGGAGGAGTTGTTCGAAGTCTGGACCTGGGGCCAGCTCGGCTACCACGGCAAACCGCTGGGGCTGCTGGAAGTAAACGGTTTCTACAGCAAGCTCACCGCTTTTCTCGATCATATCGTCGGCGAAGGCTTCGTCCGCGCGCCCCATCGTGACATGCTGCAAGTGAGCGAATCCGCGCAGAACCTGCTCGATGCCCTGAACGAATGGCAACCGTCCGTGCAACCAAAATGGGCCGAACAAAAACCCAGCTAACGGCTCGGCCCCGATACAGGGCAGAATATGCGCCGCTCAACCTCACCTTCGACCCCAGAGGATCGCCCATGGCCAAACCCAATTATTCCTTCGCCAAACGTCAGAGAGACTTGGCCAAGGAGCAGAAGAAAGAGGAAAAGCTGCAGCGCAAGAAAGCCACAGCTGAAGAAGAAGCCGCACTGACCCCGGATACCGAAGGCGAAGTAGCAGCAGAAGATGATGTTGATGCACCGAAAGATCAGGCTCCCGACGCCTGATACCCCCAGGGCCCGATGATCCGATCCGGCCCCCCGGTTCTGTGACCAGGGCCGGCAGCCCCGCTGCCGACCCTTACAATCCCAGCGCGTTGATAATCGACTGGCGATAACCCGCAGGCAGGTTCACCGGCAATTGGTCCGGCGCGAACAGGCCGATCTCCTTGTGCTCATGACTGATGGTCGGCACGAAACCGCCCAGCAACTGGCAGCGGTACGTGGAGATGAAGACGTGCTTGCCGGGAATGACTTCGAACAAGTACGAATCCAGCGGCGCCCCCACGCTCACCTCAACCGCCAGCTCCTCGGCAATTTCCCGCGCCAGGCATTGCGGCGCCGTTTCGCCCAGCTCGATTCGTCCGCCGGGCAATTCCCATTCATCGCGCTCGTTGAGCATCAGCACGATCAGGCCTTCGGGGGATTGCAGTACACCTTTGATGGATACCGGGAACATGGGGAAACCTCCTCATCCATAAGACACACAACCTGTGGGAGCCTAACCCTGTGGGAGCCGAGCTTGCTCGCGATGAGGGCGACACGGTTCAACTGCAAAACCGCGTCATCGTTCATCGCGAGCAAGCTCGGCTCCCACAGGCTCGCTTCCACATTTTTCACACAGCGTTCATGATTCCAACGGCATCACCGTCACCCGCACTTCAGGATCATGGGCACCGCCGCCCAGGATCACCCCGCGCAACGGTGACACATCGGAAAAATCCCGGCCCCAGGCCAGGGTGATGTGTTCCAGGGCCGGCTGGACATTGTTGGTCGGGTCGAAGTCCACCCACCCCAACACCGGGCAATATACCGAGACCCAGGCGTGGGACGCATCGGCGCCAATCAGCCGTGGTTGGCCGGGCGGTGGCTGGGTCAGCAGGTAGCCGCTGACGTAACGCGCCGCCAGGCCGCGAGAGCGCACGCAAGCCAGCATCAGGTGGGCAAAGTCCTGGCACACGCCCCGTCGCCGCTCCAGCACCTCTACCAGCGGCGTCGCCACCTGGGTCGCCTCGGCATCGAAGGTGAATTCCTCGAAGATCTTCTCCATCAGCGCTCGGACACCGACCATCAACGGTCGCCCCGGCGGGAAGCAGCTTTCGGAAAACTCGACGAAGCTACGCTTGAGGTGCACATACGGTGACTCGAAACGGTAGCGGCACGCCTCCAGCAGTGGCGCCGCCAGTGGTCGGCCGCTGTAGGTCAGCGCGTTGCAGGTCGACTCCCAGGCCGGCGACAGGTTGAAATCCAGCTCGGGGCGGGCCAGCACCTCGACGCTCAGGCGGGCATTGACCAGCAACTCGTCATGGGGCCGCTCAAAGGCCAGGCGGGTCAGTGGGTTGCCGAACACATCCTGTTCATCGCGGCGGGTCGTCGGTTCCGGGCTGATCAACAGTTGCCGTTCGGTGCAACGCTGCCAGTCACAGGCCCGCGGCCACAGATGAGCGAGCTGCTGGGCCAGGGACACCGGGCTGTCGTAGTGGTAATGGGTGTCGTGGAGGATCTGGTAACGAGCGTTCATCAGACGGACACCGTGCGTTGGCTGACGTCATCGACGTGGGCGAAATGACGCAACGCCAGGCGATCGGACACCTGGCCGCTGGCGTCGGCCACTTCCTGCAACAGGTCGGCCAGCCCATCGAGTGCGGCGCGCAGGCTGGCCTCACCGAACAAGGGGTTTTCCAGGCAACGCAGGTCAAAGCGTGAGAGGCGCGCGACCAGCTCCGGCAAGGCGGTTTCCCTGGGCGCGGCAAAATCATCGTTCAAGCGCTTGAGGGTGCGGGCCACCAGCTTCAATTGGAAGAGCACCGCGTGGGGGTTCTGTTCATCCAGCAGCAGCAAGTCCAGCACCGGGATCAACTGGGCCACCGCCAAATAGCGCGAGCGGTAGGTGATGCTGCTGTTGCCCAGTTCCAGCAACCATTCCAGCCCGGCCTGATCGAACACCGCGTCGCTGCGCAGGAACGCCGCCAGGCTGCTGCTGAGAAATTGCAGGCGCTCCAGGCGCCGACCGATCATCAAAAAGCGCCAGCCTTCGTCGCGGGTCATGTCGTCCAAGGCAAATCCGGACAACGCCGCCAGGGACATCACCAGCCGATTGAGGAAATCCAGCAACTCGCCGAAATCCGCTTCCTCGGTTTCCAGCTCGATGGCTTCGCGCTGCAATTCCACCAGCGCCTGCCAGTTCTCCCGGGACAGCTTGCCGCGCACCTGCGAGGCGGCCCACTGCAAGCGCTGCAAGTTGGAGCGCAGGCTGAACGACCAGTCGTCCCCCAGCAGTGCCGCCAGCAAACGCTCGGGCAACTCGCCCTCTTCGGGCAGCAGCATCAGGCTTTCGCCCAAGGCCACCGCCGACTGCAAGGCCAGTGGATCATCGCCATCGACATAACGCGCCAGCATGATCCGCAGCAACCGCGCGCTGCCATCGCAACGCTCGCAGTAGCGGCCGAACCAGAACAGGTTTTCCACCACCCGCGACGGCAGGTATGGATCACGTCGAACCAGATCATGGACCCCCACGGTTCGCTGGGCCTTCCATTGTTCACTGCCGGGCGCCTGCTCCCCCAGCACCCAGGTGTCCTTGCTGGCGCCACCGCGCTGCATCGACACCACTTCGGCGTCGGCCTCGGCGGCCACGCGGGTCAGGCCACCCGGCAACACCCGATAATCATCCTTGCCGGACACGGCATACATGCGCATACCGATTGCCCGCGGCTGGATTTGCCCATCCTCGGCCTGCCAGACCGGTGCCTGGGACAGTTGCGCCAGTTCCTGGGCGACATAGGCATAGGGCCGTGCCTGCATGCGTGCCGCCAGTTGCCCGCGCTGCGCCTCGCTCAGGTCGCGACCGAACACCGGGCTGAAACTCTGGGACGGAAACGCCGGCTTGATCAACAACTGCGGCAGTTTTTCCAGGGCCTGGGCCAGCACCGGCGGCTCACCGCACCACCAGGTGGCGATGGACGGCAGCAGCAGTTCTTCGCCGAACAGGTACTGGTTGATCTTCGGCAGGAACCCCAGCAGGCCCGGCGACTCCAGCACGCCACTGCCCAAGGCATTGGCCACCAGCACCCGGCCCTGGCGCACCGCTTCGAGCAACCCCGGCACGCCGAGGGCCGAATCGGTGCGCAACTCCAGAGGATCGCAGAAATCGTCGTCGAGCCGGCGCATGATGGCGTGGACCCGGCGCAGGCCGCTGAGGGTCTTGAGGTAGACCGTGGCATCGCGAACGGTCAGGTCGCCGCCTTCCACCAGCGGATAGCCCAACTGGCGCGCCAGGTAAAGGTGTTCGAAATAGCTTTCGTTGAACCGCCCCGGCGTCAACAGCACCACCAGCGGCGACTCACCGTCGCTGGGTGCCTGCCGCGCCAGGGTTTCCTGCAAGGTGCGAAAAAATCCGGACAGGTGCCGAACCTTGAGGTCGCGATACAAATCGGGAAAGGCGCGGGAAACGATCATGCGATTTTCCAGCGCGTACCCGGCCCCCGAAGGCGCCTGGGTCCGGTCTGCCGTGACCCACCAGCGGCCATCGGGCGTGCGCGCCAGATCCACCGCATACAAGTGCAGGAAACTGCCGTCCGGCGGCAAGATGCCCTGGCACGGCCAGAGGAAATTGTTGTGCCCGAACACCAGCTCCGCCGGCAACAGCCCTTCGCTGACCAGTCGCTGCGGCCCGTACAGGTCGGCCAGCACCGCATTGAGCAGCCGCGCACGCTGGGCGATCCCGGCTGACAGATGCTTCCATTCCTGCGGGTCGATCACATGGGGCAGCAGGTCCAGTTCCCACGGCCGGTCGGCGCCCTTCGGGTCTGCATAGACGTTGTAAGTGACACCGTTTTCCTGGATCTGCCGGGCCAACAGTGCCTGACGCTGGAGCAGTTGGGCCGGCGTACTGCGCTGCAAATGGTCGAGCAGGCGGCGCCAGTGCCCGCGCACCGCGCCGCTGTCGTCCAACAGTTCGTGATAGGTGCCCGTCGTCAGCGGGTAACGGTCAAGCAGGTCAGGCATGGAAAGCTCGGCAGACAGCAATGAAAGGTGAGACTAGCGCAAGCGCATGACGCCCGGATAGGTGTGTTTGTGTTGGATCCGGCCTGGGTTTTCAGACTGCAATCATCGTGGCGAGGGAGCTTGCTCCCGCTCGGTTGCGCAGCGACCGCGAAATCTTGGGGCCGCTGCGCAGCCCAGCGGGAGCAAGCTCCCTCGCCACGGGGTTATTTATTCTTTTGAGCACCCTGAAAACGTCGCAGATCCAGCGTAAGTGGAAACTCGTCATCCACCGCCAGGCTGGGTATCGGCAGTTTCCCCGGCGTGTGCCCGAGGCGGAAGAAGCGCGCCATGCGCCGGCTCTCGGCCTCGTTGGCATTCACCGGCAGGCTGTCATAGTTGCGCCCGCCCGGATGGGCCACGTGATACTGGCAACCGCCCACGGAACGTTGCATCCAGGTGTCGAGCAAGTCGAAGACCAGCGGCGCATGCACCGGGATGGTCGGTTGCAGGCAGTTGGCCGGTTGCCAGGCGCGGAAACGCACGCCGGCCACGAATTCGCCGACCCGCCCCGTCGGTTGCAACGGCACCGGCACGCCATTGCAGGTCAGCAGGTAGCGTTGCGGCGCCAGGCCGCTGAGCTTGACCTGCAAACGCTCCAGGGAGGAATCCACATAACGCACGGTGCCGCCCACCGCGCCCTCCTCCCCCAGCACATGCCAAGGCTCGAGGGCTTGGCGCAATTGCAGCTCGATACCACTGACCGCGTAGTCACCCACCTTGGGAAAACGAAACTCCAGGTGCGCGGCGAACCACTCGGCCCGCAGCGGGTAGCCGGCGGCGTTCAGCTCATGGATGACGTCGGCAAAATCCTGCTCGATAAAGTGCGGCAACAGGAAGCGGTCATGCAGCTCGGTGCCCCAGCGCGCCAGTTTCGCCGGTGCATAAGGCTCACGCCAGAACCGCGCCACCAGCGCCCGCAGCAGTAATTGCTGGGCCAGGCTCATGCGGGCGTGGGGCGGCATCTCGAAGGCACGCAACTCTAACAGGCCGAGACGCCCGGTGGCGCCGTCCGGCGAATAGAGCTTGTCGATGCAGAATTCGGCGCGGTGCGTATTGCCGGTCACGTCGATCAGCAGGTTGCGCAGCAAGCGGTCGACCAACCACGGCGGACATTCCTCGCCCGGCTGGGGCATCTGCGCGAATGCGATTTCCAGCTCGTACAACGCGTCGTTGCGCGCCTCGTCCACGCGGGGCGCCTGGGACGTCGGGCCGATGAACAACCCGGAAAACAGGTAGGACAACGCCGGGTGGTTATGCCAATAACTGATCAGGCTGCGCAGCAGGTCGGGACGTCGCAGGAACGGCGAGTCAGCCGGTGTCGCACCACCCAGGACGAAATGGTTGCCGCCGCCCGTGCCGGTGTGGCGGCCATCGATCATGAATTTCTCGGTGGTCAGTCGGGTCTGGCGCGCTTCTTCGTACAAAAATTCAGTGCGCTCGACCAACTCATCCCAGGTCGCCGAGGGCTGTACGTTGACCTCGATAACACCGGGGTCGGGGGTGATGCGGAAATTGCTCAGGCGCGGGTCGCTCGGCGGCTCGTAGCCTTCCAACAGGACCGGACAGTGCAGCTCCTCAGCCGTCGCCTCAATGGCGCTGACCAGCTCCAGATAA
This sequence comes from Pseudomonas beijingensis, assembly GCF_030687295.1. Classification (NCBI taxonomy): domain Bacteria; kingdom Pseudomonadati; phylum Pseudomonadota; class Gammaproteobacteria; order Pseudomonadales; family Pseudomonadaceae; genus Pseudomonas; species Pseudomonas beijingensis. The sequence continues at coordinate 1,648,537 of NZ_CP117425.1, read as the reverse complement.
TCCTCGACCCGCTCCAACGGCGGCATGAACAGATAGAGCCGGCCTTCGCGGGCCTCGGCACAAAAGGCGGTGCGGGTCAGCCAGTCGGCGGATGTGTCGATCTCCGGGACACGCGCCTGCTCGGCGGCCGGCTCGCCGTGACGCGCCAGTTGCTCGGTGCCGGGCAGTTCGGGCAAGTCCTGGTTCGGGTCGGTGGGGTGGATGAACGGGTACTCGGCCGCCGTCACCCAAGGCTGGGACGCCAGCGGCAAGCGATAACCCAGGGGCGAATCCCCCGGCACCAGGCGGCAGTGACTGTCGCGCAGGTACCAGCGACCGCTTTGCCATTGATCGCCCTTGGCGGTGCGAGCCAACGGCAGGACCTGGCCGATGACCTTGTCCAGGCCCTGGCTGAAGACCTTGCGCAACCGTGCACGCTCCAAGGCGTCCTCCAGGCGTGGGTCCTCGGCCGTGACGTTGGAAGGCAATGCTCCTTCGCGCCAGAGGTAATAGAAGTTGTCTTCGTAGGCCGGAAACACGAACCGCGTAGGAATCTTCAAACGCTCGGCGACACTCGCCAGGAAGCGTCCGGCCAGTTCGCCATCAGCGCCGTAATCGTCCTGCTCGTCAGCGATCAACGCACTGTTGTGCCAGATCGGCACTCCGTCGCGCCGCCAATAGCAGTTGAGCGACCAGCGCGGCAGTTGCTCGCCGGGGTACCACTTGCCCTGGCCGAAATGCACCAGCCCCTTGGGCGCATAGTGATTGCGCATGCGCTGGAACAGCTCGGCGGAGAGCCGGCGCTTGTCCGGTCCGAGTGCCGCGGTGTTCCACTCGGCGCCATCCGGGTCATCGATGGAGACAAAGGTTGGTTCGCCGCCCATGGTCAGGCGCACGTCGCCCTCCAGCAGGTCAGCATCGATCTGCCGTCCCAGGGCCTGGATCGCCAGCCATTGCGCGTCGGTGTAAGGTTTGGTCACCCGCGGCGCTTCCCAGACCCGCTCGACGGACATTTCGTGGCTGAACTCGCACTCGCAAGGCTCCACCAAGCCACTGATCGGTGCCGCCGAGGACGGATCGGGACTACAGGCCAGCGGGATGTGGCCTTCACCGGCGAACAACCCAGAGGTCGCATCCAGGCCGATCCAGCCGGCACCGGGCAGGTAGACCTCGCACCAGGCATGCAAGTCGGTGAAATCGACGTCGGTGCCGGACGGGCCATCGAGGCTTTTCACATCGGCGGTCAGCTGGATCAGATAACCGGAGACAAACCGCGCAGCCAGGCCAAGGTTGCGCAGCAACTGCACCAACAACCAGGCTGAGTCGCGGCACGAGCCGGACGCGTGCTCAAGGGTATGCTCCGGGGTCTGCACGCCGGGTTCCATGCGAATCAGGTAGTTGATGTCTTCGCTCAGACGCTGGTTGAGCGCCACCAGGAAATCCACCGCTGGCAACGGCGTGCGGTCGATGCCGTCCAGATAGGCCTGGAACCTCGGCGTCAGTGGCAGGGTTTCCAGGTAAGGCGCCAGTTCCTTGCGTTCGTCAGTCGCGTAGGCGAAGGGAATCTTCTCGGCGTAGGGCTCGAGAAAGAAGTCGAACGGATTGAACACCGCCATTTCCGCCAGCAGATCGACTTCGATCCGCAGCTCCCGGGTTTTCTCGGGAAACACCAACCGCGCCAGGTAATTGCCCTGGGGATCCTGCTGCCAGTTGATGAAATGCTGCTCCGGCGAAACCTTCAGCGCATAGGAAAGAATCCGCGTGCGGCTGTGGGCCGCCGGGCGCAGGCGAACGATCTGCGGTCCGAGTTCGACGGCGCGGTCGTAGCGGTAATGCGTGACGTGATGCAATGCGACATGGATCGACACGACGTGCCTCCTGCGAGCCTGGGCGGTATCGAAAGCGGCGCAAGACTTATGCCATGCAGGCAGGCCGGACACTTTCTTTGTCTACTCAAGCCAGTAGAGCACTAAAAACGCGCGATGCCCGTATTCATCTGTAAAAGGAATGCACATAAATGCGGCGCGAATCGACTCAGCGACGGGGGCGCGAGGCCTTGGCGGCCTGAATGATCAGCGCGCGTTGGCGGCGGATGTCGACGAGTTTGCTGCGCATTTCCCGGTGGCGCTTGCTGTTGAGCAGTAACAGCCCCAGCAGTGGCAACAGCACCGCGAAGAGATACACGCCCTGATGCGGTCGATACGCGAACGTCGGCAGCACCGCCGCCAGACAGGCCAGGAAATACCCCGCCACCCACCAGACCGCCCAGGCGCGCCCGCGAGCGATCAAGAGGTTGCCCAGGACCAGGACGAGCACCAAAGCCAAGGTGCCGAGCCCGACATAGTCGGTCCTGGCTGACGGCTCCAGGGCACGCCAATACGTGGCCCCGGCCAACACAAGCAGCGTGGACCCGGAAAAGCAGCCCAGCAGGATCGTCCCCATGAACACCGGGAAATAGCGGGCGAGAAAGGCCTTCAGCGATCCGCCACCGATCATTCCGTGAACTCCTCATACAGGCCGACGGCAACGGTCTTCACGGCGCCCTCGCCGGTATAACTGCCAATGATCCCCAGCGCGCCCCCAAGGGAGTCCTTTATTTGCGTCAGCGTCGCGTGCCTGATTTCAGCTGAAGAGTAACGTTTGGGCAGGGCCCCCGCGCGTTGCTGCAGCTTGAGTAACTTGGCGGTCAGGCTCGGGTCCTTCAGCGTCAACAGCTCCTTGGTCAGTTTGCTGCGCTCTTGCCGATTCAGGCCCTTGAGCAACTGATACCAACTCTTTCCCGTGCCGGCCGCTTTGTTGGCCTTGAGCAGCCGAACAGTCGTCAGGGCCGAGCCACCGCCCCCCACCAGGGAAACCCCGTCAAGGATCGGCGACACAATGTTGTACCAGTCGGCGTCGTTCATCTCATCGTTGCCGGTCGGATTGGTCAGCTCATTGGCCACCCGCATCCCGCCAATGACGCATTGCGCGGTGCTGGCCGTCGCGGCAGCGGCGCCCAGGGCAACGACAAAGGCACTTGCCCCTGCCGTAAAGGGCACCGCGACGCTGCCGCTGAACACCACCACCCAACCAATCACCGCGGCGACACAGGACAAGCCGGCGTTGGTTGCTTCAAGCCCGAGCTTGGACTCGCGGGGGCTGCTTTTGACCTGATCGATGAACTGCTGCGGCGCGATGTATTTTTTCGCCTCGCGCAGAATGATGCGCTTGGGCGCGATGCTGCAAATCGGCTTGAACTCGCGCAGGGTCACGACGTTGTATTCGGAATCGACATACACCACACCCGCCCCGGCGATGCCAGGATCGGCGTCAATAGCAGCAAACAGGCGCGGCAGGTTGATCTGGCTTTCGATGCGTTTGCGGGCCATGAACTGGGAGAAGCTCAGGTCCATGCCGATGCCCGTTGTAGCGCTGCTCATATGAATCGTCCTTGAGAATCGGAAAGTGAGACTTTTATCTACACTGAACCCCTGTGGCGAGGGAGCTTGCTCCCGCTGGGCTGCGAAGCAGCCCCCAAACAAACCAATGCAATTTTCCCAGACAGACCTTGCCAGCAGGTTTGCGACGGCTCCGCCGTCGAGCGGGAGCAAGCTCCCTCGCCACAAGGGTAACGCGTAGCTTCTGGCACTGTCGGGCGGGCGCCACGATAACAAACGGCCAGCAGCGCCGCTAGAAAGCAAAACGCCAGCACTTAGGCTGGCGTTTGCAATGTGGCTTGGCGATCAGCGAGGCACGACAGGCTTGCGCGCCGGTTTCGGTCCCTTGCCCTTGGCGGCGTCCTTGCGTTCCTTGGCGGCCTGCTGGTTGCGGGCGAATGCCGCGGCCTTGGCCTGCTCGCGCTTGTCCCACGGATTGCCGCCGTCGCTGGCCCGCGGTGGCAGGCCGGTGTGCTGGGTCAGAATCTTGGTGGTTTCCTTGCCCACTTTATGGCTGCCGGCTGGCGTCGAGTTCTTGCGTCGGGCGCTCTGGTAGCTGTCGGTGGCCGGCTGGTGCAACGGAATCAACTGGTTCTTGCCCGGCCCGATCAGGTCGGCGCGGCCCATGCGAGTCAACGCTTCGCGCAGCATCGGCCAGCCCTTGGGGTCGTGATACCGCAGGAAGGCCTTGTGCAGGCGGCGTTGCTCCTCGCTCTTGACGATGGTCACCGCATCGCTCTTGTAGGTGACCTTGCGCAGCGGGTTCTTGCCCGAGTGGTACATGGCCGTGGCGGTGGCCATCGGCGACGGATAGAACGCCTGCACCTGGTCGGCCCGAAAACCGTTGCCCTTGAGCCACAGTGCCAGGTTCATCATATCTTCGTCGGTGGTGCCCGGGTGGGCCGCGATGAAGTACGGAATCAGGTACTGCTCTTTCCCGGCTTCCTTGGTGTACTTCTCGAACATCCGCTTGAATTTGTCATAGCTGCCGATGCCCGGCTTCATCATCTGGTTGAGCGGGCCTTCCTCGGTGTGCTCCGGAGCGATCTTCAGGTAACCGCCCACGTGGTGGGTCACCAGCTCCTTGACGTATTCCGGTGACTCGACCGCCAGGTCGTAACGCAGACCAGAGGCAATCAGGATCTTTTTCACCCCAGGCAAGGCCCGGGCGCTGCGGTACAGCTGGATCAGCGAAGAATGGTCGGTGTTCAGGTTCGGGCAGATGCCGGGGAACACGCAGGACGGCTTGCGGCACGCGGATTCGATTTCCGGGCTCTTGCAGGCAATGCGATACATGTTCGCGGTCGGGCCGCCGAGGTCGGAAATGACCCCGGTGAAGCCCGGGACCTTGTCGCGGATCTCTTCGATCTCGCGGATGATCGACTCTTCGGAACGGTTCTGGATGATCCGGCCTTCGTGCTCGGTGATCGAGCAGAAGGTGCAGCCACCAAAGCAGCCGCGCATGATGTTCACCGAGAAACGGATCATCTCGTAGGCTGGAATTTTCTCCTTGCCGTACGCCGGATGGGGAACACGTGCGTAAGGCATGCCGAACACGTAGTCCATTTCCTCGGTGGTCATCGGAATGGGCGGCGGGTTGAACCAGACGTCGACTTCGCCGTGCTTCTGAACCAGGGCGCGGGCGTTGCCCGGGTTGGTTTCCAAGTGCAACACGCGGTTGGCGTGGGCGTAGAGCACCGCATCGCCACGGACCTTTTCCACCGAGGGCAGGCGAATCACGGTCTTGTCGCGGGTCATTTTCGGGCTCGCCAGGATCTGCACGACCTTGGCTTCGCTCGGATCCTCAACCGGACCTTTTTCCTGCTCGATGGCACAAGCAGCGGTGTCCTGGGTATTCACGTACGGGTTGATGATCTTGTCGATCTTGCCCGGACGGTCGATACGCGTGGAGTCGACTTCGTACCAGCCCTGCGGTGTGTCACGACGGATAAACGCGGTGCCGCGTACGTCGGTGATGTCTTCGATCTTGTGGCCGTAGGACAGGCGCTGGGCGACTTCGACAATCGCCCGCTCGGCGTTGCCGTAGAGCAGGATGTCGGCGCAGGCGTCGATCAGGATCGAGTTGCGCACCCGGTCCTGCCAGTAATCGTAATGGGCGATGCGGCGCAGGGAGGCTTCGATGCCGCCGAGCACGATCGGTACGTGCTTGTAGGCTTCCTTGCAGCGCTGGCTGTAGACCAGGCTCGCACGGTCCGGCCGCTTGCCGGCCATGCCGCCCGGGGTGTAGGCGTCATCGGAGCGAATTTTCTTGTCAGCGGTGTAGCGGTTGATCATCGAGTCCATGTTGCCGGCCGCGACGCCGAAAAACAGGTTGGGCTCGCCGAGCTTCATGAAGTCGTCTTTGGACTGCCAGTTCGGCTGGGCAATGATCCCGACACGAAAGCCCTGGGCTTCCAGCAAACGGCCGATGATCGCCATGCCGAACGACGGGTGATCGACGTAGGCATCACCGGTCACGATGATGATGTCGCATGAATCCCAGCCAAGCTGATCCATCTCCTCCCTGCTCATGGGCAGGAATGGCGCTGGGCCGAAACATTCGGCCCAGTACTTGGGATAGTCAAATAACGGCTTGGCTGCTTGCATGTCGATGACCGGTATAAAAGATGAAAAATCGCGGGCGCGGAATATAGCACAAATTTTGACCAATTCCGACGGCTATGGTCGGAAATCGGCGGCGCACCGCATATCAAATGTGGGAGCGAGCTTGCTCGCGAAGGGGCCAGCCCATTCAATGCATGTGCTGACAGTTGCACCGCTATCGCGAGCAAGCTCGCTCCCACAGGAGAAGTGCAATCTTCTGGAAAAGGGCCCGCCTCAATAGATGCCGAACAGGTTACTCGTCATCATCAAAATTGTAGCTACCCGGCGCCAGGTTCTCGAATCGGGTGTATTTACCGATGAACGCCAGGCGAATGAAACCGATCGGGCCGTTCCGCTGCTTGCCGATGATGATTTCGGCGATGCCCTTGTGTTCCGTCTCGGGGTGGTACACCTCGTCACGGTACACGAACATGATGACGTCGGCGTCCTGCTCGATCGCTCCGGATTCCCGCAAGTCGGAGTTCACCGGACGCTTGTTGGGGCGCTGCTCCAGGGAACGGTTCAACTGGGAAAGCGCCACCACCGGGCAGTTGAATTCCTTGGCCAGGGCCTTGAGGGAACGGGAGATTTCGGAAATCTCGTTGGTCCGGTTGTCGCCGCTGGAACCGGGAATCTGCATCAACTGCAGGTAGTCGATCATGATCAGCGCGATATCGCCGTGCTCACGCACCAGGCGACGGGTTCGGGCGCGCATTTCCGACGGACTGATACCCGCCGTGTCATCGATGAACAGCTTGCGGTCGTTGAGCAGGTTGACCGCCGAGGTGAGGCGCGGCCAGTCGTCGTCTTCCAGCTGGCCGGAACGGACCTTGGTCTGGTCGATACGCCCCAGGGACGAGAGCATACGCATGATCAGCGATTCGCCTGGCATCTCGAGGGAGTACACCAGCACGGCCTTGTCGCTGCGCAGCACGGCGTTTTCCACCAGGTTCATCGCAAAGGTGGTCTTACCCATGGACGGACGGCCGGCGACGATGATCAGGTCGGACGGCTGCAGGCCGCTGGTCTTCTCGTCGAGGTCGGTGTAGCCGGTGGACAGGCCGGTGATGGCGTTGTCGGTGTTGAACAAGGTGTCGATGCGGTCGATGGCCTTGGTCAACAGGTCGTTGACGCTCACCGGGCCGCCGGTTTTCGGCCGGGCCTCGGCGATCTGGAAGATCTGCCGTTCGGCTTCGTCAAGGATCTCGGCGGCGGTGCGGCCTTCCGGGTTGAAGGCGCTGTCGGCGATCTCGGTGCTGATGCCAATCAACTGGCGCAAGGTTGCCCGCTCGCGGACGATCTGGGCATAGGCCTTGATGTTGGCGACCGACGGCGTGTTTTTCGCCAGCTCGCCCAGGTAACCGAGGCCGCCGACCTGGGACGTCTGCCCTTCCTTGTCCAATTGCTCGGCCAGGGTGACGACGTCGATCGGCATGTTCTGATCGGCCAGACGGGCGATCGCACGGAAAATCAGGCGGTGGTCATGCCGGTAGAAATCGCCGTCGGAGACTTGATCGAGCACGCGTTCCCAGGCGTTGTTGTCCAGCATCAGGCCACCGAGCACGGCCTGTTCGGCCTCGATGGAATGCGGAGGCACCTTCAGGGCAGCGGTTTGCAGATCATATTGCTCGGGAGCGGTGATTTCGTTCATGGCCACGTCTGGTTATGAAATTCAGCAATTGCAGAAAGACAAAGGGCACGACCTGTAAACAGGATCGTGCCCGATGTTACCGGCAAGCACCCGAGGGTGCCAGCCGACAGGTGTTGCTTAGGCTGCTACCACGACAACGCGTACGGTGGCTTCAACTTCGGCGTGCAGGTGCACGGCTACGTCGAATTCGCCTACGTTGCGGATGGTGCCGTTCGGCAGACGAACTTCGCTTTTCGCCACTTCAACGCCGGAGGCGGTCAGTGCGTCAGCGATGTCGTGAGTACCGATCGAACCGAACAGCTTGCCTTCGTCGCCAGCGGTGGCAGTGATGGTCACTTCCAGCTCGGCCAGTTGGGCAGCACGGCTTTCAGCCGATGCCTTACGGTCTGCGGCGGCTTTTTCCAGCTCAGCGCGACGCTCTTCGAACGCAGCCAGGTTGGCAGCGGTCGCAGCGGTGGCTTTGCCGAAAGGCAGCAGGTAGTTACGACCGTAGCCGGCCTTAACGTTTACTTTGTCGCCCAGGTTGCCCAGGTTGGCGATTTTTTCCAGAAGGATCAGTTGCATGTGAAAATCCTCTAACTTTTAACCTTCACCGTTCGCGTTGTCGGCGTCTTTCGGCGCCATACGACCGCGAAAATCAATCAGGCTGTCGACGATGGCCAAGACCACGAGCAACGGACCGAGCAAGTGCATGAAAGGCAACAACGTCACGTATATCCCCACCAGCCAGAACGTGGCCAGTCGCTTCTGCGCCACCAGCCCATGAATCAGGGCCAAGCCGGCGAAGACCAGCGGTACACTGCACAGCGGCAACAGGATCAGTGCATGCAGCCCGAAAAACGGAGCCACACACATGACGGCCAGCAGTGACAGCGCCACGCTCTTGGGGAATCGGATGGCGCGAAACTCGCGACCGAAACCACCGGGGTTATACAACGACGCCTGCCAATAGCGCCCAAGAATCAGGCACAGCACGCTAAAGATCTGCAGCGAAGACGCTATCGAAATGATCATCAGCGGAGCGCTCAGGGCGGTGAGAAACGCCTTCTGGTCTGCCGAGAATGTCTCGTAGACCTCACCCATCGCCAGCGGCAGGACGTGTTCGAACGTCTGCGCCAGTGACTCGATGAAGGAACTGAAGACAGTTCCCAGGCTCACCGCACACAACAACCCCACGGCCACGCTGCACAGCAGCACGCGGTTCCAGGTATGACCGGCGCGCAAAACCAACGCCAGGCCACCAGCCCCGAGCAACACCAGGAGTGTTGTCGGGTCCTTCAGGAAGTACCAGCTCACCAACGCTGATAGCAACCCGATACCCAGGACGCTCAAGGCGTCCGAACCGCGCCGCAGGAGCACAAGGCACCCAGCGGCGGCACTCAACCAGAACAACAGCGGCAATGCCGCGGATCCGGCCACAACCAGCGTGGCCTGCACACGTCCCCGCATGATGAAGTCAGCTAAGGCGCGCATGCATTCAATCCCTTACTACTCGTCGACTGCCCGGTCTCAGCGGCCGTGGCTGTCGGTGTAGGCCAGCAGGGCCAGGAAGCGGGCGCGCTTGATAGCGGTGGCCAGCTGACGCTGATAACGAGCTTTGGTACCGGTGATACGGCTTGGAACGATTTTGCCGGTCTCGGATACGTAGGCTTTCAGAGTGTTGAGATCTTTGTAATCGATCTCTTTCACGTCTTCAGCGGTGAAGCGGCAGAATTTACGACGACGGAAGAAACGTGCCATGTGATTGGCTCCTTAAAAGGTCCGTGGATTACTCGTCAGCGTTATCGCTGTTGTCGCTGTCGCTATCGCTGTCATCGCCATCGGCGCTGTCAGAGTGCTCAGGACGGTCGCGACGCTCACGGCGCTCACTGCGGTTTTCTTCAGCCTTGAGCATCTCGGATTGGCCGGTGACGGCTTCTTCGCGACGGATGACCAGGTTACGGATCACTGCATCGTTGTAGCGGAAGTTGTCTTCCAGCTCGGCCAGGGCCTTGCCAGTGCACTCAACGTTCAGCATCACGTAGTGAGCCTTGTGAACATTGTTGATTGCGTAGGCCAGTTGACGACGGCCCCAATCTTCCAGACGGTGGATTTTGCCGCCGTCTTCTTCGATCAGCTTGGTGTAACGCTCAACCATGCCGCCGACTTGCTCGCTTTGATCCGGGTGGACCAAAAAGATGATTTCGTAATGACGCATGAATGCTCCTTACGGGTTGTAGCCTGCCGCTCAAAAACGGTCAGACAAGGAGTGAATGACACTTATGGACTTGTGGACGCTAGACACATAAGTGCCTGCCATCACAGCAAGGGGCGCAATTGTAGAGAAGGGCCGAGGGCGGCGCAAGGCAATTGGCGATTATTTGAACAACCGCCAATCCCTGCTCCTCACACAAAACCAATGTGGGAGCGAGCTTGCTCGCGATAGCGGCATGCCAGTCGACATTGCTGTCACTGATACACCGTCATCGCGAGCAAGCCCGCTCCCACAATGGATTTGCGTCTGGATCAGGGCTTTTTGGCGACAGCCTTGACGCTGCGCTGGCGCAGCGCTTCGAACAGGCACACACCGGTGGCCACCGAGACGTTGAGGCTGCTGACGCTGCCAGCCATCGGCAGCTTGACCAGATAGTCGCAATGCTCGCGGGTCAGGCGGCGCATGCCCTTGCCTTCGGCGCCCATGATCAGGATCGTCGGGCCCGTCAGGTCCTGGTCATAGATGCTGACCTCGGCCTCGCCCGCCGTGCCGACCACCCACAGGCCACGCTGCTGGAGTTTTTCCAGGGTGCGCGCCAGGTTGGTCACCGCCACCAACGGGATCACTTCAGCCGCGCCGCAAGCGACTTTACGCACCACCGGCGTCAACGTCGCCGACTTGTCTTTAGGCACGATGACCGCCAACGCACCGGCGGCGTCCGCCGAACGCAGACAGGCGCCCAGGTTATGCGGGTCGGTGACGCCGTCCAGCACCAACAACAGGGGGGCGCCTTCGGTGCGATCGAGCAGTTCGTCGAGCATCGCCTCGCCCCAGACCTGGCTCGGGCTGACTTCGGCCACGACGCCCTGGTGAACGCCTTCGACCCACACATCCATTTCACGACGCTCGGCCTGGCCGATGGCAACCTTGTTTTGGGTGGCCAGCTCGACCAGCGCTTGCACACGCGGCTCGCTGCGACCTTCCGCCAACCACACTTGCTTGACACGTTTGGGGTGGTGACGCAGCAGTGCTTCTACGGCGTGCACGCCGTAGATTTTTTCCAGACTCATGACTTGGCCTTAGGTTTGCGCGACCCGCCGCTTTTCGCGGGGGCCGAACCCGCTTTTGGCGGGCCTTTACGGTGTTTGCTTGGCTTGCTCGACGGCTTTTCCGCCCCGTGGGACTTTCCCCCAGACGCCGCTTTACCACCGCTTTTGGCTTCGTTGAGCAACTGCTGCTTCAACTCGCGGCTCTTGCGCAGTTCGGCGTTCTTCGCCGCTGCGTCGCTGGGGCGGTAGGCCTCGGGCGCCTTGTCCTTGACAGACGAACGGCGACCGGCCTTGGCTGGCTCAGGCTCTGCGGCTTTGGCAGGAGCACCTTTACCTCTACCTTTGGTCGCAGGCGCTGCGGTCTCGCTGCCACGCTTTTTACGGCCAGTCGGTGCCTCAGCGGGTTTGTCGGACATTCCGAAGTCGATCTTGCGCTCATCGAGGTCGACGCGCATGACCTGCACTTCCACGGTGTCGCCCAGACGGAAGCTGCGACCGGTGCGCTCTCCCGCCAGGCGGTGATGCACAGGATCAAAGTGGTAGTAATCACCCGGCAAGGCGGTGACGTGCACCAAGCCCTCGACGTAGATGTCGGTCAGTTCGACAAACAAACCAAAGCCGGTCACCGCCGTGATCACGCCTGGGAACGACTCGCCCACGCGGTCTTTCATGAACTCGCACTTGAGCCAATTCACCACGTCGCGGGTGGCTTCGTCGGCGCGGCGTTCGCTCATGGAGCACTGTTCGCCCAACTGTTCCAGGGCCGCTTCGTCGTACGGATAGATCCGTGCCTTCGGAATGGTCATGGCACCGGCGCGCTTGACGTGCGGGGTGTTCTGCTTGGAATGGATCACGCTGCGGATCGCGCGGTGCGTGAGCAAGTCCGGGTAACGGCGGATCGGCGAGGTAAAGTGGGTGTACGCCTCGTAATTCAGGCCGAAGTGGCCCTGGTTGTCAGCGCTGTACACCGCCTGGCTCAGGGAGCGCAACATCACCGTCTGGATCACATGGTAATCCGGGCGGTCCTTGATGCTGGCCAGCAGTGCCTGGTAGTCCTTCGGCGTCGGGCCGTCCTTGCCTTTGTGCAGGGACAGGCCGAGCTCGCCGAGGAAGGCGCGCAGTTTTTCCAGACGCTCCGGCGGCGGGCCGTCGTGCACGCGGTACAACGCAGGAATCTCGTGCTTCTTGAGGAATTCCGCAGTGGCCACGTTGGCCGCCAGCATGCACTCCTCGATCAGCTTGTGCGCATCGTTACGGGTCGTCGGGGTGATTGCGGCGATCTTGCGCTCGGAACCGAAGACAATCCGGGTTTCCTGGGTCTCAAAATCGATCGCGCCACGCACGTGACGGGCCCCCAGCAACACCTTGTACAGCGCGTACAGCTGCTTGAGATGCGGTACCACGCCAGCGTATTCGGTACGCAGCGCCTTGGCTTCACTGGTCTTCGGCGTTTCCAGGATGGTGCTGACCTTGTTGTAGGTCAGGCGCGCCTGGGAGTGGATCACCGCTTCGTAGAACTGGTAGTCGGTCATTTCGCCGGTTTTGGAGATGGTCATCTCGCACACCATGGCCAAACGGTCGACTTTCGGGTTCAGCGAGCACAGGCCGTTGGACAGCTGCTCAGGCAGCATCGGGATCACGCGCTCAGGGAAATACACGGAGTTGCCGCGCACCTGGGCTTCGTTATCCAGGGCCGAACCGATCTTCACGTAGCTGGACACGTCGGCAATCGCGACGAACAACTTCCAACCGCCGGAGAACAGGCGCAGCTTGCCGGGCTTGGCTTCGCAGTAGACCGCATCGTCGAAGTCGCGGGCATCTTCGCCGTCGATGGTGACGAACGGCAGATGGCGCAGGTCGATGCGTTTTTCTTTATCTTTCTCTTCGACTTCCGGCTTGAGCTTGGCGGCTTCCTTGAGCACAGCCTCGGGCCAGACGTGAGGAATGTCGTAGGTGCGCAGCGCAACGTCGATTTCCATGCCCGGCGCCATGTAGTTGCCGACCACTTCAACGATATCGCCCTGTGGCTGGAAGCGCGCTGTAGGCCAGTGGGTGATTTTCACCTCGACGAACTGACCCACCTTGGCGGCGCCATTACGGCCCGGGGTAATCAGCACTTCCTGCTGAACCTTCGGGTTATCCGGCACAACAAAACCGATACCGCCTTCTTCGAAGTAACGGCCGACGATGCTTTCATGGGCACGGGACACCACTTCGACGATCACGCCTTCGCGACGACCACGACGGTCCAGGCCGGACACACGGGCCAGGGCCCGGTCGCCGTCGAACACCAGGCGCATTTGCGCCGGGCTCATGAACAGGTCGTCGCTGCCGTCGTCCGGGATCAGGAAGCCGAAGCCATCACGGTGACCGGCGATGCGGCCCAGGATCAGGTCGAGCTTGTCCACTGGCGCATAGGTGCCGCGTCGGGTGTAGATCAGTTGAGCGTCGCGCTCCATGGCGCGCAGACGGCGGCGCAGGGCTTCGAGTTGGTCCTCGGTGGTCAGACCGAACTCTTCGACCAACTGCTCGCGGCTAGCAGGCGAACCCCGATCGGCGAGATGCGCCAGGATCAGTTCACGGCTAGGAATAGGGTTTTCATATTTTTCCGCTTCACGAGCGGCCTCGGGATCGAGGGACTGCCAATCGGCCATTAGAGAGTTTTCACCTTGTCTATATGCGGGTTAGTTTGGCATAGGCTTAATGAAACGGGAAATTTCAAGCATCCGATAGCGTTTTCAGGGTCATTTGACCTGCCTTCGAAGCACTCGGAAAGCACCGCTCGTGAAATTTAGCGGTTTTTTTCTCCGGAGGGGTTTACAGTTAAAAACACGCTCCGTATAGTGCGCGCCATCGACGACGTACACACGTTGCCGATACTGCCCAGATGGTGAAATTGGTAGACACGCCAGCTTCAGGTGCTGGTGACCGCAAGGTCGTGGAAGTTCGAGTCTTCTTCTGGGCACCAATTTCGAGCAACAGGTCAAGGGCCTGGCAGCTCAACAAAAACCCGCGAAAGCGGGTTTTTGCATTTCTGCCCCCCTGCAATTGCGTTTGGCAATTACTAAAACAAAAACAGGGGTTTACAGATCAAAACGCGCTCCGTATAGTGCGCCACATCAACAGCGGCAACGCTGAAGATGCTGCCCAGATGGTGAAATTGGTAGACACGCCAGCTTCAGGTGCTGGTGACCGCAAGGTCGTGGAAGTTCGAGTCTTCTTCTGGGCACCAATTCAAGCTTCAAGGTCACGGCCTTGAACCTCACAGAAACCCGCGAAAGCGGGTTTTTGCGTTTCTGCTATCTGAAAATTGCGAACAATTGGATCGGAGTACGACCGGGAGAACCCGGTCGACTGTCAGGCCGCCATCGCGAGCAAGCTCGCTCCCACACTGGGTCGGTGACGATCTACAGATTGCGGCCACTGCAATCCCTGCGGGAGCGAGCTTGCTCGCGATGGCGGTAGGTCTGCTTGCATCAATGCTGAATGTGCCACCGTCTTCGCGAGCAAGCCCGCTCCCACACAGGCTTTGGTCGCGTATAAGCCTGTGGAAACCCGATCAAGCCCTGAACTGCCCCAAACTCGCCTTCAACTGCGCTGCCAAACTATCCAGCACCTTGCCACTGGCCGTGGTCTCAACCACAGCCTGGGCCGCTTTCTCAGCCTGGGCATGAATGGTCTCCACCCGCCCACGCACCGCTTGCGCGCCCTGGGCCTGATGAGCCGCCGCCTGAGTCGCCAGGCCAATGGCCGCATGCACCTGCTCTACAGAGGCCTGCACCGACTGCTGCAAGCGCGCACTGTCACGCAGCACCAACAGACCCTCATTGGCCTGGCGCCCGGCCTGGCCAATGGCGGCCACCGCCTCGCGAGCGCCCTGCTGCAGGGCCACGATATGCGCCTGGATGTCCCCCGTAGAGCTCTGGGTCTTGCTCGCCAACGCCCGCACCTCATCCGCCACCACCGCAAAACCGCGCCCGGTTTCCCCGGCCCGCGCCGCCTCGATGGCCGCGTTCAAGGCCAGCAAGTTGGTCTGCTCGGCGATGCCGTGAATCACGGTCAGCACCACTTCAATCTGTTCGCTCTGCTGCGCCAGCCGCTCGATCACTTTCGCCCCGGTATCGACCTGTCCGGCCAAAGCCTCGATCAAGCCGCTGACCTTGGTCGAAGTGCGCGTGTTTTCATCGGTGGCCTGGCGGATCTCCACCACTTGCTGCAGGGCCGCCTGCATCGCCTGGCTTTCCGATTGAGCCTCGTCAGCCATTTGCGACAGCGCACGCAGGCTCTCGGCCACTTCATCACGCTGCATCCCGGCCGCCGCATCGGCACCGGAGTTGCGCAAGGTCATCGCACCGATTTCCACACCGGTACGCTGGGCCACATCACCCGCCTCACGCACAATGGGCTGCAACTTATCCACAAAGCGATTGACCGCCGAGGCCATGTCACCGATTTCGTCCTTGCTGTTGATTTGCACACGCTTGGTCAGGTCACCCTCGCCCGCCGCCAGGTCATTCATGGCCGCGATCAGCAGCTTCAAGCGATTGACCACCCGACGCCCCAGCACCACGGCCAGCAACACCAGCACGCCGAAGCCCACCAGCGCCAGACCCAAGCCGATGCGCCAGCGCAGGGTGCCCGCCGCGTCCTGCACGGTGCTGGCGGTGTTGGTCTGCATTTGCGTGGCCGTGGCCTGGGCCGACGCCAGGCGACCGCGCATGGCGGTGGCGCTGTCGGCCGCCGCCCCTTTGAGGCTGTCACCGACCAATTGGTCGCTGCTGGCGATCAAGGCCGAGAAGCGCTGGTCCAGCGCCTTCAGGTCGGCTTCAACGGACGCCGTGGAAACCCCCATCAAGACTTTGCCGATTTCCACCCCATTGGGGTTGATCGAGGCTTCAAGGTAATACACCGACGGATCGTTCTTTGCCGCGTCCAGCACCTTATCCAGCGCCCGCTCGCCTTTACCCTTCTCCAACAACGCCTTGTTGATCGGGTTTTCCCGGTTCAGATACCGAGTCAAGTGCTCACCGGCAGCATCGTCATAGATGACGAACAGCACGTTGGGATTGCGCTGGGCCCGACGGGCGAATTCAGAGAGGGTGGGCACGTCGTTGTCCCACATGGCGCGCGGCGCAACGGAAGCCAGGAGTTGCGCCATATCATTGGCGGAATCCCTCAAGTCCTTCTCCAAGGTCCCACGCAACTGCGCCTGCTCGTCCTTCAGGCGAGCGGAAAGCCCGACATTGAGCCGCTGGCGGGTATTGGCGGACAGGCTGTCCAGGCTCGAGGTGACCTCGCGCCCGGCCTGCTCCAGTTCGGCGGAGAGCTTCTGGCTGTCCGCTCCCAACCGCGCGCCCAGGTCGGCTTCCAGCGCCGTGACGGTGCTTCGGGTCAGCGCAACGGCCACCAGCACCTGCACCAAAAGGGCGATACCCAGGGTAACGAACACAGGCCGCAGTAAACGGCTTTGTAACAGTGAGAGAACGGCCGACACGTGAAATCCCTCTACCAAACGCCATTAATTTGATGGCACTCGGGAAAGCGGTGCCTTAATGGAGTTGCATAGCAAGTGTCGTGCCGCCCGACAGGCAGAAACGACAAAGGGCCCCGACGAGGGCCCTTTGTGTTTCACATCAACGACTTATCAGGCAAACGGATGACGCAGAACGATGGTTTCGTTGCGGTCCGGCCCCGTCGAAATAATGTCGATCGGCGCTCCGACCAACTCTTCGACGCGTTTGATGTAGTTGCGCGCAGCCACCGGCAGCTCTTCCAGGGTCTTGGCACCCACGGTCGATTCAGTCCAGCCTGGCATCTGCTCGTACACCGGCTCCAGGCCGATGTAGCTGTCGGCGTCGGTCGGTGCGTCGATGACGGCGCCGTCCTGGTTCTTGTAGCCCACGCAGATATTGATGGTTTCCAGGCCGTCCAGTACGTCCAGCTTGGTCAGGCACAGGCCCGAGATGCTGTTGACGTCGATGGCGCGACGCAGGATGACGGCATCGAACCAGCCGCAACGACGGGCACGACCGGTGGTGGCACCGAATTCGTGGCCGCGCTTGGCCAGGAAGGCACCGACGTCGTCGAACAGCTCAGTCGGGAATGGACCCGAACCGACGCGAGTGGTGTAGGCCTTGGTGATACCCAGGATGTAGTCCAGGTACATCGGACCGAAACCCGAACCGGTGGCGATGCCGCCAGCGGTGGTGTTGGAACTGGTGACGTACGGGTAGGTACCGTGGTCGATGTCCAGCAGCGAACCCTGGGCACCTTCGAACATGATGTCCTTGCCGGCGCGACGCAGCTCGTGCAGCTCGGCAGTGACGTCGAGCATCATCGGCTTGAGCAGCTCGGCGTATTCCATGCACTCGTCCAGGGTCTTCTGGAAGTCGATGGCCGGTTCTTTGTAGTAATTGACCAGGACGAAGTTGTGGTAGTCCAGCAACTCGCCCAGCTTGGCGGCGAAACGCTCACGGTGGAACAGGTCACCGATGCGCAGGCCACGACGGGCCACCTTGTCTTCGTAGGCCGGGCCGATGCCACGACCGGTGGTGCCGATCTTCAGCTCGCCACGGGCCTTTTCACGGGCCTGGTCCAGCGCCACGTGATAGGACAGGATCAGCGGGCAGGACGGACTGATACGCAGGCGCTCGCGCACCGGTACGCCTTTTTCTTCCAGCTTGATGATTTCCCGCAGCAAGGCATCGGGCGCAACCACCACACCGTTGCCGATCAGGCACTGGACGCCTTCGCGCAGCACGCCCGACGGAATCAGGTGCAGGACGGTTTTTTCACCGTCGATCACCAAAGTGTGGCCTGCGTTGTGGCCACCCTGGTAGCGCACTACGGCGGCAGCATGTTCGGTCAGCAGATCAACGATCTTGCCTTTGCCCTCATCACCCCACTGGGTGCCCAGGACTACGACATTCTTACCCATAACACTTGTCCTCATTCGCGCAAACTTGGTGCCGGCCGCGGCCGGCGGGAAAACTCAAGAAGCCAGCGGCAATACTTGCCAAAGCCCGTTCTGCTGAATCAATTGCCGGTCGCAGTCCGCTTCACGGGCGGCGGCCAAAGGCTGCCCAGGCAAGGCCTGGACGACACGCTGACCCTCACTGCGCAACTGGCAGACCGCCTGCCAGAGTGCCGCATCCGTACTGTCAGGCATCCAGATACCGCCAGACGGTAGCTCGACTTCAGCACGCCCCAGGGTCACCAGGGTTTTCAAATCGGTAGAGAAACCGGTCGCCGGACGGGCGCGACCGAAGTCGGCGCCGATGTCGTCATAACGGCCGCCCTGGGCGATGGACTGGCCCACGCCCGGCACGAACACGGCGAACACGACACCGGTGTGATAGTGATAGCCGCGCAACTCACCCAGGTCGAAATACAGCGGCAACTCGGGGAAACGCACCGACAGACGCTCGGCAATCGCCAGCAAGTCATCCAGCGCGGCCAACACCGGCGCCGGCGCATGAGCCAGGCGTTCACGGGCAGCGGTCAATACTTCACGCCCGCCGCACAGGTCCACCAGTGCCCGCAGCATGCCCGACAGATCGGCCGGCAGGCCCTCGGTCAGGCTGATGACTTCGTCGATGGCCTTGCGTTGCAGGGCATCGAACAGTTGTTGCTCCACTTCACCGGACAAACCGGCCGCACGGGCCAGGCCGCGGTAAATGCCGACATGCCCCAGGTCCATGTGGACATCCGGCACGTCAGCCAGTTGCAGCATGGCCAACATCAGGCTGATGACTTCCACGTCGCTGCTCGGGCTGGCATCGCCATACAACTCGGCGCCCAGCTGGATCGGGCTGCGCGAAGACGACAAGGCACGCGGCTGGGCATGCAGAACGCTGCCGGCGTAGCACAGGCGGCTCGGACCTTCACGGCGCAGGGTGTGGGCGTCGATGCGCGCCACTTGCGGCGTGATGTCGGCACGAAAGCCCATCTGCCGGCCCGACTGCGGGTCGATTACCTTGAAGGTGCGCAGATCCAGGTCCTGGCCCGCGCCGGTGAGCAGGGATTCCAGGTACTCGATATGCGGGGTGACGACGAATTCGTAACCCCAACTCTGGAACAGATCCAACACCTGCCGACGCGCTACTTCGATACGCGCAGCTTCCGGTGGCAGTACTTCTTCGATGCCATCAGGCAGCAGCCAGCGGTCTACCGTTGCCATTACGCCATTCCCCTATGGTCCGGGCGGCCAGCCCTCGGGCAAGCCTTGAGTGAAGCAGAAAACACTGGGCCCATACGCAAAACACGCGCATGAGCGACGTGACGAATGGCCCGCAATCGGCCTCGCCCAGCGCTTTCCTCGAAAAACCTGTCGAGTCGTTCAACCCGACGCCTGCACCTATGAACCGCAATCGAACGTGCAGACGCAAAAAAGCCGGGAATTTCCCGGCTGCCGCATCATACACACGTTTTCCCAAAGGATCACCCCGCCCGACGCTTTAGCCGCCGGGCGGAGTGTTTCAGGTCAACGTCGCATCAAGGCTTGGACTTTTCCAGGTAATGGAAGAAGTCGCTGCTTGGGTCCAGGACCAGGACGTCGGACTTGTTCGCGAAGCTTTCACGGTAGGCACGCAGGCTACGGTAGAACGCGTAGAACTCCTGATCCTGACCGTAGGCCTTGGAGTAGATCGAAGCAGCCTGGGCATCACCATCACCCCGGACCTCCTCCGATTCACGATAGGCTTCGGCCAGCAGCACACGGCGTTGGCGATCGGCGTCGGCACGGATGCCTTCGGCCAGCTCGTTACCCTTGGCGCGGTGCTCGCGGGCTTCACGCTCACGCTCGGTACTCATCCGCTCGAACACACTGCGGTTCACTTCCTTCGGCAGGTCGATGGCCTTGACCCGGACATCGACCACTTCGATACCCAGCTCCTTTTCCGCCATCGCATTCAGCGAACGGGTGATGTCGGCCATGAGCGCATCACGCTCACCGGACACCACTTCATGCAACGTGCGCTTACCGAACTGGTCACGCAGGCCCGATTCCAGACGACGGGACAGACGCTCGTCGGCGATCTGCTTCAGGCCAGAGGTCGCGGTGTAGAAGCGCTCGGCATCCTTCACGCGCCACTTGGCGTAGGCATCCACCATCACGGCTTTCTTTTCCAGCGTCAGGAAGCGTTGTGTCGGCGCATCCAGCGTCATCAGGCGAGCGTCGAACTTGCGCACCTTGTTGACGTACGGCACCTTCACATGCAGCCCCGGCTGGACATCAGCCTGGACCACGCGACCGAATTGCAGCAACACCGCGCGCTCGGTCTGAGCCACGATGTAGAAGCAGTTCCAGGCAGCGATCGCCACGACGACACCGACAATAAGGGCGATCAGCGATTTATTGCTCATCAGCGACTCTCCCTGGTACGTGCTTGCTGTTGTTGCAGGTCCGCCGCCGCACGGGTGCCGGCCTCATTGCTGACCGCCGCCGAACTGGCCGGTGGCGTACTGGTGTTGCGACCGCTCTCGACCATCTTGTCCAGCGGCAGGTACAGCAGATTGCTCTGGCCGTTCTTGTTGCCAGTCACGAGGACCTTGCTGGTGTTGCTGAAGACTTCCTGCATGGTGTCCAGGTACAGACGCTGGCGGGTCACTTCAGGGGCCTTGCGATACTCGGCTACCAGTTTGGTGAAGCGATCGGCCTCACCCTTGGCACGGGAGACCACTTCGTCACGATAACCGTTGGCGTCCTCGATGATGCGCTGGGCCTGACCACGGGCTTCCGGCACGACGCCGTTGGCATAGGTTTCGGCCTGGTTGCGCGAACGCTGCTCGTCTTCACGGGCCCGGATCACGTCGTCGAAGGCTTCCTGGACCTCACGCGGTGCCGCTGCGCTCTGGACGTTGACCTGGGTAACGGTGATACCGGTGCGATAGGTATCGAGGAACCGTTGCAGGCGCTCCTTGATTTCGCTGGCCATCAGTTCACGACCTTCGGTCAGCACCTGGTCCATGGCGGTGGAACCCACCACATGGCGCAAGGCGCTTTCGGTCGCGTGCTGCAGGCTGATTTCCGGCTGGTCGACGTTCAGCACGAAGTCCTGCAGGTTGGTGATCTTGTATTGCACGGTCAGCGGCACTTCGACGATGTTCTCGTCTTCGGTCAGCATCTGGCCCTGCTTGGTGTACGCCCGCTCACGCGTGACGTTCTCCATGTACTTCTGGTCGATCGGCGGGAAATAGATGTTCAGGCCCGGGCCAACCGTCTCGTAGTACTTGCCGAAGCGCAGCACCACGGCCTGCTCCTGCTCGTCCACGACATAGACCGCGCTGTACAGCCAGACAGCCGCCAGCACGACGAGACCGATGCCGAGCAGGCCGAAACCGCCGCCCTTGCCCGAACGACCGCCGCCCTCGTCACCGCGTTTTTTACCACCACCGAACAAACCGTTCAGGCTTTCCTGCAGCTTTCGGAAGGCCTCGTCGAGATCTGGCGGCCCCTTGCGGTCGCCGTTGTTACGACGTTTGCCACCCCAAGGATCCTGATTATTCGAGTTGCCACCCGGCTCATTCCAAGCCATAGCGCTCTCCATCTGATAAAGCAAAGACGCACCCACGGCGCGCCGACCAATGCTACAGAATGCCTGACACCGCTTTCTCAGGCTTTTATTGCAAAGTGTGTTGCTCGATGAATTCCATCGGTTGCAGCCCTTCGCGACTGACCAGTCGGTTGAGCTCCGCCCGAGGCAGGCGAACAGCCAGCAGGCAGACACCTTCTTCTTCGTCGTGCTCTTTCTTTTTGCACCGCCCCCAGCTCGAAAAACTGCGCACGCAGCCGGGCGAAACGTTGCGGCAACTTCAGGGTGCCGACAAACAGATCGTTGCCCAACAGCTCGGCCACGGCCTGCTTGAGCAGGTCCAGGCCGCTGCCATCGCGGGCCGACAGCCAGACCCGTTGCGGCTTGCCGTCGGCATCGCGCTGGATCTGCGGCTCCACGCCTTCGAGCAAATCGAGTTTGTTGTATACCTCGAGGATCGGCAAGTCCTGGGCTCCGATCTCACCCAGCACCACCATCACCTGCTCGATCTGCAGCATCCGGTCCGGCTCGGCGGCATCGATCACGTGCAGCAGCAGGTCGGAGTTGCTCGACTCTTCGAGCGTAGCCCGGAAAGCCTCGACCAGTTTATGCGGCAAGTGACGGATGAAGCCCACGGTGTCGGCCAGCACGATCGGCCCAAGGTCGTCCAGGTCGAGCCGGCGCAGGGTCGGGTCGAGCGTGGCGAACAACTGGTCGGCGGCATACACGTCGGATTGGGTAACGTTATTGAACAGGGTCGATTTGCCGGCGTTGGTATAGCCCACCAGTGAAACCGTCGGGATATCCGCACGCTTGCGGCCACGTCGCGACTGCTCGCGCTGGCTGCGGACCTTTTCCAGCCGCCCCTTGATCTGGCGCAGGCGAACCCGCAACAGGCGTCGGTCGGTTTCCAGCTGGGTTTCACCCGGGCCGCGCAGGCCGATACCGCCTTTTTGCCGCTCAAGGTGAGTCCAGCCGCGAACCAGCCGCGTACTCATGTGCTCAAGCTGGGCCAGTTCGACCTGGAGCTTGCCTTCATGGGTGCGGGCGCGCTGGGCGAAGATATCGAGGATCAGCCCCGTGCGGTCGATCACGCGGCACTCGAAGACTCGTTCGAGGTTACGCTCCTGACTGGGCGTGAGGATGTGATTGAAAATCACCAGATCGACCTGTTCGGCCTTGACCAGGTCGCGCAACTCCTCGACCTTGCCACTGCCGATCAGGAACTTGGCGGTTGGCCGATGACGCGGCACGTTGAAAAACGCGACGGTCTCGGCGCCGGCCGAAAGAGCCAATTCCTGAAACTCCTGCGGATCTTCGCGCGCCTCAGGGTCCTGTCCATCCAAGTGAACGAGAATGGCTCGCTCACCACCACCGTGGCGCTCAAAGAACAAAGGAGGCTCCTATCAAGCGTTACCCGGTTCAGCGTCACCGCCTTCGGATTCGGTTGCGCTAGGCAGACGAATTGGGCGAACGGGCACCACTGTCGAGATCGCGTGCTTATAGACCATCTGGCTGACGGTGTTTTTCAGAAGGATAACGAACTGGTCGAAAGACTCGATCGTGCCTTGCAGTTTGATCCCGTTGACCAGATAGATGGACACCCCAACTTTCTCTTTACGTAAAGTGTTCAAGTAAGGGTCTTGTAGCGAATGCCCTTTTGACATGTGCCGCACTCCTTTAAGGATCAATAATAAAAATCGGAATCAGATGGCTTGGGCCGTCACACCCCCAAGGATAGACGGCAATTGCAAGGACTCAGCTCAATATGGAGATGGTCCTGAGGTATTTCAAGGCGCGTGGCAGATTGTCGCAATCGAGACTGTCGAGCCAATGCAAGTCAGTCCAGCTGCGCAGCCAGGTGAACTGGCGTTTCGCCAATTGGCGCGTGGCTATAATCCCACGCTCCTGCATCTCGGCTGACGTCAGCTTGCCGTCCAGGTAATCCCAGACTTGTCGATAACCTACCGCACGTATAGACGGCAACCCGGCATGCAGGTCACTTCGCTCACGCAGGGCTACGACCTCGTCTATGAACCCCTGTTCCAACATTAATGTGAATCTTTGTTCAATTCGCCGATGCAGCACTTGCCGGTTCGCCGGAGCGATGGCCAGATTCGCGACAGTATAGGGCAATTGTTGCAGTCCCGAAGCGGCTGCTTCAGTACTTTGCGCAGATTGTCGCTGGCGCAGGGCGGTCATGCTCTGGCCGCTGACCCGATAAACCTCCAGGGCCCGACTGAGCCGCTGCGGGTCATTGGGGTGAATACGCGCCGCCGATTCCGGGTCGATGACCGCCAGTTGCTCGTGCAAGGCTTGCCAGCCCAGGCGCGCGGCCTCTTCTTCTATCTGCGCGCGCACCTCGGGATCGGCCGCCGGCATGTCCGCCAGCCCATCGACCAAGGCCTTGTAGTACAGCATCGTGCCGCCCACCAGCAGCGGAATCTTGCCCCGCGCGGTGATCTCGGCCATGGCCTGGAGCGCGTCACGGCGGAAATCGGCTGCCGAGTAGGCTTCGGCCGGGTCGAGGATATCGATCAGCCGGTGCGGATATTCGGCCAGCAGTTCTTTCGACGGCTTGGCAGTGCCGATGTCCATGCCCCGGTAGACCAGGGCCGAATCGACGCTGATCAACTCGCAGGGCAGGACCTTGGTCAATTCGATGGCCAGGTCGGTCTTGCCGGCGGCGGTCGGCCCCATCAGGAAAATCGCGGGTGGCAACGGGCTCATCAACGACCGCGCAGGAACAGTTTGTCCAGGTCGTCCAGGCCCAATTGGGTCCAGGTCGGCCGGCCATGGTTGCATTGACCGCTGCGTTCGGTGTTTTCCATGTCCCGCAGCAGACCGTTCATTTCCGGCAGGGCCAGGCGCCGGTTGGCGCGGATCGCGCCGTGGCAGGCCATGGTGCCGAGCAATTCGTTCAGGTGCGCCTGGATCCGGTCGCTGGTGCCGTACTCCATCAAGTCCGCCAGCACGTCGCTGACCAGGCGATTGGCCTCGGCCTGCTTCAACAAGGCCGGGATCTGGCGGATCGCCAGGGTTTCCGGGCCCAGGCGCTGCAACTCAAAGCCAAGGCGCTGGAACCAGGCCACATGTTCTTCGGCGCAATCGGCTTCGCGCTGGCTGACGGCCAGGGATTCGGGCACCAACAGCGGCTGGCCGCTCAGGCCTTCGCTGGCCATGGCGATTTTCAGGCGCTCGTACATGATCCGCTCATGGGCTGCGTGCATGTCCACCAGGACCAGGCCCTGGGCATTTTCCGAGAGGATATAGATGCCTTTGAGTTGCGCCAGGGCATAGCCCAGTGGCGGGATATCGCCCTGGCCGTCGGGCATCGCCGCCGCGCCGGCTTCCGGCAAGGGTTTGAAGAACTCGCGATAGGCCGCCTGAGCCTCGGCTGCCGGCACGTTGGATTGTGGGCGCGGGGTGTATTGATACTGATAGCCACTGCCAGCACCGCTGCCGGCGGTGTTGTAGCTCGGCTGAGGCTGGGGTTGCTCCAGCAGGGCATTGGCCGCCAGGCGCATTTCGCCCTGGGGCCCGAACTCGCCCGCGTCCAACCCCGTTGGCCGGACCATGCCGGCCACTGCCGCCGGAGCCGCCAGCTGATCTTCCGGACGCACATCGCCCAAGGCGCGGTGCAAGGTGCCGTAGAGGAAATCGTGGACCATGCGCCCGTCACGGAAACGCACCTCGTGCTTGGTCGGGTGCACGTTGACGTCCACCACCGCCGGATCGACTTCGAAAAACAGCACGAAGGTCGGATGCCGACCATTGAACAGCACATCGCGATACGCCTGGCGCACCGCGTGGGCCACCAGTTTGTCGCGCACCGCCCGACCGTTCACGTAGAAATACTGCAAGTCCGCCTGGCTGCGGGAAAAAGTCGGCAACCCGACCCAACCCCACAGGTGCAGGCCATTGCGCTCCACCTCGATGGGCAAGGCCTGTTCCAGGAAGCCTGCGCCGCACACCGCACCGACACGACGGGCGCGGGCCGCATCATCGTGGGCCTCGTGCAGGCTGAGGATGGTCTTGCCGTTGTGGCGCAAATGGAACGCCACGTCAAAACGTGCCAGGGCCAGGCGCTTGATGACTTCTTGCAGATGATCGAATTCAGTCTTCTCGGCCTTGAGGAACTTGCGCCGGGCCGGGGTGTTGAAGAACAGGTCGCGCACTTCCACCGAGGTGCCCACCGGATGGGCCGCAGGCTGGACGCGAGAGGCCATGTCGCGACCTTCGGTCTCGACCTGCCAGGCCTGCTCGGCATCGCGGGTGCGGGAAGTGAGGGTCAGGCGCGACACCGAACTGATGGACGCCAGTGCCTCACCCCGAAACCCCAGGCTCATGACCCGCTCGAGGTCTTCCAGGTCGCGGATCTTGCTGGTGGCGTGGCGCGCCAGGGCCAGCGGCAGGTCGTCGGAGGAAATACCGCCACCGTCATCGCGTACCCGAAGCAGCTTGACGCCGCCCTGCTCGACATCCACATCGATGCGCCGGGCCCCGGAATCGAGGCTGTTTTCCAACAGTTCCTTGATGACCGACGCCGGACGCTCGACCACTTCACCGGCGGCGATCTGGTTCGCCAGCCGAGGGCTGAGCAGTTCGATGCGGGCGGTGCTGCCGATCACTTCGTCACTCATTGCTTGGCCGCCACTTCATTGCCCGGAATGGTCAAGGTCTGGCCAATCTTGAGCTCATCGCTCTTGAGATTGTTGGCACTGCGCAAGGTGGCGGGCGACACCTGGTAGCGCACGGCAATCATCGCCAGGGTTTCGCCAGGGTTGACCCGGTGATCCCGTGGTCCCTGGGCGATCTTGCCGGAGTCGCGCAGCCAGGCGATGTAGGTGCCTGGCGGTGGGTTCTGCTGGAAGAACTGGCGCACACCGCTGCTGATGGATCGGGCCAGGGCCTGCTGATGGCTGGAGGACGACAGTTTGGACGCCTCGTTGGAGTTGGAGATAAAGCCGGTCTCCACCAGGATCGACGGGATGTCCGGCGACTTGAGCACCATGAACCCGGCCTGCTCGACGCGTTGCTTGTGCAGCGGCGTGACCCGACCGATGTTGCTCAGGACTTTCTGGCCGACGTTCAGGCTGGAGGTCAACGAGGCAGTCATCGACAAATCGAGCAAGACACCGGCGAGCATCCGGTCCTTGTCGTCGAGGCTGACGTTGCCGGCACCGCCGATCAGGTCGGAACGGTTTTCGCTGTCAGCCAACCAACGGGCGGTTTCAGACGTGGCGCCGCGATCGGACAGGGCAAACACCGAGGCCCCGAACGCCGCCTTCGAAGGCGCGGCGTCGGCGTGGATGGAGACGAACAGGTCAGCACCTTTCTTGCGGGCGATTTCGGTACGCCCACGCAGGGGAATGAAGTAGTCGCCGGTGCGGGTCAGTTCGGCGCGGAAGCCTTTCATGCCGTTGACCTGGCGCTGCAGTTCACGGGCGATGGACAGCACCACGTCTTTTTCACGTTGCCCACGCGAGCCCGAGGCCCCGGGGTCTTCGCCACCGTGACCGGCGTCGATCACCACGATGATGTCGCGCTTGCCGGCCGGGGCCGGTGGCAGCTTGAGCGCAGGTTCGGTCGGGGTCACCGGCACCGCGGGCACCGTGGCAACCTTGGTCGGCGGCGGTGGCGGTGGGTCGGCATCGGCCGGGTTGTCGAACAGGTCCACCACCAGCCGGTTGCCGTACTGGGCGTTGGGGGCCAGAGTGAAGCTTTTCGGGGTCACGGCTTTTTTCAGGTCAATGACCACCCGCAGGTCGGTCGGCGTACGCTGGGCCGAGCGCATCGCGGTAATCGGCGTGTTGGCGGTGGCGACGTTCAGCGGCGCGCCCAAGGAGGCACCGTTGATGTCGATCACCAGGCGATCCGGGGCGGTCAGGGTGAATACGCTGTGCTGCACCGGCCCCGTCAGGTCGAACACCAGCCGTGTGTTGTCCGGCGCCCGCCAGAGACGAACGCTGTTGACCTTTGTCTCGGCCACAGCATCGACGGCCAGTGCCGTAAGCAACAGTCCTACGACAGCAACCACCGCGCGAAAGCGCATACCAAACCCCATCATCAATTAGTTTCCAATGCCAAAGCGGCACACCACGACTCACCACGGGAGCCTTGCGGCGTCAGTTTCAGCGAACGCCCGCCGTTCTGCGCGCCAATGGTAATGGTCAGGTCGGGCTTTGGCAAAAAGCCTGCACCCTTCTGGGGCCATTCGATCAGGCACAAGGCGTCATCTTCGAAATAATCGCGGATGCCGAGGAATTCCAGCTCCTCAGGATCCACCAGTCGATACAGGTCGAAATGGAAGGCGCGAATGTCGCCGATCTCATAGGGCTCGACCAGGGTGAACGTCGGGCTCTTGACTGAACCGACGTGCCCGAGGCCGCGAATGATGCCACGGGACAAGGTGGTTTTCCCCGCGCCGAGGTCGCCTTCGAGAAAAATCAGGCCGTGGCCGGCGGTGATCTGCGCGATGCGGGCGCCAAATTGTGTCATGGCTTGTTCGTCCGCCACGTACAGGGTTACTTCAGACACGGTGAATGCTCCTCCAACAACTGACGAATGGCCGGGATCAGATCGGTCGCCGCCAATCCCCGGCCCGAGCGACCAGCCTGGGCACCGGCATTGGCATGCAGCCAAACCGCCAGGCACGCGGCCTCGAAGCCTTCCATGCCCTGGGCCAGCAAGGCCCCGACCACGCCGGCCAGTACATCCCCCAGGCCCGCCGTGGCCATGGCTGGATGGCCCTGGCTGCAAACCGCCAGGCGCCCGTCCGGGCTGGCAATCAGGCTGCCGGCACCCTTGAGGATCACCGTGGCGGTGTATTTCTGGCTCAAGGCATGGGCCGCGGCCGGGCGATCGCCTTGCACCTGGGCGGTGGACATCTCCAACAGGCGCGCCGCCTCGCCCGGGTGCGGGGTGATGACACACTGCTCAGGCAAACGGACATCGCCGCTGCTCAGCAGGTTCAGCGCATCGGCGTCCCACACTTGTGGCAGCGACGCGTTGGACGCCGCCGACAACAGGCTACGCCCCCAAGCGGCCTGGCCCAGGCCCGGCCCGACCACCAGCACGCTGGCCTGTTGGAGCAAGCCCATCAATTGGTTCGCCGAATGGGTGCCCTGCACCATCACTTCCGGCAAACGCGTCAGTGCGGCGGACACATGCTCGCTGCGGGTCGCCATCGAAATCATGCCCGCGCCGCAGCGCAGAGCGCTTTCGGCGCTCATCTGGATGGCGCCGCCGAAGCCCCGGTCGCCACCGATCAGCAGCACATGACCGAACTTGCCTTTGTGGGAAGTGGCAGCGCGAGGCGTCAGACGTGGCAGATTATTGGGTAGGAGCAGCCGGGCACTGACCGGTGCCGCTTCAACAATATCCGGATCGGCGTGCAGATCATTGAATACCAGCTCACCGACCCGGTCCGCCGCTTCGCCAGTGAACAGCCCCAGTTTCAAGCCAATGAAGGTCACGGTCAGGTCGGCCGCCACCGCTGTACCCAGCACCCGCCCGGTGTCGGCGCACAACCCCGAGGGGATATCCACCGCCGCGACTGGCAGGCCGCTGACGTTGATCGTATCGATGGCCTGCACATACGGCTCACGCACATCGCCACTCAGGCCCGTGCCAAGCAACGCGTCCAGCAGCACGCCACGCAACTCGGCCTCATCCGACCACGGCTCCATCGGCACGCCCACCGCCACGGCCTCGGCATGGGCATTGGCGGCGTCGCCCTGCAATCGCCGAGGCTCGCCCACCGTTAGCACCCGCACCGGCCAACCGGCGCGCCGGGCCAGGGTCGCGACCAGATAGCCATCACCGGCATTATTGCCATGGCCGGCCAGCACAGTCAGCTCACGGGCGTCAGGCCAGCGTCGAACGATCGCTCGCCAGGTGGCGCGGGCAGCGCGCTGCATCAATTCGAAACCGGCGGTGCCTGCCGCGATCAGTTGCGCGTCGAGGGCCCGGACCTGCGCGGTGCTGTACAGCGCGTCGGGAAAATCATCTTTAGTGTGCGGCATGCGTCTTCGGGCTCCGATGTCTGGCAGAATTATACGCATCTCAGCTCTGGTTTCTCTCGCCTCATGCCTGCCATTCCCACAGACCTCCCCGCCCTCGCCCAATCCATCAAGGAATGGGGCCGCGAGCTGGGTTTCCAGCAGGTCGGCATCAGCGGCCTGGACCTGGCCGAGCATGAACAACACCTGCAACGCTGGCTCGACGCCGGCTACCACGGCGAAATGGACTACATGGGCGCCCACGGCAGCAAACGCTCGCACCCCGAGGAACTGGTGCCGGGCACGCTGCGGGTGGTGTCCCTGCGCATGGACTACCTGCCGGGCGACACGCAAATGGCGCAATTGCTCGGCCAACCGGAAAAAGCCTACGTCTCACGTTATGCGTTGGGCCGCGATTACCACAAATTGATCCGTAAACGCGTGCAGCAACTGGCAGAAAAAATTCAGGCGGCCATCGGCCCCTTTGGCTACCGCGCCTTCGTCGACAGCGCACCAGTGCTGGAAAAAGCCATCGCCGAACAGGCCGGCCTGGGCTGGATCGGTAAAAACACCCTGGTACTCAACCGCAAGGCCGGCAGCTATTTCTTCCTGAGCGAGCTGTTTGTCGACCTGCCGCTGCCCATCGACCCGCCCCACGGCACCGAGCATTGTGGAAAATGCACCGCGTGCCTGGACATCTGTCCGACGAATGCCTTCGTCGGGCCCTACGTGCTCGACGCTCGTCGCTGCATTTCCTACCTGACCATCGAGCTGAAAAGCGCGATTCCTGAAGAGCTGCGGCCACTGATCGGCAACCGGGTGTTCGGCTGTGACGATTGCCAGATCGTCTGCCCGTGGAACCGCTTCGCCCGACCGTCCGGGGAAAGCGACTTCAAGCCGCGGCACAACCTGGACAATGCCGGGCTGGCCGAGCTGTTCATGTGGGACGAGGCGACGTTCCTGAGCAGTACCGAAGGCTCACCGCTGCGCCGTGCCGGTTACGAGCGCTGGCTGCGCAATCTGGCGGTGGGCCTGGGGAATGCGCCGTCAACGATTCCGGTGCTGCAAGCCCTGGAGGCGCGGCGCGACTATCCGTCGGAACTGGTGCGCGAGCACGTGGCGTGGGCGCTACGCCAACATGCCGAGCGTCAGACCTCGTCGTTGTAGACGAACTTCGGCATTTCCCAGTGAAAGCGGATCGCCAGGAGTCGCAGCAGGAAACCGCCGAACAAGGTGATGAGGATCGCCTGTTCGCTCGGCAGTTGCAGGAAGACACACAGCAGATAACACCACGCCGCGGCAAACGAGACGCTGGCGTAGAGTTCGCGACGGAAGATCAACGGAATATCGTTGCAGAAGATGTCCCGGAGGATGCCGCCAAATACTCCGGTGATCACCCCACTGACCGACGCCACCAGCATGCCATGGCCCATTTCCAGGGCCGTCATGCAGCCGATCAGGGTGAACGCCACCAGGCCCACGGCATCGAGCACCAGGAACAGCGAGCGCAAATGACGCATCCAGCGCGCCAGGAACACCGTCAGCATCGCCGCCGCGGTGGTCAGTACCAGGTATTCCGGATGCTTGACCCAAGTGAGCGGGTAATGACCGAGCAGCACGTCGCGCACCGAGCCGCCACCCAATGCCGTGACACAGGCGATCAGCACCACGCCGAACCAGTCCATGCCCCGCCGCCCGGCAGACAAGGCGCCGGTCATGGCTTCGGCGGTGATGGCGATCAGATAAAGCATCAGCAACATGATGGCGGTCCATACGGGAAGGCGCGCAGTCTAGCCAGTTTGGGCAGGCACCAAAAGAGGGCAGCTCCGCCCTGCCCGACACAGAACCTGTGGCGAGAAGGTTTGTGGGAGCAAGGCTTGCCCGCGATGATGGCGGTGCGGTCATTCAGAAACCGAGTCGCCTGTTTCGCGAGCAAGCTTTGCTCCCACAAAACCACAAGCTACAAGAACGCCGTGCGCTGGAATCAGAACTTGATGAAGTGCTTACGGTAGTGCTGCAACTCGGCAATGGACTCGCGGATGTCGTCCAGGGCCAGGTGGGTGCTGCCCTTCTGGAAGCTGTCGCGCACTTCTGGCGCCCAACGGGCGGCCAGTTCCTTGAGGGTGGAGACGTCCAGGTTGCGGTAGTGGAAGTAGCTTTCCAGGGATTTCATGTGGGTATAAAGGAAGCGCCGATCCTGGCAGATACTGTTGCCACAGATCGGCGACTTGCCCTTGGGCACCCACTGTTCCAGGAAAGCGAGGGTCTGGGCTTCGGCCTCGGCCATGCTGATCTTGCTCTCACGCACCCGCTGGGTCAGGCCCGAGCCGCCGTGCTGGCGCGTGTTCCACTCGTCCATGCCGGCGAGGATCTCGTCGCTGTGATGAATCGCGATCACCGGGCCTTCGGCCAGGGTATTGAGGTCGCTGTCGGTGACGATGGTGGCCATTTCGATGATGACGTCGGTGTCTGGGTTCAGACCGGTCATTTCCAGGTCGATCCAGATCAGGTTCTGCGGGTTTTGCATAGGGAAGCTCCTCGGCGTAGCCACGCAGTTTAGCTTAGGCAGGCCCTTGGGCGTGCTAAACTCGCCGCCGTTTTACCCTATTCGCTGCATTTCTTCATACGGAACACCCATGGCCAAACGCCAACTCAATCGTCGTCAGAACTGGCGCATCGAAAAGATCCAGGGCGAGCGCGCCGCCCGCGCCGCCAAACGCGAATCCAGTGCTGTCGAAGCCCTGGAGGGCGGCGACCTGGGCCCTGAACAGACCGGACTGGTGATCGCCCACTTCGGTGTGCAGGTCGAGGTCGAGGCCCGGGAAGGCGAACTGGCCGGCCAGGTGTTCCGCTGCCACTTGCGCGCCAACCTGCCGGCGCTGGTGACGGGCGACCAGGTGGTCTGGCGTGCTGGCAACCAGGGCATCGGCGTGATCGTCGCGCAGTTGCCGCGCCACACCGAGCTTTGCCGTCCGGACAGCCGGGGCCAGCTCAAGCCCGTGGCCGCCAACGTCGACATGATCGTCATCGTGTTCGCGCCATTGCCCGAGCCCCACGCCAACCTGATCGACCGCTACCTGGTGGCGGCCGAACACGCCGGCATCCGTCCGCTGTTGCTGCTCAACAAGTTCGACCTGATCGACGAACACAACGCCCCGGCGCTGAACGCCCTGCTGTCGGTCTATCGGGATTTGGGTTACCCGGTGCTGGAAGTCTCGGCCCATCACGGCAACGGCATGGAACAATTGCAACGGCAGCTGGACGGGCGCATTAGCGTGTTCGTCGGCCAGTCCGGCGTCGGCAAGTCTTCGCTGGTCAACAGCCTGCTGCCGGAAGTCGAGACCCGCGTCGGACCGTTGTCCGAGCTGTCCGGCCAGGGCACCCACACCACCACCACCGCACGACTGTTCCACTTCCCGGGCGGCGGTGAATTGATCGACTCGCCAGGTATCCGCGAATTCGGCCTGGGCCACGTCAGCCGGGCCGATGTCGAGGCTGGGTTCATCGAGTTCAACGAGCTGATCGGCACCTGCCGCTTCCGCGACTGCAAGCACGACCGCGAACCCGGTTGCGCCCTGCTCAAGGCCCTGGAAGAAGGTCGCGTGCATCAACAACGGATGAACAGCTACCGCTCGATCATCGCCAGTTTGCCGGAAAGCAGTTACTGACCCGGCAGGACACCTTTGTGGCGAGGGGATCCGTGGGAGCAAAGCTTGCTCGCGAAACAGGCACCTCGGTCTCCGAAAGACCGCATCGCCTTCATCGCGGGCAAGCCTTGCTCCCACAGGTCTGTATCGGCTCTCAGGTCACTGCGCCGGCGGCTCAGCCGGCTTCGGCGCGGCGTCGTCGAACAGGTTCAGCCGCTCGCGCAGTTCATGGGCCGGCACGGGTTGCTGGTCCGCCGGCAACGCGTTCGGATCGACCGCCGCGCCAGGTGTAGCGGGCGAAGCAGGCACTTCACCCGGCGCGCCCTCGCCCGGGGCAGGATCGGGCGCCGGATCGTCGGTTTGTGAGCCCTCGATCGCTTTCTGCGCCTTCTTGGTCAACACCACGATATCGATACGCCGATTGACCGGGTTGAGCGGATCCTTGCGGTCGAACAGCGCCGAAGACGCATAGCCGACCACCCGTGCCACCTGCTCGTCCGGATAACTACCGGCCACCAGGGCGCGACGGGCCGCGTTGGCGCGGTTGGCCGACAATTCCCAGTTACCGAAATCGCCTTTGCCAACGTAAGGCTTGGCATCGGTGTGACCGCTGATACTGATCTTGTTCGGCACCGCCTTGATGGTGTCGGCCATGGCCAGCAGGATGTCTTCGAAATACGGTTTCAGGCGCGCGCTGCCAGAGTCGAACATCGGCCGGTTATCAGCGTCCATGATCTGGATGCGCAGGCCATTCGGCGTGATCTCGAACAGGATCTGGTCCTTGAATTTCTGCAGTTGCGGATTTTCTTCAACTTTGTTCTGCAATTCCTGCAACAGCAACTCCAGGCGCTCGCGCTCGACCTGTTCGGCCATGCCTTCGACCTGCTCGGAATCCACCGTCACCTTGTCGGGCTGGGGCTGGGACTTGACCTCGGGGTTGAGGGTGTTTTCCGGCGCCAGGGTCGGCGAGCCGCCCAGGTCAATGATGTAGGGTGTGCCGCTTTCGGAAAAGCCGACCGGGTCCTTGAAGTAACCGGCGATGGCGATCTTCTGTTCCGGGGTTGCCGTGGACAGCAGCCACAGCACCAAGAAGAACGCCATCATCGCCGTCGCGAAGTCGGCGAAGGCAATTTTCCAAGCACCGCCATGGTGCCCGCCGGCTATGCGCTTGACGCGCTTGACGATGATCGGTTGATTATTTTCCATAACTTAACGACCGCGAACCGCTTGTTCCAACTCGGCGAAGCTTGGACGGTGCGCCGGGTACAGGACCTTGCGACCGAACTCCACCGCCAGCGATGGCGGCATGCCCGACGCCGAAGCCACCAGGGACGCCTTGATGGCTTCGTAGACGTTGAGTTCTTCCTTGGCATCATGGGCCAGGGAATGGGCCAGCGGACCGAAGAAACCGTACGCGGCCAAAATACCGAAGAAGGTACCCACCAGTGCCGCACCGACGTGCAGGCCGATGGATTTCTGGTCGCCATCGCCCAGGGAGGCCATGGTCACCACGATCCCCAATACTGCCGCGACGATACCGAAGCCAGGCATGCCGTCGGCGATGCCGTTGACCGCGTGGGACGGGTGCTCCAGGTCTTCCTTGAGGCTGTACAGCTCCATGTCGAACAGGCCTTCGAGCTCATGGGGCGCCATGTTGCCGGACGACATGATGCGCAGGTAATCACAGATGAACGCCGTCATGCGTTCATCCTTCAGCACCGAGGGATACTTGGCGAAAATCGGGCTGGCGGCGGCGTCTTCGATATCGCCCTCGATCGCCATCATGCCTTCGCGGCGACTCTTGTTGAGGATCTCGTAGATCAGCCCCAGCACCTCGAGGTAGAAGGTGTGGCTGAAGCGCGAACTGAACATGCTCAGGGATTTCTTGAGCACGTGCATCGTCATATAGCCAGGGTTGGCCTGCAAAAATGCACCGAGGGCCGCGCCACCGATGATCAGTACCTCGAAGGGCTGGATCAGGGCGGCAATCTTGCCATGGGAGAGCACGTATCCGCCGAGTACGCTCGCGAACACGACAATGATGCCGATAATTTTAGCCATAGATAGAAAGTACTTATTTAAGTCGGGTTCAAGGTCATATTCGGAAGCTGAAAAATCTCTTCTACTACTTATCGGCAAAACTGCGCCAGACTATAGGCTGTTCTGGCGAAAAGCCAATTTGCCCCGTTCCGGGCGTAGAGAATTCATACGATGATCACGTCCAGCCATGACTAACGAAACCAAGGTTCCAACGCCCCGACCGACCACCCTCGACGGCTGGGTAAAACTGCTCAACGGCGTGCATCTGCCGGTACCCCAGGCCAGCCACGACTTGGTCTGCAAGGCCCTCGCCGACAGCCGCCGCTCGTTGCGCGACATCGCCGACCTGATGCAAGACAGTCCCGCCCTGGCCCTGAGCGTCATCCGCGAAGCCAACCATCACACCCATGGCAGCCTCGCTGAACCTGCGGAAAACCTCGAAGTGGCCATCAACCGCCTCGGCCTCAAGCGTACCGAGGATCTGCTCGCCCGCCTGCCGTCGTTGCCCGGGCCCGAAATCCCCCTCGCCTTGCGCCAACTGCAATTGATCAGCCAGCACGCCACGCAACAGGCCAATGGTTTTTTTGCCAGCCGCCTGGCACGGCTGTGGCAAGACATACACTGGGGCAGCCTGTTGTTCCTGTCGCCGCTCTGGCCCCTGGCCCTGACCCACCCGCGATTGCTTGGGGAATGGGAATTGCGGGTCGTCCATAAAGGCGAGCCCGCACACAAGGTAGAGCGCGAGCTGTTCGGCGTCAGCCTGATGGAAATCTGCCTGGCGCTGGTGGAGACCTGGCGCTTGCCCATCTGGGTGGCGCAAGGTTATCGCCTGCTGCTCAATGAACGCCGCGAGCTGGTGAAAGTCCTGCGCATCGCCCGGGACAGCGAACACCCGCTACGCCAGCAGAATCGCCTGGACGACGACCCGACCCTGCGCCGCTGGCTCAACCAGCCGGCCAACACCGTGTTGCTGGCCAACGGTCTGGCACTGGCCGCACAACAGGCCTGGGACAGCCCCGCTATCACCCGCTGGCAGTACCTCACCAGTTTGTATCTGCAGATGTCGATGGATGAGGTCCAGCAACAGCTGCACCAACAAGCGGTCAACAGTGCCCATCATCACGCCATGCCGGACCTCTGGCACCCGGCCGTAGCGCTGATCTGGCCTGCGGGCAGCCGCCGTATCCACCCCGGCTTGCTGCCCGCCGCTCCGCCCAGCGCCCAAGACCTGAGCCAGTGGCGCAAACAATGCTCCTCCATGCTGGTGGAGCCGAGCCCCTTCCGCAATGCCATGCACCTGACGACTTCGGCGCGGGACGTCCTGGTGGCCTGTGGCATGCGCCGGGTGATGATCCTGATGGCCGACCGCAGCCAGACCAGCGTACGCGTACACCAGACCGCCGGTTTGCCCAAGGAAGCCGCGGCCATGAGCTTTACCATCAGCCAGAGCAAAATACTGCAACGGTTGCTGGCCCAGCAGGCCCAGGTGCGCCTGAACCCGGACAACAACGCGCAGTTTTCGGCGCTGCTGCCGCCGGGCCTGCGCAGCCTGTTCCGCGGTGAACACCTGCTGTTGCGCTCACTGACCTGCAATGGCCGGGTGATCATGCTGGTGGCGGTGGACCAGGGCGGCGGGCCGTTCTCGGATATCACCGTGCAAGCCTTCGGCAAAACCGTGCAATGCATCGAAAGGGCCCTGCATACCTTTACCAACCGCGGCCGCTGAACTTGCTACAATCCTTTCCCTTTGCGCCCCTGGAGACCTCACATGCCTGACTTCTCTGGCTTGCCGCTGGTGATCGAACCGAGCGAACTGCTGCCGCGCCTCGACGCCCGCGAACTGATTCTGGTGGATCTGACCAGCGCCGCCCGCTACAGCACCGGGCATATCCCCGGCGCACGCTTCGTCGACCCCAAGCGCACCCAGCTCGGCCAGCCACCGGCGCCGGGCCTGCTGCCGGCCAAGGCCGACCTGGAAGCCCTGTTCGGCGAACTCGGGCACCACCCGGATGCGGTCTATGTGGTCTATGACGATGAAGGCGGCGGCTGGGCCGGGCGGTTTATCTGGCTGCTGGACGTGATCGGCCACTCGAACTACCACTACCTCGATGGTGGCTTGCTGTCGTGGCTGAACGAAGGCCTGCCGGTGTCCATCGACGTCCCTGCCCCCGTCGCCGACCCGGTCAGCCTGACGCTGCACGAAGCCCCCACCGCCACCCGCGAATACCTGCAAAGCCGTCTCGGTGCCGCCGACCTGGCCATCTGGGACGCTCGCGGCCCGCTGGAATACTCCGGCGAGAAAGTCGTCGCGGCCCGGGGCGGACACATTCCCGGCGCGGTCAATTTCGAATGGACGGCCGGCATGGACCCGGCGCGCAACCTGCGCATCCGTAAGGACATGGCGCAAATCCTTGAACAATTGGGCATCACGCCTGACAAAGAAATCATCACCCACTGCCAGACTCACCACCGCTCTGGCTTCACCTACCTGGTGGCCAAGGCGCTCGGTTATCCACGGGTCAAAGGCTATGCCGGTTCCTGGGGCGAATGGGGCAACCATCCCGACACGCCCATCGAGCTTTGAAGGTTCTTAAGGACAGTTAATGAAAAACCGTTTGTTCATCCTCACTCAATACCTGCTGCCCCACCACCTGTTGTCGCGGTTGGCCGGTTGCATTGCCGAATGCCGCGTGCGCTGGTTCAAGAACGCCTTCACCGCGTGGTTTGCCAAGCGCTACCAAGTGGACATGTCCCAGGCCTTGGTGGAAGACCTGACAGCGTATGAGCACTTCAACGCCTTCTTCACCCGCGCCCTGAAAGACGGCGCCCGCCCACTGGACGAGACCCCGGGCGCGATCCTCAGCCCCGCCGACGGTGCCGTCAGCCAGCTCGGCCCGATCGAGCACGGCCGGGTGTTCCAGGCCAAGGGCCACAGTTTCAGCGTGCTGGAGCTGCTGGGCGGTGACGCGGCCAACGCAGCGCCGTTCATGGGCGGCGATTTCGCCACCATCTACCTGTCCCCCAAGGACTACCACCGCGTGCACATGCCATTGGCCGGCACCCTGCGGGAGATGGTCTACATCCCCGGACGGATTTTCTCGGTCAACCAGACCACCGCTGAAAACGTTCCAGAACTGTTCGCCCGCAACGAGCGCGTGGCGTGCATTTTCGACACCGAGCGCGGGCCGATGGCCGTGGTGCTGGTGGGCGCGATGATCGTGGCCTCCATCGAAACCGTCTGGGCCGGGCTGGTGACGCCACCCAAGCGCGAGCTGAAAACCTTCCGTTACGACGAAGCCGCCCGTGCGCCGATCCACCTGGAAAAAGGCGCCGAACTGGGACGCTTCAAGCTGGGTTCGACCGCCGTCGTGCTGTTCGGGCCGGACCAGGTGAAATGGGCCGAAGGCCTGGTGGCCGGCTCGCCGGTGCAGATGGGCCAGGGCCTGGCATTGCCGAAAGCCTGAGCCTCACCAGCCCTTGAAGCAGGCCTGTAGAAGGCCTGAAGGCTGGAGCCTGTGGGAGCAAGGCTTGCCCGCGATGAACGATGAGGCGGTCTAAAAGAAACCGCTGCGCCTGTATCGCGAGCAAGCTTTGCTCCCACAGCACATTCAGGGCAACACGCCGGCCTGTCAGCTGCTAGAGTTGGAAACACCACGTTTATTTCCCGCCGGAGCCCGCACACGGCATGAATGAGACCAGCCCTCTCCAGCTACTGCGCGTCCTGACCCCGACACAATCACGCCTGTCGTTCTGCGAGGCTACGCCACGGGACCTCAAGCGCTGGATCGCCAACCTGCCCAAAGCCAACATCGGCGAAACGGCCCGCCTGTTGTACCAGGCCCTTGGCGAACTCAACCAACTGCTCACGCCCAGCGACAATCGCCTGCAACTGCTCGAACTGCTGCGGCCCGAGGTGTATTACGTTTGCAAACACCTGGAGCGGCACTTCCTGCAACAGGCCATCGTGCTGGATGATCGCTCGCGCAAGATCGTCAACCTGTGCCAGGCCCTGCAAACCCAACTGGCGATGGGCTACAAACAGATCGTGGCGCGTATCGCGTCGAAGTACACCAAGGACCGGGCCCGCCTGCTGAGCACTGCGCTGCAACGGGCGTTGCATGCCCTCAACGGCCCACTGCTGCGTGCCAGTCAACTGTACAGCCCAGTGCCCGAGGGGCTGTGGCTTGATTTGCATCAGTTGTACCGGATCGCCTGCCAGCACCGGCTGCAACACCTGAGCGTGAGTGACGAACTGGCCAGCCAGGTTCATCAATTGAACGCCGAGCAAACCTATGTCGTCGCCCTGCTGCTGGGCGCGTCACGCAGCAACCAGTTGCGCCAGAGCCAGATCGGACGGCTGACCGAAGTGCTCGAATCCTGGAGCCAGTGGGTCAAGCTGGACCCCGCCACCACCGCCACCAGCCTGTTCGCGGTTGCGCCGGAGCTGGATGTCGGGCCACGCTACCGCTCCAAGTTCCGCGCCGAACAGCAGCCTACCTTGCAGGGCTTTGACCCACAGCCACTGGTGCGTGCAATCGCCACTCACCTGGAACAACCTGCCGATAATACGTTGCCAGTCCCGGGGGGCATGAGCGCCGACACCTTGCATCACCTGCAAGCCGCCTGGGGCGAAGCGGCTGAACGCAGCTTCCAGCGCACCGAGGGCAACGGCACACTGACCCTGTGCGTGGGCATGAGTGCGCTGCACTACTACCTTGGCGGCGAGCGCTCGTTCAACGAGATCTTGAAAAGCCCCACCACCCGCAAAGCCCGCTTCGAAGCCTCGCCGAGCAAGACAAACGACACCTGGAAGCAAGCGTTCGATGCAGCCCCCGCCGGCGACAGCGACCTGTTGCCCTATGAAGAAATCGAGTACCCGGTCAACCCGGCCGATGACGATGGCACCAGCTCCGACAACCAGCATCACTTCCCCACCTACGACCTGCCGATCATCAACCACAGCCCAGGCGGCTATTGCCTCGGCTGGCCCAAGGAAGTACCGGAACAGTTGCAAGCCGGGGAAATGATCGGCATCCGCGACGCCAGCGATCAAGCCTGGAGCGTCGCCGTGGTGCGCTGGATCCGCCAAGTGCGCAACGGGGCCATGCAAATGGGCATCGAACTGGTCGCCCCCCATGCCCAGCCTTGCGGGCTGCAGTTGGTCCGGGATGAAAATGAACACGGTCACTATCTGCGCGGGCTGTTGCTTCCCGAGATCAGTGCCATTGACCTGCCCCCGACCATGATCGCCCCCCGCCTGCCCTTCCAGGAAGGCCAGCGGGTGTTGATCAATACCAACGGCCAGGAACGCCGCGCCGGCCTGGACCGTCGGGTGACCAGCACCCACAGTTTCAACCAGTTTTCCTATCACCCGGAAGAGTCAGCCGAGACTGGGGATGGCGGCGACCAAGAGGGGAATTTTGATTCGTTGTGGAAATCGCTTTAAGCAGCGCTATAGCCCCCCTGTGGCGAGGGGATTTATCCCCGCTGGGCTGCGCAGCAGCCCCAGAACCTGACGACTCGCTATGTCAGGCTGAGTGGGGGTGCATTGGAGGGCTGCTGCGCAGCCCAACGGGGATAAATCCCCTCGCCACAGATAAATCCCCTCGCCACGGATAAGTCCCTGGCCACAGGAAATGTCGCAAGCTCAGAGTTAGAGCTGCCCGTCACGATCCCTGAAGCCCAGCAGGTACAAACACCCCATCCAGCCCCAGGGTGGAAATCGCTTGCCGGGCCGACTGCTTGACCAGCGGTTTGGCGCGGAACGCCACGCCCAGGCCCGCGATCGCCAGCATCGGCAAGTCGTTGGCGCCGTCGCCCACGGCGATGGTCTGTTCCAGGCGCAGGCCTTCTTTTTCAGCCAGTTCACGCAGCAGGTCCGCCTTGCGCTGGGCATCGACGATCGGCTCGACGGCCACGCCGGTCACCTTGCCATCCACCACTTCCAATTCGTTGGCGAATACGTAGTCGATACCGAGTTTGGCCTGCAATTGCTTGGCGAAGTAGGTGAAGCCGCCGGACAGGATGGCGGTCTTGTAGCCCAGGCGCTTGAGCTCGGCGAACAGGGTCTCGGCGCCTTCGGTCAGGCGCAGGGAAGCGCCAATGGAATCCAGCACGCTGACGTCCAGCCCCTTGAGCAGCGCCAGGCGCTCCTTGAAGCTGGCACGGAAATCCAGCTCGCCGGCCATGGCGCGCTCGGTAATGGCCGAGACCTTGTCGCCCACGCCGGCCGCCTTGGCCAGTTCGTCGATGACTTCGGCTTCGATCAGCGTCGAGTCCATGTCGAACACCGCCAGACGGCGGTTGCGGCGGAACAGCGAATCTTCCTGGAAGGCGATGTCGACATTCAGTTCCTGGGCCACGCTGAGGAACTCGGCACGCAACGCCTGGGGATCGGCCGGTTCGCCGCGCACCGAAAATTCGATGCAACCCTTGCCCTTGTCGGCCGGGGTGTCCAGCGGCATACGCCCGGACAGGCGGTCGATGTGGTCGATGTTCAAGCCATATTGGGCGGTGATCGAGCTGACGCGCTGCAACTGCTCGGCGGTCACCTTGCGGGTCAGCAGGGTCACGATGTGGCGCTTCTTGCCCTGACCAGCCACCCAATGCCGGTAGTCGTCCTCGGACACCGGGGTGAAGCGCACCTGCTGGTCGAGCTTGTAGGCGGTAAACAGGATGTCCTTGAGCACGGATTTGCTTTGTTCGGCGTCCGGGATTTCAACCAGAATGCCGAACGACAGCGTGTCATGGATCACCGCCTGACCGATGTCGAGAATGTTCACACCACCCTGGGCCAGAACGCCGGTAATGGCCGCAGTCAGACCCGGACGGTCGCTGCCAGTGATGTTTATCAGGACGATTTCGCGCAAGGCGCACCCCCGCAGGTGGAAAAAAACCGCATTCTACCCACATTCAGTGACCATCGGGCACCGCCAGTGCTTTGCCGGTCATGGGGCTGTCGCTATACTGCGCGTCAATTTCACGGACAAAGAGCCGAGCTCAGTGAACCGGCCCACGCCAGTCAAAACCGACAACTTCTTCCTGCTGATCTTCCGTGCGCTGCGTCACCGTCGTGTGCCGATTGCATTGCGCATTGCCAGCCATAACGTAATCCTGGTCGCCCTGGCCTTGGTCATCTATGCCTGCGTGATGGGTTTGCAATTCAAGCAGGCCATGCACGAGCAGGCCGATGCCCTGGGTGAAAGCCTGACCACCCAGACCGCCACGTCCGCCACCGAGC
Organism: Pseudomonas beijingensis; assembly: GCF_030687295.1. Lineage (NCBI taxonomy): Bacteria > Pseudomonadati > Pseudomonadota > Gammaproteobacteria > Pseudomonadales > Pseudomonadaceae > Pseudomonas > Pseudomonas beijingensis. Next base: position 1,606,182 of record NZ_CP117425.1, on the reverse strand, counting down.
TGCTGGTGTCCAACGACATCCTCAGCCTCAACGTGCTGCTCAACAACCTGACCAAGAACAAGCTGGTGGCCCACGCCGCCATCTACAGCGTGGACAACCGCATCCTCGCCGAGGCCGGGCAGCGTCCCAAGCCTGGCCTGCTGGGTGAGCCCGGCGGTATGTATCAGAGCAAGATCACCTTCCAGGATGTGACCGCCGGGCAACTGCGCATCAGCCTGGACATGGACCAGTTTCAGCAACCGATGACCATCAGCCTGCAAAGCATGGGCATCCTCAGCGCGATCCTGCTGGCGCTGGCACTGGCCTTGAGCCTGCGCCTGGGACGGCACATCTCCACCCCGCTGTTGCAACTGCGCGTCTGGCTGCGGGACATCGACGAACACACGCCGGCCACCCAGCGCCAGGACGAGATCGGCGACCTGGCCCGGCAACTGCACGCCAGCTTCGCGCCGGAACCTGAGCCTTTGCCGGAACCTGAAGAGATTGACTACGCGGACGACGAGGCCGAGCCAGGCTTCGAAGTGCGTAACCTGCGCGACCCGGGCTTTGATGAAAGCCAGCCGATGCCGGCCTCCAAACCGGCGCCACGCCACGTGGTTCGCACGGTAGAAGACGAGGAGGACGACGACGCCTTCGCCGACCTGCGTGACGAGTCGGTCGACGGGATACCTCGACCGGTCGCCAAGCCCGTGGTCTCGAACCTGCCCCAGCACAGCGCCGTACTGGCCGTGCAACTGGGTGCCCAGGATCAACTGCGGCGCCTGCCCCAGGCGCGCCTGAAGGAGTTGCTCGAGCGCTACCGCGATTGCCTCGACCAGGCCGCCTCGCTTTATCAGAGCGAACTGCACACCCTGAACGACGGCAGCACGCTGATGCTGTTCCACACCGAAGACAGCGGCGACGACTACCTGACCAACGCCATTTGCTGCGGTGAGTTGCTGCGCGCCTTGGGCCACCAGTTGCAGATCGAAGTTGCCGACAGCGGCATCACCCTGCAATTGCAATTGGGCCTGACCTTGGGCGATGGCTTGTTCGGCCTGAGCCAGATCGACCTGCTGCTGACCGAAACCGCCCAGGACGCCCTGGCGCTGTCGCAACACAGCCGCAATCTGCTGCTGGTGGAGCGCAAGATCAACGACGACGCCCTGATCCGCCAACGCGCGCGCATCCGCCCCATCGCCAGCCCCGAAGGCGCGTGCTGCGTGGAGCGCTTGATGGAGCCTTATCCATCGATGCTGGAGCGGCAGTTGGCGCGGATGCATGAGCGCCAGGCCTGAGTCCAGAGCCTGAAATAACGAAGCCCACCGATGAGTGATTGTCTGTGGGCTTTTTTGTTGCCCGGGCCGGCCTCATCGCGAGCAAGCTCGCTCCCACAAGGGATCCCTGCAAAGCCACAAATCCAGGACATCACCGCACCGGTGGCGAGGGAGCTTGCTCCCGCTGGGCTGCGCAGCAGCCCCAGAACCCTTCAAAACCACTGAACGCCGGACCTGGGGTGGGTGATTGTCTGCGGTTTTTTTTATTGTCTGTGCCGGCCTCATCGCGAGCAAGCTCGCTCCCACACGGGGTCTGCGGCTTGCAGATATCCACTGTGGGAGCGAGCTTGCTCGCGATGAGGCCGGCACAGACACTACAGAACCAACCGGCAGAAACAACAAAGCCCGCATCAACGCGGGCTTCGTTTTGCATCCAGTCCTGGCGTCAGAACCTGAACACTTCCATGTCCGTACGAATCGGCAAGGCCATGGGAATCTTGTCCTTTTCTTTCTCTACCGGTTTGGCCGGGGCAGGCGCGGACTTACGTGGCACTTCAGCGACAGGCGGCTGGTTGGCCAGGGGCTTGAGCGACACGGACAGCTGTTCGGCCAGGCGTTGCAGGAGCACACCCTGGGCCTGGACCTGCGCCGCGGTGGTGCCGGCATGTTGCTCTTGCAGATGAACGATGCGGTTCTCACGCACCTTGCCACGGCGGTCGATCAACCGCCATTGGGCATCGAGCACCGCCGGTTGGGCTTTACCCGAGTCCAGGCGGGTAATCGACAGCAGTACCTGCACATCCGGGGTGAAGCCCTGGGTTGCCGGTGCCAGCACCACGCGTTGGCTGTCCAGGTGTCCGGCGACCTGGCGCAGCAGCAACTGATCGATGTCAGAGGACAGGCTGCCGGCCCAACGGCCGTCAGTGGCGGCTTGCAAACTGCCGTCCGGTTGGCGTTGCAACAAGGTTTCACGCTGCAGGTAGTCAGCGATCAGAACCGGGCCGAGCAATACGGCCATGCCTGTGCTTTGCGCAGGCTGGGCCGGGGTTCCGCTGTCCAAGTTGGTACAGCGACACTGGCTGGTTCATGCTGCAGCCCGCCAGGCCAAGCAGGCCGGCGAGCCACAAAATAGGGAGGCGCAGAGCAGTCATCGTTCCGTCCAGGTGGCAGCCACAAGGCTTACCACAGTGAAAAAATACTCGGTCAATATGAAGAACGCTCGGCCACGCCGGCGCTTGAAAGGGCCTATCATCCGTGAATATGCGCGCCGACTCCAGCGCGAAAGCATCGATCCGCGGGCATTTAATCGCAGACCGAGCCGTCTAGTACGCCTAATTGAGGTTTTCGACGAGCAGCGCATCGACTCGCTGAAATCCCCTCGGAAGCTTGTTGCCCCGCCGACCGCGTTCACCCTTGTAATGCTCAAGATCGTCTGCCTTCAACGAAAGCGTACGCTTTCCTGCCTGTAGCACAAGCGTGGCGCCTTCCGGTAACACTGCAATATCCGTGACATATTCCTCACGGCTTGCCACCCGTTCGCCGGAAATACCGATGATCTTGTTGCCCTTGCCTTTACCCAGTTGTGGCAGGTCGCTGATCTTGAATACCAGCAACCGGCCTTCGGTGGTAACCGACGCCAGCCAGTTGCTCTCTCGATCGGCAACCGGGCGCGGCGCAATCACCTTGGCGTTGTTCGGCAGGCTCAACAACGCCTTGCCCGCCTTGTTCTTGGCTTGCAGATCCTCACCCTTGACCACGAACCCGTAACCCGCGTCCGATGCAATAACGTACAGCCCATCATCATCAGGCATCAGCACGCATTCAAAAGTTGCACCCGGTGGCGGAGTTAATCGTCCGGTCAGCGGTTCGCCCTGGCCGCGAGCCGATGGAAGGGTATGCGCCGGCACCGAATAACTGCGCCCGGTGGAGTCGACGAACACCGCAAACTGGTTGGAACGCCCGGCCGCCAAGGCCTTGAAGCCGTCCCCGGCCTTGTAGGAAAGCCCCGTCGCGTCAATATCATGACCCTTGGCCGAGCGCACCCAGCCTTTTTCTGACAGCACGACAGTCACTTTCTCGTTCGGCAGCAGATCATGTTCAGTGAGCGCTTTGGCTTCGGCGCGCTCGACGATCGGCGAACGACGGTCGTCGCCGTAGGTTTCGGCGTCCTTGAGCAGTTCGGTGCGCACCAGCTTCTTGAGTTTGGCCTCGCTACCCAGCAGGGCTTGCAGCTTTGGCCTGCTCCTTGAGCAACTCATCCTGCTCGGCGCGCAGCTTCATCTCTTCCAACCGCGCCAACTGCCGCAGGCGGGTGTCGAGGATGAGTCGGCCTGGATTTCGCTCAGGGCGAAACGCTCGATCAGGCTGGCCTTGGGGTGCTCCTCGGTGCGGATGATGTGGATCACTTCATCCAGGTTGAGGTAGGCAATCAGCAAGCCGTCCAACAGGTGCAGGCGGCGCTCGACCTTGTCCAGGCGGAATTGCAGGCGCCGGCGCACGGTCTTGACCCGGAACTCCAGCCACTCCACCAGCAAGGCCCGCAGGTTTTTCAGCTGCGGCTTGCCGTCCAAGCCGATGATGTTGATGTTGACCCGGTAGCTGGACTCCAGGTCGGTGCTGGCGAACAGGTGCTGCATCAGTGCGTCGTGGTCGACCCGACTGTTGACCGGGATGATCACGATGCGGCACGGGTTTTCGTGATCGGACTCGTCGCGCAGGTCGGCCACTTGCGGCGCTTTCGATGGTTTTGCCTGCATCATCGCGGCAATCTGTTCCAAAACCTTGGCCCCGGAGACCTGGTGCGGCAGCGCCGTGACAATGATGTCACCGTCTTCGATGTGGTACACGGCGCGCATGCGCACCGAACCGCGGCCGGTCTCGTAGATCTTCAGCAGGTCGGCGCGCGGGGTGATGATTTCGGCTTCGGTCGGATAGTCCGGGCCCTGGATGTGCTCGCAGAGTTGCTCCACCGTGGCTTTCGGCTCGTCCAGCAAGCGCACGCACGCCGTGGCCACTTCCCGCAGGTTGTGGGGCGGCACGTCGGTGGCCATGCCCACGGCAATGCCGGTGGTGCCATTGAGGAGGATATTCGGCAAACGTGCGGGTAAAACCAGGGGTTCGTCGAGGGTGCCGTCGAAGTTCGGCCCCCAGTCCGCGGTGCCCTGGCCCAGTTCGCTGAGCAGCACCTCGGAATAGCGCGACAGCCGCGCCTCGGTGTAACGCATGGCCGCGAAGGATTTGGGATCGTCCGGCGCACCCCAGTTACCCTGCCCGTCCACCAACGTGTAGCGATAGCTGAACGGCTGGGCCATCAGCACCATGGCTTCATAGCAGGCCGAGTCGCCATGGGGGTGGAACTTACCAAGCACGTCACCGACGGTACGCGCCGATTTCTTGTGTTTGGAATCCGCATCCAGCCCCAGCTCACTCATGGCATAGATGATCCGCCGCTGGACCGGCTTCAAACCGTCGCCGATGTGCGGCAAGGCGCGGTCCATGATCACGTACATGGAGTAATTGAGGTAGGCATTTTCGGTGAAGTCAGCCAGCGATCGGCGTTCTACGCCGTCTAAGCTGTCTGCAAGAATGTCGCTCATGCGGGCCTCATCAGTTCGTTGTCTGGCGCAGCAGCATGGTGCCGTCGCGCTGGGTAAATTCAAGTTTGTTCAGGGCGCTCATGCCCAGCAGCACTTGCGTGCCACCCAAGCCTGGCGCCACCAGGGCACGGACATCGCGCAAGACTATGTCACCCAATTGCAGCCGGTCGATGCGGGTACGGTAGCCCTCGCTCAAACCGTTGGCAGTACTCAATGTCACGCCGAAACCTTTTTCCAGCTTGAGGCGCTCGGCCAGCTCCACCGGAATCGCCACGTCGGTGGCACCGGTGTCGAGCATGAAGTCCACCGGCTGGCCGTTGATCTGGCCGCTGGCGACGAAATGCCCCTGTTGATTGCCGACCAGCTTCACCTCGATAAAACCTTCACCTCTTTGCGAGTACACCTGGGTATTGGGGTTTTGCTGGCGCTGCTCCCATTGGGCAAAAAACCGCGTTGCCAGAAACAGCGCCGCGCACCAGGCCAATATCATCAATACCCGGCCGGCGCGCTTGCCCGGCGGCTGACTCATGGCGAGGTGCTCCAACCACTGTCCGGCGCGGCGAAGCGCCAGATGATCGGCCGCGTTTCGCCGTCGGCGCGGGCGCCATCGTTGTTGTCCAGCCCAATCCAGGCGCCCTCAGCGTCCACTACCAACGCTTCGGCCAGGCCATAGGCCTGTGCGTAACGACGGTTATCCTGCAACGCCTCGGCGGCGAACGACCAGCAACGTTCCACCTGGGCGGTCTGCGGGTCACGCCGGCAGATCTGGTAGGCGTTGCGTTCCAGGGTAAACAGCTTGCCATTGAACAATGACAGGTCGGCGAAATCCCGCGAAACCGCCTTGGCCTTGGGGAACTGTGCCGGCTGCATTTCCAGCCCCGCTTCGCTCAGCAACACGCAATTGCCATCGCAGTCCCACACCGTTTGCTGACGCTTGATCAGCAGCAGGCCGCGGCGTTCGCGCTCCGCCGCCAGCCACAATTGATCACCAGCCGGGTTGACCGCCAGGCCTTCGAACAAGGCATTGAAATGCAGCAACATGCCACTGCCCCGGGCCTGACGGATCAATGTTGGGGCGATTTTCAACCAGGACGCAGGCCCCGACGACGGCACCTGCAGCACAGCGGCGTGGGACTCACTGATCACATAACGATTGCCGGCGCTGTCACAGCTGATGCCTTCGAAATCCAACTCACCACCGCGCAAGAACGACGCCGCCCAGGTTCGCGACCTCAAGCCCCAGGGCAAACCGCTGTCCGGCACCTGCGGCACCTCGATTTCAACCACCTCGGCCTGCCAGACCGGCGCCTCGGAGGGCACGAGCCGATAGATCCGGTCGTCGTCACGATCGGACACCATCCACATCTCGCTGCCGCAGAACGCCAGCCCGGACAGGTTGCCACCGCGCATGCCCTCGATGGCATGCTCGGACAGCAGCTTCAGTTCCGGCGCAGGCCCTGCGATTACCACCCCCGCCCACAGCCACAACGCCAGGGCGAAACCGTTGCGCATCAGGCCAGCACCTCGGCCAGGTCCCCTTTGGATTCGAGCCAGGACTTGCGGTCGCCGGCGCGTTTCTTCGCCAGCAACATGTCCATCATTTCCGAGGTCGCTTCGAAATCATCCAGGGTCAACTGCACCAGGCGGCGAGTGTTTGGATCCATGGTGGTTTCACGCAGCTGCGGCGGGTTCATCTCGCCCAGACCCTTGAATCGGGTGACCTGCGGCTTGCCGCGTTTCTTCTCGGCCACCAGGCGATCGAGGATGCCGTCGCGCTCGGCTTCGTCCAGGGCGTAGTAGATCTCCTTGCCCAGGTCGATGCGGTACAGCGGCGGCATCGCCACGTAGACGTGACCGGCGTCCACCAGCGGGCGGAAATGCTGGACGAACAAGGCGCAGAGCAACGTGGCGATGTGCAGGCCGTCGGAGTCGGCGTCGGCGAGGATGCAGATCTTGCCGTAGCGCAGCTGGCTCATGTCTGCGGCGCCCGGATCGACACCGATGGCCACCGCGATGTTGTGCACTTCCTGGCTGGCCAGCACTTCGCTGCCGTCCACTTCCCAGGTGTTGAGGATCTTGCCCCGCAGCGGCAGGATCGCCTGGAACTCCTTGTCCCGCGCCTGCTTGGCCGAGCCGCCGGCGGAGTCACCTTCCACCAGGAACAGCTCGGAACGCATCGGGTCCTGCCCGGCGCAATCGGCGAGCTTGCCCGGCAAGGCCGGTCCCTGGGTGATGCGCTTGCGCTCGACCTTCTTGCTGGCCTTGAGACGCCGGCCGGCGTTGTTGATCGCCAACTCTGCCAGGGCCAGGCCGGTTTCCGGGTTGGCGTTGAGCCACAGGCTGAACGCGTCCTTGACCACCCCGGAAACAAACGCCGCCGCTTCGCGGGACGATAGGCGCTCCTTGGTCTGGCCGGAGAATTGCGGTTCCTGCATCTTCATCGACAGGACAAAGGCGATGCGTTCCCAAACGTCTTCCGGCGCCAGCTTCACGCCACGGGGCAGCAGGTTGCGGAACTCGCAGAATTCGCGCATGGCGTCGAGCAAGCCTTGGCGCAGCCCGTTGACGTGGGTGCCGCCCTGGGCCGTGGGGATCAGGTTGACGTAGCTTTCCTGGACGCTTTCGCCGCCTTCGGGCAGCCACAACAGCGCCCAGTCCACCGCCTCCTTGTTACCGGCCAGGCTGCCGCAGAACGGCTCGTCGGGCAGGCGTTCGAAACCGCTGACCGCGTCCACCAAGTAAGAGCGCAGACCGTCTTCGTAATGCCACTCGACTTTCTCGCCGGTGGCCTTGTCCTCGAAGCTGACCAGCAGCCCCGGGCACAACACGGCCTTGGCCTTGAGCACATGCTTGAGGCGGCTGACGGAAAACTTCGGTGAATCGAAATACTTCGGGTCCGGGGCGAAATACACGCTGGTCCCGGTGTTGCGCTTGCCGACGGTGCCCACCACTTCCAGCTCGGTGGCCTTGTAGCCGTCGGCGAAGGTCATCTGGTATTCATTGCCGTCACGCTTGACCCGCACCCGCACCTGGGTCGACAAGGCGTTGACCACGGAAATACCCACCCCGTGCAAACCGCCGGAGAACTGGTAGTTCTTGTTGGAAAACTTGCCGCCGGCGTGGAGCTTGGTGAGGATCAGTTCGACACCCGACACACCCTCTTCAGGGTGAATGTCCACCGGCATGCCGCGGCCGTCATCGCTGACTTCCAGCGAGTGATCGGCGTGCAGGATGACCTGCACCGACTTCGCATGCCCGGCCAAGGCTTCGTCGACACTGTTGTCGATGACTTCCTGGGCGAGGTGGTTCGGCCGACTGGTGTCGGTGTACATGCCGGGGCGCTTGCGCACCGGGTCGAGGCCCGAGAGGACTTCGATGGCGTCTGCGTTATAAGAGCTAGCGCTGGGAGTGGCCATGGGGTCTCGTCGTCAGTGTTCAATGAAAAAGGGGCGATGGGCTCACAGCGACGTGAAGTCGATCGCCTGGTACAAATCGGCGCCAATGCCGGCAAAACTCAACAGCGCCGGCAACTGCTGGGCAAACCCTTGGAAACTGTGGTCGCCGCCGGCCTGGATGCGCAAGGCACAGGCGCGGTAATACTGCTGGGCGTGGCGATAATCCAGCGTTTCGTCACCGGTTTGCAACCATACCTGATACCGCTGTGGATCCCGGGGCGCCGGCACTTCCAGCTCGGCCAGGGCCGTGACGTGGTCGTGGGTCAATTCCCAGGTTTCGTCGGTGTACAAATTCTTCTGCGTGCCCAGGTAGCCGTCGAACATCCGATGTGGGCTGACGGCCGGATTGACCAGCAGGGCCTTGAGGCCGTGGCGCTCGGCCAAGTGAGTCGCATAGTAGCCGCCGAGCGAGCTGCCGACCAGCAGCGGCCGCCCCAGTTGCGCAATCGCCTGCTCCAGCTGACCGATGGCTTCGCGGGGGTGGTGATGCAAGGCGGGCACCTGTAATTGGTCGCTCAGGCCAAGGCGTGCCATCACGTCGACTAGCTGACAGGCTTTGGTCGAGGCTGGGGCGCTGTTGAAGCCGTGGATATAAAGGATCGAACCCGACATTGCCGACTCCCTGGGTGTTGGGCAAAGGCCGGAGTTTACAGGGAGTTTGTGGGGGTTTGGGGGATTTGACCGTCTTGTTGTCGCCGATGATCAGTCAATCACGGTGCCTGTGGGAGCAAAGCTTGCTCGCGATGGCGGCCTTACAGCCGGCCAGGATGTTGTTGACCGGGTACATATCCATTGCTGCGGTAACGGCTGCTTATGGTTCCGCCCTGACGGCGGGTCACTTTCGAAAAGCGCGAAAGTAACCAAAGCGCTTCTGCCCCACCACTCGGCACCTCGCCTAGGCTCGGTGTGCCCTCACTCCGGCATTGCTCCGTGGGCCCGCCGCGAAGGGCCATCCATGGCCCAGCGCGGCTATCCCGGCATCCATGCCGGGATGCCCACTCCACAATGCCTGCGTTCGGCCATCGTGGTTAACGGGGCGCCGAGATCAACGTCCACCCCACCACGAGGCGGCCTGATAGCCGACCTGGCTCTTGCGGGGGGTACACCCATCAGACTTGTTTGAGCTGGACCTGTGGGAGCAAAGCTTGCTCGCGAAGGCGGCGGCACATTCAGCATTGATGCAAGCAGACCCACCGCTATCGCGAGCAAGCTCGGCTCCCACAGGGATCGGCGGTGGACACTGATCGTATAAACGACCAAAAACCTGTGTGGGAGCGAGCTTGCTCGCGATGGCGGCCTGACAGTCGACCAAGGTTTGTGGGAATGGTCGGACACCCCTCCGGGCTGCATTAGATTTTTCCGACGAGCTCTGGCGGTTGCCGGGTGGGAAGGGTTGTCGCTAGTCTTTTCCCGTCGCTGCAAATTCAGCGGCCGGGCCTGGAAACCCGATGAGTAGAAGGCATATCAGCGAATCACGTGAGATACTGCGGCGCTTTGAGCGTTCAGTTCTGCGTTATGGTGGCTGTGCGCGGGAGACTTTCGAGTCTGCCGGGTTTTCCTTCTACCTTGGTTTTCCAGCCCGCGCATAGCTGCCACCCTCTCGCCTGGAAACGGGAGATGGCGGTTCCACTACGCAAAGAAGGATATGCATCATGTTCAAAGCCACACCCAATCCCCCCGAAACCGATCCCTCATCAGCCCACGCCGGGCTCGATCCCCAAAAACTCGATGAAGCCGCCAAGCGAGCCATCGACCATTACCTCGACCCCAAGCCCGTACCCAAGAAGAAACAACCCTCAGGCCCATTGTTCTCTGTCTCGGAGGACGCGGATACCGAAACCCTCCTAGCCAACCTCAGCGAAACCCTGGCCTCCGCCAACGCCATGCTCGGCGACTTGACCTTCGACCTGGAAGGTTCGCGTCGGCATTTCGCCCTGGGAGTCCAGCAGATGATCGAGCTCAGTGAGTTGTTGGCGAACCGGGTGTTGGACATCGTCGATCCGCGCTAACGTCGAGCGGGAGCACTTAGGTGTGTCATTCAACATTGATGTTGCCTGACCCGACGCCTTCGCGAGCAAGCCCGCTCCCACAATCGGATCGGGGGTATAACCGGAGAGCCAGGTCGGCTGTCAGGCCGCCTCGCGAGCAAGCTTTGCTCCCACAGGTCCAGCTCAAACAAGTCTGATGGGTGTACACCCCCGCAAGAGCCAGGTCGGCTATCAGGCCGCCTCGTGGTGGGGTGGACGTTGATCTCGGCGCCCCGTTAACCACGATGGCCGAACGCAGGCATTGTGGAGTGGGCATCCCGGCATGGATGCCGGGATAGCCGCGCTGGGCCATGGATGGCCCTTCGCGGCGGGCCCACGGAGCAATGCCGGAGTGAGGGCATGCCGAGCCTAGGCGAGGCACCGAGTGGTGGGGCATGAGCGCTTTGGTTACTTTCGCGCTTTTCGAAAGTGACCCGCCGTAAGGGCGGAACCATAAGCAGCCGTTACCGCAGTAATGGATATGTACTCAGTCAGGCCGCCATCGCGAGCAAGCTCGCTCCCACAATTGGATCGCAGTATAGCCGTGAGAAATAGGCCGGCTATCAGGCCGCCTCGTCCTCAGTAACCGTTGGACTCATAGTCCGGGGTAAACGCAAACCCAACCACCCGCTCAACCCCCGTCTCCAACCGCCCATCCGGCAAGAGCCGCAACCACCGATACCCCGGCGCCTGCGAGCCCACCGCAAAATCCTCACTCCCCGGCTCAAACTGAATACAAGTCGAAGGCGAAGCCAACAAACGAACCCCCTCCCGCACCCGATCAACCTCCTGATGCACATGCCCCCACAACACCGCCCGCACCTGGGGAAACCGATCCAACACCGCAAACAACGCCTCCGGATTACGCAACCCGATCGGCTCCATCCACACACACCCAATCGACACTGGATGATGATGCAGACACACCAGATGATGCCGCTCCGGCGCCTCGCTCAAGGCATTGGCCAACAGAATCAACTGCTCCTCAGCCAAAAACCCCGGCACCGAACCTGGAACGGCAGAATCGAGCATCGTCACCCGCCAATTGCCAATGTCCACCACCGGATCGAGCAACGTACTCTTGACCGCCGCCTCAAGCATCACCTGCGGCTCATCATGGTTACCGGGAATCCACCGCGCCGGCGCATCGATTCGCGCAGTCAACTGCCGAAACGCCGCGTAGGATTCCAGCGTCCCGTCCTGGGACAAATCCCCAGTGGCAAGCATCAGGTCAATGTCCGGCTGCTGCTTGAGCACCAAATCAATGACCGCCCGCAAACTGTCACGGGTCTTCATGCCCAGCAACGAGGCATCGGCCTCGGCGAACAAATGGCTATCGGACAGTTGGACCAACAACGCCGCATCGGCCGTGGTCAAGCTGGATACGCTCGGCAAATCGCTTTCTCCCAGGCGCAATCACGCCGTTGCATGAAGCCGCAATTATGCTGGGGGATGATCGAAAGGGGAAACCCGCGAACCGGAACCGGTTCACAACTACCGAACGACTTCGAACTCGTGACCCAGCGCCAGGCAATGACTCAACCACTCGCCCAGGAACAGGTTCAACTGGGCCTTTTCATCCGGCTGGTGCATCGAGGCATTGGGGTAAGGATAGATGCCACGAAAGCGTCGTGCATGTTCGGCGCTGACAACTTCGGCCATGCGCGCGTCGTGATAGACCTGCACTTCCAACTGCGGCACCGGCAACCAGGGCAGGCTGTGCTCCTGACGAACCTGCAAGGTGGTGGTGTAGGGACAGGTCTGCAGCACTTCCAGGGCCAGCACGCCGAGCATCTGGTCGCCGTGGGTCACGGCGATGCGGCGCGGCAACGGGTCGTTGCGCATGTCCGGCAACAAGGCGCATCAAGCGGGCGTAGTTGGCCTCGCAGGCGGCCTGCAACCCCACCAGATCGACGCGATAGCGGTCGCGCAGTTTGTTCAGGACCATAGCCCCCTCACTTCATCGCGATTCAAGGCCAGCCATTGCAAGGCAATGATGCTGGCCGCGTTGCAGATACGTCCGTCGCGCACGGCTTGCAAGGCATCCTCAAAAGCCCAGACCTTCACCCGAATGTCCTCGGCTTCCTCCAGAAGGCCATGCAGGCCGCCTGCCCCCGTGCTGTCGCAACGCCCCAAGAACAAATGTACGAACTCATTGCTGCCGCCCGGCGATGGAAAATATTGGGTCATCGGCCAGAGCGCAGCGAAGACAAGCCCAGCTTCCTCCTGCGCCTCGCGATGAGCAACTTCTTCCGGTTGCTCGTCCTTGTCGATCAGCCCGGCCACCAGCTCCACCAGCCAGGGGTTGGTGGTCTTGCCAATGGCGCCCACGCGAAACTGCTCGATCAACACCACTTCATCGCGCTGCGGATCGTAGGGCAGCACACACACCGCGTCATGACGCACGAACAGTTCACGGCTGATCTCACGGCTCATGCCACCGGCAAACAACTCGTGGCGCAGGACGAGGCGGTCGAGCTTATAGAAACCCTTGAAGCACGTTTCACGCTTGACGATGTCCACGGTGTTCGGTGTGGCGTTGGCGAAGTCGGTCATGACAATCCTCGTGTGCAATGGATCAATACGAGGTTCCAACCTCGGCTTCGCGCCATCCTAACGCGCCCGTACCCTTTGATGCAGCCCCTTTCCGGTGATCGGGATGGACGGCTGCGCTGAAAATCACTCTAATGAGCTTAGTGGCGAACTGATTGCCTTGCCGACAGTCGAAGCGGGTAACTTTTTGCCTTTCCGTGTTTCATGAAGGACGCCCATGTCGCTTTTCAAAACCGCCTCCGTGGCTGCCATTGCCCTGACCTTGGGCGCTTGCCAAAGCCTGTTCCAACCCAACTATCGCGCACCGCTGGAGACCACCCGCGACGCGTCGGAACAATTGCAACAAGGTTGCGCCAGCGCCGACTGCCCATTGGTGAACATCGATACTCTGCATTTTCCCACCGAGCCTGCCTTGGACGGCATCGTCGAAAAACGCCTGCTGCAAATGACCCGCACCACGCCGGACGCTCCGGTGGCGCCGACGCTGGCGGCCTATCGCGAGCAGTTCCTGCGCAACGCCGCACCACGCAACAGCAGCTACTTGCAGGCCAAGGTACGCGAGCAACATGACGGCCTGGTGATCATCGAACTGTCCAGCTACCTGGACACCGGCGGTGCCCATGGCACGCCGGGTCGCGGCTTCATCAACTATTCGCGCCAGCAACACAAGGTGCTGACCCTGTCGGACATGCTGCTACCGGGCCAGGAAGAAGCGTTCTGGAAAGCCGCCCAGGTCGCCCACAACAGCTGGCTGATCAGCACCAAGTTGGATCAGGAGCCCGAGTTCCTGAAACAGTGGTCCTTCCAGAAAACCCCACACATCGCGCTGACTTACGGCGGAGTGATCCTCAAGTACGAAGTGAGCACCATCGCGCCGTACGCCTTGGGCCACATCGAACTGAAGATCGCCTATCCGCGCCTCAACGGCATCCTCAAGCCCGAGCTGTTCCCCGGCCGTAGCTGAAAGCCCGGCCCAGCAACAGTTGCAGTAACCCTGCCAGGATCAACGATGGCAGGGTTGCACCGACGTCCGGATAGAAGTTGGCCAGCAGGTGATAAGTACTCACCCCACCCAACCAGGCCAACAGGGCCGGCCAGCGCAACGCGGCTGACACCCCTTGGCTGCTGCGCTTGCGCAGGATGAAGTGATCCACCAGCACCACGCCGAACAGCGGCGCGAACACCGATCCGATCAGCAACAGGAAGTTCTGGTATTGCGCCAACGGTGCAAAGCAGGCGATCAAGGTGCAGATGACGCCAATCGCCAAGGCCAGGTGCTCGACTTTCAGCCCCGACAGCATGCCGCTGGACACCGCCGCCGAGTGAATGTCGGCGAAGGCGTTTTCCGACTCGTCCAGCAGAATCAGCAGCAGCGGAATGCCCAACCCGGCACCGGCCAGGGCCAGCAGCAACGCATTGACCTCACCGCTCGGAGCAAACGCGAGGGTGTAGGCAACGCCCAGGCTCATCAGCCAAAAGTTACCGATGAAGAAACCCAGCGCAGTGCCGCCAAACACATTTTTGGCGCGTTTGCCAAAGCGTGAATAGTCGGCGATCAGCGGCAACCACGACAGCGGCATCGCAATTGCAATATCAAACCCCACCGCCAACGGCATCGAGCCGTCGCCCGCCTGGGCCCACAGCGCCGCCAGGTCAGCCTTGGCGAACAGGTTCCAGGTCAGCCAGATGCAGGCCGCCAGCAGCAGCCAGATGCCCCACTTGCGCAGGACCTTGCGCACGAACGTCAGTGGTCCACTGACCGCGAGCAAGGTCGCCAGGGCGCCGAAGAACAGCGTCCACAGCAACGGATTCGAACCCAGGCTGCCTTCGCTGAAGGCGCGTGCACCGAGCAGGCTGGCCGCGTCACGCATGACGATGATTTCGAACGAGCCCCAGCCGATCAGTTGCAGCAGGTTCAACACCGCCGGCACGCTCGCGCCCTTGCCGCCGAGGCTGAGCTTGAGGGCGGCCATGGCCGACAGGCCGGTGTCGCTGCCGATCACCCCGACGGCTGCCAGCAGCAGGACGCCCACCAGCGTGCCGAGGAAAATCGCCAGCAGCGAACCACTCAGACCCAGGCCCGGCGCGAGCAAGGCGCCGACCTGCAAGACCATCAGGCCGATGCCGAGGGAGAACCACAGGGAAAACAGGTCGCGGGCGCCGAAGACGCGTTTGTCCAGGGGGACTGCGGCGTCGGGGGAATAGGTGCTGGGTTGGATGTTCAAGAGTTGTTGTCTCAGAGGGATATTTGTTGTTTTTTTGGCCGCTATCGCGAGCAAGCTCGCTCCCACAGAGGATCAACGGTGCACACAGACTTTGCGTCCACAGTAGATCCCCTGTGGGAGCGAGCTTGCTCGCGATGACGGCGGTGAAAACACCGCCGCCTTCAGCTCACATCACACTTTCTTGTAAAGCTGACTACCTTCCTTCTTGAACCGCTCAGCCTGCTCCGCCAAGCCCTGGGCAACCTCGACATCCACCGCTTCAATGCGCTGGTTGGCGGCGTACTCGCGCACTTCCTGGGTGATTTTCATCGAGCAGAATTTCGGCCCGCACATCGAGCAGAAATGCGCGACCTTGGCCGAGTCCTTCGGCAAGGTTTCGTCGTGGTACGAGCGGGCGGTGTCCGGGTCCAGGCCGAGGTTGAACTGGTCTTCCCAACGGAACTCGAAACGCGCCTTGCTCAAGGCGTTGTCGCGGATCTGCGCGCCCGGGTGGCCCTTGGCAAGGTCGGCGGCATGGGCGGCGATCTTGTAGGTGATGATCCCGGTCTTCACGTCATCCTTGTTCGGCAGCCCCAAGTGTTCTTTCGGGGTTACGTAGCAGAGCATGGCGCAACCGAACCAGCCGATCATCGCCGCACCGATGCCGGAGGTGATGTGGTCGTAGCCCGGCGCGATGTCGGTGGTCAGCGGGCCGAGGGTGTAGAACGGCGCCTCGTCGCAGCACTCGAGCTGCTTGTCCATGTTCTCTTTGATCAACTGCATCGGCACGTGGCCCGGGCCTTCGATCATGCATTGCACATCATGCTTCCAGGCGATCTTGGTCAGCTCGCCGAGGGTTTCCAGCTCGCCGAACTGCGCTTCGTCGTTGGCGTCGGCAATCGAGCCCGGACGCAGGCCATCGCCCAGCGAGAAGCTGACGTCGTAGGCCTTCATGATTTCGCAGATGTCTTCGAAGTGGGTGTAGAGGAAGTTCTCTTTGTGGTGCGCCAGGCACCACTTGGCCATGATCGAACCGCCACGGCTGACGATACCGGTGACGCGCTTGGCGGTCATCGGCACATAGCGCAGCAACACGCCGGCGTGGATGGTGAAGTAGTCGACACCCTGCTCGGCCTGTTCGATCAGCGTGTCGCGGAAAAGCTCCCAGGTCAGGTCTTCGGCCACGCCGCCGACTTTTTCCAGGGCCTGATAGATCGGCACGGTGCCGATCGGCACCGGCGAGTTGCGAATGATCCACTCGCGGGTTTCATGGATGTGCTTGCCGGTGGACAGGTCCATGACCGTGTCCGAGCCCCAACGGATGCCCCAGGTCAGCTTCGCCACTTCTTCTTCGATGGACGAACCCAGCGCGCTGTTGCCGATGTTGCCGTTGATCTTCACCAGGAAGTTACGGCCGATGATCATCGGTTCCAGTTCGGTGTGGTTGATGTTGGCGGGGATGATCGCGCGGCCACGGGCGATTTCGTCACGCACGAATTCCGGAGTGATGACTTTCGGCACGCTGGCGCCGAAGCTGTGGCCGGCGTGTTGCTGGTCCAGCAGGCCGGCGGCGCGGGCCACTTCCAGTTTCATGTTTTCGCGGATGGCGACGTATTCCATCTCGGCAGTGATGATGCCTTTGCGCGCGTAGTGCATCTGGCTGACGTTGGCGCCCGGTTTGGCGCGACGCGGGTTGTTCACGTGGGCAAAGCGCAGCTTGGTCAGCTCGGGGTCGGCCAGGCGCTCCTGGCCGAAGTTGGAGCTCAGGCCCGCCAGGCGCTCGGTATCGCCACGGGCTTCGATCCACGGCGAACGCACGTCGGCCAGGCCTTTGCGCACGTCGATGATCACATTCGGGTCGGTGTACGGGCCCGAGGTGTCGTACACCACCACTGGCGCGTTGATTTCGCCGCCGAAGTCGGTGGGGGTCACGTCGAGGCTGATTTCGCGCATGGGCACGCGGATATCCGGGCGGCTGCCCTGGACATAGATTTTTTGCGAGCGGGTAAAGGGCTGAACCGATTGCTCATCGACCTTGGCCGAATCACTGAGGTTGATCGCGTTTTTTGATTTTGTCGTCATCACGGGCTCTCCAGACACACATCCAGGCAGTGGATTTTTGTCGGAGCGAACCTGTAACGAATGGACGCGTCCCTGCACGAAAGTGCGGACGCTGTGCTTGCTGCTCGAGCGCGTTCAATGGTCGAACGACATCCCGGACGAAGCACAAGAGGACTCGCCGGGTGACGAGAAATCTTGTTCCCTACGCAGGCGCTAACCTGATCAGGTTCAACGGGATCCGAAATTATTCGATCTCAGCCTCATAGCAAGGCACCCCGACAAGAACCCGGCCAGTCTAGACACAACTACCAGAGAACGCCATCGCCAGGGCAAAAGGCGTGATGAATGGCGCATATACAGGATTGTTGCCATGCCGTCGCGCAACTACACTCGCTACGCCGCGCGCCTCTTATGCGCATTCTCATTAGTGAATTAGGGATAGCCTCATGCTGCGCAAACTCTCACTGGCCCTGGCCGTGTCTTGTGCGTCCAACGCCATGGCCTGGGCCGCCGAAGCGCCCTTGACCACCAAAACCGATCTGGTGAGCGTGTATCAGGAAGCGGTGGACAACAACGCCGATCTGGCCGCTGCCCGCGCCCAATATGGCGCCCAGAAGGAAGTGGTGCCCCAGGCCCGCGCCGGGTTGCTGCCCAACCTCTCGGCCGGTGCAGACTTGAACAACACCCGTACCGAACTCGACCAGCCGGCGATGACCGCCACCCGCAGTTCCACGGTCTACCAGGCCACGCTGTCCCAACCGATTTTCCGCGCCGACCGCTGGTTCCAGCTCCAGGCGGCAAAGTCCGTTGACGAACAAGCGTCGCTGCAACTGTCGGCCACTGAACAGAACATGATCCTGCAAAGCGCCGAGAGCTATTTCAACGTGCTGCGCAGCCAGGACAACCTGGCCTCGACCAAGGCCGAGGAAGCGGCGTTCAAGCGCCAGCTCGACCAGTCCAACGAACGTTTCGACGTCGGCCTGTCGGACAAGACGGATGTACTGCAATCCCAGGCCAGCTACGACACCGCACGCGCCAACCGGATCCTCGCCCAGCGCCAGGTCGAAGACGCCTTCGAAGCCTTGATCACCCTGACCAACCGCCAGTACAACTCGCTCCAGGGCATCGTCCACACCTTGCCGATCCTGCCGCCGACGCCGAACGATGCCAAGGCCTGGGTCGACACGGCGGCCAAACAGAACCTCAACCTGCTGGCCAGCAACTACGCCGTCGATGCCGCCGAAGACACACTGCGCCAACGCAAGGCCGGCCATGCGCCGACCCTCGATGCGATAGCCCAGTACAGAAAAGGCGACAACGACGGCCTCGGTTTCACCAACCCGAGCCCCACCGGCCAGCGTTATGGCGGCGATGCCGAGCAACGCACCATTGGCCTGCAACTGAGCATCCCGATCTACAGCGGCGGGCTGACCAGTTCCCAGGTGCGCGAGTCCTACTCGCAGCTCACCCAGACCGAACAGCAACGCGAAGGCCTGCGTCGGCAGGTGGTGGAAAACACCCGTAACCTGCACCGTGCGGTCAACACGGACGTGGAGCAGGTCCAGGCCCGGCGCCAGTCGATCATCTCCAACCAGAGCGCGGTGGAAGCCACGGAAATCGGCTATCAGGTGGGCACCCGCAACATCGTCGATGTGCTCGACGCCCAGCGCCAGCTGTACACCTCGGTGCGCAACTACAACAACGCCCGCTACGACTACATCCTCGACAACCTGCGCCTCAAGCAGGCGGCCGGGACGTTGAGCCCGGCGGACCTGCAGGACCTGTCGCGCTACCTCAAGCCCGACTACAACCCCGACCGCGACTTCCTGCCGCCGGACCTGGCCCAGGCGGCAGCGCAGCAGTTGCGCTCGCGGCCGGCGCAGTAACCCCTCGGAGGGAAGCCCTGCCAGCAACATCCTGTGGGAGCAAGGCTTGCCCGCGATGAATACAACTCAGTCTCCCTGGAGCCGGAGCGTTTGCATCGCGAGCAAGCTTTGCTCCCACAGATATTCAGTCGCTCAATCAATCAACCGCCCCAACGCCTCCAGCAACCGCTGCAACGCGCCCTGATTGCGGCGCATCACCGCAAGCCCCGCCTCGGCCATGCGCTGGGCATCCCGAGGCAGTTCGAACAGGCGCTGGATCGCCAGGGCCAGGCTTTGGGCATCGTCCACTTCCGCCAGCGCCCCGGCAGCGCGCAGTTGCGCGGCGATTTCGAGGAAGTTGAACAGGTGCGGCCCACTCAGCACCGGTTTCGCCAGGGCCGCCGGTTCGAGCAGGTTGTGCCCACCGTTGGGCACCAGGCTGCCACCGACAAACGCGCTGTCGGCCAATGCGTAGAGAAACAACAGTTCACCCATGGTGTCGCCGAGCAACACCGAAGCCTGGGCGGTAACCGGTTGGCCGCTGGAGCGCCGCACCGTGACCAGACCTTCGTTGACACACAACTGGTGCACGGAGTCGAAGCGCTCGGGATGACGCGGCACCAGGATCAGCAACGCTTCGGGATAACTGTCGAGCAGCCGACGGTGGGCGGCCAGCACCACTTCGTCTTCACCTTCATGGGTACTGGCGGCGATCCATACCGGACGCTCGGAGGCCTGCCACTGGCGACGCAAGGCGCTGGCGTCCTCGAGCAGTTGCGGGTCGATGGTCAGGTCGAACTTGATGGAGCCGGTGACCTCGACGGTTTCCGCCCGGGCGCCCAACTGGCGGAAACGCTCGGCTTCGGCTTCGGTCTGCACGGCGAACAGGCTCATCTCGGCGAGCATGGGCCGGGTCAGTTTGGGAAAACGTGCATAACCCCGCGCCGAACGCTCCGACAGCCGAGCGTTGGCCAAGGCCACGGGAATGCCGCGCCTAGCGCACTGGTGAATGTGGTTGGGCCACAGCTCGGTTTCCATGATCACCGCCAGGGACGGGCGCACCCGATCGAGAAAACGCTTGGCGGCGCAAGGCAAGTCGTAAGGCAGATAGCAATGCTGGATGCGCGGCTCGCTGGCGAACAACGCCCGGATCCGCTCCGAACCGGTGGGCGTCATGCAGGTGACGGTGATCGGCAGCTGTGGATAACGTTGCAGCAAGGCGCGGATCATCGGCGCGGCGGCAATGCTCTCGCCCACCGACACCGCGTGCACCCAGATGCCCCCCGGCACCATGACCGGCAGCCCCCGAGAGAACCGCTCGCCAATGCGCCGGGCATACGCTGGCGCCTTGCGGGCCCGCAGCCACAGCCGAATCGCTACCAGTGGCAGCCCCAGATAAAACAACGCGCTATAGAGAGTTCTGTTCATGGCGGCGGAGTTTATCGGGTTTTCAGCCGATCGCCTGCAACTGCACGGCAAAACGTTCCGCCAGCCAACGGGCCGCCGGCCCCAGGGGTTCGTCGCGGCGCCAGACCAGTTCCACCACCAGGGCCGGCGGCGTCCATTCGCTGCTGAGTTCGACCATGTCACCCAGGTACGCCGGGTATTGCACCACGTGCCGTGGCAGCCAGGCCCAGCCCAGGCCACTCCTCAGCCATTCGGCCAGCACATAGAAACTGTCGGCCCGCCAGACCTGCGGGCTGGCCTGCTCGCTGCCGGGATAGACGCTGGACTGGGTCGCCATCAACAACTGACGGTGCCGGGCCATTTCCCGGCAGGTCACATAACCATGGTTCGCCAGGGGATGATCCCGGCCGCACACCGTGACCATTTCGACGCTGCCCAGTACCCGGCGCTCCAACGCTTCGGGTATCTGGTCGTGATAGAACAGCAAGCCGAGGTCGGCGCGTCGTTCCACCAGTTTGCGCGCCACATCGCCCTGGGCGGCGCTGGCCAGTTGCACTTCGAGGGTGGGAAATTGCTCGGCCAGGGCCGCCAGGCTGTCGATGACCGGTTGATAGGGCATGGCTTCGTCCTGGGCCAGGCGCAGCGACGCTTCCTGGCCGCGCATCAAGGCCAGGGCTCGACCATTGAGGCGCTCGCACTGGCGCAGCACTTCCCTGGCCTCTTCGAGCAGGGCTTCACCCGCGTCGGTGAGCCTCGGCTGACGGCCGCTGCTGCGCTCGAACAGGCTCACCCCCAAGTCGTCTTCCAGCAAGGCGATCGCACTGCTGATGGCCGATTGCGCCTTGCGCTGGTCCCGGGCCACGGCGGAAAACGAACGTTTCTCGGCGACCCCGACAAACAGCCGCAATTGTTCCAGGTTCCACTGTACGTTCATGGCTCAACCTATCTCTATTACAGATAGGTAATGACTTTACCGCATCTGGGCGATCTCTAGAATGGCCCCATCGAAAGACGCAACCGTCAAAGAGGAACTGCCCATGAACGCCTACTACTACCTGGCCATCGCCATCTGCGCCGAAGTGATCGCCACCGTTTCGATGAAAGCGATCAAGGGCCTGAGCACACCCCTGCCCTTGCTGCTGGTCATCGTCGGCTACGGCACCGCGTTCTGGATGCTGACGCTGGTGGTGCGCACCGTACCGGTGGGCGTGGCCTATGCGGTCTGGGCCGGACTGGGGATCGTCATGGTCAGCGTCGCGGCGCTGTTCATCTACGGGCAGAAACTGGACGTGCCGGCGATGCTGGGGATGGCGCTGATTGTGTTGGGGGTGGTGGTGATCCAGCTGTTTTCCAAGACGGCCGGGCACTGAAGACACGGCTTAATAGGGCTGAAAATACATGTGTGGCAAGGAGGAATCTGTGGGAGCAAGGCTTGCCCGCGATGAAAACGACGCGGTCTCTTTGGAACCGAGGCGCCTGTATCGCGAGCAAGCTTTGCTCCCACAGGTTGAGCGGCGAAAACTCCACTCATCGAGTCTGTATACTGCGCCCTCGTCTTGAACACTGAGGTCGCTGCATGCCATCCGTTATTTCCACCGACATCCTGATTGTCGGCGCCGGAGTCGCCGGCCTCTGGCTGAACGCGCGCCTGCGCCGCCAGGGGTTTTCAACCGTGCTGGTGGAAAGCGCCAGCCTCGGCGGCGGGCAGAGTGTCAAATCCCAGGGCATCATCCATGGCGGCGCCAAGTACGCCTTGCATGGCGCCCTGACCGGGGCCTCGGAAGCCATCGCCGACATGCCGCGCCGCTGGCGCGAAGCCCTGAAGGGTGAAGGTGAGCTGGACCTGTCCGGCGTGCGCATGCTGTCCGATGCCCATTACCTCTGGTCCCCCGGCACTTTGGCCGGCAACCTCACCAGTTTCTTCGCCAGCAAGGCCGTGCGCGGGCGGGTCGACCAGGTCAAGGGCGAGCAACTGCCGCCGGCCCTGCAAGACAAGCGCTTCAAGGGCAAGGTCTATCGCCTGGCCGAACTGGTGGTGGACGTGCCCAGCCTGATCGCACGCCTGGCGGAACTGGCTGGCGACAGCCTGCTGGCCGGGCAGCGCATCGAGCCACTGCGCGAAGCCGGTGAGCTGGTCGGACTGAAGGTCGACGACCGCGAGATCCGTGCCCAGCGCATTATCCTCAGCGCGGGCGCTGGCACCGCCGACCTGCTCAACGCCCTGGGCCTGGACAAACCGGCCATGCAGACCCGGCCGTTGCACATGGTCCTGGCCAAGGGCCCGAGCCTCAAGCCGCTTTACGCCCATTGCCTGGGCGGCGGACCGAAGCCACGCGTCACCGTGACCACCCATCCCGCCGCCGATGGCCAATGGGTCTGGTACCTGGGGGGCGACCTCGCCGAAGGCGATGCCATCGCCCGCGAGCCCGCCGAGCAGATCGCCGTCGCCCAGAAAGAACTTGGCCAACTGCTGCCGTGGATCGACCTCAGCACTGCGCAATGGGCCACGCTGCGGGTTGACCGCGCCGAACCGTTGCAGTCGGGCCTGACCCGCCCGGACAACGCCTTCCTCGCCGAGCAGGATCGCCTGCTGGTGGGCTGGCCGACCAAGCTGGCCTTGGCGCCGTACTTCGCCGATCGGGTGGTCAAAGCGCTGCAACGCGACGGCATCCAGCCCAGTCATCCGGCCCCGCTGCCGGATCTGCCGAAGCCGCCCATGGGCGTGCCTGCCTGGGAGCAACTGCTGCCATGAGCCAAGCGACCCTGCATGACCTCTATCGCCCCCTGGGCCATAACGGCCCGCGGGTTTCCCCCCTGGGCCTGGGCACCGTCAAGCTGGGCCGCGACCAGGGCGTCAAATACCCCAACGGTTTTCAGATTCCCGATGACGACGAAGCGCGCATGTTGCTCAAGCTGGCGCGCGACCTGGGTATCAATTTGATCGACACCGCGCCGGCCTATGGCCGCAGCGAAGAACGCCTCGGCCCGCTGCTGCGCGGTCAACGCCAGGACTGGGTGATTGTCAGCAAGGTCGGCGAAGAATTCAGCGACGGCCAGTCACGCCACGACTTCAGCGCCGCCCATACCCGATTCTCGGTGGAACGCAGCCTCAAGCGCCTGGAAACCGATTATATCGACCTGGTCCTGGTGCATTCAGACGGCAACGACCTGGCGATCCTCAACGACAGCGAGGTCTACCCGACCCTGGCGGCGCTCAAGCGCGAGGGCAAGATCGGCGGCTTCGGTTTTTCCGGCAAGACCGTCGACGGCGGCTTGAAGGCCTTGGAGCAAGGCGATTGCGCGATGGTCACCTACAATCTGAACGAACGAAACGAGAAGGCGGTCATTGACTACGCCAGCGAGCACGGTAAAGCGATCCTGGTGAAAAAAGCCCTGGCCAGCGGCCACGCCTGCTTGAGCCCCGGGGTAGACCCGGTTCGTGCCAGTTTCGAACTGTTGTTTGAGCATCCCGGGGTCGCCAGTGCTATTGTCGGCACCATCAATCCGCTGCACCTCGCCCATAACGTCGCGACCGTAGCCAAGGTCCTGCGTAAACACTGACGCCGCCCTACGCGGCCTTAAGGAAGGAGCCGACATGCCGCGTACGCTCATCAGAAAGAACCCGAGTAACTTCAAGACCCTGCCCCTGCTCGTCGAAGCGACCCCTGAAGGCCTGACTTACCAGAGCGTCGGGATGCCGCTGAATTTCGCCCAGACCTTGCAGCGCCGCCGCCCTGTTGCGGTGGCCGATACCGAGCGTTTTTCCCTGGAGCTGGCCAACCTGGGCGTCTCGGTGCGCCTGACCCTGCATTGGCAGAACCGCGATTATTGGGTACTGGTGCGCCAGCGCCGGCAGGATCGCGGCGATGTGGTGCTCAAGCTGATTTCCGGCTACGTCCCGGCCCACGAACTGAACCTGCCGCTGCTCACCGCCATCAGCGAAATTGCCGAGGAATGCCTGCTGGAAACCCCTGAAGGCTGGCTCGGCGGACGCTTCAACGATACCTGGCTACCAGCCCCCTACGCCACCGCCCTGCATTACCGCGAAGCCTTGCCGTTTCGCCTGACCCCCCTGTCGGGCTCGGCCCGCCCGGTGCGCAGCGCCAACCTGCAACTGATCGAGCGGCCACGGGCCTACGTGCACCTGCCGACGGCATCACTGCAATTGATCTATGACTTGCGCCTGGATGTGCCCAAGGAAGCCAAGTCCCTGAGCCTGTTTCACGTCGATGAGCGCCTGGAGGGCGACCAGTTGGTAGCGCGCCTGGACCGCAAGCGACCGGACCTGTACCTGATGCCGCTTGAAGACGGCAAGCCGATCGGAGAGCTCTATACGCTTAAACGTGATCAGTTGATCGCAGCCAGTACCCGAGGCCTGCACCTGGCTGAAAGCTTCGCCAGCCAAGAGGGCTGGGTAGTTCGCGACGAACGCATCCGCTGGAAGGATTGGCTCGTGAAACAAGGCTTGGAAGTGCACAAGCCTCGTCGCCAGGGCCTGACCAACTTGCACAAAAAAGCCATGGGCCTGATGCGCATGGTTCGCGGGACACTACACAAATAGCGTCAGCTGGAACGTCGTTTATCCAGATAAGTTCGCCACCGTGCAAACAGATGGAAATAACGATTTTCACGCTTGCCCATGCCACGCTTGGGCGAGAACGACTCTTCGGCGAAGGTGCCATCGATTCGTACCCGCGACGCCGTGGTCGGCAAGGTGCAAACCTTCACCTTTGCTTGTTGCAACGCGTATTTGAGCAGCCGCTCGGAATGCAGCTTCCGCCCTGTCGCCTCGCAAAAATCGAAAATACGTTCGATACGCTTGCCATAGGCTGGGTAGGCATCCCGTCCGCAAATAGCGAAACGGTCGTTCAAGCCCCCCCACCATTGCCAGTCCGGAATGTAGGCATTCAATCTGCGTGCATCAGGGTGAGCGAACACATACGCCGGAAGCGCGGTGTGGTAGAAATTGTCAGGACGCACAAACACGACGAAATCCGGATCGAACGGTTCTATCATGGCCGTCACGGCATTCAGGGAATTGAGCTGGTAGATCAGGTTTCTGAGTGAGGCGTGCTCATCTCCCCAGGTATCGCCCAGGGACTTGACCCGCTCGAAGTCCCAACGTTCCAGGACGCCCTCGGTGGAGTCGAGGCGACCGGTCATGGTGGTGAACGGTGCATAATTGTCCGCTTTCAGTTCACCTTGCTCCCCCGAGCGCGGGTTGCGGATTTCATCGATTTTGTACAGATGATAAAAACACTGCACCTCGCTCCCGGCAGGAATGTGTGCCAGGACGTTTTCTCGAATAGAGGGGAAACAGATCTCCGAGTTTCTCGGGATACCAAAAAAAGCCAGCGCAACTTTCAACACGCATCCTGCCCTTGTCGTAAAAAAGAATTGCCCGGCGGCATCGCATCAGGCGGCTCAACGTGCCAATGCGACTCAAGGGCGACGAAACCACCTTTGCCACCAACGGCAGCGTTGCAACGGCACAACAGTTACATCGGCCCCGAGCAACCACTGACGTTCATACTCCCAAGCGTGCCCGCTCCAGAACTTTCCCGCCTCGTTGGAAAAACCCAAGGTCACTATTTGGTAGTGATAACCTGCATGGCCGCGCAACCAATCGAACAGTACCAGCGCATTGAAGCCCGTCGAAGGACCGACATAGCGCTTGCCACCCTCCCGGTTGACCGGGTAGTTCCACAAAGGGGGTAATGGCATGCGCTCCCAATACAAGGTCACGCCCGGCAGTGGCGACATATTCCCGGTGCACCCCACCAACATTGTGAAGCAGCGTGCGTCGGGCAAGCCGAACAATCGCTGCACCTCGGCGTTGTAGGGCAGGCCGAAGAAATAGGCGTCGGGGGCATTGAAACCATGGACGAACACATTGACGCTGTGGGGACTGAGCAGTGCCGACTTCACGCAGGTGTTGAAAGTCACGACCACGTCGTCACTGCCGATGTCGAGTGCCTGGAAGTCGCTTGCAGTGATGGCTGGATTATTGGCCACCAGCACCACCCGCGAGGCCCTTTCCAAGCAGTCCTTCAACGCCTGGGGCAAGGCCCCCATCAGCGATTGATGCCCCCCAGGCAATTTGTCGAGCGCCATTTCGTCACTGATTTGAGGAACACGATCGGCCATGTCGCTTACCCCGGCACCTTCATGCCATAGCGCAGCTTGACCCATCCGCGAGTGAGCGCCGACGGGGCTTGCCAGGGACGCATTTCACGCTGGATTTCCTCGGCCAGAGCCCGCCCGACACGCGCAAACGAATAGCGGCTCTCGGCGAAGGCTTGGCCATTGCGGGCGATCCGCGCAGCCAGTTCCGGATCACGCTGCAAAAGCTCCAGCTTCTGCACGGCCTCGTCCTCGGAGCGATAGAAAACGGTGTTTTCCATGTCCTCAAAACCCAGCAATTGATCTTCCTCGCCCTGGCTCCAGGCCAATAACACGCAACCGCAGGCCATGGCCTCGAAGTTCTTGATCATGAACTCCCCCATGCCCAGGTCGGCGCTGACAAAAATCTTGATGCGATTGAGTGTTTCCAGATACTCGCGCCCCGACTGAGTGCGCGTCACAAGCATGCCGGTGCGTTGTACCAGGGATTCAAGCAGCGCTTTGCGTTGAGCATATTCAGTGCTCTTGAGACTGCCGAGAAAACCAATGGGGATATCGCGGACACTGTCGGTATTGCGCAGCATCCGCTCGTCATAACCTTTGGAAACGAACACCGCATCGATGTCTTCGGCTTGCATCCGGCGAGCCACCAAAGCCCCGGACACCAAGGCGCGGCAGCTGGGCAAGCGGCGATACAAACGCGAATAGACACCCTTGTATTTACTTTCGCGCATGTAGTTCTGATAAGCGTCGTGCTCAAGGAAGATCAGTCCCGGAATACACTTCAATACGTTCAATTGTGGGGCCAGGCGTTTGACCCGCGAAAAAATCACCACCCGATCGAAATCTTCGTAATTGACCGAGGCCAGGAACCGGCCGAGCTTCTTTTGCTGCTGCTTACTCAAGCGATAGATCGTGCAGTCGTCGCAGTTCTCTCGCACGACTTCATACAGTCGATCGAGGATCACCCTCTGTTCATCCATAACCAGGAGCATGACTTTCATAAGTTAATTAACCACGAACCGAAACAAGCTGGGCCGATGAGCGAGTTCAACCCGCGAAGGCAGGCGTTTGCCATATAAGGCCTTCCCCGGACTATAAGATGATCCCTTCAACGGCTGCGAATCTTCTCGACAATAGCCGTTGTCGAACTGTTTTCCACCAGCCCCAAGACCTTCACGGTGCCACCGTAGGCCGTGACGATGTCCGCGCCCACGACTTGGTCAATCCCATAGTCACCGCCCTTGACCAGCACATCCGGCTTGACCTGGCGCAGCAGGTTTTCCGGCGTGCCCTCGCTGAAACTGATCACCCAGTCCACCGCGCCCAGGCCAGCCAGGACCGCCATGCGTCGGTCGACGCTGTTGATCGGACGCCCAGGCCCTTTGAGACGGCTTACGGAGGCATCATCATTGACCGCGACGATCAGGCGATCCCCTTGGGCCCTGGCCTGCTCGAGGTAGGTCACGTGGCCGGCGTGCAGGATGTCGAAGCAGCCGTTGGTGAAGACGATTCTTTCGTTGTGGGCGCGGGCGTCGTCCACGGCCAGCAGCAATTGCTCCAGGCCCAGCACGCCCCGCTCGGAGCCTTCCTCGCGCTGGATGGCGCGACGCAGTTCGGGGGCGCTGATGGCCGCCGTGCCGAGCTTGCCGACGACAATGCCTGCCGCCAGGTTCGCCAGGGCCACCGCATGGGGCAATTCCTCACCGGCAGCGATCGCCGCGGCCAGGGTAGAGATCACCGTGTCGCCGGCCCCCGTCACGTCAAACACTTCGCGGGCACGGGCCGGCAGGTGCAACGCCGGGTGATCGGGGCGCAGCAAGGTCATGCCGTGTTCGCCACGGGTCACCAGCAAGGCGCCGAGGTCGAGGTCTTGCATCAACTGCGCGCCTTTGCTCACCAGTTCGTGCTCATCGACGCAACCGCCGACGATGGTTTCGAACTCGCTGAGGTTCGGCGTGATCAGGCTGGCGCCACGGTAGATGGAAAAATCCTTGCCCTTGGGGTCGGCCAGGACCGGAATGCCACGGGCACGGGCGGCCTGGATCAGCGCCTGGTGGTTTTTCAACGCGCCTTTGCCGTAGTCCGACAATACCAGGACCTTGACGCCTTCGAGCAGGTTGTCGACCTCGGCACCGAGCGCCAACGGGTCGGTGGCGAACGGTTCTTCGAAATCGATGCGCAGCAGTTGCTGGTGGCGGCTCATGACCCGCAGCTTGACGATAGTCGGCTGGTGCGCCACGCGCTGGAATATCGCGCGTACGCCCGCGCCCTTGAGGCTGTTGGTCAGGCTGTCGGCCGCCTCGTCGTCGCCGGTCACGCCCACCAGGGACGCCGGTGCGCCGAGGGCAGCAATGTTCAAGGCAACGTTGGCGGCACCACCGGGGCGATCCTCGATGTGCTCGACCTTGACCACCGGTACCGGCGCCTCAGGGGAAATCCGTGAGGTACCGCCATGCCAATAGCGGTCGAGCATGACATCGCCGACCACCAATACAGGGGCTTGATCGAATCGCGGCATGGACAACTTCATGGAGCATCCCACATACAAAATGAACAGGGCGGGGATATTAGCACAGGGTTGGCGCAAGGCTCGTCCATGGCTGCAACGGGACGCCAGAGGGATGATCAATCCGTTTTACAGTAACGCCAATATTCGCTCACAGGCCTGGGCCAGTTCCACCTGGCTGGTATCGATCACGCAGTCCGGCGCAAGCGGCGCCTCGTAGGGGCTGTCGAGCCCGGTGAAGTTCTTGATCCGCCCGGCACGGGCTTCGCGGTATAGCCCCTTGGGGTCACGCTGGGCACAGACGTCGAAGGGCGTACTCACATAGACTTCCACGAAAGTGCCCTCGGGGAACAGCTGCCGGGCGGCTTCCCGGTCGGCGCTAAACGGTGAGATTGCCGCAACGATGACGATCAGGCCGGCATCGACCATCAAGCGCGCCACCTCGGCAATGCGGCGGATGTTCTCCTTGCGAGCCTCGGCATCCATGCCCAGCCCCCGGCACAATCCCTGGCGCAGGTTGTCGCCATCGAGCAGGGAGGTGTGCAAGCCCTGCTGGTTGAGCTGCACTTCCAAGGCATTGGCCAGCGTCGATTTGCCCGCCCCCGACAGCCCGGTCAGCCAGATGCAGCGTGGGCGCTGGGCTTTGATGGCCGCCCGATCCGCCGGTGTGAGCGCCTGGGCAAAAGGACGAATCTGCACCTGCTGCATCGATACCTTTGATGTTTCATTCATAACCATTTTCTACGCCGCGTGTTCGCGCGCCCCCGACGTGTTGCTCCGCAGGAAAGCATAGGCCGAATATGTACGCTCCAGCGGATCGCGGATTGATTGTGGATTGGTCAAGGCCGGTAAGGTTTTCGATAAAAACCCGTGGGAGCTTGCTCGCGATGGCAGCGGCACGCTCGACATCACCGGCCCAGACACACCGCTATCGCGAGCAAGCTCGCTCCCACATGGGTGCTGGGCCGACATGACATGTTTGTACGACACTGGAGCTGAGGAGGCGAAGCCGGCCAAGAGAAACGGCCGGCCCCAAAGCCTGGGGCCGAACTCAGGCGATATCCTGGGCCGGAGCGTCCAGCCCCATGGCATTCAGGCGTGCGTAATAACCATTCTGCGCCAGGAGCTCCCCATGGGTCCCGCGCTCGACAATGCGCCCCTGATCCATCACCAGGATCAGGTCGGCTTTTTCGATGGTCGACAGACGGTGGGCGATCACCAGGGTCGTACGGCCTTTCATCACCTGGTCCAGCGCAGCCTGGATGTGCCGTTCGGACTCAGTGTCCAGTGCTGAGGTCGCCTCATCCAGAATCAACAGCGGGGCGTTTTTCAACAAGGCCCTGGCAATGGCCAGGCGTTGGCGCTGACCACCGGAGAGCAGCACGCCGTTTTCCCCGACCTGGGTATCCAGGCCTTGAGGCAACTGCCTGATGAAGTCCATGGCGTAGGCGTCTTGAGCCGCTTTCTCGATATCGACTCGCGGCGCACCGGCCAGGTCGCCATAAGCGATGTTGTTGGCCACCGTGTCGCTGAACAGCGTCACATGCTGGGTCACCTGGGCAATATGGCGGCGCAGGTTCAAGAGCTTGTATTGTTCGATTTCAACACCATCGAGCAGGATCTCGCCTTCGTCATGGTGGTAGAAACGCGGAATCAGATTGGCCAGGGTCGATTTGCCGCTGCCCGAACGCCCGACCAACGCAACCATCTGCCCAGGTTCGACCGAGAAACTGATGTCGTTCAGTACCTGCCGGTCGGTGTCCGGGTAGGTGAAGCTCAGATGGCGCACCTCCAACCGCCCGCTGACAGCATCGCGTTCCACGGTACCGGTATCGGTTTCCGGCGTGACATCCAACTGTTCAAAGATGCTTTCCGCCCCCGCCACGCCTTTCTGGATGGTGGAGCTGACTTCCGACAGCTGGCGAATCGGCTTGGGCAGCAGGCCGGCCAAGGTAATGTAGGCCACCATGTCGCCCGCCGAAGCATCACCCCGCAGATACAGGACAAGAAACATCAGCACGGCCATGGCGCTGTAGATCACCAGTTGCAGCACCGGCGTGTAGATCGCACCGGTACGGGTCATGCGCAACTGCTTGTCGGTGTTGCCCTGGCTGGCCTGGAGGAAGCGTTTCTGCTCGTAGACCTCGCCACCGAAACTGCGCACGACACGATAGCTCTGGATGGTCTCGGAGGCGACATGGGTCACATCTCCCATCGCGACCTGGATCTTCTTGCTCTGCTTGCGAAATTTCTTGCTCGCGGTGCGAACCATGAGGGCGATCAGTGGCAGGATCGCCACCATCACCAGGGTCAGGCGCCAGTTCATGAACAACAGTGAGGCGAACAGGAAGATCACTGTCATGCCCTCACGGATAACGACCTTGATCGCATCCGTTGCCGCCCCCGTCACCATGGTCACGTTGAAAGTGATACGAGAAATCAAATGACCCGAGTTATGTTTGTCGAAATAGCGGTTGGGCAGGGTCAGCAGGTTGTTGAACAATTGCACCCGCAAGTCATGTACCAGCCCCAGCGAAACCCTGGCCAGGAAATAATTGCCCAGATACGACCCCAATCCCTGCCAGGCGGCAATGGCGATGATCAGCAGCGGCACGGCCTGTAATAACTGCAGGTCGCGCAGGTAAGGGACCGTCGGAAACAGCACCGCATTGGGATTGGAAAGGCCATCGACGAAGTATTTGAGGATGTAGCCCAGCATCGGCTGGGTGGAAGCGAAAATCAGGAACCCGACGATACTCAGCCCGAACAAGCCGATATAGGGCTTCACGTAGCCAAGCAGGCGGAAATAGATTTTCAAGCTCGAAGGGCTTGCGGGAAGACTGGAGTCGGCCATATCACGCGAATATCGATAAAAAGGACGCTGACTTTAACACAGCTTCTTCGGTGTTCTGGCAAACCGCTAAGGCTGTTATTGTTACGCGTCTGCAAAACACCAAAAAGCCATCACCGTTAATGGCCAACCGATTTCAGGAATGAATTCCTAAGCATGTTATCCAAGCACCTCGCCACGTCCAATCGAGTTTTCGACTTCATTTGCCAGTGGATTCTTCCGCTAGGTTTGCTGCTGCTTCTGTGCGCCTTGTTCTTTCTGCCAGGGCGTAGCCAACACCATAAATTGTTCTATGGCTTGTTCAGCATTCCAGCGTTGATTGCCCTGTGCCTGAGGCCGAGCACGCTGAAGGAGCTGATCCGCGAGCCGATTTTCATCGCCCTCTTGCTGTTCGCGGGTTGGGCGCTGATCAGTGTGTCGTGGGCACCCGAGACCGAAGGTATCGCACGCCCGATCAAAACCGCATTGCACACCGTGTTCTTGTTCGTCGGCTGCTACCTGTTGGTGCGCCATCGCAGCGATCTGCTCCACCCCCTGCTGTTCTGCGCGGCGACGGTCGCCGTGATCGCCACACTCTACAATTTGTATGTGTTTGCCCAGGTATACGGACCGGGGATGCGCCTGATCGGCGGCGGCGCCTTCGACAATCCACTGCTTGCCTCACACCTGTACGGGTTCTTCTGCGTTTACTGGTTAAGCCTGAGCATGCTCTGGAAAAATCGCCATATCTTCTGGCTGACCGTCCCTGCGGCCCTGGTCATGTTCACCGCGGTCGTCGCTACAGGCTCAAGGACTCCCCTGGTCGCCTTGGTCGCAGCCGCCATCTGGGTAGGTGTCCTTTGCTGGAATCGCCGCTCGATTGTCCTGTTTGGGCTACTGGCAGTGGGTGGAAGTGTCGTAGGCGTACTGTTTAGCGGGATGCTTCTCGCCCGAGGGAACTCCTACCGGTTTGATATCTGGCAGATAGTATTGACGAGGATCGCCGAGCACCCATGGGTCGGTCACGGCTATGGCGCAGACCTTGTTGTTGATCCAGGCATTGGGCGAATGCTGGCAGAACCCCATAACTTCGCCCTTGGCGTCCTGTACTACGTCGGGATTGTCGGTTTTCTTCCCTGGATCTTTTTCCAGGCCTGGGGTTTGCTGAGCAGTTGGCGTTATCGGGTCCAACCCTTGTTGGTGATCGCCTCCACGTGGCTGATCTATGGCATGGCAGCGGGGCTGACTGAAGGTGGCGGCATTCTCTCAAGGCCGAAGGAGCATTGGTTCCTACTGTGGATCCCCCTGGCCTTGATCGCCGCCTTGAGCATCAATTACCGCGCCAGGCGCTTGCTGGTCACGCCCGTGCAACGGCTGACACCGCAAGCCCTGGACAGTCTTACCACGGGAGCCCAGGTCATCGAGTCCGACGGCCTGGGACCCAAAGTCCTGCGCCTGGAGGGGGGAGACTTTCTCAAGCTGTTTCGAGCGCGCCGCTGGTACACCTCGGGCGGCTTCAATCCTTATTCCGAACGTTTTGCGGTGCACAGCCAGCAACTGCGAAACCTGGGAATACCGAGCCCGACCATCCTTCACGTGTACCATTTGAAGGACGGCAGCAGCGCGGTGCACTACGTTCCCCTGCCAGGGGTGACCTTGCGCCAGGCGCTGCAAGCGACCTCTACACCCGTGGAGCGCCACGCCCTGGTCGAGCGTTTCGGTAAATTCATGGCCCAATTGCACGAGCGCGGCGTTTACTTTCGCTCGTTGCACCTGGGCAATGTGCTGGTGCTGGAAAACGGCGAATTCGGCCTGATCGATGTAGCCGACCTGCACCTCTATCCGTCTTCCCTCAGGATCGCGCTTCGCCAGCGCAATCTGCGCCACCTGCAGCGCTACAAGGAAGATCACGGCTGGCTTTTCGAACAGCACCTTGAGGCGCTGCTTGACGGTTACGCCATGGTTGCCTCAAAACCGGCAGCCGATAACCTGCAAAAGCGAATTCTGTCGGGAAGCAGCCCAGCCCAGGCGTGACGCCCCTTCGAACCCCGCCCTTTGGGTGCGGGCAGCGCTTCAACCCTGAATACAGCGGCCCGGATTTTTCCGGAGCCGCCGATCGGGGTTCAATGTTTTTCCAGCGGACAGAAAAACATTCGTCCCAAGCCTCGCCAGGTTTTCTTGTTCCAGGCCCTGAAAGGAATCTGTGCCAATAATTCGCGAGCGAAGGTGTGGTCGCGGTTGGAGGTTTTCAGGAACATGGAGTTGAGAAACTTGTAGCGCACCTGGTCATAAAGCGGATGATCGCTGAACAAGGCATAGGTACGCAGAATACTGTCGGTCATGAACCGATGATTTTTGTAGGAGTTGGTCGCGTGCTTGCGATAACGCGCCATCAACACACTCAGGCCATCGATAAAATAACCGGCCCGGGTCACTTTCAACTCGATCAACAGGTCTTCAAGGCGAATCTGCGGATCGAACCCCCCCACCTTCTCCAGCGCCTCGCGACGAATCATCAGGGTCGGTGCCGGCGGATAGGGTTTGCGCTCCATGAACATGTCTTCGAAATCCAGCCGCCGGAAGGGGACCTCTCGATTCTGACGACTCTCGGGAAAAAGATTCCCGTCGGCATCGATCAGTTCGATATTACCCGCACAGATACCGACCTCGGGCTTGCCATCCATGTAGGCCACCTGAACGGCAATCCGCTCGGGCAGCATAATGTCGTCGGAACCAAACGGCACGATCAGGCTGCCACTGCAGCGGGCGATCGCTTCGTTCAGCGTGTTGGTCAGCCCCTGGTTCTGCTGGACTCGAAAGTCGAAGCCGTGGGCCGCCTGCAAGCGCTGGATACGTTCGACGCTATCATCCGTGGAGCCATCGTCGATCACCAGCAGCTCTATGTTCGGATAGGTCTGCTCCAGGACGCTGAGGATGCATTCTTCAATGTATCGGCCATGGTTATAAGACGCGATGATCACGCTTACGACAGGTTGCGCGGCACTCATGGCTGCTCCTTCTGGGCTTCATTCAGGCCGGTCTCGATCAACTCAAGGTATTGCCGACGGAACACTTCGATGTCGTGCTGCTCGACAAGGTACCGATAGGCGCGCTCGCCACAAGCCTTGAGCTCGGCGTCCGAAAGCCCCAGGTAGGTGTCGAGTGCCGTTATCAGGCTCGGTACATCGGCGGGCGTTACCGCCAGACCTTCGGCACCTTGGATCAATGGCAACATCGCCGGTACGTCCGAAGCGATCACGGGCAGATGTCCACTCATGCCTTCCAGCAACGCCAGGCCCAAGCCTTCGGCCAGGGAGGGCATGGTCCAGATATCGAATGCCCTCACGTATTGCAGAGCGTTTTCCTTGAAACCCAGCAGATGCGCGCGCTCCCTAAGGCCCAACTGATCGATCTGCGCTGCCAGCTTGGACTCCTCTCGTCCGGCACCGATGATCGCCAGTTGGGCCGTGGGGTATTTGTCCTTGAGCGCGGCAAAAGCCTGCAGCAGGTAGGTGTGCCCCTTGACCGGCACCAATCGGCCCAACGCGCCAATCAGTCTCACCGAAGGGCTGATACCCAACAGTTCACGAGCACGCTCGCGCGGGTGCTGCAAGGCTTCTGCCTGCTCGATGTCGATGGCGTTGGTAATGGCATAGGTATTGGCGTCGGTAAAGCCGCAATGACAATCCAGCAGATACTGTTTAACGGCCGGCGACACGCCAACGAAACGCCAATGGCGATCCACCAGGCGCTGCGTCTGGCGGCGACGATAAAACCGGTCATATTCTCCGAACCCATGGGAGATACCGATGCACAGCGGGATTTTCAACCATCGGTTGAGCTGCAGCATCATGTTGACGGGTTTGAAACGATTGCACACGACCACATCGAACTGTTCCCGGCGGCAGAATTGATACAACTGCCACATCGCACGAAGGCGCATTCCCTTGAGCGCCTTGTCGGAAAACTCGAAATAAACCGAGCGGCCGGCCCGACTGACCGCTTCACCAGGCCCTGGGCGACCTCGCAAAAAGGCCGCTGTCACCTCGTAGCGTTCATTCGGCAAGGCCTTGACGATCTGTTCCGCAAGATCGGCGAAATCGTGCTGCTTAACGTTGTAATCCGGCTGCAGCTGCAGCACCTTCAACCGCTGACTCATAATTCTCCTTGGTGGAAACCTGCCGCATCAATCGCCCACGCAGGCGATGTCGCCAGCCGTTGTATTGCGGCAGGATCGGGCTCGGGCAAGGCCGCCCACTCGTTGCGCTTCCAGCAGACGAAATGAAAATAGGGGAAACCACGGTCCCCATCCCGATCATTCGTCAGGCGACCATTGCGCCAATACCAGCGAAGGGGGAAGTTCTCCGAACCGTCGTGCCATTTTACGCAACCACCCGGCGTACTGAACGCCTCGGTGAACTCACTGCGTCGACGCCACGGATTGAATTTACCCACCAGGGTAAACAGCGGCTCGGGGAAATTCTTGCGCCACAGGAAAATACGACTGAACGCGCCTTCATCCAACGCGTGGTGCTGATCGTCGGTAAACCGTTCTTTCCAGCGCTTGATCAGCTTGAACACTTCACGCGCACGAGCCGTGTTGCGTATCAAGCACAAATGACCGGCGACACGTCGCTCATGGGTTGAAAATACGTCGCGACTGGCCAGGCGTTCAGCGGTGAAATACTGCCGAAGATCACCGTACACCACGTCAATATCGCCAAAGGCCCAAAAATCGTAGCCGTCGAGACGATCGGCATGGATGTAGCCGAGGGCGGGCTTGATATCACACAGTTTGTAGGGCTGCTTTGGCCTGAAATCGATCTCTAACCGCCGTGAAACCAAGCTGGCAATACGCCTCGAACGTGGTGCTTTCGACCGTCACGTTAGGAGGAAGATTGTCCGGAACACCGCAATCGCTGAACAACAGCCAATCAATATCGGCGTTACGCCGGCAACTTTCGAGAAACAACGGCATCCAGAACGGCCAGCGTCCGAAATACGGAATGATAAAAAGAATACGCGGGCATGGATTGATCACAGCAAACTCACATTCAATAAGGACGGGGAC
Source organism: Pseudomonas beijingensis (assembly GCF_030687295.1). Classification (NCBI taxonomy): domain Bacteria; kingdom Pseudomonadati; phylum Pseudomonadota; class Gammaproteobacteria; order Pseudomonadales; family Pseudomonadaceae; genus Pseudomonas; species Pseudomonas beijingensis. The sequence continues at coordinate 1,569,225 of NZ_CP117425.1, read as the reverse complement.
GTTAGGCCCCGTTATGCGTCATCATCTATGTGTTATCGGTGCTTCACCGGTGTCAGCAGCCAAAGGAGTTCGTGACGCCTGACCGTTTTGCGGAAAAAATCGTTCTCGCCATAAACGGATCTCACTCTACGAGTCAGAACGTACTGGATCAATCGCCGCAACCGTCGCTTCAGCGGCGCCGGAGGTTGCAGGTCATGCATCATCCCCAGGGCCATGGCCTTGTCCCGCTGGACCGCCAATGGCAGTGGCAGGCTGAGGGGTTGCATCAGTCGATCCGGATCAAAGACCGGCGGCAGCGCCACGCCATCTCCCGCATTCCCCATGGGCCAGCGGTCATTGTCGTGCAGGTGATTGGCGTAGCCCAACAGCGTGGTCGGTTGCCACGCCAAGCCTTCGAGGGCTTGCAGGACGGCATGATGGGCGCAGAGATGATCGGGGTGCGGATCAAGGGTCGGGTGCGGCAACACAATGACCTCGGGACGCGCCTTGAGCAGCAGTTCACGCAGGTCTGCCAGCAGGTTGTTCCAGGTGGGCGCGCCGTCGGCATCGCCCGGCAGGGCGAACGGGTTCAACTGGCGGAACAACCGGGTATCGCTCAGGCCCGCCTCGCGAGAGCCCTGGGGCTGGCTCGGCGCGGCTTGCATGGCCGCCAGTTGCAGACAGAAGTAACCCAGCTGCACACAGTGCGCTTCAGGCACCCCGGCCCAACGCGGCACAGCAATGCTGTCCCAGGCTCGCAAACGGCCCTTGAGCCGAGCGGCTTCGACGCTGTCCAGGCCCATCTTCTGATAATGCCCGGCTTCGATTTCACCCGCGGTCAACGTCACGATCCAGGCCTCGTCAGCCTGGCTGTACAAGCCGTAGGCAGCCAATTCGGCGTCATCGGCGTGGGGCGCGATGACCATCACCCGTTGCTGCACCGGCGGCGGCGTGAACGACCACAACGTCGGCTCGCCCAGCAAACGGCAATGGCGCCCGCGCAGGCGCAGCTCGCCCCGGGACAACGCCGGGCCCTGCTCGCTGAGGTTGAGATAGCGCAGGCCGTCGACCCCACGCTCGAACGTTTGCAGGTCCCTTTCACCGCCCGACAACTCGACGAGCGGGTCGATGAAGCGTCCCAGCCAGGTGCTCTTGATCCGTAGCGCGAGGATCAGCGTCGCGCCCTCATCGAGAATCACGCCCTCGTCCAACCGGAGCCGCCCGGCATTCAAATGCACCTTGGGTTGCTGGGTGAACGGCGGGAAGCTGTATTGGTAATCTTCCCGAGGCGAGTAGAACAGATGATCGGCGAACCACGCCTCATGGGCGATCCAGCCCAGCACCGCCAGGACCAGGGGCAACCACCAGGCCACCGTGACGCCCAGCACCACCAACACCACAAGGGCGAGTAACAACCCCACACGCTTGTTGCGACGGTGGCGCCTGAGTAACTGTTGCTTGCGACTCATGGGTGGGTTCATACGGTAAACACCGGCACAGGGTTGCACCAACGGTCCTTGTATTCCCGGTCCGCCCGGCCGAACGAAAAACGCAACGGTTTGCCGGCGGCGCGGGCATGTTCCCAGGCGCTTTGGGTGTTGAGGAAGCTCAACACGCTGCCGGGGCTGAATTCGCGGGTCTGCGGGTCGACGCCACCGTTGATGTACTCGACGCTGATCCACTCGGGCGCTTCGACGCGATACACCAGTTGGATGGCAATCGGTGCATCGTTGAGAAAGATCACCGAGCCGATCAGCCATTCGCGCAGCAGCTCGATCACCTCGCCCATGCGCTCGGCACCGGTGGCCGCAAAGCCCCAGCGACGCAAGAACAGGTCACAATAGATCGCGGCCAGCTCGGCGCTGGAAAACTCGCCCACCGGCCGCACCACGCCGCCCGCCTCTTCCAGCAAACGCAGTTCACGGCGCTGGTTGTAGCGAAACTTCTTGGACAACTCTTCCGGCGTGCGGGCCATGGCCAGTTGCTCTTGCTGCAACTTCAAGCCACTGAAGCGTCCCTCGTTGAGGGCTGACAGGTAACGTCCGCGATGACGCAGCGGCGCTTGTGCATCGGGTGCCGCCGGTAGGATCAACTCGGCATTGCCCAGGTCGAACAAGCCCTTCTTGCCGCTGCGCTTGAGCACGTCTTTGGACAGTGCCAGGTCGCGCCCCCAGGTCGGTATGGCGGCCTTGAGTTCACCACCCTGCTCGAAGGCCAGGTAACGCACGGGAATCCCGGCCAGGGCCGCCAGGCGCTCGACCACCTGGGGATGGGTGGCCACGCTGCCGCCAAAACGCTGCCAGGCCTGGGCATACATTGACGCGTCTACGGCGGTCCAGCCGCGCTCGCGCCAGCCTTGGAATCGGTTGAGCATCAGGCCCTCGGCGCCAGTTCGGTGACTTGGGGCAAACGCCAGAATGCCTCGCGTACGGCGCGATCCGAAAAACGTTCGCGCAAGCGATCGAGCATCAGCTCGGCGCATTGGCGACGCTGCAGATCGTCCATGGCCGCCAGGTGTTGCAGCCCTTGGGCCATGTGCTCGGCGTCGCCCAGCGGAAACAGGATGCCGACGCCTTCGACCACTTCCTTGGCACCACCGCAGGCCGTGGCCAACAACGGTACGCCGGCAGCCATGGCCTCGAGCAGCACCATGCCGAATGGTTCGTGGTCGGAGCTGAGGGCAAACACATCAAAAGCGCGAAAATAACGGCGCGCCTCGGGCACCTGGCCGAGCAACAGCACACGATCGGCAATGCCCAGTTCCAGCGCCAAGGCCCGAAGCGATTGCTCCCGGCGACCCTCACCGAGAATCGCCAACTGGCTGTTGGCCGGCAGATACGCCAGCGCCGCCGCAAAACCGCGCAACAAGGTGGCTTGATCCTTGTCCGGGTGCAGGCGGCCGACATTGCCGATAATCCAGGCATGCGCGTCCAGCCCCAGGGTGTGCCGCGCCTCCTCCCGGGAGACCAGGCTGGCTTGGACGGCATCAAGGTCGATGCGGTTGTAGAGGGTCTGGATCCGGCTGGCCGGCCATTTCGCCAGGCAACGGCGCATGTCGTCACGCACCGCATCGGAAACCCCGAGCAGGCTCAGGCGCTTGCGAAAGACCTCGGCGAACAGCCGACGGGTACGTCGGTGGTAGTCGCCAAAGGCATGGTGCACGCCAATCACCGGCAGGCGGGTACCCAGCAGGGCGATGTAGATCGGCTTGAAACGATGGCCAATGCAGAAACTGAAATTGCGCGAGGCGGCGATCTTGCGCAGATCGCCGATGGCGCCCAGCTTCAGGCCACGAATGGCGCTGGAGCTGTATTCCATGAACAGCACCTCGTCCGAGGCACAGGCGGCGGCGACTAGCGCATCCGCCGCCCCGGTGAGGAACACCGTGGTCACGCGATAGCCAGTACCCGCGAACAGGCTGGCGTACTGACGGGCGCAGTCCAGGAACGGCCCGTCATAACCGTGGCAGAACTGCAGCACATGTCGCTCAGCCGAGCGTGTCATAAGCGTCCACGCCGTCTTTGACCACCAGAATGTCTTCCATGATCAGATACTGTAGGTCGGAACCGAAGAACATGTTCAGCGCGTCGGTCGGCGAGCAGATCATCGGTTCGCCACGACGGTTGAGCGAGGTGTTCAGCGACACGCCGTTACCGGTCAGCACTTCCAGGGCCTTCATCATGTCGTAGTAGCGCGGGTTGTATTCGCGCTTGAGCACCTGGGCCCGGGAGGTGCCGTCTTCATGGACGACTTCCGGCACGCGGGTTTTCCATTCTTCGGCCACTTCGAAAGTGAAGGTCATGAACGGTGCAGGGTGATCGACCTTGATCATCTGCGGCGCAACGGTGTCGAGCATCGACGGGCAGAAAGGCCTCCAGCGCTCGCGGAACTTGATCTGCTCGTTGATCCGATCGGCCACGCCGCTGGCGCTTGGGCAGCCGATGATCGAACGACCGCCCAGGGCACGCGGGCCAAACTCCATGCGCCCCTGGAACCAGGCCACCGGGTTGCCGTCGACCATGATCTTGGCGATGCGCTCGGGGGTGTTGTCGATCTTGCGCCACGCAGGCTTGCTCGGATGACGGGCGCACGCAGCGATCACGTCTTCGTTGCTGTAGGCCGGGCCGAGGTAGACGTGTTCCATCTTCTCCACCGGCACGCCACGGGCGTGGGACACATACGCCGCCGCACCCACCGCCGTACCGGCGTCGCCGGAGGCCGGTTGCACGAACAGCTCCTTGACGTCGTCACGGGCGATGATTTTCTGGTTCAGCTTGACGTTCAACGCGCAGCCACCGGCGAAGGCCAGCTTGCCGGTTTCCTTGAGCACGTCGCCCAGATAGTGGTCGATCATTTGCAGCGCGAGCTTCTCGAACAGCGCCTGCATGCTCGCCGCATAGTGGATGTACGGCTCGTCGGCGATGTCGCCTTCACGTTTAGGGCCGAGCCATTCGATCAGCTTCGGCGAGAAGTAGAAGCCCTTGCCCTTCTCTTTATAGCGGCGCAGGCCGATTACGTTGGCGTAGTCGGTGTTGATCACCAGCTCGCCGTTTTCGAACGAGGCCAGACGGGAGAAATCGTACTTGGTGGCATCGCCGTAAGGCGCCATGCCCATGACCTTGAATTCGCCGTCGAGCATTTCAAAACCGAGAAACTCGGTGATCGCACCGTACAGGCCGCCCAGGGAGTCCGGGTCGAAGAATTCCTTGATCTTGTGGATCTTGCCGTTTTCACCGTAGCCGAAGAAGGTCGTGGCGTATTCGCCCTTGCCGTCGATGCCCAGGATCGCGGTTTTTTCCTGGAAGCCCGAGCAGTGATAGGCGCTGGAGGCGTGGGCCAAGTGATGCTCGACCGGTTCGATCTTGATTTTTTTCGGGTCGAAGCCCAATTGCTCCAGGCACCAGACGATCTTGCGGCGATAACGCTTGTAGCGACGATTGCCCATCAGGATCGCGTCGAGGGCGCGATCCGGGGCGTACCAGTAACGTTTGGCGTAGTGCCAGCGTGCTTCGCCGAACAGGCTGATCGGGGCGAAGGGAATCGCCACCACATCGACATCGGAAGGCTTGATGCCGGCCTGCTCCAGGCAGAACTTCGCCGACTCGTAGGGCATGCGGTTCTTTGCATGTTTATCGCGTACGAAGCGCTCTTCCTCAGCCGCCGCGATCAGCTTGCCGTCAATGTACAGCGCGGCGGAAGGATCATGGCTAAGGGCGCCGGACAGGCCAAGAATCGTCAATGCCACAGGGTCTAGCCTCTTCTATCTGCATACGGGCGCCAAGCGCCGCGAAAAATGGAGGTGCCGCGCGCCAAGGGTGCGGGGCAGCTAAAGGGCGGGATTATAGCTTAAAAGCGATCTTAAGCCTCTAGCGGTGAGTGGGGAGCTTGGGGCTTTGCCGTTCGGGCGTTTATTGACGGTATCCATGTAGCTGAACCACCGCCATCGCGAGCAAGCTCGCTCCCACATGGGTTTGCGGGTGTTCACAATATTGCAAACACTACAAAAACCTGTGGGAGCGAGCTTGCTCGCGATGGCGATGGTGCATTTCACACCTGAATCCGCCCCCTTGCTCGGCTTGTAGGTCTATGCGACCCGTGGCGACCTCAAGCGAGCAGCAAGGTCTTCACTTGTGGCTCATAGAGTGGACGAGGCGCTATCGACTGCTTTGGGCACCCGCTGGTCAATCACCCGATACAACGCACTCCCCTCGGGCCAATTACGCATGAACCGCGCGCGATCCCGGGCGTAGGCCTGGGCGAAGCTGGCCTGGGTACGGTGTTGGCACATGGAGTCCAGGTCGATCAGCGCCCATCGATCCTCCTGCCAGAACAAGTTGTGACCCTTGAAGTCGCCGTGGCTGATGCGCTCACGGATCAGGTCGGCGAACAGCCGGTCCAGTGCCAGCAATTCAGGCTCGGGGGCGTTGCCGCTTTCCACATAGGGGGCAAAGCGTTCGATGATGTCGGGGCCCGACAAATACTCGGTCACCAGATAAGCGCCGCGGCGCAGCCACAGGACACGCTTTTCCAGCAAAGCCAAGGGCTTGGGTGTAGCGATGCCGAGAAAGGCCAGGCGATGGCCTTCGCGCCAGGAATGCCAGGCGCGACTCGGGCGCCAGAAGCGCTTGAGCCAGTGGGCGAAGTTCTTGATGTTGTAGCGCTTGATCACCAAGGTGCGACCGTTCGCCTCGACTTTGCCGACGCTGGCCGCGCCGCCGGTCTTGTACAGGTGGCCCTGGTCGAGCAACGCATCGGCCTGCTCCAGCACCGGCGTCATGGCTGCTTCTTCATCCCGCCGGATTGCCCGCAAGCTGAACGCCCCGCGCTGTACGCTGAACAGGCTGCACTCGCGCCCGACTTTTTCGAGGAAATCCTTCAGGCGCCAGGCCTGCACCTTGTCGATCTGTTTTTGCAACGCTTCCATGGGCAGCGCGTGTTCGGCGTTGCCCAACAGGTAGTACACCAACAGCTCTTCATTGAAAGGCTGGAGGGCCTTGGGAAGCTGGGCGAAAAACACCCCCAGGTTCTCCAGGACTTTCTGCCGCGACAACGGTTGCCCCGGGGTCTCAGCGCGGATACCGGCACCGTCGATCAAGTAGAGCTTGCCGTCGTGGCGCAGCAGGTTGTCCAGGTGCAGGTCTTCCTGCCACAGGCCTTTGCCGTGCAGTTGCGCGATGGCGCCGAGGGCTTCGGCCAGCACCGCCGACTGTTCGTCGGCCAGCAAGGGCAGGTTTTCGACCTGTTTCCAGGCATCGCCCAGGCTCTCGGCGTCTTCGAGCAACTCGAACAACAACCAGCCACCTTCAGCCTCGTTCAAGCCATCGGCGAGCAACAACGGAGTCGTCAGCCCTTGCTCCGCCAGCAGGCGCACGCCTTGCAGTTCCCGCTGGAAATGCCGGGCGGCCTTGCTGCCCACCAATAATTTGGCCAGCACCGGCCGACCACGCCAGACGCCCGCCCCGACATAACGCTGCCCCGGCAACACCCGCAGCAGCGAAAGCAGTTGCAGTTGCGCCGGGCCCGCGGCATCTGCCAGTTCCAGGCTCAGCGGCAGGATCGGGCTGCGGCCGGCGTTCTTCAATTCGGACAAATGCATCAACGAGCTCCCTTGTGGCTGCGCCGGGCGCTCAGGCGGGTCATCCAGCTGTCGACCAGCCCGGCGTCGAGCGGTTGGTCCAGATAGGTGGACAACAGCTGGCGCACATCGGCATCACTCCAGATGGACGCACGACGCAGCAACGGCTCCAGGTCCTTGACTCGATCACGCTGGCCAAACAGCAGCGGCCGGGTCTTTTCCAGATCGATCAATTGCGCCTGATAACCGTCGGCGGTGGCTTGCAGGAAGATGTGTTTTGGATAGAAGCAGCCGTGCACCTGATGCATGCCGTGCAGGCGCCGCGCCAACTGCCCGCAGGCGTTGAGAATGGTGGCGCGCTGGGTCGCCGTCAGGCTCGGCCAGCGTTGCAACAGCGAGTCCAGGTCGTCCCAGCCATCCAGGGCCCGGGTCAGCAGGATCGCCCGCACCTCGCCGTCCACTTTGCGCTGACCGTAGAACACCGCTTGCAGGGCCGGAATCCCCAACTGCCGATAACGGCTGATGTTGCGAAACTCCCGGGAAAAACTCGGCTCGCCCAAGGGGTGGGACCAGGTCCGGGTCAGGTAGTTGCTCTGGCGCTTGAGGTAATAACCCTGCCCTTCCAGCTCCAGCCGGAACACGCTGCTCCAGCCGTCGCCCGAGGTGTTGGGTTCGTCCACCGCGTCCAGTTGCCGCGCCCACAAGGCCTCGAAGCTGTCCAGGCCATGACGTTGCAACAACGCCCGGTCTTCAGCGGCCAGAAAATCAGTCATTCACGCCCCTCGAAAAATCTCACCACGTGACGGATGCGCTTCTTGTCACACGCATCGAGCCGGTCGCGCTGGCGGTATTGCAGGTAAAAACGCAGGCGCTGTGTGGCCGACAAATGGTATTTGGCCACTTTATCCAGGCACGCCAGATCCTTGGTAATACGGTACTTGAGCCAGAAACCGCGCCAGAAATCCCCGTTCGGGCAGTCGATCAAAAACAGCTGCGAGCGGTCATCGATCAACAGGTTGCGCCACTTCAGGTCGTTATGGGTGAAGCGATGCTCGTGCATGGTCCGCGTGTAACTGGCAAGTTGCCGACTCACACCATCGACCCAGGCGCGGTCAGTCAGCCTCGGATCTTGACGATCGGCCAAGGCCGAGAGGTCTTCGGTATGCGGAAGTTCGCGGGTAATCAGCGCACCACGGGCATAGCTCACACCGTTTCGCTCCAAGCCCCAGCCCACGACTTCGGCGGTGGGAATACCCCATTTGGCGAAGCGCTTGAGGTTCTGCCATTCGGATTTGACCCGTGGCTTGCCCAGGTAGCGCCGCAAGCCTTTGCCGGCGCCGACGTAGCGCTTGACGTAGTAGTTCACGCCGTTTCGCTGCACCCGGATCACCTCTGACAACGGGTCACGGGTCAAGCGCTCCCCTTGCAACGCGAACACCGCTTCAAGACTGCCAAAATCCTGCGCCAGCTCGGCGTATGCAGGCTCCAGATTCCAACCCGACATCAGAGCGCGTCCCCATACCGCTGCTTGCGGGCATACAGCTTGTTGGCCTTGCCTTCGAGCCAGGCCAGCAACGAAGCCTCTTCGGCGAGGATCCGCCGCAGCGGCTGCTGGAAATAGCCCTTGAGAAAACGCAACTTGTCGCGGCGGGTCAGGCCAATGTCCAGCGCCGAGAAATACAGCGCCGCCAGGTCCTTGTTTCGCCAGCGAGTGGTGATGGCGGGACGGGTCTGGGCGCGGTGCAGGTCGATCACCGAAAGTTTGAAATCTCCAGGCGTCACCGGCTTGTCGGTGTGCAGCAGAAAGTGGCAGATGTAGCAGTCGCGATGGTTGACGCCGGCACGGTGCATCATGCCGGTCATGCGCGCCACTTCGGCGATCAGCGCACGCTTGAGCGTCGGCTGGGGTGGCTGCTTGACCCAATCGATGCTGAAGTCTTCGAGACTGACGGTCGGCGCCAGTTCTTCGGTGACGATGAACGAATGCTGATCCGCCGGGTTGCTACCCTTCTCGCCGTAGGCGACCGCGGTCATGGTCGGCACGCCGGCTTCCTGCAAGCGCTGGATCGCCTTCCATTCCTGCCCTGCGCCGAGTACCGGCAGCTTGGCGGTGAACAGGTTCTTGAAAATCTCGCCCCAACCGATGCCACGGTGGATCTTCACGAAAAAGCCGCGACCGTCCACCTCCGTGCGCAAGGTGCGCCGGGCTTCCAGTTCGCGATAGACCTCGCCCTTGAGCCCTTCGACTTCGGCGAACGCATCGCGCCCGGCCCAAAGGCTCTTGAACGGTTCGGCCAGCATCAATTTCATTGTGCGTGCTCCGCCAATATCACATCGGCCGCGTGCTGCGGCATGCTGTAGAGGTCGGCCGTCTCGGCGAAGGCCAGACCGTTGCGACTCCAGGCCGCCCGTGCTTCGGCGTCGTTCAACATGCGCCCCAGGTATTCGGTGAGCTGGGCTTGTTCGAACGGCTCATCCAGCACCAGGCCACTGTCGGCCTCGGCGATGTAATGGGCGTACCCACACACCGCGCTGACCAGCACCGGCAACCCCGCCACCAGCGCTTCGAGCAGCACGGTGCCGGTGTTCTCGTTGTACGCCGGATGGATCAACAGGTCGGCGCCCAGCAGGAAACGCGGGATGTCGCTACGGCCCTTGAGGAACCGCACGTTGTCGCCCAGACCCAGCGCGGCGCTCTGCAGTTGGAATACTTTGGGGTCATCCTGGCCAATTACAAACAGCCGGGTGCGTTTTCGCAGTTCCGCTGGCAGCGCGGCCAGGGCCTTGAGGCTGCGATCCACGCCCTTGGTCTTGAACCCGGAGCCGATCTGCACCAGCAGCAGGTCATCGTCGGCCAACTCGAATTCGACCCGGAACGCGGCGCGAATTTCATCGGCATCGGCGGGCCGCCGGCGGTCCTGGGCGATGCCCGGAGGCAGCAGGTGAAAGCGTTCCAACGGCGTGCCGTAGTGCTTGATGAACAGCGGCTGCTGGACTTCGGAAATCATCAGTACGTCGGTTTTTGCATCCTTGGCGAATACGGCCCGCTCGTACTCGGCGAAATGCCGGTAGCGACCCCAGCGCCGGTACAGCGAATTGCGCAAGTTCTGCGCCTTGTCTTCAAAACAGCCATCAGCGGCGTAGTACACGTCCAGGCCAGGCATTTTGTTGAAGCCGATCAAGCGATCCACCGGACGCTTGGCCAGGTCGGCCTCCATCCACGCGCTGAGCTTCTCGTTGCGGCGATGATTGAACAGCGCCTTGACCGGTGCCACCAGCACCTCGAAGCCGGGCGGCACGTCACCTTCCCAGATCAGCGTGTAGACACGGATCTGGTGACCGCGTCGCTGGCATTCCAGGGCGATGCGCATGAAGTCACGCTGCAGGCCACCGAAGGGGAAGTATTTATAAAGGACAAAAGCCAATTGCATCAGCGCGGCTCCTCAGCCAATAACGTGCTCAGGTGGCTGGCAACACGCTCGGGGTTCAGACGCGTGAAGCACAGGGGCTGCTCGCGTTTCAGGTCAAACCGCCGGGCATCTTCGGCGGTCGGCGGGTAAGTGCAGTGTTTCTGCATGCACGGCGCGCAAGGGAAATCACTGGCCAGGTGAATCTGGCCCTTGCCATAGGCGCCGGTCAGCACCGGATTGGTCGGGCCGAGCAGAGAAATGGTCGGCACGTCCAGGGCCGCAGCCAAATGCCCGAGGCCGGTGTCCACGGCCACGCAGGCCTGGGCTCCGGCAAGCACCTTGCCCATGCCGCCGAGGTTCAGCTTCGGCAGTACCAAGGCATTGCGCAGCCCGCTGGCGATGCGTTCGGCCCGGGCCTTTTCGGCAGGGTTTCCCCACGGCAGTTTCACCACCACGCCGAACTGGCCCATGCGTTCGGTGAGCTGGCGCCAGTACAGTTCGGGCCAATGCTTGGATTCCCAAGTCGTGCCGTGCAGGAACACCACGTAGGGGTAGGGGCGTGGCAATTCCACCAATCGGTCGATGTCGAGGCCATAACTGCCCTGGGTTTGCGGCAGGTCATAGCCCAGCGCCAAGGCGAACAACTGGCGCACGCGCTCGACCGCGTGTTGACCGCGAGCCACCGCCAGACGTCGGGAATAAAAGCGCGCCGCCAGGGGCTCACGGGCCGAATTCTTATCCAGGCCGGCCACCGGGGCCTTGACGTAACGGGTCAGCCAGGCGCTTTTCAACAGACCCTGGGCGTCAATCACCAGGTCGTATTTTTCGGCGCGCACGCTCTGCTTGAAGCGTCGCCACTCGCCACTCTTGATGGTTTGCCAGAGGTTCTTGCGCCAGCGACGGATCGCCACCGGGATGACCTTGTCCACGGCCGGGTGCCAGGTGGGGATTTCGGCAAAGCCTTCTTCCACCACCCAATCGAACTTGATACCCGGAATCGCCCGCGCCGCATCGGTCAGTGCCGGCAGGGTGTGGACCACGTCCCCCAGCGACGAGGTCTTGATCAGCAATACCCGCAAGTTACCGAACCTCCACGGGAGTGCCCTGCAAACGCTCCAGGGCCTCGTTCACCAACGGCGGCATGAGTTGGCGCAGGCAGTTGTAATGACCGAAACGGCAGGCGCGGTCGAAGCACGGGCTGCACTCGATGCCCAGGCGCACAACTTCGACCTGGTCGGCCAGCGGCGGCGTGAAGCCTGGCGAGGTGGAACCGTAGACCGCCACCAGCGGGCGGTTCAGGGCTGCGGCCACGTGCATCAGGCCCGAGTCGTTGGACACCACCGAATCGGCGCAGGACAGCAGGTCGATGGCCTCGGCCAGGGAGGTGTCGCCGCTGAGGTTCACCGACTCTTCCCGAAGTCCTGGGATCAGCCGCGAGCGGATGTCCTCGCCCACCGGGTGATCTTTTTTCGAGCCGAACAGCCAGACTTGCCAGCCTTCGCGAATCTTCGCCTCGGCCACCTGGGCGTAATGCTCCGCCGGCCAGCGTTTGGATTCGCCGAACTCGGCCCCTGGACACAGGGCCAGCACCGGACGATCCAGGCTCAGGCCGAACTTGGCCAACGCCGCGTCACGGGTCACCGGATCGATCCGCAGGCTCGGCCGTGGATAGGGTTTTGGCAATTCGGCACCCGGTGCGTAGGCCAAGGCCATGAAGCGCTCGATCATCAGCGGGTAACGGTCTTTATCCAGCTTGCGCACGTCATTGAGCAGGCCGTAGCGAAATTCGCCACGCCAGCCGGTGCGCTTGGGAATGCCAGCGAAGAACGGCACCAGCGCCGATTTCAACGAATTGGGCAACAGGATCGCCTGGTCGTACTGACCGGCCAGGGATTTGCCGATCCGTCGACGGGTCGCCAGCTCCAGCGCGCCATGGCCGAGCGGGAAGCTCAAGGCCTTGCGCACTTCGGGCATGCGTTCCAGGATCGGCCGGCTCCACTCGGGGGCCAGGACGTCGATTTCGCACTGCGGATGACGCTGCTTCAGGCACTGGAACAGTGTCTGCGCCATCACCATGTCACCGACCCAACTGGGCCCAACGATCAGAATATTCATGTGCTTTCCAAAAACGATACGGGGAGGCCTACGCCTCCCCGCCTCGAGAATCACTGTGGCTTAGGTCGTTGCCTGTTGCCCTAATCTACAACACACCACCCATCTACTGTGGGAGCGAGCTTGCTCGCGAAGAGCCAGCCCATTCAACAGCACTGTCGCCTGACCCACCGCCATCGCGAGCAAGCTCGCTCCCACAAGGGTTCTGCATAGGTTTCAAGTACCGTGCCGCACCACAAATCCACTGTGGGAGCGGGCTTGCTCGCGATGAGGCCATCACATCCGGCATCCCAGTTGCCTGACACTTCGCCTTCGCGAGCAAGCTCGCTCCCACAAGGGTTCTGCATAGGTTTCAAGTACCGTGCCGCACCAAAAATCCACTGTGGGAGCGAGCTTGCTCGCGATGAGGCCATCACATCCAACATCAATGTCGCCTGACATTCCGCCATCGCGAGCAAGCTCGCTCCCACATTTATTCAATACTCAGCTCAGTCCCAGCTCTCGCCAGATCCGAACTACCTGCCGGCGTTCATCCACGAACTGGTCACCTGCGATCACCCCGGCATCTTTCTGCAAGGCCTGGCGGTGGGCGGCGGAGCGGTAGGCTTTGTAGGCTTCGCGCAACAGCGTGGCATCTTCGGCCGGCATCAACCCGACCTCCTGCAACCCGTCCAGGATGCGGATGTTATCGGTGTAGCGCACCAGCGATGGATGCTCTTGGGACCACGCCAGGGCCGCGTATTGCACCATAAATTCAATATCGACGATACCTCCGGCATCCTGCTTGAGGTCAAAGGGCGCCGTGGCCTCGAAGGCATTCGCCGCGGTCCCGGCGGCGGTGGCCTTGCTGCCCAGGTTGTCGCGCATCTTGGCGCGCATCTCGCTGACCTCCTGACGCAGCGTCGGCAAATCACGCTTGCGCCCCAGTACCTGGGCGCGGACCTTCTCGAACGCCTGGCCCACGTCCTGGCTGCCGACCAGCACACGGGCTCGCACCAACGCCTGATGCTCCCAGGTCCAGGCTTCGTTCTCCTGGTAACGGGCAAACGCCCCGAGGGAACTGACCAGCAACCCCGACGCCCCGGACGGCCGCAGGCGCATGTCCACTTCATACAACTGCCCGGAGTTGGTCTGGGCCGTCAGCAAGTGGATGATCCGCTGGCCGAGGCGGGTGAAGAACTGCGCGCCATCGATAGGTTTCGGCCCATCGGTTTCCGCCAGAGGATCGCCGTCGTGAATGAAGACCAGGTCCAAGTCGGAACCATGCCCCAACTCCAGGCCGCCGACCTTCCCATAACCGACAATAATAAAGCCCGGATCGCACAGGCTGCCGTCAGTACGCAATGGCACGCCGTGCTTGGCGGTCGTCTGGCGCCAGGCCAGGGCCAGCACTTGTTCGAGAATCGCCTCGGCCAGCCAGGTCAGGTAATCGCTGACCTTCATCAGCGGCAGACTGCCGGCGATTTCCGAGGCCGCTACCCGCAGGCGGTGCGCCAGCTTGAAATGCCGCAACGCCTCCATTTGCTGCTCCAGATCATCCTCGGGAATACGCGTCAGGCGCTCACGCAACTCCGCGGCCAACTCTGGCGCCAGGGGCGGCTTGAACAACCGGCCCTCGTTGAGCAACTCATCGAGCAGCAGCGGGAAACGGGTGATCTGCTCGGCAATCCACGGACTCGCTGCGCACAGCGTCAGCAAGCGCCGCAGGGCGCCGGGGTTTTCCGTCAACAGCACCAGGTAGGCCGAACGGCGGGCCACAGCCTCCACCAAGGGCAGTACCCGCTCCAGCACCAGGTCCGGATCGGCATGTTCCACGGCCTGGGCCAGCAGGCGCGGAATGAACGCATCCAGGCGCTCGCGTCCCAGGCGCTGCATGGCGCGCAGTTGCGGGCTGCCACGCAGGACGGCCAGGGCCTTGAGGGCTTTGGGCGCATCAGTGAAGCCGCCTTCTTCCAACTGACGGCACGCCGCCTCTTCATTTTGGCTGTCTTCCCACAACGGCAACCATTCGCCGCCTACCGCCATTTCGCTTTCGCCGCCCTCTTCTTCATCCGGGTCGGCGATAACCTGGCCGAAGTGCCAGGCCACGCGACCGCGCCAGTACATCAGTTGCTCGTGAAAGGCCGACCAGTCGGCGAAACCCAGCATGAACGCAATGCGTGCCTGATCCTGCGGGCTGTCCGGCAACATCTGGGTCTGGCGGTCGGCGATGGCCTGGATCGCATGCTCGGTATAACGCAGGAACTCATAGCCCTGACGCAACTCATCAACCACCTTGCCCGGCAGGTACCCCTGGCCCTCCAGGGTGCCCAACACTTTGAGCAACGGGCGCTGCTGCAAGCTCAAGTCGCGACCGCCATGAATCAGCTGGAACGCCTGGGCAATGAACTCCACCTCGCGAATGCCGCCCGAGCCCAGCTTGATGTTGTCGGCCATGCCCTTGCGCCGCACCTCCTGCTGGATCAGTTGCTTCATCGTGCGCAGCGCTTCGATGGCGGAAAAATCCAGGTAACGGCGATAGACGAACGGGCGCAGCATGTCGAGCAATTGCGCGCCGGCCACCTGGTCGCCGGCCACTACCCGGGCCTTGATCATGGCGTAGCGTTCCCAGTCGCGCCCCTGATCCTGGTAATACTGTTCCAAGGCATTGAAGCTCAGCACCAACGCACCGGCCGAGCCGTAGGGGCGCAGGCGCATGTCGACACGGAACACGAAACCATCGACGGTCATCGGATCCAGGGCCTTGATCAGGCGCTGGCCGACGCGGATGAAAAACTCCTGGTTATCCAGCGGCCGTTTGACGCCCACGGTTTCGCCACCCTCGGGGTAGGCGAAGATCAGGTCGATGTCCGACGACAGGTTCAGTTCCACGGCCCCCAGCTTGCCCATGCCCAGAATGACCATCTGCTGCGGTTCGCCGCTGCGCCGTCCGGTGGGCGTGCCGAATTGCTGACTGAGGCGCTGGTACAACCAGTGGTAAGCCTGGTCGATGCAGGTGTCGGCCATGTCCGAAAGATCGCGGCAGGTCTGGACCAGATCGGCCTGGCGGGTCAGGTCGCGCCAGATGATCCGCACCTGCTGGCGGGTGCGCTGGCGGCGCAGGACGCGGCCCAGTTCGTCTTCGGTTTCGGCGGCCTGCACGGCGGCAGCGATCTGCGCACGCATTTCATCAGGCGCCAGGCTGCGGTCCAGTTCACCGCTGCGCACCAGTTCCAGCAGCATCACCGGATCACGGACACTCTGCTCGATAACGAAGTCGCTGGCGGCGGCAATACGGTTGAACGCCTCCCAGCGTTGCGGGGTCCATGCCGACAGTCCGTGATCTTCATCGAGCAAGGCGACCGCCGCACGGAACGACTGCTCGGCACGGTTGACCAATGACTGGAGAATGGCCGGTACCGTTTCCGGTATTGGGGCAAGCGAGGGCAGGCTCATGGTCTATCCTTGATCGGCGCGGGAAAGGCTGGATGTAGTGTTTTTTCAGAAGACACTACCTGATCGACTGTCGAACAAAGATGATAAATAGCTGAAAATCTGATTTTATTGGCAGCCGGCATCAAGTTTTTACCTGTTCGAGTTGGCTAAAGACCAACAGTAACGATTATTCTCACAACGAAATGAGGGGCCACGAGCCGCTCAGGTGTAGTTTTACTACTCGTCTATACATTCGAAAGGCTGAAACGGCCGACGATTTGTAGTAAAACTACACGCCGCCGAAACAACCTTCGGCAATCCAAGAATTTATATCGTCTGCCCACAAGGCCAGTCGCAAACTCAGGCAACCGATTCTGGTAGCCTTTCCGCCCTGGAGCAAGCCATGCAAGACCTCGATCCCGTCGAAACCCAGGAATGGCTGGACGCCCTGGAATCGGTTCTCGACAAAGAAGGCGAAGACCGTGCTCATTATCTGATGACCCGTATGGGCGAACTCGCGACCCGCAGCGGCTCGCAACTGCCCTACGCCATCACCACGCCGTACCGCAACACGATCCCCGTTACCCACGAAGCACGCATGCCTGGCGACCTGTTCATGGAACGCCGCATTCGCTCGCTGGTACGCTGGAACGCGTTGGCCATGGTCATGCGTACCAACCTGAAAGATTCTGACCTGGGCGGTCACATCTCCAGCTTCGCCTCCAGCGCGACGCTGTATGACATCGGCTTCAACTATTTCTTCCAGGCCCCGACCGACGAACACGGCGGCGACCTGATCTACTTCCAGGGTCACGCATCGCCAGGCGTCTACGCCCGTGCGTTCATGGAAGGCCGCATCACCGAAGACCAGATGAACAACTTCCGCCAGGAAGTGGACGGCAACGGCCTGTCCTCGTACCCGCACCCTTGGCTGATGCCTGATTTCTGGCAGTTCCCGACCGTTTCCATGGGCCTGGGCCCGATCCAGGCGATCTACCAGGCGCGCTTCATGAAGTACCTGGAAGCCCGTGGCTTCATCCAGCCAGGCAAGCAGAAAGTCTGGTGCTTCATGGGCGACGGCGAGTGCGACGAGCCGGAATCCCTGGGCGCGATCTCCCTGGCCGGCCGCGAGAAGCTGGACAACCTGATCTTCGTCATCAACTGCAACCTGCAGCGCCTCGACGGCCCGGTTCGCGGCAACGCCAAGATCATCCAGGAACTCGAAGGCGTGTTCCGTGGTGCCCAGTGGAACGTCAACAAAGTCATCTGGGGCCGTTTCTGGGACCCACTGCTGGCCAAGGACGTCGACGGCATCCTGCAACGCCGCATGGACGAAGTCATCGACGGCGAGTACCAGAACTACAAGGCCAAGGACGGCGCGTTCGTCCGCGAGCACTTCTTCAACTCGCCTGAACTCAAGGCCATGGTCGCCGACCTGTCCGACGACGAGATCTGGAAGCTCAACCGTGGCGGCCACGACCCGTACAAGGTCTACGCGGCGTACCACCAGGCGGTCAACCACAAAGAGCAGCCGACCGTCATCCTGGCCAAGACCATCAAGGGTTATGGCACCGGTGCCGGCGAAGCGAAGAACACCGCGCACAACACCAAGAAAGTCGATGTCGACAGCCTGAAGTTGTTCCGCGACCGCTTCGACATTCCGGTCAAGGACAGCGAGCTGGAAAACCTGCCGTTCTTCAAGCCCGAAGAAGGCAGCGCCGAAGCCCGTTACCTGGCCGAGCGCCGTGCCGCACTGGGTGGTTTCGTGCCCCAGCGTCGCGCCAAGAGCTTCAGCATCCCGACCCCGCCACTGGAGACCCTCAAGGCGATCCTGGACGGTTCGGGCGACCGTGAAATCTCCACCACCATGGCCTTCGTGCGGATCCTTGCGCAACTGGTCAAGGACAAGGAAATCGGCCAGCGCATCGTCCCGATCATCCCGGACGAAGCTCGTACCTTCGGTATGGAAGGCATGTTCCGTCAGTTGGGCATCTACTCGTCCGTCGGCCAGCTCTACGAGCCAGTCGATAAAGACCAGGTGATGTTCTACCGCGAAGACAAGAAGGGCCAGATCCTCGAAGAAGGCATCAACGAAGCGGGCGCCATGAGCTCCTTCATTGCCGCCGGTACTTCGTACTCCAGCCACAACCAGCCGATGCTGCCGTTCTACATCTTCTACTCGATGTTCGGCTTCCAGCGTATTGGCGACCTGGCCTGGGCCGCTGGCGACAGCCGTACCCGTGGCTTCCTGATCGGCGGCACCGCCGGCCGCACCACGCTGAACGGTGAAGGCCTGCAGCACGAAGACGGTCACAGCCACATGCTGGCCGGGACCATCCCGAACTGCCGCACCTATGATCCGACCTACGGCTACGAGCTGGCGGTGATCATCCAGGACGGCATGAAGAAGATGACCGAAGAGCAACAGGACGTCTTCTACTACATCACCGTGATGAACGAGTCCTACCAGCAGCCAGCCATGCCGGCCGGTGTCGAGGCAGGTATCGTCAAGGGCATGTACCTGCTCGAGGAAGACACCCGCGAAGCGGCGCACCACGTCCAGTTGATGGGCTCGGGCACCATCCTGCGCGAAGTGCGTGAAGCAGCGAAGATCCTGCGTGAAGAGTTCAACGTCGGCGCCGACGTGTGGAGCGTCACCAGCTTCAACGAACTGCGTCGCGACGGCCTGGCCGTAGAGCGCAGCAACCGCCTGCACCCTGGCCAGAAGCCTAAGCTGAGCTACGTCGAAGAATGCCTGAACGGCCGCAAAGGTCCGGTCATCGCCTCTACCGACTACATGAAGCTGTTCGCCGAGCAGATCCGCCAGTGGGTTCCATCCAAGGAATTCAAAGTGCTGGGCACCGACGGTTTCGGCCGTAGCGACAGCCGCAAGAAGCTGCGTCACTTCTTCGAAGTCGACCGTAAGTTCGTTGTGTTGGCAGCCCTGGAAGCCCTGGCTGACCGTGGCGATATCGAACCTAAAGTGGTGGCCGAGGCCATCGTCAAGTTCGGCATCGATCCAGAAAAACGCAACCCACTGGACTGCTGAGGAGAATTTTCGTGAGCGAACTCATTCGCGTACCTGACATCGGCAGCGGTGAAGGTGAAGTAATTGAACTGTTTGTGAAGGTCGGCGACCGTATCGAAGCCGACCAGAGCATCCTGACGCTTGAATCGGACAAGGCCAGCATGGAAGTGCCTGCGCCGAAGGCCGGTGTCATCAAGAGCCTGAAAGTGAAGCTGGGCGACCGCCTGAAAGAAGGCGACGAACTGCTGGAGCTGGAAGTCGAGGGCGCCGCTGCGGCGCCTGAAGCGCCCGCCCCTGCCGCTGCCCCGGCCGCCGCTGAAAAGCCTGCCGCCGCACCGGCTGCCGAAGCGGCTCCCGCGCCCACCGCTGCGCCTGCCGCGGCCACGGTCCAGGACATTCATGTTCCGGACATCGGTTCGTCGGGCAAGGCCAAGATCATCGAAGTGCTGGTCAAGGTCGGCGACACCGTCGAAGCCGACCAGTCGCTGATCACCCTGGAATCCGACAAGGCCAGCATGGAAATCCCATCGCCGGCCGCCGGTGTGGTGGAAAGCGTCGAGATCAAGCTGGAAGACGAAGTTGGCACCGGTGACCTGATCCTGAAGCTGAAAGTAGCTGGTGCTGCGGCACCTGCCGCGCCAGCCCAGGCCGCTGCTCCTGCCGCCAAGGCTGAAGCAGCTCCAGCGCCAGCCGCCGCTCCCGCGGCCAAAGCCGAAGCAGCGCCTGCCCCTGTCGCCGCCGCGCCGGCGCCAAGCGGTGCCAAGGTGCACGCCGGCCCTGCGGTGCGTCAGTTGGCCCGTGAATTCGGCGTCGAACTGTCGGCCGTCGGCCCAAGCGGCCCTCACGGTCGTGTGCTCAAGGAAGACGTGCAAGCCTACGTCAAGGCCATGATGCAGAAGGCCAAGAACGCACCGGCCGAAGGCGCCACCGGCGGCGCGGGTATCCCGCCGATTCCGGCGGTGGACTTCAGCCGCTTCGGCGAAACCGAAGAAGTGGCCATGACTCGCCTGATGCAGATCGGCGCGTCGAGCCTGCACCGCAGCTGGTTGAACATTCCTCACGTGACTCAGTTCGACCAGGCCGACATCACCGAGCTGGAAGCTTTCCGCGTCGCGCAGAAAGCCGTGGCGGAAAAGGCCGGCGTGAAGCTGACCGTGCTGCCCCTGCTGCTCAAGGCCTGTGCGCACCTGCTCAAGGAACTGCCGGACTTCAACGCCTCCCTGGCCCCAAGCGGCAAGGCTGTGATCCGCAAGAAATACGTGCACATCGGCTTTGCCGTCGACACCCCGGAAGGCCTGCTGGTACCGGTCATCCGCAACGTCGACCAGAAGAGCCTGCTGCAACTGGCCGGCGAAGCCGCTGCCCTGGCCGAAAAAGCCCGGAACAAGAAGCTCACCGCCGACGACATGCAGGGCGCGTGCTTCACCATCTCCAGCCTCGGCCACATTGGCGGCACCGGCTTCACGCCGATCGTCAACGCGCCGGAAGTGGCGATCCTGGGTGTTTCCAAGGCCACCATCCAGCCGGTCTGGGACGGTAAAGCCTTCCAGCCGAAGCTGATGCTGCCTCTGTCGCTGTCCTACGATCACCGTGTGATCAACGGCGCCGCCGCGGCACGCTTCACCAAGCGCTTGAGCGACTTGCTGGGCGACATCCGCACCATCCTGCTGTAACACCGGGCGGCCCTCCCTTGGGGGAGGGCCATTCGGCGCATCGTTTTCCGAGCGCCACGCTCGTACCTCAACCCCGTCCGTTTGGCGGGGCTTTTTTTTGCCTGGAATTCAGGCCGGGTATATGGGTATTGGATGTGCCGGCCTCATCGAGAGCAGGCTCGCTCCCACAATGGATTTGCGGTGCGGCACAGTACCTGAAACTGATGAAGCCCTGTGGGTGCTGTTCACTTAGGAAAAGTGGCGTTTTTTCAGAAATGGAAAGCGTCGTTTTTTGGAAAAATCTACTCGCCTTTTTCCGGGCAGGTGGTGTGTATATCCATTGCTGCGGTAACGGCTGCTGGCGGTTCCGCTCTTACAGCGGGTCACTTTTGAAGAGCCCGGAAGCCGGCCCAGTCAAAAGTAACCAAAACGCTTTTGCCCCACCACTCGGTGCCTCGCCTAGGCTCGGCATGCCTGAACGAAGGCATTGCTCCGTGGGCCGCCGCGAAGGGCCATCCATGGCCCAGCGCGGCTAACCCGGCATCCATGCCGGGTTGCCCACTGCGCAATACCTTCGTTCAGCCAGCGTGGTTAACGGGGCGCCCGAGATCAACGTCCACCGCGAGGCGGCCTGATAGCCGACCTGGCTCTTGGTTGGGACCGCGTTCCTCCTGTGGGAGCGGACTTGCTCGCGAAGGCGGTGGGTCAGTTTGCGGTGATGTTGGATGTGCCGACGGCATCGCGAGCAAGCTCGCTCCCACAGGGGATCTTGGGTGTTCATGAGTCTTGTGTTCACCACAGACCCACTGTGGGAGCGAGCTTGCTCGCGATAGCGGTGGCTCAACCACATAGGGCCGGCATGTGCCCCGCTCTTGCTCTTGCTCTTGCTTTGGCTCTTGCTCTTGCTCTTGCTTTGGCTCTTGCTCTTGCTTTGGCTCTTGCTCTTGCTTTGGCTCTTGCTCTTGCTTTGGCTCTTGCTCTTGCTTTGGCTCTTGATCTTGATCTGGACGCCCCGTTAAACCACGCTGGCCGAACGCAGGCATTGCGCAGTGGGCATCCCGGCATGGATGCCGGGATAGCCGCGCTGGGCCATGGATGGCCCTTCGCGGCGGCCCACGGAGCAATGCCGGAGTGAGGGCATGCCGAGCCTAAGCGAGGCACCGAGTGGTGGGGCAAAGCGTTTTGGTTACTTTTGCGCTCTTCAAAAGTGACCCGCTGTAAGAGCGGAACCCTAAGCCGCCGTTACGCAAAAAACGGATATACACACCAACCCACGCCTTTCGGAACACATAATCAGAGTCGTCAATAACGACTTAGTGAACAGCATCACCTGTGGAAGCGAGCCCACTCGCGAAAGCGGCATGTCAGGCAACCCGGCATTTTCCTACCCCGCAAGCTTCAAATGACTACGTCCCCTGTTAGTCATTACCCACAGCCTGCGCCCCCTACCCTATCGATATTTATGGCGCGCCGGGCTTTAGCATCAAACCGTCGGGCCACTTGATGCCTGCACCCACCGACTAAAACTTCGAATGGATTCGAACATGTTCAAACCTACCGTCGGCCCCATTGTCGGGCACACGACCACGGATCACGCCCGGATATTCCTGCGCGGCGATCACGGCAACAACCAGGTATTTGCCGGCATTCGCCACCGGCGCCGAGGGGACACCCGCTGGTCAAAAGGGCACTTCGTCCAATTGAAGGCCTACCGCGACATGTCCGATGTCATCGTATTGAAAGGCCTTCAACCCGACACCGCCTACGAATACCAGGCCGGCTGGCTCAGCCCCTTGAGCCCGACCCATACCGTGGAAACCATCCAGGAACTGCCGCTGCAATGGCCCCGCAACACCTACTGTTTGCGCACGCCGGCCGATAAAACCGATGCACCACGGGCTTATATCGTGGGTTCATGTCGCTACTTGCGGATCGCCGCCAGCACCCCGTTACTCCCCAGCCTTGGGGATCGCACCTTTGCCGGCATCAATCGCGTCGTCGAACAGGCCGACCCGCCGATCAGCGCGGTGTTGATGACCGGAGACCAGGTTTATCTCGATGACTTGAATATCATCGGCCCGGACCGAACCTATAAACACATCCTTTTCAGATACCGATCGGTATTTACCCAGCCGCACATCAGAAAACTGATGTCTGGCACGCCGACCTACATGATCCTCGACGACCACGAAATCGAAGACAACTGGCCCGCCAGGAAAACCGACCACGATGATGTCCTGTATGCCAATGCCATGAGCGCTTATGGGCTTTACCAGGCCAGCCATGGGCCCGCCCATGAACTGTCGAGCGACGGAACATTGAACAAGTCGTTGGCCCGCTACTGGTACACCTTTGCCCATGGCGATATCCACTGGTTCGTCACCGACAGCCGGACGCAACGCAACCTGTCGGCGGACGATCGGCGCATCCTCGACGCGGAACAGGAACGGTCCCTGCTCGAGTGGCTCGTCAGCAGCCCCGCACGGGTCAAGCTCGTCGTCACCAGCGTGATGTTTTTCCCTGACAGCCAGCGCAACGACGGCGATGCCTGGCAGGCCTTCCCGGAACAACGTCTGCGCCTGTTGGAGACCATCCGCCGCCATCGGATCAAAAACGTGGTGTTCATCTCGGGTGACGTCCACGGTTCCATGACCAGCCGCCTGCGTCACAGCCAGGATCCTGATTTCGAGGTCAACACCGTCGTTTCATCGCCGTTCTACAACAGCAAACTGCTGCCTTTTGCAAAAGCCGCGGATTTTATTTTCCACAGGTCCATGGCCCGCACGGACAGCGGTGAGTACCGCTATGAACTGACCAGCGAAGTGGTGAGCCGGGACAACTTCGCCCGCCTGCAGGTCACGGCGCAGAGCCTTCAAGTGACCTTCCACGACCGTGACGGCAGGCCCTTGCAGACGGTCGATATCCCGCTGCGATGAACTTCCATGCCCTCTGATCGGCCGGCGACTGGAGAAATCCCGTTGTCGGCCGATAAAAGGTTTATAGCACTTGGCCTTCATCTCTCTTGTCAGCCAGTGCCGCAATGATGCAACCTTGCGCCAATCCGTAATAACGAGGGCGTCAGCCCGGCGCGATCAGCATTTTCGAAGCGAGTTTCCCCATGAAAAGCCAACCCGATGCCGCCAGCCGTATGGCGGCCGAGGTAGTGACGCAGTTACCGGTGCCCGCGCGGCTCGGTATGCTGCGTTTCGAACGGCTGAATGAAGCTAGCTGGGCGCTGTTGTTTCTCGACCCCAACTGCGAGCGACACTTCGGCCTGCCGGCGGTAGAGCTGTGCTCGCTGGTCAGTTCGCCCTACGCCAGCCTGATGGAACCCGAAGCGCGCTATCAATTGCACGACGCCATCCAGCAACAATTGGCCCAGGCCGCGCATTACCAGATTCGCTACACGCTCCACACCGCCAAGGGCCCGATGAATGTGCTGGAAACGGGCGAAGCCTACAAGCAGCACAATCGTCACCTGCTGCGCGGCTACCTGCTGGTGGTGGACAATTTGCTGCAAAGCGAACCCTCCATGCCGGCCCTGGACCTGGAAACCCAGAACTCGCGCCTGCAGATCGCCCTGGAACTGAACCAGCGCGCCCAGCAAGAGCAGCTCCAGCACCTGGACCGGGTACGTGCCCAACAGGACCTGATCCTGCTGCTGACCCGTCAACGCTACAGCGCCAACAACTCCCTGCTCGAAGCGGCCGAACTCATCACCCGCAGCGCCTGTGACATCTACCAGATCGACTGCGCCAGTATCTGGAATCTGGACGATGGCCAACTGGTGCCGATTTCCGCTTACAACCGCGCGTCCCAGGAGTACTTCCTGCCGACGGTCATCGACGTCAACGAGTTTCCCGACTACATGGAGGCGCTGCAGACCTGCCGCGCCATCGACGCCCACAATGCGATGCGCGACCCGCGTACCCGGGAACTGGCCGAGAGCCTGCGCGCCCGCGACGTCAACGCCATTCTCGACGCCAGCGTGCGTATCGACGGCCAGGTAGTAGGCGTGCTGTGCCTGGAACAAGTGGGCGTCACCCGCGCCTGGCAATCGGATGAGATCGCCTTTGCCGGCGAGCTGGCGGACCAGTTCGCCCAGGTCATCAACAACCACAACCGCCGCACCGCCACCAGCGCCCTGCACCTGTTCCAGCGCGCCGTGGAGCAGAGCGCCAACGCGTTCCTGCTGGTCAATTGCGACGGTGTGGTGGAGTACGTCAACCCGAGCTTCACCGCGATCACCCAATACACCACCGAGGAAGTCCACGGCCAACGCCTCTCGGAACTGCCGGCCCTGGAAAACCTCAGCGAGCTGCTGTTCGACGCGCCCTCGGCGCTGGCTCAAAGCAATAGCTGGCAGGGCGAGTTCAAGAGCCGGCGCAAGAACCTGGAACCCTACTGGGGTCAGCTGTCGATTTCCAAGGTGTATGGCGACAACCGCGAGCTGACCCACTACATCGGCATCTACGAAGACATCACCCAGACCAAGCTGGCCCAGCAGCGCATCGAGCGCCTGGCCTACACCGACAATCTGACTAACCTGGGCAACCGCCCGGCGTTCATTCGCAACCTCGATGAACGCTTCGCCCGGGACAGTGATTCGCCCATCAGCCTGCTACTGGTGGACATCGACAACTTCAAGCGTATCAACGACAGCCTCGGCCACCAGACCGGTGACAAGCTGCTGATCAGCCTGGCCCGGCGCCTGCGCAACAGCCTGAGCCCCAGCGGCAGCCTGGCGCGATTCGCCAGTAACGAGTTCGCCGTGCTGTTGGACGACACGAGCCTGGAAGCCGGGCAGCAAATCGCCAGCCAATTGCTGATGACCCTCGACAAACCGATGTTCGTCGACAACCAGCTGATCAGCGTGACCGGTTCCGTGGGCCTGGCCTGCGCGCCGCTGCACGGCCGTGATCCGCAGACCCTGATGCGCAACGCCGGCCTCGCCCTGCACAAGGCCAAGGCCAACGGCAAGCATCAGGTCCAGGTGTTCACCGAGGCGCTGAACGCCGAGGCCAGCTACAAACTGTTTGTCGAAAACAACCTGCGCCGCGCCCTGACCCAGAACGAACTGGACGTGTTCTACCAGCCCAAGTTGTGCCTGCGCAGCGGCCGCCTGCTGGGCATGGAGGCGTTGCTGCGCTGGAACCATCCGGAAAAGGGCATGATCCGCCCGGACCAGTTCATCAGCGTGGCCGAAGAAACCGGCCTGATCATCCCCATCGGCAAATGGATCGCCCGCCAGGCTTGCCGCATGAGCAAGCAATTGACCGCCGCCGGCCTGGGCAACCTGCAAGTGGCGATCAACCTGTCGCCCAAGCAGTTCTCCGACCCGGACCTGGTCGCCTCCATCGCCAGCATCCTCAAGGAGGAACAACTGCCGGCCCGGCTGCTGGAACTGGAGCTGACCGAAGGCCTGCTGCTGGAAGCCACCGAAGACACCCACTTGCAGCTCGACCAGCTCAAGCGCCTGGGGCTGACCCTGGCCATGGACGACTTCGGCACCGGGTATTCATCCCTGAGCTACCTGAAGAAATTCCCGATCGACATCATCAAGATCGATCGCAGCTTCATCCATGAGATCCCGGACAACCAGGACGACATGGAAATCACCTCGGCGGTGATCGCCATGGCTCACAACCTGAAACTCAAGGTCGTGGCCGAAGGCATCGAAACCGCCCAGCAACTGACGTTCCTGCGGCGTCACCGTTGCGACGTCGGCCAGGGCTACCTGTTCGACCGGCCAATCCCCGGCGCGGAGCTGATCGACAAGCTCAAGCGCTACCCGCGCGGGCCTCTGGTCTGACAGCAGCGTATAGCTTGCGGCGGCTTTTCTGAGGCACACTGACGGTCTATGTCGCTCAATTCAATCTGACTGAGAGGACTGATCATGGTCTTGCGCTCGGAAATCCTGGTGAATAAAAACGTGCTACCTACTCAAGAACAAGCCCTGCCTGGCCGTGAAACCCCCATGACCGTGCCGGACAAACACTTCGTCCACGACGCGCCCCTGCTGGGCCCGTTTGCCATGGACGTGGACTTCGCGATCTTCGGCCTCGGCTGCTTCTGGGGCGCGGAGCGCAAGTTCTGGCAGCGCGAAGGCGTGGTCAGTACAGCGGTGGGTTACGCCGGGGGGTTCACGCCAAACCCAACGTATGAAGAAGTCTGCTCGGGCCTTACCGGCCACAGCGAAGTGGTGCTGGTGGTCTACGAGCCAGCGAAAGTCAGCTACGAACAGCTGTTGAAGATGTTCTGGGAACTGCACAACCCGACCCAGGGCATGCGCCAGGGGAACGACATCGGCACCCAGTACCGTTCGGTGATCTACGCCACCAACCCGACCCAACTGGCGGCGGCCAGACACAGCGAGCAAGTCTTCCAGGCCGAGTTGACCAAGGCCGGCAAAGGCACCATCACGACCGAAATCGAAGAGGCGCCGACCTTCTACTTCGCCGAGGCCTATCACCAGCAGTACCTGGCGAAGAACCCGGAAGGCTATTGCGGGATCGGCGGGACCGGCGTGACGTGCCCGATCTGACTTTCTGGCTCCAGATCCAGTGTGGGAGCTGAGCCTGTGGGAGCAAGGCTTGCCCGCGATGCGGCGGCACATTCAACATCGATGCAGCTGAACCACCGTCATCGCGAGCAAGCTCGGCTCCCACAAGGATTTGTGGCAGTTACAGTTCTGTGAACACCCGCTCCCAGTGTCCAGGGCGGACCCAAATATTGGGTACATCCTCAGAACCAGTGTGGGAGCTGAGCTTGCTCGCGATGGCGGTGGCACATTCAACATCGATGCAGCTGAACCACCGTCATCGCGAGCAAGCTCGGCTCCCACAAGGATTTGTGGCAGTTACAGTTCTGTGAACACCCGCTTCCAGTGTCCAGGGCGGACCCAAATATTGGTACACCTCAGACCGGTGTGGGAGCAGCTTGCTCGCGAAGGCGTCCTTCCTGACGACCTGACTGCATCGGCTCAACGATCAACTTTCAGCGATCAACCAATCCATCTGCCACCCGCCCTGGGTCTGCCCCAGCTTTTTCGACAGCCACGGCAGCAGCTCGCGCAACTCTTCTTCCAGCCCCCACGGCGGATTGGCAATCGCCAGGCCGGAGCCGTTCAGGCTGTTGGGCGTCGCCAGTGGGTGCACCAGCAGCTCCACCCGCAACAGCTTCGGCGCGCCGGTGCCGGACAGGTCCTGGTAGAAGCGGCGCAACATCCGCTGGTCCTTCACCGGGTACCAGATGGCCGCCACCGTCTGACGCATCCGGCCAATGGCCTCCTTGAGCGAGGCGGCGCAGCGCTGCATCTCGTCAAGCTGCTCGAAGGGTGGATCGATCAGCATCAGCGCACGCTTTTCCGCCACCGGCAGCAACGCCCGCGGCACATGCCAGCCCTCACCCAAGTGCACCGCCACGCGACGGTCGCCTTTCATGTTGTCCTTGAGCAACACGCCGTCTTCCGGGTGTTTCTCGTTGAGCAGCACACGGTCCTGCGGTCGAGTCAGGCGCCGCGCCAGTTCCGGCGAGCCCGGGTAGTAGCGCAGTTGCCCGTCCGGGTTCATCTCGTGCAGCACTTTCATGTAGTCGGCAGTCAACGGCGGCAGGTCGCCCTCGCCCCACAACCGCGCAATGCCTTCCAGGTACTCACCGGTACGGTTGGCCTGGTCACCCTGCAAGTCGTACAGCCCGATGCCCGCATGGGTATCGAGGTAGGCGAAGGGCTGTTCCTTGCGCGACATCAACGCGATGAGGCGAGTCAAGGTCAGGTGTTTGAACACGTCGGCGTGATTGCCGGCGTGGAAGGCGTGGCGATAATTCATGGCGGCTCCTGCGAAGGGCGACGAGTTTACCTTGAAGCGCGTCGAACGTCAGGGGTTCGCAGCCCAGCGGACAGGCCACGATCAGCCCAACTCCCGCATCAAGTACGTCTGCAGTGACGCCTTCGGCGCGGCAGCCGGCTTTGATCGCTCAAGAAAGTGAGCAATCTTGCGCCGCAGGATGCGGGGTTCGACCCGCTCGAACAGATCCGGATGCTCTTCGCCCAACCATGTGAGCACGTTATCCACCAGACAGTCCGTCGGCGCCTCGGCCATAGTGTCCAGCAGCGCCACGGGCACTTCCCACCAAGGAAAAATCCGAGCCGGCCGCTGGGCGCTTCCTTTGATCTCAAGGGAGTGACCGTTGATCAGGCAACGACTGATGACCGGTAGGAGTTCCCCGACATCCACCGCCGTCGATTGCAGGATCGACCCCATGAAGCGCCCATCCCAAAAACGCAGGAAAACCGCCTTGCCACCCGGCAACAGCACCTGCGTCAACCCACGTAAATGCTCGGCAAGGGTTTCCTGGCTGGCACACGACACCGCCAACCACCCCCAATCGAGCGAATCGGTGGCCGCTATCCAATCAAGAAACTCACTGTCTGTCCGAACAATCCCTACATAGGGCATGACCGATTCCCACTCGGCGTACGGCGTATCGCCCCAGATCGGCGTGGGTGTCGCGGCCATCGAACGCCGCCAGGCAGACAACGCCCCGGCGCTGCTGGCGTTGCAGAAAATGGCGAACAATTGCTCGGACGCCTGCAACGGATGGTTCTCAAGCCAAGTATGGGGTGTTTGACCGCTGTTCATGGGCGCTCCTGGACGTCGACAGGTTTGTGAAAGGCCGAGGGTACGCAGACGCCGTTCCTGCAACGCTCACACTCCTCGCAGAACGGCGCCGAGCCTTGGAAGCTGAGGATCTGCGCCAGGGAAAGCCGAGGCGCCGCCACTGGGACCGATTTCCCGACACTGCCCGACGAACCCGCTGACGCCCCCATCACCGCCATCGGCGCCCCACCGACCTCGATCGGCGCACTGCTGAAAATCCCGTCGGCGCCAATGTTGATCCAATGGCCACCGGCCTGCAGGGTCACACTGGCGCCAGCCTCCAGGACCACTTGCTGGCCGGCACTGACATGAAACTGCTGGCTGGCGTTCAACATCTGGCTGCTCACGCGAACATGCCGCTCGCCGCTGACCAGCAAATGATCGTCCTGCCGGACTTCAGCCTGGCGCCGACCATGGGTAACGCGCTGCTCATCGGCCTTGAGTTCGTGCCGCGCCGTGCCGGTGACGACAATACTGCGCTCGTGATCGACCTGTACCCGCTGGTCGTGCAGCACATGCTGGGTCCAGTTTCGCTGGGCCCGCAGGTAAATCTCCTCCGCCCCCTTGCGGTCCTCGATGCGCAGTTCGTTATAGCCTTCCCCACCAGGGCTGCTCTGGCTGCGCCAGATACTGCGGGTCTTGTCCGCCGGCAGGTCCAACGGCACCGGGTTGGCGCCGTTGGGCAGGCAACCCACCACCAGGGGCTTGTCCACGTCGCCATCAATGAACCCCACCAGCACTTCCATGCCGACCCGGGGAATCATCACTGCACCGTAGTGATCGTGGGCCCACCCTGCGGCCACTCGCAGCCAGCAACTGGAATGCTCGTCGCGCGTGCCGTCGCGATCCCAGGCCAATTGCACCTTGACCCGTCCAAACTCATCGCAATGGATCTCGCTGTCCACCGGCCCGGTCACCACCGCTGACTGATAACCGTGGGCACGAGGCTTTTCGTGATGCAGGGGCGGCCGAAAGCACACGTCCCAAGGCGTGGCGAGAAAGGTGTTTCTGTAGCCCTGGAATTCATCCGGGCTGGCGGAGGCTGTTTCTTCCAGCACTTGGGGTTGACGGCCATGGTGATCGATATGGGTCAGGAGCCAGAGATCGTTCCACGGCTCCCGGGGATGGGCCTCGATGCGCATGAAATGTCCGCTGACGAAAGCACTTGCGTCGCTGCCGCCCTGCGCTACGCGATGATCGGCACCGTGACGCTCAAGAGCACGCCGGGTCAGGTGCTTACCATCGTCACGGTCGCAGAACCCACCCGGGTACCGATAGTCCTCGAGCACAGGGAGCTGCCGATTGTCGAGATGGGTTTGCAATAACAAGCCGGGCTTGAGGAAGTCGTAGTCGCGCAACGTCACGGCCGTGGTGCGGGTCTGGAGTCGCACCGCCAAGCGCTTGATGGCCGGCGCATCGGCAGCCATGCCGCTGTCCGGCAGATACAGCGTCGATTCGGGCAGGCGAGGAAACCCGGTCTGGTCGTCGCCGAACACCAGCAGATGGCCGTCAGGGCGATGCCGAAAGTGGTAGTGGATACCGACTTCGGCGCAGATCCGCTCGATAAACGTCAGGTCGCTTTCGCCGTACTGCACACAGTATTCACGCTCGGGATAGTGCCCACCGAGGGTGAACTGGCAGTCCCCCGCCAGGATCCCGTGCTCCTTCAACACCCGGCCGACGATATCGGGCACGCTCAAGTGCTGGAAAATCCGCTGGTTGATGCGGTGGCGCAAATAAGCCAGGCGCGGCACCAGGCAGACCTGGTAACGGGTCAGGCGTTTGCCCGAATCGCCTTGGGCAACGCTATAGACCTGCCCGTGTATGCCACCTTCCCGGCCATACCGCAGAAATGCCTGGCGATGCAGGAGTGCTTCCAGTTCCAAGTCGCAGCGCTCGCTGACCAGTTCCACGTCAAAGCGATAGGGCTGGCTGATGGTTTCCTTGCCCTTGAACTCAAGCACCTTGAGATCATTCGGCCCGCTGTCGAGCGTCAGGGTGAAACGCGGTAGGTTGGCAGGCGGGAACATCCGATGTGCCTCTGCTGAATGGAGGCGGGCGATTCTGCATGAGCAATAAGGGAAGTGTATTGGAGGTCAGGAAAAACAGATTTGCCCTACAACCAAGAAGCTAAAAGCCGCAAAGCGTGATGCATTTTCCGATAGACATTCGAGACATTGCGGCCATCCGCACCGTCCTACACATCAATCAGCCGTTTCTTGCAACGCGCTCGATCTCACGGCGTTGGTGGGCGTGATAACGTGCCCGGGTCGCAAAAAAGCAAAGGACGCATGACATGACGACACGCTACGCAAAAATCGCAATGACCCTGGCGCTCGCCGCATTCGCCCTCCTGACCGTGTTCAACAACATCACGGACTACCGCTCCAACTTCAATTTCGTCCAGCACGTACTGAGCATGGACACCACCTTTCCCGACAATGCCGCTCGGTATCGCGCCATCGCTCAACCCTGGATGTGGCACGGCGCGTATTGGTTGATCATCCTCGGCGAAGCGCTGACCGCAGGGCTGCTGGGCTACGGCGCGCTGAAACTGTGGCAGGTGCGCAAGGCCGAAGCCCAGGTGTTCGCCCGCGCCAAGCGCTGGACCATCGTCGGTTTGACGGTGGGCTTCTTCGTCTGGTTCTTTGGTTTCATGGTGGTCGGCGGCGAATGGTTCCTGATGTGGCAATCAGAAATCTGGAATGGCCAGGACGCTGCGTTCAGGTTCTACATGGCGATTTTGGGCGTATTGATCTTTCTCAATCAGCCTGACACCGAGGTGAAGTGATGCGCGTCCTTTGAAGATCCAGTGTGGGAGCGAGCCTGCTCGTGATAGCGGCGTATCAGCTTGCCTGGATGCTGAATGTGACACCTCATCGCGAGCAGGCTCGCTCCCACAGGTAACAGGCGCGGTCGATAAATTCGGCGCATAAAAAACGGCCCGTTTCCATTGGAGACGGGCCGTTTTTTATGTTCTTGAAGCGCGCCGTCAAGGCCGCGCTGAAGGCCTTACTGGTTCAGACGAAAATCTTTTTCCGCCGCGTCGAAGCGCTGCAGCATACCTGCGGTAGGCGAGCCCATCTTGCTGACGAAGTAGATGGCCAGGCTGGCGAAGATGAAGCCCGGGATGATTTCGTACAGGCCCAGCAACGCGAAGTGCTTCCAGACGATCACGGTGATTGCACCCACCAGAATGCCGGCGAGCGCGCCATTGCGGGTCATGTTCTTCCAGATCACGGAGATCAGGACAACCGGGCCGAAGGCGGCACCGAAACCGGCCCAGGCGTAGCTCACCAGGCCCAGTACGCGGTTTTCCGGGTTAGCGGCCAGGGCGATGGCCACCAAGGCCACCAGCAGCACCATGGCGCGGCCGACCCAGACCAGCTCCAGTTGGGAAGCGCTCTTGCGCAGGAAGGTCTTGTAGAAGTCTTCGGTCAGGGCACTGGAGCACACCAGCAACTGGCAGCTCAGGGTACTCATGACCGCCGCCAAGATGGCCGACAGCAACACGCCAGCCACCCATGGGTTGAACAGGATCTTCGCCAGCTCGATGAACACCCGCTCAGGGTTCTCGGTCACGGGGCCGGCCACGTCAGGGTGCGCCGAGAAGTAAGCGATGCCGAAGAAGCCCACAGCCACGGTACCGCCCAGGCAGAGGATCATCCAGGCCATGGAGATGCGACGGGCTTTGGCGATCGACTTGACCGAGTCCGCCGCCATGAAGCGCGCCAGGATGTGCGGTTGGCCGAAATAGCCCAGGCCCCAGCCCATCAGCGAGATGATGCCGATGAAGGTGGTGT
Source organism: Pseudomonas beijingensis (assembly GCF_030687295.1). NCBI lineage: Bacteria > Pseudomonadati > Pseudomonadota > Gammaproteobacteria > Pseudomonadales > Pseudomonadaceae > Pseudomonas > Pseudomonas beijingensis. The sequence goes on along the minus strand of NZ_CP117425.1, from coordinate 1,536,092 downwards.
TTTTCAGCATGTCGAAGGACGTAGGATCTTTCGCTTCAATGGCCAGGAACGTGGTGTCCACACCACCGGTGGCCAGCAGCACGATGATCGGCGTCAGGATCAGCGCGAAGATCATCAGGGTGGCTTGTACGGTGTCGGTCCAGCTCACGGCCAGGAAACCGCCGATGAAGGTGTAGGCGATGGTCGCTGCGGCACCGGCCCACAGCGCGGTCTCGTAGGACATGCCGAAGGTACTTTCGAACAGACGGGCGCCGGCCACGATGCCGGAAGCGCAGTAGATGGTGAAGAACACCAGGATCACCACCGCGGAGATGATCCGCAACAGCCCGCTCTTGTCTTCGAAACGGCTGGAGAAGTAATCCGGCAGCGTCAGGGCGTCACCGTTGTGCTCGGTCTGCACCCGCAGGCGGCCGGCCACGAACAGCCAGTTGAGATAGGCACCGATGACCAGACCGATGGCGATCCAGCTTTCCGACAGGCCAGACATATAGATGGCACCCGGCAAACCCATCAACAACCAGCCGCTCATGTCGGAAGCACCGGCGGACAATGCCGTGACCACGCTGCCCAGGCTGCGACCGCCCAGGATGTAATCGGAAAGGTTATTGGTGGAGCGGTAAGCCATCAGGCCGATCAGGACCATGGCTGCGATGTAGATCACAAAAGTGATCAAGGTGGGATTACTAACACTCATGAGTTACGCCCTGGCTTTGTTTTTATGGTGCGGTGGCAGTTGAAAGCGCCGACAACGCAGACGTTGTAGCGACGATTTGCAGTCCCGCGAATTTATGACTGATGTTTCCCCAGGAAAGCCATCAGCCGATGCCCCTCGGCTTGGAACCGGTTGCACCTTGGCCGTGAATGCTATTCAACAAATCAAATAAGGTGCAACCAGTTTCGTTCGAATAAGTTGCACCTGATCGGTTTTGTCGCATATTCGGCGTTTTTTGCTCCCTTTTAGTGCAGTCCAAAGCGCACCGTTAGAAGCCAAAGCACTATGCCGGTGCAGGAAGGACGGAGCCGAGCAGGCTTCCAGATGAGCTGCCGGTCATTTCACGAAAAAAAGGGTTGCACCCGGTTGCACCTCAATCATCGCACAGCTAATCTTGCCGCCAGCTGATGCCACGCCATACGTGGTAAACATGAGGATAAAAATATGGCTACCACCACCCTTGGGGTCAAACTCGATGACCCGACCCGCGAACGCCTCAAGGCGGCCGCAACCTCGATTGATCGCACGCCGCACTGGCTGATCAAGCAGGCAATTTTCAATTACCTGGAAAAACTCGAGGGTGGTGCAACCCTGACCGAGCTGAACGGTTCCCCTCGTACTGACAGCGATGATGCTGGCGATGTACAGGTCGACCACGCTCACCAATGCTTCCTCGAATTCGCCGAGAGCATCCTGCCGCAATCGGTCCTGCGCGCCTCCATCACCGCCGCTTACCGTCGCCCTGAGCCGGAAGTGGTGCCGATGCTGATCGAGCAGGCCCGCCTGCCGGCCGAAATGGCCGAAGCCACCAACAAGTTGGCGGCTTCGATTGCGGAAAAACTGCGTAACCAGAAAAGTGCCGGCGGCCGTGCCGGTATCGTTCAGGGCTTGCTGCAGGAATTTTCCCTGTCGTCCCAGGAAGGCGTGGCATTGATGTGCCTGGCGGAGGCGCTGCTGCGCATCCCGGACAAAGGTACCCGCGATGCGCTGATCCGCGACAAGATCAGCACCGGCAACTGGCAACCGCACCTGGGCAACAGCCCATCGCTGTTCGTCAACGCAGCCACCTGGGGCCTGTTGCTGACCGGCAAGCTGGTCGCCACCCATAACGAAGCAGGCCTGACCTCCTCCCTGAGCCGCATCATCGGCAAGAGCGGCGAGCCGATGATCCGCAAGGGCGTCGACATGGCCATGCGCCTGATGGGCGAACAGTTCGTCACCGGCGAAACCATCGCCGAGGCCCTGGCCAACGCCAGCAAGTTCGAAACCAAGGGTTTCCGTTATTCCTACGACATGCTGGGTGAAGCCGCACTCACCGAACATGATGCCCAGAAGTACCTGGCCTCGTACGAACAAGCCATTCACTCGATCGGCAAAGCGTCCCACGGCCGTGGGATTTATGAAGGCCCGGGCATTTCCATCAAACTCTCGGCCCTGCACCCGCGCTACAGCCGCGCCCAGTACGAGCGCGTCATGGACGAGCTGTACCCGCGCCTGCTGTCGCTGACCTTGCTGGCCAAGCAATACGACATCGGCCTGAACATCGACGCCGAAGAAGCCGACCGCCTCGAACTGTCCCTGGACCTGTTGGAGCGCCTGTGCTTCGAGCCGCAACTGACCGGCTGGAACGGCATCGGCTTCGTGATCCAGGCCTACCAGAAGCGCTGCCCGTATGTGATCGACTACGTCATCGACCTGGCTCGCCGCAGCCGCCACCGCCTGATGATTCGCTTGGTAAAAGGCGCGTACTGGGACAGCGAGATCAAGCGCGCCCAAGTCGAAGGCCTGGAAGGCTATCCGGTCTATACCCGCAAGGTGTACACCGACGTGTCCTACATCGCTTGCGCGCGCAAACTGTTGTCGGTGCCGGAAGTCATCTACCCGCAGTTCGCCACGCACAACGCCCATACCTTGTCGGCCATTTACCACATCGCCGGTCAGAATTATTACCCGGGCCAGTACGAATTCCAGTGCCTGCACGGCATGGGTGAGCCGCTGTACGAACAGGTTGTAGGCAAGGTCTCCGAAGGCAAGTTGAACCGTCCGTGCCGTGTGTACGCCCCGGTCGGCACCCACGAAACCCTGCTGGCCTACCTCGTACGCCGCTTGCTGGAAAACGGCGCGAACACCTCGTTCGTCAACCGCATCGCCGACCAGTCGATTTCCATCCAGGAGCTGGTGGCCGATCCAGTGGCCAGCATCGAGCAGATGGCAACCCTGGAAGGCGGTTTCGGCCTGCCGCACCCGCGCATCCCACTGCCGCGTGACCTGTACGGCAGCGACCGCGCCAACTCCAGCGGCATCGACCTGGCCAACGAGCATCGTCTGGCGTCGCTGTCCTGCGCCCTGCTGGCCACTGCCCATAACGATTGGAAAGCCGTGCCGATGCTCGGTTGCGCTGCCAGCGAAGAAACCCCGGCAGCGGTGCTGAACCCGTCTGATCACCGCGATGTGGTCGGCCATGTGCAGGAAGCCACGGTCGCCGACGTCGACAACGCCATCCAGTGCGCCCTCAACGCCGCACCGATCTGGCAGGCCACGCCGCCAGCCGAGCGCGCCGCGATCCTGGAACGTGCCGCTGACCTGATGGAAGGCGAGATCCAACCGCTGATGGGCCTGCTGGCCCGCGAAGCCGGCAAGACCTTCGCCAACGCCATTGCCGAAGTCCGTGAAGCCGTGGATTTCCTGCGTTACTACGCGGTGCAGGCGCGCAACGATTTCACCAACGACGCCCACCGCCCTCTGGGCCCGGTGGTCTGCATCAGCCCGTGGAACTTCCCGCTGGCGATTTTCAGCGGCCAGGTCGCCGCTGCATTGGCCGCCGGCAACCCGGTTCTGGCCAAGCCCGCCGAGCAGACGCCACTGGTGGCTGCCCAGGCCGTGCGTTTGATGCTTGAGGCAGGCATTCCGGAAGGCGTCCTGCAACTGCTGCCGGGTCGCGGCGAAACCGTCGGCGCCCGCCTGGTGGGTGACGAGCGGGTCAAAGGCGTGATGTTCACCGGCTCCACCGAAGTCGCCCGCCTGCTGCAACGCAACATCGCCGGACGCCTGGACAACCAGGGTCGTCCGATCCCGCTGATCGCCGAAACCGGCGGCCAGAACGCCATGATCGTCGACTCCTCGGCCCTGACCGAACCAGTGGTCATCGACGTAGTGTCCTCGGCCTTCGACAGTGCCGGCCAGCGTTGCTCGGCCCTGCGGGTCCTGTGCCTGCAGGAAGATTCCGCGGACCGTGTCATCGAAATGCTCAAGGGCGCCATGGCCGAATCGCGCCTCGGCAATCCTGAGCGCCTGTCGGTGGACATCGGCCCGGTGATCGACGCCGAAGCCAAGGCCGGCATCGAAAAACACATCCAGGCCATGCGCGACAAAGGTCGCACCGTCTACCAGATGGCGATCGCCGACAGTGACGAGTGCAAGCGCGGCACCTTCGTGATGCCGACCTTGATCGAGCTGGAAAGCTTCGATGAACTGCAGCGCGAGATCTTTGGCCCGGTGCTGCACGTGGTGCGCTACAAGCGCAAGGAACTGGATCAGTTGATCAACCAGATCAACGCTTCCGGCTACGGCCTGACCCTGGGCGTGCACACGCGCATCGACGAGACCATCGCCAAGGTCATCGACAACGTGCATGCCGGCAACGTCTACGTGAACCGCAACATCGTCGGTGCAGTGGTCGGTGTACAACCGTTTGGTGGCGAAGGCCTGTCGGGCACCGGTCCCAAGGCCGGTGGTCCGCTGTACCTGTACCGCCTGCTGTCGACACGCCCTACCGATGCGATCCAGCAATCCTTCGTCCGTGGCGATGCCCTGGCGGCGCCGGACCTGCGTTTGCGCGAAGCCATGGGTAAACCGCTGGCCGCGCTGCAATCCTGGGCCGACAGCCAGAAGCTCGCCGAGTTGAGCGCCCTGTGCGTGCAGTTCGCCGCCCAGTCGCAAAGCGGTATTACCCGTCTGTTGACCGGTCCGACCGGCGAACGCAACAGTTACGCCATCCTGCCGCGCGAGCACGTGCTGTGCCTGGCCGACGTGGAAGGCGACCTGCTGACGCAACTGGCGGCCGTACTGGCCGTGGGCGGCTCGGCCGTGTGGCCGGAAACCGACACCAGCAAAGCGTTGTTCGCACGCTTGCCGAAGGACATTCAGGCACGTATCCAGCGGGTTTCCGACTGGGCCAAGGACGAAGTGGTGTACGACGCAGTCCTGCACCACGGTGACTCGGATCAACTGCGCAGCGTTTGCCAGCAGGTGGCCAAGCGTGCCGGCGCCATCGTCGGGGTCCACGGTTTGTCCCAGGGCGAGACCAACATTGCACTGGAGCGCCTGGTGATCGAGCGCGCCTTGAGCGTCAACACCGCCGCGGCGGGTGGTAACGCCAGCCTGATGACCATCGGCTAAACCGCTGCAACCAGGCGCCTGCAAGGGGTGCCTGGTCATAGAAATCCCTGTGTGCGAGCTTGGTGGGAGCAAAGCTTGCTCGCGATCCAGGCGCTGCGGTCCTCAAGAGACCGCGGCGCTTTCATCGCGGGCAAGCCTTGCTCCCACAAAGCCCGCTCCCACATTGGATTAGTGTCACCCTAACCTCTGCATCACTGCCATCAATCATCCTGTTCAGCCTCCATTCCCACGCCTAGACTCGGCCCATTCCAAAAAAGGTAGGCCGCCATGTCCGAGACGTTGCTCAGTTCCCGCAATCTGGCTTTCGAGCTGTATGAAGTCCTCGATGCCGAGGGCCTGACCCAGCGCGAGCGGTTTGCCGAACACAATCGCGAAACCTTCGACGCAGCCCTCGGCACGGCCCGCAGTATCGCCGAGAAATTTTTCGCGCCCCATAACCGCAAGAATGATGAAAACGAACCGCGCTACGAGAACGGCCAGGCGATCCTGATTCCCGAGGTCAAGCCGGCGGTGGATGCCTTCCTCGAGGCGGGCTTTCTCAACGCCGCGCGCAGCTTCGAGGCGGGTGGCATGCAACTCCCGACGTTGCTGTCCCAGGCTTGCTTCGCACACTTCCAGTCGGCCAATGCCGCATCGACCTCTTACCCGTTCCTGACCATGGGCGCGGCGAACCTGATCGAAAGCTTCGGCAGCGAGGAGCAAAAGCAACGCTTCCTGCAACCGATGATCGACGGCCGCTTCTTCGGCACCATGGCCCTGACCGAGCCCCATGCAGGTTCTTCACTGTCGGATATTCGTACACGCGCTGAACCGGCTTCCGACGGTACCTATCGACTCAAGGGCAACAAGATCTTCATCTCCGGCGGCGATCACCCGTTGTCGGAAAACATCGTGCACATGGTCTTGGCGAAATTGCCGGACGCCCCACCGGGTGTGAAAGGCATTTCGCTGTTTATCGTGCCCAAGTTCCTGGTCAACGACGATGGCAGCCTCGGCCCGCGTAACGACGTGCTGCTGGCCGGGCTGTTCCACAAGATGGGCTGGCGCGGCACCACGTCGACCGCGCTGAACTTCGGCGACAACGGCGAATGTGTCGGTTACCTCGTAGGAAAACCGCACCACGGCCTGAGCTACATGTTCCAGATGATGAACGAGGCGCGGATCGGCGTCGGCATGGGCGCGGTGATGCTGGGTTACGCCGGCTACCTGTATTCCCTTGAGTACGCTCGCGAACGCCCACAGGGCCGAGTGCCCGACAGCAAGGACCCGACCACCGCCCCCGTGGCGATCATCCAGCACGCCGACGTGCGCCGCATGCTGTTGACCCAGAAGGCCTACGTCGAGGGTTCGTTTGACCTGGGCTTGTACGCGGCCCGGCTGTTCGATGACACCACCACCCTGGACAGCGAAGCCGAGCGTCGGCGCGCCCATGAACTGCTGGACCTGCTGACCCCCATCGTCAAATCCTGGCCCTCGGAGTTCTGCCTGAAAGCCAACGAGCTGGCGATCCAGATTCTCGGCGGCCACGGCTACACCCGCGAATACCCGGTGGAACAGTATTACCGCGACAACCGCCTCAACCCGATCCATGAAGGCACCCACGGCATCCAGTCCCTGGACCTGCTGGGGCGCAAGCTGGCGCAGAACGGTGGTGCCGGGCTCAAGCAATTGATCCGTCTGGTGGCCGACACCACTGAACGGTCCCAGGCTCACCCCTCATTGACGCCGTTGCGTCAGCCGCTGGAAGCGTTGGTGGCACGCCTGCAAACCGTCACCCTCGGCCTGCTGACGGACCTGGCCCAAGGCAAAGTCAACAGCAGCCTCGCCAACTCCGCACTGTACCTGAAGGTGTTCGGGCACATGGTGATTGGCTGGCGCTGGCTGGAACAGGCGATTCGGGCCGAGGAAGGCCTGGCCAAGGGCAATGCCGCGGACAGCGACTTCTATAACGGCAAGCTGCAAGCGGCGCGCTACTTCCTGACCTGGGAAGTGCCGGGGTGTCACCATGAGCTAGAGCTGCTCGAAGCGCGGGATGATACGTGTTCGGGGATGCGGGATGAGTGGTTCTGAGCCGGGTCTTGCAGCGGGGCTGAAAACCAATCGCGAGCAAGCTCGCTCCCACATGGGGGGCAAGTGGACACAATATTTGCGTTCACCACCAATCCATTGTGGGAGCGAGCTTGCTCGCGATAGCGGTATGTCAGTTGCAATTGATCTGCCTGATCCACCGCCATCGCGAGCAAGCTCGCTCCCACACAAACCCCACCGTCAGCATTCGCTAACGGTTCAGGCCTGCTGAATCGTCTTGGCAATCACCTCGACCGTGGCGCTGACTTGCTCTTGGTAACGGTCGAGTTCTGCCTGATGGCTCTTCTGCATTTCAATCTGTTGCGAACACAGATTCATGGCCGCCAATACCAGCAGGCGATCACCGATCAGTGTCGGGTATTTCCTTTTCGTGTCGGCCAGTGCGGCCTTGAGCATCGAAGCGGCGTCCAACAGGGCCTGCTCCTGCCCGGCCGGCGCTTTGATTGAATAGTCTTCTCCCAGGATCGAGATGACCGTCACCCCATCGACGCCGTGCTTCATGCGCTGACAGGACCGGCGCTGGCGCGCTCGATCAGGGCCTGGATGCGGGCGGCGGTGGCGCCGTGCAGTTCTTCCTGTTCCATCAGGCTCAGTTGCAGGCTTTCGTTTTCATCCTTGGCCCGGGCAAGTTCCGCGCTCAGGGTTTCGTTCAGGCCGGTCAGGCGCAGGTTCTGTTGCACCAGGTCGTTGACCAGTTGCTCCAGTTGGCTGAGGGATGTTTCCAACATATTGATTTCCAGGCTTTTCCAAGGGGCGCGTACGATAAAGAAAAGTCACCGCCGATGCCACGCTTTACAAAGGTGGCGGTGCTTGGCTCGCGAGCTGTAGAGACTACGATTCAAGCATCCGGTTCCTACCCTTCGTCGCGTGACAAGCGTTGCCCTGCGACAAAAGCCCACAGCGCCTCAAGACTTCAGGCGTATGACCGATAAGTCAGGGAACAGCAGTCTCAGCCCGCACGGACGCATCTTCTTTCGGTACTTTCCATGTCCCTACGTAATATGAACATCGCGCCGCGGGCGTTCCTGGGGTTTGCCTTGATTGGCGCCCTGATGCTGGCCCTTGGGGTATTCGCCCTGAGCCAGATGAGCAAAATCCGCGGGTCCGGCGAAAGCATTGCCCAAAACAGCGTGCCCAGCATCAAGGCCCTGGATGAGTTCACCCAGCTCACCCTGCGCCTGCGCGTATTGTCCTATCGCTTGCTGGTCAACCGCGAACCGGACATCCAGCAGAAAACCTACGATCTGTTCGAACAACGCAGCCAACAGATCCGCGCGGCCCAGACCGCCTACGAAAAGCTCATCAGCGCACCGGACGAACGAGCCGCCTACGATCAGTATGTGCAACTGCTCGGGCAGTACCGTCAGCTCGAAGAGCGCATGAAGACCCTGTCGCGCAACAATCAGGTCGATGAACTGCGCACGCTGCTCAACACTGAACTGCTGAGTAACTCCGATGCCATCAATGCCGCAATCGGCCGCTTGGTGGAGATCAACAACCAGCAAGCCGAGGCCCTCAATCAGGGCGCAGCGCAACAATATTCAAGCGCTTTCAACTGGGTAGTCACCTTACTGGTCATCGCCACCGGCCTGACCCTGCTGTTCGCCTGGCTGCTGACCAACAGCATCACCCAGCCGATTGCCAACGCGCTGGAGGCCGCCGAAGAAATAGCCAAGGGCAACCTGACCCGGCCGATTACCGTCGATGGCAGCGACGAAGCCGGCCGCCTGCTGCGGGCGATGTCGACCATGCAGGAAAAACTGCGCGACACCTTGCAGCGGATCTCCGGCTCGGCCACGCAACTGGCCTCCGCCGCCGAAGAGCTCAACAGCGTCACCGACGAAAGCGCCCGGGGCCTGACCCAGCAGAACAACGAAATCGAACAGGCCGCGACAGCGGTCAACGAGATGACCAGCGCCGTGGAAGAAGTCGCGCGCAATGCGGTCAGCACCTCCGAAGCCTCGAAACACGCCACCACGTCCGCTGGCGACGGCCGCGACCTGGTGCAGGAAACCGTCGGCGCCATTGAACGCATGAGTGCCGACGTGCAGAGCACCGCCACGCTGATCGGCAACCTGGCCAACGAGTCCCGCGACATCGGCAAAGTGCTGGACGTGATCCGTGGCCTGGCCGACCAGACCAACCTGCTGGCCCTGAACGCCGCCATCGAAGCGGCCCGTGCCGGTGAGGCCGGGCGTGGCTTCGCGGTGGTAGCCGACGAAGTCCGCGCACTGGCTCACCGCACCCAGCAGTCGACCAGCGAGATCGAACGCATGATCGGCAGCATCCAGAGCGGCACCGAACACGCCGTGGACTCGATGCGCAACAGCACCGAGCGCGCCGAATCGACCTTGAACATCGCCCGCGGTGCCGGGATGTCCCTGGACACGATCAACACCGCCATCGTGGAGATCAACGAACGCAACCTGGTGATCGCCAGCGCCGCCGAGGAGCAGGCCCAGGTGGCCCGTGAAGTGGACCGCAACCTGGTGAACATCCGCGACCTGTCGGTGCAATCGGCCACCGGCGCCAACCAGACCAGTGCCGCCAGCGCCGAACTGTCGCGCCTGGCCGTGGATTTGAACAGCATGGTTGGGCGGTTCAGCCTTTAACCGCAAACCCTTGATCGCTCACAATCCGTGAGCGATCAATGCTGTTGTGGCGAGGGAGCTTGCTCCCGCTGGGCTGCGAAGCGGCCCCAAAACTTCAAAAGCGACGACTGCTTCGCAGCCGAGCGGGAGCAAGCTCCCTCGCCACAAGGGCTGCGCCCAGAACCCCGGTCCCCCAACCTTTTTTGACAGCATCACATTTCAACAGGTTAGAATCGCTGGCACGCAGACTGCATGGTCAGTCTGTGCCCGCCCCTCAGTTTTCCCGGAGTAACGCCTTTGACTGCAACGACCATCAACAGCCTGTTCTTGATCGGCGCGTTGCTGGTAGGTGCGAGCATCCTGGTCAGTTCTCTTTCGTCCCGCCTGGGCATCCCGATTCTGGTGATCATCCTGGCCGTGGGCATGGTCGCCGGTGTCGACGGCGCCGGTATTCTTTTCGATAACTACGCCACGGCCTACCTGGTCGGCAACCTCGCCTTGGCGGTGATCCTGCTGGACGGCGGCTTGCGCACGCGGGTGTCGAGCTTTCGCGTAGCGTTGTGGCCGGCGTTGTCCCTGGCCACGGTCGGGGTGCTGATCACCACCGGGCTGACCGGCCTGGCGGCGGCGTGGCTGTTCAATCTGAACTTGATGCAAGGTCTGCTGATTGGCGCCATCGTCGGTTCGACCGATGCCGCGGCAGTGTTCTCGCTGCTGGGCGGCAAGGGCCTGAACGAACGGGTCAGCGCAACACTGGAGATCGAGTCCGGCAGCAACGACCCCATGGCGGTGTTCCTCACCGTCACCCTGATCGGCATGCTCGCCAGTGGCGAAACCGGCCTGCATTGGAACCTGCTGGGGCACCTGGTACGCGAGTTCGGCATCGGCGCGGTGATCGGCCTGGGCGGTGGTTGGCTGATGCTGCAATTGGTCAATCGCATCAACCTGGCCAACGGACTCTATCCGATCCTGGTCATCAGCGGCGGCCTGGCGGTATTCGCCCTGACCAACGCCCTGCATGGCAGCGGCTTCCTGGCGGTGTACCTGTGCGGCCTGGTGCTGGGCAATCGCCCGGTACGCAGCCGCCACGGCATCCTGCACATGCTCGATGGCATGGCCTGGCTGGCGCAGATCGGCATGTTCCTGGTGCTGGGGCTGCTGGTCACGCCCCACGACCTGTTGCCGATCGCCCTGCCGGCCCTGGGGCTGGCGTTGTGGATGATCCTGTTTGCCCGCCCGTTGTCGGTCATGGTCGGCCTGCTGCCGTTCAAGGCGTTCCATGGTCGTGAAAAAGCCTTCATTTCCTGGGTCGGCCTGCGCGGCGCGGTGCCGATCATCTTGGCAGTGTTCCCGCTGATGGCCGGCCTGCCCCACGCCCAGCTCTATTTCAACCTGGCATTCTTTATCGTGTTGGTCTCGCTGCTGGTGCAGGGCACGAGCCTGCCGTGGGTCGCCAAGTTGCTGCATGTGACCGTCCCGCCCGAGCCGCTACCGATTTCCCGGGCCGCGCTGGAAGTGCACGTCACCAGCGAGTGGGAGCTGTTCATCTATCGCCTGGGCGCGGAGAAATGGTGCATCGGCTCGCCCCTGCGGGACCTGAAAATGCCTGAAGGCACCCGTATCGCCGCCCTGTTTCGGGGTCAGCAACTGCTCCATCCGTCGGGTAGTACGGTGTTGGAAGTCGATGATTTGCTGTGTGTTATCGGCCATGAACACGATTTGCCGGCCCTTGGAAAACTGTTCAGCCAAGCGCCGCAACGGGGCCTGGATTTGCGCTTTTTCGGCGACTTCGTACTCGAAGGAGACGCCCAGCTGGCCGCGGTTGCCGCGCTGTACGGGTTGAAGCTGGACGGCATCGATCCAGACATGTCCCTGGGCCGCTTCATTGCCCAGAAAGTCGGCGGTGCGCCGGTGGTCGGCGACCAGGTGGATTGGAACAACACCCTGTGGACCGTCGCGGCCATGGACGGGAACAAGATCGGCAAAGTGGGCGTCAGATTCCCCGAAGGAAGTCGCCCGGGTCCCGGCTTGTTCCTCTAAACTGCTCCCACTCTCACTTGCTCGACCGGTCTCTATGCCTACCCTGCGCTCCTTTTTCGCCATTGCCCTGCTGGGCCTGAGTCTCTCCGTCTGCACAGTGCAAGCCGCAGATCTTCCCACCAGCACCTCGGTGCAGGCCAGCTTGGACAAGATCGCCGACCGCAAACTGCCGGAAGCCGACCAGAAAGCCCTGCAGGCCGTCTTGCAGAACACGCTGACCCAGCTCAACAACAAGGCTGACTACGAACAGAAGTTGCAGGCGCTCAAGCAGCAACTGGCCACTGCGCCCAAGCAGAACATCGAGAACCAGCGCGAACTGGCGCGGCTCAAGAGCACCACCGTGGTGCCGGTGGCGCAACGCTATGGCAACCTGCCGATTCCCCAGCTCGAGCAAATGCTCTCGGATCGCTCCACCCAGCAGAGTGATCTGCAAAAAGCCCTGGCCGATGCCAACAGCCTGATCATCACCGCCCAGACCCGTCCCGAGCGTGCCCAGGCGGAAATTTCCAGCAGCCAGACCCGCATCCGGCAGATCAATACCATCCTCAAGGCCGGCCGGGACGCCGGCAAGACCTTGAGCGGCGAGCAGCGCGACCAGCTCAACGCCGAGTTGGCGGCGCTCAATGCGCTGATCCCGTTGCGCCGCCAGGAACTGGCCGGCAACAGCCAACTGCAGGACCTGGGCAACGGCCAGCACGATCTGCTGATGGAAAAAATCGCCCGCATGGAGCAGGAAATCCAGGACCTGCAGAACCTGATCAACCAGAAGCGCCTGGCCCAATCCCAGGAGACGGTGACCCAGCAATCCATTGAGGCCCAGAAGGCCGGTGGCAGCAGCTTGCTGGCCACCGAAAGCGCGGCCAACCTGAAGCTCTCCGACTACCTGCTCAAAAGCACCGACCGCCTCAACGAGGTCACCCAGCAAAATCTGCAGACCAAGCAACTGCTGGACAACGTGACCCAGACCGACGCCGCCCTGGACGAGCAAATCAGCGTGCTCAAGGGCAGCCTGCTGCTCTCCAAGATCCTCTACAAGCAGCGCCAGACCCTGCCACGCCTGAAGCTCGACCAGAACCTCGCCGACCAGATCGCCGACATCCGCCTGTACCAGTTCGAAGTCAGCCAGCAGCGTGAGCTGCTGAACAACCCCAGCGCCTACGTCGACAACCTGCTGGCCTCCCAGCCTTCGGAACAAGCCACGCCGCAACTGCGCAAGACCTTGCTGGAACTGGCACTGACCCGCGTCGACCTGCTGGAACGCCTCAACCGCGAGTTGAGCGCGGTGCTCAACGAATCCATCACCTTGCAGCTCAACCAGAAGCAGTTGCTCAGCACCGCCCAGAACCTGCGGGCGACCCTCGAAGAGCAGATGTTCTGGATTCCCAGCAACAAGCCGCTGGATTTCGAATGGATGCGGGCCGTGCCGACGCGCCTGGAGAAACAGGTCGACTCGCTGCCCTGGGCCTCCAGTCTCAGTGAACTGGCCGATGGCCTGACCCAGCGGCCATTGCTGTTCCTGCCCCTGGCGCTGCTGATCGGTGCGCTGCTGTGGCGGCGCAAGCATCTTTATGCTCGCCTGAACAAGGTTCACCAGGACGTTGGCCACTTCAAGCGCGACAGCCAGTGGCACACCCCCCAGGCGATCCTGATCAATATCCTGCTGGCGATGCCGGTGGCCCTGGGGCTGACCCTCTGCGGCTATGCCTTGCAGATCGACGCCCGCGGCCAGAACGCCAACCTCGGCGCGGCGCTGCTGCAGATCGGCCAGGCCTGGCTGGTGTTCTACACCGCCTATCGAGTGCTGGCGCCGGGCGGCGTGGCCGAGTTGCATTTTCGCTGGGAGAAACCCCAGGTCGAATTCCTCCAAGGCTGGATCCGCCGGCTCGGGCTGGTGGTGCTGGCGTTGGTGGCCGTGGTGGCCGTGGCCGAGTTGCAACCCTCGACCCTGGCCGATGACGTACTCGGCATGCCGGTGGTGCTGACCTGCTACGCGCTGATGGCCTGGTTGCTCAGCCGCCTGTTGCTCAGCAGCCCAACGCACAGGAACACCTCGCTGTTCCGCAAGGCCGTCGGGGTGCTGTTCACCGCGCTGCCGATCGCGCTATTCGTAGCGGTGTGCTTCGGCTACTACTACACCGCGCTGAAGCTCAGCGACCGCTTGATCAACACCCTGTACCTGCTGATGTTCTGGCTGGTGATCGAGGCCACCTTCGTCCGCGGCCTGTCGGTGGCGGCGCGGCGCCTGGCCTACCAGCGTGCCCTGGCCAAGCGCCAGGCCGCCAAGGAAGCCGGCGACGGCGAAGCGGTGGTCGAGGAGCCGACCCTGGACATCGAGAAGGTCAACGAACAGTCCCTGCGCCTGATCCGCCTGGCCCTGCTGGGCGGTTTCATCGCCGCGCTGTACTGGGTCTGGTCGGACCTGATCAGCGTGTTCTCCTACCTGGACAACATCACCCTCTACGAATACACCAGCGGCACCGGCGCCAACATGAGCATGGTGCCCATCAGCATTGGCGACATGCTCGGGGCGCTGATCATCATCGGCATCACCTTCGCCCTGGCGCGCAACCTGCCAGGCCTGCTTGAAGTGTTCGTGCTGTCGAAGCTGAACCTGGCCCAGGGCAGTGCGTATGCCACCACCACGTTGCTGTCCTATGTGATCGCCGGTGTCGGCTTTGTCACCACCCTGTCCACCCTGGGCGTGAGCTGGGACAAACTGCAATGGCTGGTGGCCGCGCTGTCGGTGGGCCTGGGCTTCGGCATGCAGGAGATCTTCGCCAACTTCATCTCCGGGATCATGATCCTGTTCGAGCGTCCGGTGCGCATCGGCGACACCATCACCATCGGCAACCTGTCGGGCACGGTCAGCAAGATCCGCATTCGTGCGACCACCATCACCGACTTCGACCGCAAGGACATCATCGTCCCGAACAAGACCTTTATCACCGGGCAACTGATCAACTGGTCGCTGACCGACACCGTCACCCGGGTGACTCTGAAACTGGGCGTGGACTACGGCTCGGACCTGGATCGGGTGCGTGAATTGCTGCTCAAGGCCGCGCGTGACAACCCCCGCGTCTTGAAGGAGCCGGAGCCGATCGTGTACTTCCTGAACTTCGGTGAAAGTACCCTGGACCATGAGCTGCGCATGCATGTGCGCGACCTCGGCGACCGCAACCCGGTGCTGGACGAGATCAACCGCTTCATCAATCGGGAATTCAAGAAGGAGCACATCAACATCTCCTTCCGGCAGATGGAAATCTATCTGAAGAACCTTCAGGGCCAGGAATACAAACTGGTGCCTGCCGAGCCCGACAAAAAGACCATCACGCCCGTGCCGTCGGCTGTCGCCAGCATCAAGCCGGTGCCTGAACCGCCGCAAGGCACACTCGACTGATCGCGGGTTGCCTGCGGGCGTCCCGCCGGAGACGGCCATGAAAACGCTGGAAACCCTGACCTTCGATAACCGCTTCGCCCGCCTGGGCGACGGTTTCTCGGCCCACGTGCTGCCCGAGCCCATCGACAATCCACGACTGGTGGTCGCCAGCCCGGCGGCCATGGTGTTGCTGGACCTCGACCCCGCTGAAGCCGACGCACCGCTGTTCGCCGAGATCTTTGGCGGCCACAAGCTCTGGGCCGAAACCGAGCCACGGGCGATGGTGTATTCCGGGCATCAGTTCGGGCATTACAACCCGCAATTGGGTGATGGCCGCGGGTTGCTGCTGGGCGAGGTGTACAACGAGGCCGGCGAGCACTGGGACCTGCACCTCAAGGGCGCCGGCCAGACGCCGTTTTCACGGATGGGCGACGGGCGCGCGGTGCTGCGTTCCTCGATTCGCGAATTCCTCGCCTCCGAAGCCCTGCACGCCCTCGGCATCCCCACCACCCGCGCCTTGTGCGTGATCGGCTCGGACACCCCGGTGTGGCGGGAAAAGCAGGAGCGCGCCGCCATGGTGCTGCGCCTGGCCCCCAGCCATGTGCGCTTCGGGCATTTCGAATATTTCTACTACACCAAGAAGCCAGAGCTGCACGCGGCCCTCGCCGAGCACGTGTTGAATCTGCATTTTGCCGAGTGCCGCGAGCAGCCGGAGCCGTACCTGGCGATGTTCCGCGAAATCGTCGAGCGCAACGCAGAGCTGATTGCCAAATGGCAAGCCTACGGTTTCTGCCACGGCGTGATGAACACCGACAACATGTCGATCCTGGGCATCACCTTCGACTTCGGGCCGTTCGCGTTCCTCGACGACTTCGACGCCAACTTCATCTGCAACCACTCCGATGACCAGGGTCGCTACTCGTTCAGCAACCAGGTGCCCATCGGCCAGTGGAACCTCAGTGCCCTGGCCCAGGCCCTGACGCCCTTCATCAGCGTCGACGCCCTGCGCGAGACCCTCGGGTTGTACTTGCCGCTGTACCAGGCCCACTACCTGGACCTGATGCGCCGCCGCCTCGGCCTGACCGGCGCCGAAGAAGATGACCAGAAGTTGCTGGAACGCCTGCTGCAATTGATGCAGAACAGCGGCGTCGACTACAGCCTGTTCTTCCGCCGACTGGGCGACCAGGCGCCCGAGCAAGCCGTCGCCACCCTGCGCGACGACTTCGTCGACCTCAAGGGCTTCGACGCCTGGGGCGAGCTCTATGTCGCCCGCGTCAACCGCGAAGGCCCCGTCGACCAAGACCAGCGCCGCGCCCGCATGCACGCCGTCAACCCGCTGTACGTGCTGCGCAACTACCTGGCCCAGAAAGCCATCGACGCCGCCGAATCAGGCGACTACGAAGAAGTCCGCCGCCTGCACACGGTGCTGAGCAAGCCGTTCGATGAACAACCGGGCATGGACAGCTACGCGCAGCGCCCGCCGGAGTGGGGCAAGCACCTGGAGATCAGTTGCTCGTCATAACACTCCCTTGCCACAGGTTCAGGGTTGTCTGGGAGAAAGTCATCGCGAGCAAGCTCGCTCCCACATTGGGAACTGTGTGATCGCAATACTTGCGACAACACCCACCCCCTGTGGGAGCGAGCTTGCTCGCGATAGCAATCTTCAATTCATCAAAGACTTCTCAGTCCAACGCCTGAACATCAAGCCAATCCACTCCCCGTAAAAATCACCGCGTTTATTTCGATGTAGGACCATTTAGGAGCAGGCTACGCCGCCTTGCGCCATTGCCTACAACTACGCCAGAATCCGCCGGCTTGTGCGCCTTGGGGTCGGGCTTTATCGTTTCCCCGTCGCTGAAAATCAGCGATCGGGTTTAGCGATCCGACTCAACACAGACGCAACAATGCCCAGTCTCGATTGCAGTCCTTTACGTCTGCAACTCGCTTAATGGTGGCTGTGCGTGGGAGACCTTCTGGTCTACCCGGGGTTTCTGTGACCCGGATCGCTAACCTGCGTACAGCCGCCACCTTTACTTGTTTAGCGATAGGTCGTGGTGGCTCAACCAATCACGGAGATTCGCCATGTTCAAAGCAACCCCCAACCCACCAGACATCGATCCAGCCAACCCAAACTCAAAAGAATTCGACGAAACGGCAGACCGCGTCCTCGACTACTACCTCAACCCAAAACCCAGCAAACCCGAGGCCGATCCAGGCCAACTGTTCACCGTCGTCAATGGCGTCGACACAGAAACCCTGCTCGCCAACCTCAGCGAAAACCTAGCCTCGGCCAACGCCATGATCAGTGACCTGGCATTCGACCTGAAAGGCTCCAGGCGACACATTGCCATGGGCATTCAGCAGTTGATCGAACTGAGCGGCTTACTGGCGAACTGCGCACTGGACAGTGTCGAACCACGCCAGTCGACATAGCACATCCCCCTGTGGCAAGGGAGCTTGCTCCCGCTGGGCTGCGCAGCAGCCCCAGAACCTCATAAGCGACGACTGCTTCGCAGCCGAGCGCGAGCTTGCTCCCTCGCCACAGCGCGCCAAGCCATCAAATAAAGGTTTCAACCGATACGCCGAAGCGCTCCGCCAGCCAGCGGATCTGCCTTAAATTGAGCTGGCGCTTACCACTCAATATCTCCGACACCACCGACTGGGTGCCTATGCCCGGCAAATCGCTCTGGCTCAAACCGTGTTCACGCATCAGATAACGAAGCGCCTCAACGCCAGTGGCCTTGGGCATCGGCCGGTGTTGATGGTCCCAGGCCTCGATCCATTCACCGATGATGTCCACCAGGCTCATCAGCGGATGGGCTTCTTCTTCGCCAACCAATTCCAACAATTCATCGAGCGCTGCAGCCAACCGGTCGTAATCCTCTTCGCTCCTGGGCTTACGCAGCAGGGGCGACACAAACTCCCAATGGGCGGCGACTTGTTCGATCAGTGCACTCATCCCTTTTGCTCCTTCCACTTGCCTCTGTCATATTCCCGATGGTCAAGCACGCATTTGATATACAGACGCTGCGCTCGGTATCGAATCACCGCAATCAGCCGCAACTTGTTTCCACCGATGTCAAACACATGCAGCGGACCGACCTTATCGGTTGCCGGAAATATGGATTTCATCGCTGCGAAATCTGCCGGGCTATTACGCTTGATCAGCCGATACCATTGATCCAACGCATTCGCTGAATGTGGCCATTTCTCCTTGGCCTCCCAAATGCGTTTCTCAGTGATCACATGCATGCAACGTCCTTATCGCATTTTGCTATGGAGGAAGTTAACCACAAATCTGGCGCATCGCAAATTGCGATAGCGCCAGTTAGACAAATGGTCAGCTCTTGCTGGTTTCCAGCCTAGTCGCCAAAAGCTTTAGGTCTCGGTAAGAAATGTGAGCAGATATGAGTCCTGCTCATCCAACCTTATCGTTCCCCTGCTCAGGCGTCTCGATCCCCGGTTCTGCCTCCTCAACCCCCTTCTCCTTGGGTTTGGCAGGTGGCTTTTCCTCGGGATAGCCGGGCATGCCGCGGACGTCTTCAGGGGTCAGTTCATCCCGGTCGTGGCGGCGGTCGATGGCGTAGGACGGAGCGGCGTTGGGATCTTCGTCGCGGCCGGCGGTGCCGAGTACGAAGCCGTCGTCGTTGGGGTTGTCCACTGCCTGGGGCGTGGTTGGATCTTGAGGATGGCTCATGGGACCTCCTGGGTTGCAAACAGGTACGTGGTGTCTTTTTGAGGCCGTGACACCTTTTCAGTGCAGCGCACCTGATGAATGGCAGCCTTGGATACCTTTGGCGAAACTCGGAAGGAAGATCGGTGAAAAGCCTGTGGGAGCTGAGCTTGCTCGCGATGAAGGCACCACGATCTACCGGAAGATCGCGTTATCGTTCATCGCGAGCAAGCTTGGCTCCCACAGCACGCTCACTCAAGAGCGCCTGCCCTACGCCATATCGCTGTGGCTGAATTCCTCGGCCAGAAAATCGATCAGCGTACGCACCGACGGCAGCAACCCACGTCGTGAGGCAAAGATCGCATGGACGATGCCACACTTGGGCGTCCAGCCTGGCACCAGTTCCACCAGCCGCCCGGCCGCAACGTCCTCACGCACCACCACGGTGGGCAGGTGAGCGATGCCGATGCCTGCCAGCACGGCGTGACGCAGGGCCAGCAGGTCGTCGGTGACCATGCGCGGTTCATGGCGGATCAGCGCGCGGGTGCCGTCCGGGCCGAACAACTCCCATTGGTATTCCCGCTGCGCCGCGCCCCAGTGCACGCTGGGCAAGCCGTTGAGGTCCGCCGGGGAGGCCGGTGAAGACAAGCACTCCAGAAACGCCGGGCTACCTACCAGGCATTGGGTGCTGTTGCTCAGCACCTTCATGACCATGTCGGTGTTTTCCAGCGGTGGAAAGCGCACCCGCAAGGCGATATCGAACCCTTCGTGAATCAGGTCGACCCGGCGGTTGGTGCTCTCGATGAACAACTCCACCCGTGGGTACTTGAGCATATAGCGGGTCAGCATCGGCCCGACCCAACTGTTGAGCAGCGCCGTCGGGCAACTGATGCGCACCAGCCCCTGGGGTTCGGAGCGGTTGCGCTCGATCACCTCCGCCGCGCTCTCGGCCTCGACCCGCATCGCCAGGCAGCGCTGGTAATAGGCCTGGCCGATCTCGGTCAACGTGCAGTGGCGGCTGGTGCGATGAAGCAAGCGTACCCCGAGCCGATCTTCCAACTGGGCGATACGCCGGCTGAGCTTGGACTTTGGCATGTCCAGCGCCCGGCCCGCGGCGGCGAACCCACGGTGCTCGACCACCTGGGTGAAGTAGTAAAGCGTATTGAGGTCTTCGATGATCGTTCTCCAAATAGAACGCTAAGGCGGATTTTTGCAGTCTAGCGATTCAAAGGTGCCAGTTTTAATCTACACCCATCGAAACGCAACACGGTTTGAAGCCGAAGCGCTTCGACCGGATGAGTCACCGATCAATCGCTACACCGACATTAAAAACCTTAACCACGCCGAAACCTTCGGCAACCAAAACTTAATGAGGGCTACGCCATGACTACTTCCTACAACCGTCTCGACAAAGATAACGCCGCCGTCCTGCTGGTCGATCACCAAGCCGGCCTGCTGTCCCTGGTACGCGACATCGACCCGGACCGCTTCAAGAACAACGTGCTGGCCCTGGCTGATCTGGCGAAGTACTTCCAACTGCCGACCATCCTCACCACCAGCTTCGAAACCGGCCCCAACGGCCCGTTGATGCCCGAACTCAAGACCCTGTTCCCGGATGCGCCGTACATCGCTCGCCCTGGTCAGATCAACGCTTGGGACAACGAAGATTTCGTCAAGGCGATCAAGGCCACCGGCAAGAAGCAACTGATCATCGCCGGCGTCGTCACTGAAGTCTGCGTAGCCTTCCCGGCACTGTCGGCCCTGGCCGAAGGTTTCGAAGTGTTCGTGGTCACCGACGCGTCCGGCACGTTCAACGAACTGACCCGTCAATCGGCCTGGGACCGCATGTCATCCTCGGGTGCACAACTGATGACCTGGTTCGGCCTGGCCTGTGAACTGCACCGCGACTGGCGCAACGACGTGGAAGGGCTGGCGACCTTGTTCTCCAACCACATCCCGGACTATCGCAACCTGATGACCAGCTACAACACGCTGACCAACGCCAAGTAATAGCCACACCGATCTACCCTTGTGGGAGCGAGCTTGCTCGCGATAGCGGTCTGACAGTCAATGCAGTATTGACTGATACGCCGCCATCGCGAGCAAGCCCGCTCCCACAGGTTTTTGTGGTGATTTCTATATAGTGTTCAATCTGTAAATGATTTTTCCTGGAGACTGACCTGATGCTGATCCCCTGCCCCCATTGCAACGGGCTCAATCGCATACCCGCCGAACGCCTGGGCGACCAGCCCAAGTGCGGGCGCTGCAAGGCCCAGGTGTTATTGAGCAAACCGTTCGAACTCAAGCAAGGCGACTACGCCAGCCAGATCAAGGGTGACCTGCCGTTGCTGGTGGATGTGTGGGCCGATTGGTGTGGGCCGTGCAAGTCCTTTGCGCCGGTATTCGAACAGGCCGCCGCGCAACTGACGGGCAAATGCCGGCTGGCCAAGCTCGACAGCGAGGCCAACCAGCAGTTGTCGGCGCAGTTGGGGATCCGCTCGATTCCCAGCCTGATCCTGTTCAAGGATGGCCGGGAGGTGGCGCGCCAGAGTGGGGCGCTGCCGTTGCCGCAGTTGATGGGTTGGTTGCGTAGCCAGGGGATTTAAAACAAAGCACTGTGTGGGAGCGAGCTTGCTCGCGATGGCGATGTATCAGTCAATACTGCATCGACTGTCAGACCGCCATCGCGAGCAAGCTCGCTCCCACAGTGGACTTGTATAAGCCTGTCTATCAGGCACTTTCCAGCAAACTATGCAACTCCATGAACTGCTGGGTCAGCTTGTGCCGTGGGTCGAGATGGATCAGCGGCAGGCTGGCCTGGTGGGATTCGCGCATGCGTACTGAACTGCTCAGGTACACCGGCAATACCGGCAGGCCTTCGGCGATCAGTTCGTCGAGAATCTGCTGTGGCAGGCTGGCGCGAGCCTGGAACTGATTAACCACAATGCCTTCGACTTCCAGGCCTTCGTTATGGTCGTCCTTGAGCTCTTCGATTTCCGCCAGCAGGCCATACAGCGCCTGACGGGAAAAACTGTCGCAGTCGAAAGGGATCAATACCCGATCAGCGGCGATCAACGCCGAAACCGCATAGAAATTCAACGCTGGCGGGGTGTCCAGGTAAATCCGGTCGTAATCCTCCTCCAGCTCTTCGAGCAATTTGCGCAGCTTGTTGATCTTGTGCTTGGCCTCGAGCTTGGGCTGCAGGTCCGTCAACTCCGCCGTGGCGGTGATGACATGCAAGTTGTCGAACGGCGTTTCGTAGATATCCACCTTATTCTTTTTCGAGAAGGGCCCGGACGACAGGGTCTGCTTGAAGAAGTCGGCAATGCCCATGGGAATGTCATCGCCGGTCAAGCCAGTCAGGTACTGAGTGGAGTTGGCCTGGGCATCCAGGTCTACCAACAACGTGCGATAGCCCTCGCTGGCGCTGACTGCCGCCAGATTACAGGCGATGCTGGACTTGCCCACGCCACCTTTCTGATTGAACACCACACGCCGCATGTCAAAACCTCCGTGTATCAAAGATTCCCGAGTGTAGTAGGCCGCGACACCGCTTAGCTACCTTCTGCGTAGAAGGACTACAGCAACAGTGGCTTTTCCAACGATTCAGGCGTCAATTTTGCCGGGGCAATGACAGAAACAACCGGCAGACACGCTCACGGTGATCGCGACAATGGTCCAAGCCCTGGCATTGAGCGGACCGGCCCGTACATTTTGCTGGGCAAAATGTAACCAGTATTTGCTACAAGCCAACCGCACCGGGATAATGCGCGCCACTTGGGTCGCAAGACCATGCAGGGTTGGACGCGGGTCAAACCACTGAACCGTGACAATAAAAGCCCGCAGGGGTGGGATGAAGTTTGTGATCAATTTCAATATCGCCCAATGGCGCGCGTGGGCCCCTGGGCTCGAAAGCGTGGACGATTGGCAGGCATGGAGCCGACAGCCGGTGGTATTGCCGGCCAGCGACGCCGCCCCTGACGTATCGTTCCTGCCGGCCATGCAGCGTCGGCGCCTCAGCCGCCTGGCGCGGATGGCCTTCAGCGTCGGCTGGCCACTGGCCGAGGATCGGCCGGACCTACCGTTGGTCTTTATTTCCCGTCACGGCGAAACCCCGCGCACTTTCGAGATTCTCAAGGACCTGGCAGCCGACCAGCCCTTGTCGCCGACCCAGTTCAGCCTGTCGGTGCACAACGCCGTGATTGGCCTGTGGTCGATCATGCGCGGCGAAACCAGCGAAATGACTGCCCTGGCCGCTACCGGTGACGGCTTGGAACACGGTGTGCTGGAAGCCGCCGCATTACTGAATGAGGGCTCGCCGGCGGTGTTGCTGGTGATCACCGAAGAACAACCGCCGCAGGTCTACGCACCGTGGGTCAATGACGTGCCATTCCCCTATGCCGTGGGCCTGCTGCTGACCCCGGGCGATGACTGGCAACTGGACCTGTCCGCGCAGGCCGGCCAGTTGCATGGCAACGACTGGCCCCATGCCCTGGATCTGTTGCGTACCCTGCTGAACAACGAAACCACCTGCCAACATGCCTGGAAGAATCGTGTATGGACCTGGCAACGCAACCGGTGACCGGTAAACATCGCGACGCCTATTACTGGCGCCTGGTCGCGACCGCCGCAAGCTTCGCCCTGTTCGGGCTGGGCGGGCTGTGCCTGCGTTTACTGGTTTTTCCGTTGCTGGCCTGGCTGCCCGGCGATGCCCAGGCCCACCGCCAAAGGGCCCGCCGCACCGTTGGGCGGTTGTTCTGGTTCTTTATCCGCTTCATGGCCCGCACCGGCGTGCTCACCTATCAGATCGATGGCGCCGAACGGCTCGGGCGCCCCGGGCAGATGATCATTGCCAATCACCCGTCGCTGATCGACGTGGTGTTCCTGATCGGGCTGGTGCCCGACGCCAACTGCGTAGTCAAGCAAAGCCTGTGGGACAATCCTTTTACCCGTGGTCCATTGCGTTCAACCCAGTACATCAGCAATGACGGCAGCATGGACATGCTCGATGCCGCCAGCGACGCGCTGCAAGATGGCCAGGCGCTGATCGTCTTCCCCGAAGGCACGCGCACCCAGCCAGGCCAGGTGCCGGCCTTTCATCGAGGGGCCGCGGCCATCGCCCTGCGGGGTGCGAAAATCCTCACGCCCGTCACGATCAAGGTCAACCCCACGACCCTGACCAAGGCTGAACCCTGGTATCGCATCCCCCAGCGCCGCGTGCACTTCAGTTTTCACGTCGGGGCCGATATAGATCCACAGGCGTTCGCCGCGCTCGGCCCGCCGCCCCAGGCCTCGCGCAGGCTCAACGATTTTTTGCATCACTATTACATCAAGGAGCTCGCCGAAGATGAGCGATCTGCACCGTGACATCAAACAGAGCTGATCATCGACGCCCTCGGCCTGGAAGACATCGGCATCGACGACATCGGCGACCACCAGACCCTGTTCGGCGAAGGCCTGGGCCTGGACTCGGTGGATGCCCTGGAGCTCGGCCTGGCGATCCAGAAAAAGTACGGCATCAAGATCGACGCCGACGCCAAGGACACCCGTAATCATTTCAGCAATGTGGCGAGCCTTGCGGCCTTCGTCAGTGCAAAAACAAGAAGCCTGAGACCGGACCATGCAAACTCGCGACGACATCTTCAACACCCTGCGTGATGCTCTGGTCGAGCTCTTCGAGCTGGACCCCGAGCGCGTGACGCTGGAATCGAACCTGTACCAGGACCTGGAAATCGACAGCATCGATGCGGTCGACCTGATCGACCACATCAAGCGCCAGACCGGCAAGAAAATCGCCGCCGAAGAATTCAAGTCAGTGCGCACCGTCAATGACGTGGTCGAGGCGGTCTATCGACTGGTTCAACCGGCCGCATGACCCGGCTGATTGGCCTCGGCCTGCTGCTGGCGGGCCTGCTGTACCCCTTTGCGGTGTATTTCGGCATGGAGCATTTCGCCCCGTGGCAGTTCGGGCTGCTGCTGGGTAGCCTGTGGTTGGCCCGGGCAGTGCTGGGCGAGGGCGGCGCTGGCAGCCGTTGGATGGCGGCGACGGCGATCGTGTTTTGTGTGTTGCTTGCGCTGTTCGACAGCCCGCTCCTGCTGCGCTGGTACCCGGTGCTGATCAGCGCGTTCATGCTCGGGCTGTTCGCCCTGAGCCTGAAATACGGCCCGCCGATGATCGAACGCCTGGCCCGCCTGCGTGAACCGCAGTTGCCGGCCAAGGCGGTGGTGTATACGCGTCAGGTCACAGTGGCCTGGAGCGTGTTTTTCCTGTGTAACGGTTTGCTCGCCGCCGCCCTGACCCTTTGGGCGCCGCTGAGCTGGTGGATGTTGTACACCGGCCTGATTTCCTACGGATTGATGGGGCTGCTGTTTGCCATTGAATGGCTCATACGACAACGGGTAAGAGGCCGCCCATGAATTGGATAACACTTGAGCAGATGTTGCTCAGGGCTCAGCCGGAACGCGCCGTCGCGGTCGATCCGACGCTGGATCATTCGCAACTGCGGGACGCGGCGCTGCGCCTGGCGGCCGGCCTGCAAGCCCGGGGCGTGCGCCATGTGGCAGTGCACCTGGAAGATGCCGCCGACCTGGCCATCGCCCTGCTCGGTGCCTGGCGCGCCGGGGTACGGGTCCTGCTTCCCGCCGACCTGCAAGCGCAGACACGCCAGCGCTGGGCTGCGGACGTCGACCTGTGGCTGACCGACCAGCCCGGCGACACCCATCCCGGCGATTTGCAACAGACGCCGATGGACGCCGCCGAACTGGACCTTGATCAGTGCTGGCTGAGCCTGTGCACCTCCGGCTCCAGCGGCGAGCCCAAGCGTATCGAGAAAACCCTGCGGCAGTTGAGTAACGAGGTCCAGGCCTTGGAACACCTGTGGGGCGCCGACCTGGGCCCGGCCTGCGTGATCGGCAGCGTTGCCACCCAACACATCTACGGGCTGCTGTTCCGGGTGCTGTGGCCGCTGTGCGCCGGGCGTACCTTTGTGCGTCGGCAATTGGCCTTCCCCGAAGACCTGCAACGCGCCAGCCGCGAGCAACCGGTGTTCGCCTGGGTCGCCAGTCCGGCGTTGCTCAAGCGCATGGGCGATAACCTCGATTGGCCGGCCCTGAGCAGCGTGCGTCGGGTGTTCTCCTCCGGCGGCGCCTTGCCAACCGAGGCCGCGCAAAGCCTGCAGCGACGCCTGGGACAATGGCCGACGGAAATTTTCGGCAGTTCGGAAACCGGCGGTATCGCCTGGCGCCAGGGTGGCGGATTGTGGCAACCCTTTGCCGGCGTCGAACTGAGCCAGGACAGCGACGGCGCCTTGCTGATCGCTTCGCCCTATCTGCCGGTCGGGCATGTGGAGCACACCGCCGATGCGGCGCAGATTGCCGAAGATGGCCGCTTCGAACTGCTCGGGCGACTGGACCGTATCGTCAAGCTCGAAGAGAAACGCATCTCCCTGCCCATGCTCGAACACGCGCTGGTGACCCACGACTGGGTCAGCGAAGCACGGCTGGGGGTGGTACAGGAGAGTCGCGCCTCCCTCGGCGCGCTGTTGGTGCTGAGCGACGCCGGCCTGCGGGCCTTGCGCAACCAGGGCCGGCGCGCCGTGACCGAGGGCCTGCGCCGGCACCTGAGCGAACATTGCGAAACCCTCGCTCTGCCACGGCGCTGGCGCTGGCTGCGGCAGTTGCCGCTCAACGCCCAGGGCAAGCTGCCTCAGGCCGAAGTCGAGGCGCTGCTGATGGCGCCACGCCCCAAAGCCCCCGAAGTGTTGGAGCAGGTCGAAACCGACGGTGAATGGAACCTGCGACTGGTCGTGCCGCCTGACCTTGCGTACTTCAGCGGCCACTTCCCCTGCGCTCCGGTATTGCCCGGCGTGGTGCAGGTCGACTGGGCCTTGAGCCTGGGCCAGCAACTGCTGGACCTGCCGCCCCGATTCGGCGGCATGGAAGTGCTGAAATTCCAGCAACTGGTGCGCCCTGGCGATGAGCTCCAACTGCACCTGCGCTTCGACCGCGAACGCGGCAAGCTGTACTTTGCCTATCGCAACGCCACGGCGGCCTGTTCCAGCGGGCGGATTGTGTTGGGGATGGCCGATGACTGATTGCACCGCGGTGCTCCTGTGGCGAGGGGATTTAGCGAAACGTCGCACCGCCCCGCTCGAGTGCGGAGCGCTCGCCATCAGTCTGTGTCGTTGCACAGAATTTGGGGTCGCTGCGCAACCCAGCGGGGATAAATCCCCTCGCCACAGGAAGGTTGTGCACAGTGAAACCGTGGAGGGAGCAGAATATGCATAACCCCTGCGCCGTCATCCCGGTCTACAACCACGAAACCGCCATCTCGGCCGTAGTCCAGGCGTTGCTCGCCAACGGCCTGCCCTGTGTACTGGTGGATGACGCCAGCAGCCCGGCGTGTGCCGCTGTGCTGGAACGGCTGGCCGAGGGCGATCAGGTGCATCTGGTCAGGCTGGCCGTCAACCAAGGCAAGGGCGGCGCGGTGATGACCGGCTTGCGGGAAGCATCGCGGCTGGGTTTCAGCCACGCCTTGCAGGTGGACGCCGACGGACAGCACGATCTGGGCGACGTGAAGACCTTCATCGAGCAATCCCGTGCCCACCCCGACGCAGTGATCTGCGGGTATCCGCACTACGACGCCAGCGTGCCGAAAGGTCGCTTGTACGCACGCTACCTGACCCACGTCATGGTCTGGATCAACAGCCTGTCCCTGCAAATCCGCGACTCGATGTGCGGCTTTCGGGTCTATCCCCTGCCACCGGTCCTGGCACTGATCGACTCGGCCAACATCGGCAAGCGCATGGATTTCGACTCGGACATCCTGGTGCGCCTGGCCTGGCGCAATCAGCCAATGCACTGGCTGCACACCCGGGTCCATTACCCTCAAGACGGGGTTTCGCACTTTCGCCTGTTCCACGACAACGTGCTGATTTCCAGCATGCACACCCGGCTGTTCTTCGGCATGCTCGTGCGCTTCCCCCTGATTCTCTGGCGACGGTGGCGGACATGAGCCTGCAGGCAGACAAGCAACATTGGGCCGACCGCCAGGAGCGCGGCAGTTTCTGGCTGATGAAACTCACCGCGGTCGCCGCCAAGGTCCTCGGCCGGCGCCTGCTGACCCCGGTGCTGTACGGCATCGTCCTGTACTTTTTCATTTTCGGCCGCAGCGCGCGCCAAGCGGCCTGGCAATACCAGCAACGCCTGGCCGATTGGAGCGCCCGCCCCGAACTGCGCCCGACCCGCTGGCGGGTGTTCGGGCAGTTCATGGCGTTCGCCGATTCCTTGCTGGACAAGCTCGACGTCTGGAACGGCAAGCTGAGCATCGACCAGATCGAAATCGTCGACCCGGCGCTGCTGCGCAATCACCTGCGCGATGCCCGTGGACAAATGCTGGTGGGCGCGCACCTGGGCAACCTGGAGATGTGCCGGGCACTGGCCGAACTGGGCGAGAAAGTCACCATGAACGTGCTGGTGCACACCAAGCACGCCGAGCAGTTCAACCGTTTGCTGGGCGAGGCCGGTGCCACACACTTGCGACTGATCCAGGTCAGCGAGCTGAACCCGGTGATCATGTTGCAACTGAGCGAGCGCCTGGAGCGCGGCGAGTGGCTGGCGATTGCCGGCGACCGCGTACCGCTGCACGGCGGACGCAGCGTGACCGTGGACTTCATGGGCCACCCGGCGGCATTTCCGCAAGGCCCCTGGCTGCTGGCCGGCCTGCTCAAATGCCCGGTCAACCTGCTGATGTGCCTCAAGCACGAGGGGCGCTATCGCGTCACCCTCGAACCTTTCGCCGATGCCGTGGCGTGGAAACGCAACGAGCGCGAGCAAGTGATCGCCCACTGGGCCGCCCGCTACGCCGAGCGCCTGGCGCAGTATTGCCTCCAGGGGCCCCAACAGTGGTTCAACTTTTACCCTTTCTGGAAGACCGATGACGATGCCCACTCTTGAGCCGGTAACCTTCGGCGAACGCCCCTTGCGCATTGAAGATGTGCTGGCCCTGGCTAACCGCCAGGCACCGACGCAATTGCAGGACGACCCGGCGTTCCGCCAACGCATTGCCAAGGGTGCGCAATTCCTCGATTCCCTGCTGGACAAGGAAGGCGTGATCTATGGCGTGACCACCGGCTATGGCGACTCCTGTGTGGTAGCCGTGCCGCTGCACCACGTCGAGGCCCTGCCGCGCCACCTGTACACGTTCCACGGCTGCGGCCTGGGCAAGCTGCTGGACGCCCAGGCCACCCGTGCGGTGCTGGCGGCGCGTTTGCAGTCGCTGTGCCACGGTGTGTCGGGGGTGCGGGTAGAACTGCTGGAACGCCTACAGGCCTTTCTCGAACACGACATCCTGCCGCTGATTCCGGAAGAAGGTTCGGTGGGCGCCAGCGGCGACCTGACGCCGCTGTCCTACGTCGCCGCCACGCTGTCCGGTGAACGAGACGTCATGTTCCGTGGCGAGCGGCGCCTGGCCGCCGACGTACACCGGGAACTGGGCTGGACGCCGCTGGTGCTGCGGCCCAAGGAAGCTCTGGCGCTGATGAACGGCACCGCCGTGATGACCGGCCTGGCCTGCCTGGCTTTTGCCCGCGCCGACTACCTGCTGCAACTGGCGACCCGCATCACCGCGCTGAACGTCGTCGCCCTGCAAGGCAACCCGGAACACTTCGACGAACGCCTGTTCGCCGCCAAGCCACACCCGGGGCAGATGCAAGTCGCCGCGTGGCTGCGCAAGGACCTGGCGATCGACGCACCGACCGCGCCGCTGCATCGTCTGCAGGATCGCTATTCCCTGCGCTGCGCGCCCCACGTGCTCGGCGTACTGGCGGACAGCCTGAACTGGCTGCGTTCGTTCATCGAAACCGAACTCAACAGTGCCAACGACAACCCGATCATCGACGCCGAAGCCGAGCGCGTGCTCCACGGCGGGCATTTCTACGGCGGGCATATCGCCTTCGCCATGGACAGCCTGAAGAACCTGGTGGCCAACGTCGCCGACTTGCTGGATCGCCAGCTCGCGCTGCTGGTGGACGCGCGCTACAACCATGGCCTGCCCAGCAACCTGTCCGGCGCCAGCGCCGAGCGGGCGATGCTCAACCATGGCTTCAAGGCCGTGCAGATCGGCACCAGTGCCTGGACCGCCGAGGCTCTGAAAAACACCATGCCGGCCAGCGTGTTCTCGCGTTCCACCGAGTGCCACAACCAGGACAAGGTGAGCATGGGCACCATCGCCGCCCGGGACGCGATCCGCGTGCTGGAACTGACCGAACAAGTCGCCGCCGCCACCTTGCTGGCAGCCAACCAGGGCGTGTGGCTGCGCAGTCGCGCCGAAGACGCGCGACCGCTGCCGCCGGCCCTGGCCGCCATGCACCAGCAACTGGCCGAGGATTTCCCGCCTGTGATCGAAGACCGCGCCCTGGAAGGCGAACTGCGCCTGTGCCTGCAACGCATCGCCGAGCAACACTGGAGGCTGCATGCGTAGCCAAGGTGTTTTGCACGTCGACACGCAGATCGTGGTGCCTTTTTTCGACGTCGATTCGATGAACGTGGTCTGGCACGGCCACTACGTCAAATACTTGGAAGTGGCCCGCTGTGCGCTGCTCGACCTGATCGGCCACAACTACAACGACATGCTCGAATCCGGCCATGCGTGGCCGATCATCGACCTGCAACTTCGCTACGTGCGCAGCGCCGTGTTCGGCCAGGCCCTGACCGTGCGCGCGAGCCTGGTGGAGTGGGAAAACCGGCTGAAGATCAACTACCTGATCAGCGACGCAGCCACGGGCGATCGCTTGACCCGCGCCAGCTCGGTGCAAGTGGCGGTGGACGTCGCCAGCCGCGAAATGCTGCTGGCCTCGCCCCGGGTCTTTGTCGAAGCCGTTGAAAGGAAACTGCCATGAAGCGCCTGGCTATCTGGTTGTTGCTGTGCTGCCTGGCGCCTGTGGCACAGGCATTCGACTTGCAACAACTGAGCGATCAACTGGCCCGCCCGGAAGTAATCCACGGACAGTTCATCCAGGAAAAACACCTGCGCGCCCTGCCCCAGCCCCTCACCAGCAAGGGCCGCTTCGTGTTGGCGAAAAACCACGGTCTGCTGTGGCTGCTGCAAACCCCGCTGCAACAGGACTACCGCATCACCGCCGAGGGCATCGCCCGGCGGGACGGCAATGCCTGGCAGATGCTGCCGAACAAGAGCGCCGGCGCCGAGCAGAACCGGCTGTTCCTGGCGGTTCTGCAGGGCGACAGCAGTGGCTTGCAACGGGATTTCGAGCTGAGCCTGTCGGGCGAACCACAACAGTGGAAACTCACCCTGACCCCGCGCTCGGTGCTGCTCAAGCAGGTCTTCAACCAGATCAACATTGACGGCGGTGAACTGGTCCAGCGCATCGAACTGCTGGAGACCCAGGGCGACAGCACCGTGCTGCGCATGCAGGACGCTACCGGCGCGCAACCGTTGAGCGAAGCGGAGCAACATGATTTTGCCGAGTGAACGGATGCTGCCCCGGCTGTTCCTGATCCTGCTGCTGGCGGTGTTGGCGCTCGCCGGTTGGCAATGGCGCAATGGCGCGCCGCTGTCGGCCAATCTCATGGAACTGGTGCCGGGGACGTCTCCCGATGCCTTGGAGATCACCGCCGAGCAGCGCATGCAGGAGCCGCTCAACCGCGAGGTGCTGGTGCTGGTCGGCCACACCGATCGCCAGCAAGCCATCACCCTGGCGCAAACCCTGGGCGAGCAATGGCAGGCCAGCGGCCTGTTCGACAAGGTGCAGTGGACGCTGCAGGCCGACTTGCCGGCGCTGCGCACGCAACTGCTCAACGGGCGGTTGGCGATGCTCTCGGCAGAGGACCGGGAGCAATTGATCGAACAGCCCCAGGCGTTCATCCAGCAACGGGTGCAGGCCCTGTTCGACCCGTTCAGCGGCTTCAGCCTGGTGCCGAACCAGGACGATTGGCTGGGCCTGACCGGGCGCATCCAGAACAGCCAGCCCCAACGCGGCGCGATAAAATTCGACATCGGTAGCGGGGCCTTGGTCGCCGATGCCGACGGTAAAAGCTGGGTGATGCTGCGGGCCCGTGCCCAGGGCAACGCCTTCGACATGAACCTGCCGCTGCAAGTGGCCGAACTGCTGCAACACAGCCGCGACCTGGCGAGCCAGGCCCAAGGGCAACTGCTGGCGGCCAGCGGCCTGCTGTACGCCGCCAGCGGCCAGCAACAGGCGTCGCGGGAAATCACCTGGGTCGGCGGTGGTGCGACGGTCGGCATCCTGCTGCTGTTGTTGCTGGCCTTCCGGCGCCTGCGCGTGTGGCTGGCGTTCGTGCCGGTGCTGGTGGGCATGCTGTTCGGCGCCGTGGCGTGCGTGGCCTTGTTCGGGCGCATGCATGTGATGACCCTGGTACTGGGTTCCAGCCTGATCGGCGTCGCGGTGGACTACCCCCTGCACTACCTGTCCAAGAGCTGGAGCCTCAAGCCTTGGCGCAGCTGGCCGGCCTTGCGCCTGACCCTACCGGGGCTGAGCCTGAGCCTGGCGACCACCTGCATCGGCTACTTGGCCCTGGCCTGGACACCGTTCCCGGCCCTGACCCAGATCGCGCTATTTTCCGCCGCAGGACTGGTCGGCGCCTACTTGACCGCGGTCTGCCTGTTGCCGGCGCTGCTCAAGGGTGCAGACCTGCGTCCAGCCCAATGGCCGCTGCGGCTGTGCGAATGCCTGCTCCAGACCCGCCAAGCATTGTTGGCGCGGGTGCCCACGCCGCTGCTGCTGGTGTTGTTGCTGAGTTTCTGCGCGGGCGGTCTCTGGCACCTGACCACAAAAAACGATATCCGCCAGTGGATCGGCACGCCCCAGCACCTCACCGACGAAGCCCGCGACATCGCGCGCATCACCGGCTTCCAGCCCACCAGTCAGTTCTTCCTGATCCGCGCCGACGATCAACCCCAACTGCTGGAGCGCCAGACTGCGCTCAACGAGCGATTGGATCAGTTGATCGCCCTGGACAAGCTCCAGGGCTACCTGTCGCTGAACCAACTGGTGAGCACGCCCGCCGACCAGCAGAAAGTACGCGAGGCCCTGGCCCGGTTGCCGGCCTTCTGGCAACCACTGCTGGACCTGGGCGTACCGGTCGCCGCGCTGCAAACAGAGCTGGCGCAATTGCAGGCCCTGCCGGTGGCAGACATCGATGCCGCGCTGGCCGGGCCCCTGGCCGAACCCTACCGCACGCTCTGGCTCGGCCCCACCGCCCAAGGCGTGGCCGCCATGATCAGCCTGCAAGGCTTGAACGATGCCGCGCTGCTGCGCGTGCAAGCCGTGGACCTGCCGGGTGTTCAACTGGTGGATCGCCTGGGCGACCTGAACCGGGTCTTCGCCGCCACGCAGGTCAGCGCCGCCGAGTTGAAACTGGCCTCCTGCGTGCTGATTGTGCTGGTGCTGATCTGGCCCTTCGGTGTCGGCGCGGCCTTGCGCATCGTCGCCCTGCCATTGCTGGCCGCGCTGTGCAGCCTGGCGAGCCTCGGCTGGCTGGGGCAGCCACTGACCTTGTTCAGCCTGTTCGGCCTGTTGCTGGTGACGGCCATCGGTGTCGATTACGCGATCCTGATGCGCGAACAGATCGGCGGTGCCGCCGTGAGTCTACTGGGCACCTTGCTGGCGGCGGTCACCACCTGGCTGTCGTTCGGCCTGCTGGCATTATCCAGCACACCGGCGGTGAGTAATTTCGGCCTGGCGGTGAGCCTGGGGCTGGCCTTCAGTTTCATGCTGGCGCCGTGGGCCGGGCGCCAGGAACACCCTATACCTGCTCAAGAAGACCAACGATGACCAAGGATATTCAAGGAACCCCAATGCCTGTCACTGAAACGGAATATCGCCAGGTCGTCATCATCGGTGCCGGCCCCTCCGGCGCCATCGCCGCTGCGCTGCTCAAGCGCAAGGGCCACGATGTGCTGGTCATCGAGCGCCAGCATTTCCCACGGTTCTCCATCGGTGAGAGCCTGTTGTCCCATTGCCTGGATTTCGTTGAAGAAGCCGGCATGCTCGACGCAGTGAATGCCGCCGGGTTCCAGCGCAAGAACGGCGCCGCGTTTGCCTGGGGCGAACGCTACAGCGCCTTCGATTTCGGCGATACCTTCAGCAACGGCAAGCCCACGACCTTCCAGGTGCAGCGCGCCGACTTCGACAAGTTGCTGGCCGACCAGGCCGCCCTGCAAGGCGTGGAGATCCGCTACGGCCAGGCGATTGCCAGTGCCGACTTCACCCTCGCCAAACCACGACTGGGCGTGCAGCGCGAAGACGGCAGCGAGTACTGCGTCCAAGCTGACTTCGTGCTTGATGCCAGCGGCTACGGTCGCGTCCTGCCGCGCTTGCTGGACCTGGAGGCGCCGTCGAACTTCCCGGTGCGCCAGGCCGTGTTCACGCACATCGAGGATCGCATCGACGCTCCGACATTCGACCGGGAAAAGATCCTGATCACCACCCACCCGAGCAAACGCGACGTGTGGTTCTGGACCATTCCGTTCAGCGGCGGACGTTGCTCGGTGGGCGTGGTCGCGGCGGCGGAACATTTCGCCGGCCGCACCGACGACCTCGACGCCTGCCTGCGCGGTTTCATCGACGAAACCCCGAGCCTGGCCGGCGTGCTGCAGAACGCGGTGTGGGACACCCCGGCGCGGACCATCGGCGGCTACTCGGCCAACGTCAAGACCCTGCACGGCCCTGGCTTTGCCCTGCTGGGCAACGCCGCGGAATTTCTCGACCCGGTGTTTTCCTCCGGCGTGACCATTGCCATGCGCTCGGCGAGCATGGCCGCCGACGTGCTCCACCGCCAGTTGCAAGGTGAAAGCGTGGATTGGCAAAGCGAGTTTGCCGAACCGCTCAAGCGCGGCGTCGACACCTTCCGCTGCTATGTCGAGGGCTGGTACGCCGGCACCTTCCAGGACGTGATTTTCTACACCGAAGGCTCGGACGACATCCGACGCATGATCAGCTCGATACTGGCTGGCTACGCCTGGGACCAGCGCAACCCGTTCGTCAGTGAACCCAAGCGGCGCCTGCGCATGCTCTCGGAGATCTGCGCGAGCCCGGCGCCGAGTCAGCAGTCATGAGCTACCTGAGCGACAACTACGTCGAAGAAACCCGCTTCGGCTTCTGGTTCCTGCGCAGCCACACCTGGCAGCATCACGTGTTGCGGGTGGCGATCAACGACTTGCGCAGCCTGTTCAGCAGCCCTCTGCCGGCCAACCCGGTGCTGCTGGATGCCGGCTGCGGCCAGGGCAAGTCGTTCCAGTACCTGCGCCAGGTGTTCGCGCCACACCGCCTGATCGGCGTGGATGCCGACCCCCACAGCCTCGACCTGAGCCGGGAGGAAGCCACGCGCCAAGGCATGGCCGTGGAACTGATCGGCAGCGACTGCGCGACCTTGGCGGTGCCGGATGCCAGCGTCGACCTGCTGTTCTGCCACCAGACGTTCCATCACCTGGTGGAGCAGGAAAAAGCCCTCGCCGAGTTCTACCGCGTGCTCAAGCCCGGCGGCTATTTGCTGTTCGCCGAATCCACCGAAGCCTACATCGATACCTGGGTGATCCGCTGGCTGTTCCGCCATCCCATGCACGTGCAGAAAAGTGCCGCGCAGTACCTGCAGATGATCCGCGCTCAAGGGTTCCAGTTCGAAGACCGCAACGTGTCCTACCCGTACCTGTGGTGGAGCCGTGCCAAGGATTTCGGCCTGCTGGAGCGCTTCGGCCTGCGTCGGCCCAAGCCCTTTGGCGAGCGTGAGGAAACCCTGGTCAACGTGGTGGCGCGCAAGCCTCACGAAGGGGCTGTCGGATGATCCGTGGCCTGCTGATCGCCTGTGTGTTGCTGCTCAGTGCCTGCGCCAGCCAGGCGCCGCTGCCCGCCCGCACCCCGACCCTGGCGTTGCCGATGCAATTGCACGTCGAGCGGACACTGGCCGGCCAACGCCAGGACTGGTTGCTGGTGATCCAGCGCGAAGACGCCGGCATCCGTTGGTCGATGATGGACCCGCTGGGCATTCCCGTGGCCCGCCAGCGCCTGGTCGACGGCCAGTGGCAGGCCGACGGTCTGCTGCCGCCCAATGCCGAAGCCCGGGAGTTGTTCGCCGCGCTGTTGTTCGCCCTGACCCCCGAAGGCGAGCTGTCCGGCAACTATCCGGCGGCCCGGAAACAGGCATCGCAACGGACCCTCGATAATCGTTGGCAGGTGCGCTACACGCAGCCGCTGGATTTTGAAATGAGCCTGCCCCAAGGCCCCCGCTACCGCATCACACCGTTGACCGAGAACGCCCCATGACCGCCTACCTGAATGCCCTCGGGGTGATCTGCGCCCTGGGCCGCGACAAGCACACCGTCGCACGCAACCTGTTTGCCGGCGACTGCTCGGGCGTGCGCAGCGAGGATGGCTGGGTGGCCGAACGGGCCTTGCCGGTCGCTGCGGTGTCGGGTGAGCTCGCGCCCATCCCGCCAGCCCTGGCGGCGCAACGCAGTCGCAATAATCAACTGCTGTTGGAAGCGGGGCTGCAGATTCGCGCCGAGATCGACCAAGCCATCCAAGCCTACGGTCACGCCCGCATCGGCATCGTCCTGGGCACCAGCACGTCGGGCATCGATGAGGCCAGCCAGGGCATTGCCCACTACTTGCGTGAGCAGCGCTTCCCCGACGGCTACGACTATCAGCAGCAGGAACTCAGCGCGCCGGCCAACTTTCTTTCCGACTGGCTCGGCCTCAGTGGCCCGTCCTACGTGATTTCCACCGCTTGCACCTCCAGCGCCCGGGCCTTGATGAGCGCCCGGCGCCTGTTGGACCTGGGCCTGTGCGATGCCGTGCTGTGCGGCGGCGTGGACAGCCTGTGCAAACTGACCCTCAACGGTTTTTCCGCGTTGGAAGCGGTGTCGAACGAACGCTGTAATCCGTTCTCGGTGAACCGCAGCGGCATCAACATTGGCGAAGCGGCGGTGCTGTTTCTCATGAGCAAGACGCCAGGCGAGGGAACACCGATTGCCTTGCTCGGCGACGGCGCCAGTTCCGATGCCCACCATATCTCGGCGCCCGAACCCAGCGGTCGCGGCGCGCGCCAGGCCATGGAAAAAGCCCTGCGCTGCGCCGGCCTCGACGCCCGCCAGATCGACTACCTGAACCTGCACGGCACCGCCACGCAACACAACGACGCCATGGAAAGCCAGGCCGTGGCCGGGCTGTTCCCGGCGGGTGTGCCCTGCTCCTCCACCAAGCCCATGACCGGTCATACCCTCGGCGCGGCCGGGGCGCTGGAGGCGGCGTTCTGCTGGCTGGCCCTGAGCGCGGAAAACCCTGCCCAGGCCCTGCCGCCGCACGTCTGGGACGGCCAGGCCGATCCTGCCCTGCCAGCACTGGACTGGGTCAGCGCCAACACCAGCCTGAACCCGGCCACCCCGCGCCGCCTGATGAGCAATTCATTTGCTTTCGGTGGCAATAACGTCAGCCTGATTATCGGAGACGCCCCATGATTGACTGGCCGCTCGCCGAACTGCTGCCCCATGCCGGCGACATGATCCTCATCGACCGGATCCTGTCGTTCGATGACGAACAGATCCATACCCACACCACCGTCAAGCCCGGTGGTTTGTTCAACCGCGACGACGGCGCGCTGCCGGCCTGGGTCGGCATCGAGCTGATGGCCCAAAGTGTCGCGGCGTTCGCTGGTTGCCACGCCCGCCGACGCGGCGATGCCGTGGAGCTGGGCTTTCTGCTCGGCACCCGCAAGTTCGAATGCAACGTCGACTGTTTTCCCGCCGGCACCGAGCTGAGCATCCATGGCGTGCGCTCCCTGGAAGACGACAACGGCATGGGCGTGTTCGAATGCCACATCCACGCCCCCGGCATCCATGCCACGGCCCGGCTCAATGTATTCCGTCCACCCCAGGCCGCCCACTACCTTCATGAATCGTCCGCAACAGGAAACCCGTCATGACTGAATCAGTACTGGTCACCGGCTCCAGCCGTGGCATCGGCCGCGCCATCGCCCTGCGCCTGGCCCAGGCCGGGCACGACATCGTGCTGCACTGCCGCAGCGGCCGTGCCGAGGCCGAAACAGTCCAGGCACAAATCCAGGCCCTGGGCCGCAACGCCCGGGTGCTGCAGTTCGACGTATCTGA
Source organism: Pseudomonas beijingensis (assembly GCF_030687295.1). NCBI lineage: Bacteria > Pseudomonadati > Pseudomonadota > Gammaproteobacteria > Pseudomonadales > Pseudomonadaceae > Pseudomonas > Pseudomonas beijingensis. The sequence goes on along the minus strand of NZ_CP117425.1, from coordinate 1,498,076 downwards.
CCGCGCCGCCTGCAAGGCCATTCTCGAAGCCGATGTCGAAACCCACGGCGCCTATTACGGCGTGGTGCTCAATGCCGGCCTGACCCGCGATGGCGCCTTCCCGGCCCTGAGCGAGGACGACTGGGACGTGGTGATGCGCACCAACCTCGACGGTTTCTACAACGTGCTGCACCCGGTGATGATGCCGATGATCCGTCGTCGTGCCGCCGGGCGGATCGTCTGCATCACATCGGTTTCCGGGCTGATCGGCAATCGCGGCCAGGTCAACTACAGTGCTTCGAAGGCCGGTTTGATCGGCGCGGCCAAGGCGTTGGCAATCGAGCTGGGCAAGCGCAAGATCACCGTCAATTGCGTCGCGCCGGGGTTGATCGACACCGCCATGCTCGATGAAAACGTAGCCGTGGAAGAACTGATGAAAATGATCCCCGCCCAGCGCATGGGCACCCCGGAAGAAGTGGCTGGTGCAGTGAACTTCCTGATGTCCGCCGAAGCCGGCTACATCACCCGGCAGGTCCTGGCCGTCAACGGAGGCTTGTGCTGATGAAGCGCGTTGTCGTCACTGGCATGGCCGGCATCACCTCCATAGGCAGCGACTGGGAGACCATCGCCGCCAACTTCGCCGCCAACCGCAGCGGCATCCGTCGCATGGATGAGTGGGACCGTTTCACCGAGCTGAACACGCGCCTGGCCGGCCCCATCGACGACTTCCAGGTCCCGGCCCACTGGACCCGCAAGCAATTGCGCAGCATGGGCCGGGTCTCGCGCCTGGCGGTCGCGTCGGCGGAACAGGCCCTGGCCGACGCCGGCCTGCTGGGCGACGAATCGATCAAGGACGGGCGCATGGGCGTGTCCTGCGGTTCGTCCACCGGCAGCACCGATGAGATCAAGGCGTTCGGCAACATGTTGCTCAACAGCGTGGCAGAAGGCCTGAACGCCAACTCCTACGTACGCATGATGCCCCACACCACGGCGGCCAACATCAGCATCTTCTTCGGGCTGACCGGACGCCTGATCCCCACTTCCAGTGCCTGCACCAGCGGCAGCCACGGCATCGGCTATGCCTACGAGGCCATCAAGTTCGGGCGCCTGCCGTTGATGCTCGCCGGCGGGGCGGAAGAACTGTGCCCGACCGAAGCGATGGTCTTCGATGCGCTCTACGCCACCAGCTTGAAAAACGATGCGCCGCAAACCAGCCCACGCCCTTACGACAAAGGCCGCGATGGCCTGGTGATCGGCGAAGGCGCCGGCATGCTCGTGCTTGAAGAACTGGAACACGCCCTGGCCCGGGGCGCACGGATTCATGCCGAAATCGTCGGCTTCGGCAGCAACGCCGACGGCCAGCACGCCACCCGCCCTGAGCTGGTCACCATGCGCCGGGCCATGGAACTGGCCCTGGAAGATGCCGGCCTCGAACCCTCGGCCATCGGCTACGTTAACGGCCACGGCACCGCCACCGAACAGGGCGACATTGCCGAAACCCTGGCCACCAGCAGCCTGTTTGGCGAGCACATGCCCATCAGCTCGCAGAAGAGTTTCCTCGGCCACACCCTGGGTGCCTGCGGGGCGTTGGAGTCCTGGTTCAGCATCGAAATGATGAACCGCGACCTCTACGTGCACACCTTCAACCTCGATGAGGTTGACCCCCAGTGCGGCCAGCTCGATTACCTGCGCAACGAATTCCGGCCGATGAGCCATGAATACGTGATGAACAACAATTTCGCCTTTGGTGGGGTCAACACCTCGCTGATCTTCCGCCGCTGGCACTGAATCGGATTCAAAACCCCGCTACCCCTCGTCAAGGAGACTCATGATGTCGTTGAAGAAAATCGCCGTGACCGCCGCGCTGTTGCTCAGCACCCTGCCAAGCCTCAGCCAGGCCCGTGATACCGCGCTGTTCCTGCCGTTTGACAAGGTTGTCGCCGAAGCCATCCGCACCGGCAAGATCGACGGCAGCGTGAAATTCTACCTGGCCGGCAACAAACCGGCGGGCAACGTCACCGTGGTCAGCCCCGGCGCCGTGACCAACAAGAAAACCAATGCCTTCAACAAGTCCGATGAAGTGGCCTGCGAATGGGTGCTGCAATCAGCCCTGATCAGCCTGCACCAGGCCGCCAAGAACGCCGGCGCCAACGCTGTCACCAATATCGTCAGCTTCTACAAGAGCAACGAACGCAAAGACCCCACCACCTACGAATGCCACGCGGGCGCGATCATGGCTGGCGTTGCGTTGAAGGGGGATTTGGCGAAGGTGCAATAAAAAGCGCCCTTTGGAAAATTAACGAAACCCTGGCGATTAATACCCGTCAGTTACACACCCCTCCGGTGGGAGCGAGCTTGCTCGCGATAGCGGTAGGTCAGTACCGGTGATGTTGGCTGTACTGCCGTCATCGCGAGCAAGCTCGCTCCCACAGGGTTTGGTGGTGTGACCAGCTATTGCCAACACCCTTGACCCACTGTGGGAGCGAGCTTGCTCGCGATAGCGGTAGGTCAGTACCGGTGATGCTGGCTGTACTGCCGTCATCGCGAGCAAGCTCGCTCCCACAGGGTTTGGTGGTGCGACCAGCTATTGCCAACACCCTTGACCCACTGTGGGAGCGAGCCTGCTCGCGATAGCGGTGGGTCAGTACCGGTGATGCTGGCGGTGCTGTCGTCATCGCGAGCAAGCTCGCCCCCACAGGGTTTGGTGGTGTGACCAGGTATTCGTGTGCCAAGCACGAACCTTGTGGCGAGGGAGCTTGCTCCCGCTGGGCTGCGCAGCAGCCCCTCGTTCATTGGATGTCCTCCCTCATCGCATTCGAGTGCAAACGATGAACCTCGGCCAGCCTAAGCGCAGGCAAAAAATCCTCCGCCATCGGCACGCCCTCACGCACGATGATCATGAATCGTCGCTGAAGCGTATTGATAATCTCGTCGCCATTGCTCAAGCGACTGCCGACCAGCGCGATGTTGCTATTGGCTTTCCCGGCGCCGGTGATGATCCGTGCCGTGCTGCCATCGGCATACACCACCTGGTCGCCTGTCTGCGCGGCGCGTACTTTCCAGCCATTATCCAAGGTGAACGTCAACGACGATGACACCTGCTGGATCGTTCCGCCGTTACGCGTCTGGCTGCCCTCGGTGGCCACCCGATAAATAGCGATGGGTGGATGAGCTTCGACGAATGCTTTTTGTCGATTAACGAATGCCGCGACTTCTTCGCCGTAACCTTCCAGTTGGCGTGGCTCCAAGTACAAGTCATCCAAATGACGGAGAGATTCACGGGAAATTTCGTTGGTGTAAGGGGCATCCAAAGATGAGTGCATTTCCAGGGACCTTATTCATGGGCTTCAGGCTGCGCCCCTTGCCGCTGGGAAGGAGCACTGAGCCGGACGATTTGCAATGATGAATAAGACGTTGCAGCGCTGGCGAGTCGCAAGCCCAGCGGCGTGGTATCTGGAGCGAATAGGAAGTGTCGTAACCAGAAAAGCGCGTTTTCCTACAGTCCAGGCGCCTGACGCAACATCCATCCTTCCGCCCTTTTTCTGCCGCCCTCAATCGAAGCCGCACTTTTTGCCTGTTGTCGGAACTGTCAACTCTGACAGTAGCAAAAGTGCTCGGAATAGCTTCAGGCTTCCAGACGTCGACGCTCGATCAAACCGTTCGACCTTATGAGCTGTGATTCGCAGCCCATAAAATTACTTTGGCTCCAAACATGGATAAAAAATTGATAAACACAATAGCCTGGTCGGGCCGCCCCCCCATGTCCCTCAAACAGCACGACACATTGCCTTCAACGGAACCAAACAGCGTTGTTGTCGACGGCGCGACATTTACACATGCCTACGTATCCGTGAACGGTATTCGCCTCCACTACCTCATGGGCGGTGATGGCAAACAACCGGTCCTGCTGGTGCATGGGTTTCCAGGCAGTTGGCGTAGCTGGGAGCCATTGATGGGCGCGTTGGTGCATGCCGGTTTTACCCCCATCGTTCCTGATTATCGCGGCGCTGGCGAAACGGATATTTCAGTCGGTGGCTACGACAAAAAAAGCATGGCCCATGATCTGCACGAACTGGTCACCCTCTTGAACATCAAGCAGGTCGATATCATTGGCCATGACATGGGCTTGATCATTGCCTACGCCTACGGGGCGCTTTATCCGGCTGAAACCGGGCGCATGGTGTTGATGGATGGATTTATTCCGGGCATTCCCGGATGGGAAGTTGCCTATAACGGAGATGCAGCAGCCGGCATAACCAGCAAATGGCACTTTCGTTTCTTTGGCAAAGCGGCCCTGGCCCTGATTCAAGGACAAGAGAAAACCTACCTGGACATGTTCTTCGATGACTTCGTGCTCGCGCGCAACGCTAAAGTCAGTCACGAGGTGCGACAGGCGCTGGTGCAAGACTACTCCCGGCCTGGACGCATGGAGGCGGCCTTCAAGCTCTATTCCGCCTGGGTAGAGCAGGATGCAAATGACAACCTGGAATTTTCCAAGAACAAATTGACTGCTCCACTGCTCACCATCGGCGGGGACCACTCGAGAGGAAAGACCTTGGCCGAACAGGCCTTGCACATTGCGACGCAACCGCACTCATTGATATTGGTAGATACCGGGCATTGGGTGCTGGAGGAACAAACGCAGGCAACCCGCGAGGCGATTCTGGCGTTTTTCACAATCACTCAATGACCCAAGGGCGCCTAATGCCGGCGGTTAAGCGCAATCCCTGTGGGAGCGGGCTTGCTCGCGAAGACGGCGGGACCGTCAACATTGAGGTTGTCTGACACACCGCTTTCGCGAGCAAGCCCGCTCCCACAGGTTCTGCGACTAACTGACAGACATTGCCGAGTGCCCCACGTCCTAGCCGCTCATTGATTGCTCTTACCCTATCGCCCCTCCCTGCATGCGGTAGCTATGTACCACCCACCCAAACTTTTATTGAATAGGTTGTGCTGCCAACATTCCTCCAGGAAGAAAGCAGTGGAACACACCCCCTTAACAACGTCTCATGACTTACTGTCGGCCGACAGCGCCGTGGTGGCGGATGCCCCGCTGGTCAGCCAGCTCAAGGTTTCGCAACAACACATGATTCGCCTGAACAACACCATCCCACGGCCTTCCCATGTAATGAGGCAACACCTGGATTATTGGTTCAGGAGAACCTTCCCTGCCTTGGCCGGCAATGTGACGGTGCACGAGCTGTCCGTGCGCACACTGCGAGAAGAGGCGATCCCGCCTGCACAGCGCACAGCCGATGGCCCGGCGACCCGTAAGACGGTGACGGACATCCTCTTCCTGGAGACGCTTTTGCTGCAAGCCGTCGCCGGCAGGATCGATCCAGGCGCGGTGCTCCGTGACCTGGACAACATCGAGATTGTCACCCGCCGGGACAGCACCACCGCAGCGCCCGTCGCCCTGAACGAGCGCGCCGTAAAAACTGAAATCAAGCGGCTGATCAGCACCATGCCGGCGCTTTATGAACGCCTGCTCACCCACGCGTTGGATGCGTTCTGGCACACACCGGCCGACTTCAGCCAGGACCGCAACGTCGGCGACTGGCTAGCGGATGAACTGGCCAGGCAACTCAAGGCCCAGGCCGATCTACATTGGCTGGACATGGCATTGAGCCCGCAGATGCATCAGGCTCTGACCGACTATGCACTGTCGGCACCGGACGCGGCGTCTCGTGCACTGTTGGCGGAACGGGTCCGGCCCGGGGTCTTCAGCCTGGAGATTACACCCCAGCGGTGGAGCCTCAGCGTACCGGTGTCGGGCGCCGTGGCCTTGTCGCGATATGACAACGCCAGCGATTCGGGAAGCGCCGCGCTGTACCGTCCGGGCCAGCCGTTGCAACTGTATGACACGCTGGCGGCGCTCAAGGCCGACCTGGTGCAAGACGGCGACGCAGGGGATGAAGTCGACACCGAGCCTGTCACCGAGCACTTCTTCGCGCGTCTGGTCACGGAGCTACGGGCGGGGCAGAAAACCGCCGTGCGCAATGCCGTGCTGGACGGTCCCGCAGCGTCGGAAGAAATCACCGCCTGGATGAACAGGATCGACGTGGCGTCAGACATCGGCCACAAACTGGACCTGACGAACGCCATGGCCGAGCGCGAATTGCGGCTAAATCTGAAGAGACTCAATGACTGGCTGCACGGCAACCCGCACGTCACCGCCAGTGATCGCCTGGCGTGGTGGGCGGCGACCCAGGCTCTGCACAACACCCTGACGGATCTGCCCCCGCCGCCGGATCCGGTGACGCTGGCCACCCCGGACGCCCTCCGGGAGCGGACCCGTCAGCTGCTCGCCGACGTCATCGAGGCGAAATACCCGCCGGTCGACCCTGAGGACGTGTCCCTGAGCATCAGAAAAACCGTGGTCGATCCCCACGCTCCGACGGGTAGCTCGCCGTTTGGCTCCGGGGTTTCGCAAGGCAGCGTGAGGGGAATCGTCGATGACCGTCGCTCCCTGACGCAGTGGGCGATGTCCAACCTGACCCACGACGAACGCAATGCCCCTCACCCAACCGTGGAAGGGCCGCTGAGCTTCGCGCAAATTGTGGAAGTCATTGAAAGGGCGAACATCGGCGCTCGGCTTCCGACCGAGCTGCAACGTGTGACCCGGAAAGGCCAGGCGCAGTGGATGGTCCTGAAAGGGCAACAGATGCGCGCCCAAGTGTGGGCTGCCCATATTTCGGGAGACTTGAGGCACGACCGGGACAATACCGGCTTGAAGCTGGTGCTGGCCGCGCTGGACGGCCCGACCGCGGCGACGCGCGACAAGGTCAATGGGCACGAGGTGGTGGTCCGTCAACTGCAATGGGGTGACAGCGTGCTGAAGGAGTTGCTGGCGTTTGGGGTGAAGAGGACGGCGAGCCGCCCCTCGTTGACGCTGTACACACCCGGCGCTCCCGACGGCAAGACGTTCAGGGAAGTGGATGCGCCAAGCGCGCGGGCGTTGGAAATAACCTTGGCGCAAACACTCACCGCCACATCGGAGATGATCCGTTGGCTCATTTCGCACCTGCCGCTGCTCGAACAGGCCAAGCAACTTGCCAGCCTGGTGCCGACTTCGGAGGATCTTACGCGCGAGGAAAAAATCAAGAAAGTCACACAGTCTGTCTTCGCGTGGGCCAAGGACCGGGCACAGGATGATTTCGCGAAGACCATCGCTTCGCCCGTGGTCGAGGGGGATTTGTTCAAAGCCTTGCACGAGACGCAAATCGCCCATGGGATCAAGGCGGTGGAAATGTTGACGGTAACCCATGCCGAGCGCGACAGCGCCTCCGCGCAGGAGGGACGCCGCAGCGCCGTCATGCTGCTGACGGGTGCGATGTCGATGTTCCCGGTCGGTCGGCTGGGCGGTCTATTGGGGCGTGCGATCCTGCCGACCATGACCGCGGGCGCCGCGGTATCGGCGATAGACATCGAGGGCGGCAGTCTCCATCAGTGGACCCATGATTTTATCGCTGGGTTGGGGGAGGTCCTGGCCGAGGCCGGGCAGGACTTGATCATGGCCCGCGCCGGCCGCCGTCGGAGCCAGGCACGCCCGGCGCTATCGACCCTGCCCCGAATGCCGGACCCGAACCTGGAACCGTTCGCTCTCAAGCGCTTTGACGGCAAGGGGTTGGTGCCCGAGGGGCGCAACCGCTACAGCGACGCCAGCGGACAGGAGTATCTGAAGTTGGGCAAGGATTACTACAAGACGCAGATGCAGGGCGGCGAAAGAATTATCTACGCGCCAAACAACCGCACGCACCAACGAACGGTGACTTGGGAGAACGGTCAATGGAAAGTTGAAGAACCGCTATGGTTGCGCGGTGGCGGCCCTGTACACAGCCTGTTCGGCTGGACCCCGGAAACCCCACGACAGACAACACTCAACGCGTTGATAGAGGGCGTGCTGGTCAAGAATCGCTATCGCTACGCCGATGCGGCCACTACAGCAGAGCGTATTTTCCATTCGATGCCCGATGAACTGGCCGAACGCATCCTTCGCGAAAGTATGGCGGAGATAGACGCGCCCGATATAGAAACTTATCGCTCGCGGATATCCGACCTGAGTCAGGGATACCTGACTTTTTCGACTCAATATGAAACGGCGTATGGCAACCTGCTGGACAAGATGAAAACCTGGAGCATCGTCACCCTCAGTAGCACTTCCATAGAAAGGAAAGTACGCGGCGTGCAAATTACCGTCACTCAAAAAATAAAAATTTATGACACGGTACTGACCCACAAAAACCAGTTCTTCAGCAGCGACCGGATTCAGGTCAATACAACAGTCATCACCGATTACATTACCGGTGCCGTATTCCTGGCCTACACCCCCAGACAAGGAAAAAAAAAGCTAGCCATAGAAAAAATAGCGAGAGACACCGTGCAGATGATAAAAGCCGCCGATGCGCAAATGAAAGCCAAAGCAACGAGCTTATTTCCAGGGGATGAGCCGGATGCCGTCGCCGCCAGAAGGGAATACACGACCTCAGTCGAATACTATAACGAGTTGATTGACGTCCTCAGGGAAGAGAAAGTACGCCGGCATAAACCCGGATTGCTGACAGAAATAAGGAATCATCGAATACCCTACCTGATCGCCAACAGAGGCAAGACACAACGAAACATGACGTTGGTCTCTGGGGAGGATATTAAAAAGTTTACGAATACCCTCTCTCACTATGAACCCTTCGATATCGAAATCGTAACCCAGGCACGCACACATAAAGTGACCGGCACCCAACCTGCCACCACCGCTCCAGCCTTACCCGAGCCGACACCCGCGCCGGACAAGTTCAGGGTAGACATCGGCCCACTGGCTGAAGCACAGATGTCATACGCCAACTTTCCCGAGACAGCCCAGGCGAAGATGCTGGAAATCATGGATGACATCCGCGCCGGCAGGGTGACGACCAAGCGAATCAATCGGTATTACTGGTTCGACATGGCCCGTCTGGCCCCCGGCGGCGGCCGAGGCGCATGGCGCGCCGCGTTTGAACGCCAGGGCGATACCTGGACGCTGCAAGGGTTTTATGACTATCACGTCAACGGGCCTGCGACGGTCTGGGGGGATTGAGATAAAAGACCACTACTCTCTGAAAAACGCCGGGACATCTCAGCCGCCTCGATGCTAGCTGAGATTGCAGTGCGAACACTGGAAACCAAAATGTGGGAGCGAGCTTGCTCGCGATGGCAGCCTCTCAGCCGATTAAGTATTGACTGATCCAACGCCATCGCGAGCAAGCTCGCTCCCACAGGACTTTCTTCGTCCCCGGCAATTTCTATTCAGGCTGAAGCCGGCGTTGCGGGTCAGGCAAGTATCCTCCGCGCCGACACTAACCACTGGATAACTCCACCCCATCGGTCAACAACGCCACAAACGCCGCCGCCATCGGCGAACGCTGATCCTTGCGCTGTACCAGCCACACCGCCGACACCGCCGCCGGGTCGAGCAGCGGTCGATAGACCACCCCGTCGATACGCATGCGCTGGTAGGACGCCGGCAGTACCGAGACGCCCAGCCCCGCCGCGACCAAGCCAATGATGGTCATGGCTTCGCCGGCCTCCTGGGCGAAATGCGGGCTGAAGCCGGCGTCACGGGCCAGGCTCAGGAGTTGGGCGTAGAGGCCGCTGCCGTAGCTGCGGGGGAAAAACACGAACGGTTCCTGGGCCAAGGCCGAGAGAAAAAGGCCGTCTTCATTGCCCTGGGCCAGGGGATGCTTGGCGCTGAGCACGGCCACCAGCGGTTCGCGGCTGAGTTCGATTTCCGTCAAGGTGTCCGGCAGCGGCAAGGGTCGCATGATGCCCACCTCGATCACTTCGTCGAGCAGTGCGTCGGCCACTTGGGTGCTGCTCATTTCCCGCAGGTTCAGGTGCACCGCAGGGAAGCGTTGCCGGAATGCAAAAATCGCCTGGGGAATGGTGGAATTGAACGGTGCCGAGGAGGTGAAGCCGATTTTCAGCTCGCCCAGTTCCCCCAGTTGCGCACGGCGGGCCACGTCGGCGGCCTTGTCGACCTGGACCAACACCCGTCGCGCTTCTTCAAGGAACAACCGCCCGGCTTCGCTCAATTCGACCCGACGATTGGTCCGCTCGAACAACCGTGCGCCAATCTCCTGTTCCAGTGCCTGGATCTGCTGGCTCAACGGCGGCTGGGAGATGCCCAGGGCCAGCGCGGCGCGGCCGAAATGCAGTTCTTCGGCAACGGCGATGAAGTAACGCAAGTGACGCAGTTCCATGGGCCATCCAATAGGTCGTTAAACGTCTTAAACAGGTCGAATAATATATTGGATAGAAACATTAGCGGGCTATATGCTTTTTTCATTGCCTGCCTGATCGTGCCCTTGCGAGGTCCACCGTGAAAACTGCCGTCGCTCCCCTGGCCCATGAAATCCCACCTCCTGCCGATAATGTCGGCGCCGAACGGAACGACATCTACATCGAAAAAGGCACCCCGCTGTTCATGCGTACGGTGATGGCGCTGTTCTGCGGTGGCTTTGCGACCTTCGCCCTGTTGTATTGCGTGCAACCGATGATGCCGCTGCTATCCAGGGAGTTTTCCATCAACGCGGCGCAGAGCAGCCTGATCCTGTCGGTGGCGACCGGCCTGCTCGCCATCGGTCTGTTGATCACGGGCCCGATTTCCGACCGCATCGGCCGCAAATCGGTGATGGTCACGGCGCTGTTCGCCGCCTCGATGTGCACGATTGCCAGCGCGATGATGCCGACCTGGGAAGGCGTCCTGCTGCTGCGCGCCTTGGTGGGGCTGTCGTTGAGCGGGTTGGCAGCGGTGGCGATGACGTACCTGAGCGAAGAGATTCACCCCAAGCACATCGGCCTGGCGATGGGGTTGTATATCGCTGGCAACGCCATTGGCGGCATGTGCGGACGCCTGATCACCGGCGTCTTGATCGACTTCGTCAGCTGGCACACCGCGATGCTGGTGATTGGCGGCCTGGCACTGATCGCGGCGGCGGTGTTCTGGCGGATCCTTCCCGAGTCACGCAACTTCCGTCCCCGTTCGCTGCACCCACGCAGCCTGCTGGATGGTTTCACCCTGCACTTTCGCGATGCCGGGTTGCCGCTGCTGTTTCTCGAAGCCTTCGTGCTGATGGGCGCGTTCGTGACGCTGTTCAACTACATCGGCTACCGCCTGCTGGCCGAGCCCTATCACCTGGACCAGGCCTTCGTCGGGTTGCTGTCGGTGGTGTACCTGTCGGGCATCTACAGCTCGGCCAAAGTCGGCGCACTGGCGGACAAACTCGGTCGTCGCAAAATGCTCTGGGCAACCATCGCGCTGATGCTGGCCGGCCTCGTGCTGACCATGGCCACGCCGCTGTGGCTGGTAATCCTGGGCATGCTGGTGTTCACCTTCGGCTTCTTCGGCGCCCACTCGGTCGCCAGCAGTTGGATCGGACGCCGCGCCCTCAAGGCCAAGGGCCAGGCCTCGTCGCTTTATCTGTTCAGCTACTACGCCGGATCCAGCGTGGCAGGTACGGCGGGCGGCGTGGCGTGGCACCTGGGCGGCTGGAACGGGATCGGCCTGTTCATCGGTGGCTTGTTGGTGATTGCGTTGTGGGTGGCGGTGAAGCTGGCGAAATTGCCGTTGTTGCCGGGGAATGTGCAGGTCTAGTCATCGTGCAAGCCCGGTCCAAACTTGAGCCTGACCACGTACTTTGTGGCGAGGGCGCTTGCTCCGGCTGGGTGGCGCAGCCGCCCCAAAACCAGACACCGCGATGCAACAGGTGAACCCTGCAAACCGATTTACGACTGCTGCGCAGCCGAGCGGGAGCAAGCTCCCTCGCCACAGAGGCCTGTGCACCCCAAGACCCTGTGTGCCCTCTGGGGAAGCATGTCGCTGACACACTCCCACCATCCCACAAAGGCCTCTCATTCCCTGGTCAAAACCGCTGCGTGTCATTGACGCAAAACCACCCGCGCGCCCAACACACCATTCTCCACTTCCAGCGTCAGCGACCGCAGCACCGCGCCCTCTCGCTCTTGTTGATCCAACCAACGAAGCAACGCACTCGCATCACCACTGACGGCGAGTCGCAACGAGTCGCCGTCGACCTCCATTTCAGCCATGTCCAACCCCGCCGCTGTCGCACTTTCATTGACGCGCACCGACAAGGGCCCTGTGGCGGCAGTCATATCCCGGGTAGGTTCCGCGCGCTGGATCCGGGCACTCAGTTCAACCTGCTGACGATGCTGTCGTTCGGCAACCTCCAACCGCTGCCGGGTTGGTTGCCAAATCACCGTGTAGGCCAGCGCCACCGACAACGCCCCGGCAAGCCCCAGCAACATCCCTTGTTCTCGGCGCGACAGGCTTCCCCAAGTCTGTTTCAAGACCCGCCATCCACTAACGTTCATCAACTGCTCTCCAGTGTGAGGATGGCCTGCACGCGGTTGCTCTGCTTACTGGCGCTGCCCAGGGTGACGGGCAATCCGTTTTGCTGCCCGCGCTCACGCAACTGTTCAAGCTCGACGAAACTGTTCGCCGTCAGCTGGATTTTCCAACCTTCGCCTTCGCGAAAATCGATGCGCTGCACCTCGACATTGCTGGCACCAATGACCTGCTCGGTCAGACGGGTCAGACGCGCGACCTGGGTGTCGTGGCTTTGCCCGCGCCGACTCTGCAATGCCTGGAACTGCGCCGCCAGGTCGACGATCCGCTCCTGCCCGGGATACAGCGACCTGAACCGCTGCTCACTCTGGGCATACAAACGCCGGGTTTCGCTTTCAAGAAAACGCACACGGGCTTCGCTGAAGACCCAGGTGAGCAGCAACATGCCCAGTGCCACCGCCGAAACGCCACGCCATGGCAACGGTCGGCGGCGTCGCCGGAACTCCCCTTGCAACAGGTCGATGGGACGCCCATCCGCGTTCAGCAGCCATTCATCGATACCCAGGCAATCGCGCTCTTCGTCCAGCCAGTGAATGTCCTCGGGCAAACCGGGCTTCAGCGCCGTCAAGGCCCGCGCCGACAACGCCACCCGCGCAGGCAACCCTCCACCCAACAACCAACGCCCGAACCAGCGCACGCCCAATGCCTGGTCCTCAGCAAGCAGGTCGGCATCGACATGCACCGCCCGCGTATCGATGCCATGCTCGGCCAGCAACGCCAACAGTGCCTGGAACCGCGCCCGCTCCGTCACCATCAGCGGATAGCGGTGCTGACGGTCCCGCGGGCCGATGCCGATGTGCAGCGCCTCCAGGTTTTCACTCAGTTGTTCTTCGATGGCGAATGCCAGGGCCTGGGGCCGGGGCTGGCGTCGAGAGGGCCACGGATCGCTGCGCAACCAACTGCACATTTCCATCGGCAACAGCACATCGACGGGCCGTCCGCTCAACTCGCCGGCCGCCTCATGCAACGGCAAGCGACGACGCTCGCCGGTGGGCGACCACACGCAGCATGGCCAGTTGGCGCAAGACGCGGCCAGGCCCTCTGCTGTCAGGTAAAGCCAGGTTTTCATCAAGGAAGCTCACTGGGGCTGAAGGGTAAGAAACGTCGCTGACGAACCGTCCAGCGTCCACTGACAGAATCAAGCTCGATATCCGAGGCCAGGCGCAGACGGCTGTCGGCATGAATCACGCTCACGGTGATACGAAACCAGCGACTGCCCACCCCCAGCCCATGGCTGTTGAGGCCCACGCCGGACAGCAACGGGTCGTTGGTAAACGCCTGCGCGCTGGCATAGGGCGCGTGGCGACGCTGGTTGACCAACGCCTGGGCAGGCCCGGCTTCCATGCCATCGAGGGTCATCAGCACGCGCTGTGGAGCGGTATTGACGTTCAGCCGCGCATCCTTGGGCAGCAACACCACCCAGGGCTCCAGGCGCCGCAACGTCTGGCCGTCGATGCCCGGTAACAGGCGCAGTTGACTCAACTCCTGCACCGGCCCCACCTGGGGCAACACCATCGGCGGCAGATCCAGCAGGGCCAGCAGGCGGGTCCAGCGACCGAGGGTAACCTGGTCGATTTGACCCAGGGCCAGCAGCCCATTGAGATTCAGGCGCCCGGACAAATCCTCGATACCGATGTGCAGCTCGGCACCATCCACTTCCAACACGGGTTCGAGCCGGGCCCAATCCTGGCTCAGGTCAACGGGCCCGGATGGCGTTATCCCACTGTTTTCCAACACCACCCGCGCCCAGTCTTCCCCAGCCAATCCCAATTGCCGCAACTGGACCTGTTGCAGTTGCTGCGCGCTGCTGTGCAACAACAGGCGATGACTGCGCAACAGCCCACCGACCAGCAGCAAGGCCAGGCTCAGCACCAGCAGCACGCTGATCAACGCCACGCCGCGGTGGCGCTTCATGGCAACGCCTCCGGCAACAGCAGCACTCGACGGATTTGTTCGAAACGCCCCGCCGACACGATCAACTCCAACGCCAGCGGCGCGGTGCCGCTCGCGGTTTCGCGGTGCCAGCCCCGTTGCCGGTCGAACACGCGCCAGCTCAGGGAATGGACGTCGTCGAGCAATTTCTGCCGCTGCACAAGCGTCATGCCTTCGCCGACACTCTCGCGCCATAACACGCCGGCCTTGAGTCGATAGCTCACCGTTTGCCGTTCGCTGCGAGGCTGGTCCAGCGGGTTGCGCCAATGACTGCGCTGCAACTGCAAATGCCCGGGGGCGAGCGCGACCGAGTCGACAACCGCCTGCCACACATCTCGTTCGATCACGCCGACAGCACGCTGCAAGGCCCTGATGTCGCGTTCATGCTGACCGGCTCCCTGCTGGGTCCGCACGACCCCATCGAACAACCGCCAACTGGCCAGGCCGAGCAAGGCAAAAATGGCGATGGCGATGACCAGCTCCAACAAAGTGAAACCCGATTGCTTATTCATGGCGGTTGCGGATCCACCCGATGGTGCGGTGCGCGACGGTCGCGCTGTCGACGCGGCTGACCTGGATCTCGACCTGCAACAGGCGCCCATCACGGGCCGGGGCGATGCGCTGTTGCAAAACCCAATCGCGTCGATCCAGGTGCCGGTTCAGTCGCTGTTGCCCGGGCGGCGTGACGGCTTGCAGGCGCAGTTCGCTCAGTTGATTGTCCGCCAACCAGGCGCCGAACAGACGATCCTCAAGCCCCGCGCTTTGCTTGAGCACGAACTGGCTGGCCGAAAGCACGGCCGCCGCCAGCGTCGCGAAAATCGCCAGGGCGATCATGACTTCCAACAGCGTGAAACCCTGGCATCCGGCGGCCTGCCTGCGCGCGTTACTCATCGATCAGCGGCTCCGCCAGACCATCGCTGGACACCCGGGCAATCGTCTGCCCAGCGACGTTGATGAGCAGCCTGAACGGGCTGATCTCGTCACTGCTGAGTATCAGCAACTGGGGTGGGCCTTGAACGTGATCGAGGCGCAGGACATGGCCGTCCTGCTCCAAGCCAAGCATCAGCCCCTTGGGCAATCGATGCGACGCCGACACCACCGTCCAGTCCTGGGCTTCGAGCCGCAACGCCTGATAACCGTCAGGCTGAACGCGCACACCGTATTCCTGCCCGTCCAACACCGCCCGCTCACGTAACTGCTGCACCACCGCGACGAAGTCCCGGGCCTGCTGCCGCGCCTCACGCGCCGGGCTCGCCCCCGTGGCGAAGTGGACCATGCCCGCCAGGATGCCGATCAAGACGATAACGACCATCAGTTCCAGCAAGGTGAAGCCCCGGCAACGACGCTGCATGTTCACTCGGCCCAATTACCGATGTCGGCCGCCATCCCTTCACCACCCGACACGCCGTCGGCGCCCAGGGAATAGAGGTCATAGCTGCCATCGACGGACTTGTGCCCGGGATTGAGGTACTGGTAGGGCGTGCCCCAAGGGTCGACCGGCACGCTTTTCAGATAACCCTGGGGGTTCCAGTTCCTGGCCGCGGGCGTGCCGGACGGGCGCTTGCTCAACGCCTCCAGCCCTTGTTGGGTCGAGGGGTACTGGAAGTTGTCGAGGCGGTACATTTCCAGGGCCGTGGCGATCGCCTGGAGATCGGTGCGGGCGGCCGTGACCTTGGCCTGGTCGGGTCGGTTCATGAACTGCGGCACCACGATGGCGCCCAGCACCCCAATGATGACCACCACCACCATGATTTCAATCAGGGTAAAGCCGCGTTGTTGATGGCGTGCAGGTCGGTTGCTTTGGAGTTTCATCGGTCAATTCACCAATTGGTTGAGGCTCAGGATCGGTAGGAGGATGGCCATGACGATCAGCAGCACGACGCCGCCCATCAGCACCAACATGGCCGGTTCGAAAAGGCTCACCACCAGCGCGATGCGCGCCGCGAGGCTGGTTTCTTGTTGTTCGGCGGCCCGGGCCAACATGTTTTCGAGTTCGCCGACCCGTTCGCCGCTGGCGATCATGTGCAGCATCAGCGGCGGGATATCACCGCCCTGCTCCAGGCCACGGGTCAGGGTTCCGCCCTCGCGGACCGAACGGGCGACGTCGGCCATGCGGGCGCGGATCGTCAGGTTGCCAATCACCTGCGCGGCGATATGCAGGGCGTCCACCAGGGGCACCGCGCTTTTGCTCAGGATCGCCAAGGTGCTGGCGAATCGCGCCGCTTCCATCGCCCGCAGCACTTCGCCCAGCAGCGGCAGCCGCAGCAGCAAACGGTGCCAGCGCAGGCGCCAGGCCGGTTGGCGCAGGCTCCAGCGCCACAGCCCGAACAGCCCGGCCAGGGCACCGAGCAGCAGCAGGCCATGGCGGCGCAAGCCATCGCTCACAGCGATCAGCGCCTGGGTCAGCCAGGGCAACGGCTGACCGCTGTCGATGAAAATCTTCACCACGTCCGGCACCACGTAGCCCAGCAGGAAGGCGACAATCGCGACGCAGGCCAGCATCAGGATCAGTGGGTACACCAACGCCAATTGAATGCGCTGGCGCGAGGCCTGGCGCGCCTGGGTGTAGCTCGCCAGCTGTTCCAATACCTGCCCCAGGTGACCGGATTGCTCACCCGCCGCGACCGTGGCGCAGAACAGCTCGGGGAACGCCTGGGGAAAGTCCCTCAGTGCCGTCGCCAGCGCGTGGCCCTCCATCACCCGGCTGCGCACCGCCGCCAGCAGGTGGGCAACACGGCGCTTCTGGCTCTGTTGCGCCACCGCCCCCAGCGATTCCTCAAGGGGCAGGCCGGCCTGGATCAGGGTGGACAGTTGCAACGTCAGCAATGCCAGATCAGCCGGGCTCAAACGCCCCCCAGCCTGGCGCCCACCCAGGGTTCGCGGTTCCCTGGCTTCAGCCAGTTCGCTGGGCAGCAAGCCGCGCTCGCGCAGCAATTGCCGAGCATGGCGGGGGCTATCGGCCTCCACGCGGCCCTTGCAGCGTCGGCCCTGGAGGTCTTCGGCCCGATAGTCGAAGGTCGGCATGGCGCTAATCCTCTTGGGTGATGCGCAGCAGTTCATCGACACTGGTCAGGCCTTCCAGCACTCGGTGACGACCGTCCTGGAACAGGCTGCGGGAGGTTTTGCGCGCCTCCGCGGCCAGCGCCTGCTCGGTGGCGCCCTGGTGAATCAGCTGCGACAGGGCAGCGCTGACACTCACCAGCTCATAGATGCCGAAGCGTCCGCGATAACCTTTTTGGCATTGCTCGCAGCCTTGGGCCTTGAACAACCGGGGGGCGGCCGCGGCGTCGAGGCCCAAGCGCCGGCAGGTGGCAGCGTCGGCCACATACGGCGTCTTGCAGGACGGACACAGACGGCGCAACAACCGTTGGGCGACGATGCCGGCCAGGGACGACGCCAGCAGATACGCATCCACGCCCATGTCCACCAGCCGCGTGACCGCGCCGACGGCGGTGTTGGTGTGCAGGGTCGACAGCACCAAGTGCCCGGTCAGCGACGCCTGGACGGCGATTTCGGCGGTTTCGCGGTCGCGTATTTCGCCGACCATCACCACGTCCGGGTCCTGGCGCAAAATGGCCCGCAAACCGCGGGCGAAGGTCATGTCGACTTTCGGGTTGACCGGCATCTGGCCGATGCCCGGCAGGTGATATTCGATGGGGTCTTCGACGGTGAGAATATTGCGGCTCTGGTCATTGATACTGCTCAGCGCCGCGTACAGGCTGGTGGTTTTCCCCGACCCCGTGGGCCCTGTCACCAACACGATGCCGTGGGGCTTGCCGAGCAACTGGCGCAGGCTCGCCAGGGTGTCGTCGGGCAGGCCCAGGCGTTGCAGATCCAGGCGCCCGGCCTGCTTGTCGAGCAGGCGCAACACCACCCGCTCGCCATGGGCCGACGGCAGGGTCGAAACCCGCACATCGACCTCGTGGCCGGCCAGGCGCAACGCCATCCGGCCGTCCTGGGGCACACGTTTTTCGGCGATGTCCAGGCGCGCCATGACCTTGATCCGCGACACCAACAGGTTCGCCAGTTCCCGGCGCGGACGGAGCATTTCCTGCAACTGACCGTCGATGCGCATGCGCACCGACAGGTATTGCTCGAACGTTTCCAGGTGCACATCCGAGGCGTGTTCGCGGACCGCCTCGCTGAGCAGGGCATTGATCAGGCGGATGATCGGCGCATCGCCCTGCTGTTCCAGCAGGTCGGTGGTCTGCGGCATCTGGTCGGCCAGGCTGAGCAGGTCCAACTCCTCGTCCAAGCCTTGGGCCACCTGTTCGGCGGCGCTCTGGCCCTGGCGATAGACACTGGCCAGGCGCGCAGCGAACGGCGCTGGTTCCAACACCTGGATCGGCAAGTCCCGCCCACACAGGCGCCGCACTTCGGCCACGGCCGTCAGCGGCGTATCGCGCCGTATGACCAGACTCAAGGTTGGCCCAACACCTTCCAGGAGCACGCCCAGGCGCCTGGCGAAACCAAACGGCAATGGGGCCTGCGGGTCAGTCACAGGGCACCCGAACGCTGCTGCGGATCGGTCGTCGATGCATCCGTGGATGACTCGAACAACTGGCGGGCATCCCGG
Organism: Pseudomonas beijingensis; assembly: GCF_030687295.1. NCBI lineage: Bacteria > Pseudomonadati > Pseudomonadota > Gammaproteobacteria > Pseudomonadales > Pseudomonadaceae > Pseudomonas > Pseudomonas beijingensis. Next base: position 1,479,186 of record NZ_CP117425.1, on the reverse strand, counting down.
GGCAACAGCAGCGAATTGTTTTTCCGCGAGCCGGGTTTGCTCAGCTCCCGGAGCGCGTCGTAGCGCTGGCGGCTGACCTCGGCCAGGTCTTCATTGCTGCGCACGATGGTCGGACGCAGGAACACCATCAGGTTGCTTTTGGTCTGGATGTCGCGGTTCCAACGAAACAACGCGCCCAGGTACGGAATGCTGCGCAGCAGCGGCACGCCGCTTTGCTGGGTGCGGACACTGTCGCGGATCAGGCCGCCGATCACGATGATCTCGCCATCGTCTGCCAGGATCGTGCTCTTCAAGGCGCGCTTGTTGGTGATCAGGTCGGAGGAATCCACACCGGAGACCGACGGCGCGATGTCCGAAACCTCTTGCTCGACTTCCAGGCGCAAGGTCGAGCCTTCGTTGATGTAGGGCTTGACCTTGAGGCTGATGCCGACGTCCTTGCGCTCCACGGTGGTGAACGGATTATCCGCGCCGTTGCCGCTGGTGGCGTAGGAACCCGTCTTGAACGGGACGTTCTGGCCCACGATGATTTCCGCTTCCTGGTTATCCAGGGTCAGCAGGCTGGGGGTGGACAGCAGGTTGCTGTGGGTATCGCTCGCCAGCGCGGAGACCAGCGCACTGAAGCGATCGCCGCCCAGCCGCAGGAAGGCGCCTTCGGTCTTTTTATCCAGCTTGTCGAGGTCCAACCCGATGATCGGGATGTCGGTTCCCGGAAAGTTGACGGCCCCTGTCGCGCTGCCACTCTTGAGCCCCCACTGCACCCCCAGCGCTTCGGAGATGTCCCCGGTGACCTCGACGATGGCCGCATGAATGAGCACCTGGGCTCGGGGCTGGTCCAATTCGCGGACGATGTTTTCAATGGTGCGGACCTGGGCCGGTTCGGCGATCAAGACCAAGGCATTCTGGCTTTCATCGGCCTTGATCATGAACGGGCTGGCGCTGGCACTTTCCCGCAGGCCAGCCAGGGCCGGCGTGGTTTTCTTGTCCTGCCCGACTGCCTCCAGCACCTCCGCCAGTTGCTTGGCATCGCTATGGCGCAGGCGGATGACCCGGGCGTTGTCCTGGGAGGCGGCGGCCGGGACATCCAGGCTCCGCGCCAGATCGACCAGGCGCTGGCGCACCGCCGGGGCGCCAATGATCACCAGCCGATTGCTGCGGGCATCGGCGATCACCACACCCGCCGTATCCCCCTCGCGCTTACCGCCGGAGGCTTCCATCAGCGGCGCGATGTCCACGGCCAAGGCGTGCTGCAGGCGCACTACCACATGATTGCGGTTACGCCCTGAGTCCAGCTGCTGCACCACCCCGGCGATGCGGTGGACATTGGCGGCGGTGTCGGTAACCACCAAGGCATTGGACGATACCGAAGGGCCGACGTAACCATTGGCCGACACCAGGGGCCGGACCAACCCGGCGACATCGGCCGCGATACTCGATTGCAGGTCGAGCACCCGGGTGACGAACTGCGACGGGGTGGCGCTGTGTTCGTCGGCGATACCGGCGCGCGTCTTCGCATCGCTGACCGGCGTGATCAAGATCCGCTCGCCCTCGTCGATCACGGTGAAGTTATGCGCATCGAGTACCGAATATAACAACCGCCGCACGCCTTCGCGGTCCAGGGCCTCACGGGACATGACGGTGATGCGCCCCGACACCCGGGGATCGAGCACCACGGTCTTGCCCAGGATCGCGGAGAACTCCTCGACCACGTCGCGCAGTTCCGCGTTGTTCATCGCCAGTTGCCATTGGGTTTCCTCGGCGTGCAGCGAACCGGAGAGCACCAGCGGGCACGACGCGGCGAGGCAGAACAGGACGCGCGAAACACGGCCCCGGATAAAGCTGTTCATGAATTCAATCACTCTGATTGCCCGGCCACCGGGCGTAGGTATTGCGAGGAATGAAGCGCGGCATGACGCCCGTCTTCGAGACCCAACCGGCGCAACAACGGCTTGGCCGCGGGTTGCAGGGCCAACCGCTCTTCCCGTCCATTGCGCCACAACGTCACATGGCTGGCCTCGACCCGACGCAGCACGCTGCCACCGGGCAGGCGCTCGCCCACCTGGTAAATGCGCGGGCCGGCGGCGTCCGCCAGCAAGGCCCGCGACAGACCTTGGTCGGCAACAAAACTGGCTTGCAACGTAATGGGTTCGGCGCTCGGTGCCTGGGCACCTTCAGGCGCCAGGCCGAGCACGGTCGTCACCGCTTGGACGTTGGGTCGGTCGCGAACCGGCGCCGCTGGCGAGTCGGTCACCACCGGCACGTCACGGCCCAATGCCTGGCGAAAACGCCACTCTTGCCCGGCCAGGAATACTCCGTAGAGCAGCGGAACGAGCGCCAAGACCAGCGTCGGCAAACGGCTGCCGACCCGAAACGAGCGGCTCACCTTTGCGCTCTCTGACGCATGCTTGCAGGCTTGGCGAAGGACATCCGCCGCACCACCCGGCGTCCTGAAAACTCATGCCAGAGCACCGCGCACAGATGCAGCGCGACCAGCATCGCAAGCACCATGCAAGACAAGGTGTGGACGGTGTTGGCCAGTTCGATCAACACCGGATCAGCCAAGGGCTGGGGGAATCGAACGAGGCCGAAGACACTGATGGCGCTTTTCATCATCAGCACGCCGCTCACCAGCACGACGCCGATGACCAGGTAGATCAGCGTATGCACCGCCAAGGCCAGCCTTTTGTTCAATGTAAGCGCCGCCCCACGGGGCTCCAGCTCGCAAACGAACAGCCAGGCCCGCCATACGAAAAACGGAATGAACAGCGTGGTCAGCGACACATTGAGTGAGCCGACCCACTGTTCGGTCGAAGCTGACACCGGGTTGAACGCCACATAAAAACCGGACGCCAACGCCCATAAAATAATGACCGCCGACACCCAGTGCAGCAGCACCCGTCGCCTGGAGTAATGAATAGACATCACTGCGTTCTCGTCTGAAGGCCCCAGGCAAGCCAATGGATCGCCTGGGGCCATGCCTGTCAGGACTTACAGCTTGTTCCAAGCTTCAGTCCAGGAGGCACCGACACCCGGCTCGAAACCGTTCGACGTCGGGCTGTACTGCTTGCAGTAGCCAGACGCAGGGAACGGCTTGCATTCGAAGACTTCGTCAGTCTTGGGCTGCAGCACTTTCGTGCCGGCGGTGTAGTCGCTGACGCCTTCAGGGAACACGAAGTCGTACTCGATGCCGACGCCCTCACCGGTCAGGGTGACCGTCTGGGTCTCCTGGCGCGTGGTGCGGCCGTCTTCGGTGGTGCCTACCAGCGTCAGGGTGTGCGCGCCAGGGGCGGCGCCGCGCACGTCCAGGCTCAGGCCGGTATTGCCTTCACCTACGGTCTGCACGATACCCACCTGCTTGTTCTTCTCATCGAACAACGTGGCTTCGAGGTTCATCCTGCGGTTTGTCTGCGCGGTAAACGCCATGCTGACCCGGCCTTTGTCGAGTACGTACTCTGGCTGCAGGGAGGACAGTTCCATGCTGGCGTTGGCGTCTTCGCGCATGTCCAGTTGCACTTCATAGCGGGTCACACCGCTTTCTTTCTGGGCATACAGGCTGTTGGCGCCCTTGACTGGCGTGATGTTGTCATTTTCGTCACGAATACCGGCACGAATGAGCGGATAGGCGCTGTTGAGGGCCTCGGCCAGTTTGAACGACCAGTTTTCAGCCTTGCCTTCCTCAGCGTTGTCGATGCTGATTTCCACGCTGTACTCGGCATTTTCGCCGGTGGCGGAGAATGCCCGGGCCTTGACCTTGTCGCCCACCAGCAATGGGGTCGATGGCGCAATGCTGCCCACCGGGGACCAGCCGCCCGGCAATGCGGATTCGGCGAGGATGTTTACGTCGACTGGGTTGTAGAAGGCGTTATCGGTGTCGGCCACCGTCCAGACCGCGAGGACGACGTGATGGCCCGTCTTGCTGTCGGGAATGACGCAGTTGTGCGGGGCACCTGCTACCGGGACTTGACTACCGCCATCCACCGTGCAGAACGGCGTGCTGTCGAACGAGGCACGCTTGAGCACTTCGTTTGGATTCCAACCATCGCGGGTAATGAAGTATTCGTGTTTTGTCGCTGGGTGCGCCGCGGAGTATTTCCACTGAAAGGTGATGTTGCGGTCATTGATTTCAGTCAGATGCCAGCGCGTGGCCGACTGTGCATCAAGCGCAGAAAAGTTGGCTTTGCCGCCGCTGGGAATTTTACCGTCGATAGGACCTTGCAGCGGCCCACCGCCGGCTCCATTCGGAAAGCCCTTGAAGGTTTCGCCGGTACTCTGCGGTTCGTATTGCGCGCCGCCGCAGTTCAGGTTGACACCTTTCTGACACAACAGTGCACGAGAAGGTGGCACTTCGACGAAGCCATGGGCCAGCACACTTTGCGATGCCGCCATGGCCGACAACAGAACTAATGAGGACGCACACCCCGTTAATACATTGCTCTTGTTGAAGTTATTTTTCATATAAGTTCCAGACTAGTCATCAAAATGAAAGACGGATCACCGCCCTCTTGAAAGGTGCGCCAGACCGCTCAACGCTTGCCCTTTCAAGTGCCAGGAACCTTATAGAAAGTCGAACATTCTCTATGTAGGATAAATCTCTCAACATAGAAGGAATGATCTCTGAATCGATTTCCCCTACATAACTAGAGAAACATCTTACGAACAGAAATAACTAATCAACCAAAGACAAACAAACACATCCGAAAGAAACAATCGGCTGTTTTAGATCGGATCATTAAACGAGCGGACATTAAAAAGCCCGTCCGGCACAGGTCCGGACAGGCTGGGTGGCAAGGGCCGCAATCAGACGTGATATTGCGCCGACAGCTCATGCACCGCCCGCAGGAAGGCGCCGGCGTGTTCCGGGTCGACTTCCGGGGTGATCCCATGGCCGAGGTTGAACACGTGGCCGCTGCCACTGCCGTAGCTGGCCAGGATGCGCCCGACTTCAGCGCGGATGGCTTCGGGCTTGGCGTAAAGCACGGTCGGGTCCATGTTGCCTTGCAGGGCGACCTTCTGGCCGACACGCTGGCGGGCGTTACCAATGTCGCAGGTCCAGTCCAGGCCCAAGGCGTCGGCACCGGCCTCGGCGATGCTTTCCAGCCACAGGCCGCCGTTCTTGGTGAACAGGATCACCGGGACCTTGCGCCCCTCGTGTTCGCGGATCAGGCCGCTGACGATCTTGCGCATGTAGGCCAGGGAAAATTCCTGGTATGCCGCCGCCGACAGGTTGCCGCCCCAGGTATCGAAGATCTGCACCGCTTGCGCACCAGCCAGGATCTGGCCGTTGAGGTAGGACGTGACCGACTGGGCCAACTTGTCCAGCAACAGGTGCATGGCTTGCGGGTTGTCGTAGAGCATCGCCTTGGTCTTGCGGAAGTCCTTCGACGAGCCGCCTTCGACCATGTAGGTCGCGAGCGTCCACGGGCTGCCGGAGAAACCGATCAGTGGCACGCGGCCGTTGAGCTCACGGCGAATGGTACTGACCGCGTCCATGACGTAGCCCAGATCCTTCTGCGGATCGGGAATCGGCAGGGCCTCGATGTCGGCCAGGGTGCTGACGACTTTCTTGAAGCGCGGGCCTTCGCCGGTCTCGAAGTACAAGCCTTGGCCCATGGCGTCGGGAATGGTGAGAATGTCGGAGAACAGGATCGCCGCGTCCAACTGCGGATAACGGTCCAACGGCTGCATCGTGACTTCGCAAGCGAACTGCGGGTTCATGCACAGGCTCATGAAGTCACCGGCCTTGGCGCGGCTGGCGCGGTACTCCGGCAGATAGCGACCGGCTTGGCGCATCATCCATACGGGGGTGACGTCCACGGGTTGCTTGAGCAGGGCGCGAAGGAAACGGTCGTTCTTCAGGGCAGTCATGTCGGCATCCGGAAAAAAAGTGCGGGCATTTTCTCAGAGCGCGACGCAAAAGGCACGGCAAGAGCCGTGCCTTTTATCTATCGGGGCAATTTGTCGCGGTATCAGGCAACACAAAAAACCACTGTGGGAGCAGTTTTGTGGGAGCAAGGCTTGCCCGCGATGAAAACACTGCGGTCTCTTGGGTACCGAAGCGCTGAATCGCGAGCAAGCTTTGCTCCCACAAAGCTCGCTCCCACAGGGGTATTGCATTGCAACTCTGGATCGAGGTCAGACTTGCAGATAATCCAGAATCCCTTCCGCCGCATTGCGGCCTTCGAAGATCGCCGTCACCACCAGGTCGGAACCCCGGACCATGTCGCCACCGGCGAAGATCTTCGGGTTGCTGGTCTGGTGCTTGTACTGGCCCTGCTCCGGGGCCACGACGCGGCCCTGGCTGTCGGTCTGGATGCTGAACTGCTCGAACCACGGGGCCGGGCTCGGGCGGAAGCCGAAGGCGATGACCACGGCGTCGGCCGGGATGATCTCTTCGGAACCCGGGATCGGCTCGGGGCTACGACGGCCGCGGGCGTCCGGTTCGCCGAGACGGGTCTCGACCACCTTCACGCCTTCGACCTTGTCTTCACCGACAATGGCGATCGGCTGGCGGTTGTAGAGGAACTTCACGCCTTCTTCCTTGGCGTTCTTCACCTCTTTGCGCGAGCCGGGCATGTTCGCTTCGTCGCGACGGTAGGCGCAGGTCACCGACTTGGCGCCCTGGCGAATCGACGTGCGGTTGCAGTCCATCGCCGTGTCGCCACCGCCGAGCACCACGACCTTCTTGCCTTTCATGTCGACGAAATCTTCCGGCGACTTTTCAAAGCCCAGGTTGCGGTTGACGTTGGCGATCAGGAAGTCGAGTGCGTCGTACACACCCGGCAGGTCCTCACCGGCAAAGCCGCCCTTCATGTAGGTGTAGGTGCCCATGCCCATGAAGACCGCATCGTATTCTTCGAGCAGTTGCTCCATGGTCACGTCCTTGCCCACCTCGGTGTTCAGGCGGAACTCGATGCCCATGCCGGTGAAGACTTCGCGACGATTGCTCAGTACGGTTTTTTCCAGCTTGAACTCGGGAATGCCGAAGGTCAGCAGGCCGCCGATTTCCGGGTTCTTGTCGAACACTACCGGGGTCACGCCACCGCGCACCAGCACGTCGGCACAGCCCAGGCCCGCCGGGCCGGCACCGATGATCGCCACGCGCTTGCCGGTCGGCTTGACCTTGGACATGTCCGGGCGCCAGCCCATGGCGAACGCAGTGTCGGTGATGTACTTCTCCACCGAACCGATGGTCACCGCGCCAAAACCGTCGTTGAGGGTGCAGGCACCTTCACACAGGCGATCCTGCGGGCACACCCGGCCGCAGACTTCCGGCAGGGTGTTGGTCTGGTGGGACAGCTCGGCGGCCTGGAGGATGTTGCCCTCGGCCACCAGCTTCAGCCAGTTGGGAATGAAGTTGTGCACAGGGCACTTCCATTCGCAGTACGGGTTACCACAACCCAGGCAGCGGTGGGCCTGGTCGGCCGACTGCTGGGGTTTGAACGGCTCGTAGATTTCCACGAACTCTTTCTTGCGTTGACGCAACAGTTTCTTCTTCGGATCCTTGCGCCCGACATCGATGAACTGGAAGTCGTTATTCAGACGTTCAGCCATTGTTAAAACCTCATCAAACTCTTCAGGCGCATATCACTGCGGGTTGGCACGAGTGCTGGAAAGCAACGACTTCAGGTTGGCAGCCTTGGGCTTGACCAGCCAGAAACGGCGCAAGTAGTCATCGAGGTTCTCGGCGAGTTCACGACCCCACTCGCTGTCGGTTTCCGCGACGTACTCATTCAGCACGTTTTGCAGGTGGCTGCGATAGGCTTCCATCGCCTCGCCGCTGATCCGCTGGATTTCCACCAGTTCGTGGTTGACCCGGTCAACGAAGGTGTTGTCCTGGTCGAGCACGTAGGCGAAACCGCCGGTCATGCCAGAGCCGAAGTTATAACCGGTCTTGCCCAGCACGCAGACAAAACCACCGGTCATGTACTCGCAGCAGTGATCGCCGGTGCCTTCCACCACAGTGTGGGCCCCGGAGTTACGCACGGCAAAACGCTCGCCCGCAGTGCCGGCGGCGAACAGCTTGCCGCCCGTGGCGCCGTAGAGGCAGGTGTTGCCGATGATGGCACTGTCCTGGGTCTTGTAGACGCTGCCCTTGGGCGGAACGATGACCAGCTTGCCGCCGGTCATGCCCTTGCCCACGTAGTCGTTGGCATCGCCTTCCAGGTACATGTTCAGGCCACCGGCGTTCCAGACGCCGAAGCTCTGGCCTGCGGTACCCTTGAAGCGGAAGGTCACCGGCGCCTTGGCCATGCCCTGGTTGCCGTGCTTGCGGGCGATTTCGCCGGAGATCCGCGCGCCGATGGAACGGTCGCAGTTGCAGATGTCCAGCTCGAACTCGGCACCGCTCAGGTCGTTGATCGCCGCAGCGGCCATGTCGACCATCTTCTCGGCCAGCTCACCCTTGTCGAAGGGCGGGTTGCGGTCGACCTGGCAGAACTGAGGTTTGTCCGCCGGGATGAGGTCGCTGCCCAGCAACGGGGTCAGGTCCAGGTGCTGCTGCTTGGCGGTCTGGCCCTCGATCACGTCCAGCAGATCGGTACGGCCGATCAGCTCTTCAAGGGAGCGCACGCCCAGCTTCGCCAGCCACTCACGGGTCTCTTCGGCCACGTAGGTGAAGAAATTCACCACCATGTCGACGGTACCGATGTAGTGGTCCTTGCGCAGCTTGTCGTTCTGGGTCGCCACGCCGGTGGCGCAGTTGTTCAGGTGGCAGATGCGCAGGTATTTGCAACCCAGGGCGATCATCGGCGCGGTGCCGAAGCCGAAGCTCTCGGCGCCGAGGATGGCGGCCTTGATCACGTCCAGGCCGGTTTTCAGGCCGCCGTCGGTCTGTACCCGGACCTTGCCGCGCAAGTCGTTGCCGCGCAGGGTCTGGTGGGTTTCGGCCAGGCCCAGCTCCCACGGCGCGCCCGCGTACTTGATCGACGTCAGCGGCGATGCACCGGTGCCGCCGTCGTAGCCGGAAATGGTGATCAGGTCGGCATAGGCTTTGGCCACGCCGGCCGCAATGGTGCCGACGCCAGCTTCCGCCACCAGCTTCACCGAGACCAGCGCCTTGGGGTTCACCTGCTTGAGGTCGAAGATCAGTTGCGACAAGTCTTCGATCGAGTAGATGTCGTGATGCGGCGGCGGCGAGATCAGGGTCACGCCAGGGACCGCGTAACGCAGCTTGGCGATCAGGCCGTTGACCTTGCCACCGGGCAACTGGCCGCCTTCGCCGGGCTTGGCGCCCTGGGCTACCTTGATCTGCAGCACTTCAGCGTTGACCAGGTATTCCGGCGTCACACCGAAGCGGCCGGTGGCCACCTGCTTGATTTTCGAACTCTTGATGGTGCCGTAGCGCGCCGGGTCTTCACCGCCTTCGCCGGAGTTGGAACGCGCACCGAGGCGGTTCATGGCTTCGGCCAGGGCTTCGTGGGCTTCCGGGGACAGGGCACCGAGGGAGATACCGGCGGAATCGAAGCGTTTGAGCACCGACTCCAGCGGCTCCACTTCGCTGATGTCCAGCGGCGTGTCCAGGGTCTTGACCTTGAGCAGGTCGCGGATCATCGACACCGGACGGTTGTCCACCAGCGAGGTGTATTCCTTGAACTTGCTGTAGTCGCCCTGCTGCACGGCCGCTTGCAAGGTGTTGACCACGTCCGGGTTGTAGGCGTGGTATTCACCGCCATGGACGAACTTCAGCAGGCCGCCCTGCTGGATCGGCTTGCGCGGACTCCAGGCTTCGGCAGCCAGGGCTTTCTGCTCGGCTTCGATGTCGACGAAGCGCGCACCCTTGATGCGGCTCGGCACGCCACGGAAGCTCAGCTCGCAGACTTCTTCGGACAGGCCGATGGCCTCGAACAGTTGCGCGCCACGGTACGAGGCGATGGTCGAGATGCCCATCTTCGACAGGATCTTGAGCAGCCCCTTGGTGATGCCCTTGCGGTAGTTCTTGAACACCTCATAGAGGTCGCCCAGCACTTCACCGGTGCGGATCAGGTCGCCCAGCACTTCATAGGCCAGGAACGGATACACCGCCGAGGCACCGAAACCGATCAGCACCGCGAAGTGGTGCGGATCGCGGGCGGTGGCGGTTTCCACCAGGATGTTGGAGTCGCAGCGCAGGCCTTTTTCGGTCAGGCGGTGGTGCACCGCACCGGTGGCCAGCGAGGCGTGGATCGGCAGCTTGCCCGGAGCGATGTGGCGGTCGCTGAGGACGATCTGGGTACGCCCGGCGCGCGCGGCTTCTTCAGCCTGATCGGCCACGTTGCGGATCGCCGCTTCCAGGCCGACGCTTTCGTCGTAGTTCAGGTCGATGACCTGACGCGCGAAGCCCGGACGGTCGAGGTTGGTCAACGAACGCCACTTGGCCGGGGAAATGACCGGCGAGCTGAGGATCACCCGCGAGGCGTGTTCCGGCGACTCCTGGAAAATGTTGCGCTCGGCACCGAGGCAGATTTCCAGGGACATCACGATCGCTTCGCGCAACGGATCGATCGGCGGGTTGGTCACCTGAGCGAACTGCTGGCGGAAATAGTCGTACGGCGTGCGCACACGCTGCGACAGCACGGCCATCGGCGTGTCGTCACCCATGGAACCGACCGCTTCATAGCCCTGCTCGCCCAGCGGACGCAGCACCTGGTCACGCTCTTCGAACGTCACCTGGTACATCTTCATGTATTGCTTGAGCTGGTCGACGTCATAGAAAGCCGAGCCGTGGTCGTTGTCTTCCATGGTCGCCTGGATGCGCAGGGCATTCTTGCGCAGCCATTGCTTGTACGGATGACGGGACTTGAGGCGGTTGTCGATCGCGTCGGTGTCGAGGATCTGGCCGGTCTCGGTGTCCACGGCAAAGATCTGGCCCGGACCTACACGGCCCTTGGCGATGACGTCTTCGGGCTGGTAGTTCCAGACGCCGATTTCCGACGCCAAGGTGATGAAACCGTTGGTGGTGGTGACCCAGCGCGCCGGACGCAGACCGTTACGGTCCAGCAGGCACACAGCATAGCGACCGTCGGTCATGACGATACCGGCCGGGCCATCCCACGGTTCCATGTGCATGGAGTTGTATTCGTAGAAGGCCCGTAGGTCCGGGTCCATGGTCTCGACGTTCTGCCACGCCGGCGGCACCAGCATGCGCACGCCACGGAACAGATCGATGCCACCGGTCACCATCAGCTCCAGCATGTTGTCCATGCTCGAGGAGTCCGAGCCCACGCGGTTGACCAGCGGGCCGAGCTCTTCGAGGTCCGGCATCAGGTCGTTGGCGAACTTGGTGCGACGGGCCACGGCCCAGTTGCGGTTGCCGGTGATGGTGTTGATCTCGCCGTTGTGGGCGAGGAAGCGGAATGGCTGGGCCAGCGGCCATTTCGGCAGGGTGTTGGTGGAGAAGCGCTGGTGGAACACGCAGATCGCGGTTTTCAGGCGCTCGTCGCTCAGGTCCGGATAGAAGGCGGTGAGGTCCGCCGGCATCATCAGGCCTTTGTAGATGATGGTCTTGTGGGAAAAGCTGCAGATGTAGTGGTCGGTGTCGGCGGCATTGGCCACGGACGAACGACGACGGGAGCTGAACAGCTTGATCGACATGTCCTGGTCGCTCAGGCCTTCGCCGGCGATGAACACCTGTTCGATCTGCGGCAGGCGCTCGAGCGCCAGGCGGCCGAGGACGCTGGTGTCGATCGGCACTTTGCGCCAACCAACCAGTTGCAGGCCGGCGGCCAGGATCTCGCGATTCATGTTTTCGCGAGCCGCCTGGGCCTTCACCGGGTCCTGGTTGAAGAACACCATGCCCACGGCGTACTGCTTGGGCAGGGTCACGCCAAACGTTTCCTGGGCTACGGCACGCAGGAACTCGTCGGGTTTTTGAATCAGCAAGCCACAACCGTCACCGGTCTTGCCGTCGGCGTTGATCCCACCGCGGTGGGTCATGCAGGTCAGGGCCTCAATGGCCGTTTGCAAAAGGGTATGACTGGGCTCGCCCTGCATATGGGCTATCAGGCCGAAACCGCAGTTATCCTTGAATTCATCTGGTTGGTACAGACCTGCTTTCATAGACACTTTCTCACCAGGCTGCCTCTAATCGAGGCAAATTTCTTTTCAATTCAACCAGTTGCATGCCGCGCCGAACGTACGCCAGCTTTGCGGGGGCAAAAGGGAGGTCATTGTACACACCGACACAGGGGCTCACAAATTTGACGACGAACTGTCGCAAATCCATGTCGCATTTGTGAAAGGTTTAAAGCTATATGCTGTGCTAGTCAAAACTTTTTTGGGTTTGACCGCTACGACTCAAACGCTACTGTGACGCAGACACCACAAGGCGCGCGGCCTGAAAGGTCGCCCGCCCTTGCGGAAATTTTGAGGTTGCCGGGAGAGGCGGCCTGGGTAAGGCCGCCGAATCTTCAGCGAGTTGCTGCCAGTTCCTGTTGGACGCTGGCGACAGTGCGAGGCCAAGGTTTACCAGCCTGAACCTTCGCTGGCAAGGCCTTGATGGCGGAAACGGCCGCATCACGGTTGGCAAAGCTGCCGTAGGTGATGACATACAGCGGCTTGCCGTTGAGCACTTTCTTGAAATAACGATACTCGCCGCCCTGCTCCTTGACGAAGTTCTGCGCCGCGGTTTCGGAACTGGTGCCGAGGATCTGCACCACGTAGTTGCCCGGTGCCTGGCCGGCGTACCAGCTACCGCCCGCGGCCTTGGCCGGGGCAGCAGGCTTAGCCGCAGGTGCTGGCGCCGCTGGCTTGGCCGCTGGCGCTGGAGTCGGTGCAGGCTTGGCGGTGGCCACCTGGGTCGGCGCAGGGGTCGGCTTGGCAGTCGGAGCAGGCGTTGGCGTTGGTGCAGGACCCGCCGGCACGCCCGCAGGCGGTGCGGTAGTGGTCACGGTCGGCGGCACGTCACTGCTGTCGTCGATCGGTGGCGCTGCGCCGTCGTCGCCTTCGGTGATGCCTCCGGCCGCTTCGGCCAGCGGGCCACGCATGACCGGCTGCGACTGGCCGACCAGCGGCAGCGGCATCGGCTGGGTGTTACCGGCGAACTCCACGGCCGGCGCGCCACCGTTGGGTTGCGGCGTACCTTGGCCGAGGGGCAGTTGCGCCTGTTCGTTGGCTGGGGCACCCGTGGTGGGTGCCTTGGTGCGACCCGGCATCAGCCAGGCGGCGGCAACCGCGACCACGACCACGGCGGAAATTGCCAATACGTGTTTCTTCGGCATGTTGAACCCCATACTTGGACGCTTCACCGCTGAGCGGCTGGCAATCATGACTTCGATCAGAGCATCGCGGGCAACCTGGTTGATGTTGCCAGGCCAGCCGTCGGAGCTTTCGTGAATCTCAGAGATCTGATCGGCGGTGAAAAGTTCGATACCCCGGCCCGCGCCTTCAAGGCGCTGGGCCAAATATTCACGCGTCTCTTCCTCGGTGTAGGGCGCCAGTTCGATGACATGGAAGCGCTCTTCCTCGAGGTTCAACTGGTCCAGGTCGGCGATCAGCGAGGACTCGCCAAACAGGAACACATGAGGGCGTCCCTCCGGCGCACCGGCCGCCAAGGCCAGCAGGGCTTCGAGGGCCGACTCGTCGAGTTGCTCGGCATCGTCCACGAGCAGATAGACTTCCTGCCCGGTCAGCGCCAGTTGCACGATCTGCTCGAGAATTGCACCAACTTCGGCCTGGGCGACGTTCAGCGCCTGGGCCACCTGGCGCAACACACCGGCGGCATCGCCGGCGCCACGGGCCGACACCACCACGCTTTGCACGGACTGTTTGTTGGTGCTGGCCACCAGGGCCTGGCGCAGCAAGGTCTTGCCGCTGCCCTGGGGACCGGTGACTACCAGAAGCAACTGGCTGTAGCGCGCCAGATGATGCAACTGGCCCAGCACCGGCTTGCGCTGGGCGGGGAAGAACTTGAAGCCCGGGACCCGTGGGGCAAAAGGGTCATGACTCAATTGGAAATGGCCGAGGAAAGCCTCGTCGGCATGCAAACTAGTCATCGGAGTCTTATTAACCTTTAAGCTGAGCCAGGGCGCGGTAGTCCGCTCCCAGCGTGGCCTGTAGAACTTCTTTCGGATAATCGTCGGTCACCACCGCTTCGCCCATGTGGCGCAGCAGCACCAGGCGCAGACGACCGTCGATCACTTTTTTGTCGATTGCCATGTGTTCAAGAAAATCCGCCTCGCTCATTTCCTCGGGCGGAACCACCGGCAGCCCGGCGCGCTGGAACAGACGAATACCGCGATCACGCTCCTGTTCGCTGATCCAGCCCAGGCGCGCGGACATCTCCAGGGCCATGACCGTACCGGCCGCAACCGCTTCACCGTGCAGCCAGACACCATAGCCCATGTGGGTTTCGATGGCATGGCCGAAGGTGTGTCCCAGATTAAGGGTGGCGCGCACCCCGGATTCACGCTCATCGGCACCGACCACGGCAGCCTTGGCGGCGCAGGAGCGCTCGATGGCGTAGGTCAGGGCCGCTTGATCCAGCGCACGCAGGCGGTCGACGTTCTCTTCGAGCCAACCCAGGAACGGTTCGTCGCAGATCAGCCCGTACTTGATGACTTCCGCCAACCCCGCAGACAGCTCGCGGGCCGGCAAAGTATTGAGGGTGGCGGTGTCGATCAGCACCACGTTGGGCTGATAGAACGCGCCGACCATGTTCTTGCCCAGCGGATGGTTGATCCCGGTCTTGCCGCCCACCGACGAGTCGACCTGCGACAGCAGCGTGGTAGGGATCTGGATGAAATCGACGCCGCGCTGATAACAAGCGGCGGCAAAACCAGCCATGTCGCCGATCACGCCACCGCCCAGGGCAATCACCGTGGTGCGGCGATCGTGCCGTGCGGTCAGCAGGCCGTCGAAAATAAGTTGCAGGGTTTCCCAGTTCTTGAAGGCTTCGCCGTCGGGCAATACCACCGAAATGACCGAAAAGGCCGACAGGCTGCGGGTCAGACGTTCCAGATACAGAGGCGCGACGGTTTCATTGGAAATGATCGCCACTTGCCGCCCGGCGATATGCGGCGCCAGCAGTTCGGGCTGGTCCAGCAAGCCTTCGCCAATATGAATCGGGTAGCTGCGCTCGCCCAGGTCGACCTTAAGTGTCTGCATGTGTCCCCACAGAGAAGATGGAATCAGGCGTCCTGCCTGCAATTAACGAAAGTCCACGGTGCTTGTTCCCACGCCAGTTAATGGCCATCCGCCACGCCCCAGCCGGGCCATGACGGGACGTCGAGGATAGCGCATTTCGCCAGGCGCATTAACGGGGCGGTAGTTGTTGAAGGCGCTCGAGGATGTCCAGCACCACCATCCGCGGCGGCCGCTCGTCGGTTTCCACCACCAGGTCGGCGATCTCCCGATACAGCGGGTCGCGCAGCGCCAGCAGGTCGCGCAGGGTCTTGGCCGGGTCGGCGGTGCGCAACAGCGGCCGGTTGCGATCCCGGGCGGTGCGGCCGACCTGCTGCTCGACAGAGGCGTGCAGATAGACCACTCGTCCGCCGGCATGCAGCGCCCGACGATTGGCTTCGCGCATCACGGCGCCGCCACCGGTGGCCAACACCACGCCCTCGAACGCGCACAATTCGGCGATCATCGCCTGCTCACGGTCACGAAAGCCCGGCTCGCCTTCCTTATCGAAGATCCATGGGATATTGGCACCCGTGCGCAATTCAATTTCCTTGTCGGAATCTTTGAACGGCAGGCGCAGCTCTTTGGCCAGCAAACGGCCGATGGTGCTTTTTCCAGCGCCCATCGGCCCAACAAGAATCAAATTTCGCACAGAATCAACGACTCACAGCAATCGCCTGGTTATTCATGATACGCGGAGTGAGGAACACCAGCAGCTCGGATTTTTTCTCCGAAACCACATCACGCCGGAAAAGGCGGCCAAGATACGGCACATCGCCAAGAAATGGCACCTTATCTACGACCTTGCTCTGAGTATTTGAGAAAACCCCGCCAATCACAATGGTCTCGCCATCATTGACCAGGACCTTGGCGTTGACTTCGTTTTTCTTGATCGGTGGCACTTCCTGCACCTTGTTCAGGTAATCAGGCTCATCCTTGGTGACCTTGACCTCCATGATGATGCGGTTGTCCGGGGTGATTTGCGGGGTCACCTCCAGCGATAGCGAGGCCTCCTTGAACGACACCGAGGTGGCGCCGCTGGAACTGGCTTCCTGATAAGGGATCTCCGTGCCCTTGAGGATCTTTGCCGTCTCCTTGTCAGATGTCACCACCTTGGGCTGGGAGACAATTTCGCCGTTGCCGGTTTTTTCCATGGCAGTCAGCTCAAGGTCCAGCAACACGTTGTCGGTGATGAACGCAATGCCGATCCCCGAGGTATTACCCGAGGCACCCAGGTCGACGAACGGCTGGTTGGTGCCGGTACTGCCCGGCGTGCCGATGGTCGTGGAGGTGCCAGTGGTCACCCCCGAGGAGTTCCAGTTGCCCTTGTTCTGTATCGACCCGCCCCAGCGCACGCCCAGGCTTTTGTCGTAGTCGACATTGGCCTCGACAATCCGCGCCTCGATCATCACCTGGCGCACCGGAATATCCAGCTGTGCCACGATCCGGCGCAGTTCGTCGAGCCGGTCCTGGGTCTGGTAGGCAATGATGTTGTTGGTTCGCTCATCGACCGTGATCGTGCCGCGCTCGTCGGCTTTCGCCTCGGCACTGGTCACCGACTGGAACAACTTGGCGATGTCCGCCGCCTTCGCATAGTTGACCTGCAACAGCTCACGCCGCAGCGGCGCCAGGTCGGCAATCTGCTTCTGCGACTCCAGTTCCTGGCGCTCGCGCGCCGCGATTTCATCGGCCGGCGCCACCAGCAGCACGTTGCCGACCTTGCGCTTGTCCAGGCCCTTGGTCTTGAGCACCAGGTCCAGCGCCTGGTCCCAAGGCACGTTCTGCAACCGCAGGGTTATGCCACCCTGCACTGTGTCGCTGGCCACCAGGTTCAGGTTGGTGAAATCGGCAATCAGTTGCAGGACCGAACGCACTTCGATGTCCTGGAAGTTGAGCGAGAGCTTCTCGCCGCTGTAGGCGGCGCGGTCGGCATTGCGTTTTTGCAAGTCGTCCACGGTCATGGGCCGGACGCTGACGGTGAGCTTGTTGTCGGTCTGGTAGGTCGAGTAGTCGAAGGTGCCGCTGGGCTCGATGCTGATGGTCGCCCGGTCGCTGCCAGCGCTGGCATTGACGAATTGCACCGGGGTGGCGAAGTCCTTGACGTCCAGGCGCACCCGCAGTGGCTCGGGCAATTGGGTCCTGGCGAAATTGAGGATGATCTTGCCTTCGCGCTCCTGGATGTCCGGGGCGATGGATGGATCGGACAAATCGATCACCACGTTGCCTTCGCCCTGGGTCCCGCGCTGGAAATCCACCCCACGAATCGCCTTGCCCGCCGGCGCACTGGCCCGCGCGGGCGCAGCGCTGGCAACCGCCGGGCGCGGGGCCTGGGCAGAGGGCTTCGAAGCAGTATTCTTCGGGGTCTGGCCCTTGCCAACCACCACGAACAGGTTATTGCCTTCGACCCGGGTTTCATACGGCGCCAGTTGGGTCAGGCCGATGATCAACCGGGTGCGATCCCCCGCCTCGACCACGGTGGCGCTGCGCGCATTGCCCCCGCCCAGGTCGTGACGCCTGTTGGTCAGTTGATTGGTCACGCCTGGCAGGTCCAGGGCAATCCGGGCCGGCTGTTCGGTGGTGTAGCCCCGGGGTGTTGGCGGCGGCCCGTCGAAGGTGAGCTTCAACTCGACACGGTCCCCCGGCAACGCCGCCACATCCAGCGTCTTCAGACTGGCCCCAAGAACCATCGGCGACAACAGCGCTATCCATAGCGAAATACCGAGGGCTGAAAAAATCCTGTTCATTGTTCGAGTTCCACTATGAATGCTCTTTCAAAGGAATGGTCCGTGGTCGCTCCAGCCAGGCACCCTCGCCATCGGGAACGATTTCGACCACATCGACCTGGGTGGCGCTGATGGCGACGATCCGCCCGTCATTGCGCCCCAGATAGTCACCGACCTTGAGCCGATGCACCCCGCCCGCGCCCCGCAGGAGCGCGAAGGAGCCACCGGCGTTGGAGATCGTACCGACCATTTCAAACTGCTCGATGTTGAAGCCTTCCAGGTATTGCTTGACCCGGTTGGGGTCGGGCCGGACGTTGCGCGAGCCGCGCTGCCGGTCGGCCTGGTCGACGCGGACCTGCCGGGAAAACGGGCTGCGCAGGTTCGCGGCGCTGTAGGTAAAGGTCTCGTAGGGTCTGAACGTCGGCGTCGGCTCGATCTTGCCGGGCGGACGCAGACGCACTTCGTTCATGTAGGCGTCCAGGTCGCTGAACCCGTTGTCGTTGTTGCAGCCCGCCAGCGCGACCAGGCCTGCCAGCAGGCAGAGGCGACACACCAGCGGCCTCATGGCTGGGCCTCCTGCTCGTTGTAGCGGTAGGTCTTGGCCTGGATGCTCATGCGCAGCTTCGTGCCTGCCTCGGGCTCCATCGGCGCAATTTCGAAATCGTGCAGCGTGACAATCCGGGGCAGCCCGGCCACCCCACTGACGAATGTCGCCAGGTCGTGATAGCCGCCGGTCACGGTGATCTGGATCGGCAGCTCGATGTAGAACGGTTGGGTGACTTCCGGCAGCAGCTTGATTTCCTCGAACTCCAGGCCGCTGCCCAGGCCGGTGCGAGTAATGTCTTCCAGCAGGCCCGGCACTTCGGTATCGCTGGGCAATTGCCGCAACAGCACACCAAAAGACGCTTCCATCTGCTTCATCTGCTCGGTGTAGCGTTCCAGGTTTGCGGCCATGTGCGCCTTGCCCGCGAATTGTGCCTTGAGGGTGTTTTCTTCCTCGCGCACCTGCTGCAGCTGGTTTTCCAGATCACTCAAGGCAAAGTTATAGCCCAGCCCCAGCACCAGGACCACCAGCAGGACGCCGGCCAGCCATTTGATCGGTGCCGGCCAGGAACCGATGTTGTTGGTGTCCAGGTCACTGATGTCGATCTTGCGCAGCGCGTCGAACCACTCTCCAGGCTTCATTGAGCGTCCTCCACTTCGACCGGGCGGGTCTGGCGAACCGTCAACTGGAAAACGTTGGCCTGGTCGAGCTGACCGGCGGTGGTGGCCTTGACCTCCGTCAAACTGGGCGCATCGAACAGGTCCGACGAGTCCAGGTTGCGCATCAGGTCCGAGACCCGGTTGTTCGATTCCGCGGCCCCCTTGATGAAGAGCGTCCGATCTTCCATCTTCACTTCGGTGAAATACACCCCGTCCGGCAAGGTTCTCACCAACTGGTCGAAGATGCGCCCGCTGACCGGTCGGTTCCCTTGCAAGTCCTGGATGATGCGCATGCGCTCCAGCAATTGCTGACGACGGGCTTTCAACTCGCTGATCTGCTTGATGCGCTCGTCCAGCACGGCGATCTGCTCGGAGAGGTGACTATTGCGGGCGACCTGGTGGTCGATGGCGCTGTCGAAGTAGCGCACGGCGACCAGGACCACGCCGACCGCCCCGACCAGCGCCCCGACCAAGGCCAGCAGAAAGCGCTTGCGCCGCTCTTCGCGCAGCTCTTCACGCCAGGGAAGCAGGTTGATCCGCGCCATCAGTCGAAACTCCTGAGGGCCAGCCCACAGGCAATCATCAGCGCCGGCGCATCACTGGCCAGGGCACCGGCATTGACCTTGCTGCTCAGGGCCATGTTGGTAAACGGGTTGGCCACCTGGGTCGGCGTGCCCAGGCGCTGCTCGATCAGCCGATCCAGGCCGGCGACCGACGCCGTGCCCCCGGCCAGCAGAATGTGGTCCACCGCGCTGTACTGGCCCGAGGCGAAGAAAAATTGCAGGGACCGCGAGACCTGCTGCACCAGGGCCTCGCGAAAAGGTTGCAGCACTTCGCTGAGATAATCGTCCGGCAACCCACCCTGCTTCTTTGCCAGGCCGGCCTGTTCGGGTGTCAGGCCGTAGCGGCGCTGAATTTCATCGGTCAACTGGCGCCCGCCGAACAATTGTTCGCGGGTATAGATGATGCGCCCGTTGTGCAGCACGCTGAGGGTGGTCATGGTGGCGCCGATGTCGATGACCGCCACCGTCAGCCGCTCCTGGGACGCGGCCAGTTGCGTGGCGAGCAGGCCAAAGGCTCGCTCCAGCGCATAAGCCTCCACATCGACCACCCGGGCCGTCAGCCCGGCGAGCGCCAACGCGGCCTCGCGAACCTCGACGTTTTCCTTGCGACAGGCCGCCAGCAGCACTTCGACGCGCTCGGCGCTGCGCGGCGAAACGCCCACCACTTCGAAATCGATGGCCACCTCATCCAGCGGATAGGGAATGTATTGATCGGCCTCGATCTTGAGCTGGTTCTCCATGTCGTCGTCGGAGAGGCCCGCGTCCATCTCGATGATCTTGGTGATCACCGCCGAGCCCGCCACGGCCACCGCCACGCTACGCAAGGGCGTCTTGGCCTTGGCCAGCAGCCGCGACAACGCCTGGCCCACCCCTTCGAGTTCGGCGATGTTCTTCTCGATCACTGCATTGGCCGGCAACGGTTCGACCGCGTAGGACTCGACGCGGTATCGCTCGCCCTGGCGACTCAACTCGAGCAGCTTCACCGACGTCGAACTGATGTCGATCCCCAGAAGTGCATGGGCTTTTTTATTGAAGAGTCGTAGCACTACCAATTCCCTATGACTATCCGTGAGTTACGGACTCTCTAATATGCATTGCGTTCAATCACCGCCGTCCGACGGACGTCCGGATGGCGTTCCCGACGAAAAAAAATGCTTATAATGCCCAGCGTTTTTTTTCGCTTTGTTGCAAGCACGGGTCCATCCCTGCACCTGGCGCCTTTTTCATTCTTTGCCTGGATATCCAAAAGCCTTGATTCGTCTGCTGAAATTTTTCGGATGGTCCATCGTCGCCGTTTTCTGCGGACTGCTCTTGGGCCTGAGCGGTGCTTTTCTTTACCTTAGTCCGGGATTGCCGTCCGTGGAGGCGCTGAGAAGTATTCAGTTGCAGATTCCTTTGCGGGTGTACAGCAGCGACAACAAGTTGATCGCCGAATTTGGCGAAATGCGCCGTACACCGATCCGTTTCGCCGACATTCCCCCCAATTTCATCAATGCGTTACTAAGTGCTGAAGACGATAACTTCGCCAACCACTATGGCGTCGATCCCGGCAGCCTGATGCGCGCTGCCAGCCAGTTGATCAAGAGCGGGCACATCCAGTCCGGCGGCAGCACCATCACCATGCAGGTGGCCAAGAACTTCTTCCTGACCAGCGAGCGCAGCTTCTCGCGCAAGACCACCGAAATTCTGCTGGCCCTGCAGATCGAGCGACAGCTGACCAAGGATGAAATCCTCGAGCTGTACGTGAACAAGATTTACCTGGGCAACCGCGCCTACGGCATCGAGGCGGCGGCACAGGTGTATTACGGCAAATCGATCCGCGATGTGAGCCTGGCGCAGATGGCGATGATCGCCGGCCTGCCCAAGGCACCGTCGCGCTTCAACCCGCTGGCCAACCCGGCGCGTAGCAAGGAACGTCGCGACTGGATCCTTGGGCGCATGTACAAGCTCGGCAAGATCAGCGAGGCCGACTACACCGCCGCGATCAATGAGCCGCTGAACGCCAGCTATCACGTGCCGACTCCGGAAGTGAACGCCCCGTACATCGCCGAGATGGCCCGTGCCGAGATGGTCGGGCGCTATGGCAGCGACGCCTACACCGAAGGTTTCCGCGTGACCACCACGGTGCCAAGCAACTTGCAGGAAATGGCCAACACTGCATTGCACGAGGGCCTGATGACCTACGACCAGCGCCACGGCTACCGTGGCCCTGAATCGCGCCTGCCGGGCAAGACCAAGGAGGCCTGGGCCCTGGAGCTGACCAAGCAGCGCACCATCAGCAGCCTGGAGCCGGCGATCGTCACCTCGGTGGACAAGGACGGCATCAAGGTGCTGACCCGCAACGGCGAGCTGGAAGAACACGTGGCCTGGGACACCATGAAATGGGCCCGTCCGTTCCTCAATACCAACAGCATGGGCGCCAACCCACGGCAGCCGTCGGACGTTGCCCAGGTCGGCGACCTGATCCGCGTCCAACGCCAGGCGGACAACACGCTCAAGTTCAGCCAGATCCCGGCCGCCCAGGGCGCGCTGGTGTCCCTCGACCCGCAGAACGGCGCCATTCTTTCGCTGGTGGGTGGCTTCGCCTTCGAGCAAAGCAATTACAACCGGGCGCTGCAGGCCAAGCGCCAGCCGGGCTCGAGCTTCAAGCCATTCGTCTACAGCGCCGCGCTGGATAACGGCTACACCGCCGCCAGCCTGGTGAACGATGCGCCGATCGTGTTCGTCGATGAGTACCTGGACAAGGTCTGGCGCCCGAAGAACGACACCAATACGTTCCTCGGCCCGATTCGCCTGCGCGAGGCGCTGTACAAATCCCGCAACCTGGTATCGATCCGTCTGCTGCAGGCGCTGGGTGTGGACCGCACCATCGACTACATCAGCAAGTTCGGCTTCAACAAGCAGGACCTGCCGCGCAACCTGTCCCTGGCCTTGGGCACCGCGACCTTGACGCCGATGGAAATCGCCACGGGCTGGAGCACGTTCGCCAACGGCGGCTACAAGATCACCCCGTACATCATCGACAAGATCGAAAGCCGCAACGGCGAGACGTTGTTCGTCGCCAACCCGCCACGGGTTCCCACGGGCGAGCAGGTCAGCGATGGTGTCGCCGCACCGTCCACCGACACGTTCACGGTCAATGCGACGCCAGGCGAAGCCACCACGCCCCCGGGCCTGCCGCAAGCGCCCGCCGTGGCGGAACGCATTGTCGATGGCCGCACCACCTTCATTCTCAATAGCATGCTGCAGGACGTGATCAAGCTCGGCACCGGCCGTCGCGCGCTGGCCCTGGGCCGCACCGACCTGGCGGGCAAGACCGGTACCACCAACGAATCCAAGGACGCCTGGTTCTCCGGCTACAACGCCGATTACGTGACCACGGTCTGGACCGGTTTCGACCAGCCCGAAAGCCTGGGTCGCCGTGAGTTCGGCGGTACCGTGGCGCTGCCGATCTGGATGACCTACATGGGCGCCGCCCTCAAGGACAAGCCGCCGCACACCCAGCCGGAACCGGAAGGCATCCTCAGCCTGCGGGTCGACCCAGTCAGCGGCCGCGCGGCCACGCCGGGCACCCCAGGGGCGTACTTTGAACTGTTCAAGAGCGAAGACACGCCGCCGTCGGTCAACGAGCTGGGCAACGGCGTCGCACCGGGTAGCCCGCTGCCGGCGGACGAAGCGGCACCGATCGATCTGTTCTGACCGCCCCCAACCCAAAAGCCCTGCCTTCGCGAGAAGTGCGGGGCTTTTTTTGGCCGCACCATTCCTGATGTGGGAGCAAGCCACAGGGGCTGGATTGACGTTCAAGCGTTGGGCTGAAAGGCCTGGGGTGAATTGAAGAATGTCATCGCAAGCAAGCTCGCTCCCACAGGGGACTTTTGGCGGTCGCACAATCAATGTCTATCGCCGGACCAATGTGGGAGCGAGCTTGCTCGCGATGGCGGCAGCCCAGGCAACCCAAACCCCGTGGCGAGGGAGCTTGCTACCGCTGACCTGCGCAGCAGGCCCCTGCATGCCTATAGACAGACCGAATTGCCCGGTTTGCGGCCGCTGCGCAGCCGAGCGGGGGCAAGCTCCCTCGCCACAGGGATTGGATTGAGGCTCAAGCGTTGGGCTGAAAGGCCTGGGGTGAATTGAAGAATGTCATCGCAAGCAAGCTCGCTCCCACAGGGGACTTTTGGCGGCCATAAAAAGTGGCGGCCAATAAAAAGCCCCGGCTCACAGGAGCCGGGGCTTTTTATTGAAGCGCTACAACGGCTTAGCCGTTGAACACGTCATCCACGCTCTTGAGCGGGTAGTTCTTCGGATACGGCAGGGTGGCCACGCCCGTCTCGATGGCGGCCTTGGCCACGGCGTCGGAGATCAGGGTGATCAGGCGGGCGTCCATGGGTTTCGGAATGATGTACTCACGACCGAATTCCAGCTTGATGCCGCCGTAGGCGTCGCACACTTCCTGAGGCACCGGCAGCTTGGCCAGTTCACGCAGGGCGTTGGCGGCCGCGACTTTCATCTCTTCGTTGATGCGCTTGGCGCGAACGTCCAGGGCACCACGGAAGATGAACGGGAAGCCCAGCACATTGTTGACCTGGTTCGGGTAATCCGAACGGCCAGTGGCCATGATCACGTCGTTGCGAGTCGCGTGAGCCAGCTCCGGGGAGATTTCCGGGTCCGGGTTCGAGCAAGCGAACACGATCGGGTTCGGCGCCATGCGCAGCAGGTTTTCCGGGCTCAGCAGGTTCGGACCCGACAGGCCAACGAACACGTCGGCACCGTCCAGCGCGTCCGCCAGGGAGCGCTTGTCGGTCGCGTGGGCGAAGACGGCCTTGTACTGGTTCAGGTCGTCACGGCCGGAGTGGATCACGCCGGTACGGTCGACCATGAAAATGTTTTCGATCTTGGCGCCCATGCTCACCAGCAACTTCATGCAGGAGATGGCCGCAGCGCCGGCACCCAGGCAAACGATCTTGGCTTCCGGCAGAGTCTTGCCGGCGATTTCCAGGGCGTTGATCATGCCAGCCGCGGTGACGATGGCGGTGCCATGCTGGTCATCGTGGAATACTGGAATGTCGCACTGTTCGATCAGGGCGCGCTCGATCTCGAAGCACTCAGGTGCCTTGATGTCTTCCAGGTTGATGCCACCGAAGGTGATGGAGATACGCTTGACGGTGTCGATGAAGGCTTGCGGGCTCTCGGAGTCGACTTCGATGTCGAATACGTCGATACCGGCGAAGCGCTTGAACAGCACGCCCTTGCCTTCCATGACTGGCTTGGAAGCCAATGGGCCGAGGTTACCCAGGCCGAGAATCGCGGTGCCATCGGAAATGACTGCAACCAGGTTGCCTTTACCGGTGTATTTGTAGGCCAGTTCAGGGTCGCGAGCGATTTCGCGGACTGGTTCGGCTACGCCGGGGCTGTAGGCCAGCGACAAGTCGCGAGCAGTAGCGGTGGCCTTGGTGAGCTCGACACTCAGCTTTCCTGGACGAGGATGCGCGTGATATTCGAGAGCGGCAGTTTTCAGATCAGACATGTGGGCATTCCGCTTTTTACTGTGTTGGACAGACGGACCGCCGAGGATACGCGCCTCGCAAAGTCCCTACAAGACTGACCAGTCACTGCTGTCAAGCGCCCTGCCCTACGACTTTGGGCCAAGAGCCGCGAAACACAAGGGCTAGATGCATACAATTCGAAAGAATAATGTCTACAATTTTTTCTTACAGAACCGCTTCCAACATGGCCGGATCGGTCAGCGGCAACATCCATCGCGCCTGTCCGGCCTTGTTGCCGCCACGCCGGGCGCGGTCGACGACCCAGCCACGGGCCTCGATTTTGCGGCCCTTGAGCCGCTCCAGGGCCGAGGCGTCGAAGCGCCTCTGCATACCGGGCGCAACGTGCAGGACAACCGGCCCCTGCAATTCAATCCAGATACCACCGCGATTGCGTCGCACGCTTTCTACACGCCCACTCGTCAGCACGAAACCGGGCGCATTGATCTGCTCCGCTCGCACGACGGGGGATTTTTTCCAGAGACCGGATCCGGTTTGCCGCGCATGACGTTCGGCCATTTGCTGGCAACTGACCAGGTCGACGTTCGGCGCGACCGCCACCAGAAACCCCAGCCCCTCGGCAATCAAGCGCTCTTCGAGGTTCTCGCCCTGGGCGTTGTAGACATGGGCCAGCGTACGGCCGTAGTCATCGCGGTCGTCCTTGCCAGGCAATACGCCCACCCGGCCATGGTTGGCGGCCACCAGGGCTTCGAGTCGCTGGCGTGCCGCCACGGCGAACGGCTCGTCGGCGCGGCCGCGCTTGCCCAACTCAGGGCTGTTCAGGCCGATCATCCGAATGCGTCGGCCATCCTCCAGGTACAAGGTGTCGCCATCCACCACGCGCTGCACCGCCACCTGGGGTAGGTTGCCCGGCGAAGGACAGGCCGCCTGGGCACCACAGAACCAAATCGCAGACACAAAAAAGGCGCCCGCAAGGGACGCCTTTTTCATCACTCTGGAGAAGCCGGAACGACTTTCCAAAATGATCAGCCTCAGGCTTTTGGAGCAACTTTGCCGAAAGCACCGAAACGATCGGCGAACTTCTGAACGCGGCCGCCGGTATCCAGAGTCTTTTGCTTACCGGTGTAGAACGGGTGGCATTCGTTGCAAACGTCGATCGCCAGGGCTTTGCCGTAGGTCGAACGCGTTTCGAACTTGTTGCCGCAGCTGCAGGTTACGGCAATTTCTGGGTATTCCGGATGGATATCGGTTTTCATGCTGTTTTCCTCAGGCTAGCGTGCCGCCACCCAACACTATTGTTGAATACCGCACGTAATTAGGCCGCGGATTCTACCAGACATCGTCGTTCGCGCAAGCTATGCCTTGTACCAACCGTCTGCTAGGCTCCCGCCCTCAGCACAATCCCTGTGGGAGCGAGCTTGCTCGCGATAGCGGCGATTCAGTCAGCATCAATGTGACAGAACTGACGCCATCGCGAGCAAGCTCGCTCCCACATTGAATCGCGCTAAGCCTTGCGAATTTGTCCGCCTACCGAGATCCCCCGCGTGCCCGACGCCATTCTGCGCCTCGCCCTGCCTTCGCCCCTGCGCCGCCTGTTCGACTACCGCGCCCCGGCCGGGATCCTGCGCGCCCAGTTGCAGCCGGGCATGCGCCTGCGGGTACCGTTCGGCCGGCGGGAAATGATCGGCATCCTGGTGGAGGTCACCGATCACAGCGAGGTCCCGGCCGACAAGCTCAAGCCAGCCCTGGCCCTGCTCGATGCCACGCCGCCGCTGCCTGCATCGCTGTTCAAGTTGTGCCTGTGGACGTCCCAGTATTACCAGCACAGCCTCGGCGACACCCTGAGCTGGGCGCTGCCGGTGTTGCTGCGCCAGGGTGAGCTGGCCGAGGCGCGCCAGGAGCGATTCTGGTCGGTGGCGCCGGGGGCTTCGCTGGACGATCCACGCATCGCCCGCGCCCCGCGCCAGCGCGAAGCCTTGGCGACCCTGGCCCAACATCCCCATGGCGTGGCTCATCAACTGCTGAGCAAACTGATGCTCAGCAAGGACAGCCTCGATCTGTTGCTGGCCAAGAACCTGGTCCAGGTGGAGGTCCGCCGGCACGCCCCCGGCGCCCGCCATGAACATTGGCTGGCCCAGCCGGAACTGCCGCTCAACGCCGAACAGCGGGCCGCTTGCGAAGCGATTCGTGCAGGTTTCGACAGTTATCACGCCTTTCTGCTGGCGGGCGTCACCGGCAGCGGCAAGACCGAGGTCTACCTGCAACTGATCCGCCAGGCCCTGGAGGCCGGCAAGCAGGCCTTGGTGCTGATTCCGGAAATCAACCTCGGCCCGCAGACCCTGGCGCGTTTCGAGCAACGCTTCAATGCGCGGATCGCCCTGGTGCACTCGGCGGTCAACGACCGCGAACGCCTGGAAGCCTGGCTCGC
Organism: Pseudomonas beijingensis; assembly: GCF_030687295.1. Taxonomy (NCBI): domain Bacteria; kingdom Pseudomonadati; phylum Pseudomonadota; class Gammaproteobacteria; order Pseudomonadales; family Pseudomonadaceae; genus Pseudomonas; species Pseudomonas beijingensis. Next base: position 1,451,678 of record NZ_CP117425.1, on the reverse strand, counting down.
CGCCCGCGACGGTGAGGCCGACATCATCATCGGTACCCGCTCGGCGCTGTTCACGCCGATGAAAAACCCCGGCCTGATCATCATCGACGAAGAGCACGACGGCTCCTATAAACAGCAGGAAGGCCTGCGCTATCACGCCCGCGACCTGGCGCTGGTGCGCGCCCGCCAGGAAAACATCCCGATCGTCCTCGGCTCGGCGACGCCCTCGCTGGAAAGCTTGCACAACGCCTACACCGGTCGCTACGGCCTGCTACGCCTCAACGAACGGGCCGGCGGCGCCAAGCAACCGCGCTTCCTGCGCCTGGACGTGAAAAGTCGACCACTGGACAGCGGTATTTCCGGGCCGATGCAGCAAGCCATCGGCCAGACCCTGGCCGCCGGGCAACAGGTCCTGGTGTTCCTCAATCGCCGGGGGTTTGCCCCGACCCTGCTGTGTCACGACTGTGGCTGGATGTCTGGGTGTGAGCGCTGCGATGCGCGGATGACCGTGCATCAACGCCATGGCGAGCTGCGTTGCCACCATTGCGGCCACGCCGAACGCGTGCCAAGGCATTGCCCGCAGTGCGGCAAAGTGGACTTGCGCCCGGTCGGTGCCGGCACCGAGCGCGCTGAGGAACGGCTGGGTATCCTGTTCCCCGATTACCCGGTACTGCGGGTGGATCGCGACAGCACCTCGCGCAAGGACGCGATGAATCAGCTGTTCGCGACGATCCAGAAGGGCCAGCCATGCATATTGGTGGGCACGCAGATGCTCGCCAAGGGGCATCACTTCCCGCGAGTCACGCTGGTGTCGATCCTCGACGCCGATGGTGGGTTGTTCTCCGGCGACTTCCGCGCCAGCGAGCGCATGGCGCAGTTGATTGTCCAGGTCGCAGGCCGGGCCGGGCGGGCCGAGGAGCCGGGCAAAGTGATTATCCAGACGCACTTGGCCGATCACCCGCTGTTGATCCAATTGACCGAGCAGGGTTATTTCGCCTTCGCCGAACAAGCCTTGAGCGAACGCCGCAGCGCCGGCCTGCCGCCCTTTGCTCATCTGGCGCTGTTGCGGGCCGAAGCCCACAAGCCCGGGCAAGCCGAAGGTTTCCTCGATGAGGCCTGCAGCGAGGCCGAGCGTTTGCTGGCAGAGCAGAGCCTTACCGGCATCGAACTATTGGGCCCGGTGCCAGCTCCGATGGAGCGGCGGGCCGGGCGCTACCGGGCGCAGCTTCTATTGCAGGCCAACGCCCGGGCGCCGCTGCATCGACTGCTGAGTGCCTGGCTGCTGGTGCTGGAACAGATGCCCAGCGGGCGGGCGGTGCGCTGGTCGCTGGATGTGGATCCGGTGGATTTGTATTGAATAGACCACATGCCCGCCCCCTGTGGGAGCGAGCTTGCTCGCGATAGCGACGGCACAGCCGACATCACCGTGACTGACCCACCGCTAATCGCGAGCAAGCCCGCTCCCACAGGGGATCGCGTACATCCAGGCCACCAAGAATAATCACCACACATCCCCAACCGACCCGCTACAGTTGGCAAGCTCGCCCGCGCCACGGATAATGCCCAGTTTATCCACCAGCGCATCGAAGCGCCGCCGCGCCTGCGGTTGAAAGAGAAGACCATGAAAGACACCATTCGCCAGCTCATCCAGCAAGCCATCACCCAACTCGTCACTGAAGGTGTGCTGCCAGAAGGCCTGTCGCCGGCGATTCAGGTCGAGAACACCCGCGACAAGACCCACGGCGACTTCGCCAGCAACATCGCGATGATGCTCGCCAAGCCGGCCGGCATGAAACCTCGCGACCTGGCGGAGAAAATCATCGCCGCGCTGCCGGCCGACGAGAATGTCAACAAAGCCGACATTGCCGGCCCCGGGTTCATCAATTTCTTCCAGAACACCCAGGCCCTGGCTTCGCGCCTGGACGCAGCCCTGGCCGACGAGCGCATTGGCGTTCGCAAGGCCGGCCCGTTGCAGCGCACCGTGGTCGACCTATCGGCCCCCAACCTCGCCAAGGAAATGCACGTCGGCCACCTGCGCTCGACCATCATCGGCGACGGCGTGGCCCGGGTCCTGGAGTTTCTTGGCGACACCGTTATCCGCCAGAACCACGTTGGCGACTGGGGCACCCAGTTCGGCATGTTGATGGCCTATCTGCAGGAAAACCCGATTACCAGCGATGAGCTGTCGGACCTGGAGAATTTCTACCGCGCCGCCAAGCAACGCTTCGACGAGTCCCCCGAGTTCGCCGACCGCGCCCGTGGCCTGGTGGTCAAGCTGCAGGCCGGCGATGCCGAGTGCCTGGCGCTGTGGAGCAAGTTCAAGGACATCTCCCTGTCCCACTGCCAGAAAATCTACGAGCTGCTGAATGTCAAATTGACCATGGCCGACGTGATGGGGGAAAGCGCCTACAACGATGACCTGGCCAACGTGGTCAACGACCTCAGGGCCAAGGGCATGCTGGTGGAAAGCAACGGCGCCCAGTGCGTGTTCCTCGACCAGTTCAAGACCGCCGACGGCGAGCCGCTGCCGGTGATCATCGTCAAGGCCGACGGCGGCTACCTCTACGCCACCACCGACCTGGCGGCCGTGCGCTACCGCAACAGCGTGCTCAAGGCCGATCGAGTGCTGTACTTCGTCGACCAGCGCCAGGCCCTGCATTTCCAGCAAGTGTTCGAAGTGGCGCGCCTGGCCGGCTTCGTGACCCGCCCGATGGAAATGGAGCACATGGGCTTCGGCACCATGAACGGCGCCGACGGCCGCCCGTTCAAGACCCGCGACGGCGGCACGGTGAAGCTGATCGACCTGCTGACCGAAGCCCAGGATCGCGCCTACACCCTGGTCAAGGGCAAGAACCCGGACCTGGCCGAGGACGAACTGCGCAAGATCGCCAAGGTCGTGGGCATCGACGCGGTGAAATACGCCGACCTGTCCAAGCACCGCACCAGCGACTACAGCTTCAACTTCGACCTGATGCTCAACTTCGAAGGCAACACCGCGCCGTACCTGCTGTACGCCTACACCCGCGTGGCCGGAGTATTCCGCAAGCTCGGCAAGAGCTTCAGCGAAGTGGACGGCCAGATCGTCCTTGAAGCAGCTCAGGAACAGGAGCTGGCGGCGAAACTGGCGCAGTTCGGCGAGGTCCTGAACAACGTCGCCGACAAGGGCACGCCACACACCTTGTGCGCTTACCTGTACGATGTGGCCGGCCTGTTCTCCAGCTTCTACGAGAACTGTCCGATCCTCAGCGCACCGACCCCAGAGCAAATGCAGAGCCGCCTGCGCCTCGCCGCGCTGACCGGGCGCACGCTCAAGCAAGGCCTGGAACTGCTGGGCCTGGAAACCCTGGAGCGCATGTAAGTTGGCCGCCAAGAAAAAACCTGCACCCAAGCGCGGCGCCAGTCGTTACCAGCCTCCAGCCAAAAAACCGATTCCAGGTTGGTTGTGGATGGCCATCGGCCTGACCGTCGGCGCGTTCATTGTGTTCTTGATGAAGCTGGAGCCGGGCCAGGGCGATGACGTCAAGCGCGTCCGGCAAGAGCAGCAGAAAGCCACGCGTATCGCCGAGGCCAACAAGACCCCGCCGAGCCCGACGCAACCGGTGAAGCCGAAGTACGACTTCTACACGTTGCTGCCGGAATCGGAAGTCATCGTGCCGCCCGATGCCGTGCCGGAGAAAACCCTGCCGACGCCGCAAGTGCCACAGGTGCCCACCACGCCGGTGACCCCGGCCGAAGCGGCGAAGATCGACACCGCTCGCGCCCAGGCGGCCCTGGCCGGCATCACGCCGCCACCGGCCCCACCGGTGCAGAAAGCCGCACCGGTGACGAAGTTCTTCCTGCAGGCCGGCTCGTTCCGCAAGGAAGCCGACGCCGACAAGGTCCGCGCACAGATCATTCTGCTGGGCCAGTCCGTGTCCGTGGAGTCCGGGACGGTGAAGGACGAAACCTGGTACCGGGTACTGGTCGGCCCGTTCAGCAACCGCGAGGAACTGACCAAGGCCCAGAAACAATTGGCGGGCAGTGGTTTCAGCAACCTGTTGTTACAACAACGCCAGAGCCGCTGATCCAGGCGACACGCCCCCCCCTTGTGGCGAGGAGATTTATCCCCGCTGGGGCGCGAAGCGGCCCTAAAAACCTGCCGCCTCGGTGTGTCAGGGCCGAATACATCAAGCTTTTGGGGCTGCTGCGCAGCCCAGCGGGGATAAATCCCCTCACCACAGTAAGCTCCCCTCGCCACAAAAGCCTCTGCCAAAAAAGGCGGGGGACCGCTCATCCCCTCTGCGCCCCCGCAGTTGAAAAACCCCACGCCACCCCCATATGAGTTCCATCCGGGCATTTTCGCCCCGCTGCGTGGAGACTCTCCCTTGACCACCATCGTTTCAGTCCGCCGTCATGGCAAAGTCGTCATGGGCGGCGACGGCCAGGTTTCACTGGGCAACACCGTGATGAAAGGCAACGCGAAAAAAGTCCGTCGCCTATATCACGGCGAGGTCATCGCCGGTTTCGCCGGGGCCACCGCCGACGCCTTCACGCTGTTCGAACGTTTCGAAGGCCAGCTTGAAAAACATCAGGGCCACCTGGTCCGTGCCGCCGTGGAACTGGCCAAGGAATGGCGCACCGACCGTTCCCTGAGCCGCCTCGAAGCCATGCTCGCGGTCGCTAACAAGGACGCCTCGCTGATCATCACCGGCAACGGCGACGTCGTTGAGCCCGAAGATGGCTTGATTGCTATGGGTTCCGGCGGCGCCTACGCCCAGGCCGCGGCCAGCGCCCTGCTGAAAAAAACCGACCTGTCGGCCCGTGAGATCGTCGAGACTGCCTTGGGCATCGCCGGCGACATCTGCGTCTTCACCAACCACACCCAGACCATTGAGGAGCAGGACCTCGCCGAATAAGCCTGCCACCCGCGCACCGGCTCATTCTTGCTTGAGGACCGCCAATTATTATGTCCATGACTCCCCGCGAAATCGTCCACGAACTCAACCGCCATATCATCGGCCAGGACGATGCCAAGCGCGCCGTCGCCATCGCCCTGCGTAACCGCTGGCGCCGGATGCAGCTGCCCGAAGAGCTGCGCGTCGAAGTGACCCCCAAGAACATCCTGATGATCGGCCCGACCGGTGTCGGCAAGACCGAAATCGCCCGGCGCCTGGCCAAGCTCGCCAATGCGCCGTTCATCAAGGTCGAAGCCACCAAGTTCACCGAAGTCGGCTATGTCGGTCGCGACGTCGAGTCGATCATCCGTGACCTGGCCGACGCCGCGATCAAGTTGCTGCGCGAACAGGAAATCACCAAGGTCCGCCACCGTGCCGAAGACGCCGCCGAAGAGCGCATCCTCGACGCCTTGCTGCCACCGGCGCGCATGGGCTTCAACGCCGACGCCGCCGCGACCCAGGATTCCAACACCCGCCAGCTGTTCCGCAAGCGCCTGCGCGAAGGCCAGCTGGACGACAAGGAAATAGAGATCGAAGTGGCCGAAATGGCCGGCGTCGACATTTCCGCGCCGCCGGGCATGGAAGAAATGACCAACCAGTTGCAGAGCCTGTTCGCCAACATGGGCAAGGGCAAAAAGAAAAGCCGCAAGCTCAAGGTCAAGGAAGCACTGAAGCTGGTGCGCGATGAAGAAGCCGGCCGCCTGGTCAACGAAGAAGAATTGAAAGCCAAGGCGCTGGAAGCGGTCGAGCAGCATGGCATCGTGTTCATCGACGAAATCGACAAGGTCGCCAAGCGCGGCAATGTCGGCGGTGCCGATGTGTCCCGCGAAGGTGTACAACGCGACCTGCTGCCGCTGATCGAAGGCTGCACGGTCAACACCAAGCTGGGCATGGTCAAGACCGACCACATCCTGTTCATTGCTTCCGGTGCCTTCCACCTGAGCAAACCGAGCGACCTGGTGCCGGAGCTGCAGGGTCGCCTGCCGATCCGCGTCGAACTCAAGGCGCTGACGCCAGAAGACTTCGAACGCATCCTGAGCGAGCCCCATGCGTCCCTGACCGAACAGTATTGCGCGCTGCTCAAGACCGAAGGCCTGAGCATCGAGTTCACGCCAGAAGGCATCAAGCGCCTGGCCCAGATCGCCTGGCAGGTCAACGAGAAAACCGAGAACATCGGCGCCCGTCGCCTGCACACGTTGCTCGAACGCTTGCTCGAGGAAGTGTCGTTCAGCGCCGGCGACCTGGCCAGCGCCCACAACGAAGCGCCGATCCTCATCGACGCCGAGTACGTCAACAGCCACCTGGGTGAATTGGCGCAGAACGAAGATCTGTCGCGGTATATCCTGTAAGCCACTGACAGGTTTCCCGGAACCTGTGGGAGCGAGCTTGCTCGCGATGGCGGCATAACATTCAACCCATATGTTGACTGTCAAACCGCTATCGCGAGCAAGCTCGCTCCCACATGGACCGCGTCGCTTTTGCAGATCAGGGTGTCCTTCAGAGACGGATCACAAGCCATGACCAAACTCCCCACCGCCATCAACCTGCACAAAGCCTCCAAGACCCTGACGCTCAAATACGCGCCGGACGAGGAGTACCACCTGCCCGCCGAATTCCTGCGGGTGCATTCGCCTTCCGCCGAGGTCCAGGGCCATGGCAAACCTATCCTGCAATACGGCAAGCTCAACGTCGGCCTGACCAAGGTCGAGCCGGCCGGTCAGTACGCACTGAAACTGACCTTCGACGACGGCCACGACAGCGGATTGTTCACCTGGGACTATCTCTACCAGTTAGCGGTGCGCCAACAAGACCTGTGGAACGATTATCTCGGCGAGATCAAGGCCGCCGGAAAAACCCGCGATCCGGACGCGTCCGTCGTCAAGCTGATGCTCTAACTCAAGGGCTGGCGCTTTAGGGCGATTTTTCTAGACTCATCTGCTTGAATGCCCGCGCAGCAACGTCAATGACTGGCCTGCTTGCGAAAAAAATTAAACTCGGGTAACCAATGGAGCTGGCAAGTTCCCTGCAAAGGAACCGGCGAGTTCCTGGCATACGTTTCCTCATTGGCCCTCGATGCGGAATTAATGGTCACCCGAGCAGCGTACCTGGTATCGGCTGTGTGGCTTCATGGCACCCACCGGGTACTCGTCTGAAGGACAATGGAGCGTCGTAGATGAGCAACAAGAACAACGATGACCTGAAGTACCAGGCCTCGGAAAATACCCTGGGGTTGAATCCCGTCGTCGGCTTGCGCAGGAAAGACCTGTTGGCCTCTGCCCGCATGGTGCTGACCCAGGCCATCAAGCAACCGCTGCACAGCGTCAAGCATGTCGCCCATTTCGGCGTCGAACTCAAGAATGTCCTGTTCGGCAAATCCGAGCTGCAACCGGCCGGCGACGACCGTCGCTTCGTCGACCCGGCCTGGAGCCAGAACCCGCTCTACAAACGCTACCTGCAAACCTACCTGGCGTGGCGCAAGGAGCTGCACGCCTGGATCGACGACAGCAGCCTCTCGCCCGCAGACATCAGCCGCGGGCATTTCGTGATCAACCTGATGACCGAAGCCATGGCCCCGACCAACTCGGCGGCCAACCCGGCGGCGGTCAAGCGCTTCTTCGAAACCGGCGGCAAGAGCCTGCTGGACGGTCTGTCCCACCTGGCCAAGGACCTGGTGCACAACGGCGGGATGCCGAGCCAGGTGAACATGGGCGCGTTCGAGGTCGGCAAGAGCCTGGGCGTGACCGAAGGCGCCGTGGTGTTTCGCAACGACGTGCTGGAGCTGATCCAGTACCGGCCCATCACCGAGCAGGTCCACGAGCGACCGCTGCTGGTGGTGCCGCCACAGATCAACAAGTTCTACGTATTCGACCTGAGCCCGGACAAGAGCCTGGCGCGCTTCTGCCTGCGCAGCAACGTGCAGACCTTCATCGTCAGTTGGCGCAACCCCACCAAGGAACAGCGCGAGTGGGGCCTTTCGACCTACATCGAGGCGCTCAAGGAAGCGGTGGATGTGGTCACGGCCATCACCGGCAGCAAGGACGTGAACATGCTGGGCGCCTGCTCGGGCGGCATCACCTGCACCGCGCTGCTGGGCCATTACGCCGCCCTCGGCGAGAAAAAGGTCAATGCCCTGACCTTGCTGGTGAGCGTACTCGACACCACCCTGGACACCGACGTGGCGCTGTTCGTCGACGAGCAGACCCTGGAAGCGGCCAAGCGTCACTCCTACCAGGCCGGCGTACTCGAAGGCCGCGACATGGCCAAGGTCTTCGCCTGGATGCGCCCCAACGACCTGATCTGGAACTACTGGGTCAACAATTACCTGCTGGGCAACGAGCCGCCCGTGTTCGACATCCTGTTCTGGAACAACGACACCACGCGGCTGCCGGCGGCGTTCCACGGCGATCTCATCGAGATGTTCAAAAACAACCCGTTGATCCGCCCCAATGCACTGGAAGTGTGCGGCACGCCCATCGACCTCAAGCAAGTCACCGCCGACATCTTTTCCCTGGCGGGCACCAACGACCACATCACACCTTGGAAGTCCTGCTACAAGTCGGCGCAGCTGTTCGGTGGAAAAGTGGAATTCGTGCTGTCGAGCAGCGGTCATATCCAGAGCATCCTCAACCCGCCTGGCAACCCCAAGTCGCGCTACATGACCGGCGAGGACATGCCGGCCAAGGCCGAGGACTGGCAGGAAAACTCCACCAAGCACACCGACTCCTGGTGGCTACACTGGCAAGCCTGGCAGGCCGAGCGCTCGGGCAAACTGAAAAAAGCCCCTACTGTGCTGGGCAACAAGGCCTACCCGGCCGGTGAAGCGGCGCCCGGCACCTATGTGCATGAGCGGTAAGGGATGCAACTCGTCTGCTGCGGGAGTGGGCTTGCTCACGAATACATCCCGCCAGCCGACACTGAATGCAAGGCCCACAGCGCTGGCGAACATAAAACTCATGTTCACGGCAGATCCCCTGTGGGAGCGAGCTTGCTCGCGATGACGGTGTGTCAGCCAACATTGATATTGGATGTATCGCCGTCATCGCGAGCGAGCTCGCTCCCACAAGGGATCGGGGAAAAATGAAAGACAGCGACCCAACCCACAGGGCTTGAAGCATGCCGCAACCGTACATCTTCCGTACCGTCGACCTGGATGGCCAGACCTTGCGCACCGCGGTACGTCCCGGCAAGCCTCACTTGACGCCCCTGCTGATTTTCAACGGCATCGGCGCCAACCTCGAGCTGGTATTCCCGTTCATCCAGGCCTTGGACCCGGACCTGGAAGTCATCGCCTTTGACGTGCCCGGCGTCGGCGGTTCATCGACGCCCAACCGACCGTATCGCTTTCCGGGCCTGGCCAAACTCACCGCGCGGATGCTCGACTACCTCGACTACGGTCAGGTCAACGTGATCGGCGTGTCTTGGGGCGGCGCCCTGGCCCAGCAATTCGCCTACGATTACCCGGAGCGCTGCAAGAAGTTGGTACTGGCGGCCACGGCGGCCGGGGCAGTGATGGTACCGGGCAAACCGAAGGTGCTGTGGATGATGGCCAGCCCCCGGCGCTACGTTCAGCCTTCCCATGTGATGCGTATCGCACCGCTGATCTACGGCGGCTCGTTCCGCCGCGACCCGAGCCTGGCGGCCAGCCACGCGGCCAAGGTGCGTTCGGCGGGCAAGCTCGGTTATTACTGGCAACTGTTCGCCGGCCTCGGCTGGACCAGCATCCACTGGCTGCACAAGATCCACCAACCGACCCTGGTGCTGGCCGGCGATGACGACCCGCTGATTCCACTGATCAACATGCGCATGCTGGCTTGGCGCATTCCCAACGCCCAATTGCACATTATCGATGACGGCCACCTGTTCCTGATCACCAGGGCCGAGGCGGTGGCGCCGATCATCATGAAGTTTCTGGAGGAAGAACGTCAGCGTGCCGTGATGCATCCGCATCCCTCGCCGTTGGGCGGCGGCTGAAACCGCCCATTCGCGCCTGGCAGGACGCCGGATTGCGCAGCGACCCGAAACAGCGACTATGTTGTCTGGTTCGGTGTGTTTGTTTTTAGCCTGATGACGAAGGAGTTGACTCATGCGCGACAAACCGGCGAAGGGTTCCATGCCCGCCCCTGCCAGCTTCATCAACGCACAAAGTGCGGTCACTGGCCTACGTGGCAGGGACCTGCTGTCCACCTTGCGCAGTGTGGCCGCACACGGCTTGCGCAACCCGGTGCACAGTGCCCGGCATGCATTGAAACTGGGCGGTCAATTGGGCCGTGTGCTGCTGGGCGAGACCCTGCACCCCACCAACCCCAACGACTCGCGTTTCGCCGACCCCACCTGGCAGCTCAATCCGTTCTACCGCCGCAGCCTGCAGGCCTATCTGAGCTGGCAAAAACAGGTCAAGAGCTGGATTGACGAAAGCGACATGGGTCAGGATGACCGCGCCCGCGCCCACTTCGCCTTCGCCCTGCTCAACGACGCCGTAGCGCCGTCCAATACCTTGCTCAACCCGCTGGCGGTCAAGGAGCTGTTCAACTCCGGCGGCTCCAGCCTGGTTCGAGGCATCAGCCACCTGGTGGACGACCTGCTGCACAACGACGGCTTGCCGCGCCAAACCACGCCCCATGCCTTTGAAGTTGGCAAGACCCTGGCGACCACGCCCGGCGCGGTGGTGTTTCGCAACGAATTGCTCGAACTGATCCAGTACCGGCCCATGAGCGAAAAGCAGTACGCCAAGCCATTGCTGATCGTGCCGCCACAGATCAACAAGTTCTATATTTTCGACCTCAGCCCCTCCAACAGCTTTGTCCAGTACGCCCTGAAAAACGGTTTGCAGGTGTTCATCATCAGTTGGCGCAACCCTGACGTACGCCACCGCGAGTGGGGCCTGTCCAGCTATGTCGAGGCTACGGAAGAGGCCATGAACGTCTGCCGGGCGATCACCGGCGCCCGGGAGGTCAACCTGATGGGCGCCTGTGCCGGTGGCATGACCATCGCCGCCCTGCAAGGCCACCTGCAAGCCAAGCGCCAACTGCGCCGGGTCGCCAGTGCCACGTACCTGGTAAGCCTGCTGGACAGCCAGATCGACAGCCAGGCCACGTTGTTCATCGACGAGCAGACCCTGGAAGCCGCCAAGCGCCGCTCCTACCAGAAGGGCATCCTCGATGGTCGCGACATGGCCCGGGTGTTCGCCTGGATGCGTCCCAACGACCTGATCTGGACCTACTTCATCAACAACTACCTGCTGGGCAAGGAACCGCCGGCCTTCGACATCCTCTACTGGAACAACGACTGCACCCGGCTGCCGGCGGCTTACCACGGCGATCTGCTGGACTTCTTCAAGCACAACCCACTGACCCACCCCGGCGGCCTGGAAGTGTGCGGCACACCCATCGACCTGCAGAAAGTGACGGTGGACAGCTTCAGCGTGGCCGGCATCAACGACCACATCACGCCCTGGGACGCGGTTTATCGCTCGACGCTATTGCTCGGTGGCGACAAACGCTTCGTGCTTTCCAACAGCGGCCATGTCCAGAGCATTCTCAACCCGCCGGGCAACCCCAAGGCCAACTACATCGAAAGCGCAAAAATGAGCAGCGACCCCCGGGCCTGGTACCACGATGCCACGCACGTCGAAGGGAGTTGGTGGACGCAATGGCTGGGCTGGATCCAGGAACGCTCCGGCGCCCAGCACGAAACCCAGATGACCTTGGGCAACGCCAACTACCCGCCTCTGGACGCCGCCCCCGGCACCTATGTTCGCGTGCGCTGAAGGCCCTATTCCACGGCCAGGCGCTTGGCCGTGACACGACTTGACCATTAAGAAGACCGGATGAAAACCCGCGACCGCATCCTTGAATGTGCCCTGCAATTATTCAACGAAAAGGGCGAACCAAACGTCTCCACCATGGAAGTTGCCAATGAAATGGGCATCAGCCCAGGCAACCTCTACTACCACTTTCATGGCAAGGAACCGCTGATCCTCGGGTTGTTCGAGCGCTTCCAGAACGAACTGGCACCGCTGCTCGACCCACCGGCGGACGCGCAGTTGGCGCCGGAAGACTACTGGCTGTTCCTGCATTTGATCGTCGAGCGCCTGGCCCAGTACCGGTTTCTGTTCCAGGACCTGTCGAACCTGGCCGGACGCCTGCCGAAGCTGGCCAAGGGCATCCGTCAATTGCTCAATGCCCTGAAGCGAACCCTCGCCTCACTGCTGGCGCAGCTCAAGGCCCAGGATTTGCTGGTCAGCGATACCCAGGCCCTGGGGCAACTAGTGGAGCAGATCACCATGACCTTGCTGTTCTCCCTGGACTACCAGCGCATCCTCGACCGCGAGGGCGAGGTTCGACTGGTGGTCTACCAGATCATGATGCTGGTGGCCCCGCACCTGCCACCCGCGACCAAGGTGGCGACCGAACGATTGGCGCTGCGATACCTGGAAGAACACGACTAACCGCCGACAGTGGTAGATCCATTGTGGGAGCGAGCTTTGTGGGAGCAAAGCTTGCTCGCGATCCAGGCGCTACAGTCCTCAAGAGACCGCGGCGTTTTCATCGCGGGCAAGCCTTGCTCCCACAAAGCTCGCTCCCACAGGTTGACCTGCGTACAAACAAAAACGCCCGACCTTCACAGGCCGGGCGTTTTTGCATGTCCCGCAGAATCAGGACTGGGTGGTAGGCGTCGATGGAGCCTGCGCCGGTGCTGGAGTGGCGACCGCCGTTGGAGCGGCGGCGGAGTTCGCCGTGCTCGCCGGGGTTGCCGGTTTGGCGGCCGCGGTGGGTGCGGTGGACGCCTTCGGTGCGGCAGCTTTTGGCGCGGCCGGTTTTTTCACGGCAGGCTTTTTCGCCGCAGCGGGTTTGGCCGCCGCTTTTGCCGCAGGCTTGGCTGCAGGCTTAGCGGCTGGTTTGGCCGCAGGTTTAGCCGCAGCGGGTTTAGCTGCAGCCGTCTTGGCCGCTGGCTTGGCAGCCGGTTTGGCGGCGGGCTTGGCTGCTGCTTTCGCCGCTACCGGTTTAGCCGCCGCCTTGGCAGCAGGTTTGGCCGCTGCGGTTTTAGCCGCCGGCTTGGCCGCTGCTTTCGCCGCAGGTTTGGCGGCGGGTTTTGCCGCAGCCTTGACCAGTGGCTTGGCTGCCGTTTTAGCGGCCGGCTTGGCCGCCGCCGTCTTGGTCGCCACGGGTGCGACTTTGGCGCCGGTGAGTTTTTCGATCTGCTTGGTCAGGGTGTCGACCTTGCTGTGCAGCGCCTTGACTTCATTGCGGCTCGGCACGCCCAGGCGCGAGATCGCGCTGTTCAGGCGCTTGTCGAAAGCCCCTTCCAGCTCGTCCCATTTACCCAGGGCACGATCCTTCACGCCGCCGATGCGCGACTTGGCGGAATCGACGGTTTCCTTGGTGGCATCGACTTGTTTGCCGACTGCCGTCTTGGTGAGTTTTTCGGCCTTTTCGCCGTCCTTAACCAGGGACTCGAAGAGCTTGCTGCCGTCAGTGTCGATCTTCGAGTACACGCCTAAACCAGCAAGCCAGATTTTGCGGGAATATTTTTCAATCTTCCCGGCCCACGAGCTGCCCTCTTTTTCTGTGATTTTTTTGCCAGCCATCCCGTTCTCCTTAATGTTTACGCGCGACACGTTCGAGCAATGCTGTCAGCTCATCGAGCTTAGCAGAGAGTGTCTCAACGTCATGTTTAGACGGAATGCCGATACGATTCAAGGCACTTGCAACACGGGCATCGAATACCTTCTCGACTTTATCGAGTTGTACTTCAACCCGGGCCTTGAAAGTATTGACGTCGGTCTTGGCTTCAATCAATTCGCTGTTGGCCGCTTCAAGTTTCCCGGCAATTTTCTTTTTGCCTTTGGTTTCAATAACTTCGCCCGCTTTTACCAACTCCTGGAAGTATCCGCTGCCTTCCTGGCCGACCTTCGTGTAGGCGCCCAGGCCCGCCAGCCAGATCTTGCGCGCGTACGTTTTCACGTCGCTGAGCGTGGAAGATTCAACGTCGGTTTTTTTCTTCAGAATAACTTTGGCCATGGTGCACCTCACTCGAAAAAAGGTTTGAGGAACTGCCCGCACATGGACGGGCTCAGGCACAAAGTAGTGACAATAATTAGAAACGGCACCCTAACAACTGACACAAAACCTGAAGGCGATGACTTCCCTTGTGGGAGCGAGCTTGCTCGCGATGGCGGAGTGTCAGCCAACCTTGATGCGACTGAAACAATGCAATCGCGAGCAAGCTCGCTCCCACAGTTGGATAGGTGGTGAACTTGAGTCATGTAATCCCACCCACCCTTCCGGTCGATCAGGCCAGCGCCTTATCCAGCGCCTTTTCGATTTCCGTCTTTATCGTGCCGCTCATGGCCGACATCAACATGCCCAGTTCCACGTCGACGCGGATCGAATCCTCGCCCACATGCACTTCGCCCTTGACCCCGGAACGCTTGAGCTTCAGGGTATCGCCCACCCACTGCGGCTCCAGGCCATAGCTGTCGGACAGCTTCTGCGCCAGCTTGTCGGCTTTCTCTCGCGCCACTTCCTTGCCCAGGCCATGGGCACGCTCAACAGTTATACGGGCCATCGGGTGACTCCTGTTTTATCGGGACTTGCCTGAACGTTTCAGACCCTGGCTGCGTCAAAACGTCCCGGCGGTAGCCCATCTTACCTTCAGCCTTGCCAAGACAAAGCCCTCCACCGGGATTAGAATGTCCCGCATTCTTTTTTGGTGACCGCGATATGACTGATCAGCGCAAAGGCAGCGATGCCGAACCCACCACTCACTTCGGCTTCAAGAACGTGCCGGAAAGCCAGAAAGCGGAAAAAGTCGCTGAGGTTTTCCACTCCGTAGCCGCCAAGTACGACTTGATGAACGACCTGCTCTCGGGCGGCATGCACCGGCTGTGGAAGCGTTTCGCGATCGAGCTGTCGGGCGTGCGCAGCGGCAATCGCGTGCTGGACATCGCCGGCGGCACGGGCGACCTGACGAAGAAGTTTTCCCACATCGTCGGGCCGACCGGCCAGGTGGTGCTGGCCGACATCAACGAATCCATGCTCAAGGTCGGCCGCGACCGCCTGCTGGACCTGGGTGTGGCCGGCAATGTCGAGTTCGTCCAGGCCGACGCTGAAAAACTGCCGTTCCCCGACAACCATTTCGACTGCGTGACCATCGCCTTCGGTCTGCGCAACGTCACCCACAAGGAAGACGCCCTGCGTTCGATGCTGCGGGTGCTCAAGCCCGGCGGCCGCCTGCTGGTGCTGGAGTTCTCCAAGCCGACCAACGCGCTGATGTCCAAGGCCTATGACGCCTACTCGTTCGCCTTCATGCCGCTGATGGGCAAGCTGATCACCAACGACTCGGAAAGCTATCGCTACCTGGCCGAATCGATCCGCATGCACCCGAACCAGGAAACCCTGAAGTCGATGATGGTCGAGGCCGGTTTCGACCGCGTGACCTACCACAACATGACCGCCGGTATCGTCGCCCTGCATCGCGGTATCAAACCCTGATGTTGCTCACCGGCCTGCTCGCCAGCGTCGAACTCGGCCTCAACCGGGTATTGCGCCTGGACAGCACGGCGCTCGCGCGCCTGGCGCACTTGAGCGGCAAGGTGATCGCCGTCGACTGCCGCAGCCCGGCGTTGCAGTTGTTCATTCTGCCCAGCGACGAAGGCCTGATGCTCGCCGCCCACTGGGAAGCCGAAGCGGATTGCACGCTGCGCGCTCCGGCGTCGAGCCTGGTGAACCTGGCCCTGGGCAAGGACAAGAGCGCGGTACTGCACAGCCCCGACGTGGAGCTCGATGGCGACAGCGGCGTGCTGCTGGAGCTGGCGGCGATTCTCCAGAACCTGGAACTGGACTGGGAATACGAAGTGTCCCGCTGGATCGGTCCGGTGGCGACCCAGTTGCTCAGCGGCCATTTGCGCAGCCGCCGCCACTGGTATCGCCAGGGTTTCGCCAGCCTGGGACAGAATCTGAATGAATACCTGGCCGAAGAATCGCGTACCCTCGTAGGCCAACGCGAGGCCCAGGCCCGTTTTGATGAACTGGACCAGGTCAAACTTGACCTGGAACGTCTCGAGGCGCGTTTCGAGCGCCTTTCCCGATCCCTTGAAACCAAGCGATAACGCATGAAGCTGCTTGCCGTCCGCCGTTTGTTGCGCATCCAGCGCGTCGTGATCCGCTACCGCCTCGATGACCTGCTGTTCGCCCTGCCGCTGCCGTGGTTTCTCCTGGCGCTGCGCTTCGTGCTGCCGTGGCGTTGGTTCCCTCGACGAACCCTGGACCTGCCGCGTGGCGCGCGCCTGCGCCTGGCCTTGCAGGACCTGGGGCCGATCTTCATCAAGTTCGGGCAGATACTCTCGACCCGTCGCGACCTGTTGCCCGAAGACATTGCCGATGAACTGATGCTGTTGCAAGACCGCGTGCCACCGTTCGATTCCAAGCTGTCGGTGGCGCTGATCGAGGAACAACTGGGCAAAAAGATCAGCGAAGTCTTCAGCCGCTTCGACGTCGAGCCCCTGGCCTCGGCCTCCGTGGCCCAGGTTCACGCCGCGCAACTCAAGAGCGGCGAAGAGGTGGTGGTCAAGGTCATTCGCCCGGGCCTCAAGCCCATCATCGCCCAGGACCTGGCGTGGCTGTTCATCCTCGCCCGCGCCGCCGAACGGTTGTCGGCCGATGCCCGTCTGCTGCACCCGGTGGACGTGGTCCAGGACTACGAAAAAACCATCTACGACGAACTCGACCTGCTGCGCGAGGCCGCCAACGCCAGCCAGCTGCGCCGCAACTTCGAAGGCTCGCCGCTGCTCTATGTGCCGCAAGTCTATTGGGACTGGTGCCGGCCGAAAGTGTTGGTGATGGAGCGCATCTACGGCATCCAGGTCACCGACCTGGCGACCCTGGCCGACCAGCGCACCGACATGAAACTGCTGGCCGAGCGCGGCGTGGAAATCTTTTTCACCCAGGTGTTTCGCGACAGCTTCTTCCACGCCGACATGCACCCGGGGAATATCTTTGTCAGCACCGTGCAGCCTTGGAGTCCGCAATACATCGCCATCGATTGCGGTATCGTCGGCAGCCTGACCCCCGAAGACCAGGACTACCTGGCCCGCAACCTGTTCGCCTTCTTCAAGCGTGACTACCGCCGTGTCGCCCAACTGCACATCGATTCGGGCTGGGTGCCGGCCGAGACCAAGCTCAACGAATTCGAAGCGGCGATCCGTACCGTGTGCGAACCGATCTTCGAAAAACCGTTAAAAGATATTTCCTTCGGCCAGGTACTGATGCGCCTGTTCCAGACCGCGCGACGCTTCAACATGGAGGTTCAGCCCCAGTTGGTGCTGTTGCAGAAAACCCTGTTGAACATCGAAGGCCTCGGCCGTCAGTTGTACCCGGACCTGGACCTGTGGAACACCGCCCAACCGTTCCTCGAGCGCTGGATGCGCGAGCGCGTCAGCCCCAAAACCTTGCTGGGCAACGTGCAGAGCCAATTCGAGCAGATCCCGCACCTGGCCAACATGACCCGCGACCTGCTCGAACGCATGTCCCAACCCCACGCCCATGACCCGGCACCGCCGTGGCACCGACGCAAGGATGACTGGTTCCTGCGCTTGCTCGGCGCCGCTCACCTGGGAGGCGGCGCCATGCTGGCGGCTGGTGGACCGTTGAGCGATTTGGGCCATTGGCCCGCCGCAATCATGGTGATCGTTGGTTTGTATCTGGTCGTTCGCCGATAGCCAGCACCGGCTCGCGCTGGCACACTGTTTCAACGCTGGGCCCGCCGACGTCAGGTGCGCGGTCCATGGTCGGAGTCGAAGATGAAAAACTGGCAGGACGAGATCAAGTGGGACGCTGACGGCCTGGTGCCGGCCATCGCCCAGGATCACAAGACCGGGCGCGTGCTGATGATGGCCTGGATGAACCGCGAAGCGCTGGCCCTGACCGCCGCCGAGAACCGCGCCATCTATTGGTCACGTTCTCGTGGCAAGCTGTGGCGCAAAGGTGAAGAGTCCGGGCATGTGCAGCACCTGCATGAGATGCGCCTGGACTGCGACGGCGACGTCATCATCCTGATGGTCGAGCAGGTCGGCGAGATTGCCTGCCACACCGGCCGTCAAAGCTGCTTCTATCGCGTCTTCGAGAACGGCGACTGGAAAACCGTCGACCCGGTGCTCAAGGACCCGCATGCCATTTATTCAGGACATACCCATGAGTGACACCCTGACCCGCCTGGCCCAGGTGCTGGAAGAGCGCAAGGGCGCCGCCGCCGACAGTTCCTATGTCGCCAGCCTGTACCACAAGGGCTTGAACAAGATTCTGGAAAAAGTCGGCGAAGAGTCGGTCGAGACCATCATCGCCGCCAAGGACGCCGCCATCAGCGGCGATTGCAGCGACGTGATCTACGAGACCGCCGACCTGTGGTTCCACAGCCTGGTCATGCTGGCCCAACTGGGGCAGCATCCGCAGGCCGTACTGGATGAACTGGACCGTCGCTTCGGTCTGTCCGGGCACGTCGAGAAAGCCTCGCGCCCGTCCGCCTGATCAATTTTTGAGAGGAGTAGCCACATGGGTATCTTTGACTGGAAACACTGGGTCGTCATCCTGGTCGTCGTGGTGCTGGTGTTCGGTACCAAGAAACTGAAGAACCTCGGCACCGATGTCGGCGAGTCGATCAAGGGTTTTCGCAAGGCCATGAACGATGACGAGAAACCGGCCGATCCGACGACCAACCAGGCTCAGCCCGCACAACCGACCCAACCGGTACACCCACAGGCCACTCAGCCGGTGAATGCGCCGAACACCATCGACGTGCAGGCCCAGAAAGTCGAAGAGCCCATTCGCAAAGACTCGTGAGCACTGACTAATGTTTGGGATCAGCTTCACTGAACTGCTGCTCGTCGGCCTCGTCGCCCTGCTGGTATTGGGCCCCGAGCGTCTGCCGGGCGCTGCGCGCACCGCCGGTCTCTGGATCGGGCGCCTGAAGCGCAGCTTCAATGCGATCAAACAGGAAGTTGAACGTGAAATCGGCGCCGACGACATCCGTCGGCAACTTCACAACGAACACATTCTGTCCCTGGAGCAGGAAGCGCGGAAAATCTTCACGCCGACCCAGCAGGAACCGACGCCAGTCCAGCCTGTGGCCGAGCCGATCGTGGCTTCCCAAGCGCCAGAGAGTGGCACGCCGGTGGCTGAACCGGCGCCCGTGACACCGACGGCAGCGGATACAGCGCCCCACGCTGTCCCTGCGCCTAACGATCCTACTTTGCCGCCGCGAGCCCCATGAGCGATATCCCTGAAAACGACCAGCCGATGCCGCTGGTATCGCACCTCACCGAGTTGCGCACCCGCCTGCTGCGTTGCGTCGCGGCGGTTTTCATCATCTTCGCCGGGCTGTTTTCCTTCACCCAGCAGATCTACACCTTCGTCTCCACGCCGCTGCGCCAGTACCTGCCGGTAGGCGCGACGATGATCGCCACCGACGTGTCGTCGCCGTTCCTGACGCCACTGAAGCTGACGATGATGGTCTCGCTGTTCCTGGCGATCCCGGTGATCCTGCACCAGATCTGGGGTTTCATCGCCCCGGGCCTGTACAAGCATGAAAAACGCATCGCCGTACCGCTGTTGGTATCCAGCATCCTGCTGTTCTACACCGGCATGGCCTTCGCCTATTACCTGGTGTTCCCGCTGATCTTCAAGTTCTTCGCCGCCGCCACCCCGGCGGGCGTGGAGATGATGACCGACATCAGCAGCTACCTGGATTTCGTCATGACGCTGTTCTTCGCCTTCGGCGTGGCGTTCGAAATCCCCGTGGCCGTGGTGCTGCTGGTGTGGATCGGCGTGGTCGACGTCGCCTACCTGAAGAAGATCCGCCCCTACGTGATCATCGGCTGCTTCGTGGTCGGCATGATCCTCACCCCGCCGGACATTTTCTCCCAGACCCTGCTGGCCGTGCCGATGTGGCTGCTGTTCGAAATCGGCATCCTGTTCGGTGGCCTGGTGCGCAAGCGCCGGGAAGAAGAACCCGAGGACCAGCCGGTCGATGACCACAACGACCAGCCGCCAGCGACCCAAGCGTGAACCTGCTGCTGCTCGAAGAGGCCGACTTCATTGGGCCTGACCGCGTGATCCTGAGCGATCGCCGGTTGACCCACATGCAGGAAGTCCATCGCAGTGCCGTCGGTGACAGCCTGCGGGTCGGGCGCATCGGCGGGTTGATGGGCTCGGCCCAGGTGCTGCGCCTGGAGGCTCGCGAGGCCGAACTGCAAGTGACCCTCGACCAGGCGCCGCCGGCCAAGTTGCCGTTGACCCTGGTGCTGGCGCTGCCGCGCCCGAAAATGCTCCGGCGAGTGTTCCAGACCATCGCCACCATGGGCGTGCCGCGGGTGGTGCTGGTCAACAGCTATCGCGTGGAAAAGAGCTTTTGGCAGACGCCGTTCCTCGAACCCGAGGCCATTCGCGAGCAACTGATCTTGGGCCTGGAGCAGGCCCGGGACAGCGTGTTGCCCGAGGTGGTTATCGAGAAACGCTTCAAGCCTTTTGTCGAGGACCGCCTGCCGGCCATCACCAACGGCACCCTCGGACTGGTCGGCCACCCTGGCAACCACCCACCCTGCCCGCGAGCACTCACGGAGCCGGTGACCTTGGCCATCGGCCCCGAAGGCGGTTGGATTCCCTACGAGATCGACCTACTGGGCAAGGCCGGCTTGCAACCGGTACAACTGGGCGAGCGGATTCTGCGGGTCGAGACCGCGGTTACCGCATTGCTTGCAAGGTTGTTCTGAAAGGCATCTCTGCTTCGCCACAAATAAGCCACTCGGAGAATCCTGAGCTCATTTCTACAGATCCCGTCAAAGCCGCCGATACAGTGCCCATAAAACCAATTCAGCGCTCCAAGGGAGTATCAGCATGTTCCGGTGGCTTGCCCAGGGTCTGGGAAATGTAAGCGTTAATCGCAAACTCGGTGCAGGCTTCGGCCTGGTGCTGTTCCTCACCTTGATGATCGCATTCACCGGTTGGTCCGGCCTGGGCAATGTCATCAGCCGGGGCGATAAACTGGGGTTCATTGCCAGTCTCAACGACTTGAGCAAAGACTTGAATCTGGCCAGCATCGACTACAACAGCACGCGGGGCGAGAAAGGGCCGCAACAGGTCAACGACCTGCTGGGCAAGCTCGAAGAGGGCCTGAAGACTGCTCGCCAGTTGATCGAACAACCGGCCGATGTGGCGTTGATCGATGCACAGCTGGCCGCCGTTGCCGAATACAAGAGTGCCTTCGCCCAGATGACCAGCGCCACCGTCAGCCGCGAAGACGCCCGCAGCAAGCTCGGCGCCAGCGCCGACAACGCCGTGGCCCGCGTTGCCGAGGTGGAAAAAGCATTGCTGCAAAGCGGCGACGTTACTCAATTCAACAACGTGGTGGCCCTGAGCAAGGCGATCCAGCAGGCCCGCTATCAGGTTCGCGGCTACACCTACAGCGGAAAAAGCGAGGCCCAGCAGCCCGCCATCGATGCAATCACCGATGTCCTGAAACTGCTGGCACGCTTGCCGGCCCAGCTACCCGAGGAGTTCGCCGATAGTCTTCAGCAGGCCAGCGACTCGATGAACGTCTATCGCGCGGCGGTCAGCCAGTTCCGCGACTCCCAGATCGATAATGGCGCCGCGTTGCAGCGCATGAGTGAGCAAGGCCACGTACTGATCGATTCCAGTCAGAAGCTCACCGTGTCCCAGACGGCGGTGCGAGACCACGATACCGCCCAGGCCAAGACCGTTCTCATCGCAGCGGCTGCGCTGG
This sequence comes from Pseudomonas beijingensis, assembly GCF_030687295.1. Classification (NCBI taxonomy): domain Bacteria; kingdom Pseudomonadati; phylum Pseudomonadota; class Gammaproteobacteria; order Pseudomonadales; family Pseudomonadaceae; genus Pseudomonas; species Pseudomonas beijingensis. Next base: position 1,429,992 of record NZ_CP117425.1, on the reverse strand, counting down.
CCCTGCTGTTCGGCGTGATTGCAGCGCTGCTCATCACCCGGCAGATCGTCGGCCCACTCAACGACACCTTGAAGGTTGCCGAACGCGTAGCCGCTGGCGACCTGACCCACAACCTCACTTCTGACCGTCGCGACGAACTGGGCCAACTGCAACGCGCCATGCAAAGCATGACCGTGGGCCTGCGGCAATTGATCGGTGGCATCGGCGAAGGTGTCACGCAAATCGCCAGCGCCGCCGAACAGCTCTCGGCCGTGACCGAGCAGACCAGCGCCGGGGTCAACAGTCAAAAGGTGGAAACCGATCAGGTCGCCACCGCCATGCATGAAATGACCGCCACGGTGCAGGAAGTCGCCCGCAACGCCGAGGAAGCCTCCGAAGCCGCCGTCGCTGCCGACCAACAGGCCCGCGAAGGCGAAAAAGTCGTCGGTGAAGCCATCGCCCAGATCGAACGCCTGGCCCTCGAAGTGGGCAACTCCACCGCGGCGATGGGCGACCTGAAGCGTGAAAGCGACAAGATCGGCAGCGTGCTCGACGTGATCAAGTCCGTAGCCCAGCAAACCAACCTGCTGGCCCTCAACGCCGCCATCGAAGCGGCCCGTGCCGGGGAAGCAGGGCGTGGTTTTGCAGTGGTCGCCGATGAGGTTCGCAGCCTGGCGCAGCGCACCCAGAAGTCCACCGAAGAAATCGAAGAGCTGATCGTCGGCCTGCAATCGGGGACCCAGCAGGTCGCGACCATCATGGACAACAGCCGCAACCTGACCGATAACAGCGTCGAACTGACCCGCCGCGCGGGGGGCTCGCTGGAGAACATCACTCGCACGGTTTCGGCGATCCAGTCGATGAACCAGCAGATCGCCGCTGCGGCCGAGCAGCAGAGCGCTGTGGCTGAGGAGATCAACCGTAGTGTGCTGAATGTACGTGATGTTTCGGAGCAGACGGCGTCGTCCAGTGAGGAGACTGCCGCTTCGAGTGCGGAATTGGCCCGGCTAGGCGTGCACTTGCAGACGCTGGTAGGGCGGTTCAAAGTTTAGAGGCATAGGCGCTTTTGTCACCAACGGCCGCTTAACGAGTTGCTCCAAACACATAACGTATGAAGCAGTGTTTCAGTCCCTATTGGAGCTGAGACACTGCTCTACCAATATGTGATGTTCGACATGCGTCTCTGCAGATTTATCATCCTTAAATAACCTCGCTGCTTGGCCACCGGCCTACTTTAACTTTCAGACATAATTTATAACTGCGGCATTATCGTCAAACGATCGCAGCCAACATAAATAATGACAAAAGCATCAGAAAAATTGATTGGACTTTTCTAGAGCTCACGACAGAATGGCACCTCCATTAACTATACGAAACATTCTTCACGGAAGAGGAATTATGGTCACCTTTAACAAGCTTATACCTGAACTGATTGTGTCCGACATCAAGGCAAGCTCAAGATTTTATTGCAAGATCATTGGGTTCAGCGTTGAGTATGAAAGACCGAACGACGGCTTCATGTTCATCTCCTATCACGGTAGCCAGTTAATGCTGGAACAAGACGATCACGAAGAGTCACCGTGGCGAGTAGGCCCGCTACAAAAACCTTATGGACGCGGAATGAACCTCTCAATTGATTGCCCCGATGTCAGAGCGTTAGCGAAAACATTGATCGGTTCGGGATACGAGCTGCATAAACCAATAGAAGAATGCTGGTACAAAGAGAACAACCTGCTTCAAGGTCAAAGCAATTTTCTCGTATTAGACCCGGATGGTTATTTACTTAGGTTCGCTCAATACTTAGGCTCCAAGTCCAGCCGCAATGAACTAAGGTAAGCAAATGCTTGACTGAACACTCACCTTCTTGGAGAAGGTGAGCGTTTGTCACTCAAACGCCAAAAGGCCAATGATTAGGCAATAACCAATACAGCGCATGCCAATTTTTTTCGATAAACCTTTCGAATGAAAACCCATTGATCTTAACGCCCACTGACACCATGAAGGGTTTTCACAGCCTGAAGGAAAATGTTTTTAACGGTTACTTCCTCCTGTGCCGCCAAATGCGAGGTAACCACTAACTTTTTTGCGGGCAATGAGAGCAAACCATAGGGATCATCATGTTGTCCTTTGTTATCCACCCATTCGCTGTAATAGCCATCGATAAAACAAAATGCATCCGTATTGCGATTGAGGTAGGTCTTGAGCGCACGCGGGCAGATAATTTTTGGGTTGGACAAGTTCAATATCATCAGCTCCGTTGACGCGCGGGCCAATACAGATTCATCGATAAGATTGAAGGTTTCGGCACAACCACTAAGATGAATACATAAAACATCAACGGTGTTAACCAGATCACCGAGTGAGGTATATTGCAGGCCCAATGACTTTTCCAGAGACTCCTTTCGATTCCGGGACCAATAGCACATATTTTCAGATCCACGCATATGAAGCTGATATGCCACCTCTCCCGCAATCGATCCCATGCCAACAAAGCCAACTTTAAGATTCAACAATGATCGCCTGGGCGTCTGTATCCAAGCGTTACCCGCCCTTACACTTTCAGCGCTTTCAAAAACCCTTGCCGAACAGAGGAGAATCATTGCCAACGTAAACTCAGCCACCGCCTGCACGTTTAGGTTGGGCGTATTGGCTAATTTTATGCCTTTATCGGTAACACACTGCACGTCCACAAAACTGGAGGTACCTGTTCCCATCACAACTATATTCTCTAACCGAGTGGCGGCTTCAATCAGCTCCGCAGACAGGTATTCCGGCCCACCCAAAATATAGTCGTGCACATCGGGTAATACCTCTAAAATTTGCCGCTCATCAATAGGACGTCTAATGTGAATGAGTTCAATACTGTCTGGGAATACCGCCTTGTCAATATCAAAATCCCCAGTTACCAGGAGCTTTCTCATTGCGAAATCATCTCTACAGAATCATTGTAATCTTTGGCCGATTCAAGCTCGAGTAGGGCTTGTCTCAAGCGAGAGAGCGAAAACTCGAATTGGTCATCAGGTTTCAAAAGCGCAATTCTTATACGGTCGTGCCCTGCAACCTCATGACTATTCCAATAGAAATACCTCCCCGGCAACACGGCCACATCATAAGTTGCAAGATAATTAGTTAATTCAAGGTCCGATAGCCCAGTTCGTTTTATGTCAAGCCACATGACTGTCATGCCCGAATGCGAATGTGGCGAATCAACACAAACCTGTGTTCCTACGAGCTGGGATCGGACTATTTCTGCATTTTTGGTAATAATCGAATGCACATAAGTGAGCCCCCCTCTTTTTAGAGTCGCCTCAATAAATGCAATGATCACCCTCAGTACAAAATTGGAACAGCAAAGATAAACTTCTTCGTAGATGGCTCTGATTTCCTGTGCCAAATTTTTGCTATATGACAGCAGACTGGCCTTGGCATCCAACGTTGGCCATTGCTTACCGGTATCCTCCAGCACGATAAATGACGCGCCCTTTTCAACCAGGAGTGCATACTCGTCGATAGCGGTTTTATGGCAGAACCGAAAAGAGGTATCGAGGATTAAAATTATATTGAGCCGACAGCATAGCACCACAATATTTTTCATCATGGCTGCATCAATGACGAAACCTGTCGGGTTATTGGGATTGACCATGAACAAAGCGTCAAGTTTTTTGTTCTGAATAAACCTTTCTAGCAAACACAGGTCCGAAAACATGCTTTCTGGAACAGCTTCAAGCTCGACTTCCCTACGCCGAAGTAACTGGGCGAGGTTGTCAAATGTGGGTTCGACAAGGCCTATTTTCAACTGCTTTGATCGCGCCCACGCTCCCACTATGTCTATGCTGTTTGATGCGGTAGGGCAGATCGAAAAATGCTGGTGTTTTTTTAAACCAGGAAGCGCGAAATAATCTGCAAAAACATCTTTGAAAGCCATTTCCATTTGCGGAATAGGCGTCTCGGCCGCCGAACCCCATAAGTCAGGCAACTCAGACAACACACCTCTAAAATGCGCTATCGCGGAAATGTAACTATGACCATCGGCAAGATTATATTTTGCCGACAATCCAAAAACTTCATGTTCAGTCAGGCTCTGGCTTTGGTAATCAGGCATAAGGCTCATCGGGTTTCCAATCGGCTAATTTTATATTTAGTTCGACCTTGATCCAAGACTGCCTTCCATGACGAACCAAACCTTAATAACCAGGCACCTGCATGTAAAGTTGATATACCCACAACTAGTTATCTAGATATTTCCCACGCTTAACCGACAGACAAAGCTGATACTTACGACAGGAAATTTTGTAACGTAGATATTCGACAAACCATCGACTTTATAGGCTAAAGTATTGTTACCACGACATGCCTACTAGCGTACCTACTCGCAACACACCCAATAACTTATCCCGCATTTCAAAATATCTCACAGTAATAATTTGTATGCCTTTGGCAAGCATAGGGTGGACATTAAAAATGTTACAATCTGTCACCTTTCAGTGAAAGCGCTTGACCTGCCATCTCCCACGCTGAGCACTCTCAAAAACCTATCAGTTCTGATAGTAGACAACATTTCCATTCCGGCCGAGACTGAGTTAATTGTCTGTTTCCTGGAAAACGATCGATGTCGAACACTTCTGACAGACTATTAATTCAATATCGATACGATGCTCTCGATCTTCTGGTCAGCTACGTGCCTACCAACCAACCCCGGTGTGACCGGTTCTATCTATTAGATCGGCTCGCTACAGAAATCCAAGGATCCATTCAGTATCAGGTTTTTCAGACCATGGATGTCTTGCTGGCGGAAAACTACAGAGGGAACAACCCGCGTACGTCACGCCTGCTGACCGACAAGCATCGCTCGGTGCTGCAGAGCAGCGACGGCACCTCAATCTATACGCCTTACGGTCATCGCACCGCTCAAGGGGGCCTGAGCAGTCTTCTGGCTTTCAACGGCGAAAGGAACGATACAATCACGGGTTACTACTTGCTGGGAAATGGGCACCGTGCGTTCAATCCTGTTCTGATGCGTTTTAACAGCCCTGACAGCTTGAGCCCCTTTGGGGACGGAGGACTGAACTGTTATGCATATTGCCAGGGAGACCCCATTAATCGTACGGTTCCCACGGGACGGATTCCGCACGGGTTGCTGTGGTTTGCAAATGGGCTGATGGAGTTCGGCGGGAGCTATGTACTTCCGTTTCTTGCTCCTAAAGCGCTGGCACGACGGCTTCCATTTGTCGCTGGCGCCAAATTCGGGCGCACCACCAAAGTAGTGGCGGCCAGCAGCGCCTTCGCAGGGACCGTCAGCTATATAGTGCTGAACCGAATGGAGGCGCATCATCCTGAATCACCCGTCAATGACCCGCTCCTGATCGCCCTGGTGGCGCTGGCGGCGATTGGCATGGTGAGTGGTTTTGGTGCTTTGCTGCATAAACGAGCTCAACTGCCCCGAATTTTGCTGCATAAACGAGCTCAACTGCCCCGAGCTCTGAATCCATTGAACCCACGCCGCCCTGGTCACTATCTTATTGCCAAACGCCCTAGCCATTCATCAATACCTACCGCCCCCCGAGAATCTCTAGTCTCCTCACCTGTTTCCTCGACGACTCCACGAAATTCAGGTTTTAACGAACGAAGGAGAATATTTGATCAGGGCGAGTTCAGGTTTACGCTAAAAGCTTTGGATATCCGAAGAAATTCCCGTTAGCAATGACCCTATGAATGGCGCACACAAACAAAAAGCCCCGCTAGTTAGCGGGGCTCTTCGTCATGCAACTTGAGGCTGAACGCTCACCGGCTGTAGCGGCAGCAACGGTGCATGAGGGTCGGCCTTGACCGACTCACGCCACGCCGCCAGCCACTCTGGATGTGCCTCGCTCCAGACCTGCTCGTGCAGGCGAGACAAGGCCACCGGGTCGCTCAGCAGGGCCAGGCGCTCGGCATTGCTGAGACCGGCAGGGCCGACCTTCAGGGCGTGCCGAACACGCTCGACCCGCAGCCATTCAATCGGCTCGGCCTGGCCGTGACGCGAGGTGGCCAGCGCATACGCCAAGGCGTTCTGTTGTGGATCGACCACTGCCCGGATGAAACCGTCGTTCAGTGCATGCCAACGGTTCTCATGGGTGTACTGGTCCGTCGACAACAGTTCCTGCGGCGGTGCGTATTCCTCGGGAATCAGGAACAGGCTTTCGTCACGGGACTTCAAGCCCAGGCCCACGCGGCTGGAGATAACCGACACCGGGATCGACAGCATCAGCGAACCAACGATCGGCACCAGCCACCAGAGGAAGCTTGGGTTCAGCCAGATCACCAGCAAAGCCCAGAAGAAGCCCAGTAAGGTTTGTGGGCCGTGGCGCTTGACCGCTTCGCTCCATGGCGTGGAGTCGTCGTCACGTTTCGGCGAGTTCCAGGTCGCGGCCCAGCCCAGGAAAGCGGCAAGGACGAAACGAGTGTGGAAGATCATCCGCACCGGCGCCAGCAGCATGGAGAACAGCATCTCCAGCAGCATCGACATGGTCACCTTGAACTTGCCACCGAATTCCTTCGCGCCTTTGGCCCAGATCAGGACGATGCTCAAGAGCTTGGGCAGGAACAGCAGCACGATGGTCGTCGAGAACAGCGCGATGGCTTTTTCTGGATGCCATTGCGGCCACAGCGGATACAGCTGGCGTGGCTCGAGGAAGTACTGCGGCTCCATCAGCGTGTTCACCGCCAGCAGCGCGGTGGACAGCACCAGGAAGAAGAACCACAGCGGCGCCGATAAGTAGGACATCACGCCGGTCAGAAACACCGCACGGTGCACCGGGTGCATGCCCTTGACCAGGAACAGGCGGAAGTTCATCAGGTTGCCGTGGCACCAGCGACGGTCACGCTTGAGTTCGTCCAGCAGGTTCGGTGGCAGCTCTTCGTAGCTGCCCGGCAGGTCATAAGCAATCCACACGCCCCAGCCGGCACGGCGCATCAGCGCGGCTTCGACGAAGTCGTGGGAGAGGATCGCGCCCGAGAACGCACCTTTACCCGGCAACGGCGCCAAGGCGCAGTGATCGATGAACGGTTTCATGCGGATGATCGCGTTGTGACCCCAATAATGGGATTCGCCCAACTGCCAGAAGTGCAAACCAGCGGTGAACAACGGGCCATACACCCGCGTGGCGAACTGCTGCATGCGCGCATACAACGTGTCCATGCCCGAAGCCCGTGGCGCGGTCTGGATGATGCCGGCATCCGGCGTGGCTTCCATCAGGCGCACCAGGCTGGTCAGGCATTCGCCGCTCATCACCGAGTCCGCGTCGAGCACGACCATGTACTTGTAATCACTGCCCCAACGACGGCAGAAGTCGTCGAGGTTACCGCTCTTGCGCTTCACGCGACGGCGACGACGGCGGTAGAAGATCTTGCCGAAGCCCCCGGCTTCACGACAGACATCCAGCCAAGCTTGCTGTTCGGCCACGCAGATGTCGGTTTCGTTACTGTCGCTGAGCACGAAGAAGTCGAAACGATCCAGGTCACCGGTGGCGGCCACCGACTCGAAGGTCGCGCGCAAACCGGCGAATACCCGCGGCACGTCTTCGTTACAGATTGGCATCACCAACGCGGTGCGGGCGTCCTTGGGAATCGGCTCGTTGCCGGCGCTGGCGCCGGAAATGCGGTATTTGTCATGGCCGGTGAGCAATTCGAGAAAGCCCATCAGCGCCGTCCAGAAACCCGCCGACACCCAGCAGAACAGGATCCCGAACAGAATCAGGATGCTGGTTTGCAACGCATACGGCAGCACTTGCGTAGCCGTCTGCAGCAACGGTTGGTGCAGGACTTCGTCCAGGTCCACCAGCGACCAGCCCTGGTACGGCATGATGCCTTTCATGTACCAACCAGCCACGATGGTCTGGCCGAGCATCAGGATCAGCAGGATGTAGCGGCGGATCGAACCCACGGTACGCCAGCGTGCATGGGGCAGCACGCGCTCATCCTTGGGCGGCTTCGGCGGGTTGGTACGCCCGGTCAGGCGCCGCCAACCGCGCACCAGGATATTGGTGCGCCACGGTTCCGGCACGACCTTGGTCCGGCGAATCGGCGGAGTCGCCTTCAAGCACACCCGGCCGTTGGCATCGAGGGCCAGCATTTCGGCGTCCTCGAGTTCCTCGGCGGTGCTCAGCGTCAGGCGACGGCCCACCGAGGCTTGAGCCGCCTCGTTGGGTGCGTCGAATGTCGAAGAAGCCAGGCGCTTGTGCAACTCGCTGAATGACGAGCAGCCCGCCAGCTCGGCGCGCTGCTCGTCGGTCATCGGCAAATGGGCCAGATACTCACTGAGAGATTCTGGTTGTACGGACGTATTACTCATCGGCAGGCAACTGGTAGCTCCAGGTCTCGGTCAGGACTTGTTCAGTCTGTTCCGGTTCCTGTGGGGTTGGGGTCGGCTCGGCGGCGGCGGCGGACGCCTTGACGGCCTTGGCTTCTTTCTGCTCGCCGGCTTGCTCGTTGGCTTTCTCTTTTTCGCTCTGCTGCTTGGCGACCTTGTCGGCCTTGGCCAGTGTGGTCACGGAATGCCCGCTGGCTGGCAACTCGACAGGAACCAGCGGCCTGACCAATGCGGCACGCATCTCGGTCGCTTTGCTCGGGTCCTTGATCTTCAGGCGCAGCGTCAGGCGCCAGCCTTTGGTATCAGGGTTGTAGCGCACGCTGTTCTCGACGATCTCGCCGTTGTCGCCCACGCTCACCTGGCTACGCACCTCGGCGTCTTCAGGCAGCGCTTGCAGGGACGGCCCCTCGAAATCCACCAGGTAGGCCACACTGCCGTCCGGTTGACGGATCAGGTTGGACTGCTTCACGTCACCGGTGGAACGCAGGGTCTGTTTGACCCAGGCGCTGTCCGGCGAGTGTAGGTTGGCTTCGTCGAGGGTCCAGTGCAGACGGTAGGCGAAGTCCAGCGGCTGGCCTGGCTCAGGCAGCTTTTCCGGGCTCCAGAACGCAACGATGTTGTCGTTGGTTTCGTCGGCGGTCGGGATTTCAACCAGATCGACAGTACCTTTACCCCAATCGCCTTTCGGTTCGATCCAGGCGCTTGGACGTTTTTCGTAACGGTCATCCAGGTCTTCGTAGTGGCTGAAGTCACGACCCCGTTGCAGCAGGCCGAAACCACGCGGGTTTTCTACCGAGAAGTTGCTCACGGCCAGGTGTTTCGGGTTGTTCAGCGGACGCCAGATCCACTCGCCGTTGCCGGCATGGATGGACAGGCCGCTGGAATCGTGGAGTTCACGACGGTAGTTCAGCACCTTGGACGGCTGGTTGGCGCCGAACAGGAACATGCTGGTCAACGGAGCGATGCCCAGTTTGTTGACGCGATCACGCAGGAATACGCGTGATTTCACGTCGACGACGGTGTCGGTGCCCGGACGCACGGTCAGGCGATAGGCGCCAGTGGCCCGTGGCGAATCCAGCAGGGCGAAGATCACCAAGTGCTTGTCGGTCGGTTTCGGACGCTGGATCCAGAACTCGCGAAAGCGCGGGAATTCCTCACCGGATGGCAGCGCGGTGTCGATGGCCATGCCACGCGCGGACAAGCCGTAGACCTGGCCCTTGCCGATAACGCGGAAATAACTCGCGCCCAGCATGGTCATGATTTCGTCTTGCTTGTCGGCCTTGTTGATCGGGTACAACACGCGGAAACCGGCGTAGCCCAACTGTTCGGTAGCCTTGGGATCGAACTTCACATCACCGAAATCGAAACGTGTCGGGTCGTACTTGATCTCGTCGACGGTGGTCGCGGTGATTTCGTTGATCTTCACCGGCGTGTCGAAATGCATGCCCTGGTGATAGAAGGACAGCCGGAACGGGGTCTTCTGGTCGGCCCATTCAGCTTTTTCGGTGCGGAAACGGATTTTCTGATAATCGGCGAATTTCATTTCGCGGAATTCGTTCGGCAAATTGCTGCGCGGGGCTTCGAACTTCTGCCCGGCCAATTCTTGTGCCTTCGCCGATACATCATCCAGGCTGAATGCCCACAGTTGGCCCGCGCCGAACAGGCACAACAGGGCCGAGCCCGTTACCAGGGCGCTTCTCAACCGTTTGGCAGTCATTTTTGGTGCATTACAGGGACTAACAATCACGAGCAACCCTCGCCGAAAACTGATCAAAAAACCAACGGCCAGATAAAGTATCTGCACGGTAACGGTGCTGAAAAACCGTTCCTGCGGACCACTCTTGCCAAGTTGGCGAGCATTGTTCCGACTCCGACGGGGCAAAATGATTCCCCAAACGGTCCAGGACAACTCTCTACCTAAGTCAAATGGATCAGCGAACGCTGATCCCCCGTAGCGCGCGATTATCTAGTAGGCCGCGTGACAACGCATCAGGGGTAGCAAAGTATTTATCGAGAAAACTCCCTGTTTGACCTCGAAACAGAACCGAAAAGATGTTTCAAACGCTTTCAGGACTGTAACAGGAAGGTTACCGGGCCATCATTGACCAGATGAACCTGCATGTCGGCGCCGAATCTACCTGATGCCACAGTGCCATGCACCTGTTTCGCCTGGGTCAGCAAATAGTTGAACAACTCTTCGCCCAAGGCCGGTGGCGCGGCCGTGGAAAAACTCGGGCGCAAGCCGCTTTTGGTGTCGGCCGCCAAGGTGAACTGCGACACCAGCAGCAACCCACCACCGACATCCACCAAGGACAGGTTCATCTTGCCCTCGGCGTCGCTGAACACTCGATAGTTAAGCAGTTTGTGCAGGAGTTTGTCGGCGCTGGCCCGGGTATCCCCGGGCTCAACGGCCACCAACACCAGCAAGCCCTGGTCCACGGCCCCGACGATCTCGCCCGCCACTTCGACCCGGGCGCCACGCACCCGTTGCAACAGCCCCTTCATGCTTCTTCGGGCGGCAGATCAAGCAGGCGCCGGGCCATTTGCGCGGCGGCGCGCACCAGTGCATCGGTAATCCCCGGCTCCGAAGCGGCGTGACCGGCGTCGCGGATCACCTGCAGCTCGCTGTTGGGCCAGTTCTGATGTAGCTCCCAGGCATTGTCCAATGGGCAGATGACGTCGTAGCGGCCGTGCACGATGACGCCCGGCAAATGGGCGATCTTGCCCATGTCGCGAATCAACTGGTTGGGTTCGAGGAAGGCGTTGTTGGTGAAGTAGTGGCATTCGATCCGGGCGATGGACAGCGCCCGTTGCGGCTCGGAGAAGCGATCGACCACCAGCGGGTTCGGACGCAGGGTCGCGGTGCGACCTTCCCAGGTGGACCAGGCCTTGGCCGCGTGCATCTGGGCGATCTGGTCGTTGCCGGTCAGGCGTTTGTGGAAAGCGCTGAGCAGGTCATCGCGCTCGTCCAACGGGATCGGTGCGATGTAGTCCTGCCAGTAGTCGGGAAACAGGCGACTGGCGCCAGCCTGATAGAACCACTCGATTTCCTGCGGACGGCAGAGAAAGATCCCACGCAGGATCAGGCCATGCACCCGCTCCGGATGGGTCTGGGCATACGCCAGGGCCAGGGTCGAACCCCAGGAACCGCCGAACAGCACCCATTTCTCGATGCCCAGGTGCTTGCGGATGCGCTCCAGGTCTTCGACCAGATCCCAGGTGGTGTTGTTTTCCAGGCTGGCGTGGGGGGTGGACCGACCGCACCCGCGCTGGTCGAAGGTGACGATGCGGTACAGGTTCGGATCGAAGTAACGACGGCTCTGCGCATCGCAGCCGGCACCCGGGCCGCCGTGAATGAACACCACTGGCAGGCCTTCCGGGGAACCGCTTTCATCGACATAGAGCGTGTGGGTGTCATCGACAGCCAGATCGTGCCGGGCATGGGGTTTGATCTGCGGGTACAAAGTCTGCATTGCGCGCTCCGTAAGGGGTCGAGTCATCCCTGTAGGGACTTCTATTTAGTCTGCCGTTCGGCATCATAAACCCGAATGACCTTAATGAGCATGCCCCCTGCGCAGTCAAAGCATGTCAGCCAGGTACGCCAACAGCGTGCGATACATCCGATCGACCTCTGGCACCTGGCCCCGGCCACGCAGGCAACCGTGGACCAACCCTTTGCCGAGATACAGCACGGCGTCGCCTCCTGCGGCGTTCAGCCGCTCGCTGTAACGGACGCCATCGTCGCGCAGCGGGTCCCATTGCGCGACGGCGACCAGGGCTGGCGGCAAGCCGCTCAAGTCGGCGGCAAGTAGCGGCATGGCATAGGGCGAGGGCCGAGCGCCACCCAGGTACAGCGCCTCATAACGTGCCAGGTCGCGGCTGCTCAGGAGTGGGGCATCGAAGCACTCGTGGCGCGAGGGCAGATCCGCGGGGCCGCCGAGCGCCGGATAAATCAAGACCTGGGCCCGGGGTAATGGTTGTCCAGCGTCGCGCAAGGCCAGGCATAACGCGGCGGCGAGATTGCCGCCGGCACTGTCACCAACCACCAGCCGACGACGCGGGTCGATGGCAAACGGGGCGTCCGTCAGGTGACGCCACACTGCGAGGCAATCTTCGAAACCGGCCGGAAATGGATGTTCCGGGGCCAGCCGGTAATCCACCGCCACCACCAACGCGCCCAGCTCAGCCGCCAGCGCCATGCAGATGAAGTCATGGGAGTCCAGGTCCCCCACCACCCAACCGCCACCGTGCAGGTAAAGAAGGCATGGCCAGCCGGCAATCGGTGCCGCGCGCTGCGGGTAATAGGCCCGCACCGCCACGCCGGCCAGCTCGAAATCCTCGATGGCCAGCGTCGGCGGACATGGGGGACTGAACGCCCGGCACATTCGGCTGTAGGCCTGGCGCGAACCGGCGAGGCTGTCGTCCGGGCTGGTGAAGCTCAGGGTCTGGTCGATGAAGGCTGATATCTGTTTAGAGAGTGGATATGAGGCCATGATGAACACCACCTATTAAAATGTGGGAGCAAGGCTTGCCCGCGATGGCAGTGGTACATCCAATCGTTATTTCGGCTGACACATCGCTATCGCGGGCAAGCCTTGCTCCCACAGATAAATCATTCCACCACAGATAAATCACCCCGCCGCAGCTAGGTAGGTCATTTTTTGAGACTGGCCTGCACCGCCGCTACGCCATCCTTGCCATCAAAGCTCGTGACGCCAGCCAGCCAGCGCTGCAAATCCTCGGGATGCTCGCGCAGCCATTGCCGGGCGACATCCTGGGGTGTCTTGCGCGCCATGATCGGCACCATCAACTGACTCTCCTGGGCAGCGGTGAAGGTGAGGTTTTCCAACAGCCGGTTCACATTCGGGCACCGCTGTGCATAGTCCGGGGCTGTTACGGTGGACACGGTCGCGGCGCCTTCGTTCGGGCCGTAGACGTCCTCGCTGCCAGTCAGGTACGTGATATTCATATTGATGTTCATCGGGTGCGGGGTCCAGCCGACGAAGACCACGAACTCCTTGCGGTTCACCGCCCGCTGCACCGCCGCCAGCATCCCCGCTTCACCGGACTCGATCAGTTTGAAGTCCTTGAGGCCGAAGTGGTTGGTTTCAATCAGGGTCTTGATGGTGGTGTTGGCGCCGCTGCCCGGCTCGATGCCGTAGATCTTGCCGCCGAGCTGATCCTTGAACCGGGCGATGTCGGCAAAGGTCTTGAGCCCCGCCGCCGCCACGTAATCCGGTACGGCCAATGTAGCCTGGGCGTCGGCCAGGCTTGGTTTGTCCAGCACCTTCACCTGGTTGGCCGCCAGGAACGGCGCGATGTTCTTGTCCATCGCCGGCTTCCAATACCCCAGGAAGATGTCGAGCCGCTTGTCGCGGATGCCGGCGAAGATGATCTGTTGCACGGCGCTGGTCTGCTTGCTGTCGTAGCCCAGTCCGGTGAGCAGCACATCGGCCATGCCGCTGGTGGCGATCACATCGGTCCAGTTGACCACGCCCATGCGCACGGTCTGGCAGGACGCAGGCTCGGCGGCCATCGCGCCGGTGCTCAAGATAGCGGTACCGCAGAGGATCGACAGACAGCCTTTGAACAGTCTTTTCATCGGGGGAGGTCTCGTGCGGCAGCGGATTATTGTAGGTCGGTGTCTTGGCGCACCGTGACCGGAACATTACGCAGCGTTGAGGGGGCGAAGGTGAACTGTGGCGACGCGGTTTTGCACGGTGGCGACAGTTTCCGCCCGAGGCTCAAGAACAACACAAACCTGTAGCGAGAGGATCTGTGGGAGCAAGGCTTGCCCGCGATGAAGACACCGCGGTTCCCCTGAAACCGAGGCGCCTGTATCGCGAGCAAGCTTTGCTCCCACAGGTAAGTCCCCTCGCTCCAGGAGTATTGGTAGGCCTTTATTTCTTGTAAGCCTGCTGCCCCCACGCCAACAAACCTTCCAGCAATTCCCTGAGCACCACCTGGGTCGGCGCCGCCAGATCCGGGCGGTAGTTGAACGGTTCGAACTCTTCCATGTAGGTGCTCTGGCACAGTTCCAGTTGCACCGCATGGATGTCTTCGGCCGGGTTGCCATAGTGCCGCGTGATGTGGCCACCCTTGAAACGCCCGTTGAGCACGTGGGTGAACTGACCATGGCGGGCGCAGATGGCTTCGAGTTTACTGGCCAAGGTCGGATCGCAACTGGCACCGTTGAACGTTCCGAGGTTGAAGTCCGGCAGTTTGCCGTCGAACAGGTGCGGGATCATCGAGCGAATCGAGTGGGCATCGAACAGCAAGGCATAGCCGAACTCGGCCTTGAGCCGTGCCAGTTCCTGCTGCAGTGCTTGGTGGTACGGCATCCAGACCTGTTGCAGATACGTCGCCCGTTCCTCGGCCGACGGTTCCAGCCCTTCGCGAAACAACGGCACGCCATCGAACAGCGTCGCCGGGTACAACCCAGTGGTGGCGCCGACGTACATCGGTTTGTCATCGGAGGGGCGATTCAGGTCGACGACGAACCTCGAGTACTCCGCGGCCAGGGTGCTGGCGCCCAACTCATTGGCGAATTCATAGAGCTTGGGAATGTGCCAGTCGGTGTCCGGCAGGCTCTGGGCTTCGGGAATCAACCCGGCCTGTACCGCCGGCGTCAGGCGCAGGCCGGCGTGGGGCATGCTGACCAACAGCGGCACACGCCCTTGCTTGAAATTCAGGACCTTCTCCACAACCGTTCTCCTCAATCGATTTCCACGCCGTGACGCACGACGCGTTTTTCCAGATCGCCACCGAGCCAGTACGCCAGGTCGGCCGGGCGGTCGATGTGCCAGGCGACAAAGTCCGCGACTTTGCCGACTTCCAGCGAACCGTGGGTGTCAGCCATGCCCAAGGCCTGGGCCGCATGAATCGTCGCCCCCGCCAAGGGCTTCTTCCGGGGTGATGCGGAAACAGGTGCAGGCCATGTTCAACATCAAGCGCAATGACAATGCCGGCGAGGTGCCGGGGTTGAGGTCGCTGGCCACGGCGATTTTCACCCCGTGCTTACGCAGGGCATCCATAGGCGGCAGTTGAGTTTCGCGCAGGAAATAAAACGCCCCCGGCAGCAACACTGCCACGGTGCCGGACTCGGCCATGGCCTTGGCATCGTCCTCGGTCATGAACTCCAGGTGATCGGCCGACAGCGCCTGGTAACGCGCCGCCAGGCTGGAACCGTGCAGCGACGACAGTTGTTCGGCGTGCAGCTTTACCGGCAGCCCCAGTTGTTGTGCGGCGATGAACACGCGCTCGACCTGGGCCGGGGAAAACGCCAGGTATTCGCAAAAGGCATCCACCGCATCCACCAGCCCCTCGGGCCGCCAGGGCCGGCAGCATCTCGGTGCAGATGTGTTCGATGTAGTCATCGGCGCGATCTTTGTATTCCGGCGGCAAGGCGTGGGCCGCCAGGCAGGTGCTGCGTACGCTGACCGGCAACTCGGCGCCAAGGCGACGGATGACTCGCAGGATCTTGCGTTCGCTGGCCAGGTCGAGGCCGTAGCCGGACTTGATTTCCACTGTGGTCACGCCGTCGTGCATCAGACTCTGCAGGCGCTTGGCGGCACTGGCGAACAGCTCGTCTTCACTGGCGGCGCGGGTGGCGCGCACGGTGCTGGCGATGCCACCGCCGGCCGCCGCGATCTCGGCGTAGCTGACGCCTTGCAGGCGCTGTTCGAACTCACCGCTGCGGTTGCCGCCAAACACCGTGTGGGTGTGGCAATCGATCAACCCCGGCGTGACCCAGGCGCCCTTGAGGTCGTTGACCGCTGGATAGTCACCCGTCGGCAGTTCGGCACGCGGACCGATCCAGTGAATGTGCTCGCCCTGGGTGACAATGGCCGCGTCTTCGATGATCGAGTAGACGCCCTGGGCCATGGTGGCGGCGTGGCAGTTTTGCCAGAGGGTTTTCATCCCGAGTCTCCTCGTCTCATTCAAAATCGATTCGCGAGCAGGCTCGCTCCCACAAGGGCCAGGGTGTATCCCAAATGAATGTTCAACCCCTACCCCTGTGGGGAGCGAGCTTGCTCGCGATGAGGCCCTTACAGGCTCGGCAACAACTGCGCCGTGACCAGCTCATTCAGGCAACGACTGGCCAACAATTCAGTAGCCGCATTGATGTCCGGCGCAAAGAACCGGTCCTTCTCATAAAACGGTACTTCTGCACGCAGCAGTGCCCTGGCCTGCTCCAGTTTGGCGGAGGTCTTCAAACCGCCGCGCAGGTCCAGCCCCTGGCACGCCGCGAGCCATTCCACCGCCAGAATCCCACGGGTATTTTCGGCCATTTCCCACAGGCGCTTGCCAGCAGCCGGGGCCATGGAGACGTGGTCTTCCTGGTTGGCCGAGGTCGGCAGGCTGTCCACCGAATGGGGATGGGACAGTGCCTTGTTTTCGCTGGCCAGGGCGGCAGCGGTGACCTGGGCGATCATGAAGCCGGAGTTCACCCCGCCATTGGCCACCAGGAACGGCGGCAGTTGCGACATGTGCTTGTCCATCATCAACGAGATACGACGCTCGCTCAGGGAGCCGATTTCGGCAATCGCCAGGGCCATGTTGTCGGCGGCCATCGCCACCGGTTCGGCGTGGAAGTTGCCACCGGAAATCACGTCACCCTCGGCGGCGAACACCAGCGGGTTATCCGACACCGCGTTGGCCTCGATCACCAGCACCTCGGCGGCCTGGCGGAACTGAGTCAGGCAGGCGCCCATCACTTGCGGCTGGCAGCGCAGGGAGTACGGGTCCTGGACCTTGTCGCAGTTCTGGTGCGAATCGGAGACTTCGCTGCGCTCGCCCAGCAGATCGCGGTAAGCGGCGGCGGCATCGATCTGGCCTTTCTGGCCGCGCGCGGCATGGATGCGCGCATCGAATGGCGAACGCGAGCCGAGCACCGCTTCCACCGTCAGGCTGCCCAGGGCCAGGGCGCCGGCAAACAGGTCTTCGCCTTCGAACAGGCCACGCAGGGCAAACGCGGTGGACACCTGGGTGCCGTTGAGCAGCGCCAGGCCTTCTTTGGCAGCCAGGGTCAGCGGCGCGAGGCCAGCGACTTTCAGGGCATCGACAGCCGGCAGCCATTCGCCTTTGTAGCGGGCCTTGCCTTCACCCAGCAGCACCAGGGACATGTGGGCCAGCGGTGCCAGGTCGCCGGAAGCACCGACCGAACCTTTCAGCGGAATGTGCGGATAGACCTCGGCATTGATCAGCGCAATCAGCGCATCGATCACCTGCCGGCGAATGCCCGAAAAACCCCGGCTCAGACTGTTGACCTTGAGCACCATGACCAACCGCACCAGCGCATCGCTGATCGGCTCGCCCACACCGGCGGCATGGGACAGCACCAGGGAGCGCTGCAGGTTCTCCAGGTCTTCGCTGGCGATGCGGGTCGAAGCCAGCAGGCCGAAACCGGTGTTGATGCCGTACGCAGTACGGTTCTCGGCCAGGATCTGCTCGACACAGGCGACGCTGGCTTCGATCTGCGCCGACGCGCTGGCGTCGAGGCTGAGGGTCACGGGTTGCTGATAGATGTCACGCAATTGAGCCAAGCTCAATTGGCCGGGAATCAGGTTTAAGGCAGTCATGTATTGCTCCTTTTGAGAGTTTTGTTTTTTCACCCGCCAGTCGCTCCGGAATGTTCCGTTATCCGTCACCCTCGCCTTTTGGGCGATGGATGCCTTGGCACGCCGGCGGTTTTTTGATCAATTCAAATTCGGTAAAGCATCGTGCAGCACGGTTGGATCTTTAAGCAGCGCCGCAGCACTGGCGATGTCCGGCGCCAGCCAGCGGTCCTGGTCGTAGGCCGGTACGCGCTCGCGCAGCAGCTTCCAGGCGATGTCGGTGCCGGCGCCGAAGCGCTGGGCCTTGAGAAACTCAAAGGCCTGAGCCGCCAACAGGTATTCGATGGCGAGGATCTGCGTGCAGTTTTCCAGCGCCCGGTGCAGCTTCAGGGCCGCGTTGGTGCCCATGCTCAGGTGATCTTCCTGCAAACCGGAGGTGACGAAGTTGTCCAGCACCGCCGGTTGCGCCAGTTGCTTGTTCTCCGCGCACAGCGACGCGGCGACATATTGCACAATCATCATCCCCGAGTTCACGCCGGGGTTGGCCACCAGGAAGGCTGGCAGGCCGCTGACGTGGGGGTTGATCAAGCGGTCGAGGCGACGCTCGGCGATGGAACCGATCTCTGCCATGGCAATCGCCAACAGGTCCGCCGCCAACGCCATCGACTGGCCGTGGGGATTGGCCTGGGACATGACCCGGAAATTCTCCGGCGTACCCAGCAGCAGCGGATTATCGGTGACCGCGTTGAGTTCGGTTTCGATCTGTTGCCGGGCGTGGGCCAACTGATCGCGAGCGGCGCCATGCACCTGGGGAATCGAACGGATGCTCAAGGCGTCCTGGGTACGGATGCCCAGGCTCGCGGCGATGACCTCGCTGCCGTCGAGCAATGCCCGCAAATTCACGCCGACCTGCTGCATGCCCGGGTGCGGCTTGAGGGCAATGACGTCGGCGTCGAACGCGGCAATCTGGCCGCGCTGGGCCTCGAAGCTCATGGCGCCGATCACGTCGGCCCATTGCACCAGGCGCGTCGCATCGGCCAGGGCCAGGCAGCTCAGGCCGGTCATGCACGGCGTGCCGTTGACCAGGCACAAACCGTCCTTGGCCCCCAGTTGCACCGGTTGCAAACCCTCTGCCGCCAAGGCCTGTTGCGCCGGGACTATTTGTCCGCGGTAGCTGACCTGGCCGACACCCAGCAGTGCGATGCCGATGTGGGCCATGTGGGTCAGGTAACCCACCGACCCCTGGGACGGCACTTGCGGCGTGATACCGCGATTGAGCAGCGCCAGCAACGCCTCGACCACTCGGCGATGGATGCCGGATTTGCCGTGGCTGTAGTTGAGAATGGCGGCGCAGATAATCGCCCGGGTCTGCTCATCGCAAAGCACCGGGCCGACGCCACAGGCATGGCTGAGCAGGGTGTTGCGCGACAGCTGGCTGAGTTGTTCGTCCTTGAGCGAGACATTGCACAAGGCCCCCAGGCCGGTGTTGACGCCATAGGCGCGCTCGCCGCTTGCGACGATGCGCTGGACGATGGCCTGGGCATTGTCGATCCGCGCCCAGGTCTGGGTCGACAACTCGAGCACAGCGCCGAAGCGGGCGACAGCGACGACGTCCTGCCAACGCAATGGAGCGCCGGTGATGATGATTTTTTCAGCCTGGGACATCTAAAGCCTCATGCACATAAAGTTGCCAATAACATTTGTGGCAAGGAGCGGACATCTGTGGGAGCAAGGCTTGCCCGCGATAAAAACAACGCGGCCTCTCTGGAACCGAGGCGCCTGTATCGCGAGCAAGCTTTGCTCCCACAGATAAATCCCCTCGCCACAACTGAGTTCAGCCTTACACCACCGCAGCCCTACGCTGCACAAACCGATCGACATACTCATCCGCCGGCGAGTGCAGGATCTCTCTCGGCGTGCCGACCTGGATCAGCTTGCCGTCCTTGAGAATCGCAATACGATTGCCGATGCGCACGGCCTCGTCGAGGTCGTGGGTGATGAAGACGATGGTCTTGTGCAGGGTCTTTTGCAGTTCCAGCAACTGGTCCTGCATTTCCGCGCGGATCAACGGGTCGAGGGCGCTGAAGGCTTCGTCCATCAGGATGATGTCGGTGTCCGCCGCCAGGGCCCGGGCCAGACCGACCCGTTGGCGCATACCGCCGGAGAGCTGGTGCGGGTATTTGTTCTCGTAGCCTTTCAGGCCCACGGTGTTGATCCAATGTAGCGCACGCTCGGCGCACACCTGCTTGCTCTCACCGCGCACTTTCAAACCATAGGCGACGTTGTCCAGCACGCTCTTGTGGGGCAACAGGCCGAAGCTCTGGAACACCATGCTGATCTTGTGCCGGCGAAACTCGCGCAGGGCATCCATATCCAGTTGCAGGATGTCTTCGCCGTCCACCAGGATCGCGCCACTGGTAGGGTCGATCAGCCGGTTGAAGTGGCGCACCAACGTGGACTTGCCGGAACCGGACAGGCCCATGATCACGAAGATCTCACCGGTGCCGATGCTCAACGACAGGTCGTTCACACCGACCACGCAACCGGTTTCCGCCAGCACCTGGTCCTTGGTCTTGTTCTGGCGGATCAGCTCCAGGGCTTCCTTGGAGCGATTGCCGAAAATCTTGAAGACGTTCTTGACTTCGATCTTGCTGATGGCTGCGTTGCTCATTTGCTCACCTCATGCCGAGGACGACCATAGGCCTGGGTAATGCGGTCGATGACCACGGCGAGAATCACGATGGCCAGCCCCGCTTCCAGGCCGCGTCCAACGTTGAGGGTCTGGATGCCCACCAGTACGTCTTCACCCAGGCCTCGGGCGCCGATCATCGAAGCGATGACGACCATCGACAAGGCCATCATGGTGGTCTGGTTGATCCCGGCCATGATGCTCGGCAGGGCCAGGGGCAGTTGCACGCCGAACAGCTGTTGCCAGCGGTTGGCGCCAAAGGCGTTGATGGCTTCCATCACTTCGCCGTCCACCTGGCGGATGCCCAGGTCGGTCAGGCGAATCAACGGCGGCGCGGCGTAGATCACCGTGGCGAAAATCGCCGGGACCTTGCCCAGGCCGAACAGCATCAACACCGGAATCAGGTACACGAAGCTCGGCATGGTCTGCATGATGTCCAGCAACGGCATCAGCACCGAACGCAGGCGATTGCTGCGCGCCGAGAGGATGCCCAGGGGAATGCCGATCAACACCGAGATCAGCGTCGCCACCAGCATCAACGCGAGGGTCTGCATCAGCTTGTCCCACAGGCCCACCGCGCCCACCAGGAACAACAGGCCGACGATCACCGCCGTGGTCACGACCTTGCGGGTGGCGTGCCAGGCAACGCCGCCGACGATGGCCAGCATCAGCCACCAGGGCGCCATGCGCAGCACACCTTCGAGGTTGACGATGGCCCACAGCAGGGTGTCGGAGATATGCCGGAACACATCGCCATAGTTGGTCACCAGGGAGTCGACCCAACCGTTGACCCAATCGGCGATGGAGAAGGTAAAGCTTTCGGGAAACATAAGAGACTCTCGATCAAGTGGATGCGGTGAACGTCCCGGCCAGCCCTAAGGTTGGCCGGGGGTATTCGACCTACAGAGCCGCGTCGATTTTCTTGGCAGCGTCTTCACTGACCCAGGCGTGCCAGACTTCAGGATGTTCCTTCAGGAAGATCTTCGCCAGTTTCGGCGACTCGATCCGCTCCTTGGCCATACGCCCGAGGTTCTGGTTCAGGATATCGATGGGCAGGTTGACCTTTTCCAGCACCGCCACCAGTTCCGGGGCTTCGTCGTGGAAGGTCTTGGACAGGCCGACCTTGATGCTTACGCTCTTATCCACGCCCGGTTTTTCTTCCAGTTTCACCAGGTCCACCTGGCCCATCAGCGGTGTTGGCGACCAGTAGTAGAACAGGATCGGTTCGCCACGCTTGTAGCTCGACAGCACCGCCGCATCCAAGGCCGGGCCGGTGCCTGGGCGGAAGTTGGTGTAGGTTTTTTCCAGGCCGTAGCTTTTCAGCATTTCGCTGTTGTCCAGCTCGCAGGTCCAGCCGGCCGGGCAGTTGTAGAAGCGGCCCTTAGACGGTTCTTCCGGGTCCTTGAACACGGCAGCGTATTGGCCCAGGTCGGCGATGTTCTTCAGGCCCGGGGCCTTGGCTTCGAGCTTGCGCTTGGCGTCGCCTTCAACCACGTAGCGTGGCACGTACCAGCCCTCGATGGCGCCCACGACCGGGGCACCGACGCCGACCACCTTGCCGGCTTTCTCGGCCTTGTTCCAGACTTCACTGCGGCCGACCCACTCTTCGGCGAACACCTGGATGTCGTTGCTGCTCAGGGCGTTTTCCATGGTGATGGAGTTGCCCGGCAGGCTGTCGGTCTTGCAGTCGTAGCCTTTTTCCAGCACCACTTGCAGGACGTCGGTCAGTAGCATGCCGCTTTCCCAGTTCAGGCCGGCGAACTTCACCGGTTTACCCGACTCGCACCAACCCGCCGCTTGCGTGGCGCCGGCGCTTGCCAGCAGGCCCATGGAAAGCAATGTGGTCAGCAGGGTCTTGTTCGACTTCATTATGTGACGCTCCTAATCAGTTGGATTGGCTTACGGCAGTCAAGAGGCATCCAGCCCTGTCAACGTCCCATCAGACCGCTTGGATGCGGCCCGCCCTGCTCGGTTGTGCGTCAACCGCGTCCTGCTCGAGCGGCAGGATCAATTGATCGGGTACTGCGCTGTGCCACTTCTTGGCGAGGACGAAATACAGCGCCGCCGGGACCACCAGGCCGATGATCCAGGAGATATCCACACCGCCCATGGCTCCCACCAGCGGACCGGTATAGAACTTGGTGGCGATGAACGGCAATTGCACCAGCACACCGAAGACATAAACGCTGATGCCGAGGGCATTCCAACGACCATAGCGACCGTTCGGGTCGGCCAGTGCCGGCACGTCATAGCGCTCGCGCGTGATGCAGTAGTAATCCACCAGGTTGATCGCGCTCCAAGGCGTAAAAAACGCCAGCAAGAACAAGATGAAGGACTTGAACGCCCCGAGGAACGAGTGCTGGCCGAGCAGCGCGATCAGGGTCGCAGCGCCGACGATGACCAGCACGAAGATCAGCCGCTGCAAACGCGTGACGTTCAGGTGCCCCCGGAAACCGCTGATGATGGTGGCAATGCACATGAAGCTGCCGTAGGAGTTCAGCGTGGAGATGGTGACCTTGCCAAACGCGATGCTGAAGTACAGCAGCGCAGCGGTGGCGCCGGTACCCCCCAGGCCCACGACGTAGGCCACTTCGTGACCGGCGAATTGCCCATTGGCCGAGGCGGCGGCAAACACGCCGAGGATCATCGCCACCTGTGCGCCGATGACTGAACCGGCGCCTGCGGCAAAAAAGGTTTTCACCGAGGACGTCTTGCTCGGCAGGTAACGCGAATAGTCAGCCACGTAGGGGCCGAAGGCGATCTGCCAGGAGGCCGCGAGCGACACCGCCAGCAGGAAACTGCTCCAGCTGAAATGGCGGATCTGCAGGAGTGCGCCAACGTCCGTCTGGCTGATCAGTCGAGCGAACAGGTAAACAAAGGCAATCACACCAATAACGCTGGCGACACGGCCAATGAAGTGAATCACCCGATAACCGAGCACCGTGACCAGCACGATGACACTGGCGAAAATGAGGATGCCGACACTGTCGCTGACGCCAAACAACTGGCCCAGCGCCTGGCCGGAAAGCACGGTTCCCGTCGCGGTGAAACCCAGGTACATCAGGCACACCAGCACGATCGGGATGGCCGCGCCATACACACCAAACTGCACCCGGCTGGAGATCATCTGCGGCAGGCCAAGCTTGGGCCCTTGGGCGGCATGCAACGCCATGACGCCACCGCCGAGCACTTGGCCGATCAGCAAACCGATCAACGACCAGAACACATCACCGCCCAGCACCACCGCCAATGCACCGGTGACAATGGCCGTGATTTGCAGATTGGCCCCCATCCAGAGAGTGAACTGGCTCAACAGCCGACCGTGTCGCTCCGCTTCCGGGATGTAGTCGATCGAACGTTTCTCGATCAACGGCTTGCTGCTTGCGCGTTCGCTGGTGACAGCCATGGTTCAACCTCTGGTGGATTGTTCTGGAATTCATTGGCTCTGCAATTTCCCTGTGGGAGCGAGCTTGCTCGCGATAGCGATGGGTCAGTACCCGCTCCATTGACTGACACACCCTCATCGCGAGCAAGCTCGCTCCCACATGGGCTTCAGGGGTTACTTGCCGGTGATCATCGGCAGGTTCAGCCCCTGCTCCTTGGCGCAATCAATGGCGATCTGGTAACCGGCATCGGCATGGCGCATCACCCCGGTGCCCGGGTCGTTGTGCAGTACGCGGGCAATCCGTTCAGCCGCTTCGTCGGTACCGTCGCAGACGATCACCATGCCCGAGTGCTGGGAGAAGCCCATGCCGACGCCGCCACCGTGGTGCAACGACACCCAGGTCGCGCCGCTGGCGGTGTTGAGCAAGGCGTTGAGCAGCGGCCAGTCGGAAACGGCGTCGGAGCCGTCCTGCATGGATTCGGTTTCACGGTTCGGGCTGGCGACGGAACCAGAGTCGAGGTGGTCGCGACCGATGACAATCGGCGCCGACAACTCGCCGCTGCGCACCATTTCGTTGAAGGCCAGACCCAACTTGGCGCGCTGGCCCAGGCCAACCCAGCAGATACGCGCCGGCAAGCCCTGGAAGCTGATGCGCTCGCGGGCCATGTCCAACCAGTTGTGCAGGTGGGCGTCGTCGGGGATCAGTTCCTTGACCTTGGCGTCGGTCTTGTAGATGTCCTGGGGGTCACCGGACAGCGCAGCCCAACGGAACGGGCCGATGCCACGGCAGAACAGCGGACGGATATAGGCCGGGACGAAACCGGGGAAGTCGAAGGCATTTTCGACGCCCTCTTCCTGGGCCATCTGGCGGATGTTGTTGCCGTAGTCGAAGGTCGGCACGCCCATTTTCTGGAAGGCCAGCATGGCTTTGACGTGGACGGCCATCGATTGCTTGGCGGCCTTCACCACGGCGGCGGGTTCGGTCTTGGCACGGGCACGGTATTCGTCCCAGGTCCAACCGGCCGGCAGGTAACCGTTGAGGGGATCGTGGGCGCTGGTCTGGTCGGTGACCATGTCCGGGCGCACACCACGACGGACCATTTCCGGCAGGATTTCGGCAGCATTCCCGCACAGCGCGATGGAAATGGCCTTGCCTTCGGCGGTGTATTTCTCGATACGCGCCAAGGCGTCGTCGAGGTCTTTGGCTTGCTCGTCGACGTAGCGGGTTTTCAGACGGAAATCGATGCTCACCTGCTGGCATTCGATGTTCAGCGAGCACGCACCCGCCAGTGTCGCGGCCAGGGGTTGTGCGCCGCCCATGCCACCCAAGCCGGCGGTCAGGACCCAACGGCCCTTGAGGTTGGAGTCGTAGTGCTGGCGACCGGCTTCGACGAAGGTTTCATAAGTGCCCTGCACGATGCCCTGGCTGCCGATGTAGATCCAGCTGCCAGCGGTCATCTGGCCGTACATGGCCAGGCCCTTGGCGTCGAGTTCGTTGAAGTGCTCCCAACTGGCCCAGTGCGGCACCAGGTTGGAGTTGGCGATCAGTACGCGAGGGGCATTGCTGTGGGTCTTGAATACGCCCACCGGCTTGCCGGATTGCACCAGCAGGGTTTCGTCGTCGTTCAGGTTGGTGAGGCTTTCGACGATCTTGTCGTAGCACTCCCAGTTACGCGCCGCGCGGCCGATGCCACCGTAGACCACCAGCTCCTTGGGGTTCTCGGCCACTTCCGGGTCGAGGTTGTTCATCAACATGCGCAGCGGCGCTTCAGTCAGCCAGCTTTTGGCGGTCAGCGTGTTACCGCGAGGGGCGCGAATTTCAACGTCACGGTATTTTTCGGGTTTACGGGTAGCGTCGGTCACAGCAAAAACTCCTCAGCGATCAATCCAGACCAGCCCGGGCAGTGGGCAGCGATTTTGCGAACGTTGCGTTGAATATCGGTGACTCATACGCATACGTCTTTACTTGTATGTACAAGCATATGCAATCAAGCGGCCAACTTGTTGGAGGTGATGCTTAGGAACGGCTGTGGAATTGGCTGAAAGCCCTGTAGTTGAAGGGTTAACGAGCCGTATGAAATTTTTTAAGAGGGCTTTTTAGGGGGAGATCAGAGGGACAAAAAAGCGTGGTATTGCGCCACGCTGGGGCATTCGGTAACAAGTTGGTGCGCAGAAGAAACAGTAGGCAGGCACCTTGTGGAGAGGGGATTTATCTGTGGGAGCAAAGCTTGCCCGCGACGCAGGCGACTCGATTTTCTGGCAGACCGCATCGCCTGCATCGCGGGCAAGCCTTGCTTCCACAGGGTACTCAAGAAGCTGAAATTAGTGGGCCGTCAGCTCGATCACGCAGCATTGACCGTGGGTGGAGACATCCACCAGCCCGGTGTTACCACTCAGTTGCAAGCAGTCGTAGAGTCCCAAATCCACGGCAGATTCAGCGATCTTGATGGCCAATCCCGGGGCGGCACTGAACACCAACACCGTCCCCGCCTCGCTGAAAAACCGCTGCTGGCCGCCCAACCACTGCAACCGCACGCGGTAACGTTGTGGCGTGTAGATCAGGTTGAAGTCGCGAATCGGCCCGCCCAGCAGCGTGCAATACACATGACTCTCGCCACTGAACGCAAAAGGGTCCAGCGGATGCAAAGCCCGCGTGGTCTGGCCATCAACGTTCAGCGTCATGCCGTCACCTTGCAGAACGCTGATAACCCGCTCGTAACCGGCGAATGTGGAAAAACCACCCGACTCACCGATATCGGCAATCGACAGGCGCCAACCGAAACCTTCCAGGCCGGCACCGGCATCGCGGGTGATTTCCTCGGTGCTGCCACCGCCGTTTTTCCACGGCATGCGGGGGTAATCTGCTGCGCGTAAAACCTTCAACTGGCTCATTTATGAAAGCGCCCTTCCAGGCTGTGGCGGGAGCCCGGATGGATCAGGCGTGCGGCGGTCACCGGTTGGCGTCCGGACCAGGTACGACGGCGGATCAACAGGCACGGCTCACCTCGCTCGATCTGCAGCAGCTTGCATTCGCTCGGCTCGGCCAGGATCGCTTCCACCACGTGCTCGCCTTCGGTCAGTGGCGCAACCTGGTTCAGGTAGGCGTAAGGGGTCTGCACGGTGAAATCCTGCTTGAGGTAGTCAGGCGCCACCAGTGCGTTGACAAAACGGTCCTCGATTTGCACGGGGATGTCATTCTCGAAATGCACGATCAGCGAATGGAACACCTTCTGGCCTTCACGCATGTCCAGGGCCAGGGCTCGCTCGGAACCGGCCGCCTCTTCTTCCAGGGTGATCACCTTGCAGGTGTGGCGATGACCACGGGAGGCGATTTCGTCGGCAATGTTGTGCACTTCGAACAACGCGGATTGGCTCTTGGGCTCGGCCACGAACGTGCCCACCCCCTGCATGCGCACCAACAGGCCGTCGGCGGTCATTTCCCGCAGGGCACGGTTGATGGTCATGCGACTGAAGCCCAACTGGCTGACCAGCTCGCTTTCCGACGGCACGCGGTAATGCGGCGGCCAGTTTCCACTGTCGATCTGCTGGGTGATCATCTGTTTGACGCGGGCGTACAAGGGCGCCGGACTGTCACCCATGTGTGCGGCCAGCGGCGGTTTGGCAGGCGGAGTCGGCACGGCGGTTCCCTGTTCTGCGGATAAGGTTGCTAGCTTGCCGGAGTTTACCGGCCAGGCAAACGTCTGTATATGTATATACAAATTACGCACGATGAGGTTGAACCATGTCCGCCTTCTTTGCCGAACGCGCGCTGCTGCCTAGTGGATGGGCCCACGATGTACGTCTTGAGGTCGATGCCGAGGGCGTCCTGACCCATATCCAGGCCGGTTCCCACGCAGACGGCGCCGAACGGCTGGACGGCCCGTTGTTGCCGGGCATGCCGAACCTGCACTCCCATGCTTTTCAACGGGCCATGGCCGGGCTGGCGGAAGTGGCGGGCAATCCCAACGACAGTTTCTGGACCTGGCGCGACTTGATGTATCGCCTCGTCGGAAAAATCAGCCCCGAGCAACTCGGCATCATCGCTCGCCAGCTGTACATCGAAATGCTCAAGACCGGCTACACCTCGGTCGCCGAATTCCATTACGTGCACCATGACACCGACGGCGCGCCCTACGCCGACCCGGCGGAGCTGGCCCTGCGCATCAGCCACGCCGCCAGCGCCGCCGGCATCGGCCTGACGCTGCTGCCGGTGCTCTACAGCCATTCCGGTTTTGGCGGCCAGGCGCCCAATGACGGGCAGCGTCGCTTCATCAACAGCACCGAAAACTACTTGAAGCTTCAATCACGCTTGCAGCCGATCCTGGCCGGGCAACCGTCCCAGGCCCTGGGCTTGTGTTTCCACTCGCTGCGCGCCGTGACGCCCGAACAGATCCAGGACGTGCTGGCCGCCAGCGACCGTGATTGCCCGGTGCACATTCACATCGCCGAGCAGCAAAAGGAAGTCGATGACTGCCTGAGCTGGAGCGGCGCCCGCCCGTTGCAATGGCTGTACGAAAACACCGAGGTCGACCAGCGCTGGTGCCTGGTCCATGCCACCCATGCCAACGCCCAGGAAGTCAGCCTCATTGCCAAGAGCCGGGCGATTGCCGGTCTGTGCCTGACCACCGAAGCCAACCTGGGGGACGGGATTTTCCCGGCCGTGGATTTCCTCGCCCAGGGCGGACGCCTGGGGATCGGCTCCGACAGTCATGTGTCGTTGAGCGTGGTCGAAGAATTGCGTTGGCTGGAATATGGCCAGCGCCTGCGTGATCAACGGCGCAACCGCTTATACCGGACGGATCAGCCGATGGTTGGCCGCACCTTGTTTGACGCGGCATTGGAAGGCGGCGCCCAGGCCCTGGGACAACCGGTCGGCGCCCTCGACATCGGCAAGCGCGCCGACTGGCTGGTGCTCGATGGCAACGACCCATACCTGGCCACCGCCCAGGGCGACGGGATCCTCAATCGCTGGTTGTTTGCCGGCGGCGATCGCCAGGTGCGCGATGTGATGGTCGGTGGACAGTGGGTTGTGCGCGATGGGCGTCATGCCGGCGAAGAGGAAAGCGCCCGGGCGTTTACCCAGGTATTGCGCGAACTCCTGGGCTGATCGCAAAAAATCAATGTGGGAATACCACTGTGGGAGCGAGCTTGCTCGCGATGAGGCCTTCACACTCAACGCAAATGTTGACTGGAAATCCGTCATCGCGAGCAAGCTCGCTCCCACACTGGTTTTCGGGTGACCGTCAGTCCGAGGTCTTGGCCATCTGCCGATCCGAGGCGCGCCAGATCAGTCGTGTCGTGTCATAACCCTGCTGGCGCGCCTTGCTCAGCAGTTCCTCGCGCACGACGCTATTGACGGTCGGTGTGCGGGACAGCAGCCACATGTAGCGGCGGCTCGGGTCGCCGACGATGGCGGTCTTGTAGTCATCGCTGACGTACAGCACCCAGTATTGCCCTTTCGCCACGCCCGGCACGATCCGTGAAAACCAGTTATCGAACTCGACCCAGAGCTTGTCGGTCTTGCCCGGCACCTGCGGCGTGGCGGTACCCTTGGCTTCTTCCCACTGCCAGTCCGAGGTCAGGCAGCGATTGAGCACACCCACATTGCCGTCTGGCTTGAGGGTGTAGTGAGCTTCCGATTGCGCGCAATTGCGCTGGAAATACATGGGCAGGCGGGCCAACTCATACCAGGTCCCTTGGTAACGCTTGAGGTTGACGCTGTTGACCGTCTTGGGTGCCAGCGGATCTTCGCCAGAAGTGGCACAGCCAGCCAAAACCAGGCCAGCCAAAAGCACAAAAACTAACCGCATCATTATTTTTCTCCCGCAGGCCTCTGGCCTCGGTTTACTTCAGGCCTTGGCCGGAAAACATCAACACTTTGTCACCGGCGTACTGCACGCTGATAAAGCTTTTCTGGTCGCCCCAGGTGCAGCTGGACATGCCGAGGGCGCCTGAGCAATCGGTCGGTTTCCCCAGCAACGTTTCGACTTCGGCCTTGGGCATACCCGCCGACAGTTTCGAATAGTTTTCCTGGTTGACCTTGCTGCATGCGGTCAACACGACGCACATAAACAGCAGAGCGATAGATCGCAGCGACATGGTGTAACTCCTGGAACGGAAGGGAGGTGGCAGGGTGCCAACCTGATCCTTAGAAGAGAAAACCCTTATCTGGTTCCCTGACGCCCCCAGTATTTATTGGCCGTGCAGAGGTGTTTCATCGGTGAATCAACCGGTTTGTGACGCCGTCGTACCTTTCGTCGGGATTGACGCCCTGACGCCTGATGGGCCGGGCTTCTGCGCCGATAAAAAGTAACAGCGCAAAACCCTGCGCTATGGCAAATTGACAGCCCTTCCTGACCCGTCCCTCCGCGGTAGTGTTATTAATGACCAGAAACATGAAATTCAGCCATAAAATCCTGCTGGCTGCCGCCCTCGTGGTGGCCGTTGCATTCGCCTGTTTCATCCTGTTCAACGACTATCGTCAACGCCAGAGCCTGCACGCCAGCACCGAGACCTCCATGCAGGAGCTCGGCAGCCTGACCAGCCGCAACATCCAGACGTGGGTCGACGGCCGTATCCAATTGCTGCAATCGCTGGCCCAGCAGATCGCCGTGGACGGCAGCAGTGCCGACAGCCTCAAGCGCGCCGTGGGCCTGCCGGCCTACACCGGCAACTTCCAGCTCAGCTATTTCGGCGGCACCGACGGCGTGATGTTCTCGGTACCGGCCGGCAATCGCGCCGCCGACTACGACCCGCGCGCCCGTGGCTGGTACAAGGCCGCCAACAGCGCACAGCAAACCATTGTCACCGAGCCCTACATCGCCGCCTCGTCGGGCAAGCTGGTGATCACCGTCGCCACACCGGTACAGCGCCAGAACCAGATGATCGGCGTGGCCGGTGCGGACATCGACCTGTCCAGCGTCAGCGCCATCATCAACTCGCTGAACTTCGGCGGCCACGGCCACGCGTTCATCGTCAGCGCCGACGGCAAGATCCTGATCCACCCCGACAGCAAGCGCGTGCTCAAGACCCTGGCCGAGGCCTACCCCAACGGCGCACCGCAAATCAGCCCGGGCGTGAAGGAAGTCGATCTCGACGGCAAGACCCAATTCATCTCCTTCACCCGCGTCAACGGCGTGCCGGGCGCCGATTGGTACGTGGCGCTGGTGCTCGACAAGGACACCGCGCTGGCGATGCTCAGTGAGTTCCGTACATCGGCACTGATCGCCATGGTCATCGCCGTGGTGTTCATCATCGCCCTGCTGGGCATGTTGATCCGCGTGCTGATGCAGCCGCTGCTGACCATGGGCCGTGCCATGCATGACATCGCCGAAGGCGAAGGCGACCTGACCCGCCGCCTGGTCATCCACGGCCAGGACGAATTCGGCGCACTGGGCACGTCGTTCAACCGTTTTGTCGAGCGCATTCACACCTCGATCCGCGAAGTGGCCTCAGCCACCGGACAGGTCAACGAAGTCGCCTTGCGCGTGGTCAGTGCGTCCAACTCGTCGATGTTCAACTCCGACCAGCAGGCATCGCGCACCAGCAGCGTGGCCGCGGCCATCAACCAGCTTGGCGCCGCCGCCCAGGAAATCGCCCAGAACGCCGCCCTCGCCTCGCAACATTCCAGCGATGCCCGCAGCCTGGCCGAAGACGGTCAGCAAGTGGTGGATAAAACCATCGCGGCCATGCAACAGTTGTCGGCCAAGATCAGCGATTCGTGTGGCAACATCGAAACCCTGAACAGCAACACGGTGAACATCGGCCAGATTCTTGAGGTGATCACCAGCATTTCCCAGCAGACCAACCTGCTCGCCCTCAACGCCGCCATCGAAGCAGCCCGGGCCGGTGAAGCCGGGCGCGGCTTCGCAGTGGTGGCCGATGAAGTGCGCAACCTGGCCCACCGCACCCAGGATTCGGCGCAGCAAGTGCAGAAGATGATTGAAGAACTGCAAGTCGGCGCACGGGAAGCGGTACTGACCATGACCGACAGCCAGCGCCAGAGCGAAAGCAGCGTCGGCATCGCCAACCAGGCCGGCGAACGACTGGGCAGCGTGACCCAGCGTATCGGTGAAATCGACGGCATGAACCAGTCCGTGGCGACCGCCACCGAAGAACAGACCGCCGTGGTGGAGTCGATCAACGTCGACATCACCGAGATCAATACCCTTAACCAGGAAGGCGTGGAAAACCTGCAAGCCACCTTGCGCGCCTGTGCCGACCTCGAGCAGCAGGCGGCGCGATTGAAGCAGTTGGTGGGCAGTTTCCGGATCTAGCGCCTGGAAGGGGCCCCATCGCGAGCAAGCTCGCTCCCACAGTTGATCAGATTTCCCTGACGGAACTCGGTCAACTGTGGGAGCGAGCTTGCTCGCGATAGCGGCATCAGACGCGCAGAAAACTCAGAACCTGGACCCAGGCCTGCTCAAAAACTCCAGCTCATCAGCCGTGGACTCGCGCCCCAACACCGCATTGCGATGGGGAAAGCGTCCAAACCGGGCAATGATCTTCTGATGCCGTTCGGCATAATCCAGGTTGTCTTCAAACACCGCCCGCTGCGCCTCAGGCTGCTCTCGGACCAGGTTGATAAACCGCGACACGGCTTCGTTCTGCACCGCGAGGTTTTCGCAGTGTTCGAGTACGAGGTAGATGAATACCCGCTGGATCGGTTTGAGTTGCCCGTCGAACCCCGCCGCCAGGCCCTGGGCTACCAGCGCTTGGGCACGCAGATCGCCGGAAAAGCTTTTAGGGGTGTTGCGAAAGATCATTCGCGGGAGTTGGTCGAGTAGCAGCACCAGGGCCAGCCAACCTTCCGGGCGTTGCGCCCACTCGGTCAATCCGCCGGCCAGTGCCTGCTCGACCTGATCGCCGAAGCGCTCTCGCGCCTGGCGATCATGGCCTTTGCCAAACCACAGCTTGCCCTTGTCAGCGGCTATTTCGTCCGGTGTTTCGGCTGAACCAAACCACCAATCGAGCAACGCCTGCCAGGGCTCGGCCATGATTACTCCTTGTGATAGGCCGTGGCGCGCGCCACTTCTTCTTTCGAACCGAGGAACACCGCCACGCGCTGGTGCAGGCCTTCAGGCTTGATATCGAGGATGCGCTGGTGACCGTCGGTGGAAGCGCCGCCTGCCTGCTCCACCAGGAACGACATCGGGTTGGCTTCGTACATCAGGCGCAGCTTGCCCGGCTTGGACGGCTCGCGGCTGTCGCGCGGGTACATGAACAGGCCGCCACGGGTCAGGATCCGGTGCACGTCGGCAACCATCGCAGCGACCCAGCGCATGTTGTAGTTCTTCTTCAGCGGGCCTTCTTCGCCCGCCAGCAATTCTTCGACGTAGCGTTTTACCGGGGCTTCCCAGTGACGCTGGTTGGACATGTTGATGGCGAATTCCTGGGTGGTTTCAGGAATGGTGATGTCTTCGTGGGTCAGGACGAAGCTGCCCATCTCGCGGTCCAGGGTGAAGCCTTTGACGCCGTCGCCCAGGGTCAGCACCAGCATGGTCTGAGGGCCGTAGATGGCATAACCGGCGGCGACCTGCTCGGTGCCTGGCTGCAAGAAGGCCTTTTCATTCAGGGCTTCGTTCTGGCTCAGGTACTCGTTCGGGCAGC
Organism: Pseudomonas beijingensis; assembly: GCF_030687295.1. Taxonomy (NCBI): domain Bacteria; kingdom Pseudomonadati; phylum Pseudomonadota; class Gammaproteobacteria; order Pseudomonadales; family Pseudomonadaceae; genus Pseudomonas; species Pseudomonas beijingensis. Next base: position 1,396,426 of record NZ_CP117425.1, on the reverse strand, counting down.
GCAGTACCGAGAAGATGGTGCCGACCGGCGCGTTGATGTCGATGTTCGACGAACCGTCCAGTGGGTCGAACACCAGCAGGTAGGCACCCTTGGGGTATTTGCCCGGGATCTGGTAGGCATTGTCCATTTCCTCGGACGCCATGCCGGCCAAGTGACCGCCCCACTCGTTGGCTTCGAGCAGGATTTCGTTGGACAGCACGTCGAGCTTCTTCTGCACTTCGCCCTGCACGTTTTCGGTGCCCATGCTGCCCAGGACACCACCCAGCGCGCCTTTGGAGACGGCGTGGCTGATCTCCTTGCACGCACGCGCCACCACTTCGATCAAAAAGCGCAGATCGGCAGGGGTATTGTTGCTGCGGGTCTGCTCAATCAAATAGCGACTCAAGGTAACGCGGGACATGGACGGCTCCGAAGAATAGGGGGCGGAAAAACCAGCGCAGTTTAGCGCGAGTCGGGACTTAATTCCTCCTATGAGACGGGATATGGAGGATTGAGTTCACGGGGTGGGGGCTCGCTTGGGTATTTCTGTTGATTGGGAGGACGCCATCGCGAGCAAGCTCGCTCCCACAGTTGACCGAGTTGTTTCGACGAACGCGGTCTATTGTGGGAGCGAGCTTGCTCGCGATGAGCACACCTCAATTCTTGACCGGCGGCTTGCGCAACAGGCTGAACGCCATCGCCGCGAGGAACAGCACACTGAGCAACAACACCGCCCACAGGCCGATTTTCTTCCAGTTGGTATCGTCGGTCGCGGGGGTGGCGGCGCTAGCCGGTGTCGAGGTGGTTGCCAACCCGTTCACCGTCGCAGTGCCCAGCGTCGCCAGGCGTGACGGCTTGTAATCGGGCACCAGCGTGCTCAATGGCAAGTTCGCCGCTTTGACCGTCGCGCTGCCGAGCGCCAGACTGTAGGGCCCTTCGCCGCGCGCCAGGAACACCACCTGGGTCGGGCGCACGGCAAAGCGCAGGGCCGGGGCTTCGCTCCCCAGACCACCACCACGCTCATCCACCGTCAGTTTCAATTGCTGGACGGTCTGGCCGGACAGTTGCAATTGGTTTTGCAGCACATCCTGGCCGTTCTGGGTCAGGCGATAGAGCAAACCACTGCCCAACGGCTGCCACGGCTGGCTGCTTTCCCGGCGCCCGGCCAGCGTTACCGGTGCCAGGCTGTTGGCCTGGCTCAGTTCGACCTGCACTTGCTCGATGTTCAGCCCCATGGGCAACTGCCAGGTGTATTCACCGGCCTTCGTGGTGCTGCCAGCCAAAGGCTTGGACCAGGCCAGCGGCAACGGCAGGTTTTCGCGGCTGGCGCTTTGCAACTGGGCCGAGGTCAGCACCGGCGCGGAGGACGGCGAATCCCACAACAGCCGCAGGTAACGTGCCGGCTGCCCCGGCAGGCTCACTTCATGCTGCTCGACCCGCTCATCGGCAAAGGTCAGACGCGCCACCTGGCCTTCGCCCCATGACTGCCAGTGCTGCAAGTCGTCACTGGCCTCGATGGTGAACCGCTGGAAGCCATCGCGTTCGCCGGTCCAGTCGAGAATCAACTGCTGCAGCGGCGCCTTGATCGCGCTGGCATCCAGCAACCAGCCACGCAACTCCTCTTCCCCTGCTTCGAGCCGGCTGGAGGGTTGGACTTCCACCAGTGTGCCGTTGGCATTCGATTGCACTCGCACACTGGGCGCGCGCTCGTTGTCATCGGCGGCGTTGTACAGCGGGAACCACTTCACGTCGGTGAGGGTACGGTTTTCCCGGCTCTGGGCCGACTCGCGCACCAACGCATAAGCCTGGGCCTGCCCGGCCGCGTTGAAGACCCGCAGGTCGCTCAGGTCGGTCTGCCGCGCTTGCAGCTGAACGTCCAGTGGCAGCGCGAGGCGATACCACGGCCCTTCGCCGCTCAAAGCCAACGGCACCTGATGGGCGAAATCCGCCGGTTGTTCCTGGGCCGTAGCCGACAACGCCACCCACAATCCGACCACGCCCAGCCCGATCCGATTCAACTTGCGACTCAAGATGACACTCCCTCACTGACAGGCATAGGCGGCTCATCCTGGGCGACCGTCTCCGGGCGCTTGGGCGGCAGCGGCGCAAAATAGCCCACGACCAGCAGCAACACGCCTACGCCGATAAACGAAACAATCCGCGCCAGACCGCCACGGTTACTCAATTCGACAAAGAACAGCTTGGCCACGACCACGGCGATCAACGCCGCACCGATCAGCCACACTTCACGGCGATGGCGCAGATGCCCACCGATCATCAGGCCCAGGGCGATCAGGGTCCAGACAATGGACAAGCCGGCCTGCACGAACATGGATTCAAGCAGCGCATCCAGCTCGAACGGCACCCCCATCCACTGGTGGGCAGTGCGCATCACCAGCGCGGTGAAGAACGCGAACAGCGACACACCGGCGATCAATTGGGCGATGTGTCCAACGCGACTCCATCGGCTCGTCGATTGCGCCACGGCGTTGCGGGCCCACACATAGACACCGAACAAGGCGAACAGCAGGCCCAGCTCCAAGGGGTTGAGCAACGGCACGTAAGGCAGTGGCTCGGCGGTGCCATCGCTGAAGGTGTTGGTCAGCCAGAACCAACCGAGCATCAGCAGTGCCATGGGTGCCGCCGCATAGACACGGTATTCCCGGGGCTGTGCCGAAACCGGCCATGGCCAGGCACGCGGCGCTGCCATCAGCACCAGGTACAGGCTCGGCAGGATCGCCCAGGCCAACCAGCGCCAGGCGTTGTACTGCTCGGACAGCAACAGCAGGCCGTAACGCAATTCCAGCATCAACACCGCCATCAGCAACCAGCAACCGAGCACGTGGGCCGTACTGCGCGCCTGGGCCGGCAGCGTCGGCGCCAAGTGCTTGAGGGAGAGGAAATGCACGCCGAATACCGCCAGCCAGGCCAGCCAGCCGAAATTCGCGGCCGGGTGATAGTAGCTGTGCCCCGTTGCCACCAGCACAGAGCCCGCCGCCGGAATCAACAACGTGCACAGCAACCCCAGCGCCGGCCATTTCAACCGCAGCGCCAAGACCGTCCACACCGCCACACTGATCGCCGCGACCATCAGCAGCCAACTGCCTTGCAGGTTCGCCGGGGCAAAGCGCAGCACTTCGCTGACCCACGCCAACGCCCACCAACCCGCCCCCCAGACCAGCAACAGCTCGGACAGGCGCTGCAAGCTCAAGGCCTCCAGTTCCTGCGCCGCGTGCGCCCGTTGCAGGCGCCATGCGCCCACCAGCGCCGCCAACCCCAGCACCAGCGGCGTCCAGAAGCCGCTATGGGCCAGGGGCCGCAGATCTTCGGCATTGAGCGGCCCCAGCAGCGTCGGCCCCGCCGTCAGGAACGCCGCACCGCCCAGCAGTTGCAACAGCAGGCCGAAGACAAAGCTCACGCGTTGTTTCAGGTACAGGCTCAGCCAGATGATCAAGAGGCCGCTGGCCGCCCATACACCGCTCGCCGTTTGCCACGGCAGGACGAACAGCACCGCGAGGTTGATCAGCACCAGCCCCGCCAACAACACCACCGACAAGCCGCGCAGCAACCGGACATCGTTGCGCACCATGTCGTCGCGCGCCGCCAGCAACATGCCGCCGATCAACGCCAGGCCGATCAGCGAAGCACTGAGCAAACCGCTCCAGCCCGCGCTGAACACCGCCGCCGAATCGCCTTCGGCGCCTTGCAAGCGCAACAGGAATAGCGCACCGCCGAGCAATTGCACCGCGAACGCCGTGAACAGGAAGCTGCGCGATTGCAGGCGCAAGCCAACGAACAGCGTCGCCAAACCGGCCAGGGCCCAGGCGATGGCGGTGCCGTGGGTGAGGAAGAACAGCGGTGCCAGCAGATAGAGGAAACTCAACCCCAGCACAGCCAGCACCGGCTGGCCTTGGCGCTCCCAATGTGCGCAGTGCTCAGGCTCAGCCTTGTGCAGTTGGTAGAAGGTGAACAGCAAGGCGCCGCCGAGCATCAACGCTCCCAGCGGTGAACCATCGAGCAGGCTACCGTCGCCGCTGCGCAACTCGCTGATGAACGCCACCGCCGAGCCCAATTGCAGCAGCAAGGCAAAGGCCCGGGCGAATGGACGCTGCTGGCGCAGGCCCAGCCAGAAGATCCCCGCGCCCTCCACGGCCCAGGCCGCCGCGGTCCAACGGGCGTCGAGCCCCAAGGGGATCGCCAGGCTGGCAAAAATCACCCCCAGGGCCAGGCAGGTTTCCGCCAACAGCAGGGCGCGGCCGCCCATCAATAGCCGCGCCAGGCCCATGTAGATCATGCCCAGGGCCAGGGCTCTGAAGGCGGCGGCGAACTCCAGGTGCTGCACCAACGCGAACTGCAAGCCAAAGCCCACCAACGGCGGACCGAACAGCATGCTGCCGTCCACGTAATCGCCCTTGCGCGCCGACCAGCGCAGCAGCGCCTCGCGGCTGCCGTCCTCGGGAGCATCGCCCATTTCCAACAGCTTGCGGCGGGTGAACAGCAAGCCGATCGCCAGGTAAATGAGGAAGAACAGAATCAGGAACGGCTCGGTGCTCCAGAGCAGCTCCGGCGTATAGGAACGCAGGCCCCAGGCGAAACCGATGCCGAAGGTGCCGACAAAACCGATCAGGTTGAGCAGGCGCCAGGCCTTGAACCAGGCAATCGCGAGGATACCGGCATTGAGCAGGATGAAATAGCTGAACAGCGCGACGTGGTTGCCGCTGCCGGTGGAGGTCAGGATCGGTGCGGCGAACCCGCCCAGTGCCGCCGCAGCAGCCAGGCCGAGGGCATTCTGGGTCACCGCCAGGATCGCCGAGAACACCGTCACCGCTACCAGCAAGCCCAGGGCGGCCTTGGAATCGAGCAATGGATGCAGGCGCATGGCGGCGAACACGGTCAGGTACAACACGGCGATCCCGGTACCCTGGAGCATCAACGCATAATTACTGTTGCGGTTGCGCAGCCACCAACCCAGGCCCAGCAGGCCCAAGGCGCTGGCCGCGACGCCGGCGTAACGCAACTCGATCGGCACCCACCATGCCTTCGGTGGCATAGCGCAGCAGGAACGCCAGGCCGAGGAACAACAGCACCACGCCGACTCTCAGCACGGTGTTGCCGCCGAACAGCCAGTTGCGCGCACCGATAATGGCGCGGTCGAACAGATTCGGACCACGGGGGGCCGCCGGCTCCGCCACCATCGGCTCCAGGGGCAGAGGGGCAAAGTCGCGGTGGGCACGCTGACTGGACGTCTCTGGCGCGGGCTTCCAAATGTCATCGGGCAACGGCTGGCTGGCCTGGGGTGGCCATCGCGGGAGCGGGTTCGAGGTCTGGTGGCAATTCCCAGACGAGCTCCGGTTCGGTGCGCGTTGCGGGCTGCGCGGCCTGGGGCACGACAACCTCGGGCGCGGGTGCCGGATCACCTGGCTCGGCCACCTTGCCGCGTTCGAGCACCGCCAGACGGGCCTCCAACGTGAGCAAGCTCTGCTGGGCCTCTTGCAACAAGATCTGTTGCTTGGCCGCTTGGACACCCAGGCGCCCCAATCGAAACGCCTGGGCGATGCCAAGCCCCACCAGTGCGCCTATCAGCGCATCGGCGAACGACTCGTCCACCACCCAGCCGAGTGCCAGGCCCAACAACGTCAAGATCCATTGCATGGTCGATATCCCTAAGCGGCCCGTTGCGGGCGTAACCGGGGTGATGCGGTGCCTGGATCAGTCTAGTGGAACCCCCCAAACCCTGTGGGAGCGAGCTGTGTGGGAGCAAAGCTTGCTCGCGATCCAGGCGCTGCGGTCCTCAAGAGACCGCGGCGTTTTCATCGCGGGCAAGCCTTGCTCCCACACAGCTCGCTCCCACATTGGAATGTTGGCGCTGCCATTTACTGAGTCCGGCCACATAGCCCGGCGAAACTGGCGCCTAGTATATCGACGAAGCCCAACCGCCGTTGGGCTTCGCTCACATTTCTTACAGCAAATGCTACTCCAGGGCTTTCCAGATGTCGGTGGCGTATTCACGGATGGTCCGGTCCGAGGAGAACCAGCCCATGCGCGCGGTATTCAGTACCGCCGAACGCCACCACTGCTTGGAGTCGTGCCAACGCTCTTCGACCTTGGCCTGGGCGTTCCAGTACGAGTCGAAGTCGGCGCACACCAGGAAGCGGTCGTAGTCCACCAACGAATCCACAAGCCCGGCGTAGCGCATCGGATCATCCGGCGAGAACACCCCACCACGAATCGCCTGCAACACATCGTTGAGGCGATGGGACGCGGCGATGTCCGGCGCGGCGCTGAACTCTCCGTTTTGCTTGCGCGCCTCCACCTGCTCGGCGGTCAGGCCGAAGATGAACATGTGTTCGCCACCGATACGCTCATGCATCTCCACGTTGGCGCCGTCCATGGTGCCGATGGTCAGCGCGCCGTTGAGGCCGAACTTCATGTTGCTGGTGCCCGACGCTTCGAAACCGGCCGTGGAAATCTGCTCCGACAAGTCCGCCGCCGGGATGATGCTTTCGGCCAGGCTGACGTTGTAGTTGGGCAGGAACACCACTTTGAGCAAACCACGCACGGTCGGGTCGTTGTTCACCACCCGGGCGATGTCGTTGGTCAGCTTGATTATCAGCTTGGCCTGGTGATAACTGGCGGCGGCCTTGCCGGCGAAGATCTTCACCCGCGGCACCCAATCCACTTCCGGTTCGGCACGAATCGCCTGATACAGTGCCACGGTGTGCATCAGATTGAGCAACTGGCGCTTGTACTCGTGGATCCGCTTGACCTGCACGTCGAACATCGCCGCCGGATTGACGGCGATGCCCAGTCGCTCGTGGATCAGATAAGCCAGGGCTTTCTTGCTGTGCAGCCGCTGCTCGGCGAACGCCTTGCGAAACGCCGGTTTGTCGGCAAACGGTTCCAGTTCGATCAGGCGCTCCTCGGGGTTGTCGAGCACGCTCGGGCCGAGGGCGTCGACCATCATCGAGGTCAATTCGGCGTTGGCCTGGAACAACCAGCGGCGGAAGGTGATGCCATTGGTCTTGTTGTTGATCCGATCCGGATAGAGTTTGTGCAACTCGGAGAACACCGTGCTGCGCATCAGTTGGGTATGCAATCCGGACACACCGTTGACGCTGTGGGAACCGAGGAACGCCAGGTTACCCATGCGCACCCGGCGGCCGTTGTCCTCTTCGATCAGCGACACCGAGCGCAGCACGTCGAAATCGTGCACGCCCTTGGCCCGCAGCGAATCGATGTGCTGGGCGTTGATCAGGTAGATGATCTGCATGTGCCGGGGCAACATGCGCTCCATCAGCCCCACCGGCCAGGTTTCCAGGGCTTCGGGCAGCAGCGTGTGGTTGGTGTAGGACAGCGTGTCCTGGGTGATCTGCCAGGCCGCGTCCCAGGCCACGTCGTAGACGTCCACCAATTGGCGCATCAGCTCGGCCACGGCAATGGACGGGTGCGTGTCGTTGAGCTGGATCGCCGCGTGATCGCCCAGGGTCAGCACCGAGGTGTGCATGTTGCGATGGCGGCGCAGCAAGTCCTGCAACGAGGCGGCGACGAAGAAATATTCCTGGCGCAGGCGCAGTTCCTGGCCGGCCTCGGTGCTGTCGGCCGGGTACAGCACGCGGGAAATACTTTCAGCCCGGGCCACCTCCGCTACCGCGCCCAGGTGGTCGCCGGCATTGAAGCGCTCCAGGTGCAGGTCTTCCACGGCTCGGGCGCGCCATAGGCGCAGGGTATTGACGCTGGCACCGCGCCAGCCCACCACCGGGGTGTCATAGGCGATGGCTCGCACGGTTTCGCCCGGGGACCAGACTTGCCGGGTCTTGCCGGTGTCGTCGGTCACGGTTTCGACGCTGCCGCCAAAGCCGATCGGGTAGACCACTTCCGGGCGCTCGAACTCCCAAGGGTTGCCGAAGTCCAGCCAGTGCTCGGTCTGCTCCTGCTGCCAGCCATCGACAATCGCTTGGCGGAACAGGCCGTGCTCATAACGAATCCCGTAGCCATGACCGGCGATGCCCAGGGTCGACATGCTTTCCATGAAGCACGCCGCCAAGCGGCCAAGGCCACCGTTGCCCAACGCCGCATCCGGCTCGAGCAGGCGGATGCGCTCCAGGTCCACGCCCAGCTCGGTCAGGGCTTCACGGGCGGTGTCCAGCAGGCCGAGGTTGCTCAGGCTGTCGTAGAGCAAGCGACCGATGAGGAATTCCAGGGAGAGGTAATAGACGCGCTTCTGGCCCTTGCGGTAGATCTGCCGCGTGTGGTCCATCCAGTGTTCGACCATGTGGTCGCGGGCGGCCAGGGCAATAGCTTCGAACCAATCGTGATCAAACGCATGATCGGGGTCCTTGCCGACGGCATAAGTGAGTTTGGTCAACACAGCATCGCGAAAAGCAGCGACTTCGGCTTCGCGAACAAGTGGTTCTTGAGTCATTGATGAGACCTCGAACGAGCATGGAATTGTCTGAGCCTAGTCGGTCTGACAGGCGGTACAGGCGCAGGTTCGGTGGTTTTTCCACCGCGCCGGAGAATCGTCGCCAGGGAACTGCCATATGGACGAATGAATGCAGGGGGCGTGCCGGTCCTGGAGCGTTTTTGCAGGGATGAAAAAAAACCGGCAGATGGTCGTTCAAAATTTCACCAGTCCCGGTATGATCGCGCGCCCTGATGCATGCTGGTAAACCGTGATGATGAAGCCCAACCTGATCGCCGCCGCGGAGATCGACCGACTCGATACCTGGGCCAAGTACTCCGCCCCGATGTGCGGTTCCTGCGTGTCGAGCTGCTGCACGCTGCCGGTGGAGGTCAAGATCAAGGACCTGATCCGCATCGGTATCGTCGATGAGTTCGAACTGGGCGATCCGCCGAAGAACATCGCCAAGCGCCTGCAAAAGGAAGGGATCGTCGAGCGCTACAACCAGAAGTCGGAAATCTTCACGCTCCAGCGCATGAGCAACAACGATTGCCTTTATCTGGACCGCAAGAGCCGGTTGTGCACCATTTACGAGAAACGTCCGGACACCTGCCGCAACCATCCGCGGGTTGGACCGCGGCCGGGGTATTGCGCCTACAAGCCCAAGGAAGTGGAGCGCGAGCGCAATCCGCGGACGTTGGACAAATTCTGATCTACAGATGGTTCAGCGGTGCCTGAACCATCGCCATCGCGAGCAAGCTCGCTCCCACAGTAGATGTATGTCGGACACAAAATCTGTATCCGCTGAAAATCAACTGTGGGAGCGAGCTTGCTCGCGATAGGGCCCTGACAGACACCACATAACTTCCAAGCATAAAAAAACGCCCCTGATCTCACAATCAGGGGCGTTTTTTTCAGCCGCTAACTAAGTCGAAACTCAGTTGCCGCTTTTCTTGGCAGCGCGGGTACGCTCGCTTTCGCCAAGGATTTTCTTACGCAGGCGGATCGACTTAGGCGTCACTTCACACAGTTCGTCTTCCTGCACGAACTCCAGCGCTTGTTCCAGGGTGAACTTGACCGGCGGAACCAGGGCGATGGTTTCGTCCTTGCCCGAAGCACGCATGTTGTCGAGCTTCTTGCCTTTGGTCGGGTTCACGCCCAGGTCGTTGTCGCGGCTGTTCAGACCGACGATTTGACCTTCGTAGATATCCTGGCCGTGCTCGACGAACAGCTTGCCGCGCGCTTGCAGGGTTTCCAGCGAGTAGGTCAGGGCCTTGCCGGTGGCAACCGATACCAGGACGCCGTTCTGACGGCCAGACATGTCGCCGGACTTCATCACGTCGTAACGATCGAAGATCGAAGTCAGGATGCCGCCACCGGAGGTCAGGGTCAGGAACTCGTTACGGAAACCGATCAGGCCACGGGCCGGGATGTTGTACTCAAGGCGCACACGGCCCTTGCCATCCGGAACCATGTTGGTCAGGTCGCCTTTACGCAGGCCCATTTGCTCCATGATCGCGCCCTGGGATTCTTCCGGCAGGTCGATGGTCACGTTTTCGTACGGTTCGTGCTTGACGCCATCCACCATGCGGATGATCACTTCAGGACGACCTACGCCCATTTCGAAGCCTTCGCGACGCATGGTTTCGATCAGTACCGAGAGGTGCAGCTCACCACGGCCGGAAACCTTGAACTTGTCGGCCGAGTCGCCTTCTTCAACGCGCAGGGCAACGTTGTAGAGCAGCTCTTTGTCCAGGCGTTCCTTGATGTTACGGCTGGTCACGAACTTGCCTTCTTTACCGCAGAATGGCGAGTCGTTGACCTGGAAGGTCATGGAAACGGTTGGCTCGTCGACGGTCAACGGCTTCATCGCTTCGACGTTCAGTGGGTCGCACAGGGTGTCGGAGATGAACAGTTGCTCGAAGCCGCTGATGCAGACGATGTCGCCGGCCGCTGCTTCTTCAACGTCGATGCGGTGCAGGCCGTGGTGACCCATCAGCTTGAGGATACGACCGTTGCGCTTCTTGCCGTCGGCGTCGATGGCGACCACCGGGGTGTTCGGCTTGATGCGACCACGGGCGATACGACCAACGCCGATCACACCCAGGAAGCTGTTGTAGTCCAGTGCCGAGATCTGCATCTGGAACGGACCGTCACGGTCGACTTTCGGCGCCGGTACGTCGTCGACGATCGACTGGTACAGCGGGGTCATGTCTTCAGCCATGGCGGTGTGGTCCAGACCGGCAATACCGTTCAGGGCCGAGGCGTAGACGACTTTGAAGTCCAGCTGTTCTTCGGTGGCACCCAGGTTGTCGAACAGGTCGAAGATCTGGTCCAGAACCCAATCCGGACGCGCGCCTGGACGGTCAACCTTGTTGATGACCACGATCGGACGCAGGCCGGCTTCGAAAGCCTTCTTGGTCACGAAACGGGTTTGCGGCATAGGGCCGTCTTGAGCGTCAACCAGCAGCAGCACGGAGTCGACCATCGACATCACGCGCTCTACTTCACCACCGAAGTCGGCGTGGCCCGGGGTGTCCACGATGTTGATGTGGTAGCCGTTCCAGTTGATGGCGGTGTTTTTCGCCAGGATGGTAATACCGCGCTCTTTTTCCTGGTCGTTGGAGTCCATCACGCGCTCGTCGTTGAGCTCGTTGCGCTCCAGGGTGCCGGATTGACGCAAGAGTTTGTCTACCAGGGTGGTCTTACCATGGTCAACGTGAGCAATGATGGCGATGTTGCGTAGATTTTCGATCACTTGTGTATCTCGATCAGAGGATTCGGTGTGCTGACAGGTCGTGGCAGCGATTTACGTTGAGTCCGACAAAGCCGTTACAGCCTGTCGGCGGCGTCGGGGGGCCGGTGACGCAGGCCACAGGCAAACAGCCCCGGGCACTTAGCTCGGTCGATAAACGCGCACATTGGCATGCCCCTCACTGAGCAAATGGTGGGCATGCAGGCGACTCATCACGCCTTTGTCGCAATACAGCAGGTACTGGCGAGTAGGGTCCAGTTCCTTGAAACGCGCGTTCACTGCATAGAACGGCATCGTTTGTACCTCGATGCCGGCGATACTCAGCGGGTCGTCTTCAGCGTCGTCCGGGTGACGGATGTCGATGATGATCTGACCGGCCAGCGCTTCGCCGACTTCTTCAATTTGTATGTCCTGGCCCAATTCATCGATGACCCGATCGATTGGCACCAGCCTGGCGTTTTCGAGCGCTCGCTCGAGCACCGCCATGTCGAATTCTTTCTCTTCGTGCTCCACCCGCCCGCGCTTGGCCGCCGTCTTCGGATTGACCGAGATGACGCCGCAGTACTCCGGCATGTGCCGGGCAAACTCGGCGGTGCCGATTTCGTTGGCCTGGTCGATGATGTCCTGCTTGTGGCTGGCGATCAGTGGACGCAAGACCAGCTTCTCGGTCACGCAGTCGATCACCGACAGATTCGGCAACGTCTGGCTCGACACCTGGGAGATCGCCTCGCCGGTCACCAGCGCATCGATTTGCAGGCGGTCGGCAATTCGTGAAGCGGCGCGCAACATCATACGCTTCAAAATGACGCCCATATGACTGTTATCGACTTTGCCGAGAATCTCGCCCAGGACTTCCTCGAACGGCACACTCACAAATAACACGCGTTGGGAGCTGCCGTACTTCTTCCAGATGAAGTGCGCCACTTCCATCACGCCCAATTCATGGGCACGTCCGCCGAGGTTGAAGAAGCAGAAATGGCTCATCAACCCGCGACGCATGATCTGGTAGGCGGCCACCGTGGAGTCGAAGCCACCGGACATCAGCACCAGGGTCTGCTCCAGCGAACCCAGCGGATAACCGCCGATGCTGTTGTGCTGGCTGTGGATCACGAACAACCGCTGGTCGCGAATTTCGATGCGCACTTCGATTTCCGGGTCTTTCAACGAAATACCGGCCGCGCCGCATTGCCGACGCAACTGGCTGCCGACGTATTTCTCCACGTCCATCGAGCTGAACGGGTGTTTGCCGGCACGCTTGCAACGCACCGAAAAAATCTTGCCAGCCAGCGCGTCACCATAATGGAGCATGCACTTGGCCAGGATGTCGTCGAAATCCCCCAGCGGGTATTCATCGACTTGCAAAAAATGCGCGATGCCCGGCATGCAGCTCAGGCGCTCGGTCATTTCCTTGAGGAGCTTGGGTTCGCTGACACGGGTTTCCAGTTCGAGGTTGTCCCACACGCCATTCACCACCACGGCCGGGTCCAGGTCTCGGAGCACGGCACGGATGTTCTTGGCCAACTGGCGGATGAAACGCATCCGTACCGGGCGGCTCTTGATGGTGATCTCGGGGAAGACTTTTACGATTAGTTTCATGAAAACAGCGCGCGAACGGCCAGCCGAAAAAGGGGGGCGCGGATTATAGCGGAAATTGCTCAAGGTTTAACCAGTTTATGTGCAGATGGTTTTAGGTGCACCAAAACAGGTCATTATCGATTGGCGGCGCTACATTGCAGTGCGTTATTGTCTGACAATCTTTGATTTACGCCATTAAAAGCGTGGATTTGGTGCAAAAAACCCATGCTGGGGCACTGGCATGCAATTTGCTCCCTTGTGAGGCAGGTTGCCTTGGCAGAGTATTCGCGCCGGCATCACCCATATCTAAGGGCACTCCACTACCCGCCCGAAGCCACCCGGAGGACATATGTCGAAGTCGGTTCAACTCATCAAAGATCATGACGTCAAGTGGATTGATCTGCGCTTCACTGACACCAAAGGTACTCAACATCACGTGACCATGCCGGCCCGTGATGCGCTGGACGACGAATTCTTTGAAATCGGGAAAATGTTCGACGGCTCCTCCATCTCCGGCTGGAAAGGCATCGAAGCCTCCGACATGATCCTGATGCCGGACGACGAAACCGCCGTCCTGGACCCGTTCACCGAAGAGCCGACCCTGATCCTGGTCTGCGACATCATCGAACCTTCGACCATGCAAGGCTATGACCGCGACCCACGCGCCATCGCCCACCGCGCCGAGGAATACCTGAAGTCCACCGGCATCGGCGACACCGCTTTCTTCGGTCCTGAGCCTGAGTTCTTCATCTTCGACTCGGTCAAATTCAAGTCCGACATCTCCGGCTCCATGTTCAAGATCTTCTCCGAACAAGGTTCTTGGATGTCCGACCAGGACGTGGAAGGCGGCAACAAAGGCCACCGTCCAGGCATCAAAGGCGGTTACTTCCCGGTCCCACCGTTCGACTTCGACCACGAAATCCGTACCTCCATGTGCAACGCACTGGAAGAAATGGGCCAGACCGTCGAAGTTCACCACCACGAAGTGGCGACTGCCGGCCAGAACGAAATCGGCGTGAAATTCAACACGCTGGTCAAGAAGGCTGACGAAGTACAGACCCTCAAGTACTGCGTACACAACGTTGCCGACGCCTACGGCCGCACCGCGACCTTCATGCCGAAGCCTCTGTACGGCGACAACGGTTCGGGCATGCACGTTCACATGTCGATCTCCAAGGACGGCAAGAACACCTTCGCAGGCGAAGGCTATGCCGGTCTGTCGGACACCGCCCTGTACTTCATCGGCGGTATCATCAAGCACGGTAAGGCCCTGAACGGCTTCACCAACCCGTCGACCAACTCCTACAAGCGTCTGGTTCCAGGCTTCGAAGCTCCGGTCATGCTGGCCTACTCGGCTCGCAACCGTTCCGCCTCGATCCGTATTCCTTACGTGAACAGCCCTAAGGCTCGCCGTATCGAAGCACGCTTCCCGGATCCGGCTGCCAACCCGTACCTGGCCTTCGCTGCACTGATGATGGCCGGTCTGGACGGTATCCAGAACAAGATCCACCCTGGCGATGCCGCTGACAAAAACCTGTATGACCTGCCGCCTGAAGAGGCCAAGGAAATCCCACAGGTGTGTGGCAGCCTGAAAGAAGCCCTGGAAGAGCTGGACAAGGGCCGTGCGTTCCTGACCAAGGGCGGCGTATTCAGCGATGACTTCATCGACGCTTACATCGCACTGAAAAGCGAAGAAGAAATCAAGGTTCGCACCTTCGTACACCCACTGGAATACGAGCTGTACTACAGCTGCTAATCCAGTAAGCGCCGCCACGCACGGCGTGAAATAAAGAAAGGCCTCCTTCGGGAGGCCTTTTTCATGGGCGCCGGTTACGTGCATGATGCCCCGTCGCTCCCCCATAGAAGACGAGACTGCCCATGACTTTGCGCTTCAAGCTCTGCCTTGCCCTGTCTGCCGCACTGCTGGCTACCACCGCCGAAGCTGCCTCGACTCACGCTCCTGAGGCCCTGACCCCGCTGCTTAACGCCATTGGCGAACGCCTGGCCATCGCCGATCAAGTAGCGCTGAGCAAATGGGACAGTGGCAAACCCGTAGAGGACCGTCAGCGCGAGCGTGAAGTCATTGCCGCCGCCGTCGCCCAGGCACCGGTCTACAAGCTGAGTAGCGAAACCGTGGAAGCGTTTTTCGCCGCCCAGATAGAAGCCAACAAAATGGTGCAATACATCAACTTGTCCGACTGGGCCCTGGACGGCAAGGCCCCGGACCTTCCGCGCCCGGACCTGGTGGGGCAGATCCGCCCGCAGCTCGACCGCCTGCAAAAACGCCTGCTGCAACAACTGGCCGACTTCGCCCCCTACCGCACCGACCCGCAGTGCCCGCAATGGCTGGCCCGAGCCACCCACCACAACAAACAGCACCCGGTGCACCGGCTTGCCCTGATCCGGGCAACCGGAGAGCTGTGCATTTCAAAAAAAGCTTAAGACAGCCCCTTCCCCTGTGGGAGCGAGCTTGCTCGCGATGAGGCCAGCACATTCAGCACCTCAGTGACTGACACACTGCCATCGCGAGCAAGCTCGCTCCCACAGGGATCCAGCGTCGGCCATAAAGGCTATGAACACCACAGATCCAATGTGGGAGCGAGCTTGCTCGCGATGGGGCTAGCACATTCAGCACCTCAGTGACTGACACACCGCCATCGCGAGCAAGCTCGCTCCCACAGGGGATTGGGGGCGACAACTTGGGCCATCCGCGCCGCCTAGCCTATGCTGCACCCATCACTTTTCGCTTTCGGTCGATTTTCATGGATCGTGGTTTTTCAATCATCCTGTTGTTGCTACTGGCTCTGCCCGCCGCCGCGCAGATCTACAAGTACACCGACGCCGAGGGCAACACCGCCTACAGCAACCAACCGCCCCAAGGCGTCCCGGCCCAGACGGTAGAGTTGCCGCCGCTCAACAGCATCGAGCGCCAATCCCCGGCCAGCCCGAGCACACCTACGCCCTCCGCCAACAGCGAAGAACCGCGCGATGCCTACGAAATCCTGGAACTGACCGACATCCCCACCGACGAGGCCCTGCGCGCCAACAACGGCACCTTCACCGTTAGCGTGCACGCTCAACCGCGCCTGCGCAGTCCGCACCTGTTCCGGTTGCTGCTGGACGGGCAGCCCTACGGCCAGCCGAGCAACGTACCGCGCCTGCAATTGGTGAATATCGATCGGGGCGAGCACAGCCTGGCGGTTCAAGTTGTCGACGGCGACAAACTCGTGCAGCAAAGCGAAACCGTCACCTTCACCGTACAACGGGTGCACCAGCCATGATCCGTGGGTGGCTTGCGCTGGGCCTGGCGCTGACGGCGCTGCCTGGGGTGGCGCAGGTCTATACCTACATCGATGCCCAGGGCAATCGCGTGTTCACCGATCAGCCGCGCCCCGGCAACGCAAAGAAAGTCCAACTGCCACCCGGCAACCGGATGCCGGCGCCCACGGGTACAACCTCGGCACCCGCGGCCCAAGCCCAGCCCGAGCCGCTGTTTCATTACGAAATGCTCAGGCTGTTGATTCCCGAGCCGGACGCAACGATACGCAGCACCGCAGGCGAACTGATCGTCAGTGTCACCAGCGAACCCGGCCTGAAAAAAGGCCACCGCTACCGCCTGTTGCTCGACGGCAAGCCAACGGGCGCACCGGGGCCGAGCCCGGTGTTTGCCTTGAGCAACATTGATCGAGGCACCCATCATCTGGCGGTCGAAATCCTCGACGAGCAGGACCGTATCGTCGAACGCACCGCCAACCAGCCCTTCCACATGCAGCGCATGTCCCTGGCGCAGAAGCGCCGCGTCAAGCCCTGTGCCACGGCCGATTACGGTCAGCGCCCCGAGTGCCCCCTCGCCGAAAAGCCTGAAGAAGAAAAAAGCAGCATCTTGCCGTTCTTCTAACGCCGGCCAAGCTTGCGCACTATATTGGTGCAATAGCTTGCACGCTTCCCAGATCCAAAACCCATTTTGGTTCGAAAGTACCCGAAAAAGCTGGCAGAACGCCACGCAGCCGACCGAAAAACACCCTTTTGAGGCTCTAAACGCTTCTTTTCGGAGCCTTGGTTTGGTTTTTGCATTTTCCTGGCAACAGCGCATCAATCGCGCGCGCAATTTGGGACCGGTCCCGAATTGCTACGCTCCAAAAGAGGTCCTGATGACCATTAGCGACGCACTACACCGCTTGCTGCTCGACAACCTCACCACCGCGACCCTTCTGCTCGACGCCGAACTGCGCCTCGAATACATGAACCCAGCGGCGGAGATGCTCCTGGCTGTCAGCGGCCAACGCAGCCACGGGCAGTTCATCAGCGAGTTGTTCACCGAATCCGCCGAAGCGCTCAATTCCCTGCGCCAAGCGGTGGAGCAAGCCCACCCGTTCACCAAGCGCGAGGCGATGCTCACCGCCCTGACCGGCCAGACCCTGACCGTGGATTACGCGGTCACGCCGATCCTCAACAACGGCGCCACCTTGCTGCTGCTGGAAGTCCACCCGCGTGATCGCTTGCTGCGCATCACCAAGGAAGAGGCGCAATTGTCCAAACAGGAAACCAGCAAGATGCTGGTGCGCGGCCTCGCCCACGAGATCAAGAATCCCCTCGGCGGAATACGTGGCGCGGCGCAGTTGCTCGCCCGCGAACTGCCGGAAGAGAGCCTCAAGGACTACACCAACGTCATTATCGAGGAAGCCGATCGCCTGCGGAACCTGGTGGACCGCATGCTCGGCTCGAACAAGCTGCCGTCCCTGGCGATGTGCAACGTCCATGAAGTGCTGGAGCGCGTCAGCAGCCTGGTGGAAGCGGAAAGCCAGGGCTGCATCACCTTGGTGCGCGACTATGACCCGAGCATTCCCGATGTCTTGATCGACCGCGAGCAGATGATCCAGGCAGTCCTGAACATCGTGCGCAACGCGATGCAGGCCATCAGCAGCCAGAACGAACTGCGCCTGGGCCGCATCAGTTTGCGCACCCGCGCCATGCGCCAGTTCACCATTGGCCACGTGCGTCATCGCCTGGTGACCAAGATCGAAATCATCGACAACGGCCCGGGCATCCCTGCCGAGCTGCAGGAAACCATCTTTTTCCCCATGGTCAGCGGACGTCCGGACGGTACCGGGCTGGGCCTGGCCATTACCCAGAACATCATCAGTCAGCATCAGGGCTTGATCGAGTGTGAGAGCCACCCCGGCCACACCACCTTCTCGATCTTCCTGCCACTGGAACAAGGAGCCACATCGACATGAGCCGTAGTGAAACCGTGTGGATCGTCGATGACGACCGTTCTATCCGTTGGGTCCTGGAAAAAGCCTTGCAACAGGAAGGCATGACCACCCAGAGCTTCGACAGCGCGGATGGGGTGATGAGTCGCCTGGCGCGTCAGCAACCGGACGTCATCATCTCCGACATCCGCATGCCGGGCGCCAGCGGCCTGGACCTGTTGGCGCGGATTCGCGAACAGCATCCGCGGCTGCCGGTGATCATCATGACCGCCCATTCCGACCTGGACAGCGCCGTGGCGTCCTACCAGGGTGGGGCCTTTGAATACCTGCCCAAACCATTCGACGTCGACGAAGCCGTGTCGCTGGTCAAGCGCGCCAATCAACATGCCCAGGAACAACAGGGCATGGAAGAGGTGCCGGCCCTGGCCCGCACTCCGGAAATCATCGGCGAAGCGCCGGCGATGCAGGAAGTGTTTCGCGCCATCGGCCGCTTGAGCCACTCCAACATCACTGTGCTGATCAACGGCGAGTCGGGCACCGGTAAAGAACTGGTGGCCCATGCCCTGCACCGCCACAGTCCACGGGCGGCGTCGCCGTTCATCGCGCTGAACATGGCGGCGATTCCCAAGGACCTGATGGAGTCCGAACTGTTCGGCCACGAAAAAGGCGCGTTCACCGGCGCGGCCAACCTGCGGCGCGGGCGCTTCGAGCAAGCCGACGGCGGCACGTTGTTCCTCGATGAAATCGGCGACATGCCGGCCGACACCCAGACCCGCTTGCTGCGCGTGCTGGCCGATGGCGAGTTCTATCGGGTCGGCGGCCATACACCGGTCAAGGTGGACGTGCGCATCATTGCCGCGACCCACCAGAACCTGGAAACCCTGGTCCACGCCGGCAAATTCCGTGAAGACTTGTTCCACCGTCTGAACGTGATCCGCATTCATATCCCGCGCCTGGCGGATCGTCGCGAAGACATCCCGACCTTGGCCCGGCACTTCCTCAGCCGCGCGGCCCAGGAACTGGCGGTAGAGCCCAAGCTGCTCAAGAGCGAAACCGAGGAATACCTCAAGAACCTGCCGTGGCCGGGCAACGTGCGCCAGCTGGAGAACACCTGCCGCTGGATCACGGTGATGGCTTCGGGTCGCGAAGTGCACATCAGCGACCTGCCGCCGGAGTTGTTGAGCCTGCCGCAGGATTCGGCTCCCGTGACCAACTGGGAGCAAGCCCTGCGCCAGTGGGCTGACCAGGCCCTGGCCCGCGGTCAGTCGAGCCTGTTGGACAGCGCCGTGCCGGCGTTCGAGCGGATCATGATCGAAACCGCCCTCAAGCATACCGCCGGCCGCCGCCGCGACGCCGCCGTGCTGCTGGGCTGGGGCCGCAACACCTTGACCCGCAAGATCAAGGAGTTGGGGATGAAGGTCGATGGTGGGGACGATGATGACGGGGATGAGGGCTGATCAGCCTCTAGCCCTTCGCTGATCTTGAAGGCCAATCGCGAGCAAGCTCGCTCCCACAGGAGTTGCGTTTCCCTTGTGGGAGCGAGCTTGCTCGCGATGCTTTTGAAGGCTTCATGCACCGCATCAATGCACGGCGAACCGCAATTGCACATGCGCTACACGCCAAAACCCAATCGATCCAACCCGAAAAACCGCACAAACAAAGGCCAAAGCCCCGAAATACGGGGCTTTCAGCCTCACCAGCAGTTTTTTTGTGACAAGCCATTAAAAACTGGCACGTCCCCTGCAATAGCTAGATCACTACCCAGTTTCGGGGACCTTGGTACAGGCAGGCCGGGGATTCCCCATTTTATACGGGCTCAGCGAGCCCACTGTTTTGGGGGCCTTGATACAGGCAGGTCAAGGTTTCCCTTCTTTACACTCAGGGCCATGCGCTAAGCGCAGCCCTCCCGTTTTGGGGACCTTGGTACAGGCAGGCCGGGGATTCCCTCTTTTATTGCTCCTGGAGACGGACCTCCAGCCGCCAGCGATCATCCACTTCGCTGCCGGTCCACTCCCCTCGCAACGGACGCGCCGCTACCAGCGTCAGCAACAACCCCTTGTCACTCAAACGCACCCGCCAGTTCACATCCTTGCCGTTGAGCTTGAGTTGGCCCTTCTGCGGCCGGCCTTCTGCTTGAAACAGTAGCGCCACTGAGCCGTCGACAATTTCTCCATGGAGCTTGGGTTCATTGTTGAACCAGGCCACCAGCGTTCCGTCTGTCACCTCGACCTGTTGCAACGCGCTCGGGTCGGGCGTGGTCAGGCGCCCAATCATCAGCCCAACCATCATGCCGAAGATAGCCAAAGAGCCCATCACCCGAAGCATTAGCTTCGAACGTCGGTCGGTTTGCGGCGTAGAATGCCGCTCATCTTTATCTGCGGAGCCGTGCATGTTTCACGTCATCCTTTTTCAACCGGAAATTCCGCCAAATACCGGCAACGTCATCAGGCTGTGCGCCAACACCGGCTGCCACCTCCATTTGATCGAACCGCTGGGCTTTGACATGGACGACAAGCGCCTGCGCCGCGCCGGCCTCGACTACCACGAGTATGCCACCTTGCAGCGTCACGCCGACCTCGCCAATTGCCTGGAAAGCCTCGGGCATCCACGCCTGTTCGCGTTTACCACCAAGGGTTCGCGGCCGTTTCATGACGCCAGCTTCGTCGCCGGTGATGCGTTCCTGTTCGGCCCGGAAAGCCGTGGCCTGCCGGCCGACGTACTGGACGCCCTGCCCGCCGAGCAGCGCCTGCGCCTGCCGATGCGCGAAGGCTGCCGCAGCCTGAACCTGTCCAATACCGTGGCGGTGGCGGTTTATGAGGCGTGGCGGCAGAACGGTTTCGCCTGAGGCCGTCAGCCAGAAACACCTGTGGGAGCGAGCCTGTGGGAGCTGAGCTTGCTCGCGATGAGGTCGACACGGTTCAACTGCAAAACCGCGTCATCGTTCATCGCGAGCAAGCTCAGCTCCCACAGGGCTCGCTTCCACAGTTTTGTGCCGGGGCTGGCAGCGCCGCTTACTGAACGGTCGCGCCGCCTTCTTGTTGCATGCGCTGCAGTTCTTGCGCATACAGGGCATCGAAGTTCACCGGAGCCAGCATCAGGGCCGGGAATGAGCCGCGGGTCACCAGGCTGTCCAGGGTTTCACGGGCATAAGGGAACAGGATGTTCGGGCAGAAGGCACCCAGGGTGTGGCTCATCGAAGGAGCATCCAGGTTCTTGATCAGGAAGATCCCGGCCTGCTGCACTTCGGCGATGAACGCCACTTCATCACCGTTCTTCACGGTCACCGACAGGGTCAGCACCACTTCGTGGAAGTCATCTTCCAGGGCTTTCTGACGGGTGTTCAGGTCCAGGCCTACGCTCGGCTCCCACTGCTGGCGAAAGATCGCCGGGCTTTTCGGGGCTTCGAAGGACAGGTCGCGTACATAAATGCGCTGCAAGGAGAATTGCGGTGCGGTTTCTTCTTCGCTGGCAGCTGTGTTCTGTTGGTCAGTCATCGCAGATCCTTCTTACTTTCAGGTTCTTTAGTGGGAAATTCAGGCCTTGAGCAGCGCGTCGAGCTTGCCGGCGCGGTCCAGGGCGAACAGATCATCGCAACCGCCCACGTGGGTGCTGCCGATCCAGATCTGCGGCACGGACGTGCGTCCGGCCTTCTGGGTCATTTCGGCGCGCAGTTGCGGCTTGCCGTCGACCTTGATCTCTTCGAAGGCCACGCCTTTGTTCTGGAGCAGGAACTTCGCTCTGGAGCAATAGGGGCAGTAATCGCTGGAATAGACAACAACGTGGGGCATTTCACTTCACCAGGGGCAGATTGTCGGCTTTCCAGCTGGCAACGCCACCGGACAGCTTGGCAGCGGTGAAGCCGGATTTCATCAGCTCGCGGGCGTGGGTGCCGGCATGCTGGCCCTGGGCGTCCACCAGGATCAGCGTCTTGGCCTTGTGTTTTTCCAGTTCGCCGATGCGGGCGATCAATTTGTCCTGGGGAATGTTAACCGCCCCGACAATGTGACCAGCGGCGTAATCCTTGCTCGGGCGGATGTCCACCACCACGCCGGCGTCCTTGTTGACCAGCGCGGTCAGTTCGCCGGTGCTCAGGCTGCGGCCGCCGCCCTGCATCGTGTGGGCAACCAGCAACGCCAGCAGCACGACGAAGATACCGACGAGAATGTAGTGGTTAGTGGCAAATTGAATCAGGTGAGCAACCATCGAAGGAGGTTCCAGGGCGTTAAAATGTCGGCCAGTATACACAGCACGCAAGGCCGGCCAAACCCCGCCCGGCGGTGACGCCGCCGGAACTTACCTTTAAACTGCCCGTCCCTTTTCCATCGTCTTCTTTTAACCCGCCACGAGTGGATTCCATGACTACCACGCCTAAACCTTTGGTCCTGATGATTCTCGACGGCTTCGGTCACAGTGAAAGCCACGAATCCAACGCCGTGTATTCGGCCAACAAGCCTGTGCTGGACCGTTTGTGGGCCACCGTGCCCAACGGCCTGATCTCCGGCAGCGGCATGGACGTCGGCCTGCCGGACGGGCAGATGGGCAACTCCGAAGTCGGCCACATGAACCTCGGCGCAGGCCGCGTGGTGTACCAGGACTTCACCCGCGTGACCAAATCGATCCGCGATGGTGAGTTCTTCGAAAACCCCACTATCTGCGCCGCCGTGGATAAAGCCGTGGCCGCCGGCAAAGCCGTGCACTTCATGGGCCTGCTGTCCGACGGTGGCGTGCACAGCCACCAGGACCACCTGGTCGCCATGGCCGAACTGGCTGCCAAGCGCGGCGCCGAGAAGATCTACCTGCACGCGTTCCTCGATGGCCGCGACACCCCGCCGAAAAGCGCCACGTCGTCGATCGAGCTGTTGGACGCAACGTTCCAGGCCCTCGGCAAGGGGCACATCGCCAGCCTCATCGGCCGCTACTACGCCATGGACCGTGACAACCGTTGGGACCGCGTGTCCCAGGCCTATAACCTGATCGTCGACGGCAACGCCGAATTCAACGCCTCCACCGCCCAGGAAGGCCTGCAAGCCGCCTACGAGCGCGGCGAAAGCGACGAATTCGTCAAGGCCACCACCATCGGCGAGCCGGTGAAAGTCGAAGACGGCGACGCCGTGGTGTTCATGAACTTCCGCGCCGACCGCGCCCGCGAGCTGACCCGGGTGTTTGTCGAAGACGATTTCAAGGAATTCGAGCGCGCCCGACAGCCAAAACTGGCCGGCTTCGTGATGCTGACCCAATACGCCGCCAGCATTCCCGCGCCATCGGCCTTCGCCGCCGGCAGCCTGGAAAACGTGCTGGGCGACTACCTGGCGAAAAACGGCAAGACCCAACTGCGCATTGCCGAGACCGAAAAATACGCCCACGTGACGTTCTTTTTCTCCGGTGGCCGTGAAGAACCCTTCCCGGGCGAAGAACGCATCCTGATCCCTTCGCCGAAAGTCGCCACCTACGACCTGCAACCGGAGATGAGCGCGCCGGAAGTGACCGACCGCATCGTCGACGCCATCGAAAACCAGCGTTACGACGTGATCGTGGTCAACTACGCCAACGGCGACATGGTGGGCCACAGCGGTGTGTTCGACGCGGCGGTCAAGGCCGTGGAATGCCTGGATACCTGCGTTGGCCGCATCGTCGAGGCCCTGGAAAAGGTTGGCGGCGAAGCATTGATCACGGCTGACCACGGCAACGTCGAGCAGATGTCCGACGAATCCACCGGCCAGGCCCACACCGCCCACACCACCGAACCGGTGCCGTTCATCTATGTCGGCAAGCGCGGCTTCAAGGTTCGCGACGGTGGCGTGCTGGCCGATGTCGCACCGACGATGCTGATGTTGCTGGGCATGGAGAAGCCGGCAGAGATGACCGGGACTTCGATCCTGGTCTGATTGATCCATCAATCACCGCAAACCCTGTGGGAGCGAGCTTGCTCGCGATAGCGATCTTCCAATCAACATCTTTGTTGAATGTGCTGGCGCCATCGCGAGCAAGCTCGCTCCCACATTGGTTTCTGGTGTTTTTTGGGCCAGTTATCACACAGTCCCAAATGGGCGTTTTTTTTGCAGCCTGGGGCGGGCATACTAGGCCGTCCCTTTCCCTGGTGTCGCCCGCCTCTATGCTTCGCGTCCTGATAGCCCTCGCTCTGACCTGCCTGCTCCAACCGGCCTTTGCCGACGAGCGCGCGCAAACCCAACAGCAGTTGGAAGCCACGCGCCAGGACATTGCCGAGCTGAAAAAGCTGCTGGGCAAGTTGCAGGAAGAGAAATCCAGCGTGCAGAAAGACCTGCGCGGCACCGAAACCGAGATGGGCAAGCTGGAGAAGCAGGTCGACGCCCTGCAAAAAGAACTGAAGAAAAGCGAATCCGAGCTGCAGCGGCTCGATGGAGAGAAAAAAAAACTCCAGAGCGCGCGCACTGAACAGCAAAAGCTGATCGCCATCCAGGCCCGGGCCGCCTACCAGAACGGCCGCCAGGAATACCTCAAGCTGCTGCTCAACCAGCAGAACCCCGAGAAATTCGCCCGTACCCTCACCTATTACGACTACCTGAGCCAGGCCCGCCTGGAACAGCTCAAGAACTTCAACGAAACCTTGCGCCAGCTGGCCAATGTCGAAAAAGACATCGAGCTGCAGCAGGCCCAGTTGTTGGTGCAGAAAAGCAGCCTCGACACCCAGCGCGAAGAACTCGAGAAGGTTCGCAAGGAACGCCAAGTGGCCCTGGCCAAGCTCAACGACGACGTGAAGGCCCGCGACAGCAAGCTCAAGGCCCGCGAGCAGGACCAGGCCGAACTGGCCAATGTGTTGAAAACCATCGAAGAGACCCTGGCCCGCCAGGCCCGAGAGGCGGAAGAAGCGCGCCAGAAAGCGCTGATCGCCCAGCAGGAAGCCGAAAAAAAGCGTTTGCATGAAGCCCAGGCCGACGCGGACGCCGGCGACGCACCGCGCAAGCCGGCAAAGTCCAGCCCCGGCGCACTGGTTTCCAGTGACGGCGAAACCTTCGGCGGCGCTTTTGCTTCGGCACGAGGCAAACTTCCATGGCCGGTCAATGGTCGATTGCTTGCACGCTTCGGTGAAACCCGCGGCGACGACACCCGCACCAAGTGGGACGGGGTGATGATCAGCGCCTCCGCCGGCAGCCAGGTGCATGCCGTGCATGGCGGGCGCGTGGTATTCGCCGATTGGCTGCGCGGTGCCGGCCTGCTGGTGATTCTGGATCACGGCAACGGTTATTTGAGCCTGTACGGCCACAACCAGACGCTGCTCAAGGCCGCGGGCGATGTGGTCAAGGCCGGCGAGTCCATCTCCACGGTCGGTAACAGTGGCGGGCAGGATACGCCCGCACTGTATTTCGCTATTCGTCAGCAGGGTCGCCCCAGTGACCCGGCCCAATGGTGTCGTGCGCAAGGATAAGCGCGCCCATCCTATTAAGGAGTTCGTTCGACATGCTGCATTTGTCCCGCCTTACCTCGCTGGCCCTGACGATCGCCCTCGTGATCGGTGCGCCCCTGGCTTTCGCCGCCGAACCGGCCCCGTCGGCCCCCGCCGCCACGGCGGCGACCACCAAGGCCCCGCTACCGCTGGACGAACTGCGCACCTTTGCCGAGGTCATGGACCGGATCAAGGCCGCCTACGTGGAACCGGTGGATGACAAGGTGCTGCTGGAGAACGCCATCAAAGGCATGCTCAGCAACCTTGACCCGCACTCGGCCTACCTGGGGCCAGAAGACTTTGCCGAGCTGCAGGAAAGCACCAGCGGCGAGTTCGGTGGCCTGGGCATCGAGGTCGGCAGCGAAGACGGCTTCGTCAAGGTGGTCTCGCCAATCGACGACACCCCTGCATCCAAGGCCGGCATCCAGGCCGGTGACTTCATCGTCAAGATCAATGGCCAACCGACCCGCGGCCAGAGCATGACCGAAGCCGTGGACAAGATGCGCGGCAAGATCGGCCAGAAGATCACCCTGACCCTGGTCCGCGACGGCGGCACACCTTTCGACGTGACCCTCACGCGAGCGGTCATCCAGGTCAAGAGCGTGAAGAGCCAGTTGCTGGAGTCGGGCTACGGCTACATCCGCATCACCCAGTTCCAGGTCAAGACCGGCGAAGAAGTCGCCAAGGCCCTGGCCAAGATGCGCAAGGACAACGGCAAGAAACTCAACGGCCTGGTCCTGGACCTGCGTAACAACCCCGGCGGCGTGCTGCAGTCGGCGGTGGAAGTGGTGGATCACTTCATCACCAAGGGCCTGATCGTCTACACCAAGGGCCGCATCGCCAATTCCGAACTGCGCTTCTCGGCCACCGGCAACGATTTGAGCGAGGCTGTGCCATTGGTGGTGCTGATCAACGGCGGCAGCGCTTCGGCTTCGGAAATCGTTGCCGGTGCCCTGCAGGACCAGAAGCGTGGCGTGGTCATGGGCACCACCAGTTTCGGCAAGGGCTCGGTGCAGACCGTATTGCCACTGAACAACGACCGTGCCCTGAAGATCACCACCGCGCTGTACTTCACACCCAACGGCCGCTCCATCCAGGCCCAGGGCATTGTCCCGGACATCGAGGTGCGCAAGGCCAAGATCACCAACGAGCAGGACAGCGAATACTTCAAGGAAGCCGACCTGCAAGGTCACCTGGGCAATGGCAACGGCGGCGCCGACAAACCGACCGGTTCCGGCGCCAAGGCCAAGCCAATGCCGCAGGATGACGACTATCAGTTGGCCCAGGCCTTGAGCTTGCTCAAAGGGTTGAACATCACGTCCGGCCGCTGAGATGGGCCTGCGTTTCACCGTCGTCCTGCTGTGCCTGCTGGCAGGGGCCGTTAACGCGGCGCCCGCCACACCCTCTTCGCCACACAAGGCGTACCTGAGCCTGATCATCGACGACCTGGGGCAAAATCTGCCCCGGGATCGCCGGGTTCTAGCCCTCCCCGGTCCGGTCACCGCCGCGATCATGCCTGACACCCCTCACGCCGCCGAAGTCGCCCGCGAAGCCCATCGCGCCGGCAAGCTGGTCATGCTGCACATGCCCATGGACCCGGCCACCGGGCCATTCGCCTGGCATCCGGAACTGTCCATCGAAGAACTGGGCAAGCGCCTCGACGCCGCGTTCGCGGCCGTGCCCTACACCAGCGGGATCAACAACCACATGGGCAGCCGCATGACCGCCCAGCCCCAGGCCATGGCGTGGCTGATGGCGAACTTGCAGCAGCGCCATAAGTTTTTCGTCGACAGCCGCACCAGCGCCCAGACGGTCGCTGCCGCCGAGGCCCAGAAGATTGGCCTCGCCAGTGTGTCGCGGGATGTGTTCCTCGACGACGAGCGCACCGAAGCCGCCATCGCCCAGCAGCTGCAAACCGCCATCGACCTGGCCCACCGGCAAGGCTCGGCCGTGATGATCGGCCATCCCTACCCGCAGACCCTGGCGGTACTCGAACGCGAGCTGCCCAAGCTCAAGGCCCAGGGCATCGAATGGATCGACATCAAGTCGATGATCAGCCTGCGCAGCAATCGGGCGATGGTCGGGCATGGGAAGGATGGGGTTTATCGGTAGCGGCTGAGCGCTATCTCAAACCGCGCTGCCGCCATCGCGAGCAAGCTCGCTCCCACAGGGATACTGCACCGGGCACAAGAGTTGTGTTCACGGCAGATCCCCTGTGGGAGCGAGCTCGCTCGCGATGGCGGCGTTGCGATGGGTGAAATTCTTAGAGATACCGCGCCATGATCGCGTCCACCGCACCTTCCTTGCGCAATTCATCCAGGGCCTTTTGAAGCCGGGCGATCACCTCATCAGACACGTCTTTGTTCAACGCCAGGTACAACTCGGCACTGTTGAATCGCAACACGGTCTTGAGATCGTCCACCCCTTCCTGTCGCGCCAGGTAACGCCCGGCGGGATCCCCGGTGGCCCACAGGTCGATCTGGCCGTTGACCAGTTTCCGGGCGTTGTCCTGGTCGCGTAATACGACAATCGGCTTCAACCCCTGCTTGGCCAGCGTCTCGGCAATCGCGTCGCCCTTATACGCACCGATCTTGTATTGGCGCGCCTGCTCCAGCGAGTCGAGGGCGATCTTGCTGTCGGCCTTGGCGAGCATGATCCAGTCGTCCGGACCGATGGGGCCGACCCATTTGAACAGCTTCTCTCGCTCCGGCAACCGCGCCATGACAAACACACCGTAACCCGGATTTTCCAGGGCGAGTTTATAGATACGTTCCCAGGGGAAACGTAGCGTCAGGCTGTAGGAGATATCGGCGCGCTTGAATATTTCGCGGACGATGTCCACGGCAATGCCATGGATATTCTCGTCCTGGGCGAAGTTCTTGCCGTTCTTGGCCATGTTGTACGGCGGGAAGTTTTCCGTCAGCAACACCAGCGGAGCATCGGCGGCGCGGGTGGTGCCTGCGAGCAGCAACGTGGCGCCCGCAAAGGCAAGAACGAGACGTTTGAGCATGTCGGGCTACCGCAATCCATGGTGTGCCCAAGAGTGCCTTGGGCCCGCCATGGTGTCCAGCGATCAGCGAATGCAGATACCGCGATGCGCCATGTAGGCCTTGGCTTCCGGCACGGTGTATTCGCCGAAGTGGAAAATGCTCGCCGCCAGTACCGCGCTGGCGTGGCCTTCAAGAATGCCATCGGCCAGGTGCTGCAGGTTGCCGACGCCGCCAGAGGCGATGACCGGAATGCCCAGGGCATCGCTGATGGCGCGGGTGACGCCCAGGTCGAAACCGTTTTTCATGCCGTCCTGGTCCATGCTGGTCAGCAGGATTTCCCCGGCACCCAGGCCTTCCATCTTCTTCGCCCACTCGACGGCGTCCAGGCCCGTGGGTTTACGCCCACCGTGGGTGAAGATTTCCCAGCGCGGGGTCTCGCCCGGGCCAGAGACCTTCTTCGCATCGATGGCCACGACGATGCACTGCGAGCCGAAGTGCTGGGCCGCTTCACCGACGAATTCCGGGTTGAACACCGCCGCCGTGTTGATCGACACCTTGTCCGCCCCGGCATTGAGCAGGTTGCGGATGTCCTGCACGGTGCGCACGCCGCCGCCCACGGTCAGCGGGATGAACACCTGGCTGGCCATGCGCTCGACGGTATGCAGCGTGGTATCGCGGCCATCGACGCTGGCCGTGATATCGAGGAAGGTAATCTCGTCCGCACCCTGTTCGTCGTAGCGACGGGCGATTTCCACCGGGTCGCCGGCATCACGGATGTTCTCGAACTTGACGCCCTTGACCACCCGGCCGTTGTCCACGTCCAGGCAAGGGATGATGCGTTTGGCCAGCGCCATGGTCAGTCCTCAGCCTTTGTACGAATCGCAGAAAGCTTGCGCTTCAGCGACGTCGAGGGTGCCTTCGTAGATCGCGCGGCCGGTGATTGCACCGATGATGCCCGGCGCCTTGGCGTCGAGCAGCGACTTGATGTCACCCAGATTATGGATGCCACCGGAGGCGATCACCGGGATTTTGGTGGCAGCGGCCAGCGCAGCGGTGAACGGTACGTTGCAGCCCTGCATCATGCCGTCTTTGGCGATGTCGGTATAAACAATCGAGGATACGCCGTCGGCTTCGAACTGCTTGGCCAGATCAATGACCTGCACGGTGCTGATTTCAGCCCAGCCATCGGTGGCGACGAAACCGTCCTTGGCATCCAGACCGACGATGATCTTGCCCGGGAACGCGCGGCAGGCTTCGGCGACGAAAGCCGGGTCTTTCACGGCCTTGGTGCCGATGATCACGTAGCTCACGCCGGCCTTGACGTAGTGCTCGATGGTTTCCAGCGAGCGAATGCCACCGCCGATCTGAATCGGCAGGTTCGGGTAGCGCTTGGCAATGGCCGTGACCACTTCGCCATTGACCGGCTGCCCTTCGAAAGCGCCGTTCAGGTCGACCAGATGCAGGCGACGGCAGCCGCCCTCCACCCACTTGGCGGCCATGCTCACCGGGTCATCGGAAAACACCGTGGAGTCTTCCATGCGGCCCTGACGCAGACGTACGCAAGCGCCGTCCTTGAGATCGATAGCGGGGATAATCAGCATCTGGCAAACCTTCAAATACGAATATTCAGCTTGGCTCGAAAATCAGTTTTTCTCGAGCGCCCACAAGTCGCTTTCAATGCTTTCGAACCTTTCTTTAAGGTGCGTCTGCACATCGAAAATCGCCCTGTTGTAATAGTGCGGAGCAATTTCGCGGGTAAACAGGTCAAGAATTTCCGCCGCTTCGAACGAACCCAGCTCCAGTTCGAAACGCTCCTCCATGAACCGCTGGATCTTGCGGTTCGCTTCACTCTCCTGTTCGGGCGTGAGGGTGAGGATCGGCGGTTTCTTGCGGGCCATTACCAGCGCCCGTCCCACGCCGCGAAGTTCTGCAACAGTTGCAGGCCATGGGTATGGCTCTTCTCCGGGTGGAACTGCACGGCGAAGCGCGAACCATCGGCCAGGGCCGCGGCGAAATCGACGCCATAGTGACCGCTGCCCACCACCTGCCGCGCATTGCCGGCGGCGATGTAGTAGCTGTGCACGAAGTAGAAGCGCGCCAGGTCCGGAATGTTGTGCCACAGCGGGTGATCCACCGTCTGCTTCACTTCGTTCCAGCCCATGTGCGGGACCTTCAAGTGCTCGCCGTCTTCATGCAGGCCCTTGCCAAAGAACTTCACTTGGCCTGGGAACAGCGAAATGCAATCGACACCGTCGTTCTCTTCGCTGCGATCGAGCAAGGCCTGCATGCCCACGCAGATGCCAAGGAACGGACGGTCCTGGCTGACTTCGTGCACCAGCTTGTCGAAGCCCAGGCGACGAATCTCGGCCATGCAATCACGAATCGCACCAACGCCGGGGAACACCACCCGGTCGGCTTCGCGAATTACGTCGGCATCGCTGGTGATCAGCACTTTGCCGGCGCCCACGTGCTCGAGGGCCTTGGCCACCGAGTGCAGGTTGCCCATGCCGTAGTCGATAACCGCGACCGTCTGCATTACAGGACGCCCTTGGTGGAAGGCATCTGGCCGGCCATGCGGTCATCGAGCTCCACGGCCATGCGCAGCGCGCGGCCGAAAGCCTTGAACACGGTTTCGATCTGGTGGTGGGTGTTGTGCCCGCGCAGGTTGTCGATGTGCAGGGTCACGTTGGCGTGGTTGACGAAGCCCTGGAAGAATTCCTGGAACAGGTCAACGTCGAAGCCGCCGACAGTGGCACGGGTGTACGGCACATGCATCTGCAGGCCCGGGCGGCCAGAGAAGTCGATGACCACCCGCGACAGCGCTTCATCGAGCGGCACGTAGGCATGGCCGTAGCGACGGATGCCCTTCTTGTCGCCGATGGCTTTGGTAAAGGCTTGCCCCAAGGTGATACCGACGTCCTCCACCGTGTGGTGGTCGTCGATATGCAGGTCGCCCTTGCTGACGATGTCCAGGTCGATCAGCCCGTGGCGGGCGATCTGGTCCAGCATGTGCTCAAGAAAAGGTACACCGATATCAAACCGGGCCTTTCCGGTGCCATCCAGGTTGATCGAGGCTTTGATCTGGGTTTCCAGAGTATCGCGCTCGACAGACGCCTTACGTTCGGCCATCACCAGCTCCGCAAAATCATTGGGCGAAAAAGGCAGCCATTATAGGGGCGCGAGCGGCAAACAGAAACACAAGAGGTGACATCACTGACGGGCTGAACCCCGGGCTGTCGGTGATAGACATGTCCATACAAGTCTTTTTCATCACCTAAAACGACTGTGGGAGCGAGCTTGCTCGCGATGGCGGTGGGTCAGCAGACAATGATGTCGACTGACACGCCCCATCGCGAGCAAGCTCGCTCCCCACAAGGGTTGCCCTGACCTGATGGTCAGGGCAACAGTCTTAGCGGAACAACACCGCCGTTTTCTGCAGGGTCACCCACACACCCCACGCCAACGGAATGCCCACCACCAGCCAGGCGGCGATCGCCAGGGGCTTGGTGCCTGGTGCGGCTTTCCACTCCAGCGACGTGGTGCTGTCAGCACCCTTGTCATGACCCAGCGCCTGTTCGGCGGCCAGTTTCGGCGTCGGTCATGAAGTACTTGTCGGCGACCGGACGGACCATCAGGTTGCACAGGAAGCCCAGCACCAGCAGACCGGCGAGGATGTACAAGGTGATGTCATAGGCCGCGGCACGTTCAACGCCGATGCTCAATTGATATTCACGCAGGTAGTTCACCAGTACCGGACCCAGCACGCCTGCCGCAGCCCAGGCGGTCAACAAGCGACCGTGGATTGCGCCGACCATTTGCGTACCGAACAGGTCCGCCAGGTAGGCCGGCACGGTGGCGAAGCCGCCGCCGTACATCGACAGGATGATGCAGAACGCCGCCACGAACAGCGCGACGCTGCCCAGGTGACCCAGGTTCGGGATCAGCGCGTACAGGGCAAAGCCCAGGGCGAAGAACACGAAATAGGTGTTTTTACGACCCAGGTAATCCGAGAAGGAGGCCCAGAAGAACCGGCCGCCAATGTTGAACAGGCTCAACAGACCGGTGAAGCCGGCCGCGATGGCCGCGATCTGGCCCAGTTGCACGGCGTCCAGTTGACCGAACGGCAGGTCATTGCCCAGCAGCTTGCCACCAAACACTTCCTGCAACAGTGGCGAAGCCATGCCCAGGATGCCGATACCGGCGGAAACGTTCAGGCACAGCACCAGCCAGACCAGGCGGAACTGCGGGGTCTTCCAGGCTACGTTCACGTGAACGTGGCGATGGGTGATCATCGCGTTCGCGGCTTTCTTCGGTGCCGGGGTCCAGCCTTCAGGCTTCCAGCCGGTCGGCGGAACGCGATACGACAAGGCGCCACCGATCATGAACACGAAGTAGATCGCGGCCATGACCAGGAAGCTCTGCCAGACGCCCACGCCCGTCGGCGAAGCGAAATGGTTCATCAGCGCCGCGGCCAGTGGAGCACCGACCATCGCACCACCGCCGAAGCCCATGATCGCCATGCCAGTCGCCATGCCGCGCTTGTCCGGGAACCACTTGATCAGGGTCGACACCGGGGAGATGTAGCCCAGGCCCAGGCCAATACCACCGATCACCCCGGAACCGACCCACATCAGCCAGATCTGGTGGGTATAGATACCCAGCGCGGAAATCAGCAGGCCACCGCACCAGCACAAGGCCGATACAACGCCAGCCTTGCGTGGACCGGCGTGTTCCAGCCAGCCACCCCAGATGG
This sequence comes from Pseudomonas beijingensis, assembly GCF_030687295.1. Taxonomy (NCBI): domain Bacteria; kingdom Pseudomonadati; phylum Pseudomonadota; class Gammaproteobacteria; order Pseudomonadales; family Pseudomonadaceae; genus Pseudomonas; species Pseudomonas beijingensis. Next base: position 1,363,337 of record NZ_CP117425.1, on the reverse strand, counting down.
CTGCCGAGCAACCCAGGAAGATGAAGAACAGGGTGTAGATCCAGCCGAGCATCGAGATCGGCCAGTCACATTGGGACGAAAAGACTTGCGAGATGAAGCTCATATCCGGTGCACAGGCCACAGGCTTGGTGACACCCAAGGCCTTGGACAGTGGCAACCAGAACACCGAGAAGCCATAGGCCATGCCGATGCACAGGTGAATGGCCAGTGCGGCCGGTGGAACCAACCACCGGTTGAAACCGGGCTTGGCGATGATGCGTTCCTTGGAGAGGAACGCTGGCTGGTCGGCGATGCCGCCCGCCGTGATGCTCGTGCTCATTGTGTATCCCCCAATTATTGGAATGGTCCGTCAGCCACGCGTCACCCTCAGCCTTCATTGCACGCAGGCATGGCTGTATTTTCTGGTGAAGCTCCATAGTGTGCGACATCAAGTCGCAGAAGGACGGACGAACGGGCAAAGGTTACCATTTGATCGTGGCAGAGAAACCAAAGTGATATCACCTTTTTCGTGCCATCTGTCTTATCGCACGCTTGCTGGCTTTCTGTAGGGGGCTAACGATTTATTTTTTCAGGAGCTTTCATGCCCATCGTTGTAGAACCACTGTGTGGGAGCGAGCTTGCTCGCGATGGCTGTCGCCCACTCAGCATTTTCATTGACGGTCACACCGCTATCGCGAGCAAGCTCGCTCCCACATTGATCTACGGACGGGACTTATAACGAGCACCCGACGCACCACCACCAATCCACAGCGTTATACTCCCGGCTAAATTTTGAACTCAACCTACAAGGATTCGCCCATGAAAGCGTTCGGCAAAATCCTGGGTCTGGTACTTCTCGGGCTGTTGCTGATCATTGTGGCCCTGGGCTTTGCCCTGACCCACCTGTTCGATCCCAACGACTACAAAGAAGAGATCCGCCAGATAGCCCGCGACAAGGCCCACATCGAGCTGACCCTCAATGGCGACATCGGCTGGAGCCTGTTCCCTTGGCTGGGCCTGGAGTTGCACGACGCCAGCGTCGCGACCCTGGCCAACCCGACCCAACCTTTCGCCGACCTGCAGATGCTTGGCCTCTCGGTCCGGGTGATACCGCTACTGCGCCGGGAAGTGCAGATGAGCGATGTGCGCGTCGAAGGCCTGAACCTGCGGCTCAACCGTGACAAGAACGGTCACGGCAACTGGGAGGACATCGGCAAGGCGCCAGCCTCCGCGACGACGGCGAACACCCCAGCGCCAACCGAACAACCGGCCCCGCCCGCCAGCACCCCGGCAGAAAAACCTGCCCAGCCGACCCGCCTGGACATCGACAGCCTGACCGTGAACAACGCCCGGGTCGAATACACCGACGAGCAGACCGGCAAGCTGTACACCGCCGAGAGCATCCAACTGAGCACCGGCCCGGTCCACGATTCCACCAACATTCCGGTGACCCTGACCGCCTTCCTGTCCAGCAACCAGCCGGCCGTGCGCGTACGCACCGAAGTGACCGGCGAACTGCGCTTCGAGCGGGCCCTGCAACGCTACAAGTTCGAAGACCTGAAACTGTCCGGCGAAGCCACTGGCGACCCCCTGCAGGGCAAGACCCTGAATTTCGCCGCCCAAGGCCAACTGTTCCTGGACAAGGCGGCCAACGTCGCCGAATGGACCGGCATCAAGCTGTCGCTCAACCAACTGCGCGCCCTGGGTGAACTGAAGGTCAACGACCTCGACAAGACCCCGCAATTGAATGGTGGAATATCGATCGCCCAGTTCGATCTGGCGAAGTTTGTCGACAGCGTCGGCCAGACACTCCCGGCCATGGCCGAAGGCAGCCTGAGCAAGGTCGAGCTGGCCAGCCGCATTGCCGGCACGCCGACCAGTGTCGAGTTCAACAACATCAACCTGAAGCTCGACGACAGCAACTTCAGCGGTCGTATCGCCGTGGAAGACTTTGCCAAACAGGCCCTGCGCGTGCAGCTCAAGGCCGACACGTTCAACGTCGACCGTTACCTGCCGCCAAAATCCGCCGAAGCCGACAGTTCCAAGGCGGCCCGTGAGGCCGAAGTCAGCAACACCGAAGCCAGCGCCCTGGCCGGCGCCGGCAGCACACCGTTGCCGAGCGCTCCAACCCAGGGTGCCTGGAGTAACGATCGGCTGTTTCCGGTGGAGCGCCTGAGCAAGCTGGACCTCGATGCCGACCTGACCTTCGGGCAACTGACCCTGGATAAACTGCCGATCCAGAACGCCGCGCTCAAGGCCACCGGCCTGGGTGGCCTGCTGACCCTGGAAAATCTGCGGGGCGATCTGTACAGCGGCAACTTCGAAACCAAGGGCACCCTGGATGTGCGCCAACCTACCCCACAGTTGAGCCTGCAAACCCGCATCAACCGGGTCCCTGCCGAGAAGATCATCGAAAGCCAGGGCAAGAATTCGCCGGTCAAAGGCCTGGTCACGCTCAACAGCGCGATCACCGCCACCGGCAATAGCCAGAAGGCTCTGATCGACAGCCTCAACGGCAACGCCGGGTTCGTCATCAACGATGGCGTGCTGCTCAATGCCAACCTCGAACAGCAACTGTGCAAAGGCATTGCCACCCTCAATCGCAAGTCCCTCAGCGGCGAACCCCGGGGCAAGGACACGCCGTTCCAGCAACTCAACGGCAATCTCACCTTCACCAATGGCGTCGCTCACAACCCCGACCTGAAAGTCCGCATCCCCGGCATGAGCGTCAACGGCAACGGCGATATCGATCTGCGGGTGCTGGGCATGGATTATCGCGTCGGCGTCATCGTCGAAGGTGACAAGAGCGACATGCCCGATCCGGCCTGCCAGGTCAACGAACGCTACGTCGACGTCGAATGGCCGTTGCGCTGCCGCGGCCCACTGGAGTTGGGGGCGAAGGCCTGCCGCCTGGACAACGACGGGCTGGGCAAGGTCGCGGCGAAACTGGCCGGCGACCGGCTCGGCGACAAGATCGATGAGAAACTCGGCGATAAGGTCAGCCCGGAGCTGAAAGACGCGCTCAAGGGGCTGTTCAAGCGATGAGAACCGAGCAATTTTCCACCGCCGTCCTGGACTGGTTCGATCGCCACGGGCGCCACGACTTGCCCTGGCAGCAGGACATCTCACCCTATCGGGTGTGGGTCTCGGAAATCATGTTGCAGCAGACCCAGGTCAGTACTGTGCTCAACTATTTCGACCGGTTCATGGCCTCACTGCCCACCGTCGAAGCGCTGGCCGCCGCGCCGGAGGACGAAGTGCTGCACCTGTGGACCGGGCTGGGCTATTACACCCGTGCGCGCAACTTGCAGAAAACCGCGAAAATCGTCGTCGAGCAGTACGATGGCGAATTTCCCCGGGACGTGGAAAAACTCACCGAGTTGCCGGGGATCGGCCTGTCCACCGCCGGTGCCATCGCCAGCATCAGCATGGGCCTGCGGGCGCCGATCCTCGATGGCAACGTCAAGCGGGTGCTAGCGCGCTTCACCGCCCAGGAAGGCTACCCGGGCGAACCCAAGGTGGCGAAACAGCTATGGGCCACCGCCGAGCGCTTCACGCCACAAGACCGGGTCAACGCCTATACCCAGGCGATGATGGACCTGGGCGCCACGCTCTGCACCCGCAGCAAGCCCAGTTGCCTGCTCTGCCCACTGAAGCAAGGCTGCGAGGCCCACATGCTGGGCCTGGAAACCCGCTACCCGATTCCCAAGCCTCGCAAGGAGGTGCCCAAAAAGCGCACCTTGATGCCGATGCTGGCCAACCACGAGGGCGCGATCCTGCTTTACCGACGCCCTTCCACCGGGCTATGGGGCGGGCTGTGGAGCCTGCCGGAACTCGACGACCTCGACGACCTGCAACACCTGGCCCTGCAGCACTCGCTGGAACTGGGCAGCCAACACGAAATGCCAGGCCTGGTGCACACCTTCAGCCACTTCCAGTTGGCGATCGAACCCTGGCTGGTCCGGGTCCGGGAAACCGGACATCACGTGGCCGAGGCCGACTGGCTCTGGTATAACCTCGCCACCCCGCCGCGCCTGGGCCTTGCCGCCCCGGTCAAAACCTTGCTCGAACGCGCGGCCGCCGTAATGAACGCAGGAGAGTTGCAATGACCCGCACCATCATGTGCCGCAAGTACAAAGAAGAACTCGAAGGTCTGGAACGTCCACCGTTCCCGGGCGCCAAGGGCGAAGATATCTTCGACCACGTCTCTGCCAAGGCCTGGGCCGACTGGCAGAAACACCAGACCCTGCTGATCAATGAAAAACGCCTGAACATGATGAACGCCGAAGATCGCAAATACCTTCAGGGCGAGATGGACAAGTACTTTTCCGGCGAAGATTACGCCAAGGCCGAAGGCTACGTACCGCCATCCGAATAAGCTGTTCAGTGCGGGGGCGAATCGTAAGCGACGGTAATAGTTAAATATTTTTTGAAAACTTGCTTGACGCCCCCCTGAAAAACCCGTTTAATGCGCCCCGTTGCCCAGATAGCTCAGTCGGTAGAGCAGGGGATTGAAAATCCCCGTGTCGGCGGTTCGATTCCGTCTCTGGGCACCAAATACCGAAAACCTCGATCAAGCAATTGATCGGGGTTTTTTATTGCCTGGGATTTTCTTCCTGTGCATTGTCGACTCAGCTACATTCGTCCGCTCCCCTCTGGCAAACGAGTCGACATGGACATCACCGGCATCCCCTTCGGCACTACCGATTGGTCAACCATCGAACCTACCGAGCACAAAGGCGTCACCGGAACCGCCTATTGGCGCACGCGGCAATTCGGGAACATTCGGGTACGGATGGTGGAATACACAGCCGGGTATCTGGCCGACCATTGGTGCACCAAGGGCCACATCCTGTTTTGCCTCAAGGGCGAGCTCAATACTGAACTCGAAGACGGTCGGCAATTTTTGCTCAAGCCCGGCATGAGCTATCAGGTCGCCGACCAGGCTGAGCCCCATCGATCCTCCACCTCATCGGGGGCTACGCTTTTCATAGTGGATTGAGATTCGAAGCGTGCGCGTTGAAGCTGTAGGATAGATGGCCTTATCCATCAGGAATCCGACCATGTCATCGGCGAACAAACAGCACAAGCGCAGCCAGCGCGCCAAGGCGAAAGCCAAGCAGAACCGTACTAAGCGTGCTGCTGCGCCGAACGATTTCCTGGACCCGAACGACGAGCGCATCGATCTGGAAACCGTGGACCTGACGGAGTTGTTCCAACTCATGAGTGCCGCTGAAAAGGTCAGCCAGAAGGCGATGTGCGAAGCGTTCCTGGCCCATCCCCTGCTGGCGCTGGTACTGGAGCAGGAAGGTGAGGAAGAAGCGACCGACTTCATCATTACCGCATTGATCGAATACCGCCGCCTCACCACCGGCGTGGATGAGCAGACCGCGCTGGATTGGGTGGAAAGCAAGCAGTTCCAGGCCGATTATGTGGCTGCATCCCAGGCACTGACACAAGGCCAGGACTGACTGTCTGGCCGGGACCGCGGTGGATGACGCCCTCCGGGGATAATTCCCACAATCCAAGGTTAACCAACATGGGGCGGCGTCATATCCGTCCTGCGTCAATCCGCTATTTTTCCTCCCAAGCAATCAGCCTCGTCCGGCATCATCGAAACGTCGCCCGGAGCATCCTTGCGGTCTGCCCCTCTCAATGGCTGGACACTGCGATGACGCCACTGCTGCCCCAAGATGACCCTCAGCTCGCCCCCTTGATCAACGAACTCGGCGAGCTGATTCGCCAGGCACGCCAGAAGGTTCTACGTGCCGTCGATACGCTCCAAGTGCAAATCTGCTGGCAGATCGGCCGGCATATCATCGAATTTGAACAAGGCGGCGCCGAACGGGCGGCCTATGGTGCAAGGTTGCTACCGTCGTTGGCGAAGGTGTTGACGGCGCGGTTTGGGAAAGGGTTTGATGCTTCAAATTTGCGCTACATGCGCCTCTTTTATCAGGCGTTTCCAATCTGTGACGCACTGCGTCACGAATTGAGCTGGACTCACTATCGAACGCTGCTACGCGTCGAAGTATCAGCTGGTGCTCCCCACCGAAGAAGAACTGCGCAACGAGCTGGACCGTGAACAGGCGCGCCTCGAGGAAGGGGCGATCGGGCGCAGCGACTTGAAGGAGTAAAAGCCAATGACCGCGCACTCAAAAAACCCATGTAATATTCATGCGCTTTTTTTCCAGCAATGCTTCAGTCAATGAGCTTCATCCTGCATGTCACCGGCCGCGCCTCACCCTTCCCTGATCCAGGCATTGCGGACCGAAACCGCTGAACTGCACGTAGCCCTGGAAAAACGCTTGCCGTTTTTCTCGCAACAGTTGGACCTGGATCTGTACCGGCGCCTGATGGCGGCCTACTACGGTTTTTATCAGCCGCTGGAGCAACGGCTTCATGTGCTGGCGTTGATTCCAACCGGGCTGGACCAATCCTTGCGCATCAAACTCCCGGTATTGCGGGCCGACCTCGCGGCACTGGGCCTGGATGAAGCGGCTATCGAGGCATTGCCCCTTTGCCAGGCACTGCCGCGAATCGACTCCCGAGCCGCCGCGCTCGGCGTTTCCTACGTACTGGAAGGCGCGACCCTCGGCGGGCAGATCCTGCGGCGCAGGGTGGCCGAGCAGCTCGGCCTTGATGCTTCCAGCGGCGCGGCCTTTCTCAATGTGTATGGCGAACTCACCGGCCGACGCTGGAGGGATTTCCTCCAATACCTGGACGACAGGAACCTTGGCGAGGCCCAGGTGTTCGAAGTCACACGCGCCGCCAAGGCGACGTTCTCTCATTTTGAACACTGGCTGGACAGCCAAAAGGTACTGTTATGACCCCGGAAAACCAGGAAGCCTTCGAAGAACTGCTGGCCAATTGTGCAGACGAACCGATTCGCTTTCCTGGGGCCATCCAACCTCACGGCGTGTTGTTGATGCTGTCCGAGCCCGATTTCGTGATCCGTCAGATCAGCGCCAACGTGCTGCAATTGATGGCGCAAGATCCCCACAGGTTGTTGGGCCAGACACTCGATGCACTGTTGGGGCTGGAACAGGCCGAGGCGATCCTCATCGCCTGCCGCGCCGCGCCGGAAAGCGACAACGCGCCCGTGGCCATTGTCGTGAATCAGCAGCGTTTTGATGCCCTGGTGCATCGCCACCAGGGCGCCCTGATCATCGAACTGGAACAGCATCTGAGCGACTATCGCCCCGAAGGCGTCAGCGGCGAGGCCAACATGGGCCGCATGCTGCAACGCCTGCAAAGTGCGAAAACCCTTCAGGCCCTGTACGAAATCAGCGTGCGGGAAATCCAGGCCATGACCGGTTACGACCGGGTGCTGATCTACCGCTTCGAGGAAGAAGGCCACGGCCAGGTGATTGCCGAGGCCAGCGCGCCGTCGATGGAGCTCTACAAAGGCCTGTTTTTCCCGGCATCGGATATTCCCGAACAGGCCCGCGAGCTGTATCGCACCAACTGGCTGCGGATCATCCCCAACGCCGACTACGCGCCGGTGCCGCTGGTCCCGGAACTGCGCCCCGACACCCAGGCACCCCTGGACCTGAGTTTTGCCACACTGCGCAGCGTCTCGCCGATCCACCGCCAGTACATGAAAAACATGGGCGTGCTGTCGTCCATGAGCATCTCGCTGATGGAAGGTGAACGCTTGTGGGGACTGATCAGTTGCGGCAATCGCCAGCCGCTGCTGGTTCCTCATGAAATGCGCATGGCCTGCCAGACCATCGGCCAGGTGCTGTCATTGCAGATCAGCGCTATGCAGGCCCTGGAACTGACCCGGCAACGGGACGCCAAGCTGGAAGACCTCAAGGTCCTCGCCGCGGTCATGGCCGAATCCAGCGATAACGTATTCGACGGCTTGTCCCACGAGCCGCAACGGCTCATGGACCTGACCGGCGCCAGCGGCGTGGCGATTTTCGAGAACAACAAACTGCATCGCCATGGCCAGTGCCCGGAACCGGAGCAGATCCGCGAGCTGCACAAATGGATCCTGGAAACCGGCAAGCCCGTGTTTTCCCACCACAACCTGAGCAGCGTCTTCGCACCTGCCCAGACTTATCAGGACGTGGCGAGCGGCGTGCTGGCGATCCACCTGCCCAAGCCTGTGGAAAACGGCGTGCTGTGGTTCCGCCCCGAGGTGAAGCAAACCCTCCAATGGAGCGGCGACCCGCAAAAACCCCTGGACCTGGAAAACAGCGAGACCGGCCTGCGCCTACGGCCCCGGACGTCTTTCGAGATCTGGAAAGTCGAAATGGCCGGCATCAGTGCCAAATGGACCCATGGCGATCTGTTTGCCGCCAACGACCTGCGCCGCTCGGCCTTGGAAAACGACCTGGCCCGCCAGGTGCACAAAGAGCGCCTGGCCGTACAAGCGCGCGATGAACTGGTGGCCGTGGTTTCCCATGACCTGCGCAGCCCGATGACGGTCATTTCCATGCTCTGCGGCATGATGCAGAAGGCCTTCAGTTCCGACGGATCCCACAGTTCCAAGCGAATTTCTTCCGCCATCGACACCATGCAACAGGCCACCAGCCGCATGAACACGCTGCTGGAAGACCTGCTAGACACTTCACGCATCGATGCCGGGCGCTACACCATCAATCCCCAGCCGATGGACGTCAGCCAGATCTTCGACGACGCCTGCTCGCTACTGACGCCGCTGGCCACTGCCAAGGCGATCGACATTTCCTTCCATACCGAACCCAACCTGAGGATCAACGCCGACCCCGAGCGGCTGTTCCAGGTGCTGTCCAACCTGATCGGCAATGCCATCAAGTTCACGCCGCAGCAGGGCTCGGTGGGCATCAGTGCGATGTCCGTCGGTAACGAGATCGTGTTCAGCGTCCGCGACACCGGTGAAGGGATTGCGCCAGAGCAATTGCCTCATGTTTTCGAGCGCTACTGGACGACCAAGGAAGGCAACCCGAACGGCACCGGGCTGGGGTTGTACATTTCCAAGGGGATTGTCCAGGCCCATGGCGGTAAACTGCACGCCGAAAGCCAGCCAGGCCAGGGCAGCGAATTCCGCTTTACCGTGCCGAAAATCGACTGAGCCGGGCACCGTCCCCTAACGAATTGGAAACCGAAGCCCAATGGCCTCACTGAACAAACAGCAAAAACGCGCCAAGCGCGCCAAAGACAAAGCCAAGCAGATCCGCATGACCGGGCGCAAATCCATCCCGATGTATGGTGACCCGGCCCACGCCACAGCTCAGCCACCGGTCTACGTGCTGGAACTGTTCGCCAAGCTGCGCGAAGCCGAGGCCGTCAGCCGCAGTGAAATGCTCGATACGCTGCTCACGTCCCTGAGCGTGATGATCATCGAACGCCCAGGCCTGCTCGACCTGAAAAACGCCGAAAACGAAAGCATGGCGGCGACCAACCTGGCCGCCGACATGCTGGTGGATTACCGCATGTGGGTCGATGACATGGACCGCGAGACCGCCCAACGCTGGCTCAGCACACCGGAGTTCATCAAGGACTTCAGCGAGGCGCTGGACCGCTATCGCCAGACCCTGGAAGAACCCGCCAGCGAATAAGCCGACCGGCTATTCGTCACTGTTCCAATGGAACACCAGGTTGCGTGCGGCCCCGCTGCCTACCTCAGCGGTGTCGCGCCGCGCCTCACCGTTGCGCGTCGCCACCACGTTGTACTTGCCCGGCGGCAGTTGCACATAAACCAGCGGCCCGGCATCGCTGAGGGTCAGCACTGTTTGTCCCGATGCGTTCTGCACGGTCACGTCCACATCCGGGACGTACTTATTTTCCGGGCCGATCGCAAAGGTCATGTGCACGTTGTAACCCTGGGCCTGCCCGATGGCCCGAGCTTCGTCCTCGCCGATACCGCCGGACAGATACGTGATGCCGTTCTGCTGCATGGGGTGGACCTGGACGCCTGTGTTGTCTACAGGGGCGAGGTTGGTGGCGTTGAGCATGACGGGAAAAAGCAGCGCGCCTAACACGATGAGGCAAAATAGCGACTTCATGACCACAACTCCTGATATTGGACGCCACCTCGTTTGATCGATTTATGAACATCGATGTTCAGACCGATTGGAAGTTGAGTCGAATGCCAATCGGAATAGTACGCTCATCCGGTTAACCCTTCCAACCCCCGCCCAAAGCTGGCACCATCGCGCCTTTTTTTACGCGACTCCCCGGGTTTTTCACCGGCAAACAGGGTTCAAACGGCCGTTCGGTTGTTGATGGCGCGACAGTCTGCTGTGCCGATGCGACAACCTGCCGCACATCACCGGTTTACCGCCCGTAGCGCTGTTGGCTGCCATTCGGACGCATGCTAGCTTGGCCGCCTCGCCAAGGAAGGCAGCCAACAGCAAGGGAGCACATACCATGAGGACCGCACATGGCCCAGGCCACGCCCGCGCTTGAAATCCGCAATTTGCACAAACGCTACGGACAGCTGGAGGTGCTCAAAGGCGTCTCGCTGACCGCCCGCGACGGCGATGTGATCTCGATCCTCGGATCCTCCGGGTCCGGCAAGTCCACGTTTCTGCGTTGCATCAACCTGCTGGAAAACCCCAACCAGGGCCAGATCCTGGTGGCCGGCGAAGAACTCAAGCTCAAGGCCGCCAAGAACGGTGAGCTGGTGGCCGCCGACGGCAAACAGATCAACCGCCTGCGCAGCGAGATCGGTTTTGTTTTCCAGAACTTCAACCTCTGGCCGCACATGAGCGTGCTCGATAACATCATCGAAGCCCCGCGCCGGGTGCTTGGCCAGAGCAAGGCTGAAGCCGTCGAAGTCGCCGAAGCACTGCTGGCCAAGGTCGGTATCGCCGACAAGCGCCACGCCTACCCGGCCGAACTGTCTGGCGGCCAGCAACAACGCGCGGCCATCGCCCGCACGCTGGCGATGCAGCCCAAGGTGATTCTGTTCGACGAACCCACCTCCGCCCTTGACCCGGAAATGGTCCAGGAAGTACTTAGTGTGATCCGCGCCCTGGCCGAAGAAGGACGCACCATGCTGCTGGTCACCCATGAAATGGGCTTCGCCCGTCAGGTTTCCAGCGAAGTCGTGTTCCTTCATCAAGGCCTGGTCGAGGAGCAAGGATCGCCACAGCAGGTCTTCGAGAACCCGCTTTCGGCGCGCTGCAAACAATTCATGTCCAGCAACCGCTAACGGAGCAGTACACATGCAGACCTACAAGAAATTCCTCGTGGCCGCAGCGGCCAGCCTGGTCTTCTCGGCCAGTGCCATGGCGGCCGAAAAGCTGAAGATGGGCATCGAAGCGGCCTATCCGCCGTTCAACAACAAGGACGCCAGCGGCCAGGTCGTGGGTTTCGATAAAGACATCGGCGACGCCCTGTGCGCCAAGATGGAAGTCGAGTGCGAAGTGGTCACCTCCGACTGGGACGGCATCATCCCGGCCCTGAACGCCAAGAAGTTCGACTTCCTGATTTCTTCGCTGTCGATCAACGAAGAACGCAAGCAGGCCGTGGACTTCACCGACCCGTACTACTCCAACAAACTGCAATTCATTGCACCGAAAGACGTCGATTTCAAAATCGATAAAGAATCTCTCCAGGGCAAAGTCATCGGGGCACAGCGCTCCACGCTCGCCGGCACCTGGATGGAAGACAACATGGAAGGCGTCGAACTGAAACTCTACGACACTCAGGAAAACGCCTACCTGGACCTGACCTCCGGCCGTCTCGACGGAATCCTGGCAGACAAATACGTGAACTACGACTGGCTGAAAACCGACGCTGGCCGTGCTTACGAATTCAAAGGTGACCCGGTGGTAGAGGGCGACAAGATCGGCATCGCCGTGCGCAAGGGTGACCCGCTGCGCGACAAGCTGAACGCTGCCTTGAAAGAAATTGTTGCCGACGGCACCTATAAAAAGATCAACGACAAGTACTTCCCGTTCAGCATCTATTGATGCTGGCGTGCCTGGCCGGCGCGGCTCCCAGCAGCGCCGGCCCTTAGCAAAGCCTGCCGCGATATGAACTCTTACCCATGATGATCGATCTCTACGGATTCGGCCCGGCGCTCGCCGCCGGCGCGCTGATGACCGTCAAGTTGGCGCTCACGGCCCTCTGCCTGGGGCTGGTGCTCGGCCTGCTCGGCGCCTTGGCCAAGACCTCGCCCTACAAGCCGCTGCAATGGCTGGGCGGCACCTATTCGACGCTGGTTCGCGGCATCCCGGAATTGCTCTGGGTGCTGCTGATCTATTTCGGCACCGTCAACCTGATGCGTGCCCTGGGTGAGTATTTCGGCAAACCCGACCTCGCCCTTGACGCCTTCGCCGCCGGGGTCATTGCCCTGGGCCTGTGCTTTGGCGCCTACGCCACCGAAGTGTTTCGCGGCGCGATCCTGGCGATCCCGAAGGGCCACCGTGAGGCCGGTGTTGCCCTGGGCCTGTCGAAGTGGCGGATCTTTACCCGGTTGATCATGCCGCAAATGTGGCGCATCGCCCTGCCTGGCTTGGGCAACCTGTTCATGATCCTGATGAAGGACACCGCGTTGGTCTCGGTGATCGGCCTGGAAGAAATCATGCGCCATGCGCAAATCGGCGTGACCGTGTCCAAACAACCGTTCACCTTCTATACGGTCGCAGCGTTCATGTACCTGGGCCTGACGGTGCTCGCCATGATCGGCATGCACCTGCTGGAACGACGCGCCGCCCGTGGATTTACCAGGAGCACCCAATGAACTGGGACGTCATCATCAAGTGGCTACCGAAGCTGGCCCAGGGCGCGACACTGACCCTGGAGCTGGTGGCCATCGCCGTGATCGCCGGGCTGCTGCTGGCGATCCCACTGGGCATCGCCCGCTCTTCGCGCCTGTGGCAGGTGCGGGCATTGCCCTACGCCTACATCTTCTTTTTCCGTGGCACGCCGCTGCTGGTCCAGCTGTTTTTGGTCTACTACGGCCTGGCGCAATTCGATGCCGTGCGCAGCAGCGCGCTGTGGCCGTACCTGCGAGACCCGTTCTGGTGCGCTACGGTCACCATGACCCTGCACACCGCTGCCTACATCGCCGAGATCCTGCGCGGCGCGATCCAGGCCATCCCAAAGGGCGAGATCGAAGCCGCACGGGCCCTGGGCATGTCGCGACCCAAGGCGCTTCTCTACATCATGCTGCCCCGCGCCGCGCGCATCGGCCTGCCGGCCTACAGTAACGAAGTGATCCTGATGCTCAAGGCCAGCGCCCTGGCGAGCACCGTGACCCTACTGGAACTCACCGGCATGGCCCGCACCATCATTGCCCGGACCTACCTGCCGGTGGAGATCTTCTTCGCGGCTGGCATGTTCTACCTGCTGATGTCCTTCGTGTTGGTGCAAGGCTTCAAGCAGCTGGAACGCTGGTTGCGCGTCGATGCCTGCCAAGGACGCTGACAGCGGCCTGCTGACGGGCGAGGCATTGCTCGCCCGCTTCACGGCACTGGACGTTTTTCTCACGGCGCACCAGGCACTGTGGAAACCGCGCCCGTTCACCCATCTGCAGTTGCCTTGGGAAACGTCTCACCCAGAATTGGCCCGATGGCTACGCCAGCGTTCGCTGGAAGCTGCGGAAAACGACCATCATCAGCCGTGGTTGATGGAAGACGCACCAGCGCCCTTCCCGGAATTGGCCACAATCTCCCGCGCATTGAGCGCTGTCGCAGAATTGCCTGCCAGTACGCTCGAAGCGCCAAGCCACCGCCTGAACGTCGACGTGCCCGGGCGCAAATGGCAGCAGATCGAAGCCTTCGCCAGTCGCCTGCGCTTCACCACCCGGCCAACCCACTGGCTGGATTGGTGCGCCGGCAAAGGCCATCTCGGTCGACGCCTGCTGCAGAACGAACAACAACTGACCTGCCTGGAGTACGACCCCGCACTGGTCGCCAGCGGCCAACAACTGAGCCTGCGCCATCGCCTGTCTGCCACGCACCTGCAACAAGACGTGCTAGCGGCAGACGCCACCCAGGCGCTCCACCCCGAACATACGCCCGTGGCTCTGCACGCCTGCGGTGACCTGCATGTGCGCTTGATACAGCTGGCCAGCGCCGCTGGTTGTGCACAACTGGCTATCGCGCCGTGCTGTTACAACCGCATCAACACCGAGCGCTATCAAGCGCTGTCCGACGCCGCCAAGGGCTCTACCCTACAGCTGTCGCTCGACGATCTCAGCCTGCCCCTGACCGAAACCGTCACCGCCGGCGCGCGCGTCAGAAGACAACGGGACCACTCCATGGCCTGGCGCCTGGGCTTCGATTTGCTGCAACGGCAAATCAGAGGGTGCGACGACTACCTGCCCACGCCGTCACTGCCCACCGTTTGGCTGGAAAAATCCTTCGCCCAGTACTGCACCGATCTGGCGGCCCTGAAAGACTTATCCACAGTCGGCACGCCTGATTGGCTCGCCTTGGAAGCAGCGGGCCACCAGCGCCTGGCCGAGGTGCGCAACCTGGAGTTGCTGCGAGGCCTTTTCCGACGGCCGTTGGAGCTTTGGCTGGTGCTGGACCGGGCGCTTTTCCTCACGCAAAAAGGCTACGACGTTCGCCTCGGCACCTTCTGCGAAACGCCGCTGACACCACGCAATCTGTTGTTGCTGGCAGAGCGTTACTGAGACGAAACAGCCTGTGGATAACTCTGTTGATGAAATAAACTCGGATCCCAGAAATCCGTGATTTCCTGACCGAATCAGCATTGGTCATTTTTTGTTCACATGGATAAAAAACCATGAAAACAGGCATTTGCGACTAAACGCGAAAGCGGTCACAAAATCGCAAGATGTACCGCGACTCATCCTGCCCGTTGTGCATAAGCGTCTAAGCAAAACGACATAACCGCCGAATTCAGTGCCCGCCCTTCGGTGGAAAACGGCTTTTACCTCGACGTCGGCGCCAACCATCCGACAGATGATTCGGGCACCCGAGCGTTTTAAGACCGCAGCTGGCGCGGCAAACATCGAGCCAGTGTCGGCCTACTACGACGCGCTCTGCCAACAACACCGCGACGCCGGCATGGACGTGCGCAACCAGACCGTCCAGTCCCGCACCCTGGCCGCCATCTGCGAGCAATACGCCCAGGACCGCCCTATCCACTTCCTGAAAATCGACGTCGAGAGCCACGAAGAAACCGTGCTGCGCGGCATGGACTTCAGCCGCTGGCGCCCCTGGATCATCCTCATCGAAACCCCATGGGCCCGCGACCAGGTCTGGGAAACCCTGGTGACCGACACCGGCTACCAGTCCATCCTGTTCGACGGCATCAACACCTACTACCTCGCCGAAGAACACCTGGCCCTCAAACCCGCCTTCGACATCCCCCCGTGCAACCTCGACGGCTTCCAACTCTGCAAAGGCCACAAATTCAGCCACCCCGTCGACGACACGAACCAACAACTCAGTGCCGCCCTGCAACGGGCTGAACAAGCCGAAGCCCAACTCCACGCCATGCAAAACAGCCGCACCTGGCGAGCCCTGAACAAACTGCGCAACCTGCTGCACCGCGCCTAAGCCGGACCTGCGCAAAAATAGTCAGAATTCAGGGGTTTACAGAACGCACCCAATCGCTATAATCGTCGCCCACACGCCGGTATAGCTCAGTTGGTAGAGCAACTGACTTGTAATCAGTAGGTCCCGGGTTCGACTCCTGGTGCCGGCACCATACAAGGTTCCATAGAAGGCTTTCAAAATCTCTGGAATCCCCGAAAAACCCGCCTTCTGGCGGGTTTTTTCGTTTTAGAGGCTCTTACGCCTCTCATATGGCGCTTGCGATTTCTTGAAACGATCCACGCTTCAGGCTGCCGCCCACCCCAATCCAGCTGCGGTATAGTCCGACCCCTCCTTGGCAACGATGCCAAAACCAGTTTTCGGGATTAAGGGAACGTTGGATGGGTGGCAAACCAAGACCTGATCCTTCTATTGTCAGCGGTTTCAGAGTCGCGTATGTAGAGGGTGGCCGTAAGTACTACTTTGATGCCGTAGAGCAACGATACTACTCATGGGATTCGCTTCATGGCGAGTTTGAAGTCTTCGACCGACGTGGCTTTCACCTGGGTTCGGTCTGCCCTGAAACCGGGCTTGCTTTGAAACCTGCCGTCCGTGGACGAAGGATCAAACCGAACTGAGAGGTTCATATGAATTTTGTAGAGCTTTGCCTTAAAGGCGATGTGTTGGAAGAAGAGATCGACCGATTCGTCGAGGACTGGCACGAAGGCCGTCAAGGTGCCGACATGCAGTTGCATGAGTACCTGGGCATGAAGTGGGAAGAGTACCAGCTGTGGTCAACAACCCCTTCTGTCTTACCTTTTGTATTGACTGCCCACAAATACGGCACCTCTCTTAAGGAGCAACTCGATCAAGATAAATTTGCGATTGCTGCGCGAGCACGATCGGTCGCTGAAGCGACCAAAGTCGAAGCGTGGCTACGCAGCGTGGGCAAGATCTAGTGACCCCAGAAGAAAAAATGGCCAGTCGCGTCCTGGCCATCCGCAAACTGACACCGCCTTACGATCTAGAACAGCTCGCCTCTGCCTATGGGGAGCTTGAATACCTTGAACTGCCGTTCGGCGTGGACGGAATCACAATTGGTATCGGCGCTACTACTAAGCCTCGTATCCTGATCAACTCAAGCGCTCCCGGTACCCGTCGAAAATTCACGTTAGCCCACGAGATTGGGCATGTTGTCATCCCATGGCATACCGGCACAATCGTATCCCACTTGGAAAACGGGGAAGTTGATGCCGCCTACAGCCAGATGGAAACCGAAGCCAATCGATTTGCCGCAGAGCTGTTGATGCCCTCCGATTGGTTGCGTGAAGCGTTCAAAGCCTCATCCTGTGTGGAGCAATATTTCCGCTCGGTCCTTACCTTGGCAGGGGCATCCAAAGAAGCAACATTCAATAAAATATTACGCCCGCTCCCTCAACCAGTGATTTGCGTACAGGTAGACGGCGCATCCAGAGTCCTTAGCAGACGAAAATCCCAAACCGCACCCTACCCACCAGAACGAAACACCTTAGTCAGCAGCGATACCTTCCAGACGGACAGTCGTTTTGAAAGCTTCGAAATAGACGGCCAGCTTTACATGAGCTGGACATTTGTCGGACGCGACATACAGGAAGTAGACAAAAGACCGTGGCGGGAAGTCTATGCCCAAATCCTGGGTGACACCGGCATGCAGGAATACTTGCAGAACATGAATGGCATCCTGGCTGCTGCTTACGGCAAAAATAAGGCGCTCGACGAAGCAGAAATATGCGGTGCCGTCATCCGTGCATTTACACGATATGAAATGTTCGATGTGGTGACCAAACATGAGCTATTTGAACAGTTTGTGATCAAGCGGGTGAGGGAATTGAAACGGCGGGGTTGAGTGATCAAACAAGCGTAGAGAAGATCGGGCAAAGCGCTGCCGCTGAAAGCAAACCCAGTAGCCAGATCCTTTGTGGTTCCGCCACACCGTGGTGGTTCACCCAAAGTGCGATTAGCGTCCGGCGGCTCGCACGGTCACAGCGATGTGATGGATGCCTACTTTTACCGGTGTGCCCATTGCGGCAACTCATCCCCTTTCATAGCTGCCCTGCAGCAACCTATCCGCTTGGCCATTTCCTTGCGCCAACCTGCGCCCGTCTCTTTCTTCCGGAAAGAGACGGGCGCTCCTACCCTTGCTGCAGCCCACCTCGTACAAGGCTTTGCGGCATTTCCCCTTGTGACAATCGGCGTGACAAACACCGAAGTCACCGGCAACAGCGATGTTGTTGCCGAAAATCATGGTCAGCTACTGATTAACTTGGAAGAAATAGATGTCAAGGAATTACTGGGGTTACCGCATCGACAAACGCAATATTGCGTTTTTCCGGCAAAAATTAGAAAAAGGACGGCTACACCAAGGCTGGGGGGAAACACCAGATCAGGAGCTGACTCACCCAGACCTCAGCGGTGGCGCTAAACGCAACCTGCCAATCTACAACAAGGTGAAAAAGGGCGACATCCTTCTGGTCCCAAGGCTGCCCAACCACCATGAGGTGGCCCTCGTGGAAGCAACGGAAGACTTCAACCTTGGCTATTCCTATGCGCCTGATCCGATGTTCAAGGACTATGGCCACAGCTTCCCGGTCAAACAACTCAAACAGTTCACCCGCAAGAATGCCAATGTGCCTGGCAAGATCCGTGCTGCACTGGGTTCTAGATCAAGGTTCTGGAGCCTAGACTCCTGCGCCAAAGAAATTGAAGTGCTAATTGCTTTAGATGACAACGCCATGCGCAGCAGCCAAAGCTTTACCGATCGCTTTGCCGATACGGTCCAAGATAGCTTTGCAGCCGCCTTTGATGAGCAAAAATTCACCACCTCGCTATACGAAAAGATAGCCAACGGCTTCTCCAACGCGGAATGGGAGTTTGCCTTGGTTGAAGGACTCAAGCGCCTGTACCCTACCCCTTGCAAAGTGACACGTCGCGGTGGCCCTGAAGAAGTGCATCACGGTACCGATATCTCCATCACGATCCCAGGACTGACCGATTACAGTTACCTCATCGCTATTCAAGTAAAGGACTACATCGGCAAAGTCTCAGAAGCACCGCTTAAACAACTAAACAAGCCCGATGCTTACTGGAGTGACGATCCGAAAGTTCGTTTAATCGACAAGATCCTGATCGTGACCAAAGCTCATGCGGAGCAGAACCGACACCTCGCCGAAAACCAAGACGGCATCACAGTTTTATTTGGTAACGATGTCCAAGCACTCCTGCTACGAATAGGAAAAGCTTATAAAGGTCTGCAACAATGAGATTGCTAATTTGCCGACCAAGAACGTGAAGCGAAACTGGATAGTTTGAGGGATCCCTTGGCTCTGCTTAACAAGCATGTGGACTTGCTGCCATCTCTGCCTGAATCGACCGCCGGGTTCCCTGACTCAGCCGGGGCAAAGTCGGTCGGTCACGTTACCCAACGGAACTGATGACACGGTTACCAGTTCTTTAGCTGCTGTTCAACTTGTACAATGAGACAGCCAAAGAAGAGTACCTAAACATCAGCTATTATCTGACACATCGGTACAACTGGATTCGACCCCATCAATTCAACGGTGTATTGGTGCCAGTTCAGGCCAGAAAAAACCTAACGTCGTGAACGGAATTAGTTGACCACTAACTGACCACTACATGGCCAGGCCTAATATCCTGGACATGGCATCAGGCTTTAGTCGGTTGTTCCACTGATGGGGTCTCAACAAAGGCATCGCTGTTATAAATGTATAGCTCCAGTACGGATAGGATGGCTTCAACTCTACGTTCTTTCGATTTAGGGAGGTAGTGCCG
This sequence comes from Pseudomonas beijingensis, assembly GCF_030687295.1. Classification (NCBI taxonomy): domain Bacteria; kingdom Pseudomonadati; phylum Pseudomonadota; class Gammaproteobacteria; order Pseudomonadales; family Pseudomonadaceae; genus Pseudomonas; species Pseudomonas beijingensis. The sequence continues at coordinate 1,344,084 of NZ_CP117425.1, read as the reverse complement.
ACCTTTGTCGACAAAGTCGTACCGTCCGTCGCGTTCGAAAAACTTAATGTCATAGCCTGCGAACTCACACAAAAGCCTCATGAATGACCGGCAATAGCGGTAAGCGCCTATCAACTCATCGCTATTATCACCCAACGGCGTAAATGCCCTACGTCCATCTTCGGATGTTTTTATACAGTCCGGATACTTTCGCTTTAAACTCTTCTCATATAGCTGCCCAAAAATAGGCTCAAGCACCAAAAGACTGCCTAATTGATAGACTTCATCGCAGGCAACTATGTAATTCTGAACGCGCTCGACATCATCCGCAGTGGTCAGCGTTACATATATGGCATGCCGAGCAGTCCTAAGAAAATTGATTGCCTCTTCAAAACACGCAGCATTGATATCCGGAATGCCTTCATTCGGAGGTGTATTTTTGAAGAACTTCAAATGTAGCCTAGGATGCAATGCAAACACCGCTTTAATGCCACCCTCATACGTACGCGCAGGAATCCCGCCGAAATGATCAATCAGCGCCTTCTTGTGCGCGTAGTAAGTATCAATATTGTTTTTATATGAGGCAAGCTCGATTTGTTCCGCCGTCTGTAAAGTTGCGTGGAACCGCCATATCAACAGGGAAAACGGTAGCGCCAGAGATAGTAGAAGCAATGGTAAGGTACTTATTCTTATAAAATTTTCAAAGCCCTTATCACTAAGATCCAAACTGGACTGCCCCCAAACGATAGCGCCAAAGGAAAAAAAATAGGTCAAGGGTAAGCAAAGACTAAACCAGAGCAGCGGCTGATGGGCAAGGCTCTTTTTCGAGTTCAATGTAACCATCGCTAGAAGCGATGGGGCTTTATCTGCCTTTATGACGATCGTCAGCATGATAATGGCGACAACAAATAGGGGCGGCACCAAAATAGCAGACCACAAAATTTCAGCTTGCATGTAGGAGGATTCCCTTCATCTTTTTAAAATCTGCCTGATCCAAATTAACGCTGAGCCCGACTGCTCAAGCGGGCGACCGCGAGTCTATGAGTCTTTGGTTTCCAATGCCAGTTTCACCACATATCCACTGCCTTCCATCGATGCATCATATCCCCGTCACACCACGCAATCTCCTCGGGCTGCGAGTTCAACCGCAGCCGAACCCTGCCAATTACCTAAGCCGGCACGTCGTCGGCAGCGTTCGAGCTCATGAGGTTTACCATGCGGAGCGCTGCTCTGGGGTGAACTACGTGCAGATCGACAACGCGCCGACACCTCGTAGATCCCGGATTCGACTCCACCGAACGCCATAAATAGCTGACTTATTTATAGTTACTAGTTGGGGTACGCCAAATTTTCCACCGAATTCCAGATCCGCAGAAAACCTAGCCTCGCTGCAATCTACCGTTCGTCTGGTGCCACCATACAAAACAAAGCCCTCGCAGAAATGCGGGGGCTTTGTTGTTTCTAGGGTGTTCAATTTTCGTCCGGAGAGAGTCCTTTCGTTATCAAAAAACGATCATGGTTTTCATGAGTTGAACTCCAGCCAGGAGGAATGGACCTCAGCCGAAAATGGCGAGGTTGTTCCTAACTAAGAGTATTTATAGGAGGGCGCAAAAAAATGGATTAATTTAGTCCCCTTTTTCGATGGTCGCACCGCCCGTCGAATTCAACCACCTAGTCGCTCAGCCGCTTTCCGATAAACCTGATCTCGTTCACGTTTGTCGACGGCCACGACAAACACCACGACCTCCTGATCAATCACCTGATAAACCAACCGATAACCGCTGCTGCGCAGCTTAATCTTGTAGCAATCAGGAAAGGCATGCAGTCGGTTTGCTTCGACGCGTGGATTGGCCAGGATCGTAGTGAGCTTCTTTTTGAGCTGCTCACGGACGGTATTCCCTAGCTTTTGCCATTCCTTTAGTGCCCGTGCATCGAATTCGAGGCTATAGGTCATCTAGCGAAACCTTAACCCGCTGCGGGGCTGCGAGTCGCTCGCGCACCGTTGCGATCAAGGCTTCATCGTCCTCGGTCATCAGGACGGGCTTGAACGGTAACTGGCCGCGCTCCGCTACGTACTGCAAGGCTTGGCGCATCAGCTCAGAAGGGGTAACGCCGAGCTTTTCCAGCTCGCGGTATGCACGCGCCTTGAGGTCGTCGTCGATACGGACGTTGATGGAAGCCATGAGATGGCCCTCACTGTAATGACATTAGTCTTTACATTGAAGGAAAAGCTTGAATCCGGCAAGCCCCAGACCTCCCCCACCTCCAATCCAGAGTTACAAATGCTTTCATCAGGACGTTGACGACCTTTTCCAGCAACCAAAAATGGCTGCCAAATACCCGCCAAGCCTAGGTTGACCCGGTCAGCATGCTCAAATCGTGCGGGTTTTTTATGCGCTAAAACTATGGGATGTTTTCGGCAGATCCACACATGCAAAACGAGGCCCTCCCCCGCCAGCATCGCGCCACGATTGCACCCTACCCAATCGCCCGCTACTCTCTGACCGTCGCTGCCAATTCAGCGACCGGGCGTAGGAAACCCGAAGTAAATCAAGGCGCATCTGCGCCTCGCTTACTATTGCAGGCGCTTTTTTTGTGTCTGCGATAGGCGTTATGGCGGCTGTGCGCGGGACACCTTCGGGTGTGCCGGGTGCCTTGATTCCCGGTTTTCCTACCCCGTGCATGGCCGCCACCCAATCCCGTAGGAAAGGACGGTTGCGGCTCTCACAGTCAAGGAGCCAGACAATGCCAAACCCGCAAGACCTCAAAACCCCAGGCCTAACCCCCTTCTGCTACCACTCCGACCGCCCGCTATTCCGTGTCAACAGCGGCATCCCCATCGGCGAAGCCCTGTCCCACGCCTCTGACCTGCTCCACGTTGCCAAGGTCCTGGCCGAGGACGCGGCGATGATCCGCAGTACGGACCGGTATGCCTGGGCGTCGTGTTATTTGCAGGATATGAGCAAGGCCGTCATCGATGACGTGGTGAAGGTGCTGGAGGCGCCAGGGAGCAATCCGGCTTAAGGGCCGCCGCTGCAATGCTGCTCCGAACGGGCAGCATTGAATTTTTTATTTACAGGAGCGGATTAAAGAAGGGCTGCTTCAGCCCAGCGGGAGCAAGTTCCCTCGCCACAGGAAGCAAATTCCTACGAGATTTTCAGAAGCAGAGTTTCAGGTAGTGTGATCAGTCCCTTTCCCACTCTGGGATGCCCGTAATAAGATGCTTGAAATGTCCGCCGTTAAGGACATACTTTGGGCTCACTCGAAAAAAGTCCGTTATGGTGGACATCGTGCTTATTCTCAATCCCTCAGCTCTCGGCGAAAGAATGCGTTCGCTACGCCGTGCAAAAGGCTACAGCCAACAGCGTCTCGCTGAAAAAGCCCACTGCAATCGCAAGACAATCATCGACCTTGAAGCCGGTGAAAACGTGGCCATATACACCCTGTTTCGGGTCGTGTCGGCATTGGGGATGGCACTGGAAGTCGTCGATAAACGCATCGATCTCAAATCCCTAGCGGATCTGGTGGAACATGATGAGTAGGGTCAAGCTGCTCAATGTCATGACACCACAAGGCTATAGCGGCGATTTGTCCAAAGGTTCGCAATTCTCGTTTGCTTACGCCAGTGCCGAGGCGCCTCGGGAGGTTTCGCTGGTCATGCCCTATGACCCTACGCCTTCAGTCAGCAATGTCCTTCATCCGATATTTGACATGAATGTGCCTGAGGGTTTTCTGGCGGACCAGATCAAGCGTCGGATGGCTAGGCATATGCAGGTCGACGATATGCGCCTGTTGTCGGTAATAGGCGGCAATCAAATCGGGCGACTCAGCTATATAAATCCTGTCGAGGCTTCGGTGCCTGTTCGTGCTCAGGTCGGACTGCAGGACATTCTGTCGGCGGACATTTCACAAAGCGTTTTTGATTTTCTGGTCGATACGTATTTCGAGTCAGGTATTTCGGGTGTGCAGCCCAAGGTACTCGTACCTGACTTGGACAAGCTGACGGGTGATCGAAAAACTATGCTCAGCTCCGATCTGATCGTTAAATCCGGTGCCGATGAGTATGCCCATTTGGCGCAAAACGAATTCCTTTGCCTGGAGGCGGCTCGCCTGGCAGGTCTTGAAACGCCGCCATTCTGGCTCTCGGAAAACGGCGAGTTGTTTGTTATGGAAAGGTTCGACCTGACCCCTTCCGGACGGCTGGGGTTCGAAGACATGGCGGCGTTGCTCGGCCTGCACAAAGACCCCCACGACAATTACAAATACTCCCAAAGCTACGAAATCCTTGCCGCAGTAGTGGAACAGGTATGCCGTCATGCTGAACCGGTTCGCGAGTTGGAGCGCTTTTTTTCCTCGGTGTGCCTCTCGGTCATGGTGCGCAACGGCGACGCCCATCTAAAAAACTTTGGTGTTATCTATACGCATCCGGACGCGCCGGAAAGCGTGCGGTTGGCGCCGGTTTTTGATGTCACCACCACCACGGTTTATGAACACTACAACCCCAAGTCTGGCCGCTCGCTGGTAGATCGCACATTGGCGATCAAGATGAACAAGGTAAAAAATTATCCTGATCGCAAGCAATTGATCGAGTTCGGTCGTAAGCATTGCAAAGTTGATAAACCCGCTTTGATCATCGAACGAATCGCCGATGCGATGAGCCAGGCGCTGGCGAGCAGCGGGTATCGAGTTGATGGAGGGTTGCTGGAGGGTATGCGAGGAGAGTGGGACGCGGGTCGGTTTGCCGCACTTTATGACTCGGCACCGTTGCGGTTCAGGGGGAATCCATTGGCGCAAAAATGAACTCGACTTATGTTCGCAAGGACCTTGAGCCTGCCGGCCCCCGTGGCGAGGGCGCCTGCTCCCGCTCGGAGGCGAAGCCGCCGTAAAACCGGTGCGTGCGGTAGAGCTGATAGAACGAACGAGCTACCTGTATCGCAGCCCAGCGGGAGCAAGCTCCCTCGCCACGGGTTTGCGGCGTATTCATCTAATCAATTCCCCCGCCGATAGCTTCGGATAAGAGCATCGCCTGCCCCAAGGCTCGGCCGGCACTCGACTACACTTTCCCAGAATTCCCCCGCTCCAGGAGCAGTAGGCAATGAAGATCCGCACCAAGGTCATAGGCTCGGGGTTGGTCAGTCTTTCTTTTGCGCTTTTGCTCGGCGGTATCGGGCTGTGGGGTTATCACTCCATGACCGAGGCCCTGGTGCAGAACGAGACCAGTATTTCGGCCATGCGCAAGCACATGGAGGCGGACATGATGCATGACGCCATTCGTGCCGATGTGCTGGCCGCGCTGCTGGTGAAGCCGGGGGATGCCCAGGGGCCCAAAGAGGTGCTGGAGGCGTTCGATGAGCATACGCAGCGGATGCGCAAGGTCATCGCCGAAAACGCCGAGGCGAAGTTGCCGGGGGATGTCGCCAAGGCGATTGGCGAGCTCAAGCCACAGGTCGAAACCTACATCGATAAAGCCAAGCAAGTGATCGGCAAGGCGCTGAATGGCGCCCAGGATGGCCAGGCGTTGCGGGCGGAGTTCGACGGGGCGTTTTCGGCGTTGGAGGAGCGCAACGAGGCGGTGAGCGAGCTGATCGAAAACCAGGCGCAGTCATCGCGCGAGCATCAGGACCACAGCATTCACACCTCGGAGCGCTGGCTGATCGCGACGTTGTTGGCCACCTGCGTGGCGCTGGCGCTGTTGTCGTGGAGCCTGCTCAAGGCGGTGCTGACGCCGCTGAACAAGATCATCCTCAATACCCAGGCGATTTCCCAAGGGGATTTGCAGCGCTCGATGGGGGCTCAGAGCAAGGATGAACTGGGTCAGTTGCAAGGCGTGATCGAGCAAATGCAGACCAATCTGCGGCAGATGATCGCCACCATCCGCAACCAGAGCGATGAATTACACGGCACGTCCCAGAATTTGGGCGATACGGCGCGGCAGATTGTGTCCAGCGCCGATCAGCAGGCCCAAAGCGCGACCAGCATGGCGGCGAGCATGGAGCAGATGATGGCGAACATCAGCCAGATCCATCAGCACGCCGACAGCGCCCGGACGATTTCGGCGCAGTCCGAACATTTGGCGAGCAGCGGCGGCCAAGTGATTCTCGGGGTGGTAGAAGGCATGAACCGGATCGCCGAGGTGGTCAACCAGTCGTCCAGCAAGATCACGGCGCTGGACGCCTCGTCTGAAGACATTCACTCCATCATCCAGGTGATCAAGAGCATCGCCGAACAGACCAACTTGCTGGCCCTCAACGCCGCCATCGAAGCGGCCCGCGCCGGTGAGGCGGGACGCGGTTTTGCGGTAGTGGCCGACGAAGTGCGCAACCTGGCGGCTCGCACGACGCAGTCCACCCAGGAAATCACCGCGATGATCGAGCGCATCCAGTCCAGCGCACGGGACGCGGTGGCGAACATGCAGGCGTGCGTCAGCCGCGTGGACGAAGGCGTCAACCTGGCCCAGCAGGCCGGGGTCTCCATCAGCGAAATCCGCACTGGTGCCCGGCATGCGGCCGAAGTGGTGGAGGAGATTTCCCAGACGATTGCCGAGCAATCCAAAGCCAGTGACGAGATGGCCCAGCGAGTGGAGTCGATTGCCGAGCAATCCCGTGAGAACACCCGCTCGATTCACAACCTGACGCAAACGGCGGATCAATTGAACGATGCGGCGGGATCGATGCAGGCTTCGGTGCAGCAGTTCAAGATTTGATCAGTCGACACTTTTGTGGCCAGGGAGCTGGCTCCCGCTGGGCTGCACAGCAGCCGCCAGTTTCAATAATCGTCAATTATTGAAAATTATGGCTGGGCAATAATTATTGCCCAGTCATAAAACGCGATAAAAAGCCCTGGCTCACACCTGACTCACCTCAAACACAAACGAAATCTCCCGCTTCTGGGCGCTCCAGACGTATCGAATATGCTTGCCCTGCACCGGAATCGACACCGCCGGGGGGCGAAACGCGGCCACGCATTCATGGCCGGGCAGGCGGACGCTGTTGTACAGCAGCCCCCAAGACAAGGTTTCCCGCAGCTGTCGGGCGAACACCTGGGATGGGCCGTAGGCCGTAGGGTCCGGATTGTGGAGGTGGGGGTAGTCGTGGCGGATGTCGTGCAGGGGTTTGACGACCTTGTTGACGTAGGTGCGCATGGTCAATTCCAGGTCTGGCTCGTTCGTCGCCCCGAGAAATCGTGCCTGGTGGTAGCAAGTTTCGGCAATGGCGGCTTCCTGGCTGCTGGCGGCGTAGTAGACGCCGAAGGTGCCGTCGCTGAAGCGGCTGCTTTTGCCGATGTGGGTAAACGCCGCCATCACCGGCGAGGAGCCGGGCCCGGAAACGCGGTCCTCGGGGCGGACCCGGGACAGCACGCCGGCTTGTTCCATCAGCCGGTCATTGGTCAGCGCCTCCAGGGCGTAAGCCGTGGGCAGGTCTTCAGGGTCGAGTACGTCTTCAAACAGCGAAATCGGGGGGAAGCTGCTGTTGACGATCCGATAGGCCCGTTTCCATTGCGGGTCCGTCAGTGGTGGCACCATCAGCCGCGCACTCCATCGAGGTATCGCCGCACATCGGCGATGTCCACTACCCGCCCGGTCAACATGTAGGACAGCGCCGACTGGCCGTTGAACGGTGCCGCAGTGTTCGGGCTGCTGACCCACTGATAGGCACGGTCACGGCTGTTGCTGAAGATGATGCTCAGGGCCTTGTGAATACCCATGAGGTATGAAATGCGCTCCAGCGTATCGCGAGGCAGCTTCACGTTTTCCGGCAATTGTTTGTATTTGTAGAAAGTCGTATTTCCCACCTTGCCCAGCAATGTGCGTTGCTGCTCGACGCTGCAGCCCCAGAGCGCCATGAGATTGAAGAAAAACTTCAACGCGACTCGACCCGCGTCCGGGGAGTCCAATTGTTGCTGTGCGTTGAGGGTGATGGAGGAAGTCGCCATGGGTTTGGGCTCCTTTTTAGCGGGGTGGTGCTTAGAGGATAGTACATATATGGATTATTTTTAATTTTTTATTCGTATACGAATAAAAAAGCCTGAGTAGATAATTTTCCACGCTTCCTCTTGTTACATTTCTGACTTGAAGAAGAACAGGGGGGCGGATTGACATAAACCTTAGCCATGTCAGAAAATCGGCCTCAAGAGCGCGAAACCGACTGCCTTCAGGTGGCGATAGTCGGCGTTAGGAACCCCGTTGATAACCTGAACATCAGCGCTCGGGTGAGACCTCTTCTCCCCTGCTTGAGGGAGCACAATATCAAGCGCCTCTTCAAAAAAAAGCAGCCCTTGGGCTGCTTTTTTCATTCTTGGGGGGCCAGGCATCGCTGATAAACCAAATGGCCATGTCTGTGCTTGTTGAGTGTTTTTTATCGCAATTCATGAAATTCCAGAGTACCTGTCCATGATCGACATTGATCACCACAAGCATCTGGTATTTCGCCGCGTAAGCGCCGATGAACGCGAGACGATACGACCCATCAGAATAAAGAACCCGCCAAATCTCCAAAGGGTTGCGCACCGTATCCACTGCAAATTCCGTGAAGCGCTCTCGAGCGTTGGGTCTTTTCTCAACGATATGTAAAAGGTAGCGCCGCCTGACAATCACCGGCACATACGGTGTGTCTACCCAGACGGTATCCATATCTTCCTGCAACCCAAAACCCAAGGCTACCTGTTTCAGGGCACTGTCGAAGTCAACTGCACCGGGTAACTCCCGCACTGGGGAGGCCGTTGGTGCGACCGAAATATCTCGAATATCGGGCAAGCCAAGATTTTTCCAGCTTGTTTGCCCAGACACCTCCTTCGTCCCAGGAAGATTCATGCATGTGACCTTCAGCAACCACTTGCATGTTTCGTAGACGCCGGTAATTACCTTTATCCAAACGATCCAGACGTGGCGATGCTTCTCTAATGTAAGCGCCACATTTCAACCGTTCGAACAACACGCGGGATATCAGCCAGAGCCTTTTCTTTCCTGGGAAGTTTCTGACAAGGTTGCAGGCAAAGCGTTAACCAGGCGAACGATACAAGCCAATTCACGCCAAACCGGCAAAATCCCCAAATCCCGCATAAGCTCCAACCATCGCCAGCCAGCGCTTTTCGGCACAAAATCGCGACAAGCGTGGCAAGGTGCATGATGATAGCCAGCATGACCACCTGGCCCGGCCCAGGTGCACAACAATAGCGAGCCCACTTAAGCAGAGGGCATTACCTCATGGATAGCAGAACCCTACGCAACCTTATGCGTATCGTGCAGACCGGCTCGTTGTCGGCAGCGGCCGAGCATTCGTGCCTCACGGTGCAGGCGTTGGCGGCGCAGTTGAACAAGGTCGAGGAGCAGTTCGGTTTCCGGTTGTTCCGGCGTTCGAACAAGGGCCTGACGTTGACGAGCCAGGGCACGGAACTGACCCCCTTCATGGATCAGGTGCTGGTTGCCACCCGGCAATTGGAAGAAAAAGTCGCGGCGCTCAAGACGCCGCGACAGCGCACGCTCAGAGTGGCGCTCAATACCACCCTGCCGGCGGAGTTCAACCGGCGGATGATTGATCGGTTGATCGCCGTGTTCCCCCAATATCAATTGGAATTCAGCTACGCCGAGTCGATGGAGAACCTGAGCAAGCTCAGGAACGAAGATTTTGACCTGGCGATCCTTATCGGGCAGCAACCGGGTGGCTTTACCAGCATCACTATGCCGGATGTGCAGGTGCAGGTGGTTGGCGCCCATTGTGGCGACGAAGACGATTCCCTTGGCCTGCTGGGTGGCAAGTTTCAGGTGCGTCCGGCAGAAGAATGTCCGTATTCCCACAGTTTCCTGCGCTTTCTCGACGCTGGCCTGGGCGAATACGGGTCGAGCCAGCGGATGGTGTATTCCTGCAGTGAAACGCTGACGTTGTCGCTGATCACCCAGCTCGATGGCTTGGGACTGGTGTCCCGGGAGGCAGCGTTGCGCAACGGCCTGGCGATTTTCCCGGACTTCGAGGATTTCCTTGAGGTCCGCCTGGCCGTGAATAATCCGGAGCTGTCTGGCCAGGCGCTGCATGATGTGGTGGACCTGACGCTACAGCAACGAACCGAGCGCGATGTACGCCGCCGTGCCCAGCGCCACACTGAGAAACAGGTTGCGGCTGAAATACGCACATAACAGCGTCGGAATCGCGGCATAAAACTCAGGGCGATCGAGCTGTATCTGCTGGTCCTTGATCAACAACGGGGTCAGGCTGATGGCAGCGACGATCGCCACTGGCAGGTATTCCAGGGCACGGGCGACGAAGGGCGGCCAGTGGTCGGTATTGATCTGCAGCGGCAGGGCCCGCGGCAGGAAGGTCACCGCCATCATCAGGACCACGACCAGAATCAGGAACGTTTGGTCAGGCATACGCCCACCCCGCAGCCAACGAACGTGGCAATGAAGACATTGAACGGCGAGCTGCCCAGCAGGCTCAGCCCGCCCATGCAGACGACAGCCGCCAGGGCTGCGATCAGTTTGTTACGGGTGTCGCACAACGAAACCAGCACATAGAGCATCATCGCCGTCAGCGCATAGTCGAGCTGGTATTTGATGAGGTGCGCCGCGTATTGCGCGCACACCGCGCCCAGCAAGCCACCAAGCACCCAGGACGTATGGCAGAACAGGTTGAAGCCGACCAGGTAGCGCACGCTCACCGGCGCCCCGCTGCCAAGCTTGACGCTGTGGAAAGCGAATGACTCGTCGGTCAGCCCTGCCGCGTAGCACCAGCGCTCGAAACGACTGAGCCCCAGCGCACGCAGGGCCTTGGCCATGTAGACCGACATCAGCATGTGCCGAGCATTGATCAGGAACGTAGTGAGTACGATGGTGGTCAGTGACGCACCGCTGGAAATCAACGCCAGCGCTGCGAATTGCGAAGCGCCCGCGTAGACGAACAGGCACATCGCCACTGGCAACCACAGGGGCAGCCCGGCGTTGACCGCCATCAGACCGAACACAAACGAAACCGTGAAATAACCCGCTACCACCGGACTGGCTTCAGCAAAGGTACGCGAGGCTTGTGGTTCGACCGCCAGCGGCTGGCTGGAAGTCTTGTTCATAAATCCCTCTCGAAGGTGATTTCACCCCGGGGCTCACAGAACCCCTGGGCGGCCCAGAAACGCTTGCCGGCCAGATTAGCATCGTCGACGAAAAGGAACATGCGCAGCACGCCGACCCGCTTCATGTCCGCCGATGCGGCCTCGACCAGGCGCTGGCCCAGGCCTCTGGTGCGATGCCGCGGGCTGACCGCCAAGTGATTGATCGTGCCACGGGTACCGAGCATGCCGCCGATCACCGCGCCCACTACTTCGCCGCTCGCATCGATGGCCAGGTAGGCGGTGGTGGTTTCCTGTAATAACACACCACGCAAGAATCGGGCGTCCTGCCACTCGCAGAAAGACACTTCGTCGAAACCGCGAAAGAACCGCTCCAGTCGCTCGGCGTCCCGGATCATCGCCCGGCGCAGCAGGACTTGCTGCGTCGGCTCGTCCATGGGTTCGAGCCGTTCAGCGAACAATGTCGAAAGCGGTCCCGGGCCGCGAGAAGGAAATGGCCAGGATCTGCCGGTACGCCATGTCATGGCTATGGGTGTTGCGTGCCGGGGTCACGTAATGACGCATGTCGCGATCCAGGAAAAACGTGGTGTCGAGGATGTCCTCGTAGGTCGTCGCCGCCAGCTGTTCTTCCTGGGCGGTGTACAAGCGGCTTTCCGCACCCGCCACATTCTGGCGGCCCCAGAAGTGCACGCCGCTGAACGGATAGCCGTCGCAGTGAATCCCTTCGGGGGTGATTTCCAGTTGTTTACCCGGCTTGATCTCGATGCGGATCTGATGGATCTGGCACTGCCAGATTTCATCGTGCAGCTCCTGCGGCAGAACGTTCTTGTACACCTCGAAGTCCGTGTCGATCAGGCTGCGCATCACCGGCGAATTGATCACTTCGTTGGAGAAATCCTGGAAGTGCCGCTCCAGTCCGCCGACATAGCTGTTGTTGGCCTTGGACTGAACGTAGGCCCGGTGTTCGAGCTGCTTGAGCTCACGGGTCGTAGGGTTGTATTCGAAGTCGCTGTAGCGGCGAAAACGCATGCCTGACTCGGCCTGGCCGTAGTAACTGTCGGGCTCCATGTTTTCCCAGCTTTTGGTCAGCCGGACAAAATCGCCGAAATGACCGTAGAGGTTGAAGTCCCCACCGCGAACGTTGACGAATTTGTCACGTCTCAGCGCTTCGCCCACTTCCCTGTTCAGAACGATCATTTTTCATAGGTCTCCACTGCATTGAGCGGCCTAATCTAGTAGGTGCAGGATTTACGTCCATGAGAAAGTATTTGAGGCATTTCAAGCGACGCTTGAAACGGTGGGCAGCGTTGCATTAGTACGACTTTTTCTCGGGAAAACAGGTGGTTTCAGTGGCTTTTCTGGCGCTAAAGGCCAAAAAAACCCGAGTTTGGCGACACAACCCTATTCACTTCAGGCAGGTATGAATCAATTGTGGCGAGGGAGCTTGCTCCCGCTTGAGTGCGCAGCGCTCACCCAAGAAGGGCTGCTGCGCAGCCCAGCGGGAGCAAGCTCCCTCGCCACGGTTTTATACGCTCGTAACCTGATCAGGCATCAGAAGACGCTGATCGGGTAATCCACGAACACCCGCAGCTCATTGCCGCTGACGTTGTACTCGCTGGACTTTTGCGACACCCGCAACACAGAGCTGCGCAACCTGACGCTCAAGTCCTTGGCCGGGCCGTTCTGGACCACGTACTTGAACTGGTTGAAGATCTCGCGCTCGGTACCGCCTTCGCTGGTGGAGGTGGTGATGTTATCGCCACGCACATAAGCGACGTTGTAGGTCAGGCCCGGTACGCCGAAGGTGGTGAAGTCCCAGACCGTAGCCCAACTGCCAGCTGCGCTCATCCTCAGCGTTGAAGTCGGACCAGTAGGAGTTGGCCAGGTAGATGGTGTTGCCGCCATCACCTACCCGATTCTGCCCGCGCTGATAGCCACCGTAGGCGTAGCCCAGGTTGCTGTCGCCGGTGCTGCGCTGGTGAGCAAGTGTGAAGCTGTGCGGGCCGGTGGCGAAGGTGGCGGCCAGGCTCCAGATCTTGTTGTCGTCGCCAGTGACGTTGTTTTCGCGAACGTAGCTGTTGTCCAGCTTGGTGCGATAACCGTTGAAGTCCAGGGTCAGGGATTGATCCTTGGCCAGCGGAAACACGTAGTTGGCGTTCACGTATTGCTTCTTCAGTACGTCCTCGACATCCGAGGCGTAGAGCGAAGCCTTGAACTGCTCGGTGAACTGATAGCTGCCGCCCAAGACGTTGATCGACTTCAGGCCACCGCTGTCACGGCCCTCGGCGCTCTTGCGCGATTCGGCGGTGAAACGGCCGGCATTCAGTTCCAGGCCCTTGATCTCCTTGGAGGTGATCAGCGTGCCGGTGTAGCTTTCCGGCAGCAAGCGCGAGTTGTCATAGCTCAGCACCGGCAGGGCCGGCATCTGGTCACCGTAGGCCAATACAGTATTGGAGACACGGAACTTGACCGCCGCACCGAACTTGGACAAGTCATCGGCCGCGTTGCCGCTGTCACCTTTCTTGAAGAAATCGATGCCTTGCGCACCGCTACGCCCCTTGCCGCCGTCCAGACGCAACGCGTACAGGCCGAAGGCATCGACACCCACGCCCACCGTGCCTTGGGTGAAACCGGACGAGAACGTACCGATGGCCGCCTGGCCCCATTCGGCCTTGTCCTTGTTGCCGTCTTTGTAGTCGCGGTTGATATAAGCGTTGCGCAGCAGCACTTTCAGGCTGCTGTCTTCAACGAACCCCTTTGATTCCGCCTGGTCGTTGGCCATGGCGTGTGTCGTGCTCAAGATCCCCCAGTGCGATCAAACTAATGCGCTTGTTCAACATGATTATTTTCCTTGTACGGGTTGATACGCACCGCGGCGAGCAGCCGAAATGGCGCTTTGCGCTCTTTTTCGGACTCTTGCTCCTGAAAATAATGAAAAGGCCCGCCCACGTCTGATCGTGTCGGGCCTTTTTATTATTTAAGAGTCATGGCTGTCAGCCACAGGCGTAGGGCGAATCCTAGTCGCGCCCTCAACGGTGTGTCAATTTCGTGAATTGTCTGTAATTAGGCGAAAAATGTCTAAGAACCGATCAAAACGAACAACCATCCAAACCGCAAGTCGCTGATGGCGCAGCGGCCTGCTCCGGCAGGGTTTGCTTCAGCCATTGGGCGACGGCCTCGGGCTTGCCCAGCCAGGGGCCGATGTCGATCAGCGTGAACCGGCCGTCCTGCTCCAGGGCCAGGGTTGGGAAGCCCTGGCCGCCGACCTGGGCCAGCAAGGTGCGGCTGGCCTTTGATGTGCCCTTGCACATCAGCCGCACGGAACGCCGCCAGGAATGCCTCGGCCGGCAGGCCGACGGAGTGAGCGAGTTCCAGCAGGACGGCGTCGTCCGAGATGCGCCGGCCTTCGACGTAGTGCGCGGTTTGCAAGCGCCCCAGCAGTTCCAGGCCGTGGCCGCCGAGCTGTTCGGCCGCCAGGACGGCGGCGGTCGGCGGCGTCGAATCGAACACCGCGCTGTGGTCTCGCAGCAAGCCTTCGAAATAGTCCTCGCCAAATGGCTGCCCGGAATATTCGGCGATGCGCCGGTCATGGGGCATCACATAATTGCGCAACTGCGGTGAGACCTGCTGGCGATTGGTGCCGGTCATCATGCCGCCGCCATGCAGGGTCACCGGCAATACGCTCCGGGCCGCCTGCACCAGCGGCTTGGCGCCATAGCACCAGCCGCACAGCGGGTCGTAGATGTAATGAAGAGTGGTCATGGAAACTCCGCTAGCCATGAGGGTTCGATGGCAGCAGGTTAGTCTCTGGAGTGCTTTGGAAAAACGCTGGAACGGTTTTCAGTGTGTTTCGTGGATCGGGCGAATGCCCACTTGAATTGAACACCCTCCCACAGGGATTTAAGTGAATTCGACATCCAGCGGGCACAAAAAAAGCGCTGCCATCCCGGCCAGCGCTTTTTATCAATCCGTCGAATTCTATCCTTGCATTACATCCCACAACGCTTCCAGCTCTGCCTCGCTAAACAGGCCAACGGGATAACGCTCAACGATCATCCGGCGCGGATCAGGTTCTCTGATCTGACGCGTTCCGTTGGACTTCAACCACTGCGCCAAGGCTTGAAGCGACTCACCATTAACGGCCAAGGGATGGCATGTGCGCTCGCTTGTCATATTCATTCCAGCGCCCTCTCCTGGTTGATGAGCGGCTAATTTATCCAAGGTTTATGACAAAACAACTCAGCTCCACTCCCCGGAACTGCCACTGATCCGATACAAGAGCTATGCCAATGTAACCGCGCCCCCCATTAACAGACACAAAAAAACCCACGGCCCAATCGGGCCGCGGGCTTGCCGGGATGGATCCAAAATCGCCGAGTTAGAGCCGGCGCAGGCGCTATCAGCAGGCTGTTACATCGCCACTCATTTTACGTATGGCGCGGGTTGCTGTTGGGTAAGGCAATGGATATTCCCGCCGCCCAGTAACAGTTCGCGCCCTGGCACCATGACCACTTCGTGCTCCGGGAACAGGCTCTGCAGAAGCGCCTGGGCCGGGCCGTCCAGCGGATCGTCAAAGCTGGGCGCAATGATGCCGCCGTTGACGATCAGGAAGTTCACATAGGAACCGGCCAGTCGCACGCTCGGGTTGCGTTCCTGGGATCCCTCCACCGCATCCACCCCCGCACATTCCTCTTCGGTGGCATACATCGGCCCCGGAATCGGCATTTTGTGCACTGTGAACGGGCGACCCTTGGCATCAGTGCTGTTTTCCAGCACGTCCATCGCCGCATGGCAGCGGGTGTAGTTCGGGTTTTGCGGGTCGTCGGTCCAGGCAAGCAGCACCTCGCCAGGACGCACGTAGCAGCAGAAGTTATCCACATGACCGTCGGTTTCGTCATTGAACAGACCGTCCGGCAGCCAGATGACCTTGTCCACGGCCAATTGTGCGCTGAGTACCGCCTCGATTTCTTCACGGCTCATGTGCGGGTTGCGATTGCGGTTGAGCAGGCATTCCTTGGTGGTGATCACGGTGCCTTCGCCGTCCACATGGATCGACCCGCCCTCGAGCACAAAACCTTCGGTGCGATAACGCGGGCTGCGCTCGATCTCGAGGATCTTGCTGGCCACTTGCGAATCGCGGTTCCACGGCGCATACAGGCCGCCGTCAAAACCGCCCCAGGCGTTGAAATCCCAGTCGACACCGCGCACTTCACCGCGGTCATTGATCACGAATGTAGGACCGGTATCGCGGACCCAGGCATCGTCGCTGGACATTTCCACCAGGCGGATATTAGGCACGTCGAGGCGCGCCCGGGCATTTTCGTATTGGGCCGCGGAGACCGCCACGGTCACCGGTTCAAAACGGGCGATGGCCTTGGCAACCGCGACATGGGCAGCCTGCGCGGGCTTGCCGCCCAGGCGCCAGTTATCCGGGCGCTCGGGCCAGATCATCCAGACCTGGGTCTGGGGCGCCCATTCGGCTGGCATGTGGAAACCATCCGCGCGCGGAGTGCTGTGCAATGTTGTCATGGGTCATCTCCTGGGGCGATGGGCAATGACACCTTTATAGACGATAAATATCGACTAATAAAGTCTAAAAACCTAACAACCACCAGAAGGAAGGTAAAAACATCGACAAAAATCGATTTAAACACGCTAAGCCCCTGTGGGAGCGAGCTTGCTCGCGATAGCGGTGGGTCAGCCATATTAATAGTGGCTTGGACACCGTCATCGCGAGCAAGCTCGCTCCCACAGGGGAAACAGCTTCACAGCTTGACGTTCCCGATCGGTTACAGCCCCTCGTCCAATACCTTCGCCAGCATATCGACAAAGAAATCCACACTCTGACGCGTGGTCACCATCGGTGGTTTGATCTTGAGGATGTTCAGATAATCGCCCGTCGGTTGCATGAAGATTCCCAATTCTCGCAGGCGATCGCACAGCGCCATGGTTTCTTCAGTGGCCGGCTCCAAGGTCTCGCGATCACGGATCAGCTCCACGCCCAGGTAGAACCCGGAGCCATGCACCGCACCGACCAATGGATACTGGTCGATCAAGGCCTCCAGTCGAGCCTTGAAATGCCCGCCAACCTCCCGGGCATTTTCCCAGAGGTTGTCTTCTTCCATGACATCCAGCACGGCCATGCCGATCTGGCAACTGACCGGGCTACCACCGGCCGACGAGAAGAAATACCCCTCGGCTTCCAGCGCTTCGGCGATTTCCCGGCGAGTGATGACGGCTCCCAGCGGCTGGCCGTTGCCCATGCCCTTGGCCATGGTGATGATGTCCGGCACCACGCCTTGCTCTTCGAAGCCCCAGAAAAACTCGCCCATGCGCCCGTAACCGACCTGCACCTCATCGGCGATGCAGACCCCACCGCGCTCGCGCACCATCGCGTAGACCTGCTTCAGGTAGCCAGGCGGCAGTGCGATCCCACCAGCATTGCCGTACACCGGTTCGCAGATGAAACCGGCGAGCTGGCGCTTGCTCTCGGCAATTTTCGCCAGATTGTGCTCGACGCTACGCACGTAGTCCGGCGCACTGTCGGGGCCACGGAACTCGCCGCGATAGGTGTTCGGGGCGGTCACAGGGTGCACCCACTCCGGGCGACTGCTCAGGGCCTGGGGGTTATCGGCAATGGACGTCGACACCGCATCGGCGGCCACCGACCAGCCGTGATATGCCTCCAGCACACTGAGCATGTCCCGTCCGCCGCTGTAGGCCCAGGCCAGGCGGATCGCCAAGTCGTTGGCCTCGGTGCCGCTGTTGACCAGGAATACCCGGTCCATGTTGGACGGCGACAGCGCCAGCAGGCGCTCGGAAAACTCGGCGATCGCCGCATAGTGGAAACGCGAGTTGGTATTGAGCAGCGACCATTGCCGGGCAGCCACCGCCGCCATGCGTGGATGGCCGTGGCCCAGCACGGCGACGTTGTTGAGCATGTCCAGGTACGAGCGGCCCTGCATGTCGATCAGGTGGTTGCGCCAGCCACGCTCGATGCGCGGCGGATCGACGTAGTAGTGTTTCTGCGAACGGGCGAAGCTCGCATCGCGGCGGGCCAGCAGTGCCTCGGGATCGACGTCTGGCTCGGCATCGCACGCCAGCCCCAGCAGCACCGCCGGCGAAGGGCAAAGCGCCTGCCAGGCCAGGGCCCTGGAGGGCGTGCAGAACAGCGGCGGATTCACCTGGGCGCCCCGGCACAACTGGACCTGCAACGGCCCCGTCACTTCACCCAGCACCTGCCCCTTGACCAGCGCCGCGCCGGAATGCAGCGGCGATGTCACGCCCCACAAGCGCACGCTCAGTTGCGCGCTGTCCAGTTGCAACATGCCGTCGGCGGTCTTGTGCACAACCCCGGCGAACGGTGATTCGAGCGGCGTGCCCTGGGGAACACTCAACGCCACGTGCAACGGATAAGTGTCGGGCTCGACGGCGCTGTCCGGACGGGTGCGAGACAAACGGTACTGCCCGTAGCGGCTGGCGGCCAGGCCGTGAAGCCCGGCGGCTTCATCCAGCAGGCGCTGGTCGATCCCCGGCTGCTCCCAATTGCCAGCCTCGAAATGCGGGCTCAGCACACCCAGGTCAATCAAGGCGAACTCACGCCCTACCAGGGTCGGCAAAAGCGGCGCAAAGCCCTCGCTGGCAATGGCCGGAAGGCTGTGGCCGACGGCGGTGAGAATCGCCGCTTCCATCAGTTCTAAGGGCACCGAGTGGGCGACGCGGAAAATTTCCCACTCATGGGCCAGGTTGTCGCGGCTGTATTGATTATCCGGGTCGATGGAAACCTGCTGTTCACCACTGAGCACCAGCACCGCGGCGCGCGCCACGATCAGCGGCCACAGGGCCAACAGCTCCTGGCGCTGCAAGGGGTTGACCGCGTGGTAGGCCTTGATCGCCGGCAAGATGAAGAACGGGTCGCCGTCGGCGTGATGCAGCAGGGCCGCGCACGTCACCGACAAGTCAGTGATGCGCCACGTACGGACCAGGTCGCCGAAATCGATGACGCCCTGCAAGTGCCACTGGCGCTGGGCATCGCGCTGCCAGACCACGTTGTCATCGGTGATGTCCATGTGGATCGCCTGCACCGGCAGGCTGGCCTTGAGCGGCTGCAAGCGCCGCTCGGCCTGTTGCGCGACCTCGGCAACCAGATGGCGCCGCTGTTCATCCTCGATGACAGGCAATAGGTACTCGACCAGGGCCGGGGCGTGGCGTGCGTCCCATTGCAAGGTGCGCTCCAGGCCCGGGTGATCGAATGTCGCCAGGGCCAGGTCCATTTCCGCGCACAGGCGGCCCAGGCCGGTCACCAGCTCGGGCGTCAGGTGCTTGAGCTGCGTGAGGGACTGGCCGTCGATGTACTCCAGCAGTCGCATGTGAACCGCTTGGCCGTCGACGTCCAATGTCAGCAGGTCCTGGCCGTTGGCGGCCGCAATGACCCGCGGCACTTTCACCGCGTCGTGTCCGGCCAACTGCTTGAGGGCGGCGTGTTGGGCCTCTATTTCCGGGACAGCGTAGTCACCGTGGCAAATTTTCAACACAAAGCGCCCGCGCTCGCTGTCGACGCGGTAGTTGAGGTCCTGGTTGCTGCCAAGGGGTCGCAGGTCACCGCTGAGTCCGTAATTCGAGCGCAGCAGCACCAGCGCTTGCTCGGCGCTGATCTGTGGGCTTGGCAAACTGGCACGGTGAACCAACGTAGCGAATGGCATACAAGGACCCCTGAGGTGGTTTTGTTCGGATGCCTATCTCGCCACTGAGTCGGAGGATAAGCAACCCCTCTGTTCAAAAATATGCACAGTCCCCTCGAGACGCTGTGTGGGGAGGGTGCATCCGTGGGATATTCGCTTGCACCGCTCCCGCCTTGCCGACAAGCTATGCGCCTATGCTTTGTGGTCCCACGGAAAAAGGCTTTAACCGGATGCGCATTCTCATCACTGGCGGTGCGGGCTTCATCGGCTCGGCGCTCATACGGCACTTGATTCTCGATACCGAGCACCAGGTCCTGAACCTCGACAAGTTGACCTACGCTGGCAATCTCGAATCGCTGAGCAGCATCGATCACGACAGCCGCTACGAATTCGTCCAGGCCGATATTGTCGATCAAGCGACCGTCAGTGCGGTGCTGGCGCGATTCCAGCCTGAGGCCATCATGCACCTGGCGGCCGAGTCCCATGTGGACCGCTCCATCGATGGCCCGGCGGACTTCATCCAGACCAACATTGTGGGCACCTACAGCCTCCTGGAAGCCACCCGCGCCTACTGGCAGGCCCTGGCCGAACCGCAGCAACGCGCGTTTCGCTTCCACCACATCTCCACCGACGAAGTGTATGGCGACTTGCACGGCGTGGATGATCTGTTCACCGAAACCACTGCCTATGCCCCAAGCTCACCGTATTCGGCGAGCAAGGCGGCGTCCGACCACTTGGTCCGCGCCTGGCAACGCACTTACGGCTTGCCCGTGCTGCTGACCAACTGCTCGAACAACTACGGGCCGTTTCATTTCCCCGAAAAATTGATTCCCCTGGTGATTCTCAACGCGCTGGCTGGTAAACCGCTGCCGGTCTACGGCAACGGCCAGCAAGTGCGCGACTGGCTGTTCGTCGAAGACCATGCCCGTGCGCTGCTCAAGGTCGTCACCCAGGGCGCGATCGGCGAGACGTACAACATTGGCGGGCACAACGAGCAGAAAAACATCGACGTGGTGCGCAGCATCTGCGCGCTGCTCGAAGAACTGGCGCCACGTAAACCCGAAGGGGTGGAGCACTATGCCGACCTGATCAGCTTCGTCCAGGATCGCCCCGGCCATGACCTGCGCTACGCCATCGACGCCAGCAAGATCGAACGGGAACTGGGCTGGACACCTCAGGAAACCTTCGAGACCGGGCTGCGCAAGACGGTGCAGTGGTACCTCGAAAACCTGCTGTGGTGCCAACGTGTCCAGGACGGCAGTTATCAGGGCGAGCGCCTGGGCTCGCTCGACAACAAGGATGCAATTGCATGATGAAGGGCATTGTCCTGGCCGGCGGTTCCGGCACCCGCCTGCACCCGATTACTCTCGGGGTTTCCAAGCAGCTACTGCCGATTTATGACAAGCCGATGATTTATTACCCGATCTCGGTGCTGATGCTCGCGGGCATCAAGGACATCCTGATCATTTCTACCCCTCAGGACCTGCCGCAATACCGCAACCTGTTGGGCGACGGCCAGCAGTTTGGCGTGCAGTTCAGCTACGCCGAGCAGCCATCACCCGATGGCTTGGCCCAGGCGTTCCTGATTGGCGAGCAGTTCATTGGCGGCGACTCGGTGTGCCTGATCCTGGGCGACAACATTTTCCACGGCCAGTATTTCGGCGAGCAACTGCAGACGGCCATCAACCGGACAAGTGGCGCGACAGTGTTCGGCTACTGGGTCAAGGACCCTGAGCGATTTGGCGTGATCGACTTCGACTCAGAAGGGCGGGCGATGTCAATCGAAGAAAAACCCACCGCGCCTAAATCCAGCTACGCGGTGACCGGCCTGTACTTCTACGACAACGACGTGATCGAGATCGCCAAGGCCATCAAGCCATCCAAACGTGGCGAACTGGAAATCACCGACGTCAACAATGTGTATCTGCAACGCGGCGACCTGCACGTCGAGCGCTTCGGCCGTGGGTTTGCCTGGCTGGACACCGGCACCCACGACAGCCTGCTGGAAGCCTCGCAGTACGTGCAGACCATCGAACATCGCCAAGGCCTGAAAGTGGCGTGCCTGGAAGAAATTGCCTACCAGCAAGGTTGGGTCAGCCGCGAACATATCCTTGAGCGCGCCCAGTATTTTGGCAAGACCGGCTACGGCCAGTACCTGTTCAAGATCGCCGGAGAAACACGTTGAACGTCATCGCCACCCGTTTGCCGGACGTCCTGATCATCGAACCGAAAGTCTTCGGTGACGATCGGGGGTTTTTCTACGAAAGCTTCAATGCCCGGGCGTTTGCCGAGGCAACCGGCTGCACCCTGCAGTTCGTCCAGGACAACCATTCACGCTCCACCCGGGGCGTGCTGCGGGGCCTGCACTACCAGATCGAACAGCCCCAGGGGAAACTCGTGCGCGTCACTGCCGGGGAGGTGCTCGATATCGCGGTGGACATTCGCCGCAGTTCGCCGACCTTTGGCCAATGGGCAGGCGTTCGCCTGTCGGCGCAGAACCATCGGCAGTTGTGGGTACCACCAGGATTTGCCCACGGCTTCGTCGTGCTGAGCGAATCGGCGGACTTCCTCTACAAGACCACCGATTACTACGCGCCCTCGGCCGAACGCTGCATTCGCTGGGACGACCCGCAACTGGCCATCGACTGGGAGCTGGAAGGCGCGCCGATCCTCTCGGCCAAGGACCAGAACGGCAAGGCCTTGCACGAGGCAGACCTGTTCCCATGAATACCCCCCTGCGCATCCTGATTATCGGCCAGAATGGCCAGGTTTCCCGGGCGCTTCAATCGCGCCTGAGCGGCATGGGCGAGTTGCTCGTACGCGGCAGCGACCAGCTCGACCTGGCGCAGGCGGATTCCCTGCGCGCGCCCATCGAGGCCCTGAGGCCCGGCCTGATCATCAATGCCGCCGCCCACACAGCCGTCGACCAGGCCGAGAGCGAGCCGGAACAAGCCTTTGCCATCAACGCCACGGCACCGGGCATCCTGGCCCAGGCCGCGGTCGAACTAGGCATACCGTTGATTCACTACTCCACCGACTACGTCTTCGATGGGCTCAAGCCCGCTCCCTACACCGAAGACGACACGCCCAACCCGCTGAGTGTCTACGGGCGCAGTAAACTGGCCGGCGAAAATGCCATCCGCCAGGCTGGCGGCCAGCACCTGATCCTGCGCACCAGTTGGGTCTACTCCACCGAGGGCCGCAACTTCCTGTTGACCATGCAGCGCCTGCTGCAGGAAAAACCGCAACTGCGGGTGGTGGCCGATCAGATTGGCGCACCAACCTGGGCCGGCACCATTGCCGACAGCACCGCCCAACTGATCGAGCGCTGGCAGGCCGGTCAACCCGGAGCCTGGGGCACCTATCACCTGACGGCCCGGGGCGAGACTTCCTGGTTCGGTTTCGCCCAGGCCATCGGCGAAAACCTGCTCGAACGACACAAGCCGTGTGCGCTGCTAGAGCCCATTGCATCCAGCGACTATCCGACGCCGGCCCCTCGGCCGTTGAACTCGCGCCTGGATTGCAGCCGCCTGCTCAAGGAATGGGCGGTGAGCCAACCCGACTGGCGAAACGCGCTGCAACAGTGCCTTGCCGGACAAGCCTGGTAAGGCCTTACAAATAGTATTTGCGAAGCAACTAGGCATAATACGCCTGTCACCACAGGCTCCCGATGCTCATGAATTCCACCCTTCCCCGCAGACCCCGTTGGCGCAGCCTGGCCTTGCTCGCGCTGTGCCTGGCGCCGTTGCTGTGGCCGTTGGAGCACCTGGCCGAGCGTTATTACCGCAGTGAACTGGCTGGGCAGAACCGCCAGACCCTGGACCTTTACGTCGCCAACCTGTTGGGCACGCTGCACCGCTATGAGGTGCTGCCACAGATTCTCGGCGAGCTGCCGGCCCTGCGCGCCGCCCTGTCGGCCCCGGACGACGGCGTGACCCAAGGCAACGCCAACCGGCTGCTGAAAAACATCAGCACCCAGACCGGCGCCGAAGTCATGTACCTGATGGACCCTTCCGGTAAGACCCTGGCCGCGTCGAACTGGGACAAACACGACAGTTTCGTCGGGCGTAATTTCGCCTTCCGACCGTACTTCATCGAAGCCATGGCCGGGCGCCTGGGTCGCTTCTTCGGCTTGGGCACCACGTCGGCCAAGCGCGGTTATTTCTTCGCCGCCGCCGTGCACGACCGCGAAAAAGTCATCGGCGTGCTGGTGGTCAAGGTCGACCTCGACCACACCGAAAGCCTGTGGGGCAAGACCCCGGAACAGTTGCTGGTGACTGACCATAATGGCGTGGTCATTCTCACATCACGCCAGGAATGGCGATTTCGTGCGACCCGGCCGTTGGGTGACGATGAGCGCAAGGCCATCAGCGCGGTACAACCTTATCCAACCCGCGATCCCAAGCCACTGAACCTGGATGCCAACGCCTGGCTGACCCAGACCCAATCCATCGAAGAAACCGGCTGGAGCGTGAGCATTCTCGCCCCGCGCACGCTGATCGACCGTCCGGTGCGCACCGTGGTCGCCATCGGTGGCGCGGCGTTGCTGGTCTTGATGCTGTTGCTCGGGTTGATGATGCAACGCAGGCGCCATTACCTGGACCGGATCGCCTTCGAAGCCAAGGCCCGTCAGGAACTGGAGGGCCGGGTGGCCGAACGGACCAGTGACCTGGAAGGATTGAACCGACGTTTGAAGCAGGAAGTGCTGGAGCGCGAGCAGGCCCAGCAGGAATTGGTCCGTGCCCAGGATGATCTGGTGCAGGCCGGCAAGCTGTCGGCTCTGGGCACCATGTCGGCGAGCATCAGCCACGAGCTCAACCAGCCGCTGGCGGCGATTCGCAGCTACGCGGAAAACGCCGAGATATTGCTCGATCACCAACGCACCGAGGATGCCCGCGGCAACCTCAAGCTGATCAGCGAACTGACCGGGCGCATGGCGTCGATCATCGCCCACCTGCGCGCCTTCGCCCGCCGCGACCGCCACGCCCCGGAAAGCGTCGCCCTGCAGCCGGCGCTGGACGATGCCCTGGCGCTGCTCGCCAAACGTCGGCGAAGCATGGAAGTGGAACTGATCCGCGACCTACCGGCCGCCACGCTGTGGGTCGAGGCCGGCGAAACCCGCCTGCGCCAAGTACTCGGCAACCTGCTGGCCAATGCTCTCGATGCGCTCACCGAAAAAGGCCCGCCGCGCAAGCTCTGGCTCAGTGCCCAGGCCACCGAAACCGGCGTCAACCTGTACATCCGCGATAACGGCCCAGGGTTTTGCATGGAAGCCCTGGGCCGCGCCGGCGAGCCCTTCTACACCACCAAGACGCGCACCCAGGGCCTTGGCCTGGGGCTGGCGATCTGCGACACCCTGATGCGCGCCTTCGGCGGCGAACTGTCGTTCGCCAACCACAAGGAAGGCGGCGCCCTGATCACCCTGAAGCTGCGCGCCGGCGCGCCCGGGGTGAGCCTGCAACCGTCCGAGGACCGAAGTGTATGACCATCGATAACCGGATTGAGGTGGTGCTGATCGATGACGATCCCCATCTACGTCAGGCCTTGAGCCAGACCCTCGACCTGGCCGGCCTGAAAATCCTGCCCCTGGCCGAAGCCAAGGGTGTGGCCGGGCAACTGCCCCGTGACTGGCCGGGTGTGGTGGTCAGTGATATTCGCATGCCGGGCATGGATGGCCTCGAACTGCTGGGCGAACTCCACGCCCAGGACCCGGAGCTACCGGTGCTGCTGATCACCGGCCACGGCGACGTGCCGCTGGCGGTACAGGCGATGCGCGCCGGGGCCTACGACTTCTTGGAAAAACCTTTCGCCAGCGACCATCTGCTCGACAGCGTACGCCGGGCCCTGGCCTTGCGCCGCCTGGTGCTGGACAACCGCAGCCTGCGCCTGGCCCTGAGCGATCGTCATGAACTCAGCGCCCGCCTGGTCGGCCAGTCGACCCCAATGCTGCGCTTGCGCGAGCAGATCGGCGCACTGGCCGCCACCCGCGCCGATGTGCTGATCCTCGGTGAAACCGGCGCCGGCAAGGAAGTGGTCGCCAGGGCCTTGCACGACCTCTCAAGCCGGCGCAACGGCCCCTTCGTGGCGATCAACGCCGGGGCCCTGGCCGAGTCGGTGGTGGAAAGCGAGCTGTTCGGCCACGAACCCGGTGCTTTTACCGGCGCGCAGAAACGCCGCATCGGCAAGTTCGAGTTCGCCAACGGCGGCACGCTGTTTCTGGATGAAATCGAAAGCATGAGCCTGGATGTCCAAGTCAAGCTGCTGCGTCTGCTGCAAGAACGCATGGTGGAACGGTTGGGGGGCAATCAACAGATCCCGCTGGATATCCGCGTCATCGCCGCGACCAAGGAAGACCTGCGCCAGGCCGCCGACCAGGGGCGTTTTCGCGCCGACCTCTATTACCGCCTGAACGTAGCGCCGCTGCGCATACCCCCGTTGCGCGAACGGGGCGAGGATGCGCTGATGCTGTTCCAGCACTTCGCCAACGAAGCCAGTGCTCGCCATGGCCTGCCGCCTCACGAATTGCAGCCGGCACAACGGGCGTTGCTGCTGCGTCACAGCTGGCCAGGCAACGTCCGGGAACTGCAGAACGCCGCCGAACGCTTTGCCCTGGGCCTGGAATTGGCCCTGGACAACAGCGCGACCGACGGCAGCCCGGGCGCGCCGGTGGAAGTGGTCAGCGGCGGCTTGAGCGAGCAGGTGGAAAACTTCGAGAAAACCCTCATCGCCGCCGAACTGGCCCGCCCCCACAGCTCGGTGCGCAGCCTGGCCGAAGCCCTGGGCATCCCCCGCAAGACCCTGCACGACAAGTTGCGCAAGCATGGCCTGACCTTCGGCGACAGCGGCCAGGGTTCGGCCGATGAGCCTGATTGAATTATCGTCATTTCCCGTCAAGCAAGAGGCCCCGCAATGAACCGCGACAGTCGTTACCTGGAATCGATCCTGCACCACGACATCCCCTTGACCCGGGACATGGGCCTCAAGGTGCTCGATTGGCAGGCCCGGCAACTGCGCCTGTCCTTGCCGCTGGCGGCTAACGTCAACCACAAGAGCACCATGTTCGGGGGCAGCCTGTACTGCGGCGCCGTACTCGGTGGCTGGGGCTGGCTGCACCTGGCCCTGCGCGAGGAAGGCATCGAAGACGGGCATATCGTGATTCAGGAAGGGCAGATCAGCTATCCGCTGCCAGTGACACGCGATGCGACTGTGGTTTGCCAAGCGCCCGAGGAAAAGCTCTGGAAGCGCTTCCTGGCCACCTACCGGCGTTATGGACGGGCGCGGCTGGCGTTGCAAACGCAGGTGTTGAATAGCGGGAGCGAGGACGTGGCGGTGCAGTTTGAGGGGCAGTACGTATTGCACCGCTGAAACAGCGCATGACCCCGTGGCGAAGTACTTCTGTGTGGGAGCAAGGCTTGCCCGCGATACAGGCGCCGCGGACTTTCAGGAACCGGGGCGCCTGTATCGCGAGCAAGCTTTACTCCCACAATCCTCTCTGCCACAAGGGATCGAGCCGGGCTCAGGAGCGAGCAAGCTCCAACAACTTCCCACGCCACGCCGCTTTCGCCGGCAACGCCAGGAACGACGCATTCAACAGCGACTCACGCGGTGGATAACAGAACGGCTCACCGCTCAAGTCCAACACCTCGCCACCCGCGCCTTCCAATACGCCCTGGGCAGCGGCCGTGTCCCACTGGGAGGTCGGCGCCAGCCGGGGATAACAATCCGCCGCGCCTTCGGCCAGCAGGCAAAACTTCAACGAACTGCCGATACTGGTCAGTTGCAGTTCGCCCAGACTCCCACTCAAGCCCTCCAGCAGGCGCTCCTGCTCAGGGCTGGTGTGCCGGCGACTGGCGACCACGGTGAACGCCTCGCCCGGCGCCAATACATCACGAACCGCGATCGGCAAAGGCACACCGCCCTTGTCACCACGCCAGGCACCCAGCCCTGCGCCGCCCACGTAAAAGCGACCATTGGTGGGCATCGACACCACGCCGAACACCACGCGCCCCTGTTCCACCAAGGCAATGTTGACAGTGAACTCTTCGCTGCCGGAAATGAATTCCTTGGTGCCATCCAATGGGTCCACCAACCACCAGCGTTGCCAGCCGGCGCGTACGCTTTGGGCAATATCGGCGTCTTCTTCGGAGAGGATGGGAATATCCGGGGCCAGCGCCGTCAGCCCGGCCACGATCACATCATGAGCCGCCATATCTGCGGCAGTCACCGGCGACTCGTCGGCCTTATGGTTGACCTGCACGTTGGCGCGCCAGAACGGCAGGATCGCCTCGCCGGCCTTGAGCGCCAGCTCGACCACCGGAGCCATCAGCGAATGAGGAAATGTCATGACAGGAACGCTCCACGCTGGATCAGCAGGTCACGGGCCAGGTACAGCGCCGCCAAGGCCCGGCCCTCGGTGAACTGCGGGTTCTGCGCCAAGGCCGAGAGCTCACGCAGGTTGACCTTGTCCACGCGCATCGGCTCGGGCTCGTCGCCCTCCAGCCGTTCTTCATACAGATCGGTGGCCAGCACCACCTGGATCTTCTGGCTCATGTAGCCAGGGGACAGCGACAACTCGGTCAGGTGTTCCAACTGTCGCGCACCGAAACCGGCCTCTTCCTTGAGCTCCCGCTCGGCCGCCGCCAGCACATCTTCCCCCGGCTCGATCAAGCCCTTGGGCAGGGACAATTCATAGGCATCGGTGCCGCCGCAATATTCTTCCACCAGCACTGCGTGATCGGCGTCGAGCATCGCCACGATCATCACCGCGCCGTAGCCTGCACCCTTGCTCGCCAGACGCTCATAAGTGCGCTCCACACCGTTGGAAAACCGCAATTTCAGTTCTTCCACGCAGAACAGGCGGCTGGTAGCGACGATCCGGCGATCGAGTATGGTGGGTTTCTGGCGCATAAACGGCTCCCTGGGCGATAGCGGGCTACTATACCCGGCCTATTCTGATTGTTTGTGTCGGATATCCGATTACCGCTGGAGAAGTTTTATGGCCTTGCTGCCCTGGCATGAGATCGATACGGTTCTGCTGGACATGGACGGCACCCTGCTGGACCTGCATTACGACAACCATTTCTGGCTCGAACACCTGCCCCAGCGCTACGCCGAACTGCATGGCGTGAGCCGGGCGATGGCCGAGATGGAGCTACAGCCGCTGTTCGAGCGCAACGCCGGCCAGTTGCAATGGTATTGCCTGGATTTCTGGAGCACTGAGCTGAAACTGCCGGTGCGCGAACTGAAGTTGGAAACCGCGCACCTGATCGCCTTGCGCCCGGACGCCGATACGTTCCTGGCGGCGATCAAACAGGCCGGCAAACGGGTGGTGATGATCACCAACGCCCACCGCGATTCGTTGTCCTTGAAGCTGGAACGCATCGAACTGGCCCCCTACTTCGAACGCTTGATCAGTTCCCACGACTACGGCTTCCCCAAGGAAAACCCGCAATTCTGGGACGCGCTGCAAGCCGACCTGAATTTCGACCCGGCCCGCAGCCTGTTCATCGACGATACGTTGCCGGTGTTGCGCAGCGCCAGGGACTTCGGCGTGGCGCACCTGCTGGCCGTGAGCGAGCCGGACAGTCGCAAGGGGCCGAAGGACACGGGGGAGTTCGAGGCGTTGGGGGATTATCGAGTCCTGATCGAAGGGCTTTGACAGGCTCTAATGTGGCGAGGGGATTTATCCCCGCTGGGCCGCGAAGCGGCCCCCAACCAGCCAACTCGGCATGCAAGGAAGATTGAGTTCACTGCTTTAGGGCTGCTGCGCAGCCCAGCGGGGATAAATCCCCTCGCCACAGGGGGCCGGTTACTCAGGGATACGCAACACCTGCCCCGGGTAGATCTTGTCCGGGTGCGACAGCATCGGTTTGTTGGCCTCGAAGATCTTGTTGTACTTGTTCGCGTCGCCGTACTCGGCCTTGGAGATGGCACTGAGTGTGTCGCCTTTCTTCACGGTCACGAAGCGCGCTGCTTTTGCTACTGGGCCGGTCAC
This sequence comes from Pseudomonas beijingensis, assembly GCF_030687295.1. Taxonomy (NCBI): domain Bacteria; kingdom Pseudomonadati; phylum Pseudomonadota; class Gammaproteobacteria; order Pseudomonadales; family Pseudomonadaceae; genus Pseudomonas; species Pseudomonas beijingensis. The sequence continues at coordinate 1,314,378 of NZ_CP117425.1, read as the reverse complement.
GGTGATCTGGTCGTCGACACTGCCGACACCGGCGACGTTGCCCACCGCCAACAGGATCTTTTCCTTCTCTTCCTGGCTCGCCACTTCACCCGTGACGATGACTTTGTCGCCTTCGACGGTCGCCTGGACATTCGGATTACCCAGGCCGACCTTTTCAATATGCTCTTTCAGTTGTTCGCTGGCATTGGCATTACCGGGGGTCAGCAGGTCGATCAGCTTTTCACCGGCTTCCTTCACAAAGCTAAAGATACTCATGGCACACGCTCCTTGATTAAGTGTCCAGACGCAAAGACTAGACCAGGCGAAACGAACCCGGTTCCCAGCCGACCAATGACCCCGCCACGCGCAAGCGCTAGAATCCGAACCTTCCCGCGCCCTGGAGCGAAGATGGACATCAAGCAGCTGAAATTTCTCATCGCGCTGGACGAAACCCGTCACTTCGGCCAGGCCGCCGCACGCTGCCATATCACCCAGCCGACCCTGTCGATGCGCCTGCGCAGTCTTGAAGAAGAACTCGACCTGCCGCTGGTCAACCGCGGCCAGCGCTTTGAAGGTTTCACCGCGCCGGGGGAACGGGTACTGGCCTGGGCGCGCACGGTGCTGGCGGCCTATGACGGGCTGCAGGCCGAAGCGGCAGCCTGTCGGGGCAACCTGGTGGGTACGCTGCGCCTGGGCGTGGTGCCGTTGTCGGACTTCGACCCGCTGGCGATGATGCAGCGCTTGCACGCCGAGCACCCCAGCCTGCGTTTCGAATTGTCGTCCCTGAGCTCCGAACGCATCCTCGAACAGTTGGCGAACAACCGCATCGACCTGGGGGTTTCCTACCTGGAACGCCTGGACAACGAACGCTTCGAGGCCCTGCCCTTCAGCCCCACCCGCATGGGCCTGCTTTACGACCAGCGGTTTTTCTTTTTCGGTGAACAACCGCTGAGCTGGGAAGCCCTGATCGAACTGCCTCTGGGCATGCTCACCAGCGGCATGCATTTTCGCCAATCCATCGACCACAACTTCCACAGCCGGGGTCTGACGCCCCAACCGCTGTTGCAAACCGACGCGGTGCATCAATTGTTACAAGCTGTGCACGGCGGGCTGTGTTGCGCGGTGATGCCCCTGGACAGCGGCCTGGACGTCTTGACCGAAGACTTGCGCATCCAGCCTATTGAAAGCGCCCAGACGCTTGTCCCGCTGGGCCTGATCATGCGCCGCGGCGCCCCCCGCTCGGCGTTGGCGGAGGCCTGTTTCGCCCTCTATCAGAAATCACCGACAGCTTCTTGATCGACGTCATCTATTGGAAGATCAGTAATAGCGATTAGACGTGGCAGATTGCCGCATTTAGTCTTAACACTATTCCTACTTTCAGTGATGCCTATGAACGACAAGCCTCCGGTCAGTCCAGCGCCCGCGATGGAAACATCCACGCCGGTCGCCAGCCAGAGCTATCGCTACTGCAATCTGGACCACTCTCAATCGGACAGCACCGCGCTGGCCGAGGAAGTGGCGCTGGCGATTGCCTATAACGGCATCAGCCAGGCGGTCATGCTGGTCACCCCCACCGACCTTGAAGACTTCATCGTCGGCTTCAGTCTTGGCAGTGGCATCATCGAAGATTCAGCGGATATCTATGACCTGCAACTGAGCGGCACGGGTGCCGCGCACTATGCCCAGGTGACCATCGCCAACCGCGCCTTCTGGAACCTCAAGCAGCAACGCCGACAGTTGGCGGGCACCAGTGGCTGCGGATTGTGCGGCGTGGAAGCGGTGGAACAGGCCTTGCCAAACCTCAAGGTGCTACCCGGCGCACCACTGCCTGCGGCGCAATGGCTCGATGGCCTGCGTGACCGTATCAGCCAGTTCCAGCCCCTGGGCCAACATTGCGGCGCAGTGCATGCGGCGCTGTTCATGAACGCCCAGGGTGAATTACTGCTGGGCCGCGAAGACATCGGCCGGCACAACGCTCTCGACAAGCTGATCGGCGCGTTGATCCGGCAACAGGTCCCGGTAGCCGGTGGCGTGGCGATCGTCACCAGCCGCTGCAGCCTCGAACTGATCCAGAAAGTACTGCGCGCCGGCATCCAGACCCTGGTCAGCCTGTCGTCGCCCACGGGCCTCGCCGTGCAGTGGGCCCGCCAACACAACCTCAACCTCATCCACCTGCCGCAAAAAAGTGCGCCGCGGGTCTACAGCCCTGCGATGGAGAAACAAGCGTGAGCAATCATCAACAAGCCGACCAGAAACCCGTACCACGCTACAAGCCCTACAAGGGCCCCGCTGGTGGTTGGGGTGCGCTGATCAGTGTCGCTCAGGCCTGGTTGACCAGTGACAATGCGCTGAAAAATATCCGCATGATGCTCAAGACCAACCAGAATGGCGGTTTTGACTGCCCCGGCTGCGCTTGGGGTGACTCTCCGGAAAGCGGCATGGTCAAGTTCTGCGAGAACGGCGCCAAGGCCGTGAACTGGGAAGCCACCAAACGCCGCGTCGATGGTGCATTTTTCGCCAAGCACAGCGTGACCTCGCTGCTGGAGCAGAGCGACTACTGGCTCGAGTACCAGGGTCGTCTCACCGAGCCAATGCGCTACGACGCCGAAACCGACCGCTACAAGCCCATCAGTTGGGAAGCGGCGTTCGCCCTGATCGGCAAGCACCTGCAAGGGCTGTCCAGCCCCAACCAGGCCGAGTTCTACACCTCGGGCCGGGCCAGCAACGAAGCGGCCTACCTGTATCAACTGTTCGTGCGCGCCTATGGCACCAACAACTTCCCCGACTGCTCGAACATGTGCCACGAAGCCAGCGGCGTAGCACTGGCCCAGAGCGTGGGCGTGGGCAAGGGCACGGTGACGTTCGACGACTTCGAACACGCCGACGCGATTTTCGTCTGGGGCCAGAACCCTGGCACCAACCATCCGCGGATGCTCGAACCACTGCGCGAGGCCGTGAAACGCGGCGCCCAGGTGGTGTGCATCAACCCGCTCAAGGAGCGTGGCCTGGAGCGTTTCCAGCATCCACAGCATCCGCTTGAAATGCTTACCAACGGTGATAAGCCGACCAACACCGCGTATTTCCGCCCCGCCCTGGGCGGTGACATGGCGATCTTGCGCGGCATGGCGAAGTTCCTGCTGCAATGGGAACGTGAGGCGCAGAACACTGGCGCTGCGGCGGTGTTCGACCACGCGTTCCTCAATGAGCACAGCACCAACGTGCTGGATTACCTGGCGGCGGTCGACGATACGCCGTGGGAACAGATCGTCGAGCAATCGGGCTTGACCCTGGTCGAAATCGAGCAGGCGGCGCGCATGTACGCCAAAAGCGAGAACGTGATCATGTGCTGGGCGATGGGCATCACCCAGCACCGTCATTCGGTGGCGACCATCCAGGAAATCGCCAACGTGATGATGCTGCGCGGCAACATTGGCCGGCCAGGCGCAGGCCTGTGCCCGGTTCGCGGCCACAGCAACGTGCAGGGCGACCGGACCATGGGCATCAACGAACGTCCACCAGCGGCATTCCTCGACGCGCTGGAGCGGCGCTTCCATTTCAAGGTACCGCGGGAAAACGGCCACAACGTGGTCGAGGCGATCCACGCCATGGCCGACGGCCAGGCGAAGGTGTTCATTGCCCTGGGCGGCAACTTCGCCCAAGCCACGCCGGACAGCCATCGGACGTTCCAGGCCTTGGCCAATTGCGACCTGACGGTGCAGATCAGCACCAAGCTCAATCGCAGCCACCTGGCTCACGGCAAGGACGCGCTGATCCTGCCGTGCCTGGGCCGCACCGACATCGACCTGCAAACCGAAGGTGCGCAAGCAGTGACCGTGGAGGACTCCTTCAGCATGGTGCATGCTTCCAACGGCCAGTTGCAGCCGCTGTCGAACCAGATGCGCTCCGAACCGTGGATCATCGCCGGCATCGCCGCCGCCACGCTGGGTAGCCGCCCGGTGGACTGGAACTGGCTGGTGGCCGACTACAGTCGCATCCGCGACCTGATCGCCGATACCATACCCGGCTTCAAGGACTTCAACGAAAAGCTGAAGAACCCCGGTGGATTCTATCTGGGCAACAGCGCCGGTTCGCGACGCTGGAACACCCCGTCAGGCCGCGCCAACTTCAAGCCCAACCTGCTGCCGACCGACCTCGTGCATGAACGCACCCGTGCCACCGGCCAGTTGCCCGATCTGATCATGCAATCCATGCGGTCCCACGATCAATACAACACCACCATCTATGGCCTTGATGACCGCTATCGCGGCGTCAAGGGCCAGCGTGACGTGTTGTTCGCCAACGAAGCGGACATCATTCGCCTGGGCTTCAAGCCGGGGCAGAAAGCCGACATCGTCTCGCTCTGGGATGACGGTCGCGAACGTCGGGTCAAGGGCTTTACCCTGCTGGCGTTTGACATTCCGGCCGGGCAGGCTGCGGCCTACTACCCTGAAGTGAACCCGTTGGTGCCACTGGAAAGCACGGGCGACGGCAGCCACACCCCGACCTCGAAATTCGTTGCGATCCGCCTGGAAGCGGCAAGCGAGAATGGACTGATCCTGGCCAAGTCGGCCTGACACACAGTTCCATGGCGAGGAGATTGGGTTGTGTGGGAGCAAGGCTTGCCCGCGATGAAAGCGATGCGGTCTTGCAGAAATAGAGTCGCCTGTGTCGCGAGCAAGCTTTGCTCCCACACAGTGTTGCTCCCATCATCGTACTTTTCGAACGCCCACAAAAAAGGCCGTTTTCCATAGAAAACGGCCCATCTGAAGTAACTAAAGACCGGCCGATTTGCCTTAAGTTCCCGCCGAAAAACAATAACTTAGAGAATTGTGCACAAGTCGTGTTACTCGTCGGATTTCGATTGTAACCAAGCGAAGCCAGCCTCAGGATCGCGCCGTCATCCCTTTGAGGCTCCTCTATGAAGTTCTCCTCCATTCTCTTGTTGTCCCTTAGCCTGGCCAGTGGCATCGCTTCTGCCGGTGGTACTGCCGAAGCAGGTGTAGGCGGCGCATTGGGCGGGGTTTTGGGTTCGGTCGTCGGCCAGTCCCTGGGCGGCAACACCGGGTCCACTATCGGCGCGGCGCTGGGCGGTGCGGGCGGTAGTGCAGTCGGTGCAGACAAACACAGCCGCGGCGAAGCGGCGATCGGCGGCGCACTGGGCGCAGCCGGCGGTAACGTGGTCGGCCGTAGCGTCGGCGGCAGCACCGGCAGCCTGATCGGTGCGGCAGCGGGCGGTGGTGCCGGTGGTGCCCTGGGTAACTACATGGGCAAGGACGATGACGACGATCGTTATGAAGGTCGTCGTGGCGATCGTCGCTACTATCGCGACGGCCATCCGGGTCGCGGCCATGCCTATGGGCATCGCAAGCACAAGCATAAGCATCGCTATCACGATGACTGACCGCTGGCTTTAACTACCCGCCGGTAAAAGATCGCAGCCTACGGCAGCTCTTCCCAGAGTCTGACCGAAGGCTGCGATTTTTCGTTTCAGACCACCAACTGCTCCAATGCCCCGCGCAGCCGATCCGGAATCGCCACCGGCCGATTCGTTGCCCGATCCACGAATACGTGAACAAAACGCCCCGCCGCGCAAGCCTCCTCCTCGCCCGCCTTGAACACCGCCAGCTCATACTGCACCGAACTGCTGCCCAGCTTGCCGACCCGCAGGCCGATTTCAATCCGGTCCGGAAAGGCGATCGAGGCGAAGTAGTCGCAGGCCGAACTCACCACGAACCCCACCACGTCTCCATCATGGATATCCAGGCCGCCGACTTCGATCAGGTAGGTATTCACAGCGGTATCGAAAAAGCTGTAGTAGGTGACGTTGTTGACGTGACCGTACACATCGTTGTCGTGCCAGCGCGTGGTGATGGGCTGCAGGTGTGGGTATTCGTTGCGTTGGGGCATCAGGTGTCCTTTACGGTTGTTCAATGATCTTAGCGTGGCCAGGCCTTAGGCCTGCGCGAATCCCTTGCCCCGCGCCGCCAGCTCGCCGATCAGCCGCGCGGGCTTCCACTGGTCGCCCTGCTTCGTTTCGAGCGCCAGCAGTCGTGCGTGGATGGCTTCCAACCCCTGCCCGTCAGCCCAGGCCATCGGCCCGCCCTTGTCCGCAGGGAAGCCGTAGCCGTTGAGGTAGACCAGGTCGATATCGTGGGCCGACTCGGCAATGCCTTCCTGCAGGATCTTCGCCCCCTCGTTGACCAACGCCAGCAAGCAGCGCTCAAGGATTTCCTCCGGGCCGATCTCGCGCCGCTGGAAACCCAGCGTTTCACTGACCCGCAGCACCAGCGCATCGACCTCGACATCATGCTCGGCCTGTCGACTACCCGGCTCGTAGTGATAATACCCATTGCCGCTTTTCTGGCCGAACCGTCCCAGCTCGCACAAACGATTGTCCACCTGCACCTCGGGCGCATCCTGGCCCTGGCCCGCCAACTCACGGGCGCGCCACTCCAGGTCGATGCCCACGACGTCGTACATGCGAAACGGCCCCATGGCGAAGCCGAAACCTTGCAACGCCGCATCCACCTGATGGGGGAACGCCCCCTCCAGCAGCATCTTGCGCGCTTCCAACACATAAGGATGAAGCATCCGGTTGCCGATGAAGCCATGGCAGTTGCCCGATATCACGCTGACCTTACCCATGCGCTTGCCCAGCACCAGGGCCGCATCCAGCACCGCTTTGGAGGTGTGTGCGCCGCGAACGATCTCCAGCAGCTTCATGATGTGCGCCGGGCTGAAGAAATGCAGGCCCAGAACCTGAGCTGGCCTGCGCGTGACGGCGGCGATGGCATCGATGTCCAGCGCCGACGTGTTGCTCGCCAGGATGGCCTCGGGCTTGAGCAGGCCGTCCAGCTCGCGAAAGATTTTCTGTTTGAGTTCCAGGTTTTCGTAGACCGCTTCGATCACCAGATCCACGTCACGGATCGCCGCATAATCATCCGCCCGTGTCACCCGGGCGATCCGCGCATCGGCCTCACCCTGGTCGATACGGCCCTGGCGTACGCCATGGGCATAGGTCTCGGCCACGGCGACCAGTGCCTGCTCGAGCATCTGCGGATTGTTGTCGACCCACTGCACCGCCACGCCGGCGTTGGCCAGGCACATCACGATGCCCCGCCCCATGGTGCCTGCACCGACCACCGCGGCGCGCTGAATATCGAAAGGTGTCTGGCTCATGTTGGCTCTCTTATTGGCGATCCGAAGACAGCCTTCACCTTAGTCAGCCGCCGAATGTTTTTGAAATTTATTCGTGTGATGAGGGGCATTCAGCGGATGGATGCAGCTCACAGGTGCGCTTGGGCCCATTGGCGAACCTCAGCGTATGGATACGCTTCCAGTGCGGCATACCCAGGGATCTTCCGCGCCTTCAATCGGGTAAACAGCGGCACGCTGATCCCGCACAGGAAGCGAGTCAGGCGCTCGGCAGACGGCACGTTGCCGCTGTGCTGCTCATGCTTGTGGATAAAGTCGCCACACAGCGCCTCGAAATTTTTATCCACAAGCGCCGGCAACGCAGGCGGCTCCGGCAGGCGAGCGACATGCCCATGGCACACCGAACAATGGCCACACGGGCGTGGCGCATTGTCGTCACCGAAATACTGCGCCAAGCGATGACCCAGGCAACGGTCGGTGGCGAACAATTCGAGCATGGCGTGGATCCGCGCGATTTCACCCTGTTCATGCCGAGAGAAATAAGCATGTAGCTCGGCGCTCAAGACCGGCACATCCAGGTCCGCTTCCAGCACGCTGTACACCTCGGTCATCTGCTTGCTTTCCAGCTCGATCCAGCCTTTTTCCTGGAAATAATCCAGCGCCTTGACCACGCGATTACGCTCAGCGTGATACTGCTGGTACATCCCATCGAAATCCACCGTGGCCCAGGCCCGGGCGCGACTGGAGGTCTGGATGATGGCCGCGACAAAGTCCCTTCGCTCACCTTCGAAGCGCTCCAGCAGCTCGTGCGGCTCGGTCAGGTACTTGAAGCGATACTCCGCGAAATAGGCATAGCGCGGCGCGATCAACCGGCGCAACTCCAACTGGACCAACAACGTCTTGAGCGGCAATTGCCGGACGTTGCTCTGATCCGCCAGCGGGCCCAGCAAGAACTCCCATTGCCCATCGGCGGCGGCAGCCTTCAGTTCATCGAGCACGCAACGAATACCTGCAAGCTCCGGCGTATCGCCATACACAAAATTTTCCAGCACATTGAGGCTGTCGCGGTTGGCCAGCACCAGGCAATCGGACGGCTGCCCATCCCGTCCGGCACGGCCGATCTCCTGGCTGTAGTTTTCGATGGACTTGGGCAGGTCGAAGTGCACGACGTTGCGAATGTCGCTCTTGTCGATGCCCATGCCGAAAGCGATGGTCGCGACGATGCAATTGGATTGCCCACCCATGAATCGCCGCTGGATGGCTTCACGTTGGTCATGGGGCAAACCGGCGTGATAGGCCTCGGCCTCGATACCGTGCCGGCCCAGGTGTTCGGCGATCTGCTCGGCGGTTCGCTGCAAGGTGACGTAGACGATGCTCGGCTGCCCGGTACGCTCGCCCAACCACTGCACCAGCCGTTCGCGCTTATCGGCACCCCGCACGGGCTCGACCAGCAGATTGAGGTTCGGTCGGTAGAAGCCGGTCGTCACCACATCGGCGGCGGCAATGGCGAATTTCGCCTGCATGTCAGCGATGACCTTGGGTGTCGCGGTAGCCGTCAGCAGCAATACCTGGGGAATGTTGAACTGGTGCTGGTAATCGGGGAGCTTGAGGTAGTCAGGTCGGAAGTTATGCCCCCATTCCGAAATACAGTGGGCCTCGTCCACCACCAACAACGAGATCGGCACCTGCTGCAGGAAATTGCGAAAACGCTCGTTCTTCAGGCGCTCCACGGAAATCATCAGGATTTTCAGCTCACCCGAACGGGCCCGCGCCATGGCGTCGTTGGTTTCGTCACGGCTCTGGGCCGAATCGATACTGGCCGCCGCGATGCCGTGGCGCTTGAGGAACGCCAACTGGTCCTGCATCAACGCCAGCAGTGGCGAAACCACCAGGGTCAGGTGCGGCAGGAGTAAGGCTGGCAATTGATAACACAGGGACTTGCCCGAGCCGGTGGGGAAGATGGCCGCCGCCGACCGACCGGCCAGTACAGCGCCAATGGCTGCCTCCTGACCGGGACGAAACTGTGGATAACCGAAAACCTGTTCCAGGGTGCTGTGCATGCGCGGTCGCTCCTTTGACTGCTGCGATGCCCAAAGCCTAGCGGGACAACGCAGCGAGTCGAGAAAAGGTCGGGGTCAAAAACGATACCGGATGATACAGCCTCGGCGTCCTTGCGCCCTGCCACGAAGTGATACAAACCCGGGCACTTTGATGCCTCGTTCCCCTTCCGTTTGCAGTTTAAGGTTCGCGTCCAACTCATGCGTTACATCGAGGCCAGGAGGCCTGGTGCTCAAGACGATGTTCAAGGAACGAACGATGCCATACCCAATTTCCGCGCTGCGCGCCCTGGCGATAACCTCGGTCTCACTACTGGTCGGTTGCTGTCCATTCCCGAACGACCCGGCGTAGAACCGGCGGTGTTCGAAACCCCGGAATATCACGCGCAGCGAGGCTTGGCCGTGGTCAAGGCTTCGGCGTTGTATGCACGCGGCGGCACGGGCCAGGACGTGACCGTGGCGCTGATCGACTCAGGGCTCAGCACCGGCCTGAAGGAGTTCGAAGGCCGGCTGAGTGATCCGGGATTCGATTACGTCGAGAACCGTCCCGGCACGGTTGACCGCGTTGGTCATGGCACGCAAATGGCCGGCATGGCCGAGGGTTGATGGACCTTGAGGCGGCTTCGCGGCATGCTCCTGGGCCCATGGTTGACTGAGTCGTTGCATGGGGTCGGAGCAGGGGAAAAATATTCATCGTTGCGTTGAGGATTGGGTGCAAGTTTGGTGGTTACCAAACATCCCGATAATCAAAAGACACTTGATAGTCATACATTGATAAATCCAACGAACCTCTCCCAACAATTTTCACTGCGTGTAATCATTGCAACTAATTTGAAAAATGTAGTCAGGATCGTAAATACGCTTTCCTAAAATTCCTTCCAATTCATTAAGCTGTGAGTTTGTGAGGTCATAGCCCTCCCAGCCCTGCTGTTCGTTAGTCCACCCCATAATCTTCTTTAGATGTTCGTCATGCCCCTCCGGTAACCGTTCCTCAAAAGCGAGGAATCCGGTTTTTTTCTCAAAGGCTTCAATTATATAAATCATGGCTCAACGCTCCTGGTTTTATCTGCGGGCTTGGTTTGTTCTCCTGTAGTCGGATCATACTCACCGAGATGTAATCCACGCTTGTTATACATCTCGACTGTTCCGTGCTGTGAATCCCATTCAAGAATAGTTCCCTTAAGTGTTTTCCAGCGTTTTCTGAGGGCGCCACCACCTTTAACCCGAGTTTTACGGTCGGTGCGCACAGCATCAGGAAAGGCAATCAATTTTTCTGGAGCTTTATAATATTTATGATCCCCCGGAAGATTTAAAACAATATAAAGCGGCGAAACCCCAGAATCCGCCGGAAACACAAGAATGAAATCCTTGTACTCAGGTGGATAAATCGGGTTTACGATGATGCTGTCCGCCGCAAGCGTTGGCGGAAAAATCCAGATATGGGGAGCCTGTGGCGCGGCCTCCAGCGCTGGGATGCCCAACGTCGCGGAAGGGTCGATCGCCGGCGTCCAGATCAACTCCACCCCATCGCCAAAGTCCGCCACTTGCTGATCGCCGCGAGCCTGGAACGTCACGACGGGAATCATTTCCCACTCACGTCGCGTCTGGGTGTTGTAGCCGTATCCCTTGAGCGTGCCATCAGCCTGGGTTTCGACATGCAACCGAACCCGCGTACGAGCCTGCTCCAAGGAGCGCAGTTGCTCTTCGGTGTACAACGAACCGTCACCTAGGTTGGTGGGCATCAGCAATCCCACCAGGCCGATCAGTACACCCGCCGCCACCGGCGCCGTGACCGCGCCAGCAGCCCCGGCCGCCGCACTATAGCCGGCCGGCATCGTCCTACCCAAGACAAACGTGCCGAAACTTGCCGGCAACGACCCGCTGATGCGCTTAAGTTGAATGAGCTCTGAGTCGTCGGTCTGACGCCCACCCAACAAGGTAAATTGGCCGTACTCCCTCAGGGCTTCAGTCGGGATGTAACCGGTCGGGTTGTGGTAGTCGATCACCGAATCAGGCAGCTTGCAGGACTTGGCAAATACGCAGCCCTTCAAGTCTGAAGGTGGCGCTTCGCGAACCTGGACCAGACGCTTGCGCATGTACGCCGCTTGCCTGGCGAGCATGTCCTCATAGGCCTGTTGATCGGCGTCTCTTTTCTCCAGTTCACTCGGGGTCATGTCCCGCAGGATCCTGTAGCCCCGATCACCACCGTAATGCTCCCAGACCTGCGGAACACCAGTCTTTCCTTTTGTCATGCTTCGCCCTTGCTCGGTCGTCTTTAACCCATTGAAAGGGCGTGGCAAACCTTACCGGGCGACTAAAGGTTTACTCAGCAGACGGTTCCTAGACGGCTGTGAGATCTTTCTTCTTTTCCAATGAGCAACGATTTCCCCCTAAACTTTCCCTCCAGACGGACGCGCACCAATACCCCGGAACCCTCGCCATGCACCTCGCCCCAGACTTCCCCGACAATCACACCATGCGCCAGCTCATGGAACTGCTGCACGAAGAGATCGGCCTACCGGAGCGCAAGACGATCCGCCTGGGCACCGCGATCAATCTCGACTTGGGTTGCGATGGCGCGGATGCCCGCCACTTGATGGAGGCATTGGAGGAACGGTTCGCCATCGAGCTCATCGACTACGACGCCTACCGCTATTTTCAACCTGAAGGGTTCGATGTGTTTCAAAAACGCAGGGCCAAGGGCCGGGGGAACAAGATGCCACTGACCATCGGCATGCTTTACAAGGCAATCAAGGCGCAGAGATGGGACACGCGGGAAGTGGAGGAGAATGAGGTGACTTGAGCACCTTAAGTGGCATTATTCTGGCTGTCTGGCTCGATTTTCAGCTGGAATAATGGCAGTTTCCAGCCCTGCACACATAACTAACCGCCCATAAAAAACCGCCCATAAAGGGCGGTTTTTCATTCAACAACCAAGCCTTACAGCTGCGGACCCGCAGCCTTGATCGCGTCGCTCACGTCGAACTTCTTGAAGTTCTCGGTGAACAGACCGGCCAGTGCCTTGGCCGCTTCGTCGTAGGCGGCTTTGTCGGCCCAGGTGTTGCGTGGGTTCAACAGGCCAGTCTCGACGCCCGGAACAGCCAGCGGCACGTCCAGATTGATGATGTCCAGGTGTTCGGTTTCAGCACCGATCAGCGCGCCGCTCTGGATGGCTGCGATCACCGCACGGGTGGTCGGGATGTTGAAGCGCTTGCCAACGCCGTAGCCACCGCCGGTCCAACCGGTGTTGACCAGGTAGACCTTGGAGCCGAAACCGCGGATGCGCTTGATCAGCAGCTCAGCGTACTCACCGGCTGGACGCGGGAAGAACGGGGCGCCAAAGCAGGTGGAGAAGGTCGACTTGATGCCGCTGCCCGAACCCATTTCGGTCGAGCCCACCAGTGCGGTGTAGCCGGACAGGAAGTGGTAGGCGGCTTGTTCTTCGCTGAGGATCGACACCGGCGGCAGTACGCCGGTCAGGTCGCAGGTCAGGAAGATCACGGCGTTTGGCTCGCCACCGAGGTTCTTCGGTGCGCGTTTTTCGATCAGCTCACGCGGGTAGGCGGCGCGGCTGTTCTGGGTCAGGCTATCGTCGGCGTAGTCGGCTTTCTTGGTGACCGGGTCCAGGACAACGTTTTCCAGTACGGCGCCATGCTGGATGGCCTTCCAGATGACCGGCTCGTTCTTCTCGGACAGGTCGATGCACTTGGCGTAGCAGCCACCTTCGATGTTGAAGACTACGCCCACGCCCCAGCCGTGTTCGTCGTCACCGATCAGGTAACGGCTTTCGTCGGCGGACAGGGTGGTCTTGCCGGTGCCCGACAGGCCGAAGAACAGGGTCACGTCGCCCTCTTCGCCCATGTTGGCAGCGCAGTGCATCGGCAGCACGTCAACCGCTGGCAGCAGGAAGTTCTGCACGGAGAACAGGGCTTTTTTCATTTCACCGGCGTAGCGCATGCCGGCGATCAGCACTTTCTTGGCCGCGAAATTGATGATCACGGTGCCGTCGGAGTTGGTGCCGTCGCGCTCAGGCTCGCAAACGAAATTCGGCGCGTTGAGGATCTGCCACTCGTCCTTGCCGCCGGCGTTGTATTGCTCGGGGTTGATGAACAGGCAGCGGCCAAACAGGTTGTGCCACGCCGTCTCGGTGGTCATCTTGACCGGCAGGTAGTGCGCAGGATCGGAACCTACATGCACGTGGGAGACAAAACGCTCGCGCTCGCCCAGATAGGCTTCGACGCGGTTCCACAGGGCATCGAATTTGTCGGCCGGGAACTTGCGGTTGATCGGGCCCCAGGCGATGGCGTCCTGGGTGGTTGGCTCTTCCACAATGAAACGGTCGACTGGCGAGCGACCGGTACGATGACCGGTACGAACAACCAGCGCGCCAGTATCGGCAAGCTCGCCTTCACCGCGATTCAGGGCTTCTTTGACCAGTTCATCGACACTCAGATCGGTGTACACGGCGTTATTGGCTTGCGTCATGAGATTCCCCGTCGGCCCGTGGCCGAGTGCTCCAAACGTTTTGTAGTAGGAAGTCGCGCACTACTACCCGAAAAAAGTGGGCCGGATTATGCCAGAAAAGCCCAAAAAAAGTAGGGCCCTCCCGTCAGTACGGCGTAAATCCGGCGTTTGCCAGGAGATTTACCTGCGCTGAACCGTTTTAGTGTCGAGTATCTGACGGTGTGTCGACACCCGCACCGGCGAACAATTGAGCGATGTCGGCCGCGTCGAACAGGTAGCGCTCGTTGCAAAACTGGCAGTCGACCTCGATGGCGCCACCATGCTCGATCACCAGTTGCTGCGCATCTTCCAGACCCAGACTGACCAGCGCATTGCCGGAACGTTCACGAGAGCAGCTGCAGTGGAAGCGCAACGGCTGGCCGTCGAACAAGCGTACCTGCTCCTCGTGATAGAGGCGATGCAACACGGTTTCGTTGTCCAGGCTCAGCAGCTCATCGGCGCTCAAGGTACTGGCCAGAGCGGTGATGTGCTGCCAGCTGGCGTCACGTTCTTCCGGGTCGCGCAGGCGATCGGCGGGCAGTTGTTGCAACAGTAAACCCCGCGCGCGCCGCCCGTCGGCGTAGAGCCAGAACCGGGTATTGGTCTGCTGGGACATGACGAAGTAGTTGGTGAAGCAATCGGCCAGGGTTGCGCCGTCCAGATCGACGATGCCCTGGTAACGCTGGCCTTGGGTCGGATCGACCGTCAGGGCCAACACGCCATTGGGCATCATGTCGGCCAGGGTCGCGTCGGGCGCGATCTGTTCGGCGTCATAACGGGCCAGGCCGCGGATTTCGCGCTCGCTGGAGCACTCGATCATCAGCAACGGCACCGGGCCATCGGAGCGGGCCTGAAGAATCAACAAGCCATCGAACTTCAAGGTGCCCACCAGCAACGCCGCAGCCGCCATCAGCTCGCCGAGCAGCTGTGCGACCGGCTCCGGATAGGGGTGCTTGGCAAGGACTTCGGCGTAGCTACGCTCCAACGCCACTAGCTCGCCACGGGCGTCGCTGTCATCGAAGATGAAACGTTGGGTGAAGTCGGTATCCGGTAAATCAGTCATAAGGTCTGGTATCTGAGGTGATGACAAATGATGGCGGGCATTTTATGGCCATTCCGGGTGGGTTCCAAGCAAGGCGGGGTTTTCTGACGGGAAGGCGCTGCCAACTCATCTGAATGTGTGGCCTGACACATTGTGGCGAGGGAGCTTGCTCCCGCTGGGCTGCGCAGCAGCCCCAAAATCTTACGGTCGCTACGCAACCGAGTGGGAGCAAGCTCCCTCGCCACGGATGATCTCCAATGGCCGGTGCCTTATTCGCTGTTGCTGCCATGAAACTTGAACAGGTCCCGGCGCTGCTTCTTGCTCGGCTTGCCGTCAGTGCTGACACCCAGGGCGCCGGCCTTGCGTTGCGCGGCGGCGGTTTCGCGCTTGGCGATGCTGGCCTCGGTTTCGCGATACAGCGCCTGCGCTTCAGGTGCACCGCGACGCACGATCGACAGGGCCTCGACCACCACGGTCTTTTCATCGAACCCGGTGCGGATGACGAACTCATCGCCGATGCGAGGCTCCTTGCCCGGCTTGCAACGCTCTCCCCGGTGATGGACCTTGCCGCTTTCGATGGCGGTCTTGGCCAGGGCCCGCGTCTTGTAGAAGCGCGCCGCCCACAACCATTTATCGAGACGAACCTTGTCGTCCTCTTCCTTTTTTTGTGCCACTGCCATTCCTCTTTCTGCCGATAGCCGGAACTGTACTACCGTTTTTGTCGGGCGCACGAATCCGGCCCGACGGATAGAATGCCCGCCAAACCGACGCCGCACCTATCGCCTGGGTCGGAATCGGTTACAAGCACACACAAGTGCGTAGATAACTGTCGCCATTTTGTGATTATTCTGCGTGAATACCGCGATTCGCGGAGTCCACGATCCGATGCACTGATCGCAGGTTTTTTTATTGAAGACTTTTGACCATTTGACCGTTGTCGGTCTGCGCGAGTGGGTGGCGCTCCCGGACCTGGGAGTCGCGGGCCTGCGGGCAAAAATCGACACCGGGGCCAGCACCTCCAGCCTGCATGCCACTGACATCGAGCCGTTCGAGCGCGATGGCGAAAAGTGGGTGCGCTTCACGGCGCACCTCGGCACGGTGGTGCAGTTGCGCCATCGTCGCTGCGAAGCCCCGCTGGTGGCGCGCAAGACCATAAAGAGTTCCAACGGCCACGCTCAGGTCCGCTACGTGATCAGCACCACGTTGGCGCTGGGTGACAGGGTCTGGCGGGTCGAGTTCACCCTCGCCTGCCGCAAATCCATGCGATATCGCCTGTTACTGGGTTCCAAAGCCTTGATCGACGGCCAACTGGTGGTCAATCCGGGTACCAAATACGTTCAAGAAAAGCCGGTATTCCCGGTGTCCACTACCTCTGCCACAGGTGTTGCATGAAGATCGCTGTGCTGTCGCGTAATCCGCGTCTGTATTCCACTCGTCGCCTGGTTGAAGCCGGGACCGAACGAGGCCACGAAATGGTGGTGATCGATACCCTGCGCGCCTACATGAACATCGCCAGCCACAAGCCGCAGATCCATTATCGTGGCAAGCCGCTGGAAGGGTTCGACGCGGTGATCCCCCGCATCGGCGCATCGGTGACGTTCTATGGTTGCGCGGTGTTGCGCCAGTTCGAAATGATGGGGGTGTTTCCCCTCAACGAGTCGGTGGCCATCGCCCGCTCCCGGGACAAACTACGCTCGCTGCAACTGCTGTCGCGGCGCGGGATCGGCCTGCCAGTCACCGGTTTCGCCCACTCCCCCGACGACATTCCCGACCTGATCGCGATGGTCAACGGCGCACCGCTGGTGATCAAGGTGCTGGAAGGCACCCAGGGCATTGGCGTGGTCCTGTGTGAAACCGCGACGGCGGCGGAGTCGGTGATCGAAGCGTTCATGGGTCTGAAGCAGAACATCATGGTCCAGGAATACATCAAGGAAGCCGGTGGCGCGGATATTCGCTGCTTCGTGGTCGGCGACAAAGTGATTGCCTCGATGAAGCGCCAGGCCAAGCCCGGTGAGTTCCGCTCCAACCTGCATCGCGGTGGTAGCGCCAGCCTGATCAAGATCACCCCGGAAGAACGCATGACCGCCCTGCGGGCCGCAAAAGTCATGGGCCTTGCCGTGGCCGGCGTGGATATCCTGCGCTCCAATCACGGGCCGCTGGTGATGGAGGTCAACTCCTCGCCGGGCCTGGAAGGCATCGAGACCACCACGAGCAAGAACGTGGCCGGGATCATCATCGAGCACCTGGAAAAGAATGGCGGGCCGAACATGACCCGGACCAAGGGCAAGGGCTGACTCAATACAAGACCCTGTGGGAGCGAGCTTTTGTGGGAGCCGAGCTTGCTCGCGATGGCGGTGAATCAGTAAAGTTGATCTTGACTGACACACCGCCATCGCGAGCAAGCTCGGCTCCCACAGGGCCCGCTCCCACAAAGTTCTCTGTCTTACTTGAGAGAGATCGCTACACCGCATCCCGAGGCAGCATCAAGCCCAACGGCAACCGTACCCGAGCCTCCAGCCCGCCACCGGCGCGGTTGCGCAGCTCGACGTTGCCGCCGTGCATCGAGGCGATGCGCTTGACGATGGCCAGGCCCAGCCCCGTGCCTTTCCCTCCCCGGGCGCGATCGCCCCGGGTGAAGGGGTTGAAAATGGCTTCCAGCTCCGAGGGATCGATGCCGGCGCCACGGTCCATGACGCTTAGCACCACGTAAGGCGCGCTGGTGTCGCCGGAGACATAGGCCGCGACTTCGACGCCAGCACCGGCATGGTTCAGGGCATTGCCGATCAAGTTGTTCAGCAAACGTTTCATCGACACCCGGCGCAACGGGAACGGTTGGATCGGCTCCAGGCGCAGGTGCACTTTCTCGTCGTTCTGGTTATAGGGCGCAACCACTTCCCGCACCAGCTCGCTGAGGTCCACCTCCTCCACGGATTCATCACGACCGTCGCGAATGAACGCCAGGAACTGGTCGAGAATCGCGTCCATGTCCTCGATGTCGCGGACCATCTCGTCGGTCAGGTCGGTATGTTCGCCCATCAACTCCAGCGACAACCGCAGCCGGGTCAGCGGCGTGCGCAGGTCATGGGAGACGCCCGCGAGCATCAGTTCGCGCTCCCGCCCGGCCTGTTCCACATCCTCGGCCATCTGGTTGAAGGCGCGGTAGACCTCGGTCATCTCGCTGGGCGTATCGCTGATGGGCAGTCGCACGCTGCGTCCCTGACCCAGCTGGCGGGCAGCGTAGACCAGGCGTTTCAACGGTTGGTTGAGCTGGCTGACGAAGATCCACGCCGACGCCGTCGACAGCAGGCCGATGGCCAGGAACCAGCCAAGCACGTTCCAGATTTTCTGACCGCGCAGCGGATGCGGGTACAACGGCACTTTCAGCCAGCCGTCCCCCAGGCTCGGGGCCCGCACCCAAAGCGCCGGCGGCGAGTGCATGCGCAATCGCACCTCGGTATCGGCGCCCAGTTCGGCCTGCATCTGGCGTTGATAGATCTCGCTGTAGGGCCAGTGCTGCTCACCCTCCGGCACGCCGGCGCCAACGACACGGATCAGGGTCGCCGCCTCGGCAATTTTCGCCCGGTTGGTTTCGTCCGCCGCCCAATACGCCCGCAGGGTCAAGGCAACGCCGTGGCTGTACTGCCGGTCCACGAGCACGTCCTCGTTCATCAGCAGGTACACCAACGTCAGTGCCTTGGAGAAGAGCACGACGATCAGCACCAGCCAGAGGGTGCGGGAGAAGAAACTCTGGGGGAACCAAACGGGGGTTTTCATGAATAACCGCTACACACTTGCAGGAGCGAGCGATGCTCGCACAATGACAGACCGCGAGTCGCCTGGAAGAAGACATTTCAACCGGCCAGACCACCCGCTCCTACAAATCGCCGATCACTTGCTGGCGGCGCCATCCGGCACGAACACGTAACCCACGCCCCACACGGTCTGGATATACCGCGGCTTGGAAGGATCAGGCTCGATCATCCGGCGCAGGCGGGAAATCTGCACGTCGATGGAACGCTCCAGCGCATCCCATTCACGACCACGGGCCAGGTTCATCAGCTTGTCGCGGGTCAGCGGCTGACGGGCGTTCATCACCAGGGCCTTGAGCACGGCGAACTCACCGGTGGTGAGCATGTGGACCTCATCGCCGCGCTTGAGCTCGCGGGTGGCCAGGGACAGTTCATAGTCGCCGAAGGTCACGCTTTCGTCTTCGCTGCCCGGCGCGCCAGGCACCGGCGCCGACTGACGACGCAGCACCGCCTTGACGCGGGCCATCAGCTCGTCGGGGTTGAACGGCTTGGCCAGGTAATCGTCGGCGCCCAGTTCAAGGCCCTTGATACGGCTCAACTCGTCGCCCTTGGCGGTGAGCATGATGATCGGGATCTGGTTGTTGGCACCGCGCAGGCGGCGGCAGGCGGTCAGGCCGTCTTCACCGGGCAGCATCAGGTCGAGTACCACCAGGTTGAACACTTCACGGGCCAGCAACCGATCCATTTGCTCGGTGTTCGGTACGGTGCGGGCGCGGTAGCCCTTGCTGACGAAAAAGCGTTCCAGCAGGCTGCTCAGCCCCGGATCGTCGTCAACAATAAGAATTTTTTCGCCTTCAGCAGTTTGTGCTGTGCTGCTCATAGGAAGCTCCTTTGATCTCGGCGCGCATTATGGCCTAGCTGCCGTTATACGCACCGTGTGCATTGTTAGCAGATTTTTCCTCTATCTCCACAAATCCGGGTATCAAGCCTACAGACCCTGTCACCCCCTCAGGACGGAACGCTGGTTATAATGCCCGGCCTTTTGTGCCAGGGAATGCCGGATCGTGATCCCGGCGTGCCATTTTTTAGCCTTGGCCAGGCAGTACTTTTTGAATTTCGCGGGTCAACAGGCAGCCTTTTGACCCAGGCAGCGGCGCACGCCAGGCCGCTCAACCAGTCTCGCCGAGCCCGGTTTCTGTGGTGGCGAGCCTGATTTCACAATTTTTCAGGTGGTTTTATGGACAGCATCAACAGCCGCATCGCCGAGGAACTCGGTGTACGCCCACAACAGGTCGAAGCGGCCGTCGCGCTACTCGATGAAGGTTCCACGGTGCCTTTCATCGCCCGTTACCGGAAAGAAGTGACCGGCAGCCTCGATGACACCCAATTGCGGCATCTGGAAGAGCGCCTGCGCTACCTGCGAGAACTCGACGAGCGGCGCATCAGCATCCTGGCCAGCATCCAGGAGCAGGGCAAGCTGACCCCGCAACTCGAGCGCGACATCAAGCTGGCCGACACCAAGACCCGCCTCGAAGACTTGTACCTGCCCTACAAGCAAAAGCGCCGCACCAAGGGCCAGATCGCCCTGGAAGCCGGCCTCGGCGAGCTGGCCGACGGCCTGTTCAACGACCCGACCCTGGCCCCGGAAACCGAAGCCGCGCGCTTCGTCGATGCCGAAAAAGGTGTGGCGGACGTGAAGGCAGCGCTGGAAGGCGCCAAGTACATCCTCATGGAGCGTTTCGCCGAAGACGCCAACCTGTTGGAAAAACTGCGCAACTTCCTCAAACAGGAAGCCATCCTCAGCGCCCGGGTGATCGCTGGCAAGGAAGAGGAAGGCGCGAAGTTCCGCGACTACTTCGAACACGACGAACCGCTCAAGAGCATGCCGTCCCACCGCGCACTGGCGATTTTCCGCGGACGCAACGAAGGCATCCTCAGCTCCGCGCTGAAGGTCGGTGAAGAATTGCCCGGCACCATGCACCCGTGCGAAGGCATGATCGGCCAGCAGTTCGGCATCCAGAACCAGAACCGCGCCGCCGACAAATGGCTGGCTGAAGTGGTGCGCTGGACTTGGAAGGTCAAGCTCTACACCCACCTGGAAACCGACCTGCTGGGCGAGTTGCGCGACAACGCCGAGACCGAGGCGATCAACGTATTCGCCCACAACCTGCACGACCTGCTGCTGGCCGCACCGGCCGGCCCGCGCGCCACCCTGGGCCTGGACCCGGGCCTGCGCACCGGTTGCAAGGTGGCGGTGGTGGATTCCACCGGCAAACTGCTGGACCACGCCACGGTCTACCCGCACGTGCCACACAACAAGTGGGACCAGACCCTCGCCGTGCTCGCCGCCCTGTGCGCCAAGCATTCGGTGGATCTGATTGCCATCGGCAACGGCACCGCCAGCCGCGAGACCGACAAACTGGCCGCCGAGCTGATCAAGAAATACCCGGCCATGAAAATGACCAAGGTCATGGTCTCCGAGGCCGGCGCTTCGGTTTACTCGGCCTCGGAGCTGGCCTCCAAGGAATTCCCCGACCTCGACGTGTCGATCCGTGGCGCGGTGTCCATCGCCCGTCGCCTGCAGGATCCACTGGCGGAGCTGGTGAAGATCGACCCCAAATCCATCGGTGTCGGCCAGTACCAGCACGACGTTTCCCAACTGAAACTGGCGCGCGGCCTGGACGCGGTGGTGGAGGACTGCGTGAACGCCGTGGGCGTGGACGTGAACACCGCTTCGGTGGCGTTGCTGGCGCGGATCTCCGGCCTGAACGCCACGCTGGCGCAGAACATCGTCACCCACCGTGACGAACATGGCGCGTTCAAGACCCGCGCCGCGTTGAAGAAAGTCCCGCGCCTGGGTGAAAAAACCTTCGAACAGGCCGCCGGCTTCCTGCGGGTCATGAACGGCGACAACCCACTGGACTCTTCGGCTGTCCACCCTGAAGCCTACCCGCTGGTGCAACGCATCGCCGCCCAGACCGACCGCGACATCCGCTCGCTGATCGGTGATGCCGCGTTCCTCAAGCGCCTGGACCCGAAGAAATTCACCGACGAAACCTTCGGCCTGCCCACCGTCACCGACATCCTTCAGGAACTGGAGAAACCAGGCCGCGACCCGCGCCCCGAGTTCAAGACCGCCGAGTTCCAGGACGGCGTCGAAGACCTCAAGGACCTGCAACCGGGCATGATCCTCGAAGGCGTGGTGACCAACGTCACCAACTTCGGTGCCTTCGTCGACATCGGTGTGCACCAGGACGGTCTGGTGCACATCTCGGCGTTGTCCGAGAAGTTCATCAAGGACCCGCGCGAAGCGGTGAAGGCCGGCGATGTGGTGAAAGTGAAGGTCATGGAAGTCGACATCCCGCGCAAACGCGTCGGCCTGTCGATGCGCATGAGCGACACACCGGGCGAGAAAATCGACGGTGCCCGCGGTGCGCGCCCTGGCTCGACACCCCGCCAGTCGCAAAACACCGCGCCGCGCAAGGAAACCGCCACGGCGGCCCCGGCCAATAACGCCATGGCCTCGCTGTTCGCCAACGCCAAGCAGTTGAAGAAACGCTGATGGACGCGCCAGCCGGGTTGGTGGAGAGCGCGTTCTTCAAGCTGCTCGGCTGCCGTCTGCAGAGCCTGGGGGACGGGGTGGCGCAAGTCGCCCTGAGCCTTGAGCCGCCGTTGCGCAACCGCGGCGGCAAGCTGCACGGCGGCGCGCTGTTCAGCCTGGTGGACATCGCCATGGGCCTGGCCTGTTCCAGTGTCCATGGCTTTGACCAGCAGAGCGCGACCATCGAATGCAAGATCAACTACATTCGCGCCGTGTCCGACGGCGACGTGTTGTGCACCGCCCGGGTCATCCACCCCGGTCGGCGCACGCTGGTGGTCGAGGCCGAGGTGATGCAAGGCGACAAACTGGTCGCAAAAGCGCAAGGCACGTTCGCTGTCCTATAGCTCCCTGTCATCGATTTGAGTTAATTTCGACGCCATGAATGCGGCATCGAACTTCCCTGTGGGAGCGAGCTTGCTCGCGATAGCGGTATGTCAGTTGGCTCGTTATTGACTGCTCCACCGCCATCGCGAGCAAGCTCGCTCCCACAGTGGGGTTGCGGTGGCGAGTCTTTGGCACGAAAACCAGGCGAAAACGCCAGTTTTAACTTCACCCTTGTAGACCGTCTTGCCCACCCCCATATTGGGGCGACTGACGCGTGAAGGAATTCAACTTGAGCGACCTTTTAAACCGCCGCCTGGCCCTGCTCGGCGAGCGCGCCAACCTCTCCCTGCTCGAACAGTGCCTGCACGGCATCGAGCGTGAATGCCTGCGCGTCACGGACGATGGACGTCTGGCGCAGACCCCGCATCCCAAGGCCCTGGGTTCGGCGCTGACCAACGAACAGATCACTACCGACTATTCCGAGTCGCTGCTGGAGTTCATCACGCCGGCCCTGGCCAACCCGGCCGATACCCTGCGCAGCCTCGACAAGATCCACCGGTTTGCCTACAGCAAACTTGGCGACGAGTACTTGTGGAGCCCGTCGATGCCGTGCCCGCTGCCGGCGGAAGAGGACATCCCTATCGCGTATTACGGCACCTCGAACATCGGCCGGCTCAAGTACGTCTACCGCAAGGGCCTGGCCCTGCGCTACGGCAAGACCATGCAATGCATTGCCGGGATCCACTACAACTTTTCCCTGCCGGAAAAACTCTGGCCCCTGCTCCGCCAGAACGAAGCGGCCGAAGTGAGCGACCGTGACTTCCAGTCGTCGGCCTATATCGCGCTGATCCGTAATTTCCGCCGCTACAGCTGGTTGCTGATGTACCTGTTCGGTGCCTCGCCGGCCCTGGACATCGGTTTCCTGCGGGGCCGCCCGCACCAGTTGGAACAACTGGACCCGGACACCTTGTACCTGCCCTACGCCACCAGCCTGCGCATGAGCGACCTGGGTTACCAGAGCAACGCCCAGGCAGGGCTCACGCCTTGCTACAACGACCTGGCGAGCTACACCGACAGCCTGCGCAAAGCGGTGGCAACGCCCTACGCGCCGTACGTCGAAGTCGGCACTCACCAGAACGGCGAGTGGGTGCAGCTCAATACCAACATCTTGCAGATCGAAAACGAGTACTACTCCAACATCCGCCCCAAACGCGTGACCTACACCGGAGAGCGGCCGATCCAGGCCTTGATGGCCCGGGGTATCCAGTACGTCGAAGTGCGTTGCCTGGACATCAACCCGTTCCTGCCGATGGGCATCGACCTCACCGAGTCGCGCTTCCTCGATGCGTTCCTGCTGTATTGCGGCCTCAATGACAGCCCGCAGCTGGAAAACAACGAATGCGGCAACGCCACGAGCAACTTCCTGACCGTGGTCAAGGAAGGTCGCAAGCCAGGCCTGCAATTGCAGCGCCAGGGTCAAGCGGTGGACATGCAGGCCTGGGCCGTCGAATTGCTGGAAAAAATCGCCCCGCTGGCCTCGCTGCTCGACCAGAGCCAAGGTGGCGATGCCCATCGCCAGGCGCTGGACGCGCAATTGGCGAAAGTCCGCGATCCGTCCCTGACGCCCTCCGCCCAGGTGCTGGCCGCGATGGCCGAACACCAGGAAAGCTTCGCCCAGTTCTCCCTGCGCCAAAGCAAGGCCCACGCCGAATTCTTCCGCGCCGAGCCGTTGCCTGCCCAGGAGCAGACAGCCTTCGAAGCAACCGCCCGGGAATCACTGGTCCAGCAAGCCGAGCTGGAGCAGAACGAGGTGGGGGATTTCGATGTGTTCGTGGGTTCGTATCAGGCGAGCATCCTGGCGATCAGTAACTGAGCCCTCTTTGACGAAGACGGCTTTTTGTGGCGAGGGAGCTTGCTCCCGCTGGACTGCAAAGCAGGCCCCTTTTACGGCTGCTACGCAGCCGAGCGGGAGCAAGCTCCCTTGCCACAAGGGCTCCGAGCCGTCTTCAATAGATTTTTTCGAAAATAAGCTCATTCGAAAAAGTTATTTATTTTCCAATTCTTAGATCATTTAGTCTCCTCCAACGCCGAACATCCGGCGGCCTGTTGAGGAGATTTTCCATGTCTTTGCGTTTCCCCCTTCGCCTTCTCGCGGCCGCCTCCCTGGCCGCAACGAGTCTTTTTGCCCAGGCGGCCGACCTGACCGTCGCTTACCAGACCACCGTCGACCCGGCCAAAGTCGCCCAGGCCGACGGCGCCTATGAAAAAGCCACCCAAGCCAAGATCGACTGGCGCAAGTTCGACAACGGCGCCGATGTCATCAGCGCCATCGCCTCGGGCGACGTGCAGATCGGCTACCTCGGCTCCAGCCCATTGACGGCCGCAATCACCCGCCAGGTCCCGGTGGAAACCTTCCTCATCGCCACCCAGATCGGCGCCGCCGAGGCCTTGGTGGTTCGTGATGGCTCCGGCATTAATTCCCCGCAAGATCTGATCGGCAAGAAGATCGCCGTGCCGTTCGTGTCCACCGGGCACTACAGCCTGCTCGCCGCGTTGAAGCATTGGAACATCGACCCGTCGAAAGTCACCGTGCTCAACCTGGCGCCACCGGCCATCATCGCCGCCTGGAAGCGCGGCGACATCGATGCCACGTACGTCTGGGATCCGGCCCTGGGCGTGGCCAAGGAAAACGGCAAGGTGCTGATCACCTCCGCGGAACTGGCCAAGTTCGGCGCACCAACCTTCGATGCCTGGATCGTGCGCAAGGACTTCGCCCAGAAGCATCCTGAAATTGTCACCGCCTTCGCCAAAGTCACCCTGGACGCCTACGCCCAGTACCGCAAGGACCCAAAAGCCTGGCTGGCCGATGCGTCCAATGTCGACAAACTGGTGAAGCTCTCCGGCGCCAAGGCCAGTGATATCCCGCTGTTGCTGCAAGGCAACGTCTTTCCCCTGGCGGCCGATCAGGTCGTGAGTCTTGGCACACCGACCACCCAAGCCATCACCGACACCGCCGCGTTCCTCAAAGAGCAAGGCAAGGTCGACGCCGTACTGCCGGACTACGCGCCTTACGTCAGCGCCAAATACATCACTCACTGATCAAAAAAAGGGAGACAGGCGATGGCCTTGCTACAGCTGGAGCGCATCAGCGCACAGTACCCCGGCGCGGCGGAACCGGTGCTGGCGGATATTTCCCTGACCCTGGGGCCGAAGCAGTTGCTGGTTGCCCTTGGCCCGTCCGGCAGTGGCAAGACATCGCTGTTGAACCTGATTGCCGGGTTCGTCGAGCCCAGCGCCGGGCAGATCACCCTCGACGGTACGCCGGTCAAGGGCCCGAGCGCCGAGCGCGGCGTGGTGTTCCAGGATGATGCGCTGCTGCCCTGGCAGGACGTGCTGGCAAACGTTGGGTTCGGCCTGGAACTGGCCGGGGTCGCCAAGCAAAAGCGTGAGGCTCGCGCCCGGGAAATGCTTGCCCTCGTGGACCTGGCCGGTTTCGAGCAACGCCGCGTCTGGCAGCTCTCCGGCGGCCAGAAGCAACGCGTCGGCCTGGCCCGGGCATTGGCGGCCGACCCGCGTGTGCTGTTGATGGACGAACCCTTCGGTGCGCTGGACGCCTTCACCCGTGAGCAGATGCAGGAACTGTTGCTGCAGGTCTGGCAGCACACCGCCAAGCCGGTGTTTCTGATCACCCATGACATTGAAGAAGCCGTCTTCCTTGCCACTGACTTGATTCTGCTGGCACCGAACCCGGGGCAGATCGTCGAGCGCCTGAGCCTGGATTTCGGTCAGCGCTACGAGGCAGGGGAGTCGGCGCGGTCGATCAAGTCCGACCCGCGCTTCATCGAAACCCGCGAGCATGTGCTCGCCAAAGTGTTCTCCCAACGCAGCGCCACTCGACCCCAGGAGCGCGCATGAGCAGCTACGAAATTCCAGCCGTGATCCGTGATGCGGCGAACAAGCCCACGGCCAGCGACTTGAGACCCCATCTGAGTACGCGCTGGATCAGTGGCTTGACCTTGATCGCCTTGCTGGCAGCCTGGTGGGCCGTCACCGCCAGCGGTCTGATCGAACCACTGTTCCTGCCCCCGCCGTCGGCCGTGCTGCAAAAAGGCTGGTTGCTGGTGACCCATGGCTACATGGACTCCACTCTCTGGCAACACTTGGCCGCCAGCCTTGAACGCATCGGCCTGGGCCTGTTGTTCGCAGTGCTGACGGCGGTGCCGGTGGGCATCGCCATTGGCGCCAACCGCATCGCGCGCGGCGTGCTCGATCCGTTGATCGAGTTCTACCGGCCGATTCCACCGTTGGCGTACCTGCCGTTGATCGTGATCTGGTGCGGCATCGGCGAGTTGTCGAAGGTACTGCTGATCTACCTGGCGATCTTCGCCCCAATCGCCATTGCCACCGCCACCCGCGTGCGCACCGTCGACCGGGCCAAGCTGCGCGCGGCCCAATCGCTGGGCGCCACACGGGCACAGTTGATTCGCCATGTGATCGTGCCCAGTGCCCTGCCGGACATCCTCACCGGTATTCGCATTGGCCTGGGCGTAGGTTGGTCGACGTTGGTGGCCGCCGAGCTGATTGCCGCCACCAGCGGCCTGGGGTTCATGGTGCAGTCAGCGGCGCAGTTCCTGGTCACCGATGTGGTGGTGCTGGGGATCCTGGTGATCGCACTGATCGCCTTCGCCATGGAAATGGGCTTGCGCGCCCTGCAACGCAAACTGGTGCCCTGGCACGGCCAGACCCATTGAGACCCAATGACCACGCCGTCCATTCGGCGCCCCACCGCGAGAACACGACAATGAGCCGCCCGATCATTACCCCTTTGAGCATCGCCCTTGGCGCGCAGATCAGCGGGATCGATATTAGCCAGCCACTGAGCTCGGAACATCGTGATGTCATCGAGCAGGCCCTGCTTGAGCATCAGGTGCTGTTCTTTCGCGACCAACCAATCGAGCCGACGCAGCAAGCGCGTTTCGCCGCCTATTTTGGTGACCTGCACATTCACCCGATCTACCCCAACGTGCCGGAGCAGCCTGAAGTATTGGTGCTCGACACCGCCGTCACCGATGTCCGCGACAACGCCGTGTGGCACACCGACGTGACCTTCCTCCCGACGCCCGCCCTGGGCGCGGTGCTCAGCGCCAAACTGCTGCCGACGGTGGGCGGCGATACCTTGTGGGCCACCGGCATCGCCGCCTACGAAGCCTTGTCGACACCGTTGAAACACTTGCTGGAAGGCCTGACGGCGACTCATGACTTCACCCGTTCCTTTCCATTGGAACGGTTTGGTAACACCGCCGAGGACCTGGAACGCTGGGAACAAGCACGACGGAAAAACCCGCCGCTGTCCCACCCGGTGATCCGCACCCATCCGGTGAGCGGGCGTCGGTCGCTGTTCGTCAATGAAGGCTTCACCACGCGCATCAACGAACTGTCGGAGACCGAAAGCGAGGCGATCCTGAAACTGCTCTTTGCCCACGCCACTCGCCCGGAGTTCACCCTGCGCTGGCGTTGGCAGGTCAACGACGTGGCGTTCTGGGACAACCGCGTCACCCAGCATTTTGCCGTGGACGACTACCGCCCCGCCCGGCGGGTAATGCACCGGGCGACGGTGTTGGGGGATGTGCCGTTTTTCAAGTAAGGCACTGAATCTGAATTGCTCTTGTGGCGAGGGGATTTATCCCCGCTGGGCTGCGAAGCAGCCCTAAACCTGAGCATGCGGTGTATCAGGTTGATCCAGTTGGCTGCTTGGGGGGGGGCCGCTTCGCAGCCCAGCGGGGATAAATCCCCTCGCCACAGATCATCTCCAGTCACAGGATTGTATGTTCAGCCGAACATCGCTGATCGGCTGATTCATTACTCCGCCGACGAAGGTTTCTCCCAAAGATTGATCCCGCCTTCCTGGGCAAACCGGTCGATCTCGGCCAGTTCTTCGGCGCTGAAGTTCAGGTTCTGCAAGGCGGCGACGTTCTCGATGATCTGCTCCTGCCGACTGGCGCCGATCAGGGCGCTGGTCACGCGGGGATCACGCAGGGTCCAGGCCAGCGCCATCTGGGCCAGGCTCTGGCCGCGACGCTGGGCGATCTCATTGAGCGCACGCACGTGGGCGAGGTTCTCCTCCGACAGGTGCGAAGCCTGCAACGAGCCACCGCCCGGACGATTCACCCGCGCGTCGGCCGGAACGCCCTTGAGGTACTTGTCGGTCAGCAGGCCTTGGGCCAGTGGGGTGAAGGCAATCACACCGGTACCCAATTCGTCGGTGGCGTCCAGCAGGTCTTTTTCCACCCAGCGGTTGAGCAGGTTGTAGGCCGGCTGGTGGATCAGCAGCGGGACTTTCCACTCCTTGAGCAGCGCCGCCATTTCCCGGGTCTTCACCCCGGAATACGAGGAAATACCGATGTACAACGCCTTGCCCTGCTGCACCGCAGTGGCCAGCGCACTGGCGGTTTCTTCCAGTGGCGTATCGGGGTCGAAACGGTGGGAATAGAAGATATCCACATAGTCCAGCCCCAGGCGTTGCAGACTCTGGTCGAGGCTGGCCAGCACGTATTTGCGCGAACCACCGCCCTGGCCGTAAGGCCCCGGCCACATGTCCCAACCGGCCTTGCTGGAGATGATCAACTCATCGCGGTACTGCTTGAAATCTTCGCGCAGCAATCGGCCGAAATTGATCTCGGCGCTGCCGTAGGGCGGGCCGTAGTTGTTCGCCAGGTCGAAGTGGTTGATCCCCAGGTCGAACGCCGTGCGCAGCAAGGCGCGCTGGGTGTCGATGGGCGTACTGTCGCCAAAGTTGTGCCACAACCCCAGCGACAACGCCGGCAGCACCAGACCGCTGCGACCGACGCGGCGGTAAGGAATGGACTCGTAGCGGTTTTGCGCAGCGGTGTAGGTCATCGAAAAGGCTCTCTGTTCGGACGGCTGGTGGCAGAAGCTAACATTTCACAGACGCCTCGGTCAGGCTGAAAGTTCGCATATGAGGTGTGGGAGCGGGCTTGCTCGCGAAAGCGGTGTGTCAGTCAGCACAAATTTCGAATTTGCCGACGCATTCGCGAGCAAGCCCGCTCCCACAGGGTTTTGCAGTGCCAGGAAGTCGGAGGGCACACTAACGCGCCTGCGCAAACACCTCCGCCACCCAATCCACGAATACGCGAACCCGTGGCGACATGAGTCGGTTGTGCGGATAAAGCACCGAGACCGGCATGGACGGTGGTGGGGTGGCAGGGAGGACTTCCTGGATCAGGCCCTGCTGGATCTGCTCTTGCATTCGGTAATGCGGGCATTGGATCAGGCCCAGGCCGGCGATGGCCGAGGCGGCATAGATTTCGGCGCCGGACACCGACAACGAGCCCCCGATCGGCACCTCCTTGAGTTCGCCATCGACCATGAACTCAAACGGATAGAGCTTGCCGGTGGTCCGCGAGACGTAATTCACCGCCCTGTGATGTTTCAAGTCATCGAGGCTTGTCGGTACGCCGTGCTGGCGCAGGTAACCGGGACTGGCACAGGTGATTTGCCGAAGGTTGGCGACACGCCGGCCGATCAATGACGAGTCCGTCAGCGCACCGGAGCGCAGCACGCAATCGACGCCCTCGGCAATCAGGTCGACAAACCGATCCGCCTCGCTGATGAACAGTTCTATTTCGGGGTAGCGGGCCATGAATTGTGGTAACGCCGGAATGACGAAATACCTGGCCTGGGTGCCGTGCAGGTCTACTCTCAGTTTGCCTTTGGGCGCCACGCCGCGAAACGCCAGTTCGGCTTCTTCGAGCTCCGCCAGCAATTGCACGCAGCGTGGGTAGTAGGCTTCGCCATCGAGGGTCGGGCGCACCTTGCGAGTGCTGCGCTCCAGCAAACGAACGCCCAGCCAGGCTTCGAATTGATTGAGCGTGTGGGTCAGCGTGGCCCGGGGCATGTTCAAGTCTTCAGCGGCCAGGGTGAAGCTGCTGCGCTCGTAGATGCGGACAAACACCCTCATCGCCTTGACTTGGTCCATCTGAGCCCCACGCGCTGATTGTTGGAAAAAATTGAACAGTCAAGGCAACTCTCGTGCATTTATCGCCAAGAGTAAACATGTGAATCTGGCCTCAACGGATCACAGCCCCTCAACCTCAAAGGAACCCTCACATGACTGTTCAAAACTCGAAAGTTGCCATCGTGACCGGCGCCTCCCGCGGCATTGGCGCCGAAATCGCCAAGCAACTGGCCAGCGATGGTTTTGCCGTTGTCGTCAATTA
Source organism: Pseudomonas beijingensis (assembly GCF_030687295.1). NCBI lineage: Bacteria > Pseudomonadati > Pseudomonadota > Gammaproteobacteria > Pseudomonadales > Pseudomonadaceae > Pseudomonas > Pseudomonas beijingensis. The sequence goes on along the minus strand of NZ_CP117425.1, from coordinate 1,283,731 downwards.
CGCCAACAGCGCCAGCGAGGCGTCCAGGTTGGTGGTGCAATTGCGCCAGGCTGGCCACCAAGCCATAGCGGTCAAGGCGGACGTATCTTCCGCCGCCGATGTGCGGCGGATGTTCGATGAAACCGAAGCGCAGTTGGGCAAGGTCGATGTGTTGATCAACAACGCTGGCATTCTCCAGGTGATGCCCCTGGCGCAGCACAGCGACGAGCTGTTCGAGCAGACGTTCGCCATCAACACCCGTGGCACCTTCAACACCCTGCGCGAAGCCGCGACCCGGCTGAACGACGGCGGCCGGATCGTGAATTTTTCCAGCAGTACCGTAGGCCTGAACCTACCCGGCTACTCGGTGTACATCGCCAGCAAGGCGGCGGTGGAATCCCTGACCCAGGTGTTTGCCAAGGAACTGCGCGGGCGCCAGATCACGGTGAATGCCGTGGCCCCCGGCCCGGTCGCCACTGAACTGTTCATGCACGGCAAGAGCGAAGAACAGGTGCAGCACTACGCCAAGATGCCGCCCCTGGAACGCCTCGGCCAGCCCCAGGACATTGCCAGCATCATCGCGTTCCTGGTGAGCCCGGCCGCTGGCTGGGTGAATGGGCAGGTCCTGCGGGCCAATGGCGGGCTGGTCTGAGGCTTCGTTCTGCGTCGCCAGTCAAACCGCTATCGCGAGCAAGCTCGCTCCCACAAGGAAATCACTAGCCCTGTAGGAGAGAACCACTTAACCCTGTGGGAGCGAGCCCGCTCGCGATGAGGCCGTGAAGATAGAAAAACCAGGACCTCTGTCAGCGCACCAAATGCAGGAACTGCAAATGCCGCTCGTACTGGTCGAGGATGTCGTTGATGACTTGCTCCTTGGTATAGCCCACCAAATCGTAATCCTGGCTGCCTTCACTCAAGTGCACCTCGGCACGGTAGTAGCGTCGGTTGTTGAGCTCCTTCGAGCCCATGCCGCCGCGGGCGAAGGACGGCGTGAAGTAGCCGCGCATCTGCACCTGGTAAATAAACGGATGCTGCTCCCCGTGGCCGATCTCCAGGCTGACGCTGTCGTTGGCCGGGTCAGGCTGGGTCACCACCGTCAGGCCCTTCTCGACGAACACCGCGGTCACCTCTTCAATGGCCGGACGCACCGTCGTGTCGAGGAAACGGTACACCTCATCACGGGACGGAAAATGCACCGCCTGGCTCAAACGCTGGCGCCAGCCGCCCGTGCCCCGGCGCGCCCCCGACACCGGCGCCAGGGAATGCAATTGCGCGATCTGCTTCTGGGACTCCAGGTAAAACGCCTTGTGCAGGCCCCACATCATCAACAGCAAAATCAACGAGAACGGCAAGGACGTCAGCACCACCGCCGACTTCAAGGCATCGATGCTGCCGGAGAACAACAACGCACTGGTCACCAGGGCCGTCATCGCGCCCCAGAACACCCGCAGCCATTTCGGCCCGTCCTCATCGGGGTTGCCGCCCTTGGCCGACAACGTCGACAGCACCACCGTGCCCGAGTCGGCAGACGTGACGAAAAACACGAAGCTGATGAACACGGTGACCGCGATGACGGTCTTGCTCCAGGGATAGGTTTCCAGCAGCAGGTAAAGGCTCATCGATGGGTTTTCCAGGGCGGACATGCCCAGGGCGCTCATGCCGTGGTTCAACACTTGGTCGATGGCGCTGTTGCCGAAGATCGACATCCACGCCAGGGTGAAACCCAGGGGGATCAGCAACACGCCAAACACGAATTCACGGATGGTGCGACCACGGGAAATCCGTGCGATGAACAGCCCCACGAACGGCGACCACGCGATCCACCAGGCCCAGTAGAACACCGTCCAGCCGCCCAGCCAGTCGCTGGGTTTGTTGTAGGCGTACAGGTCGAAACTCTTCATCGGCAGGGCGCCGAGGTAATCGCCGATGTTCTGGATCAAGGTGTTGAGCAAATGCTGGGTGGGCCCGGCGAACAGCACGAACAGCAACAATGCACAGGCCAACAGCATGTTGATGTCGGACATGACCCGCACGCCCTTGTCGACACCGGCCACCGCCACGAGGATCGCCGCCCCCATCATCAGCACGATCAGGCCGACCTGAATCCACTGGGTGTGGGCGATGCCGAACAGGTAGTCGAGCCCGGAATTGAGGTGCAGCACACCAAAGCCCATGTCCGCGCCGAGGCCGAACACCGTCGCGATAATGCCGAAGCCGTCCACGGCGTAACCGATGGGGCCGTTTATGCGCTTGCCGATCAACGGGTACAACGCCGAACGCAGGGCCAGCGGCAGATTGTGCCGATAGGCGAAGTACGCCAAGGCCATACCGACGAACGCGAAAACGCCCCAGCCGTGCAGGCCCCAGTGCAAGAACAGGATCTGCATGGCCTGGCGCGCCGCCTCGGCGGTACCGGCCTCGCCCTGGGGCGGTTGCACCATGTGGGTCAGCGGCTCGGAAACGCAGAAGAAAAACAGCGTGATGCTGATGCCGGCGGCGAACAGCATGCCGGCCCAGGACAGATAACTGAATTCGGGCTCGTCGTGGTCGGCACCGAGCTTGATCTTGCCGTAGCCGGACAAGGCGGTGACCACCACGAAGACCAGATACAGCGTCATCGCCAGCATGTAGTACCAGCCGACCGTATTGGCCGCCCAGTTCTGCGCGGCCAGCAACCAGGCGCCGGCTTGCGCGGGCATGGCAATCACCACCAGGCCGAACAGCAGGATAAAGGTCGCGGCGAAGTAAAAGACCGGCGGGTTCATGCGGACCAGGCCGCTGGGTGGCAGGGACGAGGCACTCATGAACGAAGCCCCCCGGGGAGCAAAAGGGTGGCAGTGGAATACGGACTCGGCAAAGGCAAGCCTCCTGTTGTGAGCGGGCAGCAAACCGACGGTTTAACTTGAATGAACGTTCAAGTTAAACATGAATAGCCAGCTAAGGACTAATCGCAGGGCTCGACGGTACGTTTCCTACGCGAGCCCGTGGGAGGGTAGACGCTGCCTGGTATGTATTCGTTCAGTGTTCAACAGACACCACACAGCCCCTGTGGGAGCGGGCTTGCTCGCGATGGCGGTAGGTCAGTAAATAAATAGGCCAACTGACCCACCGCTATCGCGAGCAAGCTCGCTCCCACAGGTTTTTCGGCGATCACCCATCATTCGCCACCCCGTTTACACCCCGACCTATGATTGCCGGTTGCCCCTGAATATCGGCGTGCCTATAGTCCAGACATCGCCTACAACCAGTACGGACTCATGATCAAAGAACAGTTGTCTCGCTTTAACCGTCTCGACCTGCTCGACCATCCGACACCGCTGGAAAAACTCGACCGCCTCTCCACCTGGCTCGGCCGGGACATCTATATCAAGCGCGACGACCTGACGCCCCTGGCCTTGGGCGGCAACAAACTGCGCAAGCTCGAATACCTGGCCGCCGATGCCATCGCTCAGGGTGCCGATACCCTCATCACGGCCGGGGCGATCCAGTCCAACCACGTTCGCCAGACCGCCGCCCTGGCCGCGAAGCTCGGCCTGGGTTGTGTCGCCTTGCTGGAAAACCCCATCGGCACCGAAGACAGCAATTACCTGGGCAACGGCAACCGGCTGTTGCTGGAGCTGTTCGACGCCAAGGTCGAGCTGGTGGACAACCTGGACAACGCCGACGAGCAATTGCAGGCCCTCGCCGCTCGCTTGCGCAGCAATGGGAAAAAACCCTACCTGGTGCCGATTGGCGGCTCGAACGCCTTGGGCGCGCTGGGGTATGTGCGTGCTGGCCTGGAACTGGCCGAGCAGATCAAGGACACCGGGATCGAGTTCGCTGCCGTGGTACTGGCCTCGGGCAGTGCCGGGACCCACAGCGGCCTGGCGCTGGCGTTGAGTGAAAGCCTGCCGGCGCTTGCGGTCATTGGCGTCACGGTTTCCCGCAGCGAGGAGGACCAGTTTCCGAAGGTCCAGGGCCTGGCCGAGCGCACGGCAGCGTTGCTGGACGTCGCCCTTCCAGAAGCGTTCAAGGTGAACCTGTGGGATGAATACTTCGCCCCTCGCTACGGTGAACCGAATGCCGGGACACTGGCGGCGGTCAAGCTGCTGTCCAGCCAGGAAGGCCTGTTGCTCGATCCGGTCTACACGGGCAAGGCCATGGCCGGCCTGCTCGACGGCATTGGCCGCGACCGTTTCGACGAAGGCCCGATCATCTTCCTGCACACCGGCGGCGCACCGGCGTTGTTTGCCTATAGTGCGGCGTTCCAGGCTTAGTGAAGACTTCGGTGGAAGCCTTCTGTGGGAGCGAGCTTGCTCGCGATAGCGGCATGTCAGCTGCATAAATTTCTGCTGATCCACCGCGATCGCGAGCAAGCTCGCTCCCACAAATTTTCATTCCAAATAAACATATGCGTTTTATTTAATATTATTTTCCAATCTATAAAAGCCAACTTATAGTCTCGCCGCAGGCGCATTTGCCGCGAGACGCCCAGGCTGCTTTAAGGCAGGATGTGGCAATCTTTTCGGATCGCGGCTACGCCTTATCTCAGCCAAAATAACCTCTTCATAAGAAAACACAGGGGCTTGTCATGAATTTTTCCGCATTACGTCGCAACCTGTTGGTGGGTTCGCTGGGCCTGGCATTGAGCGCCGGGCTGCTGGGGCAAGCAGTTGCCGGTGAGCAACTGCAAGCAATCAAGGACAAAGGCGAAATCAAGATCGGCTTGGAAGGTACTTATCCACCGTTCAGCTTCGTTGATGACAGCGGCAAGCTGACCGGCTTCGAAGTGGAATTCTCCGAAGCCCTGGCCAAGGAACTGGGGGTGAAGGTCAAGCTGCAGACGACCCCATGGGCCGGCATCCTCGCGGCGTTGGAATCCAAGCGTCTGGACGCCGTGGTCAACCAGGTGACCATCTCCGAAGAACGTAAGAAAAAGTATGACTTCTCCGAGCCGTACACCATTTCCGGGATTCAAGCGCTGGTACTGACCAAGAAAGCCGACGAGCTGAACATCAAGAAGGCCGCTGACCTGGACGGTAAAAAAGTCGGCGTGGGCCTGGGCACCAACTACGAACAGTGGGTAAAAGCTGAAGTACCGGGCGCCCAAGTCAAAACCTACGATGACGACCCCACCAAGTTCCAGGACCTGCGCGTCGGCCGTATCGATACCATCCTGATCGACCGCCTGGCCGCGCTGGAATACGCCAAGAAAGCCAAGGACACCACCGTCACCAGCGAAGCCTTTTCGCGTCAGGAGTCCGGCATTGCCCTGCGCAAAGGCGAGCCTGAGTTGCTGGCGGCCGTGAACAAGGCCATCGAGAAACTGCGCGCCGACGGTACGCTGAAAAAGCTTTCGGAAAAATACTTCAGCGCTGACGTTACCCAATAATGGAAGCAGCTCTTCAACTCGCACTGGACTCCGCGCCCTTTTTGCTCAAGGGCGCGTATTACACGGTCATCCTCAGCCTGGGCGGCATGTTTTTCGGCTTGCTGCTGGGGTTCGGCCTGGCGCTGATGCGCTTGTCGCGCTTCAAACTGGTGAACTGGATCGCCCGCATCTACGTGTCGTTCTTTCGCGGCACGCCGTTGCTGGTGCAGTTGTTCGTGATCTATTACGGGTTGCCGCAACTGGGCATCGAGCTGGATCCTCTGCCCGCGGCCCTGATCGGTTTCTCGCTGAACATGGCCGCCTATGCGTGTGAAATCCTGCGGGCCGCCATCAGTTCCATCGAGCGCGGCCAGTGGGAAGCGGCGGCGAGTATCGGCATGACCCGCGCCCAGACCCTGCGCCGGGCCATCCTGCCGCAAGCCGCACGTACGGCCCTGCCGCCGTTGGGGCAACAGCTTCATTTCCCTGGTCAAGGACACCGCGCTGGCGGCGACCATCCAGGTGCCGGAGCTGTTCCGCCAGGCGCAGCTGATCACCGCACGAACCTTCGAAATCTTCACCATGTACCTTGCCGCCGCGCTGATCTATTGGGTTCTTGCCACCGTGCTCTCGCACCTGCAGAACGTCCTGGAAGCCCGGGTCAATCGGCATGACCAGGAGTCCTGACCCATGATTGTCGTGGAAAAACTGACAAAGCAGTTCAAGGGTCAGGTGGTGCTCAACGGCATCGACCTGAAGATCGAAGAAGGCGAAGTGGTTGCGATCATCGGCCCTAGCGGCTCGGGCAAGACGACGTTCCTGCGCTGCCTGAACTTCCTCGAAGAGCCTTCCAGCGGCCGGATCAAGGTCGGCGACATCGAGATCGATGGCAGCCGCCCGCTGAACCAGCAACAGGGCCTGGTGCGCCGTTTACGCCAGCAGGTGGGCTTCGTGTTCCAGAACTTCAACCTGTTCCCCCATCGCACCGCGCTGGAGAACGTGATCGAAGGCCCGCTGGTGGTGAAAAAGACTCCACGCGCAGAAGCCGAGGTCCTGGGCCGCAAGCTCTTGGCCAAGGTCGGCCTGTCCGGCAAGGAAGACGCCTACCCACGACGTCTTTCCGGTGGCCAGCAACAGCGCGTGGCGATCGCCCGGGCGTTGGCGATGGAACCGGCGGTGATCCTGTTCGACGAGCCGACCTCGGCCCTCGATCCGGAGCTGGTGGGCGAGGTCCTGGCAACCATTCGCGGCCTGGCCGAAGAAAAACGCACCATGGTCATCGTGACCCACGAAATGGGCTTCGCCCGGGACGTCGCTAACCGTGTGGTGTTTTTCGACAAAGGCGTGATCGTCGAACAAGGCGAAGCCAAGGCTTGGTTTGCAGCCCCCAAGGAAGAACGTACGCGACAGTTCCTCAGCAAGTTTCTCTCTGCCGGACACGACAGCCAGTAAATCAGCGTTATCACTTCCAGGGATGGAAGTGAGGCCGTCGCACAACTAATACGCCATCGCTATTCACTTCACCCGAACGACACAACTTGCAACTTCCGCCCTACTAACTTCTTCAATTGCTCTATATAGGCAGCAGTCTGTATAGACCTCTCGTAACATATCCCTGCAGCCCAGCCCTCTAAAGCCTAGTTGCCATACGCTGTTTCGAGCCCTTGTCGGAAAACCGACAAGCCTAGGAAATTTGCCTGCCGCGCCGCGCATTCTTAACACGCACGCGTAGGATGTTTCTGAAGCCTTTCACAATGAGTTATTAGGCAAGTGCCTCTATTGACACTGAAACTATTGACCCTTTATCTAGTGCCCAACAGGCAACGCACATTATTTGATGTTTGCGCAGTGACTAGACGCAGACAGCCCATAGGGCTGCGCAAATAAAAATATGTCGCGATGATCCATCGCCTTTTGATCTTCCCGAAACGGACTTAGTTTTCAAGCATCAAGGAGAACACCATGACATGTAAGTCGAAGAGTCCTGAACTGGCCGCCCCCACCCTGGCCAATGCCCACCCTACTGGCATCAATATCGCCAACGCCGCTCACTTGGAGGTGATTATTGCGCCTTACCCCGGCATGGACGTGGGCGATCTGATCGAACTGTTCTGGGACAACTGCTACGTCGGCTCGCGCGTGCTGTCGCAGGCCGATGTGTCGGGCCCCATCACCCTCCGCGTCCCGGAGAGTTTTATCGTCAACGGTACCTCGCGCATCCATTATCGGGTAATGCAGGTTGGACGCGGGCCGGCGCTATCGGCCAAGCAACAGGTGCAGGTGAAGCTCGATTGTCCCGGCGGCCAACCGTCAGCCCAGAGCGGCGACGAGAACCAGAGCCTGGCGCCGGTGCGCATTCCCGCCACCATCCGGCGCCAAGGGGTGAACCCGAACCAGATCAAGCGCGGCGTACCGCTGACCATCGAGCCCTACCGGAACATGGCCGCCGGCGATGCCGTGACCCTGCGCTGGGGCGATGTGCGCATGGACTTGCCTGCGCTCACCACCAGCGAAGTCGGCCAGCCGATCAATATCTGGGTCCCGCCGCAGATCATCCTGGAGGCGGGAGAAGACCTGCGCCTGGAAGTGACCTACTGCATCCTCGACCGCGTGGGCAACAACTCCCACTGGGCACCGCCACGGACGTTGAAGATCGGTTGCGCCAATCCGTACTTGAGCACGTCACCGAAACCGGCGTTCATGGCCGCCGAAACGCGCCGCCGAGAGCCATGATGCAAACGTTTCGGCGATACACATACTTTTGTGGCGAGGGAGCTTGCTCCCGCTTGGGCTGTGGGAGCAAAGCTTGCTCGCGAAACAGGCGCCTCGATTCTGCAAGACCGCATCCTGTCCATCGCGGGCAAGCCTTGCTCCCACATAGCGGGAGCAAGCTCCCTCGCCACGAAAAGCGGCTTCGCCCCTAAGCGAGCATACGGTCCTCCATTTAAAACCAACCTATATATATTCCTAAAAGTTAGTTCAAAAATAAATTACACACGATTAGGGTATATAAACCGGACCACCGGACATTCTTGATTTTTGCTCGCCGCCTTCATCGCGGCGTTTCTTGAGATGTGAGGTGGGTATGGAACGGAACACAATCACCCCAGTGCAGTATGCCGAGGCACTGCCCGCAGCCACGGAGTGGCTGTAATGTCGGATCTGGCGCAAGCAAAGGTCCAGAGCGACCAGGACATCGCTCCGCTGTTGTTGCCCGCACAGGTGTTGCGCAACGATGCCGAGGCGATCAAAGCCGCCCATGAACTGGCACAAGTGGCTCGTCAGCAAGCCGCCCGTCGTGACCAGCAACGCAAGCTGCCCTGGGCGGAAATCGAGCAATTCACCCGCAGCGGACTGGGCAGCATCGCCATCCCCCGGGCCTACGGCGGCCCGCAGGTGTCGTTCGTCACCCTGGCCGACGTGTTCGCAATCATTTCCGCCGCCGACCCGGCCCTGGGACAGATCCCGCAAAACCAGTTCGGCGTGCTCCAGCTGATTCTCGGTACCGGCACCGAGCGGCAGAAAAAAATCCTGTTGCAGAGCGTGCTCGAAGGCTGGCGCATCGGCAACGCCGGGCCCGAACGTGGCACCCGCAACACCCTTGAACTCAAGGCGCGGATCACCGCCGACGGTGACGGGTTCGTCATCAATGGCCAGAAGTTCTATTCCACTGGGGCACTGTTCGCCCACTGGGTCGCGGTCAAGGCGCTGAATGACGAGGGCCGGCAAGTACTGGCGTTCGTGCGGCGCGGCACCCCTGGCCTGCGGATCGTCGACGATTGGTCGGGCTTCGGCCAGCGCACCACGGCCAGCGGCACCGTGCTGTTGAACAATGTGCGGGTGGATGCCGAGTTGGTCCTGGAGAACTGGCGCATCAACGAAACGCCCGGCGTGCAAGGGGCGATTTCCCAACTGATCCAGGCCGCCATCGATGCCGGCATCGCCCGTGGCGCCATCGACGATGCCATCGCCTTCGTGCGCGAACGGGCCCGGCCCTGGATCGACGCCAAGGTCGAGCGGGCCAGTGATGACCTCTACGTGATCGCCGACATCGGCAAACTGAAAATCGAGTTGCACGCCGCCGAAGCGTTGCTGCGCAAGGCCGGACAAGTACTGGACCAAGTCAGTGCCGCGCCCATCACAGCGCAATCGTCCGCTCGCGCCTCGATTGCCGTGGCCGAAGCCAAGGCGCTCACCACCGAGATCGCCCTGCATGCCAGCGAAAAACTGTTCGAGCTGGCCGGCAGCCGCGCCACCCTCGCCGAATTCAATCTCGATCGCCACTGGCGCAACGCACGGGTCCACACCCTGCACGATCCGGTGCGCTGGAAGTATCACGCGGTAGGCGCCTACCACCTGAACGGCACCTTGCCGGCCCGGCATTCCTGGATCTGACGACCCGACCTCTGGAGCAGTACATGACGCTTTCCCAACACGTCGCGGTGATCACCAGCGATGAACAAGCCCTGATCGTGGCCAGCGACCTGGCCGATGACTTCAAGCGCGACAGCGCCCTGCGCGACCGCGAGCGCCGCTTGCCGTACCCGGAGCTGGAGGCCTTTTCCCGCTCCGGCCTGTGGGGCATCAGTGTGCCCAAGGCCTATGGCGGCGCCCGGTGTGTCCAACGTCACCCTGGCCAAAGTCATTGCGCTGATTGCTCAGGCTGACGGCTCTCTGGGGCAGATCCCACAAAACCACTTCTATGCCTTGGAAGTGCTGCGGGTGAACGGCAGCGAGTCGCAGAAACAACGCCTGTACGCCGAAGTATTGGCCGGCCAGCGTTTTGGCAATGCGTTAGCGGAGCTCGGCACCAAGACCGCCCACGACCGCATCACCCAACTGCGCCGTGACGGCGAGGGCTATCGCATCAACGGCCGCAAGTTCTACGCCACGGGGGCAATCTATGCCCAGCGCATCCCCACATCAGTGGTAGATGAAAACGGCGTGCAACAACTGGCGTTTGTTCCTCGCAACAGCAAAGGCCTGACGGTGATCGACGACTGGAGCGGTTTCGGCCAGCGCACCACGGGCAGCGGTTCGGTGGTGTTCGAAGATGTCTATGTCACCGCCAACGACATCGTGCCCTTCCAGAACGCTTTCGAACGTCCCACTCCGGTGGGGCCGCTGGCGCAGATTCTTCACGCCGCCATCGACACCGGCATCGCCCGCGCCGCCTATGAAGACGCCCTGCATTTTGTTCGCAGCAAAACCCGCCCCTGGATCGACGCCACCAGCGACGTCGCCACCGAAGATCCGCACACCCTCAAGAGTTTCGGCCAACTGAGCATTCGCCTGCATGCCGCCGAAGCCCTGTTGGAACGCGCCGGTGAATTCCTCGACCGGGCCCAGGCCGACACCCAGGCCGACACGGTCGCCGCCGCCTCGATTGCCGTGGCCGAAGCCCGCGCCATCAGCACCGAAATTTCCCTGGCCGCCAGCAGCACGCTGTTCGAACTGGCCGGCAGCCAGGCGACCCTGGCCGAACATGGCCTCGACCGTCACTGGCGCAACGCCCGGGTGCACACCCTGCATGACCCGGTGCGCTGGAAATATCACGCGGTGGGCAACTTCTACCTCAACGATGAAAAACCGCCGCTGCGGGGGACGATCTGATGGCGGCCGGCAAGAAAAAAATTCTCCTCAATGCCTTCAACATGAACTGCATCGGGCACATCAACCATGGCCTGTGGACTCATCCCCAGGACACCTCGACTCAGTTCAACACCCTCGAATACTGGACCGCCCTGGCGCAATTGCTCGAGCGCGGGTTGTTCGACGGGCTGTTCATCGCCGACATCGTCGGGGTCTATGACGTGTACCAACAGTCAGTGGACGTCACGCTCAAGGAGTCGATCCAACTGCCGGTCAATGACCCGCTGTTGTTAGTGTCCGCGATGGCCGCCGTGACCAAAAACCTCGGCTTCGGCCTCACCGCCAACCTGACCTACGAACCGCCCTACCTGTTTGCCCGACGCATGAGCACCCTCGACCACCTGAGTCGCGGCCGGGTCGGCTGGAACATCGTCACCGGCTATCTGGACAGCGCAGCCAAGGCCATGGGTCTGACAACGCAGGTCGAGCATGACCGCCGCTACGACCAGGCCGATGAATACCTGCAAGTGCTCTACAAATTGTGGGAGGGCAGTTGGGAAAACGACGCGGTCATCAACGACCGCGCGCAGCGGATTTATGCCCTGCCGGAGAAAGTGCACAAGGTCCGGCACCAGGGCGAGTTCTATCAGGTCGAGGGCTATCACCTGTGCGAACCGTCGCCCCAACGCACCCCGGTGCTGTTCCAGGCCGGCAGTTCCGAGCGCGGCTTGTTGTTCGCCGGGCGGCATGCCGAGTGCGTGTTCATCAGCGGCCAGAACAAATCGGCGACCAAGGCCCAGGTGGACAAGGTCCGCGCCAGCGCCGCCGAGGCCGGGCGCAACTCCGGGGACATTAAGGTGTTCATGGGCTTGAACGTGATCGTCGGCGAGACCGAAGCGGTCGCCTGGGCCAAGCATGCCGAGTACCTGGGCTACGCCAGCGCCGAGGCCGGGGTGGCGCATTTTTCCGCGTCGACGGGGATCGATTTCTCCCAGTACGAACTGGATGAGCCGATCCAGTACGTCAAGAGCAACGCCATCCAATCAGCCACCAAGACCCTGCAGAACAACGATTGGACCCGGCGCAAATTGCTGGAGCAACACGCCCTGGGCGGTCGCTACATCACCCTGGTCGGATCGCCCGAACAGGTGGCCGATGAGTTGGAATCGTGGATCGCCGAAACCGGCCTCGACGGCTTCAACCTGACCCGTATCGTCACGCCGCAAAGCTACGTGGACTTCATCGACCTGGTGATCCCCGAGTTGCAGCGACGCGGCTCGTACAAGACCGAATACGACAACGGCACCCTGCGCGAAAAGCTGTTTCACGCAGAGGCCCATTTGCCCGAACAACACACCGGCTCGACCTACCGGCACTGACCCTGGGGCTACCGACACTGACCCTGTGGGAACAAGGCACTGTGGGAGCAAAGCTTGCTCGCGATGCGGACACCTCGGTTTTTGAGAGACCGCATCAACTTCATCGCGGGCAAGCCTTGCTCCCACATCGCTCTGTTCACCACAAAAAATATGCACCGCCTCCTAAAATGACTGGAACAACTGACATGACCAAACACCTCCTCACCCTGCCAGTCAAAGCACTGGCCCTGGCCCTCGGCCTGTTCAGCTCGGCGCTGTTTGCCGCCGACGCACCGTTGAAGATCGGCACCACCGCCGCGTTCGCCATTCCCCTGGAAGCAGCCGTCGAAGAAGCCGGCAAGCAAGGCCTGAAGGTCGAGCTGGTGGAGTTCAGCGACTGGATCGCGCCCAACGTCAGCCTGGCCTCGGGCGATATCGACGTGAACTACTTCCAGCACATCCCGTTCCTGGAAAATGCCAAGGCCGCCGCCGGGTTCGACCTTGTGCCGTTTGCGCCGGGGATCATCAACAACGTCGGTCTCTATTCGAAAAAATACAAAAGCTTCGACGAACTGCCCGAAGGCGCCAGCGTCGCCATTGCCAACGACCCGATCAACAGCGGTCGCGGCCTGCAACTGCTGGCCAAGGCCGGGCTGATCAGCCTCAAGCCGGGCGTCGGCTACAAGGCCACCGAAGATGACATCATCGCCAACCCGAAGCGGCTCAAGATCCTGCAAGTCGAAGCCGTGCAATTGGTGCGCGCCTATGAAGACGCCGACCTGGTGCAGGGATATCCGGCCTACATCCGCCTGGCCAAGACCTTCGATGCCAGTTCAGCCTTGCTGTTCGACGGCCTCGACCACAAGGAATACGTGATTCAGTTCGTGATCCAGCCTAAGAACCAGAACGACCCACGGCTGATCAAGTTCGTCGACATCTACCAACACTCACCCGCCGTGCGCGCCGCCTTGGACAAAGCCCACGGCAAACTCTACCAAGCCGGCTGGGAAGGCTGACATGAACGCCGTCAACGCTCGACTCCGCCATGACGCCCCCGCGCCGCAAAGCGCCGACCAGACCGAACTGCACCCAGAGCTGAACCGCGCCCATGTGCGCTTCATCGGCCTGGGCAAGACCTACAACGGCAGCCAGGGCCCGGTGGCCGCGCTGCAAGGCATCGACCTGGCGATTCAGCGCGGCGAGGTGTTCGGCATCATCGGCCGCAGCGGCGCCGGAAAATCATCACTGATCCGCACCATCAACCGCCTCGAGCAACCCACCAGCGGCCGGGTGTTGATCGACCGGGTGGACATCGGCGAGTTCGATGAAGACCGCCTGGTGGAGCTGCGCCGGCGCATCGGCATGATCTTCCAACACTTCAACCTGATGTCGGCCAAGACCGTGTGGCAGAACGTTGAACTGCCCCTGAAAGTCGCCGGTGTGCCCAAGGAACAGCGCCAGCGCAAAGTCCGCGAGCTGCTGGAACTGGTGGGCCTGGATGGCAAGCACCAGGCCTATCCGGCGCAGCTTTCCGGCGGGCAGAAGCAACGGGTGGGGATTGCTCGGGCGCTGGTGCATGACCCGCAGATATTGTTGTGCGACGAGGCCACCTCGGCCCTGGATCCGGAGACCACCCAATCGATCCTCGGCCTGCTGCGCGAGATCAACCAGCGGCTGGGCCTGACCATCGTCTTGATCACCCATGAGATGGCGGTGATTCGCGAAGTCTGCGACCGGGTCGTGGTGCTCGAGCAGGGGCGGATCGTCGAGCAAGGACCGGTCTGGGAAGTCTTCGGCAACCCACAACACGAGGTCAGCCGGACGCTGCTGGCACCGTTGCAACACGCCATCCCGGAAGAACTGCAAAGTCGCTTGCAGGTACAGCCGGCGTCGGCGGATGCGGCGACGGTGCTGCGCCTGCAATTCACCGGCATAGAGCGTGAGGAACCGGATCTCGCCGCCTTGTTCAGCGCCCTCGGTGGGCGGGTGCGATTGCTGCACGGCGGCATCGAACGGATTCAGGGCCACGGGCTGGGGCAACTGCTACTGGCCGTGAGCGGCTCGTCGTGGGGCGCCGAGGAACTGCGTCAACGGGCGGGCAATTGGGCGCAACGGGTGGAGGTACTGGGTTATGTGGTTTGATCGGTTGTTGCAGGGTTTCATCGACACGTTCCTGATGGTCGGCGTGTCGTCGTTGATCGCGTTGCTGGCGGGCATACCGCTGGCGGTGATCCTGGTCACCAGCGGCAAGGGCGGGATCTATGAAGCGCCGACCTTGAACCGGGCCCTGGGCGCGTTCGTGAACCTGTTCCGCTCGATACCGTTCCTGATTCTGATGGTGGCGCTGATTCCGTTCACCCGGCTGATCGTCGGCACCACCTATGGCGTGTGGGCCGCGGTCGTACCGCTGACCATCGCCGCCACGCCGTTCTTCGCCCGTATCGCCGAAGTCAGCCTGCGGGAAGTCGACCATGGCTTGATCGAAGCGGCCCAGGCCATGGGTTGCCGACGTTGGCACATTGTCTGGCATGTGCTGCTGCCCGAAGCCCTGCCGGGCATCGTCGGCGGTTTCACCATCACCTTGGTGACCATGATCAACTCCTCGGCCATGGCCGGAGCGATCGGCGCCGGCGGCCTGGGCGACATCGCCTACCGCTATGGCTACCAGCGTTTCGACAGCCAGATCATGCTCACGGTGATCGTGTTACTGGTCGCGTTGGTCGCCGTGATCCAATTGGGGGGTGACCGCCTGGCGCGCGGCCTGAACAAACGCTGACCTATGGGAGCAGTTGCCCTGTGGGAACAGTTGACCTGTGGGAGCAGTTGACCTGTGGGAGCAGTTGACCTGTGGGAGCAAAGCTTGCCCGCGATAGCAGTATTCCATCCAACATGGATGCCAACTGGACGACTGCAATCGCGAGCAAGCTTTGCTCCCACAGGCAGATCAGCGGGCTTGCGGTATAGTCGGCTGACACTCCTCACCCAAGCCCCACACCCATGAAACACACCGCCGACGACCTGCACGCCATCACCGCCACGACCCTGGGCCATTACAACGCCGTGGCCGAGAGCTTTCGCGAAGGCACCCGCGACCACGATGTCAGCCAGAACATCGACGCCCTGCTGCGCCACATCCAGGGCCAGGCCCCACTGCACATCCTGGATTTCGGCTGCGGCCCGGGGCGCGACCTGCGTACATTCACGGCCATGGGCCATGTCGCGGTCGGCCTCGACGGTTCAGCGGAATTCGCCCGGATGGCACGCCAGGACAGCGGCTGTGAAGTGTGGCAACAGGACTTCCTGGAACTCGACCTGCCGGCCGAGCGCTTTGACGGGATTTTCGCCAACGCGGTGCTGTTTCATGTCCCCGTCCAGGAACTGCCGCGGGTGCTCAAGCAACTGCACACCACGCTCAAGCCCGGCGGCGTGCTGTTCAGCTCCAATCCTCGGGGCGAAAACCAGGAAGGCTGGAACGGCCAGCGCTTCGGCGCCTACCACGACCTCGCGGCCTGGCGCACCTTGCTCACGGAAGCGGGCTTTGTAGAGCTGGAACATTACTACCGACCGGCGGGACTGCCGCGAGAGCAGCAGCCTTGGTTGGCGAGTGTCTGGCGTAGACCTGCTTAGGATTTGAGGACGCCATCGCGAGCAAGCTCGCTCCCACATTGGAACTGCGGTGCTCACAGATTATGAGTTCACAACTGATCAAGTGTGGGAGCGAGCTTGCTCGCGATAGCGGTGCAACAATCAATGAAGCTCGATGGTTTGGCCTCATCGCCTGGAATCTTCACTCCTGTTTTTTCAACCACTTCTGCGACAACTGCTCCAGCCTCCCGTCATCCTTGATACGCGTCAGGGCGTTGTCCAGGCTGGCCTTGAACGCCGGATTGCCCTTCTGGAACGGAATCACCAGGCTCGGCGGCGGGCCGCTCTTTTCTTCCGGCTGGAACGACTGCGCCATGACCAACGGACGCTGCGGCTCCTCCTTGCTCGCCAGCAGTTGCGCATCCGGACGGCTGTAAGCGGCACTGAGGTCGAAACGTTCGGCCAGTTCCGGGGTCATTGCTATGTGGTTGATGGCGACGTCGTACTTGCCGCTCTCCACACCGGGCAGCAGATCCGCGGCATCGGTGACCACAAAATCGGGGCGTACATCGAGTTCAGCCGCGAGCATTTCACCCAGTTCCACTTCGAAGCCGGTGAGTTTGCCGTCTTCCTTGAAGTTGAAGGGCGCGGTGTTGGCCTCGAGGGCAATGCGCAGTTCGCCACGGTCATTGATGTCATCGATCAGTTCGGCATGAGCCAGGGGGCTCAAAAGGGGTAGCAGGCAAATCAGGCCAGGCAGAAAGCGCATGGTCACTCCTTTGTATTTGTACAAGCGACGCTCGTTTCAGGCTCGCTTTGCTATGGTTGTTGCAGGCTTCGACAACGATTGGTCATGAAGTTGTGATGGCCAGGCGGATTTCATGGAAAAACTGGAGAAAAAAATGAAAAGCTTTATGTCTCGTGCCGCGTTGGCCGGTCTGTTATTGGGCGCGTCGATGCTGGCAAGCGCCGCGACACCGGCGCCCAAAGGTGCTGAAGTGTTCATCGTTTCCCCGGAAGACGGCGCCACCGTTGCCCAGGAATTCAAGGTCAAGTTCGGTGTCAAGAATATTGCCCTGGCTCCGGCGGGCGATGTGACCAAGAACACTGGCCATCACCATTTGCTGATCGATGTCGACAAGCTGCCTGCCGCCGGCGCGCCGATTCCAACCGACGCCAACCACGTGCACTTCGGCAAGGCACAAACCGAGACCACCATCAAACTGGCCCCAGGCAAGCACACCTTGCAATTGATTCTGGGCGACACCGGCCACATGCCGTTCGACCCGTCGATCGTGTCCAAGAAAATCACGGTGAATGTGAAGTAACACAGCACCGGCTGGCACAACGCAGATCCCTTGTGGGAGCGAGCTTGCTCGCGATGGCGGTATGTCAGAAAAGATTTATCGACTGAACCACCGCCATCGCGAGCAAGCTCGCTCCCACAGGGGTTTTATGGTGTGTCAGGCAAAAAAAACGGGAGCCCTTCGGGGCTCCCGTTTTTTATTGCAAGCCAAGCCTGCTTAGAACAACACCCGGCAACGAATCGTGCCATTAATGTGCTGCAGCTTCTCTTGCGCCAGGTCCGAGTATTCGGCGTCGACGTCGATCACGACGTAGCCGACTTTCTCGTTGGTCTGCAGGAACTGACCGGAAATGTTGATGCCGTTTTCGGCGAAGACCTTGTTGATCTCGCTCATCACACCCGGGATGTTCTCGTGGATGTGCAACAGGCGGTGCTTGCCAGGGTGTGCCGGCAGGGCCACTTCCGGGAAGTTCACCGACGACACCGACGTACCGTTGTCGCTGTACTTGACCAGTTTCTCCGCCACTTCCAGGCCGATGTTGGCTTGGGCTTCAGCGGTGGAACCGCCGATGTGCGGGGTCAGGATCACGTTGTCCAGGCCACGCAGCGGGCTTTCGAAGATGTCGTCGTTGGAGCGTGGCTCCACCGGGAACACGTCGATGGCGGCGCCGATCAGGTGCTTGTCCTTGATCGCGTCGGCCAGGGCATCGAGCTTGACCACGGTGCCACGCGCGGCGTTGATCAGAATCCCGCCCTTCTTGATGGCACGGATTTCCTTCTCGCCGATCATCCACTGGGTGGCGGCGGTTTCCGGCACGTGCAGGGTCACGATGTCGGACATGCCCAGCAGCTCGTGCAAGTCGTTGACTTGGGTGGCATTGCCCAAGGGCAGCTTGGTCACGGTGTCGTAGAAGTACACTTGCATGCCCAGGCCTTCAGCCAGGACCGACAACTGCGTGCCGATCGAGCCGTAGCCGACGATACCCAGCTTCTTGCCACGGATTTCGAAGGAGTTGGCCGCGCTCTTGATCCAGCCGCCACGGTGGCAGGAAGCGTTCTTCTCAGGGATGCCGCGCAGCAACAGGATCGCTTCGGCCAGCACCAGCTCGGCAACGGAACGGGTGTTGGAGTACGGCGCGTTGAACACTGCGATACCGCGCTCGCGCGCCGCGTTGAGGTCAACCTGGTTGGTGCCGATGCAGAAGCAGCCGACCGCCACCAGCTTCTTGGCGTGGTCGAAGATCTCTTCGGTCAGTTGAGTACGGGAGCGAATACCGATGAAGTGAGCATCGGCGATCTTTTCCTTGAGCTGGGCTTCCGGCAGAGAACTGGTGATGTACTCGATGCTGGTGTAGCCCGCCGACTTGAGGACGTCGACAGCCGATTGGTGGACGCCTTCGAGAAGAAGGAACTTGATCTTGCTCTTATCGAGAGAAGTCTTGCTCATCTGCGTAAACCTGTGTCCCGGAGAAAAATGGCAGGGAATCGGACAGCGCATGCTGGCCCGACCGGCGTGACAGCCGTCGCCGCAGAACAGCCGTTGGGCACTACGCTGCGGGGTCGGTATGCTAGCATACGCACCCCGCAAACACTCATTCCTGCGACGTGAAGCGTTCTCAGGATGACCATGAATTGTTCGAGAGTTCTGTCGATGACCCATCCTGCCGTGATAGATGAGCTGAAGACCCTGGTTGAGCCTGGCAAGGTCTTGACCGATGCCGACTCCCTGAACGCTTACGGCAAGGATTGGACCAAACATTTCGCCCCGGCGCCCTCGGCCATTGTCTTTCCCAAGACCACCGAACAGGTCCAGGCCATCGTGCGCTGGGCCAATGCGCACAAGATCGCGCTGGTGCCATCGGGCGGGCGCACCGGGTTGTCCGCCGCCGCTGTGGCCGCCAACGGCGAAGTGGTGGTGTCATTCGACTACATGAACCAGATTCTCGACGTGAACCTCACCGACCGCACTGCCGTGTGCCAGCCGGGCGTGGTCACCGAACAGCTACAGAACAAGGCTGAAGAACATGGCCTGTACTACCCGGTTGACTTCGCTTCGGCCGGTTCCAGCCAGATTGGCGGCAATATCGGCACCAATGCCGGCGGAATCAAGGTCATTCGCTACGGCATGACCCGCAACTGGGTGGCGGGCATGAAGGTCGTCACCGGCAAGGGTGACCTGCTGGAGCTGAACAAGGACCTGATCAAGAACGCCACCGGCTACGACTTGCGGCAGCTGTTCATCGGCGCCGAAGGCACCCTGGGCTTCGTGGTCGAGGCCACCATGCGCTTGGACCGTGCGCCGAAAAACCTCACCGCCATGGTGCTCGGCACCCCGGATTTCGATTCGATCATGCCGGTGCTGCACGCCTTCCAAGGCAAACTGGACCTGACCGCCTTCGAATTCTTCTCCGACAAGGCCCTGGCCAAGGTCCTCGGTCGTGGCGACGTACCGGCACCGTTCGAAACCGACTGCCCGTTCTACGCCCTGCTGGAATTCGAAGCCACCACCGAAGAAGTCGCCAACCAGGCCTTGGAAACCTTCGAGCACTGCGTGGAACAAGGCTGGGTGCTGGACGGCGTGATGAGCCAGAGCGACACTCAGCTGCAAAACCTGTGGAAGCTGCGCGAGTACATCTCAGAAACCATCTCCCACTGGACGCCGTACAAGAACGACATCTCGGTGACCGTCTCCAAGGTTCCAGCTTTCTTGCAGGAAATCGACGCGATCGTCGGCGAACACTACCCGGACTTCGAAATCGTCTGGTTCGGTCACATCGGCGACGGCAACCTGCACCTGAACATCCTCAAGCCGGAAAACCTGAGCAAGGATGAGTTCTTCGCCAAGTGCGCCACCGTGAACAAATGGGTCTTCGAAACCGTCGAGAAGTACAACGGCTCGATTTCCGCCGAACACGGCGTGGGCATGACCAAGCGCGACTACCTGACCTATAGTCGCTCGCCCGTGGAAATTGAATACATGAAAGCCGTGAAGGCCGTCTTCGACCCGAACGGCATCATGAACCCGGGCAAGATTTTCGCGATTTGACGCCTAAAACACCTGATGCCCCCCAAAAGCAGGAGTCGGTAATGAGCTATCAGCACCAGTATGTCGACGGTACACGTATTCATTTTCCACTAGGGAAAGTGGTGTGTATTGGCCGTAACTACGCCGAACATGCAAAGGAACTGGACAACCCGGTGCCCACTGAACCTTTGCTGTTCATCAAGCCGGGCAGTTGCGTGGTGCCGCTGGAAGGCGGTTTCAGCATTCCCGCCGACCGTGGCTCGGTGCACTACGAGGCGGAAATCGCCGTGCTGATCGGCAAGCCATTGTCCACCAAGCCCAGCGTTGAAGAAGTACTGGACGCGATCTCCGGCTTCGCCCCAGCCCTGGACCTGACCCTGAGGGACAAACAGGCCGAGCTCAAGGGCAAGGGCCTGCCATGGGAAGTGGCCAAGTCCTTCGACGGCGCGGCGGTGATCGCTCCATTTGTCTCGAAAGATACCTTTGCCGACCTGACCGACATCCCCGTGCGCCTGACCATCAACGGTGAAGTGCGCCAGGACGGCAACAGCAGCCTGATGCTCAACCCCATCGTGCCGATGATCCAATACATGGCCGGTTGCTTCTCGCTGCAGGCCGGCGACGTGATCCTCACCGGCACTCCGGCGGGCGTCGGGCCGCTGAATGCGGGCGATGAACTGGTCCTGGAACTGCCAGGGGCGAGCCGCTTCGAAAGCAGCGTTCGCTAACAGCTACACCTATGCCCCCCTGTGGGAGCGAGCTTGCTCGCGATAGCGGCATGTCAGCCAACCTCAATGTTGGAAGTGATGACCTCATCGCGAGCAAGCTCGCTCCCACAGGTGTATAGGGCGCCTATCCGATCATTTACCGTTTTTTTCACATGCCATCCGGATAATTCCAGGGAATGCGGCATCTGAGCCAGCCACTCCCTAGCCGAACTTTTTCTGGAACGCATTCCCCGATGGCCAAAACCCAAGCACTGCCTGCCACCAAACCTGCCCGCCGCTCGCGCTTCGCCCTGCCCTGGTATGCCTGGTCGCTGCTGGCGGTGGCCGCCGCCTATGGCCTGGCGTTTGCGATGCATTGGGACGACCGTGGCCTGCTTTGGCTCTCGGAACACTTCCAGAGCCCGGCCCAGCGCCAGGAAAGCATTTGGTTGCCGAACTACCGCGCCGTGATCGACGCCAAGCCGCTACCGGGCATGGAGAAGGACGAGGCGTCCGATGTGACCTACAACCCGCAGACCAAGACCCTGTTCGCAGTCATGGGCAAGAAGCCGTTCCTGGCGGAACTGACCCTGCAAGGCGACGTGCTGCGCAAGATGCCCTTGGTGGGTTGGAGCAATCCCGAGGGCGTGGCTTATATGGAGAACGGCCTACTGGCCATCACCGACGAGAGAAGTCACACCCTGACCATCGTCCACGTCGATGCCGATACCCGCGAACTGAACAATGCCGACTTCCCCCACTATGATCTCGGCCCATCCAAGAACCAGAACAAAGGGTTCGAAGGGATCGCCTGGGACCCGCGCAACCAGCAGTTGATACTCGGCGAAGAACGCCCACCGGCACTGTTTACCTGGAAAAGCGACGGCAGCCAACAGCTCAAGGGCGACAAGCAGATCCATGTCAGCAATGAATTGGACCTGCGCAACCTCTCGGCCTTGGCGATCGACCCGCGCACCGGCCATACACTGGTGCTTTCGGCCGACTCCCACCTGCTGCTGGAACTGGACGAAAAGGGCGAGCAGGTCAGCTTCATGACCTTGCTGGGCGGCTTCAACGGCCTGAAAGACACGATCCCTCGCGCCGAAGGCGTCACCATTGATGAGGCCGGCAACCTGTACGTGGTCAGCGAGCCGAACCTGTTCTATCGTTTCGAAAAACAGCGCTGACAGCACTAACTCTGTAGGATAAGTCCTCCTTCGTTGTAGGGTGTGGCACACAGCCATTAAGTTTCAGTTCAGGCAGCCGTGGTATTTCCACCCACCTGTTCTTATCCGAGCCCACCCCAACATGCGTCGACTCGCCCGCCCCAAGCCCTTGATCCTGATACTGCTGACGCTGGTGCTGATCCTCCTGATCGCCGCCGGCCAGCACCTGCGCTTGTTCGAGCGCGCCTGGTTCAACCTCAACACCTATTGGAAACCCACCAGCGAAGAGACCATCGCCCTGGACCAATACCGGGTCACGGTGGAGGCTCAAGTGATCGACGGTCTGGACGATGACGTTTCCGCGCTGACGTTCGATCCGATCCGCAAGAGCCTGTTCACCGTCACCAATAAAAATGCCGAACTGATCGAATTGTCGTTGGACGGCAAGATTTTGCGGCGCATCGCCCTGATCGGCTTTGGCGATCCTGAGGCGGTGGAATTCATCAGCGAAGACACTTACGTCATCACTGATGAGCGCCAGCAGCGCCTGATCAAGATTCACCTGGAAGACGACACCCAATTCCTCGACGCCGCCGACGCCGAGCAGATGACACTTGGCGTGCACATGAGCGGCAACAAGGGGTTCGAAGGACTGGCGTACGACTCGGTGGGCAAACGCCTGTTCGTGGCGAAAGAGCGCGACCCGATGCTGATTTATGAAGTGCATGGCTTTCCCCATCACAATCCGGAAAAGTCCTACGCGGTCCATGTGATCAACAACCCCAAGCGAGATGCCGGGCTGTTCGTGCGCGACCTTTCAAGCCTGCAATACGACGAGCGCAGCGGTCATTTGCTGGCACTGTCCGATGAGTCACGGTTGATTATCGAGCTGGATATCGACGGCCGACCGTTGAGCACGCTGTCGTTGAGCAAGGGCGGCCAGGGCCTGCAAAAAACCGTGCCCCAGGCCGAAGGCCTCGCCATGGACGACGATGGCAACCTGTACCTGGTGAGCGAGCCGAATCTGTTCTATGTGTTCAAGAAACCGCAGCCTTGATGCACCACAAACCTAATGTGGGAGCGAGCTTGCTCGCGATGGCGGTATGTCAGCCAACATCAGTGTGTCGGA
Organism: Pseudomonas beijingensis; assembly: GCF_030687295.1. Lineage (NCBI taxonomy): Bacteria > Pseudomonadati > Pseudomonadota > Gammaproteobacteria > Pseudomonadales > Pseudomonadaceae > Pseudomonas > Pseudomonas beijingensis. The sequence goes on along the minus strand of NZ_CP117425.1, from coordinate 1,260,534 downwards.
TAGACCGCCATCGCGAGCAAGCTCGCTCCCACAGGGTTGGGTGTTGAATCAATAACTGATTGCCCGACCTATTCAGCCCGCAGGGTCTTCACCCCTTCAGCAGTCCCCAGCAACAGCACATCCGCCGGACGGGCAGCGAACAAACCATTAGTGACCACGCCAACGATGGCGTTGATCTGGCTTTCCAGTTCTACCGGGTTGGTGATCTGCAGGTTATGCACGTCCAGGATGATATTGCCGTTGTCGGTCAGCACGCCTTCGCGGTACACCGGGTCGCCGCCCAGCTTCACCAGTTGCCGGGCCACGTGGCTGCGGGCCATGGGAATGACTTCCACCGGCAATGGGAACGCGCCGAGCACGGGCACCAGTTTGCTGGCGTCGGCGATGCAGATGAAGGTCTTGGCCACCGCCGCGACGATCTTCTCGCGGGTCAGGGCCGCGCCGCCGCCCTTGATCAGGTTCAGGTGCTCGTCGCTTTCGTCGGCGCCGTCGATGTAGAACTCCAGGTCGCTGACGGTGTTGAGCTCGTACACCGGGATCCCGTGGCCCTTGAGCCGCGCGGCGGTCGCTTCGGAGCTGGCGACGGCGCCGTCGAACGCGCCCTTGTGTTGCGCCAGCGCATCGATGAAGCAATTGGCCGTGGAGCCGGTGCCGACCCCGACGACGCTCTTGTCATCCAGTTTCGGAAGGATGAGGTCGACGGCGGCCTGGGCCACGGCCTGTTTGAGTTGATCCTGGGTCATGCGGGCTCCGAAGGTGCCGAGAGGGAACGAAAGGCCGGCATTATAGGCGCCGAAAGGGTCCCGGTCATTGCCTGAATAGCACCGATCCAGTGTGGCAAGGGAGCTTGCTCCCGCTCGGCTGCGAAGCAGGCGTGATTGATCTCTCCCGTATATCGATGGGGGACCGCTTCGCGATCCAGCGGGAGCAAGCTCCCTCGCCACAGGGGTTCGGTGCCCTCAAACCACTTAATTCGTGTGGTCGCCCAGCCAAAAGCCGGGTTAGACTCCTTGGCCCTGCCCAACCCGCTCAGTGATGCTTTCCGATGCTTGAACAGTACGTCAAAAAGATCCTCACCTCGCGCGTTTACGACGTTGCCGTAGAAACCCCGATGCAGACCGCTCGCCAGCTCTCCGAGCGGCTGGGCAACAGCATTTTGCTCAAGCGTGAAGACTTGCAGCCGGTGTTCTCGTTCAAGATTCGCGGGGCCTACAACAAGCTGACCCAGCTCAGCGACGAAGAGCGCGCCCGCGGCGTGGTCACGGCTTCGGCGGGCAACCACGCCCAGGGCCTGGCCCTGGCGGCCAAGGTGTTGGGGGTCAAGGCCACCATCGTGATGCCCAAGACCACCCCGGAAATCAAGGTCGAAGGCGTGCGCTCCCGTGGCGGCAAAGTGGTGCTGCACGGCGACTCGTTCCCCGAAGCCCTGGCCTATTCGCTGAAACTGGTGGACGAAAAGGGCTACGTCTACATCCACCCCTATGACGATCCCCACACCATTGCCGGGCAGGGCACGGTGGCGATGGAGATCCTGCGCCAGCACCCCGGGCGCCTGGATGCGATTTTCGTCCCGGTGGGCGGTGGCGGGCTGATCGCCGGGATCGCGGCCTACGTGAAATACCTGCGCCCGGACATCAAGATCATCGGCGTCGAACCGGACGACTCCAATTGCCTGCAAGCGGCCATGGCCGCGGGCGAGCGCGTGGTGCTGCCGACCGTGGGGCTGTTCGCCGACGGCGTTGCCGTGGCGCAGATCGGCCAGCACACCTTTGATATCTGCAAGCACCACGTGGACGAAGTGATCACCGTCAGCACCGACGAGATCTGCGCCGCCATCAAGGATATCTACGACGATACCCGCTCGATCACCGAACCTGCCGGCGCCTTGGGCGTGGCCGGGATCAAGAAGTACGTCGAGTCACGGGGCATCAGCGGCCAGACCCTGGTGGCCATCGACTCTGGCGCCAACGTCAACTTCGACCGCTTGCGCCACGTCGCCGAGCGCGCCGAGCTGGGCGAAGGCCGCGAAGCCATTATCGCCGTGACCATCCCCGAGAAGCCGGGCAGCTTCAAGGCGTTCTGCGAAGCCGTCGGCAAGCGCCAGATCACCGAATTCAACTATCGCTACAACACCGGCAGCGAAGCGCACATTTTCGTCGGCGTGCAGACCCACCCGGAAAACGACCCGCGCAGCGCGCTGATCGCCAGCCTCACCGAACAAGGCTTCCCGGTGCTGGACCTGACCGACAACGAACTGGCCAAGTTGCACATCCGCCACATGGTTGGCGGGCATGCGGCCCATGTCATCGACGAAGTGGTGCTGCGCTTCGAATTCCCGGAACGCCCGGGCGCGCTGTTCAACTTCCTCAACAAGCTGGGTGGGCGCTGGAACATCTCGATGTTCCACTACCGCAACCATGGCGCGGCGGACGGCCGCGTGGTCGCGGGGCTGCAAGTGCCTCACGATGAACGCCACCTGGTCCCCGCCGCCCTGGAAGAAATCGGCTATCCGTACTGGGATGAAAGCGATAACCCGGCGTATCAGCTATTCCTGGGGTGAACCCCATAGTTGCACCCCGTGGCGAGGGGATTTATCCCCGTTGGGCTGCGTAGCAGCCCCAAAAAGGCTGAATGAGGTCTGCCTGAAACACCACAGGGCCAGGCTTCAGGGCCGCCTCGCCACAGGGGCTAAGCTGTAGCGCAAGTCATAAGGAAATCGAACAATGGAAACGTTAACCACGCTGAAAATCGCTCACGTCGTCGCCACGGTGTTGCTGTTGGCAGGCGCCCTGGGGCTGGCCATCTGGGTCTGGCGCACGCGCCGCAATGGCGATGCCACGGCGGCCGCACGCACGCTGCAACGTCCGCGGCTGTTCATCTGGCTGGTGATGATCCTGGCACTGGCGAGCCTGCCCTTCACCGGCTGGTGGATGGTTCATCAAGTCGGCTGGCCGCTGGGCCAGACCTGGCTGCTGGCTTCCAGCGTGCTCTACACCTTGGCGGCGCTGGCGGGGTTCTGGCTGGTGGTGCGGCTGAACAAACTGCGCAAGGCGCCAGCGGTGGGCGCCGGGAAGTTTACGTTTGCCTTGGCGCTGTTCAGTGTTGTCTGCTTTATCGCCATTGCGGGGTTGATGGGGGCCAAGCCGGTTTAAGGCTTGGGACCGCGGCGCTTTCATCGCGAGCAAGCTCGCTCCCACAGGGGATTTGTGTCGATCACGCAACCTCTGTGGGAGCGAGCTTGCTCGCGATGACGATTTCAGCCACGCAACGAAATCACCGGCCAACCACGCCTCTGGGCCTCGGCCCGAAGGTTCGGATCCGGATCCACCGCCACCGGATGCGTCACCACCTCCAGCAACGGCAAGTCGTTCATCGAGTCGCTATAGAAATAGCTGCCGTCGAGGGAATACCCGGTTTCTTCCAGCCAACGGTTCAAGCGAGTCACCTTGCCCTCGCGAAAACACGGAATATCGGTGCTGCGCCCGCTATAGCGCCCGTCGACCATCTCGCATTCGGTGGCAATCAGGGTCTCCACACCCAGGCGCTCGGCAATCGGCGCGGTGACGAAGCGGTTGGTGGCGGTAATGATCACCAGCTTGTCACCGGCGTCACGGTGTTTTTTCAGCAGTTCGATGGCCTGGGGCAATACGATCGGCTCGATGCAGTCGCGCATGTAATCCAAGTGCCACTGGGCCAGCACGTGCATTTCGGTACGGCCGAGGATTTCCAGGCAAAAATTCAGGTACTCGGCGTTGTCGAGCTTGCCGGCCAGGTAATCCTGGTAGAACGCGTCGTTTACGCGCTTTATAGGTAACAGCATCCAGGAAACCGCGCTCGCACAGGTAATCGCCCCACGCGTGGTCGCTGTCGCCGCCCAGCAATGTGTTGTCCAAGTCGAATAAAGCCAGCCGCATTGCAGTTACTCGCTGAAAAATCTGAAGAAAGGCGTCCAGAATACGGACTTTTCACAAGAGTGCACATAAGCTAGGGGCGCTCGTTGCTGCTTTCACAACCTTTGTGGAACAATGCGGCGACATGCGTTTGCGAGGTTGTTGCCGTGATCGATCCCGATGGTTTCCGTCCCAATGTGGGGATCATTCTTACGAATGATGCTGGGCAGGTGCTATGGGCTCGCCGTATCAATCAAGACGCCTGGCAGTTTCCCCAGGGTGGGATCAACCCCCAGGAGACGCCGGAAGAGGCCTTGTACCGCGAGTTGAATGAAGAAGTGGGGCTTGAGCGAGAAGATGTCGAAATACTCGCCTGCACCCGAGGCTGGTTGCGCTATCGTTTGCCGCAACGCCTGGTCAGGACGCACAGCCAACCGCTGTGCATCGGCCAGAAGCAGAAATGGTTTCTCCTGCGCCTGATCTCCAACGAGCAGCGGGTGCGGATGGATTTGACCGGTAAACCGGAGTTCGATGGCTGGCGCTGGGTCAGCTATTGGTATCCGTTGGGCCAGGTGGTGACATTCAAGCGCGAAGTGTATCGACGCGCTCTCAAAGAGCTTGCCCCGCGCCTGCTGACGCGCGACTGACGACGGAGTTCGACCCCGAGCCATGCTCAATACGCTGCGCAAGATCGTCCAGGAAGTTAACTCCGCCAAGGATCTCAAGGCGGCGTTGGGGATTATTGTATTGCGCGTCAAAGAGGCCATGGGCAGCCAGGTCTGCTCGGTCTACCTGCTGGACCCCGAGACCAACCGTTTCGTGCTGATGGCCACCGAGGGCTTGAACAAGCGCTCGATCGGCAAGGTCAGCATGGCTCCCAATGAAGGCCTGGTCGGCCTGGTCGGCACGCGCGAAGAACCCCTGAACCTCGAAAACGCCGCGGATCACCCGCGCTACCGCTACTTTGCCGAAACGGGTGAAGAACGCTACGCCTCGTTCCTTGGCGCACCGATCATCCACCACCGCCGCGTCGTCGGCGTGTTGGTCATCCAGCAAAAAGAACGCCGCCAGTTCGACGAAGGTGAAGAAGCCTTCCTCGTGACCATGAGCGCGCAACTGGCGGGGGTGATCGCCCACGCCGAGGCCACCGGCTCGATCAGTGGCCTGGGTCGCCAGGGCAAGGGCATCCAGGAAGCCAAGTTCGTCGGTGTGCCGGGTTCGCCGGGCGCGGCGGTGGGCACGGCGGTGGTCATGTTGCCGCCCGCCGACCTCGATGTGGTGCCGGACAAGACCATCACCGACATCAATGCCGAGCTGGGCTTGTTCAAGACCGCCATCGAAGGCGTGCGGGCTGACATGCGGGCCCTGTCGGCCAAGCTGGCGACGCAGCTGCGCCCCGAAGAGCGCGCGCTGTTCGACGTTTACCTGATGATGCTCGACGATGCCTCCCTGGGCAGCGAAGTGACCACTGTCATCAAGACCGGCCAGTGGGCCCAGGGCGCGCTGCGTCAGGTGGTGACCGACCACGTCAACCGCTTCGAACTGATGGACGACGCCTACCTGCGCGAGCGCGCCTCGGACGTCAAGGACCTCGGCCGCCGCTTGCTGGCGTACTTGCAGCAGGAGCGCCAGCAGACCCTGGTCTACCCCGACAACACCATCCTGGTCAGCGAAGAACTGACCCCGGCCATGCTCGGCGAAGTGCCCGAAGGCAAGCTGGCGGGGCTGGTCTCGGTATTGGGCTCGGGCAACTCTCACGTGGCGATCCTGGCCCGGGCCATGGGCATCCCGACGGTGATGGGCCTGGTGGACCTGCCGTACTCCAAGGTCGACGGCATCCAGATGATCGTCGATGGCTACCACGGCGAGGTCTACACCAACCCCAGCGACGTGCTGCGCAAGCAGTTTGCCGATGTGGTGGAGGAAGAAAAACAACTGTCCCTGGGCCTGGATGCGCTGCGGGACCTGCCGTGCATAACCCTCGACGGCCACCGCATGCCGCTGTGGGTCAACACCGGCCTGCTGGCCGACGTCGCTCGGGCGCAGAAGCGTGGTGCCGAGGGTGTGGGCCTGTACCGCACCGAAGTGCCGTTCATGATCAACCAGCGCTTCCCCAGCGAAAAGGAACAGCTGGCGATCTACCGCGAACAACTGGCCGCGTTCCACCCGCAACCGGTGACCATGCGCAGCCTGGACATCGGCGGCGACAAGTCCCTGTCCTACTTCCCGATCAAGGAAGACAACCCGTTCCTCGGCTGGCGCGGCATCCGCGTGACGCTTGACCACCCGGAAATCTTCCTGGTCCAGGCCCGCGCCATGCTCAAGGCCAGCGAGGGCCTGAACAACCTGCGCATCCTGTTGCCGATGATCTCCGGCACCCATGAACTGGAAGAAGCCCTGCACCTGATCCACCGGGCCTGGGGCGAAGTCCGCGACGAAGGCACCGACGTGCCGATGCCGCCGGTGGGGGTGATGATCGAGATTCCGGCGGCGGTGTACCAGACCAAGGAACTGGCCCGGCAGGTGGACTTCCTGTCGGTGGGTTCCAACGACCTGACCCAGTACCTGCTGGCGGTGGACCGTAACAACCCACGGGTTGCCGATCTGTACGATTACCTGCACCCAGCGGTGCTGCAAGCTTTGCAGAACGTGGTGCGTGATGCCCATGCCGAAGGCAAGCCGGTGAGCATCTGCGGCGAAATGGCCGGCGACCCGGCGGCGGCAGTGCTGTTGATGGCGATGGGGTTCGACAGCCTGTCGATGAACGCCACCAACCTGCCGAAAGTGAAGTGGATGCTGCGCCAGATCAACCTCAGCAAGGCCCAGGAGTTGCTGGCCGAGGTGATGACCATCGACAACCCGCAGGTGATCCACAGCTCCCTGCAACTGGCGCTGAAGAACCTTGGGTTGGCGCGGATGATCAATCCGGCTTCGAACAAGACGCTCTGAACCTGCGGCGCCCCAATCGCGAGCAAGCTCGCTCCCACAGGGGATTTCGGTTGTTCACAAAATATGTGTTCACCGCAGATCCATTGTGGGAGCGAGCTTGCTCGCGATTGGGCCAGACCTGATACCACAAAAGCTAGATCCTGATCTCCACCTCCCCCAAATGCCCCCCATGCGGCCCGAAACTGCGCTCGACCATCTGCCGCGTACCATCGGCATGAACAATCAACGCCGTACTCGCCCGTGTTCCATAAGCCGGGCTGGCAATGAACACACTCGATAGCAGCATCTCGGTCGCCAGGCCAACCCCCGTGTCCGGCAGTTCCGCCACCGGCGCGGGTTGTGGGTCGTTCAGCAGCGCCAACAAGGCCTCAGGCTGCGGATCGTCCAGCACCTCGCCCAGGGCCGCCCGAGCCTTGAGCAATTTGGGCCACGGCGTGTTCAGCCCAGCGTTCGACAGGCCATAGATTCCCTCAGCCAGCCGCTGGCGCTGGGTATCGCGGGCGTTGTGGTGCCACAGCTCAGTGCCATCGCCGAGCAGCAGGTTGAAGCCACCGTACTCGCCGGCGCGGGGCACGACTTCGCTGAGGTAATCGGCAATCGACAGATTCCCGGTCAGGAACCGCGCCACCAGCTCACCGCGCGACTTGAAGGCCGGCACCTGGCCCGGGTCGCGGATGTTGGTCAACGCGGCAAAGCGGCCCTCGGCGCCAACGCCGAGCCAGGTGCCGCCGGCCTCCAGGTCACGACCGGCATGGACATGGGGCGCGTCAGGCCATTGGGCCAGGGGCAAGGTCGGCCGAGCGTAGAACTCGTCGCGGTTGGCCGCCACGATCAGTGGCTGGGCGTGGCCGGGTCGCCAGGCAAATATGATCAGGCACATCAGGTAGTCCCGTTAGTAATGCCAATCCGCTGAAAGAATAAAGCCAGACAGTTTTTGTGGGAGGCACTGTGTGGGAGCAAAGCTTGCTCGCGAAACAGGCGCCTCGATTTCTGAAAGACCGTAGCGCCGCCATCGCGGGTAAGCCTTGCTCCCACAAAGCGGGGCGACATTTCGCTAAATCCCCTCGCCACAAGGTTTCGTGCCAAATGCTGTGATCACTCTACCCACACATCGCCCCCACATCCATCGCCTTCACTAGAGCCCAAGCCCCTCGATCCGTTACCATGCCGCTCTTATTTCGGGGATGGCGGGGAGAGGCTGGTGGAATTTGTGCTCTATCTGCTACTCGGCGCCTGCGCCGGCGTGCTGGCCGGGTTGTTCGGCGTGGGTGGCGGGATGATCATCGTCCCGGTGCTGGTGTTCAGTTTCACACTGCAGGGTTTCGATCCGCAGGTGTTGACGCACCTGGCCGTCGGCACGTCCCTGGCGTCGATCATCTTCACCTCGGTCAATGCCGTGCGCGAGCATCAGCGCAAAGGCGCGGTGCGCTGGCCGATATTCGCCTGGATGACCGTCGGCATCCTGATCGGTGCCGGTTTCGGCGCCGTCACCGCCGAAGCGATTTCCGGCCCGCACCTGCAAAAGATCATTGGTGTATTCGCCATGATCGTCTCCGTGCAACTGGCCCTGGACTTCAAGCCCAAGGCCAGCCGCACCGTACCGGGCAAGGCCGGGCTGACCGTGGCCGGCACGGTGATCGGCTGGGCCTCGGCGATTTTCGGCATTGGCGGCGGCTCGCTGACCGTGCCGTTCCTGACCTGGCGCAGCGTGCCGATGCAGCAAGCGGTCGCGACCTCGTCGGCCTGCGGTTTGCCGATTGCCCTGGCCAGTGCACTCAGTTTCATGATTCTGGGCTGGCACGATCCGCTGCTGCCGGCCCATAGTCTCGGTTTTGTGTATTTGCCGGCGCTGCTGGGCATCGCCTTGACCAGCATGGTCTTCGCCCGTTTCGGCGCGCGGCTGGCCCATCGCCTGTCACCGCGCTTGCTCAAGCGGTTGTTTGCCGCCCTGCTATTCTGCGTGGGCTTGAGTTTTCTGTTCTGACGCAATCCTGGCTTAATCCTGAGGTGGCAGCGTCGCCCGGGTATTTTTGACGTTTACGAGGAATATCAATGCTGCCTTACCCGCAGATCGATCCGGTAGCCCTGGCCATCGGCCCGCTGAAAATCCACTGGTACGGCCTGATGTACCTGATCGGCATCGGCGGCGCCTGGTTGCTGGCGTCGCGCCGGCTCAACCGCTTCGACCCGACCTGGAACAAGGAAAAACTTTCCGACCTGGTGTTCTGGCTGTCCATGGGCGTGATCGTCGGCGGGCGCCTGGGCTATGTGCTGTTCTACGACCTGAGCGCCTATGTCGCCAACCCGACGCTGATCTTCGAAGTCTGGAAGGGCGGCATGTCGTTCCATGGTGGGTTCATCGGCGTGATGCTGGCGGCGTTGTGGTTCGGCAAGCGCAACAACAAGTCGTTTTTCGAGCTGATGGACTTCGTCGCGCCAATGGTGCCGATCGGCCTGGGCGCAGGTCGCATCGGCAATTTCATCAATGCCGAGTTGTGGGGCAAGCCGACCGACGTGCCATGGGCGATGATCTTCCCGCCGTTCAGCGACCCGGCGCAGTTGCCGCGCCACCCGTCGCAGCTTTATCAGTTCGCCCTCGAAGGCGTGGCACTGTTCCTGATCCTCTGGCTGTTCTCGCGCAAGCCGCGGCCAACCATGGCGGTGTCGGGCATGTTCGCGCTGTTCTATGGCATCTTCCGTTTCATCGTTGAATTCGTCCGCGTCCCGGACGCCCAGCTCGGCTATCTGGCGTGGAACTGGCTGACCATGGGCCAGGTGCTGTGCCTGCCGATGATCATCGGTGGCCTGGCGCTGATCTGGCTGGCCTATCATCGCGCGCCGGCCGCGGCGGCCAAGGTTTAAAATTCGAACCCCGGGGCGCAGGCCCCGGATTCAAGGACACAGGTAACCCATGAAGCAATATCTCGATCTGGTGGCGCACGTCATCAAGAACGGCACCAAGCAAGCCAACCGCACCGGTGTGAACACCATCAGCTTCCCCGGCGCCATGCTGCGCTATGACTTGAAGGATGGTTTCCCGGCCATCACCACCCGCAAGATGGCCTTCAAATCGGCCATCGGCGAGATGTGCGGTTTCCTGCGTGGCGTGAACAACGCCGCCGAATTCCGTGCCCTGGGCTGCAAGGTCTGGGACCAGAACGCCAACGAAAACGCCCAGTGGCTGGCCAACCCGTTCCGCCAGGGCGAAGACGACCTGGGCGAGATCTACGGCGTGCAATGGCGCAAATGGCCGGCCTACAAACAGATCCCCCTGAGCAACCCGGCGGCCATCGAGCAGACGCTGGCCCAGGGTTACCGGCAGATCGCCGAAGGCGAAGAAAACGGCCAGGCCTACGTGGTGCTGTACAAGGCCATCGATCAGGTTCGCCAGTGCGTCGACACCATCATCAAGGACCCGGGCAGCCGGCGCATCCTGTTCCACGGCTGGAACTGCGCCCAGCTCGATGAGATGGCCCTGCCGCCGTGCCATCTGCTCTACCAGTTCCACCCGAATGTCGAGACCAAGGAAATTTCCCTGACCCTCTACATCCGCTCCAACGACCTGGGCCTGGGCACGCCGTTCAACCTCACCGAAGGCGCCGCGCTGCTGAGCCTGATCGGCCGCCTGACCGGCTACACGCCGCGCTGGTTCACCTATTTCATCGGTGATGCCCACGTCTACGAAAACCACTTGGACATGCTCAACGAACAGCTCACCCGCGAGCCGTTCCCGATGCCCAAGCTGGTGATTTCCGAACGTGTGCCGGAGTTCACCAAGACCGGTGTGTACCAGCCCCGAGTGGCTGGAGTTGGTAGAGCCGAGCGACTTTTCCCTAGAAGGCTACCAGCACCATGCGCCGATGACCGCGCCGATGGCGGTCTGAGCCACACCACCTCTCCCCTGTGGGAGCGAGCTTGCTCGCGATAGCGTCCTCACATTCAATACTTATGTGACTGACCCACCGCTATCGCGAGCAAGCTCGCTCCCACATTGGATCTGCATGTGCTCCAAGATCGGCTAATGCCCATGACTACGCCCCACATGCGAATGCTCCACCTCCGCCGCCACCGCCCCGCTCACCTCCAACCGCTGCAAGATCCCGCATTGATCCAAATCCGGCCCTTCGCCACAGCGATGGCGCAGGTCGATCAGTTGCGTCTGCAGGGCCAGCAGGCCATCGATGCGGGCCTTGACGTGCTGGATGTGTTCGTCGATCAGCGCATTGACGCTTTCGCACTGGTCCTGGGGGCTGTCGCGCAGGGCCAGGAGGCTGCGGATTTCTTCCAGGGTCATGTCCAGGGTGCGGCAGTTGCGGATGAACGTCAGCCGCTCGGCATGGGCCTGGGTGTAGACGCGGTAATTGCCGTCGCTGCGGGCCGGCTCCGGCAGCAGGCCTTCGCGCTCGTAATAGCGGATGGTTTCGACCTGGCAGTCGGTGATTTTCGCCAGTTCTCCGATCTTCATGATGCGGCCTCCCAAATAGGTGCTTGACCCTATAGTGGCTACAGGGTCTTTACTGCGCAACAGGCACTTTTCACGGACGTCACCCGATGAGCGATTCCCTTCACATCCACAAACCCGACCACGGCCATGACCACGGGCATTCCTGCTGCGCCTCGAAAGCGGCGCCGGCGGTGGTCAACCTCGGCAAAACGCCGACGGACGGTGCGCGGCTGAGCAGTTTCCGCATCGAAGCCATGGACTGCCCCACCGAACAGACGCTGATCCAGAACAAGCTCGGCAAGCTCGAAGGCGTGCAGCGACTGGAGTTCAACCTGATTAACCGCGTGCTGGGCGTGACCCACGATTTGCCCAGCGACGCGTCGATCATCCAGGCCATCGAGTCCTTAGGCATGCAAGCCGACCCGCTGACTCCGGGCCAGAAATCAGAAACCAACGACCTGCCCGCCCCGGTCAAGCCCTGGTGGCCGTTGGCGCTGTCCGGTGTGACGGCCCTGGGCGCCGAGGTGATCCATTTCACCAATGCCGCGCCAAACTGGGTGGTTGCGCTGGTGGCGTTGGTGTCGATCCTCAGCGGCGGCTTGGGCACGTACAAGAAGGGTTGGATCGCCCTGAAGAACCGCAACCTGAACATCAATGCGCTGATGAGCATCGCCGTGACCGGTGCCGTACTGATCGGCCAATGGCCCGAGGCGGCGATGGTGATGTTCCTGTTCACCGTGGCCGAGCTGATCGAAGCCAAATCCCTCGACCGCGCGCGCAACGCCATCAGCGGCCTGATGCAGATGGCCCCGGAACAGGCCACCGTGCAGCAGGCCGATGGCACCTGGCAGGTCCAAGAGGTCAAGGCCATTGCCCTCGGCGTGCGGGTGCGGCTGCGTCCGGGCGAGCGCGTCGGCCTGGACGGTGAGGTGGTCGCCGGCCGTTCGACCGTCGACCAGGCGCCAATTACCGGCGAAAGCCTGCCGGTGGAAAAAACCATCGGCGACAAGGTGTTCGCCGGCACCATCAACCAGGCCGGTGAACTGGAATATCGGGTGACGGCGGCGGCCGATAACTCAACCCTGGCGCGCATCATCCACGCCGTGGAACAGGCCCAGGGCGCCCGGGCGCCAACCCAGCGCTTCGTCGACCGCTTCTCGACGATCTATACCCCAGCGGTGTTTGCTCTGGCCCTGGCGGTAGCGGTCATTCCGCCGCTGTTCATGGGCGCGCTGTGGTTCGACTGGATCTACCGGGCGCTGGTGCTGCTGGTGGTCGCCTGCCCGTGCGCACTGGTGATTTCCACCCCCGTGACCATCGTCAGCGGCCTTGCCGCCGCAGCGCGCAAAGGTATCCTGGTCAAGGGTGGCGTGTACCTGGAGGGCGGCTACAAGCTCGACTACCTGGCCTTGGACAAGACCGGCACGATCACCCACGGCAAACCGGTGCAAACCGACTACGTGGCCCTGGACCCGACGGTGGAAAGCACCGCTCCGGCCCTGGCCGCCAGCCTCGCCGCCCGTTCCGACCATCCCGTGTCCCGGGCGATTGCCAACGCGGCTGTGGATAAGCAACTGGCCCCGCAGGTTGTGGATAACTTCGAGGCGCTTGCCGGGCGCGGCGTGCGCGGCGACATCGGCGGCCAGACCTATCACTTGGGCAACCACCGCCTGGTGGAAGACCTCGGCCTGTGCTCCCCCGAACTGGAAGAGAAACTCTTCGCCCTGGAAAAACAAGGCAAGTCGGTGGTGCTGCTGCTCGACGCTACAGGCCCCTTGGCGCTGTTTGCCGTGGCCGACACCGTGAAGGACTCCAGCCGCGAAGCCATCCGGCAACTGCATGACCTGGGCATCAAGACCCTGATGCTCACCGGCGACAACGCCCACACCGCCGACGCGATTGCCGCGCAGGTGGGCATGGATCAGGCGCGGGGCGACTTGTTGCCGGAAGACAAGCTGCAAGCCATCGAAGCCTTGTACGCCCAGGGTCACCGCGTCGGCATGGTCGGCGACGGCATCAACGACGCCCCGGCCCTGGCCCGTTCGCAAATCGGTTTCGCCATGGCGGCGGCCGGCACCGACACGGCCATCGAGACCGCCGACGTCGCGCTGATGGACGATGACCTGCGCAAGATCCCGGCGTTCATTCGCCTGTCCCGGCAGACATCCAGCATCCTCAAGCAGAATATTGCCCTGGCGTTGGTGATCAAGGCGATTTTCCTTGGGGTCACCTTCGCCGGGCTTGCCACCATGTGGATGGCGGTGTTTGCCGACATGGGGGTGAGCTTGCTGGTGGTGTTCAATGGGTTGCGGTTGTTGCGCAAGTAAAAGGCCAGGGTAAATTCACCGGCCTCATCGCGAGCAAGCTTTGCTCCCACAGTTGGAGCTTTGTGAATACAGCGTTTTGAACTCACAGCAGATCTGCTGTGGGAGCAAAGCTTGCTCGCGATGGGCTGCGCAGCAGCCCCAAAAAAGCCGCCAACCCGTTGTTTCAGGTTGATTGGGTTGTCCTCTGAGGGGGCTGCTGCGCAGCCCAACGGGGATAAATCCCCTCGCCACAGGTTAACTCCCCTCCCCACAAAATCTGCGCACGGCTCACTCGCGCTTGGGCTCGCGGATCTTGTACCAGGCCACATACAGCGCCGGCAGGAACAGCAGCGTCAGCAGGGTGGCGATGATGATCCCGCCGATCATCGCGTAGGCCATCGGCCCCCAGAACACTTCCCGAGCAATGGGGATCATCCCCAGGCTCGCCGCGGCCGCCGTGAGCAGGATCGGCCGGCGCCGGTGTTCGGTGGCCTCCACCACCGCATCCCAGGGCTCGTAACCGTCACGTTCGTATTCATCGATCTGGGTCACCAGGATCACCGAGTTCCGGATAATAATGCCGATCAAGGCGAGGATCCCGAGGATCGCCACAAAGCCCATGGGCGTGCCCGTCGGCACCAGCGCCAGCACCACGCCGATCAACCCAAGCGGCGCGACGCTCGCCACCAGGAACAGTTTCTGCACGCTGTGCAGTTGGATCATCAGGAAGGTCGCCATCAGAAACAGCATCAGCGGCACGACGCTGGCGATCGGCCCTTGGGCCTTGCTGCTCTCTTCCACCGTACCGCCCGTGGCGACCTTGTAGCCCACCGGCAGGCCGGCGGCGAACTTGTCGATGTCCGGTTGCAGTTGCTTGACCAAGTCGGTGGGCTGGATCTCGTCGCGCACCGCAGCCTTGATGGTGATGGTCGGCTTACGGTCACGACGCCATACCAGCGGCTGCTCCAGCTCATAACGCACCGTGGCGAACGCCAGCAGCGGAATCGAGGTGCCGCTCGGCGTGACAATCTGCAGGTTCTGCAGGGTTTCCGGCGAGCCGCGCTCGGCATCTTCAGCGCGGCCAACCACGTTGATCAGGTAAATATCGTCGTTGACCTGGGTCACCGGCGAGCCACTGACGATGCTGTTCATCAGCCTGGCCACGTCATCGGAAGACAAGCCCAATTGCCGCGCCTTGTCCTGGGCGATATCGATGCGCAGGACCTTGCCCGGTTCGTTCCAGTCGTAAATGATTTCGCCGATGTGGGAGTTCTTGTCCAGCTCGGTGGCCAGCTCGATGGCGTGCTTGCGCACCTGGTCGACGTCCTTGCCGCTGACCCGGTATTGGATCGGCCGACCCACCGGCGGGCCCATTTCCAGAGCCTGCACGTAGCTGCCAATGCCGACGAAATCCTCGCGCAAACGCTTTTGCAGGCGCTCGGTCAGGGCCGTGCGCGACTCCAGACCCTTGCTGACGATCACCAGTTGCGCGTAGTACGGGTTCTGCAATTGCTGGTCCAGCGGCAGATAGAAGCGAATCGCGCCTTCACCGATGTAGGTGCTCCAGCGCGCGATGTCCGGATCGTCCTTGAGCGTCGCTTCCAGGCGATCGACGGCTTTACGGGTCTCGTCCATCGAGGCGTTTTGCGGCAGGTTGAGGTCCACCAGGATTTCCGGCCGGTCCGACGATGGAAAGAACTGGTTCTGCACGAAGCGCATGCAAAACACCGCCAGCACGAACAGCAACACGGTGATGCCGATGGCCCACCAGCGATTGCGCATCGCCCACAACAGGCCGCCGTTGAACGCCCGGCCGATCCGCCCCGGTTCGGCGCTGTGGGGTTTGATGTTGGTGCTGAGGATGTGCACGCCGATCACCGGGGCAAACAGCACGGCGACGATCCACGACACCAGCATCGCCACGGCGATGACCGCGAACAGGGTGAAGGTGTATTCGCCGGCGGAACTGGCGTTCAGGCCGATGGGCACGAAACCGGCCACGGTCACCAGGGTCCCGGTGAGCATCGGAAACGCCGTCGAGGTATAGGCGAACGTCGCGGCCTGTTCCTTGCTGTCGCCTTTTTCCAGGCGCGTGACCATCATCTCCACGGTGATCATCGCGTCGTCCACCAGCAGGCCGAGGGCGATGATCAACGCGCCGAGGGAAATCCGCTGCATGGTGATGCCGCTGTATTCCATGAACAGGAAGACCATCGCCAGCACCAGCGGAATCGAACAGGCCACCACCAGCCCGGCGCGCACGCCAAGGCTGATGAAGCTGACGACCAGTACAATGATCACCGCCTCGAACAAGGCGCTGGTAAAGCCGCCGACCGCCTCTTCCACCACCTCGGCTTGGTCCGACACGGTGTGCACGCCAACGCCCACCGGCAGGTCGGCGGTCAGTTCGGTCATGCGCGCATGCAGCGCCTTGCCGAAGTCCTGGATGTTGCCGCCCTTTTTCATCGCGATGGCGAGGCCGATGGCCGGCGTACCGTTGAAGCGGAACATCGGTGTGGCGGGGTCGACGTAGCCGCGACGGATGTCGGCGATGTCGGCCAGTCGATAGAAGCGGTCATTGAGCCGCAGGTTGACGTTGGCCAGGTCTTTTTCCGACTGGAACTGCCCGGACGTGCGCACGGAAATCCGCTCCGGCCCCGCGTCGATCACCCCGGCCGGCGTCACGGCATTCTGCGATTGCAGGCTCTGCACCACCTGGCGCTGGTCGATGCCCAGCGCGGCGAGTTTGCGCGTGGAGAAGTTCAGGTACAGCACTTCATCCTGCTCGCCGAGCATCTCCACCTTGCCCAGCCCGGGCACGTCGCGAATCTCGGCGCGCACCTGCTCCACGTAGTCGCGCAGCTGGCGCATCGACAGGCCGTCGCCGGTGAAGGCGTACACCGACCCGTACACGTCACCGAACTCGTCGTTGAAGCCCGGCCCTTGCAGCCCCTGGGGGAAGTCGCCACGGATGTCGTTGATCTTCTTGCGCACCTGGTACCAGATCTCGGGGATCTCTTTGGCCCCGGTGGTATCGAGCAGGTACACGAACACCGTCGACTCTCCCGGACGGGTGTAGCTTTTGACGTAGTCGAGTGAGTCGAGCTCTTCGAGTTTTTTCTCGATGCGGTCGGTGACCTGCCTGAGGGTTTCTTCCTGGGTCGCGCCCGGCCAGCGGGTCTGGATGATCATGGTCTTGATGGTGAACGACGGGTCTTCCTCCCGACCCAGGTTCATGTACGAAAACACGCCCATCAACAGCGCCACGAACATCAGGTACCAGACGAACGACTGATGCCGCAGGGCCCATTCGGATAAGTTGAAAGGCCCTTTCATCGTGCGTCCTCGTCGAGTTTCACTTTCTGCCCCGGCTGGAGACTGTTCACGCCGGCGCTGACCACACGGTCGCCGGCCTTGATGCCGTTGGCCACTAGCACCGAGTTGGCCGAACGTTCGAGAATCCGTACCTCACGGGGTGAGACCGTCTGGCTCTGCGGGTCGATGAGCCAGATGCGCGCCTTGCCGTCGATCTCTTGCAGGGCGCTGAGCGGCAGCTCGATGCGCGGTTCGATGGTCGAGCTCAGGGTCACGCTGATGGCCGTGCCCAGGCGAAAGCCTGGCGGTGTGTCGGTCAGCGTCAGGCGCGCGCGGCGAGTGCGGGTCGCGCTCTGGGCCTGGGGTTCGATCTCGCGCACGATGGCGCTGGTGTGGGTGCTCGGGTCCAATTGCGCGGCGACTTCGAATACCACGTCCGAGGGTAGGCGCTCAACCAGCCCGGCCGGCAGGTCGATCACCGCTTCCTTGATGTCCGGGCGGGCCAGGGTCACCACTTGCTGGCCGGCGGTGACCACCTGCCCGGCTTCGGCATTCCAGGCAGTGACGATTGCGTCGTGGTCGGTGCGCAACTCGCTGTAGTTGAGCTGATCGCGAGCCTGCTCCACCGAGGCCCGGGCCTGTTCGAGGGACGCGCCAGTGGTTTTCAAATCGGTCTGGGCGATGTCCAGTTGCGCCTGGGCCCCGACGCCACGGTCGAACAATTGCTGCTGGCGACGGGCATTGGCCTGGGCATTGATGTACTGCGCCTCGATCCGCGCCAGATCGCCCTGGGCGGCGCGCAACTGGTTCTGTTGATCGGTGGGGTCGAGCGTGGCGAGCAGGTCGTCCTTCTTCACCTCTGCGCCGACATCGACATTGCGACTGGCGATGCGTCCTGGCACGCGGAAACCCACGTTGCTTTCGTAGCGTGCCTGGATATTCCCGGCGAACCGCCCGAGTGCCTGCTGGTCGAGGGCCCGGACCTCAACGGACAACACCGGGCGCACCGGTTCGGGCGGCGCTTCCTCCTTGGAGCAGGCGGCCAGCAACAGACCGGCCGAGACCATCCACAAACGCTTCATGGCTGGGCTCCCGGCGCGGATTTTCCGTAGGTGTTTTCAGCGATCTCGACGCGTACGCCAGGGTGCAGCAACTGCCCGCCTGCGGTGACGATTTTCTCACCGCCCTTGAGGCCATCGCTGATGATGACCTTGCCGGTCAGGTAACGGCCGACCGTCACCGTTTGCAACCGGGCCTTGCCCTCGCCGTCCACCAGCCACACGGCCGGTTCACTGAGGTTCTTGGTCAGGGCCGACCAAGGCAGTTCGAAGGCGGTCTTGCCGGCGGACTTGGCGGTGGCGCTGACCACCGAGCCCAGGCGCATGCCTTCGGGCAAATCATTGAGGGTGACCTTGACCTGCACGGTGCCGGTTTGGGCAGACACCGCAGGGGTGATTTCGCGCACCGTGCCGGTGGTCTTGATGGCGGGGTTGTCCAGCAGACTGATGGTGATCGCCGGGTCCGACGGTGGTTCGCTCAACAGCGATTCGTAGATGTTGAACACCGCGTCGCGCTCGCCATCCCGGGCCAGGCTGAAGATCGGCTCCGTGGCCTGCACCACCTGGCCGACTTCAGCCTGGCGCGCGGTGATGATGCCCGGTGCCTCGGCGACCAGCGCGGTGTAGCTCAGTTGCTCACGGGCGTTGGCCAATTGGGCCTGGGCGGCGGTCAGCGCACTCTGGCTGCTGCGCAGTTGGGCCTGGGCCGCGTCGTATTCGCTCTGGCTGGTGTAGCCCTTGGGCAGGAGTTTCTGCTGGCGCACGAACGCCGCCGCGCTCTGCTTGACCCGCGCCTGCTCGGCGGCCACCTGGGCCTCGGCGGAGTCGACGTTGGTCTGCAGGTCCCGGGGATCGAGCCGGGCCAGCACTTGCCGGGCCGAGACCCGGTCACCGACATCGACCTTGCGCTCGATGATCTTGCCGCCCACACGAAACGACAGGTCAGCCTGCACCCGCGCCTGGACGTCGCCGGTCAGGGTCACCGAGGCCGCGTATTCACTGGGCACGGCTTGCTGCACGAAAACCCGTGGCAGGGCTTTTTCTTCGGGCTTCTTATCACCGCACCCCGTCAACAATGCACACACGCCCAAACCAATAACCCATTTGATTCCGGGACCAGCCATGCAGACTCCTTTGCGTTGTACGGACGTACCAGTGACGATACGACTGTGAGCTTAGAACAGGGTTCACTCAAAGCACAGCAATCAGGCAGACTTGCTCCCCACGCCCATGCAAAGGAAATCTGCATGCTCAAGACACTGGCGGTGGCCAACTACCGATCGATCAATAAATTGGTCATCCCCCTGGGCCGACTGAACCTGATCACCGGCCCCAACGGCAGCGGCAAATCCAATCTGTACCGTGCCCTGCGTCTGCTGGCCGAAACGGCCCAGGGTGGGGTGGTCAATGCCCTGGCCCGTGAAGGTGGGCTGGACTCGACCTTCTGGGCCGGCCCGGAGGAAATCAGCCGCCGCATGCGTAACGGCGAGGTACCGGTCCAGGCGGTTGTGCGCCAGGGCACCAAGCGCCTGCGCCTGGGTTTTGTCGGCGAAGACTTCAGCTATTCCATCGCCTTGGGCTTGCCGGAAACCAGTAGCTCAGCGTTTTCACTGGACCCTGAAATCAAGCGCGAATGCATCTGGGCCGGCCCGGTGTTTCGGCCGGCCAGCCTGCTGGTGGACCGCAAGGGGCCGATGATCCGGGCCCGCGAAGGCCGTTCCTGGGATGTGCTGGCCCAGCACACACCGACCTTCGACAGCCTGTTCGACCAGGTCGGCAGCCTGCGCACGTCGCCGGAGGTCCTGCAGATGCGCGAGTTCATTCGTCGCTGGCGCTTCTATGATCACTTTCGCAGCGACGCCGACGCCCCGGTGC
Source organism: Pseudomonas beijingensis (assembly GCF_030687295.1). Taxonomy (NCBI): domain Bacteria; kingdom Pseudomonadati; phylum Pseudomonadota; class Gammaproteobacteria; order Pseudomonadales; family Pseudomonadaceae; genus Pseudomonas; species Pseudomonas beijingensis. The sequence goes on along the minus strand of NZ_CP117425.1, from coordinate 1,240,697 downwards.
GCCAACCGCAACTGGGCACCCGCACGCCGGTGCTGCACCACGACGGACGCGACCTGGCCGCCGCCCTGCAAACCATCCTTGAAATCGGCGACGACGAAGCCCTGCATGCCGCCATCGGCGACGCATTTCCCGGTGCCCACCTGCACATCGAGAAACTGCAAGGCGGACGTTTCGCCATCGCGTTCCAACAACATGGCCTGCTACGGCCGCTGTCCGCCGCCGAACTGTCGGACGGGACCCTGCGCTATCTGTTGCTGGTGGCCGCCCTGCTCACCCCACGCCCGCCCTCGCTGATGGTGCTCAACGAACCGGAAACCAGCCTGCACCCGGACCTGTTGCCGGCCCTGGCGCGGTTGATCATCCGCGCCTCGGCCAATTGCCAGGTCTGGGTCGTGTCCCATGCCACGCGCTTGATCGCCGCCCTGGAACAGGATGAGCAATGCAATTGCATCGTGCTGGAGAAAGACCTTGGACAGACCGGGATCGTCGGGCAGCGGGCGTTGGATGAACCGGCGTGGCATTGGCCGGATTAATCAGCGCCTGATAACGCGCTTTCGCGAGCAAGCTCGCTCCCACAGTGGCGCGGTGTTGAGTTCACGCTCTCTCACCACAGAATTTGCCGCGAAGGGTAAAGACGACTATTTTTCTTGCGCCGCAGGGAGAGTTTTTTCGCCATCTCCCTCACCATTACAAGGAAGAAAACATGGCTGACGTAAAAGTGCCGCAGCGACTGGAACCGCAGGACATAGTGAAATTGTTGGTGGCGTTGCGCAGGGCGTTGAAGAACGGGGAGGCCTGACAGTGCCTTGTGGCGAGGGGATTTGTCCCCTCGCCACAAGGACAGGTTCGACCAATCCGAAAGTAAACAACCTTACTACCCACAGGCACAAAAAAACGCCGACGCTGTATCAGCCGTCGGCGTTTGAAACCGTGACAAGGTTTACCGCGCGAATCAGAACGCCGGCAGTACCGCGCCGCTGTATTTCTTCTCGATGAACGCCTTCACTTCAGGGCTGGTCAGGGCCTTGGCCAGTTTCTGGATGGCCGGGCTGTCCTTGTTGTCCGGACGGGCCACCAGGAAGTTGACGTAAGGCGAATCCGAACCTTCGATCACCAGGGCATCCTTGGCCGGGTTAAGACCCGCTTCCAGGGCATAGTTGGTGTTGATCAGGTCCAGGTCAACCTGGTCCAGCACCCGCGGCAGCATGGCCGATTCCAGTTCTTTGAACTTGAAGTTCTTCGGGTTCTTGGCGATGTCTTTCGGCGTTGCCAAAGCGTTTTTCGGGTCTTTCAACTCGATCAGGCCAGCCTTCTGCAACAGGATCAGCGCACGGCCGCTGTTACTGCCTTCATTGGGCAGCGCGATGGTCGCGCCGTCTGGCAGATCAGCCAGTTTTTTGTACTTCTTCGAGTAGCCACCGAACGGTTCGACGTGAACACCGATCACGGTCACCAGATGGGTGCCTTTGCCTTCGTTGAAGTTAGTCAGGTACGGCAGGGTCTGGAAATAGTTGGCGTCCAGACGCTTCTGGTCAACCTGTACGTTGGGTTGGACGTAGTCGGTGAAGACCTTGATTTCCAGGTCCACGCCTTCCTTGGCCAAGGCTGGCTTGATCAGCTCGAGGATTTCAGCGTGGGGCACCGGCGTGGCGGCCACGACCAATTTTTCCGCGGCCTGGGCCAGGCCCGAAGCCAGAGCTGCCGCCAATGCGGTGAACAACAGAACCTTTTTCATGCAGTGTCCTTATCGAGAATCACGGTCGTCATCGACGACGGCTAAATGTGGTGTGCCAGTGAAGTGCTATCGCTGGCGTGATGAGGACAATACCGATATTTTTTATTCCTTAACAATATCTTTTATTCAAGTTCATATTCATTTCACTCATATAGAAAAATCCGCTTTTTGTGGCGAGGGAGCTTGCTCCCTCGCCACGGGGGATATCGGGTCTATAGGGCCTGGTTCAGTCGATTGAGCAGCGCCTTGAGCGCCGTGCGCTCGCCTTGCGTGCCCTGTGCAACGACCTGCGCCACCTGGCGGTCAATCAACTCCAGGGCCGAGGGCTGAGACGGCAAATTCAAATGCTCCGGCAAAATTTCATCCCCCGTGCTCACCAGCAACGCGAAATGAATGACGTTTTCCAACTCGCGGGTGTTGCCCGGCCAACTGTGCTGTTCGAGGGCATGCTGCGCAGCTTCACTGATCAGCGGCACGGCCAGGTTGAGTCGCTGGCTGTAGATGCCCAGAAAGTATTCGGCCAGGGACAGGATATCGCCCACCCGTTCGCGCAGGGCCGGCAGTTCCAGTTGGCCTTCACCCAGGTAGTGATAGAGCCGTTCGTGGAATTTCCCGGCGGCCACCGCTTGCGCCAGGTCGATGCTGGTGGCCGCGACCAGGCGGACATCCACCGGGCTGGGCTGATGGGCACCCACTCGGGTGACTTCGTGGTTTTCCAGCGCAGCCAGCAATTTGATCTGGATCGGCAGCGGCAAATCGCCGATTTCATCCAGGTAAAGGGTGCCGCCGTTGGCCGAACCGAACCAACCGGCCCGACTGCTGGCCGAACCGCTGTAGCTGCCAGCGGTATAACCGAACAGTTCGGCGTCGGCGTAGGTCGGGCTGATGGCGCCGCAGTTAACCGACACAAACAATCCGCCGCGATCGCTTTCGCGATGGATATGCCGGGCCAGCAATTCCTTGCCGCTACCGGTTTCGCCGCGTATCAGCACCGAAATCGCCCGGGGTGCCAGTTGTTCCAGTTCCTGGCGCAACTGCCGTGAACGGGGGTCGACGAACACCAGCGCCTTGGCGCGAATGCTCAGGGGGCTTTTTTCCGCATCGGGAAAGGTCAGCAAGGGCTGACCGAAGGTTTCATGCAAACTCATGGCAGGCTCCCGCCCCAGACCGCCGGGAGACGGGGGGCGCTAAACATTCAGGCGCGACGCAGGGCGTGATGCTCCATGCGGTTTTGCAGACGATAGAGATAAGCGAAACCCTGCTCCCAGCGCTGGTGGCCGGACTTCACGTTGATATGCCCCGCCCCCGCCAGGATCCCGGCCTCGGCCCCCCAGTTGCGCGCCAGTTCCAAGGCACGCGGGGCGCTCACGGCGGCGTCGTTGTCGGAGCTGACCACTTGGCTTGGGAACGGCAACAAATCAGTGGGAATCGGCGCGAAGTTGCGCAGCGCCGGGACGCAGGCGGGCCGCTCGACATCCGCCGGTGCCACCAGCAGCGCCCCACGCACCTGCCGCAGAAACTGCACCGGCGCGGTGGAGGCCCAATGAGCTACCGTGATGCAACCCAGGCTATGGGCAATCAGGATCACCGGTGTGCTGTCGGCGGCCACGGCCTCGGCCAGCGCCGCGACCCAGTCTTCACGTCGGGGCGTCACCCAGTCGGCCTGCTCGACCCGGGCGCTGTTGGGCAGGCTGTTCTGCCAGTGGGTTTGCCAATGATTTTCCGGCGATCCTTGCCAGCCCGGCACAATCAGGTAGCGAATCGATTCGTTGCGCATGGGTTGCTCTCCTGCGTGTCTGTTCCCGGACGAGTATAGGGAGGAGAGCTATATTCTTTAAGGAATAAGAAGCTATTTGTTAATGCTTAAAGCGAATAACAAGATAACCCTGTGGGAGCGAGCTTGCTCGCGATAGCGGACTTTCAGTCAACATTGATGTGACAGACATATCGCTATCGCGAGCAAGCTCGCTCCCACAGGTATTGCGTACGTTCTCACTCGCTACGTCCCTTGCGCAGCAACACATCCAGTTGATCTATCACTTCCGCCCAGTCCGCATCCTCAAGGATTTCCTCGCGCAGCATTTGCCGCTGGCCCTCATTCCAGAAAAACGCATCGGCCAAGTGCAACCTGGGCTTGAGGGGTGAATGCGTCGCAATGAACTGGTCAATGCCAATAGCATCATCGGGCAAGCCCAGTTGCTTGAACAATGCGCGAAGGGTGTGAATCGGCGGTTCCATAGGGGGCTCCTGGACATGAATGAATGGCGGGGTTGTTCCTAGGCAGTCTAGCCCCTCGCCGACCGCCAGACTGATCAAAATTCAATCAACCCCCGACTCGACTAGACTTTGAATAAACATCCCGACGACTACACGTTGTGGGAGGATCCCGTGAACATTCACTGGTTGACGGTTGCGCTGCTGGCGATCAGCGGGCCTGCGTTCGGCGCCGAGGGCCTCGTGCCGTCGGGCACCGATCCCCCTGGGTTTCTGGCTGATTGCCGTGGGCGTGGCCTTGCTGGTCTTCGAGGCGGCCTTGCCCAATTACGGCGTCGCGGGGTTGGGCGGCATTGTCTTGTGTGTGATTGGCGCGGTCATCCTGACCAACGCTGATATACCGGTTCCGCTGATGCTCGGCCTGGGCCTGGTCAGTGCCTTGCTGCTGATCGCCCTGCTGGTCCGTGCGTTGAAAACACGGCCGCGCCAGCCTGTCAGCGGCGATGCCGCGCTGCTGGGCAGCGTCACGGCGGTGACCGCATTGCAGGCCGGTAATAATCATCATGGCTGGGTCCAGTTGGAAGGCGAACGCTGGCAGGTGGCAAGCGCAACGCCGCTGCGGCCTGGGCAAGCGGTGCGGGTCATCGCCCGCAAGGGTTTACTGCTGGAAGTGGCCGCCGCTGACTCCGGAGGGGTATGAGATGGGCATGCAAATCGGTTTTGCGCTGCTGTTGTTGCTGGTGATCGCGCTGGCGGGGGCGACCTTCCGGATCCTGCGCGAGTACGAACGAGCGGTGGTGTTCCAGCTCGGACGGTTCTGGCAGGTCAAGGGGCCGGGGTTGATCCTGCTGATTCCGGTGGTGCAGCAGATGATTCGCGTTGACCTGCGCACCATTGTCCTCGACGTGCCGCCCCAGGACGTGATCACCCGGGACAACGTCTCGGTGAAGGTCAATGCGGTGCTGTATTTCCGCGTGCTCGACCCGCAGAAAGCCATTATCCAGGTGGAAAACTTCCTCATGGCCACCAGCCAACTGGCCCAGACCACGTTGCGCGCGGTCCTCGGCAAGCATGACCTGGACCAACTGCTGGCCGAACGCGAGCAGTTGAACGGCGACATCCAGCAAGTGCTCGACGCCCAGACCGACGCCTGGGGTATCAAGGTGGCAAACGTCGAGATCAAGCACGTAGACCTCAACGAATCCATGATCCGCGCCATCGCCCGCCAAGCCGAGGCCGAACGGGAACGGCGAGCCAAGGTGATCCACGCCGAAGGCGAGCTGCAAGCCTCGGAAAAACTCATGCAGGCCGCCGAAATGCTCGGCCGCCAGCCAGGCGCCATGCAACTGCGCTACATGCAGACGCTGGGGTCGATCGCCGGGGATAAAAGCTCCACCATCGTCTTCCCCCTGCCGATCGAATTGCTCAAGGGGATGGCGGAGTTGTCGCCCAACAAGGCTTGATGGGCTGAAGGCTGGCCTTTGTGGCGAGGGGATTTATCCCCGCTGGGCTGCGCAGCAGCCCCAAAGCAGTGAGCTCAATCTTCCTGACACACCGAGTTGGCTGGTTTGGGGGTCGCTTCGCAACCCAACGGGGATAAATCCCCTCGCCACAAAAGCAGGTTTGACCCCGCTACAGCGGCAGTGACGTCAACGCTTCATAGGGCCCCTGCGCCCAGCGCATGACCCGCTCACGCAACAACGCCGAAGCCTCCCGGCGCTTGTCCTCGCTGTCGCCAACAAACGCCTGCGCCGGCTGCTTGGCATGCTGCCCCACCGTCGCGAACACTTGCCCGCATTGCTCATCATCGAGCCCGAAAAACGCTGCCAACCTGCCTGTCATCGCCTCGGGCAGTTCGCTGTAGTTGACCGCCACGCCAGACAATGCCTGGCAGTGTTCCAAGCCCGTCGCCAACAACCGCCCCACCCGGCGCGGGATGAAATCTTCCTGGCTGCCAAATGGCAACCCATCGTCCAGGACAGTCGTCCCGATCATCCCCGGCACCATGTGCATGCCGGGACGACGCAGGTGAGAAACGGCGATTTCCAAGGGATCGCGATAGACGAACAACCAGGGCGTGTCGGGAAAACACTCACGCAGCAGCGGCAGCTCACCAATGTTCCAGGCGTCGAGTTTGACCACCAGGCGTTGCTCCACGCCTCGGCGGCGCTGCCCGTAGGCCGACATCAAGCCCTTGAGTGCCGCAGACCGCTCGGCCGGCGGCAGCTCACTGCGCAGCAGCGCATCCAGGGGCGGTGGTTCCGAGATGACGATATGGTCGTCCAACTGGGCGAGCATCTGGCTGATCAAGGTCGAACCGCAACGGGAGGCATGGCAGATGAATGCACTGGGCCCAAGGCCCGGGCTTTGCCGTTGCCACTGACCGAGTGCGTCCAAGGGCGTCTGGCGGCGGAACGCCTGGTTGAAGGGCCGGCGCAAGGCGTCTTCCACGGAGTCGCCAAAGAACGGCTGTGACAGTCGCGCGTCGCCGAACCAGCACCAGTCGACCCGCCACTGCCCGGCCTCTTGCCATAGGCGGATCGGCAGCCAACCGTGCAGGTTCAGGTCTTCCACTGGGCTCTCCACTGCTGGCGACCGTTGCGCATGGCGGCCCGCAATTCTTCCTGGGTGAAATGAAGCCCTCGTTCGGCCCCCAACGCCAGGGTGGACGCCATGAAAGCGTCGAGGTCGTGCAGGCTCTGCAAGGTGCGGGCGAGGTCAGGATCGCTTTCCACGCGCAGCTGAAAAAGAGCGAAGTCGCTTTGCCTGACGCCCGCGTCGGGTGTGGTGGGCAGCCCATCGGCAATCTGCCGGACCAGCCACGGCCCGGGGCGACAGTCGAGCACCAGGTGAACCCGCGAATGCGCACTTCGGTTAACCACTCGATGGGGCCGCGCCAGGTCGAGAAACCAGCACTCACCGGCCGTCATCGGAATGATTTGTCCATCCAGGAAGAAGTCCACGCCAGGTGGGCTTAGCAGCGGAACGTGCAGGCGCAGATCGGCGTCCGGCCCGCCCAGGTCATAGTCGCGATGCTCGTGGATGCACCCGCCGGGCCCCAGCCGCAGCAGCCGGGCCGAGACGATCTCCAGGGGCCAGTCGCGCAATGCCTCATGCCAACGGCCATCCGCTGACCAAGGTGCACGCTGCCGTGGCTGACCGCGCCCGGGCGACAGCTCGGTGACGGCGTCGGTCGCCGAAATCAGCGCCACGCCGCTCCAGTCGCCGCTGTGATAGGCGCTGTTGAAATGCCCCTGCCAGCGCGCGTCTTCAATGGCCGCCAGTGCCTGCAACAGCAGCGGCAGGTTCACCGTCACCGGCAGCCGGGAAAACGCCGGGCGCGTCATGGTTGCGCCCGGTTATTGCGTCACCGTGGCAGGCTTCGGCAACGCGATATCGCCCTGGGCCCAGGCCGCTTCGCGGTTGGCCAGCGCCGTGGCAATCGACTGGACTTCGGTCGATTGCACTTCGTTTGGCAGCGGGTCGAGGCCGGCGCTGGCAAAGATCTGCCCGTAGGCGTTGCGCAGGTCGGCGTAGGCCAGGTCACGGCGCAGATCGGCCTGCAGAGTATTGAGTTCACCCTGGATCAGGTCCAGCTCACCGATGCCGGCAGCCTGGTGACGGCTGCGCAGTTGGCCGACAATCTGCCCGTCGATGTCCGACAGTTGCTGGCTGGTCTTGAACTGGCGCAGCGCTTCGCGATAGTTCGCGTTGGCGACGTACAGCTGCGCCAGCACGGCAATCGACATCGCCTGGCGCCGCGCCGCCGCCACTTCTTCCCCGGCCTTGGCCACGTCGATGGCCGCCGGGGCGGAGATCACGTTGAACAGGTTCCAGGTGACTTTCACGCCATAGTCGGCCCAGCCCTGTTCCACCAGGAACGAGTTACTGTCGTAATGCCCGCCGGCGGAAAACTCCAGCCCCGGCAGCAGGCGCAACATGGCCTTGCGGGTTTCGGCGGCGGTGATGCGGGTCTGGTAATCCTGCTCACGCAGTTCCGGACGGCTGGCCAGGGCTTCCTGTTCCAGACGGGCCAGGTCGACCTTGAGTTCCGGGATGGTGTATTCATCCTGGGTCGCCAGGGTCAGCTCGGTGCCCAAGGGCAAGTTGATCAGGGTCGCCAGTTCGGTCTTGGCCAGGGACAGCGCCCGGCGTTGCTCTTCCAGTTGGCGGGTGGCCTGGATCAGCGAACGCTGGTAACCCAAGGCCTGTACCGGGTCACCGATGCGTTGTTCGCTCATGCTCTGGCTGTTGTCACGCGCCGCCTCGACCCGGGCCATCAGGCTGTCGATCTGCTTGAGCAGGCGCTCGGCGGCCATGGCGCGCCAGTAGGCCGAACGCACGTCCTGGACGATGGTGTTGATCACCTTGCGCCGGCGTTCCTGCACGATCAGGCGCTGGTCCCCGGCCTGCTTGGCGCTAATGTAGCTCACGCCGAAATCGAGCACGTTCCAGACCATGGTCAGGTCCGCCACCTCACGGTCGCGGTCCTGGGAGGTCGACGGCTCCAGGGACTGGGTACCGGTTTCCACACTCTGGCTGCTGGAGGCACTGACGTTGTTGCGGCCCACATAACCGGCGTCCAGGGCCATGCGCGGCAGCATGTCGAAACTGGCCAGGTCCAGCTGACGCTTGGCCAGGGCTTCCTCCATGATCTTCAAGCGGCCTTCGAGGTTGTACTTCACCGCCCGGGCCATGGCCTGGTGCAGGGTCAGTGGGCCGCTCAAGGGCTCCTGATCCTTGTACATGTTCTGCAGATCCGTGCGAGCGCGCTGTTCGCTGACGCTACGCTCGATCGGATCGCTGGTGACCGCACATCCACTGACCACCAACGCCAGCACACTCATACCGAATAACTTCTGACTTCTATTCATTCCCTGGATTGCCCCTGGCTGCCCCAATATTTTTTAGAGTTCAGGCCTGCACTTGGCTGATGCCGACCTGTTGTAAAGCCATTGCCAGGCTATTGACCTGACGCTGCTCCGTGTCCTTGAGTTGTTGCAGTTGCTGGCCCAGAGTTGGTGCGCCGAACAACCCGCGGGCGCCATCGCCGCCCTGCATCGACTGACTGCCAAAAGCGTCCATCGATTCACTTTCGGAACCGGTGTCGCGGTTGAACAGGCCCGAGACCGTGCTGCTGCCAAACACCCCGCCATCACCACCACCAAAGCCCAGGAAGCCCTGGCCGGAGCCATCGCCAGCAGCGTCGCTGCTGAATACTTGCGCGATATAGCTCGGCGCCAATTCGCCGCGGTTGATGAAAATGTCCCCTATCGGCCGAAGACCACCGCCCACATCCCGCTGTTCAAACAGTGGAGGGAAGCCCAGCGGCGAGCCAAGATCGCCCGTTGGCGGTATGAAAACGATCGGCTGCAACGGCACCTCGGACGGCGGGATAACCGTGACCGGGTCCGACGTCAGGAATTCCGGCGGCGGCTTCACATCGTTGGGCACCACGGTGTCGATCGCATAGTTGTTGGACACCGCCACGCTGGCCCCGGCGTTGCCTGTCAGGTCGCTGACGTTGCTGGTGTCCAGGGCGATGAAGTTGCTCGGGTCGGTGAGGTTTACCGTTGGTGTGAACGTGGCCGTCCAGGTCCTGCCGCCATCGCTGGTGGTCAGATTGGTCAGTTCGCCGTTGGTGACGCTGAGGTCCGACAGGTCAAAATCCGTCACCGCTTCGCTGAAGGTGAAGGTCACCTGGGTCGTCTCGCCCACCGTCAGGTTCGGATCGGCAACCACGATGGTTGCCGTCGGCCGGTTGGCGTCGAGTGCGTAGTTGGCGGAAATCGCGATGCCCACTCCAGCGTTGCCGGCCAGGTCCTGCACGGTGCTGGCGTCGAGCAGGATCAGGTTGGTGGCGTCGGTCACGCCCGCAGTTGGCGTCAGGGTCGCCGTCCAGGTCAGGCCGCCGTCACTGCTGGCGAGGTTGGACAACACGCCATTGGCGACACTGAGGTCCGACAAGTCGAAACCGGACACCGCCTCGGTGAAGCTGATGGTCACGGTGGTGCTCTGGCCGATGCCCAGGGAAGTGTCGCCCACGGTGATGGTGGCGCCCGGGCGAACCGTGTCGATCGCGTAGTTGTTGGAGTTCACCACGCCGACGCCACTGTTGCCCGAGGCGTTGACCACGCCACTGGTGTCCAGGCTGATCAGGTTGCTGGTGTCGGTGATGCTGGCCGTCGGGGTGAAGGTGGCCGTCCAGGTAACGCCGCCGTCGGAAGAAGAAACGTTGCTCAGCGTGCCGTTGCTGATGGTCAGATCGCTGTTGTCGAAACCGCTGACCGCTTCCGAGAAGGTAATGGTCACCAGCGAGGTTTCCCCCACCTTGAGTGCGTTATCGGCCACCACGATCGTGGCAGTCGGGACCTGCGTTTCGACCGCGTAATTGGCCGAATCGGTGGTGCCTGTCCCGGTATTGCCGGCCGCGTCGCTGACCCCGGTGTTGTCCAGGGTGATCAGGTTGGTGACATCGGTCACGCCCTGGGTCGGGGTGAAGGTCGCGGTCCAGGTCAGGCCGCCATCGCTGCTGCTGACGGCACTCAGGGTGCCGTTGGCCACGCTCAGGTCAGCGTTGCTGAAGCCGGTCACCGCTTCGCTGAAGGTGATGGTCACCTGGGCGGTTTCACCCGGTTTCAACACCGAATCGCTCAGCACGATGGTGGCGGTCGGACGCTGGCTGTCGACGCTGTAGTTGTTCGAATCGGTGCTGCCGCTACCGGCGTTACCCGCCAGGTCGGCGACGCCGCCGTTGGCGAGGGTGATGACATTGCTGGTGTCGGTGATGCCAGCGGCAGGCGTGAAGGTCGCGGTCCAGGTGATGCCGCCGTCACTGCTGCTCAAGCCGCTGAGGGTGCCGTTGGCGACGGTCAGGTCGGCGGCGGTGAAGCCGGTCACGGCCTCGTTGAAGGTGATGGTCACCAGCGACGTCTCGCCCGCGGCAATGGCCGTGTCGGCGACGACGATGGTTGCCGTTGGGCGCACGGTGTCGATGGCATAGTTGTTCGAATCGGTGCTGCCGACGCCGGCGTTGCCCGAGACGTTGACGACACCGGTATTGTCCAGGGTGATCAGGTTGCTGGTATCGGCAATGCTCGCGCTCGGGGTGAACGTGGCCGTCCAGGTAACGCCGCCGTCGGAGGACGACACGTTGCTCAGCGTGCCGTTGCTGATGGTCAGGTCGCTGTTGTCGAAACCGCTCACTGCTTCATTGAAGGTGATGGTCACCAGGCTGGTTTCACCGATGCTCAGGGCGGTATCGGCCACCACGATGGTCGCCGTTGGCACCTGGGTGTCGATGGCGTAGTTGGCCGAATTGGTCGTGCCGGTGCCGGTATTACCCGCCGCATCGCTGACGCCGGTGTTGTCCAGGACGATCAGGTTGGACGTATCCCGCACGCCGAGGGTCGGCGTGAAGGTCGCCGTCCAGGTCAGGCCGCCATCGCTGCTGCTGACAGCGCTCAGGGTGCCGTTGGCCACGCTCAGGTCAGCGTTGGTGAAACCGGTCACTGCCTCGCTGAAGGTGATGGTCACCAACGAGGTTTCGCCGACACTGAGGCTGGAGTCGGCCATGACGATGGTCGCCGTTGGGCGCACGGTGTCGATGGCATAGTTGTTCGAATCGGTGGCGCCAACGTTGACGTTGCCCGCCAAGTCAACGATGCCACCGCTGTTGAGCGAGATGACATTGCTGGTGTCGCTGATGCCAGCGGTCGGTGTGAAAGTCGCGGTCCAGGTGATGCCGCCGTCGCTGCTGCTCAGCCCCGAGATCACGCCGTTGGCGACCGTCAGGTCGGCACTGGTGAACGCGGTCACGGCCTCGCTGAAGGTGATGGTCACCACCGAAGTTTCGCCGGCGGCAATGGCGGTGTCGGCCACAACGATGGTCGCGGTTGGACGCACGGTGTCGACGACGTAGTTGTTCGAATCGGTGGTGCCGACGCCGGCGTTACCCGAAGCGTTGATCAAGCCGGTGTTGTCCAGGGTGATCACGTTGCTGGTATCGGAAATGCTCGCGCTCGGCGTGAAGGTGGCCGTCCAGGTGACCCCGCCGTCGGTGCTGCTCATGGTACTGAGCGTGCCGTTGCTGACGGTCAGGTCCGCATTGTCGAACCCGCTGACCGCCGAGTTGAAGGTCACGGTGACCAACGAGGTCTCACCGATGCTCAGCGTGGTATCGGCAATCACGATGGTCGCCGTCGGTACGTTGGTATCGACCTGATAGTTGTTGGAGTTGGTGGTGCCGGTACCCGTGTTGCCCGCCGCATCACTGACGCCGGTGTTGTTCAGGGTGATGACGTTGGACGTGTCGGTCACCCCGAGGGCCGGCGTGAACGTGGCCGTCCAGGTGAGCCCGCCATCACTGCTGCTGACCGCACTCAGCGTACCGTTGGCGACGCTCAGGTCCGAATTGTCGAAACCTGTCACCGCTTCGGAGAAAGTGATGGTCACCAGCGACGTTTCGCCGACGCTCAGGGCCGTATCGGCGACCACGATGGTGGCGGTCGGGCGCAGGGTGTCGACGACGTAGTTGTTGGAATCGGTGGTACCGCTGCCGGTATTGCCCGCGCCATCCACCACGCCCGTGTTATTGAGCGTGATCAGGTTGGTGGCATCGGAGATACCGGCACTCGGGGTGAAGGTCGCGGTGTAGGTGATGTTGTCGCTGGTGCTCAGGCCGCTCAGGCTGCCGTTGGCCACGGTCAGGTCGGCCAGGGTGAAGCCGGTCACGGCCTCGCTGAAGGTAATGGTCACCACGGAGGTTTCGCCCACGGCGATGGCCGTATCGGCGACCACGATGGTGGCGGTTGGGCGCGCGGTGTCGATGGCGTAGTTGTTGGAGTCGGTGGTGCCGCTGCCGGCGTTGCCCGCCGCGTCAGTCACGCCGGTGTTATCCAGGGTGATGAGGTTGCTGGTATCGCTGGTGCTGGCACTTGGCGTGAGCGTGCCGGTCCAGGTAATGCCGCCGTCGCCGCTGCTCAGGCCAGTGACCGTGCCGTTGGCGACCGTCAGGTCGGCGGTGGTAAAGCCCGTCACCGCTTCGTTGAAGGTGATGGTCACCAACGAAGTTTCGCCAACGCTCAACGCATTGTCGGCCACGACGATAGTCGCGGTCGGACGCTGGGTGTCGACCGCGTAGTTGTTGGAGCTGGTGGTGCCGCTGCCGGTGTTACCGGCCGCGTCCGTCACACCGGTATTGGCCAGGATGATCAGGTTGGTGGCATCGGTGATGCTGGCGCTCGGGGTGAGCGTCGCGGTCCAGGTGATGCCGCCGTCGCTGCTGCTCAACCCGCTCAAGGAGCCGTTGGCAACGGTCAGGTCCGCCAGGGTGAAGCCCGTGACGGCCTCGCTGAAGGTGATCGTGACCAGGGACGTTTCACCGATGTTCAGCGCGGTATCGGCCACCACGATGGTGGCGGTCGGGCGTAGCGTATCGATCGCGTAGTTGTTCGAGTCGGTGGTACCGGTGCCGGTGTTTCCGGACAAGTCAGCAATACCGGTATTAGCCAGTGTGATCAGGTTGCTGGTGTCGCTGACGCTGGCGCTCGGGGTCAGCGTTCCGGTCCAGGTGATACCGCCGTCGCTGCTGCTCAGCCCGGTGACCGTACCGTTGGCGACCGTCAGGTCGGCGGTGGTGAAACCGCTCACCGCTTCGTTGAAAGTGATGGTCACCAGCGACGTTTCGCCGACTCTCAACGCGGTATCAGCGACCACGATCGTGGCGGTCGGACGCAGGGTGTCGATAGCGTAGTTGTTGGAGTTGGTCGTCCCCACGCCGGCGTTGCCGTTGAGGTCCGCCACGCCGGTGTTATTCAGGACAATGAGATTGGAGGTATCGGAAATCGCCGCATCCGGCGTCAGGGTGGCCGTCCAGGTGATGCCGCCGTCGCTGGAACTCAGGCCGCTGATCGAGCCGTTGGCGACGGTCAGGTCGGCGGCAGTGAAACCGCTCACCGCTTCGCTGAAGGTGATGGTCACCACCGAGGTTTCACCGACCCTGAGGGCGGTGTCGCTGACCACGATGGACGCCGTGGGCGCCACGGTGTCGTTGACGATGTAATTGTTCGAGTCGGTGGTGCCCACGCCGGCATTGCCGGCCAGGTCGGCAACGCCGGTGTTGTTCAGGGTGATGATGTTTGGTGGTGTCGGCGATGTTGCTGGCCGCGGTCAACGTACCGGTCCAGGTGATGCCGCCGTCGCCACTGGTCAAGACGCCGATGGTGCCGTTCTGCACCGTCAGGTCCGCCGCGGTGAGACCGGTCACGGCCTCGGAGAAGGTGATGGTCACCAGCGACGTGCCACCGGAGTTCAGGTTGGTGTTGGCCACCACGACAGTCGCGGTCGGCGGTGTCTCGTCCGGCACATAGTTGGTGTTGATGGTGCCGCCGTCACCGTAGACGTTGGCCACCGACGCCGGTGAAACGCCAGCAGTACCCGCACTGGTGCCACCCACGCCGCTGCCACCGACGTTGCCGGCCAGGGCGGCGAAGTTGGCGGCGGTGATCAGGATCGAGCCTTTGTTCCAGATGGCCCCGACACCGACGCCGCCGGCACCGCCCGTGTGGTTGTAGCCACCACCGGCACCACCGCCACCACCGCCGCCACCTGCACCGACGTTGTTGGAAATGACCGAGTTGCCGATGATTCGCAGGGTCGCGCCGGTATCGTTATAGATACCACCGACTGCTCCGCCACCGGCGCCGCCAATATCGTTATAGCCGTCACCACCGCCACCGCCACCGATGGATAGCCCACCGCTGGAGGCCGTGCCGCCCGCGGAGCCAGTGCTGTAGCCCGGATATGCGGAACCGCCAGCCCCGCCGGTGGAGGAACCGCCACGCCCGCCCATGTTGAAGAAGCCACCCCCGGCGCCGCCTTGGCCGGCCGAGCCGTCGGAGCCCGTGGCATTGAGGGTGTCGCCGCCCTTGCCGCCGGTACCGCCAGTGATCGCACCACCGCCGCCACCACCGCCACCGGCGTATTGCGGCGTGACACCACCACCGCCACCACCACCCGAAGCGGCGTTCGCGGTGACGGTGACGTTCCTCAGGGTCAAGGTGCCGGCGTTATAGATCCCGCCCCCCTTTGACACCAGCGCATCGTCGCCGCCATTACCGCCGTTACCCGCCACCATGCCGCGAGTAATCACCAGACCATCGAGGGTAGCGGTGGTGCCGGCCGTCACGTTGATGATCTGGGTGCGATATTGCCCGTCGAGGGTGACATCGGCGACGTTATCGTTGTTGAGATCACCATCGATGGTGACGTTTCTATTGACGTCCAACACCTGGGTCAGCGCGACGGTCATGCTGGTATTGAAGGTGACAATGTCGCCGTTCTGCGCCGAGTCCAGGGCGGCGCGCAAGGAACCGATACCCGAATTGAGGTTGTTGGTAGCGGTCCAGGTAGCCAGGCCCCATTGGTACTCGCTCATGGCAGTGGCCGAGAGCACGTTGGCACTTTCGATGTTGCCGGTGGCGATTTCCAGGTCCCAGTCGCCGCCCAGGCCGGTGCGGTCGGTGGACGCCGCCACGTCGCGGCCAGTCAACTGCGCCAATGAATCGACCAGGCTCAGGCCGCGCTCGCCTTCGGCGGTGTAGCAGCCATAGATCAGGATATCGCCGCCGGCGTTCATGTCCTGGCCGATCTGCGCCAGCACTTCACTGCGGGCCTGGACGTTGTCCGCCGACAGGTAGCTGTTGCCCAACCACAGATCGCCGGCGTTACCGTGGGCGATGATCTGCACCGAACTGATGCCCTGGTGGGTGTCCAGGTAATCGGCGATCTGCTGCAAGCCGTCCTTGTTCGCATCCAGTTGCACCACCTGGGTACCAGGCGCCACGCCTTCGAGCAGATTGGCGGAATCCTTGACCCGGGAATCGACAAACACCACGGCCTTGCCCGGCACGGCAGCCTGGGTGGCATCGACTTGGCCCTGGGGCGCATGCGTGTCGGTCGGCTGGTCCGCCGTGGGCGTCTTGGCCGCCTCGGCAGACGGCTGGGCATCCGGTTGCGCGGCATCGGCCACGGTTGCGGCCACCGCGCCGTCGAACAGCATTCGCGGCTCCAGGGACATGATCATTGGCGATGCCAGGGCCTGTGTGCCCTCGGTTACCCGCGATTTGCCTTTGCTCCACCACATGACGATCACCTGGACTCGAACTTTTAAACACGCAAATGAAAAAACCGCGAGTCAGCTGACCGCGGCGTCGGTTTTCATACGAATGACATTGGCGGCGCTTGCGGACCCATCGCGCCAGAACGACAACTCGGCATATTTTTCAAACAGATCCGGCGGCAGCAGGGTCCGCCGGGCTTGCGGCGCGACCTTGGGCTTGACCTTGTGCAAGCCGGCAACGCCCAGGGCCTGGTCGAAGGCCGGGGCGTCATAGGTCAAGTGATTGAAGTCATGTTCGAACCAGGGCTCGCCGATGAATTCGTACACCAGACGCATCACCCGCTCCGGGGCCTGGCTCAACAAATCGTAATCAACGATCAGCAGCGACTCGGCGTTCTCACCGTAATAGGCCTCTTTGAGCGCCGTCCAGGCGAACCCCACCAGGCGGTTGCGCTGGGCCAGGGTTTCACAGCGGCTGTAGACGGTATTGCGCTCATCATCGTCATTGAACAGCTTGGTGTTCTCGAACGGGTTGGCACGATAGAGCCGCTCCAGGCTGTCGAGCACCCAGGCCACGTTGCGCACGCAAGCGATGGTCTTGGCTTGGGGGAACAGGTCCTGCAGGGCAGGCAGGCGCGCGCACCATTGGCGGTTGGTGTCGAAGATGACCGGTTTATCGGCTTTGTCGGCGTAGTAGGAATCGAAGAGGCCGCGCAGCAGGCGGCGACGCAGGTCGGTGTCGATCACCGAGCCGAACTCACTGCCGGCACTGCACTGCTGCAGGACGCTGCTGAACAGCGAACCGACGGGGCTGGTCATGCCGGCATGGAAGCGCGGGTTCTGCAGCAAAATGGCAGAAAGCAGGGTCGAGCCCGAGCGCGGTAAACCGGAGATAAAGTGAAACTGCGGCAATCCATTCACCTTGTTTGTAGTCCTTTTGTTACGCAAGCGTAGCCGAGGAAATAATCGGCGACTAGTAGTACTTTGATATCAAATCCATCCAAATCCGTAAAAAAGATGGACGGTATAGGTGCCATGCGAACCTGAATCGATTAAGCCGATTCGCGATATTTTTCCTCCCGTCTCGCTCGGCAGAATCAAAAATCCCGGTCTACGCTCAGCCGTGCGTGACCAGGCCAGGGAATAAAGGAGTCGGGCTGATCGCACTCTTGTCCTTCACGTCCGGGCACTGCAAGACCAATCACCTGAAGGATGAGGAATCTATGGAAGTATTCATCGGCACTATCCAGTCATTCGCCTTTAGCTTTGCACCCAGTAATTGGGCGTTGTGCAACGGGCAGACGCTTTCCCTTTCCCAATACCAGACCCTGTTCGCCCTGATCGGCATAACGTACGGAGGCAATGGCCAGACCACCTTCATGCTGCCCAACCTGCAAGGTCGCCTGCCCTTGGGCCAAGGCAATGGCCTGGGCCTGACCCAGCGTGTCATCGGAGAAATCTCCGGCACCGAAAACGTCACAGCAACGCTCAACAACCTGCCCAACCACACCCATGCCCTCACCGGCATCACCGCCTCGACCACCCTGCAGTTGGCCAACCCGGCCAGCAACCCGGTGAATACGCCGACGGCCACCAACTCGTTCATCGGCACCTCGGGCACCGGGCCGGGCGCGGCGAATATCTATTCCGACCAGATAGGCGCCTCGCCGGTGTCGTTGCAAGGCGTCACCACCACCGTCAACGGCACGGTCTCCCCCACGGGCGGCGGCATGCCGATGGCGATCATGAACCCGTTCCTGGCGATCAACTTCAGCATCGCCCTTCAAGGCTATTTCCCATCCCGCAACTGATGAACCGCCGGAGGGCTGCGGTCCTCCGGCCTTTTGGAGTGTCGACATGCTGCAACAGGTTCATAGCCGCCATTTCCAACCGCTGCTGGGCCAGACCGGCAGCCTGACCCTGCCCGACGGCAGCCGCCTGCCGGTGCGTTTCGAAACCCTTGAAGAAACACCTCGGTCAAAGCTGCCAAACACCGAACGCATGCCCTTCAGCGTGGAATTCAACAGCCTGGAAAGCACCGCGTTCGTGGATGGGCTCTGTGGGTTGGAAGTGCCGGAACTGGGCAAGCTCGAGGGGGTGTTCGTGTCGCGGATACCGCCCATGGGACGGGATCCGGCGCTGGGGTATTTCTACATCGCATTCAACTAAAGACTGATGAGGCCCTTGTGGGAGCGAGCTTGCTCGCGATGGCAATCCTCCATCCACCCGGGAACCTGTGGTCCGGGCTGACGCCATCGCGAGCAAGCTCGCTCCCACAGAGGGATCACTCAGTTGCCTTTCGGATACCAGACCAATCTCTCCGCCGCCGGGTTGCTTTCCTGCACCTCGAAACCCAGCGCCAGGTAGTGCCGGCGTGCATGGGGGTTGCTGGCCCAGACCACGGTCGCCACCGGGCAACGGATCTGTTGCGCGGCTTTCTGTACCCCTTGCAACACCGCCCGGCCATAGCCCTGCCCTCGGGCCTGGGGGATGAAGGCCAGGTACAGCACGCGGATTTCATTGGGCCCGAAATCCGTGCTCAACGCGCCGATCGCGGTGCCGAGTTTTTCCACGACGTAATGCATGGCGTTGGGAAAGTTCTCGCCCAGCCCTTGCTCCTGCACCTGGAACTGCTGGGCAATCACCTGCTGCACTTGCTCGTGC
Source organism: Pseudomonas beijingensis (assembly GCF_030687295.1). NCBI lineage: Bacteria > Pseudomonadati > Pseudomonadota > Gammaproteobacteria > Pseudomonadales > Pseudomonadaceae > Pseudomonas > Pseudomonas beijingensis. The sequence continues at coordinate 1,221,963 of NZ_CP117425.1, read as the reverse complement.
TCGCCGTCGATCCATTGCAGATCCGGCCGTGCCGCCTGGTAAAGGCCCTGCAAGAACGGCCCATCGCTGACCCGCGATGGACGCACCACCAATCCCTCTGCCGCCACTGAATCCATGCTCGCTCCCTAGAACTAGAACCCGCTTTCCCTGACACCCAGCGCCGCCAACCGCCGCCAGGCCGCTCCCAACACCGACTCGCCCTTGCCCTGCAACACCGCCACGCCACGCAGCGGCTGCACCGGGGCGGACATGTCGTCCACTGCACTCAGGCGCACGCCGTATTGGGCCTGCACCGGCTCGGCCCGCTGCTGCGAATCGCGGCGCACCGCAATCGGCCCGTGATGGTCGGACGTCAACGCTTGCTGTTCGACCCAGGCCACGCCGTTGGTGTCGATTTCATTCAACTGCACGGCAATCGACGTGTGCATCGGATCGTCAGCGATGAACCGCCCCGTGGCACCCGGCTCGACCCGCCAAAGCTCGGCTTCGGTGAGGTACCCGCGCAAGCGTGAATCGGTCTGCACCACCCGCGCCAACGCCTGGGTCGGTGACAGCCAGCGACCTACCGACAGTTGCGGCAACAAGTCGCGCACCTGGCCAGCATGGGGCGCACGCAACAACAGGCGTTCACGCTGGGCCACCAGGCCCCGGTACTCGGCCACCGCTTCGGCCAGTTGCTGTTCGACGATGCCGGCATCGGCGGCGGTTTCACTGCGCCCGGCCTGACGGCGCATCTGCAACTGTTGGATCTGGATTTCCCGGCGCACGATGGCCAGGCGCGAGGCCATGTCTGGAGACTCCAGCTCGATCAACACGTCGCCCTGGGCCACGGTCTGGCCGTCGCGCACATTCACCTGCTTGACCCGTGCCGCCACCGGCGCATGCAAGGCACTGGCCCGCCCGGCTTCGAGCATCGCCGGTACTTCCACCGCGCTGCGCCAGGGCAACAGCAACGCCAACAGCAACGCCATCAACACCAGGCCGCTCAGGAGCATCCGCCCACCGTGGGCTTGCTCACGGCGGCTCCACCATTGCCGCCACTCATTCACGATGGGCATAAAAATGAACCACACCAATTCCACCATCATCAGAAAAATGCCCAACACCTTGAAGAACAGGTGATAGACCGCCAGGGCAATCCCGAAAAACAACAGCGCCCGCCACAGCCAGGAGCCGTATCCCCACACCAGCAAACGGCGGCGCATCTTCGGCGACCAGGGTTCCGGTGCCGCCGCGCCATAACCGAACAAGGCTTCGCGCAGGCGCCAGCGGCACAGGGCGAACGCACGCCCCTGAAGGTTATCCACCGCCCAGAAATCGCTGAGCAGGAAATACCCGTCAAAACGCATGAAGGGGTTCAGGTTGATGATCAACGTGGTGATCCAGGTGGCGCTGGCCAGCATGAACGCCGCGGTGCGTGCCGGCCCGTCGGGCAGCAGCGACCAGGCCAGCAGCGCGATGCACGCCAGCAGCAATTCGGCCAGGACTCCACCGGCACCAATCAACAACCGTGCGCGGCGATCGTTGATACGCCAGGCGTCGCTGACGTCGGTGTAGAACATCGGCAACAGCACCATGAACGCCACGCCCATGCTTTGCACACGACAACCGGCGCGCTTGGCCATGAAGGCATGGCCGAATTCGTGGCACAACTTGGCGAAGAGCAACGCCGCCCCGAACGCCAGCGCACCGCCCAGGCTGAACAGGTGCGGAAACGTCGCGATGAAGCGCTGCCAGTCCCGCGACACCAGGAAGATGCCGAGGCCCAGGGTCAGCGGCAGGCCATAGCGCAGAATCCTGGGGCCGAACCGCGCCAACCAGGGCCAGGCCCGGTTGAGAAAAGCGTCCGGGCGCCACAGCGGAATGCGAAAAAACAGGTATTGATGCAGCAGGATCTGCCACAGGCTCTGGCGCTGTGCGGCGGTCTTGAAGAGGTAACTGTCGCGCTGTTGCGGGTCCATCGCGCTGATCAGATCATGGCCGCGCAAGAAGCCCAGCAGTTGCTCCAGCGATTCACCGTTGAGTGGCAGGCCCGGCTCACGGTTCGCGGCCTGCAGCACCTGTTCCGGATCGCCCAGGGACCAATGCCGCAACATGCGCATCGCCGCCGCGCCAAGCTTGAAATAGCGCCCGCGCACCGGGTCGGCCAAGGTCCATTGCGGTGAACCGTCCGGGTCCGGTGCCGCTGGGGACAATTGCAGGTCTGGCCGCAGGCTCGGCAGGTCCATGCTACAGGCCGACGCTCTGGCGCAGCCCGGCCAGGGGCCGACGCAACAAGTACAACGCCAGCGGCGCGCGGTCGCCGAAGACCTTCGCCGTGCCCCGCAGGCCAATGCGCGGCGCCGTGGCATCGAAACGCGCATCCAACCGATACGCCAGTTGCCCGGCGGCGGTAGGCTGCGCTTCATAGGCCGAGCGCTCGAGCCAGGCCAGGTGGCGCTGCAACGGGTCGCTGTCGAGAAACAACGCCACCTGCGCGCCAGGCTCCAAGGCAATCGCGTCGCCCACCGCCAATTCAATGCGCAACTCGGCCTGGTTCGGATCGGCGATTTCCATCAATCGTTCGCCGGTCTGCACCGGCTTGCCGAGCCAACGCTCGGCGTCGGCGAACACTGCGATGCCGTCCCGCTCGGCGCGTACTTCGCTGCGCTTGAGCAGTTCAAGCGCGTAGTTGCGCTCGGCGCGTTTCTGTTCGACGCGGGCGGCCAGCAGGTCAATCTTCGAGCTGGATTCAGCGTCGGCAAACGAGCGCTGGGAATTCGCCTTGAGTTCGGCCTCGGCCACGCCCAACGCCCGCTCGGCCACATCGGCCTGGGCCTTGAGGTTGGTGCTTTCGAAACGCAGCAGCAGGTCGCCGTTCTTGACGGCCTGGTTGGGCTTGACCAGGAACTCGGCGATCACCCCATCCAACGGCGCCGCCACCACCTGCCCGCCCAACGGCACCACTTCGGCCGGGGCCAATACGGACTGGCGCACAGGGATCAGCAAGCCCAGCAGCAACACCGCCACTAGGGCGACCTGGCGCTTGCGCGTCCAGCGCAAGCGCCACGGCTTGCGCGGTTGCAGCGCCAGCCAGGCGTGGCTGTAGGTGTCGCCCAATTGCGACAGCAGCACTTGTTCGGGCGGGGTCCATGGCAGGTCGCGGGCCAACCACAACCCGCCGAACACCTGGCTCTGATGATCGATCAGCGGCAGCCAGAACACCTGCCCGGCCGACAGGCTGCGCCAGTCTGCCCGGATGGATTCGCTCACAAGATCGGCGGCAATCACCCGAGCTTGATTCAACAGGCCCTGCTTGAACAGTTGCGCCACCGCCTGCTCGACAAACGCCACGAACGGCGCATTCGGCTCCACGGTACTGACGCCGGTCACGGCCTGGACCTTGCCAGCAATCAACAACGCGGCGTGGCGAAACCCGAACAAGGCCTGGCCGTCGTTGACCAGGCTATAGCTCAATTGCGCCGGCGTACGTGCGGCCCGCGTCTGGCGCTCCAGGTCAAGGAAGCGGGCAAACACCTGCTCGGCGTTACCCGTTATCGGCGCGTTCACTTCGACTCCGAAAAACGCGCCGTGCCGCTCATGCCGGACAACAAGCCAGAGGCATCCGGCACGCTCGCCACCAGCAGCAGGGTCTGGCTACCCTCGTCGATGCGCGCCCCCAGGCGCTTGACCGTCGCTTGCAACGGCTTGCCGGTTTCATCGGGGACGAAGGTAAAGGGCTGGCCGGGCTTGAGCCTGTCCATCCAGCGTGAGGGCACCAGCAGGTGAATCTCCAGGGTGCGGTTGTCGACCACGTCCAGCAACGGCGCGCCGGCCGCCACGCTTTCATAACGCTGGACCTTGCGCGCCACCACCTGCCCGTCGAACGGGGCGATCACGCTGCAGCGCTTGACCTGAACCTGATACACCTGGGACTGCGCCTGGGCTTCGCTGAGCCGCGCCTCGGCCCGCGACACCTCGAAACGCCCAACGGATTTCAACGCCGCCAACTGCCGGTTATGGGCCAGCTCTTCACTGGCACCACGGCTGGCCGCCTGGGCCGCATTGAGCTGGGCCTGATAGGCCGAACAATCGAAACGCGCCAGGGTGTCGCCCTTCTTGAACGACTCGCCCTCACTGAACGGCAACTCGACAATCCGCCCTGCCAACTCACTGGCCAGCACGGCCTGATCCCGCGCCCGAAGCACCCCACGCGCCTCGCTGCCCGAGGCATTGGCCGAGATGTTGCTCTCCAGCAACGGATCGTCGGAAGCCGGCGTTTGCGCCTGAACTCCGCACGTGATGAAGGCCAATCCCACAACCCAACTACTCAAACGCCGCATGACCGTTACTCCCTGACGGATGGGCGGAGTCTACGACAGCGGTGGGGGGCGTCAAGGGAGTAGCGGTGAGAGGTATGAAATCTGCTGGTCATACACGCTCTGTGGCGAGGGGATTTATCCCCGCTGGGCTGCGCAGCAGACCCAAATGGCTGAAGACCCGCAGCCCGACACACCGAGTGACTGCTTTCAGGGCTGCTTCGCAACCCAGCGGGGATAAATCCCCTCGCCACAGGTTCTGTGATCGACGGATCATCGCGCAGGTCTACTCCACCAACGTCAACTCACCATCGCAATACACCACCTCACGCCCCAACCAAGCCACATCGACCTGAGGCAATACCGCCGAGGGTTTGCGCAGTTCACGCAATAGCGTCGAGCCGTGGGACAAACGCCCACCCATGCGTGCAATCACCGCCCGGGCGCTTTGATAGTGGGCGTGGCGGCCAGGGTCCAAGGTGTCTTCCAGCAGGATGTCCTCGCCCAGAATGCCTTGGGCCTGACCCGGATAGATCAGGAACCCGCTCGCCTGCTCGGTGCCTTCACGACCGTCCTGCCAGAAACTGCCGTCACGGCTGCGAATGTCCGGGTGCGGCGCGAACCACTGTGCCCGGTCCCCCGTCGGCATGGCGTGGTGCAGGCGAAAGAAAATCCGCATCAGGTTGTCGCGATACCATTCGCGCACTTGCAGGTAGTAACCGCGCAACCCCGGCAGACCGGCGCCATGGGCCAGGCGAATCGCCAACGGCCATTGAGGGAATGCCTGCAACGGCAACTCGGTCGGCGCCGGGCGTGGCGTCGCCGGGTCGGTTTCCCACGGCAGGCGATGAGGGCTGTGTTCAAGGTCGTCATAGGCGGTTGGAGGCCGCCCCAGCAGATCGCCGCCGCTGCTGGCCAACGCGGTCGCGATGCACAGGTTGCCCTGCACCACGAACACATAGAACCGGGTGAACCAGTCAGCCAATTGCTGGCCGCCAGCGCCCTCTGCGGTCAGTTCATGCAGCTCCCTATCGAAGCGTCGCAAACCGTTTTCCAGTGTTAGCAAATGACCCCGCGCGATGCGCTGCATACGCAGGAACAACGGCAGCGAACGCACCAGGCGCAGGGGCCGCCAAGGTAGATGCGGGGTGGCGCCACCGACCTCACCGGCGTAGCTGCTGGCGCTGATGCCCCAGTCGGCCAGTCGGGCGAGAAACAGGTCGTTGTTGATATACGAAGCACCGCCAAACACCGCCGTGAAAGGCTCGTTATCCTGCAGCACCCGTGAATCCCAACGCGCCATGATCGCCGGAATGCTTGCCGCCGCACGGCGCTGGGCGTACTCCACCAGAACACTGGGTTGCGGCGGCAGGATCTCGGCGATGTTGGCGGCGGTCAGGTGCCGGCGCCAGCCGTAGTCGCTGATCGGCCGATATTGCAGCAGCCAGAGTTGCGTGCCGTCCCAGGCCCATTCGACGTCGCCGGGCACATAGTGAAAGACCCGCAGTACGCCTTGGAGAAACCGCCAAAGCGCCTCGGCGGTCAAGCCATGGGCTGGCTTGAATGCACCGCTGTTCCATGACTCACCGAGACGGGACACGATCGCCCGCTCGGGGCTCACCTTGCCATCGGCCAACGACTCCAGATGCCCTTCGACCCACTCCAGTTCGACTGACAGGTGACGCACGAAGGCGATCCCGGACAGCCGTGGCGTGATGAAACGCTGCACCACCACTTCCTCGACACCCGTCGCGCTCAACTCGGCAATGCGCGCCGGTACGTTGCCGGTCGGCTCACGCAGGAACGTGGTGCTCAAGCCCGCATTGGCCGCATCGGCCTGATCCTCGCCATAACTGGAGGAACGCACGGCCCAGAGAGCGTCCGGCTGGCTCTTCAGAAAGCTCGGCAAGCGCGGATCATCGCAATCGTTGAGCGACAACGCCGCAGGCACCGGCTGCCCGGCCAGTGCCGCCAGGCGCAAGCGTCCGCCCTTGGTATGCGCGACGAAGCCACGCTCGCCGGACTCCAGCCACGCCGCGAACTCGGCCGGTGCGTCGATCCATGGATAGTGACCCCAGCCGGGTTTCAGGCTGATGGTCAAATCGGCACGGGCAAGAATGGCCGACCAGGCCGCCGCTTGGGCGACGCCCAGCACCTTGTCCTGATCGCCCCACACCAATTCGACCGGGTCGCTGATCCACTCCAGCAACGGCAACGCGGTGTCGGCACGCACCAGGTCCCAGTGCGGCACAAAGGCGCGGCAGCGGGCATAGCCGGCGCCCATGCGCTGGTACTGCGCGGGCGTCCAGGCCTGGCTGGAAAACTTGTGGGCAAACAACGTTGGTTTGTTCGCCAGCAGCCAATGAATGGTCTTGCGAATCGGCAGCGGCGACATCAATGCCGGCAGTCGCCGCTGCCACAAAAATGCGCCCACCGGCGCCAGCAACACACTGCGGCAAAAGTGCCCCGGCTGACGTTGCAAGGCGTGCAGCACCAGCAAGGCGTTGACCCCGACCGCCATGATCGCGCTGCCCTTGTCCGTGACCGCCAACAACGCCTGGGCATAGGCCGCCAGGTCCTCGCAAGGAGCTTGGGGGTTGTTGCCGAAGCCGGGCAGCTCCAGCGGCACCACGTCATAGTGTTGAAAGTGCGGCAAGGCGTCGTCCCACCAATCGGCGGCGCTGCCGTTGCCAGCCAGCAGGTACATCCGGGGCTTACTCATGGGCGGTCCTCAGGCCAGGTCGCGCAGGGCAGCGTCGAGCGTCGGATAACGGAACGTATAGCCGGCCTCGACCAGACGATTGGGCACCACGCGTTGGCCGTCGAAAAACAGCTGGGCCATCTCACCTGCCAAGGCACGCACCGGCGCGGCAGGAATGTGGAACCACACCGGACGCTTGAGCACCTTGCCGACGCTTTCGGCGAACAGCGCCTGACTGACGGTTTCTGGCGCCACCAGGTTATAGGTGCCGCTCAAGCGTTCGTCATCGAAAGCGCGGGCGACGACGGCAATCACGTCGTCGCGGTGCACCCAACTCATGATTTGCCGACCATCGCCCATCCGCCCGCCGAACCCCAGGCGAAACGGAATCAGCAGCGGCAACAATGCGCCCGCCCGGCCCGAACACCACGCCCAGGCGCATCACCACCTGGCGCACGCCCAGCTCGGTGGCGGGCAACGCCGAGGCTTCCCAGCGCGCAGAGTTCGGCCATGAAGCCATCGCCTCGGGTGGCGCTTTCATCGAGGCTTTCGCTGGCATCGCGCACGCCGTAAAAACCGACAGCCGAGGCCTGTATCCACAACGCCGGTTTGTGCCGGGCGTTTTTCAACCAGGCCATCAAGGCCTCGGTGGTGTTGACCCGGCTGGCAATGAGCTGCGCCTGGCGCTTGGGGCTCCAGCGCGGCCCGGCCACTGGCGCGCCCGCCAGGTTGATCAGCACATCGAAGGTTTCCTCATGCCCCAGCTTGCCTAGCGAACGCAGGCAGCGGGCGCGGCCGTCAAACAGATACGCCGCTTTCAACGGGTCACGGGCCAGCACGCTGACCGTGTGCCCGGCGTCGAGCAGTTGATTGACCAGCGTCTCGCCGATAAACCCGGTGCCCCCCGTGACCAGCACGCGTTTGTAGGCGCCACCGGCAAACGGGTTGGCGGGCTTGCCCGCGCGCTGCATGCGCAAGGCTGCCAAGCCGTCGCGGATCCCCGAGGCCGTGACGCCGATGGCGAACAAGGTCAGCAGCCAGCCGCGCCAACCCAGGTCGATCCCGCTCAGGCCAGTGGGCAAACTCGCCCACTGCGCCAGTTGCACGCCGTACAGCGCGAAGAAGGCCCCGCCGTTGACCGCCAGCACCGTGTGCATGATGCGTTCGATGGCCGGCAGTTTGCGGCTGCGGTCCTCGACCACAAAGTCCCACAGCGTCAGGCCGATCTCCAAGGCGAACAGCAGCGCGATGACAATCGCCCACGTCCCCTCAAAGGCCAAATGCGCCATGCCGAGGAACAGAATCCCGTAGAAGCACGAGCGCAAGGCGTGGATCGACAGCTCCAGCCGCGCACTGTGGCGGTAGGGCAAGGCGACGGTGAGTTCGTGGTGATAGAGGGTATCCAGCGCACCGAGGATTGCCTGGGCAATCAACAACGTGATGGCCCAGTCCAGCAGTGAAAAATCAGCCATGGTTTGAATCACTCGACGCGTTGTCAGTCAGGGAGGTACGGCGGTCATGGCGATAGAGCCAGAACAGCGGCGGTAATAAAACGAGCAGGGCGATGCTGTCGAACCACAGGTGCGACCAGACCTGGGCCTGGGCGGAAATCAGCATGTCCTGAGGCGCCCACAGCAGGATGCCGGCGATTATCCAGCCCCAAGGCATGGCGCTTTTCAATCGATTGCCGATATGGACGAGGGCGAGCATGTACAGCGCATAGCTTTGCAACGTGGCGCCGAACAAGGCCAGCCACCAGACTTGTTGCGTGCGGGCCGTAGCGGGCACGACATTGGCGCCCCAGAACGCCTGCTCGATGGTGTTCAGATAACCGTCGAGCAAGCCGGAGTGACCGGCCCAGGTCAGCTTGAGGCCGGCGAGCAGGTGCATCAGGGCCGCCGCGTACAACCAAATGACCAGGGCGTTGCGAAGGGTGCGGTTAGGGGTTGGCATTCCATGTCCTGAAGGCTTGCTTGAGGGCGGCCAGTCTAAAGGAAATGGGAGGGGCTTTACTTGGCTAATGGGCGGGACGGAGATAAATAAAATCCGCCGCCTGGAGCGCATGAAACCGGCACCGAATACCGTTGTGGCGAGGGGATTTATCCCCGCGGGGCTGCGCAGCAGCCCTAAAACCAGCCGCCTCGGTGTGTCAGGTTGTTGGTCTTCAGCCATTTGGGGGCTGCTGCGCAGCCCAGCGGGGATAAATCCCCTCGCCACAGGTTCTGTGTACCGCTTACCTACAGCAGAGTCCTAGGAGATTTCCTTCAAGTTGCGGCGATGTTGGTGAACTTGTCCGCCTTCGGGCCCACCGCTAGTCTGGGTTTGTCACTGAAAAAACGGTGACACGGACGTGCAAGTCCGTTAAAAACACGCCCAATAAATGCCACCAGCCATTTATAGAGCATTCGTGCTCGTATTTTATGGCGGCTGTGTGGGGGGAGACCTTCGGGTCTGCCGAGTTTTTGGGCGTTCTTTACTCGGTCTTGCACACCCTCTCATAGCTGCCACCCTTACATCGCGTGCAAGCGAGCCAGGGCGGTTCTTAATTGAATAGGAAGCCCAAACTATGTTCAAGCCCACGCCCAATCCTCCACAATCCTCACCTGAAACCTGCGCTGAAACCCCAGCCTCAAAAAAACTCGACGAAACCGCCCAACGCGTCCTCGACTACTACCTCAACCCCAAACCCACCGATGAAGCCCCGGGCAAAACCCAAACCGCCCAACTCTTCATGGTCGCACCGGACATCGACACCGAAACCCTGCTGGCCAATGCCTCCGAAGACTTGCTGTCCATCAGCGCCATCGCCGCTGACCTGGCTGATGATGTGGACGGTTTGCGCCGTAGCGTCATCCTGGCGATCAGCCGGATGGCCGACGGGGTGCATTTGTTGGTGGAGCGGGCGATGGATCGGCTGGAGGTTCAAGCGGCGGGCTGACAGGCCTGCGGTGAATTGAAGATTGCCATCGCGAGCAAGCTCGCTCCCACAGGGGGAGGTTGTGTCGAACCCAATATCGAGACACAACACCGCCCCAGTGTGGGAGCGAGCTTGCTCGCGATGACGTCAGCCCAGACAACCCAAAGCCCTGGCAAGGAGTATTACCTAGTCAACGCTGCATCCCCCAACGCTTCACCGTCACCCGCTCCAGGGAATCAAACACCAAATTCTCCACCAACAACCCAATCAAAATCACCACCGCCAACCCGGCAAAGACCTTGTCGGTGTACAGCTCATTACGGTTCTGGAAGATGTACCAGCCCAAGCCGCCCTTGCCGCTGGTGGCGCCGAACACCAGTTCGGCGGCGATCAACGTGCGCCAGGCGAAGGCCCAGCCGATCTTCAACCCGGCGAGGATCGACGGCAGCGCCGCCGGGATCAGGATGAACAGCACAAAGCGCAGGCCCTTGAGCCCGTAGTTGCGCCCGGCCATGCGCAGCGTTTCCGATACACCGAGAAACCCCGCATACATGTTCAACGCCAGCGCCCACAGCACCGAATGCACCAGCACGAAAATCAGGCTGTTCTGGCCCAGGCCAAACCACAGCAGCGCCAACGGCAACAGGGCGATGGCCGGCAACGGGTTGAACATCGAGGTCAGGGTGCTGAGCAAGTCGCGACCGAATTGCGTCGACACGGCCAGCGTGGTCAGGCCGAACGCCAAAACGATGCCCAGCAGATAGCCCTTGAGCAGCACCACCAAAGAAATCCACACCTTGCCCAGCAGCTCGCCGCTGAGCAAACCGTCATACAACGCGCTGGCGGTCTGCAAGAAGCTCGGCAGCAGCAGGTCGTTGCTCTGGTAACGCGCCACGCCCTCCCACACCAGCGCCAGCAATAACAGGATCAAACTTTTGCGCAGCCAACTCTGTTGCCAGAGGCGCTGACCCAGGGGCAACTCGCGTTCCAGCGGCACTTGGGTCAGGGGTTGCAGGTCGACTTCGTATTCTTCGCGCGCAGGCGATAACTGGCTCATGAAACGCTCCCCTTAATACGCAATACGGATGTCAGCGAAATCCAGCTCACGCTCGGTCTCCGGCGACGGGCCCTCATCGAACAGCAACCGATGGATACGCCGCGCCGTGTGCTGGAACCCCACGCCACCGAGGCTTTGCAAATCGTATTGATGGCTGTGGATTTCCGCCCGGACCCGCCCTGGATGCGGCGACAGCAACAGGATGCGATTGCCCACCACCAAGGCTTCTTCGATGGAGTGGGTGACGAACAGCAAGGTGAAACGCACCTCCTCCCAGAGCAGCAGCAATTCTTCCTGCATCTTGCGTCGGGTCAGGGCATCGAGGGCGGCGAAGGGTTCGTCCATCAGGAGGATTTTCGGCTGCATCGCCAACGCCCGGGCAATCGCGACCCGGGCTTTCATGCCACCGGACAACGTGTGGGGGTAGGCATCGGCAAACGCCGCCAGGCCAACTTTGTCGAGATAGTGCAGCGCCCGCTCCTCGGCCTCGCGACGCTTGAGCGTGCCGGACGCCAGCAGCGCGAACATCACGTTCTGCTTCACGGTCTTCCAGGGCGGCAGCTGGTCGAACTCCTGGAACACCACGATCCGATCCGGGCCCGGCGCGTTGACGGTTTGGCCTTGCAAGCGAATCTCGCCTTCGCACGGCGTAATGAAACCGCCAATGGCCTTGAGCAGCGTGGATTTGCCGCACCCGGACGGCCCGAGCAATACAAAGCGGTCCGCCGGATCGACTTCAAAACTCACTTGATGAGTGGCCCGCACCACACGCTGCGGGGTGCGGTATTCCAGGCTGACGTTATCCACCGACAACAATGCCGTGTCGGTGCGGGTAGCGTTGCTGGCCACGTGGCCTTGCAAAAGCGCGTTCATGGCAATCAGCTCCCCTGCAACGGTTTGGCGTCCTGGAAGAAATAATCTTCCCACGACGCCGGCTTGTTCTTGATGGCGCCGACGCGGTAGAGGAATTCGGCCAGCGGGTAGGTGTTTTTCGGCGTGACGGTGAATTCGATCTGCGGGTTGTCGATGATCTTCAGCAAGGTCGCCCGGTCGATCTTGGCCTTGGTCACCCGCAGGTAGGTGTCCGCCGCCGCGCCTTTGTCCTTCTGGGCGAACTCGGCCGCTTCGGTCAGCGCCTCGACGAAGGCCTTGTAGGTCTTGGGGTTTTCATCGCGGAATTTCTCGGTGGCGAACAGCACCGTGGGTGAGTTCGGCCCGAGCACGTCATAGGAGTTGAGCACCACATGGACGTTGGGGTTTTGCAGCGCCTGGTCCTGGAACGGCGGGTTGGAAAAGTGCCCGGTCAACTCGGTGCCGCCGGCAATCAACGCCGCCGTGGCGTCCGGGTGCGGAACCGCCAGGGTGTACTTGTCGAGGCGATTGAAATCCTTGTCGCCCCACTGCTTGGCGGCGGCGTATTGCAAGATGCGCGACTGCACCGAAACACCGACCGCCGGCACCGCGATGCGGTCCTGCTCGGTGAAGTCAGCGATGGTCTTGACCTTCGGGTTGTTGCTCAGCAGGTAGTAGGGAAAGTTGCCCAGGGACGCCACGGCCTTGACGTTCTGCTTGCCACGGGTGCGGTCCCAGACCGTCAGCAACGGCCCGACACCGGCCCCGGCAATGTCGATGGAGCCCGACAGCAACGCATCGTTGACCGCCGCGCCGCCGGACAGTTGAGTCCAGTCGACCTTGATGTCGATGCCCTCCTCCTTGCCGTGCTTCTCGATCAATTGCTGGTCGCGGACCACGTTCAGCAACAGGTAAACGATGCCGAACTGCTCGGCGATCCGAATCTCGCCCTCGGCGTGGGCGCTGGCCGGCGCGACCAGACTGCCGGCCAGCAAACTGAAGCCCAGGCCGATGGCGGCGGCCAGCGGTGCAAAAGCAATGCGTGTGGACATGGTGATTCTCCGGGCTCTTTGCGCGCTGCGCAGCCGATCAGAAAGGGGCGTCGCCCTGGATGGTGGTGCGATACAGTTTGCGGCGCAGATGGCTCGGGCAACCGGCGGCCAGGTGGATCAGCGAGCGGTTGTCCCAGAACACCAAATCATGGGGCTGCCATTGATGGCGATAGATGTTCTGGGGCAACACGCTGTGGGCATACAGCTCGGCCAGGATGGCTTTGCTTTCATCCTCCGGCAGGCCAACGATGCGGGTGGTGAACCCTTCGCTGACGAACAACGCCTTGCGCCCGGTTTCCGGGTGGGTGCGCACGATCGGGTGCACCACTTCAGCCACCTGGGCCAGTTGCTCAGGCGTCAACGTCGGGCGCCAGTTGCCTTCGAATTTGGTTTCGCTGTAGCGCGCGGTGTAGGAATGCGCCGCCGAACGGCCTTCCACCGCTTTACGCAGCGTTTCAGGCAGACCGTCCCAGGCCTTGTGCATGTCGGCGAACAGCGTGTCACCGCCTTCGCTCGGCAGCTCTTGGGCGTGAAGCATCGAGCCGAGGCTGGGCAGTTCTTTATAGGACAGGTCGGAATGCCAGAACTTGCCGGCATCACCGAGGCCGATGGATTGGCCGTTTTCGATGATGTTGGAGACGATGAGAATTTCCGGGTGCCCGCTCAGCAGGAATTGCTTGAGCACATGGATCTGCAGCACGCCAAAGCGGCGACTGAAGGCGATCTGTTGTTCAGGGGTGATGCGTTGGTCGCGGAACACCACGACGTGATAGTCCAGGTGTGCGCGATGGATGCGAGCGAAATCCTGGTCGTTGATGGGCCGGGACAAGTCCAGCCCGACGATCTCGGCGCCGACGGCATCGGGGAACGGGCGGATTTCGAACGACTGCGGCGCACTGCTTGCGACGGTTGAATCTGGAGAATAAGAGACGGCTGGCATACATCACTCCCACGCACGCTTCAGGCGCGCATCGATCAAAAACTCACGGCGGTACCGTGTTGGTTTGTGTCGTGCGGCGCGCCGATTGGTCGGCAGGTACGCAGGGGGATGACTTTAAAGGTATAAGAAAGTTAATTTAAATATTAAAAATGCATAACTATATGGCAGAACCTGTGGGAGCGAGCTTGCTCGCGATGACGGTGTGTCAGTGATAGATAAAAATCTGACCTGCCGCTATCGCGAGCAAGCTCGCTCCCACAAGGGCTTCGAGAATGGCACGATTGTGGCGAGGGAGCTTGCTCCCGCTTGAGTGCGAAGCGCTCACTGTTTTTTGGGGCCGCTGCGCGCCCCAGCGGGAGCAAGCTCCCTCGCCACAAAAGCGGCAAGCCACGGTCCTGTGTGCCTAGCGCTCGTGCAACGCCTCGGACCGGGCCTTGATGATGGGCTTGAGCAGGTAGCTGAGCACGGTTTTCTTGCCGGTGATGATGTCCACCGACGCCACCATCCCCGGGATGATCAGCAAGGGCTTTTCAGGCGTGCCCAGGTGGCTGCGTTCGGTGCGCAGCTTGATGATGTAGTAGGTGGTTTTCTTGTCTTCATCGGTGATGGTGTCGGCACCGATTTGTTCCAGCTTGGCTTTCATCCCGCCGTAGATGGTGTAGTCGTAGGCGGTGAATTTCACCGTGGCGTCCTGGCCGGGGTGCAGGAAGGCGATGTCCTGGGGCCGGATTTTCGCTTCCACCAGGATGGTGTCGTCCAGCGGCACGATTTCCACCAGGTCGCTGCCGGGCTGAATCACCCCGCCGATGGTGTTCACCAGCAATTTGTTGACGATGCCACGCACCGGCGACGTCACCAGGGTCCGGCTCACCCTATCTTCCAGGGCTTTGCCGGTGGCCTGGGCCTTGTTCAGGTCGGTGCGTGCTTCGTTGAGTTGGGTCAGGGCTTCGCTGCGGAACTTGCCGCGGGTCTCGTCGATCTTGCGCTGCACTTCCTTGATCGCCGATTCGGCGCGAGGGATCGCCAGCGTCGTGGCGTCCAGTTGCCCACGGGTCTCGACCTCGGCGCGCTTGAGCCGCAGCACTTCCACGGGCGATACCGCGCCCTGAGCCACCAACGGCTCGGACATATTGATTTCCTGGCGTTGCAGCGCCAGGCCGGAGCGATACTGCGCCTGCTTGGAGACGAACTCGCGCAGTTCCTGCTGACGCTGGATCAACTGCTCCTGCAAGCCACCGATTTCATCGTGCAACTGCTGGCGGCGGCTGATGTACAGCGACTCTTCGCTGGCGGCCTGGCCCGGCACAGCCTTGAGTACATCGGCCGGGAAGTTCAGCGGGCGGTCATCGACCTCGGCACTCAGGCGCTCGACCCGTAACAACATGGACAGCCGATCAGCCTCGGTCTCGCCGACGTTGGAGACAAACCGCGTGTCATCCAGGCGAATCAGCGACGCGCCGGCGTCGACAATCTGCCCTTCCTTGACGAACAGCTCAGCGACGATGCCGCCTTCCAGGTTCTGGATCTTCTGGATCTTGGACGATGGGATCGCCTTGCCGTCGCCCTTGGTCACTTCGTCGATCTCGGCGAAGTTGGCCCACAGCACCAGAAACACAAAGAAGCCGATGATGCCCCAGATCGTCAACCGCACCACCCGCGGAGCGTCCTCGATCAGGGCTTTGTTGACCTCGGGCAGCGGTTGGCCGTGCAGCGAGTCGGAACCTTTGAAATAGCGGCCCACCGCGCCCTTTAAACCTGACTTAAGCAACACTGATCTGCCCCTTCTTCAACGCTTCCATGACAGCGGCTTTCGGGCCATCGGCGAGGATCTGTCCACGGTCGATCACCAGCAGGCGGTCCACCAGCGACAGCAAGGAGGCCCGGTGCGTCACCAACAGCACGGTCTTGTTTTCCACCACGGCGGCCAGGCGCTGTTTCAGGCGTTCTTCACCGGTGTTGTCCATGGCGCTGGTGGGTTCGTCCAGCAGCAGGATGGGCGGGTTGAGCAACAGCGCGCGGGCCAGGGCGACGTTCTGGCGCTGGCCACCGGACAGGTTCTGCCCGCGCTCGCCGACTTGCAGTTCATAGCCTTGCGGATGCAGGCGGGCGAATTCATGCACACCCGCCAGTTCCGCGGCCTGGAGCACCAGTTCGTCTTCGACGTAACGGGCGCCGGAGGTCAGGTTGTCCCGCAGGGTGCCGGCCAGCAACTGGATGTCCTGGGGCACGTAGCCAATGTTGTAGCGCAGCTCGCTGACGTCGATCTGGCGGATGTCCACGCCGTCCACCAGCAAGGCGCCGTCATCCGGCTGATACAGGCCCACCAGCAATTTGGCCAACGAGCTCTTGCCCGAGCCGCTGCGGCCGATGATGCCGATTTTCTCGCCCGGCTTGATCACCAGGTTGATGTTCTTCAGGGCAGCGTTCTGCTGGTTCGGGTAGGTGAAGTTCAACTGACGGCATTCAACGGCGCCCTGCAATACCTTGCGGCTCAGCGGACGCTCGTCGAAATTGCGCTCCTGGGGCAGTTCCATCATCTGGTCGACCGAGGTCATCGTCACCCGCGCCTGCTGATAGCGGGTCAGCAGGCCCGACAGCGACGCCAACGGGCTGAGGGCGCGGCCGCTGAGCATGTAGCAGGCCACCAGCCCACCCATGCTCAGGTTGCCGGCGATGATCAGGTAAACGCCGAAGACGATCATGATCACCCCGGCCAATTGCTGGATCAACAAGGTGATGTTCATCGCCAGCCCGGACAGCATCTTCACCCGCAGTTCGAGACGGCTGAGGGTGCCGATGGTCTGTTCCCACTGGTATTGACGCTCGCTCTCGGCATTGTTGACCTTCACTGCATCCAGGCCGGCCAGGGTCTCGATCAGGCTGGACTGCCGCTCGGCGCCCAGGGCCATGGTGCGCTCCATTGTCGCTACCAACGGCTTCTGCAAGGCATAGCCGATCAGCAGGGCAATCGGGAACGCCAGCACCGGAATCCACACCAGGTGCCCGCCGATAATCGCGATGACCATGAAGATCAGCAGGGTGAACGGCAAGTCGATCAGGCTGGTGAGGGTCAGCGAGGCGAGGAAGTCCCGCAGGCTCTGGAACTCATGGATGTTCTGGGCAAAGCTGCCGACCCGCGCCGGGCGATACTTCATGGACATGCCGACGATGCGCTCGAACAGCGTCGCCGAAATGATCAGGTCGGTTTTCTTGCCCGCCAGGTCCAGACACAGGCTGCGCAG
The DNA here is from genome assembly GCF_030687295.1 of Pseudomonas beijingensis. NCBI lineage: Bacteria > Pseudomonadati > Pseudomonadota > Gammaproteobacteria > Pseudomonadales > Pseudomonadaceae > Pseudomonas > Pseudomonas beijingensis. The sequence continues at coordinate 1,204,904 of NZ_CP117425.1, read as the reverse complement.
CATCTTGAGGATCAGGTCGAACACATAGGCGCCAGTGATACCGACAGCCAGCACCCACAGGGTCGATTCGGCCTGGTTCGGCACCACGCGGTCGTAGACGTTCATCACGAACAGGGGCGCGGCCATGGCGATGATGTTGATCAGCAGGCTAGCGGCGATGGCATCGGCGTACAGCCAGCGGGACCGTTTGAGGGTGTCGCGAAACCACGAACGCGCCCGGGGAATGAGCGTGCCGTGGTTAACGTCAAATTTATGCTGCGGTTGGGCGAAGAACACCTTGCCGCTGTAATCATCGGCCAGCAGTTCGCGGCTGATGGTCACCTCACCGCCGTCGCTTTCGCTGAGCAGCAGTCGCGCCTGGTCGTCACCGACCCAGCCCAGCAGCACGGCGCTGCGGCCGTCCTTGAGCAACAACAGCGCCGGCATGGCGATGGTCGGAATCTGCTCGAGCTTGCGTTGCAGCACCCGGCCTTGCAGACCGGCACGGGCCGCCGCGCGCGACAATAATTCGACGCTCAGTCGTTGCTTGGGCAGCGGCAGGCCGGTGGTGAGCATCGCCGCGCTGGCCGGCTTCTGATGCAGCATGCAAAGCGCCAGCAAACCGTCCAGCAACGGGTCGTCGTGCAGCGTGCGCGGGTCATGAACTAGTTCGACTGGACTGACTTCTGATTCCACGCTCGGCACTCTGACTGATTAAAACAGGTTGAAGACTCAATTCATCCCAGGCAACTGGACCTTGGGTTTCACGTCGTTCTGCACAACCGATGCCAACGGCGCGACCACACCCTGGCTTTTCAACAGCTGGCCCATGGTTGCCTTGATCCGGTACTGGGTGAACAGCTGCACATTCTTGATTTCCGCCAGGCGACGGGAGGCGCTGAACAGCTCGTTTTCGCTGTCGAGCAAGTCGAGCAGGGTTCGCTCGCCGAGGCTGAACTGCTTCTGGTAGGCGGTGCGCACGTTGGCGCTGCGATCCACGTATTGCTGGGCTACCGGCACCTGGGCGTTGGCGTTGTTCAAGGCGTTCCAGGCCAGGCCCAGTTCTTCGTTCAACTGGCGCAGCGCGTTGTTACGGATGTCCAGGGCCTGGTTGGACAGGTACGACTTGGATTCCAGGTCGGCCTTGTTGCTGCCACCGGCATACAGGTTGAAACGCATGCGCAGCATGGCCTGCCATTCATTGTTGTGGCCGTTCTGGCCGTCCAGGTCGTTGTCGGCGGTGCGACCCAACTCGGCGTCGAAGCGTGGGTAGAAGCTCGACTTGGCGGCTTCGTACTGTTGCTCGGCGGCGGCGATGTCGGCTTCGGCCGAACGCAGCACCGGGCTGTTTTCCAGCATCTGGGCGCGGGCTTCGGTCAGGTTGGCTGGCAGCAGTGCCAGAAAATCGGCTGGACGCTCCAGTTGATCAGGCAGTTGGCCGACGGCACTGAGGTAGTTGGTCTCGGCATCGGCCAGGTTGGTTTGCTCGGTGATCAGGTTGTTGCGGGCCTGGGCCATGCGCGCTTCGGCCTGGTCCAGGTCGGCGCCGCTGCCCACGCCACGGGAGGTGCGCAGCTTGATCTGGTCGAAGATGCGCTCGTGGCTCTTGAGGTTTTCCTCGGCCAGGCGCACGAACTCGCGACGGGTCAACACGTCCAGATAGACCTGGGCCACCGTCAACCCGGTGCGCTCGGAAGCGTCCAGCAACGAGTAGGCACGGGCATTGACGGTGGCTTGTTGACGCCCGACTTCGCTGGACGTCGCAAAACCGTCAAACACCATTTGCGACAGGCGCAGGCTCGACTCGCTGCGGTTCAGGGTTTCCCAATGGTTATTGCCGCCCGACCGGGTGGTGACGCTGTCGGTGCCTTCACGACCATACCCGGCTGCAAGGTCCACTCTAGGCAGGTAGCCGCCCTTGGCCGCCTTGAGTTGGTAATCCGCCGCGAGACGGCTGTTCACACCGGCCTGGATTTCAGGGTGGACATCCAAAGCCTGCTGCATGGCCTGCGGCAAGGTTTGTGCTTGTACGAAGCTAGCGGCGAGGGCGAAGGGTAAAGCCTTGAGCAGGTGCGAACGCATGGTTGGATTATTCCCAGAACTCTTGTCTTGAATCACAGCGAAACGTGGCGCTGCATCGGATGATGGCAACCGGAATGACCGTATGTCGGAAAGTTCAAAACAGGAGCTGGAACACGCACTGAAAGAACAGGTCGCCGCTTAAATATCAATGTGACATTACGGCGGCGATTGTTTAGGATGGCCGGCAGAAGGTCAATAGTTTGGCACAAACAAAATATTCGGAAAAACGCAGCCAAAATATTGACATCAAAAAGCGTCAAATAACCTTACTTTGTGAACATAAACGTCCAGACCGCTGCTGCCTACAAGCCGCCGGGTCCATGGAAGTCTACTGAGCGTGGCACCCGGAGAGTCTTCAATGAGCAGTGTTATTGCCGTTGTCAAAAGCATTGTTGGTCAGGTTTTCGTCGTATCCCCAGAGGGCATCCGGCGCGTACTCATTGAAGGTGATCGCCTGAACGTAGGCGACCAGTTGGACACCGGCCCTGCCGGCGCCGTCACATTGGAACTGGCCGATGGCCGCACCCTGGACCTGGGTCGCGACACCCAGTGGAGCGCCAATGCCCCGGACTCGTCCACCGACCTGGCCCAAGCCACTGCCCAGGCCGCGCCGTCGGTAGAAGAGCTGCAACAAGCCATCGCCGCTGGCGTCGACCCGACGACCGCCCTGGAAGCCACCGCCGCCGGCGCCACTGCCGCGGGTACGGGTGGTGCCGCCGGTGGCGGTCACAGCTTTGTGGTGCTGGATGCCACCGCCGGCAGCGTCGACCCTACCGTCGGTTTCCCAACCGAAGGCCTCGCGGCGGCGGCCGCCACTGATGACAACATCCTGGGTGGCGATACCACGGATACGACCGCCAACGCCGTGCTCAATGCGACGATGACCCTGAGCGCCACGCCGACCCTGACCGAGGCCGGTGGCGTGCTGGTGTACACCGCGACGGTCACCCAGGCTCCGCAGACCAACCTGACCGTAACCTTGTCCAACGGCGCGGTCATCGTGATCCCGGCGGGTCAGCTGACCGGCAGCGTCAACGTTCCACTCGCACCGAATGACACGGTCTACAACGACCCAAGCCAGATCAGTGTGACCGTCACTGGCACCACCGGCGGTACCGGCATCGCCGTGACCGTACCCACCACGCCGGCCGTGACCCAGATCACCGACACCGTCGACACCACCACCGTCACCCTGAGCGCGGGCAATACCGTCACCGAAGGCGGCCAGATTACCTACACCGCGACACTGACCAACCCGGCTCAGACTCCGGTGACCGTGACCTTGAGCAATGGCTCGGTCATTACCATTGCTGCTGGCCAGACCACGGGCACCGTCAACGTCGATACTCCGGCCAATGACGTCTACAACAATGGCAGCACTGTCAGCACCACCATTACCGGTGCGACGGGTGGCAACTTTGAAAACCTGGTGCCGAGCACTGCGCCTGCGGTCACCACGATTACTGATTCGGCGGATACCACTGGCCTGACTTTGACTGCCAGCAACACCATCACCGAAGGCGGCCAGATTACCTACACCGCCACTCTGACCAACCCGGCCCAGACTCCGGTGACGGTGACCTTGAGCAACGGCTCGGTCATTACCATCGCTGCTGGCCAGACCACTGGCATCGTCAACGTCGATACTCCGGCCAATGACGTCTACAACAATGGCAGCACTGTCAGCACCACCATTACCGGTGCGACGGGTGGCAACTTTGAAAACCTGGTGCCGAGCACTACGCCTGCGGTCACCACGATTACTGATTCGGCGGATACCACTGGCCTGACTTTGACTGCCAGCAACACCATCACCGAAGGCGGCCAGATTACCTACACCGCCACTCTGACCAACCCGGCTCAGACTCCGGTGACCGTGACCTTGAGCAACGGCTCGGTCATCACCATTGCTGCTGGCCAGACGACCGGCACTGTTAACGTCGAGACGCCGGCGAATGACGTCTACAACAACGGCAGTACGGTCAGCACCACCATTACCGGTGCAACAGGTGGCAACTTTGAGAACCTGGTGCCGAGCACTGCACCTGCCGTTACTACGATTACCGATTCGGCCGACACCACCGGCCTGACACTGAGCGCCAGCGAAACCATCACCGAAGGCGGCCAGATCACCTACACCGCGACACTGACCAACCCGGCTCAGACTCCGGTGACCGTGACCTTGAGCAACGGCTCGGTCATCACCATTGCTGCTGGCCAGACGACCGGCACCGTTAACGTCGATACCCCGGCTAATGACGTCTACAACAACGGCAGCACGGTCAGCACCACGATTACCGGTGCAACCGGCGGCAACTTCGAGAACCTGGTGCCGAGCACTGCGCCTGCGGTCACTACGATTACTGATTCGGTAGACACCACTACCGTGACATTGACTGCTACGCCGACCGTGAATGAAAACGGCACCATTACTTACACCGCGACCCTGACCGACGCCAATGGCAACCCGGTCACCGCGCAAAACGGTCCTGTGACCGTGACGTTGGAAAGCGGCAAGACCATCACCATCGCCGCTGGCGCAAGCTCGGGCGTGCTCGACGTAGCCGTCGGCAACGACGTTTACCAAGGCCCAACGACAGTTACTGAGTCGATTGCTTCCGCATCGGGTGGCAACCTCGAAGCCATCGCTCCTAACACCGCGCCGGTTAGCACCATCGTTAGCGACGTCAACGACACCACCACGGTAACGCTGACCGCCACGCCGACCGTGAATGAAAACGGCACCATTACCTACACCGCGACCCTGACCGGTGCCGACGGCAAACCCGTCATTGCGCAAAACGGTCCGGTGACCGTGACGTTGGACAGCGGCAAAACCATCACCATCGCTGCGGGTGCAAGCTCGGGCGTGTTGGACGTAGCGGTCGGCAACGACGTGTATCAAGGTCCGACCACCGTCACCGAGTCGATCAAAGATGCATCCGGTGGCACCTCGAAGCTATCGCTCCTACACCGCTCCCGTCAGCACTATCGTCAGCGAGTCAACGACACCACCACGGTGACATTGACCGCCAATCCGACCGTGAATGAAAACGGCACCATTACCTACACCGCAACCCTGACCGATGCCGACGGCAAACCCGTCATTGCGCAAAATGGTCCAGTCACGGTTACCCTGGACAGCGGCAAAACCATCACCATCGCCGCTGGCGCAAGCTCGGGCGTACTCGACGTAGCCGTCGGCAACGACGTGTACCAAGGTCCGACCACCGTCACCGAAAGCATCAGTACCGCCACTGGCGGCAACCTCGAAGCTATCGCTCCTAACACCGCTCCGGTCAGCACCATCGTCAGCGACGTCAACGACACCACCACCGTGACGTTGACCGCTACGCCGACCGTGAATGAAAACGGCACCATTACTTACACCGCGACCCTGACCGACGCCAATGGCAACCCGGTCACCGCGCAAAACGGTCCTGTGACCGTGACATTGGACAGCGGTAAAACCATCACCATCGCTGCGGGCGCGAGCTCGGGTGTGCTGGATGTGGCTGTCGGCAACGACGTTTACCAAGGCCCAACGACAGTTACTGAGTCGATTGCTTCCGCATCGGGTGGCAACCTCGAAGCCATCGCTCCTAACACCGCGCCGGTTAGCACCATCGTTAGCGACGTCAACGACACCACCACGGTAACGCTGACCGCCACGCCGACCGTGAATGAAAACGGCACCATTACCTACACCGCGACCCTGACCGGTGCCGACGGCAAACCCGTCATTGCGCAAAACGGTCCGGTGACCGTGACGTTGGACAGCGGCAAAACCATCACCATCGCTGCGGGTGCAAGCTCGGGCGTGTTGGACGTAGCGGTCGGCAACGACGTGTATCAAGGTCCGACCACCGTCACCGAGTCGATCAAAGATGCATCCGGTGGCAACCTCGAAGCTATCGCTCCTAACACCGCTCCCGTCAGCACTATCGTCAGCGACGTCAACGACACCACCACGGTGACATTGACCGCCAATCCGACCGTGAATGAAAACGGCACCATTACCTACACCGCAACCCTGACCGATGCCGACGGCAAACCCGTCATTGCGCAAAATGGTCCAGTCACGGTTACCCTGGACAGCGGCAAAACCATCACCATCGCCGCTGGCGCAAGCTCGGGCGTACTCGACGTAGCCGTCGGCAACGACGTGTACCAAGGTCCGACCACCGTCACCGAAAGCATCAGTACCGCCACTGGCGGCAACCTCGAAGCTATCGCTCCTAACACCGCTCCGGTCAGCACCATCGTCAGCGACGTCAACGACACCACCACCGTGACGTTGACCGCTACGCCGACCGTAAATGAAAACGGCACCATTACTTACACCGCCACCCTGACCGGTGCCGACGGCAAACCCGTCATTGCGCAAAACGGTCCGGTGACCGTGACGTTGGACAGCGGCAAGACCATCACCATCGCTGCGGGTGCAAGCTCGGGCGTGTTGGATGTAGCCGTCGGCAACGACGTGTACCAAGGCCCGACCACCGTTACCGAGTCGATCAAAGATGCATCCGGCGGCAACCTGGAAGCAATCGCGCCAAACACCACTCCGGTCAGCACCATCGTTAGCGATGTCAACGACACCACCACGGTGACGTTGACCGCTACGGCGACCGTGAACGAAAACGGCACCATCACCTACACCGCCACCCTGACCGGTGCCGACGGCAAACCCGTCACCGCACAAAACGGTCCAGTCACCGTCACCCTCGACAGCGGCAAAACCATCACCATCGCTGCCGGCGCCAGCTCGGGCGTGTTGGACGTAGCGGTCGGCAACGATGTGTATCAAGGCCCAACGACAGTCACTGAGTCGATCAAAGAAGCGACTGGCGGCAACCTCGAAGCCATCGCGCCAAACACCGCTCCCGTCAGCACTATCGTCAGCGACATCAACGACACCACCACCGTAACGTTGACCGCTACGCCGACCGTGAACGAAAACGGCACCATTACTTACACCGCCACCCTGACCGGTGCCGACGGCAAACCCGTCATTGCGCAAAATGGTCCAGTCACCGTTACCCTGGAAAGCGGCAAAACCATCACCATCGCCGCTGGCGCAAGTTCCGGCGTGTTGGACGTGGCCATTGGCAACGACGTGTACCAAGGCCCGACCACCGTCACCGAGTCGATCAAAGATGCATCCGGCGGCAACCTGGAAGCCATTGCGCCAAACACCGCGCCAGTCAGCACCATCGTCAGCGACGTCAACGACACAACCACCGTGACGTTGACCGCTACACCGACCGTGAACGAAAACGGCACCATCACCTACACCGCCACCCTGACCGGTCCCGACGGCAAACCCGTCACCGCGCAAAACGGTCCTGTGACCGTGACGTTGGAAAGCGGTAAAACCATCACCATCGCTGCGGGCGCAAGTTCGGGCGTGTTGGACGTGGCTGTTGGCAACGATGTGTATCAAGGTCCGACCACCGTCACCGAGTCGATCAAAGGTGCATCCGGTGGCAACCTTGAAGCCATTGCTCCAAATACTGCGCCAGTCAGCACCATCGTCAGCGACGTCAACGACACCACCACCGTGACATTGACCGCGACACCGACGGTGAACGAAAACGGCACGATCACCTACACCGCGACCCTGACAGGTCCCGACGGCAAACCCGTCACCGCACAAAAAGGTCCAGTCACCGTCACCCTCGACAGCGGCAAAACAATCACCATCGCTGCCGGCACAAGCTCGGGCGTGCTCGATGTCGCTGTTGGTAACGATGTTTACCAAGGTCCAACGACGGTAACTGAGTCGATCAAAGGTGCATCCGGCGGCAATCTGGAAGCCATTGCTCCAAACACAGCGCCAGTCAGCACCGTGGTTAGCGACGTCAACGACACCACCACCGTGACGTTGACCGCCACGCCGACCGTGAATGAAAACGGCACGATCACCTACACTGCCACGCTGACCGATGCCGACGGCAAGCCTGTCACCGCGCAGAACGGTCCGGTCACCGTCACGTTGGAAAGCGGCAAAACGATCACCATCGCCGCCGGCGCAAGTTCGGGCGTGTTGGACGTGGCTGTTGGCAACGATGTGTACAAAGGCCCGACCACCGTTACCGAATCGATTAAAGAAGCGACTGGCGGCAATCTCGAAGCCATCGCGCCGAACACCGCTCCGGTCAGCACCATCGTTAGCGATGTCAACGACACCACCACGGTGACATTGACCGCGACACCAACCGTGAATGAAAACGGCACCATCACCTACACCGCCACCCTGACCGATGCCGACGGCAAGCCTGTCACTGCGCAGAACGGTCCGGTGACCGTCACGTTGGAAAGCGGCAAGACCATCACCATCGCCGCGGGTGCAAGCTCGGGCGTGCTCGACGTAGCCGTCGGCAACGATGTGTACCAAGGTCCAACGACGGTTACTGAGTCGATCAAAGATGCATCCGGTGGCAACCTCGAAGCCATCGCGCCGAACACCGCTCCGGTCAGCACAATCGTCAGTGATGTCAACGACACCACCACCGTGACGTTGACCGCTACGCCGACCGTGAATGAAAACGGCACCATCACTTACACCGCCACCCTGACCGGTGCCGACGGCAAGCCTGTCACTGCGCAGAACGGTCCGGTCACCGTCACGTTGGAAAGCGGCAAAACGATCACCATCGCCGCCGGCGCAAGTTCGGGCGTGTTGGACGTGGCTGTTGGCAACGATGTGTACCAAGGTCCAACGACGGTTACTGAGTCGATCAAAGATGCATCCGGCGGCAATCTGGAAGCCATTGCTCCAAACACAGCGCCAGTCAGCACCGTGGTTAGCGATGTCAACGACACCACCACCGTGACGTTGACCGCCACGCCGACCGTGAACGAAAACGGCACCATCACCTACACCGCGACCTTGACCGGTGCCGACGGCAAGCCTGTCACCGCGCAAAACGGTCCGGTGACCGTCACGTTGGAAAGCGGCAAGACCATCACTATCGCAGCAGGTGCCAGCTCGGGCGTGCTCGATGTCGCGGTTGGCAACGACGTGTACCAAGGCCCAACCACCGTTACCGAGTCGATTGCCTCGGCATCGGGCGGTAACCTGGAGGCCATCGCGCCAAACACCGCGCCAATCAGCACCATCGTCAGCGACGTCAACGACACCACCACCGTGACGTTGACCGCTACGCCGACCGTAAATGAAAACGGCACCATTACTTACACCGCCACCCTGACCGGTGCCGACGGCAAACCCGTCATTGCGCAAAACGGTCCGGTGACCGTGACGTTGGACAGCGGCAAGACCATCACCATCGCTGCGGGTGCAAGCTCGGGCGTGTTGGATGTAGCCGTCGGCAACGACGTTTACCAAGGTCCAACTACCGTCACCGAGTCGATCAAAGATGCATCCGGCGGCAACCTCGAAGCTATCGCTCCTAACACCGCTCCGGTCAGCACCGTCGTCAGCGATGTCAACGACACCACCACGGTGACATTGACCGCTACGCCGACCGTAAATGAAAACGGCACCATTACTTACACCGCCACCCTGACCGGTGCCGACGGCAAACCCGTCATTGCGCAAAATGGTCCAGTCACGGTTACCCTGGAAAGCGGCAAAACCATCACCATCGCCGCCGGCGCAAGCTCGGGCGTGTTGGACGTAGCCGTCGGCAACGACGTTTACCAAGGCCCAACGACGGTTACTGAGTCGATCAAAGATGCATCCGGCGGCAACCTGGAAGCCATTGCGCCAAACACCGCGCCAGTCAGCACCATCGTCAGCGACGTCAACGACACCACCACGGTGACATTGACCGCCAATCCGACCGTGAACGAAAACGGCACCATCACTTACACCGCCACCCTGACCGGTGCCGACGGCAAGCCTGTCACCGCGCAGAACGGTCCGGTGACCGTCACGCTGGAAAGCGGCAAGACCATTACCATCGCAGCGGGTGCAAGCTCGGGCGTGCTGGACGTAGCGGTTGGTAATGACGTCTATCAAGGTCCGACCACCGTCACCGAGTCGATCAAAGGTGCATCCGGCGGCAACCTTGAAGCCATTGCTCCAAACACCGCGCCAGTCAGCACCATCGTCAGCGACGTCAACGACACCACCACCGTGACGTTGACCGCTACACCGACCGTGAACGAAAACGGCACCATCACCTACACCGCCACCCTGACCGGTCCCGACGGCAAACCCGTCACCGCACAAAACGGTCCTGTGACCGTGACGTTGGAAAGCGGTAAAACCATCACCATCGCTGCGGGCGCAAGTTCGGGCGTGTTGGACGTGGCTGTTGGCAACGATGTGTATCAAGGTCCGACCACCGTCACCGAGTCGATCAAAGGTGCATCCGGCGGCAACCTTGAAGCCATTGCTCCAAACACCGCGCCAGTCAGCACCATCGTCAGCGACGTCAACGACACCACCACCGTGACGTTGACCGCTACACCGACCGTGAACGAAAACGGCACCATCACCTACACCGCCACCCTGACCGGTCCCGACGGCAAACCCGTCACCGCACAAAACGGTCCTGTGACCGTGACGTTGGAAAGCGGTAAAACCATCACCATCGCTGCGGGCGCAAGTTCGGGCGTGTTGGACGTGGCTGTTGGCAACGATGTGTATCAAGGTCCGACCACCGTCACCGAGTCGATCAAAGGTGCATCCGCGGCAACCTTGAAGCCATTGCTCCAAACACCGCGCCAGTCAGCACCATCGTCAGCGACGTCAACGACACCACCACCGTGACGTTGACCGCTACACCGACCGTGAACGAAAACGGCACCATCACCTACACCGCCACCCTGACCGGTCCCGACGGCAAACCCGTCACCGCACAAAACGGTCCAGTCACCGTCACCCTCGACAGCGGCAAAACCATCACCATCGCCGCCGGGGCAAGCTCAGGCGTGTTGGACGTAGCCGTCGGCAACGATGTCTACACCGGTGCACCGTCCATCACCGAGACGATCAAATCGGCCTCCGGCGGCAACCTCGAAGCCATCGGTATCGATAAGACCGGCGCGTCGACGACCGTGGGCGACACTGTCGACAACACCACCGTCAGCATCACCGGCAGCACATCGGTCACCGAAGGCCAGGCGGCTACGTACACCGTCAGCCTGACGAACCCGGCACAAACCGAGGTGACGCTCAAGATCGTCTACAGCGGCACCGCCGCCGACGGCACGGACTTCACCGGTGTCTACACCGTGAAGATCCCGGCTAACGCCACCAGCGCGACCTTCAACGTGGCGACGCTGGACGACAAGATCACCGAAGGCACCGAAAACTTCGTGGTCAAGATCGATTCGGCCACCGGTGGCAACTTCGAGCACCTGGCCGTCAGCGGCACCAACGGTAGCGTCAGCACCTCGATCATCGACAACGATGCGCCGCCGGTCCTCGACCTGGACGCCAACAACTCCAGCGGCAAAGCTGGTGCCGACTACCAGGTGACCTTCACCGAAGGCACCGCCGGCCCCGGCGTGTCCATCGGCGACACCGACCTGAAAATCACCGACCCGGACAGCACGATGCTGACCGGCGCCACCATCGTGCTGACCAACCGTCAGCCTGGCGATGCGCTGAACCTGGGCAACAGCGTCAATGGCATCAGCATCAACGCCAACAGCACCGACGGCAAGGTCGTCCTGACGCTGACGGGCAATGCGACGCTGGCCGACTACATGCAGCAGATCAAGAACATCAGCTTCATCAACAACAGCGAAGACCCGAGCACCGTGCCGCGCATCATCACCGTGACGGTGACCGACGGCAGCAACTACTCGAACACAGCGACCACCACCGTGAACGTGGTCGGGGTCAACGATGCGCCGGTGGCCACCGGTGGCGCGGTGACCGGTACCGAAGACACTTCGCTGGTCCTCGGCTGGTCGACGTTCGGTATCAGCGATGTGGACAGCGCCGCTTCCAGCCAGGGTGTGAAAATCACCGGGCTGCCGAGTGACGGCAAGTTGCAGTACCTGGACGGCGCAACCTGGAAGGATGTGGCCAACAACCAGACCTTCAGCAAGGCTGACATCGACGCTGGCAAACTGCGCTTTACCCCTGATGCCAACGAGTCCGGCGCCAACGGCAACCCGGCCGGCGTGGGCAATCAAAAGGCCGATTACGCGCAAATCAGCTTCCAGCCAACCGATGGCCAGGCGCTGGGCAATACCAGCACCGTGAAGATCGACATCACGCCAGTCGCCGACGCACCGAGCCTCAACGTGGCCGGCAACAACGTCACCTCCACCGGGCTGATCAAGGAAGTCTGGACCGGCCTGTCGGGCCTGGGCACCGATGGCAGCGGCGCGCCGTCCGGCACGCTCAAGTCGGTGATCGATGCCGCCGGCACGCCGAACAGCAGCACCAACGTGACCAACGTGCAGTCCGACAGCAACGTCAACCCGGGCACCGCGTCGAAAACCTCGGGCCTGATCTTCCTCGAAGCCGGCAAGACCTACACCTTCAGCGGCATAGGCGATGACAGCCTGCTGGTCACCATCGGCGGCAAGACCGCCGCGGCAACCACGTGGGGTGCGGGCGGCCAGTTGAACGGTTCGTTCACGCCGACCACCAGCGGCTACTACACCCTGGACATCTACCACCACAACCAGACTGGCCCGGGCAGCTACGACGTGAACCTGTCGGTCAACGGCAGCACGCCTGTGGACCTGAGCAGTGCCGGCGTGCCGCTGTACACCGGCGTGGCCGACCTGGCGAACGCGGGCGTGACCGTCTCCGACCTGCACGGCACCAACGGTGAAGGCTACTACGACGGTTACAAGCTCAACGAGGGCGCCGAAGGCACCAGCGTGCACCTGTCGAAAATCACCACCGCCCTGACCGACACCGACGGCTCCGAAAGCCTAAGCGTGAAGATCGGCGGCATCCCGGAAGGCAGCGTACTGAGCGACGGCGCCGGCCATACCGCGACCGTGGGCAGCAACGGCGAAGCCTCTGTTACCGGCTGGAACCTGGGCAGCCTGACCCTGACCCCTCCGACCTACTACCACGGCCAGTTCAACCTGACCGTGACCTCGACGTCTACCGAGGGCCCTCGGCGGCTCGGCGGTCAGCACGGCGCAGATTCCTGTCACGGTGTATCCGGCCACGTACAACGCAGTCACCGCCACGTCTGGCAGCGACAACGTCACCGGCACCGACGGCAACGACATCGTGGTCGCCGACATCGGCGGGCTGACCGTGGTGCCAGGGGTCAACTACAACATCGCCTTCATGGTCGACAGCTCGGGCAGCATGAGTTCGTCGTCTGTCACCGCCGCTAAGAACTCCTTGACCCAAGTGTTCAACACCCTCAAGCAGAGCCTGGGCAGTAACTCAGGGACTGTGAACATTTTCCTGGCGGACTTCGATAACCAGGTAAACAAGAACGTTGCGGTCAACCTCAACGATCCGAACGCGCTGACACTGCTCAAGAGCGTGCTCGACTCGATGGTGTCCGGCGGCAATACCAACTATGAAGACGTGTTCAAGACCACCGCAAACTTCTTCAACAGCACCCCAGGCCCTGAGCAATACCGGCGCGAAGAACCTGACGTATTTCATCACCGACGGTGAGCCAACACGCTACCAGTCCGGCGAAGAGACGAACCCAGTGTTGTACGGCACCGTCAAGCTCGACGACGTCCTGAGCGCGGCCAACTACACCGTTGGCAAGTACTACACCCAGACGATCGACAGCACACACAAATTCATCATCGAAGAAAATGGGGACATGTTCCTGTCGATCAAGAACGGCAAGAATTGGAATGAAAACTACGTCGGCACAGTGCATGCCGAGGGCAATGGCACGTTCGAGTTCTCCAATCAGGCCGGCGGCTGGTGGGGCGACTCCTCGGCAGCAGACGGCTCAACGGCCAGCTTCACCCTGCTCAAAGGTCTGAGCAACGTTGAAGCCATCGGCCTGAACAACGGCGTCACCCTGTCCGATCTCGCCCCCTACGACTCCGATGGCAAGCCACAAACCAACATCGACCCGAGCAACCTGGCCAACCCCATCATCGGCCACACCGAAGCGACCCTGCCGGGTGCCGATACGGTCAACGGCGGTGCAGGCAACGACATCCTGTTCGGCGACCTGGTTAGCTTCAACGGCATTGCCGGCGAGGGCTACCAGGCCATCCAGGCCTTCGTCGCCCAACAGAGCGGCGTGGACGTCAGCAAGGTCACCACCAGCAACGTGCACCAGTACATCACCGAGCACTACACCGCGTTCGATGTGTCCGGTGCCCACGATGGCAACGACACCCTGCTGGGCGGTGCCGGCAACGACATCATTTTCGGCCAGGGCGGCAACGACACGCTCAACGGTGGCAAGGGTAATGACGTCCTGCTGGGTGGCACGGGTAACGACACACTGATCGGCGGCCAGGGCAATGACACCCTGATCGGCGGCCTGGGGGGCGATACCTTTGTCTGGAAGTCCGGCGACACCGGCACCGACGTGATCAAGGACTTCAAGGCCAGCGAAGGCGACCGGATCGACCTGCGGGACCTGTTGCAGGGTGAAAGCGGCAGCACCATCGACCACTTCCTGAAAATCAGCACGGTCGATGGCGTGTCGTCGCTGCAGGTCAGCACCACCGGCCAGTTCAATGGGGCCAACGGTGCCGCAGCGGCGCCGGACGTGACGATCAAGCTCGAAGGCAACAACTGGTCGAACGTGAATCTGAACTCGTTGATCGCCGGCAGTGACCCGACCATCAAGGTCGATCACAACAACAGCTGAACCTGACACAAAACCCGTGGCCAGAGATTGTTCCCACTGAGACGCGCAGCGGCCCTGTTTTTTGGGGCTGCTTCGCAGCCCAGCGGGAGCAAGCTCCCTCGCCACGGGATAAGTGTTCATACTCCTCTGCAGTTTGGCCTATGCTGCCCAGCATGACGCCGCTTCATACATGAGGGATGCCCGATGTTTTATGTGCAACGCGATGCACAAGGCCTGCTGGTGCGCGTAGAAGCCACCGCTTACGCCGAGGCCACCGAGACCTTGCCGGCCGACAACCACGAGATCCAGGACTGGTTCGCCAACCAGGCAGTGGAAAACAGCCTCAAGCAACTCAAGCAGAGCGACCTGGAGATGATCCGGGTACTCGATGACTTGATCCAGGTGCTGACCAGCAAAGGCGTCATCCGCGTCACCGACCTGCCACCGGCGGCCCAGGCCAAGCTGATGGACCGCACCCAGGCCCGGGAAGCATTGGGCGGGTTAAGCCGATTGATCGATGATGATGAGAAGGGGTTGATCTAGCCTACCGCCCGGGCTGACACCATTCCAGGCAGTACACAACACCTGTGGCGAGGGAGCTTGCTCCCGCTGGCCTGCGAAGCAGGCCTCTGCATATCTCCAGATGGACCCCATTGCCCGGTTTTGCGACTGCTGCGCAGCCGAGCGGGAGCAAGCTCCCTCGCCACAGGGTTTTGGGTTGTCTGGGCGGACGCCATCGCGAGCAAGCTCGCTCCCACAGTTGATCGGTGTTGATCTCCGTATTTCGGTTCGAAACAGAACCAGTGTGGGAGCGAGCTTGCTCGCGATGAGGCCGGCAAGCCCAGCATCCATGTGACTGAACCACCGCTATCGCGAGCAGGCTCGCCCCCACAGCGTTTAGCGTTGATCAATCTGTGCCGTGATGGCTGGGAAGCTTTTGTGGCGAGGGAGCTTGCTCCCTCGCCACAGGACCGTGCCGTTCCCAAACCCCTTGTGGGTATCCAACATCACCGCAAACTGATCCTCCGCCATCGCGAGCAAGCTCGCTCCCACAATTGGATCGGGGCACGGCCGGAGAGACAGGTCGGCTGTCAGGCCGCCTCGCGAGCAAGCTTTGCTCCCACTGATCTGAAGGGTGTACGGCCGGGAGAGCCAGGTCGGCTCTAAGGCCGCCTCGCTTCGGCTTTTGATCTGGGGGCCCCGTTAACCACGATGGCCGAACGCAGGCATTGCGCAGTGGGCATCCCGGCATGGATGCCGGGATAGCCGCGCTGGACCATGGATGGTCCTTCGCGGCGGGCCCACGGAGCAATGCCTGCGTTCGGGCACACCGAGCCTAGGCGAGGCGCCGAGTGGTGGGGCAAGACCTTTTGGTTACTTTTGGGGCGTTTGCCAAAAGTGACTCGCCGTAAGGGCGAAACCGCCAGCCGCCGTTACCGCAGCAATGGATATGTACTCGGTCAAGAGCACAGGCCGGCTACCAGGCCGCCTCATCAACAAAGCCTCAGCCCCACCGCCGAGGCTCTCCAACCAACTGCCCCTGCACCCCAAACAACCCCATCTCCCGAATCACCGCCAGCTCCCCCTCCGTCTCAACCCGCTCAGCAATCAACGGCAAATCAATACTGTGAGCCGCACGCTGAATGGCCTCGATGAACAAGCGCTTGTCGCTCTCCTGATCAATGGCACGGATATAACTGCCATCGATCTTCAGATAAGCCAACCCCAACCGCGATAAGTTGCCAATCATGCTGAACCGCCCACCAAAACGCTGCAGGCTCAGGGAAAAACCAAGCTCACGCAGATGCCGAGTCAACTGCTCCAGTACCGCTTGCTCCGGCAGTTGCTCTTCACCAATCTCCAGGGTCAAGCGCGGCCCAAGGTTGGAATGCGCCCGCAGGATCTCAAAGACCTTATTCAACGCCTGCGGATCGGCCAAGGTCGCCGAGGACAGGTTCAACGCCAGGGACTGTTCATGCCCGGCCATTTGCTTGAGTACCTGTTCGAGCATCAAGCGGTCCAGGCGCGCGGTCCAGCCAAAGCGTTCCAACCAAGGCAGGAAGCGCCCGGCGGGGATGGTCTGGCCCTGCTCGTCCAACAACCGCGACAGCACTTTGTAATGCAGCACCACCTGGGTGTCCTGGGCAGCCACCACCGGCTGGAAGTACAACTCGAAGCGCTGATGACTCAACGCCTGGTCGAGCAAATTGTGCCAGGCATGGTGATCGTCGCCGACGCTGGCCGAGGCACTGTGGTCCAGGGAGGCCCACCCCGGTTCGCCCTGGCTTTCGGCCTGGGCCAGGGCCTGGTCGCCGAGCTGGAGCACCGCTTGCGGCGAGTCGCCATGGACGAACGGCGCCAGCCCGATGGAGGCCACCGACGCCACATCCGTCGCCCCGGTGGCATGCAGGCTCGCCAACGCAGCCTCAAGATTCTGCGCCAGTTGCAGCGCTTCCCCGCGCACCAGCCCGGGCGCCAGCACCGCGAACTCGCCGCCGCGAATACGCGTGACCAGGTTGAGGGTTTCCGGATACCGCGCACATTCACGCTGCAATTGCTCGCCCACGGCCTTAAGCAACTGGTCGGTGCGCTGCCCACCCAGCCGCTGGTTCAACCCGGCCAGGTCCTTGACCCGCAACAACAGCAGATAACCGGAGCTGGCCTGCTCCGGGTTGCTCACCCGGGCATTGAGCTGCATTTCGAAATAACGCCGGTTGGCCAGGCCCGTGAGGTTGTCCTGGTAGGACTCGACCCGCAGTTTCTCGCTGCGTTCGGCCTGCTCCTGGAACAGCGCCTTGAGCTTCTCGACCATCTGGTTCATCGCCTGCACCACGCGACGCAATTCAGGGGTACGCGGCAATTCCGGCAGGCTCAAGAACTCACGACGGGCAATAGCATGGGATTGGTGCACCATGTAATCCAGCGGCTTGAGCTGGCGACGCAGCAGCAAGGCCCCCAGCACCGCGCTCACGGCGCCACACAGCAACAGCCAGCCCAGGCTGCCCAAGGCGCTCTGCCACAGCTTGGCGAGGGCGAACATCGGGTGGCTGATCACCTCGACCCGCGCCGCCTGCTCCCAGCCGCGGCTGACGATGGCATCGCCACCGGCCGGTTCCAGGCCGATCAGCTTGACGAACCATTGCGGCACGCTGCCGGCGTCCGGCGTGCCGGTGCGCTCGACCAGGGTCTTGTCGGTGGCCACGTCGACCACGCGGATGGTCGCGTAGTAGCCGCTGTCGAAGATCGAGCTGACCATCAACTCCACCATCGCCGGGTCGTCGATGTTCGGTGTCAACGACAGCGCCAGCGCCGTGGCCGCGTCCTGGGCGTGGGAGCGCAACTGGTTGACGTACTGGGCCCGCGAGCTCTCCAGGCTGACCATGAAGCTGCCGCTGAAGGCAACCACCAGGAACAGACAGATAGCGATCAACAGCTGTTTGAACAAGGACATCTGAGCGCGCGCTCCTAGTTAGTCGTCTCGACCGGGAAACCTTCGGCCTGCATTTTTTTCAACACATCCTGCCACCGGGACAGGCGCTTGGTGTCACCCACTTTCTTGTTGCCCTTGGCGCCCGGCAGCCACAGCCCTTCGGCATTGAAAGAGTAGACCGGGAGCAAGTCGGTTCGCTGGCTGGCCGGCTGGATACCGTCGATCAGGCTGTCGAGTACCAGTGGCATCGCCTCGGGCGTGGCGTAATAGGTGAGCACCATGTGCGCACGGTTCTGCCGCAAGGCCTTGACGTAGGTGATGCGCAGCTTGTCACTGGACACCCCGAGATGGCGCAGGCTGAAATACTTGGCGATGGCGTAGTCTTCGCAATCGCCGGCGCCCTTCCATAAAGCCTGGATCGGCGTTTCCCAATAATCGACTTCACGCCACAGGTCGATATCTTCCACGTAGCGCACCTGTTTGTTGAAAAACAGGTTCACCACCTTGAGCTGTTCCAGTTCCGGGATCTGTTTCTGGGTCGCCAGCAATTGCTGCCACGCGTCGATCCGTTGCTGCCCTTCGCCCAAGGGGCCATATAACGCTTGCGCCCGCCGGCTGATCTGCGCAAAGTCCCAGTCGGCCCGCAGACCGCCCAGCATCAGGCCGGCCAGCAACAATGCCGAACACAGCCAGCGCAAGGACCTGAGGACAGGGAACGGTGCAGCCAAGGGAAATACGTCCGATAAGGGTCGTTGGAAATTCGTTGGATGGTGACGCCTGGCCCACTAAAAGACAATGGCAAGGTGCAATCACCGCAGGCAGACTAAACTTTAGTTCAGGAACCTCCGGTCGAGAGACTTTGACGGTTCACCAACCTGTAACTACCGTGTGCCTGGATCCAATTTTTACTACCAATCAGGGTGCGTTGTCGTGACACAGAAGCCCAAACCGCTCAGCACTATCCAGATCAACGGTCCCATTCCCGCTGACCAGGCACGCTCGATCATTGAAGAATCTCTGCGCGAGGCCATCCTCGATGGACGCCTGCCGTGCGGGACCGCCCTGCGCCAGCAGGAACTGGCCGACCTGTTCGGCGTGAGCCGCATGCCGGTACGCGAGGCGTTGCGCCAGCTCGAAGCGCAGTCGCTGCTCAATGTGGTTCAGCACAAGGGCGCCGTCGTGGCGCCATTGATCACCAACAATGCGGTAGAAACCTACGCCCTGCGTTCGGTCCTGGAGTCTTTCGCCTTGCGCCTGTCCATCCCGCTGCTCGATGACAGCGACCTGGCACTGGCCGCCCAGTACATCGAACAGCTGGAAACGGAAACCAATCACGCCGAGATCGGCAAGCTCAACCGGCTGTTCCACATGTCGCTGTATCACAAGGCGTCCAACGGCAAGCTGCTGGACCTGATCGAGCGCGAGCTCAATGAAGAAGAGCGCTTCCTGCGCTTTCATCTGTCGTCCATGGGACTGGGCAAGTTGAGCCAGGACGATCATCGCGCGCTGCTCGACGCCGCGCGGGCCAAAGACATCGATAAAGCGATCGTATTGCTGGAACTGCACCTGGAAAAAGCCTCTGTCACCATGCGCAGGTACCTGGAACAGCCGTCGAAGCCTTGATCTCACGTCGGCGCTCGGTCCGGCGTAAAAATTTCTTACATATCCTTCCGATTCACTTGCCGCCAGCGCGGCACGGCCTCGCCGTGGCCGCGACTCGTCGCCCCATCAGTTCAATGGCACTGCCATCGATTTGGGCTCACTCTTGCGCTTGTCGATTCAAAACAGACCTGAAGAAGTCAACGCCTGGCTAAGGCCAGACGAATCGAAGCCAATACGCAAGGAGCGTCGTCCAACCGGCGGGATGATCGGAAGTCCGACCGACGTCCTGCCCATAACATAAAACTTCTTAACTCCCCGATCCCTGAAGTGCTCCGAGTGAGGCATTCACTCGAACTATTCGATTCTGATCTCGCTAAATCGGAAGGAGCCTCTTCGCGCCAATAAAACTTATATAAAAAGTTTTAAAGAGCCTCTTCACGCCCAATAAAAAGCCAACTTTAAATAATTAAAAAAACACTTGCCGCCTACTTGTTACCTGTATTAATTTTTTATTCGCCGCGTTACTGGCGGCCCTTTCGACTTGCACCAAGCACAGCAAATACAGGCATAAGAAGCCGACATAACGATTAAAAGAGAATACTTAAGCCACTTTGGCAATTCATGGATTCCGGTTCAGGCACTCGCTCGCCCTAATTAAATAACGAGCCGCCTTCCGGACAAAACATCATTGATGAGGACGTTCCAATGCAGCCATCCAAAGAACAACTATCTCTGAAAAAGCAGGAACTTGGTCAACACCCGGTTTTTTCCGAGATTACATCAATCGATCTGTTACGCCGTTTTATGGAAAGCCATGTCTTTGCCGTCTGGGACTTCATGTCGCTGACCAAGCGACTGCAACGCGAACTCACCTGTGTCCAGTTGCCTTGGCTGCCGCCAGCCGATCCCCACGCGGCCCGCTTGATCAATGAGATCGTGCTGGGGGAGGAGTCGGATGACCGCCCTGGCGCCGGCTATTGCAGCCATTTCGAACTGTACCTGGACGCCATGCGGGAAATCGGCGCCGATACCCGCGCAATCGAGCAGTTCATCACCCTGCAGCAGGAAGGCGTCAGCCCAGAGACCGCGCTGGACAGTGTCGAAGTCGAGCCGGCGGCGGCGCGGTTCGTCCGCCAGACCCTGCACACCGCCTTGCACGCCCCGGCCCACAGCGTGGCCGCCGCGTTTGTACATGGTCGCGAGAGTGTCATCCCGCAGATGTTCCAGCGCATGCTCGACGCCTGGGGCATTGGCCTGGACCAGGCACCGACCTTTCGTTACTACCTGCAACGGCACATCGAAGTCGATTCCGAAGACCACGGGCCGGCGGCAGAAAAACTCTTGGCGCGGCTGATCGATGGCGACCCGCAGCGCGAAACCGAGGTCCTGGCCGCCGCGCTCGCCGCCGTCCACAGCCGCGCGGCCTTGTGGGACGGCCTGCGCCAGAGCATGGCCCAACCGGTTGCACAGGTGACGCCATGAACGCCGTCGAATACCAATCCTTCGCCGACGCCTGGGAAAGCCGCGCCACCATCCGTACCCGGCCACGGCGCCGGGTCGAAGACGACGACAAACTGATCTTCCCCATGAGCCGCCAGCCGCTGGTGCACAGCCAGACCTTCCTCAGCCACTGCCCGCAGTTGCGCGACTTTGTGCTGGTGCAAAGCCTCTACAAGTTCATCAACGACGTGGTGATTTTCGAGACCGAACTGGTGGACCACACCGCCCGGCGCATCGCCAAGAACCGCTTCGGCATCGAATTCCCGTTCGCCTGCCGCTACGACGCGATGACCGTGGTGGTGGACGAGGATTACCACGCACTGGTGGCGATGGACTTCATGCAACAGACCATCGACATGACCGGCATCGATCCCATCCCGTTGCCTGGGCAGATCGAACTCAGCCGCGCCATACCGGCGACCCTGGCCCAGGCGCCGGAGCATTTGCTCAGCGCCGTGGAGCTGATCTGCATCGCCATTGCCGAGAACACCGTGACCAACGAAGTGGCCGCCTTCGCCCGGGACGATTCGGTCAAGGCCTCGATCAAGGGACTGATGGCCGATCACTTGCTCGACGAGGGCCGGCACTCCGGTTTCTGGACGCGACTGGTGCAGATCTACTGGCGCACCGCCCCCGAAGAGGACCGCTCGGCGATCGCGTGCCTGATGCCCGGTTTCATCGCCCAGTACCTGGCGAGCGACCTGCAGCAAGCGTTCGATTTCGAGCTGATCGCGCACCTGCCCGTCGACGAATCGGTACGCCAATCACTGCGTGAAGACGCCAGTGCGCTGGCGTATCCGATCAATCGTTTTCACCCGTTGGTGGGCAATATCACGCGTTTTTTCCGCGGCAGCTCGATGCTCGCGTCCCCCTGCGTACGCGACGCCCTCGCTGATTACCTGACCCCATGAGGACCTTTCGATGAGACGCCTCGACATTGCAGTGCCTGGCACCAGCCAGGCCATGACCGAACTGGCCCGGGAACTGGAACTGCACGGCCACGGTGTAGTGGACCTCCAATCGCCGGTCGACCTGTTGATCGACGACGGGACGACACCGCGAGCCATTGAAGCCCGTTCATACCTCCAGATCCGCGTGGCGCTACGCACGCTGCCCGGCGAGGCATTGCCGCAACCGGTGCTGGTCTTTCGCGACGGCGCGCAGCGGCTGTTGTGCCAGGACGTGATCGCGCCGCAAACGCGATGGCAATGGTCAGTCCTTGCGCCTGCGTACGTTGGCAACAGTGGTCGAAACCGGCGCACGGCTGGTCAGCCAGTTCTCCCGGGACGAAAACTGCTTCGATCACTGGCCGACACTACACGCTGACGCTATCGACCAGCCCCAGCTCGGGCTCGATGCGCTGGAGCCACTGGCTTTCGAGCACGGCCTCAATCGGCCGCCGGTGCCCTGGCTGCTGGCCGCCGCCGACGTACCGGTGATGCACAGCATCGAACAGCGTCTGCTCGATGACGCGACGCAACCCGCCCTGTGGGTCGATGGGCAATTGATCGACTACAAATCCTTGCGCCGCCTGGCGCTGAGGTTGCAGCAACCGATGCTGGAAATACTGCACCGAGCAGAACATGGGAAAGGAGCTGTTGGAGAACCTGTGGGAGCAAGGCTTGCCCGCGATGAAGACACCGATGCTCTCAAACAAACCGCGTCATCGTTCATCGGGGGCAAGCCTTCCTCCCACAGGCCTTCCTCCCACAAGGTGATCGGTGTGTGCCTGCCCAAGTCCGCACACCTGTACGCGGCGATCCTGGCGGTGCTGGGTTGCGGGGCGGTGTACCTGCCGCTGGACCCGCAGCACCCGGCGCAACGTCGGCGCTTTATCCTGGAAAATGCCCAGGCGGACCTGTTGCTGCACGACGGCGACAGCGACCTCGGCGACCTCTCGGTGCCAACGCTGAATGTCCACCAACTGCCAGCGCCCAAGCCCGGCATCCCGGCTTCGCTGATCCGTCGTACGCTGGACGGCGACGAACCGGCCGTGGCGATCTACACCTCCGGCACCACCGGCCAGCCCAAAGGCGTGTTGCTCAGCCATCGCAACCTCAGCCATTTCTGTGCCTGGTACGGCGACTACGTCGGGCTGCGGCGCGACAGCCGGGCGTTGCAGTTTTCCACCATCAACTTTGACGCTTCGCTGCTGGATATCCTGCCGACCTTCATCCACGGCGCCTTGCTGGTGGTGCCCAGCGAAGACCAACGCCGTGATCCGCAGCAACTGGTGGCGCTGATTCACCAGCAGCACGTCAGCCACGCCTTTCTGCCGCCTGCGCTGCTGAGCGTCATGCCCCTGGATGCACCGCTGGGCCTGGCGCACCTGATCACCGGGGGCGATGTCTGCGAGCCGTTCGTGATCGAACAGCTCGCGCCGCAATGCCGGTTCCACAACATCTACGGCCCGACTGAAACTACGGTGCTGGCGACTACGCGGCAATTCGGCGTCGGCGACAACAACCGCAACCTCGGCGTGCCCATCGCCAATGGCCGGGTGCTGATCCTGGACGAACAGTTGCAACCGGGTGCCCCAAGGTGTCCCCGGCGAGTTATACATCGCCGGCCCGGGCGTCGGCCTGGGCTATCTGAACGACCCCACGCTGACCGCGACGCGTTACCTCGACCTGACGCTGCCCACCGGGCAAACGCTGCGGGCCTATCGCACCGGCGACATCGGCCAGTGGACCGACAGCGGCATCGAACTGTGTGGCCGCCGCGATAACCAGGTGAAGATCCGCGGTTTTCGGGTCGAGCCCGAGGAGATCGAGCACTGCCTGCGCGATAGCCAGTTGTTTCGCCAGGTAGCGGTGGGAGTCGATGAACGGCGGCGGATCCTGGCGTTCCTGGTTCACCCCGAACAAACGCACCCCGGCGCCGCCCTCCAGGCGTTGCGCGAGCACGTGCAAAACAGCTTGCCCAGCTACATGCACCCGACGGCCTACGTCGAATTGCCCAGCCTGCCCTACACCAGCAACGGCAAGGTCGATCGCCGGGCATTGCTCGCCATGGCGGTGCAGGTGCACGTGGACGACCAACGCCGGCAGCCGCAAAATGCCCTGGAGACACAGCTGCAGCAACTGTGGGCCGAGCTGCTTGAACTGCCGGTCAACGATATCGCCACCGACGAAAGCTTCTTCAACCTCGGCGGGCACTCGATCCTGCTGTCGCGACTGTTGCTGAGCATCCGCCAGACATTCGGCCGCAGCCTGTCGATCAACCGCTTCATCGAGGCGCCGACGCTGATGACCTTGGCGAAGTTGCTCGACGACCCGGAGCACAGCGGCGCATCGGTCCTCAGCCCCCAGGCCTTCATCGATGCCGAGGCGGAGCTCAACCTTGATCCGCTGCCCATCAGCCAATGCGGCGATGTGCACAAGGTGCTGGTGACCGGCGCCAACAGCTTTCTCGGCGTGCACATCGTCGAGGCGCTGCTGGCCTGGGGCGCCACCGAAGTCGCGTGCCTGGTGCGCGCCAGCGCTGAGCACAGCGCGGCCGAGCGTTTCTCCCAGGCCCTGCGGGACAATCACCTGACCCACCTGGACCTGGACCGCGTCAGCGTCTATGCCGCCGACATCACCCAACCGCAATTGGGTTTGCCCGACGATGTCTACGCCCGCATCGACCGCACCTTCGGCGCGCTGGTGCACAACGCGGCCCACGTCAACCATGTGCTCGACTACGAGTCCCTGGCGCGGGATAACGTGGAGCCGATTTTCGAGTGCCTGCGCCTGTGTGAAGGACGTAGCAAGAAAATCTTCAACTTCGTCTCCACGTTGTCCGCCTCCAGTGCCCTGGATGCCGATGGCCAGGTGCTGGAACAGCCTGCCGCCGAGACGCCGCCGATCTACATCAAGAACGGCTACAACCTGTCCAAATGGGTCGGCGAACGGATCCTGCAACGGGCCCGTGATCGCGGGGTTTGGGTCAATCTGTTCCGCCCCGGCAACATCAGCTTCAACAGCCTGACCGGGGTCTGCCAGCCCCATAAAAATCGGCTGATGCTGATGCTCAAGGGCTCGATCCAGCTCGGCCAGGTGCCGGACCTGTCCCTCAATTTCGACCTGATGCCGGTGGATTTCCTGGCCCGCTTTATCGCCTTCCACGCCAGCCGCTACCAGCCCACCCAAGCGGTGTTCAACCTGCACAACCCGCAGCCGTTGAGCTGGGACGCTTATGTGGCGTCGTTCCGCGACAGCGGCCGGGAGTTTTCCCTGGTGAGCGTCGCCGAGTGGCAACGGCAACTGGCTCGGGTCGATGCCGACAATGCGTTGTTTGGCGTGCTGGGTTTCTACCTCAACGGCTTCGAGGAAGACATCGGCGACATCTCGCTGATCAGCCACGACAACGCCCGCGCCGGCGTGCGGCAGATGGGCGCCAGCTACCCGGAAAAATCCCCGGCCCTGCTGCGGCGCGGCGCGGCGCCGATTACCTCAAGGCCATCGACTTCATCTGAAACACCCTCAACCCAAAGCAAGGAGCAAGACCATGAGTGCATTTCAACCCGACACCCTGATCAAGAACCCCCACGCCTGCCAGGTCGAAACCTCGGTGGAGGTCGCGGCTGATGCGGCACGCGTCTGGAACATCGTGGGTAATTTTGGCGGCTTCGATCAATTCATCCCGGCACTGGAGCACATCGAAATGACCGGCAAGGGCGTGAGGTCCCTGCGCAAGAAATTCTTCCGCGATGGGCAGAACCTGGTGGTGGAACAGCTCAACAGCCGTGACGACCAGGCCATGCACATGACCTGGACGCTGATCTACAACACCCTGGGCATCGACAACCTGTGGGCAGCCATGCGCGTCGAACCCCTGGCGGACAATCGCTGCCGCGCCACCTGGACCATCATCGCCGACCACACCGACGCCCATACGCCATTGGGCTTCAGGGATTTCCTCCAGGGCTTCGCCGATGAGGCGATGGGGAATGTGCAGGGGATGTTCAAGTAAGCGGCAATGCCCTGTGGGAGCGGGCTTGCTCGCGAAAGCGGTGGATCAGTTTGCAGTAATTTGACTGGACTGCCGCCATCGCGAGCAAGCTCGCTCCCACACTGAGCTGGAGTGAACCCAAGATTCAGGCTCACCAACCATCCCCTGTGGAAGCAGAGGTGGATGCGAAACCCAGGTCCACCGCCAGTCCCCCGTGGGAGCAAGCTTGCTCGCGATGGCGGTGGACCATTCAACCCAGCACCCGTGGCGAGGGAGCTTGCTCCCGCTGGCCTGCGCAGCAGGCCCCAGCATGCTTGCAGGCGGACCGCGTTGGTTGGCTTTACGACTGCTGCGCAGCCGAGCGGGAGCAAGCTCCCTCGCCACAGGGGAATGGGTCGGCTTGCGACTGGGGGTCAGATCTTGAAGCTGTCCACCAGTTGCTTCAGTCGATTGGCCTGCTGGGACAAGGCATCGCAATCCTTCAGGGTTTCATTGAGGTTGGCCACGCTTTGCTGGTTCAGCAGGTTGATGTGGCTGACGTCCATGTTGAGGGTTTCGACCACGGCGGTCTGTTCTTCGGTCGCCGCGGCCACCGACTGGTTCATGCCGTCGATCTCGCCGATGCGCTGCGTCACGCTGACCAGTCGCAGACCGGCCTGGTTGGCCACTTCCACGCTTTCTTCGCTGGAGGTCTGGCTGGCGTTCATCGTGGTCACCGCTTCACGGGAGCCGACTTGCAGCGAGGTGATCATCTTGTGGATTTCTTCCGCCGACTCCTGGGTGCGGTGCGCCAGGTTGCGCACTTCATCGGCCACCACCGCAAACCCGCGTCCGGCTTCACCGGCACGGGCCGCTTCGATGGCCGCGTTCAGGGCCAACAAGTTGGTTTGCTGGGAGATGCCTTTGATCACGTCCAGGATGTGCCCGATGTTGTCGGTGCTGGCGTTCAGGGTTTCGATCTGGGTGCACGAGAGGCTGATCTTCTGCGACAGCTCGGTCATGGCCTGGATGGTTTTTTCCACCACCTGGCGACCGTCATCGGCCTGTTCGCTGGCACCGCTGGCCTGTTGCGAGGCATCGGCGGCATTACGAGCGATTTCCTGGGTCGCGGCGCCCAACTGATTGATGGCCGCGGCCACACTGTTGGTGCGGGCGCTTTGTTCATCTGAGCCGACGAGCGAAGCGTTGGACGAGGTCATCACCCGCTGCGACAGGTCATGCACTTGGCGGGTGGCGGAAGACACTTCCGAGATCGACGCGTGAATCCGCTCCACGAACTGGTTGAACGAACCGCCCAACACGGCGAATTCGTCCTTGCCCTGTACGACCAGGCGCCGGGTCAGGTCACCTTCGCCCTGGGCGATGTCCTGCATGGCGCGGCCCATGGTGGTCAATGGACGCATCAACACCTGGATCAGCATGCTCAGCAGCAAGGCAATGGCCGCCACCGCGACGAACATCGCAATCAGCGCAGACGTACGGAACTGGCTCAGCGGCGCGTAGGCTTTTGCCTTGTCGATCGACAGACCGATGTACCACTCGGCGTTCGGCAGGCCGGTAACCGGGGTGAACGAAAGAATACGATCCTGCCCGTTCAGCTCAACCTCCTGGATCCCCTTGCCAATGCGCACCGGGGTGCCGGGGTAGATGTCCTTGAGGTTCTTCATCACGTGGTCTTTATCCGGGCTGACGATCACCTGACCGTCGCCGCTGACCAGAAACGCATGGCCGATACCACCGAAGTCCACGGAGTTGATGATTTTCACCAGGGTTTCCAGGCTCAGGTCGCCGCCCACCACGCCGAGCAGTTCGCCGTTGTGCTTCACCGGCAGGGCAACGGTCACCACCAGGCCACCCACCGCCGCCAGGTAAGGCGGAGTCAGCATGGTTTTATCGGCGGTCACCGCCTGTTTGTACCAGGGGCGCTGACGCGGGTCGTAGCCGTCAGGCATTTTGGCGTCAGGGCGTTGGGTGAAGACACCGTTGGCCTGGCCCACATAAGTGAACTGGAAGTTCGACGTCAGCGCCGGCTGATCGACCAGCCCCGGCAGATCGGCAGCTGCACCCTGATGCGCGATGTTTTGCGCCAGGTTTTCCAACACCAGTATCCGCCCACTCATCCAGTTCTGGATGCTGCTGGCCGTCAGGTCGCCGGATTGCTCGATGGACGACTCAAGGCTGCTGCCAATGGTGTTGCGCTGTAAATAATCGTTGTAGAGCGTGAACAGGGCAAAAGCCAGGACCACTACACCAGAGGCGGCCAGAAGGATTTTGTGGCTGAACTTTAGATTCATCGATGGGCTTCTTATGCAAAGAGTGGGGTTGCATTCCAGTTGCAATATTTTCATGTAAAAACAGGAGCAGGCTTTTTGCCATGCTCCAGTTTGGTGCACGCTTATCACTCTGTCGGCAAGGGCTTGGAAAAAATGAGGGGTTACAGGGAATTGGCCGACAGGGGGTAGAAGTACGGGCGCGGGAACCTTCAGTGGGCGGTGAACGGTGGTTGCAAATTCCCCGGGCGATGATGACAATGCGACCTATTATCATTTGTAACATCCAGGCCGTCGCGTCCATGTCATCTCCCGAGTTTGCAGTACAGGCGCTCTACAGCCAGCATCACGGCTGGCTCAATACGTGGCTGCGCACCCGGCTGGGCAATGCCGCTGATGCGGCGGACCTGGCCCAGGACACCTTCATGCGCCTGTTGCAGCGTAGCGAACGCCTGGAGCTTCGGGCCCCACGCGCCTTTTTGCGCACCATTGCCCAAGGCCTGGTGATCGACCATTGGCGGCGAGCGGAAATCGAACACGCCTACCTCCAAACCATAGCTCACCTGCCAGAAGCCGAAACCCCGGGGGCCGAAGCCCAGGCGTTGATCCTCGAACTGCTCGAAGCCATTGCCAGAATGCTCGAAGGCCTCAAGCCGAAAGTGCGCCGGGCCTTTCTGTTAGCCCAGTGCGAAGGCCTGACGTACAAGCAGATTGCCGAGCAGATGGGCATCTCGTTGCGCTCGGTGGAGCGCTACGTCGCCGATGCGTTGTATCACTGCTATGTATTGCGCTATGAAAGTTGAGTCGGTGGAACACTTGCAGAGCCGCCGCAACGGCCCGTCGCAACAGGTGGTCAGGCAGGCGATCAACTGGCTGCTGCGCCTGCGCAACCACACCACCCACCCCACACTGCGCCAACAGTGCGACACCTGGCGCGCCGCCCACCCTGAACACGAACTGGCCTGGCAACGGGTGCAATCGCTGCACAGCGAATTGACCTCGAACCTGCGGGCCGTGCCCGGTGCCCACATCGCCCTGGACACCCTGGAAAACAGTGCCCAGCGCCTCAGTCGTCGCCAGGCCCTGAAGTTGCTCTCGGGCGTTGCCGTGGTGGGCGGCGCGGCATGGCTGGGCAAGGACCTGGGCTGGCAGGCGTGGAATGCCGATTTCGCCACCGCCACCGGTGAACGTCGGGGGTTCCAGTTGCCGGACGGCACGCGGCTCGAGCTCAATACCCACAGCGCGGCCGACTTGGACTTCAGTCCCCGGCAGCGCCTGATTACCCTGGCCCGCGGCGAAATCATGGTCACCTGTGGCCGCGACCCGGGGCGGCCGCTGCTGGTGAAAAGCAGGCATGGTCTGTTCGAGGGGCTGGAGGGGCGCTTCGTCGTGCGCCAGCACAGCGACTGCACGCGCTTGAGCGTCACCAGCGGCCGAGTCGTCATCCGTTCGCACCCCAACAGCGATGGCTCGCCCATCCAGGTCGAGGCCGGGCAAAGCTACCTGGTCAGCTCATCGACAGCGACCCTGGCGCCGCCCCTGGACATGGACGCAGGCGCCTGGGCCGACGGCTTGATCGTCACCCGCAACATGCGCCTGGAAGATTTCCTCAATGAAGTAGGCCGCTACCGCCCGGGCTATCTGCACTGCGCGGCGTCGATTGCCGACCTGCGCTTGTCGGGGGTGTTCCGCTTGGAGGACACCGACAAATTGCTCGCCGTCCTGCCCCGCACGCTCCCGGTCCAGCTGCGCTATCGAACCCGTTGGTGGATCACGGTGGAACGCCTGGCTTGATTTTTTTTGGCGGGTTTCAGGCCGGCGTCCGGCTAGGACAGTAAGCAACCCTTATCTGCCTTCAGCGACTCCAACGGAACCTACAATGACTGAGCGCGTACTTCTCAAGAACCCCTTCGGCTTCTCTTCGCAACCAGGCCTGTTACGCCAGGCGATTCATGCCGCGCTGTTCTCCACGGCGCTGGGGGTCAGCGTCGCGCCGATGCTCGCGGTGGCCGCGCAAAACGTCGTGACCGCCAGCCGGCAGAGCTACAACATCCCCCCCGGTCCATTGAGCGATGTGCTGAACCAGTTCGCCCGCCAGGCCGGGATCACCCTGGCCAGCACGCCGGCGCAAACCGGCGGCGTCCAGTCCCCGGGGCTCAAGGGTGAGTATTCGCCCGACCAGGCCCTGAACCAGTTGCTCAGCGGGTCGGGAATGGTCGCCGTCAGCCAGGATGGCAGCAGCTACGTGCTGCACACCGAGACCGCTGGCAGCACGCTGGAATTACCGACCACCGACATCAAGGGCTTCGCCCTGGGTAACGCCTTGGGCAGCATGGAAGGCTACAACGCCACCCACAGCCAGGTCGCCACCAAGACCAGTACCGCCCTGCGCGAAACCTCCCAGAGCGTGTCGGTGGTGACCCGCGAACAAATGGACGACCAGGGCGCGCAGACCGTGTCCCAGGCCATGCGCTACACCCCCGGCGTGCTGACCAACCCCTACGGCGCCACCCACCGCTACGACTACGTGGCGATGCGCGGTTTCAACGACGGCTCGGTGGATAACATCTACCTCGACGGCCTCAAGTCCATGGGCGACAGCGGCACGTACAGCTCCATGCAGGTCGATCCGTATTTCCTCGAGCGGGTCGATATCCTCAAGGGCCCGTCCTCGGTGCTCTACGGTCGCAGCTCGCCCGGCGGCCTGGTGGCGCTGACCAGCAAGAAGCCGCTGTACGAGGCCTATCATCAGATCCAGGCCACGGTCGGTACCCAAGGCCAACGCGGCATGGGCTTCGACTTCAGCGGCCCGGTGGATGACGACAAACGCATCACCTATCGCCTGATCGGCCTGGCGGACAGCTCCGACACCCAGTTCGACCACAACAAGGAAAAGCGCTTCGCCCTCGCGCCCACGGTGAACATCGACTTCAGCGAAGACACCTCGCTGACGCTCCAGGCCTACCTGCAGCATGACCCCGACGGCGGCTACCACGGCGGCATGCCGGCCGCCGCGCACCTTGCACCAGCGCAACGGCCGACGAATTTCCGAGCACTTTTTCGAAGGCGAGCCTGGCGTCGACGGTTATGAACGCGACCAGCAGTCGTTCGGCTACCAGTTCGAACACCGTTTCAACGACGTCTTCACCGCCCGGCAGAACTTCCGTTACCTGGACTCCAAGGTCAGCAACGATCAGGTCTATGCCTATGACTGGACCACACCCACCAGCAACGAGCTGAACCGCTACTACACCGGCGCCGAGGAAAAGCTCCATTCCTTCATCGTCGACAACATGCTGCAAGCCGAATTCTTCACCGGCGCGACCAAGCACACCGTCCTGATGGGAGCCGACTACCAGCGGCGCAAAACCGTGGTCGACTGGACCAGCGGCAGCCTGGCGCCGATCAACGCCTTCGACCCGGTCTATGGCAACTCGGCTATCACTGGTCGCTATGACACAAGCTACCTGCGACGCCTGGAGCAGACCGGCGTCTACCTGCAAGACCTGATCGAAATGGACAAGTGGCGTTTCTCCCTCGGCCTGCGCCAGGACTGGGTGCAAACCTCGGATGAAAACCGCATCGCCGAATTCGGTCGCCCGCAAGGCACCGAGATCAACGACAAACGCACCAAGCTCACCGGCCGTGCCGGCGCGCTGTACCTGTTCGATAACGGGCTGGCGCCGTACATCAGCTACTCCGAGTCGTTCAACCCGAACTCCTATGCCGACAGCGCCGGCAACCCGCTGCCGCCTACCGATGGCAAGCAATGGGAGCTGGGCCTGAAGTACCAGCCACCGGGCACGGATGATTTGTACACCGCCTCGCTGTTCCGCATCGACCAGGAAAACCTGGCGACCAAGCTGCCCCAGGAAAACTTCTACCGCGCCGTCGGTGCCGTGCGCTCCCAAGGCTTGGAACTGGAAGCCCACCTGCAGTTGACCGAACAATTCAAAGTGCTGGGCAGCTACACCTTCACCGACATCGAATATTCGAAATCGATGGTCAGCACCCTCAGCACGCCCACCGACATCATCGAAAACAAGGGCAACTCACCGACCCAGGCCCCACGCCACATGGCCTCGGTCTGGGCTGACTACAAGTTCGACAGCGGCGCCCTCGACGGCCTGCGCCTGGGCGGCGGCGTGCGTTATGTCGGCTACAGTTGGGCCGATGCGGAGAACTCCATGAAAGTGCCCTCCTACACGTTGTTCGATGCTTCGGTGGGGTATGACCTGGGCAAGGTCGGCTTGAAGGGCGTGGACGTGCGCCTGAACGCGAACAACCTGACGAACGAAACCTACGTCGCCTCGTGCGCCAGCCTGAGCTATTGCTACATGGGTGAAGAGCGCAATGTGGCGGCGACGGTGAGTTACCGGTTCTAACCCGTTTCCCAGAGCTGACACCTCCCCTGTGGCGAGGGGATTTATCCCCGCTGGGCCGCGAAGCGGCCCCAAAAAGGTTGGCTGTGATCACACCTGACACACCCCGGCGCTTGGTCCTGGGCTGCTATGCAGCCCAGCGGGGATAAATCCCCTCGCCACAAGGTGTGTTCTCCATGCATAAGGTAGTGCGTCTCAAACCTGGGCCGCATTCACCTCATCGCGCACTACACCCTCTTCCCGCACAAACCGATTCGCCCGCACAAACGTACCAATGTCATTAAACCGCACGCCCATTTCCCGCATCACCTCATGGGCCACCGGCACCGTCAGTTGGCGAATGTAGAACGGCTCCTTCACCACAAAATGATGAATGCCGTGGCTGCTGCCGAAGTTGAAGCAGAACGCCTGCAACGGCCACAACCACCACGGGTTAAGCACCTGGGTTTGCTGGATGACGTTGCCCGGCTCGATGTCGCCGTAGTAATGCATGTTCGAGCTGACGAAATGCAGGCAAAAGGTGCGCAACACGTTCGGCCCGATGATCACCACCGCCGCGATGTCGATCACCTGCATCGTCGCCAGCGTGGTGGCCGACCAGTCAATTGAAGTCCCCAGCAGACTGGCAACACCATTGGCCCCGTGGAAACCTAGGAACACATACCAGGCGCCCCAGTGCAGCAACGCCAGGGGGAAATAAACCTTCAGCGTACGCTTGAGAATGCTGCGCTTGTGCGCCCAGGTCTTGGCCCGTAGCAGGCGGATGAAGGCCGACATCACGTTATCACCGACCATCAGCAAGCGCGCCAGCCCCCAGGGTTCGCCGTTGGTGATGGCCCGCTCCTCCATGTCGGCCTCGCTGCCAGACACCTTGTGATGGTTGAGGTGCAGGTGACGGCGGATCCACGGGTTGATCGTGCTCGGCCGCGCCAGCCAGACCAAACCCATCATCAGGTTGTGGGGCAGGCGTTGCTTACGGAAGTACATGCTGTGGATCAGGTCGTGTTCCAGCTCATGGGTCAGCGACGCGAAAAACGCGTTGAGCAACAGGCACGCCCACCCGGCCAGGTCACCGTTGATGTAGAGCAGCGCCGAACCGATCATCCCGGCCAGGGCAAACGCCAGGATGCCCGTGCCCAACGCATCCTGGTGGCGCAGGATTGGATAACGCTGGCGCAACTCCTCGCCCCGGGCCAAGACCACCTGGCGAATATGGGCCGCTCGTTGCTGTGCATTCAATCGCTCGGGGCTTGCGCAAGTGCCGTGCATGGCTTACATCCTCTGTTAGAGATGTGCTCATCCTGCCGGGCGTTGCCCCATAGGGTGGTAGCCGTATACGCCAACCTGTTGACCACAAGCGCCAATCGTCATGACGGAACCGACTTCCCTCGCCAGCTGGACCCGCGCCCTGCGCAAACAGCTCGATGCGCTGGGCCTGGACAGCCACGCCCTGTGCGTCGAGGCCGGCCTCGACCCGCAATGGATGGACGACCCGAACGCCCGCTACCCGCTCTCGGCCACCACACGCCTGTGGGCATTGGCCGTGCAGGCCAGCGGCGACCCGGCCATCGGCCTGCGGGTGTCGCGCTTTGTCAGCCCCACCACGTTTCACGCACTGGGTTATGCGCTGGTGGCCAGCGGCAGCCTGCGGGAAGTGTTCGAGCGGATCGTGCGTTATCACCCGGTGGTCAGCGATGCACTGACCCTGCAATTGAGCCGTGGCGAAGACCGCTACCGCTTCAGCCTCGATGTACCGGCAGGACGCCCAGCCCCGGCCTTCGAAGCGATTGATGCCTTCGCGGCGATTTACGTGCGCACCTGCCGCAACCGCCTTGGCCGTGATTACGCCCCCCTGGCGGTGTACCTACGCCGCCCGGAGCCGGCGGACCCCAGCCCCTGGCACAAGGTGTTCCGCTCGCCGATGCATTTCGGCGCCGCCCAGGATTGCCTGGAGTTCAATCTCGCCGATTTCGACAGCCACCTGGACGACGCCAACCCGGAACTGGCCGAACACAACGAAACCGTGCTCGAACGCACCCTCGCCCAGCTCAAGCCGCTGACCTGGGAGCGCAAGGTCCGCGCCGCCATCGAGGCCCAACTGCCCGAAGGCGAGCCCAGCGCCGAACGCATCGCCCAGGCCATGCACCTGAGCCTGCGCAGCCTGCAACGGCACCTGGCCGACGAAGGCTGCCGCTTCGACGCACTGCTCAACGAATGTCGGGAAAACCTCGCGCTGCTGCACCTGCGCGATCCCCAATGTTCGCTGAGCGAAGTCAGCTACCTGCTGGGCTTCGCCGATGCCAGCAGCTTCAGCCGCGCCTTCAAGCGCTGGACCGGGATGACGCCGGGGCAGTTTCGGGATGGGTTGCGCTAGGGATTTGCGGTGCCTGGGCTGGCCCTATCGCGAGCAAGCTCGCTCCCACATTGGGAGCGGTGTGACCACGACAGCTGCGACAGCCCCCAACCCCTGTGGGAGCGAGCTTGCTCGCGATAGCAGTGGGTCAGTCGGCACTCGGTTTAAGGCTGCGTGCAAGCCCAGCCGTCCAAGCCTCGATCATGGCCTCTCCAGTCGCCCTGAACCGTTGATTAGCTGCCATGTAATGGCGCATTTCAGCCACAGCAAGGTCCATCCCCTGAATGACCTGCTCCATCAGTTCCTTACAACGCTTTTCGGTCAGGTTGCAGGCTGAACGGCCGAACCTCACCAGCATTTTATATTTGGGCCAGGCTTTGGAACCGCCCAGCAACAACGCCATGTTGTCATTGCGGATATACACCGCCGTGCTGACGATGTCATAGGCTGGCGCAAGCCTGATCGACGCATCGGCACCGCAATGCTCATACAGCACGCCGAAATTTTTCAGGTGCGCATCGCCATTTTTCAGGCCGGCCGAGAGCGCAACAATCTTGAACAGGGACTCCAGCGCATGATTGAGTAAATGAGGAGAAACGAATGACTTTATCTGTCGGGCCGCTCCTTCATATGAGCCATCGTATTTAGCCCTCGATGGAGAGCCGTTGAGTACACAGAAATCCTCAAAGCCCAGATACTTGCCAGTGCCTGGCAAATCAAAGCGTTTAACGATCAAAAATTTACCGCGCTCGCTCAGCTCGAAGTCCGGCACCTCGAGCCCCGCGTGCAGCGCGGCTCGCATGCAAAAGAACTCATTGGCGGCCAATTCAGGAAACTCGTCGGAGCGAAACGCTTTGATCAGATGGGTGGCACCTCGATGGGTCAGGCGATCGATTGTCGATGCGCTGTCGCGAACCAGCACCTTGGGCTGTACGCCGGAAACGCCCGAATACTGCCCGTAGGTGTGCAACAAATCGTCGAATAAACCTTCGGCTCCGTCGTGCACCAACACATCCGCCAGACTGGTTTCGGGCGGCCCAGCCTCCGTCCGCAAGTGACCGATGCCTACCCGACCCAGCTGATGAGGCCCTACGATGGCAAGCATGGCGAAGTCATCAAAGCCTCGAACTGCTTTGCTGAAACGACGAACCAGCTCATCACGCAAGGCCCCCTCCGGCAGGTTCATTTCAAAGATCGGCGGCACGCCTGATTCCCAGGTGTAGCTTTCAAGGCGCATCGGCATGGTCAGCGAAACAGACTGCTCTTCGCACGCGCTTGCGGCGTAGGTGAACACGGAGTCACTGCGCTGCTGCCCTCGCCCCAGAACACCCACGTCCGCTTCGCTAACCGAGACCTGTAGCCTGTCCAGACCTTGCTCGTCAGCCATGGAAAGAATCCTTTTTCAGCGAATCGAGCGTAGGGCGTTTCGTTGGTCGGGCAACAGCCGTCAACTCGTAGCCAAACCCATTGAGGATTGCTTCTACCTTACGGAACCCTACCTCAGGAATGGTGTTGTTCTCGATGCCCGAAATCGTGGCACGGCTCATACCGTATTGCGCAGCCAAGGCCTCCTGAGAGAGGTTGTGTTCTTTACGCAGTCGCCTAATTACTTCGCCGAGGGTTTTCATGCTTATATTCCGCATCGTATACAGTGCAAATTATTAAACAGCCAGAATATGCACTGTATTTGATTCAAATTTAATCGAAGTGTAGCGCATGCACACATTCCTGTGGGAGCTTGCTCGCGATAGCGGTGGATCAGCACCAGCGATGTTGGCTGTACTGCCGTCATCGCGAGCAAGCTCGCTCCCACAGATTTCAGGTCGTGGTCAGGGCCCGCAACCGCTCGATGTCGAGGATTTCGATCTCGCCATAACTGAGATGAAGGATGCCCTGGGCCTGCAGGTCCTTGAGGATCTGGTTGGTGGTCTGGCGTGACAGCGAGAGCATCAGCGCCAGTTGTTCCTGGGGCAGTTGCAAGACCCGTCGGGCCGGTTCGATTTCGCCGTAGCCTTCGGCGATCATCAGCAGGCGGTGGGCCAGACGGGCCGGGGCGGGCATCAGGCTCAGGTGTTCGAGGTTGATGAACGTCAGGCGCAGCTTATGGCTCATCAACAAGGCAAGATGCCGCCAGTAGATCGGTTGCGCTTGCAGGAAGGCCAGCAACGGCGCCTGGGGCACGTGTAGCAGCGCACATTGACCCACCACGACCGCATCATGGGTCCGCGGCTGGCCATCGAACAGGCAGATTTCACCGAACCAGTGGGGCGCTTCCACCACGCTCAGCAACGCCTCCTTGCCCTGTTCGTTCACCGCACCGACGCGCACCGCGCCTTCCAGTACGGCATACAACCCGCAGGGTGGATCGCCGCGCTGGAACAGCCGATGGCCCGGCGGCAGACGGCGCACCCGTGACATGTCCAGCAGACTATTCTGTAACTCATCAGGCAGATGGCTGTACCAGTGGCCGGCCATCAGATGTGAGTGCCAGGGATGCGAATTCATGGAAACTCCGGGACAAGTGTCGGCTAACTGACAGAACGCCGTGGGGTACCCGGGCATCATGCAGGCATCACCTCAGGAGGAACAACAATGAAAAACCTCGTCGATCACCTCAGTCAATACGCTGCCTATCACCGCGACCCGCGCAACATCGCCAGTCATTTCATCGGGATTCCGCTGATCTTCGTCGCCGTCGCCGTGCTGCTGTCACGGCCCGGCTGGCCCGCGGGCGCGGTGCTGGTGTCGCCGGCGCTGCTGGTGGCGGTGGCCAGTGCCTGGTTCTACCTGCGCCTGGAGTTGCGCCTGGGCGTGCTGATGACGGTGCTGCTGGGCCTGGCGGTATGGCTGGGCCAGGTGCTCGCCGCACAAAGCACCTGGGTGTGGCTGGGCAGTGGTCTGGGGATGTTCGTGGTGGGCTGGGTGATTCAGTTCGTCGGCCACTATTACGAAGGCCGCAAGCCGGCGTTCGTCGACGACCTCACCGGGCTGATTGTCGGGCCGTTGTTTGTGGTGGTGGAAGCGGGCTTCCTGCTGGGGCTTCGCGGCGAATTGAAGCGGGCCATCGAAGAGCGCGCCGGGCCGGTGGCGTTGCGCAACCAGCGTTCGGCGGCCTGAAACAACGCAATGCCCCCGCCTGCCCCCTTATAGGAGCGAACCTGTGGGAGCAAGGCTTGCCCGCGATGGCATCGCCTCGGTCGATCCGCTACACCGAGGTGTTTGCATCGCGGGCAAGCCTTGCTCCCACAAGCTCGCCCCCACAAGAGTTAGGCCTTGCCGCTCAAGTTACAGCGCACCGAACTCGACCCGGATGGTCAACGCGCCGGTGTTATCTTTCAAGCCAGACCCGTATTGCCCGGTCAGGTCATCGTTGATGCACAGTTGCAGCTCCCCTTGCTGGTCGCCCGGAACCTGCGCCAGATCACCCACCAGGAACGGCTTGCCACCATTGCCCACGCGACCGATCAAGGCGCCTTCGGCAGCACCGGGCAAGGCATAGCTGCTGTAGTCGATGTGCCGCGAACCACCCTTTCCATCGACATTGCCGCCCTGCGGACTGGCACACCATCGCCCACTGACGTAGCGAACCAGGCGTGGTACCAACCCGTTGACCTGCACGCCAGTGCCCTGCCAGGCGATGGTGGATTGGACCTGCATCGTCACGGCCCGAAGGTCATTGGCCAGTGTATCCCCGGCCTGGAATGACAACGCGGCGATTGTCAGGCTCGGGTTCGAGGTGCCGGTGCTGGGGAACACGCCGTCACCCACCAGGAACAGATTCTTGTGGTCCCAGCTGCGCTGGTACTTGTCCACCACAGACTTGGTGGGGTCATCGCCCATGCGATAAGTCCCCATCAGGTGGCCAGCCCCTTGGAAGCTGTAGGGCACCTTGTCGTACGTAAAACATCCAGGTCCGATGATGTCCGTCAACTCCTGGGCGCCGAGCAGGTCCTTGATGATGTGCGTGGCCAATATTTTCGCCTGCTGGAAACCCTTCTTGGTGTACTCGGACAGGTTGTAGTGGATTTCTGGCCGGGGGATGCCGAGCCGGTCCGTGTATTCGCGCGAGGGCACGATGTAGCAATCCGCGTGGTCGGGATCGTCCTCGACCTGCTCAACCAGGAAACCGATCCGGAACTGGCGGGTGAAGACGTCGTTGAGCTTTTGCACCAACGCCGTTCCGGATAGCAATTTATTGCTCGGGTTGGCGCCGCCAATGTTCTTACCGTCGATGAAGTCGGCCACCGTGGTGTAGGGGTCACCGGCCGGCCAGTTCCAACCTTCGTTGCCAATCTCGATACGCCACGCCGCACGATCGCTGCGAAAGGCGCCATCGCGCAGACTTTCGATGCCGGCCGTCGACAGTGGTCCCCGGTAGGGAAAAATCGCCTTGCCCTCGGGCATTAACCCCCAGGCCAGGTAAATGGGATGGTCAGCCAGGCTACGCCCCACTTGCCCGCTGCTGTTGGCGACGCCGGAGTGCAGCAGCAGTTTCGGTGTTTCGATGGCATGGGCCGCGATCACATAACGTTGCCCTATTGCCACACCGGTTCCAGTGACAGGCCCGTCTTCCAATTGATATTGCTTGAACTCGATGCCATTGATGTTGCTGTCAGTGCCAACGGTTACTTTGCTGGCCACGGTTCGATAAAGCACTCGGACCTTGCCAGTGCCCAACGCTTTGTTCATGGTCACGGTGGCGTCGTATTTGGCCTGGATCGGGCAGATCGGCGTGCAGTTGGTATTGCCGGCGCATACCCGGCGACCGGCATAAGGTTGGGAGTTACGCCCGGCCGGCGTCGGGCTGACCACCAGCGGCAAGCTATCGAACGTCTGCCCCGTGACAGCCGTGACAAAGCTGCCATCGACCAGCGACAAGGGAATGCTGCGCATCGGGAACGCATACCCCTCGGGAAAGGTCATGCCCAGATAGGCCTGGTCGGCGACGTTGGCCGACACGCCGATTTCCGCTTCCGCCCGGCAGTAGGCGCTTTGCAGATCGTCATAATCAATTGGCCAGTCAACCCCGACGCCATACTTGGACCTCAGGCGAAAATCGTTCGGGACCATGCGCAGGCAGGTTCCGACCCAATGCCATGTCGTGCCGCCACCCACCCGTTCGTAAGTGCTCGTAAAGGGCAGCGGGCCTTTTTGGACCAAGTAGCTGACCGCCGGGTTGTTCCAGTTGCCATTGAGCAGATCGGCGATGGTCGCGCGCGGAGCGTTCAGCTCTGCCGGCCCCTTGAGGTGCGGGTCTAGCGTCGTGCTTGGGGGATAAGGGGACTCAGGGGTTTTCAGCGTCGCGGTATAGAAACGCTCCAGGTACTGGGCACGATTGACCGGTATCTCCGGCCCCGATTCGAGTACCAGCACATCGATCCCGGCCATGCCCAACTGATAGGCAATGATGCTACCGGCCAAACCCGCGCCAACGATCACCACTTCGGCTTGTTCGGTACTCATGACAACGCTCCTTGCTGTCCGTTGGCGGATACGCCGGTCAAATCTTCAAGACTGGGAGGCGTGCTGTTCCAATAACCAAAAAACGATTCGCTGTAGCCCATCGGGTGGGCCTGGGCGATCTTCCAGGCCCAGCTGTAGATGTAGGCCTGATCGGAGACCACCGCCGAATCGCCCTTCTTGAAAGGCGCCATATCCAACGGTTGATACCAGACACCCAACAACCACAGCTTCATGATCGAGCGCGCAGCCAGCACGGTGTCCGGAATCGTCGGTTGCATGTTGAACTTCAGTATCTGCTGGGCGATCTGGTCGGGCGGTACCTGGTCAGCCACCAGCGTGGCGTATTGAGTCAACAGCGTGTTGAGCACCGTGGAAGGGATTCGCGCAGTGATGTAATCGAGAAAAATCGGCGGCAAACCGACCGGGTCGATCTGCGGTGCCAAACGATCCGCCGAAATACCAATCAGGGCCGACGACAGGCCCACGAAATTATCCAGATTGCTGCTCATTGCTTGGCTCCTTGTCCACTGGTGGACTGTGCGCGTTCGAGCAAATAGGTGAAATCCGCGAAGCTGGTGCGCGGTGATTCGGTGACATGGGTCGCCGCATTGCCGTGACACGCCATGCAACTGGAGGACGCCTGGGGCACGGTGCCCTGGATGTAGGTTTCCAGCGTGGCGTTGGCGAGGAACGAGGGGGCGGGACTGCCCAACGGGTTAGCGGCCGATACCTGACAGTTCTTGGGCGGATCTGACGGCCACTGGGTACTGATCAGTTGATAGTTCGCCCAGACACTCTTCGGGTTCACCGTACGCAACAGCGCTTGATAGGTGGTATTGAGGTTTTTGGTGGCGTCGGTCAGCGGCACTTCCCGCACGATCTGTGAAGGTGTCGCCTTGACTGCCGGGTTCCATGGCCGAGGCGGCGGCTGGTTGATGTCGCTTTTGCTCGCCGCGTTGTAGAACAGATAAGGCCCCGTGCGCTGGGCCACAGGCGTGGTTTTTTCCGGCACGTTTTTCACATGCTCGAAGGTTGACCAGACCCATTGCGCCGCGCTGGCGGTCTTATGGACCATGTGCAAGCCCACCAACCCGACGGGCTCGGACACGCATGACTCCGCAACGATTGGCCCATGGCTCGGGTCGTTGTTGCCCGGGGTGTAGACCAGCGCATCGACAGTATGGAAATCCTGGCGGTTGTCGTTGGGGCCCAGGACTTTCCACGACGCCTTCACCATCACCGCGCCGACCTGTTGGGTCTTGGTGGAACCACAACTGAACGCCACGGTGTTGTTCGGATTGGCGGCGAAGAATTTCTGCTGGCCTTCGATGCTGTACAGGCCGTTGTCGACGATCCCGTTGAACATCGATTGGTTGACCACGATTTCATTGCGCGTGTAGATACCGTTCTGGTCCACCAGCGGGCCGCTCTCGAAGGGTTGGATAAACTCATCCAGCACATCGGGCACCTTGCCCATCTGCTGCAAGAGGCGACCGGGCTTGAGCGACTTGCACGCTTCAGGAAGAGTCGCCGGTGCGTTCCAGGGCAACGGCGTCTGGCCCTTGGCCCGGAAAATCTGGTAGCTCTCTTTCCAGCTTTCCCACACGGTGGCGCCGTCCTGCTTACCGATGGGGGTGCCGGTATTTGGATCACCGTTATCCAGCGCCGGCCAGCTCAGGGCAATGAACGTCTGCCATGACAGTTCATCGAAATCGCGCTGAAGGCTGACCAGAGTGGGATGCTCGCCGGTAACCGTGACATCGAAAGGTATCTGCGGCGACAACGAGGGGGTGGCGCTGACGGATGGGCTCAATAAAACGCTTATCAAGGCACAGCCAAACGGGCCGTGCCGACTGACTTCCATTCTCATGCTTTATCTCCTTGGCATCAGGGCGCCAGGAGATAACACCGGTCCGTCATTGGACTCTTACTGCCTCCTGGCAAGTCAGAGTCTAGGTAGGGTTTGAGACGGGAAAAGGTGGTGAAGTAGAACCAATCGAAGCAAGGTCGGGCGGTGTTATTCGGATTCGGGTCGGGGTGTCAGTGAGGGCGCCATCGCGAGCAAGCCCGCTCCCACAGTGGATTGGGGTTGAACCGCAGAGGTTGTGGCAGACACAGATCCACTTGTGGGAGCGGGCTTGCTCGCGAAAGCAATGGACCAGATTGCATCGATGGTGAACGTATCTACGCCTTCGCGAGCAAGCCCGCTCCCACAGTTTTGGGGGTTGCCGACAGACTTGTGATCAACCCATTTCCCCTGTGGGAGCGAGCTTGCTCGCGATGCTTTTGATCTTAAAGGTTTGAGACTTTCTGCCAGACCTTCGGCTTGAAGAACAGCGTCTCGCCCTTCGCCAGGCCCACCAGGCTGTCATGGTCCTTCACCACTTCCGCCTCGATCAGCTCGCTCTGGCCTTCCACCTTCAGGGTCACCCGGGTGGTGGCGCCGAGCGGGCGAATGTCGCGTACTTCGGCGGCGTGGTGGTCTTCCAGCTCCGAGCGCGACAGCGACACTTCGTGAGGGCGGAACAGCACATGCCGGTCCTCACCCAAGTGCAGGCGGTTCGAGTCACCGAGGAAGTGGTACACAAAATCGCTGGCCGGGTTTTCGTAGACATCTCCCGGCGAGCCGATCTGCTCGATCACGCCCTTGTTCATCACCACGATCCGGTCGGCGACTTCCATGGCCTCCTCCTGGTCGTGGGTCACGAACACCGAGGTCAGGTTGATGTCCTCGTGCAGCCGCGCCAGCCAACGGCGCAATTCCTTGCGAACCTTGGCG
Source organism: Pseudomonas beijingensis (assembly GCF_030687295.1). NCBI lineage: Bacteria > Pseudomonadati > Pseudomonadota > Gammaproteobacteria > Pseudomonadales > Pseudomonadaceae > Pseudomonas > Pseudomonas beijingensis. Next base: position 1,161,392 of record NZ_CP117425.1, on the reverse strand, counting down.
TCGAGGGCGCCGAAGGGTTCATCCAGCAACAACACCTTGGGCTCCACCGCCAAGGCGCGGGCCAGGGCTATACGCTGGCGCTGGCCGCCGGACAACTGCTCCGGGTAACGGTCGGCGAGCCAATCCAGTTGCACCATGTTCAGCAGTTCGTGGACCTTGGTCGCGATCTGGCTTTCGTTCGGGCGCTGATTCTTCGGCTTCATGCGCAAGCCAAAGGCGACGTTGTCGAACACCGTCATGTGGCGGAACAAGGCGTAGTGCTGGAACACGAAACCGACGTTGCGATCCCGCACGTCGTGGCCGGACACATCCTCGCCGTGGAACACGATGCTGCCCTGGTCCGGGGTTTCGAGGCCGGCGATGATCCGCAGCAAGGTGGTCTTGCCACAACCCGACGGGCCGAGCAGCGCCACCAGCTCGCCGCTCTGGATGTCCAGGCTGATCTCGTCCAGGGCCCTGAAGGCGTTGAAATTCTTGCTGACGTTACGAACTTCGATCGACATGACTTATTCCTCCGCGGCGCTGGCGCGCAGGCGGTTGATTCGGTTTTCGCTCCACTGCTTGAGCAGCAGGATGAAGAGCGCCAGGATCAGCAACAGGCTCGCCACAGCGAACGCGGCCACGTGGTTGTATTCGTTGTAGAGGATCTCGACGTGCAGCGGCAGGGTGTTGGTCACCCCGCGAATGTGCCCGGACACCACCGACACCGCGCCAAACTCGCCCATGGCCCGGGCGGTACACAGCACCACCCCATAGATCAGGCCCCACTTGATGTTCGGCACGGTGACATGCCAGAACATCTGCCAGCCATTGGCGCCCAGCAGGCGCGCGGCCTCTTCTTCCTGGGTGCCTTGTTCCTGCATCAGCGGGATCAACTCACGGGCCACGAACGGCACGGTGACGAAGATGGTCGCCAGGACGATGCCCGGCAGCGCGAACACGATCTGGATGTCGTGATCCGACAGCCACGGCCCGAACAGGCCCTGGGCGCCGAACATCAGCACGTAGACCAGGCCCGCGATCACCGGCGACACCGAGAACGGCAGGTCGATCAGCGTCACCAGCATGCTCTTGCCACGGAATGAATACTTGCTCACGCACCATGCGGCGCTGACACCGAACACCAGGTTCAGCGGCACCGAGATCAGCACGGCGATCACCGTGAGCTTCAGTGCTGACAACGCGTCGGGTTCGAAGATCGCGGTGAAGAACGCCCCCAGCCCGAGCTTCAGGCCCTGGGACACCACGATGAACAGCGGAAACAGCAAAAACAGCGCAAAAATCAGCCAGCCAAGACCGATCAACACGCGCCGCGACGTTGCACTGCCGCGACGGGCGGCGTTGGTGGAGGCTGCGGAAATAGACGATTGGGACATGTTCGCGCCTCCTTATGGGGTTTCGATGCGCCGCTGCAGCAGGTTGATCAGCAGCAACAGGACGAAGGAAACCACCAGCATCAGCACGCCGATGGAGGTGGCGCCGGTGTAGTCGTATTGGTCTAGCTTGACCATGATCAGCAGCGGCAGGATCTCGGTTTTCATCGGCATGTTGCCGGCGATGAAAATCACCGAGCCGTACTCGCCCACGCCACGGGCAAAGGCCAGGGCGAAGCCGGTCAACCAGGCCGGCAACAACGCCGGCACGAGGATGTGGCGGAACACCTGCCACGGCTTGGCACCGAGGCAGGCGGCCGCCTCTTCGACTTCACGGGGAATATCGGCCAGCACCGGCTGCACCGTGCGCACCACGAACGGCAGCGTCACGAAGGTCAGCGCCAGGGTGATGCCCAGCGGCGTGTAGGCGATCTTGAAGCCCAGGTCGGTGGCGAACTGACCAACCAGACCGGTCGGCGCGTACAACGCCGTCAGGGCAATACCGGCCACGGCGGTGGGCAGGGCGAACGGCAGGTCGATCATCGCGTCGATGATCTTGCGGCCGGGGAAGGTGTAGCGCACCAGCACCCAGGCCAGCAGCGTACCGATCACGCCGTTGATGATCGCGGCGTACAGCGCGGTGCCGAAGCTGAGCTTCAAGGCCGCCAGCACCCGCGGCGCCGAGATGATCGCCCAGAACTGCTCCCAGGTGAGTTGGGCGGCATGCACGAACATCGCCGCCAGGGGTATGAGCACAATCAGACTGAGGTACACCAGGGTGTAGCCCAGCGTCAGCCCGAAGCCGGGTATGACGGGGGATATGCGACGCGACATAAAGGTCCTTGGTTAAAAACACTAAACATGGAAGCAAGACTGTGTGGGAGCAAGGCTTGCCCGCGATAGAGGCGACTCGGTTGCTGAACGACCGCATCGCATCCATCGCGGGCAAGCCTTGCTCCCACAAAATCCCCTCACCACAAATTCGGTGTCCGGCTTTAGCTTTGCAACTGTAATCAGCTTATTCAGGCGTGTTTCAGCTTACTGCGCCTGATAGATCTGGTCGAACACGCCGCCATCATTAAAGAACTTCGGCTGCGCGTTTTTCCAGCCACCGAAGTCCTTGTCAATGGTCACCAGTTCCACCTTCGGAAATTGCCGGGCGTACTTGGCGGCCACGTCCTTGTCACGCGGGCGATAGTAGTTTTTCGCGGCGATTTCCTGGCCGGCCGGACTGTACAGGTGCTTGAGGTATGCCTCGGCGATCTCGGCATTACCCTTTTTCTCGGCGTTCTTGTCCACCACCGCCACCGGCGGCTCGGCGAGGATCGACAGCGACGGCACGACGATGTCGAACTTATCGGCGCCACCGTCTTCTTTGAGCGCCAGGAAGGCTTCGTTTTCCCAGGCCAGCAATACGTCGCCCTGACCGTTGTTGACGAAGGTAATGGTCGAGCCACGGGCACCGGTGTCGAGGATCGGCACGTGCTTGAACAACGCCTGCACGTATTCCTTGGCCTTGGCCTCGTCCCCCCCGTTGGCCTTCAGGCCGTAGGCCCAGGCAGCGAGGAAGTTCCAGCGCGCACCGCCGGAGGTCTTCGGGTTCGGGGTGATGACCGACACGTCATTCTTGATCAGATCGCCCCAATCCTTGATGCCCTTGGGATTGCCCTTGCGCACCAGGAACACGATGGTGGACGTGTAAGGCGTGCTCGCGTCCGGCAGGCGTGTTTGCCAGTCCGCTGGCAGCGACTTGCCCAGCTTGGCGATTTCATCGATGTCGCCGGCCAGGGCCAAGGTCACCACGTCGGCCCGCAGACCATCGATCACCGCACGGCCTTGCTTGCCCGAACCACCGTGGGACTGCTGGATCTTCACGCTGTCGTCCGGGTGCGCTTTCTTCCAGAAGCTGACGAATTCGGCGTTGTAATCCTGGTAAAGCTCGCGCGTCGGGTCGTAGGACACGTTGAGCAGCTCGTAATCCTTGGCGACGGCGGAACCTGCAAAAACAGCACTGGCCAGCGCGGCCAGGGCATAACGACGAATGGACGACATGGTGAAAGCTCCTGGAATTCTGGTTTTCTTATGGCTTCTGAAAATTCGTTTGGCTTGTTGAAAAAGATCGCAGCCTTCGACAGCACCTACATCAAGTCCCCCCTGTAGGAGCTGCCGAAGGCTGCGATCTTCTGTTTTTCAAGACGGCTTATGACTGGGTTGTTGCAGCCGGAATTTTTCCTTGCGTTCGATCTGGACCACCTGGGCGTTGTGCACGGTGATTTCCACTGCCCCAAAGCGCAGATCGCGCAACGCGCTCTGGATCTCGCGCAAGATGGTTGCTTCGTCCTGGCCGTCAACGCTACGTAGAGATGCGCTCATGCTGCTGCTCCTTTGAATGAATGCCTGGCAGTGGGCGGCACTGCTTGCGGCGTGGGAGCAATACTAGATAAGCGCAGATATTCTTAAAAAGACTATTTAAGAATTTTTATATAACCAAAATCACGAAACGTAGCCGACGTCCTACGGCAGAGGTAATTGGGGGGCTTTTTCCCTGCCAAACCCTCGGATATTTCCTTCACGACGCAGGGCTGTTCATGAACTAGGCAGCGTTCCCGAGCGCCGCTAACCTCTGTGCGTCATCGCAAAAAACGGTGACACGGACGTGCAAGTCCGGACTGGTACGTAATTGCTTATGGCTATTGACCGAGCATTTTTTTATGCTCGCGTCCGTTATGGCAATTGTGCGTGGGAGACCTTCGGGTCTGCCGGCGGTACCGGACCGGTCTTGCACACCTACGTACAGTTGCCACCTCTTCGAATGCAAGCGAAAGGATGGCGACTCCAACTCTGGTACATAAATATGGTCAAGCATTCACCGAATCCGCCGCAAAGCGGCCACAAATCCCGCGTCCAAGCGCAGGAAGAAAAAAAGCTCGATGACGCCGCCACCCGCGCCCTCGACTACTACCTCAACCCCAAGCCCGCCTCACCGCCCGAACCTGACAAAAACCAACTCTTCATCGTGTCCCCCCACATAGACACCGAAACCCTGCTCGCCAACGCCTCCGAAGACCTGCTCTCCATCAGCACCATCGCCGCCGACCTGGCTGACGACGTGGACGACTCACGCCGCTGCATCGCCCTGGCGATCAGCCGCATGGCCGATGGGGTGCAGTTGTTGGTTGAGCGGGCGTTGGATCATTTGGAAACAAAGGAGGCGGCGGCGCCTGGCACCAAGGGTGTAAAGCATTGCATTGATGCAGGCTGAGCCGGCGCCATCGCGAGCAAGCTCGCTCCACAGGGGAAGTGGGTTGTCGCGGATATAGCAGTCGACACAAAACAACTGTGGGAGCGAGCTTGCTCGCGATGGCGGTGTATCAGGCACTATCGATGCAAGCTGATACGGCCCCATCGCGAGCAAGCTCGCTCCCACAGTTGGATCGGGGTACAGATAGGCCGACTGTAAGGCCGCCTTCGCGAGCAAGCCCGCTCCCACAGGGGGAACGCGGTCTCCCCAAGAACCAGGTCGGCTCTCAGGCCGCCTCGTGGTGGGGTGGACGTTGATCTCAGCGCCCCGTCAACCACGATGGCCGAACGCAGGCATTGTGGAGTGGGCATCCCGGCATGGATGCCGGGATAGCCGCGCTGGGCCATGGATGGCCCTTCGCGGCGGGCCCACGGAGCAATGCCGGAGTGAGGGCACACCGAGCCTAGGGCGAGGTGCCGAGTGGTGGGGCAGGAGCGTTAATGAGATGGTCAGCCCGTGTGGGAGTCCCGGTAAATCTAAACTGACCGGGGCTCTCACTTACCTGAAGGAGACCTCTCATGGAACCCTTGAAGCTAATCGGCCTGGATATCGGGAAACACACCTTCCATCTCGTAGGGCACGACGCCAAAGGCAAGGAAGTCCTACGCAAAAAATTCAATCGTAAGCGGCTACTTGAGTTCGCTGCAAAGCTCGAACCCTGCACCATAGTGATGGAGTCATGCGGCGGTTCACACTGGCTCGCAAGGAAGCTCAGATCCTTCGGCCATCAAGTGAAATTGATTGCCCCGCAGCATGTGAAACCCTACGTCAGAGGCAATAAAAACGACTACATCGACGCTGAGGCCATCTGCGAAGCTGCCTCCCGTCCCAGGACACACTACGTTGCCATCAAGACTGTTGAGCAACAGCTTCTATCGACGCAACATCGTCTTCGCGAAGCCTTAATCGTCCAGAGGACTCAAACAATCAATCGCATTCACGGGTTCTTGCTTGAGTTCGGAATTGAGTTACCTGCGACAAAAGCTGCGATGAATCAGATTCATCAAATTTTGGACGACCCGGCCGCAGACTTGCCGCAACAGTTGAAGGACTTCATTGAGCATTTGGCAGAAGAGACCAAACGGCTCACCGACGAAATCAAGGCGGTTGATCGTACGATTAAAGAGCAGGTGGGTGCTGATGACGCGGGAACCCGGCTGATGAGCATCCCCGGCATCGGCCCAATCATCGCTAGTGCGCTGCTGGCCGACATCGGGGACGCTTCCAATTTTCGCTCAGCGCGAGACTTCGCCGCTTCATTGGGCCTGGTGCCGAGGCAGTATTCAACGGGTGATCAACAGTCCTTTTGAACATCAGTAAGCGAGGTGATAAATACCTTCGAAAGCTGATGGTTCAAGGCTCTCGGGCGGTCCTGGTGCGCATCGACAAGCGCAATGATGCTCTGGGAAGTTGGTGCAGGGACTTGCTGACACGAAAACATCCAAACAAGGTCGCCTGCGCCCTAGCCAATAAGTTGGCAAGAATCGTGTGGGCCGTTTTAGTTCACGGAGGAAGCTACAACACCCAGTCCAGGGCTTGACCGAAACCCACACTACCGGCTTTTGCGACGACAGCGATGATGACGATAAACAGCTCAAATCCTGCCTGAGAACCTGGTAAGCAAAACAGCTTTCGAAGCTGAAGCGTTTTTCAAGGACAGGCAGGAGCGACTACTCATCAAGGGCCAGGCGGCAAATTGCCGACTAGGAGCCCGGATACATTAGTGCAAGCATGCTTTACCGCTCATCGCCCGTGGTTGCAGGAGATGGGCTGACCATACATTTGGTTACTTTTGACTGGGCCGGCTTCCGGGCTCTTCAAAAGTGACCCGCCGTAAGGGCCATCCCTTTCAAGGTCTTAGGTAAAATCCCCTGAAGTTTCTATCAGGGATACCCGAACGATGTGGGCCGATGTTCTGGAGCGTTTCGAGAAAAAAGCACCTGCCAGCGTTATGGCCAAATTGGCGCTGGAGCACGCTATTGCTCCTGAGTGGGTCGATCAGGTTTTCGAAGAACATCGGCAACGGCAGTATTCTCGTGAGCTACTGTTCTCGACCATCATCAAGCTGATGTCCCTTGTTTCATTGGGTTTGAAGCCATCCCTGCACGCCGCGGCGCGGCAACTGGAAGATCTTCCTGTCAGCCTGGCGGCCCTCTACGACAAGATCAGTCGTACCGAGCCAGCTTTGTTGCGCGCCCTGGTCACGGGCTGTGCGCAGCGCCTGGCTCCAACCATCAAGGAGTTGGGTTGCACGACGATGTTGCCGGGTTGGCAGGTTCGGGTGGTGGACGGTAATCACTTGGCATCCACTGAGAAACGACTGGGGGCTTTACGCCACGAGCGCGGCGCCGCTCGGCCCGGGTTTTCGGTGGTTGTCTACGACCCCGACCTGGATCAAGTCATCGACCTGCAGGCATGTGAAGATGCCTACGCAAGCGAGCGTGTTTGCGTGCTGCCTCTCTTGGCGGATGCCGAGCCGGGCCAGGTGTGGCTGGCTGATCGACTCTATTGCACGCTCCCGGTCATGGAGGCTTGCGAACAGGTCAAAACCTCCTTTGTCATTCGTCAACAAGCCAAGCATCCACGCTTGATTCAAGAGGGGCATTGGCAAGAACCCGTGCCTGTGGACGCGGGCACTGTGCGTGAGCAGATCATTCAGGTCAGAGGCGGTTATCAGTGTCGGCGTGTCGAACTGACGCTTCATTCGCCAACAGACTCGGGTGACAGCAGCTTGATGTTCTGGAGCAACCTGCCTGAAAGCGTCAGCGCGCAGCAGATCGCGGAACTCTATCGCCGCCGCTGGAGCATTGAAGGCATGTTCCAGCGACTGGAAACAATCCTGGAGAGTGAAATCGAAACCCTTGGTAGCCCAAAGGCTGCGTTGCTCGGGTTCGCTACTGCGGTGTTGGCCTACAACGTCCTGCCGTACTCAAACGAAGCGTCGAGCAAGCCCAGCAGGCTTCCCAGCCTGACGGCTGGAAGCCTCAACCTATCCTTGGCGGTTCAGGTCCAGGGTTATGAAGGCCTGCAAATTGCGCTGCCCTCGGAATGTCTTCCCGTCATACCTCTGGAAAACTGGCCCAGCGCTGTTGGAACTGGCCAGAAACATCCAACCAAAACAAGTTGCGAAAAATCCCGGGGCCCCAAGGTGCCTAAACCCAAAACATGGGTGCAAGGCACTGCGGATGCACATGTTTCAACGGACCGGGTAATCAAGGCCGCCAAAACGAAAAGACCTTGAAAGGGATGGCCGTAAGGGCGGAACCCTAAGCCGCCGTTACCGCAGCAACGGATATGTACTCGACCAACACCAATACCACGGACGATCAAGCAATAACCGGCGCCCGATCCCAATCCAACTGCGCCGCCACCATCGGCCGGCCAAACCAGTAACCCTGCCCCAACTCACACGCCAGTCCAAGCAAAAACACCGCCTGCTCACGCTGCTCGATGCCCTCGGCGTGCACCTGCATACCCATGCTGTGGGCCAAGGCAATGATCACCCGGACGATCGCCGCATCATCCTCATCCCACGGCAACCCCGCGACAAAACCCTGATCGATCTTCAGCTTCTGCACCGGCAAACGCTTAAGCCGCAGCAACGACGAATAACCCGTGCCGAAATCGTCGATGGCCAGGCGCACGCCCAACTCCCGCAGGCGATGCATCTGCTCCAGCGCCACCTCCGGGTCTTCCATCACCGCGCTTTCCGTCACTTCCAATTCCAGGCAGGCCGGATCCAGGCCCGTGTCGTGCAACACCTGCGCGACCTGCTCATACAACTCACGATGGGCAAACAGCCGACTCGAGACGTTGACCGCGACGAACGCCAACGCCACGCCCGCCTGCTGCCACCGACACATCTGCCGGCAGGCCTGGTCCATAACCCAGGCATCGATCTGGGCAATCAGACCGGTTCGCTCGGCGATGGGAATGAACTCGGCCGGCGACACCAGCCCCCGCGTGGGATGCTCCCAGCGCACCAGCGCCTCGACACCGACCAGACGGCTACTCGCCAAGTCGTGTACCGGTTGGTAATGAACGCGCAACTCCTGCTGCTGCAGTGCGCGACGCAGCTCGAAGGCAATCTCGACCCGTTGCTGCGCGTGGGCAGTGAGCTCTTCGGTGTACAAGGCGTAGCCATCGCGTCCGGCGCTCTTGGCCTTGAACAGCGCCGAGTCGGCATTGCGCAACAGTTGCCCGGCGTTCAGGGCATCGCCGGGAAACAGGCTGATGCCGATGCTGGCGTTGATGAACAACGCGTGCTCATCGAACCGCAGCGGTTCTTTCAAGGCGTCGAGGATGCGCCGGGCCAACGCCGCGGCCTGATCGGGCTGGGAGCAGTTTTCCACCAGCAGCGCAAATTCGTCGCCCCCCAGCCGCGCCAGGGTCACGCCCGGCGCAAACAGCCCGCGAAATCGCTCGGCCACGCCTTTGAGCAACTCATCGCCCACATTGTGGCCCAGGCTGTCATTGATGTTCTTGAAGTGATCCAGGTCCACCAGCAACAGCGCACAGCCACGCTTGTGCAACTGCGACGACGTCAGGGCCTGCTCGGTACGGTCGGAAAACAGCAGGCGGTTGGGCAAGCCTGTCAGCGGATCGTGGTGGGCCAGGTACGCCAGCTCATGCTCGGAATCCTTGAGGGCGCTGATGTCAGAAAACACCGCCACATAATGGCTGATCCGGCCGTTTTCGTCGCGAATGACGCGGATCGTCTGCCATTGTGGGTAGATCTCACCACTTTTACGCCGATTCCAGATTTCACCACTCCACTCGCCCAGGTTGTCCAGCGCGGCAAACATGTCGCGATAGAAATCCGGCCCATGGCGACCAGACTTGAACAGGTTGGGGCGCTGGCCCAGTACTTCGTCCCGGGCATAACCGGTGATCGCCATGAAGGCCCGATTCACATGCACGATCAGGCCGTTGTGGTCCGTCACCAACACCCCTTCGCGGGTGCAATCGAAGACGGCGGCGGCCTGGCGCAGGCGCTCGCGATCGGCGCCGTGCTCGCCCTTGGCGAAAAACCGCGAGATCCGTGCCCGGGCCAGGAAGATCAGCCCGGCGCTGAGCAGGATCCAGGCATAACCATTGATCAGGAGCCAGCGCTGCCTGTCGGCGAATTGATCGAAGAAACTGCTCAATAAATAACCAATCAGCTGCAGCCAGACGACTGACAACACGAGGTAAAGCAGCGCTACGCGCATGGCACTGCGTTGATAGGCAGGCATTCGGCCATCCATGTCCTTACAAAGAGGTGGATTATAGAGGAAGAAACATTCAGCCACTCTTATCTGAAAGGCCGACTGGTTTTATCTGTGGGGCTGGTGATAATGCAACGGCGGTTTCTATCTTTATCGAGGGCCCTACAGCCTATGTGGTACGAAGGTTTTCTTGGCTTGTCGGCCTGGTCACTGGTGGCAGTCACCCTGCTGATGACCCACGTCACGATCATCGCCGTCACGGTCTATCTGCACCGTTATTCGGCGCATCGCTCCCTGGAGCTCAACGCCGGTCTCAAACATTTCTTCCGTTTCTGGCTGTGGCTGACCACGGCGCAGAACACCCGCGAGTGGACCGCCATCCACCGCAAGCACCACGCCAAATGCGAAACCGAGGATGACCCCCACAGCCCGGTCATCAAGGGCTTGTCCACCGTGCTGCGCAAAGGCGCCGAGCTGTATCGCGCCGAGGCGGAAAACCCGGAAACCCTGCGCATCTATGGCAAGAACTGCCCCGACGACTGGATCGAGCGCAACCTCTACAGCCGCTTCCCGCTGCTGGGCGTGGCGATCATGGGCGTCATCGACCTGCTGCTGTTCGGCACCATCGGCATCACCATCTGGGCCATCCAGATGATGTGGATTCCCGTCTGGGCCGCCGGTGTGGTCAATGGCCTGGGCCATGCCGTGGGCTACCGCAACTTCGAATGCCGCGACGCGGCGACCAACCTGGTGCCCTGGGGCATCCTGATCGGCGGCGAAGAACTTCACAACAACCACCACACCTACCCCAACTCGGCCAAGCTGTCGGTGCGCAAGTGGGAATTCGACCTGGGCTGGGCCTGGATCCGGGTGTTCAGTTTCCTGCGCTTGGCCAAGGTCCAGCGGGTTGCACCGATCGCCCACCGGGTCGAAGGCAAGGGCCACCTGGACATGGACACGGCCATGGCGATCCTCAACAACCGCTTCCAGATCATGGCGCAGTACCGCCGGCTGGTCATCGCGCCGCTGGTCAAGCAGGAACTGGAGAAGGTCGATCACTCGGTGCGTCACCAGTTCCACCGGGCCAAACGCCTGCTGTCGCGGGAAACCAGCCTGCTGGACGACCGTCACCACGTGCGTATCCAGAACATGCTCGAACACAGCCACGCACTGAAGGTGATCTACGAGAAACGCCTGGCCTTGCAGCAGATCTGGGTCAAGACAAGCAGCAACGGCCACGACATGCTCGCCGCCATCAAGGAATGGGTCAGCGAAGCCGAGGCCAGCGGCATCCAGTCCCTGCGGGACTTCGCCGACCAGCTCAAGACCTACTCGCTAAGGCCTGCCACGGCCTGACGATGCAACTCCCCCTGTGAAGAAGGGCTTTTGTGGTGAGGGGATTTATCCCCGCTGGGCTGCGCAGCAGCCCTGAAACCTGATGACTCGGTGTATCAAAATCACTTGAATTGACTGTCTTGGAGCTGCTTCGCAGCCCAGCGGGGATAAATCCCCTCGCCACAGGTTCAGCTCCCATAATTCGACTCGCTAAATCCCCCGCCCTTCGTCGCCTGAAAAGGAACTTCGACCCGAATCCCCTATCTCAAAGAGCACTTCGCCATCCTGGCGGGCTTTGGAGAAAAGTGCGTGCAAAACAACAGCAGTGCACGCTCTTTGAGATTTGTGCCGATGGTCGACAAGAACCTACAGGATTACTCCCTACCTCATTGGCCCGAGGCGGCCCAGACGCTCATGGCGCTGATGCATGCCCAGGGCGAAGTGGCGCGCCTGAGCGAACGTGAGCAACTGTTCAGCTCGCTGCTGGTCAGCGTCAATGCCGTGCTATGGGCGTTCAACTGGGAAACCCGGCAAGTGCTGTATGTCAGCCCCGCCTACGAGCGGATCTTCGGCCGCCCCGCCGGCCTGGTCCTGGCTGACTACAACGAATGGCGCGATGCAATCTACCCCGACGACCTGGAGTACGCCGAACGCAGCCTGGCCGAAGTCCTGGTCAAGGGCGCCGTCGAAGATCGTGAATACCGCATCATCGCTGGTGACGGCCAGGTCCGCTGGCTGAGCGACAAGTGCTTCATCAACCGTAAGGCTGAACCTGGGCAACCGGTGATCGTCGTCGGTATCGCCGAGGACATCACCGAAAAGAAGCTGCTGGAAAGTGAGCTGCAGCGGTTGGCGACCACCGATGTGCTGACCCAGAGCAGCAATCGCCGGCATTTTTTCGAATGCGCCCACCGCGAATTCGAGCAAGCGCGGCTACAAGGGACGCCCATGGCGTTCCTGTTGCTGGACATCGATGACTTCAAGGTGATCAACGACACCTACGGCCATCAGGAAGGCGATACCGTGTTGCAGAAGATCGCCGAAAGTGGCCGCTCCGTGCTCCGGCGCGGCGACCTGTTCGGGCGGATCGGCGGCGAAGAGTTCGCGGCGGTGTTCCCCGGTTGCGCCCCCGACATGGCATTGCAGGTGGCCGAGCGGCTGCAACGGGAAATCCAGCGCCTGATGTTCCGTTGTGGCGAGCAGACCTTCGGCATTACCGTCAGCCAGGGCCTGACCAGCATCACGGCCGACGATCAGAGCCTCGACAGCCTGTTCTCCCGGGCCGACGCGGCCATGTACGAGGCCAAGCGCAAGGGCAAGAACCGCATCATCGCGGCTTGAGTGAGTTGTCCCGCCACTGACCCCCTGTGGGAGCAAGGCTTGCCCGCGATAGCAGCGCCTCGGTGTCCACTTGAACCCGAGTTGCCTGCATCGCGAGCAAGCTTTGCTCCCACAAAGCCCGCTCCCACAGGGGTCAGGTGGTGGGGCTACTTGCGGCGCAAGCGCATCAGTTCCGGCAATCCGATCTTCAATAAGCGCGCCGTACGCCCCTGGGCCAGTTCTTCAAGCCCTTCATGCTCGGTCAGGTGGGCCATCTGCGCCGCCATGTTCATCACCAGCGCCTCGCGGGAATAAACCCCACCCCCCAGGCTATAGGCGGCCGCGATCAACTCACGCAACTCCAGCGGCAGACGCCAGCGAGTGCGCAGCGCCGAGCCGAAGCCGGCGCCGTATTGATCGAGGGAATTACCCACTTCCTCCAACTCATCCAGCTCGCCACCCGCCTGCGTCCATTCTTCCAGGCAACGCAGCAGCGCCAGGTCGCCCAGGCGATGCAGCAGCCCCGCGCAGTAACAGCGTTCCGGTTCCAGATCCAGCAGCCGCGCCAGGGTCCGGGCGTACTCGGCGGTGTGCAGCGACAATTCCCAGTAGCGCTTGGCATAGTCCGCCAGATACGGAACGCTGAGGCGGGCGCAGCGCTTGAGGGTCAGGACGAGGATCAGGTTCATGCTCTGCCCCGTGCCGAGCTGGTGCAGCGCCTGGGCCACGGTCTGCACCGGGCCGCCACCCTGATGCTGGGCAGCGCTGTTGGCCGCCGCAATCAGCACGCCAGTAATTTGCGGGTCGGTGCGGATCTCTTCTTCCAGCAGTTTCAGATCCAGGCCAGTGGGGTTGAGGCAACGCTTGACCGCCACCTGCACATCGGTCATCAGCGGCGCGCCTTCGGACAGATCCCGTCGCCGTTCCAGAAAGGCTACCAAGGTCTGCCCCGGCCCCGGAACCGGCACGTCGCCGGAGCTGTCTTCAGCGCCACTCAACAGCAACCCTTGCAAACGCTGGGTCAGGCTTTCCCGGTTCAAAGGCTTGGTCAAATACGCCGTCGGCGCCAGGGGCACGACCTCACGCACACTGGCGCTGTCATTACGCCGGCTCATCAGAATGAACGGTAACGGCGCAGCTCGATGCTGTTGGCGAAGGCCACGCAGGATAGTCAGGCCATCAACACCCGGCAGCTCCCAATCGGCGATGACCAGGTCGTACGAATTATGTGCCAGCAAATCCTGGGCCTGCTGCCCGTCGCCGCAGGTGTCCACTCGGGCATCGCAGCGCACGCCCGACAGCACTTGCTCAAGCAGCTCCCGGGACGCCGGGTCAGCCTCGGCGATCAACACACGCGGTACGGCGGGTAAAACCACAGCAGTCATGCAACATCGCTCCCTTGCTATACATGCACCTTAGACAATGAAGGCCGTTCCAGACAGCTCAAACCTGCGGGATATGCCCGCGGCCATGAAAAAACCCGCCGAAGCGGGTTTTTTGTGAATCAGTGCACAATCAGAGTTCGTAAATCAGAGCTCGGAGAAGCACTCTTCGATGATCGCCAGGCCTTTGTCCAGTTGCTCGTCTGGCGAGGTCAGCGGCACCAGTACCCGCAGAACGTTGCCATAAGTACCGCAGGACAGCAGGATCAGGCCCTTGTCCCGCGCCTTGGCCACCACCTGGGCCACTGCCGCGGCGTTCGGCTTGTGGGTGTCGCCGTTTTCGAACAGTTCCACGGCGATCATCGCGCCCAAGGCACGTACTTCACCAATGACCGGGTACTTTCTCTGGATCGCCTTGAGGCCAGTCACCAGACGCTCGCCCACAGCCTTGCAGCGGTCCAGCAGGTGCTCTTCTTCGAACACGTCCATCACCGCCAGCGCCGCCGCACAGGCGATCGGGCTACCGGCATAAGTGCCGCCCAGGCCGCCTGGGGCGATGGCATCCATGTACTCGGCCTTGCCACACACACCAGCCAACGGGAAGCCGCCAGCGATGGATTTGGCGAAGGTGGTCAGGTCGGCGGCAACGCCCATCTGCTCCATGGCAAAGAAGGTGCCGGTACGACCGGCGCCGGTCTGCACTTCGTCAGCGATCAGCAGGATGCCGTGCTGGTCGCACAGGGCGCGTAGGCGCTCCATGAAGGCCTTGGGTGCTACGTAGAAACCACCCTCACCCTGTACCGGCTCGATGATAATTGCGGCGATGTCACGGGGTTCGGCGTCGTTCTTGAAGATGCGCTCGATGCTGGCGATGGAATCATCGATGCTCACACCGTGCAGTTCGTTCGGGTACAGCGCGCGAAAGATGCCACCAGGCATCAGGCCCATGCCGGCCGAGTACGGCACGACTTTACCGGTCAGGCCCAGGGTCATCATGGTGCGACCGTGGTAAGCGCCGGTGAAGGCGATCACACCGGCACGGCCCGTGGCGGCGCGGGCGATCTTCACGGCGTTTTCCACCGCTTCCGAACCGGTGGTGACCAGCAGGGTTTTCTTGGCGAAATCACCCGGGACCTTGGCGTTGATTTTTTCGCACAGTTCCACATACGGCTCGTAGGCCAGGACCTGGAAGCAGGTGTGGGTCAGCTTGTTCAGCTGTGCGGTCACGGCAGCGATGATTTTCGGGTGCACGTGGCCGGTGTTCAGCACGGCGATACCGCCGGCGAAGTCGATGAACTCACGACCTTCGACGTCGGTTACCGTGGCGTTCTTCGCCGACTCGGCAAAGATCGGGTGAATCTGGCCGACGCCACGGGGAACAGCGGCGGTACGGCGGGCCATCAAGTCAGCGTTAGTCTTGCTCATTACAGTCCTCATTCGCCGCTCATCGGTCGGCGTGGTTCAAGGATTACACGGCGAGAAGTCAGCGGCGGCAGCATGCGATGATCGACTGCCACGGCGTTCCCGGCCGCAAAGAAAATACAATTTGAAACCACGCAAAGGGACAGCGCTCTCGTGCCCTTTGCGCTTGAAGCGGATCAGATACCCAGGCAGAGGTATTTGATTTCCAGGTAGTCCTCGATGCCGTACTTGGAGCCTTCACGGCCCAGGCCCGAGGCCTTGATGCCGCCGAACGGCGCGACTTCGTTGGAGATCAAACCGGTGTTGACGCCGACCATGCCATATTCCAGGGCTTCGGCCACACGGAACACACGGCCCAGGTCGCGGGCATAGAAGTACGAAGCCAGGCCGAACTCGGTGTCGTTGGACATCGCGATCACTTCGGCTTCGTCTTTGAAGCGGAACAGCGGCGCCAGCGGGCCGAAGGTTTCTTCCTTCGCCACGGCGGCGTTTTTCGGTACGTTGGTCAGGATGGTCGGCTCGAAGAAGTTGCCTTTCCATCGCCTTGCCGCCCGACAGCACGGTCGCGCCTTTGCTGACCGCATCGGCGATGTGTTCCTGGACCTTGGCGACCGCCTTGCCGTCGATCAACGGACCGGTGGTGGTGCCATCGTCCAGACCGTTGCCGATCTTGAGCTTGGCCACCGCCACTTTCAGTTTTCTCGGCGAATGCGTCGTACACCGAGTCCTGGATGTACAGGCGGTTGGCACAGACGCAGGTCTGGCCGTTGTTGCGGTATTTGGAGATGATCGCGCCTTCGACGGCCTTATCCAGGTCCGCGTCGTCGAACACGATGAACGGCGCGTTGCCGCCCAGTTCCAGGGAGACTTTCTTGATGTCCTTGGCACATTCGGCCATCAACTGACGGCCAATTTCGGTCGAGCCGGTGAAGGACAACTTGCGCACGATCGGGTTGCTGGTCAGCTCGCCACCAATGTCGCCAGCGCTACCGGTGACCACGCTCAGCACGCCTTGCGGGATGCCGGCACGGTGCGCCAGTTCCACCAGGGCCAGGGCCGAGAACGGGGTTTGCGAAGCCGGCTTGATAACCATGGTGCAACCGGCAGCCAGCGCCGGGCCGGCCTTGCGGGTGATCATCGCGGCCGGGAAGTTCCACGGAGTAATGGCCGCGGTCACGCCGATCGGCTGCTTGATCACGATCAGGCGCTTGTCGGGCTGGTGGCCGGGAATCACATCGCCGTAGATGCGCTTGGCTTCCTCGGCGAACCATTCGATGAACGAGGCGGCGTAGACGATTTCGCCCTTGGCTTCGGCCAGCGGCTTGCCTTGTTCCATCGTCATCAGGCGACCGAGGTCGTCCTGGTTTTCGATCAGCAATTCGTACCAGCGGCGCAGCTTGTTGGCGCGCTCCTTGGCGGTCAGCGCACGCCAGGCCGGCAGCGCCTTGTCGGCGGCTTCGATCGCACGACGGGTTTCGGCAGCGCCCATCTTCGGCACAGTGCCCAACACTTCGCCCGTCGCCGGGTTGGTGACCTTGATCGTCTGACCATTGTCCGCATCGACCCAAGCGCCATCGATAAAGGCTTGCTGGCGGAACAACTGGGTGTCTTTAAGCTGCATGTCGGCTTTCCTTAACAGCACCGCGCGCACGCGGAGCGAATTAGATTTGTAGAAAGGCGCCTCGGGGGCTGCCGTCAGGGAAATCATTCACCGGGCTGAAGCACAGAAATAACGCACATAAGCACAGACGTGCGGTTCAGCACCCAGACAAGAGCGTTTGAAATCTCAAACGAATCCTAGGGCCGATGGGGGTGAAGGACAATAGGCTGTTCGAAAAAAAGAACGAAAAAACCGAATTTGCCCGCTTTTTCTGATCAGCGTAGCCAACACCCGGCGAGCTGCCCAAAAACGCAGGCGATTCAGCAGCATGGACGCCCGCCACGCATATGAGTATCATGGCGCCCGCGTCGCACCAGTAGCTCAGCTGGATAGAGTACTGCCCTCCGAAGGCAGGGGTCGTGGGTTCGAATCCCGCCTGGTGCACCATCCTCAGAATCAAAAAGCCCCTGGTCGCAAGACCTGGGGCTTTTTTGTGGGCGCTGTCTCACTCAACGCTTGCGCAACGCCTCCAACCGCGCCGGCAAGTCTTCCTTGGGGAAGCGCTTGTGCAGCGCCAGCAGCTTCTCATCAGCGGCCTCGCTCTCACCCGCCTCGCGCAAGCGCAGGATTTCCATCAGGCCCTGCTCCAGCGATGGCAGTGCAGCCGGCGCGGATTTGCTCATCTTTGCCGCTGGCTTTTCCGCCATGGATTGCATCGGGCTGGCCGGGGCCCGAGCCAGTTCGCCCTGGGGCGCCATGCGGGTGATCGGCGCGGGGGCGGGCATGGCCGGTGGGGGTGCAGCGGCTACGGCGGGTTCTTGCTGGTCGGCGGAAAATTCCATCGAAGCGGGTGAGGCCAGTTCGTCGTGGGGCACAGGGGAACGCAGCACCAGGCCAATCATCAGCGCCACGCCGGCGACCGTGGCGAATGCCATTTGCCAGCGCGGCCGTTGGCAGGCTTGCAGCCAGCGTTGCCACAGGCTTGGCGTCGTCCTCGGGGCTTCGCGACGGGCGGTGGCCAGGATGAAGGCGTCCAGGGAGGCCGGCGGCTCGCCGCTGGCGTGTTGGCGAAAATGCTCGATGAGCCTTTCGTCATCGGGATCCGGGGTGTGTTTGGGGTCGATCATGCGGGTACCTCCTCGGCCAGCAGTCGCTGCAATTTCTGCTGGGCGTAACGCAAGCGGCTTTTGACCGTTTCCAGCGGGACGCCGGTCAGGGCGGCAATCTGTGGCAGCTCCAAGTCACCGTGCAGGCGCAGCAGGAAGACTTCTCGCTGATCCTCGGGCAAGGCCTGCAACGCGGCGTCGAGACGCGCCTGGTCGCGGCTCAGACTCAGCTGTTGCTCGGGGCTGCTGGTGTCGTCGGGCTGGACGTGGAACTGCTCGTCGTAACTGTCGTGCAACGGGTTGTGGACGCCATGTTTGCGCCAGTGGTCGATCAAGCGGTTGCGGGCAATCTGGAACAACCAGGTACGAAAACTCGCCCGGCCTTGTGGCTGGGTGGTGCTGCGAATCAGGCTGAGCCAGGTGTCCTGGAAGACTTCCTCGGCCAGTTCGGCCTTGTTGCTCAAGGACATCAGGAAACGGTAAAGCCCTTGCCGATGGCGGGCGTACAAGGCTTCGAAAGCAGCCCCGTCGCCGTTGCGGTAGCGGGCCAGCAGCGATTCGTCGCTGGGAGAATCAAGCGCAGCGGGCATGTCAGTGAGGAACTCCTTTCCGATCATTGCAACACAGTCCTGGCAGACAACAAGGGAAACCTGTGGGAGCGAGCTTGCTCGCGATGGCGGTGCATAAGTCCACATCAATGCCAACTGATCCGAAGCCATCGCGAGCAAGCTCGCTCCCACATTTGCCCCTCGTTGTGCTCGGGATCAGCGCTTGGCCGCGGGCTCAAGGCTCTGGGCCAGCTCCACCAACTGCACAAACTCGCCACGCAGCCCAAACGGATCATCGCCGCGGGCCGAGCGCGCCAATTGTGCGGTGTCCTTCAAAGTCATCGTCCCAGTGTAGCGTCCATCGCCCTTGAGCTGTTGGGCGAAGGCGGCAACAGCGGCCGAGAAGCGCAGGTCATCGCTGGGCTTGCGGTCGTTCTGCACGCCAGCAATGGGATGCTCGATCAATCGACTGCTACCGCCCTCAGCCGGCTTGTAGCGTACGCGCAACATCGCCAATTCCCCTGACGTGCTCTCCGACTTGGGCGTACTTCCATAGCGCAGTGGCTCCAGCCAGCCCGGCGCGCCCTTCGGAACAATTTCATACAACGCCGTCACCGTATGCCCGGCGCCGATCTCGCCCGCGTCGACCTTGTCGTTGTTGAAGTCCTCACGTTTCAACGCACGGTTCTCATAGCCCAGCAGGCGATACTCACTGACCTGGGCGGGGTTGAACTCCACCTGCAACTTCACATCCCGCGCCACCACCGCCAGGGTGGAGCTGAGCTGGTCCACCAGGACCTTGCGCGCTTCGAGCAGGTTGTCGATGTAGGCGTAGTTGCCGTCACCGGCATCGGCGAGTTGCTCCATCAGGTGTTCGTTGTAGTTATCCACACCGAAGCCCAGCGTCGTCAGGGAGACGCCGCTTTTACGCTGGTCCACCGCCATCTGCTTGAGGCTGTCGAAATCACTGATGCCGACGTTGAAGTCGCCGTCGGTGGCCAGCAGGATGCGGTTGATGCCTTTGTCGATGAAGCTCTCCCGCGCCATCTGATAGGCCAGTTCGATACCCGAAGCGCCCGCGGTGGAACCACCGGCGTCGAGTTGATCGATGGCGTTGCGGATGGTCACCTTGTCGCGACCCGAGGTGGGCTTGAGCACCACCCGGGATTCGCCGGCATAGACCACCAGGGACACCCGGTCCTGATCGCGCAATTGGTCCACCAGCAGTTTCAGCGTGCTCTTGACCAGCGGCAGGCCTTCGCGACGATCCATGGAGCCGGAAACGTCCACCAGGAAGACCAGGTTGGCCGGCGCCAGATCCGCCACGGCGCGGTCGCTGGCCTTGATGCCGATGCGCAGCAAGCGGGTGTGGGGATTCCACGGTGACGGGGCCACTTCGGTGGTCACACCAAAGGGTGAGCCGTCGCTGGGCAGGGCGTAGCTATACGGGAAGTAATTGACCATTTCCTCCAGCCGCACAGCACCTTCGGGCGGCAGGCTGCCTTGATTGAGCAGACGTCGCACATTGGCATAGCTGCCGGTATCGACATCCACGCTGAAGGTCGACACCGGCGTTTCGGCCACGCTGTGAATCGGGTTGTCCGGCAGTTTTTCGTATTGTTCGCGCGACTCGGCGCGGTAACCCGCAGTGACAGCATCGTTCGCCACGCTGGGGGCGGGCATCGATGCCGGTTTCATGAGCGTGCGCTTGACCGTCGACTGGCGCACTTCGGCGATCTCGCCTTGCGGTACGACGCTGGGCGCCACGGCCACCGGTTCGGACGGATTGGCCGCCTCCCGGGAGGAAGACAACCCACAACCGGCCAACGCCACCAGCAAAGTCACGGCGAAGCCTTGGGCAGCAGGACGCATAAAGGGAAGTGGACGGGACATGGGCTGAACCTCGTGAATGAATGATTCGTACACACGCTCAGACGCAAGGCACACACGGTTCGGGTTAACCGGTGGAAATTATTTTTTCCGGCGGCTGACAACCTTCGTCATTTTCCTCTCCAGCCCCTTGATACCTTTCGGATTTTTCCTCAAGTTACCGCCCCCCGAGTCGAGATACTAAAGTGCCATCAACCCTATAAGGACATTCCGTGTTCAAAACACTCCTCAAGGCCACCGCCCTCATCGCCACCCTGTCGATGACCGGCTGCGTGTCCTACACCGTCACCGGCCCAGTAGGCAACCCGCAGCACCCTGCTCCCGTCAGCAGCCCGCGTATCGCACAAATCGCCGATGTCGCCGTGACTGCACCTGATGTCAACGATGCCACCCGCACGGCCATCAGCCGCTCGCTCACGGCCCAGCTCAATCAGTACGTACAGACCGGCGGCTACTTCAAGCAGGTCACCGAATACCCGACGCGCCTGGGCGAGAATGACGTACTGCTCAAGTTCGACATGACCTCCCTAAAAGGCCATCGCGCCCCGCACCCGGGCTACTTCCCCGGCGCGCTGCTGACCCTCACGGTCTGGATCTGGGTGAACGGCCCTATCTACGTCGACAGCTTCGATGTCGCCGGCAACCTGGTGATCGTCGACCGCGACGGCAAGGAACTGGCAACGGCCAAGGAAGAGATCAAGCTCGAGCGCAACGTTGGTTTGTATGGCCGCGAATACTGGGCGCCGACCATGGGTGCCCAACAGCTGAATCAGTTGGTCGCACAGCTGCTGGACACCGCCACCGCACGCCTGGCCAAACAATAAGGAGCAACACATGATGGGTTTCATCAAACACAGCCTGGTACTGGCCGCCGTTCTGCTGACCGGTTGCGTGTCCTACTCGCAACACCAATTGCCCGACGTGAAGACCTGGCCGCCAGCCGCCGCCACGCCAGCCGCCAAACCCAGCGCTTTCGTGCGCACCACCGCGCAGAACCAAGTCAACAGTGGCCCGGCCGTTGCCGCTTCGGGCGCCCAGGCCACCGCATGGGAAACCTCCGTGGCCGAGACGTTCCGCGATTCCGGACGCTTCGCGCGGGTCAGTACCGACAAGGTCGAGTCGGACATCTACGCCGAAGCCACCCTGCGCAACAACGAACAGTTCAGCATGGCCTCGGCCATCATCACCGGCGCGACCTTCTTCGTGATCCCGTCCACGGCCGAGAACACCTTCACCCTTGAAACCGTGTTCAAGGACAAGGACGGCAAGGAACTGGGGCGCGTGCAGAAGAGTGAATCGGTGCGCACCTGGATGCACCTGGTGCTGATTTTTGGCATTCCGTTCCAGCAGGACACCCGCGACGTGGTACAGGCGCTGACACGTAGCACGTTGGAAGAGGCGGTGCAGCGGCGGTTGCTGTAAGCGACCGCCCGACTCAACGCTTGCTGGAATCCTGTGGCGAGGGAGCTTGCTCCCTCGCCACGGAATCATTCCAACCCTGGCCCAACTTCACTCAGCCCCGATTTCCACCACGGTTTTTCCTTTCCCACGCCCCTCGGCTACCTGCGCAAAGGCCTCATTGACCTCCCCCAGGCCAAACCGGGTTTGATCGATCTTGATCCGCAACGCGCCGGCCTCAATCAGTGCTGCTGCCTCCCGCAAGATCTGGCCATGATGTTCGCGTCCCTTTCCGGTCAGCAGCGGCATCAACGTAAACACCCCGGAATAGCTCGCTCCTCGGAACGACAACGGCGCGAGACTGTGCTGGCCCCAGCCGAGACAGCTGAGCACATGGCCGGTGTAGGTCTTTGCCGCATTGAACGACGCATCCAGGGTCGGGCCGCCAACGGTGTCGTAGACGATGTCGAAGCCTTCGCCATCGGTGTACTGGCGCACGTAGCTGTCGGTGTCTTGGGTCCGGTAGTCGATGGCTGAGGCGCCCAGTTCGCGGATGAAATCCAGGCTGCTGGCCGAGCCCGTGGCGTAGACCTCGGCGCCCCGGGCCTTGGCGATCTGCACGGCCATCTGACCGACGCCGCCCGCGCCGCCATGAATCAGCACCTGTTGCCCGGCCCGGACGTTGGCACGGTCGACCAAACCTTCCCAGGCCGTGATGAATGCCAGCGGCAAGGCCGCCGCTTCGCGCATGCTCAGTGAGCGGGGCTTGGGCGCAATCAGGCGGGCATCGACCGCGATGTATTCGGCCAGCGCGCCTTGAGCCCCGCCGATCCCGCCGGCCATGCCGAATACCTCGTCGCCAGGCGCGAAGTCATCCACGCCTTCGCCCCGCTCAACCACCGTCCCGGCCAGATCAATTCCTAATACAGCGGGCAACGGCTGCCGTGCATGGGCACCGCCTCCCGCCGCGATCTTGGTATCCAGCGGGTTGATTGCGGCGGCATGCACCTTGATCAAGACCTGGCCTTTGCCGGGAACCGGCCGGGCGATGGAACGGACAATCAGCGGCGCTTGAGCGGTTTCGGCAACGGCGGCGAACATGGTGTTGTTCATGACGGTAAACCTCCAAATAAGTGGGCAGGTTCATCATGGGAGCGAAGACGCATTCCGATAAGTGAGCAACAATGGATAGGACTTATTCCAGGCAGAGGCTAAATCCTGATGGATCTGATCGATGCAATGCAGGTGTTCGTGCGGGTGGTGGAGCGCGGCTCGTTCTCGGCGGTCGCCAGGGAGCTGAACCTGGGCCAACCGGCGGTGAGCAAGCAGATCCGCGCATTGGAGCAACATCTGGGTGGGGCGCTGTTTGCCCGCAGCACCCGCCATCTCGCACTGACCGACCAGGGCCAGCGCTTCTACGCCGAGAGCAAGGACATACTCGCCAGTGTGGACGCGGCACGGCTCAGTTTCGCCAGTGGCCAGGAACAGATCGCCGGCCTTCTGCGCGTGGCGGCGCCCGTCAGTTTCGGCCGGTTGTGTATTGCGCCCCTGGTGGGCGAGTTCCTGGCCCGTCACCCACAGGTTCGGATCGACTTGAGGTTGAGCGACCAGAACGAAGATGTGTTGAAGGAAAACATCGACCTGGCCATTCGCATCGGCGTGGTGAAAAACGAAGGGCTGGTGGCGATTTCCCTCGGCGATAGCCCGCGCCGGGTGTACGCCGCCCCTGCTTATCTGCAACAGCACGGCACGCCCCTCGAACCGGCCGACCTGGCCCGCCATAACTGTTTGGCGTTCACCCTGCTGGAACATTACGACGTCTGGCGATTCGCGCAGGATGGCCAGCAGCATAACGTGACGATCAAGGGTAACGTCACCTGCAACAGCAGCGAAGCGATCCGGGAAATGGTGCTGTCGGGCCTGGGCGTTTCGCTTTCACCGCAGTGGTTGTTCGCGGCCGATGTTCGCCAGGGTACCGTCTGCTCCCTGCTTGCCGACTACCAGCCGCTGGCGCTGCCCATCAGCGCCGTGTTCAGTCACGACCGACGCCGCTCGGCGCGGACTCGGGCCTTTGTGGATTTTTTGCGCGAGCGTCTTTGAACAGCCGGGCTAGGATTCACAGGCCAATGACGGCTGCGCAGCCTTGCCATACCGTCCCGGGAAATACGCCGCCGCAGCCACCCCCACCGCCCCCATCACCACGCAATACCCCACGCACACCCACGGGCTCCACGGCACCAGGGCGATCAGCATCAGTGGGGTCATGCTGGCCCACAATGCATAGGCGATGTTGTAGGTGAGCGAGATGCCGGACACGCGGATCTTCGGTGGGAACAGGCTGACCATCACCGACGGCACCGCGCCGACCACGCCGCAACCCAGGCCGGCTACGGCGTAGGCCAGGCCCAGCCAGGCGCTGCCGCTGATCAGGCTGGCGTAGAGCACGGCGATGCCCAGGGGCAGCAGCAGGCTGTAGAGCATGACGGTGCGCCAGGCGCCGATGCGGTCGACGATGAGGCCGGCCAGGACGCAGCCGATGTTCAGGAAGACGATGCCCAGGCTGCTCAGGGCGAAGGTGTAACTGGGGGTCATGCCGAAGCTTTTCTGCATCACGGTCGGGGTGATAACCACGAACACCACCACGGCCGAGGTCAGCACGCAGGTCAGGATGGCGGCGGGCAGCAAGGCCTGGCGATGGTCGCGCAGGACCGTGCGCAACGGCAGTTCCGTAGCGCCTTCGCGATTGGCTTGCAGGGCCATGAAGATCGGCGTTTCGCTCAGCCAGCGGCGCAGCCAGACGCCGATCACACCGAAGACGCCCCCCAGCAGGAACGGCAGGCGCCAGGCGTAGTCGAGAATCTCCGCCGGCGTGTAGATCCGCGCCAGCGCCGTTGCGGTCAGGGCCCCCAGCAAGTAGCCGAAGGTCAGGCCCGCCTGGAGGAACCCCAGGGCATAGCCGCGATGATGCAGCGGCGCATGTTCGGCCACGAACACCCAGGCGCTTGGCACCTCGCCGCCCACCGCCGCGCCCTGCAGGATACGCAGCGCCAGCAGCAACAACGGTGCGAAATAGCCGATTTGCGCATAGGTGGGCATCACCCCGATGAGTAGGCACGGCAAGGCCATCATCAGGATGCTCAGGCTGAACACGCGCTTGCGCCCCAGGCGATCGGCGAAGTGCGCCATGAGAATGCCGCCCAGGGGCCGGGCCAGGTAGCCGGTGGCGAAAATCCCGAAGCTTTGCAGCAAGCGCAGCCAATCGGGCATTTCCGGCGGGAAGAACAGTTGGCTGAGGGTCAGGGCGAAGAACACGAAAATGATGAAATCGTAGATCTCCAGCGCGCCGCCCAAGGCGGCCAGGCCCAAGGTCTTGTAATCGGAGCGGCTGAATCGGTCACCAGGTGAAACAGGGGTGGCAGTCATAGGCAGATTGGAACGATAGGTTGAAAGAGGGCGACGGCTCAGTCGTCGCGATCAGTGTCCACCGGTTGAACCGGTGGTTGGCCTGGCTCGGCGTCTTCGGCCTCGTCGGCAGGCAGGAAATCCTTGCGGCTCTGGGCGATGGCCCGGCGTATTTCGTCGCCCTTGGTGGGGCAGTTCAGGAGGCGGGCGATGCCGTCGGGTTTCTGCGTCATCGCCATCCTCCGGCATGAGTGAACAGGGGCTCGATAGTGCTCGCTTTTGGCGCGTGATGCCAATGTTGTGTCGGGCGTCACCGCCATTGCGGGGGGCTGCTTCGCAGCCCAGCGGGGATAAATCCCCTCGCCACAAGGTTTTTTTTGCTGTTCGGGTCAGCGGTGGTAGCGGCGCACGACGCTGCTGTTGCGCAGGACGTGGCCTTTGATTTTTTCCATCAGCTGGGCCCGTGTGAGGCCAGCGGGGAAGGCTTCCGGCGGCAGGTCCAGGGCGAAGAGCTGGATCAGGTAGTGGTGAGCGCTGTCGCCGATGGGCGGGCAAGGGCCGATGTAGCCGTGGGTGTTCTTGCTGTTGATGCCACTCATGCCTTCCAGCGAGGATTTGGTACCGGCGCCCGCTGGAATCTGCCGGGTGGTGGCCTTGATGCCGTAGTGGATCCAGTGGTCGACGCCCTGGCCCCTCTGGCCGTCCGGGTCCAACATGACGATGGCGTAGCTGAGGGTGCCAGGCGGGCCAGCGTTCCAGCTCAAGGCCGGGGAAATGTTCTTGCCACCACAGGTGTTGGCGTCACTGGCCGCCGCCGCGGTGAAGAGGCGGTCGTCCGACACGCCGGGAATACTGAGGGTAAAACGCTCCTCGGCCTGGGCAGCCCCTTGTGCGCAAAGCACCAGGGCGACGGCCGCCAGCCAAGGGGTGAAAATGTTCAATCGGGTCATACCGGGGCACCTTGTGCGTGTCAGGCCATGGACGGCTTGCGAACTATAGCCGCAGCTTCGCCAAGGTTGCAGTGACAATTATGCTGAACCTCGTTCCGGCCCTGCGACTCCAAGGGGAAACGCCTGCCGGAGAACGACCATGCCTATGCATCAAGTCGCCCGTTTCGCCGATGTGCGCGAAGATCGCGGCCTCGAAGTCAACATCAACGACACGTTCATCCTGTTGCTGCGTTCAGGCGATCAGGTGCGCGCCTTCCAGGGCAAGTGCCCCCATGCAGGCGCACCACTGGCCAAGGGCGCGGTGTGCCATGGACGGCTGATTTGCCCGTGGCACAAGGCGGCGTTCCGGACTGAAGACGGCGCCCTGTGCGAGCCGCCGGCCCTCGACAGCCTGGCGCGCTATCACGTCGAGGTGCGGGACGGTGACGTCTGGGTCGATGACCAACCGCTGCCGGCCGATAAAATCCCGCCGGCCGATGACGCGCGCACGTTTGTCATCATCGGCGCCGGTGCGGCCGGCACAGCTTGCGCAGCGGCGTTGCGGGAGAAGGGGTTTGGCGGCCGAATCCTGTTGATCGACCGCGAAGCCGAGGCCGGCTACGACCGTACGGTGCTGAGCAAGTATGTATTGGCCGGCGACATGCCGGTCAACGAGACGGCGCCGCTGCGCGATGATACTTACTTCACCCAGCAACGCATCGAAAGGCTCCACGGCGAGGTCACCCATTTGGACCCCAGTGCTCGGCAAATCCAGCTCGCCGATGGCCGACGCCTGGACTACGACGCCGCGCTCATTGCCACAGGCGGGGAGCCGAAGACGCCAGCCCTACCCGGCATCGATTTGCCGCAAGTCTTCGTGCTGCGTTCCATCGCCCACACCCGGCAGATTCTCGACACTGTCCGGCCAGGACAACGGGCGGTGATCATCGGCGACAGTTTCATTGCCATGGAAGTCGCTTCATCCCTGCGCAAGCGCGAGCTGAGCGTCACCGTGTTGGCCCGGCACCCGGTGCCATTCGCCGCGCAATTGGGCGAGAGCGTCGGCCAGGCCATCCTGGCCCGGCACCGGGCCAACGGCGTGGTGTACCACAGCGACGGCGAAGCGGCGCGGATCGAGGGTGCGCACAAGGTCGAAGCCGTGGTGCTGGATAACGGCCAGCGTTTGGCTGCGGACGTGGTGATCGTCGGCATCGGCGTGCGCCCGGCCACCGAGCCGTTTGCCGAGTTGCCCCGGGAACAGGACCAGTCACTGTCCGTTGACGCGGGCATGCGAGTGACGGATGGCTTATGGGCCGTCGGTGATATCGCGACCTTCCCCCTGAACGGCGCGCCTGTGCGCATCGAGCATTGGCGCCTGGCCCAGCAACAGGCGCGCATCGCCGCCGCGAACATGCTCGGCGGCGACGAGCACTATCTGGACGTGCCGTTTTTCTGGACCTATCACTTCGGCAAACGCTACGACTACCTCGGTCACGCCGAGCACTGGGATGAGGTGGAGTTCAAGGGCACGCCCGAGCATCCACCCTTTATCGCCCTGTTGGGCAAGGACGGCCTCGTTGCCGCCGCAGTGGCCTGCGATGAAGGCCGGGCCATGGCGGCGTTGGCCCAGCGCATGAAACAACCATTGCCGGTGGACGAGGCGTGGCGGCTGATCCGGGATTTCTCATCGTAGATCTGCCACAGCCCAAAATCCCCTGTGGGAGCGAGCTTGCTCGCGATAGCGATGGGTCAGTCGACTTCAATATGGCTGACCCGACGCCATCGCGAGCAAGCTCGCTCCCACAGTTTTTGTTCTGTGTGACCGAAAGATCTGCCGCACCCCAATCCCCTGTGGGAGCGAGCTTGCTCGCGAAAGCGATGGATCGGCTTGCATCAATGTACGGACTGATCCGCCGGCAAATGGATAACCCGGGGCCGCTCCAATGGCGCCAGAGGCGCTGGCTGCAACTCCGGACTGAGCAAATGGAAATGCGGTACGACGTGGCTGATGTCGCCTTCCTGGTTGTTGTGGATGGTCTTCGAACCGGGCTGGCGCAACGTATCCAGACGCTCACCGGTCAACTTGAAACTGGCGCTCAAGCCCTGGTCATCCACCACCGGCGCCGGCAGCCGACGCTGGGCGAAGCTGCGACTTTTGCGTTGTTGATAACGCGCCCAGGTAATCAGCAGCACCGCGTTGACCAACGCGATCCAACCATAAACCTGCAAAGTCCCCAGGGTGTCGAACAGCGACCCTCCCAGGCGCGGGCCGGCCTGGCTATCGAGCAGCGACCACAGCCCATTGACCAGCAAATACAACAGCCCCACCCACGCCAGCACGGTGAAAAGCGCATCGATGACCACCAGAAAAGGCCGTTGCCGGGTCCTGATAATTTTCATCGGATCACTTCCTCTTCCTGATCATCGAATGGTTTGATACCGCGATCCGGGCTGATCCAGCGCGCACGCTTCTGATGCTGCCCGAACAGCACTTTGGGAAAGCTCACCAGGGTAGTGAACAGACTGATCAGCCAGAACACCAACGGGTACCAGACCACCCAGAACATGATGTGCCACAGGCCTTTTTCGTAGCGCCGGTCGATCAGGATGCTCACCGCGAACTGCAGCAGGCACACCACCGCCAGCAACAGGCCGGTGAAGGCCGGCGGCATCAGGTGATCCACGGCGATGGCCGCTGGCATCTCGACGAATTTACCGGCGCCCCAGAAGATCACCGACAGCAGGAAGGTGAACGCCCAGCCGGTGGACAGGCAGTATTCGAACAGCAGCGGCCACAGGTAGCGGTGGCGGTATTGCCAGATGCCACGGATGTTCTTGAACAGCACCTCGGCGCCCCCCTGGGCCCAGCGCAGGCGTTGCCGCCACAGGCCGCGCAGGGTTTCGGGCATGAGAATCCAGCACAGCGCGCGTGGCTCGTAGAAGATGCTCCAGTGATCCAGCTGCAGCTTCCAACTGATGTCGATGTCTTCGGTAATCATGTCCGGGCTCCAGTAGCCGACCCGGTGCAGGGCCGTGCGTCGGAACGCGACGATTACGCCGGACACGGTGAAGATCCGCCCGAAGACCCGCTGGGTACGCTTGATCAGGCCGATGATCGAGGAGAACTCGCCGACCTGGACCCGACCTATCAAGGTCGAGCGGGTGCGGATGCGCGGGTTGCCGGTCACCGCGCCGAGGCGGGCGTTGTCCAGCATCGGCGCCACCAGGTAAGCACAGGTGTTCGGCGCCAGCAGCGCGTCACCGTCGATGCACACCAGGTATTCGCTGCGCGCCGCGATGGCCCCCATGCGCAGGGCCACGGCCTTGCCCTGGTTTTCCGCCAGGTGCAAGACACGTAGGCGCGGGTCTTCCGCCGCCAGTTGATCGAGCATCTGGGCGGTGTTGTCCTTGGAGCCGTCGTTGATGGCGATGACTTCGATGTTCGGATAATGCTGGCCCAGCGCCGCGTGAATGGTGTCGGCGACGTTGTCGCCTTCGTTGAAGCACGGGATCAGGATGCTGATCAGCGGCTCGCCCGCCAGGGCCGGTGGCAAGGTATCGTCCTTCCATGGCCAGTGGCGCTCCCAGTGCAGCCAGAAATACAGGCCGCCGGCAATCCACAGCCCGGACATGAACAGCGGGTAAAAGAACACGAAGTCCATCAGGAATTGCCCGGTGACCAGGAAGATCAGGCCCAGGGGTACCCCAAGGACGATCGCCAGCACCAGCAGGGCGAGCAGTCTGTCGAGCATGTCAAGGATTCCACTTGTTGGAGAGCGCCGGCCGCACGGTTTTCACGGCGGGCTGGTCTTCGATGAAGTTGTCCGGGTAGTAGCCGAAGCTGGTCACGCCTTTGCGCTTGAGGCGCCCCATCCAGTCAGCCAGTTGTTCGCCGTCGATGTCGCTGACCGGCTTGCTGTGCCAGTCACGGGCTTGCAATTCGAATACCGTGCGCTTGAGCGCGCCGGGGCGAGCCTTGACGGTGTCTACCAGGCGCTCGAGCCAGGGGCCCGATTGTGCGCGGGTCTGCTTTTCCATCAGCGGCATGGCCATCGGTGCCGTCCAGTCGTAAGCGCCAAGGAAATCGTCGAGGTTCTGGGCGAACCAGGCTTCGCTTTCCGGATTGAGCATCGGTTCGGCAAAGATATTGCGCGCTGTCCGAATCTGAGGGCCGCGAATCGCCCGAACCTTGGCGGTCAGCTCATGGGTGAAGTCGATCAGGTAGCGGCTCTTGAAGCGGGTCCAGCGCTGCATCGCCGCGGGGTCATCCCGCAGGGCGGCGATGGACGTCGGCAAGCCGTGGGCGGCATAGACTTTCAGGGCCGCGGGGCTGGCATCCTCGAAGTCGGAGAACACCGCGTCGTCATGGTACAGAACGCCATCCAACGAGCTCATCCGCGCCAGGTCCTGGTAGATCTCGCCGATGACCTTGCGCACGTTCGGGTCGAACGGCGACAGGCGCACGTATTGATCCGGGGCGACGCCAGTCTTGCCGGTTTCCGGATCCCAGCGCTGGACCCGTGGCAGCTTCGCGTCCAGGGCAAAACTGAGCACCGGCATCCAGGCATAGACCTTGGCATTGGCCCGGGTGCGCAGTTGCCATGCGACCCGGTCGAACAGGTCAGCGCGCACCGGCAAGTGACGGTTGGGGAAGTACAACGAATGCACGAGACCGTCGCCTTTCGGGTCGGCGAAGGCTTGCAGGAACACCGTATTGGCACCCAGGTCGGAAATGCGCTGGACCAACTTGCCGACGTTGGCTTCCTGCTGCACCGGGTCCGGGTCGTAGACATAATCCAGGTCGACATGCACCACGCGCATCGGGTCAATCGTCTGCACCGACACGATGCTTTCGGCGAAATGGGCACCATCCGGATCGGACGCCACCAGGAAACGTGGGCCGCTCATCAGGTTATCCAGGCTGTCGAGGCCGTCCTCCAGGGTCAGGGCCATTTGATAGCCCTCACTGCCAATCACTTGCAATGCCGTGCCGTCGGCTTCCCCGTATGGCCAAACCCAGACACGCGGACTGTAGCCGGTAACCTTGCGGATCTTCTCGGAAATGGCCGCCACGTCCTTGCGCAAGCGAGCCTGGAAATCGGCCTCGGTCTCGTAACGACCGGTGGCCGGGTCGTAGCGCCGGGTGGTCGCGGCGGGTTGCTGGTTGCCTTGCGGGTTGGCGAGCACGCCTTTGTGATTGGCGTCTGTGTGGGCGGCGATTTCCACCAGGCCCGATTTCGACACCTCGCGAATCTGCTCCCAGGTCAGGAACTCGGAACGCTTGCGCGGCACTCCGGCGAAATCCACCGTTTGGTTCAGCGGCGTATCCACCCAACTGCCGACCGGGGCGAGGATCGCCGGCCAGTTATAAGCGCGCAGGATGGGCATGACGCGGGTATAAAAGCTCGAGTAGCCGTCGTCGAAACTCAGCAGCACCGCACGCGGCGGCAGTTCCGGACCGCCATTGCGGGCCGTGATGATCTGGTCCACCGTGACCGGCTGGTAGTTGTTTTCCCGTAGCCACGCCAACTGTTCGATCAACCGTTCGGTGCGCACGGCCACCAGCGCCTGGTCCGGGTCTCGGTCGTCGACATCGTGGTAGGCGATGCCGAGCACATGGTTCTTTGGCCACGGCGCGTCGTTGGCCGCCAGCGGACGCTGCGAGGGCGGCGTGAACGCCGGGGCTTGCTGGGCACAAGCGCTGATCAGCAAGGCCCCCAGCAGAAGGATGAATCGCGAAATGACAGGCATCTTCAAACTCTTCTAGAAGCGATAGGTGAGGTCGACAAGCAGGCGCAGATCGCTTTCGCGATCGCCGTCGTAAGGGCGGTTGAGCCAGCTCAGCGCGGCACCTGCCTCTAGCACGTCGTTCCAGATGAAACGCTGGCCGTAGCTGAGCAATCCCATGGCCCCGGTGTTGTAGTCGCGCTGGCTGTAAGTACCGGCACCGACCTGGAACTGCTGGCTCCACGTGGTTTCGTAGCGGCGATACAACACGTGGTTGGCGCTCACGGTCGGCATGACGCTGAAATCCGCTTTCGGGTTGAAATAGGGCACTTCGTTGGAGCCGCTGTTGCGGCTGGCGCCCACTTCCAGGCCCAGTTCCACTTGCAGGCGCGGCGCGCTGTAGATGCCCTCGCGGCCATTCAGCAGGGTTTCGAGACGGTTGTTGCCATCGCTGAAATGGGACGGGCTGACCGCCAGTCGCCACTCGCGGCTTTCATTGGCCCGCCAACGGACGAAACCACTCCCGCCGTTAGCGCGGATGCCGCTGTTGAGCGCCCGCAGCGGGGTATTGGCCGAGAGGTAATCCAGGCTACCGCCGTATTGCCAGTGGTCGTCGATGTCCCGCGCCACGGCCACGCGTGCGCCTTGCTTGTCGCCGGAACCGTAGGAGTGATTGGAGACCTCGGCCTCCAGCGTCATGTCCCGAGTGCGACGCTCCACGCCCAGACGCTGCCAACGATGATGGCCGGTGCCTTCCTCGAAATCACCGGTGGCGTAGCCGGCACCGCCGAACAGCCGCCAGTCTTCATCGATGGGCGGGCTGTAGAGCAGCGTTTCGATGCCAAAATCCCGGCTGCCAGTCACTGCACCGGCGTCACCGCTGCCACCGCCATAACTCTTGCCGGTGTAGGCCTCGATGCGCAGCTCGGCCATGTCGTGTACCTCACGCTGGCGTTGCAGACGTTTGACATGGGCGTTTTCCGGGTAGCGGGCGACCACGTCGTCGGTCAACGCATCCATCTGCCGCCATTCCTGCAAATCCATGGCGGCGCGGGCCTGGGCGACTTCCAGATCCCGGTTGCGCGGGATCGTGGCCTCGACTTCCTTGAGCAGGTTTTCCGAACGGCGCGGCCAGTCACGGGCCTGGTACAGATCGGCCTGGGCCAGGCGCATACCGGTGTTACCGGGGCCTTGGTTGACCAAGGTGTCCAGGCGCGCCTCGGCAGAGGGCAAATCGGCGCCGTACGTGCCGGCCTGGGCGGCGAGTTGCTGGGCGTCCATCCATTCATCGTTGGGGTTGCCGATCGGCAGGCCCTTGAGTTCGATGCGCGGACGCTGGGCTTTCGCCATGTCTTCGGCCAGTGCACGGGCCTCTTCGGATTTTTCACTTTCCAGCAACGCGTAGTAGAGCGCGGTGCTGTCTTCAAAACGCTCCGCAGGATCGGCATCCGGCGCGATCAGGACCCGGCGGTACAGATCGACGGCGATTTCCGGCTCTCGCTGTTCCAGATAGGAAGAGGCCACCCAGCGCAGGGCATAAGTGGGAATGCTCACACCCTCGGCGAGCAACGTCTGGTATTCGGCAATCACTTCAGCCCGACGGGCGCGGGCGTTGAGGGCGCCCATGCGATCGATGCGCCAACGGAGTACGTCGTCATGGGCCTCGGCCACCGGGGTCCAGGTGGCGAGCAACTTGTCGTAGTCGGCCAGGGCGCGGTCGGCAATGATGAAGCGCTCCTGTTCGCTGCGGCTGGCCATGTCCGCCAGGCGCACCCGCTCGGCGGCGACGTCACCTTCCAGGCGTCGCTGCACGCCACGGTCGATCAGCCCCGGTTGCAGACGCGCCAGGCGCAGCGCAGGCTCCGGCAGCCGTGCGCGTTGCAGGGCGTAGATGTATTCGCGCGCAACCTCTGGGCGGTTACCAGCGCGAGTGAAGGCTTGATCGTATTCGAACAGCGCTTCGTGGGGGCTGTTGGCGCGGGTCAAGGCATAGCCCAGTGCCAGTCGACGCATCGGATCTGTCGGCTTGGCAGCGACCAGGGCCTTGGCGCGAGTGACAGCTTCGTCGGGCTGGCCTGCATCGGCCTGGGTCAAAGCCAGACCAAGTTGCAAATCGGGATTCTGAGGATCGATCACCAAGGCCTGGCGGTACAGCTCGGCCGCCGAATCCCAGCGCTTGAGGTTGCGATAGGCACGAGCCGTTGCAGTCAGCGCCTGGACCGGCAACGCTCGATTGCGGCCCTGGGTTTCATAGACCGTCACCACCTCGGTATCGAGACCGGCCCAACTGGCGATCTGCAGGTGGTCACTGATTTGCGCGGCGCTGGCCTGGCCGGCCGGCACCTGGCGCAACGCAGTCAGCGCAGGCGTGTAATGACCTGCACGGGCATCGAGCACCATTTGGTCATAGGCGCTATCGGCAAACGCCAGCATCGGCCAGCACAGTTGGCTGCACAGTGCGACGCGAAACAACGGGCGCAAACCACGTTGAATAAAAGGACCCACAGTACGCGGCATTCGTCAGCATCCTTACATGGCCAGCCGGGTCGCAGTGCCCCCTTGCCCATCAAACAGGAAGCCGGATCAAAGGAATCCAGCCAAGCTCTAATGGGCCTAGTCTTGCACTCTCGGGCGGGTCATCTTCAGGAACGCCACAATTCTTCAGAATCGATACAGATTTCGGCGCTGGGCTGATCGGTGTGCATAAAAAAACCCGGCCATGCGTCATGCACGGGCCGGGTTCTGGGTGTGACTTGAACGGCTTACTGGATAGCGACGCCGCCGCCCAGCTTGTTCATCACAAATGCCGTGAATTGCTCAACGGTCATTTTCTGGCCATTGAAATCGACCTGGTTGTTGGCGTAGTGCAACTTGGTGACAACGTCGTTGCCTTCAAGGGTCGCCAATTGAGTACCAACGGCCATGGCGCTGAACATATCGCTGGTAGCCGTGGCTTGATCGGCGATCAGCTTGGCATCCGTCTGGCCTTCCATCTGTGCCTGCACAGTCATGAGGTCCACCAGCATCGGCTTGGAAACCTTGAGATTGAAATCCAGCAGGGCGAGCAACTGACGTCCCAGTTCATCCGGCGGCAGGTCCATGGACTGCGGCTTGGTCAGATCAACGATCAGGCTGGCACGGCTTTCACCGTTGGCGGTGTTGAACGACAGATTTTCCAAGGCCACTTGCGGGGCACCGGCCAAGAGTTTTTCCAGATCGGCTTTGACCTGTGCTTCTTCAGCTTCGGTCAGGCTCAACTCCGGCGCCGGTTCACCGGCTGCAGCTGCTTCGGCGGCCGCTTTTTCGTAGGGTTGCAGCTTGGTCTGGTAGATCTGCATCAGCGACATGGTGGCCGGGATGTCCAGGTTCTTCAGGCTGACCGCCATCTGCGCCGAACCGATGGTCTTGTCGTTGAACGACAGCTCACCGATCTTGTAATCGGCACGCCCCGAAGCGCTGGTGCCGTTCTCGCTGCTGCTGTTCTTCATTTCGAAGTTCTTCAGACCCAGCACCGACTTAGGCTCACCGAAGGTGGCCTTGGTGTTGCTCATCAGCAGGGTGTTGTCGCCCATGTAGTAACCGTATGAGCTTTTGCTCAGGTTGCTGGCCAATGTCAGGCCGTTCAGCTCGACCTGCACGGGTGTCTGGTCTTCGGCAACGGTGGTCAACTTGAAGCTGTCCATGTAGCCGTCAGCCTTGACCTTCTGGCCTTGGGCGCTGGCGGCCAAGTCGATTTTCAGGCCGGAGAAGGTGAGCTGGGATTGCTCATCCAACTTGGTTTCCAATGGCAGCAGCTCGTAGGTGCCGTTGATGGACTCGTCGTAGCCCAGGTTGACCACACCTTTGAGTGGGGACTGGTCCTTGGTCGCGGCGAACCATTTGTCAGTCAGTGGATTGCGCTCCAGCGCGGTGTGACTGGTGGCCATGACCGGCAGCCACTTGAGCGTGATCAAGCGAGAGAATGGCAGTGGGCCGTGCTCGATCCGGTCGACGAAGAGCAGCTCGACCGACTCACCACCGAACATCTCGCCTTCGCCTTTGAGACGGTAGTGGGCGGTGCTGCTAAATGTGCCACGGTCCATGGAAACCAGCTCCAGGGCGGCACTGCTGTTGGACCCGGCCAAGGCGGTCTGCATCTGCTTATTGCTATCGGCAATAGCATTTTTCAACACGCCTTCGAGTTTGGTCCCGGTGTACCAGGCGCCGCCCGCGCTGAT
The DNA here is from genome assembly GCF_030687295.1 of Pseudomonas beijingensis. NCBI lineage: Bacteria > Pseudomonadati > Pseudomonadota > Gammaproteobacteria > Pseudomonadales > Pseudomonadaceae > Pseudomonas > Pseudomonas beijingensis. The sequence continues at coordinate 1,125,235 of NZ_CP117425.1, read as the reverse complement.
AGCACCGACAGCCACAACGATTCCCAGAAGTACGCTTGCTGATTTATTCATGAGTGACCCGATCGATATCCATGGTTGAAGAAAGCCGTCGTCTTCCCTGACCCGCAAAGGGGGTGGCTCGACGCCGCAAAGAGGAGGGGAGATTACCATCAGGCACCCCTGCGGGCCCAATGTTTATAGGGGTAAAAACGTTTTCTTGAGAGGTGGTCTACGAATATTGGACTTCGATCTCGTCGAGCTGATGATCGAACGTCTTGAGCCGGGCTGTCCAGGTGTACACCAGCACTTCGAAATCGCGATTGATCACAGCGGCACCCGATGAATCTGCGCGTGAATCGCAAAAATCCAGTTGATAGCGCTCCCGAGCCATGGCGTTAGCCACGTCACACAACTCGCGGGCGTTGTTGAGCCAGTGCCAGCCGTCCTGGGTGACCTGCTTGTCCAAGGCCGCGCACTGGGTTTTCAGGGCTTCGAGGCTTTTTTCCAGCGGAGTGCCGGTGAGCTCGCCCATGACTTCCTGGAACGTGCGGCCAGGCTGCCAATAACTGCCCCAGAAATAACGGTCAAACACTGTTTCGACACGTCGCAGCGCCACCTTGGTGTCCCAAATCAGCACCAGGGTCTTGCCTTGCTCAAGGTGTTTTTTCTTGATTCGTTGGCCCTGAAGCGAAGCCCAGGCCACGACTGCAATGGATATCACGCCGATCAACGCCGCCGCGCTGTCGAGGAACAGCAGCGCCTTGTCGATTTGGTGAGTGAGCATGACGCCATAAAAATAAGTTGCCGAAAGCAGCAGCAATGCCGCAGTAGCGCACCAAAAGCCGGGAGCATAAGGGTTTTTCATTATTGGAATCCCCATGACCAGTGACGTCGCGGGCCCTTTGTCGCCAGGGCCCGCCTTTCACAGCATAGCAACGGCATTGGGGGTTTGCCGTGGCATCAGGGGCTCGATCCGATTACCGGCCCAAAACGACAAAACCCCTGTCTGCTGATGCAGACAGGGGTTCTGGGAATTCAATCTTGACGATGACCTACTCTCACATGGGGAAACCCCACACTACCATCGGCGATGCATCGTTTCACTGCTGAGTTCGGGATGGGATCAGGTGGTTCCAATGCTCTATGGTCGTCAAGAAATTCTGTGTCCGACCCGTTCAAGAACAACGTGTCGGTAAAATCGATGACTTCTACTAAAAACAAAACCCCTACCTGCGTCAGCAGATAGGGGTTTCGGAATTTAATCTTGACGATGACCTACTCTCACATGGGGAAACCCCACACTACCATCGGCGATGCATCGTTTCACTGCTGAGTTCGGGATGGGATCAGGTGGTTCCAATGCTCTATGGTCGTCAAGAAATTCGGTAGCCGGTGCGTGCCTTGCGGTCACGTGCCAGCGAATGGGTATGCGATAGTTTGTGTGCTGCTTGTGAGTATCTCGAACTTTCGGTTCGTTTCGTCTTCACACACCGCAATCTGGTCTCTTTGCCTTTGGGCTTGGAGTTACAAATTGCTTGGGTGTTATATGGTCAAGCCTCACGGGCAATTAGTACAGGTTAGCTCAACGCCTCACAGCGCTTACACACCCTGCCTATCAACGTCGTAGTCTTCGACGGCCCTTCAGGGGACTCAAGGTCCCAGTGAGATCTCATCTTGAGGCAAGTTTCCCGCTTAGATGCTTTCAGCGGTTATCTTTCCCGAACATAGCTACCCGGCAATGCCACTGGCGTGACAACCGGAACACCAGAGGTTCGTCCACTCCGGTCCTCTCGTACTAGGAGCAGCCCCTCTCAAATCTCAAACGTCCACGGCAGATAGGGACCGAACTGTCTCACGACGTTCTAAACCCAGCTCGCGTACCACTTTAAATGGCGAACAGCCATACCCTTGGGACCGGCTTCAGCCCCAGGATGTGATGAGCCGACATCGAGGTGCCAAACACCGCCGTCGATATGAACTCTTGGGCGGTATCAGCCTGTTATCCCCGGAGTACCTTTTATCCGTTGAGCGATGGCCCTTCCATACAGAACCACCGGATCACTAAGACCTACTTTCGTACCTGCTCGACGTGTCTGTCTCGCAGTCAAGCGCGCTTTTGCCTTTATACTCTACGACCGATTTCCGACCGGTCTGAGCGCACCTTCGTACTCCTCCGTTACTCTTTAGGAGGAGACCGCCCCAGTCAAACTACCCACCATACACTGTCCTCGATCCGGATAACGGACCTGAGTTAGAACCTCAAAGTTGCCAGGGTGGTATTTCAAGGATGGCTCCACGCGAACTGGCGTCCACGCTTCAAAGCCTCCCACCTATCCTACACAAGCAAATTCAAAGTCCAGTGCAAAGCTATAGTAAAGGTTCACGGGGTCTTTCCGTCTAGCCGCGGATACACTGCATCTTCACAGCGATTTCAATTTCACTGAGTCTCGGGTGGAGACAGCGCCGCCATCGTTACGCCATTCGTGCAGGTCGGAACTTACCCGACAAGGAATTTCGCTACCTTAGGACCGTTATAGTTACGGCCGCCGTTTACCGGGGCTTCGATCAAGAGCTTCGCGTTAGCTAACCCCATCAATTAACCTTCCGGCACCGGGCAGGCGTCACACCCTATACGTCCACTTTCGTGTTTGCAGAGTGCTGTGTTTTTAATAAACAGTCGCAGCGGCCTGGTATCTTCGACCGGCGTGGGCTTACGCAGCAAGTGCTTCACCCTCACCGCGCGCACCTTCTCCCGAAGTTACGGTGCCATTTTGCCTAGTTCCTTCACCCGAGTTCTCTCAAGCGCCTTGGTATTCTCTACCCAACCACCTGTGTACGGTTTGGGGTACGGTTCCTGGTTACCTGAAGCTTAGAAGCTTTCTTGGAAGCATGGCATCAACCACTTCGTCACCCAAAGGGTAACTCGTCATCAGCTCTCGGCCTTAGATCCCGGATTTACCTAAGATTCCAGCCTACCACCTTAAACTTGGACAACCAACGCCAAGCTGGCCTAGCCTCTCCGTCCCTCCATCGCAATAACCAGAAGTACAGGAATATTAACCTGTTTTCCATCGACTACGCTTTTCAGCCTCGCCTTAGGGACCGACTAACCCTGCGTCGATTAACGTTGCGCAGGAAACCTTGGTCTTTCGGCGTGGGTGTTTTTCACACCCATTGTCGTTACTCATGTCAGCATTCGCACTTCTGATACCTCCAGCAAGCTTCTCAACTCACCTTCACAGGCTTACAGAACGCTCCTCTACCGCATCACTTGCGTGATACCCGTAGCTTCGGTGTATGGTTTGAGCCCCGTTACATCTTCCGCGCAGGCCGACTCGACTAGTGAGCTATTACGCTTTCTTTAAAGGGTGGCTGCTTCTAAGCCAACCTCCTAGCTGTCTAAGCCTTCCCACATCGTTTCCCACTTAACCATAACTTTGGGACCTTAGCTGACGGTCTGGGTTGTTTCCCTTTTCACGACGGACGTTAGCACCCGCCGTGTGTCTCCCATGCTCGGCACTTGTAGGTATTCGGAGTTTGCATCGGTTTGGTAAGTCGGGATGACCCCCTAGCCGAAACAGTGCTCTACCCCCTACAGTGATACATGAGGCGCTACCTAAATAGCTTTCGAGGAGAACCAGCTATCTCCGAGCTTGATTAGCCTTTCACTCCGATCCACAGGTCATCCGCTAACTTTTCAACGGTAGTCGGTTCGGTCCTCCAGTTAGTGTTACCCAACCTTCAACCTGCCCATGGAGATCGCCCGGTTTCGGGTCTATTCCCAGCGACTAGACGCCCTATTAAGACTCGCTTTCGCTACGCCTCCCCTATTCGGTTAAGCTCGCCACTGAAAATAAGTCGCTGACCCATTATACAAAAGGTACGCAGTCACCCAACAAAGTGGGCTCCCACTGCTTGTACGCATACGGTTTCAGGATCTATTTCACTCCCCTCTCCGGGGTTCTTTTCGCCTTTCCCTCACGGTACTAGTTCACTATCGGTCAGTCAGTAGTATTTAGCCTTGGAGGATGGTCCCCCCATATTCAGACAAAGTTTCTCGTGCTCCGTCCTACTCGATTTCACTTCTAAGATCCTTTCGCGTACAGGGCTATCACCCACTATGGCCGCACTTTCCAGAGCGTTCCGCTAAAATCAAAGAAGCTTAAGGGCTAGTCCCCGTTCGCTCGCCACTACTAAGGGAATCTCGGTTGATTTCTTTTCCTCAGGGTACTTAGATGTTTCAGTTCCCCTGGTTCGCCTCTTGCACCTATGTATTCAGTACAAGATAACCATCTTATGATGGCTGGGTTCCCCCATTCAGACATCTCCGGATCAAAGTCTGTTTGCCGACTCCCCGAAGCTTTTCGCAGGCTACCACGTCTTTCATCGCCTCTGACTGCCAAGGCATCCACCGTATGCGCTTCTTCACTTGACCATATAACCCCAAGCAATCTGGTTATACTGTGAAGACGACATTCGCCGAAAATTCGATCTTGCTCTAAGAGCAACTCACAAATTTTACCTTAGCCTGATCCGTTACCAGTGAAAGTAACGTTCAGTCTATCTTTCTATCACATACCCAAATTTTTAAAGAACGATCTAATCAAAAGACTAGAAATCAACATTCACCATCACGTTGATGGAATGCTCATTTCTAAGCTTTCAGAAGCAGTTTATGGTGGAGCCAAGCGGGATCGAACCGCTGACCTCCTGCGTGCAAGGCAGGCGCTCTCCCAGCTGAGCTATGGCCCCATTACAAAATTGGTGGGTCTGGGCAGATTCGAACTGCCGACCTCACCCTTATCAGGGGTGCGCTCTAACCAACTGAGCTACAGACCCAATTTCGAGCTTGTAACTGTTAGCGTGAGCTATCAGCTTGGAGCTTAAAGCTGCTTCTATCGTCTTCTTCAATGAATCAAGCAATTCGTGTGGGAGCTCATGGAGCAGCTGCGGTCGTCGATTAAGGAGGTGATCCAGCCGCAGGTTCCCCTACGGCTACCTTGTTACGACTTCACCCCAGTCATGAATCACACCGTGGTAACCGTCCCCCCGAAGGTTAGACTAGCTACTTCTGGTGCAACCCACTCCCATGGTGTGACGGGCGGTGTGTACAAGGCCCGGGAACGTATTCACCGCGACATTCTGATTCGCGATTACTAGCGATTCCGACTTCACGCAGTCGAGTTGCAGACTGCGATCCGGACTACGATCGGTTTTGTGGGATTAGCTCCACCTCGCGGCTTGGCAACCCTCTGT